>NZ_JANUQM010000001.1:0-58262 GCF_030386795.1 Streptomyces sp. S.PNR 29
TTACATTCCGAACCCGGAAGCTAAGCCTTACAGCGCCGATGGTACTGCAGGGGGGACCCTGTGGGAGAGTAGGACGCCGCCGAACAAATATTGGGAAAACCCCGCACCGTACCGGTGCGGGGTTTTTCGCGTTTAGGCTCGTAGGCATGCGCTATGACCTTGTCATCTTCGACAACGACGGTGTTCTCGTCGACAGCGAACCGATCTCGAACCGGCTGCTCGCCGCCCATCTGACCGAGCTCGGGCACCCGACGTCGTACGAGGACTCCATCCGGGACTACATGGGGTCAGCGATGCACCGGATCCATGACCTCATCCGGGAGCGGACGGGGCAGCGGTTGCCGGAGGACTTCGACGACGTCTTTCACGGGCGGGTATTCGCGGCGTTCGCGCGGGAGTTGGAGCCGGTGGACGGCGTCGTCGGGGTGCTGGAGAAGCTGGCGGCGGACGAGACGCCGTACTGTGTGGCGTCCTCCGGGAGCCATGAGCGGATTCGGGTGGGGCATCGGAAGACCGGGCTCGATCGGTGGTTCGACGACGGGCGGATCTTCAGCTCGGAGGATGTGGGGCGCGGGAAGCCGGCGCCGGATCTGTTCCTGCACGCCGCCGAACGGATGGGAGTCGCGCCGGAACGGTGTGTCGTGGTCGAGGACAGCCCGCTCGGGGTGCGGGCGGCGGTCGCGGCCGGGATGGACGTCTACGGGTTCACGGCCATGACACCTGCCGCCAAGCTCGCGGGGGCCACCGGACTCTTCGGTGCCATGGGAGAGTTGGCCGACCTGCTGGCGTGACCGGGCGCAGCTGAAGCTGAGCGAGATTCACCTTTGGCTGGATCTACCCACGAGTACGCCGGGGCCTTACGCTCGCCGCCATGACTGATGTGCTGCGGCGCGGCAGGGCCTCGCTGGCGTTGAGCTTCTTCGCGCAGGGGGTTGCCTTTGCTCTGCTCGTGACGCGGATCCCGGCCATCCAGGACCGGTACGGCGTATCCGATGCGCTGCTGCCCGCCTTCCTGGCCGCGGTGCCGATTCTCGCCGGTGTCGGGAGTGTGGCGACCGAACGGCTGGTGAGGAGGGTTCCGCCCAGTCGGCTGTTGCGCTGGTCCCAGCCGGTGGTGCTCCTGGCGCTGCTCGGTGTCGGGGCGGGTGAGCGGATGGTCGAGCTGGGGATCGCGCTCGCCGCGTTCGGGCTCGCGGTGGGGGCCTTGGACGCGTCGATGAACATGCTCGGGGTGAGTCTGCAGCGGTCGTACGGGCGCAGCATCATGCTCAGCTTCCACGCGGCCTACAGCCTGGGCGGCATTGTGGGGGCCTCGCTGGCCTGGGTGGGGGCGCACTGGCAGCTGGCGCTGTGGGTGTCGTATCTGCCGGTCGTGGTGGTGCTGTTGCCGGCCGTCCTGGCCGGGAGCCGGGGGTATGTCGACGGGGATGCCGGGGCTGTGGAGGAGGTGGACGGGGGCGAGGCCGGCACCGTCGTCTTCAAAGCGCTGTTGCCGCTGTGTCTGGTCATGACCTTCGCGTACATCGGGGACTCGACGGTCTCCAACTGGAGCGCGAAGTATCTGCAGGACGTGCTGGGGAGTTCGGAGCAGCTGGCCACGGTTCCGTACAACGTGTACATGGTGACCACGCTGCTGGGGCGGGCCATCGGGGACTTCGGGGTGCGGCGGTTCGGGGCCGCGGGGGTCGTGCGCGGTGGGGCGCTGGTGGCCGCGGCCGGGTTCGCGGTGGTGGCCGGGGCGCCCGGGGCGTGGGTGGGGATGCTCGGGTTCACCCTGTTGGGGCTGGGGTTGTGTGTGCTGGTGCCGCAGACTTTCGCAGCGGCCGGACGGTTGTTTCCGGGGGCCTCCGACGCGGCCATCGCCCGGCTGAATGTCTTCAACTATGTGGGGTTCCTGATCGGTTCTCCGTTGGTGGGGGCGTTGGGGGACGCGTGGAACTACCGCGGGGCCATGCTCGTACCGATGGTGTTGGTGCTGGTGACGTTGGTGTATGCCAGGTCGTTCGGTGCTCAACAGGACCGATACGGTGGCGGGCATGAGCGGCCGCGCACAGCTGATGTGGGACGAGGCAGTAACGGGCTATGACTTCGGTCCGGGGCATCCGATGGACCCGGTCCGGCTCGCCCTGACCCGGAGACTGGTCGGCGCCTTCGGGCTCGACCGCGAGGTGGAGGTGGTCGCGGCGAAGGCGGCCGGGGAGTCGACGCTGCGGCTGGTCCACCGGGAGGACTACATCGAGGCCGTGAAGGCGGCTTCAGCGGACCCCCGGGTGGCGGACCAGTCGTACGGGCTGGGGACCATGGACGATCCGGCGTTCGCGGGAATGCACGAGGTGTCCTCGCTGATCGCCGGGCAGTCGGTGGGGGCGGCTGAGGCGGTGTGGCGCGGGGAGGCGCTGCATGCGGTGAACTTCGCGGGCGGGCTGCATCATGCGATGCCGGCCGGGGCGTCGGGGTTCTGCATCTACAACGACGCCTCGCTGGCGATCGCGCGGTTGCTGGAGTTGGGGGCCGAGCGGGTGGCGTACGTCGACGTCGACGTGCATCACGGGGATGGCGTGCAGGCGGCGTTCTGGGAGGATCCGCGGGTTCTGACGATCTCGCTGCACGAGCATCCGCGGACCTTGTTTCCGCAGACCGGGTGGCCGGAGGAGACGGGGGCGGACTCGGCGGAGGGGTCGGCCGCGAATGTGGCGTTGCCGGCGGGGACCGGGGACGCGGGGTGGCTGCGGGCGTTTCACGCCGTCGTACCGGAGCTGATCGCCGACTTCCGGCCGCAGGTGCTGGTGACTCAGCACGGTGCCGACACGCACTTCGAGGATCCGTTGGCGCATCTGGCCGTGTCGCTGGATGCGCAGCGGGCTGTGCAGGTGGCGTGCCATGACCTGGCGCACGAGTACGCCGACGGGCGGTGGGTGGCGCTGGGCGGGGGCGGTTACGCGGTGGTCGATGTCGTGCCGCGGTCCTGGACCCATCTGGTGGGGATCGCCGCGGGGCGGCCCGTGGAGCCCGAGGCGATGATCCCGGAGGGGTGGCGGCAGGAGGTGTTCGCTCGGACGCGGCAGTTGGCGCCGGTGCGGATGACAGATGGGCGGTGGCCGGTGTCGTGGGTTGGCTGGGAGGCGGGGTACGACCCCGCTGATCGCTTGGATCAGGCTGTGGTGGCGGCTCGGCGGGCGGTGTTTCCGTTGCGGGGGTTGCTGGCCGACGGGATCTGAGGGGCTGCGCTGTGGGAGTGGGGCGCGAGGTCCGGCGCCGGGCGGGGGGTGCCGCCCCGGCGGCACGGCACCCCGTTCTCCGTACCCGTCAGCCGCAGTGCCCGTAGTCGCTCCCCGACGCCGTGCCGATCTGGCCGGTCCACTGGACGCAGTAGCCGCGGGAGCTGAGGTAGACCGGGCCGGCATAGGTCGTGTACTGGTCCGCGTCGGAGGCCCAGGTGTCCTCCAGCTCGGGGATCTCCAGCTTGACGCTCATGAGGATTTTCGCGCCCGGCGTGTTGCGGATGGTCACGGCGCAGTTCTTGCCGGTGGACTCGTTCCAGGTCAGGTAGACGGTGCCGACGTTGCCGACCGGCGTGGAGTCGATGACCTTGTAGCCGGTGCCGCAGACGCCGTTGTACGCGGCGGCCGGCGCGCTGGGGGCCGCGGATGCCGGGGCGGTGGCGGCGACCGTGCCGCCGATGGTCAGGGCGGCGAGGGCGGTGGCGGCCGAGGCCCGACGGGACAGCTTCATGGTCTTCACGGTGTTCCCCCTGTGGTGATGGTCGATGTGCGTGGCTCTGCGGACGCCCGGTCAACTGGCGTTCGGCGTACACGTGTTGTGAGACCAGGCAGTCCGCAGGACAGTTGTGGGCCGTTGTGTCGCCGTTCTGTCACCGCTGTCACCGTCGCTGTTACGCCGACTGTGCGGTGTTTGCCTGTTCCCCCTCCGTCGTCCCCTCTCCGTCCGCCACCATCACTCCCGTGCTGACCCCCGCAGCTCTTCGCGCGCACCTCCTGGCCGCCCGTCTCGCCGGGGTCGTGGCGACCACGCGGGAGGAGAGCCTGCGGAGCTATCGGTTGTTCGCCGCCCGGGACCCCCGTGTCGTGATCGGGGTCGATCCCGAAGGTGAGTGGGGGCAGCGGGACCTGATCGCGTTGATGGCGGACAGGTGTGGAGTTTCGGCCGATCCATGGCATATTTCAGGTCAGGATGTGATCGATCCGGAGCGGACCGTGGCCGCCCTGGACGCGTTCGCCGAGCGGCTCACCGCGGTTGCACGGCGTGGCGGCCCGGTCCTCCTCGGCACCGGCCATCCGCACCGACTGCTCGGCTTCTACGCCGCCTTGGCGGACGCGCTGTCGGCGGCGGGATGTGCCGTCCTCACACCCGCGCAGGGTCGCTGTGTCGACATAACGACCCGGTTCGGCCTACGTACGTACAACCTCGCCTACGTACGAGGAGTCGCGCTGGTGCGGGCACCCGGCGCTTCCCGCCCCGGTTGTGAGCCCGGCGCACACACCCACAGCCCCCTCCCGGTTCGTACCGCGCTGGCCGCGGCGGCGGAGGCCGGCGGGCCGCTTCCGGAGCTGGTGATCGGAGACCACGGATGGGTCTGCGGAGCAGGTCAGCTGGGGTTTGAGGCCATCGGGCTGGCCGATACCGACGATCCGGCTCCGTTCGTCGGTGAGGCCGAGGGGTCCGTGTCCGTCGTCGTTCCACTTGATGACGCTGTGCGGTCTGCTTACTACCGTCCGCTTACCCGCTACGTACTCAATCGGGCGTGTCTGTCACAGTAGTCCGTCGATGGGTGCACCTCTTCCCCACTTGCATCACCCGCCCCTACATTGGGGAGTGAGCACGCAGCGACGAAGAGTCACCGGAAGGGGAAGCCGGTGGCCGTCGAGTGCGGAAGGTTCAGGTGTGTCATGGCTGCAGCTGGCGAAAGGCCTCTGAACGAGGTTCAGTTCCTTACCGTGGCGGAAGTCGCCTCGGTGATGCGAGTGTCCAAGATGACCGTGTACCGGCTGGTGCACAGCGGTCATCTGCCCGCGATCCGGGTCGGACGGTCGTTCCGTGTCCCGGAGCAAGCGGTTCACGAGTACCTCCGCGAGAGCTATGTGGGGGTGGAAACGGCCTGAGGCGACTGGGGGAGAGGTCCTCAGGGCACTCTCGGATCTCTCCCGACCTCTCGATTTATGACCTCAGCACTCGGGCGGGTAGGCTAGCCCCTCGTAGGTCGTGTGGGCCCATGGCGCCCAAACACCGAGTGATGAGAAGTGAGCGAGGGTAGTCGTGGGCTCTGTTATCAAGAAGCGGCGCAAGCGGATGGCCAAGAAGAAGCACCGCAAGCTGCTCAAGCGCACGCGCGTTCAGCGTCGCAACAAGAAGTAGGCGACGCCGCGAGAGCGTGTTCCGTGGCCCCCCACCGCACCCGGTGGGGGGCCACACGCGTCTGCGGGACAGCCGGCGGCAGCCGGCGGCTTGGCTCCGTCCGGTCGTACGACCGCGCATTCTCGTCCCTTCGGGCCTCGGGCGGTCATCACAGCGCAACATCAACCCGCTAAGTTGGCCCGCAGCGGGGGAACGCGGCAGGGTACGAGCAGCGAAGCGACGAGTGCGGAAGGAAGGCGCTGATCTTGGGGAAGGTCGTGCTCGTCACCGGAGTGGCCCGTCAGCTGGGGGGCCGGTTCGTACGACGCATCCAGCGTGACCCCGACGTCGACCGGGTCGTCGCCGTCGACGCGGTTCCGCCCGAGCACCACCTGGGCGGCGCCGACTTCATACAGGCCGACATCCGGCAGCCCACCATCGGGCGGGTGCTCGCCGAGACGGGCGCGGACACGATCGTCCACCTGGACGTGACGGGGACGCCGCTGGGCGGCGGTAACCGGGCCTCGGTCAAGGAGACCAACGTCATCGGCACCATGCAGCTGCTCGGTGCCTGCCAGAAGTCCCCGTCCGTGAAGCGGCTCGTGGTCAAGTCCAGTACGAACGTGTACGGGTCGGCGCCCCGCGACCCGGCCGTCTTCACCGAGACGACCCCGCCCAAGTCGCTGCCCAGCGGCGGCTTCGCGAAGGACACGGTCGAGGTCGAGGGGTACGTCCGCGGCTTCGCGCGCCGCCGGCCCGACGTGGCGGTGTGTGTGCTGCGGTTCGCCAACATCCTGGGCCCGTCCGCGGACACGCCGCTCGCCTCGTACTTCTCGCTGCCGGTCCTGCCGACCGTGTTCGGTTACGACCCGCGGTTGCAGTTCGTGCACGAGGACGACGTGATCGAGGTGCTGCGGATCGCCTCGCACGAGCCACGGCGGGGCACGCTCAACAGCGGCACCTTCAACATCGCCGGCGACGGCGTCCTGCTGCTCTCCCAGTGCTCCAGGCGGCTGGGCCGCCCCACGGTGCCGCTGCTGCTGCCCGCGGTCACCTGGGCCGGCTCACTGGTGCGTACGCTGGGTATGACGGACTTCTCTCCGGAGCAGATCCGGCTGCTCACCCACGGCCGGGTCGTGGCGACGGACCAGATGCGCGAGACGCTGGGTTTTCAGCCGAAATACACCACGGCAGAAACGTTCGCGGACTTCGCGCGCAGCCGCGGACCGGGACTGCTTCCGCCGGAGGCCCTTGCGGGGGCCGTCGACCGGATCGCCGCGCTGTCCTTCCGCGACAGCGGCCACCCTCCGACGCAGAGCGCCAACTGAGGAGCGCATCACGATGGCGGATGCCAAGGTCATTCCGTTCGACGACGATCGGCCCCGCGGGAGCGCCGTACAGCGTCCGCAGCGCCGCCGGAGCGCGGGGAGCCGGCGTCAGGACACGGAGTCCGCGCGGGTACGTGAGGTCCAGCCCCTGCCCACCAGGGGCGTTTCGCAGGATGATGTCCATGTGACGCCTGAGGAGAAGCCGCTCGATCAGCCGCGGGACGAGGGCGGCCTGGAGCGGCGCATCGCGAGCGGCCTGGCCTTCCTGCGCCGCCGCCTCACCGGCGACTACGAGGTCGACGACTTCGGCTACGACGCCGATCTCACCGACCAGGTGCTGATGTCCCTGCTGCGCCCGGTGTACGACAACTACTTCCGGGTCGAGGTCAAGGGCATCGAGAACATCCCGTCCGAGGGCGGCGCCCTGATCGTCGCCAACCACTCCGGGACGCTTCCGCTGGACGGCCTGATGATGCAGGTCGCCGTCCACGACCATCACCCGGACGGCCGTCATCTGCGCCTCCTCGCGGCCGACCTGGTCTTCGTCCTGCCGGTCGTCAACGAGCTCGCCCGCAAGCTGGGCCACACCCTGGCGTGCGCGGAGGACGCCGAACGGCTCCTCGGGCAGGGTGAGCTGGTCGGGGTGATGCCGGAGGGTTTCAAGGGCATCGGCAAGCCCTTCAGCGAGCGCTACAAGCTGCAGCGCTTCGGCCGCGGCGGTTTCGTGTCCACGGCCCTGCGACAGGGCGCGCCGATCGTGCCGTGCTCGATCGTCGGGGCCGAGGAGATCTACCCGATGATCGGCAACGCCAAGACGCTGGCGCGCCTGCTGGGCTTTCCGTACTTCCCGATCACGCCGACGTTCCCGTGGCTGGGCCCGCTCGGTGCGATTCCGTTGCCGACCAAGTGGACGATCCAGTTCGGTGAGCCGATTCCCACGGATGGTTATCCGCCGGAGGCGGCGGAGGACCCGATGCTGATGTTCAACCTGACGGACCAGGTCAGGGAACAGATCCAGCACACGCTGTACAAGCTGCTGGTGCAGCGTAGGTCGGTGTTCTTCTGACCTGGACGACAGGCGGTACGACAACGGGGGCGCCCTTCCTGGAAGGGCGCCCCCGTCGGTGTGCGGGCTTCAGTCGGTGTCCTCGCCGTCGATGCCCAGGCCGGGGAGCAGACCCGGGAGCAGCGGGGGGACGGTGACGTCGGGCTGGGTGGTGGGCGTCTTGTCGCCCGCGGACGGTGACGCGCTGGCGCTGTCCTTCGGGGGGTCGAGCAGGCCGCCGGTGCTGCCGCCGAGCAGGCCGTCGCTCTGGTGGCCGGAGTCGGCGGACTTGCTGGGGCTGCCGGTGCGGCCGGTGTCGGACGAGCTGCCGGTGCTGGGTGCCGCCGGGCGGTCGGAGCCGGATGTGCCGGTGGACGCGGAGCCGGAACCGCCCTTGCGCTTGCCGTCGCCGCCGCCCTTGGCCGGGGGCTTGGGGAGCAGGGACTGCAGCGGGGCGACCTCTTGGTCTATGGCGGCGAAGACCGACGACACCTGCTCACTGACGTCCCCGAGCTGGACGGGCAGCTTCTTGCGCAGTGCCCCCCAGGCCTCGCGGTGGGAGCGTGAGAAGGCGGAGAGGGCCTGGATGGGGGCCAGGGAGCCGGGGTCGCGCTCGTAGGCCGCGGCGAGCAGACGGTGGCCCTCGGAGGCGTCGTGCTGCATGCCGGACAGGGCGCGGCGGATCTCGCCGAGGGACTCGTGGTCGAGGGGGCCGCCGCGGCCGCGCTCCATGAGCCGGCGTGCCTCGCTCAGTCGTGTGGATGCCTGGTCGAGGTAGACCCGGCCGCGCTCGCCGTCTCCGTCGGCGAGGCCGAGTTTGACGTCCTCGATGCTGCGCTTGAGCCCGTAGAGCGAGTCACCGGGCAGCGCGTCGGAACTGGCAGCGGCGACTCCGCCGAGGGCTCCGGCGGCCACACCGACGCTGAGCCCGCCCGCGGTGAGGCCCTTGGCCAGCCGCGAACGCGGGCGGAGCTTGCCCAGTGGGGACGCCCGGTGGGCGCCGCGGGTCCGGCGCTGTGCGGGCACCGAAGGGTCCGCTGCCTCGCCTCCCGCGCCCTCCTGCAGCATGGCCTCGAACGCGGCCACCAGCTGGGCCCGCTGAACGACCTTGACCTCGGGGTCCAGCTCGGGTTTGGGCAGCGCGTCGAGACCGGCGGCGAGGGCCACCAGACGCCCCTGCCCGGTCTGCTCCGCAGCGGGCTCGGCCGGTGCCGGTCCTTCGGACTGTTCGGCCGCCGTGCTCCGACCGGACTGCTCCTCCAGAGCTTGGGCGAAGGCGCTCGCCCGCCGGTGCGCCGATACGTTCGCGATCACTGGCGGCACCTCCTCTCGTCATGACGGTCGACTCCCCGGAGGGTTCTGAGGGTTGCACACCCTGACCACAGCCACACCGTCGAGTGATCGGTGTCGGCCAGGGGGTGACCACAGGGAGCCTGCATCCCGCACAACGAGCGGCGCGGCACATGGGTTACGGACGACGGATGAACGGACCGCGAAAGCAACGGACCCTCACCGATGGTGAGTTGAGGATTGCGCAGTGTGTGCGAACTCAGCGCGCGTCGTCGGGCAGGAGCCGGGCGAGGGTGCGGACGGCCCGGTACTGGAGGGTCTTGATGGCGCCCTCGTTCTTGCCCATCACTCGGGCGGTCTCGGCGACGGAGAGGCCCTG
The DNA here is from genome assembly GCF_030386795.1 of Streptomyces sp. S.PNR 29. Taxonomy (GTDB): domain Bacteria; phylum Actinomycetota; class Actinomycetes; order Streptomycetales; family Streptomycetaceae; genus Streptomyces. Next base: position 9,395 of record NZ_JANUQM010000001.1, read on the forward strand.
GAGGAAGCGGAGCGTCACGCACTCCTGCTGCTGGGGGTTGAGGCGCCGCACGGCGTCGAGGAGGGTGGCGTTGGAAAGGGACTCCAGGACGGAGTCCTCCGGGGACCGCTCCACCTCGTTCGCGTCGAGCATCTCGCCGGTGGTCACTTCGAGCCGGAACCGGCTCGACTTGAAGTGGTCGGCGACCAGATTGCGGGCGATGGTGACCAGCCAGGCGCCGAAGTCGCGCCCCTGCCAGGTGAACGTCCCGATGCGGCGCAGCGCCCGCAGAAAGGTCTCGCTCGTCAGGTCCTCGGCGGTCGCCTTGCCGCCCACCCGGTAGTAGATGTACCGGTACACGGTGTCGCTGTACTGGTCGTAGAGCCGGCCGAAGGCCTCGGCCTCACCGGCCTGGGCGCGCTCGACGAGGTCCATCATCCGGGCGCTGTCGCTGTCCGCGGCGGGGCGGCGAGCGGTGGCGGCACCGGCCGGGCGCCCTCGTCTGCCGACGGCGGCGCTGCCGTCGGCGAGCGCGTAGCACGGGCCGACGGGGCCGGTGGCTACGGCGAGGGCGGGGACGGCGTACGCGGTGGGGACGAAGCCGCGCAACAGGTCGAGGACCGTTGCGCGCAGCGTAGCCAGGCCCGAGGCGTCAACCCCGACGTGTGGGTACACGGGACTCCCAGAGGCAGAGCTTCCATCACGTGCAGTGCGGGACCGTTCACCCGTCGTGGCGACGGAGGGGTACCGGTTTGCGTCTGAGGAGAATAACGCTTCGTGCAGGCGCTGCTACACCCAGTTGCTCAAATCATCGATTACGTCGCTTACGTAACCGATTGGCGCTCGATCAAGTGCCGTTCTTTGATCGGTTATTGAGCGGAAGGGTTCGTGTTTCGGGTGGGTGCGGGCGTGTTGTGGCCGGGTGCAGGCTGGGGGGACTGGGCGGGGGGTCGCGGGGGTACGTCAGTTGGATTGGCCGGTGGGCCGCGGTGCGCTGCAGCCCGGCGCGCGCACCCCCACGCACCCGCACCCGCCACGGCCCCGACCCACCCACCACCCGCAGGCGCGGCGCGTACCCGTCCCCCTACCGCCTCCGCCGGTGCAATGCGATCGCCGCCGCAGTCCCCCCGGCCACCGCGCCCACCCCGGCCGCCGCCGGGATGCCGACCTTCGCCGCCTTCCGTCCCGTGCGGTAATCGCGCAGGCGCCAGTCCAGCCGGCGGGCGTGTTTGCGCAGTTTCGAGTCGGGATTGATCGCGTAGGGGTGCCCGACCAGGGACAGCATCGGAATGTCGTTGTGCGAGTCGCTGTACGCGGCGCACCGGGACAGGTCCAACCCCTCCGCGGCCGCCAGCGCCCGCACCGCCTCGGCCTTGGCCGGCCCGTGCAACGGCTCCCCGACGAGCTTGCCCGTGTAGACGCCGTCGACCGACTCGGCCACCGTGCCCAGCGCGCCGGTCAGGCCCAGTCGGCGTGCGATCACCTGGGCGATCTCCACTGGCGCCGCCGTGACCAGCCACACCTTCTGGCCCGCGTCCAGGTGCGCCTGCGCCAGCGCCCGCGTCCCCGGCCAGATGCGCTCGGCCATGTACTCGTCGTAGATCTCCTCGCCGATCGACTGCAGCTCGGCGACGCGATGGCCCTTCACGATGGACAGCGCGGAGTCCCGCGCCTCCTGCATGTGTTCCGGGTCCTCGACGCCGGCCAGCCTGAACCACGCCTGCTGCCAGGCGAACCGGGCGAGGTCGCGGGTCTCGAAGAACTTCCGCTTGTACAGGCCCCGCCCGAAGTGGAACAGCGCGGCGCCCTGCATCACGGTGTTGTCCAGGTCGAAGAAGGCGGCGGCCCGGTCGTCACCGTGGACCGGGAACTCCGGCTCCTCACCCGCGGCGGGGGCGGAGACGGGAACGTCCTGAGTGGACTTGCGGGCGGCCTCCGCCGAGGCCTCGCCTGCCAACACGCTCCGCGCCGTGGCGGAGCGCCTACGGGGAGTGAGCCATCCTAGAGCGGCCATGCCCGTGAGCATAGCCAGTTTGTTCGGTGGTTCCGGAGTCGAGAGGTTTGAAGGCTGTGAACTCTCCGCGACCGTGTCGTTAAAGATGTCGGCGGATATCAGTCGAGAACGGCAGAGAGTTGATCGAACCGGCGTGTTTCCCTGGCGGTCCCGCAAGGGTTCCCCTCGGTCGCCGGAGCGCGAGAATGACCGACATGAGTCCACTCTTTCGCCGCAAGACCCCGGCCCCCCAGGACCACCTCGTCACCCTCATCGGCAAGCCGGACTGCCATCTGTGCGAGGACGCGGAACTCGTCGTCGAGAAGGTGTGTGCCGACCTCGGCGTGCCCTGGGAGCGGAAGGACATCACCCAGGACCGCCGTCTGCACGACCAGTACTGGGAGCAGATCCCCGTCGTCCTCATCGACGGCGCCCAGCACACCTTCTGGCGCGTGAACGAGGACCGCCTTCGCAAGGCGCTCACCCATTAGAATCGATGGTGATGTGGTCTCGGGGGCGTAGATCGTGAGGAGAGTGTGCGATTTTGCCCCCAATGAGAGAGGAACGCAGGTGCGAATGCGCCGGTTCCCCGCCCGCGCGCCGGGGGCGCGTGACCCCGGTCACGTTGGCCGGGCAAATCGGACACCATCTTTGTGCACGCGTTCACAAAGACATAGCCTGCTTTCGACGGGGCGGTCATGTAGGGACGTATGACCGCCTACAGCCCCGCTCTACCCGCAGGAGCACCGTGGCAACTGGCCGAACACACCGACCGGCGACCCGCAGCCGAGGGATTCCCGAGGCCACCGTCGCCCGGCTTCCGCTGTACCTCCGAGCTCTGACCGCGCTGTCGGAGCGCTCGGTGCCCACGGTCTCCTCCGAGGAGCTGGCGGCTGCGGCGGGGGTCAACTCCGCGAAGCTGCGCAAGGACTTCTCGTACCTCGGTTCCTACGGCACCCGGGGTGTCGGCTACGACGTCGAGTATCTCGTCTACCAGATCTCCCGTGAACTCGGCCTGACCCAGGACTGGCCGGTTGTGATCGTCGGTATCGGTAACCTCGGCGCCGCGCTCGCCAACTACGGCGGTTTCGCCTCCCGCGGTTTCCGGGTCGCCGCGCTGATCGACGCCGACCCCGCGCTCACCGGCAAGGCCGTCGCGGGCATCCCCGTCCAGCACAGCGACGACCTGGAGAAGATCATCCAGGACAACGGTGTGTCGATCGGCGTGATCGCCACCCCCGCCGGCGCCGCCCAGCAGGTCTGCGACCGGCTCGTGTCCGCCGGGGTCACCTCCATCCTGAACTTCGCGCCGACCGTGCTGTCGGTGCCGGACGGCGTCGACGTGCGCAAGGTCGACCTCTCCATCGAGCTGCAGATCCTCGCCTTCCACGAGCAGCGCAAGGCCGGCGAGGAGGCCGCGGCCGAGGCCGCCATACCGGCCGCCACCCGCAAGGAGTCCGCCGAGCAGGGACCCGACGGGGACGTACCCGCCGTGATGCCGGCATGAGTCTCCTCGTCGTCGGGCTGAGCCACCGCAGCGCCCCGGTCAGCGTGCTGGAGCGGGCCGCGCTGAGCGCGGACGCCCAGATCAAGCTGCTGCAGGACACGGTCGCCGCCGAACCGGCCGCCGAGGCCGCGGTGCTGGCCACCTGCAACCGCATCGAGCTGTACGCCGACGTGGACAAGTTCCACGCCGGTGTCGCCGAGCTGTCCACGCTGCTCGCCCAGCACAGCGGGGTCGGGCTGGAGGAGCTCACCCCCTACCTGTACGTGCACTACGAGGACCGGGCCGTCCACCATCTGTTCTCGGTGGCCTGCGGGCTGGACTCGATGGTCGTCGGCGAGGGGCAGATCCTCGGCCAGATCAAGGACGCCCTGGCGCAGGCGCAGGAGCTGCACACCGCCGGCCGCCTGCTGAACGACCTGTTCCAGCAGTCCCTGCGGGTCGGCAAGCGCGCCCACTCCGAGACCGGCATCGACCGCGCCGGGCAGTCCCTGGTCACCTTCGGGCTGGAGCAGCTGGCGGCCGGTGCGGCGGTCGAGCAGTGGGTGCGGGGCAAGAAGGCCCTGGTCATCGGCGCCGGTTCCATGTCCTCGCTGGCCGCCGCCACGCTGGCGCGGGCCGGGGTCGCCGAGGTCGTGATCGCCAACCGCACCTACGACCGCGCCGAGCGGCTCGCCGGGATCCTGAGCGAGGGCGACGACACGGACGTGCTGGCCCGCGCGGTACCGATGGAGTCGGTGCCGGTCGAGCTGACACGTGCCGATGTCGTGGTCTCCTGCACCGGCGCGACCGGACTCGTCCTCTCCGCCGAGGCGGTGGCGACGGCGGTCGAGGGCCGCACCGGCGAGCCCACCGCGGGCCTGGGCGACGACCCTCGTACGACCGCGCACGGCACGGACGTACCGGAAACCCCGCTGCCGCCCACGAGCGTGGGGGCCGAAGAGGGGTGCCCGCTCGATCTGACCGCCGTGCAGGCAGGTTTCTCCGTGATGGGGGAGGCCGCCGTGGCCGGCATGGACGCGGCGACGCTGGAGCAGCACGCGGCCTGGGCCGCGGGCAGCGCGGTGGACCGCCGGGAGGCCGCGCGGCGCAGTCCCGAGGCGGACGCCGAGCTGATCGGCGCGCTCGCCGCGACCGTGGCGACCGTCGGCCGGATCCCCGAGCGGCGCCGGCCCGAGCCGGTCGCGGAGATACCCCGCCCACAGCCCGTGCTGTTCCTCCTCGACCTCGCCATGCCGCGGGACATCGACGCGGCCGTGCACCGGCTGGCCGGGGTGCGCCTGGTGGACATCGAGTCGCTCGCCGAGGCATCGGCGGACGCCCCGATGGTTGCCGACGTCGACCAAGTTCGGCGTATCGTCTCCGACGAGGTCGCGGCCTTCGGGGCGGCGCAGCGGGCGGCGCACATTACGCCGACCGTGGTCGCCCTGCGCACCATGGCCGCCGACGTCGTGGCGAGCGAGATCGCCCGCCTGGAAGGGCGCCTGCCCGGCCTCGACGACAAGCACCGCGCGGAGATCACCCAGACCGTGCGGCGGGTCGTCGACAAGCTGCTGCACGCGCCGACCGTACGGGTCAAGCAGCTCGCGGCCGAGCCCGGCGGCGCCGGGTACGCGGACGCGCTGCGCACCCTGTTCGACCTCGACCAGGAGACGGTGGCCTCCGTCTCCCGGGCCGAGGACAGCACCGAGAAGAACCGAGGGCCGGCATGAGTACCAGGGCGCTGAGGCTCGGGACCAGGCGGAGCAAGCTCGCCATGGCACAGTCCGGGCAGGTGGCGGACGCCGTGCGCCGGGCGACCGGACGGCCCGTCGAACTCGTCGAGATCACCACGTACGGCGACACCTCGCGCGAACACCTCGCGCAGATCGGCGGCACGGGCGTGTTCGTCACCGCGCTGCGCGACGCGCTGCTCAGGGGCGAGGTCGACTTCGCGGTTCATTCGCTCAAGGACCTGCCGACCACGCAGCCCGAGGACCTGGTCCTGGCCGCCGTACCCGAGCGTGAGGACCCGCGCGATGTGATCGTCGCCCGGGACGCGCTGAAGTTCACCGACCTGGCCGCGTCCTCCCCGAAGGGGACAGCCCGCATCGGTACGGGCTCGCCGCGCCGGATGGCCCAGCTGAACGCGTACGCACGCGGCCACGGGCTGGACATCGAGACGGTTCCGATCCGTGGGAACGTCGACACCCGGATCGGTTTTGTACGGAAGGGTGAGCTCGATGCCGTCGTGCTCGCCGCTGCCGGACTGAACCGGATCGGCCGTAGTGATGAAGTGACCGACTTCCTGTCGGTCGACACGGTTTTGCCCGCCCCCGGCCAGGGGGCACTCGCGATCGAGTGTGCCGCGGACAACGCGGACCTCATCGCTGCGCTCGCCGTACTCGACGACCCGTTCACGCGGGCCGCCGTAACGGCCGAGCGGTCACTGCTCGCCGCCCTGGAGGCCGGTTGCAGCGCCCCTGTGGGCGCGCTGGCCGACCTGTTGGCCGACGGGCAGATTGTCAAGGAAATGCGCCTGCGGGGCGTCGTCGGGACGACCGACGGCACCACGCTGGTGCAGCTGTCCACCACCGGTCCCGTGCCCGAGACGCACGACCAGGCAACGGCGCTCGGTCGCGAACTCGCCGCCGAGATGCTCGCCGCGGGCGCGGCCGGTCTGATGGGGGAGCGAGCACATTGAGCCCCACCACCCTTCCCGCCGGTCCGGAACACGGGCACGTCACCTTCCTCGGTGCCGGACCCGGAGATCCGGGACTACTGACACTGCGCGCCGTGGAGGCGCTGGCGAACGCGGACGTTCTCGTCGCCGAGCACGAGGTGCTCGACGTCGTACGCCAGCACGCCAGGCAGGGCGTTGCCGAAGTGCACACGGACGATCCTTCCGCGGATCCGATTCCGGGCACGCCCCAGCTGACCGTTGTTGACGGCACGTCAACAACTGCTGGACCCCCCGCTGTGCGGGATGCCGCACATCTTGTCATGGAGGCCGCGCGGGGCGGCAGGCGGGTCGTGCGTGCGGTGTCCGGGGACCCCGGGCTCGACACGTACGCCGCCGAGGAGATGCTGGCCTGCGCCGCCGCGGGCGTGCCGTTCGAGGTCGTTCCGGGCATCGCCACGGCTGTCGGCGTGCCCGCGTACGCCGGTGTGCCGCTGCGCGACGCGCAGGGCGCCGACGTGCGGTTCGTGGACGCGCGGACGGCCACGGACCGGTGCTGGACGGAGGTGGGGGCGTCGGACGGGACGGTCGTCGTGTCGACGACGCTCGACTCCGTGGCCGTGGCCGCCGGTGAGCTGGTGTCCGCCGGGCGCAAGCCGGACACCCCGCTGACCGTCACCGTCGCCGGTACGACGACCCGGCAGCGGACGTGGACCGCCACGCTCGGCACGATCGCGCAGACGCTGAAGCAGGCCAAGGTGCTGCCCTCCCCGGAGGGCGGGCGGCCGGTGATAGCCGTGGTCGGTGAGCGTTCCGCCGCCGCCCAGCGCGAGCAGCTCGCGTGGTTCGAGTCCAAGCCGCTGTTCGGCTGGAAGGTGCTCGTGCCGCGGACGAAGGAGCAGGCGGCGTCGCTCTCCGACCAGCTGCGGTCGTACGGGGCCGTGCCGCACGAGGTGCCGACGATCGCCGTCGAGCCGCCGCGGACGCCTCAGCAGATGGAGCGGGCGGTCAAGGGGCTGGTGACGGGCCGCTACGAGTGGATCGCCTTCACGTCGGTGAACGCGGTCAAGGCGGTCCGGGAGAAGTTCGAGGAGTACGGGCTCGACGCGCGTGCTTTCGCGGGCATCAAGGTCGCGGCCGTGGGGGAGCAGACGGCCAAGGCGCTGATCGCCTTCGGTGTGAAGCCGGACCTGGTGCCGAGCGGGGAGCAGAGCGCGGCCGGGCTGCTGGAGGACTGGCCGCCGTACGACCCGGTCTTCGACCCGATCGACCGGGTGTTCCTGCCGCGGGCCGACATCGCCACCGAGACGCTGGTCGCCGGGCTGATCGAGCTCGGCTGGGAGGTCGACGACGTCACCGCCTACCGGACCGTGCGTGCCTCGCCACCGCCCGCGGAGACGCGGGAGGCGATCAAGGGCGGTGGGTTCGACGCCGTGCTCTTCACGTCGTCGTCCACCGTGCGGAACCTGGTGGGCATCGCCGGGAAGCCGCACAACGTCACCGTGATCGCGTGTATCGGGCCGGCCACGGCCAAGACCGCCGAGGAGCACGGGCTGCGGGTGGACGTCATGGCGCCGGAGCCGTCCGTGCACAAGCTGGCGGAGGCGCTCGCCGACTTCGGGATGAAGCGGAGAGCCGCGGCGGTCGAGGCCGGGGACCCGGTCACGCGGCCCAGCGAGCGGCGGCCCGGGGCGCGGCGGCGGCGTTCGACGACGTGAGCTGAGGCGGAGCGCGGGTGCGCTCCGCCGTACAAGCCCCGCTCAGTGCCGCGCGGCGTACCCCGGAGTTCTACGCGGGGCTCACCGTGTGGCCGTGGCGCAGCAGGTTTCTCGGGTCGTACGTCGCCTTGTCGTGGCGGAGGCGTTCGTAGACCTCCGGAGTCCAGGCTCGGGCACGGTCGCTCTCGTCGCCCGGGGTGCCGTGGATGTTGACCATGGTGCGGCCCGTGCTCCACGGGGCCATCGTGGTGTGGAGTGCCGCCGTCGCCTGCTCGATGGCCTCGGCGGCCGGTGGGGTGGCCAGGACACCGACGGTCTCCATGATGTACAGCGCGTCGCGGGCGCAGATGGCGTCCTCGACTGCGGACGGGCGGGCCAGTGCGCCGCCCATGTGGCGCACCTCGACCATCAGCAGCGGGCAGTCGGCGGCCGTGGGGCCCGCCTGGTCCAGGAGGGTGCTGAGGGCCTCGGGAGGCAGGTCGCGGAGCAGGAGGCTGGACTCCCTCGCGGGGAGCGGGTCCTGCGGTTCGATGTGGATGCGGTCCAGGGCCGCGTGGTCCATCTCCTCCACCGTGTCGACGGCGACCGGCGCGACCGTGCGGAGCGGTGCGATCAGGGCCTCGCCCTCGGCCGGATCGCCGGGCCAGGCGAGCGCGACGCGGGCCCAGAAGCCGCCGCGCAGCGGTTCGGGGATCTGCGGGATGGGCGGCAGACGGAGGATGGTGAAGGCGCTGCACATCTCGTCCGGCACCGTCCGCGTCCAGTCGACCCAGGCGCGCAGCAGCGCCTCGGCGTGCTCGCCGGGGCAGTAGATGCCGCCGCCGAGGAGGCGGGGCAGGGGGAGCAGGTCGGTGACGAGGGAGGTGACCACCCCTACGTTGCCCTTGCCGCCGCGCAGCGCCCAGAAGAGTTCCGGCTCGTGCAGGGCGTCCGTCTCGTGGAGGACTCCGTCCGGCGTGACGACCTGGAAGGAGCGGACGCGGTCGGCCGTGTAGCCGTAGGCGCGGCCGAGGACCGGCAGCCCGCCGCCCAGCGTGTAGCCGACCACGCCCGCGTCCGTGGAGGTGCCGCTGAGCCCGGCGAGACCGTGCGGCGCGCCCGCCGCCATGACGTGGCTCCACTTCGCGCCCGCGGCGACCGTCGCGGTGCGCTCGGCCGGGTCGATCCGTACGTCGGTCATGCGGGCGGTGCTGATCAGCAGCCCGTGGTCGATGGGGAAGTTGGCGCCGTGGCCGGTGGCCTGGACGGCGACCGGGGTGCCGGTGGCGGACGCCCAGCGCATCGCGGTCACGACGTCGTCGGCGCCGGCCGCCGCGACCACCACGTCGGGGGTGTGCAGCGCGGCCAGGTTGAAGCCGGCGACCTCCTCGGCGTAGCCGTCGTCGCCGGGGCGCAGGACGGGGCCGCGGATCTCGGAGAGGGCGAAGAGGTCGGGGGTGTGGTGGGGGGCGGTCATCGCGTCCTCCTGGAGCGCGTGCGTACGGGGCTGCGCGGGGAGGGACGGCGGCGGTGGGCGTTCAGGCGTCGGTGAGCGGCCGGCGGAAGAGCGGGGCGGGCCGTCGGTCCTTCGCGTTCTCTTTTCAGCTTCGCCCTGCGCTGTGCGGCCCGCATGCGGGGGCCGTCCGCGCCGACGCAGCGTCGGCAAAGGGGGTGCCGGGGCGGGCGTAGCGTAGGTGGCATGACGACGTACGGATCTTTTCCCGGCACGCGGCCGCGGCGTCTGCGGACCACCCCCGCCATGCGTCGGATGGTCGCCGAGACGAGGCTGCACCCCGCCGATTTCATCCTCCCGGCCTTCGTGCGCGAGGGCGTCAGCGAACCGGTGCCGATCGAGGCGATGCCGGGGGTCGTGCAGCACACCCGGGACAGCCTGAAGAAGGCGGCCGCGGAGGCGGTGGCGGCGGGGGTCTCCGGGATCATGCTGTTCGGTGTGCCGGAGGAGTCGAAGAAGGACGCGCTCGGTACGCCGGGGACCGATCCGGACGGGATTCTGCAGGTCGCCATCCGGGACGTACGGGCCGAGGTCGGGGACGATCTGCTCGTCATGTCCGATCTGTGCCTCGACGAGACGACGGATCACGGGCACTGCGGGGTGCTCGATGAGCAGGGGCGGGTCGACAACGACGCGACTTTGGAGCGGTACGCCGAGATGGCGCAGGTGCAGGCCGACGCCGGGGCCCATGTGGTGGGCCCCAGCGGGATGATGGACGGGCAGATCGGGGTCGTCCGTGACGCCCTCGACCAGATCGGGCGCGAGGACGTCGCCATCCTCGCCTACACCGCCAAGTACGCCTCCGCCTTCTACGGGCCGTTCCGGGAGGCCGTGGCCTCCTCGCTGAAGGGCGACCGGAAGACCTACCAGCAGGACCCGGCGAACGTCCGGGAGTCGCTGCGGGAGCTGGCGCTGGACCTGGAGGAAGGCGCCGACATGGTGATGGTCAAGCCTGCCGGGCCCTACCTCGACATCCTCGCGCGGGTCGCGGACGCCGTCGACGTGCCGGTCGCCGCCTACCAGATCTCCGGCGAGTACTCGATGATCGAGGCCGCCGCCGAGAAGGGCTGGATCGACCGGGACCGGGCGATCCTGGAGACGCTGACCGGGATCAAGCGGGCGGGGGCGCGGAACATCCTCACCTACTGGGCCACCGAGGCGGCCCAGAAGCTCGGCTGAAAACCGCCGTGCCGACCGCGCTCAGCCTGCCGAGGGCAGGGCGCGGATCGCGGCGATGTCGAACTGCAGGCGGACCTTCTCACTCACCATCGCGCCGCCCGAGGCCAGCCTGTTGTCGTAGGTCAGGCCCCATTCCGACCGGTTGATGGTGGTGGTGCCGTCGAAGCCGACCCGTTCGTAGCCGAAGGGGTCGGTGACATGGCCTATGTAGGCCAGCTCCAGTACGACGGGGCGGGTGACGGCCTTGATGGTGAGGTCGCCGTTCATGCGGTACAGGTCGTCGCCCGCGAGCTGCACGGACGTGCTGGTGAACCGCATGTGGGGGTACCTCGCGGCGTCCAGGAAGTCACGGTGGACCAGGTGGGCGTCGCGCTGCTCCACACCCGTGTCGACGCTGGCGGTGGACAGCATGATCTCGGCCCGCGACCGGGCGGGGTCGCGGCCGTCGAAGTAGAGCCGGCTCTCGTATTCCGTGAAGCAGCCGCGCACGGTGGTCACCATGGCGTGCCGGACGGAGAAGCCGATCCGGCTGTGCGCGGGGTCGATCATCCATTCGCCGGTCAGATCCGCCAGGGCGGGGTCCGGCAGGACGGCTGTGGGGGAGGTCGGCGAGCCCGCGGTGCCCTCTGGGGCGGCGGACGTCGCCTGGCGGCGGGACAGCACGCCGCGGCTGAACAAGTTCATGATTCATCTGGTTACTGCACGACGGTTATTCGCTGCAACCTCACCGGAATGAGACTCCTCGAAATCCGCACCGGCTATTCACCGTGGCGTACGGCGGTCTGTCCCGCCATTTCCCATGACGACCCGGTTGTTTTTCATTTCGGGATATCGGCGACAAAGACCCGCGTCGGCGATCGGTTCCCGGGGCGCTGCCGCACCTCCCGCGTCCTTGGGCGGCCGGTGTCCGGATCCCGGAAATCTATCTGTAGGCGGCACGTACTTCTCTAGGCTGCGGGCACGAGCATCACCTCGTCACGCAGCCGAAGGAGCCGTTTCATGACCGTCACCGAGCCCGCCCCCGCCACCCCCGTGCCGCCGCTCGCCGCGCGGGCCCGGTCGATCGGCGGTTCGCCGGTACGGGACATCCTGGCCGTGACCGCCCGCCCCGAGGTCATCAACTTCGCGGGCGGGCTGCCCGCGCCGGAGCTGTTCGACGCGGAGGGCATCGCCGCCGCCTACCGGGCCGTGCTGGAGGAGATGCCCGCCCAGGCGCTGCAGTACTCCACGACGGAGGGTGAGCCGGGGCTGCGGGCCGCGCTCGCCGCCCGTACGGCCGCCCGCGGTCTGCCCACCCACCCCGACGACCTGCTCGTCACCAGCGGCTCTCAGCAGGCGCTGTCCCTGCTCACCACCGCGCTGGTCGAACCCGGCGAGACCGTCCTCGTCGAGAACCCCTGCTACCTGGCGGCCCTTCAGGCCTTCGGCTTCGCCGGCGCCCGCGTGGTCGCCGTGCCCTCGGACGCGCACGGGATCGACCCGGAGGCGCTGGAGGAACTGGTGGTGCGTGAACGCCCCAAGCTGCTCTACACCGTGCCGACCTTCCAGAACCCCACCGGCCGCACCCTGCCCGCCGACCGCCGCGCCGCCATAGCCTCCGTCGCCGCCCGGCACGGGCTGTGGATCGTCGAGGACGACCCGTACGGCGAACTGCGCTTCGAGGGCGAGCGGGTGCCGTGGATCGCCTCCTACGAGGACGCCCGGGACCGGACCGCACTGCTGGGCTCCTTCTCCAAGGTCATGGCGCCCGGCCTGCGGCTCGGCTGGCTGCGGGCGCCCGCCGGGCTGCGCCGCGCCTGCGCGGTGGCCAAGCAGGCCGCCGACCTGCACACCCCGACCGTCAACCAGCTCGCCGCCGCGCGGTACCTGGCGGACCGGGACCTGGACGCGCACGTGGCGCGGGTGGCCGGCGCCTACCGGGAGCGGCGCGACGCCATGCTCGCCGGACTGGCGGACGCCCTCCCCGCGGGCTCCCGTTGGAACCGTCCCGAGGGCGGCATGTTCCTGTGGGCCCGCCTGCCGGAGTCGTACGACACCACAGCCCTGCTGCCCACGGTGGTGCGGCAGGACGTGGCCTACGTCCCCGGCGCGCCCTTCTACGCCGGCGACCCCGACCGCTCGACACTGCGGCTGTGCTTCGTGACGCAGACGCCGGAGGAGATCGGGGAGGGGCTGCGCAGGCTGGGGGAGGGGCTGCGGGCCTGAGCCCTGCCGTCATGGCGTAGGCCGAAAGGCGGAGGCCGACATCCGGCGGGAGGCCGCGGACGAGGTGGGCCGGGGATACCTAGGGTGAAGGCATGTCCGACACCGTGGAGATCAGGCAGTCAGACCTCGACGCGTATTTCAGGCGGATCGGTTGGGAGGGGGAGCGGCGGCCGGACGCGGCGACGCTGCGGGGGGTGCACCTCGCGCACATCCGGGGCATCCCGTTCGAGAACCTGGACGCCCTGGGCGGTACGGCGCCCTCCCTCGACCCCGACGACCTCCTGGCCAAGCTGGTCCACAGCCGGCGCGGCGGCTACTGCTACGAGCACAACACGCTGCTGTCGCTCGCCCTGGAGGCGCTGGGCTTCCGGGTGACCCGGCTGGCCGCGCGGGTCGTCGTCGGCGCGGACCGCGTCGAGAGCCGCCCGCGCACCCATATGGCGCTGCTGGTCGAGGCGCCGGGCGACCCGCAGCCGTACCTGACCGATGTCGGCTTCGGAGCGATCGGCGCGCTGCTGGAGCCGGTGCCGCTGACGGCCGGCACCGAGTTCCACGACGCCGGCCGTCGGCACCGGCTGACGCACGCACCGCACGGCGGGCCGCTGGAGCTGTGGGTGCTGGAGGCGTACGTCCCCGGGAAGGGCGACTGGGAGCGTCAGTACGCCTTCACCCTGGAGCCGTTCGAGAAGCCCGACTTCGAGGTCATCAACTGGCACATCGGTACGAACCCGCGCTCCCCGTTCACCCAGCGCCCTTACGTGCAGCGCGTCACCGCGGAGCGCCACCTCCTCCTCAACGGCCGTCTCCTCACCGAGACCCGCGCCGACGGCACCGTCACCGAGCGGGAGCTCACGGACGAGGCGGAGGTGCGGCGGCTCCTGGACGAGGAGTTCGCCATCACCGCTCCGGAGGGGCTCACTCTCCTCGGGTGACGCCCCTGACGGTCAGTCCCACCAGAAGTGCCAGACCGGCTGGCCGAGGACCTGCCGTTCGGCGTAGGCGCGCAGGGTCGTGTCGCCGCCCTGCCGGATGTTGTCCGGGCAGAACGCGAAGTGCTCGGCGGCGACGGCCTCCGCCTGGGCCAGGGTCGTGGGCGGGGCCGCGACGGACACCAGCAGGCGGTCGAAGCCGAGCGCCACGACCCGTATGCCGAACCGGTCCTCCCAGGAGCGGAGGACCGCGCCGAGGCGGGCCGTGTCGTTCTCGTGGTTCGCGGGGACCATCCAGCCGATCGCGGCCGGGAGGTCGGCGCTGCGGCGGGCGGGGACCAGGGCCGGACGCGGGTCCTTGAGCGGGCCGCCGCCGTCCAGGAGGACGTCCGCGAAGCCGGCGGCGACGGAGTCCGGGTCCTTGCCCTGGTCGGCGGCGGCGTCGGCCGGTCCGGGCCATTCCTCGCCCTCCGCCGCGCACGCCTCCCAGAACTCGGCCAGCACCTCCTCGGCGTCGTGATCGCCCGGGTACGACATCGCCCCGGGCGTCAACTCCCAGTCCTCCGGCCCGCCATGGCCGCCACCGACGTCGACGAGCACCGGCAGCAGACCGGCACGCCGCGCGGACGCCAGCGCCGTCCAGCCGCCGGGCACCGCCGGTTCGTCCGCGCACCACAGCAACGGCTCGTGCCACGGCCCCTCGTCGGTCGCGTCGATCAGTCTCCCGGCCGGGAGTTCGAGCCCGAGCACACCACCGCTCGGGTCGGCCGCCAGCTTGGGCAGCGGGTTCGGAAGTGTCGCCATGCCGCCGACTGTAGGGGGCGGCACTGACAACGGGTCTTCTGGTGGGTGTCAGTGGCGCTTGTTACAAAGGGTGCGCAGGTGCCCACCGGGGGTGCCGACCGCAACGGAGGGGAAGTATTCGTGCGTACACGCACCGGATGGGGGCGCGCTCTGCTCGGCGCGCTCGCGAGCCTGACCGCCGCGTTAGGTGTCACCACCGCCCTTGCCGAGCCCGCCACGGCTGCCACCGGCACGCCGGTGGCCGTGACCAAGTACAGCCATACCAGCGAGGCCGGTGACTACATCGGCCAGGGCGGCAGCACCGCCTACACACCCGCGACGGCGACCATCACGGCCGGCGGCGACGCGGCCTACGTACGCTTCCGTGTTCTCTCCACCGACCACACCTGGTGGGATGTCGACCTCGCCGCGCCCGAGGGCGAGAAACTGCACCCCGGCATCTACCGCAACGCCGAGCGTGCGGCCTTCCGCACCGGCCGCTCCCCGGGCCTCGACGTCTCCGGCGACGGCCGGGGCTGCAACCAGGTCTACGGCCAGTTCTCGGTCAACCAGATCGAGACGGACGCCTCCGGCGCGATCACCGTCCTCGACGCCACCTACACCCAGCACTGCGAGAGCGCCGACGCCCCGGCCCTCAAGGGTGTCGTCAAGTACCGCGCCTACCCGCTGTCCTACGCCTACACCAGCGACGCCGGCGACTGGGTGGGCCAGGGCCGGAGCCAGACCTTCACCGGAGCCACCAGCACGTTCTCACTCAGCCGCTCCGGCGACGGTGTCACCTACAGAGCCTCCGGCAAGCGTGAGTACTGGTCGGCCACGCTGACCCCGCCCACCGGCGAGCAGTTCGAGGTCGGCCGGACCTACCAGGCCCAGCGCTTCAACGGCGCCGGTATGGCCGGCCTGGACGTCGACGCCAACAGCCACGGCTGCAACACGGTCACCGGCGAATTCACCATCACCAAGCTCGCCCGCGACGACGACGGCACGATCAAGGCGATCGCGGCGAAGTTCGTGCAGCACTGCGAGGGCGGTGACGCGGCGCTGCGCGGCACGATCCACTACTACGCCTGACGGCACCGGCGTGAGGCGAACTCCGTGAACGCCCTCCAGGTGGCCGGGGTCACCTGGAGGGTGGGGCCGCCGTCTTCCGCGTTCTCGGAGTCGCGGATGTGGATGGTGTGGGGGCAGGTGGCGACTTCGAGGCACTGGCCGCCCTCGCTACCGCTGTAGCTCGACTTGAACCACTCAAGTGCGGTGCTCATTTGTCTCCTGGCAGACGGTCGAGCAGGCGCCTCGACTCCTGGGGTGTCAGGGCCTGTGACCGCAGCATCGCATTGGTCCCGATCTCGTCCTCGTCATACGCCGGTACCCGCTCGCACAGAACCGCGCAACGCGCTGGTGCACGGCGTGCCGCCGGGGCGGGGCTTCCGGTTGTTCCTGCGGTACGACGGCGACGTACTGCGCGTGGAGGTGCACGACAGCGGGGCCGCGGGGCGTGGGGGAACGGGACCCCGGGAAACTGGTGTGGGCCGAGTTCGGCCACTGGTGAGTGGTGGGCGACCACCGGACTAGGTCTTCGGTACGGGTCCAGCCGGGCCCGAGGGCCGATTCGCCACGTCCCGACCGGCAGCTAGCGTCCAGGCATGCGCTTAGGACTACTTGGCACCGGCAACGTCGCCCGAGCACTGGCCCACGGTTGGAGCGCCGCAGGGCACGACGTGCTCCTCGGTTCACGTCACCCCGAGGACCGGACGGACCTCGGTCTCCCCGTGGCAAGCCTGAACGAGACAGCCGCTCACGCGGAGGTACTCGTCAACGCCACCCCGGGGACCGTCTCTGTGGAACTGCTGCACTCCATCGGGGCGCCGGCGCTGGCCGGCACCCCGCTGATCGATGTCGCGGTCGGCCTCTCCGACGACTTCACCGAGCTTTCGCACCCCAACAGCAGCCTGGGTGAGCAGATCCAGGAAGCCTTCCCCCTGACCCCCGTGGTGAAGACGCTGTGCACCATGGACTCCACCGTGATGATCGACCCGGGCGGTCTGGACGGCCCGAGCACCGTCTTCCTCTCCGGCGACGACGCCGAGGCCAAACGGACCACCGGCCGGCTGCTCACCGACCTCGGCTGGCCCGAGTCGTCCCAGCTGGACATCGGCGGCATCACCACCGCACGCGGACAAGAGCACTTCGCCCTGCTCTTCATGGGCATCGCGGGCGGCCTGGGTTCTCATATCTTCAACATCAACGTGGTTCCCCGCCCCGCTGCCTAGAGAATCTGGGAGCTGTCAAGGGGTGTGGATACATCCCCGATGCGGGGGCCGGTCGTACTGATCTCGCCCCGGCCGCCTGGCAGGGTCGTCGGTGAGCGACAACGATCGGCCCGCGCAAGCCGGGCCACGACCAGGGGGGAACAACCATGCAGCGCAAGCGCTTTGCCGCCGCGGTCCTGCTCGCCGCAACGCTCACCGGGGTGTTCGCCCCGGTGGCGGCGGCCCAGGCGTCCCACCGGCCCGACCCGGTGCAGCGCAAGCTGGATCTGCTCGTCCACCGGGACGGGGTCCCGGGCGCCCTCGCGTACGACGGCAGGGCGACGCGTACCGCCGGGGTCGCGGACCTGGAGTCGGGCCGCCCGATGGTCGATGAGGAGGGGCGGTTCCGGATCGCCAGCAACACCAAGGCGTTCACCGCGGCGGCCGTGATGCGCCTGGTGGCGGACGGGCGGATACGGCTCGACGACCGCGCGGGCGCCTACGTGCCACAGCTCGCCGAACGCAACATCACCGTACGGCAGTTGCTCAAGCAGACCAGCGGTCTGCCGGAGTACACCCGGTTGGTCGACTGGAGCAGGCCTGGCACGGACCAGGACTGTCTGGCCCTCGCGCTCAAGGAGAAGCCCGTCTTCGAGCCAGGCACCGACTGGTCCTACTCCAACACCAACTACCTGGTGCTCGGCATGCTGATCGACCAGGTGACGGGGACCGACTTCCGCACGTACATCGAGCGCACCATCCTGCGACCGCTGCGCCTGGACGACACCTACTGGCCCGCACCCGGCGAGCTGGGCCTGCGCGGACCGCACGCCCGCAACTACGGCATCCACCCGGCCCGTCCGGAGGCCGGCCGGGTGGACGTGACCGAGCTTCCCGGGTACGAGTTCGGCGCGTCCGGCGGGCTCGTCTCCACGCCCGGGGACCTCAACGCCTTCTGGGACGGTCTGTTCGGCGGCCGGCTCCTGCCCGGCTGGGCGGTGCGCCTGATGACCCGGGACACCACCGACGTCAGCGGCCGCGACGTCTACCCGGCGGGCAGCCGTTACGGCTACGGCGTCGCCTCGATCCCGCTGAGCTGCGGCGGCGTCTACTGGGGCCACGGCGGTGATCTGCCCGGCGACTCGGTGGGCGGCGGCCGGGCCACGGCCGGTCGCGGCACCGTGACCGTCTACACCACGACCTGGGCGGCCGAGGGCGACAGCCTGCGCCATCTCCAGGGCGCGGTGGACGCGGCCCTGTGCGCCAGGGGCCGCTAGGCCGCCGGCGCGGCCTCCGTGTGAGCGGATCGGTGCTGACGCACGTCGTATCGTGGCCGACGGGCGCACCGCCACCGTGCCCGAGTCGCGCAGGATCCCAAACCGCCTTCGTTCCTGGAGACCACATGAGCAGCGCCCTTCTCGTGATGGACGTCCAACGGGCCATCGTGGACATCGCCGACGACGGCTCCGGATACCTGCCACGCCTGCGCGGAGCGATCGACGGGGCCCGGGCGGCGAACATTCCCGTGATCTACGTGGTCATCGCGTTACGTCCCGGCTTCCCCGAAGTCGGCACGCGCACCAGGGCTCTCACTGCCATCGCAAGGGCCGGCCTCTTCGTCGAGGGCGCCCCGGGCACCGAGATCCACCCCGAGGTCGCGCCCCGGCCGGGTGAGGTGGTGGTCACCAAGAGACGAGCGAGCGCGTTCTCGGGCAGCGATCTCGACGTAGTGCTGAGGGCACGCGATATCGACAGCCTCGTGCTCACCGGCATCGCCACCAGCGCTGTGGTGCTGTCCACCCTGTGCCAGGCGAACGACCTGGACTTCGGCCTGACCGTCCTCTCCGACGCCTGTCTGGACACCGACCCAGAGCTGCACCGGGTCCTCATCGAGCGACTGTTCCCGCAATGGGCGGATGTCGTCACCGTCGACGACTGGCTCAAGACGATCCCCGTCGGCCACCCCGCACAGTAAGGCGTGCCAGCTGAACGACCGCGGCCCGTCCTCCCCGCGGGGAGAGGACGGGCCGCGCGCGTTTCGTCCGGCACTCAGAGCCGCTCGGGCGTCCTGATCCCCAGCAGGGCCATACCCCGGTGCAGGGTCCGGGCCGTCACGTCGCACAGGAACAGGCGGTTCTCCACCTGCTCGGGCGACTCCGCCTTCAGCACCGGGCACTTGTCGTAGAACGACGTGTACAGCGACGCCAGCTGGTACAGATACGCCGCCAGCTTGTGCGGGGCGTACTCCGCCGCCGCCTCCGCGACCGTCTCGGCGAACGCGTCCACGTGCAGACCGAGGGCGCGCTCGGCGGCCGCCAGCTCCAGCTCGGGGTGCGCGGACGGGCGTACGTCGCCGGCCTTGCGCAGAATCGACTGGATACGGGCGTAGGCGTACTGGAGGTAGACGGACGTGTCGCCGTTCAGCGAGACCATCTGGTCCAGGTCGAACTTGTAGTCCCGGTTCGCCGACGTCGACAGGTCCGCGTACTTCACCGCGCCGATGCCCACCTGGGCGCCCCGCTCGGCGATCTCCTCCTCGGACAGGTCCTGGGCCTTTTCGCGGACCACCGCCGAGGCGCGCTCGATCGCCTCGTCCAGGAGGTCGACCAGGCGGACCGTCTCGCCCTCACGGGTCTTGAACGGCTTGCCGTCCTTGCCCAGCACCGTGCCGAAGGCGAGCTGCACCGCGTGGACGTCGTCGTTCAGCCAGCCGGCCCTCCGCGCGGTCTCGAAGACCATCTTGAAGTGCAGCGACTGACGGGCGTCCACCACGTACAGCAGCGTGTTCGCCTTCAGGTTGAAGACACGGTCCCTGATCGCCGACAGGTCGGTGGCCGCGTAGCCGTAGCCGCCGTCCGACTTCTGCACGATCAGCGGGACCGGCTTGCCGTCCGGTCCCTTGATGTCGTCGAAGAAGACACACAGGGCGCCCTCGGAGCGGACCGCGACCCCCGACTCCTCCAGGAGCCGGCAGGTCTCCTCCAGCATGTCGTTGTAGCCCGACTCGCCGACGATGTCCGGGTCCCGGACCTCCATGTCCAGCTTCTCGAAGACGGAGAAGAAGTAGATCTTCGACTCGTCGACGAACTTCTGCCACATGGCGAGGGTCTGCGGGTCCCCGGCCTGGAGGTCGACCACCCTGCGCCGGGCCCTGGTCTTGAACTCCTCGTCCGAGTCGAACTTCTTCCGCGCCGCCTTGTACAGGCGGTCCAGGTTCGACATCGCGGCCTCGCCGGACGCCTGGAGGTCCTCACCCTCCCTGTGGTCCAGCTCGTGCGGGTGCTCCTCCAGGTACTGGATGAGCATGCCGAACTGGGTGCCCCAGTCGCCGATGTGGTGCCGCCGGACCACGTTCTCCCCGGTGAACTCCAGCAGCTGGACCACCGAGTCACCGATCACCGCCGAGCGCAGGTGACCGACGTGCATCTCCTTCGCCACGTTCGGCTGGGCGTAGTCGACGACCGTCGTGCCCGGCTGCTCGGAGTGGGGCACGCCCAGGCGGCCCGTGTCGTCCGCGTACCGCGCGGCGAGGTTCTCGGTGATCGCCCGGTCCCCGATCGTGATGTTCAGGAAGCCCGGCCCGGAGACCTCGATGTCCCTGATCACGTCACCCGACTCGACGTGGGCCACGACCTGCGTCGCCAGCTCCCGCGGGTTGGCCTTCGCCTTCTTCGCGAGCGCCAGGATGCCGTTGGCCTGGAAGTCGGCCCGGTCGCTTCGTCGCAGCAGCGGGTCCGTGGAACCGGCATCCGGCAGGGCTGCCGAGAGAGCCGCAGCGAGGCGCTGCTGGACGGAGTCGCTGAGGGACGTGACCGAAGCCATAGGAATGGGTGCCGTTCTCCTCGTGGGATGGATAGACACGGCCAGTATCCCATGGGGGGTAAAGCGGTTTTCCGGGGTGCGTTGCGGTCTGGGAGAATGGGGCGGTCAGTACCTTCAGACAAAGAGGACGTGCCGATCGTGGCTCAGAGCACCGAGACCACCGACTGGGTCTCCCGTTTCGCGGATGAGGTCATCGAGGAGTCGGAGCGTCGGGCCCCGGGCAAACCGGTCGTCGTCGCGTCCGGCCTGTCGCCCTCGGGCCCGATCCACCTGGGCAACCTCCGCGAGGTCATGACCCCGCACCTCGTCGCCGACGAGATCCGGCGCCGGGGGTACGAGGTGCGCCACCTGATCTCCTGGGACGACTACGACCGGTACCGGAAGGTGCCCAAGGGCATCGACGGCGTCGATGAGGACAGCTTCAAGGAGCACATCGGCAAGCCGCTGACCTCGGTGCCCGCGCCGCAGGGCTCGCCGTACCCCAACTGGGCCGAGCACTTCAAGGCCGCGATGATCGAGTCGCTCGCCGAGCTGGGTGTGGAGTTCGACGGCATCAGCCAGACCGAGCAGTACACCTCCGGCGTGTACCGCGAGCAGATCCTGCACGCCATGAAGCACCGCGGCGAGATCGACGCCGTGCTCGCCCAGTACCGGACCAAGCCGAAGCCCGCCGACCAGAAGAAGCAGCAGGCCAAGCAGAAGCCCGTCGACGAGGCCGAGCTGGAGGCCGCGGAGGGCTCCGGCGCGGCCGCCGAGGACGACGGCTCCGGCTCCGCCGGGTACTTCCCGTACAAGCCGTACTGCGGCAACTGCGAGAAGGACCTCACCACCGTCACCGCCTACGACGACGACTCCACCGAGATGACGTACGCCTGCACGGCCTGCGGCTTCTCCGAGACGGTCCGGCTGAGCGAGTTCAACCGCGGCAAGCTGGTCTGGAAGGTGGACTGGCCGATGCGGTGGGCGTACGAGGGCGTCGTCTTCGAGCCGAGCGGCGTCGACCACTCCTCGCCCGGGTCGAGCTTCCAGGTCGGCGGCCAGATCGTCGGGATCTTCGGCGGCAAGCAGCCGATCGGGCCCATGTAC
Organism: Streptomyces sp. S.PNR 29; assembly: GCF_030386795.1. Lineage (GTDB taxonomy): Bacteria > Actinomycetota > Actinomycetes > Streptomycetales > Streptomycetaceae > Streptomyces. The sequence continues at coordinate 31,014 of NZ_JANUQM010000001.1, forward strand.
GCCTTCGTGGGCATCTCCGGCATGGCCAAGATGTCGTCCTCGCGCGGCGGGGTGCCGACCCCTGCCGACGCGCTGAAGATCATGGAGCCGCAGCTGCTGCGGTGGCTGTACGCCCGCCGCAAGCCCAACCAGTCCTTCAAGATCGCCTTCGACCAGGAGATCCAGCGGCTGTACGACGAGTGGGACCGGCTCGACGCCAAGGTCGCCGACGGGACGGCTCTGCCGGCGGACGTCGCCGCGCACTCGCGTGCGGTGCGCACGGCCGCCGGTGAGCTGCCGAAGACGCCCCGGCCGCTGCCGTACCGGACCCTGGCGTCGGTGGCCGACATCACCGCCGGTCACGAGGACCAGGCGCTGCGGATCCTGAGCGAACTCGATCCCGCGAACCCGCTCGGCTCCCTGGACGAGGCACGCCCGCGGTACGACAAGGCCGAGGCGTGGATCAACACGCACGTGCCCGCCGACCAGCGGACCATCGTGCGCGACGAGCCCGACCACGACCTGCTGAAGTCCCTCGACGAGCAGGGGCAGGAGTCGCTGCGGCTGCTGCTCGACGGGCTCGCCGGGCACTGGTCCCTGGACGGGCTCACCCACCTCGTGTACGGCGTGCCCAAGGTGCAGGCCGGTTTCCCGGCGGACGCGACGCCCAAGGAACTGCCGCCGGAGATCAAGACCGCCCAGCGGTCCTTCTTCGCACTGCTGTACCACCTGCTCGTGGGCCGGGACACCGGGCCCCGGCTGCCCACGCTGCTGTTGGCGGTGGGGCAGGAGCGGGTGCGGCGCCTGCTCGGCGAATAAGCGGTGACGGGAGAGGGGGCCCTCGGATCGAGGGCCCCCTCTCCTTGTGCCGGTCAGGCGATGTGCTCGTCCGTCAGCTCTGCGTTGAGGCGGTTGGAGAAGCGGTTCACCATGCGCTTGGACTCGGCCTCGTCGAGGGTGACGCCGTAGGTCGCCTCGACGTCGGCGATGAACCCGCGCGGGGTGGGCGCTCCGTTCCCGCCCTTTATCGACTCACGGAAGATCTGGTAGTAGTCCTCCTCGGCCGGCTCCGGACGCTCGGGGGTGCCGCCGCCTTCGCCGAGCTGGCGGGTGCGGTTGTCGTTCACGGGGACCTGGAAGGAGCCGGTGTCCTCCGCGGAGGGAGCCACGGTGGCCTCAGCGGCCTCAGCGGCCTCAGCGGCCTCGGCGGGAGGTTCCTCGTAGGGCTGCTCGGCCTGCTGGTGGGCGTACCACTGGTCGTAGTCCGGCTCGAACGTGGGGTCGTAGTCACCCTGGTACTCGACCTGCTGGGGGGCCTGGAACCAAGGGCTTGCCTCCGGCTCGGGTGCGTATGCCGGTTGCTGCGCGTCGGGGTGGCCGACCAGTTCGGGGCGCCGAAGCTCCGGTCCAGCGGGGACCCCCATCGCCCCAGCGGCACGACTGCCCGCAGCTACGGCACCGGAGGCCGGCTCCGGCTGCGGTGCCGGGGGGATGAGCGCCGGCTCGATCCCCGCCGCCGCCAGCCCCGCCGGGGCCGTCTCCGCCAGAGGAACCCCGTAGCGGGCCAGGCGCAGCGGCATCAGGGACTCCACCGGGGCCTTCCTGCGCCATGCCCGGCCGAAGCGGGAACGGAGGCGGGCCTGGTAGACGAGACGTTCCTGCTCCAGCTTGATGACCTGGTCGTAGGAGCGGAGCTCCCACAGCTTCATACGGCGCCAGAGGAGGAAGGTCGGCACGGGGGAGAGCAGCCAGCGGGTGAGGCGGACGCCCTCCATGTGCTTGTCGGCGGTGATGTCGGCTATGCGGCCGATGGCGTGCCGGGCCGCCTCGACGGCGACCACGAACAGGACCGGGATCACCGCGTGCATGCCGACACCGAGCGGATCCGGCCAGGCCGCGGCGCCGTTGAAGGCGATGGTCGCGGCCGTCAGCAGCCACGCCGTCTGACGCAGCAGGGGGAAGGGGATACGGATCCACGTCAGGAGCAGATCCAGGGCGAGCAGGACACAGATGCCCGCGTCGATGCCGATCGGGAAGACGTAGGAGAAGTTCCCGAAGCCCTTTTTGAGGGCCAGTTCACGGACGGCCGCGTACGAACCCGCGAAGCCGATCCCGGCGATGATCACGGCACCGGTGACGACCACGCCGATGAGAACGCGGTGCATCCGTGTCAGCTGAAGTGGCGCGGCCACCCGTACTCCCTCCCCAGTGCGTGTTGTTGCGCGCAACAGGGTGGCACATGTGTGCGGCGCACGGGTGGCCGGTTCCGGTTGCTTCCGGTTACCGCCGGGTCGGTCAGCTCTTCTTCGCGGCGGACTCGGACGCAGACGCCGACGGAGAAGCCGATTTCGACGCCGACTTGGAGGCAGACGCCGACGGGGACGCCGACTTCGACGCCGACTTGGACGGCGAGGGGCTCGCCGATCCGCCGCTGCCGCCACCGTCGCCGTTGGCCGAAGCCACCGCGGCCACCGCTTCCTTGGCCGCCTTCTTCGCGTCCTTCGACAGGTCACCGGCGTCCGGCGTCTTCTCACCGGCCAGGCCCGCGCCGTTGTAGTCGACGGTGACGACGACGTTCTCGACGCGCGCCACGACCGTCTGCTGCTTGAAGGTGCCTTCCTTCTTCTTCAGGTCGTAGCGCACCAGCGTCGCCTCGTCGCCCGTCCCGGTGACCGGCTCCGACTTCGCGTTCTTCGCGCCCTCGGCCGACCGGGCGTCCTGAACCTGCTTCTCGTAGTACTCCTGCGCCAGCTTGTCGCCCGGGCCGCGCGAGACGTCCGAGTCGAAGCGCAGCAGGGAGACGTTCAGCCAGCGGAACTGCGAGCCCTTGACGCCGTTGTTGTCCAGGCTGCTCCAGGAGCAGCTGCCGCGCGTCGCCGTGTCGTCCGACTTGCCCTCCTTGCCGGACTTCTTGCCCTCCGGTACGAGGTCGCCCAACGTCTTCTTGGACAGCACCGCACACGGCTCCGGAAGCTTGCTGTACGCCGCCGCCTCCACCGTCGGCGACGCGCTCGCGGACGCCGAGGCCGCGGCGGCCGAGGCGTCGCCCCCGGCCTTGCTGGAGCCGGAGTCCGAGGAGCAGCCGGCGGCAACCAGCATCACGGGGACGGCGGCCGCGCAGACAAGGACGCGGTTGAGGCGCTTCGCTCGCTGGTCACGCTGGTCACCCTGATCTCGCTGTGCTCGTCGCTGCATGGTTCCTTCACTCATGACGCTCGTGATTCCTGCGGTCGGAACGGGTCCGAGGGGCCACGGTACGCGGTGAAGAACCTGTGCGGTTCTGCTTCGCATGCTTTCCACGCGTGCCCGAAGGCGCCCTAACCGGCCAGCGAATCCGCCAGTTGGGACGCCAGTTTCTGTGCCCTGTCCTGCATTTCCTTGCTGTCCGGGACCACGCCGATGGTCGCCGGCTGCTCCGCGTACTCGATCGTCACGATCACATTCGACGTGCGGAACGCCACAGTCACCGTGCGCTGCTTGGCCGTCGAACCGGAGCTGCTCAGCTCGTCGTCCAGGAAGGCCTCGTCGCCGAGCCCGTCGAGGAGGCGGGGCTGGAGGTCGGCCGGGGTGGTGCTGGGGGAGGGGGACACGGAGGAGCCGGCGGAAGCCGAGGCCGAGGCGGAGGGGGAGGGCGAGGTACTCGGGCCGGCGTCGGCGGAGGTGACCTCTTCGGCGCTGCTCGGACTGGAGCTGACGGGCGCCGGGAGGTCGGCCGCCGTCTCCTTCGTCGCGAAGAGCTGCTCGGCCTGACTGTCGTCGCTGACGGTGTTGTCGTACGACACCACCCGCTCGAAGTCGATGAGCAGGTGGTCGGTGGCGTCCGTCGACTCCACCTTCCAGCGGCAGCCGACCTTGCGGTCGGTGTCGAACGTGGGCGTCGCCTCGCCCTCGTAGGCCTTCTGGCGCTGCTCCGCGTCCGTGATCTGCCTGATGCCGGGCAGCAGGGAGGCGAGGGTCTCGTGACCGACCGCGCCGCAGGGCTCCGGGAGCGTGCGGTACCGGCCGGGCTCGGCCGCCGCGGACGCCGTACCTGCGGCACCCGGGTTGGAGCTGTCCGCCTCCTCGTCACCGCCCGAGCCGCTGGTACAGCCGGCCAGCAGCGCCGCGAGGAGGGCGGCGGCGCCGGTTACGTACGCCTTCCGTTGCACGTGGGGGCTCCTCTCGGCGCGGATATTGGGTTGCCGCCCCTGGGCGGCCGATGAACACAATGTGTATCGCACGCACTGCCGTGGACGCCGGTCCCTTGTCCCTTTCATCGACCTTGGCGCCGGTTTTGCGTTTCAGGACTTCTGTTTGTTTCCGGGGGATTTGAGGGCGATATGTCATACGTGGAGCTGCCGGGTGCCAAGGTTCCCATCCGTCTGTGGGCCGACCCGGCGACCATCGAGGGCGCGGCGATGCAGCAGCTGCAGAACGTCGCGACCCTGCCGTGGATCGAGGGGCTCGCGGTCATGCCCGACGTGCACTACGGCAAGGGCGCGACGGTCGGGTCGGTCATCGCGATGCGGGGTGCGGTGTGCCCCGCGGCGGTGGGCGTCGACATCGGCTGCGGGATGTCGGCGGTGAGGACGTCGCTGACGGCCAATGACCTGCCGGGGGATTTGTCGCGGCTGCGGTCGAGGATCGAGCAGGTTGTTCCGGTGGGGCGGGGAATGCACGACAGCCCCGTGGATCCGGGGCGGTTCCACGGGGTGGCGACTGCCGGATGGGACGACTTCTGGGGGCGGTTCGAGGGGGTTGCCGAGGCCGTCAGGTTCCGGCGGGAGCGGGCGGCCTTGCAGATGGGGACGCTCGGATCCGGCAACCACTTTGTCGAAGTCTGTGTAGATACGTCTGATTCGGTGTGGCTCATGCTGCACTCCGGATCCAGGAACATCGGCAAGGAACTGGCCGAGTTCCACATCGGCGTCGCTCAGAAGCTCCCGCACAACCAGGGGCTGGTCGACCGCGACCTGGCCGTGTTCGTCGCGGACACCCCGCAGATGGCGGCCTACCGCAACGACCTGTTCTGGGCGCAGGAGTACGCCAAGTACAACCGCACGATCATGATGGCGCTCCTGAAGGACGTGATCCGCAAGGAGTTCAAGAAGGCCAGGCCCGCCTTCGAGCCGGAGATCTCCTGCCACCACAACTATGTGGCGGAGGAACGGTATGAGGGCATGGACCTGCTCGTCACCCGCAAGGGCGCGATCCGGGCCGGCTCCGGCGAGTACGGGATCATCCCGGGCTCCATGGGCACGGGTTCGTACATCGTGAAGGGCCTCGGCAACGACAAGTCCTTCAACTCGGCGTCGCACGGCGCCGGCCGGCGGATGAGCCGCAACGCGGCGAAGCGCCGCTTCTCGACGAAGGACCTGGAGGAGCAGACGCGGGGCGTGGAGTGCCGCAAGGACTCCGGCGTCGTGGACGAGATCCCGGGCGCCTACAAGCCGATCGAGCAGGTCATCGACCAGCAGCGGGACCTGGTGGAGGTCGTGGCGAAGCTGAAGCAGGTCGTCTGCGTGAAGGGCTGACGCATGAGGCCCCCGGCGGCAACCGGGGGCCTCGCTCATAGGGTCAGTGGTCGCTGTGCCGTCACTTCGCGTGCAGCACCGCGTAGATCATGACGAACGCCACGATGTGGATGCCGAAGAGGAAGTAGGCGAGCCACCACCACATGTGGCGTTCGTTCTTCGTTTCCAGGGCGCGGCGCTGCCGTTCCCGTTCGGCGTCCGGCATCACAGTTCCCGGTGGACCTTGGTGTTCGAGGCCTGGGCGCGTGGGCGGAGGATCAGGAGGTCCACGTTGACGTGGCTGGGGCGGGTGACCGCCCAGGTGATGGTGTCGGCGACGTCGTCGGCGGTGAGGGGTTCGGCGACGCCCTCGTAGACCTTGGCCGCCTTCTCGGCGTCGCCGCCGAAGCGGGTCAGGGCGAACTCGTCGGTCCTGACCATGCCGGGGGCGATCTCGATGACGCGGACCGGCTGGCCGACGATCTCCAGGCGGAGGGTCTCGGCGAGGACGTGGGCGCCGTGCTTGGCGGCGACGTAGCCCGCGCCGCCCTCGTAGGTGCCGTGGCCGGCCGTGGAGGAGACGACGACGACCGTGCCGTCGCCGCTCGCGACCAGCTTCGGGAGCAGGGCCTGGGTGAGGTTCAGGGTGCCGATGACGTTCGTCTCGTACATCTGGCGCCAGTCGGCCGGGTCGCCGGTCGCGACCGGGTCGGCGCCGAGCGCGCCGCCCGCGTTGTTGACGAGGACGCCGATCGTCCTGAACGCCGTCGCGAACTCGTCCACGGCGGCGCGGTCGGTCACGTCGAGCGCGTATGCCGTCGCCGAGTGGCCGGCCGCGTTGATCTCCTCGGCGAGCGCCTCGATACGGTCCTTGCGGCGGGCGGTGAGGACGACGCGGTATCCGGCGGCGGCGAGCTGCCGGGCCGTGGCGGCGCCGATTCCGCTGCTCGCACCGGTGACGACGGCGATGCGGGACGGTGCGGCGGTGGCCATGGGCTGCTCCTCGGGCGTGGGCGGAAGGCTGCCCGGCCAGGATAGGCAGGGCGGTTGGTGGTCTCGTTGTGCGGTCGGCTCGCCCGGGGTGCGGTGGGACAATGAAGAAGGTGATCCCCTGTGCCGACGGAGGTGGATCATGGGACAGGCGCGCGAGGTCATGGACCGGCTCACCGAGGCCATCACCACGAATGCGGGGCCTCAGCGCATCGCGGAGCTGTACGCGGAGGACGCGGTCGCCGTCACCCCGGACGGCGGGGAGATCCACGGGCGCGACAACATCGCCGCGTACTGGCAGCAGATGACGGAGATGATTCCCGAGGGCACGTACGAGTCGGTGCACGCGTACGAGGTCGGCGACACGGCCATCGACGAAGGGTTCTTCAGCGGCCGTAACACCGGGCCGATCCAGCTGCCCTCCGGGGAGTCGCTGCCGGCGACGCAGAAGGAGGTCAGGATTCGAGGAGTGGACTTCGCCACCGTCGACGAGGACGGACGGATCGTCGACTACCGGCTCTACTTCGACGAGATGGAGTTCCTGGGTCAGCTGGGGCTGCTGCCCGAAGAGCCGGCCTGAGGGGTCCTTTCACTGTGCCCGTCCGGGTCGCGCGGCCTGGCACCGCACCTCGCCGCGTTGCCATGCACGGCACCAGACCACGCGACCTGATCGGACGCTCATAGTGAAAGGACCCCTGAGTGCGCTCCCTCAGCTGCCCCGCGGCGCCCACATGATCACCGCCATGCCCGCGAGGCAGATCAGCGCGCCCGTCACGTCCCAGCGGTCGGGGCGATAGCCGTCCGCGACCACGCCCCACAGGATCGAGCCGGCGACGAAGATCCCGCCGTACGCGGCGAGGACGCGGCCGAAGTGGGCGTCGGGCTGGAAGGTGGCGACGAAACCGTACGCGCCGAGGGCGAGGACACCGCCGGCGGCCCAGAGCCAGCCGCGGTGCTCCCGCACTCCCTGCCAGACCAGCCAGGCCCCGCCGATCTCCAGCAGGGCGGCGAGGACGAACAGGGCCGCGGAGCGCAGGATCAGCATGCCCGCAGCTTCGCATGGCCGCCGAGAGCCCTGACGCCCGGCGTCACCTGATGGACGGAGCCCGGCGGGCGGGCCCGGTCGGCGCGTCATACGATCTCCGCGCGGCCCAGGCGAGCAGGAGTGAAGGGGAGCGAGGGGGAGCGAGGGAGAGCGAAAAGGAGCGAAGGGGAGCGAAGGGGAGCACGGGATATGGCCGGGACAACGCGGGCGCGGCTGCTGGACGAGCTGTCCACGGTCTCCCGGCGCACCATGGCCTCGTACGCCCTGTTCAACCAGGCCGTCGCCGACCACCTCGGCCTGCACCCCACGGATCTGCAGTGTCTGAACCTGCTCACGCTGGAGGGCGGCCCGGTGACGACGGGCCGGATCGCCGAGCTGACGGGGCTGACGACCGGGTCGGCGACGCGGCTGGTGGACCGGCTGGAGAAGGCGGGGTACGTCGTCCGGGACCGGGACACGGCCGACCGGCGGCGGGTGCTGGTGGTGACGGTGCCGGAGAAGGCCGCGGAGTTCGGGCGGCTGTGGGAGCAGCTGGGTGACGGCTTCTCCGCCCTCTTCGACGACCTGGACGATGCCCAACTGGCCTTGATCGTCGACCATATGAGGCGGACGGCGGATTTCTGCGCTGGGCAGGTGGCGCGGTTGCGTGCCGGGGACGTCTGACGCGCAACGGCTCTGGAATTCGGTTGAGGGCCGGTGCGGACGTGCGTACCGTTCCTCGGGTGATGAGCCCCGAGTCGGACAGAACGGAGCCGCCGGTCGCCCGGCGGCGGGCCGTCTGACCGGTGACCGACCGGTTCCTCGATCGCTCTCGCTTCCGGCGACCGGACACGCGCTCCGTGTGTCCGCTGCCCCTCGGCGCGCGGCACGCGGATGTTCCTGACCGCGTAGGCCCACGCTGGAGTCGATCCGTTGCCTGTGTTCATCCATGTCCTCGCCCTTGCCGTCTTCGCGCAGGGCACCTCCGAGTTCATGCTGTCCGGTCTCGTACCGGGCATCGCCCGTGACCTGTCCGTGCCGGTGGCGGCCGCCGCGAGCCTGACGTCCGCGTACGCCGTCGGGATGGTCGTCGGTGCGCCGGTGATGGCGGCGCTGAGCGCGCGGTGGCCGCGTCGCCGGGCGCTGGCGGGGTTTCTGGCCGCGTTCGTCGTCGTGCATGGCGTCGGCGCGGTCACGACGGACTTCGCCGTGCTGTTCGCGACGCGGGTGGTCGCCGCGGTCGTCAACGCGGGCTTCCTCGCGGTCGCGATGTCCGTGGCGACGGCGCTGGTCGTCCCGGCCGGGCAGGCCAGGGCGACCGCCGTCCTGCTGGCGGGGGTGACGCTGTCGTGCGTGGCCGGGGTGCCCGCGGGTGCGTTGCTCGGAGACCGGTTCGGCTGGCGATCGGCCTTCTGGGCGGTGGCCGTGCTGTGCCTGCCCGCCCTGGCGCTCGTGTTCCGGTCCGCGCCGGCCGACGCGGACGGTGGGCGCGGGGTGTCGCTGCGGCAGGAAGCTCGGGCGCTGAGGTCGCGGCCCGTGCAGCTGGCGCTGGTGCTCGCGGCCGTGGTCAACGGGGCGACCTTCGCGACCTTCGCCTACCTGGCCGTCATCGCCACGGATGTCGCCCGCCTGCCCGGGGGCTGGGTTCCCGGGCTGCTCGCGGCGTTCGGTGCGGGTGCCTTCGCCGGAGTGACCGTGGCCGGCCGCACGGGCGACGGACGGCTCCGGAAGGGGCTGGTCACGGCTCTGTGTGCGTGCTGCCCGCAGGGTGGGCGGCGCTGGCCATGGCCAGCCCTGATGCTGCCTCGCTGTGCACGCTGGCGGTCGTGCAGGGCGGGCTGTCCTTCGGTATCGGTTCGGCACTCGTCAGCCGTGTCATGCACGTCGCGTCCCACGCTCCCGCGCTGAGCGGGTCGTTCGCCACCGCGGCCCTGAACGCCGGCGCGTTGGTGGGCCCGCTGCTCGCCGGCGTCGCCACCGAGAGCACGGGCGACTACCGGTACGCCGCCTGGGTCAGCGCCGGGCTGGCCGTGGTGGCGGTCGGTGTCACGGGGGTCGTGCGCGATCACGCGTCACCCGGCCGCGCGGAGGAATAACGTCGGAGGGTGGACCGTTCGAGGCTATAGTTGAACGGTCAACAACCTGGAGGGTGAGCGACCATGCAGTTCGGGATCTTCAGCGTCGGGGACGTCACCCCGGACCCGACCACCGGGCGGACGCCGACCGAGCGCGAGCGCATCAAGGCCATGGTCGCCATCGCGCTGAAGGCCGAGGAGGCCGGGCTCGACGTCTTCGCGACCGGCGAGCACCACAATCCGCCGTTCGTGCCCTCCTCGCCGACGACCATGCTCGGCTATATCGCGGCGCGGACGGAACGGCTGATCCTGTCCACCGCCACCACGCTCATCACCACCAACGACCCGGTGAAGATCGCCGAGGACTTCGCGATGCTCCAGCACCTGGCCGACGGTCGGGTGGACCTGATGATGGGGCGCGGCAACACCGGGCCGGTGTACCCGTGGTTCGGCCAGGACATCCGGCAGGGCATTCCGCTCGCCATCGAGAACTACGCCCTGCTGCACCGGCTGTGGCGCGAGGACGTGGTGGACTGGGAGGGGAAGTTCCGTACGCCCCTGCAGGGTTTCACGGCCACGCCCCGCCCGCTGGACGGCGTGCCGCCGTTCGTCTGGCACGGGTCGATCCGGTCGCCGGAGATCGCCGAGCAGGCCGCGTACTACGGCGACGGGTTCTTCCACAACAACATCTTCTGGCCGGCCGACCACACCAAGCGGATGGTGGAGCTGTACCGGAGCCGGTACGCCCACTACGGGCACGGTACCCCCGAGCAGGCCATCGTCGGGCTCGGCGGGCAGGTGTTCATGCGGCGGAACTCCCAGGACGCGGTGCGCGAGTTCCGGCCCTACTTCGATGTCGCGCCCGTGTACGGGCACGGGCCGTCGCTGGAGGAGTTCACGGAGCAGACTCCGCTGACCGTCGGTTCCCCGCAGCAGGTGATCGAGAAGACCCTGTCGTTCCGTGAGTACGCCGGGGACTACCAGCGCCAGCTGTTCCTGATGGACCACGCCGGGCTGCCGCTGAAGACGGTCCTCGAACAGATCGACATGCTCGGCGAGGAGGTCGTGCCGGTGCTGCGGGAGGAGTTCGCCAAGGTCCGGCCCGCCGGTGTGCCGGACGCGCCCACCCACCGGTCCCTGCTCGCCGCGGCGAAGGAGGAAGCCGCCGTCTGAGGCTCGTCGCCTGCGACGGGCTGGGCATGCCCGTCTGCCGTCTGCCGTCCGCCGCCCGCCGACCGGTCGGCCGAGGCCGCTCTGCATGCCGTCGGCGGGGGCCGGTGGTGGGCGGCGGTGGTGGGCGGTGCTCGGCCGGTGTCGGGGAGGTGTGGCTGGGCTTCGGCCGGGTCGGGGTGCTGTGGGGGCCGGTGGTAGGGGCAGGTCGCGCGTGACCTCGCCGGGTCGTTCAGGCCGGCGGGGGTCTGGGGCGAAGCCCCCGCAGGCGCGGCTGCGGCAGGGTGAGAGGCCAGTAAGAAGGGTGACCGTAAGAGCGCTCACCTCGGCTCAATCGCCGGAGGCCTTGGCACACTGGGTCCGTGCCCCACACTGTGCTCCTCGCCGAAGACGACCGCGCCATCCGCCACGCGCTGGAGCGTGCCCTGACCCTGGAGGGCTACCAGGTCACCGCGGTCGCCGACGGCGTCGAGGCGCTGGCGCAGGCTCACCGCAACCGGCCGGACGTCCTCGTGCTGGACGTGATGATGCCCGGCATCGACGGGCTCCAGGTGTGCCGGGTACTGCGCGCCGAGGGCGACCGCACACCCATCCTGATGCTGACGGCGCTGGTGGAGACCGCGGACCGGATCGCGGGCCTGGACGCCGGCGCCGACGACTACGTCGTCAAGCCCTTCGACGTCGAGGAGGTCTTCGCCCGGCTGCGCGCCCTGCTGCGCCGCACCGCCCCGGTCACCGCGGGCGCGGGCGGCGCCCCCGCCGACGTGCCGAAGCCGCAGCTGCACGAGCGGTCCATTCAGGCCGCCGGCCTGCGCATGGACCCGCAGGCGCGCCGGGCCTGGCGGGGGCAGCGGGAGCTGGAGCTGACCCGCACCGAGTTCGAGCTGCTGGAGCTGCTGGTCCGCAACGCGGGCATCGTCCTCGACCACTCCACGATCTACGACCGCATCTGGGGCTACGACTTCGGTCCGGGCTCCAAGAACCTCGCCGTCTACGTCGGCTACCTACGGCGCAAGCTGGACGAGCCGGGCGCTCCCCAGCTGATCCACACGGTGCGCGGGGTGGGTTACGTGCTGCGGGAGGACTGAGTGGGCCTGGGCCGCATCGGTCGGCTGCCGGCGCTGAGGCGGCCCCGGCTGGTCTCCCTGCGCACCACCTTCGCCGTGTCGTTCGCGGCCGTCACCGCCGCCGTCACCGTCCTCGTCGGCGTGCTGTCCTACAGCGCCGCCGCCCGGCTGGTCCGCGTGGACCAGGAGTCGGTGTTCGACCAGGTCGTACAGGACCTGCGCGAGGAGGTGCGGCAGCACCGGATGACGCCCGGCGACTTCTCCTCCTCCGCGCCGGGTCATGACATCGTGCGCCCGGCCCGCACGGACGTGCAGGTGCTCGGGGCGAACGGCAAGGTGTCCGACCCGGGCAGCCCGGGGCTGCCGGTCGCCGACGCCGACCGGAGGATCGCGACCGCCGTCAGGGCCGGGCGGATGATCGAGCACAAGGACGTCGGCGTGGGCAGCGACGTCTACCGCGTCGCGACCGTCTCCCTGGGCGGCGGCCGGGGCGCGGTGCAGGTCGCGCAGGAGTTCAGCGACACCGAGGACCTGCTGCGGACCCTGCAGCAGCGCACGCTGATCCTCATGGCCGCCGTCGTGACCGCCGCCGGTCTGTTCGGCTGGTGGCTGGCCCGGCGCATCACCCGCCGCCTGGTGATCCTCACCTCCGCCGCCGAGGACGTCGCCCGCACCCGCCGGCTCGGCATCCAGGTGCCGGTCGCCGGCAAGGACGAGGTGGGCCGCCTCGGCCGCGCCTTCGACCGCATGCTGGGCCGCCTCGCCCAGTCCGAGGAGGACCATCGCCGCCTGGTCCAGGACGCCGGCCATGAGCTCCGTACGCCGCTGACCTCCCTCCGTACGAACATCTCCTTGCTGCGCAGGATCGACGAGCTGTCCCCGGCCACCCGGGAGGACCTCGTGGCGGATCTGACGCAGGAGGCCCGCGAGCTGACCGACCTGGTCAACGAGCTGGTCGATCTCGCGGCCGGCCAGTCCGACGCCGAGCCTCCGCAACGGGTCGACCTCGCCGAGATCGCCGAGGACGTCGCGGGCCTGGCCCGGCGCCGCACCGGACGGGAGATCGTCGTCCGCGCGAGCGGCGACACCACCACCGACGGCCGTCCGGGCATGCTGCAGCGGGCGGTGTCGAACCTGGTGGAGAACGCCGCGAAGTTCGACCGCACCGCGGGCGGGCCCATCGAGATCGACATCACCGGGCCCGCGCGCCCCGGCACGGTTCGCGTCGAGGTCCGCGACCGCGGCCCCGGTATCGCCGACGGCGACCTGATCCGCGTCTTCGACCGCTTCTACCGCGCCGCCGACGCCCGCTCCCTGCCGGGGTCGGGTCTCGGCCTGTCCATCGTGCGGGAGGTGGCGCTCGCGCACGGCGGGGCGCCGTTCGCGCGCCGACGGGACGGGGGTGGCTCGGTGATCGGGTTCACGGTGGGCGGGGGGCCTGCCGAGAGCGGCCATGGAGACGCCTGAGGGACACCTCCTCTGGGCCGCCCGGATCCGCCCCGACGGCCGCCCCGGCTCCGGCGTGCGGACCGTTCGGCAGGGCGGCGCCATCGCTGCCGCGAGTCCCGCGCTGTCCGGGCGGGACCGGAGTGCGGTGGCGGGGGAGGAGGGGGACGCGGTCGCCCTCGTACGGGAGGTGCCGCGGGAGGTCGGGCCGGCGTACCGTCCCTTCGGGGCGGCCGGGCTGATCGACGCGCTGGTACGGCGGATCCCCGGGCCGGCGCCTGGTGGGCCGCCCTTCCTCTGGATGGAGACGCAGACCTCCCCCGGGCCCGTGCCGCCGGGTGTGGGCTGACTGGACGCCGATGCGGAGAGGAAGGCACAGGGGCTGTTCGCCCTGTGCTGTCCCTACTCGTACGGGTGGTGGTCCATCCGGCGGCGCGGGGCCGCGGGCCGGGGGCGGCGGTGTCCCGGTTCGTCGTGGACGCTCTCGTACGGGATCACGGGCGGGCCGCGCTGATGGTGGACGTCGGCAACGGGCCGGCGATCGCCGCGTACGAGCGGGCCGGGATGCGCGGTATGCCTTCGGGGCGGCTACGGCGGTTCGGTGAGCGGGGTGCCGTGAGGGCTGACGGAGACCAGGGCGGGGCTCCCGGTCCCGCCCTGGTCTCCGTCAGCTCACGGCGTGTCCGGCGTCCATGCCGCCACCAGGTCCAGGAGTCCCGGGAAGCGGGCGTTGAGGTCGGCGACGCGGACGTGGCTGCGGCGCTCCAGGCCGTACTGGCGCTGGCGGGTGATGCCGGCCTCACGCAGGGCCTTGAAGTGGTGGGTGAGGGAGGACTTGGGGCGGTCCAGGCCGAACCAGCCGCAGGAGTGGTCGAACGACTCCGACTCCAGGAGGAGTTTGCGCACGATCCGCAGCCGCAGCGGGTCGCTCAGCGCCCCCAGCACCGTCTCCAGCCGCAGGTCCTCGACCGCCGGCTCGGGCAGCGGTTCCGGCAGGCCCTCCGGCTCCGGCAACACCTTGATGACCGGCACCTCTTGAGCCGTCGAAGACATAGGCAGCTCCCTATAACCCGAATCCTATGTACGAGTTCAATCGTACTGCATGCTAAGTTCGAATGGACTCGTACTGAGCTTGCCGGAGGGAGCACCCATGTCGGAGAGTCGGACCATGTCCGCCGAGGCGGTGGACGAACAGCAAGGCGCCGCGGCCCCCGTGGCCCACGAACAGCCGGAGCGGACCGCGGCCCGCACACCCACCTGGTGGGTGTGGCTGGCGGCATGGCCGGTCACCGCCGTCTTCGTCCTGTCCAACGCGGCGACGCCGCTCTACGTGCTGTGGCAGCGCGACATCGGGTTCTCCAAGGGCACCCTGACCGTCGTCTTCGCGCTCTACATCGTCGGCCTGCTCGGCTCGCTGCTCGTCTCGGGTGTCGTCTCCGACCGGCTGGGACGCAAACCCGTGCTGCTGCCCGCCCTGGCCCTCGGCCTGGCCGCCTGCGTGATCTTCGCGACGGCCACGACGGTGGCCGCGCTGATCGTCGCCCGGCTGTTCACCGGGATCGCTGTCGGCGCCGTCGTCTCCGCCGGCATGGCCGCCGTGACGGACGTGGCGGGCCCTGAGCGCAAGCGGCTGGCCGCGCTGCTGGCCTCGTGCGCGATGGTCTTCGGCGCCGGGCTGGGGCCGCTGCTCGCCGGGCTGCTGTCCGAGACGCTTCCCGCGCCCACCGTCACCGTCTTCGTCGTCGAGGCGGTCCTGCTGGCCACGGCGGTCCTCGCCGTCCTGCGCATGCCCGTACGCCGCCCCGCCGCGCCCGCCAAGGGCGCCTGGGTGCGGGTGCCCGGCGTACCGCAGGGCAACGGCATCCATCTCACGCTGGGCATCGCGGTGTTCGCGCCCGGCATCACCGCCACGTCCTTCGTGCTGTCGCTCGGCCCGACGCTGCTGACCGAACTGCTCGGCACCACCAGCCGGATCGTCTCCGGGGCCATGGCGTTCGCGATGTTCATCGCCGCCACCGGTGTCCAGTTCGCCGTGCAGAAGCTGCGCCGGCGCACCATCCTGACCGCCGGTGCGATCAGCACCACGTTCAGCATGGCCGCGCTGATCGCCGCCGTGCACGCCTCGTCGGTTCCTCTGCTCGTCGCCTCCGCCCTGCTGGCCGGGGCCGGCCAGGGCATGGGACAGCTCGGCGGCCTCTCCCTGCTCAACTCGACCGTCCCGCCGCAGCGGCTCGCCGAGGCCAACGCCGCGCTGAACGTGGGCGGTTACATTCCGGCGGGGCTCCTGCCGGTGTCCACGGGGTACCTCATGGACGCGGTGGGACTGCCCACCGGGGCGACCATCTTCGGCACCGTCCTGATGGGGCTGGCCGTCGTCGGCGGACTCGTGGTGCTCGCCGGTCACCGCCGGGTGTCCGAGCCGGCGTGAGCGTGCGGCGCGTGTGCCGTTCCCCTGTGCGACTGCGTGGCGGCGCTCTCCGGTTTCGGCCGAGGAGCGTCGCCGCGCGCGTCGCGCCTGCGGGTGGGGGTGGGCCGGGGCCGCGCCGGGGGGTGTCCGTCCTCGGTCCGGCGGGGCTGTCTCCTACGGAGGTGGAGGGTGATGGACGCCGGCCGCTGCGGGCGGACACCCCCCGGCACGGCCCCTTCTCGCCGTGGGCGGGTGCGGGTGGGTGGGGGTACGCGCCAATCCGCGTAGCTGCGGGCGGTCCCCCGAGGCGGCGCGGGGCGGGCCCCGGAGACGGAGGCGGGCCCTTCGCGCCGGGGGCCGGCGCGGGCGGGAGTATCCGGTGTGGAGCGACGTGCCTCAGTGTGCGCGGATGGCGTGGAAGAGCAACTCGCTCGTCTCCGCCCAGCGCTCCACGACGTCGGCCCTTCCCCGCAGTACGTCCGAGATGTGCTGTGCCCCGAAGAACGCGGCTACCAGTGAGCGTGCCGCCGCCTCGGGCGAGACGCCCGCCCGCAGCTCGCCCTCCTCCCGTGCCGCGACGAGCAGGGAGGCCAGGAGTTCGGTCCAGTCGACGTACGGGGTCGGCAGTTCGGCGTCGATGTGCGGACGCTCTATCTGCAGACGTGCGCCCGCCTGTACGACGATGTCGTCCCGGAACGCCGTCGCCGTACGCGCCAGCAGTTGCTCCGCGGTCCTCAGTGGTCCGAAGCCCTCCGCCAGAACCTCCTCGAGGAGCTGTGGCCACCGGGCGTAGTGCTCCTCCACCACCGCCACGGCGAGCGCTTCCTTGGACGGGTAGTGGAAGTAGACCGCCCCCTTGGTCATGTTCATGCGGTCAGCCACGTCCTTCACCGACGTGTGGCGGAAACCCTGCTCGGCGAACAGCTCGGACGCCGCGGTCAGCACCAGCAGCCGGGTGCGCGCGGACCGCTCCTGCTTGGGATCCGGTCCTCTCCTGGTGACGAACTTCTTCGGGGTGAACGCGGCGATGGCTGGCTGCGACTCGGACATGCTCGGTTCCTCTGGGTACGGCGGCCTCGGCCGGCGCGGGCGGGACTGTTCGGCCGGGACAGGCGGAATCATTCCGGCCGCATTGGCTCAAAACAATCCTCGGCACGATACCTTCTGGAAGGTATCTTTTCTCGCGTCGCTTCCCGTGAACGACGGGACCATAGCGGGCTCACTCCCGCTTCCGCGACCCGGAAAGGGAACAGAGAACTTGCACTTCGTACCGTCCCCCGCTGCTCCGCCGGACCTCGAAACCCTGCGACCCCCGTGCGGCGAACTCCGCTCGGACCGGCGCGTTCCGCGCGAGACCGTGCACAAGTCCGCCACCGCGGAAGTGCTGCTGACCGACGCGAAGCACCTGGGCGGCGACCGGTTCGCCGTGGCGGCCCGGTGGCACCGGGACCATTTCATCGGCCCTCTCGACGGACGGTCCTTCGACCCCGTGCTGCTGGCCGAGACGGCACGGCAGGCGGCCATTCACGTGTCCCACCGCTTCCTCGGCATCCCCTTCGAGCAGCCCTTCGTCCTCGGCGAGATCGCTGCCCAGCTGGACGGGGCGCTGCCGCCCCTGCGCGACGCGGTGCTGGACGTGCGGTGCCGGCGCACCGCCGGGCATCCTCGCCGCGCCTGCCTGGAACTGAACGCGAGGGTGTGGGCGGAGGGCCGGCCCGTCGGGCGCGCACGCGTGCGCTGGGAGGCCATGGAGCCACGCCGGTACGCGGTGCTCCGCAAGCGGGGCGCGGCGCAGCCGCCCGCGGGGGCCGGGGCGGCGGACGCGGATGCCGTTCCCCTGCCTCCGGCCCGGGCGGGGCTGCGGCTCGACCGGGACGTGCTCGTCGCCGCCGACGCGGGGCGGCCCGACCGGTGGTGGCTGCGACTGGATCCCGGCCACCCCGTCCTGTTCGACCACCCGTCGGACCACATCCCGGGCATGGCCCTCGTGGAGGCCTTCCGCCAGGCGTCCGGCGCCGCGGCGGTCGCCGGCGGCACCATCCGCCCCGAGTCCGTGCGGGACGTCGCCGCGCTCGCCGTCGAGTTCACCTCGTTCGGCGAGCACGACCTGCCGGTGGCCGTCTCGGCCGAGTCCGCCGAAGCCCACGAGGGGGCTGCCGCCTTCCAGCTGGCCGCCACACAGGGGGACCGCGCGCTCGCCCGTGCACGCGTACGGTGGGCGGCGCCCGAGCGCACCGGCTGCCGTACGGGGGCCGCGTGCTGACCGGGGAGCGGACGCGCCCGGCACGGCGCACATCGGTCCGCGGCCTGTCGGCCCTGACGGAGACCGCCCGCCGGGACGCCGCCGTCGCCGAGGCGCGGCGCGCGCTCACCGCCGATGTCGCCGGTGCGCTGACCCGCGCGGGCTTTCCGCGCCACTTCGTGCCACGCCGACAGGGCGGCGGCGCGGGGGAGTTCGCTCCCCTCGTGGCCGGCGCGGCGGCCGTCGGGGAAGCCTGCGCGTCCACGGCCTGGTGCGCCGCGCTGTTCGCCGCGCACGGTCGGCTGGCCGCCTATCTCCCGCCCGAGGGACAGCACGAGCTGTGGGCCGAGGGCCCGGACGTCCGGATCGCCGCCGCGGTCGTACCGCCCCAGGGCGACGCGGTGGCGGTCGACGGCGGATGGCGCCTCGACGGCGAGTGGCGGCCGGCCAGCGGGGTCGACCACGCGGACTGGATCCTGCTCGCCTCGTGGACGCACCGGGACGGAGAACCGGAGCACCGCGTCTTCGCCGTTCCCCGGTCGGCGGTGACCGTGGTGGACACCTGGCACTCCTCGGGGCTGCGGGGCACCGGCAGCAACACGGTGCGGTGCGAGGGGGTGGTGGTGCCGGAGCACCGGACGTACACGCTGGACGCGCTGCTGCGCCCGCAGTCCGGTGCCGCCCGGTGCCACGCCGTGCCGTATCCGATGGTCGCCGCGCTGATCTTCGCCGCTCCGCTGCTCGGCGTCGCCCGTGGCGCCCTGCGCGCCTGGACCGGCGAACGCGTCGCGGCGAAGCACCCGCATCCGGCGACGCACACCGTGCTGGCCCAGGCCTCGGCGCGGATCCACAGCGCCGGTCTGCTCCTCGACGGCGCGGCCGAGCGCGCCGACCGGGGCGAGATCACGCCGCTCTCGGTGGCCGAGAACCGCCGGGACGCCACCACCGCGGCCACACTGTGCCGCGAGGCGGTCGACGCCCTGTTCCACGCGTCCGGCCTGCGGGCCCAGTCCCCGGACAACACCGTGCAGCGTGCCTGGCGGGACGCCACGGCCATCGCGGGTCACGCCGCCCTGGACGCCGACGCCGCGGCCCGGGCGTACGCGGAAGCGGTGCTGTTCCCGGCGGACGGCCACGGGGCATGACCGGGACGGCCCCCGTTCCGGTCGCGTTCTTCGACGTCGACGAGACCCTCATCGCCGCGAAGAGCATGCTTGCCTTCTGGGACTTCTGGTCGGCTTCGCCGGAGGCCCGCCGGATCCCCGCGCACCCATCCGAACCGGGGGAGGGGCCGGCGAAGGGCCTGGAGACCGCGCACCGGGCCGGGCGGCCGGCACCGGCGACGGCCGCGGGCCCCGCCCTGGACGGTGGTGGCGTACCGGCCGACCGGTCCGTGCTGAACCGGGAGTACTACCGCCGGTTCACGGGCGTGCCGCTCGCCGATCTGCGGGCCGTCGCGCGCCGCTGGTACGACGCGTACCGCACGGGTGGGCGGGCGTTCCTGACCGCCGGGCTCGGCGCCCTCGCACGGCACCGGGCGCTCGGGCACGAGGTGGTGCTGGTCTCCGGCTCCCTGCGCCCCGTCCTGGACGCAGTGGCCGCGGACCTCGGCGCCACCGCCGTGCGGTGCGCCGAACAGGCCGTCACGCCGGACGGGTTGCTGACCGGTGAGATCGACCGCCCCATGATCGGGCGGGCCAAGGCCGACGCGGTCGAGGCCTTCCTCGCGGAGCGCGGGGCACACGGCCCGGACTGTCACGCGTACGGCGACCACGACAGCGACCTGCCCATGCTCCGCTCGGTCGGGCACCCGGTCGTGGTGGGCGGCTCGCCCGCGCTGCTGCGCGAGGCGACCCGGCTGGGCTGGCCGGTCCTCCCCGCGCACCGCGGCCCCCACCCGTCGCTCGCGGCCGGCCGACGACCCCGTCCCGCCCCAGGCAGGGGGCATGATCCGGCCGGAAGAGAGCGGTGATGTACGGCCGACTTTCCCCTCCTCGGAGCAATCCTTCCCAAGGGTATGTTTGTGCTCTCGATCAAGACCGGAGGGCACCCCGCATGGCCAAACAGGAAAGGGCACGGCGCACACGCGAGAAGGTGCTGGACGCCGCTGCCGAGGAGTTCGCCGCGCAGGGATACGACAGGGCCACGCTGAACGACGTGGCGAGGCGGACGGGGATGACCAAAGGGGCCCTCTACGGACACTTCCCGTCCAAGGAGATCCTCGCCGCCACCCTGCTGGCCCAGTCGCGGGAGGTGTGGGAGGAGATGCGGCTCGCCCGGGACGTGCCGGGTGCCGCGGCGCGGACGGTGCTGGAGGGGCTGGTCCTGGAGCTCGCCCGGCGCCTGAGGTCGGACATCAGGCTCAGGGCGGCCCTGCGGCTGGCGACCGACCTGCCGTGCCTGGCGCGGGCGACGCCGGATCTCTTCGACGACGTACGGCGCTACCTCGTCCACCTCGTCCGGCGGGCGCAGGAGGAGGGCGGCATGGCCCCCTACCCGCCGGAGCTGGTGGCAGAGCTGCTGCTGACCTCGATGCACGGCGCCCTGCACGCCTCGCAGTGCGACGACAAGCACGGCAGCGCACCCACCGGGGAGGCGGTGTGGCGGCTGCTGCTCGACGCGCTCGCCGGCGAGCGCGGAGGCGACGGTGACATGGCCGGGCGATGAGGATGTCGTTTCAGGCCCGTAAAAAATACCATCCCGAAGGAATTTTCTGTCATGATGGTGCTGTCCCGGTCCGCCGGGCCGCTCGCCGCACGGCCGCCAGCCGGTCCGCGGCCGCGGTCGCCATGAAATGACGGAGGGAAGCAGGATGAGTGTGCTGGACGAGAGGATCGGCCCCTTCTCGCTGGGGCAGACGGCCTCCGGCGCCGTCCCCGAGGAGCCGAACCAGGAGGGGATTCAGTGCGCTGTCACCCATGCCGAGCATGTTGACGACTTCGACATGCGACACCTTCGGTATTTCCTGACAGTGGTCCGCTCCGGCACGGTTTCCGCGGCCGCCAAGGAATTGCGCATATCGCAACCGAGCCTGAGTCAGCAGATCAAACGCCTGGAGCAGCGCATAGGGGCCGCCCTTTTCGTCCGAAGCCCCCGCGGCGTCGAACTGACGGCGGGCGGCCGGGCCTTTCTCCGGGAAATCCAGGGCATCCCGGGCCAGCTCCGGTCGGCCATCGCGGCCGCCGCGCCGACCCCCACGGTCTGGCCGGTCGGCGTGTGCGGCGGCGTACCGGCCGAGGTGCTGACCAAGGTGCAGAACGGCCTCGGCGGGCAGGGCCCGCACCCGATCAGAGGCCGTCCCGGACCCCAGCTGCGCATGCGCTCGGTCGGCGCGGCGGACCAGCCCGAGCTGCTGGAGCACGGCGAGATCGTGTTCGGGATCGTACGACTGCCGGTCACCACGCCCCGCCTCGCCCGGGCCGTCGTCTGGGACGAGCCGCTCGGCGTTGTCCTGCCCGCAACCCACCCGCTGGCCGACCGCCCCCGGCTGACCTGGGAAGACCTCTCCACGCAACGACTCCTCTGGTACGACGAGGGCTGCGCGCCCGGCTACGCCGACGCCGTGCCGGCCCAGCTGACGGCGCTGGGCTGGAACGCCGTGCTGCACCCCGTCGACCAGGACCAGCAGGCCCTGTTCGTCCATGCGCTGCAGACCACCCGCGATCTGGTGGCCCTGCGTCCGAGCGCGGCCGTGACGGATGATCCGCAACTCGTCTGGCGCCCGCTGCCCACCGCCGCCGCACCGCGCGAACGGCTGGCCGTGACCGCTCTGTCCGGCAGCCGTGCCGCCCGCTACCTGGGCAAGGTGGCCGCGCAGCGCGGTTGGCCCTATCACGCCTGACCTTCTTTCCGGCCTCATCGAACGGCCGGCCCGGAACTTCACGGTTCCGGGCCGGCCGTTTTTTGTTTCCCGCAGGAAAGGCAAAAGTAAACTTACCGAGCAGTCAGCTTACTGGTGAGTCACATTCCCCATAGTTGGGTGCCTATAGCTACTACGCGGTTTCCGTCTTGGACAGGCGCGATCGGTCGAACCTAGTCTCGTGTATGTGACACGGACCCGATTCGGTCATTCGGTCACACGGGAATTTCAGACCGATTTCCCATTGATATCCGATCCATTCCTGATCCATTCGGCTGCGGCCGGGAAAACAGGGGAGAAGCGTGATCTCGACCAAGCTGACGGAGCTGCTCGGCATCGACCATCCGGTCATCTGCGCACCCATGGGGTCCGTGTCCGGAGGACGGCTCACCACCGCCGTCACCCGCGCCGGCGGGCTGGGACTCGTCGGCGTCAGCTACGGCGACGCCGCCTTCATCGACGAACACGTGGCGCAGGCCGCGCAGGCGGGCGGCGTCTGGGGCGTCGGCTGCGTGATGTTCACCTTCGACGAGCGCCCCGGCCTGTGGGACAAGGTGCTCGGCTACGCCCCGCCGGTGATCGCCCTGTCGTTCGGCGACGAGGACCAGGTACGCCGGTACGTCGACTCCGCCGCGCAGAGCGGGGCCCATGTGGTGGTCCAGGTACACGACCGCGAACAGGCCGCCGTGGCCGTGCAGGCCGGAGCCTCCGTGCTGGTGGCCCAGGGGGCCGAGGCCGGCGGCCACCACAAGACCCAGGCGACGCTGCCGCTGATCCCGGCCGTGCTCGACATCACCCAGGGCGCGGTGCCCGTGGTCGCCGCGGGCGGCTTCGCGGACGGGCGGGGCCTGGCGGCCGCGCTGGCCCTCGGCGCCGACGGCGTGATGATGGGCACCCGCTTCGCCGTCACCGAGGAGTCGATGGGCACGCCAGGCTTCAAGACCTCGCTGGTGTCCGGGTCCACGGCGGACCTGGTCGACACCCGGGCCTTCGACGTCGTCCGGGGCATCCCCTGGGACGAGGTCTACCAGGCGCGGTCGGTGAGCAACGCCTTCACCCGCGCCTGGACCGGCCGCGACGCCGAACTCGCGGCCCGGCGCGCCGAGATCGAGCCCGAGTGGGCCGCGGCGGTCGCCCGCGACGACACGAGCCGGCGCGCGCTGTTCGCCGGCGAGGTCCTCGACCTGGTACAGGACGTCCGGCCCGCGGCGAGCGTCGTGCGCGACACGGTTGCCGAGGCCGAGGCGATCCTGCGCGGCCTGGCGGGACGCGTCACGCCCTGAGCCCGCGGAGCATTTTCCGGGATTCCCGGAGCCCCGGACCCCCGGAGTCGCTGAAGCCCCGGAGCTCCGGCCCCCCGGAGTCGCTGAAGCCCCCGGAGTTGCTGGGGCCTCCCGGAGTCGCTGGAGCCTCCGGTGTCCCCGGAGTCGCTGGAGCCTCCGGTGTCCCCGGTGTCCCGCTCCCCGCTGGGGTTTCCGCCCCCAACCCCCCTGTCCGAGCTGAGCACCCTCAGCCGTATCCCCTGCGTACAACCGGAGAACACTCGTGATCCACATCCTCACCCTCACCTACCTCCAGCCGCGCGAGACCGTCACCGCGCACCTGCCCGAGCACAAGGCATGGCTGCGCGAGCACGCCGACCAGGGCCGCATCCTGCTGAGCGGGCCCCGGCCGGACGGCGGAGCGGTCATCGTCACGGCCGACCTCGACGAGGCCACGGTCGCCGAACTCATCGAGAGCGACCCGTGGCACAAGCTCGGCATCGCGGCGTACGAGCGGATCGCCTTCGAAGGGAAGAACGCCAGCCCCGGCGTCGTCACCGCGGCCGAACCGGACGACAGCGTCCTGCTCATCAACGTGGCCACCACCGAGGACGCGCCCGCCACGGTGGACGCGCTGGCCTCCGCCGTCGAGCACGTCGCCGCCACCGCGGACGGCTTCCGCGGCTCCCGCCTGCTCACCAGCGTCGACGGCGACGCGGTGATCAACCTCGCGGCCTGGACCGACGAGAAGCGGTTCAACGCCATCTTCGACGACCCCGGGTTCACCAGCCGCTACCAGGCCTTCGCGCAGACCGTGACCGGCGCCAAGTACCGCCTCTACCGCACCAGCCGGGTCATCACCCCGAACCGCTGACCCCAGCCCCGCCCCGCACGCCGCACGCCGCACCCACCGCCACACCCCGCAACACCCGTAAGGAGCAACCATGTCCGTCTCGACCACGCCGGCCGAGTACGACCTCGTCGTCGTAGGATTCGGCGCCGCAGGCCTGTCGGCCGCCCTGTCCTTCGCCGAGGCCACCGAAGGACGCGACACGCCCACCCGGATAGCGATCCTCGAACGGTCCACCGAGGAGGAGCGCGGCGGCGCCACCCGCTGGACCGGCGCCTTCCTCCGCGTCGACCAGGACCGCAGGCTCGACACCGACTGGGCCGAGCACGTCAGCCGCGTCTCGGGCGGACTCGCCGACGTCGAGTACTGCCGCACGGTGGAGCGGGAGGCCCCGCAGACGCTCGCCTTCGTGGAGAAGCACGGCGTCGAGATCGCCTACGCGGACTTCCCGCTGCCGCACACCTTCGACGGCGGCGTCCCCTCCATGACCCCGCCCGCCAGCCCGCAGGGCGGCGGTGCCTCGATCGTCGAGCACCTGGGCGCGGCCCTGGAGCAGGACCCCCGCGTCGACATCCACTACGAGACGGAGGCGCTGCGCCTGACCACCGGCGAGGACGGTGCCGTCGACGGCGTCGTGGTCCGCGGCCCCGACGGCCGCACCCGGCGGCTGAACGGCCGCGCGGTGGTGCTGGCCTGCGGCGGTTTCCAGGGCAACACCGAGATGCTCACCCGGTACGTCGGCGACCGCGCCTGCGACCTGCCGCTGATCGCGCCGGGCATCGCCAACAACCGCGGCGACGCCCTGCGCATGGCCCTCGAACTCGGCGCGGACACGTCCGGCCAGTTCGACGGCATCCACGCCGAGCCGGTCGACCGCCGCACGCGCAAGGCCGACGCGGTGCTGTACGGCTTCAGCTGCGGCATCTTCGTCAACGGCCGCATGCAGCGGTTCTTCGACGAGGGCCGCGACACCTGGGACAACACCTTCGAGCACGTCGGCTACGAGATCTGGAAGAACCAGGACCAGGAGGCGTACTGGATCGCCGACGCCAAGACGCTCGCCATCCCGGGGATCATGAACTCGCTGCTCAGCGACGTACCGCCGGAGCAGGCGGACACCCTGGAGGAGCTCGCCGACAAACTCGGCATCGACGCCGAGGGGTTGCAGAAGAGCGTCGCCGAGTTCAACGCGGCCGTGGGCCCCGGGGAGTTCGACCCGACCCGCCTCGACGGCAAGAGCACGGTCGGCCTCACGCCGCCGAAGTCGAACTGGGCCACGCCCCTGGACACCGCGCCGTTCATCGGCGTCCCGGTGACGGCCGCCATCTGCTTCACGTACGGAGGGGTCCGCACCGACCTCGACGCCCGGGTCGTCACCCCGTCCGGCACCGCCATTCCCGGCCTGTACGCCGCCGGTGAGGCCACCGGCCTCTTCTACAAGGCCTACCCGCCGGCCACGTCCGTCCTGCGCTCGCTGATCTTCGGCCGGCTCGCCGCCCACCACGCGGCCGCGGCCCAGCAGTCCACCTGACCCCACCTCACGTCAGCCTTCTGGAGGCTCCATGAGTATCGTCAACATCGACGTCACCCTTCGCGACGGCGGTTATCGCAACGGCTTCGACTTCCCGCTCGGCTACGCCCTGAAGCACGCGAAGCTGAGTGTCGAGGCCGGGTTCGACTGGGTCGAGATCGCCTACCGCAAGGGCTCGCTCGCCCCGATACCCAACCTGGGGCTCACCGGCCGCGGTGACGACGACTACATCGCGGCGATGGCCCAGGAGATCGGGCCGAGGCGGGTCGCGATGATCCTGCACCCGAAGAACATCACCCGGAACGACCTGCCCGCCATGTACGCGGCCGGAGCGCGTCTGGTCCGCATCATCCTGCCCGCCAAGGGCTACGAGGCCGGCCTGGACTACATCCGCCAGGCCAGGGACATCGGCTTCGCGGTGGGCGTCAACTTCGCCCGGATCAGTCAGTGGGCGGGGCGCGACGTGGTCGAGGTGGCCGCGGCGGCGACCGACGCGGGCGCCGAGGTCGTCTACCTGGCCGACTCCAACGGCAGCCTGTCGCCGGTGGACACCGCCGACCTGACCACCCTGACCAAGTCGGTCACCGGGGGCCCGGTGGGGCTGCACGCCCACAACAACCTGGGGCTCGCCCTGGCCAACGCCATCAGCGCCGAGGCCGCCGGCGCGACCTGGATGGACTCCTCGATCCAGGGCATGGGCAAGGGGCCGGGCAACCTCATCGCCGAGCAGTGGCTGGCGCACCTGGACCGTACGGACCCTGAGGCCGCCGCGCGCCTCAACCTGGCGGCCGTGCTGGAGTTGGCGGATCTGCTGCTCGCCAACGTTCCGGAGGGCACGCCGTCGCTGCCGCTGCCGGATCTGGTGCTGGGCCGCTACGACCTGCCCGTCGAGCATCGCAAGGAGCTGCTCGGCGAGCACGGCGAGGCCATCGCCACCGCGCGCACCCTCGCAGGCGTCCGGTGACCCACGCCGGACCTGCCGTGCCGACGGCGGTCTACGGACCGCGGGCCGCCGTCGGCACGGCGCACGCGCTGGTCTTCGCGCCCGTCACGCCCTGCTGGGACGAGGGGGCGTTCTTCACCCCCGTCATCGAGGTGCTGGCAGGGGCGGGGCTGCGGGTGACGGTGGTCGACACGCTCGCCCTCTGGGACGAGGACGTGCACACCCTGACCGACCTCGTCGCCCGCTGGCGGGCCCTGCTCCCCGCCTTCGGCCGTGTCGACCTCCTGTGCGGGAACGCCCTGGGCGGAGCCGTGGCCCAGGGCCTCCTTCCCCACCTCACCCCCGACACCGCCACCCTCCTCGTCTCCGGCCCCGCCCGCACGGACCCGGTCCTGGCCCACCGACTCACCCAGATCGCCGACCTGGCGGCACAGGGGCATACGGAGGCAGCCCTCGCCCTGCTGCACCGGAGGATCCAGCCGGACAGCCCACCGCCGCCCGGCACCGGCGCAACGAAAACCACCGCCGCACCTGCGGTGACGGCCGCCGGGTGCGCCGAAGTCGGCGGGGGCCCTGCGGGGCCGGCCGCCGGACGCGTGGACGCCGGCGACGGTCCTGCACAGGGCGGCAAGGTTTCCGCGCGGGCCGGAAGCGGCCTGGCCGGGGCCGGTGACGGCCCTGCGGGGGTCGGAAACGGGCCTGCGGCAGACAGCAACGGCCTTGCGGAAGTCCGCAACGGCCTGGCGGCAGCGAGCGACGGCGGGCCGGGGAGCGCCGACGGCGCGGCTGACGCTTCCGGCCGTCTCGCCGGGAGCGCCGACGGGTCGGCAGGTGTCTCCGGCCGCCTCGCCGGAGTCGGCGGCGGATCCGCGGGGGTCGGAGCGGGCCCTGTGGGTGCCCGCGATGGTCTGG
>NZ_JANUQM010000001.1:58362-954253 GCF_030386795.1 Streptomyces sp. S.PNR 29
CGGGAGTCGTCGACGGTATGGCGGGGAGCGCCGACGGCCCGCTGGGTGTCTGCGGTTGCCTCGCCGGGAGTGCCGACGGGTCGGCAGGTGTCTCCGGCCGCCTCGCCGGGGCCGGTGACGGGCCCGCGGGGGTCGGAGCGGGCCCTGTGGGTGCCCGCGATGGTCTGGCGGGAGTCGTCGACGGTATGGCGGGGAGCGCCGACGGCCCGCTGGGTGTCTGCGGTTGCCTCGCCGGGAGTGCCGACGGGTCGGCAGGTGTCTGCGGTTGCCTCGCCGGAGGCGGCGAGGGTCTGTCCGGAGGCTCTGCGGACGTGCCCTTCACCCAAGACAGGCCGGCACCTGCTGCCGATGGCTTGTCGGGCACCGGCGCCGGCCCTTGGGGAAGCGGCGGTTCGGCACCTGCCGCCCATGGCCTGACGCGACCCGGCGCTGGAGGCGCCGACCCCGCGTCCTGCGCCGCCGGCGGCCCGCCCGTACCCCACAGGACGGCCGCCCAAAGGCTCGCCGGAGGGCTGCGGTTGCTGTGTGGCGTCGATGTCTCCGCGGGCGTCGAGGCCCACCCCGGGCCGCTGCTGCACATCGTCGGTGGGCGTTCGCAGCTCGTCACCCGGCGCCATACGGCCGCCGCGCCGCACCACCGGGTGCACGTCGTCCCCGAGGCCGGCATGCGCCCCCACACCGAACAGCCCGCGGAAGTGTCCGTACTGATCGAGACCTTCCTGCGGGAGAAGGGACTGACATGAAGCCGAACCCGACGAAGAGCGTCGCCGTCCTCCCGGGCGACGGCATCGGCCCGGAGGTCGTCTCCGCCGCGCTCGACACCGTCGAGAAACTCGGCCTGCCCCTGGACTTCCGGTTCGGGGACATCGGCTGGGAGTGCTGGCGCCAGGAAGGCGACCCGGTGCCGCAGCGCACCTGGAAGCTCCTGGAGGACACCGACACCTGCCTCCTCGGCGCCATCACCAGCAAGCCGCTGCGCGAGACGGAGGCCGAACTCGCCCCGTCCCTGCGCGGCACCGGGTTGCATTACGTCTCGCCGGTCGTCCAGCTCCGCCAGCGCCTCGGCCTGTACGCCAACATCCGGCCCGTCACCGACCTGGACGGCGGACGGTTCGACTTCACCGTCATCCGGGAGAACACCGAAGGCCTGTACGCCGGCATCGACGTCCACGGCCTCGACGAGCCGCTCTGGAACGCGGTGCGCCACCACCCGAACGCGGCGGCCTCCGGCCCGCAGGACACCAGCCTGACCCTGCGCCTGCAGACCCGCTTCGGCATCGACCGTCTGCTCCGCTTCGGCTTCGCCTACGCCGAGGCCCACGGCAAGCGCCGCCTGACGGTCGTGGACAAGCCGATGGTCCTGCGCAACAGCGGCAACCTCCTGCGCGAGCGCCTGGAACTGATCGCCCAGGACCACCCGGACATCGAGACCGAGATCCTCAACGTGGACGCCGTCGCCCTGTGGATGGTCCGCAGGCCCGAACGGTTCGGCGTCCTGGTCGCCGAGAACATGTTCGGCGACATCCTCTCCGACCTCGGCGCCGGCGTCATGGGCGGACTCGGCCTCGCCCCGAGCGGCAACATCGGCGACCACGGCAGCTACTTCGAGCCGGTGCACGGCAGCGCGCCCGGCATGGTGGGCCAGGACAAGGCCAACCCGATGGCGATGCTCCTCACCGTCGCCCAGATGCTCGACCACCTCGGCCTCGCCGTCCCGGGGGAGGAACTGCGCGGCGCCGTACGCACCGTCGCCCGCGCCCGTACGACCGTCACGTACGACCTGGGCGGCACCGCCGGCACCCGGCAGGTGGCGCGGGCCGTGGCCGGCGAACTGACGGCCGGCGGCAAGGGCGAGGCCGCCCCGGCTCCCGTCGTCCCCGAGGACGTGGTGGACCGGCTGGCCCGGCTGGACACCGCGTCCGTCTCGGACGCCCTGGACAGCCTGGGGATCGGCGGCGTGCTCGCGGGCCTGAGCGCCCGGGTGCCCGGGGCCCGTACGGCGGGTCTGGCGTACACCGTCACCTACCGGCCGGTGGACGGCTCCGGTGAGGGGTTCCGCAACGCGGCGAACTACCTGGACGACGTACCCGCGGGCTCGTTCGTGGTCGTCGACAACGCCGGCAGCACCACCTGCACCAACTGGGGCTCGCTGCTGACCTCCGTGGCCCAGAACCGGGGAGTGCGCGGCACCGCGGTGCACGGGTCGGCCCGTGACATCGCCGAGATCCGGGCCGCCGGATACCCGCTGTTCAGCACCGGCGCCACGATGGTCAGCGGCAAGAACCGGGTGGAACTGGCGGCGACCGGGCAGGAGGTCACCGTCGGCGACGTGACCGTACGCCCCGGCGATGTCGTCGTCGCCGACGACAACGGCGTCCTCGTCGTCCCCGCGGCACACGCCGCCGAGGTCGCCGACCGGGCGGAGCGGGTGGAGCGGACCGAGACGGCGATCGCCGAGGCGGTGGGCACCGGACTGCGCCTGGACGAGTCCCGCCGCAGGTTCGGCTACGCCAGGCCGTGGGAGGGCCCGGCGCGGCAGACCACCGATGCCTGAGCTCGCGAGGCGCGTGGTGGACGTCCACTACCACGCGGGACCCGACCTGTACCGGCGCCGCCTCACCACCGGCGGCGCCGGCCGGGCCTACGCCGGGATCGACGGCTGGGTGGTGATCAAGAGCCACCTGGGGTCCACGGCGGCGAGCGCGTGGGAGGCCCGCCAGGAGGGCCTGCCCGTCTCCGGCACCGTCGTCCTCAACGAGCTCGCCGGGGGAGTGCACCCCCGGGTCGTGGAACAGGCCGTGTGCGCGCACGGCCCGGACAGCCCCGCCCGGCTGGTCGTCCACCTCCCCACCCTCGTCGGCCCCGCCCACCGCTCCAGACTGCGCCGGGAGCCCTTCCACCCCCTGCTGGACACCGACCGGTGGCGCGGCAACCGGGTCCTGGACGACAGCGGACGGCTCAGGCGCCCCGTGCGCGAGGTGCTCAGGGCGGTGCGCGACCTGCCGGTCGTCCTGGCGACGGGGCACTGCGACCGCGAGGCGACCCTGCGGGTGATCGACGAGGCGGCCCGCCTGGACCTGCCGCGGCTGCTGCTGACGCACGCCACGCACCCGATGTCCGGTCTCACGCCCGCCTGCCTCGCCCGGCTCACGGACCTGCCGGGCCTGTACGTCGAACTGACCGCCCTGACGCTGCTGTTGGGGCACCGCGACGCCCAGCACCTGGGAGAGGTGGTGCGCGCCCACCCACGGGTGGTGTTCAGCTCCGACCTCGGCCAGCCGGACCAGCCGGACCCGACCGGGTGGCTGGCGCTCAGCGAACGCTGGTTCAAGGAGGCGGAACTGACGCCAGGCCAGGTCCGTGCCGTCACCTCCCTCAACCCCGCCGCGCTGCTGGCGCCCTGAACAGCCGAGCAGGAAGGCTCATGACAGACACCCCGCACCACCGTGACGTCCCTCGCCGCGCCGTACTGCGCACCGCGGCCGCCACCACCGCGTTCGCCGTCACCCAGGGCAGCGCGTACGCCGACACCGGCCACCGCGCCCCCACCCGGATCGGCGCGCTGAACGACCAGTCGGCCGTCCGCACCCTCACCCTCGGGGACACCCGGCTCACGTACATCGTCGACGGGGCGATGGAGCTGGACCCCGAGGGCTTCCTCCCCGCCGTCCCCGCCGCCTACTGGCGTCAGCACCCCGAGGCGCTGACCCGCTCCGGCCGGGTCGCCGCCTCGGCGGGCGGCCTCCTCGTCGAGCGGGGCGGGCGGCGGCTGCTGATCGACGCCGGTCTCGGCGGCAACGCCCTGCCCGCGGCCCTCGGCGTCTCCCGCGCGGGCGCGCTGCTGCGCACCCTCCGCGAGCTCCGGGTGCCCCCGGAGTCCATCGACACCGTGGCCTTCACCCACCTGCACACCGACCACACCGGCCTCGGCTTCGTGGCCGGCGACCGGGAACCGCGCAAGGCGTTCCCGCGGGCCCGCTACCTCGTGGCCGGCGCCGAATGGGAACCCTTCTGGCGGCGCGAGGTCGAGGTCGGCGCCCCGTCCTGGGACGGGTTCATGGTGCCGATGTCCCGGGTGCTGCGTAGGTTCGACGACGGCGCGGAGGTGTGGCCCGGCGTCACCGCGCTGGTCACCCCAGGACACAGCCCCGGGCACACCACGTACGTGATCTCGGCCTCCGGGGGACGACGGATCCTGGTCTTCGGCGACGCGTTCCACACTCCCGCCCAGCTGACCCGCCCCGAGTGGCCCTCCGGGCCCGACGTGGACGTCGACGCGGTGCTGCGGGCCCGCAGGACACTCCTGAACCGGCTGCTCATGCCCCGCACCCACGCCTTCGCCTTCCACTTCGGGGACCAGGCCTTCGGCCGCGTCGTACGCGAGGACACGGGGGCCGTCCGATGGCAGCCGGCGCCCGCCCGGAAGCGTCTGCCGGCACCGTTCCGGCTCTCCTGACCACAGGGCCGATTGACCACGGGCCAGTGACCACCGGAGCAGTGCCCACCGGAGCAGCGCCCACCGGGCCAGTGACTACCGGGCCAGCCACACCGCCTGGTCCGCGGCCAGCACCCCGCCCTCGACGGGCCCGCTCGCCAGCAGCACCTCGGTGTGCGCGGGCAGCCGGTACGGCTCGGTCGAGAGGTTGACCGCGCACACGAAGCCCGGGTCGCGGCTGAAGGCGAGGACCCCGGCCGGGGCGTCCAGCCAGGTCAGATGGCCGTCACCGAGCGCGGGGTGCGCGCGGCGCAGCCGCAGGGCGCCGCGGTACAGCTCCAGCATCGACGTCGCGTCACCGGTCTGCGCCGCCACACTGAGGTCGCCCCAGTCCGCCGGCTGCGGCAGCCAGGGCGCGGCCGAGGCGCCCTGAGGGCTGAAGCCGTACGGGGCCGTCCGCCCGGACCAGGGGATGGGCACCCGGCAGCCGTCGCGCCCGCGGTCGGTGTGCCCGGACCGCTCCCACATCGGGTCCTGGAGGACGGACTCGGGAAGGTCCTCGACCTCGGGCAGGCCGAGCTCCTCGCCCTGGTAGATGTAGGCGCCGCCGGGCAGGGCGAGCATCAGCAGCGCGGCGGCGCGGGCACGGCGCCTGCCGAGCTCCAGGTCCAGTGGTCCTTCGGGCCGGTACGGCTCGTTCGCGACCCAGCGCCGGACGGTCCCGCGGCCGTAGCGGCTCGGGTGGCGCATCACGTCGTGGTTGGACAGCACCCAGGTGGCCGGTGCGCCCACCGCGCCGAGCATCGCCAGCGAGTCGTCGATGACCGCGCGCAGATCCTTCGCGTTCCAGCTCGCCATCAGGAAGTCGAAGTTGAACGCGGTGTGCAGCCCGTCCCGGCGGACGTAGGCGGCGAGCCGCTCGGGCGTGTCCGCCCAGGCCTCGGCGACGAACGACCGGTCGCCGGGGAACTCGTCGGCCACCTTGCGCCACGCACGGTAGACGTCGTGCACCTCGTCGCGGTCCCAGTGCGGGTGGTCGACGTGCTGCCGGACCCGTACGTCCGCCTCGTCCCGGCGGGCGTTCGGCCCCAGCACCCCCGCCGGCTCGTCGCGCGGCGGCAGGTCGGGCAGCTCCGGGTCCTTGACGAGCCCGTGCGCGACATCGATCCGGAACCCGTCCACGCCCCGGCCGAACCAGAACCGCAGGATCGACTCGAACTCCGCCCGCACCTCGGGGTGTTCCCAGTTGAGGTCGGGCTGCTGCGGGGCGAACAGATGCAGGTACCACTCGCCGTCCGGCAGCCGCGTCCAGGCCGGACCGCCGAAGCAGGAGACCCAGTCGTTGGGCGGCTCGGCACCGTCCGGGCCACGGCCGGGGCGGAAGACGTACCGTTCCCGCTCCGGGCTGCCCGGCCCGGCCGCCAGCGCCGCCCGGAACCAGGCGTGCTGGTCGGAGGTGTGGTTGGGCACGATGTCGGGGATGACCCGGATGCCGTGCCGGTGCGCCTCCTCGATGAGCTGCTCGGCCTCGGCCAGCGTGCCGAACAGCGGGTCGATGTCGCGGTAGTCGGCCACGTCGTAACCGTGGTCCGCCATCGGCGACCTGTACCACGGGTTGATCCATATGGCGTCGACGCCCAGCGACTCGAGGTACGGCAGACGGGACCGCAGGCCGGCGATGTCGCCGACGCCGTCACCGTTCCCGTCGGCGAAACTGCGGATGTAGACCTGGTAGATGACGGCGCTGCGCCACCACGGGGCGGTACCGGACATGCTGCTGTGTCACTCCTCGTGAGGGGCCGTGCAGGCCCTGGACGGATGTCTACTTCGCCGCGCCGGCGGTGAGCCCGGCGACGATACGGCGCTGGAAGAGCAGCACCATGACGACCAGCGGGATGGTGACGATGACGCCCGCCGCCATCTGGCTGCCGAACGGGGTCTGGTACGTCGTCGCGCCGGAGAACTTCGAGATGGCGACCGTCGCCGTCTGCATGCCGGGCTTGTTGGTCATCGACAGGGCGATCAGGAACTCGTTCCAGGCGGCGATGAAGGTGATGATCGCGGTGGTGAAGAGGCCCGGTGCGGCGAGCGGGACGATGATCCGGCGGAACGCCTGGCCGCGGGTGCAGCCGTCGACCATGGCGGCGTGCTCCAGCTCGTCCGGCAGCTGCCGGAAGAACGTGGTCAGGTTCCACACCGCCAGCGGCAGCGTGAACGACATGCTCGGCACGATCATCGCCTGGTAGGTGTTGATCCAGCCGATGTCCGTGAACAGCTTCAGCAGCGGAACCACGATCGACACCACCGGGAACATCGAGGTGGCGATGATCAGCGTCAGGATCAGCCGCTTGAACCGGAACTCCAGCCGGGCCGTCGCGTACGCGGTGAAGGTGGCCAGCAGCAGCGACAGCGCGGTGGTGACGCCGGCGACGATCAGGCTGTTGAGCAGCGCTCTTGTGAACCCCTGCGCCGGGCTGAACACGGCCCGGTAGTTCTCGAAGGACAGCGGAGCGGGAAGCAGCGAGGTGCTGAAGATGTCGGTGCTGCGCCGCAGGCTGGAGACCAGCATCCAGTAGAACGGGGCCAGGCAGTACGCCACCACGAGGGCGACCCCCGTATACGGCAGCCACCCGCGCAGACGGGCCGTGACGGTCATGCCATCACCTCCGCACGGCGCGGCGCCGCAGCGGGCTTGCGCTGCCTGCTCCGCGCCTCCCGCCGGCCCTTGGCGCCGCCGTCGCCGATGAGATCGGCGCCCAGCAGCCGCACGAAGGCGAGCGCGATGAGGAAGACGTAGAGGAAGAGGATCACCGCGTAGGCGGCGGCCGGTCCGAAGCGGACGTTGGAGGCCTCGTTCTGCGCGAGCATCGACAGGGTCTCCACCGAGCCCTTCTGCGCGCCGATCAGGATGTACGGCAGGTCGAACATCCTGAGCGCGTCCAGGCACCGGAACAGCACCGCCACCAGCAGTGCCGGCTTCACCAGCGGCAGGGTGATGTGCCGGAACCGGGCCAGGGCGCCGGCGCCGTCGATGCGGGCCGCCTCGTAGACCTCCTTCGGGATCACCTGCAGCCCGGCCAGGACCAGCAGCCCGATGAAGGGTGCGGTCTTCCACACGTCGGCGATGACGACCGCGAGCTTGGCCGGGAAGCCGTCGGCGGTCCACAGCACCTGGTGTCCGAGGAGGACGTTGGCGATCCCGTCCGCGTTGAAGATCCACTTCCACAGCAGGCCGGAGATGGCCGTGGGAATCGCCCAGGGCACCAGGATGCTCGCCCGCACCACCGCCCGGCCCCGGAACGCCCTGTGCATGATCAGCGCCATGGCCACACCGATCACCGTCTCCAGCGACACCGTGACGACGGTGAAGAACGTCGTGTTCCAGAAGGCGTTCCAGAACCGGTCCCCGGCCTGCGTGAGGATGCCGGTGTAGTTCCGCAGTCCCACGAACGGCTCGGTGCTGCTGATGAAACCGGTCTTCGGGTCCAGCCCCTTCGGCCCGTACAGCGACTCGTTCAGCGCCATGAGCGTCGGATAGATCACGACGATCGTCAGCACCAGCAGCGTCGGGGAGACCAGCAGTGCCGCCGTCCGCCCCGCGCCCGTTGCCTTACGGGTCCTCACTGCGCCGTCAGCTTCCGCAGCTCGGCCTGGAGGTCCTTCAGCGCCTGCGCGCTGCTCTTCTTGCCGGTCAGGGCGGCGTACGCCTCCTGCTGGACCGCCGATGTGACATCCCCGTACTGCACGACCCGGGGGCGCGGCACGGCACGCGTGATGGACTGCTTGAGGACGGGCAGGTACGGATACTGCTTGTCCAGCGTCGCGTTGTCGTACAGGTCGGCGTACGGCGGGGCGAGCGAGGCGTTCTTGAGGAAGTACCTGGCACTTTCCTCGCTGCTGAAGAACTCCATGAAGTCCAGGGCGGTGGCCTTGTTCTTGGCGAAGGACGACAGGGCCAGGTTCGAGCCGCCCAGGCTGGAGGTGCCGGGCCCGTTCAGGCCGGGCAGCGGCGCGACCGCGAACTTCCCCGCGATCTTGCTCTTCTGCGCCAGGGAGTACACGTACGGCCAGTTGTTCAGGAAGATCAGCTTCCCGGACTGGAAGGCCTGACGGCCGTCCTCCTCCTGGTAGGTGATGGCCTCCTTGGGGATCGTCCCGTCCTTGAAGGAGTTGACGAGGAAGTCCAGGCCCTTCCTGGCCTGCGGGGTGTCGACGTCGGGCTTGCCGTTCGCGTCGGTGACCTGACCGCCCGCGGAGTTCACGGCCTCCGAGAAGTTCACCGTCAGGCCCTCGTACTTCTGGAACTGCCCGGCGTAGCAGGACATGCCCTTGGCCTCGGGCAGCTTCCGCACCTTGGCGCAGTCGGCCGTCATCTCGGCCCAGGTGGCCGGGGGCCCGGTGATGCCGGCCTTCTTCAGCAGGTCGCTGCGGTAGAACAGCATCCCGCCGTTCGAACTGGCCGGTACGGCATACAGCTTGCCGCGGTACTTCCCCGTCTCCACCACCGGCTTCAGCATCTTCTGCAACGGGAACCGGCTCGCGGGCAGCGGCTCGATCCACTGGTGGGCGGCGAACTCCGACGTCCACACGACATCCGTGGCGAGCACCGTGTAGGCGTCGGACTTCGTCTCCGCGTTCTGGATCATCTGCTGCCGCTGCGAGTCGGCGTCCGTCGGCAGCTGGATGAAGGTGACCTTCTCCTTCGGGTGCAGCTTGTTCCACCGGTTGATGATCGTCTGGACGGTGCCGGTGGTGTCCTTGCCCGCCACGTACGTGATGGGCCCACGGCCGGTGAAGGAGGTGCCCTGGGCCTGCCCGGTGGAGGCACTGCCGCCGGACGAGCCGCAGGCGGTGAGGAGCAGCCCGGCGGCGGCGAGCGTGGCCGCACCCTGAAGGGCTCTGGTGGTCCTGGTGTTCTTCACGGTCTCTCTCCTCGATGAGGGTGGCGGTGTGCGGCGAGACTGTGCTGTCACGGGGCACGGTGAAGAAAGGCGCAGGTCGAAGCCTCGATGGCCGACCTCTTGGTGGCGGCTTCGACCCCAGTGGGACAACGTTTGCACGGCAGGCGTGCAATCAGGGGGAAACGGTCCGCAAATTCCGGGTAATGGGCCCTACGTACCCGGCAAAAACGCCATGACAGCGCTGTCCCAGCGAGCCGCCCGGCGGACCCTGGCCGTGTTAGCGTCCGCTCATGCCTCCAGCTCAGCGGCACCCCACGATGGCCGACGTCGCCGAACGGGCCGGGGTCTCCCCGTCCACCGTCTCGCGCACCCTGCGCGGCCTGCCGACCGTCTCACCGGACGTCCGCGCCCGCGTCGAACAGGCCGCGCGCGAGCTGAAGTTCCGGGTCTCACGGCAGGCGGCGAGCCTGGTCACCGGCAGGACCGGCGTGGTGGCGGTGCTCGTCCCCACGCTCAACTCGTGGTTCATGGGCTCGGCCCTGTCCAGCCTGGCCCTGCTGCTGCGCGCGGCCGACATGCAGCTGGCGGTCTATGTGATCCCCGACATGGCCGAGCGCGCCGCGTTCTTCGAGCACCTCCCCGCCCGGCGGAACGCCGACGCGCTGCTCGTGTTCTCCTTCGACCTCACCGACGAGGAGAGCGCCCACCTGGACGACCTGGGGATGCCGGTCATCTACGTCAGCCAGCACGTCGAGGGCCGCCCGAGCGTATACGTCGACGACGTCGCCGGCGCCCGCACGGCCACCCGGCACCTGCTCAACCTCGGCCACCGCCGTATCGCCTTCGTGGCGACGGTCGGCGCCAGCGGCTTCACCTTCAGCTCCCACGAACGGCTGACCGGCTACCGCGAGGCGCTCACCGAGGCGGGCGTCCCCCTGGACGACGACCTGGTGGTCGCCGCCCGGCCCCAGGACAGGCGGACCACTCTGGAGGCGGTCGGGAAACTGCTCGGCCTCCGCGAACCGCCCACCGCCGTCTTCGCCGAGCAGGACGAGCTGGCCGCCGCCGTCATCTCGGCCCTGCGCGCCACCCGGATCGAGGTCCCGCAGCGGATGTCGGTCCTCGGCTTCGACGACCAGCAACTGGCCGAGTGGTTCGACCTGTCCACGGTGGCCCAGTCGCCGACGGACATGGGGCGGGTGGCCGGCGAGCTGGCCCTGCGACTCATCGACGACGGCGACGGCGACGCGTCCGCGGGGGACCGCGAGCGGCACATCGTCCTGCCCACGACCCTGATCCCCCGATCGACGACCGCGCCGCCGCCCGGCCCGCCGGAGGAGCGGGAGCGCCGGGACGGTGGTGACTGACGGCCGTCACCGGACGGTGACGCCTTGGCGGATCGCTCGGTCACGGGGACGGCTCCCCGTCCCGCAGGACACACAGCGGGCAAGAGTTGGTAACAGGCCATTGACAGACGCTCTGGTCATGGGCACGCTCATGGGCACGCGGTTGGCTAAACGATTAGCCAACCCGAAATCCACTACTTTGGGCGGGGGAATGGCGCGCCGGATCGGGATCAAGGACGTGGCTGCCGCGGCGGGTGTCTCCACCGCGACGGTGTCGCACGTCCTCAACCGGGTCGAGGGCAAGCGGATCAGCCAGGAGACCCGCAAGCGCGTCTGGCAGGCCGCCCAGGAACTCGGGTACGCGCCCAACGGACTCGCACGGGGGCTGAGGACCCAGCGCTCGCAGACCATCGGCTTCGTCAGCGACGAGATCGCCACCACCCCGCACGCGGGCCGGATGATCCTGGGCGCCCAGGAGGCCGCCGCGGCCGAGGGCCTGGTGCTGCTGCTGGTCAACACCAGCGGCGACGCCGAACTGGAGCGCACGAGCATCGAGATGCTGCTCCAGCGGCAGGTGGACGGCGTGCTGTACGCGGCGATGTACCACCGCGTCGTGGACCTGCCGGACAGCCTGCGCTCGACACCCACCGTGCTGCTGGACGCGCGCTCCGACGACCCCGCCGTCCCCTTCGTGGTGCCCGACGAGGTCCAGGGCGGTTACACGGCGGTGCGCGAGCTGACCGACCACGGGCACCGCAGGATCGGCGTGACCGTGCAGACCGTCGACCTGCCCGCCCGGCAGGGCCGCTTGGAGGGCTACCGCAAGGCGCTGGCCGAGGTCGGCGTCCCCTACGACCCGTCGCTGGTCGCCGCCGAGACGGCCGTGCCCTTCAACACGGTCGGCGGTGATGTGACCACGGGCTACCGTGCCGCCCGGCGTCTGCTGACGGCGCAGCAGCGCCCCACGGCGTTGTTCTGCTTCAACGACCGGATGGCCGCCGGTGCTTACCGGGCTGCCGCCGAGTTGGGGCTCTCCATCCCCGGCGACCTGTCGGTCATCGGGTTCGACAACCAGGAGCTGGTCTGCGAGGCCGTTCATCCCCAGCTGAGCACGGTTCAGCTCCCGCACTACGAGATGGGGGCACGGGCCGTGGCCCAGTTGCTCGCACTCACCAAGACGCCGGGCCGGCCACCGGGCCCGGGCACACCGGAATTGCTGCCTTGCCCGCTGGTGGCGCGGGCATCGGTCGCTTCGCCGCCCCGACTCTGACCCCGGGGCGGCGAAGCATGCGCACCACGACAGGCGACCGTCGCAACCGGCCGTCAGTCCTGCCAGTACGTTGGAACACAGTGAGGGTACACACATGTCCCCTGGGATTCTCCATGAGCCGTCGAGGCGCCGAAGCGCGCTGATCCCCGACGCCGCCTCCGCCGAACCGGTGGGCATGGACGGGACGGATCGCGCGATGCCGCCCCAGTCCTGAGCCGCGCCCCTCCCGCCGACCCGACCCGACGCCCGGCCCGGCGTCGGCGCTTCAGCAAGGCTTTCCC
Organism: Streptomyces sp. S.PNR 29; assembly: GCF_030386795.1. Classification (GTDB taxonomy): domain Bacteria; phylum Actinomycetota; class Actinomycetes; order Streptomycetales; family Streptomycetaceae; genus Streptomyces. The sequence continues at coordinate 70,596 of NZ_JANUQM010000001.1, forward strand.
GCACCGCGCCACCGGCCTCGCGCCGGACGCGCCCCGTCGCCGTGCCACGGCGGCGTGCGACGAGTGCTGGTGGAAGCCGCCTTCACCGAGTCCTGCGCGGGGACCGGGCCCGGCCTCGTCCGGTGACCGTCCCCTCCCCGCATGCTCCCTGCACCATCGAAAGGCACGTGTGTGTCCACCGCGCCCTGCGATCCGTACCGGCCCGTCGCGCATCTGCGCCCGCCCCGGAACTGGATCAACGACCCCAACGGGCTGGTCTTCCATGACGGCCACTACCACGTCTGCTACCAGTACAACCCGTACGGTGCGACCCACGCGAACATGCACTGGGGCCACTTCCGCAGCCCCGACCTGCTGAGCTGGGAGGCGCTGCCGATCGCGCTGTCCCCGGCCCCGGGCGGCGAGGACGCCGACGGCTGCTTCTCCGGCAACGCCGTGTCCGACGGCGACCGGCTGGTCGCCTTCTACTCCGCGAACCGCTGGGACCGCTCACCTCAGCACCAGCCGGTCACCAGCGCCACGTCCCGCGACAGCGGCCGGACCTTCAGCCCGCGGGGAGAACTGGTCGTCCCCGCATGGCCCGAAGGCTGCACCATGTACCGCGACCCGTACGTCTGGCGGGACGGCGACCGCTGGCGGATGCTGGTCGGCGCCGCTCTCGCGGACGGCCGCGGCGCGGCCCTGCTGTACGAGTCGCCCGACCTGGACACCTGGACCTACCTGGGCCTCTTCGACGCCCGCGAGCAGGAGCCGGTCGGGGACACCGGCCTGCACACCGGTGAAGGCTGGGAGTGCCCCCAGTACCTTCCGGCGCGGTCCGGACGGCCCGGTGCCCTCATCTTCAGCGCCTGGAACGACCACGACGGCCCACGCTGCGTCACGGCCCTGGTCGGCGAGGAACACGGCGACGTCTTCGAGGCCGGCCCGCCCGCCCTCGTGGACCACGGACCGGACTGCTACGCACCCGCGCTGCTGCGCGCACCGGCCGACCGGTGGCTGCTGTGGGGCTGGTCCGGGGAAGCCCGCGAGGAAGCGTGGTCGGTCTCGGACGGCTGGGCCGGCGTGCTGACCCTGCCCCGCGAGATCTCGGTCGGCGGTGACGGCACGCTGCGGCAGCGGCCCGCGGCCGAACTACTGGCCCTGCGCGGCGAGTACGCCGTGCAGGCCGAGGGCGTCACCCAGGGCCCGGAGCCGGTGGACCTCGGCGGCGTGGGCCGCGCCTTCGACCTGACGGCCCGTCTGGAGACGACCGGTCCGGCCGGCCTGCGGCTGCTGACCAGCCCGGACGGATCCGAGTACCTCGACATCCGCCTCGACGCCGCCACGGGCGAACTGGTCGTCGACCGCGACCACGCCAGCCTGGACGACCGCGCCCGCGGCGGCTCCTACCGGATGCCCTGCCCCGCGGATCAGCCGGTCGACCTGCGCCTGGTCGTCGACCACTCCATCGCCGAAGTCTTCCTGACCTCCACCGGCCAGGTACTCACCCTGCGCTTCTACCCGACGGGCGACGGCCCGTGGCGACTGCAGGCCCACACCGCGCCGGACACCCACCTGCGCTACACCGTCGACGCCTGGGAGCTGCTGCCCCTCGTGATCAAGGAACCGAGCGCCGAGACCGCACTGCCGCAGGGGCAGCCCACATGACGCCGCCTCGGCCGCCGTCGCCGTACGCCCGGTGGCAACCCCGAATCGCCCCAACGCACCTGCTTCCCCCAACGCAACTCCGCACCACCCACCCTCACCCGCACCACACACCGGAGGCACCCACCATGAGCGTCGGCAACGGAAGAGCCCGCCGGACGGCCCGTACGGCCCTGGCCCTCGCCCTCCCCCTGACAGCGCTGGCCGCCTGCGGCGGAGGCGGCACCACCGACACCTCCGCCGAAGCCGGCAGCGGCAAGGGCACCATCACCGTCTGGGCCCACCAGGGCCAGGCCAGCGAGGCCACCGCCCTGCAGAACGCGGTGAAGTCCTTCAACTCCTCGCAGGACAAGATCAAGGTCAAGCTGACGCTGATCCCCGACACCGACTACACCAAGACCATCACCACGACCGACGCCTCCAAGCTGCCGGACGTGATGGAGTTCGACGGCCCGACCATGGCGAACTTCGTCTACAACAAGAAGCTCGCCCCGCTCGACGCCTACGTCTCCGGCAAGACCATGGCGAACGCCACCGACGCCATCAAGGCCCAGGGCGAGGTCAACGGCAAGCACTACGGCCTGGGCATGTACGACTCGGGGCTCGGCGTCTACGGCAACAAGAAGCTGCTGGACGCCGCCGGGGTGAAGTACCCCAAGGGCCTGTCCGACGCCTGGACCGCCGCCGAGTTCACCGACGCCGTGAAGAAGCTGGCCGCGAAGGACTCCGACGGCAAGAGCCTGGACCTGCAGGAGGGCACCGGCTACGCCAACGAGTGGGGCACCTACGGCTTCGCGCCCATCGTCTGGTCGGCCGGCGGCTCCCTGCTGAAGGACGGCAAGGCGGACGGCGCCCTCGATACCCCCGCCGTGGTGTCGGCACTGAAGACCTTCCAGTCCTGGAAGAAGTACACCGACCCCAACACCGACCAGAACGCCTTCGCCAAGGGCCGCGTCGGCCTCAGCTGGGTCGGCCACTGGATGTACCCCGCCTACGGCAAGGCCCTCGGCGACGACCTCGTCGTGCTGCCGCTGCCCGACTTCGGCAACGGCCCCAAGACCGGCCAGGGCTCCTGGGCCTGGGGCATCGGCGCCAACACCAAGAACGCCAAGGCCGCCGGCGCGTTCCTCGACACCCTCCTGAACGACACCAACGTCGCCGCGATGACGACGGCCAACGGCGCCCCGCCCGCCACCAAGTCCGTGCTCGCCAAGAGTGAGCTGTACAAGCAGGGCGGCCCGCTCCAGCTCTACGCCGACCAGCTCGCGAAGCCCTGCGGCGACAGCGACATCACCAAGTCCTGTGTCGCCGTGACCCGCCCGGTCAGCGCCGGATACCCCACGGTCACCGCCAAGTTCAGCGAGGCACTCAACTCGGTGTACGGCGGCGCCGACCCGAAGAGCGCCCTGGAGAAGGCCGCCCGCGCCATCGACCAGGACTTCTCCGACAACGCCGGCTACAAGATCCAGTAATCCCGCAGGACAGAGCGGCCGGGGCGGACACCTTGGACACAAGGCCGTCCGCCCCGCCGGGAACAGGACTTCTCGTGACAACCGTGGAACCCGCGGCCGCCGCGCCCTCCGGCCGCCACCAGAGCGAGGGCCCACCCGCACGCAGGACACGCGCCAGGTCCGCGGGGCCGCCCCGCAGGAACCGCGACTGGGTGCACGGACTGCTCATGTCCGCGCCCGCCCTCGGGGGCCTGATCGCCTTCGTCGGCATCCCGTTCGTCTACGCCGTCGTGCTCTCCTTCTACAACGTGCGCCTCGGCTCCCCCCTGGCACCCACCTTCTTCGGAGTGGAGCAGTACCGGCGCCTGTTCACCGACCCCGACATGTCCGGCCCGTTCCTCAGGGCCCTGCTGAACAACCTGACCTTCGCCGTGGCCGTCGTACCCCTGCAGACCGGCCTGGCCCTGGCGCTGGCGATCCTCCTCAACCGCAAGCTGAAGGCCATCGGCCTGTTCCGGTCCCTGTTCTTCCTGCCCGTCGTCTTCCCCATGGCCCTGGTCGCCGTCATCTGGCGGCTCATCCTCGCCCGCAGCGGCGACGGACTGCTCAACTCCGCGCTGCACGCGGTGAGTTTCGGCAACTGGGGCGCGTTCGACTGGCTCGGTGACGGGCTCACCGCCATGGCCTCGATCATCGTGCTGTCCATCTGGCAGGGCGTCGGCTTCCAGATGGTCATCCTGCTCGCCGGCCTCCAGCAGATCCCGGGTGAGCTCTACGAGGCCGCCCAACTCGACCGGGCCTCCCGCTGGCAGCAGTTCCGCCACGTCACCCTGCCCGGCATCCGCGGCACCCTCGTCTTCGTCGCCCTGCTCACCTCGGTGCTGTCCTTCCGCGTCTTCGACCAGGTCTACGTCCTCGTCAAGGGCGGCGGACTCGACGAGGACGCCACCCGCACCGTGATGTACCAGGCCGTCACCACGGCCTTCGACCAGAACAACATCGGCCAGGCCTCCGCGATCACCGTCGTCTTCTTCCTGATCGTCGTCGTCCTGACCCTCATCCAGCGCCGCGCCGTCCGCCCCGGCAACGAGGACTGACCATGACCCGCACACCCCTGCGCCGCTTCCTCGACTACGCCGTTCTGAGCGTCCTGGCGTTCATCTTCGTCCTGCCGGTGCTCTATCTGATCCTCGGCAGCTTCAAGCCGTCCGACGAGGTCCTGAACGGCCTGACCGGCTTCCTCCCCACCCACCTGTCCCTGGACAACTACACAGCCGTCCTGGACAACTTCGACTCCGACGCCACCGGCTACTTCTGGCGCTTCATGGGCATCTCGGTGCTCCTGTCCGCCGTCGTGGTCCTCGGCGGACTGATCGTCAACTCCATGGCCGCCTACGGCCTGTCCCGACTGCGCTGGCGAGGCCAGGGCGCCGTGTTCACGCTCGTCCTGCTGCTGATGCTGGTCCCGTTCGAAGCGGTCGCGGTCCCGCTCTTCTACATGCTCAACGACCAGCGCAACACCATCTACATCCAGGCCGTCCCCTTCATCGCCAACGCCTTCTCCATCTACCAGTTCGCCACGTTCTTCCGCGCGATCCCGCCGAGCATCGAGGAAGCCGCCCGACTCGACGGCGCCGGCCCCTGGCGCACCTTCTTCGCGATCATCGTCCCGATGTCGAAGCCGGTGTTCGCCTCGGTCGCGATCCTCACCTTCCTCACCCAGTGGGGCTCCTTCCTCTGGCCGGTCCTGATGGTCTCCGACCCCGCCGTCCGCCCCCTGCCCCTGCAGATGAGCGTCTTCCAGGGCCAGCAGCCCGTGGACTGGGGCCAGGTCCTCGCCTTCGGCGTCCTTCTGGTCCTGCCGGTACTGGTCGTGTTCGCGTTCTTCCAGCGGTGGTTCGTGCAGGGGGTTGCCAGTTCGGCGGTCAAGGGCTGACCCACCCGGCGGGGGACCACCTCGACGCACCGCCCGAGGCGCCCGACGCCGACTTGGCTGGATCCCTCGGTGTCGCTCCATAAACGCGTTGACCGTCTGTCGAACGCTTGTAGCGTTTACCCGACCATGGTCAACGGTCACGCTGAGTGACCGCGGCTCCTCGCGAGAGCCGTGGCGCAGCGGGCCGTGGCCACAGCGGAAACCGAGGAGGAACTGCTCTGATGCGCATGCGTGGATGGACGGTCGCGGCCGCTACCGTCAGCGCCCTGCTCACCGTCTCCGTCTCAGCCACGGCGACGGCAGCTGACACGGCCTCGGACGGCAACCGAGGCGTCGAGAAAGCAGCGGCCGACTGGTCTGTTACGCACGGAACCGCAAGCGCTTCTGGCGTTATCAGTTCTGTTGAGGGGAAAAGCGCGTTAAACGGAGAGCTTCGGAACACCGGTGCGGAGTGCTACTCGCTCGTGATCCAGCCGATGATCGGCACTTTCCCCGGGCCCCTCACCAAGCTGGCGACGAACTGCGGTTCCGGATCGGTGCCGGTGTACAAGGAATACGCCGGCGCCCCTCTCGCCAAGATCTGCCGCGGCAGCGCTGTCCCCTTCGCCGACTGCGGACCCGCCCAGCAGCTTCCGGCAGGATGGGCCCCGCCGCAGGGATACGTCTACGAGGCCGCCTGGCTGGCCACCCCGGACTCGAAGGCGTACTGCGAGGCCCAGGGCAAGAAGGGCATCACGGAGGGGCGCTGGACCGCCTACCTGTGCCATGAGGAATACCGCGGAGGCGCGGACCTCCCACTCCTCCACCAGGTGCTGTACGTGAAGAAGTGATCCCAGCAGACACGCATCGGCCCGACAGGACACCACACCCCGGCCGTCCTGTCGGGCGGTACGCCCGACGCCCGCTGCCGGCACCACGGCCGAACGGGCCCAGGGCCCGTAGCCGGGGGTCCCTTTGCGCGGGGGCACGTACCGGGCTTCCGGTCCGTCGGGACGCGGGCGGCCTTGCCGTCCAGCGGCCGTGTCCGCCGAGGAACGGGTCGTGGAGGTCGAGGGCGAACTCGCCGTCCAGGAACCAGCCGGGCGCGGTCGGCGCACGCGGAACGTCCGGCAGCCGCCACCCACTTCGCAGTCCTCGCTCCCATGGACGACGGCTGGCAGGTCCGTCAGGGCGGCCCGCGCCGCCTTTGGGACGGGGTCGAGTCGGCCGTGGCCACCTGGGGGGAGTACGGCTCACCGAGCACCGCGGCGTTCGGTGTGACGGTCTCCCATGCCGGCACCGGCAAGCACCTCGTGGAGGCGGCTGACGCCCCGATCAGTCGGCTCCGGCGCCGTCGGAGTCGCTGCCGGGCACTTGCACGGCAGCGGGAGGCGATGCGGCGGGCGGGACCCACAGGGTGTGCATCGCCCCGTGGACCAGCACGACGGTCGTGCCCGTGGAACAGTGGGCCGCATACGACTGGGCGGGCGGGCGATCAAGCGGCACCGGATGGAGATCCGGGCGCGTTCGGCTTCCGTGAGTGCACCGAGGAGGACCAGGCCCAGCTCGCCGAGTGGCTGGCGGTCGAGTTGGGTGAGAAGTGACAGAAGCGGCTCACCGATGCCGACCGGCGGGCCCTGTCTCCGCTGTTCTGGACCCTGAAACCCTTTCGGCCGGTTCGAGCTGGACACGAACTCCCACCTTGATCTCGCCGCCGCAGCGGCCATGCTGCCAGGCCCCCGCACCGCGCCCGACCCGCAGATTCCGGAACCGGCGGCGGAGGCTTCCCCCCCTCGCCCGCACCGCCCTCACGCTCGACTGCGGCGAGATGAGGAGGTCACGTCGGAGCTTCTTCACCGGGGGATGTCGATCAGTACACGGCCGCGACCGCCGGCGTCGATGTGGTCGTGGGCCTTGGCGATGTCGGCGAGCGGGAAGCGGTCGCCGACATCGACGGTGAGGGCGCCGACGGCGGCCGCGGCGGTGAGGTCGCGGGCGGCCTGGCGCCTGGCCTCGGCGGGGAAGTCGTCGCTGGCGAGCAGGCGCAGGGTGACGTTGTCGAACAGCAGGGTCCAGAACGGGATCTCGGTGCGGTCGTCGCGGGTGGCGTAGGCGGCGATGACGGCGCCGTTCGCGGCGACGGCGTCGTCCAGGTCGGCGTTGTCGGACAGGGCGACCTCGATGATCCGGTCCACGCCGCCGGGTGCGTGGGCGCGGATCGCGGCGGCGGGGTCGCCTGAGTCGAGGGCGACGGCGTGGGAGACGACCTCGGGATCGATCCTTTCCAGTTCGGTGCCGCGTCGGACGGTGCCGATGACCGTGGCCCCGCCCCAGCGGGCGAGCTGGGCGGCCAGTGAGCCGACCCCGCCGAGGACGCCGTTGACCAGCACCAGTTTGCCGTCGACGGGGCCGTCGGCGAAGACGGTGCGGTGCGCGGTGATGCCGGGTATGCCCATGCTCGCGCCGAGATCGTCGGACAGATGGTCGGGCAGCGGGACGGCGAGGTCGCCGGGCACGACGGTGTACTGGGCGGCGGTGCCGAAGGGGCGGTAGGACTGGGCGCCGTACACCCACACGCGCGTCCCCACGCGGCGCGCGTCGACGCCGTGGCCGACGGCGTCGATGATGCCGGCGGCGTCGCTGTGCGGGATCACCCGCGGATAGGGCATGGCCGAGCCGGTCCAGCCGCGACGCTTCTTGGTGTCGCCGGGGTTGGCGCCGGAGACGGTGACGCGGACACGGACCTCACCGGGGCCGGGAGTGGGGTCGGGCAGCTCACCGACCTGGAGCACTTCGGCGGCCGGGCCCTGCTGGTCGTACCATGACGCGAGCATGTTCAGTCCTTCCGATCACGGGTGTGGGTCTGCGGGTGGGGCTGTTCGTCCGCTGCTCGGCCGCCGTCGCCGTCCAGGACCTCGTGGAGCCAGGCGCGTTCGGCGCGGCTGGTGGCGCGGGCGGTGAGCAGCATGCCGCGCCGGTAGGGGTCGGCGACCTGCTCGGCGCGCAGCGGCGTGTCACCGTCGTAGAAGAAGCTGGCGGGAGCCTCCAGGAAGTCCAGGCGGCGGCGCAGCACGGCGTGCTGCTCGGCGCTGTCGGGCAGCAGCGAGAGGAACGCCAGGGACGTGTGCACTGCGGAAGCAGTCGGCCCGGCAGCAGCATGGAGATCGAGGCGGCGGAGCTCCTGGCCGCCGTTCCGGCAGCAACCACGGCGCCGATCGCCGCTGTGCCGACGGAAGGGCCGGCGTGACATTCGCGACGCCGCGCCCTCGGACGTCGATGACATCTACCGTCTGCTGAGCGGATTCGTGACCAGCTACCGTCCCGACCGCGAGGTCTTCGACGACGTCACGTTCCCTCGGATCATCGACGCTGCCGCAGCAGGCAGGGCACCCACCCGCAGGGCGGCCGACTTCTATCGTGGTCCGGGGTTCCACGAGACCGCCGCCTACCTCAAGTGGTCCACCGGGTGATCGGAAGTCTGCTGCGCGCCCCGGTGTGGCGCAATTGCACTAGGGCAGAATCGAGTTGTTCCTAGGGCGACACCCCGATACCTTCCGTCCATGCCTGCTCGGACTCCACTGCCCATCACGCTCACCGGTCGCCAAGTACGCCTGGAGCCACTCGCCGTGAAGCATCTCGGTGATCTCTTCGAGGCGGGAGGCGGTGACGAGGAGGTGTGGCGGTGGCAGGGCGGGCCGGCGCCACAGACGCAGGCGGAATTGGGCGCCAAGCTCGCCACGCTGCTCAAGGCCGCCGAGCAGGGCGTATACGTTCCCTTTGCGGTCATCCACCGTGCCACCGGCCAAGCCATCGGCTGGACCACGTACATGGACATCAACGTGGCCGACGAATGGTTGGAGATCGGCTGGACGTGGTACGGGCGCGCGTACTGGCGCACCGCAGTCAACACCGAGTCGAAGCTGCTCCTGCTCACCCATGCCTTCGAAGATCTGGGCATGGGCCGCGTGCAGTTGAAGACCGATCACCTCAATCGCCGCTCACAGGCGGCGATCGCACGTATCGGGGCGCGCCGAGAAGGCGTACTCCGCCGTCACCGCCGACGCCCGGACGGCACCTGGCGGGACACGGTGTACTTCTCGCTCCTCGCCGACGAGTGGCCCGCGGCCAAGGCATGCCTGACTGCCCGCCTGGGAGGTCACCCTGCGGACGTACACGCACCTGCTGCCGTCCAGCGAGACGCGGACCCGCACGGCGATCGATGACGCCTGCACGGAGGAGCCGGCACGAGAAGCCCAGGGCGCATCAGTGCCCCCGGCAAAACCAATGTGCCCTGGCCGCCTGACGGCCCCTCCCGGCACATGACGAGGGCGGAGCCCGAAAGCCCCGCCCAATCCCCAAGAAACCCCGGCTCAGGGCCACACCAGGCAATACGGCTGATGCGCCGCCTCATGCAGCCGATGCGAGAAGTCCTGCCACTCGTGGAGCGATTGGGAGCGGCGGGTCGCTGACCTGGGGGTTCGCACGGAAAATGGTGCTGACCTGGGGTAACTCCTCTCCGTAGTTCTCACAGGTCAACACCGTTTCCCGGGCTCATGTGCCCTGGATGTGCCCTGGTGGCCTTTCACCAGAGGGCACCCTGCTCGGCTGAGGGACCGGCAGAGGGACTCGTTGCAGCCGCGCTTACTCGGGTCTTGGTGTTGATGGCGCGCGGTTCTGTCGTCACGGCGCCCGACTCACGCAGCTGTCGGACGGCCGTGATCACTTGGGCGGGCCGGTAGACGGTCTCCAAGAGCGTGTAGCGCTGGAGTTCCGGGACAGTTCGCCCCTTGGGCGCTTCGGATATGAAGTCATGCAGGATCCGTCGTAGCGGAGCCGTATCCGGTTCGAATACGAGATCCAGCATCTGCTGTTCGGTGTCCCTGGGGTCGCGGTAGCGGACGCCGTAGGAAGGGTCCACCTTCCACATAGCGTCCTTCATCTTCTCCAGTCCTCGCTCGTGCTGGGTGCCGAAGATCAGGTACAGCTTCCTGCCGCCCTCGTCGACCATCTCGAAGTACAGCGTGTGCGTGAAACCGGCCCGGCGTAACGTGGCTCGGTATTGCTCGCGCAGGAAGGTGAACTTGTGCGAGGACGGCTGCCGGAATACGTCTTGCCACTCCTGGCTGCCGAAGGCTTCGTCGCCGAGTTGCCGGTGGCCGTCGTGTCTCTCGGCGAACCGGGTGAGGAAGGCAGGTTCGAAGGTGACCATGACTTCAGTGCTTCGGTGGCGGCCGAGGTCATGCAGGAGCGAGTACGGGATGTCGGGCCCGCCGAAGCTGTCCAGGAGGACGAAGAGGGGCTTGCCCAGCCTGCCGGTGCGCTGCAGTTTCCTCAGAAGGGCCGGGTGGAAGTCTCCCTGCTCGATGTCGATCGACAGACGTGCAGTGATGTCTTCCTCGTATCTCGACTGAGCGAGGGCCATCTGACGCTGCAATTCTTCTACCCGTCGGGGATCCTCTTCCATGAGGACCAGCCACATGCGCTTCGGGGAACGGTGCAGAGCGCGGGCGAAGACCTCGTAGGCGACGACGGGAGATCCGGGCTCGCCCTGCTTGTAGACGCCGGCCCCTGCGAACCCTTCCGCGTATGTGATCACATCGTTCCGCGACAGCAGAATCGGCGCCCACGCTTCCAAGTACTGCTTGAGTAAGTCGTGTTTGGCGGCCGTGTGCGGATCGCGCTCCCACACGGCATCCTTCGGTACGGCCATGACCGCTCCCCCCTACTCCGATACGGCCCTGCTAGGGAGAGGGTCACACACCGTTGCCATATGCCACCAGAGCGCGTACGGCGCCTGTTGAAGATTGGCCGTTACTGCGCTGCTGCCACGTGCAGCCGGGACGGCATCTGGTCCCACGTGATGCCGGCGAGCTCACGGCCTCCGGACTTCGGTGTGCGGCCGCCCCACTGCTTGAAGAAGAACGGCACGTCGGCTTCGTTGCAGGCATCGCGGATCTCGACCAGCCATTCCTCTTGCACGGGGCGGTGCTGGGGGCCGGACTCTCCACCTGCGATCACCCAGCCGATGCCGTCCAGACGCAGACCTGTCAGAGGACCGAGCAGTGGTTCACAGGACAAGAACCGCACGGCGGCTGGCACCTGACGCAGATCGTCAATGCGATCCAGGTGATCCGCGTCCTCGACGGAGACGCCCATCCAGAGGTTGGGAGGCCAGTCGAGTTGGCCTGCCAGTCGCCGGAGTCTGCGGGCCCTCTTCGTCAGGAGTTGATAGGTGTGCTGTGGCGTGTCGGCGATTACCTGGAAGACCTGTTGTACGAAGTCCAAGGGCACCTTGGCGTGGAACAGGTCGCTCATTGAGTTGACGAAAACCATGCGGGGGGTCTTCCACTGGCGTGGGATGGCCAGCGTGTCCGAATGCAGGGCGAGGCCGAAGCCGGGACCGGAGGTCCTGGGGTCACCGTCTGCTTGATACTTGGCCACCCCCATCGCCTTGAGGCGTCTGGATAACGTCAGGGCATAGCAGTTGTCGCACCCGGGGGAGATGCGATCGCAGCCAGTGGTGGGATTCCAGGTCGCCTCAGTCCACTCGATGGTGCTGCGATCGCCCATGGGTCCCCTCCCGTAGCAGTAGGGCAAGGGCGAACCAGCGCTTGCCCACTCTGCGCTTCGACTGCGCTGCCTAACGAGCGACGTACCGAACTGGCACGCGATCACGCCCATCCTTCACGTCGAACGTGCGTTCTGTGAAGGGGGTGCACCCGCCGGGTGGTAGGAGATTCTCGACGGCGGTGGCCTATCCGGAGCCGATCACATCGGCGGCGCCGCTGCCCGTCGCGGATGTCACGCCTCCTGCTGGGCGTCGATCTCGGAGATCAGTGCATCGATCCGCTTCTTGATCTCGTCGCGGATCGGGCGGACGGCCTCGACGCCCTTGCCGGCGGGGTCTTCCAGGGTCCAGTCGAGGTACTTCTTGCCGGGGAAGATCGGGCAGGCGTCGCCGCAGCCCATGGTGATGACGTAGTCGGACGCCTGGACGGCCTCGGTCGTGAGGAGCTTGGGCTGCTGGTCGGCGATGTCGATGCCGACCTCCCTCATCGCTTCGACGGCGGCCGGGTTGACCTGGTCTGCGGGAACGGAGCCGGCGGAGCGGGCCTCGATCCGGTCGCCCGCGAGGTGGGAGAGGAAGCCGGCGGCCATCTGCGAACGCCCGGCGTTGTGGATGCAGACGAACAGCACGGAGGCGAGCGGGCTGGAGGGCATCGGTTCTTCCTTCGTCGGTGGATCAGCCCAGGCTGGTATCAGCCAGGAATGATGTGAAAGTATCAGTCCATGCTGACGTCAGTCGACACTGATCTGTTGCGGGTTCTCGCGGACCCGCTCCGCCTCCAGATCGTCACCCTGCTCGCCAAGGAGACGCTCTGCACGGCGCACCTGATCGAGGAGACGGGGGCCAAGCAGACCAACCTCTCCAACCATCTGAAGGTGCTGCGCGAGGCGGGGGTCGTGGAGACGGAGCCGTGCGGCCGCTTCACCTACTACCGGCTCAAGCCCGACGTCATCGCCTCGCTTGCCGGTCAGTTCGCCGATCTCGCGGAGACCGCGCGTGCCACCGCCGAGAACAGCGTGAAGCGGTCCTGCCCCTGACCCGCCCCAAAGCCACCTGCACCGAGGAGTTCCTGTTGACCGCCACCGAGGCCACCCAGCACGGCAGAACAGGGGAGTCCCCCATAGCCCCCGCTGCCGAGCCGCAGCCCGCTCCGGGCGCGACTCCGCCCCGGCGTCCTCCGCTGCTCGCCAAGGCCGCCGCCGAACTGGTCGGCACGGCGGCGCTCGTCGCGATCGTGGTCGGCTCCGGCATCCAGGCCACGGAGCTGACCAAGGACGTGGGGCTGCAGCTGCTGGCCAACTCCACGGCCACCGTCTTCGGGCTCGGCGTCCTGATCACCCTGCTCGGTCCGGTCTCCGGTGCGCACTTCAACCCGGCCGTCACCCTGGCCGAGTGGTGGACCGCCCGGCGCGGCGGCCCTGGTGTCACGCTGCGCGAGGCGGCGGTATACGTCCCCGCTCAGATCGCCGGTGCGATCGCGGGCTCGGTCCTGGCCGACGCGATGTTCGGCGAACCGCTGGTGAAGTGGTCCACCCACGACCGATCGGCCGGCCATCTGCTGCTGGGCGAGGTCGTCGCGACCACCGGACTGATCCTGCTGATCTTCGGCCTGGCCCGCACCGACCGCCTGCGCTTCGCGCCTGTGGCGGTGGCGTCGTACATCGGTGCGGCGTACTGGTTCACCTCGTCCACGTCCTTCGCGAACCCCGCGGTGACCATAGGCCGCGCCTTCACCGACACCTTCGCCGGCATCGCGCCCGCTTCCGTCGCGGGGTTCATCGGCATGCAGCTCACCGGAACTGTGGTCGGACTGGCGCTGGTGGCGCTGGTCTTCATGCCCGGGCGGGAAGCCGCCGAATGACGCGGCCGCTCCGGTCGTGGTGATCGGCGGTGGTCAGTCCGGGCTTGCCGCCGGCTACCACCTGCGCCGGCTGGGTGTCGACTTCGTCATCCTCGACGCCCAGACCACTCCGGGCGGTGCCTGGCAGCACACCTGGGACTCTCTTCGCCTGTTCTCCCCGGCCGCGTACTCCTCCCTGCCCGGCCGCCTCATGCCACCGCAGGCCGGCGCGACCTACCCCGACGCGCAGCACGTTGTGGAGTACCTCGCCGCCTATGAGAAGCGGTACGAGTTGCCCGTCGAGCGACCCGTACGGGTTCTCGGCATCCGCCGGGACGGCCGACTCCTGCGGGTGGAGACCGACTCCGGTACCTGGCGGGCGGCAGCGGTGATCAGTGCCACCGGCACCTGGTGGCGGCCCTTCCTGCCCGCGATTGCAGGCCGCGGAGACTTCGGTGGCCGTCAGCTGCACACCGTTGATTACCAGAGCCCGCGGGACTTCGCCGGTCGCCGCGTGATCGTGGTCGGCGGCGGCAACTCCGGCGCCCAGATCGCCGCCGACCTCGCCCACAACACCGAGCTGACCTGGGTCACGCAGCGCCCACCCCGTTTCCTGCCCGACGACGTCGACGGCCGCGTTCTGTTCGACGTCGCGACCGCCCGCCGCCGTGCCCTCGACGAGGGGCGCACGGACACGGGGGGCGTCGCCTCGCTCGGGGACGTCGTCGCCGTACCGCCGGTCCGAGATGCCCGCGACCGGGGCCTGCTCAGGGCGGCGCCGATGTTCACGCTGCTCACTCCCACTGGGGCCGAATGGGCCGACGGCACGCGCGCCGAGGCGGACGCGATCATCTGGTGCACCGGCTTCCGACCGGCGCTGTCCCACCTGGCACCGCTCCGGCTGCGGGACCGCCGCGGGCACATCGCCGTCGACGGTACGCGTGTGGTGGACGAGCCGCGCCTGCACCTGCTCGGTTACGGCGACTGGACCGGGCCGGCCTCGGCCACGCTCATCGGGGTCGGGCGGTCGGCCCGGGAAACCGCCCGTGAAATCGCTGCCTCGCTCGGGTAGGTGCCAAGTCGCCACGGTCGGTGAAATTCGCTGTGTGCGCTCCTGGGCCGAGCGTCTAATAGGGCGATGGAGCAAGCAAGACCCGCTGCGGCCGGGAACGACGACCTGCCTGAGCTGACGCTCGTGGTGGAAACGGCCCTAGGTGTGTTCGTGCGGACCGTGCCGGCTGCGCTTCCCCTCCCGGAAGGTGTCGACCAGGGGACCGGGGCGGAGATGGCGGCTCATCGAGCAGCGGCGACGTGGGGACTCCCGGACTTCGTCTGCCACTCCGCAATCAAGCGTGTCTCGTCGGGGCAGCGGGAGTTGGGTGACCGGATGCTTCTGACCGGCAGCCGAGGTGTTGTCGTTCAGGTCAAGAGCCGGGAGGGCGCCTACAAGGACGATGCCAGTGAGCGGAACTGGCTGCGGAACAGGGGCGCCAAAGCTGCGCGCCAGGCGAAGGGGACTGTGCGCAGCCTGCGTTCGGCCCCGGCTGAGTTCGAGAACGGACGCGGCCAGACTCTCACCGTCGACGGCAACGACTACCAGTGGATCGGCGTCGTCGTGCTCGACCACGACCGCATACCCGATGACACCGTCGTTGACTGCGCGCTGCCCGGCCTGCCCTGCGTAGCCCTGGCCCGGCGGGACCGGGACTTCCTGTTCGACCAGCTGCGTTCGACTACCGCGGTGGTCAACTACCTCTTCCGCGTGGCCAACATGGACTCGGTGGCTCTCGGGGACGAGCCCGTGCGCTACTACGACCTCGCTGCAGCGGACGCCGACGCGCCTCCCGGAGAGATAAGCCCTGAGGTCGCCGAACTCGGCGGGATCCACTTCTCCGTACCGCTGCTTCCGCAGGCGCCGGTGGGATCCGATCGCGCGCACCGGGTCATGCGCCTCATCCTTGAAGACATCGCCATCAGTCCGCTCGGCCAGCACATGAGCGAAGCCAACCGCTTGCTCCTGCTCTCCGAGGTCGACGAGCTGCCGGTAGGCGCCCGCGCCGAGTGGGGCCAGCTGCTGCTCGACATGCTGCGCGAGGTTCGTCAGGTTCCCCCCAGCCACTGCAAGTGGCGCTGGCGCCGTTCCATCGATCCATCCGGCACCCGACAGATGATCTTCGGGTGCGCGACGCGCTTCGGCCCCGATATCCAGGCGGCCTTTCAGTCATATGTCCTGCTGCGCCATCACGAGCTGCACCAGCAGACGGGCCTGGCGGATCAAACGGCGACGCTCGGTGTGCTGCTGACTCTCCGTACTGACGGAACGCGCCCATGGGACACCACCCTGCTGCGCACAGAAGGAGACAACCAGCTCACGCCGGAAGAGGTGAAGCAATATTCGGCGCTCTGGAATCGGCAGCGCACCGATGCGGCCGGCACGTAAGCGGACTGGTCAGTCGATGACCGCGCTACGGCGCTCCACCAGGACCACGTCGCGCCAGCGGCCGTGGTGGCGCCCGATGCGCTCGCGGGTGCCGATGACGCGGAAGCCGGCCCGTTGGTGCAGGGCGATGCTGGCGGTGTTCTCCGGGAAGATGCCGGACTGGATGGTCCAGATCCCGGCCGCCTCGGTGGAGTCGATCAGTGCCTTGAGCAAGGTGGAAGCCACTCCGCGGCCGCGGGCGTCGGGGTGGACGTACACGGAGTGCTCGACGACACCGGCGTAGGCGCAGCGGTCGGAGACCTTTGTGGCGGCCACCCAGCCGAGCACGACCTCATGCTCGTCCAGGGCGACGAAGCGGTGCCCGGGCAGCTTCGCAGCGTCGAATGCTTGCCACGTCGGGACGGCCGTCTCGAAGGTGGCGTTGCCCTCGTCGATTCCGGCCTGGTAGATCGCCAGGACCTCGTCGGCATGTGAGGTGGCCATCGGCGCGACGGTCACACCGGTCGGGTTGCTCACGGTGGCGTACTCCGGGGGGGGGGTGATGGGCGAGGTCAGACCGCTGCCGGCGCGATGGTCAGCAGCTTGCCCATCGCGGCCAGCACGGAGGGCTCCACCCGGTAGTACACCCAGGTACCGCGCCGCTCCGAGGTCAGCAGGCCGGCCTCCTTCAGCTTCTTCAGGTGGTGGGAGACGGTCGGCTGGGAGACGCCCACATCGGAGATGTCGCACACGCACGCCTCGCCGCCCTCGTGCGAGGCCACCGCCGAGAAGAGGCGCAGCCGTACCGGGTCGCCCAGCGCCTTGAACATCCGCGCGGCCGTCTCGGCCTCGTCCGCGGTGAAAGGGCGCTCGGTGAGCGGCGGGCAGCACGGCGCCACGGCGTCGGAGGCGGGCTCGATCAACGGCAGCACCTTAGTGTTCGACATGCATCTATGTTGACACATGTCGAACCAGGCGGGCGAGGGGTCTCAGTCGGCGAGCGAGGGCAGCAGACTAGTTTCGATGAATGTCTATGTTGACGCTTGTCGAATCAGCTGCCATGCTGGCGGCGCAAGCCATCGGCAAATGTCGAAGCAAAGGGGAAATCGTGAACGCGCCCGCCACTGGCCAGCTGCCCGTCGTCGTCATCGGCGCGGGCCCCGTCGGCCTCGCTGCCGCCGCCCACCTCGTCGAGCGCGGCCTCGAACCGCTGATCCTGGAGGCTGGCCCCTCCGCCGGCACCGCCGTGCGCGACTGGGCGCACGTACGGCTGTTCTCCCCGTGGGCCGAGGTCACCGACCCGGCCGCCGAGAAGCTCCTCGCCCCCACCATCTGGGTCCGCCCGGACGGCGCGACGTACCCCACCGGCGGTGACTGGGCCGAGCAGTATCTGCAGCCGCTCGCCGACGTCCTCGGCGACAAGATCCGCTACGGCGCCACCGTGACGGGTGTCGCGCGCGCCGGCCGCGACCGCATCGTCGACGCCGACCGCGACGAGCAGCCTTTCACCGTGCACATCGAGCTGGTGGGCGGCCGCGAGGAGCGCATCGCCGCCCGCGCCGTGATCGACGCCTCAGGCACCTGGTCCATCCCCAGTCCGATGGGCGCCGACGGGCTCCCCGCCCTCGGCGAGAAGGCGGCGGCTGACCGCATCTCCAACCGCGTCCCCGACCTGCGGGACCCGGCCATTCGCGCCCGGTACGCAGGCAAGCGCACCGCGGTCGTCGGCTCCGGGGCCTCCGCCTTCACCGCGCTGGCCTACCTCGCCGACCTCGCCAAGGAGGAGCCCGGCACACACGCGGCATGGGTCCTGCGGCGCGGCATCGGTGCGAACACCTTCGGCGGTGGCGAGGCCGACCAGCTCCCCGCCCGGGGCGCCCTGGGGCTGCGCGCCAAGGCCGCCGTCGAGGACGGCCACGCGAGCGCGGTGACCGGCTTCCGTACACAGGCCGTGGAACGGGACGGTGACCGGCTGGTCCTGGTCGCCGAGGACGGCCGCCGCCTGGACCCGGTCGACGAGGTCATCGTGCTGACCGGCTTCCGCCCCGACCTGTCCTTCCTCTCCGAGGTCCGCCTCGGCCTCGACGAACGTCTCCAGGCCCCCGTCGCGCTGGCCCCGCTGATCGACCCGAACGTCCACTCCTGCGGCACGGTCTACCCGCACGGCGTGAACGAGCTGGCCCACCCCGAGCGGGACGTCTATCTCGTCGGCATGAAGTCCTACGGCCGGGCGCCCACGTTCCTCGCGCTGACCGGCTACGAGCAGGTCCGCTCCGTCGCCGCCGCGCTCGCGGGCGACCGCGAGGCCGCCGAGCGCGTCGAGCTGACCCTGCCGGAGACCGGCGTGTGCGGCGGTGCCGGCCTCTACGACGCCCCCGACACCGCCTCCCAGGGAGGCGAGGCCGGTGGCTGCTGCGGCGCCCCGGCCACCCTCCAGATCGGCGTCGGCACCCCGACCGCCACCTCTGGCGGCTGCTGAACTCCTCACCCATCCAAGGAGATACGCCATGTCCCGCGTACAGCTCGCCCTCCGCGTCCCCGACCTCGACGCCTCCGTCGCTTTCTACAGCAAGCTGTTCGGCACCGAACCCGCCAAACTCCGCGACGGCTACGCCAACTTCGCCATCACCGAGCCCCCGCTCAAGCTCGTCCTCATCGAAGGCACCGTGGAAGAGGCCACCCGCCTGGACCACCTCGGCGTCGAGGTCGAATCGACCGAGTCCGTTCACGCCGCCACTACCCGCCTGAGCGAGGCGGGCCTGACCACCACCGAGGAGGCTGACACCACCTGCTGTTACGCCCTCCAGGACAAGGTCTGGGTCCACGGCCCTGGCCAGGAGCCCTGGGAGGTGTACGTCGTCAAGGCCGACGCCGACACCCTCACCAAGCAGCAGGGCAGCAGCTGCTGCACCACCCCGGGAGCGTCAGAGGCAGAGGAACCTGCTACTGCGGGCGGCTGCTGCTGATCGGACCATGATCAATCTCCACGCCAGCGGGGTCGTGACCGGTACGGGGGACCGGTCACGGCCCCGCGCCGCCGAGACCATCGATCGCCTCATGCAGGGTCATGTCCAGTGGTGCGCTCAGTCAGTTCCAACCGTCCAGCGACACCTGAGGCTCGCCGGCCAGGTAGCGATGAAGGGCGCTGGCGGTGGTCTCCACGAACTCCTTGGGGATGGCGCCGGTGTCGACCCAGCGGACTTGGGCGTGCTTGCGCGGTTCGCGGTTCTCCGGCTCGCCGGACCATTCGTGGGCGACGAAGACGACCGTGAGGAAGCCGTTGGGGGCTTCCACGCCCCAGGCGCCGTGGATGACGTGGGCGATCTTGAGCGCTTCCGGCTTGACGGTCAGACCGGTCTCCTCGTACAGCTCGCGGACGGCCGTCGCGGTGACCGGCTCGCCGGGCTCGTTTTTGCCGACCGGGAGGTCCCACTTGCCCTTGGCGAATTTGGCCTGCTTGCTGCGCTGGAGGAGGACCACGCGGTTGTTGGCCTCGTCGTGGATGATGACGGCGGCGACCAGCAGGGTCATGGATTCCAGAGCGGGCCGGAGCCCTTCGGGCTGATCATCGGTTGTCGGCTGAGCCACGGGGGTCCCTTCCTCGCCGGGTCGGTGGGCATCTCGGCCAGGCGCCCAGGGTGCGCAGCTTGCCGGACAGGTCGGCGTGGCCGCGGCGCAGCTGGTCGAGGCCGCCGATGGTGGTGACGCCTCGGGCGGTGAGGCCGGCCACCGTGAGGGCGGACCCGGTGCGGATGTCGGTGGCTTCGACGCCCGCGCCCGTCAGATGCTGGGGACCGGTCAGGCGGCATTCGGTGGGGGAGATCTCCTCGATCTCGGCGCCCAGGCGGGTCAGTTGCGGCAGCAGGTTGCCGTGGCGGCCGGGATTGATGGCGTCGGCGAACAGATGAGTGCCGGGCAGCCCGAGGGCGAGTGCCATGAGCGGTGGTTCGAAGTCGGCGTCGAGGCCCGCCGGGCGCAGGGAGGCGATGGCCCGCAGGGGACGAGCAGTGGGGACTGCCTCCTGGGCGCGGACAGTGAGGCCATCCGATGCTGGGTCTGCGGGGATGCCGAGTTGATGAAGGGCAGCCACGAACGGGCCTACGTCCTTGCCCTGAACGCCGTCGATACGGGCAGTACCGCGCGTCGCGGCGATCGCGCAGGCCAGCGTGGCTGCCTCGATCTTGTCTCCGGGCACTGTCCAGGCAGCGGGGGCAGTCGGCGGCGAGGAGGGCGGCGAGAGAGTGAGGACATGCTCGTTGGCGCGTGTCTCCCAGCCCACCGAACTCAGGGCGTCGAGCACGCTCAGGACTTCGGGCGAGAGGTTGGGTTGGCCCAGCCGTAAGGGCCGGCCGGTTGCCAGAGCGCGCAGTGTCGCGGCCACGGTCGCACCGCGAGAGCGGAAGGGCAGTGCGATGGAGACGGTGCCCGTGTGAGAGCTGAGGGCTTCGATGCCGTACCCGGAGCTTTCCTGCCGGCTTCGGTCGCCGAACGCCTCGTACACCTTGAAGTGCAGCTCCATCCCGCGCGCACCGATCCGGCAGCCGCCCGGCCAGGGCAGCCGCGCCTGGCCGTAACGCGCGAGCAGGGCGGGGACGAGGTAGTACGAGGCGCGGATCTGGGCTGCCTGCGCCAGATCGGGCAATCCCCGAGATGCCTCCGTCGGCAGGATCACATACGTGGTCGGTTCTCCTACGGGCTGCGCGACATGCCACCCTGCCTGTTGCAGCAGAGTGAGCATGATCTGGACGTCCGTGCTGTCCGGAACGTTGCTCAGCCGAACCGGGCGGCTGAGGGCAGCCGTGGCGGCCAGGAGCGGCAGAGCGGCGTTCTTGGAGCCGTCGACGCTCACGGTGCCAGCGAGTGGCGGCCCGGGGCGTACGGCGATCACCTCGGCGGCCACGCCGGGGGCGTGGGTGGTCGTCATCATCAACTCCTCTGGAGGGGCAGGAAACAGGCGACTTCCTGGCTGGGTTTGCCGGTCAGGTCGATTTCGGCCCAACAGCGCTTGCCGGTCTCGGTCGGTTCGGCGTGGTACCGGTCGGCGAGAGCGGCGACGAGGAACAGGCCCCGGCCGCCCTCGCTGTCCGCGTCGGGCAGATCCGGCTGGGGCAGGACCGGGCTCGTGTCGCAGACCTCGATCCGCAGGACGGCCTCGTCGAGACAGACCACGAGTGAGACGGATCCGGCACCGGAGTACTGGACCGCGTTGGTGACGAGCTCGCTGATCAGCAGTTCGGCCGTGTGCACCACCTCGGTGCCCAGTCCCGCGTCCCAGCCAGCTATCGCGTCCACGGCCTGGTGCCGGGCCTTGCTTGCTGCGGCGGGCGTCGCGGGTAGGGAGAGAGCGAGCTGGTGCGCTTCCATGAGCGGCCTCCCGGTGTAGGTGGGGCCACACCAAGCAACCAGTCCGTCGCCGTGAGTGGGGAGCCCCTGACGCGGGCGCTGCATGACTTATGCAGGAGCTGCATCACGGCCAACTACGGCTGATCTATGCTCGATTGAGCAGGCAGGATCAGCGACGGCGGAAGGAGCCGTGGCAGATGGCCGACGCGCATGGGGAAGCGAGACGGATCGGAGAACGGATCCGTCGGGCGCGGGTGTTACAGCGGCGTTCACAGCACGACGTGGCCGCAGCGCTCGGGTATCACCAGTCCAAGGTGAGCCGTCTGGAGAACGGTCGCGGCACGGAGGACATCCGCGTACTACGCGCCATCGCGCAGGAACTGAACATCCCGCCTCATAAGTTGGGCCTCGCCCCATCTCAGGACGTCTCCGCCGCCGATCAAGAAGCTGACGACATGCACCGCCGCACCTTCCTCGCCGCGAGCATCGCAGCGCTCGCGGCCCCGGCCGGCTCTTCGGCCTCGCACACCGCCCTCGTCCAGGCCCTCCTGCCCGGTCCCGGCCCCGCGGGTACCGGTGGCCCACAGGACACGGCCATCCTGTACGAACGCGTCGGATCAGCATTACGGCTTTTCCACACCTGCCACTACACGGAGTTGGAGCGCACCCTCCCGAGCCTGATCGCCGACCTGCGACTGGCAGCCGGTGATGCGACGGACAGGGACACGGTGTCCCGGCTCCTGGCCACGGCGTACCAGACGACGACGAGCCTCCTGCTCAAGCAGCACGACCAGGGCAACGCATGGCTCGCCGTCGGCCGGGCGATGGCCGAGGCCGAACGCTCGGGGGATCCGGTGGTCCTCGCCTCCAGTGTCCGTGTCCAGGCCCACGTTCTGGTCCGCGAGAAGCACGCCACAGAGGCCGTCAACCTGGTCCGGCACACCGCGGACCAGCTCACCGGCTCCTACGACCGGCGTTCACCGAAGTACCTCGCCGCCGTGGGACTGCTGCTCCTGCGCGGTGTGACCGCGGCCAGCAGTCGCGGTGACCGCGCGGCCACGAAGGAATTCCTCAGTGAGGCGAAGGAAGTCTCGCGTTACGTCACTCTCGACCGGCCCGACGCCTGGGCCACCTTCAGCCCGACCAATGTCGCCCTGCACGAGCTGAGCGCTCTGGTGGCTTTCGGCGACGCCGGCCTCGCCCTTCAGGCGGCCCGGCCCCTCATGCGTCGGCACATCCCGGTCCCCGAGCGCCGCGCCGCACTATGGGTCGAGGCGGCCCGCGCCTACAGCCAGCAGGGCCGCCTCGCCGACGGCTACCAGGCCCTGCGCATCGCCGAGACCTGTGCCGCCCAGGACATCCGCCGCCCCGATGTCCGCCACTTGGTCGCCGATATGGCCGCCCGCGACCGCCGACGTACCCTGCCGGAACTGCACCACTTCAGCCGCCAACTGGGAGTCCCCGCGTGACCGAACCGACCGCCTCGGACAAGAAGCCCTTCCTGTACGTCGTCGTGTGCGCTGCGGGCGTTGCCCGAGATGTCGGCAAGCTCATCACCGCCGCCCAGGAGGCCAACTGGGACGTCGGCGTCATCGCCACACCGCAGGGACTCGGCTTCATCGACACCAAGGCGATCGAGGCACAGACCGGCTACCCCATCCGTTCCGCCTGGCGTTCACCGGGAGACCCGCGCCCCCTGCCCCCGGCGGACGCGATCGCCGTGGCTCCCGCCACCTTCAACACGATCAACAAGTGGGCCGCCGGGATCTCCGACACCCTCGCCCTGGGCATCCTGTGTGAGGCGTACGGCATGGACATCCCGACTGTGGTGCTGCCTTACCTGAACTCCGCCCAGGCCGCCCATCCCGCCTACCAGCAGAGCTTGGACCGGCTGCGGGGCATGGGTGTTCTGATCGGCTCATGCGAACCGCACCGGCCGAGGGCTGGCGGCGCGACGGAACGCTTCCGCTGGGACGAAGCGCTGGAGTTGCTGGAGCCTCTGGTCAGCACGGCGCGGTGACGCCCTCCGTCACTCGAAAGCTGGAAGCGGACGAGAGAGAGGTGTCTTTCCACCCACTGGCGGCCTCGCGGGCGCGAGGCCGCCAGTGCCGGAATTACCGGTGTCGCGCGGGGGCCGCAGGCCCAGGCTGTGACGGGCTCGGCGGCGTCTGGCCAGGCTGTGCCGGTCGTGGTGTCACATACGTGTCGGCTTGCGCGGTTCGTGCTCGGGCGCTGGGGGCCTGTCGGGCGGCGAGGCGTTGGATGCGCCAGGTGAGGGTGCTGGCGGTGGAGCGGGCGTCGTCCAGGGTGCGCTGGCGGGCGGCGTGCTGGAGGAGCTGGTCAGGGTCGTGGCCGGCGGTCTCGGCTTCGGTTAGGGCGGCGGCCAGTGCAGGCCAGGCGGGGTCATCGAGGGTCTGCTGGGCGTGATGGGGCAGCATCACGAGGACGCGCTGGGCGTGCCGTTCGATGGTGCGGGCCGGTGGTTGGCGCTGAGCCAGAGCGGCCAGCGGCTCGGCAGCAGCCTGTCGGTAGGCGGCATGCAGGTGGACCAGGGCTTGGTGCGCGGCGGCGACCTGCTGGTCGTGCTGGCGGACCTGGTGCCAGCGGGCTGTGGCGATGACGACGAGGACGGCGATGTCGAGGAACATCGCCAGGCCGGAGCCGTCGCCGGTGACTGGCGTGGTGCGCAGGGCGCGGACAGCGCCCCGGAGAGCGCGTGCCTGGTCCTGCTGGGCGCGGATGCGGGAGCGGGTGGCGCGTTCGAACGCGGTGGCGGCCTGCTGCAGTTGTGGCCGCAGGTGGCTGGGGGCGAGCAGCGGGAGGATGTCGATGGCTTCGCCGAGGGCCGCGATGTGGGCCTGGGCGGTTGCGTCGTAGCCGTGGTCGAGGTGGTGGGGGATGCGTTCGGCTGCGGCGGTGGCCTGGTGCCAGGGGTTGGGCTTGCGTCGGCAGCCCGGCTCGGTGACGGGCGCGACGTCGATGGCAGTGAGGCGTTCGCGGATCTTGGGGTAGGACAGGTCGGGGGCGA
Organism: Streptomyces sp. S.PNR 29; assembly: GCF_030386795.1. Lineage (GTDB taxonomy): Bacteria > Actinomycetota > Actinomycetes > Streptomycetales > Streptomycetaceae > Streptomyces. Next base: position 94,804 of record NZ_JANUQM010000001.1, read on the forward strand.
GTTTGGCGCCGGAGAACCAGACGGGTTCACCAGTGGCGTTGGTATCGCCCTCCACGGCGACCTTGTACCCGCGCACGTCACCGGAGGGAAAGTGCTGCACGTCCACAAGGACGCCCTCGACGCCGTCGAGCAGAAGGAGGAACTCCTCCGGGCTGGTGGCGATGGACACTAGCTGGCGGACGGTGGTGCGCAGGCGTTCGCGGGAGGTCTGGGTCTTGCCGACGCGGCGGGCCTTCTCCGTCTCGGCGCGGGTGGGGCGCTTGGCGGCGGTGCGGTCGCCGCGCACGACCTGCTTGAGGCCGTATTCCTTCTCGATGGCGGCGAGTTCCTTGTCGGCGGTCAGGTAGTCGTTCCAGTGGCGGGCGGTGCGCAGGTCGCCACGGACCTTGGTGGCGGCGATGTGGATGTGGTCGTCGGCGTGGCGGACGGCGACCCACCGGCACCCGTCCGGATCGCCTTCGGGTGCGATGCCGGTGGCCGCCACAACGCGGCGCGCGATGTCGGCCCATTCGGCGTCGGTGAGGTGCCGGTCGCCGGGGGCGGCACGTACGGAGCAGTGCCACACGTGCCGCTCGGGCGCCCGGCCCAGTCGGCGGGCTTGCTTAACCCGCAGGTCGAGGTCGGCCACGAGCCGCTTCTTTGTGGCGTCGAAGCCGTCGGCGCGGCCGGGATCGGGAGCGAAGCCGTCCCAGGAGGCGACCAGGTGCGGGTCGGTGTGGTCCTTGGCCTTCTTCGTGTCGAACAGATACCGGATCAGGCCGGCGGTGCTCTTGCCGCTGCCGATCTTGGCGATCACCAGGCCGCCTTCACGGAGACGGCGTGGTTCATGGTCTGCGCGATGTCGCTGATGGCGGCGCGGACGGCGACCAGGGTGCGTTCGGTCTGGGCGAGGACGGTGGCGTCCACAGGGTGTGGATCGCCTCCGGCGTTGAGGCGGCGCGCGATCTGGTTGACGTTGTTGCCGATGCGCGCGACTTCGGCCCGTAGGGCGTCGAGCTTGTCGAGGCAGTCATCGAGCTGGGTGCGCTGCCCGGCCAGGCCCACGGCGAGATCACCGTCGAGGTAGGCCATGATCACGGCGCCGACGAGGTGGGCGCCGGCGATGCCCATCTTGCGGGCACGGGTAAGGATCCGGGCCTTCTCATCGCTGCTGTAGCGGACATCGACACGTTGCTTGCGCTGGACGCTCTCGCGGGTACGGCGGCGAGCGATGCGACGCAGGGTGACTTCGTCGGCGGGGGCGGCGGGCGACTGTTCGGCTGCGTCGCCGGGCGTTACCTCCTCGGGCACCCCCTGGTGCCCGAGGTCCTCCGCCACCCCCGGGGCGGAGGTGCCCGCGTTGGACCGGCCCTTGGACGGTCCAACGCCATACCTTGCTGCGCTGGTGGCGATGGTCATCATCTGCGTCCGGTCGGTGGCGAGTTCGGGGTGCTGGTCGTGCATTGAGGGGTTCTCCGTGCGGTGTTGGGGGGCGAGGCCGTGTCGCCTAGTGGGCCGCTCGTCCCCGCTCCGGACTGTGCGGGAACGAGCGGAGTGGGGCGATCGGGGTAGGGCGGCGGCCCTCAGCGCGCGCCGACGGGGGCCGTGTCGGGCTCGACCTGCCGCTGGCGGGCAGCCCGGTCGAGTTCGGCCTGTACTCGGTCCTTGAGCTGGGTGAGACGGTCCTTGCCGATGCGGTACTCAGCGGCTCGGATGGCCGCCTCGATGTTGCGGCGTGAGGCACGGTCCCCGCGTCCCAGCGGTGCGGTGCGGGCGATGGCGAGGAGTTCGTCGAAGGTGACATCCCGTTCGTGGCCCTCGTCTTTGGAGAGCGGCTTCGCTGCCTGCGGCACGTTGGCGGCTGCCTCCGCCACGTCTGGGCGCTCGGCCACGTCGGGCGAGCTCTGTGCCTCCTTCGGCAGGAAGTCATCTTCTTGCGAACGGGCAGGCCGCATGGCGCTGTGCGTGCCGTTGTGGCTGTGGCCAGAGGTGTTGTGGCCCGGTGCGGCGGCGGCCTCTTGGCGCAGACTCGTGGGGTGGCGGCGGATGACGAGGTCGAGGTGGACCGCGCCGGCCAGGGCGAGCGGAGCTATCGCGGACAGGGCGCCGACGGTCACATCGTCCAGATGGAGCCCGGCGGTGTGTGCCTGCTGGTTGAGGCGGACGGCGTGCAGAGCGTTCGCCCAGATGCTGGTGACGGTGGCGAGGCCGACCAGTGCCCAGACGTACAGGCGAGAACGCCAGGGCGCGGTACGGAGGATGAGCAGGGCGGCGACGCCGATGGCGATGAACCCGTCGATCACGAGGGGGAAGGCGTAGGTGAGGACTCTGCGGATGTGGATGGCGACGGCCATCTGCCGCAGGGCGTCGTAGGAGAGGGCGAAGCCGATCGTGCCGACCAGGGCAACCCCGAGGCGGATCGCTACGGTCACTGGCGGCACGGGGGCTTGGGCGGTGCGTGAGGGCAAGCGCGGTACTCCAGGGGGAGACGGGTGCCTAGGCACGGTGCGGGGTTGCCAGTGGGAAGGGCGGCGGACTCGTCGCACCCGTCGCATGCCTGGTCAGGGCAGGTACGGGAGCCTGGCGTGATACGGGAGGACCCGTCACAGTTGCCGGACCCGTCACGGGGATGACCTGCGGTGCGACGTGTGCGACGGGTGTTTACGGGTGTACGGCCGACCCGTGACGCGTGGTCTCACCGCTGCCGTCGGGTGGCTGCTCCTCGGGGCAGTAGCGGGCCCAGGCGTCGGTGAACTGCGTGCGCGTGAATCCCCGGGCCTGCCGTCCGCCCTCGAAGCGGAGGACGGCCGCCTGGATACCGAAGTCCTTCAGCAGGATCCCCAGGTAGCGTGGGGTCAGACCGGTGTTGCGGTACTCCGCCCATGGAGCCTCCTGGTCCTTGAGCAGTTCCTCCAGCAGGTCCCGCGTACGCACGGTGTCGGGATCGCCATAGCACGTGAAGACGCGGCGGATGTCCTTCAGCAGGCGCGTCTTGACGTTGGACTCCTCGTCCTGGCCAACCTCGGCCGCGCACATCGCCGCACACGCTGCCCGTGCTCTCTCCGGCCAGGTGCCGCCCGCCAGTTCGGCGACGACCACCAGCGGCTCCCAGGTGTCCGCCGCCCGGTCCTGTACCGGCATGGGCGGCACCAGGTCGGCTGCGGTGTCCATCAGCGGGCGCAACCAGGCGGTCAGCCGGTCACGCAGGGCGTGCAGGGCGGGGATGTCGCGGCGGGAGCGGAACTGCTCCACTCGCTCACCTGGCTTGCGCCGCTGCATGCGGATCACCACGGCCCGGTCCATGACCGTGTCTGGTAGGTCCCCGATGCCGGCGAGAGCGGCCATGGCGAAGGTGGGGAACGCCTGCGGCTTGTGCTCGGGCCCCGAGATGCGCAGGGCGGGCCGGTTGCGCTGGTGGCCGGCGTTGAGCAGGCCGCGCAGCTCCTCGTTCTTCTCGGCGGCCTTGATGCTGCCGAAGATGGTGTCGGCCTCGTCCACCAGCAGGGTGGGCGGGTCGTCACCGATGGCGCGGAAGACGACCGCCGGACTGGTGTTGACCGTGATCAGCGGCTCGCGCACCGTCTCCGTGATCACATCCAGCAGGCGGGACTTGCCGCACCGCTTCGCCGGCCCGACCACTGCCAGACGAGGCGCGTGCTGCAGCGCAGGCTGGATGTGCGTGGCCGCCACCCACAGCGTGACGGCGGTCAGCGCGTCGCTGCTGGGCAGGATCACGTACCGCGCGATCGCTTGCCGTAGCTCGTCCAGCAACTGTGCGCCCTCGCCGACCTGCGGGGGCTCGTCGTCCTCGGCGGGGGAGGCACCCAAGGCGGGGTCCTGGCCGGGGACGGCGACGGGCGGCCAGGTGGGTATCGAGGATGCGGCGGAGCAGGCGGGAGACGTAGTTTCGTCCATAGGCGTTCCTTCCGGGTGGGCCGGACGGGCAGGGTCCGGCCCACCGATTCGATCGTTCAAGGGCGATGGCGGCAGGGACTCTGCGGCTCTCGGCGATGGCTCGCCGAGAGCCGTTGCGCTCTCCTGGCGGGGCGGCTTCAGGCCGTCAGGTCGTACGCGGACTGGGCGTTCACCCAGGCGTCCACCTCGGTCCAGCGGTAGCGCAGGTGGCGGCCGACCTTGTGCACGTTGGGGCCGATGCCCCGGTACTTCCACTGGTAGAGGGTCTTCACCGGCACCCCGAGATAGGCGGCGACTTCGACCGGGGTGGCCAGCGGGCCGCGCCGGGCGGTGTCGGCGGACGACGGGGCGTTGGCACTGCGGGGAGAGGTATTCGGCACAGGTCTCCTTTTCGGTCTTGGACAGCGTGCCTGGACAACACAGCCACACCGCTAGCGGAGAAGTCCAGCGTTGGTTCTAAAACTCTCCACTAATTCCCTCGGTGCGGCGAAGGGGGAATAACCGTAGAGGCGAATCGGCCGCTGGCCAAAAAGTTGGCGGCTACCACTCGCTATCCAGCCGCGGAGGGGCTCTGTCGAAGGCGGTGGCATCCGTAGCCGCAGGTCGGCGCGTATCTGCACGGCTGCGTAGGTGGAGTGCAGACGGCAAAACCATATCGCCAGTCACTGCTACAAATCGCCCAAAACGTCCGCGCGAAGGCAGGCTAGCACGGCCCCCTCTGTAAAAGGGCGTTTGTGTGGTGCAAATAGACGAGATAAACGCCACGTCGTCCATCCGGTGCCCGCAACGAGTTCTGTAGAGTTTAAGAACCAACTCTTGCCATAAAGGCTGGCTGTAAGTTACAGCTAACTGTCATGGCTACCCGACCTGTCGAAATTGGCCCCGCCGGCCTCCACGCCGCCCGCGCCATAGAGCGAATACGCCTCGCGCGTGGCCTGACCCAGCATCAGCTGGCTGTTCGATGCACCACGCTGGGACGCCCGATGTCCAACACCGCCCTCAGCTGCACCGAGCGTGCCCACCGCCGCTGCGACGTCGACGACCTCATCGCGATCGCTGCCGCCCTCGGCGTGTCGCCTGCAGCCCTGCTGCCTCTGGAGACCTCCCCAATCCAGACCTGGGAGCGCATTCAGGGGGTCCTTCTTGGCTGACGTGTACGACCGCTGGCACAAGTCCCACCCCAAGTCCACCGAGGCCGAGTGCGGTGAGCACAAGAGCCGTACGCGCCAGATGGTCCCCACCGCCGATCACGGTCTCGGCAAGCGTTGGCAGGTCCGCTACCGCGATCTGGACGGCCGCCAGCGCAAGGAGAACTTCGATACCAAGGCCGAGGCGGACAACCGGGCCGCTGAGGTCGACGTCGAGATCCGGCGCGGCTCCTACGTCGTACCAGCCGAGACGAAGCAGACGCTCGGCGTTTACGCGCAGAAGTGGTTGGACGCGAACTCCGTCGGTCCGACGACAGCCCTCCGTTACGAGGCGACAGTCCGCAACCACATCGTCGAGCACCTCGGGCGACGCGAGCTGCGTTCCCTCAACCAGCCCTCGGTCATCCAAGGCTGGATCCGCACGCTCCAGGACGCCCGCCTGGAGGTGTCGACGATCGAGGGCATCTTCGACATCCTCTCCAGCATCCTCGGCGCGGCCGTGGAGGATGGGCTCCTGCCGAAGAACCCCTGCAAGGCGAAGTCGGTCAAGCTGCCGACCGCGACCAAGAAGAAGATCATCCCTTGGCCGCTGGAGCGCGTCCGGGCAGTCCTCGCTGGCCTGCCCAAGCGCTTCCAGGCCGGAGACAAGCTCGCCTTCGGCTGCGGCCTGCGCCAGGGCGAGGTCTTCGGCTTCGCCGTCGAGGACATCGACTTCAAGGGCGGCTGGATCCACGTCAACCGCCAAGTGCGGCTCGTCGGCACGAAGCCCGTCTTCGCCGTGCCCAAGGGAACAAGATCCGGTCCGTGCCTCTACCGGCCCAGCTTGCCGCGGCCATCAAGGCCCACATGAAGGAGTTCCCGCCGGTCGAAGTCACCCTGCCCTGGGCCAAGCCGGACGGCGAGCCGAAGACCTTCCGTCTCCTCTTCGTCGACGAGAAGGGGCGGGCCTGCAACCGCAGCGTCTTCAACATGGGGGACTGGAAGCGCGCTCTGGCTGCCGCCGGCGTGATCCCTCCCGCGAGCGCGGCGCGAGGTACCTCCAGGCGGCCCGGGAGGAGGGGATGCACGCCCTCCGGCACGCCTACGCCTCCGTGCTCCTGCACGCGGGGAAGAGCATCCATGTGCCCTCAATGTGCCCTGGCCGCCTGACGGCCCCCCTCCGGCACCAAAAAGGGCGAGGCCCGAAGACCCCGCCCAATCCCCAAGAAACCCCGGCTCAGGGCCACACCAGGCAATACGGCTGATGCCCCGCCTCATGCAGCCGATGCGAGAAGTCCTGCCACTCGTGGAGCAACTGGTACACGTTGAACGCATCGCGCGGCCCGCCCCGGTCCGGCACCGTCGACCAGATGAAGGCCGCCGCGCCGACCGCCTCCTCGCCGATGCCGCGCAGGGGGTCGACGACGGTCATCGGGAGCTTGACCACGGCGTAGTCGGGGTGCAGGACGACCAGTTCCAGGGGCGGCACCTTGTGCAGGGGCACGCCCTCGATGCCGGTCAGTACCATGGCCGCCATCGTCTCCGGCTTGATCTTGGTGAACATGCCGTTCATACCGAGTTCGTCGCCGCCGAGTTCCTCGGGCCGCATCGAGATCGGGACTCGGGCCGCGGTCGCGCCGTCCGGCGCGCCGAAGTACTTGTACGTCACCCCCACCCGACCACCATTCCTGCTCCCCGCCCTGAGCCGGTCGACCCGTCGGTCGAGCCGCTCGGACTCACTCGGTACACCGTGTGGCTGACGTGCTTCGGTCGTTTCCTCCGCGTCGCGCCGGTGCCTTCCCCGCCGGGCACGTCGAGGACCCAGGTCATCAGTCCCCTCGCCCAGTCCGCCACCGCGATGCATATCTCCACCCGACTGCTTTTCTAGGACGCGTGGCCCCCGCCGCGCAACCCGATCATCGTGTCAGTGACCTCCCCCACGGCCGCGCGCCGAAACGTGCGTCGAAACTTCTGTCCGCAGGATCTTCGCAGTCCCTGAACGGGCCCCTGGCACGCCACGGGCCGTTTGAGCTGTGTAGCAGCCCCCAGTTTCGCAGATCGACACCGGCCGGACGCCGTGATCGCCGGGAGCGGAAACTGTGCGTCGGGTCAGCAACGGAGGTACGGGGCCTCCCGGCCACCGCCCCCGGCCACCGCCCCCGACCACCACCCCCACCCACCCACCACCCCTGGCCTACCCTGAACACGTCACTGGCAGCCGGAGTCCGAGGATTCCGAGAAGTCCCAGAAGTCGGAGAAGTCGCTGGTCATGAGCGAACTGCCCTATCAGTACGAAGCGCCCGTCTCGCAGGCTCTTTTCGACCGTGCGGCGGCCGTCACGCCCGGTGGCGTGAACTCCCCGGTGCGGGCGTTCCGTGCCGTGGGCGGTACGCCCCGGTTCATGGTGTCCGGCACCGGACCGTACCTGACCGACGCCGACGGACGGGAGTACGTGGACCTGGTGTGCTCCTGGGGGCCCATGATCCTCGGGCACGGGCACCCCGAGGTGATCGCCGCCGTGCAGGAGGCCGTCGCGCGCGGTACGTCCTTCGGTACACCCGGTGAGGGCGAGGTCGCGCTCGCGGAGGAGATGGTCGCCCGGGTCGAGCCGCTGGAGCAGGTGCGGCTCGTGTCCAGCGGCACCGAGGCCACCATGTCGGCGATCCGGCTCGCCCGCGGGTTCACCCGGCGGACCAAGGTGATCAAGTTCGCCGGGTGTTACCACGGTCACGTCGACTCGCTCCTCGCCGCCGCCGGGTCCGGGGTCGCGACCTTCGCCCTCCCCGACACCCCCGGCGTCACCGGCGCCCAGGCCGGCGACACCATCGTCCTGCCGTACAACGACCTCGACGCCGTGCACGCCGCCTTCGCCGCCCACCCCGGCGAGATCGCCTGCGTGATCACCGAGGCCTCGCCCGGCAACATGGGTGTGGTGCCGCCGCTGCCCGGCTTCAACCAGGGGCTCAAGGACGCCTGCGCCGCGAACGGCGCGCTGTACATCTCCGACGAGGTCATGACCGGCTTCCGTACCAGCCGCTCCGGCTGGTACGGCGTCGACGGCGTCCGGCCCGACCTCATGACCTTCGGCAAGGTCATGGGCGGCGGGTTCCCGGCCGCGGCCTTCGGCGGGCGTGCGGACGTCATGGCGCACCTCGCCCCCGCCGGGCCCGTCTACCAGGCCGGCACCCTCTCCGGTAACCCCGTCGCCACCGCCGCCGGGCTCGCCCAGCTGCGTCTCCTCGACGACGCCGCCTACGACAAGGTCAACGCGGCCTCCGCCCGGATCCAGGCCCTGGTCTCCGAGGCCCTCACCAAGGAGGGCGTCGCCCACACGCTCCAGACGGCCTCCAACATGTTCTCCGTCTTCTTCACGGACCGGCCGGTCCGCAATTACGAGGACGCCAAGGCGCAGGAGTCCTTCCGCTTCACCGCCTTCTTCCACGCGATGCTGGCGAACGGCGTCTACCTGCCGCCCTCGTCCTTCGAGTCCTGGTTCGTGTCCACCACACACGACGAGCAGGCCATCCAGCGGATCGCCGACGCCCTTCCGGCGGCGGCCCGCGCGGCGGCGGAGGCGACGGCGTGAGCGAGCGGAACAAGGGCGACATCACCGTCGTCCACCTGATGCGGCACGGCGAGGTCGCCAACCCGGACGGGATCCTGTACGGCCGTCTGCCCGGCTACCACCTGTCCGAGCTGGGCCGGCGCATGGCCGACCGGGTCGCCGAGCACCTCGCCCCGCGCGACATCACGTATGTCGCCTCCTCCCCGCTGGAGCGGGCACAGGAGACCGCGACGCCGATCGCCAAGGCGCACGGCCTGGACCTCGGCACCGACGAGCGGCTCATCGAGGCCGACAACGTCTTCCAGGGCAAGACCTTCGGCGTCGGCGACGGCGCGCTGCGCAAGCCCGGCAACTGGAAGCACCTGTTCAATCCGCTCCGGCCGTCGTGGGGCGAGCCGTACATCGACCAGGTCGTCCGCATGATGGGCGCGCTGCACACGGCCAAGGACCGGGCGCGGGGTCACGAGGCGGTGCTGGTCAGCCATCAGCTGCCGATCTGGATCGTGCGGTCCTACGTCGAGCGGCGGCGGCTGTGGCACGACCCGCGCAAGCGGCAGTGCACGCTCGCGTCCCTGACGACCTTCACCTTCCAGGGCGACCGGATCGTGTCCGTCGGCTACACCGAACCGGCCCGTGACCTGGTCCCCGCGCACCTTCTCGCGGGCGCCAAGCCGGTGAAGGGGAAGGGCAAGGCCTTCGGCGCCTGATCTGTTGAGGGCGCCTGACTCGCCGAGGGCGCCTGAACCGCCCGCCGTCAAGACGTTTTCGTGACATTCATTGCGAAATGTGTGCGATTGCGGTGAACCTCCCCGTTCGTCACGCCCTCTGACTGGGTGACCACCAGAGGACGTGACGAACGGGGATGCGATGCGCACTCTCTCCCGCAGGGGAATGCTCGGGCTCGGCGTGGCCGGCGCGGCCGCCGTCGGACTTGCCGGCTGTGACTCCTTGCAGTCGTCGGACGGTTCCAGCCGCTCCGGCGGTTCCGGCAACGACCACCGGCCGAACGGCGGGACGAAGCCCGCCGCCCGCCCCCTCGGTGACGGCTCCACCTCCTTCACCGGCAAGCAGCCCCACCAGCCGGCCGAGCCCGTACCGCTGGAGCCCGGGCAGGAGCCGCCGCAGTTCGTCGTCTTCTCCTGGGACGGGGCGGGGGAGGTCGGCAACGGCCTCTTCCCGCGTTTCCTCGACCTCGCCAAGGAGCACAAGGCGCACATGACCTTCTTCCTCTCGGGGCTGTACCTGCTGCCCGAGTCGAAGAAGCGTCTCTACGACCCGCCGAACAACCCGCGCGGCGCCTCCGACATCGGCTACCTCACCGACGACCACGTCAAGGCGACGCTCGCGGGCGTCCGCCGCGCCTGGCTGGAGGGGCACGAGATCGGCACGCACTTCAACGGCCACTTCTGCGGCGACGGCTACGGCTCGGTCGCCCACTGGACGCCGAAGCAGTGGCGCAGCGAGATCGAGCAGGCGAAGTCCTTCGTGAAGGAGTGGCGGACCAACACCGGGTGGACCGATCTGCCGTCGCTGCCGTTCGACTACGACAAGGAACTCGTCGGCGGCCGCACGCCCTGTCTGCTCGGCCAGGACAACCTGCTGCCCACCGCCCGCGACCTCGGCTGGCGCTACGACGCCTCCTCGCCGGGTGGCCGGCAGGTCTGGCCGCAGAAGCGGCTGGGGATCTGGGATCTGCCGTTGCAGCAGATACCTTTCCCCGGACGTTCGTTCGAAGTGCTCTCGATGGACTACAACATGCTCGCCAACCAGTCGGTCAACTCGACCAAGGCGCCCGCCTACAACTACCCGGGCTGGCGGGAGCAGTCCGCCCAGGCTTATATATCCGGCTTCAAGCGGGCATACGAGACAAACCGGGCACCTCTCTTCATCGGCAACCACTTCGAGCAGTGGAACGGCGGCATCTACATGGACGCCGTCGAGGAGGCCGTCAAGCACATCGCCCGCGAACGGGACAAGGGCGCGGACGTACGGCTCGTCTCCTTCCGCCAGTTCGTCGACTGGCTGGACGTGCAGCGCCCCGAGGTGCTGGCCGGGCTCCGGACCCTTGACGTCGGGCAGCGGCCCGCCGGCGGCTGGAGGAAGTTCCTCAAGGACGCCGGGAAATCCTCCGGGCGGGCCGCCTGAAATGCGGGTTTCCGCCCGGGAGGGGGGCGGGCAAGATCCCCGGAACGGGCATGCGAAACTTTTCACATGAGTGCCGCCAGCCGCGCCCCCCAGCGCTCGACCACAAGGACCCGCTCACGCCGCGCCGCCCTGCTCACCGCGGGTGCCGCGGCCGCCGCGCTGACCCTGTCCGCGTGCGGTTCGGGCGGTACCTCCGGCGGGGGCGGGGACACCAACTTCATCATGGGCCAGGACGGCATCGCGACCGTGAAGAAGGGGGAGCGGGCCGAGGCCCCCGACCTGTCCGGCAAGACCATCGCCGGCAAGCAGCTCGACGTCGCCTCCTACAAGGGCAAGGTCGTCGTCCTGAACGTATGGGGCTCCTGGTGCGCCCCGTGCCGCGCCGAGGCGCCCAACTTCGAGAAGGTCTACCAGGACCTCAAGGGCAAGGGCGTGCAGTTCGTCGGCATCAACACCCGCGACACCAGCGTGAACAACGCCCTCGCCTTCGAGAAGCAGCAGGGCGTCACCTACCCCAGCCTGTACGACCCGACCGGCAAGCTGATGCTCCGCTTCAAGAAGGGCACGCTGAACCCGCAGGCGATCCCCTCCACCCTCGTCCTCGACCGGGACGGCAAGATCGCCGCCCGCTCGCTGGCCGCGCTCAGCGAGGACAAGCTGCGCTCGATGATCACCCCGGTCCTCGCGGAGAAGTGACGTGAGCGCAGTCACCACGCTCGCCGCGGCCACCGACCCCAACCAGACGGTCATGAACGGCGCCCTGCTGGTCGCCCTGCCCATCGCGCTGCTCGGTGGCCTCGTCTCCTTCTTCTCCCCGTGCGTCCTGCCGCTCGTCCCGGGCTATCTGTCGTACGTGACCGGCGTCACCGGCACCGACCTGGCCGAGGCCCGGCGCGGACGGATGGTCGCGGGCGCCTCCCTCTTCGTACTCGGCTTCACCGCCGTGTTCGTCTCCGGCGGTGCCCTGTTCGGCTACGCCGGCGACAACCTGCAACAGCACAAGGACGTCCTGTCCAAGGTGCTGGGCGTCCTCATGATCGCCATGGGTGTCTTCTTCATGGGCCTGATGCCCTGGATGAGCCAGCGGGAGTTCCGCTTCCACAAGCGGCCCGTGACCGGACTGATCGGCGCGCCCTTCCTCGGCGCGCTGTTCGGCATCGGCTGGACGCCCTGCATCGGCCCGACCCTGACCTCCGTGATCGCCCTCTCCTACAACGAGGCGAGCGCGGGCCGCGGTGCCATACTGACCGTCGCCTACTGCCTCGGCCTCGGCGTGCCCTTCGTGCTCGCCGCGGTCGCCTTCCGCAAGGCGCTCGGCGCCTTCGGCTGGGTCAAGCGCCACTATGTCTGGGTCATGCGGATCGGCGGCACGATGATGATCGTGACCGGTCTGCTGCTGCTCACCGGCGTCTGGGACAGCCTCGTGCAGGACGTGCAGTCCTGGTCCACCGGCTTCACTGTGGGGATCTGATCCATGAGCAAGACCACTACGACCGGCGCGAGCCCGGACGCCGCCCCGGACGACCAGGACATCGGCGCGGCCGGCTCCCAGCTGTCCACCGCCCCCGCGGAGGAAGCGCCCAACCTGCCCTCCCTGGGCGTGATCGGCTGGGCCCGCTGGTTCTGGCGGCAGCTGACCTCCATGCGGGTCGCCCTGCTGCTCCTGCTGCTGCTGGCCCTCGGCGCGATCCCCGGCTCGCTGATCCCGCAGACCGGCGTCGACGCCACGAAGGTCGCCGACTTCGAGAAGAGCCACCCCACCCTCGCGCCGATCTACGACAAGCTCGGCCTCTTCCACGTCTACAGCTCGGTGTGGTTCTCCGCGATCTACATCCTGCTGTTCGTCTCCCTCATCGGCTGCATCGTGCCCCGCACCTGGCAGTTCGTGGGCCAGCTGCGCAGCCGCCCGCCGCGCGCCCCCAAGCGGCTGACCCGGCTGCCCGCGTACACCACCTGGCGCACCGGGGCCGAGCCGGAGCAGGTCCACGAGGCAGCCCTCGCCCTCCTGAAGAAGCGCCGCTTCCGCGCCCACCTCTCCGGTGACGCGGTCGCCGCCGAGAAGGGCTATCTGCGCGAGGTCGGCAACCTCGCCTTCCACATCGCGCTGATCGTGATGCTGGTCGCCTTCGCCTGGGGCCAGCTGTTCAAGTCCGAGGGCAACAAGCTGGTCGTCGAGGGCGACGGCTTCTCCAACACCCTCAGCCAGTACGACGACTTCAAATCCGGCAACCTCTTCCACGCCGACGACCTGGTGCCGTTCAGCTTCACCCTGAACAAGTTCACCGGCACCTACGAGACCTCCGGCCCGAACAAGGGCACCCCGCGCCTCTACCAGGCCTCCGTCACCTACAGCGAGGGCGCCTACGGCAAGGACAGGAAGACCCTCGTCAAGGTCAACCACCCGCTGGAGATCGGCGACGCGAAGGTCTACCTCACCGCCCACGGCTACGCCCCCATGGTCACCGTCCGCGACGGCAAGGGCAACGTCGTGTACCGCGACGCCGCACCGATGCTGCCGCTCGACTCCAACGTCACCTCCACCGGCGTGGTCAAGGTCTTCGACGGCTACAAGAACGCCAAGGGCGTCAGTGAACAGCTGGGCATCCAGACCTTCCTGCTGCCGACGTACGTCAAGGGCAACGAGGTCGCCTCGCAGTTCCCGGCGCTGCTGAACCCGGTGCTGAACCTGACGCCGTACCACGGCGACCTCGGCGTGAACTCCGGCATCCCGCAGAGCGTGTACCAGCTCGACAAGCGGCACATGAAGGGCTTCAAGGACTCCAAGGGCGCCCAGCTGAGGGCGAACCTGAGGCCCGGCGAGACCATGAAGCTCCCCAACGGCGCCGGCTCGGTCACCTACGACGGCACCAAGGAGTGGGCGAACTTCCAGGTCGTCCAGGAGCCCGGCGGCGGATGGGCCCTCGCCGGTGCCCTCACCGCCATCTTCGGCCTCGCCGCCTCCCTGTTCATCCAGCGCCGCCGCGTGTGGGTGCGCGCGGTGAAGGGCGCCGACGGAGTCACCGTCGTCGAGATGGCCGGCCTCGGCCGCAGCGAGTCCGCCAAGGTACCCGAGGAACTCGGCGACCTCGCCGGGGTCCTGTACGAACAGGCGCCGGGTGCGCCCGACACCGCCGCCGACCCCGCAGACCCCTCACATTCCGCCGACCCCCACGTCGTACCTGCCGAAGGGGCTGAGAAGAAGTGACTCTCGCCGCCGCCACCGACCTGGCCGCCGCCACCAACGAACACCTCGCGAACATCAGCAACACGCTGATCTACTCCGCGATGGCCGTCTACACCCTGGCCTTCTTCGCCTACATCGCCGAATGGCTCTTCGGCAGCCGCAGCAAGGTCGGCCGCACCGCCGCCGCGCTCACCGAGGCCAAGAAGGCGGACGCGCCCGCCGTCGCCGTGAACAAGGCCGGCGGCACCGCCGTACTGGAGCGGCCGAAGGTCGTCGTGCGCTCCGCGGCCGGTCAGCGGGACGTACCCGACGGCCCCGGGGCGCACGGCGGGGACGAGCAGGGCGACCTCTACGGGCGTATCGCCATCTCCCTCACCGTGCTCGCCTTCCTCGTCGAGCTGGGCGGCGTCGTCGCCCGCGCGGCCTCCGTGGAGCGGGCGCCGTGGGGCAACATGTACGAGTTCAACATCACCTTCTCCACGGTCGCCGTGGGCGTGTACCTCGCCCTCCTCGCCCTGAAGAAGAACGTCCGCTGGCTCGGCCTGCCCCTGATCACCACGGTCCTGCTCGACCTCGGTCTCGCCGTCACCGTCCTGTACACCGCCAGCGACCAGCTGGTCCCCGCCCTCCACTCGTACTGGCTGTACATCCACGTCTCCACGGCGATCTTCTGCGGCGCGGTCTTCTACGTCGGCGCGGTCGCCACGATCATGTACCTCTTCAAGGACAACTACGAGAACAAGCTCGCCACCGGCGGCACCCCCGGCCGCTTCGCGAACTCCGTCCTGGACCGGCTGCCCTCCTCCGCCTCCCTCGACAAGTTCGCCTACCGCGTCAACGCCGCCGTCTTCCCGCTGTGGACGTTCACGATCATCGCGGGCGCGATCTGGGCGGGCGACGCCTGGGGCCGCTACTGGGGCTGGGACCCCAAGGAGACCTGGTCCTTCATCACCTGGGTCGCCTACGCCGGCTACCTCCACGCCCGCGCCACCGCCGGCTGGAAGGGCCGCAAGGCCGCCTACCTCGCCCTGATCGCCTTCGGCTGCTGGCTGTTCAACTACTACGGCGTGAACATCTTCGTCTCCGGCAAGCACTCGTACGCCGGAGTCTGACCGCCCTACGGTGAAGGCCGGTTCCCTGTGACCTGAGTCACGGGAACCGGCCTTCGTGGTAACCGTACGGAAGCGGAACGTGATCGCGTGCGCCGCCCAGCCGCCGGGGGCACGCTGGTGTCATGACCGGATCCGTCGAACAGGGCAGCACCCAGACCCACGGGAGGACGCACCTCCTCCACTTCCTGGTGCGGCTTCCCCGGCCCATGGAGCAGGTCTGGCCCGCGCTGGCCACCGCCGAGGGGCTCGCGCAGTGGTTCACCGAGGCCGATGTGCTCCAGCCACGGCTCGGCGGAGTCGTCGCCCTGCGCGGGCTCGGCGCCGGACGGGTCACCGCCTGGGACGTGGACCGGGTCGCGGAGTACAGCGTGGAGGGCGCCGGGCGCATCCGATTCCATCTGGAACGTGACGGGGAGGACGGCAGCATCCTGCGGTTCACCCACGAGTTCCGGGGTGAGGGGGACTCCCAGGCGCGCTGGCGGCAGCGCTTCGAGCGGCTGATCGAGTACCTGGGGCGCAGCCCGCGGTAGCTCAGCCGACGGTGATCGAGTCCAGCTTCTGGCGCAGATAGGCGTGCGAGTCGACGGGCTCGTACGCCACCCTCCCCACCGGCGGCGGGACCGACTCCACGAGCGTCCCCGGGGTGCACTCCCCGAAGTACACCAGGGACATCAGCTCCTCGGCGGGCGCGTCGGCCGGCGGCGGCAGCACCCGGTGGCGGCCGGAGCGCCAGCGGTCACCCGTCCAACGGGCCATCAGATCCCCGATGTTGATGGTGAACGCCGCCGGATCGTAGGGCGCGTCCTCCCAGCCGGCACCTCCGTCCGCGGGGTCCGTGTAGACCTGCAACCCGCCCTTGCCGGCCTGCCGGTCGAGGATCGTCACGGTCCCGAAATCGGTGTGCGGCCCGATCCGGAACTGGCCCGGCTCCGGCTCCCCGACGACCTCGGTCCCCGGGTACCAGTTGATGTTGAAGCCGTACGTCGGATGCGCCATGTGCCGCGTGAAGAAGTCCCGTTCGAGCCCGAGAGCCTCACCGAGCAGGCACAGCAGCCGGTTCTCCAGCTCGGCCATCTTCCCCAGGTACTCCTCGCACAGGGGCCGCAGCTCCGGCACCTCGGCGGGCCACACGTTCGGTGCGTACCACTCCGCGTCGGTCTCCGGGTCATCGAACGGCTCGTGCGTCGCGAAGGTCAGCGACTCCTTCAGATCCGGCGGGGTCTCGGTGCCCTCCGCGTACCCGTTGGCCTCCGCCCCGGACCGCAACCAGCCACGCCCGCCGACCCGCGCTTCGTACGCCTCCTTCACCGGCACGGGCAGCGTGAAGAAGCGGCGGGCCGCCTCGCGGACCCGGGACCGCAGGGACGGATCCACCCCGTGCCCGGTGACCAGCAGGAACCCCGCGCTCTGGAGGGCCTGGTCGACGGTACGGGCGATCCGTTGCCGCGCCTTCGGATCACCGGACAGCCAGGGGCGCAGGTCGATGGTCGGGATGCGGGGGCTACGGGGCTCACTCACCGATGTCCTCATTCCACAGGTCCGGGTTCTTCTCGATGAACGCGCGCATCAGCTCCACGCACTCCGGGTCGTCCAGCAGCACGATCTCCACGCCGTGCTCCGCCAGCCAGTCGTGCCCGCCGTGGAAGGTGGCCGCCTCGCCGATCACCACACGCGAGATACCGAACTGCCGTACCAGACCGGAGCAGTACCAGCACGGTGAAAGAGTCGTCACCATCGTCGTCCCCCGGTACGACCGCTGCCGTCCCGCCGCCCGGAAGGCCGCCGTCTCCGCGTGCACGGAGGGGTCGCCGTCCTGGACACGGCGGTTGTGACCGCGGCCGAGGAGGGTGCCGTCGGGGCCGTACAGCGCGGCGCCGATCGGGATACCGCCCTCCACGAGCCCCGCGCGGGCCTCCTCGACGGCGGTGGCCAGCCATGCGCGTGCCTGTGCCTGATCCATGACCCCACTCTGGGGCCACCGGCACACCGGGGCAACGTGCGGAACGCGCACGACCCCTCTGTAGCCTGGCCGATCATCGCCGCGCGTGCGGCAGTCGGGCCCCGGTTGTGGAGGAACGGTCATGGGTGCTGCTCCGGTTCTGGAGGAGCTGCGGGAGGTCTGTCAGCCGCGGGCGAAGCTGGCGAGCCGCAACGGCGAGCACTGGGCGGGGCGGCTGTACATGCGGAGGATCTCGCTGCGCTTCACCCGGCAGCTGGTCCGCACCCCGGTCACCCCCGACCAGCTGACCTGGACGATGGTGGTGTGCGGGGTCGCCTCCGGGGCCGCGCTGATGATCCCGGGCCTCACGGGCGCCGTACTCGCCGTCGTCCTGATGCAACTGTTCCTCCTCTTCGACTGCGTGGACGGCGAGGTCGCCCGCTGGAAGGGGCAGAACAGCGCGACCGGCATCTACGTCGACCGGCTCGGCGCCTACCTCGCCGACGCGGCGCTGCTGGCGGGGGCCGGGTACCGGGCCGCCGGGTCCGGGTTCGGCGGGTGGCTGTCGGTCGGGATCGCCACCGCCCTCGGCGTCGTCCTGCTGAAGGCCTCGACCGACCTCGTGGACGTGGCCCGCGCCCGGCGCGGACTGACCGTCGCCGACGACGAGGCGACGCGCCCGCGCTCGCAGGGCGTGGCCACCGTGCGCCGGATCGCCGCCGCGTTCAGGATCCACCGCGTGACGAACGGCATCGAGGCCTCGCTGGTCCTGCTGGCCGCGGCCGTCGCCGACGCCGTGACCGGCGGGATCGAGCCGACGCGCTGGGCGCTGGGCGCGCTGGCCTTGATCACGTGGGTGATGGTTCCGGCCCATCTGCTGTCGATCCTGTCGTCGTCCCGGCTGCGCTGAGGCCATCGAGGTGGTCCAGGTAGTCGTACAACCGGCCTGATCCTTCGAGCATCGCCCTCGTCCGGGCCGTCAGTGCCTCCCCGCGTGCCGTGACCGCCGCCCGCAGGGCCTCGCTGCTGCCCTCGCGGCGCAGGTCGCGCAGGACGGGGCGGATCTGGTCGAAGAGGTAGTGGCTGCGGCGCAGGGTGTGGATCAGGCGCGCGTCACGGACGTCGGCCGGGCCGTAGACGCGGTACCTCGTACCCCGCTCCCGCCCGGGCGTGAGCAGCCCGGCCGTCTCCCACACCCTGAGCGCGGACGTCCGTACGCCGAGCAGCGCGGCCACCTCGCCGATGCGCAGTCCGCCCGAGCGGGGCAGCGGCGCGGGCTGCTCCCCGGCCAGCGCCTGAAGCGCCTCGCTCGCCGCCCGCAGGGAGACCCGCTCCTCGTGCAGGGCGGCGTGCGCCGCGTCCACGAGCGCGAGCGCGCCCGGCACGTCCCCGGTATGGACGGTCCGCATGATCCGCGCCGCCGTCACCGGCCCGTGGCCGCGCAGCAGCGTCCGGAACGTCAGCAGGGCGCGGCGGTGGCTGTCCCCGAAGGTGCGGTAGCCGGAGGCGGTGCGCGCGGCCGGGGGGAGGACGCCGGCGTCCTCGTAGTTGCGGATCTGCTGCGTCGAGAGTCCGGCCAGGCGGGCCAGGTCGACGGATCGGAGAGGGCGGTCGCTCGTCATCGGTGTGAAGGTTACGAGAGCGGCCCGGGTGCGCAACGGCTCCCAGGGCTCGGTATCTCCAGCTCCGTGAGGTAGTCGTCCACGGCGTCGCGGGTGCAGTCGGTGCGGCCGTAGACGCTGTGCCCCGCGCCCTCGTACGGCAGCAGCACGGTCGTCCGCCGGGTCTGGCGGTGCACGTCGGCCGCCCAGGAGAAGGGGTTCGCCGGGTCGTGCATCGAGTGCAGCAGGAGGATCCCGGGCGCCTCGGTGATGCGCAGAGCGTGCTGAGGGTTGTTCACCTCGTCCGGCAGGCCGACGCAGCCGGCCACCGCGGTGTGTACGCGGGGTGAGCCGCGCATGTGCGGTGCGGCCCGCAGTTCGGCCGCGGTCAGACGGGCGTACTCCCGGTAGTCCTTCGGACGGAAGCGCCAGTCCTGACAGAACACCGCGTGGAACGGTTCCGCGGTGGTCTCCTGCGGGGGTTCCTTCGCTTCCTGCCGCCCCGGTTCCTGCCGCCCCGGCTCCTGCGCGTCGAGCCGCGCCACATACGTGGCCAGTTCGCTCCAGTCCGGCCCGTAGAGCCGCTTGAAGGCGGCCAGAGCGATGTCGTACGCGGTGAGGACCTCCTCCGTACTCTCCGGATCGCGGATCTCCCCCCTGTCCGCCCTGGCGAGCAGGCCGTCCCACACGGCGGCGACGTCCCGGCCGTGCAGAGCACAGGAGTCGGTGCGGTCGCACCACGTCACGAACTGGTGGAACGAGTCCTCCGCGGTCGCCGCCGAGGAGACGAGGAACTCCCGGACGCCGATGCTGTGGTCGAGGTTGGCGGTGAGGGCCATGGTCCGGATGCGGTCGCCGTACTCCTCGGCGTACTGCTGGCCGATCAGCGTGCCGTAGGAGTGACCGAAGTAGTTGATCTTCTTCTCGCCGAGCGCCCTGCGGAGCGCGTCCATGTCCCGGACGACGCTCAGGGTGTCGGCGTGGTCGAAGACCGGGCCACTGTGCCGACGGCAGTCCTCGCGCAACGCGCGGTTGTACGCGGCGAGCCGCTCGAACTCCGCCTGGTTGCGGGGGTACACCGACGGCCGCCGGTCCAGCAACTCCGTGGAGCACCGGACCGGTTGGCTGGCTCCGACGCCCCGCGGGTCGAACCCGATGATGTCGAACTTTGCCTGGATCTCCGCGCTGAACTGCGCCGGAGCACGCCGTACCGCGAAGTCCACACCCGAATCACCCGGTCCCCCCGGATTGACCAGCAGCACACCGGCCCGGCGCTCCGGATCGGTCGCCCTGCGACGGGCCACCGCGAGATCGAACGTCCCACCCGACGGACGTGCCCAGTCCACGGGGAGACGTAAGGTCCCGCATTCCGCGGTCGCGTCCTGAGGGCAGGGCGCCCATTCGATGGCCTCCCGCGTCATCGGGCTTCTGCCGGGAGGACCGGCATCCGTCGCCGCGCCCGGCGTCGCCGCTCCGGCGAGTAATCCAGCGGTGAGCACTCCGGTGAGCGCCCTGAAGATCGGTCTCATGACACGACCGTGGCAGCGAGCCGACCGAGCCCACAACCGCTCAGGACGCGAATCAGGGAAGGCACCGGGACGTGGTCAGGGGGCCCTCGGGGTGCTCCCCCAGGGGATCTACGACTGCCTCTCCAGGACCGCGTAGTCCGCGAAACTGCGCCGGTAGCGGAGGTGTCCCGTCTCCTGCGTGTGCCTGCGCTGCCACTCCTCGACTTCCGCCGGGCTCTGCCGGGATCCGGACGTGGCACCGCAGTCGGCCTCGTCCCCGCTCACGCACCGCGCCTCGTACTCCGGCTGCGCCGACGCGTCCTGCACGATCGAGTACGGCACGTACCGGAAGACCCGGCGGCCGGCCGGTGTTCCTCCGTGTTCCAGACGCTGATGCTGGCGCAGCAGCACGTTCGCGTCGGTCACCGCGCTGCCGTCGAACGCGGCCCGCGCCTCGTCGCGCCGGGCGTCGAGTTCGGCGCAGGCCGCGCAGCCGGGTACCGGCACGGGAGGGCGGGTCACGTCGAGGCTGGCGCGGAAGCGGTCGTTGAGCGCCCGCACTCCCGCCCTCAGCCGCTCGTCCTGTGTCGCCGCGCGGATCTGAGCCGGGTCCGCCTGCCACTCCCGGCCACCGCCGATCGGGCGCAGCATCGCGTACGGGCCTGTCCTGTCCCGGTACTCGCCCACCCTGCACATCTGCGGGTCATAGACGATCGCTCCCGGTTTCAACCGCTCAACCATGTCCAACTCCGAGCACCTTTCGTCACTCTGGGTGTATCGAGCGTCGCCCACGGGAATCGTGCGTATCAATGTTTCGGGCGTGCCACTGATCGACTGTCACAGGGGGGAAGCGGTGAGCCGACGCAACGCCGAAGGGGGATCGGGGGTTACGACGGCCGCCGTGTTCGGCGAGGTGCTCAAGCACTTCCGGGAGGCCGCGGTGCTGACGCAGGAGGGGCTGGCCAGGAAGATCCCGTGCGATCGGTCCCATGTGGCGAGGGTCGAGGCGGGCACGCGGGTGCCGCAGGAGTCGTTCGCGAAGCAGTGCGACGAATTGCTGGGCACGGGTGGGGTGTTGGTGCGGTTGTGGGGGCGGATCGACTGGTATCCGCAGGTGGAGCATCCGGATTGGTTCCGGCGACGGGCCGAGATGGATGCGGTGGCGGTTGCGTTGCGGGAGTATCAGGAGCTGGTGATTCCGGGCCTGTTGCAGACGCCGGGTTACGCACGGGCGCTGCTCTCGCAGACGGCCAGTGGCGAGGAGGTCGAGGAGCGGGTCCGGGCACGTCTGAGCCGACAGCAGCGCTTTCTCGCGGAGGACGGACCGCTGTACGTCGCCGTGCTGGACGAGAGCTGCCTGCGCCACACGGTGGGAAGTCCTGCCGTGATGCGCGACCAGTGTGCGCACTTGCTGAGCGTCGGGCAGCGTCCCAACATCCGCATTCAGGTCGCCCCGGCCGCCGTCGTCGGGATCGTCCGGCCCACCACGTCAATGTCGCTGATCACGCTGCCCGAGGGGGAACACTGGGTCTACTCGGAGTCGCTGAGCCGTGGCCACTTCAACAACGATCCGACCCTCTACGCGCACCACAGCCGAACCTATGATGTGCTCAGGGCTGACGCTCTGTCTGCCTCGGAGTCTGCCGCACTGATCGGCGAGGCGATGGAAGGGTACGGGCACGATGAACAGGCACGAGCTCACCTGGATCAAGAGCAGCTACAGCGGCAACGACGGCGGCAACTGCATCGAAATAGCCCCCCATTTCCCCGCCGCCGTCCCCGTCCGCGACAGCAAGAACCCTGACGGTCCCGTCCTGGTCGTCAGCCGTACCGCCTGGGCAGGCTTCCTCACGTACGTCAGGAAGTGACCGTCGGGGACACGGATCCACTCGCGCAGCCCCGTGCGTCAGGGCTCGTCCCGCCTCCTGTCGTCCCTGTCCTCGTCCTTCTTGTCGTCGTCCAGGGACTTCAGGAACTCGGGGTTGTCGTCAGGGGCCACCCACCGCTGCGTCCGGGCGGCCCGGACGCCCGACCAGCCCTCGGCGGCCGGGCTTCGCTTCTTGCCCGCGATGATCCAGGAGAGGGAGCCGACGAGCGGGAACAGCAGGACGAGGATCGCCCACAGCGGCTTGGGCATGTGGCGGACGTCGTCGTCCTTCGTGCTGATGCAGTCGATGAACGCGTAGACGCTCAGCGCCAGCGGCACGAGGAACATCAGCACCCGGAGCATGAGCACTCTCCAGCGGAACGGTCGGCGGGAATTACGGGGGACAGCCCCCAGGTACAGGGCCAGAGTAGCCGTTCGGGGATACTTGACCGCATGGCTTACGACGATCTTCGCTCCCTGCTCAGGGCGCTGGAGCGCGAGGGAGACCTCAAGCGCATCAAGGCCGAGGTCGACCCGTATCTGGAGGTCGGTGAGATCGTCGACCGGGTGCAGAAGTCCGGCGGGCCGGCGCTGCTCTTCGAGAACGTGAAGGGCTCCGACATGCCCCTCGCGATGAACGTCTTCGGCACCGACCGGCGCCTGCTGAAGGCCCTCGGCCTGAAGTCGTACGGCGAGATCTCCGACAAGATCGGCGGGCTGCTCAGGCCCGAGCTGCCGCACGGGTTCGTCGGGGTCCGCGAGGCCTTCGGGAAGCTCGGCGCGATGACGCACGTACCGCCGAAGAAGGTGAAGTCCGACAACGCGCCGGTGCACGAGGTCGTCCTGCACGGCGACGACGTGGACCTCGACCGGCTCCCCGCGCTCTTCACCTGGCCGAAGGACGGCGGCTCCTTCTTCAACCTGGGCCTCACCCACACCAAGGACCCCGAAACCGGCATCCGCAACCTCGGGCTGTACCGCCTCCAGCGCCACGACAAGCGCACCATCGGCATGCACTGGCAGATCCACAAGGACAGCCGGAACCACTACCAGGTGGCGGCCCGCCGGGGCGAGAAACTCCCGGTCGCGATCGCCTTCGGCTGCCCGCCCGCCGTGACGTACGCCTCCACCGCCCCGCTCCCCGGCGACATCGACGAGTACCTGTTCGCCGGGTTCGTCGCCGGCAGGCGGATCGAGATGGTGGACTGCAAGACGGTGCCGCTCCAGGTCCCCGCGAACGCCGAGGTCGTGCTGGAGGGCTGGCTGGAGCCCGGCGAGATGCTCCCCGAGGGTCCCTTCGGCGACCACACCGGCTTCTACACCCCGCAGGAGCCCTTCCCGGCCCTCACCATCGACTGTGTGACGATGCGGAAGCGGCCGCTGCTGCAGTCGATCGTCGTGGGCCGGCCTCCGACGGAGGACGGACCGCTGGGGCGTGCCACGGAGCGCTTCTTCCTGCCGCTCCTGAAGATCATCGTGCCGGACATCGTGGACTACCACCTCCCGGAGGCCGGGGGCTTCCACAACTGCGCGATCGTCTCGATCGACAAGAAGTACCCCAAGCACGCGCAGAAGGTCATGCACGCCATCTGGGGCGCGCACATGATGTCCCTGACCAAGCTGATCGTCGTCGTCGACTCCGACTGCGACGTCCACGACCTGCACGAAGTCGCCTGGCGCGCGCTCGGCAACACCGACTACGCGCGCGACCTCACCGTTGTCGAGGGTCCCGTGGACCACCTCGACCACGCCTCCTACCAGCAGTTCTGGGGCGGCAAGGCGGGTATCGACGCGACGAAGAAGTGGCCCGAGGAGGGCTACACGCGCGACGGCGGCTGGCCCGACATGGTGGAGTCCGACCCGGAGACGGCGGCGAAGGTCGACCGCCGCTGGAAGGAGTACGGCCTGTGAGCAGCGCGTCCGCCGCGATCCCGCAGCCGGGACGTACCAAGGCGTTCCTGCGGCTGGTGATGATCGAGCACTCGGTCTTCGCCCTGCCCTTCGCCTACATCGCCTCCCTGACGGCGATGTTCCAGCTGGACCGGAACATCCACTGGGGGCGGCTGCTCCTGGTCACCGTCTGCATGGTGGGGCTGCGCACCTTCGCGATGGCGGTCAACCGGATCATCGACCGGGAGATCGACGCCCGGAACCCGCGCACGGCGCAGCGTGAGCTGGTCACCGGCGCGATGTCGGTGAAGCACGCCTGGACGGGCGCCCTGATCGCCCTCGTCGTGTTCCTGGCGTCGGCGGCCCTGCTCAACCCGCTGTGCCTGGCCCTCGCCCCCATCGCGGTGATCCCGATGGTGGTCTATCCGTACGGCAAGCGGTTCACGAACTTCCCGCAGGCCATCCTGGGCCTCGCCCAGGCCATGGGCCCGGTCGGCGGCTGGCTGGCGGTCACCGGTGAATGGTCCTGGACGGCGGTGATCCTGGGGCTCGCCGTCGGCGTCTGGATCGGCGGCTTCGACCTGATCTACGCCTGCCAGGACGTCGAGACCGACCGCGAGATCGGCGTCATGTCGGTCCCGGCCCGCTTCGGGATCCCCGCCGCGATCTGGGGCGCCCGGGTCTGCCACACGGTGACGACGGGCCTGTTCGTCTGGTACGCCCTGGTCACCGACGCGGGCGCCTTCTTCTGGCTGGGCCTGCTGATCGTGGCGGGCGCGTTCGTGTACGAGCACACCATCGTCCGCCCGCATGACCTGTCCCGCGTGAACAGGGCGTTCTTCAGCGTCAACGGCTTCATCGGGATTGCCCTGTTCGTGTGTGCGCTGCTTGATCTTCTGGTTCGTGGTCTGACCGTGTAAGTACGGTGCGGCCTACCATCGAGGGCAGGACCCCAGGGAGGCCACCGTGACCGTCTCGGGCATCGACCGCCTGCACTCGCAGCTCAGCAAGCTGGAGGACCTGTTCCCCGGCTATCTGACGGAGATTGTCGAGGGCAGCATCGTGATGAACCCGGTCAGGCCGTTCCACGGGAGGACCATCCAGCGGCTGTGGGCCATCATCGAGGGCCAGCTGCCGCCGGGCTGGGCGCTCGTGAGCGATGTCGCCTTTCCTTTCGACGACGCGAACGAGTTCTGCCCCGACCTGGCGGTCATTCCGGCCGAGGCGGAGGCCGAGAACCGCAGCGCCTACCCGGCCGACCTGATCGAGTTCGTCGCCGAGGTGGTGTCCCCGGAAAGCATCCGCCGGGACTACGAGCTGAAGCCCCGGTGGTACGCCTCCCGGGGTATCGCCAACTACCTCGTCCTCGACCCGCTCAAGGGCCACGTCGTCACGATGTGGAACCCGGGCCCCGACGGGTACCGTGGCCGCGACACCCTCCCCTACGGTTCCGACCTGACCGTTGACACGCCGCTGGGCAAGCTCACACTCGCCACTGGCCGCCTCCCCGTGGACCCGAAGGCGTCCGACCGGTCCTGAGCACGACCTCGTCCACCGGTACGCTCAAGATGTGAACGCAGGAGAAACGCAGCGCAGGCCTTGGATCGTGGGGGTGTCCGGGGCGTCGGGGACGCCCTATGCGGCCGCTGTGCTGCGTGCGCTGCTCGCTGCGGGCGAGAGCGTCGACCTGATCGTCAGCCGGGCCTCGCGGCTCACCCTGCTGGACGAGACCGGCATCTCCTTCCGGGACGCCCACTGGCAGGACGACCTGCGGGAATGGCTGTCGCGGGGGGCCGACGGGAAGCCCGGGACGTTCGACGCCGACCTCCACGGCGTACGGCACTGGAGCGCCGGGGACCTGGCGGCCGGGCCCTCCTCGGGGTCGTACCCGGTCAAGGGCATGCTGATCGTGCCCGCCTCGACGGCCTGCGTGGCGGGGGTCGCGCTCGGCCTGTCGAAGGACCTGTTGCAGCGGGCGGCGAGCGTGACCCTGAAGGAGGGGCGCAAGCTGGTCGTGGCCGTGCGGG
This sequence comes from Streptomyces sp. S.PNR 29, assembly GCF_030386795.1. Lineage (GTDB taxonomy): Bacteria > Actinomycetota > Actinomycetes > Streptomycetales > Streptomycetaceae > Streptomyces. The sequence goes on from NZ_JANUQM010000001.1 coordinate 120,663, forward strand.
AGACCCCGCTGAACGGCCAGACACTGCGGCATCTGGTGGCCCTCGACGACGCGGGCGCGACCGTGCTGCCCGCCTCCCCGGCCTTCTACGCGGGGGCGACGCACATCCAGGACCTGGTGGACTTCGTCGCCGGACGCGTACTCGACGCGGCGGGCGTGCCGCATCGGCTCTACCGCCGTTGGGAGGGTGAGCTCGGCGGCGGATCCCGCACCACCTGAGCACGACATCAGCACGTTTCAGGAACTCTTCAGAACTCTTCATCGGAAGGCTTCGATCGCATGGACGCGGTGGACAGGCAGCTCATCCAGGCCCTGAGGGAGAACGGTCGGGCCTCCTACGCGGAGCTGGGGCGCCTCGTCGGCCTGTCGGGGCCCAGCGTCACCGACCGCATCAACCGGCTGGAGGCGGCCGGTGTCATCACCGGCTACCGCGCCACCGTGGACGCCGCCTCGCTCGGCCTCGGTGTCATCGCCCTGATCGGCATCTCGCTGTCCGACGCCGCCGACCACGAGGACGTGGCCCGCCGGCTGAAGGACCTGCCCGAGATCGAGGACTGCTGGTTCATCGCCGGCGACGACTCGTTCATGCTCAAGGTGCGGGCGACGGACGTGGACGGGCTGGAGAAGATCATCCGGCGGCTGTCCGGGACCAAGGGCGTCTCCAGGACCCGTACCACCATCGTGCTGTCCACGAAGTGGGAGAACCGGGTGGGGGAGTTGCCGGAACCGGCGTAGGCCCGTTCAGGGCCGTATGGGGGTACGGCCCGCCCGAAGGGCGGGGGAGTACGGTTGGTCGAGCTGTCGTAGAAAGGTGAAGGCATGGACGTCGGGCTCAAGCGCGAGCTGGAGGAGAAGGTCCGCTCCGGCGAGCGGCTGACCCGCGAGGACGGCATCGCGCTGTACGAGTCGGACGACCTGGCGTGGCTCGGCGGGCTCGCGCACGAGGTGCGGACGCGGAAGAACGGCGACGTCGTGCACTTCAACGTCAACCGGCACCTCAACATGACCAACGTGTGCACGGCCTCCTGCGCGTACTGCTCCTTCCAGCGCAAGCCCGGTGAGAAGGACGCGTACACCATGCGCATCGAGGAGGCCGTCAAGCTCGCCAAGGCGATGGAGTCGGAGAACCTCACCGAGCTGCACATCGTCAACGGGCTGCACCCGAACCTTCCCTGGCGGTACTACCCGCGGTCGCTGCGCGAGCTGAAGGCCGCCCTGCCGGACGTCTCCCTCAAGGCCTTCACCGCCACCGAGATCCACCACTTCGAGACCATCTCGGGGCTGTCCGCCTCCGAGATCCTCGACGAGCTGATCGACGCGGGGCTGGAGTCGCTCACCGGCGGCGGCGCGGAGATCTTCGACTGGGAGGTCCGGCAGCACATCGTCGACCACCGCACCCACTGGGAGGACTGGTCGCGCATCCACCGGCTGGCGCACGAGAAGGGGCTCAAGACCCCGTGCACCATGCTGTACGGCCACATCGAGGAGCCCCGTCACCGCGTCGACCACGTGCTGCGGCTGCGCGAGCTGCAGGACGAGACCGGCGGCTTCCAGGTCTTCATCCCGCTGCGCTACCAGCACGACTTCGTGGACATGAAGGACGGGAAGGTCCGGAACCGTCTTCAGGCGCGGACGCAGATGGCGACCGGCGCCGAGGCGCTGAAGACCTTCGCCGTCTCCCGGCTGCTGTTCGACAACGTCCCGCACGTCAAGGTCTTCTGGGTGATGCATGGTGTGCAGACCGCGCAGCTGGCCCTGCAGCACGGCGCCGACGACATGGACGGCTCGGTCGTCGAGTACAAGATCACGCACGACGCCGACAACTTCGGTACGCCGAACAAGCTCACCCGCGAGGACCTGCTGGAACTGATCCGCGACGCGGGCTTCCGGCCGGTGGAGCGCAACACGCGCTACGAGATCATCCGGGAGTACGACGGCCCGGACCCGGCGCGCCGCGAGTCCCCGCAGCCGATGCGGGTGTGAGCCGGCCGGACGGGTACCCGTCCGGCATGGCCACGAAGGCAACCAAGGCGCCCGAGGACGCCTACACCGCCGCACCCTTCGTCCCCGAGCACGCGGACCTGGCGGCCCTGCGGGAGGCCGCCGGAGAGTGCCGGGGCTGCCCGCTGCACCGGGACGCCACACAGACCGTGTTCGGGGCCGGGAACACCCACGCCCGGGTGATGCTCGTCGGCGAGCAGCCCGGGGACCAGGAGGACCGGCAGGGCAGGCCGTTCGTCGGGCCGGCCGGGAAGCTGCTGGACCGGGCGCTGGCGGAGGCCGGTATCGATCCCGGTGAGGCGTATGTCACCAATGCCGTCAAGCACTTCAAGTTCACCCGGGCCGAGCCCCGCAAGCGCCGCATCCACAAGGCGCCGACCCTGCGGGAGATGACCGCGTGCGGGCCGTGGCTGGCGGCCGAGCTGGCGCTGGTCGAGCCCGAGCTGATCGTGGTGCTGGGTGCCACGGCAGGAAAGGCGCTGTTCGGGTCGTCGTTCCGGGTCACGCAGGTGCGCGGGACCGTGCTGGAGGAGGAGATCCACGGGCGTCCGGAGCGGATCGTGCCGACGGTCCACCCCTCGGCGGTGCTGCGGGCGGAGGACCGGGAGGCGGCGTACCAGGGGCTGCTGTCGGATCTGAAGGTGGCGGCGCGGGCCTTGTCGTAATGGATACGATGCTCGCATGCCCCTTACCTTCACGCTCGGCCCCGCCATGACCCCTGCCCTCCGCGACGGCATCCTCGACCTGTGGGCCGATGTGTCCAACGCGGGCGGGGCCGTCGGCTTCGTGCCGCCGGTGACGCGCGAGGCGATCCGGCCGGAGCTGGTGAAGCACTTCACGGCGATGGCGGAGGGCCGCCACCGGCTGGTGGTCGGGCACGACGAGGCGGGGCAGGTGGCCGCGACCGCGTTCCTCGGCTTCAACACGCACCGGCTGATGACGCACTGGCTGTGGCTGTACACGGTGATGGTGCACCCCCGCCACCAGGGCAAGGGCCACGGCCGTGACCTGATGGCCGCCGTCGAGGCCGCGGCCCGCACCTTCGACGGCATCGACGCGATACGCCTCGCCTGCCGGGGCGGTCTCGGCCTGGAGCGGTTCTACGCCTCCTGCGGCTACAAGGAGGTCGGCCGGGTGCCCGGTGCGATCCGGGTGGCGCCGGGCGACGACCGCGACGACATCACGATGCTGCTGCCGCTGACCTGAGCCCGTACCCCCCTCCAAGACCGGGAGCCCGGCGTGCTTCACTGGACGGTGCCTGTTTGTGCCGGAAACGGAAGAGTGGATTGAGATGCTCCGCTACACGCTGATGCGCCTCGGGATCTTCGTGGGCTGCCTCGTGGTCGTCTGGGGCCTCGTCTACGCCGGAGTCTTCCCGCGCGGCCTCGGCTCCTCGAACGGCATGTGGATCATCCTGCTCTCCCTGGTGATCTCGGCCCCGATCAGCTTCGTGGCACTGCGCAAGGAGCGGGACCGGGCCTCGGTGCAGATCGTGAACCGGGTGGACCGCATGAAGGCCAACCTGGAGGCCAACCGCAGCCAGGAGGACACGGCCGACGATGCCTCCCGCGCGCAGCAGCAGGCCTCGTAGGGGAGTTGCGAACAGCTGTGCCCAACTAGGCTCTGCCCCATGGGTGCAGTGAAGAGCAAGCGGATGCCGCGTGCCGTCCGTGAGCAGCAGATGCTGGACGCCGCTGTACGGACCTTCGGCCAGCGCGGGTACATGGCCGCGTCGATGGATGAGATCGCCGAACTCGCGGGCGTGTCCAAGCCGCTGGTGTACCTGTACCTGAACTCGAAGGAAGACCTCTTCACCGCCTGCATCCGCCGTGAGGCGGCGGCGCTCACCGAGGCCGTCCGCGCGGGTGTCATGCCCGGTCTGCCCGCCGACCGGCAGCTGTGGGAAGGACTGCGGGCCTTCTTCACGCACACCTCGCGGAACCCGGACGGCTGGGCCGTACTGCACCTCCAGGCCCGCACCCACGGCGAGCCCTTCGCCGCCGAGGTCGCCTCGATGCGCGAGGAGATCGTGGCGTTCGTCACGCAGCTGATCGCGGCCGCCGCCCGGGAGGCCCATCGTGACCCCGACCTGCCCGAGCGGGAGGTCTCCGGGCTCGCCGAGGCCCTGGTCGGAGCCGCCGAGTCGCTCGCCGACTGGGCCAACGCCACGCCCGGGGTCACGGCGAGGCAGGCGGCGGCCACGCTGATGAACTTCGCCTGGGCGGGCCTGGGCAACCTCATGGCGGACCGTCCCTGGTCGCCCCCCGACGAGGCGGTCGCTCAGGCCGGGTAGACGACCCCGGAGAGGTGCACCCGGCCCCCCTCACCGCGCAGCTCGAAGCGCTCACCCTCCGCCGCGTACGTCACCGTCCCCGGCAGCAGCACCGGCGCCCGGAACCCCGCCCGCACCGCGACCACGTCCGGTATGCCGTATGCGGCCAGACACCGGGCCACCGTCCACATGCCGTGCGCGATGGCCCGGGGGAATCCGAACAGCCGGGCGGTGAGCGGGTGGAGGTGGATGGGGTTGCGGTCGCCGGACACGGCCCCGTACCGCCGCCCGACGTCCTCGCCGAGCCGCCACTCGGCGACGCCGGGCAGCGGCTTGCGGTCCTCCTGTACCTCCCGGTCTTCCGCCGTACGGCCGTCGGTGCGGTGCCGCGCCAGATACGTGCTCCGCGACTCCCACACCACCTCCCCTCCCGCCCGTATCTCCGTGACCACGCGGGCCTCCGTCCCGCGCCGGTGCGGGGTCAGCCCCTCCACGTGCACGGCGAGTGCGTACTCCCCGGTGGCCGTCATCGCCGTGTGCCGGGTGATCTCGATGGACGTGTGGACGAGGCCGAGCAGCGGCAGCGGGAAGTCCCGGTCGCTCATCAGGCGCATGGCCAGCGGGAAGCCGAGCACGTGCGGATACGTCACCGGCAGCGCGTCCTCGCCGGTCGGGAACCCGCACACCCGCTCGTACGCCGCCAGCCGCGCGAGGTCGACGCGCAGGCCGGGCAGGGTGAGCCGGGTGCGGGGGAAGGGCGCGTCCGGGCGGGGACGCTTGAACGGGGACAGCAGGGCGCCGCGCGCGAGCAGGGGTGCGAGGGCGGGGGAGCCGGTGAGGACGACGTCCACTCAGGCCCCCAGCAGGCTCTGGCCGCAGACCCGGACGACCTGGCCGTTGACCGCGCCCGACGCGGGATGCGCGAGCCAGGCCGTCGTCTCGGCGACGTCGACGGGCAGCCCGCCCTGGGCGAGGGAGTTCATCCGGCGGCCCGCCTCCCGGATGAACAGGGGGATGGCGGCGGTCATCTGCGTCTCGATGAAGCCCGGCGCGACCGCGTTCACCGTCACCCCGTGCTCGGCGAGCGCGCGCGGCGCGAGGGAGCGGACCAGGCCGACGATGCCCGCCTTGGCGGCGCCGTAGTTGGTCTGACCCGCGTTGCCGGCGAGCCCGGCGATCGAGGCGGTCGCCACGATCCGGCCGCCCCGCTTCAGCGTCCCGGATGCGAGCAGCGCGTCCGTCGTGCGCAGCACGCTCGCCAGGTTGACGTCGAGGACCGGACTCCAGCGGTCGGCGGGCATGTTGACCAGCCGGCGGTCCCGTGTGATGCCCGCGTTGTGGATCAGGACGTCCAGTCCGTCGGGCAGCGCGGCCGCGATCCGTGTCCCCGCGTCGGCGGCGGTGATGTCGAGCGCGAGGGCGGTGCCGCCGAGCCGCTCGGCGACCCTCCGGGCCTGCTGTTCGGCCTGCGGTACGTCGAGGACGACGATCCGGGCGCCGTCCCTGGCCAGCGTCTCGGCGACCGCCTCGCCGATGCCGCGTGCGGCGCCGGTGACCAGGGCGGTGCGCCCGGCGAGGGGGCGTTCCCGGTCGGCGGGGGCCTCGGTCTCGCGGGCGTCCACGTGGATCACCTGCCCGCTGACGTAGGCCGACTTGGGCGAGAGCAGGAAGCGGAGGGTGGACTCGGCGGCGGACGCGTCCGTGAGCCGGACGAGGTTCACGGTCCTGCCCCGGCCGATCTCCTTGCCGAGGGAGCGCGTGAAGCCCTCCAGGGCCTGCTGGGCGGCGGCCTGGTGGTGGTCGGCGGGGTCCAGCGGGGCGCCGAGCACGACCACGCGGCCGCTCTGCGCCACCGACCGCACGACCGGGTGCAGGGCCGCGTGCACCTCGGCCAGCCCCTCGACGTCCCGCACCCCGGTGGCGTCCAGGACGACGGCGGCGGGCTTCACGGAGGTGCCGGTCAGGGTGAGTCCCGTGGCCGCGAGGTCCAGGTCGGACTTGCCCGCGGTGAGGTGGAGAACCTCCCCCGCCAGGGTCGGCCGCTGCGGTGACCAGCGCCTGAGCGCCGCCGGTTGCGGCAGCCCGAGCCGCCTGGTCAGGAAGCGGCCGGGCGCGGTGCCGGTGAAGCTCAGATAGCGGTCGGCCATGTGCGACTCCCAGCTGCGTCGACTTCTTGCCCTCGTCCTTACCCGCCTTCTTACTCTGGAGTAAGGTTACCGGAGGTAAGCCTACGTCACGGTGAGGAGCAGGTCGAGATGAGCCCCTTCAAGCCATCGGTGCGGCGGGTCGCGGTCATCGCCGGTTCCCGCATCCCGTTCGCCCGCTCCGACGGCCCCTACGCCACCGCCTCCAACCAGGAGATGCTCACCGCCGCCCTCGACGGCCTCGTCGAACGGCACGGCCTGACGGAACCCGGCGCGGTGGGGGAGTTCGTGGCCGGGGCCGTGCTCAAGCACAGCCGGGACTTCAACCTCGCCCGCGAAACGGTCCTCGGCTCGAAGCTGGACCCGCGCACGCCCGCGTACGACATCCAGCAGGCCTGCGGGACCGGCCTCCAGGCCGTCATCGCCGCCGCCAACAAGATCGCTCTCGGGCAGACCGAGTCGGCGATCGCGGGCGGCGCCGACACGGCGAGCGACGCACCGCTCGGCGTGAACGACGAGCTGCGCCGGATCCTGCTGCGGGCGCGGCGGGCGAAGTCCCTCGGCGGCCGCCTCAAGGCCCTCGCGAAGGTCCGCCCCGCCCACCTGGTCCCCGACATCCCGCGCAACGCCGAGCCGCGCACGGGCCTGTCCATGGGTGAGCACGCCGCCGTCACCGCACGCGCCTGGGGTGTCGGGCGCGAGGCCCAGGACGAACTGGCGGCGACCAGTCACCAGCGGCTGGCGGCCGCGTACGAACGCGGCTTCTTCCAGGACCTGGTGGTCCCCTTCCGCGGCCTGGCCCGCGACCAGAACCTGCGCCCCGGCTCGACGGTGGAGAAACTGGCCTCCCTCAAGCCCGTCTTCGGCCTCGGCCACCCCGATGCGACCATGACGGCGGGCAACTCGACGCCGCTGACGGACGGGGCGGCGACCGTACTGCTGGCATCGGAGGAGTGGGCCGAGGCCCGCGGGCTGGAACCGCTGGCGTACCTCACGGCGTACGAGACGGCGGCCGTCGACTTCGTCCACGGCGATGTGGCGGACGGCGAGGACGGGCTGCTGATGGCGCCGGCGTACGCGGTCCCGCGCATGCTGGAGCGGGCCGGGCTGGGCCTCGCGGACTTCGACCTGCTGGAGATCCACGAGGCGTTCGCGTCCCAGGTGCTGGCCACGCTCGCGGCGTGGGAGAAGCGGGGCCTCGCCCCCGTGGACCGCGCCCGCCTGAACGTGGCCGGTTCGTCCCTGGCCACCGGGCACCCCTTCGCGGCGACCGGCGCCCGGATCGTGGCGACCCTGGCCAAACTGCTCGCCGAACGCGAGGGGCCGGGGCGCGGACTGATCTCCGTCTGCGCGGCGGGAGGCCAGGGCGTCACGGCGATCCTGGAGCGAACCTGAACCTTCGTCACTTAACTCCCGAGGTTGCACATCCCCGGCCCCGGACCACCGCCGAACCCGCACAACCTCCCCACGACGGGCCCGTACCATCCCGTTCCTGACCGCCGGTAACCCAGCACCCGAACCACCGCCGGTGAACGCCTCGGCGCGCGAGGCACGTACGTCATGCAGCAGAGCTGTCGGCCGCTGCACGTCTCAGGGAGAGCCGCCCGTGTCCACTCCGCTTCCCTCGTTCGCCGCCTCCACCGCCTTCGACGACGCCCACCCCCTCACCCTCGTGGAGCCGGAGACACGGCGGCTGGACGGGATCGTCCGGGAGGCGTACGTCCCCCCGCTCGTGCCCCCGGTGCGGCACGGGTCGCTCGCGGACCTGCCCTTCGAGAACGCGAGCGCGGTCCCGGGCCGGGTGGTGCTCAGCCGCAAGACCCCTCAGGGGCGGTGGGCCGACGTGACCGCGGTCCAGTTCGCCGACCAGGTCCTGGCGGTGGCGAAGGGGCTGATCGCCGAGGGGCTGATGCCGGGCGACCGGATCGCGATCATGGCCCGTACGACGTACGAGTGGACGCTCCTCGACTTCGCCGCGTGGTCGGCGGGCCTCGTCACCGTCCCCGTCTACCCCACGTCCTCCGTCTTCCAGACCCGCTGGATCCTGCAGGACTCGGGCGCGGTGGCCCTGGTCACGGAGACGCCGGGCCAGGCGGCGGCCCTCGGCCCGGAGCTCGACCGCCTGCCCGACCTGCGGCACCTGTGGGTGCTGGAGAAGGGCCACGTGGACCGGCTGGCGGAACTGGGCGAGCCGGTCGCCGACCAGGAGGTCGCCGTACGCCGCGGGATGCTCGGCCCGAGCATGCTCGCCACGCTCGTCTACACCTCCGGCACCACGGGCCGCCCGAAGGGCTGCGCCCTCACCCACGGCAACTTCTTCGCCGAGGTGGACAACGCCATCGAGCTGCTCTACCCGGTCTTCAAGGCGAAGACCGAGGAGGAGGCCTCGGTCCTCCTCTTCCTCCCCATGTCCCACGTCTTCGGCCGTATGGTCGCCGTCGCCTGCATCCGCGCCCGCGTCCGCCTCGGACACGCGCCGAGCCTGAAGGCGGAGCACCTGCTGCCGGACCTGGCGGCCTTCCGGCCGACCTGCCTGCTGGCCATCCCCTACATGCTGGAGAAGGTCTTCAACACCGCCCGCGCCAAGGCCGAGGCGGGCGGCCGGCTGACGTCCTTCGACCGCGCGGTGTCCGTGGCGGTGCGCTACGGCGAGGCGGTGGAGGCCCGGCAGACCGGCACGGGCCCCGGCCCCTCCCGGGCGCTGAAGACGGCCCGCACCTTCTACGACCCCCTGGTCTACCGGCGTATCCGCAACGCCATGGGCGGCCGCGTCCGGTACGCGATCTGCGGCGGCTCGCCGCTGGGCCGCCGCCTGGCCGCCTTCTACGCCGGGGCCGGCATCGAGATCTTCGAGGGGTACGGGCTGACGGAGACGACGGGAGCGGCGACGGTGACCCCGCCGCTCAAGCCGCGCCTGGGGACGGTGGGCTGGCCACTGCCGGGGACGAGGATCCGGATCGCGACCGACGGCGAGATACTGATCGCCGGCGAGCAGGTGCTGCACGGCTACTGGGACCCCCAGGCGGGCGGAGTGACCCCCGCCGCCCCCGACGGCTGGCTCCCCACCGGGGACATCGGCAGCCTCGACGACGAGGGGTATCTGACGATCACCGGCCGCAAGAAGGAACTGCTGATCACCGCGGGCGGCAAGAGCGTGGCACCGGCGCCGCTGGAGAACTGGCTGCGTTCGCATCCGCTGATCTCGCAGTGCATCGTCCTCGGCGACCGCCGCCCCTACGTCAGCGCCCTCATCACCCTCGACCCCGACGGCATCACCCACTGGCGCCGGATGAACGGCAAGCACCCGGTCCCGCCGGAACTCCTCGTGGAGGACGAGGAGTTGCGGTCGGTGCTGCAACGGGCGGTGGACGAGGCCAACAAACTGGTCTCCCGCCCCGAGTCCATCCGCCGCTTCGCCGTCCTGCCCCGGGACTTCACGGAGGAGGCCGGACATCTGACCCCGTCGATGAAGCTGCGACGGGAGGCGGTGCTGCGGGACTTCGCGGCGGAGGTGGAGCGGCTCTACGAGCGGTGAGGTCCGCGGCCGGCGCATTCCGGTCGTAGGCGTCGAGTGGGGCGGACCTCTTGTTGTGGACGAAGGCCGCCATAATCGGGCCGTCGAAGGGCGCGGACGGGCACCAGCCGCACCGGGCCCTCGTCCCCGGCAACGCGGGCACGACAGTGGGGCGGTACGGGCGGTGTGGTCCGCTCAGGGGCCCGTCGTCGGCGCGTTCCGCCGGCAGCAGTCCACCACCGTGTCCGCGAACGCCCTGGCCGACGGGGTGAGCGCGTCCCAGCGCCGGACCGCCCAGCCGACGGACAGCGGCCGCAGGGCACGGACGGGCACCAGCCGCACCGGGCCCTGGTTCCCGGGGACCGCGTGCCCCGGCAACGCGGGCACGACCGCCCGCCCCAGCCCCAGCTCCGCCAGCAACAGCGCCGTGTCCCAGTCGGCGACGCTCGTGTCGAAGGTGAACCGCAGCCCCAGCTCCGCGCAGGCCGCGTCGAGATGCGCCGCCGAGGTCGAGTTGGGCGGCAACCGGATCAGCCGCAGGTCCTGAAGCTCGCCCGCCGCCACCGACGGCCGAGCCGCCAGCGGGTCGTCGGCCCGCACCGCCAGCACCCACGGCAGATCGACCACGGCCCGCTGCTCGATGCCGCGCACGGGCGGTCCCAGGGTGATCCACGCCAGGTCCAGATCACTGCCGGCCAGCGCGTCGAAGCACCCCCGGCTGGAGCTCTCCGTACGGAACTCCAGGCTGACGCGCGGATGCCGCTGCCGGAAGGCGACGACCGCCTCCGACATGAAGTGCCGTACGGTCGTGGCGCCCGTGGCGACCCGTACGGCACCGGTCTCCCCGTCGACGAGTTCCCGCAGGCGCCGCAGCGCCAGGTCCAGCCCGGCGATGCCCTCGGCCGCCGCCGCTTCCAGCACCCGGCCCGCCCGGGTCGGTACGACCCCGCGCGGATGCCGTTCGAGCAGGCTCACCCCGGTCTCCCGCTCCAGCCGCTTCACATGCTGGCTCACCGCCGACTGCGTACACGCCAGATCACGGGCCACCGCACTGAGGCTTCCGGCACGGCACACCGCCACGAACACACGCAGATCGTCGAGAGTCACAACACCCAAGCTATCGCTTGGGGTTGGGCAGAAATCCTTAGGATTGACTGCCCCCGCGCTCTGTACGACGATCTCCACAGGGCCCGGGCGGCAACCCGCTCCGCGCCTCCGCCGGGGTCCGGACCGGGTGCGGGGGAGGAGCGGGTGCCGACCCAACACAGACGCACAGCGACCCTGACGCGCCCTTGACTTCACACGGCCACCGCGTCACATTCACACATCTGACATCCCGTCAGGTCAGGACGATGCCGAGGCCACCCCGTGGGAGCGATCCGCCATGACCGACGCCACCCTCCCGTCCCGTAGACGCGTCCTCGCAACCGCCGCGAGCGCCGGGCTCGCGGTCACCGCCGTGTCGCAACGCCGTGCCCACGCGGCCGACTTGCCCCTCCTCGGCACCTACGACGTCGTCGTCATCGGCTCCGGCGCGGCAGGGATGACCGCCGCGCTGACCGCCGCCCGGAAAGGGCTGAGCTGTGTGGTGCTGGAGAAGGCGGCCACCTTCGGCGGGTCCGCCGCCCGTTCCGGTGCCGGCATCTGGATCCCCAACAATCCCGTCATCCTGGCCGCCGGTGTCCCGGACACCCCCGCCAAGGCGGCCGGCTACCTCTCCGCCGTCGTCGGGCCGGAGGTCTCCGCCGACCGGCAGCGGGCCTTCCTCGCCCACGGTCCCGCCATGATCTCCTTCGTCATGGCGCACAGCCCCCTCCGTTTCCGCTGGATGGAGGGCTACAGCGACTACTACCCCGAGCTGCCCGGCGGGCTCCCGAACGGCCGCTCCATCGAACCCGACCAGCTCGACGGGAAGATCCTCGGCGCCGAACTCGCCCGCCTGAACCCGCCGTACATGGACGTCCCCGACGGCATGGTCGTCTTCGGCGCCGACTACAAGTGGGTGGCCCTGGCCGCCGTCAGCGTCAAGGGTGCCGCCGTCGCCGCCGAGTGTCTGGCGCGGGGGGTGAAGGCCGGCGCGCTGGGGCAGAAGCCGCTCACCATGGGCCAGGCGCTCGCGGCGGGCCTGCGCGCCGGGCTGCTGTCCGCCAAGGTTCCCGTGTGGCTCGGTACCCCCCTCACCGACCTGCACGTGGAGGGCGGTGCCGTCACCGGGGCCGTGGTCACGCGCGACGGCGCCCCCGGTCTCGTACGGGCCCGCCGCGGGGTGGTGGTCGGCTCCGGCGGGTTCGAGCACAACGGTGCCATGCGCGCGCGGTACCAGCAGCAGCCCATCGGCACGGAGTGGACCGTCGGCGCCAAGGAGAACACCGGGGACGGGATCCGGGCGGGGGAGCGGGCCGGCGCCGACCTGGCCCTGATGGACGACGCCTGGTGGGGCCCGGCCATCCCGCTGCCCGGCCGGCCGTACTTCTGTCTCGCCGAACGCACCCTCCCCGGCGGGCTGCTGGTCAACGCCGCGGGCGCGCGTTTCGTCAACGAGGCCGCCCCCTACAGCGACGTCGTCCACACGATGTACGAGCGCAACCCCACCGACCCCGACATCCCGGCCTGGCTGATCGTCGACCAGAACTACCGCAACCGGTACCTCTTCAAGGACGTGGCCCCGACCCTGCCCTTCCCCGACGACTGGTACAGCTCCGGCGTCGCCCACAAGGCCTGGACGCTCGACGCCCTGGCCGGCTCGATCGGCGTGCCCGCCGCCGCCCTGCGCGCCACCGTCAGCCGCTTCAACTCCCTGGCCGTCAGGGGCAAGGACCCCGACTTCCACCGTGGCGACAGCGCGTACGACCACTACTACACGGACCCGTCCGTCCTCCCGAACTCCTGCCTCGCACCGCTGTGGCTGCCCCCGTACCACGCGTTCCGGATCGTCCCCGGCGACCTGGGCACGAAGGGCGGACTGCGCACGGATGCCCGGGCACGGGTCCTGCGCGCGGACGGCTCGGTGATCCGCGGCCTGTACGCCGCCGGGAACGCCAGTGCCGCCGTGATGGGCCGCAGCTACGCGGGCGCCGGTTCGACGATCGGACCCGCGATGACGTTCGGGTACATCGCGGCGCTGGACATCGCGGGGGAGCTGCAGCGCGGCGTCGCGCCCTGAGCACCGTATTGGATCGACTGATCCAAAACCGTGTTAGTGTCCTGTCATGGCCCGACCGAGGACCTTCGACGAGGAACGGGCCCTGGACGCGGCGATGCACACCTTCTGGGAGAAGGGCTACGAGGCCACCTCCACACAGGACCTGTGCGACGCCACCGGCCTGGGGCGCAGCAGCATCTACAACACGTTCCGGAGCAAGCACGACCTGTTCCAGCGGGCTCTCACCCGGTACCTGGAGACCATGACGGCGGCTCAGCTGGCCGTCCTGGACGCCACGGAGCGGCCGGCCGCCGACCGGGTCCGCGCCGTGCTCGACCAGGTGATCGAGAGCGAGACGGAGTGCCGGGCGACGGCGGGGCGCGCCCTCGGCTGCCTGGGGGTCAACACCATCGTGGAGCTGGCCGCCCGCGATCCGGCGGCGGCCGCACTGGTGGAGCGTGACACCCAGCGGCGTCTCGCCGCCTTCCGGGCCGTCCTGGAGTCGGGCCGGCGGGACGGCAGCATCACCTCGGAGCGCGACCCGGACGCCCTGGCCCGCTTCCTCAACGCGACGATCGCCGGCCTGCGCGTGTCAAGCCAGGGGGGCGCCGACCGGGCCGCGCTGGAGGCGGTGGCCGAGGTGGCGATGGGTGCGCTGACGTCCTGATTCCGATGCCCCGTGCTGTTCGCCGTCTTCCTGGCGGGCAACGTGCTGGCCGCCACCGCGACCGGCTACGGCGTGATGATGGCCGCCCGGATCGTCACCGGCGTCGCCTCCCAGGCCTTCTTCGGCGTCGCCATCTCGCTGTGCGCGCAGCTCACCCGCCCGGAGGTGCGCGGCCGGGCCATCGCGGTCGCCATGAACGGGCTGATGCTCGGCACGCTGCTCGGCCTGCCCCTGTCCACCCTGATCGGCGAGCGGTTCGGCTGGCGCGCGGCGTTCTGGGCCATCTCGGCGCTCGCACTCGCCGCCGCCGCGGTGACCCTCGTGGGCGTACCCCGACTGGAGCGCGCCGAGAGCGGCAGCGGCTTCCGCGAGGAGCTCGGCGTCTTCCGGAACGCGAAGCTGTGGAGGGTGCTGTCCACCAGCACCCTCATCATCGGCGCCACCTTCTCCGCCTTCAGCTACTTCAACCCGATCCTCACCGACGTCACCGGCTTCTCCGCCGGCACCGTCCCCGTCCTGCTGATCGCCTACGGCGCCGCCACCGTCGTCGGCAACACGGTCGTCGGCCGTCTCGCCGACCGTTTCGCCGTCCCCGTGCTGGCCGTCGGTCTCCTGCTCAACGCCCTGTTCCTCACGGGCTTCGCGGTTTTCGCCGGCCTGCTGGTCCCCGCCGTCGTCTGCATGCTGGGCATCGGCCTGGTCGGCGTCACCATGAACCCGGCGATGGTCACCCGCGTCCAGCGCACCGGCAACGCCGGCCCGCTGGTGAACACCGTCCACTCGTCCTTCATCACCCTCGGTGTCATCCTCGGCTCCTCCCTCGGTGCCGTGGTGATCGACGCCTGGAGCCTCAGCGCACCTCTCTGGCTCGGTGCCGCCCTGGCCCTGCTCGGCCTGGCCACCCTGCTGCCCGACCTCACCGGCGCGCGATCAGGAACGCCTGCGGAGCCGACTCCCCGGTCTCGGCATGCGGTGGGCGCTCCGTCCGGCTGTGGAGGGTGAACCCGGCCTCCTCCAGCAGCCCGGCGACGAACTCGGGCCGTCGCCGCTCGAAGTCGAGGGCCACCGGATGGCCGAAGGGGCGGTCGAGGTGGCGCGGTTCGTCGCCGACCTGGAAGGCGAGCAGCAGGTGGCCGCCGGGCGCCAGGACACGGCGGAACTCCTCGAAGAGGGCGGGGAGCCGGTCCACAGGGGTGTGGATCGACGAGTACCAGGACACCACGCCCGCGAGAGTCCCGTCGGCCAGGCCCAGTTCCAGCATCGAGCCCTGCTCGAACCGCAGCCCCGGGTTCTCACGGCGGGCTATCGCGAGCATCGACCCGGAGAGGTCGAGGCCGAACACCGACAGCCCCAGCGAGGCGAGATGCGCGGTCACCCGCCCGGGACCACAGCCCAGGTCGGCCACCTGCCCGCCCTCCCCGACGAGTTCGGCGAACGCGGCCAGCACCTCCAGGTCGGACGGCTTGCCGGCGATCACGTCACGGAAGTGGTCGGCGTAGTCCTCGGCGATCGCGTCGTAGAAGGCGCGGGTGGAGCTCAGGAAGTGGGAGTCGGTGGGGGTCATGCCGGGGGACCATAGCGGGCCCCACTGACAGGGGGTGCCGTTGACGCAGGGCCTTTCAGCACCTTGTGCTCCTTTGCCTCTTTCGAGTGGTTTTCACATCAATGCGGCATTTTGTGCGTGTGTGCGGAGATCATCTGTGCAGTGAAGGCGTACTTCTCTTAGGAGGAACGATGGCGATCGACACCCTGCGGCAGGACAACGTCACCCTGGACGCGGAGCTGTTGGAGGAGCTGATGGCCTCCACCGAGGCGCCGGTCAGCGATGCTCCGGGGCCCTGCCCCGAGGCGATCGGTCCCGTCCTGCTCCTCTCGCCGAAGGAGCCGAAGGAGCCGAAGGAACCCCGCCGCCGGTGATCACCGAGAGGTCCCGTGCTGCCCACTGCGCCTCGGCCGAACTCCTGGCGAGCAGGGCCCGTGAGGCCCTGCGAGGCGCCGGGGGCAGCACGATCGTGGCGTCGCTCCTCCAGGAAGCGGCAGGGCACACCGACGGGACCACCGCGGCGCCCGGCCCGGTGCCCGCGGCGGGTGCCGTGCGCCGCTCGGGGGCGGACGCGCTGGCTCCGTATCTGCTGACCGGTCGGACTCCTCCGCCCGAGGAAACGGCCGCCGTCCGCCTCATCCTGGCGGCCCTGCCCCCCGCCCCGCAGCCGCCCGCCGCGCCTCCGCGCGGACCGGAGCCGCCGTGGACCCGGGCCTGGATCGACTGGGGCCTGGTCACGGTGCTGGCCCGCCTCGACGCCGGCGCCCCGCCTGTTCCGGCTCCGATGCCGGCCGGGCCACCCTGTTATGACGGCACCGCGCCCCGCCACCGCTCCGCGGCCCAGGGCGGAGCAGGGGAGGGCTGGGTGCCGTGGGCGCTGCGGATGGGACAGCTGGCATCACTGGCCCTGCCCGGCCTGGACACCCCCGTTCACCAGGCCGCACACTCCGGTGCCGAGGCGCTGGCCCGTGGCGCCACCCGCAGCCTGCTGCGGCGGGACTTCGCCACCGCGGCACGCCTGACCCGCTGGCTGGCCTGGCTGGCAGCCGACGGCGCCGCCCTCCCCCTGGACGCGGCCCTGCTCGTCGAGGACATCGCCCTGCGCGGCGGCGGAAACCGCTGCCTTCTGGACGTGGCGATCTGCCGCCACCTGCTCGGCCTGGAGGGCGCATGAGTACGGCGCTGGCGCGGACAGCCCATGAGGTCGGCTCCCGCGCCCTGCGCTGGCTGCACACCCATCGACAAGCAGGCGCGCTGGACGGCGGGGACATCGCCGGGAACGCGGAGGCCTGCAAAGCCCTGCAGGAGACGGCCCTGGCCGCCTCACTGGTCCTGCGCGACGGTGCCGCCGGCAGCGAACAGCGCCGGCTCGCCCACGAGCTGCTGGAGTTCGCCTGGGCACAGCTGAGAGACGGCAGACTGCTCTACGAGCGTCTCCTTCGCCACCCGCTGGCCACCGACACCCTTGAGGGATATGCCCACTTCGCGCGGGCCGGCTACCGCCATCGCGGCATGGAACGGCTCATCGCACACCTCGCCGCGATGGGCACCACCGGCACGGTCGAGCACGTGCCCAACCGGCGGCTCGCCGTCGCCAACGCCCTGCGCATCACCGGCCACGACCGGGGCCCGGGCGCGGCCGACCGGGAGACGCTGACACGGGCCACCTGGCTCGGCGGCACCCCGCAGCCCTGGCACCTCGACTGGATGACCGGCTACCACATCACCCACACCGTCTTCCACCTCACCGACTGGGGCCGCGACCCGGGCGGACTGCCCGACGACGTGGCCGCCTACCTGGCCCGCTGGCTACCGGTGTGGACCGATGTCTGGGCGGAGACCGGCCAATGGGACCTGGTCGGCGAACTGCTCATCGTCGGCAGCTGCCTGCCCGAACCGTACGGCGAGCTCGGCGACTGGGAGCGCCTGGCGGAGATCCAGCACGCCGACGGTCTGATGCCCCGCGACGACGACCCCGTCGACGACGACCCCGTCACCCGCTTCCACGACCACCAGCACCCCACCGTCGTGGCCGCCGTAGCCGGCACCCTCGCCCTCACCCGGGCCCTGGACACCCCTTCCCCCCGCACATCCGACAGCCCCGCATGACCTCCCACAGCGACAGCCCGGCGGAAGCCGTGGACCGCCTGCACGCCCCCGCCCCGGTGCGCGAAGCCCTGCAAGCGCTGCTGTCCGCGGCACCCCAGGCCAGCACCACCGCGGTCGGCCTGCACCGCAAGGGCCGCCGCGCACTGATCGTCCGCGGCCGCACCGCGCACCACGGCGGGGTACCGGCCGATGCCGGCACCCGCTTCGAGGTCGGATCCCTCACCAAGACGTTCACGGCGCTGCTGCTGGCCGAGCAGGCGGCTCGCGGCGAGTTGGACCTCCACGATCCCCTCGCCCGCCACCTGCCGCCCGGCACCGCCATGCCCCCGGGCGGCAGCGCCCTCACCCTCACCCACCTGGCCACCCACACCTCCGGACTGCCCCGCCTCCCACCCGGCCTGCTGCGCTCCGCCGTGCCGCGGTTCCTCAGCAACCCCTATGCCCGCTTCACCACCGACGAGGTGCTGCACGCCCTGGCGCGCACCCGTCTGCGGGCCGCCCCCGGCGCCCGCGTGCGCTACTCCAACTTCGGGGTCGGCCTGCTCGGCCACGCCCTCACCGGCGCGGCCGGCACCTCCTCCTACGCCGCCCTGCTCGACGACCGCGTGCTGACGCCCCTCGCCCTGCGGGACACCTGCTGCACCACCACCCCACCCGTGGGAGGCACCCAGGCCACCGGCTACTGGCACCGCAGGGCCCGGCCCCCGTTCCACATCCCCGGCCTGGCCGCCGCGGGAGCCGTCCGGGCAAGCGCCCGTGACCTGCTCACCTACGTCGAGCACCTGCTCGACCCCGCCTCCGCCGAGGTTCCGCCGGCCCTCGGGGCCGGTCTGTCCGACGTCCTGCGTCCCCGGCTCCGCCTGCCCCGCGGCAGCGGCCTGGCGCTGATCTGGAACGTCCGGCCCCGCCGCGACGGCTCGCACCTCTACCACCACGCCGGCGGCACCCGCGGCTGCACCGCCTTCGCCGGCTTCAACCCCCACCACGGCACGGCCCTGGTAGCCCTCGCCAACACCTCCCCCACCCTGCCCAGCACCCCCCTCCTCCAACAGGCGTACACCACCCTCCTCGCCCTGTAACGCACGGCCATCGCAGCGTTCGGGCCACCTCCCCGCCCGCCCACCCGGGCATGCGCGCCGTGGCCTTGTCCCGAACGCTCCCCTCACCGCCCTGGCCGAGGGGTCAGGCGGCTTCCGGGGGGAGGAGGTCGTCGAGCAAGGCGGCGCAGTCCCGGGCGGCCGTGGCCGAGCGGGGCAGCATGAGGGTTTCGTAGGCGCGTACGGCGTCGTCGACGGTGGGTTCGGCGATGAGGGCGTGGGCGAGGTCGGCGCCGTCGAGCATGGCGAGGTTCGCGCCGAGACCCACGGGGGGCATCAGGTGCGCGGCGTCGCCCAGCAGGGTGATGCCGGGGACGTGTTCCCAGGTGTGCGGAGCCGGCAGTACGAACACGGGACGGTCGACGAATCCGCCGTCGTTGTGCCGTACGAGGTTCAGCAGGCTCTCGTCCCATCCCTCGAACATCCTCAGCAGGTGTGCGCGGACGGCCGCTGTGTCGTCCACTGCCACGTCGGCGGCCATCTGCCAGTCCTGCGGGGCACGGAAGGCGATGTAGACGCGGATGTGGCCGTTGCTGTTGCGCTGGGCCAGCAACGCCCTGCTGCCGGCGCTCGCCAGCATGGTGCCGTCGCCGACGAGCTCGGCCAGGGCGGGATGGCGGGTGTCGCAGTCGTCGAAGCCGGCCTCGATGAAGGTGACACCGTTGTAGCCGGGCGTGGCCTCGGACAGGGCGGGGCGGATGCGCGACCAGGCTCCGTCGGCGCCGACCACCAGGTCGGCCTCCTCGGTGCTCCCGTCGTCGAAGAGGAGCCGCCAGGTGCCGTCTCCGAGCGGCGTGACACCGGTCACGGCGCGGTCCCAGCGGACGGTGCCCTCGGTAAGGGAGTCCAGGAGCAGGTCACGCAGCTGACCGCGGTCGATCTCGGGGCTGTCGTCATCGTGGGCGGGCGGCCCCGGGACCGGCAGGACGGCGGCGGTGGCGGGGTCGAGCAGGCGCCACCCCTGGCTCTCGGGGCGGGATAAGGAGCGGAACCGGTCGAGCAGGCCCGCCGCACGCAGCGCCGCCTGCCCGGTACCGGCATGGATGTCGAGGCTGCCGCCCTGGGAGCGGGCGCCGCTGGAGGCCTCACGTTCGAAGACAGTGACCTGCCGGCCGTGGCGTTGCAGGACGCGGGCACAGACGAGGCCGCCGAGTCCGGCGCCGACAAGGGCGATGCGGGGGGTGTGGGTGGAGTTCATGAGGCTGTCTTTCGGCAGGTGGATGAGGTGCCGGGAGATCCGGCACGCAGCCAAGGAAGCACAGCCGCCCGAAGAGACACCAATGATTAACGGTGGCCGCCGGCAGCATCCGGACCTCCGGCGGCGGGCGCCGGGACCGGCCCCTGGATGTCACCGCGCACGGGACCACTTCCAGGGCGCGCCCGCCGCCCGCCGGCACTCCGGCCGGCCGAGCCCACCCCGCGAAACCCCCGCCCGCCGTGAGCGCCCCGAGCGAACGCCCCCGTCCCGTCGGTCATGAGATGCGCCCCCGGAAGAGGAATTCACCGAGAATTCGCCGGAATGGACGCGTCCGAATGTGGAGAAGGATCGGAGAGGGCAGAAAAGGCAGGAGCCCCGTCGCCGAACGGCGCGGGGCTCCTTGGGTACTGCTCTAGAGCACGATCGGATCAGGAAAGATCAGACCGGGGTGACGTTCTCCGCCTGCGGGCCCTTCGGGCCCTGCGTGACGTCGAAGGACACCTGCTGGTTCTCCTCGAGGGACCGGAAGCCGGTCGCGTTGATGGCGGAGTAGTGGACGAAGACGTCGGGGCCGCCGCCCTCCTGGGCGATGAAACCAAAGCCCTTTTCGGCGTTGAACCACTTAACGGTTCCGGTAGCCATAAGCCCTCCTTGGGCTCAAAAAGGGTTGCCCTGCTCCAGAACCAGCAAGTGTGAAGATTTTGAGTTCTGCACAACTGCATACGTCTGAGAACGACGAGAGCCCGCGGTCACATGCTCCGCAGGCTCTGTACTGCAAGGGAAACCAAACTGCAACTTGCGACGAGCCTAGCACGCGGGCAGCCGGAAGCAATAGAGGCCAAGATCACGTCACTCGGATGTTTGAACGTCGTTGGCCCGGACGATGGCGGGGCCGAGGATCGTACGGTACTCCCCAGGGTCTAGTCTCGCGATGTGGACAATTCTCGCACCCGGCCGCGCGTCGGCCACATCCAGTTCCTCAACTGCCTGCCCCTGTACTGGGGGCTCGCGAGAACGGGCACACTCCTCGACTTCGAGCTGACCAAGGACACCCCGGAGAAGCTCAGCGAGAAGCTGGTGCAGGGAGAGCTCGACATCGGGCCGATCACCCTGGTCGAGTTCCTCCGGCACGCGGACGAACTGGTCGCCTTCCCCGACATCGCCGTCGGCTGCGACGGACCGGTGATGTCGTGCGTGATCGCCTCACAGGCCCCGCTGGACCGCCTCGACGGCGCCCGGGTCGCCCTCGGCTCGACCTCCCGTACGTCCGTCCGGCTCGCCCAGCTGCTGCTGGCCGAGCGCTTCGGAGTGACGCCCGACTACTACACCTGCCCGCCCGACCTGAGCCTGATGATGCAGGAGGCCGAGGCGGCCGTCCTCATCGGCGACGCGGCGCTGCGGGCCAACATGCTCGACGGGCCCCGCTACGGCCTCGACGTGCACGACCTGGGCCTGCTGTGGAAGGAGTGGACGGGCCTGCCGTTCGTCTTCGCGGTCTGGGCGGTGCGGCGCGACTACGCCGAGCGTGAGCCGGTCATCACCCGCCAGGTGCACGAGGCCTTCCTCGCCTCCCGCAACCTCTCGCTGGAGGAGGTCGGCAAGGTCGCCGAGCAGGCGGCCCGCTGGGAGGCCTTCGACGAGCGCACCCTCGCCCAGTACTTCACCACCCTCGACTTCCGCTTCGGCGGCCCCCAGCTGGAGGCCGTCGCGGAGTTCGCCCGGCGGGTGGGGCCGACGACGGGCTTCCCGGCCGACGTGAAGGTGGACCTGCTCCAGCCGTGAGGGCCGCCGGCGGCACTACCCTGCTGGAAGTCAGCCGTACGGGGGGAGGGGTGGCGCCATGCGGCCGCTCGAAGTCGACGAACCCACCGAGGTGGGGCCCTACCGGCTGCTCGGCCGGCTCGGCTCCGGCGGCATGGGCCGGGTCTACCTGGGCCGCAGCGCCGGCGGCCGCACGGTCGCCGTGAAGATCGTGCACCCGCACTTCGCGCTCGACGAGGAGTTCCGCACCCGATTCCGGCGCGAGGTGGAGGCCGCACGCCGGGTGGGCGGCGCGTGGACCGCGCCCGTGCTGGACGCCGACCCCGAGGCGGCGGTGCCATGGGTCGCCACGGCGTACGCCGCGGGCCCGTCCCTCACGGCCGCGGTCGCGGACGGCGGCCCCCTGCCCACCCACACGGTACGAGTACTCGGGGCAGGGCTGGCCGAGGCGCTGACGGCCGTGCACGACCTGAGCCTGGTGCACCGGGACGTGAAGCCGTCGAACGTACTGCTGACCCTCGACGGGCCCTTGCTGATCGACTTCGGGATCGCGCGGGCCACGGACGGTACGGCGTCCCTGACGTCGACGGGTGTCTCGATCGGCTCGCCCGGCTACATGTCGCCCGAGCAGATCCTGGGCAAGGGCGTCACGGGAGCGGCCGACGTCTTCTCGCTGGGCGCGGTTCTGGCGTTCGCGGCGACGGGCGAGGCACCGTTCCGTGGGGACTCCTCGGCCGCGCTGCTCTACAAGGTCGTCCACGAAGAGCCGGAACTCGACGGGCTGGACGGGGAGCTGCGGGAGCTGGCGGAGGCCTGCCTGGCGAAGGAGCCGGGCCAGCGGCCGACACCCGGTGAGCTGGCCCGGCGGCTCGCTCCCGAAGGGGCGGCACGGCTGGTCGCGGGCGGATGGCTGCCGGGGGCGCTGGTGGAGCAGGTCAGCCGGGGCGCCGTACAGCTGCTGAACCTGGAGGCGGGGCAGCGGGAGGCCGCCTCCGGACCGGTCGGGTTCAGCAGCCCGTCGGTGGGACAGGCCCCGACGGCCGGTGCGTTCGGGCCGCCGCCGGCCATGCCGACGCCCCGGGAGGCGCCGCCCGCCGCCGTACCCGAGCCGCGCCCCCAGGACACCGCCCCACCTCCCGGCCGCCGCCCCGGCAGACTCTCCGTCTCCGTCGCCGCGACGTCGGCGCCGGAAAGCGACGGGCGAGGCCGGCGGCTCAGCTGTACGGTCGCCCTCGCCGTCGCGGGGGCGCTCGCGGCGGTGACGGTCGGGTCCGTGTTCGTGCTCGACCTGCTGCCCGACGGGCGCGACAACGACACCAGCGGTTCCGGCAGTGCCTACTCGCCGGCGCCGAGCGCCGGCGAGACCGCCGGTGACAGCAGCCCCTCCGGCGTCCCCGCCCGCTACCTCGGCACCTGGCAGGGCCAGGGCACCGCCCTCGACGGCAAGCTGCCCATCGGCACCTTCCGGCTCACCGTGCGGCGGGCCGGCGTCGGCGACGAGTTGGGCAGGCTGACCCAGACGGACCAGTTCGGCGGCGTCTGCGTCGACGTACTGACCCTGAAGCAGGTGACGGACAAGCAGCTCGTCGCCACGTCCGTCGGCGCGAAGACCAACCACAGCGGCTGCAACCCGGCAGCGACCACGGTCCGCCTCACACCGGTCGGGGACGACCTCGTCTACGAGTCGGACAGCGCGGACTCGGGCAACCCCCGGGCGAGGATGTCCAAGGTCGAGTAGGCACCCGGGGGCCGCGGCCCCCGGCCTCCCTCACCCCGGGACGACGACCGTGCGCAGCTCCCCGTCCCCGAGGTGCAGCATCCCCTTGCCCGGGGCGACCTGGCCGCCGACCATGCTCCGGTTCAGCCGTACGCCGATGAGGTCGCCACTGGAGGACTCCTGCGGGGAGAGCAGGATGCCGCGGCGGGCCTTCTTGGCGTCGACCTGCCAGCCGGAGAAGCCGCTGCAGACGTCCTCCTCGTCACCGGCGATGACCAGGGCGAGGCCGCGTTCGGCGCCCCGGGAGACGAGCTTCTTCAGCTGGCTCTCGGCGTCGCAGTCCTCCAGGATCTCGCCGTCGTCGACGAGGACGGCGATCGGCTCCTGAGGCGAGGCCTGGTCGACGAGCTCCTCGAACTCGTCCTCGTCGATGTCGTCGCCGGTGAACACCTTCAACACGCCGTCGGCACCGTCGAGCCCGCGCAGCGGCGACTGACGCGGGGCCGCGACGACCAGCCGGGTGCCCTGGGCCAGGAACGAGTGCGCGAAGTTCATCAGCACCGTCGAGCGGCCCGACTTCGCCGGTCCCGCGATGACGAACGCCGGGACGCCGTCGGCCAGGTCGGGACCGAAGCCGACGATCTCGTCGCCGCCGATACCGGCCAGGGCCCACAGGCGGGAGCGGGACGCCTCCGGGTCGCGCATCTCCCACGCCTCGGGGAAGGTGATACGGCTCGGCAGGCTGTCGACCCGGAAGGGCCGGTGGGAGCGGGGCACCGCCGCGTCGCGCGCGGCCGCCGCCTCGCCGATCGCGGCCAGCGCCGCCGCCTGCCCCTGACCGGTGGTGTCCTCGGAGAGCAGCGCGAACTGGGTCTCCGTACCGGACTCGTTGCGGAAACCACGGCCCGGCGGGATCTCCTCCGGCACCTTGCGGGCCGGGATGCCGAGCGTGGAGAAATCGCTGCGGTCGGCGAGGCGCAGACCGTACTTGTCCTCGGTGAGGGTCGCGATACGGCCCACGAGGAGGGTGCGGTCACCGGTGAGGACGAGATGGATGCCGACGCTCGCGCCCTCACGCATCATCGTCTGCAGCTCGTCCGTCAGCGCACCGTGGTCCACCTCGCCGAGCGTGGGCACCCAGCCCTCCCAGCGGTCGAGCAGGATCACGATGTGCGGCAGCCGCTGGTCCTCGGCGACCGCGGCCCGCTGCTCGCCGATGTCGGCGAAGCCCTTCTCCGCCAGCAGGTCCTGGCGGCGGCCCAGCTCGGCCTTGAGCCGGTTGACGAGCCGGACGACCCGCTCGGTCTGGTTACGGCTGACGACCGCGCCCACATGCGGCAGCCGGGTCAGCGCGTTGAGCGCGCCGTTGCCGCAGTCGATGCCGTACATGTGCACGTCGGCGACGGAGTGGGTGCGGGCGAGGGAGCCCGCGAGGGTGCGCAGGATCTGCGAACGTCCGCTGCGCGGCGCACCGCCGATCATCAGATGGCCGAAGCTCGCGAAGTCGACCACGACCGGGCGGCGGGTCTGGAGGGCTGGCAGGTCCTCGACACCGTAGACCGCGGGCGCCAGCTTGCCCGGGGCGGGCGTGAAGGCCGGGGCCGGGATCTCGTCGAGCAGCAGCTGCTCGTCGAGCGCCGGCAGCCACGGGCTGTGCTGGGCGGGGATGCCGAGCGACCGGTTGGCGTCGCGGATGGCGTCGACGAGGACCTTGAGGTCGGTGATCTCCTCCTCCTCGCGCGACTCGGCCTTGGGCTTGGTGAGGGCGGCGCGGCCGAGGTCCTCCCAGGCCAGCGGGCCCACCCAGGGCATCAGGACCGTCGGGTCCGCCGCACCGGGCCGGCGCCCACCGACGCGTCCCGACTGGAACGGCACGAGGGAGGCGTGGCCGAGCCGGACGTACGCACGACCGGGCGTGTTCTTCGAGATGTGCCCGGCCTCGGGCGAGTCGATGACATCCGTGGAC
The DNA here is from genome assembly GCF_030386795.1 of Streptomyces sp. S.PNR 29. Classification (GTDB taxonomy): domain Bacteria; phylum Actinomycetota; class Actinomycetes; order Streptomycetales; family Streptomycetaceae; genus Streptomyces. The sequence goes on from NZ_JANUQM010000001.1 coordinate 145,793, forward strand.
TCGCCGCCGTCCGTCACGCGCAGCGCGATACGGAGGTTGGTGTTGGCGCGGATCTCGGGGGACACGACACCGGACGGCCGCTGCGTGGCGAGCAGCAGATGAATACCGAGGGACCGGCCACGCTGGGCGATGTTCACGAGCCCGGTCACGAAGTCGGGAAGGTCCCGCACCATGGACGCGAACTCGTCGATGACGATGAGGAGCCGAGGCACCGGCTGGTGCGAGGGATCCCTCCGCACCAGGTCCTGATAGTCCTCGATGTCCTTGGCGTCGGCGGCGGCGAGGATGTGCTCGCGCCGGTGCAGCTCGGCACCCAGGGACTCCAGGGCCCGTTCGACGAGGTGGGCGTCGAGGTCGGTCACCATGCCGACGGTGTGCGGCAGATGGACGCAGTCCTTGAAGGCGGCGCCGCCCTTGTAGTCGACGAGCACGAACGTCATGTTCTCCGGCGTGTTCGCCACGGCCAGCGCGGCCACGATGGTCTGCAGCAGCTCCGACTTACCGGAACCGGTCGTACCGGCGATCAGACCGTGCGGCCCGTCCTTGCGGATGTCGATGCCGAAGGGCCCGTCGTACGACTCACCGATGACGGCGAGCGTCGACTGCCCGCCCATGCGCCACCGGGCGACGATCGCGTCGCTGGTCGGCGGTTCGAGCTGGAGGACGTCGAGGAGGCGGCTGGAGCCGGGCAGGGCCGAGTCCTCGGTCTCCCCGCTGATGTCACGCAGCGGAGACAGGGACCGGGCGAGCCGCAGACACCAGGCGGACGAGACGAAGTCGGGCCGTACGTCCTTCAGCCGCTCGGCCCCCGCCTCCTCGACCCGCAGCCGCAGCTTGTCGGGCTGGTCGCTGCGGGCGGGCTCGTGGGCGGTGGGGTGCCAGGCCTGGAACGACGGGAACCCGCCGGCGACGTGCTGGGGCTGTTCCTGCTGCGCGAGCTCGTACTCCTGCGCCTTGGGCTCGGCGACGACGAACGCCTGGCACTCACCCGGCAGGAACCGCTCCTCGGCGTCGAGACAGAGGGCGTACATGGAGACGGACGGCCCCTCGCGCAGCAGCCGCACCACACCCGGCAGCGACCGCAGCCGCCGCGACCCGTCCCATACGACGACGATGTCGGGGTCGCTGAACGACGTCCCCTGCCCGCGGTTCTGCTCGGCGGCCTTCTTCCGCGCGTCGAGGATCTGCGTCAGCTCACCGATCCGGGCGCCGACGGTCTCGGCGTCGGTGCCGATGAGGACGTTGACGTCCTGCCCGCCGGAGGGCTTGGCGTGCGGCAGCCAGCGCACCCAGTCCCAGCTGTCCTGCGCGGTGTTCTCGCTCAGCACGTAGAACTGCACGTCCATGGGACTGTGCAGCGCGGCGAACTGCGCGACGGCCCAACGCCCCATCGCTCGGGCGGAATCGCCGGGCCCAGCCATACCGATGACCCCCAGCCCGCGCAGGGAGAGGGCGACGGGCGCGTCCTCGATCTTCCAGGTGACCTCGCGCTTGTGGTCGTCCTGCTCGGGGTCGTCGAGGACGACTTCGGAGGGCAGTTGCCCCGTGCCGACGCGCAGCAGCAGATGATCACGGTCGGTGCGCCGCCGCTCCCAGAGACGAGTACGCGGGCCGGTCCCGAGCGAGAGCACGGTGGCGGGATCGGGAATGGCGTGACGCCGGTCGTTCCGTTCGGCGACCAGCGCGTCCTGGGCGTCCTTCTCGATCCGCTCCTTCTGCTCCTCGTACTCCTTGACCTGCTTGGCGTGGGACTTACGCCCGTGCTTCTTGTCGTTGTAGTAGTTGGCGAACAGCAGGATCGGGCTCAGACCCGCCATGATCAGGTAGTACCAGCGCTGGAAGATCATCACTGATACGACGGCACCGACGAGCGGCGTCAGCGCCATCAGCCAGGGCAGTGGCCGGGCCTCGTACTCGCGGGGCGGCGTCGGCAGCCGGAACCGGGTCTGCCGCTCCGGGGGACGCAGGCGGGGAGGCCGGTTGTAGTCCAGGCCGATGCCGTCGTCGGACCACTTCAGGGCGGCGTTCGGCGGCGTGTAACGGGCGAGCTCCAGCAGGGAGTTCCCGATGGCGATCTGCCCGCCGAGGGGCCACTCGCCGTCCTTGTCGTCGAGGGGCTTGCCGTCGAGGGTGACGGTGGGCGCGTCCTTGTCGTCCTCACCGTCGGCCATGTCCCCGTGCACCTTGAACCGGCAGGTGCCGTCGGTCGCGACCGACAACGTCAGGGCCCGGGCGTCGAGTTCGGGATCGTCGATGCGGATGTACGACGCCGCCCCGCTGCCGATGTCGTAGCGCCCGACGCCGAGCCGGTGCACGAACCCCGCGACGGGCCCGCCGACGACGCGCAGCTCGACGAGCCCGGTGGGTTCGCCGGGCAGGCACCCGGAGGGATCCTGCAGGCTGACCACGGCGCCCTCGCGCAGCGGCGAGTTGACGACGGTGGCGGCCGGATCGACGGCGTACCCGTCGACGTAGAGGAGAGGCGCGTTGTTGGCCGGCGCGTGATGGCGCTGCCCGAGGGGAATGATCTGGGCACCACTGGCCCCAACCTGCTTGGCCAGCTCCTGTGCGATGTCCCCCATGGTGGACTCAGGATCGGCATCGAGCACGACGTCGGCGGTGCCCCCGCCGAACGGATCGACGACGGTCAGAGTCAGGCGCACGTCTTGTCCTCCCCGATCGCTGTGACCGCTTCCGCAACGCAGGCCACAGTCGGAGCGACGATATCTGCTCAATGTCGCGGCCAGGCAACGGGATCCGCGTCGGTCTTCCCTATGGCAACGCCGTGCGCACGAGTTCATCTCGTCTTGTTCACAGCGTGGGGATGAGACACTCAGGCCACACCCGTAAGCTGCTGCCTCAAGAGCGGACGATCACACCGGTCGCCACATGTGCCGACGCGACGTATCGGTCCGCAAACAGGGAGCCACGGGGGTTGGCCCTGCGGCGTTTTGATGAGGAGACGGCTTCATGGCCAAGGACCTTGACATCACATACCAGGACATGCGGGACGCGGCCAAGCATGTCGTGAAGGAGAAGGAACGGCTCCACGAGAAGCTCGACGGCCTGCGCAAGTACATCGCCAACCTGGTCGAGTCCGGCTACGTCACCAAGAGCTCGTCGAAGGCCTTCGACGAGAACTTCGACGAGTTCGTCCGCGGCACGAAGGACACGCTGGACGGTCTGGACGGCATGGGGGACTACCTGACCATGGCTGCGGACAAGTTCGAGCAGATTGATGACGAGCTGGCGAAGCAGGCTCGGAGCAAGTGAGGTTCGTCCTCTGACGGGTTTGCGCGGTGCGGCGGGGTGGCGTGTGGGTCGTCCTGCCGCACCGGCCGCGCTTCTCCAGCGAAGGCCAACGACAGTGGCTACGGTTGCGGAGCATCGTTGCGGCTTTGGCCCCCGCGGCTTGAGCACGCTCCCGAGGCGGTTCTCGTACTAAGGGGAGCACGAGACACCGTAGGCAGGGTCCACACGTCCATAGGGCCGTAACAACATGGGGCCGTGAGAGGGAGGGGCCGACAGGTGGGGAATCAGGTCGGCGAAGAGCCGGTAAGAGGGGCCGGGAATCAGTTCCGCGCACGGGACGGTTTCGGAATAGCCGGGGCAGTTGTCGTCCTGGTGGTGACCCTGGCCGTGCTTCTGCTGGTTATGGGCCTGTGGAAGCGGTTCGCGCGCGAGACCGCACCCACACTGGTGGATCTGCCAGGTGGCTCCTGGACAATGGGCGGTGCGCTTGGGCTGATCACCGTCTTCGGGGCGATCGGCGCGCTGCGGTGCGGGGCTGGAGCGCCGGGAGGTGCGGGTCTGGCCCGCGCGTTGCGGGCCGTCGGCACGGCCGTGTGCTGCGTGGCAGCATTCGGTCCGTTCTTCTATCTTCTGGGCTCACTCCCCGGTAAGAACTGCCGCTCTTACGACGCAAGTTGCGCCTACCTCCCCGGTACAGGTAGTGCCTTCCTGGCATACGTGGTCGGCGCCGGCGCGGTGGGGTGGCTTTTCTACCGCTGGGACAGGGCGAGGCGCGAGGTGTATGCGGCGCGGGAGCGTGAACGGGTGCGGAGGCTTCGGAAGAAGGGGAAGGGGAAGAGCCGCGCGACGCATGGGCGATAGGGCGTCGCTGACCGTTGTGCTGCGACGTCGGCTCCGGAGCGACTGCGAGCCCTTGGTGGACCCGTGCCATATGCCCGCCAGGCGCAGACGGTTCGGCGGGGCTCCGAGTCCGCTTCAGTGGAATGCGCGCGAGTGGTAGATGCCGGGGCTTATTGGGCTGCTGTGAGTTGGTTCGTTTTGTGAGTGGATTGCGAAGCGGTCCGAAGTCAGATGGGAACGCCAAGCGGGCCGCTGGGACCTGTGGGGAGTTCAGAGGCGCCGTGAAGACCGTAGGCACAGCCTGTCCGATAGAGCTCTGGAAGCTGGACGGGCCCGGATGACCAGTTGGCACGGCGTGCCAAGGATTAGTAAAGTTACGGAAGTTCGCATTGCTGAGTGCGGTGGGGTGCGTAGCGCCCTCCGCTAATCGGGGGACGCACATGATTAGTAATGGGCTGGCAGGGGTGGCTCGTGGCTGACCGCGCACGGATCGACGACCTCGAGGTCATCCGGGAGATGGGCAGAGGCCTCGGGAGGATCCAAAAGGCTTTCGAGGGCCTCCCGGACATCGTGGAAGCATATGGCGAAGATTTCGGGCACGGAGGCTTGTCCGACAAGATCGAGGACTTCGAGTCGAACTGGAACCTGAATCGGGACAAGCTTCAGGAGGAGCTCAAATTCCTATCGGAGTACGCGTTGGCGGCCGCAAAAGCCTACAGTGAGATGGACCACGAGTTGGCTAAGGTGCTCCGAGAGGCCCAGGGTTCTAGCAAGAAGGGTAAGTGAGCCGTTGTGGGGGCACGGCCTCGAAACTGGTCGCCATTATGCTACTTCGACCCCGTTCCCGGAGATCCGGACAGGGTGGCGAACCTCGGGAAGAAACTCAAGAAGACTGCTGAGGAGCTCGAGCGTCAGGTAAAGAACCTCAAGGCGATTTCCGAAATCGATTCCTGGGACAGCGACGCGGGGCGGGAGTTCCGTAAGCGTGCAGAAAGTTGCCAGGGAAAGCTCGACGCGGCACGTAAGCGATACGCCACCGCAGCGGCCGCACTCGGTGACAAGGTCGTCGACGTCGGCGGTGGCTATGCGGACAAGGTCCATGCTCCGGCCAAGGACTACGCCTCAGATCTGAACCGGGCGCAGGAGATTGCCGATGCGGCCCTCAAAGAGGCGCAGACAGCGGAGAACGACAAACGCGACGCCGGGATGAGGTTGGCCGACGCGGAAGATGATTCGAAGAAAAAGGAGCTTGAGGACCGGCAGAAGTCCGCAGACGATGTGGTGAAGGCGGCCCAGGAGAAGATCGAGGAAGCGCAGCGCATCCGAGACGCCGCGGCCAAGCGGGCATGCGACGCGATTGACGAGGTGATCTCGGACGATGCTCTGAAGGACGGGTTCTGGGACAGCCTCCTCGATGACATCGCGAACATCACTGGCATCATCGCTACTGTGTGCGGGGTGCTGTCCCTGTTGGTTGGCTGGATCCCGGTGATCGGGCAGGCTCTGGCAGGCATCCTCGGCACCATCGCCCTTGTCATGTCACTGGTCGGGTTCATCTGTACGGCCGTTCTTTATCTGCGTGGCAATGCCGACCTCATGGACCTGGGTGAGGCGGCGCTCGGCTTTCTAATGATCGGGGTCGGCAAGGCCTTCTCCAAGATCGCCGGGAAGTACGCAGGAAGCGTGCTCAAACGGCTCAATGGTCTGAAGTCGAGCAAGACGCCGGGAGTCGGTGCGGCCTACAAGCGGAACCGTCAGAAGTTGAACAAGCTCGGTGGGCAAAGCTTCCTGAAGACCGTGTCGATGGCGCCGAAGGAATTCGGCAAGACGATGGTCAGTCCTTTCGCCGAGCTCTTCACGAAGGGCGGCTGGAAGGGATTTGCCGACAACGCCAGAACGGTGTTCAGTATGAACAGTTGGCGGGGTGCGAAAGAGGGTGTCGCGAGTAACGGCGGATTGCTGAAGTCGGTCTCCTTGGTAGACGCTGAGGTCGCCTCCAGCCTCAAGTCGATCAAGCCTATGGCGGCCAGCTTCCCTGAAATTTCAGGTCTGAACGGCGTCAAGAACACTGTCAACATCCTGACCGGTATCGGATATGCTGTGACCGGTGGCAACATTTACCTCGATGAAAACACTCGACCCGCGTTCTAGGAGATCGGCATGGCGATTGAAATCGACGATTGGACCTGTCGATTCGATTTTCCGGACGGCTGGGTCGATCTGACGTCCGCGATCGAGCTGAACTCCGCCGAAAAGGCCGTCTGGGCTCGGGAGACCGTGAATTCCTTCAACCCCCTGGATCTTGTGGCCTCCAGGGAATCCATCGAGAAGGAACTGATCTCGCTGGCGCGGGCCGCAGAGAAAACGCATTCGGTCCTCGCGGCGGCCTACTTCGCGGTGGGTGGTGCCAACTACGCCACTTTCGACGTCCAGATCTTCGGCGAGGACGGGGTCGTACTCTCGTTGGACGAGGTCGAGAGCAGGCTGCTCGGCCACAAGGAAATCGTGGGGGAGCCGCAGGCCAGCCGGGTAGATCTCCCCGCCGGACCGGCTGTCCGACTGCAGGCCATGTACCAGTCCAAGGGCCTTCTGGGATTCGGTAAGAGACTCTCGGAGAGCGTCTCGTACGGCCTTCTGGTCCCGCACAGCTCCGATGTCCTCTTGGCGACGATGACCTGGAGCGCCATGGAACACAGCGACCAACTCACAGCAATGGCCGATCGGTTGATTCCGACCCTGCGTCACGTCCCACTCGACGCCGAGGGCAACCCGATTCAGGAAGGGGGAAACCCCGATGCCTGACCTCTGGCAGGCCGAGGACCAACCTGCACCACCTAAGGACTACAACCTGGTCGTTCCGGAAGGCTGGTTCAAGCTGTCGCTCGATCCTGAACACCGCGACCGCAGCATCATCGCCTTGGCAGAACACCAGTTCCACGGCATCGACAACGCTCCTCTCCTCAAGGAGCAGGTGATGCGCGAACTGCAGAAGACGGCGAAGGACGCCTACCAGGCCGGCGGTATCGAGCTTTACCTGTCGACGCTACGGATCGGACCTCTGCCGCTCTCCTCTTCGCTGCTGGTCAGCTTCCCCATGCCGGGGACGATGCCATCCTCCTCCGACGTCCACACGGTCGCGGAAACCCTCAGCCGACGTGGGGCGGAGGCCACAGTAGTCTCCCTCTCGGCCGCTGGCAGGGCGGTCCGGGAGCTCCGTTCCGAAGCAGCGTCCCCCAGCACACAGCTGGGAAACGAACTACCCACGACGACCGTCAAGTTCTACGTCCCTGTACCGGCGACTGACGAGTGGCTGATCCTCTCGTTCTCCACGCCGTTGGACCCGCTGGCACGGCAGATGGTGGGGCTTTTCGACACGGTGGCGGACACGTTGCACTGGAGCTGAGTTCAGATCGGGAACGTCCGGCAAGCCAGGTCGAGTTCGGCACTGATGGAGCCGAAGGGGCAAAGAGGGAAGTGTCAGAGAACATGTCCGGAGCCGATGCGACGGTGGGGCTGGCCCGTGAGGATGCCTGGTGGCGGGCGGACGTCTTCCGGTGGTTGCTGTTCAGCCTGGTGTGCGCCGGCGGTTCGCTGGGGCTTGCCTGGCTCAGTCCCGTGGTGCCGCTGTGGGGGCCGCTCCGTGCAGCCGCTTCGCTTCTCGCTTGGCTTGTGCTGCCGCTGGCATCGGTTTTGGTGCCGGTCTTGGTGTTGCGAAGGATTCCGAGGAAGCAGCGGAAGGTCGCGTGGCAGTGCATCGTTCCACTGGTCGCCGGAGTGGCACTCGGCATCCTGGGCAAGTTCGCAGGGGATCAGTCGGCGCTGGCGGAGCGGGGCGAGTGGACGGACGCAGTGGTTGTGGACAAGCGCACTGGCAAGACCGATTACTGTGCCCTGCGGGCCACCAATGGTCGTGAGATCTCACCCGATCTCTCGGAGGGCGAGGGATGCCGGGCCTGGGTGTCGGAGGGTGACGAGCTGCGCGTGCGATACGACCCTGAGGGCGTTGCCAGCCCGACCAAGGAGGTGCGCACCACGTCGTACGGAGGCCTCCTCACTGCCTTCTTCTTCGCAGCCGTGGTGATGGGCACGTGGGGCGGCGTCCGGCAGAGTCGGTGGGACCGAGAGTATGGCGCAGGGAGCGGGGGCGACGTCCGCGGCGGCGTGAGCGCACGGGCTCTCCCGCGGCGAGCAGGTGGTGGCCGGCACCGGTGACGCTGAGCAACGTTGTGCAATCGCAGTCGGGACAGCATCCCCCTTTCTCCTGACTCCGTCAGGACTCTTCGTGCGGTTCCCTGGACGAGTCCATGGAAAGTGCTTCGGCAGGATCGACGAAGGAGACCGTCTGCATGATTGCCCCCATCATCTCGGTGAACTCGGCCCACTGATCAACATATGCCGTGAAGAGCGTGAAGACGGCCGTGAACGGACCGGTCGGAAACGGAACATGAACCTGGATTTGGGCGGTGACGAGGTCTGTCGGCTCGCCCTTCGCTGTCACATTCGGGTTGATCTTGAACTGACGCCACGTCACGCATGCTACGGCCGGACCGCAAGGCAGGTCGAGCCAGTGCACTTCGTTGTAGGGGTCATTGCTGAGGGTCGCGAAGACGCCCTGGGCAACCACGTCGGTGTCGTCACCGGCGTGGTCCGTCGGTATGGCAGCCAGGGTGAATACGCACTGAGCCGCGCCTTCTGAGGCGTCTTGCCTGACCACGCTACCCTCCGGCGTGGGCTCCTGCTCGGACGTGGAGAACAGGCCCATCGCGGCGTAAGAGAGGCCGGTGTCCCCCATGAGTTCAGCCATCGCGGCGAAGTAGGGAGCGGCGGGCTCCCAAATGGTGTCGTCGCCACGGGAGTAGAGCTCACGTACGAAGGCTTGAGCGCGATCTGCTCGTTCCTCGGGGCTGGCGGCGAGGGGGAGTGCGAAGAACCCTTCGGGGGCAAGGAACCAGATGGGTGGAGGTTCGGTGGACGGATACGGCGGGTGAACCGGTGCGGTGAGGTCAGTTGTACGTGTCATTTCAGAAGTCTTCGGGGTGGTATTCCTCGACGTCTACTTCTTGTCCGTCGGAGTCCATGACGAGGCTCGTCTCCGAGGCCCCGAAAGCTGAAGTGAACCGACTCGGGAGTAGAATGTCCACATTGTAGTGGCCGCATGAATTACGGGTGATAATGGGAGATGTGGAACTCGGCATCTGTACCTTTTCGGCATAGTTCGAAACGGTCGCCCTTTGAGCTGGGCTCAGAGATTCGAGTGACAGTAGCTCGGGAGGCTCCACCAAGTACCGCGTCAGCTTTCTACGCCATTTGCAACTCAGCCTGCACCACGAGCCATCCACGAAGATGACCTTGAAGTCGGTGCCGTCCTTGAAGTCCTTGAGCTCAATGCCATCGATATCGGTACGCGCGCACTGCCAGAGGACTTCATCGTCAATCGCTTCGAATTGTTTCTTGTCGAAGGGAAGGCAGACGATGACCAGCCTGCGGTCGGTGACGATCGCGTGAGTGCGATGATGCTTTTGGTCGAAGCGACCGGGATCCAGCTGCCAGGGCAGAGTGCGGGCGATGGTGCCGGGCGCCGCCCAGATGACGGGAAAGTCTTCGACTTCGTCCGCTGGGTCGTCGGGAGTGTCGGAGCCTGCGTCATCGGACGGGGTACTGATATTGCCCCCAGCCGAACTGAGGAAGGCCATGACGGCAACGCCAACAGCTGTGGCAGCACCCTTGAGAGACTTCTCGGCGACCACGCCGCCCGTCGAGCGGGCTGTGAAAGAGGGGCCCTCGGGCCAGCCCGGCAACTCGTGTTGGATGTCGCTGCGGTCCGTGTCGCGGAACCAACGCATGCCTCTGACGCGTGTCGCAGCACCGGTTGCAAACGTGATGGGAGCGCGGGCAAGGAGTGTTTCACCCGGTTCGGGCTGCCAGATGTTCATTTGCGTATTCACTTCCTCGCTCACGGGACCGATGCCGGGTCCTCAGGCTAATCTCCGGAGAAGGCATCCTTGAAGTTGGTGACGGCCTTGGGAGCGATCTTGAGGCTGCCGTCGATGACCCTGCCCATGTCGCTCAGAGGATCCACGTTCCACTTCGTGAGTGTGTTGATCCCCTTGGTGCCGAGCCACTGTCCTTCGTGGTATCCCGCGCTGACCAGGCCTCCCATGCGCGACGCCAAGCCGCTGCTCGCATGTGAGACCTCGTACACGAAGTCCGACTTGCCGCCGATCTTCACCAAACCGGCAACGCCGAGCCCCCCTTCGAGATCCTTCGAAGCCTTTCCCATGGACATCAGAATGCGCGAAGCGCCAAGTTCCGTGGCCTGGAATCCCTTGCCGAGTAGGCCTACCTTGGCCGCCGCGGCACCCTTGGCTACCTTGGCCGTCGCACCAGCGACCTTGACTCCCTTGCCGAACATTCCGATGCCCGGCAGCAGCCCCAGCGCATCGGTACCGAGCGTCATCCAACTCACATCCGCGCCGGCTGCCATGGCGATGCCATGGGCTGCCAGCGAGAGACCGCTGCCGATGAGTGCGGCCGTGCCGAAGATGGCTGCGAGAGGAGGGAACGGAAGAGTGACGATAGCCAGCATCCCCAGCACCGCGCTGATGTTGCTGAGTACGTCGCCGATCATCTTGATCAGGTCAGCGTGTTCCTTCAGCCAGTCGCCGGTGGCGTCCCAGGCGTCCGCGATCCCCTTGCCCAGCTTGTCCCAGAAGCCGGGCTCGTCGGGGGCGATGTCGGCGGCCTTGTCCAGCTCCTTGCTGATCTGGCCGGCGGCTCGCTTGTAGCGCTCCTCGAGGTCGTGGACCTTCTGAATGACCTCGTTCACCGCGCTCGAGGCCTCGCCGAGTTCCTTGCTGCCCTTGCCCTCGGCTTTTCCCTCGGCCTTTGCTTTGGCGTCGAGTTTCTCCCCGGCGGACTTCTCGAGCCGGTCCGCCTCGTCCTGGAAGTCTTGCAACTCGCCCGCCCAGCGATGCAGCGCACGCGCGGCCTTGTCGAACGATTCGTGGCTCTTTCGAACGAGTGGGGTGACGTCCTGGCCGATGTACTCGGTGAAGGCGAGGGCGGTCTTACCCTTCCACGCACCGCACTCGATCCGCTCCAGCTCGCGCACCGCCGTGCCCAGTTCGCCTGCCAGCTTGCCGAGTCGTTTGGCGAGTTCCCTGGTGTCCTCCACGCTTCCCGGCGTGGGGTCCCAGCCTATGTGAGGGAAGGAGGGCCGCTGACCAGCCATGTCACTTGCCCTTCTTCTTCGCCTTGAGCGACTGGGCCAGCTCAAGGTCGAGGCCGTCGAACGTTTCGCCGATCTTATTGATCATTTTCACTGCGCCGTGGGTGTGCTTGCCGAGCTGCTTGATGCCATAGCCCCACTCATCGGCGAAATCCTGTACGTCCTCGACGAGCTGGCTCTCTCCGACGGCTGAGGCGTCCGTGCCACGCAGGCTGCGGCGGGCGTCCTCCATACGGTCGCTGATGGAGGAGAATGTCTTCTTCAGGTGCTCGAAGATTGTGTCCTCGAGGCGCAGGTCACTCATGTACTGTTCCGGTTTCATCGGGTGGCCGGCGGACTTGGCCCACTGGCCACCCTGCGTTTGATCAGCGGTTGACTGCTTGGATTTCCTGGACGGTGATGGCCTGGTCCTTGCCGAAGGTGCCGTTCGGGAGGTCGCCGCCTGCGCCTCCGGTGCCGGTCCAAGCGATGTCCCAGGTGATGGTCGCGCGGAGTTTGAATGTGCCGTTGCCGGAAGAGCGGAGGTACTTGATGCCACAAGGCGGAGTCCGGTCGGCCTTGCCCTTGGCGTAGGGCTCGCCGATGGAGCCGTCGGCGTTGATGGCGCACTCGCCGGAGGCCGGGTAGGTCTCGGCGTCCTCGGTGCCCGGCTCCAGTTTGAGGGACACCGGCTTGGCGGTGGTCGTGGCCTGGATGTTGAAGCCGGGGGCGTTGATGGCCGCTGTGGCCTGGACCTCGCTGAAGACGGCCTTGTCGAGCCAGGCCCAAGTGGGCAGGTTCACTTTGGTGTTGGCCTCGGGAGCGAGGGTGACTTCAGTGTCGGGAAGCTGCATGTGCTGGTAGGCGAGGGCGGCGAGTATCTCCGGGGAGATGGCTTCTTCGTACTGGGGTGGCGGAGCCTCGCCGTTGTCGACCCAGAAGGGGAGGTCGTTGCATGAGGTCCGTTTGAGGGGGTCCGGCTCGTTGGGGTTCTCGACGCCGGCCCAGAACATTCCCTCGCCGTCCTTTTCGACGTTGTAGTCCTTGTAGCCGGGGGTGTCGGTCCAGCCGTACTCATCCTCGTAGTGGCGCTTCAGCTCGCCGAGCGCTGAGCCAGCGCTGCCACCCATGCCGGGTGTGTTCAGCTGGTCCTCGATGTTCTTGGACATCTTCTTCTTGAAGTCCTTGGCGCCGAGGTAGGGGGCATACCAGCAGGGGGGTGGCGTCCAGTTGACGTCGGAGGACGTCACGTTTCCGGTGCTGCCGTCCTTGGTGACGGCTCCGGAGTACTGGATGCGTGCGGCGGCGTAGATGCCGGTGTCGTCGCCGCCACCCTTTTGCTCTGTGCTGGCTCCCTTACCGGAACTCACAGGCTTTGCTGCATAGGCGGATTCCGTGAGGACGAGGGTGCTGAGGGCCGCCGTCAGCGCTGCGGCAGCGACGAGTGTGCGTCGTGATCCGTTCACTGGCACTTCGCCGCCTTGGTCTCGACGAACACCTTGGATGCCTGCCACAGTCCCTCGCCCGTGGGGGATTTGACCATGACGATCTTGTAGTAGTCGAAGTCCTCGATGCTGGGATTTGTCTTGAGGATCTTCTTGGTCTTGATTTCCCTGCCGTAGAACTTGCCCGAGTCCGCGCAGAAGGCCACCTCCACAGACTTGCCGTTCGGGGCGGACCGTGTGGTGGCGTCGTAGTGGCGGAGTGTGCCGGTTGCGGTCCAGCCGCCTTCGATCCAGGCATCGATCTGCGTCTTTGCGTAGTGCAGCCCCTCGCCCGTGGCGTAGGCGGTCACGGCCGCGTCTTTGGTGGTGCGCTTGTCGACGCCCCGGTAGATGGCACGGAGGAAGTTGGCCGCGTCGTCCATCGCTTCCGCTTCGTTCTTGTCCTTCGGCTTGTCCCAGTCGAAGACCAGGTCCATGTCCTCGGGCAGGGACACGTCCACACCATCCGGCTTGTCCTCAGCCGGTGCCGCCGATGGTGCCGCCGACTCCTTCGGCGTCTCCGCTCCCTGCTCCGCGCCGGCGATCTTGTCGTTGTCGCTGGACTTGTCGTCCTCGCCGCCGCAGGCCGTCAGTAGCAGGGCTGCGGTCGCGGCGAGCGCGGCGGCTACGGGCAAAGAGCGGCGCTTCACAGTGGACTCCCCGTGAGACAAAGGATCAGTCAAGAGCACTGACGTTATCGGTGAGGTTCTCGGTTTCGCCAGAGCGAACTCGCCTGTGAACGGGGTGATTTCGGGCGTATGTGGTGCTTGTGCGGTGCCTTGTGTCCTGATCGTGCTCAAGCACACGAAGGGCCGGGCGCATGGTGTGCGGCGTCCGGGCTCATGGCTGTGCGGTTCCGTTTCGCTATCGCGTTGTTCTGCACCTGGGGCACGTACGGGGCCGGATACGCCGACGTGTACGGCACCGGGGCGGTGTGTTCGCCGGCAGGATCTCCAGCTTGTCCAGGAAGGTCGTCGGCATGCCTCACGTTCCCCAGCGTCACGGGGCATTGAGCGGGCGATGCGGCGTCCTGCCGGCGCTGATGGGCGGCGCTGGTGTCGTCACCGGGGTGCGTCGTTGGGGCGGGGGGACGGCAGTGGGTGGTTCTCGCTCGGCTTCGGTCTGGTGTTCGGGCTGCTTGGTGTTGGACTCCTGGTCCTGCTGGTATGGGCCGAGCGCGTGACGAGGACCGTGCAGGTGCCTGTGCAAACGGACGAACCGCCGCGTCCGCTGCGGAACTGGGGGACCGTCGGGAGGTGACGGTCTGACGGCAGGCTCGTCTGTCGCACGTTCAGTCGAACGGCTCCTGCAAAGGGGTGACTTCACGTGGGTCGCGCCGCACGGCTCACGCCCCGCGTGAAATCCCCCCGCCCCACCCGTCCCGCCAAACTGTCCCCACCCCGGAGCAACGACCCATACCCCGTACCCGCCCACACGCTCCGCTCCCCAGCAATCTCGAAGTACGGGACGGTGCGGCCGTCGGCGGCCCTGTCGGTGAGGACCTCCGGGGCGCGGCGGGTGTTCACGGCGTGGGTGCACTGGGGGCATGCCGCCACGTTCAGGTGGTCCCGGTGTCCCAGGGGGCGCCAGGTGATGCGTTCGGTGGCGCGGCCGTGCAGGGGGTTGAAGAAGCAGAGGGGGAGGGGAGAAGGGGCGGAGGACAGGGCGTTGTGGCCCTCCGTCACCAGCGCCAGGACGCCTGCCAGGTCCGGGATGCCGCGGGCCGCGTCGAGGACCGTGCCGGCGGCGGCGTAGGCGTCGAGGGCCCGTTCCAGGCCGGGGGTTTCGGCGCAGTTCGCCGAGCGGGTGGCCTCGCCCAGGGTCAGGACCTCCGCCTCCGCCCGGCGACGCAGCTCGGCCTCGTCGGCGGCGCGGGCGGCGGCGAACACCACGTGCGGGGAGGAGAGGCCGGCCCTGCGGGGGCGGCGGCTTCGCAGGACGACAAGGGTCAGGAGTCCCAGCAGCGGTACGGCGGCGAGCGGCCACAGCCACCAACGGGTGCCCTCGGACGGAGACCTTTCAGGCGCCGGGCCGTCCAGGTCCCGCGTCGCCTCCTCGTACACCCGCGTCCCGTCCCCCTGCGCGACGAGTTCCACCGCCTTCGCGGTCAGGTCCGCGAGGCCCGCGTCCCGCGTCTCGTCCAGGAAGCCGGCCGCGGCCACGGCGTCGCGGGTCTCGTGGGTGTCGGCCGGCCACTCGTAGCCGTCGAGCGAGTCCGGGAAGTCGCCGTCCGTCGTGATGAGGATGAGGTTGCGCAGGTCCAGACGGTCGTGGACGACCGCGGCCAGGTTGTCGGAGTTGCCGTTGAAGTCGTCGCCCTTGGTGAGAGGGGTGAGGACGACCTTGATGGGCAGGCCGGTCCGCGCGATCTGCTCGGCGAGTTGTCGTTGCCTGGGCGGCGGCACGGCGTCCGTGTACGCCGCGTCCACGTAGACGGGTGACCTGCGCAGGGCGTGCGCGATGCGTTCACCCGGGCTCGGGGAGTGCCCGTCCGCCGCCCGGGCCGCCGCCGCGTTCGGGAGGGTCAGCAGGAGCAGCGACAGGAGGACAGAGGCCACGCGCCTCGCTTCAGTGGACATGGACGGACTCCCTCACGCTGTCGACCAGCCGGGCGATTCCCGCGGGGAGGATGGACAGCGGGCTGCCGTACTCCTCGTACGGGACGCGCCCCGGCCCCTGGCCGCCGGGAGCGGGGAGTGTCAGGAACCGCTGGTGGACCTCGCGTGGTTCGGCGACGGCCGTGTCACGGCAGAGTGCGCAGACCGGGAGCAGGCGCCTGCTGTTGCCCTCGGCGGAGACCCGCAGGTGGTGGCGGGAGACGGCCGGGCCGTGCAGGGGGTTCACGGCGCAGCAGAGGTTTCTCTTGTCGCCCGCGAGGGCCTGGCGGGCCGCTCGGGCGAGGACGATGACCGTGACCAGGGTCGCGGGGTCCGTGACCCGCCGGACTGCCTCGGGGTTCCCGTCGACGAGGAGCAGCGCCGCGTCGAAGCGGTCCCCGGGGAGGGACCCTTCCCCGGCGCGGGAGCCTTCCCGGGCTTGCGCACCGAACTCTGCTGCCAGCGTGAGGAGTTCGGTCCGCGCCGTCTGCCGCAGATACGACTCCGACGGTTCCGTCGGCGACACCAGCGGAAGTGCCTCCGTCGGCAGCGGCTCCGGGTTGCGGCGCAGCAGGGCCCGCCGGACGAACCGCAGCACGCCCGCCGTCAGACCGAACAGCAGCGCGGCCGCGAGGACACCCATGAACAGGCCCGGCCAGAAGTCGGTGGCGAAGAGCGGGGGGAGGTCGTCCTCGGCGATGGGGTCGTCCACCGGGTACGGGGCGCCGAAGGTGTCCGGCTCCTCCGTGCGGGGAGCCTTGTCGAGGACGGTCATCAGGGAGTCGAGGCGCTCGCCCAGGAGGTGGTCGTCGGCCTCGTCCGCACGGTCGTCGCCGTAGGTGATGGAGTCCGGCAGGTCGAAGTTGAGGTCGAGGCTGTCCAGCCGCAGGCCGTAGTTGAAGACGTCGATGTAGCCGCCGAGCGGGTCGGCGACGACGTACACCCCGTCCGTGCCCACCTTGTCGTGCACCGCGGCGGCGAATGCCTCCTCGTCGCCGGCCGACTCGTCCTCCGCGAGCTGGGGGACGAGCGCGACGAAGACCGGCCCGCCGCCCGCGGACTGCTCGAAATGGCGGATGCGGGCGTGGAGCCGGGTCAGTTGACGGTCGTCCAGGACCCGGGGGCTCTCCGGGTCCGCGTACACGGGGTCCTCGGCCAGGCCCGCCGCGACCCGGTCGATGCGGGCGTTGAGGTCCACCGCCCGGGGTGGGGGAGAGGCGCTCGACCTGGTCTGGTCGAAGGTGAGGGTGGCGGTCACGGCGATCGTGACGGCGGCGGTGAGGGCGAGCGCGGGGGTGATCCAGCGGGTCGCGCGAGTGCGGGACGGCGAGGACTTCCCGGGGGCGGCCCGTGTCCCGGCGGCGGTGGTCGTCTGCTTCCGGGCCGCGCCCGGCAGGCGGCGCCGCCACCGTCGTACGTACGGAACGAGCAGCAGAATCAGCAGCGGTACGCCGGTCAGCAGCATCCCGGTGAGGAACGACTGGTTGCGGCGGTCGCTCGGCCCGATGTACATGTCCGCGGGCTCTTCGTCGCCGTCGCCGTACTTCTCGCGTGCCGCCTCCGCTCGCGCCGCGGCCTTCTCGCTGCCCTGCGCGACGACCTCGACGAAGCGCTGGAAGCTGAGCAACGGGCCCGCGTCGTAGGGGAGTTCGTACAGTACGGCGGTGGCGGCGTCGTCGGCGGGAGCGCGCACTCCGTAGGCCGAGGCCTCCGCGACCGTCGACTCGTCGATCAGTACGTACAGTCCGTCCTCGCCGAGCCGGTCGTGGACCGCGGCGAGCAGTCCGGTGCCGTGGGTGCTCTGGCTGGGGAGGACGATGACGTAGGTCGGGACGCCGGTGCGCTTGGCCAGCTCGGCGAATTTCGGGGCCGTGGAGCGGGGGATCTCGCGGGGGAGCTGGTCGGTGACGTAGACCGGGTTCGCGCGGAGGCGGTCGGCGAGGTGGGCGGTCTGGGTGGCGGTGTCGGTGGCGGCCCGGGCCGGGGTGGTGGCGGTTGCGAACAGGGCGGCTACCGCGCAGAGGGCGAGCAGCACGCGTGCGGGGAACGAGTGGCGGGTTCCGGTTCCGCCCTTGCCGTATGCCATGACCGTGCGCACTGATGTCATCCCCCGTGCCGCGCCGACTGCTGTGCCACCCGGCACTCTACTGAGCGGTTCGCTCATGCGAAAACGCGCGCGTGGCCGCGCTGTTGGCGGCTGCTCCGGGTGTTGCCGGTCCCGGTCCCTACAGATCGCCGGGCTGTGCCTTGGCCCGTTCTCCCTGGGGGCCCATCAGGATCGAGTGCGTGTCGTGGAGGTCCTTGCCGGCCTTCGACGGGACGCGGGCCTCGACCAGGACGATTCCGCTGGGGAGTCTGGTGAAGGTCGGGGGTTGTGCGCCGGCCGGGAGGTCGCCCACAAAACGGCTCACGCGCTTGCGCTGACCGGCGGAGAGTGCGCTCTCGGGGATGGCCTGGACGGTTCCGGACAGGATCTGCTCCAGACGCTTGGCATTGTCCGGGTTGCCCGTGAAGAGGCGGATCCAGGAGCCGTCGGCGAAGGTCAGCCGTACGTCGGCCTCGACCTCGCTGTACGTCATCTGTCTCGCCCCGGCGATGGACTCCCTCGGGAACTCGGCCAGGACGTCGGCTTTGTCCAAGGTGCCCGTCCGGGTGCCCAGGAACAGCAGGCGGCGGTCGGTCAGGACGAGGTCGGTGGTGTAGCCCTTCGGGCGGCGGGCGGGGTCGAGCTGCCAGGGGACGGTGCGGGCGAGGGTGCCGGGCGCGGCCCACAGCACCGGGAAGTCCTCGATCTCGTTCTCCGGCTCCTCCGGCTTGCCGGTCACCGGCACGCCGCCGAAGGGGGAACCCGCGGCTCCTCCGATGTTCGCGATGAGGTTGGCGATGAAGGGGATGCCGAACTGCAGGGCACGGCCGGTACGGCGTGCGGCACGGTCGCCCGTGGAGTGGAGGGTGTAGGCCGGGCCGGGGGGCCAGCCGGGGAGTTCGCCCTGGATGTCACGGCGCTCCGGGTCCCGGAACCACCGTGACCCCGCGACCGCGACCGACAGGCCGCTCGCAAACCTCGCCGAGGTCCTGAGCAGTAGGTCCTCGTCTGCGCTGGGATACCAGTCCATCAGTACGTCACCTCTCCGGGCGCAGGGGGTTCGGAGGCGGGGGATTCAGCCGCAAGGGACCCGGACGCGAGGGGCTCACGCGCGGGAAACTCCACCGAGCGCACGATTCCCCCGAGGGCCTGCGAGAACTCGTCCCACTGTTCCACGGACGCGGTGTCGAGGGTGACCACGGCGGTGTAGGGGCCGGTCGGGAACGGGATGTGCACCTGGATCTGCCCCATGACCAGCTCCGCGTCCGCCCCGGACTCGGTGTAGGCGCCGTCCACCAGCAGTTTGCGGAACGTGATCGCGGAGACCGCCGGCCCGCACGGCAGGTCCAGCCACGACACCTCACGCAGCGGATCGCCCAGCAGCGCGGCCCGGATTCCCTGGGCGACGACGTCCGGGGCCGTGTCACCCGACTCGCACACCGCGATGGTGAGCGAGCAGTGGGCGACCCCGCCGCTGTCCTCTATCGCGTACAGGCCGATCCCGAAGAAGGCGATCCCGTCCGACAGCAACGCGTCGGCCATGGCGCTGTACAGGGCGCCCATGGTGCCCCACAGCGGCTCCGAGCCGTGCGGATAGATGTCCCGGACCAGGCGCTGCGCGGCCTCGGCGCGCTCCTCGGCGTCCAGTGACACCTCGATCGCGTGCATGCCCGGCGGGAGGCGGAAGGCCATGGGCGGCAGGGTGGCGCTCTGCACGGTCAGGACCTGGGGCGACGTGTCGGTGCTGGACATGGCGGCTCAGCTCCCGTAGTCCGTCGTCGCGATGGTGTGCACCTTGAGCGCGTTGAGGCCGCCCTTGATCGTGGCGTCCAGGGCGCGGCCCGCCCTGCTCATCGGGGCGATGGCCTCCGCGCTCTTGACGAACGGCAGCTTGGCACCGATGGCGTTGATGCCCTGCGTGCCGAGGATCTGCCCCTTGCGGAAGTTCTGCAGGCCGCTCTCCACCGCCAGTGTCAGCCTGCTGCCCCCTTCGCCCAGCTTCACCATGGGAACGGCCTTGTACGAGCCGAAGAGCACGAACGACTTGCCGATGCTGGTCACCCCGCGGTACCCCTCGCCCAGCTCCTCGGCCCGCGCCACCGCGCCGGCGCCCTTGGCCAGTTCGGCGCTGCCGGTCAGGCCCTTGACGCCCGGCAGGATGCCGAGTGCGTCGAAGCCGATCTCGGTCCAGCCGACCTCGGCGCCGGACGCCTTGGCCACCGTGTGCGACAGCAGTGCGGCGCCGCTGGCGATCATTGCCCCGGCGGCGAAGATCGCGCCGAGCGGTTCGAAGGGGGCGGTGATGATGGCCAGCATGCCCAGGACGCCGCTCGCCAGGCTCAGGATGTCGCCGATCTTCTTGAACAGGTCGGCGTGTTCCTTGAACCACTCGCCGGTGGCGCCCCACGCGTCCGCGATCCCGTGCCCCAGCTTGTCCCAGAACCCCGGCTCGTCCGGCGCGATGTCGGCCGCCTTGTCGAGGTCCCGGCCGATGAGGCCGGCGGCCTTCCGGTACCGGTCCTGAAGGTCGTAGACCTTCTGGGTGACGGCGTTCACGTCGCCGGAGGCCTTGCCGTACTCGTCGGTGCCCTCCTTGGCCTTCGCCTTGGCGTCGAGCTTCTCGCCGGCCTCCTTCTCCAGGCGGTCGGCCTCGTCCTGGAAGCCGGCGAGCTGGCCGGCCCAGCGGTGCAGGGCGCGGGAGGCCTTGTCGAAGGAGTCGTGGCTCTTCTTGATCAGCGGGGTGACGTCGGTGGAGATGTGCTCGCTGAAGGCGACGGCCGTCTTGCCCTTCCAGGCGCCGCACTCGATGCGCTCCAGCTCCCGTACGGCGGTGCCGAGTTCGCTCGCCAGACCGCCGAGCCGCTTCGCCAGCTCGCGGGTCTGCTCCACGTCGCCGGGGGTGGGGTCCCAGCCTATGTGGGGGAAGGAAGGGCGGGTCATGGCGGTCCTCAGTGCCCCTTCTTCGAGGACGTGGGGGACTTGGAGGACTTGGGCGCCTTCAAGGACTCGGCCAGTTCCAGGTCCAGCTTGTCGAAGGTCTGGCCGATCTTGTTGATCATCTTGACGGCGTTCTGGGTGTGCTTGCCGAGCTGCTTGATGCCGTAGGCCCAGTCGTCGGCGAAGTCGTGCACGTCGTCGACGAGTCGGGGAGCGCCGACGACCGAGCCGTCCGTGCCGCGCAGGGTGCGGCGGGCGCCGTCCATGCGGTCGCTGATCGTCGAGAAGGTCCGCTTCAGGTCCTCGAAGACCGTGTCTTCGAGCCGTAGGTCACTCACGTATCACTCACGATGCGGGGCGGTGGCGCGGCAGGTTCGGGTGGCGGCCCCGGTGGTGTCTCTTTACGTGCGCGAAGGAGCCGGGGTCGCCGTGGCGATCTTAGGCGCCGAGGCCCGGGCAAAGGGGTGACGTGGTGGAAGGATGGGGGGTGTTTGGGGTGTGCGTGGGGCGGCGTTTGCTCGCCCTTGGTGCGGCTGTGACGCTCTTGGAGTTCCGTATCGCGAAGGGGGCGTACTCGGTATGTGGGCGCGCGAACGGCGCAGGCGACCGGTTCGCCTCGGTACGGGCAGGTCCGGGCTCAGCCCAGCTTCGCCTCCTGCGCCTTCACGACAGCCGTCGGCAGCTTCGCGTCGCTCGGCCTGCCGCCTGCGATGGCTGCGCCGTCCACCGAGAAGAAGACCGCGACGACGTCGTCGTGGCGTACGGCTTCGGTGTGCAGGGTGTGCTGGACCCCCCGGAAGGTCAGCGTCGAGCGGAAGGCGAGGCCACCGGTCGTCAGGGCCTTCTCGGCGGTGACCGAGTCGTACGTGCTGGTGCCGCCGCTCGCCTTGGCCGTGAAGCCGCCGCCGCAGGCCCCCACCGCCTTCGACAGGCCGGACACGGCCGCCTCCGCCTTGCCGGGCGCGTATGTCGAGAGAGTGATGTACGTGTACGTGCTGTTGGGGTTTCCCACGTAGCGGGTGAGGTCGGCCTGCGGCGCGCCGAGGGGGAGTTGGTTCATCGCGTACGCCAGTGGGGCGCAGGCGGCCTGGTCGAGGGTGACGTCGTCCTGGGACTTGGCGAAGGCGTACTCGGTGGTCGGCTTCGACACCTCGTCGCCGGAGAGATCGGTCTTCGTGACCATGAGCTTCGCGAGGCGCTCCGCAGGCGCCGGCTGCCTCGCCTGCCGGGACGAGGGCGAGCTCTGCGGCTTCGCGTCCGGTTCGCCGCCGGAGCAGGCGGTCAGTACGGCGGTCAGTACGGCGGTCAGGGACAGGGCGGAGGCAGCGGCCAGGGCTGCTCGCTTCATGCGGGGACTCCTTGGTCGTCGGATGCCGATTCGGTGGTGCGGCGGTCGATTCGGCGGTGCCGCTGTCGATTCGGTCGTGCAGCCGTCGAGGTGGGACCCACCCATGCCCCCGTACAGAAGGATCCGGGTCACCGAACCGAGCGACGATCATGGCACGGCGGTCTCCCCGCTTCGTGAGCGAATCGTGCAGGCATCATGGCCGGAAGGTGATGAGGATCCCGTCGGTGACGCTCTTTCGGGCCCCCTGACGGGTTCGCTCCCGCACAGCCGGCCAGCTGCATGCGGTGGGCCGCCCAACGGGGCTGCTCACGGCCGAAGTTGCAGATGGGTAACGGTGTGGCCGGTGATGTCCCGGGGGCCGGACGCGCCTTGAGGGGCTTATGTGCGGCTGATACGGTGCCATGGCTTGACACTCACTTCGGCGCTGGCTATTCGGCCAGCTCAGGCGCCGGTTCAGCGGACCGAGAAGCGTGAAGTGTCCCAATTGGTAGACAAATTCTTGGGTGTACGGGGAGCGGTTGCGTGAAGATCCAAGAGCGTACGGGGGCGGGCGCAGGACGTTCCGCGGCTCCGGCTCAGCCGTCGGTCGGTGACCGGCTTCCCACACCGCCTCGCGAGCGCAAACCGGCACTGGCCGCGCTCGCGGTGCTGCTCATCCTGGTCGGTGCGCTGGGCGCCACCATGCTGGTGCTGCAGGCCGGTGACCGGGTCGAGGTGATCCAGCTGAAGTCCAACCTCGGGGCCGGCGAGTCCATCACCGACGACAAGATCCAGTCCGTGATGGTGAACGACGACTCGGGCGCCGACTTCGTGCCCTGGAACCAGCGGGCCTCCCTGGAGAAGCTCCAGGCCAAGTCCAGCCTCCCCGCGGGCACGGTCCTCGTCGGCCAGATGTTCTCGACGAAGAGCGGCCTGGAGCAGGGCAAGGCGACCGTCGGTGTCTCCCTGAAGGAGGGTCAGTACCCGGTCGGCCTGAAGTCCGGCGACACCGTCGCCCTGTACCGCGTGGGCAGCACCTCCTCCTCCTCCGGCAACAGCGACAGCTCCTCCGGCTCGGCCGGCGGTTCCTCCACGGGCGGAAACTCCCTGCTGGTCGACCGTGCCGTGGTCAGTGACGTCAAGGAGGACAGCAGCGGTGACGTCGTGACCAGCACCAGCCTGCCCATCACGGTCATCGTCGACGACTCCGACGCCGCCGCCCTCACCCAGGCCGCGTCCGCCGGTGAGGTCGCCGTCGTCCGCATCCCTGGCAACTAGAAGGCGGCAGCAGACCACCATGGCCCTCATCGCCCTCGCCGCCGACAAGGGTTCCCCCGGCGTCACCACCGCGGCCGTCGCCCTCGCGGCGGTCTGGCCGCGCCGCGTCCTGCTCGCCGAGACCGACCCGGCCGGCGGCGACCTGGTCTACCGGTCCGCCGCCGCGCACGGCGGACCGCTCAACCCGAACACCGGGATGCTGTCCATAGCCGCCACCGCGCGGCGCGGGCTCGTGCCCGACCAACTCTGGGACCACGTCCAGCCGTTGAGCGGTGGCCTGGAGGTCCTCGTCGGGCTCGGGATCGCCGAGCAGGCCGCCGGCCTCGCCGGGCTGTGGCCCACCCTCGGGCACGCCTTCGCCTCGCTCGCCGACTCCCCGAACGCGCCCGCCGACGTCATCGCCGACTGCGGCCGCATCAGCGGGGACACCCCGGCCGTTGAGCTGTTCCCGCACGCGGCCCTCGTCCTGCTGATCTCCCGCACCGAGCCCGAGGCCATCGCCCGCGTCCGCGACCGGGCCGCCGCCCTCGCCGCCAAGCTGCACGGCGGCCCGCGCGGCGCCGCCAACCTCGGCATGCCGATCATCGGTGTCGTCCTCGTCGCCGACCCGAACAACGCCGGCAAGCTCGCGGGCCAGGTCAACGACATGCTCGTCCACGCCCAGACCGGTGCCCGCGTCGTCGGCACCATCGCCGACGACCCGGCCGGAGCCGACCAGTTGGCCGGCCGCAAGCGCGGACGCCTCGACAAGTCGCTGCTGATCCGCTCGGCCCGCAAGGTCACCGCCGACCTGTACCAGCAGTACGGCGCCGCCTGGTCCGTACCCACCCAGCCGCAGCACGGCCAGATGCCCGGCCACGCGGGGGCCGGCGCATGACCGCTGTCGATCATCAGCTGGTCAAGCGGTTCCGGCAGGACGCCGGTGACCGCATCGCCGAGCAACGCCGCCTCGACCAGGCCAACGGCGTCACGCCGATGTCCACCGAGGACGAGCGGCAGTACGCGCGTGCGGTCATCGCCCAGATCCTGGAGGAGTACGCCCGCACCGAGATCAACGCGGGCCGTACGCCGCTGGACGCCGAGACCGAGGAGCAGTACGCGGCCGCCGTGCACGCCGCGCTGTTCGGCGTCGGCCGGCTGCAGCCGCTGCTGGACGACCCCGAGGTCGAGAACATCGACATCAACGGCTGCGACCAGGTGTTCGTCGGCTACTCCGACGGGCGGGAGGTCAGGGGCGATCCCGTCGCCGAGACCGACGAGGAGCTCATCGAGCTGATCCAGGTGCTCGGCGCCTACTCCGGTCTGTCCTCCCGGCCCTTCGACTCCGCCAACCCGCAGCTCGACCTGCGGCTGCCCGACGGTTCCCGTCTGTCCGCCGTCATGGACGTCGCCCGGCGCCCGGCGCTCTCCATCCGCCGGGCCCGCATGGGCAAGGTGTTCATCTCCGACCTCGTCGGCAACGGCACCCTCACCCCCGAGCTCGGCCACTTCCTGGCCTGCGCGGTCCGCGCCCGCAAGAACATCATGATCGCGGGCGCCACCAACGCCGGTAAGACGACGCTGCTGCGCGCCCTCGCCAACGAGATCCCGCCGCACGAGCGTCTGATCACGGTGGAGCGCGCACTGGAGCTCGGGCTCGACACCTTTCCCGAACTCCACCCCAACGTGGTGGCCTTCGAGGAACGGCTGCCCAACTCCGAAGGACAGGGCGCCATCTCCATGGCCGAACTCGTCCGCCGCTCCCTGCGTATGAACCCCTCCCGCGTCATCGTCGGTGAGGTGCTCGGCGACGAGATCGTGACCATGCTCAACGCGATGTCGCAGGGCAACGACGGCTCGCTGTCCACGATCCACGCCAACAGCTCGCACGAGGTCTTCAACCGTATTTCCACGTACGCGTTGCAGGCCTCCGAGCGGCTGCCCATCGAGGCCAGCCAGATGCTGGTCGCCGGCGCGGTCAACTTCGTCGTCTTCATCCAGCGCCGCAACAACTTCCAGAGCGGCGGCCGCCTCCAGCGCATGGTCACCTCCGTCCGTGAGGTCAACGGCGTCGACGGACGCGTCCTGTCCAGCGAGGTGTTCGCCGAGACGCCCGACGGCCGGGTCGTACCGCACGCCCCCATAGCCTGCCTGGAGGAACTGATCGCGCACGGCTACCACCCCAGCGGAACGTGGGGGTGACATGACACTCGCGGCATTGGGCTCGCTCGGTTCCATGGGCGGCCTGTTCTCCACCACCGTCCTGTACTCCCTCGCCTGCGGAGTCGCCGTCGGCGGCGGCATCGCCCTGTTCGCCGTCGCCGTACGCGGCCTGCCCCCCAAGCCCGAGCACGAGAAGCAGCGGGCGAGCCGGCGGGCGAGCGAACTGATCCGGTTCGCGGGTCAGCGCGGCTCCCTCGCGGCCATCGTCGGCCTTGTCGTCCTGCTCCTGACCCGCTGGGCGGTCGCGGGCATCGCGGCCGGCGTCCTCGTCTTCTTCTGGGACCGCCTCTTCGGCGGCGCGGCGGAGGAACGTGCCGCCATGCGCCGCGTCGAGGCCCTCGCCTCCTGGACGGAGTCGCTGCGCGACACCATCGCCGGCGCGGTCGGCCTGGAGCAGGCCATCCCGGCCTCCGCCCGGGCCGCCGCCCCCGTGCTCCGCCCGCACCTGGACGCCCTGGTCGACCGCCTGCGCGCCCGCACCCCGCTGCCGGAGGCGCTCCAGCAGCTCGCGGACGAGATCGACGACGCGTCGGCGGACATCATCGTCGCGGCCCTGATCCTCAACGCGCGACTGCGCGGCCCGGGTCTGCGCCAAGTCCTCGGCGCCCTGGCCAAGTCGGCGCGCGAGGAGGTCGACATGCGTCAGCGCGTAATGGCCCAGCGCGCCTCGACCCGCCGGTCCGTGCAGATCGTCGTGGCGGTCTCCATCGCCTTCGTCCTGGGCCTGTCCATCTTCAACCGGGACTTCGTCGCGCCGTACGGCACCGCCGTCGGCCAGCTCGTCCTGGCCTGCGTGTGCGGCCTGTTCGCGCTGGGCTTCTGGTGGCTGCGCAAGCTGTCCACCATCGAGACACCCGAACGCTTCCTGGTGCGGGACGAGGCGGCGGTCCAGTTCGTCCGTCCCCGGACGCCGGCCCAGCCGCAGGCGCCGCAGACGCTGCCGGAAGAGGGGGTACGACGGTGAACCTGACGATGCCGGTAGTGGTCGGCGCGGTCATCGGCCTGGGCGTCTACGCCCTCGTCCGCGCGCTGATGCCGAGCAAGCGGAGCGCGATCTCGCAGGTCGCCCGGATCGACGCCATGCGGGCGCGCGGGGCGGCGTACGAGTCGGCGCGCCAGGCGAAGGACACCGGACGCCTCGGCTCGCTGCGGGGCGAGGTCGGCCAGCGGGTCGCCGAGTTCTATCTGCAGCAGGGCTGGGAACAGCGGTCGCTGCGCGCGGACCTCGCCGTCCTGGACCGCAGCTGGGAGAAGTTCCTCGCGACCAAGGCCCTGCTGGGCGCGGCGGGCCTGTTCTTCGGCCCGTTCGTGTTCGCGGTGGTGTGGACGCTCGGGTTCGGCCGCAGCCCGATCATCCCGGTGTGGCTGGCGCTGATGTTCGCGCTGGTGTTCTTCTTCCTGCCCGACCTGGAGGTACGGCGGGACGCGGCCGAGAAGCGCCGTGACCTGCGGCGTGTCATCGGCGCGTACCTCGACCTGGTCTCCATGAGCCTGGCCGGCGGCCGGGGCCTGCCCGAGGCCCTGATGGCGGCGGCGGAGGTCTCCGACGGCTGGGCCACCCAGCGCATCCGCAACGCCCTCGCCGACGCCCGCATCACCGGCATCAGCCAGTGGCAGGCGCTGGGGCAGCTGGGTGAGGAGATCGGCGTGGAGGAGCTGAAGGACCTGTCGGCCTCGCTCGCCCTGGTCGCGGACGACGGCGCGAAGGTCCGCGAGTCCCTCGCCTCCCGCGCCGAGACCATGCGGCACCGCGAACTCGCCGAGATCGAGGGCAGCGCGGGCGAGAAGTCCCAGTCGATGCTCGTGGCGCAGCTGCTGCTGTGCGCCGGGTTCCTGGTGTTCCTGATCTTTCCGGCGGCGATGCGGGTGTTCCAGGTGCAGTGAGCCGACTCCAGAGCTTGAGAACCCCGGGCTTCAACTTCAGAGCTTCCGTGAACCGATTTCGAGAGGACAACGCGTCATGAACGGACGTACCTTCCACACCGGCATCCCGGCCATGGACTTCCTGGTCACCTTCCTCCAGGCCCGCGTCGAGCGCGCCCGCTCCGGGGAACTGGACCGCGGTGCCTCCGCGGTCGAGTGGGTCATCATCTCGGCCGTCGTCGTGGCGATCGTCGGCGTCGTGGCCGCGATCATCAACGCCGCGCTGAGCGAGGGTGCCAACAAGGTCGGCGACTGCATCAAGGGTGCGGACGCGGGCAAGACCTGCTGAACGCTCGTACCGGACAACGGGGTTGCTGGTGGCCGTACGTCGCTGGGTACGCCGCCGGGTGGAGGCCGCCTCCGCCCGCGGTGACTCCGGCATGACCGCGATCGAGTTCGTGCTGCTCACGCCGGTCCTCTTCTTCATGATCTTCGCGACCGTGCAGTTCGCCCTGTACTTCTTCGCCGACCACGTCGCCCAGGCGGCGGCCCAGGCGGGGGCGCGCAAGGCGCGGGCGACGGCGCACGATCAGCCGGGGGCGTGGCGGGGGGAGGCCCAGGACGTGGTGGACAGCTACATCCGCCAGCTCGGGCCGCAGCTCGTCCTGTCGCCGGACGTGACGATGCTGCAGCCGGAGCAGAACACGGTGGGTGTGGAGATCGCGGCACGCGTGCCGACGGTGTTTCCCGGGCTGGATCTGACGGTGCACGCGCAGTCGGTGGGGCCGGTGGAGCGGTTCGTGACGGAGGACGGGAACTAGATGGCCGCCTTGCAGAGCCACGGCTTGCGGGACGACCGGGGCCTGTCCACCGTCGAGGTGGTGATCCTCGCCCCGGTGATGATCCTCTTCATCCTGGTCCTGGTGGCCTTCGGGCAGCTGGTGGACGGCCGCGGGGCGCTCGACGGCGCGGCGCGGGACGCGGCACGCGCGGGCTCGATCCAGAAGGACCACGCGACGGCGATGGCCGAGGCGAGGAAGGCGGCGGAGGCGGACCTGGAGGACGTCTGCTCGGGTCCGGTGTCCGTCCGGCAGACCAGCCAGGGCTTCGAACCCGACACCATCTTCACGGTCGAGGTGAGCTGCCAGGTGCGCGGCCTGGCCATGCTCGGCCTGGACGTCCCGACGACGCTGACGGCGAGCTTCAGCTCACCGCTGGACCCGTTCCGGAGGACGGTGTGAGGGCTCGGACACGTACGTGGACGGCGTCCCGTCTCGGTCGGCTGGACGACCGCGGCTCGGGCGCCGGCGCGGTCATCATCTTCGCGATCGTCTTCCTGTCGCTGTCGGCCTTCGTGATCGACGGCGGCATGTCGATCTCCAAGCGCGAGCGCGCCGCCGACATCGCCGAGCAGGCGGCCCGCTTCGCCGCCCAGGACATCGACCGGGAGGCCCTCTACGACAACGAGGGCGGCCCCGCGCCGATCAACTTCGAGAACTGCGACGCGCGGGTGAAGACCTTCGCCCGCGAGATGAACATGAGCCTCGCGGACATCGCCGCGACCCACTGCGTGGCGGCGAACGCGCAGGAGGTGGAGGTCGAGGTGCAGTTGACGTACTCGCCGGTCTTCACCGGGATGTTCTACGGCGGGGACGTGGTGGTGCACGGGCAGGCGGTGGCGGAGAACGAGGTGGGCTGAGCGGGCGAGTGACGGTCGGCTCAGCCGCTCTTTTTGTCCCCCTTCCCGCCCCGCTTGTCCTCCGTCTTCATCTTGTCGTTGACCTGCTTGGCGAGCTCGTCGTCGAGCTTCTTGAACTCGCGCACGACGGCGTCGGACATGTCGGAGAGGGCGTCGAGCTGCTGGGTGATGTCCTCGCGGCCGTCCTCCCAGTTGGACTCGAAGTCGTCGAGGGCGTCGTTGACGCTGCCGTCTCCGATGTCGTCCCGGTAGGACTCGAACATCTTCTTGGTGTGGTTCAGCCGGGTCTTGATGGACCGCAGCCGGCGCCCGAAGCCCTCCAGCTCGCTCAGCGGCAGCGCGAGGTCGCTCTTGCCCTTGCCCATGCGTCAGTCCCCCAACGTCGTAGTCTGAGCGGCACCGTACAACGTGACGACGTTGGCATGTGTGATCGAGTAATGCGCCGAGTGAACGGGGTGGACGGACGTATGGCCCGCTACATGGAGACGCTCACGATCGAGCGCGGTGGCTTCCGCATCAAGGTGCCGGAGTCGTGGTGGGAGTTCGACGTACGCCCGGAGTCGCGCGACGACTCGATCCGGCGGATGGTGACCGAGCGACTGCGGCAGCGGCCGGAACTGGAGCCGTACCGGGACACCTACACGGCGTTCCTGCAGAAGGCGGCGGCCGACGCGTGGAAGTCGGGTGCGCTGTACTGCGGGTGCATGGCGGAGAACTTCGGCGGTGACACGCCGATCACGGCCTCGGTGACGGTCTCGCTGGCCGGCGGCCGTACGCGGTCCGGTGAGCCGCTGTCGACCGATCCGGCGGTGATCGCGGGGCAGCTGGCGGTGAAGGAGGCCAGGAGGGAGGGCGACTCCTGGCGGAAGGTGACGACGGTCGACATCCCCGGCGTCGGCCCGGCGGCCCGGACGTACGGCATCGAGGACATCCCGGTGCCCGGGGATTCGCTGAACCGCACGATCCGTGCCGTACTGATGCAGACGTTCGTTCCGGTGCCGGGTCAGGAGGGGAAGGTGGCGCTGGTGGCCGGCAGCAGCCAGGTCCTCGACCTCGCGGACTCCTTCTTCGACATCTTCGACGCGATCACGTCGACGTTCCGGTTCGTCGGTTAGCCGTCCCTGCGGAAACTCCCGCGGACCTGCACACCGTTCACCATGAGGTCGTGCGAAGACTCCGGAGAACCGGATCGGCCCTCATGCGTACCGGTCGACGGCAGGGACCGGAACCGCGAAAACCACAGGTCCTGTGAAGAAGTCCGCCCATTCGGTGACCGCGTTGCCACACCGATGAAGCCGGGCATGCCGTGACCTCGTGTACCGGCCTCGGGCGGCTGGTTACCTCTCCTTCGCCGTGCTTTGATCGATGGGCGCAGGTCACCGGTCATGATCGGTCCCGGTTCCGGGGATCCCGGTGATCTCTGCCATCGCCCATTTTTGCTGTGAAGGGAAACGCGCGACATGAACCTCGCCCCCCAGGTCCACACCGCCCAGATCTCCGACGCTGACCTGGACGACATCGCGGGCGGTCAGGCGGGCGCGTCCCCTGCCGGCCTCGGCACGGCTGCCGGCTTCTACGTCGAGGCCGGGCCCGTCGGCATCGGCGGCGGTGTCGGCGCCGGCGTCTCGCCCGAGGGCGTCGCGGCGGACGCGCACCTGCACGCCGCTTCTTTCTGACGGAGCCGTTTCGTACTGGCGGAACGTGTGCCGCGGGCCCTGGATCACCGGATCCGGGGCCCGCTCGCACGTTCGTGTAGCTGCCCTGTAAGTTCACGTGTGCACACGGTTGTTGACGACGCTGGCGATGCGCAGGTGACGGGGGTTGACGGGTATGGCGGGCCATCGGCCGCACGATTGGCATGTCCTGGGCCTGGACAAGGACCCCACTCCGGGCGACCCCCATCGCGTCCGCCAACTCGCCAAGCAGCTGCACGACTTCGCCGACGACGTCTCCGATGCCCTGCGTCTGGTCAAGGGCATGGCGGACGAGGACACGCTGCTGGAGTGGGCGGGCAAGTCGGCGGCGGTGTTCAAGGAGGAGTTCTCCGGCGTCCCGAAGAACCTCAAGAAGCTGAAGAAGTCGTACGAGATGTGCGGGGACGCCCTCGCCGACTTCTGGCCGAAGCTGGAGCGGGCGCAGGCCCTGGCCGACAAGGCGCTCGCCAAGGCCCGCGAGGCCCGCGACGACCTTTCCTCAGCGCAGTCGCGTCTGTCCTCGGCCGACTCCTGGGTCACCCGCGCCACCAAGGAAGCCGACAAGTACAAGGACGACCCCACCGGCAGCAAGTCCGACGCCGACAAGCCGGACGAGGCGAAGGTCCGCGCCGCCACCCGGGACGTCCAGCACGCCAAGTCCGCCCAGACCAAGGCCCAGTCGGACGTCACCAACGCCCAGGACGCCCTCGATGCCGCGAAGAAGATGGCCGAGGACGCCCGCAAGATGCGCGAGGAGGCCGCCCGCGAGGCGAAGTCGAAGATCGACGAGGCCTCGGACGCCGGGATCCAGAACCGGTCCTGGTGGGAGGACATCGGCGACTGGTTCACCGACAACTGGGACACCATCGTCGCCGCCTGCAAGATCGTGGTAGCGGTTGTCGGGATCGTGGCGATGATCATCGGCGGGCCGATCCTGGCGGCGATAGTGGTCGTGGCCGCCCTCGTCGTGCTCGCTGACACGCTCTACAAGTACTCAAAGGGCCAGGCGTCCCTATGGGACGTGGGCTTCGCCGCGCTGGACTGCATCCCGGGTATGAAGGGCCTGACCACCCTTGGCGGCCTCGCCAAGGGACTCAAGGGCGGCCTGGCGGCGGCCAAGGGGCTCAGGGGCGGCCTGAAGGGCATGGGGCTGGCAG
This sequence comes from Streptomyces sp. S.PNR 29, assembly GCF_030386795.1. Lineage (GTDB taxonomy): Bacteria > Actinomycetota > Actinomycetes > Streptomycetales > Streptomycetaceae > Streptomyces. The sequence continues at coordinate 177,416 of NZ_JANUQM010000001.1, forward strand.
TCCGGGGCCTGGGCAAGAACGCGCGAGCAATGCTCGCCGACGGCGCCAAGGGCGCCTACAACCGGGTCAAGAACGTGGTCCGCTCCAAGGGGACCGACCCCGTCGACATGGCCACCGGCGCCATGTACCTGCCACAGACGGACGTGGAACTGCCGGGTCTGCTGCCGTTGGGCTTCAACCGCCGGGTCGCCTCCGACTACCGATGCGGCTGGTGGTTCGGCCCCACCTGGGCCTCCACCATCGACCAGCGCCTGGAGATCGACCCTGACGGCATCGTCTTCGTCACCGAGGACGGCCTGCTGCTCGCGTACCCACATCCTCACAGCCCGTCCAGTCCGGTCCTGCCCGAGACCGGTCCTCGCCGACCGCTGACCCGCCTGGAGGACGGCGGCTACCGCGTCGAGGACCCCCTCACCGGCCACACCCGCCACTTCACCCGGCCTGTCGACGGCGTTGCCCTGCTGAACCGCATCACCGACCGCAACCAGCACACCATCACCTTCCACTATGACGAGCACGGCACCCCGCTCGCCGTGCGCCACTCCGGCGGCTACCACCTCAAGCTCACCACCGAGGGCGGCCGCGTCACCGCTCTGAGCCTGGCCGGTGCGGCCGAGGACGGCTCGGATGTCGTCATCAAGCGCTACGGTTACACCGACGGCAGCCTCACCGAGACGATCAACTCCTCCGGCCTTCCGCTGCGTTTCACCTACGACGACCGGATCCGCATCACGTCCTGGACGGACACCAACGAGCGCAGCTACGCCTATACCTACGACGACCAGGACCGCTGCATCGCCGAGGGCGGCGAGGCCGGCCACATCGCCATCACCCTCGACTACGACGGCACCGACTCCGCCTGGCCCGACTGCCGCATCACGACGCTTACCACGGCCGACGGCGCGGCAAGCCGATTCGTGATCAACGACCGTTGCCAGGTCGTGGCCGAGATCGATGCCAACGGTGGCGTCACACGCACCGAGTACGACCACGACCACCACGTCCTGGCCTGGACGGATGCCCTCGGCCACACCACCCGGTTCACCAACGACCCGACGGGGCGGCCGCTCACGGTCAGCCATCCGGATGGCGAGGTGACCCGCTACACGTACAACGACCTGGGACGCCCCACCACCGTCACCCTGGCCGATGGGTCCAGCTGGCGCCGCGCGTACGACGAGCGTGGCAACTGCATCGCCGTTACCGACCCGGCAGGCGCGACAGTTCGATACCTCTACGACGACTCCGGCCGCTTGACGGCCGTCACCGACGCGCTCGGGGCGACCACGCGGGTACGGTGCACCACCACCGGCCTGGTGGCCGAACTGACCGACCCACTGGGCCATCACCTGACCGCACACCACGACGCCTTCGGCCGGGTCAAAGTGGCCACAGATCCCCTGGGAGCGCAGACCTGCCGCTGGTGGACCGTGGAGGGACGCCTCGCCCGCATGCTGGGCCCGGACGGGGCGGAACAGTCGTGGGAGTACGACGGGGAAGGCAACTGCATCCGCCACACGGATGCGGTCGGCGGTGTGTCCAGCTATGAGTACACCCACTTCGACCTGCTGACCGCACGGACCGGCCCCGACGGAGTCCGGTACGAGTTCGAGCACGACTCCTCGCTGCGGCTGACCAAGGTCACGGCTCCCAGCGGCCTGACGTGGGAGTACGAGTACGATGCGGCCGGCCGGTTGGTCGCGGAGACCGACTTCGACGACCGCCGGGTCACGTACACGCGCGATGCGACGGGCCGCGTGGTGGCACGCACGAACCCGCTGGGTCAGACGGTCGTCTACGATTACGACGCCCTGGGCCGACTGACCTCCAAGAACGTGGACGGCGCGGTCACGACGTACGAGTACGACAGCGTGGGCAGGAGGCTGCGGGCCACGAGTGCCGACTGCGAGATGGTCTGGGAACGAGATGAAACGGGCAGGCCTGTCGCCGAGACGGTGAACGGCCGAACGCTGTTGTTCCGTTACAACGAGACGGGCCGACGTACCGAGCGGACGACACCCACGGGTGCCCGCGCTGTCTACGGCTATGACGCTGCTGGCCACACCACATCCCTGAACACCTCCGGCCACGCCCTGTCCTTCACCTACGACGCCGCCGGTCGCGAGACGTCCCGCCTGATCGGCAACTCCCTCAGCCTTGCCCAGAGCTGGGACAGTGCGGGGCGACTGACGGAGCAGACCGTGACATCGGCCCACGGATTGATCCAACGCCGCTCCTATACTTTCCGTCCGGACAACTCCCTCATCGCTGTTGACGACCCCATGCACGGCGAGATCGGTATCGGCCTGGACGACGCCGGCCGAGTGACGCAGATCAACGCTCGTGACTGGACCGAGTCCTATGCCTACGACGCCACAGGCAACCAGACCCGGGCAGCCTGGCCGGGCCAGCACGCCGGCCGGGAAGCGCAAGGCGACCGCGGGTACGCCGGCAACCGCCTCACACACGCAGGCTCCATGCGCTACGAGTACGACAGGGCAGGGCGCGTCGTGGTGCGCCGCAAGACCCGTCTGTCGCGCAAGCCCGACGTCTGGCGGTACGCGTGGGACGCCGAGGACCGCCTCACCTCGGTGACCACCCCCGACGGGACTGTGTGGCGCTACCGCTACGACCCCTTCGGCCGCCGCACAGCCAAACAGCGCCTGGCTGCCGACGGGGTCACGGTCGTGGAGGAAACCCACTTCACATGGGACGGCCTCAACGTCACCGAGCAGACCACCACCGCTGCCGGCCTGCCCCATCCGGTGACACTCACCTGGGACCACGACGGTTTGTTCCCCGTGGCCCAGACCGAACGCCTCACCGACCAGACGACGCAAGAGGAGATCGACTGCCGCTTCTTCGCCATCGTCACCGACCTCGTCGGGACGCCCACCGAACTCGTTGACGAATCCGGAAACATCGCCTGGCGCTCACGCAGAACCCTGTGGGGCATCACCACGTGGCAGTCCGACAGCACCGCCTACACACCACTACGGTTCCCCGGCCAGTACCACGACCCCGAAATCGGCCTCCACTACAACTATCTTCGCTACTACGACCCCGAGACAGCCCGCTACACATCTCCCGACCCCCTGGGAATCGAACCCGCGCCCAACCCCACCGCCTACGTCCACAATCCCCATACATGGGCTGATCCGCTCGGCCTCGCTCCGTACAACAGGAACTTCGACACGCGTCAAGAGGCATTCAATGCCGCCAAGGATCGGGCCGGTGTTCCCCGCAGCCAACAACCCACCCACCAGTGGACGGTCGGCGATGATCCAACCATGCGACACAGGACCAGCAACTACGTGTACGACGAAAGTCCTGGATCTCATGGGCGCTACTACCAATATGAAACCCCTGAGGGTACACGAGTGGTCGTCAATCACACGAATGACCCCAATGCCCCACACCCGCATTTCCACGCAGGGCAACCCAAGGGGGGAGGTCGTAACGTCGACATGATGGGGGAGCGCTATCAGCAGATCGGAGACAAGCATCACTTCTACTACCCGGAGGGGACCTAGTGCCGAGCGAGGAGTTGCGCAAGAAGATTCAGCTGCGCCGCGAGGAAACTGAGGCTGCACGGCTTCCAGAGCTACTGGTCGGAGTGCACGCTTTCGGCTACCACCAGGACGGCGAGATGCCTGATTGGCTGGACAGTCTGCTGGCGCAATATCGTAGAACCGATTCAGTGCCGGATTCTCGGATCGGGGATGAGGTGAGCGATGAGGAGGTGAATCTGTGGATCGAGGAGTTTGTTGAGCAGTCGAGCATTGGGCAAAGATTCTACCTGCGTACCTGGATGGAATTTTTTCCCTGGCTTGAATGTCTCGTTTCCGGCAAAGGGTGGGTTCGGTCGATTCGTGAGGCGCTGGGGAGCGATCTCATTTTTGTCTCGCAGGACAAAACGGCCTTGGTTGTGATCTTCGAAGAAGAATACGAGTATCTCGGTTTTCGGTATGCCGCGTGACCGAGCGGGACTCGCAGTTCACGGCGTCACGTGCTCGTTCTCCCGCAGCGGGACGCTTGCGGCGTATCCCGTGCACATGGCGCACCTGGTGAGTAGATCGTGCTCGCAGTTGATCACGTGCACGAGGAATCGTTCGGCATTCTCGAGCTGTGCGCGCTGCGTCCGGATGCGGTGGAGTTGCCGCTCGATCACGCCCGTTCGCTCGGGTTCACCTCGGTGCAGGACCTGCCGGATCTCTTGCAGGCTCATGCCGACGTCCTGGCATGCCCGCAGGACCCGCAAGCGGTGGATGTGCTCCTCGCTGTAGTCGCGCTGGCCTGACGGTGTGCGGTCGGGGACGACGACGCCTGCATCGTCCCAGTGCCTCAGCACATGCACAGCTACTCCCAGGCGGCGAGCGACCTCTCCGATCTTCATGAGGTCATTGTCCCTGCTTGACCTCAGGTCGACCTGAGGTTCTAGCTTCACCGCATGAGCCTGAGGGAATGGCGTCTGCCAGAGCCCGTCCACATCAGCGTGGACGGAGCAAGCATCGCAACATACGTATGGGCGTCCGAGCGGCGGGCTCCGGTGGGGGATGTGGTGTTCTGCCACGGCACACCGTGGTCGTCACAGGTGTGGGCGGAGGCCGCACGGCACCTGAGCAGCGGCCATCGGGTGTTCCTGTGGGACATGCCCGGCTACGGCCGATCGGCGAAGGATCCGGCCGTACCGGTCGATCTCGCCTCCCAGATGTCGCGGTTCGCTCAACTGCTCACGTACTGGCGCCTGGACAGGCCATACGTCGTCGCACACGACATCGGAGGAGCCGTGGCGCTCGGGTCTCACCTGCTTCACGGCAGCGAGTACGCGGGTCTGTTTCTCTGGGACGTGGTGACCCTCGATCCGTGGGGATCGCCGTTCTTCCGTCTGGTCGCCGACCACGCCGACGTGTTCGTGGAACTCCCGGCCGCGCTCCACACGGCCTTGGTCAAGGAGTACATCGCCGGTGCGGCACGTCACCGGTTGGCAGACGATTGCGTAGAGGCATTGAGTCAGCCGTGGCTGGGGGCGTCGGGTCAGCCGGCCTTCTACCGTCAGATCGCTGCGCTCCGGCCTGAACACACCCGGCCGGTCGCGGAACGCCTGCAGCAGGTGAGCTGCGCGGTGACGATCGGCTGGGGGGATCAGGACCCCTGGATTCCTGTCGACCAGTCAGCTCGGTTGCGGGACCTGCTACCCGGAAGTCCACCCGTGGTCACGCTGAAGGAGGTCGGGCACCTCGCCCCCGTCGAAACGCCGTCGCGCGTGCATCGCGCTCTCGGCGACTGGCTCGCCCAGTGTGTCAGGCGTGACGGCACGAAGCCCCGGTCGGCGAGGTGACGAGGATCTGTTCGTCGATGCCCGGACCTGCATGGTCATGTGCCCTGCTCGGCGCACCCGCCTCGCTCGGAGTTCACCGACGAGTTCTGCCACACGCCCTGCGCGCCGTAGGCGGGCAGCTTGCCGATGACGGTCAGGTTCGCTTGCCCTCGGACGGCGCCGGCGACGCCGAGGTGGAGGCCGATGGGCGGCCCGAGCCGCCTTCCGTCCCTTGATGTCGTCCGATGACGAATCGCCGCCCCCGCCGCAAGCGGTGAGGAGCAGCGTCGTCCCCGCGGCGAAGGCGGTGGCGGTCAGAGGGGGGGCGTACCACAGGTGATCTCCTGATCGGTGGTCAGCGGTTGACCGACTGGATCTCCTGGACGTTCATGTCCTGCGTCGTCTCGAACGTGCCGTCGGGCAGGGCGCCGCCGGTGCCGTCGGAGCCGGTCCAGGTGATCTGCCAAGTCACGGATGCCGACAGGTGGTACGGCGTGCCGTTGGTGGCGCGGAGATACCGGATGCCGCACGGCGGGGTCTTGTCGGCGTCGCCCGCCTTGTACGGGGTGCCGATCGAGCCGTCGTCGTTGATCTCGCAGTCGCCGGAGGCGGGGAAGGTCTCCGCGTCCTCCGTGCCAGGGTCCAGGTGGAGGGCGACCGGCTTGGCCGTGGTCTCCGCCCACAGGCCCGTGTTCGGGAGTTCCGCGCGGACCTTGACCTCCTTGAAGGTGCCCTTGTCCAGCCAGACCCAGGTGGGCAGGTTCACCGTGGACTCGGCCTGCGGCTTCAGCTCGATCTCGGTGTCCGGGACCTCGACCTTGTCGTAGGCGTAGTCGGCGAGCGTCTTGGCCGAGGGGGCATGGGGAATCCTGGGTATCTCGCCGGCGTCCTGCCAGAACATGATCCTGCCGCAGTCCCAGGACTCGGGATCGTTCTCGTCGGGCGCGACGCTGCGCCAGAAGTAGCCGTCCTTGCCGATGTTGTAGTTCTTGTAGCCCTCGGCGGTGCTGAGCTCGTCGTCGAAGTTGGTCTCCGGCTTACCGTCCCGGTAGTGATCCGTCCACAGTTCCTTGCCGTACCAGGACTCGTGGATGCCCACGTCGCCCTGGCCGTCCGTCCTGTCCACGAACGCCTTCAACTGCTCGCCGGTGAAGACGGGCTCGTACCAGCAGGCGGGAGGCTTCCAGTTGGTGTCCACCGGCGCGAGGTTGCCCGTCTTGCCCCCTGAAGGGCCGCTCACCTGGCGGACCTTGATCCGGGAGTGGGTGGCGGAGGCGTAGATGTCTTTGCCTTGGGCGCCGCCGGAGGATTTCTTGGTCTCACCTTCGTGTCCGGGTTCGCCCAGTGCCGAGGCGGGTGAAGAGAGCAGGGCGGCTCCGAGTGCCAGTGAGAGCAGCAGACCGCTGTACGCCGTGCGGGGGTGGCTCATATCAGCACCCTCCCGGTTGGGTCTCCACCGTCATGGTCTTCCAGACACCGTCGGCCTGCTTGCCCAGGCTCGTCCGGTACTGGACCCGGGGGGATTCACCCTTCGGGGTACCGGCGGTCTCTCCCGTCTTGAGGTCCTTGCTGTAGCCCTTGCTCTCGTCTACGCAGTAGAAGAGCGTCGCACGCTTCTTGCTGTTGCCGAGGTACGTGATCCGGGGGTCGTAGACCTTGACCTCACCGATGATGGTCAGGCCTTTGTATCCCTTGACCCACGCGGCGCCGGTACTCATGGCCGACTGCCCGCTGTAGAAGGCCAGCGCGCTGTACTGCGGGTCGCCGGCGATGATGGCCGCGTAGGACGCTCTGAGCCGTTCCTTGCCGTCGTTCAGCGCGGTCTGGAGTTCGGGGTCGCTGTTCGTCCAGCTGTCGAACTTCGCCTGGAAGCTGTCGGGGAGCTTGATGACCGGTCGCTTCGTGCCGGATGCGGCCGATGCCGACGCCGACGGGCTGCCCGACCCGCTGTCCGCCCCCTTGATGTCGTCCGAGGACGAGTCGTCGCCCCCGCCGCAGGCGGTCAGAAGGAGTGCTGCCGTCGCGGCGAACGCGGCGGCTGTGGTGGTCAGGGCGCGGCGGGCCACGGTTGATCTCCCCCGAGGTTCGGCGTGTGCGACAGGGAAGGACGCTATCAGGGGTGGGTAAGGGGCCCTTGAGAGGTAGTGGGGGATTGTGTGGGGAACGTGAGGAGTGTGGTGTTGGCGGCTGTGAACGGCGTGGATCCTGAGCCGTGCGGCACTGCGGGAGTCCGCGCTTCGACGGTGTCAGTGCGAGTCAATAAGATCTCTGTAGGCTCAGCACACCTTTCACTCCACTGGCTCCAACACACCACCCAGGACACCCGCCATGCCGCGACGCCGCACTTCAAGCTCGTCTAGCTCGACGGGAAACCCGACGGGGAGTTCGACGGCCCCACGGAACCGGACACCGCAGCCGGTGCGGGTGCGGCGGCGTTCGTTCGGGGACTTCGTCAAGGCGTTCTTCGCGTTCGTCGCGCTCGTCGCTCTGGTCGTCGGGGTGCCGTTCGCGCTGGCCTCGACCATCGGGTGGCCGCTGCCGAGCGGTGTGCCGAGCCTGGACTGGCTGCAGCAGGAGATCACGGTCTGGACGTTCATCCACATCCTGACCGTCATCGTCTGGTTCGCCTGGGCCCAGTTCACCGCCTGCGTCCTGGTCGAGGTGAAGGCCGCGCTGTCCGGCGTCGGAGTGCCGGGCCGGGTGCCGGGCGCCGGGCCCAGTCAGCTGCTCGCCCGGCAGTTGGTCGCCGCGCTGCTGCTCGTCGGCGCCACCGCCGCCAGCCTCACGCCGGGGCTGTCGCAGCTGGGGCACAGCATGGAGGGGAACCAGAAGCCGACCGTCGCCGCGGCCCAGCAGACGCCGGGACTGTTCGCCCAGCAGCAGGAGCAGGCCGCCAGTACCGCGGCCGCCCTCGCCGAGCAGGCCTCCCACGCGGCCTCCCACGCCGACGCCGGCGGCAGCACCGCCAAGCAGGGCGACACCAAGTACTACCGGATCCAGCCGCCCGAGGGACGTCACCACGACTCGCTCTGGGAGATAGCGGAACGGCACCTCGGTGACGGACGCCGGTACAAGGAGATCTTCGAGCTCAACAAGGACCGCATCCAGCCCGACGGTTCCCGGCTCTCCGAGGCCAGCCTCATCCGGCCCGGGTGGATCATGGAGATGCCCGGCGACGCGCGCGGTGGCGACCTCGTAGAGATGCCGGACGAGGCGCCCAGCGTCTCGCCGGACGTGCAGCAGCAGATCCACGACTACGCCCGGACCGGGGATCACGCGCAAGCCCAGGGCGGTGGCGGTCACGCCCAAGGCGGCGGCTCGCACGTCTCCGCGCCCGAGCAGCAGCCCGCACCCGAACATCAGCAGCAGCACCAACAGCACGCCACCGACGCCGAGTCCGGCAGCCACTCCTTCGGCCTGCCCGAGGCCCTCCTCGGCGCCCCGCTCCTCGCCGCCGGCCTCCTCGGTGCCCTCGGGCGCCGGCGTCGGCAGGCGCTGTGGCAGTCGGCGTTCGGTGCCGTCGGCGGGCGGCGCGGCATGGAGCCGCCGACGCCGACCGGGGACGCCCAGGACGTGCAGGACGCGCTGCTCGTGGGCGCCGACCCCGAGGGCGTACGCCTGCTCGACCGGTCGTTGCGCGGGCTTGCGGCCTCTCTCGCCGCCGAGTCCCGCCCGCTGCCGACCGTGTACGCCGCCTGGCTGAGCAACGGCGATCTGCATCTGCAGCTCGCCCAGCCCTCCGGGAAGCCGCCCGCGCCGTGGCAGCTCGGGCAGGACCAGACCTTCTGGATGCTGGCCCGGACCGACGCCGAGCGGTACGAGGACGTCGACACGGCCGCGCCCTACCCCGGCCTCGTCAGCCTCGGCACCATGGACGACTCCCGGCTGCTGCTCAACCTGGAGTCCGTGCCCGGGATCGTGTCCCTCTCCGGCCGTGAGGCCGACCGCGCCGCCGTGTTCGCCTCCGTCGCCGCCGAGTTGGCGACGAACGGCTGGTCGGACCGGATGACCATCACCCTCGTCGGGTTCGGGGAGGACCTCACCCCCCTCGCGCCCAACCGGCTCCGGCACCTCGACGACATCGAGGCGCTCATCGAGACCATGGAGGCCGAGACGCGGCAGCGGCGCGGTGCGCTGGGCGCCGCCGGGCACGACTCCGTGCTCACCGGCCGCACCGGGCCCGCCCAGCACACCCGTTGGGCCCCGCACCTCGTCCTGCTCGCCGCCCAGCCCTCCGCCGAGGACGCCGTCAAGCTCGCCGAACTCGCCGCCGATGCCTCCCGCCTCGGCATCGGATACCTCGTCGGCACCGAGACCGGCGATCTGCCGGGCGCCGCCTGGGAGATGGAGATCACCAGCGCGGGCAAGCTGCTCGCCCCGCTCCTCGGGCTCGAACTCGACGCCCAGCTCCTGCCGGCCACCCAGCAGCGGGCCGTGGTCGAGCTGTTCGTCGAGGCCGACCCGGACCACCGGCCGGACGGGCCGACCAACACCCCGCCGTTCCTCGTCGACATCAGCGAGCAGGGGCGGCCCGCGGTGTACGCCCGCCTCGTCGGGCCGTACGAGATCATCGGCCTGGACACCCCGGACGGCGACCGCAGCGCGCTGCTGCACGAGGCGCTGGCGCTGCTGCTCCTGCACCGCGAGGGCGTGCACCCGCGCGTGCTGTCCTCCGCGCTGTGGCCGCGCGGTGTCACGGACGACGTACGCGACGCCCTCCTGGAGCGGCTGCGCAGCTGGCTCGGCACCGACCCCGACGGCAGCCCCCGGCTGCGCAGCGACGACACCGGGCGGCTCACCCTCGCCAAGTCCGTCGTCTCCGACCTGGACGTACTGCGGTCCCTCTACTACGAGGCCACGCAGGGCAAGGGCGTCGACAGCCGGGCCGTGCGCGGGCGGCTGCTCACGGACGCGCTGGTGCTGGTGCGCGGGCCGCTGCTCGCCGACCGGCCCGAGGGCCGCTACCGCTGGCTCACCCACGAGATCATCGACGCCCAGCTCCCGCTGCTGGTCGCGGACACCGGGCTCGCGCTGTCCGAGTTCCACATGGAGAAGGACCGCGCGGAGAAGGCCATCGAGGCGCTGAACGCGGCCCTGCGGACGGCACCCGCCGACGAGCGCCTGTGGCACGAACTGCTGCGTGCCACGCACGCGACCGGCGACCCCGCCCGGCTCCGGTCCCTGGCCGCCGACCTCATCGGCCGGAGCGGGGCACGGGGCCTGCCGCCGCGCACGGAAGCCCTGCTCGACGAGTTGCTGCCGACGTGGCGCGACGGCGCCGCGGCCGTGGGATGAACACCGGTCTGCTCGTGCTCGCCGCCGCGCTGTGGGGCGCGGCGGCAGGCGCGTTGCTGCCGCGGGCGGCGTACCGGTTCTCGGTGCCGTCGGGGGAGGAGTGGCGGCAGTCGTGTCCCGGCGGGCATCGGGTCGCCGGATGGCTCGGGCGGGCGCGGTGCGGACAGTGCCCGGAGCGCTCGTACGGTCCCGGCACCGCCTCCCTCACCACCGTCACCGCCCTCGTCTGCGCCGCCCTCGCCGCAGCCACCGGCACGCGTCCCGAGCTGGCCGTCTGGCTGCTGCTCGCACCGGTCGGCGTGCTGCTGGCGGTCGTCGACTTCCGGGTACGACGGCTGCCCGACCCCCTCACCCTCCCGTTCGCCGGTGCCGCGCTCGCCCTCCTCGGCGTCACCGCGCTCGTGCCCGAGCACGCCGGGGAGTGGACGACCGCCGTGCTGGGCGCCCTCGCGCTCGGCGCCGGTTACTTCGTGCTGTTCCTCATCAACCCGGGCGGGATGGGCTTCGGCGACGTGAAACTGGCCCTCGGCGCGGGCGCCGTGCTCGGCTGGTACGGGTGGCCGACCGTCATGCTGGGCACCTTCGCCGGATTCCTGCTCGGGGCCCTGTACGGCGGTGCCCTCGTCGTCGCCCGGCGGGCCGGGCGGAAGACGGCCATCCCGTTCGGGCCGTTCCTGATCAGCGGCGCGTTGCTCGGGCTGCTCGTCGGCGCGTACGCGGCATAGCGCCGATCGGCCGAGCCCCGACCCGGCCGCCGCTCCCCGCCGCCGAGACCCTGCGGACCGACGAGCCTGACGTCGGCGTGACGACATGGCTGGCGTACGCTGGTTCGGCCCGTCCACGACCGACTGTCCGTCGACAACCCTTGACGAAAGGGACGCCCGGTGACCGAGAAGGCCGACCTTCAGCCCATCCTCGACCGTGCTGCCGCCGGTGGGCGGATCACCCCCGAAGAGGCCCTCGACCTCTACCGCGACGCCCCGCTGCACGCGCTGGGCGCCGCCGCCGACGCCGTACGCCGTCGCCTCTACGCGGGCACCGAGCACATCGCGACGTACATCATCGAGCGCAACATCAACTACACGAACGTGTGCGTCACGGCGTGCAAGTTCTGCGCCTTCTACGCGGCTCCGAAGGACACGGCCAAGGGCTGGACGCGCGACCTGGACGACATCCTGCGGCGCTGCGCCGAGACGGTGGAGCTGGGCGGCACCCAGATCATGTTCCAGGGCGGCCACCACCCGGACTACGGCGTCGAGTACTACGAGAAGCACTTCCGCGCCATCAAGGAGGCCTTCCCGCAGCTCGTCATCCACAGCCTGGGGGCGAGCGAGGTCGAGCACATGGCCCGGATCTCCGGCGTGAGCGTCGAGGAGGCCATCACCCGGATCCACGAGGCGGGTCTCGACTCCTTCGCCGGGGCCGGTGCCGAGCTGCTGCCCGAGCGGCCGCGCAAGGCCATCGCGCCGCTGAAGGAGTCCGGTGAGCGCTGGCTGGAGATCATGGAGATCGCGCACCGGCTGGGCGTCGAGTCGACGTCCACCATGCTGATGGGCACGGGCGAGACCAACGCCGAGCGCATCGAGCACCTGCGGATGATCCGGGACGTGCAGGACCGCACCGGCGGCTTCCGCGCCTTCATCCCGTACACCTACCAGCCGGAGAACAACCACCTGAAGGGCCGCACCCAGGCCACCATCTTCGAGTACCTGCGGATGATCGCGATCGCCCGCCTGTTCCTCGACAACGTCCGGCACATCCAGGGCTCGTGGCTGACGACGGGCAAGGAGGTCGGCCAGCTCTCCCTGCACTACGGCGCCGACGACCTCGGCTCGATCATGCTGGAGGAGAACGTCGTGTCGTCGGCCGGCGCGAAGCACCGCTCCAACCGGCTGGAGATCATCGACCTGATCCGCAAGGCGGGGCGGGTGCCCGCACAGCGGTCGACCACGTACGAGCACCTGGTGGTGCACGACGACCCGGCGAACGACCCCGTCGACGAGCGGGTCGTGTCCCACATCTCGTCCACGGCGATCGAGGGCGGCACCGCGCACCCCGAGCTGAAGCTGCTCGCGTCCAACTAGCCGGCCCATGCTCACGATTCACGCGGACTCGGCCGGCCGGGCGCTCGCCGTCGAGGGCGCGTGGATCGCGGCGGCGGGCCCCCTGGAGCAACTCGCCGCCGCTCATCCGCGGGCCCGGGTGCGCCAGTGGCCCGGCATCCTCACCCCCGGGCTCGTCAACATGCACGGCACGGAGCTGCTGGAGGAGGCGTACCACCCCGACCCGCGCGAGGCCGATCAGCTGGGCACCGAGCCGCTGACCGGGGACGCCCTCGCCGCACTGGCGCTGGACGACGCCCGCTGGGGTGCGAGCGCCCGGCGCGCAGTGCAGCGGATGCTGGCGCACGGAACGGTCGCGGCCGCCTGCGAGGAACTGCGCAACCGCGCGGTCCGGGACGCCGTACACCGCTCCGGCCTGGGCGTGGTGGGCCGGCTCGGGCGCCCCGGCGGAGTGCCCTCGCTCGACCCGTACGCCTCCGGACTGCCGGTGCGGTTCGCGCCGCCGAGGGAGCGCGGCTCCGCCGCCCGGTTCGCCTTCTTCGACGTCCCGGACGAGGCGGCGCTCCCCGGCGTCGGGGCCGCGAGCTGCGTGGCGACGGTCGTCGACGGGCGCCTGGTGCACCGGCGCCGCTGATCCGTCCCAGGACCCCTCAGCCCGAGAACGCCTCCCCGAACGCCCCCGGACTCTGCGTCACCCCACTGCAGTCGGTGGCGGCCTCGTCCTGCGTGGCGTTCCCCTTCTCGCACTGCTGGTCCCGCAGCGCCGACCACATCGACACCCAGGCGATGCCCTTCTCCTCGGCGAAGGAGCGGACCTGCGCGGCGTCCGCGAGCGTGAACGTCTCACCGTCGACGTCGTTCACGCCGATCATCGAGGTGAGCGCCATGCCCCGCCAGGCGGCCGCGTCGGACGTCCCGAACACCTTCCTCAGCTGCGGGTGGGCGGCCCCGGCCGCGGTGACGGCGTAGTCGCCCATGTCGCCGGTGTAGGACTCGCCGTAGTTCATCGTCATCAGGTTGACGGTGGAGACCTGTACGCCGTGGTGGTTGGCGGACTCCAGCACCGCCAGGCTGTCCTCGCCCAGGCCGGAGGGCATGACCGGCAGCGTGTAGGAGACCCGCAGGTCCGCACGCTCCTGCTGCAGCAGCGCGATCGCCTCCGAGCGCAGGGCGACGGAGTCGTCGTCGGCCAGCTCGTCGCCCTCGATGTCGAAGTCGGCCTGGGAGGAACCGGCCGCGTCGAGCGCCTTCCCGTACGCCGCCGCCAGCTCGGACGCGCTGTCGCAGGTCGCCGCCAGTTCCTTTCCGGTGGCTCCGCCGAAGGAGACGCGGACCGTGGCGCCGTCCGAGGTGAGCCGCGAAATCCGGGATTTCACGGCGGAGTCGGAGATGGCATGGCTTCCGTCCCATTTCGGTGTACAGCTACCGCCCGAAGAGACCACGAAAGCCAGATTGTAGGTCTTCGGCGCGCCCGCCGAGTCGTTGTCCGAGGCCGTGGTGGCGCTCACATAGGGCGCGTACGCGGGGCTGTACGCGGGGGCGGAGGCGCCCGCCGTGGGAGAACCGGACGCGGTGGGGGAGTCGGAAGCGGGGGAGGGCGCCGCCCCTGAGTTCGTGGAGCATCCCGTGGTGGCCAGAGCGAACAGGCAGGTCAGCCCGGCCGCCGGCGTCAGGGGACTCCTCATGGCACATGCACCCGCTCTCGGTCAATTTCCAGATCAATCTACTCCTACCGTCGCGGGGCGCGTCGCGCTGGGCTTTCCCGAAATCTCTCAGGGAAAGGACAGGTCGAGGCGTTTCTCGTGGGCCTCTCACATGAAATTCCTGGTTTAGTGCATATAAAGGCTCTCTAATGTCCGGGGAATGCATTCCGGGCCTGCCATCAAAAACCGCGCCGCGGATCCCGCCGTGCGCGGTCGCCGCCGCAAACGCGGCAACGGGTCCTCCACCTCGGCCGAGGGGCCCGTGTTCGCTGACAACTCCGGACGCCGCTCCAAGCTGCTGTGCGGTGCTGGGTGTCCAACTGCTGCGCGCGGCCTACGCCTTCCGGCTCGACCGGGAGAAGTACCGGTATCTGCTGATGATGCCGCTGCGGCAGCTGGCGTACCGGCAGATGATGTACCTCGTCCTCATCCACTCCTGCATCACGGCCCTCACGGGCGGCCGCCTGAGGTGGCAGAAGCTGAAGCGGACCGGTGAGGTGGGCACGCCGGCGGGTGCGGGCTGATGGGGGCGCACAGCAAGGGGCCCGTCGCGGAGCGGGCCGGGACGGCGGCCTGGCCGGCACCCTGATGGCGAAGTCGCTTGAGCGGCCCGCGCTCACGGTGGTCCGCGACCGACTGAGCCGGCTTCTGCCGCCCTTCTGGTTCTGGGGCATCTTCGTGGTCGTCGCGATGCTGGTGCACGGCTGGATGCCGGGCCGGCAGATCCTCTACTGGGTCGTGCCGCTCGCCGATCCGCCGGGCAACGCCTGGGGCGAGCAGGCCTGGGAGATCCTCTGGTGCCTGCGGACGTACCTCTGGTTCGTCCTGCTCTCCCCGCTCCTGCAGAAGGTGTTCCGCCTCGCGCCAGCCGCCGGACGGCCGCCTCGGCAGCGCGCTCATGTACGACCTCGACGAGAACCCGCTCGCGCAGGCCTTCTGGTCGGCCGGGTACGTGACGCTGCTGCTGTACTCCAAGGCGCCCCTCGGAGTGGACTTCGCCGGGCTGACCCGGTTCCGGCGGGTGGACCGTCTCGTGACCGTCTTCAACGCGCGGGCCGTGACGATCTACCTCCGGCACGAGATCGCGCTGATCCTGGCCGTGCCGCTGATCGACCGGTTCTGGGAGGTGCCCGCGTTCGAGGCGTATCTGCCGCTGGAGAGCCAGTGGTTCCTGTTCGGCGTCGGCTGAGTGCTGATCGGGGTGTTCGTCCTGGTGTGCGGGTGGGTGGAGGACGTGGCCGCGCGGAAGAAGCCGCGGCTCCTGCCGGGAGGGCGTACTGCAACAATGGGCCCGTGACCCGCGCATCCCTGGACAAGCAGCCGCACGAAGTCGCCTCGATGTTCGACGACGTGGCGGAACGGTACGACCTGACGAACGACGTGCTGTCCCTCGGCCAGGACCGCCGATGGCGCACGGAGGTCGCGAAGGCCGTCGACGCGCGCCCCGCGCAGAAGGTCCTGGACCTCGCGGCCGGCACGGGCACGTCCTCGCTGCCCTTCGCCCGCACCGGCGCGTACGTCGTCCCCTGCGACTTCTCCCTCGGGATGCTCCAGGTCGGCAAGCGGCGCCGGAGCTGGCTGCCGTACACCGCGGGCGACGCGACGCGGCTGCCGTTCCAGGACGACACCTTCGACGCCGTGACGATCTCCTTCGGGCTGCGCAACGTGCAGGACACGGACGCCGCCCTGCGCGAGATGCACCGGGTGACGCGGCCCGGCGGACGGCTCGTGATCTGCGAGTTCTCGCACCCGACGTGGGCGCCGTTCCGGACCGTCTACACCGAGTACCTGATGCGCGCCCTGCCGCCGGTCGCCCGGGCGGTGTCCTCGAACCCGGAGGCGTACGTCTACCTCGCCGAGTCCATCCGCGCCTGGCCCGACCAGCCCGCCCTGGCCGAACGGCTGCAGAAGGCCGGCTGGGGCAAGGTGGCGTGGCGGAACCTCACGGGCGGGGTCGTCGCCCTGCACCGCGGGTTCAAGGACAGCTGAGCCTTCTGGCCGTGCCGCGGGCTTCAGTGGGAGCCGAGCACGGCGTACGGGTCGCCCGGCTCGTCCAGCTCCCGCTGCAGCCCGCCCCTGGGCGGTCCCGGCAGGCGCGGCTCGCGCACGCCTCCGCCGCCCTCACCGTCACCGAGGTCGAACCACACGTAGACCATGGAGTCCCGCGGCACCTCGGCACCGGGCTGAGGGTACTGGCGCACGACGTAGTCGACGACGGCGCGGTGGAAGTCGGGCCGGTCCGGCGCGTTGAGGAACAGACCCTGCGCCTGGGCCGCCTCCCGTGCGTCCACGGCCATCAGGCCGACCAGACGCGGTACGCGCACTTCGGGTGTCTTGGGTGTTATGCGCACAGACGTCACCCCCAGCGGTACGGGCAGAGTAACCCTCGCCACGTACCGGCCGGAAGCGTCGGGTGTCTTTCCGTAGCAGGTGACTACTCCGCGTCACAGGTCGAGGCGGTAACAGTGGCCTTCCCGCTGCGAGGCCGGCGTCGTGAAGGTCTGGGCGAGGCTCATGCCCAGCCGTCGCGTCACCGCGATCGACCGGGTGTTGCGGGCGTCGACCATCGCCACGACGCTCTTCGGGCCCGCCGCGCGCACCCGCTCCAGTGTCTGCAGCGCGGCCGCCGTGACGTACCCCCTGCCCCAGTACGCCCGGCCGAGCCGCCAGCCGATCTCGATCTCGCCCGTGGGACCCCAGGTGCGCTCCCACGGCTGGGCGCCCGTGAAACCGATGACCCCACCGGACTCGTCCAGCATGGTCCACAGGCAGAAGCCGAGCTCGGCGTCGTGCTTGCGCTGGCGGGCGGTGAGCTCCTCGTAGACGGACAGCTCCGCGGACCTCCCGCCGTGGAACTCCATGACATCCGGGTCGTCGAAGATCCGATGCCATGTGACGGCGTCCTCGTCGGTGGGAACGCGCAGCTGTACCTCGGGGAGAGCTCGGTTCACGGGGGCAGCCCTTCAGCCGGTGATCGGTGACGCTGCATAGACTGCCCATGTCCAGTGCCGGTCGGCACGCAGATTTCGAACTTGGGGAGATCCCGCCGTGACCGTCGTGACTGAGCCCCTCTCCGAGAACACGGCCGATGTGATCGTCGTCGGCGCGGGGCCGGCCGGCTCCACCACCGCCTACCACCTCGCCCGGGCCGGACTCGACGTACTCCTGCTGGAGAAGACCGAGTTCCCGCGCGAGAAGGTCTGCGGCGACGGACTCACCCCCCGCGCGGTCAAGCAGCTCGTGGCCATGGGCATCGACGTCTCCGAGGAGGCCGGCTGGCTGCGGAACAAGGGGCTGCGCATCATCGGCGGCGGGGTGCGGCTGCAGCTCGACTGGCCGGATCTCGCCTCCTTCCCCGACTACGGACTGGTCCGCAAGCGCGACGACTTCGACGAACAGCTCGCCCGGCAGGCCCAGAAGGCGGGCGCGCGGCTGTACGAGCGCTGCAACGTCGGTGCCCCGATCGTCGACGACCGCACCGGCCGCATCACCGGCGTCCACGCCAAGCTCGGCGAGGAGAAGCGCGAGGTCACCTTCCACGCGCCGCTCGTCGTGGCCGCCGACGGCAACTCCACCCGTCTGTCCCTGGCGATGGGCCTGCACCGCCGCGAGGACCGCCCGATGGGCGTCGCGGTCCGGACGTACTTCACCTCGCCGCGGCACGACGACGACTACCTGGAGTCCTGGCTGGAACTGTGGGACCGCCGTGGCCCGCAGGACCGTCTGCTGCCCGGCTACGGCTGGATCTTCGGCATGGGCGACGGCACGTCGAACGTCGGCCTCGGCGTGCTGAACACCTCCGACTCCTTCAAGGAACTGGACTGGCGCGAGGTGCTGAAGGCCTGGTGCGCCTCCATGCCGGAGGACTGGGGCTACACGCCGGAGAACATGACCGGGCCCATTCGCGGGGCGGCGCTCCCCATGGCCTTCAACCGGCAGCCGCACTACACCCGCGGGCTGCTCCTGGTGGGCGACGCGGGCGGCCTGGTGAACCCCTTCAACGGCGAGGGCATCGCCTACGCCATGGAGTCCGGCCAGATCGCCGCCGACATCATCGTCCAGGCGCACGCGCGGGCGACGCCGAGCCAGCGTGAGACGGCGCTGCAGCGCTACCCGCGCGTCCTGAAGGACACCTACGGCGGCTACTACACCCTCGGCCGCGCCTTCGTGAAGCTCATCGGCAACCCGAAGGTCATGCAGATCGCGGCCCAGCGCGGCCTCACGCACCCCCTGCTGATGAAGTTCACGCTGAAGCTCCTGGCCAACCTCACCGACCCGACGGGCGGCGACGCGATGGACCGCATCATCAACGGGCTGAGCAAGGTGGCACCGAAGGCGTGACCTGGCTCTTCAGGGTTTCCGCGCGGGCGGCCCGGCGGGCGAACACCTCGTCACGTCGGGTCGCCCTTCACATGGTCTGTCTCCGCTCAGCTGTACCGGCCGCCCGAGACGGAACCCCTGGAACGCGTCGACGAGGTGCGCCACCGGCTCTGTCTGCCCACCACCTTCGACCTGGGGTGGGCCGTCGGCGCGCCAGAAAGGCCGCAGCCCCCCGAGCGGCTGCGGCCTCTTCCGTACGACTCCGGGTCAGAGCACCCGCACCGCGCCCGTCGCCGGGTAGCCGGACAGGTCCTGGATGACGACGCCCTTGGAGGGGTTGGCGGCGTCCAGGTACTGGCCGTCACCGATGTACACACCCACGTGGTACGCGGAGCCCTTCGAGCCCCAGTACAGGATGTCGCCGACCTGCAGGTTGGACAGCGAGACCTCGGTGCCGACCGTCGACTGGTCCTGCGAGACGCGCGGCAGGTCCACGCCGACCTGCTTGAACGCGGCCTGGACGAGGCTGGAGCAGTCCCACGCGTTGGGACCGGTGGCGCCCATGACGTAGGCGTCGCCCACCTGGGCCCTGAGGAAGGAGATGACCGTCGCGACGCTACCGCTCGCGGGAGCGGGCGTCGACGTGGAGGCGGAAGCGGAGAGGGTGGCCCGCTCAGCGGATCGGGAGGCGGCGGCTTCGGCCGCGGCCTTGCGAGCCTCCTCGGCCTTCTTCTTGGCCTCCGCCTTCTTCTTCGCCTCCGCGAGGTCCTTCTTCGCCTCCTGCGCAGCCTTCGCGGCGGCCGCGTCACGCTCTGCCTGCAGCTGGTAGTTCGCGGCGGCCTGCTGCGTGGCGTCCGCGGACTCGGCGACCTGAGCGGCCAGGTCGGCCGTCAGGGTGGGCAGTTCGAGGGTCTGCGTCACCGGCTCGGCGGCGTTCGCCGAACCCGACGCCCCGGCCACTGCCAGGGTGCTGAGGACACCACCGGCAACTCCGGCCCGCATCGCGATTTTGGAGGCGCTGCGGCGGGGTTTCCGGTGGCTGCGTATGTGAGCGGTGTGGGACATGAGACCAACCGGTATCAGGGGCTCCTTCATATCTTCAAGAAACGTGTGCTGCGCCACAGTTGTTCAAACGGGGCCCCAAATGCCTGGCGTGTAGTTCTTTATTGACGCCGTAACGGACATTGCGGACGCCCGGCAATCCGCCTGTGATCTCGGCCTTTCATCATTTCGCCCGGATTGCCCCCCGCCTACCATCTGTTGAGGCGGTTGGCCAAGCCCTCTTCTCAGGCCCTCCCCATGGATGTGGCGGAGGTCACGCAACGGTTACGGCGGCGCCCGCGTCTCGCGCGTTGATCACGGCCGGATTGCGCGCGGATCACGACCCGGCTCCGCTCGTGAACGCGTGCACACGTCCACACCGCCCCCCGCCCCTCCCTCCGAGGTGTGAACGACGCCCTCTATCAAGAGATCGATTCCAGTGCCAATTTGCATGCAAGGGAAGTCTCTTGATATGGAGACGCCCCTTCTGGTCAGCGGTGACGAGCGAAAATGTCACCTCTGGTGATCACTCGGACGCTTCTTGTGCGAAGATCACCGCTCATCCGACTTCATGATCCTTCGTCAGGTGGTGGAGATCACAAAGCTTGTGCAATACCCCGTGTCGCAGATCACAGACCCACAGGCATAAGATGCGAGGCAGTCGGGCTTGTGACCTGCTTCACATGTTCCCGATCTTCGCCGGGGCGGGCGGAGTTCGTGGGACTGGTGGGGCGGATGTGAGCCCGGCGCAACCGCCAGCAGTCAGTGCCGACTGAGAGGAGCGAGGAGCGGTGAACGCGTATGCGCCCATCCTCGTACTGGGAGCCCTCGGGGCAGGCTTTGCGATCTTCTCCGTGGTCATGGCCACGCTGATCGGTCCGAAGCGGTACAACCGCGCCAAGCTCGAAGCCTATGAGTGCGGTATCGAGCCGACCCCCACGCCGGCCGGCGGCGGGCGCTTCCCCATCAAGTACTACCTGACGGCGATGCTCTTCATCGTCTTCGACATCGAGATCGTCTTCCTCTACCCCTGGGCCGTCACCTTCGACGCCCTGGGGATTTTCGGGCTCGTGGAGATGCTGCTCTTCGTGCTCACCGTCTTCGTCGCGTACGCGTACGTGTGGCGGCGCGGCGGCCTGGAATGGGACTGAGGGGCCTAGGGACATGGGACTCGAAGAAAAGCTGCCGAGCGGATTCCTGCTGACCACCGTCGAGCAGGCCGCGGGCTGGGTGCGCAAGGCGTCGGTCTTCCCCGCCACGTTCGGCCTCGCCTGTTGTGCCATCGAGATGATGACCACCGGCGCCGGCCGCTACGACCTGGCGCGCTTCGGCATGGAGGTCTTCCGCGGCTCACCGCGCCAGGCGGACCTGATGATCGTCGCGGGCCGGGTGAGCCAGAAGATGGCGCCGGTGCTCAGGCAGGTCTACGACCAGATGCCGAACCCCAAGTGGGTGATCTCCATGGGGGTCTGCGCCTCCTCCGGCGGCATGTTCAACAACTACGCGATCGTCCAGGGCGTCGACCACATCGTCCCGGTCGACATCTATCTCCCGGGCTGCCCGCCACGGCCCGAGATGCTGATGGACGCCATCCTCAAGCTCCACCACAAGATCCAGAACTCCAAGCTCGGCGTGAACGCCGAGGAGGCCGCCCGCGAGGCGGAGGAGGCGGCGCTCAAGGCCCTGCCCACGATCGAGATGAAGGGGCTGCTGCGGTGAGCGACGCGAACGGCAACGCAGGCGGCGTGAACCCCGAGAAGGACCTGTCGGCCTCCAACCTCCCCGGCCGGCGCGGCCAGGGCGGCGAGGAGATCCGGGTCCAGCGCGGCATGTTCGGCGCCAACAACGGCGGCGACACCTCCGGCTACGGTGGCCTGGTCCGCTCGGTCCGGCTCCCGGGACCGGCGAGCAGGCCATACGGCGGCTGGTTCGACGAGGTCGCCGACGAGCTTGAGGGCGCCCTTGAGGAACAGGGGCTCCTCCCCGACAACGCCATCGAGAAGACGGTCGTCGACCGCGGTGAGCTCACCTTCCACATCGAACGCGAGCACCTGGTCCGGGTCGCCAGGACCCTGCGCGACGACCCCGCCCTGCGCTTCGAGCTGTGCACCGGCGTCAGCGGCGTCCACTACCCGAACGACAAGGGGCGCGAGCTGCACGCCGTCTACCACCTGCGCTCGATCACCCACAACCGGCTGATCCGCCTGGAGGTCAGCGCCCCCGACAGCGACCCGCACATCCCGTCGCTGGTCTCCGTGTATCCGACGAACGACTGGCACGAGCGCGAGACGTACGACTTCTTCGGCATCGTCTTCGACGGTCACCCGGCACTGACGCGGATCATGATGCCCGACGACTGGCAGGGCCATCCGCAGCGCAAGGACTACCCCCTCGGCGGCATCCCCGTCGAGTACAAGGGCGCCCAGATCCCGGCTCCGGACCAGCGGAGGTCGTACTCATGAGCACGCAGACCCCTTCTTCCGCCGCATCCGCCCGGGAGACCACCGAGGGCACCGTCTACACCGTCACCGGTGGCGACTGGGACGAGGTCGTCGAGACCGCGACCCGCGCCGACGACGAGCGCCTGATCGTCAACATGGGTCCCCAGCACCCCTCCACGCACGGCGTGCTCCGCCTGATCCTGGAGATCGAGGGCGAGACCGTCACCGAGGCCCGCTGCGGCATCGGCTACCTGCACACCGGTATCGAGAAGAACCTTGAGTACCGGACGTGGACCCAGGGCACCACGTTCGTGACGCGCATGGACTACCTGACGCCGTTCTTCAACGAGACGGCGTACTGCCTCGCGGTCGAGAAGCTCCTCGGCATCGAGGACCAGATCCCGGACCGGGCCTCGATCATCCGTGTGCTCCTGATGGAGCTGAACCGGCTGTCCTCGCACCTGGTGTGCATCGCCACCGGCGGCATGGAACTCGGCGCCACCACGATCATGATCTACGGCTTCCGAGATCGTGAACTGATTCTCGACATCTACGAGCTCATCACGGGCCTCAGGATGAACCACGCGTACATCCGCCCCGGCGGACTCGCCCAGGACCTGCCGCCCGGCGCGGTGGACCAGATCCGCGAGTTCGTGAAGAAGATGAAGAAGAACCTCCCGGAGTACGACAAGCTCGCCACCGGGAACCCGATCTTCAAGGCCCGTATGCAGGACGTCGGCTACCTGGACCTGGCCGGCTGCATGGCCCTCGGCGCGACGGGGCCGATCCTGCGCTCCACCGGCCTGCCGCACGACCTGCGCAAGGCCCAGCCGTACTGCGGTTACGAGACGTACGACTTCGAGATCCCGACCGCCGACACCTGCGACTCCTACGGCCGCTTCCTCATCCGGCTGGAGGAGATGCGCCAGTCGCTCAGGATCGTCGAGCAGTGCCTGGACCGGCTGCAGCCCGGACCGGTCATGGTCGCCGACAAGAAGATCGCCTGGCCCGCCCAGCTCGCCCTGGGACCGGACGGGCTCGGCAACTCCCTCGACCACATCAAGAAGATCATGGGCACCTCCATGGAGGCCCTGATCCACCACTTCAAGCTGGTGACCGAGGGCTTCCGTGTCCCGCCGGGACAGGCGTACGCGGCGGTCGAGTCGCCCAAGGGCGAGCTCGGAGTGCACGTCGTCTCCGACGGCGGCACCCGCCCCTACCGGGTCCACTTCCGCGATCCGTCCTTCACCAACCTGCAAGCCATGGCGGCGATGTGCGAAGGCGGCCAGGTCGCCGACGTCATCGTCGCCGTCGCGTCCATCGACCCCGTGATGGGAGGCGTCGACCGGTGACCACCAGTTCTTCGGAGCGGGGCGTCAGCCTGGGCATGCCCGAACTGCCCGCGCCCGACTACCCGGACGACGTTCGAGCCCGGCTGGAGGCGGACGCGCGCGAGATCATCGCCCGCTACCCGGACTCCAGGTCCGCCCTCCTGCCGTTGCTGCACCTGGTGCAGGCGGAGGAAGGGCATGTCACGCGCACCGGAATGCAGTTCTGCGCGACCATGCTGGGCCTGACCACGGCCGAGGTCACCGCGGTCGCCACCTTCTACACCATGTACCGGCGCAAGCCCTCCGGTGACTACCAGGTAGGCGTGTGCACCAACACGCTGTGCGCGGTGATGGGCGGCGACGCGATCTTCGAGACGCTCCAGGAGCACCTGGGCGTCGGCAACGGCGAGACCACCGACGACGGCAAGGTCACCCTGGAGCACATCGAGTGCAACGCGGCCTGCGACTACGCGCCGGTCGTGATGGTCAACTGGGAGTTCTTCGACAACCAGACCCCACAGACCGCCAAGAACCTCGTCGACGACCTGCGCGCGGGCAGGCCGGTCTCGCCGACGCGCGGGGCACCCCTGTGCACGTTCAAGGAGACCGCCCGGATCCTGGCGGGCTTCGCCGACGAGCGGGAGGGGGCCGTCGAGGCGAGCGGCAGTGCGGGACCGGCGTCGCTGGTGGGTCTCCGCCTGGCCAGGGGAGAGACCGCACCCGCGCGCGTGGTCCATCCGCGGGACGGCGGACCGCACGACGAGCCGCAGGACAGCACCGTGCACCAACCGTCACCGACGGAGCACCTGAGCTCGCACGACGCGCCGCAGGACACATCGGCCTCCGACCCCGCCCACCCGGCGGGTCCTGTCGCCGAGGAGGGGGAGTGATGACCTTGGCACCCGAGATCAAGGACACCAGCCCGGAGAAGCTGCTCGCACCCGTGCTGTCGGCCTTCTGGGACGAGGACAAGTCCTGGACGCTGGACGTCTACCGAAGGCACGAAGGATACGAGGGGCTCCGCAAGGCGCTGGGCATGTCGCCTGACGACGTCATCGCGTACGTCAAGGAATCCGGTCTGCGCGGGCGCGGCGGCGCGGGGTTCCCGACGGGAATGAAGTGGCAGTTCATTCCCCAAGGGGATGGCAAGCCTCACTATCTAGTTGTCAACGCCGACGAGTCGGAGCCCGGCACCTGCAAGGACATCCCGCTCCTCTTCGCGAACCCGCACAGCCTCATCGAGGGCATCGTCATCGCGTGTCACGCCATCAGGTCGTCGCACGCCTTCATCTATCTGCGTGGTGAAGTCGTCCCAGTGCTGCGGCGGTTGCACGCGGCCGTCGCTGAGGCCTACGCGGCGGGCTACCTCGGCAAGAACATCCTGGGCAGCGGACTCGACCTCGAACTCACCGTGCACGCGGGCGCGGGCGCGTACATCTGCGGTGAGGAGACCGCGCTGCTGGACTCGCTCGAAGGCCGCCGGGGTCAACCGCGGCTTCGTCCCCCCTTCCCTGCTGTCGCGGGCCTCTACGCGTGCCCGACTGTTGTGAACAACGTCGAGTCGATCGCGTCGGTTCCCGCGATTCTGCATCGGGGCAAGGAATGGTTCCGGTCGATGGGCAGCGAGAAGTCGCCGGGCTTCACGCTCTACTCGCTCAGCGGCCACGTAGCGAGCCCCGGCCAGTACGAGGCCCCGCTCGGCATCACGCTGCGCCAGCTGCTCGACATGAGCGGCGGCATGCGGCCGGGCCACCGGCTGAAGTTCTGGACACCGGGCGGTTCCTCGACGCCGATGTTCACCGACGAGCACCTCGACGTCCCGCTCGACTACGAGGGAGTGGGCGCCGCGGGTTCCATGCTCGGCACCAAGGCCCTGCAGTGCTTCGACGAGACGACCTGCGTCGTCCGCGCCGTCACCCGCTGGACCGAGTTCTACGCCCACGAGTCCTGCGGCAAGTGCACGCCCTGCCGTGAAGGGACGTACTGGCTCGTGCAGTTGCTGCGCGACATCGAGGCCGGCAAGGGCACGATGTCCGACCTCGACAAGCTGAACGACATCGCCGACAACATCAACGGCAAGTCGTTCTGCGCCCTCGGCGACGGCGCCGCCTCGCCGATCTTCTCCTCGCTCAAGTACTTCCGCGAGGAGTACGAGCAGCACATCACGGGCCGCGGCTGCCCCTTCGACCCGGCCAAGTCGACGGCCTGGGCCGACCGCACGGAGGTGAACGCATGACCGTGACCACCAACGCTCCCGCAGGCGGGGGAGAGGCGGCGGTCCCGCCGGAGGACCTCGTGACGCTGACGATCGACGGCGTGGAGGTCAGCGTGCCCAAGGGCACCCTGGTCATCCGCGCCGCCGAACAGCTCGGCATCGAGATCCCCCGGTTCTGCGACCACCCTCTCCTCGACCCGGCCGGCGCCTGCCGCCAGTGCATCGTCGAGGTCGAGGGCCAGCGCAAGCCCATGGCGTCCTGCACGATCACGTGTACGGACGGAATGGTCGTGAAGACTCAACTGACCTCCCCGGTCGCCGAGAAGGCACAGCACGGTGTGATGGAGCTGCTGCTCATCAACCACCCGCTGGACTGCCCGGTCTGCGACAAGGGCGGCGAGTGCCCGCTGCAGAACCAGGCCATGTCGCACGGCAACGCCGAGTCCCGCTTCGAAGGAAAGAAGCGGACGTACGAGAAGCCCGTGCCGATCTCCACGCAGGTGCTGCTCGACCGCGAGCGGTGCGTGCTGTGCGCGCGCTGCACCCGGTTCTCCAACCAGATCGCGGGCGACCCGATGATCGAGCTGATCGAGCGGGGCGCGCTGCAGCAGGTAGGCACCGGCGAGGGCGACCCGTTCGAGTCGTACTTCTCCGGCAACACGATCCAGATCTGCCCGGTCGGCGCGCTGACCTCGGCGGCGTATCGCTTCCGCTCCCGCCCCTTCGACCTGATCTCCTCGCCGTCGGTCTGCGAGCACTGCTCGGGCGGCTGCGCGACCCGCACCGATCACCGGCGCGGCAAGGTCATGCGGCGGCTCGCCGCCCACGACCCCGAGGTCAACGAGGAGTGGATCTGCGACAAGGGGCGGTTCGCGTTCCGGTACGCGCAGACACGGGACCGGCTGGAAACCCCTCTGGTGCGGAACGCGGAGGGCGACCTCGAACCGGCCTCCTGGCCGGAGGCGCTGCAGATCGCGGCGCAGGGTCTGCTCGCCTCGCGCGGCCGGACCGGTGTCCTGACCGGAGGCCGCCTCACCGTCGAGGACGCCTACGCGTACAGCAAGTTCGCGCGCGTGGCGCTGGACACCAACGACATCGACTTCCGCGCGCGCGTGCACAGCAGCGAGGAGGCCGACTTCCTGGCCGCCCGGGTCGCCGGCCGCGGCCGTGACCTCGACGGTACGGGCGTCACGTACACCTCCTTGGAGAAGGCGCCCGCCGTCCTGCTGGTCGGGTTCGAGGCCGAGGAGGAGGCGCCCGGCGTCTTCCTGCGGCTGCGCAAGGCCTGGCGCAAGCACGGACAGCAGGTGTTCTCCCTGGCCACGCACGCCACGCGGGGTCTGGAGAAGGCGGGCGGCACGCTGCTGCCGGCCGCGCCCGGGACCGAGACCGAGTGGCTGGACGCGCTCGCCGGCGGTGTCGGCCTGGACGAGACCGGGACGAAGGCCGCCCAGGCGCTGCGCACCGAGGGAGCGGTGATCGTCGTCGGCGAGCGGCTGTCCGCGGTGGCCGGTGGTCTCACCGCCGCCGTACGGACCGCGTCCGCGACCGGCGCCCGGCTGGTGTGGATCCCGCGCCGGGCGGGGGAGCGCGGTGCCGTCGAGGCGGGTGCGCTGCCGTCGCTGCTGCCGGGCGGGCGTCCGGCCACCGACCCGCGCGCGCGGGAGGAGGTCGCCGCGCTCTGGGGCGTCGCCGACCTTCCGCACCGCTACGGGCGCGACACCGGCCAGATCATCGAGGCGGCCGTGACCGGCGAACTCCAGGCGCTGCTGGTGGCCGGGGTCGAGATCGCCGACCTTCCCGACCCGGCACGCGCGCGTGAGGCCCTCACCGAGGTGGGCTTCCTGGTGTCGCTGGAGCTGCGGCCCAGCGAGATCAGCGAGCAGGCCGACGTCGTCCTGCCGGTCGCCGCGGTCGCCGAGAAGGCCGGCACCTTCCTCAACTGGGAAGGCCGGGTCCGCTTCTTCGAGGCCGCGCTCAAGCCCGACCAGATGACCCGCCGCCTCGCGCCCACCGACGCGCGCGTGCTGCAGATGCTGGCCGACGCCATGGACGTACACCTGGGCCTGCCGGATCTGCGCACCACGCGGGCGGAGATCGACCGGCTCGGCGCCTGGGACGGGCCGCGGGCCACGGAACCGCTGGAGACGGCGGGCGCGCTGCCGCGGCCGGCCGCCGGGGAGGCCGTGCTCGCCGGGCACCGGCTGCTGCTCGACCAAGGCGTCCTCCAGGAGGGCGACGAGGCGCTCGCCGGCACCCGGCACGCCGCACGCGCGCGCGTGTCGGCCGCCACGGCCGCCGAGGCGGGCGTCAAGGACGGCGACCTCCTCGCCGTGACCGGCTCCTTCGGAGCCGTGGAACTCCCGCTGCAGATCAGCGAGATGCCCGACAGGGTGGTCTGGCTCCCGCTGAACTCCCAAGGCGGGGGCGTCGCCTCCGACACCGGGGCGCTGCCCGGATCCCTCGTCCGCATCGGCCCGGCGACGCTCGCCGGCGAGGCCCCCAAGGAGGTGGAGGCATGAGCCCGTACCTCGCCGCTGAAGACCTCTCGATGTTCGGCCACGACCCCTGGTGGCTGGTCGTCATCAAGGCGGTGTTCTGTTTCGCCTTCCTGATGGTGACCGTGCTCGTCTCCATCGTCATGGAGCGCAAGGTCGTCGCGTGGATGCAGCTGCGCATCGGCCCGAACCGGCACGGCCCCTGGGGCATGCTCCAGTCGCTCGCCGACGGCATCAAGCTGATGCTCAAGGAGGACGTGGTCGTCAAGCGCGCGGACAAGGTGGTGTACGTCCTCGCACCGATCGTCGCGGCCATCCCGGCCTTCATGGCGATCGCGGTGATCCCCTTCGGGCCGGCCGGCAACGAGATCTCGATCTTCGGCCACCGCACCACGATGCAGCTCACCGACCTGCCGATCGCGATGCTGTACGTCCTCGCGGTCGCCTCGGTCGGCATCTACGGCATCGTGCTGGCGGGTTGGAGTTCCGGATCCACGTATCCGCTGCTGGGCGGTCTGCGCTCGTGCGCGCAGATGATCTCCTACGAGATCGCCATGGGCGCCGCGTTCGCCTCCGTGTTCCTCTACTCGGGGTCGATGTCGACGTCGACGATCGTCGAGCAGCAGACCGATCGCTGGTACATCCTGCTGTTGCCGGTGTCCTTCGTCCTCTACATCGTGACGATGGTCGGCGAGACCAACCGCGCCCCCTTCGACATGCCGGAGTCCGAGGGCGACCTGGTCGGCGGCTTCAACACCGAGTACTCGTCGATCAAGTTCGCGATGTTCATGCTCGCCGAGTACGTGAACATGGTGACGGTCTCGGCCGTGGCCACCACCCTCTTCCTCGGCGGCTGGCGTGCCCCGTGGCCGGTCAGCACCTTCTGGGAGGGCGCGAACCACGGCTGGTGGCCGCTGCTGTGGTTCGTCGTCAAGGTGCAGCTGCTGCTGTTCTTCTTCATCTGGATCCGCGGCACGCTCCCGCGGGTCCGCTACGACCAGCTGATGAAGCTCGGCTGGAAGGTCCTCATCCCGGTCTCGCTGGTGTGGCTGATGCTCGTCGCCAGCGTGCGGGCCCTTCGGAACGAGGGATACGGCTTCAGCGACATCGTCCTCTACGTCGGCGGCGCCGTCCTCGCCCTGCTGCTGTTGTCCTTCGTCGCCGACATGTTCCGCGAGAAGGCCAAGCAGGCCGAGCAGCCCGCTGAGAAACCGGCCGCTTTCGACCCGATGGCCGGCGGATTCCCCGTGCCGCCGCTGCCGGGACAGGAGCTGCCGCCGGTGCCGCGACGCCGTCCGCGCCGTGAGCGGGAGCTGATTGTCAGTGGTGGGGCGGATACTCAGAGTGACGGATCTCTGGATGGAAAGGAGGCGTCCGATGGCTGAGCAGCCCAAGGAGACCGACCCCGGTTTCCAGAACCCCGTGGCCGGCTTCGGTGTGACCTTCAAGGCCATGTTCAAGAAGCGGCTGACGGAGCAGTACCCGGAGCAGCAGAAGACCACGGCTCCGCGTTTCCACGGACGGCACCAGCTCAACCGCCATCCGGACGGCCTGGAGAAGTGCGTCGGCTGTGAGCTGTGCGCCTGGGCCTGCCCCGCCGACGCGATCTACGTCGAGGGTGCGGACAACACCGACGAGGAGCGCTACTCGCCGGGCGAGCGGTACGGCCGCGTCTACCAGATCAACTACGCCCGCTGCATCCTGTGCGGGCTGTGCATCGAGGCGTGCCCCACGCGCGCGCTCACGATGACCAACGAGTTCGAGCTGGCCGACTCCAGCCGAGCCGACCTCATCTTCACCAAGGAACAGCTGCTCGCCGGCCTCGAGGAGGGCATGGTCGACACCCCGCACGCCATCTATCCGGGGACCGACGAACAGGACTACTACCGGGGCCTGGTGACGGAAGCCGCGCCCGGCACGGTGCGCCAGGTCGCCCTCTCCAAGGGGGAGGTCCCGCAGGAGGCCTCCTCCACCTTCGGTGAGAGCGAACCGGCCTCGGAGAAGGTGATCGGCCGATGACCTCCCAACTCGCCGCCTACAGCACCTCCACCGGAGAGGCCGTCCAGTTCTGGATGCTCGGCACCATCGCCGTGATCGGCGCCCTGTGCACCGTCTTGATGAAGAAGGCCGTGCACAGCGCGCTCTGCCTCGCCGGAACCATGATCATTCTGGCGGTGTTCTACCTCGCCAACGGCGCCTACTTCCTGGGCGTCGTCCAGATCGTCGTCTACACCGGCGCGATCATGATGCTGTTCCTGTTCGTGGTGATGCTCGTCGGCGTCACCGCGGCGGACTCCCTGAAGGAGACCATCAAGGGTCAGCGCTGGCTGGCCCTGTTGTGCGGGCTCGGCTTCGGCATCCTGCTGTTCGCGGGCATCGGCAACGCCTCCCTCAGGGAGTTCAACGGCATCGGCCAGGCCAACGCGAACGGCAACGTGGAGGGCATCGCGTCCCTCATCTTCACCAAGTACGTCTTCGCGTTCGAGATCACCGGCGCCCTGCTCATCACGGCCGCCGTCGGCGCCATGGTGCTCACCCACCGGGAGCGCACCGAACGCGCCAAGACGCAGCGCGAGCTGGCCGAACAGCGCATCCGGGAAGGCAAGTACATCCCGCCGCTGCCGGCGCCCGGTGTGTACGCCCGGCACAACGCCGTCGACATCGCGGGCCTGCTGCCCGACGGCACCCCGTCCGAGCTCACCGTCAACAAGACGCTGCGCGAGCGGGGCCAGATCCGTGACGTGTCGACGGAGGCGCTCAACGACCTGCGGGCGCTGGAGCAGCGGGCCGAGGAGCGCCTGGAGCGCAAGTCCATCGAGCCGGCGAAGTTCGGGCGGGCCGAGGAGGCGTCGAAGTGAACCCCGTCAACTACCTCTATCTCGCGGCCCTGCTGTTCACGATCGGCGCCACCGGCGTGCTGATCAGGCGCAACGCGATCGTCGTCTTCATGTGCATCGAGCTCATGCTCAACGCCTGCAACCTCGCGTTCGTCGCCTTCTCCCGGATGCACGGCAACCTCGACGGCCAGATCATCGCCTTCTTCACGATGGTCGTCGCCGCCGCGGAGGTCGTGGTCGGGCTCGCGATCATCGTGTCCCTGTTCCGTACCCGCCACTCGGCCTCGGTCGACGACGCCAGCCTGATGAAGCTGTAAGGGGTCGCTGAATCGTGGAGAACCTGATTGCGCTGCTGGTGGCGGCGCCCCTGCTCGGAGCGGCGGTCCTGCTGTGCGGCGGACGTCGGCTGGACGCCGTCGGTCACTGGATCGGTACGCTGCTGGCGGCCGTCTCCTTCGTGATCGGCGTCGTGCTCTTCGCCGACCTGCTGGGCAGGAGCGCCGACGACCGCACCCTGACGCAGCACCTGTTCAGCTGGGTTCCGGTGGAGGGATTCCAGGCCGACGTCGCCTTCCGCCTCGACCAGCTGTCGATGACGTTCGTCCTGCTGATCACCGGGGTCGGCTCGCTGATCCACCTGTACTCCGTCGGGTACATGGAGCACGACGAGCGGCGCCGCCGCTTCTTCGGCTACCTGAACCTGTTCCTCGCGGCGATGCTGCTGCTCGTCCTCGCCGACAACTACCTGCTGCTGTACGTCGGCTGGGAGGGTGTCGGTCTCGCCTCCTACCTGCTGATCGGCTTCTGGCAGCACAAGCCCAGCGCCGCCACGGCCGCGAAGAAGGCCTTCCTGGTCAACCGCGTCGGCGACATGGGCCTGTCGATCGCGATCATGCTGATGTTCCTGTGGTTCGGCACCTTCGCCTTCGGGCCGGTGCTCGGCACCCACGAGGAGGCCGGGCTCGCCGGTGCCGCCGGTGAGGGCAAGCTCACGGCCATCGCCCTGATGCTGCTGCTCGCCGCCTGCGGCAAGTCCGCCCAGGTGCCGCTGCAGTCCTGGCTCGGGGACGCGATGGAGGGCCCGACCCCGGTCTCGGCCCTCATCCACGCCGCGACGATGGTGACGGCGGGCGTGTATCTCATCGTCCGCTCCGGGGCCATCTTCAACGGCGCGCCGGACGCGCAGCTGGTCGTCACCATCGTCGGAGCGGTCACGCTCCTCTTCGGTGCGATCGTCGGTTGCGCGAAGGACGACATCAAGAAGGCGCTGGCCGGCTCGACCATGTCGCAGATCGGCTACATGGTGCTGGCCGCGGGCCTCGGCCCCATCGGCTACGTCTTCGCGATCATGCACCTGGTGACGCACGGCTTCTTCAAGGCCGGGCTGTTCCTCGGTGCCGGTTCGGTCATGCACGGCATGAACGACGAGGTCGACATGCGCCGCTACGGCGGTCTGCGCAAGTACATGCCGATCACGTTCGTCACCTTCGGACTCGGCTACCTCGCCATCATCGGCTTCCCGGGCCTGTCCGGCTTCTTCTCCAAGGACAAGATCATCGAGTCGGCGTTCGCCAAGGGCGGCACCGAGGGCTGGATCCTCGGCGGCGTGGCCCTGCTGGGCGCGGCCATCACCGCGTACTACATGACGCGCGTGATGCTGATGACCTTCTTCGGCGAGGAACGCTGGCGCCATGCCCCGACGCCGTCCCCGGCCGAGCCCGATGTGGAGCCCGCCGCCGAGACGCGCGGCGAGTACGCCCCGCCGCACCCGCACGAGTCGCCCAAGGTCATGACGATCCCGATGATCGTGCTGGCCGTCGGGTCGGTGGCCGCGGGCTTCCTGTTCAACTGGCAGGACGGCTTCCTGCACTGGCTGGAGCCGATCACCGGGCACGATCACGGCCATGCGCCGATCAGCGCCCTCACGGTCACGCTGTCCACGGTGGCCGTGATGGTCCTCGGCGTCGCCCTCGCCTACACGCAGTACGGCCGCCGTCCGGTCCCGGCCGTCGCCCCGCGCGGGTCGCTGCTCACCCGGGCAGCCCGGCGCGACCTGCTCCAGGACGACTTCAACCACATCGTCCTCGTGCGCGGCGGCGAGCACCTCACACGCTCCCTGGTGTACGTCGACCACAGCCTGGTCGACGGCGTCGTCAACGGCACGGCGGCCTCGGTCGGCGGCCTCTCCGGGCGGATGCGCAGGCTGCAGAACGGCTTCGCCCGCTCCTACGCGGTCTCGATGTTCGGCGGCGCGGCGCTCATCGTCGCCGCGACCCTGCTGATGAGGGCGGTCTGATACCGATGTCCTTTCCTCTGCTGACAGCGACGGCGGTACTCCCGGCCATCGGGGCGATCGCCACGGCCGCCGTACCGGCCGCGCAGCGCACCGCCGCCAAGTGGCTGGCGCTGCTGGTCTCCCTGACCACGCTCGCGCTCGCCATCACGGTCCTGGTGCGCTTCGACCCCGACGGCGACCGCTACCAGCTCACCGAGTCCCACGCCTGGATCAAGGACTTCGGTGTCAGATACGAGCTGGGCGTGGACGGCATCGCGGTGGCGCTGATCGCGCTGACCGCCGTACTGATCCCGTTCATCATCCTCGCGGGCTGGCACGACGCCGACCCGCTGGAGACCGGCAGCAGGCGCTGGCGGCCGACACAGGGCTTCTTCGCCCTGATCCTGGCCGTCGAGGCGATGGTGATCCTCTCCTTCGAGGCCACCGACGTCTTCCTCTTCTACATCTTCTTCGAGGCCATGCTGATCCCGATGTACTTCCTCATCGGCGGCTTCGGGGACCGTGCCCACGCGCACGGCGAGGAGGCGGCGTCGACGCAACGGTCGTACGCGGCGGTGAAGTTCCTGCTCTACAACCTGGTCGGCGGTCTGATCATGCTGGCCGCGGTGATCGGTCTGTATGTGGTCGCCGGGAACTTCTCCCTGCAGGAGATCGCCGAGGCGCGGGCGAACGGTTCGCTGGACATGGCGACCAACACCGAGCGCTGGCTGTTCCTCGGCTTCTTCTTCGCCTTCGCGGTGAAGGCGCCGCTGTGGCCGTTGCACACCTGGCTGCCCAACGCGATGGGGGAGGCCACCGCACCGGTCGCCGTGCTGATCACAGCCGTCGTCGACAAGGTGGGCACCTTCGCGATGCTCCGCTTCTGCCTCCAGCTGTTCCCGGAGGCGAGCAAGTGGGCGACGCCCGTGATCCTCGTACTGGCGCTGATCAGCATCATCTACGGGGCGCTGCTCGCGGTGGGCCAGCGGGACATCAAGCGCTTGGTGGCCTACGCGTCGATCTCGCACTTCGGCTTCATCATCATGGGCATCTTCGCGATGACCAGCCAGGGCCAGTCCGGGGCGACGCTCTACATGGTCAACCACGGCATCTCGACCGCCGCCCTGATGCTGGTGGCGGGCTTCCTGATCTCGCGGCGCGGCTCGCGGCTCATCGCCGACTACGGCGGTGTGCAGAAGGTGGCGCCGGTGCTCGCCGGGACGTTCCTCATCGGCGGTCTGGCGACTCTGTCGCTGCCGGGACTCGCCCCCTTCGTGAGTGAGTTCCTGGTCCTGGTCGGCACGTTCACGCGCTATCCGGTGATCGGCATCATCGCCACCTTCGGCATCGTCCTCGCCGCGCTCTACACCCTCGTCCTCTACCAGAGGACGATGACGGGCC
This sequence comes from Streptomyces sp. S.PNR 29, assembly GCF_030386795.1. Lineage (GTDB taxonomy): Bacteria > Actinomycetota > Actinomycetes > Streptomycetales > Streptomycetaceae > Streptomyces. The sequence continues at coordinate 212,156 of NZ_JANUQM010000001.1, forward strand.
CGGTGAAACCGGAGGTAGCCGCGATGCCCGACCTGCGGGTGCGTGAGCTCGTGGTCGTCGCCCCGCTGGTCGTGCTGCTGATCTTCCTGGGCGTCTACCCGAAGCCCGTGACGGACATCGTCAACCCGGCGGTCAAGCAGACCATGTCCGACGTACAGAAGAAGGATCCCCAGCCCGAGGTGGAGGCGGCCAAGTGAGCGCAACAGCCGTCCACAGCCTGTGGACAACGGCGGCCGACCCGATCTCGAAGATCGACGCGCCGAAGATCGAGTACGGACAGCTGGCCCCCACCCTGATCGTCGTCGGCGCGGCGATCGTCGGGGTGCTGGTCGAGGCGTTCGTACCGCGCAAGTCCCGTTACTACGTCCAGATGTTCGTGTCCGTCGTCGCGCTGGCAGCCGCATTCGCCGCGGTCGTCGCGCTCGCCGCCGACGGATACGGCACGACCAAGGCACGCATCGCGGCGATGGGCGCGCTCGCCGTCGACGGGCCGTCCCTGTTCCTGCAGGGCACGATCCTGCTGGCCGGCCTGGTCGGCCTGTTCACCTTCGCCGAGCGACGGCTCGACCCGGCGGCGCACGGCAACCGCGTCGACTCCTTCGCCGCGCAGGCCGCGTCCGTGCCGGGCAGCGAGAGCGAGAAGGCGGCGGTGAAGGCGGGGTTCACCACCACCGAGGTGTTCCCGCTGCTGCTCTTCGCGATCGCCGGCATGCTGATCTTCCCGTCGGCCAACGACCTGCTGACGCTGTTCGTGGCCCTGGAGGTCTTCTCGCTGCCGCTGTACCTGCTGTGCGCGCTGGCCCGCCGCAAGCGGCTGATGTCGCAGGAGGCCGCGGTCAAGTACTTCCTGCTCGGCGCGTTCGCCTCCGCGTTCACGCTGTTCGGCATCGCGCTGCTGTACGGCTACGCGGGCTCGATGTCGTACGCGACGATCGCGCAGGTCGTCGACGGAACGATCCAGGACGTCAACCCGGCGCTCGCGGACACCATGGGCAACGACGCGCTGCTGCTCGTCGGGTCCGCGCTGGTCGTCATGGGCCTGCTGTTCAAGGTGGGCGCGGTGCCGTTCCACATGTGGACACCGGACGTGTACCAGGGGGCGCCGACGCCGGTGACCGGGTTCATGGCGGCGGCGACCAAGGTGGCGGCCTTCGGCGCGCTCCTGCGGCTCCTGTACGTCGTGCTGCCCGGACTGCGCTGGGACTGGCGGCCGGTCATGTGGGGTGTCGCCATCGTCACCATGCTGGGCGGCGCGATCGTCGCGATCACGCAGACCGACATCAAGCGGCTGCTGGCGTACTCGTCGATCGCGCACGCGGGCTTCATCCTCGCGGGTGTCATCGCGATGACGCCGGACGGTGTGTCCTCGGTGCTGTTCTACCTGGCGGCCTACTCGTTCGTGACGATCGGCGCGTTCGCGGTGGTCACGCTGGTGCGGGACGCGGGCGGTGAGGCGACCCACCTGTCGAAGTGGGCCGGGCTGGGCCGTCGTTCTCCGCTGGTCGCGGCCGTGTTCGCGGTGTTCCTGCTGGCCTTCGCGGGTATTCCGCTGACCTCCGGGTTCGCCGGGAAGTTCGCCGTGTTCAAGGCGGCGGCGGAGGGCGGTGCGGCTCCGCTGGTCGTGATCGGTGTGATCTCGTCGGCGATCGCGGCGTTCTTCTACATCCGCGTGATCGTGCTGATGTTCTTCAGCGAGCCGCGGCCGGAGGGGCCGACGGTGGCCGTGCCGTCGCCGTTGACGATGACGGCGATCGCGGTCGGTGTGGCGGTCACGCTGGTGCTGGGTGTGGCGCCGCAGTACTTCCTGGACCTTGCCGGTCAGGCGGGGGTGTTCGTGCGCTGACGCGGTCTTCGCACAGGCGGCTGCCCGGCACCCTTCGTCAGGAGTGCCGGGCAGCGGCGTACCCAGGGGTTACTGAGCCTTGTCCCGGCGTGCCCTGATCTGAGTGAGGTCCAGGTCAACCTGGAACGGAACGTCTGCCTTCATCCGCTCGCGGAAGATGCCGGTGCTGGTGTAGGTGCCCGTGGTGGGCTCCAGTTCGAAGACGTGCACCGCGGCACGCCCCTTCTCGCTCTCGACCCGCCAGTAGTGGGGAATCTTGGCCCGCGCGTATTTCAGAGGCTTGGTCTCGCGGTCCCGGGAGACGGAATCCGCAGAGACGACCTCGATGGCCAGGACGACGGCTTCCGCCGGGATCCGGGTCTGCTCAGGGTCCTCCACCGCTTCCCCACGCACGACGACCACATCCGGCTCGGGCCGGTTCTGTCGGTCCAGGTCGATGGTGAACTCGCGGAACACCTCCAGGTCCGCGGGCGCCAGAGACTGGAGCTGCCACTCGAAGAAGCTCACAGCGCGCATGTGGAAGATGGTCTGCGGACTCACGAAGACCAGGCTTCCGTCGATCAGTTCCGTATGCGGAGGCAGATTCGGAAGCCGGTCCAGGTCGTCGGCGGTCCAGCCGCCCTCCGGCGGGGTCGGCCAGGTGGGCTCGGACGCCTTCGGTGCGACGCTCATCAGTGCTCCCATGGGACGGAGTCTCGCCGGTGCATTCAGACTATCCGCCGGAAACGGGCAGGTCTCCCGCGAACGTGTGAACGACGATCGTGTCCTTGACGCAGGCTGGAGGGGGCGGCCTGTGGATAACTCCGGGGCTGTCGGTGCCGCCCCCTATCGTGGTCTCAGTGGTCGAGGGACGACGTACGGGGGACGGGACGATGGCTGGGACGGGCGGTATCGCCGAGATGTCAATGACGCAGAGCGAGGCGCTGGCCGCGCTGCACCGGGTCTTCGGGTACGAGGCCTTCCGCGGTGAGCAGGAAGCGGTCATCGAGCACGTGGTGGCGGGCGGGGACGCCGTCGTCCTCATGCCGACCGGCGGCGGCAAGTCGCTGTGCTACCAGATTCCGGCCCTGGTCAGACCGGGCACGGGCGTCGTGGTCTCCCCGCTCATCGCGCTGATGCAGGACCAGGTGGACGCGCTGCGGGCGCTCGGCGTGCGCGCCGGGTTCATGAACTCGACGCAGGACTTCGACGAGCGACGGGTCGTCGAGGCCGAGTTCCTGGCCGGCGAGCTGGATCTGCTGTACCTGGCGCCGGAGCGGCTGCGGCTCGACTCGACGCTGGACCTCCTCTCCCGCGGGAAGATCTCCGTCTTCGCCATCGACGAGGCGCACTGCGTGTCCCAGTGGGGCCACGACTTCCGGCCCGACTACCTGGCGCTGTCGCTGCTGGGTGAGCGCTGGCCGGACGTCCCGCGGATCGCGCTCACGGCGACGGCCACCCGGGCGACGCACCAGGAGATCACACAGCGGCTGAACATGCCGACGGCGCGGCACTTCGTGGCCAGCTTCGACCGGCCCAACATCCAGTACCGCATCGTGCCGAAGTCGGACCCCAAGAAGCAGTTGCTGAGCTTCCTGCGCGAGGAGCACGCCGGAGACGCGGGCATCGTGTACTGCCTGTCCCGCAACTCCGTGGAGAAGACGGCGGAGTTCCTGAGCCGCAACGGCATCGAGGCGGTGCCGTACCACGCGGGCCTCGACGCGGGCACGCGTGCCGCCCACCAGTCGCGGTTCCTGCGGGAGGACGGGCTGGTCGTGGTGGCGACCATCGCCTTCGGCATGGGCATCGACAAGCCGGATGTCCGCTTCGTCGCCCACCTCGACCTGCCCAAGTCGGTCGAGGGCTACTACCAGGAGACGGGGCGCGCCGGGCGGGACGGGCTGCCGTCGACGGCCTGGATGGCGTACGGCCTCAACGACGTCATACAGCAGCGCAAACTGATCCAGTCGGGCGAGGGCGACGAGGCGTTCCGCCGCCGGGCGGCCATGCACCTGGACGCGATGCTCGCGCTGTGCGAGACGGCACAGTGCCGCCGCGGCCAGCTCCTCGCCTACTTCGGGCAGGACCCCGACCCGGCGGGCTGCGGCAACTGCGACACCTGCCTCACCCCGCCCGAGACCTGGGACGGCACGATCGCGGCGCAGAAGGTGCTGTCGACGGTGGTGCGGCTGCAGCGGGAGCGCGGGCAGAAGTTCGGCGCGGGGCAGATCATCGACATTCTGCTGGGCAAGCGGACCGGCAAGGTGATCCAGTTCGACCACGACCAGTTGTCCGTCTTCGGCATCGGCACGGAGCTCTCGGAGGGCGAATGGCGCGGTGTCGTCCGGCAGTTGCTGGCGCAGGGGCTGGTCGCGGTCGAGGGGGAGTACGGCACCCTGGTGCTGACCGAGGACAGCGGGGCGGTGCTGCGGCAGGAGCGGGAGGTGCCGCTGCGGAAGGAGCCGAAGAAGCCGGTGGCCGCGCGGTCGGCCTCCTCGGGTACCGCGGGCTCGTCGGGTTCCGGTCGCGGCAGGACGAAAGCCGCCGCGGCCGAGCTTCCCGAGGAGTTGCTCCCCGCCTTCGAGGCGCTGCGTGCCTGGCGCGCCGAGCAGGCCCGTGAGCAGGGCGTACCGGCGTACGTCATCTTCCACGACGCCACACTCCGGGAAATCGTCACGGTCTGGCCGACGTCGGTGGCGCAGCTGGGCGGCGTGGGTGGCGTCGGCGAGAAGAAGCTGGCGACGTACGGGGAGGGCGTGCTCGCGGTGCTGGCCTCGCTGGGCGGGACGTCTGGGACGTCAGCGCCGGCTCCGGCGCACCATGCCGAGCCGGGTGGGGACGACTGGCCCGAGACGGACGCGGAACCGGAGCCGGAGCAGGACGACTGGATATAGGCGCCCTGGCCACATACAGGCGCCCGTGGCCACCTCCCGCCCCCGCCGCACGCGGGTAACAGCGCCCGTGCCGCGTAGGCCCTGACGCCGCGTCGGTGCCGGCCGTGGCGCTTGCTCAGCCCTGCCGCCTCGGCGGCACGGCACCGCGCAGTTACCCCAGCGCCGTCAGTCCCGGTGCGAACGTGATCAGCAGCGGCAGCAGCGGCACCAGCGCCGCCACCGTCGTCGTCAGAGCCCGGTGCCTGCGGTCCAGGCGGGGCGGGGGCTCAAGGAGGCGGTCCACGCGTTCGCCGAGCAAGCGGTGGCTGGAGGCGCAGGACAGGACGCCTCGGTGCTGGTTGAGCTCGATCAGGGCGAGGGCGGTGGTGAGGTGGCCGCAGCGGCGGGAGGCCGTGTCATCGGCGGACAGCTCGACCAGACGGTGCGTCTGGTCGCAGAAGTGGGCGAAGAGAGGGACGCGGGGGAAGCCGGTGGCGAGGGCGGTGGACAGGTGCAGGAGCCAGTCGTGGCGGGCGCGGGCGTGGCCGCGCTCGTGGGTGAGGACGGCGTCGAGCTGGTGGTCGGTGAGGCGGTGCAGAGCGCCGGTGGTGACGATGAGCTGGGGCGGGTTGCCGGGCATCCACCAGGCGTCGGGGTACTCGTCCTCCAGCACCAGGAGAGGGCCACGCGCGGCCCCCAGGCCCGCGGGAAGGTCGGGGGCGCGTTCGCGCAGGTGGGCGCGGGACTGCGCGCGGCGGCGGCGGGCCTCGACGATCTCACGGGCCAGCATCGCCGTCGTCCAGGCGGCGCCGCAGGCCAGCAGCAGGGTGAGGGCGGCCGCCCAGAGCGGGGCGGTGGACAGGTCGTACGCCGCGGTCACCGCCGGCGGCGCCGGCGCGAAGAGCTGGGCTCGCACGGTGCTGAAGACGGCGGCGGCACCCAGGGCCAGCGCCGTCAGACAGCACAGCAGGACGGTGGCGACGAGGCATTGCCACACCCACAGCGCGACCACGGGTTCCCGCTCGGGCCACGCGGCCCGGGTCAGCGCACGCGGGACCGGCACGGCGGCGGTCAGGGCGACGACGCTCAGCAGGAGCAGGCAGACGGTCATGCCACGGCCTCCGGATCATGGTCGAAGGTCGAAGAAAACGGGGCGGCTCGGGTGGTGCTTCAGGGGGTGCGGGTCGTGCGGGGGCGGTGCGTTCGTGCTTCTGGAGATGCATGTGGTGCTTCAGGCCATGCAGGTCGTGATGCAGGTCGTGATGCAGGTCGTGCTTCACGGCGGCGCAGCGTGCGCGACCGCGCGACACGCGTGCCGTGCACACCGCCCGACGCCAGTATGACGGCGCCGGGCGGCGTGAGTCAGGAGTCCGTCAGTCAGGAGTCCGTGAGCCGGGAGTCCGTCAGTCAGGAGTCCGTGACCCAGGAGTTCATGAGTCAGCAGTCGGCGGCCGGCCGATTGCCGTCACCCCGCGACCACCCGGCCCGTCACCTCGCCCAGCCCCACCCGGGCCCCGTCCGGCCCCGGTGCCCACGCCGACAGGGTCACCACGTCCCCGTCCTCCAGGAACGCCCGCTTGCCGTCGGGAAGTTCCAGCGGGTCACGCCCGTTCCAGGTCAGCTCCAGAAGGGAGCCGCGTTGCCGCTCCTCCGGGCCGCTGACCGTGCCCGAGCCGTACAGGTCCCCGGTCCGCAGGGAGGCGCCGTTGACGGTCATGTGCGCCAGTTGCTGGGCGGCCGTCCAGTACATGGTGGAGAAAGGCGGCTCGGAGACCACGTGCCCGTTGATCGCGACGGAGATCCGCAGGTCGTAGCCGCCCGGCTCCTCCTCCGCGTCGTCCAGATAGGGCAGCAGCGCATGCGTCCGCTCCGGCGGTGCCACCCGCGCCTCCTCCAGGGCGTCCAGCGGTGTGATCCACGCCGACACCGAGGTGGCGAAGGACTTGCCGAGGAACGGGCCGAGGGGGACGTACTCCCAGGCCTGGATGTCCCGCGCGGACCAGTCGTTCAGCAGGCACAGCCCGAAGACGTGCTCACGGAAGTCGCCGAGCGCCACCGGCCTGCCCATCCGCGACGGCACACCCACCACGAAGCCGACCTCGGCCTCGATGTCCAGGCGGACCGACGGGCCGAACACCGGCGCCGGGTCCGCAGCGGCCTTCCGCTGCCCCGACGGCCGTACGACGTCCGTGCCCGACACGACCACCGTGCCGGAGCGGCCGTGGTAGCCGATCGGCAGGTGCTTCCAGTTGGGGGTCAGCGAATCGGCCGCGTCGGGGCGGAAGATCTGGCCGACGTTCCGGGCGTGGTTCTCGGAGGCGTAGAAATCGACGTAGTCGGCGACCTCGAAGGGAAGGTGCAGGGTCACCGAGGACAGTGGGTGGAACAGCGGTTCGACGGCTTCCCGGTGGGACGGGACCGTCACCCACGCGGTCAGCGCGCGCCGCACGTCGGACCACGCGGTGCGGCCGGCTGCGAGCAGCGGGTTGAGGGTGGGCTGCGCGAGCAGGGAGACATACGGCGATCCGAGTGTGCGGGCCGCCGCGCCGGCGTCGAGGACGTGGTCGCCGAGCCGGACACCCACTGTCCGCTCCTGCGTGCCGGGGATCGAGAACACGCCGTACGGAAGATTGTGCGGGCCGAAGGGGTCGCCCTCGGGGACATCGAAGGGGGGCATCGGGTGCTGCCTCGCTTTCGTGCTCGCCATGTGCGGCCAGGTGATGTGCGGTCACGTGTCCGTGGTCGGCCACACGTTACGGCCGGCGCGCCGCTGATGGGCAGAGCGTGACGGGTGAGGTTCGCGCCCACCCCTCGGCTTGTGGCGCTCCGCTTCCGTTTGTGTGCGGAAAGTTGTCCACAGACCGGTGCGCAATCTTGACGGAGCGGTGCGAAGGGGGCGACTCTGGGCGGGTGCCGGAAGGCCTCGGGGAGGGGGTGTTCCCATGGCACACCAGGGGGGCGGATGGCCATTGGGGAGGCCGGCCTTACGTCTGCGCGCCCGGGCTCACAGCCGAAGCGGCTGGAAGAGACCATGCGCGGACGACTCGGCCGGGAATGTGTCTACGTACCGTCGTGCCGGTTGGGCCTGTTCGTGGCCTTGCGCCACTGGTGCCCGCCCGGCGGCCGGGTGTTGATGTCGCCGGTCAACGACGACGTCATCTTCTTCGTCGTGCTCGCGGCCGGGCTGCGGCCCGTGCAGGCGCCACTGAACCCGCTGGACGCGTCCATCGACATCGATGCCGTGCCCGACGAGGTGTGGGGATCGCTGTCCGCCGTGCTGACGACCAACCTGTACGGGAACCCCGACCGGGCACCCGAACTGCGGCGCCGCTGCGACGCGTCGGGAATCCCGCTGATCGAGGACGCGGCGCACGCCATCGGCAGCCAGGTGGGCGGCCGCCCGGTCGGGGCCTGGGGCGACGCCTCCGTCTTCAGCCTGTCCAAGCACGTCGGCGCCAAGGCCGGAGGCATGCTCTCCGTAGCCGATCCGGACCTGCGCAAGGCGCTGGAGGAGACCGGCCGAGAGCTGCTCACCCCATGCCGCATGACCTCCGAACTGGCCTTCGTCGTACGGCCGTACGCGGAGGCCGCGGTGCGCGGGCTGCGGCTGCGGCGCGCGGCCTGGGCCACGCTGCGGCTGCTGGGGCGGATGGAGCGCGAGGAGATCCGGATGCCGCTGCGCCCCCAGGCGCTGGCCCGTGCCGTCGCCGCCGCCCCGGACCTCGCGGCGCACGATCCCTGGGTCCGCGTCGACCTGCACGACTACCGGCAGGAGTCCGGACGGCTGCGGCTCGCCCGCATCGCCCGCAAACTCGACCGCCTGGACGACGTGCTGGCGGCCTGCCGGGCGGGCACGGAGCTGCTGCTGTCGACGCCGTGGGGGAGACCCGGCGGGACACCCGGCGGGCCACCCAAGACCGGCGCCCGGCCGGCGCCCGCCGCGCAGCCGCTGTTCCGCGTCCCTCTCTTCGTCGAGGACCGCGACGCGGCGGCCGCGGCACTGGCACGCCGGGGCATCATCGTCGGCTACCTCTACGACCCGCCCCTCGACGACTACGCGGGCGCCGCCTTCACCGACCCCTCGCCCGCCCCGGAAGGGGCACGCTGGTTCGCGCGGCACGCGCTGCCCGTGGACCCGCTGCGGGCCCGTGCCGTCATCGACGCGCTGCGCGAGTCCGGAGTACGGCCGGCCGGGGCGCCCCCAGGCCCGACACCGGGAGGGCCGGGTCCGTCCCGTGGCTGAGACACAGGTGCACGAGACCGCCGCGGCGCCCGCCGACGGCGGCTCGAAGGCGCCCGGGAACAGGAGCGGCGGCGCCGACTCGCTGTTCAAGAACGCCTACTTCCTGATGCTCAGCACCGGCGTGTCCGCCGTGCTGGGCCTCGGCTTCTGGCTGGTGGCCGCGCGCTACTACTCGGAGGAGGCCGTCGGCCAGGGCTCCGCCGCGATCGCCGCGATGCGGCTGCTCGCCAGCATCACGGCGACGACGATGATCGGCGCCGTGGTCCGCTTCGTGCCGCGCGCGGGCCGTGAGACCGGCTCGCTGGTGTGGCGCACGTACGCGGCCAGTTCGGTGGTCGTCACGCTGGCCGCCGTCGTCTTCCTGCTCACGCTCGACCTGTGGGGGGCGTCGTACGCACCGCTCGGCACCCCCGCGGCGGGGGCGCTGTTCGTCGCGGCGTGTGTGTCCTGGGCGCTGCTCACCCTGCAGGACGGAGTGCTGACCGGGCTGCGCAAGGCGGAGTGGGTGCCGGCCGGGAACGCGGTGTTCTCGGTCGGGAAGCTGGTCCTGCTGGCCGTCTTCGCCGGCACCCTGCCGGTACTGGGCATCTTCGTGTCCTGGGCCGTGGCGATCGCCTTCTCCACCCTGCCGCTGGGCTGGCTGATCTTCCGCAGGCTGATCCCGCGCCAGGCCGCCGCCGACCGCGACCTGGAGCCGCCCGGACTCCGGGAGATGGGCCGTTTCCTGGCCGGGGACTCGCTCGGCGCGCTGTTCAGCCTGGCGATGATCAACCTGCTGCCGGTGATGGTCGCCGTCCGCTTCAGCGCCGCCGAGAACGGCTACTTCTACGTGGCGTACACCGTCGGCGGGACGATGGAGTTCATGGCCATCAACATGGCCTCCTCGCTCACCGCGCACGCCTCGCACGACCCGCGCCGGCTCGCCGACGGCGTCCGCGGGGCGCTGCGGCGCATGACGCTGCTGCTGGTGCCGGTCGTGCTGGTGCTGGTGCTCTTCGCCCCGCAGATCCTCGCCCCCTTCCACCCGGACTACGCCGAACACGGCTCCACGGTGCTGCGGCTGCTCGCCCTCGGCGCGTTGCCCAGGGTCGTCGTCGAGCTGTACATCGGGGTGCTGCGCGTCCAGGGCCGCACCGGCGTGCTCGCCGCCGTCCAGGGCGTCATGTGCGCCCTGGTGCTGGGCAGCGCTGCCATGCTGTTCACCCCGGCCGGCATCGCGGGCGCCGGCTGGGCGGTGCTGCTGAGCATGACGGTGGTCGCCGCCCTCTGCGCGCCCGGACTGCGCTCCGCACTGCGGGGCATCGGCGGTGCCGACCGGGCGACGGCCGGTGCCGTCGGCACCCCCGCCTACGGCACCCGCTGGGCCAAGCTGAACGCCACCGCCGGGTACGGCACGAGCTGGGCCCGCCGGGCGGCGTACGAGCACGAGCAGCCGGACCAGGACACGGTCACGCTGTTCATAGGGCGCCCGGGGTACGAGCGTGAGGCCCTGGAGGCGGACACCCTCGCGGTGATCGTCCGGCCCCCGCAGCCCCACACCGGGGCTCCGGCCGGACGAGACGGACGGACCGGATCCGGCACTCCAGCGCAGCCGAACGCGCCGGCTCCCGAGGAGGGAACCGGCGAACGCGCCCTCAGGCCGGCCCTGTGGGCGCTGCTCGCCACCGCCACCGCACTCTTCTGCGCGGCCCTGCGCGACCTTCCGTGGCTCAGCGGCGCGCCCGAAGCCGCCCTGTCCGGGCGGGAGGTGCTGGACGGACTGCCCCTGACGGCACTCGCCGCCGGGACGGTGCTGCTGCTCGTGTTCGTGGCCGCGGTGACGCTGAGCGCCCGCCGCGAGCCGTGGCTGCCCGGGGCCGCGCTGGGCGCCGTCGTCCTCGCCCTGTACGCGGCACCCGTCGCCCTCGGCCGGGAACCGCGGGCGGTCGAGGGGACGTGGTACTCGAAGACGGCTGGTTTCCTCGCGGACGCGATGTGGCTCGACGGGCCCGAACCGCTGCTGCGCTGGGCGCCGCTCGTCTGCCAGCCGCTGTGTCTCGTACCGCTGTGGCTGCTGCTCGCGCGCGCGGGCGGACGGCTGCCGTGGCCGGGACGCTGGGGGGTTCTGTATCTCGCCGCGGTGGGCGGCTGGGTGGGGCAGCACGCGCTCGCGCCCTACGCGCCACCCCTGCTGCTCCTGCTCGTCCTCGTCGCCCTGCTCGTGTCGCCGCGCCGCCCGGCCCCGACGACCTCCGCACCGACGACCGAGCCCCCGCACCGCACCAGACCGAACGGCAGATCCAGGGACTGATCGAGCACAGAGCCGAACCGCCAGGGGGGAACCGTCGTGCGTCCGCCAGCCACTCCACGGGAGAGATCCGGGCCCGAACCACCCATGCCCGCAAGGGAGGACGCGGACGCTTCGGACGCCCCCATGACCACCCCGGAGCCGTCCCGCTCCGCCGCCGAGCCCGTGACGGACCTCTCCGACCTCGCCCCTGTCCTGCCCGCGCGCGGTCTGGCCGCCCGGCCCGCCGTCCCGCTGCTCGTCGCGCTCGCCCTGTGGGTGTACGCGGTGCGGCACACCGATGTGTCCCGTCTCGACGACTTCGGGCTCGTCACCGCGCTGCACCCGACGTTCTGGGCCGGTCTCGTGGTGCTCACCACCGGGTTCTGGTTCACCGTCCGCGATCCGCGGCGCCGCAACGGCTGGTCGCCGGCGTATGTGCTGGGACTGCTGGTGATGGAGCGGGCCACCCAGGCCGTGGTCTACCCGACGCCGCTCTACGCCTGGGCGTGGAAGCACGACGCGGTCATCGACCACCTGCTGACCGCGGGCCGGCTGCAGACCGCGGACCAACTCGGCGACATGGCCGTGTACGACCAGTGGCCGGGGTTCTTCGCCGCGCAGGCCGCGCTGGTGCGGCTGCTGGGCGTGGACAACGCCGCGATGTACATGGCGTGGTGGCCGCTGGTCTCCAGCCTGATGCTGCTGCTCCCGCTGCTGCTGATCTACCGCACCTTCACCGAGGACCGGCGGCACATCTGGACCGCGGTATGGCTGTTCTGCATCGGCAACTGGGTCGGCCAGGACTACTTCTCCCCGCAGTCCGTCGCCTTCGCGCTGCACCTCGGCGTGCTGGCCCTCGTCCTGCGCCGGTACGGCCGCTCGGGCGGTCGGCAGGGACAGCGGCCGGCCGTCTGGACGGTGCTGATCACCCTGCTGCTCGTGGCCATCGTCATCTCGCACCAGCTGACGCCCGGCATGCTGATCGTCTCGCTGGTCGCCCTGTGCCTCACCGGCCGGTACCGCGGCTGGGTCCCGCCGGTCACAGCCGTCGTGATCTTCCTGGCCTGGTGCCTGACGGCCGCGCTGCCCTTCCTGTCCGCCGTGATGCCGGACATGATCCGCTCCGTCGGCGATGTCGGCGCCAACGTCGAAACCGGGTACGGGGCCACCCCCACCGGCACCGGAGCGATCGCGACCTCCTGGGCGGCACGACTGCTGTCGGCCCTGGTGCTGCTGCTCGCGCTCCTCGGAGTGCTGCGCCAGCGCGTGCTGCGCCACCGTGCGCTGCCCCTGCTGCTGGTCGCGGCGGCCCCGCTGCCCATGCTCGCGGCAAGCAGCTACGGCAGCGAGATGATCTTCCGGGTCCTGATGTTCATGCTGCCCGGCGCCGCCTTCTTCGCCGCCGCCGCGCTGCTGCCCCAGGTGCGCACCCTGGCCGCCGACGCCGCCGCGAGGGAGGCCGGTCGCCGGCAGCCCGGCACGACCAGGCGCTCGGGGCTCACGATCGGACGGTACGGCACATGGCTGCCCCTGCTCACGCTGCTCGGCGGCACGCTCGCGTTCGTACCGAGCTACTCCGGCAAGGACCGCATCAGCTACTTCACACCGCAGGAAGTCGCCCTCGTGCGGCAGCTCTTCGACCGGGCGGCCGAGGGCTCCCTCGTGGTCGCCGCCAACCGGAACTACCCGCTCGCCTACGACGCGTACTGGAGCGTCGACCACTACTGGTTCCTCGACGACGACCGGCGCCACGTCGACGAGATCGTCCGGAACCCGGCCGCCACTCTCGCCCGTGACATGACAGGCATCGAGTCGCCGGGCCGGGCCTACTTCCTGCTCACCGACGGCCAGTCGGCCAACTCCGAGATGAACGGGCAGCTGGACCAGGCCCAGTTGGACCGCATCCGCAGATCCGTCGCCGCATCACCGCGTTTCGAGCTGGTGGCGGAGAACAGCGCCGGGGTGGTCTACGCCCTGAAGCAGCCGAGCGGCACGGGGGGAGAGCGCCGATGACACCGCAGGAACTCGTCGTCCGCATGCTGCCCCCCTTCGGCGGCTGGCTCGCCCTCGCCGCGCTGGCCCTGCCCGGCGGCTCACCGCTGCGGGGGGCGGCGGTGGCCCTCTTCCTGGCCGTCGGCCCGGGCGCGGCCCTCGTCGGTGTCTGCGGGCCCGCGATGCGGGCGCGGCCCGCCGAAGGACCCGTCGAGCGCCGGGACCCCGGCTTCGAACGCCGCTCCGGCCTTCTGGAGCGGCTGATGCTGGCCGTCCTGGCCAGCGTGAGCGCCGCGATGCTCGTCGCGACGGTACTGATCGCCGCGCACGCCTTCAGCGGGCAGCGCGTGCTGCTGGCGCTCACGCTGCTGACCACGCTCGCCGCGTTCTGCCCGCGCCTGCGCGCCTCCCCGACGCCGAGGACAGGAAAGGGTTCCCCCCTGTGAGGTTCGCCCGTCCCTTACGCCGTACGACCGTTCAGACCGTTCAGACCGTTCCGGCCGGACGGCGCCGCAAACCGAAGCCGGGGCGGGGTCCGGCCGGCCCTCCGGCGAAGGGCCGGCGCCGTCTGCTGATCACATCCGCCACCGTCACCTGCGCGGTCATGCTGGCCGTGCTCGCCCTCCGCAACGCCTCGGGACCGGACCCGGGGGCGGACACCTCCGGCGCGCGGTGCCGCCCCACCGCGCTCCTCGAACCGCCCTGCGGCGCCTGGTTCGGTGCCTTCGTCCCGCACGACAGGACGAACCTGGGGGAGAAGGTCCGCGCCTACGAGCAGCGCGTGGGCCGCGAGCTCGACATCGTGTACACGTACCACGACATGTCCGCGGTCGAGGGCACCCGGCGGGAGGGCCAGCTGTTGACCGAGGAGGAACAGCGCGTCGGCCGGGACCATCTGCTGCTGCTGTCCTGGGAGAGCAAGTGGTGGGGCGGTACCGAGCAGCAGCAGCCCACCTGGAAGCAGATAGCGGACGGGCACCTGGACGCCTCCGTGATCGACGTCCAGGCCCGGCGCGTCAAGGAGTACGGGCAGCGCACCGGCAAGAAGGTGTTCCTCTCCTTCGACCTGGAGATGGACACCCGCACGCCGGCCAGCGGCAGTCCCGAGGACTATGTGAAGGCCTACCGGCACCTCCACGACCGGTTCCGCGAGCTCGGCGTCGACAACGTCGTGTGGACGTGGATCACCACCGGATACCTGGACCACGCCGACCTCATGAAGCGGATGTATCCGGGCGACAGTTACGTCGACTGGATCGGCTACAACCAGTACAACTACTACCGCTGCCACAAGACCGACTGGCTGACCTTCGCCCAGACCCAGAACGCCACGCACGACTGGATCCGCGAGAACCTCTCCGACGACAAACCGCTGATGCTGTCCGAGTTCGGCAGCGCGTTTGATCCGGACCGGCCCGAGCGGCAGGCCGAGTGGTACGCCCAGGTGCCGGGCGTGCTCAAGAACCTGGACGGGGTCAAGGCCGCGCTGCAGTGGAACTACCGCGACCCCGGCCCGCACTGCGATCTGGCGGTGGCGAACGACGAGGCGTGGGCGAGCCTGCGCGAGGCGGTGTCGGACCCGTACCTCAACCAGCCGTCGACGTGACCGGCCGCTGAAGCGACGGGTCCGAGCCGCTGAGGCAATCGGCGTCAGCCCGCGAACTCCGGCCCCCGAACGGCCGCGCGAGCCCGCCGGTACCAGCGCCACGCCACCGTCTTCGGCCCGTCGCGGTACGGCGCGACACGGGCGCCCTCGCCCGCCAGCCAGGCCTCGACGTCGGCGACGGTGTGGCTGCGCCGCACGATGAGCCGGGCGATGCGGTACGCCTCGTCGCGGTCCGAGCTGAGCGCGTGCCGCACGGCGGTCGCCGTCTCGTAACCGGCGTCGGCCGCCATGGCCCGCACCTTCACGCTGTTGTAGCCGTGCGGGTAGGCGAGGTGGCGGACCGGGTGGCCGAGGGCGTCCTCCAGGACGGACCTGGACACGCGCAGTTCGTACGCCAGGGCCTTCGCGGACAGCGTGTCCAGCTGGGCGTGGGTGACGGTATGGCTGCCGACCTCCATGCCGGAACGTTCCAGCTCCGCCGCGCGGTCCAGCGTCATCATCGGAGCGGGCGGCAGCAGACTGCGTCCGCCCGGAGTGATGGCGCCGGTGGTGAGATAGGCGGTGGCGGGCAGGGAACGCGCGGCCAGCGCCTCGGCCGTGGGGCCCGGAAGGTCGGCGAAACCGTCGTCGAAGGTCAGCAGCACGGGCCGGGGCGGCAGCGGCACCCGCCCGGTCAGGTGGTCGGCGACCGCGCCGATGGTGAGGGGCGTGCGCCCGCTGTCGACGATCGCGTCGAGGTGGGCGGCGAACTCCTTCGGCGTGACCGTGAACTCGGCGATCCAGGACGGCGGGTCCTCCATCACGGCGTGATAGAGGAAGACGGGGATGGTCCCACGATCCCGGACGGCACCCGCCTGCGCGCCCGCACGGCCGCCCGCACGGTGCGCGGGGCCCCGGGCCGATCCTCTGCCGCCGTCGTCCACCGTGCCCTCACCCCGCCCCTTCGTTCTCATCTCGACTCCAGCGTGACCGTGCGCAGCGCGCGCCGGGCGCGCAGATAGCCGACGGGGCCGTACAGCATGCCCCGGCGTTGCAGGCGGGACAGACGCCGAGGCCAGGGATGCGTACGGGTGTCGTGGGCGCCCGGTGCGCCGCCCCCGCCGTCCGTGTCCCGGGCCGCCGTCAGCGCGCGGGCGTGCGCCAGGCCGCCCGGCAGTTTCGCGAGGAACGCCGGCAGCAGCCCGGGGCGGTTGACCAGGATCGCCGTGAGGTAGGCGGTGAGGCCCGCGCCATAGCCGTACGCCTGCGTCTCCAGGTCCCGCCAGGTCTCCCGGTGGTGGTGCCACACCAGCGCCTGCGGCGTGTAGTGCAGCCGGTGCCCCTCGGCGAGGACGCGGACGAAACCGTAGAGATCGTCGCCGCCCTTGGCGTACGTCCCCGCGCCCATCGCCGGGTCGAAGCCGCCCACGGCACGCAGCACGGACGTACGGAAGGCCATGTTGGCGCCGGAGCCGAACCGCCCCGCGGTGAAGGGGAACAGCGGCTCGTCGGGCGGGGGGCTCTTCGGGTCGTACGTCCGTGGCGTGAAGCCCTTCGCGAAGCCGCCGTGGCTCTCCAGCAGGACCTGCGCCGGAGTGCGCAGCCGCGCGGGCAGGATCAGCCCGGTGGCACAGCCGAGGCGCGGGTCGGCGGCGAAGGGCGCGGTCAGTTCGGTGAGCCAGCGCGGGTCGGCGACCACGTCGTCGTCGGTGAAGGCCACCACCTCGTTGCGGGCGGCCGCGACTCCCCTGTTGTGCGCGATGGCGAGCCCGGGCACCGGTTCGCACACGTAGCGGACCCGCTCGCCGTACTTGCGCTCCACCAGCTCCCGGGTCTCGGTCGTCACGGGCGCGTTGTCGACGACGACGACCTCGAAGTGCGGATGGTCCTGCGCGAGCAACGAGTCCAGGGCGCGGGCGAGCCGGTCCGCGCGTTCCCGGGTGGCGACGACGACGCTCGCGGACGGCGGCTCGGGCACCGCCTCCCGCGCCGCGACGGGCCCCAGATCGCGGGCGAGCCCGGCCAGCACCTCCCTCGGCTCCGCGCCCTCCGGCACCCGCCCGAGCAGCGTCCCGACCGGCCGCCCCTCCCTCCTGACCAGGACGAACACCTCGCCGGACGTCACCGGCGGGCTGCCCGGCCCCGGTCTGAGGCCGGCAGCCTCACCGTCGAGGTCCAGCTCGGCGACCTGCACCGCCCGGATGCTCAGAAACCGCCCGATCTCCTGCCGCGCACGCGCTGTACGGGACATGCGCCCTCCCCCTCCTGTCACCCCTCGTGTCATGACCGGCGCAGCCGGGCCGCGCCCTTCAACACCCGTGCCGCCAGGGCCGCCAGCCGCGGCCTGCCGCGGACGAAGCTGTGCGCGCGGCGCGACGGCTCGCGGCCCAGCCAGTGCAGCGCGGCGCCCACCCCCGGACGCGTCGCCGCCCCCTCGTAGACGGGCAGTTCACCTGTCCTCAGCGCGTCCTTGTACTCGGCCGCGCCGCGCCCCATGTCGAGCAGGCCGATGCCCTCGGCGGCCGCGGCCTCGGCCATCCGCAGATGCAGCACCAGCCCCGGCGAGTACTTCGAGAAGCCCGGGTCGTACGCCGGGAACCAGCAGGCCAGGACCGTCGACGAGCGCAGCCCGAAGTGCGCGGCGACGGGCCGGTCGCCGGCGTACAGCACGGAGAGCGTGCCCGTGCAGTCCCGCGCCCGGGTCTCGGCGAGCCGACCCACGAGCCGGGTGATCCACTCCTGCGCGAACCGGTCCCGGCGGCCCGTCCTGCGGTACTGCGCGGACTTCCACTCCATGAGCGTGCGCAGCGCGGCCGGGTCGCGTTCGTCGAACACGAACCGCACGTCGCCCACCTGGCGGCCGAGCCTGCGCTCCTTGGCGAGCGTCGTCTTCAGGAACTTCGGCGACTGGGCGCGCAGTACGGTCTCGTAGGCCTCGTACCCCTTCGCGACGTCGATGACGTAGGCCGCGTACTCCTCGGCGGCGTAGGGGGCGAAGAGTCCCTGCTCGGCCTCCAGGTTGTCGAAGGCGAAGCTCGACAGTGAGCAGGCCCGCAGCAGTTCGCGGGTGTCCAGCCCGAGACCGGAGCGCAGTACCGCGCCCTGGCAGTCCGACACCCCGAGCCCGATCGCCCGCCCCTGCCCGAGCGGCCCGCGCTCGAACGGCAGGAACCCGGCCGGCTCGCCGCCCTCGTACACCACCGCCACCCGTGCCTGTGGACGCACCCGGCCGACGGTGTCGGTGAACTCCGGTTCCATGAACGGGTTTCGCGGCACCCCCGACTTGGCGCGCAGCTCCCGCCAGTGCTCCCTTTCCCCCTCGCCGAGCTCCTCGGGCCTCAGCACACGAACGCGCCCACTGCTCAACCTGACCCCCCGATCAAGTCCCCCCTGGACACAAGGGAAGGTACCGCCGAGGCCGCCCCCCGCGGTAGGTACCGGAGCATGTTGTTGCCAACCGGTGCAGAGGCCTACAACCACCAGTAGCCGGTGAAGAGGGAAGGTTCCGGACACCGCCGCCCCAGGGGGCACTGATGTGTCAACGCCCGCTTCCCTTACGGGGGTCACCGCCCGGTCGGCCGTGAGCCGATGCCTCCCGTTGTCCGTATTCTCTGATCATGGCCCCCTCCACCGCATATTCACTCATCGCCACTGACCTGGACGGAACGCTGCTGCGCGGCGACGACACGCTCTCCGACCGGTCCCTCGACGCGCTCGCGCGGGTGGCGGAGGCCGGTGCGCAGCACCTCGTGGTGACGGGACGCCCGGCGCCGAGAGTGCGGCCGCTGCTCGACGACCTCGGCAGCGGGGGGCTCGCGGTGTGCGGACAGGGCGCGCAGGTGTACGACGCCGGCGCGGACCGTCTGCTGTGGTCCGTCACGCTGGACCGGGAGCTCGCGGAGACCGCGCTGGAGAAGATCGAGGCCGAGGTGGGCGAGGTGTACGCCGCGGTCGACCAGGACGGCGTCGACGGGCTCACGCTCATCGAGCCGGGCTATCTGATGCCCCACCCGACGCTGCCCGCGGTACGGGTCGGCCGGCGCGACGACCTGTGGTGCGCGCCCATCAGCAAGGTGCTGCTGCGGCATCCCGCCCTGTCCGACGACGAGTTGGCGGCGACGGCTCGCGCGGTGGTCGGCTCGCTGGCGACGGTCACCATGTCGGGGCCCGGGACCGTCGAACTCCAGCCGTGCGGCATCACCAAGGCGACCGGGCTCGCGCTGGCCGCCGAACACCTGGGGCTGGGCCCCTCGCAGACCGTCGCCTTCGGGGACATGCCCAACGACATCCCCATGTTCGACTGGGCGGCCCACGGTGTCGCGATGGCCAACGCCCATCCGGAACTCAAGGCGGTGGCCGACGAGATCACCCTGTCGAACGAGGACGACGGCATCGCCGTCGTCCTCGAACGACTGTTTCCGCGGGCCTGACAGGCGGTTCCAGGGCCTAGTACGCGCCGAAGACGTTGTCGATCGACCCGTACCGCGCGGCCGCGTAGTTGCAGGCGGCGGTGATGTTCGCGACCGGGTCGAACGGGTCCCAGGACGTGCCGTCCACGTGGTAGGCCTGGAAGGTCGGGTCGATGACCTGGAGGAGGCCCTTGGACGGGGTGCCCGCGGCGGCGTTGGAGTCCCAGTTGTTGATGGCCTGCGGGTTGCCGGAGGACTCGCGCATGATGTTGCGGTAAATACCGTCGTACGACCCGGGAATTCCCTTTTGCGCCATGATGTCCAGCGCCTGGTTGATCCAGCCGTCGAGGTCGTTGGCGTACGTCTTCTCGGCGACGGGAGTGGCCGTGACGACCGACTGGCTGGTCGTCGCGGTCGTCGCGGTCTTCGCGGTCGTCCTGGAGGTCGTGGACGGCTTGGACGTCGTGTCCGCCGTGCTCGCCTTGGCCGTCTTCACCTTCAGCTTCAGGCCGGGGTGGATCAGCCTGGGGTTGTCGCCGACGGCCTTGCGGTTGTCCTTGTAGAGCTTGCGCCAGCCGCCGCGTACGTCCTGCTCGTTCGCGATGCTGTAGAGCGTGTCGCCCTTGGCCACGGTGTACGTGACGGACTTCGCCGGGGGCGTGGGCTGTGCGGCGGCGGGGGCCTGAGCGGCCGGCGCGGCGCTCGCGGTCGTCGCGCCCAGCAGCGGCAGGGCGAGAGCGGCGGTGCCCGCACCCGCGGCGACGACGGCGCCTCGGGTGAGCGGGTTGGTTCTGGGGCGGCGGTGCTTACCTCGTCGGGCCATGACGGTTTTCCTCTCCGGCGCCTGCGAGGTGAGCTGTCGGGTTCGGGCGGGAGGTGCCCGGTCGCTGCGCCGTGACGGGCGCGACTTCACCCCTAGCCGTACCGGTTCCGTGCGGTGTCCGGTGCGGCGGCTTACCTGGGTCCCCCGCTCCTGCCGTGCGCGTGAGTTGGTCAGTGGTCGGTTCGGGCGGCGGCAGGATTCGGCGTCCGCCCGACAGGCCGGGAACGTATGCGAGGGCACATGCCGGGAACAAGTGCCGGAATCACAGATGGTGCCTGTTGATCTCGGTGTGGGTGTTTTGGGGCACTTGATCCTTTGCGGTTGGAAAGGCTCAACTGGCTTACCCGGCAAAGGGGTGAGGGGGTGTCGGGGTGAAGGGTGGTTCGGAGGGCGGCGTGAGCCAATTCACTGCCGCGAAGAAGACCTGGCAAAACGGGCAATGAGCCCAACTCCCCGCCAAACGGCCGCCGGAGGGCGGGAGGGCGTGGAGGCGGAACCTCTCATATGGTGCGCGTCGTTGTCAGGGTGGTCGTCCGTGCCGCCGCGGGCGACCGGGTCGGTGTGAGTGACCGTGTCGGTGAGGTGCAGGACGGGGGTGGCTCGTATGCCGGGGAGTGAGGGGTGCCGCCCGCCGATCGATGTCGGCCCATGTCTGCTCATATCGACTGATCAAAAACATAGCGGTCGTGATCCGATAGCGCCCGGCCTGTAACGGTGGGCGCTAGCGGTGATCGAAAGGTGACCGGATACGCTGACTTGAGTGAGGGCAGCGACCTATCGACATACCGCGTAATCGCCAGTAGACACCAGCAGACAGGAGACCCCTCGTGACCGTCGTCGGGCCGTTCGGGCTGAGCGTGCGGGACCAGGCTCTGGAAGCCGATGTCCAGGCCGGGTTGGCGGCTGTCGAGGAAGGGTTGCTTGAGGCAACCAAGAGTGAGGTGCCGTTCATCACCGAGGCCGCCCAGCATCTGGTGCGGGCCGGCGGGAAACGGTTCCGGCCACTGCTGGTGATGCTCGCGGCACAGTTCGGGGACCCGTATGCGCCGGGGGTCGTGCCCTCGGCGGTGGTCGTGGAGCTGACCCACCTCGCCACCCTGTACCACGACGACGTGATGGACGAGGCCGCGGTGCGGCGCGGGGTGGCCAGCGCGAACACCCGCTGGGGCAACTCGGTCGCGGTCCTCACCGGGGACTTCCTGTTCGCGCGCGCCTCGCACATCCTGGCCGACCTCGGTCCGGAGGCGGTGCGGGTGCAGGCGGAGGCGTTCGAGCGGCTGGTCACCGGGCAGATCCTGGAGACGGCGGGGCCGCAGGACGGGCGCGATCCGGTGGAGCACTACCTGGATGTGCTGGGCGGCAAGACGGGGTCGCTGGTGGCGGTGTCGTGCCGGTTCGGCGCGATGATGTCCGGGGCCGACGAGACGGTCGTGGACGTGCTCACCCAGTACGGCGAGCGGCTCGGTGTCGCCTTCCAGCTCGCGGACGACGTGCTGGACATCGCCTCCGACTCGCACGAGTCGGGGAAGACGCCGGGGACGGACCTGCGCGAGGGCATCCCGACACTGCCGGTGCTGCGGCTGCGGGAGCGGGCGGCCCGGCTGGGGCTGGCCGAGGACGTGGCGCTGTGCGAGCTGCTGACCTCCGACCTGAGTGACGACGCCCGGCACGCGGAGGCACTGGCCGCGCTGCGGGCCCACCCGGCGCTTGAACAGGCGCGACGGGACACCGTCCGGTACGCCGAGGACGCCCGGGCCGCGCTGGCTCCGCTGCCGGAGTGCGCGGCGAAGACGGCGCTGGTGCAGCTGTGTGACGCGGTGGTCCACAGGGCCGGCTAGTCCGCCCCCGCCGCCCCTGCCCGTCCCAGCCCCAGGGGTTCCGCCCCACGAGTCCCGTTCTGGGGGCTGTTGTGGGGCTTGCGGCACTTCGCCCCTTTGGTGCCGTGGGGGCTGCGCCCCTTGACTCTGCCGGGGGCTGAACCCCCTGTACCTCGCTGTGACCCTTACGGGTTGGGGGAGACGACCTCCTCCGATGTCATACCGCAGCAGTACGTGGAGTTGAGTCCGCGGGCTGACGAATCCCTCCCGTCGATTTGGTCAGATGGAAACCACGGAAAACACCACTCCTCACCGATTCGGGTGAGAATGGCGGCTACGGGGTGGACGAACGGGAGTGGGAAGGCCGCCGCCGACGACGGAGGGCACACATGGCACCGTACGAATCCGACGACAACTCGGCCGCCGGGGCGACCGAGGACCTGCACCCGGGGCGGCGCAGGGCCGCGCGGTACGTCGTCCCGGTCGCGGTGGTGGGAGTGGCGGCGGCGACGATCGGACTCGTCCCCGCGCTCGCCGACTCGGGCGACCCCGACCTGCCGAAGATCACCGCGCAGCAACTCATCGAGAAGATAGCCGAGTCGGACGTACAGCAGCTGTCCGGCACGGTGAGGATCAGTACCGACCTGGGACTCCCGGACCTCGGCGGTCTGGAGAGCGGACTGCTGTCCGCGGGCTCGCGGTCGGGCGACGGCCGCGACGGCTCCTCGGCCGACCCGTCCTCCAAGCTCACCGAACTGGCCACCGGCACGCACACGTTGCGGGTCGCCGCCGACGGCCCGGACAAGCAGAAGCTGTCGCTGCTGGAGAACGCCGCCGAGTACAGCCTGATCCACAACGGCGAGGACGTCTGGGGCTACGACAGCAGCTCCAACGAGGTCTACCACTCCACCGTCCCCGGCTCGCCGAAGGAGGGGGAGAAGGCGAAGGAGAGGGAGCGCGAAGACGTTCCCGCCACCCCCAAGGACCTCACCGAGGAAGCCCTGAAGTCCGTCGACGACACCACCTCCGTGACCGTCGACGGCACCGTCCAGGTCGCGGGCCGGGACGCCTACAAGCTGCTCATCAAGCCCAGGCAGTCCGGATCCACCGTCGGTGCGATCAGTGTGGCCGTGGACGCGAAGACCGGGCTGCCGCTGAAGTTCACGCTGACCCCGGCGAGCGGCGGCGCCGCCGTGGTCGACGCGGGCTTCACCCAGGTCAGCTTCGCCGAGCCGGCCGCGTCGACCTTCGACTTCACCCCGCCCAAGGGCGCCAAGGTCACCGAGGGCGACGAGAACGGCAAGGGCGACAAGGCCCACGAAGGGGCGAAGGCGCCTGAGCACGGGCAGAAGCAGGGGCACAAGCACGGGCAGAAGTCCGAGGAGGAGCTCGGCAAGGAGCTCGACGGCCTCAAGGTCCTCGGCGAAGGCTGGAACTCCATCGCCACCTTCGACACCGGCGGCCAGGGCCTGCCCTCCACCGACGTCGGCGGTGACGTCGGCGGCTTCCTGAACTCGCTCGGCGACAAGGTCACCGGCACGTTCGGCGAGGGCACGGTCTTCAAGACCCGTTTGGTCAACGCGCTGCTGACGGACGACGGCAAGGTCTACGTGGGCACCGTCACCAAGGACGCGCTGGTGAAGGCGGCCAACGCCGGGAAGTAAGGTCCCCTACGGGCACGACGAATCGAGGGAGCCGATGGGCGAACCGTCCGCCACGGAACCGCGTCAGTACAGCGCGGAGGGCGCGCAGGACGCCGTCATCGCCACCCGCGCTCTCACCAAGCGCTACCGCGGCGGACAACTCGCCGTCGACGGTCTCGACCTGACCGTCCCGGCGGGCAGCGTCTTCGGCTTCCTCGGCCCCAACGGCTCCGGCAAGACCACCACCATCCGCATGCTGATGGGCCTGATCGAGCCGACGTCGGGCACGGCCCGGGTTCTGGGCCGCCCCATGCCGCGGGCGGTCCGCGCCGTACTGCCCCAGGTCGGCGCCCTCATCGAGGGCCCGGCCCTGTACGGCTTCCTCTCCGGCCGCGACAACCTGCTCCGTTACGACGCCGCCGATCCGACCGCCGACCCGCGCACCCGGCGCACACGCGTCGCCGCCGCCCTGGACCGCGTCGGTCTGACCGCCGCCGCCGGCAAGAAGGCGAAGGCGTACTCGCTCGGCATGAAGCAACGCCTCGGCCTCGCGGCCGCCCTGCTCCAGCCCCGCCGCCTCCTGGTGCTCGACGAGCCGACCAACGGCCTCGATCCCCAGGGCATGCGCGAAATACGCACGCTCATACGGGAGTTGGCGTCGGACGGCACCACCGTCTTCCTCTCCTCCCACCTGCTCGACGAGATCGAGCAGGTCTGTACCCATGCCGCGGTGATGGCGCAGGGGCGCCTGATCACCCAGGGCCCGGTCGCCGACCTGGCGGCCGGGATACGCGGCCGGCTGGTGGTGACCACCCCGGACGTGGGCGAGGCGGCCCGGGTGCTGAAGGAACAGGGGGCCGGGGATGTCGTCGCCGCGGAGGACCGGGTGACGGGCGAGCCTCCGGACGACCGCGACCTCGCCGACATCAACGCGGGGTTGGTGGCGGCGGGGGTCCGGGTCCGGGGCTTCGGGCTGGAACGGGCCTCCCTGGAGGACGCGTTCGTGGCGCTGACCGGGGAGGGGTTCGATGTCGCAGGCTGAAGCCATGAGTGCGGTACGCGAGCCGAGTCCCCTGTGGACCCTCGGACTGCTGCGCAGCGAACTGCTCACCACCTTCCGGCGCTGGCGCACCCTCGCGCTGCTGGGCGTGCTGGCCGCCGTGCCGGTCCTGGTCGGCATCGCCATCAAGATCGAGACGAGCGACGGCTCGCCGGCCGGGGGCGGGGGAGGCGGCGGCGGGCCTGCCTTCATCTCGCAGATCACCAACAACGGCCTGTTCCTGGTCTTCACCGCGCTGGCCGCCACCCTCCCGTTCTTCCTGCCGATGGCGGTCGGCGTGGTCGCGGGCGACGCGATCGCCGGCGAGGCCGGCGCGGGCACGCTCCGCTATCTGCTGGTCGCCCCGGCCGGCCGCACCCGCCTGCTGATCACCAAGTACGCGACCGTCATCGCCTTCTGCCTGGTCGCCACCCTGGTGGTCGCCGTCTCGGCCCTCGCGGTCGGAGCCCTGCTCTTCCCCCTCGGCGACCTGACGACCATCTCCGGCACGCGGATCAGCTTCGCCGAGGGCCTGGCGCGGGCCCTGCTGATCGCCCTGGCCGTCGCCGCGTCACTCATCGGCGTCGCGGCGCTCGGCCTGTTCGTCTCGACGCTGACCAGCAGCGGCATCGCCGCGATGGCGACGACGGTCGGGCTGCTGATCACCGTTCAGATCCTCGACCAGATCCCGCAGCTGCACGCGATCCAGCCGTACTTCTTCTCCCACTACTGGCTGTCCTTCGCCGACCTCATGCGCGACCCGGTCTACTGGGACGAACTGCAGAAGAACCTCGGTCTCCAGGCCCTGTACGCGGCGGTGTTCGGCTCGGCGGCCTGGGCACGGTTCACGGCGAAGGACATCACCGCATAGCTCAGGCGGCCGCGTCCTCGTAGGGGAAGCGGGCGAGCGGGGCCTCGCGTGCGAAGAAGGACTTGGCGCGCGCCAGCGCCTCCGTGTCCCTCAGTACGTCGCCGGGCTTGCTGCCGTTGCCGAGCAGGACCCCGCCGAAGCGCATACCCATGTACGCGGCCGAGTTGCTGAGGGTGCCGATCAGCGGGTCGGCGACCTCCTGCTCGTGG
Source organism: Streptomyces sp. S.PNR 29 (assembly GCF_030386795.1). Classification (GTDB taxonomy): domain Bacteria; phylum Actinomycetota; class Actinomycetes; order Streptomycetales; family Streptomycetaceae; genus Streptomyces. The sequence goes on from NZ_JANUQM010000001.1 coordinate 237,751, forward strand.
TGTGCGAGCGCGGCGACGCCCCACAGGGTGCGCCCGGCCATCGTCGCCTTGAAGTCGAGGCCGGGCGTGCGCAGCCAGCCCGACCAGTGGTCGAGGTAGCGCTTGGTGTGGGCGGACACCGAATACCAGTACAGCGGAGAGGCGATCACGATGTCCGTCGCGGCGAGCGTGGCGTCGAGCAGCAGGGCCGCGTTGCCCTCCCTGGGGCGTACGTGGTCGCTGTCGTGGCGCAGGTCCTCGAAGTCGGGCAGCGGGTGTTGGGCGAGGTCGATCCACCGCTGCTCGACGTCCCCGGGCAGCTGTTCGGCGGCGGTGCGGGCCAGCAGTTCGGTGTTGCCGTCGGGGCGGCTGCTGCCCAGAAGGAAGAGGAAACGTCGGCTCATGGGGTCCCCCAGATGGTGAGCGTACGGCGATTAAGCGCATCTGCATTATATGCACACGCATTCAAGCGCGCACGCGCCCGCACTTCCCGGCCGGGCCGGGGCGCCCGCATCCACCTGCCGACGGCCCCATCCGCAGACCCCGGGCGGGCCACAGCCCTCCTACAGACCCGGCGCGACAACCGCCCGCAGTCCCGCCCGCTCCTCCGCCGCCCCCGCCACGGCGAGCAGCAGCTCCTCCCGGCCGTGCGGTGCCACCAGCTGGAGACCCACCGGGCAGCCGTCGCCGCCGAAGCCGGCCGGGAGACTGAGTGCCGGATGGCCGCTGAGATTGAACGCCCAGGTCAGCGCCGTGGAGTAGCGGTCGCCGGGCCCCTCGTGGCCGTGCGGTGCGGTCGGGGTGGCCGGCGTCAGCAGCAGCTCCGCGTCGGCGAAGAGCCGCGCCAGCCGCCGGTCGTTCTCCGCCCGGATCCGGTGGGCGTCGCGCACATCGGCGCCGCGGGTGCGCAGGGCGAGCCAGGCGGGCGCCGGGTCTTCGAGCCGGAACGGGATCCGCGGCCGTACGAGCCGTACGACACCGGCCTCCACCAGCCGCCCGACCGCCGCCCGCACCGGCGCGACGGCCTCCGGGTCGGGGCCGGCGAAGCCGAGGTCGGCCGACCAGACGGCGGTGACCGGAGCCGACGGCCGGCCACTCCCGGCGTCGGCGGTGAGCACGGCCCCCGGCCGGCCGCACGCCGAGACCGCCGGACGAGCCGCGTGCCCGCCCCCTGCGGTGCCGTCGGCGGCCGGTGCGTGCCGGCCGGCGCCGCCGTCGGCGTGCCGCAGCTGTCCGGAGCCCGGCTCGCCCTGCGACACCACCCGCCACCAAGCGCCCGCGTCCGCCGCCGACCGGGCGAGGACGCCGGGCGCCGTGAGCCGCGCACCGCCGGCGTTCGTGATCTTCAGCCCGACGACTCCGCACCATGCGGCCGGGATCCGCACCGACCCCGCCCCGTCGCTCCCGGTCGCGAGCGGCACCAGCCCGGCCGCCACCGCGGCGGCCGACCCGGCCGAGGAGCCGCCCGGTGTACGGTCGGCCCGCCACGGGTTGACGGTACGGCCATGGGCCCCGAGTCCCCAGGTCTGCCAGGCGGTTCCGGGGCCGGGCACCGAGGTGGCGCCCACGGCCACGCAGCCGGCCGCGATCAGCGGGCCCGCCGTACGCAGCCCGTGCCGTCCCTTCACGGCGACCGGCACGCCCGCCAGCGGCAGCCGCGAGCGGAGGGCACCCCCATCGAGCAGCTCGTCCACCTCACCCGCCCGCCGCAGCGCCGCCTCGCCCCACACGTCGAGGAACGCGCACAGCTTCGGGTCGGCCTGCCCGATCCGGTCCAGCACCGCCGCCACCGCGTCGACGGCCCGCAGTCGCCGCGACCGTACGGCCGAGGCGATCTCCTCGACGGACGGCACGTCCTGGGGGGTCAGCGTGCCGCCCTCGTCAGACGGACCAGCGCCTCCGTCTCCCGGGGCGGGTTCCCGCTCAGGTCGCCCAGGCGCCAGCCCGGCACCCACGGCACGCGGTAGACGTCGATGGCCGACTCGATCTGCTTCACGCGCTGGGCGAGCGGCTTCGGCAGCCGTCCCGGCGCGTCCGCGACGAGCACGACGGCGTCCAGGTCGAGCCCCGCCGGAGTCTCCCCGCGCCGGAAGGCCTCCACGGCACGCACGAGGGACTCCAGTCCGGCCGCGTGGGTCCGGGCGACCAGCAGCACCGACTGCGGATCACTGGGGCCGGGCCAGTCCCGTCCGCTGTCGTGGCCGCCGTAGACCGCGGCCAGCGTGGAGACGCCCGCGCCGCCGTGCGTGCCGACCCAGGAGAACCGCCGTGCCGGGAAGGAGGCGTGGGCAGGCCCCGGAGGCCCCGGCTCCGGTACGGTCACCGGTCCGCGGATCCAGATCTCCGGCCCTTGTCGCATGTCTGTGCGCATGCCCGCTCACCTCCCGTGTCATCCATGGATCTTGATGACTTACGGAGTGTCATCGCGGGGAGGTGAACTCCTGGGACGAGCCTGTGACACCGTGGTGACGTGAGAACCGCGAGCGAGCAGCGAGACTCGTCAGTAGGCGTACGACAGGCATGTGAAGGTGCGGGAGCGTAAGGCGGATGTCTCGACTCAGCCGCGAGAAGAAGCGGGAACAGAAGCACGCCGGGCATGCGGCGGCTCCCATCGACGTCCGGGTGCCCGGAAGCGGGCCCGGCACGGTCGGCGGCGTCCCGGTCGGCGCGGCCCCCGGTGAGGAGATCCAGCATGCCGTCCTGAACCGCCTCCACCGCATCGCCCTCGCCACCGGCCACCCCGTCCTCGCCACGGTGCACGACGACCGCATCGGTTACGTCGTCCCGCTCCAGGTCGATCCCGACGGCTCCAGCCGCTTCACCGCCGAGCCGGTACGGACGGCACCGCCGGAGGACGCCGTACGCCCGCCGGTGCCGCCCAAACCGCCGGAGCCGCCGGCGCCGCCCACGGGGGGCGACAAGCCCACGCACGTCCTGCGGTCGGTGCCGGAGCCCGCGCGGGACGCCGCCCCGACGTTCCCGCTGCGGGCCGTGCCCGAGCCGCAGCCGGGCGGCGAGTCCTCGCCGACGTTCCGGATGCGGGCCGTACCCGAGCCGCCCGAGGGCACGCCTCCCGGCACGGTCCCGCCCCCGACGGGCGCGTTCGGCCCGCCCCCGCCGATGGACGCGGTGCCCGGAGCCGGACGGGCCCATGAGTCCGAAGCCGTACGAAGGCCCGAACCCGAAGCGGTGCGAGCCTTCGTGCCCGACGGCCTGCACGACCCCGACCCCGAGCCCAAGCCGACCCCGCCCCGGGGTTTCGACGCCGTGGCCGAAGCGGTCCTCGGCGACGATACGCCCACCGCTCCCGGCAGCGACGCACCCGCGCTCCTCGCGGATCCGATGGCGCGCGTCAACGAGGCCGTCAAGGCGGGCCGGATCGAGGAGGCGGCACGGCTGGCGGAGCAGACGGTGGCCCAGGCCTCGGGCGCGTTGGGGCCGGAGCACCCCGAGGTGCTCCGGCTGCGCGAACTGACCGCGTACATCGCCTACTTGTCCGGCGACGCGGTCCGCGCCTTCCACCTCTCCCTCGACCTGGCCCGCATCCGGCGTCAGGCGGGCGACGCGGAGGCCGCGTACGGCAACGTCCAGAGCGCGGCCACCGCCTGGCGTGCCGTACGCGACCCTGCGCAGGGCCTGGACCTGGGCCGCGACCTGATCGGCCTGTGGACCGAGCTCACGGCCGAGGACGGCCCGGCCGCCGAGGACATCGAGCAGTTGGAGTCCGCCCGCGCCCGCATGGGCCGCCTCACCGAACGGGCCCGGGCGCGGGGCAATTGACAGGGCCTAGTCCGACAGCTCCCACACCGCGTGTGCGATGGCGTCGCTGTTGCGGTTCAGCGCGGTGTCGTTGATGTTGGCGGTCGTGTCGCAGGACGAGTGGTAGCAGCGGTCGAAGGCCTGGCCCGCCGTGCCGCCCCACTTCGCGGCCTGCGCGGCGGTCTTGCGGTAGTCGGCGCCGCTGAACAACCCGCCGACGGGCACGCCCGCGCTCTTGAAGGGCGCGTGGTCGGAGCGGCCGTCGCCCTCGGTCTCGATCTCGGTCGCGATGCCGAGGCCGGAGAAGTAGTCCTTGAAGGTCTTCTCGATCGCCGGGTCGTCGTCGTAGACGAAGTAGCCGGGGTTGGGCGAGCCGATCATGTCGAAGTTCAGGTAGCCGCTGATCTTCGCGCGGTTGGCGGCGGAGAGGTTGTTGACGTAGTACCGGGAGCCGACCAGCCCCAGCTCCTCCGCGCCCCACCAGGCGAACCGCAGGTGCTTTGCGGGCTTGTACTGCGCCCGGGACACCGCGAGCGCGGTCTCGAGGACGGCCGCCGAGCCGGAGCCGTTGTCGTTGATGCCGGCACCGGAGGAGACGCTGTCGAGGTGCGAGCCCGCCATCACGACCTGGTTGGTGTCGCCACCGGGCCAGTCGGCGATCAGGTTGTAGCCGGTGCGGCCGGAGGCGGTGAACTGCTGGACGGTGGTGGTGAATCCGGCCGCGTCCAGCTTGGCCTTCACGTAGTCGAGGGAGGCCTTGTAGCCGGCCCGGCCGTGGGCCCGGTTGCCGCCGTTCGCGGTGGCGATCGACTGCAACTGGGTCAGGTGCGCCTTGACGGCTGCCACGGATATGTCGGGCGCGGCGGCCACCGAGGGTTCGGGCGCCGCGTCGGCCATGGGACCGGTGGCCAGCAGCGTGGCGGTCGCGACGACACCGGCCGCGACCGCGCGCCCGGAGACGGAGAGCTTCATGTGTGGGGGCTCCGAATTCCTTGGGAATCCACGGGGGATTCCTCAGTGAATGGGGTGCCTGGATGGTGAAACCGGTACTGACTCTCCGTCAAGAGCACTATCGAGACAGGGGGTTTGCGGCCAGGGCATGAGGCCAACCGCTGCCGGCCGCGGGCCGCCTAGTGCACGCAGAACTCGTTCCCCTCCGGATCCGCCATCACCACCCACTCCCCGCCCGGCTCCTGCACCCGCCGCAGCACGCTCGCGCCCAGCCCCTCCAGCCGTACGACCTCCTCCTCGCGCCGCCCCTGGCCCGGGTGCAGGTCGAGATGGAGCCGGTTCTTGACCGTCTTCGCCTCCGGCACGCGCTGGAACAGCAGTCGCCGCCCCAGACCGGCGCCGCTCTCCTCGTCGTACGGATCGCCGGGATGCCGTACGGCGACCAGGTCCCGCCAGGCCGGTCTGCCGTGGAACTCGACGGTGAGCTCGGCCGGTACGGCGCCGAAGCCGAGCAGCTTCTCGATGAGCGCGCTGTTGTCCTCGACCTCGTAACGGAGCGCGGCGGCCCAGAAGTCGGCTTGCGCGTGCGGGTCGGAGGCGTCGATGACGATCTTGAAGTGCACGGGAGCCGGGGTTGTCTGCGTCATGTAACCACTTATACTGGTTACATGAGTGAGCGGGCAACGCAATCGCCGGAACAGTCACCCGGCTTGACGCTGATCTCGTACGAGGGAAAGCCCTACCGCTTCGACCCGGGCGCCCTGTGCCTGGAGCTGCTGACGACGGGCGGGCCGGGCGCCTTCGCACGGTACGAGGTGCTGCACACGCCCGCGGACCTGGCGGCCTGGGCCGACCGCAGCCGGCTGCCCGGCGGGCTCCGGCTCGACATCACCGAGGCCGAGGTGGAGCAGGCGCGCGCCGTGCGCGACGCCCTCTTCCTGCTCACCGCCGACCGCGCCCACGGCCGCCGGCTGAACCGGCGTCACCTGGACGCCGTCAACGCCGCCGCGGCCGAGCCCCCGCTCGTCACCCGCATCGAGCCCGACGGCACCCGCGGCTGGGCGCCGGGCGCGACCGGGACGCGGCTGCTGTCGACGGTGGCCCGCGACGCGATCGACCTGTTCACCGGCCCGTACGCCGACCGCATCCGTGAGTGCGGCGCCCACGACTGCTATCTGCTCTTCGTCGACACCTCCCGCCCGGGCCGCCGCCGCTGGTGCGCGATGGAGCACTGCGGCAACCGGGAGAAGGTCAGGGCCCACCGGGCCCGCGCCAGCGGGTGATCCGACGCCCTCAGGCGGGCGGCGGTACGGCCATCAGGTCGCGCCAGCGATCCCGCAGCGGCACGCCGAGCGCGTCGTGGAAGAGCCGGTACACGGTGGTGCCGTCGGCGGTGTCCGCCGTGAGGTAGCCACCCAGGGGCGAGGCCAGGAGGTCGGCGATGTCGGTGTCGCCGTAGGACCGGTCGGGTTCGTCCGCGACCGCGTTGGCGAAGGCCGGCCAGATGCGGCGCCACGGGATGCCGCGGCCACGGGCGAAGGCGACGGCACGCAGCAGGTGGATGGCCTTGAGACGATCCTCGGGATCCGGGCGGTGGGCGTGCAGGTCGGCGCGGAAGACACCGAGGACACCGTCGTCGATGGCCGTGAGCCAGGAGGCGTCGCCGGGGTCGACGACGCGCGCACGGCGGGCCAGGTTGGCGGCCGCGATACGGGTGATCAGGAACGAGGTGCGGGCCCGGGCGGCCAGCGCCCGCGCCACAGACTCGGTCGCCTCGGGGCCCGCGGACAGGTAGGGGCTGCCCTCGGTGCCGGTCAGGACGCGGGCGGCGTACGCGACGAGGTCGTCCTGGTCCCACCAGGGCGCCTCGTCGACGCGGATCCGGCGGGCCGAGAGGGCGCGTTCTGCCTGGTCGGCGAGCGGGATGCCGCGCACCGGCCGCCCATCGGGCGAGGTGCCGTCCCCACCGGGGGAACGCACGCCCACCAGCAGCCGGACCCGGTCCCGGCCCGGGTCGAGGCGGGACAGGACCGCGGTCAGCACGGTGGCGGGCCCGTCGGCCTCGTCGAGCGCGTCCACCACCACGGTGACCGGCGTGGTGCGTCCGGCAAGCCACTGCTGCCAGGCGTCGATCCACTCCGCCACGGAGGGCGCCGCACCCGACGGGACGGGGGTGGGCACGCCGAGCGCGGTGGCGAGCTGGGCGACGATGTCGAGGGCGGTCTTCCCCGTGGCCAGCACCGCCACGTCCACCGCTCCCTCCACGGGCCGCAGGTCGAGGGGGACCGCGGCGAGCTTGTCGTGGTGACGCGCCCGGAAGACCGGATCGCTGAAGGTCACCAGCCAGGCCAGCGCGGCGGACTTGCCGCTGCCCGCGCCCCCGGTGACCAGCGTCGCCCCCGGCTCCCCGGCACCGACGGCGACCAGCTCGCGCAGCAACCGGTCACGGCCGGTGAACAGCCAGCCGGTGTCCTCCACCCGAGCCACACCGCGGGAACGGGGCTCCCAGTGCCCCTCCAGGTCCTCCTTCGGAAGCGCCAGATCGCTGCGCTGGACCTGCACGTCGACGGTGGGCAGCGCGCGGTAGTGCGGATTGGGCAGGCACGGGTGCTTCCCCGACGTCTGACTGCCCTGCAGTGGCACCAGCCGCTGACCGGGCCCGAGCTTGGCCTGCACGCGCTCCAGGAACACCGCCACGTCCAGCAGGTCCACACGCGGCCCCCCGTACTGCGCCCCCTCAGGAGAGCGCAGCTCCGCCAGGAACGCGGTCACCGCACCGGTCAGCGCGCCCACCACCGCCTCCTGGTCGCGGGTGGCACTGGGCAGCACCAGCCAGGTCGCGGGCAGATCCTTCTCGAAGTCGGCGATCTCCCGCACCGTCGCCCCCGCGAAGCACTGATCCAGGATCAGGAACAGGTACCGGATCCGGGTGTCCTTCAGCCACAGGATGAGGTCGGCGGTGCGCAGCGCGGTCGCGGGCAGCCGGTCCGACTCGCTGTCCTGCAGCACGGTCCAGTGGACACCGTCCTGCGTGACGCCGTGCCCGGTGACGAAGACCACCGCCGCGTCCGCGTCCCGCCACCGCCGCTGCGGCGGCGGATTCTCCAGCGCGTCCCTTACGGCCCCCCTCGTCGGGTTGTTCGCCAGCTCCGGGTAGGCGGGCACGAAGGGCGGGATGCCCCGGTCCTCGGCGCACAGCCACTCCCGTAGCGCCTTCACCTCGGCGGTGACGGCCAGCGGCTCGAATGCGGGATCCTCGTACTCGCCGGTGGCGATGGCCACGAAGTGCCGGCGCCGGATGTCGCCGCCCATCGCAACGGCCTCGGCTCTGCCCCCGTTCACCGGGCCAGCTCCGGCAGGACGGCGAGCAGGGCGGCCCCGGTCTGCCACTTGCCGAGGTAGCGGGGGGCGGCGTGCGCGTCGCCCTGGTTGTCGACGGGTACGTCCCGCAGCCCGGGCCAGTACCGCTCAAGGCTGCCCGCGAAAGCGACCGGGTCGTGCGGATCGCGTACGTTCACCCAGGCGGCCACCGCGTCGGGCAGCCCCGCCGATCCGTGGGCGGGGTCGGGCATCAGGGCCCGCACGAACCGGGCGCCCAGCGGTGACCCGAGCGTCACCAGCAGATCCAGCCGGTGCTCGGGACGGCGCCGTACGAACTCGAAGGCGACCACCGAGCCCAGCGAGTGCCCGACCAGGACACGGGTGCCGGCCGTCACCGCCGCGTCGACGATCCCGTCGACCGACGCCTTCAGCGCGTCGTCCCGCAGGTAGCGCCGGACCTGGCGGAACGCGCCGACGAAGAGAAGGGCAGCCCCGGGGCCGTAACGCCAGTCCAGGGCCCGGCAGACCCGTTGCAGCACGGCCGGAACCCTCGTGTAGCCCTTGCCCGCTGCCTGGTCCACGACCCGCAGCGCCTCCTCGCCCGCGGCCTCGCCGGCGGCGTCCGCCAACTCCGCCAGCTCGTCCGCCGGGAGGTCCGACAGCTCGTCCTCCCCCGGACCACCCTTCGCGCCGCGTACGGCGGGCCCGGCGTCGTCCAGGAACAGCCGCCCGTAGTACGCGAGTCCGAACGGCACGTCCCCGACGGGCCGCCCGGCCGCCGCCTCGATGCCGTCCCCGAGGGCGGGCTCCCAGGCGGCGAGCAGCTGTTTGCGGCCGAGTTGTTGTTGGGCGATTCCGTGGACGCCTACCACCACTGTCATGCGGCAACCTCCGGTGGTTGGGAACGAACGGGGCCTGATCAGGTGTCCAGGCGGGTGGTGATGGTGAAGAACCCCCAGCCACCGACGAGCAGGGTGAGCTCCGACCCTGTGACGACCGCGGCTATGTCGGTCACGGGCCCTGGGGCCCGTAGCACATCCCCCACAGCGCGCATCGTGCCCACGTCCCACAGCCGAATGTCACCGGACATGCTTCCGGTGACGACGAGGACCCGTCCGTCGGGCAGGACCACGGTGGCCGTCGCGGTCACCCAGCCGGTGTGGCCGGTGAGCGGGTCACAGATCAGTTCTCCGGTCATGCAGTCCCAGACCTGCGCCGCACTGCGGGCGCTGGTGACAGCGAACGGGCGTCCGCTCGGCAGGACCGCGGCGGACAGCGTGTCGCCCTGGGGGTCGAAGCGGTGGGGAATGAAGGCGGTTTCGCCCGTCGTGGGGTCCCACCTCCATACGGAGCCGTCCTTGCTGCAGCTGAGGACGAGGAAACCACCGTCCGGAAGTTGCAGGAGTGCCACTCTTCTGACCTCGGTGTCGTGCCCGGTCATGGGTTCGCCCACCGGTCTGCCTGTGGTGAGATTCCACAACCGGACGGTTCTGTCGAGGCTTCCGGTTACTGCGAGGGCGCGTCCGTCGGGGAGTGCGAGCGCGTCTATCGCGCTTACATAGTCGGAGTGCCCCTGGAGACGTCCGCGTCGGCGTGGCCGGGCGTTCCGGCGAACAGTCCACACGAGTGCGCTTGTGTCGTCGGCGTCGGTGACAGCGAGGGTGCGACCGTCCGCAAGAGTGGCGGCGGCCACCACGTTGATGTGGCTTTTGTAACCGGTCAGGGGGCGCGCCTCGCGCCGGCCGGTGCCGAGGTCCCTGACCCGGACCGTACGGTCGTCCGGGGTGATGGTGAAGGCTATGGCGCGGCCGTCGGCCAGGGGCACGGCCGCCAGCGTGCAGAAGCCCGGTGGGACGCCCGGGCTCTCCTCCGCCGATGCCTTCAGGAGAAGATCCCACACTCGCGTGCCGGCGCCGCTCGTGATCGCTACGGCGCGTCCGTCGGGCAGCAGCAGCCCCGCCACCCAGAAGGCGACGCCCAGGCGGCGCGGGGCGCTCGGAGGGATCGAGGCGACGTCCCACGCATACACCAGGTCGTCCTTGTTGCACGCGATGGCGATGATCCGTCCGTCAGGCAGAGCCACGCCTGCCAGCGAGGTGATGGGCGCTGACCCGTCGATCAGGCAGTGGGCGTACCGTCGGCTCGTCGTCAGGTCCCAGACCTCGACCGCTCCGTCCTGGCCGCCGACGAGGGCGAGCGGGCGGCCGTCCGGCAGGACCAGGGCGGCGAGTGCGGTGACCTGCGTGGAGTGACGGGTCAGCAGGCGGTCGACGGGCTCCTCGGAGAGCATGTCCCGGAGCAGAACCTTGTCGTGGAGGGCCGTGAGGACCACGGCGCGGGCGTCGAGGAGCACCGCGGCGGCGTTCGCCCCCACGCTGGCCGTACTGGTCAGGGGTTCGCCGATCCTTCGTGCTGTGGTCAGATCCCAGCGGGTGATCTCGCCGGACCCGTTTCCGGAGACGGCGACGGCACGGCCGTCGGGAAGGACGAGGGGGGCGAGCAGGGCGACGGGGCCCATGATCGTGAGCGGTTCACCGAGCGGCTGGCCTGTGGTCAGGTCCCACATCCGCAGGGCACCGCCCCCGTCGCCGACGAGGGCGAGGCTTCGGCCGTCCGGCAGCGTCAGAGCGGATAATGCGCAGACGCCCTCCGTGTGGCCGGTGAGTGGTTCGCCGATCATCTGGCCAGTGGCCAGGTCCAGTATCCGTACCGCTGACGCGTCACCCACCAGGTCGCCGACGATGGCCACGGCGCGACCGTCGGGCAGTACTGCCCCGGTCGCCGGCCCAACGTACCGGGCGACGAGTTCTCCCTCCTCCACCGGCCACTCCGCCCACCGCATGCGCCACCCCCCGCACGCCTCCACAACCCCCGACACTCCCGCGCAGTGCCCGAACAACCACAAGGCCAGTGCGTTGCCCCGCGGATCGTCCCAGTCCCACGCATGCGCCGCCTTCCGCCAAACCCGCAGCAGCTCCCCGCCCGGACTCCCCGGCACAGGAGCCTCGGAGGCCCCCGCCCCGGACACGGCCCGCAACCGCCCGGCGTCCACATGGGGCAGGAACTCCCACGACAGGAACCGCTCGTCCAGCACCCCGCCGGCCGCCGCGTGCTCCACCGCGTGCCGCCGTACGTACGCGGGCGGCGCTGCGCCCGGTTCGCCCGGTCCGGTCAACCGGGCCAGTTCTGCGGCGATCCGCGCCTCCACGGCCCGGCGCTCCGCCGCGGCATCCCCCGCCATGCGACCACTCCCGCCCCCGGTGGTTCCTGCAAGGGCCCCACTGTAGGAGCACGGCCCGCCAAGGCCGCGGGAGTTCGCCGAATCGTACGCGGATGAGGGAAGCGCCCGGCTAAGCCTGCACGTCCCCGGCGTCGGGCCCCGCCACGGCCGTCGGCTTCCGCGGGGCGGTGGCGAGGTCCTGTGCCAAGGCGCCGGCGATCTCGGCCCGCGCACTGCGCGCTGCCCGCAGCGCGTCCCACGTCAGCAGCGTCAGCGCCAGCCACACCAGCGCGAACCCGGCCCAACGCTCCGGCGGCATGGCCTCGTGGAAGTAGAGGACGCCCAGCAGGAACTGGAAGACCGGGGTCAGGTACTGCAGCAGCCCCAGCGTGGAAAGGGGCACGCGGATCGCGGCCGCGCCGAAGCAGACGAGGGGGAGTGCGGTGACCACGCCGGTGGAGGCGAGCAGGGCGGCGTGCCCCGCGCCCTGGGTGGTGAAGGTGGAGTCGCCCTGCGCGGTCAGCCACAGCAGATAGCCGAGCGCGGGCAGGAACTGGATCGCGGTCTCGGCGGCCAGCGATTCGATGCCGCCGAGGTTCACCTTCTTCTTCACCAGCCCGTAGGTGGCGAAGGTGAAGGCGAGGGCGAGGGAGACCCACGGCGGGCGGCCGTATCCCACGGTGAGCACGACCACGGCCGTGAAGCCGACGCCGACCGCCGCCCACTGCACGCGCCGCAGCCGCTCCTTCAGCAGCAGCACGCCCATCGCGATGGTGACCAGCGGGTTGATGAAGTAACCGAGCGAGGCCTCGACGACATGGCCGGCGTTCACGGCCCAGATGTAGACGCCCCAGTTGAGGGTGATGGCCGCCGTGGCGATGGCGATGAGGCCCAGCCTGCGGGGCTGCCGCAGCAGCTCGCCGGCCCAGCGCCGGCGCCGTAGGACGAGCAGGGCGACGGTGACGAAGACGAGGGACCACGTCATCCGGTGGGCCAGGATCTCCACCGCCCCGGCGGGCTTCAGCAGGGGCCAGTAGAGGGGCACGAGCCCCCACATCCCGTATGCCGCGAAGCCGTTCAGCAGTCCTGTGCGCCGCTCGCCCTTCGACTCCACGGGCCTCTCCCTCTCGCCGCGCCGCTCCTACAGCACGCACGACGGTAGTGCCGAGCGCCCCCGGCTGTCATGTCTGTATCGCCATACGGTCATGACAGGCGGGGGCGAGGGCCCGGTGCGAGGGCAGTCGGCCCTTGGGTGGCAAGGGGAGTCAGTCCGTGAGCGCTGCCTTGATCGCCTCGGCGAGCGGGGTGGTCGGGCGGCCGGTCAGGCGGGAGAGGTCTCCGGTGCGCACCTCCAGCTCGCCCTTCTCGATGGACGCGTCCACCCCCGCGAGGATCGCGGCGAGCGGCTCGGGCAGCCCGGCGCCGGTGAGGATGCCGGTGTAGGCCTCGACGGAGACGGGGTTGTAGACGATCTCCTTGCCGGTCTGCCGGCTCAGCTCGGCCGCGTACTCGGCGAAGCTCCACGCCTCGTCGCCGCCCAGCTCGTACGTCGTGTTCTCGTGTCCCTCGCCGGTCAGTACGGCGACGGCGGCGGCCGCGTAGTCGGCGCGCGCGGCGGAGGAGACCCGGCCCTCGCCGGCGGCCTGGACGACGGCGCCGTGCTCCAGTACCGGGGCGAGGTTCTCGGTGTAGTTCTCGTGGTACCAGCTGTTGCGCAGCAGCACGTACGGCACGCCCGACTCCAGGATGGCCTCCTCGGTGCCGCGGTGGTCGTCGGCGAGGGCGGCCGTCAGCGTGCCGGGGGCGCTGGTGTAGGCGAGGAGGGCGACACCGGCCGCCTTGGCGGCGTCGAGGACCACCTTGTGCTGCTGCACACGGCCCTTGTCGAACTCGTTGCCGGAGATCAGCAGGACCTTGTCGCCCGCCGAGAACAGGGTGTCGAAGGAGGCGGGGGCGTTGTAGTCGGCGAGCGCGATCTGCACGCCGCGGGCCGCGAAGTCGGCGGCCTTCTCGGCGTTGCGGACGACCGCGGTGATCTGGTCGGCCGGAACCTTCTCCAGCAACTGCTCCACGACGTGGCGGCCGAGGTGTCCGGTGGCTCCGGTGACGACGATGCTCATGGTCAGAACTCCTTGTGGGGTGCGTCTGACCACTAACCGTAGAGGGAGCGCTAACCTTTCGAAAGTACCCACTTTGAAGTAAGGTACTGGTATGGCAGTAAGTGACTGGCAGAGCGACGGCGACGAGGCCATGTGCCCGCACCGTCTGGTCCTGGAGCACGTCACCAGCCGCTGGGGCGTCCTCGTGCTGATCGAGCTGCTGGAACGCCCCTACCGCTTCAGCGAACTGCGCCGGGCGATCGGCAGGGTCAGCGAGAAGATGCTGACCCAGACCCTGCAGACCCTGGAAAGGGACGGTCTGGTCCACCGGGACGCCAAGCCGGTGATCCCGCCCCGCGTGGACTACTCCCTGACCGGCCTCGGCCGCGAGGCGGCGGAACAGGTGCGGGGGCTCGCCCTGTGGACGCAGCGGCGGATGGACGACGTGCACAAGGCCCGGCAGGCGTACGACGAGGCCCGGGCGTAGCGGCCCGGGCCTCGTGTCCGGCGGGTGTCAGCCGACGACCGTCCAGGTGTCGCCGCCGGCCAGCAACTGGGCGAGGTCGCCCTTGCCGCGCTGTTCGACGGCGGTGTCGAGCTGGTCGGCCATCTGCGTGTCGTACACCGGCCGCTCGACGGAGCGGAACACACCGATCGGCGTCTGGTGCAGCGTGTCCGGGTCGGCCAGGCGGGACAGCGCGAACGCGGTGGTGGGGGAGTCCGCGTGCGCGTCGTGGACCAGGATCCGGTCCTCGTTGTCCGCGGTGACCGTGACCACCTTCAGATCGCCGGTCGCCTGGTCCCGGACCACGCCCTTGGAGCCGTCTCTGCCGAAGCGGATCGGCTGCCCGTGTTCGAGGCGGATCACCGCTTCCTCGGCCTGCTGCTTGTCCTTCAGGGCGTCGAAGGCGCCGTCGTTGAAGATGTTGCAGTTCTGGTAGATCTCGATCAGAGCCGTGCCCTGGTGGGCGGAGGCCTGCCGCAGCACCTCGGTCAGATGCTTGCGGTCGGAGTCCACGGTCCGGGCGACGAAGGACGCCTCCGCGCCGATCGCCAGCGACACCGGGTTGAAGGGCGCGTCCAGCGAGCCCATCGGCGTCGACTTGGTGATCTTGCCGACCTCGGAGGTCGGGGAGTACTGGCCCTTGGTCAGGCCATAGATCCGGTTGTTGAACAGCAGGATCTTCAGGTTGACGTTGCGGCGCAGGGCGTGGATCAGGTGGTTGCCGCCGATGGACAGCGCGTCACCGTCGCCGGTGACGACCCACACCGACAGGTCCCGCCGGGAGCTGGCCAGGCCGGTGGCGATGGCGGGGGCACGGCCGTGGATGGAGTGCATCCCGTACGTGTTCATGTAGTACGGGAAGCGGGAGGAACAGCCGATGCCGGAGACGAAGACGATGTTCTCCTTCGCCAGGCCCAGTTCGGGCATGAAGCCCTGCACCGCGGCCAGGATGGCGTAGTCACCGCAGCCGGGGCACCAGCGCACTTCCTGATCGGACTTGAAGTCCTTCATGGACTGCCTGGCCTCGGCCTTGGGGACGAGGGAGAGCGCCTCGATCGTGCCCGTGCCTTCCGTGGTCCTCTCAGCCATCGATGGCCTCCTTGAGAGCCGTGGCGAGCTGCTCCGCCTTGAACGGCATACCGTTGACCTGGTTGTACGAGTGCGCGTCGACCAGGTACTTCGCCCGGACGAGGGTGGCGAGCTGGCCGAGGTTCATCTCGGGGATCACCACCTTCTCGTAACGCCTCAGCACCGCGCCGAGATTCCGCGGGAAGGGGTTGAGGTGCCGCAGATGTGCCTGCGCGATCGGCTCCCCGGCCTTGCGCACCCGCCGCACGGCGGCGGTGATCGGCCCGTACGTCGACCCCCAGCCCAGCACCAGCGTCTTCGCGCCGTCCGGGTCGTCGACCTCCAGGTCGGGGACGTCGACGCCGTCCACCTTCGCCTGCCGGGTGCGCACCATGAAGTCGTGGTTGGCCGGGGCGTAGGAGATGTTGCCCGTGCCGTCCTCCTTCTCGATGCCGCCGATGCGGTGCTCCAGGCCGGGCGTGCCCGGGATCGCCCAGGGGCGGGCGAGGGTGTGCGGGTCCCGCTTGTACGGCCAGAACACCTCGGTGCCGTCGTCCAGGGTGTGGTTCGGGCCCTGCGCGAACTGCACCCTGAGGTCCGGCAGCTCGTCCAGCTCCGGGATGCGCCAGGGCTCGGAGCCGTTGGCCAGGTAGCCGTCGGAGAGCAGGAAGACCGGAGTGCGGTAGGTCAGCGCGATCCGGGCCGCTTCCAGGGCCGCGTCGAAGCAGTCGGCCGGGGTGCGCGGGGCGACGACCGGGACCGGCGCCTCGCCGTTGCGGCCGTACATCGCCTGCAGCAGGTCCGCCTGCTCCGTCTTGGTCGGCAGACCGGTGGAGGGTCCGCCGCGCTGGATGTCCACGATGAGCAGCGGCAGCTCCAGCGACACGGCGAGACCGATCGTCTCGCTCTTCAGCGCCACGCCCGGGCCGGAGGTGGTGGTGACGGCGAGGGAACCGCCGAAGGCCGCGCCGAGCGCGGCGCCGATCCCGGCGATCTCGTCCTCGGCCTGGAAGGTCCGCACGCCGAAGTTCTTGTGCTTGGACAGCTCGTGGAGGATGTCACTGGCCGGGGTGATCGGGTACGACCCCAGGAACAGCGGCAGGTCGGCCTGGCGGGCGGCGGCGATCAGACCGTAGGCCAGGGCCAGGTTGCCGGAGATGTTGCGGTAGACGCCGGGCGGGAACGCCTTGGCGGCCGGCGCCACCTCGTAGGAGACGGCGAAGTCCTCGGTGGTCTCGCCGAAGTTCCAGCCGGCGCGGAAGGCGGCGATGTTGGCGGCCGCGATGTCGGGCTTCTTCGCGAACTTCGACTTCAGGAACTTCTCGGTGCCCTCGGTGGGCCGGTGGTACATCCAGCTCAGCAGGCCGAGCGCGAACATGTTCTTGCTGCGCTCGGCCTCCTTGCGGGTGAGGTCGAACTCCTTCAGCGCCTCGACGGTGAGCGTCGTCAGCGGCACCGGGTGGACGTTGTAGCCGTCGAGGGACCCGTCCTCCAGCGGGCTGGTGTCGTATCCGACCTTCTGCATCGCCCGCTTGGTGAACTCGTCCGTGTTGACGATCACCTCGGCGCCGCGCGGCAGGTCGCCGATGTTCGCCTTCAGAGCGGCCGGGTTCATCGCCACCAGCACGTTCGGCGCGTCGCCGGGCGTGAGGATGTCGTGGTCCGCGAAGTGCAGCTGGAAGGAGGACACGCCCGGCAGGGTCCCGGCGGGCGCCCGGATCTCGGCCGGGAAGTTCGGCAGCGTCGACAGGTCGTTGCCGAAGGACGCGGTCTCCGAGGTGAAACGGTCGCCGGTGAGCTGCATACCGTCACCCGAGTCCCCCGCGAACCTGATGATCACCCGGTCGAGGCGGCGGACATCCTTCGCCCCGGCCGGTTTGCGCTGCTCTGCTACGACGGCACCGTCGGCCTGTTCCGCTGGGCTACTGACCTGGCTGGTCACTGACTGGACCTCCCTAGAGGCGGCTGTCCGGGGATCGGCCTCCCGCAGACCCTCCCAGGATCAACCCTACGTCCGTAAGGGTCGCCTTCCTGCGGCCATTCGCATGATGGACACCGCTTCGAGGCGGCCTGCCGTCGCCGCTCGTGCGGTGTTCAAGGGGCGGGAAACCAGTGTTCAAGGTGCTCAGGAGTCGAGGTACGTGAGGACGGCCAGCACGCGCCGGTGATCTCCCTCGCTCGGGGACAGCCCCAGCTTCAGGAAGATGTTGCTGACGTGCTTCTCGACGGCACCGTCGCTCACGACCAGCTGCTTGGCGATCGCGGAGTTCGTCCGCCCCTCGGCCATGAGCCCGAGGACCTCCCGCTCCCGGGGGGTGAGTCCCGCGAGCACGTCCTGCTTGCGGCTGCGGCCGAGCAACTGCGCGACCACCTCCGGGTCGAGGGCCGTACCGCCCTGGGCCACGCGCACCACCGCGTCCACGAACTCACGTACTTCGGCTACCCGGTCCTTGAGCAGATAGCCGACGCCCCGGCTGGAGCCGGCCAGCAGCTCGGTCGCGTACTGCTCCTCCACGTACTGCGACAGCACGAGCACGCCCAGCTCCGGGTGCGCCTTGCGCAGCCGCACCGCGGCCCGCACCCCCTCGTCGGTGTGCGTCGGCGGCATCCGTACGTCCGCCACCACCACGTCCGGCAGCTCGCCCTGCGCGTCCAGCTCCGTGATCGTCTTGACCAGCGCCTCACCGTCGCCGACCCCGGCCACCACCTCGTGCCCCCGGTCGGTCAGGAGCCGGGTCAGCCCCTCTCTGAGCAGCACGGAATCCTCGGCGATGACCACCCGCACCCTGTCCTCCACGATCCTTGGCCCCCCACGCCACACCCGCCCGTTCGCGACGGGTCCAGCATCCCAGCATCGGGAGCCCGTTGCCTCTGAGAATGAGAACAGGGGCATGACATGCCTGGTTTCAGCCTCCTGAGTGACGCGTTGTCGATCATCGGGCGGTCCTGGTACGGACCATGACGGAAGGGCGGCGGGGGCGCCCCCCACCGCCGGTCACTCGCCCTCACCTCCGCCAGGGCAACTCCGCCGTCACCCGCGTGGGCCCCCCGGCCGGAGAGTCCACCACCAGGATTCCGTCCACCGCGTCGAGCCGCTCCGCGAGCCCGGCCAGCCCCGCCCCGGCGGACACCTCGGCGCCACCGACCCCGTCGTCCACGACCTGCAGCATCAGCCGGTCCTCCACCCGCCACACCTCCACGGCCGCCGACGTGGCCCGCGCGTGCTTGCTGATGTTCTGCAGCAGCTCCGACACCGTGAAGTACGCGATCCCCTCGATGGCCGGCGCCGGCCGCTCCGTCAGGTCCACCTCCACCTGCACCGGCACCGCGCACCGCGACGCCACCGCCGACAGCGCCGCGTCCAGCCCCCGGTCCGTCAGCACCGCAGGATGGATGCCGCGGGCCAGATCCCGCAGCTCCTGCAGCGCCGTCTTGACCTCGCCGTGCGCCTCGTCCACCATCCGCGCCGCCGCCCGCGGATCCTCCTTCAGTTTCTCCTTCGCCAGCCCCAGATCCATGGCCAGGTTGACCAGCCGGGCCTGCGCCCCGTCGTGCAGGTCCCGCTCGATGCGCCTGAGGTCGGCCGCGGCCGTGTCGACGACCACCCCCCGGTCCGACTCCAGCTCCACCACCCGAGCCGACAGCCGCGACGGCCCGAGCAGCCCGTGCACCAGCAGCCGGTCCACCATCGTCAGCGCCCGCACGATCCACGGGGCGGCCAGCGTGAACAGCAGCCCCACCAGCGCGGTCACGGTGATCTCGAACGGGTTGTCCAGGTACACCCGGTGCGTCTCGTCGCCGTACAGCTGCAGCCCGTCCTGACCGGCGTACATCGGGAAGACCCAGAACCACAGCGGATAGCTCAGCATCGCCCAGCCCCACGCCCAGACGTTCACGGCGATGCCGAAGGAGAACACCGCCCACGGGAAGTGCAGCAGTGCGTACAGCAGGGTCCGCCACGACGTGCCGCTCTTGAGGACCGCGCCCAACCAGGCCGGCCCGCCCGGCTTCCGCATCCGCAGCGGTTCCGGGTCCGCCACCTCCAGCCCCAGCAACCCGCGCGCCCGCGCCCGCTCCAGCGCCCCGAACCCGCGGCACCCCGCGAGCGCCACCGCCAGCACCGGGATCCCCAGGAACGTGACCAGCAGGCCGGCCCCCACCGACACCATCGTGACCGCGTACGCGAACATCAGGATGCTGATCGGCAGGCTCAGCAGCACATAACCGAACTCCCGCCAACTGCGTCCCTCGAACGGCGCCCGCAGCCCCGCGGGGAGGCGGTGCCGCCGCTCCCGGGCTCCCGGGAACCCGGGGCCGCTGTCGAGTCCGTAGACCTGTCGTCCGTACTCCGTGGCCATCGGCGTCGTCCTTCTCCTCATCCTGCGGCCGGGCTGTCGTACCGGCTGGGGCTGTCGTGCCGGCTGAGCCCCGGTACCGGCCGAGCTGTCGTGCCTCCACCCTCCCCGGCCGGGGACCTGCGGACCATGGAGTCCGTCGGCGTCTCGAACGGGGGGTTTTCCCTACCCCTCGCCGGAGGCGCCCGTGCGGTCCCGCCACGGCAGTTCCGCCGTGATGGCCGTCGGGCCGCCCACCGGCGAGTCGACGACGAACAGGCCGTCGACCGCGCCGAGCCGGTCGGCGAGACCTCGCATGCCCGTACCGCCGTCCAGACGCGCGCCCCCACGGCCGTCGTCCCCCACCTGGATGAGCAGCCGGTCCTCGGCCCGCCACACCTCGACCGACGCGGACTTGGCCCCACTGTGCTTGCTGATGTTCTGCAGCAGCTCCGAGACGGTGAAGTAGGCGATGCCCTCAATCGCGGCGGCCGGTCTGGACTCCAGGTCGACCGTCACCTTCACCGGCACCGTGCAGCGCGAGGCGACCGAGGACAGCGCCGCGTCCAGGCCGCGGTCGGTCAGCACGGCCGGGTGGATGCCGCGGGCCAGGTCCCGCAGCTCCTGCAGCGCGAGCTTCACCTCGCCGTGCGCCTCCTCGACCATGGCCGCCACCACCTTTTCGTCGGCGTGGCCCTCCATCAGCTTCTCCTTCGCCAGGCCCAGCCCCATGGCCAGGTTGACCAGCCGGGCCTGCGCGCCGTCGTGCAGATCCCGCTCGATGCGCCTGAGGTCGGCCGCGGCCGTGTCGACCACCACGCCCCGGTCGGACTCCAGCTCGGCTATGCGCCGCTCCAGCTCGTCCGAGGGGGACAGCAGCCCCCGCACCATCGCCCGGTCCGCGTTGGCCAGGCCCCGAGCCACGAACGGCAGCACCGGCCACAGCACGAACAGCGAGGTCAGCGTGATGGTGAAGGTGAGGATGCCCCAGGGCAGGCGGATGAAGTCGTACAGGACCGTGCGCCAGCCCACCGGATCCTTCAGCGCCATCCACAACCGCTGGAAGAACCCGCCGGTGCCCCGCAGAGGCAGCGGACTCGGCTCGTCGATCCGCACCCCGAGCAGCGCCCTGGCCCGCGCCCGCTCCAGCTTCCCCAGCTGCCGGGCGCCCATCAGCCCGGCCGCCAGCAGCGGGAACCCGATCACCGTGACCGTCAGCCCGAAGCCGGTGAACAGCACCGTCACGACGTAGGTGAACCCCAGCAGCGCCATCGGAAGGTTCGCCAGGAGATGGACGATCTCCTTCCAGGTGTGCGGGTCGTAGGCGAAACGGGCCGGCGGCGGGCGGTCGCTGTCCGCTGCGCCGGGTTTGCCGGCGTGGCCCGGGGATACGAGGCGTTCGGTCATGGGAGTCAGCGTGCCGCCCGCCACGTCGCCGCGCCATGAGGTGGACCGCCGCGATCCGCTGGGGAAAACCCCACCAGCGTGTCCGGAGGCGTGACTGGCTGCTTACGCTCTCTTTAGCAGGCCCTAGACTCCCCTGCGTACAGATCGTCGAACAGCGGCGAACAGCGGTGTTCACCAGGTCACGGGTCACAGGGTCAGGGAGCGAGGGACGGACGTGCGGGAACCGACCGTCGTCGATTCGACCGTCGTCGCAGCGAATGCCGGGGCAGCGAATGCCGGGGCGGATGTCAGGACGGGTGGTGGCGCGGTGAACGTCGCGGCGGACTACTTCCAGTCCTACTCGGTCGTCGGACTGCTGGCCGTCGTCGGCGTGCTCTTCGTCGCCGTCGCCTTCGGCGCGGGCCGCCTGCTGCGCCCTGTCGTCCCCACCCCGGAGAAACTCCTGACCTACGAGTGCGGCGTCGACCCCGTCGGCGAGGGCTGGGCCCACACCCAGGTCCGCTACTACGTCTACGCGTTCCTGTACGTGATCTTCGCCGTCGACTCGATCTTCCTGTTCCCCTGGGCGACGGTCTTCGCCGCCCCCGGCTACGGCGCGACGACCCTCGTCGAGATGTTCATCTTCCTCGGCTTCCTGGCCGTCGGCCTGCTCTACGCATACAAGAAGGGCGTCCTGGCATGGACGTGAACCCCACTCCTGCTGAGCCCGTGCTGCTTCCCGAGCCCAAGCGGCTGGGCGCGCTCGCGCGCCTCGCGCCCGAGCCGATGAAGGTGATCCTCAACTGGGGTCGCCGCTACTCCCTCTGGGTCTTCAACTTCGGCCTCGCCTGCTGCGCGATCGAGTTCATCGCCGCGTCGATGGCCCGCCACGACTTCATCCGCCTCGGCGTCATCCCCTTCGCGCCGGGCCCGCGTCAGGCCGACCTGATGGTGGTCTCCGGCACGGTCACGGACAAGATGGCGCCGGCCGTCAAACGCCTGTACGAGCAGATGCCGGAGCCGAAGTACGTCATCTCCTTCGGCGCGTGCAGCAACTGCGGCGGACCGTACTGGGACTCGTACTCCGTGACGAAGGGCGTCGACCAGATCATCCCGGTCGACGTATACGTCCCCGGCTGCCCGCCGCGCCCCGAAGCGCTGCTCCAGGGCATCCTGAAGCTGCAGGAGAAGATCGCCCGCGAGTCGCTGGGGGAGCGGTACGGCACGCCGTCCCGGCCGTCGCCGGCGGCACTGCAGAGCGGCCTGGTGACACCGCCGGCCGCCGGGGGGTCCCCGGTGGGTGGGGAGGACCGATGACCGCGGTCGGATGGCTGCCCGCAGACGTCGAGGACCTGTTCGGTACGCAGGCCACGGCCGAGGAGTCGTACGAGGTCCTCACCGTCGACGTACCGCCCGCCGCCTGGATCTCCGCCCTGGAGACCGCGCGCGACCGGCTGGGCTGCACCTACTTCGACTGGCTGAGCGCGGTCGACGAACCGGGCACCGGCTTCCGCGTCGCCGCGCACGTGGCGGCCCTTTCACCGGTACGACGACTGCTGCTGCGCACCACGGTCCCGCACGAGTCCCCGGCCCTGCCGTCGGCCGTCTCCGTCTACGCGGGCGCCGCCTGGCACGAGCGCGAGACCCACGAGATGTTCGGCGTCGCCTTCGAGGGCCACCCGGCGCTGGACCACCTGCTCCTGCCGGAGAACTTCGAGGGCCACCCGCTGCGGAAGGACTTCGTCCTGGCCGCCCGCGTCGCCAAGGCCTGGCCGGGCGCCAAGGAACCCGGCGAGTCCGACCACGGCGGCCCCAGGCGCCGCCAGATGCTCCCCCCGGGCGTCCCCGACCCCAACGAATGGGGCCCCCTCAAGGGCCAGCTCCCCCCTGCCCCGGCCCGCCCGACCCGAGGCACCGCCCGCGCCACAGGCGAACGCCCGCCCCGCGCGACGGGCGAACGCCCGGTACGCCGTACGCGTACGGCGGCGGAGGGCTCGGCAAGCCAGGCCGAGGCGTCTCCGGCCGCGGACACCCCGACCACTCCGCGCCGCGCTCGTACGGCGGCGGAGGGTTCGGCGAGCCAGGCCGAGGTGTCTCCGGCCGCGGACACCCCGACCACTCCGCGCCGCGCTCGTACGGCGGCGGAGGGTTCGGCGAGCCAGGCCGAGGCGTCTCCGGCGGCCTCCGAGGCACCGTCGGCACCGGCGACGCGTCGTTCCCGGAGCGCGAGTGAGGGATCGGCGTCGCAGCGCGGCGCGGGTGCGCCGCCAGGGCCCCGTCGGGCGCGCAGTGCGTCGGAGGGTTCCGCCAGCCAGCGGGGCGCGTCCGACGCGGCGGCGGACGACACAGGCGCGGATGCCGCCGACGACGCCGCGACCCCACGGGACGAGGACCGGCCCCCGAAGGCCCCCGCCGCCCCGCGCAGCCCGGACGCCCCATGGCACCACGCCCGCCCGGCCTTCGACGAACCGGAAACGGAGCCGAGCCGTCGGCCCGAGGACCGCCCGGAGACCGAGCCGACGCCGGAGAGCGCTGCGCGGCCCCCGGCCGACGCCGCCGACGCCACCACAGAACCCACAGACCCCGAAGCCCCCCAGAATCCCTCAGGAGGCCCGCAGTGAACGACGCGCTCGACGTCACCCTGCGACTCCTGATCGTCTTCGGCGTCTTCCTGACGTTCCCCCTGATCATCGGTCAGACCGAGCACAAGGTGATGGCCCACATGCAGGGCCGCCTGGGCCCGATGTACGCCGGCGGCTTCCACGGCTGGGCCCAGCTCGTCGCCGACGGCGTGAAGTTCGCGCAGAAGGAGGACGTGGTCCCGGCGGGCGCGGACCGCCGAATCTTCCAGCTCGCTCCGGCCGTGGCCCTGCTGCCGTACCTCCTGGTCCTCCTCGCCATCCCCATCGCCCCCGGCGAAGGCGCGGTCGGCCAGGTCCTGGACGCCGGGATCTTCTTCGTCCTCGCCGTCATGGGCGTCGGAGTCCTCGGCTCCCTCATGGCCGGCTGGGCCTCCGCCAACAAGTTCTCCCTCCTCGGCGGCCTCCGCACCGCCGCCCAGCTCCTCGCCTACGAACTCCCGATGCTGCTCGCCGCCGCCTCCGTCGCCATGGCGGCCGGCACCGTCTCCCTCCCCGGCATCCTCGACGCCTTCGAGTGGTGGTGGCTGCCCTGGCAGATCGTCGGCGCGATCGTGTTCTTCGTCGCCGGCCTCGCCGAGCTCCAGCGGCCCCCCTTCGACATGCCCGTCGCCGACTCCGAGATCATCTTCGGCGCGTACACCGAGTACACCGGTCTGCGCTTCGCCCTCTTCCTTCTCGCCGAGTACGCCGGAATCGTCGTCCTGTGCGGCCTGACCACCGTTCTCTTCCTGGGCGGCTGGCACGGCCCCTGGGGCGCCGACGGCCTCGGCTGGGTGTGGACCCTGCTGAAGACGGCCGTCCTCGCCTTCATCGTGATCTGGCTGCGCGTGACCTACCCCCGCCTGCGCGAGGACCAGCTCCAGAAACTCTCCTGGACCCTCCTCGTCCCCCTCTCCCTCGCCCAGATCGCCCTCACCGGCATCGTCAAGGTGGTGATCCAGTAACCATGGCCCCCATTCCTGGCTCCGGCCTGGCCAAGGGCCTGGCCGTCACCCTCCGCACGATGACGAAGAAGACCGTCACCGAGCAGTACCCGGACGCCCAGCCCGACCTCCCGCCCCGCACCCGCGGCGTGATCGGCCTCTTCGAGGAGAACTGCACGGTCTGCATGCTGTGCGCCCGCGAGTGCCCGGACTGGTGCATCTACATCGACTCCCACAAGGAGACGGTCCCGGCGGCGACCCCCGGCGGCCGCGAACGCAGCCGCAACGTCCTCGACCGCTTCGCCATCGACTTCTCCCTGTGCATGTACTGCGGTATCTGCATCGAGGTCTGTCCTTTCGACGCCCTGTTCTGGTCCCCGGAGTTCGAATACGCCGAGACCGACATCCGTGACCTCACCCACGAGCGCGACAAGCTCCGCGAGTGGATGTGGACCGTTCCAGCCCCGCCGGCCCTGGACCCCGGCGCGGAGGAGCCGAAGGAACTCGCCGCCGCCCGCAAGACCGCCGACAAGCTGGCCGCCCAGCAGGAGGCCGCGCTCGCCGAGGCCGACGACCGGCCCACCTCTCCGCCCGAGACCGAGCCGCACGCCGACGAACAGGCCCGCGCCGCCGAGCAGCCCACCCGTCCGGCAGGGGACTCCAAGCAGCAGACGGACCAGCCGAGGACGGATCAGTCGAAGACGGACCAGCCGAGGACGGACCAGTCGAAGACGGACCAGTCGAAGCGGGAGGGCCGGGAATGACCCTCGCAGCCGCCGCCGCCCGCCTCGCGGCGGACACCACGACCACGACCACGGCCGCCGCCGGCACCCACGGTTTCCTCTCCCCGACCGGCGTCGAGATCGCCTTCCTCCTCGTCGGCCTGGTCACCTTCGGCGCCGCGATCGTCACCGTCACCACCCGGCAGCTGGTGCACGCCGCCCTGTGGCTGGTGGTGACCCTCGGCGGCCTCGCCGTCGAGTACCTGCTGCTCACTGCCGAGTTCATCGCCTGGGTGCAGGTCCTCATCTACGTGGGTTCCGTCGTCGTCCTCCTCCTGTTCGGTCTGATGCTCACCAAGGCCCCCATCGGCCGTTCCCCGGACGCCGACTCCGGCAACCGCTGGGCCGCCCTCACCGTCGCGGTCGCCGCCGCGGCCGCCCTGGTGTGGGTCGTCGTCGACGCCTTCCGCACCACCTGGATCGACCTCGACGGCCCCGCCGCCGGCTCCACCGCGGCCACCGGAGCGAGCCTCTTCCAGAACTGGGTCCTCCCCTTCGAGGCTCTCTCCGTCCTCCTCCTCGCCGCCCTGGTCGGCGCGATCGTCCTGTCCCGCAAGGCCAAGGCGGACGCGGCGAACAGCACCCCAGCCGCCCCGGGAGCGGTGAGCACCACTCCCGCCGCCCCCGGCGCGCAGGACACCCGGCGTGACACGGAACGCGACACGGAACGCGACACGGAACGCGACACGGAAGGGGCCCGCTGATGCACCTCGCCTATCCCGCCGTCCTGTCCGCCCTCCTGTTCTGCACCGGCCTGTACGGCGTCCTCGCCCGCCGCAACGCGATCCTGGTCCTGATGTCGGTCGAGCTGATGCTCAACGCCGTCAACCTCAACCTGGTCGCCTTCGACGTCTGGCTGAGCAGGACCGCCGAGGAGACCCTGCACTCCGGCCAGGCCCTGACCCTGTTCACCATCGCCATCGCCGCCGCCGAGATCGGCATCGGTCTGGCGATCGTCCTCGCCGTCCACCGCAACCGCGGCACCTCGGACATCGACAAGCTCCGCGACACCGCCGAAGGCCACGGCACCGCCGACCCCGACAGCGACGCCACCGCGACCCCGACGGCCGCCGAGAAGGCTGAGGCCACCGCGTGACCACGACCACCCTCGCCGTCCTCGTCCCCCTCCTTCCGTTCCTGGGCGCCGCCGCCGGCCTGCTCCTGGGCCGTACGGCCCCCGGCTTCGTCCGCCCGCTCGCCGTCCTGCCGACGCTCACCTCCCTCGTCCTCGCCGCACTGGTCGCCGTGCGCCAGGGCGGCGACCAGGCCATCAACGCCGCCACCGAACTCACGCCCACCGGCTCGGTCCCCATCGAGCTCGCCCTGCACATCGACGGCTTCGCCGCCCTCGTCGCCGTCCTGGTCGGCTTCGTCGCCACCTGCGTGCAGATCTACTCCACGGGCTATCTGCGCGACGACCCGCGCTACCCCTCGTACGCGGCCCTGGTGTCCCTGTTCACCTCCGCGATGTTCCTCGTCGTCTACTCCGGCGACCTGATGATGCTGCTGGTCGGCTGGGAGATCATGGGCATCTGCTCGTACTTCCTGGTCGGCCACTACTGGGAGACCCCGGAGGCCCGCGCCGCCTCCCTCAAGGCCTTCCTGGTGACCAAGCTCGGTGATGTCCCCTTCCTCATCGGCCTGTTCGCCCTCGCCACCGACGCCGGGTCCTTCCGCATCACCAAGGTCCTGGGCGCCGTCGCGAGCGGCGGACTCGACCACCCGACTCTGATCGCCCTGCTGCTCCTGGCCGGCGTGGCGGGCAAGTCGGCGCAGTTCCCGCTGCACTCCTGGCTCCCCGACGCGATGGCGGGCCCGACTCCCGTCTCCGCGCTGATCCACGCCGCGACCATGGTCGCCGCCGGTGTCTACTTCATCGCCCGTCTCCTCCCGGTCTTCGAGGCCTCCCGGGCCGCGATGGTCGTCCTCGCCGTCATGGCCGCGGTCACGATGGTCGGCTCGGCGCTCGCCGCGCTCGCCCAGGACGACATCAAGCGCGTCCTGGCCTACTCGACGATCGGCCAGCTCGGCTACATGACCGGCGCCCTCGCCGTCGGCGACCGCGGAGCCGCCGTCTTCCACCTCCTGTCCCACGGCGCCTTCAAGGCACTGCTGTTCCTCGCCGCCGGCGTGATCATCCACGCAGCCGGCACCAACTCCCTGGCCGCCATGTCCCGCATGCGGAACCTGCGCGACCGCGTCCCCGACGCCTACTGGACGATGACCGTGGCGCTGCTCGCGCTCGCCGCGATCCCGCCCTTCAGCGGCTTCTTCTCCAAGGAGTCCGTCCTCGGCGCCGCCGAACACGTCGTCACCGGCCACACCGAGCACAGCCCCGGTGCCGCGGGCTGGACCGTCCTCGTCGCCGGACTGCTCACGGCCCTGCTCACCGCCGCGTACGCGATGCGCCTGTGGCTGCTGGCCTTCCGCGGCCGGGGTGCCGACGCCCCCGACCACGGCAGGCAGCCGCTGGTCATGAACGCGGTGCTGTGGGTGCTCGCCGTCCCCTCTCTCGCCCTCGGCGGGTTCGCCTACCGCGTGCTGCCCGACTGGTTCGACGGCCGTGACCTCACCCCGACCCTCACCACCTCCGTGCTCGGCACGGGCGTGGCCCTGGTCGGCGGCATCGTCACCTACGCGGCCTGGCGGCACACCACCACGCTCGCGGCCCGAGTCCCGCTGGGTGCCGTCGCCGCCCACCCGGAGGGCGACGCCGGGCAGGTCGAGGCCGAGGCCATCGCCACCCACGAGCCGGCGTACGGGAGCATCGCCTACGCACCCGACCCGTCCGACCCGGGACGGCTCCTGCTCGGCCCGCTGCACCGCCACGCGGCCGTCGGCTTCCACCTGGACGCCGTGTACGCGGCCCTGTTCGTCCGCCCGGTCCAGGCCGGAGCGCGTCTCGTCCGGTTCCTCGACCGCGAGGTCGTGGAGACCTACGTACACGGTGCGGGCGCCCTACCCCGCTGGCTCGGGGCCGCCGTCCGGCGCGCCCAGACCGGCAATGTGCAGACCTATGTGAGCGCGCTGCTCGCCGGCACCGTCGTCCTGGTGGTCGCCGCCGTCCTCGTCGCCACGGGAGCGTGAGCAGACGTGATCGATATCAGCGAGTCCGTGATGCAGTTCCTTCTGGCGTTCGTCGTCGTCGGCCCGCTCCTCGGTGCCGCCGCCGCTCTCCTGCCGGCCCCGCCCGGACTGAAGGGGAAGTCGCCCGAGCAGGCCGTGCTGCGGCACGGCGTGACCGTCACCGGCGCGGTCCTCATCGCCGCGATCGTCCTCGCGCTCGGCTTCGACCACGACCAGCCGTCGAAGATGCAGGCCAGCACGGACATCAGCTGGATCCCCGCACTCGACGTACGCATCCACCTCGGCATCGACGGCATCTCTCTCCCCCTTCTGGTGCTGACCGCGCTGCTGACCTTCCTCTGCGCGCTGTACTCGTACTTCAAGATGCCTGCGGGGCCGACCCCGAAGGCCTTCGTCGCGCTGCTGCTCGTCCTGGAGTCCGGCACCCTCGCGACCTTCGCCGTACTCGACCTGCTGCTGTTCTTCCTCGCCTTCGAGATGGTGCTCATCCCGATGTACTTCCTCATCGCCCGCTGGGGCGGCGAGGGCCGGAGCCAGGCCGCGTGGCGGTTCATCCTCTACACGCTGCTCGGCTCCGTGGTCATGCTGCTCGGGCTGCTCCTGATCGGAATCAACGCGGACACATTCGACATGGTGGCACTCGCCACTGACAACGGCCGGTCGCTGACCACATCCGTGCAGGTCATCGCGGTTTTGGCGATCGGGATCGGGCTCGCGGTCAAGACGCCGATGTGGCCGCTGCACAGCTGGCTGCCCGACGCCCACACCGCCGCGCCGACCGTCGGCTCGGTCCTGCTGGCCGGTGTCCTGCTGAAGATGGGTACGTACGGGTTCGTCCGTATTCTTCTCCCCGTCGCACCGGACGGCTTCCGCACCTTCGCGCCCTACCTCGCCGCCTTCGCCGTCGTCGGGATCATCTACGGATCCCTGGCCTGCCTGGCCCTCGCCAAGCAGGGCGCGAAGGGCGACCTGAAGCGCCTCATCGCCTACTCCTCCGTCGGTCACATGGGCTTCGTCCTGCTCGGCATCGCCACCATGACCCCGACCGGCGTGAACGGCGCCCTGTTCGCCAACATCGCCCACGGCCTCATCACCGGCCTGCTCTTCTTCCTGGTCGGCGCGCTGAAGGACCGCACCGGCACCACCGACCTCGACACCCTCGCCGAGGAAACGGGAGCGGCCCTGTACGGCAAGGCACCACGCCTCGGCGGCCTGCTCGCCTTCGGCGCCGTAGCCTCGCTCGGCCTGCCCGGCCTGGCCGGGTTCTGGGGCGAGATGCTGGCACTGTTCGGGGCGTTCGAGCCCGCCGCCGACCTCAGCCGCCCCGCCTTCCTCACCTTCATGGCGATCGGCGCGTTCGGCACGCTGCTGACGGCCGCGTACATGCTCATCGTGGTGCGCCGGGTCTGCATGGGCGCCGTCCCACAGGAAGCCCCGAGGCTCACCGACGTCCGCCGCTACGAGTTCGCGGCCTGGAGCCCGCTCGTCGTCCTCACCGTCGTCGCCGGGCTGTGGCCCAGGGCCCTCCTCGGCCTGACCGACCCGGCCGTGCAGCAGCTCCTCGCAGGAGGCACCCGATGAGCTCCCTCGTCCAGTCCGTCGACTGGCTCGCCATCGCGCCGCCCACCATCGCCGCGGTCGTCGGACTCGTCGTCCTCGTCGCCGACCTCTTCGTCGACGACAGCAGGAAGGCGCTGCTCGGCTGGGCCTCGGTCGCCGGCCTCGCCGCCTCCACGCTCATGCTGCTGCCCATCCTGGACGGCGACCGCTCCACCTTCTGCCTGACCGGCGACGCCGGCGTCTGCAGCTACACGGCGGACCGCTTCACCCTCGTCATCCAGTTCCTCGTCCTCGGCGGCGCCCTCCTCGCCGCCCTGCTGTCCGTCACCGCCCTGAAGGACGCCCGCAAGGAACTCCCCGACGGCGAGTTCTGGTTCCTGCTGCTGTCCTCCGCGGCCGGCGCCGCCCTCCTGCCCGCCTCCCGCGACCTGGCGACCCTCATCGTCGCCCTGGAGGTCGCCTCCCTGCCGGCCTTCGCACTCGTAGGCCTCCGCCACGGCGACCGGAAGTCCTCCGAAGCGGCCCTGAAGTTCTTCCTGTCCTCGGTCACCGCCACCGCGGTCAGCCTGATGGGCATCAGCTTCGTGTACGCCTCCACGGGCACCCTCTACCTCACCCAGATCGCCGACCGGATCCGACACGTCGACGGACAGCTCCACACGCTCGCCCAGACCGGAGTCGTCCTCACCCTCGTCGGCTTCGCCTTCAAGACGGCCGCCGTGCCCTTCCACTTCTGGGTGCCGGACACCTACGTGGGAGCGCCCCTCCCGGTCGCCGCCTACCTGTCGGTCGTCGGCAAGGCGGTCGGCTTCTCCGGCCTCATCCTCGTCACGGTCATCGCCCTCCCCTCGTACGCCGACGTCTGGGGCCCGGCCCTCGCGGCGCTGGCCGCCCTCACCATGACCGTCGGCAACGTCGGCGCCCTCCGGCAACAGGCCACGCGCGCGTACAGCGCGGTACGACTGCTCGCCTGGTCGTCCATCGGCCAGGCCGGCTACCTCCTGGTGCCGATAGCCGCAGCCGCGTACGCCGAGGACGCCCAGAAGCCGATCGGCTCCACCGTCGCCTACGCCCTCATGTACGGCGCCGTGAACCTCGGCGCCTTCGCCGTGGCCGCGCTCGTCGGCCGTACGAGGTCCCTCAACCGCATCACCGACTACCGCGGCCTCTACGCGACGAACCCGCTCGCAGCCCTGCTCCTGGCGTTCTTCCTGCTCTGCCTCGCCGGGCTGCCGCCGGGCATCATCGGCCTCTTCGCGAAGGTCACCGTCTTCTCCGCGGCCGTCGACGCGGGCCTCGGCTGGCTCGCCGTGATCATGGCCGTCAACGTCGTCATCGCGCTGTTCTACTACCTGCAGTGGACGGCCCTGCTGTTCCGCGCCCCCGAGGGCGCCCCCGAAAAGCACCGTGTCCCGGCACCTCTCACGGCCGCGATCACCGTGACCGCCGTCCTCGGCATCGCCCTCTCCGGAGCGCCCCAGCTCGTCCTGCGCTTCACCGACACCGGGCTCTTCTGAGCACCCGTCGCATTCACCACGCGCGCGTGGGGCACTCGACCCCCACGCGCGCGTGCCGTATCCCGCGGCCCTCACCCGGACGGCCCACGCGCGCCGCCGTACGCACAAGGGAACTGGTCGCCCTCGCCTGGCGTTGACCAGTACGGAAGGGTCCACTGGACGTGACACCACGGCACCGGTGGCATCGGAGACGAGCAAGCAAGATTCAGCCAATAAGGGGTTCCCCTGCTGCACGACATGGAGGGCGCACCGTGCACCGCC
This sequence comes from Streptomyces sp. S.PNR 29, assembly GCF_030386795.1. GTDB lineage: Bacteria > Actinomycetota > Actinomycetes > Streptomycetales > Streptomycetaceae > Streptomyces. Next base: position 269,145 of record NZ_JANUQM010000001.1, read on the forward strand.
GGCACAACGGGCTCAGGACAGCAGTACTCCTCGGGGGACTGTCCGCACTCATCATCGTCATCGGCAGTTTCTTCGGCCGTGCCGGGCTCATCGTCGCCGTCCTGGTAGCACTGGGCACCAACGCGTACGCGTACTGGAACAGCGACAAGCTGGCACTACGCGCGATGCGCGCCCGGCCCGTGAGCGAGTTCGAAGCCCCCGGTCTGTACCGCATGGTCCGAGAGCTCTCCACCCAGGCCCGCCAGCCCATGCCCCGCCTCTACATCTCCCCGACGGAGGCGCCGAACGCCTTCGCCACCGGCCGCAATCCGCGCAACGCCGCCGTGTGCTGCACCGACGGCATCCTGCGCCTCCTGGACGAGCGTGAGCTGCGCGGTGTCATCGGCCACGAGCTCAGCCACGTCTACAACCGCGACATCCTCATCTCCTCGGTCGCCGGCGCCCTCGCCTCCGTGATCATGTTCTTGGTCAACTTCGCCTGGCTGATCCCCGTCGGACGCTCGGAGGACGATGACGGCCCCGGGCTTCTCGGCATGCTGCTGATCATGATCCTGGGCCCCCTCGCCGCCTCCCTCATCCAGCTGGCCATCAGCCGCTCCCGGGAGTACGAGGCCGACGCCTCCGGCGCCCAGCTCACCGGTGATCCACTCGCCCTGGCCAGCGCCCTGCGTAAGCTCGAACTGGGTGCCAAGCAGCTCCCGCTGCCCCCGGAGCCCCGCATCGAGACCGCCAGCCACATGATGATCGCGAACCCCTTCCGCCCGGGTCAGGGGCTCTCGAAGATGTTCTCCACCCACCCGCCGATGGCGGACCGCATCGCCCGGCTCGAGAAAATGGCAGGTCGGTACCAGTGAAGACCATCCTCAACGTCATATGGCTCGTCCTGAGTGGCTTCTGGCTGTTCCTCGGCTACCTGGCCGCGGGCCTGCTCCTGTGCATCACCATCATCGGCATCCCGTTCGGCATAGCCGCGTTCCGTATCGGCGTCTACGCCCTGTGGCCGTTCGGGTACACGACGGTCGAGCGCCGGGAAGCGGGCGCTGCCTCCTTCGTCGGCAACGTCCTGTGGCTGGTCCTCGCGGGCTGGTGGCTCACCATCGGCCACATCGTCACCGGCATCGCCCTGTGCGTCACGATCATCGGCATCCCCCTCGGGATCGCCAACTTCAAGCTGATCCCGGTCTCGCTGTTCCCGCTGGGGCGGGAGATCGTGCGGACCGACGAGGCATTCTCGACGCGCTGGTAGAGCAGCAAGCGGCGCCCCCGCGAACCGCCCGTTTTTCCACAGCCTCGCGGTTGTCCACAGGCCACTCCGATTGTCAGTGGCGGCCTGCATCATGAACCCATGACCGAGACCGAGCAGTTGCTGGCACGGGTGGCGGCCAAGGCCCGCAACACCCGCCCCTGGGGCTGGACTTCCCTCCCCGAGCCCGTCGATGCGGCCACGCTGGCCCGCGCCGAGGCGACCCTGGGCTTCCGCCTGCCGCCGCTGCTCGCCGAGCTCTACCTGCGCATAGGAGACGGCGGATTCGGCCCGGAGTACGGTCTGCTGCCCCTCCTCGACAGTCCGCCCGCCGGCGAACCCGCCGCCGTCGTGCAGTACCTCGCCAACCGAGCGAGCGGCCGCCAGGACCCCGACTGGCCCTGGCCCGAGGGCGTCCTGCCGATATCCCACTGGGGCTGCGCGATGTACGCGTGTGTGGACTGCCACGCCCCGGAGGCCACCGTCCTGCTGTTCGAGCCGAACCCGGGCGACCCCGACCGCGCCTGGTTCGTGGACGCCCCGAGCCTCAGGGACTGGCTGCATGCCTGGGTGGACGGCACGGGCTGGTACGACGAGATGAACGAGGAGCTGGAGATGCAACCCTGGACCGACACCCGCATACGCGCGACGCCCGCGAAGGCGTCCTGAGCAGCCACGGGACTGTCCTGAGCTGCCGCGCTGACCGTCCCGAGCAGAGCCACCGGGCCGTCCCGAGCAGAGCCGCCTGATCGTTCCGAACGGCGCCACCGGACCGTTCCGAACGGCGCCACCGGACCGTCCCGAGCAGAGCCGCCTGATCGTCCCCAGCAGAGCCCCGGATCACACCAGCCGCGCGCCCGCGGCCGGCAGCCGCGGGCGTCCGGCCGGGCGGCCTACCGCCCGGCCGCCCACCGCCGCACCCCGTACGCGATCACGCCCGCCACCAGCACACCCGCGCCCACAGCCACCGACACCACCGGAAGCGAGAACGCCAGTACCACGCACCCGAGCAGCCCCACCGCCGGCACCACCCGCGCCGCCGGAGCCGACCCGAGCGTCCAGGCCGAGGCGTTGGCGACGGCGTAGTACGCGAGCACACCGAAGGAGGAGAACCCGATCGCGCCCCGGACGTCCACCGTGGCGGCCAGGACCGCGACCACCGCACCCACGGCCAGCTCAGCCCGGTGCGGCACCTTGAAACGCGGATGTACGGCGGCCAGCGCGCCGGGCAGATGACCGTCCCGGGCCATGGCCAGCGTCGTGCGCGAGACGCCCAGGATCAGGGCGAGCAGCGAGCCCAGCGCGGCCACGGCGGCGCCCACCCGCACCACCGGAGCCAGCCCCGGCACCCCGGCCGCCCGCACTGCGTCGGCCAGCGGCGCGCCCGCATGCCCGAGCCCGTCCGATCCCAGCACGGAAAGGACCGCCACCGCCACACACGCGTACACCGCCAGCGTGATGCCCAGAGCCAGCGGGATCGCGCGGGGGATGGTGCGCGCCGGATCCCGTACCTCCTCACCGAGGGTCGCGATCCGCGCGTACCCAGCGAAGGCGAAGAACAGCAGGCCTGCCGCCTGCAGCACCCCGCCGACGCCCCCCGACGCCCCGGCGTCCAGGCGCCCGGCATCGGCCTGGCCCGACCCCAGACACACGACCACCACGGAAGCGAGGACCGCCAGGACCACCGCAACGATCGCCCGCGTCAGCCAGGCGGACTTCTGGATGCCGCCGTAGTTCACCGCGGTCAGCGCCACCACGGCCGCGACCGCCACCGCGTGCGCCTGCCCCGGCCAGACGTACGCGCCCACGGTGAGCGCCATCGCCGCACAGGAGGCCGTCTTCCCGATCACGAACGACCAGCCCGCGAGATAGCCCCAGAACTCCCCGAGCCGCTCGCGCCCGTAGACATATGTGCCGCCCGAGGCCGGATACAGGGCGGCCAGTCGCGCCGATGAGGTGGCGTTGCAGTAAGCGACCACGGCGGCGACCCCGAGCCCGATCAGCAGAGCGGACCCGGCAGCGCGCGCCGCGGGCCCCAGGGCGGCGAAGATCCCGGCACCGATCATCGATCCGAGCCCGATGACGACGGCGTCCCCCACCCCGAGGGTGCGCCGCAGTTCGGAAGCAGAATGCGCCATGGCCCGCACCCTACTGAGCACTGCAACCGCGCAGTGCGGCCGGGACGTCCTGTTCACCAAGAGGACATGAACACGCGAGGACATGAACACGCGAGGACTCACGGCGCGGACACGCGTGTGACAGTTCCGCGGAGGTACGACGCGCGACGGACGAACCCGGCCTGTTCGGGAGCAAGATCACAGTGCCGGAACAGTGCGGGCACAGTGTGGAAGGGCAGGTTCACGGCATGGGCATCATCAGCTGGATCATCCTGGGACTGTTGGCCGGAGCCATCGCCAAATTCCTGCTGCCGGGTCGCGACCCGGGTGGGCTGGTCGGCACGACGCTGATCGGCATCGCCGGTGCGTTCATCGGTGGCTGGATTTCGGCCCGCTGGCTCGACCATCCCGTCAGCAAGGACTTCTACGACGGCGCCACCTGGGCCGCGGCGATCGGCGGCTCACTCGTCCTGCTGATCGCCTACCGCCTCCTCTTCGGCAACTCACGCGACTGACCGCGCCCCTGGACCGCGGCCGGCAGGCAAGAAGGGTGGGCACCGAGGGCGCCCACCCTTCCTCGTACGACGGGGGATCAGTCGACGACCGGCCGGCGGCGGCTCACCGGTAGTTCACGAACTGCAGGGCGAAGTCGAAGTCCTTGCCCTTCAGCAGGGCGATCACGGCCTGCAGGTCATCGCGGCTCTTGGAGCTGACCCGGAGTTCGTCGCCCTGCACCTGGGCCTTCACGCCCTTCGGGCCCTCGTCGCGGATGATCTTCGCCACCTTCTTGGCGTTCTCCTGGGAGATGCCCTCCTGGATCGAAGCGAAGATCTTGTACTCCTTGCCGGACAGCTGGGGCTCGCCCGCGTCCAGTGCCTTCAGCGAGATGCCGCGCTTGATCAACTTGGACTGGAAGACGTCGAGGACGGCCTTCACCCGGTCCTCGGAGTTCGCCTCCATGAGGATCTTCTCCCCGGACCACGAGATCGAGGCACCCACGCCCTTGAAGTCGTAGCGCTGCGAGATCTCCTTGGCGGCCTGGTTGAGGGCGTTGTCGACCTCCTGCCGCTCGACCTTCGAGACGATGTCGAAACTGGAGTCGGCCATGTCCTGTGGCTCCTTGTATCGGGGTGCGTATCGGGTGCGTACCGGCGTACGTGGGCGGCCGCCGAGCCCGGCAGGGTCACGGGCCGCATCCGGACAAGCCTAGCCACCCCCCGCCCTCCCGGCGCCGATCAATCGGGTGGCGAAGCACCCCTCCGTATCGGGTATTGTTTACGTCGTTGCCACGGAGCGCCGCCGAAAAGCGGTTCGAAGGGCAGCGACCCCGGCGGTGTGCCCGAGCGGCCAAAGGGAGCAGACTGTAAATCTGCCGGCTCAGCCTTCCCAGGTTCGAATCCTGGCGCCGCCACACTGGGGAAGACCCCCTCCGAACTGCGGAAACGCAGAGCGGAGGGGGTCTCTTCGTTTGAGTCGAGCAGGTCGGGGTCGGTCAGTTCTCAGGGCGACGCGGGGCACACTGGCCCCATGTCCACCCGTCGCAGCCCCTGCCCCGAGTGCCGCCGCGAGATCGCCGTCGTCGCGGGGCGCTACGCGCGCCACGACCCGCCCGGCGCACGCGAGAGCGGGGAACTCACGTCATGTCCCGGCTCCCGTCGGCTGGCCCAAATCGGTGGGGTGCAACCGTCGTTGGACGGATACGTCGTCCCCGACTTCCCCGGACAGCTCCCCCTGTTCTAGCTGTTTCAGCTGCCCAGGCCCCCCTCTGGCTCACCTGGCGCCCTCGGGCTCACTCAGGCCCCCTCAGCCCCCGCCCGTACATCCATCCGCGCCACCAGCCCGTCCCCGCCGAACCGGTACACGTGCTCGACCGTCTCCGGCGACCACCGGTCACCCGACGCGTCCCGCATCCCGGTCCGCACCGTCGCCACGACCGCCTCGCCGTCCCCGTCGAGCCGCATGCCCTCCAGGCGTACGAGGGGGTGGCCCGCCGCGAACTGCCGGGTCCAGTAGGCACGTACGGCCTCACGCCCCCGCAGCCTGACCCCGTCCAGCATGTTCGGCCAGTCCACGTCCGGGGCCAGACAGCGCTCAAGGAACGCGTCCCGCTCGTCCGTCGAGAACACCTCGTACATCCGCCGCAGCAGCGCCTCGCGCTCCGGCGGAACTCCCTCGGCGCCCACCTCAGTTCCCCGCCACCGACTTGACCGCCACCGACACCGGCGTCGAACCGCTGATCAGCTCCAGCGTCAGCCCGGCCGTCGCCGGGGTGTCGACCAACTCCGCGAGTGCGGCGGCCACGTCGTCACGCGGGACGGGTCCGCGGCCCGTGTGCGCCTCCAGGCGTACCAGGCCGGTACCGGCGTCGTTCGTCAGCTGACCGGGGCGCAGGATCGTCCAGTCCAGAGCGTCCAGCGAGCGCACGTACGCGTCGGCCTCGCCCTTGGCGCGCAGATAGACGTCGAAGACCTCGTTCCCCGGGTGTCCGGGATCCGCCCCCATGGAGGACACGACCAGGAAGCGCCGTACGCCCGCCCGGATCGCCGCGTCCGCGAAGAGGACCGCCGCGGCCTTGTCCACCGTGTCCTTGCGGGCCGCGCCGCTACCGGGCCCCGCGCCCGCCGCGAAGACCGCCGCGTCCGCACCCCGCAGCCGCTCCGCGACCTCCTCGACCGAGGCCGACTCCAGGTCGAGCACGATCGGTTCGGCACCGGCGCGGCGCAGGTCGTCGGCCTGCTCGGCCTTCCGGATGATCCCCGCGACCTCGTCTCCGCGCGCGGCGAGCAACCGCTCCAGCCGCAGCGCGATCTGACCATGACCCCCAGCGATGACAATGCGCATGTCTTCGACCGTACGCCCGGACAACCCCGAACGTCGCATCACTTCAGCCGCTTCCCACCCGCGCCCGGGAACACCTCACGACAACTCGCCGCGCCCCTGCCTGGGCAAGCCCAGCTCCACCACCGTCGAGGAATCGCAGTACTCCCGCACCGCGCTCGTCCGCGCCACAACGCGCCCCCGGTGCACCACAACCCGGCTGTACGCCAACGACAGCGCCCCCGCGAGCCGGTCCCCGCGCACCGCCAGCAACTCGGCCGGAAAGCCCGCCTCCACCCGTACCTCGGGCAACCCCAGCACCTCCCGCGGTGCGGAACTCACGGCGTCATAGGCGTCCTCCGGCCGCAGTCCGTACCGCGAGGCCAGCAGGTAGGCCGCGTCCAGCGGATCCCCGCGTCCCACGGGATTCGACACGTCCCGCAGCGCGCCGCTCCCGGCGGCCACCCGCACCCCGGCCGCCCGCAGCAGCCGTACCGGAGCCATGCCCCGGCGGTCGACGCCCCCGCAGCCGCCCTGCGGCAGGCACACCACCGTCACCCCGGCCGCCGCCAGCTGGTCCGCGGTCCGCGACGCCACCTCGGCGGGCAGCCGCCCGAGGCCGCCGCACGGGCCGAGCACCACCCCCGGGCGCAGCCCTCCCGCCATCGCGGCCAGCCGGGCCAGCCGCGCCGGGTCGGCGGCGTCCGTGTGGAGATCGACCGGACAGCCGTGCTCGGAGGCGACCTGCAGGACCGCCTCCACGTACCCCGTCGGATCGGGGTCGAGATCCGGACACCCGCCCACCACCGAGGCGCCCATCTTCACCGCGTCCCGCAGCATCGCCAGCCCGTCGGCCCCGGCCGCTCCGGTCAGCAGCCGCGGCACCGCCACCGTCGTCAGCTCGGTCAGCCCGCCCAGCGCCCGCCGCGCCTGCAGGACGGCGGCCAGCGCGCCCAGCCCCTGGACGTCGCCCACGCGCACATGCGCCCGGACCGCGGTCGCCCCGTGCCCGAGCTGCAGCAGCGCGGCCTCCGTGGCCCGGCGCTGGACCTCCTGGGGGTCGTACGAGACCGGCCCGCTCCGGTCGGCCGACAGCGCGGTGTCGGCGTGCGCGTGCGGCTCCGCGGGGGCCGGCAGCAGCAGGTAGCCACCGAGGTCCACGCGAGTGCCGCCACCGGTCGTTCCGCCCGCCGCGAGGCTGCCGGCCGTGCCGACCGCCTCGATGCGCCCGCCGCACAGCCGCACGTCCACGGTCCGGCCGTCGGTGAGCCGCGCCCCGCACAGCAGGAGTGGGGCCGACTCGTTCGAGCTCGACGAAGGGGGTGGCTGCGGCTGGCTGTCGGGCATCGCGCTCCTCGGCTCGGGGGCTGCGCAGTAGGGGGCGCAAGATCACGCAGAGTGAGTCGAGCCTAGGGCGACGATCAGTCCCCGGCGTGCAGGAGCGCAATAGTCGTACCGGCGTGGTCCGCCGTACGGGCGGTGGTGCCTGAGGGGCTGCTGAGGTGTCCGGGAAGACCGCCGGACCAGGCGGAGTGGGGGTCGCGAAACGGATTTGGGTGAACGGCGGCGGACCGTGTAATGTCTTCATCGCTCGCCCCAATAGCTCAGTCGGCAGAGCGTCTCCATGGTAAGGAGAAGGTCAACGGTTCGATTCCGTTTTGGGGCTCTGGTGTGACGGGTTCCCGCCGCGAGGCGGGGTCCGACCACATCAAAGCGGTGTAGCTCAGTCGGTAGAGCAAGCGGCTCATAATCGCTGTGTCACCGGTTCAAGTCCGGTCACCGCTACTCTCAGTAGCCGATTGCGGGGTCGGTCCTTCGATCGGCTACTCTTCTTGCGTTAAACCAGTCAACCGTTCGTCATAGGAGCACTCACGTGGCTGCCACCGACGTCCGCCCGAAGATCACGCTGGCCTGCGTGGAGTGCAAGGAGCGGAACTACATCACCAAGAAGAACCGGCGTAACAACCCGGACCGTCTTGAGATGAAGAAGCACTGCCCGCGTTGCAACGCGCACACCGCGCACCGCGAGACGCGATAAAACAGGCTCGTACACGAGGCCGTCCCCCATCATGCTGGGGGGCGGCCTCGCGTCGTTTCACTTCACTCACCGGTCCACCCCAGGGGGAACCGGTCATCCACAGCTGACACCAGGAGGTGCCGAGCCCATGGCGCTCGACCAGTCCTTCGTCGGGCGGACCTACCCGCCCACCGAGCCCTACGAGGTGGGCCGGGAGAAGATCCGTGAGTTCGCTCAGGCCGTGGGAGACACCAACCCGGCCTACACGGACGCGGAGGCAGCCAAGGCGCTGGGCCACCCCGACGTGATCGCTCCGCCCACCTTCGTCTTCGCGATCAGCTTCAAGGCCGCGGGGCAGGTCATCCATGACCCGGAGCTCGGCCTGGACTACAACCGGGTGGTGCACGGCGACCAGAAGTTCGCCTACACCCGCCCGGTGCGCGCCGGCGACCGGCTCACGGTCACCTCCACCATCGAGGCGATCAAGTCCATGGCGGGCAACGACATACTGGACATTCGCGGCGAGGTGCACGACGAGGCGGGCGAGCACGTCGTGACCGCCTGGACCAAGCTGGTGGCCCGTGCGGCCGAGGAGGCGTGAGGAACCGATGACCGCCAAGATCGCGTACGCCGACGTGGAGGTCGGCACCGAACTGCCCGCGCAGACCTTCCCCGTGACCCGCGCCACCCTCGTCCGGTACGCGGGCGCCTCCGGCGACTTCAACCCCATCCACTGGAACGAGAAGTTCGCCAAGGAGGTCGGCCTGCCCGACGTCATCGCGCACGGCATGTTCACCATGGCCGAGGCGATCCGCGTGGTCACCGACTGGACGGGTGACCCCGGCGCGGTCGTCGAGTACGGCGTCCGCTTCACCAAGCCCGTCGTCGTACCCAACGACGACCAGGGCGCCACCATCGAGGTCAGCGGCAAGATCGGCGCCAAGCTCGACGACAACACCGTCCGCGTGGACCTGACGGCCACCAGCGCGGGCCAGAAGGTGCTGGGCATGTCACGGGCGGTCGTACGGCTGGCCTGAGCGGCGGGGCGTTGCACGCGCGCAAGAGGCCCCGCACGCGTGCAACTACTCTTGGGCGCGTGCAGGAACTCCACGACGCCCCACTCGCCCCGCTGACCACCTTCCGGCTGGGCGGCCCCGCCACCCGGCTGCTCACCGCCACGACCGACGCCGAGGTGATCGCCGCCGTCCGCGAGGCCGACGACACCGGCACACCGCTGCTGCTCATCGGCGGCGGCTCCAACCTGGTCATCGGCGACAAGGGCTTCGACGGAACCGCACTCGTCATCGCCACCAAGGGCTTCTCCCTCGACGGTACGCAGCTGGAGCTGGCCGCCGGCGAGGTGTGGACCGACGCCGTCGCCCGCACGGTGGAGGCCGGACTCGCCGGCATCGAGTGCCTCGCCGGCATCCCCGGCTCGGCGGGCGCGACCCCCATCCAGAACGTCGGGGCGTACGGCCAGGAGGTCTCGTCCACGATCACCGAGGTGATCGCGTACGACCGGGCGACGCGTGAAACGGTCACTCTGACCAATGAGGACTGCGCCTTCACCTACCGCCACAGCCGCTTCAAGGCCGACCCCGAGCGGTACGTCGTCCTGCGCGTCCGCTTCGACCTGGAGGACGCGGACGGCCTCTCGGGCCCCCTCAGGTACGCCGAGACGGCCCGCGCCCTGGGGGTGGAGCCGGGCGACCGCGTGCCGCTCGCCGACGCCCGCGACACCGTCCTCAAGCTGCGCGCCGGAAAGGGCATGGTCCTGGACCCCGAGGACCACGACACCTGGTCGGCGGGCTCCTTCTTCACCAACCCGATCCTCACCGACGAGCAGTTCGCCGCCTTCCGCGCCCGCGTGCACACGCGCCTCGGCGACGGCGTGGAGCCGCCCGCGTACCCGGCGGGGGAGGGCCACACCAAGACCTCCGCGGCCTGGCTGATCGACAAGGCGGGCTTCACGAAGGGCTACGGCTCCGGGCCCGCCCGCATCTCCACCAAGCACACCCTCGCTCTCACCAACCGGGGCGGGGCCACCACGGAGGACCTGCTCGCCCTGGCCCGCGAGGTCGTCGCCGGCGTCCGCGACGCCTTCGGCATCACCCTGGTCAACGAACCGGTGACGATCGGCGTCAGCCTGTAGGAACCGATCACGGCCGCGCCGGCCACGACTGGGTTGCCCCCATGGGTCTCTTCGACAAGCTGGCCGGCACCAGGTACCCCGACCCCGGTGTCGTACCGCTGCCCGCCGCGGACGTCCGCGCCGCGCTGCTCGTCCTCGACGGCCCGGAGGTGCCGTATCGCATACGCAACGCGCTTCCCGCGGAGAAGGCCGACCTGGTGGCCGAATGGCAGGTCAGGGAGCTGAGGACGAGGCTCAGGACCCGGATGCGCCTGGTCCCGGAGCACCACGAGGTACGTGTCCTTGAGGAGAGGTGGGACCTCTCGCCCGACCGCAGCAGGCGGTACGGCCGGGGGCCGACGCCCACGGTGTCCCGGCAGTGGACGTACGAGCGGGGGCCCGACGGCCGCCGACGCCGGGTCGAGACGTTCCGCTTCGACTCGCGGGAGATGAGCCACTCCCTGCGGAACGCGGTGCTCGACTCGGGCTGGACCTGGCGTGGAGTGCTGTTCAGATGGTGACCGGCACCGGTCCGCCGGCGGGGTTCAGGCCAGCCAGTCGTCCACCCCCGCCAGCAGCTTCGCCTTCGTGTCCGTGGGCGCCGCCGAGGCACGGATCGACTGACGGGCCAGCTCCGCGAGCTCCGGGTCCGTGAAGCCGTGATACTCCCGAGCGATCTCGTACTGCGCCGCCAGACGGGAGCCGAACAGCAGCGGGTCGTCCGCGCCCAGCGCCATCGGCACCCCCGCCTCGAACAGGGTGCGCAGCGGCACGTCCTCCGGCTTCTCGTACACACCCAGGGCCACGTTCGACGCGGGGCACACCTCGCACGTCACCCCCCGCTCGGCCAGCCGCTTCAGCAGCCGTGGGTCCTCCGCCGCCCGCACCCCGTGGCCGATCCGGTTCGCGTCCAGGTCGTCCAGGCAGTCCCGCACCGACGACGGACCGGTCAGCTCCCCGCCGTGCGGCGCCGACAGCAGGCCCCCGTCCCGCGCGATCGCGAACGCCCGGTCGAAGTCCCGCGCCATTCCCCGCCGCTCGTCGTTCGACAAACCGAACCCGACAACCCCCCGGTCCGCGTACCGCACCGCCAGCCGCGCCAGCGTGCGCGCGTCCAGCGGATGCTTCATGCGGTTCGCGGCCACCAGCACCCGCATCCCGAGCCCGGTCTCCCGCATCGCGGACTCCACCGCGTCCAGGATGATCTCCAGCGCCGGGATCAGACCGCCCAGCCGCGGCGCGTACGAGGTCGGGTCCACCTGGATCTCCAGCCACCCCGACCCGTCCCGCAGATCCTCCTCCGCCGCCTCCCGCACCAGCCGACGGATGTCCTCCGGCTCCCTCAGGCACGAGCGCGCCGCGTCGTACAGCCGCTGGAAGCGGAACCAGCCCCGCTCGTCCGTCGCCCGCAGTCTCGGCGGCTCCCCACTGGTCAGCGCGTCGGTCAGGGCCTCGGGCAGACGCACGCCGTACTTGTCGGCCAGCTCCAGCAGGGTGCCGGACCGCATCGACCCGGTGAAGTGCAGATGCAGATGGGCTTTCGGCAGCTCAGAGACATCACGTACACGCTCCATCCCAAGATCCTGCCGTACGCGTCCGGCGCGCCGGTAGCGGTTTCACCGTTAGTGGTCTTGCTCGCACAAACAAATGGGGTCACCTCCCGCATTCGGTAGGTGACCCCATTCAAGGAAGCGGACGTCAGCCCCTGGCCTCCGCCAGCAGCTTCTGGATCCGGCTCACGCCCTCGACGAGGTCCTCGTCGCCCAGCGCGTACGACAGCCGCAGGTAACCCGGCGTACCGAACGCCTCACCGGGCACCACCGCGACCTCGGCCTCCTCCAGGATCAGCGCGGCCAGCTCCACGGTGTCCTGCGGACGCCTGCCGCGGATCTCCTTGCCGATCAGCGCCTTCACCGACGGGTAGGCGTAGAACGCGCCCTCGGGCTCCGGGCACACCACGCCGTCGATCTCGTTGAGCATCCGCACGATCGTCTTCCGGCGCCGGTCGAAGGCCTCACGCATCGCGGCGACGGCGTCCAGGTCACCGGAGACGGCGGCCAGCGCGGCCACCTGCGCGACGTTCGACACGTTCGACGTGGCGTGCGACTGCAGGTTCGTCGCGGCCTTGACGACGTCCTTCGGACCGATGATCCACCCGACCCGCCAGCCGGTCATCGCGTACGTCTTCGCGACACCGTTGACCACGATGCACTTGTCGCGCAGCTCCGGCAGGATCGCCGGCAGCGACGTGAACGTCGCGTCGCCGTAGACCAGGTGCTCGTAGATCTCGTCGGTCATCACCCACAGCCCGTGCTCGACGGCCCAGCGGCCGATCGCCTCGGCGTCCTCGGCGCTGTAGACCGCGCCGGTCGGGTTCGACGGCGACACGAACAGGACGACCTTCGTCTTCTCCGTGCGGGCCGCCTCCAGCTGCTCCACGGACACGCGGTAGCCGGTGGTCTCGTCGGCGACCACCTCGACCGGCACGCCACCGGCGAGACGGATCGACTCGGGGTAGGTCGTCCAGTACGGCGCCGGGACGATGACTTCGTCGCCCGGGTCGAGGATCGCGGCGAAGGCCTCGTAGATGGCCTGCTTGCCGCCGTTGGTGACCAGGATCTGCGACGGGTCGACCTCGTAATTCGAGTCGCGCAGAGTCTTCGCGGCGATCGCGGCCTTCAGCTCGGGCAGGCCGCCGGCCGGGGTGTACCGGTGGTACTTCGGGTTCTTGCAGGCCTCGACCGCGGCCTCGACGATGTAGTCCGGCGTCGGGAAGTCGGGCTCACCGGCGCCGAAGCCGATCACCGGACGCCCGGCGGCCTTGAGGGCCTTGGCCTTGGCGTCCACGGCGAGGGTGGCGGACTCGGAGATCGCGCCGACTCGGGCGGAGACCCGGCGCTCGGTGGGAGGGGTTGCAGCGCTCATGGACCCCATGGTTTCAGACAGGAAACCTGCGCGGCACGCGGGTTTCACGGACTGAACAGGACCGGGCAGACCCCTGAACAACAGTCCGGATCGGCCCCGCGGGCAGGCGATCTTCCGCCAGGCAGGGCCCCCACCGCCCCTTTCTGTTCGACGCCCGGCCCAAGACCACGTACACTCTCACCTCGTTGGCCTTCAGCAGCCGCGCTCGCACGGTGCACACCAAGCATCCGAGTGGATGCGGTACGTTGGGGACACACAAAGGGTCGTAGCTCAATTGGTAGAGCACTGGTCTCCAAAACCAGCGGTTGGGGGTTCAAGTCCCTCCGGCCCTGCTACACACACCTTCGCCAGGATGTGTGCGCATGTACGTACAGCATTGCACCGCCGTGCGGCTCAGACCGGGCGCGGCACGGCCACGACCCGGAATCAGGTGAGGACGAGTGACGGACGCCGTGGGCTCCATCGACATGCCTGATGCCCAGGACGAGGCGCCGGAGTCCAAGAAGAAGGCCCGCAAGGGTGGCAAGCGTGCCAAGAAAGGCCCGCTGAAGCGCCTCGCGCTTTTCTACCGCCAGATCGTCGCCGAGCTCCGCAAGGTCGTCTGGCCGACGCGCAGCCAGCTGACGACGTACACGACCGTGGTGATCATCTTCGTCGTCATCATGATCGGCCTGGTGACCGTGATTGACTATGGACTCAGCCACGCCGCCAAGTACGTCTTCGGCTGAGCCCAGAGCGAAGAGCGCCGAGATGCCCCGGCGCTCCTTTCGCATGTTCCACCCCTATGTATCCAGGAAGAAGCAGCCACCGTGTCTGACCCGAACGTGAACGACGCCATCGAGCCGGTCGAGTCCGTCGAGGACGAGCTCGACACCGTCGAGGGCGCGGACAGCGAGGACACCGAGGCCTCCGCCGAGGTCGAGGCTGCCGACGCCGTCGCGGACGAGACCGCCGCAGCGGAGGCCGAGGGCGAGGAAGAGATCGAGGAAGAGGTCGAGGACGACCGCGACCCGATCGAGAAGCTCCGCGAGGAGCTGCGGACCCTGCCCGGCGAGTGGTACGTCATCCACACCTACGCCGGCTACGAGAACCGCGTGAAGACCAACCTGGAGCAGCGCGCCGTCTCGCTGAACGTCGAGGACTACATCTTCCAGGCCGAAGTGCCGCAGGAGGAGGTCGTCCAGATCAAGAACGGCGACCGCAAGACGATCAAGCAGAACAAGCTGCCGGGTTACGTCCTCGTCCGCATGGACCTGACCAACGAGTCCTGGGGCGTCGTCCGCAACACCCCCGGCGTCACCGGCTTCGTGGGCAACGCCTACGACCCGTACCCGCTGACGCTGGACGAGATCGTCAAGATGCTCGCCCCCGAGGCCGAGGAGAAGGCCGCCCGCGAGGCCGCGGAGGCCGAGGGCAAGCCGGCTCCGCAGCGCAAGGTCGAGGTCCAGGTGCTGGACTTCGAGGTCGGCGACTCGGTCACCGTCACCGACGGCCCGTTCGCCACGCTGCAGGCCACGATCAACGAGATCAACCCCGACTCGAAGAAGGTCAAGGGCCTGGTCGAGATCTTCGGCCGCGAGACGCCGGTCGAGCTCTCCTTCGACCAGATCCAGAAGAACTGACCCCTTCCGGCGACAGAGCCACCGGACAGGTCAGACGGGCTCACAGTCTGTCTGACCTGCTCGGTTTTTAGCCGCGCGAGCCTACCCGTTAGGGTTGTGCGGTTGCCTTCGGGCACTCGGAAATCAACAGAGAAACGGGAGAGGACCCGGAATGCCTCCCAAGAAGAAGAAGGTCACGGGGCTCATCAAGCTCCAGATCCAGGCCGGTGCCGCCAACCCGGCCCCGCCGGTCGGCCCCGCGCTGGGTCAGCACGGCGTGAACATCATGGAGTTCTGCAAGGCCTACAACGCCGCGACCGAGTCGCAGCGCGGTTGGGTCATCCCGGTGGAGATCACGGTCTACGAGGACCGCTCCTTCACCTTCATCACCAAGACCCCGCCGGCCGCCAAGATGATCCTCAAGGCCGCGGGCATTGAGAAGGGCTCCGGCGAGCCGCACAAGACCAAGGTCGCCAAGATCACCCGCGACCAGGTCCGCGAGATCGCCCAGACGAAGATGCCCGACCTCAACGCCAACGACCTGGACGCCGCCGAGAAGATCATCGCCGGCACCGCCCGTTCCATGGGCGTCACGGTCGAGGGCTGAGCCCCAACCTCGTAAGCCAACCCGTGGCAGGGCCTGCTCGGCCCGGACCACGACTCCTAGAACACACAGGAGCTTTCAGTGAGCAAGCGCAGCAAGTCCCTTCGCGCTGCGGACGCCAAGATCGACCGGGAGAAGCTCTACGCCCCGCTCGAGGCCGTCCGTCTCGCCAAGGAGACCTCCACGACCAAGTTCGACGGCACCGTCGAGGTCGCCCTGCGTCTGGGCGTCGACCCGCGCAAGGCCGACCAGATGGTCCGTGGCACCGTGAACCTTCCGCACGGCACCGGTAAGACCGCCCGGGTCCTGGTCTTCGCGACCGGCGACCGTGCCGAGGCCGCGCGTGCCGCGGGCGCCGACATCGTCGGTGCCGACGAGCTGATCGACGAGGTGTCGAAGGGCCGCCTGGACTTCGACGCGGTCGTCGCCACCCCGGACCTCATGGGCAAGGTCGGCCGCCTCGGCCGCGTGCTCGGTCCCCGTGGTCTGATGCCGAACCCCAAGACCGGCACCGTGACCCCGGACGTCGCCAAGGCTGTCACCGACATCAAGGGCGGCAAGATCGAGTTCCGCGTCGACAAGCACTCGAACCTGCACTTCATCATCGGCAAGACGTCGTTCGACGACAGCAAGCTGGTGGAGAACTACGGCGCGGCGATCGAGGAGATCCTCCGTCTGAAGCCGTCCGCCGCCAAGGGCCGCTACATCAAGAAGGCCGCCATCACCACCACGATGGGCCCCGGCATCCCGGTCGACCCGAACCGCACCCGCAACCTCCTCGTCGAGGAGGACCCGGCGGCGGTCTGAGCCTGACGGCTCACCTCAACCGGTCACAGGCCCCGCACCTTCCGAGGTGCGGGGCCTGTTCCCTTTTTCCCTGCGGGTGGTTTCCCCTGCGGGTGGTTTCCCCTGCGGGTGGTTTCCGCTGCGGGTGTTTTCCCCTACGGGTGTCGCTGATCTGCGTTAGCGTCGAGACAGGGGACCCCCAGGGGTCGTGAGGGGGGTATGGATGAAGAGCACGACCGTGCGCCGCGTGGCCCTCTCGATCGCGGTGGCGACCGCGCTGGCACCGACGGCGGCCTGCACCTCCTCCGGCAGTCCGGGCGGCCATGCCAGGCCCACAGCGGCCCTGATCGCCGCCGAACGGTCCACCCGGAAGGCCGACTCGGCACGCGTCGAGTCCACGACGGTGATGGGCTCGATGATGTCCATGACGGCCACCGGTGCCCTCCGCTGGGGCCACGGCACCACCGGCACGCTCACCATCACCTACACCCGTGGCACCATGGCCGACGCCATGCGCCGGCTCGGCACCACGTCGATGGAGGCCCGCTACCTCCCCGACGCCTACTACGCCCGCATGGGGGAGAAGTTCGCCGAGGAGGCGGGCGGCAGGCACTGGGTCCGGTACGCGTACGACGACCTCGAACGCCTCGCGGGCGGTACCGGGGTGCAGCTCGTGGACCAGATGCGGAACACCACGCCGAACCAGTCGGTGAAGCTCCTGCTGGCCTCCCGGGACGTCAGGAAGGCCGGCGAGGAGGAGATACGCGGCCGGCACACCACGCACTACTCGGGCACGGTCGACGTGGCCGACCTCACGGCGCCCGATCTGAAGAAGCGGTTCGAACAGGCCGGCGTGACCACGCAGACCGTCGACATCTGGGTCGACGACCGCGACCTGCTGGTCAAGAAGGTGGAGAAGGGCCAGGTGGCGACCGGCCTGCTGACCCAGACGGCGTACTACAGCGACTACGGCGTGAAGGTCGCCGCCGAGAGGCCACCGGCCGGCGACACCCAGGACTTCAGGAAGCTGCTGGAGAAGCGCCACTGAGGCCCGTACGGGCGGATTTGCCTGACGGCGATCCGGTCCCGTACTCTCCTACAGAAGCCAAAGACCGCTGGTCGTTGCCGTGCGCTCGTACGAGGGTGCGGTGGCCGAAGGATCCGCTGAACTGCGGACGACCCGCGCAGGTGACAGTGGAAGAGCTCCCGGAGCATGTGCGTCCTCGTGCGTGCGGCCGGTCGAGTCCGCCCCGTGCGCCTGCGCCGGGGCGTTTCGTTTTCCCCAGTCCTCCTTCGGGTCCGCGCGGTCCGAATCACCCGGAAGGAGGCCGAGGCTCATGGCGAGGCCTGACAAGGTCGATGCCGTCGAGGAGATGCGGGACAAGTTCCGCAACTCCAACGCTGCTGTCGTTACCGCGTACACCGGTCTCACCGTCGCGCAGCTCAAGCAGCTGCGTCGTTCACTCGGTGAGAACGCTCAGTACCGTGTGGTGAAGAACACGCTGACGAAGATCGCGGCCAAGGAGGCCGGGATCACCACGCTCGACGAATTCTTCGCGGGTTCGTCGGCCGTCGCCTTCGTGACCGGTGACCCGGTCGAGGCGGCGAAGGGTCTGCGTGATTTCGCCAAGGACAACCCGAATCTCGTCATCAAGGGCGGTGTCCTTGACGGCAAGGCGCTGTCCGCCGACGAGATCAAGAAGCTTGCGGACCTCGAGTCCCGCGAGGTTCTGCTCTCCAAGCTGGCCGGTGCCATGAAGGGCAAGCAGTCCCAGGCTGCCTCTGTCTTCCAGGCGCTGCCGTCGAAGCTCGTCCGCACCGTGGACGCGCTCCGTGCCAAGCAGGACGAGCAGGGCGGTGCCGAGTAACTCGGCTCGCACTCCGGCCGCCGCTGCCTGAACGCGGAGGCCGTCGCGGGCCAGACGTACGCCCGCCACACATGTACATCCGGCACCTGCCGATTTAGTGGAAGGACCCGCCACCATGGCGAAGCTCACCCAGGACGAGCTGCTTGCCCAGTTCGAGGAGATGACCCTCATCGAGCTCTCCGAGTTCGTGAAGGCCTTCGAGGAGAAGTTCGACGTCACCGCCGCCGCGGCCGCCCCGGTCGTCGTCGCCGGTGGTGCCGCCGGTGGCGCTGCCGCCGAGGCCGAGCCCGAGAAGGACGAGTTCGACGTCATCCTCACCGGTGCCGGCGACAAGAAGATCCAGGTCATCAAGGTCGTGCGCGAGCTGACCTCCCTGGGCCTGAAGGAGGCCAAGGACCTGGTCGACGGTGCGCCGAAGCCGGTTCTGGAGAAGGTCAACAAGGAGGCCGCGGACAAGGCCAAGGAGTCCCTCGAGGGCGCCGGTGCCTCCGTCGAGGTCAAGTAAGACCTCACGGGTCCGCGCCAGGACCTTCGCGCAGGCTGAAACGGCCCCCTGGGGGCTGTAACGCTCACGCACCGAGGAGCGATCATCCATCCGGGTGGTCGCTCTTCGGCGTTCCCGGGGCCCGGCCATGGTTGCCTTGCGCTCGCGTACGCGAGGGGTATGGTGATCTTCGTTCTGTCTCCGGCCGCCCCGGGTCCGGGCAACGGGGCCTTGACGAACCGCACGCAGCGCGCAATTCTCAGGACGCGTCGTCACAACGGTCCGAATCCGAGGCATGGATCGACGACGAAGAGGGCAGTATCAACGTGCGTTGAGGGCAAGCATGCCGAGGGCGTTGAGAACAACGAGGGTCGCGAAAAACCCGCACTGGACATCAGTGTGCCAAGTGGCTACACTGACCCTTTGCGCTGCCTGTTAGCTGCTCCCTGCCCGTCACCAGGGGCATGCCCTCACTTGAGCACAGACGACCGAACCGTCCTTGATCAGGTATCTGACCTGGGATTTCCGTCTCTGTGTACGGGAGAGGGACCGGTACGCGCGTAGTGAGTCCGAGCCCTCGGAAGGACCCCCTCTTGGCCGCCTCGCGCACTGCCTCGACCGCGAATACGAACAACGGCGCCAGCACCGCCCCGCTGCGCATCTCCTTTGCAAAGATCAAGGAGCCTCTCGAGGTTCCGAACCTGCTCGCGCTGCAGACCGAGAGCTTCGACTGGCTGCTCGGCAACACCGCCTGGCAGAGTCGGGTCGAGGAGGCTCTTGAGAACGGGCAGGACGTCCCCACCAAGTCCGGCCTCGAGGAGATCTTCGAGGAGATCTCCCCGATCGAGGACTTCTCCGGGTCGATGTCGCTGACGTTCCGGGACCACCGCTTCGAGCCGCCGAAGAACTCGATCGACGAGTGCAAGGAGCGCGACTTCACGTACGCGGCCCCGCTCTTCGTCACCGCCGAGTTCACCAACAACGAGACCGGCGAGATCAAGTCCCAGACCGTCTTCATGGGCGACTTCCCGCTCATGACGAACAAGGGCACCTTCGTCATCAACGGCACCGAGCGTGTCGTGGTGTCGCAGCTGGTCCGTTCCCCCGGTGTCTACTTCGACTCCACCATCGACAAGACGTCCGACAAGGACATCTTCTCCGCCAAGATCATCCCGTCCCGGGGTGCCTGGCTGGAGATGGAGATCGACAAGCGCGACATGGTCGGTGTCCGTATCGACCGCAAGCGCAAGCAGTCCGTGACCGTTCTTCTGAAGGCGCTCGGCTGGACGACCGAGCAGATCCTGGAGGAGTTCGGCGAGTACGAGTCCATGCGCGCCACCCTGGAGAAGGACCACACCCAGGGCCAGGACGACGCGCTGCTCGACATCTACCGCAAGCTGCGCCCGGGCGAGCCCCCCACGCGCGAGGCCGCGCAGACGCTCCTTGAGAACCTCTACTTCAACCCCAAGCGCTACGACCTCGCCAAGGTCGGCCGCTACAAGGTCAACAAGAAGCTGGGTACGGACACCCCGCTGGACGCGGGCATCCTGACCGTCGAGGACATCATCGCGACGATCAAGTACCTGGTGAAGCTGCACGCCGGTGAGACCGAGACGGTCGGTGACAACGGCCAGCCGGTCGTCGTCGAGACCGACGACATCGACCACTTCGGCAACCGCCGCCTGCGCAGCGTCGGCGAGCTCATCCAGAACCAGGTCCGTACGGGTCTGGCGCGTATGGAGCGCGTCGTGCGCGAGCGCATGACCACGCAGGACGTCGAGGCGATCACGCCGCAGACCCTGATCAACATCCGGCCGGTCGTCGCCTCCATCAAGGAGTTCTTCGGCACCAGCCAGCTGTCCCAGTTCATGGACCAGAACAACCCGCTGTCCGGGCTGACGCACAAGCGTCGTCTGTCCGCGCTCGGCCCGGGTGGTCTGTCCCGTGAGCGGGCCGGCTTCGAGGTCCGTGACGTGCACCCCTCGCACTACGGCCGCATGTGCCCGATCGAGACCCCCGAAGGCCCGAACATCGGTCTGATCGGCTCGCTCGCCACCTACGGCCGGGTCAACGCGTTCGGTTTCGTCGAGACCCCGTACCGCAAGGTGGAGGACGGCCAGGTCACCGACGAGGTGCACTACCTGACCGCCGACGAGGAGGACCGCTTCGTCATCGCGCAGGCCAACGCGCCGCTGACGGACGACCTCCGCTTCGCCGAGAACCGCGTGCTGGTCCGCCGTAAGGGCGGCGAGGTCGACTACGTCGGCCCCGAGGACGTGGACTACATGGACGTCTCGCCGCGCCAGATGGTGTCGGTCGCGACCGCCATGATCCCCTTCCTTGAGCACGACGACGCCAACCGTGCCCTCATGGGCGCGAACATGATGCGCCAGGCCGTTCCGCTGATCCAGGCGGAGTCCCCGCTCGTCGGCACCGGCATGGAGTACCGCTCCGCCGTCGACGCCGGCGACGTCGTCAAGGCCGAGAAGGCCGGTGTGGTCCAGGAGGTCTCCGCGGACTACATCACCACCGCCAACGACGACGGCACGTACATCACGTACCGCCTGGCCAAGTTCGCCCGCTCCAACCAGGGCACCTCGGTCAACCAGAAGGTCATCGTCAACGAGGGCGACCGGATCATCGAGGGCCAGGTCCTCGCCGACGGTCCGGCCACCCAGAACGGCGAGATGGCGCTCGGCAAGAACCTGCTGGTCGCCTTCATGCCCTGGGAAGGCCACAACTACGAGGACGCGATCATCCTCAGCCAGCGCCTGGTGCAGGACGACGTCCTCTCCTCGATCCACATCGAGGAGCACGAGGTCGACGCCCGTGACACCAAGCTCGGCCCCGAGGAGATCACCCGGGACATCCCGAACGTCTCCGAGGAGGTCCTCGCCGACCTCGACGAGCGCGGCATCATCCGCATCGGTGCCGAGGTCATCGCCGGTGACATCCTCGTCGGCAAGGTCACGCCCAAGGGTGAGACCGAGCTGACGCCGGAGGAGCGTCTGCTGCGCGCGATCTTCGGTGAGAAGGCCCGTGAGGTCCGTGACACCTCGCTGAAGGTGCCGCACGGCGAGACCGGCAAGGTCATCGGCGTGCGCGTCTTCGACCGCGAGGAGGGCGACGAGCTTCCCCCCGGTGTGAACCAGCTTGTGCGCGTGTACGTGGCGCAGAAGCGCAAGATCACCGACGGTGACAAGCTCGCCGGCCGCCACGGCAACAAGGGCGTCATCTCGAAGATCCTGCCGATCGAGGACATGCCGTTCCTGGAGGACGGCACCCCGGTCGACATCATCCTCAACCCGCTGGGTGTGCCGTCCCGAATGAACCCGGGACAGGTCCTGGAGATCCACCTCGGCTGGCTCGCCAGCCAGGGCTGGGACGTCTCCGGCCTGGCGGACGAGTGGGCGCAGCGCCTCCAGGGCATCGGCGCCGACTCGGTTCCGGCGCGGACCAACGTCGCGACCCCGGTCTTCGACGGTGCCCGCGAGGACGAGCTGGCCGGTCTGCTGGAGCACACCCTGCCGAACCGCGACGGTGACCGCATGGTCCTCCCGACCGGTAAGGCGCGGCTGTTCGACGGCCGTTCCGGTGAGCCGTTCCCGGACCCGATCTCGGTCGGCTACATGTACATCCTGAAGCTGCACCACCTGGTCGACGACAAGCTGCACGCCCGCTCGACCGGCCCGTACTCGATGATCACCCAGCAGCCGCTGGGTGGTAAGGCCCAGTTCGGTGGCCAGCGGTTCGGTGAGATGGAGGTGTGGGCACTCGAGGCCTACGGTGCCGCGTACGCGCTCCAGGAGCTCCTGACCATCAAGTCCGACGACGTCACCGGCCGTGTGAAGGTCTACGAGGCGATCGTCAAGGGCGAGAACATCCCGGAGCCCGGCATCCCCGAGTCCTTCAAGGTGCTCATCAAGGAGATGCAGTCCCTGTGCCTGAACGTGGAGGTGCTGTCCAGCGACGGTATGTCCATCGAGATGCGTGACACCGACGAGGACGTCTTCCGCGCTGCGGAGGAGCTCGGCATCGACCTGTCCCGGCGTGAGCCGAGCAGCGTCGAAGAGGTCTGACGGGAGTTGGGCGGGCCTGCCACCAAGGCCCGCCACCCCTGGTGACCCCCGTACAGACCCAAAGACTTACGACCCTGAGAGGGATTGACGCATAGTGCTCGACGTCAACTTCTTCGACGAGCTCCGGATCGGCCTGGCCACCGCTGACGACATCCGTCAGTGGAGCCATGGCGAGGTCAAGAAGCCCGAGACCATCAACTACCGCACCCTCAAGCCCGAAAAGGACGGACTCTTCTGCGAGAAGATCTTCGGTCCGACCCGGGACTGGGAGTGCTACTGCGGCAAGTACAAGCGCGTCCGCTTCAAGGGCATCATCTGCGAGCGCTGTGGCGTCGAGGTCACGCGCGCCAAGGTGCGCCGTGAGCGGATGGGCCACATCGAGCTCGCCGCGCCCGTCACGCACATCTGGTACTTCAAGGGCGTCCCGTCGCGCCTCGGGTACCTGCTCGACCTCGCTCCGAAGGACCTGGAGAAGGTCATCTACTTCGCGGCGTACATGATCACGTACGTCGACGAGGAGCGCCGTACCCGCGACCTGCCGTCGCTGGAGGCCCATGTCTCCGTCGAGCGTCAGCAGATCGAGCAGCGCCGCGACGCCGACCTGGAGGCCCGGGCCAAGAAGCTCGAGTCCGACCTGGCCGAGCTGGAGGCCGAGGGCGCCAAGGCCGACGTGCGCCGCAAGGTGCGCGAGGGTGCCGAGCGCGAGATGAAGCAGCTGCGCGACCGTGCGCAGCGCGAGATCGACCGGCTCGACGAGGTGTGGAACCGGTTCAAGAACCTCAAGGTCCAGGACCTGGAGGGCGACGAGCTGCTCTACCGCGAGCTGCGTGACCGCTTCGGCACGTACTTCGACGGTTCGATGGGTGCCGCGGCGCTGCAGAAGCGCCTGGAGTCCTTCGACCTGGACGAGGAGGCCGAGCGCCTCCGCGAGATCATCCGTACCGGCAAGGGCCAGAAGAAGACCCGTGCGCTCAAGCGTCTGAAGGTCGTCTCCGCGTTCCTGCAGACGTCCAACAGCCCCAAGGGCATGGTGCTCGACTGCGTGCCGGTCATCCCGCCGGACCTGCGTCCGATGGTGCAGCTGGACGGTGGCCGCTTCGCGACCTCCGACCTGAACGACCTGTACCGCCGTGTGATCAACCGCAACAACCGTCTGAAGAGGCTGCTCGACCTCGGCGCGCCCGAGATCATCGTCAACAACGAGAAGCGCATGCTTCAGGAGGCTGTTGACGCCCTCTTCGACAACGGTCGTCGCGGCCGCCCGGTGACCGGTCCGGGTAACCGCCCGCTGAAGTCCCTCAGCGACATGCTGAAGGGTAAGCAGGGCCGCTTCCGTCAGAACCTGCTCGGTAAGCGTGTCGACTACTCGGCGCGTTCCGTGATCGTCGTCGGTCCGCAGCTGAAGCTGCACCAGTGCGGTCTGCCGAAGGCGATGGCGCTGGAGCTCTTCAAGCCGTTCGTGATGAAGCGTCTGGTCGACCTGAACCACGCGCAGAACATCAAGAGCGCCAAGCGCATGGTCGAGCGCGGCCGCACGGTCGTGTACGACGTGCTGGAAGAGGTCATCGCGGAGCACCCGGTTCTGCTGAACCGTGCGCCCACCCTGCACCGCCTCGGCATCCAGGCCTTCGAGCCGCAGCTGGTCGAGGGCAAGGCCATTCAGATCCACCCGCTCGTCTGCACCGCGTTCAACGCGGACTTCGACGGTGACCAGATGGCCGTGCACCTGCCGCTGTCCGCGGAGGCGCAGGCCGAGGCCCGCATCCTGATGCTGTCCTCGAACAACATCCTCAAGCCGGCCGACGGCCGTCCGGTGACGATGCCGACCCAGGACATGGTCCTCGGTCTGTTCTTCCTCACCACCGACGGCGAGATGCGCGACCTCAAGGGCGAGGGCCGTTCCTTCGCCTCCGTCGCCGAGGCGATCATGGCGTTCGACGCGGGCGAGCTCTCGCTCCAGTCGCCGATCGACATCCGCTTCCCGGTGGGCACCATCCCGCCGCGTGGCTGGACGCCGCCGGCGCGCGAGGAGGGTGAGCCCGAGTGGCAGCAGGGTGACAGCTTCCGTCTGAAGACCACGCTCGGCCGTGCGCTCTTCAACGAGCTGCTGCCCGAGGACTACCCGTTCGTCGACTACGAGGTCGGCAAGAAGCAGCTCTCCGAGATCGTCAACGACCTCGCCGAGCGCTACCCGAAGGTCATCGTGGCGGCGACGCTCGACAACCTGAAGGCGGCCGGCTTCTACTGGGCCACCCGTTCCGGCGTCACCGTGGCCATCTCCGACGTCGTCGTTCCCGAGGCGAAGAAGGAGATCGTCCGCGGCTACGAGGCGCAGGACGAGAAGGTCCAGAAGCAGTACGAGCGCGGTCTGATCACCAAGGACGAGCGCACGCAGGAGCTCATCGCGATCTGGACCAAGGCGACCAACGAGGTCGCCGAGGCGATGAACGACAACTTCCCGAAGACCAACCCGATCTTCATGATGGTGAACTCGGGTGCACGAGGCAACATGATGCAGATGCGTCAGATTGCCGGTATGCGTGGTCTGGTGTCGAACGCGAAGAACGAGACGATCCCGCGGCCCATTAAGGCGTCGTTCCGTGAGGGTCTGTCCGTGCTGGAGTACTTCATCTCCACGCACGGTGCCCGTAAGGGTCTGGCGGACACCGCTCTGCGTACCGCCGACTCGGGTTACCTCACCCGTCGTCTGGTCGACGTCTCCCAGGACGTCATCATCCGGGAGGAGGACTGCGGCACCGAGCGCGGCCTGCGCCTCCGGATCGCCGAGCGGAACGCCGAGGGCACCCTGCTCAAGGCGGAGAACGTCGAGACGTCCGTGTACGCGCGCTGCCTCGCCGAGGACATCGTGGTCGACGGCCAGGTGCTGGCCCCGGCCGGCACCGACCTGGGCGACGTCCTCATCGACGAGCTCGTGGCCCGTGGCGTCGAGGAGGTCAAGACCCGCTCGGTCCTGACCTGCGAGTCCGCCGTCGGCACCTGCGCGATGTGCTACGGCCGTTCGCTCGCCACCGGCAAGCTGGTCGACATCGGTGAGGCGGTCGGCATCATCGCCGCCCAGTCCATCGGTGAGCCCGGTACCCAGCTGACGATGCGTACCTTCCACACCGGTGGTGTGGCCGGTGACGACATCACCCAGGGTCTGCCGCGTGTCGTCGAGCTCTTCGAGGCCCGTACCCCGAAGGGTGTCGCCCCGATCTCCGAGGCCTCCGGCCGCGTCCGGATCGAGGAGACCGAGAAGACCAAGAAGATCGTCATCACGCCGGACGACGGCAGCGACGAGACGGCCTACCCGATCTCGAAGCGCGCCCGACTCCTGGTCAGCGAGGGCGAGCACGTCGAGGTGGGCCAGAAGCTCACCGTGGGTGCCACCAACCCGCACGACGTGCTGCGCATCCTGGGCCAGCGTGCCGTCCAGGTCCACCTGGTCGGCGAGGTCCAGAAGGTGTACAACTCGCAGGGTGTGTCGATCCACGACAAGCACATCGAGATCATCATCCGGCAGATGCTGCGCCGCGTGACGATCATCGAGTCCGGCGACGCCGAGCTGCTGCCCGGCGAGCTGGTCGAGCGCTCGAAGTTCGAGCACGAGAACCGTCGTGTGGTCCAGGAGGGCGGTCACCCGGCCTCCGGTCGTCCGCAGCTCATGGGTATCACCAAGGCCTCGCTGGCGACCGAGTCCTGGCTGTCGGCGGCGTCCTTCCAGGAGACGACCAGGGTCCTCACGGACGCGGCGATCAACGCCAAGTCCGACTCCCTGATCGGCCTCAAGGAGAACGTCATCATCGGTAAGCTCATCCCGGCCGGTACGGGTCTGTCCCGCTACCGCAACATCCGGGTCGAGCCGACCGAGGAGGCCAAGGCCGCGATGTACTCGGCCGTCGGCTACGACGACATCGACTACTCGCCGTTCGGCACGGGCTCCGGGCAGGCCGTGCCGCTGGAGGACTACGACTACGGGCCGTACAACCAGTAAGCGGGTCGCTTGAGCCGAGGGCGGTCATCCTTTGGGGTGGCCGCCCTTCGGCGTGTCAGCGCCGCCCCCCTTGTGGGTACTCCGTTCACCGACACCTTAAGTGGTGTCCATGTAGGCCATGATCAGTTCGGCATCTTGCCGATCCTTGAGCCTACTTGATTTTCTCTTCCATTCGAGTACATCGGAGAGCGGACAGAAGGGAATTCCGTCCACCAGTTCGGCCGAATTGATCAGGGTGTCTGCATCGCGAGTCCCTGGAAGCCACCGGTCGAAGATTTCGAGGTGTCCGCCGAAGAGCACCACCATCGAACCGTGTCCGGAAGGGGGAACCGTTGCTTCGCCCATACTCAGTGCGATTTTCCAGGCGGCATTTCTCGCAACGATGTCGAGATCACCGATGTCCTGGCGAAGCCCGTGTGCGAGCAATGGTCCACTGCCGGCGACTACATAATCGGCTGACGGTAGGCCCAGAGAGATGAGTTCTCGAATGAATGGATGCTGCCTGAGTTCCAAGAAATCTCCTAGAGGATAGGCAGCCCAACTACCGCGCGCGCAGCAATGCTCATGGCCAAGGCCGCGATGACGCTAGCCAGCGTACCGATGAGGAAGTACTTGGACGCATGGTTGACGTGATCGACTGGAGCACGTGCCAAAGCTTTGGCTGCCAGCACCAGTGCTGCGGCATCCGGCTGGCCCGCAGCCAGGAAGGCGAACAGAAGGCCACGCTCGACCAGGCCGATGGCTCTGCCGCCGCTGCGGATCAGTGCCAGAGCAGAGTCCCTGTTCTGCCCGTCAGGGAGGGCGTAGACCTCCTCGACCACCGGATCGGTGGCTGTCTTGACCAATGCGCCTCCGCCGAAGACGGCGATAAGCATGGCGGATAACATCACGGCCAGCGTGTCATTGTGCAGTAAGTCGTTTCCGGCCGAGGGGAGCGTACTCCTGGCGGTCCACAGACCGACGACAATTGCAAGCGTTATCGTTGCGTAGCCCGCCCGTTTTCCGGTGCTCGTGCCCGCTGCAAAGAGCGAAGTGGTTACGGAAAAACCCATGGCTGGGGTGGAGGAGTTGCGAAACAGCAGCGTGCAGCCGATTGTCAGAAGTGCTGCTGACGCCAATGCCCACCATGATCTGGCATCGCTCATGTACGGGGCGATGGTGTAGCACCCGTACGTCACCGTGCAACAAATGGTCATGCCGGGACGTGTTGTGAACCACTTGCGCTCCCAGGAGACGACCAGTGGCGCGGCCAGGCCGAAAAGAACACGTGCTGCTTCCAAAGCTCCCCCAGCTCGCTTTGCTGTGCACCGGCTACATCCGTCGAGATGCTATCGCCGGGCAGCAGAGCGAACTGAGGGAATGCGCCACAGCCGTGTTCCGTCGTCGATCGCCGGACGTGGGCATCTTCACCTTGGTTGGCGCATCATGGAGGGAACCCGGCGCTCCGGGAGGTGCTCCGTGTCGCAGCCCCCGTATCCGCAGTGGCAGCCCTGGCAGCCCTGGCAACCCCACAGCACCCCGTCGATGCTCGCCTCGCACGCCGACCGGGAGCGGGCCGTGGACGTGCTCAGGGCGGGGTACGGCGAGGGGCGGATGGAGCAGCCGGAGTTCGAGCGGAGGGTTGCGCGGGCGTACGCGGCCCGTACGGTGGGGGAGCTGGCGCTGCTCGTCGCCGATCTGCCGCAGGGGCCCGTCCCGCAGCCGGTGGGTGTCTCGCCGGTGCCGCGGGCGTTCCTGCCGGTGCCGCGGGTGCGCACGAACGGGAAGGCGGTCGGGGCCGCGGTGTGCGGGCTGTTGTGCGTGCCCACGTTCGGGCTCACCGGCATCCCGGCGGTCGTCCTGGGGCACGCGGCGCGGGCGGAGATCCGGCGCTCGGGCGAGGGCGGGGACGGGCTCGCGCTGACCGGGCTGGTTCTGGGGTGGTTGTCCAACGCAGGGTGGGCACTCGTTCTGGTGCTGCTGGCCGTGGTGTTCTTCGCGGCCGGCTGAAGCCCGGACAGGGCAAGAGAAGCAGGCAAGAGAAGCAGGGCAAGAGAAGCAGGGACATAAGAAAATAGCTCAAAACGGACATCAGTCGCCGATTTGAAGATCATTCGCGGCTTGTGGTCTTGACATGTCCCGCATGGCGATGTGGGCGGCGCCCATTTGTTTTGACCGCAGCGAATGCGATAGGTACGCTCAGACCTTGTGCCTGGGGTGTGCCCTGGCCCTCGTGCGTGCCTTCAACCGCATAAAGGGCTGAGACCGGCCACCGTAATCTGCGCCCTTTTCGCCGTCGCCGGTGAGAGTCTGCGGGATTCGACACACCCGACCGCGTGGGTCGGTGACGTTCCAGGTTAGCTGTACCCATCGGCACACAGAAACCGGAGAAGTAGTGCCTACGATCCAGCAGCTGGTCCGCAAGGGCCGGCAGGACAAGGTCGAGAAGAACAAGACGCCCGCACTTGAGGGTTCCCCTCAGCGTCGTGGCGTCTGCACGCGTGTGTTCACGACCACCCCGAAGAAGCCGAACTCGGCCCTGCGTAAGGTCGCGCGTGTGCGTCTGACCAGCGGGATCGAGGTCACCGCTTACATTCCGGGTGAGGGACACAACCTGCAGGAGCACTCCATCGTGCTCGTGCGCGGCGGCCGTGTGAAGGACCTGCCGGGTGTTCGCTACAAGATCATCCGCGGCTCGCTCGACACCCAGGGTGTCAAGAACCGCAAGCAGGCTCGCAGCCGTTACGGCGCCAAGAAGGAGAAGTAAGCATGCCTCGTAAGGGCCCCGCCCCGAAGCGTCCGGTCATCATCGACCCGGTTTACGGCTCCCCCCTGGTGACCTCCCTGATCAACAAGGTGCTGCTGAACGGCAAGCGCTCCACCGCCGAGCGCATCGTCTACGGCGCCATGGAGGGCCTGCGCGAGAAGACCGGCAACGACCCGGTCATCACGCTCAAGCGCGCTCTGGAGAACATCAAGCCGACCCTCGAGGTCAAGTCCCGCCGCGTCGGTGGCGCCACCTACCAGGTGCCGGTCGAGGTCAAGCCCGGCCGTGCCAACACCCTGGCGCTGCGCTGGCTCGTGGGCTACTCCCGCGCCCGTCGCGAGAAGACCATGACCGAGCGTCTGCTCAACGAGCTTCTCGACGCCTCCAACGGCCTCGGTGCCGCTGTGAAGAAGCGCGAGGACACGCACAAGATGGCCGAGTCCAACAAGGCCTTCGCGCACTACCGCTGGTAGTCGCTACCCCATCGAGAACCGAGAGAAGACTGAAGCCTTATGGCTACCACTTCGCTTGACCTGGCCAGGGTGCGCAACATCGGCATCATGGCCCACATCGACGCGGGCAAGACGACCACCACCGAGCGGATCCTGTTCTACACCGGCGTTTCGTACAAGATCGGTGAGGTCCACGACGGCGCTGCCACCATGGACTGGATGGAGCAGGAGCAGGAGCGTGGCATCACGATCACCTCTGCTGCCACCACCTGCCACTGGCCGCTGGAGAACGTCGACCACACCATCAACATCATCGACACGCCGGGCCACGTGGACTTCACCGTCGAGGTGGAGCGCTCCCTGCGCGTGCTCGACGGTGCCGTGACGGTGTTCGACGGCGTCGCCGGCGTTGAGCCCCAGTCCGAGACGGTGTGGCGTCAGGCGGACCGCTACGGCGTTCCGCGTATCTGCTTCGTCAACAAGCTGGACCGCACCGGTGCCGAGTTCCACCGCTGCGTCGACATGATCACCGACCGCCTGGGTGCGCAGCCGCTCGTCATGCAGCTGCCCATCGGTGCCGAGGCGGACTTCAAGGGCGTCGTCGACCTGGTGAAGATGAAGGCCCTGGTCTGGTCCGCCGAGGCGACCAAGGGCGAGATGTACGACACCGTCGACATCCCGGCCACGCACACCGAGGCCGCCGAGGAGTGGCGCGGCAAGCTGCTGGAGGCCGTCGCCGAGAACGACGAGGAGATGATGGAGCTGTACCTCGAGGGCGAGGAGCCCACCGAGGAGCAGCTGTACGCGGCGATCCGCCGCATCACCATCGCCTCCGGCAAGGGCTCCGGCACCACGGTGACCCCCGTCTTCTGCGGCACCGCCTTCAAGAACAAGGGCGTCCAGCCCCTGCTCGACGCGGTCGTGCGCTACCTGCCGTCCCCGGTCGACATCGAGGCCATCGAGGGCCACGACGTCAAGGACCCGGAGACGGTCATCAAGCGCAAGCCGTCCGACGAGGAGCCGCTGTCGGCGCTGGCGTTCAAGATCATGAGCGACCCGCACCTCGGCAAGCTCACCTTCGTCCGCGTGTACTCCGGCCGTCTGGTCTCCGGCACCGCCGTGCAGAACTCGGTCAAGGGCCGCAAGGAGCGCATCGGCAAGATCTACCGCATGCACGCCAACAAGCGTGAGGAGATCGAGTCGGTGGGCGCCGGCGACATCGTCGCCGTGATGGGTCTGAAGCAGACCACGACCGGTGAGACGCTGTGCGACGAGAAGAACCCGGTGATCCTGGAGTCCATGGACTTCCCGGCGCCGGTCATCCAGGTCGCCATCGAGCCCAAGTCGAAGGGCGACCAGGAGAAGCTGGGCGTCGCGATCCAGCGCCTGGCCGAGGAGGACCCGTCCTTCCAGGTCCACTCGGACGAGGAGACCGGCCAGACCATCATCGGCGGCATGGGCGAGCTGCACCTCGAGGTGCTGGTCGACCGTATGCGCCGTGAGTTCAAGGTCGAGGCCAACGTCGGCAAGCCGCAGGTCGCGTACCGCGAGACCATCCGCAAGTCGGTCGAGAAGGTCGAGTACACCCACAAGAAGCAGACCGGTGGTACGGGCCAGTTCGGCCGTGTCATCATCTCGGTCGAGCCGATCGAGGGTGGCGACGCCTCCTACGAGTTCGTCAACCAGGTCACCGGTGGTCGTATCCCGAAGGAGTACATCCCCTCGGTCGACGCCGGCTGCCAGGAGGCCATGCAGTTCGGCATCCTCGCCGGTTACGAGATGACCGGTGTCCGCGTGACGCTGCTCGACGGTGCCTACCACGAGGTCGACTCCTCCGAGCTCGCGTTCAAGATCGCCGGTTCGCAGGCCTTCAAGGAGGCCGCGCGCAAGGCCAGCCCCGTGCTCCTTGAGCCGATGATGGCCGTCGAGGTCACCACGCCCGAGGACTACATGGGTGAGGTCATCGGCGACATCAACTCCCGCCGTGGCCAGATCCAGGCCATGGAGGAGCGGGCCGGTGCCCGCGTCGTGAAGGGTCTCGTGCCCCTCTCGGAGATGTTCGGTTACGTCGGCGACCTGCGCAGCAAGACGTCCGGCCGCGCCAGCTACTCCATGCAGTTCGACTCCTACGCCGAGGTTCCGCGGAACGTCGCCGAGGAGATCATCGCGAAGGCCAAGGGCGAGTAACGGACCCCGTCCAGACGCCGTAGGCTTGACTCCGGAGCCTCGTGGGGCATTCCCCCGCATTCTCGGGTGAATGCCCCGGGCCCCGGGTTTTGACAGCAAAGATCACCTGGCGCCGATGAAGTAAGGCGTACAGAACCACTCCACAGGAGGACCCCAGTGGCGAAGGCGAAGTTCGAGCGGACTAAGCCGCACGTCAACATCGGCACCATCGGTCACATCGACCACGGTAAGACCACCCTCACGGCGGCTATTACCAAGGTGCTGCACGAGGCGTACCCGGACCTGAACGAGGCCACCCCGTTCGACAACATCGACAAGGCTCCTGAGGAGCGTCAGCGCGGTATCACCATCTCCATCGCGCACGTCGAGTACCAGACCGAGGCGCGTCACTACGCCCACGTCGACTGCCCGGGTCACGCGGACTACATCAAGAACATGATCACGGGTGCGGCGCAGATGGACGGCGCCATCCTCGTGGTCGCCGCCACCGACGGCCCGATGCCGCAGACCAAGGAGCACGTGCTCCTGGCCCGCCAGGTCGGCGTGCCGTACATCGTCGTCGCCCTGAACAAGGCCGACATGGTGGACGACGAGGAGATCCTGGAGCTCGTCGAGCTCGAGGTCCGTGAGCT
The DNA here is from genome assembly GCF_030386795.1 of Streptomyces sp. S.PNR 29. Classification (GTDB taxonomy): domain Bacteria; phylum Actinomycetota; class Actinomycetes; order Streptomycetales; family Streptomycetaceae; genus Streptomyces. The sequence goes on from NZ_JANUQM010000001.1 coordinate 301,828, forward strand.
CCTCACCGAGTACGAGTTCCCGGGCGACGACGTTCCGGTCGTCAAGGTCTCCGCTCTGAAGGCGCTCGAGGGCGACAAGGAGTGGACGCAGTCCGTCCTGGAGCTCATGAACGCCGTCGACACCGCGATTCCGGAGCCGGAGCGCGACGTCGACAAGCCGTTCCTGATGCCGATCGAGGACGTCTTCACCATCACCGGTCGCGGTACGGTCGTCACCGGCCGTATCGAGCGCGGTGTCCTCAAGGTGAACGAGGAAGTCGAGATCATCGGCATCAAGGAGCAGAAGACCAAGACCACGGTTACGGGCATCGAGATGTTCCGTAAGCTGCTGGACGAGGGTCAGGCCGGTGAGAACGTCGGTCTGCTGCTCCGCGGCATCAAGCGCGAGGATGTCGAGCGCGGCCAGGTCATCATCAAGCCGGGCACCGTCACCCCGCACACCGAGTTCGAGGCTCAGGCCTACATCCTGTCGAAGGACGAGGGTGGCCGCCACACCCCGTTCTTCAACAACTACCGCCCGCAGTTCTACTTCCGTACGACGGACGTGACCGGCGTCGTGACCCTCCCCGAGGGCACCGAGATGGTCATGCCGGGTGACAACACCGAGATGAAGGTGGAGCTCATCCAGCCCGTCGCCATGGAGGAGGGCCTGAAGTTCGCCATCCGTGAGGGTGGCCGGACCGTGGGCGCCGGCCAGGTCACCAAGATCAACAAGTGACCTGATCCTGGCTGAGCCCTGAGGGGCTGGCTTTGAAGGGGCCCGTACGACTTCGGTCGTGCGGGCCCTTTCGCTTGTGCGCTCACGGGGATTGGGGTGCGGGCTCCTGCGGGCCGAGTGCCAGGAGGACGAGGACCGTCGCGCGGACGATGACGCCACCGAGCAGCGCGGCGAGGAAGCCGTCGACGTGGAGGCCGTACTCCATGTCGGAGCCCAGCCAGGAGACGAGCAGCCAGATCAGCGTGTCCTGGATGACGCCGACCACGCCGAGGATCAGCAGCAGGACCGGAGGAGCGGTTCTGATGTTGCTCGGGTAGCTGTAGATCAGCTGGTTCACGATGAGGAAGACGGCGCCGGCGAGCACCACTTCCCACGGCGGTGAGTCGAGTATCGGGCTGATGCCGGGGAGGAGCACGGTGGCCAGCGTGACTCCGAGGAAGGTGCCGAGGACGCGTCTTCGCTTTTCCATGGGGCGGATCATGACTTGGCGCCTGTCTCGCGACAAGCCCCTCGGAGCGGCAAGATCCGGAACGGGTCACTGCATGTTCTGCAGGTGCGGATGGTCGTACGACACCGTGCAGACGTACAGCTGCATGCAGTAGCCACGCCCGATGTTGAGGCAGGTGGCGCAGGCCGGGCCATCGCTGTGGTGGCCGTCGTGGTCGGCGTCCTCCACCGGCCGCCAGCTTCCGCTGCCGCCGTCCCATTCGGCGCCGTCGATGGTGAGCAGGGGGCGGACGGCCGAGCCGCACTCGGGGCAGGCCATGGGAAAGGGGTCGGAGAAGCTCCAGGGGGCGTGGCCGCCGACCTTGTTGCCGGGGGCTACGGAGAGGTCGTACTGGTAGTGGACGGCGTCCTCGTCGTTCCCTTCGTTCCTCTCCTCCCAGGCCTCGATCCGCTCCGCCAGCTCCTCCGGCAGTTCGTGCGGAGCCGGGTACTCGGTGACCTGTTCGGGGTACAGGACGCAGGGCTCGGGGAGGTAGTCGTCGTTGCCGATGACGGACGGCTGCGGGGCGGGGTCGAGTGGGTCGGTGACGTCGGCGGCGGTGCGCCAGCGCAGCTTCGTCAGGGGCAGGTAGTCCTCGGGGTGATCGAAGGGGCACCACAGGACTTGCAGGACATCCGTGCCGTCCGGGCGGGGGAGTTCCGGGACGTCGGAGGCGTAGAGCTGGGCCACCGGCACCATCGGGACCTCCCCGTCCAGGGTGATGCGGGTCGCCTTGGTCGCCCGGTCGACGATCACGCGCTCATCAGGGGTCAGCAGGTCGGCGCCCTCGGGGCGGGGGCGTGCCCAGGCCTCCGTGAGGATACGGCGGCGGAGGCGGACGTCGGCGGGCACGAGGCCGAGCTGCCAGGGGCCGGTGTGCTCCGGGCAGGTCGGCCACGGCTCGTCGGCCGGCCACAACAGGGGGCCGCCGATGGAGCTGTCCGCCGGGGTCGGGGCGCCCGCCCGGGGGTGCAGGCGTACGGCGGTGCGGGCGAGGGGCGCCAGCTCGGGGAAGAGGGCGGTGACGTCGAGGGGACGGGGAGGCGTGGTGCGCGTCATGGGCGGGAGGGTACGCGGACGGCGCGGAGGTGCGGGGTGCCGGGCGGCCGCCCGCCACCACCGCCTGGGCCACCTTCGTCTTCGGCGCCGGGTGAAGGCTCTGCGGACGTTGTACGGCCGGTCGGCGAGCGTTGGGGCAACACTGTCCCGCACCCGCGCGAAACGTTCCTTCCGCCCAGCTGGAGCGGACCGAGCGCGCCTAGCCTGAGCCGTCGTGGCCAGGTCCTCTCTCTCGACGGGCGGCGTCGCGGTGGCCGAGCACCCGACGCCGCAGATCCGGACGGTGCGGCACCCCGCCGCCGTACGGCGTCCCCGGCGTCCCCGGCTGTACGTCGTCGACGGCATACGCCTCGCCGCCGCCCTGATGGTGGTCGTACACCACTACGCCGGAACCGACCGGCTCAACCAGCCGGGCAACGCGGTCTGGGGCCGGCCCGTGGGCGAGATCATGCCCACCGTGTTCCGGTTCGCGTCCTTCGGCTGGATCGGCGTCGAGATCTTCTTCGTGATCAGCGGCTTCGTGATCTGCATGTCCTGCTGGGGACGCACCCCGCGGCAGTTCTTCGTGTCCCGGGTGATCCGGCTCTATCCGGCGTACTGGTTCGCCATCGTCTTCACGTCGGCCGTGGTGGTGGCCCTGCCGGGCGTGTGGGAGCGGCTGCCGGTGCGGAACATCCTGATCAACCTCACGATGCTGCAGGCCGGTTCGGACGTGCCGAACGTCGACCTGGTCTACTGGACGCTCTGGTCGGAGCTGCGCTTCTACCTGCTCTTCCTGGTCGTCGTCGCGATGGGGCTGACGTACCGCAGGGTCGTCGTGTTCTGCTGCGTGTGGGGCGCGGTCGCGATGCTCGCGCCGGTGTCGGACTTCCCGCTGCTGGAGCTGATCGCCAACCCGGACGGAGCCTGGTACTTCATCGCGGGGCTGGCGCTGTACCTCATGCACCGCTTCGGGCAGGACGTGCTCCTGTGGGGCGTCCTCGCCATGGCGTGGCTGATGGGCCAGCGGGAACTGGCCGGCCGGGTCGACTACGAGAACGTCTCCAGCTACCGGGGAGCCGTACTGATCTTCACGGTGTTCCTGCTGGTCATGGTGGCGGTCGCGCTGGGCCTGACCGACGGCATCCGCTGGAAGTGGCTGGTCACGGCGGGGTGCCTGACGTACCCGCTCTACCTGACGCACTACGTCGCCGGTACGACGCTGATCAGCCGCCTGCGGGACACGATGGACGCCCGGCTGCTGGTCGCGGTCGTGATCGCCGGGTTCCTGGTGCTGAGCTGGCTGGTGCACCGCGTCGTGGAACGACCTGCGGCGCGGGCGCTGAAGCGAGGGTTGGGCACGGCCTTCGCGCGACTGCGCGACGTGGAACGCGCTGCCTGACAGGAGCCGGACCATCTGCGCTCGTGATGGGTTGCCGCACTCCGGGTGAAGAGTGGGAGAACGCTGTGCGACGCCTTGGGGGCGGTTGCGGCAACTCCGTCCGGGAAACGTGAGCAATGTTCTTGTCTGTTCTCCGGGGGGTGGGTGTGACGGCCGAACAGTGAGCCGCCGTGGCCGCCCGGATCGGGAATCTCTCGTGAGGACGGCGTGGTGATGATGCTGCGTAGCGCGGACAGCAGACCGGCGATACCCACGGGGGACGCAGGTCGATTACCGCCGCAGCGCCCCCCGTACGTCCGCACGCGCAAGCACGCCGCCGCTCGCCCGCGGGCCGGCCGGCGGCTCTACGCCATCGACGGCCTGCGCCTGATCGCCGCCCTGATGGTCGCCGCGCACCACTACGCCGGCACCGACCGCGTGAACCGGCCGGGCAACGCGGTCTGGGACCGGCCGGTCGGCGAGATCATGCCCACCGTCTTCCGGTTCGCCGCCTACGGCTGGATCGGCGTCGAGATCTTCTTCGTGATCAGCGGCTTCGTGATCTGCATGTCCTGCTGGGGACGCACCCCGCGGCAGTTCTTCGTGTCCCGGGTGATCCGGCTCTATCCGGCGTACTGGTTCGCCATCGCCTTCACCACGGCCGTCCTGGTGGCCCTGCCCGGGGTGTGGGAGCGGCAGCGGCTGCGCGAGGTCCTGCTCAACTTCACGATGCTCCAGTCCGGTTCCGGCGTGGCGAACGTCGACGGCGTGTACTGGACGCTCTGGTCGGAGCTGCGCTTCTACCTGCTCTTCCTGGTCGTCGTCGCCACGGGGCTCACGTACCGCAAGGTCGTTGTCTTCTGCTGCGCGTGGGGTGCCGCCGCGATGCTCGCGCCGGTGTCGAGGTTCCACCTGCTGGTGCTGGTCGCCAATCCGGACGGGGCCTGGTACTTCATCGCGGGGCTGGCCCTGTACCTCATGCACCGGTTCGGCCAGGACCTGCTGCTGTGGGGCATCCTCGCCATGGCCTGGCTGATGGGACAACTGGAACTGGGGCGCCGGATCGAGGAAGTGGAGCACGTCTCCGGCTGGCGGGGCAGTGTGCTGATCTTCAGCGCCTTCCTGCTTCTCATGGTCGCGATCGCACTGGGCGCGACCGACCGCATCCGCTGGAAGTGGCTCGTCACCGCGGGTGCGCTGACGTATCCGCTCTACCTGACGCACTACGTCGCCGGTACGACGCTGATCAGCCGCCTGCGGGACACGATGGACGCCCGGCTGCTCGTCGGGGTCGTGATCGCCGGGTTCCTGGTGCTGAGCTGGCTGGTGCACCGGTTCGTGGAGCGGCCGGTGGCGGGGGCGTTGAAGAGGGGGCTGGACACGGCGTTCGCGCGGTTACGCAACGCGGGAGAGGCGGCCTGAGGAAGAGCACGTCAAGCGGCCTTTGAGGCGGTGGAGCGGCATGCGCGGCAGCGGCCCGGCCCGGGCGCGCGGAAGGCGCGGTCGCAGCCGTCACAGTTCTGGAGGGGGTGAGGGCGTGAAGGTGCGGGTGCCGACGGAGGTGACGGAGGCGGCGGGGGTGGCAGGAGTTCGGTGAGGCGGTAGGCGAGCAGAGCCGCCGGGCGGCGGGGGGTGTCCGGGAGGTTCGAGGTCAGCGCGTGGCGTACGGCCTCGGGGCCCACGCCACGTTCGAGCCAGGCGGCTACGGCGGGGGCCAGGGCGCGGATGTCGCGTTCGGGGAGGAGGAGACGGGGGTCGTGGTGGTGGAGGGTGGTGAGGAGGGTGCTGGCCGTGCGGTGGCGGTCGAGGTCGGGGGTTTGGGGTTCGGGGAGTGGGGGTTCGGTGGCGGTGGGCGCGGGTGGCTGTGGGGGTGGGGAGCGGGGTCCGCTTGCTGTCGGGGCGGTGGCTCGGGGGCGCCGGGTTTGGCATCGGGATGCGTCGGCTGGTCGGCTGTGATCGGTTGGTTGTACGACACCGTGTGCGTGACGATGCGGCCGCTCGGGAGGCGTTCGCGGATACGGGCCAGGTAGCCGTGGGCCTCCAGTTCGCGCAGGGCGGCGGCGATACGGGTCTCTCCCTCGGGGAAGCGGGCGGCGAGGGTCTTGATGTCGACGCGGGTGCCGGAGGGGAGCGACTGGATGTGGCACGCGAGGCCGATCGCCGTGAGAGTGAGCCTGCGGTGCTGGGTCAGGTGGTTGCCGATGACCGTGAAGCGGGTCGTGTGCTTGGTGTTGATGTGGGTGATGCCGCGCGGATTCAGCGGCTGCGCGCATGCGGGCGCGCTAAGGTGCTGGGTATCCATCGGGAAGGCCTCGACTTCCTCGGTGGTCAGGCCCTCGATCGGGATGCCAGTCCCGGCCGGGGGCCGTCGCATGTCTGCGGTTGTGGTCGCGGCGAGCATATGCCAGCGAACCGGGCCGAAATCCAGCCCAGTTGAGCGGTGCCACTCTTCCGGGTGACGGGCCCGGTCGGGATGCTGGGGGAGGTGGGTGGGGTTGGGTTTGGTCGGTGCTCACCACCCGGTCATGGAAAAGCTTTGATCACGCGTGGGGCCGGGGCGTGGGTCACCGGGGCGGGACGGTCCGCGATCCGGTGGCGCCGGTCCTCACTTCCGCCCAGACGGTCTTGCGTGGGGTGGGGCCGTGCGCCACTCCCCAGCGGTCCGCGAGAGCTTCTACGAGGACGAGGCCGCGGCCCGACTCGCCGTCGGGTGTGGTGTGTTCGCGGTGCGGCAGTCGGTCGCCCCTGGTGTCGGTGACCTCGATGCGGAGCGTGCCGCCTACGACGTACAGCGTGAGCCGGAAGTCCCGTCCCGGTACGCGGCCGTGGGTGACGGCGTTCGCCGCCAGCTCGGCCACGATGTGCTCCGCAGGGTCCAGCGGGAGCCCCCAGGTGCGGAGTTGCTCGGTCGCCAGGAGTCGGGCGAGGCGGGCTCCGCGTGGTGTGGAGGACAGCGGCACGCTGAAGCTGCGGAGGGGACAGTGCAGTTGGGCTTCGGGTTGGGCGATTTCCTGATTCACGTCACTTAGCGTGGCGGCCCGCGCTTACCGTGAACAGTGACGACTCCGATACGTACGGTGACTGTCGGGTGCTTGTCCGGTCGTGTCCGGGCTTGTCGAGAAGGAGTGGTGCGATGACGGTCGCGGGGAAGCGGTGCGGCTCAAGAGCGAGGCGGATGAGCCGGGTTGGGAGGTGGATCCGGACGATGAGTGGGCGCTGGCGGTCATCGCCACCGTGGGGCGGCAGCTGAAGCTGCGGCGGGAGGCGGTGGGGATGCGGGCCGGCGAGTTCGGGGCGGCGGTCGGGTACGGCGAGGACATGGTGTACAAGATCGAGGGCGGGAAGCGGATCCCTCGGTTCGAGTACCTGGACAGGGCCGACGAGGTGTTGGGGGCCGGTGGGCTCATCGCGGCGATGAAGGAGGACGTGAGGAAGGTCCGGTATCCGAAGAGCGTGCGGGCGCTTGCGGAGCTGGAAGCGAAAGCCGTTGAGCTCGGGGTGTACGTCGGCCTCAGCATCCATGGCTTGTTGCAGACACCGGAGCATGCCCGTGCCTTGTTCGAGGCCTGGCAGCCGCCGTACACGGAAGGGGAAGTAGAGCGCTTGGTGGCAGCTCGAATGGCCCGGAAGTCAATCTTCGACCGGTCGCCTGCTCCGGCGCTCAGTTTCGTCCTGGAAGAGGCGACGCTGCGCCGACAGGTTGGAGGCACAATGGTGTGGCGTCAGCAGCTCGAACATCTGCTGGAGGTGGCGCAGCTGCGGAACGTGACGCTTCAGGTGATGCCCACGAGCTCTGGGGCCCACCCGGGACTGGATGGCAGGGTCGAGGTGCTGAAGTTCGCCGACGGCACGGCGGTGGGTCGTTCCGACGGTGCGTTCAACGGCCGGCCGACCTCTGACCCGAAACAGCTCCGCATTCTTGAACTGCGATACAGCACCATCCGGGCTCAGGCTCTCTCCCCACGGGAGTCTCTGGCCTTCATCAAGCAAATGCTGGGAGAAACATGATCCGCAAGTCCGCCGCCGGAGACGTCTCCGAACTGACGTGGTTCAAGAGCAGCTACAGCGACGGCCCGAACGGCGACTCCTGCGTCGAGGTCGCCATAGCCCCCCGCACGATCCACATCCGCGACTCCAAGCACACCCAGGGCCCCCGACTCACTCTCACCCCCACGGCCTGGTCCGCCTTCGTCTCAGGCGTCAGCAAGTGACCGATCCACACTTCCTCGATCTCGACGGCATCGAGGAGCTGTGTGCGGCCGCGACGCCGGGACCGTGGTTCGTGCGGAACCTCGACGACGACCACTCCATGAACCTGGTTGCGATCAGCACGGTGGAGGACACGGGCCGCGCGGAGAGGCGGCCTGAGTTCGACCACGGGGAGATCGTCGCGGCGACGCTCGTGCAGCAGCCCCGCTACGTGGACTGCGCCGACGGGCGCTGGGACGAGAACGCCGCCTTCATCGCCATGGCCAGGGAGGCGGTACCGCGGCTCGTGGCGGAGGTGAGGCGCCTGCGGTGGCTCCTCGACTACGGGGCGTGCGGTACGGCCGGGACGACGGGCACCGAGTTCGTGATCCCTCTGGACGAGGAGATGCTCGCGTACTTCCGCGCGATGGTCGACGTACTGGTGCGGCGGTGCGGAATCTCCCGCGCGGAGGCCGTCGCCAGGATCAACGCGACGTACGGAGCGGGACAGTCGGCGGATATGGAGGTGCAGCTCATGGGCCATGAGCTGCCCGAGTTCTGGGCCTACGGGGCGTACTACCGTCAGGATGACCAGGGTCGGCTTCCGAAGGGGAACCCAAGCACAGACGCGGACATCGACTTCAGTCGGCTGCCAATCCGGCCCGCGCCGCCGAAGGACTCGCCGTTCTGGACGGTCGAGGACTGAGGTTCCACCGGCTGATCTTTCCGTCCAAGGGCATGATGCGAGTGAGTGCTGATCAGGCGCGCGGTTGGTCCCCGCAAACCGACGAAGTGCTGCGACGCGCGGGCTGGCGGCCCGGCCGTTCGGTGCCGACGGACACCTGGGAGTCGATCCTCCGTGAGCGCGGGTCCTTCGTGGTCCACGAGGCCGCGCGCCGGTTCATGTCCGAGTTCGGGGGCCTGGTGACGTACGGCTGGCCCGCTGATTCGATCACCACCTCGTCGGCCATCCGCTTCGATCCCCTCGGGGCCGAGTGGCAGGACGAGCGGATGGCCAGGGCGAGCCGGGAAGCGGGGGCGGCCCTTTACCCCGTAGGCACGGCGGACGGGGGCGCCGGCCTCCTGGGGATCACCGAGGACGGAGCGCTCCACCTCGTACGGGACCGCGTGGAACTGCTGGCCACGACCACCAGCCAGGCGCTGGACCACCTGGTCGGGGCACAGGGAGCGCGCTCTGCTCTCTGGACGCCCGACGCTCCAGCGGCCGAGCACGTGTTCTGGCAGCGGCTGCACACCGTGGAGACCGGCCTGGACGCCGGGCTGCGCTGGTCCGCCGAGACGGACCGGGTGCTGCGGGCGGGTGGCTGGTTCCCGGGCCGGTCGGTTCCCACGGAGACCTGGGAGACGATCCTTCTGCAGACCGGCGAGTTCGAGATGCACGACGCGGCACAGCGCTTCCTGGCGGAGTTCGGCGCCGTGGGAGTGCCCTACCGTGCCCCGTGGGACGCGATGCCGTGGATGGAGTTCTCGCTGGACCCGCTGCCGGCGTTCTGGGACGCGGAGATCATCGACGACCTCGCCGAGCAGGTGGGTGCCGATCTGTACCCCATCGGTATGCGCGACTGTGGGAACCAGCACCTGGCGATGGCCGAGGACGGCGCGGTCTACGCCGGGATGGACAGTGTCTGGCTGCTGGCCCCCACACCCGACGAGGCACTGCAGAGACTTACCAGCGCGTGTGGAGTCGGCCACCGCCTCCACCGTGCTGCACCTGAATGACGGGGAGCGCGGCCCGGCCGGTCGGCGTTGGACGGCTCATGACGGCTGCTGCTTAGCTGGGGGGCAGAGCAGTGCCAGGTCGGAGCGAGTGAGAGAGGTGACAGGTGGAGACTCCCCGCCTGGAGGAGGTGCGCCTGACCTCCTTCAAGAGCTTCACCGAGCAGCGCCTGCCTCTGCAGGACCTCACCGTGTTGATCGGGCGCAACGGCAGTGGCAAGTCCAATGCGCTGGACGCTCTGACGGTGCTGTCGCGGCTGGTGCTGGGCGAGCCGGTGAGGGACGCCCTGGACGGGCCGCGGACCGGAGGCGAGGAGCCGATCCGAGGTGGCGCCGAAGGGTGCCCTCCGCTGGGGAGTGACTCGTTCTCCATCGGATGCCGGGTGCGGGTGGGCGACGCCGTTTACGACTTCGACCTGGATATCGACGTTCGTCCTGAGGTCCGCATCAGCGCCGAACGACTGGTCGCGGTCGAAGGAGTCCGCTACGGCGGCAGGCGCCTGGGCGCCGGACGGGAACTGCTCACGGTCACCCCGGTGGACGGCGAACCGGGCTCCAGGCTGCTTCGGTACTTCAACGGCAGACGTGAGCTGGAAGTAGCAGGGGTGATCTGGGCGGATCGACTGGCCCTTCATGGTGTGCAGGCCTGGGTGCCGGGGACGACGAACGCCGGGCACCTGGTCAAGGAGGCCGCTGAACGGGTCCTCTCCGCGATTCGGGAGATCTTCCTCCTGGATCCGGTCCCCCACCTCATGCGTCGCTACGTCAGTGAGCGCGATGTCGAGCTGCGCCGAAGCGCCGACAACCTCAGCGCGGTGCTGGCGGAATTGCGCGGCAAGGACCGGCGGGCCTTCAGCCGGATCAAGGAGCTGGTCGCCGGGATGCCGGAGTATCCCGTGACGGACCTGGATGTCGTCCGGACCTCGCTCGGTGATGTGCAACTTGTCCTGTACGAGGCCGGGTTCCATGGCGATGTGCACGAGATGCCGGCACGGCTGCTGAGTGACGGCATGCTCCGCTTTCTGGCCTTCGGAACGGCACTCGTCGATGTTCCCGCGCCATCCTGCGCGGCTGATCTTCTGAAGCCCGCCCGCCTCCTCGTAGTCGAGGAGATCGAGAACGGCCTCTATCCCACCCAGGCCGCTCGGGTGCTGACTCTGATGCGGGAAGAGGCACAGCAGCGGCGCGTCGAAGTGTTGTTCACGACTCATAGTCCGGCTCTCCTGAACTCCCTCTCGGCCCAGGACCATTCGGGTGTCATCGTGTGCAGCAGGGACCCCCGGTCGGGGGAGAGCGTCCTGACCCGCCTCACGGAACTGCCCGGGTACGTGGACCTCCTGGCAGCCGGTGACCTGGGCGACGCGGTCACCAAGAACCGCCTGCCGGACGCCGTGCGCCCTCGGGAGCCAGGCGTGACCAGCGTCGAGGATTTCCTGAGGAGTCTGTGAGTCCGTGAGCAGTCAGCATCGGCCCGGGCTGCAACTCCCCGTCGTCGATTTTCTGGACACGTCGGTCTTCGTGGAGATCCTCGACGTGCCCCATATGAACGGAAACCGTTCGGCGGTTCTGGCGGAGATGGACACCAGGCTGAAGGCGAAGGTCCGCTTCGTCTTGCCGACCGCCACCGTGGTCGAGACGGGCAACCACGTCTTCCAGATCAAGGACGGGGACGCCCGTCGCAAGCGTGCCGCGGCCTTCATGAGCCTGCTGCGCAAGACCGCTGACGGCGAAGCTCCCTGGGTCCTGCACGAGCGTACGTGGGACGGGACCTTCCTCACCTCGCTGTGCGACGGCGGCACCACAGGCATGGATCTGGCCGAGCACGCGGTGCGCCAGCAGTTGGGCACCGGTGACCTGAGCATCGTCGCCGAGCGGGATCTGTATGCCTCTCGGGTCCAGGCGGACGTCCGCATCTGGACGCTGGAGGCGACGATGAGGACGTGGGCCGAGCTGCGGTGAGGACGCACCCCGACTGGCTGATCTTTCCGTCGAACGGCTGTGCCTTGTAAGTTCACGTGTGCATACGGTCGTTGACGACGTTGGTGATGCGCAGGTGACGGGGGTTGACGGATATGGCGGGCCATCGGCCGCATGATTGGCATGTCCTGGACCTGGACAAGGACCCCACTCCGGGCGACCCGCATCGCGTCCGCCAACTCGCCAAGCAGCTGCACGACTTCGCCGACGACGTCTCCGACGCGCTGCGCCTCGTCAAGGGCATGGCGGACGAGGACACGCTGCTGGAGTGGGCGGGCAAGTCGGCGGCGGTGTTCAAGGAGGAGTTCTCCGGCGTTCCCAAGAACCTCAAGAAGCTGAAGAAGTCGTACGAGATGTGCGGGGACGCCCTCGCCGACTTCTGGCCGAAGCTGGAGCGGGCGCAGGCCCTGGCCGACAAGGCGCTCGCCAAGGCCCGCGAGGCCCGCGACGACCTTTCCTCAGCGCAGTCGCGTCTGTCCTCGGCCGACTCCTGGGTCACCCGGGCGACAAAGGAAGCCGACAAGTACAAGGACGACCCCACCGGCAGCAAGTCCGACGCCGACAAGCCGGACGAGGCGAAGGTCCGCGCCGCCACACGCGACGTCCAGCACGCCAAGGCCGCCCAGACCAAGGCCCAGTCGGACGTCACCAACGCCCAGGACGCCCTGGACGCGGCGAAGAAGATGGCCGAGGACGCCCGCAAGATGCGCGAGGAGGCCGCCCGCGAGGCCAAGTCGAAGATCGACGAGGCCTCCGACGCCGGGATCCAGAACCGCTCCTGGTGGGAGGACATCGGCGACTGGTTCACCGACAACTGGGACACCATCGTCGCCGCCTGCAAGATCGTCGTAGCCGTGGTCGGCATCGTCGCCATGATCATCGGTGGGCCGATCCTCGGCGCGATCGTGCTGGTCGCCGCCCTCGTCGTGCTCGCCGACACCCTCTACAAATATTCGAAAGGCCAGGCGTCCCTATGGGACGTGGGATTGGCGGCGCTGGACTGCATCCCCGGCATGAAGGGCCTCACGACCCTCGGCGGACTCGCCAAAGGCCTCAAAGCCCTTGGGAAGACCGGACTGAAGGGTATGGCGCTCGGGGCCAGGGGGTTGGGCAAGAGTGCCAAGGGCTTGCTCGGGGAGGGAGCCAAGGGGGCGTACAACCGCCTTAAGACCAAGATATTCGGCTGCGGTGACCCCGTTGATGTCGCCACCGGTGCGATGTATCTGCAGCAGACTGACGTGGAACTGCCGGGTGTGCTGCCTCTCGTGTTCACCCGCCGAGCCGCATCCAATTACCGCTGCGGGTGGTGGTTCGGTCCGAATTGGGCCTCCACAATCGATCAGCGCCTGGAGGTCTCCGACGACGTCGTCGTCTTCGTCACGGAGGACGGCATGCTGATCGCCTACGAGACACCCGCGACGGCCGGATCTTCCTGCTATCCGGAGCAGGGGCCTCGATGGCCGCTCACTCTGCTGGAGGGCGGCGGTTTCCGGGTTCATGACCCGGAAGCAGGGCACACGCGCACCTTCGCACCGCCGGTGCGCGGTGTGTCACTCCTGCAGTGCATCGCCGACCGGAATGGCAACACCATCACGTTTGACTATGGACCGGACGGCACGCCGTTGGCCATGCGGCACTCCGGGGGGTACCACCTCACGTTCACCGTGGCAGACGACGGAGTCAGCGCTCTGAACCTGCGCGGGGCCGGCGAGAACGGGACCGATGCCACGATCAAGCGCTTCACGTACACGGACGGCCGCCTCACCGGAGTCGCCGGATCGTTCGGTGCGCCACTGAGGCTCGCCTACGACGAGCGACTTCGCATCATCGCTTGGACGGACTCCAACGGCAGCTCGTACCGCTACACGTACGACGAGCTGGACCGCTGCACAGCTCAGGGTGGTGAGGCGGGTCATGTCACCTTCACCTTCGTCTACGACGGCTTCGACGGCGCCTGGCCAGGGCATCGGGTCACCACCGTGACGAGCGCCTCGGGGGCCGTAAGCCGCTACGCAGTCAACGCCGACTCCCAGGTGGTGGCCGAGGTGGACCCCCTCGGAGGCCTCATCAGCAGGTCGTACGACACAAATCACCACCTCCTCTCCCACACCGATCCCCTGGGGCGAATGACGCAGCTGGAGTACGACGATCATGGCCGTCCCGCGGCGATCGTGCGCCCTGATGGTGCTCGCACCGAGTACACGTACACCGAACTCGGTCTGCCCCTGGTCGTCACCCTGCCCGACGGCAGCACCGTCCGCAGCGTCTACGACGAGAGGGGCAATCGCACGGCGGTCACGGAGCCCGACGGCGCGACATACCGCTACACCTACACGGCCGAGGGGCACTTGTGCAGCCTTACTGACCCCCTCGGTCAGACGACCATGATCCGCAACGATCGAGCCGGGCTCCCGGTCGAGATCACGGATCCGCTCGGCGGATCGGTCCTGCACGAACGGGATTCCTTCGGCCGCACGGTTCGGCTGACAGACCAACTGGGCTGTGTCACCCATCTCGAATGGTCCACCGAAGGATGGCTCACGCGCCAAACCGACGCCGATGGCAGCGAATCGTGGGAGTACGACGGCGAAGGAAACTGTCTTCGTCACGAAGATCCTTCCGGAAATGTCACCACGTACGAATACAGCCACTTCGACCTGCTGACAGCGAGGACGGATCCGTCAGGGGCCCGCTTCACCTACCGCTACGACGAGGATCTGCGCCTCACGCAGGTCAGAGCACCCACAGGCGCAGTCTGGCAGTACACGTACGACGCCGCCGGACGCATGGTGTCCGAGACAGACTTCGACGGTCTCACCACCAGATATGCCTATGACCTCGGTGGGCAGCTCATCGCTCGTACCAACGCCCTGGGGCAGAGCGTCCACAGCGAACACGACGTCCTTGGCCGCGTGACCCGCAAACGAGTCGGCGGAAAGACCATGGATTTCCGTTACGACCTGTGCGGGCGCCTCGTCGAGGCAACCGGTCCCGACGCGACGATCACCATGACCCGGGACGAGGCGGGCCGACTCCTTACCGAGACGACGAATGGCCGTCGCCTCACTCATACCTACGACCTGACAGGCCGCCGCCGCACCCGCACGACTCCCAGCGGTGCGGTGAGCAGCTGGAGCTACGACACAGCGGGCTCCGCCGTCGAGCTGGTCAGCTCCGGACGCGTCATCCGGTTCGACCGCGACAGCGCGGGCCAGGAGCTGGCACGCCAGATCGGCGACCGGACCGTTCTGGCTCGCACCTACGACCCGCTCGGGCGCGTCCTCTCACAGTCCCTCATCCACGACGGGTACACGAAAAGCCAGCGACGCTATAGCTACCGCCCCGACGGATACCTCAGCAGCATCGAGGAGCCGGACGGAGCGCTGAGCCGCTATGACACGGATCCGATGGGACGAGTCACAGTGGTTCATGGACCTCAGGGCACGGAGCGTTACCTGTACGACCCCCAGGGCAACCAGGCACATGCATCCTGGCCGACCATGTTTCCCGGGCAGGAAGCGGTCGGCGAACGCAGATACCGGGGTTCGCGCCTGGAGCGGGCCGGCGCCGTGCGCTACGAACACGACGCGCAGGGACGCATCACGCTGCGGCAGAAGACGCGCCTGTCGCGCAAGCCGGACACCTGGCGCTACGAATGGGACGCCGAAGATCGGTTGACGGCGGTCACGACGCCCGATGGCACTCGCTGGACGTATCTCTACGACCCGCTGGGGCGCCGTATCGCCAAGCAGCGGCATGCCGCAGACTGCGGCAGCGTCGTCGAGCGCACGGAGTTCGTCTGGGACGGCACAACGCTGTGCGAACAGACGACAAGGTCCGCCCACCAGCCGCACTCCGTCACATTGACGTGGGACCACCAGGGGCGGCATCCCGTCGCACAGACCGAACGCATTCTCCACGCCGATGCCCCGCAGGAAGAGATCGACCAGCGTTTCTTTGGGATCGTGACCGACCTCGTCGGCACGCCGACCGAACTCGTCAACGAGGAAGGAGAGCTTGCCTGGTACGCGCGAGCGACCCTCTGGGGCAGCACCACCTGGAATCGCTCCGCGAGCGCGTACACCCCGCTGCGCTTCCCCGGCCAGTACTTCGACCCGGAAACCGGCCTGCACTACAACCTCTTCCGCCACTACGACCCCGAAACCGCTCGTTATCTCACCAGCGACCCTCTGGGCCTCGCGGCGGGCCCGAATCCCGTCGCCTATGTGCACAACCCCCTGACGTGGGCGGACCCGCTGGGCCTCACCCCTTGCGAAGACGCTGCCAAACAAGCTGCGGCCCGAGGCGAGACGGTGCTGGGGCCGAACGTTCCCACGCGGGCCGAAGCCTCTGTCGGGAGCACCACGAGCCACAGCTACAAGAAGACGTTCTTCGATGCGCACCCAGGGCTCAAGGGCAAGGTAGTCGTCCATCACGCAATCGAGCAGCAGGTATTGAAACGATATCCCGGCCTGTTTTCGGCGGACGAAATACATTCTCTGGAAAACTTGCGTGGAATACCCAAGGGTGACATCAACAGCAGAGTCCACCTGAGTCAAATTCGTGTCGAGTGGAACCGGTTTTACGAGGCGAATCCGAACCCGACCAGACAGGAAGTTCTGGATCACGTAACGCGGGTCGATGATATGCTCGGCAACTGGTTCAGTCCGCGTATTCGTTAGCGGTGCACAAAGAGATTGGTCCAAGTGATGTGGCGCGAGATCGTCGAAGTGTTCCCCTCGGCGGAACTTCGTAACCCCGTGACGTCCGACGTCCTCGACCGGATCGAGGCGGCCCTCGGGCAGTCCCTTCCGGGCGACCTCCGCTCGTTTCTGCTCGAAAGCGACGGGCTGGCTGATGAATACGGCACCGACGTCATATGGTCTGCGGAGCGAATCCTGAGCGACAATCTGGCGTTCCGTGGCGAGGAGCAGTACCGTTCTCTGTACATGCCGTTCGATTCCCTTGTCTTTTTCGGTGACAACGGCGGCGGAGACCAATTCGCCTTCGTCCGCCAGCCCGAACGAAACGAGGTGTTCGTCTGGGACCACGAGACGGACGGCAGGACCCTCGTTGCGCCGAGCCTGGAGAGCTACGTACGCAGCGCCCTGGAAAGCGACGGAGAGGACTGGTACCGGTAGGCCCTGCAGACATACGCGAGGCGCCCCTGTCGGTGATCGGCGACTTCGCAATCTCGCCGGGACCAAGTCGAGGCCGGGCTCACCTGGTCCGAGGACCGTGCCGCGACACCCCGGACGCCTGGAGCTGCTGACGGGGCTGCCCGCTCCACGCTTGGTTTGATCTACGTCACCCTCGGGGTATTCTCTCCGGCCCGATTGGCGTAGCCGCCGCCCCCTATGGCAGACTGTCCGAGTTGCTCGGTCGAGTGTTGATGCTGCGCGCCTCCCGCCGGGAGGACCGGAAGCGAGTCCCACAGTACTCGTCGTCTCCATGTGAGGCGGACGTACGGGAATCTTCCGGGAAGCGTCGGCGCGGCACCGGCCAGGCACCCGGTGGGCATTTCGTCCCCGGTCCACGGTTCTGGTAGGGCCGTGTCAATCCCACAGGGATGTTCGATCAAGGGACATCTGTGTCAGTGGGAGTGCGACACGCCCGACCGCGTGGGTCGGAGGGGCGGGAGAGAAAACCGCCGGGTTCCAGAGCTGTAGAGAGACAGGACTACGAAGTAGCCATGGCGGGACAGAAGATCCGCATCCGGCTCAAGGCCTACGACCACGAGGTCATCGACTCCTCGGCGAAGAAGATCGTCGAGACGGTGACCCGCACTGGTGCGTCGGTCGCGGGCCCGGTGCCGCTGCCCACTGAGAAGAACGTGTACTGCGTCATCAAGTCGCCGCACAAGTACAAGGACTCGCGCGAGCACTTCGAGATGCGCACGCACAAGCGCCTGATCGACATCCTCGACCCGACCCCCAAGACCGTTGACTCTCTGATGCGACTCGACCTCCCGGCCGGTGTCGACATCGAGATCAAGCTCTGAGGCCGGTGATCTGAAGAGATGGCTAAGCAGATCAAGGGCATCCTGGGCGAGAAGCTCGGTATGACTCAGGTCTGGGACGAGAACAACCGTGTCGTCCCGGTGACCGTCGTCAAGGCCGGGCCGAACGTTGTGACCCAGGTCCGTACAAACGACGTCGACGGCTACGAGTCCGTCCAGATCGCCTTCGGCGACATCGACCCGCGCAAGGTGAACAAGCCCCTCAAGGGCCACTTCGCCAAGGCCGACGTCACCCCCCGTCGTCACCTCGTCGAGATCCGCACGTCGGACGCCTCCGAGTACACGCTGGGCCAGGAGATCACCGCTGAGGTGTTCGAGGCCGGCGTCAAGGTCGACGTGACCGGCAAGAGCAAGGGCAAGGGCTTCGCCGGCGTCATGAAGCGCCACAACTTCGGTGGCCTCGGCGCCGGACACGGCACCCAGCGCAAGCACCGCTCTCCCGGTTCCATCGGTGGCTGCGCCACCCCGGGCCGTGTGTTCAAGGGCCTCCGCATGGCGGGTCGCATGGGCAACGAGCGGGTCACCACCCAGAACCTGACCGTCCACGCCGTTGACGCGGAGAAGGGTCTGCTGCTCATCAAGGGCGCGGTTCCCGGTCCGAACGGCGGCCTCGTCCTGGTCCGCACCGCGGCCAAGGGGGCCTGAGGTAACCGATGAGCACTGTTGACATCCTTTCGCCGGCGGGCGAGAAGGCCGGTTCCGTCGAGCTCCCCGCGGAGTACTTCGGCGTGGAGAAGGTCAGCATCCCGCTGATCCACCAGGTCGTCGTCGCGCAGCTGGCCGCTGCCCGCCAGGGCACCCACAAGACCAAGACCCGCGGTGAAGTCCGTGGTGGTGGCAAGAAGCCGTACCGCCAGAAGGGCACCGGTCGCGCCCGTCAGGGTTCGACCCGCGCGCCGCAGTTCGCCGGTGGTGGCGTCGTGCACGGTCCCGTGCCGCGCGACTACTCGCAGCGGACCCCGAAGAAGATGAAGGCTGCCGCGCTGCGTCACGCCCTCACCGACCGGGCGCGTCACAACCGCATCCACGTCGTCACCGGCGTGGTCGAGGGCGAGACCCCGTCCACCAAGGCCGCCAAGAGCCTGTTCGGCAAGATCAGCGAGCGCAAGAACCTGCTCCTGGTCGTCGACCGCGCCGACGAGGCCGCGTGGCTGTCCGCCCGTAACCTGCCCCAGGTCCACATCCTGGAGCCGGGCCAGCTGAACACGTACGACGTTCTCGTCTCCGACGACGTGGTCTTCACCAAGGCCGCCTTCGAGTCCTTCGTGTCCGGCGCGCCTTCCGCGGAGCGGAACGCTGACACCGAAGGGAGCGAGGTCTGATGGCTATCCGTCACCCCGCTATCGCCTCGAAGGCCGCGAAGAAGGCCAAGGAGGCGCGCGTCAAGAAGGCGCGTCGCCACGCCACCGAGGGCAAGAACACCGTCGTCACCCCGGCCAGCAAGGCGTACACGGACCCCCGTGACGTGCTGCTGAAGCCGGTCGTGTCCGAGAAGAGCTACGCGCTCCTCGACGAGAACAAGTACACGTTCGTCGTCGACCCGCGTGCCAACAAGACCCAGATCAAGGAGGCCGTGCAGTCGGTCTTCCAGGTCAAGGTCACCGGGGTCAACACGATCAACCGCCAGGGCAAGCGCAAGCGGACCCGCACCGGCTTCGGCCAGCGTGCGTCCACCAAGCGCGCGATCGTGACCCTTGCCGAGGGCGACCGTATCGACATCTTCGGCGGTCCGACCGCGTAAGCGGTCGGGATCGTCCAGATTTCGGAATCACTTCCGAGGACTGAGAGACAATGGGTATCCGCAAGTACAAGCCGACGACTCCTGGCCGTCGTGGTGCCAGCGTCGCCGACTTCGTCGAGGTCACGCGGTCCACGCCGGAGAAGTCGCTGGTCCGCCCCCTGCACAGCAAGGGTGGCCGTAACAACTCCGGTCGTGTGACCGTCCGCCACCAGGGTGGTGGCCACAAGCGCGCCTACCGCGTGATCGACTTCCGTCGTCACGACAAGGACGGCGTGCCGGCGAAGGTCGCGCACATCGAGTACGACCCCAACCGCACCGCGCGCATCGCGCTGCTGCACTACGCCGACGGCGAGAAGCGCTACATCCTCGCCCCGCGCAACCTGCAGCAGGGTGACCGCGTCGAGAACGGTCCCGGGGCCGACATCAAGCCGGGCAACAACCTGGCCCTCCGCAACATCCCGGTCGGTACCACGATCCACGCGATCGAGCTCCGTCCCGGTGGCGGTGCCAAGTTCGCCCGCTCCGCCGGTGCCTCCGTGCAGCTGCTCGCGAAGGAGGGCTCCTACGCCCACCTGCGCATGCCGTCCGGTGAGATCCGCCTGGTCGACGTCCGCTGCCGCGCCACCGTCGGCGAGGTCGGCAACGCCGAGCAGAGCAACATCAACTGGGGCAAGGCGGGCCGCAAGCGGTGGCTGGGCGTTCGCCCGACCGTCCGTGGTGTGGTCATGAACCCGGTCGACCACCCGCACGGTGGTGGTGAGGGCCGTACCTCCGGTGGCCGCCACCCCGTGTCCCCGTGGGGCAAGAAGGAAGGCCGTACTCGTTCGCCCAAGAAGGCGTCGAACAAGTACATCGTCCGCCGCCGCAAGACGAACAAGAAGCGCTAAGGACGGGTTGAGATGCCTCGTAGCTTGAAGAAGGGGCCCTTCGTCGACGACCACCTGATGAAGAAGGTGGACGCCCAGAACGAAGCCGGCACCAAGAACGTCATCAAGACCTGGTCCCGCCGCTCGATGATCGTGCCGGCCATGCTCGGCCACACGCTCGCGGTGCACAACGGCAAGACCCACATCCCGGTGTTTGTCACCGAGTCGATGGTCGGCCACAAGCTCGGCGAGTTCTCGCCGACCCGCACCTTCCGGGGCCACGTCAAGGAAGACCGGAAGTCGAAGCGCCGCTAGTCAGCGGGGTGCGAATGACCATGACAAACATCGAAGGGACAACCATGGAAGCCAGGGCCCAGGCGCGGTACATCCGCGTCACGCCCATGAAGGCCCGCCGTGTGGTGGACCTCATCCGTGGCCTGAACGCCACGGAGGCTCAGGCGGTCCTGCGTTTCGCCCCGCAGGCCGCGAGCGTGCCGGTCGGCAAGGTGCTGGACAGCGCCATCGCCAACGCCGCGCACAACTACGACCACACCGACGTCGACAGCCTGTACGTCTCCGAGGCGTACGTCGACGAGGGCCCGACCCTGAAGCGGTTCCGTCCGCGCGCCCAGGGCCGTGCCTACCGGATCCGCAAGCGGACCAGCCACATCACCGTGGTCGTCAGCAGCAAGGAAGGAACCCGGTAATGGGCCAGAAGGTAAACCCGCACGGGTTCCGGCTCGGCGTTACGACCGACTTCAAGTCGCGCTGGTACGCCGACAAGCTGTACAAGGACTACGTCAAGGAAGACGTCGCCATCCGTCGGATGATGACGTCCGGCATGGAGCGCGCCGGCATCTCCAAGGTCGAGATCGAGCGCACCCGTGACCGCGTGCGTGTGGACATCCACACCGCTCGTCCGGGCATCGTCATCGGCCGCCGCGGCGCCGAGGCCGACCGTATCCGCGGTGACCTGGAGAAGCTGACCGGCAAGCAGGTCCAGCTGAACATCCTCGAGGTCAAGAACCCGGAGACGGACGCTCAGCTGGTCGCCCAGGCCGTCGCCGAGCAGCTCTCCTCCCGCGTCTCCTTCCGCCGGGCCATGCGCAAGAGCATGCAGTCCGCGATGAAGGCCGGCGCCAAGGGCATCAAGATCCAGTGCGGTGGCCGCCTCGGCGGCGCCGAGATGTCCCGCTCGGAGTTCTACCGCGAGGGCCGTGTGCCCCTGCACACGCTCCGCGCGAACGTGGACTACGGCTTCTTCGAGGCCAAGACGACCTTCGGCCGCATCGGTGTGAAGGTCTGGATCTACAAGGGCGACGTCAAGAACATCGCCGAGGTCCGCGCCGAGAACGCTGCCGCCCGTGCGGGTAACCGCCCGGCCCGCGGTGGCGCCGACCGCCCGGCCCGTGGTGGCCGCGGTGGCGAGCGGCGCGGTCGCAAGCCGCAGCAGGCTGCCGGCGCCGAGGCCCCCAAGGCCGAGGCCCCCGCCGCCGCTCCGGCTGAGAGCACCGGAACGGAGGCCTGACCGTCATGCTGATCCCCCGTAGGGTCAAGCACCGCAAGCAGCACCACCCCAAGCGCAACGGCATGTCCAAGGGTGGCACGCAGGTTGCGTTCGGCGAGTACGGCATCCAGGCGCTGACCCCGGCGTACGTGACGAACCGCCAGATCGAGGCGGCTCGTATCGCCATGACCCGTCACATCAAGCGTGGCGGCAAGGTCTGGATCAACATCTACCCGGACCGCCCGCTGACCAAGAAGCCCGCCGAGACCCGCATGGGTTCCGGTAAGGGTTCGCCGGAGTGGTGGGTGGCCAACGTCAAGCCCGGACGCGTGATGTTCGAGCTGTCGTACCCCAACGAGAAGATCGCGCGCGAGGCCCTGACCCGTGCGGCTCACAAGCTGCCGATGAAGTGCAAGATCGTCAAGCGCGAGGCAGGTGAAGCGTGATGTCGGCCGGTACCAAGGCGTCCGAGCTGCGCGAGCTGGGCAACGAGGAGCTTCTGGCGAAGCTTCGCGAGGCCAAGGAAGAGCTGTTCAACCTCCGCTTCCAGGCGGCCACGGGTCAGCTCGAGAACCACGGCCGTCTCAAGGCGGTCCGCAAGGACATCGCGCGGATCTACACCCTGATGCGCGAGCGTGAGCTGGGCATCGAAACGGTGGAGAACGCCTGATGAGCGAGAGCAACGTGACTGAGAACAAGACGGAGCAGCGCGGCTTCCGCAAGACCCGTGAGGGTTACGTCGTCAGCGACAAGATGGACAAGACCGTTGTCGTCGCCGTCGAGGACCGCGTCAAGCACGCGCTGTACGGCAAGGTCATCCGCCGTACGAACAAGCTCAAGGCGCACGACGAGCAGAACGCCGCGGGTGTCGGCGACCGCGTCCTCCTGATGGAGACCCGGCCGCTGTCCGCGACCAAGCGCTGGCGCGTCGTCGAGATCCTCGAGAAGGCGAAGTAAGAAGCAGGGGCCCCGCCCCCGCTGACCCCGCCGGGGCCCGCCCGGCCTTCGGGCCGGACGACCCGGCGTGGGTTCTCGCCCGACCGAACATTCCCGCGGCCAGACCGTGGGGACCGTAATTCCTGCGGGAGCAACTCGCAGGACAGTTCCGCCAGGCTCTCCGGCTCAACCCCGGAGGGAACCGGCAGACAACCAGGAGATAGACGTGATCCAGCAGGAGTCGCGACTGCGTGTCGCCGACAACACGGGTGCGAAGGAGATCCTCTGCATCCGTGTGCTCGGCGGCTCCGGTCGCCGCTACGCGGGTATCGGTGACGTCATCGTCGCCACCGTCAAGGACGCGATCCCCGGTGGCAACGTGAAGAAGGGTGACGTCGTCAAGGCGGTCATCGTTCGCACCGTCAAGGAGCGCCGCCGTCCGGACGGCTCGTACATCCGCTTCGACGAGAACGCCGCCGTCATTCTGAAGAACGACGGCGACCCTCGCGGCACCCGTATCTTCGGCCCGGTGGGCCGTGAGCTGCGCGAGAAGAAGTTCATGAAGATCATCTCCCTCGCGCCGGAGGTGCTGTGAGCATGAAGATCAAGAAGGGTGACCTGGTTCAGGTCATCACCGGCAAGGACAAGGGCAAGCAGGGCAAGGTCATCGCCGCTTACCCGCGCGAGGAGCGTGTCCTGGTCGAGGGTGTCAACCGGGTCAAGAAGCACACCAAGGCCGGTCCGACGGCTCGCGGTTCGCAGGCCGGTGGCATCGTGACCACCGAGGCTCCGATCCACGTGTCCAACGTCCAGCTTGTCGTCGAGAAGGACGGCAAGAAGGTCGTGACCCGCGTCGGCTACCGCTTCGACGACGAAGGCAACAAGATCCGCGTTGCCAAGCGGACGGGTGAGGACATCTGATGACGACCACCACCGTGACCCCGCGTCTGAAGCAGAAGTACCGCGAGGAGATCGTCGGCAAGCTGCGTGACCAGTTCCAGTACGAGAACGTCATGCAGGTGCCGGGCCTCGTCAAGATCGTGGTCAACATGGGTGTGGGCGACGCCGCCCGCGACTCCAAGCTGATCGAGGGCGCCATCCGCGACCTCACCACGATCACCGGTCAGAAGCCGGCCGTCACCAAGGCCCGCAAGTCCATCGCGCAGTTCAAGCTGCGTGAGGGCCAGCCGATCGGTGCCCACGTCACCCTGCGTGGCGACCGCATGTGGGAGTTCCTGGACCGCACCCTGTCGCTCGCGCTGCCGCGCATCCGCGACTTCCGTGGTCTGTCCCCCAAGCAGTTCGACGGCCGGGGCAACTACACCTTCGGTCTCACGGAGCAGGTCATGTTCCACGAGATCGACCAGGACAAGATCGACCGCGTCCGGGGTATGGACATCACCGTGGTCACCACGGCGACCAACGACGAAGAGGGCCGTGCCCTTCTGCGTCACCTCGGCTTCCCGTTCAAGGAGGCGTGAGCGAGATGGCGAAGAAGGCTCTCATCGCGAAGGCTGCTCGCAAGCCCAAGTTCGGTGTGCGCGCGTACACCCGCTGCCAGCGCTGCGGCCGTCCGCACTCCGTGTACCGCAAGTTCGGCCTGTGCCGCGTGTGCCTTCGTGAGATGGCTCACCGTGGCGAGCTGCCGGGCGTGACCAAGAGCTCCTGGTAATCCCGGTAATTCGGGATTCCCAAGGCTCTCGGTAAGTATCTGGGGCGGCCAGCCGCCCAGCTCCCATGCCTTAGGCTTGTGGGGTTGGGCGTCTGCCGCCGCCCGTACGACTTACTACGCCGTAGGTCCACCGCGCCGCACCCGTCCCGTCTCGGATCGGGGAGAGGGATGGCGCACCAGGAAACCCCGGCGAGAGAGGCCGAAGGCCAATTCATGACCATGACTGATCCGATCGCAGACATGCTTACGCGTCTGCGGAACGCGAACTCGGCATACCACGACTCGGTGTCGATGCCGCACTCCAAGATCAAGTCGCACATCGCGGAGATCCTCCAGCAGGAGGGCTTCATCACGGGCTGGCGCGTCGAGGACGCCGAGGTCGGCAAGAACCTCGTCCTCGAGCTGAAGTTCGGCCCCAACCGTGAGCGCTCCATCGCGGGCATCAAGCGGATCTCCAAGCCCGGTCTCCGGGTGTACGCGAAGTCCACCAACCTGCCGAAGGTCCTGGGCGGCCTGGGCGTGGCCATCATCTCCACGTCCCACGGTCTGCTGACCGACAAGCAGGCGCAGAAGAAGGGCGTGGGTGGGGAAGTCCTCGCCTACGTCTGGTAATTCGGGAACGGAGGAGAGACACCATGTCGCGTATCGGCAAGCTCCCCATCCCGGTTCCCGCCGGCGTGGACGTCACCATCGACGGCCGTACGGTCCGGGTCAAGGGCCCCAAGGGCGAACTGACCCACACCATCGTTGCGCCGATCGACATCGCTAAGGGCGAGGACGGCACCCTCCAGGTGCTGCGCCCGAACGACGAGCGGCAGAGCAAGGCCCTGCACGGCCTGTCCCGCACGCTGGTGGCGAACATGATCACCGGTGTGACCCAGGGATACGTCAAGAAGCTCGAAATCAGCGGTGTCGGTTACCGCGTCCAGGCCAAGGGCTCCAACCTGGAGTTCTCCCTGGGCTACAGCCACCCGATCACCGTCGAGGCCCCCGAGGGCATCACCTTCAAGGTGGAGACCCCGACCCGTTTCTCGGTCGAGGGCATCGACAAGCAGAAGGTCGGCGAGGTTGCGGCCAACATCCGCAAGCTGCGCAAGCCCGACCCGTACAAGGCCAAGGGCGTCAAGTACGAGGGCGAAGTCATCCGCCGCAAGGTCGGAAAGGCGGGTAAGTAAGCCATGGCATACGGGCAGAAGATCCTCAAGGGCGACGCCTACAAGCGTGCTGCTATCAAGCGTCGTCACATCCGGATCCGCAAGAAGGTCTCGGGTACCGCCGAGCGTCCCCGCCTGGTCGTGACCCGCTCCAACCGCCACATCGTGGCGCAGGTGATCGACGACCTGAAGGGCCACACCCTGGCGTCGGCGTCCACCCTGGACAGCTCGATCCGTGGTGGCGAGGGCGACAAGTCCTCGCAGGCCAAGCAGGTCGGCGCCCTGGTCGCCGAGCGTGCCAAGGCCGCCGGTGTCGAGGCCGTCGTGTTCGACCGTGGTGGCAACCAGTACGCCGGGCGCATCGCCGCCCTGGCCGACGCCGCCCGCGAGGCCGGGCTCAAGTTCTGAGCCGGTTCCGACCAAGCGGAAACAGAGAGAGGTAATTCCAATGGCTGGACCCCAGCGCCGCGGTGGCGGTGCCGGTGGCGGCGAGCGGCGGGACCGGAAGGGCCGTGACGGCGGCGCAGCTGCCGCCGAGAAGACCGCGTACGTTGAGCGCGTCGTCGCGATCAACCGCGTCGCCAAGGTTGTGAAGGGTGGTCGTCGCTTCAGCTTCACCGCGCTGGTCGTGGTGGGCGACGGTGACGGCACCGTGGGTGTCGGTTACGGCAAGGCCAAGGAGGTGCCGGCCGCCATCGCCAAGGGCGTTGAGGAGGCCAAGAAGCACTTCTTCAAGGTCCCCCGGATCCAGGGCACCATCCCGCACCCCATCCAGGGTGAGAAGGCTGCCGGCGTCGTGCTGCTCAAGCCCGCGTCGCCCGGTACCGGTGTTATCGCCGGTGGTCCGGTGCGTGCCGTGCTGGAGTGCGCCGGTATCCACGACGTGCTGTCGAAGTCGCTCGGCTCCGACAACGCGATCAACATCGTGCACGCCACCGTGGAGGCCCTGAAGGGCCTGCAGCGTCCCGAGGAGATCGCGGCCCGCCGTGGTCTGCCGCTCGAGGACGTCGCTCCCGCGGCCCTGCTGCGTGCGCGTGCCGGGGCGGGTGCGTAAGCATGGCGCAGCTCAAGATCACCCAGGTGAAGTCGTACATCGGCAGCAAGCAGAACCACCGTGACACCCTGCGTACGCTCGGGCTGAAGAAGCTCGGCGACGTGGTCGTCAAGGAGGACCGTCCCGAGTTCCGCGGCATGGTGCACACCGTCCGCCACCTCGTGACGGTCGAGGAGGTCGACTGATCATGGCGGAGAACAACCCGCTCAAGATCCACAACCTCCGTCCCGCCCCGGGCGCCAAGACCGCCAAGACCCGTGTCGGTCGTGGTGAGGCGTCGAAGGGTAAGACGGCCGGTCGTGGTACCAAGGGCACCAAGGCCCGTTACCAGGTTCCGGAGCGCTTCGAGGGCGGCCAGATGCCGCTGCACATGCGCCTCCCGAAGCTGAAGGGCTTCAAGAACCCGTTCAAGACCGAGTACCAGGTCGTGAACCTCGACAAGCTGGCCAAGCTGTACCCCGAGGGTGGCGAGGTCACGGTCGAGGACCTGGTGGCCAAGGGCGCCGTTCGCAAGAACAGCCTGGTCAAGGTCCTCGGCGAGGGAGAGATCTCCGTGGCGCTGCAGGTGCAGGTCGACAAGGCCTCCGCCTCCGCCAAGGAGAAGATCGCCGCCGCCGGCGGTTCCGTCACCGAGCTCGTCTGACACTCTCAGGCGTCTCGATGACCTGAACGATCCCAACCGGGGATGCCCACAAAAGGGGTATCCCCGGTTGGTCGTTCCAAGGGCGGCAGTCTCGCCGGTAAGGTGGCCTGCACTGCCCACTTTCACGGGTGTCACACATGGGGCACCCTGGGCGGCAGTTGACCGTTAGCTAAGTCGTCCCTATTAGTCGAACCTCAAGACCGTCACCCTTGACGCAGTTGCGCGGGGGTCGCAGGAGGCACCGTGCTCACCGCGTTCGCCCGGGCGTTCAAGACGCCCGACCTGCGCAAGAAGCTGCTCTTCACGCTCGGCATCATCGTGGTCTACCGGGTCGGTACGAACATTCCGATCCCGGGTGTCGACTACAAGAACGTCCAGTTCTGCATCGACCAGGCGAACGCCAGCCAGGGCCTGTTCGGTCTGGTCAACATGTTCAGCGGCGGCGCCTTGCTGCAGATCACGGTCTTCGCGCTGGGGATCATGCCGTACATCACGGCGAGCATCATCCTGCAGCTGCTGACCGTGGTGATTCCGCGCCTGGAAGCCCTCAAGAAGGAGGGCCAGGCCGGCACGGCGAAGATCACGCAGTACACCCGCTACCTGACCATCGCGCTCGCCATCCTGCAGGGCACCGGCCTGGTGGCCACGGCCCGCAGCGGCGCGCTCTTCTCCGGCTGCCAGGTCGCCAGCCAGATCGTGCCGGACCAGTCGATCTTCACCACCATCACGATGGTCATCTGCATGACCGCCGGCACGGCCGTCGTCATGTGGCTCGGCGAGCTCATCACCGACCGCGGCATCGGCAACGGCATGTCGATCCTGATGTTCATCTCGATCGCCGCGACGTTCCCGTCCGCCCTGTGGGCCATCAAGAAGCAGGGCTCCCTGGCCGGCGGCTGGATCGAGTTCGGCACCGTCATCGCCGTCGGCCTGGTCATGGTCGGCCTGGTCGTCTTCGTCGAGCAGGCCCAGCGCCGCATCCCCGTGCAGTACGCGAAGCGCATGATCGGCCGTCGCTCCTACGGCGGTACGTCCACGTACATCCCGCTCAAGGTCAACCAGGCGGGTGTGATCCCGGTCATCTTCGCGTCGTCGCTGCTGTACATCCCGGCCCTGATCGCGCAGTTCTCGAGCGGTACATCGGGGTGGAAGACCTGGGTCGAGGCCAACCTCACCAAGGGCGATCACCCGATTTACATCTCTCTGTACTTCTTGCTCATCGTTTTCTTCGCGTTCTTCTATGTGGCGATCTCCTTCAACCCCGAGGAAGTCGCCGACAACATGAAGAAGTATGGTGGCTTCATCCCGGGCATCCGGGCTGGCCGACCGACCGCTGAGTACCTTTCGTACGTGCTCAACCGGATCACCTGGCCGGGTTCGCTGTACCTGGGTCTGATCGCTCTCGTACCGACGATGGCGTTGGTTGGTTTCGGGGCAAACCAGAACTTCCCGTTCGGCGGGACCAGCATCCTGATCATCGTGGGTGTCGGTCTTGAGACGGTGAAGCAGATCGAGAGCCAGCTCCAGCAGCGCAATTACGAAGGGTTCCTCCGCTGATGCGAATCGTCCTCGTCGGGCCGCCGGGTGCCGGTAAGGGAACGCAGGCAACGCGCCTGGCTGAGAAGCTGCGCATCCCGCACATCTCCACGGGCGACCTGTTCCGCGCCAACATCAGCCGGCAGACGGAGCTCGGGAAACTCGCGAAGTCCTACATGGACGCCGGCAACCTCGTGCCGGACCAGGTCACGATCGCGATGGCCAAGGACCGCATGGAGCAGCCGGACGCCGAGGGCGGTTTCCTGCTGGACGGTTTCCCGCGCAACGTCTCCCAGGCGGAGGCGCTGGACGAGCTCCTTCAGACCGAGGACATCAAGCTCGACGCGGTGCTGGACCTGGAGGTCCCCGAGGAAGAGGTCGTCAAGCGGATCGCCGGGCGGCGGATCTGCCGCAAGGACTCCAGCCACGTCTTCCACGTGTCGTACAGCCCGCCGAAGAAGGAGGGCGTCTGCGACGTCTGCGGCGGGGAGCTGTACCAGCGCGACGACGACTCCGAGGAGACCGTCCGCAAGCGGCTGGAGGTCTACCACACCCAGACCGAGCCGATCATCGACTACTACAAGGCGCAGGGGCTGGTCGTGACCATCTCCTCGCTGGGGCCGGTGGACGAGGTCACGAAGCGGGCGCTTGAGGCGCTCAAGCGCGAGGACGAGGGCAAGTAGTCCTTCGTACGGTGCTGTAGCCGCGGTTCCCGGTCGGGGAGCCGCGGCTGCTGTGTGGGTGGGGTGCCCGGAGCCCCGTATGGTTGAAGCGTTCGTACTCTCTCCGGTCCAGAAAGGCCGCAGTCCCCATGGTGCAGATCAAGACCCCCGAGCAGATCGCCAAGATGCGTGAGGCGGGGCTGGTCGTCGCCGCCATCCACGCGGCCACGCGAGAGGCCGCCGTGCCCGGCGCCACCACCAAGGACCTGGACCAGGTCGCGCGCAAGGTGCTGGCGGAGCACGACGCGAAGCCGAACTTCCTCGGCTACGGCGGGTTCCCGGCGACGATCTGCACGTCCGTGAACGAGGTCGTCGTGCACGGCATCCCGTCCGACGACGTCGTCCTCAAGGACGGGGACATCATCTCCATCGACTGCGGCGCGATCATCGACGGCTGGCACGGCGACGCCGCCTACACGGCCTTCGTGGGCTCCGGTCACGCCCCGGAGCTGATCGAGCTCTCCCGGGTGACCGAGGAGTCGATGTGGGCCGGCATCGCGGCCATGAAGCAGGGCAACCGGCTCGTGGACATCTCGCGGGCGATCGAGACGTACATCCGCCGGCAGCCCAAGCCCGGCGGCGGCCGGTACGGGATCATCGAGGACTACGGCGGCCACGGCATCGGCACCGAGATGCACATGGACCCGCATCTGCTGAACTACGTCGACCGGCGCCGGGGCAAGGGGCCGAAGCTGGTGCCGGGCTTCTGCCTGGCCATCGAGCCGATGGTCTCGCTGGGGACGCCGAAGACCGAGGTTCTCTCGGACGACTGGACGGTCATCACCACGGACGGGACCTGGTCCTCGCACTGGGAGCACTCCGTCGCGCTGACCGAGGAGGGGCCGCTGGTGCTCACGTCTCCCGACGGGGGCAAGGCGAAGCTGGCGGAGTACGGCGTCGTCGCTGCTCCGGATCCGTTGGCCTGAGCGCCTTCCGGGCTGGTCGCGCAGTTCCCCGCGCCCCTTCGGAGCGCTTAATGATCTGTCTCCTGGGGCAGGCTCTCTCGATTCGTGTTTCCGGGTGCGCTGACGTAGACTGACTCGTCGGCTCTTGTGCACCCGCATGTCTGCATGCGCTCGTTTGAGAAGTGCAGGAGTCGATCAAGGTAGTCGATTCCGAAGGGCGAAGCGTGGCCAAGAAGCAAGGTGCCATCGAGATCGAGGGCACTGTCGTCGAGTCTCTGCCGAACGCCATGTTCAAGGTCGAGCTCCAGAACGGCCACCAGGTCCTGGCACACATCAGCGGCAAGATGCGTATGCACTACATCCGCATCCTCCCTGACGACCGGGTCGTGGTGGAGCTCTCTCCGTACGACCTGACGCGTGGCCGGATCGTCTACCGCTACAAGTAGATCTTGCCCTGACCCCGCTCCCGCTCGCGGGGGCATGGGGTGGTGGCACTGACCCGGAGAACCTCAATCCCATGAAGGTCAAGCCGAGCGTCAAGAAGATCTGCGACAAGTGCAGGGTGATCCGCCGTCACGGCCGGGTCATGATCATCTGCGACAACCCGCGCCACAAGCAGCGCCAGGGCTGATCGCGAGCAGATCGCACCCTCTGCTTTTCGCAGGGACTTCGCGCGACGCGAGCTGAATTTGTTCATACGCAGAGCCCGGGCGAGCGATCGCCTGACACCCCCGGTTCGGAGGCCGGGGACCCGGTTCGTACCTGATACGGCGGCCGGGAGCCGGTTCTGCGGAAGACCTCCGAAGATCAACTGGAGCCATTGAATGGCACGCGTTTCCGGTGTTGACATCCCGCGCGACAAGCGCGTGGAGGTCGCCCTCACCTACGTGTTCGGCATCGGCCGGACGCTCTCGCAGCAGACGCTGGCCGAGACCGGCATCGACCCCAACACCCGCGTTCGTGACCTCTCCGAGGAGCAGCTGGTCGCGATCCGCGAGTACGTCGACAACAACCTCAAGACCGAGGGTGACCTCCGTCGTGAGATCCAGGCCGACATCCGCCGCAAGGTCGAGATCGGCTGCTACCAGGGTCTGCGGCACCGCCGTGGTCTGCCCGTCCGCGGTCAGCGCACCAGCACCAACGCCCGCACCCGCAAGGGCCCGCGTCGCGCCATCGCCGGCAAGAAGAAGCCGGGCAAGAAGTAGTCCGCAGCGGACACCTGTCCACGGTCTTCGCTGTAGGACCGACCACCTCCCGTAGGAGTTAGTAGATGCCCCCCAAGGGACGTCAGGGCGCTGCCAAGAAGGTGCGCCGCAAGGAAAAGAAGAACGTCGCTCACGGCCACGCGCACATCAAGAGCACGTTCAACAACACGATCGTCTCCATCACGGACCCGTCCGGCAACGTGATCTCCTGGGCCTCCGCCGGCCACGTCGGCTTCAAGGGCTCCCGGAAGTCCACGCCGTTCGCCGCGCAGATGGCCGCCGAGTCGGCTGCCCGCCGCGCCCAGGAGCACGGCATGCGCAAGGTCGACGTGTTCGTGAAGGGCCCGGGTTCCGGTCGTGAGACCGCGATCCGTTCCCTCCAGGCCACGGGCCTCGAGGTCGGCTCCATCCAGGACGTCACCCCGACCCCGCACAACGGCTGCCGTCCGCCGAAGCGTCGTCGCGTCTGACGCACGGCTGCTTCGCGGCTCTGCGGTTCGCGGGCGGTACGGCTCCGTAAAAGGGCCGTATCGCCCGTACCCTTGCTGTACCCGCCCCTGTCGAACGGGGCGGCCTGGTCGGGCGTCATATAGCGGGCGCCCCCGACTGAAGGATCTGATCCACACATGCTGATCGCTCAGCGTCCCTCGTTGACCGAAGAGGTCGTCGACGAGTTCCGCTCCCGGTTCGTGATCGAGCCGCTGGAGCCGGGCTTCGGCTACACCCTCGGCAACTCCCTCCGCCGCACCCTCCTGTCGTCGATCCCCGGTGCCGCTGTCACCAGCATCCGCATCGACGGCGTCCTGCACGAGTTCACCACCGTGCCGGGCGTCAAGGAGGACGTCACCGACCTGATCCTCAACATCAAGCAGCTGGTCGTCTCCTCGGAGCACGACGAGCCCGTCGTGATGTACCTGCGCAAGCAGGGCCCGGGTCTGGTCACCGCCGCCGACATCGCGCCTCCGGCCGGTGTCGAGGTGCACAACCCCGACCTCGTCCTCGCCACGCTCAACGGCAAGGGCAAGCTGGAGATGGAGCTGACGGTCGAGCGTGGCCGCGGTTACGTCTCCGCCGTGCAGAACAAGCAGGTCGGTCAGGAGATCGGGCGTATCCCGGTCGACTCGATCTACTCGCCGGTGCTCAAGGTCACGTACAAGGTCGAGGCCACGCGTGTCGAGCAGCGCACCGACTTCGACAAGCTGATCGTCGACGTCGAGACCAAGCAGGCCATGCGGCCGCGTGACGCCATGGCGTCGGCCGGCAAGACCCTCGTCGAGCTGTTCGGGCTCGCGCGCGAGCTCAACATCGACGCCGAGGGCATCGACATGGGTCCGTCCCCGACGGACGCCGCGCTGGCCGCGGACCTGGCGCTGCCGATCGAGGAGCTGGAGCTCACCGTTCGGTCGTACAACTGCCTCAAGCGTGAGGGCATCCACTCCGTGGGTGAGCTCGTGGCTCGTTCCGAGGCCGACCTGCTCGACATCCGTAACTTCGGTGCGAAGTCGATCGACGAGGTCAAGGCGAAGCTGGCGGGCATGGGCCTCGCGCTCAAGGACAGCCCGCCCGGATTCGACCCCACCGCTGCGGCGGACGCGTTCGGCGCGGACGACGACGCGGACGCGGGCTTCGTGGAGACCGAGCAGTACTAAGAGCTCGGACCATCCGGTCCGTACTCGGGTGCGGGTGGACTGTGGCTTGTCGCGCAGTTCCCCGCGCCCCTTCCGGACGACGCCCCTTCGGGGCTGTCGTCCGGATCTCCGACAGGCGACCGCCTGCTCGGATACTGACCCCGGTACCTGACACGGCCGGGGCAGACACCTAGGAGAAACACGATGCCGAAGCCCACCAAGGGTGCCCGTCTGGGCGGCAGTGCCGCGCACGAGAAGCTGATGCTGGCGAACCTCGCGAGGTCGCTGTTCGAGCACGGCCGTATCACCACCACCGAGGCGAAGGCCCGTCGTCTGCGCCCGTACGCGGAGCGGCTGATCACCAAGGCGAAGAAGGGCGACCTTCACAACCGCCGCCAGGTGCTCCAGGTCATCACGGACAAGAGCGTCGTCCACACGCTCTTCACCGAGATCGGCCCGCGCTACGAGAACCGTCCGGGTGGCTACACCCGTATCACCAAGATCGGCAACCGCCGTGGCGACAACGCGCCCATGGCCGTGATCGAGCTGGTCGAGGCGCTGACGGTGCAGCAGAAGGCGGTCGGCGAGGCCGAGGCGGCGACCAAGCGTGCCGTCAAGGAGGCCGACGAGGCCAAGGCCGAGGAGACCAAGACCGAGGAAGCCCCGGTCGAGGACGCCAAGGCCGAAGAGGCTCCCGCCGATGAGGCGAAGGACGCCTGAGGCGCTGCCTGAGCGTTCGAAGCGGGTCCGTCCCTCGGGGCGGGCCCGCTTTCACGTCTTCGACGGCAATCTGCCTTGAGAGGATCTGCCTTGAGAGGATCCAGGGGTGAGTGACGAAGTACAGCCCGGATACGTACGTGTCCGCCTCGACCTGTCCTACGACGGGACCGAGTTCTCCGGATGGGCCAAACAGGCCGGGGGACGGCGGACCGTGCAGGGAGAGATCGAGGACGCTCTGCGGACCGTCACGCGGTCCCGGGAGACGTACGAGCTGACCGTGGCCGGGCGCACCGACGCCGGGGTGCACGCCCGGGGGCAGGTCGCCCATGTCGATCTGCCGCGCGAGGTCTGGGCCGAGCACCACGGGAAGCTGCTGAAGCGGCTCGCCGGGCGGCTGCCCAAGGACGTACGGGTGTGGGCTCTCAGGGAGGCGCCCAGCGGCTTCAACGCGCGTTTCTCGGCGGTCTGGCGGCGGTACGCCTACCGGGTCACCGACAACCCCGGCGGGGTCGACCCGCTGCTGCGGGGCCATGTCCTGTGGCACGACTGGCCCCTGGACGTCGACGCCATGAACGAGGCGGCCCGCGGGCTGCTCGGCGAGCACGACTTCGCCGCCTACTGCAAGAAGCGGGACGGGGCCACGACCATCCGTACGCTGCAGGAGCTGAGCCTGGTGCGCGGTGAGGACGGGATCATCACCGCCACCGTCCGGGCGGACGCCTTCTGCCACAACATGGTGCGCTCACTGATCGGGGCGCTGCTGTTCGTGGGGGACGGGCACCGGCCGCCGGACTGGCCCCGGAAGGTGCTCGCCGCCGGCGTGCGGGACTCGGCGGTGCATGTCGTACGGCCGCACGGGCTGACGCTGGAGGAGGTCGGCTACCCCGCCGACGAGCTGCTCGCCGCGCGGAACAAGGAGGCGCGCAACAAGCGGTCGTTGCCGACGGCGGGGTGCTGCTGAGCGGAAGCGGGGCCGGAGCTACCCGGTCGCCGCGGCCGACGCCTGGGCCTCGCCCCGGCGGCGGATCTGCCGGAAGGTGAACTCGGCCAGGTCGTCGCCGGTGGAGAACACCGCCGTGTCCTTGTCCGTGACGTCCTTGCCGTTGGTGAAGCCGGCGATGGTGAAGTAGGCGTACCGGCCGTAGGAGTTGGTCGTCGAGCGGCAGACGGCGCCGTCGCAGAAGTTCTTGACGCCCTTGCCGGGCAGGGCCTTGACGATGCTCTTGGTGTCGGCCTGGCCCTTGGCCCTGCTCGCCTGCGCCTCGGTGTCGAAGACGGCGACGCCCACCGTCACCGCGACGCCGTCCCTGGTGTAGGTGACGCGCATCAGGCGAGTGCAGTCGTTGGAGGTCAGGACCTTCGGGAGGGTGCCCTGGGCGGCCGAGGCGCAGTCCTTCGTGTCGGCCGTCGTGCCCTTCTTGTACACGGTCTCGCCCATGGTCAGCTGCGTGCCCGGGAAGAGGATGCCGGGGGCGAGCGGAGCCGTGTCCTTCTTCACACTGGATATGAAGTCCTTCGGATCCAGCGGGGCCGGCGCGCTCGTCGGGGCGAACGACGGTGCCGTGGCGCTCGCGCTCGGGATGTCGGCGGTCGAGGGCAGCTGGGAGGTCGGCTCGTTCGACGCCTGGGTGCTGTCGTTCGCGGACACCACGGCCACGGCCACGGCGGCCGCGACACCCAGGGTGGCCAGCGCACCGCCGCCGATGAACAGCACGCGGCGCCGTTTGTTGCGGGCCTCCGACGCCTCGGCGAGCGCGGCCCAGTCCGGGGTCTGGCCACTGCTGCTGGACCAGGGCTGCTGCGAATGCGGTTTCCAGGGATCCCACTGGGACTGAGGTCCCCCCTGCCCATAGCTCATGGGCCGCATCTTAGACGGGGTAAGAGGTGTGCTGGTCCGCCACAGGAAGCTCAGGAGCCCCTAGCGTTCCTCCAATGAGGATGGGCAAAAGCGACATCTCCGGGTGGTTGGTGCGACCGGCGGACACGGGTCCGCGGGTCGTGTTCGCGGCGGTCCGGTGCGCAGTGGCGGCGAGGCGGTGACGGGGGTGCTGCTGCTGGTGAGCCGGGGCTGGTGGGTGGCGGCGGGCGTGGCCGCACTGCTGATGCCGGTCCCGCTCGGGCCGGTCGGCGGCGCCCTGCCCCTGCTGGTCTGGGCGTACCGCCGGCGGCGCCGCGCCCGCCCCGGCCTGCCGCGGCTGACCGGAGCGGCCGCGTCCCTGATCCTCTCGGCGTTCCTCGCCTCCGGAGCCTGGAACGGCCACTGCCTCCCGGTCGTCCTGTCGCTGCTGCTCGGCGGGCCGGTCCCGCGCGGTCCCTGGTTCTGGCTCGCGCTGGTTGCCCGGGTCCCGGGCCTGACCTGGTTCTCCCCGGCGGTGGCGCGGCGCGGAGTCACGCGGGGTGCGTTCCTGCTGTGCGTGTGGGCGGTCGCGGTGATGTGCCGTCCCGTCCGGCGTCCGGGGGCCAGGCCGCCGTTTTGACCGGCTACAGCACCGCAGGTATCCTGCTTGTTCGTTGTGTATTGGCTTGCTCATTCTCACGGGACGGGCCCTTACACCGGTCCACCGGGCCGATGACCAGCGACCAGCACGCGGTTTGCGTCACCGCGGTGCGGTCAAGGCTGTCGTGATCGTTTCGGTGACCTTGTCTAGGACCATTCACTCGAAGCGAAGGCTACGAACCGTGCGTACGTACAGCCCCAAGCCCGGCGATGTGACGCGCCAGTGGCACG
The DNA here is from genome assembly GCF_030386795.1 of Streptomyces sp. S.PNR 29. GTDB lineage: Bacteria > Actinomycetota > Actinomycetes > Streptomycetales > Streptomycetaceae > Streptomyces. The sequence continues at coordinate 338,390 of NZ_JANUQM010000001.1, forward strand.
TCATTGACGCTCAGGACGTCGTCCTGGGCCGTCTCGCCTCCACCGCAGCGACCCTTCTCCGGGGCAAGCACAAGCCGATCTACGCGCCGCACGTCGACGCTGGTGACTTCGTCATCATCATCAACGCCGACAAGGTGCACCTGTCCGGCAACAAGCGGACCCAGAAGATGGCGTACCGCCACTCCGGCTACCCGGGTGGTCTGCGCTCCGTCCGCTACGACGAGCTGCTCGACAAGAACCCGGAGAAGGCCATCGAGAAGGCCGTCAAGGGCATGCTCCCCAAGAACTCCCTGGGCCGTCAGATGCTCTCGAAGCTGAAGGTCTACAAGGGTGACCAGCACCCGCACGGCGCGCAGCAGCCGCAGCCGTACGAGATCACCCAGGTCGCGCAGTAAGTCCGGCCACCCCCTAAGACTGAAGAGAATCTGAGGAGAATCGTGGCCGAGACCACTGCCGAGCAGCCGCTCGAAGAGCTTGACATCGACAGCTACACCACCGAGTCCGAGGTCCCCGTCGAGGGCGAGTACACCTCGGAGTCCCTGGCCTCCCGCTTCGGCGAGCCCCAGCCGGCCGCCGGCCTGGGCCGCCGCAAGAACGCCATCGCCCGCGTCCGGATCGTCCCGGGCACCGGCAAGTGGAAGATCAACGGTCGCACCCTTGAGGACTACTTCCCGAACAAGGTGCACCAGCAGGAAGTCAACGAGCCCTTCAAGGTGCTTGAGCTGGAAGGCCGTTACGACGTCATCGCCCGCATCGCCGGTGGCGGTGTCTCCGGTCAGGCCGGTGCGCTCCGTCTCGGTGTCGCCCGCGCGCTGAACGAGGCCGACGTCGACAACAACCGCGGCCCGCTGAAGAAGGCCGGCTTCCTGCGCCGCGACGACCGTGCGGTCGAGCGGAAGAAGGCCGGTCTGAAGAAGGCCCGCAAGGCTCCGCAGTACAGCAAGCGCTAAATCGCTGCCTGCGGGCCTGGCCCTACTCCGAACGCCCCGGCGGCACGCCAATGTGCCGCCGGGGCGTTCGTTTATCGCCAGGCGTGGGCGTATAACGACAAAAGGCGCCCAATGCCTTGTGTGATCGGATGTTCAGGCATCGCTCCGGCAGGGCGGGGAGATTGCCTCCGATTCTGACGTTTCCTCAGGAGGACAAGTGGGACGACTCTTCGGCACGGACGGCGTGCGCGGTGTCGCCAACGCGGACCTGACGGCCGAGATGGCACTCGGCCTCTCCGTCGCCGCGGCGCACGTGCTGGCCGAGGCGGGCACGTTCGAAGGACACCGGCCGACCGCGGTGGTCGGGCGTGACCCGCGCGCGTCCGGGGAGTTCCTGGAGGCCGCGGTGGTCGCGGGCCTCGCGAGCGCCGGCGTGGACGTGCTGCGGGTCGGCGTGCTGCCGACGCCCGCGGTGGCGTTCCTCACCGGTGAGCTGGGCGCCGACCTCGGCGTGATGCTCTCCGCGAGCCACAACGCCATGCCCGACAACGGCGTCAAGTTCTTCGCGCGCGGCGGCCACAAGCTCGCCGACGAGCTGGAGGACCGCATCGAGACCGTGTACGAGGAGCACCGCCGGGGTGAGCCGTGGGAGCGGCCCACCGGTGCGGGCGTCGGGCGGGTCCGCACGTACGACGAGGGGTTCGAGCAGTACGTCGGGCATCTGCTGGGCGCGCTTCCGCACCGCCTCGACGGGCTGAAGATCGTCCTCGACGAGGCGCACGGCGCGGCGTCCCGGGTCTCGCCGGAGATCTTCGCGCGGGCCGGGGCCGAGGTCGTCACGATCGGCGCCGAGCCCGACGGGCTCAACATCAACGACGGGTGCGGCTCCACGCACCTGGACCAGCTGAAGGCCGCCGTCGTCGAGCACGGAGCCGACCTCGGTATCGCGCACGACGGTGACGCCGACCGCTGCCTGGCCGTGGACCACACCGGCGAGGAGGTGGACGGCGACCAGATCCTGGCCGTGCTCGCGCTGGCGATGCGGGAACGTTCCGCTCTGCCGGCCGAGACGGTGGTGGCGACCGTCATGTCCAACCTGGGCTTCAAGCTGGCCATGGAGCGTGAGGGCATCCGGCTCGTCCAGACGGCGGTCGGTGACCGGTACGTCCTGGAGGAGATGAAGGAGCACGGTTTCACGCTCGGTGGCGAGCAGTCCGGGCACGTGATCATCTCGGATCACGCCACGACGGGTGACGGCACGCTGACCGGCCTGATGCTGGCGGCGCGGGTCGCCGAGACCGGCCGTACGCTGCGCGAGCTGGCGTCCGTCATGGAGCGGCTGCCTCAGGTGCTGGTGAACGTGCCGGACGTGGACAAGTCGCGGGTCGGTTCGTCCGCCGAGCTCGCGGCCGCGGTGGCGGACGCGGAGCGGGAGCTCGGGGCGACCGGGCGGGTGCTGCTGCGGCCGTCGGGGACGGAGCCGTTGGTGCGGGTGATGGTGGAGGCCGCGGACATCGAGCAGGCGCGGTCCGTGGCGGGGCGGTTGGCTGATGCGGTCAAGTCGGCTCTGGGATGAGCTCCGGTTTCGGCGTGGGGATTCTGTGCGCTGCGGGCTGCGGGAGGTCCGTGGCTGGTCGCGCAGTTCCCCGCGCCCCTAGGGGGCGTGGTTGCGCCCGCGTTGGGTGGACCAGAGCCACTTCTGCGCGAGCAGGGTGAGGGTGCCGGCGAGGATGATGCCGAGCAGGTTCAGCAGGAGCTGCTCCGTGGAGCCCCAGGTCTGCTTGGTGTCCCCGTAGCTGAGGGCTACGGCGGCGTTGGCGGCTGCCGGGACCGTTGTCACGGAGATGGCGACACCCACAAGGGCGCCGGACTTGGCGGACGTCAGGGAGAGGGTGCCGGCGGCGCCGGCCAGGACCGCCACGACGAAGGAGAACCAGTCGGGGGCGTAGATGAAGCCGGTGTTGGGCCGGTCGGCTTTCAGCCGGGCCTCGCTGAACAGGTCGACCGCGTCCATGAAGAGACTGAAGCCGACCGTCACCGCCATCGCCACGGCGAAGCCGGCCAGCAGCGCGATGAGCGAGCGCAGGGCGAGGCGCGGCGCCCGCTGCACCAGGGCCGTGCAGATGCCCGCCAGCGGCCCGAACTCCGGCCCGACCGCCATCGCGCCCACGATCAGGATCGCGTTGTCCAGCACCACACCGCAGGCAGCGATCATCGTGGCGAGCGTGATGAAGGCGATGTAGGTGATGGAGAGGGTCGACTCCTCGTGCGTGGCGTCCGCCAGGTGCTCCCAGAGCACCGCGTCCGCGGCCTCGCCCGGCGCCTCCTCCTCCGCCCTGTCGGCCCGGTCGGACAGCGACAGGTCGATGTTCTCGACGGCGATGGAGCCGGCCTTGTCGAGGTCCAGTGCCCTCAGCGCCCCGAGGAGCTCGTCGCCCGCCTCGCGGGCCACGTCGCACATCACGACGTCCCCGGAGGGGTTGCGGGCGGCGCCCGGCATCACCACGAGGTGCGTGGTGCCGACCGTGCTCTCGATCAGACGGACCACGTCGTCGGTCTTCCCGGACGGCGTGATCAGACGCAGATGCAGCATGGTGCCTTCTTATCAGCCGGTCGTCACAGCTTCCGCAGGCTCAGGCGCTGCACCTTGTGGTCCGGGCCCTTGCGCAGGACGAGGGTGGCGCGGCCGCGGGTGGGGGCGATGTTCTCCACCAGGTTCGGCTTGTTGATCGTGCGCCACATGGTGCGGGCGTAGTCGAGGGCCTCCTCCTCCGAGACCTGGGTGTACTTGCGGAAGTACGAGGAGGGGTTCTGGAAGGCGGTCTCGCGCAGCTTGCGGAACCGGCTGAGGTACCAGTGCTCGATGTCCTCGGTGCGGGCGTCGACGTACACGCTGAAGTCGAAGTAGTCGGCGAGGCCGACCCGGGTGCGGCCGTCCTTGCCGGGCAGGGCGGGCTGCAGCACGTTCAGGCCCTCGACGATCAGGATGTCGGGGCGGCGGACGGTGAGCTTCTCGCCGGGGACGATGTCGTAGATGAGGTGGGAGTAGACGGGGGCGGTGACCTCGTCCTTCCCCGCCTTGATGTCGGCGACGAACCGGGTCAGGGCGCGGCGGTCGTATGACTCGGGGAAACCTTTCCGCGACATCAGGCCGCGGTCCGTGAGCTCCTTCGTGGGGAGCAGGAACCCGTCGGTGGTGACCAGTTCCACGCGGGGGTGCTCCGGCCAGCGGGAGAGGAGGGCCTGGAGGAGGCGTGCGACGGTCGACTTCCCGACGGCGACCGAGCCGGCGACTCCTATCACGAAGGGCGTGCCGGACTGGGAGCCCCCTTCGCCGAGGAAGGTGTTCAGCGCGCTCCTCAGGCCGTCCGTGGCCCCGACGTAGAGGTTGAGCAGCCGCGACAGCGGGAGGTAGATGTCCCGCACCTCGTCGAGGTCGATGACGTCACCGAGGCCGCGCAGCTTCTCGACCTCCTCGGCCGTCAGCGGCAGCGGCGTCTTGTCGCGCAGCGCGCTCCACTCGGCTCGGGTGAGGTCGACGTAGGGAGTCGCCTCCGGGCGGTTCCGGTGGGCGCTCCGGGGCATCGAGGAGACCGGAGAGATCACAGTCCATTGTTAACGGAGTTCGAACGGGGCGGAGGGTGGGGTGCGTCACGCGGGTCCTCGGCGGGCGGAATCGAGCCAGGAGGGGAATGTCAGTGGCGTGCGTCACAGTTGTGACAAGGGTGGGCCCGGCCGGGGTCCACGAACCCCCCGAGGGGATGACCATGACGTACGCGATCGAGGCGGAAGGCCTGGTCAAGCGGTTCAAGGACACCGAGGCACTGGCCGGTGTGGACCTGGGGGCCCGCAGGGGCTCGGTCCTCGGGCTGCTGGGCCCCAACGGCGCGGGGAAGACGACGGCGGTACGGATCTTCGCGACGCTGCTGCGACCCGACGCGGGCCGGGCCCAGGTGGCCGGCCACGACGTGGTCCGGGAGGCCGGGGTCGTCCGCGCCCTCGTCGGACTGACCGGGCAGTACGCGGCCGTGGACGAGAACCTGACCGGTATGGAGAATCTGCTGCTCATCGGGCGATTGCTCGGTCTGCCGCGACGGGAGGCCAGGGCGAGAGCCCGGGAGCTGCTGGAGCGTTTCCAGCTGACGGACGCGGCCGGGCGGGCGGTGAAGACCTTCTCCGGAGGCATGCGCAGACGCCTGGACCTCGCGGCCAGCCTCGTGGGCCGGCCCAGCATCCTCTTCCTCGACGAACCGACCACCGGCCTGGACCCGCACAGCCGCGGTGAGCTGTGGGACCTGTTGCGCGGCCTGGTCGCGGACGGCGCGACCGCCCTGCTGACCACCCAGTACCTGAACGAGGCCGATGTGCTCGCCGACGACATCGTGGTGATCGACAAGGGCCGGGTGATCGCCGAGGGCACCCCGGACCAGCTGAAGTCCCAGGTCGGCGGTCAGGTACTGCAGCTGCGGCCGGTGCTGGCGCAGGACCTGGCGCGGGCGCACGCGCTGGTGGCCCGGGCGGCCGGTCCGCAGACGCAGATCGAGGGCGAGACGATCACCGCGCCGGTGAAGGAGACCGAGCTGATGCCGGCCGTGGTGCGCGCGCTCGATCGTGAGGGGATCGCGGTGGGTGAGCTGGCCCTGCGCCGGTCGTCGCTGGACGAGGTGTTCCTCGCCCTGACCGGCCACCGCGCCGAACCGGGCGAGCCCGAGGGCAACGGCGGCGCGGCCGTCCGGGACGATGACGGTGAGCGCCGGAAGGCGGTGATGGGGCCATGACCGCCACCACCATCACCGCGCCGGTCACCGCATCGGGCCGCGTACCGCCGCTCGCCGCGCTGCGGCAGACCTTCACCATGGCCTGGCGGAGCCTGGTCGCGGTCAAGCACAACCCGCTCGAACTGGTCGACTACAGCATCACGCCGATCATGTTCGTGTTCCTCTTCACCTATGTGCTGGGCGGGCAGATGGCCGGCTCGCCCGAGGCGTATCTGAAGTACGCGCTGCCCGGGATCATCGTGCAGAACACCCTGTTCATGACGATGTACACGGCCATGGCGCTCAACACCGACCTCACCAAGGGCGTCTTCGACCGGCTGCGGAGCCTGCCGATAGCCCGCTCCGCCCCGCTCATCGGGCGGATCACCGCCGACCTCGCCAAGCATGTGTGGGCACTGCTGCTGATGATCGGCCTCGGCCTGCTGCTCGGCTTCCGGGTCACGGGCGGGTTCGGCGGCTTCCTGCTCGGCACCCTGCTGGTGGTGGTGTTCGCCGCGGCCGTGTCGTGGAGCGCGGTGCTGATCGGGATGCTCGCCGGTGACGCGGAGAAGGTGCAGGCGTTCGCCTTCACCCTCATCTTCCCGATCACCTTCACCAGCAGCGCGTTCGTCAGGGTGGACACCATGCCCGGCTGGCTCCAGGCGTGGAGTGACGTCAACCCGGTCACTCATCTCTCCGACGCCTTCCGCGGTCTGCTGCTCGGCGGTCCGGTGGCGGAGCCGGTGCTGTGGTCGCTGGTCTGGGCGGCGGGGATAGCGCTCGTGTTCTATCCGCTGGCGATGAGGGCTTACCGGGCCAAGACGTGAGGGTGCGTGTGGTCCGGGGTACGGCGAAGGCCCGTACCCCTGGCGACAGGGGTACGGGCCCTTTGGCCGAGCGGCGGCGCCGCGTTGCCAGTGCGGGTCCGTCAGTCCGGGTCGGGGACGGATTGCAGCGTTCCGTCGTCGACGACGAGCTCGTGGTAGCCGAAGCGCTCACCGAGCTCGTGATACCGCTGGTACCGCGACTCCGTGACCGGAACCAGGTGCGCCTTCAGGACCCGCAGGAAGAGCCGGAACCCGAGGTCGGGATCGGCCTCCACGACCACCCGCTCCAGCGCGTCCACCACCTCGGCCCCACCGGCCCGGACGGCGTCCCGCACGGCCGGCGCGGCCTGGCGGATCTCCTCCAGGACCGCCTCCCTCAGCGGCCCGTCCACCGGGGGCTCCGGCGGCACGGGAGTGAAGGACGGCTCGTCGCGGCGTATCCGTTCGGCGCAGATCCGGACGATGTCGCCCAGCCATGCGCGCTCGTCCCGCCGCACGGCGTCCGGGTCGTACGGGAGCCCGGTCGCCGCCCGCCACAGGAGGGCGATCACCGGGGTGGGCACCGGCGACTCCAGCAGACGCTGGGCGTCCTGAAGGAGCGTGGCCGCGTAGGCACCGTCCCCCCAGTCCGCCGCACCGGCGACGATCTCCTCCTCCGTGGCCTCGCCGGCCCAGGGGCCGGCGAACCACTTGGTGAGCCCGCTGAGCCCGAAGTCGACCCAGATGTCCTGCCGTCGCACCGTCACCTCACGGTCTCTTGCCCTTGGGGTACGCGGTGTAGACCATGTAGCCCGGCGAGTGCTTGGACCTCTTCAGCGTGATGGACACGATGTTCTCGGCGGGCCAGCTGCTGCCGTCGCGGTGGTAGACGGTGCCCAGGGACTTGGTGTCGTCCAGCCTCACGTCGAACGAGAGGAGGTCCGTCGGGCTCTCGGAGTCCTTCGGGGTCTCCAGCATCCACTTGTCCAGCCGCTTCCGGTTCTTCTTGTTCTGCGTCGGGGACATGCCCGTCAGCCACTTTTCCATCGCATCGTCCACGGCGGCCTGCGCAGTGTCCAGATTCTCCCAGACGCCGGTCACACCGGGGTGGGTGTCCGGGTTCTTCTCCCAGTCGCGCTGGGCCTTGGCGCGTGCCTCCGCCGGAGTGGGCTTGACGTGGTCCTTGATCGTGTGGGCCCCGCGGTCACCCTCGTGCAGGGTCAGGTTCAGGCAGTTGTGGACCAGGACGTCCCGCGCCGGGGCTCCCGTCGTGCCCTGCGTGGCCACGTAGAAGGTGTGCAGACCGTCGACGGTCAGGTCGTACACCGTGCGCGGCGCCAGCCCCGGCCGGTCGCGCAGGGTGCGGACGGCACGGGGCGTGCCGTCCGGCCCGCGCAGCCGGTCGCCGGTCCGCAGGTCGGCCACGAACGTCCAGCCTCGCCCGTCCACGTACACCCGGTGCCCGGCCGTGCTGGTCAGGCGGCTCCCGTCGGCGAAGGAGACGTCGACGAGCCGACGCGTGGCATGCCGGAACGTGTCCGTGACCGGCTGGGCCGCGTGGGCCCCGGTCTCGGGGTCCGTCGCGAGGACCAGGTCACCCTCGTGGACCGATCCGATCGGCCGGCGCGTGCCGTCTGCCATCAGCACCGGCGTGTCCGCCGGGAAGCTGTTGACGCGGCAGCTTGTCAGGGCGTCCTCGACGATGTTGACCTGCCGCTCGATGGCGGCCAGCGTGCTCGGGTCGATGTCCAGGTTCTTCAGTGCTTTGTACGCGTCGGCGACGCCGATGCCGGTCTTCAGCGCGGCGTCCAGCGCGTTGAGCGCGTCGGCGACCTTGACGAACACCTTGCCCGGGACGAAGTTGCTCGCCGCCCAGGCACAGCCGTTGACGCTGCCGTGCCAGCAGTCCAGGAAGTCCTGGACCAGAACCGCCTTCAGGATCCGGTAGACGACGGTCTGCTGGATCAGGTCGAGCTTGCTGAAGTACTGGGTGACGTCCTTCTTCAGCCCCTTCAAGCGCTCGGTCTTGATGAGCAGCGTGTCGTCCGCCGGGCAGCCGGAGGCCGTGGCCGGCACGTCGGGGTTGGTGCACAGGAAGAAGTCGACCGTGGCGTCGAACGTGACCGCGAACGTGACGGTGCAGCCCTCGAAGCCGCTTTCGATCTGGCACTTCTCCTTGGGCGTGGCGTCGGTGACCTCGACGCTGTCCTCGTCGACGACGTAGAACGTGCCGCCGATTCCGGTGCCCGCGCCGGACGAGACCTGCTTGTTGGCCTCCTTCCGCTCCGCGGAGTCCGCGGCCGCCTGTGCCTCGTCGGCGTACTTCTGGGCGTCCTTGGCCGCTTCCTCGGCCTCGGTCGCGGCTGCGTCGGCGCGGTTGGCCGCCGCGCGGGCGTCCTTGGCGGCCTGTTCGGCCTGGGAGGCGGCCGTGCGGGCGGCTTCGGCGTCGAGGGCGGCCTGGTCGGCGGAGTCGCGGGCGTCCTTGGCGTAGCCCTCGGCGCGTCCGGCCGCCTTGTCCGCGGCTTCGGCGTCCACGGCCGCCTGGCGGTCGTATTCGATCGTGCGGGCCAGTGACGCCTGCGCCTGTGAGGCGGCCTTGGCGGCGTCGGCGGCGTAGCCGAGGGCCTCCTTGGCGTAGGTGCGGGCGTCGGACGCGTGGCCGGCGGCGTTGGCGGCGTGCTGGTAGGCGGCCTTGGCGTCGCCCTTCGCCTGGTCGGCGAGGTTCTTGGCGGCGGCGGCCTCTGCCTGGGCGTTCTTGGCGTGGGCCTCGGCGACGGCCTTCTGCTGCTCGGCGATCGACTTGGACGCCTGGCCGGTCAGCACGACCAGGCCGGCGGCCGAGTCGGTGGTGACGTAGGGCGAGCCGAGCTGGACGGCGTCGTTGGCGGGCTTGGCGACCTGGGCGGCGGCGTTGCCGGCGTCCACGGCGGCCTGGGCGGTGACGTGGGCGAAGCCCGCGGCCTTCGCCGATGCCGCCAGGGCCTTGGCGGCCTCCTTGTTCGCCTCGTCGGCGTGGGACTTGGCGGTCTTGGCGTGCTTCTCCGCCTCGTCGGCCAGCTCGACCGCCGTCTTGGCTTCGGCGGCGGCGTGCTCGGACGCCTTGATGGCGTCGGCTGCGGCGCTGGTCGCGGTCTTCACCGCGGCATCGGCCTTCAGCTTCGCCGCCTGGGCGTCGTCCGCGTGGGCGCGGGCCCGCTTGGCGGCCGCCTCGGCGCGGGTGGCCGCGGCGTCCGCGTCGGCGGCTGCCTTCGTGGCGGCGTCGGCCTCGGAGCGGGCCCGGCCGACGGCTGCCTCGGCGTCGTCGGCGTGCTTGTCCGCCTCAGTGGCGGCGACGCGGGCGGCGTCGGCTGCCTCCCCGGCCTCCAGTGACTCGGCGTAGGCCTCCTTCGCGTCGGCCTTGGCGCGGGCGGCGTCGGCCTTCTGCTCGGCCTCCCACGCGTCGTCGCGCTTGGCCTTCGCATTGTCGCGGGCGGCGACGGCGGCGTTCTTCTTCTCGACCGCCGTGCCTTCGGCCGCTTCGGCCTTGTCCCTGGCGTCCTTCGCCTTGTCCGCCTCGGCTTCGGCGTTCTTCCGGTGCTGCGCTGCCTCGGCCTGCTTGGCGGCGGCGGTCTCCTTCTCCGCCTTCGCCGTCTTCTCCTCGGCCTCGGCAGCCAGCCGCTCGGCGTGGGCCTCGGCGGCGGCAGCCTTCGCGTCGCCCTCGGCCTTCAGAGCCTCGGCGAGCTTGGCCTCCGCGGTCTCCTTGTCCTTCTTGGCGTTGTCGCGGTGCACCTTGGCCGCGTCGGCCGCAGCCTTCGCCTGCGCCTCGGCCGCCGCAGCGGCGGCCTTACGGAACTCGGCCTTCGACTGCGCGGCCTGGGCCAGGGCACGCTGTGTGATGGTCTCGCTGTCACCGGCGGACGCGCGGGTGGCGGCCTCGGCGGTCTCACCGGCCTTCACCAGCGCTTCCAGAGCGGCTACCGCACCCTTCGTGACCTGCGCCTTCTGCTGGCTGGCCAGCAGGCCCCGGCCACGCGGGGCGCCGCCCGCGTCCGCGACGGCATACGCGGCCTGCTCGGCCGTGTCACTGGCAGTGGCGGCCTTCTGCGCCACAGCTAACTGCGCCTTGAGGGCATCGAGTTGTTTCTTGGCTCGGGCCTGGGCTGCGGCGAGACCCTTCTTCGCCTTGTCGAACTGCGCCTTGTCTGGGTAGGACAGGCTGTCCGTTCCCTTGTGGCCCTTGGGGACGACCCGGAACTTCTGAGGGTTGGTGCCGTTGCACGCCCACAGCCACGAGTCCTGGCCGTTGTCGAACTTGTTCAAGTCCAGGCACTTGTCCGTGGCGACGTTGCGCAGTTCGCCCGCGGCGCGGACGTCGAACGTCCACTGCTGTGCCTTGCTGTTATTGCACGACCAGAGCTGGATCTTCGTGCCGTTTGCGGGATTGCTGCTCTGCACGTCAAGGCACTTCTGGGCTTTGACATTGAGCAGGACGTAAGCATCGCCATAGCCCTGGACCTGCCACTCCTGAGCAGCGGAGTCGTTGCAGGTGTAGATCTGCACCGAGGTGCCGTCGGTCTCCTTGCCGCCCTGCACGTCCAGGCACTTGCCCTTGGCCGCTTCGACCTGGATGACCGCCGGGGAATCACCGATCCAGCCGAGGCCGCCAGGAGCCCAGTAGTCCTGCCAGCGGGCCAGATGATCGGCGACCCAGGAGTCCCCCAGCATGTTCCCCAACGCCTTCGCGCCGGCGGCTAGAGCGTTGCTGGCGTCCTTGCTGGCGTTCAGGATCTGGTTGCGCTGGGTGGCCTGTGCGGCGATCTCCTGCTGCCACTCCGAAGCGGCCGTGTCGGCTATGCCACCCAGGACCTTGTTCGGGTCGATCGGATCCCGCCAGGCGCATGACGCGTACCTGGTCTTCAGCTCTTCGACAGCGATCCTGTACTCCGCAGTGCCCGGCTGCGGAGCTGAGCGGGGAAAGCCCCCAAATGCCAGAAACAGGCGGGCGTCATCTGCGCTCGCGCGGGGGAAGCCGTCCGTCAAGTACTCGAATGCCTGACGTTCGTTGTACTGCCGTGCCCGCTCATCGGATGGAAGGGATGGATCGTACGGCTTCTCACCGTAGAGGGGAGTGCCGAGGTCGGTGATGGCCTTGAAAGTCTTGTCGTCGGCCTTGGGGGTGGGGTCCTCGTAAAAGTCGCTCTCGCTCTTCCAGAAGCGGTCGGCGATCCAGTTGGTCAGACCCGTCTGGCTGTGAAAGTCCTCCTCCGTGTCACCCGGTCCTCCCGGAGGCCAGTGGAATTCCGTGACGGTGAAGCCGCCCGGAGTTTCCAGCCCGTCGAGGGGCTTCGCCCATTCGTTTCGAAGGGCGTGGACGGCATCCAGCTCCCTGGCGGCCGCGTCCCGGTCCTTCTGGTACGCCCCGGCCAGCGGAGTCTGCTCCCAGTGCTCCCGGTCAGCCAGGGTGTGAAGCTTGTCCGGTGGCTGGTTGAGGCCGTCCTGCGCGGTCGCGGCCATGTACGCGCCGCCCAGGCGCAGTACGTCGGCCATCAGGCACTGGTCCCGACGCAACTGCTCGGCGGCCGTCTCCTCGAACCAGTCGTACGAGTCGCTCGCCGGGGCGGTCTCCGTGTCGGTGGGCCGACCCAGTACGTCGGGCTGGACGGCCAGGCCTGCCAGTACCGCCACGGCCACCGCCGTGGACGTGACGACAGAGGTCAGGAACCGGAGTCTGCCCGATCTGGGCACGAAGCGGGTTCTGGGCAGGAAGGGCCCTGGTTTTGGGCGCAAGAAGGTATCCCCTCGTCACAAAGGAAGGAGGACGGGGGTGCCCGTCGGAAGTAGCTGAGGAGAGGCCCTCCCTACGGCGACGGCGTCCCCCCGGTCACCGGTTGACACTCACGGCGATGGAGTGGTCAGCTCCGCCGGGCGCGACGATCACCTTACGCACAGTTGTTCGATTTAGACAGAGGGTTTCCTTGGCGCCCGGAGCGGCATGGCGTGAAAGAGCCACGGGGTTCACCGGCCCGACAGGTGGAAGGCCATGACGACGGGGCATTACCTGTGCGTATCCCTTGAGCATTCCGTGAGCCGAGCTCTCGCTCGACAGACGATCGGCCAAAAACCGCCCACACCCCAACACTCGGAATGCCGCTGGTCAGCCTCCCGACCCCGCCTCCTCCTCCGGCGTCCCCGCCCGCGGCAGCGCCCCCGCCCGGTCCAGCAATCCCGTCCGCGCGGCCAGCGCCGCCGCTTCCAGCCTCGAACCCACGCCCAGCTTCATCAGGACGCGCTGGACATGCGTCCGTGCCGTCGACGGGGCGATGCCCATGCCGGCGGCGATCAGGCGGGTGTCCTCGCCGTCGGCGACCCTGACCAGGACCTCGACCTCCCTGGGCGTGAGCATCTGCAGCAGGCGCTGGCCCTCGTCGTCGGGTTGGGCCGCCGGGTTGAGGAGTTCGCTGAACGCGCCCTGGAGCAGTGCGGGGGCCACCGCCGCCTCCCCCGCCCGGGCCTTCATGATCGCCCGCTCGACGCCCTCGATGCGCTCGTCGTGCCGTACGTAGCCGGAGGCGCCGGCGGCGAAGGCCGCGGCGATGCCCCGCGGGCTCGGTACCGGTCCCAGGACCAGGACGGCGACCTGCGGGCGCTCGCGCTTGATCCTGACCACCGGGTCGAACATCCCCGGCTCGGCCGGAGTCGCCGTCCCCAGCAGACACACCTCCGGTGACCGGCTGATCACCAGCTCCGCCGCGCCCGCGGCGGGCGCCGCCGCGGCGAGCACCCGGTGCCCCCGCAGTTTCAGCGCCGAGGCCAGCGCCTCGGCCAGCAGTCGGTGGTCGTCGACCACCATGAGCCGCACTCCCATCGAGCAAAACCCCCCAGTCCCCCCAATGGACCCCCATGCACCCCGGTGGATGCCCCTCTATGGATGCCCACTGGTCCGCGCGGACGGAAGCCCCCTCCCGGCTCCCCCGCTCTTCATGCCCCCGGAAGCTACACGCTTGTTCGACGTTGCGCTCCCCCTACCGGCGAGAAGTGCCCCGGATCGCCGAAATTCCGCGCATTCGCGAGTCATACGGGGGTGATGCGCGATAAGTGAACGGCCCCGCCCCTGAGCAGGGGCGGGGCCGTGGCCGAAAGACCTGTCGTCAGCCGCTCGTGCCGAACGCGACCGCCAGGTACTCCTTGTCGTCCGGGCTCGACGGACGGCCGGCGTACACCTGCGACATGTACAGGTGGCCCTGTGCGTAGAGGAGTTCGGAGAAGTCGGGGGACATGCTGGTCTCCGCGTCGCGCACCGCGTCCGTGGCCGGGTTCTCCAGCAGCTTGGTCTCCTTGAAGGAGCCGCCGTCGATGCTCACGATCTGGCCGCCCTTGTCGTAGGGCGGGCGCTTGTACGCGATGACGTTGCCGCCGTCCATGCGCAGCGGGCTGATCGTGTAGCCGTCGCCCGCGTCGGCGCGCTGGCCGGTCTCCTTGCCGGTGGTGAGGTCGAAGGCGACGATCTCATTGGTCTGGCTGTACTCGCCCGTGCCGTCGTGTTCCTCCGTCGGGATGTACAGCCGGTCGTTGCCGACCGCCAGCCCGGAGCACTGCTCGACCTTGGTGATGCCGTCGCAGCGGGCCGCGAACTTGTCGCCCGGCGCGGAGATACGGGTGCGCAGCTTGCCGGTCCTGTTGTCGATGGAGAAGAAGTCCGAGATGCCACTGCCGTCGCCCGCGCTGTCGCCGACGTCGGCGGCCACGACCAGCGGGTTGGTCGACACGATGGCGGCGTACTCGATACCCCCGGTCATCTTGTACTCCGAGATCACCTTCCCGGACTTCGGGTCGATGGTCTGGATGTGCAGCTGGCGCTGGTCGTAGGAGCCGCACTTGCGCACCGCCACCAGCTTCTCGCCGCCGCCGTATCCGGCGTCGTAGCAGGTGTCGGCCGGCTTCGGGGCCCACAGCTGCTTGCCGGACATGTCGAAGGCGGCGCCGCCGCTGGTGCTGCCGGCCGCGACGGTGTTCCCGCTGACCGTGACGTTGTCGAAGGAGACCGGCTGGTCACCGGACTTGGCCGTCCTCGTCCACAGCTTCTTCCCCGCGTCGAGGTCGATCGCGGCGATCTGGGTGCAGCCGTGCGAGGGCTCGGCCTTGGTCGGCATCGCGGGCTGGAAGGCGATGGCGGTCTTGTTGTCGGCGGTGACGTGGCGGCTGGCCTGGCAGACCGGGCCGGGCAGCGGGATCGTCCACAGCTTGGTGCCCTTGTCGGGGTCGTAGCCGACGATCTGGGCGAGGCCGCTCTTGACGTACGCCTTGTCGGTGAGCCACGAGCCGGAGACGACGACGCTGTTGATGTCCTTCTTCACCTCGGGCGCCGGGACCTGGAAGAGCACCTTGGCGCTGGGGTCGGCGGGCGCCTTCTCCTTGCCGCCGGAGGACGTGCCGCCGGTGCCGCCCTTGTCGTCCCCGCCGCCGGTGCCGCCGCTGGAGCCCGCCGTGTTGTTCTTGCCGTCGTCCTTGCCGGAGGAGGACGCGTACCACACGCCGCCGCCGATGATCAGGGCGATCGCCACGACGGCCGACACGATGATGGCCATCTGCGCGTTGAACTTCCGGCCGCCGCCCGGCCCGCCCGCCTGCGGCTGCAGCGGCATGGTCGACTGCGGGTAGCCGTAGCCCGGCTGCCGGCCCGGATAGCCGTACCCCGGCTGCTGGGGCTGCCCGTACGGGCCCGGCTGCTGGCCCGGGTAGCCGTAGCCCGGCTGCGGGGGCTGGGGCGGCTGCGGGGAGCCGTATCCGGGCTGCGGCTGCTGGGAGGGCGGTGGGGGCGGCGGCGTCTGCGGTGCCTGGGGCTGCTGGGGCGATGGGGGCGCCTGGGGGTAGCCGTAACCCGGCTGCGGAGGCGGTCCCTGCGGGGGCCCGAACCCTCCTCCCTGCGGGGGCTGGTTGGGCGGCGGGGGCGGCGGCTGGGTCATGACGTGAGCACCTCGGAGGCGGGGACTACAGGCAACGGGAAGGGCACGAGAGGGGAGGGGAAGAAGGTGAAGGTCACTTGCCGTAGGCGAGCATCAACTTCTCCTTCGTGTCCTCGTTGCCGGTCAGCCGGGTGGTCGAGAGGTAGAAGCGCCCGTCGACCCAGTCGATGGCCTTGGAGAAGAAGCCGTTCTCGACGTCCGCGGCGCTCGCGGGGTTCTGCAGCAGCTTGGTCGGCTTGTGGCTGCTGCCGCCCGTCGGGATCGACACGATCTGGCCGCCCGCGTCGTACGACGGTTCCACGTACGCGATGAGGTTGCCGCCCTCGGTCTTCAGCGGCAGCATCGTCTCGTCCGCCGGGGACTTCACGCGCCACTTCTCCTTGCCGTCGGCGAGGTTGATCGCGACGATCTCGTTGGCACTGGCCGTCGCCTCGGTGGGCAGGTACAGCGTGGTCCCGTCGGAGGCGACGCCCTCGCAGCCCTGCAGCTCACGCTGGAGGAGGGCCCAGTCGCACTCGGGGGCGAAGTCCTCGTCGAAGCCCACCTGGGACTGGAACTTGCCGCCGGAGGTGAACGTGGAGATGTTCCACGCCTTCTTGTCCTCGTTGGTGCTGTAGACCACCAGCGGGTCCACGGAGTAGGTCCGCGCGACCCTCCAGCCCTTGTCGAACTTCTGGGTCCACTTGGCCTTGCCGGTCGTCGGGTCGAGCTCCTGCACCTCGTCGTGCTCGTTGGTGCCGCCGGCGCCGCAGGAGGAGACGGCGATCAGCCGCTCACCGCCCGCGAAGGCGGTGGGGAAGCAGGCCGCGCCGTACTTCTTCTTGTCGAACAGCTTGTCACCGGTCTCGACGTTGTACGCCGTGCCGGACTGGGAGCGGCCCACCATCAGCGTCTTGCCGGTGATGGACAGGTCGATCTGGAGCGTGCTGTCGAACAGCGCGCCGTCCGCGACCTGCTGCTTCCAGCCCTTCTTGCCGGTGTTGAGGTCGATCTCCTGCAGCTGGTTGCACTCGGCGCGGTCGCTGGAACCGCTCATGTAGGCGACGATCACCTTGTCGGCGGCCGTCTTCTGCGGGGTGACCGCGCAGATCTTCTGCGGGAAGGTGATGGGGTCCCAGCTCGGGTTGCCGTCACCGACGTTGTAGGCGAACAGCTGCTTGTACGCCGCCTTCACCGCCGTCTTGTCGGTGATCCACATGCCGGGGGCGTCGGCGCCGGAACCGGGCGCGTCGGGCGCCTCCTTGTACCAGAGCACCTTCGCCTCGCCGGGCTTGCGGCCCTCGTTGAGGTTGTCCGGGTCCTCGCCGCCGTCACCGCTGCCGTCCCCGGGGTTCACCGGGGAGTCGGCGGCGGAGGGCTTGGCGTCACCGCTCTGCTGGGCGACGGGCTTGTCGCCGCCCTCGTCGTCACCGCCGGCGGTCACCGCGAACACGGTGCCGCCGATGACGAGCAGCGCCGCCACCGCGGCGCCGATCGCGAGAGCCGGCTTGCCCTTGAAGGGATTGCGGGAGCCGGAGCCGGGCGGCGGGGTACCGGGCGCGCCGGGGTACTGCGGCTGGGGCGGGTACCCGTAGCCGGGCCGGCCGTACGGCCCCGGCTGCTGGGGCTGGCCGTACGGGCCGGGCTGGCCGTACGGGCCTGGCTGCTGGGGCTGGCCATACGGTCCCGGCTGCTGGGGCTGGCCGTACGGTCCCGGCTGCTGGGGGTAGCCGTACCCCGGCTGGGGCGGGCCCTGCGGGGGCGGCGGGGTCTGCGGTGCTCCGAAACCGCCCTGCGGTGGCTGGTCCTGCGGCGCGCCGAAGCTCCCGTGCGGTGGCTGGTTGGGCGGCTGGGTCATCAGCGGTTTCCCCCGTTCGATCACTGATTTCTAGCCACGCCCTGAGGTACACAACGGACTCAGAGTCGTACTCGGAAAGGTCTCGGACGGCTCTTTCTATCACTCGGGACCGACAACGACCGGGCCGGTTCCACCCCTGTTCCCAAGGGAGGACCGGCCCGTGATGCCCCTGTTATGACCCTTCACGCACCCTTCACGCGTCCTCGGCGAGTTCCAGCCACCGCAGCTCCAGTTCCTCTCGCTGCCCGGCCAACTCCCTCAGTTCGGCGTCGAGTTCGGCGACCTTTGCGAAGTCGGTGGCGTTCTCGGCGATTTGGGCGTGCAGCTTGGTCTCCTTCTCGGAGACCTTGTCCAGTTGCCGCTCGATCTTCTGCAGTTCCTTCTTGGCGGCGCGCTGGTCGGCGGCGCTCTTCTCGGGCTTCTCCGCAGCGGGCCGTTCCGCGGCGACCGGGGCCGTGGCCGCGACCGCCTCCTCCATCCGCCTGCGCCGCTCCAGGTACTCGTCGATGCCGCGCGGCAGCATCCGCAGCGTGCCGTCGCCGAGGAGGGCGAACACCCGGTCCGTGGTGCGCTCGATGAAGAACCGGTCGTGGGAGATGACGATCATCGATCCGGGCCAGCCGTCGAGCAGGTCCTCCAGCTGGGTGAGCGTCTCGATGTCGAGGTCGTTGGTGGGCTCGTCGAGGAAGAGGACGTTGGGCTCGTCCATGAGGAGACGGAGCAGCTGGAGCCTGCGCCGTTCACCACCCGACAGATCCCCCACCGGGGTCCACTGCTTCTCCTTGCCGAACCCGAAGGTCTCGCACAGCTGACCGGCGGTCATCTCGCGCCCCTTGCCCAGGTCGACGCGCTCCCGCACCTGCTGCACGGCCTCCAGCACACGCCAGTTCGGGTCGAGCTCGTCGACCTCCTGGGAGAGGTAGGCGAGTTTGACGGTCCTGCCGACCCGGACACGGCCGCCGGCCGGCTGCCGCTCGCCCTCGCTGTACGCGGCGTCGGCGAGCGCCCGCAGAAGCGAGGTCTTGCCTGCGCCGTTGACGCCGACGAGGCCGATCCGGTCTCCGGGGCCGAGCTGCCAGGTCACGTGCTTGAGCAGCACCTTGGGCCCGGCCTGGACGGTGACGTCCTCCAGGTCGAAGACGGTCTTGCCGAGCCGGGAGGAGGCGAACTTCATCAGCTCGCTGCTGTCCCGGGGCGGCGGTACGTCCTTGATGAGCTCGTTGGCGGCCTCGACGCGGAAACGCGGCTTGGACGTACGCGCGGGCGCCCCGCGCCGCAGCCACGCCAGCTCCTTGCGGACCAGGTTCTGCCGCTTGGCCTCCTCGGTGGCCGCGATGCGCTCGCGCTCGGCGCGGGCGAAGACGTAGTCGGAGTAGCCGCCCTCGTACTCGTACACGGCCCCGCGCTGCACGTCCCACATGCGGGTGCAGACCTGGTCGAGGAACCACCGGTCGTGGGTGACGCACACCAGCGCGGAGCGCCGCTCGCGCAGGTGCCGGGCCAGCCAGGAGATGCCCTCGACGTCGAGGTGGTTGGTGGGCTCGTCGAGGACGATCAGGTCCTGCTCCTCGATGAGCAGCTTGGCCAGCGCGATACGGCGCCGCTCACCGCCGGAGAGCGGTCCGATGACGGTGTCGAGGCCCTGCGGGAACCCGGGCAGGTCAAGGCCGCCGAACAGCCCGGTCAGTACGTCCCTGATCTTGGCGTTGCCGGCCCACTCGTGGTCGGCCATGTCCCGGATGACCTCGTGGCGGACGGTGGCCTCCGGGTCGAGGGAGTCGTGCTGGGTGAGCACGCCGAGCCGCAGCCCGCCGGAGTGGGTGACCCGCCCGGTGTCGGCCTCCTCCAGCCGGGCCAGCATCCGGATCAGCGTGGTCTTGCCGTCGCCGTTGCGCCCGACGACGCCGATGCGGTCCCCTTCGGAGACGCCGAGGGAGATGCCGTCGAGGAGGGCACGGGTGCCGTACACCTTGCTGACGTTCTCGACATTGACCAGGTTGACGGCCATTTCTCTCCTGCCACGGGGATGGATCGACCCTCCAGGGTAGTCGGGCGCGGCAGGACGCCGGTCGCGGCCGTCAGCCGCCCTCGGCCGCCTTCCGGCGCTGCTGGTACCGCCACACGTCGAACAGCCTCTCGTCGTCCCGCAGGTCCTCGCCGACGGGGCCGATCCGGTGCTCGGCCTCCACGCAGCGCGGGTCGTCCCGCACGGCCAGTCCGGACACGGCGCAGACCCGGGTCCACTGCCGTTCGTCGTGCGTGAGCGCGACCAGCGCGTCGCCGACCTCCGGCTCGCGCCCCCGGTGGTGGGCGAGCCAGTGGCACGTCGCCTGGCGTACGCCGGGGTCCGGATCGCGGGCCAGGGTGAGCACGGCGGTCAGGGACCGGCCGTCGTCGGACTGCCACAGGGTGTCCGGCACCAGGGCGCGCACCCTCGGGTCCGGATGCGTGAGGTACGACAGGCCGACCGCCTCGATCTCGGGGGCGTGGTCGTGGGTCATCGCCTGCAGGATGACCGCCAGCACCTCGGGGTCCTCCTCCTGCTCGGCCCAGGGCACGAGATCCCTCCCCCGGTCCCAGAACGGGTCGCGTCCCGTGACGAAGTCCCCGAGGACCAGGAACAGCAGCACGTCGGCGGCGAGGAGGCGGTGCAGACGGTCGGGGTGGTTGAGCAGGTCCCTGGTCCACTCCCAGGTCTCCTCGTCGAGCCGGCGGCCGAGCGTGAACACGACCTCCGACCACACGACGTGGTCCCGGTCGGGGTGGGCGACGGCGCGCGCGACCAGTTCGTCGAAGGGGGTCCGGACCGCGTAGCGGGCCTCCATGGCGGTGAGCACCGCCCCGTGCCCGTCGCGCACGGTCAGCCCGCCGAGCGTCAGCTGCTCGCACCACCAGCCGACCTCGCCGTCCTCGACCCGGATCCGCTCGACCGGCCCCGCGCGTCCGGTCCTGCGGCGCAGCTCCGCCTGAGCGCCCGCCTCCGTCCAGTGCCGGGCCCGGGTCAGCAGCTCCGCGCGTTCGGGCGCCGGGAGCGGCGTCCGGTGGCGGACGAGCGCCTCGGTCAGGACATGCGACCCGCTGTCCACCGCCCGCAGCAGCGGGGTGGTCCCGTCGGGCAGCCGGCGCAGGGGGTCGGCGCCGGCCTCCAGCAGCGCTTCGGCGAGGGGTTCGTCGTACGCCGCCACCGCCAGGCAGAGCAGCGGGACGCCGTCGGGGCCGTCGAGCGTGTCGGGGTCGGCCCCGGCGGCCAGCAGCGCCCTGACCTCATCCACGTCCCCGCACCGCACGGCCTCGACCAGTGCCTCCACGCCTGTGCCTCCGTCCCCCGGCGAACCGACCGGGGGAGCCTAGGCGGAGGGAACCGGCCTCCGCACCCGGTTAAGGGGTCCTTTCACCATGCCCGTCCGGGTCGCGCGGCCTGATCGGACGCTCATGGTGAGAGGGCCCCTAAGCGCCGAGCACCGTCGCGCCCGGCGCGGGGGCGGGCGCCGTACGGGCCGTGCGGCACGTGCCCGACGTCCGCAGCGCCTCGGCCACCTTCGCCGCCGACTCCGCGTCCCGGGTGAGGAACGCCGTGGTCGGGCCGGAGCCCGAGACCAGGGCGGTGAGGGCGCCGGCGGCGCGGCCGGCGGCGAGGGTGTCGGCGAGCTCCGGGTAGAGGGAGAGGGCGGCGGGCTGGAGGTCGTTGGAGACGGCGGCGGCGAGCGCGTCGGGGTCGCCCTTCGCGAGGGCGTCCAGCAGCGGCTGGGAGGCGGCGGGCTCGGGGATGTCCCGGCCCTCCCCGAGGCGGTCGAACTCGCGGAAGACGGCCGGTGTGGACAGCCCGCGGGCGGCCATCGCGAACACCCAGTGGAAGGTGCCGCCCACCTCCAGCGCCGTCAGCTTCTCGCCGCGTCCGGTGCCGAGGGCCGCCCCGCCGACCAGGCTGAACGGCACATCGCTGCCCAACTCGGCGCAGATGTCCAGGAGTTCCTCGCGGGAGGCCCGGGTGCCCCACAGCGCGTCGCACGCCACCAGGGCGCCCGCGCCGTCCGCGCTGCCGCCCGCCATGCCGCCGGCGACCGGGATGTCCTTGGCGATGTGGATGTGAACGGCGGGGTCGAGGCCGTGACGGTCCGCGAGCACAAGAGCCGCGCGGGCCGCCAGGTTCGTACGGTCCAGGGGGACCTGCTCGGCGCCCGGGCCCTCGCAGGTGATGCGCAGTTCGTCGGCCGGGGTGACGGTGACCTCGTCGTACAGGCCGACGGCGAGGAAGACGTTGGCCAGGTCGTGGTAGCCGTCGGGGCGGGCGGCGCCCACCGCCAGCTGGACGTTGACCTTGGCGGGGACACGAACCGTCACGCTCACTGACCGGGCTCCTTGTGTTCGGCGATGCGGGCGAACTCCTCGACGGTGAGAGCCTCCCCACGTGCCTGCGGCGACACCCCGGCGGCGACGAGGGCCGCCTCGGCCGCCGCCGCGGACCCGGCCCAGCCGGCGAGCGCCGCCCGCAGGGTCTTGCGGCGCTGGGCGAAGGCCGCGTCGATCACGGCGAAGACCTCGGCCTTCGAGGCGGTGGTCTTGACCGGTTCGCTGCGGCGGACCAGGGAGACGAGCCCGCTGTCGACGTTCGGCGCGGGCCAGAAGACGGTGCGGCCGATGGCGCCGGCCCGTTTGACCTCGGCGTACCAGTTCGCCTTGACGGACGGGACGCCGTACACCTTCGAGCCGGGGGCGGCGGCGAGGCGGTCGGCGACCTCCGACTGGACCATGACGAGGGTGCGCTCGATGCTCGGGAAGGTGTCGAGCATGTGCAGGAGGACGGGGACGGCGACGTTGTAGGGGAGGTTGGCGACCAGCGCGGTCGGGGCGGGGCCCGGCAGCTCGGTGACGTGCAGCGCGTCGGAGTGGACCAGCGCGAAGCGGTCGGCGCGGGCGGGCATGCGGGCGGCGATGGTGGCGGGGAGGGCCGCCGCGAGGACGTCGTCGATCTCCACGGCCGTGACGCGGTCGGCGACCTCCAGCAGGGCCAGGGTGAGCGAGCCAAGGCCCGGGCCCACCTCGACCACGACGTCGTCGGGGCGGACGCCGGCGGTGCGGACGATACGGCGGACGGTGTTCGCGTCGATCACGAAGTTCTGGCCGCGTTGTTTGGTGGGGCGTACGCCGAGGGCTGCCGCGAGTTCGCGGACGTCGGCGGGGCCGAGGAGGGCGTCGGGGGCGGGGCTGGTCACGGGGACAAGGGTACGGGGGTGCGGGGCGGCGTCCGTTGCGGCCGGCCTCGCCCACGGGTCGCCGTGCGCCTACCCGTGCAGCCGCCCCCCACAATGCGGCCAGGGACTGGCCCCCTGCCGTACGTACAGCTTCTTCGCCCTGTACGTCTGTTCCGCCGCCGGTGCGTCCTGGGGGCGGCCGGTGCCGCCGAGGTTGTGCCAGGTCCGGGTGTCGAACTGGTACAGGCCGCCGTACGTGCCGGAGGAGTCCACCGCGTCGGGGCGGCCGCCGGACTCGCAGGCCGCGAGGGCCTGCCAGTCGAGGTGGTCGGCGCCCTGTACCGATCTCGGGCGGGGCTTGGTGCCGACGCTCACCAGCTGCGGGCGGGGCTCGCGGACGATCTCCGACCTGATCCGGCGGGGCTTCTGCCGGACGCCGTTGACGGTGCGCAGGGAGTACGTGGTGCGTCGCAGCCCGGGCTGTCCCGCCTGTTCGACGACTTCCGTGCCCTGGAAGAGGGCGGGGTCCTGGGTGCGCCGCACGTGGAACGGGACCGGCTCCTCGCGGATCTCCCTGGTGTCGGTGATCCGCAGCACCGTGACGGTCTGCCCGTCACGCGGGAAGCTGCCCGGAGGGACGGAGGTGGTGTCCTGGCCGCGCAGGGTGATGCCGGCCTCCTCGACGGCCTCGCGGACGGTCGCCGCGTTGGTGCGGACGGTGCGGGCCCGGCCGTCCGCCATGACCGTCACCGCGCGCTCGGTGCGCACATCCAGCGCGAGCCCCTCACGCCCGATGCGCCGGGAGCGCGAGGTGGACACGTACGCGCCCTCCGCACGCACCCCCAGCTGCCTCAGCGCCCCGCCGACCGTGCGCGCCGTCGTCCACACCTCGCGCCGGTGACCGTCGAGGGTGAGCCGCACGGGGCGCCCGTAGCGGACGGCGACCTCGTCGCCGCTGGTGAGCGCCGCGCCGGGGGCGGGAGCCACCGTGTCGTGCGCCCCCACCTCGACGCCCTCCTCCCTGAGCAGTTCGGTGACGTCGTCGGCGAAGGTGTGCAGGGTCCGCTGCCTGCCGTCGACGCTCAGCTCGATCGCCTTGTCCTTGGCGACGAACGCGGTCGTGCCGCCCGCGAGGAACGCGACGACCAGCGCCTGCGGCAGCAGCCGCCGTACGGATCCGGCGTCCGCGCGCTCGGTGTACCGGGCCCGGCGCCGATGGGCGGCCCGCCGGCCCCCTCCGCTGCGCGGGGACGGCACGGGTGTCTCGTAGGCGGGCCGGTACGTGTCCTCGTACGGCATGCCCTGCGCCTCGTACGTCCCGTACACCTCGTGCCCCGGCGGCTGGGCCCTGTACGGGTCACCGGGCGCGGCGCGGGAGCCGCCGTAGGCCGGCGGCACATACGTCTCGTACTGCGGGTTGCTCACGCCGACACGCTCCAGAGGGCCAGAGGGGTCCGATCGGGCCCCCAGAACCTAGCGGAGCGGGCGTCACTCTCCAAAGCGACGCGACTACGGCGGGTGAGGTGTCAGTAGCCGAAGGCATGTGCCGTGTTGGCGGCGAGGGCCGTGGCCAGCGTGTCCTCGTCGATGCCGCGCACGGCGGCCATGGCACGCACCGTGACGGGGACGAGGTAGGGGGCGTTGGGCCGTCCGCGGTAGGGCACCGGCGTCAGGAAGGGCGCGTCGGTCTCCACCAGGACCAGCTCCAGCGGGGCCACCGCGAGGGCGTCACGCAGGTTCTGGGCGTTCTTGAAGGTGACGTTGCCGGCGAAGGACATGTAGTAGCCGGCGCTCGCGCAGATCTCCGCCATCTCCGCGTCGCCGGAGTAGCAGTGGAAGACGGTCCGTTCGGGCGCGCCCTCCTCCTTCAGGACGCGCAGCACGTCGGCGTGGGCGTCGCGGTCGTGGATGACCAGGGCCTTGCCGTGCCGCTTGGCGATCTCGATGTGGGCGCGGAAGGACCTCTCCTGCGCCTCCTTGCCCTCGGGCCCGGTGCGGAAGTAGTCCAGGCCGGTCTCGCCGACGCCCTTCACCTGGGGCAGTGCGGCCAGCCGGTCGATCTCGGCGAGCTCCTCGTCCAGCCCCGCCTCCCCGCCGGGCTCGCGCGCGCCCTGCCGGGACCAGCCGTCGGGGTCGCCGAGCACGATGCGGGGCGCCTCGTTCGGGTGCAGGGCGACGGTCGCGTGGACGTTCTCGTACGCCGCCGCCGTCTCGGCCGCCCAGCGTGAGCCGTTGATGTCGCAGCCGACCTGCACGACCGTCGTCACGCCGACCGACGCCGCCTTGGCGAGGCCCTCCTCGACGGTGCCGGACTGCATGTCGAGGTGGGTGTGCGAGTCGGCGACCGGCACCCGGAGGGGTTCCGGGAGCGGCGGCGCCGCGTTCTTGTCGGACGGGGCGTTCGAAGGCATGCCCCGATCCTACGAAAGGGGCATGCCCTCGGTTCCGGGGCGGTTCCGGGAGCGGTCAGCTCGCCTTGCGCTGGAACGGGTGCAGCAGGTCGGACAGGTGCCAGTGGTGGTGCTCCTGCGGCTCCGCCGGCTTGCCCGCCTCCGCGTCCGCCTCGGCCTGCGGCTTCGGCGCCCTGGCCGGCCCGGCGGGCGGCACGCGGTCGTGCCGGTGCGCCGCGTCGCGCGCGGAGGCGACCCGTCCCGGCCGCATGATCCGTACGACGTGGTTGTCGCAGTTGGGGCACGTCGGCCGGCTCAGCGGTGAGGGCACGACCTGGCCGTCCGCCACGTAGAGCACGAACTCCTGGCCCCGGGCGTCCGTGTGGTGCTCTATCTCGTACGACTGTTCCCAGCCGTGCCCGCATTGCATGCAGGCGAAGGAATACGACTCGTGGACGACGGCGGTGGCTCCGGCGCGAAGTCCGGTCTGCCCTGCGATCTCACTCATGCCAGCTCCTGAGGTCCGCTGGAGGAAACGGTGCGTCCCGTCCCCCAGTGGACTCCTTGGCCGACGTGAACGCAGCAGGCCTGTCGAGTGTTGGCGCCGATTTTGGGCGTCCTTGCCGAACCGCCCGGTTGACGCGGTCGGAGCTTTGCATTCCCCTGGCGCCGTTTGCCCGCCGTTGGGGCGCGCGCTCAGAGGAGATGCGCCCTGCTCAGAGGGCCTTTCGCGCCTCTGTGAGCCGTCACACGTGACCGGCGTTCTTCGCGGCGACCACCGCGTCGAACACCTCCCGTTTCGGCACTCCAGCCTCGGCCGCCACAGCGGCGATGGCCTCCTTGCGGCGCTCCCCGGCCTCCTCGCGTACCCGCACCCGGCGCACCAGCTCGGCGGCGTCGACCTCCTCGGGGCCCTTCTCCGGCGCCCCCTCGACGACGACGGTGATCTCCCCGCGCACGCCGTCCGCCGCCCACGCGGCCAGCTCGCCCAGCCCGCCGCGCCTGACCTCCTCGTACGTCTTGGTCAGCTCACGGCACACGGCGGCCCGCCGCTCGGCGCCGAACACCTCGGCCATGGCGGCGAGGGTGTCGTCGAGCCGGTGCGGTGCCTCGAAGTAGACGAGCGTGCGCCGCTCCTCGGCCACCTCCTTGAGCCGGGTGAGCCGCTCCCCCGCCTTGCGCGGCAGGAACCCCTCGAAGCAGAACCGGCCGACGGGCAGCCCGGACAGGGCGAGCGCGGTGAGGACGGCGGACGGGCCGGGTACGGCGGTGACGCGGACGCCCTGCTCGACGGCGGCGGCGACCAGCCGGTAGCCGGGGTCGGACACCGACGGCATCCCGGCGTCGGTGACAAGCAGCACACGCGCACCGCTCACGAGTTCCTCGACCAGTTCGGGCGTACGGGCGGACTCGTTGCCCTCGAAGTACGACACCACCCGCCCCTTGGGGGTGACGCCGAGGGCCTGGGTCAGCCGCCGCAGCCGCCGGGTGTCCTCGGCGGCGACGACGTCGGCCCCGGCCAGCTCCTCGGCGAGGCGGGGCGGGGCGTCGGCGAGGTCACCGATCGGGGTGCCGGCGAGGACGAGGGTTCCGGGTGCGACAGTCACCGTCCCATCCTCGCAGGGGCCGCTCACGGCAGACGCAACAGGACCTGTACGGCCCATGCACGGGACTCACACAGAACGGTTCCCTACGATGGCGCGGTGACCAGTACCGCGTCCTCCACGGACACCCGGCAGGGCCAGGCGCCGCACGACCAGCGGCCGTCGTGGCAGCAGCGGCTGCGCCGTTTCGGCTACACGGCGCCCAGAGGCCACGCCAGTGATGTCAGGGATCGCCTGGTGCCGCCGTACACCGAGCCCAGCCCCCGTATGTGGGCCGGCATCGGTCTGCCGCAGCGGGTCGGGGACCGGATCGTCCGCTGGTCCGGCTGGGGCGGTCCGCTGCTCGTCACGCTGCTGGCGGGCGTGCTGCGGTTCTGGAACCTCGGCAGCCCGAAGGCGGTGATATTCGACGAGACGTACTACGCCAAGGACGCCTGGGCGCTGGTCCACCGTGGGTTCGAGGTCAACTGGGACAAGAACGCCAACGACCTCATCCTCTCCGCGAACGGCCATGTGACGATCCCGACCGACGCGGCGTACGTGGTGCACCCGCCGATCGGCAAGTACGTCATCGGGCTCGGCGAGCTGATGTTCGGGTTCGACCCGTTCGGCTGGCGCTTCATGACGGCCCTGCTGGGGACCCTCTCGGTCCTGATGCTGTGCCGCATCGGCCGCAGGCTGTTCCGCTCCACCTTCCTCGGCTGCCTGGCGGGCGCCCTGATGGCGGTGGACGGCCTGCACTTCGTGATGAGCCGCACGGCACTGCTGGACGGCGTGCTGATGTTCTTCGTCCTCGCGGCCTTCGGCTGCCTGCTCATCGACCGGGACAGGACACGGGCGAAGCTCGCCGCCGCGCTCCCGGCGGACGCCGACGGCCGGGTCCGTCCCGACGCGCACACCGCCGAGAGCACCCGCCTGGGCCGGCGCCCCTGGCGCTGGGCGGCGGGTCTGATGCTGGGCCTGGCCATCGGCACCAAGTGGAACGGCCTGTACGTCCTGGCCGCCTTCTGCCTGCTGGCCGTCCTGTGGGACGTCGGCTCGCGCAAGGTCGCCGGGGCGCGTCACCCGTACAGCGCGGTGCTGCGGCACGACACGGGCATCACGTTCCTGGCCACGGTCCCGGTCGCGCTCGTCACCTACCTCGTCTCCTGGACCGGCTGGATCCTGTCCCCCACGGACGGCACCGGCGGCTACTTCCGCAACTGGGCCGCGACCGACGGCAAGGGCGGCAGCTGGACGTGGCTGCCGGACTGGCTGCGCAGCCTGTGGCACTACGAGCACCAGGTGTACGAGTTCCACGTCGGCCTGTCCTCGCCGCACACGTACCAGTCCAACCCGTGGAGCTGGATCGTCGACGGCCGCCCGGTCTCGTACTTCTACGAGTCCCCGTCGCCCGGCAAGAGCGGCTGCCCCGTGGACGCCGGCGAGAAGTGCGCCCGGGAGGTCCTGGCGATCGGCACGCCGCTGCTGTGGTGGGTGGCCTGCTTCGCCCTCCTGTACGTCCTGTGGCGCTGGCTGCTGCGCCGCGACTGGCGCGCCGGTGCCATCGCCTGCGGCGTCGCGGCCGGGTACCTCCCCTGGTTCATGTACCAGGAGCGCACGATCTTCTTCTTCTACGCCGTCGTCTTCCTGCCGTTCCTGTGCCTGGCGGTGGCCATGCTGCTCGGCGCGATCGTCGGCCCCTGCGGCTCCAGCGACACCCGGCGCGTGGCGGGGGCCACGGGCGCGGGCGTGCTGGTCCTGCTGATCGCGTGGAACTTCATCTACTTCTGGCCGCTGTACACGGGCACGGCGATCCCGATCGACGACTGGCGGGCGCGGATGTGGCTGGACACCTGGGTCTAGCGGGGCTGGCCTTCCACGACTGCCGTCGGTCCCCTTCGGACGGCCCGGAGACGGCCCGCCGCCGGCGCCCGCGGGGCTGCACCGGCCTCGGGAGCGGGGCCCATACGCCAGGTTTCGCCACCCCCGCGCGCCCGCGACCTGCGCCGGTCGGATCGCCACCCGAAACGCCACCCCATCGCCGCCCCCGGTTTCGCCACCCAAAGCGGGGCATATTGTTCCGCTGCCGCGCGGGCGTGCTTGAGCGATACTGCTGCATTGCGGTTGCCTTTCCGAGGACGCCGAGCGAGACGGCCGCCTCGGCGCCACAGCCTCCCCGCGCGCGCAGAGGCCTGGCTTCGGGGTGCCTCCCAAAGCCAGGCCGGTGCGCGGGGCGGGGTGTGCCCGGCCGAGTACGCGGCGGTCGGGCACACTCACCCTGACCGGCCGGCCGGTTCCCCCTCGCGTCTCACATGAAATGTTCGACGCATCCCGCGATGGCAGTGACCGTCGTGAGGAGCAGGGCCGCCAACTGCACCCAGTCGGACCGCCGGTGTGTCCTCCGGCACCCTCTCCGCCTCGTCGATCGGTCCATCTCGTCCGGTCTCCCGTCTCTCTGCCTTCCCAACCTCGTTGGGACCTGCCCTGTACTGGCAGGCGTTCGAGGAGAGACACCACCGGACCCACGGCAACCTACCGGCGCGCCATGGCACGGCACGACCGCGCACCACTAATCGCCAGCGTTCGCCACGCTTCACCCCGGGGACCGCCAGGCGTGGATCTCTGGCTCGGTTGGGCCAACAATCCGAAAACACAAGCCCCTTCTGTCACACCTTCCGCATAGAGTGCTCACCGAAAGGGTTTTCTGAACACGTTCAAGAAGACGTGGGGAGCCCAACGGGGAGGGGACCGCCTGATGGGCAAGGGGGTCAGGGTCGCCGTCATAGGTGGCGTGTTCGCGGTGATGGTGGGTGGGGCCGGGTACGGGGCCTACAACATCCTCTCGGCGCTGAACGGGGAAGGGTCGGGTACGGACGGGCCCGCGCCGGTGAAGAGCGGGCCGCCGAGCGGGGACGAGATCAAGGAGGCCTCGGCGAAGTTCCTCGCGGCGTGGGAGAAGGGCCGGGCGGCGACGGCGGCCTCGTACACGAACAACGACGCGGTGGCGGAGCAGCTGCTGACGGCGTACGGGCAGGACGCGCACATCGAGAGTGTGAAGATCACGCCGGGTGCGGCGCGCGGGGCCACCGTGCCGTTCAGTGTGAAGGCCACGGTGAAGTACGAGGGGAAGTCCAAGCCCCTCAGCTACAAGAGCAGCCTCACCGTCGTGCGCGGGGTCACCACCGGGCGGGCGCTGGTGGACTGGGAGCCGTCCGTCGTCCATCCGGAGCTGCGGAAGGGCGACACGCTGGTCACGGAGCAGTCGGCGAACCCGCCGATCGAGGCCGTGGACCGCGACGGCACCGTGCTGACCAAGGAGAAGTACCCCTCGCTCGGACCGGTCCTGGACGCGCTGCGCGAGAGGTACGGCGACAAGGCGGGCGGCAGGCCCGGCATCGAGCTGGTGATCCGGCACACGGACCAGGCGACTGCCGACACCCCGGTGCTGACCCTCGCCAAGGGGGAGCCCGGCAAGCTGGAGACGACGCTCAGCGCGGGCGTGCAGGCGGCGGCCGAGAAGGCGGTGAAGCGG
The DNA here is from genome assembly GCF_030386795.1 of Streptomyces sp. S.PNR 29. GTDB lineage: Bacteria > Actinomycetota > Actinomycetes > Streptomycetales > Streptomycetaceae > Streptomyces. The sequence continues at coordinate 368,361 of NZ_JANUQM010000001.1, forward strand.
TTCGCCAATTCGTCGGTCGTCGCCGTCAAGCCGAGCACCGGCGAGGTGCTGGCCGTGGCCAACAACCGCGAGGACGCCTTCAACGCGGCCTTCGAGGGCACGGTCGCCCCCGGCTCCACCATGAAGATCATCACCGCCGCGATGCTCATCGACAATGGCGTGACCTCGATGAACGGCCCGGCCCCCTGCCCGGACGACGCCATGTGGCAGGGCCAGACCTTCAAGAACCTCACCGGCATGCGGCCGGACCTGAACGCCACCCTCGCCCAGAGCTTCATGCGGTCCTGCAACACGGCCTTCATCAAGCTCATCGACGAGGACCCGCTCACCGACGAGTCGCTGACGACGGAGGCCGAGGCGCGGTTCGGGCTGGGCAAGGACTGGAAGACCGGCATCGTCTCCGTCGACGGGAAGGTCCCCGCCGTCAGCGGCCCGGACCGGGCGGCCAATGCCATAGGGCAGGGCCAGGTCCAGATGAACCCGCTGACCATGGCCTCGGTGACGGCCACCGCGATCACCGGCACCTTCCGCCAGCCCTACCTGGTGTCGCCGAAGCTCGACGACCGTGAGCTGGCCACCGCCGAGGGCCTGAAGGCGAGCACCGCCGCCCAGCTGAAGCAGATGATGCGGCTCACCGCCACCCAGGGCACCGCCAAGGAGGCCATGTCCACGCTCGGCGGCGACATCGGCGCCAAGACCGGCTCCGCCGAGGTCGACGGCAGGGACAAGTCCAACAGCTGGTTCACCGGCTTCAGGGACGACGTGGCCGCCGCGGCCATGACCGAGGAGGGCGGCCACGGCGGCGACGCGGCGGGCCCGATTGTCGCAGACGTGCTACGAGCGGGCGGCTGAAACACTCCCGCGCGGGACGGGACTCTAGGGTGGGGGCCGTCGTTGGGAAACGTGAGAGCTACGAGAGCTACGAGAGCTACGAGGGCTACGGGGACCCTGGGATTCCGGAAGGAAACGCAAGACAGTGGGCAACAGAAGGCGTGTCGCCGAGCGACGGAAGACGAGACCCGCCGTGATCGGCGGGGTGATCGCCGTGGCCGTCCTCGGCGCCGGGGCCGGCGCGTACGCGCTGTACGGCGACGGAACGGCCGGCGACAGCCGGACGCAGACGACGGCCGCCGACCAGAAGCCGAAGATCAAGACCGGCCCGCTCTCGGCGACCGAGGTCACCACCACGGCCCAGCGCTTCCTCACCGCCTGGCAGCAGGGCAAGGTCACCACGGCGGCGGCCGCGACGGACGACTCGACGGCCGCCGCCGCCCTGCTCACCGGCTACACCAAGGACGCCCACATCAAGGACGTCACTCTCACCCCGGGCACCCGCACCGGCGACAAGGTCCCGTTCTCCGTGAAGGGCACGGTGTCGTACCAGGGCGTCAGCAAGCCGCTGACGTACGACAGCGCCCTGACCGTCGTACGCGACACCAAGGACGGCAAGCCGCGGGTCGCCTGGCACTCCTCCGTCGTCCACCCCGACCTGAAGGACGGCGACGAGCTGGTCACCGGCGAGGCCGGGACCCCGCCGGTCAAGGCGCTCGACCGGGACGGCGGCGAACTGACCAAGGCGAAGTACCCGTCGCTGGGCCCGGTCCTGGACGGGCTGCGCGAGAAGTACGGCAAGACGGCCGGCGGCAGGGCGGGCGTCGAACTGCGCGTGGTCCGCGGCAAGGCGTCCAAGAAGGACGAGCTGTCCGACAAGACGCTGCTGGAGCTGAGCAAGGGCACGCCGGGCACGGTGAAGACCACGCTCAGCCCGGCCATGCAGGCCGCCGCCGAGGAGCAGGTGGCCAAGCGGCCCCGGGCGTCCGTCGTGGCGCTGCGGCCGTCGACGGGCGAGATCCTGGCCGTGGCGAACTCCTCGCACGGCTTCAACACCGCCTTCCAGGGCTCCCTCGCCCCCGGCTCCACCATGAAGGTCATCACCTCGTCACTGCTGATCGACAAGGGACTGGCGTCGGCGGACAAGCCGCACCCGTGCCCGAAGTACTTCACCTACGGCGGCTGGAAGTTCCAGAACGACGACAAGTTCCAGATCAAGGGCGGCACGTTCAAGGCCAGCTTCGCCCGCTCCTGCAACACCGCCTTCATCAGCCAGGCGCCGAAGCTCAAGAACGACGACCTGACCAAGCAGGCGCAGCAGGTCTTCGGCCTGGGCATGAACAACTGGGCGATCGGCGTCCCGTCCTTCGACGGATCGGTGCCGGTGCAGAGCGCGGCCCAGATGGCGGCCTCCCTCATCGGCCAGGGCGGGGTGCGCATGAACCCGCTGAACATGGCGTCGGTGTCGGCGACGGTCAGGACGGGTGAGTTCCACCAGCCGTACCTGGTGTCCCCGAAGGTCGACAACCGCAAGCTGGCCACGGCCTCCCGCACGATGTCCGCGTCCACGCTCTCCCAGCTGCGCGAGCTGATGTCCTACACGGCGGCGTACGGCACGGCGGCCGAGGCGATGTCCGGGGTCGGCGGTGACGTCGGCGCGAAGACCGGCTCCGCGGAGGTCGACGGCCAGAAGAAGCCCAACGGCTGGTTCACCGCGTACCGGGGCGACCTGGCGGCGGCCGGCGTGGTCCAGGCGGGCGGCCACGGCGGCGACACGGCGGGCCCCATCGTGGCGTCGCTGCTCAAGATGGGCGGCTGATCAGCCCCTGACGGGTTCGGCCGTCGCCGTGTAGGTCCGCCGCAGGAAGCGCAGCAGTGTCTTCCGGTCGAACTGCACCACAGAAACGTGCTGCGCGGAGTGGAACTCGACGACGGCCTGCACCCGCCCGAGCGGCCACACCCGCACGCCCCCGCTGCCGACCGGAGCCCTCAGCCCCTGCTCCAGCAACGACCGCGAGCAGGTCCACTCGGGCAGTCCGGGCAGGCCGATCCGCACCGAGCGCGGGTCGGCCTCGGGGTCGTAGCGCAGCCTGACCGGAACGGCACGGTCGTCGTCGGCCTCGTCGGTGAGGAGGTGGGCTCGCGCATACTGCTCGACTACGGCCATCGAACGGCCCTCTCACGCTGCGTACTGTGTGCGAACATCCTGCGAGTATTTCTCCTCTAATGTCCCATATTTTCCGTAATACGCCCCCGGGAATGGACAAGGCGCTCGCTCTTGCAAGCCATTCGCAACAAGCCACTATCATCGAACGGTGCATGTACCTGACGGATTCATCGACGCCCCCACCTCCGCCGTGACCGGAGTCGTCGCCGCGGGCGCCGTCGCGGTGAGCCTGCGCGGCGCGCGCCGCGAGCTCGACGAGCGGACGGCACCGCTGGCGGGCCTCGTGGCGGCGTTCATCTTCGCGGTGCAGATGCTGAACTTCCCCGTCGCGGCGGGGACCAGCGGCCATCTGCTGGGCGGCGCGCTCGCCGCGATACTCGTCGGCCCCTTCACAGGGGTCCTGTGCGTCTCCGTCGTCCTGCTCATGCAGGGCATCCTCTTCGCGGACGGCGGCCTGACCGCGCTCGGCGTGAACATCACCGACATGGCGATCGTCACGACGGTCGTCGCGTACGCCGTCTTCCGCGGGCTGGTGAAGGTCCTGCCGCGTGTGCGCCGGTCCGTCACCGCCGCCTCCTTCGTCGCCGCGCTCGTCTCCGTACCGGCCTCGGCTCTGGTCTTCACCCTCCTCTACTGGATCGGCGGCACCACCGACGTCTCGATCGGCAAGGTCGCCGGCGCCATGGTCGGCGTGCACCTCCTGATCGGCCTCGGTGAGGCCGCGATCACCGCGGCCACCGTAGGCGCCGTCATCGCCGTACGCCCGGACCTGGTGTACGGGGCTCGGGGCCTGCAGCAGCGGCTCAAGCTGCGGGTGAACGGCGAACTCGTCGACGCACCCGAGGCCGAGCCCGCGCCCGTCGCCGCCGGCTCCCACCGCAAGGTGTGGGCGGCGGGCCTCGTCACGTCCCTCCTCCTCGCCGGGTTCGTCAGCTTCTACGCCTCCGCCGACCCCGACGGGCTGGAGAAGGTCGCCGCCGACCAGGGCATCGACAAGAAGGCCGAGGAGCACGCGACCGCCGACTCCCCGCTCGCCGACTACGGCGTCAAGGACATCGAGGACGCCCGTCTGTCCGGCGGTCTCGCCGGTGTCATCGGGGTCGGCGTCACGGTCGTCGCGGGCAGCGCGGTGTTCCGGGCGGTGCGTCGCCGCCGTACGGCCGACAGCTCGCCGACGGACACCGGCGCGAGGACGAGCGTCTGACATGGGTGCCGGTCACGCTCACAAGCTCTACCGGCACGGGCACTCGCCCGTGCACGCCCTGCCACCGCACACCAAGCTCGCCGCGACCTTCGCGTTCGTGGTGGTCGTGGTGTCGACGCCGAGGGAGGCGATGTGGGCGTTCGGCCTGTACGCCGCACTGCTCGCGGTCGTCGCGTCCGTGGCCCGCGTCCCGGCCGGGTTCCTGCTCAGGCGACTGCTGATCGAGGTGCCGTTCGTCGCCTTCGCCGTCCTGATGCCGTTCGTGGCGGAGGGCGAGCGGACCGAGGTGCTGGGCATGTCGCTGAGCGTCAGCGGCCTGTGGGGCGCCTGGAACGTGCTGGCCAAGGGCACGCTGGGCGTCGCCGCCTCGGTGCTCCTCGCTTCCACGACCGAGCTGCGGGAACTCCTCCTCGGCCTGCAGCGGCTCAGGCTCCCTCCGCTGCTCGTCCAGATCGCCTCCTTCATGATCCGCTACGGCGACGTCATCACCGGCGAGATGCGGCGGATGCGGATCGCCCGGGAGTCACGCGGCTTCGAGGCACGCGGGATCAGGCACTGGGGCGTGCTGGCGAAGTCCGCGGGCGCCCTGTTCATCCGCTCCTACGAGCGCGGGGAGCGCGTGCACCTGGCCATGGTGAGCCGGGGTTACGCCGGTTCCATGCCGGTCATCGACGAGGTGACCGCCTCCCGGGCGCAGTGGTCGTACGCGCTCACCCTCCCCTTCACCGCGCTCGTCGTCTGTCTGCTGGGATGGATGCTGTGACAGCTTCTCTGGAGGTCTCCGGCCTCGCCTTCGCGTACCCCGACGGCCACCAGGCCCTGTTCGGCGTCGACTTCACCATCGCGCGCGGCGAGCGGGTCGCGCTGCTCGGGCCGAACGGCGCCGGCAAGACGACCCTGGTGCTGCACCTCAACGGCATCCTGACCGGCGGCACGGGCGCGGTGCGGGTCGCCGGGCTGCCCGTCGGCAGGCAGCACATGGCGGAGATCCGGCGCCGGGTCGGCATCGTCTTCCAGGACCCGGACGACCAGCTCTTCATGCCGACCGTCCGGGAGGACGTGGCGTTCGGACCCGCGGCGGCCGGGCTGAGGGGCCCGGAGCTGGAGGAGCGCGTGGACCGGGCGCTGGAACGGGTCGGCATGGCCGAGTTCAAGGACCGCCCGCCGCACCACCTCTCCTTCGGCCAGCGGCGCCGGGTGGCCGTGGCGACCGTCCTCGCCATGGAGCCGGAGATCCTCGTCCTGGACGAGCCGTCGTCCAACCTCGACCCGGCCTCACGGCGCGAACTGGCCGACATCCTGCGGTCGCTGGACGTGACGGTGCTGATGGTCACGCACGACCTGCCCTACGCGCTGGAGCTGTGCCCGCGTTCGCTGATCCTGAGCGAGGGCGTGATCGCCGCGGACGGGAAGACGGCGGAACTGCTCGCCGACGACGAGCTGATGCGCGCCCACCGGCTGGAGCTGCCCTTCGGCTTCGACCCGCGCTCCGTGACAATGGGCGCGTGACGAACGAGAAGCCCGCGGCCGGGGGCGCCTCACTCCTGCTGGAGGACCAGCTCTGCTTCGCGCTGTACGCGGCCCAGCGGGCGGTGACGTCCGCCTACCGCCCGCTCCTCGACGAACTCGGCCTCACCTACCCGCAGTACCTCGTGCTGCTGGTCCTCTGGGAACGCGGCGAGACGGCCGTCAAGGAGCTGGCCGCCGCGTTGAGGCTCGACTACGGCACGGTCTCGCCGCTGCTGAAGCGGCTGGAGTCGGCGGGGCTCGTCCGCCGGGAGCGCTCGGCGCACGACGAGCGCTCCGTGCTGGTCGCCTGCACCGGGCGCGGGGAGGAGCTGCGGGAGCGCGCGGCGCGCGTACCGGGCGCGCTGCTCGCGGCGACGGGGCTCGGTGCGCCGGAGGTCGCGCGTCTGCGCGAGGAGCTGTGGCGGCTGGCGGAGAGCACCCAGGAGGCCGCGGACCGCCCGCGCTGAGCTCGGGTTACCCACGGTTGCTACCCCCTGGTAACAAGGGCGTCGGCCCCTGCGGATACCTTGTGCACGATGTACTTGTGGGCACCTGTTCCGGGGGAGGGCAGCCATGACTGACGGCACCGCCGTCGACACCCGTCCGACGAAGATCATGTACGTCGCCGAGGCCACCGCGCACGGCGGACGTGACGGCTATGTCACCAGCCAGGACGGCCAGCTGGCGCTGAAGGTGGCGATGCCCCCGGAGCTGGGCGGCGACGGCAACGGCACCAACCCGGAGCAGCTGTTCGCGGCCGGTTACAGCTCCTGCTTCCACAACGCCCTGATCCTCGTCGGCAACCGGGAGGGCTACGACCTGACCGGCTCCACGGTCGCCGCGAAGGTCGGCATCGGCCCCAACAAGCATCGCGGCTACGGCCTCGCGGTCGCCCTCAGCGTCTCCCTCCCGGTCCTGGATGCGGACCTGGCGGCGAAGCTGGTGGACGCGGCCCACGCGGTGTGCCCGTACTCGAACGCGACCCGCGGGAACATCGACGTGACGATCCTGCTTGGGTGAGTAGGACGTACCCGCGAACAGGAGGAGCACGGACGTGGACGTGAACGGCACAGTGGCCGAGGGCTTCGAGCCGGTCAGGGAAGCGTTCGTACGGAACTTCGAGGCGCTCGGGGACCGGGGCGCGGCGGTCGCCGTCTACCGGCGCGGGCGCAAGGTCGTCGATCTGTGGGGCGGCACGAAGGACGTCGACGGCACCGAGCCCTGGGAGCGGGGCACGGCCCAGGTGATGCGCTCGGCGACGAAGGGCGTCGCCGCCGCCGTACCGCTGCTGCTGCACCAGCGCGGGGAGCTGGACCTGGACGCTCCGGTCGGTCACTACTGGCCGGAGTTCAAGGCGCGCGGCAAGGAACGGGTGCTGGTCCGGCAGGTGCTCAACCACCGGGCGGGGCTGCCCGTCCTCGACCACCCGCTCACGCCGCAGGACGCCCTCGATCCGCTGCGGGGCCCGCAGGCGGTGGCCGCGCAGGCCCTTTCCTGGGAGCCGGGCACGGACCACGGCTACCACGCGCTGACGTACGGCTGGATGCTCGACGAACTGGTCCGCCGCGTGACGGGCCGGAGCACCGGCGAGTGGATCGCGGCGGAGATCGCCGCCCCGCTGGGGCTGGATCTGTGGCTGGGCCTGCCGGGGACGGAGGAGGCGGCGGGACGGACCGGCCGCGTGGGCCGGGTCGACGGCCCCGAGCCCACCGGGGGCCTGCGCGTCCGTCCCAAGAAGTCGGTCACCGAGGCCTACGACGACCCGTCCTCGCTCACCCGCCGCGCCTTCGCCGCGATCACCCCCTTCCCCGACCAGAACGACCCCGCCTACCGCGCGGCGGCCCTCCCCGCGACCAACGGCATAGCCACGGCCGACGGGTTGGCGCGCTTCTACGCGGCACTGATCGGCGAGGTCGACGGCGTACGGCTGTTCAGCCCGGCCACGGCCGAGCTGGCCCGCGCCGAGGAGTCGGCGGGTCCCGACCGCGTCCTGGTGGTGAACACCCGCTTCGGCCTCGGCTACATGCTGCACGGCAGCGCGTCCCCGCTCCTCGGCCCCGGTTCGTTCGGACACCCGGGACGGGGCGGCGCCCTCGGCTTCGCCGACCCGGAGTCCGGCATCGCCTTCGGCTATGTGACCAACGGCTTCCGCAAGACGGTGACGGCGGATCCGAGGGCGCAGGCGCTGGTACGGGCGGTACGGCAGACCGCCCTCTGACCCTCTTTCAGAGGTGGAGGGGGCTTTCAGATGTGGATGGGGTGCGAGGTCCGCCCCGACGCCTGGTCGATCTCGCCGTGCGCCTTGGTCAGCAACTGCATGGCGAGCTCGTTCAGGGCCCTTGCCCCCGCGATCTCCTCACCGACCCTTGGCTGATTCGCGTCGGTGTGGTGCCGGCTCGCGTGCCCGTGGGCCCTCACCTCGGTCCCGTCGGGCAGACGCACCAGCGCGGCCGCCCGCGTGTGCGTGTCATCCTCCTGGAACTCCAGCTCGACGTGCCAACCCACTGTGGTTCGCATCATGACGATCACCTCCGGAACACCTGTTTCCAGGGTGCTCCTGCGGGCGCCCCGGCGCACCACTTCGGGCACCGGAAGCGCCGGAATAAGCGGCCGGTGCCCGGGGTTGCCAAGATCATGACGCCTGACCAGCGCACCATCACCAACCCTCCCGCCCTCCACGACCCGACCCCGTTCGGCTACAGCCACGCCGTCTCGGCACCCGGCGAACTCGTCTTCATCGCAGGCCAGTACGCATCCGACGCCACCGGCTCCCCCGTACCCGGCGACTTCGCCGCCCAGGTGGACCTGGCCTTCGACCGACTGCAAGCGGCCCTGGACGGGGTGGGCCTCGGCTTCGAGCACGTCGTCCGCCTCGGCACACACATCGTCGACCACGACCTGGCCAAGCTGGAGACCCTCGGCAAGGCCCTGCACGCCCGCTTCGGCGACCGCCTCCCGGCCCAGACCCTGACCGGCGTCGCCTCCCTCGCACTGCCGGGCATGCTGTTCGAGGTCGACGCGGTGGCGGTACGACCGACGGGACACTGACGCCCAGCCCTAACCCGCGTGCAGCATCAGCCCGATCCCGACGACCAGGAGCCCCGCCGCCGCGATCCGGGGCATGCCGAACCGCTCCTTGAAGAAGATGGCCCCGATGGCCGCGCCGACGATGATCGACGACTCGCGCAGCGCGGCGATCGGGGCCAGCTCCGCCTTGGTCTGGGCCCACAGGACGAGCGCGTAGGCGGTGACGGACAGGGCCGCGCCCAGCAGGCCGAGCCCGGCGAACGGCCGCAGCCGGGCAGCCGTCTCCCCCCGCCAGCGCCAGAGCGCGTACGCGGGGATCACCACGCCCTGCACGGTCATCAGCCAGGCGATGTAGCCGAGGGGGGACCCGGAGGCCCGTACGCCGAGACCGTCGACGACCGTGTACGCCGCGATGGTCAGGCCGGTCGCCAGCGCCGCGCCGATGGCCGCCCAGTCGGGCCGGTGCCCGCGCAGCCCCCACAGGGCGACGCCGGTCAGTCCCGCGCAGGACACGGCGATACCGGCCGCCGCCCAGCCGTCGGGGACCTCGTGGGCGAAGACGGCGGCCAGCACGGTCACCACGAGGGGGGCGGTGCCGCGGGCGAGGGGATACGCCTGCCCGAAGTCCCCGAGCCGGAAGGACGTCATCAGCAGGGCGTAGTACGCGATGTGGATCACCGCCGACGCGAACAGATACGGCCACGCGCCGGCCGCCGGGAAGGCCGTCACGGCCGCGAGCGCCACCCCGATGACCACGCCCCCGCCCGATATCAGCGCGAACCCGACCAGCTTGTCGGTGATCTTGTGGGCGATGGCGTTCCAACTGGCGTGCGTGACGGCGGCGAGCAGGACGGCGGCCGTGACCAGCGGCGTCACGAGGTGTGCTCGCGCACGTCCACCAGGGTGCCGCCGGCGTGGGCGATGAGGGCCTTGGGCTCCATCGGGAACACGGTGTGCGGGTTGCCCGCGGCGGCCCAGACGAGGTCGTGGTCGAGCAGGCCGCGGTCGGCGAGCACGCGGGTGGGGGTGCGGTGCCCGAAGGGCGGTACGCCGCCGATGGCGTACCCGGTCGTCTCCCGCACGACACGGGCGTCGGCCCGCGTCACCTGCTCCGCCCCGAGTTCCTCCCTCACCCGCTCGGCATCCACGCGGGACGCCCCGTCCATGAGGACCAGCACCGGCACCCCGTCCGCCGCGAAGATCAGCGACTTGCAGATCTGGCTCAGCTCACACCCGATCGCGGCGGCGGCCTCGGCAGCGGTCCGGGTCGCGTCCGGGAAGCGGCGCGTCTGCGCGTTCACCTCACCGAGGCCGAGATCGCGGAGAGCCCGGGCGAAGCGGGGGTGGGCCGCGTCGGGGGTGTCCGGCGTTTCGATCCTGTCACTCGTCGTCATGGACGGCACGGTAGCGGTGGGTGTAGGTGACATGCGACCGCGTTATCGGCGAGGTGAGTACGCGTGCTCATGTGCACCGTGGCCGGTATCTCGATGATGCGTGCATGCGAACGACACACCTTTCGAAGCCACTGCTGGCGACCGCGCTCGCCTGCCTGGCCCTGTCCGCCTGCGGCCCGCAGAACGCCACCCCCGACCAGATCCCCGCAGGCAACGCCGTCCCGGCGACGACAGCGCCGGTCCCCAGGCCCGAGGACCTGCCGGGCTGGGAGGGCAGCGCCACCCCGAGATACGGCCCGGGCGAAACCCCACCGGGCACCCCGAACGCCGCCGGCGACATACCCCTACCCCTGAACGCCCCCGCCCCGTCACCTGGCTGACGGCCCCACAACTGAAGCCTTTGGGCCACGCCCCGGACAGGGTCCAGGCTTCACCCTGCGGCCCGCGTGGGTGTCACCGGTGGGGATTGCTCAGGTGCTGGGGACGCCGAGGGCGGGGAGGACCACGGCGTCGGTGTACGCGATGAGGAAGGCCCGCGTGGGAGGCAGGTCGTCGATCAGCGTGCGGGTGGCGAAGGCGCCGACCAGCATGTGCACGATGTAGTCCAGCGCCGGGTTGTCCGCCCGGACCTCACCGCGCTCGACGGCCCGCCGCAGCACCCGCTGGAACTCCTCCATCTCCGGCTCCACGAGCAGTTCCTTGAACGCCTGCCGCAGATCCGGATTGGTGTGCGCCGCCATGGCCAGGGCCCGCATCAGCGCGGAGTTCTGCTCCATGGTGCAGTCGTCCTCCTGCGCCACGAGGGCGTGGAGGTCGCCCCGCAGGGACCCGGTGTCGATATCGGCGACGCCGCCCCGCTTCTGGTGCCGCATCGCCTTCACCACGAGCTCGGCCTTGCCGCCCCACTGACGGTAGAGCGTCGCCTTGCTGGACCGGGTGCGGGCGGCCACGGCGTCCATCGTCAGGGCGTCGTAGCCGACTTCTCGGAGCAGGTCGAGCACGGCCGCGTACAGCTCGGCCTCGCGCTCGGGCGTGATGCGACTGCGACGCGGTGTCGCGACCTCAGTCATGCCTCTCACCTTCCCGCTCCGGATGTCGATCTCGTACCTCACGAATGTAGCGCACCCATCAACGAAACGAAACCGTTTCGTTCGTGTTTATGGCTCACGCACCGCCGCGGCCTGTGATATGGCTTGATGATTTGGCACGACTTGCTCCGGTACGTCCCCCGGGCGAAGCATGGATGGGTGAGCTATCTGCGCCTTCCGCACCTCAACGACGACCTGTTGTGCTTCGTGGCCGAGGACGACCTCTGGCTCGCCCCCCTCGACGGCACGGAGCGAGCCTGGCGGCTCACCGTCGACCGCACCAAGGTCGGCCACCCGCGGTTCTCGCCCGACGGCCGCCATATCGCGTACACGAGCTGGCGCAGTTTCGTGCCGGAGGTCCACCTGGTGCCGGTGGACGGCGGCCCGGGGCGGCAGCTCAGTCACTGGGGCAGTCCGGACACGCGCGTGTGCGGCTGGGCACCCCCCGACGGGGAAGGAAACGCCGACATCCTCGCCGTCGCCTCCCACGGCGAGCCCTTCTCCTTCTACACCTGGGCCTACAAGGTCTCCCCCGACGGCGACCCCGGCCGCAAGCTGCCCTGGGGCCCGGTCTCCGACATCCAGGTCGCCGACATCGAGGACGGCCACCGGACGCTCCTGCTCACCGGCACCCCGCCCCACGAACCGGCCTCCTGGAAGCGCTACCGGGGCGGGGCCATGGGCAGGCTGTGGCTGCACGGACAGCGGCTGCTGCCCGACATCGGCGGCCACCTGCACTCCCCCATGTTCGCCGGCGGCCGGATCGCCTTCCTCTCCGACCACGAGGGCATCGGCAACCTGTACTCGTGCGCGTACGACGGCACCGACCTGCGCCGCCACACCGACCACGACGCCTTCTACGCCCGGCACGCCTCCAGCGACGGCACGCGGGTGGTGTACCAGTGCGCGGGCGACCTGTGGATCGTGGACGACCTGTCCCCGGACTCCGTACCGCGCCGGCTAGACGTCCGGCTGAGCGGGCCGCGCGCCGGGCGGCGCCGCTACCAGGTGCCGGCCGCGCAGCACGTGGGCGGCGTCTCCGTGGACGACACGGGCCGGGCCAGCGCCGTCGTCGTACGCGGCAGCCTGTACTGGCTCACCCACCGGGACGGTCCGGCGCGCACCCTCACCGACACACCGGGCGTACGGGTGCGGCTGCCGGAGATGCTCGGGGAGAGCGGGCAGGTCGCGTACGTGACGGACGCGGACGGCGAGGACGCGATCGAACTCGCGTACCTGCCGCGGGCCACCGGCGACGGCGAACGGCGGCGGCTCGCCTCCGGGAAACTGGGGCGGGTGCTGGAGCTGGCGTCGGACCCGCAGGGCGAGCGGCTGGCCGTCGCCTCGCACGACGGGCGGCTGCTGCTCGTCGATGTGGCGGACACGTCCGACGGCGAGGTCACCGATCTGGTCCGGTCGGTCAACGGGCCCGTGCGCGACCTCGCCTTCTCCCCGGACGGGGCGTGGCTGACCTGGTCGCATCCGGGGATCGGGCGGACGCTGCGGCAGATCAGGATGGCCCGTATCAAGGATCGGCTGGTCGTCGACGTCACCAACGGCCGCTTCGAGGACGAGAACCCGGTGTTCACCCGGGACGGCCGCTACCTCGCCTTCCTCTCCTGGCGCGGCTTCGACCCGGTGTACGACGTGCACACCGGGGACCTGTCCTTCCCGCTGGGCTGCCGGCCCTACCTGGTGCCGCTGTCCTCGGCGACCCCCTCGCCCTTCGCGCTGAACCCGGAGGGCCGTCCGGCCGCCGGCGGGCTCGACCCGGCCGACGAGGAGGAGACCGGCGAGGGCGGTGCGGTGACCGTCGAGGTCGAGGGGCTGGAGAGCCGGGTCACCCCCTTCCCGGTCGCCGCCTCCAAGTACTCGGCGCTGCACCCGGTCGCGGGCGGCGGACTGGTCTGGCTGCGCTGGCCGATCTCGGGCGCGCTCGGCGAGACGTTCGCCAACCCGGACGACCCGAGCGAGCGGCCGACCCTGGAGTACTTCAGCCTCGCCAAGGCGAAGAAGTCCGAACTCGTCGGCCACCTCGACTGGTTCGCGGCCAGCGGCGACGGCACGCGGCTGGTCGTGCTCGACGAGGGCGAGCTGCGCGCGGTACCCGCCACCGAGATCGGCGACGCCGACACGATCACCTGGATCGACCTGCGCCGCATCCTGCACCAGGTCGACCCGGCCGCCGAGTGGCGCCAGGCGTACGAGGAGGCCGGGCGGCTGATCCGAGCCTACTTCTGGGACCCGGTGATGTGCGGCATCGACTGGGACGCGGTGCTTGCGCAGTACCGGCCGCTGGTCGAACGGGTGGCATCGCCGGACGAGTTCGCGGACCTGCTGCGCGAGGTGCTGGGCGAGCTGGGCACCTCGCACGCCTACGTCTCGCCCGCCCGCCGCAACGAGGGACCGGCACAGTACCAGCGCTGGCAGGGCCTGCTGGGCGCCAACTTCGTGCACCGCGAGGAGGGCTGGGTGGTCAGGCGGATCCTGCCCGGCGACTCCTCCGACTCCAAGGCACGGTCACCGCTCGCGGGTACCGGAATCCGGGCGGGGGCCGTCCTCACCCACGTCGACGGCCGCCCGGTGGATCCGGTGACGGGGCCGTATCCCCTGCTGGCCGGGGCGGGCGGTACGACGGTGGAGCTGACGTTCCGCCCACCCGTCACCCACCACCACCCTTCCGAGGAAGGCCCTGCGGGCCCCTCCGGCTCCGCGGACGGCGAGGGGCCGCCCCGGCGGGTCGCCGTCGTGCCGCTGATCGACGAACGGCCACTGCGCTACCAGGACTGGGTGGCCAAACGCCGGGCGGTCGTCCGGGAGTTGAGCGATGGACGCTGCGGCTATCTGCACATCCCCGACATGGGCGGCTCCGGCTGGGCGCAGTTCAACCGCGACCTGCGCATGGAAGTCTCCCGGCCCGCGCTGATCGTGGACGTACGCGGCAACGCGGGCGGCCACATCAGCGAACTGGTCATCGAGAAGCTGACGCGGACCATCCTGGGCTGGGACCTGACGCGCAACGCCCAGCCGGTGTCGTACACCTCCAACGCCCCCCGGGGCCCGGTGGTGGCGCTGGCCGACGAGGCGACGTCCTCCGACGGCGACATGATCACGGCGGCCTTCAAGCTGCTGAGGCTGGGACCGGTGGTCGGGCAGCGCACCTGGGGCGGGGTGGTCGGCATGACCGGCCGCCACCGGCTGGGCGACGGCACGGTGATCACGGTGCCGATGAACGCGGCCTGGTTCCAGGAGTACGGCTGGTCGGTGGAGAACAACGGCGTCGCGCCCGACGTGGAGGCCCTGCGCGCTCCTCTGGACTGGGCCGAGGGCCGTTACAGCCAGCTGACCGACGCGGTCGAACTGGCTCTGAAGCTGCTGGAGTCCCATCCGCCGGCCACGCCCCCGGACCACCGCGACGTACCGGACCGCTCCCGCCCGAAGCTGCCGCCGAGGCCATGAGAGAAGCCGGGGCCATGAGAGAGAGGGGTGCCCCTGGTGGGGGGCACCCCTTCCGCTGGGCGCGTCGGCTCAGGAGAGGACGTCAGGCGTCGTAGTCCTCGTTGAGGCGGTCCTCGTCGTCCCGGCGCATGCGCTCGGTGTCCTGGTCCTCGTCGCGCTGCCGGCGGCCGCGGTTCTGGAGCTGCTCCTTGGCCTGCTCCGCCTTCTGCTTGGCCTGCTGCTGGAACTGCTGGGACTTGTCCTGGAACTGGTCCTTCATACCCATGTGGGTTCACTCCCTGTGGGGGTGAGGGGATCTAGCCCGACCAGATTCACACGCCCCGTGACCCTGCGCATGTCGATCACTTACGCAGCGTAGTCCTGTGCTGCTCATCGGCCTCCCCGCCCGCCCCGACCAGCCCCGTGCGCAGACCCGTCAGCCGGTCCGCGAACCGCCGCATCTCGCGCCGGCCGACGGTCCCGACGATCCCGGGGAGGTAGCCGCGCACGCCCTGCATGCCGCGCAGCCACCACTGCCCGTACACATGGCTCGACCGCCGTTCGATGCCGGCCACGAGCCGGTCGACCGCCGGTCCCGGCGGATAGGTCTTGCCGGCCGGCCAGGGCAGCCGCTGCCGCAACTCCCGCATGACCTCGTCCTGGTCGGCGCCGCGCACCATGTCGGTGTCCGTCCACGACAGGTAGCCGACGCCGACCTTCACGCCGCGGTGGCCGACCTCGGCGCGCAGACTGTGCGCGTACGCCTCCACACCGGACTTGGACGCGCAGTAGGCGGTCATCATCGGCGCCGGGGTGATCGCGGCCAGGGAAGCGATCTGGAGCAGATAGCCCCGGCTCTCCATCAGCAGCGGCAGGAAGGCGCGGGCCGTCACCGCCGAGCCGATCAGGTTGACCTCGATCACCCGCCGCCAGGACTCCGGGTCGGAGTCGGCGAACGGCCCGCCGGTGGCCACGCCCGCGTTGGCGACCACGATGTCGACCCGGCCGAACCGCTCCCCGACCTCCCGCGCGACCCGCGTCATCGCCTCCTGGTCGGTGACATCGGCGTACCAGTGGGCGCTGTCGCCGTGCAGCCGCTCCGCGACCTGCTTGAGGGCGTCCGGCTCCAGCCCGACCAGCGCCACCTTCACCCCGCGCGCCGAGAGCTTGCGGGCGAGCAGCTCCCCGACGCCCCGCGCGGCTCCGGTGACGACGGCGACCCGTCCTTCGAGGCTCACCCTGCTCATGCGTCCTCCTTCACGGACGAGTCCACGTGGGTCCTGACGAGTTCCCGTATCTTCGCGGTGACCGGCTCGGGCGCCTCGACCGGCGTCATGTGTCCGATCCCGGGCAGTTCGGTGAGCCCGGCGCAGTGCGGCAGCGCGGCGGCCAGCGAGCGGGCGTGCACCGGCGGCGTCAGCCGGTCGGCCGTGCCGACGACCACCTCCGTCGGCGCCGTCAACTCCCGCACCGCGTGGTCGAGGTCGAGCCGGTCGAGCACATGCGACCAGGCGTACCGCACCGTGCGGGGGCAGGCGTGCACGATACGGGCGCACGCCTCGACCATGTGCGGGGCCGAACCGGCGCCCATCGTGCCGTACTTGAGGATCCGGCGGGCGAGGGGCGTGACCGGGCCGAGCGGCGCCCGCGCACCGAGGATCCTCCGCGTGAGCCAGGTGCGCGTCCGGCCCGCCCGGATCGGCACCACCGTCGAGGCGGCGACCAGCTGCGAACTGCCCGTGCTGCACAGCAGAACGGCCGCCGCGTGCTCCCGGAAGGCGGGGCGGGCGGAGGCGGCCATCACCGCCATGCCGCCCATCGAGTGCCCGGCGACCACGGCCTGCTCGCCGGGTGCGAGCGCCGCGTCCAGTACGGCCTCCAGGTCGTCGGCGAGCGCCTCGGCACTGCACGTGGGGCTCGCCGGGCTGCGTCCGTGGCCGCGCTGGTCGTAGGCGACGACCCGGTGATCGGCGGCCAGGTCGCGGATCTGCGCCGCCCAGAAGGCGGTCGAGCAGGCCCACCCGTGGGCGAGGACGACCGCGGGGGCGTCGTCGGGGCCGTGCACCTCGACGTGCAGCCGGGCTCCGTCGGCGGAGACGGCGGTCAGTTCGCGGGCGGCGACGGGCGGGGCGTACGGGCCGGAGCGCACGCTCAGCAGACGGCTCACGCGGCCACCTCGGCCTGCTGTCCCGCGGTGACGCGCAGGACGTCGTACTCCGCCAGGTCCACCCGTCGTGTCGCCCGCCGGAACTCGCTCGTCGTGCCCGGCCAGATGGTGGTGTTGCGGCCGCTCGCGTCCAGGTACCAGCTGGTGCAGCCGCCGGTGCTCCACACCGTGCGCTTCATACGCTCCTGCACGCGGTGGTTCCACGCCTCGACGGCGGCGGGCCGGGCGTCGAGGGCGATCCGGCCGCCGAGGACCTTCATCTGCCGCAGGAAATCGGCCAGGTAGTTCAGCTGGGACTCGATGATGAGGATCATGGACGAGTTCCCGAGGCCGGTGTTGGGCCCGATGATCGGTATCCAGTTGGGGAAGCCGGCCACCGAGCTCCCGCGCAGGGCCTCCATCCCGCCCTTCCAGGCCTCGGCGAGCGTCCGCCCGTCCGCGCCCACGACCCGCTCGGCGACGGGCATGTCGGTGACGTGGAAGCCGGTACCGAAGATGATCGCGTCGGCCTCGGCCTCGCTGCCGTCGGCGGCGACGAGCGTCGAGCCGCGGACCTCGGTGAGCCCGCTCGCGACGACGTCCACATTCGGCTGCGCGAGCGCCGGGTAGTAGTCGCTGGACAGCAGGATCCGCTTGCAGCCGATGCGGTAGTCCGGGGTGAGCCTGGCACGCAGGGCCGGGTCCTTGATGGCGCGGGCCATGTTGCGCTTGGCCAGCTGCTCGACGAAGCCCAGTTCCTCCGGGTGCCTGGTGAACGCCTGGACCTGCAGCTCCCGGATGCCCCACAACAGGGCCCGCCTCAGCCGGGCCGTGACGGGCAGGGCCCGGTGCAGTGCGCGTTCGGCTCCGCTGATCGCCCGGTCCACGCGGGGCAGCACCCAGGGCGGGGTGCGCTGGAAGAGGGTCAGGCGGGAGACCCGGGGCTGGACGGAGGGCACGATCTGGATGGCGGAGGCGCCCGTGCCGACCATGGCGACCCGCTTGCCGGTGAGGTCGTAGTCGTGGTCCCAGCGGGCGGAGTGGAAGACCTTGCCGGGGAAGGAGTCGAGGCCCGGTATGTCCGGGATCCTGGGATCGGACAGCGGCCCGGTGGCGGACACGACCACGTCGGCGGACAGGCTCCCGCTCCTGGTCTCGATGTCCCAGCACAGCCGCTCACCGTTCCAGGTCATCTTCTCCACCTCCGCGCCGAAGCGGATGTGGGGGCGCAGCCGGAAGACGTCCGTCACGTGCTCCAGGTAGGCGCGGATGTGCTGCTGCCCGGAGAAGGCGCGCGGCCAGTCGGGGTTGGGCGCGAAGGAGAAGGAGTACAGGTGGGACGGGACGTCACAGGCGCACCCCGGATAGCTGTTGTCCCGCCAGGTGCCGCCGACGCTGTCGGCCCGCTCCAGGACGACGAAGTCGGTGATCCCCTCACGCCTCAGCCGCACGGCGGCCCCGAGCCCGCCGAACCCGGACCCGACCACCGCCACCCGCACATGCTCGCGCTCGGTCATCCGATGCCCTCCACAGCGCTATGACTCCGCCAGTGAACACTGGCGCAATGGGAGGGTAGAGCAGCTCGGCACCCATGGATAGGGGTCGGGGCACCAGAAAGTTACCGCTGGTACGACATAGGCTTCCCACGTGGCAGAAGAGGGCGGACGACGCGAATACCGTATGGAGGAGCTGGCCCGCCTGGCCGGCATCACGGTGCGCACCCTGCGCTTCTACCGCGAACGCAAGCTGATCCCGCCGCCCCGCCGCGAGGGCCGCATCGCCTGGTACGACGATCACCACCTGGCCCGCCTGCGCACCATCTCGGCCCTGCTGGAGCGCGGCCACACCCTGAACGGCATCGCGGAGCTGGCGGAGGCCTTCGACCACGGCCGGGACGTCGCCGACCTCCTCGGCGTCGGCACCCCCACCGAGGAGGAACCGGTCCGCCTCACCCCCGAGGAACTCGCCGCCCACTACGAGGGCGAGGTCACCCCGGAGAACCTCGCCGCCGCCATGGACCTCGGCTACCTCGGCACCGACGGCGACGAGATCGTCCACATCAGCCGCCGCCTGCTGGAGGTCTCCTCCGCCCTGGTCCGCGAGGGCATCCCCCTCGCCGACGTCCTCGACGCCGCCAAGCGCGTCCGCGAACACGCCGACGCCCTCGCCGAACTCTTCACCACCCTCATCCTCCGCCACGCCCCCGAGGAGGACCTCCCCCGCCTACGACCGCTGGCCCGGAGCGTGATGGAGGCGGAGCTGTCGCTGGCGCTGGACCGGAGGATGCGCAAGCAGTCGTAGCTCCGACGTTCACTCCATCGGGTCACCTTTCAGGCTTCGGCAGACGCAATTCCGTTCGTGCTCCGACAGTGAGATCGAAAACCCCGGCGGCTGTGCGACCAGCCCCGGGGTATGGCCGACACTGTTCAGGAGTGCCAGCATGTCCGAGCGTAGCCCCCGACCGGCCCCACGCACCCCCTTTGCCGCGCCCTTCGCTGGACGGCCAAAGGCCCTTGCAGCCCTGCGTCTCAGTTGCCTCACCAGTGTGACCACTTCGCCAAGCCGACAGCGATCCGCCATCCACCGCTCCGCTGAGAGGCTCGGCTTCACTCTGATCGCCGAGGCTGCGGACCTGGGGGTCTCGGCCCATCAGATGTCCCCGTTCGAGAGGCCCTCCCTGTCATCCTGGCTGGGTCGGCCTCACGAGTATGAAGCCGTCGTCTGGTCACACGTGGATCGCGCCGTACGCTCCGTGGCGCACATGGACGAGTTGATCGCATGGGGGCGGCAGCACACCCGGACACTCGTGTTCTGCATGCCGGAAGCCGACCACCCGCTCGTCGTGACACCACAGGCGGACGGTTGGGTCATCCAGCGGTGCACGGACCTCGCTCATGACGCCGAGCAGGAAGCCCGCACCATCTCCGCCCGGCTCAGCAGCAGTCACGAGGCATTGCGCGCGGCCGGTCGCTACGGGGGCGGGCTCGTCCCCTTCGGCTATCGGAAGGCACCGCACCCTGCGGGCAGCGGGTGGTGCCTGTCTCCCGACCCCGAGACAGCCCTTGTCGTCCGAGCGATCGTGGAGGACGTACTTGCGGGATCGTCACTGATCGCCATCGCACGCAAACTGAACGACGCAGGTGTGCCCGTGCCGCGCGACCGCCACGCACGACTCCAGGGCCGCCCGATGGGCGGTAGGCGACACGGACGTGACTTCGAACGCTTCCGCTGGACATCGGGCACGTTGTCCAAGGTGCTGCGCAGCCCGTCCCTGATGGGGCACAGGACGCACCAGGGCCAGACGGTCCGCGACGGGTCCGGTGCTCCTGTACTCGTCGGACCGCCATTGCTGTCCGACGAGGAGTTCCGTGCGCTCCAGGACGCGCTTCTGGCGCGTTCCAACGGCACCCGCCGCCCGAGGAGCCAGACGACGGCGCTACTCACGGCCATCGCCCACTGTGCGGGCTGCGAAGGGCGCATGTACTTCGCCCTACGCAAGGGCTACCCGTACGGCGACTATGTGTGCCGCGCCACGGCGCGTGGAGAAGTGTGTCACTCACCGGCCGCCATGCGCTCCGACTGGCTGGAGGAGTACGCGCTCGACCACTACCGTCGGGCGACGGCGACGGACGTTGCCGTGTCCCGCGAGCTTCTTCTCCGTGACGGCGTCCGCGTCACCGTCGGCAAAGGTGGTCGCGGGGGTGATCACGCCCGACGGACCGGTCCGGACACTTCACGCCTGACCTTCACCATCAGGAAACCCTCAGCCGCACCGCAGACCAGCTGACACCTGAGGGCCAAGCCCCACGGGGCGCGCGCCGTTCGACAGCGCCCCGTACCGTCATCCTCACATCTCGAAGACGACAGTCACAGGAGCATGGTCCGACCACCGCTCCTCGTGGCTGGCCGCTCGCTCGACGACCGCCTTCACGGCCCGTGCCGCCAGCCCGGGGGTCGCCACGGCCAGGTCGATCCGCCAGCCTGAATCGTTGTCGAAGGCCCGCCCCCGGTACGACCACCACGTGTACGGCCCCTCCACCCCCGGATGCAGCGCCCGCACGACATCGACACAGCCGCCGTCGGCCGGATCGAAGACCCGGCTCAGCCACTCCCTTTCCTCGGGCAGGAAGCCGGAGTTCTTGGTGTTGCCGCGCCAGTTCTTCAGGTCGGCCTGCTGGTGGGCGATGTTCCAGTCGCCGCAGACGAGGACCTCGCGGCCGTCGGCGGCGGCGCGTTCGCGCAGGTCCTTGAGGTAGGCGAGGAACTCGTCCATGAAGCGGACCTTCTCGTCCTGCCGCTCGGTGCCGACCTCGCCGGAGGGGAGGTAGAGGGAGGCGACGGTGACGCCGGGCAGGTCGGCCTCGACATAGCGGCCGCTGCTGTCGAACTCCGGCGACCCGAAGCCGATCCGGACGCGGTCGGGCTCGCGGCGGGTGTAGAGGGAGACACCGGCGCGGCCCTTGGCGGCGGCGGGGGCGTGCACCACATGCCAGCCGTCGGGGGTGCGGACGTGCTCGGGCAGTTGCTGCGGCTCGGCGCGCACCTCCTGCAGGCACAGCACGTCGGCTTCGGTGTCCGCGAGCCACTCCACGAAGCCCTTCTTCGCGGCGGCCCGGAGTCCATTCACGTTCACGGAGGTCACGGTGAGCACGCCGGAACGATACCGGCACACTGGACTGCGTCCGATTCCGGAACCGATGGACTGAACGGAAAATACGATCACCGCATGGACATACGCCGGGTCTCCTTCGACCACCCCGACGCCGTCAAACTCAACGACCAGGTACAGGCCG
This sequence comes from Streptomyces sp. S.PNR 29, assembly GCF_030386795.1. Classification (GTDB taxonomy): domain Bacteria; phylum Actinomycetota; class Actinomycetes; order Streptomycetales; family Streptomycetaceae; genus Streptomyces. Next base: position 389,958 of record NZ_JANUQM010000001.1, read on the forward strand.
AGTACGACCTGCGCTACGGCGACGGCGGTGACGCCACGCCCCTGGACCCGGCCGACTTCGAGCCGCCGAACGGCCTCTACCTGATCGCGTACGACGAGAACGACGTCCCCGTCGCCTCCGGCGGCTGGCGCGCCCAGGACGCCAACGGTGAGGGAAACCTCGACGGGGACGCCGAGCTGAAGCGGATGTACGTGGTGGAGGAGATGCGGGGCCGGGGGCTGGCCCGCCGTGTCCTGGCCGCCCTGGAGGAGGACGCCCGCGCGGCCGGCCGCCGCCGCATGGTCCTGGAGACCGGCACCAAACAGCCGGAGGCGATCGCCCTGTACACCTCCAGCGGCTACGAGCCGTGCGAGAAGTTCGGCTACTACCGGCACTACGAGTCGAGCCGCTGCTACGCCAAGCAGCTGTAGGTCACGCGCGGAGAAACGCGAGGACCGCCAGGACCCGCCGGTGGGTGTCGCCGGCGGGCGGCAGGTCCAGCTTGGTGAGGATGCTGCCGATGTGCTTGCCGACGGCCGCCTCGGACACCACCAGCGTCCGGGCGATCGCGCTGTTGGACTTGCCCTCGGCGATCAGCGCCAGCACCTCCCGCTCGCGCGCGGTGAGCCGCGCGAGCGGGTCCCGGCGCCGGCGCAGCAGTTGGCGTACGACCTCGGGGTCGACGACCGTGCCGCCGGACGCGACCTCGGCGAGCGCGTCCACGAACTGCTCGACCTGGCCGACCCGGTCCTTGAGCAGGTAGCCGACGCCCGTTCCGTCGCCGGAGTCGAGCAGTTCGACGGCGTACGCCCGCTGCACGTACTGGCTGAGCACCAGCACCGGCAGCCCGGGCCGCTCGGCGCGCAGCCGCACGGCCGCGTGCAGGCCCTCGTCCTGGAAGCCGGGCGGCATCCGTACGTCCGTCACCACCACGTCGGGTGTGTGCTCGGTGACCGCCGCGAGCAGCGCGTCCGCGTCGCCGACCGCCGCGACGACCTCGTGTCCGAAGCGGGTGAGCAGACCGATGAGGCCCTCACGCAGGAGCACGCTGTCCTCGGCGAGGACTATGCGGAGCGGGGTGTCGGCCGGCAAGGAAACTCCACGTGCAGCAGGGTCGGTCCGCCCGGCGGGCTGGACAGGGAGAGTCTGCCATCGAGGACCGACACCCGGTCCGCGAGTCCGGTGAGCCCGGTGCCACCGCGCGGGTCCGCGCCGCCGCGCCCGTCGTCGCGGATGTCGAGGACCAGCCGCCTGCCGTCGTACGTCCCCCTGACCTCGGCGCGGCTCGCCCCGCTGTGCCTGGCGATGTTGGCGAGGGCCTCGCAGACCACGAAGTAGGCGGCGGACTCGACGGGTCGGGGCAGCCGGACGGACAGGTCGAGGCCGAGGTCCACGGGGACCGGGCTGCGGTCCGCCGCGTCGGCGACGGCGGCTTCGAGGCCGTAGTCGGCGAGGACCCTGGGGTGGATGCCGTGGATGAGGTCACGCAGTTCCGCGAGGGCCTGCTCGGCCTCCCCGTGCGCCTTGGCCAGTTGGCCGGCGAGCGGTCCGGGCGGGGCGTCCAGGCGGGCGAGGCCGAGCGTCATGGTGAGGGCGACCAGGCGCTGTTGGGCACCGTCGTGCAGGTCCCGTTCGATGCGCCGCCGCTCCGCCTCGAAGGCGTCCACCAACCGCACGCGGGAGCTGACCAGTTCGCTCTCCCTGGAGACCAGCAGCGCCCGCGCCAGCTCGGCCCGTGCCCCGGCCACGACCCCCAGGGCGTATGCGCCGGCCGCCAGCAGCACCAGCCCGAGCACGGCGACCCCGCAGGCCGCCGCCCAGGTGTCCACGGTCCACAGCTTGACCACCTTCGCCTCGCCGTGGACGCCGACCAGCACCGGCGTGGCGACCAGGGACAGCGGAACCCCGGCGCCGAACGTGACGGCCAGCGCGTCCAGCGGCCACAGCACCAGGGCGAGCAGGAGGGCGTACGCCAGCTCCCGCCAGGTCGCCGTCTCCCTGGCCCGCGTCGACAGCCACGCCGGCAGCCCCGGCCCGTCCGGCATCCGGTGGGACCCGGCGGGCAGCGGCCCCACGCCGGCCAGCCGCAGCCGCCACCGCTCGACGGCGGCTACGGGTATCCCGGCCAGCGCGGTGAGCACCAGCAGCGGCAGCCCCAGGAGCAGGACGGCGAGCGCGGCCCCGACCACGGCCCCGCTGAGGACCACCACCAGGACGACCGCCCCGAACAGCGCCCCGCTCGCCAGGAACGCCCCCGCCCGCCACGGCCACGCCGACCCCAGGTAACCGCGCCCGCCGAGCGCCTGCCACACCGTCATGGGGATCACCGTAGGAGCGGGCCGCTGACCCTGGCCATCGGTCCTGACGGAGATCCGGGGGTATGCCTGGCCCTACCTCAAGTCTCGTCCCTGACGCACTGATCACGGGTGCCCTCCCGGGGTTTCGTGGATCCGTGGTCGGAACCAACGGATGGGGGCGCGGGGAGAGATGAGACCCAACGCGATCGAACTGCACGCGGTGAGCAGGGAGTACGGATCGGGCGGTGGCCGGGTGACCGCGCTGGACCGGGTCTCGCTCGCCTTCCCGACGGGCTCCTTCACCGCCGTCATGGGGCCGTCCGGCTCGGGCAAGTCCACGCTGCTGCAGTGCGCGGCGGGTCTGGACCGGCCCACCTCGGGCTCGGTGCGGCTCGGGGAGACGGAGCTGACGGCGCTGAACGAGCGGCGGCTGACCCTGCTGCGCCGCGAGCGGGTCGGGTTCGTCTTCCAGGCGTTCAACCTGCTGCCGTCGCTGACCGCCGAGCAGAACGTCGCCCTGCCGCTGCGCCTGGCCGGCCGGCGTCCGCCGAAGGCGCGGGTGCGGGAGGTGCTGCGGCAGGTGGGGCTCGGGGAGCGGGCCGGTCATCGGCCCTCGCAGTTGTCCGGAGGTCAGCAGCAGCGCGTGGCGCTGGCCCGTGCGCTGGTCACCCGGCCCGAGGTGCTGTTCGGCGACGAGCCGACGGGTGCGCTGGACTCGGGGACCGGCCGTGAGGTGCTGGCGCTGCTGCGCGGCATGGTCGACGCCGAGGGCCGGACGGTCGTGATGGTGACCCACGATCCGGTGGCCGCCTCGTACGCGGACCGGGTGGTGTTCCTGGTCGACGGACGGGTGAGCGGCGAGCTGACGGGTGCCTCGGCCGGTGAGATCGCGGGACATATGACGACGCTGGAGGCCGTGCCGTGCTGAGCATCGCCGTGCGCACCCTGCGCACCCGCTGGATCACCTTCACCGGCACCTTCGTCGCCCTTGCGCTCGGCGTCGCGCTGATCGCCGTCATGGGCCTGGCGCTCGCCTCCTCGCTGGACGCGCCCGAGCGGCGGCCGGAGCGGTTCGCCACGGCGCCAGTGGTGGTGCGGGGGCAGGACACGCTGCGCGTGCCGACCCCGATCGGCGTCCGGACGCAGCAGCTGGCGCACCCCCGCCCCGTACCGGCCCGGACGGTCGCCGCGCTGCGCGCGCTGGGCCGGGTCACGGAGGACCGCTCCTTCCCGGTGCGGGTCGAGGGCGGCCCCGGCGATCCGGTGGGTCACCCGTGGTCGACGGCGGCGTTCGCCCCGTACGAGCTGACTGCGGGGCGTGCGCCGCGAGCCGCCGACGAGGTGGTGGTCACCGGGGACTGGGCGCGTGTCGGCGAGCGGCTGCGGACCGGCTCCGGCGCGGTACGGGTCGTGGGGACGGTACGAGGGCTCGGTTTCGAGAACCCGGTGTTCTACTCCGACGCGCGCGCCGCCCGCCTCTCGCCGGGGAGCGCGCAGCTGGTCGTGGACGCGGACGCGGCGCAGGTACGAAGGGTGGTGGGCACCGGCGCCCAGGTGCTCACCGGCGACGCGCGGCGGCTCGCGGACGCCGGTCCCGACCGGGACCGGGAGGCGCTGACCGCGCTGAACGCGCTGTTCGGGACGGCGGGCGGGGTGTCCGGGTTCGTGTCGGTGTTCGTGGTGGCGTCCACGTTCGCCTTCGCGGTCGCCCAGCGGCGCCGGGAGTTCGGTCTGCTGCGCACCGCGGGCTCCACACCGGGCCAGATCCGCCGGATGGTGTGCGCGGAGGCCCTGCTGATCGGCATCCTCGCCTCGGCGACGGGCTGCGCGCTGGCCTCGTACGCCGCCCCGCACCTGGCCGCGTGGGTGGTGGACGGCGGCCTCGCCCCCGGCTGGTTCACGATCGGCGACCACACCTGGCCGTATCACGTGGCCTTCTGGACGGGACTGCTGGTGGCCCTGTGCGGGGTGGTGGCGGCGTCCTGGCGGGCCGGGCGGACCGGGCCCACGCAGGCGCTGCGCGAGGCGTCGGTGGACAGCGGTGCCCTGACGTGGGGCCGCCTGCTGTGCGGCGCGGCGCTTCTGGTCACGGCCGGTGCGACCCTCGCCTGGGCACTGGCGTCCGACCCGGGTGACCTGCTGCACCGCAAGACGTACGTCAGCCGTCCGATGCTGCTGATCACGGCGGTGGCGCTGCTGGCCCCGGCGCTGGTGCGCCCGCTGACCCGGCTGGTCGCGTGGCTGCCGTCCCGGCTGCCCGGTGCGGGCGGGATGCTGGTGCGGGAGAACGCCGCCGCCGCGGTCCGCCGTACCGCCTCGGTCGCGGCGCCCGTCCTGGTCACGGTGGCGCTGACGGGCTCGCTGCTCGGGGCCACCGCGACGCTGAACCGGGCGCAGGCGGCCGAGGCCCGGGAGCGGACGGCCGCCGACTTCGTGGTGACGTCGGAGAGCGGCCTGGACCGCGCGGCGCTCCGGCGGCTGCGGGCGGTGCCCGGCGCGGAGGTCTCGGCGACGGCGTCGAGCGCGGTGTACGTGCTGGAGGACGGGGTGGCCCTGATCCGCTCCGCCGCCCGGGCCGCCGACCCGCGGGCGCTCGCCGCGACCGCACGGCTGCCGCTGACGGCCGGGCGGATCACCGGCCTCGACGACCGGTCGATCATCGTCAACGAGGAGTGGCAGCGGCACACGGTCGGCGAGCACGTGACCGTGTGGCTCGGCGACGGCACGCGCAGGTCGCTGAGGATCGCCGCGGTGATGCCGGTCGGCACCGGCGACAACGGCGTGTACGTCACCCCGGCCAACGCGCCGGGAGCGGCCGTCGACCGGGTCGAGGTGAGGATGGCGGAGGGCGCGCGGGCCGACGCGGTGGCGGCGGGACTGCGGGAGGCGGTCCGGGCGTCGGACGGGCGTGTGCTGACCAAGGCGGCGTGGCTGAGGGCCACTTCGCCCCGGACCGACGGCACGACCCGGCTGGGCTTCCTGCTGGTCCTCGGCATCGCCCTGCTCTACACCGGCATCTCCCTCGCGGGCACGCTGGTGATGGCGACCTCCGACCGGGCGCGCGACCTGGCGGTCCTGCGCCTGGCGGGCGCCACCGGCGGGCAGGTGCTGCGCCTGGTCGCCGCGGAGGCCCTGACCGTGGTCGCCGTCGGCACGCTGCTGGGCCTGCTGGTGGCGGGCCTGAACCTGGCCGGCATGGGGGCTGCCCTGGGCCTGCTGTCGGCACCGGCGTCGATCGCCCTGCCGTGGCAGGCGCTGGGCATGGCGGCCGGGGCGTGCGCGGTCCTCGCGGTGGTGTCTGCGGTGATCCCGGCGGGTGTCGCGGTGCGGCGGGCGCGGGGGATGGCCGGGGTGCGGGAGTGAGCGGCTGAGACGGCGTCAGCCCGTGTGTGTGCTCCGGCGCACAAAAAGAATCCCGCCCGATCAACCGATCGGGCGGGATCCCATCAACTGCCTCGCGAGCAGTTGTTGCGGTGGACCTGAGGGGATTTGAACCCCTGGCCCCCTCGATGCGAACGAGGTGCGCTACCGGACTGCGCCACAGGCCCTTGCAACGAGTGAAACTTTAGCACCCCGATCGGGGTGCTCGGAAATCCGATCCCCGGCGGCGCTCCCTGGTGGGGCGGGGGCCTAGGCCCTGTCGTTTGGATCATCCCGGCGTCGCGGGGCGGCGCCGTGACTGCAGCCGGCCTGATCCAAACGACAGGGCCTACTCGTTGGCGGCCCGCGGCCGGTCCCCGTCCTCGTACTGGTCGAACAGTGGCGTACGGCCCCGCTCGCGTGCCCGGCGGGCGGACGCGGCGCGGCGGGCGTCACTGCGGCCGCCGGTCTCGGGGCCGTCCTCGGCGTGGGCCGTCGCCGTGTCCCGTTCCGTGGCGTCGGCGGGGCCGGGCGCGTCCTCGCGGTCGGGGGCGACGGGGCTGGACCGGGCCGAGCTCCACGCGTCCGGCGCTCCCAGGTCCACGTCGGCGGTGGCGCGCGGGGCGACCGGCGCGGTCACGTACGTCGGCAGCGGTACCGGTACCGGATCCCAGCTGTCGCCCTGTCCGGGGCGGCGCTGCCGTTCGCGCTGCTGGTCGACCCACTCCGCGTGGTCGGTCTGCTCGACCAGGGCCCGCCGGTCCGCGGCGAGCGCCGACAGGCCGGGGTCGGGCCCCGGCTCGGCGCCTTCGTCCGGCTCCTCGGCGTCGGCCTCGGCCTCGACGGTCGCACGCCGGCGCGGCTGGCGCTCGCCGCGCTCGCGCAGTCGCTGTGCGGCGGCCTCGGCCCGGCGGCGGTCCATCTGGTAGGCGAAGCGGCGGCGCTCCTGGGAACGCAGGTACGCGATGTACGCGCTGAGCATGACGGCGGGCACGCCGGGCGCCCACAGGAACGCGAGCCCGCCGACCGCGGCGACGATCGCGCCGAGCGTGAAGGCGAGGAAGAGGACGGTCGTGGTGCGTCTGCGGCGCGCGAGGACCTTCGAACGCTGGGCGCGGGCCGCGGCTGCCTGTGCGGCGCCCGCGCTGGGCGCGCGGCGGGCGGCCGGGACGCGCTCCCGCGCCGGTGCCGTGCCGGGTTCGGAGGCCTTCTTGGCCGCGGGGCGGCGGGGCGGCCTGCCCGTCTCGTCATGCGCCGGTTCGGGCCGCGGGGAGACGGGCCGCGGTACGGGTACCTGGGTCTGCGGGCAGGTCTTGGACACGGCGAAGGCCCGGACGTCCACCGAGTCGGTGACGGCATCCGGGTCGTCGGCGTCGTGCTCCCCCTCGTCGGCGGAGCGCGCCCGCAGGTCCTTGGCGTACCGGCGCTCCATCCCCGCCCGTCCGGACAACAACCGGATGGCCGTGCTGAAGCGTTCCGTCGGACGGGCCTCGTTCAGCTCGTCCTGCCTACGGAGCCACATGGGCACCAGGTAGGCGGCCCAGGCCCCGACAATGACTGCGTAGATGAGGCCGCTGCTGCTCACGCCTCACACGGTAGAGGGGTTTGCATGAGGCCATCTGCCAATTGCGCCGGTGTGTCGCACGATCTGGCTGATATTTCGAACTTTTTTTGTGACCGGCGCGATCAGCAGACCGTCAAGGCCGGGAATTCAATGCCCTGAGATGGTCGCCAACCGATCATTATCGAACACATATTCAATTCTGGGTGACGGGGATCAGTGAGGCGCGTTCTGGGAGCGTGTCCGGTGCCAGCGCGTGAGCAGGCCGTCGGGCACCTCCTCCGCGGTGAGCGCGAAGACGAGGTGGTCGCGCCAGGCTCCGTCGATGTGGAGATAACGCGGCCTGAGCCCCTCCTCGCGGAATCCGAGTTTCTCCACGACCCGGCGGCTGGGCACGTTCTCGGGGCGAATGCAGACCTCGATGCGGTGCAGACCGACCGTGCGGAAACAGTGGTCCACCACGAGTGCCACGGCCGTCGGCATCACGCCACGGCCCGCCACCGCCTCGTCCACCCAGTAGCCGACGTGCCCGGAGCACATCGAGCCCCAGGTGATCCCCGCCACCGTCAACTGCCCGACCAGTCGCCCCTGGTACTCGATGACGAACGGCAGCATCCTGCCCGCGTTCGCCTCGGACCTGAGGTGGCGGACCATCTGGCGGTAGGTCGGCCGGTGCGCCATCGGCCCCCCGGGCGCGGGCGGCGGAATGGTCGCCTCCCATGGCCGCAGCCAGTCCCGGTTGCGCCGGTTGACCTCGCGCCAGGCCCGCTGGTCGCGCAGCTTTATCGGCCGGAGGAGGACATCGCCGTCCACCAGTTCGACGGGCCAGGATGGGCTGTTCAGCTGGCACCCCCACTGCTGGCGCCGGGTCTGGGGTGATCGCCGCCCCGGATCTGGTCGACGGCGTGGACCAGCAGGGGTTCCAGGACCGCCAGTCCGTCCTTCACCCCGCCGGTGGAACCCGGCAGATTGACGATCAGCGTCCGCCCGGCCACTCCGGCGAGGCCCCGGGAGAGCGCCGCGGTCGGCACCTTGTCCCGGCCGAACGCCCGGATGGCCTCCGCGATGCCCGGCACCTCGTGGTCGATCACCCTGCGCGTCGCCTCGGGGGTGCGGTCGGTGGGCGAGATGCCGGTGCCGCCGGTGGTGACGATCACGTCGTAGCCGGCCTCGACGCCGGAGCGCAGCGCGGCCTCGACGGGGTCGCCGTCGGGCACGACCTGCGGGCCCTCGACGGCGAAGCCGAAGCCCCTGAGGCCGTCGGCGATCAGCGGGCCGCCCTTGTCCTCGTAGACGCCGGCGGCAGCCCGGTTGGAGGCGGTGACCACCAGAGCGCGGTAGGTCATGCCCGGCTCCAGTGGCCCGACTTGCCGCCCGTCTTCTCCTCCACCCGTACGTCCGTGATGACCGCTCCCTTGTCGACCGCCTTGACCATGTCGATCACGGTGAGGGCGGCGACGGAGACCGCGGTGAGGGCCTCCATCTCGACGCCCGTGCGGTCCGTCGTCTTCACCGTGGCCCGGATCTCCACGGCGTCGTCCGCGACCGACAGGTCCAGTGTCACACCGGACACCGACAACGGGTGGCACAACGGAATGAGGTCCGGGGTGCGCTTGGCGCCCATGATGCCCGCGATCCGCGCGGTGGCCAGGGCGTCGCCCTTGGGGACGCCCTCGCCGCGCAGCAGCTCGACCACGCGGGGCGAGACCAGGACGCGGCCGCTGGCACGGGCCGTGCGCGCGGTCACGTCCTTCTCCGACACGTCCACCATGCGGGCGGCGCCCGCGTCGTCGATGTGCGTCAGGCGGTCCTGCACTGGGGGTGCGGAGGTGTCCCCCCGGTCATGCTCAGTCATGCTTCTGTGGCGCTCCCGGTCCGGGCCCGGCGCGGTGCGGCGCGTGGGCCTGCTGTGCGCGACACGGTACCCCCAACCAGCGGCGCTCAGCCGAGCAGGACCACCTCGACCTCGGTGCCGGGCTCGACGGACTCGACGTCCTCCGGGACCACGATCAGCGCGTCGGCGTGGGCGAGCGCGGCGATCAGGTGGGAGCCGGCGCCACCGACCGGGGTGACCGCGCCGTCGGCGTATGTGCCGCGCAGGAACTGGCGGCGGCCCTTCGGCGAGGTCAGCGCCTTGTCCGCGGTCAGGGTCGCCCGGGCCGTCGGCCGGTGGACGTCGTCCAGGCCCATGAGGGCGCGGATCGCGGGGCGGACGAACAGCTCGAAGGAGACGTACGAGGAGACGGGGTTGCCGGGGAGGGCCAGCAGCGGGATGTGGTCGGGGCCGATGGAGCCGAACCCCTGGGGCTTGCCGGGCTGCATGGCGAGCTTGCGGAACTCGACGCCGCTGCCGGGCTCGTCCTCGTCGCCGACGTGCGCCAGCGCCTCCTTGACGACGTCGTACGCCCCGACGCTCACGCCACCGGTGGTGACCATCAGGTCTGCGCGGACCAGCTGGTCCTCGATGGTGGAGCGCAGGATCTCGGCGTCGTCGGCGACGGCGCCCACACGGTAGGCGATGGCGCCGGCGTCGCGGGCGGCGGCGGTGAGGGCGAAGCTGTTGGAGTCGTAGATCTGGCCGCTGCGCAGTTCCTCGTCGGGCTGGACGAGTTCGCTGCCCGTGGACAGCACCACCACGCGCGGGCGCGGGCGGACGCGTACGGTGCCGCGGCCGATCGCCGCGAGCAGGGCGATCTGGGGCGGGCCGAGGACGGTGCCGGCCTCCAGGGCGCGGTCGCCGACCCTGACGTCGCTGCCCTCCGCGCGCACATGCGCGCGTGCCTCGGCCGGGCGGTAGACATGGACCTCGCCCTCGGCGCCCTCGGGGGCCAGGCTGCGGGCGCGCATCCCGCTGACCGGCCCCTCGCCGAGGCCGCCGTCGGTCCACTCGACCGGGACGACGGTCTCGGCGCCCGGCGGGAGCGGGGCGCCGGTCATGATGCGGGCGGCCTGGCCGGGGCCCACCTGGAGCAGATCGGCCTGGCCCGCCGCGACGTCCCCGACGACCTCCAGGACGGCGGGGAACTCCTCGCTCGCGCCCGCGACATCCGCGACCCGTACCGCGTACCCGTCCATGGAGCTGTTGTCGAACGGTGGCAGGGACACCGGCACCGTGATGTCGTCGACCAGGACGCAGCCCTGGGCGTCGAGCAGGTTCAGCTCGATGGGTTCGAGGGGGCGGACGGTCGCGAGGATGTCCTCCAGGTGTTCGTCCACCGACCACAGGTGGTCCGGTCCGGTGGCGCGGGGCGCGGCGCTGCTCAACGTGGCTACATCTCCTCGGCTACGTACCTGCGAAGCCAGGTCCGGAACTCCGGGCCCAGGTCTTCACGTTCGCATGCGAGTCTGACAATGGCACGCAGGAAGTCGCCTCGGTCGCCGGTGTCATAGCGGCGGCCCTTGAAGACGACGCCGTGCACCGGGCCGCCGATCCTCTCGTCCTCCGCGAGCTGCTGGAGGGCGTCGGTGAGCTGGATCTCGCCGCCGCGGCCCGGCTCGGTCTTGCGCAGGATGTCGAAGATGCGCGGGTCGAGGACGTAGCGGCCGATGACGGCGTAGTTGGACGGGGCCTCGGCCGGGTCGGGCTTCTCCACCAGGCCGCTGACCTTGACGACGTCGGCGTCCTCGGTCCTCTCGACGGCGGCGCATCCGTAGAGGTGGACCTGCTCGGGTGCGACCTCCATGAGGGCGATGACGCTGCCGCCGTACTGCTCCTGGATCTCGATCATGCGCTGGAGCAGCGGGTCACGCGGGTCGATCAGGTCGTCGCCGAGCAGGACCGCGAAGGGCTCCTGACCGACGTGCGGGGCGGCGCACAGCACGGCGTGGCCGAGGCCCCGGGGGTCGCCCTGGCGGACGTAGTGGATGGTGGCGAGGTCGCTGGACTCCTGGACCTTGGCGAGCCGTTCGGCGTCGCCCTTCTTCTCCAGGGCGGACTCCAGCTCGTAGTTACGGTCGAAGTGGTCCTCCAGCGGGCGCTTGTTGCGGCCCGTCACCATGAGGACGTCGTCGAGCCCCGCCGCCACGGCCTCCTCGACCACGTACTGGATCGCCGGCTTGTCCACGACCGGCAGCATCTCCTTGGGAGTGGCTTTGGTGGCCGGCAGGAACCGGGTACCGAGGCCTGCTGCGGGGATGACAGCCTTGCTGATCCGAGGGTGCGACTGAGTCATGCGGCAACCTTATCCGGTGCGTTTGCAGTGAATCTGCCGCTCCGGTTAATTAGCGCTCATATGAGCGTATTCGATCGGTTTCGGGAGGGACTGTGGGTCACGGCGGACGCGCGGCCGAGCCTGACAAGCGGACGTTGCGGCGAGAGTTCCTCGCAGTGAGGAACAGGTTGACGGCGGATGACGTGCGGGAAGCGGCGACGGCGCTGGCCGAGCGGGCGCGGGACCTGCCCGAGTTGGCGCAGGCGCGCACGGTGGCGGCGTACGTCTCCGTGGGCGCCGAGCCGGGCACCCTCGCGCTGCTCGACGCGCTGCGCGCGCGGGGTGTGCGCGTCCTGCTTCCGGCCCTGCTGCCCGACAACGACCTGGACTGGGGCACCTACACCGGGGAGGGGTCCCTCGCACGCGTCCGACACGGCGGGAAAATGGCCCTGTTCGAGCCCGCCGGCGAGCGCCTCGGCCCGGACGCCGTGACCGCCGCGGACGTCGTTCTGCTGCCCGGCCTGGCGGTCGACGCGCGCGGCATGCGGCTGGGGCGCGGCGGAGGCTCGTACGACCGTGTTCTCGCCCGTTTGGAGCAGGCGGGGGCGCGTCCGGCGCTGGTGGTGCTGCTGTACGACTCGGAGGTCGTCGAGCAGCTGCCGGCTCAGGCGCACGACCGGCCGGTGCACGCGGTGGTGACGCCGTCCGGGGTGCGGCGGTTCCGGACGGCCGACAAGACCGGCTGACACCACGCCGTGATGCGAACGGCCCTCCACGCGCGCGTGGAGGGCCGTTTCCGACGGATTGTCAGCGCCTCACGGCTTGAGCACCAGCGTGTCGCTCGTGCCGGCGTCGACCGCCTTGCGCGAGTAGGACCACGGCAGCAGTTCGCCCTTGACCCACTTGCTGGTCTGGTCGATGTAGTGGGCGCTGTAGGCGTGCCCGGAGGCGCCGGTGAGGTTGATCCACTTCGACTTGTCGAGATCGGCGAGGTTGACCACCATCCGCATCGACGGCACCCAGACGACGCCGTAGCCGCCGGCGGCGTTCCAGCCGGTGGCATCGACCGCCGCCTCGCCGCCGCCGAGCTCCCACGGGCCGCGGTTGAGGACGTACTGCAGGAAGCCGGGGCCGTCGGTGCCGAGGGTGCTGTTCTTCAGGAACAGGCGGTGCAGCCGGCCCCAGCTCCAGGTGTCGATGTCCTTGCCGAGCTTGGCGGTCAGCTCCCAGCGGGCGTCGATCATGGCGCGCTTGAACAGATCGTCCCGGTTGTCGGCCTCGTCACGGTTGCCCACTCCGGCGGGCGTCGTCCACCAGTCGCTCTTCGGGTCGTCCATGAGGTTGCGGACCACCTCGAACCAGCGGTCGCCGCCGTCCGGCTGCGCCTGGTCGGCGTCGCGCTGGCCGCACTCGCGGACCTTCTCGGTGGCGTCCGCGGGCCCGGTGCTGTTGACCGGCTCGACCCACAGGCACTGGCCCTTGACCCGCAGCTCCTTGGGCAGCTTGTTGCCGAAGGCCAGCTTGAGGATGTTGCGCCAGACCGCGTTGAAGTAGGCGGCCGCCGCCGAGTCGGCGTCCTGGGTGTAGTCCCAGCCCTCCAGCAGCTTCTGCGCCTCGCGGACGTCCTTGTCACCGGTGTCGATCTTCAGCAGCTGGGGCACCAGCAGCTTGGCGATCTCACTGCTGTTGTCCATCTGCATCTGACGCATGTCGTCGGTGGAGATCTTGCCGCCGTCGTCGATCTTCTGCTGGATCAGGTCGGTGATCCGCTGGCTGCGGGTGCCGTACCCCCAGTCCGTGGTGAGCGTGTAGGGGTACTTGTCCTGGTCGATGACGGCCTGGTTGGCGGTGACGATGTAGCCGCGCTTCGGGTTGTACTCGTACGGCAGCTCGTCCTGCTTGATGTAGCCGGTCCAGCGGTACTTGGAGTCCCAGCCCGGCGCCGGAATGGAGCCGTCGTCGTCCTTCGCGCGCGTGGGGATCTTTCCGGGCAGCGTGTAGCCGATGTTGTTCCTGGTGTCGGCGTAGACCAGGTTCTGCGAGGGCACGTCGAACAGTGCGGCTGCCGCGCGGAAGCCGCTGAAGTCCGCCGCCTTGTCCATGGCGAAGATCGCGTCCATGGAGGTGCCCGGCTCCAGCGCGGTCCAGCGCAGCGCGACGCCGTAGCCGTCGCCGCGGTCGGGGGCCGCGGTGTCGACGGTGGCCTTCCTGCCGACCTTCACCAGCTCGTCGTCACGGTCGGACAGCAGGGGGCCGTTGTTGGTCTCCCGGACGACGATCTTCTTGGGCGCTCCGCCGGCGACCTTGATGGTCTCCTCGCGCGTCTTGAAGGGCAGCACCTTGCCGTCGTACAGGTAGCCGTCGCCGGTGATCTTCTCCAGGTACAGGTCGGTGACGTCGACGCCGGAGTTGGTCAGGCCCCAGGCGATGTTCTGGTTGTGGCCGATTATCACGCCCGGCATGCCCGCGAAGGTGTAGCCGCTGACGTCGTACTGGCACTTGTCGGAGACGCTGCGGCAGTGCAGGCCCATCTGGTACCAGACGGACGGCAGCGAGGGCTTCAGGTGCGGGTCGTTGGCCAGCAGCGGCTTGCCGGTGATGGTGTGCTTCCCGGAGACCACCCAGGCGTTGGAGCCGATGCCGTTGCCGTTCACGCCGACGGCCGTGGGGAGGTCGTCCAGGACGCTCTGGAGACCCGAGAGCTGGCTCTGCAGGGCGGAGGCGCCGGTGGATGTTCCCGCCGTTCCGGATGTCCCGGGCGTTCCGGCCGATCCGGACGTTCCGGTGGAGGTACCCGGAGTCGAGGACGTGCCCGCGGTGCCGCTCGTTCCGCTCGTGCCGCCGCCCTCGAACGTACCGGTGAGCTCGTCGTACTGCCCCTGCTGCACGATCGCCTTGTTGCGGCTGTACGGGTACTGCGGGTACAGGTCGGCGATCTGCTTCGGGCCGAGGCGGCTGGTCATCAGGGCGCGGTCCACCTCGTCCTGCATGTTGCCGCGCAGGTCCCAGGCCATCGCCTTCAGCCAGGAGATCGAGTCGACGGGAGTCCACTGCTCCGGCTTGTAGTCGTTGGTGAACCCGAGGGCCGCGTACTCCAGCGAGATGTCCTTGCCGTCCTTGCCCTGCAGGTAGGCGTTGACTCCCTTGGCGTACGCCTGGAGGTACTTCTTCGCGGAGGCCGACAGCTTGGTGTCGTACTCCTCCTTCGCGACCCGGTCCCAGCCCAGCGTGCGCAGGAACTCGTCGTTCTCGACCTGGCCCTTGCCGAACATCTCCGACAGACGCCCGGCGGTCATGTGCCGGCGCACGTCCATCTCGTAGAACCGGTCCTGCGCCTGGACGTAGCCCTGCGCCATGAACAGGTCCTCGTCGGAGGAGGCGTAGATCTGCGGGATGCCGTAGCCGTCGCGCTTGACGTCGACGGGTCCCGACAGGCCCTCCAGCGTGATCGAGCCCTTGGTCTGCGGGAAGGAGGCGCGGACGGTGCTGATCGACCAGTACGCCCCGTAGGCGACGCCACCGATGATGGCCAGTACCAGCACGAGCACGATCAGGCGGGCTCTGCGTCCCTTCTTCCTGCCGGACTTGCCGGGCTGCTGACCCGAAGAAGCGGTGTTGGTGGGGGGCATCGCTGTCCTTGCTGTCCTAACACGAGCGGCAGGCGGAGCTGTCCTTTTAACTGAGCGCTGGAGCAACCATAGGCGCAGGGCCCGACGCCCCTTGACGCGGAGTCGGGAACCGGCACGGACGGGCGTTCGATCTTGCCAAGCCGAGCGTCAAGAAATAGTCAAGAGTTAGGTAAGGTAACGAAGTAGTTGGCTACGGAGCCCGTGGCTTCGTGTGCGATGTACGTGAGCACGCGCGCGTGGTGCGCGGGTGCCAGGGAAGGGAACGGCCGCTGACTGTCCACCACCTCAACCAGCTCCTGCTCGTCTGCTCGCTCGTCCTGCTCGTCGCCGTCGCAGCGGTCCGGATCTCCTCGCGCAGCGGGCTCCCCAGCCTGCTCGTCTACCTGGCCATCGGCGTCGCCATGGGGCAGGACGGCATCGGCGGCATCCACTTCGACAACGCGGAACTGACCCAGGTCATCGGGTACGCGGCCCTGGTCGTGATCCTGGCCGAAGGTGGTCTCGGCACGAAGTGGAAGGAGATCAAGCCGGCCCTGCCCGCCGCCTCCACGCTGGCGCTGGCCGGGGTCGCGGTGAGCGTCGGCGTGACGGCGGCGGGCGCGCACTACCTGACCGGGCTGGAGTGGCGCCAGGCGCTGATCATCGGGGCGGTGGTGTCCTCGACGGACGCGGCGGCCGTCTTCTCGGTGCTGCGGAAAATCCCCCTCCCCGCGCGCGTGACGGGCACACTGGAAGCCGAGTCCGGCTTCAACGACGCCCCCGTGGTCATCCTGGTGATGGCCTTCTCCGCGGCCGGCCCGCTGGAGCACTGGTACCTGCTGCTGGGCAAGATCGCGCTGGAGCTGGCCATCGGTGCGGCCATCGGACTCGCGGTGGGCTGGCTGGGCGCCTGGGGGCTGAGGCACGTGGCGCTGCCCGCCTCCGGCCTCTACCCGATCGCCGTCATGGCGATCGCCGTCGTGGCCTACGCGGCGGGCGCACTGGCGCACGGCAGCGGCTTCCTGGCCGTGTACCTGGCCTCCATGATGCTGGGCAACGCGCGGCTGCCGCACTGGCCCGCCACCCGCGGGTTCGCCGAGGGGCTCGGCTGGATCGCCCAGATCGGCATGTTCGTCCTGCTCGGCCTCCTGGTCACCCCGCACGAACTGGGCGACGACGTCGTGCCCGCGCTCGTCATCGGGCTGGTGCTGACCATGGTGGCGCGTCCGCTCAGCGTCGTGCTGGGCCTGCTGCCGTTCCGGGTGCCATGGCAGGAACAGGCCCTCATGTCCTGGGCCGGGCTGCGCGGGGCCGTGCCCATCATCCTGGCGACCATCCCCATGGTGGAGGGCGTCGAGGCCAGCCGGCGGATCTTCAACATCGTCTTCGTCCTCGTCGTCGTCTACACCCTGATCCAGGGGCCGACGCTGCCGTGGGTGGCCCGCAAGCTGCGCCTGGGCGACGGGGCGGAGGCCGCTGACCTCGGCATCGAGTCGGCGCCCCTGGAGCGGCTGCGCGGGCACCTGCTGTCCGTCGCGATCCCGGAGGGCTCGCGGATGCACGGCGTCGAGATCAACGAGCTGCGGCTGCCGTCCGGGGCGGCCGTCACCCTCATCGTGCGCGCGGGTGAGTCGTTCGTACCGCTGCCGACGACGGTCCTGCAGCGCGGGGACGAACTGCTCGTGGTCGCCACGGATCCCGTCCGGGACTCCGCGGAGCGACGGCTGCGCGCGGTGGGGCGCGGCGGCAAGCTCGCCGGGTGGCTGGGCGTGAACGGGCCGGGGAGCAGTGGCAGGTGAGAGCAGAAACGGACCGGGGGCAGCAATCGCAGGTGAGAGCCCGCATGGTGCTCTCTTTCACAGGTGTGACGCCGGTTGCCCCTGTACGATGAAGCCGTCACCTGATCGAACCAACTCTGCCTGACGCAGAGCTGGCGCGACCGTATGGCGGCCGGCCCCCTCCGTGGCCCGGTATCTACCGCAGTACGCGCAAGAGGACAGCTCTCGGCGCCCGCCCCCTTGTCGAAGGGGCCGCGCTACCAGGCGGCGGAAAGGCACGGGCCGTGGCGTCCACGGTCACCTCGAAGTCGTCCCGTCCGGGGTACGGACAGCTGCTGCGCACCCGCGGCGCCTGGACGTTCCTGCTCCCTGGCTTCGCGGCACGACAGCCGTTCGCGATGCTCACCATCTCGATCGTGCTGCTGGTGCAGCACACCACCGGCTCGTACGGGGCGGCGGGCGCCGCCGCGGCCGTCACGGGCGTCTCCATGGCGCTGTTCGCGCCCTACGGCGGCCGCCTCGCCGATCGCTACGGGCAGCGGGCCGTGCTGGTCCCGGGTGTGCTGGTGCACGCCGTGTCGTGCCTGGCGCTGACGGCTCTCGCGCTGGGCCGCGCTCCCCTGTGGGCGCTGTTCGCGGCGGCCGTTCCGACCGGCGCCTCGGTGCCGCAGATCGGGCCCATGGTGCGGGCCCGCTGGGGCGTGACGCTCAAGGGCTCCCCGCTGATGACCACCGCGGCGGCCTTCGAGTCCGTGACGGACGAGCTGACCTTCGTCGTCGGACCACTGCTGGCCACCGCCCTGTGCACGGCCGTCGACCCGGCCGCGGGCCTGGTCACGGAGGCCGCGCTGACCCTGCTCGGCGGCCTGCTGTTCGCCGCGCAGAGGAGCACCCAGCCCCCGGTCACCGGTGGGAAAGACGAGGGGCACGCGCGCGTGGAGCACGCTTCCGCGCTGCGCGTCCCCGGGGTGCGCGTCCTGATCGTGGCCTTCCTGGGCATCGGGTCCGTCTTCGGCGGCATGCAGGTCTCGCTCGCCGCCTTCACCGAGTCGATCGGCGCACCCGGGCTGAACGGCGTCCTGTACGGCGTCTTCGCCGCGGGCAACATGCTCTCCGGCATCGTCTGCGGAGCCGTCGCCTGGAAGGCGGCCCCGCAGCGGCGCCTGGTCGTCGGGTACGCCGCCCTGGCGCTGACCGCGTCCGGTCTGTGGGCCGCGCACTCGGTGCCCGTCCTCGCGGGCCTCGGTCTGCTGGTCGGCATGTGCATCGCGCCCGCCCTCATCACCGGCTACACCCTGGTCGAGTCCCTGGTCCCGGCCGGCGCGCGCACCGAGGCGTTCACCTGGCTGACCGGCGCGGTGGCGCTCGGCCAGGCGGCCGCCGTCACCGTCTCCGGACAGCTGGAGGACCGCTTCCGGGACGGCGCCGGGTTCCTGGTGCCGATGGGCGGCACCGTGCTCGCCCTGGCGACCCTGGTGGCACTGCGGTCACGGCTGGCGGCACGGCCCCACAGCCGGACCGTCGCACGTGGCGTCGGTCACCGCGCGCCGCTCCCAGTGGACTGATCCCCGGGAATGCGTCACTATGGACCGTCGTTAGCACTCGCAGAGTTAGAGTGCCAGCACTCACCAGGTGAGAGTGCCAGGAGGAAGACAGTGCCCACCTACCAGTACCAGTGCACCGAATGCGGCGAGGGCCTTGAGGCGGTGCAGAAGTTCACCGACGACGCCCTGACCGAGTGCCCCAGCTGCAAGGGCCGCCTGAAGAAGGTGTTCTCGGCGGTCGGCATTGTCTTCAAGGGCTCCGGCTTCTACCGCAACGACAGCCGCAGCTCCTCGTCGAGCAGCTCGCCGGCGTCGTCGAAGTCGTCGTCCTCCTCTTCCTCGTCGGCTTCGTCGTCGTCCTCGGACTCGACCTCGTCGTCGTCCTCGTCGTCCTCGTCGTCCGGCAGCTCCGGCAGCTCCGCCAGCAGCACCGCCGCGTAAGGCCCACTTCTTACGGGACCCTGTCGTCGTCCGGCGACGGGGTCCTCGGCCTCCGCGGGTGCGGCTAGTGTGCGGGGCATGGCGAACAAGGTGAACGCCGAGATCGGCGTGATCGGCGGCTCCGGTTTCTACTCGTTCCTCGACGACGTGACCGAGGTCCAGGTGGAGACTCCGTACGGGCCGCCCAGCGACTCCCTCTTCCTCGGCGAGGTCGCCGGCCGGCGGGTCGCCTTCCTGCCCCGGCACGGTCGCGGCCACCATCTGCCGCCGCACCGGATCAACTACCGGGCCAACCTGTGGGCGCTCAGGTCGGTCGGCGTGCGCCAGGTCCTCGGCCCGTGCGCGGTGGGCGGTCTGCGTCCCGAGTACGGGCCGGGCACACTGCTGGTGCCGGACCAGCTGGTCGACCGTACGAAGTCCCGGCTGTCGACGTACTTCGACGGTCTGCCGCTGCCCGACGGCACGGTGCCGTACGTGCTGCACGTGTCGCTGGCCGACCCCTACTGCCCCACCGGGCGGGCGGTCGCGCTCAAGGCCGCACGCGGGCGGGACTGGGAGCCGGTGGACGGCGGCACCCTGGTGGTGGTCGAGGGGCCGCGCTTCTCGACCCGTGCAGAATCGTTGTGGCACCAGGCGCAGGGCTGGTCGGTGGTGGGCATGACCGGCCACCCGGAGGCCGCGCTCGCCCGCGAGCTGGAGCTCTGCTACACCTCACTGACCCTGGTCACCGACCTCGACGCCGGTGCCGAGACCGGCGAGGGCGTCTCGCACGACGAGGTGCTGCGGGTCTTCGCGGCGAACGTGGACCGGCTGCGGGGCGTGCTGTTCGACGCGGTGGCCGCGCTGCCGGCGACCGGAGAGCGGGACTGCCTGTGCACAAAGGCGCTGGGCGGGATGGATCCGGGGTTCGCGCTGCCGTAGCCCTGCGGCGGAACTGCTCGTTCGGGTGAGGGAGTTGTCCACAACCTGCGAGTAACACACGGGCGTCGGCGGGCGGCGGCGCGAGGCCTCATCGTGGGGATCGCAAGCCGATCCGTCGTCGCAGGTGGTGGTTCACCGTGTCCCGTCCCTCTTTCCTCCCTCCTCCCTCGTCTCGTCTCTCTTCTTCCCCCTCTTCTTCTCCCTCGCCTGCTCGCTCTTCTTCCCCCTCTTCTTCTCCCTCGCCTGCTCGCTCTTCTTCTCCCTCGCCTTCTCTCTCTTCTTCTCCGTCGCCGCGGCCGCACGGCACCGACGCTCCGCCCACGTGCGAGGTGCCGCAGTTCGCCCCCGTGCGGGTGCGCGGCGGGCGGTACCAGCTGCGCCGGCTCGTGCGGCACCGGAGGCGAGCTGTGGCGGCCGGCCTCGCCGTCACCGCGGCGGCGCTGGTGGCGGCCGGTCCCGAGGAGGGGGCCGACGCGCGTGGCGCCGAGCGGGCGCGCGGGCATCCGGTGGCCGATCAGGCACGGCAGCGGCGCTCCACGGCGTTGGTGTCGGCGCCGGTGCGGATCGCAGACGCGGCCACGGTGCGGCTGCTGAGGCCGGGCGACCGGGTCGACGTCGTCGCGGCCGAGGGCCCTGCGGCCGGTGGTGACGCCCGGCTGGTCGCGCGTGGCGCGCGGGTGACGAAGGTGCCGGAGGTCCTGGACGGGGCCGCGGAGAGCGGGGCGCTGGTCGTGCTCTCGGTACCGCGTGCCACCGCGGCGCGACTGGTCGGCGCGGGAGCCACGGCACGGCTTGCGGTGACGCTGTGCTGATCCCCTGGACAGGCTTGCCAAGTGGTCACGTAGGTTGCGGAACTGTTTGTTCCACGACTTGTACAGAGGGGCTTCTTGGTGAGCGAGAAGAAGGAAGCGAACATCCTGCAGGGCTTCAAGGCCTTCCTGATGCGCGGGAACGTCGTCGATCTGGCGGTGGCGGTCGTCATCGGTGCCGCCTTCAGCAACATCGTCAACTCGGTGGTGAAGGGCATCATCAACCCGCTGGTCGGGGCGATCGGCACCAAGAACCTCGACGGCTACAGCTCGTGCCTGGAGGCGCCGTGCAAGGTGGCCGCCGACGGCACGGTGACAAGCGGTGTCCCGATCCTGTGGGGTTCCGTCCTCGGTGCCACCCTCAGCTTCCTGATCACCGCGACCGTCGTCTACTTCCTGATGGTTCTGCCCATGTCGAAGTACCTGGCGCGGGTGGAGGCCCGCAGGAAGGCGAAGGAGGGCACGCACGAAGTCGTCGAGGTCACCGAGCTGGAGGTACTCACGGAGATCCGCGACGCGCTGGTCGCGCAGCGCGGTACGGGCCACGACCGGCAGTAACGGCGGCCTGCCCGGCTCACAGGTGGTGGGGCGGCTTCTCGTCGAGGAAGCGCTTCAGGTCGGCCGCCGGGTCGCCGTCGGTCCGCTCGCCCCACCCGCGGTCGGTGTCGTCCGCGGTCTGCTGGTCCAGCGGGTCGTCGAAGACCAGCGCGGGCTTCGGCGCGCGCGGCTCGGGGTCGGGGGCGGTACTCATGCGTCCAGGGTACGGCTCCCGGCCGGTGCGCTCCGTCCACGAGCAGGTTCGCCCTCCGTCTGCTGTGCTGGGATTCATGACGTCCAGTCCGACTCCCGCGCCAGGGTCCTTCGGCGCTCCCGGCAGACGCGGGCCGCTGCGCAGGCTCACCGCCCGCGGCCGCGACGAGGCGTACCGGGTCGCCACACCGCTGGAGCTCTTCTTCGACCTGTGCTTCGTCGTGGCCGTCGCCCAGGCGGGCATCCAGCTGGTGCACGCCGTCGCCGGGGGACACGCCGGCGAGGGGATCGGCGACTACGCGATGGTGTTCTTCGCCATCTGGTGGGCCTGGATGAACTTCACCTGGTTCGCCTCGGCGTACGACAACGACGACGTGCTCTACCGGGTCGTCACCTTGGTGCAGATCGCCGGCGTCCTGGTGCTCGCCGCAGGGATCTCCCGGGCGTTCGAGGACCACGAGTTCCTGGCCGTGTGGCTCGGCTATCTGATCATGCGGCTCGCCATGACGGCGCAGTGGCTGCGGGTGGCACGCGCCGCCGCGCCGCCGGAGCGCACGATGGCGCTGCGGTACGCCGGTGGTGTGGCGCTCTGCCAGATCGGCTGGCTGGGGCTGCTGTTCTTCCCCGAGAGCGCCCGGCCCTGGGTGTTCCTGGTGATGGCGCTGCTGGAGATGTGCGTGCCGCCGTACGCGGAGAAGGACCATCCCACGTCCTGGCATCCGCACCACATCTCCGAGCGGTACGGACTGTTCACCATCATCGTGCTCGGCGAGACCATCGCCGCGGCCACGGTCGCGGTGAAGTCCGGCATCGACGAGAACGACGCGCTGGGCGAACTGCTGCCGATCGCCGCGGGCGGCCTGCTGATCATCTTCGCCGCCTGGTGGATCTACTTCGCGGTCCCCATCCACGGCCATCTGCGCTCCAACAGACAGGCCTTCCTGTGGGGCTACGGCCACTACCTGGTGTTCGCCTCGGCCGCGGCGATCGGGGCCGGCCTGGAGGTGGCGGTGGAGCAGACCGTCGGCAAGGCGCACATCTCCACGCTGGCCGCGTCGGCCGCGGTGACCCTGCCGACGGCGCTGTACCTGCTCACGGTGTGGGCGCTGCACTCGCGCTACTTCAAGGTGGGCATGACCCAGCAGCTGGTGCTGCCGAGCGCGGCACTGCTGGTGATCTGCTGCACGTTCCTCGGCGACTGGGCGGTGCTCGCGGCGGGCGTGGTCCTGGCGCTGACGGTGGCGACGGGCGAGACGCTCATCATGCGCAGGGTCACCCGGGAGCGCGGCACTACGACGCCGGCCGCGTGACGCCGGCCGTGTGACGTCGGCCGTGTGAGGTCACCGGCCGTGTGAGGTCCGTCGGGCACCGGGTGCGGGGCCTCCGCCTCCCCCATGTCAACGGCCGCCGTACAACTCCCCGTACGCCGGCCACACGCCGCCCGGCCCGTCCACCGACTCCGCGGCGCGCACCGCTCGCACGATCGCCCGGGTCACCAGGTCCGCACCTGCCGCGAGGACCTCGTTCAGCGCGAGCGGGTTCGCCGTGTCGAGGGGCCGCTCACCGGTCGCGAGGGTGAACACGGTGTCCCCGTCGTGGAGCAGGTGCACCGGACGTACGGCGCGGGCGATGCCGTCGTGGGCGGTGCCGGCCAGCTTCTGCGCCTGCGCCTTGGACAGGTCCGCGTCGGTGGCGACCACGGCGAGCGTGGTGTTGAGCGGGGGAGGCGCGCTGCTCTCCGCGACCTCGGCGAGGCGCCGCCGCGCGGCCTCGTGGACCGATGGTTCCGGGTACTCCACCCGCCGCCCCTGGAACAACTCCCCGTACAGCACGCCCGTTTCCGGATCGACCGCCGATCCCGCCGCGTTGGCCACCACCAGCGCGGCCACCGTGATCCCCGACTCCAGAACCGTGCTCGCCGTGCCGACCCCGCCCTTCAGCGGTCCGACCGTGGCCCCCGTACCGGCGCCCACGCAGCCCTCCCGCACCGGCGTCCCCGGTGCGCTCGCCGCTGCCGCCTCGACCGCGGCCCGCCCCGTCGCCGCGTCCGGCCTGGCGCGGAAGTCGCCGCCCCGGCCCAGGTCGAAGACGCACGCGGCGGGGACGACCGGTACGACATGCGCGGGGTCCACCCCGACGCGCACCCCGCGCCCCTGCTCCTCCAGCCAGGCCATCACCCCGGACGCCGCGTCGAGCCCGTATGCGCTGCCGCCGGTCAGCACGACCGCCTCGACCTTCTGCACCACGTTGCGCGGGTCGAGGGCGTCGGTCTCCTTGGTGCCGGGACCGCCCCCGCGCACGTCCACCGCGGCGACCGCCCCGCCCTGAGGGGCGAGCACGACCGTCGTGCCGGTGAGCCATCCGTCGCCGGTGCGCGTCGCATGCCCCACCCGTACGCCTGCCACGTCCGTCAATGCGTCAACTGTCATGGCGCCAGTGTGGTGCAGGCCCCGCACCGCACCCAGCGCACACGCCACCGCCCACGCCGCGGCGGAGGGGATGTCCCGGTTCTGTCACGGTGACCGCCTTCCCTGCAGCGCAGGGAACCTCCCCACCCGCCGGTCCCCTCTTTCTCCACGCACTGGAGCGGATCACCCACACCACACGAACCTGGAGCAGCCCGTGACAACGCCGGACATAGCAGCGCGGCGCGTACTGGGGACCTGTGCCGTCCTTGTGGTCGGCGCCCTGACCCTCACCGCCTGCGGTGGCAGCGCCAACGCCAAGAACTCCAAGAAGGACGGTACGGGCTCCGCCAAGACCTCCGCGGCGAAGATCGTCATCTCGGCCAAGGACGGCTCGACCGGCGCGTCGATCAACTCGACCGGTGTGAAGGTCAGCGACGGCAGGCTGACCGAGGTGAAGATGACGGTGGCCGGGACGGGAACGGCCGTTCCGGGATCGATCTCGGCGAACGGCAGCGTGTGGAAGCCGAAGGAGCAGCTGGAGCGGGGGACGAAGTACCAGATATCGGCGACCGCGAAGGACGGCGACGGCCGGGTCGCCGCGGCCAACTCGATCTTCACCACGGTCACCTCAGCCAACAGCTTCATCGGGACGTACACGCCGGACAACGGCACCACGGTCGGCGTCGGGATGCCGGTGTCGTTCACCTTCGACAAGGCCATCAGCGACAAGAAGGCCGTGCAGTCGCACATCACGGTGACGTCCAGCAGCGGGCAGAAGGTGGTCGGGCACTGGTTCGGGGCGCAGCGGCTCGACTTCCGGCCCGAGGAGTACTGGAAGGCCGGCTCCAAGGTCACGATGAAGCTCGACCTGGACGGGGTGGAGGGCGCGAACGGCGTCTTCGGCGTGCAGAAGAAGACCGTGACCTTCACCGTCGGGCGGTCGCAGGTCTCCACGGTCGACGTCAGCACACAGACCATGACGGTCGTGCGGGACGGCAAGACCCTCAAGACGCTGCCGATCTCGGCGGGCAGCCCGCAGCACACCACCTACAACGGGCAGATGGTGATCTCCGAGAAGTTCGTGCAGACGCGGATGAACGGCTCGACGGTCGGCTTCGGCGGCGAGTACAACATCCCGGACGTGCCGCACGCGATGCGCCTGACGACCTCCGGGACCTTCATCCACGGCAACTACTGGTACAACAAGGGCAACCCGCCCTTCGGCCGGGAGGGCACCAGCCACGGCTGCGTCGGCCTGCAGGACGTGCAGGGAGCGCGGGGCGACACGCCCGCCAAGTGGTTCTACGACAACTCGCTCATCGGCGACGTCGTGATCGTCAAGAACTCCCCCGACAAGACGGTCGCCCCGGACAACGGGCTGAACGGCTGGAACCTGCCGTGGAGCGAGTGGATCGCGGGAAGCGCCGCCTGAGCAGGGACGTTTGACGGTTCGTCGGGCCGCGCGGGAACTTTTCGCGCGGCCCGCGCGTTTTACAGACGCACGTTTTCTCGGTTCCCGGACATGATGTCCGACCGAGGGGCTACGGTATGCACCCACAAGGTGACATGCAGCAACGCCGGGAGAAACCTTGAGCGTTCCGTACGAGACGGCAGCGTACGAACCACCCGAGTCGCCCGAGTCTCCGGAGGAGCATCTCGCGCGACTGCTCGGTCGCGCCCTGAACTCGTTCGAGCTGCCCGACGAGACGATAAGGCAGCTCGACTGCGCGCTGGCGTACGACAGTTCGCTGCACTCCGCGCACCACAGCGCCGGGCTGCACCGGGAGACGTACCGGCACACCTGGCTGCTCGCCGACGGCTGTGCGCTCACGCTGTGGGAGCTCGTCCACAACACCGCCCCGGGCAGCGAACCGCAGCACGAGGTGTACGTCGACGAGGAGGAGCTGCGCGCCGCCACCGCCCGGCTGCCGCTGCCCGCGGACACGCCGGACTTCGAACTGCCGGTGCTGGTGCAGCTGTCGCCGATCCCCGCCCCGCGGCACTCGTACATGCCGGACGACTCCGCGGACCACGCGCGCCGGCTGCTGCGCCGGGCGGAGAACGCCGACCGGCCGGGCGCGGACACGGCCGCCCTGCTCACCACCGCGTCCGCGCACCAGATCACGCAGGCCTTCGGACGCCCGTGCCGCGCGGGCCGCGCCGGGCTGTGCTTCTCCCTCTACGAGCACGCGTTCCTGCTGCGCGACGGCAAGGAGGTCTCCCTCTGGGAGGTCGAGCACACGGCGACGCCCGACGGGCGGCACATGTGCGAGGTGTACGTGACGGAGGACGAGGCCCGCAAGGCGATGGAGCGGCGGGCGGCACAGGTTTCCTGACCGGGACAAGCCGAGCGGCCGGTCACAGCCCTGAGGGGGCTGTGACCGGCCGCGTGTACGGGAGCGGGAGGCTTACGCCGCCACCGGCTGCTTCCCCTGCGCCGCAGCGGCCGCCGAGCCGTCGGCGTCCGGGGCCGCCGCCCCCGAGGCCGTCTTGCGCATGCCCTTCAGGACGATGACCAGGCCCGCCGTGATGGCCGTACCGACCGCGATGGCCAGCAGGTACAGGAACGGCTTGCCGATCAGGAAGGTGACCCAGATACCGCCGTGCGGGGCGCGCAGGGTCGAGCCGAAGGCCATGGTCAGCGCACCGGTGACCGCACCGCCCGCCATGGAGGCGGGGATGACCCGCAGCGGGTCGGCGGCGGCGAACGGGATCGCGCCCTCGGAGATGAAGGAGGCGCCCAGCACCCAGGCCGCCTTGCCGTTCTCGCGCTCGGCGGTGGTGAACAGCTTCTTGCGGACCGTGGTGGCCAGGGCCATGCCCAGCGGCGGGACCATGCCCGCGGCCATCACCGCCGCCATGATCTTCATCGCCGAGTCGCTGGGGGCGGCGACCGAGATGCCGGCCGTGGCGAAGGTGTACGCGACCTTGTTGACCGGGCCGCCGAGGTCGAAGCACATCATCAGGCCGAGCAGCACGCCGAGCAGGATGGCGTTGGCGCCGGACAGGCTGTTCAGCCAGTCGGTGAGGCCCTTCTGCGCCTCGGAGATCGGCTTGCCGATGACCACGAACATCAGGAACCCGACGACCGCCGAGGAGACCAGCGGGATCACCACCACCGGCATGATGCCGCGCAGCACCGGCGGGATGTTGATCCGCTGGATCCCGAGGACCACCCCACCGGCGATCAGACCGGCGACCAGACCGCCGAGGAAGCCCGCGCCGATCGTGACGGAGATGGCGCCGCCGACGAAGCCGGGCACGAGTCCGGGCCGGTCGGCCATGCCGTACGCGATGTATCCGGCGAGGACCGGGACGAGGAACCCGAAGGCCGCGCCACCGATCTGGAACAGCAACGCGCCCCAGCTGTCGACCTGGCCCCAGTCGAAGTGCTCGGTGACCGGCTTGGCCTCGTTGATCTGGTAGCCGCCGATCGCGAAGCCGAGGGCGATGAGCAGACCGCCCGCGGCGACGAACGGAACCATGTAGCTCACGCCGGACATCAGCCACTTGCGCAGCTTGGTGCCGTAGCCCTCGCCGGGCTCGCCGGAGCGCTCGACCGGGGTGGAGCCGGGCCGGGCCGCGGCCGTCACCTCGCCGCGCGCCGCCTTCTCGCGCACCTCGGTGATCAGTTCGGCGGGCCGGTTGATGGCCGCCTTGACGCCGGTGTCGACGGTGGGCTTCCCGGCGAAGCGGTCCTTCTCCCGTACGGCCACGTCGTGGGCGAAGATCACGCCGTCGGCCGCGGCGATGACGGCCGGGTCGAGCCGGGTGAAGCCGGCCGAGCCCTGTGTCTCGACGACGACCTCGACACCCGCCTCGCGGCCGGCGTTCTCCAGCGACTCGGCCGCCATGTAGGTGTGGGCGATGCCGGTGGGGCAGGAGGTGACGGCGACGATGCGGAACGG
This sequence comes from Streptomyces sp. S.PNR 29, assembly GCF_030386795.1. Classification (GTDB taxonomy): domain Bacteria; phylum Actinomycetota; class Actinomycetes; order Streptomycetales; family Streptomycetaceae; genus Streptomyces. The sequence continues at coordinate 417,473 of NZ_JANUQM010000001.1, forward strand.
GCGCTCCTCGGCGGCGTTCCCGGGACCCTCGGAGGCCTCCTCGGCGGCCGCGGAGCCCTTCCCGGCGTCCTCGGAGGCCTCGTCGGTGACCGTGGCGGCGGCGGAAGAGGCCGCTTCCGCCGACGCCACGGTGTCTTCGGAGCCGCCCTCGGCCGCGTCCCCCCGGATCAGCGCGGCCGCGGCCGCCGCGTCGCCCACCGACCGGAGCGCGTCGGTGAACTCGGCGTTCATCAGCTGCCGGGCCAGCGACGACAGGATCGTCAGATGGGCGTCGTCGGCGCCGGCCGGCGCGGCGATCAGGAAGATCAGGTCGGCGGGGCCGTCGGCCGCGCCGAAGTCGATACCGGCGGCGCTGCGCCCGAAGGCGAGGGTCGGCTCGGTGACGTGCTCGCTGCGGCAGTGCGGGATGCCGATGCCGCCGTCGAGGCCGGTCGGCATCTGTGCCTCGCGCGCGGCCACGTCGGCGAGGAAGCCGTCCAGGTCGGTCACCCGGCCCTTGGCCACCATGCGCTCGGCGAGGGCGCGCGCCGCCGCTTCCTTGGTGTCGGCGGACAGGTCGAGGTCGACCAGGTCCGCGGTGATCATCTCGCTCATCGCGGGCTCCTTAGCACGCGTATCGCCCGTGCAGTGGGGTGGGCGGTGTTGGGGACGGGGGTGCGGTGGGGGGTGACGCGGGCCTCGGGGGCCCGGCGGGAGGTGGGGGCGGAGCCGGGGAAACCCCGCCCCCACGGGGCGGCAGGGCGGCTCAGGTTGCCCTGCCGGCCGTCGGCCTCGGCGAGTAACGGGACGCCTCGCCGCTTCAGGGCGGCCGGTCCACACAGCACGTACGTCGTCGTCATCACACCGGCTCCTTCAGGTCGCGGTCAACCGGCACGTCGCGTGTGACGGTCACGGCCGCCGGGTCCAGATCGCCCGGCGTCGGCATCACGCTGCCGGGGAGCTGGACGGCCGCCGCGCCGTGGGCGACCGCGGAGGCGAGGGCCTCGGGTCCGGCGCCGCCGGCGATCAGGAATCCGGCGAGCGAGGAGTCGCCGGCGCCGACGTTGCTGCGGACGACGTCCACGCGCGCGCTGCCGAACCAGGCGCCCTCGTCGGACACGAGCAGCTGCCCGTCGGCGCCCAGACTGGCGAGCACGGCGCGGGCGCCCATCTCGCGCAGCTCCTCGGCCGCCTTCACCGCGTCGCCGACGGTGGCCAGGGGGCGCCCGACGGCCTCCGCGAGTTCCTCGGCGTTCGGCTTCACCACGTCGGGCCGCTCGCGCAGCGCCTGGAGCAGCGCGGGCCCGGAGGTGTCGAGCGCGATGCGTACGCCGGCGGAGTGCGCCCGCGCGACCAGCTCGGCGTACCAGGACGGGGCGAGTCCGCGCGGCAGGCTGCCGCAGCACGCGATCCAGGCGGCGTCCCGCGACTGCTGCCGCACCGTCTCCAGCAGCAGCTCCTGCTCGGCCGCCGACAGCTCAGGACCGGGCGCGTTGATCTTCGTCAGAACGCCGTCGGCCTCCGCGAGCGCGATGTTGGAACGGGTGGCTCCGGCGACCGGAACCGGCGCGACCTCGATGCCCTGCTCCTGCAGCAGATCGGCGACGACCGCGCCGGGCGCACCGCCCAGGGGCAGGACCGCGACCGTGCGCTGCCCGGCTGCCGCGACGGCGCGCGAGACGTTCACGCCCTTGCCGCCCGGGTCCATGCGCTCACCGGTGGCGCGGATGACCTCGCCACGGTCGAGTGACGGGACCTCGTAGGTGCGGTCCAGGGACGGGTTGGGGGTGACGGTGAGGATCATGCGCGCACTACTTCCGTGCCGCCGCGCTCGATGGCGGTGGCGTCTTCGGGGCTCAGCCCGCTGTCGGTGATCAGCAGGTCCACATCGCTCAGGTGGCCGAAGCGGGCGAAGTGCTCCTGGCCGTGCTTGGAGGAATCGGCGAGCAGCACCACGCGGCGGGCCGCGGCCACGGCCGCGCGCTTCACCGCGGCCTCGGCGAGGTCGGGGGTGGTCAGGCCGTGCTCGGCGGAGAAGCCGTTGGCGGCGACGAACAGGACGTCGGCGCGGATCTCGCCGTACGCGCGCAGCGCCCAGGCGTCCACGGCGGCGCGCGTACGGTGCCGTACGCGCCCCCCGATGAGGTGGAGCTGGATGCCGGGGTGGTCCGCGAGGCGGGCGGCGATGGGCAGGCTGTGCGTGACGACGGTGAGCGAGGCCTCCAGCGGGAGGGCGGCGGCCATCCTGGCCACCGTCGTACCGGCGTCGAGGATCATCGTGCCCTCGGCCGGCAGTTCCGCGAGGGCCGCCTTGGCGATGCGGTCCTTCTCGTCGGCCGCGGTCGTCTCGCGCTCGGCGAGGTCGGGCTCGAAGTCGAGGCGCCCGACGGGGATGGCACCGCCGTGCACCCGGCGGACGAGGCCGGCGCGGTCGAGGGCCTTCAGGTCGCGGCGAATGGTCTCCGCCGTCACCTGGAACTCCTCGGCCAGTGACACGACGTCCACCCGGCCCCCGTCACGGGCGAGGCGGAGGATCTCCTGTTGCCGCTCCGGTGCGTACATGTCCGTTCGCCTCCGACCCGTGCCCGAACTTGTGGTTTCGCTCGGGAGGCTACGCCGAGATTTCCGAAATGTAAACGGGTTCGGGCGCAATCGGGCATGAACGGGCATGTGAGGGAGTGGGAAGGGAAACGAACGAGGGGCCCGGCACCGCAGTGCCGGGCCCCTCCCCCGCTCTCAGGACGCCATCGCGGGCTCCCTCTCCGCATCGGCCACCGGCTCCGACGCCCCCTCCACGTGCTGCGCCGGCCGCTTCGGCAGTGCGAACATCAGCAGGAAGATCACGCCCATCACCGCGGCGACCCAGCCCAGCGCGTGCTGGAAGGCATCGACGAAGGCCGGACCGACGGCGGCCGGGGCCAGGTGGTCGCTGATCGTGCCGAAGAAGACGACCGACACGAGGCCCAGCCCCAGCGCGTTCCCCATCTGCTGCACCGTGTTGATCAGCCCGGACGCCGACCCCGCGTGCTCGCGCGGCACCTGAGACAGCACCGCGTCGGTCAGCGGGGCGACGATCAGGCCCATGCCGGCGCCCATGACGACGAGGGGCAGCGCCATCTGCCAGGAGGCGATGCCGAGGCCGTACCGCTCGGACTCCCAGACGTAGACCAGCACTCCGGCCGCCATCACCAGCGCGCCCGCCTGGAGGACCTTGCGCCCGAAGCGCGGGACCAGCTTCTGCACCGACATCCCGGCCGCCGTCGAGACCGCGAGGGAGAAGGGGACGCCGGTCAGCCCGGCCCTGAGCGGGCTCCAGCCGAGGCCGATCTGCATGTACAGCGTCCACACCAGGAAGAACACGCCGAGCGCGAGACCGAAGACGGTCTGGACGGCGATGCCCGCCGCGAAGCTCTTCACCCGGAACAACGACAGCTCGACCAGCGGTGAGCCGTCCCGCGCGCTCTTCCTCCTCTCGTACGCCACCAGCGCCGCGAAGACGACGAGCGCGCCGGCCATCGAGGCGTACCCCCACAGCGGCCAGCCCAGCTCACGGCCACGGGTGAGCGGGTAGAGCAGCATCAGCAGACCGAGGGTGACGAGCGCGACGCCCACCAGGTCCAGCTTGAGGGCGCGGGGTGCCTTGGACTCGGTGATGAAGCGGCTGCCGAGGATCAGGCCCGCGATGCCGACGGGCAGGTTGATGAGGAAGATGGGCCGCCATTCGAGGCCGAACAGGTTCCCCTCCATCAGCAGCGCGCCCAGCAGCGGACCGGAGACGGCCCCCAGCCCGACGATCGCGCCGAACAGCCCGAACACCTTGCCGCGCTCGTGCGCCGGGAAGGTGGCGTGCACGATCGCCAGCACCTGCGGCACCATCAGCGCCGCCATGCCGCCCTGCAGGACGCGGGAGGCGACCAGCATCTCCGGGTTCACGGCGAGGCCGCACAGCGCGGAGGCGACGGTGAAGCCGCCGATGCCGAGCAGGAAGATCCGCTTGCGGCCGTGGATGTCGCCGAGCCGTCCGCCGGTGATCAGGCCGGCGGCGAAGGCGAGCGCGTATCCGGCGGTGATCCACTGGATCTGACTGAAGGAGGCGCCCGCGTCCTGCTGGATCGACGGGATGGCGATGTTGACGATCGTGACGTCGACGAGGTCCATGAAGGCCGCGGTCATCACGATGGCGAGGGCGAACCAGCGACGGCGGTCGCCGGAAGCCGGCTGAGCTGGGGTGTCCGTGGACTCCGTGAAGGTCATGCGTCGAAGGTAGAGCCGCAGTAGGTCAGATCCTGTCCTAGTGGTACGGCATCCTCGGGTCCATGACGACGGACACTCCGGCCCGGCTCCTGCAACTCCTCTCCCTCCTCCAGACGCCCCGCGAATGGCCCGGCGGCGAGCTCTCCGACCGGCTCGGGGTGTCGCGGCGCACGATCCGGCGGGACATCGACCGGCTGCGCGAACTCGGGTACCCGGTGCAGGCCACCAAGGGCGCCGACGGGGGCTACCGGCTGGTCGCGGGCAAGGCGATGCCGCCGCTCGTGCTCGACGACGAGGAAGCGGTGGCCATCGCCGTCGGGCTGCGGGCCGGGGCGGGGCACGCGGTCGAGGGCGTGGAGGAGGCGTCGGTGCGGGCGCTGGCGAAACTCGAACAGGTACTGCCGTCCCGCCTGCGCCGGCGCGTGTCCACGCTCCAGACCGCGACGACCGCGCTGACCAGCGGGGACGGGCCGTCCATCGCGCCCGAGACGCTCACCGTGATGGCCTCGACGGTGGCCGGGCGCGAGCGGCTGCGGTTCGCCTACCGCGCCGGGGACGGGACGCGGTCGCGCCGCGTGGTCGAGCCGTACCGGCTGGTGTCGACGGGGCGCCGCTGGTACCTCGTGGCGTACGACCTCGATCGCGCCGACTGGCGGACCTTCCGCGTCGACCGGCTGAGCGAGCCGTTCGCCACCGGGGCACGGTTCGCTCCGCGGGAGTTGCCGACGGGGAACGCGGCGGAGTTTCTGCGGCAGTCGATGCGGCGGCAGCAGGACACGTACGAGTTCGTCGTCACGTTCGCCGAGCCGGTGGAGGTCGTCGCCCCGCGCGTGCCGGGGTGGATGGGGGCGCCGGAGGCGCTCGACGGCGGGGGCTGCCTGCTGCGGGGCACAGTCGGGGACTCCCCGGAGTGGCTGGCCCTGCGGCTGGCGACGCTCGGGTTCGAGTTCAGGGTGCGGGAGCCCGAGGAACTCGTGCGGTACGTGCGGGAATTGGGGGCACGGTTGGGGCGGGCGGCTCAAGGGCCCGCTGGACCCCGGCCTCACCCCTGACGCTCCGTCATCTCCTCCCAGGGAAAGTCCCGCAGCGCCTCCAGATTGGCCAGCGCCAGTGCGAGCGGGCCCTCGGGGCCGTCCGCTCGCGCCTCTCCGGACGCCCACTGTTCGACGGCCACCCGGACCGCGGCGGCGGCCGTAGCGGCGGCGAAACGCAGCAGCGGGGAGACGGCGAGCCGGGCGGCAACGTTGTCGTCACCCTCCGTGAGCCGGTCGGCGAGGACCTCCGCCAGGGTCCGTTCGGACAGGTGGCACACCTCGGCCCACACCTTCCGCAGGGCCGGGCTGCCCTCGGCCAGACGGATGAGGGAACGGACCCACGCCCAGGCCGCCGCGGACACCCCGGCGCCGGGCGTCAGCGTGTGGCGCGCCGCATGCTCCAGGGCCTGGGGCAGGGACAGCTCGGCGGGGGCCCCGCGCACCGCGTCCGTCCAGCGCTGGGCGCCCACCACGTAGAGGGGCGCCACCGCCTCCTCCTTGGTGGCGAAGTAGCGGTAGAAGGTGCGCGGGGCGATGCCGGCGGCCTGGGCGATGTCCTCGGCGCGGGTGGCGCGCAGGCCGTGCCGGACGAAGAGGCCGGCTGCCGCGCGGGCGATCTCCATACGGGTTTCCGCCTTGCGCCGCTCCGTGAGCGACGGCGCGGGTGACGGTGAGGACGGCCGGTTCCGTCGCGGGGTGGTGCTGCTCACGTTCGGCAGGCTATGCCCATGTGGCAGAATCTGCCATCTGGCGGGCCACCCCGGTGTTCAGGTGCGGGGTGCCCCGCCCTCCAGCCCCGGTCGGCGACGCCGAGTCGGCGCCCGCGTCCGTGTCGCGCGGGAACAGAGCCGGGCCCCGGCACCCGGGGGGAAGGGGCGCCGGAAGCCCGGCTCAGGGAGAGTCCCGGCGCCGGGGGGAGTGCGTCGGGACGTGGCTCGTGGGGGTCCGGGGGCTGTGCCCGGGGCCCGAACTCATGGGCCCGGAAGTCTTGTTCCCTGGCCCCTCGCGGTTGAAGCGGCGTTACACCGCCATGTTTGCGCGGTCTTTCGCCACCCGGCGTACGCACCCGGCCCGGCGGACGCGCCCGCCGCCGAGCGCCCATCCCTCGCGCCCCAGCCGCGTCATGCGCGCCACAGGCACGGGCGGGAACCGTGGCCCCTCGGCCGGGCACTGCGCCCGGCGGCCGGCCCGGCGATCGCGGGAAGGCGTGGCCCCTGCTCGCCGAGCTCGGGGCCGCCACACCGCCTCCGTCTTACGCCGCCGCCTCGAAGCCGGTGGAACGCGCCAGCTTCTTCAGCTCCAGCAGAGCGTGCTTCTCGATCTGGCGGATACGCTCGCGCGTCAGGCCGTGCTCCTTGCCGACCTCGGTCAGCGTGCGCTCCCGGCCGTCCTCGATGCCGTACCGCATCTTGATGATGGACGCCGTGCGCGGGTCGAGGCGGCCGATCAGGTCGTCCAGCTCCTCGCTGCGCAGCAGCGTCAGCACCGACTGCTCCGGCGACACCGCGGAGGTGTCCTCCAGCAGGTCCCCGAACTGGGTCTCGCCCTCGTCGTCCACCGACATGTTCAGCGAGACCGGGTCACGGGCCCAGTCGAGCACGTCGATGACGCGCTCCGCCGTGGAACCGAGCTCGGCGGCGATCTCCGCGGGCTCCGGGTCCCGCCCGTGCTCACGGTTGAACTCGCGCTGCACCCGGCGGATCCGGCCCAGCTCCTCCACCAGGTGGACGGGCAGCCGGATCGTACGGGACTGGTCCGCTATCGAGCGGGTGATCGCCTGACGGATCCACCACGTCGCGTACGTGGAGAACTTGAAGCCCTTGCGGTAGTCGAACTTCTCGACCGCGCGCACCAGGCCGGCGTTGCCCTCCTGGATCAGATCCAGAAGAGGCAGGCCGCTGCGGGGGTAGCGGCGAGCCACGGCGACGACCAGGCGGAGGTTGGAGCGGATGAAGACGTCCTTCGCCCGCTCTCCTGCGTCGACCAGGGCCTGCAGCTCCTCGCGGGTGGCGTCCGCCTTGGTCTCCTCGTAGCCGTCGAGGACCTGCCGCGCGAACACACCCGCCTCGATGACCTGGGACAGCTCGACCTCCTTTGCGGCGTCGAGCAGCGGCGTGCGCGCGATCTCGTCGAGGTACATGCCGACCAGATCGCGGTCGGCGATCTCGCCGCCGGTGGCGCGAACACTGCTTGCCGCGTCGGCCGTCTCGCCGGTGGCGGACTGACGACGGGCGACGGCACGGGTTGCCATGCGTGCTCCCTTGCGATGGTGGTTCAGCGGGTGGTCCTTCGGACACTCGGCACCGTCTCCGGCCTGTACCGGACTCTCCTCGGGTGCCCTGCATCCGTGGGAAACAACGACTGGAATCCGGACAGAATTCCCAACCCGCCCCCCAATTTTTCTGATCATGCAGTACCCTGTCCGGCCACATGAGGAGGAGTGATGTTGCCGGAACGGGCAGAGGTCCAGGTCAGGCCGGGGGTGGAGGGTGACCTGGAGGCCCTCACCGACCTCTACAACCACTACGTACGTGAGACAGCCATCACATTCGATACCGCGGTCTTCACTCCGGAAGAGCGCCGCCCTTGGCTGCTCTCCCACCCAGTAGACGGCCCGTACCGCCTGATGGTTGCCACGGACGCGAACTCCGGGGGAACCTCACAGGAGATTCTCGGTTACGCCACATCCAGCCCTTACCGCCCCAAGCCCGCCTACGTGACCTCCGTGGAGACGACGGTCTACGTCGCCCCGCACTCCGGCCGCCGGGGCGTCGGCACCCTTCTCTACAAGGCCCTCTTCGAGGCCCTGGCGGACGAGGACGTGCACCGCGCCTACGCGGGCATCGCCCAGCCGAACGAGGCCTCGACCCGGCTGCACGAGCGCTTCGGATTCCGTCATGTCGGCACGTACCACGAGGTCGGCCGCAAGTTCGGCCGCTACTGGGACGTCGCCTGGTACGAGAAGGAGCTCTAGGCACCCGGCGGGGCGGTGGTCACCCGAACTGCACCGACCGCTTCGCCAGCCCCATCCAGAACCCGTCGATCACCGACTTCTGGAGGTCCAGCTCCCCGGCCGCGTCCGCCGCGCCCATCGTCACGAACAGGGGCGCGAAGTGCTCCGTGCGCGGGTGGGCGAGCAGGCCCGCCGGGGACTTGCGGGTGAAGTCGAGCAGTGCGTCCACGTCACCGGCCTCCAGCGCCCGCCGGCCCCAGTCGTCGAACTCCGCGGACCAGGCGGGGATGCCGCCCTGCCGCAGCGCGGCCAGGTTGTGGGTGAAGAAGCCGGAGCCGACGATCAGCACGCCCTCGTCGCGCAGCGGCGACAGCTTTCGGCCGATCTCCATCAACCGCACCGGGTCGAGGGTCGGCATGGAGACCTGCAGAACCGGAATGTCGGCCTCGGGGTACATCTCGACCAGCGGGACGTACGCGCCGTGGTCGAGGCCGCGGTCCGGGACGTCCTGCACGGGGATGCCGGGGGCGCGCAGCAGCTTGCGTACGGACGCGGCGAGCTCGGGGGCGCCGGGAGCCTCGTACGTCACCCGGTAGTAGTGCTCGGGGAAGCCCCAGAAGTCGTAGACGAGCGGAACGGTCCGCGTCGCGCCGAGGGCGAGCGGGGCCTCCTCCCAGTGGGCGGAGACGACGAGGATCGCCTTGGGGCGGGGCAGTCCGGCGGACCAGGCGGCGAGTTCGCCGGGCCAGACGGGGTCGTCCGCCAGCGGCGGCGCGCCATGACTGAGGTACAGGGCGGGCATGCGCTCCTGGGTGACGGCGGACATGGCGGTGACTCCTCCGACGGTGATGCTTTAACTCTAAACCTCTCCAGGAAGCGTACGCCCCGTTTGTTTAACTCTCAAGAAGAGGCCTCGTAGAGTGGATGCATGAACACGGCATCCACCTCCGCACCCGCCGAAGAGCCCCGCTGGCTCACCGACGAGGAACAGCGCGTCTGGCGCTCCTACATCGAGGCCACGTACCTCCTTGAGGACCACCTCGACCGTCAGCTCCAGCGTGACGCGGGCATGCCGCACATCTACTACGCCCTCCTCGTCAGGCTCGCCGAGTCCCCGAGGCGGCGGCTGCGGATGACCGAGCTGGCCATGCAGGCGAAGATCACCCGCTCCCGTCTCTCGCACGCCGTCGCGCGCCTGGAGAAGAACGGCTGGGTGCGCCGCGAGGACTGCCCCTCCGACAAGCGCGGCCAGTTCGCGGTGCTGACGGACCAGGGCCAGGAGGTGCTGCGGCAGACGGCGCCGGGCCATGTGGCCGCCGTACGGCAGGCGGTGTTCGACCGGCTCTCCCCGGAACAGCAGAAGTCCCTCGGCGAGATCATGCAGATCGTCGCCGAGGGACTGCAGCCCCAGGAAGCGGGTGCGGACCTGCCCTGGCTGCGCTGAACGCGCGGCCGGGGCAGGTCCTGGGGGGCCGTACGGAGGAGGCGTCCCCTTCCTCGTCCGTACGGCCTGGTGGATGGCCCGAAGGGGTACGACGTGACGGCCGCCGTCAGTGGGCGACGACCGGCACCGGCACCTCGTCCTCGACGCCCTCCCCGGAGCCGGAGCCCGCGACGGCGGTGGTGCCCGGGCGGCCGGCGTTGACGAAGGTCAGGGCGATGGTCGCGGCCACGACGAGGATGCCGACGGCGAACCAGATCGCGCTGGTGTAGCCCTGCACCATGCCCTCCAGCTGGACCAGCTGCTGCTGGGACCGGCTGGTCGCACCGGCGATGTGGTCCGTGATGTACGACGTGGTCGCCGAGGCGGCGATCGTGTTCAGCAGGGCCGTACCGATCGCACCGCCCACCTGCTGCGAGGTGTTGACCATCGCGGACGCGACACCGGCGTCCCGCGGCTCCACTCCCTGGGTGGCCAGGGACATGGCCGGCATGAACGCCGTACCCATGCCGAGGCCGAGCAGCAGCATCGCCGGCAGCAGCAGGGCGGCGTACGAGGAGCCGATCTCCAGCCGGGTCAGCAGCAGCATGCCGAGGGCGGCGACCAGGAAGCCGGGGCCCATCAGCAGCCGCGGTGCGACCCGGGTCATCAGACGGGTGCCGATCTGCGTGGACCCGGTGATCATGCCCGCGATCATCGGCAGGAAGGCGAAGCCGGTCTTCACCGGCGAGTAGCCCTTCACGACCTGCAGGTAGTAGGTCAGGAAGAGGAACAGACCGAACATCGCGATGATCGCGAGCCCGAGCGAGAGGTAGATGCCACCCCGGTTGCGCTCGGTGACCACGCGCAGCGGCAGCAGCGGGGCCTTGACCTTCGCCTCGACGAGGACGAAGGCGAGCAGCAGGACGCCGGACGCGACGAACATCCCGACGGTCAGGGTGTCGCTCCAGCCGTCGGACTCCGCACGGGTGAAGCCGTAGACGAGGGCGACCAGACCGAGGGTGGACAGGATGACGCCCGGGATGTCGAGCGGGGAGCGGTTGCGGCCGCCCTCCGGCTCCCGGATGACGAAGTACGCGCCGGCCGCGGCGACCACCGCGAACGGGATGTTCACGAAGAACGTCCAGCGCCAGTCCAGGTACTCGGTGAGGAAACCGCCGAGGATCAGACCGACGGCACCGCCACCACCGGCGATCGCGCCGTAGATGCCGAACGCCTTGGCGCGCTCCTTGGCGTCCGTGAACATCACGGCGAGCAGGGAGAGCGCGGCGGGAGCCAGCAGGGCTCCGAAGACGCCCTGCAGTGCGCGGGCGCCGAACATCATCGCCTCGTTGGTGGCCGCGCCGCCCAGCGCGGAGGCCGCGGCGAAGCCGCCCAGACCGACGACGAAGGCCCGCTTGCGGCCCCACAGGTCGGCTATCCGGCCGCCGAACAGCAGCAGACCGCCGAAGGCGAGGGCGTAAGCCGTGACGACCCACTGGCGGTTGCCGTCCGAGATGCCCAGGTCCTGCTGGGCGGAGGGCAGGGCGATGTTCACGATGGTGGCGTCGAGGACGACCATCAGCTGGGCGAGCGCGATGAAGACGAGCGCTTTCCAGCGGCCGGCATCCGGGACGCCGGGAGCCTTTGCGGCTGTTTCAGACATGGGGGTACCCACTCCGGGACTTTGTGACGAAAACCTGTGACGAAAAACCTGTGACGAAAAAAGAGATGGGGAAAAAGAGATACGGAAAAAGAGACTGTGCCAGTGGTGACTGGCCTGGTGCGCTGAACTGATCGGTCAGGGCCGGCGCAGATCCTCCATGGTCACGGCCGTGCCCGGCAGGGCGGAACGGGCGGGGGCCCGCAGCCCGTCCAGGAACAGCTGCAGATGGCGGTGGACGAAGCGGTCGGCATGGACGCAGTCGGTACCGGCCGGGGGCCGGCTGAGCTGGGCCACGGCGATCATGATGTCGCCGACGTCCACGTCGGAACGGAGCTGCCCGGCCGCCTCGGCGCGGTGCATGAGCTCCGCGATCTGCCGGTCGACCCGTTCACGCGCGGCCTCCAGGTCCGGGTGATGCTTGTCGAAGGTGCTCCGGATCATCGGGCACAGCGCGCTGATCCGCTCGTCGGCGGCGGCGTGCACGAAACGCTCCAGCGCCTCGAACGCGTCACCGGCCTCCGCGAGCGCGCGTTCGGCCGCCCGCGCCGTACGGTCCATGACCGAGCAGACGACCTCGCGGACCAGGGCGTCGCGGTCCGGGAAGTTGCGGTACACCGTGGCGTTGCCGACGCCGGCCCGGCGGGCGATCTCGTCCAGCGGCACGTCGGGGCCGTACTCGACGAACATCTCCCGGGCGGCGGTGACGATCCGCTCCCGGTTGCGCAGGGCGTCGGCGCGCGGCCGGCTCGCCTTGCGCTGCACGGGGGTGGCGGTCTCCACGGCGTACTCCTCAGGTGGCTTGGTGATCACCGGTTCGCTGATCGGATGGCTGGGTGACGCGATCCGGGGAGGGAGTCCCCGTTTCGCTCGGACACACGACTAAACGGGGAGACGCTCCCCGGTTATTTCCCACTTCGACGAAGATTTCATGTGACCTGAGCCACACACCTACCGGCGGAAATCCCACGATCGGTCTCCTCCAACGCGCGCCCGCACACCCTCTCGACACAGGGTGACCGAAAGGGCGCAGTCGATGACGACGGCTGCCACGGCACGCGGGAGGTCCTGCATGGGGGCACAGCCGAGGGCCCGCCGGATACGTCCCCGCCGCGTGGCCACCCTGATGTCCGCCACCGCCCTAACCCTCGCGGTCAGCACCTCGGCCGGCACCGGACGCCTCACCCAGGGCGCCACGACGGCCGGGGCCGGGCCGACCGCCCCGCCCCGCTCCTCCTCCCACGGCCCCTGCATGATCCGCAGCGACCGCGACGTGCAGATGTCGGAGGGCATCCCGACCTCCGAGGGCTACTCCCGCTCCACCGGAACCGTCCGTGCCCTCACCCTGATGGTCGACTTCTCCGACGCGCCCGGCGAGGGCGACGCGCTCGACCGCTTCGCGGAGTTCTTCCCGCAGACCCGGCAGTGGTTCCGTACCAGCTCCTACGGCCGCCTGGACTACCGCCCCGAGACACCGATCCGGGACTGGCTGCGCATGCCGAAGCCGTTCCAGGCGTACGGCATAGACCGGGGCGCCCCCTTCGACCCCGGCTACCGGGATCTGGTCCAGGACATAGTGGCGGCGGCCGACCCGACGGTGGACTTCAAGGCGTACGACCTCCTGAACGTCCTGGTGACCCCCAACGCCGGCCCCTCCGCCCTGGACACGGTCCTCTCCGTGACCTTCGCCGGCAACACGGAGGCGCCGGTGGCCGACGGCATCCCGGTGGCGAACGCGTCCTTCGTCTACTCCCGCCAGGACGACGGCTCCGGCTCCTACCACCGCACCGGCTACCGCGTCCTGCCGCACGAGAACGGCCACGTCTTCGGTCTGCCCGACCTCTACACCCAGGAGGGCGGGGGCGCGGTCGGCCACTGGGACATCATGAGCGAGGACTGGGGCGCCAACAACGACCTGCTCGGCTGGCACAAGTGGAAGCTGGGCTGGCTGGACGCCGCACAGGTGCACTGCGCTGCCGCGCCGGGAACCGCCGAGTACACGCTGACGCCGCTGGCCCGCGCGGGCGGCTCCAAGCTGGTCGTCGTTCCGCTGGACGCCCGGACCGGGTACGCCGTCGAACTGCGCACCCGGGCCGGCAACGACGAGGCCGTGTGCCGTCCCGGCGTGCTGATATACCGGATCGACGCGAACGTCGACACCGGGATGGGCCCGGTGACGGTCCACGACTCCCGCCGGGACAGCGGCGGCTGCGCCCGCAGCCCGAACGTCCACGCGGAACTCTCGGACGCGACCCTCACACCGGGCGAGAAGTTCGAGGACCCGCGGCGGGGGATCGTGATCGCGGTGGCCAGGGCGGACCGGGCGGGGGACCATCGGGTGCGGGTGACCCGGAAATGAGGGGCGGCGCGGCGACGGACCGGGTGCCGCCGTAGCGCGGAGCGGCTACCGACCGAGGCGCGGCGGCTGCTGCCGGATGAGGCGTCGGGGTCGGGGAACCCTTCCGCATACGGTAGGCCTGCCGCGACCGCCGTACCGGAGAGCCGATGCCCGCGAACACCACGCACGACGCCCACCAGGCGGCCGACCCCGTACCGGCGGAGGCGGTCACGCCGCTGATCCGCGGCATCGCGGTACTGCGGCGGCTGACCGAGGCGGACGGGACACTGAACCTGAGCGCGCTGGAGAGGGCCACGGGCCTCGCCCGCTCCACGGTGGACCGCATCACGGCGACCCTGGCCCGCATGGGCTACGTCCGCCTGGACGGCCGTGACGTGCACCTGGCCCCCCGCCTGATGGAACTGGGCAACGCCTATCTGGCCGCCCTCCGCCTGCCCGCCCTGCTGGACGCGCGCGCGGACGCCCTGGCCGACGAGCTGGACGAGTCGGTCTCGCTGGCGGTCGCCGACCGGGACGGCATCCGCTTCATCCACCAGGCGACCCGCCGCCGCGCGATGTCCCTGAGCTTCCGCATCGGCGACCTGCTGCCCGCCGAACGCACCGCGCCGGGCCCGCTGTTCGCGACGGAGTGGACGGAGCAGGACTGGCAGCGCTGGCGCGAACGCCGGACGGCGGACCCGGAGGACCGCACCTTCCCGGCCGTACCGCCGCGAGCGCACGCGACACCGGACGCGGACTTCGAACGCCGGGCCGCACAGGCGGCGACGGACGGCTGGGCCCTGGACGACCAGCTGATCGAACCGGGCCTGGTCGCCGTTTCCGTACCGGTACGGGACCCGGGTACGGGCCGGGTGGCGTGCGTGGCGAGCGTGGTCAGCCACACGAGCCGGCACACGGCACAGGGCCTGCGCGACACCCTCCTGCCCCGCCTGAGGTCGGCGGTGGCGGACATGGAACACGACCTGCGCACCGCCCCACCGCCGCAGCCCGGCCCGGTCCGCACGGGCCTGGCGACCTGGACGGGCGCGTCGAAGCAGGAACTGGGCAGGGAGTTCATCGAATCGCTGGCGCGCGGCCTGACGGTCCTCACGGCCTTCGGGGAGGGCAGGGAGGCGCTGACCCTCACGGAGGTGGCGAAGGCGACGGGCCTGGCGAGGGCGACGGCTCGCCGGGCGCTGATCACATACGAGCACGAGGGCCTGGTGGCACCGGGCCCCGACCGCACCTTCACCCTCACCCCCCAGGTCCTGTCCCTGGGCTTCCCGCCCCTGTCCCGTACGTCGTTGGCGCAGATCGCCCACCCGCACCTGGCGGCGCTCGCGGCTCGCGTCCACGAGTCGACGTCGTTGGCGGTCCTGACGGACTCGGGAGAGGAGATCCAGTACACGGTGCGGGTGACCACGAGCCGCGTGATGAGCGTCAACATCACGGTCGGCACGCGACTGCCGTCGTACGCGACGTCCCTGGGCCGCGTGCTGCTGGCGGACGTCCCGGAGCCGGACCGTGTCCTCGGGGACCTGCGCCCGCTGACCCCGCACACGGTGACGAGCGAGGCGGCCCTGGCGGGCGTGCTGAAGGAGGTCCGGTCCCAGGGCTACGCCCTGGTCGACGAGGAACTGGAGGAGGGCCTGCGCTCGCTCGCGGTCCCGGTCCGCGACCGTACGGGCCGGGTGGTGGCCGCGGTGAACACCGCGATGCACGTGGCGCGGCACACGACGCGGGAGTGCGTCGAGGACATCCTCCCGGAACTCGCGTCGACGGCCGCCCGCATCGAGGAGGACCTGAGGGTGGCGGGGCGCTTCAGGCGGGTGCCGCTGTCCTGAGCCGGACCGCTGCGCAGCCGGGTCACTTCATTTGGCCAAAACCTTACGGTAAGTGACAGGCGTGGCCCGCAACTCCCCTGCTCTCCCGCCGACTTCGCCTAGGTTGGTGCCCGACCGCCCACCCCCGTCCGGTCCGCAGGAGGATCCGCCGTGTCAGACCCCACCCCCCCGATCGCCGACTCCGCGGAGATACGGGCCCGGATCGACACCTCCAAGCCGCACTCGGCGCGCTTCTGGAACTACTTCGTCGGCGGCAAGGACCACTACGACGTCGACCGGGAGATCGGCGACCACATCAAAACGATCTTCCCCGGCCTGGTCGACGTGGCGGTCACCAGCCGGCACTTCCTGGGACGTGCCGTGCGCTACCTGGCCGGCGAACAGGGCATCCGGCAGTTCCTGGACATCGGCACCGGCCTGCCGACCGCCGACAACACGCACGAGGTGGCCCAGCGCGTCTCCCCCGACGCCCGGATCGTGTACGTCGACAACGACCCCATCGTCCTGGCCCACGCCAACGCCCTGCTCACCAGCACCCCCGAGGGCAGGACCGCCTACCTGGACGCCGACCTCTACCAGCCCGAGTCCGTCCTGGAAGCGGCGGCGGCCACCCTCGACCTGTCCCAGCCGGTCGCCCTCATGATCCTCAACACCCTCGGCCACGTCGCCGACCACCACCAGGCCCGCGACCTCGTACACCGCCTGATGAACGGCCTCCCGTCGGGCAGCCACCTGGTCATCAGCGACAGCACGGCGACCAGCGAGGGAATGATCGCCGCGTCCAAGGCGTACAACTCAAGCGGCGCGGTGCCGTACTACGTCCGTGAGGTCGACGAAATCGCCGGCTTCTTCCAGGGCCTGGAACTGGTGGCCCCCGGCGTCGTCCCGGTCACCGAATGGCGCCCGGACCCCGGTACATCACCCCGGCCCGCTGTTCCCGTCGACGCCTACTGCGGAGTGGGCCGCAAGCCTTAGCCAAAGCCGGCCCGGCGGGTCGACAGCCTTAGCCGAAGCCGGCCCGGGGGCCCGACGATGTTCCGGCCGTGCCACGAACCCGACGGATTCCGGCGCCCCGGCACGGCCGCCAGGACCCGCCAGAGACACCTGACCTGCGAGAACGGGAACCTTGCCATCGTCGATCCCTTATCCGCTACGCTAGTCGTCGGATCTCACCGAGATCCACGCCTTCGTAGCTCAGGGGATAGAGCACCGCTCTCCTAAAGCGGGTGTCGCAGGTTCGAATCCTGCCGGGGGCACAGAGAAACACCAGGTCAGAGCCTGTGTGAGCATGAGGAAGGCCCTCCGCCAAGATCGCGGAGGGCCTTCCTCATGTGTGCTGGGAACGCTCTGGGAACAAGCCGTCAGGCAGCCGTCTCCCCCGGCTCATCGCTGGGAACGTCGGGCACAGCCGGAGGCTCCTGCTGCTTGGCCGCTCGCGGCACGAGGGCGACCGGAGCTTCAGCCTCGGCCTTCTCGAACTGCGGCAGCACGGAGGTATAGGTGTCGGCCGTGAGCGAGTAGCTACTGTGGCCGAGGAGGGCTTGGATCTTCTTCATGTGGATGCCGGCGGCCAGGGAGAGGGTGGCGGCGCAGTGGCGGAGGTCGTGAAGGCGGACGGGGGGCAGGCCCAGTTTCGCGATCAGCCGCTCAAACATCTGCGACAGGTACTCGGGGTGGTAGGCCTCCCCGTTCTCCCAAGTGAAGACGAGACCGGTGTCCTTCCAGGGTTCCTTCGGGGCCTTGTCATCCGGCTCAACCCCCTGGGCCTTGAGGCGCTGCCACTCCTCGTGGACGCGGTTCCATTCTTCGCGTTCGGCCTGCTGGCGCTGCCGCCAGAGCTTGAGCAGTTCGTGTGTCTCGGAGTCCAGCGCAATGGTGCGGGCTCCGCTTTCGCTCTTGGGGGTGTCCTCCCAGACCTCGTAGGAGGAGGCGACGAGTTGCTCACTGATGTGGACGGTGCCGATCGTGAGGTCGGTCTCGCTCCAGGGAAGGCCGGCGACTTCGCCGCGGCGCGGGCCTCGGAAGGTCATCAGGTGGAACATCGGGTAGAGCCGGTGCTCGGCGACGGCGTCGAGGAAGGTTCCGGTCTGCTCGGGCGTCCAGACCATGACCTTGCCCGGCTTCTCGCCAGTGGCCCGCCAGCGGGCGACGCGTTCGTCGGTCCACACCAGTGGCTTGGGGCGGACGTATTTCGGCAGGACGACGCTCTTGGCCCAGTTCTCGCTGATCAGCTTCTCGGCGAGTGCGTCGTCGAGAGCGGCACTGAGCGTGTTGTTCATCTTGAGTTGGGTGCCGGGCCCGGTGATGTGGCGCGGCTTGCTGCGGGCTGTTCGGAGTGCGGCCTTGGCGTCGTTCCAGTTCTGGCGGAGCTCGGGCGGGCGGGGACGAGTCGTGCAGGTGCGCCATGCCTTGTGGGCGGCGCGCTCGGCGGCGAGGGCTTCTTCGGCTGCCTCGCGGTTTTGCTGGTGGATCTTGTTGCTGGCCCAGATGGCCTTGAACATGTCCTGGATGTGGCGGGTGCGCAGATCGCGCATCTTGAGGTGGCCCAGGGCGGGTATGAAGACGCGTTCGATGTGGTCGTCGTAGCCCTTGCGGGTGGACCGCTTGAGGTCGACGCGCTTGGCGAACCAGCGGCGTAGGTACTCGGCTACGGTCTCGGTGGACTTGACTTGTACGCCGCCTTGGGCAAGCTCCCAGATCTCCTTGCATGCTGTTGCCGCGTCCTTCTGTGTGCGGAAGCCTCCCTTCTTGGCTGTTTCGCGCTTGCCGCCGGGACCCGGCGGCAGTTCGATCGAGTAGTACCAGGAGCCGTGGTCTCGCCTCTTGAGCTTGGGGCACCGCTTCTCCAGGTAGCCGATCTTCGGTGTGCCATCCTCCTTGAGGACCGGCTTGCCCTCCTTGTCCATCAGGGGGCCCTTGCAGGCGCACCGCTTGTAGGTCTTGTCCTCGAACATCGCTGTCCCTTGCCCTGGCACCCACGATCTGGGTGCTGCCGGTTGGTTCTGTGATCGCGTTGCGCGATCTTTCTCGATCTTCCGGGGGCTGTCGGACACTCATGTAAAGTCGCCTGCAAGTTGGCGCGGGGGAGATTGCGACCAACAAGATGACTGTTCAGGGCGTGCAGGAGCAGGCTTCGTCGGGGGCCATGGGACTCGCGGAGCTGATGGCTCTTCCGGCCACCGTCAACGTGACAACGGCGGCCCGGGCTTTGGGGATCAGCCGGGATAAGGCGTATGCCTTGATCCGTAGCGACTGTTTCCCGGTGCGGACGCTCACGTTGGGCAGCACGGTCCGGGTGCCGACGGCGGAGCTGTGGAAGCTCCTAGGCGTGGAGGGCACGTACGTGTAGCCCTTGTGAAATAGCTGCGGTGCAAGTCGGCGCACCGGAAGCGGTCTGATCCTTGCAACAGTGTGACCTATCTTCGCTAGCATGGGAGGCGGATCGGGGTCGGAGAAGGCTGGGGAGATTCTGTGCCGAGGTTGTACGGGTTCGCGGATGCCGCCTACAGAAGGCCGAAGGACGACGAGGTGGCGCCTCTGCAAGAGGCCGCCAACCTACGGGAGGCCGGCCAGCCCTATGAGGACATCATCATCTGGATGAACGAAGAGGGGCACCGCACAACCCTGGGCAATGAGTGGCGGCCTGCCGCTCTGGCCTCAGTCCTGGATCACCCAGCCATCGCCGGCCTTTACGAGGACGAGGAGGGCAACCTGCTGCCCTCCGGAGGGCCGGAGCTGATCCCGCCTGAGCAGTTCCGGAAGATCCGCGCGATGCGGCGCAAGCACCAGTCGGAAGCAGAGCGGGCGCCGCAACAGGAGTATCTGCTGAGCGGTGAGCTCACGGTGTGCGGTCTGTGTGCCCATCCCCTTGGCGCTGCTCCTTCCAACGCCGGCAGCCGGGGCCACCGCTGCATGCCGAGCACCAGGCAGCACCCCGGCGGCTGCGGGCGCGTACGGATTAACGCCGACCTTTTGGAGACGTACGTCGCCGAGCATGTGCTGGCTGAGCTGGCCAAGCCCGAGGTCAGTGCGCTGATCGAGCAGGCACGCGACCAGTTGCTGGCGGAGGCGGTGAAGCTGCGTGAGCGGGCTGATGACGCCAAGCGCCGCCAGAAGCAGTTGGGCGAGGACTACGCCCGCCCCTCGGGTATGTCGCTCCAGGCGTTCAAGGCGGCCGACAAGGAGTTGTCGGCGCAGGCAAAGGCGGACAGGGCGCGGGCACGGTTCCTTGAGCGGGTTGAGCATGTGCCCGTGGGGAGCGTGCCGGATCTGGTGCGGTGGTGGAAACACGCGCCGATGGTGGCGAAGCAGGGTGTCGTGGTGCTGATGCTGGAGCAGATCGCCGTGTATCCGGCCGCGTCCAGGGGCTCGCGCACCGTGGACGCGGACCGGGTCCGCTTGAAGTGGCGCTCGTGGGATACGGCGCCGTCTACGGAAGTGCAATCCGCCTGACGGCTGTGTCCTTGACGGCCCGGTTCGTTGCCGACCGGGCGCGCGGCAGGAGGAGCCGTTTCGCGACCGTGGGCAGCGTGACTCCCACGGCGACGAGGAGCGCCGCCAGGGCGCCGGTGATGGGCACGAAGTGCGTCTCCACGAAGGACGGCCAGGCCCATCCCCCGAGGTGGGCGATGGTGATCCCGGTGCGGGCGACGGAGTACGCCAGACCCAACACACACCCCACGGCAGCGACGGCGAGACCGGCGGCTGCGACGCGCCAGCGCCGCCAGGCGGCGCAGGCCAAGAGGATGTACTGCAGGCTGACAGTGATGGCCATGACGTCCAGGAAGCCTAGGTGCGTCAGCACGAACGCGGCCTCCATGCCGTCGACATCGGGTGCGGAGAACAGCTCCGCGGATGAGGCGCGGACGTACTGGAACTCCCAGGCCAGCACGGCCATGACGCAGCAGAAGAAGACGATGTAGGCCACGACGGCTCTGCGCACGCCGATGGTCGGCTGCCACCAGCTCACCGTCACGAGTTGCATGCTGAGAATGGTCAGCCCGCTGGTCAGGGCCCACAGGAGAGCGCCCGCACCTCCATGGCCGGTGACGCCGTCCACGGCTTCGGCAACCTGAGGAACCAGAAGGAAGGCACTGGCGAAGGCGCTCTCACACAGCACGACGCGGGCGCGGCGGGCCGTGAAGGACGGCTGCCGGCGTGGGGGGTGGGGAGCGTAGGTGAGGTAGGCGGCCGTGGCGAGTGCGATGAGCAGGGCGCTCGCGCTGAAGAGGGGGGTGTCCAAGGGGTTCAGCGTCCTTCCAGGTCAGCCGCTGCCCTTTCAGCGGCTTCGCTCAGGCTCAAGCGGCGACGCGGCCGGCCTTCACGAGGTTGGTCGACGCCAGGGGGCGGTGGGGGGATCGCCGGGACGTCTTCGGGAAGTCCCGCATCCCGGCGCATCTTCCTGAGCATCGACATGACTTCAACGATGTCCTCTGCCGGGAGGCCTTGCATTAAGCGCAGTACCTCGCGCGCCTCGGGCTGTTCCCGGAACACGCACAGCGCGGTGAGGTCGTCCCATTCCGGTCCTGGCAGCAGGAACGCGGCCGGGGCGCCGAGCGCCTGGGAGAGTGCGGTGACGGTGGATGACCGGGGGTTGCAACTAGAGCCGTTCAGCAGGCTGTTGACCTGGCCGTGCGACACAACTGGTTTGCAGTGAGGAGGCTTTGACGTCGCCTTCGCAATGTCGTGGGCGCTGGGCGTGAAGCCGTCCGCATCGCGACGCAGACGGAACAAGGCAAGCAACTTCTCGCTCAGGCTCATGAGTTCGGGCGCGCCCGACGCGTCTGCCATGTCCCCGCTCCTTGTCCAGGCATATGCTCAACGCATAGTAACCGCTTGACATTTACACTACAGCGCAGGTCGGATGGCTTATACGGTTTGGTGGACGGTTTCCGTGAAGGAGTGCGGTGAACGAGGTGGGCGTCGCGTCGCACCACGCACCTGCGGCTGGGCGGGCGCGCACGGGGAGCGTCTGGCGGGCGGGTCACGGCGACGCGCTTGCCGTTTACGGGAGGAATCGCATGTCCGAGCCAGACGAGCGGCGGATCGCGGAGTTGGCCAAGAAACCTCCGCGCGTGCTCCGGGGAGGGGCAAGCGCGCAGGCGCTGAACGAAGCGCGCAGAGTACTGGAGGCTCAGGCGCTGACCAGCAGACAGCGGCCGGACAGCGAGGTGCGAGACGACTGACGTTTCAGCGATAGAGATAGGTGACACGACTGGATCGGTCATGTATGTTCGGGCCTGCCGGGCGGGTACAGCAGCCGCAGGAACCCTGCGCCGGCGGCGTCGCGTGAGCGGCGCCCTTCCCTGCTCCTCGCGGGTGGCCGACCCCCCCGCGCCCCACCCGCGAGGAGCGGCCGCATCGATGCGGCCATGGGGTGAGTGGATGGGAGCGGAGCCCGCCACAGTCGCAAGACTGCGGCGGGCTCGCCTATTTCAGGGCGCGGTCTGACGCCGTGACCTTGAGCGGCCCTGAGGCGCCTCTCTCGCAAGGGGGCGCATTCGGCCGGGAAATGCAGAATTGAATTCTCGAAATTAAAAGAATTCCCACTTGCATTAGAGGTGTATGCGATTAAGATATAAGTGTAAGGAAAAAGGGAAAGCCGAAAAGGCGGCTTCCCTTAAGGATATGAAAGGTGCGGGAAATGTTCGCTAACCTCAAGGTCTCCGAGATCGCCCCCAACCCCGACCAGCCCCGCAAGTTCTTCGACGAGGCGCAGCAGGAGGAGCTGACGGGCAGCATCAAGGAGAACGGCCTCCTCCAGCCGGTCGTCGTCCGGCCGGTCGAGGGGGCTGAAGTCCCCTACATGCTGATCGCGGGCGAGCGCCGGTGGAGGTCCTGCCAGGCGGCCGGCCTGGAGGTCATCCCTGCCAAGGTCATCGAGGACGCCAGCGAGGAAAAGGCGTACGTCCTCAGCATCGCCGAGAACGTCAACCGCCAGGACATGACGATCATGGAAGAGGCCGGCGCCTACGCCGACCTCAAGGCGGCCGGCTGGACCCCGGCCAAGATCGCCAAGCAGTTCGGCAAGACGGAGACCCACATCACCTGGCGCCTCGGCCTGCTCACCCTGCGCCCCGAGGTCGCCGAGATGGTCGACAAGGGCCAGATCAAGAACAACCTGGCCTGGCACATCGCCCAGCTCAGCCCGGCCAACCAGATGGTCGCGGCCATGCGCTACGTGCGCGGCGACTTCGACAGCGAGGCCGAGGCCCAGCACTTCGCCAACGGCCTGAAGATGATGGAGAAGCAGACCTCCCTCACCAGCGAGGAGGCCCCGTCGGCCGAGGAGCAGGAGAAGCGGAAGAAGGCCAAGGCCAAGGCCAAGGACAGCCTCGGTAAGGCGGAAGAGGTCCTGATCCCGCTGCTGGAGGACCTGGCCGAGAAGAAGCCCGAAGACCTGGCCGTCATTCTCGGCGACGACCTCGCCCGCCACCTGCGGGTTGTCACCCGCCTCTACGCCAAGGTCCAGATGGTGAAGAACATGCTCAGCAAGGCCCAGGGCATCCAGCGAGCCATGGAGGCCGAGTTCAACAAGGCGGCCGTCGAGGTCCAGCAGGAGGCTGCCCAGCAGCAGGCCACCAAGACGCAGGCGGCCAAGCAGCAGGGCGCGGCCAAGTCCGAGGGATCGGCCACGGCTGCGACGAAGCCGACCGCCAGGAAGGCGGCCGCCAGGCCGGCGGCCCCCCGCGCGAAGGCCACGGGCGCGGCCAAGAGCCCCACCCGCACCGTCCCGGCCCAGAAGAAGACAGAGCCCGCCACGGGGGCGGCCAAGACGGAGGAGCCCGCAATGGCGAAGTGAGGCGGAGGGGGCCTGGCGCGTCCGGGCCCCGTCCCTCCCCTCCAGGGGCGCGGCCGGGGGCATCCCGGCCGCGTCGCTTGCTGTCTGCGGCACCGCGCGAGCGCCTCCTCAAAAGCGCGCGTAAATTCACCCAGAAATCCCGGAT
Source organism: Streptomyces sp. S.PNR 29 (assembly GCF_030386795.1). Taxonomy (GTDB): domain Bacteria; phylum Actinomycetota; class Actinomycetes; order Streptomycetales; family Streptomycetaceae; genus Streptomyces. The sequence continues at coordinate 440,904 of NZ_JANUQM010000001.1, forward strand.
ATTAATTCCGGGTGAATATGTACTAGGCCCCCAAATTCCATTAAGATTATAAATGTCAAGCAGGAAAAACATTCTCAACTCAACAGTGGAAAAGAGGGATGAGTAATGGACAACTCTCAACTGGACTGGGGTCAGGAATCGGCAGACCCGGGCATCCGGAACCTCACCGACTTCCTTGAGTACCTCATGGACTCGGCGCGTGACAGGATCCCTGGCCCGGCATCCGAGTTCATTATCGAGACCGAGAAGACTACGGCTTCCAGGGTTGCCAGCGAGTGCAACCGGGTCCTGCGTGTGACGGCCGAGTTCCCGAACTCTGAGCCCCAGGCTTTTGACATCGCCATCCATCTGGCACAGCCCACCACCCGGAAGGCCAGCCCCCAGGACTGAGCCCCGCCTGTCGGACCGGACCTCACGGTCCGGTCCGACAGCCCCCGCCAGTGCGAGGCGCGGCCGACGCGGTGCACGGGGCAGACGCGCGGGCGGCCACCGAGACGGGATTCCGAAATGACCAAGATGCTGGGCGCGCTCCGCCGCGGGCATGGACAGACCTGCCGCTACGCCGGCCGTGGGTGCACCTGCTTTCTGTATCCCGGTGAGCACGATCCCCAAGCCAAGAAGCTGCGTCGCCGAGCGGCGCGTCACGCGGAAAAGCGCGCGTGGCGGCAGAACAAGTGGTGACCCTCCGGCCGGATCACCGGCCAGACCACCAACGGCCCCGGTCGAACCCGACCGGGGCCAGACGCATGACGGGACACTCGTCCCCAGCAAGGAAGGAGCCAGGTTGCTCACCCTCTTCACCAACCGATACCAGGCATTCCAGCCCCCGCAAGGGGTGCCCGTACGCATCACCCTGGGCGCCCCGCGGTTCAAGCTCCCCTACCCCCTCCAGCACGCGGTACGGGAGCTGGCGCCGCGCCGGGAGTACTTCACCAAGCCCCTCCCCGAGTTCACCGCCGCCTACCGGGCCGACCTCGACCAGCTCGGTCCTGCGCGCATCGCGGAGCGGCTACGGGCCATCGTGAACGCGGAGCAGGAACACCGGCTGGTCCTGCTCTGCTTCGAAGACCTGGCCGACCCGGCGCAGTGGTGCCACCGCAGGGTCTTCGCCGCCTGGTGGAAGGACACAACCGGCGACGAGGTGCGCGAGCTCTCGCCGATGGCCGACCAGTACGAGCAGGGGACCTTGATGTGATCCTGATCCTGGAGCCGCACCTTACTGGTAGGTGACCCCCTTTCAGGACCTATGCGCTTTTGCTCGGGTTCATAGCAGTGCCTGGTCAGGTCTCCGCCCGGCTGGGCGCTGCCCCGATCGTGTCCCGATCATCAGGGGCACGCGCTTCCCGCCATGCGCGCCACCGGGCTGGGGTGCACGGCAAGAAACTGTACGGAGTCAGGGCCGCAACGTACTGGGAAGCCACCTGTGACCCATCGGGCGAACGGCTTCATGGACCGTGAGTTCAAGCGCGGTCGCGCCGTATCAACGAATCGTAGGTCCCGAAATTGGGAACAGCCTCCCAATTGCTGGCGACGTCAATGCCGCGGCGGCTTTCCCTCGTTTCCTCGCCATCGGCCTCTACAGTCCGCCGAATGATGCCATCAGTGGTGAACTCGTAGGACTCCATGCGCTCCGCATCGGCGTATCCGCCGCGCTCCTGCGAGTCGCCGTAGTCGTATGAGGTTGCTGTCTCAAGGAAGAGGGACCCATTGATGAGGGTAAACGTGTAGTCGAGGGAGTCGCGGCCGTACTCATCCATGAAAATGACTGAGCTGTAGCCGGTCTCCAGGCGCATTTCGACGCGCAGTGCCGGCGCTGAATTCTTTTGGGGGAAGGCGACTGCGGTGTACAACTGGCCGGACACATGCCTGGCCTGGGCCTGCTCGGGCGTCAGGGTGTTCACGGGCGTCTCGGTGAGGTTGTTCCACTGCTCGCAGTAGGTCCAGATCATGGTTGCTTCAGCCCGTGCCCTTCGGTAGCCGGTAGACGAGACCCTGCACGTCCCGGATTATCACGCCGTGGTTCGCTGCTTCCCTGAGCGCCCATTCTGGCACAGGCTGCGACTGGACAGGGACTTCCAGATAGTACTTGCCCTTCAAGGGTTTTCCGATCAGCTGTGGATATTCTGCGCGCGCTTTCGGTGTGTCCGGGATCTTTGTTCCCGCCTTGTACTTCTGGTTGATCTCGCGCAGATAGTTCCTGAACGTCTCCGGCTTGATCTTCGATATCTGTGTCTGCTTGCGTGAGACGATCTCTTTTCCAGGCCGGTACGAGTCCAGGAATTTTCCGTTCTCAAGATAGATCTCGTTCGCCGGGTAACGTGGCCAATTCTCCTCGTTGAACTCGCGCCCCTTCTTCCACTTGTCAAGCAGCCATTGCGGGGTGCCCTCGCTCCTGCCGCCGCTCGATTCGCTCGCACCCGCTCCCCCTGCGCCGACCGCCATCAGCACAACACCGGCAGTACCGAGGACACCAGCGTTGAGCGCGGCCTCTGCGGTGAGGGCGCCGACCACTCCCCCTCCGGCGAGCGCGAACCCGCCGGGAGGGAACAAGGCAAGCAGGGCGAGCAGGAGGAGGGCGAAGCCGAGGTAGACCAGGAACGTGTTCAGGGCGTCGAGCAGATGCAGCGTGCGGATGGCCCTGCCGTCGGGGCCGGCGTCGCCGAACCCGCGCCACAGCAGGAGTGCGCCGGTGGTAGCCGCCCCTAATGCGGTTGCGAGGCGGAAGCGATGGACTGCCAGCAGTTCCCCCATCGGCTGCGCTGACACCAGCCGCCAGGTGCGCAGCAGAGCGGTGAGTTGGTAGGTGATCCAAGCCAGGGCGGCGATGCCGAAGCCCATGAGAATTTTCGGCCCCGAGCCGGTACTGAAGAAGTCCTGGAGGTCGGCAGTAGAGGTGAACGAGCCGACGCCCAGGAACAGCAACGCAGGCAACGCCAGTACACAGGGAATAAGCAGCAGCCACCGCTCCCGGGAACGGCGGGCCGCTCGAGTCGCCTTCAGCCATGCGCGGATGTTCAACGTCTGCCAGGCACGCTGGTTGTCGGATGCGTCCATGCGGGCCGTGATCCCCGTGACCACGCCACGCAGTTCCCCGCTGTCGTCGGGCGGCGCCGACGCGGCGGCGTAGAGCAAGGAGCGCCGCAGCCTGACAAAGCGCAGGACGATCAGCAGGCTCCATGGCAGACGCCAGGCCGAATAGCGAAGCAGTGCTCCGAAGCTGTCGCCGTCGGTACGTTCAGACGCGAGCAGTACGCCCGGCACAGTGCGCTTGCCCCGGTGAAGCCAGCGCAGGTCCACGGCCATGGCGATGGCCAGGCACGTGAGTGGCGCCGCCCATGCCAAACCGTCCAGGGACTCCAGCCACTCCGTGGCCCAATCGGCGTGTTCCTGTACCGCGTAGTTGTTGACCGTGTGATGGACGGCGGCGGCCACCAGGGGAAGCACTGACAACAGTCGCACCCAACCGAGTGCGCGCCACCATAGTCCCACTCCGAAGCCGGCCATGGCCGTCCACACCAGGTGCGTGAACGTTTCCGTGACTGGAGGGCCGCCCAAGTCCAGTTGGCTGAACGGCGCGGGGAGCCAGGAAGTCAACACTTGCCCCAGGCCCGGCACGTAGGGCGGGGACAAGCTGTCGGGGATGATCCAGCCCTCACCGCGGGCGATCGCCCGGTCCGCATCCAGGCCAAAGCGGAGAACCGCCTCTAGCAGCCCGAAGCCGCCCCCCAGCGCCGCACCCACCACCACGAAGTCGGTCAGCCCCCACTGGCGGCGGACCCTCAGACTCAATCCCGCCAGCAACAGCGGGGCAACCTTGAGTAATTCCTCGACCCAAGGAGCCACCGTGTAGCTGGTCATGTTCACCACCGTCACCAGCGACTGTCCCGACTGCTCCGCGTAGATACGGGTGTAAGCGAGCTGCACCAACGCCGTCGCCACGCCACACCCGTACACACCCACCGCAAGCGCCAGCAGCACGGTCGACAGGCGCACCGAACGCGTCGGCCAGGAAAAGGCGAACAGTTGCAGCACGCCCCAGACGGCCGCCACCGCCATCATCAACGCCACACCAGGCCCCCCGACGCACCCGAACAACTATCTATTCGCAATCGTGAACGTGATGCTATGCAGTCAACTAATGATGCAGCAAGAGAGTTGAGAGACAGGGAGAGGCGGCAATCAGACGGGTGCAAAGAGCGCCGCCCGTGGCCTCGGAAGCGCGAATCACCCATACAACCCGAGAGCATGCCGTCTGGGATGTCACCGGCCTCTCCCGCTTGCGTGACATGCCTCCGGGGTTTGCCCGTTGACCGTTCCCTCGTGTGCCCAACTCCGGCACATGCTTGGCAGTTGGGCGTCGCAGGGCACCGTTCTCACAAATCATCAGGACTTCCGGAGGACGGGCGGCGCTCCTCCGACCCTGGCGAAGACGTGGGCCCGGTTCGCCGCAACTCGTCCAGCACAAGACGCACCGACCTGATGAGGTCAGGGAGCTGATCGAGGAGCCCCTTCAGGGCGTACATGAAAGCCGATATAACGCCAGCCGCGCCCAGAATCCCCACGATGATCTGCACTTCCATGCTCGGCTCCTCCTCCAAGCGGAGAGATGGCCGAACTGAGCGCAAACCGCGAACAACGAAGGGCAGGTGTCTCAGGTCGACCACCCCGACTACGGTGATCAACTGAGGCCCTGCCGACGTACAGGCCGCGTATGCAGTTGTCGCGATTGACGTGGTGCCGAATGCCTCGACACTTACGCCCGAAAGGGACGTCGGACCCGTTCCCGTCGCAGCCAGCACTGCTGGCCGTGCCCTGCGAAGTCTACCGGCCGGATGCGGCCGTGGCAGGCGAAAGACCATTGCTGCCGAAAGCAAGCCATCGGATGCGCCTAGTTGGCAGATCCTGATGACTCACCCGAGACAGTGCCGCGGCGATCACACAGGGCGGGCCAGGGCCAAGAACTGGTCGGCAGCCCGGGTCCATGCTTCCTCACGGTCCGCAGCATCGTGCGGGGACTTCAGCAACTCGTCCAGAATGGCCCCTCCTTGCGGGAATCTGCCGATGGCGAGGTCCAGCCAGACCAGGCTCAGGCCATCGTCCGCGGCGGGATCCCGCATGGCAGCCACTGTGTACGCGGCCCAGGCAGCCTTCATCACGTCCGCATCCCGTGCGGGCAGTTCACCACCTGTGGCGCGCAGCCGTACGCCCGCACGGAGCATCAGCCAGCCCCGGCACAGCATCGGCAGCCGACGGCTTCGTGACGTCGTCTTCCGCAAGCTCGTGCCAGGACCGCCACTCGACGCGCAGCACCTCCCCCGCATCCAAGGATCCTTCCCCTACGGCGCATTGATGGGCGAGGAACAAGTGGCACCTCTCGGTGCTTGTGGCACGGGCCGAGGTAACTGGGCCGAGCGAATGGAGCCACGTTGCCTGCAATCCGGTCTCTTCGGCGAGTTCGCGCCGTGCCGCGTCAGTCAGCCTTTCCCGATCGTCGACCAGCCCGCCGGGGAGGTCAGTGACCTCCTGCTCATGGAGGTAGTGCTGCTGAGTTACAAGCGCCACGCGGCCGCGGTGTACGGCAAGGACGCGAACGGAGTCAGGGGCCGCGACGTGCGGGTAAGCACCCGTGCACCATCGGGGCGAACGGTCTCGTCAACCGTGAGCCGGATGCGACCGCCCGGCCCGCCCGCAAACAGCACACGGCTGCTCAGCCGGCGCCACTTGCTGCTGTTTCCCATACGCCAGACCCTACTGGTAGCAGAGATCTTCGGTCCGGGTCGGACTGATGGTCCCCACTCGCTGACCACGACCGCGCCCCTGGCGGCTCCGTCCCGCACACTGAGCCTTCGCGCGGTCATCCAGGTTCGCGCCGATCCAGATGTTCCGACGCACGGCGGTCGAGATCCCTGAGGCTCCTTAGGGTCGACGCACGGGGCGAGATTATGAAGCGGGCCGAACGGTGGAGTCTGGGAGGTGCGCGGGCCCGGCGGGAGAGGGATCAGGCGCGCTCCAGTCGAAGACGAGGCGAGCGTGACGTTTCGCGACGATGTGTGGCCCCTGGTCTGGGTCGGCGGTTCCATCGAGGTACACCGTCAGCCGCGGTCTGGCACTGCGGGCATCCTGGTCCCAGGCGGTCACCAGGTCGACCATGGTGTCGGCGAGTTCGTCCGCGTGAGGGCCATAGGCGTGGATGCCGAACTCCCAGAGGCCAGCACCGGTTTCAGTGGTGGAGAGTTTGCGGGTCAGGAGGTGGGCGAGGGAGTCGCCGCGGACGAGCGTGGCGGGGTCCCAGCCTCCGGGCCGGTGGAGGGTGCCCGTGTCGAGGTCGGCGTCGACGGCGAGGCGGGCGAACCCGTCGAGGTGGGTCGCCAGCCACAGCAGGAGCATGTCGAACGGCACGTTGCCCCCGATGGTGACCCCGGTCCACCGTTCGGTTCGAGGCATGCCGAGAGCGGCGTCGAGGCGGCTGGTGTCGGCGGGGGTGCCGTCGGCGAAGCGCACGGTGACCTCCCCGCCGCGCAGCCGGGTGACGACGTCCTCGCGGTAGCCGGGGCCTTGGAGGGGGACGAACCCGCACACCGTGTACCTGTCGGCGACCAGCACTCCGTCGCGTTTGATGAAGGGGATGGACCAGGTGTAGCCGTGGATGCGTAGCGGGAGCACCAGGCGTCCGCCCTCTGCGAGGCAGTCGATCCAGGCAGGCGGGATGTCGCGGGCTTCGACGGTGACGATGAGGGCGTCCACGCTTCCGGGCACCGCGAGCAGGGCCGGGGCTTGTTCGCCGTCGCCGAGGTGGACAAGGACGTGGTGGTAGCCGGTGTCGTCGAGGAAGCGGCGGGCGCGGTCGATGACGAAGGGGTCGATGTCGATGCTGATCACGGTGCCGTGCGGGCCGACGAGCTCCTGGGCGAGGGCTGCGTTGTAGCCGCCGGATCCGACCTCGATCACCGTGTCGCCTGCGCGGACGGCGGCGTCGCGGAGCATGGCGGCCTGCAGCCAGGGTGCCGAGACGCTGCTGGTAGCCGCCCCGCCAGGGGTGCGCTTGGTGACGGGCGCCTGCATTGGGTCATACGCGTCCTTCAGGGTGACCCCGGGCAGATAGCGGTGGCGTGGTACGCGCCGGACGGCGGCTTCGATCGCACTGCCCGCATCCATCCAGCCCTCCTTTACCAGCTGATCGGCCATCTCCTGCCGCATCCTGGCCGCATTGGTGGCCTGTTGGGTGGGCTCGGATACCTCGACGGGCACGATCGGGTAGCGGTGGACGGGCAGCAGGCCAGTCAGCAGGCCGGGCCAGACGGTGTCGATGACGTGCGCGCTCGGGGTGAACAGTGGCTGGGTGAGGGCAGGCAGGTCGGCGACGTCATGCCACTCCCAGCGCCGAATCAAGTCCGGTTCGGTGACGGTCGGTTCACCGCTGTATGCGGTGACGCGTACAGCTGCCGTCATCCGCGGGATGCCGTGGGTGGAATCCATGAGCAAAGCGAGCAGGCGTGCGTCCGCTCGATCGGCCTTCAGGCTGGTCTCCTCCTCCAACTCCCGCACGGCAGCGTCGAGGAAGTCCTCGTCACCCTCGTTCTTCCCGCCGGGCAACTCCCAGACTTTCCGCCGTGCCGACCAGCCCAGCAGGATCCGCCCCGCGGAGTCAGTTACGACGACGCCGGCGCCGGTCAGGGCGTGCGGGGCAGGGCGTTGCTTCCCCGCACAGATGCCCTGGGCGGAGGCCGGATCGCGCAGGACGACGAAGGCGAGCCCGTCCGCGTCGTGGCGTTCGACGACTGTCCAGCTCGCGCACAGCAGGTCGAGTTCGTCTTCGTCGAGGGCGATGTCCCGCTTGCTGTCCGGTACCGAGTCTGCGATGGGAGTGATGATGCAGACGGCGCCGCCCGGGCGCAGCCGTTCGCGCAGCCGGTTCATCACGCGGGTGCGGTCGCGGACGAAGGCCCAGCTGAGGCGGAAGGTGATCAGGTCGTAAGCGGGATGTGGCAGGTCGTCCAGGCAGTCCTGCTCAATGTCGAAGCACAGGTAGGTGACCGCTCCATGGCCGGTGCTGGTGCTGTCCTGGTGGGTGTTGGCCAGTGTGATGGCGGTGGGCGCGTAGTCGACGGCGTCGACCCGGTAGCCGCTGTCGGCGAGATGGCGGGCGAGTTCTCCAAGCCCGCAGCCCACGTCAAGGGCGAGCCCGTTCTCGGGGGCGGGAACATGTGCGGTGAACAGGTCACGCTCGGCGTCACCGAGCGGCCGAAACGACGCTCCGCGTGCGTAGTGCGCATCCCACTCGTCTGTCGTGGTGTATCCCACCGTGGGGTCTCCTTGCCTGGTCGGGGGGCGAGGGCTGGTCAGATAAAGGTGTCGCTGCGAGCGGGGAACACGACAGTTCCGGTCTCGTCCTGGTAGGCGATCTCCATGAGCACGTGGAAGCGGCGGGCGCGCTTGTCGGTGGCAGCTCGTGCCCTTTCTTCACGGACACGGGCCCACCACTGCAGGCCTTCGGGCGTGGCGAACAGGGCACGCGCGGCACCATCTACTCCGTCCGGGCTCAGGGCGCCGACGCGGTACATCGCCTCCCACGCGGAGACCCATGCGTTGCGGTGGAGATGAAGGCTGCGTTCGGTGGAGTCGAGCGATGCCAAGCTTCCCCACATCGCGCGGAGACCGGGACGTTCCACCTGAGCGGCGAGCAACTGCCGGTGCAATCGTGCGGTCTCCAGAACGGACCGATCACGATGCCGACGTTCGCTCAGAACGACGTGCATGAGGCCGGTGCTCGCGAGGGCGAGCAGCGCAGCAGCGGTCACACGGTTGCTTCGCATGAGAGAGCTCTTCCTTCCAGCGGATCGTCGCGGCGTGGGAGCGGGCCGAGGCAGAAGACGCGCCAGGTGACGGTGAGCCCGGGTCGGTGAATGCACAGGCGCCCGGCAGCGAACCTGGAGGCGTGGTTCTGGATGCGGCGGGCGTGAATGAGCGCCGTGTACAGCCCGCCCTCAGCTGGGCAACCCGTCACTGCCAGCCTCGTTCGACAGCGTCAATGGGTGTCAATGAGTCCTCGTCCAACGTGAACCCGGTGTGGTCAATGGCGCGACGGAGGGCGGAGGCTGCTGGGGGGATGCCCTCCTTGTTCCGCTGATGGATCGCGTAATGCAGGTCCTCGCCAGCGGCGAGAACGGACCAATGCCGGAGCACGAGTGATTCCTGCCATGAAAGTGGGCGGCCGTAGCCCTTGAGGAACCAGTCACGGAGCTTCGGCTGCTCGGCCCACGCCCGCGCTGGCCGTGCGAGGTCGATGACGGCGGCCATGACCTCGGACCGTCCGAACTCCGTGAAGGACAACGTCTGAGACTGGTTTTGCCACGTCCAGCTGGCCGGGCCGAATGTGCCATGGCAGAAGGCAGGCCGCAGGTCCCGCACGTATCGCAGGACGAGGGATGCTGATCGATGAACTGCGAAGGCCTGCTCTGGCGGTGCCACTGTTGCGAGGTGGTCAGCCACGGTCTGGATGCGCTGGGCGTAGAGAACGGTGGCACGAGTGGCGCGAGAATTCGCCTCAGGTACCTGGCTGACGCTGTCGTGGAGGATGCGCAGCAGTCGGCCCGCGTCCTCGTGAACTCGTGGCTGGAACTGAAGGTCTGCGGTGTCGACACGCCATCCACGGGGCTGCAACGTCAGCAAGCTCCTCAGCCTCGGCTCACTGGCGAGTAGCCGAGGGCCGTGACTGGGCCCGAGACAACGGATGGCGTTCCGATGTGCATAGACCTCACGACCGAAGTCCTCATCGGTACGTGTGACACGAATGTCGATCAGCCCTTGCGGCGACGACATGCGCCACGCGCGGGTGCCGCTGAGATCGGCAGGCAGGGCCCAGGCGGCATGCCGGCCCACATGACCTCTGGCCCAGTCTGCGGCCTTGGCTGGTATGGCGGGCTGTGTCATGTCTCCTATCACTCCTCTGCGGGACCCAAGTCATCTCCCTGTAGGGGAGATTGGGGTTAGGCACCAGCCGGGCTGCCTGGCTGGCGTGGCCGAACGGGGGGAACTCGTCACGCGCCGCCTCCACCCGCTGAAAGGCCGGAGAAGGCGTCGTCGAGTTCGTCGAGGTGGTTCAGCAGCAGGCGGATCGTGGTCTGCCGCTCCCGCCAGTGCTGTTTCAGATCAGCCTCGGCCGCTGGGGGCAGGCCGTATTCGCTGGTGGTGGCGCCGTAGAAGCTGAACAGCATGTAGAGGAGCGCGATCCGGGCGCAGGCCCGCACCTCCGCCAAGGGGAGGCTCGGGTTCTCCGCGAGATATGCGCTGACCATCGTCTGCGCGCAGGCGATCCACTCCGGGCTGTTGGCGACGGTGCGTGGGTCGAACGCGGCCCGGCCCAGTTCCCAAGCCGGCATGGCGCGTGCGCCACGGAAGTCGATGACCCCGGTGACCGTATCGACCAGGACGATCAAGTTGGTACGCGTGAGGTCTGCGTGCAGAGCCTGTTCCACCAGCTCGTCCGGCAGCCGCTCCCGCAGCCGGTGCACATGCCCGTGCAGATCCGCTCGCCGCTGGTCGAGGTCGAGTCGGAGTTGGTCGAGATCCTCATGCCCCTGACGGATCGCCATGGCCAGGACGCTGCCGCACTTCGCCGCCGTGTCTTCCACGGTGGCGAGCCGCCAGCGGGACTGCTGGACCTGCTTCGGCATGGGGTAGGCGGCCAGTACACGGTGCATGCGTCCCGCCACGAGGCCGATTTGTTCAGCGAGGGCAACGGACATCGCCGTGGTGGCCACACGGCCGGGCGCCTCGTCGGTCACCGCCCAGGCGCAGCCCTCGGCGATGGTTACGAGATCACCGTCTATGTCCGGCCACACGCGCGGGACAGGGATGCGGGCGGCGCGACAGTACTCCGACATGTCCCATGCGATCCGTGCCGCTGCCACATCTGCTGTGGACCGATATTCCTTGACGTATAGCCTCAGGCCGTCCTCGGTCAGGACACGCCGGTTGATCGTGTCCGTGCCCATGTGCACCGGCTCGACCACATCGGCAACGAGCCCGTACCGGTCCTCCAGCACATCAGCCATCAACGCCGCGGCGCGGTCTTCGTCGCTCATGTCCATGGCCGACCCTTGGATCGGGGGATCGACGTCCGGCGAGCACCGTGATGGCGTTGTCCTGCGTGAGCAGTGCGCCTGCTCCCAGGAAGGTGCGATGCGCCAAGGCGTAGACGTTGGCAAAGGTGAGGGCTTTCAGCAGGGCTCACGAACGCCACCCGTTCCACACGCGGGCTCCGTTCTCCTGTCTCAGGTTTTCCAGCATGGTGTGGGCTTCGTCGACAAGGCCCAGGTCACGGTGCTTGATCCCCCAGGACAGTGAGTCGAGTGCGTCCAGAGCGCCGTACGCTCGGCACGCCGCCAACTCCTCCTCGGTGAGATGACGGCCGTATCCGTGGTAAAAGGCGGCGTTCAGGTTCGGCTGGTGGAAGAGGATTCGGTAACGCAGGCGGCTGAAGTCCCGCCGCGCGGCGGGCTGGAGTTCGGCTCGCTCAAAATCGATGATCCGCAGCCACTGCTCGGTCTCGTGCCACACCCAGTTCTTGGGCATGTAGTCGCCGTGCGCCGCCACCGGGGGCAGACGTGGCGGAGCCTGTGCCAGGAGCCCACGCACCATCGCAATCTCGTACGCCGGCACGTGCTCCGCAGTGGCCCGCAGCAGCCTTGCAGCCGTCTCGGTCCATGCGAGCTCGCCCGCGTCTGTGGCCGGCTCATCCGCCGCAGCGTGATGTCGCGCCAGCAGTTCCCCGGCCTGCTCGTACGCCTTACGCTCCTGCTCGGTCGGCAGGCGCAGTGTGTTCAGGCTGCGCCCAGGCACTGCAGTGACCAGGATGGTGCGCGTCTCCGCGTCGGAGGCGACCAGTTCGGGCGCACGATCCGCGCCGAGGGAGACCGTCCATTTGCGGTAGGCGTCGACTTCCCGCCGGTGCAGCTTCGGTCCGGCGTGCTGTTTGGCGAACCACCGCGCACCGCGGGGCCCCTGGATCTCCCAGACCGACGGTCTGAGATCGCCGGGTCGAGGATGTTCGGCCACCACGGTGTAGGTCGTAATTACGGTTCCCATCAGCTGGTGGAGTGCGCTGGGCATATCGGTCACGTCGGTGCGCCCTTCCGCTGGTCGATCCAGCAAGCAACGTCACAACAGGTGACGGCTTGGATGCTCTTGGTGTTGTTATGGGGGTGGGCAGTGTGCCAGGGCCCACTGACAACGCGGCCTGAGCTGGTCATACGCGGGCAGGGGCGCGAAGGACCGTGCCTATGCGCGGAAGAGGTCGACGTGCATGGCTGATGGGCGCCGGGTGGGCAGTCACGGGTGTGGTTGATCCTTTTCCTATTCGATGGAGGCTGGTCAGGCGCGGGCCAGCCACCGCTGACGTTCGGCATCGGTGACCAAGTGCTGGTGGTGGTCGAGTTCCACGCGGGTGAGACGCGTGTAGTGCTCGACCACTTCACTGCCGAACGCGCCCTGCGCGAGGGCACTGTCCTGGAAGACAGCCAGGGCCTCGCCGAGGGTGGGCGGCACTGGAGTGCCACCCCCGCGGTAAGCGTTGCCGGTCTCTGCGGGGCCGAGGGGCAGCTTGTGCTCGATGCCGTGGTCGATGGCCGCCAGCACGGCGGCCAGGGCCAGGTAGGGGTTGGCGTCTGCTCCTGGTACGCGGATCTCCAGATGGAGGCCCTCGCCGCGGCCGACGACGCGGACGGCACAGGTCCGGTTGTCACATCCCCAACTGATCCTGGTCGGCGCGAACGAGCCGGGCGTGAACCGCTTGTAGGAGTTGACGTTCGGCGCGTACAGCGGCCCGAGTTCCGGTAGACCGGCGAGCAGACCCGCGATCGCGTGCTGTCCGGTGCGGGACAGTTCGAGTTCGTTGTCGGGGGCGTGGAGTTGGCTGATGGCCTTCGACCACAGCGACACATGCAAGTGCAGGCCGTTAGCCCGGCCGGTCTCGGGGGCTGCCATGAACGTGGGTGCCAGACCGGCACGCGCGCCCAACGTGCGCACCGCGTGTTTGAAGAGCAGATGGCGGTCGCAAGCGGTAAGCGCCGGCCCGTACGGGAAGGTCACCTCGACCTGGCCGGGGCTGGCCTCGGTCTTGATCGACTCCACGGGCATTCCGGCGCCGGCGAGTGCCCGCTGCAAGCGGCGGAAGAATCGGTCGGAGACCGGATCATGGTCAAGGGAATAGTCCAGGTTCTCCGACGTCACCGGCCGCAGCCGCTGAAACCCCGCTTGCTCGGCTTGCGCGTAGGTGCCCTGGTAGAGAACAAATTCAGTCTCGATCCCCGCCTTCGCGTGCAGTCCGTGACGGGCCAGTCGGGTCAACTGCTGGTGAAGGATCTGACGGGGCGCGACCTCAATGAGAGTGCCGTCGTGGTTCACGGCGTCGCCGAGCACCACGGCAGTGCGCGGCAGCCACGGCACCACGTACAGGGTCGACAGAGCCGGTTGAACGGACAGATCCTGGTAGCCGGTCTCCCACGAGGTCAGTGCGAAGCCGTCCACCGGGCTCATCTCGACGTCGGTCGCCAGGGTGTAAGCGCACACCTCCGCGCCGTTATGCGCGACGCGCTTAAGGAAGTGACCTGCGTCGTACCGCTTCCCCTTCAGCCTTCCTTGCAGATCGGGCAGAGCGAGCAGCACCGTGTCGACCGCGCCCGCCTTGACGAGGTTGCGCAGATCGGAAAGAGATACCCGCTTCTCGTCCCGTCCGCCCGGGGCGGTGGAAGGTACGGCAGTCAGGCGAGCCGTGCTGCTGCTGTCTGTGCTGGTCGTCGTCATCACACGACCTCGTCTTCGTAGGTGCTCGCCGAGCGGTCGACGCTCTGAGCAGGAACCTCGTAAGAGCTGCCCTGTTTCTGCCACCAAGCCCAGGCCAGCGCGAGCACGGCGAGCAGAGCGAGCGGTGCATAGTTGAAGGTCTTCACTGACACCAGGGCGTCGTCGGGGCGGGTCTGCGGCAGGCAGAACAAGACGGTCACGAACACCACCCACATGACGGCGATCGCGCCTACGGCCACGCCCCAGCTGCCCAGGTTCCACGGGCCGGGCCGGAACCGGTGCCGGTTCTTGATCCGCAGGAAGATCGGGATGGCGTAGGCCGGGGTGATGCCGATGACATTGATGCTGGTGATCGCCGCATACGCGACCGGGCTGTACAGGCTCGGCAGGGCCAGCACCGCGGCGCACACGACGGACAGCAGCACGGCCTTGCGCGGGGTGCCGGTCCGATGGTCCACCTGCCGCCACAGGTGCGAGCCCGGCAGCGCCCCGTCACGCGAGAACGCGAACACCATCCGGCTGGCCGCGGCAGTCTCGGCGTTGCCACAGCACAACTGGGCGACGATCACGACCAGGAGCAGCGCCTTCGCCCCCGCCACACCCAGAGCATCGAGGAAGATCTGCGCCGGCGGCACACCCGTCGCCGTGCCCACGGTGCCCGCGTAGTCCTGGATCGCGAAGGTGAGCCCGGTCAGCAGGACGAACCCGGCCAGCCACGACCAGCCGATCGCATGGATGATCCCGCGGGATGCGGACACCTGAGCGTTCGTCGTCTCCTCTGACAGGTGCGCGGAGGCGTCGTAGCCGCAGAACGTGTACTGGGCCAGAAGCAGCCCGAGCACCGCCACGTACAACGGGCTGGACCAGCCGGTGTTGTTGACGAACTCCCCGAACACGAAGTCGGCCGACTGATGGTGGGAGGGCACAATGGTCAGCGCGCCGACGATCACCGTGACGCCGCCCAGGTGCCACCAGACGCTGATGCTGTTGAGGATGCTGACCAGCCGGACCCCGAAAAGGTTCAGCGCGAGGTGGAAGGCGAGGATGCACAGGAAGATCACCATGATCTTCCCAGGCGTCGGCTCGAAGCCCCACTGCAGGTTGAGGAATGCACCGGTGAACAGGGCAGCCCCGTAGTCGATGCCGGCGATCGCGCCGAGCAGGCCCAACAGGTTGAGCCAGCCGGTGTACCAGCCCCACTTGCGGCCGCCGAGTTGCTCTGCCTGGTAGTACAGGGCTCCGGAGGTCGGGTAGGCAGATGTCACCTCCGCCAGGGCGGCACCAATGAACATCACCATGGCGCCGACCACGAGCCAGCCCCACAGCATCACGGACGGGCCTCCTGTGTTCAGCCCGAACCCGTACAAGGTCATGCAGCCCGACAGCACACTGATGACGCTGAACGAGATCGCGAAGTTCCCGAACGGCCCCATACGCCGGGTCAGTACGGGTTCGTAGCCGAGCTCGCGCAGATAGGTGTCATCGGCCTTGCGGGGCCTGGCGCGGTGGCTCGGAGTTGAGGGGGACACGAAAGAAACCTCCAGGGTTCACAGATGGGTGAGAAAGGGACGGGCGTGTGCCCGTCGGCGGTGGGGCCGGTGCTGCCTCATGGGTGCCGTCCGGCGCGCGGTGTGCGGGATCGGGCGTAAGAGAGGGACTCGGCGCGTGCCCGCAGGAACAGTGCCTCGGCGGGATCCGGCTGAGCCGTTGCGTCGTGAGCTGATGCCCACGGCTCACGGGCTGCGTACGGGCCGATTGCCTCGAACACCTCGGCGGCTTCGAGGTACTGGTAGCCGGCCCACAATGTGTAGGCGAGTAGGTTCAGATCCGCGACGGAACGCTCCGCGGGAGCCGTCTTGCGGAACCAGTCGTGAAAGGCTGCCAGGGTGTAGTCGAGGGAGGATTCCTCGGCCCACTGCCGCCGCCACAACAGATCTCTGCGGGCTCGGCGCCGCTGCTCAAGGTGCGCGTACGCGGGCAGGAGCAGCAGGGGGGATCCGACAGGTCGCTGTGAGGCTACCCATCGTCCGAAGTCGACCACCGCTGCCAAAGAGGCCGCCGGATGAACATCTCGGGCGAGCAGGAACTGCAGCACCCGGTGGTAAGCCTCGCGGTTGTACGGATCGCGCCGGTTGACCTCGTAGAGCAGTCCCCACGGACCGCGTGGGAGCATCGGCTCGGTGGGCTCCAGGCAATGCTCACGCTGCAGTTGCCGCGGGTCGGTCTGCGCCAGCGCCAGAAGGCACACCCAAGGAACCGGATCGTGCGGTGCGCGACGCGCCGCCAGCAACGCCTCACCGCGCGCCCTGGCCTCGAGTTCATGGGCCTGTGGGTGCTTATGACGGTGCGCTCGCAGGGCCCGTTCCACGGCGACTCGGGTCCCCATCACCTGGGCGTCGTAGCTGCCGGGCTCCTCGGCGAGCCACACGCTGATCACATCGGAGCGTGCGGCCGCCACGGCCAGGATTTGGGTGCGTGACGTACGCAGTGCCCATTGCGGGCCCGTCTTCAGAAGAAGTTCCCGTGTCGTTCTCCAGCGGCCCGCCTGTAGCTCGACCAGGGCGACGCGTAGGTGCTCGTCGTGGCCGGCCGGGTGATACACCAGGCGCATCACGCGCCCCCGGCTCGGAGCACGTGACCGCCCGTGGGATGAACAGCGCCGCGCACCTGGCCGTGAGAGGTGGCACGTCGCGGCGTGCCTTCCTGGACTCGGTCGGGGCTGGTACTGGGCGTAGCGGTCCGGCGCCCGGTTGCGGGCTCAGGGTGGTGACGCTTGAAGCCGCGGTGCTGCCCGGTGAACCACGGGTCGCCTTGCAGGCCATGGAGTTCGCCGAACCAAGGCTGGCCGTCCCCACAACAGGGGTAAGCGGCTTCCACCGTGTATGGGGTGGTGACCGGCTCCGCCAATGGGCGGAGCCCGCGGGGCATTTCGGTCACGTCGATGCGCCCTTCCAAGCGGCGAGCCACCCAGTGAAATCACTCTGGGAAGTCAACTGGGCACTCCTCGTGGTCGTGTGGGGGGTGGGTGGTGCCTGCTGGAAGCCATGGGCTGTCCGGGCAGAGCTGCTCAGGCGTGTCAGGTGGCGTTGGGGATCACCCCGGCGCCGCCCCGGGGGTCACTCGGAGGGAGGCGCGGGCTGCAACTGGACGGGCACCGTTCGGTGACCGTTGACGAGGAGGCTCGCGACCGGTTCGAGCTCCTCGGGGCGTACGGCGAGGGCCATGTCCGGGAAGCGGTCGAAGAGTGCGGGGAGTACGGCCCGGGCTTCGGCGCGGGCCAGGGGTGCCCCGAGGCAGAAGTGCGCGCCGTGCCCGAAGGAGAGATGCTGCTTGTCCTTGCGGGTGACGTCGAAGATTCCTGCGGTGGCACCGTGCAGGTGGGGATGGCGGCCGGCGGCCCCGTACGAGGCGAGGATCGCCTCGCCTTCGCGGATCTCGATCTGCTCCGACAGGCGGATGTCCTCGACGGCGTATCGCAGAGGCAGGTGGCTGATCGGTGGGGCGTAGCGCAGAGCCTCCTCGATCACGTCATCCCATGAGGCCCGCCCTGCGCGGACATGGGCGAGCTGGCCTGGGTCGGTGAGCAGCGCGGTGACGGCCTGGTCGAGCAGGTTGACGGTGGTCTCGTAGCCGGCGCTGATGATGAGGAGCAGTGTGTCGAGGAGTTCCTTCTCGTCGAGGACGGTGCCGTCGCCCTCGTCGTCACGGGCATGGATGAGTGCCGTGGTCACGTCCTCACCGGGTGTGGTCCGCTTTGCTGCGACGAGTTCGGTGAGGATGCCGTACAGAGCCATCGTGTTGTCGGCGGCCTGCTGCCTGGTCAGCGTGGTGTCGAAGACGCCGTCGACGACTGTGCGGAACCTGGGCCAGGCGCCTTCGGGCAGGCCCATGAGGTCGCCGATGACCTGGATGGGCAGCGGGAACGCCAGAGCCTCCCGCAGGTCGACGGCCTCGCCGGGCGGGGTTTGGGCCAGCTGGTCGAGGAGGCGGGTCGCGAGCTGCTCGATGCGCGGAACCATCTCGGTCGTGCGGCGCGCGGTGAACGCCTTGCTGACCAGGCGCCGCAGCCGTCGGTGGTTGTCTCCGTAGGCGGTGAACATGTTGTCCACGGCCACCCACAGGGCCAGCGGCCATTTCTCGGTGACCTCGCCGTTGATGAAGGCCGGCCAGTGCTTGCTGGCGTCCTTGGACACCCTCGGATCGTTGAGGAGGCTCTTGAGGGTGGATGGGTCGCTGACCGACCAGGCGGTGACGCCGAGGATGTCCACGAGCGTGGCGGGCCCGGCGGCGTGGAGGGCGGCTTCCTCGTCTGGGCGGGCGCGGCCGGTCGGGTCGAGAACGAGGGGCAGGGTGCGGTGCATGGCAGCTCCTTAAGCCAGCGCGAGAGGCGGGGTCGCAGGGAATCGGACAGGCAGGCCGGTCAGCGAGCGGTGGAAGGGACCGGGGCGGTAGGTGAGCTGTGCGACGGGGACGGTCAGCTCCATCTCCGGGAGGGCGTCGAGGATCTGCTCGATGGCCACCTGCGCGATCAGGTAGGCCAGGGACTGGGCGGGGCAGACGTGAGGGCCGGCACTCCACGTCAGGTGTGAGCGGTTGCCCGAGAGGTAGTCCGAGGCGATGGCGGGATCGTTGTTGCAGGCGGCCATGCTGATCACGACCGGCTGGTTTGCGGGCAGGACCACACCGTCGACCTCAACATGGAATCGCGGGTAGGAGACGCAGTAGTTGGCCAAGGGCGGATCGACGAAGAGCAGTTCGTCGAGTGCGTCGCGGACGCTGAGGTTGCCGCGCAGTATGTCGCCGGAGAACCGCTCGTCGCTGAGAATCAACCGAAGGGTGTTGGCGATCAGGTTCGCCAGCGGCTCGATACCGGCGCCGTAGAGGGTGACGAGCTGATGCAGCATTTCCACGTCGTCGAGGCCGACCGGGTGCATCAGCAACCCTGTGGTGATGTCCATGCCGGGGTGGCGGCGTTTGAGGTCGACGAGTTCCGCCAGCGCCTGAGCAAGCATGGCGTTGCCCTCCGCGGCGTTCGCCCCGCCCTCGAAGATCGCGGCCATCCCCGCGGCGACGCGCTCGCCAATCTCCGGCGGGCAGCCGAGGATCGCGTTGAGGACCTGGAAGGCCAGCGGGTGCGCGTACTGCGCGAGCAGGTCAGCCCGGCCCGCGCCGCAGATCTCGTTTATCAGAGGCAGGGCGATTTGCTGCACCGTTGCGTGTAGGACGTGCTGGCGGACGTTGTCGATCGCATCGACGTTCGGTGCGCGGTAGCGGTCGTGGACCTCGCCGGTGCTGCGCAGCGCGTTGGGCCGGTGCTCCAGCATCGGCAGGACCGGGCAGCCAGCGGGGACGGTCTGCTGCCAGATCCGGGGGTCGGCCGGGAAACGCTCGGGGTCGTGGAGGATACGGACCGCGGTGTGATAGCCGATCACCAAGGTGGCAGGCACATCCGGGTGAAGGTACACCGGTGCCAGCGATCCACACCGTTGCCGCATGTGCGCGTAGGCCGCGTACGGATCGGTCGCGAACTCGGGCGTGTACATCGCGAAGCGGCCCTGCCCGCCCTGGGCGGGTGAGCGGGAAGCAGAAGACGAGGGCAACGTGTTCACGACAGGTGCTCCAGTCGGCGGAATCGGTAGAGGTAGTCGACGAGGGCGATCAGCGCGTGCAGCGAGGAGACCTCCTCGCGCGCGTCGCAGAGGGTGAGCACGACATCGGCATCTAGATCAAGGGCCTGCCTGATTTCATCCAGGTCGTAGCGGGGAGCACCCTCGAACAGGTTCACGGCCACGGCGAACGGCAGGCTGTGTTCCTCGAACAACCCCAGCACTTCGTCAGCGTCTTCCAGACGGCGGGTGTCGACCAGGATCAAAGCCCCCAGTGCCCCGCGGAAAAGGTGTTCCCAGAAGGGGGTGAAGCGGTTCTGCCCGGGGGTGCCGAACAGATACAGGGCCAGGTCCGGGCTGAGGGTACGGCGGCCGAAGTCGAAGGCAACCGTCGTCTCGGTCTTGCCGGGCAGTCCCGTGAGATCGTCGATGCCCGAACTGGCCTGCGTGATCGGCTCCTCGGTGTACAGGGGCTTGATCTCCGAGACACTGCCGACCAGTGTCGTCTTCCCCGCCCCGAAGGCGCCGGCGACGAGGATCTTCACCGACCGCGTCACGGTGGCGGGCAGGTAGACGTGCTCAGACCCCTGCACGGAGTCCATCGAGTACCTCCTTCAGAAGTTCGATGCTCGGGGCGTCGGGCTTGACCGGTGCGGGGGTGTTGAGATGGCCGGTGTCGAGGAGACCGGCGACGACGATGAGCGCCACGGTCGGGGGCAGGTCCAGATAGGAAGCGATCTCGGCGACCGACAGGGGGCCGCTGCACAGGCGCATCACACGGACGGCATCGGCGTCGAGGCCATGCAGCGGTTGGTCCGCGGCGCGCACCAGTGACGTCAGTTCCAGATCGTTGCGGGACGGGACCAAGCGCCCTCCGGTTCTGACGTACGCCCGGACCATGTCCGGATCGCGCCGCGGGCCGCTCATGGCCGAGCGCCGCCTTCGCCGCCCTGGAGCCGCGCCGGACTGGTCAGCTCCTCACCCACGCGTTCGGCCAGCCCGTTCATCCGGTACGTGACGACCTGCGCGTCCACAAGTTCGGTGGTGGAGACGGCCAGCAGCGTGTTCATGCCTGCGGTCTTGACGAAGAGGAAGCCGTCGTCGAATTCACCCACCACCTGGCGCAGACCGTTGTCCCCTCCGCCGCAGTACGGGGACAGCGCCACACCGATCGAGTGGAAGCCGCTGGCCGCGCTGGCCACCGTGTCTGCCGTGTCACGGTCCACCGATTCCGAGTGCGCGATACGCATCCCGTCTCCCGACAACAGGACGACGAAGCGGACCTCCGGCATCTTCGCCACATCGTTGAGCAGCCAGCCCAACCTGTTGTAGGCCCCGTTCACCTGCGCTGTCATGAGTCTGAAGACCTCGCTTCCTGCGTCTGTGCAGCCGTCTCCCGGCTGCTTCTGCTGCTCTGCTGCCATGCGCCTATCACCTCGGCGCGGCCAGGCTCCGTACTCGCGCGGCCCGCAGCAGCTGGCCGCTGTCGGCCACCCGGGGCACGACGGCGCCGACTCGGCAGCCCGCTCTCCGTCACGAGGCGCTCAGGAGGCGCTTCGACCACGGAGGGCTGGGGTTCTGCCGGTTCAGCCGACACGCTGGTGAGCAGGGCCTCGGGAATGAACACCGACGCCCGCATGCCGCCATAGCGGCTGGGGCGGCCGGACAAGGCGACCTCGATGCCGTACCGGCGGGCAAGCAGAGCGATCACCGGGAAGCCGACCTTCGGATAGGCATCCATGGCCAGAATGTCGACCTGGCGGTGGCCCTCCAGGATCTGCCGCGCACGCGTCAACTGCTCATCGCTCATGCGCTTGCCGGCGTCGTCAATCAGGAGCGTCACCCCGTGATGACCGGGCTGGGAGCTCACCTCGATGAAGCTCTTCGGCGGTGAATAGCGGGCGGCGTTGTCCAGTAGGTGACTCAGGATGAGCTTGAGCGGCCCGACCATGCGACTGATAACGGCCCTGTCGCAGGTGTAGGGCTGAACGCGCGCGTAGTCGCGGATCGCGCCCTGGGCCGCGCCTACGACCTCGGTCAAGGGGCTGGCCGGCAGCCTCTGCCCCAGCAGCCCGCCGGCCAGTACGACGTACGACTGTGCCTGGTGGAGCATCTGCTGCACGCCGTGATCGATGCCCGCCAGGGTCTCGAAGACCGCGCTGTCGTGATGCCGACGCAGGGCACGGGAGATCTCGCCGCTCACATCGATCCCTACGCTCACCATCGCCGTGGCGAAGGACTTGACCGCCGCCCGGGCCGCCTCCCGGGCCTCGTCCTCAACCGCACGCCGCGTCGCAAGTGCGGTCTCTGACTGCACCTGCTGCAGATCAGCGGCATACCGCTCGCCGAGCACGCACAAGTCAGCCACGAAACCGGAGCCGGCCAGACAATCCGGAACGTCGAACTCCACCGCTGCCGGCTGCGGCATCTGCACCGAGGACGCGACCGCGCCCAGGCCGTCGGCGACCAGACTGCGCAGAGCCTGATCCCGCGCCATGGCCTCCTCCCGCCAGTGGGCGGCCAGGGAGGTCTGTCTACGGGACAGCCGAGCAAAATATGCGGCCAGTCCAGCAACTGCGAGGACCACGGCGGCCAGACCCAAGGACACCGCGACAGCTATCTCGTGACTCATCGGTTCTCTCACAGGGATGGAAGGGGCAGCGACAGCAGAGTGGGAGCGGCAGGCACTCGCGGAGGCTGGATGCCGGGGAACGACCAGCGAAACCTCGCGTCGCTGCGATCACCGTCGGCGCCGACTAGAACTTGATCCCGCTGATCATCCGAGCCAGGCTCGCCACGGCCTGAGAGATCGTCGGCGCGACCGAAGAGCTGGCGAGGTAGAAGCCGAACAGAGTGCACACAATCGCGTGCCCCGCGTTCAGCCCGCCCTTCTTGATCAGCAAAAACGTGATGACGGCCAGCAGGACGACGGCCGAGATGCTAACTGCCATACGCGATCCCCGAGTTGCGCGCGACGGCAGACCGCGTCACGGAAAGTCCATGCAAGAGGGCGGTGCTGTCGGTGCACTCCTGCTCACCCTCGGGGGGAAGCAGCCAGACCCCCAGGCAGGTGGAGTGCACCGACTGCTGCCTGTCGATCGAGCACACCCAGAGGCCCGTACGGCACAGGGTTTGCGGAGCGTGCCACCGGTAGGCCGTGTCCGGTTCAACGGGAACGTGAACCAGGGAGTGCTTGATACAGCAGAGAACCGGCCCTACCTGATACCCCCACCCGCGTACACGCTCTACCGCCCGCAATCCCACAAGCAGCCCCGCCTGCACCACATCAACCACGCCGAGCGGCGGCATCGGGCGCGCGGCGAACTGAAGTCGCCACGGCAGCTCAGTCGGAGTGGCGGAAGGCATCAGCGTCGGCAGCGACAAGAGGGAGCCGCGATGAGGCCGCTGCCCGCCGTGCCCCGGCACGACAGGTGTGGCCGGATGCTGAGCGGCGAACGGATCAAGGGCGGCCTCGACTCGGCCTGGAGAGGCAATCACCGGGATCTCCCGTACGTCAGAACTCACTGACTGGGTAGGTGTCCAGGCAACTTCTGTCACCGGGACGCCGACTGATCCCCAAGACTGTTCAGTGAAAGGCGATTGCGCACATTCCGAGGGTGATATCACTGAGGTGATTCCGGTTCCAGCAAGGGCAGTTGAGCCGCATGCGCTCGCCCAGGGGGAGGAAGAGAAGTGCTTCAGCAGACGCAGCGACGTTGCGATCGGTGCGGCTGCTCCCTGAGCCAGTACAACACGGACACCCTCTGTGCCGCTTGCGCTCGCTCACGAACATGGGAGAAACACACCCCTTTCGTCCCGGAACATGTCTGGGCTGACCCAGATGTGCATAACGCGCTCGCGGCATGGGACTTCGGCCTGGCCAGCCGTCTGATTCGGCTACGCGGAAGCCTCCGTCAAGGGGACATGGCCCAACTCACCGGCCTGAGCCAGGCTTTCCTGTCCATGCTGGAATCAGGCAACCGCCGCCTCACCAACATCGACAAGATCATCGAGTTCCTCACCGGCCTCGGCGTCCCCGCCGACCTAGTGTCGCTACCTCTCCCGCACGCCCCCGTGCCGGCGGTCCAAGAGGCGCCAGTCCCGTTTGTTGGTGACGCTGACCCGACCCTGCCGTGGACAGCGGCCCGTATGGTGGCAGCACTGGAGACTGCGGTAGGAGGTAGTGCGATGGACCGTCGACGATTCCTCTCCGCAAGCGGTGTCACTCTCACCGCTTTCGTGAACGCGTGGGACACCACCGAAGCCGAACCCCTCCGCCGGGCAGCGGAGGGTAGCCGCCTAACCCATGACCTGCTCGATGCTCTGCAGCGCACCACTGACAACCTGCGGACCATGGACGCCTGTGACGGTAGTGGCACCCTGACAAGTCTAGGAAATCGTCACCTTCAGTTCCTCAAACACCTCACGGAGGAGACGTCGTACGACGAGGCAACGGGACGGCGGCTCGCGGCGATCATCGCTGACACCGCCACTCAGACCGGATGGTTCGTCTTCGACTCCGGCGACCGCAACCGCCCGCTCAGCTACCTCTACGCCGCCCTCCGCGCCGCGAAAGCCTCACACGACGTACGGCTCGGCGCCGGCGCCCTGTCCTACATAGCCATCCACGGCTACTCCACCGGAGCCCCGCACCACGCCGTCACCGCAGCAGAGCGAGCCCGCGACAAGATCAAGAAGCTCGACACGCCCGCACTCGAGGCGATGCTTCTGACCCGGCAGGCCCGCGGACACGCCAAACTCGGCGAACGCCAAGCGGCCCTCGCCGCACTCGGCAGAGCCGCTGAACTCTGCGCTAAAGGCCGCTCCGAGTACGACCCGCACTGGTTGTACTGGATCAACGAGGGCGAGATCCACGGACAGGCCGGCAGCGTCTACCTCGACCTCGGCGACCCGCGCAGTGCCGTCGCCAGCTTCACGAAGGCGCGGGAGGCGCTCAACCCCACGGACCACCGGACCAGGGGCCTGTTCCTCTCGCGCGCCGCAACCGCCCACATCGAGCAGGGCGATCTCGAAGCCGGGTGCGCTACAGCACACGAGGTCCTCGACCTTGCCGAGAAGCTGCAGTCGGCCCGCTTCGAAAACCACGTCACGAGCATGATCCAGAAACTCCACCCCGTCGCTCACAGCCCGTACGTTCAAGACGTACTCGAGCGACGAACTGCCATGACGGCAACAAGGAGCTGAACTTGACTGACGCCAGGCGGATCCTCGTGCTGTGGGACATCGACCGCACTCTGCTGTACGTCGGCGACATCGACCGGCAGGTGTACCGCGAGACCTTCGCAGAGATCGTCGGCCGCCCTGCGGAACGTCTTCCGGCCCGGGGCACCGGGGTCACTATGCCCCTCGCGATCCGCTCCTTGCTCCTGGACAACGGCGTTCCTGAGAAGGAGATCCCCAGTCTGTTGCCGCGCATGGTGGAACTCCTGCCACAGCGTCTCGCCGCCCACACCGGAAAGCTGCGGGAGCAAGGCGTCCTCCTGCCCGGCGCTGTAGCCGCCCTCAAAGCAGTACATGCACGGCCGGACTACGTTCCGACCGTCGTCACGGGAAACCTCAAGCCCAACGCGCTGCTGAAGCTGGACGCGTTCAATCTCGCCGGGTTCCTGGACACTGAGGTCGGCGGGTACTCCTCCGACAACGACCATCGCCCTGCCCTGGTCGGTGTGGCGCAGCAACGAGCCCAGGCCAAGTACGAGACGGTCTTCAGCCGTGCCAACACTGTCATCATCGGAGACTCCCTCGAAGACGTCCGTACCGGCCTGGAGGGCGGCGCTCCTGTGATCGGAGTCGCTTCCGGCAAGACTGCCGCTGACGAACTCGCCTCGGCCGGAGCCGATGTCGTCCTCGACAGCCTCGAAGACGTCCCCCAACTCCTGGACGCTATTGCTGTAGCGACTGGCGGCCGCGACTGATGACGGCACCCTGAAGAACCCTTCAACTGCGCCTATTACAAGGGTGATATCGGCACGCGCGTACCCCGCTTACGCTGGCGGACGCAGACGAGAAACGGGGGTGCGATGCGCAAGCACGCTCGCGTATGCGCGGACTGCGGATGTCGATTGAGCCAGTACAACGATGAGGACCGGTGTGCGGCGTGCGCACGCGACAGGCGTCTCGACACTCGCCCTCAATGCAGCGTTCCTGACACCGTCTGGCACGACTCGGCGGTCCAATCTGCGATCTCCGCATGGGACTTCGGGCGAGCCAGTCGCCTCATCCGCGAGGGGGCGGACCTTCGTCAGGAAGACATGGCTCTCATGACGGGGCTGAGCCAGGGCTTCTTGTCGATGCTGGAAGCAGGAACTCGCCGCCTAACGAATCTCGACAAGGTCGCGAGGTTCCTGAAGGGCATTGAGACACCCGACGCGCTGCTCCCCCCACCGTTCCGTGAGCAGCATCATGCGAAGCCCTCGCCCCTTCCCCTACCTCTCTTAGGACGATCCTCCGTCGGTTACCAGGTCGCGTCCGGTGAGCAGGGAGCGGATCTGCACGAACTCGCAGCCCAAGCTGCAGCTCAGTCGCTCCAGTTCACGGAAGAGATCACGAGGAGCAACGTAAGCGACGTCGAACTTGAAGGGCTCGAGACCAAGATCGCTACGATCGCGACGGACTACGTTCACGCCCCTCTGTACCCGCTCTTTCGCGACCTCCTCACGACGAGAGACCGACTCTTCTCTCTGTTGAGCGGTCACCAGCCGCCCGGCCAGACCCGCGAGCTATTTCTTCTCGCCGGCACGAGTTGCCTCCTTCTTGCACACGCATCACAGAACCTGGGCGATCAGGACTCGGCGATCGCCCAACTTCAGACAGCCTGGACCTTTGCCGGGCAGGCCGACCACGACGACCTCCGGGCATGGGTCAAGGGCACAGCTGCGCTGATCGCAGAGTGGTCAACTCACCGTCATACAGCTCTCGAATATGCGCAACAAGCGATCCGGCTTGCCCCTAGCGGCGAGACTCTGATCAGGACCGCCGCGATCCACGCCAGGGCCGCGGCACGCCTCGGGGACCGGAGCACGGCAGAAGCCGCGCTCAAGGAACTCGAGCGTGCCCGCGAGCAGCGCACGGACCCCGACGGACTCACCCGATTTGGAGGGCTGCTCACCTTTCCGGAAGCCAAGCAGGAGTACTACATCGGCGGAACCTACGCGCTCCTCGGAGAACACGAGCGGGCCGAACAACACGCCGCCGCGGCGGTCGATCTATACGAGATGGGCCCACAAGAGCAGCGGTCATACGGCGACGAGGCCCTGGCACGCCTGGACATCGTCACAGCGCGCATCGCAGCTGGGGAAATCGAGGGGGCTGGCGAGCAGCTCCAACCCATCCTCGAGCTGCCGGTGGACCGTCGTATCCGGCAGCTCGGCGACGCCGTGCAGGGAGTAGCTAGTCTTCTGGAAGACCCACGGTTCGCCCGGAGCCGGGTTGCTCGCGAGCTGGCAGATGCCACCCGCGGCTACCAGGCGATCGACACCAAAGCGAAGGCCCTCACCTCATGACGATGACGGTCTCTCCTGAGTCCGCCGCCCGCATGGCCTGCCGGGCAGCAGGCCTGACAGACCGCTCTCTTGCCCCGCTTCACCACCATGCCACCTCGGTGTTCCTTCATGCCGCAGAAGGCGTTGTGGTGCGCGTCAGCCCTATCGCGCAGCAGCGCCGCCTCGAAACGGCCGTCTCCCTCACTCACTGGCTCGTCGCGAACAACTTCCCGGCGACGGAGCCGCTAAATGTGCCCCAGCCGCTGACATACGGGTCGTGCGCAGTCACGTTCTGGCGGCACTACCCACAATCTGGGCATGAGGCCCCACCGTCCGGACGGCTGGGCGACCTGCTCAGAGCTCTGCACTCCCTTCCGTCTCCGCCGATGACGCTGCCGCAGTACCAACCGCTCGTCTCCCTCCAGACTTCCGTGGAATCCAGCACCTACCTGGCACCGAACCAGCGTGCGTGGCTCATTGAGCGTCGGCAGGAACTCCTGAATGCTTACGGCGAGCTGCATTTTCCCTTGGGACAAGGGCACATCCATGGAGACGCCTACCCAGGCAACACACTCTGGGACGCGCAGAACGTCAGACTTGGAGACTGGGACGAGGCCGCCTTCGGACCGCGAGAGATCGACTTGGCCAACACGTTCCAAGGAGTCCGATTCGGTCGGACTTCTGTAGAATTGGATGATTTTGCCCTTCGATACGGATACGACATCAGGCGGTGGCCAGGACTCTCCATCCTGGTCGGCATCCGAGAGCTACACACCCTTGGCTCCTTCATCCGGCGTGCGGATCACGGCGACATGAATGCCGCCGAGCAACTTTCCTATCGCATCGAAACTCTGAAAAATGACGATAAGCAAGCTCAATGGGGCGCGGCCTGAAGGCAATCGGGACGTTAATGGCACTGCGACTAGAGGCCTGACAGTACCGTCTCAACCGCGGCGATCGGTATTGGCTCTGTCCATGAGCCCCCGGAGTGCCTAGAAGTCGTACACCGCGAAGTCCCTCACCGGGTGGTAGCCGATCCGCTGGTACAGGCCGTTGCTGGTGGGGTTGGCCAGATCCGCGAACAGCAGCACCTCCGCCGCGCCGGCCGCCAGTGCCGCCCGGCTAACTTCCACCGTCGCAGCGCCGGCGTAGCCGCGTCCGCGCAGGTGGGCTGGCGTGTAGACGGGAGCCACCCTGACCTGGCTGGCGACCATCAGGGTCACGCCCGCCATGGAGACGGGGGAACCGTCCGGGGTCTCCCAGAACCTTACGCGTCCGTGGGCGATGCGCGTGTCGGCCCAGGCGCCGGGGTTCGCAGAGGGAGCCGATCCGAGGGCCGCGGCGAACTCTTCGTACCAGCACATGAGCTGTTCGCGGTCCTGCTCGTCCGCGACCCGGCCCTGGCCCTCCGGACGCGGTTCCGGTGGCGTGAGCGTGCCGAGGCGGTACAGCCGCTGGCGCTCGTGGAGCATTGGCGTCGCGCCGGTGTGCCGCTGCCAGGCCTCGGCGAAAGCGGTGGCGGTGTCGCGGTCCGCGCTGACGCCGGGGACGGGGAGACCGAGGGCGGCCAGGTGGGCGGCGAGGGTGTCGGCCTCGTCAGGTGTGAGGGGGGTGAGGTTCAGGCGGTGGGACGGGGTGCGGAAGTAGGTTGCGCGGACCTCGCCCGCTCTCTCCAGGATGCCGAAGAAGGGGTCTTCGGCACCGTATGCATGCGGTCCGCGTGTACGCAGGGCCTCGGTCGCCGTCAGGGGAATGGTGTGCACGGCGGGGCGCGAGTGCAGGAAGCCTCCTGCGCGGCCTAGGAAACTGTCGACGTCATCGGTGAAGTGCCAGTCGTCCGGGCGCATGCCTCATGTTCCCGCGCGTTCACGGACTGTGCCCGTGATTTTTCCGACGGGCTAGGCTACCGGGCGCGATCAGGACGCCGCCTCGCCCCGAGGACGCCGCCGCCTACTTCGATCGCTCGAAGTAACCGGTCGAGGAAGGTGCAGTGGTAGTGGCACCCTGGCGTGATGCTGCTCAAGCTCACCGGTTCAAGTTGCTCGGGGAAGACGACACTCGCCTATGCAGCAGCCGATCGGCTCCGGAATATTGTCGTGCACGACTTCGATGAACTGGGCGTGCCGGAGGGTGCCGATCGGCGCTATCGCCATCGCATGACCGAGATGTGGTTGCGTCGCGCGCTTCAGTATCAGGACCGGGGCATCGACTTGCTCTTCACCGGACAGTCGCCTTTGGGTGAGGTCCTGGCCGCGCCCTCCGCCCCACTGCTGGACGGCATCGCCATGTGCCTGGTTGATGTCGCCGACGAGGTCCGGCGCGCTCGTCTTGCCGAACGTGACCCCGGGCGGTGGGACACTCAGGCGGTCGACGCCTTCCTTGGCTGGGCCGAGTGGCACCGCAACCATGCGCTCGACCCCCGTCACCGGCCTCGCGTCATTGTCGATGACGGCTGGTCCGAGATGGTCTGGAACCGCTGGACCGGATGGAATGCCGATGACCTCCGATGGTGCACGCAGTTACTCGACACCACGCACCGACCAGTCGCCGAATCCGTGGATCAGGTCGAGCAGTGGATCACGGAGCAGCGCCAAGCGCACCGGGTCGGCGAACTCCCCCTGAGTCAGGGCTGGGCTTCGTGATTTGCCCTAACCGCGTCAGCCGTCAGAATCGTGCATACAACTCGGCATTCAGAGGATGGGGGATCGTCTGGCGGCTCGGCGAGACTCAGTACACCGTCAGCCCATACAGGTTCGAACACGCGTATTCCTGGTGGAGTTGGCCCAGTCCATCCCGGAGCGATGTCTAAGCCAGGAAGACCATGACGGGGAGCAAGGGGTCCCGCACTCCAATTTTTCCTGCACGGGCCTGTATCCAGCCTTTGGTCACGTAGCAGGCTGCGCGCGAGGCAAACTGATGTGAAGCAAGATTTTCCTCGCCTACTGGGAACCAGCATGCCGGTTAGCCCGACCTCTCCATCTACCGCGACCACCTACACCGACGGCCATTACCGATCAGTGATCGGTGTGCATCTCATTTTACTGAGAGACGACAAGGTCCTCCTCGGCCTGAGGAGGGGAACGGGATGGAGAGACGGCCACTTTCACCTGCCGGCTGGCAGCCTTGAGGTTGGCGAAACCGTCACTGCAGGAGCCGTACGGGAGGGGGCGGAGGAACTAGGGCTGGACCTTCGGGAGGAGGATCTGGAACTGGTGCACACCGTTCACCACTGGACCGGCGAGGACGATCCCCGGCTGCACCTGTTCTTTCGGGTACGCCGATGGTCAGGTGAGCCGTTCAATGCCGAGCCCCACAAGTGCGCCAGCCTCGGTTGGCACCCTATGGCTGATCTCCCGGAACCGATGGTGGACTTCTCAGCTGTGGCTCTGAGGCTGTTTCCTCAGGGAGTTGCCTTCTCGTGCGTCGGATGGCCCGAACCGGCCAGTTCGTAGACCGCAACTCGCGGGGCGACCGCTGTCGCGGCCGCCCCGCGAGTTGCGGATTACGCGTCGAACGCGAGTTGCGATTCTGCGAGGATGTCGCGTCCGAGGACGGCCTTGTAGACCTCGTCAACGCTGCCGAAGGACGCTTCCTCGAAGTTGAGCCCCAGGGACTCGGCGGCCGTTCGCACCGCAGCCTCGTCGGGCCCTTCAACCTCCAGGAAGGTCGGCAGGCCCGGCCATGTGTCAATGTCGTACGTGACCCCGTCGAGCTTCCACTCCTCGCGATAGTTCTCCTGGAAACGCATGGCGGTGAAGCCCATGGCCTCCAACAGCGTCTTGGCCTTCTCGAAGCTGCCCACCTCCACTTCGGCTTCGAGGACAGTGTCGATGGCCGACACCTCACCGGTGGCCTGCTTGTAGGTCAGCATCGTCTTCTCGCCCTGCTCCCGAAGGCGCAGCCAGCCGCGGCGGGACTCGATGTCGCCGTTCATGAAGACGATCCTCCGCATCAGCGTGCGTGGCATCGTGCAAGTGGCGGAGCGTGACGCCAGGTGCTCGCTGATCTTCGTGGCGTCAACGTTGAGGAATCGTGCTTCGAACTCGGTCTGCATCGTTCTCTTCCTACTGGTGGGTCGCGATGATCAGGCCCATGCGGTGGACGTGATCACGTAGTTGTTCCACGTGAGGGTCCTCGAGGAAGGGAGGCGTGTACGTCTCCCAGTCGATCGACCAGTCGAGGAAGAAGCGTCGCATCTCTCCTTCCTCCGGATAGTGCTCCGTGGCGAGGTGTCGCGGCTCGACGGGCATCATGTACTCGGCGCCGAACACGCCGCCTTCCTGCCGGCACAGATCCTTCATAGCCGAGATGAAGTCGCCCAGGGGCCGGTGGTGGTTGACGCTGTAGTGCCAGGAGCAACTTGTCCACACCGCTTCCGCAGGCCCCACCTTCACGGCAGGGCCGAGGATATCTGCCTCCACGATCTCGACTCGCTCTGACAGTCCTTCTTCAGCCAGCCGCTTACGCAACCCCGGCATATTCGACTGAATGTGCCCTGGCAGAACCACTGGACCGCCGTTGATCGCGGTCTCGTCACGCTCGATGGCCACGACGTGGATTCCGCGTCGGGCCAGAGGCAGTACGAACTTGCCATCCGAGGCACCGACGACGCATACCGACGACACCCCCCGCTCCTCGATAAGGCTCAGGAACAGCGGGAAGAACGTCCGAGTCTCCTGCCAGAGACTCCTGGTTGCCGGCATCAGCGTTCACCCGGCCTGCGCTGTCGCGTACACGACGTCTGGGATACCGACTGCGAATTCGTCGTTGGCCCGAGGCTCGTAGTTGATCGCCCGCGTAGTCTTGTCCCACCGGAAGGCATTCACGTCGCGGCCGACAGCCTTGCAGGAGACGGTCAGACCGCCACGTGGATCGGACTCGATGCGATCGAGCCACCCGTCGGCCACCAGATTGGAGCACTGCTCGCCTGAGGGCTCGGGAGACAGGTCGGAGTCGTACACGATGCGGATCCCCAGCCCCGCGTCCGCGATCTGATGGTGAAGGTCGGCGTACCGTGCCGCGTCGCCGACTTCGAGCTCCGGATTCTCGGCGGCGTTACCCACAAGCCGGAGAGCATGGAGCTTCAACTCCCCCACCCCGTGTGCCTCCAGCAGACGGGCGAGCGGAACCACGTCGTCGAGGTTGCCCTCGGTGACGGTCATCGTTGCGCCCGTGGTGATCCCCAGTTCGCGTACGAGATCCACCATCTCAATGGCACCCTCGAAGCTGCCGGCCTGACGGATGACGTCGTGCCTGTCTTTGAGGCCATCGAGGGACACCCGGAACTTGTCGAGCCACGGTGCTACCGCTTGGATCCGGGATCGGAAGCCACGGTGACCATTCGTGCAGATCTCTACCCGAAGGCCGATTCCCTTCGCGTACGCGGCCACGTCTTCGATGTGCGGATACAGAAGCGGCTCACCGCCCAGAAGAGTCACCGCTTCAAGCTGATACACCTCGCGGAAGTGGTCGAGGATGGCGCACGCTTCCGCCAGCGTGAACTGATCTGGAGCTTCAAGAAGCTTGCCGTGGAAGCAGGTCTTGCACCTCATGTTGCACTTGTATTGGAGTTGCAAGTAGAACATGCGAACGCGGATTATCCCTGCGACTTGATCGAGCACGATGCTCAACTCCTTCGGCGTGCCTGCGGGGGGTCGTAGGTTGCAACGCGTAGCAGCGGTGATGTCGAGCTCTCACTCCGTCTTGTGTGATGGGCCCAAAGGCTGGCGTCATTGGACTTTGACGAGATGAGTGAGCCCGTCGACAACGCCGGCTACATTAAGTCCGTTTGTGTCGAAGCGATTGAGATCAAACGACTCATACATACGTTGAGTAGCGGTCACATTGGATTCCTCTACGCGTGACCAGTAGCCCAGTCCGTTCTGCCTCGCACGCTCCGCCAACCGCCGCTGCCGTTCCGATTCATCTACTGTCAGAAGGAAGGTCACGTCCGGTTCGAGAGCCCTACTCCAATCGACTTGGGGAAGTTCAGTAATCCCCAACGCCGAATGAGTCGCGAGCGTCCGGTAGAAATAGCTCTCAACCACAACGTCCTGGCCGTTCCTCAGAACATGGTGAATCGTCTCGGACACTGCATAGTTCGTCATCATCCAGAAGTGCAGCCGGGGCATTACAAGCTGCTTCTTGTCGACTTCCTTACGGATATGCTCGAATTCGGGGAGGAGTGTCGGCATGGCCACTGCATCGAGAGAGTGAGCTAAGAGCGGCGCCACGGTGCTCTTGCCGACGGCGCTCAGCCCTTCAAGTACGATGAACCGGCCGTAACCGTTCCTACTTTCGTGCGCTTCCGCTTTGTCCGCAGGTTGTGGGGACAAGGTCGAGGGCGACTGTGGCACTTGCCGGGCTCCTTCTCATCGCACATCTCGGAGATAGCGTCGGCCTTCTGGTCAGGGGTTGATCTGAGGGAGCGGCATGGAGACCGCGTCTGAGGTTTCTGGTGACGGAGTCCGTGCCATCCCAACCGCGGACCCGGGGGATGTTAAGCGTGGTGACTACGGCGTCATGCCGCACATTTCACCGGTGATATCACTGGCGTGATGCTGACGTTCCGGCCAGTCTCATGAGGCCAATGACGCCGTCGGTTTTGGAGGGTGTTCCCAGCGAGACAGAGACCACATGGCAGGTCGGCCCTGTGGCTCACCCGATGAGCGGCCCTTATGTGCCGTTCGGTCGCTCATGCTTGTCGTGCCGCTCATCTGGCTCATCCCCCCTCCAGCCGGCATTCGGAGCATGGGGCCGGAGCATGGGGCCGGTGAGCTCCTTTGGAGTTTTGAGCCCGGCAAGCAGCTCGACGATCTTGTCGATGTTGGTCAGCCGCCGTGCGCCTGACTCAAGCATGGACAAGAAGGCTTGACTCAGCCCTGTGAGCGCAGCCATGTCGCTCTGTCTTAAGTCGCCTGCGACACGGACCAGTTGACACAGCCTGCCGAAGTCGCGAGCGAACAGAGCTTCCTGGACATCGGGACGGGCCCACACATCGCTCGGCACGCTGGGAACTGGCTCAGGCTGATGCCGCGTCCTGCGTGAACAGCCGCTGCAGTATTCCTCCTCGTTGTACCGACTGAGGACGCATTGGCAGCGCCGGCAGCGGCGGGCGTGTTGCCCCCTGCCCGTACCTACGGCAGGTGCGGGCGTGGGCTGTCCCATGTCGCGTGGAAGCGCGTGCCAGTGCATCCATCGAGGCGCCGAGCTCTGGGAGGGCAGCGGGCATGGCGCCGGAAGTGTGGATCCTTGCGGGATGGCAGCGCCGAGCACTACATCGCCCGCCAGATGTGCGGTGATCGCGGACAAACTCATCGACGGGGAGGCGCTCGTCGACGGACAGGTGCTCGTCGACGGGTATCGCATGACGAGGTCCCATCAGTAGGCCGGTGATCTTGTGCAGAACTGATCTCTCTGGCCGTCGGGGTTTCTGCGATCCGAGGACATCCCCGAACTCGACAGCACAGCGGCCTGGTGACCCAGTGAAGCCATCAGTCGGGCAGGCGGGAACGTTTCTGAGGGGTTCCTCTCGGGCTGAGGGCGCTCATGAGCACGTCAGCGTGGGTAGTCTCCCCATCGTCGAACGGGGTTGACGGGAGGGATGACGTGAGTGGTGAGTCGTTAGCAATGCACCCACTGACCTTCGTCCGCGAGTCGAGCGGCTGGGGGAAGGCCGAACTCGCCCGGCGCATGCAGGCGCGGGGACAGGAACTGGGCATCCCCCTGGCGACCAACCGCACAACCGTGTGGAAGTGGGAGCAGGGCCAGGAGCCGGACGCCGACGCTCAACGCGTCCTCGCCGACCTGTTGCGCGTTCCGTACGAGCAGGCTCAGGAGGAAGGATGGCCCCTTTGGCTCCCTGTATGGGAAGTTACCGGGCTCACCGCGCCCTGGACTGAGGCCGGTACGGTTGAGGCTCTCGCTGATCTGGTTGGGAGTGGCCGCATGGACCGTCGGGGGTTCCTCACCATCACCGGCGCCGCCCTGACGGGGCTTGCAGCGAGCTGGGCAGAGGCGCCCTCCGCTTTCGCCTCAGCACTCAATGGTGACCGAGTGACAGACACGATGGTCTCGACGATCGAGCAGCGCATCAGCACACTCCGTACACTCGATGACCAACTCGGGGGCGCCCGGCTTCTGGAGCAAGCCCGCGCCGATCTCGCCCTCATCACCGCCCTCTTGAGCGCCGGCCGCTACACGGACGAGATCCGCATCCGCCTGTACGCCCTGGCGGCCCGGGTCTCCCACCTGACCGGGTGGATGGCCTACGACGCAGGGCTCCGGTCCGCCGGGCAGCGATACTACGTTGGGGCTTTGCGCGGCGCCCGTACCGCTGGAGATGACGCCTTCGGCGCCTTCATCTTGGCGGAGATGGGAGTCCACGTCTCCGAGGCGGGCCGGACAGCCGAGCGGGTCGACCTGATCTCGACCGCCATTGGCAACGCCCCGCGAACGCTGTCGCCTTACACCCAGTCCTTCCTCTACCTGCACAAGGCCGAAGCACTGTCCCGCGACGGCGACCACCAGAGGGCCGGTACCGCGCTGAACCGTGCCGCTTCCCTTTGGGAGCGCCACACAGTCGAGGAGAACCCGGACTGGCTTGACTGGTTCGGCGAGGCACAACTGAAGTCGACAGAGGGCAAGGTCCTTCTGCGTGCGGGCCAGGTGGAGCGTGCAACGAGCTCGCTGGAGACCTCCGTCAAGAAGGCAGCACCAAGAGACAAGGCGGTCCGATCCAGTCGCCTCGCTGAGGCTCGCCTCGCCGGCAACGACCTGGACGGGGCGCTCTACGCTGCGAACTACGGCGCCGAACTCCTCGAAGACAAGGTCAGCTCAGTACGGGCTCTGGACCGCCTGAAGGAGTTCTCCGAGCGACTCGATCCGCACAAGTCTGTTCCAGCTGTCCGTGAGTTCCGCGAGCGACTCCGGGCGCTGCCCGGCGCAGCCTGAGCTCGTCCCCTCGCGTCCGACCGCCAGAATGCCAGGATGGACGGCATGACGACGATCGACGGTGAGGTCGCGGCCGGCTTCGAACCGGTGCGCGAGGCGTTCGCGGCGAACTTCGCCCGGCACGGGGACATCGGCGCGGCAGTGTGCGTGTACCACCACGGCCGACCGGTCGTGGACCTGTGGGGTGGAATCGCCGACCCTGACGCTGGCCGTCCGTGGGAGCGGGACACACTGCAACTGGTCTACTCGGCGACCAAGGGGCTGACCGCGACCGCAGCGCATCTGTTGGTCCAGCGCGGCGCGCTGGACCTGGACGCGCCAGTGGCCAAGTACTGGCCCGAGTTCGCCGCGAACGGCAAGGCGGAGATCCCGGTGCGCTGGCTGTTGTCCCATCAGGCCGGCCTCGTCGCGCTGGATCAACCGGTGCCGCTGGCCGAGGCACTAGCCTGGCAGCCCATGGTGGCCGCACTGGCCGCCCAACGCCCACAGTGGACGCCCGGCACAGCGCACGGGTATCACGGTCGGACCTGGGGCTGGCTCGTCGGCGAGGTAATCCGCCGGGTATCCGGGCGCACGCCGGGACGCTTCTTCGCCGACGAGATCGCCGCCCCCCTGGGGCTGGACTTCTTCATCGGCTTGCCCGCGAGCGAACGCGACCGGGTCAGCCGGATGATGTACAAACAGCCCGAGATCGACTTCACCGCCCTACCGCCGGAGGCGATCCCCCCGGAGCTCCGCGAACTGGTCGCCGCCTGGCGCGACCCGAACTCATTCAGCAACCGGGCGTTCTCGGTTACTGATCCGGCCGAGATCGACTTCAACTCACCCGAGGTTCAGGCCGCGGAACTGCCAGCCTCCAACGGAATCGGCACCGCTCGCGGATTGGCGCGCGCGTACGCTGGAGTGATCGGCGACGTGGACGGCGTGCGCCTGCTCACCCCGGAAACACTCGCTTTGGCGACCAGGGAGCAGGCCAGCGGGGCGGACCAGGTGATGGTGGTGCCGAGCCGGTTCAGCTCCGGATACATGCTGCCCACCGAGACAAACCCCATGACCGGCTCGAACGCCTTCGGCCACACCGGTCGAGGCGGCTCGCTCGGCTTCGCCGACCCGGAGCATGGCATCGCCTTCGGGTACGTGATGAACCACATCATCGGCGGTCCCGACGATGTGCGTGCGACGTCGCTGGTCGACGCAGTACGCAAGACGGTGGATTAAGAGTAGTCATTCGGGCGGCTCTCTGGGGACCGTGCTGTTCCGCCAGTTGGGGACCCCTTCGTCATTGGGCCAAAACTGCTCACCGCAGTCGCAGAACCAGACCGTCCCACTCCCGCCGGGCCAGATCATCTGATCGCACCAGGTCCGGTGTCCGGTACGCCAGGCGTGCCACATCGCTCGGATCTGGTGCACCTGCTCCTCCTCGTCGGCGGGGCCCTCAGTGTTCCAGGTGGCGCCGTCTGGTCCCGCCTCCTCGCGCAGGAGACGCAAACTTGATCTCGCAGTGATCAGCCTGCGAGTTTCGCAAGAGCCGCGTCGATCCGGGCCAGCGTGCGGTCCTCGCCAAGGACCTCCAGGGACTCGAAAAGAGGCAGGCCCACCGTCCGGCCCGTGACGGCGACACGCACCGGGGCCTGGGCCTTGCCCAGCTTCAGGCTGTGCTCCTCGCCGGCGGCCAGGACCGCCTCCTTGAGAGACTCGGGGCTGGTCCAGTCGGCCGCCTCCAGCTTGGCGCGGGCCGTGGTCAGGAGGGCCGACGGATCGCCCTTCATCGCCTTGGTCCAGGAGGCCTCGTCCTCGACCGGCTTCTTCAGGAACAGGAAGTCGACGTTGGCCGTGATGTCCGACAGGACGGCCAGGCGGGTCTGGGCATGCGGGGCGATCGCCTCCCAAGCAGCCCGGTCGAAGTCCTGAGGTGCCCAGTTGGCGTACGGGGCGCGCAGCCACGGCTCGCAGGCCTCGATGAACTTCTCCAGCGGCAGGGCGCGGATGTACTCGCCGTTGAACGCGGTCAGCTTCTTGATGTCGAAGAAGGCTGGCGAGGTGTTCACGTCCTCGACGCGGAACTTCTCCTCCAGCTCCTCGTACGGGCGAAGCTCGACATCGTCCCCGGGGCCCCAGCCGAGCAGCATGAGGTAGTTGGTCATCGCCTCCGGCAGGTAGCCCTCGGCGAGGTAGTCCTCAAGAGCGACCTTGTCCCGGCGCTTGGACAGCTTCTGCCGCTTCTCGTTCACGATCACCGGCAGGTGTGCCCACACGGGCGGCTTCGCCCCGAGCGCCTCCCACAGCAACTGCTGCTTCGGCGTGTTCGACAGGTGCTCGTCGCCGCGAATGACGAGGGTGATCCCCTCGTCGAGGTCGTCGACCACGTTGGCGATCAGGAAGACCGGGGAGCCGTCGCCGCGATGGATGACGAAGTCCTCGATCGCCGAGTTCGGGAAGGACGGCTCACCGCGGATCAGGTCCACGACGACGGTCTCGCCCTCGGTCGGCGTGCGGAACCGCAGCGCCCGACCCTCGACATACTCGAGGCCCCGGTCCCGGCAGAAACCGTCGTAGCCGAGGTGCTGCGAGCCGGTCCGCTCCTGCAGCTGCTCACGGGTGCAGTCGCAGTAGTACGCCAGGCCCTGCGCGTAGAGCTGCTGGGCGGCCTCGCGGTGCCGGTCAACGTTCTGCGACTGGAAGTACGGGCCTTTGAACGCGGGATCGTCCTTGGAGATCCCGATGGACGCGAGCGCGCTGACGATGCCGTCGATCCACTCGGGTCTGTTGCGGGCCGCGTCGGTGTCCTCGATCCGCAGGACGAACTTTCCCCCGGACTGTCGCGCCACGGCCCAGTTGTAGAGGGCCGACCGGGCCCCTCCAACGTGGAACATCCCAGTGGGCGAAGGGGCGAACCGCACCCGCGTCGTGGTTGAAGGCATGCACGCGAGCCTACTGATATTCGGTGCTGCTCGGCGTCGCTGTATCACCCGAGAGATATCACCGACGTGATGTGCGAGGGCCGCGCGCGCGGAGCAGGTTAGGCATCGGAAGGGCGAGTCTGGGCCGCCGTACTGAGCACACGCGGTGCCCGGCGCGGCGCTGCCGTGATCTCTGCTGCCCAAGCTGCACGCCGCCGGTTGTAGTGGCGGCTGCGCCGCGTCCCGAGCTTCCAACTCTCCACCGGAGCCCCGGGGGGAGACCGAAGAGGAAGGAGTAAGCGGTGAACGAGGATGCGCCCTCTGTCCCTGGCGGTGGCCTGCTCGTGGCCGTCGAAGTCCTGGCGTCCGTGCACGACCGCAACGACACCAGCGCCTCCGACCCGTCGCAGGGCGGGAGCGGTGACGGCCCGTGGCCCGGAGGGGACGGCCTGAACCACCCCGTGTAGCAGCCAGCGCCGCGACCGGACGGGGACCGTCGCTCCTGCGCGGTCCCCGCTTCGCAGTCAGTTTCTGACCGGAGAGATGGGGAGAGCATGCAGCACCGACTGATAGACGCTGTAGAGCAAGCACTGGGGTGGAACGGCCCCAGCCAAATCGGAGGAACCTTCGCCCGGGGCAGCCTTACTGACTCCGGAGTGACGGAACGGATGCTGACACCTCAACGGCTGCTGGATTTGGTTATGCGGCGCAGTCTCGCTCACCCGCAGTTCCGCATGTTCCGCGACGGTGAGGAACTGCACCCGAGCCACTACGTCAACTCGGAGGTCAGCCGTCGAGGCCAGAGCATTCCTATGGTGAATATGCGCCTCCTGCGCAATCTGCTTCGCGACGGCGCCACGATGGTCCTGGATCAGTCCAACGTGTTCGATCCCACGATGGAGGTGGCGTGCCGGGCCCTGCAGTGGTGGTCCCGAGAGCACGTCCAGGCGAACATCTACCTCACCACGAACGAGGCCGCTGGCTTCAGGCTCCACTGGGACGACCACGACGTCGTGATCATCCAGCTCGCTGGAGAGAAGGAGTGGGAAGTCCGTGGGACCTCACGTCCCTACCCGATGTACCGAGACGCGGCCCGCAACGACTCCCCGAGCGAGGAGATCGTGTGGGCCGGCACCATGAAGACCGGCGACGTCATGCACATCCCACGCGGCCATTGGCACCAGGCCACCCGCAACGGACGCGGCTCCGGCCAGAGCCTGCACATGACGCTTGGCTTCGAGAAGCGAACCGGGGTGAACTGGCTGTCCTGGCTGGCCGACTGGTCCCGTGAGACCGAGATCTTCCGCCACGACCTCGATCGATGGGGGAGCGCGGACGACAAGGAAGCCCAGCAGCGGCAGCTGACAGAAGCCGCGATCGCCCTGCTCGAAGCACGCGGGCCGGCGGACTTCCTGGTCTCCCGCGAGCAGGAAGTCGCTCCGCCCCGGCACGTGCCGTACGTCGACTTCTTCGGCCCTCTCACGTCCGCTGTCTGCATCACCAACTTCCCGCCAAGCCTCGTGGAGCACGGCGACACGGTCGAGGTCGTCGCGGCCCGCAAGAAACTTACCTTCGCGGCCAAGGCGCTCCCCGCCCTGCGCCTCCTCCTGAGCGGCCACCCCGTACAGCTTGACCAGGCAGCCAGCCAGGTCGGAGCCGAAGTAGAAGAGGTCGCGAAGATCCTTACGGAGGAAGAGCTGTGCGCACCCCTGACCGCCGAATTGTCCTCGGGCTACACCGATCTCGTCACGAACGCCGTCAGCTGATCGCCGCGCTCGACCTCGGCATCACCGGGATCGACACTGCCTTCAACTACCACAGGTTCACTTCGCACACGAGCCTCGCAAACGTCGGACGCGGCCTGCTTGACCGCTTCACCATCTCCACCAAGGTCGGCTTCTTCCCCGGGCACGACCAGGCCGAGCACTCGCTCGCCCCGGCCAGCCTGCTGGAGGCACTGGAACAGACCAACCGCGATCTGGGCCGCGCCCCAGACCTCGTCTTCCTCCACAATCCGGAACGCAGCCTCCGGGAAGCCGCTCCGGATCTTGCACGCGACACGCTCGCCCAGGCCTGTGCTGCCATGGAAGAAGCCAAGGTCAGGGGACTGTGCAGGGCCTGGGGCGCTTCCGCCTGGCACCCGTCGCCGCTGCTTCACGCGATTGATCCGACGGTGCCCAAGCCAGCCGTCCTGATGATCCGGTGCGGGCTCTTCGTCGGTTTCCACGCACTGAAGGACGCGGCGTCGCTCGCCGAGCGGTGGAGCGATCACACCACCCAGTTGTGGGGCATGAGCCCCTTCGGTGGAAACGCCAACAACCCAGTGTGGAGCAGGTTCGACGCACGCGTGTTCCTGCGAAACTGGCCAGACCATCTCACCCAGATGCAAGCGGCCTTCAGGACCGCCTTCCACCTTCCGCATGTGAATACGGTCGCCGTCGGCACGGACGACCCCACGCACCTACGTGACCTGGTCGACGTGCTGTCGTGCGAGGTGGACGAACAGGCTGTCGTCCAGTACCGGAACCTCCTCCACCACAAGGCACAACCTCAGCCCGCTTGAAGCTCCGCCACGATGCGTTCCGCCTCGATCCGGGCGAACCCCAGCCGGGGATCACCCGGATCAGTATGCCGGCCGAGGATCTTCGTACAGAAGAACAGCGACATGAGCTGGCCGTCCCGGCTCTCCAAGTCCCGGCGCCGCTCACGCCGCACCCGCTCAGCCAAGTCGGGGAAGACGAGCGAGTTCCCCCAAAGCCATGCCGCGTCCAGGCCCCGAGGAGCCATTCCCCAGTCCTCCCAGTCGAACAAACAGAACTGCGGCGCTGTCACGTTCGCCCAGTTCAGGTCCGCATG
The DNA here is from genome assembly GCF_030386795.1 of Streptomyces sp. S.PNR 29. Taxonomy (GTDB): domain Bacteria; phylum Actinomycetota; class Actinomycetes; order Streptomycetales; family Streptomycetaceae; genus Streptomyces. The sequence continues at coordinate 482,523 of NZ_JANUQM010000001.1, forward strand.
CGCCGGGGACCACTCCCTGATCGTCGTGTCCGTGACGTCTGGGAACGTCTCCTTGATCACCTCGGTAACGCCAGCCTGAGTGATCGTGACGGTGTCCGGTGTCGCCACACGCGTCGTGTGTTGGGCGGCGAGCGCATCCAACGAGACGTTCAATGCCTCCCACCACTCGTCCGGCAGCGACAACACCGAATCCGGACCCACCGGCTCTCCAGGCAGGAGTTCGGTTTCGTCGGCACGCCACATCGCCCCCCTCGCAGCATCGCTCCAGGACAACGCCTGCAGCCAAGCGGGCTTGGCCACACCGTCCAGGACCGCGGCGCACTCCGTCCCGTTCCAGCCTTGCCCCTTGACCTTTGCCAGCGGGCGCCGTTCAATCCGCACCCACGTACCTCGGTCCGTACACGCGCCAACCGTCCGGCGTTTCCGGACCATCGTCCCCAAATCCACACGCGTGCACAGTGCACGTTCGACGCGCTCAAGCACCTCATCAACCGATTCAACACGCAAATCGGTAGGGGCGACTGTGGGCGTAGAGGCAGTCATAAGGCTCCTTCGCTGACGTTTTGCGACGCTAGCAAGGACAGGTCACCACTTACGATCACGTCCCGCATAAATCGGCTTCTCGGGAAGAAGATAGCCACCAGGTTCCGACAGCAATATCACGCACGTAATGTGCGAGGTTCCTCACTTCAGTACACCCTACGCAGCCGAAGGTGCCGAAGGTGCCGAAGGTGCCAATAACAACACCTCACAATCTGCGAGCGAAGACACATGCGCCGGGGCCGCGTTGCGGCCGGTCAGATGAAGAGCCGCCCTATCCTTCGGTCTCCTCCGTAGCCGAAGGGCAGGGCATCATCACGACTTCTTCGGGGATGGTCTGCCCGACCATGTGTGAGACGGGGAGGCTGGATGGCGCTTGCGCTGGAACCGCGCGCCTTCCCAGCCGTGCTACCGATTTCTTGCGCGTGCGACCGCGTGATCTTCAGGAACAGCAGTGGTGGTACGCGTCCGCGTGCTCTCAGGCGGGATGAGGCGCGCAGGTCAGCGTGCGAAGACAGTGAACTTCTCAATGATCGTCTCGCGGTCCCCTCCTTGCGCCAGCAGCCCATGGAGAACTGTGGCGACTGCGCCAGGTAGGCGGAGCGGCCGAAGTAGCCGAGCTCAAACACCTCGGCCCAGACTCCGACGCGGTACCCATCAGCTTCGGCGTGTGCATCTCGGTGCAGCTGCCCGTGGGCGTACTCGCGCATCCCCTGCTCAAGCGTGGTCTGCACGGTAAACAGCAGCTGGGCGGCGGGGCGGCGCCGGACGTCCAGGAACCGCCAGTCCAGGCGGTGCTCCAGCCCCGGTGTGCTCGTCGATCGGTAGCGGCGTCGCACTCGTCCACGCGACAACTCCGTGGCGCCGGAGGATGCAGGTCCCTCATCCTGACGGCATGCCCACCATCATCACCCCCCGCCTCTGGTGCAACTCCACAGCGGTACGCCCCCACTGGCAGGACCTACCGCAGGACGTTCGCCGACTCATCGCACAGCGTCTCGGGGGTGAGGTCCAGGCCGGGCCCAGCGCAGGGAGCGGATTCACGAGCGGCTTCGCCGCAGTGCTCCGTGGTCCGTCAGGACCTCAGTTCGTCAAAGCGGTCAACAGGCTGGACAACCCTGTGGTCGCCGACTGCTACCGCCGGGAAGCATCGATCAACCAGGCGCTGCCCCCACAGATTCCGGCACCACGCCTGCAGTGGATGGAGGAGCACGACGGATGGGTCGTCCTCGGCATCGATGCTGTCGACAGCGGCCGCCTGCCCGCCACGCCATGGAGAGCTGACGAGCTCACGGCCACCCTCAACGCCTACACGATCACCGCAGAGGCACTCTCCACCCCACCCGCGTCACTCCAGCACGTCGGCCTCAGGCCGGTAGGAGACGACGGTGACTTCGCCGAGTGGCGCAACCTCGCCCGTGGCGCCACACCCACGGACGTTCTTCCCGCCTGGATGCCACTCGGCCTCCTGGACGTGCTGGGTAGCCTGGAAAGCGGATGGCGCGAGGCCGTTGCGGGCCATGCCGTCCTACACCACGATCTGCGCCAGGACAACGTGCTGATCGACGCGTCTGGCGCCGCATGGATCTGCGACTGGAACTGGCCGTGCCTGGGAGCGAGCTGGTTCGATCTGGTGCTGCTCCTCGCCACCGCATACGCCGACGGCCACGACGCCACGTCCCTGTTCACCCAGCACCCCACCGGCCGTGGAGTCGCCGACGAGCAACTCGATGCGGCACTGGCTGCGCTCTCGGGCTTCTTCCTGACCTCCGGCGGACAGCCCCCAGCCGACTGGTCACCACACATTCGCCAGCACCAGACGTGGTGTGGAGAGGTCGCCCTGCGATGGCTGGCCGACCGGCGTGGCTGGGCATTCTGATCGGCGAGATGTCCGTTCAAGGCGCGTCAGAAAGGCCTCTCGGCGTCAGGTCGGCACCGGTGCTGGCTGGACGCCGCTCGGGATCCAGTTCCGCAGCGCCTCCGGGACCGCCACGGTGCCGAAGGCGTACGGGTGCTATCCGCTTCGGTGCGCGGGCCATGCAGATCCGCCTTAACTCATAGACCGGCCCAGTGTGAGATCACCGCTCTGCTCTGGCGCCTTGGTGGACTCGTGGGTGTAGCCGGACAAATTGTCCGGCCCGTTCTGGGCCCGAAAGCGGATGTTGAGCACGGCACAGCAGCCCGAGTCGCCCCCGATATCGCGGTCTGCACGGCCGCTACCGTGGATGACGGACCAAAGTTGGGGAGGCAGCGCGCATGCGTGGTCTTGGTGATCACCTCAGCATCGGAGAGCGGATCGCGTTTTACCGCGAACGGCGAGGCTATACGCAGCCTGTGCTTGCCGGTCTCGTCGGGCACAGCACGGACTGGCTGTCGAAGATCGAGCGAGGCGTGCGGAAGCCGCCGAGGATCGACAAGCTCGCCGAGCTCGCTCGTGTACTACGTGTCCCCCTCGGCGACTTGATGGGTCAGCCCGTCCTCCTGGAGGACGAGGAAAGGCACATGGACGACGTGCCGGCCGTCCGCGATGCGCTGATGAGCCCTCGGCGGCTCTCCAAGCTGCTGTTCGGTCCCACGGCGGAGCGGCAGGTGCCTCGGCCGGACCATGCGCAGGTCTTCGTCGAGCGCAGCTGGGACGACTACCAGGCTGGCCTTCTTGGCAACGTCATCGCCGCCCTGCCCGGACTGCTGAGGACTGCCCAGGAACTGGAGGACCTCCCGCACGGCGATCAGCACCGACGCGGCCTCGCCGTCTCGGCTCGTACGCATCACCTGGCGGCAACCACCCTCGCCAAGGTCGGCGAGTCCGACCTCTCCTGGCTCGCCGCCGAGCGCGCCATGCGAGCCGCCGACGAATCCGAGGACCCGCTGTCGCTTGTGTCCGCTGCCCGCTCCGGTACGCACGCACTACTGGCCAACGGGCGATACGAGGACGCCCTCGAACTGGGCGATACGGCGGCGGCCTGGCTCGCCAGTCGGGTTCGCGACGACGACCCGGCCGCCTTGAGCCTGCTTGGCATGATTCATCTGCGAGCTGCGGTGGCCGCCGCACGTCACCAGGATCGCCCTACCGCCCACTCCCTGCTGGAGAAGGCGAAGCGACTCGCCGAGCGACTCGGTTCCGACGAGAACTACTGGCAGACGTGCTTCGGCCCGACGAACGTCGAGCTGCACCGCCTGTCGATCGAGCTTGACCTCGAGAACATCCCGTACGTCGTCGAGCATGGCAGCATTGATGTCTCCCACATGCCGGCGGAACGCGCCGTGTGCCATCGCATCGACTTCGCCCGCGGCCTTTGCCTCAGGGGCCGCGTCGACGAGTCCTTCAGCGAGCTGCGGGCAGCCGAACGCACCTCGCCCCAGCTCGTGCGGAACAATCCACGCGTACGCGAGACCCTTCGCGATCTGAGGAAACAGTCCCCGGTCACGGGCGGCAGCCACTCGTCCGAGCTGCTGGCCATGGCCCAACGATGCAGGGCGGTGCAGTGAGCTCGATGCAAGGCAAGGTGCTGGGCGTCGTCGGATCGAGCGCCGGTGGGATCGAGGAACTGCGTACGGGGCTCGTGGTCCCGGCACTCGAACAGGGCTGGACGGTCGCGGTCACGCTCACACCGACCGCAGGGCAGTGGCTTCGCGCGAGCGGGGAGTCGACGGAGCTCGAAGGGTTGACCGGCCTTCCCGTACGGGCCGAGTCCCGCCTGCCGGGTGACTCCCGGCCGCATCCGCCAGTCGACTGCTACGTCGTTGCCCCGGCGAGCGCCAACACCGTCGCCAAGCTCGCCCTGGGCATCTCAGACAACCAAGCGTTGACACAGGTCAACGAAGCCATCGGGACACTGGACCTCCCAGTAATCGTCTGGCCCCGAGTGAACGCCGCGCATGCCCGCCACCCCGCATGGGATGGACACATCAAAGCCCTTCGCGATTCAGGGGTGCGGTTGATCTACGGAGACGAGGTGTGGCCGCTCGCCGAGCCGCGGGCAGGGATGCCGGGGCGCCGGTACCCGTGGGAAGCCGTACTGGATGAGGCCAACAGGGCCATTGTCTAACGCTTCGTCAATAATGCAAAGACCAAGAGAAATTGGACCCGGACAGTCTGTCCGGGTCTTTCCTTACGACTGGCGCCACCCTGAGGACATCACCGACTAACGGAGGCAACGGGTGCCCGATCAGGGTTTGAGCACGGCGCTCCCCGACACGAAAGCCTGGGGTGACGCATCCAGGAGCTGCCCGAGCGCACGCACGGATGGAACGGCTGGTAGTGACTACTTGTCTCGGCACTCGCCAGAGGCCACCCTTTCGCCGTCAGCGCCTACTGGCGTCACCCGGCTCTGCAGCCTCTGCCGATGCCGTCTAAGTCGGTACAACAGCGAAGACCTGTGCGCTGGTTGCAGCCGCGACAACCAGCACCACCATGCACAGACCGTGCGCTGCGTCTCCATGGACCTCTGGCAGCTACCCGATGTCCGGCAAGCCTTGGTCAACAGAGAATTCGGGCGCGTGTGCCAGCTGATCAGACAGCACGGTGGGATCCGCCAGGACGACATGGCCACAATCACCGGCTTGAGCCAAGCCTTCCTGTCGATGCTCGAGTCCGGCGCTCGCAAGCTGACCAACATCGACAAGATCATTCAACTGCTGGAGGGCCTGCAAGCTCCACTAGAACTCACCGGACCGATGCTTCGGCCTAGCATCCATCACCAGCCTCGTGGCTCTACGTCGGCGACTCTGTCGCGGCTCTGACCTCGTCGGCTTCACCGGCTGCGAAGCCGGCACCACCGCCCGGAACCTCCGCTATCTCGGCGGCGCTGACGATGTGCGGGCGAGGTCGCTGGTCGAAGCAGATTGAAGGGCGCTGCAGCCAAGGAGAGGGAGGGCATGCGCAGCATCTGGGCTCGGTGGTAGCGGAGCATGGGTTGAGCCACAGGTCGCTCGTTGTCGATATCTAACTGCACGTCCACGTTGTTGTTCCGCCTGGTGCAGGCCCATTATGTGCCCCGCGATGGCCTCTCGCGGTACATGTTGACCGGGTGTAAAGTCGAGTTGTTCGGCAGCTGCGTTCCGTTTCTGGGACATGTTGCCGATCACTGCGAAGGACCCGGCTCCTGCAAGAGCCAGGCCCTCCGTGCAGTAACACGAGCCCGGTCGCCTTCACACAGGCCGGGCTCGCTGCATGTTCAGCGGCCCGCCGCGGCCGGGCGTTCTCGTGCGTGGACGCCCTTAAAGGACGAACTGCGCCACGAATGTAGCAAGCGCGACGATCAGGCCGCCTACGCCGATGATCACCTGAGCCTTTTCGGGCCCGCTCCACCGTCGACGGGGCTTCTTCCTGTCAGGACTTGCCACTGCGTACCTCCTATCCTCCAGCCCTGACTCTCAGGGCGTCGTGCTGAACACCTTTGCTGTCCAGCCAGTTGAGGGGAGGATCGAGGAACGCGGTCATCGTACTGTACGTGAGCAACTTAACGTACACACGTCGCCTGCGACACGTACACATTAGTGTGCCGTCTGTGTCAGCGTGCCATCAGTACACCGCGTGGCGGGTGTTTTCGCAAACAACTCCGTTTGGATTGCAGACAGTTGGAGGCAGTGGCTAGGCTACGACGCCAAATGACCAGGGGGTTGGCATGCCTACCGTCCACACGGCGATCCGCGCGAACATGGGGTCGACGCCCTACTACGTGACCACCATGAAGGTCGGCGATCTCGTGCAGATCGCCCGGCCGGCAAGCGAGCAAGAAGAGTGGGCTACCACTGGATTGACCGAACGGCTCCAGCGTGAACTCAACAACACGCGTGTCCGTTCGGAGATCGCCCCCTACCTAGCCAACTCGCCGGACCGGTTCTTCGGTGCGCTCATCCTGCTCCTTGACGCTGACGAGCAGCCGGAGTTCGAGCCGTTCAGCGACCTTGTCAAGGCACTCCCGAAGGCGTACCGAGTAGCCATGGCGAAGGACTCCTTCGGCTTCCTCACCATCGACAGCGGCGACCGGATCATCCTTGACGGCCAGCACCGCTTTGCGGCGCTGCGCGAAGTAGTGATCGACAGGTCGGTCGACGGGAGCTTCGCGGCAGAAGTAGCTGATGATGAGGTGACCGTCATCATCGTCCCCCATATCAGTACCCAGCACACCAGGAAGATCTTCAACAAGGTCAACCGCTACGCGAAGAACACCAGCCGAGGCGACAACATCCTCACTAGCGAGGACGACGGGTTCGCCATCCTCACACGTCGGCTCGCGGATGACGATGGCCCACTAGCTGGCAAGAACCATAAGGGTGAGTCAATCGTCAACTACAGAAACAACACCATCGCTGAGCGTAGCGCGCAGCTCACCACCCTCAGCGCCCTCTATGAGACCGTCCGGATCATTGCAGATCACTACGGCATGGCGGACGAGTTGAATGAGAAGAAGACTCACGTGCGCCCACCGGACGAAACGCTGGATCAGGGCTATGAACACGTACAAGGTTGGTGGACGGCCGTCCTCGACGGCATGTCGCAACTCAAGTACGGCCGGGACAACACGAAGGTCCTGCCTGAACTACGCGCCAAGGATGCCGCTTTCGGTCTGCTGTTCAAGCCGGCCACTCACATCGTGCTCTTCCAGGCGCTCTCCCAGATCCTCAAGGCGGGACATCCCGATTTGACTCTCCAGGAAGCTGTTGAGCGGGCCTATCAGATCGACTGGAAGATCACGAGCCCCCTTTGGCGAGATGTATTGATCAACTCGGCTCACAACATCCTTACGAAGAGAGAAAACTACAACCTGGCGGCCGACCTTGTGACATACCTCGTCATCGGCGACAAGCTTGATGCCAACGATGTCGACATGCTTCGGGTTCGTGTGGCAACAGCCCGAGGCGAAGACGAGTCGACGTTCACCCTCCCGGACCGCCTTGCAAACTAAAAGGCAGGGAGCCATTGCCCCTCCAGGCGCACCTCAGCCAAACGCGCGCGGGATTCACACAGGTGCCGGCCTTCGGAAGTAGTCAGGTGGCAGGGGGACAGCAGCCTTGGAGTGTCGAGCCAACCCGTCCTGGTGGCCCCTGGATGCGCTAACTGGCTAGTGGCACGGATGTCTCTGTACCTGCACCGACATGTGAGCAGGGCACTCCTTGCGACGCCCCGGCACCGGTGACCTCCAGTTCGAACCACGTCTTCTTACCCGCCGTACAGGGCTCCGAGCCCCATGCAGTTGCCAACGCGTCCACTAGGCAGAGACCACGCCCGTGTTCGTCCATCGCGTCGGCCTGGCATGGGCGCACCAGGGTGGGCTCAACGTCGGTTACTTCAACACGCAGCCGCTCTCCGGTCCACCGCACCGCCACCACGCAGGCGGCCTGCGTGTGCCTGACCGAGTTTGCAACCACTTCCCCGGTGAGCAACCCCAAGTCGTGAGCTAGTTCGTCATCCAACCCGAGCCCAAGCCGCTGCGCGCGACTGACGACGCGGGCTCGGGCGGCTGGCACTGCCTCGACAGAGGGCGGGACGGTGAACGCATAGGGCGACTCTCCGAGCGGGCCGGGCATGACTGTGACCTCTCGCAGGGCGGGAGCTAGGGTGCCGACGGGATCTCCCGGGAGTGATTGAACTGCTCGCCGACTCCACTGGGCCTGACCACAGGTCACCCAATGAAACCGGCAGCAGTCCCGCCGGCGGCGGAGAACCACCATGGCTCAGAAGTGGCCGTTCCCCCTATCGCAGAGGTGATATCACCGGGGCGATACTGGCCGGGCAAGCCATTCACCAAGGGCGGCGACGACTGAACATTTCGCCCACTCTCCGAAGAGCTGATCCTGCTGGACTGGCGGCAAAGCCGCCAGTGTCGCTGTGGCGCCCTCTGGAATGAAGATCGACCATAGGTCCGACCAAGACCTTGGTCCGTCGCCCCGGTCCGGGGTGGCGGCGATAGTACCCGGCTTCCGGAACTCGTCCGAGAAGGTGTGGAGTTCGCCCTGTTCATCTACATAGACGGCTGCACTCGCAAAACGACACGCCCGCTTCGCCGTAAGGTCTGCGAGATGCGTCAACCCGTCGGGGCCGAAGGCTTCGAGGGCTTGCTTGACCATGGGCCCCGGCCAGCCACCGAACTCATCTATGTAGAAACCTGAGTCCTCGACAAACAGCGGTCGTCTGAGAATCGTGAAAGCTTGTTTGGCCTTATGCTGCGCGACCTCTGCGACGGAGGTTGTCTGTATCTCGTCCAGCTCCAACGCCACCTGCTCCACCTCGATGGACCAGCGCGCCAGATGCTCCTGAGCGGTGCGGAACTTCCCCTCATTCCCCGTACACATCGCCACCTTGATGCTCGGCACGTACAGAGAGCTCCTTCCTGAACTCGACTGCCTGCCAACGTCCTGCGGGAAGACGCGGGCACGAGGACATGCCTCGGTGTAGAGCAGCTGCATGAGCATGGCCTCTTTGGCTCTGCAAATCCCGCCGCCACCCTGGCCTCCTCGCCACCGACCCGGGCAAGATCTCTCGTATTCTGCCTCCACCTCCGGGAGCCGACACCGGATTCTGAGTCATGCAGATGGGCCGATCAGGTCCCACCTCGGGCATAAGACAGAGGCAGAGGTAGGTGACATGACTGAAACCGCTAGGACTAATCTTCATGTAGAGCGGTGCCCGGCCTCGCCGCCCTCGCGGGCTGGGCGCTGTCAGTTTGCGCACCAGGAGGCGAGATGTTCCAGGGCACCATTCCGGGCCCCCTGCGCTCCATCGTCCGTGAAACAGCGAGAAGTTGGCCCCGAGGGCCGGTCTATGTGCCGTGCTGCGGCAATTTCACCATCGAACGATCACTGGCCGGCATGGGCTTCTCCCTCCACTCGTCGGACGTGTCCATCTACACAACCGCCATCGGCCGTTGGCTGACCGGCCAACCGGCGGGAATCCGCCTTCGGGAAGAGAGCGTGGGCGAATTGGGCTGGCTGGCCGGCTCACTGGACGACGGCATCGGCACGGTCGCCACGATGATGCTCGGAACGCGATTCCTTGCGAGCATCGGCCGTGAAGGGCTCTGGCACGAGCGGACCGTGCGCTCCTACCGCGACCAATGGACAGCCAAGCACGCCGAGACGGTCGATCGGCTGTCCCGCGCGGACGTCGCACTCGCCTCTTACGAGGTCGAAGATGTCCGCACGTGGCTTGCAAAGATGCCGCGCGATGCTCCGGTCTGCTCGTTCCCGCCCTTCTACGGAGGCGGGTACGAGAAGCTGTATGAGCCCCTGAACGCCCACTTCGATTGGGACGCGCCCGAGTACGAGCCGCTGTCCGACGCCGACGTCGTCGATGTCCTGGGCGCAATCACCGACCGACCGTACTGGCTCACCGCCTCCAACCACGACGTACCTGAGCTGCACCGATACTTGCGCGGCGTGATCAAGGCCACCCCGCGCGCCGCTCCCTTCTACGTCTACGCCTCCGCTGCGCCGACGCGGATCGTGTCCCCCCGCCAGCCCATCCAGCCGGTCAAGGCCCCACGCCTGCGGACCGGTGACGAACTGGTCGGACCGCTGAAGCTCGCCATGCTCAAGCCGGGCCAGTTCAACGCGCTGCGCTCCCGCTACCTCAACCCGCGCATCGCGCCCGGTGCCGCGAACCTCGCAGTCGCGGTCAAGGAAGGAACAGGGAAGATCCTCGGTGTCTTCGCCATGGCGCCGAGCAGCTACACGCCCGATGAGGCGTACCTCCTGTCCGACTTCGCGGTGGCGCCAACGAACTATCCGCGGTTGTCGAAGCTGATCGTGCTCGCGGCCACCAGCGCGGAAGCGCAGCTGCTGTGCCAGCGGGCGTTCTCCCGCAGGATCCGGGCGGTGTCCACGACGGCGTTCAGCAACAACCCGGTGTCCATGAAGTATCGCGGGCTGCTTCGGCTGACCAAGCGTGGCCCGTCACACGAGGAAGGCTGGAAGTTCCAGCTCCAGTACCAGGGGCCGATGGGCGAACACACGCTCGCCGAAGCCCTGGAGAAATGGGCGAAGCGGTGGGGCGCCCGTGCCACGACGACCCAGAAGGAAGTCTGACCATGGAGGAGACGCCACAGCTCGCCCCGCCGCAGATGGTGCAGGGCGACCCACGCACACTGACGCTGCTGGACGTCAACGCACGGTACCTGCCCCACGAGCAGTTCCGGCAGCTCGTCGCCAACATCAAGCGCGACGGGCATCTGACCTCGACCCCGCTGGTGTGGAGCGACCGCGACAGCGGGCGGCTGATCGTACTGTCCGGCAACCACCGCACCCTCGCGGCCATCGAGGCCGGCCTGGAGATGATCTGGTGGATGCAGATCGACGAGCCGCTCCCCCGCCAGCGGCAGATCGCCATCCAGCTCAGCCACAACGCCATCACTGGGCAGGACGATCCGGCGATCCTCAAGGAGCTGTACGAGGAACTGGAGTCGGTGGAGTGGCGCCAGTACACAGGTCTGGACGACAAGGCGTTGGACCTGCTGGAAAAGGTCGACGTCTCCAGCCTCGGCGAGGCGAACCTCGACTTCGCCAGCGTGCAGCTCATGCTCCTGCCCGACGAGTTGGAGCGTGCAGAAGCGGCATTCGACGCCGCACGCTCCACGGCCTCTGCGGATCAGCGGTGGGTAGCCGGCCTGGAGCAGTACGAGCCAGTGCTCAATGCCCTGGAGACCTCCCGGGCCGCGTACAAGATCGGCAACAGCGCGACGGCGCTCGGTGTGATCCTCACCGTGTTCGAGCGGCACCTGGGCGAGCTGGCCGACGGCTGGTTCGACGCGGCCACCGGGGCGGCGACGCGGTCGGGGACGGCGCCGCTGGAGACTGTGTTCGGCGTGCGGGATCTGCCAGTGGAGACGGCGGCTGTCGTGCGGGCGGCCATCGACCGTATGGTGCAGGACGGCACCGTGCCCGCCGACGAGCCCTGGCGTGTCCTGGAAATCATGGCCGAGAACGCTGCTCACCCAGGCGCTTAGGCACCCGGTCGTGAGCAGTCGATGTGCCGCGGGGACGTCGTACGCACCCCGGGCTCGTGCTCGTACAACGGGTTTCGGGCCGCCTACTCCTCGTCCGCGGTGAAGGTGCTGCTGCGGTCGAGACGGCGGATGAGGCCGGCGTCTGCGAGAGCGACGAGGTCCTGGCGGGCAGTCGCAGCCTCGGGAGGCCGATCGCGCCGTCGGCCCGGAGCCCGCGCACCTTGTACGCGGCCAGGGCACGTTTGCTGTCGCATGCGCCGCCGCCGCTTCGCGTCATGGCGAGGAGTTGCATGGCGCGCGGCGCGTCCTTCGGCAGTACGGCCACAGCGTGGACGTCCGGCTCGGACAAGGCCAGCACGGCATGCGTGAGGGCTGTCAGGAGGTAGGCGGTTCGGTCGCCGCCTTCTGCTTCCCAGGCCGAGCGCAATGCGTCGAAGGCGGCCTGCCGCTGATCGGCGGGGTCGGTCACGCCTTATCCCTTCGCTGAGCGAGGCTGCTGTGGCCATGGTCCCGCATGGCGATTACCGGATCGCTGTTGTCTGCGTGATGGCTGTCTACCCTTGAGTTCTTGCGCAGCAGGACTGTCGGTGGCGCTGGGGGAGAAGGAAGGCTAACCGGTGGTTGACCGGGGCGTCGCCGATCCCTGGGAGCGGCAGAGCGGGGAGTCGGTCCAGGCGTTCGAGGCGTTCGCCGTGTACCGCGATCTCGGCCCGGCGCGGAGTGTCACGAAGGTGGCACGGGAGTTGGATAAATCCCGCGCGCTGGTGGGCCGGTGGTCGCGGCAGTTCGCATGGGTTGTGCGGGCGACGGCGTACGACCGGGAGCAAGACCGGCTATTCCTTGCTGAGCAGGCGCAGGCGCGGCGTGACATCGCCCGGAGGCATGCGAAGTTGGCGCAGGCCGTGCAGAGCAAGGCAGTGGCCCGGCTCCAGGCGCTTGACCCGCGGGAGCTGTCGCCGTCGGAGCTGCTGCGATATATCCAGGTCGCTGCGGAGATCGAACGCAGGGCTGTAGGCGAGGCGCCGGCGGTCGGGACGGTCGAGGAGCGGGACCAGGGCGCGGACGTGGCTTCGCTGTCGGACGAGGAACGCCGAGCCCGGATGGACCAGCTACGCAAGGAGCTGGAGCGTCGGCTGGTGGAGGGCGCGCAGTGATCCGGGGGCGGGCCAAGCGCCGGATGATCGAGGACTTCGCAGACCCGTCGGTGATGAGCGATGAGCAGCTGAAGGCCGAGATACGAGAGTTGATCCGGGCCGATGAGCTGTCAGCACGGCGGTGGGCATGCGAAGTCCCGGACTGTGATGGGCTGCCCCATGAGGGATGGCTGCACCACCATGCGCGTGCGTCGCAACGGCAGCCGTCGTGGCTGTGGACGGTGTGGATGCTGCTCACCGGCCGCGGATGGGGCAAGTCGCGGACGGCGGCGGAGACGGTGCGGGAGTGGGCGCAGGCGCCGGGGTTGCAGATCGCGGTGGTCGCGAAGAACGCGACGCTGGTGCGGGATATCTGCTTCGAGTCCCCCAAGTCGGGGCTGTTGTCGGTGTTCCCGCCGGAGGAGGTCGCGAAGTACAACTCGTCGCTCGGTGACACGGTGCTCAAGCTGAAGAACGGCACGCTGATCCGTGGGTTTGGTGCGGAGACGCCGGACAACCTGCGTGGCTGGGCCTTCGACAAGGCGTGGTGCGACGAGTATGCGGCCTGGTCACGGCATACCGCGCAAGAGGTCTACGACATGCTGTGGTTTTGCCTGCGCGAGGCAGACACCCCGCAGGTCGTGATCTCGACGACGCCGAAGCCGCTCCCCCATGTGAAGCGGCTGGTGGAGCGCGGCCGTGCGCAGGAGAAGCAGTATCGGGAGGGCGGGGAGGCGCCGCGGGTGGTGCTCACGCGCGGGCACATGCGGGAGAACGACGCCAACCTGTCTCCGGCGGCGAGGGCGGAGCTGGAGGAGGAGTACGCCGGCACCCGGCTGGGGCGGCAGGAGCTGTCCGGCGAGCTACTCGAGGACGTCGAGGGCGCGCTGTGGAAGGGCTGGATGCTGGAGGTCGAGGGCTTCCGGCCCCGCCCCGAACATCTGCCGGACCTTCAGCGCGTAGTGGTCTCCGTCGATCCGGCCACGAAGTCGCACCAGAACGCGGACATGACCGCGTTCACCGTGGCGGGGCGCGGCTTCCCGGTCGAGACGATGTTCGGAGACGGCCGTCCCCGCGGGTACCTGCTGCACTGCGAGCAGGACCGGTACACGCCGACGCAGGCGATGAAGCGGGCCGCCGAGCTGTACCACGAGCACCGCGCCGACTGCGTGGTCATCGAGGCGAACAATGGCGGCGACTACCTGCCCGCGCTGCTGGAGCAGGTGGACCCCACGGTCAACTGGCGGATCGTTCATGCTACGCGCGGGAAGCGGGCGCGGGCGGCTCCGGCGGCGCAGTTGTACGAACAGGCGCGGGTCTCGCATGTCGGTCCCGCTCGGCGGTTCGCGGAGCTGGAGGAGCAGATGACGACGTTCGTTGGCCAGGGGGAGACAGAGGACTCGCCGGACCTGCTGGACTCGGCGGTGTGGGCGCTGTGGGACCTGTTCCTCGACCCGACGATGCCGCCCCCACGCGGCGGAGATGACCAACGTCTGTCAGGTCGCCGTTAGCAGTCCTCCTTGTGGAGGGCTGCTAACCATGCAGGTCTTTGCGTGCCACGTCGATGAAGTGCTTCTTGGCCTCCTCGACAGCGTTGCGCGCGTTCTCCATCCCGTTCAAGAGCACTGCCGCTTCGGGTGCTTGGCGGCCTGCGGCTCGTTCCCGAGCGGCATCAGTGATCCGGAGAGCAGCGGTCATCACGCCGACGAATTTGCCGATGACCTGCTCACCAGCAGCAGCGACTTCGGGTGTCGCCTCCATGAGGAGGAGGCCGAGAGCCTGGCCGAGAGTTTCCTCCATCTCGTCCACCATTGCCGATGACGCGCCGGGATCTGGTGGGCTGAACGGGTTGTAGGTGCGCCTCATGCGCACAGACAAAGTCGTGATGGCTGCCAGGAACGCCGAGTAGGTATCTCGACGTACGGAGTAGCGCCACTGATCCAGCTGTGCCGAGGCGGCTTCTCTGGTCTGTCGCAAGGTTGCCGCTCGCGTGAGAAGGCCGACGCCGACTGCCCCGGCCAGTCCAACAACGGCGCCCACGACGCCAGCTATGCCCTGGCCCATGTGATGATCTTCCCGTACTGAGGCGTTTGGACAGGCGGATATCCTCATTACTTGGCGCGGGGCCGACACCTGGAGCGAGTGTGGGCCTGCGCCAATTCCTGATCGATGCCTGGTCGTGGCTGAACTACAAGCCGGTGATGGCCGATGCTGGGCGTCCCGGCAGCCGCGCGTTTCCGGAGCTGGTCAAGACGTGGGTGCCTCCGCAGGAGCTACGGCGGCTGGCCGCGTACAAGGTGCTGGCGGCCTACGACAACAACCAGGCCGGGCAGCTCGCGGCAGCTGGGGGCGACGAAGGCGCGCTGGAGCGGCGGGAGCTGGGCGACGCGGCGAACCTGGTGGACACCGCGCTCGGCTACCTCCTCGGTTCGGAGCAGAAGGTCACGGTCGAGGGTGCGGAGCACGCCGATGCGGAGACGCCGACGCCTGGTGCAGCGGAGGCCGCCGCGGTCCAGGACCGGTTGCGGAAGTGGGCGGACAAGGAGCTGCTGACCTTCCGAGTCCAGCAGGCCGAGCGGGCGGCGGTACTGCTCGGGGACAGTGTGATGGTGCTGGCGTGGAACCCGGAGAAGCAGCGGCCGACGCTGCGGGTCTACGATCCGGGGTTCTTCTTCCCGCAGTGGGACGACGAAGACGAGGACTTCCCCCGCCGGGTGCATCTGGCGTGGGAGCTGCCGGCGGACGACGACGCCGGGCTGAGGGCCAGGGTGCGTCGGGTGACGTACGAGCTGGGCCCGATCTCCGAGGATGGCGAGCCCGGCGACGACGGTGTTGCGACTGGTGGGCGGCAGTACCCGTGGGAGCCGGGCCGGACCTCCAACGTGACGTGCTACCTCACGGACGCCGAATGGCTGCTGGAGGACCTGAAGAACGGCGAGACGCTGGACCGGCTACCGATGGACAAGGCGAGCTTCCGGGTGCGGCCGGACGGCACGGAGCTGAACCGGCTGGATCTGATGATCGACTTCGTGCCGGTGGTGCACATCGCGAACACGATCCCGGACGGCGGGGAGCACTGGGGGCGCTCGATTCTGGCACGGGTCTTGCAGGCGCTCGACGAGCTCGCGGCCACCGACTCGGACAGCTCGGCGGCCTCAGCGACGACGGGCACGCCGATCATCGGGCTGGCGGGGGCGCGGCTGCCGGTGGATCGGGCAACGGGCAAGCCGCAGGAGCTTCAGGTGAAGGCCGGTGCGGTGTGGCAGCTCGGTGAGACGGGGCGGATGGATGCCCTGGACACGTCGCCGCAGTTGGCCGAACTGCGGGCCCGAGTGGATCACCTGCTGGAGCGGATCGCGGCGAACAGCCGGGTGACAGCAGCTGGGCTCGGGACGCTGGAGGCCACGGAGGTGCCGTCGGGGTACGCGCTGAAGCTGGCCCTGGGGCCGCTGGATGCGCTGATCGGGATGATGCGATTGGCGCGGGAGCACAAGTACCGGCTGCTGTTCAAGATGGTGCAGCGGCTGTACCAGGCCGGGCGGGCGGAGGGCTGGACCGCTGGGGAGACGCTGCCAGCGCGGCTGGCGTGGGCGCCGCACACGCCGACGGACCGAGGCGCGGTTCTGGAAGAGGTCGTCAAGGCCTACGGGGCAGGGGTGCTGTCGCTGGAGACGGCGGTGGCGATGCTCGTGGAGGCCGGATATCCGATCGAGGACGCGTCGCAGGAGGTGGCGAGGATCCGAGCAAAGGCAGAGCAGGTTGCCGCGATGCGGATCGCGGAGGGCGCTGCTCGACGCGAGCGTGGCGACGACCAGGACCGCGACGATACCCAAACAGCGGCCTAACACCGTGGGCGTCTCAGAGCGAGACGGCGACCGGCCGAGGGGGGCCACGTCGAGATGGACGTGAAGAAGGCCGTCCGGCACTCCGCGCCGGCAGAGGACGCGGCGTAACGATCAAGCGGAGATCCCCGGCTGTCCGTTCCGTCTCCATGGGCGCCCGCCACACGACGGACGGCTCATCCTCACGCCCGCAAGGTGATCATCATTGCTTAATTCTTTTTATGCATGTACGGAGGATCACCCCCGCGTCGGGGAAGAGCGGGCTTGCTGATTAGGGCCATTGTTGTGGTGATGACGCTTAAAGCCCTACGAGCAGCCTCGCGGATCGTCTACGCTTTCGGTACCCGCCTAGTCATAAGAGTCAGTTGCGCTGCCAAGCGACTGGCCGAGATGGGGCCGACCGCCAACGGCCCGACCACGCTGTCCAGGACATGAGTAAACCGTGCTCGGCGCACACAGCGGAGCCCTGCTCCGCTAGCGGAGCAGGGCTCCCTGGGGAGCGGCCTACCAGCGGCTGGCGACCACGGCGGCGCGAACGCCGTGGTCGCCAGCTACAACAGCGCGTCCAACACCTTGGCCGCCATCGCTGAAGTGATCGATCCAACAATGATCAGGGCCAGTTCGCGTCGTCCGAGCTTGTCGACCAGCTTCCCTAAGTGCCGTCGCATGGGCTACCTCCACTGAATCGCCCCGGACCCGGCGTCCGGGAACGTGGGTGGCGGAGGGCGCGGCATGCCGTGGCACATGGTCAGATTACGCGCAGAGCACCCGGCGGGTGGCCGGTTCGGGAATCGAGCATGGCAAATCGGTCTCCATCTGGCGCCGCCGAGCTGGCTACACTGATCGTCGGCGCGGGGGCGCGCTCTGGAGGAGATGTATGGAACGGCCCCTGCCGCCTCACCGTCCCGTCGGCTTTCGCCGTGACGGGCGGCCGATCTACCCGATTCTCGGGGCCTCTTCGGAGGACGAGACGAACGACCAGCTCGACGACACGGCCGAGGCCGGCCAGGAGCAGCAGGTCACGGTCTCCCAGGAGCGGTTGGGCAAGATGCTCACCCGGGAGAAGGCGCAGGGCGAACGCGCCGCGATCAAGAGGCTGCTGACGACCCTGGGATTCGACTCCTCCAAGTCCTTGACCGAGTTCGTGACCGCGCAGCGGGAGGCCGAGCAGGCTGCCCTGTCGGAGGTGGAGCGCCGGGAACAGGCAGCTGCGGAACGGGAGTTGCAGGCAGCGCGACGTGAGGAGCTGGCCGCGGAGCGGGAGCGGGCGGCGATGCGCCGCGCAGCCCTGGTGGCGCTCGGTGCGTCAGGTGAGGACCTGACGGACGCGGAGCGCCTGCTGGCCACCGAGGATGACGCCGACGAGGCCCAGATCCAGGCCGCAGCGGAGGCACTGCGTGATCGGCGGCCGGAGCTGTTCGGCGAGGCGCGAACTCCGGTGCCGGCGGCTCCGGCCGGGGCCCCGGCCGGGCGTGGCCCGGTACGGACCACGTCGCAGGCGAAGCCAGGCGGAGCCGGGCTGGAGATGGCTCGTCGCCGCGGCCTCATAGCGGAGTTCAGCGACGCTCGCTGAGCTGGCAAGAGCAGTGGGGACCACGCCCCCTCGACTTCGTGGACGGCACTGCCCCCACGGGCGGTGTGCGGAAGCTGACCGCATCGTCCATGGAGACAGATCATGACCATTCAGCCCGTGTCGACGTCGGAGCGCCTGACCGCCAACCGTGAGTGGCTGGCCGCTCTGCACGGCACCGACTCGACCGACACGATCACCCTCGACCTGCCCCTGTTCGCCGAAGGCGTCCACTACCAGTGCGGGGACGGTTGCGAGCCGTACGGCCGAGTCTTCTCCGGCGTGCCGGTCGGCAAGGTCGCCGAGTCGGGCCTGTACGGGCCGTACGACCCGGAGGCGCAGTGCGGGCGCCAGGTGCTGCGCGGCTTCGTGTTCGCCGAGGCGCCGTTCGCGCCGGGGCAGACGCGGGTGCCGGCGGCGCTGCTGTGGCACGGCACGGTGAAGGCGTCGAAGGTCCCAGGTGGCATCGACGTGTCGCAGCTGGCGTGGCACCCGCGGGCCGCACTGGTCCGCTTCGTGTGAGCGGGGGCCTGAGCTGTGACGATTCAGGACCTGTTGAAGGACGTCCAGGCCGTTGACCTGACGACGTTCGCTCGCGCGATACCCAGTCCGAAGGACTTCCTGCTTACCCAGTCGATCTTCCCGACGATGGTGCTTCCGGAGGTCAAGTGGCGGGTCAAGGACTCGGGCCGGTACGTGAACGTCGCGAAGTACCGGGCGTTCGACGCATCGGTGCCGTTCGCGACCCGCGAAGCGTGGCAGACCTCCCGCGAAGGCGCTCTGCCGGCGCTGGGTCAGAAGCTCGTGGTCGGTGAGCAGGAGCAGATCCTGCTGGAAGCCTCGCGCGGGTCGGACCAGGACCGGCTGATCGAGCTGCTGTACGACGACGTCGAACGGCACGTCGAGGCCATCCGATCGCGGCTGGAGTTGGCGGCCGGCGACGTCCTGGCCGACGGCCGGTTCTCCCTGGTGCAGGAGAACGGGCTGACGCTGGAGGTGGACTGGAACGTCCCTGCGGAGAACATGCCGGTCGCGGCGCGGCCGTGGTCCGATCCGGAGTCTGATCCGATCGCCGATGAGCTGCGGTGGATCCAGCACCTGGACGACATCGGCGCTCCGGAGCCCGAGCTGGTGGTCACGAGCCGCAAGGCGTTCAGCTTCCTAGCGGCGAACAATGCCTACAGGGCGGCGTACTACGGGTCGGTGAACCCGTCGACGACGCCGACGGCCACGCTGACCCCGCAGCAGATCAACGTCGTGCGCGGCAACTACAGCCTGCCGCCCATCCAGTTCTACAAGGCCCAGGTCAGGGTCGACGGCAAGCCGCGCAAGGTGCTTCCGGAGGACCTGTGGATCCTGGTGCCGCCGGAGCGGGAGAAGTGGGCGCAGACCATGCTTGGCGTGACAGCCGAGGCGCTGGTGCTGTCGCGCGGCTCGAACCCGGAGATCATCCGCGAGGACGCGCCGGGCCTGATCATCACCCGCGGTGTTCAGGATGACCCGGTCCAGATCTGGACCAAGGGAGCTGCGGTCGGCATGCCGGTCATGCACACCCCAGACGCCCACATCGTGGCGAAGGTCCTGTGATGCCGGTGCGCCGACTGATCGCCACCGTGTACTTGCAGGACCCGACGACCCATGAGGACCTGATCCTAAGGCCGGGCGAGAGCCCGGCGCCGGCGATTGCTGCCCTGGTGACGAACCCGGCTGCCTGGAACGTGCCGCCGCAAGACCATGCCAAGCCGGGGCCGGTCGCAGTCGGCGAGCCAGGCACGACCGCGGGCGGCTCCGAGCCGGACTCCGGACAGGGCGAGGCCAGCGGGGGCGGCACGAAGAAATCGTCGCCGCGGCGGGCACGTACGTCCTCCGCGTAATACGCTCACGCGTACGGCCCGGAGCCAGCTTCCCCCGTCTGGCTCCCGGGCCGTACCTCATGCAGAGGGATGTGAACCCCGTGGACGAGTTCCAGCGATCCTGGCTGCTCGCGCAGCTCGGCCCGGACACCGACCTGGCCGACCTGGAGCGCCGCTTTTTCCGACTACGTTCGGTCCGCGCGGTCGCGCTCGAGGTACTGGGCGAGCGGCGGGCCAAGCTCTTGGCCGACCCGCTGAAGGTCATCGTGGACGGTGTGGTGACCATGGACCTTCAGGAGAACCTGCGCGGCCTTGAGCGGCAGATCGAGCAGGTACGACATGGCCCTGCCCCGGAAGGCGGCCCGGATGACGAGGACGACGCACTGGACCCGGTCATCGAGGTGACGTGGCTGGCCGTCACTCGCCGATACAGATAGGGCTCTATTTTACGCGTGACAGGCGTTACCTCGGTACAAGCGACAGTTCAGTGCCTTGGCTGAACCACGTTGGGGTAACGGCTAACGATATCTGGGTTGGCTCGAAGAAAGATCTCCAGCTGCACCCTGTCCCACCAGTCGGTATGGAAGCCGTTCTTAGTTCTGATGGTTTCAAGGCGTCCAGTCAGGGCTGCACTGACGCGGCTGGATGTTACGAGAATGAACCCCTCAGCTCCAGCGTCCTCGATCACGTCTCGAATTTCCCGGACGTCACCCGTGCCGACTGTGTTTGCGGTCGCCTTGCACTGCACAACGACAGGAATCTCTACCAGATTTTGCCCTCCTTCTCCCCACTCCTTGTCCCTGGGATTGGGCACTCTCATCCTGACTAGAAGATCTTTCCCCCCGTCTCTTTCGTTCGCGGGCCCGACGCTCCGGACCTGCGTGACTGTAGGGTCCGCCTCTAGTAGGTCACGAACCATATCCTCAAAGTCTTGGCCATCTATCTTCGGCGCCCAAGTAAACGCATTCGGAGCCAACAGCTCCGATGAGACGACCCGATGCTGAGCGATGATTCTTTCTCGCTCTTCCTGATATGCCTGACGTCCACCAATGCTGTTAATCAGGACGACTGTCTCGGCACCCGCACACAGCAACGCGTTTTCCAGGGGAATCGACATTATTCCCTCTTCGCTGTGGACATCTTCCCCTGCGGCGCTCAAGATACGAGCAGCCCGGGTGACGTCTTTGTCCGAGACGGCAGTCAGGATCCTGTCACTCTGCCTGATCTCCCCGCCCGGCCCGGGAACGATGCGTACTGTTGAGGGTATCTGCTTGAGTGCAGAGACCACCATGGGATCCTGGGTAATCGAAATCTCGCCGTCGGCTGTCCGGTAGTAGAGAATCTCGGGGCTGCCCCTAAAGCCATGGTGGTCGCTCTCAATGTCGAACAAATCTGGGAGAGCTGCAGCAATAGTTCGAGCCCATTCGCCACCGTCCAGGTGAGCAGTGTGCTCGGCATGTGCTGGACAGTACTCCGGAAGCACTATGTGCATGAACTCTCCGAACTCCCGCAGTTCGAGGATCGCTTCCCGCAACGACTCGAGGTCAGGATGCCGGGTCTGACTAATCGGCTGACGCGGCACAAGGAAGCGGTGCGATAGCTCGCCATGTGCTACGGGATGGTCCTCAACATCTACAAGTTGGTACGACGTCCGCCCGGTGCTATGCATGTACGCTGCGGCCATATACGAGGTGACATCGATGATGTCACTCGGGTCCCCCACCCAACTCCCCATCGCCTTCTGGAATTGCAGATAGGGAAATACCTTCCCATCCTCAACTTTTTCCAGAACAAGCGAGAGACCCATGCAGCCGATACGAATGAACGTCGCATTCTCGGATTCATCAACGATAAATCCTAAACCTTCGGCGAGAGTGATGAGTTCCTCGTCCATACTGCTGCGCAGCTCCAATCAGAAGCGGTCGACGTACCGCGGCTAGTTGTCCATAGCAGATATGAGGCGCTTGGGGCCGACCCATCTGTCGAGACGCCATGGGTCGTGTTGCTCGCAGTACACGGCAACGTTGACTGGGGTGAGTGCACCCCCTTGGTTCCTTGGTCCGGCGAAAAGTTCAGCATCCTCTATTCGCACAGTGCAGCCTTCAGCTGCTTCACATCGTCTCCGTGTGGCCACAGTGCGCAGAATCCACAGCGGTTGCGGCTGAGTTACCGGCCCTAGCGCCGGATGCTCGAATATTCCGACAGACCACGGAATGACGTCGTAGATGTTCGTGTAGCGATTCTTCACCGAATTGCACCAGCCACATGCAAGTCGGAGATTGCCCACTCCGGTCTCGCCGCCTTCGGCCACCGGTACTACATGGTCTACCTCGATGCAGAGCTGAGCTGAGCGAACCCCCCGTGGGCGTGTGAAATCGACCAGAAGTGGTACTGCCGGACCACTCTTGGAGAGGCCGAGGAATTTGTCCCTCGCTTCCTCACTGAACTCGTATCCGCAGAGGTAACAGCGGGGCGTAGGCTGGCCGAGAGCCCAAAGCTCCTCCCGTACAGCCGCACTGATGGCCGATCTCTTCCTGCTCCGCCGGGCTGACACGAGTTGCCACGCAAATCGCGTAAGAACTCTCGCATACTCCCTGCGCTCGTCCAGAGGAACCTGCGGGCTCACAGCGTTGATGTGAGCAAGTATGGGGACGTGCAAGTGCCCGATGGTTAGGGCAGGGTTCAGCTCAAAGGGCGCTAGGTCAACAAGACTTTCAATGAACCAGCGCCCCCACACGGTGGACAGATCACCACGCAGCAGCCACCCATGATTTCCTGCGATGACATCTGGAACTGTGTACTTAGCGAGAGACTTGAGTGCCTCGTCCGACCAATTATCATCCAAGGCCTTTTTGATTTCGGCGAAGAACTCGCCAACCTCCTGGGGTTGCATCACGCCCCAGCAACAGGGTTGAACAGCCCTTCCTTGGGAAGCGACTCGGGATTCTTCCGGTAGGTGTGCCACAGGCTGGCCCACCGCCGTCGGACAGCCGGAGTGTCCTTCTTCTCGACCTTCCAGTTGCGGTTGAAGTAAGCGAGGTTCACGCCCTCCAGCCAGGCCTCCATAGTGACGTCGACATCGTCAACGCTATTCAGGGTCCTCTTCTGAAGGCGGAGGAACTCGAAGTAGTCGGCCGCAAGAATGGTCAGGCTGATCTTGTTGAAGAGGTTGCTGTTTGTGGTGCCCCAGGCGTTCGATGCCTCTGGATCGTCGGCACCGAACTTCTCCTTGATGATCGTGTAGAAGCGAATGAAAATGGCCCGCCACGGGCCATCCGGCCGTGCCCACTCCGCCAGCTTCTCGTCGTGCGTCTCAAAGGCTGCGACGAGCTCGCTCTCGTCCAGGTGGTACTTAGCCCAGGCACGCGCCCAGTCGGTCGGTTCGCTGTACAGCTTTCCGCCGGAGAGCTCCCGGAAAATGCCAACCAGTCCCTTGAGGACGGGCCACTGGAGGGCAGTCGACCGGTCGCCGGCCGGTCCCGTTATGCCGGTCTGGACGCAGTTCTTGAACGGGCTGTCGTCGGCGCGCGTCAGGTAGGCGATCGCCTGCGAGTCGTCCAACTTGATGCCGGCGTCCTTGAGTCTTTGAGCGACAGGATCCAGCTCTTCCTTGCTCAGGCTGGTGGACACGATAGTGCCGAGGAGTGCCTTGCCCATGGGCGTAGCCTTCTGATTCACGACCACGAACTGGAAGACGTGCTCACTTGGGTTGGGATCCATGAGGAGAGATACAGGCAGACGCCGCGCGTGCTTGGCGATGAACTCCGCTTTCGCCTGTGCAGGGTCCTTGCCTTCCTCGGCAGCTTCGAGCAGGAAAGCCTCTCCGTCGCCTCCCTCCGCGCGGCTCTCCGCAGCCAGCACCGCGCCCTTGAGACGGTGCTGCCCGTCCACGAGCATGATCGGCTTGAGGTAGCTGATCATTGCTGCGCGGTCGAAACCGAGGATCCGTTCGGGCTTCTTGTCGGGGTCGAGAGCTTCCAAGACTCTGACGCGCCCCTTGAGTTCAGTGTAGAAATCGATCAAGTGGGTCTCATCAGTGAGCAAGACGCTTGCCGCGTCGTCGCCATTCCCGTTGCTGTTCTCTTCGACGCTGTCGTCGTCATAGTCGTCATCATCGACCACGTCGTCGATGCCGTGCTCCTTGCGACCTCGCTCCATGATTGACGACAGGCGCTCCTGATCCAGGGGAGCTTCCTTGAGCTCTGGGACACGTGCTTCGAGCCGCTCAACAACCCGGGACATCAATGCCAGGAGCGATGCCTCACTGAAGTCAGGGCTCACGATCTCCAGCGTGCCGAAGTCGGAATGCCCCTCCAACGGTGTGAACTTCACCGAAGTCTCGCTCTGCGGCGCAGCAAGGAGCGGGTTCTGAACGATGTTCCGCTCGTCGTGGTAGAAGCTGGACAGCTCCTTGATGCGAGTCTTGTTCTCCTGCCGCTGGAACCCGATCGTCTCCTCGTCTTCCAGCCGACTCCGCTGAGGAACCCCGACCCACTGATCGATCTCGGTGGCAGGTGCAGCGAAGAACACCAGCGGCTTGCCGGACGGCGTCTGCTGCGTGATATGCGCCGGGTACGTGTAGGTGATCGTCTTCGCGTCCACGCAGAAGCCTCCACAACGACATGATCCAAGGTGGCCCTAACGCTACCCGGTCGAAGCTGGGAGGAGATGCCCCTTCGCCCCGAGACGGAGCCGATACCGCTGACCTGCGCTTACCTCAAGGCCTCCCACCCCTAACGGAGTTGGTGAGGGGATGGACCGCGAACCGGTCCCCTAGGTGATGTGAGCGGCTCGCTACCGGTTGTCGGTGGCGGGCCCTACAGTGGACAGCACCTGCTCATGCCGAAGTCGACCGCACGGCGACAACGGCCAAAGGGAGAGCGGGCAACAACAAAGTGGGTCCGGCTTATAGCAGCCGGGCACCCAGAGAGGGGCATTGATGCTCCAGAACAACGACGTGCGCGTCGAGACGATGTGCCGTCTGTACAGCAAGCAGAAGCGGCGTCCCTGGGACGGCGAGTTCCTTGACGTTCTCGACACCGCTCTGAACCTTGCCCTCGGCCCGAAGCGCGCCGCCGAGACCCCTGATCTTCTGTGCCGGAACGTCATCAGGGACGCACGTCGCACCATCCGCCGCTCGCAGGCCACCGCCCGTCAGAACGCCGCCTGCCGGCCCCTTCCTGACGCTGCCCGCCGTCGCGTGTGCACCATCACTGCAGACGGCGTTTCCGCGGCCGAAATGATCACTCATGACACCCCCGAGGCGCGGGTCATCGCAGCCGAGACGCTGCAGGAGCTCAAGGTCTTCGCCGCCAAGCTCGGGGCCCACGGCCCTGCCTGCCTCCAGGGCATGCTCGACATGTTGACGGTCGCCGACTCCGCAAAACAGACGGGGGTATCCGTGGCAACGGTCGAGCGAGCCCGGCGTGCACTACGGGAACACGCGAAGACCCTCATCAGCGCCGCGGCGTGACGGCCCACCCCACGGGGATCTCAGTGCGTCTCGGAGAGCCGTACGAGGGCAGCGGAAGCGTTGCCCTCCGGTTCACACCGAACATCGTGAACATGCAGATCCCCGCAGGAACCATCGGTGCCTATCTCTTACTCCGCCACGAGCAGCAGACCACGCCCCTCTACGTCGGGCGGTCGGACACCTGTCTCCGCCGACGGCTCACCCGCCATCCCCTCCGCGGCCACGCCACCCACTTCGTGGCCGCCCCGACCGCCAACTCCCAGCAGGCCTACGCAATCGAGTCCGCTTGGTACCACCGGTACCTCTCCAGAGGCGTCCCCATCACCAACCAGATCCACCCCGCAAGCCCCGCCCGAACGGGTCGGCGCTGCCCGTACTGCCCCGAATCCGAAATCGAGCGTGCGCTGCGCCGGGCTCTTCCCGCCCCCCGCACCCCGTAGATCAGGAGATGACCATGAACGACATCGTCGAGGGCGCCATTCCGGTCGTCCTGTCCGGACAGGCCCTTCTCAGCCTCCGAGAGTCCGGACACAACTTCCCCTCCGCCGTGGGCGAGGTGATCGACAACAGCATCGAAGCGCGAGCGAATCACATCCAGATCCTGACGGAAGAGGTGATGAAGGGCCGTAAGAAGGCGATCAGCCAGATCTCCTTCATCGACGACGGCGAGGGGATGGATGACGAGACTCTCCACCACTATCTGCAGCTCGGTTTCTCCACACGGTTCATGTCCGAGAAGACCATCGGCAAGTTCGGTGTGGGGGCCAAGCTCGCCGGCCTCAGCGTGGGCACCTGCATCGAAGCGTGGTCCCGTGTGGCGGGAAGTGACGCGATCAGGCACGTGAAGTTCGACCTCGGCGAGGCCGTGGAGGCGGAGAAGCGGGGAGAGAAGGTCGGCATCAATCCACCGGACGATGAGCCCCTGCCCGCCCATCTGGTCCCTTACTTCCCAGAGGGCACGGGCACGCTCGTTCTCTGGTCGAAGATCGACCGGGTCTCTGATGGGCACGGTCGAAGCACGCCGGACCACGTCCGCAATGAGATTAACAAGGAGCTGTCTCGAATCTTCCGCGACTTCCTCTGCGGAGGCATCAAGATCACGGTCGATCACACGGACCTCGTACCGCACGACCCGACGTTCCTACGCAAGGGCACGTGGGTGGATCACGTCCTGACCGAGGAGGCTGCCCGCAGGGACGGGTCCACGCGGAAGGCCGGCGCTGAGGACACTCATTTCCCCGGCCAAGTCTTCTTCAACGACGAAGTGCCGGTCCAGGGCACCAGTCACAAGGTTCGTGTCGTCATTACCCTCGCCCCGCGCGAGGTGTTGCGGGCCAAGGGTATGGGTGGCGATGCCCTGGCCAAGAAGTTGCGGCTGCCTGAGAACGAAGGCGCGATCAGCTTCATGCGACTGGATCGTGAGATCAGCTATACCCCCGTTGCGCGCCTCTTCCCCGACGGGATCCTGTCGCCGGACAGGTTCATCGGCTTCGAGGTCTACTTCAAGCCCGAGCTTGATCGGCTGATGGGTGTCCGCAACGTGAAGCGCGGGGCGGTTCCGTCGGATGAACTCCGCAGGACGCTGCGGGACTTGGCTCGCACCGTCATTCCCAGGGCTCGCGAGGAGCTCCAGCGCGTGTGGGGGGAAGAAGATCGGACGGAGGCAGTGAAGTCCGGCGAACACGCCCCCCTCGCCAAGGCGCTGAGGGAGGCAGATCGCACGATGCCCAAGAGCCGGGTCAAAGCCGTACCCACGCCCGCGGAGCGCGAGAGGGAATATGCCGACCTTGCGCAGGACGCGGGACGGAACTCAACCGAAGAGGAACAGGCCGCGTACACCCAGGAGATCAAGGACTTGCCGTTCGTGATCGAGACGGTCAGCTTCCCCGGGGATCAGCTCATCGAGCTCACACACCTCGGCGACCAGACGATCATCCGGCTGAACCAGCGGCACGCCTTCTATCGGGACATGTACGAGCCGCTCCGCGCGCTGTCCAAGGACGCCACCGCGCCGGGCGCATCGGCTGCTCGTCGTGCCATCGAAGCGATCACCCTGCTGCTCGTGGCCTACGCCAAGGCAGAGTCGATGCACGACACTCCCAATGAGCAGTACGGGCAGCTGCGGAAGCAGTGGGGTGGCTTCACGGAGCTCTACCTCAGCAAGATCAAGGACGTGCTCTGAGATCAGCTAAGGCGGGCAGACAGCTTGAGGGGCTGGTGGCGATACGTGGCAATCGCCACCAGCCCCTCGTCGCTAGGCCACTGCCAACGACACGAAGTCGCTGATGCTTCTCAGGTTGCGCTGCCCGTGGAGGAAGCCGACACCGCGATGAATGTGGATGATCAATGTACGGGATACGGCCTCGTCCGTGGGTTCCTGACCATCAGCGATGCACCGCTGCTTCAGCAAGGCG
The DNA here is from genome assembly GCF_030386795.1 of Streptomyces sp. S.PNR 29. Classification (GTDB taxonomy): domain Bacteria; phylum Actinomycetota; class Actinomycetes; order Streptomycetales; family Streptomycetaceae; genus Streptomyces. Next base: position 510,294 of record NZ_JANUQM010000001.1, read on the forward strand.
AGGTATACATCCCCGTAGGCGCCGGCGAACGTCTTCCAGCTCATCTCGACGTTCGAGTCAGTGACGATGTCTTTGACCAGCGGCGTCGACGCGTCCCGCAAGGAGAGTGCGAGAGCCCAGCGGCACAGGACGTTCCAGTGCGTGATGCCGGTATGGCGCTTGAGCCAGACGAGCTGATCCTTCGCCGTCTGCGAAAGGCGGATGGTCTCAAGCGACATGCGCTGCTCCTTCGGTCCACCAGTAGCCCGGTTCGACCGTAGTGGTGAAGGTCTTGTCGTCATGCACGAGGGTGTACGTGTGGGAGAGATATGGCTTGAGGCGCCGAAGCAGCTTCTCGTCGATCTCCTCGTCCGTGGACAGGAGCAGCACCTGTCGGCCGGCCTTGGGGAAGTAGCGATCCACGAGATGCTCTCGATGCTTGCTGTCCAGTCGACCGAGCGGGGTGTCGATAACACTCGGCAGGCGATTGCCGGCGGTCTTGGCGAGTCCCCACAGCAGCGATACGGCAAGCAGCTGCCGTTCACCCGCGCTCAACCTGCTGGGGTCAATGGTTTCGCCATCCGGACCCGTGAGGACAAGGGCGAACTTGTCTTCCGTGTCGATCGTGACGTCCCGGATGAGACCCTGCTTACGCATGAGGGTGTTGAAGCTGTGCAGTACGGCAGTTTCGACGTTCTCGATGTGCTGAGCGAGGAGATCGCTCGCGAGCTGCTCAAGGGTGCCACGCGCCTTACCTGAGTACTTGACCACTCGCTCAAGCCATGCTGAGCGCCACTCGGCCACACGACGTGAACGACGAGTTCGGTCAAGCTCCTCCTCAAGACGTTGGCGTCGTGCGACGGCCTCGGCGTGCAGGTTCTCACCTCGGTTGAATTGTGCCTGCGCGACAGCCAACTTATCCATCGCGCGTCGTCGCTCATTGACGAGCTCTCGGATGAACTCATCGTCAGGTACGGCGTCAACCCGCTGCTGCGCAACTTCGAGTTGCTCGGCAAGGTCGGCGGCTTCCTTCAGGAGGGCGCGAGTCTGGGTGGAACTGTTGGCAAGGGCCTGATCCAACGCCGACAGCTGCAGCAGGGCGTCGCGCGGGAGCCCGAGGTTGTGTTCTAGGGCGGTTGCTGTCGCGCGCTTCTTGCGATCGCTGGTTAGCTTCCTTTTCAGTACGGTGCGGGCGCTGGCAGGCAGCTCGTCCGTGATCTGCTTGAGTAGCCAGTCGTCGCGCTCTTCCAATACGCCGAGGAAACGTGAAGCATCGTCGGCTTCCTTCTCCAGCTCTGCCTGCTTCTTTAGTTCCGTGAGTTGGCCTTGCAGCAGGAGGAGGGGAAGCGGGCCTTCGGCAAGGGATACCAAGGACTTGTTTGTAGCTGCTACTTGGCTCTTGAGCCGGTCGCGATCGGCCTCCAGGTGCTTCCTACGCTCGTACTCGTTACCGCCGGCGTCCTGGAATCGACGCTCGACGACATCCAACTCTTTCTGGCGAACGTCGAGTTCTGCGCGCGCCGCTCCCATGAGCTGATGGGCGTCGGAAGCGGCCTGGACGGCCTCGTCCAGTTCTGATTCCTGCTTTTGAATTTGGTTTAGGATGTCCTGATCGGCATCGGACAGCTGCTGGCGGTTCTCGAAGACTTTAAGGATCTGCCTCATCCGTTCAACGGCGCTGACGCCAAGAAGGGAATAGATGGCCGATTCGATCACCTTGGCCGCACTGCGCGGATCAGCGAGCTCCTCGATCTTCTCACCGTCGAAGAAGAAGAGGCTGGCCACATCGAGTGGGAGGATCGTCTCGATGTGATCGGCCCATCCGCCCTCTGTCAGGGGGCGGCTGAACTCGTCGTTGACCAGGACGGTCACGAATTCTCGTAGTGTCTTGCTTCCGGTGAAGTACCAGTTTCTGATGACTCGATAGTGGTGCTCTTCTCCCTCTACCGTGATGGAGAATTCCAGAGTGATGGATGCACCTTCGGCGGGGTCAGCCTTCCGGTTGATGCATTGCTGAAGATAATCGTTGTATGGGCGCCCGCCGCGACCGCTGCACTCCGCTTTAGGGCCATAGAGAACGAGCTGGATGGCATCGAGAAGTGTGGTCTTGCCGCAGCCATTCAGTCCGCCGATGAGGACGACGGGACGCCCAGGCTTCGTGCGGAGGTCGATCCTCTGCTCGCCTTGGTAGGCTCCAAAGTCGCGTAGCGTGATGTTGTGCAGGAGCATCGTTTTACTCTTCGTCCAAGGTCAGGGCCTGCGGCTGGTCTGCGGCTTCGGGTCGGGGGGTGCTCTCGTGCAGCTCCTTCTTGCGCTTTGCGAACTCCAGTGCGTCCTCCTTGCTCTCGTAGAACCCCTTTTCAATCACCTTCTCAACCGCGTCGTACAGTCCCTGGCGTCGCGTCTTGGTCCTGTATTCACGTTCAACGGCCAGCAGTTCACGGACCATGTTGAAGTGGATTTCGTCGTCGCCGCAGATCTTACGGAGGAGGTCGATCTCGTTGGCCCGGATTACCAGGCTCTGTTCGAGGTCTTGCCCCGGGAATTTTTCGCCGGTCTCCTCCTCGTAAATCTGGGGAAGGATGTCCTCAACCTCGTGCTTCTTAAACACCCAGATACGACGGATTTCGTGCAGTTCTTCCATCGTGATCAGCTCGATGTTGCGGGCCTCCTCGGGCCCCGTCTTGCGGACATGGGCCTGTGCCTTGAGTAGCTTCCGTAGCCAGTCCGCACGAGCCTTCTGGGTGTAGGGGCCTTGGATGATGCGGTCATTGAACAGCTGCACGCGACCATTCATCCGCCGGAAGTCCCGCGTTTCCTTCTCCTTCGAGACATCGTCCAGCTCGTTGCGCAGATCGAGGAGCGGGCGCATCCACTTCTTCTGCTCCGGATCGTTCTGGATCATGGCCGTCATGGACTTGTCCTGGTCCACCAGCGTGCATGTCCAGCAGCCGAACCGGCTGTCACCGCAGGAAGGCGTGGTGTCGTCCACAACGAGCGGGCATTCGGAGTCGCTGGACGCCCCCTGGTACATGGTGAGCAGGTCTTTGTTCTTGTAACCCCATGGATTGGCCTTCTGCATCAAGAACGCCCACACCTCGTCGTTGCTCCAGTCCTCGATAGGGCTGTAGACGAGCGAGTTGGGGAGGTTGCCATTGGGGGACAGCCGGTCGCGCACGCGCCGCTTCTCATGCTTTGCCATGGCGCGGGCACGGGCCTGACTTTCAGCCTTGCGGATACCGAGAACGAGGATAGCTTCACCGTGACGGCGCACAACCTGGCGGATGAACCGGTTTGACGGCTTGATCTTCATGCGCTCGGTGCACCAACGGAACTTCGGCCGGGGGGCCGGGTATCCGCGGCCAATCAAGTTCACCCAGAAGGTGTCTTCCACCTTGGGTGTGAGCCGATTGGGTTCGATCGGTAGGTTCTGCTCGGCTGCGGCCTTCTTCATCGTCTCAAGCGACTGCGACACCCATGAAGCAACGATGGGGTTTTCGACCAACGTATCCGTACTGATCACATATACCCGCTTGGTGCGCTGCTCGGGCGGCAGCCCTTGCAGTGCGAGCCACACGAGTTGAAGAACGGCGGTGGAGTCTTTTCCACCGCTGTAGCCAATGACCCAAGGCACCTCGTCCGCGGTGTAGAGCTCGCGAACCTCATCGGTGAGCTCGTCTACGACTTCGGACAAACTCCGACCGTCGAAGGCAACAGGACGTGTCACGGTGCTCATGCGTCTCCTCGTACGTATGCGTCCTCTACACGCTGCTCTTCGGGGGTGAGCCGAAGGTCCATGTGGTGTCGGAGGTAGTTCACAGTCAAAGTCAGGTTCTGATGGCTCTTCGACACGCGGCCGCCCACTAGAGCTCGGCCTTCCCAGTCGGTGTTGCTGCGTGTCCAGTCAACTGATTTCAGGCGGGCCAGCTTCGGCTTCCATGCCTTCGGGCCCCTCTCTTCCTTGAGGAGGGTGTTACCGATTCGCCCGAGGGCATGCAAGGCGATGCCGTGGCTGTGAATGAAGTCGCGGCGAACCTCGGGTGCCGTCAACTCGCGCCGGCGCACCAGAGCCCATTCCGGGATGATCGCATCAACGGCCTCCCAGTACTGCTGGGCGAGCGTTTGCGCCTGGTCCTTCTCAATCTCAAGTCCCTGCAATAGAGACTGAGTTGCGTAATAGACAGCACTGAGCGTGAAGAGTTTACGGGATCGTTGGGAGAGGGTGCTGTTCTCCATCTCCACGTGCCCCTTGAAGACGGGCGACTTCATGGCAAGCAGTCGGGTGATGATGGCAAGGTCGTCTCGGTGGTCATAGAGCACGCCGATGGACCGGGCCGGACGCACGGCATGACGATTGAGGTCGGCGAACATCTGCTGGCACCGTGCTAGTCCAGCGTCGTGGAAGAAGACGACGGCGATGGTCTCTTCGCCGAGATCAGGGTTCTCCTTCAGCGCCTGCTCGATCGCTGCTCGGCGGTGCTGCCCGTCGTTGATGAGGAAGCGGGCGGCCATGGGAATGCGGATCTGCCCGGCGCGCATGCCGACACCGGAGTCGGCGATGCTCTCGAAGTGCATCTCGCCGTCCACGGATGCAGTGAGCGCACTAAAGACATAGTTGTCCGGATTGTCCACGATGTATCGAGTGAGGGCCGGGAGTCTCCCCTTGTTCAGCACCCGTTGCGCGCGGACTTCGGGTGCCAACTCGTCCTCATCGAACAGGAAGATCTTCGGAATCAGGCGAAGCGGACACATGGACACGTAGAACTCGCGCCCCGCCTGGACCCCTCGGATGGCTGGAAAGATGTACTCGAAGCCTGAGGTAGTGGCGGCGTCGGCGAGTTGCGAAGGTGACGGTGATCCCACCTACGCAACGGTATCGTACTTGTACGTGAGAGATTAGACGTACAGGCCATGCAGGAATAACGCACAGAGGTGTGGTGGAGCTAGTGGTGACGTACCTGGATGCAGCAGCAACCACACGCGTGGACCCACGCGTGGCCGAGGTCGTCCTGCACTGGATGACGGAAGACTTCGGCAACGCCGGCAGCCGCACTCATGAGTACGGAACCCGAGCGAAGCGCGCCGTGCAGCAGGCCAGGCAGTACCTTGCGGGTACGCTCAACGCCGAGCCGGACGAGCTGATCTTCACGAGTGGTGCCACCGAGAGCAACAACATCGCCCTGCTGGGGCTTGCCCCCTACGGGGAAGAGAGTGGCCGACGCCATATCATCACCTCCGCGATTGAGCACAAAGCGGTCATCGAACCCCTTGAGTACCTGCAGTCCCGAGGCTTCGAAGTCGACTTCATCGAACCCGGGCCGTCCGGCCGTGTCACGGTCGAGGCCGTGATGGATCGGTTGCGCCCAGACACGCTTCTGGTGTCGCTGATGCACGTCAACAACGAGACAGGGGTAGTACAACCCGTCGCCGATCTTGCCCACAAGCTGCGGGAAACCCCGACGTACATGCACGTCGATGCGGCGCAGGGCTACGGAAAGCTGACGCAAGACCTCACCGCCCCGATCGACCTCATCAGCGTCAGCGGCCACAAGATCGGCGGACCCAAGGGAATCGGAATGCTCCTGGCTCGCCACCGCGGCTGGGACACGTTGCCCCTGAAGCCGATCATGTTCGGTGGCGGTCAAGAACGCGGACTGCGACCCGGCACTCTGCCGGTCCCGTTGATCATGGGCTTGTCAGAAGCGGCGAAGATCTTCCACAAGGAACACACCCAATGGAGCCAGGACGCAGCGGCCTTCCGCGCGCGTCTCCTGGACGCTCTGTCGAAGACCCGATTCCGGATCAACGGCGACCAGGAACACACGGTCCCGCACATCGTCAACCTGACATTCGACGGCGTGGACGCCGAGGCGCTCATCGTCATGCTCAAGGACCAAGTCGCCGTTGCTACAGGGTCCGCGTGCACCAGTGCCTCCTACACCCCCAGCCACGTCCTGACTGCCATGGGGCTACCCGAAGAAGTGGCTTCAAACGGACTTCGTCTGTCGTGGTTCCCGAGCCAAACGACAGAACTGGACGCCACGGAACTGGCCGGCACGATCGCGCGTCTGCAGCCTGACTCAGCGTGATCGCTTACTGCCTTGTCCGCCTCACGAGGCGATGGCCACGCAACTCGCGTCCGCAGCGAATGAGTTCGGCTTCCCATCCGTTCTCCGTGCCGATGAGGTGAGGGCTCTCATACAACCCCGCCCTCGCCTCTGCCGCTGTTAGCCGCTGGTACTTCTCGACATCCGGATCGTCGGGAGCCAGGAACTCGTGCTTGCGGTGCAGTAGGGGCCGGTTGTGGGAGTTGGCGTACGACGTGTGCGATGTCTCAAGCGTCTTAAGGTCCACCTGGTACGACGACAGGATCCGCGGATGCGGATCGGTGTCGAAGTCGGGGTAGTCCAGCCAGCTCACGGCTCGCCCTTGGTGGCGCAATTTCGCCACGGTCCATTGCGGCGGACGGCCGGCAGCGATTGCGGCGCAGTGCTCGTACAAGCGCAGGATGGTCGGCATGTGATCGAGGGCACGACGATGCACGTACAGGGCGGTCGGGGTCAGCTTGCCGACCACCGAGGCGTTCATGGCCCCGCGGACGTACGTGCCGTCGCGGAGCTTGAGCAGCAGCCGATCGGATCGCTGGCAGGCCTCCTTGTACGAAGAAAAGAAGGCTCGGACGTCGAGTTGGATGCTGAGAGGAAGGCTGCTGAACGGGCCACGTCCGTTGAAGAGCTCAACCGCGAGGAAAAGCAGCGTGTTGAGCGTCGATCGCTTGCCGCCCTCCTCGACCTTGCTCTGGTCGGCCGAATCTCGGACGAGCCGACGCAGTTCGTTCGGACGTAAGTGGCCGAGGAGTTCGGCCATAGGCCGAGGCACTTCCTCCATGCGGGGAAGCCTGCCGCGGCGCTCCACGTAGTCGACGACCGCTGCGATCGCCGAAGCCGTGTCCTCGGAGGCCAGCCAGACCGCATCAGGGACGATCCGTTGCGCCAGGTAACTCAGCCGTGCTGTTTCGTCTTTGAAGGCATAAACCACACCGGGAGCCGCCGAGACGGCCCGCACTCCAGTGGTCTCCTCAACGTAGCTGCGTAGTTCACTTGCCCCGAAAAGGTGTTGGAACGTCTGGCGGCTCGTCAGCAGGCCGTCACCGAACTCTTCCCCTCGGACCTTGGACCTCTCCCACGTCAGTCGCGCCGAAGCAACCAGGACGGTGCGTGCAAGGTTCCAGGCGGCCCCCAAAGTCTTTCGGCGCTCCTGTGGATCCTCGATGACGTTCAGGACGTAGGTGAGGAGGACAACATCCGCGGGCTCGAGCCTCGTCTCAGGGCTATAGAACGGGTCCCACCCGACTGCCTGGCAGTCCAGCTGCTGAAGAGCACGAACGTCGCCACCGCGTCCGCAGCCGTAGTCCAGGACGGTGCGCCCTGGAAACACTTGTTTGTCGATCACGGCCTGCCGGGCTGGCACTGAGAGGCTCGCCCGGCTGATCGCGGTCAGTCTGCGGTTACTACTCCATGCCTGCTGTACCACTTTCACGCCCCTGCACAGCTGAGTGACGAGTTGGAGAGTAGCGGACGAGCCGAACTTGGCGTTGGCGTAGTCGGACGATGTTGTGCGGGGAACCCGGTGCTGTCCGACAGCAGCGTTAGCGTCGAGTCAATGGATCACATCGATGAAAAGTTGCACAGCGTGCGGATCACCGCCCGCGGTCCCAAGGCTGCGATCGAGATCGACGGACGGCGGGTGGACCCAGGTGCCTTCAAGGGATACGCGATCAGCCACCAGGAGGGTGAGCCCCCTCAGGTCGTCCTTTATACCGGGGGCTATGCGGAGACGGTCTTCGAGGGTCTGGCCCGCGTAGCGGTCGCCGATGCTTCTGATCCCGGCCCGGCGGCCGTGGCGTTCCTGACGGCGATCGACGCCGAGGAACTGGAACGCGCTGCGCTAGCCCGGCCCGATCTGGGGACCGGCCCGCGTTCGCTGACGGAGGCGATGCTCACCCAGCTCCAGGAGTGGGCTCGTGGCCATTGACGTGGAAGGTGCGCGCCGAGTGGTCGGCCGCATCCTGGACGACAAGCTCGAGGCATGGCGGGATAGCGTCGGCCGCGCCGACGATGTTCTGGATGAGGCCACCGGGCAGCTCGTGTCGCCCCTGCCGGATGAGGTACTGATCTGGGACGGGCTCGGCGCCGTGGTGCCGCTCGGCCGTCCTGCGATCACTCGGCCGCTGAGCGGCGCCATCGCCGTCGAGCCGCCCACGACTGATTACCAAGCCGTATTGCCCGTCGAGGCCCCGGAACTCCGGCCGGACGACGTGATTCGAGTAGCCGGATCAGCTCGGCCAGGCGGGCCGCGAGACCCACAGCTGGTTGGCCGCCGCTTCCGCGTCTCGGACGAGACCGTGGGCACCTACAGCGTGGTGCGCATCGTCAGGGTGCAGGTGATCGACTGATGGCGCTGGCGAACCCGCACCCGAATGCTCACCCGGACGCGACCGCGTTCCGTGATCCGATCGCACTGGCCGCTGCCCTGGCGCGGATGGGTCCGGCTGCCCGAGCCCGTACGCGGACCATCACCCGGCACCACGCGATGCTGCTGCGGGTCCGGATCCAGCACAACGCCAGCGGCCGACCGGGGCCGAATGTGATCACAGGCCAGTACCGGGCGTCGTGGGATGTACGGGTCAGCAGCAGCGACGGGCAGGTGACCGCGGAGGTGTTCACGGATGCCCCGCAGGCGCGCCGGTTGGAGTACGGCTTCGTCGGCGTCGACTCCCTCGGCCGCCACTACCGGCAGCCGCCGTACCCGCACGTTGCGCCTGCCTTCCGGCAGACCGAGCCCGCGTTCATCCAGGCGCTGGAGGACGGAGTGCTGCCGTGAGCGCACCCCGGCTGCCGGTGACCCGGGCACTGGCGGCACTGATCGAGAAGGCGACTGGTCGCCCCTGCGGCATCGGTGAACTCCCGCGCGTTCAGTTGGAGTCCGGGGAGTGGGAGCCCGCGGGGGCGCCGTACACCGTGCTCGACTCGCTACCAGGGGAGTTCAGCGGTCCGCCGCTTGAGGACTGGCACGCGGACGCCGCTTGGGGCTACCAGGTCACCTCGGTCGGCGAACGCGAGGACCAGGTGCAGTGGCTGGCTGACCGCGTACGCGCCGGCATCGTTGGCCGGGCCAGCGGCCGATGGGCCTATGACCTGCACATTCCCCAAGCCCGTGTCATCGACCGGGAGTTGGATCATGAAGCTGGAGGCGAGCCCTCTTTGTCGGCGGCAGGCGCTATCGTGTCCTACGTACAACGGTTCACGATCACCGTGACACCCACCTGAACTCGCTTCAGGTTCCTCACCGCGGAGGCCCGCGCGGACGCTAGGCCCCAGGCCAGGCGAACCCCCTTTGAACCTCAAGGGGCAGGGCCTCGGCACGGGACGCTGCCCCAGAAGTGGGAGCGGACCTGTGTCCCTGACCAAGCCGTCCACGAGCAAGCCGGCTACCCAGACCCGATTCCTGCGGCGCGGCATCTCCAAGATCTACTGGCTCAGGAAGGTCAACAACTCGGAGCGGCCGACCCGTACGGAGATCTCCGAGCCCAACCGGTTCGACCTGACCAAGGCGGTCAGTGACATCGAAGGCTGGGCGCTGGAGAACGAGCCGATCGAGACCCCCGACATGGGGAGCACCTTCAACTCCTCGATCCCGGGCAACGACAAGGCCGAGAGCAGCTCCCTGACCTTCTACGAGGACAGGTTCTCCGACGACATCGAGCAGGAGCTGCCCAAGGGCGCCAAGGGCTACGTCGTCTTCCTGCGCAAGGGCGACATCCCCGGTTCCCGGTCGGTCGACGTGTTCCCTGTGCAGGTCGCCACCCGCGCCGCGACGTACTCGACCGGCAACGAGGCCGCCAAGTTCCAGGTCACCTTCACCATCACCGAGGAGCCGTCGCTCGACGCCCCGGTGCCCGAGCCGGTGCCGCCCCACCCGCTGCCCACGCCGGTCGAGGACTGCGACGACCAGGAGCACGGCGGCTACGACCACGGTCATGAGCACCACCACGGCGGTGAGCAGACCGACGTCACCATTCTCAAGAGCATCACTACGGCCGCCGCTGTCCACGAGCACGTCGAGGACTGAGCATGTCGCGCCCCGCACCGGCCAAGCGCCCGTCCCCTCCCGGCGAGTCCGCCACGGAGGGGGCGTGGGCGGCCAAGATGGACCGCCTGCGCCGCCGCGCCCGGCCCCAGAACAAGCTCCGTGTCTGTGACGACGACCAGCTTCGCCAGCGGTTCGAGGAGACCGAACAGGCAGCTCGGCGCGCCCGGTTCGTCGCCGAGGCCAACCCGGGCGACGAACAGGCGGCCCAGCAGGCTGCCGACGCCGCTGCCGCGCGCGAGGACGCCCGTACGGCACTGGACGCCGCCTCCGAGTTCCTCACCTTCCGCGCCCTGCCGCGCCCGGTGCTGGAGGAGCTGATCTCCGAGCATCCGCCGACCGAGAAGCAGGCAGAGGAAGGCGCCATCTTCAACGCGGACACGTTCCCCGCGGCGCTGGTCTCGGCCGCCTCCGTGGACGGCATGAGCCAGGAGGAGGCCGAGGAGCTGCTGAACACCTGGTCGGCTCCGGACGCAGGCGCCCTGTGGGACGCGGCCTGGCAGGTCCAGCAGGAAAGCCGGGTGGAGCTGGGAAAAGACTGATTCGCGACCCACAGCTGCGCGCCGAGCTGGAGCTGTGCGAGCGGTTCCAGATCCCGCACTCGCAGTTCCTCGGCGGTGACGGCCGGTGGACGGAGCTGGACCGGGCCAAGGCGCTGGCGTGGGCGCAGTGGCAGCGGTCGGTGTGCCCCGAGTGCCACACCCGGCTGGAGGAGTGGGACCACGAACGCGGCGGTGACCCTCACGCCTACGTCACCGACACGCTGCGCTGCCCCGGCTGCGAGCTGATCGAGCAGGAACGGGACCACGTCCCCACTGACCGCTCCGGCTACGGCGTGAAGATCCAGCTCCTGCCGCGCGACCAGTACCGCGAACGTCCCTGATCAACCCCGCACGACGATGTAAGGAGGCCCGCTGCGGTGTCCGGGTTCACCCTGACCGTGGCGATGCGCGCCGAGGTCCGCGACCTGATCGCGGGAACGCGTGCTGCCTCCGGCCAGATGCGGACCCTTGCCGACCGCACCGATGCCGCCAACCGCACGCTCGCCCGCCTGGACGTGCAAGGGGCCCGCCTCACCGGTCAGTTCGCTGCGCTCAACCGGTCCGCCCGATCGGCCGTCGGCGAGCTGAACCGCATCTCCGCCCGCGCCGCGGCGGCCCGCGCCAGCCTCCGCGCGGCCGGGGACGACGGGGCCCGCTCCATGTCCCGCCTCCAGCGGTCCGTGGCCGGCGTGAGCCGGGGCGGCATCTCCACCACCAACCTGCTCGCCGGTGGCGGTCTGCTGCTCGGCGCGGGAGAGATGGTCGAGGAGGGCAACCGCTACCAGCGGCAGATGAACCTCTTCCGCGCGGTGACCAACGCCACGGCCGCGCAGATGCAGCGCGCCGCCGTTGTCGCGCAGGAACTCGGCAACGACCTGACCCTTCCGGGTTCCACGGCTGCCGACGCGGCCGAGGGCATGGTCGAGCTGTCCAAGGCGGGTTTTCGCGCCGACCAGTCCATCGATGCCGTACGTGCCTCGCTTCAGCTCGCGGCGGCGGCCGACGTCAACGCCGCCACGTCGGCCAAGTACTTGGGCGACATCATGGATCAGTACGGCCTCGGTGCTGATCAGGCCGCCAAGGCATCGGACACGCTGGCGGCCACGGCCAACAGCGCCTCCGGCTCGATCACCGACATCTACTACTCGATGCGGTACGCCGGGCCGGTCGCCAACGCCCTCGGCGTCTCGCTGCAGGACACTGCGGCCGCGGTCGGCATGCTCGGCAAGGCGGGCATCCTCGGGCAGACGGCGGGCACGAGCTTGCGAGGGATCTTCGCGAACCTCGCGGCGCCCACCCCGAAGATGCGCAGCGCGCTCAAGGACCTTGGCATCGAAGCCTGGGACGCCCAGGGACGATTCCGGGGCCTGCGGGTTGTCATCGATGGCCTGGCCAAGGCCGAACACGACATGTCCCAGCGAGACTTCGCCGCAGGCGTCACACAGGCGTTCGGCAAGCCGGCGCTCAGTGGAGCGGTCGCGCTCGCCCACCAGGGCACCGAGTCCTTCGACGACCTGTCGATGGCCGTACGGCAGACCGGCGCCGCCGCGTCCATCACCGCGTCGCGCGGCCAGGGCCTGGCCGGCGCGATGGTGCAGCTGCGCACCCAGGCCCGGCAGACCGGGCTCGCGCTCTACGAGGGCATGGCCCCGGGACTGGAGTGGGTCACCCGGCTGCTGACGCGCGGGATGTCCGGAGCGACGCCGTACCTGACCGCGGCACTGGAGTACGGCCGCAACCTCGCCGTCCTGTACGGACCGGACCTGAAAGCCAAGACTCAGGAGGGCCTTGGCGGTCTGATCGATGAGGCGAAGCGTTTCGTCGACCCGCTCAAGGAGCTGGGGGAGGACGCTCTCGCCACTGGCCTGAACCTGCTGATCAACGCGGGCGAAACCTTGGGCCAGGTCCTGCGCAACGCTGCCGACAGCGCGGAGCCCATCGTGTCCGCCGTCGCCAACCTCGGTGAGGAGGGTGGCGCGGCGGCGGGCACGCTCGACATCATCGCCACCGTCGCCAACGTGGCCATGGACGCGGTCTCGGGCCTGTCCTTCGTGCTCGTGCCGATCGGGCACGTCGTGGGCGGCCTCGTCAGTGCCTTCGGCGCGCTGCCCGCCCCGATCCAGTCGGCTGCCCTGGCCATGCTGCTGTTCCGGCGCGTCCAGCCGACCCTGACCAGCGTCGCCAACACGGTCACCGGGCCCATCCGCACTGGATTGCAGGGATTCGCCCAGCAGATGCGGGTCCAGCAGGCGCTCGCGGCATCTGCCGGAGTGTCGCTGTCGCGGTACGGCGCGGCCTGGGCCGCGGTGCAGGCTCGGGTCGGTTTCCTGGGCACCATGACGGCGGCGTTCCGCAGCGCCAACGGCGCTGGCGTGACGTTCATGGGCACGCTGAACGGTATTGGCCGCGCGGCCGGTTCGGGCCTGCGTTCCGCCGTCGGCGGCGTCACCAACGCACTCGGCGGACCGTTCGGGATCGCCATGGCCGGGGTTTCCGTCGGCCTGGGGTTGCTTGCCGCCCGGCAGCAGCGTGCGGCACAGGCGGCGGCCGAGCACCAGCAGCGCATCTCCTCGCTGACCTCGGCCTTGCGCGAGTCCGGCGGGCAGATCGACAGCAACGTGCGTCAGCAGGCGGCTCAGATCCTGCTGGACACCAAGACCAGCCAGGGGCAGCTGACCAAGGTCATGGAGCAGGCCGGCGTGCCGCTCGCGACGTTGACGGACGCCTACCTCGGGCAGGGCACGTCGCTGGAGGCGCTGCAGAAGCAGCTCATGGCCACCGCCAACTCCCACCGCGCCTACCGGGACATGGCGGCTGGCAAGGCCAGCGTTCTCGACTACACGGACGTCGGTCAGCAGTACAAGGACGCCGCTGACGCTCTCGGCAGCGTCAAGGGCGAGATGGCCGAGTCGATCAAGAACGCCCGAGAGCTGGCCCAGGCGACCAAGGGCGCCGGGGACGGCACCTCCGCCTACGACCGGCTCAAGGCGGCTGTGGGCGGCCTCGCCGACGAGACCGCCGACGCCGACACCCGCACCCGCTCCCTCAAGACCGCCCTCGACCTGCTCTCCGGCGGCCAGATATCGCTCCAAGCAGCCAGGGCGAAGGTCAACTCCGCCGTGCTCGATCTGGAAGAGGGCAGCAGGAACGTCAGCCGCGACCAGGGGTTTGGCGGCCGGCAGCTCGTCAACCAGGACCGGACGCTCAACACCACCACGCGCAACGGGCAGCAGCTCTACACCCAGCTCACCGCGCTGTCCGATGCGGCAGCTGACGCCTCCGTGGCGACGTACGACCTGGCCATCCGTAACGGCGAGGCGCTGCCGGCGGCGCTGGCCAAGGCCCGTGGTGAGATGAGCCGGGCACGGGCCGAGGCGATCAAGGCCGCACGGGGCTACGGACTGACCCGAGCCCAGGCCGAAGGGGTTGCCGACAGCCTTGGCCTGCTGCCGTCGAAGGTGTCGTTGCTGCTCCAGACCAAGGGCATGGACAGCACGCTCGCGAACCTGATCGCGGTCCAGGCGGAGTTCCACCGGCTGCCGAACGCCAAGACGATCAAGGTCGACTCGCTGAGCGACGGCGCGCAGCAGAAGCTGCGCGAGCTCGGCTTCACCGTCAAGACGGTTCCCGGTACTCGCCAGATCAAGATCACCGCTCCGACCGCTGCCGCCCGGAAGAGCCTCGACGGGCTGATCGACAAACTCGGCCAGACCCCAGGCAGCAAGAACGTGCGCGTGTCCGCGCCGACTGCCGCGGCCATCAGGAGTCTGGAAGCGGTGCAGGCCAAGATCAGGGCCACCCCGGGAGCGAAGTCCGTCGTCGTGCGCGCGCCCACGGCGCAGGCCCGTAAGGAGCTTCAGGCGCTGGGCTTCAGGATCGAGAAGGTCCCCGGGTCGAAGAACGTCAGGGTGACCGTGCCGACCAGTGGCCCTCGCAAGGCCGCTGACTCCATTCAGCGGCGCATCGATGCGTTGCGCGGCAAGTCGGTGACTGTCACGACGCGGCACGTGAGCGTCTTCTCGTCGCTCGGCGACGGGGCCGGGGCCGCTGACGCCCTGCGTCAACAGGCCGAGAACCTGCGCAGGCGGGCCAACCGCCACGCGGATGGTGCTGTCGTCGACTACTTCGCCGACGGAGGGATCACCGGGACTCGCCGTGAGCAGCACGTTGCTCAGATCGCCCCGGCCGGGAGCTGGCGGATATGGGCGGAGCCCTCCACGGGGGGAGAGGCGTACGTGCCGCTCGCGGCCTCCAAGCGTGACCGCAGCAAAGCCATCGTGGAGGAAGTCGTCGGCCGTTTCGGCGGGCAGGTCGAGTGGTTTGCCAACGGCGGCGTACGAGGCCGCCGTAGCCGCGACTACAGCCCGGTCCTGGCCAGCTCCTTCCAGCGGGCCCGGACCTCGGAGGTCATGGCGGGCGTGGTGCGGGCCTTCGACATCCGCACCGGCAGCGACCGTGCTCGCACTCGCGTGGTCGATGCCCGCGCCGGCGGGCGCGTCCAGGTCGTCGTCGTGCGCGAGCAGCAGCCGCTGATAGGAACCATGCCGGTCACGGTCACCGACAGCTCCGCCACACCTGAGCAGATCGGCAACGAAATGATGCGCAACCTGCGCAACGCGCAGCGTGGCGGGAGGGTTTGATGACCACACCAACCAAGCAGCCCCGCATCGAACTGGCCCCGTGGCAGTTCGAGATCGGCGGCGTCGTCTTCGGCCACGGCACCAGCGTCCCGGTCGGGAACATCGAAGGGCTCGGCTCGCCCGCGACCCGTCCACAGGATGTGGATAATCCGACCGGAGACGGCACCTTCCCCGGCCAGGACTTCTACGGCACCCGCGCCCTGCGGTTCGAGGCCGGCATCAAGACACCTGGTGACCCGGCCAAGGCCGCCGACCTGCTGGCCCGGCTGGAGCTGGCCCTCGACGACCCGGACGCCAGAACCCGGCCCGAGGGCCGCCACGTACTGCGCGGACGCTGGCCCGGACACCGCACCCGCCGCATGTATGGGCGCCTGCGGCGGGCGGAGGCCACCAGCACCACCACGGCGATCAACGGGTGGATCCCTCTCGACCTGGAGTTCGCCGGCACGGACCCGCGCTGGTACGACGACGAGCTATCGCAGCGGTCGTTGGGCCTCGACCAGGCCGCGAGGCCCAACGACCGCGACCGCACCGTCGACCACACGCTGTGCGCGCCCGAAAGCTGCGGCCACGCGGACCCGGACGACCGTCCCGGGTGGATCACCAACCACGGCAACGTGTCGACCTGGCCCAGCATCCGTATCCACGGCCCGGTCACCAACCCGCGCATCTGGAACACCGTCACCGGCCGCGTCCTCGAAGTGCGCCTGTCGCTGCGCGCCGGGGAGTGGCTGGAGATGGAGACCCGGCCCAACACCCGCTGGGCCCTGCGCAACGGCAAGGTCAACGTCGCGAACGACCTCACCCCGCCCTCACGGCTCGACCTGTTCGCCATCCCGCGGGGCCGCTCCGAGATCGGCTGGAGCGGCGAGGACCCCACCGGCACCGCGCGCCTCGAGGTGTCGTGGCGGTCGGCGTACACCGCCCTGTGAACGGAGAACATCAGTGACCCTTGTCCAGCCCCCGATGATGGTGCGCGGCGGCGACCACTCCGCCCGCGCCATGCGCCTGATGATCCGCGACCTGACGCGCGGCCGACAGGGCATCGCCGAGGCCGGTGACCTCAAGGTCCGCCCCCTGGAGACACCAGGGCCCGGGGTCCGTGTCGGCGACGGCTCCGCCCTGATCCACGGCGTACGACCGTGGCAGGGCGCCTACACCCAGAGCAACGTCGGCGACGCGGTGGTCGACGTCCCGCCTACCGGGCCGTTCGCCCGTACCGACCTGCTCGTGCTGCGGGTGGAAGACCCCGAGTACGAGGGCGAGCGCGATCCCCGCCGGGAGGACATCGGCTACTTCCACCTCGTACAGGGCGTGGACCAGGACACCACCGTGCTGCGGGAGATGACCGCCATACCCCTGGCCCGCATCACCCTGCCCCGCAACACCGCCGCGGTCACCGCCGACATGATCACCGACCTGCGTCGGGTCGCCAATCCGCGCACCGAGCGGTCCCTGCGCACCGTGCATCCGACCGACACGGAGCAGGTGCCCGCCCCGCACGGCCGGTGGGCGAACTGGCCCAAGGAAGCCGCCTGGGACCTGGATATCCCGGCGTGGGCGACGAAGGCCACGATCGTGGTCACCCTCTCCGGCCTGCGCGCCGAGGCAGGGACCATATACGCCGAGCTGCGCACCCGCCTCGGCGAGCACAACGCTGCGGCGACCGTGGTCGACGACGACGGCACCACCACCCGCCGCGCTGGCGTGGTGCTCGCCGACACCCTCACCCTGCCCCCTGCCTACCGGGGCACTCGCCAGCGTCTTGCGGTGCAGATCAACCAGATCGACAAGTACGGCGATGGCGACCTGGCGGTGGCCAAGGGCACCACGGTGACCGCCGACATCGAGTTCACGGAAAGCCCGGTGTGATGCCCGACTACCGCTACATCCTCGCCCGAGCTGCCACCGGCGAGGTCCTGCACTGGAATCTGCCGCTGACCGAAGTCGAGTTCGGACCGGAGAAGTCCGGGCCGGGCTCGCTCAGCGCCACCTTGAACCCCACCTTCGGCCGCAGGATGAGCGACATGCTCGACGACGCCGGCGACACGGTGATCCTCGTCGAGCGAAACTCCAGGCTGCTGTGGGGTGGGCTGCTGTGGCGGGCCGAACCGGAGGGGGCCAAACTCCCTGTCGAGGCATCCGGGTTCACCAGCTACCTGCACCGGCGCTTCGACCTGCACGGCAACCTCGGCGGCCGCGGCCCGTACATCGAGGCCGACCCCTGCCAGGTCATCCGCGACGTGTGGGCGTACGCCCAAGAGCAGCCGGACGGCGACCTGCAGGTCATCGTGGACGATACGAAGTCGACGGCGACGACCGGCACAGCGAAGGACCCCTACACCACCTCCAAGTCCGACCCCCGCAACCTGGGGGAGATCGTGGACGAGATGGCCGACATCGATGACGGCCTCGAATGGACCGAGACCGTCACCTGGGCCGGACACCGCGCCCAGCGACGCATCGAACTGGGCGCACCTCGGCTCGGCCGACGGCGGGAGGACCTGACGTTCACCACCGGTGCCAACGTGTTCGGCGAGCCCCAGGTCATCAAGGACGCCGATGCCTACGCCCAGTGGGTCATCGGCCTGGGCGCGGGCGAGGGCAAGAAGCGCAAGGTCGTGGTCGACGGCGTGCGCAACGGGCGGCTGCGTCTGGAGCACAAGCTGGAGACCAGCGAGAAGGACGAGACCAAGCTCAAGCAGCGCGCCCGCCGCGAACGGCTGGCCCGGCAGATCCTGCCGACGCTCACCGAGCTGGAGATCGTCGACCATCCCGCGGCCCCCATCGAGGCATTGCGGGTCGGGGACGACGTACGCATCCGGCTGCACGAGCCGCACACCGCCTACGACGGATGGAACCGCATCGTCGGCTGGACCGTACGGCCCGGTGAAGGGGAGACCCCTGAGCGCGTGACGCTGAAGCTGGAGCGCACGGTCAAGCCGGAGGAGAGCGGCGACGAGACGGAGGAGCAGTAGATGCCGGACACGATCGCCGAGCTCGCGCGCCGCCTGGCCGCTCTGGAACGACGCGTCACTGTCTTGGAGCGGGCCCGGCGTGCACCGTATCCACCGTGGCGCGATGTGCCGCTCACCGGGGACACCACGGTGGCTGACGCCGCGCAGCCTCCGCAGATGCGCGCGAACCCGTGGAACACGCTGGAATTCAGCGGCCGGATCGGATTGCCCGGCGGCCGGGCCGTGGACGAAGCAGTCGTCGCCCTTTTGCCGGAGGGCTTCTGGCCAGCCGTGCCCCGCACGATCCCCGTCACTTCCGATGCGGCACGCCGTGCACTTCACCTCGATATCGATACCCAGGGTCAGGTGACCTTGCGGGTCCAGGACGGCGGCAGTGTGAAAGCCACCTGGCTCAGCCTCGACAGCGCCTCATGCCGCACGGATGGCGACGACGAGTAGAGGCCGCATCCACTGCACCGTCGCCGCTGTCCGGCAATGGCTCCGCAAGTGACCACCTGGCAGTCACGGCTTCAGCAGCTCCGGAATGCAAGTGGTAACCATCCTGAGGGGGTCCTGCGTGATCGCCGGGATCGCAGCCTGCGCACATGTGAGGAAGGTTCCGATGCTCCTGGGTGCGGCGGAGGGCGCAGAGGCGGCACTAGCAGGGGTGACCAGCACCCCGAGGAACACGATGGATCCAACGGCAACAGCAACGGTGCGACGCATGAACTCCCCTTCATTTAGGGACCTTGGATGAGCTATGCCTTCCACAGGTGACGATCTGCACACTCCGTACCCCTCATGTGAGTTATGCCGTATCGATCCACCATCCTTGTGTTCGATGGCACCACGCGGCCAGAGAGACTCGCTCCTTACACCCGGACACACTGGCGAGTCTTGCCACCTGACCCGTCGGACACGGCCTAACCCGGCAGGCAGGTCGATGCTGCTGGGTAGCATGACCATCGGGTGACCCTCCGCCCATGCTTCACAGCCAACTCCCGAGGGACCGGCCCGCATCAGCGGAGTCCGGCCGAATGCCATACGGCGCAGGGGAGAAGGCGAAGCGAGCGTGGCAACTCCGTTGAGCACGGACAGGTTTCTATCTGTGCTGAAGCACGCGGGCCTCGGCGTCGTCGAGCACGGCAAGTGGCGTACCCACAACCGCAACACCCACGGCAACTGGGGCCCCGTGAACGGGGTCATGATCCACCACACTGGCCCCTACTCGTCCGAGGCCGACATGGTGGAGCTGTGCCGTGTCGGCTACCAGGACCTCCCCGGGCCGCTGTGCCACGGGGTGATCGACCGCTCCGGCACCATCCACCTGGTCGGCTACGGCCGCACCAACCACGCCGGCATGGGCGACACCGACGTCCTGCTCGCTGTCATCGCGGAGAAGAACACGCTCCCGCGCGACAACGAGGCCGACACCGACGGCAACCGGCACTTCTACGGCTTCGAGTGCATCAACACCGGCGACCAGCCATGGCCCGCCGCGCAGTTGGACGCCATGGCGCGCGCCGCCGCGGCGTTGTGCCGCGCCCACGGCTGGAACGAGCGCAGCGTCATCGGTCACAAGGAGTGGCAGCCGGGCAAGCCGGATCCCGGTGGCATCGACATGGACGACTTCCGCGCTCGCGTCGCACGCCATCTGAAGGACGACGACAAGACACCGGACAGGCCGAAGCCCACGCCTGAACCGGAGCCGTCCCCCAAGCCCAAGCCGAGGCCAGTCCCGAAATACGCGGCGTACCCCGGCAGGGGCTTCTTCCGCGACGGCCGGACCTCACCGGTGATCGCGGCCATGGCCAAGCGGCTGATCGCCGAGGGCTGCGACTCCTACGACACCCCGCCCGGCCCCGTGTGGAACGACGCGCACCGCCGTTCGTACGCCGCCTGGCAGATCAAACGCGGGCACCACGGCGCCGCCGCCGACGGCATCCCCGGCCCGGAGACGTGGGCTGCACTGCGCGTGCCACGCACAGCCGGCACCACCGATCCGACGCCTCCCGCACCCCCGGAACAGGAGCACGACCCCATGCCGCAGGCCCTCGCCGACATAGCGGAGCGGACCATCGCCACCTACGTTCAGTCGGTCCTGGGCCTGATGGCAGCCTCCAGCACTACCGACCTGGTGTCGCTCTCCGCATGGCAGGCCGCCGCCGTCGCCGCGATACCCGCAGGCCTGTCGGCGCTGAAGTCCACACTCGGCACGGTCCTCGGACGCGCCGGCACGGCGTCCTGGCTGCCGCGCAAACACGACCCAGCCACCCCCAAGTACTGACCCGCAGCCGGAGACAAGGAGCACCCGTGCCCGAGGGAGAGATCGCGCTGGCCCTTGCCGAGCTGCGCAGCGCCCTGGAAGTCGGCCTTGCCCGTATCGACGGGCAGCTGGCGCTGCTCGTTCAGCGCAGTGACCAGACGGACAAGGCCGTCGAGGACCTGGAACAACGGGTGACCTCACTGGAGAAGGGGAGGTGGCCGCTGCCGACCATCGCCGTCCTGGCGTCCGTGATGGCAGTGGCGCTGACGGTACTCGGCGTGATCCGAGGCTGAGCCAGCACTCCCTGTCGCGCAGTGGTGTCCGACACCGCGCCTAGCGTCGGACGCATCACTCGCTCCTACCCGTGACCTGGGGGTCTTCATGGATACGACGCACCTGCTCGTGACCGACTTGGAGGTGGACACCGCCCTCACGGAACAGTCGGTCCCGCTCGCGGTCCGCACCGTCTGGCAACTGCTGCGCGAGTCGGACGTGCGGCTCAGCGAAGCCGTCGCCCTGGACGTGCCGGACGTGGAACTCGCGGACCGCGTGGTCGTGCTCCGGGAGACCAGGGAAGGCGGCGTATTCGAGGCAGACGTCACCTCGGCCACGGCCGCCCAGCTGGCTGAGCTGATCGGCACCAGGCAGAGCGGACCGGTGTTCACCATCGACGGCCGGAGGCTGGGCGCCGACGAAGTGGCGGCCCTGTTCCGGAAGGTCACGGGGAAGAGCGTGCACGCCCTGGGTTTCACCCGGCAGGTCCGCAGTCACCGAGGGACGGACCGCCCGAGGATCGTTGAGCAGGCCGCGCCTGTCCAAGGGCCGACGAAGCCCGCGTAGCTGGGGAGTGCGGGCAAAGAGATGGCCCCCGCTTCGAGCGGGGGCCAGTTGGCCCTCTTGGAGAAAGACCGCTGCCTACGATAACAGCGCCCGCCGAGCTGGCCGGCGGTGCAGTGTGGCTACGCTCTGGCGTCGGCACGCGCAAGGGATAGCGGAGGACGGGGCGATGCATCTGCCGAAGCCGTATCTGGTGGGTCACCAGGAGTTCGCTGCCCTGTACGGGGTCGAGGCGCAGATGGTGTCGCAGTGGCTGCATCCCAGCCGCGGTGTCCTGGACCCGGCAAGCGCCATCGTCGTCTCGGGGGTGCGCTACTGGCCGCTGGGGTTCGCGTGCCGCTTCGGGCGCACGACGCCCCGGCCGAAGTTGCTGGACGTCCGCTACAAGGAACGGCTCATTGCGGAACAGGGCGAGGGCTGGGAAGCCGACTCCCGGGAGCAACTGCCCCCGATCGTCGGCCAGCAGGAGATCATCGAGCTGTTCCACCTGCCATCCCAGGGCACCCTGGCCACGCGTATCGCTGCGGGCAACTTCCCACAGGAGGACTGGCTGCTGTCCGGGTCGATGCTGTGGCTGCTGGACACGGTGCTCGGTGCGGTGCCCGAGCTGCGCGCGACAGCGCGCAGCCTGGCCTGGGAGGTCGACGACCTGGTGGCGGCTGCTCTGCGCGAGGGCACCTACGACGGCCCGGGCTCGAAGGTGCTGACGCGGGGACGGTACGCACGAAAGAGCCTCTGACCTGCGCAAACACTGTACACGCAGCCTGAATGCGAATAAGATATACCTACATCCCCTCCTCGAAGGGGCTCATTCGCAAAGGAGGCATGCATGCAGCTTGTACATACACCCGCCGGTGACGGCGTCGCCGTCATGACGGTGCCGGAGATCCTGCTCATCGAAGTCGCCCTGTCGCGCTACGTGCTGGACAATCCGAACTCCCACCTGGCCGTCCGCATGCTCGCGGACGTCTCCCGCGCCAACGAGCAGCGCGAAGCGCGCATGGAGGATCTGGCCGAGCGCGACGTCGAGGAGTCCGTGGAGCCGTGAAGGTGCGCCTGCGGTAACTGGGGTTGATCACACGCCTCTTCACCCCTCAAGATAGGTGACACATTTCGAGCCGTTCTTGAGGTGGTGGGGTATGGAAGGCGTCCAGGACGAGATACCTGGCCTGGTGATCCACACAGTGCGGCAGCCCGACGGCCAGGCGGCCACGATCCAGGCGCAGTTCGAGGCGTTCCACCGGCTCAACCCCTGGGTGCTGCGCGCGCTGGAGACTCTGACGGCCAACTACCTCCAGCGCGGCGCCACCCGCGTGGGCATCGGAATGCTCTTCGAGGTTCTGCGCTGGCGTTACGCCACGGCCACCGAAGGCGACGAGTTCCGCCTCAACAACAACTTCCGCAGCCGGTACGTCCGGCTCCTCATCGAGCGCCACCCCGAATGGGCTGGCGCCTTCGAGGTCCGCAGCCTGCGGACCCACTGACCTCTTGGAGAGAACGTGACCGACGAACCATCCGCCGAGCCCGCCGCCGTGGAGGGCACGGTGGTCGAAGCAGCCCAGACTGCCAGCCCGGCTGTCCCGGCGAGCGCCATCGTCCTGCGCGCCGACCAGGACGAGTTCGACCACAAGCAGCTGTCAACGCTTGCCCTGATCAGCCCCGGCCTGGCCGGCGCCCCGCGCGGGCACCTGGCGATGTTCTTCCACTACTGCGTGAGGACCGGCCTCGATCCGTTCGCGCGGCAGATCTACATGATCGGCCGCACCAACTGGAAGGCGGCCGACAACCCCGACGAGCCCGAGAAGACATGGACCATCCAGACCGGGATCGACGGATTCCGCACCGTCGCCCACCGGGCTGCGGCGAAGGCGGGGGAGTCCATCTCCTACGAGGACACCGTCTACTACGACTCCGAGGGCAACGCCCACGACGTCTGGCTGTCGAAGGCGTACCCGGCCGCGGTCAAGGTCACCGTCCTGCGCGGCACCAGCCGGTTCCCGTTCATCGCGCGCTGGGACGAGTTCGCCCCGACGTACTACGACCGCAAGCAGGGCGCGTACGTCGTGGCGAAGATGTGGCAGCAGATGCCTGCCCACATGCTCCGCAAGTGCGCCGAGGCCGGCGCGCTGCGCATGGCCGCGCCGCAGGACCTGTCCGGCGTCTACGTGGACGAGGAGATGGAGCGGGTCGACGCCGAAGGCGTCGTCCGCGAGGCGGAGGAAGTGACCCGGCGCCTGCGTGCGGCAGCCGGCCTGGAGAAGAGCGAGCGGACGGACGACGAGTCCGGCGACCCGGCCGCCGAGACGACACCGCCGAAGAAGCGGCCACGCAAGCGGACCCAACCCCGCCCCGAGCCGGAGTCGGGCCCAGAGCCAGAGGGAGAGGACACGGCCGCGGGCGAGGTGCTCATCACGCGCCGCAAGCGCCCCACCGGCAAGCGCATCGCTCCCAGGGCCGCCCGCTCATCAGCCGACTGACGACCTCTGACCCCTTCTCGCTCCGGGGTGCCGCCGTCCGCGCGGAGGGCGGCACCCCGCTCCGCTGGAGATCATCCGTGACCATCGCTACCCCCGAGCGGCCTGTCAGCCTGTGGCCCGCAGCCCACGCGGCCGACGCACGCCGCCCCCGTTCCCTGCAAACCAAGATCGGCGCGAGCGACACCGTGTGCGCGCGGCGCGCCGGCTACCTCCTGCACGGCCGCACCCCCACCGACGGCGGCGAGAAGCGCAAAGCGATTCTCGGCACCTGGCTGCACGAAGGCGCGCTCGACGCAGTCCGTCACGAGTACGGCTGGATCATCGAGCGCCGCGTCGAGGACGACACCATCCGAGGCCACATCGACGCCGTCCAGCTCGACGGCCGCACCGCCTCCCGGCTGCCCAGGCGGCTGCGCCCGAGTCTCCCGGCCGAGGAACTGACCGTGGAGGACATCAAGACCAAGAGCACCTTCCAGTGGGACAACATCCTGCGGTACGGGGCCAGCGACGCCGAGATCCGCCAAGTCCTGCTCTACGCAGACTTGTTGCGTACCGAGGGCTTCGCCGACATCGACGGTCAGCGGCAGCTCGCCCGTCTCGGCCCGCTGCCCGTCGGCCGCATCCGGTTCAGGTTCCTCAACCGCGACTCGGGCGAGGATCACGTCCAGGAGATGCCCTTCAACGCCGAGCGGGCGCAGGGCGCGCGCTGGTGGGTGGATCAGGTGCGCGCTGCCGAGACTCCCGAGGACCTGCCGCGCACCTTTCCCGGGCCCGGCCTGTCTGCGATCTGCGACAACTGCCCCTTCAAGACGGCCTGCTGGGGACCGACGATCGCTGGTCGCCGCCCGCAGAGCATGCTCGTCCACGACGACGCCGAGCGAGAGCAGGCACTGGCCGAGTACGTCCAGGTGACCGAGCAGATCAGGCCGCTCAAGGACCGCCTGAAGGTACTGCGCGCCAGGCTCGACGGAGCCGAGGAGGGCGTGTACGGCGACAACGAGCTGTCGTGGAGCGGCGGCAACCCGACCAAGGTCGACGACGTGGACGCCATGGTCGCCCTCTTCAAGCAGGCCGGGCTGCCGGTACCGATGACGCCCGACACTGCACTGATGAAAGCCCAGCTCACGGCGGCCGGCATACCCGTGCCCGTACGCCTCGACCACGAGCGGCGCACCAGCGTGAGCATCAACGTCACCGTGCGCAAGAAACCCTGACCCGCTCCCCGGGCACGGGGGCAGGACCGCCGCCAGTTCTGCCTCTGCCCCAGTGCGGCCACGACCGAACGGAACACGGAAGAGGTACTGGTGAGCATCCAGCTGATGGTGGTCGCGGCCTACCTGCCGAAGGAGGTGATCAACCAGACGCAGAAGCTGGTCCTGATGAAGATCGCGGACTCCGCCGACGACCAAACCCGCCTGGCCCGGCCCGGCCTTGAGCGGATGATGGCGTGGGCGGGCGTGGGCGAGAAGCGGGTCATCGGGGTCGTCACGGAACTGGTCGGCCTCGGCCTGGTCGAGCGCACCGAGATCGGTCGCGTCGGTCGGCGCGCCGAGTACAAGGTCTTTCCGCATGGAGTGCCCCCGATTCCGTCGACCGAGGAGCTGATCGAGTGGCGTCGTGTGGCACGGCGCGCCCCCACGAACCCCCGGCTGGCCCGGAAGGTGCCGCGGCGTAAGCCGTCGGCGGCAGCCCGCACCCAGCAGGACGTGGCGTCGCGGGAGGAGACGCGTGCCTTGGACGGGGCGCGGGAGGAGGGAGGGTTTCCCCAGGGAAACCCTCAAGACGGGCCGGGGAGGGTTCCCCCAAGGAAACCCAGTGGGTTTCCCCACGGAGACCAAGAGGGTTTCCCCACGGAAACCCCTTCTCTTCCTTCTCCTTCCTACCTCCTTCCTTACCCCCCTACCCCAGGGGCGGGCGTTGCGCGGGAGGCGCAGGAGCACACCGAGG
The DNA here is from genome assembly GCF_030386795.1 of Streptomyces sp. S.PNR 29. Classification (GTDB taxonomy): domain Bacteria; phylum Actinomycetota; class Actinomycetes; order Streptomycetales; family Streptomycetaceae; genus Streptomyces. Next base: position 536,088 of record NZ_JANUQM010000001.1, read on the forward strand.
ATCCGCCGTCGTCCGGCTGCCCGGCCCATCCGCGGCCTGCCGCCAACTGCCGTGCGTGCGGGACGAACCCGCGGGCCATTCGCGAGCGGGCGCAGCGCGAGGCCGCCGAGAAGGAGCGCATCAGCCAGCAGGAGTGGCTGAGGGAGTTCTTCGCCGAGCAGGAGCGGCGTGTGGCCGAGACTGACCCGCAGGCGCTGGAGATGGCCCGCCAACGGGTGCGCGAGCTGGCCCGCCTGGGCCGCACACGACGTCCCAACTCCCGTGGTGAATAGGCGCCTTGGAAGATCACCACCATTGACGCCCCAAGGTGTGCGAATAAGATATAAATATCGGTTCGAAACCCCTTCGAACCCAAACCTCTTGGAGAAGCTCATGAACGCCACCACCGAAGATCGCGACCCCGCAGAGGCGGCGTACATCGTTGTGGCTGAGGTCGTCAGCGGACCGCACGCCGATCCCGTTCTCGCCAAGTCGCCGTTCTGCTCCATCGGCTGCGCCGGAGTCGGCGTGTACCAGCTGACGCACTCGATCAGCGCCACCGAGAAGGGTGCGGCCTTCGTCCTGCGGCACCACAACCGCCCCGTCGGTTGCGTCGCTACCAGTGCGGGGCGTATGTGGCTGGTGCGGGCCCTCACTGTCCATGAGCTCCCCATCTATGGCTAAACGCATGGCCAGAGATAGGTGACATGTATGCAATGACGTACACCTTTCGAGGTGTCCGCCCGGCAATACCCCCTCTTGGAGACCCACATGACCACCCTCGCGGCACTGCCCGACCACAACCTTCGGACCGACCCGCTGTGGCAGCGGCTCTTCCGCAGCTACTGGCACGTCATCACGCCACTGCGCTACCTCGGCTGGATCACCGACGTCGACGTCACCGACGCGTCCTTCATCCGTGCCGACATCGGTGACGGAACCGAGCTGGTCGTCGCCACCGAACACGGACTGCCCGCCGACCCCGCCGAGGTGACCGGCTGGCGCGTCATACGCCGGGACATCGACAACCCCGGACGGCACACCGTCCTGTACGACTCCGTGCCGGGCGGCCCACAGCGCCATTGCCACGCCGGCCTGCTGCCGATGTTCGCCCGCATCGACGCGCTGAACGCTCCCCGGCCCGCGTACCGGCTGACCACATCGGCCACGTACTGCGCTCCGTACGGCCTCAACACCACCCAGGGCGGCGCGAGCGAGACGCCGGGGATGGCCGTCGCCCGCTACTTCGAATGGTGCCAGCACCTGACCGCGGTCGAGGGATACCAGCGCGTCTGGGAGCGCCCCGAGCAGGACGGCTACCCGCTCGCCGTGCTCGAGAAGGACGGGTACATCGCCACCGTCCGCGTCACGCGCAGCACTGAGACGGAGGGCGCGTGATGGCTCTGCACTACCTCAGCGGCGTCCAGCTCCTGCGCCTTGCCGACGAGGCAAAGGCCCGCACCCTGTACGCCGACGTCATCGAGGCCCTCGAACAGCACTGCACGGACGTCGGCGTGGACTGGTGCGGCAACGAGCTGAACATCACCGTGCTGCTCACGGACGACGGCGAGCAGCTGGTGACGATCGCGGGCCGCAGGTCGCTGCCCTGGCACGACGACCGCAGCGAGATCGGCGGCTGGAAGGCCGAGCACATCGACAACACCCACGGCACGTCCAAGGTCATCTACGACACCACGACCGGCGAGGGCGAACCGCCCGGCGACATGTCCCTCGAACCTCTCGCCGAGGAGGTCGGCGCCTACGTCAACGGCTGGCGCCATGCCCGCTGAGGAGCGCGGCCGGTGATCTGGCTGCTGCTCCTGCTGCTCCTGGGCCTGGCCGCGTTCATCGCCCTCGGCATCGAGGACAGCCGCCACCACCGCGCGTTCCGCGCTCCTGATCAACCCTGACCACGGCCGCCCGGCCCCAGCCACCGGGCAGGGCGGCCCCACCTCTTGGAGACCACCCCCCTTGCCCCGCGCCATATCCCTGCTCTGCGGAGCGGGCGGAGACGCCCTCGGCTTGAAGGAGGCCGGATTCGACCCGATCCTCGGCATCAACCACTGGCAAACCGCCATCGACACCTTCGAGCACAACCTTCCCGGTGCCACCGGCCGGTGCGCCGACATCCGCAACTACCCCATGCGCTGGCTGCCCAAGGCCACCATCATGTGGGCCTCGGTCATCTGCACCGAGATCAGCCCGGCCGGCGGGAAGAAGCGCCAGCCCGACCCCGCACAAGAAGCCCTCTTCGAAGAAGAGGAGCAGTGGCGACAACTGCCGCCCGAAGCTTTCGAGATGACCCGCGCCACGGCGTGGTGTGTGCTGCGCGCAGCAGAGGCCAAGCGGTTCCCGTGCGTCGTGGTCGAGAACGTCGTGGAGTTCGTCACCGACTGGATCCTGTTTCCCGAGTGGATCCGGTCCATGAAGAAGCTGGGCTACCGCGTACAGATCGTCTCGGTGTCGTCGGCGCACATCGGGTCGCAGACCAACCCGTACGCGCCGCAGTGGCGCGACCGTGTGTACATCGTGTTCACCCTGACCAGCGTGCGCCGCCCCAACCTGGCGCCACGCCCGCTGGCGTACTGCATGGCGTGCGGCAGGGACGTGAAGGCACGGCAGACCTGGCGCGACCCGAAGGTCAAGGTCGGCAAGTACCGTGCCCAGTACGACTACAGGTGCCCGAACACCAGCTGCGGGCACGCCCTGGTCGAGCCGTACGTGCGCCCGGCCTCGGACATCATCCTGTGGGACGACATCGGCACCCGCATCGGCGACCGCGCCAAGCCGCTCGTCGAGAACACGATGCGGCGTATCGAAGCAGGCCGGGCCAAGTACCCCTACCAGCCGAGCGTCATCACCCTCACGCATGGCAAGGACGGCACGGACCGGGCCTTCGTCCCCTTCGAAAGACCCCTCCCGGTCCGCACGACCAAGATCGGCGAAGCCCTCCTGGTGCCGGTCGGCGGCTCGTGGAACGACACCGCCTACCCCGCCGACGGACCGATGCGTACGCGGACCACACGGGAGAGCGAGGCTCTGGTCACGGTCGATCCGGCGCCGTTCATCGTGGAGTACCGCAACAACTGCGACGCCTCGCCCGTGACCGAGCCGCTCAGCACCGTGGCCACGGCGCGCCACCACGGCCTGGTCGTCCCCGGCGGAGCCGTCCCGGCCCGAGTCCGCAACACCCTCGTCATCCCCTACCGCAGGGGCAACGCGCCCAAGAACGCCGGTGAGCCCCTGCACACCCTGTCCACCCGCGACTCGGCCGCCATCGTGCACAACGCGCCGGCGATCGAGGACTGCTACTTCCGCATGATCAAGCCGCGCGAGCATCTGTCGGCCCAACGCTTCCCCGACACCTTCGAGCCCGTCGGCAACCAGGCCGAACAAACCCAGCTGGCCGGCAACGCCGTGAGCGTCAACGTCGCCCACTTCTTCGGCGAACGCCTCATGCCGGTCCTGAACTGACCACCCCAGAAGAAGAGGAGAACACCGCAATGACCCCCGCCATACCCGATCCCCTGGACGTCCTCGCCCAGCAGCGCGAACAGCTCGACATCGAGCGTCGCCGCATCCAGAAGGCACACTGCCTGGCCGTGCTCGACCACATCTCGGCAAAGATCCGCCGCGCCTGCCCCGAGGCGAAATACGTCGGCTTCGCCTACCACGGCAAGACACGGGAACTGGACCTCCTCGGCGTGCTCGGCGAGCAGACCAACCCGCTCAGCGGCTTGCCCTGGCTGTGGGAGAAGAGCGACGAAGCGCATCGCCTCGCCGAGCTCGCCGTAGAGATCGAAGTCGATGTCCAGACCGCCCTTGAACCCTTCGACTCCCCGGCCTGGGCCACCGTGCGACGCAACTCCGCCGGCGACGGAAACCTCTGGCTGGTCGAGCTGCCCCCGCCCGACCGGGCAGCACGCATTGCCGAGCTGGTGCGCGAGCACCACCCGCAGGCCACCGCCATCGTCGTGGACGGTCGCAGCGCCGGAGGCCGAGTCATCGCAGTACGAGTCATCGCAGTAATCGAGGTCATCGCAGTAATCGAGGGCAACTGCGATGAGGGCACCGACAACCTTGCCCGGCGCCGCTGGACACGCGAGTACGACGACGCCCTGACCCGCCTGATCGCCCAAGTGTTCGCGCTACCAGCACTGGCAGACCGCCATCTCGTGCCGCCCGACGGCCGCTACACCCACCCCGACGGCAGCACCCCCAGCGACCGCGTGCGCCTGATGCCGCTGCCGCCGGTCCCATAGCCGTCACGGAGATCGGATGAGCGGCCCTGGGTGGGCCAGCGAGGCACCCTGCGCCGGAGACACGCGCTTCACCCCCGACAACGCGACCGCGGACTCACTCAGCACCCCGCAGATGCGCAAACTGCTGGCCATCTGCCAGCACTGCCCCTTCCGGGCGCCGTGCATCGCCCTGGTCAAGCCACGCCGCTCCCTCTTCGACGGGATCTGCGGCGGGCGGCTGTGGCTCGACGGCGAAGTCCGCGCCACCTGCGAGGGCGCCCACCCCGGCGAGCTCCGGGAAGGCGCTGCGCCCATCACGCACGGCACTCCGGCCGGGGCCCGCGCCCACAACCGACGCGGCGAACCAGCCTGCTCCCTGTGCCGGGAGGCCGGACGGCTTGACCAGGCGCGCCGACGCGAGCGCAAGCGCGCCTCCGGCCCCTAAGAACCCATTCCAAACCCCTTCTTGGAGAGACAGAGACACATGTTCACGATCACAGCGGACGCCCTGTCCGCCATCCTCGACAAGGTCACCCCGCACCACCTCACAGCGCGCGACACCGACGGCCTGGACGTCGTCGTCCTCGACTGCACCCGCAGCTGGCTCCACGCCATCGGCGCCGGACCACGCACGATTGCCGTCGCCCGTACCCCGATCCAGAACAGTGGCCACTGGACGGCCCCCATCGACTACGACGAGGTCCTCGCCCTGCGCGCCTGGCTGGATACCTCCGACCACGTTCACGTGGAGCACACCACCGACAACGGCCGCCCTCTGCTGCGTTTCACCGAGGGTCCGGCGCAGATCACGATGCCGGTCCTGACCGACGCACCCAAGCTGCCCTGGCGGCACATCGTGCGCCTGGAGGGCCACTCACCGAAGACCGCGCCGCGCCCCGTACGGATCAGCGCCGAGGGTCTCGCCTTGTGGGAGAGCGCCGCCCAAAACATCGAGGTCTGGCCCGCGGCCGGGGTCGCAGCGTTTGTCGTCACAGCGGGCCCGGACTTCATCGGAGTGCAGCTGCCAAAGGCCGAAACCGTCAACGGGAACGCACTGGACGGCTGGACCGCATCCCTGCGCACGCGGTGGTTCCTGCACGAGGGCCTGCCTTACGAAGTAGGAGCCGGCTACGCCGACCGCTGGGGAATGGTGTGGCGCATCCTCGCCCGTCCCGCGCCGGGACAAGAGCCGACGGCCGTCACCGCCGACCCCTCCGGCGCCGCGCTGCCGCTGTCGGTCGTACTCAACGTCGGCGGTCCCCTCCTACGCATCCATGCCTGAACTCTCCCAAGAGATAGGTGACACTTGTGGAACCAATGGACAGGGTGTCGGCGGGCGAGTGCGCTGCACTCGATGCGGCCGCCCCGGGCGGCGATCCGGGATTCGGCCTCCACGCCCTCCCCATCGCCTGGCGCGCTCTCCCCGCCCAGACCCACCCCGCACCCCAACTGCCCAGTTCTGTATGTGAAGTGAAGGGAAACCAGTGAACAAGGCCCAGCTCATTAAGGCCGTAGCCGACAAGGGCGGCCGCCACCTCACGCCGACCGAAGCCGTGGAGATCGTCCTCGACGTCGTGGTGCGCGCCGTCGTTGCAGGTGACCCCGTCTCCGTCACCGGCTTCGGCTCCCTCACCCCCCGGCAGCGTCCGGCACGCCAAGCACGCAACCCACAGACCGGCGCCAAGGTGACCGTCCCCGCCTCCCGTGTCGTGAAGTTCCGCCCAGGCGCGCGGTTCCAGGACCTGCTGGATCAGCGCCTGCCGATGCCCGAGTCCGGCAACTGCATCCAGAAGGCCCCCAAGACGCCCCGCCCGTAACCCAGCGCACCAGGTCGCCGCCCCGGCGCGCGCCGGGGCGGCGACCGCACGAAGGACTCACGATGAACGACCCTGTGGGAGTCGAGATCGAAGCCACCGCCCAGTGGCTGGAGCAGCGCGGCGCCGGCGGTGCGGCCAACGTCCTGCGCCGCGTCGCCCGTCAACGTGACAGAGCGCGCGACCGGAAGGACGACGCGCTGGCCCGCGCGAGCCGATACCGCCTGGCCTGGCGCTCGGCACGCCGACGCGCCGAGCGCCACGCGGGCAGAGCCGCTGAACTGTCGCGGCAACGGGGCAAGCCGGACTACCTGCTCAGCGGGCCAGCGAAGGCTTCGGCTCCGCCCGTGCAGGACATCGCCCGCGACAACGCGATGATGCGCGTCGACCTGGCCCGCTTCCAGAACCTGGTCGAACGCGCGGGCTGGATGCCCGACGCCGAACCGCGCCGCCTGTGGCGCTGGCGCAGCGGCTGGTGGGAACTGGCCTACCGCAAGAGGAACCCGAAGGACGGCTACCACGACTCCGGTTGGTACCTGTGGGGGCCGGTCGAAGGCTGCTTCGGCGAGTGGACGGCCGCACTGAAGGCCGACGCCACCATCGAAGCCGACCGGCTGATCACCAAGCACCTCGCCGCCCAGGCGGAGGCTGAGCAGTGAACACCCAGCCCCAGAGCGCGCCCGTCACGCTGCCCAGCGTGCAGGCCCGAGGGGAGTGGCGGCCGCGGGTCATCGGACTCGACCTGTCCCTGACCTCGACGGGGATCGCGGGAACGGACTGGGCGCTGGCGGCCCGGCCCGGAAAGCGGCGCAGCCACGAGCGGCTGGACTGGCTGCTTGCGGCCATCGCGGTGCGCCTGCACGACGGCGCAGACCTGGTCGTGGTCGAAGGTGCGGCGTACGCCCAGGGAGGGCAGGCCGGACATCACGAACTGGCCGGCCTGTGGTGGCTGGTGACGCAGTACCTGTGGCGCCAGCGCATCCCGTACGCCGTGGCCAACCCCCACCACCGCACCATCTACGCGACCGGGCGGGCGAATCCCGCGCAGCACCTTCCCCGCAAGGAACGGGCCCGTGTGGCCAAGGGCATGGTGCGCAGCGTGGCCGTCGAGCGGTACGGCGTCGCATGCGAAGGCCCGGGCCGGTACGACCAGGCGGACGCCACGATCCTCGCCGCGATGGGCCTCGACTGGCTCGGCTACCCGACGGTCCCGGTTCCGGACACCCACCGGCGGGCCCTGGAAGCGGTGCAGTGGCCCGACCTCATCCCGATATCAGCGAATTAGGGAATTGAATTGCGGAAATTAAACCCCAATACAAATGCGTGGACCTTGCTTTTGGGGTATTTGCCATTAAGATATAAGTAAGGAATTCGGGAAATGCCCGAATGGAAAGGGTAAGGGAAATGAGCGGCTGCCCGTGTGAGTGCAACAGCGGAGGATTCTGCGGCGGCTGCGGTCATGCCGGATGCGGTCGACGCCGCTAGTCAACAACCCCTACCACCACAGTGCCCCCGGCCCGACGGCCGGGGGCGCACCCATACGCGCAAGCGCCCTCTTGGAGAACAGACCACATGCCCTACAACCGAGGAATTCAGACCCTCGCCAACCACATCGGCATCGAACCCGAATATGTCGCCCGCGCCCTGCGCACGGCATCCAGCGCCCACGCCGTCATACGCGCCAGCCAATTCCAACACTTGACCGACGAGCAATTCCGGCGCCTCATGGGCGGCGACCGCCACGTTGTCGCCGTCGTCGCCAACCTCGCCATGCGCTACGCCGGCCGCATCGAGGACGCGCTGCTCCTCATGGACATCTACCACGCCAGCCAGGGCCTCAAGCCGCCCCGCCAAGTCATCCGCAAGGGCGTCGGAACCCTCCCTGAGCATCACGACCACCCCCACATCCAGCACGCCATCCGCATCCTCGACGCCGCGGGACTGCCGCCCATCGTCACCGACGGAACCCACGAACTGCGCCCCGGCTTCCAGGTCCTGCCCGCCTGCGACGAACTGCCCGGCTGGATCCTCATCGCACCGGACCCGGACTGCGACGACCGCACCGGCTTCGCCGGCGGCCGCCTCGGCTACCTCGCCGTCATGCGCTGGGCCGGATGGGGCGTCATCACCGAACCCATGTCCGCCGGGCTCTGGGCCGTCGTCCACCCCGACCACCGGCACGACCCCTTCCCCTCCTGACCCTTCCTGTCCACCGGCGTCCGGCGCGGCTCACGAGCCGAGCCGGACGCCGGCCACAAGAAAGGCACACGACACCGTGAAACTCCCGGTGGACGACGAAACCCTGCACGCCTGGTCCAAGCTCCTCGCGCTGACCGAAGAACAGACCGCCACCACTCTCCAGGAGATCGAGAAGACCCTGCGCATCGGCTACGCGCACCGCCCCACCTCGCTGCGCCACCTCAGCTTCGAGGAACTCGTCGCCGACATGGACGTCGACGAGCTGGCCCTGATGTTCCTGGCCACCGGCCTGCGCCAGGCCGGACACCCCGACGCCGCCGACACAGTCGAACTACGCGGCATCGCAGCCCGCCTCCAGGCACACCCCGAGTCCGGCTGAACCCCGACACCCCATCCCCACCGCCGCCCCGGCCGCGCCCCGCGCACCGGGGCGGCCCCATGCGCGCACCCGGAGGAACCCCATGTCCGACAACGACATATTCCTGCCGCGGGCCGCCGCACCCGTTGCGGCCCGGCCCGCACCGAGCTGGGCGAAGAAGGCCCCGCCCAAGTCGAAGGCCGCCGTACGCCCCACAGCCACCGCCAAGACCACCTGGCGCAAGGCCCTCGCGCCGCGTGACCCCCACGAGCACGCCCGCAAGATCGCCGAGAACGTCATCGACGCCTGGCACCAGAACCACGGCGGCAGCAGCATCGACGTCCCCCTCGGCACCGTCGCCGCACTCGCACTCCTGCGCCAGCCGCCGCAGACCGGCAACGGCCTGGCCGACTGGATCATCAACCGCGAGCCGCACGAACTGCCCCAGCTCTTCAAGGAGATCTACCTCGGCCACTGGATCAAGCGGCCCGACCTGATCGACCGCGCCGTACGCCTGCACGACTGGGCCTGGAACCCCGAGCCCGACCCCCAGCAGCTCCGCGCCGTGCACGCCGTCACCCACCGCGCCCTCAACCAGGGCCTGTTGGACCTCACCGGTCACGACGACCCGTACATGCGCGCCGAGTCCGACATCCTCAGCCCGATGCTGACCGGCCTGCGCCACAAGAGCGACAAGAAGTGGCGCGGCGAGTACCACACCCCGCCCGGCGTCACCGACCTACTCGCCCGCATGCTCGTCGACAAGGACTTCGCCCAGCCAGGCCTGGCGATCCGCGAACCCGCCGTCGGCTCGGGCGGCATGTTCCGCTCCGTCGCCCAACGGCTGCGCGACCTCCGCCTCAACCCGCACGACTACCTCTGGTACGGCAACGACATCGACGCACTCGCCGCAGCCTGCGCCGCCGTCAACGCGATCGTCTGGGACCTCGGCCCCAAGTGCTTCATCGGCTGCGCCGACTCCCTCGCCCTCGAGGACGGCGGCTACGCCAAGACCCTCGCCGAAGCCAAGGACTCCTTCGCCGACCGCGACAGGTACCTCGACGCCGCCACCAGCATCGTCGCTTCTCGCCGCGCTTTCCGTCTCGTGGACGACCTCATCTCCGGCAAGGAGACGGCCTCCGCATGAGTGACGAAGACGACCTCGCACGCCCGCGCGTCACCCCCACCCGGGGCAGGCGCCGACCCGCCTTCGCCCAGCCCCCACCCACCGGCCTCGACCAGCCGCTCGGCCAACTCGCGCCGCGCATCGATCCGCCTTGGACCAAGGAGGACACCGACACCCCCGACCGCACCGCCCTCTACACCCACCCCGAAGGCCACCGCATCGGCCTGCGCCTCCAAGGAGGCGACCTGATCATCCAGACCTGGATCTCCGCAGGCCCCAACCTGCCAGCCGTCCCCGACGGCACGGCTGCACAACAGGCCGCGGCCCAGGCCGCCAACGACGCACGCCTTCAGCCCGGCCGCACCTGGCACCGCACCATCCCCATCCGACACACCGACGACATCGCGGCAGCCATCGATGCCGTCCTGCGCGACGGACTCATCCGCTCCCTCACCACCAAACCCAAACGCATCCGCGCCACCACGTACGGGCCAGCCCCAGAACCCAGCACCCGGTCCCAGCAGACCCACGCAACCCAGAAGGAAGGCACTCCGAGGTGAAAACGCCAAACCCCCGCATCAAGGTCGACGGCCCCGCCGACTTCGCCCAGCTCCTGCCCTTCCTCGTCGGCCACCAGCCCGAGGACTGCATCGCTCTCCATGGCCGCATCGCCACCCAGTCCGGCACCGGGCCGACCATGACCCTCTCGCTCCCCGACGACCCCGCCACCTGGCAGGCGACCGCCGCAGCCTTCGCGGCCAAGTTCACCCGCATCACACACGAGCACGGACACCCCGATATCCTGGACATCGTTGTCTTCCTCTGCCGCACCCCACGCCCCGGCCAGAGCGCCGAGGAGACCGCCGAGGCCCTGCGGCCCCTGGCCGACTACTTCGTCGACGCCTTCACCGACCTCGGCCGAGCCCCCGTCATGTCGACCATCGCCCTCGTGGACAACCGCTGGTGGGCATACGAGTGCCACCTCCCCGGATGCTGCGAGGGCGAACCGCTCCCCAGCCCCGACGACCCCACCAGCGTCGCCGCACAACTCGCCCGCCATGGATGGACTCCCGGCCGCCGAACCAGCGAGATCACGCAAGAGTTCCAGCCCGAAGAGCCGGAGGACGCCGAGGACCTGCGCCGCGCCCTCGACAACGAAGGCGCCGCCTGGGCCCAGTACTGCGCCAATCCCTCCGACGACGACACGTTCCTGCAGGGCACCCATGCGCTCGTGGAGACCGCGATACGCGACTTCGGCGCCGGCGCCAACGAACTCGCCCACGACATCACCGCCCGACTCATCCACGGCCTCAACGACGAATGGGCCCGAGACCACGGCCTCGAACACATCGAGGACGACGAACTGCCCCACGCCCGACGGCTGTGGGCCTTCCTCGCCCGCCGCGCCATCCCCCCGTATGAGGTCGCGGCCGTCCCCGCACTCACCCTCCTCGCAGCTGTCGCCTGGCGACAGGACGACATCCCTACCGCCCGCTACGCCCTCAAACGCGCCCTGACCCTCGACCCCGACGACGACTTCGCCGACGCCCTCCACGAAGCCATCAACCACGAAGTCGACGCCACAAGCCTCCTCCCCATCGCCCGCAAGGCGAAGGCCGAGCGCCACGCCCGCGCCGAGCAGAAGGGCCGCGCATGACCACACCGGCCAAAGCCATCGTCTGGCTCCGCCCCGAGTTCCAAGGCCGCGAAGACGAGTTGGTCCACCTCTCCGCCGCAGCCGCCCTCGTAGGAGTCACACGCTCCAGCGTCAGCAACTGGGCCAAACGCCACGCCAACTTCCCGAAGATCGCGCTGCTCATGGGCATAGGCGCCGGCCGCGCGAAGTACGTGCCCCGCAACGAGTTCCTCGACTTCGCGTGCGCCCAACTGAAGAAGGAACTCGGCACGGCCCGTAAGACCGGCCCCCACCGCCCCTCCGTCGTCATCAGGTCCGAAGAGATCACTCACCACGAGCGACAGATCGCTCGACTTACGGACCTGGAGAAGCGGCAGGCGCAGAAGCTCGCGCGCACGCGGCAAGCCCTGCGCAAACACCGTGCCCGCCTCGGACAAGCCCGCCAGGCGCTGGAGGCCGAGGTCGCCGCGATTCGGAGCCTTGATGTAGCAGACGCGGGTCCAACCGCGTCACCAGAGGGACGCACGACGGCGGGGTAGTCTGTCAGTACGCGGCTGACCTGCCAAAACGGTCACTGGCTCGACTCCCGGGTCAAGGGAGCGAGGTAACTGCTCCTCCCAAAGCATCTGCGGTGCTCACCGAAACGCAACTGGCCGGTTCACCTCCGCAGACCTCTCAGCCGGTCCCGGGCAACTTGTTCCCAGGCCGTCAGTTGGGAACGGGATGGGAACAGAAGGACAGAGAAAGCCCGGGACAGATCGCGAAAGACCTGGCTTCGGACTCTCGCCATCATGGCTTTGACCTGCAGAAACGGCGAAAAACCCAGCCGGACAGCGACAGACCAGTAAGCCTATGATCATGCTCCTAAAGCGGGTGTCGCAGGTTCGAATCCTGCCGGGGGCACCAGGCAAAAGGCCCCGGACCGATCATGGTCCGGGGCCTTTGACATCCACTTTTGACATCAACGCGGGCGGTCACGTACGACCGGGGCGCCTCCGCAGCAGCCGGTCCATGTGGCTCATGGCCTCGCGCTGGGTGTCCTGGACGACGTGGGTGTAGACGTCCATGGTGATGCTGATCTGCGAGTGGCCCAGGATCTCCATCACGACGCGGGGTGCGACTCCGGCCGCCGTGAGGAGCGTGGCCGTGCCATGGCGAGCGTCATGCAGCCGGATGACGCGGAGGCCGGCGGACTGGGCGACGCGGGTGAAGGAGCGGTAGAGGTTGCGCGGCTCGACCGGGCGGCCGGTGCGGGTGGTGAAGACGTAGGCGGACTCCTGCCACCCCTCCCCCGCCTTCGCACGGGCAGCTGCCTGCCGCATCCGGTGCCAGCGAAGGGGCGCGATGCAGAGCGCGGGCAGCGGGACGGCACGGCGACGGCGGCTCTTCGGGTCGTCGTCGTAGAGGACGCCACGGCGGCGCTGCATCTGCTGGCGGACGTACAGCACGCGGTTTTCCAGGTCGAGGTCAGACCAGCGAAGGCCGACGATCTCGCCCCGGCGGAGGCCCATGGCGATGGCGAGCACGAAGGCCGCGTAGAGCGGATCTTTGCGAGAGGCGGCAAGGAAGTCGAGTGTCTCGTCGAGGCTCCAGGGCTGCAACTCCCGGTTGTCGGTGCGCGGCGGCTCGATGAGCTTGGCCACGTTCCGCGTGATGAGTTCCTCGCGGCAGGCGGACGACAGCGCCGACCGCAGAACTCGGTGCGACTCCTTGGCGGTTGCGGCGGTGGTCTCCTTCTCCAGGCGGACCAGGAACCTGCGCACGTCGGCGACGCCGAGGGACTCCAGCCGCTTCGCACCAAGCAGGGGGACGAGGTAAAGCCGCACGTGCGCTTCGTACTTGTCGTACGTGCTGAGCTTCCGCCGGGGCTTGATGACGTTGTCCAGCCAGTACGGCAGCCACTCGGAGAGCTTGGCGGACTTGGTGGGTACGGGAACGCCCTGGTCCACCTTGTCGAGCAGCTCACGGCGCTTGGCGTCGCACTCCGCCCAGGTCTTGCCGTAGGCGAACTTGCGAGCACGGGTGCCGTCCGGCTGGAGCACGTAGACCGCGCACTGAAAGCGCCCGTCCTTGCGCTTGGTGATGGTGCCCGCCCCGTTGGGGTTGCGCTTGCGTTGCTGGGCCATCAGGCGGCCGCCTCCAGTTCGTTGGTGATGTAGTCGCGGACAGCCCGCGCCGGGATACGGCGGCACCGGCCGATGGTGAGCGAGGGCAGGCGCCGGGAGCGGATGAGGTCATAGACCGTGGAGCGGCCGAGCTTGAGTCGGGCCATGACGTCGGGGACCGTCAGCAGCTCTTCGTCAGCCACGGGTGGGCTCTCCTTCCGTTGCGGGGGCGGGTGCGAGGGATGCGGCGAGCCAGGCTTCGGCGTCGGAGAGGCCGGTTCCGGCGAAGACCCAGTGAGCGAGGACGTACGTCGTCTCCGGCTCGCGCTCCGGCTGTGCGGCGGTTGCCTGGGCTCGGCGCCATTCGGCGCGGGCGTCGCGGAGAGCGCCGAGGGTGATGGAGTAGCGGCGGGACTTGGTGGAGAAGTGGCCGCGGAAGCCGAGCATGTGGGCCCAGGAGCGCAGGCGGAGGTGTTCCAAGTCCTTGCGGGCGCCGAGGGTCCACGCGGTGCGGATGAGTCGGCGGGCGTGGTCGCTGATGTCGAGGTGGGCAAGTTCGGCGGCAAACTTCAGAGGCCGGTCGAGAGCTCCTGTCGCCGTCTCGGCGCCTTTGGTGGCGTACTTGGCGATGTAGGCGGCGACGGCCCGTTCGGTCAGTTCCTGGCCACCGCTGAAGTCGGCGGATCGGATGGTGCGGACATCGAGTTGGCTGCCGAAGGCGAAGGTGTGGGGGCGTCCGTCGATGGCCGGGCCGTCGACGCGGGCCATGGCTGCGGCGGTGCGTATGGCATCGGTGAGGAGTTCGGCGGTGGCCCAGGACGGGGGCGGGGAGTCGCCGCCGGTGGGGCCGTCGAGGCGTATGACGGCATGGAAGTGGACTGCGCCGCGCTTCTGGTACTCGGCGACCTTGGCGAAGGACACGCGGGCGTGATCACGGAGCCTGCGCTGAGACAGGCCAGCCCGCTTGGCGACCTCACGGCGCAGGTAGATCGAGAAGCGCCGCCAGAGGGCACCGGCATGCGCGTTCCACAGCACGGCCGCTTCGTAGTCGTAGCTGTCAGGGTCCAGCGCCGTGCCGAGTTCGGTGTCCTCCTGGTCGTGGTGGATGCCGCAGCGGCAGGGGCGGCCGTCGTTGCGGCGGTTGTGGACCGGGCCGAAGCCGGGGGCAGTGAAGGTGGCGAAGACGCGGGGGTGGGCGGCGACGTGTGCCGGAGTGCCCTTGCCGCCACGCAGTCCGGCGGTGATCAGTTGGAAGGTGTCTCGGCGATAGACCTCGGCGCAGGCCGCGCAGCGGGTAGTGCGGCGGTTGTTGCAGCGGACGAGGAGTTGGCCGGCCGGGAGGGTGGTGGAGTCGAGGTGCTGGAGGACGCGGCCGATTTCGCCGGTCGTGGTGTCGACGTCGTACTCGGTGCGGTGGCCGTCGAGGCGGATGGGGTTGGTGCAGCCGCCGAGCCCGGAGAGCTGCCGGAGGATACCGGGCAGGGTGCCCTGTGCGGCGAGGTTGGTGAGTTCCGGGAGCGGGGGCGGGGTGGTGCGGGTGAAGATGGCTGTTCTCCTTCTGACTGGCTCGGTCAGGAGTGATGGGCCTCTGGGGCGGCGGATGCTTGGCCGTGTCGCGCCGCCCCAGAGGTGAGCGGGCTGATCAGCGGCGGTGCTGGTCGCGGAGCAGGGAGCGCAGGACCACGGCGGCGACGGCGACGGAGATGGCCGTGACGGCGACGGCGGCCAGGAGCGCGGTAAGGACCACGCCGCCCACGAGGACGGCTGCGACTGTCTTCTGGTCGATGGAGATCGACGGGAGCGAGCGCCGGGTGGGGGCCGGGTCGGCCGGGGTGTGGGTGTGTGCGGCCGGAGGGGTGGGAGCGTCGGGGTACTTGGGCAAGAACACGGTCGAGATCTCCTTATCTACTCGTCTAGGCATGTGAGCCGTTTATGACGTCCACGCCGGAACGGGTGCCGGACTCGATGGCGGGGGCGAGGAACGTGCGCGAGAGCCAGAAGCCGAAAAGGGCGATCAGCACGACGATCCAGACGCGGACACCGAGGAACTTGACCGCTCCCCAGGCGAAGAAGCCGAGGACGACGACGAGCGGCAGGCTGACGGTCACGGGGCGGAGATCCTTTCAGCGGATGGGGCAGCGGTGGGTGCGGGCGGCGAGTTCGGCGGCGGCGCGGCTGTCGTAGTCGGCGGAGAAGTTGCAGCGCGGGGCGGTGCAGGCGGCGGTGTGTTTCTCGCGGCCCCGGTTGTCGTAGGCGGTGCCGACCTGGACGGGGCCGATGCGGGTGACGTTGCGGAAGCGGCGGTGGGCGCTCACGCGAGTCTCCTTTCAGAGCTGAGCGGCGATGGCGTCGGCCATGGGAGCCGGGACGCCGAGGCGGGCGCGGAGGGTGGGGGCGTCGATGGGGGCACCGGTACGGGTGTGGTGCTCGTCGGCGACTTTGCGGGCGTGGTTGATGAGAGCGGCGGGGACCGGCACGGGCGGGGGTTCCGGCGGTGGCTCGATGGCGGTTGGGGTGAGCGGTTCGAGGGCGGTTTCGGACTCGTCCTCCTGGTCGTCGATGACCTCGACGTCGTCGGCCGTCTTGGGTGGTGAGTGGGCGAGGAGGGTTCCGCCGAGGAAGGCGACTGCGGGCCAGCCCGCGACGAGGATGCGCAGCCAGGCCGGGACGTTGCCGAGGTCGAGAAGGCCGGCGGTTGCGACGTTGGCGCCGAGGGACGCGGCGAGGGCGATGACGAACCAGCACCAGGCGGCCGTCTTGGCATTGCTGGTACGCAGTCGGCGCCAGGCAGCGACGAGCAGCAGGTCAACCGAGACCGGGTAGGCCCACGCCTTCCAGCCGTCCTGTCCGGCCGCCACGGCAACGTCGTGGAGGTGGGCGAAGGACAGCGCGGCGGCGATGAGGGCCTGGACGAGCACCGCGTCAACGCAGGCCAGGTGGGCGCGCACGATGCGACTCCTTCCGGGTTCGGGCATGGCAGGGGTAGGGACGTGGCGCGAGGCGGTCACGCCGACCGGGGGTGGGAGTGGGCGAAGGTCAGTCGGTCACGGGGCGCGGTTGAACGGCCGGGCCGTGGGCCTCGACGGGCCGGACGGGCATGTCGGGCCGGAACCGCTTGAGGGCAGGCAGGTCGGGCACCAGGTGCGCCGACTCGCGGCACACGTCAGCAGCGGCGCCCAGGGACAGGTACGGCGTCCGGATGCGGGACCAGCCGCCAGAGGTGTCTCCCGCGACGGCCAGGCCGGGCCGGTCGGGAGCGATGGCGCATGCGGCGTGGACCGCTTCGGGGGCGATGTCGCCGAGGGCCATCTTCGCGGAGGCTTCGTCGTTGACGCGGTGGCAGACGCGGCCGGTCAGCTGAGCGCGCAGCATGGTGGCGCCCTTACCGAGCTCGGCGCCGAAGCGCTGGCCGCAGATTTCCAGGTAGATGCCGGCGGCGCGGCCGAGCTGGGCGAGGCGGATGAGCTGGGTGACCATCTCGTCGCGGCGTTCCTCGTCCTTCTTCGTGGCGGTGAGGAAGAGTTCGGCGACCTCGTCGACGAACAGCACGACGGGCACCGGTCGTTCGCTCTCGGGCAGACCCCAGATGTCGGAGGTGATCTCCTCGTCGGGGATGTCGGGGGCGATGCCCTGCCGGGCCTTGATCAAGTCGTATCGGTTCTCCATTTCCTTGACGAGTACGGGCAGCAACTCGGCGGCTTCCTCCTGGTCGGTGGCGAACGCGGACAGGCGCGAGGCGAACGGCGCCAGCTCGACGCCCCGTTTGCAGTCGATGCCGACGAGCGCAACGGGCTGACGTGCGAGGCCGGAGATGAGGTGACGCAGGTACATGGACTTGCCCGACAGCGTGGCGCCGAGGGTGAGTTGGTGGGGAACGGCGCGGTAGTCCCGCAGGAAGGGCGTGGCGTCCTCGCGGAGGGCTACCGGCACCGTGAGGAACCCGCTGTCGAGCTTCCGGGGCATCCGCACCTGCCGCAGGACGTCATAGCCGACGAGCCGCAGCTCCACCACACCCGGCTTGACCGTCGTGACGTAGACGGCGTGAACGCCCCAGGCGTGCCGAAGCCGTTCGGCCGAGGCGGCGATGTCCGCCGGTTCCTGGCCCGGGGCGAGTCGGAGGCGGAGCCGCAGCCCGGTCGAGGTGGGCCGGATGACACCCCGGCGAGGAGGCACGGGCCGCACTTCACGGCGGGTGGTGGCCTTGACTGCGAGGACCCGTAGCCGGGACGGCGCCACGGTCAGCCCGCACGCTTCCATGACCGACCCGTAGGAGGTCATCAGCCGGAGCGTGGATACCGGCAGGCCAACCGCGGACCAGTAGACCGCCGGATGGTTGGCCCGGGCGTAGGCGGCCCCGCCGCCGAGCGCGGCGACAGGACCACCCACCTCCACGAGCGTCGAGAGGTCGCTCATCAGGCAGCGGCCTCGGTAGTGGCCGGGAAGGCGGCCGGGGTCACGGCGGCGGCGCGGTAGGCGATGCCGTGCCGCTGCTGACCGTTGAACACGGACTCCCACGGCCGGGCGATGAGCCCCGGCAGCGAAACCGGCGCCCCGAGCACCAGCCCCTCCGAGACACCGCTCTCAGGGACGGTGACCTTGATGAGCGAGGACTCCCCTTCCTCGATGTAGACGACGCCGATGGTCATCAGCGCCTCGCCGCTGACGGCGTCCTTGGCTATCTCGCCGGTCTGCCGGTCGCGAACCTTGGGCTCAGGGGCCTCCGTCAGGAGGATCGTCGCGGCCGAGGTCTCAACACGGATGGTGCGCAAAAGACTTGTCCTATCTACTCGTCTATACAAGATGCTAACTACGAACCCGACCTTCCGGGGTCGCGGTGATCACCTTGCCACACAACTTGCCCACTCGTCTATACGAGTATGCCTGTTGAGGTGTACGAGTTCGGAGAAGCGTCCCCGCGCACCACCTCTGACCTGCGGTCAGGTCGCCGGAAGCTGATACGACAGCACGTAGGCGTCCGCCGCCATCACCGTGTCGCAGACCTCGACCGCGCGCCCCTCGGTGTCGTAGGCGGTCCGGATCAGGTGGATCACGGGCACGCCGGAGGCCAGCCGCAGCGTCTTCACCTCTGCAGGCGAGGGCATCCGGGCGCGGATCTCTTCCTCGAAGCGGTCGAGGTGATGGCCCAGTTCTTCGAGGCGGGCGTAGATGCCACCGGGGCCGGGGTTGGGCTCGGCGATCGGGGTCCCCCGGGCGATGTCGAGGGGGAGATAGGAGGTGGCGAACTCGACGGGCCGCCCGTCGAGCAGATACCGGCGCCGCCGGGCCAGCACCCGCCGCACCGACCCAAGACGGGTGGAGACGTCCTGACTGGCCTTCTCTTCCTTGACCTCAAGGCTGTCGACCTGCGGGTGACTGCCGGCCGCGTCCGCCTCCACGATGAACGCGGACTTGCCCTGCTCCCGGTGCCGCCTGGCGAACCGGTCGGAGGCAAGCCGTCGCACGGGCGGCCGAGGCCGCACGAAGACACCCTTGCCGTGCTCGGCGTGGACCAGACCCTCACCCTGAAGGATGGAAAATGAGTTTCGAACGGTCATCCGGGAAACCCCGTAATGATCGACAAGCTCAGCCTCCGAGGGCAGCTTTTCGCCCTCTCTGAACCGCCCACGGTCAATGGCCTCGCGCAATTGATCAGCGATCTGACGGAAGACCGCACGATCACTCGTGGGGTCCAGGTCGCCGAGGAGGCCGGAAGGAAGAGTGGGCACGTGTGTACTCCTTTAGGTATCTAGACGAGTGGGCGAGTCTTGTTGCTACGGTGGAGAGCCTAGCCATCCGAGAGGGCCGAGGAACGTGAGCATGGAACGCCCGCACTCCGTGAGCGTCGCCGGGGTCGTCGTCGACGACCAGGGCCGAGCCCTCCTGATCCAGCGACGCGACAACGGTCACTGGGAACCCCCGGGTGGCGTCCTGGAGCGCGAGGAAACCATCCCCGAGGCACTGCAACGAGAAGTCCTCGAAGAAACCGGCATCAAGATCGCGCTTCCCGCGACCCTCACCGGCGTCTACAAGAACATGACGGGCCTCATCGTCTCGCTGGTCTTCCACTGTGAGGCCGCCGACGGCACGCCCATGACCGGCGACGAGACCCGCGCCCTGCGCTGGGCAACCCGTGAAGAAGTCTCCGAGCTCGCCGATGAGGCATACGCGATCCGCGTCCTTGACGCACTCGACGCAATGTCCCCGCCGGCCATACGCGCCCACGACGGCGTGAAACTCGTCTAGCCCGAACCCGCTGCACATGGCGGCCTACCAGCACGAAGGAACTTGTATGCACGAGTATACGAGTACAGCCCGGGTGTGGGGGCTTTCTTGCCCAGGTTTCCCGGAAGAGGTCAGCAGAGCCCGCCGCTGGACACGGGACATCCTGCGCGGCTCACCCCTCGCCGAGGACGCCGAACTGATCGTGAGCGAACTCAGCGCGAACGCGATCCTCCACACGGCCAGCGGCCGCACATCCGGCAGCTTCCACCTGGCCCTGGCCGTCTCCCCGCAAGTCGTCGCCCTCTCGGTCACGGACGACGGAAGCGCTGGCACCGCCCCCAAGATCGAGCACCAGGACCAGGACGCCGAACACGGCCGGGGCCTGGCCATGGTCAACGCCATCGCCCACCGAATCGTCGTCCGCAACACCGACGGGGGCCGCACGGTCACCGCGGAACTCTTCGCGACCCCACGCCCAGGAGGACACCTGTGCTGAAGGACAAGCCGCAGCGGGGCTACTGGTGCGAGTGCTGGACCGAGGACCTCACCGAGGAGACAGGGCCAGCGCTGCGGGCATCCTTCGACGCGTACTCGGCGCCCCAGGCAGACCGATGGGTAGCAGTGGCCCTGCGCACCATCTCACCGGCGTTCGACCCCGACGCATCCGAACAAGCGTGGGAGTGGCTCTACGACGGCCGCATCGAAACCCGACGAGCCCTCCTGCGAGCCGAGCCCTGCACGGTGACCATCACCCAGGCCGACACACGCATCACCTGGACCATCCGACCGGCACTCTTCCTGCCACTCGCACACCGCCAGGCCGCCAACCTCCCGCGCTGCGCATACGAGTTCAAGCCCCGCCAGAACTACTGAGTTACAACTTTCTTTACGGGTTCAAGGCGGCTCGCTCCGCTCGCCGCGCGCGGCCCGGCCCCCGGCCGGGCCTGCGCTCCTGCCTCCGTCCTGCTCCAGCCCGGCCGGCGCCCGGGCCGCGCGCACAGCCATCAGCCACCTGAGGCCAGAGGAGGGGTACGTCGTGGCCGGGGTGGTCGGTTCCACGGCTTTAGGCAGCCACTTTGGCGCGAGCCTCGAAGATCATGGCCCCAACGTCGTGCTTTACCGGGCAGGTCCACAGACTGCCCGACGCGCCGGAAGCTTACGGGGCCATGATCACTCGCGCCAAAGCAGCTCCAGCCCAAAGCCGCTCCACCGACCGCGCGCTATCACGCCGCGCCCTGATAGTCCTTAAGATAGCAACTTCAAAGCGGCCGCATGCAAATCCCGGAGCGTCTGCACGCGATCTACATTCACGATCTTTTCGGTGCGTGCACGCCTTACCAGAGATTGAGCAACGAGCCGCTTACCAGGAACGGAAATTCCTTTCTTCTCGCACCACTCTTTGATCCCCGAGTGGCGATTCCCCTTCGGTAGTACGTGCTCTTCGGGCACATGATTGCCCTTATCGCCACCTAGTAGTTCGTTGACGCACGCACGATAAGCTGACTCGTCCACGAGGTCTTCGAGCGTGAGACCAGAATTCGCACCACCGAGGATTAGAACCCGTTCATCAGAGTAACCGCTGTCGACGAGTTTCTGCCGCAGAGAATATCCCCCCGGGTCTCCATCAACTAGGAAGCAGCTTCTAGCGGCTTCTAGGTCTAGGTCCCCCGCGAGTTCCGGAGACAACTCAGAAAGTCCAGGAGCGATCTGGTAACCGAGAGAGGCCTGGCCTGTGGCTTGCCGCAGAAGAGATGGAAGTAGGAGCATGTCACTCGGACCCTCGGTAATAATCACTTTCCTTACGGAGGCGAAAGCTAGCGTAGCCGCACCCATTGCGAGCAGGAGAGGAGTGAACCCCGCACCGTCACTCCAAAACCAATTGGTGATAGAACTGTTTGCTGTTTCGTGGATCTGACGGACTACTCGAACACCACTACCCAGATCCTCGGGCAAGCACCCAGCAGAATGCGTCGAGTAGATAATCTGTTTGACAACATCCTGTCGCGTAAAAACCTCGATCAGATCAGCCTGTGCATCGTAGTGCAAATGGTTTTCCGCTTCGTCAATGAGAACAATGACATCACGGTCTCCTTTCTCAAAATATCGGGCAGCATTAACACAGGAAACCAAGGCAATGAATTGCCGGAGCCCGTCGCTTCGATCGTGGAGGTCTGTGTATGCGCTTGTACTCGCCACGCGAATCAGAACTCTGAGTACCCCATTCGAAACGTGCAAGACAGGCCATACCGACTCTTGGCGCCAGGCCTGGAATACTTCTTTCAGAACGAGATTTGCCTGCTCTAGGATCTCGGCAAGCCTTAGGTGATCATCCTCGTTAACTACCTTCCTAAGTTCTTCTCCGTCCACTTTGGCGACTCGTAGCAAATTGGTAAGCCCGCGCGGCATGGCCTCGTTGGAACTCAAGTCGATAGAGCTTGGGAGGGATCTGTCTTTTTCGGTGAAAGTGACCAGACTCGGCATTCGATTCAAGATGACATTTGCAATTTCGGTGGCAGGAGGAGTAGCGATCAGCGCTTTCCTGAGTGCAACAAGCTCATTTGCAAGGCGCTCCATTACAGACAGGTCGTAACGCTTTCTGTCCATCCTATTTCCTGCCGTGGCGCCCATGCCGAGTTTTTCGTTCTCTTTCTCCTGTCGTTCAATGAAAGCTTCAGGGTCCCCGTGGACAAGTATGCCCAGATGCTGTAGTGCAGTGTCTACGTTCGCCATTTTGGGCGGGGGAACTGGTTTAACGCGATACCCTCTGAATGACGGGAAGTCCTGCTTAGCCTCCCGAAGAGCAACGGCTACTGGGTCAGCTTTTGCCAGCGGCTCATGTTCCCCGGTTGGGGAAATGCGGCCACCTAGAAGGGTGGTGTCGATCAGATCGGATACGTGCTCAATTGGGGATGTGTCACGCCCGGGCATGGGTGTGAATGTAATATTTCTTTTGCCTACCTCTCCGTTCAAGATCAACCATTTTGGAGTGTCGCTGTGAGGAATTGACTTGATGGCATCCAAGTCGTCTTCCTCAAGGATAAATTTGAGTCTAACCAGAGGATCCTTCAATGACTCGACGTCAACACCTCTCGAAACATCAGAGGCTTTAAAGTGAATTTTCCTGGCACATTTTTCAATCGCCTGAAGAATGCTCGTCTTGCCCGCCTCGTTCGGACCTACAAGCGCAACGAGTGGATCATCGATAATCAACGAAGACTCACCACTGAAACGCCGGAAATTGTTAAAAATGACCGAATGAAGTCGCACTCTCGCCTCCTGTCGCCTGCCTCATGAACAGTTATAGGACGAAGTCCGCACGCGTGGGGTCGTTTCTTCGTTTTGCGCAACTTTGCGGCTTTCATGATGATTTCCGTGATCATTAAGGGTGCGTTGGTGATCGATCAGCTGCTGACCGAGCCTGGCATCGAGGGGGCACATTTAGAGGCGTGGCGCGGTCTCGCACCGAGTTCATCGACGGCCGGCATGACTGGGACTACGGCAGCGGTACAGCAGCGGTGTACCGCAACCGCGGCAACCGTTCCGGTCCAGCAACGTCCGGAGGAGACTGCGGGGCGACCTGTAGGACCTCTACTAACCCATCTCTATAGAGCTACGGATCAGAAGGTGTCCATGCCCCTGTCGTGCTCGATCGACCGGGACTGGCGGGGAACCACGGCGACGAGCAGGCACGGGCCAGCAGGGCGGCCCCTGACCGATCTACCTAGTCAGGGGCCGTTCACGTGCGGTGGGTGTGGGATTTGAACTCACGGTGACATCGCTGCCACGACGGTTTCAAGGCACCCTCTTGATCGGCCACTCCATCTCCGTGTCGAAGAACTTAATGACGGACGTAACCAGCATGAGTCCCATCACCGCGTTGATCCGGCTGTACTGGGCACGCGAGACGGCATGCGTGGTTGGGTGCCTTCCAAAGGTGCGCGGGATCGGGTCGCCGTCTTCCGTCTTGTACTTCGCGTGCGCGCACCACACTGGCGCGAACGTGAAAGCCGCTCGGATCTTGTAATCGTCCAGATTGAAACGAACACCGTTCTTCTTGAAGTTATTGCGCGTTATCTCAAGTCGAGCCGCGTTGTCGAAGTTTCTGCGCAAGACACTGTCGAGAAGGTTCCCGGCAAGCGCCTGCGCCGGTGCCGTGTGCCCCTCCTGGAGTGCCCGCACGCAATCGAGCCCGAACTTCTTGGAGTCCGACAAGCTGGGGTGAGTCACGTCGCTCAGTACCGTTTCGCAGTCAGTGACTATGCCCTTCCAACGACGACTGATGATGCGCCGCCGCTCTGCGGCGGTCGAGGAGTCCAAGAGAGCCTGAATGGCTTTCGGACCAGGAACCCACATCAAGGCGATGCCCTCATCAATCAAGAGAGACTCGAACTCAGCAATGCCCGGACGACTTACGCCTTCCCAGTTCTCCGGGAAGATGCGCGACTGGAAGTCTCTTATCGACTCAAAAATGCGCTCCCACTGCGGCGCATACGAGCGGTTGACTGACTCAATCAGCGTGCGTAGAGAGCTGTTGAAGGCATACATCCCCTGCAACTGCTTCTGAAGCTGCGTTACCTGGGCAGCCAACGGCGGCACGATAGTTGGGATGTTCTTCGTTAGGTTCAGCCTGAACGCGGCCGACTCCTGAAGCATCCTGCTGATTGGCGGGAACACGTTCGTTGCCCAGTTCTGCTGCCACTTGATGAGTGGGTCCATAGAAGCCCGGAAGCGCTCAAGCGCCTTGCCCAGGTCCTCATCCTCGGAATCAGCGTCCGGCTCGTGCTCGTCGTTCATGGCGTCATGCTGCCACGGCCCCGCCCGCTGGTCCATGGATTACTTCCTCTTGTACTGCTTTCTGTAGGTCCTGGTGACGTACAGCTCCAGGGCGTCGTCGAGGATCATTCAGAGGCTGCAAGGCATGGAAGGTATCTGGCGTCAAGGCCTCCGTCGGCAAGACCATCAAGATGGCCGACGGCGGCCGGACTCGTCATCCCGCACCGCTGCGGGCGGACCAGTCCGAACTCCCTGCCAGGAAAGAGGACCACAACAAGTCCCACAAGCACGTCCGCGCTCGTGTCGAGCACGTCTTTGCCCGCATGAAGACCTGGAAGATCCTTCGGAACTGCCACCTCAAACGCGACGGCGTCCACCACGCCATGCAATGAAGTGACACCCAGTCTCGTCGATCTCACCTGACCAATCACCATCGTGCCCCCGCCCCTCAACCAAGGCCGTCGACCCGGGCGTTTCTTGTTGTGCGCGGTGATCAGGTGTCGCGTGCCAGAACGTTGATCGTCGATGTCTTCCATCTCCGGTTCTGGCACGGCCGCCGCTCCTGGCGCGCCTTCCGCACGGTGGCGTCTAGGCCGGCTGCAACTTCCTGCTGCCGATCGTCGCCGGAGTGCTGATAGATCAGCGCAGCTTTCTCGGAGGACTCAGCGTGGACCATCGAGCCCTTGAGGGTGGCACCCGATCGGGTCGAGAACGTGTGCCCGGTGTGAGGAAGGTCGTAGGAACAGGAGCCGTCAGGAACTACGACGGTTCCGGCTTGCGCCACTTCCAGCCGAAGGCGCTGAGAGGGAAGGTCGTGCGAAACAGTATTCGCCTCCTCCCTGGTCATGAATCCCGTGATGTCCGCTCCAGCGGAAAATTCAATGACGCGGACGACCGGAAGAGTCAAGTGACCAGCGCTCAAGCTTGCGGCGCATTGCCCCTGGGGGGTTCAGTTTTACCAGGTGATAGAGATTCTCGTAATAACCCTGCCACTGAAGGCCCTCGGGCAGTGGTCCGTACCTGAAGTTCCGGTGGGCTATCACAAGAGGTTCCATACACTCCCATGTGGATAGCACAGAGCCCCCCAGATACCCGGACACCGGACCAATATCAACTATCTCGTGAGCCACAAGGGCTCCCAAGTTGTCGTAAAAGTACGCCAGGTCGCGCACTAACTTTCGCTTGTCGGGCGGTAGGCTTTGCAGCCCTTCCGAGAAATCACATCCAGACAGCTCTTGGTGGACGAATAGACGGGCTTCCGTCAGATAGTCACTTCGATGTTCTCGAAATAACTCGACCAGAACGGGCAGCGTGTTGGCATGCCTAGCCAGGGTCAATTGACGATAGGAAGCCGCTCCTGAAATGAGGAGTGCTGCAATAGAGACGAGTAGAGCAGCTAAGTTCACAAGCCCCCCAAGGCCCGTCCAAGCATCGAACGTTGTACCTGAGGCTGCCCGGCTGGCTCGTTGGTACACGTGCCCGGCGCCCACGCGAGGGGCACCCAACGAGTGCGGACACGAAGCCGGCCACGGCTATCCTGACTACCCGTGCTCCGTGACCACGTCCGCGGGGCGTGGAGCCCGGAATCGACCGCGCCATCTACCGCCGCCCGTATCCCCCGTCAGTGTCACCTGACATCCACGGCTGACATCAACGGCGGCGGATGCCAGCAGCCTCGGGCGGTCGTCGGCGTCGGCTCAGACATCGCAGCGTCCGACCGGTGAGGCCGCCGGATCGAACTCCTAAAGCGGGTGTCGCAGGTTCGAATCCTGCCGGGGGCACAGAAGAATGGGCCAGCTCAGGAGGGTTTTCCTCCCGGGCTGGCCCTTCGTCGTGTTCGGGGTCGTGCCCCACGCGTGGCATGTCTGGCTTCAGATGAGGCTTGACGGAACTGTGCCACTTGATGCTTTCCGGTTCCTGGCCTGTTGTGCGGTTCTTCGTGCCGTAGGCCTTGTAGCGGGTCACCTCCTTGGTGGTGGTGCGGGGCACGGTTCGCCGGCGTTGTCCGCCGTGGTCGAAGACGTGCAGGGTGGTGTCGGTGACCACGGTGCGGGCGTGGACCATGCCGACTTGGACCTGCTGACCGCAGGCCTGGATGCTGCCGCGGGCGAACACCTTGCGCCCGGCCCCGGCCGCCTCCTGCGGCGCCGGGATGGAGGGAGCGCCGTACGCGCGTGCGGGTCCGTAGGGGCGCGCGCGGGGGGGGAGAGTGGTGGGTGAGGAAGTGGGCGGCTAATTAGTCGCGCTTGGGCCAGATCGGGCCCTGGTCGGTCCAGATGACGCCCTTGTTGCGGCACAGGCAGAAGGGGTGGCCGAACGGGTCGGTGTAGACCTGCCAGCCGTAGCCGTTGGGACCGATGAAGTCCTGCCTTAGCGTCGCGCCGAGGTCGAGGACGCGGCGCTGCTCGGACTCGATCTCGTCCACTTCGAAGTCGAGGTGGAACTGCTTGGGGTGCTCGCTGTCGGGCCACTGCGGAGCGCGGTAGTCGTCCACCCGGATGAATGCCAGCTCGATCTCGCCGAACTGGATGCCAGCCCAGTCCTCGGAGCTGCCTTCCTTGATCGGACGGCCCGTCACCTCGGAGTAGAAAGCCGCCAGCTTCATCGTGTCCGGGCAGTCGATGATGAAATCGGTGAGTCGCAGCATCCCGCGATCGTGTCACAAGCTCACACCCGACTTCGAGACAGGCCCTGAGCAGCTCCGCTGAGGTGTGGGAACAAAAAGTTCCTGGGGCTTCGCCCCCAGACCCCGTTCTGTCGAAGCCGGGCGGACGGCCACGGAGCCGTCCTCGCCGCAGGTGGCTGCGGATGGCGCGGGAGGAATACGCGCGGTCCGCGAGAACGGCCAGGGGCCGGGTCCGAGGCCTGCCCGGGCCCCTGCGGGGCACGCGGATGCGGGACATCAGCGTCTCGAAGGCGGGTGCATCACCTGCCTGGCCTGAGGTGACGGTGAAGGCGAGGGGCCGTGCGCGGCCGTCTGCGGCCAGGTGGACCTTGGTGCTCAAGCCGCCACGGGAGCGTCCGAGCGCATGATCGGCGGGCTCGACGGAGCGAGCCGCCCCCTTTTGACTGCTCCGGCAGCGTGCTGGTGGGCCCGGACAACGGTGGAGTCCACCGACACCGTCCAGTCGATGTCGTCGTCGGCGTCCGCCGCCGCCAGGACGGCCGCGAGGATCATCTCCCAGGTGCCGTCGATGGCCCATCTGATCAGCCGCTTGTGAGCGGTCTGGAAAGAGCCGAGCTCCTCGGAGAGGTCGCGCCAGGGCGAGTTGGTGCGGTACTTCCACGCGATGGCCTCAAGAGTGCGGCGGTGGTCGGCCCATCGCCGCCCGCGGACCGGATCCGCCGGCATCAGCGGCTCGATCCGGTCCCACATCGCATCGGTGATCACTAATCGGACAGACACATCCGATCAACTGACCAACCCATCAAAGAGACACGCTCCAGCCGTGGCTTCCGTCGCGGTTGGCTTCGTCAGCGGTCCCGTCCGCCCGCCGGTGGCGCTTCCGCATCCTGCCGCCGACCCCGGGTAGAGCGTCGCTGTAGTGAAAGGCACGATGGCCACCGTGGCCATCGGCGCCTACCGCCACGCCCGCCGCGCCGGCACCGGGCTGCCGGAGATCTACGCTCCCTGTCCCACACGCTCAAGCGGGCGCGGGGCGTGCACGCCACGGATGACGCGACACTGCTTGTGGTGGAGTGGCGCGGCTGACTCACCACGTCGTCCGCCACCGTCGGTCGGCCTCGGCCGACGGGCGGCATGGGACCACCATCAGCGAGAAGAGGTCCTGGTCGCCTCTGGTGATCAGGACGGTGTCGTCACCCACCGGGAACGAGTCGGCCGCCGCGCCCTTCGCGGGATGTGACCTTCATCGCGGTAGTGGAGTCTCAACGCGTTCACCGTTGTGCCATCCCCTGACGACGGTGGCAGCGGCATATCTCCCGTCGACGGAGGTCATAGGGCTGTGGGCGGCAGCGCACGGCAGGAAACGCCGCACCGGCGGAGAGCAATATCTGTGTTCGCGACATGAGAAATAGGTGCGGGGCACGCCGAGTATTCCTCGACGATCGGCCGGAGCGGAATTATCGACCGTGCAGGGCCGATCGCACCGTGCTACTGTCTATCTCAGTTGCAGGTGTGGTTGCCAGAAGGTTCATTTCCGACGGGGTAATCATCACGGCGACACGGAATTCGCACAGGGCGATTTCCTGACACCGCCTCCGAAGGAGAAATGATATGGCTACCGGCACCGTAAAGTGGTTCAACGCGGAAAAGGGCTTCGGCTTCAT
Organism: Streptomyces sp. S.PNR 29; assembly: GCF_030386795.1. Taxonomy (GTDB): domain Bacteria; phylum Actinomycetota; class Actinomycetes; order Streptomycetales; family Streptomycetaceae; genus Streptomyces. The sequence goes on from NZ_JANUQM010000001.1 coordinate 564,831, forward strand.
CGAGCAGGACGGCGGCGGCGCCGACGTCTTCGCCCACTACTCGAACATCGCCACCCAGGGCTTCCGCGAGCTGCTGGAAGGCCAGAAGGTGTCGTTCGACATCGCGCAGGGCCAGAAGGGCCCGACGGCCGAGAACATCGTTCCCGCCTGACACCGGCGCTGACGCATTACTTCGCAGCTGGGGCCCGCACCTCTGGGGTGCGGGCCCCAGCTCGCTGCTTTTCAGGGCGCGCGACGGGAGGGCTCCACCGCATCACCGACCGGTGAAACATTCCCCGTCGGCCCGACTCGCCCCATATCGACTTCGGTTCGTCTCGAGATTCTCTGCGCCGCTCATTTGGCGCGGAAATTCCTTGATGCGTGCCCCATCAAGGAAGGTTCCGCATGAAGCGTGCCCGCACATCCCGCACACCCCGCGCATATGACCGCTTCGGAGGAGGTGCCGGCGCCAACCGCTCCGGTGGTCAGCGCCACTCAAAGGGCTCCGGAAACCGCCAGGCCGGACGGGCCGTACAGGGCGAGTTCGCGCCGCCGAAGACGGTCACGCCCGCGCTGCCCGCCGTCGGGTCGTTCGCCGACCTCGCCATGCCCGAGCGGCTGTTGGCCACGCTCGGCCACGAAGGCGTGACCGTACCGTTCCCGATTCAGGCGGCGACCCTACCGAACTCCCTGGCCGGTCGTGACGTACTCGGCCGTGGCCGCACCGGCTCGGGCAAGACCCTCGCCTTCGGCCTCGCCCTACTGGCCCGTACGGCGGGGCGGCGTGCCGAGCCACGGCAGCCGCTCGCCCTCGTCCTCGTCCCCACCCGCGAGCTCGCCCAGCAGGTCACCGACGCGCTCACTCCGTACGCCCGCTCCGTGAGCCTGCGGCTGGCCACCGTCGTCGGCGGAATGTCCATCGGCAGGCAGGCCGGTGCGCTGCGCTCCGGGGCCGAGGTGGTCGTCGCCACGCCCGGGCGGCTCAAGGACCTCATCGACCGGGGCGACTGCCGGCTGGACGGTGTCGGCATCACGGTCCTCGACGAGGCCGACCAAATGGCCGACATGGGTTTCTTGCCCCAGGTCACCGCCCTGCTCGACCAGGTGCGTCCCGACGGGCAGCGGATGCTCTTCTCGGCCACCCTGGACCGCAACGTCGACCTGCTGGTCCGCCGCTACCTGACGGATCCGGTAGTCCACTCCGTCGACCCGTCGTCGGGCGCGGTCACCACGATGGAGCACCACGTACTCCACGTGCACGACACGGACAAGCATCGGACGACCACCGAGATCGCGGCGCGAGACGGTCGAGTGATCATGTTCCTGGACACCAAGCACGCGGTGGACCGGCTGACCAAGCACCTGCTGAGCAGCGGTGTCCGCGCCGCGGCCCTGCACGGTGGCAAGTCCCAGCCGCAGCGCACGCGGACCCTGGCCCAGTTCAAGAGCGGGCAGGTGACGGTCCTGGTGGCGACCAACGTCGCGGCGCGTGGTATCCACGTCGACAACCTCGACCTGGTCGTCAATGTGGATCCGCCCAGTGACCACAAGGACTACCTGCACCGCGGCGGTCGTACGGCCCGCGCCGGCGAGTCCGGCAGCGTCGTCACCCTGGTGACCCCTGACCAGCGTCGCGGCATGAGCCGACTGATGGCTTCGGCGGGGATCACCCCCCGGATCGCGCAGGTGCGGTCGGGCGAGGTGGAGCTGAGCCGCATCACAGGTGCCCAGGCCCCTTCTGGTGTTCCGGTCGTCGTCCCCGCGCCGGGCGTGGAACGTCCCCGCGGCGAGTCTTCTTCGTCCCAGGGCCGTCGGGGTCGCCGGGGCCACGCCGGACAGGGCCGGCCCGTCGGTGAAGCGGAGCGCCGCAGGACACAGCGGCGGACCGGCTTCGGCGCGGCCGCCTAGAGACGCCGTGATCATCAGCCCATCCCCTTCCGCCAGGAGGCACTCATGACGACGGCTCAGCCACAGCACCCGGTAGCGGATCGCTCCCGCAAGGCCGTGGTCGACGACAGGGACGCGTCCGGACCTCGGGTCCGTGACGACATGACGGTCGAGGTGGCTCTGTCCCTCATGGCCGGTGCCCGTGTCGATCACCTCGTCCTGTGCGACGGGGACGACCAGAGCACGGGCCTGATCACCCTGGCCCGACTCGCCGTTCTCCGCTACAGCCCCGCCTACACGGACCGGATCCGTCTACGGGACGTCCTCGCCGGACCCCAGAATCCTGCCGGGGGCACAACGCGTTACGCCGCTGACCTGGGGCTTCTCCCCCAGGAGGCATGCTGGTCGGCCTCGCACTCCCCGTCCGGGGCCGTTGTGCGGGAGCGGGCGGAGAGTTGATCTCCCGAATACCTCCCAGGGGATCTGCATCATCCGGCACCGACTCCGAGCCGATCCGGGCATGCCGTACGTGAAGTCACAGCCGGTCCGGCACCGGCTGCGGGCCCGGCGCCTTCTGGGGCCAGGGCGGCAGCAGCGGGCTCGATCAGTCTCAGCGCACCCACCCTCTCCAGCGCCGGGTCCGGGACCGCAGGCCCCGACCGCGGGTGACGCCCGTCGTCGCCGCGCGTGCCCGGGATCACGGCATGGGCATGAATTCGGGCAGGGTGAGGGCCGAATGGGCCGGTCGTCCCGCCGCTGAGGGCCTGGAGCTGAGGTTGCGCAGCATGTCGTTGCGCTGCTCCAGGGCTCGGGCCGTGGTGGGGAAGAGCGTGGCGTCGCCCTCGCCGACCTGTTCCTGGTTGACGGTCACAAACTCACGGGTGTTGTGTTCGTAGGCGGCGAAGCCCGCGGCGTGGTCCCGGTCGGCCAGGGAACCGGCGAGCATGTACGCGCCGACGAGCGCGAGGCTGGTGCCCTGTCCGGTAAGGAACGAGGGCGCGTACGCGGCGTCGCCCACCAGCGCGACTCTGCCGCTGGACCAGCGGGGCATGCGGATCTGGCTGACCGCGTCGAAGAACAGGTCATCTGCGTCGCGCATGGCGGCAATCATGCCCGGGACCTCCCATCCTGCGTCGGCGAAGACCGCGGCGACCAGGGCCCGTTGGGCTTCCAGGTTCCGGAACGCGTCGAACTGCGGTTGCGGGTGGGCGAAGTTCAGGAAGGCGTGCACTTCGTCGTTGTCCCCTACGGCGTACAGTGCCGCGGCTCTGCCCGGGGTGTTCCACATCATGGTCTCGTGGGAGAGCCCCAAGGTGTTGCGCATGGTGAACACGGCGAAGCAGTAGCCGAGGTACCGGTGGAACTGCTCTTCGGGCCCGAACAGGAACTCGCGGGTACGTGAGTGCAGACCATCCGCACCGAGCACCATGTCGAACGTACGCCTGCTGCCCCCGCGGAAGGTGACGTCGACCCCGCGGCCGGACTGGTCGAGGGTGTCGATGGAGTCGTTGAACAAGAACTCCACGTCGTCACGGACCGCCGTGTAGAGCGCGTCGGTCAGATCCCCGCGCCGCACCTCCAGGTCCCGTCCCGCGACTCCGCCGGTGACGGTGTGCGGGTTGACCGAAGTCACCTCGCTGCCGTCCCTGTCGAGGAAGGTCAGCCGGCGCAGGTCGATGTGCGCGTCCCGCAGCCGCGGCAGGATTCCCATCCTCCGGACGACCTCGAGCGCGGTGCCGCGCACGTCGATGGGGTAACCACCGTCACGAAGTGTGCCCGCCTTCTCGACCACCGTGACCGCGAATCCGTAGCGGTTCAGCCAGAACGCGAGGGCGGACCCGGCGACGCCGGCCCCGGATATCAGGACCTTGCGCCTCGGCGTGGTACGGACGCCCCTCGACAGCTCAGTTCGGGTCATTCCTGGACTCCTTTGCTCATGGTCCGCGCGACAAGCAGGGACAGCGCCGTGACGGCGCCGGCTATGACGAAGCCGGTGACGAAGGCCGATGGGGCCGGGACATCCGAGCCGGAAGGGGTCCCGGCGGTGAGGAGCGCACCACCGAACTGCGCACCCACGGCGTAGCCGATCACGCGAGTCACCAGGACCAGGCTGGTGGCGATGCCGGTGTCACGCTGATCGACGGAAGTCGCGGTGGTGGTCACCATCGCCGTGACGCACAGGCCGTTGGCGAGCGAGATCATCATCTTGCCGATGACGAGGTGCCAGACCTCGGTGTGCACGGCTGCCATGGCGATCAGGGCGGCAGCCAGGATGACGATCCCGGCGGTGACCACGGCACGCGAGCCGAACCGCCGCGCCCCGATCCCGCCGATCGGTCCGGCCAGCGACGCGGCCACGGCGCCGGGCAGAAGGAAGAAGCCGATCTCGGTGGCGCTGGCCCCGAAACCGTACTCGCCGACGGGCACGGCGAACAGTTGCGGGACGAGGTAGACCGCCATTGAGGTGCCGACGCAGATCACGAACGTCAGCACGCACGACTTCCACATCGCGGGCCGTGCCAGCATGCGCAGATCGATCATCGGTGAGGCCGCGCGACGCTCAACGGCTGTCCATCCGGTCACGAAGGCGGCCAGCACCACGATGAGGGCGGCGAACACGAGCGGCTGCGAGCCGAGTTCGGGCGCCATCGCGAGCACGAGCATGAGCGTGACCAGCATCCCGCTCAGCAGAAGCAGGCCGGGCCAGTCGACCCCGGTGTCGTCCTTGCGGCCCGGCGGATCATGCGGCATCAGGCTGTTCACCAGGATGGTGGATCCGATGACCGCGATCGTCGGCAGCGCGAACATCCAGTGCCGGGACAGGGTTTCCGCCACGGGCCCGGCCGACAGCGTTCCCGCCATCCCGCCCCCCACGAACAGCCCGCTGACCGTCCCGATGGCCACCTTCGACTCTCCCTCGGGGAGGTGTTTGCGCACCACGATGAACGACAGGGGCAGCGCGCCCACCATCGCCCCCTGCAGTACCTGGCCGAGCAGCAGCACAGGCAGGTTCGGCGCCAGGGCGGACACCAGACCACCGGCACAGACCACCGCCATCAGTCGGATCAGAACTCGTTTTCCGCCGTAGCGGTCGCCGAACTTGCCTGCGACCGGTGTGACGAGCGCGCCGGTGATGAGGAGCACGATGCTGAGTAACGCCCCTTCGGCCGGACTCATATCCAGCTCGCGTTGCAGGAGCGGGAGCGTCGGCGACACCACCGACTCCAGGGCACCAGTGGCGACTGCCAGCATGCCGAGGGCAGCGACAGCGGCCTTCCCGATGCGGACCGGGGGAGCCAGAGTTGCGGTCATGGACGTCCTTTCCGTCATTGCCGGGCGGGAGGGTGCCGGCGGTACGCCTGGTGCTGCCGCCTTGCCGGGCCGGCGCGGACTCAGCGGCCATTCAGGCGGGGCGCGGTGTGTCGTGCTTTGTGAACAGGTCCGAGGTCGTCCGGCGGGGTGAACCCGGCCAAGCGGTACCCGAAGTGACGATGCACGGCTCCGCCGGGCGTGGCGGGGCCCGAGGACTGCGGCGCCCGCCGAGGCAGTACTACACTACACCGTGCAGTGTAATACCGTTAGGATGTGCCCATGCCGACCACGAAGACACTGCGCGAGGGGTCCGCGCGGAAGCGGGCCGCGATCCTCTCGGCGGCCCGGGAACTCTTCCTCGCCGACGGCTTCGACCGGTCCAGCGTCGACGCGATCGCCGCCCGGGCCGAGGTGTCAAAGCGGACGGTCTACGACTACTTCGGCGACAAGCGGACGCTGCTGCAAGCAGTCGTCGACGCCGTCGGCCAGTCACTGATCACCACGATCCGGCGCACCCTCGACGACACCCTCACCGACCACACCGACGCCGCCGACCTCGAGGACGCCCTGGTCACGTTCTCGATGCGCATCGCGACCGACATGCTCGGCTCGGCGGAGTACGCAACGCTGCAACGACTGGTCCGGGCGGAATCCCGCCACCTGCCGCACCGGGGCTACAACTCCATGGCCGACACGCCCGACGAGGCGATCGCCGAGCGGTTCGCCGCCTTCGCCGCGGCCGGGCTGCTCGACGTCCCCGACCCCCGACTCGCGGCCGACCAGTTCATCGCTCTGACCTTCGGAGTCGCGCTGGACAGGCTCGGTTCCGCGAATGCCGCGGAGGACACTCGCGTCCGGCCACTCATCGTTGAGGGAGTGCGGACCTTTCTCCGGGCATACCGAACCATGTAGGGCTGGGGCAGCACGAAAGAACAGTGCGCCGTCAGCCCACGTTTCCTCCTCTACTCCTCCCTCTTCAGCTCTTACGGGCTCAATCGGATTGACCGTCTCTGCCGCTCCACAACCACGCCGGCAGCGATACTGCCCTGGAAGCATTGGCGTTTTCCGCGGCAGACAAGAAGGCACGCGCGTGAGCGATGCGATGCGGCTATCGCCGCCCTCGCCGCCGGCCTACTGTCACCGATAGCGACCATCGTGCTCGTCGTCGTCACGCTCGCAGGTGCCCTGCCGGTCTACCGCCGGGTCGCCGAGGAGAGCCCACAGCGAGGGTTCGATCGCGATGCTGGAGTGTGGATCAGGGAATCGCGGCGCTCCTGGGGCCGCCGTAGGTGTCGTTGGAACCGTCTCTGCATCGGCTATATCCGGGCGGCCGAGCCGTCAGCAGATACGAGCCCAGGCCAGTGTCGACCACATGCACTGGCGCGTGCAGGCCCGGCGCGACGCCTACAGCGCCCGTTCATCGCCGCCACGGGCGGGGACATGGGCGCCTTCGGCAGTGCGGACCGCTTGGCCGGCTTCGCCGGCCTGGCCCCGCAGCCCCGCGACTCCGGCCGCGTCAGTGGCAATCTGCACAGACCCCGCCGCTACCACCGCGGGCTGCTGCGGGCGATGTACTTGTCTGCCCTGGCAAGCCTCAAGTGCTGCCCCGCCTCCAAGGCGTACTACCAGCGAAAGCGGAGCGAGGGGAAGGGGCACAAGCAGGCCCTCCTAGCCCTCGCCCGCGGACGCGTCAACGTTCTGTGGGCAATGATCCGTGACCGAGAGTGCTACCAAGTTCCACTCCTCGTCGCAGTCGCAGCTTGACATCAGCATTGGGAAGTCCCGTAACTCCTGGTCAGAAGGTCGGCCAGGGTGCGGAAACCGTGTAGCTGCCGAGTTGGCCGTGCCTGTATCGTCCGGTCTTCCGAACTGCCGTGCGACTTACCTTCAGAGAGCGATAGAGATGACCAGCCAGCAAGCAACGACGACCCTGTGGCGCCCCACCGGCCCCAAGGAGCTGGATCTGGTTCGTGAGCTGAACTGGCGGTCTTGGCCGCCCCGGCTACCTGAGCAGCCGATCTTCTACCCGGTCCTCAACGAGGACTACGCGGTCAAGATCGCGCGGGACTGGAACGTGAAGCACGATGGTGCCGGCTTCGTCACCCGTTTTGAGGTCGAGTCGGAGTTCTTGAGCCGGTACCCCATCCAGCAGGCCGGCGGGCAGACGATCCTCGAGCTCTGGGTTCCGGCCGAGGAGTTGGACGACTTCAACGCCCACATCGTCGGCGAGATCCAGGTGGTCCACGAGTTCCGCTGAGGTGGAGGAGCCTGGGTGCGGACGCGGTCCGCAAGGGCCGGCCGTGGAGCCCTCTGCTGAAGGACCGGGCTCTGCTGGTCGCGGCTTACCGGCGCACGAACCTGGCGGGAACCAGGCCGTCGGCAAGCCGGTCAGACCCGTTGCTGCTCAGTCAGAGGTCACCCCGCAATACCTGTTGACAACCCGAAACTTCCCAGGCTCAGCGCTTGGACGCCAGGCGGCTATGAACATTGCTGGGAAGCGTGCAGTCGAGATGCGTTTCAGGCAGCGCCCCAATACCACACGACCTGGGCCACCGTATGGGGATTGGCAAACCTTCCTAATGGCGTCGCTCTGTCCACGACCCTGTCTCCTGCTAACGACTTGTTAAAGGGGAGCTACCGTCATGGTGTACGTGCGCACCAGCACGCTCGACTGGATTGAAGACACCGTCGACAACAACAACGGCGCTGCCGTGATCCGAAACGCCTGGGTACGTGATCGAGAGGGGATGGACCGACTGAGGCTCACGCGCCTCCAGGCCGTTCGGAACCTGATCGTGCGCCGCCGAGGGCTGCGCACCTTCCCCGATCGCTTGCTTCACTCCGGGGAGAACTGGTCATTCGTCGTCTACCGGCCTGAGCTGCTCGTCGTGGACGTCGGTGTCCTCGCTGCCGACCCCGAGAAGCGCGCGGCGCTCGATTACGTCATGGAGGCCCTCAAACAGAGCGCCGCAGACCAGTTCCTCGTCAATGAGTACCGATTCAGGAACAAGCTGCTCAAGATTTCGTCGGCACACCCTGAGGTCCACTGGAAGTTCAAACAACAGGACTCCGTTGCATAGGCGACAACGGGTGAGACCGGTTTCCCTGCGCGCAATGTCTCAGTTTCCGTCGATCGAACCCGGTGCGCGGTCGTCCAGAGCGCCAAAGGCCACGAGCCAGGGCGCGACAAGGTCCAGCCGCACGCCTACGTTGAGGCAGCCGTGGGGTGTCGACTACGACACGACAACCTCCGCGTTCCGCCGCTATCTGCGGCACCACGGGAAGCGCGCGAACCTGCGGATGAACGTTCGCGCCGAAGGCGACACGGTTCGGATTCGCCCGGTGCCCGCCCGGAGTGCGCGTCTTTTCCACGAGTACGACCCGGAGCAGCACCCGCTTCCGCACGGTCACTCTGCCGACTGATGCCGGCGACGGCCGAAAGACGGCGGCAGCGAGGTCGATGGCTTCTGGAGCGACGCTCGGAAGTCGCACGATCTGTGGTGCTGAGAGGCCATCGGTCCGTACGCTGGTTGGGCCTCGTCTCTGAGAGGGGGGCGCCTCATCGCATTGGGCGAAGGGACGCACCCCAGAGATGAGGTGGAGAGATGGGAAAGACGCAGAGCTCCCCGGAAGGCAAGGGGAAGGTCCGCGAGATCGCCGGCCGCTTCGCGATCGCACTCGGGGCTCGTGCCCTGTGGGCGGTTGTCGAGAGGCTGCTCGGCCAGCACATCGAGGGATGACCCGGGGGCGTTCCCCCGTGCACCCGGGTGAGAAGAGGTCCTGTCGGTGGCTGTCCCAACTCCCTTTCCCTGAGACGGTCCCCCTCTCTGCCTCAGGGTCCAACAGCGCGGCGGGGCCGTCGCCCGGCCGCGTCTCCGGGACGTCTGGAAAGGCGCGAGACGTCCGGAAAAGCGCCTTCCCCGAGCCGGTGCGCTCACCCGATCCGGCGGTCCAGGTCGTAGGCGGCGCTGATCAGCGCCAGATGCGTGAAAGCCTGGGGAAAGTTGCCGAGTTGCTCACCCGTCGGGCCGATCTCCTCCGAGTACAGCCCGACGTGGTTGGCGTAGGTGAGCATCTTCTCGAAGGCCAGTTGCGCCTCGTCGAGCCGGCCGGCTCGGGCGAGTGCCTCCACCCACCAGAAGGAGCACATCGAGAAGGTCGCCTCGGTGCCGGCGAGCCCGTCGGGTGACGCTTCCGCGTTGTAGCGGTAGACGAGGCTGTCGGAGACCAGTTCGGCGGTGATGGCGTCGAGCGTGGACATCCAGCGCGGGTCGGTGGGCGCGACGAACTTGCACAGGGGCATGAGCAGCAGGGAGGCGTCGAGCACGTCGGTGTCGTAGTGCTGGACGAACGCCCGGCGGGTGGAGGTCCAGCCGCGGTTCATGATCTGGTGGTAGATGGTGTCCCGGACGGCCATCCAGCGCGGGAGGTCGGCGGGCAGGCCGCGCTGACGGGCGATGCGGATCGCGCGCTCGACCGCGACCCAGCTCATCAGCCGGGAGTACGTGTAGTTCCGCCGGCCGCCGCGTGTCTCCCAGATCCCTTCGTCGGGCTGGTCCCAGTGGTCCATCAGCCACTCGAGGTTGTGGGTGAGCTCCATCCAGCCGTCGTGGTAGAGGGGCCGCCCGTACTTGTTGCAGAGGTAGACGGAGTCCATCAGCTCGCCGTAGATGTCGAGCTGCAGCTGGGTCGCCGCCCGGTTGCCGATGCGTACCGGCGCCGAGCCCATGTAGCCCTCCAGGTGGGAGAGCTCCTCCTCGGGCAGGTCCGCGCGCCCGTCGATGCCGTACATGATCTGCAAGGGGCCCGACTCGCCGTAGTCGGCCGCGCGGCGGAAGCGGCCCTCCAGCCACTCCATGAAGGCGCCGGCCTCTTCGGTGAACCCGAGCCTGAGCAGTGCGTAGAGCGAGAAGGCGGCGTCGCGCATCCATGTGTAGCGGTAGTCCCAGTTGCGTACGCCGCCGAGCTCTTCCGGCAGGCTTGTCGTGGGGGCGGCCACGATCGCGCCGGTGGGCGCGTAGGTGAGCAGCTTGAGCGTGAGCGCCGAGCGGTGCACCGTTTCCCGCCAGCGCCCGCTGTAGCGCGAGCCGCCCAGCCAACGGCGCCAGAACGCCGCGGTGGCGGCGAACTCGGCGGCGATGCCGGCGTCGGAGGAAGGCTCCTGCGTCTCCCCTGGCCTGATCCGGTCGAGCACGAAGGTGGCCGTCTCCCCGGCCCGGACGGTGACCCGCGCGCGGATGTCGCCGTCGCCCACGATCTGGAGCGGGTGGCGCGTCCAGAGGCCGAGTTGCAGCTCGGGAGAGCGGAAGAGCGCACCGTGCGGGGTGAGTTGGACCTCATGGCGGGCGCGCGCGTAGTCGAAGCGGGGGGCGACGTCGACGACGAAACGCATCTGTCCGCGCACGGCGAGCACCCGGCGGATCATGCGGTGGCGGTGCGCCGCCTCACCGGTTCGCGGTGGGGGCATGAAGTCCTGCACCTCCCCCACCCCGTCGGGCGTGAGGAAGCGCGTGATGAGGATGGCGGTGTCGGGAAGGTACAGCTGCTTGGCGGTCCAGCCACCGCGGTCGGGCGCGATGCGGAACAGTCCCCCGCGGTCGGCGTCGAGGATCGCCCCGAAGACGCTGGGCGAGTCGAACTGCGGGCAGCAGTACCAGTCGATCGTCCCGTCGCTGCCGACGAGCGCGACGGTGTGCAGGTCGCCGATCAGGCCGTGCTCGGCGATGGGCAGGTAGCGGCCCCGCGCTGCCTGCCGCGCTCCGCCGGACGCCGTCTCCTCCGCTCGGCCGGCAGCGCCGTCGCGCACCATCTGCGAGCACCCTCCTCGGCCTCGGCCCCGGCTCAGGGCACGAGCACGAGCTTTCCCTTCGCCGCCGAGCGTTCGAGCATCTCGTGCGCGCGACGAGCCTCGGACAGCGGCAGACGTTCGGCCACGACGGGGTGGATCCTGTGTTCGCGGAGCAGCGTGAGCAGCGCACGGAAGTCCTCCCGGAACCGGTCCGGGTCGCGGGGACCTCCACCCACGGGAAGCGCCGGATGGCCGCCGGCCACGGGGAGCAGCTGGCGGTGGCGACCGTGCAGTCTCTGGATCCGGTAGGCGAGCACCCGCCGGCTGGGCGAGAGCAGGCTCCAGAGCCCGACGGCCGCGGTCGCCGCGTACCACTCCGCCCATGCCCGCCAGTTCTTGTGCCCGTGCTCAAGCGTGGCGTAGTGGCCGTACACGACAAGCCGTCCGCCGGGCCGCAGCGCGCGGAAGGAGCGCAGCGACACCGCGCCGCCGAGCCCGTCGAGCACGACGTCGACGCCTTTCCCGGGGAGCTCGCGCACCCGCTTGAGGAAGTCCTCGTTGCGGTAGTCGATCGCCATCGCGCCGAGCTGTTCGACCTTGGCGAGGTCGCGGGCGGACGCGGTTCCACAGAGGCGGAGCCCGGCGGCCGCTCCGAGTTCGAGGATCGCGGTGCCCACCCGGCCGGCGGCACCGTGCACGAGCACCGATTCGCCGCTCCTCACCTTCGCCACGCGGTGCAGCAGCTGGTAGGCGGTCATGTAGGTGAAGACGAGGTTCAGGACCTCGGCCGGATCGAGGTTCTCGGGTACCTCGACCGCCTCCGCCTCCGGCACGCAGACGCGCTCCGCGTCGGCGCCCCACACCGTCAGCGCGCCGACGCGGTCCCCGACGCGCAGCCGCGAACAGCCCGGGCCGAGCTCCTCGACGACGCCGACGAGCTCGTAGCCGGGCGTGAACGGCGGCTTCGGTACGCCGAGATACGTGCCGGCGCGCAGCTGGGCGTCGGTGAACGACACGCCTGCGGCCAGCACCCTGACGCACACCTCACCAGGCCCCGGTCGGGGATCGTCGTCCTCCACGACCCTCAAGACCTCAGGACCGCCGAAATGATCAACGACGACGCGCTTCATGTTTTTCAGCGTAGGTGGGCTGCCCCGCCCTCGCATCCGATCCATTCCGGGTCCGGATATGTGCCGACGGCCACAGCGGACGGGGTGCCCGTGGGCTCATACTGAGTCATGACAAAGCCGAAGCGTCATTTGCCCACCAGCCCCTTCAAGGCTCCGGTCACACCTGCTCCCAAGCACTTCGCCCTGGGCGACCAGGTCACACACGACGTGTACGGCCTCGGCCGGGTGATCGGCATCGAGGACGGAATCGCGGCGCTGGTGGATTTCAGCTCGGCGCAAGTGCGGATCTTGAGCCCGTACGCCAAGATGACCAAGCTGTAGGACCGCTGTGCCCGGTCACGGCACACCAGGCCCCTTCGGGGGCCTGTACCGAAAGAGAGACCTCTCATCGATCTGACGCCGCTGTTCTCCGCCCCGGAGGGGCAACCCCGCTGCTCCACGGCAGCATCGCCGCCTCCGACGACAAACCCCTTCCAAGCCCCCGAGTTCGGGCCCGACGAGACTGCGCCGTTCGAGAGCGCACAGGAGCCCGCCCCGGGCATGCGTGCGGCGCGACGCAAGGCTGCTTAGCTCCACGAACGACGGTGGCCGCGCCACCTGCCGCCGGCCGTCGTCGGCGTTCAGCCGAGGCCTTCGTGATCAGGTTGTGGTCTTCGGCTGCGGCTCGGCGCCTCGGGCGCGCAGTTGCTCGTTGATGCGCTGGGCTTCTTCCAGCTGGTCTTCGAGGATGACGATGCGGCAGGCGGCCTCGATGGGGGTTCCCTGGTCGACGAGTTCGCGGGCGCGGGCGGCGATACGCAGCTGGTAGCGGGAGTAGCGGCGGTGGCCGCCTTCGGAGCGCAGGGGGGTGATCAGGCGGTGTTCGCCGAGGGCGCGGAGGAAGGCGGGGGTGGTGCCGAGCATCTCGGCGGCCCGGCCCATCGTGTAGGCGGGATAGTCGTCGTCGTCCAGAGGGGCGACGGGGCGGGTACTGCGAGGGGGCATAGACCTCTTCTTCCGGGGGACGCGTCGGGGGGCCCGGGTGCCGTACCGGCACCCGGGCCCCGAGCTTTCAACACCATCTCTACCGGCGCACTGCGCCGGCCTTCTTTGTCCGCAGGTTCCGCCAGAGGGGGCGGGGCTGCGGGGATCGCGGATGCGTGACCGGGGACCACCTTCCAATCCGGGGCCTGCGGTACCCGGGCGGACTTCTTCCTCGCCCGGGCGATCCTTGATGGCGTTCTGCTCCTTACCTTCGGTTACTCGGTGTACTGCTGGATATCACGGGTACTGCTCGCGGCCCACGGGCCGCTTCCTGCTCGGACCTGCTCGCACGGCGGTTCGTGTCTGCCGTGCCCTCTTCGACTTCCTGGGTACGACAGAAACAGTAACTCCGCTAGGGGCCAATGTCTACCGTCACCGCTACAGATTTTCTTCAAGGGTGATCCACGTCCGAGGGCAGCCCGCCGGACGGCAGCCCGCCGGACGGCAGCCCGCAGGCGAGGCAGGCGGCTCGGGGATGCCGCCCTCACCTCCCGGGTGCGAGAAATCCGTCGCACCTGCCCGCCTCTCCCGATACGGTCTCGGGCGTGTGCCCGCCGCGGGGCCCTGAGTTCCGCGCCCGGCCGCCCCGGCAGTTCCGGCCCTGAGAGCAGGTTTCGTCCATGGCATGTCGCATCAGTGAGCTCGTACTCGGTTGCCGCGACCGGACGCCGAGCTCGAACGCCTCCTGAAGCTCGGGGCGCGCCCGGCCGACATCGGCCAGACCGGCGAGGAGCAGTGGCACGTTCTCGCCGACCCCGAGGGCGATGATTTCTGCCTGCTCAAGGCCCGCCTCACCCCCCTGTGACGGCTCTGTGTCCCCGGCCCTGCCGCTAGCATGCCTCCCTCTGGGTCGAGCCGACGAAAATTCGGGGGCGATCTGCGCAACGATGCGGAACACTCGGGGGCCGACCGATGAGTTCTGCCAGGCGTGCCGGTCTGCATCGGTGTCCCCAACCCACGTCCGGCCGGCGGCCCTTGGCTGCGAGGCGACTGCGACCAGGAACCCCAGCGAGGTGCTGCCATGTCAGCTGCGATCCAAGAACGGCCGGCCGTACAGGCGGGCCGCACACCGACGGTGGTGCGGCTACTGGTGCTGGCCACGTTCGTGGTGATCCTCAACGAGACCATCATGATCAACGCGATCCCGCGGTTGATGGACTCGTTGCGCATCACCGAGCAGTCGGCGCAGTGGGTGTCCACCGCCTTCATGCTGACCATGGCCGCCGTCATTCCGATCACCGGATGGTTCCTGCAGCGGGCCACCACCCGTCAGGCCTACGCCATCGCGATGGGCGTGTTCCTCGCGGGTACCGCCCTGTCGGCCGTCGCCCCGTCCTTCGAGGTGCTGCTGCTGGGCCGGATCGTGCAGGCCGCGGGCACAGCCGTCATGATGCCCCTCCTGATGACCACGTTGATGATCGTGGTGCCCGAGCATGACCGAGGCCGTGTGATGGGCAACGTCACCCTGGCGATCTCGGTGGCGCCCGCGCTCGGCCCCGCCGTGTCCGGGCTGATCCTGCAGGTCGGTTCCTGGCGGCTGCTGTTCGTGGTCGTCCTGCCGATCGCAGCCCTGGTGACCCTGTTCGGGCTGCGCAAGGTGGAGAACATAGGCGACCCGCAGGTGAGCTCCATCGACTGGCTCAGCGTCGGTGTGGCGGCGCTCGGCTTCGGCGGCCTGGTGTACGGCCTGAGCCTCTTCGGCGACCGTGACGGGCTCGCCGCCGGCATTGCCGTCTCCGGGCTCGCGGCCATCGCGGTCTTCGTGATCCGCCAGCTCAGGCTGCAACGCACCGGTGTGCCTCTGATGGATCTGCGCATCCTCGGCCACCGCACCTACAGCCTGTCCTTGGCCCTCATGTCCATCGGGTTCCTCGCGATGCTCGGCTCGATGATCCTGCTGCCGCTGTACCTGCAGAACCTGCGCGGACTCAGCCCGCTGGAGACCGGCCTGCTGCTCATGCCGGGCGGTCTGATCATGGGACTGCTGGGACCGACCGCCGGAAAGGTGTTCGACAAGTTCGGCAGTCGCCCCTTGGTGCTGCCCGGCTCGATCGGCATGGTGCTCGCCCTCGGCGGGTTCACCCAGGTCTCGATGACGATGCCGTACTGGCAGGTGCTGGGACTGCACGCACTGCTGATGGTCAGCCTGGCGGCGACGTTCACGCCGGTCTTCACGCTCGGCATGGGCGCGCTTCCGCCCCACCTGTACTCCCACGGCAGCTCGATGCTCGGCACCCTGCAGCAGGTCGCCGCGGCCTTCGGAACCGCGCTGGTGGTGACCGTGATGTCCGCGCGCGCCGATCACCTGGCCGACGACGGTGTCGCCGCCGTGCCCGCACAGGTCGGCGGGATGAAGCTGGCCTTCGGCGTCGCGGCCGCCCTCGCCCTGGTGACGATCGTGGTCGCGGCGAGGCTGCCGCGCCGGATCGCGGGTGACGGCGCCCGGGACCACGGCAGCGCCGAAGCGGCCCCGTCCGCCGGCGGACACCCCGGCCAGGGTGAGCCCGCCACGGCCGACGAGACCTGACGGGCACACAGCGACCACAGTCGTCAATTGTGGTCGCGCAGGAAGGCGGGGATCTCGCCGCGGGTCGGGGAGTTCGGCAGGGGAGCCGGCTTGTCCTGGAGGAATACGGTGACGACGACGGCGGCTCGGTTGTCGTTGTCGTCGAGGCCGTTCCACCTGTGGTGTCCTACACCGGGCAGGGTGAGAAGCCCAAACTGCATGAGGCCGAATGCCGCAGCGCACCGGGGGACGTGTGCCGGCTCACCGGCGCCGCGACAGCATGCCCCGCCGAGCGACGACCCGACGGGGCGAAGCAGGACGACTGGGCTGCTACTTGAGTTCGTCGGCGGTGAAGTAGCCGTCGGCGACCAGCACGTCGTAGTTGGTCTTGTCGACGCTCGTCGGCTGCAGCAAGGAGGCGGGCACGGCCTTGACGCCGTTGTTGTAACCGCTTCTGTCGTTGATCCACGGCCTCCTGTCGTTGAGTATGTCGTCGACCATGTCCGCGGCGGCCTCGGCGAGCCGGCGGACGTCCTTGTAGACGGTCTGCGACTGCTGACCCGCGATGATCGACTTCACCGAGGCAAGTTCGGCGTCCTGTCCGGTGATGATCGGGAGGGGCTTGCTGCCGGAGCCGTAGCCGTCCGCCTTCAGCGCGGACAGGACGCCCCGGGAGATGCCGTCGTACGGCGACAGGACCGCGTCGACCTTCTTGCTGCGGTACCACTTGGCGAGGACGCCGTTCATGCGCTTCTCCGCGGTGGGGCCGTCCCAGCGCAGCGTGGTGATCTGGTCGAGCGCGGTCTCGCCGGACGGGACGATCAGCTGCTTGCCGTCCAGGAACGGCTGCAGGAGCGCCATGGACCCCTTGAAGAAGTATTTGGTGTTGTTGTCGTCGGGGGAGCCGGCGAACAGCTCGATGTTGAACGGGCCCTTGCCGCGATCCAGGCCGAGCTTGTCGATGATGTAGCGGGCCTGGAGCCGGCCGACCATCTCGTTGTCGAAGGAGACGTAGTAGTCGACGTTCTTGGTGCCGAGGATGAGCCGGTCGTAGGAGACCACCAGGATCTTCGCGTCGGCGGCCTGTTGGAGCACGCCGTTCAGCGACTTGGCGTCGATGGCCGCGATGATCAGTACGTCGACGCCCTGCTTGATCAGGTTCTCGATCTGCGCGACCTGGGTCTGCGGGTCGTCCTCGCCGTAGACCAGCTTGGTCTTGTATCCCTTGCCCTTCAGGTCCTCGACGACGCTCCTGCCGTCGGTGAGCCAGCGCTCGGAGGCCCGGGTCGGCATGGCGATGCCGACGGTGCCGCCCGGGGAACCGTACGCGGAGCTGCCCGCGGTGCTGCCCTGGCTGTCCTTTCCGCAGGCGGACAGGGAGAGGGCGAGGGAGGCGGCTCCAGCGAGGGCGGTTCTTCGGTTGAGCATGGTGATCGTCCTTGTTCTTCGCGTCGTTGAGAGGTTGGCGGCGAATCAGATGTCGCGGGAAGACGGTGGAACGGGCCAGGAAGCCGGCGAGCAGGGCGAGGGCGAGCCGGCGTGCCGTACCCACTCCCCCGCAGACGGGAGGCGGGTGGATCCCCCTGGATCCGCACGTGGACGCCGAGGTCGGCTCAGTCGATCAGCGGCTCGCTGCGGCCCGGCACGACCTGTACGCACATCAGGCTGCGCCACGGCGTTCCGGCCACGTGTGTCCTGATTACGGCACGTGTGTACTGATTCCGGCGATACACAGGGCGCTTGCCTTTCAAGCGTTCGACATGTCGTCACATGTTCGGAAGTTTGGCGCGACCCTAGAAGGGGGTGTGGGGGGTGTCAACGGTACGAACGGGAACGGTTACAGGAAGGTATGGAACGGCCGGAGTCCGGCGCGGGCAGAACCCGTATGGTTCCCCCATGGTGACTGCGACTGTCCGCGAGTGGAGCGACGAGGAAGGGTGGGGCGTGCTCGACTCGCCCGAGACTCCGGGCGGCTGCTTCGGCCACTACTCCGACATCCAGACGACCGGCTTCCACACGCTGTCGCCCGGACAGCAGGTCGACCTCACCTGGGAAGCCCCTGGCTTCAAGCAGGACGGGTACGACTACCGTGCGGTGAGCATCGTGCCTCGGCCCGCCTGACACCCGCTCACCGGCAGAGCGCTTCCAGAGCCTGTGCTCGTTCGCGCGCGATGTCCAGGGTCTCCGCGACCACCACGTACCTGATCGTGCCGACCGAGGGGTTGAACGGCATGGCGAGGACCACGCCTGTCCGGGACGCGGCATCGTAGGCGAGCCCGGAGTCCTCAAGCAGTCGGACGCCGGCCCGGAAGGAGGGGACCTCCCAGCCGTCGATCTCCAGCAGAACCCGGGCCTCGGCGTAGTCCGCTCCCACGATGTGCCTGCCGATGATCTCGTAGATGTGCGTCGACCCGGTGATCCTGCCGTTGTACTCGGTGAAGAGGACCTGACCCTGCTGCGTGATGATCGCGTCAGCGCTCAGCAGCCCCCGGTAGCCCATGGCCCGCAGTGCCTCGGCCAGCCGCCGCCCGCCGTCGAGCAGGTCGGAGGTCATCTCCGGTTTGAGGCCGGGCGGGGGGATGATTTCCGCCTTCGCCATGGGCGCCGAGACCATCTCGCCCTGCCCGGCGCAGTCCACGGCGTCGTCGGTGATGGAGAACTCGGCGAAGACCGCCTGGCTGCCCGGAAAGTAGCGCTCGGCGACGAACCGGCTCCGGCCCCGGCTGGTGAGCCAGTCCCAGCGCTCCGCCAGATAGGTGTGCAGCGCGGGCCGGTCGGCCAGGACCACGGACCGCTGCGCGCCCACCGGGGTGACACCCTCGACAGCGCTGATGATCTCGTTGCCGCGTCCGCCGACCCGTAGATCCTGCTTGAGGATGACGGGGCCGTCGTCGAGCAGCCCGCTGATCAGCTCTTCGGCCTCCCGCCGGGTCGCGCAGACACCGCCCGCCGGCACCGGGGCTCCGACCCCGGCGGCGACGGCCCGGAAGGCAGCCTTGCTGTTGGCCAGTTGACCCCCGCCCTGATCGATGAACCCGTACCCGGACAACGCGCCGGAGGCGTCGAGGGACCGGGCCAGGGCGGCGACCGCCTCGTCGGGATGGAGGGAGAGCACCTGGTCGATGGTGCGTCCGGCGAGGGCCGCACGCAGGTCGGCGAGGAAGTCGTGGTTCATCAGCCGGTCGGCTGTGAGCACACTCGTTCCAAGACGGCCGGAGGGCGGTACGACGACCCGGAGAGTCGAGCGCCGGGTGCCGGTCATCGCGGTGACGTAGTCGAGGTAGTCGTCCTCGGGCATCGACGTCATCACGAGCACGTCGTCGTCCCGGGCGAACCAGACCAGGCGCTGTGCCCACCACCCGTTCTTCTTCAGCCTCGCGTCTGCCACGCCGGCCAGATCCTCGATGAAGTCGTTGGCGACGAGCAGCCTGACCATGGTCGTTCTCCTCCGGTAGTCGAAAGCGTGCGCCGTACGGTCGTGAGCACCGGGGGTCACCAGGCGACGGGGAGGTGATGCGCCCCGTAGAAGCCCATGTCGTCGAACATGGGGACCTCTTCCGGTCGCACGGTGAGATGCAGGTCCGGGAACCGCTGGAACAGAGCCGCGTATCCGACCTCAAGCTCCAGACGGGCCAGATGCTGACCGATGCATCGATGTATGCCGTGGCCGAAAGCGAGGTGCGACTTCCTCGGCCGCCGGATGTCGAGTTCGTCAGGGCGGTCGAACCGGTCGGGGTCCCGGTTGGCGGCGGGCAGAGAGACCGTCACGCTCTCTCCGGCCCTGATGAGACGGCCGTCCAGCTCCACGTCGACCAGAGGTGTCCTGGGGACGCCGAACTGGAAGATGGTCAGATAGCGGAGGAGTTCTTCCACCGCGTCGACGACAAGACCGTCGTCCGCACGGAACGCCGCCAGCTGGTCGGGGCGGCAGAGCAGTACGAAGGCCCCCAGGCCGAGCATGCTCGCCACCGTCTCATGGCCCGCGGTCAGCAGAAGCACCGAGAGCCCTGCGAGTTCGTCGTGGCTCAGCCGGCCGCTCGCCACCAGTGCGCTCAGCAGATCGTCCGCGGGTACGGACCGCTTACGTTCGATCAGTCGCAGGAGGTACGCGGTGAGTTCCCGCATCGCGGCTTCGCCTTCAGCGGCACTGGCCTGCAGACTGAACAGCGTCGTGCTGTTGCGCTGGAACTGCTCCCGGTCCGCGTAGGGAACGCCGAGCAGCTCGCAGATGACCAGCGACGGGGCGGGGAGCGCGAAGGCCTCCACCAGGTCAGCGGGCGGGCCCTGCTCCTCCATGGTGTCGAGGCACGCGGCGAAGACACGTTCGGCCGCCGGCCGCAGCAGGGTCATCCGGCGCGCACCGAAGTGTCCGGAGAGCAGCCTGCGGAACCGTGTGTGCTCCGGGGCGTCCATGTCGACCATCCACCCGGGAAGGGCGGGTTGACCGATGAAGGGGTCCGCTCCCGGCCGGGGCACGGGGACGCGTTTGAACTCGGACCGTGCGCTGAAGCGCCGATCGGCCAGGACCGAGCAGGAGAGCTCGTAGCCGGTCACCAGCCAGCCGACGTGCCCGTCCGGGTAGACAAGCCGACGCACGGGCTCCTGCTCGCGGTACTCCCGCAGCTGCGGCGGGGGGTCGAACGGGTTGCTCCGCACCGTGGGCAGGCGCACGGGGGGACTCGACGGCGTCGCACTCACTTCTTCGTTCCTGTGATCAACCCGTGCTCATAGGGCAGACCCGTGATCGACTTCACGTCGACGCAGCCCACCTGTGACAGCCACTTCTCGTAGTCCTCGGTCGGATAGGCCATGCCCTGTCCGGTGGCGAGGACGTTCAGATAGAGCGACAGCCGGGCGGAGTAGACGCCTCGGCGCTCGCCGTCCAGCGCGTTGAACCCGTAGAGGACGATCTTGCCGCCGGGGGTCAGTGCGTCGAAGGCCTTCCGGAGGAGTTCGACGATCTGCTGCTCGGAGAACACCTCCAGTACGTGACTGAAGAGGACCGTGTCCATGCCGCGCGGGAAGCTGTCGGCGAAGAGGTCGCCCGGATGGAACCTCACCGGCCGGCCGGTGCCGGGGTCCGGCTGGGCGTCCTGGGCGAGCTGGGTCACGCTCGGCAGGTCGAAGACGGTGATCTCGGTCTCCGGAAAGCGTGCCGCGAGGCGGGTGGCGGTGGTCCCGTCCCCGCCCCCCACGTCGAGGAGGCGCCTGACCCCGGCCAGTTCGATGTTGTCCAGGAGCCCGTCGAGGGACCGCAAGGTGAAGGCCGCCATGGACCTGTGCAGCACTTCCTCGGCCTGGGAGTCGTGCGACAGGCGTTGGTAGAGGGTCGGCTCGGTGCCCGGGTGACGGTCGAGGGCGGTGTTCCGTCCCTCGCGCAGGGCGACGGTCGTCTCCGCGAACGCCGGGTAGTAGATCTTCTGCCAGCCGAGCAGGATGTGCTTCCAGCTGTCGGCGCCGTCCGGCACGAGGAGTTGCTCGGCGGCGGCGGAGTTCGCGTAGCCCGACTCGTGCAGCTCGATCAGCTCGGTGGCGCAGAGTGCGTGCAGGAGGACGCGCATCTTGTGAGGCTGGATGCCGACGTACTCCCGGATCTGGTCGAACGAGGAATGCGGCGAGCGGTGCAGGAACGAGAAGATGTCGAACTCCAGCGCGGCCACAACGGCGTTGAACAGCGCGGGGCCATTGACGATCAGGTCGAAGCGGTCGATGACGCGATCGGTCTCTGCGGAGTCTTTCACTGCCCTGGTCACTCCTTCGCGAGGTGGGGGTGTCCGGCGTCGCCGGTGAAGGACTGCGCCCACGGGTCGGTCGGCGACCAGGCGAAAGTGCGCAGTCGTCAGCTGAGGTAGTCCTCGGGGCCGGCGTCCCGGACGGTGTCGAGGGTGAAGCAGTGGAAGCCGCCGCCGAATATGCGGCGGTGGCGGTGGCGTACCGGCACCACGGTGAACCCGTGCTGCTCCAAGGTGCGCATGAGTTCCGGACATGCCTCGTTCACGAGGACCGTGTCGGGGTCGACGGAGAGCACGTTGAGGTCGATGTACGGGCTGGTGAGGACCAGATCGTCGTCCTCGTACCGAGGGAAGTTGCTGTCCGTGGGCTCCGGCGGAACGATCATGTCCCACCTGCGCAGCGGCCCGGGCAGGAAGTCGGCCACCGCCTTGGAGCGCACCAGCAGTTTCCCGGGGCGCAACGCCAGGATCATGCTGTCGATGTGGCTGTCGCTCAGCCGGTACGTCCGGTGGATGCGGAAGCGACCGCGCAGGTGGCGTTCGAGCCAGTCGCAGGCCAGGGCATGGTTGGCGTTGGAGACGTTGACCAGCAGGTCACGTCCGAGGCGCAGGCACTGCGCGCCGTCGAACATCATCTCGTGCCCGACGTCGTACGCGGACGGCTGTTCGTCGGCGATCGGCTCCATGGGGCCGCCGACGGTGGTGCTCCTGGCGTAGGAGAGGTCGAAGGACGCGTCGGTCATCAGCGGCCGCGGCATCACGGTCCAGCGGGCTCCCTGCCGGAAGTAGTCGGCGAAGACCGGCGTCAGGAACTGGGTCTCGAAGTACCGGGACCGGATCATCGGCGGCGTCTCGATGATCTCGTCGCCGGCGATCAGGGTGTTGTCCCTGATGTTCAGGGGCGGGACCACGGCCGCGGACCAGTCCAGCGTGCGCACTTCGACGGTGTCCTTCGCCAGTGGCATCGGACGGTGCACCTTCACGGACAGCGACTCCAGCGCCGAGACGATTCCTTCGATGTCCTCGGTCAGTTCGTCGACGTAGCGCTGTTTGATCCGCGATTTCCCCGACGCTTCCCCGGTGTCGTCCCTGGCGGAGAGCCGGGGGTAATACCACTCCGAGCGGGAAATGTTGTCGTGAAAGAACAAGTCGAACGAGAGCTCTCGCTCGTGGGAGGTGTATCCGTCCGCCGATCCGACGATTATCTCCTTGAGCGGCGACCATTCATCGAAGCTGTTGAGCAGCATTGCAGCCGATCTCCTCACGTACGACGGACCATGACTCGTCAGAGCTGCGAATATGTGGCGCCGCGATTCAGTACGCTAATCGATCAAGGCGTGACAGTACATACAACTAAAGGTTTACCGGCGGGCGGACAGGCGGTCGCCGGAACCTTGGTGACGACCCGCCCGGCGGCTTCAGCCGTGAGGGCCCCGGCCGTGCCAGGAGTGCCACAGGGCCGCGTAGTGGCCGCCCTGACGGACCAGCTCGTCGTGGCGGCCCAGCTCGGCGATGCGCCCGTCCACCATGACGGCCACCCGGTCGGCGTCATGAGCGGTGTGCAGCCTGTGCGCGATCGCGATGACCGTCCGGCCGTCGAGCGCCGCAGCCACCGACCGCTCCAGCTGCCGTGCCGTACGGGGCACGATCAGTGAGGTGGCCTCGTCCAGCACGAGAGTGTGCGGGTCCGCCAGGATGATGCGGGCCAGGGCCAGTTGCTGGGACTGGGCCGGTGACAGCTCGACGCCACCGGATCCCACCTCGGTGTCGAGGCCGACGTCGGCGGCCCAGCCCCAGGCCCCGACCGCCTCCAGCGCTGCTCGCAGATCGCTGTCCCGGGCGTCGGGCGCGGCCATGATCAGGTTGTCCCGGAGCGTGCCCTGGAAGACGTGCTGCTCCTGGGTGACCAGGGCGACCTCCCGGCGGAGTCCCTGCAGCGGCAGCTCCACCAGCGGTTTGCCTCCGACGGCGACCACGCCTTCGCGGGGCGCGTGGATCCCGGCGAGCAGGCGGCCCAGGGTGGACTTCCCCGCGCCCGAGGGGCCCACGATCGCCAGCCGCTCGCCCTGTACGACCTCCAGGTCGATGCCGTGGAGGACCTCGTGCCCCTCCCGGTAGGCGTAGCTCACGCCCTTCACCGTGATGCCCCGGCCGTCGGACCGGGGACGAGCGGACCGGTCCGGACCGGGGGTGGTCGCCTGCGCGTCGGCGACGGCCTGGGAGACCCCGAGGACTCTCGCCATCGACGCACCGCCGACCTGGAGTTCGTCCAGCCAGAACAGCAACCGGTCCACAGGTTCGAGTAGTTGCTGGACGTAGAGAACTGCCGCGGTGACCGCGGACAGGGTCACCCGGCCGTGGATGTAGAACATGCCTCCGAAGATGATGGTGGCGACGACCGGCATGGCGTAGGCGGTGTCGGAGATCGGCAGATAGACCGTGCGCAGCCTGAGGGTGTAGCGCTCGGCCGCGTAGGAGTGCGCGATGTCGTCGTCGACCCGCTGGGCTCGGCGGTTCCCGAAGCCGAACGCCTCGACCGTGCGGGCCCCCTCCACGGTTTCGGTCAAGCCGTCGGTCAGTGCCGAGTAGGAGGCGGCCTGCCGAAGGTAGCCCGCCCGCGCCCGCGCGAGGTACCAGCGGGTCGCCGCCCACAGGACGGGGACCGCGACGAGGCAGGGCAGGGTCAGCAGCGGGCCTGTCAGCAGCAGCGCCCCCAGGGTGAGGACGATGGTCATGAGTGCCGTGAAGGCGTCGGGTATGGCCAGCCGCACGGTGCGGGAGAGCATGTCCACGTCCCTGGTGGACCGGGTCACCAGGTCGCCGGTGCCCGCGCGCTCGACGGTCGGCAGGGGCAGCGCCAGTACCGCGTCGACGAACTCCTCCCGCATTTCGGCCAGGACCCGCTCTCCCAGCTTCGCCGATGCGTACATCGCCGTCCTGATCAGGACGGCCTGGACGCAGACCGCCGCGATGATCAGCAGGGTGATCCGGTCGACGTGGTCGACACCGTCACCCACCTCCCCCACGAGCACGCCGACCAGCCGCGGGGCGACCAGCCCGAAGAGCGTGGCGAGACCGTACAGTCCTACACAGACGGCCAGTTGACGTGGGTGGCGCAGCGCGAGCCGCCAGGCGTACGCGTGCACGTGCCTCGCCGACGCGACGGGCAGTGGACTCACAGCGCGTCCTCCCTCATCACCAGGTCCCGGTAGCGGGCGTCGGTGAGCAGCTCAGCGTGCTTTCCCTCGGCGGCGACCCGGCCGCCCTCCATGAACACCACGTGATCCGCGTGGTTGAGCAGGATCGGGCTGGTGGTGAAGACGACCGTCGTACGGCCCTCCCGGCTCGCCCGCAGCCGGCCGGCGATCCCCGCCTCGGTGTGTGCGTCCACGGCACTGGTCGGTTCCAGAAGGAGGAGAGTCGGCGGATCCGCGACCAGGGCCCGGACCAGGCGCAGGCGCTGCTGCTGTCCGCCCGAGAACTCCCGCCCGCCCTGGGCGACGGCCGTGTCCAGGCCGTCCGGGAGGGCGTCGATGATCTCTCCCGCCCCTGCGGTGCGGACCGCCGCCTCGATCGCGGGAGCGTCGGCCGGCCCCTCGCGCCGGCCGTCGAGTTCGTCGCGCAAGGGGCCGTTGAAGAGCCGGTCCTCGTTACGGGCGACGAGGATGCGCCGACGGATCTCGTGCACCGGCCACTCCCGCAGCGGGACCCCGCCGAGGGTGGCCTCCGAGTCGGCGTAGCGGCCCAGACGGTCGGCCAGTGCCGTGGCCTGCGCCGGGACGTCGCAGGCCACAGCGGTGAGTATGCCGCTCCTGACCACCAGTCCGGAGGACGGATCGGTGAGCTCGTCCTCCCGGTCGGGGACCTCGGCGCGGCGCGCCGCATCGGTGATCAAGGGCTCCAGCCGGAGGACGTGCGTGACCCTGCCCGCAGACACATATCCCTTGGTGATGCGGTCGGCGGCGTCGGTGAGCCAGTTCAGCGGGCCGACCAGGAAGACGGTGTACCCGTAGAAGGCGACGAGCTGCCCCGCACTGATGCGCCCGGCCAGGGTGTAGTGGCCGCCCAGCCATATCACGGAGGCGACGAGCGCTCCGGGCAGCAGCACCTTGGCGCCGTCGAGCAGGACCTCGACCCTGGCCACCTCCACCCCTGCCCGCCGAACCTCCTGGGACTCCTCGCGGTAGCGCCCCGCGAAGGAGTCCTCGCCTCCGATGCCCCGCAGAACGCGCAGGCCGCTCACGATGTCCACGGCCCGGCCGGTGAGCTTTCCCTGCCGGTTCCGGAGCTCCTGCTGGCGGTTGTGCAGGGGGCGGAGCAGGAGGGTGATCAACCAGGTCATCAGGGGCACACCGAGGAGGACGGTCAGACCGATCTGCCATGAGGCGCTCAGCATGATGACCGCGACCACGACGATCGCCACGACGGAGCCGAAGCCGCGGGCGGTGACCGCCATGGCCTCGCCGACGTTGTCGATGTCGGACGCGCCCACGCTGACCACGTCGCCGGTGGCCAGCCGCTTGGACAGGGTGGCGCCCAGCCGGCACGCCTGTCGGGTGACGTCCTGGGCCGTCCGGTAGGCGGCTCCGAGCCGGCTCGCCAGCGCTGCACGGTCGCGGAGGATTCCCGTCACGGCCTGGACGACGGCGAGACCGAGGACAGCGCCGCCCCACAGCACGAGCGCCGACTGGTCCCGCTCGATGATCCCGTCGTCGATGGCCCGGCCGACCGCGGTCGGCACCAGGGCCTGCGCCAGCATGCAGATGATCCCGAAGAGGACTCCCAGCAGCATGGTCCGGCGGTGGCCCCGGGCCAGTCCGATCAGGTAGCGGGCGGGTGAACGGTGGTCGGTGGTCCCGGGATGAAGCTCCGGGAAAGATCGATGGATTCTCACAAGGTCCGTTCTCCATCGTCGGTATGGCGGAGTTCTGGCGGCGCAGTCGATCTCGGCGTCGAAACATTCGGACGATGTGACAAGGGCCAGGCCGTGCATCAGTGCGGCACACTAGCCCCACAAGGGCCCGACGGTATGCCAGTCCCTATGCCTCTGCAAGGGAGTTGACCCCGTGGAAAGGGCGACCTTAAGCTCCCTCGCGGGACAAGTTTCGGCGATCTACCTGAAAGTTTCGGAAGCGGCCTCCTCGCCCGCCCGTTCTCATCCGCACCTGAAGCTCTTTCCGGGGGCAGCTTCGCCCCGGCCCGTCGCCTTGTCCCCGTCTGCCCGGCCAGGTAACGCGA
Organism: Streptomyces sp. S.PNR 29; assembly: GCF_030386795.1. Taxonomy (GTDB): domain Bacteria; phylum Actinomycetota; class Actinomycetes; order Streptomycetales; family Streptomycetaceae; genus Streptomyces. The sequence goes on from NZ_JANUQM010000001.1 coordinate 591,426, forward strand.
ACCGCTGGAAGGTGGGACATGACGCAGAGCGGGTGGCCCGATGCATTCGAGAGGATCGTCCGTGCCCATGCGACGGCTCTGACCGACGAGGATGCGCTGGAGCCGCAGGCTGCGCTCTTCGATCTCGGGCTCGACTCACTGGGAATGATCAGCCTGCTGGTGGACGTCGAAGTGGAGTTCGGCGTCACCCTGCCCCAGGACGCACTGGGCGCCGAAACCTTCGCCACCCCGGAAAGGCTGTGGAACGCGGTCGGAGCCGCGTCCCACGGGGAATGAAGGCGGATACCGATGGGCAGGACGGTCGAGTTGGCTTTCTCAGGCCTTTCGTGCGCCACCTTGGACGCGACCTGGAGCCAGCGGGAATTCTGGACGACGATAAACAAACACAGGCCTGATGGTTTCTATCAAATAACCTGGACCGTTCCGGTTCCGGAAGGCAGAGGACTGGACGACGTACTGGGCTGCCTCCGACTCCTCGTCGAGCGCCACCAGGCCCTGCGTACGAAGATCACCGAGGGCGGACCGGCCGGCCTGCGACAGGTCGTCTTCGGCGAGGGGTCCCTGCCCGTGCGCATCGAGGACGCGCCCGACGAGCAGGGGGCCGCGGAGGCCGCCGAGGCGGTGCGGGGAGAGTTCTTCAGGACGGAGCCGCGGCTGGACCGGGACTTCCCCTTCAAGATCGCCATTGTGACGCGCGAGGGCCTGCCACGCTTCATGGTGTTCGCCTGCTCGCACGTCGTCCTGGACGGAGAGAGCGTCCGGGTGGTCGAGGACGAGTTGAGCGCCGTCCTCTCCCAGGGCTCGGGCGAACACCTCGAACCCGTGACGCACCAGCCGGAGGACCAGGTCAGGGACGAGAGTCTGGACCGCAGTGCGAGGACGTCGCAGCGGTCGCTCTCCTATTGGAAGTCCACCCTGCTCGCCTCTCCCGGGGGTCTGTTCTCCGAAGTCCGGGGCGGCCGTTCCCCGTTATGGCTGGGCCGTCTGCGGTCACGCGCTCTCCTCGCGGCGGAGCTCACGCTGGTACCGCGGGTCGGCGTGTCCTCCGGAGCCCTTTATCTCGGCGCTGCGGCCTGCGTGCTCGGGGAAGTGACCGGGAAACCCGGGATGACCTTCAGAGTGCCGACCAGCAACCGCTTCACAGCGGCCACGCGGTCCTATGTGGGGGCGCTCTCGCAGCATGCCGTCATCACTGTCGACACCACCTCGGGAAGCTTCTACGACGTGGTGCGCGGAGTGGACCGCGGCCTGCGCCGGGCCTACAGCCACGCCCGGTACGACCCCGACGGCCTGCGCAGGGTCATCGAAGAGGTCGAAGCAGCCCGCAGGGAGCCCGTCGACCTGGCCTACCTCTTCAACGACCTTCGGGACGAGGACGACAAGCCGAAGGTCGGCGCCCCGGCCGTGGTGCAGGACGCCGCCCTGGCGGCGGATCTGCTGGACACCTCGGAGGAGATCTCCTGGGAACTCCTGCACGCGGCCAACAGCGACATCAAGGTGTACGTCCGCGTCTCCGGGACCGCCGACCACGGCGGGCTGGATGTCGCGGCCGATGCGGACTGTCTCACGACATCCGGCACAGAGAACATCCTGCGGGCCGCTGAGCGGCTCATCGTCCGGGCCGCACAGGGCGACTTCGCAGCCGACCGAGTGCGTGCCGTTTCGGGACTGTAGGCGGATTCAGACACCTGCTGGAGCAAGGGAGATCAAGGTGCTCAGCGACTACGAGAAGACAGCTGTCTCGCTGCGCGAACTGGAAGTGCTGCAGTTAGCGGCCCAGGCGCTCTCCAACCGTCAGATCGCCGTCAGACTGGGGATCTCGGAAGCGACGGTGAAGCGCCACTTGCACAACACGTTCGTCAAGCTCGGGGCGTCCTCCCGCATCGACGCGGTCAACAAGGCCGTGTCCGCGTCCCTCATCCAAGCAGCGGCGTGATGCCGGACCGCCCCTTGGACGTCGGGAGCGGCGGCGCGTGGGGAATCGCGGGCGGGATGCCCCTCACGTCCGCCGACCTGCCCAGGCTCCCCCTGCTCCCCGGGGCCCGGGAGGCCGCCATCGGCCGGGCACTCACCCGAAAGGTCCGTACGGACACACGGACCAGCGTGTCCGCGCGGGTGGCCGACCTGGCCGGACGCTGCCCGGAAAAGGTCGCGGTCATCGAGGACGGCGAGGACATCAGCTACGGCGGGCTGCTCCGACGGGTGGGCTGGATCCGGAGCAGGCTGCTCGCCCTCCAAGTGGCGCCCGGCGACGGCGTGGTGGTGACCGGAGCACGCGGCGCCGACACCGTGGCGGCGTTTCTGGCGCTGGAGAGCATCGGCGCTGTGTACATGCCGCTGGACGCGGAATGGCCCGTGCTCCGGCTGGGCGAAGTGCTGCGCGGCGACGGCGTACGCGGCGTGCTGCACATCTCCGACGGGCGCTCCGGCACGGAGGCCGAGACGGCGATCACCCGGGCGGCACAGCACGCCCGGGTCCCGCTCTTGGCCCTGGACGACCTCCGCGAGAGCGGATGGGGCCCGGTACCGCCCTGGCGGCCGCGCAAGCCGGAGGAACGCGAACCGCGCTACGCCATCCACACGTCGGGGAGCACGGGCCGTCCCAAGGGGGCGGTGGTCGACCACCGGGGCATGATGAACCACCTCTGGTTCATGGTCGAGAACCTGCGGCTGGGCCCCCATGACAGAGTGGGTTTCACCGCCCCGCCGGGTTATGTGATCTCCGTGTGGCAGATGCTGGCCGTGCTTCTCGTGGGCGGCGCCGTCTCGGTCATCGGCGACGCGGACACACGCTTTCCCCGTCGACTGCGCGAAGCCGTGGGGCAGACCGGCGTGACGGTGCTGGAGCTGGTCCCGTCCGTCATCCGACCGCTGATCGACGAGATGGAGCGAACAGCGCAGCCCGCCGCGGCGGCCATGCGGCTGCGCTGCCTGATCTCCACGGGGGAGGAGCTGACGCCGGGGCTCGCGGCTCGCGCGCTGAAGGCGTTCGACGGGGCGTCCCTGATCAATGCCTACGGTGCGACGGAGTGCTCGGACGACGTCACCCACCACGTCGTCCTCCCGGACGACCTCGGGGACCGGCTCCCGGCCGGGCGTCCGATCGCCAACGCCGCTCTGTATCTGCTGGTCGAGGAGGACAGCGGCTGGCGGGCGGCCGATGCCGGCGAGGTGGGCGAACTGTGGGTCGGGGGCGCGCCGGTGGGGATGGGGTACCTCGATGAGCCGGAACTGACCCGGGAGAGGTTCTTCGCGGACGACTTCGATGCCGGCTCCCCCCATGGGCGGCTCTACCGGACGGGAGATCTGGCCCGTTTCGAGGACGGCAAGGTCTATTGCCTCGGCCGGGCCGACCGCCAGGTGAAGATCGCCGGGCACCGGGTCGAACTCAGCGCGGTGCAGGCCGAGCTGGCCCGCCATCCCGCCGTGACGGCGTGTGCGGTCACCGCGGGAGGCCGCAGGGAGCAGCCCAAGGTCACTGCCCACTACGTGACGGAAGGGGCCGTCACCTGGCAGGAGCTCCAGGAGCACCTCCGCGCCACGCTGCCCGCCCCCATGGTTCCGCAGCGCTGGATACGCAGGAGTTCGCTGCCGTTGAACGGGAGCGGCAAGGTGGACTACGGCAGTCTCGACGAGTGAACCGGCACGGCGGGGCCGCCCCGGACAGCGCGGGCGGGCGGGCTGATTCTCAGCGGCTCCCCACCTGCGGAGCCTTACTGTGGTGCGGTGACGACGCAGGTAATCATGCTCAACGGCGGTTCCAGTTCGGGGAAGTCCGGGATCGTACGGTGTCTGCAGGCCGTCCTTCCGGATCCATGGCCGGCGTTCGGGTGCGACTCGTTCGTCGACGCGCTGCCCGCGAGGATGCGGGGGTCGGACGAGGGGATCGTGTTCGGGGCGGACGGCGGGGTGAACGTCGGGGCGGAGTTCATGGCGTTGCAGTCGGCCTGGATGGAGGGCGTCGCGGCGATGGCCCGTGCGGGCGCCAGGGTCATCATCGATGACGTCTTCCTCGGCGGGGCGGCGTCCCAGCAGCGGTGGCAGAAGGTTCTGGACGGACTGGCCGTGCTGTGGGTCGGCGTCAGGTGTGAGAGTGCGGTCGCCGCGGGACGCGAGGTCGCGCGCGGGGATCGCGTTCAGGGGATGGCCGCGTTGCAGGCGGAAGTGGTTCACGAGGGGGTGGTCTACGACCTGGAGGTGGACACGACGCACACCGAGTCCCTCGTGTGTGCGCGCACCATCGCCGCCCACGTCGGATGATCCCGGGCACCGCCTGCCGCCCGTCGCCCGTCCTCAGCCGGCGGCCTTGGCGATGATGCGGTCCATCTCCTCCCGGCCGAAGGCCCGCAGGGTCGTGGTGCGGACGTTGCCCACCCCGCCGAGCTGCAGGAGCGCCGCGGTGGCGGTTTCGTCGTCGGGCGCCTCGACGACGGCCACGAGATCGTACGGGCCGACGGTCCAGTAGATGTTGAGGATCTTCGCCCCGAGTTTCTGCACCGCCGAGGCAAAGGCCTCGGCGCGCTGCGGGGTGTCCTTGTAGTTCCGGATCCCTTGATCGGTCCAGTTCAGCAATGTGACATACGTCGGCATGGTCTTTCACCTTCGCGAGGGGACATAGCACCAGGACGATCCTGGGCATGAATGCCGAAACATGCACAAGGTGCGCGTCCGAACGGTGACGCCGGCCTCCGTCAGTCCTCAGCGAACAGCCCCGACTGCCAGCCCGCGAAGGACAACTGGTCCACCGAAAGGGCGATGATGCGGCTCATGGAGCGCGCGCCGTGGCCGACGCCGGACTCGACGCGTAGCAGGGTCAGTCCCCTTCCGTCCTCGGCGGGCAGGGCACCGGCGGCGTGCTGCAGGGCCGCGCACATCTTGCGGGCGTGCATGGGGTCCACCACGGCGTCCCCCTCGGACACCGTCAGGAGCACCGCCGGGTAGTGCGTCCCCTCGCTGACGTGGTGATAGGGCGAGTAACCCAGCAGCCAGCCCAGTTCCTCACGCACGGACGCCGAGCCGTACTCCGTGGTCCAGGACGCGCCCAGACCGAAGTGCTCGTAACGCACCATGTCCAGCACCGGCGCTCCGCACACCACCGCCCGGCAGAGCTCGGGGCGCTGGGTCAGTGCGGCACCGGCCAGCAGGCCACCGTTCGACTCGCCACTGATCACGAGGTGCGACGGGGTGGTCCAGCCGTTGTCGCAGAGGGCTTCGGCGGCGGCGTGGAAGTCGTCGATGGACCTCTGCTTGTGGGCCCGGACACCCGAGTGGTGCCACTGCGCTCCCTCCTCGCCGCCACCCCGCACATGAGCCACCGCGTAGACGCCGCCGGCCTCGACCCATGCGATGGCCTCGGGGTTGTACACGGGGTTGGGAGACAGGCCGAAGCCGCCGTAACCGTAGAGGATGGCCGGACGCGGCTGCCGTCCCTCGCCGTTCCCGTCGTGCCCGTCGTTCCCGTCGTGCCCGTCGTTCTCGTCGTGCGGTGCCAGGACCGTGATCCGTACCGGTGTGCCGTCCGATGACCGGCAGGTGATCTGGCGCATCGTTCCGGCGGGCCGCGGGGCGGTCGTCGCCCGTTGTCCCGGCGGGGACGCCCATACGGTCGTCGTGCGGTCCCTCGCGTCCCAGCGGAAGACCGTGACGGGAGTGAACGGGTCGGTGTACGTGAACCACGCCTCGTGGCCCCTGCCCCGGATCTCGCCGACCGTTCCCAGACCCGGCGTCGCTATGGTGTCCAGCCGCGTCCCGGTCGCCAGGTCGTGCACGGTGATCTCGGCGACGGTGTGACGACTGCGGACGGCCAGGAGCAGTGCGCGGTCCGGGGACGGACCGTCCACGAACGCGAAGTGCTCCAGCCGGGCCTGCGGGTCCTCGGGCAGGAGTTCCTTCCACGCGCCGGGCTCAGGGGCGCCCCGGTCGCCGAGGTCGTCGAGGGCGACGACCGCCAGCCGGCCGCGAGGCGCGTCATGGTCGGTGTGCAGGTAGAGAAGTCCTCGCGGGCCGACGACCGCGGTCGTGTGGGCGTCGACGCCCGTCTGCACGGGTACGAACACCGGCGCCTCGGCGCCGTGCTTCGTCAGGTCGGCGATCCACACGTCGTTGCGGCGTACCGCGCCGACGGCTCTTGTGACGATGAGCCACCGGCCGTTCGCACCGGCACTGACGGTGTACGAGGCCGTCCTGGGGCCGTCGCCGCCGAAGACGAGCCGGTCCTCCGCGTCCGGGTCCGTGCCCACCCGGTGCAGGTAGACCCGCCGGTGGTAGCGCTCCTCGCCGGGTGGCACCGCGTCGGCGGGGAGGCGTCGTACGTAGTAGAAGGACTCGCCGCCGGGCAGCCAGGCGATCGGCGACTGCCGGCAACGGGAGATCGGGCCGTCGAGCAGAGCGCCCGAGGTGACGTCCAGGACGTACAGCAGGCTGCCGTCGTCTCCGCCGGTCGACACCTGGTAGGCGACCCTGTGTCCCTCCTGGTCGGGGTGCCAGGAGTCCAGGATGGTGCGTCCGGTCGGGTCCAGGGCCATGGGGTCCACGAGGACCCGCTCGGCGCCGTCGGGATCCACCACATGCAGAACGGCGTGTTCCTGTCCCGGCAGGCGCCGCATGAAGAACCGCCGCTGTCCCCGCCACACCGGAGGGCCGGTCACACCGAAGGACAGCAGTTCCTCCATCCGGGTGCACAGCCGGTCGCGGCCGGGCAGGTCGTCCAGGGCGGCGTGGCGCAGCTCGTCCTGTGCGGCCAGCCAGGCCCGGGTCTCGGCGCTGTCGGCCTGTTCCAGCCATCGGTACGGGTCGGGGATCCGGTGCCCGAAGAGGTGGTCCACCACGTCCTGTCGGCGCGCCGGTGGATGGCGCAGGGGGGTCAGGACGCCTTCGTGTCTCATCGGACGCCTTCCTGTTTCATCGGACGCCTTCCTGTTCGTCCATGAGGTCCGCGATCAGGACCGCGTACCGGCGGATCTCCGCCTCGTCCCAGGCGACGAAGACGCTGAAGTCGTGCAGGTGCAGCAGTGAGCGCAGCACGGTGGAACGCCGGACCAGCGCGTCGGGCGTCCGCCCGTAGCCGTCGGTGAAGGCCCGGGTCAGCCGGTCCCAGTCGGTGTCGGCGCTGGGCAGCCGGGCGGAGAAGAAGCGCAGTTCGCGCAGCTCGGCGATGACCCAGCCGACGTCCCACTGCCAAGGGGCGTGGCCGACATCCTCGCCGGTGATCAGCCCGTGGGGGTGATCGGGGGCTTCGGCGACGACGAGCAGGCCGAGGCCGGGAGCGCCGTGGACGAGCGTGAGCGGCCCGGCCTCCCGCACCTCGGTCAGCCACCGCTCAAGGCTGCTCCAGCGCGCCTCACCGAGCAACGCCCGCACGGAGCCGTGGAGTTGTCCGGCGCGCTCGGTGCGCGGGGCGTCGAACCAGGTGCGCAGTCTGCGCCAGGTAGCGGGAGGAGGGCAGGCGGCATCGGCCTGTCCCGCCGGCGGCAGGGGTGCGGCGTGCAGTGCCCGCAGCAGGCGGCCCAAGCCGTACAGCGTGTCCTGCGCGCTCGGCGCGGCCGAGGGGGCGCCGGACAGCAGCAGCTCGGCCATGGAGCTGCGTCCGGGCAGGGCGTAGTGCAGTTCGGACGCGTCGCCGGGGTCGCGCGGCAGTACGCAGCGGACGCCGGGCCCGCGGCCGGCCGGGCCGGGTTCCACGGCTGCCAGGGTGCGCCGGGCTGTGGGCGGCGGGCCATGCAGCGGCTCCGGGCGAGCGGCGCCCGGGCCTCGGACCCAGGTGAAGCCGCCGTCCTGCGGGCCGGTCCGTATCGTCGTGCGGAGCAGTCCGCTCGCGTACTCGGCTACGACGGTCATCCCTGCTCGCCCTCGCTCCGCGTGGCCGCGAGCTCCGTGTGGCGTTTCTCGATGAGTTCCAGCAGCGTCGGCAGAGCGGCGGCCGTGGTCCGCTCCAGGCGTCCCGTGGACACGCTGCGCCCGACCTCCGGTTCCGCCACGACCACGTTGGGGCGTTCGCGCAGTGCGGCCAGGTGGGTGCGGAAGGCGTGGCTCTCGAACCCACCCGGCGGGAGCGCCGGAGCGAGGCCGACCGGAACTCCGGTGCACTGCAGCGCCAGCATCACGGGGGTGTCGGCGAGCCCGAGGGCCAGTCGGCTGACGAAGTGGAAGGTGGCGGGGAAGACCGCCACCGCGTCGGCCCACTCGGTGAGTTCCACGTGGGGGGCGGTGGGTTGCGGCCGGGTGGGCCACTCGTCGTGGAACAGGGGCTTGCCGCCGATGGCGGTGAGCGCGGCGGGGGCGACGAACGTGGTGGCCTGGCGGGTGAGAGCCACCCTTGTCTCCAGGTGCGGGTAGCTCTCCCGCAGCCAGCCGAGCCAGCCCGGCAGTGAGGAGACGCCGAGCGCGCCCGTGCCCACCAGGAGCAGGCGGCGGAAGGAGAAGTCGGGGAGTGCCGAGCTGCCGTGGTGGATCATCGGGAACTCCTGTGCGCTGCGGTGAGGGTGGTGAGGGCGGCCAGCGACGCGCGTGTTCCCTCAAGGGTCTGCGTACCGATGGTGCTGAGCACCACCTCGTCGGCGCCGGCGTCCCGGTACGCCCTGACGGCACGGAGGATGTCGTCGGTGCTGCCCACGGCCGCCGTGCCGCTGTCGATGAGCCGGGCCGCGGCCTTGGGCAGGTCGTTCGGGTCGACGTCGATTCCGGCGCGGCCCAGCATGTCGGCGTAGTGCGGCGCCTGGAGGTGGGCCTGGGCGGCGGCGAGCACGGTCTTCTCGTGGTCGCGCCCTGCGGCGTCGAGGGAGACGTGGACGACGGCGGTCACCCGGGGCCGGGGGCGGCCCGCTCGCTGCGCGCCCCTGGCGAGTGCGGGGACGATCGACTCCGCGAGGTAGTGCGGGGGCGCCAGCCAGGTGATGGCGACGTCCGCGAGCTCTCCGGCCAGCTCGGCCATCCGGGGTCTGAGCACCCCCAGCCCCAGCTCGACGGGCGGGGTGTCCAGGGGCGGGAGCGCGCCGCCCATGGAGAAGTACTCGCCGGCGTGGTCGGCGACCTCCCCCGCCAGGAGGGCTCTGACGATCGTGGCGTACTCGCGCACGGCCCTGAGCGGGCTCGCGTAGCCCTGTCCGCGCAGCGCCCGGACGAACGGCTCCGGTCCGGTGCCGAACCCGGCGACGAACGGCTGTCCGGTCAGGGCGGCGAGGGAGCGTGCCTGCAGGGCGGCCTGGAAGGGGTGGCGCAGCGGCATGAGGGTCACGCTGGTGCCCATGGGGATCCGGGCTCCGGCCCCTGCCGCGTGGGCGAGGGCGGTGTGCGGCTCGATCAGGAGCGACTGGCCGGTCCACAGCCGCTCGGCATCCCCTGTACGGACGATGTCCGCGAACGGCAGCAGTTGTTCGCCGGAGACAGGCATAAAGGGAAGGAGAACAGACGTGCTCATTTCTCGGGGCTGCCCTTCGAGTCCTCTTTTGTCGACCGGTCACCGGTTACCGGTTGTCCGGACCGGACAGCCGTGCGGTCGGCGGTGACACCGCCGACCGCACGGAAACATCACATCAGTGGGCGCGTGGTCAGCAGCCCCACTTGATGCTGGAGACGACGCTCAGCGAGATGATGGTCTGCGGCGAGGGGGCCTCGTCCGGGGTGACCTCGTCCGCCATCTCGTTGACGTCCGCGTAGGTGTCGAAACCGGCGGCCAGCTCGATGTCGTTCATAGCCTTCTCCCTTGTCAATTGAAGGTATGCAACCAAGTCGGAGAGGAATGTCGCTGGTTCGCAGCGCCTTTCCTCGGCGACGTCCAGAAAGCTAGTTCGACTCAAATCGGCCGGGCAAGATCTTTCTGTTGAAAGGTTGTTCGCCGGCCACCGGACATCAAAACCCTGTGTCGAAAGGCGGCGAGGAGAGGTTCCGGGCCGGTTCGAGGGGGTCGATACCGGCCTCCAGGAACGCCTCCCGTACCCACTCCGACCGGTCCCGGGAGCCGTCGGGCGCGGTCGCGTGGCGGACCAGGCCCGTGGCGAGCGCCCGGGACCTGTGCTCTCCGAAGCTGGTGTTGCGCATCCCGGGTCTGGAGTCGTCCGGCTCCCAGGCCACGGCGACGCCGGGGGCGAGGGACCGGGCGAAGGGCGAGGTGCCGGCTCCCAGGCCGGCGTTCTCCTCCATCTCCGCGGCCAGCGGCGCGAGCACGTGCTGGTCCTCGCTCCCCAGGTAGACCACGATGCCGTCGCGCCGTGGGAGGGCATCGGCGGACGAGATGGCCTTGGCCCGGTACGCGACCCCGCGTTCCTCCAGGCACCGCAGTGTCCTGCCCCACGCGTCGAGGAGCACCTCGGGGCTTTCGACGTGCAGATACAGCCGGAGGACGGCGCCTTGGTGGGCCAACGGCCGCGAGCCGTCGACCAGGAAGAAGCCCGGGGAGAGCAACGGGCGGGCCGCGGCGATGAGCACCTCCGCCTCTTCGCCGTTCGCGGTGCCGGTGTCGCCGACGACGCGCTCGCGCGCGACACGGACCCGTACGCCCGACAGGCCGACGACCAGCCTCTCGCCTCCGCCGCCGCTCAGGACGGGACCTCGGTAGCGGGTGTGCTCGTGCGGTACGCCCCGGGCGAGCCCGGCCTCCAGGTCGCGTGCGTCCCACCGCCTCTTCGCCGTCACCGGTTCCGCCGCCGTCCGGCCGACGTGGACCACTTCGTAGAGGGTGGTGGCGAGTTGAACGGCGAGCGCTCGCGGCGAGTCGGCGGTCACCGTCCGCTCCCCCACCGTCGCGGTCAGGCCGTCGGGCCGTACGTCCACGAGGGACAGCACCTCTTCGAGCCGCACGGACAGGGCGTCCCCGGCCGCCGCCCTCATGCCCGGGCCTCCGTCAGCCCGAGGGTTGATTGAAAGGCAGCCGGCGTCAGCAGCGCCTTCCGTCCGATCCCGGCCATGGCCCGGGGCAGGGCGGCAAGTCGCGGTGCCGTGCGCGCGCCGGCCAGCAGCCGGTCGAGCAGATGCCATCCGACGAAGGCCGTGACCCGTTCGGCGAGCTGGTCGTCACCGCTGTCCCTGGTGTCGCGGTAGCCGTTCCAGAAGGCCATGATCTGCGGACGCACCTTTCGGATCCCCTCTGTCAACCGGGCCAGCATGCGATCCCGGGACGGAGGCTCTTCTCCCTGCCGGTCGCCGGCCGCCGCGTCCAGCAGGGCGCGGTGCAGCAGATCACCCACCACTCCTCCGAGGTCACGGGCCGGGTCGCCGGCCCGGAACTCCTCGAAGTCGGTGAGGTGCACCGTGCCGTCGGAGATCAGGAACTGGTCGAGCCGCAGATCGCAGTGTGCGGCGACCCGGTCGGCCAGCCGTTCGTGGCTCAACAGCCGGCGCAGGGCGTCCCCCAGTTCCGCGTCGTTCTGCATGAGGCTCCATGCCTGCAGCTCCGCCGCGGACGACGCTTCGAAGAGGGCGGCGGGAATGGCTTCGAGCAGTTCCTCGGTCGGCAGGAGCGGGCTGATTTCCTCGTCGTGCGGGAGTTCCGCCACCGGCAGATCGTGCAGCAGGCCGACCGTGCGTCCCAGGGAATACGCCAGTTCGGAGGTGAGCTGTTCTTCGCGTATCAGTTCCGCGGCGGTCCTCGCATCGTCCACGCGGGCGAACACCAGCACGCCCTTTTCGGGATCGGCGGCGAGGAGCTGCGGGGAACGCAATGCGGTGGACGTGTCTTTTCGCAGTATCCGGTCGAAGGCGAGGCATTGGCGGACGCGTGCCGCCGACGCCTGCGGATGCCCTTCGAGTTTCTTGACGAAAACACGCTTTCCGGTGTCGGTGGTGCCGATCCAGTTCTGGTTGCGGCCGGGGAGTTTCCTGACGTCCGTCTGCCCGGCGAGCGAGCCGAGCCCCGTGTGGATCAGGAGGTCGTCCACCGCGGCCGTCTCATCGAGCGTCGTGGTCCCTTCGGTCACCGCTGTCCACCCCCGGCGATCGCTCGGCTGATCAGCCGGGCCGCCGGCCCCGGTTCGTCAGCGACGGTGTGGATGCGCCTGGCCCGCACCGGCTCGCCTTTTCGAAGCGGTACCAGCAGCGGCTCGCGCAGCTCGATGACCAGGTTGGTGGCACTGCCCACGGTGCACGCCACCGCGTCGTCGTCGCCCGGGACCCTGCGCAGTCCGTATCCCTGGCTGGAACCGTGTGCGACGCGTACGGAGGCGAGCGCCTCGATGGGAAGCGTCACCTCGCGGAACGGTCCCGTGCGCAGGCGCAGCGTCCCGGCGTCGAGCAGGTGAGGCGCCCGCGCCGTCATGGCGCAGAAGCCCAGTGAGAGGACGAGGGTGAACACCATCCACGGGACATGAAGCGCCCGGCCGACCGGGGGAAGCATGGTGTCGGCCAGGACCCCGGCGAGCAGATCGGTGACGACGAACGCCCAGACAAGCATGCGTACGTCCGAAGAATGGCGGATCGGCTCCTGCCCCTCGGAGAGGGGAACCGGTTTGCGGGCCACCCACTTCCACAGGTCACCGAGCAGAGCGGCCGTCCACTGTTTCGCTGTCCTTGTCCTTCGGGACACGGGTTCCGCCTCGACGTGTTCGGCAGCCGCGGGGTCATGCATCTCTCAGGCTCCTTCCGAGCCAGAAGCCGGACGCGATACAGGTTCCGGCCAGGGCGGTGAGCGCTGTCGTCTTCGGGTTGCCGCCGACGAGTTTCGCGGTGCCGACCATTCCCGCGACACTGGCGATTCCGGCGAGGGCGGGCAGGGTCCGGCGCAGACGAGCCGCGGCGGGCCGGTCGTCCAGGGCACTCGCGCGGCGGTATCCGGGGTGGGGTGCCGGCGTCAACGACGTGGCGGACTCGGCGACAGCGCTGCGGGCACGGGCCGCAGGACGGTTGGCGGCACCCAGGGCGGCTTCCGTCTCCGCCCACTTCCGCCGCCAGAACACCGGGTCTCCCTCGCAGGCCCGGACGTAGGCCAACGTCACGTCCAGGCTGGGCAGACTGAGTCCGCGGGCGGCCTCCGAGAGGGTCGTCCCGGAGTAGTTGGCGCGGCTCGCCAGCTCACGATACGAAGGGTTCCCCACTGATCTTCGGAGCGCTCTGAGTTCGTAGGCGAAGCTCTGCAGCGGCCCCTCGGAAGGGTCCAGGTGCGTCTCCGGTCGTCCCATATCGGTCAACTCCCCGTTCGTTAGACACAGCGGTGCGTTGCGCGTCCCCTGAGTCACGCGTCGGCAGCACGCATGCGTGCTGTGGTCCCCGACGGCGGAACGCGCGCGAAAGTGGTCTGTTGGAGGTGGCAGCTGTGGTCGTCGTCAGATCCAGCCGTGCTCCCGCGCCATGCGTGCCGCGGCGTGGCGGTTCTCCACCCTGAGCTTGCCGACGGCTGACGACATGTGGTTGCGGACGGTGCCCTCCGTGAGACCGGCGCGTTCGGCGATCTCCGCGATCGAGGAACCGTCTACCGCGAGGGCCAGCATGTCGGCTTCGCGCGGCGTCAGCGGGCTGTCGCCCGCGCTGATGGCCTCGGCCGCGAGATCGGAGGAGATGTAGCGCCGGCCGGAGTGGACCGTCCGGATGATGTCCGCGAGATCGCGGGCGGAGACCGTCTTGGGCAGGAAGCCACGGACGCCGATCTCCAACGCCCGCTTCAGATACCCCGGGCGCCCGTGACTGGTGATGATCATGGTGCGGCAGTCCGGGAGTTCGCCGCGGAGCGCCTCGGCGACGGCGAGGCCGTCGAGGCCGGGCATCTGCAGATCCAGGACCGCGACATCGGGGTGCAGGGCCCGCGCCATGGCCACGGCTTCCGGCCCGGTGGACGCCTCGCCCACCACGGTCAGGTCCTCCGTGAGTCCGAGCAGTGCCGCCAGCGCCCCGGTGATGAGCTTTTCGTCGTCGGCGAGCAGAACCCGGATCCGCTTGTCGTCCTTGGTGTCATCGGTCACGACGGCGCCTCCTCCCTCGTCCGGGAGGCGCCGGCCGGAAGACGGACGCACAGAACGAATCTGCCCTCGCCGTTCAAGCCTGCCTCCATCGAGCCGCCCTCCGCGGCCAGTCGCTCGGCGAGGCCCACGAGCCCGCCGCCCCTCTTCGGTGTGCTGTCCCGGTCCACACCGTCGTTCTCGATGGTCAGGACGAGCGTCTCGCCCTGGGTGGCCAGCGTGATGGCGCACCACCGCGCCTCGCTGTGCCGCAGCACGTTGGTCGTCCCCTCCCTGACGGCCCAGGCCAGCGCCGACTGCAGCTCGGAGCCGAGCTCGGTCCGCCCCTCGATGCGGCAGTCGACGCCCGCGGCTCGCAGCACCGACCGGGCCCCTTCTATCTCCGTCAGCAGATCCACCGTCCGATAGCCCTGCACGACGGCTCGTACGTCGTCCTGGGATTCCTGCGCGATGCGCTGCACCTCCGCCATCTGCGCGGCGGCGGCCTCGGTGTGGCCCTGCTGGTTCAGCTCCACCGCGAGCTCGCTCTTCAAGGCGATCACCGTCAGATTGCGCCCCAGCACGTCATGGAGATCCCGTGCGAACCTCAGCCGTTCCTCGGCCACGGCCAGCTGGGCCTGCACATGCCGGTTGCGTCTGAGTTCACGCACGACGCCGAGCGTCCAGTCCGAGAACCAGTACGTGCAGAAGAACGCCGCACCCCCGATGACCCCCACCGCACCGGCTCCGCCGAGCAGCGCACCCGACGCGCCGAGCGTTCCGGCGAGGAACGCACCGCACACCGCGAGCCCCGAGAGCAGAGCCAGGGACTCCCGCAGCGGCCAGGCCACGACCAGGGGCCCGGCCAGGAACGTCAGAGCGCCGCCTGCCAGCACCTCGGCCGTGTCCGCGTCGAGCGGTGCCGCACCCGTGGTCAGCCCGAGCGGTACCACCATCGCCACCAGGCTCACGGCCGCGGCACACACGACCCGTGACCAGTGCCGTGAACCGTGGGACACGCGCCGTGCCAGACCGGCGCGCAGCAGTTCCACACACGTCACGGTCTGGAGCAGTCCCAGGGCCGCCACCGTCACGGCGAGCCGGCGGCCGGTGTCCGCGGCCGGTGTCGACACCAGCCAGATGACCAGCAGGGTCGGTTCGAGCAAGGCGAGAAGGTACAGCGACAGGTGCGTGTACAGTTCGATCCGTTCCGGGCCTCGGTGATAGTCCGTCCCCTGCCGAACCGGAGGCACGCAGCTTTCCTTCCGCTGTCGAGGAAGTCCTGGGCCTCCATTCAAACATTCGAAGCGGAAACGCGTTGATCATTTTCTGCGCACCCGACGGAACCACCGCGCCTCGACCGGGCGCGTGCGGTGAGCGAGGACGGCCTGTCATGCGGCCAGTCTTCAGCCCTCTGACCTGCATCGACAGTGGCATGCGTCATTGATCTTCATGACGGTGTCCTGGGCGGCCCCTGACATTCGTCATGCCCTTCGACGCCCTTGTCCGCCTACCGCAGCGGGGCGGTCTGCAGCAGGTCGCGGCCCAGCTGCCGGGCGGGCGCCTCGGTCTGCTCGGCGACGCGCCGGAAGGTCTGCTGGGCGGAGCGGGCCGGCCAGTCGGGGGGAAGGTGGCGGGCGGGGAGCCGGGGGTCGGTGCGGATGGTCCACAGCCATTCGCTGACCAGACGCAGCCGGGTTCCGATCGGGTCGTCCCCGGCCGCCGCGCCCAGGTGGGCGGTCCAGCGCTTGTCGAAGGTGACGTAACGCGCGGCGACGCTCCCCAGGTCCCAGGTGTCGCGGATCATCAGCTCGATGTCGGTGGCCTGGTCGGCCCGGGCGTGGAAGATCTTGACGTGGGCGGACAGGCCGAGTTCCGCGACGGTGGCGGAGACGTCGACGTTCCCCGGGGCGATCCACAGGCCGCTGTACAGGGCGCCGAATCCGGACCATGTGAGCCGGGAGCGCAGGTCGTGGCGCTGGCGTTTCCAGGAGTCGGGCAGGGAGAAACCGAGGAGCGTCCAGGATCCGTCCCAGTCGTCGTTGACGGCGCCCTGCTGCCAGATACGGACACGGCCGTCCTCCAGGACGCGCTTGGCCTGCGGGGTCAGACCGAAGTACATCCGGCGGCCCTCGCGCTGGCGGCGCAGCAGGCCCCGGTTGACCATGCGGGTCAGTGTGGAGCGTACGGCCTGTTCGCCGACACCGACGCGGCCGAGGACGTCGATGATGCTGCCCGAGTAGACGCACAGGTCGCCCTCGTCCAGGACGTGGTTGCCGAAGAAGGCGAGCATGAGCGACTGCGGGCGCTGCTGCGGGCCGTCCGAGCTGTCCGGGGTGTCTGGGGTGTCTGGGGTGTCCGGGATGCCAGGGATGACGTCGTCTTCCACGGTGGTAAGAGTACGGCCGCCCATCGACGGTGCGGCGGGCGGCCGTATGCCGTCACCGCCCGTCGGCGGGGTGGGCAAGGTCGTACGGCCGCAGGTACGGGGTGGGGTGGTAGGGGACGTAGCGGGCGGGGGTCGTCGGGTCGGCCGCCGCGGCCCGGGTGTTGAGGGCCGCCGGGGTGGTGCCGTGCCAGGTGCCGGTGGTGAGGCGGTCCTCCAGGGTGTGCAGGGCGGCGAGTTGCTCGGCGGGACTGAAGGTGCAGTGGCCGGCGTTGTCGACGTACGCCTGACGGAGGAGGGCCGACGACCCGGCGGCCGTGACCGCCCGCCGCAGCGCGCTCTCCGTCTGGACGGGGACCAGGGCGTCGCCGGTGGTGTGGACGGAGAACTGCGGTTTGGTCAGCTTGCCGGTGAAGGAGCTGGTCCGGCTCATCCACGCCACGGCGGCCGGGTCGGCGCTGATACGGGGAGCGCGGTTGAGGGTGGCGAGGTCGGCGCGCAGGGAGAGACCGGCCTTGCGGTACAGCTCGGCGACCTCCTTGCGGACGGAGGACCGGGAGAGCAGTGCCTGGTAGTCGACGCCGGTGTTCCAGGACATGCTGCCGCCCGCACGGCTCTCGGCCTCCTGCCGCCAGTTGAAGGCGGCGACCTTCAACAGGCCCTTGACGGCCTCGTACTGGTTGGCCTGCTGTCCGTCCCAGTCGGTCCCGGCGGGCGGTGTCTGCGTCGGCTGGTTCCAGACCGGGATGTTGTGCAGGGCGGCGGCCAGGGCGATGCGGGCCCGCCCGGCGGCCGTCGACTGCGCCGAGTCGACCGCGGCCGTCAGGGCGTTCGCCGCGTCGGTGGCGCTCGTCTGGTCGGGCAGGTCCGTCAGGGGGATGTCGGCGTCGGGTGCGAGCAGCGTCTTCAGCGCGAAGACCGGGTCGAGGGTGTTGTTCCAGTTGGCCACGCCGCCGTGGACGAGGCCGCACAGGGACAGCGAGCCGTCGATGCGGTCGGCGTGGCGCTCGGCGATGGCGGTGGTGACCAGTCCGCCGTACGACGTGCCCCAGGCGATGGTGCGACGGGCCTTCCCGAAGCGGTCGGTGAAGACGGTCAGGGTGGCGAGTTGGTCGGGTACCGCGTCCGTCACCGCCCAGCCCGTGGTCGCGTACGAGGAGCCGATGAGGGCGTAGCCCCGGTCGAGCAGGAGAGCCTTGGTGGCGTCGTCGGGGGCGTCCCGGGCGGGGTTGGGCGCACCGGCCGGGGTGTAGCCGTGGCTGTAGAGCAGGACGGTGCCGTTCCATGCGCCGGGTACGTCCATCGTGTACGTCGCGCCCGACGGGAGCCGGCCCTCGATGTGGCCGGTGGTGGGGGTGGCCGCCGCGGCCGAGGTGGGAAAGGCGGTGACGGCGAGCAGGAGGGCCGCCGCGCAGGCGGTGCGACGTGCGGTGCGGGTGCGGGTCGTCATGCGGAGATCTCTTCCGTGTGGGGGGTGGTGGGGCGCTCGGTGGCTTCGGCGAGGGACGTCCGGCTGGTCTCGCGCACGAACAGGACGGTCAGCGCGGTGATGGCGGCGCCGCCGCACAGCAGCAGGGCGACGGGGGTGCTGTTGCCGCTCCCGGCCACCAGGCTGCCGGCGATCATCGGGGAGAAGCCGGCGCCGATGAGGGTGGCTCCCTGGTAGCCGAGGGAGGCGCCGGTGTAGCGGACCCGGGTGCCGAACATCTCGGTGAGCAGGGCGCCCAGCGGGCCGTACATCATGGACTGGGCGATGCCGTGACCGAGGACGACGGCGAGGATGAGCAGACCGGGCGACTTGGAGTCGACCAGCGCCAGCACGGGGAAGGCGAGCGCGGCCGAGGCGAGGGCTCCGGCGAGGACGACCGGGCGGCGGCCGATCCGGTCGGAGAGCGCGGAGGCGCAGGGCAGCACGACCAGGGCGACGGACGCGGAGACGGTCAGCGCGGTGAGGACCTGGGGGCGTGCGTAGCCGATGCCGGTGGCGTACGCGATCAGGTAACTGGTCAGCAGGGACTGGGCGGTGAAGGCGCCGATGCCGACGCAGCAGGCCAGCAGCAGGGGGCGCGGGTGCCGCAGGACGTCGAGGATCGGCAGCCGGGACTCGGCGCGGTCCTTCTTCACCTCGGCGAACAGCGGGCTCTCCACCACCTTGAGCCGTACGAAGAGTCCGACGCCGAGCAGCACCACGCTCAGCAGGAACGGCACGCGCCAGCCCCAGGCGGCGAACTCGTCCCTGGGCAGGGTGACGACGAGGGTGACCACGGCGGTGGAGAGCAGGGAGCCGAGCGGGGCTCCCATCTGCGTGAAGCTGGACCACAGGCCGCGGCGCCGCTCCCCGGCGTGCTCGACGACCATCAGGGTGGCACCGCCCCATTCACCGCCGATGGCGATGCCCTGGACGACGCGCAGGGTGATCAGCAGGACCGGCGCCCAGACGCCGATGCTGTCGTACGTGGGCAGCAGGCCGATGAGGAAGCTGGCGCCGCCCATCAGGCCCATGGTGAGCAGCAGCATCGATTTGCGGCCGAGCCGGTCGCCGAAGTGCCCGAAGAGGATGCCGCCGAGGGGCCTGGCGACATAGCCGGCGGCGAAGGTGCCGAACGCGGCGACGGTGCCGACGGCGGGGTCGGCGCCGGGGAAGAACAGTTCGCCGAAGACGAGGGCGGCGACGGTGCCGTAGACGAGGAAGTCGTAGAACTCCACGGCGGTGCCGAGGAGTCCGGAGAGGGCGACTCGGCGCAGTTGTCGGGTCCGTTCGGAGGTCGTGGACGGTGATGCGACGGGGGACGTGGGCATCGCGGTCTCCCTTGACCGGGGGAAGGACATCGCGAAGGTAGGCGCTGGAATGACCCGCGTCAATAAAGTGCACAACATTGCTCCGCACGGGAGCCGCACAGGGACCGCGGAGGGGCGGCGGAGACCTAGCCGCGCAGTACGCCGGCGATCACCGTCCCGATCAGGGACACGCCCATCACCACCACGAGGGCCAGCAGCACGGCGACGATGAGGATCCCACCGGCCGTCCACAGGAAGGAGCCGGCCTCGGTCGCTTCGCCGGGGCTCGCGGGGTCGTAGGTGACCTCGATACGGGGCGCCTGGACGCCTGTCGTCTCGTAGGTGTACGTGGCGCCCGTGGTCGTCGTGTAGGCGTACACCCGCCACTTGTCGGTGTAGTGCGAGAAGTCGGCCATGACCGTGATGCCGTGCCGTTCCAGCCGCCATTCCCGTACGACCGCACGGCCCGCGAAGCAGAGCCCCAGGCCGCCGACGGACAGCAGGACCGAGCCGAAGAGCAGCATGCCCGCCTGCGCCCAGCCGTCGAGCACCCCCACGGCCACCAGGAGCCCGGCGTACAGCAGCGCGCCCGCCGCGGCGGCCGCCTTGCGGCCGGACAGCCGGCCCGTCGCCGCACCGGTCAGCGGCCGGACCTCCACCAGGGACGACCCGTCCACCGGTGTCTCGTCACCCGCACGGACCGGCAGCAGGGGGCCCACCGTCTGCGCGAACGCCGCGGCGCCCGCCGCGCTGACACCCTCGATGCGGTAGACCACCGGCTCGGCCCCGCCGAGCAGTTCGATCTCGGCGGCGCGTCCTTGCGCGCGTACGTCCGCCATGGCCTCCAGCGGTATGAGCCGCTCCTCGGCGGCCCTGCGCAGCACCACCGTCCGGCCCTCCAGGCGGAGCACCGCGCCGCCCTTTCCCCGTAGTACCAGCGAGGCCGTCTCCGCCATCTCCGTCATTCCCCCCTGCCTCGAAGAGCCACATCCTAGGAAACGGCCCGGGGCCCGCTCCTCGCAGGAGCGGGCCCCGGGCCGGGTGGTGTGTGGCCGTGGGTCAGGACGTGCGGGTCAGACGCGGGTCAGGCGAACCGCCACCGTCTCGCTGACCGTCACCGGCTTGGCGTAGTCCGGGTCCGTCGCCGTCGCGCGGGCCTCGACCTCGACGTCGCCCTTCTGGAAGGGGACCGAGCCGGTGGGCACGGCCGTGCCGGTCCAGGCGACCGGGGCGCCCGGGGTGCAGGACACCGTCGTGGAGAAGGAGCCGCGGATGAGGTCCCGCTTCTTCACCTGCGTGACATCGCCCCCCACCGTCACCTGCACCGGCTTGTTGCAGCTCACCGTGCCGTGGAAGGTGGCCTTGCCGTTGAGGCGGCTCGCGGTGCCGTCCACGGCCACGGCGAGGCCGAGGCCGAGTTCGGCCGGCGGGGCCGGGTTGTCGATGTGGACCTCGCCGCGGGCGGCGGGGGTGTCGCCCTCGCAGTGCTGCTCGAAGGTGGCGTCGAGCTTCTTCACGTAGCCCTGGGGGCCGAACTCCACGTCGGCGATGGTGAAGGTGCCGGTGAGCTGGTTGCAGCCGCGGCCGTTGCCGCTGAGCGACAGGCCCGGCTCGGTCCCCTCGTTGAACGGGTAGCGGGTGGCTCCGGTGTAGGTCCCCGGCGTCAGGGACTTGCCGGCCGGCGCCGCGAGGTTCAGGGTCCACCAGTCGCCGTTCGCTCCGTCGACGGAGACGGTGACCACCCGGTTGTCGGTGTTGCCGGAGACGTTCATACGGTCCTGGGACGCCGTGTAGGAGTAGGACCGGCCGCCGCTGATGTAGTCGCCCTCGTCGCCGCTGAAGCCGAGGGTGCCCTCGGTGACCGGCAGGGCGTGCGCTTCGGTGCCGGAGAGCAGGCCGGTCGTACCGGTGGCCATGGCCAGCGCCAGTGCGAGGGTGGCCGTGGCACGGGTCAGGACGCGTCTGGGCACGCTGAGGTTCATGGATGTTCCCCCCTGGTCGGAAATGAAGCCCCGTTGCCGATGTGACGTCGGCGTAGCGAGTCTGCCAACCCTGGGGATGTGCGACAACTGTGTTTCAGCTGTGCTGAGTTGATCTTTCAGCCAACACCTGGTGGGCCCTGTGCGCCTCAGGTCGCCGTGTAGCCGAGTTGCCGCCTCATGTAGGGGGTCATCAGCGTCTTCGCCTTGGCCAGCGTGGTCGTACGGCTGCCGAGGACGGCTGTCTCGCCGCCCGGCACGGGGAGCACGGTCAGTCCGTCGGCCGGGCCGAAGGGCACGATCAGCGGGATGCGCTGGATCGGTTTGTAGAAGCGGGGCTCCTTGCGGTGCCGACCGGAACTCTGCAGGTACGAACGGATGTTGTGGGCGGCGATGTCCGCCTGGGCGAGCGCGGCGGGGGTGACCTTGAGCTCGCTGACGTCGTTCACGTCGCCGACCGCGAACACATCCAGCCGCCCCTCGACGCGGAGCGTCCGGTCGACCTTGACGTGCCCGTCGGCGGTCAGCCAGTCGCCGTGTCCGGCCAGGCGCAGCCAGAGCGTGTTGGGGGTGGTGCCCGTCGCCCAGAAGGAGAGGTCGGCTTCGAGGACGGTGCCGTGTGCGTCGCGGTAGGTGCCGAAGTCGTGGCCCGGGGACATGAAGGCGCCGAGCCGCACCTCGATGTCGTGGGACTCCAGCCAGGCCTGCGCCTTGCGGCCGGCCCGCGCGCTGCCCGTGGCGTCGAGCAGCGCGTCCCCGGAGTGGGCGAGCGTGACCCGGGCGTCCGGCCGGGCCAGGCGGATCTCGGCGCTGAGCTCCACGCCGGAGGGGCCGCCGCCGACGACGAGGACGTGCTCGGCGGTGGCGATCCGCTGCTGGTGCTCGGCGAAGGACTTGGCCGCCTCCTCGGTGGTGCTGCCGACGAAGCGGGCCGGTTCGGGATAGTCGGCGCCGGTGGCGATCACCAGCACGTCGTACGGGAGCCGCTCCCCCGTGGCCAGCGTCACGTGCCGTTCGGCGCTGTCGATGCGGACCGCCTTCCCCGTCACCACACGGCCGTTGGTCAGCAGCCGGTCGTACGGGATGAAGGGGGTCACCGTCCACTCCGGGCGCACGCCGGCGCGCAGGGAGGCGATGCGGTGGAAGAAGATCTCCTTGCGGTCCACCAGCGTGACCCGCGCCGTCCGGTCCAGTCGTTTCGCCAGGCGGACGCCCGCATAGCCGCCGCCGATCACCACTACGTCGCCGTCATGCACGCCGAGTCTCCTGTGCCTGTGGGGGGAGCGAGCGCCGCGGCGGACGGACTGCCCTCGGCCACTCGACTGCCGGTGAGCGTAGGCGCTTGAACGTTGAAGTGGTGGCCGGACTCTGTGTGCGTTCTGTGAAGTGACGGCGGGGAACAAGACGCGTGCAGAAGCCACGCAGAGCCCCGGGAGGAGGCCTGACACGCCGTTAAGCTGACCGGATGGGCAAAGCCGCGGAGGGGCAGATAGGGGTCGCCGACGCCTTGGTGCGGTCGGCGTTCCTGGTGAATGCCGTGTACGGCGAGGCGAGCCGCGGGTTCGGGCTGACCCCGCAGCAGGGTCAGCTGCTGTGCGTACTCAGGCCTCAGCCGTACGGGATGAGTGAACTCGGGGAGATGCTCGGGCTGGCGAAGTCGAGCCTGACCGGGCTGGTGGACCGGACCGTGCAGCGGGGGCTGGTGCGGCGGGAGGCGGATCCGCGCGACGGACGGGCCGTACGGGTGGGGCTGACGGAGCAGGGGGCCCGGCTCGCGGACGAGTTCTACGACGAGACCTGCCGGCGTATCGAGAAGCTGCCCTCGGGACTCGGCACCAGCGAGCGGGAACGGCTCGCCGGCCTCCTCGCCCGGGTCGTGCTCGACAACCGGGTGCCAGAGGTGTTCGCCGAGCCGGTCGTGCCAGGAGAGTCCCCGGCACCTCGATGACTCCGGGCCCCTAGAGGGCTTCGGACGGCCCGGCCGGCCGCCGCGACCGCCCGCCCGCCTCCCGGAGACCTCACGCCGCCGCCGGCACCGGCGTCACAGTCGCGGCCGCGCTCCTGGAGTACGTCTGGGAGGAGGCGGTGCGGCCGTACTGGTCCCGGCGCCGCCGGGTGCTGGAGGCCGACGTCGGGGCTTCAGGTGCCGTCCGACCGAACCCAGCCCTGACCGGTCACGGCGACCAGCTGGCTGGTGCTCATGGGGGAGCCGAGCAGCACGACGTGGAACGGCGGCGGGCGGGGCGCTCGGTGCTGTACTTCCGGACGGCGGCCGGGGAGGTTCTCGCGAAGGCGTCACGCCCCGGCCAGGAGGATGTCAGCCGCCGGAACTAGCATCCGCACATGGCTTCAGAAACCAACTCTCCCCTCGACGTCGACATCGCCGCCCTCCAGGGCGGTCCCGCGGACCTCGGGCAGTACGCCGGCAAGGTCGTCCTCATCGTGAACGTGGCCTCCAAGTGCGGGCTGACCCCGCAGTACACCGGCCTGGAGCAACTGCACGAGCGGTACGCGGCGCAGGGCTTCACCGTCCTCGGCGTGCCCTGCAACCAGTTCCTCGGGCAGGAGCCGGGCAGCGCCGAGGAGATCGCCGAGTTCTGCTCGGCGACGTACGGCGTGACCTTCCCGATGACCGAGAAGATCGAGGTGAACGGAGAAGGCCGCCATCCGCTGTACGAGCGGCTGGTCGGCTTCGCCGACGCCGAGGGGCACAGCGGGGACATCCGCTGGAACTTCGAGAAGTTCCTGATCGGGCGCGACGGCACGGTCGTCGCCCGCTTCTCGCCGCAGACCGAGCCGGAGGCGGCCGAGGTCGTGGCCGCGGTCGAGAAGGCGCTCGGCTAGGCAACGGTTGACCTTGCCCCTGGGGCAGGCCTGAGCGTCCTCGTCACCGGGCGGAAGACGCCGTCCGGTGACGGAGGATGCTGGGGTGGACGAAGAGCTGCTCACCATCGGTGCGTTCGCCGCCAGGGCCCGGCTGTCGGCCAAGGCCCTGCGGCTGTACGACCGTCTCGGACTGCTGACCCCGGCGCACGTCGACGAGGCCAGCGGCTACCGCTACTACCGCGCCGATCAGACCGAACGCGCCCGGCTGGTGGCGCTGCTGCGCCAGCTGGACATGCCGCTCGCCCGGATCGCCGAGGTGGTCGAGGCGGACGGGGCCGACGCTGCCGGGCTGCTCGCCGCCTACTGGGCGGACGTCGAGACGCGGGTGGCGGGGCAGCGCACGCTCGCCGAGTACCTCCGTGCACGGTTGTCGGGGAGGAGCTCCGAGATGTACGGGAAGTTCGTGGTCGAGACGGTGGACGTGCCGGAACAGGTGCTGATCACCGAGACCCGGCACACGCTGGCCGACGAGTTGCCGGCCTGGATCGGCGCGTCGCTGGGGCGGCTGGAGGAGGCGGCGCGGGAGTGCGGGGGCATGACGGGGGCGCCGTTCGTCACCTACTACGCCGCCGTGTCGATGGAGAGCGACGGCCCCGCGGAGGCGTGCGTTCCGGTCGCCGACGAGGCGGCGGCCCGGGCGTGGGCCGAGAAGCGGGGCCGGTCGTGGGAGACGAAGGTGCGGGTGGAACCGGCCCGGCGGCTCGCCTACACCCGGATCACCAAGGCCCAGGTGGCCCATCCGCAGATCCTGGCCGCCTTCGAGGCGGTGGAGGAGTGGATGGCCGGGGAGGGACTGGCACAGGCCGGGCCGTGCCGGGAGGTGTACTTCGCGGACTGGGACGCGGCGGGGGCGGAGGATCCGGTGTGCGATGTGGCGTTCCCGGTGAGGTAGCGCCGTCCACGGCGGTCCCGGCACGAGTCGAGCCCTCTCGGCAAGGACGGCGAACTGGTCGAGAGGGCTCTGTCGATGGTGCCTGTGAAGTTGTCAGGCCTTGACCGAGGCCACGAAGGTGTTCCACGCGTCGGCGGGGAAGGCCAGGGTGGGGCCGTCGGTGACCTTGGAGTCGCGTACGGACAGTGCCGCCTCGGACGGGGACTTGACCTCGACGCATGCGCCGTTTCCTCCGGAATAGGAGGACTTCGTCCACGTGTCCGTGGCGCCCTGAACAATTGCCATGTCTGCTCCGGTGGCGAGTTGCTGAGTTGCTGTCACCGCGCCACGGGCCCCTCGGGGACCCGCCGTGCGGTTTGCGCCAATGTCGTGTGATCGTTGGCGTGATCGACGCTACTCGCTGACTTCCCCGTTCGGAGCAGCTATTCACTCGACCGGATGGCATATTCCAAGCGAGTCTTCCAGTCCAACCTGTCGGGGTGTAGGATCGCGCGCTTCCGACGGCCGGCCGCCACGGCAGGGCTCAGCGTGCGTACTCCTTCGCCACGTCCTCGATGAGCTGACGGGACTGCTCCACGTTCAGCGCCTGCGCCCGCAGATGCTCGTACATCACCGTGTACTTCTGCACGTCATGCGCCTTCTCCAGGTACAGGTCGCTGGTGACGCCCTCGATGTACACCACGCTGGAGTCGGCCGCGTCGGCGAACTCCAGGATCGAGTACTGCCCGTTGATGCCGGGGTGCGCGCCCACGTCGAACGGCAGCACCTGCACGGTGATGTGCGGCAGCTGCGACATCTCGGCGACGTGCTCCAGCTGCTCGCGCATCACCTGACGGCTCCCCACCACCCGGCGCAGGGAGGCCTCGTCGAGGACCACCCACAGGCGCAGCGGGTTGTTGTCGGCGGCGATGCGCTCCTGCCGTCGTATGCGCACCTGGACACGCTTGTCGATGTCGGCGGCCGCGGTCTCCGGCAAGGCGCCCTGGATGAGCGCCTCGGCGTACGGGCGGGTCTGCAGCAGGCCGGTGATGATCTGGGGCTCGTAGACCCGCAGCGATTCGGCGTCCGTCTCCAGGCCGATGTACACGCTGTACGGGATGTCGCCGAAGGCGTGCCACCAGCCCTGCTGCCGGGAGTCCTTGGCCATCTGCATCAGCGAGTCGACGATCCGCTGGTCCTCGACCTCGTACACCCCGCACAGGTCGCGGACGTCGCGCTGGCTGATGCTGCGCCGGCCGTTCTCCAGGCGGCTGATCTTCGACTGCGACACCAGCAGCCGCTCCGCCACCTCTTCGGCCGTCATGCCCTTGAGCTCGCGGAGCCTGCGCAGCTCCTGGCCCAGCCGGCGTCGCCTGACGGTGGGATTGACATTGGACGCCACGGGACGTGCACCTCCGGCTGCGTGCCTCGAACTTGCCACTATGCGTATCTGTTGCTGAGCAGACTGCCACCAAGGGGCTTCCTACCGCTGGGAAACAGACGATATGCGCCGCGTACACGCCAGTTCGGCGCATCCCCGCACATACGGCCGCGCGGGGCGGCAAGGCCGCGTCGTCGTCCGGACGTACGGCTCTGCCACCCCGCGCGGACCAGCGGCTCCCGTACCGGGCCTGTGGGGACTGGCGGTGCGGCTGTGCTTCTCGCTGGTGTTGCGGTGTTCGCTTGCGGTTTCGCTGTGTGCGGTGTCGCTGTGTGCGGTGTCGCTGTGGTGCGCGCCCTGTCGTGGGACCGCGGCTCAGTGGGCCACGGCGCGCGCCATGGATCCGCGGCGCGGCTGCAGCGGAACACCACGGGCGGGTTCCGGTGCGGTCCTGGCCCCCGCGGCGGCCTGACGGCCGGCCGGGGCCGGGCTGCGGCGCGGCTGGGCCGCCACGCCGTTCTGGACGTCCATCACGGCGTGCGCCACGAGGCCGCCCATGGGGTCGTGTCTGATCAGATCCCGCAGCCGGGACCGGGACGAGCGCCCCTCGTTCCCCGGATACAAGTGCTTGCCGAGACCGACCGCGTGGGCCAGCGCGGCGAGCGCCGCGGTCCGTGGGTCCGGCGGTACGCCGGTGCGGATCGCGGAGTCCAGCCGGGCCCTGATCTCCCGGCTGATGGCCGTGTCCGTCGCCTGGTAGCGAGTCGTCGGCAGCACCCCGCACATCTGGCCGGGCACGGCGGCGACCATGCCGCACCGCTCCAGATGCGAGAGGTAGGTCTGGCGCAGCCCCAGCCGGGGTCCGCCGATCCAGTTGACCGCCCGTACGGGGGCGCCGCGCCTTCGCAGCAACTCCAACGCGCAGTCAAGTGTCGGATCTCCTGTCGGCCGTGGCACCACCACGGCGATACGATCCCCGTCTGGGGCTATCCGTCCGGCCAGCGCCAGCTCCACTAGCTGTGCTCCGGCCAGACCGAGGTCGAGCGACTGCGGCTGTGCAGTGGTACCCGTGGCCGGGTCCAGTGCCAGCAGCAGAAGCTCCTCCGGAAGTGTTCTGCGGCTCCTGCCCATCCATGCCTCCCCGCGTGGATGAATGACAGGGTGACCCCTCTCACATTGGTCTGTCGAGGGTGCGTGACCGGTTCGTAGTGGAACCAGTAGGTATGTCGTTCTCGTCTACCGCGTGGGGTCAGCCCGTACACAGGACACTGGTACATGGTTCGGACAGCGCTATGGAGCGGTGTCCCGGACGGCGGGTCACGGTTCGGTAGGCGCACGGAGACGTGCGGCATGGAGGAGGCATCGGTGGCGGGCGAGTCCCCCGACAGGTCGAAGCAGCGCGAGTCGTCGGCAGAACCGACGTCGGGGAGCGCGGGTCCGGTTCCCGAGGCCAGGAGCGAGGCCGCCGAGACGCGTGATCCGCGGCTCGCGGTGGCGCGGGAGGCCTCCCGAGGGGGTGTCGACACGGCGACCCGGGTGCTCTCGACACGCGCCCAGGCGACGGAGACGGACGAGGACGCCGACCCCGACGCCGACGCGAAAGGTTCCGCCGCCGACAGCGCGTCAGAGGCCTCCAGCGACCGCGACGCCACCACGGACACCGGCGGCGGGCGCCTGAAGGACGCCGTGGCGGCTTGGGTACGTTCGGCGGACGAGGCGGGCGAGGCGGACGGGGAGGCTTCCGCGGACGCGGACGCGGACGAGGACGAGGACGAGGCGGATCAGGCGGCAGACGCCGACCCCGCGAAGGACACGGCAGACGCGGACGCCGAACCCGCGAAGGGCACGGCAGACGCGGAGGCCGCTGCGGATACCGACCGGGCGGGCCAAGCGGCTGACGCTGAGGGCTCCGACGGGGCCGAGGTCGGCGAGGGCGGTCAGGACGCGGAGGGTGCCGAGGAGGCCGACGCCGGGGAAGAGACCGAGCGGGACGCGGAGACGGCCTCCGGTGCCGATGCGGGCGAGGGCGGGCGTGAGGACGACCGTGCCGTGGCCGACGCCGATGCGGAGGCCGAGGCGGACACGGACACCGAGCCGGAGCCGGAGGCGGACGCCGACGAGGCCGGTGAAGCCACCGATCCTCGGGCCGACGCGGGCCAGGACGCCCCTGAGGCCACCGAGGCCGAGGCTTCGAAGGAGGAGGCGGGCGAGGCCCCCAAGGCCCCCACCCCCAAGGCCCCCGCCCCCAAGTCCACGGACGACTCCAAGCCCACCGGCACCCCCGAGGCCGCCACCCCGGAAACCGACCCCGACGGAACTCCCGAACCCGGCGACACCGATGGCCCCGACGAGCCGGAGGCGTCCGGCGACAAGGCCGCGAAGCCCCCCGTCGACCAGCCCACCGCCGTGTTCAAGGCCGTGCGGCCCGCTGTCGATCAGCCGACGACCATGCTGAAGGTGGGCGGCGTCGCGAAGGTGGCCGAGGCGGGGAAGCCCACCGAGACATCCGCAGCCGCCGGCAAGGCGTCAGGCAAGGCCGACGCCCCCGCCAAGCCCGAGCCGAAGCCCGAGCCCGGGCCCAAGCCCGAGCCCGAGGCCGAGCGGACCAGCAAGTTCGTCGCGCTCAAGCCCCTGGACGACCCGTCGACGCGCAAGCCGCCGCCGGCCGACGCGACGACCGCGCTGCCCAAGGTGCCCCCGGCGGACGCCACCGCGCCCGTCCCGCAGGTCGGGCCGGAGCGGACGACGCAGCAGCCGCTGCCGCCGAAGCCGCCGCTGGATCTGCTGGCGGAGCTGACCAACACGCCGC
Source organism: Streptomyces sp. S.PNR 29 (assembly GCF_030386795.1). Lineage (GTDB taxonomy): Bacteria > Actinomycetota > Actinomycetes > Streptomycetales > Streptomycetaceae > Streptomyces. The sequence continues at coordinate 620,375 of NZ_JANUQM010000001.1, forward strand.
CGCCCCCGCCGACCCCGCTGCGCACCCTGGCCCGGCGGGTCAAGATCTGGACGCCGCTGGTCCTGCTGCTGGTGGTGATCTTTGCGGTCGTACAGACCCTGCGTCCGCTCCCGCAGCCCACGCTCGACCTGACCGCGAAGGACAGCTACGCCTTCGAGGGCAGCAAGGTCGACATCCCGTGGCCGTCCGCCGGACAGGCCGCGCTGGACGTGCAGGGCATCGGTTCGTTCGGCTCGTCGGGTGAGCAGAAGCCCGTGCCGATCGCCAGTGTCGCCAAGGTCATGACCGCGTACCTCATCCTGCGCGACCACCCGCTGAAGAGCGGTGCCAACGGCCCGAAGCTCAAGATCGATCAGACGGCCGAGGACCAGTCGGACGCGGGCCAGGAGTCGACCGTCCCCGTGACCGCGGGCGACTCGATCTCCCAGCGTGAGGCCCTGGAGAGCATCCTGATCGCGTCCGCGAACAACATCGCTCGCTTGCTCGCCCGGTGGGACGCGGGGTCCGAGAAGGCGTTCGTCACCAAGATGAACGACGCCGCCAAGGACCTCGGGATGAAGAACACGACGTACACCGACCCGTCCGGTCTGAACAACACGACCGTCAGCACGGCCGTGGACCAGGTGAAGCTGGCCAAGGAGGCGATGAAGCAGCCCGCCTTCCGGGAGGTCGCGGCGATGATGTCGTACACCGACTACAAGGGCGCCAACCACCCCAACTGGAACCAGCTGGTCGGCAGCAACAACGTGGTCGGCATCAAGACCGGCACCACCACCTCGGCGCTCGGCAACCTCGTCTTCGCGGCGAAGAAGGAGATCGGCGGTGAGACGCGGACCATCGTCGGTGCCGTGGTGCGCCAGCCGGACAACGGCACCGGCATCCTCGCCGCCGCCCTCGACTCGGGCGACAAGCTGATCCGGGCCGCGCAGAGCGCGCTGGAGTCGGCGACGATCCTGAAGAAGGGCGACGTCGTGGGCTACGCCGACGACGGTCTCGGCGGCCGTACGCCGGTCGTCGCCACCGAGGACGTCAAGGCCGTCGGCTGGGCGGGGCTCACCGTGAAGCTGACGTTCAAGGCGGACGAACTGCCGCATACGGCGAAGGCCGGCACCGAGGTCGGCACGCTCACCGTGGGCGACGGCGGCACCAGCGGCGCGGTGCAGGTCCCGGTCGCGCTCCAGAAGGACCTCGTCGAACCGGGCTGGGCGGACAAGCTGACCCGCCTGGGCTGAGCGGAAACGGCAGGGCGGCCGCCGTCCCCGAGGGGGCGGCGGCCGCCGTGTACGAGGGAGGACCGGGGGGCGGGTCACGCCCTGCGTGCTAGCGTCACGAACCGGGGCAGGTCGCCGGTCGCGGAAACGAAGCCGTGAACGACAAGAGAACGGGACGCGGCCGAGGAACAGAAGACGGGACACGGGGAGTGCCTTCAGGTGGCCACTGCGGAGCCGACACGCGCCGACGACGCCGATCCGGGCCCGGTACACGGCCCGCGAATACAGCTGCCCGCGCCACCCGGACAGAGCGGTAGGGAAGGCTCGGCCGTCCAGGCCCTGCGCGAGCGGCTGCTGCGGCACCCGGTGCTGTCGGTCACGGGTCTCGCCGGTGTGCTCCACGTCGTCTGGTTCTTCACCTTCGCCACCAGCGGCGGCGACCTCGCCGCCCAGGACGCCTGGGCCGAGTTCGTCGGCCGGCACCCCGACTCCGCGTACAACCTCGCCTGGTACGGCGGTATGCACCCGGTGTCGTACAGCGTGGTCTCGCCGTATCTGATGTCGCTGCTCGGGGTCCGTACGACGATGATGATCGCGGGGACCATCTCCGCGGGCCTGCTGACGCTGGTCCTCATCCGCAGCCGCTCGGTGCGCAACCCGCTGTGGGCGGCGCTGGCCGGGGTCTTCGGGCTGCTGTGCAACGCGATCTCCGGCCGCGTGACCTTCGGCCTCGGCACGATGTTCGCGCTGGGCGCGGTCGCCGTCGTGTTCTGCTGGCCGTACCGCTGGCGCTACAAGCGCTGGGCGAAGGCGCTGTGCGCGGCGCCTCTGGCCGCGCTCGCGACCATGTCCTCGCCGGTGGCGGGGCTGTTCGTGGGCTTCGTGGCGGTGGCGCTGTTCCTGCAGAAGCGGCGGCCGGGCGCCTGGGCGCTGGGTCTGGCGCCGACCGCGGTCGTGGCCGTGTCGGCCTGGCTGTTCCCCTTCTCCGGCACCCAGCCGATGATGATCGGCTCGGTGATCCTGCCGTTCCTGTACTCGGTTCTCGTCTTCGTGCTCGTCCCGGAGGACTGGAAGACGGTCCGGCTGGTGGCGGCGGTGTACGGCCTGTCGGTCGTCCTGGTCTGGCTGATCAGCTCGCAGATCGGCTCCAACATCACGCGGCTGGCGATGCTGTTCGCCGGGATGACGCTGGTGGCGGCGCTGCCCTTCACGGTGCCGCGCTCGCGCCGCTGGTACGCGTGCGTGCTGGCCCTGCTCGGCTTCGGCGGCTGGATCAGCTTCAAGACGGCCGACGACATCATCCACGCCGCCCCCGCGGCGTCCTGGGCGCGCGAGCTGGCGCCGCTGGTGAACGAACTGCAGGAGGTCGGCGCCGAGAAGGGCCGCGTCGAGGTCGTGCCCGCCCGCTCCCACCGCGAGGCCTCCGCGCTCGCGCCGTACGTCAACCTGGCGCGCGGCTGGAACCGCCAGGCCGACATGGAGCGCAACCCGCTCTTCTACGACGACACGCTCAACTCGGCGAACTACCGCGAGTGGCTGAAGCGCTGGGCCGTGCACTTCGTCGTCCTGCCGAAGGACGAGCCGGACGGCACGGGCGCCGAGCGCGAGCGGCAGCTGGTGCAGCGCGGGTTGCCGTATCTGAAGCAGGTCTGGGGCGACGCGAACTGGCAGCTGTTCGAGGTGACCGATCCGACGCCGCTCGCCGCGCCGAACGCGGTCGTCGAACGGGCCGAGCAGGGCGAGTGGACGATGCGGGTGAGCAGGCCCGGCCGGATCCTGATCCGCATCCCCTACTCGCCGTGGCTGAGCATCGTGGACGCCGAGGGCAAGAAGCTCGACCCGCCCCAGGAGACCGAGGCCTCCCAGAACCGCCCCGAGGGCGAGCCGAAGACGTACGACAACGTCAACGGCTGCCTGACGGAGACGGAGGAGGACCCGGAGGGCGACAAGTGGACGGTGCTGCTGGCCCCGAAGGCGGGGACGTACCGTCTGGCGGCCCCGTACACCGTGCCGCGCGGGACGCCGTGCCCGGAGGAGCTGCGCTGACGGTCAGCGGAGCCGGTCCACGTAGGTGTCGGTGCCCGGCACCGTGGGGATGAACGGCGCCACCAGCTCCACCCGTCCCAGCCCCGACTCGGCGACCGCCGTGTCCAGCCCCGTGAAGCAGTGCTCCCAGCACTCCCGCGGATCCGCCTGAAGGAACCAGAGCAGGGTCAGCCGGGTGTCCGTGCCCTCGACCTGCTGGACGTACGACATGCGGTCGCCGGGCAGCGGAGTGGGGCGGAAGACGGTGACCAGCGCCGACGGGGAGCCTGCCAGCCGCTTGGGCAGGTGGCGGGAGCGCAGCCACTCCAGCAGCTCCGCGCGCTGCCCGGCCGAGCCGGCCTCGACGACCTGGAGGACCAGGCCCGCGTAGGGGTGGTCGAGGGCGTGGATGTCACGGGGGCCCGCAGCCCCGTCCCGGTACACGGTCGCCTCGTGGTCCTGGAAGGCCGTGAACACATGGGTGCGGTCGCGGTAGACGCGGCCGTCGCGGTTGAGGCGCCGGTTGATGGCGACGGTCCAGCGCATGTGGTCGTCGTAGCGCCCGTCGGTGATCCAGTACGTGGAGAGGTAGCAGCCGGTGGTGACGGGCCGGGCGACCGCCGACTTCTCGGGGTAGCGCAGGAGTTGCAGGTCCCTGGTCGCGACCCAGCGGCGGCCGGCGTACATCCAGGGCATGGCCATGGCGCCGGCGTAGTAGTGGTCGTCCTCGTACCAGCGGTTGTAGGCGTACTCGTGGCCCGGGTGCGGTTCGACCAGGGTGATGAGCGCGTGGCCGGGGCGGACTCCGTACGGCCCCACGGCGGCCAGCTCGGCGTACAGCTCGCTGCGGGTCTCCTCGCTCATGCGCCTTCCCCTTCCTTCGCCTTCCTTGGTCTTCCTTCGTCTTCCTTGGTCTTCCTTCGGTCTTCCTTCGTCCCACGGTCGCCCATACTCTGACGCCCCGTCAGAAAATCCGCCAGGGTCCGGGAGGTCCGGGTATGTCACTGCTCGCGGGCAGAACGGTCGTCGTGTCGGGGGTCGGAGCGGGGCTCGGGCGGCAGGTCGCGGCGGCCGTCGTGCGGGACGGGGGGAACGCCGCGCTGGGGGCGCGTACGGAGGCGAACCTGGCGAAGACGGCGGCGGAGCTGGATCCGGGCGGGACGCACACGGCGTACCGGGCGACGGACATCACCGACGAGCGGCAGTGCGAGGCGCTGGCGGGGCTGGCGCGGGAGCGGTTCGGCGGGATCGACGCGGTGATCCATGTGGCGGCACTGGACAGCCACTTCGGCGGGCTGGAGGACGCCGACTTCACGACCTGGCAGTCGGTGATCGACGTGAACCTGCTGGGGACGCTGCGGATGACGCGGGCCTGCCTGCCGGCGTTGAAGGACGGCGGGGGCGGTTCCGTGGTGTTCGTCGGGACCCAGTCGGCGGTGGCGGCGCCCTCGCAGGTGCGGCAGGCGGCGTACGCGGCCTCGAAGGGCGCGCTGACCAGCGCGATGTACTCGCTGGCGCGGGAGCTGGGGCCGTACCGGATCCGGGTCAACACCGTGCTGCCGGGCTGGATGTGGGGCCCGCCGGTGCAGGCGTACGTGCGGTTCACCGCGCAGAGCGAGGGGGTGCCGGAGGCGGAGGTGCTGGGCAGGCTCACCGGCCGGATGGCGTTGCCGGAACTGGCGACGGACGGGGACGTGGCGGACGCGGCGGTGTTCCTGGCCTCGGACCGGGCTCGGGCGATCACGGGCCAGTCGCTCCTGGTGAACGCCGGGGAGCTGATGCGCTGACCGATGATTTCCAGTCACCGCGTCTGTTCAGGTAAGTGAACTGAAGTCAGCGTGCAGAACTATTTTACTCGCCCTTGACCTACCTCTTCCTTGTCGTGCCCATGTTTCCGCGCTCAGGATAGGCGGGCCGTTCACAAGGCGGACCCTGGAAGGGTGGCACATGAACAGTCTCGACTGGGCCGTGCTCATCGGCTACTTCGCGGTGATGGTCGCCATCGGCGTCTGGTCGCACAAACGTGTGGACAACGTCAGCGACTTCTTCACGGCCGGCGGCAAGATGCCCTGGTGGCTCTCCGGCATCTCGCACCACATGTCGGGCTACAGCGCGGTGATGTTCACCGGCTACGCGGGCATCGCCTACACCTACGGCGTCACCTCCTTCGTCACCTGGTCCTTCCCGATCGCGTTAGGCATCGCCATCGGGTCGAAGCTCTTCGCCCCACGCATCAACCGCCTGCGCTCCCGTCTCCACGTGGCCTCCCCGCTGGAGTACCTGAAGAATCGTTACGACCTGAAGACCCAGCAGGCGCTGGCCTGGTCCGGCATGCTGCTGAAGATCGTCGACGTCGGTGCGAAGTGGGCGGCCATCGCCACTCTGCTCTCCGTCTTCACCGGCATCTCCCTCAACCAGGGCATCCTCATCACCGGTGGCATCACCGCGATCTACTGCACGATCGGCGGCTTGTGGGCGGACGCGCTGACCGAACTCGGCCAGTTCGTCATCCAGTTGCTGGCCGGTGTCGCGATGTTCGTGGCCGTGGTGGTACGGCTCGACGACCACGGCGGCTTCTTCGGTGTGTGGGACCAGCCGGAGCTCCAGGGCCATGAGGAGCCGCTGGTCGGCCCGTACGGCACGGTCTTCCTGCTCGCCTTCCTCTTCATCAAGCTCTTCGAGTACAACGGCGGCATGCTCAACCAGGCCCAGCGCTACATGGCCACGCCGAACGCCCGCGAGGCCGAACGGTCGGCACGGCTGTCCGCGATCCTGTGGCTGGTCTGGCCGCTCGTCCTCTTCTTCCCCATGTGGATGTCGCCGCTGCTGGTCGAGTCGCAGAAGCCGGACGGCTCCGACTCCTACGCCCTGATGACCGAACAGCTGCTGCCGCACGGCCTGCTGGGTCTGGTCATCGTCGGCTTCTTCTCGCACACCATGGCCATGTGCTCCTCCGACGCCAACGCCATCGCGGCCGTCTTCACCCGGGACTGCGCGCCCGTGGTGTGGGCCAGGGCGCGGACCTGGAGCCAGGGCCAGGGCCTGCGCGTGGCACGGATCGCGACCGTCGTCTTCCTCGGCCTGTCCATGGCGGCGGCGACCCAGGTCAACTCCCCGACCTTCAAGGACATCATCACGGTCGTCATCAAGTGGGTGGCCGGTCTGATGGGCCCGATGGCCATCCCGATGATGCTCGGCCTGCTGCGCCCGTTCCGCCGTTCCGGCCCGACGGCGGCACTGGTGAGCTGGTCGATGGGCCTGCTGGCCTTCTGGCTGGTCAACTACCCGATCAACTGGAACGTCGAGGGCGGGGTCCCGCTCCAGTACCAGGTGTCGATCCCGCTGGCCGTGTCGCTGGTCCTGTACATCCTGGTCGGCTTCGTGAAGCCGGAGGACACCCCGGAGCGGCTCGCGATCATCGAGAAGATCAACACGGACGACGACGGAACCGCCGCCGCGGCGGTACCGGCACCGGCGGGCCCGGCGGACGACGTGGTGGGGACGCGGGTGAAGGACTAGGAGCGGGACCGGGACCGGGCGGCCTGGCTCTCGGTTTCAGGCTCGCGGATACCGGGCGAGCCACCCCGGTGACGATCCCGCCGGACCGTGCAGGGCGGGGCCCTGGGTCATCTCCATGGCGAAGTCGTCGGCCAGTTCCAGCATCGTCGGACGGCCCTCCAGCTCGGCCAGCCAGGCCGGCGGGAGGGCCGTCTCGCCGTGCAGGGCACCGAGCAGACCGCCGGTCAGGGCGCCCATGGCGGCCGAGGGCCCGCTGTGGTTGACGGCGAGGCGCAGACCGTGCCGGGCGTCCTCGCCGACCAGCGCGCAGTACACGGCGGCGGCCACGAGCCCCTCCGCCGTGCCGTCCCCGATCAGCTCGGCCACCCGGTCCGGCGTGGGCAGCCCCTGCCGTACCGCGCCCAGCGCGTGCTGCAGGGCGCTGGACACCGGCTGATGCCCGGCGCGGGGGGCCAGCAGCGCGAGCGCCCGCTGCACCGCCCCGTCCAGGCTGTCGCCGCAGGCCAGCCCGTGCACGATCACGGCGTACGCGCCCGCCGCCAGGTAGGCGGTGGGGTGGCCGTGGGTCTGCGCCGCGCACTCCACGGCGAGCTGGACGACCAGCTGCGGCTCCCAGCCGACCAGCAGCCCGAAGGGGGCGGACCGGACGGCGGCCTCGGGCCCCTGCTCCCCCGGGTTCTTGGGTGCGTCCAGCGTGCCCATGGTCTCGTCGGCGAGGCCCATCAGGAGCGCGCGGGTGGGGTCACGGCGGGCGTACAGCCACTCCTCCCGCGCCAGCCAGCCGTCGTCCTTCCGCCTCAGGTCCGGCCCCCAGTCACGCTGGGTGGCCGCCCAGCGCAGATACGCCCGGTGCAGATCGGTCGGCGGATGCCAGGCTCCGGTGTCGCGGCGCACCTGGGCCCGTATCAGTCCGTCGACGGAGAACAGGGTGAGCTGCGTGAGATGCGTGACGGCGCCGCGCCGTCCGTAGGCAGGGGCGAGGTCGACGAGCCCCTCGGCCCCGTACGCCTCCCGGATCCCCTCCAGTTCCAGCCCGTCGACGGGCGCACCCAACGCGTCCCCGACGGCCACCCCGAGCAGGGTCCCGCGCACCCGGCTACGGAAGTCCTGCTGCTCGGCCCGTCCCCAGACGGCACCAGCTGTCGCAGCCACGCAGACCTCCCCGGGGCATCCGTCCGTACGTACGACGCTCAGCACTGTAAACGAACGGGGACGGAGGGTTCAGACGGCTCCCGTCCACCGATCCCCGCCAGGGAGCGACACGCCTTCACTCATCGCCTACATGGGAGATGCGGTCGTCGCCGAGTCGGTGCTGAACCTGCTGGAGCAGTAGCCGGAGCAGTTCGGTGAGGTGGCTCTGCTGCTCGGGCGTCAGGCCGCCGATCAACTCGGCCTCCCGGCCCAGAACCTGGTCGACGGTGGTCTCGACCAGATCGTGTCCGGCCCGGGTCAGCGAGACCAGGACGGTGCGGGGCCGCCCTTGCCCGGGCCGGCGGGTGACGAGCCCGTCGCGTTCCGCGCGGGCGACGCGCTGCGAGATGGCGCCGGCGGTGACCAGTGACCGCCGGCTGAGTTCGCGCGTGCTCAGCATGTACGGCTCGCCGCTCCGTCGCAGAACACTCAGCAGGTCGAGGGTCGCGGCATCGACTCCGGCCTGCGCGAGGACCCGCCGCCGGTCGTCGCCCAGCAGCTTCGCCAGCCGCCAGATGGGCGTGACGATCCCGATCGACGTAACGGGAGTGCCGGGCCGTTCGCGCTCCCAGGCGGCGGCGATGTCCTGCACCGGGTACGTGGAGTCGCCGTCCGTCGGGTAGCTCATGCTCTTCGGCGTGGTGGGCTCATTTGCCATGCCGACCCTCTCCCGTGTTACGTTTAGCTCTAAATTTAGACCTGAATCTGGAGGCTCATCGTATGCCACGCTCGATCCTGGTCACCGGCGGCGGCACCGGCATCGGCCGCGCCATCGCCCGCCATTTCTCCGACCAGAACGAGAATGTCATCGTCACCGGCCGTCGTCCCGGTCCCCTCGACGACCTTGCGGCTGAAACCGGCGTCCGGCCCCTGGTCTGCGACCACACCGACCCCGAGGCCCTCCTTCGGCTCGTGTCCGAACTCCCCGAGCGCATCGACGTGCTGGTCAACAACGCGGGCGGCAACATCGTCTTCGACGCCGACGGCAAGACCGACCTCGCCGCCTTCGCCCGCGACTTCCGCGCCAATATCGACGCCAACCTCATCAGTGCCGCTCTCACGACCCGGGCCCTCGACGACCGCCTCGCCCCGGGCGGTGCGGTCATCCACATCGGCTCCATAGCGGCCGACCAGGGAGCCGACTCCTACGGAGCGTCCAAGGCGGGCCTCGCCACCTGGAACCTGAGCCTTGCCGACGCCCTCGGGCCACGAGACATCACCGCCAACGTGGTCGCACCCGGCTACATCACCGACACCGAGTTCTTCCGCGACAAGCTCTCCGACGAACGCCGCGCCACCCTGATCGCCGCCACCTCCACGGGCCGCCCCGGAACCCCGGCCGACATCGCGGGCGCGGTCGCCTTCCTCGCCTCACCGGCCGCCCGCCACATCACGGGGCAAGTCCTCAACGTCAACGGCGGCGCAAGGAAAACCCGGTAGCCGCGAGCGAGACGGGGTGCGGCGCCGTCGACCGGTAGTCGGCCATTCCCAGCATGGGCTTGGAGGTCAGCGCCGCGACGGCGCCCGGGTGAGTCACGTGGCTCGCGGCTTGTGAGTGGTGACGGCCAGGACCATGAGAACGGCGGCGCAACCGCCCAGCAGCATGACCGCGGACGGAGAGGTGCGGTCCAGGACGGCGCCCCCCGCGAGTGCGCCGATGGAGATCGTTGCCTGGAAGGAAGCGGTGAACAGGACCGATGCCGCTTCCGGGGCATGCGGCGCCGCCTGGGAGAACCAGGTCTGGGACGCGACCGGCACGGCGCCATACGCCATGCCCCAGGCGATCAGCAGGATGACCGCGCCGATCTCCCAGCGGCCCAGCACGGGAAGCAGCAGGGTCACGGTGGCGATCAGACCGGCCGCGAGCCCGAAGAGGGTTCGCGGATACCGGGCCACCCAGGCTCCGCCCAGGAAGTTGCCGAGGATGCCGGCGGCACCGTAGAGCAGCAAGAAGGTGGTGATCAGAGCGTCGCCCGCGTGCGTGACCTGTTCGAGGAACGGCGTCACGTAGGTGTAGGTGCCGAAGTGAGCCAGCACCACGAGGAACGTCAGCAGGAGTGCGAAGCGGGTGCTGGTGCTGCGGAGCATGCCGCTGAGGACGCTCAACCGGGTGGCCTGGACAGGAGGAAGCGGCGGCACGGACATGAGCAGCATGACCAGTACGCCTACCGACAGAACTCCCATGACGGTGAAGGCCGTTCGCCATCCGGCGAGATCCCCGACGAGGGTGCCCGTGGGCACGCCGAGGACGGATCCCAGCGGAACGGCGGAGAAGATCACGGCAGTTGCCCTGCCGGCCGAGGCCGGTGGCACCAGTCGTTCCGCCAACCCGGCTCCGATCGACCAGAAGCCGCCGATCGTGATGCCGACCATGATCCGGGAAACCAGTACCAGCCAGTAGTCGGATGCCGCGGCGGCGAGGAAGTTCGCCAGTGCCAGCAGGAGCATGAAGACGCAGAGCATCAGCCGGCGGTCGAAGCGTGCCGTGGCCGCGGTGACCAGGGGAGCGGCGATCGCCGCCAGGAAGCCGGGCATCGTCATCATCAGCCCGGCCATCCCGTCCGAGACGGTGAAGCTGGACCCGATCGAGGTGAGCAGGCCGATCGGCAGGATCTCGGTGGTGACGATGGCGAAGACGCCCAGCATCACCGAGACCACGGCCGGCCAGCCCACCAGTGGGGTTCGAGGGGACAAGCCTCGGCCATCGACTGAAGCGGGGGTGGTTGTCGGCATGGCGTTAGTCCAGCAGGCCTGCCGAGAGATGGCTGGCAGGTCTGCGACCGCACCCTTGCTGAGCCCCCTCAACGGGGGGCGCATGGGTGGATGCATGGGTGACGCTGCTGTTCTCTGCGGCACCGTGGAAACACCGTGGAAAAAGGCACGTTGCGGCACCGCGCGCGACGGGCAAGATGAGTGTCATGCCCACCTCCAACTCCACACCCACCACCACCTCACGCGGCGCCCTGCCGCTCGCCGCCACCCTCCTCACCGGCACCGTCGCCCTCTACATCACCCTCGTCGCCTTCGGGAACATCACGGACTTCGGCACCAACCAGCAGTTCGTACGTCATGTCCTGGCCATGGACACGACGTTCAAGGACGAGGACCTGATGTGGCGGGCGATCACGACCACCTGGATCCAGGACGCCGCCTACGTCGCGATCATCGTCTGGGAGACCGTCGCCGCCCTCGTGCTGATATACGGCACCTGGCTGTGGTTCCGCCGCGACGACCTCCGTGCCCGCCGCTTCTCCACCTACGGTCTGCTGATGCTGATGCTGCTGTTCGGCGCCGGGTTCATCGCGATCGGCGGTGAGTGGTTCGCCATGTGGCAGTCCGGGGACTGGAACGGACTCGACGCCGCGATCAGGGTGTTCGTCTTCAGCGGGATCGTGCTGATCGTCAACCATCTGCCGTCGGGGCAGGCACGGCAGACCGACACCTGACGAATATCAGCGGCGCAGGGCCCACTTCTGGACCGCCTCGAGGGGCCCTGCCGTGAAACGCCGCAACCACAGCGTGGAGCCCACCATCAGGACCGCGCAGACCACGGCCCACAGTCCCACCACCCACCAGGGGCCGGTGTCGCCGAGCCGTTCCGCGAGGCCCAGCCCGATGCCGTACGAGACGAGCACGCACAGCACGTTCTGGAAGACATAGCCGGACAGGGCGGTGCGGCCGACGGAGGTGAGCCCCGTCATGAGCGGGCCCGGCCGCCGTACCCGGTCCACCAGCGCGCCGACGAGCCCGATGTACCCGAGGGCCAGCAGCGGGGCCGTCCCGTACCGGGCCAGGGCGAACAGGTCGGGGCCGCCCAGTGCCGCCGCCACGTTGAGCGGCAGTCCGAGACCGAGCCCCCACCACAGCAGGCGGGAGCGCAGCCGGCGTCCCGTCTCGTCCGCTCCGAACACCCCGGCCCGGAACAGCCGTACGCCCAGCAGGAAGAGGAAGACGAGCAGGAAGAAGGTCAGCACCGGTTCCATGCGCAGCGCGATCGCGTTCTGCAGACGAAAGGCGATCTGGTCCAGGTAGTCGCCGTGCGCGTACAGGTCGACGACCTCCGGGGAGACGGTGCCCGCGTCCTCGTCGCCCGCGAGAACCAGTGCTGCCGTCAGCAGGCCGAGCAGCGCCAGATGCAGGCCGGCCGCCCACCACATCACCCGGCGCTGCGCCCGCCGCGAGCGGGTCAGCAGCCAGGCGACGAACAGTGCGGTGACGGCGTACCCCATCAGTACGTCCCAGGCGAAGACCAGCACGAAGTGCACCGTGCCCTCACCGAACAGGAACAGCGCCCGCCACCGGTAGCGCCCCGGCCACGGCTGCCCGCGCCGCTCCGCCGAGCCGTACTGGATGGCCAGCCCGACTCCGAACAGAATCGTCAGCAGCGACAGGAACTTGCCGTTCCCGAGCACGCTGAAGGTGCCTTCGACGGCGTCCGGGACCGACCCGAAGGACAGCTCACCCGAGGCGGATCCCTCCAGAACTCCCCATTCCGCACCCGGACCGGTGAAGATCCAGATGTTCGTCATGAGCGTGCCGAGGATGGCCACCCCGCGCAGTACGTCGAGGAGGGGAAGTCGCCGTCGGGTGGCCGGGGTCTCCGGCGCCCGAGGGGCTCGCGCGTCCGTGTGCGTCATGCGTTCATCGTCACGGCGGTTCCGCCGCGCATCGTCGTGAGCGGAGCCGAAACCGCCCTACATCGAAGGATGCAGACGGCAGCACGCCCCATCCGCCAGGAGACGGACGCCTACTCGACGACCACCACGGTCGTGCCCGTCTCCCCGAACTTCCACAGCACCGCACCGTCCGCCGTGCGCATGCGGATGCCGCCGGTCCGCGTGCCCGAGGCGGGCGGGGGCGAGGAGCCGTCCACGGCGTTGGAGAACGCGATCGAGACGCCGGACTTGGCGGTGAAGTAGACGATGTGCTCGATCTGCACGCCGTCGGAGCCGGTCGTGGCGTCCCGGCGGAGGGAGACCGAGTAGCTGCCCGGGTCAGGGCTCACGGTGCCGGGCCACACGGCGAAGGTGCGGCGGGCGGCGTCGCTGGCGTCGACCAGCCAGACCCGCTTCTGGCCGAGGGAGTAGACGATCCGGCGGCCGGTGCCGGAGTCGTCCGGCACCGCCGCCGGCTCCGACGTCTTGGGGGTGGGATGCACGCCCGCCGACACCGACGGGCTCGGCCGGGTCGCCGTGGCGGTGGGCTTCGCGCCCTGGTCCGCCTGCACGGTCAGGACGACCACCACGGCTATCGCCCCCGTGGTCAGCCCGGTCACCCAGGCCCACGAAGGAAGTCGGGCAGGCACGGGCACGCATCTCCTCAGCTACGGGACCCCACACATTCAGGGTCCGATCATCGTACTGTGAGCCCCCTGTCCGTCCCGCCCCGCACAGGTCCGTCCCGTAAAGGTCAGCCCCGTAAAAGCCGGACCCGTACAGGTCAGTCCAGCACCGGCAGCAGCTCCGGCAGATGCCCGTCCGACGCCTGAGCCGCCCGCTGCCGCTCCTCGGGCACCTCGCCGTACAGGGTGGTGCGCGGACGGGCCGGGCGGCCCGCCGCCTCCGCCACCGCGATCAGGTCCTTGACCGACTTGTACGAGCCGTACGACGAGCCCGCCATCCGCGAGATCGTCTCCTCCATGAGCGTGCCACCCAGGTCGTTGGCGCCGGAGCGCAGCATCTCGGCCGCGCCCTCCGTGCCCAGCTTCACCCAGCTGGTCTGGATGTTGGGGATCCACGGGTGCAGGAGGAGGCGGGCCATCGCCGTGACCGCGCGGTTGTCCCTGATCGTCGGGCCGGGGCGTGCGATGCCCGCCAGGTACACCGGCGCGTTGGTGTGGATGAACGGCAGGGTCACGAACTCCGTGAAGCCTCCCGTGCGCTGCTGGATGCCGGCGAGGGTGCGCAGGTGGCCCAGCCAGTGGCGGGGCTGGTCGACGTGTCCGTACATCATGGTCGACGACGACCGGATGCCGAGCTCGTGCGCGGTCGTGACGACCTCGATCCAGGTCGCCGTCGGCAGCTTGCCCTTGGTCAGGATCCAGCGGACCTCGTCGTCGAGGATCTCCGCCGCCGTGCCCGGGATCGAGTCCAGGCCGGCCTCCTTCGCCGCCGTCAGCCACTCCCGGATGGACATGCCGGTGCGGGTCGCGCCGTTGACGACCTCCATCGGCGAGAAGGCGTGCACGTGCATGCCGGGGACGCGGGACTTCACCGCCCGCGCGATGTCGAAGTACGCCGTGCCCGGCAGGTCCGGGTGGATGCCGCCCTGCATGCAGACCTCGACCGCGCCCACGTCCCAGGCCTGCTGGGCCCGGTCCGCGACCTGGTCCAGCGACAGGGTGTAGGCGTCGGCGTCCGTGCGGCGTTGCGCGAAGGCGCAGAAGCGGCAGCCCGTGTAGCAGACGTTGGTGAAGTTGATGTTCCGGGTGACGATGTACGTCACGTCGTCGCCGACCACCGACTTGCGCAGGTCGTCGGCCACCGCGCACAGCGCGTCCAGCGCCGGACCGTCCGCGTGCAGCAGCGCCAGCGCCTCCTCGTCCGTGAGCCGCGTCGGGTCGTCGGCCGCCGTCCGCAGGGCCTGCCGTACGTCCGTGTCGATGCGCTCCGGCACCATCCCGGGCGCGGCGGCCTCGCGCAGGGCGGCCCAGTCGCCGTACACCTCGTCGAAGTCGTCGCGGCGGTCGGCGGTGCGGCCCTCGGTGTCGATGGTGCGGTGCAGGTCGGTGCGGCCGGTGGGCCGGAAGGCCTCGTCCGGTTCCTGCCACGGGTGGCCTTCGACGACCGCGTCCGGGAGGGCCAGGCCCGTCTCCGGATCCGCCAGCGCCTGGACGTGCGGGCGCAGGCGGGGGTCCAGCCAGGGCTCGCCGCGCCGGACGAACTCCGGGTAGACGCAGAGGCGTTCGCGCAGGTCGAATCCGGCCGCACGGGACTTCTGCGCCAGCTCCTCGATCTGCGGCCAGGGACGCTCCGGGTTGACGTGGTCGATGGTGAGCGGGGAGACCCCGCCCCAGTCGTCTATGCCGGCGCGGATGAGGCGCTCGTACTCGGCGTCGACCAGGTTGGGCGGGGCCTGGAGGCAGCCGGACGGGCCCATGATGTGCCGGGCGACGGCGACCGTGGCGACCAGCTCGTCCAGCTCCGCGTCCGGCATGCCGCGCATCGCGGTGTCGGGCTTGGCGCGGAAGTTCTGGATGATCAGTTCCTGGATGCCGTGGTAGGCCCGGGAGATCTTGCGGAGGGCGAAGAGGGACTCGGCCCGCTCGTCGTACGTCTCTCCGATGCCGATGAGGATGCCGGAGGTGAAGGGGACGGAGGAGCGGCCGGCGTCCTGAAGGACGCGCAGGCGTACGGCGGGCTCCTTGTCCGGGGAGCCGTGGTGCGGGCCGCCGGGCTCGGACCACAGCCGGGTGGCCGTCGTCTCCAGCATCATGCCCATCGACGGGGCGACGGGCTTCAGGCGCTGGAAGTCGGTCCAGGTCATGACGCCCGGGTTGAGGTGGGGCAGCAGGCCCGTCTCCTCCAGGATCCGGATGGAGATCGCGCGGACGTAGGCGATGGTGTCGTCGTAGCCGTGCGCGTCGAGCCACTCCCGCGCTTCCGGCCAGCGGTCCTCGGGCTTGTCGCCGAGGGTGATGAGGGCTTCCTTGCAGCCGAGGGCCGCGCCCTTGCGGGCGATGTCGAGGACCTCGTCGGGGGACATGAACATGCCGTGCCCGGCGCGGCGCAGCTTGCCGGGGACGGTGACGAAGGTGCAGTAGTGGCACTTGTCCCGGCACAGCCGGGTGAGGGGGATGAAGACGCTCTTCGAGTACGTGATGACACCGGGGCGGCCGGCCTGTTCGAGGCCCGCGTCCCGCACCCGGGCGGCGGAGGCGCAGAGGTCCTCCAGGTCCTGCCCACGGGCCTGGAGCAGCACCGCCGCCTCGGAGACGTCGAGGGCGACGCCGTCCCGGGCGCGCTTGAGGGCGCGACGCATGGAGTTCTCGGTGGGGCCGGTTCCGGGGGTCGCGGGAGTCGTCATCCTTCGAGCATACGAGCGGGGTGATCAGCCGAGCGGGGAGCATTCCCTCAATGGAAGGCCAGCCAGCCGATACCGACCGCGAAGGTGAGGCCGGCGGCGATCAGGTCGGCGGGCCGGTGGCGGCGCAGGGCGCCACCGATCAGCGCGGCGGTGACGAGCACGGCGACCGTGCCGATCGTGGCGCGCAACAGTCCGTCGTTGTAACCGTATTCATCGAAGTGACGCACGAGCCAGGCTAACCAGGCGATTCTCATGAGGTGGATTGAATCACAGGCGCACGCCGTCACTGGCCTGAGATATAGGGCGCATAAGCGTCCAACGCCCCCAGAACCTCCGCCTCACCCGCCGACGGCAGCTGCACCACGACCTCTTCGATGCCGAGGTCGGCGTAGTGTGCGAGCTTGCCGGGGCTGGGGTGGACGGCGTAGGGGACGACCTGGAGGGCCTCCGGGTCGCGGCCGGCGTCGGCCCAGGCGGCGCGCAGCGCGGGCAGTGACTCGGACAGGCCGCGTCCGCCGATCGGCAGCCACCCATCGGCGTACTCGCAGATGTGTGCGAACAGTTTCGGCCCGGCCGCCCCGCCGAGGAGGGTGCGCGGACCGACGACGGGACCGCGCGGCTTCTGTACGGGCTTGGGGTGCGCGAAGCTGGCCCTTACGCTGCCGAACTCGCCGTCGTGGGCGGTGGGTTCGTCCGACCACAGCGCCCGCATCAGGGCCATCCGGTCCCGGACGAGCTCGCGCCGCGTGCGCCACTCCACGCCGTGGTCGGCGGCCTCCTCGACGTTCCAGCCGAAGCCGACGCCGAGGGTGAGCCGGCCGCCGGAGAGGTGGTCGACGGTCGCGGCCTGCTTGGCGAGGTCGATCGGGTCGTGCTGGGCGACGAGCGTGATGCCGGTGCCGAGACCCAGCCGCTCGGTCACCGCCGCGGCCTGCCCGAGCGCGACGAAGGGGTCGAGGGTGCGGCCGTACTCGCGGGGCAGCTCGCCCCCCGCCGGGTACGGCGTGGTCCGTTCGACGGGGATGTGGGTGTGCTCGGGCAGGTACAGCCCGGCGAAGCCCCGCTGCTCCAGCTCACGGGCGAGCCGGGTCGGGGTGATCGTCTCGTCGGTGAGGAAGATGGTGACCGCGATGCGCATGGGTGCATCTCTACCGCGCCGAGGTGCGCATGTCCATACCGACCAGTCGGCATCCCATGTACATGACATTTCCCTGGCGTCGATTCCCCTGTTTTTCCACGGGAGTTCACGCCCGACCGCCACAGTGGTCCGTATGTGTGAAGACGCCCACGGCATCCAAAGACGCGCGCTGTTCGTGACGGGCGCCGCCGCCGCGCTTACGTTGGGAAGCGTGAGCTTCGCTTCCGCCGCAGGCCGGGACCAGGAGACGAAGACGGTACGGGGCACCCTGCCGCCCGGGTCGCCCGACTTCGTGTACGTACCCGTCGAAGTCCCCTCCGGCGTACGGGAGATCAGGGTCGCCTACACCTACGACCGGCCGTCCGTCCCGGCCGGCACCCCGGGCAACGCCCTCGACATCGGCATCTTCGACGAACGCGGCACCGAGCTGGGCGGCCGGGGATTCAGGGGCTGGTCGGGCGGGGCGCGCACGGAGTTCTTCCTCCGCGCGGACGACGCGACGCCGGGCTACCTCCCGGGGCCGGTGCGCCCGGGCACGTGGCACATCGCACTCGGGCCGTACACGGTGGCCCCGCAGGGGCTGTCGTACGAGATCACGGTCACGCTGACGTACGGGGAGCCCGGCGAGACCGTACGGCCGGTGTACCCGCCGCCGCGCGCCAAGGGCCGGGGGCGTGACTGGTACCGGGGCGACTGCCATCTGCACTCCTGGTTCTCCGACGGCCGCCGCACCCCGGCGGAGATCGGAGCCCTCGCCCGGGCCGCGGGCCTGGACTTCATCAACTCCTCGGAGCACAACACGCACGCGGCGCACGCGCACTGGGCGGACGTCGCGGGGGACGACCTGCTGGTCATGCTGGGCGAGGAGATCACGACGAGGAACGGCCACGTGGTGGCGCTCGGCACGGACCCGGGGACCTTCGTCGACTGGCGCTACCGGGCGCGCGACAACCGCTTCGGCCGCTTCGCCCGGCAGATCCGCCGGGCCGGGGGGCTGGTGGTCCCGGCCCATCCGCACGCCACCTGCGTCGGCTGCAACTGGAAGTTCGGCTTCGGCGAGGCGGACGCGGTCGAGGTGTGGAACGGCCCCTACACGCCGGACGACGAGGTGACGCTGGCCGACTGGGACAGCATGCTGGTGGCGTCGGTGCGGGAGGGGCGCGGCTGGATCCCGGCGATGGGCAGCAGCGACGCCCACCGCGACCCGGACGTGGTGGGGAGCCCGCAGACGGTGGTGCTGGCCGACGACCTGACCCGGGAGGCGATCCAGGAGGGCATCCGGGCGGGCCGGTCGTACGTCGCCGAGTCCTCCAGGGTCACGCTGTCGTTCCGGGTGACCGGCGGACGCGGTGAGCACGCGGGCATCGGCGAGCGGCTGGAGGTGGACCGGGACACCCCGGTGACGGTCCGGCTGGAGGTGACGGGCGCGCCCCGCTGCACGGTCCGGTTCGTGACCGACCAGGGGGTGCTGTTCACCAGTGCGCCGCTGCCGGTGTCGGGCTCGGGGGTGGTCGAGTGGCTGACGACACCGTCGTACGCGGCCTACGTACGGGCGGAGTTGCGGCACGAGGCAGCGGCGGGGCCGGTGCCGGGCGCGCTGGCGGCGTTCACCAACCCGGTCTTCCTGGGGCGGCGGTCGGCCGGCTGACGGATCACAGGCCGGCCAGGTCGGCGACGACCGCCGCGTGGTCGGAGGGCCACACGCCGTCCACGGGGCCGTCGCCGGCCCGGCGGACCGCGCGGACGTGGCCGAGGCCGGCGGGGCCGGGCGGGCCGACGTGGATGTAGTCGATCCGTACGCTCGGCTCCCGGCCGGCCGCCACATACGGGTTGGCGGTGTCCCAGGTGACGGAGGGGGCGCTCGGGTCGGCGTACTCCCAGGCGTCGATGAACACCTGGCGCGGCACGGCGGGCGCCGTCTTGTATCCGCCCAGCAGCCGGATCTCGTCGGAGTCGGGCCAGGCGTTGAAGTCGCCGGTGACCACGGGCGGGAAGTCGGTTCCGCCCCGGTGACCGGCGACGAACTCGGCGAGGGCGGAGACCTGGCGGCAGCGCACCGCCGAGGCGTGGGGGGCCGAGGTGAGGTGGGTGGTGAAGAAGGCGACCTGGTGGCCGGGGGCGTCGAGCCGGGCGTACAGGGCGAGCCGGCCGTCGTCGAGCTCCTCGGGGGCGGGCAGCCGCAGCGCGTCCTGCTCGACGACGGGCCAGCGGCTGAGGACCGCGTTGCCGATGTCGACGGTGGGGTCCCCGATACGGCGCTGCCACAGCTCGGCGGCGTCCGAGGCGGCCCAGACACAGTGCAGGCCGAGTTCACCGGCGAGCCACTCGGCGAGGTTCTCGCCGTCCGCGGCCCACACCTCCTGCAGGCCGACGACGTCCGGGCGCAGGTCGCGCAGGACGGCGAGGATCGCCTTCTGCCGCTCGGCCCAGGGCCCGAAACGCCACCACAGGTTCCACGTCACGATCCGCATGCCCGCCTCCAGCCTTGCACCCTGCGTTCGACATCATGGAAGGGCACCGGCACGGATGCGAGACAGGAGCCCCAGAAACGATGCCCCGTGACGCCGAGAGCCAATACCGGGCGGTCGCGGCCGTTCAGCGCCGGCTCAACCCGATCCTGCGCCGCCTGCCGACCCAGACCGTACTGGAGACCACGGGCCGCGTCTCAGGGCTGCCTCGCCGCACGCCGGTGGGCGGCCGGCGGGTGGGGAACTCCTTCTGGCTGGTCTCGGAGTTCGGCGAACGCTCCCAGTACGTCCGCAACATCAAGGCGGACCCGCGGGTGCGGGTGCGGATCCGGGGCCGGTGGCACCGGGGGACGGCCCATCTCCTGCCCGACGACGACCCGGTCGCCCGGCTGCGGGCGCTGCCCCGGCTGAACAGCACGGCGGTACGGGCGCTGGGGACCGGGTTGCTGACCGTACGGGTGGACTTCGAGCGCTGAGGTCACCCCGGCCACACGATCGACTGCACCTCGCTGTACGCGTGCAGCGCGTAGCTGCCGACGTCCCGCCCCACCCCGCTCCTGCGGAAACCGCCGAACGGCGCCTCCATGTTGCGGCCGACGGTGTTGACGCCGACCCCGCCGGACCGCAGCCGCCGGGCCACGCGGAAGGCACGGGCCACGTCGCCCGACCAGACGTAGTCGATCAGGCCGTAGTCGCTGTCGTTGGCGAGGGCGACGGCCTCCTCCTCGTCGTCGAAGGGGAGGACCGAGACCACCGGACCGAAGATCTCCTCACGGACCACGCGCATGTCGTTCCGGCAGTCCGCGAGGAGGGTGGGCGCGACGTAGAAGCCACGGGCGGGATGCGAGGGCCGCTCCCCGCCCGCGACCACCACCGCGCCCTCCTTGCGGCCCAGCTCCACGTACGACTCCACCCGGTCGCGATGCGCCGCCGAGATCACCGGCCCCACCACGGTGTCCGGCTCCCGCGGGTCGCCCACCGTCAACCGGCCCGCGCAGGCCGCCAGTTGCTCGACCAGACGCCCGTACACCCCCCGCTGCGCCAGCACCCGCGTCGGGGCCGTGCAGATCTGCCCGCTGTAGAAGGAGAACGTCGTCCCGATCCCCGCCACCGCCGCCCCGACGTCCGCGTCGTCGAAGACGACCGCCGCCCCCTTCCCGCCCAGCTCCATCAACTGCCTCTTCATGCCCCGCCCGCACACCTCGGCGATGCGCTGCCCGACCGCCGTCGAGCCGGTGAAGCTGACCATGTCGACGTCGGGCGAGTCCACGGCCGCCTCACCGACCTCCACCGAGCGGCCGGAGACGACGTTCACCACCCCGCGCGGCACGCCCGCCTCCTGAAGCGCCTGAGCCATCCGGTAGACCGACAGCGGGTCCTGCGGGGCCGGTTTCACCACCACCGTGTTGCCCATCGCCAGCGCCGGGGCGACCTTGCCCGCCGGGTTCGCCCACGGGTTGTTGTACGAGGTGACGCAGGTGACGACCCCGACCGGCTGGCGTATCGCCAGCGCGCCCAGCACCGACGCCCCGCCCAGCGGGCCCGCCTCGTTGATCTGGGGCGGGACCGCCCACTCGGCGGGCTCCACGCGCGCGTACCGGCGGAAGCGGGCCACGGCCACCCCGACCTGCATGCCCCGTGCGGTCCCCGTCGTCGCCCCCGTCTCCCGCTGTGCCAGCTCCGCGTACGGCACCAGGCGGTCGCGGATGATCTCCGCCGCCCGTGCCAGCACCCGCGCCCGCTCCTCCGGCGCCGTACGCGACCACGGCCCGAAGGCCTCGCGGGCCGCGGCGCAGGCCGCGTGCACCTGATCCCGCGAGGCCTCCGGCGCCCAGCCGACGGTCTCCTCGGTCGCCGGGTCGATCACCGGATAGTGGCCGCCCTCCGGCTCCGCCCACGCGCCGCCGACGAACAACCGCTGACCGCCCCTCACCTGGTCGTCACCGTCCCGGTGTCCCGGCCCGAGCGCAGCACCTTCCCCGGTACCGCCCCCGTCACCACGTCGTCCCGGATCGCCTCCACCCCGTTGACCCACACGGCCCGCACCCCGATCGCCCGGGAGTCCAGCCGCGGACTGTCACCCGGCAGGTCGTGCACCAGGGTGGCCGTACCCGCGTCGATGCGCTCCGGGTCGAAGAGGACCAGGTCCGCGTGCCAGCCCTCCCGTATCCGGCCCCGTCGCCGCAGGCCGAACATCCGCGCGGGGTCGTCGGTCAGCATCTTCACCGCCTGCTCCAGGCCCACCAGCTTCCGGCCGCGCAGACAGTCGCCGAGGAACCGGGTCGTGTACGGGGCTCCGCACATGCGGTCCAGGTGCGCCCCCGCGTCCGAGCCGCCCAGCAGGACGTCCTCGTGCCGCCAGGTCTCCGCCCTGAGCGCCCACGACGCCGGGTCGTTGTCCGTCGGCATGGGCCACAGCACCGTACGCAGGTCGTCGGCGGCGCAGATCTCCACCAGGCAGGTGAGGGGGTCCTGGCCGCGTTCCGCCGCGATGTCCTCGACGACCCGTCCGGTGAGCCCGCGGTTCGCCTCGCTGTACGTGTCGCCGATGACGTACCGCCCGAAGTTCGTCAGCCGCCGGAAGACCCCCGCCTCCGGGGAGCCGGCGCGCCGCAGCATCTCCGCCCGGACGTCCGGGTCGCGCAGTCTCGCGATCCGCTCCGGCACCGGGAGGCCGAGGACCGGCCCCCACCCCGGGATCAGGTTCAGTGCGCAGAAGGTACCCAGCGACATGTTCATCGGCGTGAGGATCGGCATGGTGAGGGCGACCACCCGGCCCCCCGCCTTCCGGGCCCGTTCGCTCGCCTCCAGCTGCCTGGGGACGCGTTCCGGGACCGCCGCGTCGATGGTCAGGACGTTCCAGTTCAGGGGGCGTCCGGCCGTCGCGCTCATCTCCACCAGCAGGTCGATCTCCGCGTCGCTGAACTGGTCCAGGCAGCCCGCGACGATCGCCTCGATCTGGGTCCCCTCGTGCTCACCGACCGCCCGGGACAGCGCCAGCAGTTCGGCCGGCCGCGCGTGCCGGGAGGCCACCGGCTGCCCGTCGCCGTCGGAGTGGGTGCTCGACTGGGTGGTGGACAGGCCCCAGGCGCCGGCGTCCATGGCCTCGTGCAGCAGACCGACGATCCGGGCCAGCTGCTCGTCACTCGGCTGCCCGCCGATCGCCTGCGGCCCCATCACGTGGCGCCGCAGGGCGCAGTGGCCGACCATGAACCCCGCGTTGACGGCGATCCGCCCTTCGAGGGCGTCCAGATACTCGCCGAACGAGTTCCAGCTCCAGGGCGCGCCCTCCTCCAGCGCGACCAGCGACATGCCCTCGACCTTGGACATCATCCGACGCGTGTAGTCGGCGTCCTCCGGGCGGTCCGGGTTGAGCGGCGCGAGCGTGAAGCCGCAGTTGCCGGCGGCGACGGTGGTGACGCCGTGGTTGAGGGAGGGGGTGGCGTACGGGTCCCAGAAGAGCTGGGCGTCGTAGTGGGTGTGGGGGTCGACGAAGCCGGGGGTGAGGGTGAGGCCGTGCGCGTCCTCGGTCGTACGGGATTCCTCGGTGACGGTTCCTATGGCAGCTATACGGCCGTCACGTATGCCGACGTCGGCGGTGTAGGCGGGCGCGCCGGTCCCGTCGACGACAGTCGCGCCTTTGACGAGGTGATCGAGCATGGACGTTGCCTCCTCAACTCCGGTGCCGGACGGGCCCCGAAGGGGCGCGGGGCTGTATCGATATGCGGCTCCGCCGCGTGGGCGCGACCAGCCACAACGCGCCCCCACCCCGCAACGGCGATCACGCGGCACCCCGGAACCGGGACGTCCGATGAACAGGATCCGTGTCGATCTTCGGAATCACGTGCTCCCCGACCAGCCGAATCGTCTGCAAGGTCTCCTCCTTCGGCACCCCCACCGGCAGCCCGAAACTCAGCTGATCGGCCCCGGCCTGCTCCCACCGCTTGCACTGCCGCAGCACCTCGTCGGGATCACCGCAGATCAGCAGCTCCTCCTCGATCAGCACCTCGATGAACTCCTCGGTGTACGGCGGAAGCGTCTCCGGCCACACCGGGAAGCCCTCGGGCCGCGGGAAGGTGTCGTGATACCGGAACACCAGGGACGGCAGGTAGTGCAGTCCACCGTTCACCGCGATCCGCACCGCCTCCTCATGCGTCGGCGCACAGATCGCCGTGGTCGTCACCATCACGTTGTCGTTCACGAAGTCCCCGACGGGCTCCGCGTCGACGACCGCCGTCTTGTACTGCTCCAGGACCCACTCCATGTCGGAGACCTTCTGCACGCTGAAGCCGAGCACGCCGAGGCCCTTGCGGGCGGCCATGGCGTACGAGGGCGGGGAGCCGGCCGCGTACCACATCGCCGGGTGGGACGTGCCGTACGGCTTGGGCAGGACCTTCCTCGGCGGCAGCGACCAGTGCTTGCCCTGGAAGCCCTCGTACTCGTCCTGGAGCCACATCTTGGGGAACTCGGCGATGGTCTCTTCCCAGATCTCCTTGGTGTGGTTCATGTCGGTCACACCCGGCAGGAAGCCGAGGATCTCGTGCGACCCGGCCCCCCGCCCGCTGCCGAACTCGAACCGCCCCTCGCTGAGGTGGTCGAGCATGGCGACCTTCTCGGCGACCTTGACCGGATGGTTGACCGGGGCGAGCGGGTTGAAGATGCCCGAGCCGAGGTGGATCCGCTCCGTCGCGTGCGCCAGGTATCCGAGGAAGACGTCGCTGGCGGAGAGGTGCGAGTACTCCTCCAGGAAGTGGTGCTCGGAGGCCCAGGCGTACTTGAAGCCGGACCGGTCCGCCTGGATGACGTATTCGGTCTCCTCCATCAGCGCCTTGTGCTCGGCGAGCGGGTCGGTCTCGGCGCGTTTGCCCACGTATCCCTGTACAAAGAGCCCGAATTCCAAGGAGGTTCACCGTCCCCAGAGCCGTTTCTGACGGATCGTCAGATTCTTAGGGCGACTGTTCCACCAGCCCCTGTGGGCGTCAATAGCTGACGTGCCGTCAGAACACGCTCACGCCCGCCAGCCATCCCCCGTCGATCACGAACGGCTGCCCGGTGATGTAGGAGGAGTCGTCGCAGGACAGGAACAGCGCGAGCCGCGCCACCTCCTCCGGCCGCCCGATCCGCCCCAGCGGCACGAGCCTGCGGTAGAGCCGGTCGAGGTCCTTGGCCGTCTCCTCCGGGTCGGCGGCCGGGTCCAGCCGGGCCGGGTTGGACATGGCGGTGTCGATGGCGCCCGGGCACACGGCGTTGACCCGGATGCCCCGCTCGGCCAGCTCCAGGGCGGCGACCCGGGTGAGCCCGAGGACGGCGTGCTTGGTCGCCGCGTA
Organism: Streptomyces sp. S.PNR 29; assembly: GCF_030386795.1. Taxonomy (GTDB): domain Bacteria; phylum Actinomycetota; class Actinomycetes; order Streptomycetales; family Streptomycetaceae; genus Streptomyces. The sequence goes on from NZ_JANUQM010000001.1 coordinate 645,279, forward strand.
CGCGCCCACGGCGGCCATCCCGGTGAGCCCCGTGTACGAGGCGGTGTTGACGATCGTGCCGCCGTCGGCCATCTCCGGGGCGACCGTCCTGATCCCGAGGAAGCAGCCGACCTGGTTGACGTTCACGACCCGCATGAACTCGTCGAGGGAGGTGTCGACGAGGGAGCGGAAGCGCAGGATGCCGGCGTTGTTGACCAGCCCGTCGACGCGGCCGTACGCCTCCTGGGTGGCGGCGACGGCCGCGCGCCAGTCGGCCTCCCGGCTCACGTCGAGGTGGACGTACCGGGCGCCCAGCTCCTTGGCGAGGGCCTCGCCCTGGTCGTCGAGGACGTCGCCGAGGACGACCTCGGCGCCCTCCTCCCGGAACAGGCGCGCCTCCTGCTCCCCCTGCCCGCGTGCCGCACCGGTGACGATGACGACACGTCCGTCCAGCTTGCCCATGGGGTGACTCCTTCACGGGTTTCACAGATGAGGAGCGACTTCGGCGCCGAACGCCTCGATCTGGTCGGTGAGTTCGGCGCGGCTGCGGCTGCGGAACCGCACCTGTACCTGGTGCACGCCCATCGCCCGGTAGGCCCGGAGCGACTCGGCGAGCTCCTGAGGGTCGCCGCTGAGGGTCCGGCGCCCGGCGTCCCACCCGGGCCGGCCGACGTACAGGGGCTCGGTGATGGCACCTACGGTGAGCGGTTCCTCGATGCCGGCCTCGGCCCGCAGCCGCCTGAGGCGGTCGATCTGCGCGGGGAGCCGGTCGCGCGGGTCCCCCTGCGGCAGCCAGCCGTCGCCCTTGAGCGCGGCCCGGCGTACGGCCGCGGGCGAGGACCCGCCGACCCAGACGGGGACGCGTTCCTGGGCGGGCCGGGGTCGCTGCCCGAGGCCCTGGAAGTCGTACAGCTTGCCGTGGTGCTCGGGGAACTCCTCCGGGCCGAGGGCGGCGCGCAGGGCGTCGAGGCACTCGTCGAGCAGGGCTCCGCGCTGCCGGAAGTCGGCCCCGAGCGCCTCGAACTCCTCCCGTACGTGCCCGGCGCCGACCCCGAGGATCAGCCGCCCGCCGCTCAGATGGTCGAGGGTGGCGTACTGCTTGGCGGTGAGCAGGGGGTGGCGCAGGCCGACGACCGCCACATGGCTGAGCAGGCGGACGTGTTCGGTGACGGCGGCGAGGTGGGCGAGGGTGGCGACGGGGTCGTACCAGACCGTGCTCATCGCGGCCGCGAGCCGGCGCGGGATGCCGACGTGGTCGCATACGGCGAGGTAGGCGAAGCCGGCCCGGTCGGCGACGCGGGCGATCTCGACGAGGTCACCGGGGCCGGCGCTCGCCTCCCAGGCCTCCGCGTAGAGGGTGCTCTGGGACTGGACGGGAAGCTGCATGCCGTACCGCAGCGGCGGCCGGTTCACGGCCTCCACAGCCCGTCCTCCGTGAGGCCCAGCAGCTCGATCGCGTTGCGCCGCACGATCCGCTCGACGACGTCGGCGTCCAGGTGCCCCATCTGCGCCTCGCCGACCTCGCGGGACGTGGGCCAGGTGGAGTCGGAGTGCGGGTAGTCGGTCTCGTACAGGACGTTTCCGACTCCGATGGCGTCGAGGTTGCGGAGCCCGAAGGCGTCGTCGAAGAAGCAGCCGTGGACGTGGTCGGCGAACAGCTCCGACGGCGGACGGTGGACCTTGTCGGCGACCCCGCCCCAGCCGCGGTTCTCCTCCCAGACGACATCAGCGCGTTCGAGGATGTACGGAATCCACCCGATCTGCCCTTCCGCGTACATGACCCTGAGCCCGGGGAAGCGCTCGAACTTCCCGCTCATCAGCCAGTCCACCATCGAGAAGCAGCAGTTGGCGAAGGTGATGGTGGAGCCGACGGCGGGCGGGGCGTCGGCGGAGGTGGACGGCATACGGCTGCTGGAGCCGATGTGCATGGCGATGACGGTGCCGGTCTCGTCGCAGGCGGCGAGGAAGGGGTCCCAGTCGTCGGTGTGCACGGACGGCAGGCCGAGGTGCGGGGGTATCTCGGAGAAGGCGACGGCACGGACGCCGCGTTCCGCGTTGCGCCGGACCTCCTGAGCGGCCAGCTCGGCGTCCCAGAGAGGGATGAGAGTGAGCGGAATCAGCCGCCCGTGGGCGTCGGGCCCGCACCACTCCTCCACCATCCAGTCGTTGTAGGCGCGGACGCAGAGCAGCCCCAGCTCACGGTCGGCGGCCTCGGTGAAGGTCTGGCCGCAGAAGCGGGGGAAGGTCGGGAAGCAGAGGGCGGACTGGACGTGGTTGACGTCCATGTCGGCGAGGCGCGCGGGGACGTCGTACGAGCCCGGCCGCATCTGCTCGTACGTGATGATCTCCAGCTTGATCTCGTCCCTGCCGTACCCGACGGCGGTGTCGAGGCGCGTGAGGGGCCGGTGGAGGTCCTCGTACACCCACCAGTCACCGAGGGGGCCGTCGTCGCCGGGGGCGCCCATGACGGGCTTGAAGCGGCCACCGAGGAAGGTCATCTCCTTCAGGGGGGCGCGCACGGTGCGGGGGCCGATGTCCCGGTACTTCCGGGGGAGCCGGTCCTGCCAGACGTTCGGGGGCTCCACGGTGTGGTCGTCGACCGAGATGATCAGGGGAAATGCCGGCTGGGTGTCCATGGTGGCCACGGTAGCGCCGATCTGACGACCCGTCAGCTATGCATGAACGGCCCTCCGTGTGGGGAGAGGGCGTGAGGATGCTGTGGCCTCCGCGCGTCGGCCTGTGATCGGCGTCTCCCCCGGCTGACGCATCTGCCGTGAACAAGGCAAACTGGCGTGGTTGCTCAGGACCACTAGGGGGACGGCGATGGACGGTGTACCGCGAGTGCCGGAGCAGAGGCATCACGGCTCCTCGGTGGAGTCGGGGGAGCTGCGCTTCAGCGTGCTCGGCCCGGTGCGCGCCTGGCGCGGCGACGAACCGCTGCCCAGCGGTTCCCCCCAGCAACGCGCCCTGCTCGCCGCCCTCCTGCTCCGCGAAGGCCGTACGGCCACGGCCGCTGAGCTGATCGACGCCCTGTGGGGCGAGGAGCCGCCGTCGCAGGCGCTGGCGGCGGTGCGGACGTACGCCTCCCGGCTGCGCAAGGCCCTGGATCCCGGCGTTCTGGTCAGCGAGTCGGGCGGCTACGCGGTGCGCGGGCTGCGCGACGGTGCCCTGGACCTGACGGTGGCGCAGGACCTGGCGACCGAGGCGGAGAAGGCACGGAACGCGGGGGACCTGTGCCACGCCCGGGAGGTGCTGGGCCGGGCGCTGGCCCTGTGGGACGGGGAGCCGCTGGCGGGCGTGCCGGGCCCGTACGCGGAGGCGCAGCGCGTCCGCCTGGAGGAGTGGCGCCTGCAGCTCCTCGAAACCCGCCTGGACATGGACCTGGAGCAGGGCTGCCACGCGGAGGCGGTCTCGGAACTGACGGCCCTCACGGCCGCGCACCCCCTGCGGGAGCGGCTGCGTGAGCTGCTCATGCTGGCGCTGTACCGCAGCGGCCGGCAGGCGGAGGCGCTGGCGGTGTACGCGGACACGCGCCGCCTGCTGGCGGAGGAACTGGGGGTCGACCCGCGGCCGGGGTTGCGGGAGTTGCAGCAGCGGATCCTTCAGGCGGACCCGGGGCTGGCGGAACCGTCGGCGCCGGTGGCGGAACCGGCGATGGTCCCGGTGCGCCCGGCCCAGCTCCCCGCGACCGTCCCCGACTTCACGGGCCGCTCCGCCTTCGTGCGGGAGCTGAGCGACCTCCTGGCGTCGGCGGAGGGCCGCGTGATGGCGGTCTCGGCGCTGGCCGGGATAGGCGGCGTCGGCAAGACGACCCTTGCCGTCCATGTGGCCCACCAGGCGCGTTCCGTGTTCCCCGACGGGCAGCTGTACGTCGATCTGCAGGGCGCGGGCTCACGGGCGGCGGAACCGGAGACGGTGCTCGGGTCGTTCCTCCGTGCTCTCGGCACGGCGGACTCGGCGATCCCGGACTCGCTGGAGGAGCGGGCGGCGCTCTACCGGTCGGTCCTGGACGGCCGCCGGGTCCTGGTCCTGCTGGACAACGCCCGGGACGCGGCCCAGGTGCGCCCCCTGCTGCCGGGAACGGACGGCTGCGCGGCGCTGGTGACCTCCCGGGTGCGGATGGTGGACCTGGCTGGGGCCCACCTCGTCGACCTGGACGTCATGTCCCCGGACGAGGCGCTGGCGCTGTTCACGAAGATCGTGGGCGAGGAGCGGGTGACCTCGGAGAAGGAAGCCGCCCTGGACGTGGTCGCGGCCTGCGGCTTCCTCCCGCTCGCCATCCGCATCGCCGCCTCCCGGCTGGCCTCCCGGCGCACCTGGACGGTGTCGGTCCTCGCGGCCAAGCTGGCGGACGAGCGCCGGCGACTGGACGAGCTCCAGGCCGGGGACCTCGCGGTCAAGGCGACCTTCGAGCTGGGCTACGGCCAGCTGGAACCGGCCCAGGCCCGGGCCTTCCGGCTGCTGGGCCTGGCCGACGGACCGGACATCTCCCTCGCGGCGGCCGCGGCGGTGCTGGACCTTCCGGTGGAGGACACCGAGGACCTGCTGGAGTCCCTGGTCGACACGTCCCTGCTGGAGTCGGCGGCGCCCGGCCGGTACCGGTTCCACGACCTGGTGCGACTCTACGCGCGTGCGTGCGCGGAGAGGGACGAGATGCCGCCTGCGGAGCGGGGGGCGGCGCTGTCGCGGTTGCTGGACTTCTACCTGGCCACCGCGGCGGGGGTTTATGCGATCGAGCGGCCCGGGGATCGGTTGGTGGATCATCTGGAGGCGACCCGCTATCCCGGGCTGTCCTTCGACGACGTCAAGGGGGCGGTCGACTGGCTGTACGCCGAGGCCGACTGTCTCTTGGCGTGTGTCCGCCAAAGCGCCGGGAGCGGCATGCTCAGACGGGCTGTCGACTTGCTGTGGGTGGCAAAGGACCTTGCGGAGTCCGGCGCCAACTCCTACCAGTACGAGACAACCGCAGTCGCACTGCGCGACATGGCGCGTGAGGCAGGGGACAGCCGGGCCGAAGGCCGTGCGCGCACCGCACTGACGAACGCACTCCTGGTGTCGGACCGGTTCACGCAGGCCGACGAAGAGGCGCGGCTCGCCATCGCCCTGGCGCAGGAGGCGGGAGACCTCGCCCCTTGCTGCTGGGCTCCGAACGATCGCGGGATCATCGCCTTCTACCAAGGCCGCAACGACGACGGAGAGCGGCATCTGCAGGAGGCGATCGCCAACTACCGCGCTGATGGGAATCTGCCGGGCGAAGCCAGCGCCCTGTGCAATCTGTCCCGCATTCAGGTCAAGTTGAGGCGCACCGCCAGCGCCGTCGATCTCGCCCGACGTGGCGTCGCCATCTACGACCAGCTCGGGTTGACGGTACGTCTCGCCAACGGCCGACTCGCTCTCGGCATCGCGCTCAGTGCTGCCGGTCGGCACGGAGAGGCGCTTGAGCAACTGAACGAAGCTCTCCAGCTGTTCCGGGAGAACCGGCAACGTCTGTGGGAGGGCACCGCCAACTTCCGTATCTCGGAGGCCTACCTGGCGAGCGATCGTCCGGCGCTGGCGGCACAGCACGCCGAGCAAGCCCTGGCTCTGCGGGTGATCGGGGGCGACTGGATGCGTGCCAATGTGCTGACCACGCTGGGTCAGGCCCTCCATCGGATCGGACAGACCGACCGGGCCAGGGCCTGCTGGAGCGAAGCTCTCAACATCCACGAGGAGTTCGGTGCTGCGGAGGCCGAGCAGGTGCGGGCTCTGCTCAGTCCCGCCGCGGCGGCGTGAGCAACCGCCCATGTCGGGCGTTCATTGTTTGTTTATCGCCACCCGCCATGCTCATGAGTGCTGATCCGTCGCGTCGGGGGGCAGACGGCTCGGCTCATGGCCTCACCACTAGGGTGAACGGCCTTGAAGTGCCCGCCCGGCGACCCGCGGGGGAGCCGCTGGGCGGGCACCAGCCTCTGGAGCGTTCGACAGGAGTTGCCGACGATGAGCGATGCCGCGAAGAAGCAGGACACGACCACACTGGAGAACCACGCCGGCACCCCGGGCGACGGCTCGACCGTGAAGCCGCTGGAAAACCACGCCGGCAGCGTGGCGGAGAGCGAGACCATCAAGCCTCTGGAGAACCACGCGGGCAGTGTGGAAGCGGGCGTCTTCAAGACCCAGGAGAACCACGCTGGTTCTGAGGAAGCGTAGCGAGCCTCACGATCGACGGGGGATCGGCCGCGGCGGCGCGGAGGGGGAGCCGCCGCGGCCGACGTGTGTCCTACGCCCAGTTCCCGCCCATAACCGACCGGCGTTCACACCTGCCGCGCCCGTTCGCGTACCGCCGTCCGCCCCCGCAACTCCCCCTTGACCACCTTCCCGCTCGCGTTCCGCGGCAGTTCCCCCACGAACTCCACCGCCCGCGGCACCTTGTAGTTCGCCATCTCGCGCCGGGCCCAGGCGATCAGGTCGGCGTCCGTCAGCGTGGCTCCCGGCCTCCGGACCACGTACGCCTTGCCGACCTCGCCGAGCCGGGCATCCGGTACGCCGATGACCGCCACGTCCGCGACGTCCGGATGGAGGCCGAGCGCCTGCTCGATCTCCGCCGGGTAGGCGTTGAAGCCGCCGACGATGAACATGTCCTTCAGGCGGTCGGTGATGCGCAGGCAGCCCGACTCGTCCAGCACGCCCACGTCCCCCGTCCGCAGCCACCCGTCCCGCGTGAGCACCTCGGCCGTGGCCGCCTCGTCGTCGTAGTAGCCGCGCATGACGTTGAAGCCGCGGACCTGGATCTCCCCCGGGGTTCCGGGTCCCAGCGGTACGCCCCCGGCGTCCACCACCCGTACCTCCGTGCCGGGGACGGCCCGCCCCGACGTCGACGCGATGACCGACGGGTCGTCGCCGCGGCGGCACATCGTGACGATGCCACTGGCTTCCGAAAGGCCGTACGCCGTGAGGACCGTGTCCACGCCCAGTTCGCCCCGCAGGCGTTCCACCAGCGTCAGGGGGACCACCGCCGCGCCCGTCACGACCAGCCGCAGCGCCGAGAGGTCGTGGGCGTCGCGGGCCGGGTGGTCCAGGAGGGACTGGTGGAGGGTGGGCGGGCCCGGCAGGACCGAGATCCGTTCCGCCGCGATGTTCGCCAGGACCGTGTCCACGTCGAACACCGGCTGGGGGATCATCGTCGCCCCCCGCATCAGGCAGGCGATCACCCCCGCCTTGTAGCCGAAGGTGTGGAAGAAGGGGTTCACGATCAGGTAGCGGTCGCCCTGCCGCAGCCCCGCCAGGTCGCTCCACACCTCGTACGCCCGCAGTGTCTGCGCGTGGGTGATCACCGCGCCCTTGGGGCGGCCCGTCGTCCCGGACGTGTAGATGATGTCCGACGGCGACGTTCCGTCCACCGCGGCCGAACGCGCCCGGACCTCCGCCTCCCCCACCCCCTCCCCGCTCGCCAGGAAGTCCTTCCACGTCAGGAAGGACGCCGGCGCGTCGTCCGACAGGACGACCACCTTCCGCAGGTCCGGGAGACCGGGCAGGGGACCACCCCCCACCCCCTCCCCCGCGGCCCTCCTCAGCGACGCCACGTACGACGTCCCCAGGAACGTCCCCGTCACGAACAGCAGCCGCGCCCCGCTCCGGCGCAGCACGTCCGCCGCCTCCGAGCCCTTGAAGCGGGTGTTCAGCGGCACCAGCACCCCGCCCGCGGAGACCGCGCCCAGCGCCGCGACGATCCAGTCCAGGGAGTTCGGCGCCCAGATGCCGACCCGGTCGCCCGCCCGCACGCCGGCCGCGACGCAGGCCGCCGCCGCGCGCTCCACCCGGACGCCCAGTTCCGCGTACGTGATCCGGGTACGGCCCTCCGCCACGGCCTCCACCCCGCCGTACCGCACGGCCGCCGAGCGGACCAGTCCCGGGATGCTCCCCCACTCCAAGTCACCGCGCACAGCAGCCTCCAGCCGACCCGCACTAGCTGACTGCTCGTCAGATTAGCTGTAACCTGACGGTCTGTCAGCCGACCACTGAGCGTGCGGAGGTGACCGGCACCATGGCCGTACTCAAGGACTCCACCGCCATCGTCGGCATCGGGCAGACCGCCTTCGCCAAGCGGCTGGAGGAGGACGAGCGGACCCTCGCCTGCCGTGCCGTTCTCGCCGCCCTCGACGACGCCGGCATCGCGCCCGGCGAGGTCGACGCGCTCGCCTCCTACACCATGGAGGAGACCGACGAGGTGGAGCTCGCCAAAGCCGTCGGCTTCGGTGACCTCACCTTCTTCAGCCGCGTCCCCTACGGCGGCGGCGGTTCCTGCGCCACCGTCGCCCACCTCGCCGCCGCCATAGCCGCCGGGCAGGCGACGGTCGGCGTCGCCTGGCGGTCACGGAAGCGGGGGTCCGGCCCCCGTCCCTGGACCGACACCACCGTCCAGCTGCCCACCCCCGCCCAGTGGACCCGGCCCTTCGGCCTCCTCCGCCCCGCCGACGAGATCGCCATGCTGGCGCGCCGGTACATGCACGAGTACGGCGCGACCCGGGAGCACCTCTTCAACGTCGCGCTCGCCTGCCGCAACCGGGCCAACCAGAATCCCGCCGCCGTGATGTACGACCGGCCTCTGACCCGCGAGATGTACATGACCTCCCGTTGGATCAGCGAGCCCCTGTGCCTCTTCGACAACTGCCTGGAAACGGACGGCGCCCTGGCCTGTGTCGTCGTCTCGCGCGAACGCGCCCGCGACTGCCGGCACGCCCCCGTCCACATCCACTCCGCCGCCCAGGGGCTGCCCGCCCAGCATCACGGCATGGTCAACTACTGGAACGACGACCCGCTCACCGGCCCGGCCTGGACCGCGGCCCGGCATCTGTGGAAGCAGTCCGACCTCACGCCCGAGGACGTGGACGTCGCCCAGATCTACGACGCGTTCACCCCGCTCATCCTCCTGTCCCTGGAGGGGTACGGGTTCTGCGGCAGGGGGGAAGGCGGGGCCTTCACCGAGGGCGGGGCCCTGGAGATCGGCGGGCGGCTTCCGATCAACACCGGTGGAGGAGGGCTGAGCGAGGCGTACATCCACGGCTTCAACCTCATCACCGAGGGCGTGAAGCAGTTGCGGGGGACGAGTACCGCCCAGGTCCCCGGCGCCGCCACCGCTCTCGTCACCGCCGGTGAGGGAGTCCCCACCTCGGCCCTGCTGTTGAGGAGCTGACATGCTGTCACCCGCCATCGACTCCGAGGGCGCCCCCTTCTGGCGGTACGCCGCCCAGGGCGAGCTGCGCGTCCAGGCCTGCGCCGACTGCGGCCGGCTCCGCTTCCCGCCCCGGCCCTGCTGTCCCCACTGCCAGTCCTTCGCGAGCGAGTGGCGCAGGGTCGGCGGGCACGGGCGGGTCTGGTCGTACGTCGTTCCCCATCCGCCGCTGCTGGCCGGCTACGCGGAACAGGCGCCGTACAACGTCGTCGTCGTCGAGCTCGCCGAGGATCCCCGGATACGGCTCGTCGGGAACCTCGTCGCCTCGGCCGACTCAGCGCTCGACTCGTTTCCCCCGGCGAAGGTGCGCATCGGCGCCGGGGTGCAGGTCGTCTTCGGCAGTGACGGGCTGCCCCGGTGGGTGCTGGAGCGGCCGTGAGCGTACGCGTCAGCGCCGACCGGGACACCGGTGTCGCGGTCGTCACCCTCGACCGGCCCGAGCGGCTCAACGCCGTCGATCTCGCCACCGCTCAGCAACTCGCCGACGCATGGCAGGAGTTGCGGTTCGACGACACCGTACGCGCCATCGTCCTCACCGGCGCCGGCGAGCGGGCGTTCTGCACGGGGATCGACCGGGACGTCGTGGTGCCGCAGCCCAGCTCGCCGTACATGACCGACGATCCGCTGCTGCGCATCGGGCCCAAGGCCAACGACCTGTGGAAGCCGGTCGTCGCCGCCGTGCGGGGGATGGCCTGCGGGGGCGCCTTCTACCTGCTCGGCGAGGCGGAGTTCATCGTCGCCGACACCACCGCCACCTTCTTCGATCCGCACACCACCTACGGGATGGTCAGCGCGTACGAGTCGGTGCTCATGGCGCAGCGGATGCCGTACGGGGAGGCGGCGCGGATGGCGCTGATGGGGACGGCGGAGCGGATCGGTGCGCGGCGGGCCCACGAGATCGGCCTCGTGTCCGAGCTCACCGAGCCGGGCGGGGCGACGGCCGCGGCGACCGAGTGCGCCGTCACCATCGCCGGGTATCCGGCCGCGGCCGTGCAGGGGACCGTGCGGGCCCTGTGGGCGGCCCGCGAGGCCTCGGTGGCGCAGGGGTTCGCGCAGGCGCCGCACCTGGTCGGGCTCGGGAACCTGCCGGGTGAGCGGCAGGCGGAGCTGTTCCGGGCGCGGCGCCGCGCTCACCGGGTCCGCTGACGCTAGGACCCCTTACTCCGCGGTCCGGGTCACATCGCTGAGCCGGCAACTGCTGCCGCTCGCGTTCTGTCCGCTCCGGGGGACGTAGGCGGCGGCCACGTCCAGGGTCTGCGTGGAGTCGGCGGCGACGTACGGGATGGTGGAGTTGCTGGTGCGCACCGGCGCGCCGGCCGGGTCCTTGAAGGTGACGCTGAACTTGTACGTGTACGTGGTGCTCGTGCTGGAGTTGGTGGCGCTGACCCGGGCGACGATGCCGCGGGTCTTGTCGAAGGCGCAGCTGTCGATCTTGACGTCCTTGGCCGGGTCGGTGGCCCGGGACTTGCTCCCCGAGCCGCCGCCGGTGGTGGTGGAGACGTCGTCATCGTCGTCGTAGTGGCTGCTGCCGCCGGTCGTGCCGCCGGAGGTGCTCGACGAGTGGCTGGAGTTCGAGCTGTCGTTGCTGCAGCCGCCGCCGCTGGAGTGGCGGGCTCCGGTGAGGGCGACGACGACGCCGACGAAGACGGCGACAGCGCGGACATGGCGAAGCTTCACGGTGTTTCAACCCCCGTTGAACAACATGCAGATGATCGTGAGCACGTCACGTTAGCAGTGGTCGCGTGGCGGAAAGTGCTCACCGGGCGTAGCGTCCGGTGTGAGAGCGGTGAAGGTTCCAGGACCGACGGCCGCCGTCAGGCACCCCTTCCGTGCGCCCGTACGACGGCCGTCTCCTTCCTGGTCAGGTGGTCCGGGCCGTGCCCGTGCCCTTCTCCGCGTCCAGTGCGTACACGCAGCGGTCCTTGCTGCACGCGTACACCACGCCGTCCTTGACGACCGGGGAGCCGGTGATCTCGCCGCCGGTCGCGAGCTTCCAGCGCAGCCGGCCGTCGTCGGCCTTCAGCGTGTACAGCAGGTGATCCGTGGAGCCGAAGTGGATGCGGCCCTCGGCCACCGCGGGGGCGCCCACGATGTCGCCGCCCGCCTGGAAGCGCCACTTGGGGGTGCCGGTGACGGCGTCCAGGGTGTACAGGCCCTTGCCGCTGCCGACGTGGACGTGTCCGGCGGCCACCAGAACCGGGTCGACGGACGCCCGGGACTCGGTCGCGATGCGCCAGCGGTCGCGGCCGTCGGTGGCGTCGAGGGCGTAGACCGTGCCGAGGTAGTCGGCCAGGTAGATACCGCCGCCCGTGACCGCCGGGCCCGGTACGTAGGTGGGCGGGCTGAGGAAGACCGCCGGGGCCTCGAAGTGCCACCTCACGTGTCCGGCCGCCACGTCCAGCGCGAGGACGCGCGTGCCGGCCGAGACGTACACGCAGCCGTCCGGCGCGTGGGTCACACGGACCGGGACGCCTCCGCAGGAGGCCGCGTCGCCGATCGGGTACGACCAGCGCTCGTCGCCGGTGCGGGCGTCCAGGGCGCGCAGGCGGGCGTCCTGCCAGACGTACACCGTGCCGTCGTGGACGGCCGGGCCGGCCTCCGGGGACTCGAAGTCGGTCTGGGCGCCGGTGATCTCCCACAGCTTCTGGCCGTTGGAAGCCTCCCAGGCCTGGACGCCGCCGCCGCGCGTGCCGGTGACGACCGTGCCCCGGTCGGCCTTGAGGGAGTAGACCCAGGCGTCCGTGGACAGCCGCCACAGGTCGGCGCCCTCCCTGCAGTCCAGGGCGAACAGGGTGGGGCCGTCGGAGGCGTGGATACGGCCGTACGCGACCGCCATCGACCAGGCGACGTCCCGTGTCTTGAAGCGGCGCCGGCCGGTCGCGACGTCCAGGGCGTGCACCTCGAAGGAGGTGACGTAGACCAGGTCGTCGCAGACGGAGGGCGTACCCCAGACGTCGTTGGACATGCGGAACCGCCAGGGCCGCCAGCCGCTCGCCTGCTCCGGCGGGGCGGCCGGCGCCGGGGGCGCGGGTACGGCCGGGTCGGCGCCGTTGAGGCCGGGGCGCGGCTTGGACCAGGAGGCGGCGAGGGCGGCCTCCGGCGGGGGCGCCTTGACGGCGGCGGCGCGCATGTCGGCGACGCGCGGGCCGGGGCCGATGGGCACCGCCGCGCCGGCCAGCCGCACGGGGCCGGTGTCGGGGGCGCCGACCGGCGCGGGGACCGGCGGGGCGGCGGAGACGACGGGGTCGTGGGAGGGCGGGGGCGGGACCACGGCGGGCCGTCCGCCGCCGCTGCGGCCACCGCCCTGCTGGGTCTGCTGGGCCGGCGGGCGGCCGCCCCGGCGGGCCTCGATGAGGGCGACCGCCTTCTCGGGCAGCCAGGCCGACGCCGTACCGCTGTCGTCGGAGCCGGAGCCGAAGAGATGGGGGGCGAGCTGGGCCTGGAGGTCGGCGGGGGTGGGGCGGCCCGGCGGCTCCATCTGCATGCAGGACTCGATCAGCGGGCGCAGCTCCTCCGGCAGGCCTTCCAGGTCGGGGCCCTCGCGCAGCAGCATGAAGACGGTCTCGACCGGGTTGGCGCCGTGGAAGGGGGCGTGTCCGGTGGCGGCGAAGACGAGCGTGGAGCCGAGGGAGAAGACATCGCTGGCGCCGGTGACGCTGCGGGAGTCCTTCGCCTGCTCCGGGGACATGTAGGCGGGCGTACCGACGGCCACGTTGGTCATCGTCAGACGTGTGTTCGAGACGCCGGACGCGATACCGAAGTCGATCACCCGGGGGCCGTCCTCGACGACGAGGACGTTCGACGGTTTGAGGTCCCGGTGCACCAGCCCGGCGCCGTGGATGGACTGCAGCGCCTCGGCCACACCCGCCGCCAGCCAGCGCACCGCCTGGGCCGGGAGCGGCCCGCACTCGTTCACTATTTCCTCAAGGGAGGGCGCGGGGACGTACGCGGTGGCCAGCCAGGGCACGGCCGCGCGCGGGTCGGCGTCGACCACGGCCGCCGTGTAGAAGCCGGAGACCGCCCGTGCGGCCTCGACCTCGCGCGTGAAGCGGACGCGGAACAGCTGGTCCTCGGCGAGCTCCGTCCGGACCGTCTTGATCGCCACGCGCCGGCCGGACGCCGAGCGTGCGAGATAGACCAGTCCCATGCCGCCGGCCCCCAGCCGTCCCAGCACCTCGAACGGCCCGATCCGCCGCGGATCGTGCTGCGTCAGCTGTTCCACCACTTGCCTGCCACCTCCCCGTACGAGCCGCGTCACCGCCATATGTACGCGACCCCGTGCAGCGTCTCACCACCGCACCGCCATGGCGGCACGCACCCCGATTCTTCCTGGCCGGAGCCCTGGTTGCGAACCCGGGGACAATCAGGGTGTCTCACCCTATCTCCGGGCAAAGTGCGACTGTTCCATGGCGCAAAGACGTTTGTTCAGCGCTGGAGGAGCGCGAAAGACGCTCCTTGATCGTCCGTGACGACCGCCACCGTGCCGTACGAAGTGTCGAACGGGGGCGCCTGCACCCGCCCGCCGAGCCGGTTCACCTCCGCGAGAGCAGTGTCACAGTCCTCGACGCCGAAGTGGACGAGGAAGTGCGGCGGCATCTCGGCCGGGAAGACGTCGGAGACGGGGGCACGGCCGAAGTCGGGCTCGGCGTCCGGGCCGAAGAGGGCCTCGTGGAAGAGCTCGCCGTAGAAGGCGTTGGCGGCCTCGGTGTCCCGGGTGTACAGCTCGGCCCAGGCGAAGGTGCCCGGCTCGTGCCGCCTGCCGAAGCCGGGGTGGCTGCCCGGCTGCCACAGGGCGAAGACGGCGCCCTCGGGATCGGTGACGAGGGCGGCCGTACCGAGCTCGCCGACCGGCGTCGGGGGGATGACGACCTGCCCGCCGGCCCGGCGGATCCGCTCGGCCAGCGCCTCGGCGTCGGGGGTCGCGAAGTACACGGTCCAGACGGTGGGCAGGCGGCCGTCCAGCTTGCGCGCGAGCGCGGCGACGGGCGCACCCTGGTGCAGCGCCCAGACCGATCCGCCGGGCGCCTCCTCGAAGGTCCACCCGAAGAGATCGCCGTAGAACCGCTTGCCCGCCTCCACGTCCGGAAGCTGCGCGTCCATCCAGCAGGGGACGCCCTCTGGGTAGCCGCTCTCACCGCGGACGCCCTCTCCATACCCGGATGCCCTGTTTTCGGCCATGCCGTCAAAGTAGCCGGGTATCACACACCGCGCCCACCAGGCACACCAGTCCCTCCGCACCCGCACACCCCATTTGCAGTCGGCCGAATAGCGCTCCGATCACCCCTCGGTAAGCTGACGTCATGACAGGACAAGTGCGTACCGTCGACGGCCGCGTGGCCGGCCGACGTGGGCAGGCGACCCGGCAGAAGCTGCTCGACTGCCTCAGCGAGATGCTCAGCTCCTCCCCGTACCGGGACGTCAAGGTCATCGATGTGGCCCGGAAGGCGGGGACTTCGCCGGCGACCTTCTACCAGTACTTCCCGGACGTCGAGGGCGCCGTCCTGGAGATCGCCGAGCAAATGGCCGCGGAGGGCGCCGCGTTGACGGAGCTCCTTCAGGGCCGCTCCTGGGCCGGCAAGGCCGGGTGGCAGACCGCGCAGGAACTCGTCGACGGATTCCTGGAGTTCTGGCGCAAGAACGACGCGATCCTCAGGGTCGTCGATCTCGGTGCCGCCGAGGGCGACAAGCGCTTCTACAAGATCCGTATGAAGATCCTGAACTCGGTGAACAACTCCCTCTCGGACGCCGTCGCCGAGTTGCAGGCGAAGGGCAGGGTCGACAAGGACGTGAACCCGGCGGCGATCGCCGGTTCGCTCGTCGCGATGCTCGCCGCCGTGGCCTCGCACCAGAAGGGTTTCACCTCCTGGGGTGTGAAGCAGGCCGAACTCAAGCCGAACCTGGCGCTGTTGGTGCATCTGGGGGTCACCGGCAGGAAGCCGACGAAGTAATCCCCGGCGGCCCCGACGGCCGTCCGGCGCGCACGTCCTGTCTGGCAGGCGGCGGCCCCCCGAGCGGGCCGCCGCCTGCTGCGCTTTCCGGCACGGCATGTCACGCGGGCAGCGGGCGGTCCTTCACCACGTGCTTCATGACCAGCGTGGACGTCAGCCGCTGCACCCCCGGCAGAGTGGCGAGCCGGTCGTCGTAGAGCCGCTGGTAGGCCGCGAGGTCGGCGGCGACCACGCGCAGCAGGTAGTCCGGCTCCCCGAACAACCGCTGCGCCTCCAGCACCTCGGGCACCTCGCTCACCGCCCGTTCGAACCCGGCGACCGTGTCGCGGTCCTCCTGCCGCATCGAGACGAAGACCAGCGCCTCGAAGGTCAGCCCGACGGCCGCCGGATCCACCAGCGCCCGGTAGCCGCTGATCGCCCCCGACCGCTCCAGTTCCCTCAGCCGCCGGTGACACGGCGAGACGCTCAGCCGCACCCGCGCGGCCAGCTCGGTCACGGTCAGCCGCCCGTCCTGCTGGAGCTCGGCAAGGATCTTCCGGTCCATGTCGTCCATGAGGAAGATCTTCCCCCAGACTCCGCCTCCATGGGAAAACTTAAGAAACACTTTCGGGCGGAATCCGCCTAATCTCCCCAGCATGGACGCCGCAACGCTGATTTCCTTCCTCGCCGTGGACCTGCTGCTGGTGTGCGTACCGGGCGCGGACTGGGCGTACGCGATCTCGGCCGGGCTGCGCGCGAGGTCGGTGACCTGGGCCGTGGGCGGCCTGGTCGCCGGGTACGCCCTGCACACGCTGCTGGCGACGGCCGGCCTCGCGGTCCTGGTCGCCGGGTCGCCGACCCTGCTCACGGCGCTGACGGTGGCGGGGGCGGCGTACCTGGTGCGGCTGGGGTGGGGGGTGCTGCGCAGGCCGGGTACACCGGGCGCCTCGGAGGAGGCGGTGGAGGCGTCCCGTGCCCGCGTCTTCACGCGCGGCGCCACCATCAGCGGCCTCAACCCCAAGGGCCTGCTGCTCTACCTCTCCGTCCTGCCGCAGTTCCTCGCCACCGGGGAGGGGCACCTGCCCGTGCCGGTGCAGACCGCCGCGCTGGGCCTGCTGCACATGGCGTGCTGCGCGGCCGTGTACCTGGCGGTCGGGGTCGCGGCCCGGGCCGTGCTCGGGGCCCGGCCGGCGGCGGCCCGTGCGGTCATCCGGACGTCGGGGGCCGCGATGCTGGGGATCGGGGCGTTTCTGCTGGTGCAGCGCCTGGCGACCGTGTAGCGATCATCCGGACGTCACCTTCGCGTGATCCGGAACAACCGTATCTCCCGCTCCACCCGGGCCTGGTACGCCGCGTACGGCGGCCAGAACGCCAGCACCGCCCGCCATGCCGCCGCCCGCTCCCGCCCCTCCAGCAGCCGGGCCGTGACCGGGATGTCCTCGCCCTTCCAGCTGATGTCGGCGTCGGGATGGGCGAGGAGGTTGTGGGTCCAGGCGGGGTGGCCGGGCCTGCCGAAGTTGGAGCCGATCAGGATCCAGCTCCGGCCGCCGTCCTCCGGCATGCAGGCCAGGGGCGTACGGCGGGGCCGTCCGCTGCGGGCGCCGGTCGAGGTGAGGATCACACCCGGCAGCAGCCGGGCGCTGAGCAGTACCTTCCCGCGGGTGAGCCGGTGGACGGCCCGGTCCAGCGCGGGCACGACGTGGGGCGCGACCTTGGCGAAGCCCCGGGTGGAGGACACCTTCTGCACCAACCGCTCGCCGAGGACCATCAGACGGCCTCCTCCTCGAAGACGTGCGCCAGGCCGGCGGCATGCCCTCGCAGCCGGTGCACCGGCCCGAAGAGCAGCTCGTCACCGGCGGCGCGCTTGAAGTACAGGTGGGCCTCGTGCTCCCAGGTGAAACCGATGCCGCCGTGCAGCTGGATCCCCTCCGCGGCCGCCGTCCGCAGGGCCTGAAGGGCCTGCGCGAGAGCAAGCCCGCCCACGCGCTCCCCCCGATCGGCGGCCCAGGCGGCGTAGTAGGCCGCCGAGCGTGCCGCCTGCACCTGGACGTACACGTCGGCCAGCCGGTGCTGCACCGCCTGGAAGGAGCCGATCGCCCGCCCGAACTGCTCGCGCCGCCCGGCGTACTCGACGGTCCGCTCCAGGGCCCGTGCGGCGGCCCCGACGGCCTCGGCGGCGAGCACGGCGGCGGCGCCGTCACCGGCGCGGGCGAGTGCACCGCGTACGTCGGCGTCCTCCTCCCCCAGCAACTCGGCCTCCACATCACGCAGTTGGACGCACGCCTGGGGCCTGGTCGCGTCCAGCGCCGTACGCCGCACCCGGACCAGACCGGCGGCCCCCGCCCGCACCAGGAACAGCAGGACGCGCGAGCGGGCGAAGCCCCCGGCGTGGGCGGCGACCACGAGGATCCCCGCGCTGTGCCCGTCGAGCACCTGGTCGGCCTCCCCGTACAGCCGCCAGCCACCACCCCCGCCCCCGGCCCGCCTGGCCTGGACGCCCCCGGCCCGGCCCCCGCCCGCCCAGTCACCGCCGTTGCCGCCGGTCAGCGCGAGGGCGGTGGACAGGGCCGTGCCGGGTACGGCGAGGGCGGCGGTCAGCGCGCCGGAGGCGATACGGGGGAGCAGACCGTCCCGCTGGGCGTCGGTCCCCAGGGCGAGCAGGAGCGGCCCGGCCAGGACGGAGGTCGCCAGCAGCGGCGAGGGCGCCAGCGCCCGGCCCGTCTCCTCGCAGGCGAGGGCGAGCTCGGTCACCGAGCAGCCGACACCGCCGTACACCTCCGGAAGGGCGAGCCCGGGCAGGCCGAGCTGCTCGGCGAGGGCGCGCCACAGGGCCGGGTCGTGGCCGGCCGGGGTGTCGACGGCGGCGCGCACCTGCTGCGGGCCGCACCGCTTGCGGAGCAGCTCGCGGAGGGTGCGGCGGACCTCGGCCTGTTCGGCGGTGAAGCGGGCGTCCACGGCGAACCACTCCCTCCCGACCTGACGGATCGTCATATTAGGGCGGGCGGGGAGGGATGCCCAGGGGTGCGGCATCTGCCGGCCAGCACTTTTCTGATATACCGTCAGATTCATGGGATCAGGCACCCGGAAGGTGGCCGTGGTCGGCGTGTCCCTCTCCGACTGCGGCCGCCTGGACGACACCACCCCGTACGCACTGCACGCCCAGGCGGCCCGCCGCGCCCTGGCCGACGCGGGCCTGGACCGGTCGCTGGTGGACGGCTTCGCCTCGGCGGGCCTCGGCACCCTCGCCCCCGTGGAGGTCGCCGAGTACCTGGGCCTGCGCCCCACCTGGGTCGACTCCACCTCCGTCGGCGGCTCCACCTGGGAGGTCATGGCGGCCCACGCGGCCGACGCGATCGCCGCCGGCCACGCGAACGCCGTCCTGCTGGCCTACGGTTCGACGGCCCGCGCCGACATCAGGGCCGGGCGGCGCACGGGCACCCTCTCCTTCGGCTCGCGCGGTCCGCTGCAGTTCGAGGTGCCCTACGGCCACACCCTCATCGCCAAGTACGCGATGGCCGCCCGCCGCCACATGATCGAACACGGCACGACCATCGAGCAGTTGGCCGAGGTGGCGGTCCAGGCCCGGGCCAACGCGGCCCTGAACCCCGAGGCGATGTTCCGCGATCCGATCAGCGTGGACGACGTGCTGTCGGGCCCGGTGATCGCCGACCCGTTCACCAGAGGGCACTGCTGCCTGCGCTCCGACGGCGGGGCGGCGGTGCTGCTGGCGGCGCAGGAGTACGTACAGGACAGCCGCTCCACCCCCGTGTGGATCCTCGGCACCGGCGAGCACGTGTCGCATGCCGCCATGTCGGAGTGGCCCGACTTCACCGTCTCCCCGGCGGCGGTGAGCGGCCGGCTCGCCTTCGAGCGGGCGGGAGTGCGGCCGGAGGAGATCGACCTCGCCGAAATCTACGACGCCTTCACCTACATGACCCTGGTGACGCTGGAGGACCTCGGCTTCTGCGGGAAGGGAGAGGGCGGGGCGTTCGTGGAGAAGGGGCGGCTGAAGGTGGCGGGCGGGGAACTGCCGGTGAACACCGACGGGGGCGGGCTGTCGGCGCAGCACCCCGGGATGCGCGGCCTGTTCCTGCTGGTGGAGGCGGTGCGGCAGCTGCGCGGCGAGTGCGGGCCGCGGCAGGTCCGGCGTCCCGGCGGGGCGCTGCCGCAACTGGCGGTGGCCTCGGGGACGGGGGGCTGGTTCTGCTCGTCGGGGACGGTGGTGCTGGGGCGGGGATGAGGGAACACTGGTGTGTGCGGCCGGTGTTGGGGTCTGAGGAAGGTTCGAGCGACTTGAGGAGACCCGCATGGCCCTGACCCGTGAAGAGCGCGAGCAGTTTCTGGTCGAGCCCCACATCGCCGCGCTGGCGGTCGACGCCGGGCCGGGACGGGCCCCGCTCACCGTGCCCATCTGGTACCAGTACGAACCCGGCGGCGACATCTGGATCATGACAGGGCTCGACTCCCGCAAGAACCAGCTGATCAGCGCGGCGGGCCGGTTCTCACTGATGGTCGACCGGCAGGAGCCCACCGTCCGGTACGTGTCGGTCGAGGGGCCGGTCGTCGAGACGACCCCCGCCACGGTCGAGCAGCTCCGGGAGATCTCGGCCCGCTACCTCCCGGCCGAGGCGGTCGAGCCGTATGTGGAGTTCAGTCTGAAGAACCACGGCGAGAACGTGGTCATCCGGATGCGGCCCGAGCGCTGGGTGTCGGCCGACATGGGTTCCGTGGCCGACTACGCTCCGGAGAATGCCGGATCTTCATGAGCTGCTGAGGTCCCTGCGGGTGTGGGACCCGGCCGTCACCGACCTGCCGCCCTTCGACCCGGCCGCCGCGCCCGCCGAGCCGCTGCCCCTGTTCACGCAGTGGTTCGCGGAGGCGGTGGCGGCCGGGCAGACCGAGCCGCACACCGTGTCGCTGGCGACGGCGGACGAGGCGGGCCTGCCGGATGTACGGATCGTGATGCTGCACGGCGCGGACGCGGACGGCTGGTCCTTCGCGACGCACGCCGGCAGCCGCAAGGGCCGGCAGCTCGCCGCCCGCCCGTATGCCGCCCTCGGCTTCTACTGGCCGGTCCTGGGCCGCCAGGTCCGGGTGCGGGGCCCGGTGACCGTCGCCCCGCCCGAGGAGGCCCGGACGGATCTGCACGCCCGCTCCACCGGCGCCCTGGCCGCCGCGCTGACGGGCCGCCAGAGCGAGGTCCTGGAATCCGTGGAGCAGCTGGCGGAGGCCTCGGAGGCGGCCTGGGAGCGGGCCCGCCGGGAGCCTGAGGCACCGGTGCCGTCCTGGACGCTCTACCGCCTCCGGCCCGACGAGGTGGAGTTCTTCCAGGGGGACGCACGACGACGGCACGTACGGCTCGACTACCGGCGCACTCAAGGCGGTTGGGACCGGCACCTACTGTGGCCGTGACGGGTCCGCCGCGAAGCCGTACACATCGAAGTCGGCCAGCGGCCGGTACCCGATCCGCTGGTACAGCCCGTTGCTGGTCGGGTTGGCCAGGTCCGTGAAGAGCAGTACGTCGTCGACGCCCGCCGCCAGCGCGGCCCGGCTGACCTCGGCCACGGCGGCGCCCGCGTAGCCCCGGCCGCGCAGGTGGGGCGGGGTGTAGACGGCGACGACACGGACCTGCCCGGCGACCCGCGGGCTCAGCCCGGCCATGGCGACGGGGGTGCCGTCGGGTGTCTCCCAGAAGGTGAGGTCGCGGCGGGCGATGCGGGCGTCGGCCCAGTCGGAGCCGTCCCTGACGGCGACATCGCCGACGGCCTTGGTGAACTCCTCGTACCAGCGGACGAGTTGCTCCCTGTCCCCGTCACCGGCGGTTCTGGGACGACCGGGCGGGACGGGCCGGGGCACGGTGAGGGTGCCGAGGCGGTACAGCCGCTGCCGCTGGCGGACCGTGGCCGTGGCGCCCGTCCGGCGCTGCCAGGCGGCGGCGAAGGCGGCGGCGGTGTCGCGGTCCGCGGAGACACCGGGGAGGCTCCGCCCGAGGGCGGCCAAGCGTGCGGCGAGGGCGTCCGCCTCCTCGGCGGTCAGGGTGGTGAGGTTCAGCCAGTACGGCGGCGTACGGAAGAAGGACGCCCGCACGGCGCCCTCCCGCTCCAGCACGCCGAACTCGGGCGGGTCGTCGCCGTACACCTGCGGTCCACGCGTACGCAGATTCTCCGTGACGGTCAACTGCACGGTACGCAGGGCGGGTTCGGCTCGCAGGAACCGGCCGGCGCGGGCGAGGAAGTCGTCGATGTCCTGGGTGAGATACCAGTCGTCGGGGTGCATGCTTCATGGTCCCGGCCGCGTCGGCCGGACGCCCGCGATTTTCCGCCCCGCCGCTAAACCTTTGCCGGCTCCGGATCCGTGGCCAGTCGCGCGTGCAGGTGTGCGTCCCGGAACTCGTCGTGGCGGCCCGCCTCGAAGACCGCCCCGCGCATGGTCCCCTCGTAGGCGAACCCGCACCGTTCGGCTATCCGGCAGGAGACGTCGTGGCCGACGGCGTGGTCCAGCTCCAGGCGGTGCAGCCCGAGGTCCGTGAACGCCCAGCGCGCGGCGAGCAGAAGGGCGCGGGTGGCGACGTGCCGGCCGCGCGCCTCGGGGAGCACCCAGTAGCCGACGCGCGCCGCCTTCAGGGCACGGTTGATCTCGTTGACGCCGATGTGCCCCAGCGTCGTACCGCTCTCCGCGTCCATGACCCGGAACGACACCGACCTGCCCTCCGCGGCCGCCCGCACCCGCACGCGCAGCGACTCCCGTGCGCCGTCGAGGTCCGTGACGAGCCGGAGCGGGGTGTTCCAGCGCCGGAACTCCGGGTCCTGGTTGCCGCGCAGCCACGCCTCGACGTCGGCGCCGGAGTCGGCGTCCCAGGGGCGCAGGCGCAGACCGTGGCCATGCGGTTCGGGGGCGTGAAGGAAGGCGGGGGCGGTCGTGGAACGGTCGTCGCCGTATGTGGGGGGCATCGAGCCATTCAACCCGGTGCCGGCGGCGCGTGGGGCTGCTGTGCCTCAGCCGGCCGGCCGGAACACGGGCACGCCCTGCCGGAAGGCCACCTCCAGCTCCATCCCCGCGCGCAGTCGCTCCCCGTCCGCGCACTCCACCGCCTCCGTCATCATCCGCGGCCCCTCGGCGAGGTCGACGACGGCGGCGACGTACGGGGTGCGCTGCGCGAACGGCGGCAGGTCGGTGCGGTGCACGACGGACCAGGTGTAGAGGGTGGCCCGTCCGCTCGCGGGCTCCCAGGCCACGTCCTCGCTCCAGCAGTGGGGGCAGAACTCGCGCGGATAGTGGTGGGCGCGCCCGCAGGCTCCGCAGCGGCGGATCAGCAGCCGGCCGTCGGCTGCCGCGTCCCAGTACGGCCGGGTGAAGGCGTCCGGCTGCGGGACGTCATGGGCCGCGCTCACGGGAAGAGTCCCAGCACGCCGTCCAGGGACCACGTCTGCCAGGACATGCCGAACAGCGCGACCAGGGAGATCAGCGCCATCATCGAGTTCTGCCCCTGCTCGGCCCAGTCGTGGATCATGAGGACGAAGTAGAGCCCGTTGAGGAGCAGCCCGCCGACCAGGGCGATCGGGGTGAGGAACCCGGCGATCAGGCCCAGGCCGAGGGCGAGTTCCGCGTAGACGACGACGTACGCCATCGTGCGCGGGCGCGGTGCCACCACCACGTCGAAGCCGGAGCGGACGGCGTTCCAGCGGTGCCCGGCGGCCACGTCCGCCGCCCACGCGATGCCGGTGCCCCGCTCGAACCAGGCCTTCTTGTCCTTGTGCCGCCAGCTCTCCAGCCACCACAGCCCGAGTCCGATACGCAGCACGGCCAGCCACTGCGCACCGGTGAGCCAGATCGTGTCCATGGACGCTCCCGACGCTCGCGCGCTCCCGCCGACACCGGAATCTGACGGTACGTCAGATGCGCGTACCGGAACAAGCCCCCTGCGAGCGGACTGTGCGCCGCCCGTGAACTGGTGGATCCGCCTGCGCACTACACCCCCACAAACGATCTCCCTGTGCCACGATCCCCACCTCCACCTCCCACACCCGTGATCAATCCGCAACCAATTCCGGTCTTGACCGAGACCCATCAACCAGGTGCGTGATTACGCTCCCGACCATGGCCGACTCCACAGCGCCCGCACCCCACGCAGACCGCACCGCCGACCGCCCCGTGTACGTCATCGGCGCCGGCCCGGGCGGTCTCTCCGCCGCGTACGCCCTGCGCGCGAAGGGCATACGCGCCGTCGTCCTGGAGAAGTCCGGCCACGTCGGCGCGTCCTGGCGGCGCCACTACGACCGGCTGCACCTGCACACCACCCGGCGCCTGTCGGCCCTGCCCGGGCTGCCCATCCCCCGCCGGTTCGGGCGCTGGGTGTCCCGCGACAACGTGGTGCGGTACCTGGAGAAGTACGCCGAGCACCACCGCCTGGAGGTCGTCACCGGCGTCGAGGTCTCCCGCGTGGAGCGCACCCCCGACGGCACCGGGTGGCTGCTGCACGCCACCGGCGGGCGCGAACTGACCGGCGCCGCGGTCGTCGTCGCCACCGGCTACAACCACACTCCGCGCCTCCCGGACTGGCCCGGCCGCGACAGCTACACCGGCGAGCTCCTGCACGCCTCCGAGTACCGCAACGCGAAGCCCTTCGCCGGCCGTGACGTCCTCGTCGTCGGCGTCGGCAACACCGGAGCGGAGATCGCCGTGGACCTCGTGGAGGGCGGCGCCTCCCGGGTACGGCTGTCGGTGCGCACGGTCCCGCACATCCTGCGCCGCTCGACCGCCGGTTGGGCGGCCCAGTACACGGGCGTCCTGGTACGGCGGCTGCCGGTGCGCCTCGTCGACCGGCTCGCCGGACCCGTGGGCCGGCTCAGCGTGCCCGACCTGTCGGCCCAGGGCCTGCCCCGCCCCGACACCGGCCTCTACAGCCGGGTGACCGAGGGGTCCATCCCGGTGCAGGACGTCGGCCTGATCGACGCCGTACGCAAGGGCCGGGTCGAGATCGTGGCCGCCGTCGACGGCTTCGAGGACGGCAAGGTGGTCCTCGCCGACGGCAGCCGCGTCGAGCCGGACGCCGTGATCGCGGCCACGGGGTACGTCCGCGCCCTGGAGGGGCTCGTCGGTCACCTCGGCGTCCTCGACGCGCGCGGCAAGCCGGTCGTCCACGGCGCCCGCACCCCCAAGAACGCGCCCGGCCTGTACTTCACCGGCTTCACCAACCCCATCAGCGGGATGCTCCGTGAACTGGCCATCGACGCGGTGAAGATCGCGAAGGCCATCGTGCGGGAGGGCGCGAAGGACAGCGCGGTCATGCCGTCCCGGATCCCCGGCTGACGCCCGACTTTGCGTGCAGGCCCGTTCCTGACCTCGCGTCGGTTCAGTAACCTGACAGAGCGTCAGGTTACTTGGCTTTCACACAGAAGCGGGCGGACCGATGCTTGGATCAACCCACGGCACCCTCACCACCGACGCCCGCCGGGCCCGGGTTCTCGCCTGCGGCGAGCGGTCCGGACCCATCGTGCACGGCAGACCGGCCGAGGTGGATCACCTCGATGTCAGCGGGCGCCCGCTGTACGCCGATGTCCCCGATCTCGACCGCTTCTTCCGGCCCGAGTCCGTCGCGGTGATCGGCGCCTCGGACGCCGAGGGGCGGCCGAACACCGGTATCACGCGGCAACTGGTTGACTGGGCCGAGCGGGTCGGGGCACGGCTGCATCCCGTGCATCCGAGCCGTCCGTCCGTCTTCGGCATCGCCTGTACTCCTTCCGTCGCCGACCTGCCCGAGCAGGTCGATCTGGCCGTGGTGCTGGTCGGTGACCCCCTTCCGGTGGTCGAGGAACTGGCCGAGTCCAAGGCGCGGTTCGCGGTCGTCTTCGCCTCCGGCTTCGCGGAGACCGGTGAGGAGGGCGCGGCCGCGCAGCAGCGGCTCGCCGCGGCGGTGGAGCGGTCCGGGATGCGGCTGCTGGGGCCGAACACCAACCTCAACGCCTTCGAGCGGTTCCGGGAGGATCTCGACGGCCCCGCGATCGCGCTCATCACCCAGTCCGGGCACCAGGGCCGGCCCGTCTTCGCCCTGCAGGAGCTCGGCATCCGGCTGTCCCACTGGGCGCCGACCGGCAACGAGGCCGACCTGGAGACCGCCGACTTCCTCTCCTACTTCGCCGAGCAGCCCGAGGTCGGAGCCATCGCCGCCTATCTCGAGGGACTGAAGGACGGCCGGTCCTTCCTGCTCGCCGCCGACCGGGCCGCCCGGCGCAAGGTGCCGGTCGTCGCGGTCAAGGTGGGCCGCACCGAGACCGGCGCCCGCACGGCCGCCTCACACACCGGCAAGCTGACCGGCGCGGACGCGGTGGTGGACGCGGCGATGCGCCAGTACGGGGTGATCCGGGTCGACGGGCTCGACGAACTCCAGGACACCGCGGCCCTGCTGGCCCGGGCCCGGCCCCCGCGGGCCGACGGGGTCGTCGTCTATTCGATCTCGGGCGGCACGGGCGCGCACTTCGCCGACCTGGCGACCGAGGCGGGACTGCGGCTGCCGGTGCTGTCCGAGGCCCGGCAGGCCGAGCTGCACCAGTGGATACCCGGATACCTCAGCGTGGCCAACCCCGTCGACAACGGCGGTCACCCGGTCGGTGACTGGCGCGGGCGGAAGATCATCGACGCGATCCTCGACGACCCCGACGTCGGCGTGCTCGTCTGCCCCATCACCGGGCCCTTCCCACCGCTGAGCGACAGGCTGGTCCAGGACCTCGTGGACGCGGCCGAGCGGACGGACAAGCTGGTGTGCGTGGTGTGGGGGTCGCCGGTCGGCACCGAGCCGGCGTACCGCGAGGTGCTGCTCGGCTCCTCGCGCGTGGCCACCTTCCGCACGGTCACGAACTGCGTCACCGCCGTCCGCGCCTACCTCGACCACCACCGGTTCGTGACCGGCTACCGCTCCCCCTTCGACGAGGCGCCGCGCACCCCCTCGCCCTCCTTCCGCAAGGCGCAAGCGCTGATGCGGCCCGGTCAGCAGCTGAGCGAGCACGCGGCGAAGCAGCTGCTGCGGGCCTACGGGATCCGGGTGCCCCGGGAGCAGCTGGTGACCAGCGCGGCGGCGGCCGTCCGGGCGGCGGGGCTGGTGGGCTACCCGGTGGTGATGAAGGCGTCCGGCGCGCGGATCGCCCACAAGACCGAGCTGGGGCTGGTGAAGGTGGGGCTGACTTCCGCGAGCCAGGTCCGCGACGCCTACCGGGAGCTGACCGACATCGCCCGCTACGAGGAGGTCTCCCTCGACGGCGTGCTGGTGTGCCAGATGGTCGAGCGGGGCGTCGAGATGGTCGTCGGCGTCACGCATGACGACCTCTTCGGGCCGACCGTGACCGTCGGGCTCGGCGGGGTGCTCGTCGAGGTGCTGCGGGACACGGCCGTGCGTGTGCCGCCCTTCGGTGAGGAGCAGGCGCGGGACATGGTCGCCGAACTGCGCGGGCGGGCTCTGCTCGACGGGGTCAGGGGGCGTCCCCCGGCCGATGTCGACGCGCTCGTCGAGGTCGTCCTGCGCGTACAGCGCATGGCGCTGGAGCTCGGGGACGACCTGGCGGAGCTCGACATCAACCCGCTGATGGTGCTGCCCCGAGGGCAGGGGGCCGTCGCGCTGGACGCGCTGGCGGTGTGCCGCCCGGGTCCTGAACAGCCCTCGTAGAAAGCGGAGTACCGACATGACTGATTCCCCCGGAACGTCAGTGGACGATTACGCTGAGTCATCCGTTGAGTCATTGGTACAGCACGCCACTGACAACCAGGTCTGCCGCATCACGCTCAACCGGCCGCAAGCCCTCAACGCCATGACGCCCGACCAGCGCGAACGCATCATCCAGCTGCTCTTCGACGCCTCCGCCGACCCGGACGTGCGGGCCGTGGTGATCACGGGAACGGGCCGGGGCTTCTGTGCGGGCGCGGACCTGAGAGGCGCCGCCACGGCCGGGGAGCGCGGGACCGGGGAACGCGGGACCGGGGAACGCGGGACCGGGGAACGCGAAACCGGGGAACGCGTAGCCGGTGACGTCGCCCGCATCCTTCGTCTCGGTGCCCAGCGGCTGGTCTCCGCGGTGCTCGACTGCGAGAAGCCGGTGCTGGCCGCCGTGAACGGCACGGCCGCGGGCATCGGCGCGCATCTGGCGTTCGCCTGCGACCTCGTGCTCGCCGCGGAGTCAGCGACGTTCATCGAGGTGTTCGTGCGGCGCGGGCTCGTGCCGGACGGCGGCGGGGCGTATCTGCTGCCGCGGCTGGTCGGGCCGCAGCGGGCGAAGGAGCTGATGTTCTTCGGCGACACGCTCACCGCCGCCGAGGCCGCACGCCTCGGTCTGGTCAACCGTGTCGTACCGGACGGGGAGCTGGACAGGACGGCCCGCGAGTGGGCCGAACGCCTCGCCGCCGGGCCGACCCGCGCCCTCGCCCTGACCAAGCAGCTCGTCAACGCCTCCCTGGACACCGACCGCGCAACCGCCTTCACCGCCGAGGCCGCCGCGCAGGAGATCAACATGACGACGGCGGACGCCCAGGAGGGCGTGGCGAGCTTCATGGAGCGACGGAGCCCCGAGTTCCGGGGTCGCTGAACGCCTCCCGGCCCTTCCTATCTGACGCTGTGTCAGATTCAATGGGCGATGTGATGGGACACGCAGGGATGGCGGCCGCCGCCGTCCGCTACCTCGGGTCGGCCGCAAGCCCCGCCGTCGAAGCGCTGCCGCGCCCGCAGTTGCGGTGCGTCGGGGAGGACGAGCGGGCGCCGGTCGGGCAGGAGGAGTTCCGGCGGGTGCTCGGGACCTTCGCGAGCGGCGTGACCGTGGTCACCGCACCGGCCACCGACGCCTCACCCGCCCCCGCCGGTTTCGTCTGCCAGTCCTTCTCCTCCCTCTCCCTCGATCCGCCCCTCGTCGCCTTCATGGTCGGCCGTACGTCGACGACCTGGCCGCGCATCGCCCGCGCCGGGGTGTTCTGCGTGAACGTCCTGGGCGCCCGCCAGGGCGAGCTGTGCCGCGCCTTCGCGGTGAGCGGCGCGAGCGGTGCCGACAAGTTCGCGGGCGTGGCCCACGACCCGGCGCCCGCGACCGGCTCCCCGCGCCTGGCCGGCACGCTCGCCTGGATCGACTGCGCGATCCACGCCGTCCACACCGGCGGTGACCACCTCATCGTGGTGGGCCGGGTGCAGGCGCTCGGCACGGGCGACGGCGTCCAAGAGGGCCCGTTGCTCTTCTACCGGGGCCGGTTCGGGCGGCTCACGGAGCGGACGACCGCCCACTCAGACGGTCGTCAACCGCCACAGTGACGTGACCTCGGCCGCCCGTGCGGCGTGCAGCGGATCACCGGTGTCGCGGGTGCGGGGATGACGCGGGCGGGTGTCGAGGCGGTCGAGCACACGGAGCCCGGCCGCCTCCATCGCGGTCAGCAGGCCGGACCGCGTCCGCAGGCCGAGGAGTTCGGCCAGGTCGGACAGGACGAGCCAGCCCTCGCCACCCGGTTCGAGGTGCTCGGCCAGCCCGGCGAGAAAGCCGTGGAGCATGCCACCGCCGGAGTCGTAGACGCCGAGGTCCAGGTCGGAGGCGGGCCGGCCGGGCAGCCAGGGCGGGTTGCAGACGACGAGGTCCGCGCGGCCGTCGGGATACAGCGCGGGACCCGTGACCTCGACCGTCCCCGTGAGCCCCAACCGCCCTGCCGTGTCCCGGGCGCATGCCCGCGCCCGCGCGCTGACGTCCGTGGCCACGATCCGGCGCACACCCCGGCGCGCCAGCACGGCGGCGAGCACTCCGGTCCCCGTCCCCAGGTCGAAGGCCGTCCGCGCCCCGCGCCCCGGCAACGGCGCCCGCGCGACCAGGTCGACGTACTCCCCGCGGACCGGCGAGAACACCCCGTAGTGCGGGTGGACGCGGGCGCCGAGCGCCGGCACCCACACGCCCTTCTCGCGCCACTGCCGGGCCCCGATCACGCCCAGCAGCTCCGTCAGCGCGACCGCCGTCGGACCCTGCGGCGGCCCGTACGCCTCGGCGCACGCCCGGCGCACGTCGGGCGCTCGGCGCAGGGCCACGGAGTGGTCGTCCTCCAGCAGGACGAGCAGCTTGCCCAGCACCCGCGCCCGGTGGGCGCGGAACCGGCGCTGCAGATGGAAGGTCCCGGCCGGGGTGTCCCCCGGCCCGGGTGCGGTGCGGCCGACGCGGCGGTCCATCGCCCGCAGCAGCTGGCGCGCGCCCTGGAAGTCCCCGCGCCACAGCAGCGCGGTGCCCTCGCAGGCCAGGCGGTACGCGGTGCCGGCGCGCATGCGGTCGTCCGCGACGACGACCCTCCGGGGCAGGGGCAGCCCGGTCTCAGAGTGCCAGCGGGCAGAACAGGGTTGAGCCTCGATCCAGTGGATCGTGGACACGGCGTACTCCTCGGAAGTGTGAGCGTGATCGAGCGAGCGGAGTCACGTCGACCACGTCACCGAGAACCATGCCCAAGGTCACAACTGTCCTTCCGGAGTAGGTGGGTTCAGGATACGGCCGGCACGGGAGCCGGTCGCCGCCGGATCACCAGCGCCATCAGCGCCGCCGCCGCGCACAGGGCGCCCGACGCGTACCAGACGACGTCGTACGAGCCGAACGTGTCCCGGGCCACGCCGCCGAGGAACGCGACGAGGGCGGCGCCGACCTGGTGGGAGGCGAGGACCCAGCCGAAGACGATCGCGCTGTCGTCGCCGTACTGCTCCCGGCACAGGGCCAGGGTGGGCGGGACGGTGGCGACCCAGTCGAGGCCGTAGAAGACGATGAAGAAGATCATCGGCGGGTGGACGGTGGGCGCCAGCAGCACCGGCAGGAAGAGCAGCGACATACCGCGCAGGGCGTAGTAGACGGCGAGCAGGCGGCGCGGTTCGAAGCGGTCGGTGAACCAGCCGGAGGCCACCGTGCCGACCACGTCGAACACGCCGATGACCGCGAGCAGGGAGGCGGCGGCCGTGACGGGCATGTGCGCGTCGTGGGCGGCGGGCACGAAGTGGGTCTGGATCAGGCCGTTCGTGGAGGCGCCGCAGATCGCGAAGGTGCCGGCCAGCAGCCAGAACGGGCCCGTGCGGACGGCGGAGAACAGGACGGTGACCGCGCGGCGGGCGGCGCCGGGGACGGGCGCGGGCTTGGGGACGAACTCCGTCGCGCCGTACGGCTTCTGGCCCACGTCCGCCGGGTGGTCGCGCAGCAGGAGCCAGACGAAGGGCACGACCGCGAGGGCGGCGAGCGCGACGGTGACGGCGGCCGGGCGCCACTGGTACGTCTCGACGATCCAGGACAGCAGGGGGAGGAAGATCAGCTGGCCGGAGGCGGAGGCGGCGGTGAGGATGCCGCTGACCAGGCCCCGCCGCTCGGTGAACCAGCGGTTGGTGACCGTGGCCGCGAACGCCAGTGCCATCGAACCGGAGCCGAGGCCCACCAGCAGGCCCCAGCACAGCATCAGTTGCCAGGCGGCCGTCATCCAGTACGTCAGGCCCGAGCCGATCGCGATCACGGTCAGGGCCACCGCGACGACCCGCCGGATGCCGAAGCGGTCCATCAACGCCGCCGCGAAGGGGGCCGTCAGCCCGTACAGCGCGAGGTTGACCGACACCGCGGCGCCGATCGTGCCGCGCGACCAGCCGAACTCCTGGTGCAGGGGGTCGATGAGGAGCCCCGGCAGGGACCGGAAGGCGGCGGCGCCGATGATCGTCACGAAGGTGACGGCGGCGACGAACCAGGCGCGGTGGATGCGGGTGCGCTTCGGCGGGGTGGACTCGGGGCTCTCTACGGCTGCTGCGGGTTCGGTTGTCTGGGTCACGTCATCGAGCATCCAAGCCGGGGCCCTCGCCATCGAGTGGCCCGAGGGACACCATTCGTTAGGATCGGGCCATGACCCGTGAGCCCTCCGACTCCGCGTTCCGTCCGCACCGCGTCGTCGTCCTCGCGCTCGACGGGCTGCTCCCCTTCGAACTGGGCATCCCGCACCGCATCTTCGGCCACCCCAAGGACGCCCGGCGCCGTCCTCTGTACGAGGTCGTCACCTGCTCGATCCGGCCACCGGGCCCGGTCGAGACCGACGCCGACTTCGCCGTGCACGTCCCCCACGGCCCCGAGGCGCTGGCCACCGCGGACACGGTCATCGTCCCGGCGTCGTACGAACTCGGCCCGGTCTACGAGGAGGGCGTGCTGACCGGCGAACTCGCCGCCGCCCTCGCCCGCATCCGGCCCGGCACCCGGCTCGCCTCCATCTGCACCGGCGTCTACGTCCTCGCCGCCGCCGGATACCTCGACGGCCGGCCCGCCACCACGCACTGGGCCGACGCCGCGCGCTTCCAGCGGCTCTTTCCGAAGATCAAGGTCGACGCGGACGTCCTGTTCATCGACGACGGCGACGTACTGACCTCCGCCGGTGTCGCGGCCGGGATCGACCTGTGCCTGCACATCCTGCGCCGCGACCACGGCACCGCGGTCGCCAACTACGTGGCCCGCCGCACCGTCGTACCGCCCCATCGCGACGGCGGGCAGGCGCAGTACATCCACCGGCCCGTGCCCGATCCGCAGCAGGCGTCCACGACCACGGCCCGCGCCTGGGCGCTCGGCCGCCTCCACGAGCCGATCCAGCTGCGGGACATGGCCGAGCAGGAGTCGATGTCGGTACGCACCTTCACACGCCGCTTCCGCGAGGAGGTCGGCATCAGCCCGGGGCAGTGGCTCACCCAGCAGCGGGTCGAACGGGCGCGGTACCTGCTGGAGTCCACCGAGCTGTCCGTCGACCAGGTGGCCCGGGACGCCGGCTTCGGCACGGCCCAGTCGATGCGGCAGCACCTCCAGGCGGCGCTCGGGGTCACCCCCACCGCATACCGCCGGACCTTCCGGGCCAGGGGCAGCGCCGGTGGAGGCGTCGCGCCGGGCGCCACGGCGACGTCGTCGCACTGAGCTGGGAACCCGCCGACCGGGCTGCTCAGAACGTCAGTACGGCCCGCGCCACCCTCCCCGCCCCCGCGTCCTCGGCCGCCTTGTCGAAGTCCTCGACGGGGTACGTCCGGGTCACCAGCTCGTCCAGCAGCAGCCGGCCCTCCCGGTACAGGTCCGCGTACAGCGCGATGTCCCGCTGGGGGCGCGAGGAGCCGTAGCGGCAGCCCAGGATCGACTTGTCCAGGTACATCGACGACACGCGGAAGGACGCCTCGGCGGTGGCGGGCGGGACGCCGAGCAGGACCGCCTGGCCGTGGCGGTCCAGCGCGTCGACGGCCTGGCGGATCAGCTCCACCCGGCCCACGCACTCGAAGGCGTGGTCCGCGCCCGTCGGAAGGATCTCCCGCACCCCTTCCGCCGACGTCAGGAAGTGGGTCGCGCCGAACTGCCGCGCCACCGCCTCCTTCGCCGGGTTCGCGTCGACCGCCACGATCCGCAGCGCTCCCGCCAGCCGGGCGCCCTGGAGGACGTTGAGGCCGATGCCGCCCGTGCCGATCACCAGGACGCTGTCCCCGCGGTCCACCCTCGCCCGGTTCAGGACCGCGCCCACCCCCGTCAGCACCCCGCACCCGATCAGCGCCGCCGACGGCAGGGGGATGTCCGCCGGGACGCGGACCGCCTGCACGGCCCGCACCACGGTCCGTTCCGCGAAGGCAGAGGTGGAGGCGAACTGGAACAGGGGGTGAGCCCGGCGGCAAAACGGCCGGCCCGGGCGGCCGATCGCCTGCCGGCACATCGTCGGCCGGCCCCGGTCGCAGTCCGCGCACGTGCCGCAGTTCGCCAGCGTGGACAGGGCGACGTGGTCGCCGGGCACCACATGCGTGACGCCCTCGCCCACCGCCTCCACCAGGCCCGCGCCCTCATGGCCCAGCACCGCGGGAACCGGGAACGGTATGGTCCCGTCCACCACCGACAGGTCGCTGTGGCAGAGTCCCGCCGCCGCGATCGCGACCCGCACCTCGCCGGGGCCCGGGTCCCGTACCTCCAGGTCGTCCACCACCTGGGCCCGCTTCCCGTCGAACACCACGCCTCGCATCGCGGCCCTCCGCTATCCCCTGGGTTCCCTGGGCAGGCCGAGCACCCGCTCGGCGATGATCGTGCGCTGGATCTGGTCCGAGCCGCCGTAGATGGTGTCGGCCCGGGAGAACAGGAACAGGTGCTGCAGCGCGTCGAGTGCGTACGGCGCCGACGGCGACCAGGGGGACGGTCCGGCGCTCGCCTCCGCGCCCCGCACCAGCATCGCCAGCTCGCCCAGCCGCTGGTGCCAGCCGCCCCACAGCAGCTTGGCCACGCTGGACGCGCCCTCGTCGGCCGGACCGCCCAGGGTGCGCAGGGCGTTGAACCGCATCACGCGCAGCTCCGCCCACAGGCGGACGAGCCGTTCGCGGAGGACGGGGTCGTTCGCCGCGCCCGTCTCCACGGCCGTCCGCACCACCCGGCCCAGCTCCTCGGCGAAGCCGATCTGCTGGGCGAGGGTGGAGACTCCGCGTTCGAAGCCGAGCAGGCTCATCGCGACGCGCCAGCCGTCGCCCTCGCCGCCGACGACGTGCTCCACGCGCGCGTGGGCCCCGTCGAAGAAGACCTCGTTGAAGTCGCTGGTCCCGGTCATCTGGCGGATGGGACGGACCTCGACGCGGCCCGGCTGGTCCATGGGGACGAGGAGGAAGGTCAGTCCGTGGTGGCGGCGCGAGCCGGGTTCCGTGCGGGCGAGGACGAAGCACCAGTCGGCTTCGTGGGCGAGGGACGTCCAGATCTTCTGGCCGGTGATCCGGTACGTCCCGTCCGGGGTCCGTTCGGCTCTCGTACGCACTCCGGCCAGGTCCGAGCCGGCGTCGGGTTCGCTGTAGCCCTGGCACCAGAGCTCGTGGCCGGCGGCGATCGGGGGAAGGAAGCGGGACTTCTGTTCGGCGGTTCCGTGGGCGAGGAGGGTGGGGGCGAGGAGGTTCTCGCCGATGTGCCCGGAGCGCGGGGGTGCCGTGGACCGGGCGTACTCCTCGGCCCAGGCGACCTGCTGGGTGAGCGTCGCCCGCCGGTTGCCGTACCCGTCCTCGCTCCAGCCGAGGCCGATCCAGCCCGCCTTGCCGAGGGTGCGCTCCCAGGTACGGCGGTCCGGTACGCCGGTGGCGTGGGCGGCGAGCCATGCCCTGGCCTCCGCGCGGAACGCCTGGTCTTCCTCGGTGAACCCGAACTCCACGGTGTCCTCCTGCCTCGGGTGCTCCTCACACGTTCGGCCGTGCCCCCTCCTTCGCCGCCCGCTCCATCTCCCGCACCCGCTCCAGCATCGGCATGGGATCCACCCCCACCGTCCCCGGCAGGAAGTCCGCGATCCGCTCCGGTGTCCAGGAGCCCTCCGCGTACGCGGCCCGCAGTTCCCTCGGCTGGGCCCAGACGGCGATCTTGGGGCCGGCGATCGTGTAGACCTGCCCGGTGATGTCCTCCTCGCGGGCCCGGTCGGACAGCAGGTACACCACCAGCGCGGCCACGTCCTCCGGCTCCCCGATCTCCGTCAGTTCCACCGGGACGTTGGCCGACATGCGGGTACGCGCGACGGGTGCCACCGCGTTGGCGGTCACCCCGTACTTGTGCAGGCCCAGCGCGGCGCTGCGGACCAGCGAGACGATGCCGCCCTTCGCGGCGCTGTAGTTGGCCTGGGAGACCGAGCCCTGGTGGTTGCCGCTGGTGAAGCCGATCAGGGTGCCGGAGCGCTGGGCGCGCATCACCGCCGAGGCCGCCCGGAAGACCGTGAAGGTGCCCTTCAGATGGGTCGCCACGACCGGGTCCCACTCCTCCTCGGTCATGTTGAACAGCATCCGCTCGCGCAGGATCCCGGCCACGCACACCACACCGTCGAGCCGCCCGTACGACGACACCGCCGTGTCGACGACCCGCGCGCCGCCCGCCATGGTGGAGATGTCGTCGGCCACCGCGACCGCGTCCCCGCCGGCCGCCTCGATCTCCTTGACGACGGCCTCGGCGACCTCGCTGGTCGGGGAGGCGCCGTCGACCGCCACCCCGTAGTCGTTGACGACGACCTTCGCGCCCTCGGCCGCCGCCCCGAGCGCGACCGCACGGCCGATGCCCCGCCCGGCACCCGTCACGGCGACGACCTTGCCCGCCAAGAAGCTCCCCACGCCCGGCCCCTTCCCGCAGTTTCTGACGGTCCGTTAGATTTTATGACCCGCCGGACGGGCGGGCACAAGCCCCGGGGAGGGCCCATGTCACTGCCCAAGGAGTTCCAGGAGATCGCCAAGCGCGTGAACAACTGGGGGCGTTGGGGCGCCGACGACGAGATCGGGACCCTGAACCTGATCACCGACGAGGTCGTCCGCGAGGCCGCCGCCTGCGTCCGCAGCGGGCGCCGCATTCCGCTCGCCCTCCCCCTCCGGCAGGACGGTGTGCAGACCGGGATGATCCCGGGGCGGGTCAATCCGCTGCACGTCATGGTGCAGATCAACCAGGAGGTCTTCGGGCCGGACACGGTGGCGTGCAGCGACGACGCCGTGACCATGGGGTTGCAGGCGGCCACCCACTGGGACGCCCTGGCCCACGTCTCGCACTCCGGGAAGCTCTACAACGGCCGCCCGGCCGGGAGCATCACCGCGCACGGCGGTGCCGGGTTCTCCGGCATCGACAAGGCCCGGCACATCGTCTCGCGCGGGGTGCTGCTCGACGTCGCCCGGGCACTGGGCACGGACCGGCTCCAGGGCGGGCACGCGGTCACACCGGAAGACCTCGAAGCCGCCGAGGAACTCGCCGGTACGCGCGTGCGCGCCGGGGACATCGTGCTCGTACGGACCGGGCAGATCCAGGTCTACCTCGCCGGGGACCGGCATGCGTACGGGTATCCGTCACCGGGACTGTCGATCCGCACGCCGGAGTGGTTCCACGCGCGCGATGCGGCCGCCGTCGCGAACGACACGCTCACCTTCGAGATCTTTCCGCCGGAGACGGAGGACCTGTGGCTGCCGGTGCACGCGCTCGATCTGGTCGAGATGGGGATGCTCCAGGGCCAGAACTGGAATCTCGAAGAGTTGTCCACAGCCTGTGGAGAAACGGGCCGCTACACGTTCCTGCTGTCGGCGATGCCCGAGCCCTTCGCCGGTGCGACGGGGACCCCGGTGGCGCCGGTCGCGATCCTCTAGGCGGCGGACGCTCTCGCGCCGGGCGGCCGGAGGAACGAGTCGGCTGGCGGCGCGGCGCTGGCCGCCCCGAGCACGGCATCACGCGCCGCCACCCGACCCCGGCGTTCCCGCCCCGGTTCCCGGTGGCCCTGAGGAAACCCACGCCGAACCACGACCCACACTCGCCGAGGACCCCTGCCACCGGAGCCCTCGTCGTCCCCTCGCGGCGAATCGCGGACCTCAAGCGTGATCAATCAGTCACGAGGCGTCAACACCGGTTCGGCGATTCACCCCTTATGCCCCATTTCCCGAAGGCGCGCACGGAAGCACATCCCGGCGCACCACCTCACCCGCCCCACGGGAACCCGAGGCTCCGTGCACCCGCGCCCCTAAACCGCCTCGTACTCCAGCCCCTCATACGCCGACGCGCCGCCGTCGTACGCCACCGCAGCGCCTCCGCACGCCGCCGCGGCCGCCCGGCGCTGCGCACAGCGGTCCAGTTCGCACCAGATGCGTTTGCCGGCGCCGTCACGGCTCCAGCCCCAGCGGTCGGCGAGGCCGTCGACGAGCGCGAGGCCCCGGCCGCCGGTCGCGTCGTCGCCGGCACAGCGGGGCACGGGGGCACGGTCGCTGGTGTCGGCGACCTCAAGGCGGACGGTGGCCTCCTCCGTCACCGTGCCCGGCAGCGACAGCCGCAGCACGGCGGGGCAGCCGGTGTGCACCACGGCGTTGGTGACCAGCTCGGAGACGAGCAGGATCAGCGTCTCGGCGAGCGGTTCGTCGACCTCTATCCCGGACCCGGCGAGCCGCGAGCGGGCCCACCGCCGCGCCCGCCCCACTTCCGCGGGGTCGGGCCGGATCTCCAGCTGCACTTGAAGCACCTGCACCGCTCACACCATCCGAACCGGCGGACACAAAGGCTCACGCCTCACGAGGGCCACGATCGTAGCCATTTTCTGCATGGCCAGAACAACGGCCGGGACCAGGGTCACGGAACGTGAATTCCCTGTGGGACAGCATGGTTGACGTACAGTCACCCCAACAAGCGCTTCGGGCATATTCCAGCGCGAAGGAGTACTCGTGCGGCATACTGTGCGACGCTCGCCCTGAACAGTCGAACAGGCAGCGGCGGAAAGCGCGTCTGCCCTGCGAAAAGCGGTGCGCACCGCCGGATCCGGAGCCGCCTCAGGGGCAACACCGGCACGGCTCGCGCTCGGAAGCACTCGCATCTCCCACAAGGTACCGGAGCGTGGCGCCGACTCCGGGCTGTGACGAGTCACACGCCGGACACAGCCCGAAATCAACGCTCCGTAGTTCCGTTATGCCACGATCCGTGACATCCTCGCGGGCGGTGTCGGCGACGTCCCAGCCCAGGGGCCTGTCAGGCCGTTCCGGTCAGCAGATCCGCCGCGAGAAATTCCTCACTCTCCGTCACATCACCTGCACGGTGGGTCCGTACCCATGTTCGTTTCAGGTGCAGGTGGACCTCGGACTCCCAGGTGAAGCCCATGCCACCGTGCACCTGGAGGCAGTCGCGGGCGCCGCGTACAGCGGCCTCGTCGGCGAGCAGCCGGGCGGCGGCGATGTCGACCGGGTCGGCGGTGACGGCCGCCGCGTACACGGCGGCACGGGCCGTCCGGGCCCGCACCAGCATCTGCGCGCACAGGTGCTGCACCGCCTGGAAGGCCCCGACGGGTTTTCCGAACTGCTCGCGCGCCCGGGCGTGTTGCACCGCCAGCTCGCACACGCGAGCAGCCGTGCCCAGTTGTTCGGCGGCGGTGAGGAGGACGGCGACGGGATCGGCGTCCGGGACGGCTCCGGGCACCCGGTGCAGGGGCGTCAGCGGGTCCACGGACCGCAGCGGTACGGCACCGGTGGCGTCCCCGCGGACGGCGTCCGCCTCGGTCAGCCACTCCGCCAGCCCGCCGGAGACGGCCGTCACGACCGTCTCCCCGGTCGCCGCCCCCGGCACCACGCCCGCCGCGAGGTGCGTGGCCACCAGGGGCCCGGGCAGCAGCACCCGCCCGGCCTCCTCGAACACCAACACGGCTTCGGGCAGCCCGAGTCCGACCCCGCCCTCGGCCTCCGGCACCCGCAGTGCGAAGAACCCCGCCTCACCGAGCTCCCGCCACAGCGCACGGTCGAGCGCCCCCGGGCCCCGCACGGCCGCGCGCAGATCGAAGCACCGGGCCAGGAGCTGCCGTACACCGTCCCGCAGGGCGCGCTGGTCCTCAGTGAGTCGGAAGCGCATGCTCACCGCCCCTTCGGCAGTCCGAGGATCCGTTCGGCCACGATGTTCCGCTGGATCTGCGAGGTGCCGGCGGCGATGGTGTACGACAGGGAGGACAGGCGGTCCGGCATCCACGGCCGGTCCAGGTCCAGGCTGTCGGCGCCCAGGACCTCGGCCGCCGCGTCGTACAGCTCCTGACGCGCGTGTGAGTACCTCAGTTTGAATACCGAACCCCCGACGCCCGGCACTCCCCCGCTCGCCTCCGCCTCGCTCACGTCCCACTGCGTCAGCCGCCACAGCGCCCGGAACTCCGCGTTGAGCCTGCCCAGCCGCCGCCGCAGGGCGGGGTCGTCCCAGCGGCCGTTCCCGCGTGCCTCGGCCGCGAGTTCGGTCAGCACGCGCCGGCATGCCACGACCTCGCCGACGAAGGCCGTACCGCGCTCGAAGGACAGCGTCACCATGGTCACCCGCCAGCCGTCGTTCTCGGCGCCCACCCGGTTGGCGACCGGCACCCGCACCTCGTCGAGGAACACCTCGGCGAACTCGGCCGATCCGGCGAGGGTCCGCAGCGGCCGTACGGTGATGCCCGGCGCGTTCATCGGCAGGGCCAGCCAGGTGATGCCCCGGTGCTTCGCGGCGGCCGGGTCGGTCCGCACGAGCAGCTCGCACCAGTCGGCGACCTCCGCATGGGAGGTCCAGATCTTGGACCCGCTCACCACGTAGTCGTCGCCGTCCCTGCGCGCGCGCGTGCGCAGGGACGCCAGGTCGGATCCGGCCTCCGGTTCGCTGAAGCCCTGGCACCAGACCTCCTCGCCGCGCAGGATCGGCGGCAGCCAGCGCGCCCGCTGCTCGGCCGTTCCCTCGACGGCGATCGTCGGCCCGGCGTGCAGCAGCCCCACGAACCCCGCCCCCACATAGGGGGCGCCCGCCTTCTCCGTCTCCTCCAGGAAGATCAGCCGAACCGTGGGGGAGGCCGCCCAGTGGACGTCGCCGTACCCGGCGTCGTACAGCCTGCGCTGCCAGCCGAGGTCGTAGGCGCGGCGGGCGGGCCAGTCGTCGGGGGACGGCTTCGGGGGCAGGGTGGGCAGCACCTCGGCCAGCCACTCCCGCAGCCGGGCCCGGAACTCCTCCTCTTCCGGTGTGCAGGAGAGGTCCATCAGCGGTCGAGATCCAGGTCCAGCATCCGGATGGCGTTGCCCCGCATCAGCTTGTACACCGTCTCGTCGTCGAGGCCCTTCACATGGTCGAGGGCGACCTCCTTGGTGTGCGGGAAGGTCGAGTCGACGTGCGGGTAGTCGGTCTCGAAGGTGGCGTTGTCCCTGCCCACCACGTCCAGGGACGCCACCCCGTGCTTGTCGCGGAAGAAGCAGCAGAAGATCTGCCGGTAGTAGTACGTCGACGGCGGCTCGGGGACGGTGTCGCGGACCCCGCCCCAGGCGCGGTGCTCCTCCCAGACGTCGTCGGCGCGCTCCAGGGCGTACGGGATCCACCCCATCTGGCCCTCGCTGTAGGCGAGTCTGAGCCGCGGGAACTTCACGAGCACCCCGCTGAACAGGAAGTCCATCATCGAGGCCATCGCGTTGTTGAAGGACAGCGAGGCCTGGACGGCCGGAGGGGCGTCCGGGGAGGCGGCGGGCATCTGCGACGACGACCCGATGTGCATGTTCACCACGGTCCCCGTCTCCTCGCAGACGGCGAAGAACGGGTCCCAGTAGCCGGAGTGGATGGAGGGCAGTCCGAGGTGGGTGGGGATCTCGGAGAAGGTCACCGCCCGCACCCCGCGCGCGGCGTTCCGCCGGATCTCCCCGACCGCCAGTTCCACGTCCCACAGCGGGATCAGGCACAGCGGGACGAGCCGTCCGCCGCTGTCGCCGCACCACTCCTCGACCATCCAGTCGTTGTAGGCGCGCACGCAGGCCAGCGCGACCTCCTTGTCGTGCGCCTCGGCGAAGGTCTGCCCGCAGAAGCGGGGGAAGGTCGGGAAGCACAGGGACGCCTCGACGTGGTTGAGGTCCATGTCCTTCAGCCGCTCCACCGGGTCCCAGCAGCCGCGCCGCATCTCCTGGCGGGTGATGCCCGCCAGGGTCATCTCGTCGCGGTCGAAGCCGACGGCGGCGATGTTGCGTTTATACGGGAACTGCAGGTCCTCGTAGATCCACCAGTCGGTGGGCGGGCCGTCCGGGTCCATCGTGATCCGGTACTTGCCGCCGACGTAGGCGAGTTCACCGATGCCGGCGGTGAGGGGCTTGGGCCCGCGGTCCCGGTACTTCTTCGGCAGCCAGGTCTCGAAGAGGTGCGCGGGCTCGATCACGTGGTCGTCGACGCTGATGATGCGGGGCAGTTCGGTCATGGGTCCCCTCCGCCGGACGGTACTTATCTGATGGGGTGTCAGATAGCATCCCATCTGACGAGTCGTCAGCCAAGGAGGGGGCAGCCGTGAACGAGACCCCGCACTCCCTGAGTTCCTCCCGCACCCTGTGGGAGCTGCTCGACCGCCGCGCCCGCCTCACCCCCGGCCTCCCGCTCTTCCTCCAGGAGGACCGCACGCTCACTTTCGGGGCCCTGCGCGCGCGTGCCGAGCGGGTGGCGGCCGGGCTGTACGGCATGGGCGTACGCCCCGGCACGGTCGTCGCCTGGCAGCTGCCCACCCGCGTCGAGACGGCCCTGCTGTCGTTCGCGCTGGCCCGCCTGGGTGCCGTACAGACACCGCTCATCCCCTTCCACCGGGACCGGGAGGTGGGGTTCGCGCTGCGGGAGTCGAAGGCGGAGTTCTTCGCGGTGCCGGGCGAGTGGCGCGGCATCGACCACACCGGGATGGCACGGCGGCTGGGCGCCAGGGGCGTCTTCGAGGCGTACGACGGCCTGCCCGACGGCGACCCGTCCGTACTGCCCCCGCCACCGGCCGACGGGACCGCCGTCCGCTGGATCTACTGGACCTCCGGCACCACCTCCGACCCCAAGGGCGTGCTGCACACGGACCGTTCGCTGATCGCGGGCGGCTCGTGCCTCGCGCACGCGCTGCGCCCCTCGGCGCACGACGTCGGGTCGATCGCCTTCCCGTACGCCCACATCGGCGGCCCCGACTACACGGTGATGCTGCTGCTGTACGGCTTCCCGGCGGTCCTGTTCGAGCAGTTCGCGCTGCCGGAGGCGCTGGAGGAGTACCGCAGGCACGGGGTGACGATGGCGGGCGGCTCGACGGCGTTCTACTCGATGTTCCTGGCGGAGCAGCGCAAGCAGCCCGGCCGGAAGCTGATTCCCACCCTGCGGCTGCTCGCCGGCGGTGGGGCGCCGAAGCCGCCGGAGCTGTACCACTCCGTCACCAGGGAGATGGGGGTGCAGCTCACGCACGGGTACGGCATGACCGAGGTGCCGATGATCACCATGGGGTCGCCGGACGACAGCGCCGAGATGCTGGCGACGACGGAGGGCCGGCCGCCGGAGGGGATGGAGATACGGATCGTGGACGGGGAGGTGCGGTTGCGCGGGGAGGCGGTGTGCCGCGGCTATCTGGATCCGGCGCAGACGGCGGAGGCTTTCGACGAGGAAGGGTTTCTGCGCACCGGCGACCTCGGGTGTCTCACCGGCAGCGGGCACCTGGTCCTCACCGGGCGGCTCAAGGACGTGATCATCCGCAAGGGGGAGAACATCTCGGCCAAGGAGGTCGAGGACCTGCTGCACCGGCACCCGGCGGTCGGGGACGTGGCCGTCATCGGGCTGCCCGACGCCGAGCGCGGGGAGCTGGTGTGCGCGGTGGTCGAACAGCCGCCGGGGGCGGAGGCGTTGACGCTGCGGGACGTGACGTCCTACCTGCGCACGGCG
This sequence comes from Streptomyces sp. S.PNR 29, assembly GCF_030386795.1. Taxonomy (GTDB): domain Bacteria; phylum Actinomycetota; class Actinomycetes; order Streptomycetales; family Streptomycetaceae; genus Streptomyces. Next base: position 687,509 of record NZ_JANUQM010000001.1, read on the forward strand.
GGGCTGTCGGTGCACAAGCTGCCGGAGCGGCTTGAGCTGGTGGACGCCCTTCCGCGGGGCGAGACCCTGCGGAAGGTGCTCAAGTACAAGCTCAGGGAACGCTACTCGGGGACCGTGAAGTAGCGGGCGAAGGCCGGCACGATCTCCGCCTCCCCGACCTTGCCGTCGCCGTCCGTGTCGAGCGTGGCGGCGGCCGCCCGCGCGGTGTCCTCGGGCACGCCCAGCGCCTTCAGCACGCGCGCGGCATCCTCGACGGTGGCCGCCGCGTCGCCGTCGGTGTCGGCGACGTCCAGGGCCGCGTGCAGGAAGGGACGGGCGATCTCGGCGAACCGTTCCGGGTTGTCGCGCAGGCGCTTGACCGCGCCGTTCACGAACTCCTCGCGGGTGATGCGCTGGTCGCCGTCCCGGTCCGCGATCCCCGCCATGCCCTGCCAGAACGCCTCGGCGCCGATGTACAGGGCCTGGCCCTTGTCGGAGCGGGCCGCGGTACCGAACTCCGCGAGCAGCGCCTTGGCCGCTCTGCTGAAGTCCTCGCGGTCGATGTAGCCGTTGCCGTCCTGATCGAAGGTGGCGAACCGGGCCGCGATCCTGCGCTCGTACTCGCTGCTGACCATCTCTTTTCTGGCCGCCTTACGTCGGGGGTGGTGACTCTGGCAGGGAGCGTACGACGACGGGGGCCGTCCGGGCGCGAGAAAGTGACGCTTGTGCCAAGACCGGGGGAATTCTGGGACAACGACGTGGCGGAACCGTGATGCTCAGGCCTAGGCCGACAGCGGCTCCTCGCCCACGGCCGACGCGAGATCGGGATGGACGTCGAACAGCCGGCGGACGCCCAGGGCGCCCAGCACCCGGTTCACGTGGGAGCCGTCGACCGCGCCCTGCGCGGGCAGGATCAGGCGCAGCCGGCCCTGGCAGGAGCGGATGAGGCGGCGGGCGGCGATGAGGACGCCGACGCCGCTGGAATCGCAGAACAGGACCTCGGAGAGGTCGAGGACGAGACTGTGGCGACCCTCGGCCACCGCGTCGTGCACGCGTTGACGCAGCACCGGCGACGTCACCAGGTCCAGCTCGCCCGACACTTGGAGCACGGCCCACTCGCCCTGCTCGTCGCCGGTCACGTTGAACGCCACCACCAAGCCCTTCACTCGCCCGAACTCCAAACGGAAGCAGCCCCTACGCTTCCTGTCAGCGCGGCTGCCCAGCGGCCGTTCCCGCAAACACCACAGGGCAAACGGAAACTGTTCGAAAGAGGCTGATTCACGCGGTATTCGATCCCATTCGATCGTGTCTCGATCGAGTCTCGGGCAGGTTCTGATCGGACGGTGGAGGGGTAGGCGCGGCCCGAGTTGCACTCGGCTCATGGCGCCCGGCCCCTCTACCACCCCCGGCCTGCCGGGGGCGCGCATTGCAACAAAGGGGCGTGCACTGTCAGATGTGCCGACTACATTCGAGAAGACGGTGGCCACAGGCTGGACACGATCGAGGGGGGTGGAGGAGCCGCATGGCGAAGCAGGACGTACCGCCCCGCCGGGACCGCATGATGCAGCAGCGGCTCGCGCGCGGAGAGGCGGCCGCCCTCGGTGAGCTGTACGACCGGTTCGCCTCGCTCGTGCACGGCCTCGCGCACCGCGTCCTCGGGGACGAGCGGGCCGCCGACCGCATCACCCGCGATGTCTTCGCCCACGTCTGGGAGCACCCGGACGCCTACGACCCCGAACAGGAACCCCTGCGCTCCTGGATCGCCGCACTGACCCACCGTCTCGCCGTACAGCGGCTGCGGGACACGGAGACGGCCGCCCTCGCCCGGGGCGGCCCCGGCACCACCGAGGAACTGGAGCGCAAGGTGCGCCACGCCTCGGTCGCCGCCCGCGCCGACTACATCGTCCAGAACATGCCCGCCCCACTGCGGGCCGCCCTGGAACTCGCCTACTTCCAGCGCCGCGACTACCACCAGACCGCCACCGACCTCGGCGTCACCGAGGACGAGGCCCGCCGCCGCCTCCGCCTGGGCCTCCAGCTCCTCTCCACCGCCCATGACGCCGGCACACCCGGGGCTCCGCCCGGACACGGGGGTGCGGTGTGACCGGGGCAGGGCGGTTCGAGGCGTACGACCAGCAGGAGGGGTACGGGCACGAGGGACACGAGGGGTTCCACGGCACCGGCGGGGACGAGACCGGCGAGAAGGACGGCACGGCGACCCAGGGCACCGAAGGCGCGCCGGAGACCGGGTCCGGCCGGCGCCGCTCCGGAGAGCCGGACCCGCCGGGCAGGACCGGCGGCTCCGGCGAGACCGGCAACCCCGGCACGCCCGGCGGACCGGGCGGGCCCGGTGGAGCGGGCGGGCCCGGTGGAGCGGGCGGGTCCGGTGGAGGGGGTGGGTCCGATGGTCCCGGTGGCCCTGAGGGGCGCGAGGGGCGCGATCCCGGGCCGCCGCCCCGTATCCCGATGCCGCGTGCCTCCGTCGAGGACACCGGGCTGCCGCTGCCCACGTTGGCGGAGTTCGCGGAGCCGGCGCCCCGGCCGGTGCCGCTCGCGCTGGGACACCCCGTGCTGAAGTCGCTGCTCGGGGCGTGGGCGCTTGCCGCCTGTTCGCCGGAGGAGGCGGCGGCCGTCGAGGTGCACCTCGGTGAGTGCGGCCCCTGCGCGGAGGAGGCGCTGCGGCTGCGCGACGCGGTCGGCCTGCTGCAGCGCCCGGAGAGCCTCGACCTGAACCCGGCCCTGCGCACCCGCGTCCTGGAGGGCTGCCTGGAGCGGCGCCCGCCGCGCGTCCCGGTGCCCGAGTGGGCCGCTCCGTACGACGCCGAGACCGCGCGCCTGGACGCGCTGCTGCAGGACTTCGGAGATGCCGAGTGGCACGCGCCCGTGCGGCTGCGCTGGTTCGAGACGGACCGTGCGACGAGCCGCCGCACCACCGTCGCCGGCGTCATCGCGCACCTGCTGAGCGTCGACGGGCTGGTCGCGGTCGCCCTCGGCCTGGACGACCCTCTCGGCGACATCTCGGCCGAGGCGCCGACCCCCGCGGACCGCACCCAGGCGTACTGGCGTGCCTCGCACTTCCCGCCCACCCGCTCGGTGCGGGCGCCGTGGCGTGAGCAGAGCCACGCGCTGGTCCGGACGGTGTCCTTCACGGGCTCGGGCCCGGAACGGACGACGGTCCCGTACGGCGACTTCGAGCTGCCGCTGCAGGACGCGATGCTGGACCGCGCCTTCGAGTGCTGGGTGCACGCGGAGGACATCGCCGAGGCGGTGGACTACCCGTACGATCCGCCCGCCCCGCGCCATCTGCACCGTATGTTCGACCTCGCGGCCCGCATGCTGCCGCGGGTGCTGGCGGAGCGGCGCCGGTCCGGACTGGCCGCGCCCGGCCGCCACCGGCACCTCGTTCCGGCCGGTGAACCGGGGCGCACTCTGCGGCTGGAGATCGAGGGTTCGGGCGGCGGCGAGTGGCTGATCCCGCTGGACTCCCCCGGCGCGGTGGGCTCCGCCGACCACGAGGTGGCCCATGTGGCGCTGGACGCCGTGGAGTTCTGCCGCCTGGCCGCGGGCCACATCCCGCCGGAGGAGGCCGCCGCCGGGCAGGTCGGGGACCGGGAGGTGATCAGGGACGTACTGTTCGCGACGGCGTCCCTGAGCCGGATGTAGCGACGGGCCCCCTTCGAGGGGAGGGCGCCGCCGGCCTTACGCGAAGACGACCGTCCGCCGCCCGTTCACCAGGATCCTGCGCTCCGCGTGCCACTTCACGGCCCGCGCCAGCGCCTGGCACTCGACGTCCCGCCCGATGGCGACCAGCCCCTCGGGGGTGACGTCATGGCGGACGCGCTCGACCTCCTGCTCGATGATCGGGCCCTCGTCGAGGTCGGCGGTGACGTAGTGCGCGGTGGCGCCGATCAGCTTCACACCGCGCGCGTGCGCCTGGTGGTACGGCTTCGCGCCCTTGAAGCTCGGCAGGAAGGAGTGGTGGATGTTGATGATCCGCCCGGCGAGCTGCTTGCACAGGTCGTCGGAGAGCACCTGCATGTAGCGGGCGAGGACCACCAGCTCGACGTTCTCCTCGCGCACGATCTCCAGCAGCCGGGCCTCGGCCTCCGGCTTGGTGTCCTTGGTCACCGGGATGTGGTGGAAGGGAATGTCATAGGAAGACACCAGTTCGGCGAAATCGGTGTGATTGGACACCACAGCGGCGATCTCCACCGGCAGCGCACCGATCGAGGCACGGAAGAGCAGGTCGTTCAGGCAGTGCCCGAACTTGCTGACCATCAGCAGGATGCGCATCTTCTCCTCGGCCTGGTGGATCTGCCAGTCCATCTGGAAGGAGTCACCGATGGCCGCGAAGCTGGCCCGCAGCTTCTCCAGCGTCACCGGAGCCTCCGCCGAGAAGTGGACGCGCATGAAGAACAGTCCCGTGTCGTGGTCGCCGAACTGCTGGCTGTCCTCGATGTTGCAGCCGGTCATGAAGAGGTAGCTCGACACGGCGTGCACGATGCCCTTCTTGTCAGGGCAGGAGATCGTGAGGACGTACTGGTCGGCCGGAGCCGCGACCCGGGTGGACTGCTCGTTCATGCAGGACAGGTTCCCACACGCTGCTGGGCGCCGGGCAATCGTCCCGCTAGGCGGACCGCGTCAGGATCCGCAGCACCTCAAGGGTCCGCGGCGGCGCGTCGGGGTCCTCCTCGTCGGCGGCGGCCATCCGCACATGGGCGTCGCGCGCGGCCCGTACCGCCTCCGGCCAGGCGTGGTGGTCGAGGTAGGCGTGCACCGGAGCGTCCGGTCCCACCTGGTGCATGATCCGCAGCACGCGCAGCACGGCCGTGTCGACGAGCGCCGCCTCCTGCGAGTCGCGGAAGATCGTGCCGACGTACTTCTCGGCGGACCAGTGGTCCAGCCATGTGTCCTCGACCAGCCGGTACACCGCGTCGGTGACGTCGCCGTAGCCGTCGACGCCGGCCAGCCAGACGTCCCGCTGGAACACCGGGTCGGAGAGCATGTGCAGCGCGGAGCGCACATTGCAGCGCCAGCGCCACCACGGCATGTCATTGAGTGGCATGCCGCCCATGGTGAATGAGCGACGGCCGCGACGGGAAGAGTTCTCCGAACCTTGCACGGTCATCGATCGTACGTTCCCCTCCACAGGAGCCCCACCACCCCCTCCAATTCACCCTCGGGTCACCCATTGTTGACCTGCGGGCACACCCAGGTTAGCTGTGTGACGGAATCGTGCGGGTCCATGACCGGTAGGCGACGTTTCCCCCGCACCTTCCTGCCCGGCCTCTTCACCCGGCCTCTGCGAACCACCGGCGTCCGCACCGCAGGCGCACTGGTGGCGTGCGGGGCCCTCGCCGCCGGCTGCGGGGTCGTCCCCGGGACCACGGGGGGTTCCGGGGACGACCCGATCACCGTCATGACCTGGGCGCCCCAGGACACGGGCGCCACCAACAAGCCCGGCATGCCCGCCTTCGCGCGTGCCTACGCCCGCTGGATCAACGCCCAGGGTGGCATCAACGGCCGCAAGCTCAACGTCCTGACCTGCAACGACCGCAACGACAGCGTGGCAGCCGCCAAGTGTGCCCGCCGCGCGGTCAAGGAGAACGCCGTCGCGGTCGTAGGATCCTACAGCCAGTACGCCGACTCGTTCTTCCCCCCGCTGGAAGGGGCCGGCATTCCGTACATCGGCGGCTACGGCATCACGAACACCGAGTTCACCAGCCCCCTGTCGTACCCCGTCAACGGGGGCCAGCCCGCGCTGCTCGCCGGCCTCGGCAGCGCGCTCGCCTCCGCCTGCGGTCCCGTCACGCTGATCCGGCCCGACACCATCGCCGGTGACCAGCTGCCCGCGCTGCTCGACTCCGGTCTGAAGGCGGGCGGACACACGCGGGCCCGCGACCAGCTGGCTGCGGAGGACGCCACCGAGTACGACAGCCAGGCGGAGCGCGCTCTGGAGGGGTCGACGACCGACCCGCTGGAGAAGGGCTGTGTGGTGCCGGCGCTCGGGGACCGCACCGACACCTTCATGGACTCCTTCCGGCGTGCCCGCGCGGAGTACCCCGCGGTGCGGACCGCGACCGTGCTGGGCAGCGTCGACCAGACGACGATCGACGCGACGGGCGGGGCGTCGGGGCCGTACGAGGGGTCGTACGTCACCGGCTGGTACCCGCCGGAGAGCGATGCCCGCTGGGACCGGATGAAGAAGGTGATCCAGCAGGAGGCCTTCGGCGACAACCGCATCGATCCCGCGGACGCCGGAGTGCAGACCACGTGGATCGCCTACACCGCGTTCAAGGAGATCGTCGAGTCCCTCGGCGGTGGCGAGGTGACCGCCGACACCATCACCAAGGCCCTCGACAGCGGCCTGAAGGTCACCACGGGCGGGCTCACGCCGACGCTGCACTGGAGGTTCCAGGACAAGCTGGCGTCCGTGGGCTTCCCGCGCCTGGTCAACACCAATGTGACCCTGCAGGTGGTACGCGGCGGACGGCTGGTGTCGGCGCGCAAGGGCTTCGTCGACACGACGAGGACGCTGCAGAACGCCGACGTGAGCTGAGCCGGGGGGGCGGACCGGGCCGGCCCGCCCCTGCTGTCACAGCTGGGTCGGCCGGCGCTCGGTCAGGCCGTATGTCTTCGCGATCGCGTTCCAGAGCTTCGCGGCCTCGGTCTTCTCGACGCTGGCGGTGCCGCTCGCCCGGTTGCCGGCCTGGGTCTGGGCGGTGGTGCGGGCCTGACCCTTCCGGCAGCCCTTCTTGCCCGCGACCTGGTCCGCCCACGCCGCGTAGTGGTTGTCGGCCGACGCCGACGCCTGCCACGCCTTGGTGAGGGCGGTGGTCAGCGCGGCGTGGTTCGGGAGCCGGTCCACCGTGAGGCCGGAGAGGCGGGTGACAAGATCGGTGCGCTGCCTGGCCGCGTCGCGCAGGTCCTTGGCCGCCTGGGCGAGGTTGTCGCAGCGCTTCACGTCGGCGACCGCGTTGATCACGGTGCTCCGGCTGTCGCCGCTGTCGGCCAGCAGCTTGTCCAGCTCCACGGCCTGCTGCCGGGCCGGGTCGGCGGACGGCGACGCCGAGCCCTCGGTCGCGGGGGCCGTGGCGGACACGGTCTGGTTGCCGGCGTCCTGGTCGTCACCGCCGCCGCCCGCGAGCAGCGCTCCCGCGCCGACCCCGAGGACGGCGATCCCGACACCGACGGCCGCGATCAGCGGCAGGCGCGATCCGGTACGGCCACCGCGGCCGCCCCGGCCGCCGCCACCCGGACCCTGGGGGGCGTACGGGGGCTGCGCGGCCTGCGGATGTTCCATGACGGGCAGCTGCTGCGTGGCCCCGGCCGAGCCGTCGCCGCCCTCGCTGCGGAACAGGTTCTCGAACCCGGCGGGCGGCTGCCCGTACGGCGCCCCGGCGGGCTGCCCGGCGACCGGTGCGATGTACTGCGTGGCCTCGGCGTCGGGGTGGGAGGCGGGCGGGAGCGGGCCGGCACCCGGCTGCGGGGCGGAGCCCGGCCGGGGCCCGCCCTGCGGCACACGGCCCAGGAACCGCGTTTCCTCGGAGGGCGTCCCGGCGGGTCTCTCGGGCGGCAGCGCCCCCGGACCGACGGGCGGTATGTACTGCGTCGCCCCCTCGTCCACGGGCGCGGCGACCGGCGGCAGGTACTGGGTGGCGCCCTCGTCGGCGGGGGGCATGGGCGCGCCGGAGGTGGGCCGGCCGTACGGTTCGGCGCCCGAGGGCGGCAGGGGTGCGCTCGGTGCCCCGGTGGGGGGCGGCCCGTAGGCGCCGGTGCCCGCGGGCGGCAGGGGTGCGCTCGGGGCGGGGGCCCCGTATCCGTCGGGGGTGGTCGGCCGTTGGGGGGCGCTCGGGTGGCCGTTCGGCGCGTACGACGGCTGCGCGCCGTACGCCGGGGGGTGCGCGCCCTCGGGGGGCAGCGCGCCGGGCCCGTCGGCGGGCTGCGCCTGGCCCTGCGAGGACCAGGCGGCCGGGGACGCCTCGGGTGAACCCCACTGCTGGTCGGGCGGGGTGGGCCAGCTCTGGCCCGCGGGCGGTCCCTGGTGCTGGTCGGGGCCCCACGGGCGGTCCCACGCCTGGCCGCCGGCCGGGGGCGCCGGGGCCGGGGGTGCCGGCGGGTACTGACCGGACGGCCGGTCGCCGGACCCGCCTGTCATGCCCGGCAGCAGCGGTTCGCCACCGTCGGAGGGCAGCACGATGCCTTCGCGCGCGGGGCGCGCCGAGGGCTCCTCGCCCTGTCCACTCTGCGTCACCGGGACTCCTACTAATGGGGGAACTTCGGAATCGTCGGCTCACGCTACCGGGTCCCCAGAGCCCGGTGCCACGCTGCACAGGACGCGACCTCCTTCCCTGTGACAGCGGTAACAAAACCGGGTCGCGGTGCGCCGCGAAGGCCACCTCCTTCCCGCCGGGCAGCTGTTACCCGCAGGTTCACGCACCGGCCGCCCCCGCGTCACCCGGCGACGGCCGGTGTCCTCACGCGGCCGCCTGCAGCTCCAGGCGCGCCCCGAACTCCCTCACCACGGCCTCCTCCTGGTACGGCTCCAGGCGCTGCTGGAAGTCCTCCAGGTACTCGGCGCCCCGGTTGGAGCGGAGCGTCTCCAGCAGTTCCACGGCCTTCAGCCCCGTGCTGCAGGCCTGTTCGACCTCGCGCTGCTGCACCTGCGCGGTGGCGAGCAGTACATAGCCGATGGCCCGCCGGCGCGCCCGCGTCTCGGGGTGCCCGGCCAGCGACTCCCGCGCGTACCGCGCCGCCGCCTCGGCCTGCCCGAGGTCCCGGTGGCAGTGCGCCAGCTCGTCGGCGAGGTAGGCCTCGTCGAAGTGCGCGATCCACGCCGGGTCGTCCCCGGAGTCCGCGTCGGCCGCCTCCAGCGCGCTCACCGCCCGGCCGGCCGCCGCGTGGGCCGCCCGTACGTCGCCCAGCAGGGCGTGCCCGCGCGCCTCCGCCGCATGGAACATGGCCTCCGCGCGCGGTGTGACGCGCCCCCGCGCCCCCTCCTGCGCCGCGCGCGCCAACTGCGCGATCTCCCGCGGGTTTCCGAGCTGCGCGGCCAGGTGGCTCATGGACGCGGCGAGGACGTACCCGCCGTACCCCCGGTCCCCGGCCGCCTGGGCCAGCCGCAGCGCCTGGATGTAGTACCGCTGGGCGAGGCCCGGCTGCCCGGTGTCCACGGCCATGTACCCGGCGAGCTCGGTCAACCGGGCCACTGAGGCGAAGAGTTCACGCCCCACCGACTCCCGGTAGGAGCCGGCGAGCAGCCCGGACACGACGCTGTTGAGGTAGTGCACGACGACCGGGCGCACATGCCCGCTGCCGTACTGGTGGTCCAGCTCCACCAGCGCCTGTGTCATCGCGCGCACGGCCGCCACGTCGGACTGGCCCACCCGGGGCCCCGCCGAGCGCGCCACCTGTGCGTCCGGCGCGGAGATCAGCCAGTCGCGGCTGGGCTCGACGAGCGCGGACGCGGCGACGGACGAGCCGGACAGGAAGTCCCGGCGGCCCACGTCGCTGCGCCACAGCTCACACACCTGCTCGATGGCCCCCAGTACCGTCGGCGAGAACTGGAGGCCGACACCCGACGCGAGGTTCTTGCCGTTGGCCATGCCGATCTCGTCGATCGTGACCGTACGTCCCAGTTTGCGGCCCAGCGCCTCCGCGATGATCGCCGGCGCCCGTCCCCGCGGCTGCTGTCCGCGCAGCCAGCGCGCCACCGACGTCTTGTCGTACCGCAGGTCGAGGCCGTGTTCGGCGCCGCACATGTTGACGCGGCGGGCCAGCCCCGCGTTGGAGCAACCCGCTTCCTGAATGAGCGCCTGCAGCCGTTCGTTCGGCTGCCGCGCGACGAGAGGCCTTGCGGCCATGGCGTACCCCCTGCTTTCCGGCGGTTCGCCTGCGGGCACTTGCTGCCCTTCGGCTCACCTTCCTGAGGCTGCGGTGCCTGCCCGTGCACCGGGTTGACGTGCCGTCCCTGACCGGACCCCCTCACCTGGCGGCGAAAAGATCCGGCCGTGAAGATCAATGCCCCGCCAACATGCCGAAAATGCGAGGCTTGCGAGGATTTGCCGGAGTAACTGCTGAAGTCACCCCACACGTGGCTACCCAGCTCCCGCCGTCAGCCCTCTCGCGCGCCCCCACACATGCACCCATGCGCCCCGGAGCCACAGGCGATGCTCCTCCCCCGCGCGCGCTACTGCCGTAACTCCAGGTGGGCGCGGGAGTTGAGTTCAGCGTGGAAGAGACGATCCCGGGCACCCAAGCCGCACAGATTGCCGGTCAGATTCCGAAGCAGCGCGGGTCATCGCTGCTGGAGACAGCCGTTCGCTACGCCGAGGAACGCCACTGGGACGTGTTCCCCGGCACCTGGCTGGAAGCCGTCGACGGCGTGCAGCGCTGCTCCTGCGGCGACGCCGCGTGCGCCGCCCCCGGCGCGCACCCGGCGCGCACGGACTGGGCGACCCAGGCGACGGGCAGCGCGACCGTTGCCCGCCGGATGTGGCAGAAGCAGCCGACGGCGTCGATCCTGCTGCCCACGGGACGTACGTTCGACGCGATTTCCGTCCCGGAGACGGCCGGGTTTCTCGCGCTGGCCCGCATGGAGCGGATGGAGCTGACGCTCGGGCCCGTGACCCTGGCGCCGGACCGGCGGATGCAGTTCTTCGTGCTGCCGGGGGCCGCCGCGAAGGTGCCCGAGCTGGTGCGGAAGATCGGCTGGTCGCTGTCGTCGCTCGACCTCGTGGCGCTCGGGGAGGGTGCGTATGTGGCCGCGCCGCCCACGCGGTTCGGGTCGTGCGGGGCTGTGCAATGGGCCTGCCGGCCCACGCCGGCGAATCGGTGGTTGCCGGATGTGGAGGAGTTGATCTCGCCGCTCGCGTATGCGTGCGGCAGGGATCGGTAGCCGACGCCCACGGTCCTGCCTCCCCGCGCTCCTTTCCGGGGCGTTGTTCCCCCGTAGGGTTCTCATATGACGGAGGGAACTGCGGTGGGTACGGCCGCCGTACGGATACAGGGGCTCTGGAAGCGATTCGGGCAGCAGATCGCCGTTGCCGGGATCGATCTGGAGTTGCCTGCGGGGAAGTTCATCGGGCTCGTGGGACCGAACGGGGCCGGGAAGACCACCACGCTGTCGATGGTGACCGGGCTGCTCAGGCCCGATCAGGGGTCGGTGGAGATCGTCGGGCATGACGTCTGGCGTGATCCGGTGGAAGTCAAGGCGCGGATCGGGGTGCTGCCGGAGGGGCTGCGGCTGTTCGAGCGGCTGTCGGGGCGGGAACTGCTGGCGTACATGGGGCGGTTGCGCGGGCTGCCCGGTGCCGAGGTCGACAAGCGGGCCACGCAGCTCCTCGACGTCCTCGACCTGGCCGGGTCCCAGCACAAGCTGGTCGTCGACTACTCGACCGGGATGCGGAAGAAGATCGGACTCGCGGCCGCCCTGCTGCACAATCCCGAAGTGCTCTTCCTGGACGAGCCGTTCGAGGGCGTCGATCCCGTCTCCGCGCAGACGATCAGGGGCGTTCTGGAGCGCTACACCGCCTCCGGCGCGACCGTCGTCTTCTCCTCCCACGTCATGGAGCTCGTGGAGTCCCTGTGCGGCTGGGTGGCCGTTATGGCCGCCGGCACCATTCGCGCGCACGGGACGCTGGCCGAGGTGCGCGGCGAGGCGCCCTCGCTGCAGCGGGCGTTCCTCGAACTCGTCGGCGCGCACGGCCGGGACGCCGGGACGGATCTGGACTGGCTGGGCGGCGGGGCCCGGTGAGCGCGCCGACGGTCACCGCGGTCGTCGTACGGCTGAAGCTGTCGCTGCTGCGGAACGGGCTCAGGCAGTCCGGGAGCCGGCGGGCCGCCTATGCCGCGTCGGCGGTCGCCGCCCTGCTGTTCGCCGCGCTGCAGCTGATCGGGCTGATCGCGCTGCGCGGGCACGCGCATGTCGAGTCGCTGGTCGTGCTGCTGGTGGCGGTGCTGGGGCTGGGCTGGGCGGTGATGCCGCTGTTCTTCCCCAGCGGCGACGAGACCCTCGACCCGACCCGGCTGGTGATGCTGCCGCTGCGTCCCCGTCCGCTGGTGCGGGCGCTGCTCGCGGCGTCCCTGGTGGGGGTCGGGCCGCTGTTCACGCTGTGCCTGCTGGCCGGTTCCGTGATCGCGGTCGCGCACGGCGGGGCGGCGTACGTCGTCGGCGTCGCCGGTGTCGTCCTCGCGCTGCTGGTGTGCGTGGCTTTCGCGCGGGCCGTCGCCGCCGCCAACGTACGGCTGCTGACCAGCCGCAAGGGGCGGGACCTGGCGGTGCTGAGCGGGCTGGTCATCGCGGTGGGGGCGCAGGTCGTCAACTTCGGGGCGCAGCGGCTGGGGACGTCCGGGCTGGCTGAGCTGGACCCGGTGGCCGACGTGCTGCGGTGGCTGCCGCCCGCCTCGGCGATCGACGCGGCGCACTCGGTGAGCGAGGGCTCGTACGGCGTCGCGGTCGTCCAGCTGGCCCTGAGCGCGGGGGTCCTGGTCGTCCTGGTCGGGGTGTGGTCGCGGCAGCTGACCCGGCTGATGACCGCGCCCGACGAGTCCACCCTGCCCGCCGCCGACACGGCCGGCCGGGAGCGGGCCTCGACCGGGCTCGGGCGGCTGCTGCCCGCGGGGCGCACGGGGACGGTGATGGAGCGCAGCCTGCGGTATGTGTGGCGCGACCCCAAGACCAAGTCGGCGTGGGTGACGTCCCTGGCCATCGGGCTGATCGTGCCGGTGTTCAACGCCTGGCAGGGCACCGGCACGGTCTACTTCGCCTGCTTCGCCGCCGGGATGCTCGGCATCCAGATGTACAACCAGTTCGGGCAGGACACGTCCGCGTTCTGGATGGTCGCGATGACCATCTCGTCCACCCGGGACGCCTACGTGGAGCTGCGCGCCCGGGCGCTGGCTCTGCTGGTGATCACCCTGCCGTACGCGGCGTTCGTGACCGTGCTGACGAGTGCGATGCTCGGCGAGTGGGCGCGTCTGCCCGAGGCGCTGGGGCTGTCCTTCGCGCTGCTCGGCGCGATGCTGGCGTCCGGAGCGTGGACGTCCGCCCGCTTCCCGTACTCCATCCCGCAGGAGGGCTACAAGAACGTCGCTCCGGGCCAGGTCGGGCTCGCCTGGATCTCCATCTTCGGCGGGATGATCGGGGCCGCGCTGCTGTGCGCTCCCGTCATCGCGCTGACGATCTGGCTGAACGTGAGCGCGGGCGGTGACGACTGGGCCTGGCTGCTGCTGCCGGTCGGCTCGGCGTACGGCGCGGGGCTCACGGCGCTCGGGCTCCGGCTGGCCGCCCCGCAGACGGCGCGGCGACTGCCGGAGATCCTGGCGGCGGTCAGCAAGGGGTGACGGCGGGCGTTCCTTCGGGCGTCAGGTGTCCCTGAGGGAGTCCAGGAAGGGTTCGATCGCCGCCCGCCATGCCTCCGGCTGGTCGTAGTGCACGAGGTGGCCGGCGTCGGCCACCTCCGCGTACTGGCCGCGGGGCAGGACACGGACCATCTCCTGAGCCTCGGCGCGGCCGAGCTCGCCGTCGAGGCCGCGGACCACCAGGGCGGGGCACTGCACCTGGGCGAGCTCCTCCCAGTGCGCGTCGTACACCCAGGTCTCGCGGGACCTGAGCATCTGCTCCGGTTCGAAGACGGGCCGCCAGCCGTCCGGGGACTCGGCCATCACCTCGGCGTAGAACTCGCCCCGGGCCGGATTCGGCCGTTCCACCCACGGGTCGTCCTCGCCGAACCACTTGCGTACGTCGGCCAGTGTGGCGAAGGGGACGGGCCAGGCCTTGAACCACTCACCCCACTCGCGCTGCGAGGCGGCGCCGAGTGCGGAGGCCCGCATGTCACAGATGATCAGCCCGCGGACCAGGTCGGGGCGTTTGGCGGCGAGCTGCCAGGCGGTCAGCGCGCCCATGGCGTGGCCGATGAGGACGGCCGGGGCGAGGCCGAGCTGTTCGAGGGCGGCCTCGGCGTCGTCGACGTACGCCTCCCTGGTGAAGGCCGCCCGCGGGGGTTTGTCGCTCTGGCCGTGGCCCCGCTGGTCGAGGGCGGCGGCCCGGTGCCGCTCGGAGAGCCAGCGGGCGGTGGACGCCCAGTGCGAGGCGCGGCCCATCAGACCGTGCAGTAACAGCACACCGGGCAGGCTCTCCCCCTGCCCTGTCTTGGGTGGGTCGCCGAACTCCCAGGCCGCGAGGCGTACGCCACCCGCCCCGGTCACGTCGATGCGCCGCGCCATAGGTCCTGGCACCCCCCAAGCTCCGCTCGGACCGCCGCCCGCTGCCGCGGGAGCCGGTCGGTCCTGTGAACCGTGTTCTGTCCGCCGTACCGGTCGTGCCTGTCGTCGTACCGCTGTTCTGCCGTTCTGCCACGCCCGCCCGCTCGGGCGCGCGTGCTGTGGGTCGCCGGGCGCATACCCCCTGTAGCGCAAGGCCGGACCGACCTGTCACCCGCAGACTATCGAATGCCTATTCGAAAGTGCTGTCCCGGTGAACAACACCCCTCATTCGAGTGACACTGCTCGTGGATTGAGGGCCGCCGCCGAGGGGAGATGTTCAGCGGGAGGCGGACCGCTCGGGGAAACCGGTCCGAGGGGAGTGACCCTGAGAGCTCGGGGCTCCGGGTCAGCACAGGGGAGGACAGGCCCCGGCGCCACACGGCGCCGGGGCCTTCAATGTCTCGGCGGCACATCCCCCGCCCCTCCTCGGTCGGACGACATCACTGTCGGGCCACGGCCAAGAGCCCTCAGGTCATATGCCTCACGCGACAGCCTCGCACGCGCAGCGGCCGAGCGCTGCCATTCGGCGCACTGAATCTTGGATTCGACGAGATCGAAGCGATGCCGCAACTCACCCGTGTTTCACGGAAGTTGACAGATGCTCACCTTTGACCGCGCTCAGGGCTTGGCGACGAACACATGCGAGGCGATGTCCGCCTCCAGCTCGGCCGCCTCGCCACCGCTGCCGACCAGCACGCCGCCCGCCGACTCCGTCACGCTCACCACCGAGCCGGGCTGTACACCCGCCCGGCGCAGCGTATACATCAGCTGCGCGTCCGTCTGGATCGGCTCGCCGATACGGCGTACGACGACGGTCTTGCCGTCGGTGCCCGGGTCGAGATCGGCCAGCGACACCATGCCCTCGTCCAGGAACGGGTCGGCGCCGTCCTTCTCGCCGAGCTCCTCCAGACCGGGGATGGGGTTGCCGTACGGCGACTCGGTGGGGTGGCGGAGCAGCTCCAGCACGCGGCGCTCGACGGCCTCGCTCATCACGTGCTCCCAGCGGCACGCCTCGGCGTGCACCTGCTCCCACTCCAGCCCGATCACGTCGACGAGCAGGCACTCCGCGAGCCGGTGCTTGCGCATCACGCGCGTGGCGAGGCGGCGGCCCTCGTCGGTGAGCTCCAGGTGCCGGTCGGCGGCGACGGACACCAGGCCGTCGCGCTCCATCCGCGCCACCGTCTGGCTGACCGTCGGCCCGCTCTGGTCGAGCCGCTCGGCGATCCGGGCGCGCATGGGGACCACACCTTCCTCCTCCAGCTCGAGGATGGTGCGGAGATACATCTCCGTGGTGTCGATCAGTCCGGACATACGTGCCCCTCGATGAGATCTGCCGGAGGCTCGACGGCTCCCCGGCGCGTGCGCTGGCCCTGGATCCAATTCTGACGCATACCACCGACAACCGTGCCGTGCCGCTGAGCCCACGGGGTCACGCGGCGGCGTGCGGAGGTCGTACGGAGGTCGTGCGGAGCCTACGGCCCGCCATGCTCACGCCGACGTGGCCCGCCACGCCGCGCCGGGCCTGTTGACACCGCACTGGTCCAGACCGCACCGTGATCCGCGACACAGCCCCATCCCACCCGAAGGGCCCCGCATGAGCGACCGCAGACCGGCCGACCAGTTCCTCGACGCGGCGATCGCCCTGCTGCACCGCGTCCGCGACGAGGAAGCCGGTTCCATCGAGGCCGCCGGCACGCTCCTCGCCGACACCGTCGCCGACGGCGGCCGCCTCTTCGCCTTCGGCGCCGGGCACTCCTCCCTCGCCGCCCAGGACGTCGTCTACCGCGCCGGCGGGCTCGCCCTGATGAACCTGCTGGCCGTCCCCGGCGTCGTCGGCGTCGACGTCATGCCCGCCACCCTGGGCTCCGCCCTGGAGCGGGTGGACGGTCTCGCGAGCGCCGCCCTCGACAGCTCCCCCCTCCGCGCGGGCGACGCCCTGGTGATCATCTCCCTCTCCGGCCGCAACGCCCTCCCCGTGGAGATGGCCATGAGCGCCCGCGCCCTGGGCGTGAAGGTCATCGGCGTGACCTCGGTGGCCTACGCCTCGGAGACGACGTCACGGCACGCCTCGGGCACGTACCTGAAGGACCACTGCGACGTCGTCCTGGACTCGAAGATCGCGGTCGGCGACGCGGAACTCACCCTCGACACCATCCCGGCCCCCTTCGCACCCGCCTCCACAGTCGTCACCTCGGCGCTCCTCCAGGCCGTGATGGCAACCACGGCCGCCACCCTCGCCGACCGCGGCATCGAGCCGCCCCTCCTGCGCTCCGGCAACGTCGACGGCGGCCATGACTGGAACGGCCGGATCATGGAGCAGTACCGGGAGCGGATCTTCTACCGGCAGTAGAGCGATCAGGCGGTGGAGCAATCAGGCGGGCAGCGATCAGGCGGGGAGTGAAACCGTCCGTCCCCGCCGCCTCCCTACTCCCGCCGCAATGCCTCCGCCAGGTCCAGCGCCGTGGCGATCCGCACCGCCACGTCCTCCGCGTACATCGCGTCCGTCCGCTCGAACGCGCTCCGTCCGGCCCCCCGCAGAAACGTCACCACACCGAGCGTCCGTGCCCGGCTGCGCAGCACCGCGCACAGCGCGTGCACCGCGTCCGGCGGCCACTGCCGCGCCAGCGCCCACTCGCGCGCCCGCTCGGCCGGCACGGCACCGGCACTCGCCCGCACCGACCCGGCGCGCTCCGCGCACTGCAAGGCCGGATGCCCCTCGTCGTAGCGCACGGGCAGCCCGGCCGCCCCGGTCAGCAGGCTCGGCCCCGGCGCCCCCGAGGGCGTGGCGGCGACCCGGACCAGCCGCACCGGCCCCGCCGTCTCCATCAGCTCGGCGTCGGTCAGCGCACCGCCCGCCATGCGGTCGATCAGCGCGTGGTCGGCGAACCCGGCGAGCGCGAAGTCCAGGTGGGCGGTCGCCGCCTCGGCCGGGTCCTCGCACTCGGCCGCGGCCCGCGCCGCCCGGTGCAGCTGCTGCGTCCTGAACCGCAGCAGGGACGCCTCCTGCTCGCCCTGCTTGGCCTCGGTCACGTCCTGGAACAGCCAGCCGACGCCCAGCGGCACCGGCTCCTCCGCGAGGGGCGACGCCAGCCTCAGGAAGCCACTGCGCCAGCACCGCCGCCGCTCGCCCTCCGGTGTGCGCACGCTCACCCAGATCTCGGCGGGCGCGGGCGGCGCACCCTCCGCCAGGACGTGCGTCAGCGCGCTCTCCAGCTCCTCGACGCCCTGGGAGAGCAACTCCCCGAGCGGCCGCCCCAGCAGGGACGTACGCCCGGTCCCCAGCGCCCGGGCCGCGTGCGCGTTGACCACGGCGGGGCGCAGATCGGCGTCGACGAGCACGACCCCCCAGCTGGCGTCGTCGAACAAGGCCTCGCTCAGCGCGATCGACCGCTCAAGATCGATCTGCGTGTGCACCTCGCTGAAGGCGCAGTACACGCCGACCGGCTTCCCGTCGGGCCCGCGTACGGCGGCCGACTGGGTGCGGACGAGGACCCGGCCGCCGTCCTTCGTGAGCAACGCGAACTCGTGCACCTGGCGCCCCGGGGAACGCATGGCGGACATCAGCCGCCCCTCCACCTCCTCGGCGTCGGCGCTGCGCACCGCCCAGCCGGCGAACCCCCGGCGCCCCACCGCCTCGGCTGCGGTCCAGCCGAGTATCCGCTCGGCCTCACGGTTCCAGTGGGTGACGACCCCGTCCGCGTCGAAGGCGCACAGGGCCGCGTCCATCCCGTCCAGCAACGCGGCCAGCAGATCGCCACCGTCCCGCTCGGGCTGCTCCGGTTCGTCCGGCCCCAGCTCGTCGGTGGTCCCCTTACGCCGGGAAGCACTCACCTGGACCCCCTGCAGGCTGCGTCCGTACGTACGGCACGTCGGTTCGCTCACTCCCCATCATTCAACTCGAACGTGACGCAGCACACATCACGTTCCGGCAAGATTGCGGGAATCGTTGCGCAGTGTCAGCCACAGGTCGCTCTCGCCGTCCAGCACATACCGCTCGGCCTCGACGAACCCGCGCGCCTCGGCGAACCGGAGCCCGTCCTCATTGGCGGCCAAAACGACGGTCTCGATCACCCGGGCGCCCAGCACGCGCGCGTGGGCCAGCCCCTTCTCGTACAACGCGGTGCCGTACCCCCGCCGCCGGTACTCGGGCAGCACGCGCGCGATGACCGTGGCCACCGCCTCCTCGCCCTCCGGCGGACGCACGGTCGAGCAGCCGACGAGGACCTCACCGTCGTAGGCGTTCTCCAAGCGGTAACGCCCACCGCGCTCCCGTACCTCGTCCAGGTCCATCGCCGCGGGCGGCACGATCGCGTTGTGGACGTGCCGCCACTCCTGAAGCATGGCCTCGCCGGCCACGGGCTCGATACGAAGATCAGTCACCGCGGCAGCGAACCGTACCCGAGAACCGGCGTCAACAGCCGCCGCTGCCCCGCCGCGCGTCCACCTCGATCTCGAACCTCATCCGCGGGTCCGCCAGCCCGCACACCAGCATCGTCGCCGCCGGCCGCACCTCCCCGAAACACCGGCGCAGCACCGGCCAGCACGGCTCGAAGTCCGCCCGCTCCGGCAACAGGTAACGCACCCGTACGACATCGGCGAACGTGCACCCCGCCTCCGCCAGCGCCGCCCCGACGTTGCGCAGGCACTGCTCGGCCTGCTCGACCACGTCGTCGGAGATCGTCATCGTGGCGTAGTCGTACCCGGTCGTCCCCGAGACGTGCACCCAGTCGCCGTCGACCACGGCACGGGCGTACCCGATCCGCTCCTCGAAGGTCGAACCGCTGAGAATCACCCGTCGCTCCGTCATGCGCGGAACGCTAGGTGAGCGGCAGCGATACGTCTAATACGAAGAAGCGGATCAGGCGATATCACTGGAGATATGGAACCCCGCCCCGAACTCCCCCTTCCCCAACTGCACGCCTTCGTCGTCCTCGCCGAGGAACTCCACTTCGGCCACGCGGCCACCCGCCTCGGCATCGCCCAGCCACCGCTGAGCCAGCAGATCCGCCGCCTGGAGGACAAGGTCGGCCACGCCCTGTTCACCCGGGCCCCGGGACGCGTCACCCTCACCCCGGCCGGGCGGGAACTCCTCCCCGCCGCCCGCCGGGCCCTCACCGACCTCGCGGACGGCCTCGCTGCGGCCCGCGCCGCCGGCAGCGGCCGCACCGGACGCCTGCGCATCGGCTTCGCCGCGTCCCTCGCCCTGACCGTCCTGCCCGGCCTGCTGCGCGCCTACCGGGACCGCTTCCCCGACGTCGACCTCGACATCCGCGAAATGACCACCGCGCCCCAGCTCACGGCCCTGCGCGACGGCACCATCGACGCCGGCCTGCTGCGCGAGCCCCCGCACGACGACCCGGACCTGGCCTTCCGCACGGTCCTGGCGGAGCCCTTCGTGGCCGTACTCCCCGCCTCCCACCCCCTGGCCGCCCGGCACACCCTCGTCGAGCTCGGCGATCTGGCGAACGATCCCTTCATCCTCCTGCCCCGCGAGGCAGGCCCCGGCCTGTACGACCGCATCACCGCCCTGTGCGCCACCGCCGGCTTCACCCCGCACGTCACCCAGCACGCCGTCGAGTGGCAGACGGTCTGCGCCCTGGTCGAAACCGGCCTCGGCGTCTCCCTGGCCCCGGCGGGCATCCGGCGCATCCGCCTGGAGGGCGTGGCCTTCCGGCCCGTCGAGCCGCGTACGGCCTCCACGGCCGTGGCCGTCGGCCGGCGGAGGGGGGACAGAAACCCGCTGGTGAAGCACCTGCTCGCAACGATCGGAAAAAACCGGTTGATCGGCGGCTGACCGGTTCCTAGTGTGTGGTCCACGCACGAAAGGAGGTGATCCGGTACATGAGTGAAACCCGGACGCGCGAGGTGGCTGCGGGCTAGCGGCCCGTCACCACACTCAGTGCGGTGCCGGACCAGCGTGTGTGCGATACACGCGGCCGGCCCAAACCAACGCAGTCACCCGACCCGCGAGCTGCCGGTACGTCCGACCGGCTCCTCCTTCGAGGACCAGGCTCGCGGGTCGTCTGCGTTCAGCGGTGGCCGCTCAGCGGGCGATGCCCTCGTATCCCTCGATCTCCCGCGGGTCGCGCGGCCCCGGGCCGACGTAGCGGGCGGAGGGGCGGACGAGGCGGCCGGTGCGCTTCTGTTCCAGGATGTGGGCCGACCAGCCGGCCGTGCGGGCGCAGGTGAACATCGACGTGAACATGTGGGCCGGGACCTCGGCGAAGTCCAGGACGATCGCCGCCCAGAACTCGACGTTGGTGGCCAGCACACGGTCCGGACGGCGGTTGTGGAGCTCCTCCAGGGCCGCCTTCTCCAGGGCCTCGGCGACCTCGAAGCGGGGGGCGCCGAGTTCGCGGGCCGTGCGGCGCAGGACGCGGGCGCGCGGGTCCTCGGCGCGGTAGACGCGGTGGCCGAAGCCCATGAGGCGCTCCCCGCGGTCGAGGGCCTGCTTGACGTACGCCTCGGCGTCGCCCGTGCGTTCGATCTCCTCGATCATGCCGAGGACGCGGGAGGGGGCGCCGCCGTGCAGCGGGCCGGACATGGCCCCCACGGCGCCGGACAGGGCGGCGGCGACGTCCGCGCCGGTCGAGGCGATGACCCGGGCCGTGAAGGTGGACGCGTTCATGCCGTGCTCGGCCGCCGAGGTCCAGTAGGCGTCGACCGCCGCCACGTGCTTGGGGTCGGGCTCGCCCCGCCAGCGGATCATGAAGCGCTCGACGACGGACTGCGCCTTGTCGATCTCCCGCTGCGGAACCATGGGCCGGCCCTGGCCGCGGGCGGACTGGGCGACGTACGACAGGGCCATGACGGCGGCGCGGGCGAGGTCCTCGCGGGCCTGCTCGGCGTCGATGTCCAGGAGGGGTTTCAGGCCCCACACGGGGGCGAGCATGGCGAGCGCGGACTGCACGTCCACGCGGATGTCGCCGGAGTGCACGGGGATCGGGAACGGCTCGGCGGGCGGCAGGCCCGGGTTGAAGGCCCCGTCGACGAGCAGTCCCCAGACGTTGCCGAAGGAGACGTGGCCGACCAGGTCCTCGATGTCGACGCCCCGGTAGCGGAGCGCGCCGCCCTCCTTGTCCGGTTCGGCGATCTCCGTTTCGAACGCGATGACTCCTTCGAGCCCGGGTACGAAGTCGGACATCAGGCGGCTCCTCATGAGGTGGGACGACAGATGGCGATGTGGGGTTTGTGGGGTGGTACGACCATGTGCCGGACGCTGGAAGCCGGCGTTCACCCGGTGGATCCGCGGTCGCTGTCGCCGGCTCGCGGTCCTGGGTGTACCCCGGTGATGCCCCGTGCGGCTGGCGGTCACCCAACCGGGACGGCAGCAGCACGATATCCCCGAGTGCCACGGTTGGGGAGTGGTCACGGCACTCAGTGCCATTCCGTGACGAAGGACACCGTGAGCGGACCGTCGCCCACCGTGTCCGTGAATACGGCAAGATGACCGCGTGACCGACCGAGACGCCGTCCCCTTCGACCTCGCCTCGATGCGCAAGCAGTACCGGGCGGAGGGGCTCCTGGAGACCGAGCTGGCCGCCTCTCCCGTGGAACAGTTCGCGCGCTGGTTCAAGCAGGCCGCGACGGAGGGAGGCATGTTCGAGCCGAACGCCATGGTCGTCTCCACGGCGGACGCCGAGGGCCGCCCCAGCTCTCGTACGGTGCTGCTGAAGCACTTCGACGAGCAGGGTTTCGTCTTCTACACCAACTACGACTCCCGCAAGTCCCGGGACCTCGCGGACAACCCGCACGTCTCGCTGCTGTTCCCGTGGCACCCGATGGCCCGGCAGGTGATCATCACGGGCGTCGCACGGCGTACCGGACGCGACGAGACGGCCGCCTACTTCCGCACCCGTCCGCACGGCTCCCAGCTCGGGGCCTGGGCCAGTGGACAGTCGTCGGTGATCGCCTCCCGCGCCGAGCTCGACGCGGCGTACGCCGAGCTGGTCGCCCGCTACCCGGAGGGCGAGCAGGTGCCGGTGCCGCCGCACTGGGGCGGTTTCCGGGTGGTGCCGCGGTCGGTGGAGTTCTGGCAGGGCCGGGAGAACCGGCTGCACGACCGGCTGCGGTACGTGGCGCAGGCGGACGGGAGCTGGCGGGTGGAGCGGCTCAGTCCGTAGCGGCGGGGCCGTCCAGCGCCCCCTCCAGCAGCGCCGCCCACTGTTCCACCACCCGTTCCCGGCGGGCCCGGTCGTCGGTGAGGAGGTTGGCGAGGCCGAGGCCGCGGGCCATGTCGAGGAGGCCCTGGACGGTTTCGCGGACGCCGGGGCGGGACTCGTCGGCGCGCAGGAGGTCGACGGCGATGCGGTGGGTCTCGCGGCCGACGCGGGCTTCGAGTTCGGTGACGCGGGGGCGCAGCTGGTCCTCGTTCGAGGCGGCCACCCACAGGTGGAGGGCGGCGCGGAACAGCGGTCCGGTGTAGAGGTCGACCAGGGCGGCGACGACGGCCCTGCGGTCGCCCGCCGCGCCTTGGGGGAAGAGGGCGCGCAGGGCTGTGGAGCGTTCCTCGGCGACGTACTCGACCGCCGCGGTGAACAGGTCCTCGCGGGTCGGGAAGTGGTGCTGGGCGGCGCCGCGGGAGACGCCGGCGCGTTCGGCGACGACGGAGACGGTGGAGCCGGCCCAGCCGTGTTCGGCGAGGCAGGCCACGGCCGCTTCCAGGAGGCGCTGCCGGGTGGCCCGGCTGCGGTCCTGTTTGGGGAGGCGGTCGGGGCGGGAGTCGACCGTGTTCACAGCACCCATGCGGGATCCCGTCGTTCCAGGAAGGCCGTCATGCCCTCGCGGGCCTGCGCGGAGGAGAACAGCCGGGCCGAGAGCGCGGTCAGCTGGTCCGCGTCCCGGTCGAAGGCCTCCAGCACCTTAACCGTGAGCAGCTGTTTCGTCTCGGCCAGGGCCTCGGGACAGGCCCTGCGCAGGCCGTCCAGGACGGGGGCCAGTACGTCGTCCACGTCGTCGCCCCACGCCGTCAGCAGGCCCGTGCGGGTCGCCTCGGCCGCGTCGAAGCGCTCGCCGGTGAGGTAGTGGCGGGCGAGGGCGCGCGGGTCCGTGCGCGGGAGCAGGGGCAGGGAGATGACCGCCGGGGCCACGCCTATGCGGACCTCCGTGAAGGCGAAGGTGGCGTCCGCCGAGGCTGCCGCGATGTCGCAGGCGGCCAGGAGCCCGAGGCCGCCCGCGCGTACGTGTCCGGTGACCCGGGCGAGGACCGGTTTGCGCAGTTCGACGATCTGGCGCAGGAGGGCGACCAGGGCGTCGGGCGGCGGGGGTTGACGCAGGTCGGCGCCCGCGCAGAAGGTGGTGCCGGTGTGGGTGAGGACGACCGCGCGTATGTCGCCGTGTTTGGCGCAGTCGGTCAGGGCGTCGGCCAGTTCCGCGACGAGGGCCGAGGACAGGGCGTTGCGGTTGTGGGGTGAGTCGAGGGTGAGGGTTTCGACGCCACGCGCGCGCGTGCGGCGGATCAGCGACGTCACGGCTGCTCCCTGAGCTGTCGGCGGAGGATCTTGCCGGACGCGGCCCTCGGTACCCCGTCGATGAAGGTGACCTGCCGGATCCGCTTGTAGGGGGCGACGCGTTCGGCGACGTACATCATGACCTCGCCCTCGGAGAGGCCGGTGGCGGTCGGCCGGCGCACCACGTACGCGTGCGGGACCTCGTTGCCGTCGTCGTTGTAGACGCCGATGACGGCGGCGTCGGCGATGCCGGGGTGGGTGAGCAGGAGGGCTTCGAGTTCGGCGGGGGCCACCTGGAAGCCCTTGTACTTGATGAGTTCCTTGACGCGGTCGACGACGAAGAGCCATCCGTCGGCGTCGACGTGGCCGACGTCTCCGGTGTGCAGCCAGCCGTCGGTGTCGATCATGGCGTTGGTGGCGTCGGGGCGTCCGAGGTAGCCCTTCATGACCTGGGGACCCCGGATGAGGATCTCGCCGGACTCGCCGACGCCGAGGTCCTTGCCGGGGTCGTCGAGGGAGACGATGCGCATCTCGGTGCCGGGGATGAGCTTGCCGACGGTTCCGGGGGGCGCCTCGCGCATACGGTCCACCGGGACGACGTGGGTGCCGGGTGACAGTTCGGTCATGCCGTAGGCCTGGCCGACGGGGGGCAGGCCGAGCCGCTCGGAGCAGGCGGCTGCCAGCCTCGCGTCCAGGGGTGCGGCGGCGCTCAGGATGTACTTCAGGGACGACAGGTCGTACCGCCCGACCAGGGGGTGCTTGGCGAGGGCCAGGACGATCGGCGGGGCCACGTAGAGGCCGGTGATGCGGTGGTTCTGGATGGCCGCGAGGAACTGCTCCAGGTCGAAGCGGGGCAGGACGACGACGGTGGCGCCCAGTCTGAGGGGCGCGTTCATCAGGGCGGTCAGGCCGTAGATGTGGAAGAACGGCAGCACGGCGAGGATGCGGTCGCCGGGTCCTGCGGACATCACCGGCTGGAGCTGGGCGAGGTTGGTGGCGATCTGCCGGTGGGTGAGCATCACGCCCTTGGGCGTGCCGGTGGTGCCGGAGGAGTACGGCAGGGCCGCGACGTCCTCGACGGGGTCGATGCCGACCTGGGGTTCGGGCGCGGCGGAGGCCAGCATGTCGATCAGGGAGCGGTGGCCGGGGGCGCTGTCGCACACGAAGATCTCCCGCACTCCGCCGGCGAGTTCGGCGGCCCGGCGGGCGGTCTGGAGCAGCGGGGAGACGGTGACGATCCAGCGGGCCGCCGAGTCGCCGAGCTGCTTCGCGAACTCCTCCGCCGTGGCGAGCGGGTGCACGGTGGTGACGGAGGCGCCCGCGCGGGTGGCGGCGTAGAAGGCCACGGGGAAGGAGATGGTGTTGGGGCTGTGCAGGGCGAGGACGTCGCCCTTGCGCACACCGGCCTCGGCGAGCGCGGCGGCGACGCGCCGGTGGAACCGGTCCACCTGCTCGTAGGTGAGGGTGGTGCCGTCGGTGCCGTCGATCAGTGCGGGTGCCCCGCCGAACTCGGCGGCCCGGCCCAGTACCGCGTCGTGGATGGGGAGTTCGACGGGCGGGACGTCTGCGTACTCGCTGCGGAACATGGTTCCTCCTCGCGCCACACGGTGCCGGGTCAGTACGACTTGGGCAGACCCAGGGTCTGATGGGAGACGTAGTTGAGAATCATCTCCCGGCTCACCGGGGCGATACGAGACACACGCGCGGCGGTGATCAGCGACGCGAGGCCGAACTCGCGGGTGAGGCCGTTTCCGCCGAGGGTGTGCACGGCCTGGTCGACGGCCTTCACACAGGCCTCCCCGGCCGCGTACTTGGCCATGTTGGCGGCCTCCCCGGCGCCCTCGTCGTCACCGGCGTCGTACAGGCGGGCCGCCTTCTGCATCATCAGGCGGGCGAGTTCGAGCTCGATGTGCGCCTGGGCCAGGGGGTGGGCGATGGCCTGGTGGGCGCCGATGGGGGTGTTCCAGACGGTGCGGTCGCGGGCGTACGTGATCGCCTGCGCGAGGGCGTGGCGGCCCATGCCGATCGCGAACGCGGCCGTCATGATGCGTTCGGGGTTGAGGCCGGCGAAGAGTTGCAGGAGGCCCGCGTCCTCGTCGCCGACGAGTGCGTCGGCGGGCAGCCGTACGTCGTCGAGGGTCAGCTCGAACTGCTTCTCCGCGGCTTGGAGTTCCATGTCGATCCGGCGGCGGGTGAAGCCGGGGGCCTCGCGCGGGACGATGAAGAGGCAGGGCTTGAGGCGGCCGGTGCGGGCGTCTTCGGTGCGGCCGACCACGAGGGTCGCGTCGGCGATGTCGACGCCGGAGATGAAGACCTTGCGGCCGGTGAGGAGCCAGTCGGCGCCGTCGCGGCGGGCGGTGGTGGTGATGCGGTGGCTGTTGGAGCCGGCGTCGGGTTCGGTGATGCCGAAGGCCATGATGCGGGTGCCGGCCGCCAGCCCCGGCAGCCACTCGCTTTTCTGGGCGTCGGTGCCGAAGCGGGCGATCACGGTGCCGCAGATCGCAGGTGAGACGACCATCATCAGCAGGGGGCAGCCTGCGGCGCCGAGTTCTTCGAGGACGATGGAGAGTTCGCAGATGCCGCCGCCTCCGCCGCCGTACTCCTCGGGGAGATTGACGCCGAGGTAGCCGAGTTTCGCGGCCTCGGTCCACAGTTCGGTGGGGTTGTGGTTGCGGCCGTGGCGGTTGCCGAGGGCGGCTACGGCCGAGCGGAGGGCTTGGTGCTCCTCGGTGTCCGACGTGGTGCTCACTGATCCTCCTGGGAAACCTCGACCACGGCGAGCAGGGCACCGACCTCGACCTGGGTCCCGGGCGCGGCGTGCAGAGCCGTGAGTGTGCCGGTGTGCGGTGCTGCGATCTTGTGTTGCATCTTCATCGCCTCCAGCCACAGCAGGGGCTCTCCGGCCCGTACGGCGGCTCCTGCGGTCAGGCCCTCGGCCACCTTGACGACCGTGCCCGGCATGGGGGCCAGGAGGGTGCCGGGGGCGTGCTGCGCGGCCGGGTCGGGGAAGCGGGGCAGGGCGGTGAGGGCGGTGGCGTTCACGTACACCTGGTCGCCGTAGCTCTCCACCTCGTACTTGCGCTGTACGCCGTCCACTTCGAGGACGACCAGACGCGCGTCGGCGTGCACCACCCGCACCCCGTCCGCCTCCAGGCCGGTGCGCGTGTGCCGGTAGCGGACCTCGTGCTCCCTCCCCGCCATCGCGTACCGCTTGACCTGCGGCTGTGAGGGCAGGTTGCGCCAGCCTCCGAAGCGGGAGCGGGCGTGGGTGTCGGCGAGTGCGGCGGCCAGCGGGGCGTACGGGTCGGGGGCGGGGTCCGTCAGGTGCGCAAGGTGGCGGTCGTAGAAGCCCGTGTCCATGCGGGCGGTGACGAACTCCTCGTGGCGCAGGGAGCGGACGAGGAGGTCCCGGTTGGTGAGCGGGCCGTGGATCGCCGCCCGTTCCAGGGCGCCGGCGAGTTTGCGGACGGCCTCCGCGCGGGTGGGGGCGTGGGCGACGGCCTTGGCGAGCATCGGGTCGTAGTGGACGCCGATCTCGTCGCCGTCCTCGTGGCCCGTGTCCAGGCGTACGGCCGAGGGGACCGACAGGCGGTGCAGGGTGCCGGTCTGCGGGGTCCAGCCGGTCGCCGGGTCCTCGGCGTACAGGCGGGCCTCCACGGCGTGGCCACGCGCGCGTGGGGGGTCGGTTTCCAGGGCGTGGCCTTCGGCGACGCGGATCTGGAGGGCTACGAGGTCGATGCCGAAGACGGCTTCCGTGACGGGGTGTTCGACCTGGAGGCGGGTGTTCATCTCCAGGAAGTGGGGCTTGTCCCCGGCGACCAGGAACTCGACCGTGCCCGCACCCACGTAGTCCACGGCGCGTGCGGCGCGTACCGCCAGCGTGTGCAGTTCCTCCGTCAGGGTCTCCGGGAGTCCGGGCGCCGGGGCCTCCTCGATCACCTTCTGGTGGCGCCGCTGGAGGGAGCAGTCCCGGGTGCCGAGCACCCATACGGTGCCGTGCGTGTCGGCGAGGATCTGTACCTCGACGTGCCGGCCGCCCTCGACGTAGGGCTCGACGAAGACCTCACCGTCGCCGAAGGCGCTCGCCGCCTCGGCACGTGCGGCGGCCAGCGACGCCTCCAGGTCCGCCAGCCGCCGTACGACCCGCATGCCGCGTCCTCCGCCGCCGGCCGCCGCCTTCACCAGCACGGGCAGGTCGGCCTCGGTGACCTCCTGCAGTGACGGCATCCCCATGAGTTCCCTGGCGCGTGTCTTGGACGCCATCGCCTCGATCGCCTCCGGGGGCGGGCCGATCCAGACCAGGCCCGCGTCGAGGACGGCACGGGCGAAGCCGGCGTTCTCGGAGAGGAAGCCGTAGCCGGGGTGCACGGCGTCGGCGCCGGCCGCGACGGCCGCCTTCACGATCAGGTCGCCGCGCAGGTACGTGTCGGCGGGCGCCGCCCCCGGCAGCCGTACCGCCGCGTCGGCCACGCGCGCGTGGAGGGCGTTCTCGTCGGCGTCCGAGTGCACGGCGACCGTCCGGATTCCCAGCTCACGGCAGGTGCGGAAGACGCGGCAGGCGATCTCGCCCCGGTTGGCGACGAGCAGAGAAGTGATCACTGGAGGTCCCTCACATCCGGAAGACGCCGAAGCCGCCGCGCGCGCCCTCGTAGGGCGCCGTGTGGATGGCGGACAGACACAGGCCGAGGACGGTGCGGGTGTCGCGCGGGTCGATGACGCCGTCGTCGTACAGCCGCCCGGACAGGAACATCGGCAGTGACTCGGACTCGATCTGCTGCTCCACCATGGCGCGCAGGGCGGCGTCGGCCTCCTCGTCGTACGGCCGGCCCTTCGCGGCGGCCGACTGCCGGGCGACGATGGAGAGGACCCCGGCGAGCTGCTGGGGGCCCATGACGGCGGACTTGGCGCTGGGCCAGGCGAACAGGAAGCGCGGGTCGTAGGCGCGGCCGCACATGCCGTAGTGGCCGGCTCCGTACGACGCGCCCATCAGCACCGACAGGTGCGGGACCGTCGAGTTGCTCACCGCGTTGATCATCATCGCGCCGTGCTTGATGATGCCGCCCTGCTCGTACTCCCTGCCGACCATGTAGCCGGTGGTGTTGTGCAGGAACAGCAGCGGGATGTCGCGCTGGTTGGCGAGCTGGATGAACTGGGCGGCCTTCTGCGACTCCTCGCTGAACAGCACGCCCCTGGCGTTCGCCAGGATCCCGACCGGGTAGCCGTGCAGGGTCGCCCAGCCGGTCGTGAGGCTCGTCCCGTACAGCGGCTTGAACTCGTCGAAGTCGGAGGCGTCGACGATCCGGGCGATGACCTCGCGCGGGTCGAAGGGGGTTCTCAGGTCGCCGGGGACGATGCCGAGCAGTTCCTCCGCGTCGTACTCGGGGGGCTGGGCCGGGCCCGGGTCGGGGTACGCCTTGCGGTGGTTGAGCCGTGCGACGACCCGCCGTGCCTGCCGCAGCGCGTCGGGCTCGTCGACGGCGAAGTGGTCGGCGAGGCCCGACACGCGCGCGTGCATCCCGGCGCCGCCGAGGGACTCGTCGTCGCTCTCCTCGCCGGTGGCCATCTTCACCAGGGGCGGGCCGCCCAGGAACACCTTCGCCCGCTCCTTGACCATGATCACGTGGTCGGACATGCCGGGGACGTAGGCGCCCCCGGCCGTGGAGTTGCCGAAGACGACGGCGACGGTGGGGATGCCGGCCGCCGACAGCCGGGTCAGGTCCCGGAAGACGGCCCCGCCCGGGATGAAGATCTCCTTCTGCGAGGGCAGGTCGGCGCCGCCGGACTCGACGAGGGAGATGACGGGGAGACGGTTGGCATACGCGATCTCGTGCGCCCTCAGCGCCTTCTTCAGGCTCCAGGGGTTGCTGGCGCCGCCGCGCACGGTCGGGTCGTTGGCGGTGATCAGGCACTCCACGCCCTCGACGACACCGATGCCGGTGACCAGGGAGGCGCCGACGGTGTGGTCGCTGCCCCAGGCGGCGAGCGGGGAGAGCTCCAGGAAGGGTGTGTCGGGGTCGAGGAGCAGCTCGACACGCTCCCGGGCGAGCAGTTTGCCGCGCCCGCGGTGCCGTGCGGCGTACTTCTCACCGCCACCCGCGAGAGCCTTCGCGTGCTCGGCGGCCAGCTGGTCCAGCTTGGCGAGCATGGCCTCGCGGTTCGCGCGGTGGTCGGGGCCGCTGGGGTCCAGGGCCGAGGACAGGACGGTCACAGCAGGGCCTCCGGGATGTCCAGGTGGCGGGAGCGCAGCCATTCACCGAGGGCCTTGGCCTGCGGGTCGAAGCGGTGCCGGGCGGCGACGCCCTCGCCGAGGATGCCTTCGACGACGAAGTTGAGGGCCCGGAGTCGTGGGAGGACGTGACGGGTGACGGGCAGCTCCCGGCTCTCGGGGATCAGTTCCCGGAACCGGTCGGCCGTCAGCTCGTGGACCAGCCACCGCCAGGCCGCGTCGTCGCGCACCCAGACGCCCACGTTGGCGTTCGCCCCCTTGTCCCCGCTGCGGGCCCCGGCGAGAAGCCCGAGCGGGGCGCGCCGGGCCGGGCCGGGGGGCAGGGGCTCGGGCAGGGGCGGCTCGGGTACGTCGTCCAGGACGCGAGTGTCGTGGGCCGGTGCCACAGGGATCCGGCGCCCGTCGTGGAGGACGGCCACATGCTCGACGGCGTCCTGAGGGACGTACACCGCCTCGAAGATCCCGTAGGGGGCGCCCTTGCCCGGTGGTGCCAGGACGTGGAAGCCGGGGTAGCTGGCGAGCGCCAGCTCCACGGCCGCCCCGCTCAGTGCCCGTCCCACGGTCTCCTGGTCCGGGTCACGTACGACGAGCCGCAGCAGGGCGCTCGCGGTCTCCTCGGTCGGGGCGTCGGGCCGGTCGGTGCGGACAAGGTCCCAACGGGCCTCGGCGGGCGGCGACTTGGCCCACGCACTGCTCATCTGCTGCCGCACGAGAGCCGCTTTCGCCTCGATGTCGAGCCCCGTGAGGACGAAGGTGACCTCGTTGCGGAAGCCGCCGAGCCGGTTGAGGCCGACCTTGAGGGCCGGGGGCGGGGCCTCCCCGCGCACGCCCTCGATCCGCACGCGGTCCGGCCCCTCCTGGGTGAGGCGTACGGTGTCCAGCCGGGCGGTGACGTCGGGTCCCGCGTACCGGGCGCCGCCCGTCTCGTACAGCAGCTGGGCCGTCACCGTGCCGACGTCGACGAAGCCGCCGGTGCCGTCGTGCTTGGTGATCACGCTGCTGCCGTCGGCGTGGAGTTCGGCGAGCGGGAAGCCGGGGCGGTGGACGTCGCCCTCGCCGAAGAAGGCGTAGTTGCCGCCGGTGGCCTGGGTCCCGCACTCCAGCACGTGCCCGGCGACGACGGCACCCGCGAGCCGGTCGTACTCCCCCGGCTGCCAGCCGAAGTGGGCGGCGGCCGGCCCGGTGACCAGGGCCGCGTCCGTCACCCGCCCGGTGACGACGACGTCCGCGCCCTCCCTCAGACAGGCCGCGATGCCGAAGCCGCCGAGGTAGGCGTGGGCGGCGAGAGTGCCCGGATACCGGGCGGTGAGGTCGTCGCCCTCGACGTGGGCGACGCGTACGGGGAGGCCGAGCCGGTCGGCCAACTGGCGTATTTTCCCGGCCAGTCCCCCGGGATTGAGGCCCCCCGCATTGGTGACGATCTTCACGCCCCGCTCGTGGGCGATCCCCAGGCACTCCTCCAGTTGCCGCAGGAAGGTGCGCGCGTACCCGGCGCCGGGGTCCTTCAGCCGGTCGCGGCCCAGGATCAGCATGGTCAGCTCGGCGAGGTAGTCGCCGGTGAGGACGTCGAGTTCGCCGCCGGTGAGCATCTCGCGCATCGCGTCGAAGCGGTCGCCGTAGAAGCCGGAGGCGTTGCCGATGCGCAGGGTCACCGCGCGGCCCCTTTCGGGGGGCGGCCGGTGCCGGGCGGCCCCGCGAAGGCCTGGGCGATGTCCAGCCAGCGGTCGGCGTCGGGGCCCTCGGCGGTGACCGCGAGGTCGGTGCGGTGGGCGCGCCGGGTGACCAGGAGACAGAAGTCGAGGGCGGGGCCGGTGACGCGCTGGGGTGCGTCCTCGGGGCCGTACGTCCACAAGTCGCCGCCGGGTCCGGTGAGTTCGACGCGGAAGGGGTCGGCGGGCGGGGTGAGCCCGTGCACCCCGTACGCGAAGTCACGGGTGCGCACCCCGAGCCGGGCCACATGCCGCAGCCGGTCGGTGGGTGCGGGGACCACACCGAGCGTGTCCGCCACGTCCAGGCCATGGGCCCAGGTCTCCATGAGTCGGGCGGTGGCCATGGAGGCGGCCGACATGGGCGGCCCGTACCAGGGGAAGCGGGCGCCGGGTGGTGCGGCGCGCAGCGCCTTGTCGAGCGCCGCGCGCCCCTCACGCCAGCGCGCCAGCAGCTCGGACGGCGGGAGGTGAGCACCCTCCTCGGCCCCCTCGTCGACGAATGAGTCCGGGGCCGCGAGCGCCTTCTCGACCAGCGCGCGGAAGGCGTCGGCGTCCGTGACGGCGAGCAGGGCCGAGCGGTCGGTCCAGGCCAGGTGGGCGATCTGGTGGGCGACGGTCCAGCGGGGGGCCGGGGTGGGCAGTGCCCACCCCTCCGGGCGCAACTCGGCTACCAGCCAGTCGAGTTCCTCGCTCTCGGCACGCAGATCGTCGATCACGAGCGTCGGGTCAGACATGGGGCGAGCATGGCAGCGGCCCAAGAAACAAGCAAGCGTGCTTGCATGAATTTGTTTTCCACAACTTCGATACCCGTACGCGCACGGGGAGCTACTCTCAGTGACGGGAGGTGGTTGTGTGCGCAGTCGTGAACTGGACCCGAGCGCATCGCCGTTGGACTACTACGGGTACGAACTCCGGCGTGCTCGGGAGGCGGCGGGGCTGACCCTGGCGCAGCTCGGCTCGATCGTCTTCTGCACGGGGTCGCTCATCGGCCAGATCGAGACGGCGGCGAAGGTGCCGCAGCGGGAGTTCTCGGAGCGGGTGGACGCGGCGCTGGGGACGGACGGGGCGTTCTCGCGGTTGGTCGGGCTGGTGTTGCGGAGTCAGTTGCCCAGCTGGTTTCAGCCGTACGCTGACATGGAGGCCAAGGCCGCGTATATCTCGACGTACCAGGCGCAGTTGGTGCACGGGCTTCTTCAGACAGAGGCGTACGCACGCGCGGTGCTCAGCACGAGGGACGACGGAGACATCGACGGCAAGGTGGCTGCCCGACTGGACCGCCAGCGCATCCTGGAGCGGGATCAGCCTCCGGTGACGTGGGTGGTGCTGAGCGAGGCGGTGCTGCATCAGGCGGTCGGGGGCCGGGAGGTCATGCGCGAGCAGTTGGCGCACCTGCTGTACTTGCAAAAGCGCCGCTGGCTGGAGATTCAGGTGCTGCCGTTCGGGGCGGGGGCACACACGGGGCTGATGGGCTCGTTCACGCTGCTGCGCTTCGATTCAGACCCGGACATCGTCTACACCGAGGACTTCGTGCAGGGCCACATGACGGCCAATCCTGAAGCAGTCAAGGAAGGTTCGGTCCGTTACGATCACCTACAGGCCGCCGCTCTCTCCGTGGACGACTCGGCGGCACTGATCGCCCGCGTAATGGAGGAGCGTTATGGGAACGAACCCGAACCTGACGGGCGCGATATGGCGTAAGTCCTCGCACAGCGGCGACACCGGCGGTGAGTGCGTAGAGGTCGCCGACCTCACCCCCCACATCGCCATCCGCGACTCCAAGAACCCCGGCGTCGGCGTCCTCACCGTCACGCCCGGCACCTTCGCCGCCTTCGTCGCCGGGGTACGGGCCCGCCCGTGAGCGACAGCTACCGCCCCACCTGAGTCCGCACCGCACCCATGCTCGCCGCGATGACCAGGGCGATGGCGGCTGCCTCCGTGGCGGAGAGGGTCTGACCGAGCAGCAGGAAGCCCGCTGTCGCGGCGATGGCCGGTTCCAGGCTCATCAGGACGGCGAAGGTGGAGGCGGGCAGGCGGCGCAGGGCGAGGAGTTCCAGCGTGTAGGGCAGGACGGAGGAGAGGAGCGCGACGGCGGCGCCGAGCCCGATCGTCACCGGGTCGGTGAGCTTCGCGCCCGACTCGGCGATCCCCAGCGGCAGGAACAGCAGGGCCGCGACCGCCATGGCGAGCGCGAGCCCGTCGGCCTGCGGGAAGCGCCGCCCCGTACGGGCGCTGAAGACGATGTACGCCGCCCACATGGCGCCCGCGCCCAGCGCGAAGGCGACGCCCAGGGGGTCGAGGCCGCCGAAGCCTCCGCCACCGAGGAGGAAGACCCCGCAGAGGCCGAGCCCGGCCCACACGAGGTTGATCGCGCGGCGGGAGGCCAGGACGGAGAGGGCGAGGGGGCCGAGGACCTCCAGGGTGACCGCGGGGCCCAGCGGGATGCGGGCGACGGCCTGGTAGAAGAGGCCGTTCATCGCGGCCATGGTGATGCCGAAGACGACGACCGTGCCCCAGTCGGTGCGCGAGTGGCCGCGCAGCCGGGGCCGGCACACCAGGATCAGGACGATCGCGGCCACCAGCAGCCGCAGGGTGACGACGCCCAGGGCACCGGCGCGGGGCATCAGGGTCACCGCGAGGGCGCCACCGAACTGCACGGAGACACCACCGGCGAGGACCAGGCCGACCGGCCCGAGGGAACCCCGGCGGCCCAGGGCGCCGGGCGGTGCGGGGGAGGGCGTCGGGGTCGGGGTGCTCTGGCCGGTGGTGCTGGGGGTGGTCACGGGACATCCACGGGATCGAGGTTCGTTCATCATGGTGCACTGCTGAGTCCAGGGTAATGGACTTTGTCAGGCGCGTGAACCCGTTATGGAGCTGTCCTGGAACCGCCCCGTACGTCCAGGGGCCCCGGGCGTCGGATCATGAAGCCGAGAAAACCCTCAGCGCCTCCGCGTCCGTCGCCCGCGCGTGGAGGAAGTAGTCGGCCCAGGCCTCGATGTCCGGGTAGGCCGATTCCGCGGTGAGGCGGGCGATCGCGGCCGGGATGTCGTACGGGGTGACACGCAGGTCGGTGCCGGGTCCGAGCAGGCACCAGTGGGCGCCGGGACGGCCGTACGGCATGCCGACGCTGCCGGGATTCACCACCAGACGGCCGTGGGCCAGGCGGGCGTAGGGCATGTGCGTGTGGCCGCAGACCACCGTGCGGACGGTGCCGGGGACCTCCGCGAAGACCTCCGCCCACCGGTCGAGACGCGAGTCGACCAGCACCGTCTCCTCGTCGTCCCGGGGCGTGGCGTGGCAGAACAGGACCTCGCCGTGGCCCCGGACGGGGAGGGTGAGCGTCGGGGGCAGGGCCGCGAGGAACTCGACCTGCTCGTCGGTGAGTCGCCGCGCCGCGTACGGGCCGATCGGGTCGGGGATCTCCTGCCGCTCGCCCCTGCGGTACTCGACGAGTTCACGGTCCGCGTTGCCGCCGACCCACAGCACCCTCTCGCCCAGCTCGCGCAGGACGTCGATGACCTCCACCGGCTGCGGGCCCGCCGCGATGTCGCCGGTGAGGACGATCCGGTCGGCGGCGGCCACCTCCGGTTCGGCCAGCACGGCCTGAAGGGCCGGAAGCACACCGTGGATGTCGGACAGAACGGCCACCCGCCCCACCTCAGTACTCAACCTTCGTCCTCCCCCTCCAACGCCTCCGCCAGCACTTCCGCCAGATGCCGCCCCCGCACGCCCGCCAGCTGCTCCAGCTGCGTACGGCAGGAGAACCCGTCCGCCAGGATCACCGTCCCCTCGGGCGCCTCCCGTACCGCGGGCAGCAGTTGTTCCTCCGCGCAGGCGCTCGACACCTCGAAGTGCCCCTTCTCGAAACCGAAGTTACCCGCGAGACCACAGCAGCCGCCGCTCAGTTCGCCCGAGAGCAGAGCGGCTTGACGCAGTCGGCGGTCCGCCGCGTCCCCCAGCACCGCGTGCTGGTGGCAATGGGTCTGGCCGGCGACCGGGCGGTCCACCCGGGGCGGGGTCCAGCCGGGAGCGTGGCGTTCCAGGGTCTCCGCGAAGGTCAGGACCCGGGCGGCGAGGCGGGCCGCGCGGGGGTCGTCGTGCAGCAGCTCGGGCAGGTCCGTGCGGAGGGCGGCGGCGCAGCTGGGCTCCAGGACCACGACCGGGGAGGCGGTGTCGAGCACCGGTTCCATGAGGTCGAGTGTGCGGCGCATGACCGCGCGGGCGCGGTCGAGCTGACCCGTCGAGACGTACGTCAGCCCGCAGCAGACCCGGCCGCGGCCCCGGAGGAGGGACAGCGGGTCGAGGGCGACCGTCGTACCGTCGCCCACCGGCGCCTTCCCGAGGTGCACGGTCGGCGGGAGCGCCACGCGCAGCCCGGCTGCCCGCAGCACGCGTACGGCCGCCTGCCCCACGGACGGCGAGAGGTGCTCGGTGAAGGTGTCCGGCCAGAGGATGACCAGCTCGCCGCCCCCGGCGGTCGTCTCCGCGCGCCGCCGCTCCCACCAGCGGCTGAACGTCCGCGTCGCGAGCCGCGGGATCGCCCGCTCGGGGGCGATCCCGCCCAGCCGTTTCGCCGCCCACGCAAGCGGCCGGAGGCCGGCGAGGGCGTTGACGGCACGCGCCGTACGCGTACGGGCCACCGCCCGCAGCCATACCGGCAGCCACCCCATCGTGTAGTGCGCGGCGGGGCGGCGGCGCCCCGCGTAGTGGTGGTGGAGGAACTCCGCCTTGTACGTGGCCATGTCGACCTCGACCGGGCAGTCCGACCGGCACCCCTTGCAGGACAGACACAGGTCCAGCGCGTCGCGCACCTCCTGCGACCGCCAGCCGTCGGTGACCACCTCGCCGGCCAGCATCTCGTGCAGCAGCCGGGCACGCCCGCGCGTGGAGTGTGCCTCCTCCCCCGTCGCCCGGAAGGACGGGCACATGACGGCGGAACCCGGCACCGACGTCGTACGGCACTTGGCGACGCCGACGCAGCGGCGTACCGCCGCCGAGAAGTCGCCGCCGTCGGACGGGTAGCCGAAGGCGACGTCCACGGGCTCGCGGGGCAGGACGGAGAAGCGGAGGCCGGCGTCGAGGGGCGCGGGGCGGACCAGCATCCCCGGGTTGAGCAGGTCCTCCGGGTCCCAGAGGGCCTTGACGCGCTCGAACAGGGCGACCGTCTCGGCGCCGTACATCTTCGGCAGCAGCTCGGCCCGCGCCTGCCCGTCCCCGTGCTCCCCCGACAGCGAGCCGCCGTGCGCCACGACCAGCTCGGCGAGCTCTTCGGAGAAGCGCCGGAAGCGGCCGATGCCCGTATCGCTCATCAGGTCGAAGTCGATGCGGACGTGGATGCAGCCGTCCCCGAAGTGCCCGTACGGCGTGCCGCGCAGGCCGTGGGCGGACAGCAGCGCCCGGAAGTCCCGCAGATACGCGCCGAGCCGGGCCGGCGGCACCGCGCAGTCCTCCCAGCCGGGCCAGGCCTCCCTGCCGTCCGGCATCCGGGTCGCCGTACCCGACGCGTCCTCCCGGATGCGCCACAGGGCGCGCTGCTCGGCCGGGTCGGTCACGACCAGGGAGTCGACGACATCGGCGGCCCGCACGATGGCCTGCGCACGCGCGCGTGCCTCGCCCGCCGTGTCCCCGCCGGTCTCCACGAACAGCCAGGCACCGCCCCGCGGCAGCCCGTCGGTGGAGGGCACGAGATCCACCGCCATCCCCTCCACGGTCAGCGGCCCGTGCGGCAGCAGCCCCGCCGCGGCCTCGGCGGCGGCGCTCTCGTCTCCGTACGCCAGCACGGCCAGCGCACGCGCGCGGGGCGCCTCCACGAGCCCTACGACCGCCTCGGTGAGGACGCCGAGGGTGCCCTCGCTCCCGCAGAAGGAGCGGGCGACATCGGCCCCCTTCTCGGGCAGCAGCGCGTCGAGCGCGTACCCGGAGATACGGCGGGGCAGCTCGGGGAAGCCGGTCCGCAGCCGCGCCAGCTCGCCCCCGACCAGCTCCCGCAGCCCGGCCGGGGCCCCGGCCCACCCCGGCCCGAGCCGCAGCCGCTCCCCGCCCGCCGTGATCACGTCCAGCTCGCGCACGCTGTCGGCGGTCGTCCCCCACGCCACCGAGTGCGAGCCGCACGCGTTGTTGCCGATCATGCCGCCGAGCGTGCAGCGGCTGTGGGTGGAGGGGTCGGGGCCGAAGCGCAGGCCGTGCGGGGCGGCGGCCTCCTGGAGACGGTCGAGGACGAGGCCGGGCTGGACGACGGCGGTGCGCGCGTCCGGATCCAGGGCGAGGAGACGGTTCATGTGCCGGGTGAAGTCCAGCACGATGCCCGTGCCCGTCGCCTGCCCGGCGATCGACGTACCGCCTCCGCGCGGGACCACCGGCACCCCGTGCGCCCGGCACACCTCCAGCACGGCCGCCACGTCGTCGGCGTCCCGCGGCGCCACCACGCCCACCGGGACGCGCCGGTAGTTGGACGCGTCCATGGTCACCAGCGCCCGGGAGGTGACGTCGAACCCGACCTCGCCCCGGACGGCCCGCCGCAGCTCCGCCTCCAGATCCGTCATGCGTCCAGGATGCATCCCGCCACTGACAGTGACGGTCCCGCCCGGCGGTGGCCGGCGGAGCCGCGCCCCCTGGGCCTCAGCCGAAACGCGTCTCATCCGACGGACGACGTTTCGCCCAGGTTTCCCGAAACGGCTACCCTCCCACCGTGGCTGAGATCCAGATTCCCGCTGACATCAAGCCCGCCGACGGACGTTTCGGCGCGGGCCCCTCCAAGGTGCGGACGGAAGCGCTGGACGCGCTGGCCGCCACCGGCACCTCCCTCATGGGCACCTCCCACCGCCAGGCCCCCGTCAAGAACCTGGTCGGCAAGGTGCGCGAGGGCATCCGCGAGCTGTTCCAGCTCCCCGACGGCTACGAGGTGATCCTCGGCAACGGCGGCTCCACCGCGTTCTGGGACATCGCGACGCACGGCCTGATCGAGAACAGGTCGCAGCACCTCAGCTTCGGCGAGTTCAGCTCGAAGTTCGCCAAGGCGGCCAAGCTCGCCCCGTGGCTGGCCGAGCCGGACGTCATCTCCGCCGACCCGGGCACGCACCCCGAGCCGGCCGCCGAGGCAGGCGTGGACGTCTACGCCTTCACCCACAACGAGACCTCGACCGGCGTGGCCATGCCCATCAAGCGCGTGGAAGGTGCCGACGAGGGCGCGCTGGTGCTGGTCGACGCCACCTCGGGCGCCGGCGGTCTGCCGGTCGACATCGCCGAGACCGACGTCTACTACTTCGCCCCGCAGAAGTCCTTCGCCTCCGACGGCGGCCTGTGGATCGGCGTCTTCTCCCCGGCGGCGATCGAGCGCGCCGAGCGCATCCACGCGTCCGGCCGCCACATCCCGGAGTTCTTCTCGCTCCCCACGGCGATCGACAACTCCCGCAAGAACCAGACGTACAACACCCCGGCCCTCGCCACCCTCTTCCTGCTCAACGAGCAGCTGGAGTGGATGAACGGCCAGGGCGGCCTGGACTGGTCGGTCCGCCGTACCGCCACCTCCGCGCGCACGCTGTACGGCTGGGCCGAGGACATCAAGTACGCCAACCCGTTCGTCGCCGACCCGGCCAAGCGCTCCCAGGTCATCGGCACGATCGACTTCACGGACGAGGTCGACGCCGCCGCCGTCGCCAAGGTCCTGCGCGCCAACGGCATCGTCGACACGGAGCCGTACCGCAAGCTCGGCCGCAACCAGCTGCGCATCGCCATGTTCCCGTCGGTCGACCCGGCGGACGTCGAGGCGCTGACGAAGTGCGTCGACTATGTGATCGAGAAGCTGTAGCGGTTCGTCCGCACGACGACGAGGGGCGCCCCGGGAGGACCGGGCGCCCCTTTGTCGTCGTCGCAGGCCGTCGCGTCAGGCTTCGGTCGGCTGATCCTCTGCCCCTCTGACCCTCGGGCGTCACGACGTCCTCTAAGCGCTTGACGGCGGGAACCCCGTCCGCCCGCGATACGCTCACCAGCCGCCCCACGCGCCCACCGCGGCGAGCGGTCCGCGCCCGGAGAACATCCCGTAGCTCTCCCCCGACAGGTCCATCGCAAAGCGCGGCCCGGACGCTCTGCGTCGCGCCGACCGAGCGTGATCGTGCCGATCATCGAACAGGGCATCGCCCGGGGGTCGCTTCAGTTCTCCCTCAACAGGGCGTCCAGCCCCTGGTCCAGAGCCCTGAGCAGGGGCTCGTGCTCCTGCGAGGTGTAGAGCATCCGCAGCGCCAGGCCGTCCGACAGGGCGATGACGGCGTCGGCGATGACCCCTGCGTCCGCGCTGTGGCCTGCTGATTCCAGCCAGGATGCCAGGGCCTGCCGGACGTCCTGGTCGACCTGCCGCCGGATCGCGGCGAGGCGGGGGTGGTGGGCCGCGTGGACGGCGAAGGCGAGCTGTGCGGTGGCGTCGGCGCGGCGCTCGGCGTCCAAGGGGAGGGTGGTGAGGATCAGTTCGCGCAGCGCCTGGCGCAGCGGCAGCGTGGTGTTCACGTCGGCCATCCGCCGCTCGATGCGCTCGCCGGCCAGCTCGGCGGCGAAGGCGAGCATCTCCTCCTTGGTGCTGAAGTACTTCTGCACGGCACCGGGCGAGCGGCCGCTGGCGGCGGCCACGGTGCGCACGCTGACCTCGTCGAGGCCGCGCTCGGAGGCCAGTTCCAGCAGGGCCGTACCGATCTGCCGGCGTTGTTCCTCCCGGTCTACGGTCCTGGGCATCGGATGTGCTCCCACCTTTTAGATACAGTCGTATTCTAAAGTCACTGCCGGCGCCCTGCTGCGGGGCATGCAGAGAGGGGGACAGCGATGGACGATCGGCATGAGCGTGCCACAGCTGACGCGCGGGTCTCGGACCGCGACAGGGACCAGGTGCTCAGCGCGCTGACAGCGGCGCTGGCCGAGGGGCGACTCGAACCGCACGAGCACGCGAACCGCTCGAAGAGCGCCCTTCAGGCGCGTACGGCCGGTGAACTGGCCGCACTGACGGCCGACTTGCCCGCACCCGCACCCACCCGCGCGGAGCGGGACCGCAAGGACCTCAGGGAGTGGCTCGACGAGTGGCGCTACTGGCTCGGCGGACTGGTGATCATGTCGGGGATATGGGGCGTGCGCTGCGTGCGGAAGGAAGAGCTGACGTACTACTGGCCGATCGCGCCGCTGGGAGTGTGGGCGGCCGTGCTGGTCGCCATCGCGATCTGGCCACGCGGCGCGGACGACGCCTGAGCGACGCCCTCCCCGCCCCCCGTGGCACCGGCCTGGCCGCAGATCGCGGAATCCTCGTCACTGTGCGGCGCCGATCGACTACGCTACGCGCATCTCACAGCTCGTAAGGGGAGAAAGGGATGCTCGGAGAGGCACTGACGGAGCTGGCGGCCGCGCTGGGGGCGGCCGTCGTGCAGGCCGCGGGGACCGATGGATGGGCCGCGCTCCGGGTGCGGGTGGCCCGGCTGTTCGGCCGGGGGGACGGGCAGCGGGAGCGGATCGAGCTGGAGCGTCTCGACCGCACGGCCGCGGCGCTGGAGGCGGCCGGGCCCGCGGAGGACGAGCGGGTGCGGACCCAGGAGGGCGCGTCCTGGCAGACCCGTGTCGAGGTCCTGCTGGAGGGGCTGGGGGAGGAAGAGCGCGGGCAGGTCGCCGCAGAGGTGCGCCGCGTGGTGGACGAGCAGGGCGGACGGGCTCAGCACGGTGGAGGAAGCGTCTCCGGGAACACCTTCCGGGGCCCCACAGCGGTTCAGGTCGGAAACGGCAACCGGCAGGACAACCACTTCGGGTCGGGAGCATGAGCCCGTCCCAGGACCACGGCGGTGGGGTGTCCGGCAACACCTTCCACGACTCCGCCGCCGCACAGAGCGGTGACCAGGGCATTCAGATCAATCAGTTCGCCGGGGCACCACGGGAGACGCGGAGCCGCGTACGGGTCTACCTGGCCGCGATCGTCGTGGCGGTGGGAATCGGCTGTGCCGGGACGGCCCTGACGCTGGCCGGGGGTACGGGGCGTGACGCGGCCCCCGACCGGCCCGGGCCGTCGGCGAACGGTCCGTCCGACGCCGGTCCCGGACCGGCTCGGCCGTCGGCTTCTCCTGCTCCGGGTACGCCGGACGGCCCGAAGGCCGGCCCGGCCTTCCCGCCCCGCGCGACCGAGCCCACCAGGGCACCTCACGGCCCCGGTGCCGGACCGCCGGACGAACCGGCACCCTCGGACACCGACACCGACACCAGCGACGGCGACGGCGACGGCGACGGCGACGGCGGCAAGCAGCCCTCCCCCACGGACCGCCAACCCGCAGCCGCCCGAAGGCTCCACAATCAGGCGACCGGGATGTGCCTGGCCGTCCCCCGGTCCGACACGGCCGACGAAGCCGAGATGATCCAATGGCCGTGCAGCAACAGCGAGAGCCAGCTCTGGACACTGCAAGCCGTGTCGGGCGGCCACCGAGTGCGCAACGCGGCGACCGACAAGTGCCTGGTCGTCAGCGGCACATTGGGAGACACCGTCACGCAGAAGACGTGCGGCAGCGGTGCCGACCAGGTCTGGGTACGAGACTCACTCGAACGGCTCAAGAACCGGAACAGCGGCTTGTGCCTGGCCATCCCCAGGAGCAGCAGACAGCAAGGCACCGAGGCCATCCAGTGGACGTGCTCGGAGAGCACCGATCAGCGTTGGGGCTGGTGACACGGGGACTCTTCGCACGCCGAGGCCCGTCGGGGCGCCCGGAGAACACACCACACCAGGCGCCCCTTCGTGCCCCCGTCACCCCGCCGTACAACTCACCGCCGGCACACCTCCGCCTCCGGGCGCGCCCCCGAGTCCGAAGCTCGCCGAACCGCCCACCGGGACGGCCCCGTTGTGGGCGGCGTTGGAGGCCGTGACGGTCGCCCCGCTCTGCGTGTACGAGGCGTTCCACATGCTGGTGACCTTCTGCGAACCGCTCCAGGTCCACGTCACCTTCCAGGACTTCAGCGGCACGGTGCCCGTGTTGGTCACCTTCACCTCGGCGTTGAAGCCGCCGCCCCAGTCGCTGCTGACGGTGTACGCGGCGCCGCAGGTCGCCGTACCTCCGCCGGGGTCACCGGGACCACCGGGGTCGCCGCCGGAACCGCCGCCCGGGAATCCCGGTGCCTTGATGCTCGCGAGGTATCCGTCCTTCACGGTGTCCACCGTCGACCAGTCGTCCTTCAGGATGCCGCCGGTGTCACCGGAGTTGGGGTTCCAGGACCAGAAGGTCCAATGGAAACTGTCGGCGCCGTACGTCGACGTCGACCGCAGGTACGTCACCAGCGCGGACAGCCACTTCTGGTCCACCGTCGCCTGGAGCGTCGTACCGAACTCGCCGACCCAGACCGGGGCGATGTTCTGCTTGAAGATGTAACCCCAGTACTTGTCCCAGATACCGGGCATGTTGGCCGGGAACGACGGGTCGCTGAACCAGCTCTGCTGGGCCACGCTGGTCGCGTAGTCATGGGCCGAGTACACCAGCCG
Source organism: Streptomyces sp. S.PNR 29 (assembly GCF_030386795.1). GTDB lineage: Bacteria > Actinomycetota > Actinomycetes > Streptomycetales > Streptomycetaceae > Streptomyces. Next base: position 730,616 of record NZ_JANUQM010000001.1, read on the forward strand.
GTTCGGCACGTCGAGCTGCACGGGGTACTGGGCGACGCCCATCAGGTTGCCGCCCCACCAGCCGGAGACGCCGTTGAACGACTGCACGCCCTCGACCATGATCAGCAGGTCGGGGTTGACGGACAGCACCGCGTTGCCGGCGCGCTGGGCGGCCAGGCGCCAGTCCCGTGTCGTGTCGCCGCAGCCCCAGCAGGCCGGGTCGTGGGGCTCGTTGTGCAGGTCGATGCCGACGACCGTGGAGTTGCCCTTGTAACGCGTCGCCAGGGACTTGAGGTTGGTGATCCACGTCGACTCGGGGACCGACGCCGTGTACCAGAGCGCCGACTGGCCGCCCGCGTCCGGGCGGTGCCGGTCCAGGACGATCTTGAGTCCGGCCTGACCGGCGTACGCCACGATCCGGTCCAGCACCTGCAGGGACGTCAGCCCACGCAGGTCGGTGTTCTTGCCGTCGTAGTTGATGCTGTCCGGCATGGTGCCGGGCTTGAGGATGTCGTCGCTGTAGGGGATGCGCAGGGTGTTGTAGCCCAGCGACTTCATCTGGTCGATCATGCTCTTGTAGTCACGGGCCCACAGGCCGTGGACGACGTGGTTGCCGGTCTCGAAGCCGAACCAGTTGATCCCGGCGATGCGCACCGGCTGCCCGGCCGCGTCCAGGATCTGCCGGCCACTGGTGTGCCAGTAACCGGCGCCGGCAGCGGCGGCTTCGGCATCCGCGCCATGGGCCGTCTGGACACCCGCCAGTGGTAACAGGAGCGCCGCCGCCACCGCGCACAGCGCTCTTCGCAAGCTGCGGAACATGTCGCTGCTTCCTCTCGGGAGGCGCGGGCCGGAACGGTGGGAGCGCTCCCACCCCGCACCTCCCATGGAACGCACGCCACATGAGCACGTCAAGTGCGGAGGCGCCTGCTCACCGGCTGAGCTTCTTGAACCGTCGTACCGCCAGCGGCAGAAACACCGCCGTCAGCGCCACCGGCCACACCACCGACATCAGCAGCGCGTGCTGTTCGACCCACGAGTCGCCGCCCCCGACGGGCGTCCCGAACAGGTCGCGCGTGGCCGCAGCCGTCGAGGAGATGGGGTTCCAGGCGGCCACCCAGCCCAGCCAGTCGGGCATGAGCTGCGGGGCGACGAAGATGCTGGAGATCATCGTGAACGGGAAGGCGACCGCGAAGAGGCCGCCCGCCGCCTCCGGGTTGGGCACCAGGAGGCCCAGCCACACGCCGATCCAGATCAGCGCGAAGCGCAGCCACAGCAGCAGCCCGAACGCGGCCAGGAAGCTCCAGCCCCCGTCCGGCCGCCAGCCCATGGCCAGGGCGGTGAGCACCATGATCGTCAACTCGGCGCAGGCCACGATGAGGTCGGTCACCCCGCGCCCGGCGACCACGGCGGACGAGGCCATCGGCATGGAACGGAAGCGGTCGATGACACCCTTGGTGGAGTCGTAGACCACGAGCGACGCCGTGTTGACGAAGCCGAACGCCATCGTCATCGCGAACATGCCCGGCATCAGGAAGTCCTTGTAGTCCCCGCCGCCGGGTACCTTCATCGCGCTGCCGAAGACATAGCCGTACAGCAGCACCGACAGGATCGGGAAGCCCAGCTGCCAGGCGATGTTGACCGGCTGGCGCTGGTAGTGGGTCAGGCCGCGGCGGACGATGTTCCAGCAGTCGGCGAGCAGCCAGTACGTGCGGCCGTGGGTGGCCGGGCCGGTCAGATCCACGGCGGTCATGCGGCGGGCTCCTTCGTGTCCGATACGGCCGTGCGGTGTCCGGTCAGGCGCAGGAACACGTCGTCGAGGCTCGGCCTGCGCAGCCCGATGTCCTCCACCCGGACGTCCTCGTCCCGCAGGGTCCGCGCCACCTCGGTCAGCGCGGTCACCCGGTCGGCGACCGGGGCGTGCACCCGCAACTCGTCCTCGTCCGTCTGCGGTTCGCCGTCCGAGACACGGGCGACCACCTTCACCGCGCGGGGCAACTCCGCCCGCTCGGCCACCACGACCTCGATGCGGTCGCCGCCCACCAGGTTCTTCAGGCCGTCCGGGGTGTCGTCGGCGATGGCCCGGCCCTGGTCGATGACGGTGATGTGCGAGGCCAGCTTGTCGGCCTCGTCCAGGTACTGCGTGGTCAGCAGGACGGTGGTGCCGCTGGCCACCAGCGCCCGTACGGACTCCCAGACCTCGCCCCGGCTCCGCGGGTCCAGTCCCGTCGTCGGCTCGTCGAGGAAGAGGACGGCGGGGGCGAGGATCATCGAGGCGGCGAGGTCGAGGCGGCGCCGCATGCCGCCGCTGTACTTGCCGACGCCCCGGTCCGCGGCGTCGGTCAGGTCGAACTGCTCCAGCAGCTCGGCGGCCCGCAGCTTGGCGCGCCTGCCGCCCAGGTGGAACAGCCGGCCGAACATCTCCAGGTTCTGCCGGCCGGTGAGCACCTCGTCCACGGCCGCGTACTGCCCGGTGAGCCCGATCCGGGCGCGCACCTCGCGGGGCCGGCGGGCCACGTCCAGGCCGGCCACGGTGGCCCGGCCGCCGTCCAGCCGGATGAGCGTGGACAGGATGCGCACGGCGGTGGTCTTGCCGGCGCCGTTCGGTCCGAGCAGCCCGTGCACGGTGCCCTCGCGGACGGCCAGGTCGAAGCCGTCGAGGGCGCGTTTCTCGCCGTACCGCTTCTCCAGGCCTTCGGCCAGGACCGCGTAACCGTCGTTCATGGGGTCCCCCTTCCGGTAACTGAGTACACCGTACCCGATTACGCGTACGCCGTACTCAGTTTTTTGGCGCGGAACTAAGCTGCACCCATGACGAGCGGTACGGAGACCAGCGGCAGCGGCGACATCGGGCGGACTCTCGAACTGTTGTGGGACACCGGCAAGCGCCCCAGCCGTGGCCCCAAACCGGGCCTGACGCTGGAGCGGATCGTGGAGACCGCCATCGAGGTCGCCGACCGGGAGGGGCTGGGCGCGGTCTCGATGCGCCGGGTCGCGGGCGAGCTCGGCACCGGCGCGATGTCCCTGTACCGCTACGTCCCCGGCAAGGCCGAGCTGCTCGACCTGATGCTGGACCGCGTCCAGCGCCCCGCCGACGACGCGGCCGGCCTCGGCGACGGCGACTGGCGCTCCACCCTTCAGGCCCTGGCCCGCGCCAACCTCGCCCTGTACCGCCGCCACCCCTGGCTGCTCCAGGTCAACCAGTCCCGCCCGCTCCTCGGCCCGAGCGCGCTCGACGGCATGGAGAAGGTGCTCTCCCGGATCAAGCCGATGGGCCTGAGCGACCCCGAGCTGCTCTCGGCGATCATCATGATCGACGGGTACGTCGTCGGCGCCGCGCGCACCCAGGTCCACCAGGAGGAGGCGGAGCGGACGACGGGCCTGACGGACGCGCAGTTCTGGCAGGCGCAGACCCCGTTCCTGGAGAAGGTGCTGGCCGGCGGGCGCTATCCCGTCATGGCCTCGCTCTCCGAGGACACCTTCAGCGCCGACTTCGACCACTTCGAGTTCGGTCTGCAACGGATCCTGGACGGGCTGGAGGTGCTCGTGTCACGGCGCCGCGGGAAGCAGTGACGACGGCCCCTGGCAGGCGGCAGCCGGCGCGTCACCTCAGGCACCGAGGTAGGTGGTACCGCCCGCTATGAGGATTCCGGCGAGCAGGGAGAGCAACCCCGGCAGGTACTCCGACGCGCGCTGTGCTCCCTGCCCGTCCCTCGCGGCGTACTTGAGCAGCGAGCGGCTGACCATGCCGAACACCAGCGGAACCATGAGGGTCTTCAGCTCATCGAGATCCGCACGCGGATGTCTTCCCGTAGCCAGTTCGCCGATCAGCACTCCGGCGACGGAGGCCAGAACGACGGCGAGTGTGAGTTCGAACCGCAGCGCTTTCCGCTTTCCCGCGTCGCGCCGCGCTCGGAACTTGAGAACGAAGTAGGCCGCCAGGGTGATCGTCGCGAGAGCGAGCGAAAGGACGGCAGCGGCTTCCCAAAAGCCGACGGGCATGGGGTTCCTCGGATCTGGTCTAGTAGTGATAGCTGCCCCGGAGACTCGGACGAGTCTCCGGGGCAGCTGGGGGTCAGGCTAGAAGAGGTCTCCGCAGTCCTCCTGGACCGAAGAGATCCCCATGAAGTTGGCGATGGCTCCGCCCAGCATGCCTCCCACGCGCTTCCAGTCGCGCTTCCGGTTGTGCCTCAGGGATTTGAGGATCCGGTAGGTGCGCTTGATTCCGGCCTTCCGGATCACCCTCACGGCTTTCCTGATCTTGAGTGCCCAGCCGGCCGCCGTGAAACCGATCACGATTTCGAAGATGGCGTAGGCGCACTTCCAGATCTTCCAGGCCATGCTGTTGGACCACCACCACTTGCCGTTCAGGTCGTACATGGTGATGGGGTCCGCGGGGTATCCGTAGGCGTTCGTCCCGCCGCCGGCCACCGGGTCGGTCTGCAGGAACCTGCCGGTCGCCGAGTCGTACACCCGGGCGCCCATCAGGGTCAGCCCGGAGAGGGTCTCACCGGACCGCTGCTGGGCACCGAGCCAGTCGTACCGCGCGGACGCGGAGGTCGACCGGAGGTTGCCGTACTCGTCGGTGTCGAGCACGGTGGGTGCCTTGGTGGTGTCCAGCGGCAGCTGGAGCGTGATGTCCCCGTGGATGTCGCTGAGCTGGAGCACCGTGTCACCGGTCTTGCTGGTGGTGGCGGCCAGTTCACCGCCCAGGGCCTCGACGTTGCGGGTGACGGCCCCGGTGCTGGTGTTCTCCGTGACCCAACTGGGCTTGTCGCAACCGCAGTCGTAGTGGTTCACCTTCGACTGGGTCCCCGCCCACGTGCCCGAGCTGTTCGACTCGACGGTCCAGGAGCGGATGCGCAGGGAGCCGTCGAGCTTCCAGGTCTGCCGCTGGTTGCCCACGGTCTCCTGGTAGAGCAGGTCGTTGTTGTAGTAGCCGAGGGTCACCCCGCCCGGCTTGGCGGTGGTGCGGCTGAAGGCGTCGTAGGCGTAGCCGGTGTCGACCTGGCGGTCGGCGCTGTCGTAGGTGTAGCTGGTGGTGGTGCCTCCCGTGGTCGGGCAGTCCGTGCCGGGCGTGCCGGTGGCACTGGTCAGGGTCTTGCGGTTGGCGCGCTGGTCGAAGGCGTAGGTGCGCCTCGTGCAGATCGTCTCCGCGGTGTCCTCGACGGAGGTCAGCCGCCCGGCGGCGTCATAGCCGTAGACCTGCTCCGAGGTCTGCGCCTCCGAGATCACCTGGCCGTGGATGGACCGGGTGGTGCTGTCGGACTGCACGATCGCACCGTCGCTGTCGCGCGTGTAGGTGCGGTTGACCGGGGTGCCCGCCGGGTCCAGGGACTGCTGGACGGTGTAGCCGCCGGGCAGCTTCTCGCCGACGACGGCGCCGTCGCCGTCGTAGGAGGCCGTGAAGGTACCGGCCACGGAGTCCACGGCCTTGGTGACCAGACCGCGCGGCTCCGCCGTGTGGTCGTAGCTGTAGGTCACCGTGGACGGGATGTTGTTGCCGGTCTTCACCTTCCTGCCCAGCAGGTCGTACTCGGTGGTGGTGGTCCCGCCGTCGGCGTCGGTGTAGGAGACGGGGCGTCCGAGCTTGTCGAACACCGTGGTCAGCGTTCCGCCGGTGGGCGACACGGTCTTGGTCGCACGGCCGGACTCCGCGTCGTACTCGGTGGTGCTCTCCGGCGCGGCCGGACCGACACCGCCGGTGATCTTCACCGACTTGACGCGCCCCGCCTCGTCGGTGCCGACCGTCGTGGTGCGGGTCGACCCGTTCGCGGTCTCGGTGGTCTTGGCGGTCAGGCCCCACCAGTCGTACTCGAGCGTCTTGACCGGCAGTTGCGACGGGTTGGAGCCGCCTGAGGTGATCGTCCCGGCCGGGCCGGTGGAGCACACCATGTCGGCCCATTCGGGGCGTCCCGAGCAGGCGCCGGTGCCGGTCGCCGACCAGTAGGTGGTGATCCGGGTGGTGGCGTCGGTTCCGCTGCCGCCCGGCTGGACGACCTTGGTCTCCCGTCCCTGGCCGTCGTATTCGGTGGTCCGGGTGATGGCCAGGCCCCCGGGGTCCTCCACGGTCTTCACCGGGAGCCCCTTGGCCCAGTCGTAGACCGTCTGCACGACCCGGGTCTCGCCCTGGACCTGCGGGTGCTCGCGCACCTGCGCACCGGTCGTGACCTTGGTGATCTGGTCCTTGATCACGGCGGTGCCGTCGGTGGGACGGCCCTCGTCGTAGGAGTTCACGGTCCAGGACCGGGCGGTCACCGATGTGCCGGCACCGGCCAGGGTCGTGGTGCCCGACTTCAGGTCCGCGGTCAGGTCGACGCGGCGCAGCGGGCCGAACTCCTCCAGCTCACGGGTGCCCCGGGCGTCGAAGACCGTCCGGCTGGACAGCAGCTCCGCGCGCTCGGCCGTGGGCAGTTGCGCGATACCGAGATCGTTGCGGGTGGCGGCGTCCGCGGCGGAGGTGCCGATGGCGGCCTGCCTGTTGGCCGCCGTCAGTTCGCGCACCACGTTGCCGAACCGGTCGTACTCGGTGGTGGCGATGTGACCGCCGGGGCTCGCCTTGTCGACGGTACGGCCGGAGGTGCCCAGGTAGTGGATCGTGGCCCGCTTGTAGTCCGCCGAGCCGAGCGACGTTCCCGTGTGGAGGGCGGGAATCGAGTCGGCGGGGAAGACGGCGGTCGCGTCCGCCGGAGCGTCGGTCTGGCCCCAGGCCTTCACGTCGGCCGCGCCCATCTGGTGCGGGGCGGAGGCCCCGGTCAGAGGCACGTCGTACACCAGGGACGTGACGGCCTCGCCTTCCACGGTGGCCGTCGTGCCCTGCTTCAGCGCGGGGCGCGTGGCCTTGAGCAGCATGCCGTCACCGGCCGCACTGCTCGAACCGACCTTGCCGTAGGTGAAGGTCCACGGCAGCTCACCGGGCGGGGTGACCTTGGTGACCCGGCCCTCGCTGTCGTAGTCGTACTCCGTCTTCAGCGCCGGGGAGGTCTGGGTGTCCCAGGTCTGCCGCAGCCGGCCCGCGGTGTCGTACGCGTAGCTCTGCACGGTCTTCGCGGTGGCCGCGGCGGCCCCGGAGGCGGTGGACCAGAGACGGATCTCCTTCACCTGGCCGTCGTAGTCGCCGTAGGCGCTGTCGGTGGCCGTGGTGGACGTGGCGTAGACGAACTCCAGGAGCCGGCAGCCCTTCGTGGACGGTTCCGCCTTGCAGGCCGCGACCGTGGTGGCCGAGGTCGGGGCGAAGACCCGCTCCGGGCGGGCGAGTTCCTTGCCGTCGACCGTCACCGTCCGGGACTCGATGGTGGTGGTCGACTCCGTCTGACCGTCGTTCCGGCTGCTGGTGACCTGCCAGGTCGTGGCGCCGGCGGGCTTGGTGAAGTCCGTGACCGTGCCCTCGGTGTCCGACAGCGTGAAGCTTCCGGCGGTGCTGCCCTTGAGCGTCAGGTCCTCCGAACCCCGCTCCGGGGTCCAGCCGGTCTTGTCGGCGTTGGCGGTGAAGTGGAGGGAGGTGTCGTCCACGGTCACCACGTCCACCGCGGTGTCGGAGATCCTCCGCAGGTAGCGGTAGTCGGAGTCGGTGACCTCCGCGACGGTTCCGCTGGCCCACTCCTGGCCGAAGATCGGCACCTGGCCGTCCTGCGCGGCACGGGGCGTACGGGAGGACGCGGAACGCTCCACCGACAGGCCGAAGTGGGAGACGTCGGTCTCGGAGACCGCGAAGTCGCCGGTGAGGAGGTTGACCGAACCGGGGCCGACCGCCTCGGTGGCGGCGCCGTCGGCGTTGCGGTCCACCACGGCCGCCAGCGGGTCGGTGCTGCCCGAGGCGCCGTTCGGTCCGGTGAAGTCGGCCTTGATCTCGATGCTGCCGTCGGGGTCGACCGTGTCCGTGGCGTTCCACGTCAGCGCGGGGCTCTTGCCGCTGGTCAGCGCGACCGGCCAGGCCGACAGCGCGGTCCCGTCCCTGGTCACGTCCGAGGCCGGGATCCTGGTCCATGCGTCGGCCGTGGAGCGGCGCCAGGAGAAGGACACGGAGTCGTACTTGGCGGCGTCGGCCTCCGCGACCAGCGGAAGACGGCGTGCGGTGCGCTCACCGTCGGAGGGCTGCACGAACCCGCCAGGACCGGCGTGGAAGTCGTACTCGACCGCCTCGGACTTGTTGTCGGCCTTGTCGGCGGCCCGGACCCGCAGGGTGTGGTTGCCGTCCCGAGGCGGCACGACGGAGATGGCCTTGTCGGCGGAGGAGCCGCCGGTGCCCACCTTCGTCCAGGTCACACCGTCCAGCGACCACTCCAGCCAGTTGTGGTCGGTGGCGGGCGGGGTGACGGTGAAGGTGCCGGCCTGGCCCGCGCCCTTGACCCAGGCGTTCGAGGGATAGTCGGTGGACGTGATCTTCGCCGGCGCGGACGGGGCGCTGGTGTCGACGGTGAAGGTCTTCCACGCCGACCAGCCGCTGTTGTAGTGCGTCCCGTCGTACGGCGAGGTGCGGAACTTGTACGTCTTGCCGTTCGTCAGCACCCCGGACGGCACGGTCACCGAGGCGACCTGTCCGGAGGGCACGTACTTGGACACGATGACGTCGCCGACCTGGGTGTTGGTGGCGCTGTCGAAGATCTGGAAGGTGCCGTCGACCTTGTCACCGTCGGCGTCGACGAAGGTGTCGCGCAGCGTCGGGGTGGTGGTGTTGACGACGTAGGCGCCGCCGTAGGAGAAGTACGGCGGGCCGGCCTCCTGCTTGGTGCCGGTGCGCGGCCGGTAGTTGTAGTTCACCACGAGCTTCGGCGGGTAGGCCGCGGCGTTGGCGGAGTTGACCCGCTTCCACTGAGCGGTCGCGTTCTCGTCCGAGGCGCGCAGGCCCATGTGGCCACGGGTGGCCTTGGCCGACGCCCATTCCTGCGTCAGTGCCGTCACATCGGCGTTGATCCAGCCGTCCGGGGCCGAGGTGCACGTGCTGTTGCCGCGGGTCTCGGTGGACGTGGCCTTCTTCGCCGTCCAGGTCGGCTGCGCCGTCCAGCGCGAGGAGGTGGAGGCCGCGCCGGCCGACCAGACCTCCCACGGGTAGGCCTTGCAGTCGGTGCTGTTGCCGGAGTGGAAGTTCCACAGGCTCAGGCGGGCGTCCAGCACCAGCGCGTCCTGGATCGCGGTGGTGTTCCAGGAGATGAAGGAGCGCGCGATGCGCGGCGTGCCGTCGGCGTTCTTGGTGCCCGGGTTGCCGAGGTCCAGCTCGACGTCGGTGGACCAGTCGACGGTCTCGCCCTGCTGCACGTAGGTGTCGAAGACGCTGGACAGCGACGAGGTCGACGGGTCGACCGTCACCGGGTACCGGGTGTCCGCGTCCGCGAGGAACTCGGCGTCCGGGGTGATCACCAGGTCGACCGAGGACCCCTTGCGCACGACCTTCAGGCCCACCTTGGCCTTGTGGGTGTGCTCACCGGAGCGTTTGTCGACGGTGGCGTCCCACATCACCGGCGCGGGCATCACGGCCTGCTTCTTGTTCTTCTTGTCCGTGAACTGCACGCTGCCGTCGGCCAGCTGCTTGACCTTCAGGCCCTTGGCCTTCAGCGGCAGCGTGTACGAGTAGCCGCCCGTCGCCGGCTGCTTCTTGATCTCGACGTACTGCTCGAAGCCGGTACGCGTCGCCTCGACCACCACGTCGGCACCGGGCACGGCGTCGACGTACTCCGCCCGTGTGCCGTCCAGCTTCGGCTCGGGCAGACCGCCCTTCCACTGCAGCGTGATCTGCTCGTCACCCTCGCCCAGGGTGACCAGGTCGACGGCCTTCTGCCGCTGCGCCGCTCGCAGCGACGTGGCCGGCTTCCCCGTCCTGCCCGCCAGGCGCAGGCCCTGCGGGTGCGCCACGGGCTCCACTCCGCTACCGGAGTCACGCAGCTCCACGTCGACGTCGACCCACTGGCCGTCACGCTTGAAGCGGACCGGACCGGCCGTCAGCTCCGTGGTCAGGCTGCCGTCCTTGTTCACCCAGGTGGTCGATGTCTCGGTGCGCTCGCTGAGCGCCTCCACGCGGTGGCCGTAGAGCCGCGCCGCGACCCGGGCTGACGGGATGTCGGCGGCCTGCTGGGCCGCCGTCTTCTTCTCTTTCGGTGCGTTGACCGTCTGGGCCGGCTGGACCGCCGCGGCGCTTGCCGTGTCGATCAGTGTGACTGCCATGGCCAGGGCAAGGCTGCCTGCTATCCAGCGAAGGCTTCCCCCAGACCAAGGACCCCCGCGCCCGCCGGAAGCGGGTCTGTGATCCGTCATGATCCCTCGGTCTTTCTCATCTTTCACTTCGTCACTTGTGTGACGTAGAAGTGAAGATAAGCGGGACTTAAAGAGCAGGAATGTTGGCAAGCTCGCAAAAGACGGACATCAGGCCCGTCATACAGGGCCGTGATATCCGTCACGGAAGCAAATGGTGCCGACCACTCAGAGAGGGCCCGGAACGACCTAGGACGGTCGGCGCCGCAGCCGTTTCAGCGCCCAGACCAGTGCGGCACCCGCAGCCAGAGCCAGTGCGCCGGCCTTGACACGGCCACTCATGCCGTCACCACCGTCGCCGTTGCTCGTTTGCTGCGAACTCCCCCTGGCCGGGGGTGACTTGGCGTCATCCGCACCGGGCGCGTCCTCCGCCTCGACCGAACTGTCCGCGCCCTCGCTGCCGTACATCAGCTTCGTCCCGTCGGCGGAGTAGCTGACGGACTCCCCCTGCCCCTGCAGGGGCACGTCGAGCCGCCCTTGCCGCTTGATCTTCCCGCCGTTCCAGTCGTACCAGATGCCGCCGAAGTAGCCGCGTACGGCGAGTCGTTCACCGTCGGGGGAGAGGGCGGCGTCGGTGGCCCAGAGGTCGACGGGGGCGATGGGCTTGAAAACGTTCGTGCCGGAGGGGGAGAGGGTCGCCGGCCCCTCGTACAGATGCCCGCCGTCCTCCTTCTTGTCGATGATGTAGACGCGCCCGGTCTTGGGGTGCACGACCAGCGACTCGGCGTCCCGGGCGCCGTCCGCGTACTTCACGACGTACTGCGTGGCCCGGATCGTCCGGTCCGTCAGCCGCTTGGGCTCCGGCAGCTCGTAGATCCACACGTACGGCCAGGTGCCGCCGAGGTTGTCGCCGATGTCGCCGACGAAGATGCGGTTGCCCGGCCCGATCGAGATGGCCTCGACATCGCGCGGGGAACCGATGCCGCTGAGGGTGATCCGGGCGACGGTCTTGCCGGTGGAGCTGTCCACGGCGTACAGGTACGGGCCGTCGTCGCTGTCGTTGTGGGTCCAGTAGATGCCGGGGTGCAGGCGCGAGGCGGCGAGACCGCTGGACTCGGTGATGCGCGGGTCGCTGATCGTGAACCCCTCGTCCCCGTCGGCGGCGGAGGCGGGCACGGCGAAGGCGCCCACGAGAAGGGCCGCGGCGAGGAGTGCGAACGGTCTGCGCATGCCCCAAGCCTGCCATCACGGGGGAGGGTTCGCGGGGCCAGTGGTCGGCTTCACACCCCACCGGCCCGGGTGATCGTCCATGATGAGCGGATGCTCAGGTTCATGCCCGTCGGTGACTCCATGACGATCGGCAGCGCGGGCGAACACACGTGGCGCTACCGGCTGTGGCAGCACCTGTGCGGGTCGTACGGCGGCCCCTTCCGCCTCGTCGGCCCGCGCGAGACGCTGTACGACAAGGCGGCGGACGCGCCGACCTCGTACGCGTACGCCGATCCGGACTTCCCCCGCGCCCATCTGGCCGGCTGGGGCGAGGGCTGGCTGCACATGGCCCCGCTGGTCGGCGAGGCGGTGCGGTCCTGCCGCGCGGACGTGCTGCTGGTGTCGCTGGGCCTGATAGACCTGGGCTTCTACACCGACGCCGACCAGACGGCCGAGAACGTACGCGCCTTCGTCGCCGAGGCCCGCTCGGCCAACCCGCACGTCCGGATGGTGTGGCTGCCGGTCATCCCCAACATCCGCGCCGAGCACGACGCCCCCTTCGCCGCGCAGGTCACCCGCTTCAACGAACTGCTCGCCAAGACGGCCGCCGACCTGGACGAGCCGGGCTCCGCGCTGCTGCTGGCCTCGACCCCGCCGACGTACGACATCCACACCGACACCTACGACGGCACGCATCCCAACGCGAGCGGCGAACACAAGATCGCTGGGGCGTTCGCGGACGCCATGCACCAGGGGTGGGGACTGGGCGGTCCCTACGACGGGTGACTGTCCGCGATCACACGGACCAGGAACTCGGCGCAGGGCCGTACGCGCGGGCGCAGGTCGTCCCAGTGCTCCTCCTCGTCCCCCAGGTGGACCGCCCGCGCGCGGGCCAGCACGGGACGGTGCTCGGCCGGGAGCCGCCGCAGCGCCCAGTCGGCCGCCGTGTCCTTCGAACGGATCTCGCCGGTGACGAGGGTCGTCCAGACGCGGGCCAGGGTGAGCAGGACGTTGCGGGTGTCGGAGTCCAGCTCCGCCATGAGCTGCGGCACCCCGGCGACGATCGCGCGCCGCAGGTCGGCGGGCGGGACGGGGTCGAGGAGGTCGGCGGGCGGGGGACCGTGGAGAGGTGCGTTCGCCCGAAGGACCATGGTGAGGAGCGGGGCGAGGTCGGGCATGGGCCCGGGGGCGGGCGTGACACCCCGCTCGAAGTCGGCGCGTAGCCAGTCGCCGTAGAGGAAGTCGCAGGTGGGCGGGTAACGCCAGGGCCGCACGGCGTCCCGCACGACCACGATCAGCTCGACGTACCGCCGCCCGTCGGTGCCGGACACCTTGAGCAACTCGTCGACCAGCTCCCGGCGCTGGGCTTCGGTCGTGGAATGGCGTACGACGGCCAGGACGTCGATGTCGCTGTGAGGGCGGAGGCCACCGAGGGTGGCGGAGCCGTGGAGGTAGGCGCCCAGGAGGTTGTCGCCGAGCGTGTGATGGAGGAGTCGTACGACGTGGGTGGCGTGGTCGGCTGGCATATGCGGCTCTCCCCGTGTCGTGGTTCACCGTGCGTATCGTTGTACTGCGCGGCTGCGCCTGTCGACGGTGCGGTCGGGGAGGAGCGCCACGATGACCGTCCTGGAAGACAGGATCGAGATGGCCGACACCAACACCAAGCGCCTGGACGAGTGGTTCGAGCGACTTGAGCGGATGCCCGTCCCCGAAGGATTCAGGGTCGAGATCGTCGGGGGCACCGTCCGCATGACGCCGCAGCGATGAGGACGTCCGTGGACTTCGGCACCGGCCTCGACCTGACCGGCACCGTCGTCGACCTCACCCTCACCACCGGCGACTTTCCCCGCGACTGACACCACGTCAGTCATCGATCACCCCACCGAGCGGTTTACCCTCGATCCCGTCGACCCCGTCCCCGCCCGCCCCTACCGTCCACCGCATGGCGACACAGACCACGGTGGACGAACTGGCCCGGCGCGTGGGCCAGGAGTTGCTCGGGGAGTTCCGGGACCGGCTGCGGGCGGAGTTGCTCCGGCAACCCAAGGAGTGGCTGGTGGAACAGTTGCTGGCCCGGGTGCCCCCGCCGAGGGCCGGTGGCGAGCCCTCCCCCGGCCCCGAGACGGACACCGACCGCGCCCGTCGCCGCGACCGCATCCGCGCCTGGTCCCTCGACCACGAGGGGCTCCGCGACCGGGTCGCCCGTATGACGGACTGGACCCGCGAACGGCTGGAGGCCGAGGGGCTGCTCCTCGGCCCGCCCGCCAAGGGCGGACCCCTCATCGCACCTCACCACCGCTCCCCCGCCGGCGAGGACCTGCTCCGCGAAGCCAAGGACCTGTTGTACGCCCTGCTGTTCGGCGGCGACGACGAGGGCGTCCGCCTCGGCCGCGTGGAGCGTGAGCTCCTCACTCTCACCGTCCCCAGCGCGAAGGCGCACGCGGTGTCGTTCATGCTGCGCGCCGCGACCGAGATCGGCGCCGTGGGCACCTGGCAGGACCCGGCGGGCCGCGCCCACGACGAGCGGGCGCCGAACCTGCTGGTGCAGGTCGAGTACGGCGAGGTCGCGGGCGAACTGGTCGGACACGGCATCGCCGCGGCCCTGCGGCTGATCAACGACCTGGAGGTCAACGAGCAGGTGCTGTACGGGCGGATGGAGAACGTGGAGGAGAGCACGCTTGCCTAGGCCCTTGCCCGGACCCTTGCCCGGCGGGCCCTTGCGTGGAGTGCACTCCAGGTCGTTGGCTTGTGGACCATGAAGTACACGCAGCTCGGACGCACGGGACTCAAGGTCAGCCGGCTGGTCCTCGGAACCATGAACTTCGGTCCGCAGACCGAAGAAGCGGACAGCCACGCCATCATGGACGCGGCGCTGGACGCGGGCATCAACTTCTTCGACACCGCCAACGTCTACGGCTGGGGCGAGAACAAGGGCCGCACCGAGAAGATCATCGGCAACTGGTTCGCTAAGGGCGGCGGCCGTCGCGACAAGACGGTCATCGCCACCAAGGTGTACGGGAACATGGACCCGGACGGCGCCACCGTGTGGCCCAACCACGACAAGCTGTCCGCCCTGAACATCCGGCGGGCCGTGGACGCGTCGCTGAAGCGGCTGCAGACGGACTACATCGACGTCTACCAGTTCCACCACATCGACCGGAACACTCCCTTCGAGGAGATCTGGCAGGCGATCGACGTCCTGGTGCAGCAGGGGAAGATCCTCTACGTCGGGTCGAGCAACTTCCCCGGGTACAAGATCGCCCAGGCCAACGAGATCGCCGCCCGGCGCGACGGGACCATCGGCCTGGTCAGTGAACAGTGCCTGTACAACCTCTTCGAGCGCCGCGCGGAGATGGAGGTCATACCGGCCGCGCAGGACTACGGGCTCGGGGTGATTCCGTGGTCGCCGCTGCACGGCGGTCTGCTGGGCGGCGTGCTCAAGAAGGAGGTCGAGGGCGCCCGCCGCACCTCCGGGCGGGCGGCCGAGACCCTCGCCGACCCTGCCGTCCGCGCGCGGATCCAGTCGTACGAGGACCTGGTCGACAAGCACGGCCACACCCCGGGAGAGGTGGCCCTGGCCTGGCTGCTCACCCGGCCCGGCGTGACCGGCCCGATCGTCGGCCCGCGTACGGCCGGGCAGCTGGAGTCCGCCCTGCGCGCGGTCGAACTGGAGCTGTCGGAGGAACTGCTGACCGGGCTGGACGAGATCTTCCCGGGGCCGGGTCCGTCCCCTGAGGCGTTCGCCTGGTGATCCCGGCGCCCCATGGGGGGCGGCGGCATGGTGGCGGCGGCTACTTTCCGAGCGCCGCCGCCACCGCCACCACGACGAGCATCAGCACAAGCGCACCGGCCATGATCCGGTTCCGGGTCTTCGGGTCCACGTAGTCGAGGTTAACCGGCCGCGCCGAGCGGCCAGCGGGCGACCGCCTCATAGCGGGGCTGCTCGCCCGGCGCCCCCGACTTCGGCAGGTTGCTGCGCACCAGCACCAGGTCCTCCACCGTCCACGTACGGCTCGTGAAGCGGTGCAGGGCGTCCACGTACGCCCGTACGTCGGCCGCGTCCCGGCTGCGCGCCACCGTCAGGTGGGCCTTGTAGCGGCGGTGCTCCCCCATCGGCAGCCCCGCCTTCCGGGCCGCCGCCTCGGCGCGGTCGGCCAGCAGGCGCAGGGTGTCGAGATCACCCTCCGCGCCCGCCCACAGGGCCCGCCCGCGCCCGAACTGCCCGCCGCCGCGTACGGCCAGCGGGAAGGGGCGGGTGCGGTGCGCGGCGCGCTCCAGCCGGGCCGACAGCTCCGGCAGAAGGGCGTCGTCGACCTCCCCGTAGAACGCGAGCGTGAAGTGCCAGCCGGGGCGGCCGGTCCAGCGCAGTCCGTCCGCGCCGGGGAGCTGCTTCAACCGGGCGATCTCGGAGCCGAGCTCACGGGTGACGTCCTCGGGGGGCAGCACGGCGGCGAAGAGTCTCATGCGACCAGTGTCCTCGCCGCGCCCCCGGCCGTGTCCTGGTCACCATGCGTATCGTTGTACCGCGCGGCTGCATTCGTCGACGAGGCAGCCGGGGAGGAGCGCCACGATGACCGTCCTTGAAGACAGGATCGCGATGGCCGAGAGCGACAACACGAGCACGCTCGACGAGATGTTCGAACGGCTCGAGACGATGCCCGTCCCCGAGGGATACAAGGTCGAGATCGTCGAGGGGACCGTCTTCATGTCGCCACAGCGGGACACCCACTGGGAGATCATCCTGGACATCGTCGAGCAGCTGCGGACGAAGTACCCACGGAAGCGCCTGAAGTCCGACGTGCGCGTCGACTATCCGGGACACCTGAACGGATTCGCGACCGATGTGACCGTGATGGCGGAGGGCGCCGCCAAGACGGAGGACGGCCGCTGGCGCTACGAGGACGTCGAGTTCGTCGCCGAGGTCATCTCGAAGGGCACCGCCGCCAACGACTACGGCCCGAAGAAGAGCGCCTACGCCAAGGCCGAGGTTCCCGTGTACCTCGTCGCCGACCCGTACCAGCGCCGGTGCCACGTCTACACCCACCCCAAGGGCGACGACTACGCCACCGAGACGAAGGTCGACTTCGGCGACGAGGTGGACCTCACCGACACCGTGGTCGGTCTCACCCTCAAGACGGACGAGTTCCCCCGCGACTGACCGAGGTACTACGCCGCCTCGGCCAGTCGCTCCCGCTCCCGCGACACGAACCGCAACCGCGGATGACCGTGGTTCCACCCGACCGACAGCCGCAGATTGCCGACGCGGGCCAGGACCAGGCCGATCACGACGGCGGCGGTGGCCGCGACGGCGCCGCCGGCGGCAAGGCCGACCCGGGCACCGTAGACGTCCGTGACCCAGCCGACGATCGGGGCGCCGACCGGCGAGCCGCCGAGGAAGACCATCATGTACAGGGCCATGACGCGGCCCCGCATGGCCGGGTCGGTGGCCATCTGGATGCTGGTGTTCGTGGTGACGTTCACCGTCATGCTGAAGATCCCTATCGGCACCATGAGCAGCGCGAACAGCCACAGGGACGGGGCCAGTGCCGCGACGATCTCCAGCGCGCCGAAGGCCACCGCCGCCGCGATCAGCACCCGCAGCCGTGACGTGCCGCGCCGGGCGGCCAGCAGGGCGCCGGTGAGCGAACCGACGGCCATCAGGGTGTTGAAGAGGCTGTAGGCGCCCGCGCCCGCGTCGAACACGTCGTCCGCGAAGGCCGACAGGAAGACGGGGAAGTTGAAGCCGAAGGTGCCGATGAAGCCCACCAGGACGATCGGCCAGATCAGCTCGGGACGCCCCGTGACATAGCGCAGGCCCTCGCGCAGCTGCCCCTTGCCCCGCGCGGCGCGCTCGACGACGTGCAGCTCACGGGAGCGCATCAGCAGCAGCCCGGTGAGGGGCGCGACGAAGGACAGGCCGTTGAAGAGGAACGCCCAGCCGGTGCCGACGCCGGTGATCATCAGGCCCGCGACGGCGGGGCCGACCAGGCGGGCCGACTGGAAGTTGGCCGAGTTCAGGCTGACCGCGTTCTGCAGCTGCCCCGGGCCGACCAGCTCGGAGACGAAGGACTGGCGGGCCGGGTTGTCGACGACCGTGGCGAGACCCACGGCGAAGGCGGCGACGTACACGTGCCAGACCTGGACGTGGCCCGTCAGGGTGAGGGCGGCGAGGGCGAGCGCGGTGAGCGCCATCGCGGACTGGGTGACCAGCAGCGTGGGGCGCTTGCGGAGGCGGTCGACCAGGACGCCGCCGTAGAGGCCGAAGAGCAGCATCGGCAGGAACTGCAGGGCCGTCGTGATGCCGACGGCGGCCGAGGAACCGGTGAGGCTGAGGACCAGCCAGTCCTGGGCGATGCGCTGCATCCAGGTGCCGATGTTGGAGACGACCTGGCCGAGGAAGAACAGGCGGTAGTTCCTGACCCTCAGCGAGGAGAACATCGAGGTCTTGCGGGGGGTGTCGGGGGCGGTCCGGGAGTCGTCGGGGTGTGGTGCGGGGGCGGAAGCTGCTCCGGGTCCCGTACTCAACAGGGTTCGCCTCCTTGCGAGTGCTGCTTACAGATGCGCGAGCTTTTCCAGCACGGGGGCGGCGGCGCGGAGTTTCGCCCACTCGTCCTCGTCGAGGCCCTCGACCAGGCTGGCCAGGAACGCGTTCCGCTTGGCTCGGCTCTCTTCGAGCATCGCCTCGGCCTGCTCGGTGCGCGTCACGACCTTCTGGCGCCGGTCCTCGGGGTGCGGCTCCAGCCGGACCAGGCCCTTGGCTTCCAGCAGCGCCACGATGCGGGTCATCGAGGGAGGCTGGACGTGTTCCTTGCGGGCGAGTTCGCCAGGAGTGGCACTGCCGCACAGGGACAAGGTGCCGAGCACCGACATCTCGGTGGGGCTCAGCGACTCGTCGACCCGCTGGTGCTTGAGCCGACGGGACAGCCGCATCACGGCGGATCGCAGGGAGTTCACGGCGGCCGCGTCGTCGCCATGGCTAAGGTCCGGCATGTTCTTTAGCGTAACTCATTAGTCTCGCGAACGACCACTGGGGACACGCTCTGACCAGAGTGACCCTGGCCACGGAAGCCCGACATCACTCAAACGGGTGATACATGCGCGGATCGTGACACACCGCACCGACGCCTGCCGCGACCCTCGTCTCCATGAGGACCAGTGTGCTCAGCCTGCGCATAGACCACGACCTGCTGGAACGGCTCCGGGGCCGGGCCGCGAAACGAGGAATGAGCGTCCAGGACTACGTCGTCCGGACGCTCATGCGCGATGACTTCGACGAGCGGTTCCAGGCCGCCGTCGAGGAGACGGAGAGGTTCTACGGGGTCACCTGACGGTCACCCGGCGCCCGCCGCTCAGGTCAGCCCCAGCGCCGGCATCAGGTAGTAGAAGCCGAACACCGCGGCGACGACGTACATCGCCACCGGCACCTCCCGGCCCCGCCCGGCCGCCAGGCGCAGCACCACGAAGGTGATGAAGCCCATGCCGATGCCGTTGGTGATCGAGTAGGTGAACGGCATCATCACCATCGTCACGAAGGCCGGGATGGCGATCGTGTGGTCGGCCCAGTCGATCTCCTTGACCGACCCGGCCAGGATCAGGAAGCCCACCGCGAGCAGCGCCGGGGTGGCCGCCTGGGACGGGACCATGGTGGCGACCGGTGTCAGGAACAGGGCCGCGGCGAACAGCCCACCGGTGACCACGTTCGCGAAGCCGGTACGGGCCCCCTCGCCGACGCCCGCCGTGGACTCGACGAAGCAGGTGGTGGCGGAGGAGGAGCCGGCGCCGCCCGCGGCGACCGCGATGCCGTCGACGAAGAGCACCTTGTTGATGCCGGGCATCTGGCCCTGGCTGTCGGTCAGCTGCGCCTCGTCGCCGACGCCCATGATCGTGCCCATGGCGTCGAAGAAGCAGGACAGCAGGACGGTGAAGACGAAGAGGACGCCGGTGAGCAGACCGACCTTGCCGAAGCCGCCGAAGAGACTGACCTGGCCGATGAGGCCGAAGTCGGGGGTGGCGACGGGGTTGCCGGGCCACTTCGGGGTCGTCAGGCCCCAGGACGGCACCTTCGCGACCGCGTTGATGATCACCGCGAGGACGGTCATGGTGACGATCGAGATGAGGATCGCGCCGGACACCTTGCGCACGATCAGGGCGAGGGTGAGCAGCGCGCCGAGGACGAAGACCAGCACCGGCCAGCCGTTGAGGTGGCCCGTACCGCCGAGCTGCAGCGGGACGGTGGTCTGCGCGGAGTCCGGGATGCGGGAGACGAAGCCGGAGTCGACGAGACCGATCAGCATGATGAACAGGCCGATACCGATGGAGATGGCCTTGCGCAGGCCGTAGGGCACGGCGTTCATCACTCGCTCGCGCAGCCCGGTGGCGACGAGCAGCATGACGACGAAACCGGCCAGCACCACCATGCCCATGGCGTCCGGCCAGGACATCCGGGGCGCCAGCTGGAGTGCGACGACCGAGTTCACCCCCAGACCGGCCGCCAGCGCGATCGGCACATTGCCGATGACACCCATGAGCAGGGTGGTGAACGCCGCTGTCACGGCCGTAGCGGTGACCAGCTGCCCGTTGTCCAGCTGGTGCCCGTACATGTCCTTCGCGCTGCCGAGGATGATCGGGTTCAGCACGATGATGTAGGCCATCGCGAAGAAGGTGGCGAAGCCGCCCCGGATCTCGCGGGACAGGGTGCTGCCGCGCTCGGAGATCTTGAAGAAGCGGTCGAGGGCGCCGTACGCGGGCGCGCCGCCCGGCTGCCGGGGGGCGGGAACCTTGGCGGGGGCCGAGGTGGACATGCGGAACCTCATCACCGGCGGACTTCCCCCAGGTCCAGTTGGTGCTTCCTACGAAAAGAAACGGTCGAAGACAAACGGTTTCAGTATGAACATATGACTCGGTGAATGCTATCTCCGCGCGTAGACCTGATCGCCTCGTAAGCTGTGCGCATGGCGAAGTGGACACCGAGACACGAGGCGCCGGAGCCCCTGGAGGGCCCCGTGGTCGCCACCATCACCGGCGGCACCGCCGTCTGGTTCGTCCTCTTCCTCGTGCAGCTGCCCTTCTACGGCTGGTTCGACGACCACGGGCACACCTGGTGGCTGTGGACCTGTCTGGCGGGCGGCGGGCTCGGTCTGTTCGGCATCTGGTACGTACGCAGGCGGGACGCGGCGATCAAGCGGGCGGCGGCGGCCGCGGCGGCCGAAGAGAACGCCAGGACGCCCGCTGCCGAATGACCGGCGCCGCTTAGTACCACGGCATCACATCTCCCGACGCCCGTCCTACCCAAGTCGGATCTTCCGCGCACTCGGCGGGTGAACCCCCACATCCGCACGTACCGTCGAATGCATGACGCACACCGACGCGGACGCCGAAGTCGACGCTGTGCACCCCGCCGCCGCCCCCCTGCCGGCAACCGGGCTCACCGCCGCGGAGGTCGCCGAACGGGTCGCGCGTGGGCAGGTCAACGACGTGCCGGTGCGCAGCAGCCGCTCCACCGTCGACATCGTCCGCGCCAACGTCTTCACCCGGTTCAACGCGATCATCGGCGTGCTCTGGCTGATCATGCTGATCGTCGCGCCGATCCAGGACAGCCTGTTCGGCTTCGTGATCCTCGCCAACACCGGCATCGGCATCGTCCAGGAGTGGCGGGCGAAGAAGACCCTCGACTCCCTCGCGCTGATCGGCGAGGTCCGGCCGACCGTGCGCCGGGACGGGGCCGCGACGGAGGTCGGTACGTCCGAGATCGTGCTGGGCGACGTCATCGAGTTCGGCCCCGGGGACAAGGTGGTCGTCGACGGGGTGTGCGTCGAGGCGGGCGGGCTGGAGATCGACGAGTCGCTGCTCACCGGTGAGGCCGACCCCGTCGTGAAGCGGCCGGGAGACCCGGTCATGTCCGGCAGTTTCGTGGTCGCCGGCGGCGGCGCGTACCAGGCCGTCAAGGTGGGGCGCCAGGCGTACGCCGCCCAGCTCGCGGAGGAGGCCTCCCGGTTCACGCTGGTCCACTCCGAGCTGCGCTCCGGCATCTCCACGATCCTCAAGTACGTGACGTGGATGATGGTCCCGACCGCGACGGGCCTGATCATCAGCCAGCTGTTCGTCAAGGACCACGCCTTCAAGGACTCCGTGGCGCGGACGGTCGGGGGGATCGTCCCCATGGTCCCGGAGGGGCTGGTCCTCCTCACCTCCGTCGCCTTCGCCGTCGGCGTGATCCGGCTCGGCCGCAAGCAGTGCCTGGTCCAGGAGCTCCCCGCCATCGAGGGACTGGCCCGCGTGGACACCGTCTGCCTCGACAAGACCGGCACCCTCACCGAGGGCGGCATGGACGTCGCCGGGCTGCGCGCCCTGGGCGGCCACGACGAGACGTACGTGCGCCAGGTCCTCGGCGCCCTGGGCGAGTCCGACCCGCGCCCGAACGCCTCCCTGAAGGCGATCATCGAGGCCTACCCCGACAACGTCGACGGCTGGCACTGCACCGAGGCCCTCCCCTTCTCCTCCACCCGCAAGTACAGCGGCGCCTCCTTCAGCGAGGGCGACGGCGCGTCCAGTACGTGGCTGCTGGGCGCGCCCGACGTGCTGCTGCCCGACGACGACCCCGCGCTCGGCGAGACCGAGCGGCTCAACGAACAGGGTCTGCGGGTGCTGCTGCTCGCCCGGGCCTCCCGTGACCGCGCTCTCGACGACCCCGAGGTCGCGGGGGGCGTCGAGCCGGCCGCCCTGGTCGTCCTGGAGCAGCGGCTGCGGCCGGACGCCGCCGACACCCTGCGCTACTTCGCCGAGGAGAACGTCCAGGCCAAGGTCATCTCCGGGGACAACGCGGTGTCGGTCGGGGCGGTGGCAGGCAAGCTGGGCATCGCCGGCACCACGGTCGACGCCCGCCGGCTGCCCACCGACCGGGAGGGCATGGGGAAGGCCCTCGACGAGGCCACGGTGTTCGGGCGGGTCGCCCCGCAGCAGAAGCGGGACATGGTGGGCGCGCTGCAGGCGCGCGGGCACACGGTCGCGATGACCGGCGACGGCGTGAACGACGTCCTGGCCCTGAAGGACGCCGACATCGGGGTGGCGATGGGCTCCGGTTCGGAGGCCACGCGGGCGGTCGCGCAGATCGTGCTGCTGGACAACAGCTTCGCCACGCTGCCCTCGGTGGTGGCGGAGGGACGGCGGGTCATCGGCAACATCACCCGGGTCGCGACCCTGTTCCTGGTGAAGACGGTCTACTCGGTGCTGCTGGCACTGCTGGTGGTGTGCTGGCAGGTGGAGTACCCCTTCCTGCCCCGCCACCTGACCCTGCTGTCCACGCTGACCATCGGCGTCCCGGCCTTCTTCCTCGCCCTCGCGCCCAACAGGGAACGGGCTCGGCCCCACTTCGTCCGGCGGGTCATGCGGTACGCGATCCCGGGCGGGGTGGTGGCCGCGGCGGCGACCTTCGCGACGTATCTGCTCGCCCAGCACCACTACACCGGGCCGGGATCGCTGGACGCGGAGACCAGCGCCGCCACGCTGACCCTGTTCCTCATCTCGATGTGGGTGCTGGCGATCATCGCGCGCCCCTACACCTGGTGGCGGATCGCGCTGGTCGCGGCGATGGGCGGGGCGTTCCTGCTGGTGCTGGTGGTCCCGTGGCTGCAGGACTTCTTCGCGCTGAAGCTGGTCGGGATGCAGATGCCGTGGATCGCGGTGGGCATCGCGGCGGTGGCGGCGGCCGCCCTGGAACTCGTGTGGAGGTGGGTCGACCGCCGCGTTCCCGCCTAGCGGCGGTTACTGGACGTCGACGTAGTCACCCGTGGCGTTGACCGCCGGGGTCGTCGAGGTGCCCGCGAAGCTGAAGCGCCAGTAGCCGTCGTAGGCGGCCGTGGCGGTGGCCTTCACGTTGCCGTACGAGTCGGAGTAGACCGTCTTGACGGTGGTGTACGTGCTGGTGCCCGCCTTGCGGAACTGCAGCTTGACCGGCTGGTTGGTGTAGCCGTGGTACTGGTTGTCGTCCCAGTTGGCGCGGGACAGCTTGCCGGTCGAGGTGATGGTCTTGCCCTTGGCGACGGGCTCGGGGCCGGCGTTGACGGTGAGCTTGGAGTAGCGCTGCACCAGGGTGGTGCCGAGGCCGCCCTGGGTCTTGGAGTCACCGTTGCTGGTGACGGCGAGGCCGCCCGCGTTCCAGGTGCCGGCCTCGGAGCTCGCCAGGTCGCCGTCGGCGGGACGGATGTTGATGACGCCCTTGCAGCTGAGGGTGGTCGACGAGGTGGCGGTGCAGGTGGCCGGGTCGTCGCTGATCAGCACGTTGCTGGCGGTGTCCACCGAGGAGCCCTTGTAGATGAGCGGGCCGCTGGCGAAGTTGTCGGAGCTGGTGTCCATGTCGGCGGGGTGCGTCAGGGTGTAGGTGACCGGGACGCTGACCACGTTCGTGGTGCCGACGACGATGTTCTTGCCGCTGTTCACCTTCATGTCGGAGAAGGTGACGTCGAGCGTGGCGGCGGTGCCCGCGGTGCCGTCGGCGGTGGCGGCGCTGAAGGCGGCCTTGCCGGACGGGGCGTCGGCGGCCTGCGCGGCCGGAACGACGAGGGCGGAGAGGGCCAGGGCGCCGGAGACGGCGGCCACGGTGGCTCGCATGTGCATGTGTTCCCCAGGTGGAGAAGTGATCTAGGAGTCTGACTGACTCACGTGGTCTGATCCGCGACACCGGGGATGGGTTGTATCTGGAGATACGGATTTTGTCGGCGCTTACACAATCTTTGGCGCCCGTGTTACGAAGATCACCGCCGGCTCCGGGGTCTCCGGAGCCGGCGGTGCGCTGTGCGCCTACTGCACGTCGACGAAGTCACCCGTGGCGTTGACCGCCGGGGTGGTCGAGGTGCCCGCGAAGGAGTAGCGGTAGTAGCCGTCGGCCGACGCGGTGACGGTGGTGCTGAGGTTGCCCGTCGAGTTGGACTTGATGGTCTTCAGCGTGGTGTAGGTGTCGCTGCCCTTCTTGCGGTACTGCAGCTTCACCGACTGGCCGGAGTACCCGGCGTACTTCAGGGTGTCCCAGTTGGCGCGGGACAGCTTGCCGGTGACCGTGATGGTCTTGCCCTTCTTCACCGGCTCCGGGGACGCGTTGACGGTCAGCTTGGAGTTGCGCTGGACCTTGGTGGTCTTGTAGGCGTCCCGGATGATGTAGTCGCCGTCGTTGCCGACGGCGCCGACCCACACCTTCCAGGTGCCGGCCAGGAAGTTGCCGAGGATGTTGGTGTACGGGTCGGCGATGAGCGTCACCTTGCAGGTCGCGGTGGTGGCGCTGGAGTGGGTGCAGGTGCCGACCTGGTCCTCGTCGATGGTCGTCGGTTCGATCGCCCCGTCGATGTGGTCGACGTCCGCACCGTGCCACAGGACGGGGAAGGCGTCGGCGATGCCCTCGGGGTCGGTGGCCGTCACGGAGACGGTGAACGACTTCTTCGCGGTGGTGCCGACGACGATGTTCTTGCCGCCGTTGACGGTCACGCTCGTGATCTTGGTGTCACCCTCGGACTCGTCCGCCGGAGCGGCGGTGGTGAACGGCGTCACCTTCGAGGTGGACGGGACCAGCGAGGCCAGGCTCGGCTTGTGCTCGTCCGCCTGCGCGGCCGGAACGGCGACGGCGGACAGGGCCAGGGCACCGGAGACGGCGGCCACGGTGGCTCGTATGCGCATGTGTTTCCCCCAAGTGGAAAGGACGGAGTGAAACACCGGGCCCCGCACGGCACGGAGCCCGGTGAACGGCGGTGGGAACCGCCGGGTTGCTTACTGCACGTCGATGAAGTCACCGGTGGCGTTGACCGCCGCGGTGGTCGTCGTGCCCGCGAAGGAGTAGCGGTAGTAGCCGTCGGCCGACGCGGTGACGGTGGTGCTGAGGTTGCCCGTCGAGTTCGACGTGATCGTCTTCACGGTGGTGTAGGTGTCGCTGCCCTTCTTGCGGTACTGCAGCTTCACCGACTGGCCGGAGTAGCCCGCGTACTTGAGGGACTCCCAGTTGGCGCGGGACAGCTTGCCGGTGACCGTGATGGTCTTGCCCTTCTTCACCGGCTCCGGCGAGGCGTTGGCCGTCAGCTGGGCGGCGCGCTGGAACTTGAAGGAGCCGGCCTTCTCCTTCCACACGAAGTCCTCGTCCTTGGCGTCGATCCAGGCGTCGACGTACCAGGTGCCGGCGCTGGCGTTGCTGAGGAAGTCGACCTTCGGGTCCACCAGCACCGAGGCGGTGCAGGTGGAGGTGGTGGAGCTGATCGCCGTGCAGGTCGGCTTGCCGGTCGTGAAGAAACCGAGGTCGGGGCCCTCCAGCGAGAACTCGTCGGCGCCCGCGATGCCCGAGTCGTCGGTGGCCGTCACGCTGACCTTGATGGTCTTCGCGGTGGACGTGCCCACGGACACCTTGTTGTCGCCGTCGACGACGACCTTGGTGATCGTGGTGTCGCCGAGGCTGCCGTCCGCCTGCGCGGCCGGAACGGCGACGGCGGACAGGGCCAGGGCACCGGAGACGGCGGCCACGGTGGCTCGTATGCGCATGTGTTTCCCCACGTGGAAGGGGCCCCGTTGGTCCTCGCCCCCCAACGGATCGTGCTCTCAACGGGGCCCAAGTGTGCTTGGAGTCTGCTGACTCAGGTGATCAGATCCGCGACGGGCGGGGATGGTTGTACGGCTGGTGAAAAATTTGTGCGGATGCTTCCACACGTCCGTGCCGCACGAGCGGCCCGGCCTCCCGCGGGGGGCGTTTTTCGTCATGATCGGAACCGGTGTGGCCGAGTTTCACTCGATGTGAGTCATGTGTTTGATGTGACATGGACACGGGTAGGCCCGGGCGGCCAGACGTCCGGTTTGGGCTATTGCCGGGGGGAATTCCCGAAAAGCGGGAGCAGGGGGCGGCGCCACCGCCTCGGAATGGATTCGGACATTCACTCGTGCGTCGTTGCTGCGTACAAAGACCGCCGGATACCGTTTCAGCGGCCTTTCCACTTACCGGAGGGAGCACAAAATGCCCGATGCCGAGTACCAGGCCCTGGTAGAGGCGACCCTGCAGGAACTCAGCGCCGCTGAGACCGATGACGTCCTCGCCCCCGTGGAGAGCGGCGACAAGGGTCCCGCGATGGCGTGGTTCATCGCCACCTGACGCGACAGGAACGAGGGTTCCGGTCGCGTTCGCGGACGGGGCCGGAACCCTCGTTCCGCACTGTTCCGCGAAATCGCCCGACCGCCGTGACGAGAGGCCCCGACCAGTGACCACCTCGTTGACGAGTCCCGCCATCATGACGGGCGTGGACGCTCTTCTCCGGCAGTACACGAACATCGGCGAAAACGACCGCTGTGTCATCGCGTACACCCCGGACAGCCGGGAATCGGCGGCCCTCATCACGGTCGGCCTCCGGCAACGGGGCGTGGTCCCCGCCCTGGTCGCCATGCGCCCCCTGGTCGACTACGAACTCGCCGGCCGTCTGAACGCCGTCCTGCCCGACCCCGGCGAACTGACGGGGCGGCTCGTGCTCTTCACCCTGGAGAAGGACACGATGTCGCACTTCGGGCCGTTCACCGAGGTGCTGCGGCGCTACGGCGGGCAGAAGTGCATGGTCGTACGGGTCATCAGCGCCTCGCCCGAGTTCTTCGAGAAGGCGCTCAACCTGTCGCCGGCGGAGCTCAGCGCGCGCAACGCGACCCTCCTCGACCGGCTGCTCGGCGTCCACGACATCCGGGTCCGCAGCCGCGGCGGAACCGACCTGCGCATACGCCTCGACTCCGACGAGTACGACTGGATCAGCAATCGCGGCGTGTGGCGCCCCGGCGGTTTCACCATTCTGCCGGCCGGCGAGATCGCCACCTTTCCCGCCCGTATCGACGGCGTACTCGTGGCGGACGGCGCGTTGAACTGCAATGTCATCACCCGTATCGACACCAGACTCGGCGAGAACCCGCTGCGGGTCGAGATATCGGACGGCCGGGCCGTCGGCTTCGAATGCCAGGACGCGGATATCCGGGAACTCGTGGGACTGTGCTTCCGGCAGCCGTACGGAAAGCGGGTCGGTGAACTCGGATTCGGCACCAACTCGGGAATCGACGCGTTCATTCCCGCGAATTCCCACATCAACGAGCGCCGCGTCGGAGTGCACATCGGGTTCGGCCAGCACAACCAGGACAAGGACAAGATCGGCTATCAGGAAAAGGTCCATCTCGACCTGATCACCGACGGCGCCGAGATCTTCGTGGACGACGACGAGGAGCCGATCGACCTGGCGACCTTCACCCCGAGTTCCGTACCGCACCCGGAAATCGCCCGCGACGAGGACATCACCGGCGACTGCTGCGGCTTCGGATACGGCGAGCTGACCGACGAAGGGGCCGAGTGAGGCCGGGTGAGGCCGGGTGAGTCAGAGTCTCCGGCACGCGCTCCGCACCCGGGTCGCCGGGAGCGTCCTCGGACTCCCGGGCTTCCGCAACCTGTGGGCCGGACAGGCGGTCAGCTCCATCGGTGACCAGCTCTTCGTCGTGGCCGTCTCCCTGCGCGTGGTCGAACTCGGCGGCGACGCGGGTGACGTGGGCCTCGTGCTGGCCGGACGGATCCTGGCGGTCGTGGTGTTCGCCCTGGCCGGCGGTGTCTGGGCCGACCGGCTGCCCCGGCGCCGGGTGATGATCACCGCCGATGTCGTGCGGATGCTGTGCCTGGTGGCGGTGGTGGCCGTGCCCTCGGGGGCCGGGACGCTCGGCCTCGCCCTGCTGACGTTCGTGCTCGGCACGGGCGAGGCGTTCTTCCGGCCGGCCTAC
Source organism: Streptomyces sp. S.PNR 29 (assembly GCF_030386795.1). Lineage (GTDB taxonomy): Bacteria > Actinomycetota > Actinomycetes > Streptomycetales > Streptomycetaceae > Streptomyces. Next base: position 758,741 of record NZ_JANUQM010000001.1, read on the forward strand.
GGCGGTCTCGTCCCCAGCGTCGTACCGGCCGAACGCCTCGTCGCCGCCAACGCGTTGCGCGGCGCGACGGAGAGCACGGCCGCCGTCCTCGGACCGGCGCTGGGCGGTGTCGTGGTCGCCCTGGCCGGCACCAGGACCGCCTTCGCGGTCAACGCGGCGAGCTTCGCGGTCAGCCTGCTGTGCGTCCTGCTGGTCCGCGAGCCCGCCCGCACGGCGGCGCCCCGCACGTCCATGCTCAGCGAGGTCCGGGCCGGGCTGTCGGCGGTGCGCGCCACGCGCTGGACGACGGCCGTCCTGGCCATGACGGCCGTACAGACGCTGCTGGTCGTCGCGCCGCACATGGTGCTCCTGCCGATCGTCACCAGCGAGGAGTTCGACAGCGAGTCCGCGTACGGCACCGTCCTCGCGGTCTTCAGCCTCAGCGGACTCCTCGGCACCCTGCTCGTCGGGCGGCTGCGGCCGCGCCGCCCGGGACTGGTGGCCGTCTGCTTCAACGCGCTGTTCGTCGCCGTACCGATCGTGCTGCTCAGCCCCGTGTCACTGGGGTGGGTCATCGCCGGCTACGCCGTCGCCGGTGTGGCGATGATGCCGTTCAACGTGCTGTGGGAGACGGCGCTGCAACGCCAGTTCCCCGCCGAGCTGATGGGCCGGGTCACCTCGGTCGACTGGCTGGTCAGCCTGGGGCTGCTGCCGCTGGGGCTGATGGTCGCGGGGCCCGTCGCCGACCTGGTGGGACGTACGCCGGTGCTGCTGGTCGCGGCGGTCGTGCAGGTCGTCTCCGCGGCCCTCGTGCTGCTCGTCCCCGGCGTGCGCGACTTCCACCAGGACGCGGCGCCCGGCCCGCAGGAGGAACCCGACGGCGCCCCACTGGCCCGGTAGCGCGGGCCGTGCGCCGGGGAGGTGGCCGTTCACCGACTGGTCGTGCGAAGGGAAATTGACGATGGCGCTGGACAGACTCCTCGACGATCCGGCCCGGCTGCCGGAGATCCGGGACCGCACCCCCCATGTGAGCCGCGGGCTCGGCCCGTTGGACGACGTCTTCACCACCGGTCACGCGCAGGACCTGCTCTTCCACCGCGGCCTGCGGACACCGTACGTGCGGCTGCTGCGCGACGGCGGCGAACTGGACGTACGACCGCGTCCCGCCGGTGCCGCGCGGGGCGGCGCGGTCGGTGAGCACCGGCAGCTGTCCGGACTGGCCGACCCCCACCACGTCCTGGCGCAGATCGACGCGGGCGCCACCCTCGTCCTGCAGTCCCTCGCCCTGTACTGCCCCGAGGTCGCCGCCTTCTGCGAGGCGCTCGCGGACGAGACCGGCTACCCCGTCTCACCGACGGCGTTCCTCACCCCGCCCGGCGCCAGGGGAGCCGCCCCGCACTACGACCTGTCCGGCGTCTTCATCCGGCAGCTCGCGGGCGCCAAGACCTGGTGCGTGCGCGCACCGCGCCAGACCCTGCCCGTCGTCCGGGGCCGGGCGGGCGACGTGCCCGACACCCCCGTCGTGCTGGAGACCCGCCTCGAACCCGGGGACTGCCTGTACGTGCCGCGGGGCTTCTACCACGAGGGGCGGACCGACGGCGAGGGCTCGGTCCACCTGTCGTTCTCGGAGGGCACCGAGGACGCGTGGATCGGTCTGCTGCACGACGTCCTCGACCTCGCCGCCGATGAGCTCCTGGCCCTGCGCACCCGCCTGCCGGCCCTGGACGACGTCATGGCCGGCCGGTCCCGTCAGGAGTGGCACACCGTACGGGACAGCCTGCTGGAACACCTGAGGACCTTCAGCGACGAGAAGGTCGCCGCCCTGATCGTCCGGCGGATGCGCGCCCGGCAGGTCCCGTCGGCGCCCGCGCCGGGAGCGCTCGCCGACCGGCTCGCGCTCAAAGAGCAGTTCTGACCAGCGCAGCCCTGACCCGACCCAGGGGGGAGACCGCACCATGACAGTCGACACACAGGCCGACGTGTACGCCGAGATCACCACCGTCGCACCGGACCCGAAGGGCACCGCGCGCCTCGCCCGGGCCTACCACCGCGACGTGCTGCGGCGGCTCGCCCCGCACGTGACGGCCCCCGAGCGGGTCCCCGCCACCGGCCCGCACCCGAGGACGGTGTGGGCCGCGGGCGAACTCCGGGCGGGCCGGCCCGTGGACGAGGCCTGCCTGGCGGACATCCGTGCCTCCCTCGCGCCGGACGGGCCGGGCCTTCCGCCGCTGGAGCACGTCACCGGTGTGCCCGGCTATCCGCTGTGGTGCCGGGCGGCGCTGACGGACCTGCGGGAGGACATGCTGCGCACGGCGGGCGTCGGCACCCCCGAGATGACCGCCACCGCGGCGTCCGAGGCCGTCGCACGGGTCGACGAGGCGGCCGGTGTGCTGCGCCGGGTGTGGCCGGAGGCCGCCGTCGAACTCGGTCTCCTGGTACGGGCCGTCGTCTACGTCGGCGGCGGCGCCTTCCGCTCCGCGACGCTTCAGCGGAACTACGGCGCCGTGTTCGCCGGCGTCGACCACCTGCGGACCGTCCCCGCGGCCTTCGAGATGCTGCTGCACGAGACCGGCCACCACTCGCTGTATCTGCGCAACGCGTTCGGCAGCTTCGTCGACAACGGGGACGACCTGGTGAGCCACGCGTTGCGGCCGGATCCGAGGCCCGTCTCCGGGACGCTGCACGCGGCCCACGTCCTGGCCCGTATGGCCGCCGGTCTGCACCGCTGGTCGTCGGACCCCGGGGCGCCGGAGGAGGTCGTGCGACGACGGGACGACGCACTGGAGCGGCTGCGCGCCACCACCGCGGTGCTGCGCACGGCCGCCCGGTGGACCGGCGCCGGCGCGGAGTACTTCCTGAACCTGCTCGCCTGGCAACGGCAGCTGACGGAGACCTGCGTATCGGACCGGTGACGCGTGCCCCGGCCGGTCAGTCGAACCAGCGGTCCCGCGCCAGCTCCTCCGTCCGCGACGGATCCTCCAGCAGCGCCGCCACCTCGAACCGCCGGGGCCACTGACCGGCCGCCCAGGCCAGTCCCGCGGCCACGCCCTCAAGGGTGGCCGCGTGCAGTACACCGTCGTCGGTCAGCCGCCAGTCGATCTCCACGCCGTCGACGACGAGTTCCTCGTGCTCGACGTACGAGGCCGGGGTCCGCGGGCCCAGCAGCACCCGCACCGGCTCCGGTACGCCGTGCTCGGTCCCCTCGGAGTCGACCTCTCCCGTCACGGACTCGCTCAGCCGCCGCACCTGGAACAGCTCGGCCAGCTCGGCGGCCCGGGTCGGGCGGACGGGGAGCAGCGGGACACCGGACGTGAAGGGCAGCAGGTCCGGCGAGTCGCACACCACGGCGTCGGCCGCGTCCACGACCTCCACCCGGCCGTCGATGACGGCACGCAGCTCGTCCGGCAGGGTCACCTGCTCCGGGTCCAGCTCGGCCAGCGCGCCGTAGAGGGCGTGCAGCTGGGCCGGGGTCACCTCCCGCTCGGGGTCGGCGAGGCGGTCCAGCAGCTCGGCCGCGCCGCCCGGCTCGTCGAGCAGCGCGGCCACCGACGTCCGTACGCCCAGCGCCCGCAGCACCTGCTCGTCGTCGAAGCCGGTGGCGTCGGCCTCGTCGTACAGGCCTCTGAGGAGCGGGTCGCCGCCGGCCGCCCGCAGGCCCGCCGGGCGGCGGCCGGCGAGCACCGGGTGGCCGCGCAGCCACCAGGCGGTGTACGGCCGTACGACCTCGTGGGTGCCGTCGTGGAGCAGGATCCGCACCGGCTGGGTGAGGGCGTCCCGCAGGGGCGGCTGGGCAAGCAGGGCGAGGGCCTGCGGCCACTTGTCGTCGTCGACGAGGTCGAGGTCGCGTACGGCGACGATCTCGGTGGCGACCGGGGGGACGGGCGAGTCGGGGAAGCGGTCGAGGACGTCCTCCGACCACACGTCGACCGCGTCCAGCAGACCGGGGTCGTCGGGTTCCGGGAAGTCCCCTTCCCGGGGCTCCAGCTCGTCCGGGTCGAGGACGACGTCGGTGGCGCGGACGAGGGCGAAGTTCACCAGCACACCGCAGGCGGCCAGCGGCTCCTCGCCCCACTTGTCCGCCAGCTCGGCGTCCACGGCGGCGAGTTCGCCCTCGCGCATGACCTGAGCGAAGGGGCCGCCGGGGAAGACCAGCTCACCGGCGGGGGACAGCTCGCCGTCCTCGTCGGTGAGGGCGAGGGCACCGAGCCAGGGCTCGTCCCCGGGCTCCAGGCCCGCGTCGCGGACGAGGGCGAGCACGGTGTCGGCCAGCTCCTCGGCGTCCAGGGCGTCCTCCTCCCAGGACACCCCGCCCTCCTCGTCGAGCGAGGCGGCGACGGCGGCCCGCACCTGCGGGGTGGTGAGCACGGCCCGGGGCGTGGCCGGGAGGGCGCCCAGCTTCTCCAGCAGCGGGTGGGCGGCGTCCGGGTGGGCGACCTTGAGGCCGAGCCGGGCGAGCACCTCCGGGTCGATGCGGGCAGTGTCGGTGCCGGGGAGCAGGACCTGCCGGGGCCCGATCGTCGTCCGCCGGTCGGCCAGCGGCACCGGCAGCCCGGACAGCCGGTCCGGGTCGACCCCGGCGAGGCTGTCGTACAGCCGCCACCACCAGCCGGGGTCCCTCTCCAGCCCGGCCAGGCGATCGATCGCGTCGGTGAGCGGAACGCGGGCGACGCCGAGGGTACGCAGTTCCACGCGCCGTTCCAGCCCGGCGGGCAGGAGGGTCGGCAGGACGTCCGCGAGGACCCGTACGGTGTCGGCGCCCGCGCCCTCCACCACCTCGGCATCACGCGGCCGCAGGGACTCCGGCAGCTCGGAGTCGGGTTCCTCGGCCTCCACCGCGGGCGGCAGGAAGGAGGTCCGCGGCAGCCGTTCGAGGATCGCCTGCCGCAGGGCCCCGTCCAGCTCGCCCTTGCCGAGCGGGCCGGGTACGAGGTCGATGACGCCCGTGGTCACCGGCCGCCAGTCGGCGAGGAGTTCGGCGTACGCGTCCGCCGCGCGCTCGACGAGGAAGTCGGTCAGCGCACCGGGGGCGGCGTGCCGGCGGGTGCTGTCGAGGGGGAAGGAGGCGATGAGCAGGGCGGGGACGCCGAGGGGCTCGTCGCTCGGGGTGGGGGCATGGACGACGGGGCTCGTGCGGGGGCGGGCGGGAGTGCCGTCGGCGGCGTCGACGGGCACGGCCCAGGTGACCGACCAGTGCGGGCGCAGGCGCTCCTCCACCGGCCGGTCGGCGAGCAGCTCCGGCGCGACCGGCCCGTGCGCGGAGGCGGTACGCCACCGGGTCGTGCCCTCACGCGAGTCCTCCACGACGGTGAGGGCGCCCTCGGCACGTCGGCGCAGGGTCCGTGTCTCCTGGCCGGTCTCGACGACGACCTCCTCCAGGCCGGGCAGGGCGAGGAGCAGAGCGTCGTCGACGGCGTGCAGGAGGCGTTCGGCGAGGTCGGCGGCGGGCGTGTCGCGCAGGGGCAGGATGACGACCGTGTCGTACGGGTCGGGGGCGGTGCCCTCGGCGGCGAAGGGCAGGCGCAGCAGGGGGACGTGGCCGTCGCGCCGGCGGATCTCGTCGCCCAGCCCGGGGCTGTGCCGGGCGGTCTCGGTCGCGAGCAGGCGCGCCTCGGCGAGGGACCAGCGGACGCCGCCGTGGCGGCCGATGACGGCGGGCTCGTCGGTGACGGCGAGGACGGCGGCGAAACCGACGCCGAAACGGCCCACTGACGGGGTGTCCCGCTTGGCGGAGGCACGAAGCGTGGACAGCGACTCCACGCCGGCCGCGTCCAGCGGGGCGCCGGTGTTGGCGGCGACGAGGACGCCGTCGCGGAGGGTGAGACGCAGCCGGCCGGGCACGCCCGCGCGGGCCGCGGCGTCGGCGGCGTTCTGCGCGAGCTCGACGACGAGCCGGTCCCGGTAGCCCCCGAGGACCAGGTCCTCCTCGGCGTTGGCGTCCTCACGGAACCGGGCGGGGCTGGTGGCCCAGGCGTCCAGCACGCCGCGCCGCAGGCGGGCGGTACCGAACGGGTCGGCCCCTTCGGCGGCAGGCCGCACGAACTTGCTGCTCACGTTCCAACTCCTCGTCGACGTGAGGACGAAGGTACCGCCTGACGAGCGAGGACGCGGCGCCCGTCCCCGGTCGGCTCCCGACCCGTACGTGACGGAGGGCGCGGCGACCTCGACGCAGCCGTCGGCCGCCGTCGGCGACCGGACGTCGCTACGAGTGGCCCAGTTCGTCCGTCTCGCCGTCGGAGACATCCGGCACGGATCCCGAATCCCGGGCCGGCCGCAGCGGGAACGGATCCACCCTCGTCTCGTCGATCACCGGCGGAGCCGGCTGCGGCGGCTTGGGCATGACGGCCGCCTCGGAGTGGCCCCCGCAGCCGTAGGCCAGGGACACCACCCGGCCGTCGGCCGGGGAGAACTCGTTCGCGCACACCCCGAAGGCCTGCCCGAGCGAACCCCCGATACGCACCAGGAACCCGCAGCTCACACATGCCGCGGGCGCCGCCTGGGCCATCGGCGTCTTCGCGCCGAACGCCTCCTCCCAGCGGTCGGCGGCGATATGGAGGCCGTAGCGGGACAGAACGCGGGCCCGCCGCATGCCCAGTTCCTCCGCGACCGCCGCGATGGTGCCGCGGGACGGGACGGCCGGGAGGTTCGCCGGCGTCCCGGCCGTGACCTCCGCGTCCTCCGCCTCCACCAGGTCGGCCATCTCGTGCGACACGGCGGAGCTGGGCAGCGGCTCGTCCTCGCCGGCGTACCCCGGCTCCAGCCGGAGATCCTCCGCGTCGGTGGGCAGCAGGTCGCCCGGGCCCATGTCGCCGGGGCGGAGCCGTTCGCTCCACGGGACCCACTCGGGGGCGAGCAGCGCATCGGGGCCGGGAAGGAGGACCGCCTCGTCCACCGTGACGATCTTGGCGCGGGACGCACGGGCCACCGTCACGGCCCAGCGCCAGCCGCGATACCCGAGCTCCTTGCACTCGAAGAAGTGCGTGACAACACGGTCCCCTTCGGAGACCAGCCCCACATGCTCGCCGACCACACCGGGCGCGGCCGCCTCCTCGGCTGCGGCGCGGGCGAGGTCGACGGCCTCGGCGCACAGACGGTCAGGGGTGCGGCTTCGCGTTGTCGCTGCGCTCACAGGTATCGCTTCTCTCCATACGCCGTCTCACAAGTGCGCCACTGCCGGCGGTGGGGGCGGCGGACGGAGCGGACCGGTGGGCCGCGTCGACGTCCGCGCCCGCTCGCGCTCGGGCGCACCTACGTCATCCATTCTGCGGCATGCCCGTAAGGCGCGCGGCCGAGAACGTTCGCCGCGGCGCGCTACGCACGCTACCTGTTCAGCGGCGCTCGGCCTACACCGACGGGACATGATCGCTGCTTCCCGGCGTTGTTTCCCCGCACACCCCCGCGTGCGGCCGGCCGCACCGCACACCGCCATCCGCGCCGTAAACGCACTACGAACACCGTTCTCGGGGCATATTGAACGTCGTGGCAGCCGCGAGGACGCCCCAAGGTGCCGCCGGGGTCGGCGGAGCGAAAGGGGTCAAGGGGAGCAGCCGACGCACCGGAACGGACCGGGCGCGCGGCCCGTTCCGCGCGGTCGGCCGTGCCCTGCACCTGCCGGTGACCACAACGGCCCGCGGAATCCGCCGGGCGACGCACGCGCACGGCGCCGGCGAGTCCGGCCTCGGCAAGCTGATCGAACTCCATGGAGTGAACGGCGCCGGCGACGTCATGATCACCGTCGCCCTCGCCTCCACCGTCTTCTTCTCCGTCCCGACCGACGAGGCCCGCGGCCGGGTCGCGCTGTACCTCGCCATCACCATGGCGCCGTTCACGCTCCTCGCCCCGGTGATCGGCCCGCTCCTCGACCGCGTCCCGCACGGCCGCCGCGCGGCGATGGCCTGCGCGATGCTCGCCAGGGCACTGCTGGCCCTGGTCCTGTCCGGCGCGGTCATCACCGGCAGCATCGAGATGTATCCGGCCGCCCTCGGCGTGCTCGTCGCGTCGAAGGCGTACGGGGTGGTCCGAAGCGCGGTCGTCCCGCGTCTGCTCCCGCCCCGGTTCTCCCTGGTGAAGGCGAACTCGCGGGTCACGCTCGGCGGGCTGCTCGCGACCGGCGTCGCGGCTCCCATCGGGGCGGGGCTGCAGCAGATCGGGCCGCGCTGGCCGCTGTACGGCGCCTTCATGATCTTCGTGGCGGGAACGTTCCTGTCCTTCCAGCTGCCGCCGAAGGTCGACTCGGCCAAGGGCGAGGACACGGCGCTGCTCGCCGCCGACGAGCAGCATCTGCACGGGCCGCACCGCAGGCCGGTCAAGCGGCCCGGCCTGCGCACGGTCGGTGCGGCCGTCACGCACGCCCTCGCCGCCAACGCCGCCATCCGCTGCCTGACCGGGTTCCTGATCTTCTTCCTGGCGTTCCTGCTGCGCGAGCACCCGATGACGGGGCAGACCGCGGCCGTCTCGCTCGGCATGGTGGCCGGCGCGGCCGGCGCGGGCAACGCGCTCGGTACGGCGGTGGGGGCGTGGCTGCGGTCCCGCGCGCCGGAGATCATCATCGTGACGGTCCTCGGGTGTGTGCTGGGCGCGGCGATCCTGGCCGCCGTGTTCTTCGGCACGGTGCTGGTGGCGTGCCTGGCCGCGATCGCCGGGTTCGCGCAGGCGCTGGCCAAGCTGTCGCTGGACGCGCTGATCCAGCGGGACGTGCCCGAACTGGTCCGTACGTCGGCGTTCGCGCGGTCGGAGACGCTGCTGCAGATGTCGTGGGTGCTCGGCGGGGCGGTCGGCATCGTGCTGCCCCTGAACGGCACCCTCGGCCTGTCGGTGGGCGCCGGGATCATCGCGACGGGCTGGCTGGCCACCTCGCGGAGTCTGCTCTCGTCGGCCCGCCGCGGGGGTGCCACGCGGCCGCGGGTGGCGTAGCGCGCCGTCCACGCCGCACCCCGCGTAGGGGGGCGTCCGGCTGAGCCCTATAGCCTTCGCCTTATGAACACGTTGCAATCCGTTGTGCGACGCCGCCGCGCCGTCGCCGCCGCCGGCGCCGTTTCCGCCGGACTGCTCGTCCTGTCGGCGTGTGACAAGCCGACCGCGATGTCCACGATCACCGTCGGCCGCTCCTCGGTGAGCTCCGAGGCCACCTGCGGCGGCGAGGGCAAGGCCCTGCAGAGCGCGGACCTCACCCAGTGCCTGAAGGACCAGGACATCAAGACCATCGACGTCGACCCGGACGAGACCGTGCGGTTCGGTGTCGACCCGGAGATCGCCGACGAGGGCTGGACGATCCTGATGAACGGCCAGCCGCTGACGGACTCCAGCACCAAGACCTACCGCACGGTCCCGGGCAGCGTGTTCTTCAACGCCCAGTACGGCGCCAGCGGCAACTCGACGCTGGTGTCGATCAAGGAGGGCGAGAAGGACGTCACGGGCCTGTGGTCCTTCAAGCTGAAGAAGGACTCCTGACAGCGCCTTCGGTGGTGTCCTCACGCGTTCTCGTGGCCACCGCGGTTCCCGTCGAGCGGGACGCGGTGGCCGGGGCGTTCCCGGAGCCGGTCCGGGAGGTCGCCCTGCCCGGGGTGACGCTTCACCGGGTCCCTGACACCGGCGTCGACCTCCTCGCGGCCGGCGTCGGTCCGGCCCTCGCCGCCGCCTCCACCGCCTCGGCCCTGACCGTGGCCGGCCTGGACGGCGCCCCCTACGGCCTGGTCGTCTCCGCCGGGATCGCCGGCGGTTTCCCGCCCGAGGCCCCGCTCGCCTCGCTCGTCGTCGCCGACGAGATCACCGCGGCCGACCTGGGCGCCGAGACGGCCGACGGGTTCCTGCCGGTCACCGACCTCGGCTTCGGCACCGTCACCCACCGCCCTCCCGCGGACCTCGTACGACAGGTCACACAGGCCACTGGAGCGCTCCCCGGCACCGTCCTCACCGTCTCGACCGTCACCGGGACCGCCGAACGTGCCGCCGAGCTGCGCGCCCGGCACCCCCGCGCCCTCGCCGAGGCCATGGAGGGCTTCGGCGTCGCCGAGGCCGCCGCCGCGCACGGCGTGCCCGTGCTGGAGCTGCGCGCGGTCTCCAACGCCGTCGGCCCGCGCGACCGCGCCGCCTGGCGCATCGGCGACGCCCTGACGGCCCTGGCGGCGGCCTTCGGGAAGCTCGCGCCCGTCCTCACGAGTTGGAACCCACATGACCGCCATGACCGCTGAGCCGTTGCAGATCGCCTACTCCCCCTGCCCGAACGACACCTTCGTCTTCGACGCCCTGGCCCACGGCCGGGTGCCGGGCGCGCCCGCGCTCGACGTGACCTTCGCGGACATCGACATCACCAACGGCATGGCCGAGCGCGGCGAGTTCGACGTGCTGAAGGTGTCGTACGCCGTGCTGCCGTACGTCCTCGGCGAGTACGCCCTGCTGCCCTGCGGGGGCGCGCTGGGGCGGGGCTGCGGGCCGCTCGTCCTCACCCGTGAGGCCGGCGTCGACCTGACGGGCCGTACGGTCGCCGTGCCGAGCGAGAAGTCGACGGCGTATCTGCTGTTCAGGCTGTGGGCGGCGGACACGGTCCCGGGCGGGGTCGGCGAGATCGTGGTCATGCCGTTCCACGAGATCATGCCCGCCGTGCGGGACGGGAAGGTCGACGCGGGGCTCGTCATCCACGAGGCGCGCTTCACCTATCGGAACTACGGGCTGCACAAGCTCGCCGACATGGGCGAGCACTGGGAGCACACCACCGGTCTGCCGATCCCGCTGGGCGCCATCATCGCCAGGCGGTCCCTGGGCGCGGACACGCTGCGGCTGCTCGCCGACTCGATCCGCACGTCCGTACGGGCGGCCTGGGACGACCCGGAGGCGTCCCGCCCGTACGTCATGGAACACGCCCAGGAAATGGACCCGGCCGTCGCCGACCAGCACATCGGGCTGTACGTCAACGAATTCACCGCCGACCTGGGCGAGGACGGCTACGCGGCCGTACGGGGCCTGCTGACGCGCGCCGCGGCCGAGGGGCTGGTGCCGCCCCTCGGCCCGAACGCGCTGCGATTCCCGTAAGCGGTCTACACGTCCAACTGGTCGGCGACCGCGCGCAGCAGGCCCGCGATCTTCTTGCCGGCGGTCTTCTCGGGGTAGCGGCCCCGCTCCAGCATCGGCGTGATGTTCTCCAGGAGCGTCGTCAGATCCTGGACGATGGAGGCGAGCTCGTCCGGCTTCTTGCGGGTCGCGGCCGCCACCGAGGGGGTCGGGTCCAGAATCGTCAGGGACAGCGCCTGGTCGCCGCGCTGTCCGGCGACGACACCGAACTCCACTCGCTGTCCCGGCTTGAGTGTCTCGACTCCGGCGGGGAGGACCGAGGAATGGACGAAGACGTCACCGCCGTCGTCGCGGGAGAGAAAGCCGAAGCCCTTCTCGCTGTTGAACCACTTGACCTTGCCGGTAGGCACGTCTGTCCTCGTCCTCGTACTCGTCGGAAAACTGCTTCGGAAACGGCTCTTGATAGCACTCGGGCGGGCCGTCGGGACCCGCCGGTACCAAGGCTAATGGTCTTCAGGCCGGTGACAAGACGTCGCCCGGTTGTTCCTTCGCGCTGGGAACTACCCTGGTCCGGTGCGTGACAAAACCCAAACGAATTCCGCCGCGCCCGGTGACCGACTGATCCGCGCCGGTGCGATCGTGTTCTTCATCGGTGCCGTGGCCACCCTGGTCACGGTCGCCCCGCTGTTCCTCGGGACGACGCCCTTTCCCACATACATGTTCGGATTGAGCATGCTCATGGCCGTCGGATTCCTGATGGCCGGTGCGGGAGTACTCCGATCGGTCGCGGCGGGCCGGCGTCAGGCGCGCGGCGCCTCGGGCGCCTCCCGGTAGGCCGCGAGCCATTCCGGAAACGCCGTCAGATCGGTGAGGACGGCGTCCGCGCCCGCCGCGCGCAGTTCCTCGGCGGCGTACGGGCCGGTGGCCACGGCGACGGAGTAGGCGTCGGCCCTGCGCGCGCCGCGTATGTCGCCGAGGTGGTCGCCGACGTACACGTGCGCGCCGTGTTCGCGCAGCGCCTCGGCCTTCTGTTCCGCCCACAGGTCGCCGATCACCGCGTCCGGCTCGATGCCGAGGTACTCCAGGTGCAGCTTGGCGTTCGGCTCGTACTTGGCGGTGACGACGACCGCCCGCCCGCCGGACGCCCGTACCGCCGTGATCGCCTCGCGGGCGCCGGGCAGCGCGGGTGTGGCGGCGATGGCGATCGTGGGGTACATCGCGCGGTACATGTCCGCAATGGCCGCCACCTGCTCCGCCGGGAACCAGTTGGCCAGCTCCTCCTCCAGCGGCGGCCCGAGCCGCGTGATCGCCAGGTCGGCGTCGATGTACGTGCCCGTCCGCTCGGCCAGTGCCGTGTAGCACGCGTGGATGCCGGGGCGTGAGTCGATCAGGGTCATGTCCAGGTCGAAACCGACGGTCAGGGCGGGCGAGGTCATGGAGGCCATACGGGACATTGTGCCGGGGCGGTGTGACAACGCCCGTCAGCCACGGGGGCGACGGGCCCGCCAGACCAGGAACAGCGCCGACGCGACGGCCGCGCCCCGCAGCACCCACGGCCATGTCTCGGCGACGGCGTCGTTCATGTGCCCCTGGGCGATGGGGTCGCCCCAGCGGCCGTCCACACGGCCCCACAGCCAGACGATCCCGGCCGCGGCGACCGCACCGGGCAGCCCCAGCACCGCCCACTTCGCCTCGGCCGGCGTCAGACGGCGGGAGAGGTAGGCGATGAGCCAGCCCAGGCCCAGCGGAACGAGGTTGCCGGCCACGGCGCCCGCGACCAGCAGCGCGGCGGCGAGCAGCAGGAGGGGGTTGTGCCGGCCGCCGTCGGGGCGCAGGCGGGGCAGGCGGCGGCGGGGGGCGGCCACCTCGGCCTCCTCGGCCTTCTCCGTGACCGGCGCGGGCTCCCCGGCGACCGGCTTGCCCGCCTCCTTCTCCGCCTCCTTCTCCTTCGGCGGCGGGGGCTTGAGCAGCTCCGGGATCTCCACACCGCCCACGAACCCCGGCACGCCGTCGTCACCCCCGAAGGGACTGCCCTCCACCCGCCACCAGTCCGGCTGCGTCGCACTCCTCCCGAGCTCCTGCGCACTCGCGAGGTGCGGCGGGGACGGGACGTCGGAGGGGGCGGCGGAGGGCGGGGCGGCGGGGCGCGGACGCGGTACGACGCGGCGCAGGCCTCCCCGCCGGTCCTTCCCGTCCGGCTCCCGCTGTACGGGCACGGAGGCGTCCGGCGCCTGGGGGGCACCGTCGGTGCCGTCGCCCGCGGCGGCGACCACCTCGTCGGGACTGCCGAGGCGGGCGATGATGCGGCGGACGGCGGCGGGGCTGTCGACGGGGGCCTTGGCACGGCGCCGGTCGATCTCGTTGCGCAGCTCGGACACCAGACGCATACGGGCCGACGACGGCAACTGCCGCTGCTGCGCCACGTCACCGACGCGGCTCAGATACTCGTAGACGACCTGGTCGCTCTCGATCCCCACGAAGCCCTCCGGGGGCAGCCCGTTGAAAACGCCGTTGGTCGACGGTACCGCGTGTTCCGGGAACACTCCCCCACGCACAGTCGGCCCGGCCGCCGGAGGCAACCCGCTAACGTTGACCGGATGAGCACCGAGGAGAAGTCGGCAGCCCCCCGTTCCCTCGCCGAAGCGCTCCGCGCGAGGGATGACGCCTCCCTGGCCGTCCTTCTGCGCAGCCGCCCCGACCTCATCACCCCGGTCCCCTCCGACATCACCCAGCTCGCGACCCGCGCCGGCACCCGCGCCTCGGTCGTCCGCGCCCTGGAGCGGCTGGACCGCTTCGCGCTGCAGACGGCGGAGGCGCTGGCCGTGGCGGCGGATCCGGCGACGTACGAGGAGCTGCTCGGGCTCATGGCCGGCGACGCGGGCGATCCGGCCGTCACGGCGGCCTTCCCCCGTGCCCTCGGCACCCTGCGCGAACAGGCCCTGGTGTGGGGCGACGACGACCGGCTGCGGCTCGTCCGCACGGCCCGTGAGCTGCTCGCGCCCTCGCCGCAGCATCCGTCCCCGACCGGCCTCGGGCCCACCGTGCAGGAGGCCACCGCGGGTATGTCGCCGGGCCGCATCCAGGAGATCCTCACCGCCGCCGGACTTCCCTCGACGCACGACTCGGTGTCCGCCGTGACCGCCCTCACCGGCCTGTTCCGGGACCGCGCCCGGATGGCCGCGCTGCTGGCCGGCGCCCCGGAGGAGTCGCGGGAGGTCCTCTCCCGTCTCGTCTGGGGGCCGCCCTACGGCCAGGTCACCGCCGAGCCCGCACCCCGTCTGCGCTGGCTCCTGGACCGTGGGCTGCTGCTGCCGACCGCGCCCGGCACGGTCGTCCTGCCCCGCGAGGTGGCCCTGCATCTGCGCGCGGGGCGGGCGCACCGGACGCCGGAGCCGGTGCCGCCGCCCGTCGAGGCCGCCGCGACGCACCGTCCACAGGTTGTGGACGGCACGGCGGCCGGGCAGGCGCAGACCGCGCTGGCGACCGTCGAGGAGCTGCTGAAGGACTGGGACGAGGGCGGCCCGGCGGTGCTGCGGGCCGGTGGGCTGAGCGTGCGGGACCTGAAGCGGACCGCCGTCGCGCTCGACGTGCCCGAGCCGGTCGCCGCGTTCTGGGTCGAACTCGCCTACGGTGCGGGTCTGCTGGCCTCCGACGGGGAGGCGGACGAGCGGTACGCGGCGACCCCGGCGTACGACGAGTGGCTCCGGCTGCCGCCCGCCGAGCGCTGGGCGCGGCTCGCCGAGACCTGGCTGACGGCGACCCGGACGTCCGGGCTGGTCGGCGGGCGGGACGCCAAGGACCGTACGTTGTCGGCGCTGGGGCCGGGGCTCGACCGGTCGGCCGCGCCGGAGGTGCGGCACCGGGTGCTGACGCTGCTGGCCGGGCTCCCGGAGGGCGCGGCGCCGTCCGCCGAGTCGGTGCTGGCGCGGTTGCGCTGGGAGCGGCCGTTGCGCGGGGCGCAGCAGCAGGACGACGACCTGCGGAGCCGGCTCGCCCGGTGGACGCTGAGCGAGGCGGAGCTGCTGGGCGTGACGGGGCGCGGCGCGCTGTCGGCGCACGGGCGGGCGCTGCTGGGGGCGCACGTGACCCACGCGGCCCAGGTGGATCCCCAGGGCCCCGGTGACCGGCTCCCCGTGCACCACCGCACGCCCGCTCCCCGCGCGCCCCTGCCCCCTGCCGAGCAGGCCGTCGCCTCCGCCGCCGCGGCCCGCCTGCTCGCGCCGCTGCTGCCCGAACCGCTGGACCACGTCCTGCTCCAGGCCGATCTGACGGCGGTGGCTCCCGGCCCGTTGCAGCGGCCGCTCGCGGACGTGCTGGGGGTGCTCGCGGACGTGGAGTCCAAGGGCGGGGCGACGGTGTACCGGTTCACGCCCGGCTCGGTGCGGCGCGCGCTGGACGCCGGGCGGGCCGCCGCCGACCTGCACGCCTTCCTCGCCGCGCACTCCCGCACGCCGGTGCCGCAGCCGCTGACGTACCTCATCGACGACGTGGCGCGCAGGCACGGGCATCTGCGGGTGGGCGCGGCCTCGGCGTACGTGCGCTGCGACGACGACGCGATGCTCAACGAGATCCTCGCCGACAAGCGCGCCGCGAACCTCGGGCTGCGCCGCCTCGCGCCGACCGTGCTGGCCGCGCAGGCCGACCCGGCCGCGCTGCTGGAGGGTCTGCGCGCGATGGGGTTCGCACCGGCCGCCGAGTCCGCCGAGGGCGATGTGCTGATCACCCGCGCCCACGCCCACCGCACGCCGCCGCGTACGCCCCCGGAGCCGGTCCCGGACGGTCCGCCGGTTCCCGACGACACGCTCCTCACGGCCGCGCTCCGCGCCATCCGGGCCGGTGACCTGGCCTCCACCGCCCCGCGCAAGCCCGGCGCCGGCGCCCCGGCCGCGGGCGGCGACCTGCCCCGCACCAGCTCCGCGGAGACCCTCGCCACCATGCAGGCCGCCGTGCTGACCGGCGAGGCCCTGTGGATCGGCTACGTCAACGCCGAGGGCGCCGCCAGTCAGCGCGTGATCGCCCCGATCCGGGTGGAGGGCGGCTTCGTCACGGCGTACGACCACACCGCGGACGAGGTGCGCACGTATCCGCTGCACCGGATCACCGGGGTCGCCGAGCTCGCCGACGACGCGACCTGACCTCACCCGTCCGGGTCAACGCTGGGCGTCATGCACGACACGCCGGGCCTTTCCCCCTCTCGAATGACCTTCCGGGCCGTTCCGCATCGCGCCGCGAACCGCAGGGCAGCCACCCGGTGTCCTGAGCGTGCTCAACTCCCCTGTGGGGCGAGCTCGTTCGCGCGCGACAGAAAGGAAGTCCCATGCGTGCCGTCCGTCGTGTGGCCGCCGTTCTGGCCACCACCGCCCTGTTGCTCGGCGGGTTCGCCGCGGAGGCATCGGCGGTCAGTGTCGATGTCGCCGGGCTCGTCGTCGAGACCCCGCAGGTCTGACGCGTTCGAATCTCGTCCGCCGGGCCGGTCCCAGCCCCTCCTGGGTCCGGCCCGCCCTGTCACCGTCCGAGTGCATGCGAAAGGCCCGGAAGCCCCATGCGTCCCGAACTTCCCGTCCGTACCCGCTCCGCCGTCGTCGCCGCCTCCGTCGGCACCCTGATCTCCGCCGCCGCGCTCGTCGCCGCGCTCGCCCCCGTGGCCGCCGCGGCCCCTGCGCCGCTGCCGGTCCCGGCGGCCGGACCGGAGTCCCTGGTCACCGAGGGCGTGAGCGTCGAAGGGCCGCTGGTCAACAACGTCAGTCTGCCCACGGGGAAGTAGCGCGGCGTGTCCGGTAGCTCTCCCCTTCGAGCCGTACGACCTCGGCGTGGTGGGCCAGGCGGTCCACCATGGCCGGTGCGGACGGGCCGCCGAAGATCTCGTGCCAGCGGCCGAGCGGGCGGTCGCCGGTCACGATCAGCGCGCCCCGCTCGTAGCGGTGGGCGACCAGCTGGAAGAAGAGGGCGGAGGTCTCGGCGTCGAAGGGCGTGTAGCCGACCTCGTCCACGATCAGCAGCGGGTAGCCGTCGAGGCCGGTCAGTTCCGCGGCGAGCCGGCCGGCGTTCCGGGCGCCGGCCAGCCGGGCCGCCCACTCGCCGGCGGTCGCGAACAGCACCCGGTGGCCCACCTGGCAGGCGCGCACCCCGAGACCGACGGCCAGATGGGTCTTGCCGGTGCCGGGCGGGCCGACGAACACGACGTTCCGCCGGGCCGCGACGAAGTCCAGCTTGCCGAGCCGGGCCAGGGTCTCCCGGTCGAAGGACCGGGGGTGCGCCTCGTCGAAGTCCTCCAGCAGCTTCCGCGCGGGGAACCCGGCGGCCCGGACGCGGGCCTCGGCGCCCGCGTCGGCGGTGGGCGGGGCCGCCTGGGCGGGGACCGGCACGGTGGCGTGCGCCCGGGGGCCGGGGTCGGTCCGGTGCGCCGGAGCCTCCTGGTGGGCCTGCTCCTTGTGGGCGTGCTCCGCCTGTCCGGCCCTGTGTGTCTGCTCGGCCTGCGCGAGCATCGGCCCCGACATGTAGGCCAGGATCGCCGCCGATCCGATGAAGGCCATGTGGATCACCGTGCCCCACAGCAGGGAGTGGTGCGCGGTGTGATCGACGTTCACGAACATCTGGAGCAGGTGGACGGAGGAGATGCCCACGATGGCGGTGGCCAGCTTCACCTTCAGCACGTTGGGGTTGACGTGCGAGAGCCACTCCGGCTGGTCGCGGTGGCCGTGCAGGTCGATGCGCGAGACGAAGGTCTCGTAGCCGCCGACGATCACCATGATCAGCAGGTTGGCGATCATGACGACGTCGACCAGCTTCAGCACCGAGAGCATCACGTACGTCTCGGTGGCCCGCCCGGTCACGCACCGGAGGATCAAGGTCCACAGCTCGTTGAAGAACTTGTAGACGTAGACCCCCTGGACGGCGACCAGGCCGAAGTAGAGGGGCGCCTGGAGCCAGCGGGTCGCGAACAGGGAGTACCCGAGCATGGCGGTCGGCGGGGACGGCGAAGGCGTGGAGGGCTGCACGCGCGCCATTCTTCGGAAGGCACCGCCGAACAGCTCAATCCATGCCACCCACAGGAATGAATAGACATTCTGTAGGACCGGACGCGTACACCGCCCCAGCTGCGAAAACGATCAGGCACACTGGACGTTTGGCCGAACCGTCAGGCCGTACGAAAGGGTGCCCGCGTGAATGGTCCACTGATCGTCCAGTCCGACAAGACCCTGCTCCTGGAAGTCGACCACGAGCGGGCCGACGACTGCCGTCGGGCCATCGCCCCCTTCGCCGAGCTGGAGCGTGCGCCGGAGCACATCCACACCTACCGCGTGACACCGCTCGGCCTGTGGAACGCGCGGGCGGCCGGCCATGACGCCGAGCAGGTCGTGGACGCGCTGGTGCAGTACAGCCGCTACCCCGTGCCGCACGCGCTGCTCGTGGACGTCGCCGAGACGATGGACCGCTACGGGCGCCTCACCCTGACCAAGCACCCGGCGCACGGGCTGGTCCTTTCCACCACCGACCGGCCGGTGCTGGAGGAGGTCCTGAAGTCGAAGCGGATCGCGCCGCTGGTCGGCGCCCGCATCGACCCCGACACCGTCGCCGTGCACCCCTCGGAGCGCGGGCAGATCAAGCAGGTGCTGCTGAAGCTGGGCTGGCCCGCCGAGGACCTCGCCGGGTACGTCGACGGCGAGGCGCACCCGATCGAGCTGGCCGAGGACGGCTGGGCGCTCAGGCCCTACCAGAAGCAGGCCGTGGAGAACTTCTGGCACGGCGGGTCCGGTGTGGTCGTCCTGCCCTGCGGCGCGGGCAAGACGCTGGTCGGCGCCGGGTCGATGGCGCAGGCGAAGTCGACCACCCTGATCCTGGTCACGAACACCGTCTCGGCCCGGCAGTGGAAGCACGAGCTGGTGCGGCGGACCTCGCTGACGGAGGACGAGATCGGCGAGTACAGCGGGACGAGGAAGGAGATCCGGCCCGTCACCATCGCCACGTACCAGGTGCTGACGACGAAGCGGAAGGGCGTCTACCCGCACCTGGAGCTGTTCGACTCCCGGGACTGGGGGCTGATCGTCTACGACGAGGTGCATCTGCTGCCCGCGCCGGTCTTCAAGTTCACGGCGGACCTGCAGGCCCGGCGTCGGCTGGGGCTGACCGCGACCCTGGTGCGGGAGGACGGCCGCGAGTCGGACGTGTTCTCCCTCATCGGCCCCAAGCGTTTCGACGCGCCGTGGAAGGAGATCGAGGCGCAGGGCTACATCGCGCCCGCCGACTGCGTGGAGGTCCGGGTCAACCTCACCGACTCCGAGCGGCTGGCGTACGCCACCGCCGAGACGGAGGAGAAGTACCGCTTCTGCGCGACGACCGAGACGAAGCGGAAGGTGACGGAGGCGATCGTGCGGCGGTTCGCCGGGCAGCAGATCCTCGTCATCGGGCAGTACATCGACCAGCTGGACGAGCTGGGTGAGCATCTGAACGCGCCCGTGATCAAGGGCGAGACGTCGAACGCACAGCGGGAGAAGCTGTTCGACGCCTTCCGGGAGGGCGAGATCAGCGTGCTGGTGGTGTCGAAGGTCGCGAACTTCTCCATCGACCTGCCGGAGGCGACCGTCGCCATCCAGGTCTCGGGGACCTTCGGATCACGGCAGGAGGAGGCGCAGCGCCTCGGCCGGGTGCTCCGCCCCAAGGCCGACGGCCACCAGGCCCACTTCTACTCGGTCGTCGCCCGCGACACCATCGACCAGGACTTCGCCGCCCACCGCCAGCGCTTCCTGGCGGAACAGGGCTACGCGTACCGGATCGTGGACGCGGACGAGATCCTGGCGGAGAGCTGAGCGGGGCGGCTGGGCGGGCTCAGGGCGCCGGGAGGGTGAACACCAGGAGCAGCACGAGCCCCGGGGGCAGCAGCGCGGCGATCGCGGTCCAGGAGCGCAGGGCGGACCAGCGGCGCTCCCGGGGCAGCGCCCACGCGGCGACGTAGGCGGCGGCCGAGAACAGGCCGCCGTAGGACAGCGTCCCGTAGATCACGGACAGCGACGTCATCAGCCCGGAGGAGCAGTCGTCGGGGCCGCAGGCGTCGGTGGCCATGGCGGAGAGGCCGCCGAAGAACAGGGCGGCGGGCCACAGCACGGCCAGCAGCACCGTCGCGATGACCGGCGCCGTCCAGAAGGGGGCGGGGCGTGGCGTGATCTCGTCTGCCGTCGTGCTCGTCATGCGCACAGTGAAGCGGCCCGGCGGGTGCCGGAACACCGGTGCGCGTACTCAGCGGGTGCGCGTCGTCGTACTCGATGCACGCGGTGACCCGGCCGGTTATTTCCGCCGTACGACGCCCGCTTCCTCGGCGTACTCACCGAGGATCACCACGTCGAAGGCGGCGCCCGCGAAGACCCTGAGGGCGCGCAGGGCGGTGCCCAAGGGGTGGGCGTGGCTGCCGGGCAGGACAGCGGCACCTGACGGCCGGCCCGGTGCGGGGGCTGGGGAGATGATGGCTGCGCTCATGGGTCCATGGTGGATTTCCGGACACGCTGACGGCATCGGCCTGAAGGCCGAACCTCCGTACTGCCTACGTACGCCTCCGGAGTGACCCGTTCCCCCCAGGGAGGAGGCCTCCGCCCCCTAGGGGATGAGCAGAGGGGGGCGAGAAGGAGGTGAGAAGGAGGGTGAGAAAACCGTTGGCCGTCGTCTCTGCCGCTGCTCTAAAATCTCCGCTCTTGCCCGCCTCCCTCACGGAGTGCCGCCGACCGGACGGAAACCGGCCGGCATCTCACCGCCACCCCTCAGCAGGCCCTCCGGAGGCACCCCCTTGTCCACGCCCGCCGCCGACCCACTCTCCCGCGAGCGCTCCCATCTCGCCGCGTCCCGCGCCGCCCTGCGGGCCATGCGGAAGGACGTCGAGTCCCTCGACATCAGCGACGTCACCGCGAACTGGGTCAACGCCCAGGTCCTGGAACGCCAGATCGGGGAACGCATCAAGGCCCTGGCCGACCTCAGCGACACCCCGCTGTTCTTCGGCCGCCTCGACTACCTGCACGCGGTCGGCGCCGAGCAGGCGGAGGGAGCGGAAGGCGAGCGCTTCTATATTGGGCGGCGGCATGTGCACGACGCCGACGGCGACCCGATGGTCATCGACTGGCGTGCGCCGGTCTCGCAGCCGTTCTACCGGGCGTCCAAGAAGGACCCGATGGACATCGCGCTGCGCCGCCGCTTCGGCTACACGGGCGGCGACCTCACGGCGTACGAGGACGAGCACCTGTCCGACCCCGCGGAGGCCGCCGCCACCAGCAAGCTGCTCCAGCAGGAGATCGAGCGCCCGCGCGTCGGCCCGATGCGGGACATCGTGGCGACCATCCAGCCGGAGCAGGACGAGATCGTGCGCAGCGGGCTCGGCGGCACCGTGTGCGTGCAGGGAGGGCCGGGGACCGGGAAGACCGCCGTCGGCCTGCACCGGGTCGCGTACCTGCTCTACGCCCACCGCGAGCGCCTCGCCCGCACCGGCACCCTCGTCATCGGGCCGAACAGGTCCTTCCTGCACTACATCGAGCAGGTCCTCCCCGCACTGGGCGAGTTGACGGTCCAGCAGGCCACCGTGGACGACCTGGTCGCCCATGTCGAGGTGCGCGGGAGCGACGACGCGACGGCCGCGACCGTCAAGGGCGACGCGCGTATGGCGGAGGTCCTGCGCAGGGCCGTCCACGCGCACGTGACCATGCCGACCGAGCCGGTCGTGGTGGTGCGCGGCTCGCGCCGCTGGCGGGTGCCCGCGTACGAACTGGAGGACATCGTCCGGGAGTTGCTGGACCGGGGCATTCGTTACGGCGCCGCCCGCGAGGCCCTTCCGCAGCGCATCGCGCACGCCGTGCTGGTGCAGATGGAGCGGGCCGGCGAGGCACCGGACGACCGGGTGCAGGACGCGGTGGCCCGCAACAGCGCGGTGAAGGCGGCGGTCAAGGCGATCTGGCCGCCGGTCGACCCGGCGAAGCTCGTCCTGCGCCTGCTCACGGACCCGGACTTCCTCGCCGTGCACGCCGAGGGTGTCCTCACCGAGGAGGAGCAGAAGGCGATCGTGTGGGCGAAGCCGGCCCGGTCGGTGAAGTCGGCCAAGTGGTCGCCGGCGGACGCGGTGCTGATCGACGAGGCGCAGGACCTGATCCAGCGCACCCACTCCCTCGGACATGTCGTCCTCGACGAGGCGCAGGACCTCTCCCCGATGCAGTACCGGGCGGTGGGCCGGCGCTGCACCACCGGCTCGGCGACCGTGCTCGGCGACCTGGCGCAGGGCACCACGCCCTGGGCCACGCGGAGCTGGCAGGAGGCGCTGGCCCACCTGGGCAAGCAGGACGCGGTGATCGAGGAGCTGACGGCCGGTTTCCGCGTGCCGACGGACGTCATCGCGTACGCCTCGCGACTGCTGCCGCACATCGCGCCGGGCCTGACACCGGTGCGTTCGATCCGTGAGAACCCCGGCTTCTTCGAGATCCGCGAGGTCTCCGCCACCGCCGGCGTGACCGCCGCCTGCGAGGAGTTGCTGCGCCGCGAGGGTTCGGTCGGCCTGATCGCCGCCGACGCCCGGATCCCGGAGCTCACCGAGGCGCTCGCGGCCTCCGGCCTGCCCTGCCTCGCGCCCGGCGAGGAGACGACCCGCCAGACCCGCCTGACCCTGGTCCCGGCCTCGCTCGCCAAGGGCCTGGAGTACGACTACGTGGTCCTCGACGAGCCGCAGGCGGTGGTCGACGGCGAACCGGACGAACGCACCGGCCTGCGGCGCCTGTACGTGGCCCTGACCCGAGCGGTCTCGGGCCTGATCGTGACGCACAAGGCACCGTTGCCGCATCAGCTGGGCTGAACCCCAGCCACGGGCATGCGTGCCGCCCGGGACGGCACGGGCAGACGCGCACGGCACAGGCGGACGCGGGCAGACGCGCACGGCACAGGCGGGCACGGGCAGGCGGGCACGGGCAGGCGCGGACGAGCAGACGCGCACGGCAGAGGCGGACGCGGGCAGGCGCGGACGGCACAGGCGGGCGCGGGCGGCGCTTGGCAGGGCCGGGTCGCGCGCACGCCCCGCCTCAGCCCAGCGCCCGCCGCCGGTCAAGCGGCGTCCAGCGCAGCCCGCCACTTTCCGACCGCATCCGCCGACACGGGCCCGCCCCAGCCCCCCGGCCGAGCCGCGCCGCCGATGTGGAAGCCGTCGATCCCGGCGGCCATCAGCGCCGGCACGTGCTCCAGCCGTAGCCCGCCGCCGACCAGCAGCCGCTGCTCGTACCCGGGCTCCCCGTGCCGTTCCGCCTCGGCGAGCAGCGTGGGGAGGCCGTCGTCGACGCCGGTCGCCGAGCCGGCCGTCAGGTAGGTGTCGAGGCCCGGCAGGCCGGCGAGCCGCTTGCGCAGGGCGTGCCGGTCGGCGGCGCGGTCGATCGCCCGGTGGAAGGTCCACCGGCACCCGTCCAGCACCCCGAGGACCCGCTCCACGGCCCCCAGGTCGACGTCCCCCTCCGCGTCGAGGAACCCGAGCACGAACTCCTCGGCCCCGGCCTGCCGCAACTCCGCCGCCACCCGCACGAGCCGCTCGACATCCGCGGCGTCTCCGGCGGCGAACCCGTCCGCCGTCCGCAGCATCACCCGCAGCGGGATGTCGACGGCACCGCGGATCCGGGCGACGGTCCGGGCCGGCGGGGTGAGCCCGTCGGCGGCCATGTCGGTGACCAGTTCGAGGCGGTCCGCGCCTCCGGCCCGGGCGGCGACCGCGTCCTCGACGTCGAGGGCGATCACCTCCAGGACTGCACGCTTGCTCATGGGGCCCCATTCGTCGGCGGCTGGGTTGGACACTGCGGGTCCGACCGAGAGGTCTAGTCCAATCCAAGCCTACGCCCACGCACCCGGCCCGAGCCGCTCACCCGTAGAGGTTCAGCTCCGCCGCCTCCACCCCGACCAGCTCATAAGCGGCCCCCGCGACCGGCCGCCCCGTGTACAGCCGTACGAGTGTCGGGGCGTCGCCGATGAAACGCCCCGGAGGCCGCTCACCGCTCGCCTCCCCCAGCCGTACCGGCTCGTCCACGTCGTCGAGGTCGGCGTGCAGCGGCACATGCCCCCGGCTCTGGGTGACCCAGGCGAGCAGCGCGAGCGCGTCCGGCAGCCCGTCACCCGCGTACGCCCCCGGCTCCCCGAAGGCCTCGCGCACGTCACCGGCGTGCACCCACTCGCCCAGCGCGACGCCGTCCAGCACCCCGCCCGCCTTGGCGATCGCCGGCCCGGCCTCGGTCATCCCGCGCTCCAGCTCGTCCACGACCTGGGCGTTCGTCCACTCGGCGCGCTCGGCGATGTCCCGGTCGTTGGACTCGGGGGAGAAGACACCCTCCTCGAACCGGCCTTCCACCACCCGCATCAGCGCGGAGGAGCAGTGCGCGAGCACATCCCGTACCGTCCACCCCGGACACGCGGCGACCGGCAACGCGAAGTCCGCGTCCGCCCTCCCCCGCAGCAGCGGAATCAGCGCGTCACGCTCGATGGTCAGGAGCCGCCCGGGCAGCTCGGGGTCCCGTACCTCGTTCACATCGGCAGGAGTCGTCATGGTGTCCACGCTAGGGGTCACAGCCCCTCGGCGGGAGAATGACCCCATGGCCGATCTCGACGCCCTGCGTGCCCGCTTCGCCCGTGCGCTGGAAGGAGCCCGGGGCCCCGGCGGCGGCCCGGACCCGGCCCCGTACGCCGACAACCTGCTCGCCCGCTGGCAGGAACCGCAGCGCCGCTACCACACGCTCACCCACCTCACGGCGGTCCTGGACCACATCGACGTCCTGGAGAAGCACGCGGCCGACCCGGACGTCGTCCGCCTCGCCGCCTGGTTCCACGACGCCGTCTACCTCCCCGACCGCTCCGAGAACGAGGAGCGCTCGGCCCGACTCGCCGAACGCGCCCTCCCCGAGGCCGGGGTCCCGGACGGGAAGACCGCCGAGGTGGCCCGGCTGGTCCGGCTCACCGTCAGCCACGACCCGGCCGACGACGACCGCGACGGCCAGGTCCTGTGCGACGCCGACCTGGCGGTCCTCGCCGCGCCCCCGTCCGCGTACGCCGCCTACACCGCCGCCGTCCGCGAGGAGTACCACTTCGTCCCCAGCGACGCCTTCCGCGCGGGCCGCGCCGCGATCCTGCGCCAACTCCTCGACCTGCCAAGGCTGTTCAGGACGCCCTACGGGGAGGAGCACTGGGAGGCGACCGCCCGCTACAACCTGCGGTCGGAGCTGGACCTGCTCGCGGACTGAGCGCACCCGGCCGTATCCAGCGGTTTCGCTCCCCCGGCCGCCCCACGAGCCCTATGGTTGGCCCATCTGCGTCACGGGGAGGGAAGTGCAGATGCACGACACGAACGACCACGAGGCACTGGAGCCGAGCCTGCCGTTCTGGGTCACCGTCACCGAGGAGGGCGACGACGACTCGATGGGCCTGTTCGGCAGCGGCAACGGCGAACCGGCCCTGCGCTCCGTCCCCCTCGGCCCCCTGCGCAAGAACCTCGCGGAGACCGTCGACGCCCTCCAGCAGCTGTTCGCCGACGCCTCGGCCCACGGCGGCACCCTCCCGCTCGCCGAGGCCCAGCTGTCCTTCCAGGTCACCGCGAGCGGCGGCATCCAGCTCATCGGCACCGGTCAGATGCAGGGCACCCGCGGGCTGACGCTGGTCTTCAAGCGGCCGTCCTGAAAGCGGTGCCGGATTGGCCCGTTACAAGGCACTGCTCATCGGGGTCTCCCAGTACGGAGCCCCGGGTATCAGCCCGCTGCCCTTCGTCCCGGACGACCTGGACCGGATGACGACCGCGCTGAAGACACGCGGCTTCCACAAGGTCCACCTGGCCCAGTCGCCCTACTTCTCACCCAACGTGATCAACGGCGAGGTGACGGCGTTCCTGGCCGCGGCCGGGCCCGGCGACCGGCTGCTCATCGTGCTGAGCGGTCACGGAGTGCACTCCGGCGGGAAGGACTACCTGGTCCCCGAGGACTTCCGCCCGGAGCTGTCCCCGTTCACCGGCGGCTGCGTCGAGATCGACTGGCGCGGCGAGCTGGAGAACAGCCGCGCGGACCAGGTCGTCTTCCTGGTCGACACCTGCCGTGAGGGCTTCCAGGAGGCCGTCCGCGGCGACGAGATGGGCCTCTCGAAGTGGCCGGACCGCAAGATCGCCAGGACGC
This sequence comes from Streptomyces sp. S.PNR 29, assembly GCF_030386795.1. Taxonomy (GTDB): domain Bacteria; phylum Actinomycetota; class Actinomycetes; order Streptomycetales; family Streptomycetaceae; genus Streptomyces. The sequence goes on from NZ_JANUQM010000001.1 coordinate 784,870, forward strand.
TGCGGCGCAAGGTCGCCTACGTCTTCGCCTGCTCGCAGGCCGAGACGGCGCGTTACGTCCGGGAGACCGACGAGGTCCGCAACGGCCACGACGTGGGGACCGAGCCGGGGGACACCTTCAGTCTGTTCTCCCGGACGGTCACCGAACTGCTCGCCGGCCCGGTCAGCACCCTGGGCGAGTTCCGTCCGGCCGCTCAGGAACGCGTCGACGCCCTGCACGAGGCGTACGGGAAACGCGGCAGACCGCAGCACGTCCGCGTCCTCACCGAGGAGGACCACGACACCTTCGTGCTCTTCCCCCCGCCGGAGAGCACGGTGGGCCTCAGCGGTGCCGAGCGGACCTGGGCCGAGACGGTCACGAGCCATCCGGCCTGGAACCTCACCGCCCCGGCCCGGGCCGCGAGCGTGGAGGTCCTCAGGACGCTCTGCGGTCATCTGGCGAGCCGGTACGCCCGCGCCTGCGCGGACGCCGAGCCACAGCTCGCCAACGACCCCTGGTACGACAGGAACCTGGCCGAACGCGTCACGGAGCGCGTCGGCTTCCTGCTGCTGCGCCTGGCCGAGGGCACCGAGCTGTCTCCCACGGAGGCCGCGCTGCTCGCCCTTCTGCCCTTCGCCGCCCAGACCCACTGGGTACGGCAGACCGTCGGCCAGATCCTTCCCACCGCCGAGCTGGACGGTTTCCTCGCGTCGTTCCCCCGTCTGGCCCGCCGCCTTCGCACGCTGGAACAGAACCCGTCGCGGGCCCTGGACGACATCCGCTGGTGGGGCTACCACCGCTGGCTGGTCCGGCACCCGGACGCCTTCGGCCCGGCGTTCCTTCCCGCCGCCGCCCCGCAGCCGCGGGCCATGGCGCCCGCCTGGGCCGTCGCGGAGCTTTCCGCCGACCGTCTTGTGCCCTTCATCAAAGAACAGCGCATCGCCCCCTCGTCCGTACCCGGCACCACCCGAAGCACCGCACTCCAGGAGGAGCGGCAGGTCGCCCCCAGCACCCCGCACGAACACGCGGTCCGGGACCACCTGGTCTCCGCCCTGTTCAAGGTGGCCCACGCCCTGGCCATCGACCCGGCCGACCTGCCGGAAGTCCTCGTCGAGCACCTCGGCATCTCCGACAGCGTCCGTCTCGACGACCTTCGGGCCACCTTGCACCAGGCGCACTGGCTGCCCTCGGGGGCGGGCCGCTCTCTCAGCGCGCTGTGCGATCACCCCGCCGTCGAGCTGGCGCTCAAGCGCCACGCCGAGACGGTGGACATCCTGCTGCGCGACATCAACAAGGAGTCGGTCAAGAGGGGCAGTTCCCTCGCCCCTCTCGCCTCCCTGCCCGCCTACGCCGACGCCCAGCAGGTACGTCCGAGCGGTGCGGCGCCCGCCGAACTGTCGAGCGGCATCAAGTTCCGCCTCGCGGACGACCGGGTCCAGGAACTCCTCATGGGCGAACAGCTCTACGGCGACCGGGCGCTCGCGATCCGCGAGCTGTACCAGAACGCCCTGGACGCCCTCCGCTACCGCGAGGCCCGCACGGAGTACCTGCGCCGCACCGGCGTCCCCGTCCCCGACTGGCGGGGCGAGGTCGTCTTCACGGAGGGCGTCGACGACGACGGCCGTCCCTACCTGGAGTGCGCCGACAACGGCATCGGCATGGGCGTGGCGGAACTGAGCCGTGCCTTCGCGCAGGGCGGCTCCCGCTTCGTGGACCTCCCCGAGTACCTGGAGGAGGGCGCCCTGTGGGCCTCGCTCGACCCGCCGATCGAGCTGGTCCCGGTGAGCCGCTTCGGCCTGGGTGTCCTGAGCTACTTCATGATCGCCGACGAGCTCACCGTCCTGACCTGCCGCCTGGACCGCGAAGGGCGCCCCGGTCACCTGCTGAAGGTGACCATCGCCGGCCCCGGCAACCTGTTCCGGGTCGAGGACCTCGGTCCCGGGCGGGAGGCGGGGACCAGGGTGCGGCTGCACAGCGTGCCGGAGCGGCCGATTCCGTCCAGTGGGGAGGAGCTGGGCAAGTACCTGTGGGTGTCGCCGTATCGGGTGTCGGCTCCGGGGCGCGAGGCCCAGTTGGAGTGGGCGGCGCGGGAGTTGGTGGGTGAGGCCGGGGAGACGGAGGGCCACGTGCGGGTGCCAGGCCACTCCCTGCCCGGGTACCAGTCCAGCGATGACGCCACACCGTACGTCTGGTCCTCGGAACTCGGCCGACAGCCATTCCGCACACCCCAACGCGGACCGGCCAAGCCCGCATACGCGGTGGTCTGCCGACAGGACGGCGTGTGGTGGACGGACGGCAGCGGCGCCGTCCTGGTGGACGGGATCGCCAACGACACCGCTCTGTTCGGGCGCGTGGTCGATCTCTCGGGCTCCGAGCAGGCGACCCTGTCCGTCGACCGCAAGAAACTCCGTTCCTACGACGCGCGACTGGTCCACGACCGGTGCCTGGCGGCTGTGGACGACCTGATCGACGCGCCCGGCCTGCTGTCGCCCGCCTGGCTGGACAGGCTGCTCAGGCAGGACGCCGAACTCGCCGAGGCGATCGCTCTCCGGGCGGCGGAGAGGGCGGTCGTCTGGACGAGCTACACATGGAAGCTCGACGTGAGCAGGACCGGTTTCTTTCCGCCGGATCTGCTTCTCCTGCCGGCCGTCACCGGAACCTTCCCCTGGCCCGAAGGCGCCCATGACAGCGTCGCGGCCCTTTTCGTCCTCGGCATGCCGGAGCCCGTCCTGCGCTGGCGGCTGCGGGTCCTGCACAGCGATCTGCCGGCGGCCCGTGCGTCGGTGGCCCGTCCCTCCGACCTGGCGCTGCTCTGCGTCGGTGGCCGCCAAACCTGGAGACGCGGCCTCCAGGAGGTGACCAGGCAGATCCACGAGGCGCGTGCCGAGCCACCCGCACACCTCGGCTCGGCTGCCGCACAGGACCGCGCCCTGCACGCGCTGGCCCAGCTGCGAGGTCTCCTGCCGCGGTGGCGCCCGGCCCACACCACGGTCGAGCAGAGGGAGGTGCTCGTCACAGCTGCCGGTATGGGCCGCTCCCCCGCCCAGGTCTCCGCCCGGCTGACCGAACTCGGTTACAGCGTCGGCGATCTGGGTCCTCTGGCCCAGGCAACCGTCGGCGATCTCCCTCTCCTCGCGGTGCGCAGAAGTCTGCCCCCGCCGGGCGGTCCCTACCGGGGACAACCGTCCCCCCACGACTTCCTTGTCCCCGGCGCCTGCATTCCTCTCGCCCATCTGTACCTGCAGGACGACCCCGTCGCCGCGGCCCGCCGTCTGCAGGAGCTGGGATACGTCCTGCCGCCGCGCGCCTTCGACGTACTCCTCGACCGGGGTTCGGTCCGCGAGGCGGATCTGGAGCTCGCGCGGGATGTCATGTGTCATCGTGACGCGATCCCGGCCACGGCGTCGGACGGCGACCGGATCACTCGCGGCCAGCTCCTCTTCGCGGCGGCACTCAGCCGGTCCAGTCCGGACGACGTGGCGAAGAGGCTGACCGAGCTCGGTTTCGTCGTTCCCCACGTCGAGCAGCACGTGGTGCTCACGCCGGCACACCACAGGGTGGCCTCCCTCAGCATCCCGGCCGCACCGTCCGGGACACGTTCCGTCAGGCCTGCCGACGTCCTGCTGTGGCCAGTGACCAGCCCCGAGCTGCAGGCGGTGCTCGCCGACTTCGGCGTCACGGCCCGTCCGGCTGCCCGCGAACCAGAAACCCCCGTCATCACGGCGGTCCACCTGCGCGCCGCCGCCCTCTCCGGCATCCCCCTGGCCGCCCTCGAGGACGCGTACGGAGCGGACGTCCCCGACCACCCCGCCCACGACGAGCTCCTCGTCCGCGCCTTCCAGGACCCCGCCACCCTCCCACCCCACCCGGGCCGCGGCAGCGACATCACCCTCGCCGAGATCGCCTCCGCCGCCCTCAGGGTGCGCCGCCCGTTCCGGGAGGTCGCGGCCAGGGCGACAGAACTCGGCTTCACCCACGACGCGCAGGACTGGTGGCCCACCGACTCCGGCCACAACAGTCCCCGTGAGAACTAAAGTTGGTCCACCACGACGGCCGAGGGGGCGGGGACGGCATGAGCGGAAGCGCGGCGCCGCGTACGCCCCGGCACAAGGCCCTGCTCATCGGCGCGAGCGAGTACGACGACCCGCGCATCCAGGACCTGCCGTTCGTCCGCGACGACCTCCAGCGGATCCGTGACGTCCTGGCCGACCGCGGGTTCCAGTCGGCGGAGATCGTCGAGAGCAAGCGCGGCATCACCCCGAACACGGTCAACGGACGGATCCGGAGCTTCCTGCGCGACGCCGGCCAGGGGGACACGCTGCTGATCCTGCTCAGCGGGCACGGACAGCACTTCGAGGGCAAGGACTACCTGATCCCGGAGGACGCCACCTTCGATGTCGGGGTGTTCGCCGACAGCTGCATCGAGATCGGCTGGGAGCGGGAGCTGGAGGACTCCCCCGCGGGTCATGTCGTCTTCCTCGTCGACGCCTGCCGGGAGGGCGTCGACCGGGACAGCATGGCGGCCCTGCCGGGCGTGCAGCCCTGGCCCCGCCGCAAGGTCGCCGACGCGCTGCGGCGCAAGGTGGCGTACGTCCACGCCTGCGCGGCACCCCAACTGGCGCTGTTCGTCGGCGAGAAGGAGACCGTACGGCCGGGCTTCGACCCCGGCACGCAGCCGGGAGAGTCGTTCAGCCTCTTCTCCCGGGCCCTCGCGGACACGATCGCGGCCGACCCCCACGCCCTGCGTCTGCACGAGTTCGCACGGCGGGTCCAGCTGCGCGTCGAGGAACTGCACCACGCCTACGGCAAGAACCGCCCACCGCAGCGCGTCACCGTCGTCACGGCCACCGAAGCCACCCCCGGCGGCGAGGACTTCCCGCTGCTGCCCGGCCCCGACCGGCACACCGGGGCGCACCCGTGGATCCGTGCCGTCGAACGGCACCCGATCTGGCAGCTCACCCCCGACGGCACCGCGCACCGGCTGCTCCAGGAGACCTGCACGGCCCTGGCGGCCCGGCTGGCCACGGCGTACGAGGGCGCGGCGCGCGCCCTGCACGGCGACCCCTGGCACGACGCGGAGCTGGCCCAGCGCACGCACGTCAGACTGGGCTTCCTCACCCGCCGACTGGCGGACGGTGTGTCCCTGTCGCCGACCGAGGCCGCGCTGGCCGTCCTGCTGCCTCTGGTGGAGCAGACCTTCTGGGCCCAGGAGGCCGCGCAGCGCGTCGGCATCCTCGGCAGCGACGTCTGCGCCCCAGGCCCCGACCACAACCGCTTCCGCAAGTTCACCCAGGGTTTCCCCCGCCTGAAGCGCCGGCTGCTCACCCTGGACCACGCGAGCGGAGCGACCGGTTCCGTGGAACGGATCCGGTGGTGGCTGTTCCACCGCTGGCTGATCCAGCAGCCGGAGCTGTACGCGGCGGAGTCCCTCAAGTCACTTCTCGGCGAGGTGGCGAGCGCCCCCGAGCAGCCGCCGTGGGTGGCCGACGCACTCTCCGCGGACCGGCTGATGCGGCTGCTGAAGGAGCATCGCACGGCCCCCTTCTCGGTACGGCGAGCCGCGCACCCCGGGCCCCGGCCGGGCGTCGGCACGCACCACGAGGACCACGACGTCATCGCCGCCAGCACGGGCGACGAGCACGAGGTGCGCACGCCCCTGGTCTCGGCCCTGCTCAAGGCGGCGTACGCGATGGCCGTGGACCCCGTCGACCTGCCCGAGATCGTCGTGGAGCACATCGGGATCTACGACAGCGTCGACCTCGACGCCCTCATGGTCACCGTCCGCCGCTCCGACTGGCACAGCTCGGGCGTGGGCCGCTCCCTGAACGCCGTGTGCACCCACCCGGCCGTGCAGATCGCCCTGCGGGAGCACGCCACCCGCGTGGACGCCCTGCTCCGCGAGATCAACCGCGGCGACAACCCTGCCCTGGCTCCGCTTCGTGCCCTGCCTCCCTATGCCGACGGCAGCCGGGTACGCCTCGACGGCAACACCCCCGACCAGCTCTCCGACGGCATCCGCTTCCAGCTGGCCGAGGACCGCGTCCAGGAACTCCTCATGGGCGAACAGCTCTACGGCGACCGCGAGCTCGCCGTCCGCGAGCTGTACCAGAACGCCCTGGACGCCCTTCGCTACCGGGACTGCCGCACGCAGTACCTCCAGCGCACCCATCGCCCGACGGCCCCCTGGGAGGGGCGGATCGAGTTCGTGCAGGGCGTCGGCTCCGACGGACGCCCCTACCTGGAGTGCCGCGACAACGGCATCGGCATGGGCATCACCGAGCTCGGCAGCGTCTTCTCCCAGGGCGGGACGCGCTTCGTCGACCTGCCCGAGTACATCGAGGAACAGGTCGCCTGGAGCGAGCTCCCGGAGCCCAGGCTCCGGCTCCACCCCAACTCGCGGTTCGGCATCGGCGTGCTGAGCTACTTCATGCTCGCCGACGAGATCGTCGTCCGGACCTGCCGGATGGGGCGGGACGGCCGGCCGGGGCGGTTGTTGCAGGTGACGATCGCGGGGCCGGGGAATCTGTTCCGGGTGGAGGATCTGGGGGAGGGCATCGAGCCGGGGACGTCGGTCCGGTTGCTGTTGTCGCGGCAGGGGAAGCGGGTCTCCTGTCTGGACGCTCTGCGCCGGTTGCTGTGGGTCGCGCCGTACCGGACGTCGGTCGTGCACGGGTCACGGGAGCACACATGGGTGCCTGGGGAGCTGTCCCGGGCGGCACTTGAGATCGAGTTCTCGAAGCACGAGTCGCGCCGGCGGGGGAGGAGTCCGGTCTGCCTGGTGTCAGGCTCTCCCGACCTGTGGTGGATCGACCACGAGGGCATCATCCTGGCGGACGGTCTGTTGACAGAGCCCGAGCGCTTCGTCTTCGGCAGAACGGTCCGGTGTCCCTACGGCATGATCGTGAACCTGCACGGTGAGCACGCGCCGGTTCTGACGGTGGACCGGAAGACGGTGCGCTCCTACGACACCGACCATCTGAGCGCGGTGGTGACGGCCGCCTTGCCGAGTCTGACGCGTCCGGGGCTTCCCCTTCCCACGGTCGGCTGGCTGACGCAAGCCAGCAGGTCCGCGCTGCGGTACGGCGACGCTGTGGCGGAGCATGCGCAGTGTGCCGATCTGGAGTGGCGGCTCGGGGATGTCTCGGTACCCTTCGGCGCGGTCGGTTACTTCCTCCCCGATATCGGCCTCCTTCCGCTGGTGACAGGCGCCTACCCGGAGGGTCACCAGCCGTACGTCGCCCAGTTCTTCCGCACCATGCCGTCTTTGGTGCTGCGTTGGCGTCTGCGCGCGCTGTACCGCGCGGGAGCCGGCGGCCCGGTGTCGCTTCCGGGGACCGACCCGTCGGATGAGGTGTGCGCACGACCGTCGGATCTGTTGCTGCTGTCCAGGGAACTCCACCGGCGCCTTCCGCCCTGGGACAGGGCGTACCTCGATTGGCAGCAGCAGGACGGCCCGAGGCAGCACCCCGTGAAGGTGCTCGGCGCGCTCTTTCACTGGCGGGAACCCTCCGAGCCGCTCAGTGCGGCCGACGTCTTCGAGCTGAGCCTGTGGTCGAAGCACGCGCCCACCGAGGTCGCCGAGCGGATGACCGCTCTGGGGTACCGGGTCGAGCCTCTGTCCGGCTGCGCCGACGCCGACTGGGACGACCTTCCGCTGCTGCGGCGGGCAGGTGACTCGTCGGGCTGGCTGGTTCCCGGCTCCACCCTCTCCGCGGTCCAGGTGTGCGTCAGCGCGGCCTGGCGCTCCTGCTCCACCCGCGAGGCCGCGGAGCGCCTGCGAGAACTGGGCTTCACCGTGCCGGCGGACTACCCGGCCCGGGGCCGATGGACCGATGAGGAACGGCGCATCATCGGGCTCCTCTGGTCGTCGCACGCCGAACCACCGTCCCCGGAAGCGGCTCCCCACATCTCCCACGCCCAGCTGACGTCAGTGGTGTTCGAGACGGACACGACCGTGCGCGATGTCACCGAATTCCTGTCCGGACTCGGCTTCCTCCTGCCCGCCGACGCCTCGGCCAGACCCGACCTGAGGGAGGACGACCGGTCGCTTCTCCTGTACAAGGGACAGGCCCCGTGGGCCGACCAGGAGGTATCGCTCTTCTACATGGCAGCCGTCGCCCAGCACCTGCACAGACCCGTCCGTGCGGTGGCGGCACGGCTGCGCGAACTCGGTTACGCGGTGGCGCCGGTCCCCGACGGCGCAGATCAGCTGCCTTCTTCCGCGGAGCTCGATCTCATCGACCTCGGTATCAGGCTGGACCGGAACCGTCCGCTGGAGCTGAGCCGGGTGGCCGACAGCGCGAGGAAGGCGGGCTTCTCCCTGCCCGAGGCCATCTCCGTGTTCTCCTCGTGGGGCTTCAGGTGCTCCGTCACAGCCGAGGCGGCCTCACATGTCGGCTACGCAGACGTTCACGACCCCGTCGCCTTCGGCCCTGTCTCCCCCGACACCGTCCAAGCGGTGGGCGACCAGGCCGCCCCATCCCTCGCCGACCTCGGCTACGACCTCGTTCCCCCGTCCGAGGCCTGGCTCAGAGAACGCCAGTTGGAGAAGGACCTGCTCCAGGCCCTCACCACCCCGACCCTCTCTGTCCCCGCAGACCCCGATGATCCCCCGCTCTCCCTGGTGACCCTTGCCGTAGTAGCCCTGTCGACCGCCAGAACCCTCCGCGAAGTGGCCCTGAAAGCCACCGAACTCGGCATGCGCCACGAAATCGAGGACTGGTTCGCCCCCGACCCACTCTGAGCCGCTCAAAAATACGGTAGCCCCGAGCAGTTGGGCCTCATAGCCTGCCCCCATGGCAGACAAGGGCGGGGACCACGTACAGCAAGCCGTAGCAAGCGCCACAGCAGCGCTGCGGACCGTGACGGACCAGGACTGGGAAAGGGTGAACGCCAAGAACCTGGACTGGAGCTGCCGCTCGACGGCGCAGCACATGGCCGAGTGTCTGCTCGCGTACGCCGGACAGCTCACCGGACGTCCGACCGATTCCTACGTTCCCTTCGAGCTCGTGGTGGAGGACGGCACCGACAACGACGGTGTCCTCCACGTGATCGAGACGACCGGCGCCCTCCTCACCGCCGCCGTCCGCACCACCCCCCGCGAGGTCCGCGCCTTCCACCCGTACCCCTTCCGCAGTGCGAACCGTGTGGGATTCGCCGCGATGGGGGTCGCCGAGGTGCTGCTGCACACGCACGACATCGCCGAGGGGCTCGGCATCACGTACGAGCCGCCCGCCGAGCTGTGTGCGTACGTGCTCACCCGGATCTTCCCGCACGTCCAGCCCGGCCCCGATCACTGGCGCACCCTGCTGTGGGCCACGGGCCGTGGCGAGCTGCCCGGCCGTGCCCCGGTCACCGAGTGGCGCTGGTCGAACAATCTCGTCGTGCCCGCCGAACGGCTCACCCTGGAGGGGATCACCCCGGCGGCCGCGGCCGATCTGAGCGCGGGCGGTGACGGCGGGTTCTCGTGGGTCGAGGGCGGGCCGTTCGAGGGGACGCGGGAGGCCGCCGGGATGGTGGTCAAGGCCTATGAGTCCGGAGTGCACCGGCCGGAGTGGGGCGTGTTCGTCCTCGTCCGGCGGGAGGACGACCGCGCGGTCGGCGGCATGGGCTTCCACGGCCCCCCGGACGAGGACGGCCGGGTGGAGGTCGGCTACGACCTCGCCGAGGGCGCCCGCGGCAACGGCTACGCCACGGAAGCGCTGCGCGCGCTGTCGGCGTGGGCGCTGGCCCGGGACGACGTACGGACGGTGTGGGCCACCACCGACCGGGACAACACTCCGTCCCAGCGTGTGCTCACGCGCGCGGGCTTCAGGCCGGCCACGGAGGACGAGGAACAGCTCGGCTACGAACTGCGCGGCTGAATCCGCCCCTTCGGCCGCCGCAGACCGGAGCTGTGCAGCAGCCGCACCACCTCGCGGCTGCTGACCTCCACCGCCCCGGCCCGCACCACGTCCGCGTACCGGTGGGCGGGGATGTCGTAGTGGTCGCGTTCGAAGGCGCGGCGGGGGATGCCCAGTTCCTCGGCGAAGGCGTGCAGTTCGTCGAACGAGGCGTCGCTGACCAGGTGCGACCACATACGTCCGTGGCCCGGCCAGGTCGGCGGGTCGATGTACACCGTCACGACGAGGCCATGCCGCCGGTCGCCTCCCCCAGCGACCCCACCGCGGCGACCTTCACGCCCGCCTTGCCGCACACCCAGTGCGGGTCGGGCCCGAGTTCCGGCTCGACGTCCAGCGCGTGCGGGTCGCCGGAGCCGCACACCGGGCACAGGGGCCAGCGGCCCTTGCGCTCCAGCAGGGCGTCCTGCACGTCCTGGGCGACCAGCCCGGCCACGTACTGCGCGCCCTCCGGCCACTGCTCGACCCACCATCGCCGCTGAGTGACGGACTCCTCGACCAGGGACACGACGTCGGCCTCGGCGACCTGGCCGGCGACCAGGTCGGCGAGTACCAGGGCGCGGGCCGCGTGCAGGGCCTGCTCCAGGGGGCTGATGGGGTCCATGCACCCATTGTGCGCACTCTTGACCACAACGCAGAGTCGAAAATATCTTTCATCTGTGACCCAGCGCCTGAAGGAAACTTTCGCAGCGAGGGGCTCGCTCCCCGCGCCCGCCGCTCTGGCGGCCAAGGTGCGCACGCTCGCCCCGTCGATGACCCGGTCCATGCAGCGGGTCGCCGAGGCCGTCGCGAACGACCCGGCCGGCTGCGCGGCCCTCACGGTCACCGGCCTCGCCGAGCTCACCGGCACCAGCGAGGCCACCGTCGTACGCACCGCCCGCCTGCTCGGCTATCCGGGCTACCGCGACCTGCGCCTGGCCCTCGCCGGCCTCGCCGCCCAGCAGCAGTCCGGCCGGGCCCCGGCCCTCACGACGGACATCGCGGTCGACGACCCGATCGCGGACGTCGTGACGAAACTCGCCCACGACGAGCAGCAGACCCTCGCCGACACCGCCGCCGGCCTCGACACCGTCCAGCTCGGCGCGGCCGTCACCGCGGCCGCCGCCGCCCGCCGCATCGACGTCTACGGCGTCGGCGCGTCCGGGCTGGTCGCCCAGGACCTCACCCAGAAACTGCTGCGCATAGGGCGCATAGCCCACGCACACAGCGATCCGCACCTCGCCGTGACGAACGCCGTGCAACTGCGCGCCGGCGACGTCGCCATCGCGATCACCCATTCGGGTTCCACCGGCGATGTCATCGAGCCGCTGCGCGTCGCCTTCGAGCACGGCGCGACCACCGTCGCGATCACCGGACGGCCCGACAGCGCCGTCACCCAGTACGCCGACCACGTCCTCACCACCTCCACCGCCCGGGAGAGCGAGCTGCGCCCGGCGGCGATGTCGTCCCGCACCAGCCAGCTGCTGGTCGTGGACTGCCTGTTCGTGGGGGTGGCGCAGCGGACGTACGAGACGGCCGCGCCGGCGCTGTCGGCGTCGTACGAGGCGCTGGCGCACCGGCACCGCAGGTAGCCGTACCACCGCACTCGGAAGATCACCTCAAGAGAGCCACCCGCCATGACCTCCACATCCAACCCCCGCGATCTCAGAGCCGAGTTGGAGAACCTGACCACCGAGGCCTTCCGCCCCGAGCTCGCCGAGATCGACCGCCTCCCCACCCTCGAGATCGCGCGGCTGATGAACACCGAGGACGCCACCGTGCCCGCGGCGGTCGGGCGGCGGCTGCCGGAGATCGCCGCCGCGATCGACGCCGTGGCGGCGCGCATGGCACGCGGTGGCCGGCTGGTGTACGCGGGCGCGGGCACGGCGGGCCGGCTCGGCGTGCTGGACGCCTCGGAGTGCCCGCCCACCTTCAACACGGACCCCTCCCAGGTCGTCGGCCTCATCGCGGGCGGCCCGGACGCCATGGTCACCTCCGTCGAGGGCGCGGAGGACTCGAAGGACCTGGCGCGGGCGGACCTCGACGCGCTCCGCCTGACGACGGACGACACGGTCGTCGGCATCTCCGCCTCCGGGCGCACCCCGTACGCGGTCGGCGCGGTCGAGTACGCGCGGGAGAAGGGTGCCCTGACGGTCGGCCTGTCCTGCAACCCGGACAGCGACCTCGCGGCGGCCGCCGACCACGGCATCGAGATCGTCGTCGGCCCCGAACTGCTCACCGGCTCCACCCGCCTGAAGGCCGGCACGGCACAGAAGCTGGTCCTCAACATGCTCTCGACGATCACGATGATCCGCCTGGGCAAGACGTACGGGAACCTGATGGTCGACGTACGCGCCTCGAACGAGAAGCTGCGCGCCCGCTCCCACCGCATCGTCGCCCTCGCCACGGGAGCGGGCGACGAGGAGATCGAACGCGCCCTGGCCGAGGCGGGCGGCGAAGTGAAGACGGCGATCCTCATCCTGCTGGCCGATGTGGACGGCCCCACGGCGACGGGACTCCTGTCCAAGGCGGACGGCCACCTCCGGGCGGCGCTCGGAGCGGTGCAGAGCTGACGGCTGCGACTCCAACTCCCCTGTTAACGTGGCCACATGACGGCACCGACTACGTTCCGCATCGGCGGCGACCTGGAAGTACGGCGACTTGGTTTCGGGGCGATGCGTCTGCTGCCCGGGACCGCGGAGGGCCGCGCCGCCGGTCTCGTGGTGGCCCGGCACGCCGTCGAGCTGGGCGTCACGCTGATCGACACGGCACACATGTACGGCTGGGGAGCGAACGAGGACCTCCTGGCCGAGGCCCTGCACCCGTACCCGGAAGGGCTGGTGATCGCCACCAAGGTCGGCATCCGCCACACGACCTCCGGCGAGGGCTGGCGGCACGCGGGCGAGCCGGCCGATCTCCGCGCGCAGGTCGACGAGGCCCTTCGACGCCTCCGCCTCGACCGCATCGAACTCCTCCAGCTCCACCGCCTCGACCCGGGCGTCCCGCTCCCCGACCAACTCGGCGCCCTCCGCGACCTGCGCGACGAAGGCAAGATCAGGCACATCGGCCTGTCCGAGGTCACCGTCACCGAACTGGACGCGGCGCGGGCCGTCGTCGACATCGCGAGCGTGCAGAACCGGTACAACGTCCTCGACCGCGAACACGAGGCCGTCCTGAAGGCCTGCGAGGCCGCCGGCATCGCCTTCCTGCCCTGGCGCCCCCTCGCCCCGGACGCCGCGGACACGCAGCCCGCGATCACGGCCGTGGCCACCGAACTCGGCGCCACCCCGACGCAGGTCGCCCTCGCCTGGCTCCTCGCCCGCTCCCCGGTCGTCCTGCCCATCCCCGGCACGGCGAGCATCGCCCACCTGGAGGAGAACGTGGCGGCGGCCGACCTGCGCCTGACCCGGGATCAGTACGACCTCCTGGACCGCCTGGCCGTCCCTGCGTAAGGGGCGTTGTCAGTCCCGTATGCGATTCTGACTTCCATGAACCACGCCCAGCTGACCGCTCTGGGCCGCGCCCTGCGCCTCCTCGGTGAGCACGGCGAGGCCCTGACCACCGACACGCCCGATGCCAGGCTGCACGAGGTCAAGGCGGACCTGCGGCGGGCCCTCGACCTGCTGGAGGAGAGCGTCAGCAGCGCCCCGCCCAGCACGCGCTGCGCCGAGCACCCCACCGGGCCGGTCGACGAGAGCGCCCCCGACCTGTGCCTGCTGTGCGAGACCCGGCGCAGGGCCGCCCGTCGCGCCGAGTTCAACGGACCCGCCCCGCACACCCGGCCCACCGAACCGGTCCAGTCCCGGTACGGCATACGCGGCGACCGCCCCCAGCCCCAGCAGCGCTGGCTGCCGGAGCTGTGGAACGGCCAGGCGTGGCAGCTGTGCGGCACACCCCGCCGGGACCGGCGGGAGGCCGAGCTGTACATCGCGGCACAACTCCGAGGACCCCGGCCCGCGATGGCGTACCGGCTCGTGCACGAGTTCACCGACTACGAGGTGCTGCGGGTGTGGGGGACGCCGGTGCGGGTGGATGTGGAGCCGATGCCCTAACAGGGCAGTCGCCCCTCCCGGTTGGCCCGCCTGACCCGCGCCCGCAGCAACGCCTCCGGTGGCACGTCCCCCACCGACTCCGGCGGACAGTCCCACTCCCGTCCCCCGCTGACGGGCCGCAGCTGCACCTTCCCTCCGACGTGGCCCATGACCTCCCCGATCCGCCCGTCCCGTACGTCCACGACATGCGTCCCCACGGCCGGCCTCTCCCCCCGCAGCACCGACGCCAGCCGCTCGGCCGTCCGCACATTGCAGCGCCCCAGCTCGACCAGGGCGAAGGGTTCGTCACCGGCGCCGGTCACGGGGTCGACGCACAGGGACGGCAGGACGACGCCTACGCCGACGAGGGCGTCCCGCAGCGTCTGCACGACTTCTTCGGTGGACCGCACGTTCCTCTACCTCCACGCTGAGTTGATGATTCACCACACAGCGTGTCCGGAACCCGTCTAACCTGGCCATACAGGGCGCCCCAACAACCTCTTCTGTTCAACAGGGAGTTGCCTGCCATGCCTGGATCGAAGGACCTGGACCCGTCGTCCTCCCCCCGCGCCCTCCTGGGCGCCGAACTCCGCCACGCCCGCGAGAAAGCGGGCCTCAGCCAGGAGGAACTGGGACAGCGGTTGTTCGTCAGCGGCTCGTTCATCGGGCAGCTGGAGAACGGGACGCGACGGATGCTGCCGGAGTACGCCCGGATGCTGGATGCGGAGTTGGGGACGGGTGACTTCTTCCAGCGGAACTGCGGGGCGGCAGCGAAGTCGAAGTACCGCGAGCACTTTGCTGAAGCTGCGGAGGCGGAGACGCAGGCAACGGCGATCAGGGAGTACGCGTCGATGCTGATCCCTGAATTGCTCCAGACGCCCGCCTACGCCCGAGCGGTGAGCCGCGCTTACCAGCCCACAGCGGCAGACAAGGCCATCGAGGAACTGGTGACAGGCCGGATGGAGCGAGCGCGGATCCTCTCCGACCCAACAAAGCCCCTGTTGTGGACGGTGATTGACGAGGCCGCACTGCGCCGCGTGACAGGCGGGCCAGAGGTGATGGCGGAGGCTCTACGCCACCTCATCGGCCTGATCCGCCAGAACCGTGTCATCGTCCAGGTTCTGCCGTTCGCTGCAGGAGCCCACCCGGGGATGCAGGGTTGCGTCAGGCTGATGGACTTCGACGACGCCCCTCCGCTGGTCTATCTCGAAGGAGTCGACACCGGACGGCTGGAAGACGACCCCGCCACCGTCACGCGTTACCGGCTCTACTTCGAGCTCCTCACGGCTTCGGCACTCGCGCCGGAGAAGTCTCTGGCCCTCCTCGAAGCGATGGCGCAGGATTACGACCATGAGGAACATGCCTGAGTACGACCTGAGCACAGCCAACTGGTACAAGTCCAGCTACAGCGGAGGCACCGGCGACAACTGCCTGGAAGTCACCCAGGCATTCCCCACCGTCGTCCCCGTCCGCGACTCCAAGACCCCCCACGGTCCGAAGCTCGTGTTCCGGGCCGCCGCCTGGTCGGCTTTCGTTGCGAACCTCAAGGACGGGACCGCCTGAGCTTCGGGAACCGAGCTCCGAGCGCTCTTTTCAAGGAACGGGTGGAGGACCTCAACCCACCCTCCCACCCGGCGAGTTGACTTGACGCGTTCGGCTTGCCACGGACAGTGACGAACCTCTAACGTGCGGGCATAAAGCAACAGCCCCCGCCAGGTGCTGCAACACCTGCGGGGGCTTAACCAACGAGATCGAAGGACCCGATCCCATGGCTGCCGCCAACTTTAGTGCGCCCGCGCTGCCCGCGCACCCGATGGCCAACCCCGGTTACGGCAAGCGCTCCGCCCCAGACCAACTCCCCCGCACCAACCACGACTTTGCGCACCTCCCACCCCGCGAAGCCGCCATCGCCGCCTACGTCGACCGGCTCCCCGACGGCGCCGACATCTCCGTGAAGACGCTGGCCAAACAGCTTCCGTACGGACAATGCGCCCTCGGCACGGCTCTCAACCGCCTCCAGGCAGCCGGCCATCTGCGCCGGGGCCGGGAGTGCGTGACGGCGGCCGACGGCAGCTCCCGCTGGATCACCCGATCGTGGTTCTCCCGTACCGCACGGGACGATGACTGGTGGGCGGCTTTCACGCGCGGCGACGTGCCGGAGCGGCAGGAACCGCCGCCGGAGCGGTCCCGCCCCACCCGCTCCCGTGCCCACATCCTCCTCGCCGCCCTCGGCCGCACGGCGCCCGTCCTGTCGCTCTCCCAGGCCGACTGCGCGACGCTGGCCCCGCTGGTGGCGGAGTGGTTCGCGCGGGGGGCTTCGGACGAGGACGTACTGCGCGCCCTCACCGCCGGTCTGCCGACGCCCGTCCACCACCCGGCCGCGCTGGTCCGCAACCGTCTGACCAGCAAACTCCCACCCCCACCCGCCCCGCGTCCTCCGCTGCGGGTCCTGGAGTGCGCGAACTGCGGTGCTCCGGGGCGCCCGGAGGCCCTGCCGGGTGGCCGATGCAGCGCATGCCGGGGCGAACGCGCCCCCGCCCGCCCCAGTGCGCCCCTGTCCGCCCCGAAGGTCCACGCCCGCGCGGCAGAGATCCGCGCGGCGATGTCCCAGCAACGACGAGAGAAGGCATCCGTATGACGGCTCCTACGGTCCGACGCCACCAGCACGGGGCACGATGGAAGGGAGGAGGCGACACCATGACCCCTGACACCGCTGAACACCCGCAGATGTCTGTCGAGGACTTCGAGGAACTCGTCCGCAGGGCTCCGAGGGAGATCCGCAACAGGCTGGAGTTCCTGGGCGGGCGGCTGTGCGTCCGGCACGGACCGCTCGATGTCGACGAGTTCGAGGAGCTTGCCGCTGCCGCCCCCGAGACCGTGCGGCTGGAGTACATCAACGGAAAAGTAGAGGTCAAGGCGTTGCCGGACGGGAAGCACACGTCGATCTTCATGTGGCTGTTGCGCCAGTGCATGCAGCAGCGCCCCGACCTTGACCTCGCACCCGAGCGGGGCGTCAAGGCTGAGGCCTACCGCAAGGGCCGCGCCCGCACGGACGGCTTCCTGGCGCCGGTCGACCACTTCGTGGAAGACGGCGAATGGTCCGAGACCGACGGAGCCCTCATGGCCGTAGAGATCACCTCCCACGACCGCGACACCAACCAACGCGACCGCATCGACAAGCCCATCGGCTACGGCGAAGCCGACATCCCCGTCTACCTCCTCATCGACCGCGACAACCACACCCTCACGGTCTTCAGCGAGCCGAAGGACGGCCGCTACCAGCAGTCCCCCAGCTACCCGTGGGGGGCCACCGTCGAGCTCCCCGCCCCCGTGAACATCACACTGGACACGGAGAAGCTCAAGGACTACGCCGACTGACCAGCCCGGCCCCTCACCCGAGCAACGGCAGCGCAGCGAACTCGTACCCCTCCCACAGCCGCCGCGACGCCTCCTCCGGGTACGCCCCGACCACCGGCTCCGCGTCGAACACCTGCACCAGCCGCCGTTCCCCGTCATACGTGTCCCACCCGGGGTCACCCGTCCGGGCGAACCCCGTCCACGACGCCCGGAAACGGGACGACAGCGCCTCGGCCTCCGCGGACGACTCCACCCCGGCGAACAGCAGGACACCGAGGTCGGCCTGGTATGTGCCGAACAGCAGCGGGATATCCAGGCCGTGGCAGGCCCCCAGGGCTCCGTTGTGGGCCGGTGCCGACCAGGTCAGCTCGTAGACGTGCGCGCGTCCGCCCCCCGCCACCTGCGCCTGAGCCAGGTGCAGCGACGGCATGGTGAACAGCCAGTCCGTCTGGACCCGTTCGTACAGCTCGGACGGGGAGGCGTCCGGGAACGCGGCCCGGTACGCCGTTTCTCCCCCCGGTCCCGGGGCGTACAGGCGCAGGGCCGCCGTCGCCTGTTCCTCGGTGGTGCGGCCGAGCCGGCCGCCCATGGCGAGGAAGAGGCGGAACTCGTCGCGGTTGTGGCCGACGATCAGGTCGATGTCCCGGGCCGCGCCGGCCGAGAGGGCCTGCCAGGGGGTGGTGGGCAGTACCTCGCCGTCGACGACCGGGGAGAAGGGGGTCGCCGTGGGGGCGGCCTGGCCCCAGCGGTCCACGTACTGCGCCATCTTCGGACCCAACGCCTCCCCGGCCGAGGTGAGTCGGCGCGGATCCACCGTCGACAGGTCGGCGACCGTCGGGCGCAGCCCCACCTCGGCGGCGAGCGCGGTGCCGATGTCCCGGGCCAGTTCGGCCGAGAAGAACGTCCCCGGCACGCTCTGCGCGATCGCCCGCCGGAACAGCCCGGCCGTGCCCGGCATGGACAGGAGCGAGGCGACCGACCCGGCGCCCGCCGACTCACCGAACACGGTGACCTGGCCGGGGTCGCCGCCGAACGCCGCGATGTTGTCCCGTACCCACTCCAGTGCGGCGACCTGGTCGAGCAGACCGCGGTTGGCGGGCGCCCCTTCTATGTGGGCGAACCCCTCCATGCCGACGCGGTAGTTGAGCGAGACGACGACCAGGTCGCCGTCGCGGGCTATGCGCTGGGCGTCGTAACCGGGGCTGCCCGCGTGCCCGAGCTTGTAGGCGCCGCCGTAGATCCACACCATCACCGGGCGCCGGGCGGCCGGGTCGGGGTCGGGTGTCCAGACGTTGACCGTGAGCCAGTCGTCGCCGTCAGACGCTTCGAGCGCGCCCGTACGGCCCACGATGCCGATGTCCTGCGGGGGCGGCGGGCCGAAGGCGTACGCGTCCCGTACGCCGTCCCAGGAGCGCACGGGGCGCGGCGCCATGAAGCGGGCGTAGCCCACCGGGGGCTGGGCGAAGGGGATGCCGCGGAAGACCGTCAGACCGTCCTCCCGGCGCCCGCGCACCGCCCCGGCGTGCGTGCGCACCACGGGCTCGGTGGCGTCGGCTGCGGACGGACGGGCATCGGTCGTCGTCATCTGGGTCTCCTCACGGGGTGCCGGGGACAGGCGCGTAGCCAGTGTCATTGACTGACGCAACTGGATCCAGGGCACCCCGTGTGCCGACCTCGTGGGCTCAGCTCAGCGTCTTCAGCGCCGCCGGGTCGTACGCCGCCAGCTCGTCGAAGCGGCCGGAGAGGACCTTCGCCGCCCACTCGGGGTCCTGGAGCAGGGCGCGGCCCACGGCCACCAGGTCGAACTCGTCGCGCTCCAGGCGGTCGAGGAGGTTGTCGAGGCTGCCGACCTCGGCGCCCTCGCCCTGGAAGGCCTTGATGAAGTCGCCGTCGAGGCCGACCGAGCCGACGGTGATGGTGGGCTTGCCGGTGAGCTTCTTCGTCCAGCCCGCGAGGTTGAGGTCGGAGCCGTCGAACTCCGGCTCCCAGTAGCGGCGGGTGGAGGCGTGGAAGGCGTCCACGCCGGCCGCCGCGAGCGGGGTGAGGATGGCCTCCAGCTCCTCGGGGGTCTCGGCGAGGCGGGCGTCGTAGGCGTCCTGCTTCCACTGCGAGTAGCGGAACAGCACGGGGAAGTCCGGCGAGACCTTCTCCCGGACGGCCGCGACGATCTCCGCCGCGAACCTCGTCCGGGCCACGGGGTCGCCGCCGTAGGCGTCGGTGCGGCGGTTGGTGCCCGCCCACAGGAACTGGTCGACGAGGTAGCCGTGGGCGCCGTGGATCTCCACACCGTCGAAGCCGATCCGCTCCGCTGCCGCCGCGGCCTCGGCGAACGCGCCGATGACGGCGTCCAGGTCGGCCTGGGTCATCACCTTGCCGGTCGGCTCGTCGGCGCCGATGCGCAGGCCGGACGGGCCGACGGCGGGGGCGTCGGCGAAGGGCGGCTCGCCCTGGTTGCGGACCATGCCGATGTGCCACAGCTGCGGCATGATCGTGCCGCCCGCCGCGTGCACCGCCTCGGCGACCCTCGTCCAGCCCGCCAGCTGCTCCTCACCGTGGAATCGCGGCACGCGGTCGCTCTGCCCGGCCGACTCGTGGCCGACGTACGTACCCTCGGTGACGATCAGTCCGACGCCGGCGGCGGCGCGGCGGGCGTAGTACGACAGCACGTTCTCGCCGGGGATGCCGTCCGGCGAGAACATCCGGGTCATCGGCGCCATCGTGATTCGGTTCGGCACGGTCAGGCCGTTGATCGTGGCCGGACGGGAGAGGATCTCGGCCGCGCGGGAGGCGGCCTCGGAGGCGGTGACGGTCACGTGGGGACTCCTCTAACCAGGTGGTATGTGCATGTGCATAAATGAGTCCCCAGCGTCAACCGACTCGTGAGTAACGGCATTCCTGGCCCCCGGCGCACAGCGCTGTGATCCCGGACACGTACCACGGTCCTGACGCCCTACGGTTCCACCACCAGCACGACCTCCCGCTGTGTGAAGCGCGGGTGATCCGCCTGGACGGTGAGCACCCAGGTGCCCGGGCCGGCCACCAGCTCGCCGCGCACCTCTCCCGGCTCGCCCGGGGTGAGGACGGCCCGGTCCGTGGGCTGCTGCTCGCCGGGCCTGTGCAGCACCACCGTCACCGGGCGTCCCGGGGCGACCCCGGTGGCGAGCACCTCGAACGGCTCGCCCGCCACCGCGAAGTCGGGTACGACGACGCCGAACTCCTCGTCCGCGAGCGTCTCCTCCGCGGTCGTGCCGTGGATGGCGGCGGCGAGCTGGTGCACAGCGGCGTCGGCGGTGGTGAGGTCGCCGTGCCGGTGACCGTTCCAGTGGGCCTCGTCCATGCGGCGCAGCGCCCAGCGCGCGAAGGCCGACTGCTCCGGGACCACGCCGTCGCCCGTCCACAGCTTCTCGTCGTCCAGGGCGAAGGGGAACGTCAGCTTCTCGGGGGTGACGTGCACTCCGTGCACCGTGCGATGGCCCCGGCCGCCCAGGCATTCCATCCGGTAGGGGAGCTCGCCGTCAGGGCTGTTGCGGCGGTTCTTCTGGACCGCCTCGTCGAACTCGTCGTGGAAGTCGAACGCGTCGTCGACCATCTCGGACGGCAGCCCCACGTCGAGGTCGGTCAGGTACGCCAGATAGCCCGGGGGAAAATCGGGCCTGGTCACCGCCGCGTAGACCGGCAGGAGTTGTCCCAGCGACGGGAAGGTGCGGCACAGCGTCGCCAGCCGCTCGTTGAGCAGCGGGGCCGCGGCCGCGGCCTTCGCCCGGCGGACCAGCCTCACCTCGTCCTCGGCCGCCAGTCCGTGGCCGGTGAGGAACGCGACCGCTTTGGCCGCACCCCGGTGCGGGGTGCCGAGGGTCACCAGCGCACGGGCCGTTTCCCGGCCGCCGAGAACCTCCAGGTAGTACCGGGCGATGAGGCCGCCCATCGAGTGGCAGACGAGGACGACCTTCGGCTCGTCCTCCGCGCGCGGGTAGAAATGCCCGACCTCCCCTCGCCACCGGTCGAGTTCCCGCTGGACACGGGCCGCCAGGTCCTTCGCCGTGAGCCGGTTCGACTGCCGCCAGTCGTAGGGGAACGTGACGTACTGCTCGGGCACGAGCCCCGCGCGCCGGGCCCCGATGTCCGCGTGGCCGAGGTGGGACAGCAGGCCCGGCACCATCTCGGGCGTCCTGACCAGCTCGGTCGCCTCCACCGCCCACGGTTCCTCCGGCCGCTCGTCGCCGATGCTGTCGGGCAGGGCCAGGCGGTCCGACGCCTTGCGGAACGCCAGCGCGTCCAGAAGCCAGTGCCGCGGGCTCCACAGGTCCTCGCCGTCCCGGGTGAGACGGGTGCCGGTGATGCCCGGGACGAAGACCACCAGATCGTGCTTCAACCAACTGCTCCCTCGTGTCGCTCTGCCTGGTGCGGAACGCCCGGTGTCAGAGGAACGCTCCGCCTCCCCCGCCGCGTGCGTGCTCCAGGGCCTCGGCCCGCAGCAGGATCCGGTCGCAGCGCTGCCGGCCCTGCAGCGCGAGCGCGATGCCGTACGGCTCCTGGAACAGGGCGGCAGCCGCCTCCACGTCCAGCCCGCGCCACGGGACGACGGCCCCGCCCAGGGGGCGCCAGGTCGTGGCGTCGTAGACGGACAGCGTGCGTGCGCCACCGCACACCAGCAGCAGGGGCCGCTGCGGGCTGCCGCTGAAGGTGAGGGCGGTGGGCGCTCCGCCGTCGTGCCGGACGTGATCGCGCACCCACCGGCGGCCCGAGCGGCGAGCCACGGCGAGCTGGTCGTCCTCGGCCCAGGCCAGCAGCGGGACCGACGTCCCCAGCAGGTGGTGCTCGCCGAGCGCGACCGCGGCCGTGCGGCGCCCCCTGTCGTCCAGGGCGAGCAGTTCGCGCCAGCCTTCGCCGTCCGGCTCCCACATGCGGAAGCCGCGGCCGGTGTCCACCACCAGACAGGTCCGGCCGTCCGCGAACGTACGCACGCGCAGGGCGTGTGCCATGACCAGCAGGCTCGACGACACCTCCCACCGGCCGTCGCGCAGGCGCCGGCACACCACCTCGCGGCTGTCGGAGAAGAACAGGCTGGGCACTCCGGCGCCGTCCAGGACGAGTTCCAGACCCCGGACCAGGTCGCCGGCGTCACCTTTGAGAGGGATGTCCTGCTCGGCCCGGTGCCCGGCGAGGTCCTCGGTCAGGGACCAGACCCGCACGGTCCGGCCGCAGGCCGTGGCGACGAGCCAGCGGTCGTCGTGCCAGAGGGCGCGCACCGCCGTGACCAGGCCGTCATGGTGCAGTTCCGCCGCCCGCCCGGTACCGTCCGGCTCGGTACCGGTCGCCACCACCAGGCCGCCCGCGACGCGGCACAGCAACGGGGGCGTGCCGGGCCGGCCGGCGGCCAGCTCGACCATGAGGCGCTCGGTGTGTCCCCGGCGCAGGCCTTCGCCGTGGGCCCGCGCCGCCGAGGCGACGTCCAGGATCCGTACGTCCGGGCCGTCCGCGACGGCGATCCGGCCGGTGCCGGCGGGGTCGCAGGCGAGGGCCCCTCCGTGCCGGTGCCCGGTCACGGGGAAGACACAGAGGCGGCTGTCCCGGTCCGCCGCCGCAACGTCGTGGGTGATGCCGTGGACGACGACCTGGTGGTCCTCGTGCAGCACCAGCAGGGGCCTGTCGCCCCAGCGGCCGAGAGCGAGGCCGCGGGCCGGGGAGGGGACGGACAGCACCTCGCCGATCTGTGGGCCGCCGTCGGCCGGGGTCAGGCGCCACACGGTCGCGGTGCGCCCGTCGGTGCAGGCCAGCCACGCTTTGGTGCCGTCCGCCAGCGCCGCTGCCGCACGGGCGGGCCGGGTGCCCGCGCGGAGCACCCGGCGGGCGCCCAGCAGCCGGTCGCCCCGCGGGTGCACCTCGTACAGGACGGTCTCGTGCCCGGCGGCGAGGAGGAAGTGCCGGGCACCCAGGGAGACCAGGGCGATCCGGTCGGCGGGCAGTTCCGTCACGTCGGCGAGGACGGCGTGGGACACGCTGCCTCCCGCGTCCCACTGCCAGGCCCACACCCGCCGCCCGTCGGCCGCCATCAGCAGCGCCCGGTTGCCGCACTCCTCGACGGTGAGGCTGTCGGAGGCGCCGCCCCAGTGGAAGACCTGGGCGGGGTGGGCCGTCTGGTCGTCCCAGAGGACGATCTCGTCGCGGTCGCCGGCGGCGGTGACGCGCCGTCCGCCCACCAGCGCGTCGGTGACCTTGGTCAGGACCCGCCGCCGGTCCGGTGGCCGGCGGGTGAGCTGCAGCTTCCCCGTCTCGGGGTGGTGGACCACGACAGCGCCGGGGCCGGCGGCGGAGAGTGCGCCGTCCCAGGAGGCGGCGGGGGCAGCGGCGGCCGACCAGTGCAGCGCCCGCGCCCCGCCCCGCACGGTGGGCCACCGCAGGTCGAGGGCGAGGGGCCGGGCGTCCGTCCACTCCTCCGTCCACGGCAGGCGCTCGAACCCCGGTCCGCGCATCCTCCGGTAGGCGCTCGACCGGTGGTGGACGAACGCGGCGGCGCGCAGCAGCGCCCGGCGCTCGGCCGGGTCCCGCCGGATCCGGAAGGCGTCCGCCACCCGGACGTACAGGGCGGCACCGTCGCACTCCCGCACCTGTGCGGTGGCCAGCGGCAGGACGGAGTCGGGGTCGGTGTGCACCAGGAACTCGGGGTCGTCGAGGAGCTCGCGCAGGCGGTCGGCGCCCGCCTGGGCCGCGTGGACGGCGAGGAAGGACCGCGTGTAGTCGTCGGCCCGCGTCCAGTCGCCGCCGCAGCGGGCGCGCAGGGCGTCGTGCAGCCGTCGGTGCCCCTCCTGCGGGCTGAGCCCGGCCCGCTGCAGGACGTGCGCCCCGAAACCGGCGTGCGCCAGCCGGTAGGTCCCCGACTCCACCGAGACCAGGCCGCCCTCGGCCCGGGTGAGCACCTCCCGGGCTGCGCCGCCGCTCAGGGAGCCGCCGCTCAGGGCCCCCGCCATCGCCATCAGCAGCCCGAGGTCCCGAACCCCACCGCCGTGCGCCAGCGCCAGCGGCGCGAGGGCTCGCACCGCCTGTCCCGCACCGTCGTCCCCTTCGAGGTACGCCAGCTCCCTGCGCACCCAGGTCTCAAGCCCCGTACCGGCCTCCCGGAGCCGGGAGGCCAGCTCCTCCTGGGTGGGCAGGCGCTGTTCCCGCACCAGCTGTCCGGCGATCAGCCGGGCGACGAGGAAGAGACGGCCGCTTTCCTCGGCGATCGTCTGCGCCGCCTCGGCACGCTGGGCGGCCCGCCGGTCACCGGCGTACGGCGACCGGGGGGCGGCCAGGACCGCCTCGGCCATCGCCGTGATGTCCCGTTCCGTGTCGTCGTCCTCGTCGAGTGCCAGGGGCGGGGCCGAGGTGTCGAGCACCTCCAGCAGGCTCTGCCCGGGTGCGCCCTGGGCGAGTTCCCGCCGGGGCCGGGGGCGGGTGGAGACGACGACCTTGACGCCCGGCGTCTCGGCCAGGCGGTTGAGAAGGTGCCGGGCGATCTCGTGCGCCTGTCCGGGCATCGCCTCGTCGAGCCCGTCGAACACCAGGTTGAGGGCGCCGCCCTCCCGCCGGGCCAGTTCACCGACGGCGGCCGCGCACGCCGCCGGGTCCGCCGTCGCGTCGGGCCGGTCCGGCATGGTGCCGAAGACGGTCAGGGCGTCCCACACCGCCCCGACGAGGGCGCCGAGTGACGTGTCGCGGCAGGTGACGAGGGCGTGCACGGTGCCCGGCCGGGGGCAGATCTGCGGGGGCGGCTGCGGGTCCAGGCGCCGTCGGCGGCGCGCCACGGACAGCAGGGCGAGCCTGCCGAGCAGCGCGGTCTTGCCGGAGCCGCCGGGTCCGGTGACCACCTGCATGCCGTGCGGAACGGTGTCCAGCCACCGGACGAGACGGCTCAGCGCGGCCTGCCGACCGGTGAACTCCCGCTCCAGGACGCCACCCTCCTCCAGCCCGAAGTGCGCCTCCTCGGTCCACGGCGGCGGGGCGTCGTCGGCGAGGACCGCCTGCCGGGCCCATCGGGCGTCACGGTCCGGGTCGTCGCCGTCGAAGTACGGGTTGTGCAGGAAGCTGTTGGGCAGCGGACGGACCACCACGTGACCGGGCCGCTCGTCGGCGGTCTCCAGGCCCTCGGCCGCCGCCTCCTGATCGACGGCCATCACCAGGTACGGCACCGGGAAGTAGAGGGACAACCGGTTCAGCGGGCGGGAGTGGTCGGCGACTTCGAGGTCCGGGTTGTCCAGTACGGCGGTGAGCCACCGCATCCACATCCCCTCGCGGATGGTCTCCCCCACGCCCGAGGTGCCGATCACCTCGAACCCGGCGCTGCGGGTCCGGTGGGCGTGGCCGACCGTCAGGCGTTCCTGGTCCACGGCGCGGTGCAGGGCCCCCGGCAGGTGCCCGTGCGAGGAGCAGGCGTCGAGGATCAGAAGGGTGTGGGCCTGGTTGCGTTCGTCAAGAAGACGGTCGACGAGTTCGGTCAGGGCGAAGGAGCGCGCGGGGTCGAAGGGCCCGTCGGCCCAGCTGTCCTGGCAGGCGAGGTGGAAGCCCTCCGGGTCGTCGACGCCGTGGCCGGTCCAGTACAGGATCTTGCGTTCGGCCGGGCGGTCCAGGAAGGCGTCCAGCCAGGCGGAAATCCCCTCACGGGTGCGCTCCGGGGGAGGCGACAGCACCTTGCCGAAGCCCAGTTTGTGCTGGGCGATCGTGGCGAACCGGCCGGATACCGCGCCGATGTGCCGCAGGACTTCGCGCCCCTGTGGTTTGGCCGGGTTGTCGTAGGTGTCGACGGCGAGTACGGCGACCAGTCCGTCGCCCCGGGACGAGTCCCTGCCCCGCTCACGGGACACCGCAACCACCCCGTTTCCCCCGGTCAGCGTTCCCCCGAAGGGCCATTATCGTTTCCAACTCGACGTTTTGAAAGGGGAGTTCATGGCACAGCGGGACAGATTCACACTTCTGGGGAAGATGACCGACTGTCACATTTACGAAGGTGACGGGACCCGCCCGATCAGGGAGGAGAACGTCCGCGTCATCCACGAGGCCCGCCGGGTGCAGTTCCCCGACGAACTCGGGTTGTGGCGGCGTGAGATCGAGGACGAGGAGGCGCGCAGGCAGGCCGCGGGCGAGCCGTACCGGTGGAACAACCCGCGGTTCGCGGTGGAGAGCCTCGTGGTCTCCCGCACCCACACCGCCGAGGAGCCCCAGGCCACCATGGTCTTCCTCGACGCCGACTACTACGACTTCCTCACCACGTCGATCAACCTGGACCGCAAGCTGGCCGACGGCTCCACCCTGCGCCGCCAGTACCTGGAGGACCAGGACCCGCTCGACGCGCCGGCGTGGATGTTCTGCAGCTTCGGCGTCAACGTGGCCGTGGAGACCGGCAAGGACCACAAGATGCTGTTCTCCCGGCGCAGCTCCAAGGTGGCCGGGCCCAACGCCAGCCGCTGGAACTCCTCGGCCAACGAGGGCGCGGCCGCCAACCACGACCTCTCCCCCACCGGCGAGATCAGCCTGCACGCCATCGCCCGCCGCGCCCTGCGGGAGGAACTCGCCGTGCAGGACTCGGACGGCGTCGACCTCGAACTGCTGGGCTTCGGCCTCGACCTGCGCAACAACCAGTGGGCGGCGTTCTTCCGGGCCGTCCTCACGGACCTGAGCGAGGAGGAGTTGCGCTCCCGCTGGAGCCGGGGCGTCGAGGACAAGTGGGAGCACGACGAGTACGCCTTCGTCCCCGCCGACCCCGAGTCGGTCCTGGCCTTCCTGCACCGGACCGGCCCGTGGACCCCGTGCGCGCCGGCACTCTTCTATCTCGCGCTCGTCCGGGGCACCGTACGGGCCCGGGGCGGGGACCCGTCCGCCCGGCTGCTGGTCGAGGAGGCGGAACGCGCGGTGCTGCGGCAGAGCGTGTGAAACGCCCGAGGGCGGCACCCCTGTCTCCAGGGGTGCCGCCCTCGGTCACGGAAGGACGGTCGATCAACCGGAACCGGTCGATCAGAAGTCCATGTCACCGCCCGGCATGCCGCCGCCGGCCGGGGCAGCGGCCTTCTCCGGCTTGTCGGCGATGACGGCCTCGGTGGTGAGGAACAGCGCGGCGATCGACGCGGCGTTCTGCAGCGCGGAGCGCGTCACCTTGGCCGGGTCGATGATGCCTTCCTTGACCAGGTCGACGTACTCGCCGGTCGCGGCGTTCAGGCCGTGGCCCGGGGTCAGGTTGCGCACCTTCTCCACCACGACGCCGCCCTCGAGGCCGGCGTTGACGGCGATCTGCTTCAGCGGGGCCTCAAGCGCGAGCTTCACGGCCTGGGCGCCGGTCGCCTCGTCACCGTCGAGCTCCAGCTTCTCGAACACCTGGGAGGCCTGCAGCAGGGCCACGCCACCACCGGCGACGATGCCCTCCTCGACGGCCGCCTTGGCGTTGCGGACGGCGTCCTCGATGCGGTGCTTGCGCTCCTTGAGCTCCACCTCGGTGGCGGCACCGGCCTTGATGACGGCCACGCCGCCGGCCAGCTTCGCCAGGCGCTCCTGCAGCTTCTCGCGGTCGTAGTCGGAGTCCGACTGCTCGATCTCGGCGCGGATCTGGTTCACGCGGCCCGCGACCTGCTCGGCGGAACCGGCACCGTCGACGATGGTGGTCTCGTCCTTGGTGATGACGACCTTGCGGGCCTTGCCCAGGAGGTCCAGGGAGGTGTTCTCCAGCTTGAGACCGACCTCCTCGGAGATGACCTCGCCGCCGGTGAGGATCGCGATGTCGTTCAGCATCGCCTTGCGGCGGTCGCCGAAGCCCGGGGCCTTGACGGCGACGGACTTGAAGGTGCCGCGGATCTTGTTGACGACCAGGGTCGACAGGGCCTCGCCCTCGACGTCCTCGGCGATGATCAGCAGCGGCTTGCCCGACTGCATGACCTTCTCCAGGAGCGGGAGCAGGTCCTTGACATTGGAGATCTTCTGGTTCGCGATCAGGATGTACGGGTCGTCGAGGACGGCCTCCATACGCTCCATGTCGGTCGCGAAGTACGCCGAGATGTAGCCCTTGTCGAAGCGCATACCCTCGGTGAGCTCCAGCTCCAGACCGAAGGTCTGGGACTCCTCGACGGTGATGACGCCTTCCTTGCCGACCTTGTCCATCGCCTCGGCGATGAGCTCACCGATCTGGGTGTCGGCGGCGGAGATGGAGGCCGTGGAGGCGATCTGCTCCTTGGTCTCGACGTCCTTCGCCTGCTCCAGCAGGGCGGCGGAGACAGCCTCGACGGCCTTCTCGATACCGCGCTTCAGGGCCATCGGGTTGGCGCCGGCGGCGACGTTGCGCAGGCCCTCCTTGACCAGGGCCTGGGCCAGGACGGTAGCGGTCGTCGTACCGTCACCGGCGACGTCGTCCGTCTTCTTCGCTACTTCCTTGACCAGCTCGGCGCCGATCTTCTCGTACGGGTCCTCGAGCTCGATCTCCTTGGCGATGGAGACACCGTCGTTGGTGATCGTGGGGGCGCCCCACTTCTTCTCGAGGACGACGTTGCGGCCCTTGGGGCCGAGGGTCACCTTGACGGCGTCCGCGAGCTGGTTCATGCCGCGCTCGAGGCCGCGCCGCGCCTCCTCGTCGAACGCGATGATCTTGGCCATGTGAAGTGGTCCCTCCAGGACTGGGGGTGATTACTTCGGACCGCGCCCGCGCCCGCGACGGACGGCCCCGGCCGGAGATGGTTCCTTGCCCCATCCGGCCCGTGGCCTCACCGACCCGGTCCTTCCATTGTCACTCTCACCTTCAGAGTGCTAACGCCAATGATTAGCACTCGCCCCTGCCGAGTGCAAGCGCCTACCGGGTATCGGGCGGGCCGCTCCGCCGCGCGCGAACGGTGTGCGAGCAGGGCGCACGGAGGGCGCGACCAAGGCGCGAGCAGGGCGCGAGCAGGGTGCGAGCAAGGAGGCGGGCAAGGCACGGGCACGCCGAAGGGCCCGTACCCCGGGGGGTACGGGCCCTTCAGAGAAGACCGATGGTCAGCGGTTGGTCGCGTGCATCAGGCGGTGACGCGCACCATGTCGGCCTGCGGGCCCTTCTGACCCTGCGAGATCTCGAACTCCACCCGCTGGCCCTCTTCCAGGGTGCGGTAACCGTCCATCTGGATCGCGCTGTAGTGGACGAAAACATCCGCACCACCGTCGACCGCGATGAAGCCGTACCCCTTCTCCGCGTTGAACCACTTGACGGTGCCCTGAGCCATGCCTAACTCCCCTATTACTGGCCCTTGCACAGATCCACACTTCGCGGATCCGGGTCAGACCTCACCCCCCAACGGTTGGGGGCGTGCGCCGGAACGCGTCGACCGCGGCTGAATGTATCTGTCCAACTGCCGTCTGCAACAGGTCAATCGGACGAGAAATCTGGACTCGCGCGGTCCGGAATGTGGCGAGAATTCGCTGCATTTCAGGGCAAGTCGGGCTACACAAAAGGAACAAAAGCCGCGAAGAGTGCCCACACTTTGGCTACATCTCGTCGGGCATGCGGCAGAAATTCAGGGCTCCCGGCCAGTGATTCGGCGGCACCTTCCCCAACTGTACCGCGCTCAACCACACGGAATTGCCCCCTCCGCTTCTCTTACGGAGGGGGCAATTCGATGAACTCTGCGTCACTGCCGTTACCGAAGGTAACGACGGGCCTCGGTCAGCCTCCGGCGACGGCCGGGATGATGGAGACGCCTGCGCCGTCCGGGGTCGCCGTCTCCAGCCCCTGCTCGAAGCGGACGTCGTCGTCGTTGACGTACACGTTGACGAAGCGGCGCAGCTTGCCCTGGTCGTCGAGGACGCGGGCGGCGATGCCGGTGTGGTTCTTCTCCAGGTCCGCGATGACCTCGCCGAGGGTCGCGCCCTCGGCGGACACCTCGGCCCGGCCACCGGTGTAGGTGCGCAGGATGGTGGGGATGCGGACGGTGACGCTCATACGGGGTGACCTCCGGTCGGGTGTGCAGATGCGGTGGGACAGCCGGCCGAAGCCGCTACGCGAGACCGGCCTCGCGGAACGAGTCCAGGCTGGGACGAATGGTCGCGGTGAGCCCCGTGCCCGCCACCGCGTCCAGGGTCTTCAGGCCGTCGCCCGTGTTGAGGACGACCGTCGACCTGGCCGGGTCGAGGACGCCGTTCTCGATCAGCTTGCGGGTCACGCCCACCGTCACGCCACCCGCCGTCTCCGCGAAGATGCCCTCCGTCCGGGCGAGCAGCTTGATCGCGTCGACGACCTGCTCGTCGGTGACGTCCTCCACCGCACCGCCCGTGCGACGGGCGATGTCGAGGACGTACGGGCCGTCGGCCGGGTTGCCGATGGCGAGGGACTTGGCGATGGTGTTCGGCTTCTGGGGCCGGACGACGTCGTGACCCGCCTTGAAGGCGGTCGACACCGGCGAGCAGCCCTCGGCCTGCGCACCGAAGATCTTGTACGGCTTGTCCTCGACCAGCCCGAGCTTGATCAGCTCCTGCAGACCCTTGTCGATCTTCGTGAGCTGCGAGCCGGACGCGATCGGGACGACGATCTGGTCGGGCAGCCGCCAGCCGAGCTGCTCGCAGATCTCGTACGCCAGGGTCTTGGAGCCCTCCGCGTAGTACGGGCGCAGGTTGACGTTGACGAAGCCCCAGCCCTCGCCGGCCGGGTCGCCGATCAGCTCGGAGCAGAAGCGGTTCACGTCGTCGTAGTTGCCCTCGATACCGACGAGGTCACCGCCGTAGACGGCGGCCATGACGACCTTGCCCTGCTCCAGGTCGTGCGGGATGAACACGCAGGACCGGAAGCCTGCGCGGGCGGCGGCGGCGCCCACGGCACCGGCGAGGTTGCCGGTGGAGGAGCAGGAGAGCGTGGTGAAGCCGAAGACGCGGGCGGCCTCCAGGGCCTGGGCGACGACGCGGTCCTTGAAGGAGTGCGTCGGGTTACCGGAGTCGTCCTTCACATACAACCCGCCGGTCACGCCGAGCTCGCGCGCCAGGTTGTCCGCCTTGACGAGCTTGGTCCAGCCCGGGTTGATGTTCGGCTTGGTCGCCACGTCCGCCGGGACGGGCAGCAGCGGCGCGTACCGCCAGATGTTGCTGGGGCCCGCCTCGATCTGCTTGCGGAGCTCCTCGGCGTCGTAGGCTGAGAAGTCGTAGGCGATCTCCAGCGGGCCGAAACACTCCTCGCACGCGAAGACCGGGCCGAGGGGTACGCGGTGCCCGCACTCGCGGCAGCTCAACGCCGTGGCGGGACCGAGGTCGACGGTGGAGTCGGTGGAGCTTGCAACAGTCTGCACAGCCATGTGAGGCGAGGCCCTTTCTCCTCATCTTCCTCACGACGCATCTCGCCGTGAGACGGATTTGGCACCTTCCCTAGCCGGGAGCCTCGCGGAGCGTTCGGCTGTGCTCGCACAGCAGTCGATACGAGAACCGGCTGGAGGGTTGCCGGGGCTTCATCGGGCCGTGTCCCTCTGCCCCTCTGGATGAGCTGTATGTGGTTGTGAACAGCGGCTGACCCCGGACATGCGATGGTCACCCGCGTTGTTCAAGACTGTAACCGACGACCAGGACAGTTGAGATAGTCGTCCGAACCGCGAGACAACCGTGAGGAGCCGCAGACCGTGCTGGAAGAAGTCGAGCGCTGGCTGAGCACTCGCTCCTGGTCCGTGACCGATCGCCCGCTCCACAAGATCCTGGCCGCCAAACAGCGCACGGGCCAGACGGTCAGCGTCGTGCTGCCGGCGCTCAACGAGGAGGAGACGGTCGGCGACATCGTCGCCGTCATCCGCCACGACCTGATGCTGCAGGTGCCGCTCGTCGACGAGATCGTCGTCGTCGACTCCGGGTCGACCGACCGTACGTCGCAGGTCGCCGCGGCGGCGGGGGCCCGGGTGGTCCACCGGGACGAGATCCTGCCGCGCATACCGACCGTCCCCGGTAAGGGTGAGGTTCTGTGGCGCTCGCTGCTCGTCACGAGCGGCGACATCGTCTGCTTCATCGACGCCGACCTCAGGGAGTTCTCCTCCGACTTCGTCTCCGGGATCGTGGGCCCGCTGCTCACCGACCCGGACGTCGACCTGGTCAAGGCCATGTACGACCGTCCGCTCGGCGCCACGGCCGGCCAGGGCGGCCGGGTCACGGAACTCATGGCGCGCCCGCTGCTGAACATGCACTGGCCGCAGCTGGCCGGCTTCGTACAGCCGCTCGGCGGCGAGTACGCGGCCCGCCGCTCGCTGCTCGAACAGCTGCCGTTCCCCGTCGGGTACGGCGTGGAGCTGGGCATGCTGGTCGACGCCCTGCACCTGGTGGGCCTGGACGCCCTCGCCCAGGTCGACGTGGGCGTACGCAAGCACCGGCACCAGGACGGGCAGGCGCTGGGCCGGATGGCCGCCGCGATCTACCGCACCGCCCAGCTGCGGCTGGCCCGCGGCCACCTCGTCCGCCCCTCCCTCACCCAGTTCGAGCGGGGCCAGGACGGCTTCGAGCCGCGCACGTACTCCGTGGACACGGAGGAGCGGCCGCCGATGACGGAGATCGCGGAGTACGCCGCCCGCAAGGTGGCCTGAAGTCCCTGTGCGGCCCCTGCCAGTGAGGTGAACCGCACGTTTGAGCGGTTCCGGGCCGGGCTAGGTTGAGGCGTATGGCTTCAACGTACGGTGCTGCGCAGGTACTGGTGGCCTCCAACCGGGGTCCGGTCTCGTACGAGGTGCAGGACGACGGCTCGCTGCGCACCAAACGCGGTGGCGGCGGGCTCGTCTCCGGCCTGTCGGCCATCGGGCCGGACGCGGGCGCGCTGTGGGTGTGCTCCGCCCTGTCCGACGGCGACCGCGAGGCGGTACGGCGCGGGGTCGGCGAGCCGGGCGTACGGATGCTGGACATCCCGGCCGACGTGCACGCCGACGCGTACAACGGCATCGCCAACTCGGTGCTCTGGTTCGTCCACCACATGCTGTACCAGACGCCGCTGGAACCGGTCTTCGACGCGGAGTTCCGGCGGCAGTGGGCCTCGTACGAGACCTACAACCGGGCCTTCGCCGAGGCGCTGGCGGAAGAGGCGGCCGAGGGGGCGGCTGTCGTCGTCCAGGACTATCACCTGACGCTGGTGCCGGGGATGCTGCGCGAGCTGCGCCCGGATCTGCGCATCGGTCACTTCTCGCACACGCCGTGGGCGCCGCCGGAGTACTTCCGGATGCTGCCGGACGAGGTGGCCGGGCAGGTGCTGCGGGGCATGCTGGGCGCCGACCGGCTGGGCTTCCTGACCCGGCGCTGGGCGGACGCGTTCACCGCGTGCTGCGAGCGGTTCGCCGGGGGGCTCGGGGACACGCGGATCGGCGTGCACGGGCTGGGGGCGGACGCTGATTTCCTGCGGAAGCGGGCGCACGAGGCCGACGTCGAGGAGCGGATGGCGGCGCTGCGGGAGGAGATCGGCGCGGGCCGGAAGGCGATCGTGCGGGTCGACCGGACCGAGCTGTCCAAGAACATCGTGCGGGGCCTGCTCGCGTACCGGCAGCTGCTGGACGATCATCCGCAGTGGCGTGAGCGGGTGGTGCACGTCGCGTTCGCGTACCCGTCCCGGCAGGATCTCGCCGTGTACCGCGACTACACGGCCGAGGTGCAGCGGGTGGCCGAGGACATCAACGCCGCGTACGGGACGGCGGGGTGGACGCCGGTCGTGCTGCATGTGAAGGACGACTTCGCGCGGTCGCTGGCGGCCTACCGGCTGGCCGACGTGGCGCTGGTGAACCCGATCCGGGACGGGATGAACCTGGTCGCGAAGGAGGTGCCGGTCCTCTCCGACGAGGGGTGCGCGCTGGTGCTGTCGCGGGAGGCCGGGGCCTACGAGGAACTGGGCGAGGACGCGATCGGGGTCAATCCGTACGACGTGACGGACACCGCACGGGCCCTGCACGAGGCGTTGTCGATGGGGCCGGAGGAGCGGGCGGAGCACGCCAAGCGGCTGGCCGCGGCGGCCACGGCGCTTCCTCCGGCGCAGTGGTTCGTGGAGCAGCTGGAGGCGCTCAGGGCCTGAACCATCGGGTCAGGGCCTGAACCACGGGCTTCAGGCCCTGGCCCGTCACACCCTCACGCCCTCAGTCCTGCCGCCAGCCCCCGCAGCAGCCCCACCACCCCCGCCGGGCCGTCCACCACCAGGTCCGCCCTCTCCCTCAGCTCCGTCACCTCGTCGCTGCCGCTGCACACCAGCAGGCCCGGCGTTCCGTCGGAGCGGAGTTTGTCGACGGCGGCGAAGGCGGGGAGGTCGCCGAGGTCGTCACCGGCGTAGAGGACCGCGTCGGCGGCGATCTCGCGGGCGTACTCCGCCAGGGCGACGCCCTTGTCCATGCCGGGCGGGCGCAGTTCGAGGACCATGCGGCCGGGCTCGACGACCAGGCCGTGCCGGGTGGCGAGGTCGGTGAGCGGGGCGCGCAGAGCCTCGAAGGCGGCCTGCGGGTCCGAGGCGCGGCGGGTGTGGACGGCGACCGCCCTGCCCTTCTCCTCCACCCACGTCCCCTGCCACGCGCCGACCCGGTCCAGCAGCCCCGGCAGCTCGGCGCGTACGGCGGCGACCCCGGGGTGCGGGGCGGGGGCGGTGACGGTGCCGGTGGCGGCGTCCCAGCGTTCGGCGCCGTAGTGACCCAGGACGACGAGGTGCTCCAGGCCGGGCACGCCCGCGAAGCCGCCGTGCCGTACGGCCACGCCGGGCGGGCGCCCGGTGATCACCGCCACGGCGGCCACCTTCGGGGCCAGCTCCGCCAGCGCCGGCACCGCGTCCGGGTGGGCCCGCGCCTGCTCGGGGTCCGGGACGATCGGAGCGAGGGTGCCGTCGAAGTCGAGGGCGACCAGCGCACGCTCGGCCCGGGTGAGGAGGGCGTTCAGGCCGTCACGCCCGCCCTGCGTGGTGGGCGTCGGCAGAGGGTCCGGGGAGTCCAGGGGATACGTCGAGTCCGTTTGGCTGCCCATACGGCGACCCTATCCGGGGAGGGCGGGATACACGCATGACACGTCGGCCACCTCCTGGCGCCGGCCAGGCCTGTCCAGCCCGTCCGGCGTTTGAGGACGAGGCCGTTCAGGCCGAAGGGGGGTCTGGGGGCGCAGCCCCCAGCGGCGTCGGAGTCGGCGCAGGGCTCAGCGTTCGGCCCTGCGCGCCTCCCGTATCCTCCGCAGCCGGTTCACCGTCACCGGATCCGACGCCAGCGCCCGCGGGTCGTCCAGCAGCGCGTTGAGCAGCTGGTAGTACCGGACCGGCGCCAGGCCGAGCTCCTCCCGTATCGCCCGCTCCTTCGCGCCGGGCCCGGGAAAGCCACGGCGTTCCAGCGCGAGGATGTCCAGTTCCCTGCGGCCGAGCGGCTCCTGTTCCATGCCCGGCACGGTAACGCCGGGCACTGACAGTGAGCACTCCCCGCCTACTCCCCGCTCTCGGCCCGCGTCGCCGTCGTCTGGATCTGCGACAGCACCGCCGAGGGGTTGCCACCAGGGGCGACGGCCTGGCCGATCCGCTTCTTGATGTCCGCGCTGACCTCGGCCCAGGAGGTCTTGCCGACCGGGTAGAGCTCGGACAGGACCAGCTCCTTGAGGAAGGGCCGGAGGTCCTTGTCCTCCGCCGCCGTGCTCATGGCCTCGGACGCGGAGCTGGTGACCGGCAGCAGGTCGTACTCGCGGGAGAAGGCGAGGACGTTCTTGTCGCTGTAGACGAAGTCGAGGAAGTCACCGACCTCCTCCCGGTGGCCGTTCTTCTTGAAGGCCGTCATCCAGTCGGCGACACCCAGCGTGGACTTGCTCTCGCCGCCCTTTCCGGGTGTCGGCACCATGCCGAACTTCACACCCTTCTTGGCGGCGATCTTCATCAGCGAGGGGTGGCCGTTGAGCATGCCGACGTCACCGTTCGCGAACGCGGCGAAGGCGTCGGCCCGGTTGAGCTCGGCGGGGGCGACGGGACCCGTGAGGTCCTTGTCGACCAGCTCGTTCTTGAGCCAGGTGAAGGTCTCGACGTTCTCCGGGGAGTCGATGCCGTAGGTGCCGACGGTGTCGGTGTAGCCGCCCCCGCCGCTCAGCATCCACTGCATGGTCTCGGCCTGCGCCTCCTCGGGCCCGAGGGGCAGGGCGTACGGGTACTTCACGCCCTCCGCCTTGAGCGCCTCCGCGTCCGCGGCGAGATCCGCCCAGGACGTGGGCGGGGTGATGCCCGCCTTGGCGAAGAGGCTCTTGTTGTAGAAGAGAACGCGCGTAGACGACGCGAAAGGCATGCCGTACTGCACGCCGTGCACCTCCCCGGCGGCGGCGAGCTGCGAGACGAAGCCGGCCTGGACGGGTATGGAGAGCACGTCGTCGGCCCGGTAGAGCAGGTCCTTGGCCGCGTAGTCGCTGTAGGCGCCGATCTGCGCCATGTCCGGCGGATCGCCGGCGTCGACCATCTCTCTGACCTTGCGGTCGATGTCGTTCCACGAGTAGACCGTGACGTCGATCTTCACGCCGGGGTGCTCGGCCTCGTACTCCTCGACCAGGTCGTCCCAGTACCTCTGGGAGCTGTTGGCCTTGCTGTCGCCGTAGTCGGCGGCGACCAGCTTCAGGGTCACCTCGCTGGAGGCGCCGGTGACGCCGCAGCCGCCGAGGACCGCCGTCATGCCCAGTGCGGACACCACCGCGATCGTTCCTGTCCTGCGCCGCTGCACTGATCCTGCCCCAAACTTTTCGCGAAACTTTCGAATCGTCAGACATAACTGACGACCCATAAGGTCTACACCACGCGAATGGACTAGACCTCTCGCGGGTCCTCGGGCCACACTGTCCTCGTGAGACATGTCATCGCCCTCGACGTGGGCGGCACCGGGATGAAGGCCGCCCTGGCAGGGGCGAACGGCGAGCTGATCCACCAGACCCGCCGGGCCACCGGGCGCGAGCGCGGACCCGAGGCCGTCGTCGAGGGCATCCTCGACTTCGCCGCCGAGCTGCGCGCGTACGGCCTCGACCGCTTCGGCGAGCCGGCCGCCGCCGCCGGTGTCGCGGTCCCCGGCATCGTCGACGAGACGCGCGGTGTCGCCGTCTACGCGGCCAACCTGGGCTGGCGGGACGTACCCCTGCGCGAGCTGCTGGCCGAACGGCTCGGCGGCCTCCCCGTCGCCCTCGGCCACGACGTCCGCACCGGCGGGCTC
The DNA here is from genome assembly GCF_030386795.1 of Streptomyces sp. S.PNR 29. Classification (GTDB taxonomy): domain Bacteria; phylum Actinomycetota; class Actinomycetes; order Streptomycetales; family Streptomycetaceae; genus Streptomyces. The sequence goes on from NZ_JANUQM010000001.1 coordinate 822,223, forward strand.
GCCGAGGGCCGGATCGGGGCGGGGCAGGGCACCGACCGGTTCCTGTTCGTGGCGCTGGGCACCGGTATCGCGGGCGCCATCGGCGTCGACGGCCGGGTGGAGGCGGGCGCCCACGGCTTCGCGGGCGAGATCGGTCACATCGTCGTACGCCCCGGGGGGACCCCGTGTCCGTGCGGGCAGCGCGGCTGCCTGGAACGGTTCGCGTCCGCGGCGGCGGTGAGCGAGGCGTGGGCGCACGCGTGCGGGGACGCCCGGGCGGACGCGGCGGACTGCGCGAAGGCCGTCGAGTCCGGGGACGTACGGGCCCGGAAGGTCTGGCAGGAGGCCGTGGACGCGCTCGCCGACGGGCTGGTCACCGCGCTCACCCTGCTGGACCCGCGCACCCTGATCATCGGTGGCGGGCTCGCCGAGGCCGGGGAAACCCTGTTCACACCGCTGCGGGAGGCCGTCCGGCGGCGCGTCACCTTCCAGAGGCTGCCGTCCCTCGCCCCCGCCGCCCTGGGCGACACCGCCGGATGCCTGGGTGCCGGGCTGCTGGCCTGGGATCTCCTCGACTCCACCGACCGTACGGAGGTAGCCACCTGATGGCCGCTAGCAAGGTTCTCGCCGGTGCCCGGGTGGTGCTGCCCACCGGGATCGTGGACGACGGCCGCGTGATCGTGCGGGGCACGCGGATCGCCGACGCGGCCCCGGTGGACGCGGAGACCGTCGACGTCACCGGTCACTGGGTGGTCCCCGGCTTCGTCGACCTCCACAACCACGGCGGCGGCGGCGCCTCCTTCACCTCCGGCACGGCCGAGGAGGTCCTCAAGGGCGTCCACACCCACCGTCTGCACGGCACGACGACGCTCGTCGCCTCCACCGTCACCGAGGAGATGGACACCCTCGCCCAGCGGGCCGGGCTGCTGTCCGAGCTCGCCGAGCAGGGCGAGATCGCGGGCATCCACTTCGAGGGGCCCTTCATCTCGCCGTGCCGCAAGGGCGCGCACTCCGAGGCGCTGCTGCGCCACCCCGAGCCGGCGGAGGTCCGCAAACTGGTCGACGCGGCCCGCGGCCAGGCCAGGATGGTCACCCTCGCCACCGAACTCCCCGGCGGCCTGGACTCCGTACGCCTCCTCGCCGACCACGGCGTTCTCGCCGCGATCGGACACACCGACGCCTCCTACGAGCAGACCGTCGAGGCCATCGACGCGGGCGCCACCGTGGCGACCCACCTGTTCAACGCGATGCCCCCGCTCGGCCACCGCACGCCCGGCCCCATCGCGGCGCTGCTGGAGGACGAGCGGATCACCGTCGAGCTGATCAACGACGGCACCCATCTGCACCCCGCCGCCCTGGAGCTGGCGTTCCACCACGCGGGCGCCGACCGCGTGGCGTTCATCACGGACGCGATGGACGCGGCCGGGTTCGGGGACGGCGTCTACGGGCTGGGCCCGCTGAGGGTCGAGGTGCGCGACGGCGTGGCCCGGGTGGCCGGTGAGGGCTCCATCGCCGGCTCCACCCTCACCCTGGACCGCGCCTTCAAGCGGGCGGTGACCGTCGACAAGCTGCCCGTGGAGGACGTGGTCGCGGCCCTCTCCGCCAACCCGGCCAGGCTGCTGGGGCTGCAGGACCGGGTGGGCTCCCTGGAGCCCGGCAAGGACGCCGACCTGGTGCTTCTGGACGCCGCCTTCGACCTGAAGGGTGTGATGCGCCGGGGCGCATGGGTGGTTGAGCCCCAACTGGACCGATCCGTCCGGTAGTCGGGAGACGGTGGCCGATCCGACGACTGGGCGGGCCGCCGTCTCTTTGGCATGATCGAGCCTCCGGAACGTCGGACAAGCGTATTCATCGGGGGAGGTCGGCCCGGGTGATCCTCACGGTCACGCTGAACACCGCTCTCGACATCACCTATCGCGTACGGGCACTCAGGCCGCACGCCTCCCACCGGATCTCCGAGGTGACGGAACGGCCGGGCGGGAAGGGCGTCAATGTGGCCCGCGTCCTCGCGGCCCTCGGCCACGAGGTGACGGTCACCGGCTTCGCAGGCGGAGCCACGGGACGGGTGGTGCGGGAGGGGCTCGCCGCAGCCCGGGGGATCACCGACGCGCTCGTGCCGGTGGCCGGCGCGACCCGCCGCACCATCGCCGTCGTCGACGCGCGGACCGGCGACACCACCCAGCTCAACGAACCCGGCCCTGCCGTCTCGCCCGCCGAGTGGTCCGCCTTCCAGGAGGCGTACGAGGGCCTGCTCGCCTCCGCCTCCGCGGTGGCCCTGTGCGGCAGCCTGCCCCCGGGGGTGCCCGTGGGCGCGTACGCCGGGCTGGTGCGCACCGCCCGGGCGGCGGGCGTGCCGGTACTGCTGGACACCAGCGGCGAACCGTTGCGGCGCGGGGTCGCCGCCCGGCCGGACATCGTCAAGCCGAACGCCGAGGAACTGGCCGAGCTCACCGGCTCGCACGAGCCGCTGAGGGCCACGCAGGACGCCCGTCGGCGCGGCGCCCGGGCCGTCGTCGCCTCCCTCGGCACGGAGGGACTGCTCGCGGTGACCGCTGAGGGCCGCTGGCGCGCGGCCCCGCCGTCCCGTGTCCACGGCAACCCGGCCGGCGCCGGCGACTCGGTGGTCGCGGGCCTGCTGTCGGGCCTGGTGGAACGGCTGCCCTGGCCGGACCGGCTGACCCGCGCGGTCTCCCTGTCGGCGGCGACGGTGCTGGCGCCGACAGCGGGCGAGTTCGACCGGGGGGCCTACGAGGACCTGCTGGGGCGGGTAGCGGTGACGGCGGAGGTCAGCGCGGCGTAACGCCCTTTTGCTGTGTTCTCGACTGCTTCTCAGCCCGACCGGCCAGGGATCAGCTCCCGACCCAGCCCTTCGCCAGCCACATCCGGTCGAGCAGCGCGTCGCACTGGTTGCCCTGCTCGCAGGAGAGCTTGATGGTGTTCGTGCCCTTGTTCAGCTGCACGTAGTTGTAGGTCTTCGTCCAGCCCTTGGTGTAGTCGCCCTCGGGTGCGCCGGTCCAGTTCTTCAGGTCGACCGGTGTCTTGGAGGGCGTTCCGTTCACCGTGAGCGTGGCGGTGCCGTCCTTTCCGGGGACGCTGTAGCCGACGTACACGGTGTACTTGCCGGTCTTGGGAATGCCGTTGACGGTCCACGTGACCGAAGCGCCGACCGTGTTGAAGCCCGTCACATAGACCCCGCCGTCCGCCTGGGCGCCCTTGACGTCCGACGCCGTGGCGGCCCCGCCGTCCAGCCGCATCGCCTTCGCGTCGGTCTTCGGCAGCTCCACATCGCTGGCCGCCGCACTGTTGCTGGCCGACGGGCTCGGCTCGCCGCTCTGCTCGGCGGACGGGGCGGTGGACGCCTGGTTGCCGGCGTTGTCGTTCTTGGAGTCGTCGCCGCTCATCATGGCCACGCCGATACCGACGACGACCGCGGCGACCACCGCCACCGCGCCGATCAGCAGGCCCTTGGTGTTGGGCCCGCGGCCACGGCCGCCGTCGCCCGGCACCGACTGCTGCTGGGTCGTGGGGGCGCCGCCCGGGAACGTCTCCGGCGCGGCGTAGTGCGCGTTCGGCCGGCCCTGCTGCTGCGGGGCCTGGGCGTACGGGGCGGTCTGGCCGGCGGCCTGCGGCTGCTGGCCGTACTGCCGGGTACCGACGGTCCGCACCCGGTTCACCGAGTTCGGGTAGCCGTAACCACCGGATGGCGGCTGGGCTCCGTTGGCCTGCCCGTCGGCGTACAGGTAGCCGAACGGGTCGTCGTCCTCGGGCGTGCTCGCGCCGTTGTTGCCGGGCGTCATCCCTAGGTCTCCTCAACAGGTGCGGTGCGGATGCGGTACGGGTGGTGAGATGAGCGAGCCTACCCGCTCCAGCTGGCCCAAACGGGTGACTCACACCGCATCAGCCCACTGACCTGGGGGTCACCCGGCGCGTCGATGCTGTTTGGGACGAGATCGTTTCTCGACGTACATCCGCTCGTCAGCGGATTTCAACACCTCGTCCGCCGTCATGCCGCAGTGTGCCCAGCCGATGCCGAAGCTGGCGCCGACCCGTACGGCGCGGCCCTCGGCGCGGATCGGCTGGATGATCTCGTTGCGCAGGCGTACGGCGAGGTCCTGGGCGTCGGCGCGGCCGAGGCCGTCGGCGAGGATGACGAACTCGTCGCCGCCGAGCCGGGCGACGGTGTCGCCGTCCCGGACGCCGTTGCTGAGGCGGCGGGCGACCTCGATGAGGACCGCGTCACCGGCGTTGTGCCCGAACCGGTCGTTGATCGACTTGAAGCCGTCGAGGTCGCAGAAGAGCACCGCGAGCCCCTTGGTGCCGTCGTCGCGGTCGTCGGGCGGCGCGACGGTGTGCACATGGTGGTCGTATGTGTCGAACATCTCGGTGCCGGGCCGGAAGTCGAAGCCGTGGCCGGCCACGTCGAAGGCGGGGTGGCCGTAGGCCGCGTCCACCGAGTCGGCCGAGTCGAGCACGGCGGGGTGCGGCGACTGGGGGCGCTGGCACAGGCGTGCGGAGAGGCGGGAGCGCAGCTCGGCGGAGTTGGGCAGGCCGGTGAGGGAGTCGTGCGAGGCACGGTGGGCGAGCTGCAGCTCGCGGCGCTTGCGCTCCTCGATGTCCTCGACGTGGGTGAGCAGGAAGCGGGGCCCGTCGGCGGCGTCGGCGACGACGGAGTTGCGCAGGGAGACCCAGACGTAGGTGCCGTCGCGGCGGCCGAGGCGGAGCTCCGCGCGGCCGCCCTCCGCCGAGGTGCGCAGCAGGGTGCCTATGTCCTCGGGGTGGACCAGGTCGGAGAAGGAGTAGCGGCGCATCACGGAGGCGGGGCGGCCGAGCAGGCGGCACAGGGCGTCGTTGGTGCGCAGGATCCGGCCGTGCTGGTCGCCGCCCATCTCGGCGATGGCCATGCCGGAGGGGGCGTACTCGAAGGCCTGCCTGAAGCTTTCCTCGCTCGCCCTGAGGGCCTGCTGCTCACGCTCCAGGCGGACCAAGGCGCGCTGCATGTTGGCGCGCAGGCGGGCGTTGCTGATCGCGATCGCGGCCTGGAAGGCGTACATCTGCAGCGCCTCGCGCCCCCACGCGCCGGGGCGCCGGCCGTTGCGCGGGCGGTCCACGGAGAGCACGCCGATCAGCTCGCCGGACGAGCCGCCGCCCTGCGCGCCGGGCGCGAACATCGGGGCGAAGAGCCGGTCGGAGGGGTGCCACTCGTCCTCGAAGCGGGGCGCGGGACCGTCGGTGTACCACTGCGGGACGTCGTCGTCGTCGAGGATCCAGCCCTCGGTGTGGGGTATGAACACCAGGTCGCCCCAGTGCTCGCCCATGGTCAGGCGCCGGTCCCAGGACTCGCGGGAGCCGACCCGGCCGGTGATGAGCGCCTCGGCGGCGGGGTTGCCGGCGAAGGCGGCGACGACGAGGTCGCCGTCGGGGCGTACGAGGTTCACACATGCCAGCTCGTACCCGAGGGCGCTCACGACGCCGTCGGCGACGGTCTGCAGTGTGTCCGCCAGACTACGAGCCGTGTTCATGTCCGCCATGACCTGGTGCAGTTGCCGCAGGGACGCAAGGCGGACGTACGGCTCCGACTCGGCCTCCATGCTCGCCCTCCCCCCGAGACCTCGCAGCGAATCAAGGGTTCTCTTCGGCGGTATCGTCGTTGCAGCTTCCCAGCCACTGAATCACAGCGCGCTGCCCACTCGGTACACAGGGTCAACAATTCTCGCCCCTTGTGACTCAAGTCACAGGGAAAGATGAACAATTGAGTGAGGTTTCTGCGTTTTTCCTGTGCGTTTACCGAACGCAATTCGTGGAGACTACGCCACGAGTCCTAGGTCCGCTCTCGGACCGGGGTCCGATGCGCCGCACACGGCGTGGCGACTAGCGTTTCCGGCGTGCCGAACACTCCCTCCGCCACGTCCCCGGTGATCCCGTCGCCCGCCTCCGGGCATGCTGGGGAGGTGAGCAACGACGAGTTCCGCGCCGCCATGTCCCGGCTGGCCTCGGGCGTGGTCCTGGTGACCGCGCAGGAGCCGCCGCTGGACCCGGACGACCCCCGGGCGCCGGCCGGCGAGGACGTCGGCATGACGGCCACCGCGTTCATCTCGGTCTCCCTGGACCCGCCGCTGGTGCTGGTCAGCCTGCGCGAGGGCTCCCGCATGGACGACCTGCTCGCCGAGCAGCCCCTGTGGGCGGTCTCCGTCCTCTCCGAGAGCCAGCGGCACATCGCGGGCCGCTTCGCCATGAAGGGCCGCATCAGCGACCGCCTGCTGTTCGAGGACATCGCGTACGTCCGGGGTGAGCATTCCCGGGCGCCCCTGGTGGGCGGCGCCCTCGCGACCCTGGAGTGCCGGACCGAGCAGCGGGTGCCGGCCGGCGACCACACGCTGGTGATCGGCCGGGTCCTCACGGCCCGGGTGCCGAGCGCGGACGGGGGGCCGCTGACGTACTTCCGCGGGCGGTACCGGCAGCTGGGCTGAGACGCGAAATTTTCGCTGGCCCGGCAGTGACCGGCCCGCCTAGGGTGCGCGCATGACGATCACCGGCCTCCGCCTGGAGGAGATCACCCCCCAGAACCTCGACGCCGCCCTCGCCGTCCGGGTCCGCCCCGACCAGGAGCACGCCGTCTCGCCGGTGGTCAAGTCGCTGGCGGAGGCGTACGTCCATCCCGGCGTGGCCTGGCCGCGTCTGATCGTCGACGGCGACCGCCCGGTCGGCTTCCTCATGGCCTTCTTCGGCATCGACTGGCACCAGGACGGCACCCTGTTCCGCTCCGGCCTGTGGCGGCTGAACATCGACGCCGGGGTGCAGGGCCGGGGGTACGGCCGCTTCGCCGTGGAGTCCGTGGCCGCCGAGATCCGCCGCCGGGGCGGCGAGCAGTTCTACGTCACCTGGCACCCCGGTCCGACCGGCCCGGGCGCCTTCTACCTGGGCCTCGGCTTCCGGACGACCGGCGAGACCAGCGGCGGCCAGACGGTAGGGGTGCTTGAGCTGTCCTAGGCCGTGTCCGCAAAGTCCCTCCTGCCCCGCGACGCCTGGCACGCACTCTCGCCGCACCGGGCGCAGACCCAAGTACGTCCAGTACGAGGGGCTGCACCCGGCACGCCGAGAGCACGCACCAGACGCCGCAGGGCCCGCCCTCCGGGCGGACGGAGGGACTTTGCGGACACGACCTAGAGGGGCGGGCGGGCGAATGGACCCGGATCGACGATCGTGTGCGAACGCGAAGGCCGACTCAGCCCCAGTCCCGTCCGGTCCTCCCCCGCTTGATCTCGGCGCGCTGCTTCTTCTGCCGCAGCCGGCGCTCGTTGATCCCCCGGGGGATCCGGGTCGGCTTGCGCGGCCTGGGCGGGGGTGCGGTCGCCTCGGCGAGGAGCGCGGCCAGGCGTACGGCGGCGGCCTCGCGGTTGCGCCACTGGGAGCGGTGCTCGGAGGAGCGGACGGTGACGACGCCGTCGACGAGGCGCCCGGCCAGCCGCTCCAGCGCCCGCCGCTTCCACACCTCGGGAAGCGCTTCGGTGCGGGACAGGTCGAAGCTCAGCTCCACCTGGGTGTCGCTGGTGTTGACGTGCTGTCCGCCGGGCCCCGACGACCGCGAGAAACGCCACATGAGCTCGGCCTCGGGAAGCGAGACGGAGCCACGGATGACATAGGGACCGGACATGCCGTCCATGTTCCCGGTTCCGCCCGGTCCACGTCACTCGAATATCCCGGTAAAGAAAGTAAAGCGACCTGGAACCCCGCGTCCCCCTCTCGACGTTGATAGGGGTAGCTGTAGCTTCTTGCGGCACGAACCGCACGGAATATTGCGTACGTAACGAGGGAAGGACTCCCAACAATGGCTGTAAGCCTGTCCAAGGGCGGCAACGTCTCGCTCACCAAGGAAGCTCCGGGCCTGACCGCCGTCACCGTGGGCCTCGGCTGGGACGTCCGTACCACCACTGGTACCGACTTCGACCTCGACGCGTCCGCGATCGCGGTCAACGGCCAGGGCAAGGTGTACTCCGACGCCCACTTCGTCTTCTTCAACAACAAGCAGACCCCGGACAACACCATCGTCCACACCGGCGACAACCGCACCGGCGAGGGCGCCGGCGACGACGAGGCCATCAACGTCAACCTCGCCGCCCTCCCGGCCGACATCGACAAGGTCGTCTTCCCGGTCTCCATCTACGACGCGGAGAACCGCGGCCAGAACTTCGGCCAGGTCCGCAACGCCTACATCCGCATCATCAACCAGGCCGGCGGCGCCGAGATCGCCCGCTACGACCTGTCGGAGGACGCGGCCACGGAGACGGCCATGGTCTTCGGCGAGCTCTACCGCAACGGCGCCGAGTGGAAGTTCCGCGCGGTCGGCCAGGGCTACGCCTCGGGCCTGGTGGGCATCGCCCAGGACTTCGGGGTGAACGTCTGACGGACACCGCGGACACCGCGGACACCGCCGGTCTCCAGGACCCCGACCGGGTCCTGGAGACCGACCGGCGTCATGTCCCTCGGGGCGGCCGTCGGCGAACCTGAACCGGAGTCTCCGGACACCGGAGTTCCCGGCATGCCCCGCGATAGGTTGCCCAGCGTGATCCTCGACCGCCTGCCCCGTAGCATCCCGCCGCCGCTGCTCACCGAACTCACCGCGGTCTACGCCTCCAACCGCGACTTCCACGCCCTCAGCGGCGACTTCCCGGACCCGGACGACATCCGCCCGGAACAGGTGGCGGCCGCGCTGGCCGGCGAGCTGAGCAACCCGGACGTGGAGGTGCTGCTCGCCCGCTGCGAGGGCCGCCTGGTCGGGACCGCGATCACCCTCGCCCACCACCCCGACCCGGCCGACCCCGACCCGTGGATCGGCCTGCTGATGGTGGACGCGACCGTGCAACGGCAGGGACACGGCCGCCGGTTGGCTTCCCTCGTCGAGGACCGCTTCCGCACGGCGGGCCGCCCCGCCGTACGCCTGGCCGTCCTCGACAACAACCCCAAGGGCCTGGCCTTCTGGACGACCCTCGGCTACGGGATCATCGACCACCGCAGGGACCGCCAGCTCGGCCGCCCGTGCGCGGTGTTGCGCAAGGAGCTGTGAGGGCACCCGTCCGGTCCTGGCGGGCGGGCTTCCCGTCCCCGTACAGCCACTCCTCCCAGATCCGCCCGAAGTCCACGCCGGGCGCCTTCCTCTCGACGTAGGCCGTGAAGTCGCCGGTGTCCGCGTTCCCATGGCGGTGGGCGGACGCCCAGCCGCGCAGGATGCCGAAGAAACGGTCGTCGCCGACCGTCTGCCGGATCCTGTGCAGGACCATCGCGCCCCGGTCGTACACCGAGCGGCCGGAGATATGGGCGGCGTCGGACGGGCTCGCGGGCGGGAACGCCCAGAGCACCTCGGAGTTCTCGTCGTAGAGCGCGTCGAAGGTCTGCTGGGCGGTGTCGCCGCCGTGGTCCTCCCGCCACAGCCACTCCGCGTACGTGGCGAAGCCCTCGTTCAGCCACATGTCGCGCCAGGTCTTCGGGGTGACGGAGTTGCCGTACCACTGGTGGGCGAGCTCGTGCACGAGGGTCTCGGCGTCGGGGGCGCCGGGGAAGACGGGCCGGTTCTGGGTCTCCAGGGCGTACGCCGCGTCGTACTCGCGGTCGACGATCGCGCCCGTGGAGGAGAAGGGGTACGGGCCGAAGACGCCCTCCGCCCACTGGACGACCTCGGGGATCCTCACCAGTACGGCCCGGCTCTCCTCCGCCTGCTCCGGGTCGACGGCGACGTACACGGGCAGGCCGCCTCCGGTGGTGGAACGGCTGACGGTGTAGTCGCCGATCGCGACGGTGGCGAGGTAGCTCGCCATGGGCTCGGTGGTGCGCCAACGGAAGGTCGTACGCCCGCCCTTGGACGTCTCACTCGCCAACTCCCCGTTCGACACGGCCCGCAGCCCCTCGGGCACGGTGACGGCGAGGTCGTACGACGCCTTGTCGGAGGGGTGGTGGTTGCCGGGGAACCACGCCATGGACCCCGTCGGCTCACCGAGCGCCAGCGCCCCGTCGGCGGTGCGCAGCCAGCCCTCCTGCGAGCCGTCCGGGTCGGTGATGGTCACCGGGGTCCCGGAGTAGCGGACGGTCACGTGGAAGGTGTCGCCGTCGTCGAGTTCGCCGGGCGGGCGGACGGTCAGCTCCTGCCCGGCACGGTTCCAGCGGGCACCGCGGCCGTCCACGGTCACCTGCTCCACCCGCAGGCCCCTGAGGTCGAGGTCGAATGCGGAGAGGTCCTGGGTGGCGCGGGCCGTGATCGTCGCCGTGCCGGTGAGGTGGTGGGTGCCGGGTACGTAGGCGAGGTCCAGGGCGTAGTGGGTGACGTCGTACCCCCCGTTGCCCGCCTTCGGGAAGTACGGGTCGCGCACACCGGACCCGCCGGGGGTGCCCTCGACACCCCCGCCGCACGCGGTCAGGGCGAGGAGGACCGCCACGGCGGAGGGGACAACAGTCGCACAACGGGACACGTCATCGATCCTAGAAGGGCGTGACACCATCACATGCGTGCTCGACATCGGCTACGCCCTCTCCAACCGCTTCCCGGACCCCCCGCAGACCGACTACCGCCGCGCGGACGTCCACGCCCTGCGCCACGACCTGTTCTGCGGTGACGTCTACCTCGCCGACACCGAGACGGACCGGGAGATCTCCACAGCCTGGGGATGGGTGCCGGTCCTCGACTTCGCCTGGGCCCTGTGCGACATCGCCGAGCGCCTCGACCGCGACCCGGCGGGGTCCCGCGCCGCCCGCCCCCAGCACGCCGAACTGGACTTCACCGAGTCCACCGACCGCCTGCTCTTCGAGCGCCGCTTCGGCTGGGTCGACATCGAGGCGGAGTGGCTGCCGCCGGCCGAACCGCCCCTGACCTTCTCCCACTCCGCACTGCGCCGCGAGGCCCGGGACTTCCTGCACGACCTGATCGCCGACCTGGTCGACCTGCACGAGGACCTGGGGGAGAACCCGGCGATCTGGGGGTTGCAGGCGCGGTTCCCGCGGGTGGCGTGACGCGAGAACCGGCGGCCTAAGGGATCCTTTCACTATGCCCGTCCGGGTCGCGCAGCCGGCGCGCGATCTCCACGCGCTCCTCGCTCAGCGGCTCCCCGTCCTCGATCTGCCACAGGCAGTCCTGCAGGACACGGCCGAGCGTCCAGGCGCGGGCCCGGGCGCGGTCGAGCCCGAGGACGTCCGTCATGGCGTCGAAGCGCCACCGGATCTCGTCGGGGTCGAAGCGGTTGTACAGGGCGGGGAGCAGTTCGAAACCGGGGTCGCCGGCGAGCGGCTTGGGGTCGATGGCGAGCCAGGGGGCGCGGTCGGAGGCGAGGACGTTCTCGTAGTGGAGGTCCCAGTGGAGCAGGCGGTCGCCGGGTTCGCCGGCCACTTCCCGCAGGGCGGCCGCGCAGTCCGCGACCAGGCGGCGGGCCTCCGGGTCCGGGATCCCGGGCAGGGCCTTCGGCGTGTCGTCCAGCATCGCCCGGGCGATGTCGCCCAGGCGGCGCATGTCCGCCGGCGCCGGGGTGGCGGTGAGGTGGGCGAGCAGGCGGGCGATGACGAGGGCGGCCGCACGGGAGTCGGCGACGTGCGAGAGCATCCGGGTGGAGTCGAGGCGCTCCAGCAGCAGCGTGCCGGTGGGCTCGTCGTGGTCGAGGAGGCGAACCGCCCCGTCGCCGTCCCACAGACGCAGAGCGACCGGCTCGCCCACGCTCTCCTCGTCGAGGAGCTGCAGCTTCAGCACGGCCGGGGTGCCGTCGGCGCGACGCACCACCGGCACGATCAGCGCGGACACACCGGACATCGACGGTCCGTCGGGCCGTAGCCCCCAGCGGTCGAGGAACCCGGCCGCGAGCTCCGGCAGGCGGGCGATGAAGGAGCGGCCCGCTTCGCCGTTGTACCTCGCCTGCGACGCGGCCAACTCGTCCGGCACATCGATCATCTTTCCGACCATACTGTCGGACGTGAGGCGGGTCATGCGGTTCACGCCGGACCGGCGAGGCCTGGGACGGCGCGCGCTGCTCTACGCCCGCAGCGCCCCCGGCACGTACGTCTGGCTCGGGATGCTGTTCATCACGACGGTGGCCGTGCACACCATGTCACCGGAGTTAGAGCGGGAGTTCCTGCGGGAGAGGTCGACGAACATCCAGGGCCTGTCGGAGCACCCCCTGCGGGTACTGCTGGCGAGCGCGCTGCTGGTCGACGGCGGGTACTGGCTGCCGTACCTCCTGCTCTACAGCGTCTTCCACGCCCCCGCGGAGCGCTGGCTGGGGACACTGCGCTGGCTGACCGTGTGCGTCCTGGCGCATGTGCTGGCCACGCTGATCAGCGAGGGCGCGGTCCTGGTGGCACTGTGGGAGGGGCGGGCGCCCTCGTCGACGGTGAACACCCTCGACATCGGGGTGAGTTACGCGCTCGCCGGGATCGTCGGCGTGCTGGTGTACCGCGTCCCGAGGCGGTGGCGGTACGGATACCTGGCGCTCGTGCTGCTCTTCTACGGGGCCGCGCTCGCCGTCGGGCGGACGTTCACCGACCTCGGGCACCTCGTCGCGCTGCTGATCGGACTCGCCTGTCACCCGCTGACCCGGGGCCGTGATCCGGGCCGCGCGAGACCACGGAATCCGAAGGAGACACCGGCTGCCCGCAACGGTTGACGTTCCCGGCCATGAGCAGCTCGACCAGCGGTGTCGTGAACGGCGGCATCTCCTTCTGGTACGCGGACGACGGACTTCCGGCGGTACGGGAGCCGCTCGCCGGGGACACGTCCGCCGATGTGGTGATCGTCGGAGGCGGGTACACGGGACTGTGGACCGCCTACTACCTGAAGAAGGCGGCGCACGAACAGCGCGGAGTCCTCGAAACTGGCGCGGATCGCCGACCGGGTGGCCGGGCGGCACTGAGGCAGGTTCCGCCCCCGGATACTCACGAGTGCGCTGTCACACCCGTGTGCGAATATCGCCCCAACGACCACTGATCCTGGGGGGATTCCGTGTCCGACGACGACTCCTGTCCGTCGGCGAGACGGGGGCGGGCGGCCGGATTTCCGGCCGTGTTCGCCGCTGTCGTCTCGCTGTTCGCCTCACTGCTGACCCTGACCGGGGCGAGCCCCGCCCTCGCCGACGGCGACGCGTGCGCGCCGCTCACGCTCGCGTCCTTCGGCGATCCGGGGGACGCGGTCACCAAGACCACCGTCCCGGCCCAGAGCAGCACCTGCTTCACCCTGACCGCTCCCGCGGCCGGCCTGTACCTGGTGACGCCGGACCACACCGACCTGTACGCGCGGATGTACGCCGCCGACGGCACCGAAGTCGACTGCTACGAGGAGCGGTTCTCCCAGGAGGGCCAGTGCCAGGTGCCCGCCGCGGGCACCTACACCCTCAAGGTCGTCAACGACGGCTGGGGCGACGGGGAGACCTCCTTCACCGTCGTCCCGCTCGGCCCGGACACACCGGGCTGCTTCGACTCCGCCGGCACGAGCTGGGACCTGGCCGCGGTGAGCCGGACCTCGGTGAGCGAACTGGAGATCGACTGCCAGAAGTTCGAGGGCAAGCCGGGCGAACGCGTCCGCCTCACCCACGGAACCAAGGTCTACGGCGACACCCTGGCGTGGATCACCGACGACAGCGGCGCCTGGATCTGCCCGCGCATCACCGAGGACGACGAGGACACCCGCAGCTGCGTGCTCCCCGGTGACGGCCCCTACCGCGTGCTGTCCAAGGTGACGTACGCCGGGAGCGGCCACCCCGCCGAGTACGCGGTCACGGTGCGGTCGCTGTCGGACCCCCGGGGCTGCCGCACCGCGTCCGTACGCCCCTTCGGACCGCTGAAGGGCCTGGACTTCGGCACCAACCCCTGCTTCACCTTCACCGTCGACAAGGCGGGCCCGCACCTCGTCCACTCCCTCGACGACTACTCCGCGAGCCCGGTCCGCGTGTACGACACCGACGGGAAGATCGCCTGCCGCGAGAGCGACCCGTGCCGCCTGCCGGCCGCGGGCACGTACACCGCCGTCCTCGACGGCACCCATCCCTTCCGCGCCGCGGAAGACGACCCGGACGACCTCCTCGTCCTCGACCGCGCCTCCGACGCCGGCTGCGTCACCACCGAAACCGGCGTGTACAAGGGGGAGTTGAGCACGGTCGGGCAGTACGACTGCCTGACGCTGGACGTCCCGCAGGGCGCCCACATCGCCGCACTCACCCCCATCGCCCCCACCGGCGTGGACACCGAGCTCGCCGTCTACGACCGCGACGGCCTGGCCCAGTGCAACGCGACGGAGCTGGCCGACGGCGACTGCGCACTGACCGGTCAGGCCCCCTACCGGGCGCTGGTCCACACCGACGACGTCGGCGACAGCGCGACGGGCCCCTACACGATCGCCTTCCACCGCACCGACGCCGCGAACAACTGCCCGCCCCTGCCCTCCGGCAGCTACACCGCCGACGGTGCCAGGGCCACCCTGACCACCGGCGACGGAGTCTTCTCACGGTGCCTGAGCATCCCCGCCGACGCCCACACGGACGCGGAGGTCCTCCAGCTGACCGCCACCTCCGGCGGCGTACCGGCGAAGTTCTCCGTGCTCGACGCCACCGGCAAGAAGGTCTGCGACCGCACCTCCACCCTCAACGGGTGGGCGTACTGCGCGCTGACCCCGGGCCAGGCCCACACCGTGCTGGTCACCGGCCGCGACCTGCCCGCCACCTACACCCTGACCCGGCGTGACGTTACCGCCACCGCCACCTCGGCGGGCTGCGCCAGGACCGCCGCGACCAAGGTCGGCGGCCCGTCCCTGACCGGCGCGTACGGCGAGCCCGGCACCCTGACCTGCCACCAGGTCACCACCGACGCCACCACCGACGTCCTGCACCTCGACGTCCGCGACGCACTGGGCACCGCCAACATCATCGCCTTCGGCAGTGACGGCACCGCCGAATGCTCCTTCCGCAACCGCTCCTGCGCGGTCACCGGATCCACCACCCACCAGGTCCTCGTGCAGACCCCGGCCACGCTGAAGGCCGCACCCGCGTACCACCTCGACGCCCTGCGCATCGCGACCGCGGACGGACCGGCACCGGAGTGCGCCAAGGTCCCGTCGGTGTCGTACGGCTACGGGCCCGTCACCGGCACCCTCGACGAGCAGCACACCGCGGTGTGCGCGGTGCTGCCGACGGCCGGGTACGACCGCTTCGACCTCGACGTCGAGGACACCACCGGCGCCACCACGACCGCGGTGCCCGCGCTCTACAACGCCAAGTGGGACAACGGCTGCACGTGGACGACATCCGGCTACCAGTGTGCGGCCGGCGGCTCGACCACCGGGCCGGCCCCGACGCTGTTCCTGCTCGGTCTGCCGGAGAAGGCCTCCGCCACCTCCTACAGCGCCAAGCTGACCTGCTTCTCCACGCCGTGCGGCCCGGACCGGGTCGGCGTCACCGCCGTCAGTCCCGGCACCGGAGTCGCCGGCGGCAAGGTCACCCTCACGGTCACCGGCACCGCGCTGCCCGCGAACGCCACGGTGCGCCTGAGCCAGAGCGGCAAGACCCTGACCGCCACGACCGAGTCGGTCTCGGCGGACAACCGGACGCTGACCGCGACCCTCGACCTGACGGACGCGGCCCCCGGCACCTGGAACGTCAGCGTGTTCGCGGGCGGCTGGGAGTTCCAGCGCGGCACCTTCACCGTCACCGAGCCCCAGCTGAAGAACACGGCCGCCCCCAAGGTGACCGGCACGGCCAAGGTCGGAGCCAAGGTCACGGCAGCGCCGGGCAGCTGGTCGGCCGCCCCGACCTCCTACACGTACCAGTGGAAGGCCGACGGCAAGGCGATCTCCGGAGCGACCTCGGCCTCGTACACCATCCCCGCGTCGGTCGTCGGCAAGAAGCTCACCGTGACCGTCACGGCGGTCAAGGGCGGCTGGCAGAGCGGCACGGCGACCTCGGCGGCCGTGACCGTCGCCAAGGGCGACGCGCCCAAGTCGACCGGACTGCCCGTGATCAGCGGCACGGCCAAGGTCGGGAAGACGCTCAGGACGACCAACGGGACATGGAGCCCGGCGGCGACGTCGTACTCGTACCAGTGGTACGCGAACGGCAAGGCGATCAGCGGGGCGACGAAGTCCTCGGTGGTGCTGAAGTCGGCGCAGAAAGGCAAGAAGATCACCGTGAAGGTGACCGCACACCGCACCGGCCACAAGGACGGGTCGGCGGTGAGCAAGGCGACCGGCACGGTCAAGAGCTGACGTGCCGCAGCTGAGAGCGCAGTGAGAGCACCAGGGGGGCGGCCGGTCGGCCGCCCCCCTGGTGCTCATGGCTCCAGCACCACCTTCCCGATCGTCCCCCGCGTCTCCAGCGCCCGGTGCGCGGCCGCCGCCTCCGCGAGCGGGAAACGCTGCACAGCGGGGACGAGACGGCCCTCGGCGGCCTCAGCGAGGGCACGCAGTTCCAGAGTCCGTACAGGATGGTCACCACCGGCCTTCTGCATCATCACCGGGCCCAGAACCTGCTCGGACACCCCCTCGACGAGGTAGGGGCTGCCGTCACGAATCCCCTCACCGGACCAGCCGAAGACGACATGCCTGCCACCGGGCCCGAGCAGGGCGACGGCCTCACGGGCGACCTCGCCCCCGACGCCGTCGAAGACGACGGTCGCGGTACGGCCGCCCAGCTGGGCGCGCACCTTCCCCGCCCACTCCGGATCCCGGTAGTCGACGGCGAGATCGGCACCGTTCGCCGCGACACGGGCCACCTTCTCCGGGCCGCCCGCGAGGCCGATGACCGTGGCGCCGGCGTTCTTCGCGTACTGCACGAGCAGCGTGCCGATACCGCCGGCCGCCGCCGGAACAACGGCCACGGAACCGGGGCCCAGCTCGGCGAACTGCACAATCCCCATCGCCGTACGCCCCGTACCGATCATGGCGACGGCCTCGGCGAAGTCCAGGTTCGCCGGCACCTCGTGGACGCGATCGACATCGGTGACGGCGAGCTCGGCGTAACCACCGGGCGCGAACCCGAGGTGGGCGACGACCCGCCTGCCCAGCCAGACGTCCGCGACACCCGCACCGAGCGACTCGACGACACCCGCGACCTCACGGCCCGGAACGGTCGGCAGCGACGGCAACTCGGGCAGCGGGCCCTGTATGCCCTCCCGCAGGGCGGTGTCCAGAAGATGAACCCCCGCCGCACGGACAGCGATACGAACCTGCCCCGGGCCCGGCCGAGGATCCTCCACCCGCTCGAAGGTGAGGTTCTCGGCCGGGCCGAAGCTGTGAAGACGGACAGCGTGCATGTGGATCCCCCTGTGGACGTACACCCGTTCTACGCGTTCGCAGGAGCCCCACTCTCCAACCTCAAGCTTGCTTGAGGTCAAGTGCGTCACGGCCGAGCGCGAGCGAAACGGCGGCCAGGGCACTGTTGAAGGACACCTCCGACAGCACGCCGGGCGCCGCGACCTGATCACCGATCAGATACACCCCGTCACCGCGGTCGACAGCGGGCCGGTCACGCCAGCTCGTACCGGGCGGATCGACAGCACCGGTGCGGCCACTCGCGACCGCCTCACGCCGCCAGGTCACACGCTCACGCCACCCCGGGAAACCCAGATCGAGCAACTGCTCGGCGCGTGCCACACCGTCCGCCCTCGACTCGTGCGGCGCGATCGGAATCTGCCCCTGAATCAGCTGCTCACCCGCGGGAGCGAGCGTACGGTCCTGCGCGGTGAACCGCTCCAGCCAGCCCGGCGCATCCAGATCGGACACCACGAAGGCATCACCGCGCCGGGTCCGCACGGCCAGGTCGACAAGAGCGGCACGCCCACTCGGCCAGGTCAGCGAGTCGTCGTCCAGCAGACGGCGGGCCGCGTCGAGGGACGTGGCGACGATGACGGGAGCGCCGGCCGGCAGGGTGTCGACACGGGACAGCGTCTCCACCCGCACGCCCAGATTCCACGCCCGCGCGGCCATCCGGTCGATGACACCACCCCAGCCACCACGCGGATAATGCGCCTCGGGCGGCACCCTCGTGGCCCGACGCAGACGCTCCTGCACGAACGCGGCGGACAACGAACCGGGATCGTGATGGAACAGCGCGACAGCGGCGTAGTGAGCAGCGGCACGAGCACCCTCCGCACCGGCCACATCGGTCGCCCAGCTCATGAAATCGACGTCCACCGGCGCCTGCCTCAGGCCCCGGCGCAGCAGCTTCAGCATCGCGAACGGCGGAGTGCGCCGCAGCTCACCCTTGTACCGGAGCCGCAGCCGGGCCACCTCCAGCGCAGGAAGCGGGGCCAGCGGCCCGATGAGGTCCCGCTGCCTGAGCCAGGCCCAGTGCGGGCCGCCGTTGTAGAGGGCATGCGGGCCCTCGTTCGTCCGGTACGGGCCCTCGGCGGTCCGCGCCCGTCCGCCGAGAGTGTGATGCGCTTCGTGCACGGTGACCTTGGCGCCCGCCTCGGCGGCGGTGATGGCGGCCGTCAGCCCGGCGAAGCCGCCACCGATGACGGTGATGCGTTGCATGACGGGGAATCTCCCTCTCGGTCGGGGTCGCCTTCTGCTCCTGCGTTTCTGCGAGTACGACCGGCGCAGAGCCCCGGAATGTGACATCACGGCGAGGCGAAAGCCGTCGTCGCAGCTCAGGCGGGATGTCAGTGGCGGGGTGCAGCATGAGGACATGGCGAAGAGAGCAGCGGGCGCGACCGGAGTGAAGGCGGCACGAAGGCCGGAAGTCCGGCTGCCCCCTCTCGAACCGTACGGCGCCGCCGATCTGCAACCGGACGGCGACTACGACGGCGTCGACTTCCAGAACACGGACCTCACCGGCCACGACGGCACAGGCGCCCGCTTCATGGACTGCGCACTGAGGGGCTGCGCCCTGGACGAGACCCGACTGCCGCACGCCCGCATCCTCGACTCCGTCCTCACCGGCGTCCGAGGCGTCGGCACCGACCTCGCCGAGTCCACCCTCCGCGACGTCGAACTCCTCGACGCCCGGCTCGGCGGCACCCGACTCCACGGCGCCGCCCTGGAACGCGTCCTGATCCACGGCGGCAAGATCGACTACCTCAACCTCCGCTCCGCCCGCCTCCGAGACGTCGTCTTCGAGAGCTGCACCCTGATCGAGCCCGACTTCGGCGGCGCCCGCCTGGAGCGGGTGCAGTTCCTGGACTGCACCCTGCAGGGGGTCGACTTCAGCGGCGCAACCCTCACGGACGTCGACCTGCGCGGCGCCGCCTCGCTGGAGATCACGCGGGGGGTGGAGCGGCTGGCGGGCGCGGTGATCAGTCCGGGGCAGTTGGTGGAGTTGGCGGGGGTGTTCGCGGCTGCGCTGGGGGTGAGGGTGGAGGCGGTGGAGCAGGCATGAGAAAGCCCAGGACAGAGCTGCTCTGACCTGGGCTTTTGAGCCGCCTGTCGGAATCGAACCGACGACCTACGGGTTACAAATCCGTGGCTCTGCCAACTGAGCTAAGGCGGCATCGCGCACTACAACGCCACACGCGAAGGCGGCACCACTGTACACAGAGCCCGTTTCCTCAAGCCACGAAGTCCTGTACTCGCCCAGTCCCAAAACTGCCCGTAACCATCCGCGCACCAGTTCGTTGATCGATCTGACGTGTGTTCCGAAGATCGGATCGTCGGGAGGGGTTCATGGGTGAGTCGTCAGAGAAGCCGAAGCCGCAAGCGGTGAAGGGCGAGGAGGCCAAGCGCATCAAGCGCGAGGCCCTCGGCATCGGCGACCGCCGCAAGCACCACACGCGCAAGGCGACTCCCCTGAAGGCGCACGCCAAGGAACCCGACACTCACCACCGCCTGTACCGACACCGCGATCACCGACGCCGCTTGGGGCGAGTTGCTGCGGCAGTTGAGGTACAAGTGCGAGTGGTATGGGCGGACGCTGGTGATCGTCGACCGCTTCTTCCCCTCGACCCGGCGCTGCTCGGCCTGTCACTCCAAGGGGCCGAAGATGGACGTCTCGATCCGGGAGTGGACATGCGCCCAGTGCGGAGTTGTCCATGACCGGGATGTGAATGCCGCCGCGAACATCCGGGACGAGGGGATGAGGCTGTACTGGTTGGTCGTAGCCGGACTACCACCGGGGAAGAAGACGCCGACGGTGATCAAGGCATCGGAGCTTGAGGAGTGTTCGCTTGCCGCATGATGCGGCTGATGCGGTACGGACCGACGGGTCGTCGGCCGAAATGCCTGTGGAGTCTGGTGCTCTGCCTTGGAGTCAGTCCACCGCGTACTCGAAGCTGTACGCCACGGACGGCTCCCCCTGCCGAGCGGTGAACCCCCCGCTCCCCCGCAGCCCCGTCAGCTCCCCCGTCCCCGATCCCTCGACCACCTCGAAGGTGCAGTGCACCGTTCCGTCGGCGTCGAAGAAGCCCCGCTCCTCCAGCGCGAAGCTGCCCTCGCGGCCGTCGAGCCGGCCCGTGAGGAGTTCCATGCCGGCGAAGGAGCCGGTCTTCTCGGTGACGTACACGATGGAGTACTCGCAGAAGGTGCCGGCGGCCTCGATGCCTCCGGAGAAGCTGTTGACGACGGAGGCGTGGGCCAGGCGGGGGCTGGTGTCCGCGGGGCCCACGGGGGTTTCCTTCCAGTCGGCGAAGGTGAAGTGGCCGGTGGTCGTGGTCCTCGTGGGCATGGTCGTTCTCCTGTCTCGGCGGTACGGCTCGCTGTCGTGCGGGCACCACCTTGTCGGCCGTACCTGACATCTCCTGTCAGGTATGGCGCCACAATGATCCGCATGCGTGCCGACCGCCTCCTCTCCCTCCTCCTGCTGCTGCAGAACCGCGGCCGGATGACGGCCCCCGAGCTCGCCGCGGAGCTGGAGGTGTCGGTTCGTACCGTCTACCGGGACGTCGAGGCGCTCAGCGCGGCCGGTGTGCCGGTGGTCGCCGATCGGGGGCCCGTGGGCGGTTACCGGCTGCTGGACGGGTACCGGACGCGGCTGACCGGGCTCACCGACGCCGAGGCCGGTTCGCTGTTCCTGGCCGGGGTCCCGGGGGCGGCGCGGGAGCTGGGGCTGGGGGCGGTGCTGGCGACGGCTCAGCTGAAGTTGCAGGCCGCGCTGCCGGACGGGCTGGCCGAGCAGGCGCGGCGGGCTCAGGAGCGGTTCCATCTGGACGCTCCGGCGTGGTTCCGGGACGCCGATCCGGTGCCGTATCTGGAGGCCGTCGCGCGGGCGGTGTGGGAGCAGCGGGTGGTGCGGGCGCACTACCGGCGGTGGGGTGGCGAGGTGCGCCGGGAGGTGCGGCCGTTGGGGCTCGTCCTCAAGGGCGGTATCTGGTACCTGGTGGCGTCGGCGGAGGGTGCGGTGCCCGGGGCCGGGGCCGTGCGGACGTACCGCATCTCCCGGTTCCTGGAGGTGGAGGTGACCGGCGAGCGCTTCGAGCGGCCCGACGGGTTCGATCTCGCCGCCTACTGGGAGGAGTCGTCCCGGCGTCTGGAGGCGGCCGTGCGTCAGGGGACTGCCCGGGTGCGGGTGTCGCCGCGGGCGCAGCGGTTGCTGCCGATGCAGTTCGGTTCGGCGGGGGTGCGGGCGTTGGAGGGGGCCGGGCCGCCGGACGGTGAGGGCTGGGTGGAGGTGGAGTTGGCCGTGGAGTCGGAGGCGGTCGCGGTGTGCGATCTGCTCAGGCTCGGCACGGAGGCGGAGGTGCTGGGTCCGCCGGAGCTGCGGCGGGCCGTCGGGGAGGCCGTGGCCGTGCTGGCGGAGCGGTATGGGTGATCAGGCGTGATTGGGCGCGATCATGCTTGATCGAAAATTTCGGCGAAGTTCACACACCCACAGGTACTGACAGACGAGGTGAACGCCAGGTACCGTCCTGAGCCAGTTCACGCGTGTGGACTACACCACAACGGAATGACCCGTCGTGGCACCACCTTCCTACAACGGATCGTCCGGCACGTTCCTGCCGGTAGAAGGGGGCCCATACCCATGGCCACTGTCTCGTTCGACAAGGCGACCCGGATCTACCCGGGCACCGAGAAGCCCGCCGTGGACGCGCTCGACATCCACATCGAGGACGGCGAGTTCCTCGTTCTGGTCGGCCCGTCCGGCTGCGGCAAGTCCACCTCGCTCCGGATGCTGGCGGGGCTGGAGGACGTGAACGCCGGCGCCATCCGTATCGGCGACCGTGACGTCACGCACCTGCCGCCGAAGGACCGGGACATCGCCATGGTGTTCCAGAACTACGCGCTGTACCCGCACATGACGGTCGCGGACAACATGGGCTTCGCGCTGAAGATCGCCGGCGTCAACAAGGCGGAGATCCGCAAGAAGGTCGAGGAGGCCGCGAAGATCCTCGACCTGACCCAGTACCTGGACCGCAAGCCGAAGGCGCTGTCCGGTGGTCAGCGTCAGCGTGTCGCCATGGGTCGCGCCATCGTGCGTGAGCCGCAGGTGTTCCTCATGGACGAGCCGCTGTCCAACCTGGACGCCAAGCTCCGTGTGTCCACGCGTACGCAGATCGCGTCGCTGCAGCGCCGTCTGGGCATCACCACCGTCTACGTCACCCACGACCAGGTCGAGGCCATGACGATGGGTGACCGCGTGGCGGTCCTCAAGGACGGTCTGCTGCAGCAGATCGACACCCCGCGGAACATGTACGACAAGCCCGCCAACCTGTTCGTGGCCGGCTTCATCGGTTCCCCGGCGATGAACCTGGTCGAGGTGCCGGTCACCGACGGTGGTGTGAAGTTCGGCAAGTCCGTGGTGCCGGTGCAGCGGGACGCGATCGCCGCGACCTCCGACAAGACGGTCACCGTCGGTGTCCGTCCGGAGCACTTCGACGTGGCGGGCGCGGACGCCGACCTGGGTCTGCCCATCACGGTGAACGTGGTCGAGGAACTGGGCGCCGACGCGTACGTCTACGGCACAGCGAAGCTGGGCGACGACTCCAAGGACCTCGTCGTCCGGGTCAGCGGCCGGGACGTCCCGGAGAAGGGCTCCACGCTGCACGTCGTGCCGCGCTCCGGTGAGACGCACGTCTTCTCCACCTCCACGGGTGAGCGTCTCTCCGACTGACGTCACCGTCTGGGAGGATCCCGGGTAATTCGCCCAGGTTGACGAAGAGGGCCCCGCACATGGCTGCGGGGCCCTTCTCGTTGTCGATAAATACCCCGGCAGACCAGACATTTCGAGCGTTGTGCGTCAACCTTCCGCCAACGCGAGACCGGCACTTCATCCCTCGAACCGGTGACTAAATGTCTACAAACAATTACCGGGCGCTACCCTCACACGCGTGAAGCACACCACAACCCAACAGATGCGACGCGGCCGGGGCCCCGCCCGCCGGATCGGCCGCTCCCTCGCCCTCGTCCTGCCCGTCGTCCTGGTGCTTTCCGGGACCCTGGCGGTCACCCGGGTCGACTGGTCCGGGAGTTCCTCGTCGAGTCCGGTGCTCACCGCGGCGGACGCCTCCTCGTCCAAGGCCTCCTCGCGTGCCGCCGCGGCCCGCGCCCCGCACGAAGTGCTGCGCGACAAGCTGCTGACGGAACTGCAGGAGAAGAACCCGGGCGTTGCCCTCACCCACCTCCAGGAGGCCGTGCACGACCGCCCGTCCCTGGCCCGGCACTGCGCGTGGATCGCCCGCGAGCTCGGCCGTGCCGCGGTCCGGGTGTACGGCCCCACGCGCGCCCAGTCGTACGCGCGCCCCGTCTGCGACACCGCCTTCGCCTCGGGGGTCGCGGCCGCGCACAGCTGAACGATGCCGGTGAGACAGAGCTGAGGAGCTGGGAGCCGGGACGCCACGTACAGTTCGGTCATGACCGATCCGAGCGCAGCGTCCCGCCCCGTCCAAGCCGTCGTCCTGGCCGGTGGCCAGGGCACGCGGCTGCGTCCGTACACCGACGACCGGCCCAAGCCGATGGTCGAGATCCCCGGGACGGGGACACCGATCATCGGCCATCAGCTTGCCTGGCTGGCCGAGGAGGGCGTGACGGACGTGGTGATCTCCTGCGGCCACCTCGCCGAGGTGCTGCAGAAGTGGCTGGAGTCGGCTGATCTGCCGGTGTCCGTGACGACGGTCGTCGAGACGGAGCCCCTCGGCCGCGGGGGCGGCCTGAAGTACGCGGCGGCGCATCTGCCGCACCCGGACCGGCCCTGGTATGCCACGAACGGTGATATCTGGACCCGTTTCTCGCTGCGTGACATGGCGGACTTCCACACCGAGCGGGACGCCGTCGCGACGCTCGCCCTGGCCCGTCCGCGCATTCCGTGGGGTGCGGTGAAGACGGACGGCTTCGGCCACATCACCGACTTCATCGAGGCCCCGCCGTCGACGTTCGAGATCAACGCGGGTGTGTATGTCTTCTCCCCCGAGTTCTCCGGTCTGCTCCCGGAGCGGGGTGATCACGAGCGCACCACCTTCCCGCGGCTGGCCCGTCAGCGCCGGCTGGCCGGCTTCCCGATCCCGCAGGGGTCCTACTGGCGCGCGATCGACACGGCGAAGGACCTGACGGAGGCGGCGAAGGAACTGGCGGCGCTGGGACGCCCGTAGGGGCACACGCCGGCCTCATGGGTCACGGGGACATACGTCTACGGGGTCCCGCACATCATCCGTGCGGGACCCCGTTGTCGTACGCGGGCGGGTCGGGGCGTTATCCCAGCAGGCCGCCCACCAGTCCGGGCTGGCCGGAGGAGGACGATCCGCCGCCGCCGTTGCCGCCGGTGGAACCGCCGCCGCCGGAGCCGCCGCCGCCGGAGCCGCCGCCGGAGGTCGGGCCGGAGCTGGTGCTCGGGGCCTGCCCGGCCGGGGAGGACTGCCGGGGCGGGGCTTGTCCCGCGGTGCCCTGGGTCTGGCTGGGCCGGCCGCCGGTGACGGTGCCGGTCTCCCGGGTGGCGCCGGGCGTGGTGGCGCCGGTGGAGGGGGTGGCCGTTCCCGAGGTGGCGCCCTGGGTGGGTGAGGTGGGGGCGGACGGGGTCTTCTTCTGCCGCTTGGCGGGCTCCTGCGGGAGCGGGGAGCCGGGCAGTTCGTTGCGGGGGGCCTCGCCCGGTCCGGGGACGACCACGCGGTCGGCGTCGCGGACGGCGCCGCCGAGCAGGGAGCCGACGAGGAGGGTGAGGCCGGTGACGAGGAACGTGACGAGGGCGCCGCGGCGCAGGACGTACAGGCGCAGGTCCCAGATGTCGGCGCGGGGTCCGAGGCGGCGCCAGGCGCTGCCGGCGAGGCGGCCGTCGACGGAGTAGACGGGGGCGCCGGCGATGATCAGCGGGGACCAGGCGGCGAGGTAGATGATGTCGGGGGTCTGGTAGGCGGGGACGCTCTTCCAGCTGACGGTGACGAGAAGCGCGGCGGAGAGCAGGGCGCCGCCGACGGCGGCGACGCGCTGCCAGCAGCCGAGGACGGTGAGGACGCCCACGATGACCTGGGCGAAGGCGATGGCGAGGCCGGAGCCGACGGGGTGCTGGAGGGCGAACTGGCGCAGTGGCTCGGCGACTTCCCAGGGGTGCAGGGTGTTGAGCCAGGTGACCATGGAGCCGCGTTTGCCGCCGTTGAAGTAGACGGGGTCGCAGAGCTTGCCCATGCCGGCGTAGATGGTGATGCAGCCGAGCAGGACGCGGAGGGGGAGGAGGACGACGCCGAGGTTCATGCGGCGGCCGGGGTAGTAGGCGTGCCGGGCCGGGTCGTCGCCGTGGCGCTTGACCTGCTGCTCGGTGGTGTCCGCGTCCTGGGTGAGCGGGGTGTCGTCGAAGTCCTGGCCGCTGTGGGCGGGTTCGTCGTAGGCGCTGCCCACGGTGCGCATACGGGGCAGCAGCCGGGCTCCTTCGGGGAGCGGCATGCGCTGGGCGCCCACGACCGGTGTGGGGAGGGTCTGGGCGGCGAGGTCGTCATCGTAGCCGTCGTGGGCCGGGCTGCCGGGGGTGGCGTCGACGCGGGGGATGACCTGGGTGGCTCCGGCGTCGGCGGCGGGCCGGTCGTGGCCGGCGGCTCCGCTGCGTACGGCCTGGAGCAGCCGGTGGGCGCCGGTGTCGTCGGGGTCGGACCTGCCGCTCCAGACGACGGGCCGGCGGCGGGCGCCCGCGGTCGTGCCCGCCCTGACGGCGGTGCCGGCGAGGGGCATGCGGGCGGTGGCCTCGGTGGCGCTCAAGTGCCGTGCGACGCGCGGGGATTGGACGCGCCGTGCGGACGCGCCCAGCTGCACGCGGAAGCTCGCGTGATTGACGATGACCTGCGCCGGATCGCTCGGCACCTTCACCATGCTCAGCGCGGGAGCGTCGTCGTATCCCGACGAGCGGTCCCCCGTGGGTGTGCGGGGTGTTCTGGTGTCCACACTCATCTAACCGAGTGACGTGTCGTTAGGACACTGCCGTGACCGGCCCGATCTGTCCGGACCCCGTCAAGCTTGTCCTGGACGCCAGGATTACCCCGAGTGGGTGACGATGCCGAACGGTCGTTCAGCGCCGCCTGCGCCAGCCCCCCTGCCGATGCCGCGAGGCGTCAGCTCCGCCGCCGGGCCGCCTCGTACAGCACGATGCCCGCCGCGACACCGGCGTTGAGCGACTCGGCGCCGCCCGGCATGGGGATGCGTACCCGGAAGTCGCAGGTCTCGCCGACCAGCCGGGACAGTCCCTTGCCCTCGCTGCCGACGACGATGACGACGGGGCCCTCCAGGGCGTCCAGCGCTCCGAGTTCGGCGTCCCCGTCGGCCGCGAGACCGACGACCACGACGCCGGCCTTCTTGTAGGCCTCCAGGGCGCGCGTGAGGTTGGTGGCGCGGGCGACGGGCGTACGGGCGGCCGTGCCGGCGGACGTCTTCCAGGCGCCGGCGGTCATGCCGGCCGCGCGCCGCTCGGGCACGACGACGCCGTGGCCGCCGAAGGCGGAGACGGACCGGACGACGGCACCGAGGTTGCGCGGGTCGGTCACCCCGTCGAGGGCGACGATCAGCGGGTCCTCGCCCTCGTCGGCTGCGGCGTCGAGGAGGTCCTCGGGGTGGGCGTACTCGTAGGGCGGGACCTGGAGGACGAGGCCCTGGTGGTTGAGGCCGTTGGTCATGCGGTCCAGCTCGGGGCGCGGGGCCTCCATGAGGTTGATGCCGCCGCGCTCGGCCGCGAGCTGGAGCGCCTCACGCACCCGCTCGTCGTTGTCGATGAACTGCTGGACGTAGAGCGTGGAGGCGGGCACGCCCTCGCGCAGCGCCTCGACGACGGGGTTGCGGCCGACGACCAGCTCGGAAGTGGACCTGCCACCGCCGCGCCTGCCCTGCGTGCGCCCCTGGGCGCGGCGGGACTTCGCCTGGGCGGCACGCTGCTTGGCGTGTCCCTTGCGCATCTCGGCGGGGGGCGTGGGCCCCTTGC
This sequence comes from Streptomyces sp. S.PNR 29, assembly GCF_030386795.1. GTDB lineage: Bacteria > Actinomycetota > Actinomycetes > Streptomycetales > Streptomycetaceae > Streptomyces. Next base: position 849,468 of record NZ_JANUQM010000001.1, read on the forward strand.
CCTCCAGGCCCCGGCGCCGCTTGCCGCCGCTGCCGACCTGCGCGCCCTTCTTGCCGGACATGCGGCGGTTGTTCGCGGCCATGAGTTACCTGTCTCCGCTCTCTTACGGGAGTGTGCGTACGTACGTCTTATGCAGTGTGCCGCCCGGAGGGCCGGGCGGCACAATCGATCACGGGCCGAGGGCCTCAGCGCGGGCCGAGGCTCCAGCGCGGTCCCTGCGGGCTGTCCTCGATGACCAGGCCGGACTGGCCGAGCTGGTCGCGGATGGCGTCGGCGGTGGGCCAGTCCTTGCGGGCGCGGGCGGCCTCGCGCTGGTCGAGGACCATGCGGACCAGGGAGTCGACGACGCCGTGCAGGTCCTCGCCCCGGTCGCCCTCGCCGGCCCAGTGCTCGTCCAGCGGGTCCAGGCCGAGGACGCCGAGCATGGCGCGGACCTCGGCGAGGCGGGCGACGGCGGCCTCCTTGTCGTCGGCGGCCAGCGCGCTGTTGCCCTGCCGGACGGTGGTGTGCACGACGGCGAGGGCCTGGGGCACGCCCAGGTCGTCGTCCATGGCCTCGGCGAAGGCGGGCGGCACCTCGGCGGCGGGCTCCACCTTCCCGGCCTTCTCCACGACTCGCTGCACGAAGCCCTCGATGCGCGCGAACGCCGACTCGGCCTCGCGCAGCGACTCCTCGCTGTACTCGATGGTGGAGCGGTAGTGCGGGGTGCCGAGGTAGTAGCGCAGCACGATGGGCCGCCACTGCCTGACCATCTCGGACACGAGGACCGAGTTGCCGAGCGACTTGGACATCTTCTCGCCGCTCATGGTGACCCAGGCGTTGTGCACCCAGTACTGGGCGAAGTCGTCGCCGAACGCCTTGGCCTGGGCGATCTCGTTCTCGTGGTGCGGGAAGATCAGGTCGAGTCCGCCGCCGTGGATGTCGAAGGCGCCGCCGAGGTACTTGTGCGCCATGGCGGAGCACTCCAGGTGCCAGCCGGGACGGCCGCGGCCCCAGGGCGTCTCCCAGTCGGGCTCGCCGGGCTTGGCGGCCTTCCACATGGCGAAGTCGCGCGGGTCCCGCTTGCCGGTGATGCCCTCCTCGGCGGGCTGCCGCATCTCGTCCAGGTCCTGCCGGGACAGCTCCAGGTACGAGGGCCAGGACCGTACGTCGAAGTAGACGCTGCCGTCGGCCTCGTAGGCGTGTCCGCGCTCGATGAGGCCGCGCATCATCTCGACCATCTCGGTGACGTGGCCGGTGGCGCGCGGCTCATACGTCGGCGGCAGGCAGCCGAGGGCGGTGTAGGCGTCGTCGAACGCCCGCTCGTTCTCGTAACCGATGGCCCACCAGGGGCGGTTCTGGTCCGCGGCCTTCCGGATGATCTTGTCGTCGATGTCGGTGACGTTGCGGATGAACGTGACGTCGTAGCCGCGGTGGGTGAACCAGCGGCGCATGATGTCGAAGTTCAGTCCTGACCGGATGTGCCCGATGTGCGGTGCGGCCTGCACGGTGGCGCCACACAGGTAGATCGAGACGCAACCCGGCTTGAGCGGGGTGAAGTCACGGATCTGCCGGGCGCTGGTGTCGTACAGGCGAATAGTCACGCATACAGGGTAGTGGGCCGACGGGTGTGCATCCGACGATTGGTACGCAAGTTTGCACGGGCGCGCCGGGCGGCGGGCCGGGTGTGTCAGCCCGCCCGCACCACGAGCGCCGTGGCCACCGCCATCAGTCCCTCCTCCCGGCCGGGGAAGCCGAGGCCGTCCGTCGTGGCGCCGGAGACCGACACCGGCGCTCCCGCCGCCTCCGACAGGACCTTCTGGGCCTCGTCCCGGCGCTTGCCGATCTTCGGGCGGGGGCCGACGACCTGGACCGCGATGTTGCCGATGCGGAACCCGGCCTCGCGGACGATGCGTGCGGCCTCGGTCAGGAGCGTGAGGCCCGAGGCACCCGACCACTCGGGGCGTCCGGTGCCGAAGTGCTGTCCCAGGTCGCCGAGGCCGGCCGCGGAGAACAGCGCGTTGCAGGCGGCGTGTGCGACGACGTCCGCGTCGGAGTGCCCGGCCAGGCCCGGTCCCTCGCCCTCCCACTTCAGGCCCGCGCACCACAGCTCGCGGCCCTCCTCGAAGGCGTGGATGTCGGTGCCGATACCGACCTGGGGAAGCGGCATCTCGTCAGAAGCCATCGTTGAGCCTCCTGCGGGCCAGGACCGCCTCGGCGAGGACCAGGTCCAGGGGGCGGGTGACCTTGAAGGCCTCCTCGTGGCCGGGCACGGCCACCACCTTCAGGCCGAGCTGCTCGACCATGCTCGCGTCGTCGGTGACGTTGTCGGTCACCGTCTCGTGGGCGTGGAGCAGGGTGGCCCGGTCGAAGCCCTGGGGCGTCTGGACCGCGCGCAGCCGGGAGCGGTCCGGCGTGGCGACGACGGGTTCCGGCTCGCCCGGGGCGCCGGCCGGTTCGACCTGCTTGACCGTGTCCGCCAGGGGCAGTGCCGGTACGACGGCGGGCGCGCCCTCACGGACGGCCTCGATCACGGCGTCCACGGTGTCCACCGGCACCAGCGGACGGGCCGCGTCGTGAACCAGGACGATGTCGTAGTCGGACGGCAGTGCGTCGAGGCCGAGCTTCACGGACTCCTGCCGCGTCTCACCGCCGGGGACCACGACGAAGTCGGTCCGCTCCGGCAGCGCGTGCGTGTCGAGGAGGCTCCTGACCTCGGCGGCGCCCTCCGGCGGGGCCACGACGACGACCAGGGAGACCGCCCGTGAGGCGGCCATCGCGCGGACCGCGTGGACGAGCATGGGTGTGCCGCCCAGCGTCCGGAGCGCTTTGGGGGCGCCGGGGCCGAGGCGTACGCCACGGCCGGCGGCCGGAATCACAGCGGCGGTCCGGGCACTCGTACGGGCCCCCGCGGGCGAAGGTCGCGAATCGTCAGACATCGGTTCCTGTCAGGTTTGTGTGCTCGGCCCAGGTGGGTATGGCCACATCGTGCTGGGCGCGACGCCTTGACCGGCCCCTTCCGTGACACCGGTCGAGCGAACTGCCCGGGTCCGGCACGCACAGTATCGGGGAGCCTTCCCTGGCCTTCCCGAGTGGGACGCAGGCGCTTGCGAGGACGAACATGCCGCAGCGCCCGGCGACAGAGATACGTCATCGGGCACCGCGGCATTTCACTGTGCTGAAACTGGCTGACCTGAGCGGGCTGTGCCGCGCGTCAGGAGGCGAGAACCTCGTCGAGCAGGGCCTCGGCCTTGTCCTCGTTGGTGTTCTCCGCGAGGGCGAGCTCGCTCACCAGGATCTGGCGGGCCTTGGCGAGCATCCGCTTCTCACCGGCGGACAGTCCGCGCTCGCGCTCGCGACGCCACAGGTCACACACGACTTCCGCGACCTTGATGACATCGCCGGAGGCGAGCTTCTCCAGATTTGCCTTGTAACGACGCGACCAGTTCGTGGGCTCCTCGGCGTACGGCGCGCGCAGCACCTCGAAGACCCGGTCCAGCCCGTCCTGACCGACCACATCACGCACGCCGACGAACTCCGCATTGTCCGCTGGCACACGTACCGTCAGGTCACCCTGGGCGACCTTCAGCACCAAGTAGGTCTTGTCCACGCCTTTGATCTGGCGAGTTTCGATGGCCTCGATCAGCGCGGCCCCGTGATGGGGATAGACCACGGTGTCGCCAACCTTGAACGTCATGTGACAGGTACCCCTTCCGTGGCTATCCAGGGTAACACGGAAACTGCGGGTTCTGAATGGCGTTTTCGCAGGTCAGGGCATATCTCGGGGCTTGACAACTGCGACAGGAACGTGCTTCGCCCAGGGAGTGGAAGAAGGTATTCGCAGGTCGGAGCGGCTGTCCGGGGCGAGCGAAACGCGTACGTTACACACATCCGGAGGCCCCTCCAAGTGGCCGAACATCCCCATATGTCCGGTTCCAGGTGATCGACTTCCGCTACTCCGTTCGGTGGCCGGAGCGGGGATCCGGACGAATCCGGAATTGATCAAACGGTGACCTGGGCGATCGGCCGGTGATCAATTCCCGGCCCGCGCGTGCATTCCTTCACGGAAAATTTGCGAGGCCGTGAGGGGGGTATGCGGGGTCCTCTTATGTGAATGTCGCGCGTGCCTGTGCGGCTGGAGTGACTGAAGTGACTTGAGTGACTCCTGAGTCACTCGACGGGCTGGAAGGAGGGTCGGGTGCGGCAGTCCGGGGACGGCTCGGTAACCTAAGGCCGCCGACTGACACCCAGGGTGGCTTCGCAGGCCGCCTCGCTCGACGAGTCAAGGAGTTGCCGCCGCCGTGAGCAGCAGCCTTCGACGCGGCGCCCGCGCCGCCGCCGCCATCGCGTTCTCGATCCTCCCGCTCGCCGCGTGCGGCGCCGGGCACAACGCCCAGACGCTGGAGATCAAGCCGGACAACGCGGCGACGACCGTCGGCGACATCAAGGTCCAGAACGCAGTCGTCATCACGCAGCCCGATCTGGAGTCGACGGGCCCGGCCGCGATCTCCGCCACCCTCTTCAACAGCGGCCGCACCGCGCAGACGCTGGACTCGGTCACCGTGGAGGGCAAGTCCGCCGAGCTCAAGCCCGCCAAGGGCAAGAGCCTGAGCATCCCGGCCGGGGGCTCCCTCGTCATCGGCGGCGAGAACAACGCCTCCGCCGTCCTCGCCAGCGGCCGCGAGGCCGTCCAGGACGGCAACGTGCAGAAGGTCACCTTCACCTTCAGCAAGACCGGTGACGTGACTCTGCAGGCGTTCGTCGTCCCGGCCGAGCACTACTTCTCCTCCTGGGGCCCGACCGAGGTCCCGGCCGCGCCCGGCGCGTCGGCGACCCCGAGCGGCACGCCGTCCAAGAACGCGTCGGCCTCCCCCGGCGAGTCCCCGGCCTCCCCGACCGACGAGGCCTCCACGAGCGCGACGCCGACCGAGTCGTCCTCGGAGGACGCGGCGGCCGGCCACTGAGCCCCGTACGACTGCACACATGACATAGGGCGGGCCCCCTCCTGGGAGGGGGCCCGCCCTATGTCATGCCTGTGTGTCACGCAGTCGCGGCTCACGGCTCGAACTTGTAGCCCAGCCCCCGCACCGTCACCAGGTACCGCGGCGCGCCCGGGTCCGGCTCGATCTTGGCGCGCAGGCGCTTGACGTGGACGTCCAGGGTCTTGGTGTCACCCACGTAGTCGGCGCCCCACACGCGGTCGATGAGCTGCATACGGGTCAGCACGCGGCCGGCGTTGCGCAGCAGCATCTCCAGCAGGTCGAACTCCTTCAGCGGGAGGTCCACCTTGGTGCCGCCGACGGTGACCACGTGCCGGTCGACGTCCATGCGGACCGGACCGGCCTCCAGGGCGGCGGGGGTCACCTCCTCCGGCTCGCCGCGGCGGCGCAGCACGGCCCGGATGCGGGCGACCAGCTCACGCGAGGAGAACGGCTTGGTGACGTAGTCGTCGGCGCCTATCTCCAGGCCGACGACCTTGTCGATCTCGCTGTCCTTGGCGGTCACCATGATCACGGGGACGTTGGAGCGGCCGCGCAGTTGACGGCACACCTCGGTGCCCGGCAGGCCGGGCAGCATCAGGTCGAGGAGGACGAGGTCGGCGCCGTTGCGCTCGAACTCGTCGAGTCCGTCGGGCCCGGTGGTCGCGACGGCGACCTCGAAGCCCTCCTTGCGGAGCATGTACGACAGGGCGTCGGAGAAGGACTCCTCGTCCTCGACGACGAGCACACGGGTCACGGAAGGACCTCCGGAGCGGGAAGCGTTTCGTACGGGGATGAGTGGGGGGATGAGGACGCGGACCGCTCGGCCTCTCCGTCTTCTTCGTCGTCGAATCCGGTGCGGTCGGACCGCTGCTGGGCGCGGTCGCGGGCCACGCCCGCCTCCGGCAGCCGCAGGGTGAAGGTGGAGCCCTGGCCTTCGGCGCTCCACACCGTGACCTCCCCGCCGTGCGAGGCGGCCACGTGCTTGACGATCGCCAGCCCCAGGCCCGTGCCCCCGGTGGCGCGGGAGCGGGCCGGGTCGACGCGGTAGAAGCGCTCGAAGATGCGCTCCTTGTCCTTGTCGGAGATGCCGATGCCCTGATCGGTGACGGCTATCTCGATCAGGTCGCCGCCGGGTGCGTTGACCCTGCGGGCCGCTATGCCGACGCGGGTGCGGGCGGGCGAGTAGTTGACGGCGTTCTCGACGAGGTTGCCGAGGGCGGCGGCGAGCTGGCCGCGGTTGCCCCACACGAGCAGGTCCGCGGTTCCGCCGGCGGCCATCGTGATCTGCTTGGTGCCCGCCTGGTGCCGGCAGCGGTCGATGGCCTCGGTGACCAGTTCGTCGACCCGGATCGGCTCGGCGTCCTCAAGCGGGTCGTCGTTCTGGACCCTCGACAGGTCGATGAGCTCCTGCACGAGGTTGGTCAGCCGGGTGGCCTCGATCTGCATCCGTCCGGCGAAGCGCTCCACGGCCTCCGGGTCGTCGGAGGCGTCCATGACGGCCTCGGACAGCAGGGACAGCGCGCCGACGGGGGTCTTCAGCTCATGGCTGACGTTCGCGACGAAGTCGCGTCGTACCGCCTCGATACGGCGGGCCTCGGTGAGGTCCTCGACCAGCAGCAGCACCAGCCGGGAGCCGAGCGGCGCCACGCGCGCGGAGACGGCGAGGGCCTCGCCGCGTCCGGTCCCCCGCCTCGGGAGGTCCAGCTCGACCTGGCGTATCTCCCCGTCCCGCCGGGTGTCCCGGGCCATCTGCAGCATGGGCTCCACGGCGAGCTTGCCGCCGCGGACCAGTCCGAGGGCGTACGCGGCGGAACTGGCCTTGACGACCCCGTCGGCCTCGTCGAGCACGACGGCCGAGGAACGCAGCACCGACAGGACGGTGTCCACGCCGGGCGGGAGCACCGGGTCGGTGTGCAGGGAGGTGCGAGTAGGGCGTTTCTGTTCGCGCTCGCTCCAGCGGAACGCCAGCATGGCGATGACGCCGGTGAGCACCCCGGCGATCGCTGCCGCTGCGGCGACCGCCGCGTTCACGTCCATGCATCCAGGTTAGGCATGGGATACGGTCCGGCCACAGCCGTCGGAGGGCGAGCTCGAACACTCGTCGCCCAGAGTTCACCTTGGAGCCAGTAATGGTTCATTTGGGGTGCCGGAAACGGTCGCGTAGGGGCCGGAACGTGGAAACGTGGGGGGTGCGGCTCACACGGCCGGGTCCGGCGCCCGGGCCCCCCGAACGACACGTACGAGAGGAACCCTGATGCGGGACGCGTACCACGAGGAACTGGACTCGATCGGCGACGGTCTGGTGGATATGGCCCGGTTGGTCGGCTCGGCGATCGGGCGCGCCACGACCGCCATCCTCGACTCCGATCTGAAGCTGGCCGAGAGCGTGATCGAGGCCGACCAGAAGGTCGACGAGCTGCAGCACGACCTGGAGGCGAAGGCCATAGCCCTGCTGGCGCGGCAGCAGCCGGTGGCGACGGACCTGCGCATCGTCGTCACCTCGCTGCGGATGTCCGCCGACCTGGAGCGCTCGGGCGACCTCGCCCAGCACGTGGCGAAGCTCGCCCGGCTGCGCTACCCGAACCGTGCGGTCCCGGGCGACCTGCACGCGACGATCCTGGAGATGGGCCAGCTCGCGCAGCGGCTGATGGCGAAGGCCGCCGAGGTGATCATCACCAAGGACGTCGACCTGGCGCTGCAGCTGGAGCAGGACGACGACGCGATGGACCTCCTGCACCGCACTCTCTTCCAGCACCTGATGGACGACCGCTGGAAGCACGGCATCGAGACGGCCGTCGACGTGACCCTGCTCGGCCGCTACTACGAGCGGTACGCCGACCATGCCGTCGCGGTGGCCAAGCGGGTGGTGTACCTGGTGACGGGCGAGCACGCGGACGACCTCCAGACGGATGTCCAGCCGGTTCCGCAGGTGGAGGGGGCCTGAGCCGGGGCTGCCGCCGAGCCCGACCAGGCGCGAGGGGGTCTGTGCGAGGCGTGCGTGAGCCACTGTGCGCCGTTGATGCGACCGGCAGGGCGGGCGTGCAATGGGCACAGGCACCCAGCCTTGAGGAGGGACCATGGCCGAATCCCCCGGCACGACGCCCGGCACGACGCCCGACCCCACGCGGGAACGCGGGACCGAGCAGCCCGCCGAGATCAGGAACCTGACGCTCATAGCCGCGTGCGGCTGCGGTTCGGGCTGCGGGTGCGGGTGCCAGTCGGGAAACCCCTGCCAGTGCGGCTGACGGCGTACGCCGCCGCCGATCTCGTACGACGTGAAGGGCCCCGGTGACCGATCGCCGGGGCCCTCCCTCATGTCCTGAGGGTCGGGGTCCGGGCCGGCCAGGCGCCGACGGGGGTCGCCCTGACTCCCGTACGGGCGCAGCATGGAAAGGGAGGGCAGGCAAGCGCACGGAAGGAGGTGCGAGGCCATGGCCAGGTTCATGGATGTTCACCACGGGTTCCAGGGCATCACGGAGGAACAACTGGAACAGGCGCACAAGGCCGACCTCGCCGTGGAGGCGGATGAGGGCGTCCACTTCGAGAGGGCGTGGGCGGATCCGGACTCCGGCATCGTCTACTGCCTCTCCGAGGCCCCGTCGGCCGACGCGGTGCAGCGCGTCCACGAACGCGCGGGGCACCGGGCGGACGAGGTGCATCCGGTGCCGCTGTCCATCTGACGTCGGCACGGGAGGCCCCCAACAGCCCCCTGTTCGCAAAGATCCATGGGAAGGATCCGCAGGCAGGGGGCATTGTTTCGGTCCCCCGGCCTTCCTCGTGCTCCTCATACCTCTTACGGGGCTTCGCCGAACTCGCGCATCGCAGTACCCAGCCGTGATGGCTGTGGGTGAGCTGATGCCCTACCGCGAGCACGAGGGCCACGGGCCCTTCGATGACTTCCGGGCTCGCCAGGACGCACCACCGGCGAGGAAGGCGAGCTGCTCGGCAGGGGGCAGTTCGAGGCGGGTGCCGAACACGGTGGGCTGACAGGTGAGGGGGTGACCGGTGAGGGGCTGACAGGTGATGCGGTCATGGTGGCGCCGTCCGTTCCGTCGTCGGCCACCGTTCCGGCGCGCGGCCGGCAGGGCGGCCCGTGCATCGATCGCATCCGGGCCAGGGGCGATGGCGCACGCCCACGCGTCGCCGCCGACCAGGAGGGGGTGGGCGCGGGTGGGGCGATCGGCGGGAAACAACCGACATGCGGACCACCCGGCCGGGTGGTCCACTGGATGAGGGAGTTGTTGTGGTGAGGGGGGAGTTGAGGGGTTGCCGTGAGCAGCGACAGCGACGCATTCGACGACGTAGGCCCCATCGATTACCTGGTGGTCGAATATCCGGGCGGACGGCCCACCGGCGAAGCCCTTCCGTTCCTGGTGGACCTGGTCGACCGGGGCCTGATCCGCATCCTCGACCTGGTCTTCCTCCGCAAGGACCCCGACGGCTCCGTCGCGGCGGTCGAGCTGACGGACCTCGCCCGGGACGAGAACGAGGAACTCGCGGTGTTCGAGGGCGCTGCCTCGGGATTGTTCGGCAGGGAGGACGTCCAGGAGGCGGCGAGCGTGATCGGCCCCGGCAGTACGGCCGCCATCATCATGTACGAGAACACCTGGGCCGCCCCGCTCGCCAGTGCCCTGAGGCGCGCAGGCGCCCGGATGGTCGCCGCCGGGAGGATTCCGGTACCGGACGTGATCGCGGCCCTCGACTCGATGGAGGCCGCCGCGTCCGGCGACAGCCCGTGAGACAGCCCGGGCGCAGGATGTACAAGGAGGTACGACCATGCCAGGTCTCCTTCGCGGTGTCGCCCGCACCGCTGCCGTCGCCGGCACGGCGACGGCGGTCTCGAACCGCGTGTCCCGCCGCCAGGCGGGCCGGTGGGCCCGGCAGGACGCGGAGCAAGCCGCGTACGCGCAGCTTCCGTCCGAGCCCTCCGCCTCTCCGGAAGACAAGATCACCCTGCTGAGGGAGCTGGGTGAACTGAGGGACAAGGGCGTACTGACGTCCGCGGAGTTCGAAGACCAGAAGCGCAGAATCCTCAGCGGGTGACCACCGGCGTGGACGGCCTGCAGATACTCCCTCTCGCCATCACGATGATGGTCGGCCCGCAGATCATGTCGGCCATCATCTTCGTGACGGCGCCTCAAGCGGTCCGTGTCTCGCTGGGGTTCCTGGCCGGGGTGGCGGTCGCGACGACCGCGGGCACGGCCATCATGATGGGCATCGCGACCGCGATCGGCAGCGCCGTCGACCTCGGTGACTCCTCCGACGGCGGTTCCGTCGGCAAGATCATCCAGTACGTGCTCGTCGCCCTCCTCGCGGCCGCCGCGCTCAAGAACTGGATCAAACGGGAGAGCATCGAGCCGCCGAAGTGGCTCGGCACCCTGATGACCGCGAGTCCGCGAAAGGCCTTCACGATCGGCCTGCTGGTCATCCTGTTGATGCCGTCCGACATCGTGATCATGATGACCGTGGGCTTCCACTTGGTCCAGGGCGACGACTCCTTCGCCGAAGCACTCCCGTTCATCGCCCTGACGGTTCTCGTCGCGGCACTTCCCCTGTTGCTGCGTCTGCTGTTCGCCGGGCACGCCGCAACGGCCATGCCCAAGATCCGCGAATGGATGAACACGCACAGCTGGCTGGTGAACATCATCGCGTGCGTGATCTTCATCGTCCTGATCCTCGCGTGACGCGCACGTCGACCCCGCACAAGCGGCACTCGCACAAGCGGACCTCGCACAAGCGGACCTCGCACAAACGGCAAGGAGAACGCCATGGCTCGGACGACCTACCCGCCCCGGCAACGAACCATGACAGTGGCCGGCGGGCTGGTGGCATTCGGCGCGGTCATGCTGATCATCGGAGGCACTCTCGATGTGCTCCGCGGCATCATGGCCATCGCCGACGACGACGTGATCGTCAACACGCCGAACTACGTCTTCAAGTTCGACACGACCGGCTGGGGCTGGATCCATCTGCTGCTCGGCGCCCTGGCCGTCATGGTCGGCGTCAGCCTCTTCAGAGCCCGGGCCTGGGCGCGCGTCGTCGGCGTCCTGCTGGCAGGACTGCTGCTCATCGCCAGCTTCCTGACGCTGCCGTACTACCCCGTCTGGTCGGTCGTCCTCATCGCGGTGTACGGGTTCATCATCTGGGCGTTGTGCGTGGTGCAGCCGCAGGACAGGTGAGGGAAAAGCCTTGTCCGGGGTTCCGGCGCCCCACTACCGTGCGGCCGTGGATCTCTTCTTACGCTCCTGGACGGCGCTGCGCACGGCGGTCGCCGAGCTCCCGGACGAGGACTTCGAGCAGCCGTCCGGCTGCACCGGCTGGCTCGTACGGGACCTCGTGTGCCATCTGATCATCGACGCGCAGGACGTGCTGATCACCCTCGTCACCCCCGCGGAAGCGGAACCGACCGTCGACGCGGTGACGTACTGGAACGTCGAGAACCAACCGCCGACCGGTGAGGACCCGCTGGACGCGCTGACCGTGCGGCTGGCCGCCGCGTACGAGGACCCGTACCTGCTCAGGTTCCACCTCGATGACGTCGGCTCCGCCGCCGGACGGGCCGCCGAACTCGCCGACCCCCGCGCCCGGGTGAGCACCCGCGACGAGATTCTCACCGTGGCGGACTACCTCTCCGCGTACGTCCTGGAATGGACCCTGCACCATCTCGACCTGACCGCACACCTCCCGGACGCGCCGGAACCTCCGGCGGAGGGCCTGGCCCGGTCCCGCGCAATGCTGGAAGAGATCGCCGACGCGGCGTTCCCCGCGTCCTTCACCGACAAGGACGCCCTCCTGATCGGCACGGGCCGCCGGGCACCGACCGACGCGGAGCGGGCAGCACTCGGGGAGCTGGCGCCGAAACTGCCGCTCGTGCTCGGCTAGGGCTCACCGGCCCGCCTTGGCCGCCTCGTCCGGAGAACCAAGGTCGCTACTGCCTCTCCAGCGTCCACTTGCCGAACGTGCTGACGGCCAGGAAGCCGGCGCCTGGAACCACGACCGTGCCCCGGACATCGCCGCGCCGCGTCAGCTGTCTTGCCTCGCCGCCCCCTTCGCGGGTGAAGTGGAGCTCTCCGTACTCGGCATCTCCCAGCCAGGCGAACGACACGCGGGCGGGGCCATCGAAGTACACGAGCGTGTCGTGCTTGCCGGCCAGCGTGTCCGCCAGCCTCGCCAGGTCGGCGACCTCCACCATCCGCAGGTGCCAGCGGGAGAACCCGGTTCCGGAGGTGGGCCTCGGCTTCACGCGGCGGATCTCCACCCGGTTGTACCGCGCGGGCAGCAGGAACCTCCGCGTCCTGGGCCCGTATGTGTACAGCAGTTGCCTGCCCTGCACCTTGCGGGTCGCCGACCGGTACAGCTCATGGACCGTGAAGGAGGTGGTCAGGCCTCCCTTGAACTCCAAGAGCGCGGGACCTCGCTGCCCCTCGGGACGCGGCAGCTCGACCTCACGCCCTCGCCACCCGCTCACTTGGAACCGCCCCTTGGCAAGCATGACACCCCCTCCGTCAGGCCGTGGCCGAACGATCAGCATCATCAGAGGGCGCATTCGGGTCAAGGTCACGCACAGGCATCAGGGCCCGAAGCGAGGAGAGCCACCTGGGACACGATTTGCCATATCGGCAACAACGGTTGCCGGGCCCGCACCGGAGTCGCACCCTGGTCCCCCACCAAGTCCCCCACCAAGTCCATCGAGAACCGGAGGTTGCACGATGACGGCCCATGAAGACGCCGGTACCGCACCGGACACCGGTGACAGCGCGTCGCTGAACAACCGCGTCCACCGCGTACGATCCGGCGAGTTGGACGGCTTCGCCGCTATCAGCGGAGGCACGGTGGGCTCGAAGAAACTCTGGATGGGGTTAGTGGAGAACCCGCCGCTGAGCGCGACGGACAACCACCACCACGGCGATTCCGAGGCGGGGATCTACGTGGTCAGCGGTCACCCCGTGTTCGTCTACCACGACGGCACCCGGGAAGTACGGCTCGCCGCCGATCCGGGCGACTTCTTCCTCGTCCCCCCGTTCGTCCCGCACCGCGAGGAGAACCCGGACCCGAACGAGCCCGCGGTCGTCGTGATCGCCCGGACCACGCAGGAGCCGATCAAGGTCTCCGTTCCGGAGCTGTATCAGCTCGGAGAAACAGACGCCTGACGGCACAGACCGAAGCCGCACTGCACATCTCTTCGGCCCAGCCGACACCGCCATGAGCGCCGGAGAGGAGACATGGAAGCGGTGACCACTGCGGTCTCCTGGCGATCACCCGGGAACCGGCTTACGGGCCGGCTCGCAAGCGGAAGCTCACCGTCTCGGTGAGCCGGTCGTCAACCGTGTGGCCGCTCAGTTCGGTGGTGAGGTCGGCGTCGAACTGGGCGGCGTGATCCGCGAGCACCGAGGGCGGCAGGAACGACGTCGACCGAATGTGCCCGACGCGCTCACCGATCGTCCAGTGGGGCTCGACAGGGAACCTCCCCTCGCCCAGCGACGGCCCCCGTACGGAAACAAGCCCCCCGCTCGCGGGAAAACCGCAGGCAGGGGGCTTGATCAGTACCGCTTACTTCTTCTTGCCCTGGTTCTTGACCGCCTCAATAGCCGCCGCGGCCGCGTCCGGGTCGAGGTACGTGCCGCCGGGGTTGACCGGCTTGAAGTCGGCGTCCAGCTCGTAGGACAGCGGGATGCCCGTCGGGATGTTCAGGCCCGCGATGTCGGCGTCGGAGATGCCGTCGAGGTGCTTGACGAGGGCGCGGAGGCTGTTGCCGTGGGCCGCGATCAGGACCGTGCGGCCGGTGAGGAGGTCGGGGACGATGCCGTCGTACCAGTACGGGAGCATGCGCGTCACGACGTCCTTCAGGCACTCCGTCCTCGGGCGCAGCTCCGGCGGGATCGTCGCGTAGCGGGGGTCGTCCGACTGGGAGTACTCCGCGCCGTCCTCCAGCGCCGGCGGCGGGGTGTCGTACGAGCGGCGCCACAGCATGAACTGCTCCTCGCCGAACTCGGCGAGGGTCTGGGCCTTGTCCTTGCCCTGGAGGGCGCCGTAGTGGCGCTCGTTCAGGCGCCACGAGCGCTTGACCGGGATCCAGAGGCGGTCGGCGGCCTCCAGCGCGAGCTGTGCGGTGCGGATCGCGCGCTTCTGGAGGGAGGTGTGGACCACGTCGGGCAGCAGGCCGGCGTCCTTGAGCAGCTCGCCGCCGCGCGTCGCCTCCTTTTCGCCCTTCGGGGTGAGGTTGACGTCCACCCAGCCGGTGAACAGGTTCTTCTCGTTCCACTCGCTCTCGCCGTGGCGGAGGAGGATCAGCTTGTACGGTGCGTCGGCCATGCCTCAGAGCGTAATCCACGGTTTCGTCCGTTCGCGTGGGTGCTCGGCAGGCGGACAGTTGACGGGTTCTGTTAATTGAGTGGTCGGTCGGGCAGGCCGGTCGGTAAGTTGTGCTCGCCGCAAGAGGCACTTACACGCACCGCTGACGTCCGGGGGAACCTTTATGCCGCTCGCCACGCTGAGACGTGCCGTTTCAGAGACCGTCTCCGGGCTGCCCCGCGCGTTCTGGTGGCTCTGGACCAGCACGCTCGTCAACCGGCTCGGCGCCTTCGTCGCCACCTTCATGGCGCTGTACCTGACCCTCGACCGCGGCTACTCCGCCTCGTACGCCGGTCTGGTCGCCGCCCTGCACGGGCTCGGGCAGGTCGTTTCCTCGCTCGGTGCCGGGGTGATGACCGACCGGCTCGGGCGGCGGCCCACGCTGCTCGTCGCGCAGGTGTCGACCGCCGTGTCCGTGGCGCTGCTCGGCTTCGTGCACCACCCCGTCGCCATCGCGGCCGTCGCCTTCCTGGTGGGCATGGCCTCCAACGCCTCCCGGCCCGCCGTGCAGGCGATGATGGCGGACATCGTGCGGCCCGAGGACCGGATCAGGGCCTTCTCGCTGAACTACTGGGCCATCAATCTCGGCTTCGCCGTCTCCTCCGTGGCCGCCGGGTTCATCGCCGGCTTCAGCTACCTCGCCGGGTTCCTGATCGAGGCCGGGATGACCATGGTCTGCGCGGTCGTGGTCTTCCTGAAGCTGCCCGAGTCGCGGCCCGCCTCCGAGCCGGGTGCCAAGGACGCTCCGGAAGAAGACGCCGTCAGCCTCGGCACCGTGCTGCGCGACGGGCGGTTCATGAGCGTCGTCGGGCTGTCCTTCCTCGTCGCGCTGGTCTTCCAGCAGGGGTCCGTGGGGCTGCCGGTCGCCATGGGCGAGGCCGGGTTCACGCCCGCGGACTACGGCCTGGCCATCGCCGTCAACGGCGTCCTCATCGTCGTCCTGCAGATCCCGGTCACCCGCTTCATCGAGCACCGGGATCCGAAGGCGCTGCTCGTCGTCTCCTCGCTGCTCACCGGGTACGGCTTCGGACTCACCGCCTTCGCCGGATCGGTCGGCGTCTTCGCGCTCACCGTGTGCGTCTGGACGCTGGGCGAGATGGTCAACGCGCCGACGCAGACCGGGCTCGTCGTACGGCTCTCCCCGCTGCGGGGACGCGGCCGCTACCAGGGCATGTACACGATGTCCTGGTCCGTCGCCTCCCTGGTCGCCCCGCTGATGTCCGGCTTCGTCATCGACGGGTACGGCGCCGAGTGGCTGTGGGGGCTGTGCGCGGTGATCGGCACAGGGGCCGCGGTGGGGTACGCCGCACTGATGCGGCGCCTGCCCGACGAGCAGCCGGCGGCCCCGGGGACCTCCCCGGCCGCCACGCCCGCCAAGGAGGTCGGCGCGGCCTGAGCAGGAGCGCCGTCAGGGGTGCATCCGCGCCCCCTTCAGCACCTTGTCCACCGCGTTCCTCGGTCCGTACACCGCGAGCCCCACCAGATCCAGTTCCCCCGTCGGCACGGCCCGTACGGCCGCACGGTTGTCGCGGTCGTTGCCCGTGCTGAAGAGGTCGCCGGTGAAGAGCGCCCGCGGCAGGGAACGGGACAGCACGCGCGCGTGGGCGGCGGTCAGCGTCTCCTTGGTGCCCTGGAAGACCAGGACCGGCTGGCGGAACATCGGCAGGTAGGGCACGCCGTCGGCGTCCTCGTACGGTTCCCCGATCACCTCGGGGACCTGCGTGCCCAGGCCGCTGACCAGGAAGGCGGTGACGTTGAGGCGCTGCCAGGGCTCCAGGTCCTCGCGCAGCAGGACGGCGATCTTGGTGTCGAAGCGGATCGGTTCGGCGTCGTTCATGAGGTCAGCGTGCCGATCGCCGCACGCCGCCGTCTTGTACGTTCTTTGCCTTGTACGGTCAGTGCATGGTCGCCGCACCGGCTCGGCAGGAAGACGTCTCCGCCTGGCGCCCGCGCATCCCGGGTGTCGTGGAGGTCTTCCACGCCCACTTCACCGAGTACGCGTACCCGATGCACGTCCACGACGCCTGGACGCTGCTCATCGTGGACGACGGCGCCGTACGGTACGACCTCGACCGGCACGAGCACGGCACCCCGCACGACACGGTGTCACTGCTGCCGCCGCACGTTCCGCACAACGGCTCCCCGGCCACCCCGGGCGGGTTCCGCAAGCGCGTGCTGTATCTGGACGGTTCCCTGCTGGGAGAGGAACTGATCGGGCCGGCGGTCGACGAGCCCGATCTGCGCGATCCGCTGCTGCGGTTGCGCGTCGGGCAGGTGCACGGTGCGCTGGCGTGCCCCGGAGACGAGTTGGAGGCCGAGAGCCGGCTGACGCTCGTCGCCGAGCGCTTGCGCGCCCATCTGCGGCCCAGGGTCGCCGCCGGAGAGCAACCGCGCCGTGACCCCGTCCTCGCCCGGCGGCTGCGCGAACTCCTCGACGAGCGTGTCGTGCCGGGGATCACCCTCGACGAGGCCGCCGCCGTCCTCCAGGCCCATCCCGCCCACCTGGTACGGGCGTTCAGCTCCGCCTTCGGTATCGCCCCGCACCAGTACCTGATGTCCCGGCGCGTGGGCCGGGCCCGCCGGCTGCTTCTGGAGGGGCGGGCACCGGGCGAGGTGGCCGCCATGACCGGCTTCTACGACCAGTCGCATCTCACGCGGCACTTCCGCAAGCTGGTCGGGGTGCCCCCCGGGCGTTACCGCGCCGGCGCGCGCCGGGTGGTCGGCTGACGAGCGGTCATCCGACGCCGGCAGTCACCCGACGCCGGCAGTCACCCGACGCCGGCGGTCACCGCTGCGGACGCTGCGTCAGATGCGCGAACGCGTCGAGGTTGCGCGTCGACTCGCCCCGCGACACCCGCCACTCGTACTCCTTGCGGATGGCGGAGGCGAAGCCCAGCTCCAGGAGGGTGTTGAAGGCGCCGTCGGCGGCTTCCAGGACCTGGCCGAGGAGCCGGTCGATCTCGTCGGAGGTGACGGCGGCCAGGGGCAGCTTGGCGGTGACGTAGACGTCGCCGTGCTGGTCGACGGCGTAACTCACGCCGTACAGCTTGAGGTTGCGCTCCAGGAGCCAGCGGTGGACGCCGGCCTCGTTCTCGTCGGGGTGGCGGATGACGAAGGCGTTGAGGGAGAGGGAGTGGCGGCCGACGAGGAGGGAGACCGTCGTCGACAGCTTGCGGGTGCCGGGGAGCTTGACGACGTAGCTGCCCGCTGAGGGGCTCTCCCACTCGACCTCGGCGTCCTTCAGTGCGCCCTCGACGACCTGTGCTGCCTTCTGTGCGTCACCCATGGTGGGAGCGTACGCGACGCCGGTGGGCGTGGATGGCGGCCGCGTAGACGTCGGCCGTGGCGGCGGCCGCGGTGTCCCAGCCGAAGGACTGCGCGTGCCGGGCGGCGGCCGCGCCCATCCGGGACGGCAGCGCCGGGTCGTCGGCGAAATCGCGCAGCACGCGCGCGTAGGCGGCCGGGTCGTGGCCCTGCACCAGGAAACCGGTCTGCCCGTCGCGTACGGCCACCGGGAGGCCGCCGACCGCCGCCGCGAGCACCGGCGTACCGGCCGCCTGCGCCTCGATGGCGACCAGGCCGAAGGACTCGCTGTAGGAGGGCATGACCAGGACCGACGCGGCCCGGAACCAGTCCGCGAGCTTCTCCTGGCCGACGGGCGGGCGGAACCGTACGACGTCGGCGATGCCGAGGCGGGCGGCGAGCTTCTGCAGGCCCTCGGGCTTGGCGAGGCCGCTGCCGCTGGGGCCGCCGACGACGGGGACGACGATGCGGGAACGCAGCTCCGGCCGCTCGTCGAGCAGGACGGCGACCGCGCGCAGCAGCACGTCGGGGGCCTTCAGGGGCTGTATGCGGCCCGCGAAGAGGGGGATCAGGGCGTCCTGCGGGAGACCGAGGCGGGCCCTGGCGGCGGCGCGGCCGTCGGCGGGACGGAAGCGGTCGAGGTTGACGCCGGGGTGCACCACGGCGACCTTGGCGGGGTCCGCGGAGTAGTGCCGGACGAGTTCCTCGCCCTCCTCGGCGGTGTTGGCTATCAGGCGGTCGGCGGCGGCGACCACCTGGGTCTCGCCGATGACCCGGGCGGCGGGCTCGGGGGTGTCGCCGTCGGCCAGGTTGGCGTTCTTGACCTTGGCCATGGTGTGCATGGCGTGCACCAGGGGGGCGCCCCAGCGCTGGGCGGCGAGCCAGCCGACGTGGCCGGAGAGCCAGTAGTGGGAGTGGACCAGGTCGTAGTAGCCGGGGCGGTGGCCGGCCCAGGCCTGCATCACGCCGTGGGTGAAGGCGCACAGCTGGGCCGGGAGGTCCTCCTTGGCGAGGCCCTCGTAGGGGCCGGCGTCGACGTGGCGGACGAGCACGCCGGGGGCCAGTTCGACGGCCGGCGGGAGGCCCGCAGTGGTCGCGCGCGTGAAGATCTCGACCTCGATGTTGATCGCGGCCAGGCGCTGGGCGAGCTCCACGATGTAGACGTTCATGCCGCCGGCGTCGCCGGTGCCGGGCTGGTGGAGCGGGGAGGTGTGCACGGAGAGCATGGCGACGCGGCGGGGGCGCCGGTGCAGCCTCAGTCGCGGGGGAGCCGTCGAAGAGCGACGCCCGAGCCTGCTGACGTACTGGCTCACGTGGCGTTCCTCCTTGCTGCGGGCATACCGGCCGGAGGACGCTGGCCCTCCGGAGGGGTAACACCGGAGTGTGGTGTTCCATTTCCGGGAAGGGCCCACCGCGGCGCCTTTTGCCGAATCATTACCGGTTACCGCTCAACCGTTCGAACACGGGCACCGGCGCCTCGACGCCCTGCGCGAGGGTCTCGTACGCCCTGCGCGGCCACCCGGCGACGACGAACTCATACCCTTTTGGCCATGACAGCCCGCGCAGCGCCCCTCCCTCACTCTCGGCTCCGTTCGAGCAAGGGGACCCCCGTCGTGGGAACGGTGACGCGCGGGACGACCAATCCGAACCGGTTGCGCCGGATGGACCGCTGGATCGCCGCCACGCACGGTGCCGAGCTGCGCCGGGCCGCCGATCCCGTCGCCGTCGACCTGGGCTACGGGGCGGCCCCCTGGACGGCGGTCGAGCTGCTGCACCGGCTCCGTACGGCGGCGCCACGCGCGCGTGTGGTGGGGGTCGAGATCGAACCGGCGCGGGTCGCGGCGGCCGTGCCGTACGCGCGCGAGGGGCTGACCTTCCGGCACGGCGGCTTCGAGATCCCGATCCCGCAGCGGCCGCTGCTCATCCGCGCGGCGAACGTGCTGCGCCAGTACGAGGAGACCGAGGTCCGCGCCGTCTGGGAGCGGCTGTGCGCCCGCCTGGCCCCGGCCACCGGGCACTCCCGTGGCGGGCTGCTGGTCGAGGGCACCTGCGACGAGATCGGGCGCCGGCACGTGTGGGTCGCCCTCGGCCCGGAGGGGCCGCGCACGGTGACCTTCGCCACCCGGCTGGGCTCCCTGGAGCGCCCCTCGGACCTGGCGGAGCGCCTGCCGAAGGCACTCATCCACCGCAACGTCCCTGGTGAGCGGGTCCACGCCTTCCTGCGCGACTTCGACCGCGCCTGGGCCGCCGCCGCGCCCTACGCCTCCTACGGCGCACGCCAGCGCTGGATCCGGGCGGTGCGGGACCTGACGGCGAACTGGCCCGTGACGGACGGGCCGGCGCGGTGGCGGCAGGGCGAAGTGACGGTGCGCTGGGAGGCGTTGGCACCCCGCGGGTGAGCACCCGGGAACGATCTCTTTGAGTCGTTCGTCACACAGGCGGGGAGATCGTCATGACGGGGAGGGAGCGGGGGGAGCACTACCCCTGTCACTTCGCCCGCCCACATGGCACGATCCCTCAGACGTCCGAAGTTACTGATGAATCATCAGTTTGGGGGCACTGGTATGGGAACGGGCAAGCGCGGCCTGATCACGGCGGCCGTGGCCGTGGTCTGCGCGGTCACCGTGCTGTCGGCACCGGGCACGGCGTTCGCGGCACCGACCCCGACGCCCGCCCCGTCCACGACCCCGAGCCCCGTGCCCGACAAGGACCTGGAGGCCGTACGAGCGAAACTCGACGGGCTCTACCACGCGGCGGCCGTCGCCACGGACGCGTACAACGCCGCCGAGGAGAAGGCGCGGAAGCAGTCCGCCGCGATCGTCGAAGTGGCCAAGGAGATCGTCAAGGGCCAGGAGAAGCTGGACGAGCTGAAGGACCGCGCCGGCGCCGCGGCCCGCTCCCAGTACCGCACCGGCGGGCTGCCGGACGAGGCCAAGCTGATGCTGAGCGACGACCCGCAGGAGTTCCTCGACGGCACGGGCCGGGTGCTCCAGGGCCAGCGCGCCACCAAGGGCCTCATCGAGGAAATGACCCGCACCCAGGAGGACTTGAAGCAGTACGCCAAGGACGCCTCCGCCCAGTGGCAGAAGCTGGAGGCCCACCGCAAGGCCAAGGCCGCGGCCCAGAAGAAGATCGAGAAGCAGATCGCGGCGGCCGAGAAGCTCGAATCCGCGCTGGAGAAAGAGGAGAAGGAGCGCCTGGCCCGGCTGGAGCAGGAGGCCGCGCACAAGGCGCAGACCGCCTGGCTGGACTCCGGCATCCTGGACGAGATCAGCGGGAAGGCCTCCGAGCAGGGCAGGAAGGCCGTGGAGTTCGCCACCGCCCAGATGGGCAAACCGTATGAATGGGGCGCCGAGGGGCCGGATGCGTACGACTGCTCCGGACTGACCTCCGAGGCCTGGGCGTCGGCCGGGCAGACCGTTCCGCGCACTTCGCAGGAACAGTGGAAGCAGCTGGAACACGTCGACATCGAGGACATGCGGCCCGGCGACCTCATCATCTACTTCGACGACGCCAGCCATGTCGCGATGTACGTCGGCGACGGCGCGATCGTGCACGCCCCGCGTCCGGGGCGGACGGTGACGCTCGCGGGGGCGGGGTCGATGCCGATCCTCGGGGTGGTACGACCGGACGCGTGACGGTCCCTCAAGGCGACGCCGACGACCACAGGAGAGACCCCTCACAAAGCGGTCGGCATCGGCGTGAGGTCCCCTCACCGCACCGCCGCCCCAGGTGTGAGCCTGGACGCCGTGACACCGGCCGCGTGACGTGGCACACGCCGATTTGTCCTTCAAACCCCTTACGGGCGTGACCTTCGTCATCCCGCAGCGTTCCCGCCCTGTCCAACTGCGGTAGGGAACGCGGCATATGACAGTGGCCGGTTGCGTAGCGACGTGCCTCACACCATTCCGCTGTGGCGCCGACACCCGCTATGGTCCCCGTCGGTGGGTCGAGACCTCTCGCCCCCGCCATGCCCTCGGGGGGAGGGAAGGAACCCAAGACGATGCCCGTACCCATACCGCGGCAGCGAGCGATCCCGGCCGTGGAGAGTGGTGAGGCGCGGGCCGCGTCCCCGGGCGGTGGCCCCTCCAGGGAACAGTCCAGAGAACAGGCCCCGCGCACGGAAGACACGGTCGCGAACACCACGGACAAGGCCGACAGCGCCTCTCACACCAACCTGACGCTGCTGCTGATCGAGGACGATCCGGGCGGCTCGCCCATCGTGCCCGACCTGCTCGACCAGTCCGGCAAACCGATCCGCGTCCGCACGGCCCGCAACCTCACCGAGGCCGAGCGGCTGCTGACCGACGACGTCCACTGCATCCTGCTGGACCTCGCGCTGCCGGCCCCCGGGCGGGCGGGCGACGGTGACGACGAGCTGGCCGTGCTCAAGCACGTGCTGAAGCTCGCGCCCCGGCACGCCGTCCTCGCGCTCACCGCTTCGGGCGACGCCGAGCGCGGCGCTCAGGCGGTGCGCGAAGGAGCCCAGGACTACCTCTTCCGCGACGAGCTGGACGGCCGGCTGCTGAGCAGGGCGATCCGGTACGCCGTCGAGCGGAAGCGGTCCGACACGGCCGAGCGGCGGCTCGCCGAGGGCCGGGTGCGCGCCCAGGAGAACCGCCGTCTGGAGCGCGGCCTGCTGCCCACCCCCCTGTTGGAGGGCTCCTCGCTCCGCTTCGCCGCCCGCTACCGCCCGGGCCGCTCACGCGCCCTGCTCGGCGGCGACTTCTACGACGTCGTCCGCACCGCGGACGGCACCGTGCACGCCATGATCGGCGACGTCTGCGGGCACGGCCCGGACGAGGCCGCGCTCGGCGTGGAGCTGCGCATCGCGTGGCGCGCGCTGACGCTGGCCGGTCTGTGCGGGGACCAGCTGCTCGGCACGCTGCAGCAGGTGCTGGAGCACGAGCGCACGAGCGACGAGATCTTCGCGACCCTGTGCACGGTGGACATCTCCCCGGACGGCCGCCGCGCCGGTCTCTGCCTGGCCGGACACCCGGCGCCGCTGGTCGCCAGCCCGGGACGGCCCGCACGGCTGCTGCCGTACGGCAACAACGGCCCGGCCCTCGGGCTGCTGCCGGGCGCCCGCTGGCCGCGGATGCAGGTGGAGCTGGGACCAGAGTGGAGTCTGATGCTCTACACCGACGGCCTGATCGAGGGCCACGTCGGCGAGGGCCGGGAGCGCCTCGGCCAGGAGGGCATGGTGGAGATGATGCGCCGGCAGATCGACGCGGGCCTGCGCGGCGAGCGGCTGCTGCAGGCGGCGGTGAACGAGGTGCGCGAGCTCAACGGCGGCGAGCTGACGGACGACGTGGCGGTCCTGCTGCTGGACCGGGTTGCCTGAGGGTGCCCTGGGGGCGGGCCCCGGAGCGCCCTCGGCCCACCGGCTCAGCGACCGCCGTTCCAGGGGCCGTACGGGCCGTCACTGCTGGAGCCTCGGCGGCTGCGGCCGCCGCCCGGGAGGCGGCGCAGCGCGGGCCGTACGTCGACCATGTACACGATCGTCGCGATGAGCCCGATGATCGGCAGGAACGACAGGATGCCGAAGATCAGGTTCACCACCAGGGCGAGACCGAGAATGATCAGCCAGAAGGGCTTGGTCTGCTTCTCGGCCGCGCGGTAGGCGTCCTCGCGGCGCGTGGCGGCGTCGATCAATGCGAAGCCGCTGAAAAGGATCAGGGCGATGTTCAGCAGCCACAAGAACCCTGCGAACCCCTGCATCAGCACAACGTCCACCACCAGACTCTGCTCGTCATTACGCGGTCACCGTACCCGCAAGCACGACTCCGCTACCCGCACAACGGGCCGGGCACTCCGAGAGTGCCCGGCCCGTCGGTTTACGTCGGGTACGTCCCGCGCCCCTTACTTGGCGGGCGGGGTCGTCTTCTTGGCGGTGGTCTTGCGCGCCGGCACCTTCTTGGCGGCGGGCGCGGGGGCGGGGGCCTTCTTCGCCGGGGCGGGCTGGGCCTTGACCTCGGCGGGCTTGGCCTCCTGCTTGACCTGGACCGGCTCCGCCTTCGGCTCGACGGCCACGGCCAGGTCCTCGATGCCCTCGGCCGCCTCGCCGCGCCAGGCCTTCACGGCCTGCTCGCCGCGCTCGGCGACCTTCTCGTAGGTCTCGCGGGCCTTGACGGCGTACTCGGCGGCGACGCCGACCCCGCGCAGCGCGAGGTCCTGGGCGGTCTCGCCGAGCTTCTTCAGGTCCGTGTCGAGGGTGCCGATGATCTCGCCGACCTTGACCTGCAGGGTCTCCTGCGTCTCCTTGACGCGGGCGGTCGCCTTCTCCTGGACGGCCTTCGGGTCGGTGTTGCGGACGGCGTCGATGCGCGCGGGCGCCTCGGCACGCAGCTGCTCGACCAGGCCGGGCACCTTCTTGGCCTGCTGCAGGGCCAGGTCGGCGGTGCCCGCGGCGAAGTAGAGCGGGGTCGGGTCGCTGAGGGTCTTGCGCAGGTCGTCGGTGATGGCCATGGTGCTGGTCCTCCGGATCACGTTCAGCTGAGGGTTTTGTGGGTCCCCGCGCACTCGGCCGGCCGGCTCGTCGGTCTCAGCCGGCTGTCTGCTGCGGGTCGGCGTCGCTGCCGCCGGTCGTACGGGGGCGGCGCGCGGCGGTCTTGCGCCCGGCGTCCTTGCCGGGGGCGCCGCCACGCGCGCGGCGTATCGCGGTGCTGTCGCCGTCGACCGCGCGGGGGGCGCGTACGGCGATGTCACCGCTGTCCGGAGCATCGTCCCGAGCGTCGTCCCGACCGTCCGTCGCGTCCTCGCCGGCCATGGCGGCCTCGGCCGCCGCGATCGCGAACCCGTTCTCCTTGCGGAAGGACTCGTAGATCTGGAGCAGCACCTGCTTCTGCCGCTCGTTCAGCGTGGGGTCGGCGAGGATGACGGCACGCGTCTCCACCTCGTCCCGGTCCCGCTCGGCGTCGAGGATGCCGGCGCGCACGTACAGCGTCTCGGCGGAGATCCGCAGCGCCTTCGCGACCTGCTGCAGCACCTCCGCGCTCGGCTTGCGCAGCCCGCGCTCGATCTGGCTCAGATACGGATTGGACACCCCGGCGGCGTCGGCGAGCTGCCTGAGCGACAGCTGCGCGTTGCGCCGCTGCTCGCGCAGGTACTCACCGAGATTGCCGACGTTGAGCGATGCCATGCCTCCACGATGCACGATCGCGCTAACTATTGCAAGCAGCCGCTTGCAATAGTGCGCCACGCCACTCGAGGCAGGAAGCCACGACGGAACCATGCACGAAGGGCTTGGCGTCCATCCGTGACATACAAGATCACGGTTGCCGACGGAGCCCCAGGACATGGCAGACACAGCTACGCGATACCTCTACCTCGCTCGCCACGGCGAAGCGTCACCGGATGAGACCACCCTGACCGAAAACGGCCGACGCCAAGCCGTTCTGCTCGGTGAACGGCTCCGAAACACCCCACTGTCGGCGATCCACCACGGTCCACTGCGCCGGGCGGCGCAAACCGCCCAGCTGATCAGCGCACACCTGGGCGACGTCCCACTGCACCAGTCAGAGTTGGCCGGCGACTACATCCCCTACCTGCCGGCGAAGGAGGAACTGCCGCCGGATTCGGCCGACGCCATGCTCGCCTTCCTCGCTCAGGTTCCGGAAGAGGAGCGCAACCGTGGTCCAGCGCTGGCCCGGGAAGCACTTGCGGAGTTCACAGGCCCGGTCGACGGCGATCACCCCCGCCACGACTTGGTCGTCACGCACAACTTCCTCATCGGATGGCTGATCCGGGCCGCCCTCGACGCGCCCGAGTGGCGCTGGATGGGCCTCAACCACGGCAACGCAGCTCTGACGGTCATCCGATACGCACCCGGCAGGCCGTCCTCCGTGTTGTTCTACAACGACGTGCGGCACCTGCCCGAAGACCTGCGCTGGACCGGCTTCCCGCCCGAACTGCACATCTGACCAAGAGGTTGACCTTCACCTTGGGGGAGCCCGCACCCTCGGTGGGGGCCGGGCGATGTGCTCGGCATGAGGAGGAGTGGGCATGGGGCTGCTGACCATCGGGGCGTTCGCGAAGGCGTCCCGGCTGTCGCCGAAGGCACTACGTCTCTACGACGAGCTCGGCCTGCTGACCCCTGCTCGTGTGGACCCGGTGACCGGCTACCGCCGCTACGCACCGGAACAGCTGGATCAGGCCCGGCTGGTCGCCTGGCTCCGACGCCTGGGGATGCCCCTGGCCCGCATCCAGCACGTCTGCACGCTGGAGGCGGGCCCGGCGGCCCAGGAGATCCGCGCGTTCTGGGCCCAGGTCGAGGCCGACACCGCCGCACGGCGGGACCTGGCCACCTTCCTCATCGACCACCTGTCCTGGAAGGGCCCTGCCATGTCCCCGACCGCCACACCCCTGGGAATCCGTTACGCCGCGCTGTCCGACACGGGCCTCGTCCGCCAGAGCAACCAGGACACCGCCTACGCCGGGTCCCGCCTGCTCGCTGTCGCCGACGGCTACGGCAGTCAAGGAGGCCCCGCGAGCGCGGCCGCCGTCGACGCGCTCAAGCACCTCGAAACCGACGGCGTCCCAGCGGGCGATCTCCTCAACGCCCTGCACGACGCGATCGAACAGGCCGAACAGGCCGTGCACGGCGTCGCGGGAACCGGCCCTTCCCCCGAAGAGGCGGGCACCACACTCACCGCGATGCTCTGGACCGGATCGCAGCTCGCCCTCGTCCACATCGGCGACTCCCGCGTCTACCTCCTGCGCGACGGAGAGCTGTTCCAGATCACCCACGACCACACCATGGTGCAGTCGATGGTCGACGAGGGACGCCTCAGCCCGGACGAAGCCGCCTCCCATCCCGAGCGGTCGCTGCTGATACGAGCCCTGGGCCAAGGCGCCGATGCCAGCCCTGACATACGCCTGCACGACGCCCGGCCGTCGGACCGGTACCTGCTCTGCGCCGACGGCCTGTCCACCGTCGTGCCGACCGAAGAGATCCACCGGGTGCTCTCCGGGATCCGGGAACCCGAGCAGGCGGTCCACGGACTCATCGCCCTCGCCAACGGCTCCGGCGGCCCCGACAACGTCAGCTGCGTGGTCGCCGACGTCATGGAGCTCCAGCAGGAGGAGTGAGCGGCATGCACCGTCCGGGCTGAAGGCCACTGCTGAGGGCGAGCGGGTGGGCAGGGTGAGTCTCGTCCGGGTGCTTGCCGACCTACTGGTACATCGCGATGCCGAGCCAGACTTGGGGTCGCAGGTTGGCACATCGCAAGCAGCCACCGACTTGGAGACGTCCATGGGGACTTGGAACGTCGGCCCGTTCGACAACGACCACGCCGGGGACTTCGCGCACGACTACTCCCGGCCCGGTCCCCTCACCCGCCTCGACGCCGGGCAGGCAGAGCTCCTGGACGGGCTGCCGGAGGACCCGGTCGGGATCTGCGCCGCCGTGCAGGGCCTGGTCATCCAGCCGGCCGACGCCGCCGCGCTCGGCGTTGCGGACGAGCGGCCGGCGGAGCGGAACATCCGGCCGGTGAACCGGCTGATCGCGGCGCTCACCGCCCTCGACCCGGCTCCCCTGTGTCAGGCCCGCATACCCGAGCAGCGCGTGGTGGGCACGTGCAGGCACTTCGCCACCCTCGCCTGTGCGCTGCTGCGGGCGCGGGGCATCCCCGCGCGGGCCCGCTGCGGCTTCGGCACCCGTTTCCAGGAGGGACGCGGTCTCGACCACTGGGTCACGGAGTACTGGAACGCCGGCGAAGGGCGCTGGGTGCGCGTCGACACCGAGCATCTCGGCCACGGCTTCGCCGAGCGCCCGGAAGACCTCGCGCCGGGCGAGTTCCTGACCGGCGGCGAGGCGTGGATCCAGTACCGCAGGGGTCTGATCGATCCGCGGATGTTCGGGGTGGCCGGCACCGATCACGCCTGGGGCCCGGCCGAGATCAGCGGCAACGCGGTGCGGGACCTCGCCGCGCTGTGCGGGCTGGAGATGCTGCCCTGGGACGAGTGGGGCCGTATGACCGAGGCCTACGAGGGCAGGACGGGGCCCGACTACGACGAGCTCATCGACACGCTCGCCGAGACCTGCGCGCAAGGCGACCCGGCCGCCCTGGCCCGCCTGTTCGCCGACGAGCGTCTGGCGGTGCCGCAGCATCTGCTGGTCTGACCGCCGACCGGAAACGGTGGGCACCTCGTACCCACTTATTTGTGCGTACTTGGCAGAGGGCCGCCCCCGGCCGACCCTGGATGCGGGCGAACGGTGCGGGGCCGGGTCCGAAGAGGACGGAGGTGGCGGTGGACTCAGGAGGCCGACCGGGCCTCGGCCAGCTTGTCCAGGCGGCGGTGGCCCCAGTCGGAGAGCGGGGCCAGCGCCTCGGCGAGTTCACGGCCGAACTCCGTCAGGGAGTACACGGTCTTCAGCGGTAGCTCGTCGTACACCTGGCGGTGCACCAGCCCGTCCGTCTCCATCTCGCGGTGGCGCGCGCCGGTCCTCGGGGCCGCTGTGCAGGCCGCGCGCATCACGCCCGCCGATGTCCATGACCTGCTCGCGGCCCAGCAGGTCGGCCAGCGTGGTCGTGGGAATGTCGTCGAACTCGTCGGTGTCGGACATGACTTGACCCTACGCCCCACCGGCCCGACCCCGGTGTCGCCTGGACCGAGTGACCGCCTGCTCACCTGCTCGCCTGCTCGCCTAGAACGGCAACGGCCGCCCGTGCACCACCTCCAGCCGGGACACCGCCCGCGTCAGTACCACGTACAGCCGGTGCAGCCCCCGTTCCTCCGCCTCCGCGATCGACGCCGGCTCGACGGCCACGACGTGGTCGTACTCAAGCCCCTTGACGACGCTCGCCGGCACCACGGCCACCCGGGCGACCAGTTCCTCGGGACCCGCCGCGTCGATCCCGGCCGCGTCCAGGGCCTCCCGGACCCTGGGCACGTCCGCGTCGGCGGCCACGACCCCGATGGAACCCTCCCGGCCCAGGGCGTCCCGTACGGCTGCCACGACCCCGGCGGGCACATCCTGCGTCTCGCGGATGCGCAGTTCCCCGTCGCCGCGCAGGGAACGGGCCGCGGGGACGTCGACGTCCAGCCGCCGGAGCAGCCGGTTGGCGAGGGCGACGACCGCCTCCGGCACCCGGAAACCGGTGGTCAGCGGCACCACGGCCGCGTCCGGCTTCCCCAGGTGCGCGAGGACCGTCTCCCAGGACCGGGCCGCCCACGGTGTGGTCGCCTGCGCCAGGTCGCCGAGCACGGTGAGCGAGCCGAAGGACGCCCGGCGGGCGATCGCCCGGCACTCCATCGGGGAGAGGTCCTGCGCCTCGTCGACGACGACATGGCCGTAGCCCCCGGGGTGCTCGATCAGCCCCGCGACCTCGTCGAGGAGGACCAGGTCGGCGTCCGACCAGCGCGCCGACTTCCACGACCGCGGTGGCCTCGGCCACAGCACGGCCTTCTGCTCGTCGGCGTCGAGCAGCCCGTCGGCCGCCTCCTTGAGCACCGCCGGATCCCCCAGGAGCCCGGCGACGACCTCCTCCGGCCGCACCCGCGGCCAGACGGCGTCGAGGTACGCCCCGACCTGCCGCGCCCGCTCGATCCTCCGCACCCAGGCGCTGGTCCGCGGCCCGCCCCGCCGCTCGGCCTGGTCCTGCACGCACCGCACGATCCGCGAACGCACCCGCTCCCGCCCGACCTCGTACGGCGGTTCCTCCTCCCGCACCCAGGCCACGATCCGCGTCAGCTCGTCGGCGGGGACCCGCCAGCGGTAGGAACCATCCGGTACGGCAAGGCCGTCGCCGTCCGCCGCGCGCACCCGCGCGTACAGGGCCCGGCGCAGTACCCCGGCCATCCGGACGTCGTGCTTGACGGCGGCTGCCTGATCGGAGTCGGTCCCGGCGACCGGGTGGCGCGCGATCTCGTCCCGCAGCGTCGACTGCCGTACGCCGGTCTCGCCGAGGGCGGGCAGCACCTCGGCGATGTAGGAGAGGAAGGTGGGGTTGGGCCCGAGGATCAGCAGTCCCCCGCGCCGGATGCGCTGCGGGTGGGTGTAGAGCAGGTAGGCGGCGCGGTGCAGGCCGACGGCGGTCTTGCCGGTGCCGGGAGCGCCCTGCACGCACACCGAGACGGCCAGGTCGCCGCGTACCAGGTCGTCCTGCTCGGGCTGGATGGTCGCGGCGATGTCCCGCATGGGTCCCACGCGGGGCCGCTCGATCTCCCGGGCGACGATGTCGCTGGCCCGGGACTCCCCCCGGTCCAGGTGCTCGTCCTCCAGGCCGGTCAGGTCGGCGGAGTCGCCCCGGCTGCCGGGCGCCCAGCCGAACCGCCGCCGCACGGCCACGCCCTGCGGGTCGTGGGCGCCGGCCTGGTAGAAGGCGCGGGAGACGGGAGCACGCCAGTCGACGACGAGGGGCGGGGCCGCCGGGTGCTCGGTGATCCGCAGCCGGCCGACGTGGTAGTGCTGCCCGGCGTGCTCGCCGGCGCCCGGCGCGAAGTCCAGCCGGCCGAAGAACAGCGGCCCTTCGGGCAGTTCCCGCAGCGCCTTGGCCTGGCTGCGCAGCCGGTAACCGAGGACTTCGGCGTCGGCACCGGAGGCGGAGACGTCCTCGCCGGTGACGACCTGTTCCCGGGCGCCTTCGACCATGGCGGTGAGGGCGGCGCGGCAGTGGTCGTGGTGGGCGCGTTCCTGGGCGAGGGCGTGCTGGAGGGCAGGGTCGGGTGACGTCATTCCGGCGAGCGTACCGGAATAACGTAACCGAGTTAAATTTTTTACTCAGTTGCCTGATGCGGGGACAGGTGCGGCAACCCCGCCGCCAGCAACGCGAACGCGCGCTCCGCCGCGGCCACCGCGTCCGCCCGTACGTCCGCCACCCGCTCCCCGGCCGCGATGCGCCGCCAGTTGTCCTGCGCGAGGATCCGCTGGACGGCGACGATCTGCCCCGCGGCCAGCCGCGCGTCCAGCCCGCCCCCGAGAGCCTCGGCGAGCGCGGCCTCCGACCGCTCCAGTTGCCCGTGCAGGCGCGCGACCAGAGCGGGTGTCCCGTAGAGCAGCGTATGGAAGGCGAGCACCTCCGGATCGTCGTTCAGCCCGGTGATCGGATCGGACCGCTCCAGCCCGTCGAGGAAGTGCCGCCGCAGCGCCTCGACCGGTGAGGGCCCCTGCCCCACGACCCGCGCGGCCTCGCCCTCGTGGTCGGCGATCCGGTACAGGACGAGGTCCTCCTTCGACGGGAAGTACCGGAAGAGAGTCGGCTTGGAGATCTCGGCCGCGGCCGCCACCTCGGCGACGGACACCGCGTCGAACCCCTTCTCCACGAAGAGCCGGATCGCGAGGTCCGACACGACCCGGTACATCCGCTGCTTCTTGCGCTCACGCAGGCCGATCCCGCTGCCGCCCTCGTTCCCGCTCCCCTTGCCGATCTCCTTCATGACCAGCGAGCTTACGCAGCTCCGACGGGGCGGCGTCCGCCGTCACCGGGCGCGCGCATGACCCGCCGCCTCAAGGAGCAGCGGCGCGAGCGACCCGATCACATACAGGGAGGAGCCCATACAGGACAACCAGTCCAAGGGCCGGATCAGGACAGCGTCAGGTCCGTCGTGACGGTCTCCCACAGCGCGTCGAACCACTTCTGGGACTCGTCCACGAACGCGGCGTCCCGCTGACCGGCCGCCTTCTCGAAGGAGAAGAGGAGGGACTCGGTGCCCCTCACGTCGTACAGGTCCAGCGCCCCGCTGTCGGTGGCCGCCGCACGGCGGGTGACCATGTAGTACGCGATCAGGGCCTGCTCGCCGTTGAGCAGGTACAGCTTCACCGGCGGCGTGAACGGCAGCGCCCGGAAGGTCACCGTCACGTCGATGCCCTGCGTGCGCAGGGTGAGGAGGTTGTGGCGCAGGACGTGCCCCTGAGCGTTGCGTACGGCCAGCCAGCGCCGGCGCACCGCGTCGTCGCCATCGCCGCGGCCCTCCACCGGGGCCGGGAAGGCGAGGTCGATGTCCCGGGACGGCAGCAGGACGCGGAAGTCGATCTTCTCCGGGCGGATCTCCCCGCTGTGGATCAGCCGGAGCGGTTCACCCAGGGACGGGATGAGGCTCTCCGCGGTGAGGCAGGCAGCGTCGATCCGCACGTGCCGGGCCGCGAAGGCCTTGGTCAGGCTCGGGGCCAGGGCCACCATCGTGGGCCGGGGCTCGTCGCGGGCCGGCGCCGGTTCGGCGACCCGCGGCGGACTGCCCTTGCTGACGTTGCTGAGCAGGCCGTCCTCCTGGAGCGCCCGCAGAGCCTGACGGACGCTGCCGCGCTCCACGCCGAACTCCTCGGCCAGTTCGGCCTGGGTGGGCAGGCGGTCCCCGGCCCTGAGGTCCCCGGTACGGATGCGGTCCCGCAGTACGTCGGCGATCTCCTGGGGCGAGAGCCTCCTGCTGCCGTTCACTGCCACGCTCTCCTCCGTCACGACAGAACCGTACAACCCCACCCACTTGAGGGGAGTTTGCGGAAGTTGTTTAAGGATAACCGCCAAGTAGGAACAACTTAGCCATAGTTGGTAACCAACTTATCCAAGTTGGTCTGGATCTTCGGCTGTTCGCCGCCGAAGGGAGGACGCACCCTCCCCGCTCTAAGGAGACACCACCGTGTCCGTGAAAGCCCTCGTGTTCGGCATCGCAGGAGCCACTTTCGAACGACTGCTCCAGTGGAAGTACGGCGCTGCCGGCATCCTCTGGCTCGTGCTGCTGGTGATCGGCATCAAGGCCCGCAACCACACGTGCAGCAGCATCGGCGCGGTGGCGCTCGCCCTCATGGTCTCCAGGCCGGCGCTGTGATCCGGCGGCGGCCGTCAGTCCGTCAGCGGCAGGTCCGTGCTGATGGTGCTCCAGAGCGACTCGAACCACCGACACGACTCGTCCACGAACGTCGTGTCCCGGCGTCCGGCGTCCCGCTCGAAGCCGAACAGCATCGACCGGGTGCCCTCGACGTCGTAGACCTCCAGTTCCTCCTGGCCGATCTGCTTCTCGCGGAGCGTCGGCGTGTAGTAGGCGAAGAGCGCCTCCGCGCCGTTGAACACGTACAGCTTCACGGGCGGGGTGAAGGGCAGCGCGCGGAAGGTGACGCTCACGTCGATCTGGTGAGTGCTGCGCAGGGCCAGCAGATTGTGCTCCAGCACCTGCGCCTGGGCCAGCCGCCTGGACCGCTGGTGCCGCTGGAGCCGGCCGGCGGCGACGGGGTCCACCGGCGCCGGGAAGGCGGGGTCGATCTCGCTGCTGGGCAGCAGGACGCGCACGTCCACCTTGGCCGGTTTCAGCTCCCCCTCATGGATCTTTCGCAGGGCTTCGCTCATGGCGAGGTTGAGGGACGTCGACATCAGGCAGAGGGCGCTGATCTCGACGTGCCGGGCCTCGAATGCGGCCGTCACCCTCGGTGCGAGCGCCACCAGCGCCCCCCGGGGCGGGGCCGCCGGGCCGCTGAGGGCGCCACGCGAGTCGGCGACCGTGGCCGGGCTTCCCTTGGACACGTTGGTGAGCAGGTTCTCGGACTGCAGGATGCGGAGCGCCTGCCGTACGGTGCCGCGCTCGACGCCGAAGTCCCGGGAGAGCCGGGCCTGCGTGGGCATGCGCTGCCCCGGCCGCAGTTCGCCGGATCTGATCCGTTCGCGCAGTACGTCCGCCACTTCTCGGTGCGACGGCCGCGCTGTCTTCTGCCCGTTGAGGGCCGCGCTGTCCGAGGTCACCTTGGCACATTACAACTTTGCGCCATCTTCGTGCAGTTGCCCAACCGGTGGTTACCGGACACTTCCAAGAAGACACAACCAAGGATAAGTTGGCTACCAACTTGGTCGACATGGTTGCACTTTCCGATGGTTGGTCTACTCCACCGTCCCGGAAGGATGGACCCCGTGCCCCTCATCGCTCTCGCCCTCGCCGCCCTGGCCATCGGATTCGAGCAGTTCGTGCAGTCGAAGTTCGGAGCGATGGGCATCATCGCCCTCGTCGCGCTGTCCCTCGGCCTCAAGGCCAAGAA
Source organism: Streptomyces sp. S.PNR 29 (assembly GCF_030386795.1). GTDB lineage: Bacteria > Actinomycetota > Actinomycetes > Streptomycetales > Streptomycetaceae > Streptomyces. The sequence goes on from NZ_JANUQM010000001.1 coordinate 883,044, forward strand.
CCCCCTGCTCAGCGGTATCGGGGCGGTGATCCTCGTGATGCTGCTCGCCCCGTCCGGCTGACCCCGGGATCCGCTGGCCGGACTCCCTTCCGGAGGGGAGCCGGGAGCCCGGCCGGTCAGGCACAACCGAACAACAACAGAACACGCGCAAGCACGCTACGGATGCGCACACCCGTCGTCGGCAGAAGGGAGCACCGTCAGAACATGTCCGGGCACCACGGTCGCCCGGGCGTACGCAGCAGGGCGTCGGCCTTACGGGCGGCGCCCGCTCGTTCTTCCCGCACCCGGCCCAGCGCCGCCAGCCGCACCGCCGACTGGTCGCCCAGCCACAGGGTCGCCAACTCGCCGGCGCCCAGCGTGAGGTCGGCGCTGTCGGTGGTCGGCGCGCAGGACGCGCCCTGCGCCGAGGCGTCGAGCCGGAACCGCCCGCCGGTCATGCCGTCCCCGTCGACGACCTCCAGCACCAGCGACCCCGGCCCCTCGTACGTCCGCGCCTCCAGGGCCCGTACGACGTCCAGGATCCGTACCCACAGCCAGTCGGCCTGCGTGGTGATCGCGGCCGCGCGCGGGTCGGGCAGGAAGAACGGGAGCAGGTCGTCGGGGGAGCGCCAGCCGGTCTTCACCTTCACGACCCAGTCGATCGAGCAGAGGTAGTGCCACAGGGCGCGCTCGGCGGCCGGGGTCACCCCGATCAGCCAGTGCACGCTCGCCGTGTTCAGCGGCTGCTTGCCATCGCCCCACGCTTCGTCGGCGGAGTAGGACACCAGGCCCTGAACCTCGCCGCCCGCCGAGCGGTAGACGGCGTAGAAGGGCTCGGTCCACGACGGGAAGAGCCGTACGGCTCCGGTGTTGGCCTGCCACCACAGCTCGTCCCGGCTGACGGCGCCCGGCTGGATGCGGCGCAGCCGCTCGTGCAGCTCCGGGCCGAGCTTGCGGACGTCCTCGGCGTCCAGGAGGTCGATACGGCCGCCGTCCTCGGGGCCGGACCAGCGCGGGTCGAGTCCGGTGCGCGGCACGTCGATCGTCCACTCGGCCATCGTGGTGGCGGGGCCGAAGCCGTAGCGGCCGTAGATCGGGTACTCGGCGGCGATCAGGGTCGCGACGACGTCCCCGCGTTCCTTCGCGGCCGCCAGGTCCATCGCCATCATGCGGGTGAGCAGGCCGCGGCGGCGGTGGGTGGCGCTGACGGTGACGTTGGATATGGCGTCGGCCGGGACGGGGGTGCCGCCGACGGTGGTGAGCTCCTGCGCGAAGGAGCGGAACGTCGCGACACAGCGGGCGTTGTCGAAGGCCCCGAGGAGACGGCCCGGCACGAACTGCCTGCGGCGGGCCTCCAGCTGTTCCTCGCCGACGACCGGCTCCCGCAGGAAACCTGTGTTCAGGGCGCGGTTCCAGTCCGGCAGCTCGGCTTCTGTGATGGGGCGTACGTCGATGTCGGAGCGGGGGGTCATGGCCCCACGGTAGGTGTCCGGCGCCGTCACGTCGCGAGGTTTTCCGACGCGCCGTCAGAACACCGCTCGAACCTCCCCCACCTCAAGCCCCCCACCCCACAACGGCGTCCGGCCGATCCGCTGCACCACCGGTGACCGGAGCCCCATCAGCGTCAGGGCACGCGCGAGGACCGGAGCCAGTGCTCGTGCCGAGCCGTCCTCCACCTTGAAGGCGAGGGCGCGGCCGTCGGGGAGGGCCACTGCCTGGACGGCCTCGGCGCCCATCTTGGACAGGGTGCCGGGGAGCTCGCGCATCAGCCAGGTGTCGTGGCGGCGGGTGCCGGCGACGTACTCGGGGTGGGCGCGCATGGCGTCGGCGACGCGGCGTTCGGGGGTGCCGGGTTCGGCGAGCACGAGGGAACGGTAGGCGCGGGCCAGGCCGGTGAGGCTGATCGCCATCAAGGGGGCGCCGCAGCCGTCCGTGCCGACGGCCGCGACCTGCTCGCCCGCCGCGTCCTCCACAACCCTGTGGATGAGCCGCTGCAGCGGGTGCGCCGGGTCCAGGTAGGTCTCCAGCGGCCAGTCGCGCAGCCGGCTCGCCGCCAGCATGGCCGTGTGCTTGCCGGAGCAGTTCATGGTGATGCGGTCGCGGGCAGCACCCGACGCCAGGTACGTCTCCCGCTCCTCCGCGTCCAGCGGCAGGTCCGGCGGGCACTGCAGACGGTCGGCGCCCAGGCCGTGCTCGTCCAGCATCTTCGCGACCAGGTCGCGATGGAACTGCTCCCCCGAGTGGCTCGCCGCGGCCAGCGCCAGCCGCTCCCCGGCCAGGTCGAGGCCGGCCCGCAGCACCCCCGCCGCCTGCATCGGCTTGTTGCAGGACCGTGGGAAGACGGGTTCCGTCACCTCCCCCAGCGCCAGCTCCACGGCGCCGTCCGCGTCCAGCACGACCAGACTGCCCCGGTGCCGTCCCTCGACGAACCCGGAGCGGACGACCTCCGCGAGGACCGGAGGCAGGGGGGACAGGGCGGGCGTGGACATAGGCGGGGCCCCTCCGACGTGGGACGACCCGCCCGGAGCGGGCCCGGGAGCACCGGGCCCTGACGATCACACGAGCAGGTCGTCTACTTGCGCTTCCCCTTCACGGTACCGACGGGCGATCTCCGCACTGCAGCCGTCGGCCGTGCGCTGCAGCCGCTGCCGGCGGCGGGACACCTGCTGCTCGTACCGCACCAGCCGCCCCATCGCGGTGTTCAGCTCCAGGTCGGTGCGTGCCTTCAGGTCCGACAGCTCCACCTCGGCGAGCATCTCCGCCGCCAGCCCCCGGGCCTCCTCGCCGTGCGGAGTGCCGAGCGTCACATGGCGGGCCGAGGAGCGGTGCCGGGCCGGGGTGTCCCTGAGGATCTCCGCGAGCCGCTCGACGACGGACTCCTCCCGTGGCGCGGCGACGGACGCGTTCTCCCCCGGCGAGCGCCGCTTCAGCTCCGCCCGCAGGATGTCGATCCGCCCCTGCAGCAGCCGCCGTACGTAGCTCAGGTCGGCCTCCTCGCGCTGGGCGTCCCGGCGCAGGGTACGCAGCTCGGGCAGGTTCAGCTCTCTCAGGTCGCGCTCGGGAGGATCCGCGGGCATCGGCGGGCTGTCGGTGCGCTGCACGGGCGGCCGGGGCATTTCCAGGCCTGCCGCGTGGGCCAACGAGACAGCCCCCAGGGGCTGCTCGGTGCTCGGTGTGCTCATGTGTGTCTACCGTCCCCTCGACCGGCGTCTGGGAGCATCGTGCCACCCCAAGTGCCCACGATGGGACGGAGTGCGCCCGATCCGCCCCAGATGGGGGCTTACGGAGTGAAAAGAAAGCTAAAAGATCATCCGTACGGGCCGCCTGACGTCACCGTGCTGCCGCACGGCATCATGGCCGCATGCGTGCAGTGGTACAGAGGGTGGACGGCGCGAGCGTCGTCGTGGACGGCGAGACGGTGGGGGCGATCGAGGGCGAGGGGCTGTGCGTCCTCGTCGGCGTCACCCATGACGACACCAAGGAGAAGGCGGCCCAGCTGGCCCGCAAGCTGTGGTCGGTTCGCATGCTCCAGGACGAGAAGTCCTGCAGCGACATCGACGCCCCGCTCCTCGTCATCAGCCAGTTCACGCTCTACGGCGACGCCCGCAAGGGCCGCCGCCCCACCTGGAACGCGGCGGCCCCCGGCGATGTCGCCGAGCCGCTCGTCGACGAGGTCGTCGCCCGGCTGCGCTCCCTGGGCGCGACGGTCGCCACGGGCCGCTTCGGCGCGCAGATGCGGGTGTCGCTGACCAACGACGGCCCGTTCACCGTCCTGATCGAGGTCTAGGTCCCCGTCCCCCCAGGGGGCCTAGGGCTCCACGACGACTTCCTGGGCGGCGGCCGTGTCCCCCGCCACCAGACGTGCTTCCAGCGGCACGTTCCGCTTCACCAGGGCCAGGGCGACCGGGCCCAGCTCGAAGTGGCGTGCGGACGTCGTGACGAAACCGACCTTGCGGCCGTCGGGGCCGTCGTCCGCGAGGCGGATCTCCGTGCCGTGGGCCGGCAGGTGGACCTCGCTGCCGTCGAGGTGGAGGAAGACGAGCCGGCGCGGGGGCTTGCCCAGGTTCTGGACGCGGGCGACCGTCTCCTGTCCCCGGTAGCAGCCCTTCTGCAGGTGCACGGCGGTGCCGATCCAGCCCAGCTCGTGCGGGATGGTGCGGTGGTCGGTCTCGAAGCCGAGGCGCGGGCGGTGGTGCTCCACGCGCAGCGCCTCGTACGCCAGGAGCCCGGCCGGCGGCCCGGCCTTCTCGGCGTACGACTCCAGCTCCACGCGCGGGAGGAACACGTCACGGCCGTACGGCGTCTCGCGGACGACGGCCCCCTCCGGCACCTCGGTGATCGAACCGGCCGGCAGGTGCACCACCGCGAACTCGCCCGTCCGGTCGGCGACCTCGACCTTGTAGAAGAACTTCATCGACTCCAGGTACGCGATCAGCGCGTCCTGGGTGCCGGGTTCGACGTGGGCCCAGACGGTCGAGCCGTCGTCCACCAGATACAGCGCGTGCTCGATGTGGCCGTGCGCGGAGAGGATCAGCGCCTCGGTGGCCCGGCCCGCCGGGAGTTCGCTGACGTGCTGGGTGAGCAGCAGATGCAGCCAGCTCAGCCGGTCCTCACCGGAGACGGCGACGACACCGCGGTGGGAGAGGTCCACGAAGCCCGTGCCGTCGGCGAGGGAGCGCTGCTCGCGGAACAGGTCGCCGTAGTGGGCGGCGACACCTTCGTCCACGCCCTCGGCGGGGACGGCGCCGGGCAGGGTCAGCAGAGGGCTTTTCATATGCCTAGCCTACGACTCGGTAGTTGAACCCTTCAGGGAACAGTCCTTGCAGCGGCCGAAGATCGCGAAGTGCTTCAGGTCGGTGTCGAAGCCGAAGGTCTCGCGCAGCTTGGCCGTGAACTCGGTGGCCACGCTCAGGTCGGCCTCGATGACGTTGGTGCAGTCGCGGCAGACCAGGTGGATGTGGTGGTGCCGGTCGGCGAGGTGGTACGTCGGCGCGCCGTGCCCCAGATGCGCGTGGCTGACGAGGCCCAGCTCCTCCAGGAGCTCCAGCGTGCGGTAGACGGTGGAAATGTTGACCCCCGACGCCGTCTTCCTCACCTCGGTGAGGATGTCGTCGGGGGTCGCGTGCTCAAGGGTGTCCACGGCTTCGAGCACAAGCTGCCGCTGCGGGGTCAGCCGGTAACCGCGCTGCCTGAGGTCGCTCTTCCAGTCGGTGCTCACCACAGCAACGAGTCTAGAGCTACTTGAAGAAGGCGATCCCGTCGTCCGGCAGGTCGTCCGGGAGGGCCTTCGCCCAGCGCTCGACCTCCTCCGGGGTGACGACCTTCTTCAGGTGCGCCGACATGTAGGGGCGCAGCTCGACCTCGGGGGTCTGCTTCTCGCCGACCCACATCAGGTCGCTCTTGACGTAGCCGTACAGGCGCTTGCCGCCGCTGTAGGGGCGGGAGGCGGCCGTGCGCGCCACCGCGTCCGTCACCAGGTCGATCTGCGGCTTCTTGTCGGCGAGCTCGCCGTACCAGATCTCGATGACGCCGTCGTCGCGGGTCATCGTCACCTCGACCTTGCGGTCGGCGTCGATCCGCCAGAAGCCGTGCTCGGACTCCAGCGGGCGGACCTTGTTGCCGTCCTTGTCCAGCACCCAGGTGTGGGAGTGGTACTCCAGGAAGTCCCGGCCGTCGTGCGTGAAGGTGACCTCCTGCCCGAAGTTGCACTTCTCGGAACCGGGGAAGTCGTGCACGCCCGCGCCTGCCCAGTTGCCGAGCAGAAAGGCGAGGGGGACGAGGTCCTTGTGGAGGTCGGACGGGATCTCGATCATGAGCAGCTCAGCAGTCTCGTACGTCGGTGCGGTCGGTCAGCGCTGGCCCTGGTACAGCTTCTTCACGGTCAGTCCGGCGAAGGCGAGGACGCCGACGGCGACCAGGACCAGCAGGATTTCGAAGAAGAGTTCCACGGGGTGCTCCTTGCTGAGCGAGGGTGGGCGGGTACACAAGGCCGGGCCCCAGCTTACGCGGCCGGGGCCCGGGGCTCGGTGTGAGGTCAGCCGAGGAGCTGGCTCTGCAATGTCACCGTCTGCTGGAACGGCACGGCCTTCGCACCGCCCTTGCGGGACTGGAGGATCACGGCGAGGGTGTCGCCGGCGGCGAGGTACGCCTGGCGGACCTGTTCGGCGCCGTAGGGCTTGGACTCGGTGTACGCGTAGCGCTCGATCCCCGCGATCCGGGCGGCGGGCGGGAAGTCCTCGTCGGCGACGGCCGTCTCGGCCCCGCGCACCGGGTACTTCGGCTCGCTGTAGGGAGCCAGGTCGGTCCGCAGCTCGTCGGTGACGGCCCCGGTGTCGAACTGGAGCAGGTAGATCCGCGTCCGCGTGCCGTCCGGTGTGGTCCAGCCGCGGGCGGCGATGTGCCGCAGTCCCCACTCGGTGAGCATCTGCCCGTACTCCGCACGGTCGTCCTTCGAGGAGAACTCCGCCAGGAAGTCCTTCGCCGCCAGCCAGCCGTCCGTGCCGCGCAGCGCCTTGTCCTGCGTGGCGCCCTCGGGCGCGGGCAGCACGAGGGCCCGCAGGTCGGCGTAGTGGGTGCCGGCCGAGTTCTCCGCGGCGAGCGGGCCGGGACGGCCGGAGGGCAGCGGCGGCCGGATGAGCGTGGGAAAGTCCCAGCGCCCGTCCGACTCCGTCGCCAGCCCCGGTACGTCGGTCCGCTCCATGCGGGTGATGCCGTACGCGGTCGCCGCGCCGACCGCCGCGAAGACGGCCACGGCGGCGGTCCAGCGCAGCAGGGCACGCAGCGTCCGGCGGTCCTTCCGGGCCGGGGGCGGTGGTACGAGGGGCGGCCCCTCCGGCAGCGGAGGCACGACGAGGTGGTGCTGCTCGGTCATACCGCCTCCCCCGGATCCGCGATGCGGTCGAGCTGTTCACGGAGCAGCAGGGCGGCCCCCTTGGTGTCGAGTGGCCTGGCGGCGTCCGCGGTGGCGGTCACCAGGACGTCGCCCACGTACGCCGAGCAGAACATCGACTCCAGGTCCTCGTCGGCGTCCTTCGGCGGCAGGAAGCAGTGGGCGTTCTGGTGGCCGTCGATCGCCGGGCCCTTGCGGAAGACTCCCAGCGCGTCGAGGAACTCGTTCTGGAAGCTCACGTTGTTCCGCGCGGCCGCCCTGCTCTCCATGCGGGCCAGCACGATGCTCATGGTGAAGGCCTTCTTGGTGTACGTGTAGGAGAGGTTGTCGGTGCTGAGGTAGCTGCGCATCGCCATGCCCGTGACGCGCTGCCTGTCGATCTCCTTCTCCAGCCGCTTGCGCTGGCTGCGCGGCAGGTCGCTCAGCGCCTCCTTGCGCAGGGCCGTCGCCTGGTCGCCGCTGAGCTCGGCGTCGGAGCCGTACGCGCCGAGGTCCGGGCCGCGGCCCCAGCCGCCGGTCCCGTACGGCACGAGCATGCCGGCGAGGCCGGTGGACCGCTTCCCCGCCGCATCCTTGTCGTCCTTCTTGTCCCGCACCGGGTCCTTCGGGAACTCCCAGCGCGGGGCGCCCGCGTCCCGGTCGGCGTTCTGCACGGCCACGGCGGTGTAGCCGGCGCCGCCGAGGACGGCGAGCCCGAGCAGCGCGGACGTGGCGACGGCGGCGGCCCGGCCCCGGCGTGCGGGTGGTTCGGCGGGCTCGGGCGCCGGCACGGCCGGCTCGGCCCACTCGGACGGGTTCTCGCTCACAGCCGCTCCATCTGCCGCTCGGCCAGGTCCATGATCTTCCCCTTGGAGACCGGCCCGGTGTCCCAGGTGAAGATCTCCACGGCGATGTCGCCGCGCCACATGAAGGCCTCCGCCGTGTACTGCGGCAGATAGCCCGGCTCGGTGTGGGGCCGGGTGTGGACGTACACCCGGCCGGCGGTCGTGCCCGGAACGGCCCAGCTCCTGGTGCCGGGCTTCGCGTCCGCCCAGTACTTGGCGTCCTCGCTCGCCTCCATGGCCGCGGGGCGCTCCTCCTGCCGGTACTGGATCAGGCGGACCTCCACGCCCTTGCCGTCGCCCGTCTCCCAGCCGGTGACGGCGGCGCGGCGGAACTCGTCGTAGACCAGTTCGCCGAACATGTCGTTCGGGCTTTTGTAGGTGTCCGCGTAGGCGGCCAGGTCCAGCCAGCCGTCGTCGCCCGTCAGGTACTCGGCCTCCTGGGCTCCGCGCGGCTTCTTCAGCAGCAGCTTGCGCAGGTCACCGTCGGTCTTCACCCGCCGGTCCTGCGCGGCCGACAGCGGCTCGGGGCCGTCGCCCTTCGCCTGGGCCAGCTCGGGCTGTGACAGCGAGGGCAGCACGGTGGGCTCCCGGTCGGCCTGGACGAGGTAGCCGGCGCAGGTGCCGCCGACCAGGCCGAGCGCGGCGGCGGCAGCGATCAGCAGCGCGGTGCGTCCGCGTGGACGCGGGCGCGGTCTTTCTTCTTCGGTGTCTTCCACGGGGTCCCCCACCGGAACGTGAGACGCGCATTCCAGTTGTGCGCGCGCACAGAAGACCCACAGGCAGTGCCCGAAGTTGTAGAGGACCTGATTACGATTCGGTCATGGCGAAGAAGCTCGTGATCAAGGTGACGGCGGGGGCCGATGCCCCCGAGCGCTGCTCGCAGGCGTTCACGGTGGCGGCGGTGGCCGTGGCCAGTGGCGTGGAGGTCTCCCTCTGGCTGACCGGCGAGTCGTCGTGGTTCGCCCTGCCGGGCCGGGCCGCCGAGTTCGAGCTGCCGCACGCGGCGCCGCTGCCGGACCTGATCGAGTCCCTGCTGGCGGGCGGCCGTATCACCCTGTGCACGCAGTGCGCGGCCCGACGCGAGATCACGGAGAAGGACGTCATCGAGGGCGTGCGGATCGCGGGCGCGCAGGTCTTCGTGCAGGAGGCGCTGGGGGACGAGACGCAGGCGCTCGTCTACTGACCGCCGGGCCGGGCGTCCACGTAGAGGCAGAACGGGTGGCCCGCCGGGTCCAGCAGCACCCGCACATCGGACTGCGGCTGGACCGCGGCGAGCCGCGCGCCCTCGGCGACCGCACGGGCCGTCTCCGCCTCCAGGTCGTCGACCTCGATGTCGAGGTGGATCATCATCTGCTGCCGGTCCGGGCGACTCGGCCAGTCGGGAGGGACGTAGTCGGGCTCGGTCTGGAAGGACAGGCCGGTGCCGCCGTCCGGCGGCCGGATGTGCACCCAGTCCGGGCCGTCCTCTCCCCGCCACACCCTCCAGCCGGGCAGCAGCCGCAGGTAGAAGGCGGCCAGCTCGCGGGCGTCCGGCGCGTCCAGTGTCGCCGCCGTCAGGCGCATGCGTCCCCCTGCTTCAGCGTCCGCGCTTCTTGCCGTCCAGTTCGTCCCACCACTCGTCGGACTGCGGGTCGCCGGAGGGGTCGTCCCACCAGCGGTCGTCGGGACCTCGGCGGTTGGCGACCATCGCGGCCAGCGGCGGGATGACCATGGCGACCAGGCACATGCCCACGGCCACCGGGACGGACCAGATGCGCACGACTCCCCAGGCCAGGACGAAGAGGGCGATGCACGTCCCCATCATGGCGAAGTACCGGTGGCGCCGCCGCGCGTACATACCTCAACTGTAGGTCGGCAGAACGCGGAAGGGCCGCACCCCGGATGTCCGGGGTGCGGCCCTTCGCCGCTGCGGGTCTGTCTCAGACCGCGATCGCGACCTCCGCGAGACCGCCCTTCTGGGCGACGACCGTGCGGTCGGCGGTGGCGCCGGGCACGAGGGCGCGAACGGTCCAGGTGCCCTCGGCCGCGTAGAAGCGGAACTGTCCGGTCGCCGAGGTCGGCACCTCGGCGGTGAACTCGCCGGTCGAGTCGAGCAGACGGACGTATCCGACCACCGGCTCGCCGTCGCGGGTCACCTGGCCCTGGATCGTGGTCTCACCGGGCTTGATCGTCGAGGGGTCCGGGCCGCCGGCCTTCGCTCCACACATGTCGTACTCCTGAAGAGAGGTCTTGAAAGGTCGGTGGGGGGTTGCTTACTTGTTGGCGCCGAGCTCGATCGGAACGCCGACGAGGGAGCCGTACTCGGTCCAGGAACCGTCGTAGTTCTTGACGTTCTCCACGCCGAGCAGCTCGTGCAGGACGAACCAGGTCAGCGCGGAGCGCTCACCGATACGGCAGTAGGCGATGGTGTCCTTGGACAGGTCCACGTTCTCCTCGGCGTAGAGCGCCTTGAGCTCCTCGTCCGACTTGAACGTGCCGTCGTCGTTGGCGTTCTTCGACCACGGGATGTTGCGGGCGGTCGGGACGTGGCCCGGACGCTGCGACTGCTCCTGCGGCAGGTGCGCCGGAGCGAGCAGCTTGCCGGAGAACTCGTCGGGGGAACGCACGTCGACCAGGTTGTGCGAGCCGATGGCCGCCACCACGTCGTCGCGGAAGGCGCGGATCGCGGTGTTCTGCGGCTTGGCCTTGTACTCGGTCGCGGCGCGCTCGGGCACCTCCTCGACCAGCTCGCGGGCGTCCAGCTCCCACTTCTTGCGGCCGCCGTCGAGAAGCTTGACGTTCTCGTGACCGTACAGCTTGAAGTACCAGTACGCGTACGACGCGAACCAGTTGTTGTTGCCGCCGTAGAGGATCACCAGCGTGTCGTTGGCGATGCCCTTCGACGACAGGAGCTTCTCGAAGCCCTCCTGGTCGATGAAGTCGCGGCGGACCGGGTCCTGGAGGTCGTCGGTCCAGTCGATCTTGATCGCGTTGCGGATGTGGTTCTTGTCGTACGCGGACGTGTCCTCGTCCACCTCGACGATCGCGATGCTCGGGTCGTCCAGGTGCTCCTGAAGCCAGTCGGCGTCGACCAGGACGTCGCTGCGGCTCATGCTCTTTCTCCTCCGGGGCAGTTGCGGCGGGGCGTGCGAGTGAGGGGGTGCGCGGTCGGGCGCCGGGCGGCGCACGCGCACGGGTGCCCTGGGCAGGGCGAGGGGGTGAGCGCGGAAGGACGTACTTCCGCTCAGAAGCTGCGACAGAGCATGGCGGCAACGCGGCACAGGTCCACTGCCCGCCGCTTCGTGAGATCCGCCTGTCGCTTCATAGCTGCCGATCGTAGGGACGGACGGGTGGGCGTGTCACCGGCGTGTCGCATTCTGAGACGTGATTGTCCGGGATGCGGGACGAGAAAGGCGCCCGGGCCGCGATCGCGCGGCCTTCGGGCGCCTGTATCTGTCGTCACATCTGCGGTACGGACGGGGGCGTCTCGCCTGTCGGACACTCTGGGGGCTGGGCCCCGGTGTCTCGGTCGTCCTACCCGGCCAGCTTGACGTTCGAACCCTTCACCGTGATCTCGACGCCGCTCTTCGCCGCCTGGACCTTGTCGAGCCGGATGCCGCCGGGGAGCCCGTCGATCTTCTGCTCGAAGTCGGTGATCTCCCGGATGCGGGACTCGGCGAGTTCGACGCCGCCGAACTTGGGCAGGGTGTCGGCCTTCACGCGGACGGTGTCGCCGTCGACCACCGTGACCGAGCTGAGGACGTAGACGGGGTTCGGGAGCTTGGTGCCGAGCACCGTGGCCTCGACCTCGACCTTGATCTTGCCGTTGCCGCCGTCGGAGAGGCCGACGATGCTGGCGGTGACGCCGGGGGCGACCTGGGTGGGTTCGGACTTGGCGGTCTTCAGCAGCTCGTCGTAGGCGACGGTCGCGGTGCCGGTGGCGGTCGACGCGGTGGCGGAGCTGAAGTTGCCGGAGAACTCGACGCCCTTCATGTCCGCCTGGAGGCCGTCGATACGGATCTTCTGGGCGCCGTCGCCGGTGGCGGCCTCGTAGTCCTCGATGCCGACCTGGACGTCGTCGAGGCTGCCGGCGGCGAGTTGGGTGAGGAAGGGGAAGCCCTTGATGGCGACGTCCGGGGTGGTGCTGAGGTTCTCGCTGGTCTTCAGCTTGCCCGCGGCCTCGTCCTCGGCGAAGTTGACCGCTACGCGGTCCAGGATGACGAACAGGCCGCCCAGGATCACGACGAGGATCAGAAGTATTCGCAGTGCGCGCATGCGGGGTCCCCCACCGAGGCGGTCGTTCACAACGGGTGTCGACCGAGGGTAACCCTGGGGTGGTGGGTGATCGGGGAATTGTCGATCATCTGTGACAGGGGAGGCGTCCGGTGCCGGGGTCCTGTCGGGGGGGTCGCCCCCGCCGCCCCTTCCCTTCCCGTCCCGTCCCTGGGGGCTGCGCCCCCAGACCCCCGCTTCGGCCTGAACGGCCTCGTCCTCAAACGCCGGACGGGCTGCATGTCACCGGCCGGCGCCATGGACGGCGACCTCGGCCACACCCCGACGGGCGCAGCCCCTCACAGGCGCGAGCCCCCAGCGGCAGGCGCGGTTGGGGGCGGTGGCGGATTCAGGTCAGGGCCCTGCCCAGGACGTACACCGCCGGTGCCGCAGCCGCCAGAGGCAGGGCGACTCCTGCGGTGAAGTGGACGAAGCGGGACGGGTAGTCGTAGGCGGCGACGCGGTGGCCGGTCAGGGCGCAGACTGCTGCTCCGGCGGCGAGGAGGGCGGCCGGGGTGCCCAGGTCGGTCAGGGTGCCGACCGCGATGCCGGTGCCCGCCGCCGCGAGGAGGGCGGCGATCACCGAGGCCGGGGTGGGGAGGGGGAGGGCGCGGACCAGGACGGCCGCTGCCACCGCGACCGCGCCCACCATGACCGCGTGCGCGTCGGCGGCGAGGTAGCCGGCCGCGATGACGGCCAGGGCCGACGCGGCGACCGTCGCCATCAGGCCGTACATGCGTTCGTCCGGGTCGGCGTGCGAGCGGAGTTGCAGGACGAGGGCGAGCAGGACCCAGACACCGAGGGTGCCGAGGATCGCGGCCGGAGAGCGGTCGGACACGAGCAGCGCCGCGTCGGCGACCAGGGCACCCGCGAAGCCCAGCGCGATGCCCTGCCGGGCGGGCCACATGCCGTTCAGGCGGAACCAGCCCGCCGCGGTGACGGCCTGGAGGATCACCAGCGGGACCAGGAGGGCGTATGTGCCGACCGCCGCCGCGCCGGCCAGCAGCAGACCGAGCAGGGCCGTGAGCGCCGCCGGCTGGATCCCCGGCTCGATGATCGGCGAGCGGCCCTCCGCGCGGGCGCGCTGGGCGTCGGTGAGCCGGGCGTTCCCGCCCAGGGTCGCCGGGCCGTAGTCGGGGGCGGGGGCAGGGGCCGCCTCAGGGGCCTGGGGCCTGTACCTGCCGGGTTCCGGCGCCGGCGGGGCGGGAGCGTAGCCGGGCGTCTGTGTGTAGGGGGCCGGCTCCTGGTAGCCCTGCGGCGGCAGATACGCCGTCGTCTCGGCCGCGGAGACCGGCTGCTGCATCTGGGTCTCCCAGGTCTGCCCCTGCCACTGCTGCGTGTACTGCTGGGCGGCCTGCGGGTCCTCGTAGCCCTGCTGGGCGGGCCACGCCTGCTGCCGGTACGGGTCGTAGGCCCCGTGTCCTTCCCCGTACGGCGGGTTCGGCTGGTGCGGCTGGTTCGGCTGATTCATCGTCGGTCATCCTCCTGCGAACGGCGGGAGCACCTCGACCGTGCCGCCGTCGGCCAGCCGTACCGTCTCATGTCCGCGGGTGCCCACGGGGTCACCGTCGACGAGGAACGAGCATCGCCGCAGGACACGCGCCAGTTCCCCGGGGTGTCGCTCGCGCACCGCGTCGAGCGCCCCGGCGAGCGTGGCCGCCTCGTACGGCTCCTCGGCCACCCCGGCCGCGGCCTTGGCGGCGGCCCAGTAGCGCACCGTGACCTTTGGCATCCGATTCCTCAATCAGTCGTGTTGGACACCGCTCAGGCTAGCCCGCCCGGGCAGCGGCCCAGTCCCCGATCCGGGCCAGCAGGTCGTCGCCGGCCGCGTTCTCGGCGTGCCCCATGCCGGGCTCCAGCCAGAGCTCGCAGGTGTCACCGGCGGCCGCGGCCAGCATGCGGGGGTGGTCGACCGGGAAGTAGCCGTCCCGGTCGCCGTGCACGATCAGCAGGGGCGTCGGGGCGATCCTCGGCACCGCTTCCACCGGGGAGAGCGGGACCGGGTCCCACCCGCGGTGGTGGATGCGGGTGCGGAAGCCGTAGCGGCCCACCAGGCGGCCCTCCGGGCGCGTCACCAGCCAGTGGAGGCGTCGCATGGGGGCCGTGCCCCGGTAGTACCAGCGCGCCGGCGCGCTGACGGACACCACCGCATCCGTGTGCGCGTCCGTGCGCCCCTCCTGCCCCGGGGCGTACAGCGCCGCGTGCCGCAGGGCCACCGAGCCGCCCATGGAGAAGCCGACGGTGGCCACGCGCGCGTGCCCCTGCTCCCTCGCCCAGGCGACCGCGGCCGCCAGGTCGAGCACCTCGCGGTCGCCGACCGTCGAGCGGCCCCCGGACGCCCCGTGGCCGCGGAAGGAGAACGTGACCACCGCCCCGTACCGGGCGAACGCCGCCGCCACCCGGCGTACGTGCGGACGGTCCACATCGCCCGTGAAGCCGTGTGCGATCACGAACGCCAGGTTGCCGGGAGGCGGCCCGGAGGCGTCGTATACAGCCGCTCCCGGGTCGTATACAAGTTCGATGCTCACCCCGTCGGACGTGCGCAGAAACGTTCGGAACGGTGTGCGCGCGGTCGTCTCGGATTGCGCAGGAACGGTGGATCGCGCCACATGACCTGCCGAACCGGTGCTCATGTCGGCTATTCTGCTGGGCAGAGGACTCGGGCAGCGTAGCCCCCGGGTCCTTTTGTGCTTTCGGAAGCGTTGTATACGACGCGGGAAACCGCAGGTGTACGGGGCCTTCGGGATCGCAGAGCAGTTCCGTACCGCACACGTCCTCGCAGGGACCGAGGAGGAACCAGACGTATGAGTTCTCTGCTGCTCCTGACCAACGCCCTCCAGCCGTCGACGGAGGTGCTCCCCGCCCTCGGCCTGCTGCTGCACAATGTGCGCGTGGCCCCGGCGGAGGGACCCGCTCTCGTCGACACCCCCGGCGCCGACGTCATTCTCGTCGACGGCCGCCGCGACCTCCCGCAGGTGCGCAGCCTGTGCCAGCTGCTGCGTTCCACCGGCCCGGGCTGCCCCCTGATCCTGGTCGTGACGGAGGGCGGTCTTGCCGCCGTCACCGCCGACTGGGGCATCGACGACGTGCTCCTCGACACGGCGGGCCCCGCCGAGGTCGAGGCGCGGCTGCGGCTCGCCATGGGCCGTCAGCAGATCGTCAGCGACGACTCCCCCATGGAGATCCGCAACGGCGACCTGTCGGTGGACGAGGCGACCTACAGCGCCAAGCTGAAGGGCAGGGTCCTGGACCTGACCTTCAAGGAGTTCGAGCTGCTGAAGTACCTCGCCCAGCACCCGGGCCGCGTCTTCACCCGCGCCCAGCTGCTGCAGGAGGTCTGGGGCTACGACTACTTCGGCGGTACCCGGACGGTCGACGTCCACGTACGGCGCCTGCGGGCCAAGCTCGGCCCCGAGCACGAGTCACTGATCGGCACCGTCCGGAACGTCGGTTATCGATTCGTCACCCCCGAGAAGGGCACCGCCGGCGACGAGGCGAAGGCCAAGGCAGGCTCCGGCAAGACCACCGCAGACGCGGACGAATCGGACGAGAAGGCCGCTCTGGACGCCGCCGAGGTCCGCGCCGAGGCGTGATCGGCGCTCGGGCAGGCGTTGCTCGCGCACATCAGAGCCGCATCCAAGCTCTGATACGCCCTGCCCAGAGCCGGTCCATCCGCGTAGACTCCGCGCGTGGCCAAGGTGACTCGCGATGACGTGGCGCGGCTGGCAGGGACCTCCACTGCCGTCGTCAGCTATGTCATCAACAACGGACCCCGGCCGGTCGCCCCGGCCACGCGCGAGCGTGTCCTCGCCGCGATCAAGGAGCTGGGCTACCGGCCCGACCGGGTCGCGCAGGCGATGGCCTCGCGGCGCACGGACCTCATAGGCCTGATCATCCCGGACGCGCGCCAGCCCTTCTTCGGCGAGATGGCGCACGCGGTCGAACAGGCCGCCTCCGAGCGCGGGAAGATGGTGCTCGTCGGCAACACGGACTACGTCGCCGAGCGCGAGGTCCACTACCTGCGCGCCTTCCTGGGGATGCGGGTCTCCGGACTGATCCTCGTCAGCCACGCCCTGAACGACCTCGCCGCGGCCGAGATCGAGGCCTGGGACGCCCGGGTGGTCCTGCTCCACGAGCGGCCCGAGGCCATCGACGACGTCGCCGTCGTCACCGACGACCTGGGTGGCGCCCAGCTCGCCGTACGCCACCTGCTGGAGCACGGCTACGAGTACGTCGCCTGTATGGGCGGCACCGCCGAGACGCCCGCCGTCGGCGACCCCGTCTCCGACCACGTCGAGGGCTGGCGGCGCGCGATGCAGGAGGCCGGGCTCCCCACCGAGGGCCGGCTCTTCGAGGCCCCGTACAACCGCTACGACGCCTACCGGGTGGCGCTGGAGGTCCTCTCCGGGCCCGACCGCCCGCCCGCCGTCTTCTGCTCCACCGACGACCAGGCGATCGGCCTGCTGCGCGCGGCCCGCGAGCTGCGCATCGACGTGCCCGGGGAGCTGGCGGTCGCCGGGTTCGACGACATCAAGGAGGCGGCGCTGGCCGACCCGCGGCTGACCACGGTCGCCTCGGACCGGTCGGCGATGGCGCGGGCCGCCGTGGACCTCGTCCTCGACGACGGGCTGCGCGTCGCGGGCTCGCGGCGGGAGCGGCTGAAGGTGTTCCCGTCGCGGCTGGTGGTCCGCAGGTCCTGCGGCTGTGAGTGAGCCCTCATCAGGCTTGATGAGAGCTCTCTGAGAGAGGTCGCCGACCTGCGAGAGGCGCCTTTATATCGGGCATACGAGGTTCTGCCGGGCTTCTCAGGGAGGACTCAGGAAGCTCTCATCCTCGGGCGACAAGCTCATGGACATGACCGAGAGCTTCCGCCGCAGCGGCGAGTACGAGAACCCGTACACGAACCCCGATGAGGGCGCCCAGCAGCACGCTTCCTCGCCCGTGAACCCCGAGTGGCCGCCCCCGCCGGCGCACCCGCCCGTCCAGCCGGTCACCCCCGAGCCGGGCACCGCCGCCACCACCGTCCTGCCCACGGCCCCCACGGCCCCCGCGGCCCCCGCCGCTCCGGCGCCGAAGAAGCGGGCCCGCGGACCGGTCGCCCTGCTCGCTGCGGTGGCGATCGTGGCGGCGGCCATCGGCGGCGGAACCGCGTACGGCATCCAGGAGCTGACCGGCCAGGACACGGTGGCCTCCAGCTCCACCAGCACCAACGTGGTGCCGTCCGCCGACAAGGGCACGGTCGCCGGGGTCGCCAAGGCGGTCAGCCCGAGCATCGTCGAGATCAGCGCCACCTCGAACGCCGGTTCCTCCACCGGCTCCGGCGTGATCATCACCAGCGACGGCGAGATCATCACCAACAACCACGTCATCTCCGGCGCCTCGCAGATCAAGGTGTCGACCAGCGACGGCAAGACGTACACCGCGAAGGTCGTCGGCACCGACAGCAAGAAGGACCTGGCCCTGATCAAGCTGGAGGGCGCCTCCGGCCTGAAGGCGGCGACCCTCGGCGACTCCAGCGGAGTGCAGGTCGGCGACGAGGTCGTGGCGATCGGCTCCCCCGAGGGCCTGACCGGCACCGTCACCAGCGGCATCGTCTCGGCGCTGAACCGTGACGTCACCGTCTCCACGGACGAGGGCCGGCAGCAACAGCAGCAGGGCGGCGGATGGCCGTTCGAGTTCGGCGGCCAGCAGTTCAACGGCGACACCGGCTCGTCCACGACGACGTACAAGGCGATCCAGACGGACGCCTCCCTGAACCCCGGCAACTCCGGCGGCGCGCTGATCGACATGAACGGCAACATCATCGGCATCAACTCCGCGATGTACTCCGCCGCGGGCTCCGGCTCCTCCGACGCGGGCAGCGTCGGCCTCGGCTTCGCCATCCCCATCAACACCGTCAAGGCCGACCTGGCCACGCTGCGGTCCGGCTCCACCACCTGAAGGAACCCGTCATGATCAAGCAGGTCCCGCACACGGCGCCCGGCACCGACCCGGCCGGCGTCGCCCTGGCCCTTCAGGTGGCGTACGAGCTGCACGCCCCGGTGACCCGGGCACCGGAGGTGGCGGTCACCGCCGCCGCCCCCGCGCGCCGGGCCGCCGCGCACCGCCGCCGTACCGTACGGGGCTGAACTCCTGACGCCCCCGCCCGCGACCGTGCGAGGCTGAGAGCGTCCACCAGCCCCGTCCCACCGCACCCGAGGAACCCCGAGCCATGAGCCCCGCAGACGGCGACCGTGACCCCCAGCGCATCCTGATCGTCGACGACGAACCGGCCGTGCGCGAAGCCCTCCAGCGCAGCCTCGCCTTCGAGGGATACGCCACGGAGGTCGCCGTGGACGGCGCCGACGCCCTGGAGAAGGCGACCGCGTACCGGCCCGACCTGGTCGTGCTCGACATCCAGATGCCCCGTATGGACGGCCTGACCGCCGCCCGCCGTATCCGCGGCGCGGGCGACACGACCCCCATCCTGATGCTGACGGCACGCGACACGGTCGGCGACCGCGTGACGGGCCTGGACGCCGGCGCGGACGACTACCTCGTCAAGCCCTTCGAACTCGACGAGCTGTTCGCCCGCATCCGGGCCCTGCTGCGCCGCAGCACCTACGCGGCGGCCGTGGCGGGCGCGGCCGAGGAGAACGACGTCCTCGCCTTCGCCGACCTGCGCATGGACCTCGCGACGCGTGAGGTCACCCGTGGGGGGCGGCCGGTGGAGCTGACCCGCACCGAGTTCACGCTGCTGGAGATGTTCATGGCGCATCCGCGCCAGGTCCTCACGCGTGAGCAGATCCTGAAGGCGGTCTGGGGCTTCGACTTCGAGCCGTCCTCCAACTCCCTGGACGTGTATGTGATGTACCTCCGCCGCAAGACCGAGGCGGGCGGCGAACCGCGGCTCGTGCACACGGTCCGGGGCGTGGGGTACGTGTTGCGGCAGGGCGGCGCGGAGTGAGGAAGCTCGTACGCCGGCTGCGGTCCCTGCCGATCCGGGCACGGCTGTCGCTGCTGGTGGCGGCGGCGGTGGCGTTCGCGGTGGCGGCGGTTTCGGTGACGTGTTGGTTCATCGTGCAGGGGAAGTTGCTCGGCGAGATCGACGACGACCTGCAGTCGGGCGTACCGCCCTCGCTGCCGGCGGCCCAGGTGGCGGCCACGCTGAACAGCTGCCCCCAGTCGTCGTCGGAGTCGTTCCCGTTCGGCGTGCGGTTCAAGGGGTACGTGCAGGTGGTCCGGGCAGACGGCGAGGCCTGCCTCTACGGCGTCTCCACGGGTGTGGTGAAGGTCGCCGACAGCGACAAGGCCGTGGCCAGGAACCCGAACCCCCGTGTCGTCACGCTCCGCAACGGAACCGACGGCCAGGGCGACCCGGTGCGTGTCCTGACCACGGCACTCGTCGTCGACAGCCCCGACGGCCGGTACGTGGCCAAGGACGCCGCCCTGGTCATGGCGATTCCCCTCAAGGCCACCCAGTCCACCCTCAACGAACTCGCCCTGATCCTCCTCCTCGTCTCCGGCATCGGAGTGCTCGGCGCCGGCGCCGCGGGGCTCGCCGTCGCCCGCGCCGGTCTGCGCCCCGTCGACAAGCTCACCGAGGCCGTGGAGCACGTCGCCCGTACCGAGGATCTGAACGTCCGTATCCCGGTGGAGAACGACAGCGACGACGAGGTCGCCCGGCTCTCCCGCTCCTTCAACTCCATGACGTCGGCGCTGGCCAGCTCCCGTGAGCTGCAGCAGCAGCTGATCGCGGACGCGGGGCACGAGCTGCGCACTCCCCTGACCTCGCTGCGTACCAACATCGAACTCCTCACCCGCAGCGAGGAGACCGGCCGCCCCCTCCCGGAGGCGGACCGCAAGGCGCTGCTCGCCTCGGTGAAGGCGCAGATGACCGAACTGGCCTCGCTGATCGGCGACCTGCAGGAGCTGTCCCGTCCGGAGAAGGGCCAGCACGCCGGCAAGGCGCAGATCGTGGCCTGGCAGGACATAGTGGACTCGGCCCTGCGCCGCGCCCGTCTGCGCGGCCCGGAACTGACGATCACGGCCGACGTGCAGCCGTGGTACGTCCGGGCGGAGCCGTCGGCGCTGGAACGGGCGATCGTCAACGTCCTGGACAACGCCGTGAAGTTCAGCCCCGAGGCGGGCACGATCGAGGTACGGCTCGCCGACGGCGTCCTGACGGTCCGCGACCACGGCCCCGGCATCCCCGCCGACGAACTCCCCCACGTCTTCGACCGCTTCTGGCGCTCGCCGAGCGCGCGGGCACTTCCCGGCTCGGGCCTGGGCCTGTCGATCGTGGCACGGACGGTGCAGCAGGCGGGCGGCGAGGTGACCCTCGCCCCGGCGGAGGGCGGCGGCACGGTGGTGACGGTACGACTGCCGGGGGCGCCTGTGGCTCCGCCGGAGTTGCCGGCGTGACATCGGGTGTGGCGCCGAGTGGCGCCCACCTGGTGCCACATGGTGCCACATGACGCCACTCCCTACTCTCAAGAGCGGATGAACGCGCGCGGCGCCACGATGACTCGTGGCGCCCTTTTCACATTTCTGCAGGTAGAGCGACTGACGGCGGGTCCGCAGTATCCGAGGTGCCATGCAGGCTTGCGGATGGCACCACTGTGGTGCCATGATGACGCCATGGATCTCACCCCGTATGTCGACGCCCTCCGCCGCGAACTCGCGGTGGCCGCCGAAGCCGGCGGCGACGAAGCCCGCGAGCTGGCCGAGAGGCTCACCGCTCCCCTGGAGTCGGCGACCCGGCTGACCATGCTCAACGTGCTCTCCGCCGCGATGGACGAGATCACCCGCGAACTCGCCCCCGGCTCGGTCGACGTACGGCTGCGCGGGCTCGACCCCGACTTCGTGGTGACGCTGCCGCCCGCCGACGGCGGCCCCGTGGCAGCGGCCGCCGCGCCCGCCGAACCGGTCATGGCGCAGGCTCCCGCCGACGGTGACGAGGGCGGCACCGCCCGCGTCAACCTGCGTCTGCCCGCCCACCTCAAGGCCCGCGCCGAGGAGGCCGCGAACCGCGAGGGCCTGTCGGTCAACGCGTGGCTGGTGCGTGCCGTGTCGGCCGCGGTCGACGGCGGCGCCGCGCCGCGTACGACGCAGAAGACCCAGACCGTCGGACAGAGCTTCACGGGCTGGGTGCGCTAGCAGCGTCCACGCCCGCACCACTTCACCCACAGCACGTCCCACCAGCGGGGACGCCCCAACGAGTCAAGAGGACGGGACAGCCATGCCTTCTTTCGACACTCCTGAAGCGATCTCGGCCACCGCGTACGTGGCGGCCGGTTCCATCCAGTTCACCGCCACCGACCGCCTCGACACGGTCGTCGAGGTGCGGCCCCGCGATCCGAAGAAGGACCTGGACGTGCGGGCGGCCGAGCAGACCGAGGTCACGTACGCGAGCGGCGTACTGACCGTCCGGACGCCCAAGTCCAATCTGTTCGGCCGCACCGGCACCGTCGACGTGGCGGTCGAACTGCCCACGGGCTCGCGCGTCGACATGACCGGCGCCTGGGCCCAGGTGCTCGGCGAGGGCCGGCTCGGCGAGGTCCGTGTGAAGGTGTCCTCCGGCGACGTCCGCCTCGACACCACCGGCCCGCTGAAGCTGACCGCGTCCCACGGCTCGATCACCGTGGACCGCGTCGAGGGCATGGCCGAGATCACCACCAGCTCCGGCAGCCTGCGCGTCGGCTTCGTCGACGGCCCCGCCGTCCTGAAGAACTCGCACGGCACCACGACCGTCGACGCCGCGACCGGCGAACTGCGGGTGAGGGGCGCCAACGGCGACATCGAGATCCGGCGCGCCGAGGACTCGGTCACCGCCACCACCGCCCACGGCACCCTGCGCGTCGCCGACGTCGCCTCCGGCACCGTCCAGTTGGAGACCAATTACGGCGCCATCGAGGTCGGCGTCCGCGAGGGCACGGCGGCCTGGCTCGACGTCCAGTCGGTTTCCGGCCAGGTGCGCAACGCGCTCACCGCGTCCGAGGCCCCCGAGAAGACCGAGGACACCGTGACGGTCCGCGCCCGTACCCGGTACGGCAACATCGACATCCGCCGCGCCAAGGCCTGAGCGCCCCGCCCCCTTCTGGCCCGGCCCCATCCCCCACCCACCTCAGCCTCCGAACGGAGAGCTTCATGCCTGCATCTGTCATGCCCACGTCTAGAAAAGCGGACGGTTCCCAGCCTCCCGCCGCCGTCTCCACCATCGGTCTGCGCAAGTCGTACGGCGACAAGACCGTCCTCGACGGCATCGATCTCCACATCCCGGCCGGGTCCGTGTTCGCGCTGCTCGGACCCAACGGCGCCGGCAAGACCACCGCCGTGAAGATCCTGTCCACGCTCATCTCCGCCGACGGCGGGCAGGCCCAGGTCGCGGGCCACGACCTCGCCACCTCCCCGGACGGGGTGCGTGCCGCGATCGGCGTCACCGGCCAGTTCTCCGCCGTGGACGGGCTGATCACCGGCGAGGAGAACATGCTCCTCATGGCGGACCTGCACCACCTGTCCAGACGCGAGGGACGGCGCGTCACCGCCGAGCTGCTGGAGCGGTTCGACCTCGTCGAGGCCGCGAAGAAGCCCGCCTCCGCCTACTCCGGCGGCATGAAACGCCGCCTCGACATCGCCATGACCCTCGTCGGCAGCCCGCGGATCATCTTCCTCGACGAGCCGACCACCGGTCTCGATCCGCGCTCCCGGCACAACATGTGGGGCATCATCCGCGAGCTGGTCTCCGACGGCGTCACCGTCTTCCTCACCACCCAGTACCTGGAGGAGGCCGACGAGCTCGCCGACCGCATCGCCGTGCTCAACGACGGCAAGATCGCCGCCGAGGGCACCGCCGAAGAGCTCAAGCGGCTCATCCCCGGCGGACACGTCCGGCTGCGCTTCTCCGACCCGGCCGCCTACCAGCGCGCCGCCTCGGCGCTGCGCGGGGCCACCCGGGACGACGAGGCGCTGGCGCTGCAGATCCCCAGCGACGGCAGCCAGCGCGAGCTGCGCTCCCTGCTCGACCGGCTGGACTCCGCCGGCATCGAGGCGGACGAGCTGACCGTGCACACCCCCGACCTCGACGACGTGTTCTTCGCCCTGACCGCCGGCACCGGCCAGCCCGACCAGACCAAGGAGACCGCCCGATGAGCTCCCCCCTGGCTCCCACCCGCCCGACCCGGCTCTCCCTCGCCGTGCGCGACTCGGCCACGATGCTGCGCCGCAATCTGCTGCACGTGCGGCGCTACCCGTCCCTGACGCTGAATCTGCTGCTCACGCCGGTCATGCTGTTACTGCTCTTCGTCTACATCTTCGGGGACGTGATGAGCGCCGGGATCGGGGGCGGCGGGGGCGGACGGTCCGAGTACCTCGCGTATCTCGTCCCGGGCATCCTGATGCTGACCATCGGCGGCACCACGATCGGCAGCGCGGTGTCCGTCGCCATGGATATGAACGAGGGCATCATCGCCCGCTTCCGTACGATGGCGATCCACCGAGGGTCGGTGCTCATCGGGCACGTCGTCGGCAGCGTGCTGCAGTGCGTGATGAGCGTGCTGCTCGTCGGGGCCGTCGCCGTGGCCATCGGCTTCCGGTCCACCGACGCCACCGCCCTGGAGTGGCTGGCGGCGGTCGGGCTGCTGGCCCTCGTCTCCCTGGCCCTCACCTGGATCGCCGTCGGCATGGGCCTGTCCAGCCCCAACGCCGAGGCGGCCAGCAACAACGCCCTGCCGCTGATGGTCCTGCCCCTGCTGTCCAGCGCCTTCGTGCCGGTCGACGCGATGCCGGGCTGGTTCCGGCCCATCGCCGAGTACCAGCCCTTCACCCCGGCCATCGAGACCCTGCGCGGACTGCTCCTCGGCACGGAGATCGGCCACAACGGGTGGCTGGCCGTGGCCTGGTGCGTGGGCCTGGCCGCCCTCGGCTACGCCTGGTCCACGTCCCTGTTCAACCGCGACCCGAAGTAGGGTCCGGCAACTCGCCCCACCCCAGGGCGGCGTACCCCGACGCGGTGTCGGCGTGCGCCGCCCTGTCGGCGTTCACGGTTCATGCCTTGAGCTGCGACAGGAACGACGCCCAGGGGGCCGACCCGAACACCAGCACCGGGCCGTGGGGGACCTTGCTGTCGCGGACGGGGACTACGCCCGAATAGCCATCGGCGACCTCGACGCAATTGTTGGCTCCCCCGTCGCTGTAGCTCGACTTGCGCCACACAGCGGTGGTGAGGTCGGAGGTGTTCGTCATGATCTGTACTCCTCCAGTACGTCCCTGATGAAGGCGAGCGAGTCGGGCGGGGACAACGCCAGGTCGCGAAGCCGATCGTAGGACGATCGCTCCCGAAGAACCGCGTCCGGATCCTCGATCAGCCGGCCGCTGCTGTTGCCTTCCGTGTAGGCAACAGTGCTTCCATCCCTCTGCCAGAGCAGCGTCAGCGATCCGTTCATATGATGGTGCGCTCCCGCCGAGAACGGCAGTACCTGGAGCGCCACGTTGGGCCACAACGCGGCGGTCTCAAGATGAATCAGCTGGTCCTGCCAGGTCTTGCCCCGGGCAGCGGGACGTCGGAACGCGAACTCGTCCACGATGATGCGGACTTCAGGCTCCGGCTTCTGCCGCAGCAGATACTGCCGCCCGAGCCGTGCCGCCACCTGTTCCTCGACGGCGTCGTCACCGCCGGCCGTTGTCTGAGCCCCGGACAACACCTCCCGGGCGAAGTCCTCGATCTGGAGAAGTCCTGGAATCCCCAGCGAGAAGACCCACATGATCCGAGCCGTCGCCTCCAACGCCATGTACTCCTTGTACTGGTCCTTGAACGCGTCCAGCCGAGCCGCCTTCCAGTGGCTCAAGAGCAGGTCACCGGTGCCGTAGTACCCGTCCAGGTCCTCCATGACCGTCACCTTGGACAGCCGCTCCCCCGACTCCAGCCGGCTCAGATAGCTCTTCTCGTATCCGGTCTCGTCGGCCAACTGCCCCAGTGACTTCCCGGCCTTCTCCCGCAGCACCTTGAGCGTCTGCCCGAGCATCGCTCGCCCGGAAACCGGCTGAGCGTCAACCTTCTCGCCCACGTCACCCCTCCCCGTTGCCTGCGCGCCAGACAACACCGAACCTCTTCCGCAGCGTACGCGCGATCAGTGACCATCAAGGCACGAACGGTAATCACCGCTCGTCAACCACCCTGCTCACCCCCTGAAGGGCACCGCCATGCCTCTGCGCCTGCGCCTGCGTCTCGCCGAACCCTGTGAGACAGTCCTGCTCGAGCACGGGCTGGAGGTGACCGCATGAGGCTGCTCCCCTGGACCGGCGCCGACGGCAAACCCTGCTACCTCAGCACCGACGACCCGCACAGCCTGCTCTCCCGGCTCGCCGACGACGTCGAGGAGGCCCAACTGGCCTCCGCGGAACAGGTACTCGCAGGCGCCAAGACCGTACTCGCCGACCCCAAGGCAGGCGAGCGCGCGGTGCGCTTCGCGCTGACGCGAACCGTGGAGTCCCTGGGGGATGCCCTGCGCATCGCCGTCAGCCGAGCCGACCGCACATGAAAGAGGCGGCGTACTCCGACGAGGTGTCGGAGTACGCCGCCTCGGGCGGGGGAGCCCTGTCTACCGAGCGCGTTCGGCCTGCCCGCCGCCGAACACCTCCTCGACGAGTCTTTGCGTCGCCTTCTGGAACGGCCCTGCCATGGACAGTGCGGCGTCGTCGACATAGTTGAGCGCGGCGGTCAGGGTCTTGCTGCCGTCGGGCGTGCTGTACATCAGTGCCGCGTGGCCCGCCATGCCGCCGTTGTGGGTGATGACGGTGCCGCCGTTCTCGCCCGTGCCCTGTACGAACACCCCCAGGCCGTAGCCGGCCTTGGGATGCGGCTTGCACATCTCGGCCAGCAGCGGGGCCGGCAGGAGCTTGCCGCCCATCAGCGCGGAGATGAACGTGTGGAGGTCCCGGGTGGTCGAGATCATGTCTCCGCCGGTGGAGATCCAGGAGGGGTTCTGGCGGGTCACGTCGACCGTCTTCGGCCGGCCGGCGTCCTCGTACCGGTAGTAGGCGTGGGTGTGCGGCTCGGGGATCTCCGGACTGGTGTCCGGCACCACGGTGTCCGACAGCCCGAGCGGCCCCAGGATCAGCCGCTGCATCTCCTCGGCGAGCGAGTGGCCGGTGACCTTCTCGATCAGCAGCCTGGCCAGCACGTAGTTGGTGTTGGCGTAGCTCCAGTCCGTGCCCGGCTCGAACCGCGCCGGCTGGGACAACGCCAGCCGTACCAGCTCTTCCGGCCGGTAGGTCTTGAACCGGTTGTCCACCCACTCCCGGCCCGCGGTCGTGGCGGGGATCCCCGGCACGAACGTCCCGTCGTCGTTGTAGTCGCCGGTGAAGTTGAACACCCCGCTGGTGTGCTGCAGCAGCATCCGCACCGTGATCCTCGGGTCCAGCGCGAACTCGGGCAGGTAGCCGGTCACCGGGGCGTCCAGCCCGATGGCGCCCTCGGCCACGAGTTGCAGCACCACGGTCGCGGTGAAGGTCTTGGTGTTGCTGCCTATCCGGACGTGCCCGTTCCCCGGTGGCTTCGCGGTCTCGCCCAGCTTGCGCACCCCGGCGCTGCCGACCCACTCGCCCCGCTCGTCGTGCACGCGCATCGTCACTCCGGTGAAACCGGACTCGACCATCTCCTCGATGGTCGTCTGCAGCTCCGGACGGTCCTGGTCGGTAAGGGTGATGGACATGGCGGTGTACTCCTTCAAAGCTCTTACAGGCTGCGGGCGTTGATGTCGCCGTGGGCGGTGGTCGCGTGGATGGTCAGGTCGGCGGCGGCTCCGTCGGTGTTCCTGAGCGCGTTGTGGACGCGGCCATAGGTGGTGCCCGCGTCCAGGGAGGCGGAGACTCCGTGGGCGGCGCCGACCGAGATCCCGCCGTACTCGGTGCGCAGGGTGACCGTGCCGCGCACGGCCGCGGTGATGTCGATGTCGCCCTTCTGGGTGCTGATCTCCGCGGGGCCGCCCAGGCGGCCGACCGAGATGTCGCCGGCCTGGAGGGTGAGGCGGGCGCTCGCGGTCTCGTCGAGCTTGACCGAGCCGTGCGCGCCGTCGACGGTGACGTCGCCGAGCCGTCCCACGCCCCGGAACTCGGCGCTCGCCGCCTTCGCCTCGACGCGGGAGCCGGCGGGCAGTTGGACGGTCACCTCGATGGACCCGGAAGCGCCGAGGATCTGGTTCTTCGCCGGCGGGGTCACGATCCGCAGGACGCCGTCCCCGTAGGTGACCTCGGTCTGCTCCGCGGCCTTCACGTCGCGGCTCTTCGAGGCGTCCGCGGGCAGGATCTCGACCGTGGTGTCGGCCCGGTCGGCGGCGATGAACCGGAGGCGTCCGGCAGGTATGTCGAGGACGGCGGTCACCGGGCTGGGGGTGTCGAACTTCTGCATCGTGCGCTCCTTCGGTCCGTTGTTTCCGACGATGAAAACGCTACGTTGCCTTCACATGCGCGGCAACGACATCGTTGCTTGCAGTTGGCATTTGCGCAGCTCAATGGCAGGAAATCGTTGCAACAGGCTGTAAATCTAACGCAATAGCCCCCGTCGCATCGTTGCAATGAAGGCGGGGTGAACGCTATGCTGCAGAGACCACGGACCACGAAGGAGACCGCGATGCCGGGAGGCAGGCTCACCGCGCAGGAACGCCAGCAGATCGCGCTGGGACTGGCCGACGGCCTCGCCTACGCGGAGATCGCCAGGCGTCTCGACCGCCCCACCTCGACGATCACCCGTGAGGTGATGCGCAACGGCGGCCCCACCGCCTACCGCGCCGACCTCGCCCACCGCGCCACCGAACACCGCGCCCGGCGTCGCAGAAAGGCCGCGCCCCGGGACCCCGGCACGCCGCCGCAGGCCGACGGACGCGACGCCGAAGCCGTGCGCGAGTACGAGGAGACGTTCACCACCGTCTTCATGCAGTCGGGCCTGCCCAAGATGACAGCCCGGGTGCTGGCCTGCCTCTACACCACCGACTCCGGCTGTCTCACCGCCGCCGAACTCGCCGGGCGTCTCCGGATCAGCCCCGCATCCGTCTCCAAGGCGATCGCCTTCCTCGAAAGCCAGGGCCTCATCCGGCGGGAACGCGACGAACGCCGCCGCGAACGCTACGTCGTCGACGACGACGTCATGTACCAGTCCACGATGGCCAGCGCCCGAGCCACCGCCCACCTCAGCGAGGTCGCCCGGCAGGGCGTGGGCATCCTCGGCCCCGGCACCCCGGCAGCCGAACGCCTGGAGAACATCGCCCGCTTCGTCGACTTCGTCTCCGAGAGCATCGCCCGCGCCGCGGACCAGGCCCGCGAGATCCTCCACTCGAAGCCCGGACCCGAGACGCCCTCGGACGGCACTACCTGAGCCCTACACCCCGCATCCGCAAACTCCGCAAAGCCGGACAGCCACCCCCAGGAAGCTGTCAAAGTCCTGTCGTACTCACTGGTACGCCCCAACTCCCGTGAGTTCTCTGCCATGTTCTGCACCTGTCAGACAGGTGCACGACCGATGCAACGGCATCCATGGCACCGGAGAACCACGTTCAGGAGTGAGCCACCCCCATGCGTCTCATTCGCAAGTCGAATCTCACATCAGCCGTCAAACGCACCGCCCTGCTCACCGCCTCCGCCACCCTCGCCTTCACCGGCGTACTGACCGGCGCCGGTTCCGCGCAGGCCGCGGGGCCGGGCGGCGCGACGAACATCCGGGGTGTGGATCCCGGGGACACCGACGCGATGCTGGACCGGCTGTGCAGCCAGGAAACCAGCCTGACCGGCGTCTACGGTGCCCTCAACGTCCGCACCGGGGAGTTCAAGACCCAGGACGAGTACCTGCGGGACGTCTTCGGGCTGTGGCGGCCCGCCGGCGACTGGGAGATCTTCCGCGGCTGGTGCGGTTACGCCCAGGCGTCGACCTGGTCCATCAAGGGCGAGCCGGTCCGTACCTCCGAGTGGACGGGCAACCACGGCACCACCGAGGACAAGGTCACCTTCGTCAGCGGTTACAGCACCAAGACGTTCGCCAAGAAGAGCGTGGGCGCGAACATCAGTCTCTCCCTCGCCAAGAGCATCTTCTCCGGCACCGCGGGCGGCAGCTTCAGCTACGAGTGGGGCTGGGAGAAGACCTCGTCCTTCGAACGCCGCAGCGAGAAGTCCATCCCGCCGTGCACCCAGGTCGCCACGACCTGGACGCCGTACCAGCGGGTGGTCCGCGTCAACCCGGTGTTCCACGTCGAGGACTACCAGTGGAACAAGGGCGACGGCGACGTCACCGCACACACCTGGCGCGGCCGGGACGCGAGCTGGAAGACGATCTACTCGTACGGCTACTACATCGACGGCGTCTCCGACAAGCTCCTGCCCAACGGCCAGCCCGACGGCCGTGAGGACAAGTGGCAGGAGGCGCTGGACCCCAAGTCCTGCGCCAAGTAAGGCCGTTCGAGGCGGCAACCTTTCCGTGCGGGGCGGCGACCGATCGGCGGATCATTTCCCCCCGCACGGAACGGAACGCCGTATGAGTGAGCAACGCAGCAAGGCTCGTCACCGCAGAAGCAGGACCGCACTGGCGGCCGGCGTCCCGCTGGCGCTGACCGCCGCAGCGACCATGGCCTACGGCACGATCCTCGGCGACGCGCAGCCCGCCTCCGCCGCCGTACCGGCCTGGGCGTCGGCCACCGCCGACGGCTTCGCCTCCGTCAACGCCCTCGGGCAGAACGGGACGTACGGCGGCCGGAACGGCCAGATCGTGACCGTGAAGACGCAGGCCGACCTGGAGAAGTACGCCACCGCCGCCGAGCCGTACGTCATCGTCGTCGCCGGGACCATCGACATCGGCCCCGTCGGCAAGGAGATCAAGGTCCAGTCGGACAAGACCATCGTCGGTTCCGGGACCTCCGGGCAGATCGTCGGCGGTGGCTTCTTCCTCGGGTCCGGAGTGCACAACGTGATCATCCGGAATCTGACGATCCGGGACACGTACCAAGGCGTCTGGAACGACAAGGACCACGACTTCGACGCCATCCAGATGGACGGCGCGCACCATGTCTGGATCGATCACAACGATCTGCGCCACATGGCCGACGGGCTGATCGACGTCCGCAAGGACAGCACGTACGTGACCGTGTCCTGGAACAAGCTGAGCAATGACAACAAGGCCTTCGGGATCGGCTGGACCGAGAACGTCAAGACCGACATCACGATCCACCACAACTGGATCCGCGAGACCGAGCAGCGCAACCCGTCCACCGACAACGCCGCCCACGCGCACCTCTACAACAACTTCCTGGAGGACGCCCCGGGCACCGGCATCGCCTCGTCGTACGGCAACTACTCGCGCGGCGCGACGACAATGGTCCTGGAGAACTCCTACTTCCAGGGCATGAAGAACCCGGTCATCAAGGACAGCACGGCGACCGTCGTCCAGCGCGGCAACGTCTTCTCCGGCACCAGCGGGCGCAACGAGAGCGGCGGGACGGCCTTCGACCCGAAGGCGTACTACCCGTACACCCTCGACAAGGCGGCGGACGTGCCGTCGCTGCTCAAGGCCGGCGTGGGGCCGCGTGGTTCGATCGGTACGACGGCGGCCACCACCAAGGCAGCGGCGGCGACGACGCTGACCGTCGCCCAGGACGGCTCGGGCCAGTACCGGACCGTGCAGGCCGCCGTGAACGCCGTACCGGCGAACAACCCCTCCCGCGTCGTCATCTCCGTGAAGCCGGGGACGTACCGCGAACTCGTCAAGGTCCCGGCGAACAAGCCGCACGTCACCATCCAGGGCACCGGCGGCAGCCGCAAGGACACGGTGATCGTCTACAACAACGCGGCCGGTACCCCCAAGCCCGGTGGCGGCACGTACGGCACCGGCGGCAGCGCCACCGTCGCCGTCGAGGCCGACGACTTCCAGGCCCGCAACCTGACCATCTCCAACGACTTCGACGAGAAGGCGAACCAGAGCCTGAACGGCCATCAGGCGGTCGCCCTGCGCACCGCCGCCGACCGCATCTTCCTCGACGGGATCATCGTCAGCGGCGACCAGGACACGCTGCTGGTGGACACCGCGTCCAAGGACAAGCTGGGCCGGGTCTACATGTCCAACTCCTACGTCATCGGCAACGTCGACTTCATCTTCGGCCGCGCCACCGCCGTGATCGACAAGTCCGTCATCACCCTCAAGAAGCGCTGGGACGGCACCTCGGCCGGCTACGTCACCGCCCCCAGCACCGCCGCGGGCCGCAAGGGCATCCTGATCGCCAACTCGACGGTGAACGGCGACGTGTCGGCCGCCGGCTTCTACCTAGGCCGCCCCTGGCACGCCGGCGGCGACGCCTCCCTCGACCCGCAGACCACGGTCCGCAACACCAACCTGAGCAGCGCGATCAAGTCCACCCCGTGGACCGACATGAGCGGCTTCTCCTGGAAGGACGACCGCTTCGCCGAGTACAAGAACACCGGCGCGGGCGCCGGTGCGGCCAGCAGCAACCGGCCTCACCTGACCGACGCCCAGGCGGCCGGCCAGGAGGTCGCGGACTGGCTGGCGGGCTGGACGCCTACGGCTTCCTGACCGTTCCTGAGCGTCGATGAGCGGGGACGGGGGCAGGCTCAGCCGCGGCCGGAGCTCCCGACGCTCAGCCCCTCCCCCGACACCGTCACCCGGATGCCGTCCCGTTCCACGCGTACGTCCCGCAGGCGCAGTTCGCCCTGTGGCGGCTCCGGGAGCTGGAAGCCGAGGGACAGCCGGTCGCTGAGGACCGGGCGGGTCAGGCGGGACAGGGCGTCGAGGAGGTCCGGGGACAGGCCCAGGCGGGAGAGGAGTTCGGGGTTGCCGGCGGCCAGGTCGAAGAGGTTGAGCCGCATGGCCTGACGGACGAAGCCGGGGGAGCCGGTGAGCGCGGCGAGCTCGGAGTCGTCGCGCAGGGCCGCCTGGACCGTGGCGTCGGGCACGCCGAGCCGCCGGACCAGCTCGGGCACCGCCAGCAGCGCCCGCGCCTCACGGGTGCCGCGCGCGACCCGCCGGGCGGACTCGGGCGTGAGGTGCAGGCCCTCCGAGGGGCCGCTGCCGGGGCGGTACGTCGCCACGTCCCCGATGTCCAGGCGCATTCCGCCGATCTCGGTGGCGATGCCCCGGTCGCCGTCCCGCGTGATGCGGGCCTCGGCGCGCAGCCGCAGATCCTGCCCGGCGACCGGCAGCCTGCCCCGCGCCCGGATGCGGTCACGCCCCTCACCGGTGAACGTCACCTGGGAGGCGCCCAGTTCACGGTTCAGGTCGTCGAAGGAGAGCAGGACGTCCCCGCTCATCTCGGGCACGCGCACGCCGCGTACGGCGGTCGGTCCGTCGGTGTCCAGCCGTACGTCACGGGCCGTCGCCGACACCTTCGCCAGCGACACCCGGTCGGCCGCCACGTCCGGCACGGTCACCCGCACCGACTCCAGCCGCTCGTCGACGACCTGGGTGAGGAAGGGGAAGCCGTCGATCTGCACCTCGGGGGCGGCCGTCAGCTTCATCCGGTCCTTGAGCGTCTCCGCCGCCCGCTGCTCGGCGTACAGCACGGCCCAGCGGTCGGCGAGGGTGAGGAGTACGGCGAGGACGGCGAGCCCCACCACCGCCTTCAACGCGAGCGGCAGCCCCGCGAACCGGCCACGCCGACGCCGCCGGCCGCCCCGGCGGTGGTTGGGCGGGGCCCAGGGCTCCTCGTCCCCGCTCTCGGAGGCGACGCCGTCGGAGGCGTCACCGTCGGGGGTGACACCATCGAGGGCGTCACCATCGGGGGCGACACAGGCGTCCGTATCGGGATGCGTCACGGTGTGGTGGGGGGTACGCATCGATCTATCCGATCATGCGTACGGGCCCCTCTCGCAACCTCAACCGGAGGTCTGCGACGCATGTCACGGACAGGTCACGTCTCCGTCCGGTACATCAGGTCCGCCTCGTGCGTGACGAACCCCAGCCGCTCGTACACCGACACCGCCGCCGTGTTGTCGGCGTCGACGTACAGCATCGCCGTGGGCAGACCCTGCGCCGCCAGATGCCGCAGGCCGATCGCCGTCAGGGCCTTGCCGAGGCCCCCGCCCTGGGCGTCCGGGCTGATGCCGAGCACGTACACCTCCCCGAGCTGCTCCTCGGCATGGACCTTGGTCCAGTGAAAGCCGATCAGTTCCCCGCCCCGGAAGGCGAGGAAGAAGCCCGCCGGGTCGAACCACGGTTCGGCCTTGCGGTCGTCGAGGTCCCGCTGGGTGAGGGCGCCCTGCTCGGGATGGTGGGCGAAGGCGGCGGCGTTCACGGCGAGCCAGGCCGCGTCGTCCTGCCCGGGCACGAAGGTCCGTACCGTCACGCCCTGGGGCAGGACCGGCTCGGGCAGCTCGAAGCCGCTCAACGGCCGCCGCATCTGGCGCAGTTCGCGGAACAGGGTGAGGCCGAGGACCTGCGCGAGGTGCCGGGCGGCGGAGTGCCCGCCGTGCGCCCACACCCGCAGCCGCTTGCCGGACGCGGCGAGCAGCGCCGAGCCGAGTGCCCGGCCGTGGCCCTGACCTCGGTGCGAGGGGTGCACGACCAGCTCGGCGGCCGGCGGTTCCACCGGGTCGGTGTCCTCCAGCTGGGCGTAGCCGACGAGTTCGCCGTCCACGGTGAGCAGCAGATGGGAGACGCCCTCGCGCTCGCCGCCGCGCAACTGCAACCGCCCCTGTTCGGACACCGCCTGCTGCCCGTCGGTCCGGGCGGCCTCGGCGAGCAGTCCGAGGACGGCCTCGGTCTGCTCCGGAGAGAGAGCGGAATGGGTCTCGATCGAACGGGAGCGGCCGGGCCGTACGCTGTCGTCGCTGGTCATGGGTATGAGGGTAAGGGGCCGGTCCCGCAAAGTGGCGGCAAAGAAGCAACCAGGATGTAACCACGAAACCTCTGTTGCGCTACGCGCGTTGACCCTAGGCTGCGCCGGATGGGCCACCGCCTGAACCGACCCGGCGGGCCCGGCAGATCCAGCAGATCCCCAGGGGGGCGTATGCCAGCCACTTCACCGACGGACCAGCAGCGTCGCAGACGCCGTACGAACCGTCTCCTCGCTCTCGCCGCCGGTGCCACCGCCGTCGGCGCGCTCACCGCGGCGGCTGCCCTGCCGGCGTCGGCCGGCGAGAGCCACCAGCCGGGCGGCCACTTCCCGGGCCGCTACCAGGACGTCCAACTGCTGTCCTTCAACGACCTGCACGGCAACCTGGAGCCGCCGTCCGGTTCCTCCGGCCGGGTCACCGAGCTCCAGCCCGACGGCACGACGAAGACGATCGACGCGGGCGGTGTGGAGTACCTCGCCACGCACCTGCGCAAGGCGCGCGAGGGCGAGAAGTACTCCATCACCGCGGCCGGCGGTGACATGGTCGGCGCCTCGCCGCTGATCTCCGGTCTCTTCCACGACGAGCCGACCATCGAGGCGCTGAACGAGCTCGACCTCGACGTCACCTCCGTCGGCAACCACGAGTTCGACGAGGGCGCCAGGGAGCTGTCCCGCCTGCAGAACGGCGGCTGCCACCCGACGGACGGCTGCTACACGGACACGGAGTTCCAGGGCGCCGACTTCCCGTACCTGGCCGCCAACGTCCTCGACGAGAAGACGAAGAAGCCGATCCTCAAGCCCTACTGGGTGTGGAAGAAGAAGGACGTCAAGGTCGGCTTCATCGGCGTCACCCTGGAGGGCACCCCGGACATCGTCTCCGCGGACGGGGTCAAGGGCCTGGTCTTCAAGGACGAGGTCGAGACGATCAACAAGTACGCCAAGGTGCTGCAGAAGCAGGGCGTGAAGTCGATCGTCGCCCTCATCCACGAGGGCGGCTTCCCGGCCTCGACGGCGTACAACTACGACTGCGACGCGCCGGGCGCGGGCGACGGCATCTCCGGCCCGATCGCCGACATCGCCAAGAACATCACGCCGCAGGTGGACGCGCTGGTGACGGGCCACACCCACGCCGCGTACGTCTGCACGATCCCCGACCCGTCGGGCAAGCCCCGCATGGTCACCTCGGCCGCGTCCTTCGGCCGCCTGTACACGGACACCACGCTGACGTACGACCGCTGGACGGGTGACATCGCCCGTACGGCGGTGAAGTCGGCGAACCACGTGGTCACCCGGGACGTCCCCAAGGCGCCCGACATGACCGAGCTGATCGGCAAGTGGAACACCCTCGCCGCCCCCATCGGCAACCGCGCCATCGGCTACATCTCGGCCGACATCCCCAACACCGGCACCGAGTCCCCGATGGGCGACCTGATCGCCGACGCGCAACTCGCCCACGGCAAGGAGCTCGACCCTCGGACGGACCTGGCGCTGATGAACCCGGGCGGTGTCCGGGCCGGGCTGACGTACGCGGCCAAGGGCAGTGAGGGCGACGGTGTCGTGACCTTCGCCGAGGGCTTCACGGTCCAGCCGTTCGCCAACACGGTCAACCTCCAGGACTTCACGGGCGCCCAGCTGATCCAGGTGCTCAAGGAGCAGGTGAGCGGCTCCAACGCCGCCGCGCCGAAGATCCTTCAGGTCTCGTCGGGTCTGACGTACACGCTGGACCTGACGAAGACGGGCGCCGACCGTGTGGTCACCGACTCCATCCGGCTGAACGGTGCCGCGATCGACCCGTCGGCCACCTACCGCGTCGCGACGAACAGCTTCCTCGCGGGCGGCGGCGACGGCTTCCCGACGCTGGCCCAGGGCACGAACGACCTGGTGGGCAGCGACGACCTGACGGCGCTGGAGAAGTACCTGACGGCCAACTCGTCGCCCACGACCCCGATCGCCCCGCCGAAGGCGGACCGGATCACGGTCGTGCGTTAGGGGCGTTTCGAAAGTCCCGCACAGCACCCACGGGGCCGGGCCGAACGTGCCCGGCCCCGTTCGGCATTCCGGATACTTCCGGCACGGTCACAGGATCTGGTCGATGTGATGGTCGAGCACGCGGGCGGCGGCCTCCGGTGAGCGATACCCAAGGGCGACGTCCACTCCCAGACTTGTGGCGAGTGACCAGCAGATGTCCGCGTCGATGCGGTCGTCGCCGCGCGGCTCGCCGCCTCGCTCCTGGCGGGCCGCGGCGATGAGTCCGGCGGTGAAGGAGAGCAGTTCGTCGTCGCCCGGAGCCAGGACACTGGCCGTCGTCGGGTCGGAGACGGCCCGCCCCGCCGCCGCCAGGGAGAACCGCATGAGCCGCGTGCTCTCCTCGTCAGGGCTGATCAAGGCGTGGAGGCATGCGCGGAGCACCGCTTCCGGGCTCGTCGCGCCGGCCGCCCCGACCGCGTTCTCGATGTTCGTGTTCACGGCTCGGACGGCCCGGTCGAGCGCGTCGCGGATCAGGGCCTGCATCGACGAGTAGTAGTGCTGCACGTGCCCCATGGAGACGCCCGCCTCGTCGGCCACCTTGCGCAGCGTCACCTGCTCGATGCCACCCCGGACGGCCAGCGCCCAGACGGCTTCGACCAGCCGCCTCCTGCGCTCCTCCTGATCCACGATCTTCGGCACGGCCGCCGCCTCCCTCTCCCGCGTTCACCATGCACTTGCATTGCGAACGGTCCTCTCGGCCCTTTACAGTGCAAGCGCACTGTAACCGTCCGGCGCGCGCCTCTGCGCTGCGACGACGTTCTGGGATCCGGAAGGCATCACATGAAGTACGACATCTTTCAAGGCCTCGGCGTGGTTCTTCTCGCCCTGGGAGCGCAGGGAGCGATCCGCCAGCTCATCGACCACGACAACGCCGGCCTGCTCGGCTGGTTACCGGGCGGATTCGCAGCCGGCATCACCGTCCATGCACTCGCCGTCGTGATCGGCGCGATTGTCGCGAGCTGGGCCCGTGGTGCGGGGAAGGCGGCGAAGAGGTGATGTGCCCTGGTCAAGGTCACCGGAGCCATGCACGGCGCGCTGAAGGTGCGCGTTCCCCGAGAACCGGTCTCCCCGGGAACCGGCCTTGACTTTCCGGATCATTATCCACCACCCTTTCACTACTCAATTAGTGAAAGGGTGGTAGCGCGAGTGGTCGAGTACCGCATCGACCGGCACAGCGGCGTGGCCACCTACGTCCAGATCGTCCAGCAGACCAAACAGGCCCTGCGCCTGGGCCTGCTGGAGCCGGGCGACCGGCTGCCGACGGCCCGTGAGGTCGTCGAGGCCACCGCCATCAACCCCAACACCGTCCTGAAGGCCTACCGCGAACTGGAACGCGAGGGGCTGGTCGAGGCGCGGCGCGGGCTCGGGACCTTCGTACGACGGTCCCTGGGCACCGCACCGGCCGACGACTCCCCGCTGCGCACCGAGCTGGACGCGTGGGCGCGGCGGGCTGCCGGGGCCGGGCTGGAGCGGGAGGACGTGGCCGCACTCTTCACAGCCGTACTGGAGAAGCACTTCCCGGGGGGAGAACCGTCATGACCGACACCGCCATGGAGGCGGCCGCAGTGGGCAAACGATTCCGGCGGCACGGGGACTGGGCGCTGCGCGACTGCACCTTCCGGCTGCCCGCCGGCCGCGTCTGCGCGGTCGTCGGCCCGAACGGCGCGGGCAAGTCCACCCTGCTCGCCCTCGCGGCCGGACTGCTCGCCCCCACCGAGGGCACGGTCACCGTCCTCGGCACGCACCCGGCCCGGGCCCGCGCCCGCGTGGGCTACACCGGCCAGGACAAGCCGCTGTACCCGCAGCTCACCGTCGCCGAGACCCTGCGCATGGGCGCCGACCTCAACCCCGGCCGCTGGGACGCCTCCACCGCCGAGCGGATCGTGGCCGGCGGCGACCTGAACCCCAGGGCGAAGGTCCGCTCCCTCTCCGGCGGCCAGCGCACCCGCGTGGCGCTCGCCCTGGCCCTGGCCAAGCGGCCGGAACTGCTGCTGCTCGACGAGCCGATGGCGGACCTCGACCCGCTGGCCCGGCACGAACTGATGGGCACCCTGATGGGGCAGGCCGCCGAGCACGGCACCACGATCGTGATGTCCTCGCACGTGGTCGCCGAACTGGAGGGCTCCTGCGACCATCTGCTGCTCGTCGGCGGCGGCCGGATCCGGCTGTCCGGCGAGATCGACGACCTGCTGGCCGCCCACACCCGCGTGTCCGCACCGGCCGAGGCCTCCCTCGCCCCGCACACCGTCGTCGAGTCCCGCACCACCGGCCGCCAGCTCAGCGCACTGCTCCGCCCGGCCGCCCCGCTGCCCGGCGACTGGCGCACCGGCACGCCGACCCTGGAGGAGCTCGTCCTCTCCTATCTGCGCAACCCCGAGGCCCCCGCCTCCACCGCGCTCGCGGAGGCCGTCGCGTGACCGCACCGACCGTCCTCGCGCCCACCGCCGCGCCCCGCCAGGTCCGCTGGCTGCTGCGGCTGCACCGCCCGGCCCTGTACGCCTGGACCGGCCTCGTGCTCGCCACCGGCGCCGCGCTGCTGTGGCTGCGGGACCCGCTCACCGACGCCGCGGCGGATGCCTGGCAGCAGTACAACTCCTGTGCGTTCAACGGCCCCTGCCTGTACGACCAGGACGCGATCCTGCTCTACAAGGACGTCTACACGTACACGACCATCGCCGTCCTCGCCGTCCCCTTCCTGGCCGCCGCCTGGGCGGGCGCCGCGCTCACCGGCCGTGAACTGGAGACCGGCACGGCCCGGCTGGCATGGACGCAGGGCGTCTCCCCGGCGCGCTGGCTGGCCGCCGGGCTCACCGTCCCGGCCGCGCTGGTCACCGCCGGCACCGCTGTGCTGGTCCTGCTGCACCACCTGGCGTGGGCGGCGGGCGAGGGCCGTATCGACACCCACAAGGGCTGGTCCGACGTCCCCACCTTCTACGCGGGAGGTCCCGTCACCGTCGCCCTGGCCCTGACCGGTCTCCTGGCCGGCGCCCTGGCGGGCCTGCTACTGGCCCGCACCCTCGCCGCACTGGCCGCCGCCGTCGTCGCCGTGGCCGGGCTGTGGACGGCCGTCCTGTCGGCACTGCCGCATCTGTGGCCGTCGGTCACCCGCGTCACCGCACTGAGGGACGGCGTCTTCTCCGGCCCGGGCATCACCGTCGACGAGGGCCTGGTGACCTCCACCGGGGCCCACGTGTCCCGGCCGTCGTGCGGCAGCACCGCGGAGTGCGGCGACCTGGGCGACCTGGGCGACCTGTATGTCAGGCTCGACGCCGTCGGCCACTACCGCGACTACCACCCCCGGTCCCACTACTGGCCGCTCCAGCTGGTGGGGACCGGCGTCCTCATCGCCGTGGCCGTCCTGCTGGCCGTGGCCGCGTTCCACCTGCTGCGCCGCCGCACGGCCGCGCAGGGCCGCGAGGGGGCCGCCGTATGAGCACGGCCATGGCCCTGCCGCGCACGGTCCTGCGCCTGCACCGCACCTCGCTGATCTGCTGGGGTGTCTTCGTCGCGGCCGTGCTCGGCTGGCTCGTCTGGCTGACCGAGGTCGACGCGGCCCACATCCAGCACCTCAAGGCGACCTGCGCTCTCGACGACCCGTGCAACATCCCCTACCTCGGCTGGGCCCACGGCGAACGCGTCGGCTACGCCGCCCTGCTCGTCTGCTACGGCTTCCTCGCCGTCGCCGCCTTCGCCGGCAGCGCCCTGATCGCCCGCGAGCTGGAGTCCGGCACCGCCCACCTGGCCTGGAGCCAGGGCGTCACCCCCCACCGCTGGCTGGCCACCAAGCTCGCCGTGCCCGCGCTGGTGCTCACCGTCGGGGACAGCGCCCTGGTGTCGGCGTTCCGCTGGGCGTGGGCACCCCACCGCGAACTGAGGTACGGCGACGACTGGGCCTTCGGCGAGATCTTCGTGGCGCGCGGCCCGGCCACGGTGGCGTACGCCCTGTGCGCCCTCGCGGTCGGCGCGCTCACCGCGCTCGTGCTGCGCCGGACGCTGCCCGCCCTGGCGGTGTCGCTGGCCGCGATGGGCGCGCTCCATCTCACCCTGACGCTGTGCCGCCGCTTCCTGTGGCCGACGGTGACGCACACCTCGGCGGCGGAGTTCGAGCTGCCCAACAGCGCCTGGCAGGTCGGATGGGGCAGGACCGGCACCGGCGGCCACTACGCCACCTACCACCCGCCGTCCCACTTCTGGCCGCTGCACCTCGTGGAGACCGGCATCGTCCTCGCCGTCACCGCGGCGGCCACCGTCGCCGCCTTCACGCTGCTGCGCCGCCGCACCGCCTGACACACGGGGCGGATCGCGGCCGTGGACGCCCGTGATCCGCCCCCCGCTATCCCACACGCCATGTCGCCGTAACCACTGGTTCAGACGGGCTTGCGACGCTCGGCGAATGAAGCCCGCCGTGCCAGAGCCTTCGCCTCCCCCCGAGGGAACCTCGGGAAACGGGGACCTCCGTGTTGCCGCTGCGCTCCCGCCCGCCCTTTCCGACGCGCCTGTAACGCCCCGTGCGCGGAAGAATGGGTTTATGAGCCAGCAAGACACCCAGGCACCGGTCCAGCACGCGCAGCCGTCCGTCGGTTCCATAGCCGCCCACCGCCCGCACACCGTGGCGGCCGCCGTCTCCGACCTCGAACCCGATATCGACGCCGATCTCGACGCGTACGAAGAGTCGCAGGCAGACGGTGTACAGCTGCCGCAGGGTCGTTTCCTCGACCGGGAACGCAGCTGGCTCGCGTTCAACGAGCGGGTCCTCGAACTCGCCGAGGACCCGAACACGCCCCTGCTGGAGCGGGCGAACTTCCTGGCGATCTTCGCCAGCAACCTCGACGAGTTCTTCATGGTCCGGGTGGCCGGCCTGAAGCGCCGTATCGCCACCGGCGTCGCCACCCGCTCCGCCTCCGGGCTGCAGCCGCGCGAGGTCCTGGAGATGATCTGGGCCCGCTCCCGCGAGCTCATGGCACGGCACGCCGCCTGCTTCCACGAGGACGTCGCCCCCGCCCTCGCGGAGGAGGGCATCCACCTGGTCCGCTGGAACGAACTGGCGGAGAAGGAACAGGCCCGCCTGTTCACCCTGTTCCGGCACCAGATCTTCCCGGTGCTGACCCCGCTGGCCGTCGACCCCGCGCACCCCTTCCCGTACATCTCGGGTCTCTCGCTCAACCTCGCGGTCGTCGTCCGCAACCCCGTCACCGGCCACCGGCACTTCGCCCGCGTCAAGGTGCCGCCGCTGCTGTCCCGCTTCCTGGAGGCCTCCCCGGGCCGGTTCGTCCCCATCGAGGACGTCATCGCCGCCCACCTGGAAGAGCTGTTCCCGGGCATGGAGGTCCTGGAGCACCACGCCTTCCGCCTCACCCGCAACGAGGACCTGGAGGTCGAGGAGGACGACGCCGAGAACCTGCTCCAGGCCCTGGAGAAGGAGCTCATGCGGCGCCGGTTCGGGCCGCCGGTGCGCCTGGAGGTCGAGGAGTCCATCGACCGCGAGGTGCTGGACCTCCTCGTACGGGAGCTGAAGATCAGCGAGGCCGAGGTGTACCCGCTGCCCGGCCCCCTGGACCTCACCGGCCTCTTCCGCATCGCCTCCCTCGACCGGCCCGAGCTGAAGTACCAGAAGTTCATCGCCGGCACCCACCGCGACCTCGCCGAGGTCGAGTCGGCCTCCGCCCCCGACATCTTCGCCGCGCTGCGCGAGCGGGACGTCCTGCTGCACCACCCGTACGACTCGTTCTCGACGTCGGTGCAGGCCTTCCTGGAGCAGGCGGCCGGCGACCCGGACGTCCTCGCCATCAAGCAGACGCTGTACCGGACCTCCGGCGACTCGCCGATCGTCGACGCCCTCATCGACGCCGCCGAGTCCGGCAAGCAGGTCCTCGTCCTGGTCGAGATCAAGGCCCGCTTCGACGAGCACGCCAACATCAAGTGGGCGCGCAAGCTGGAGGAGGCCGGCTGCCACGTCGTCTACGGCCTCGTCGGCCTGAAGACCCACTGCAAGCTGTCGCTCGTCGTCCGGCAGGAAGGCGAAACGCTCCGCCGCTACAGCCACGTCGGCACCGGCAACTACCACCCGAAGACGGCCCGCCTCTACGAGGACCTCGGCCTGCTCACGGCCGACCCGCAGGTCGGCGCCGACCTGTCGGACCTCTTCAACCGGCTCTCCGGCTACTCGCGCCGCGAGACCTACCGGCGTCTGCTGGTCGCCCCCAAGTCCCTGCGCGACGGCCTGGTCGCCCGGATCAACAAGGAGGCCCAGCACCACCGTGCCGGGCGTCCCGCCTACGTCCGGATCAAGGTCAACTCGATGGTGGACGAGGCGATCATCGACGCCCTGTACCGCGCGTCCCAGGCGGGCGTGCCGGTGGACGTCTGGGTACGCGGCATCTGCGCCGTGCGCCCCGGTGTCGAGGGCCTGTCGGAGAACATCCGCGTCCGGTCCGTGCTCGGCCGCTTCCTGGAGCACTCCCGGGTCTTCGCCTTCGGCAACGGCGGCGAGCCCGAGGTGTGGATCGGCAGCGCCGACATGATGCACCGCAACCTCGACCGCCGCATAGAGGCACTCGTCCGGGTCACCGACCCGGCCCACCGGGCGGCCCTGAACCGCCTGCTGGAGACCGGCATGTCCGACTCCACCGCCTCCTGGCACCTCGGCCCGGACGGCGAGTGGACCCGGCACGCGACCGACGCGGACGGTCATCCCCTGCGCAACGTCCAGGAAATGCTCATAGACGCCCGGAGGCGCCGGCGTGGCAACGCAGCACCTTGACCCGACGGACCCCACGGCCGCGCCCGCCCCCACGGCTGACGCCCTCGCCGACTACCTGCGGGCGCAGGCCACGGAGTTCCTCCGCGCACTCCGCTCGCACCGGGAGAGCGGTACCGCGGGGAACGGCGCCGAGGGGGCCGTCGACGCGGCCCGCGCGCTGCGCCGCTCCGCCCGCCGCATCAGCGGCAGCCTGCACACCTTCCAGCCCTTGCTGGACGCCGACTGGGCCGAGGGAATGCGGCCCGAACTGGCCTGGGTGTCGGGCACGTTGGCGATGGAGCACGCGTGCGCGGCCCGGCTGGAGCGGCTGCTGCAGGCGCTGCACAGGTTGTCGGGTGCACCGGTGTTCCCCCGTCAGCCGACGGGCGCGACCGACGGCCGCTCACCAGGCACGGCCGCGGGCACCCACCCGGCCACCCCGGAACGCGGCAACCTCACCGTCGGCGCCGCCAAAGCGGGCGCCCTGCTCGACCGCCAGCTCACCCTCGCCCGCACCCGAGCCCACTCCACCGCCCTGCAGGCACTGGGCAGCAGCCGCTTCCACGCCATCGCGGACAAGGTCGCCTTACTGGCCAGCGAGGTCCCCCTCACCCCTGCCGCGGCCGACGCCGACCTCCGCCCCCTCGCCGCGGCAGCGGAGGAACGGCTCACGGACGCGGTCGCCGCTCTGCCCCTGGTCACCGCGGGCAGCCCGTACAACGCGGAGGCGCTGATCCACGGCCTCTCCCCCGACCCCGCCCCGCACCCGCAGGACGCCCCCTGGCACCAGGTCCGCCTGCTGCTGCGCCTGCACCGCTACGCCCGCGAGGTCGTCCTCGGCGACAGCGCGGCCGTGGACGTCCGTCTCCCGGCCGCCGGCGAGGCCCTCGACCGGCACCGCGACGCCTCCGAGGCCGCGGCCGCGGCCGCCCAGGCCGCCCGTACACCGCGCATCGCCCCCGCGACGGCCTACGCGCTCGGCGTGCTCCACGCCGACCAGCGGCACGAGGTGGAGGCGGCCCGGTACGCGTTCCAGCGCTGCTGGCAGAAGGAAGCCGTCACCACGTCGTAGACGCCCCGCATCGAAGAAGGCGGTGAGCACGGGTGAACTCCCCGAAGGACACCACGGTCCAGGCGGCCGGCTGCGTCCTGTGGCGCCGCTCGCCCGTGACCGGCGAGCCGGAGGTCTGCCTCGTCCACCGGCCGAAGTACGACGACTGGTCCTGGCCGAAGGGCAAGGTGAAGCGCGGCGAGGATCCGCGGGCAGGCGCCCTGCGCGAGGTGGCCGAGGAAACCGGCTGCACCGCCGTGCCGGGCGCCGAACTGCCCACCCAGCACTACATGGCGAGCGGCCGCCCCAAACGGGTCCGTTACTGGGCGGCCGAGGCCGTCTCCTGCGCGTTCACGCCAACGGCCGAAGTGGACCGCGTCCTGTGGCTTGATCCCGAGGTCGCCCGTGACCGCCTCACCCACGAGAGGGACGCGGCCCTCATCGACGCCCTACGGGCCACCCTCCACCTGACATAGTCGTCGGAATCACTCCGTGTCCTCGACGTAAGCGTTCCGTTACCTCACCGCACCGTCCACAGGGGTTCACCCCTCGTTCATTTAGGCCAATCGGCGCCTTCACCTGATCTGCCTAATTTCGGCCTTACGAGATGCGGGGCGAACCGTGCGTACGCGTCCGCATAACCCAGACTTCGCACGCCGCCGATCAGGACGGCGGCTCCTGGAAGGAACTCAAGTGAAGCTTCAGCGCATGAACCGGCGGGCCCTCGCTCTCGGTGCTCTCGCCGTCTCCGGCGCCCTGGCCCTCACGGCGTGCGGCTCCGACGACACCGGCGGCGGCAGCGGGAACGCCTCCTCGGGCACCCAGGCGGCCGGCAACATCAAGTGCGACGACGCCAAGGGCCAGCTGCTCGCCGACGGCTCCTCCGCGCAGAAGAACGCGATCGACGCCTGGGTCAAGCAGTTCACCGCCGCCTGCTCCGGCGTCCAGATCAACTACAAGGGCG
This sequence comes from Streptomyces sp. S.PNR 29, assembly GCF_030386795.1. Classification (GTDB taxonomy): domain Bacteria; phylum Actinomycetota; class Actinomycetes; order Streptomycetales; family Streptomycetaceae; genus Streptomyces. Next base: position 927,569 of record NZ_JANUQM010000001.1, read on the forward strand.
GCGGCTCCGGCGCCGGCGTCACCGCCTTCACGCAGGGCCAGGTCGCCTTCGCCGGTTCGGACTCCGCGCTGAAGCCCGAAGAGGTCACCGCCTCCAAGTCGGTCTGCAAGGGCGGCCAGGGCATCGACCTGCCGATGGTCGGCGGCCCGATCGCCGTCGGTTACAACGTCCCGGGTGTGGACAACCTCGTCCTGGACGCCTCCACCCTCGCCAAGATCTTCGACAGCAAGATCACCAAGTGGAACGACCCGGCGATCCAGAAGCTGAACCCGGACGCCAAGCTCCCCGACCTGAAGATCCAGGCGTTCCACCGCTCCGACGAGTCCGGCACCACGGACAACTTCACCAAGTACCTGATCGCCACGGCGAAGAAGGACTTCCCGTACGAGGGCGGCAAGGCCTGGCAGGCCAAGGGCGGCCAGTCCGCGTCCGGCTCCTCCGGCGTCGCCCAGCAGGTGAAGCAAACCTCCGGCGCGATCGGCTACTTCGAGCTGTCCTACGCCAAGGACGGCATCAAGACCGTCGACCTCGACACGGGCGCCGCTTCGCCGGTCAAGGCCACCATCGACAACGCCACCAAGGCCATCTCCGAGGCCAAGGTCGTCGGCACCGGCAAGGACCTCGCGCTGGAGCTGAACTACGGGACCAAGGCCGAGGGCGCCTACCCGATGGTCCTGGTCACCTACGAGATCGTCTGCGACAAGGGCAACAAGGCGGACTCCCTGCCCGCCACCAAGGCCTTCCTGCGCTACATCGCCAGCGAGGACGGCCAGAAGATCCTCACGGAGAACGACTACGCCCCCATCCCCGACGAGATCATCGCCAAGGTCCGCACCACCATCGAGGGCCTGAGCTGACCCGAGTGCGGCCCGATCCCCTCCAGGGACCGGGCCGCACCGTCCGGTGCACCGCCGCCAGGAGCCGTACCGCGTACGGCTCCAGAGCCGCACAGCGAGTGCGGTTCCGCAGACCGGAGAACCCGATGGATACGAAACAGATAACCGACGCACCTCCCCCCGCCCCGCAGCCGTCACCGACCGAGCACAAGCGCGCGGCCCGCGGCGCCACCCGGCCCGGAGACCGCATCTTCCTCGGGCTCTCCCGCGGGTCCGGCATTCTGCTGCTGGTGATCATGGCCGCGATCGCGGTCTTCCTCACCTACCGAGCCTCCCTCGCCATCAGCAAGGACGACGGCAACTTCCTGACCACCTTCGAGTGGAGCACCGGGCAGGTCCCGCCGAAGTTCGGCATCGCCGTACTCGCCTTCGGCACGGTGGTCTCCTCGATCATCGCCATGGTCATCGCGGTCCCGATCGCCGTCGCGATCGCGCTGTTCCTCACGCACTACGCCCCGCGCAGGCTCAGGGGCCCCATCGCGTACGTCATCGACCTGCTCGCCGCCGTGCCGTCCATCGTCTACGGCCTGTGGGGCGCCCTGGTCCTCGTACCGGAGATGAACGGCCTGTTCGGCTGGCTGAACGACTACTTCGGCTGGACCGGCATCTTCTCCTGGCAGGGCGGCGCACCCCGCTCCATGCTGACCGTCGGCGTCCTGCTCGCGATCATGATCCTGCCGATCATCACCAACGTGAGCCGTGAGGTGTTCCGCCAGGTCCCGCAGATGCACGAGGAGGCGGCCCTCGCCCTCGGCGCCACCCGCTGGGAAGTGATCCGCATGGCGGTGCTGCCCTTCGGCCGCTCCGGCGTGATCTCCGCCTCGATGCTCGGTCTCGGCCGCGCGCTCGGCGAGACGATGGCCGTCGCCACCGTGCTCTCCCCGACCTTCGACATCCAGGCCAGCCTGCTCGACCCGGGCGGCGGCACCTTCGCCCAGAACATCGCGAGCAAGTTCAGCGAGGCCACCGAGTTCGGCCGTGACGCGCTGATCGCCTCCGGCCTGGTCCTGTTCGTCATCACCCTGCTGGTCAACGGCGCGGCCCGCGCGATCATCGCCCGCCGCAAGGAGTACTCGGGGGCCAACGCATGAGCACCGCAACCGTCACCCCGAAGGGCCCCAGCACCCTGCGCGGCGCCCGTCTGCCCAAGTGGTCGCCGTGGGCCATCGCGGCCGGGTCCGTCGCCGTCGCGATCGGCATCGGCGTCGCCGCCGGCCTGGACAGCCGCGTCCAGTGGGGCCTGATCGCCGGGCTCCTCTACGTCTTCGGTACGTACGTCATCGCCGCGAGCGTCGAGGGCAAGCGCCAGGCCAAGGACCGTATCGCGACCTCCCTCGTCTGGGTCGCCTTCCTGCTCGCCGTGGTGCCGCTGGCCTCGCTGGTGTGGGAGACCGTGCAGCGCGGCGTGAAGGTCCTCGACGTCTACTTCCTCACCCACTCCATGGGCGTCGTCGCCGACACCGAGCCGGGCGGCGGCATCTACCACGCCATCCTCGGCAGCCTGGAGCAGGTCGGTCTCGCCACGGTGATCGCCGCGCCGATCGGCGTGCTCACCGCGATCTACCTGGTGGAGTACGGGCGCGGCAACCTCGCCCGGTCCGTCACCTTCTTCGTCGACGTCATGACCGGTATCCCGTCGATCGTCGCGGGTCTGTTCATCCTCAGCCTCATGCTGATGTTCGACCTGCAGCCCTTCGGCTTCGCCGGCTCCCTCGCCCTGGCGATCCTGATGATGCCGGTGGTCGTGCGCTCCACGGAGGAGATGCTCAAGCTCGTCCCGAACGAGCTGCGCGAAGCCTCCCTGGCGCTGGGTGTCCCCAAGTGGCGCACCATCCTGAAGGTGGTCCTGCCGACCTCGATCGGCGGCATCACGACGGGCATCATGCTGGCCATCGCCCGTATCGCCGGCGAGACCGCCCCCGTGCTGCTGCTCGTCTTCGGCAACCCGTTCATCAACGCCAACCCGTTCGAGGGCGCGCAGTCCTCGCTGCCGCTGTACATCTACCAGCAGTACGCGAACAGCGCGGGTTCCGGTGCGGCGTACGACCGTGCCTGGGCGGCCTCGCTCACCCTGATCGCCTTCGTGATGATCCTCAACCTGGTGGCCCGCGGCATCGCCCGCTGGAAGGCCCCGAAGACCGGTCGCTGACGCGGCCACAGCGACTGATCTGACTGTCTGGAAGTGAAGTAGACATGGCCAAGCGAATCGACGTAAGCGGGCTCACCGCCTACTACGGCTCCCACAAGGCGATCGAGGACATCTCGATGACCGTCGAGCCCCGCTCGGTGACGGCGTTCATCGGCCCCTCCGGCTGCGGCAAGTCGACGTTCCTGCGCACGCTGAACCGCATGCACGAGGTGACGGCCGGCGGGCGTGTCGAGGGCAAGGTGATGCTGGACGACGAGGACCTGTACGGCGCGGGGGTCGACCCGGTGTCGGTCCGCCGTGAGATCGGCATGGTCTTCCAGCGCCCGAACCCGTTCCCCACGATGTCGATCTTCGACAACGTGGCGGCGGGGCTGCGGCTGAACGGCAGCTACAAGAAGTCGGAGCTGAGCGACATCGTGGAGAAGTCGCTCAGGGGCGCGAACCTCTGGAACGAGGTCAAGGACCGCCTGCAGAAGCCCGGCTCGGGCCTCTCCGGTGGTCAGCAGCAGCGGCTGTGCATCGCGCGCGCCATCGCCGTCGAGCCGAAGGTCCTCCTGATGGACGAGCCCTGCTCGGCGTTGGACCCCATCTCCACGCTGGCGATCGAGGACCTGATCGGTGAGCTGAAGGAACGCTTCACGATCGTCATAGTGACGCACAACATGCAGCAGGCGGCGCGTGTCTCCGACCGCACGGCGTTCTTCAACCTCGCCGCGGTCGGCCAGCCCGGCAAGCTGATCGAGATCGACGACACGGAGCGCATCTTCTCCAACCCGTCGGTCCAGGCGACCGAGGACTACATCTCGGGCCGCTTCGGCTGAGCCGAGCCCCCGCCAAACGCCTCGCGGTGCTGCATGGCGGTGCCACCGCGAGGACGCAGAAGGGCCCGCCCCCCCGACTCCTGGGGGGCGGGCCCGTGCCGTTGTCTCCGACGGTTGGGCGGGTGGGGGTGGGGGGTGCTTGCGGCTGCTGTGCCGGTGGGGGCTGGACGGCTGAGGGGGCGGGCATCCGTGGAGGCGCACACGCCGTGCCTGTGTCGGTCCCCGCTGCGGGGGGCCGCGTGCGGCATGCCTACGGCGGTGCTGCGGGCGGGGGGGGCCGCGTGTGCCATGCCTGCGGTGGTCCCCGTGGATGAGGTGGGAGCGCGTGTCCCGTGCCTGGGGCGGTCGCTGCGGGCGAGGTGGGCTGCTTGGGGCTTCCTGCGGTGGTCCCCGTGGACCAGGTGGCGGCGCGTGTCCCATGCCTGCGGCGCCCCCGTCGACGAGGTGGGGGCACGTGCGCCAGGCCTGCGGCGACCCCCAAGCGAGATGGGCCCGCGTGCGCCGTAGCGGTGGCGGCTCGTGGGGGTGCGCGTAGCGCCTTGGGTCCGGTGGGTGGGGCGGGGCCGCGCCGGGGGGTGTCCGTCCTCGGTCCGGCGGTTGCCGCGAACCGGTGACGTAACGGCGACGGACGCCGGCCGCTGCGGGCGGACACCCCCCGACACGTCCCCTTCACGCCGTGGGCGGGTGCGGGTCCGTGGCGGTACGCGCTGACGCCGGCCAGGTGCGAGCGGGGGCCTGGGGCGCAGCCCCCGGGGACGGGAAGGGTAGGGGGCGGGGAGGCCGAACGCCCCGGACCCAGTGGCTACCGTGACCGGCATGTAATGGCGCTCACGTCGGCCAGGTGCGAGCGGGGGTCTGGGGGCGCAGCCCCCGGGGACGGGAAGGGTAGGGGCGGCGGGGGCGAAACAGCCCTCGGTGCCTACAGGAACGCCAGGTTCACGACCCCGAACGCACACGCGGCCACGAACGCCGCCATCGGCATCGTGATGAACCAGCCGAGGATGATGTTCTTCGCAACTCCCCAGCGCACGGCGTTCACCCGCTTCGTCGCCCCGACTCCCATGATCGCCGAGGTGATGACATGCGTCGTCGAGATCGGCGCCTTGAACAGGAACGCCGTCGTGAACATGATCGAAGCCCCGGTCGTCTCGGCCGCGAACCCCTGCGGCGGGTCCAGCTCGATGATCTTCCGCCCCAGCGTCCGCATGATCCGCCACCCACCGGCGTACGTCCCCAGCGACAGCATCACCGCACAGGCGATCTTCACCCACACCGGAATCGGATCGCCGTAGTCCTCGACGTCGGCGATGACCAGAGCCATCACCACGATGCCCATCGTCTTCTGCGCGTCCTGCAGACCGTGCCCGAGGGCCATCCCGGCCGCCGACACGGTCTGCGCTATGCGGAAGCCCCGCTTGGCCTTGTGCGGATTGGCCCGCCGGAAGATCCACAGGATCACGGTCATCACCAGGTAGCCGGCCACCAGGCCCACCACCGGCGAGACGAACATCGGAATGACGATCTTGTCCAGCACCCCGTGCCAGTACACCGTCGTCCCCCCGGCCAGCGCCGCCCCCACCATGCCGCCGAACAGCGCGTGCGAGGAGGAGGACGGAAGGCCGAAGTACCAGGTGATGAGGTTCCAGGTGATCGCACCCACGAGCGCCGCGAAGAGGATCCCCATCCCCTTCGAGCCCTCGGGTGTCTGGATCAGCCCCTCACTGACGGTCTTGGCGACCCCGGAACCCAGGAACGCGCCGGCGAGATTCATCACCGCGGCCATCGCCAGCGCCGCGCGCGGCGTCAGCGCCCGCGTCGACACGGACGTCGCGATCGCGTTCGCCGAATCGTGGAAGCCGTTGGTGTACGTGAAGAAGAGCGCGACCAGAATGGTCACGACCAGAGCGAAGGTGTCCATGGACGGGCCTCAGGACTCCTTGACGGCGATGGTCTCCACCGTGTTCGCCACGTGTTCGAACGCGTCCGCCGCCTCCTCCAGCACATCCACGATCTGCTTGAGCTTGAGGACCTCTATGGCGTCGTACTTGCCGTTGAAGAGGTGCGCGAGCAGCTTGCGGTGTATCTGGTCGGCCTGGTTCTCCAGCCGGTTGACCTCGATCCAGTACTCGGTGAGGTTGTCCATCGTGCGGAGGTTCGGCATCGCCTCGGCCGTCAGCTCCGCCGCCCGCGCCAGCACCTCGATCTGCTGCTCGACGCCCTTGGGCAGTTCCTCGACGTTGTAGAGGACGACCAGGTCGACGGCCTCCTCCATGAAGTCCATGATGTCGTCGAGGGACGACGCGAGGGCGTAGATGTCCTCGCGGTCGAACGGCGTGATGAACGAGGAGTTCAACTGGTGGAAGATCGCGTGCGTGGCGTCGTCACCTGCGTGTTCCGCGGCCCGCATACGCTCTGCGATCTCGGCCCGGGCGGAAGAGTCCGCCCCGAGCAGTTCCATGAGGAGCTTCGAGCCCGTGACGATGTTGTCCGCGGATGCGGCGAACATGTCGTAGAAGCTCGTCTCCCTGGGGGTCAGACGAAAGCGCACGTGGGGTCCTCGGGGTCCTTCGGTTTCGGTCAGGCTGATGCTAGGCACATCATCCGGCCACGGCTAACGGGCCGTCCCCAGTGTCACCCATCAGTCAAGATGATGAGCACGGGGGCAGCCCGACGTACAGGTTCGGCCAGTGCGCAAGACATCGGCCAAGACCCGTATACCCAACAAAGTTCGGTACGATATACCCACTAGGGGTATATGTCGGCTGACTGTTCACCAGGAGGACGCGATGACGACCACAGAGGCCGGTGCCGGGGCGCCCTCCGCCGCCGTGGAGACGGACGGCACGGACGTGGTGACCGACCACGACCGCGGCGTGCACGGGTACCACAAGCAGAAGGACGAGCACCTCAAGCGCCTGCGCCGCATCGAGGGCCAGATCCGCGGTCTGCAGCGCATGGTCGACGAGGACGTCTACTGCATCGACATACTGACCCAGGTCTCCGCCTCGACCAAGGCGCTGCAGTCCTTCGCCCTGCAGCTGCTGGAGGAGCATCTGCGCCACTGCGTCGCGGACGCGGCCCGCAAGGGCGGTGCCGAGATCGACGCGAAGGTGGAGGAGGCGACGAAGGCCATCGGCCGCCTGCTGCGTACATGACGCTCACCGGCCGGTGAAGCTCATCACCGGCCCGTGGCGCGTTCTCGCTCCTCGGCCACCTTCAGCACCTCGTCGATGCTCTCCAGGCTGAGCCGCTCACGGGCGGCCGAGGCCGCGATGATCAGCTCTCCGCACAGCTCGATCTCGGCGAGGGCCACGTGGTCCTGAACTGCCGTACCGCCGACCGGAGCCACGTGCATCACCTCATCTCTGCCGTCACCGACTTCCTAGAGTAGGGAGCGGCATACACACCGCGCATGGCACGGACGGGCTAGTTCTTGACGCCCGTCATGCGTGCGCACTCCCGTCGCTCATCCCTCGGCGATCTTGCCCGCGTAGATGTCGTCGTCGTCCGGCAACCGTACGTGCACCGGGGCGCCGAAGTCGTACAGGAGCGTCGTCGAGGCCACCGCCACGGTGCCCGCCTGCTGTCCGTTGACAAAGCTGAACCGGTGCCGGACCTTGCGGATGCGCCCCTGGTCGTCGAGGTAGGCGTCGAACGGCACCTCGGCGGTGGCGAACCCTTTCGCCGCCGCCTCCAGCGGCTTCCGGTTGGCGGCCGAGGCGTCCTTCGCGGCCTGGGCGAGATCGGCGGTTCCCCGGTAGTGCCGCACCTCGGTCCCCGCGAGCTCGGTCCGTCCCACGTACGTCGCGTTCCGCGTCCCGCGCAGGACCTCGGCGGCGGCGAACGGGTCGGTGGCCCCGCCGGTCACCAGGTTCCCGTCGGACAGGGTCGCCGTGTCCACCCGGACCCACTTGTCGGCGGGCACGCCGGCGCCCCGGTTCTTCATGAAGAGGGCACCGGGGGCGAGGAGTTCGGTGATGGGCCGTTGCGCGCGGGTCCCCGCGGGGTCCTGCGGCAGCAGCACCTTCAGCCGTCCGAGCCGGTCCCGGTAGTCGTAGACCCCCTCGCCGCGGATGGTCACCCGCGTTCCTCCGGTGGCCATCTCCATCGACGTACTGGCCTTGGAGCTCCCGGCGTCCACCAGGCGGTCGGCGGCCTGGTGCAGCACCTGGACGGGACGCCCCGCGCGGGAGTCCTCGGCGGCCGCGCCTCTGCTGGAACAGCCGCTGCCACCGACACAGACACAGACCACGACCCCGGCCACGACGATCGTTCCGCCCGCCCGCCTGTGCCGCCGCTGCCTCGCCATCGCCTGCCTACCCCCAGCCGCTACGTTTGTTTCGGGCCCCCTGTTGTTCCGGTTAACGACGGGTAGCTGACCCCGTCACGCGTTCTCATACGCACCCTTTACCTGTCCTCGCTAACGTTGTCGCCGTGGCGCAGCAGGACGGACCAGACCGTTCCCGGGACCTTCCGGAACACCGCACGTCGACAATCGAACAGGGCCGCTTCTGCCTGGCCCGCTGCACCTGCGGCTGGCGCGGCCCGGCCCGAAGAGCGAGAAGCCTGGCCCGAGCGGACGCGGAGTCCCATACCGGGGGCTGAGCGGCGGTGGACGCCCTGCGGGGGGTGCGCGCAGCGCCGACCGGCGTAGCTGCGGGCAATCGTGCCGCTGGGCGGCACGGGTGGGCGCTGGGGGTCCCCCCTGCTCGGAGAGCTTGGGGGAGGCACCCCGTCGCGCCGGGCTGCGCGGCCCACCCCCCGGCCACCGCAACGCCGGCACGTCACCGACGCCGGACCACGTGACCCACCCCCGGCCGCCCCCCCAACGGCGTGATCCCGCGCACACCACCCCGCCGCCCACCCCAACCCCGTGCACGATGGTGGAACCCCGACGCCCACCACCCCGTCTCGTTCCACGAAGACACGGGAGGCGCACATGGACCGGCGTACATTCATCGCAGGCGGAGCGGCCGCACTGGCCGCAACCGCGGCATCCGCCTGCAACGGCAACGACACCGCCACGTCCACCTCCCACACGCCGTTCCAAGCCACCGGCGCCACCGCCTCCGCCAACTGGACGGCCCTCGCCCGCGACCTCGACGGCCCCCTCATACGCCCCGGCGACGCGGCCTGGCCCGCGGCCCGGCAGCTCTACAACACCCGCTTCGACTCGCTCAAGCCCGCCGCCGTCGCCTACGTCGCCCACCCGGACGACATCCGCACCGCCCTCTCGTACGCCCGCGCCCACCACATCCGCGTGGCGATCCGCAACGGCGGCCACTCCTACGCCGGCTGGTCATCCGGCACCGGCCGCCTGATCATCGACGTCTCCAAGCTCAACCGCGTACGCACCAGCGGCGGCACCGCGGTCGTCGGAGCCGGCGCCAAGCTCATCGACGTCTACCGCGCCCTCGCCGCGAAGGGCGTGACCATCCCCGCCGGCTCCTGCCCCACCGTCGGCGTCTCCGGACTCACCCTCGGCGGCGGCCACGGCGTCGTCTCCCGCGCCTACGGCCTGACCTGCGACAGCCTCACCCAGGCCACCCTGATCACGGCGGACGGCAAGCAGCTGACCGCCGACGCCCGTGAGAACAAGGACCTCTTCTGGGCCCTGCGCGGCGCCGGCAACGGCAACTTCGGCGTCGTGACCGAGCTGCGGTTCCGGACCCACCCCGCACCGCAGGGCGTCTCCGCGTACCTCACCTGGCCGTGGGCGAGGGCCGCCGCGGTCGTGAAGGCCTGGCAGGAGTGGGGACCGGCCCAGCCCGACGAGATCTGGTCGGCGCTGCACCTGGCGGCCCACACCGGCACCACCCCTACGGTCTCCGTCGCCGCCTTCTCCCTCGGCACCTACGGCGAACTGCAGAACGCCGTCGACCGCCTCGCCGACCGCGTCGGCGCCCCGGCGAGCAACGTCTCGCTGCGCCGCCGCTCGTACGAGGAGTCGATGGAGGTCTACGCCGGCTGCTCCTCCTTCGCGACGGACGCCCAGTGCCATCTGCCCGGCTCCACCCCGGGCCGCTCCCCGCAGGGCGCGCTGGGCCGTGAGACGTACGCGGCACGGTCGGACTTCTTCGACCGCTCGCTCTCGGCTGCGGGCATCAGCACCCTGCTGTCCCAGATCCGCTCGGTGCGCGGCGGCTCGGGCAGCGTCCAGCTCACGGCCCTGGGCGGCGCGGTCAACCGGGTCTCCCCGACGGCCACGGCCTTCGTGCACCGCCGTTCCCGCATGCTGGCCCAGTACATCGCCTCCTGGCGGGCGGGCACGAGCGGCGCCACGGCCCAGTCCTGGCTGACGTCCGCCCACAAGGCCATGCGCCCCCACGCCTCGGGCGCCGCCTACCAGAACTACACGGACCCGACCCTGACGGACTGGCGCAAGGCCTACTACGGGGACGCGGCGACCCGCCTGGCCAAGCTGAAGAATCAGTACGACCCGGGCAGGTTCTTCACCTACCCCCAGGCCCTGTGAGCGGCGGTGCCCAGGCGGAGTCCTGGCGGAGCCCTACGCGGCCAGGTCCCGCTCCTCAGCCCCCGCCGTCTCCTTCCGCGCCCCCGGAATCACGGCGTCCTGTCCCGCGTACGCTCTTCCCCGCCCCCTGACCAGCCATCCCGCCCGCGGCGACCGCTCGACGGCCTTCGCCACCGGCGTCAGCAGGGCCATGGCGAGCGGCGACAGCAGCAGCGCCACCGCCGTACCGAGCGCGAACCCGCCCACGACGTCCGTCGGGTAGTGCACGCCCATGTAGACCCGGCAGAAACCCTCAAGCAGCGCCAGCAGGATCCCGGCGATCCCGAACTTCCGGTTGGCGACGAAGAGCGCGACGCCCATCGCCATGGTGATCGTCGCGTGGTCGCTCACGAAGGAGTAGTCGGTCTTGCCGGAGACCAGGACGTCCAGCCCCTCGTGGTCCAGGAAGGGCCGGGGCCGCTCGACGAACCCGCGTATCGGCACGTTGACCAGCACCGCGATCCCCGCCGCGAGCGGCGCCCACACCAGCGCGGCCACGGACGAGGCGGCGTCCTCCCCGCCCCGCTTGCGCACGGACCACCAGCACCACAGCACCAGCAGCACCATGGCGAGCAGCAGACCGTACTCACCGACGTACTCCATGACCCGGTCGAGCCAGTGCGGTGCGTCCTTGGCCAGGCCATTGATGTCGTAGAGCAGGTCGACGTCGGGGTTCGACCCGGATCCGGCGAGTCCAGCCATGGTGCTGCGGCCCCTTCGTCGTCTGTCCCGGCGCACCCTTGCGTACGCCGCTCCTGCCACCCCCGTGGTTTGTAGATCCGCTTCCGCTGTGCGCGCCGCTCGGCTACGCCAACAGGAACGCACGGTCCCCGTTGATACGTTCCACACTCCACCGAATGATCACCCAGACGTTATCGAAGAGAGACTCATCTCCGCAGCTCAGGGGGTGGGTTCACGTTCGGTTCACACCGTGGTGGGGAGTGCTTTCGCGCCATCTTCGGTGACCCGGGTGGCCCCGAAGTAGTCGGGGGTGTCGATCGGGTCGAACCGGATCACCGCGCCCGTACGGGGTGCGTCGATCATGTACCCGCCGCCGACATAAATCCCGACATGCCGGATGGCACGGGAGTTGGTCAGGTCGTCCGAGAAGAACACCAGATCGCCCGGGAGCAGCTCGTCCCGCGCGGGGTGCGGTCCCGCGTTGTACTGGTCGTTGGCGACACGCGGCAGCTTGATGCCGACGCTCGCGTACGCGGCCTGGGTCAGTCCCGAGCAGTCGAAACGTCCGCCCTGTTCAGCGGTGCCGGTGCCGCCCCAGAGGTAGGGCGTGCCGAGCTTCTTCTGCGCGTAGGCGATGGCGCCTGCGGCCTGCTCGGAGGGGTCGACCCGGCCGACGGGCGCGGCGAAGCTCTCCTCCAGCGTGGTGATCGTCTTGACGTAGTTCTGCGTCTCCTTGTACGGCGGCACGCCCCCGTACTTGATCACCGCGTAGGCCCCCGCGTTGTAGGAGGCGAGCATGTTTTCGGTCAGATTCCCGGGTACGTCCTTCACGTACGAGGCGAGTTTGCAGTCGTACGACGCCGCCGACGGGATCGCGTCCTTCGGGTCCCACACGTCACGGTCGCCGTCCCCGTCGCCGTCGATGCCGTGCGTGGCCCAGGTGCCGGGGATGAACTGCGCTATCCCCTGGGCCGCCGCCGGGCTCTTGGCGTCGGGGTTGAACCCGCTCTCCTGGTAGAGCTGGGCGGCGAGCAGCGCCGGGTTGATGGCGGGGCACAGGTTGCCCCACTTCTGCACGAGGTCCTGGTACGCGGCGGGCACCGAGCCCTTGGCGAGCGCCTTGCCCGCTCCGCCCACGCTGTTGACGAGGTTTCCGGCGACGACGTAGACGCCGACGACGAGGAGCATCACGAAGGCGAGCGCGGAGCCGATGGCAACGGTCACCGCGATCCATGCCTTACGCACCGTCAACCGCCCCTCACCGTCCGGGAGTACGTAACCGAACGTCAGTGTAGAGGCGGTGTCCCGTCGCGGGGAGCATGCACGAGGGGAGCACAGGAGCAAGGTCAGGGATCGGCGGCCGCCTCGCGGTACAGGTCCGCGGCCTCCGCGCCGAGGACGACGCTGTAGGAGACGTCCGGGGTGGTGCCCCCTTGGTCGTGTCCGCCGAGGACCCCGACGACCTGCCCGTCCCCGTTCACCCACGGACTGCCGCTGGTGCCCCCGCTGAGTCCCGGGCAGTCGATGCGCTGCTGGGTGGAGCTGTGCGCGGTCGGCCTGTTGGTGCAGCTGACGGGCGTCTCGCGGGAGTCGGGATACCCGGTGACGGTGACGGCCGTGGCCCCCGTCGCCGTACCGGCGGTGAACCGGTTGCCGCCCACGACGTCCTCGACCCCCTTCCCACTCCGTGGCTCGACGACCGCGAACGCCACGTCACTGTCCTCGTCCTGCCCCTTGGCCCACCCCTGGGGCAGGAACCGCCGTTCGACCCTCCACACCCCGTACGGCGCCCGGCCGTCGCGGTAGCCGGGCACGAACACCAGGTCCCCGGCCTCGTCCAGGCAGTGCGCCGCGGTGACGACGAGGTTGTGGTACGGGCCGTGCACCACGGACGCGGTGCAGAAGTGCCCACCGGCGAGGCGCGTGCTCCGGTCGGCGGGGAAGAGGGCACCGATCCGCGCGGTCCGCGCGGTCGCCGCCGCCGTCGTCGGGACGCCCAAGGGGCCCGAGCCGTCGTCGGCGGCCGCGAAGGAGGCGGAGGTGAAGGCGAGGAGGACGGTGGCGACGGACAGGGCGGTGGGGCGGCGGGTGTGCGTCATCGGGGCCACTGTGACCCAGGAAGGTGAGAAAAACGTCAGCTGCATGGCTGACCCCAAACCCGCGCCACCTCGGGCCAAAGGCTCAGTAAGGCGGAAGTCAGGAATCCACAACCCATCTTGTTGTCACGTACGCAACAAGGGATGGTCGTCGCGGGCCGCCGCCCCCACCGGGAACCGCACCGGTGGACCCCCACCCGCAGGCCTCTGTCCACCACCAGCAGGAGGCTTCACCTTGCGTACGACACCCCCGGATTCCCCCTCCACCCGCCGCAGATGGCGCCGCATCACCTCGGCCGCCACCACCACCGCCGCGCTCCTCCTCGCCGGCTTCGGAACCGCGGCCCACGCGAGCGCCACCCCGGAAGCCACCACCGTAAAAGCCACCTCCTCCAAGGTCACCTGGACGGCCACCCCCTGCGCCACGCCCAAGAAGAAGGGCGAGCTGGCCTGCCACTCCCTCCGCGTCACCGGCGGCCTGACGGCCTTCCAGAAGCACGAGGCCGCGGTCGACGGCATCACCCCGAAGGCCGCCGACGCCTCCACCCCCTCCGGCTACGGCCCGAGCGACCTCCAGAGCGCCTACGGCCTGACCTCCGCCGCCGCCTCCAGGGGCTCCGGCGAGACCCTCGCGATCGTCGACGCCTACGACGACCCGAACGCCGAGGCCGACCTCGCGAAGTACCGCTCGTACTACGGCCTGCCCTCCTGCACGACCTCCAACGGCTGCTTCAAGAAGGTCAGCCAGACGGGCTCCACGACCGCCCTGCCCCCCGCCGACAGCGGCTGGGCCGAGGAGATCTCCCTCGACCTCGACATGGCCAGCGCCGTCTGCCCGCAGTGCCACATCCTGCTGGTCGAGGCCAAGTCCGCGACGATGGGCAACCTCGGAACGGCCGTGAACAGGGCCGTCGCCCTCGGCGCCACGTTCGTCTCCAACAGCTACGGCGGCTCGGAGTCCTCCGCCGACACCTCGTACGACTCCTCGTACTTCAACCACCCGGGCGTCGCCATCACCGTCAGCGCCGGCGACTCCGGCTACGGCGCCGAGTACCCGGCCGCCTCCCGGTACGTCACCTCCGTCGGCGGCACGGCCCTGTCCCCCTCCTCCACCACCCGCGGCTGGACCGAGACCGTCTGGAACACCAGCAGCACCGAAGGCACCGGCTCCGGCTGCTCGGCCTACGACACCAAGCCCTCCTGGCAGACCGACACCGGCTGCTCCAAGCGCATGATCGCCGACGTCTCGGCCGTCGCCGACCCGGCGACCGGCGTCTCGGTCTACGACTCCTACGGCGTCACCGCCGGCTGGTACACCTTCGGCGGCACCAGCGCCTCCGCACCCATCATCGCCGCCGTGTACGCCCTCGCCGGCACCCCGTCCAGCGGCTCCTATCCGGCCGCGTTCCCCTACGCGAACACCTCGGCGCTGAACGACGTGACCTCCGGCAGCAACGGCACCTGCACCACCAGCTACTTCTGCACCGCCCGATCCGGCTACGACGGCCCGACCGGCCTGGGCACCCCGGAGGGAGTCGGCGCCTTCACCGGCTGAACGGCCGAATCTGATGGGTTGACACCCTGACTCCGCGTCATCTCCCCCTCACCCACGGGCCGCGGCACCCCGCCGCGGCCCGTTCGCCACGCCCGGTAGCCTTCACCCGGGGAACACCGACGCGAACCGTTCACCCGACTGACCGTCAAAAACACTCATAGGTAGTGAAAAGACCCAACGACGGAACCACACGACAGGTTCCGCTCCGGCCTCATTGCCCGGCATGACCTGCCGTGATACACAGAGTGACCATACGGTCCTTCGTCCACACCCTCACGCCCCCGGCGAGCGGCCGGCGCGGACCGGTGGCAAAGTGTTCGTACGAAACCCGCCAATCAATGACGCCAAGTCGACATACGACAGCGGCATTGTCGGCGACAATGAGGCCTGACCTCTGCACGACCGCAGAGGGTGTGGAACTACCCAACCAGGGGCGGTGACTTAGATGCTCTTTGCGGCCGACAAGGGAGATATCAACACCATCATCGGCGGGATCGCTCCGGACTGGGGCCCCTTCGGCAGCCTGGGCAACGAAGCCAAGGTGATGATCGAGGTGGTGATGGCGGTCGCCATCCTCCTCTGCCTCGCCATCGCCATCTGGGGCGCCGCCAAGCAGCGCATCGGCGCGACGGCCCTGCGGGACACCTTCAGCGCGGAACAGGGCAAGGGCCTCATCATCGCGGGCCTGACGGGCGTCTTCATCATCGGCTCGCTCGGCACGCTCTTCACCATCGTGTACGGCATGGCCGTGTAGGCGGCCCCACCGGCACGCCCGGCCCGCTTCCGTCCCACCCGCCCGTCGTGCCCACCGGCTGAGGTTGCGTTTCCCTGATGTCGAGTCACCACACCGCGCCCGCGCGGGAACCAGCACGGCTACCGTCGTACTGCTACGGCATTCGGTACGAGGTGTTTCCGCACGACGTCGAGGGGGCGTACGCGGCATGAGTCTCGGGGACGAGCACGAGGCCTCCGGCGGTTACGGCGGCACGGGTCAGACACGGACGCGGCTGCCCGAGGGGCACGGCGACGTGTACGGCGGCGCGCGCCGGGCCGGCCGGTCGTCGTCGCGGAGCCTGGTCACGGTGGTCGGCGTGGTGGTCCTCCTCATCGCCGCGATCGCCTTCGCGAACCGTGGAGGAGACGATTCCGCATCCGCGGGGGGCAGCACCGACAAGCCGGACACAGCCGCGACGGCCCCCTCGGGGGAGCGACCGGTCCAGGCGAAGTCGGGCGGGATCGCGTCGGGGTTCGCGCATGATCAGCAGGGGGCGGAGAGTGCGGCGGCCAATTATGCGGTCGCACTCGGGTCGGCCGAGATGTTCGACAAGGCCAGACGGCACGAGATCGTCAACACCGTCTACGCCCCCGATGCCGCCGCCGCCCGCCAGGCAGATCTGGACAGCGCCTACGCGAGCGAGAAGTTCCTGAGCAACATCGGTCTCACCAAGGACGGCAAGGCACCAGCCGGCCAGACCTTCGTCTCCCGGGTGATTCCGGTGGGCACCAAGGCCACGGCCTCCAGTGCGGACAGCGCCACCGTCGAGGTCTGGTACACGTCGCTCTTCGGCCTGTCCGGAGAGGGCTCGACCAATCCGGTGACCGAGAGCTGGTACACCACCACGTACGAGTTGAAGTGGACCAACAACGACTGGAAGGTCACCGACTTCCAGCAGAAGGACGGGCCGGTGCCGGTCGGGCGCGACCAGAGGGCCTCCACCGCCGACGACATGACGAAGGCTGTCGAGGAGTACGGAGGGTTCACCTATGCGCGCTAACCGCCGCTTCCTCAAGGTAACGGCCACTGTCGCCGCCATGCAGGCCACCACAGTGCTGCTGGCCACCCGCGCCTTCGCCGCCCCCACCCCAACGCCCACGCCGACGGACAGCAGTGATCCCTGCGACCTCATCCGCGGCCCCGCCAAGGACTACTGCGAACGCGGCCAAGGCGGCAGCTCCGGCGGCTCCTCAGGCACCACCTCCCTCGACCCCACCTCCACCCTCGACCCCCTCTCCTCCCTGGCCAAGGGCTGCGCCGACGCCGCCTCCTGGACCGTCGACAAGCTCAGCGGGGCCGTCAAGGACACCGCGAACGTCGACTTCACGAACCCGAAGTTCCTGCAGCAGTACGCCGTGGTCTTCGCGGCGTCGACGATCCTCACCCTCCTCCTCTGGCTGCTGGCCGTCGCCAAGCGGGCCGTCCGAGGGGTCCCCCTCACCACCGCCCTGTCCGAAGCCATCGGGTTCCTCTGGCTCACCGTCCTGGCCTCGGCCTTCACGCCGCTGATCCTGTACACGGTCGTGTCGGCCACCGACGGCGTCACCGAGGTCCTCGCCAAGGCCACCGGCGACCAGACCGACGCCTTCTTCGGCACCTTCTCCGCCGCCCTCGACAAGGGCGAGGACATCGGCGGCGGCCCCATCATGCTGATCGTCGTCTCCCTGGTCAGCATCCTCGCCGCAGGCGTGCTGTGGCTGGAGCTCGTCATCAGGGCCGCCCTGCTCTACGTCGGCGCCCTGCTCGGCACCGTCGTCTACGCCGGCCTGGTCGACAAGAACCTGTGGGGCCACGTCCGCCGCTGGGCGGGGATCATGATCGCCGTGATCCTGGTCAAGCCCGTCATCGTCATCGTGCTCGGCCTCGCCGGCGCCCTGTCCGCCGACGACGGCCCCGACGCCTTCTCCGCGGTCGTCTCCGGCCTCGCCATCATCCTGCTCGCCATCTTCGCGTCCGCGATGATCTACCGCTTCGTCCCCGGCTTCGGCGACGAGATCGCCGGCTCCCGCAACAACCGCCTCATGCAGGGCGCCGAAGGCAAGGCCGCCGCCGTGATCAGCTCCCCCGCGACCCTCGTCGCCCAGGGCATCAAGACCCACAGCTCCCGCGCCCACCAGGGCGACGGCGGCGGCACCTCCTCGTCCGCCCCGCGCCCGACCAACCCCGCCTCCGGTGGCGTCGCCGCGCACAGCACGCGCACCCCGAACGGCGGCGGCGGATCCGTCCCGTCCGCCGCACCCGCACCCCGTTCGAGCAGCCCGGTGAACACCCCCCACGCCAGCAACACCCGCAACAGCAGTACCAACCGCACGGGAGGTGAAGGGCGTTGACGACCGAGTCCCACGTGTCCCATCCGGTCACGCCCCGCCGTACATATCTGATCGGCCGCGCCCGGCCGAACGCGATCATCGGCCGGAACCGTGAAACCGGCGAGATCGCGCTGATCATCGCGGGCGCGTTCCTCGGCATGATGTGCGGACTCCTCGTCCCCGTCCTGTCCCTGCGCATCGTGCTGCTGACGGGCTTCCCGATGCTCGCACTCGCCGCGGTCTACGTGCCGTACAAGCGCCGCACCTTCTACAAGTGGTTCGAGATCAACCGCAGCTACAAGCGGACCCTGAAGCAGGGCGCCACCTACCGCTCCACCGCCATGGAGGCCGGGACCCGGCTCGACGGCCGTGAGGTCGAGGTCGGCCCCCCGCCCGGCATCGGCCGCATCACCTGGCTGTCCGCCCCCTTCGGGCCCGACGAGATCGCCGTCCTGCTGCACGCCGACCGCAAGACCGTCACCGCCGCCATCGAGATCGAGGGCCCCGGCGTCGGCCTGCGCGACTCCGAGGACCAGGAAGCCCTCGTCGACCGGTTCGGCACCCTGCTCAAGCACGTGGCGAACGGCGACGGCTTCGTGACGCGCCTTCAGATGCTCGCCCGCACCCTCCCCGCCGACCCGGACGCCCACGCCAAGGACGTCGCCGTCCGCGGGGACGACAAGGCGCTGCCCTGGCTGCAGCAGTCGTACGACCAGCTGCTGTCCATGGTGTCGACCAGCAGCGAGCAGCACCGCGCCTACCTCGTCGCCTGCATGCACTACACGCGCGAGCTGGCCGCCGAGGCCCACGCCATGGCCCGCGCGGCCCGGCCCCACGGCGGCAAGGTCGACCGGGACGCCGGTCTCGCCGTCGTCATGGCCCGTGAGCTCACCGACATCTGCTCCCGCCTCCAGGAGGCGGACATCCGCGTACGCCAGCCGCTGGGCCAGGGCCGGCTCGCCTCGCTCATCCACTCCATGTACGACCCGGACCACCCGATCGACCACATCCAGGCGATGACGAAACGTAATGCCTGGCCGGCCGAGCTGGACGCCATGGAGCCCACCTACCTCCAGGCCAAGACCCGGGAGTCCTCCACCCGCGCCCCCTGGTGCCACGCCACCGCCTGGGTCAAGGAGTGGCCGATGACCCCGGTGGGCGTGAACTTCCTCGCGCCTCTCCTCGTCCACACCCCGGACGTCATCCGAACGGTCGCCGTGACGATGGATCTCGAACCCACCGAGGTAGCCATCGAACGCATGCTGACCGAGAAGACCAACGACGAGGCCGAGGCCTCCCGCGCCGCCAAGATGAACCGGACCGTCGACCCCCGCGACATCGCCGCCCACAACCGCCTCGACCAGCGCGGCGAGGACCTGGCCAGCGGCGCGGCGGGCGTCAACCTGGTCGGGTACATCACCGTCTCCTCCCGCTCACCGGAGGCCCTGGCCCGGGACAAGCGGACCATAAGGGCCTCGGCCGGAAAGTCGTATCTGAAACTGGAGTGGTGCGACCGCGAGCACCACCGCGCCTTCGTGAACACTCTCCCGTTCGCCACCGGCATTCGAAGGTAGGGGCTGAGTCCTGATGCGGGATCCGCTGTCCGTCCTCACCGAAGCCTTCACGTCCTTCCTCTTCGGGAAGGTCGAGACGACCCGGCTCCCCGTGCGCACGTCCACGGGCCAGGCCCAGGCGGTCTACCTGCCGACCGCCGCCCCCGGCCTCGGCGACTCGGGCGTCATCATCGGCCGCGAGGTCTACTCCGGAAAGGGCTACATCTACGACCCCTTCCAGCTGTACGGCCAGCAGCTCCCCGCCCCCCACTGGCTGGTCCTCGGCGAGTCCGGCAACGGCAAGTCGGCGCTGGAGAAGACGTACGTCCTGCGCCAGCTGCGCTTCCGCGACCGTCAGGTCGTCGTCCTGGACGCCCAGGGCGAGGACGGCGTCGGCGAATGGAACCTGATCGCGCAGGAGCTGGGGATAACTCCCATCCGGCTGGACCCGATGGCCGCCCTGGACCACGGCATCCGGCTCAACCCCCTCGACCCGGCGATCACCACGACCGGCCAGCTAGCGCTGCTCCGCACCATCATCGAGGTCGCCATGGGCCACGGCCTCGACGAGCGCTCCGGCTTCGCCCTGAAGGTCGCGCACGCCTACGTCAACGAGTCCATCGTCGACCGCCAGCCCGTGCTGTCCGACATCGTCGAGCAGCTACGGCACCCGGAACCGGAGTCGGCCGAGGCGATGAACGTCGACCTGGACGACGTACGCGCGTGGGGCCTGGACGTGGCGCTGGTGCTGGACCGGCTGGTCGACGGTGACCTGCGGGGCATGTTCGACGGCCCGACCACGGTCGGCATCGACCTCGACGCCCCGCTGATCGTCTTCGACCTCTCGCACATCGACCGCAACTCCATCGCCATGCCGATCCTGATGGCGATCGTCGGCGTGTGGCTGGAGCACACCTGGATCCGCCCCGACCGGAAGAAGCGCATCTTCCTCGTCGAGGAGGCCTGGCACATCATCAACAGCCCGTTCGTCGCACAGCTGTTCCAGCGGCTGCTGAAGTTCGGCCGCCGACTCGGTCTGTCCTTCGTGGCGGTGGTCCACCACCTGTCCGACGTCGTGGACGGCGCGGCGGCGAAGGAGGCCGCGGCCATCCTGAAGATGGCCTCGACGAGGACGATCTACGCCCAGAAAGCCGACGAGGCGAGGGCGACGGGCAAAGTGCTCGGCCTGCCCCGCTGGGCCGTGGAGATCATCCCGACCCTCACCCCCGGCATCGCCGTCTGGGACGTCAACGGCAACGTCCAGGTCGTCAAACACCTGGTCACGGAGACGGAACGCCCGCTGGTCTTCACCGACCGCGCGATGACCGAGTCCTCCGCCGACCTGCCCGACGACGCCCTGCGCGCCGCCGAACTGGAGGCGGAGGAACGGGCGGCGGCCTTCGTGGAACAGCACCTCGGCGACTCCGAGTCGACGGTGGCGTAAGGGGGCGGCGTGAGACCGGACCAGCACGAGCGGAACAGACAGGGCGGCGGCATCCCCGACGGCCTCCTGATCGGCATACTCGCCTTCCTCCTCGGCATGACCCTGCTGGTGTGGACGGCCACCGGCCTCGCCGGCTGGTTCTCCCACGGCTCCTGGCCCGCCGGCGTCACCTTCACCCACACCCCCCTGGCCATGCGCCACCTCATGGCCAAGCCCCACGACATCACGGGCGCCTGGCCGGACGCCCCGACGGACTCACTGTCGGGGTACGGGCTGTTCTGGGGACTGTTCATCGGCCAGCTGATGGTCCTGTTCGTCCTCACGGTGTTCGTGATGGGAACGGTCGCGCGCTGGAGGGCCGTACGACTGAGACGGCGGACGGAGCAGACGGCACCGACACCGGCGCCTCTCCCGGAACCGGCCCCGGCCCACCACGAGGTACCGGCACCACGAACCGAGCCACTCCCCGCACCCCCACAGCCGACGGCACCACAGCCCCAGCCTCCCGCCCCTCTGTTCGGCGGCACCGACAGCGACCGGCCGGCCGGGTGGGAGAAGATCATCGTGGCCACGAGGGAAGACCGCCGGGCAACCGCAACCCAGGCCGTACGCGACGCGGACGGCCCCGCCCTGGTCGTCACCTCGAACCCCACCCTGTGGTCCGACACCAAGGACGCCCGCGCCAAACTCGGCCCGACCCTCCTCTACGACCCCACCCACCTCTGCGACACCCCGGCCCGCCTCCACTGGTCCCCCACGGCAGGCTGCGAGGACAGAGAAACGGCAGCAGCGAGAGCCGCCGCCCTCCTGACCCCCGTACGCCCCACCGCCAAGATCGACCAAGCCGTCGGCGACACCGCCGAAACCCTGCTCCGCAGCTACCTGCACGCCGCAGCCATCGACGGCCGCACCATCCGCCACGTCCACCGCTGGTGCCAGGGCACCCAGATCCAGGACGCCGTACGCACCCTCCGTACGAACCCCAAGGCGGCCCCCGGCTCGGCAGGCGAACTCGAAGGCGCCCTCACCGGCCACCCGGAACGCCGGGACATCGCGCAGGAGCTGACCAGCCGGGCCCTGGCCTCCCTCTTCACCGTCAACATCCGCGAGGCCTGCACCCCCAACCGAACCGATGCCCTCACCTTGGATTCCTTCGTCCACGAAGGGGGCACGCTTTATGTGGTGGGGGAATCCATCGAGGACCCCAGGACGAATCCGGGCGCCATGCCCCTCCTGACGGCCCTGGTCTCAAGCGTGGTCGAGCGCGGCCGGCGCATGGCCGAACGGTCATCCTCCGGTCGCCTCGACCCACCACTCACCCTCGTCCTGGACGACATCGCCGCCGTGGCTCCGCTTCCCCAGCTCCCGGAGCTGCTGGCCACCGGAGCGGACCGGGGCATGCCGACCCTGGCCCTGCTCCGGTCCCGCGAACAGGGCCGCGCCCGCTGGCCGCACGACGAACTGCCGGTGTAGCCCTCACCGCTCGATCACGAACTCCAACTCCCGCTCCCCGGAGTCCCCCACCGGCACGGTCACCCCGCTCGGTTCGAAGCCCACCCGGCGGTAGAACCGCAGCGCCCGCCCGTTCTCCTCGTGCACGATGAGCCGCACCCGCTCCAGCCCACGCCCCCACGACCACTCCAGGGCGGCATCGAACAGCACCTCGGTCAGCCCGCTGCCCCGCTCCTCGGGCCGGACGAACGCCCCCACCACGTGCCCCTGCTTCCGCTCCACCGGAAGCCCGAGCCAGTCCGTCGTGCCGGGCTCCTCCACCAGCACGGTCACCGTCCCCACCCACTGCCCGTCCGGCCCCTGAGCGATGATCTGCTGGGCCCGCTCCGCGCCTTCGGCGGCCCCCGCCGCCCGTTCCTGCCAGAAGGAATCCGGCTCGCGCGCGGCCTCCTCGTACGTCTCGGCAAAGGCCAGATGCGCCACCGGGTCCCGCAGCGCCGCAAGCCGCAACTCCTTCACCGCGGCCCACTCATCAGCACGGACGGACCGGATCACGTAGCTCATACGAGCCACCGTAGTACCCGGGTACGACACCCCTCACCCCGAATACTGCCGCCGGTCCGACGACCGCCGCCCCGCCCGCCGCGAGCATCGAAGCATGATTACGGCACAGGACCTCACCAAACGCTACGGCGACAAGACCGTCGTCACCGACCTGTCCTTCACCGTCCGCCCGGGCGCCGTCACCGGCTTCCTCGGCCCGAACGGCGCCGGCAAGTCCACCACCATGCGCATGATCCTCGGCCTCGACGCCCCCACCCGCGGCCACGCGACCGTCGGCGGCCGCGCCTACGCCGCCCACCCCGCACCCCTCACCGAGGTCGGCGCCCTCCTGGAGGCACGCTCGGTCCACCCCGGCCGCACCGCCCACCACCATCTGCGCGCCCTCGCCCACACCCACGGCATTCCCCGCAGCCGCGTCGACCACGTCCTGGAGCTGACCGGCCTGACCGAGGTCGCCCATCGCAGGGTCAAGGGCTTCTCCCTCGGCATGGGCCAACGCCTCGGCATCGCCGCCGCCCTCCTCGGCGACCCGGCCACCCTCATCCTCGACGAGCCGGTCAACGGCCTCGACCCCGAGGGCGTGCTGTGGATCCGCAACCTCCTGAAGTCCCTGGCCGCCGAGGGCCGCACGGTCTTCGTCTCCTCCCACCTCATGAGCGAGATGGCCCTGACCGCCGAACACCTGGTCATCATCGGCCGCGGCCGCCTCCTCGCCGACACCACGGTCACCGACTTCGTACGCCAGTCCGGCGCGGGCACGGTCCGGGTCGTCACCCCCGAGGCCACCGCCCTCGTACGCCAGCTCTCCGCACCCGGCATCGACATCACCTCCGACACCCCCGGAACCCTCGACATCCGCGGCACCGACGCCGAACACATCGGCCGCACCGCCGCCGCCCACGGCATCCCGCTCTTCGAACTCACCCCCCGCACCACCTCACTGGAGCAGGCGTTCATGGACCTCACCCACGACGCCGTGGAGTACGCCGCGACCCTCGAAGGAGCAGCAGCATGACCAGCACCACGGCCGTCCCCTACCGCGTCACCCCCACTCGCGTCCTGCGCTCCGAATGGCACAAGCTCTGGACCCTGCGCTCCACCTGGATCACTCTCATCGCGACGAGCGTCCTGACCCTCGCCATGGGCCTGGGCCTCGCCGCGTCCTACGACGGCAGCGGCGAGGGGCAACTGGACACGGTCGTGTTCGTCCTCCTCGGCACCCAGTTCGCCACGGTCAACCTCGGCGTCCTCGGCATCCTGGCCACCGCCGGCGAGTACTCGACAGGCCAGGTCCGCGCCACCATGACAGCGGTCCCCCGCCGCCTGCCCGTCCTGTGGTCCAAGGCGGCAGTGCTGGCCGCCGTCTCCTTCGCCCTGTGCCTGTGGACCAACCTCCTCACCTTCCCGCTGGCCCAGTCCTTCCTGGACGGCACCGACCAGTCCGCCGCCCTAGGCGACCCCGGCGTCCTGCGCGCCCTCGCCGGCAACGCGGCCGGCCTCACCCTCCTCGCCGTAACAGCCCTCGCCATCGGCGCCCTCGCCCGCTCGATCCCCATCGCCGTAGGCGTGTTCATCGGCCTCGTGATGATCCTCCCGGAAGTGCTGGCCATGCTCCCGTACGACATCGTCGACGACGCCGTCCGCTACTTCCCCGGCAACGCCCTGACGGCTCTCACCACCGCCCAGCCCCAGCCGGGCCAGGCGTCACCCGGCACGGCCCTGCTGGCCCTGCTCCTGTGGACGGCGGCGACGCTGGCGCTGGCCGCGGCGACCCTGAGGCGACGGGACGTATGACACCACGGTGTTCTCAGCATCCCGCGAAGACCGGACGATGGACCCCGTGACCGAAGACCGGGCGGCCGAGCCCCTCACCGAGCACGTCCAGCGCATCACCAAGCGGGTGCGCGCCCTCGACCGGCGCCACCCGCTCCTGTGGGACCTGCACCTGACCGGTTTCTGGGTGACGGCCGCCCTGATCGACTACGTCGGCGACGGCTGGCGCAACATCGCCCACAACGTGGACGTCCCCGGCTGGCTCCTGCTCGCACTGAGCCTCGGCTTCTCGGTCCCCCTCCTCTGGCGGCGCAGCCACCCCCGGGCCACTCTCATCGCCATGGCACCGGTGGCCCTGGTCAACGCGTGGACGGGCGCCGCCCTCCAGGCTGCCCTGCTCCAGCTGCTCGTCGTCTTCCACATAGCCCTGCGCCGGCCGCTGCGGACGCTGTGGTGGGCGGCGGCCCTGGTGGTCGCCCCGGTGCTCGTGACAGTGGCCCGCTACGGGGAGGGCACCTGGGACCAGCAGATCGGCTCGCGAGTGCTGTCCCTCGCCGTCGCGGCACTCATCGGCATCACCGTGCGCACCCGCCGCAACTACACCGAAGCCCTCGAAGACCGCGCCCGCCGCCTGGAGATCGAACGCGACCAGCAGGCCCAGCTCGCCGCCGCCGCCGAACGCGCCCGCATCGCCCGCGAGATGCACGACATCATCGGCCACAACCTCTCCGTCATCACGGGCCTGGCCGACGGCGGCAGGTACGCGGCCACCAAGTCCCCCGAACGCGCCGCGCAGGCCCTCGACGCCATCGCCACCACCAGCCGCCAGGCCATGGGCGAACTACGCCGCCTCCTGGACATCCTGCGCGAGGAGAAGAACGAGAACCAGGCCGAACTGACGCCTCAGCCCACCCTCACCGACCTCGACCAGCTCATCAACGGCGTCCGCTCCGCCGGCCTTCCCGTCCGCACCACCGTCCACGGTCGCCCCGCCCTCTCCCCGGGCCGCCAGCTCACCGTGTACCGAGTCGTCCAGGAAGCCCTCACCAACACGCTGAAGCACGCCGGCCCCGACGCCACCGCGGAGATAGACCTCTCGCACGAGCCCGGAGGCGCCGTCACCCTCACGATCACCGACACCGGCCACGGCACCCCGCCCGCTTCCCTGTCCGACGGCCGCGGTCTCCCCGGAATGCGCGAACGAACCGCCCTGTACGGCGGCACACTTGAGGCAGGTCCCCGCCCGCACCCGGAGCAGGGCTGGCGCGTCCGTTTACACCTCCCGGAGGAACCCCCGCAGTGACCACCGTCCTCATCGCCGATGACCAGCCCCTCCAGCGCTTCGGCTTCCGGATGCTCCTGGAGAGCCAGGACGACATGACGGTCCTGGGCGAGGCGGCGGGCGGCAGCGAAGCCGTCCGTATGGCGACCGAGCTCCACCCGGACGTGGTCCTGATGGACGTCCGCATGCCCGGCCTCGACGGCATCGAGGCCACCCGCCGCATCGCCGCCGCGGGCGACCGCACCAGGGTCCTGATCATGACCACCTTCGACCTCGACGAGTACGCCTACGCCGGCCTCCGCGCAGGCGCCTCCGGTTTCCTGGTCAAGGACGCCCAGCCCGAGGAACTCCTCGCCGGCATCCGCGCGGTGGCGACCGGCGACGCGGTGGTGGCCCCCAGCCTCACCCGCCGTCTCCTCGACGCGTATGTCCACCACCTGCCGACCGGAGCCTCGACCGAGGCGACGGTTCCGGAAGACCCCCGCCTGGCCTCCCTCACCGACCGCGAACGGGAAATCCTCACGGTCATCGGCAAGGGCTGGACGAACACAGAGATAGCCACCCGCCTCCACCTGGCCGAATCGACGGTGAAAACCCACGTGGGCCGCGTCCTCGCCAAGACCGGCTCCCGTGACCGCATCCAGGCGGTGATCCTGGCGTACGACACGAAGCTGGTACAGCCGTCCTGAAAAGCAGAAAGGCCCACACCTTACGGTGTGGGCCTTTCTCAATATTTGTTCGGCGGCGTCCTACTCTCCCACAGGGTCCCCCCTGCAGTACCATCGGCGCTGTAAGGCTTAGCTTCCGGGTTCGGAATGTAA
>NZ_JANUQM010000010.1 GCF_030386795.1 Streptomyces sp. S.PNR 29
CAGGTCAAGGTCGTCGGCTGGTACGACAACGAGTGGGGCTACTCCAACCGCCTCATCGACCTCGCCAAGCTGATCGGCACCTCACTCTGACCCGTCGGTCTGCCGTCGTGCCCGACGGGCCATGTCACATGTCCTGTCGGGCGCATGTCACAAGCCCTGCTCCACCAACCGCAGAGTCCGCTCCGCCAGCTCGCTGATCCGTACGCCGTCGAAGCCGAAGACCGCGCTGCGGACCGTGTCCTCCAACGGGTCCTTCCACCGGGCCGGGATCGCCTCCGCCCCGGTCAGGACGCCCGCGACCGAGCCCGCTGTCGCACCGTTGGAGTCGGTGTCCAGGCCGCCCCGGACGGTCAGCGTGATGGTGCGGGTGAAGTCGCCGTCGCCGTACAACAACCCGGCGGTGAGGACGGCGGCGTTCGGAACGGTGTGGATCCAGCCGAGCCCGGCCGTCTCCTCGGTGAGTGTGGTGAGTGTGTCCTCCCAGGTCATCTGGGTGTCGTGGAGCGAGATGACCCGGCGCACGGTGCGCGCGAGGCGGCTGCTCGCGGGGATGACGGTCAGCGCCTGTCCGACGGCGTCCCGCACGCCGTCGGCCGTGAACGCCGCCGAGATCAGCGCCGCCGCCCACATCGCGCCGTACACGCCGTTGCCGGTGTGTGACAGCACCGCGTCCCGCCGGGCGAGCAAGGCGGCGCGGCGGGGGACGCCGGGGCAGGTCCAGCCGTAGATGTCGGCGCGGATCAGGGCGCCGATCCACTCCTGGTACGGGTTGTCGTACGTGGCGGTGAGGGGTGGTTTGAGGCCGTTCGCGAGGTTCCGGTACGCGGCGCGCTCCGCCGTGAAGGTCTGGAGGTACGGCAGCCGCAGCAGCCACAGGTCGCCGACCTGCTCGGTGCTGAAGCCGAAGCCGTGGGTCTCCAGGAGGTCGAGGCCGAGGATGGCGTAGTCGACGTCGTCGTCGCGGCAGCTGCCGTGGATACGGCCGCGGACGCAACTGCGCCATTCGGGGCGCAGCTCGAAGCCGTCGCTCTCGCTGATCGGCTCGGGCAGGTAGTCGGTGAGGGGCAGCGCGGCGGCCTGCCGCAGGTAGCGGTCGATGCGGTCGCGCGTCCACACCTCGCCCTGCTCGACCGGCTTGCCGAGCATGTTGCCCGCGATCCGGCCCAGCCAGCCCCCGAGGATGCGGTCGGCGAGCTCTGACTCAGTGCCCACAGGGGTCATAGCTGAAGGTGTACCCCGATCCGGCGGGACTTCGGCCGCCCGGCGCACAGCCGGTTCCTGGCGTGGTCCCAGGGTGCGGGCGGGGCATGACGGCGAGGGCGTCCTCCGGTTAAGGTCACAGCGGCGCAACTGGCCGTGACGTGCACGTGCACTGCACGTGCACGAGGCCCGGGGAGCAAGGGGATACAAGTGGCGGACGCTGCAGTGAGCGGCACCCGACGGGTGCTCGTCGCCGCGGACAAGTTCAAGGGCTCGTTGACGGCCGTGGAGGTCGCCGAGCGGGTGGCGGCGGGGCTGCGTCGGGTCGTGCCCGGCCTGGAGGTCGAGGCGTTGCCCGTGGCCGACGGCGGCGACGGCACGGTGGCCGCGGCGGTCGCGGCCGGGTTCGAGCGGCGCGAGGCGCGGGTCGCCGGGCCGCTCGGCCACGAGGTGACGGCGGCGTTCGCGCTGCGCGAGGGCATCGCGGTCGTGGAGATGGCCGAGGCGAGCGGGTTGCAGCGGCTGCCGGCCGGGGTCTTCGCGCCGCTGACGGCGTCCACGTACGGCTCCGGGGAACTGCTGCGGGCCGCGCTGGACGCGGGTGCGCGCACGATCGTGTTCGGAGTCGGCGGCAGTGCGACCACGGACGGGGGCGCGGGGATGCTGTCCGCGCTCGGGGCGCGGTTCCTGGATGCGAACGGGGAGCCGGTGACGCCGGGCGGCGGCGGGCTCGCCGACGTGGCGTCGGCGGACCTCTCGGGCCTGGACGCACGGCTCGCCTCGGTCGAACTGGTCCTCGCGAGCGACGTCGACAACCCGCTGACCGGCCCGAAGGGCGCGCCGGCGGTGTACGGCCCGCAGAAGGGCGCCTCGCCGGACGACGTGGAGACGCTGGACGCGGGCCTGGCGCACTTCGCCAAGGTGCTGGAGGAGACGGTGGGTCCCAGGGCGGCCGAGTACGCCGCCTCGCCGGGCGCGGGCGCCGCGGGAGGCATCGGCTACGGCGCCCTGCTCCTCGGGGCCCGCTTCCGTCCCGGCATCGAGGTCATGCTGGACGTCCTGGGCTTCGCGCCGGCGCTCGAACGGGCGTCGCTCGTGATCACCGGTGAGGGCTCGCTGGACGAGCAGACCCTGCACGGCAAGGCCCCGGCGGGCGTGGCCGCGGCGGCCCGTGCGGCGGACAAGCAGGTCGTCGCCGTGTGCGGCCGGCTCGCCCTGCCGCCGGAGGCCCTGAACCGCGCCGGGATCCAGCGGGCCTACCCGCTGACGGACGTCGAACCGGACGTGACGAAGTGCATCGCTGACGCCGGCCCGATCCTGGAGCAGATCGCGGAGCGGATCGCAGCCGACTTCCTGCCCTGACCCCAGCGTCCTCACCCCTGCGGCCCCTACCCACCCACCCCAGGGGCTCCGCCCCTGCACCCCGGCGGGTCTTCGCCGTGGACGGTGGTGGGGGCTGTGTCGCCTGTACCCCTGTGTGGTTTCGTCGCTGCACCCTGGGTGGGGCCTGCGTCTCGGTTACTGGCGGGGCTCCGCTCCTTGGACCGTGGCGGGGACTGCGTCGCCCGGCCCCGGCCCCTGGTGGGGCTTCGCCCGGCCTCGTCCCTCGGTGGGGCTCCGCCCGCCCCCGGCCCCCGGCGGGGATTTGTGCCCCCCCCCGGCAGCTGGTCAGGCTTCGGCCCCGACCTTCGGCGGGTCCCACGGCCCGGTAGGCCTTGGTCGTCAGGACTTCAGCCGGTCGGTCCAGACGTGCGTCACGCAGCGCTCACCGTGTCTCAGGCCGTCCGGCTCCGGCGTTCGAGGGTGAGGCCGTTCGGTGGAGCTGACACCCCCAGGCCCCATTACGGCCTTGGGCACAGCCTTGGGCACAAAGGGAAGGGCCCCGAACCGAACCCGGTCCGGGGCCCCACCCAGCGGAGCGCTACGGCAGCTGTGCCGCCCGCGCCTCCCGCCGGTTGTCGCGGAAGTTGTTCACCCGGCGAGCCGTGGCGAACAAGGGGATCACCGCGCCCATGACCAGCTGCAGCGCGCAGCCGGTCTGCAGGAGCAGCTGGCCGCTCGGGGCGTCGAAGGCCCAGGCGGCCAGGAGGCCCATCGACAGGACGATCCAGGAGAGCATCGCCACCGCGAGCCGCCCCCGCGGCTTGGGGTACTCCACCCGGCTCACCATCAGCCAGGCCGTGCCGAGGATGGCGAGGAGGGTCGCCACGAAGGGCAGCTCCAGCAGGACGATCGAGACGACCGTCAGAGCGCCGAACGGGGACGGCATGCCCTGGAACATGCCGTCCTTCATCGTCACGCAGGAGAACCGCGCGAGTCTGAGCACCACCGCCAGCAGGACGACGATCGCGCCGAGCGCCGCCACCCGCTGGTGCGCGTCGTCCGCGACCATGCCGTAGACGAGGACGAAGTACGCCGGCGCCAGACCGAAGCTGATCAGGTCGGAGAGGTTGTCCAGCTCCGCACCCATGGGGGAGGAGCGGAGCTTCCTCGCGACCAGGCCGTCGAACAGGTCGAACACCGCCGCGCACAGCATCAGGATGACCGCCGTGGCCGCGCTGTGACGGGTCATGCCGGACGCCGGGCTGCCGGTGAGGTCCGGGATCAGGATGCCGGTGGTGGTGAAGTACACCGCCATGAAGCCGCACGTCGCGTTGCCGAGCGTCAGAGTGTCCGCTATCGACAGGCGGAGCGACAGCGGCATCTCCTCCTCGTCGTCCACCGCGTCGGCCTCGGGCACCCAGCCCGCCTGAGTATCCGGATCAATCACGGTCAATGCGAGTCACCCCAGCCACGGTCTGCTGACCGACCTCGACCGCGACCTCCACGCCCTCGGGCAGGTAGAGGTCGACGCGCGAGCCGAAACGGATCAGACCGATCCGCTCACCCTGCTCCACCTTGGTGCCCTGGGGCACGTACGGGACGATGCGACGGGCCACCGCGCCGGCGATCTGGATCATCTCGATGTCGCCGAGCTCGGTGTCGAAGTGCCACACGACCCGCTCGTTGTTCTCGCTCTCCTTGTTGAAAGCGGGAACGAAGCCGCCCGGAACGTGCTCGACCGAGGTCACCGTGCCGGCCAGCGGCGCGCGGTTGACGTGGACGTTGAGCGGGCTCATGAAGATCGCGACGCGGGTACGGCCGTCCTTCCACGGCATGATGCTCTGCACCACACCGTCGGCGGGCGAGATGACCCGGCCCGGGGCGATCTCGCGCTCGGGGTCGCGGAAGAACCACAGCATCCCCGCCGCGAGCGCGGTGGCGGGGACGGCGACGGCCTTGGCGGCGCCGGAGCGGCGTGCACGGGCCAGGCTGACGGCCGCTGTGGCGACGGTCGGGAGGAGCCACGGCGATGCTCCGCGCGCGAGACGGACCCGGCCGCGTGGTGCAGAGGTTTGGCTGTGGGGCATGGATGACCTTCGTAGCGGATGATGCCGCGCTCTGACGGGGGACGGCGGCTTTCCGGCGATCGTAGCGGTTCGGGGGCCTAACTGGGTAAGCCAGGAAGCCAAGTCGGCGGCCGAAGAGCGCCTACGGGGTGTGATCTTCTTCTCCAAGAAAACACCCCGTATCCGGACATCTAGCCCTGGTATCGATACTCTTCGAGCAGCCTGCGGCCGATGATCATTTTCTGGATCTCGGCGGTACCTTCACCGATGAGTAGCATCGGCGCCTCGCGGTAGAGGCGCTCGATTTCGTACTCCTTGGAAAAGCCGTAGCCGCCGTGGATCCGGAAGGCGTCCTCCACGACCTCCTTGCAGTACTCGGAGGCGAGGTACTTCGCCATCCCAGCCTCAAGGTCGTTTCGTTCCCCGGAGTCCTTTTTGCGTGCGGCGTTCACCATCATCGCATGAGCGGCCTCGACCTTGGTAGCCATCTCCGCCAGCTTGAACTGAATGGCCTGGTGCTGGGCGATCGGCTTGCCGAAAGTGTGACGCTGCTGGGCGTACTGGACGCCGAGCTCGAACGCACGCTGAGCGACGCCACAGCCACGCGCCGCCACGTTGACGCGGCCCACCTCCACGCCGTCCATCATGTGGTAGAAGCCCCGGCCGGTGACGCCGCCGAGCACCCGATCGGCGGGAATGCGCAGGCCATCCATGATGAGCTCGGTGGTGTCGACACCCTTGTAGCCCATCTTGTCGATCTTGCCGGGGATGGTGAGGCCGGGGCGCACCTCGCCGAAGCCGGGCTCCTTCTCCACCAGGAAGGTCGTCATCGACTTGTGGGGCGCGGTGCCCTCGGGGTGACCTTCGTCACTCCGTACGAGAACGGCGACCAGCGACGACGTTCCGCCGTTCGTGAGCCACATCTTCTGACCCGTCAGGACGTACTCGTCGCCGTCCCTGACCGCCTTCGACGTGATCGCCGACACGTCCGAGCCCAGGCCGGGCTCCGACATCGAGAAGGCGCCGCGGATGTCGCCGGCGGCCATCTTCGGCAGGAAGTAGTCCTTCTGCTCCTGCGTACCGTGCTGCTTGAGCATGTACGCCACGATGAAGTGCGTGTTGATGATGCCGGAGACCGACATCCACCCGCGGGCGATCTCCTCGACGCAGAGGGCGTACGTGAGGAGCGACTCGCCCAGGCCCCCGTACTCCTCGGGGATCATCAGACCGAACAGGCCCAGCTCCTTCAGGCCGTCGACGATCGCTTGCGGGTACTCGTCGCGGTGCTCCAGCTCGGTCGCGACCGGGATGATCTCCTTGTCCACGAAGTCGCGGACGGTGGAGAGGATCTCCTGCTGGATGTCCGTCAGACCGGCGGTCTGGGCGAGGCGCGCCATTACTTCTCCTGCTGCTTCGGCTCCGGGCGGCCCGGCTGCTCGCCGCCGCGCTCCTTGATGTAGGTCTCGGTGGGCACCATCACCTTGCGGCGGAAGACGCACACCAGCGTGCCGTCCTGCTTGTAGCCCTTGGTCTCGACGTAGACGATGCCGCGGTCGTTCTTGGACTTCGACGGCCACTTGTCGAGCACGGTCGTCTCGCCGTAGATCGTGTCGCCGTGGAAGGTCGGCGCCACGTGCTTGAGCGACTCGATCTCCAGGTTGGCGATCGCCTTGCCGGAGATGTCCGGGACGGACATGCCGAGCAGGAGGGAGTAGATGTAGTTCCCCACGACGACGTTCTTGCCGAAGTCGGTCGTCTTCTCCGCGTAGTTGACGTCCATGTGCAGCGGGTGGTGGTTCATGGTGAGGAGACAGAACAGGTGGTCGTCGTACTCCGTGACCGTCTTGCCCGGCCAGTGCTTGTACGTCGCCCCGACCTCGAACTCCTCGTAGGTGCGTCCGAACTGCATGCCGTCACGCCTCCGGGATCTCGAACGTGCTGGTGCGCCGCATGCCGGCGGCGCGTCCCTTGCCCGCGATGACCAGGGCCATCTTGCGGCTGGCCTCGTCGATCATCTCGTCGCCGAGCATCGCGGAGCCCTTCTTGCCGCCCGCTTCGGACGTGTAGTAGTCGTAGGCGTCCAGGATCAGCTCGGCGTGGTCGTAGTCCTCCTGGGAGGGCGAGAAGATCTCGTTGGAGGCCTCGACCTGACCCGGGTGCAGCACCCACTTGCCGTCGAAGCCGAGGGCCGCGGCGCGCTGTGCGACCTCGCGGTAGCCGTCGACGTTGCGGATCTGCAGGTAGGGGCCGTCGATCGCCTGGAGGTTGTTGGCGCGGGCCGCCATCAGGATCTTCATCAGGATGTAGTGGTAGGCGTCCGCCGGGTAGCCGGGCGGCTGCTCGCCCACGACCAGGGACTTCATGTTGATCGACGCCATGAAGTCGGCCGGGCCGAAGATGATCGTCTCGATGCGCGGGGAGGCCTGCGCGATCTCGTTGACGTTGTTGAGGCCCTGTGCGTTCTCGATCTGCGCCTCGATGCCGATGCGGCCGACCTCGAAGCCCATGGTCTTCTCGATCTGCGTCAGCAGCAGGTCCAGGGCGACGATCTGCTGCGCGTCCTGCACCTTCGGCAGCATGATGCAGTCGAGGTTCTGGCCCGCGCCCTCGACGACGGTCACGACGTCCCGGTAGGTCCACTCGGTCGTCCAGTCGTTGACGCGCACGACCCGTGTCTTGCCCGTCCAGTCGCCCTCGTTGAGGAACTTGACGATGGTGTGCCGCGCCTCGGGCTTGGCGAGCGGCGCGCACGCGTCCTCCAGGTCGAGGAAGACCTGGTCCGCCGGGAGGCCCTGCGCCTTCTCCAGGAAGCGGGGGTTCGAGCCCGGTACGGCCAGGCAGGAACGCCGCGGGCGGAGACGGTTGACGGTCATGCGGGGACCTCCAGGGGGTCGAGCTTGTTCGCTTTCCGGATCTCGTCGACGATGCGGCCGATGATTCCGGTGATGTCGAAGTCCTTCGGGGTGAAGACGGCGGCCACTCCGGCGGCCCTGAGCTGCTCGGCGTCACCGTTGGGGATGATGCCACCGGCGATCACCGGTATATCTGTGGCACCGGCCACACGCAGCCGTTCCAGGACATCCGGCACCAGCTGGGCGTGCGAGCCGGAGAGGATGGAGAGCCCGACCGCGTGCACGTCCTCGGCGAGGGCCGCGTCCACGATCTGCTCGGGCGTCAGCCGGATGCCCTGGTAGACCACCTCGAAGCCCGCGTCACGCGCGCGTACGGCGATCTGCTCGGCGCCGTTGGAGTGCCCGTCCAGGCCCGGCTTGCCGACCAGGAAGCGCAGCTTGCCGACGCCGAGCTCGCGGGCGGTGGCGTCCACCCTGCTGCGCACCTCCGCCAGCTTGGTGCCCTCCTCGGCAGCCACGGCGACCGGCGCGGAGGACACGCCCGTCGGTGCCCGGAACTCCCCGAACACCTCACGCAGGGCCCCGGCCCACTCGCCGGTCGTGACGCCGGCGCGGGCGCACTCCAGGGTGGCCTCCATGAGGTTCTCGGTGCCCCGCGCGGCATCCTTCAGCCGCTCCAGCGCCTTGCAGGGGCGCGGGTGGTTGAACGGAGGCTGGTAGCGGGTGTCCCGCCAGTGCTGGAGCGAGGCGATCACGCGGGCCTCGACCGCCGGGTCCACCGTCTGGATCGCGGTGTCCAGATCGGCCGTCAGCGGGTTCGGCTCGGTCCCCTCGAAGATGTTCACGCCGACGATCTTCTCCTGCCCGGACTCGATACGAGCCCTGCGCTCGGCGTGCGAGGCGACCAGCTGCGACTTGAGGTAGCCGGACTCGACGGCGGCCATCGCGCCGCCCATCTCCTGGATCCGCTCCATCTCGGCGAGCGACTCCGCGACCAGCTCGTCCACCTTCGCCTCGATCACCTTCGAGCCCTCGAAGATGTCGTCGTACTCCAGCAGGTCGCTCTCGTACGCCAGGACCTGCTGGATCCGCAGCGACCACTGCTGGTCCCAGGGGCGGGGCAGGCCCAGCGCCTCGTTCCAGGCCGGAAGCTGCACGGCACGCGCGCGTGCGTCCTTCGAGAGGGTCACGGC
This sequence comes from Streptomyces sp. S.PNR 29, assembly GCF_030386795.1. Classification (GTDB taxonomy): domain Bacteria; phylum Actinomycetota; class Actinomycetes; order Streptomycetales; family Streptomycetaceae; genus Streptomyces. The sequence goes on from NZ_JANUQM010000010.1 coordinate 8,635, forward strand.
CAGCATCTCCAGGACGATCCGCTGGACGTTGTTCTCCGGCTGCGCCTCGGTCAGGCCGAGGGAGTTGACCTGCACGCCGTAGCGGAAACGGCGGTGCTTGGGGTCCTCGATGCCGTACCGCTCGCGCGTGACCCTGTCCCAGATGCGGCCGAACGCCCGCATCTTGCACATCTCCTCGATGAAGCGGACGCCCGCGTTCACGAAGAAGGAGATACGGCCGACGACGTCGCCCATGCGCTCCTGCGGCACCTGGCCGCTGTCGCGCACGGCGTCGAGGACGGCGATCGCGGTGGACATCGCGTACGCGATCTCCTGGACCGGCGTGGCGCCCGCCTCCTGCAGGTGGTAGCTGCAGATGTTGATCGGGTTCCACTTCGGCATGTGGGAGACCGTGTACGCGATCATGTCCGTCGTCAGACGGAGGGAGGGGCCCGGGGGGAAGACGTGCGTCCCCCGGGACAGGTACTCCTTGACGATGTCGTTCTGGGTCGTCCCCTGGAGCTTGGTGATGTCCGCGCCCTGCTCCTCCGCGACGACCTGGTAGAGCGCCAGCAGCCACATGGCCGTGGCGTTGATGGTCATCGAGGTGTTCATCTGCTCCAGGGGGATGTCCTGGAACAGCCGGCGCATGTCACCGAGGTGCGCGACCGGCACCCCGACCCGGCCCACCTCGCCGCGGGCGAGGATGTGGTCGGAGTCGTAGCCGGTCTGCGTCGGCAGGTCGAACGCCACCGACAGACCCGTCTGACCCTTGGCGAGATTGCGCCGGTACAACTCGTTGGACGCCTCGGCCGTGGAGTGACCGGCGTAGGTCCGCATGAGCCACGGCCGGTCCTTCTGACGCTCAGTCATGCAGGCGCTCCTCAGATGTTCCGGAAGCGGTTGATGGCGTCGATGTGCTTGGCGCGCATCTCCTGGTCGCGCACGCCCAGGCCCTCCTCGGGGGCCATGCACAGGACGCCGACCTTGCCCTGGTGGAGGTTGCGGTGCACGTCGTAGGCGGCCTGGCCGGTGTCCTCCAGGGAGTACACCTTCGACAGCGTCGGGTGGATCTTGCCCTTCGCGATGAGCCGGTTGGCCTCCCAGGCCTCGCGGTAGTTGGCGAAGTGCGAGCCGATGATCCGCTTCAGCGACATCCACAGGTAGCGGTTGTCGTACTCGTGCAGGTAGCCCGAGGTCGAGGCGCAGGTGGTGATCGTGCCGCCCTTGCGGGTGACGTAGACGCTCGCGCCGAAGGTCTCGCGGCCGGGGTGCTCGAAGACGATGTCGATGTCCTCGCCGCCGGTGAGCTCGCGGATGCGCTTGCCGAAGCGCTTCCACTCCTTGGGGTCCTGGGTGCGCTCGTCCTTCCAGAACTTGTAGCCCTCGGCATTGCGGTCGATGATCGCCTCGGCGCCCATCGAGCGGCAGATGTCCGCCTTCTGCTCGCTGGAGACGACACAGACCGGGTTGGCGCCGCCGGCCAGCGCGAACTGCGTGGCGTACGAGCCGAGTCCGCCGCTCGCGCCCCAGATGAGCACGTTGTCGCCCTGCTTCATGCCGGCGCCGTTGCGGGAGACCAGCTGCCGGTAGGCGGTGGAGTTGACCAGACCGGGAGCGGCGGCCTCCTCCCAGCTCAGGTGGGCCGGCTTCGGCATCAGCTGGTTGGACTTCACCAGCGCGATCTCCGCCAGGCCGCCGAAGTTGGTCTCGAAGCCCCAGATGCGCTGCTCGGGGTCGAGCATCGTGTCGTTGTGGCCGTCGCTGGACTCCAGCTCGACGGACAGGCAGTGCGCGACGACCTCGTCACCCGGATGCCAGGCGTTGACGCCGGGGCCGGTGCGCAGGACGACGCCCGCGAGGTCGGAGCCGATGATGTGGTACGGCAGGTCGTGGCGCTTGGCCAGCTCGCTGGTGCGGCCGTAGCGCTCCAGGAAACCGAAGGTCGACAGCGGCTCGAAGATCGAGGTCCACACCGAGTTGTAGTTGACCGAGGAGGCCATGACGGCCACCAGGGCCTCGCCCGGGCCCAGCTCGGGCACCGGGACCTCGTCCAGGTGGATCGACTTGCGGGGGTCCTTGTCGCGGGTCTCCAGGCCCGCGAACATCTCCGTCTCGTCCTTGTGCACGGTGATCGCGCGGTACGACTCGGGGAGCGGCAGAGCGGCGAAGTCGGCCGGCTTGGAGTCGGGCGACTGGATCGCGTCCAGGATGTCCTTCACGGTCACGGTGTTGCCTCCGGCGGTGAGCGCCCTGAGGGAGGGGCGCTGAGGGTTACGTCGGTGCTGCTGAGGGTTGAGGGGTGCCGTCGGTTCGGCGGTGGTGCTGTTCGGCAGCGCTTTGTGGCGCGGGAGGGTGCCTGTGACGCAGGCGTCCGGGCGCGCAGGCGGTGGGCTTGCTGGGACAGCCGCCCGGACTTCCTTCAACGTATGACACCGCGTGTCATCCGGCAAGGCACTGAGTGCCAGAACTTGGCCTCAGCTGAAATCTTTACGTAACAAATGAGCGATGATCGATCGAATGCGAGTGGCGAGAGTTCAGAAAAGGGCCCCTGACATGCCAAAACGGCCACCCGGTGGGGTGGCCGTCATCACAGGGGCGAGGACGTGGGAAGGGGGCTCAGCGCTCCTTGAGCGCCTGCTCGATGGTCCGCATGACCTCGTCCAGCGGAGCGTCGGTGCGGGCGACGGTCACCAGCACCTCGCCCTGCGCGGAGGTCGTCGCCGCGGCCGGTTTCGGGGGCGCGGTGCGCCCGGCCATGATTCCCGTCCCGAACGTCTTCCGCACGATCGCGAAGGCGTGGTCGAGCTGTGCCTCCACATCGCCCTGTCCGCCCGCCCTGAGCCAGCGTCGCAGGACGTGGTTGTGGGCGGTGACCACGGCGGACGCCGCGACCTCCGCCAGCAGCGGGTCGTCGTTGGCGTCGTCGTCGTGCGCGTGCTCGTCGAAGTGGCCGAGGAGGTAGCGGGTGAAGAGGCGCTCGTAGCGGGCCACCGACGCGATCTCCGCCTCGCGCAGGGTGGGCACCTCACGCGTCAGCTTGTAGCGGGCGACCGAGATCTCCGGCCGGGCCGCGTACATCCGCATGACTTCCTTGATGCCGCGGCACACCGTGTCGAGCGGATGCTCGTGCGCGGGTGCGGCGTTGAGCACCGCCTCGGCGCGGATCAGGGTGTCGTCGTGGTCCGGGAAGATGGCCTCTTCCTTGGAGCGGAAGTGGCGGAAGAAGGTGCGGCGGGCGACCCCGGCCGCGGCCGCGATCTCGTCGACGGTGGTCGCCTCGTACCCCTTGGTCGCGAACAGCTCCATCGCCGCGGCCGCCAGTTCCCGGCGCATTTTGAGCCGCTGGGCGGCGGCGCGACTGCCTGCGGCACTTTCCGGCGCGTCGGGCGTAGCTGGTGTACGTGAGGACTTGGCGGGCTGGGACATGCCCTGAACGTACTGCATGTTCGCAGCTCGATGCGCAGGCCCGGGGTTTCCCCCGCCTCGGGCGGGCGGGGGAGAGCCGGGTCGGGCGGGCGGGAGAGCGCCCGGTCGGGCGGGCGGGGGAGCGCCCGGTCGGGCGGGTGGCGGAAGGCTGCGCCGGGAGGGTGTGGGGGAGCTGCCCGGTCCGAGCAGCCCGCCCCAGTCCGCGCCGGCCCCGGACCGGTCGCCGGGACGCTCAGCGGCGGGCATATTCGCGGAAGCCGCGGCCCGTCTTGCGGCCGAGGCAGCCCGCGGCCACCAGGTGCTCCAGGAGCGGCGCGGGGGCCAGCCCTGGGTCGCGGAACTCGCGGTGCAGCACCTTCTCGATGGCGAGCGAGACGTCGAGCCCGACGACGTCCAGCAGCTCGAACGGGCCCATCGGATAGCCGCCGCCCAGCTTCATCGCCGCGTCGATGTCGTCGAGAGACGCATAGTGTTCCTGCACCATCTTGATCGCGTTGTTGAGGTACGGGAAAAGCAACGCGTTGACGATGAAGCCCGCACGGTCTCCACAGTCGACCGGGTGCTTCCTGATCGTGGCGCAGACCTCGCGCACCGTCGAGTGGACGTCGTCGGCCGTCAGCACCGTACGGACGACCTCGACCAGCTTCATGGCCGGCGCCGGGTTGAAGAAGTGCATGCCGATCACGTCCTGCGGGCGGGACGTGGCGCGGGCGCAGGCGACCACGGGCAGCGACGAGGTGGTGGTGGCCAGGACCGCGCCCGGCTTGCAGACCTTGTCCAGCGTGGCGAACAGCTGCCGCTTGACCTCCAGGTCCTCGGCGACCGCCTCCACCGCCAGGTCGACGTGGGCGAAGTCGTCGTACGTTCCCGTCGGAGTGATCCGGTCCAGGGTCTGCGCGGCGGCCTCGGCGGTCAGCCGGCCCTTGTCGACGGAGCGGGCCAGGGACTTGCCGATCCGGGCCTTGGCGGCCTGTGCCTTCTCCGCGCTGCGGGCCGCGAGGACGACCTCGTAGCCGGCCTTGGCGAACACCTCGGCGATGCCGGAGGCCATGGTCCCGGAGCCCGCCACGCCGACCGAGCGGACCGGGCGGCCCGGGGTCGAAGCGTCGCTCTGCGACGGGGTGAGGGCGTCCGGCACGACGGTCCCGCTGCCCGGTGCCTCGTACGTGTAGAAGCCGCGCCCCGACTTGCGGCCCGTCAGGCCCGCGTCGCTGAGCTGCCGGAGGATCGGCGCCGGGGCGTGCAGCCGGTCGTGGGATGCGGCGTACATGGCCTCCAGGACCCTGCGCGCGGTGTCGATGCCGATCAGGTCGAGCAGCGCCAGCGGGCCCATGGGCAGCCCGCAGCCGAGCCGCATCGCGGCGTCGATGTCCTCACGGGAGGCGTACCGCGCCTCGTACATCGCCGCGGCCTGGTTGAGGTAGCCGAACAGCAGCCCGTCGGCTACGAATCCGGGCCGGTCGCCGACCGCGACGGGCTCCTTGCCGAGGTCGAGGGCGAGATGGGTGACCGCTGCGACGGCCGCGGGCGCGGTCAGCACGGACGAGACGATCTCGACCAGCTTCATCGCCGGGGCCGGGTTGAAGAAGTGCAGGCCGAGCACGCGCTCCGGGCGGGCCGAGTCGGCGGCGAGCCGTGTGACGGACAGGGCGTTGGTGCCGGTCGCGAGGATCGTCTCGGGCCGGACGATCCCGTCCAGCTCACGGAAGATCTGCTGCTTGGTCTCGTACGACTCCGGAGCCACCTCGATGACCAGGTCGGCGCCGGCCGCCGCCCCGAGGTCGGTGGAGGTGCGGACGCGGGCGAGGACGTCCGCGCGCTCCTGCTCGGTCAGGCGCCCGCGCTGCACGGCACGGGCGGTGGAGGACTCCAGAGCGGCGACGGCCTTCGCGGCCTGGGCCTCGCTGATGTCGATGCCGACGACGTCGCGGCCGGCCTTGGCCAGGACCTCGGCGATGCCGGTGCCCATGGTGCCGAGGCCGACGACGGCGATCGTCTGGAGCGGGGACAGGGAGGTGTCGGACTGGGGAGTGGCCATCGCGGGACTCCAGGAATGAGGGTGACGACGGGGAACGCGCCCGGGTGCGCCGAAGGGCGCACCGGGTGCGTGAGATGTGCGGGTGTTGGCCGGGCTGCGAGCGCACACGCCCGGTGCCGTTCCGGCGGACGTGCACACGCCCGCGCGGCGGCGTCGAACCGACCGGCCCTGTCCCGAGGCCGAGCCGTACTCAGGTACGCGATGTACCGAACCGACTGCTCTCGCCGACGGCTGCGTCACCAAACCGCGGCGAGGAGGGTGCGAGTGGGTAACTCGCTCGTCTGAGCTTAACTCGCGGGTAACGAGCACGCCAGCCCTCGTGTTTGTGATGTACGTCCCGGGAGGCCGACGGCACGCCTACCCTCGTGCCATGGACGAAGAGTTGCGATCACTCACGGAGCGCTTACGGACCGAGTCGGGGGGCTCGGCGGCGTACGACCGGCTCGTGGCGTCCGAGGACCCCGACGAACTGGCGGCGGTGCTCACCGAGCCCGGACAGCCGCTGTGGGCCAGGGAGCTGGCGGCGTTCCGGCTCGGCCTCGGTGGTGACCGGCGCGCCTTCGAGTCCCTCGTGCTGCTCCTCAACCACCGTGACCCGCCGCGCTGCGCTTCCGCCGCGTACGCCCTCGCCCGCCTCGGTGACCCGCGTACCGCCCGCGCGGCCGCAGCCCTCGCCACCAACGAACTGCGCGTCGCCTACGCCCTGCACCCCGTGCGGCTGCTGGTGGAGCTGCGCGCCCCGGAGGCCGTTCCCGCGCTGATCACCACTCTGCGACGCCGCCTGCGCCCGCACGACCCGTACCGTCGCGTGGCCCTCGCCTGCGTGGAGGGCCTCGGCGCACTGGGTGACGCCCGCGCCAGACCCGTCCTGAACGACGCCCTCGCCCACCCGGCCCTCGCGGAGGCGGCGGTCCACGCGCTGGCGCGCATTCCGGAGCAGCGGTGAGCTTGCTCGGATCAGCGCCTGCCCGATGTCATTGCCGAGCCGCCCGGAGTCGACGACGAGCGCGTCCAACTCCGCGTCCTCGGTGCGGACTTCACCGCCCCGGTACGGCCCGTTGCAGGTCCGTGGCGGAATCCTGGGCCCCGCACGGCCGGCGCCGCCGCTCGTTACAGGGGCACCACCGCGTACGCCTCGATCTCCATCAGGAACTCCGGGCGGACCAGGCCGGCCACCTGGACGGCCGAGGCGGCCGGCAGGCGGTCGTCGGGTATGTGCTCGGCGCGGGCCTCGCGGATGGCCGGCATGTGGGCCATGTCCGTGACGAAGTAGGTGAGTTTGACGACGTCGTCGAAGGTCGCCCCGGCAGCGGACAGGCACCGGCGCAGGTTCTCGAAGACCTGACGGGCCTGCGCGGCCGGGTCGCCTTCGCCGACGAGCCTGCAGTGCTCGTCCAGCGGGAGCTGGCCGGAGATCGCGACGAAACGGCCGGTGCCCATCACGACGTGCGTGTACTGGGCCGCGGCGGCGACACCCTCGGGGGCGGGGATCCTGGTCAGCTCACTCATGCGGTCCATGGTGGACCACGGGTCTGACAACGCCCGCCCCCGAGGGGCCCTCAGGCGCTCAGCCGCGGAAGCCGAGCATGCCGTGCAGCGTCTCGCCGCGCGAGGACGACGACGCGGCGTCCGAGCCCGACGCGGCCTTCATCTGCGACGCCGCCGTCGAGTTCAGCGGCTTCGGATCGGGCAGCGCCGCGCAGACCGCGTCGGCCGCACCGCTGCCGCGCGGCACCGTACCGTCGGTCAGGTAGGCCGCCAGGTACTTGTCCAGGCAGGAGTTACCGCTCAGCGTGATGCCGTGGTTGCCGCCGCCCTGCTCGACGACCAGGCTGGACCGCTTCAGCAGACGGTGGACCGTGACGCCGCCCTGGTACGGGGTGGCCGCGTCGTCGGTCGCCTGGAACAGCAGCGCCGGCGGCAGCTTGCTGTTGGCGACGTTCACCGGCTTCAGCGACTTGGTCGGCCAGAACGCGCACGGTGCGTTGTACCAGGCGTTGTTCCAGGCCATGAACGGCGCCTTCGCGTACACCGACCAGTTGTCCTTGCGCCACTTGTTCCAGTCGCGCGGCCAGGCGGCGTCCCGGCACTGCACCGAGGTGTAGATGCTGTAGCCGTTGTCGCCGGAGGCGTCCACGGCGGCGAAGTTCTCGTACGTCTCGACGAGCGGATCGGTGTCCTTGTCGTTCACGTACGCGGCGAACGCCTCCGCGAGGTAGGGCCAGTAGCCGTTGTAGTAACCGCCGGGAATGAAGGTGTCCTCCAGCTCGGAGGCGCCGACCTTCCCGCCGGCCGGCTTCTTGGCGAGTGCCGCCCGCATCGCGTACCACTTGGCCTCGATCTTGGCCGGGTCGGTGCCGAGCTTGTACGTGGAGTCGTACTTGGCGACCCATGCCATGAAGGCCTGGTGGCGGTCGTCGAAGGCGTAGTCCTGGTTGATGTTGGCGTCGTACCACACGTCGGTGGGGTCGACGATCGAGTCCAGCACCAGGCGCCGCACCCGCTCCGGGTACAGCTTCGCGTAGACCGCGCCGAGATAGGTTCCGTACGAATAGCCGAAGTAATTCAGCTTCTTCGCGCCGAGGGCCTTACGGATCGAGTCCATGTCCTGCACGGCGCTGATGGTGTTGATGTACGGCAGCACCCCCGCGTACTTCTTGCCGCAGGCGTCGGCGAAGGACTTGGCGCGCGCGAGGTTGGCCTTCTCGATCGCGGGCGTGCTCGGCACGGAGTTCGGTCGCACCGGGTCGAAGTAGCCCGGCTTGCAGTCCAAGGCCGGCCGGCTGTCACCCACGCCGCGCGGGTCGAAGCCGATGACGTCGTACTGGGCCGCGACCTCCTTGGGCAGTGCGGACGCGACGAACCCGGCCAGCGTCAGGCCGCTGCCGCCGGGACCGCCGGGGTTGACCAGCAGCGGGCCCTGGTAGGTCTTCGCGGTGTGCGGGACGCGGGACAGCGCCAGCGTGATCTGCTTCCCGTGCGGGTCCCGGTAGTCGAGCGGCACCTTGACGGACGAGCACTGGAGCGTCGGATAGTCGGTGGTGCCGCACTTCTTCCAGGTGAGGTTCGCCGCGAGCGGGGTTTGCGTGGCGGTGGGGGATGCGCTTGCCTCGGCGGGGACGGTCGTGAGGCTTCCGGCCACGACGACGGCAGCGCCGCACAGCATGGCTGCGCGTCTTCTCATGGAGTCCTCCCAGGACGGAGGGGTTTCGAGCCGCGAGGTTCACGGCCTCCGCCGCATCGTCCCGGAAAGCGCACCCGGATGAGCGTGTTCTGCCAAATTCTTGACCCAACAGAGTCGTCGAATGCCCTCTAATGCTCCTAGATGAGCGTGAGTTGAGTGGGCTCGGGCCCCTCGGGTTCGACCGGCTCCGGCTGCCGCACCCGTCGTGACGCGCCCGCGCGCGTGGGCCCGATGCCGTACTGCTCGGCCAGTTCGTGGACCTGACGGGTGATCCGGCGCTGATACCACTTCGGGGCGTAGGCGCCCTCCGCGTACAGCCGCTCGTACCGGCGCACCAGATGCGGGTGCTCACGGCCGAGCCAGGCCATGAACCACTCCCGGGCGCCGGGGCGCAGATGCAGCACCAGCGGCGTCACGGACGTGGCGCCCGAGGACGCGATCGCCCGTACGGTGGCCCGCAGTTGGGCCGGATGGTCACTCAGGAAGGGGATCACCGGCGCCATCAGCACACCGCACCCGATGCCGTGCTCGCCGAGTGTCCGTACGACCTCCAGGCGGCGCTCCGGCGCGGGGGTGCCCGGCTCGACGGTGCGCCACAGCTCGGGGTCGACGAAGCCGACCGAGACGGAGATGCCCACGTCCGTCACCTGGGACGCCTGCACCAGCAGGTCGAGGTCGCGCAGGATCAGTGTGCCCTTGGTCAGGATCGAGAAGGGGTTGGAGTGGTCGCGCAGGGCGCCGAGGATGCCCGGCATCAGGCGATAGCGGCCCTCCGCCCTCTGGTAGCAGTCGACATTGGTGCCCATCGCGATGTGCTCGCCCTGCCAGCGGGGCGATGCCAGCTGGCGGCGCAGCACCTCGGGCGCGTTCACCTTGACCACGATCTGGGTGTCGAAGCCGGTCCCCGTGTCGAGGTCCAGATAGCTGTGCGTCTTGCGGGCGAAGCAGTACACGCACGCGTGCGTGCACCCGCGATAGGGGTTGACCGTCCACTCGAAGGGCATGCGCGAGGCGCCCGGCACCCGGTTGATGATCGAGCGGGCCCGCACCTCGTGGAAGGTGATCCCGCGGAACTCGGGCGTGTCGAAGGTCCGCGTCGTCACCGCGTCCGCGCCGAAGAGCGCGGCGTCGGCCCGCTCGTGGCCGGACTCCACTGTGAGGTTCTCCCAGCGCATGACGCCTCCTCGGTAGCACTGGGACACAGAATAGAACACTTGTTCCCTTGATCGTGCGGATGTGCGGTCCGGCCGCACTGCGGCACCCCCGATTTGGGGGGCCGGGGACCGGGGTGGTTGGCTTGCCCCGACCCCGAGAACCCACTGTCCTGGAGGAACCGATGGCGCAGGTCGAGGCCACGACGGAGCGGATCGTCGCTGCGGACGCGGAGACGGTGTTCGACGCCCTCGCCGACTACAGCGGTACGCGCGCGAGGCTGCTGCCCGAGCAGTTCAGCGAGTACGAGGTCCGCGAGGGCGGAGACGGCGAGGGCACCCTCGTCCACTGGAAGCTCCAGGCCACCAGCAAGCGTGTCCGTGACTGCCTGCTGGAGGTCAGCGAGCCGACCGACGGCGAGCTCGTCGAGAAGGACCGCAACTCCTCCATGGTCACCACCTGGCGGGTCACCCCGGCCGGCGAGGGCAGGTCCCGGGTGGTCGTGACCACCACCTGGACCGGCGCGGGCGGTATCGGCGGCTTCTTCGAGAGGACCTTCGCGCCCAAGGGGCTCGGCCGGATCTACGACGCGATGCTCGCCAAGCTCGCCGCCGAGGTCGAGAAGTAGGCCCTCGAGGGGTGAACCCCGGGGTCGTCGACCCCGTCACCGGTTCGAGTGGATCTCCCTCCCGCGCCGCGTTCTCTCGTAACTCGTCGCACTCGCCCGCAGTTCCCGCTTTGCGCGGGTTGTGTGCGTCGGTGCGACGAGGGGAGCGTACGTGGGCGGGGTCACTCTCACACAGGACGAACCGGCCGTGGCGCCACCGGAGATGCCCGCGCGGGACCGGGCCGCCCCGCTGAGTCCGCGCCGCGTGCGGCTGCTCTTCGCCGGGCTGACCCTGGCGCTGGTGCTCGCCGCCCTGGAGCAGATGGTCGTCGCCACGGCGCTCCCGACGATCGTCGGTGAGCTGCACGGCCTCGACCGGATGTCCTGGACGATCACGGCCTACCTGCTCGCGGCCACCGTCGCACTGCCGGTCTGCGGCGCATTCGGCGACCGGCTCGGCCGCAAGGGCGTCTTCCAGTTCGCGACCGTCGTCTTCGTCGCCGGCTCCGCGCTGTCCGGCCGGGCGCAGACCATGGACCAGCTGATCGCCTACCGTGCCGTGCAGGGCGCCGGCGCGGGCGGCCTCATGATCGGCGTACAGGCGATCGCCGCGGACATCGTGCCACCGGGGCGGCACGGCCGCTGCGGGAGGCTGCTCGGAGGCGCGTTCGGGCTCGCCTCCGTCGCCGGGCCCCTGCTGGGCGGTCACCTCACGGACCACCTCTCCTGGCGCTGGTGCTTCTACGTCAACGTGCCCTTCGGCCTGCTCACCCTGGCCCTCGTCACCGTCGGACCGAAGCTGCCGAAGCCGGAAGCCAGGCCCCGCCTCGACATCCCGGGTGCGGTGCTGCTCGCCGCGGTCTCCACCTGCCTGGTCCTGCTGGCCGGTTGGGGCGGACGCGAGTACGCCTGGGACTCACGTGTCATCCTCGGCCTCGGCGCGGGAGCGGTGGTGGCCGGCGCCCTCTTCCTCGTCGCCGAGCACCTCGCCGCCCAACCCCTCATCCCGCTCCGGCTCTTCAGGGACTCCGCCTTCAACGTCACCGGCCTGGTCGGACTCGTGACCGGCGTCGCCCTGTTCGGCACCGCCGGCTACCTGCCGACGTTCCTGCAGATGGCCGACGGCGTCTCCGCCACCGAGTCCGGCCTGCTGATGCTGCCGATGACGGGCGGCATGGTCGGCGCCTCGGTCATCGCCGGGCAGCTCATCCGCCGCACCGGGCGCTACAAGGTCCACCCGATCCTCGGAGGGGTGCTCTCCTCGGCCGGCATGTGGCTGCTGTCCGGACTGGACGCCGACACGCCCCGGCTGCAGTACTGCATCTGGACGGCGCTCCTCGGCGCGGGCGTCGGCATGGTGATGCCAGTACTGATCCTCGCCGTGCAGAACTCCGTGCGCCCCGCGGATCTCTCCACCGCCACCGGCGCCACCACCTACTTCCGGCAGATCGGCGGCAGCGTCGGCGCGGCCGCCGTCGGCACGCTCTTCGTCGGCCGCCTCACCGAGGCCCTGGCGGAACACCTCCCCCCGCGCGCGGGCGTCCGGCTTCCCGACCCCGGCTCCCTGACGCCGGAGCTCGTCCACGCGCTGCCTCCGGCGCTGCGTGACGGCTACGTCCGGGCCTACGCCGACGCCATGCCGCGGATCTTCCTCCATCTGGTGCCGGTCCTCGTCCTCGGTCTGCTCATCGCCTTCTTCCTCAAGGAGAAACCCCTGGTGTCCCACGACGACCCCGCCGACGAGACGGAGAACGCGACACCGAACAGCACGATCCCGCAGGCACGTTCGCCGTATGTGGCCGGTGTCCCCGTCTGCGGCACGGTGCGGAACCCCGACGGGACCGCCGTGCCCCGCGCGGCACTCACGCTCGTCGACGTGACCGGACAGCAGGTCGGGCGGAGCGTCAGCGGCGAGGACGGGCGGTACGCACTGATCACGCCCGGCCCGGGGCCGTACATCCTGATCGCCGCGGCCGGCGGTCACCAGCCGCAGGCGGTGTCCGTGACCATGGGCGAGCGCCCCCTGGAACTCGACCTCGTCCTCGGCGGCGCCGCACGCCTCACCGGCAGCGTGCTCAGCGTCGGCGGCACCCCCGTGCGCGACGCCACCGTCACGCTCACCAACGCGCACGGGGAGGTGGTCGCCAGCACCCGCAGCGGACGCGAGGGCTGGTACGCCATCACCGATCTGCTGGCCGGCGAGTACACCCTGGCCGCCGGTGCCCCTGCGCGCGCCTACCGCCCGGCCGCGCTCCCCGTCACCGTCCAGGCCGCCCGGGAGACCCGGCAGGACATCCGGCTCACCGGCGGGGCGGTGCTGCGCGGCACCGCGCGGGCGGGTGGCGGGCGGCCCGTCGAGGACGCGCGCGTGACCCTGCTCGACGCGGCCGGCAACGTCGTCGACACGGTCACGACCAGTGTCGACGGATCCTTCCGGTTCGTCGGACTGTCCGGCGGCGAGTACACCGTCGTCGCCGCCGGTTATCCGCCTGCCACGAGCGTCCTCCGGCTGGCCGGAGAGGAATGCATCGAGCGGGACCTCCAACTGGGGCACCAGGACTGACAAGAGGCGTCGCGGCGGCACCGGGCCGGACTGCTCGCCGCTGGGACGGCTGGTGCGACGGTGACGACAGGGGCGTATGGCCGCATCGATCGCTGCTACTGCGCCGTGTCGGGTGGGCCGTTCGCGGGTTTGTCGAGGACGTACGCCGTGTAGCGCGTGACGCGCCCGATGGCCCGGTGCGCTCGGACGACGGCGATGACCTCGTCCCAGTCGCTCGCGTCGAGCGTTCTCAGGCCGGGCCACCGCAGGCACAGGGCCTGCCGGCCGGCCCGGGTGGACGCCGTGGCGGCGAACAGGGCACAGAGGTGGGACGCCCGGTGGAGGACGGGGGTGGTCCAGTCGAGGACGCGGTGCGTGGTGAAGCCGGCCGCGGCAGCCATCAGCGGATACCGCTCGTACGGCTCGATGTCGTCGAAGCGCCACGTCGCGCGTACGAGGCCGTTCGGGTCGAGGGTCCCGATCGGCTGATCCGTACGGGCCGTGACGTCCACGAGGACCAGCCGGCCTCCCGGGCGGAGCAGCCGGAAGCTTTCGTCCAGGAACGCCCGACGGCCCTCGTGGCCGAAGTGGAAGGCGGCCTCCAGGCAGTGCACCCGGTCGAAGGAACCGTCGGTCAACCCGATCCCCGCTGCCTGCCGTGGCAGGGCGGTGGCGTCGGCCACGGCGAAACGCGCGCCGTCACCGAACCGGCGACGTGCCCGGTCGATCTGCGCGGGCTGGATGTCCACCCCCAGTGCCCGGCATCCCGCGGCACCCAACCGCGCCGTGGTGTCCCCGCGGCCGCACCCGGCATCCAGGACAAGCTGTCCGGGCCGGGCGTCCAGCAACGCCAATGACCGGCGAGCCAGACGGCGCTGAAAGGGCACCGGCCCGGCCAGTGCCGCGACCGGCAGGGCGGGCAGTGTGAACCAGCCGATGTTGGCCAGGCTGTCCCAGCCGAGGTGCCGCAACACCCGGAAGAGCACACTGTCGTCGTTGTACGCACTCGCGATGTTCTCGCCGGGACCCATCGGCCACCACCCCAACCTGCACTTACACTGAGCCACAAGGGACGTTCGTGACGTATCGGAACCATCGTGCGCTCTCAGCGGATGCTCGTACCGGCCCTCACCCTGGTCCTCCTGATGGTGCCCACGGTCTCCGCCCGGGCACAGGGTGAGGGAGCTCCGCGCGGCCCCACGTTCGGCGCGCGCGCTCTGCAGGCGCTGATCGACGGCATCCAGTTCGGGGTCATCATCGCGATCACCTCGATCGGACTCTCACTGATCTTCGGCACCATCCACTTGATCAACTTCGCACACGGCGAATTCGTCACGATCGGTGCGACCTTCGCGTTCTTCCTCAACGTCTCCCCGGCCGGGCCGGGCTGGCACCTGATCCCCGCCGCCATCGCCGCGGTCGCCTTCGGCGCCCTCCTGGGCGGAGCCGTCGAGCGCGGCGTCTGGCGCCCGCTGCGGGCTCGGGGCACCGGGCTGATCAACATGTTCATCGTCACCATCGGGCTCTCGCTCCTGCTGCGGCACGTGGTGCTCGTGCTGTACGGAACCCGGCCGGCCTCCTACGCGCAGTACGACATCCAGAGCACGATCGACCTCGGACCGGCCGGCATCACCCCACGGGACCTCACCGTCACCCTGCTCGCCGTGCTGGTGCTGCTCGGCATCGCCGCGCTCCTGCAGAAGACGCGGATCGGCACGGCCGTCCGGGCCGTCTCCGCCAACCGCGACCTCGCGGAGGCGTCCGGCATCGATGTGCCGCGGGTGGTGCTGTTCGTGTGGATGCTCGGCGGAGGGCTGGCCGCGCTCGGCGGGGTCTTCCTGGGCCTGGTGGAGATCGTCACCTGGGACATCGGCTTCAAGCTCCTGCTGCTCATGTTCGCGGGGATCATCCTGGGCGGCCTCGGCTCCGCTTACGGCGCGGTGGTGGGCAGCCTCGTCATCGGCGTCGTCGCCCAGATGTCCACCCTGTGGTTCCCGGTGGACCTGCAGTACGCGTGGGCTCTGCTGGTCCTCATCGTCGTCCTGCTCGTCCGGCCGCAGGGCATCCTCGGCCGGGCGGAACGCGTCGGCTGAGGGGGCGCCATGGACTTCTCGGTCATCGTCTCCGACGCCCTGCGCGCCGGGATCGGCCCCATCGCCGCCGTGTACGCGCTCGCCGCGACGGGGCTGAACCTGCACTTCGGTTACACCGGTCTGCTCAACTTCGGCCAGGTCGGCTTCATGCTGGTCGGCGGCTACGGGCTCGCCGTCACCGTGTCGACGTACGGCGGGGAGATGTGGCTCGGCGTCCTCGGCGGCATCGCCTGCGCGATCGTGCTGGCCCTGCTGCTCGGCCTGCCCACCCTGCGGCTGCGCGCCGACTATCTCGCCATCACGACGATCGCGGCGGGGGAGGCGCTACGGCTGTTCTACCGGTCCAGTTGGGCCGAGCCGGTCACCGGTGGGGTGTTCGGGCTGCAGAGGTTCGCGAACGGCTTCTACGCGCTCAACCCGATCGAGCGCGGCTCCTACGGCGTGTGGCTGGTGAGGTTCAGCTCCCGTGATCTCTGGGTCATGATCGTCGGGTGGGCGCTGGTGGTCGTGGCCGGAAGTCTGCTCGCCCTGCTGATCCACAGCCCGTGGGGCCGTGTCATCCGGTCGATCCGCGAGGACGAGGTCGCCGCGCGCAGCCTCGGCAAGAACGTCTACGCGTACAAGATGCAGAGCCTCGTGCTGGGCGGCGTCATCGGGGCCGTCGCGGGCATGCTGCAGGCGATCCAGGTGCAGTCGGTGAACCCGGACAACTACGATCCGGGCGTCACGTTCTTCCTCTACACGCTGCTCGTCCTCGGAGGCGCCGGGCGGATCCTCGGGCCGGTCGTCGGCTCGATCCTGTTCTGGTTCGTCCTCAGCTTCCTCGACAGCGCGCTCCGGCAGGCCATCGACGCCGGGTACGTCTCGCCCGACCTCATCAGTACGTCGGAGGTCGGCGCGGTGCGCTTCGCGCTCGTCGGGGTCGCCCTGATGCTCCTGGTGGCGTTCCGGCCGCAGGGCATCCTCGGCAGCCGGAAGGAGATGCTGCTCAGTGGCCGCTGACACTGCCGTGCCGCACACCGGCCGGCTCGCCGCGATCGCTCCCGAGCCGGGCGTGCGCAAGCCCGACCCGCTGCTGGTCCTGGACCGGGTGACCCGGACCTTCGGCGGCCTCGTCGCCGTGCGCGTCGAGCACCTGGAGGTGCAGCGCGGGACCATCACGGCGCTCATCGGGCCCAACGGCGCCGGCAAGACCACGCTGTTCAACGTCGTGAGCGGGTTCGACCGGGCCGACGGCGGCCGGTGGTCGTTCGACGGACAGCCGCTCACCGGCTCCCCGGCGCACCGGGTGGCGCGGCGGGGACTGGTGCGGACGTTCCAGCTCACCAGGACGCTCGCCGGGCTGACCGTGCTGGAGAACCTGCTGCTCGCCGCGCCCGGGCAGCGCGGCGAGCGGGCCCTGCCCGCACTGCTGCGACCGCTGTGGCACGGGCAGGAGCGGGAGCTGGAGCGCCGGGCCGACGAACTGCTGGACCGGTTCCGGCTCGCGCCCCTGCGTGACGACCATGCCGGCACGCTCTCCGGCGGTCAGCGCAAACTGCTGGAACTGGCCCGCGCGCTGATGGCCCGCCCGCTCATGCTCCTGCTCGACGAACCGATGGCCGGGGTGAACCCCGCGCTGGCCCAGTCCCTGCTCGGGCACATCACCCGGCTGCGCGACGAGGGGCTGACGGTGTGCTTCGTGGAGCACGACATGGACGTGGTGATGGGCATCAGCGACTGGGTGGCCGTCATGGCCGACGGCCGGCTGGTGGCCGAGGGCCCACCCCACACGATCGGCCGGAACGCCGCTGTCGTGGACGCCTACCTGGGCAAGCGGCACGACGAACCGGACACGTCCGGGGAGACGGAAAAGGAGACGGAAAAGGAGACGGAAAAGGAGACGGAGAAGGAGACGGAAAAGGAGACAGGGAAGGAGGAGTAGCGATGTCCGCCCAGGAACAGGCGCCGGTGCTGGCGGCCGAAGGCATCGTCGCCGGTTACGTTCCCGGTGTCGACGTGCTGCGCGGATGCAGCGTCGAGGTGCGGCCGGGCGAGGTGGTCGGCGTGATCGGCCCCAACGGCGCCGGCAAGTCGACGCTTCTCAAGGCCGTCTTCGGGCTGCTGCGGGTGCGCGGCGGGACCGTGCGGCTGCGCGGCGAGGACGTCACCAACCGGCCCGCGCACGAGCTGGTCCGACGGGGCGTGGGCTACGTGCCACAGGTGCAGAACGTGTTCCCCACCCTCACCGTCGAGGAGAACCTGCGGATGGGGGTGTATCTGCGGCCCAGGACCTACGCGCGGCGGGTCGCGTCGGTGGAGGAACTCTTCCCCGTGCTGGCCGACCGCCGGAAGCAGAAGGCCGGCGCGATGTCCGGCGGCGAACGCCAGATGCTCGCGATGGCACGCGCGCTGATGACGGAGCCGCAGCTGATGCTGCTCGACGAGCCGTCCGCGGGTCTGTCACCGCTGCATCAGGACCACGTGTTCGACCGGTGCAGAATGATCAACAGCGCGGGCGTCGCCGTCCTCATGGTCGAGCAGAACGCCCGCAGGTGCCTGCAGTTCTGCGACCGCGGCTACGTGCTCGACCAGGGCCGCAACGCGTACACCGGCACGGGCACGGCCCTGCTGCACGACCGGAAGGTGGTCGAGCTCTACCTCGGCACGCTCGCCCGCGTCCGTTGACTCCTGTCCCTTCCGTTCTCCCGTCACCCCTGGGCCCTGCTGATCTCGGTACGCAGCGTCTGCAGTTTTCCTTGCTCGTTGTAGCCGTACACCTCGATCGTCGCCTGGCCGGGTTCTCCGTTGTCGGTGAAGTCGAGCGGGCCGCTCACCCCGTCGTAGTCGATGTTCCTGCCGTCGGCGAGCAGCTCCTTGCAGGCGGCGAACGTGGTGCACTTCTCGCCGTCCCTGGTGATCCCGTTCATCTCCTTCACGTACTCGCCCGGGTCGTCGGACCCCGCCTTCTCGGCGGCGAGTGCGATCGTCGTCACGCAGTCGAACACCTGCGGAGCGAACTGCAGCTCCTTCAGGTCGGGCGCGAACTTCTTCAGGTCCTTCACGTACTGCTCGTTAGCCGCCGACGCCGGGGCGGTCCCCTTCATCCCGGCGAGCCTCTCCGGCTGTTTCGGGGAGACCAGCGAGGGCAGCTCCTCGCTGCGCAGTCCGTCGGCGCCGTAGACGCCGATCCGGTCGGGCCCGATTCCGGCCTCGATCATGCCCTGCAGGATCTGGGCGCCCTCTTCGAAGGCGATCACCACCGCGGCGTCCGGCCGGGAGTTCTCGATCCGCTGGACGACCTGGTCGAAGTTGGTGGCCTCAGGGTCGTACGTCTCGGCGAGCGTCACCGTCACACCGCGGTCTTCGAGCGTGTTCCGTGTGGTCTCCATGAGGCCGCGCCCGTAGTCGTCCGCCCGTGCCACCAGAGCCACCCGGTCGTGGCCGTCGTCGCGGACGACATCCGCCAGGACGGGGCCCTGCAACGCGTCGCTCGGGGCGGTACGGAAGTAGAACCCGTCGTCCTCGTAGTCGGTGAAGGTGGGTGCGGTGTTCGACCCCGAGCACTGCACGACGCCCGCTCCGGTCACCCGGTCGATGAACGCCAGCGACATGCCGGAGGCCGCGGCGCCGATGACCGCGTCCACGCCCGCCGCGAGGACCCGGTCGGCCGACTGGGCGGCGACGGCCTCCTGGCCCGCCTCGTCACTGGAGACCACTGCCGGTACGGACCTGTCCAGCACTCCGCCGGCGTCATTGATCGTCTGGATCGCGAACTTCAGCGACTCGATCTGCGGCGGGCCGAGGTAGGCCAGCTGTCCCGTCTCCGGCAGGACGTACCCGAATTGGAGCACACCATCGCCCGGCTCGGCGCGGGCGGTGCCGGTCGCGCCGCAGACGGCCATCACCAGGGCGGCCGCGCTCGTGAGGATCGCGGACCGCCGTATCGACGTTTTCATATCCGCCTCCGTTCGGTGCAGGCGACGGAGGTCGACAGGCCGGCCATCCGCCCGCCCTCTGTACATGAGCGTAGAACTTAATTGAAGGGCGGAAAAGTATAAGGTTGTACCGTTCTGTGAAGAGTGCGACCTGACGCCCTCAGCCATGGCCGGTCCCCCCTCCGGCGCGTAACGTGACGCAGCATGAAGATCCTGATCAGCGCCGACATGGAGGGCGCCACGGGCGTGACCTGGCCGGACGATGTGGTGCCGGGCGCGTCGCAGTGGGAGCGGTGCCGTTCGCTGTTCACCTCGGACGTCAACGCCGCCGTGCTCGGTTTCTTCGACGGTGGCGCCGATGAGGTCCTCATCAACGAGGCGCACTGGAGTATGCGCAATCTGCTGCTGGAGCAGCTGGACGAGCGGGCGCAGATGCTGACCGGGCGGCACAAGGCGCTGTCCATGGTGGAGGGCGTGCAGCACGGCGACGTGGACGGTGTCGCGTTCGTCGGCTACCACGCGGGCGCCGGCATGGAGGGCGTCCTCGCGCACACCTACCTCGCCAACTCCATCACCGGGGTGTGGCTGAACGACGTCCGGGCCAGCGAGGGGCTCCTCAACGCCCATGTCGTCGCCGAGTACGGGGTGCCCGTCGTCCTCGTCACCGGCGACGACGTGGCCTGCGAGGACGCCCTCGGCTACGCGCCCGAGGCGCTGAAGGTCGCCGTCAAGGACCACGTCTCGCGGTACGCGGCCGTGTGCCGTACACCGGCCAGGACCGCCGCCGACATCCGGGCGGCGGCCAAGGAGGCCGCCCCACTGGCGGTGCGTCACGCGCCGGTGCGCGGCGGACCGTTCACCGTCGCGGTGGAGTTCGACGCGGAGCACCTGGCGATGGCCGCGACCGTCGTGCCGGGTGTGGACCGCGCCGGAGAGCGGAAGGTGACCTACACCAGCGGCACCATGTACGAGGGGATCCGCACGTTCAAGGCGGTCACCACGATCGTCTCGGCGGCGGTGGAGGAGCAGTATGGCTGACGGGCAGGCCCTGGACGAGGTCGTGACGTTCACGTCCGACCTCATCCGGATCGACACCAGCAACCGGGGCGGCGGCGACTGCCGGGAGCGCCCGGCCGCCGAGTACGCGGCGGAGCGGCTCGCTCAGGCCGGACTGGCACCGGTGCTGCTGGAACGCACCCTGGGCCGGACGAACGTCGTCGCCCGTGTCGAGGGCACCGACCCGTCGGCGGACGCGCTGCTGGTCCACGGCCATCTGGACGTGGTGCCCGCCGAGGCCGCGGACTGGAGCGTGCACCCGTTCTCCGGGGAGGTCCGCGACGGGGTCGTCTGGGGCCGTGGCGCGGTCGACATGAAGAACATGGACGCGATGATCCTCGCCGTCGTGCGGGCCTGGGCCCGGCAGGGCGTACGGCCCCGGCGGGACGTGGTGATCGCGTTCACCGCGGACGAGGAGGCCAGCGCCGAGGACGGCTCCGGCTTCCTCGCCGACGAGCACGCCGCGCTGTTCGAGGGCTGCACCGAGGGCATCAGCGAGTCCGGGGCGTTCACCTTCCACGACGGCAGCGGCCGGCAGCTCTATCCGATCGCGGCCGGCGAGCGCGGCACGGGCTGGCTCAAGCTCACCGCGCGCGGGCGGGCCGGGCACGGTTCCCGGACGAACCGGGAGAACGCCGTCACCCGCCTGGCCGCCGCCATCACCCGCATCGGCGACCACGAGTGGCCGATCCGGCTGACCCCGACCGTCCACGCGGCCCTCACCGAACTCGCCGGGCTGTACGGCCTCGAAGCCGACCTGGACGACATCGACACCCTCCTGGAGAAACTCGGCCCGGCCGCGGGGCTCGTCGAGCCCACCGTCCGCAACAGCGCCAACCCGACCATGCTGAACGCCGGCTACAAGATCAACGTGATCCCGGGGGAGGCCGTGGCCTACGTGGACGGCCGTTACCTGGCCGGCCACGAGGAGGAGTTCCGTACCACCCTCGACCGGCTGACCGGCCCGGACGTGGACTGGGAGTTCCAGCACCGTGAGGTCGCCCTCCAGGCGCCGGTGGACTCGCCGACGTACCGGCGGATGCGGGCCGCCGTGGAGGAGTCCGCGCCGGAGGGACACGTGGTGCCGTACTGCATGCCCGGCGGCACGGACGCCAAGCAGTTCTCGCGCCTCGGCATCACCGGCTACGGCTTCTCGCCGCTGAAGCTCCCCGAGGGCTTCGACCACTCGGCCCTGTTCCACGGCGTCGACGAACGCGTCCCCGTCGAGGCGCTGCACTTCGGCGTCCGGGTACTCGACCGTTTCCTGCGGACGGCCTAGGGGAGTGGGGGAGAGCGTGCAGACCCTGGCGTACGGATCGTGGCCCTCGCCGATCGACGCGTCGCTCGCCGCCGCGCACGACGGGTACCCCGAGTTCGTGGGGTTCGTCGGCGACGAGGTGTGGTGGACCGAGGCGCGCCCCGCCGAGGGCGGACGCCGCACGCTGGTGCGGCGGCGCGCCGACGGGACCCAGGAACCGGTGCTGGCGGCTCCGTGGAACGTACGCAGCCGTGTCATCGAGTACGGCGGACGGCCCTGGGCCGCGGTGCTGACGGACGGCGGGCCGCTGGTCGTCTTCGTGCACTTCGCCGACCAGCGGCTGTACCGGTGGGAGCCGGGCGGTGAGCCGCGCCCGCTGACCCCCGTGTCCCCGGTGGGCGGCGGCCTGCGCTGGGCGGAGCCGCAGCTGCGCCTCGGACTCGGTGAGGTGTGGTGCGTGCTGGAGGAGTTCACCGGCGACGGGCCCACGGACGTGCGCCGCGTGCTCGCCGCGGTGCCGCTGGACGGCTCGGCGGCGCAGGACCGGGACGCCGTACGCGAACTCACCGACGCCCGGCACCGGTTCGTCACCGGCCCCCGGATCTCGCCGGACGGGCGGCGTGCGGCCTGGCTCGCCTGGGACCACCCGCGCATGCCCTGGGACGGCACCGAGCTGATCGTCGCCGGGATCGAAGGAGACGGCCCCCTACGGGAGGCCCGGACCGTCGCCGGCGGTCCCGAGGAGTCCATCGCGCAGGTCGACTGGGCCCCCGACGGCTCCCTGCTGTACGCGAGCGACCGCACCGGCTGGTGGAACCTCTACCGCGACGGCGTACCGGTGTGCCCGCGCGAGGAGGAGTTCGCCGGGCCGCTGTGGAAGCTCGGTCTGCGCTGGTTCGCGCCGCTGGACAGCGGTCTGATCGCCGTCGTGCACGGCCGCGGCGCCACCGCGCTCGGGATGCTGGACCCCGAGACCGGCGAGGTCGTCGACGCGGCGGGTCCCTGGACGGAGTTCGCGCCCACCCTTGCGGCGCTCGGCGAGCGGGTCGTGGGCGTCGGCGCGAGCCCGCGTTCCTCCTACGAGGTGGTGGAGCTGGACGCCCGTACCGGCCACGCCCGCGTGATCGGCGCCGCGCATGAGGACGTCGTGGACCCCGTTTACTATCCCGAGCCGCAGATCCGCACCTTCACCGGCCCCGCCGGACGTGAGATCCACGCGCACGTCTACCCGCCCCACAACCCCGGCTGCGTGCCACCCGGCGGCGAGCTGCCGCCGTACGTCATCCGGGTGCACGGCGGCCCCACCAGCCGGGCGCCCCTCGTCCTCGACCTGGAGATCGCCTACTTCACCTCGCGCGGCATCGGGGTCGCCGAGGTCAACCACGGCGGCTCGACGGGACACGGCAGGGACTACCGCGACCGGCTGCGCGAGCAGTGGGGCGTGGTCGACGTCGAGGACTGCGCCGCCGTCGCGCTGGCCCTGGCCGACGAGGGCACCGCCGACCGGGACCGGCTCGCCATCCGCGGCGGCAGCGCGGGCGGCTGGACCGCGGCCGCCTCGCTGGCCACCACCGACGTCTACGCCTGCGGCACCATCCTGTACCCCGTCCTCGACCTCACCGGCTGGGGCACGGGGGAGACCCACGACTTCGAGTCGCAGTACCTGGAAACCCTCATCGGCCCGTACGCCGAAGTGCCCGGCCGGTACGCGCAGCGGTCGCCCATCGAGCACGCCGACCGCGTCAGCGCGCCGTTCCTGCTGCTCCAGGGCCTGGATGACGTGATCTGCCCGCCCGCTCAGTGCGAGAGGTTCCTCGCCCGCCTGAAGGGCAGACGGGTGCCGCACGCCTACCTCACCTTCGAGGGCGAGGGGCACGGCTTCCGGCGGGCGGAGACCACGATCCGTGTCCTGGAGTCCGAACTCTCCCTGTACGCCCAGGTGTTCGGCCTGAACCCGCGCGGCATCCCGACCCTGGAGCTGACCAAGTGAAACCCCTTCTCCGACCGTCCCGGCTCGCCCCCGGCGCCCGCGTGGCCGTCGTCGCGCCCAGCGGGCCCGTGCCCGAGGAACGGCTGCAGGCCGGGCTGGACCTGCTGCGCGGCTGGGACCTCGACCCCGTGGTCGCGCCCCATGTGCTGGACCGGCACCGGGAGTTCGGCTATCTGGCGGGCACGGACGCGGACCGGGCCGCCGATCTGCAGGCCGCCTGGTGCGACCCGTCGGTGGACGCGGTGCTGTGCGCACGGGGCGGGTACGGGGCGCAGCGGATGGCCGACCTGCTCGACTGGGAGGCGATGCGCGCGGCCGGGCCGAAGGTGTTCGTCGGCTTCAGCGACATCACCGCGCTGCACGAGGCGTTCGCCACCCGGCTGGGCCTGGTCACGCTGCACGGCCCGATGGCCGCGGGCATCGACTTCATCAAGAACGCCGGGGCGCAGGACCACCTGAGGGCCACCCTCTTCGCGCCGGAGACGGTCCGCACGATCACCTCCGGTGGCACGCCCCTGGTTCCCGGCCGGGCGCGGGGCGTCACCCTCGGCGGCTGCCTGAGCCTGCTCGCCGCCGAGCTGGGCACCCCGCACGCCCGGCCCTCCGCGCGCGGCGGGCTGCTCTGCCTGGAGGACGTGGGGGAGGAGACGTACCGGCTGGACCGCTACCTCACCCAGCTGCTGCGCGCCGGCCGGCTCGACGGGGTCCACGGGGTGCTGCTCGGCTCGTGGGAGCGGTGCGAGCCGTACGAG
This sequence comes from Streptomyces sp. S.PNR 29, assembly GCF_030386795.1. Taxonomy (GTDB): domain Bacteria; phylum Actinomycetota; class Actinomycetes; order Streptomycetales; family Streptomycetaceae; genus Streptomyces. The sequence continues at coordinate 32,632 of NZ_JANUQM010000010.1, forward strand.
GGCCTGCGTCCGTTGTTCGCCGACCGGCTCGGAGGGCTCGGCGTGCCGGTCGTGGAGGACGTCCGGTTCGGCCACTGCGAAGGGGCGCTCACGATCCCCTTCGGGGTCGCCGCCGAACTCGACGCGGAAGCGGGAACGTTGACGCTCGACGAGCCGGCCCTGCGCTGACCCGCCCACCGCTGAATACTCGTCAAGAAAGCCCTCTTCACGGTGATTGACATCGTCTGACACGTTTCGCGTCATGACGACCGGCCCATACTTACTGATCGGTAAGCGAGGCTGTCCTCAGCGTGGAGGTCCATGTGTCCCGTCGTCGTGTGCCCGGATCACGAGCCGCTCTCGCGCTCACCCTCGGCGCCGCCCTCACCGCATCCCTCGCCCTCACCGTCCCCACTGAGGCAGCCGACCGCTTGACCGTCACTCCGCTCACCTTCACCGTCCGGGCGGGCGACCGCACCTGCGCGGTCGACGCCGACCTGTACCGGCCCGGGGGCGTGGACCCCGCCCACCCGGCACCCGCCGTGCTCGCCACCAACGGCTTCGGCGGCAGCAAGACCGACGGGCGGACCGACGCCATCGGCAAGGCCCTCGCACAGCGCGGCTATGTCTCGCTCGTCTACTCCGGCCTCGGGTTCGGCAGATCCGGCTGCCTGATCTCGCTCGACGATCCGCGCATCGACGGCGCCGCCGCCTCGCAGCTGATCGACTTCCTGGGCGGGAAGCGCGCCGCCGACGACGGCACCACCGCCGGCTTCGTGACGCTGGACGCCCCGGGCGATCCGCGCGTCGGCATGATCGGCGGCTCCTACGGCGGTGCCGTCCAGCTGGCGACGGCCGCCGCCGACCACCGCGTCGACGCGCTCGTGCCCCTGCTCACCTGGAACGACCTGGCGTACTCCCTCGACCCCAACAACGCGTCCGGTGCCGGGAGAGTCCCCGGCGCCTTCAAATGGCAGTGGACCAACGGCTTCTACCTCATCGGCGAGGCCCAGCCGCTGACGGAGCCGAACCTCGACGCCTCCCGCATCAACTCCCTCCCCTGCCTGCACTTCGTCACCCAGGCCTGCGAGATGGTCCGCACCCTCAACTCGGGCCGCTACCCGGCCGACAGGACGGCCAGGCTGCTCGCCTACGCACGCAGTGTGTCGCCGGTGTCGTACCTCGACCGGGTGAAGGCGCCCACCCTGCTGGTCCAGGGGCAGGCCGACAGCCTCTTCAACCTCAACGAGGCGACGGCGACGTACCGGACGCTCAGGGCGCGCGGCACGACCGCCAAGATGATCTGGCAGTCGTGGGGCCACAGCCGCCGACGCACCGACCCCGCACCGGGCGAGCTCGACCTCGCCGCGGCCAACCTGGAGTCCTCCTACGTCGGCCGGCGCATCCTGGCCTGGTTCGACCACCACCTGCGCCGGCGGACCCAGGTGGACACCGGACCGGCCTTCGCCTACCACCGCGACTGGATCACCGACCCGGACCACACCTACGCCACCGCCGACCGCCTCCCCGAGCTCAGCCGGAACCTCTACCTCTCCGGCGACGGCAGACTCGTCGACAACCACGCCGAGGTGACGCCCGGCAGCCGCACCTACGCCAACCGGCTCGTCCCCACCAGCCACTCGGAGAACGCGCTGGCCACACTCCTCGGGCTGCCGAACCCGGCGCCGTACGACACCAAGGGCACCTACCTCGGATGGACCAGCGCGCCGCTGGAGCGCGACCTCGACGTCGTCGGCGCGCCCCGGGCCACGCTCAAGGTCGTCTCCCTGAAGGCGGAGCGGACCCAGACCTCGGGCGACGCCGCCGACAAGCTCGTCCTGTTCGCCAAGCTGTACGACGTCGCCCCCGACGGCACCCGGACACTGGTGCACCGCCTGGTCGCCCCGGTCCGCGTGCCCGACGTGACGAAGAGCTTCACCGTCACCCTGCCGGGCATCGTGCACCGGTACGCGAAGGGGCACCGGCTGCGGTTCGTGATCGCGGCGAGCGACGACGCCTACGTCGGGAACCGGGGGATCAAGCCGGTGACCGTGGTCAGTGCGCCGGGGAACACCGGGGTGCTGCAGCTGCCGGTGACAGACGGGTGAGTCACCCGAAAGGCGGTCTCCGCCCTGCGCGGGCCCTGCTCCCGTCTCACCCTGGTCGCATGAGCCCGAAGACCTCCGAGAGCGGCACCAGGAGCGGTGGCCGGGCCGAGGCGGTGACGCCCGCCCGGCTGACCGTGCTGCTGCTCGCCGCCCTGGCCCTGATCTTCATCTTCGAGAACACCCGCGCCACCGCGATCCGGCTGCTGGGCCCCGAGGTGACGATGCCGCTGTGGATGGCGCTGCTGGGCATGGGTGTCATCGGCGCCCTGTGCGGGGCGTACTTCATGAAGCGGCGCGGTTAGCGCGTCGTAGGGTGGCCGGGTGCCTCACCACGCGTCCCGCTATCTCGCCGAAGGCCCCCGGGTGGGCATACGGCACTTCACCTACGACGACGGCGCCGAGTTCACCGCCCGCGTCCGGGAGAGCAAGGACCTGCACCGCCCCTGGCTCTTCCCGCCGGACAGCGCCGCCGCGTACGCCCTGTACGCGGGCCGGCTGATCGAGGACCCGACCAAGGCCGGGTTCCTGGTCTGCGAGCGGGACAGCGACGGCATCGCCGGGTTCATCAACGTCAACAACATCGTCGAGGGCGGCTTCCAGTGCGGGACCCTCGGCTACGGCGCCTTCGCGCACGCGGCGGGCCGCGGGCTGATGCGCGAGGGGCTGAACCTCGTGATCCGGCACGCCTTCGGTCCCATGCGGCTGCACCGGCTGGAGATCAACGTCCAGCCCGGCAACGCCGCGTCGATCGCCCTGGCCCGCACCTGCGGGTTCCGCCTGGAGGGCTTCTCCCCGGACATGATCTACGTCGACGGGGCCTGGCGCGACCACGAACGATGGGCCATCACCGCCGAGATGGTGACTTCCGGTTGACCTTCATCGTGTCCAGGTCGGTGACGGTCGAGCGCAGGTCCCCGAAACCGTAGCCGAGGCCACGGAGCGCGGTCTCGGCCCGGTCCTCCGCGATCGCCGCCGCCATCTCCTCGCCGTCCGCCGCGTCCGAGACCACGACGTACCGCATCGAGAAGTGCTTCAGCGGTGAGGGCTCGTACGACAGCGAGCCCTCCTCGGTGAACCGCATGCTGGTCAGACCGTGCTCCCCGGCCTCGGCGAGCAGCCGGGCACGGGCCTCGTCGGTGAGGGACTCCCAGCTGCCCCGGACGATCACCCGGTAGGTGTGCTGCTCGCTCATCTGCGGACCCGCTCCTCTGCTCGTGCCGTCGAAGGCACGACTGTACGTCTGCGAGGGCGCACCGCATACGGAATATCCGGGCCGCGAGCCCGGCTATCCGCGGCGGTCCACGTACTCGTACACCGTGCCGTCCGGGTGCCGCGCGATCAGGTTGCGGCCCCCCGGTGTGGCGACCGGGCCCGCGATGACGTCGGCGCCCAGCTCGGTGAGGACCCGGTGGGCCTCGTCGACGTCCGTCACGGCGATCGTCGCCGCCACCTTGCGCAGCACCTCCAGCTCCGCCAGGGGCCCGCTCATCAGCAGGAAACAGCCGATCGCGGCCACCTGGACGCCACCGCGCTCGAAGCGGAGCGCTCTGCCGCCCGCGAGGCGCTCGTAGAAGGGGATCGCTTTCTCCAGGTCGTCGACGCAGACGCGCAGCGTGGCTCCGAGAATCTCCATGCGGAGGAGCCTAGTTAAGCGCGGCCGAAGCGGGTGATCATTCCACACGATCCCCGCGCCCCGGCCGCGCGGGCGCCACGGCTCGGGGCGCCGCCCCGCCTACGCGCGGGTGCGCGGCCGTCACGCACGGCGTTATGCGTACGGGTGTACGGGTACCCGGGGCGGCATGGACCGCTTGGATCACCTGGAGCATCTGGACAGGCGTCTGGTCGACGAGCTGGCGCAAGTGGCCCGCGAGACCGTACGCGACGAGCTGCGCGAGCAGACACGCAGGCAGCGCCGTACGGCCATGCTGTACGCCGCCTCCGGCACCGTGGCCCTGTACGCGGGCGGGGCCCTCGCGCTCACCCTGGGCCTGGCCCTCGCCCTGGCCCTGCCGGACTGGGCCGCGGCGCTGATCACCGCCGTGATCCTGGGCGCCGTGGCCTATGTGCTGCGCGGCGCGGCCCGGCCCTCTGCGGCGCGGCCCGCGCCGGCACCCAGCGGGAACGACACCGACCTCGCACCTCCGCACCACCGGGCGTGATGCACTGTGCGCAAGCCTTGGAAGGAACTGCCGAAGGGGCCGCTGTCCAAGCGCGGCCGGGCCGTCGTGGTGACCGGCGCCAGCGGGGGCGTGGGCAGGGCCACCGCCCTCGCCTTCGCCGCCCGGGGCGACCGGGTCGCCCTGCTGGCCCGCGGCCGTGAGGGCCTCGCCGCCGCGGCGGACGAGGTGCAGCGCGCCGGGGGAGAGGCGCTCGTCGTGCCCGTGGACGTCTCCGACGCCAAGGCCGTCGACGACGCCGCCCAGCAGGTCGCCGACACGTTCGGCTCGATCGACGTCTGGGTCAACAACGCCTTCGCGGGCGTCTTCGCGCCGTTCACGGAGGTCGCCCCGGACGAGTTCCGCCGGGTGACCGAGGTGACGTACCTCGGCTATGTGTTCGGCACCCGGGCCGCCCTGCACCACATGCTGCCCCGCGACCGCGGCACCATCGTGCAGGTCGGCTCCGCGCTCGCCTACCGCGGGATTCCCCTGCAGTCCGCGTACTGCGGGGCCAAGCACGCGATCCAGGGGTTCAACGAGTCGCTGCGGTGCGAGCTGCTGCACGCGGGCAGCGGCGTCCGTACGACGATGGTGCAGCTGCCGGCGGTGAACACACCCCAGTTCGACTGGGTGTTGAGCCGTATGCCGGGGCGGGCCCGGCCCGTGGCGCCCGTGTACCAGCCGGAGGTGGCGGCGCGGGCGATCGTGCACGCGGCCTCCCACGCGCGGCGGCGCGAGTACTGGGTCGGCGGCTCGACGGTGGCCACGCTGCTCGCCAACGCGGTCGCGCCCGGGCTGCTGGACCGGTACCTCGCCCGCACCGGGTTCGACTCGCAGCAGGACCCGGGCGAGCACGGCCGGCCGGGGAACCTGTGGACCCCGGCGGACGGCCCCCACGGGCACGACTTCGGGGCGCACGGACGCTTCGACGCGGAGTCCCGTTCCACCAGCCCGCAGGAGTGGGTCTCCCTGAACCGCGGCCGGATGGGCAAGGCCCTCACCGTCGGCGCCGGCGTCCTCGCCGCCCGCAAACTCACCCGCCTGGCCCGCCGCTAGGGCTGAGGTGACCCGGTACTCCCCTGGTCTAGCCGGGTCTAGGCGACCCGGTACTCGGCCACGTCCTCCGCCCGCAGCGTCAGGCCGTGGCCGAGGGCCTGGGTCGGGGTGACCGTGCCGCCCGTGGGGTCCAGGGCTCCGTCGAAGAACATCGACTCGATGCGGACGTGGTCGTGGAACCACTCGATGTGGCGCAGGTTCGGAACCGCCGCGGCGACGGCGGCATGGGCGTGCGGGGCGCAGTGGGTGGAGATCTCCACGCCGTGCGCCTGAGCCAGGGCCGCGGCGCGCAGGAACTCGGTGAGGCCGCCGCAGCGTGTGACATCCACCTGGAGGCAGTCGACCGCCCCTGCGGCGATCATGCGGGCGAAGTAGGGCAGGTCGTAGCCGTACTCGCCGGCCGTGACATCGCACACCAGCGCGTCCCGGACCAGCCGCAACCCCGTCAGGTCGTCCGAGGACACCGGCTCCTCGAACCAGCCCACGCCGTGCTCGGCGAGGGCGTGCCCGACGCGGACGGCCTGCTTGCGCGTATAGGCGCCGTTGGCGTCGACGTACAACTCCGCGTGCGAGCCGATGACCTGGCGGGCCGTGCGGACGCGGGCCAGGTCGCGGGCGGCCTCGCCGCCCCAGCTCTCCCCGATCTTGATCTTGACGCGGGGGATGTGCTGGCCGTGCACCCAGCCGTTCAGCTGCGCGGCCAGATGCGTGTCGTGGTACGTCGTGAAGCCACCGCTGCCGTACACCGGCACCCGCTCCCGGCAGACGCCCAGCAGGCGGGCCAGGGGCAGCTCCAGCAGCCGGGCCTTGAGGTCCCACAGGGCGAGGTCGAGGGCCGAGATGGCGCAGGAGGCGATGCCGGGGCGGCCCGCGTTGCGGACCGAGCGGCACATCGCCTCGTGCGCGGCCGGGATGTCCAGGGCGCTCATGCCCTCCACCAGCGGGGCGAGATGGTCGCGCAGGAAGTCGCCGACCGCCGCCGGGCCGTAGGTCCAGCCCGTGCCGGTCGTGTCGTCCGTCGACACCTCGCAGACCACCACGGTCGTGGAGTCCCAGGCCAGGGTGCCGTCCGCCTCGGGGGCGTCGGTCGGCACCGTGTAGACGGAGACGGCGGGTCGGTGGAGCTTCATCGGCTGCTCACCGCCCGTCAGTGCTGCAGCTGGGGCAGCACCTTGGTCCGGTAGAAGTCGAAGAAGCCGCGCACGTCGGGGCCGATCTGGTTGACGTAGATCCGGTCGAAGCCGGCGTCGGCGAACTGCTTGAGTTCCGCTATGTGCTCGTCGACGTCGTCGCCGCACACCCGGTTCTCCCGCACCATGTCCTCGGTGACCAGCTGCTGCGCCTGCTCGAAGTGCTTCGGCGAGGGCAGCACCTGGCCCAGCTCGCCGGGCAGCTGCTCGTTGGCCCACAGCCGGTGCACGGTCCGTACGGCCTCGTCCTTGTCGGTGTCGTAGCAGACCTTGGTGCCGCCGCTGACCAGCTTGCCGCCGCCCCCGCCCTTGCGGTACTGCTCCACCATCGACTCGTCCGGCATGATCGTGATGTAGCCGTCGCCCACCCGGGACGCGAGCTGGATCGCCGCGGGCCCGAAGCCGGAGATGTCGATCGGGACGGGCTGGTCGGGGACCGTGTACAGGCGGGCGTTCTCCACCGTGTAGTACGTGCCGTGGTGGTTGACCTCCTCGCCGGTGAACAGCCGGCGCATGATCTGGATGGCCTCCTCCAGCATCTCCAGCCGCACATGCGCGGCGGGCCAGGCGTCACCGAGGATGTGCTCGTTCAGCGCCTCGCCCGTGCCGACACCGAGCCGGAAGCGGCCCTCGGTCATCACCGCGCTGGTCGCCGCGGCCTGGGCCACCACCGCCGGGTGGATGCGTACGGTCGGACAGGTCACCGCCGTCTCGATCGGCAGCGACACGGCCTCCGACAGCGCGCCGATCACCGACCACACGAACGGACTCTGCCCCTGCGCGTCGTTCCACGGGTGGTAGTGGTCCGAGATCCACAGTGCCTGGAATCCGGCCTGCTCGGCCATCCGTGCCTGCTCGATCAGCTCCGCGGGACCGTACTGCTCGCAGGAGAGGAAGTAGCCGTACTCGGGCATGGGGGGTGTGCCTCCGTGAAGGGGGTGGTTCGTATCCCGCTCCGGGTACCCGGGGGCCGCTGCGGAAACCGGCGGACGGCGGGGCCTCGGCCCGGCGGCGACGTTTGGGTGCCCTGGCCATGGGGACGCGGAAGGCTCCCGAGGTACGCGAACAGCGCCGGAGGCAACCGTGAGTCGACCCCGCATCGTGATCGTCGGAGCCGGCTTCGCCGGGTACCGGGCGGCCCGCACCCTGTCCAAACTCTCCCGGGGCCGCGCCGACATCACCCTGCTCAACCCGACCGACTACTTCCTGTACCTGCCGCTGCTGCCGCAGGTCGCCGCCGGTGTCCTGGAGCCGCGACGGGTCACGGTCTCCCTGTCGGGCACGCTGCCGCACGTCAAGCTGGTGCTGGGCGAGGCCGACCGCATCGACCTCGACGGGCGGGCGGTGCACTACACCGACCCCGAGGGCGGCGAGGGCACGCTGGAGTACGACCGGCTGGTGCTCGCCGCCGGCAGCGTCAACAAGCTGCTGCCCATCCCCGGCGTCGCCGAGCACGCGCACGGCTTCCGCGGGCTGCCCGAGGCGCTGTACCTGCGGGACCACGTGACCCGGCAGGTGGAACTGGCGGCCGCCGCCGACGACCCGGAGAGCTGCGCCGCCCGGTGCACCTTCGTCGTGGTCGGCGCCGGGTACACCGGCACCGAGGTCGCCGCGCACGGGCAGCTGTTCACCGACGCGCAGGTGCGCAAACACCCGCTGCGGCAGGGCATGCGGCCGCGCTGGATGCTGCTGGACATCGCGCCGCGGGTGCTGCCGGAGATGGACGAGAAGCTCTCCGAGACCGCCGACCGGGTGCTGCGGCAGCGGGGGGTCGACGTACGGATGGGCACCTCCGTGAAGGAGGCCACGCACGACGGCGTGCTGCTGACCGACGGCGAGTTCGTCGAGACCCGCACGCTGGTGTGGTGCGTGGGGGTACGGCCCGATCCGCTCGCCGAGTCGCTGGGGCTGCCCCTGGAGCGGGGGCGGCTGCTGGTCGACCCGCAGCTCCGGGTGCCGGGGCGGCCGGAGGTGTTCGCGTGCGGTGACGCGGCGGCGGTGCCCGATCCGGAGAAACCGGGGAACCACACGCCGATGACCGCGCAGCACGCCTGGCGGCAGGGGAAGATCGCGGCGCTGAATGTCGCCGCGTCGCTCGGCCGGGGCGAGATGCGGCCCTACCGCCATCGCGACCTCGGCTTCGTCGTGGACCTGGGCGGCGCCAAGGCCGCCGCCAACCCGCTCGGCGTGCCCCTGTCCGGTGTGCCGGCCGGCGCGGTCACCCGCGGCTACCACCTGGCCGCCATGCCCGGCAACCGCGTCCGGGTCGCCGCCGACTGGCTCCTGGACGCCGTACTGCCCCGTCAGGCCGTCCAGCTGGGGCTCGTACGGTCCTGGTCGGTGCCCTTGGACACGGCGTCGCCGGAGCTGGCGCGGGTGCCGGGTGGGCCGGGGCAGCGGGAGGAGGGTGACCGGAACCTGGGCCAGGTGGTGGCCGGCCCGAAGGCCCGCGAGCGGGCGGGCACCCGCTCGGGTCCCGGAACCGGGACCCCGACCGACACGGGCGCCATCTCTTCGGAGGCTGAGCCGGGTGAGGGGCCTGCGGAGGGCCGCTCCGGGGGCGGGGCGGGGAAGAGGCAGCCCGGTGAGCCCGGTGGCGAACCGGCGAAGAACCAGCCTGGTGGCGAGGCCGCGAAGAGGCAGCCTGGCGGCGAGCCCGCGAAGAACCAGCCCGGTGGCGAACCCGCCAAGAACCAGCCCGGTGGCGAACCGGCGAAGAAGCGGCCGGGTGGTGAGCCCGGCAAGAAGCAGCCGGGTGGCGAGGCCGCCAAGAACCAACCGGGCGATGGGACCGCTGAGGATCACCCCGTGCCTCGGCCACCGGCCGACCAGCCACCCCCCGGCCCCCACACCGCGCCCGGCCCAGTCAAGCGTTCCGATGACCCCGCGGAAGCGGAAGGAGACTCATGAACACCGGTGAACTCGTCGACCTCGGACAGCAGTTGCGCGTGGACAGTGTCCGCGCCGCCGCCGCCGCGGGCTCCGGGCACCCCACGTCGTCGATGTCCGCGGCGGATCTGATGGCCGTCCTGCTCGCCCACCACTTCCGCTACGACTTCGACCGCCCCGCCCACCCCGGCAACGACCGCTTCGTGCTCTCCAAGGGGCACGCCTCGCCCCTGCTGTACTCCGCCTACAAGGCGGCCGGCGCGATCGACGACGAGGAGCTGCTCACCTTCCGCAAGCTGGGCAGCCGGCTGGAGGGGCACCCGACGCCGCAGCGGCTGCCGTGGGTCGAGACGGCCACGGGCTCGCTGGGGCAGGGCCTGCCGGTGGGCGTCGGGATCGCCCTGGCCGGCAAGCGGCTGGACCGCACCGGTTACCGGGTGTGGGTGCTCACCGGCGACAGCGAGCTGGCCGAGGGATCCATCTGGGAGGCCGCCGAGCAGGCGGCGTACGAGCACCTCGACAACCTCACCGTGATCGTCGACGTCAACCGGCTCGGCCAGCGCGGCCCGACCCGGCACGGCCACGACCTCGACGCCTACGCCCGCCGCTTCCAGGCGTTCGGCTGGCACACGATCGAGATCGACGGCCACGACGTCGACGCCATCGACCGCGCCTACGGCGAAGCCCTGTCCACCAAGGGCCAGCCGACCGCCGTCCTCGCCCGCACCCTCAAGGGCAAGGGCGTCGAGGCCGTCCAGGACCGCGAGGGCCTGCACGGCAAGCCGCTCCCGGACGCCGACGAGGCGATCGCCGAGCTCGGCGGCCCCCGCGACATCCGCGTCCAGGTGCAGGAGCCGCCCGCCGCCCGCATGCTGCACGCCGTGCGCGACGGGCACCTCGACCTGCCCCGCTGGGACAAGGGAGACCCCGAGAAGGGCGTGGCCACCCGCAATGCCTACGGGCAGGCGCTGGCCGCGCTCGGCACCGCACGCCAGGACGTCGTCGCCCTCGACGGCGAGGTCGGCGACTCCACGCGCGCCGAGTTCTTCGCCAAGGAACACCCCGACCGCTACTTCGAGTGCTACATCGCCGAGCAGCAGATGGTGGCCGCCGCGGTGGGGCTCGCGGCGCGCGGCTGGGTGCCGTACGCCGCCACGTTCGCGGCCTTCCTCACCCGCGCCCACGACTTCGTACGGATGGCCTCGATCAGCGGCTCCGGCATCAACCTCGTCGGCTCGCACGCGGGTGTCGCCATCGGACAGGACGGACCCAGCCAGATGGGTCTGGAGGACCTCGCCATGATGCGGGCGGTACACGGCTCGACCGTGCTGTACCCCTGCGACGCCAACCAGACCGCGCGCCTCGTCGCCGCGATGGCCGGCCTGGAGGGCATCCGCTACCTGCGCACCTCGCGCGGCGAGAGCCCGGTGATCTACGGCCCCGACGAGGAGTTCCCGATCGGCGGCAGCAAGGTGCTGCGCTCCTCCGGCCAGGACCGGATGACCATCGTCGCGGCGGGCGACACCGTGCACGAGGCGCTGGCCGCCGCCGACGCCCTCGACCGGGAGGGCATCAAGGCCCGGGTGATCGACCTGTACTCGGTCAAGCCCGTCGACCGGCTCACCCTGCGGCAGGCCGCCGAGGACACCGGCTGCCTGCTGACCGTGGAGGACCACCACCCCGAGGGCGGCATCGGGGACGCGGTCGTCGAACCGTTCCTCGACGGGCGCCCGATGCCGCGCCTGGTGCGGCTGGCCGTCCGTACGATGCCGGGCTCGGCCTCGCCGGCCGAGCAGCTGCACGCCGCGGGCATCGACGCCGAGTCCATCGCGGCGGCCGGGCGGCTGCTGGTGGAGCAGGCGGTCGTGCCGTGAGCGGTGACGGCGGGCGGACCGTGCGGGCCGGCCGGCGCACGGTTCAGGTCCACCGGGCGGAGAAGGTGCTCTTCCCGGGCGGCGACGGCGACGCGAAGGAGTACACCAAGGGCGATCTCGTCGACTACTACCGGAGCGTCGCCCCGTTCATGCTGCCGCACCTGAGGGGCCGCCCGCTGATGCTGGAACGGCACCCGGACGGGATCGACGGCCCGACGTTCATGCAGAAGAACACCCCGGAGAACTATCCGGAGTGGATCACCCGCCTCAAGGTGCCCAAGGAGGGCGGCACCGTCTGTCACACCGTCTGCGACGACACCGCCACCCTCCTCTTCCTCGCCGACCAGGCCTGCCTCACCCTGCACCGCTGGCTGTCACGGGCCGGACGCGTCGACCGGCCCGACCGGATGGTCTTCGACCTCGACCCGGCCGAGGACGACTTCACCCAGGTCCGCGAGGCGGCCATACTGCTGGGCGAGCTGCTCGACGAGCTGAACCTGCCCTCCGCCCTGATGACCACCGGCTCGCGCGGACTGCACGTCGTCGTGCCGCTGAGCGGCCATCACGACTTCGGCGACGTCCGCGAGTTCGCCCGTGACGTCGCCGACACCCTCGCCGCCGCGCACCCCGACCGGCTCACCACCGCCGCCCGCAAGAAGGACCGCGGCGGCCGGCTCTACCTCGACGTGCAGCGCAACGCCTACGCCCAGACCGCGGTCGCCCCCTTCACCGTCCGCGCCCGGCCGGGCGCACCCGTGGCCACGCCCATCTCCTGGTCCCAGCTGGACGACCCCGCTCTGCACGCCCGCCGCTGGACCGTCGCCGACGCCCTCGACCAGGCGCGCGCCAACCCCTGGGCCGGGCTCATGAGCCGTGGACGGGCCCTGGGGCCCGCCCGGCGGCGGCTGAACGCCCTGCGCGGCTGATCCCCGAAATGCCGCTCGTGGAGGTTTGGCGAACACTCTTGCGGCCACACGGAGGGGGAGGTGGCCATGTCGAACACAAGAAACACGTCTGAATCACAACAACAGTCGCAGGGTTCACAGAAGTCACAAACGTCTCGCAATCCGAACGACAACCACCCGGCGGACGACCGGCCGAGCCCCATGGAGGTGCTGCGCGAGGCGCGCGCACAGCTCGCGGAGCTCACCGGCATGGCCGCCGAGTCCGTGTCGTCCTTCGAGCAGACCGAGGAGGGCTGGTCGCTGGAGGTCGAGGTCATGGAGCTCGCCCGCGTGCCCGACACGATGAGCCTGATGGCGAGCTACCAGGTGGAACTCGACACCCAGGGACAGCTCACCGGTTACCGGCGCGTCCGGCGCTACGAGCGCGGCAGGGCCGACCCGCGAGGCGGTGGCGGCCGCTAGGCCGCCCGACCGGACCCGCATCCACAGACAGGGAGGAAAAGCCGGCATGACCGTAGTACCGGCACAGCAGACCGGCGGCGGAGGCGGCAGCAGCGGCCTCTACGACGTTCTTGAGCTCGTTCTGGACAGGGGGCTCGTCATCGACGCGTTCGTGCGTGTGTCCCTGGTCGGCATCGAGATCCTCAAGATCGACGTCCGGGTCGTCGTCGCCAGCGTCGACACCTACCTGCGCTTCGCCGAGGCGTGCAACCGGCTGGACCTGGAGGCCGGGCCGCGCAAGAGCCCGGGGCTGCCCGACATGGTCGGGGAGATCACCGAGTCCGGTGCGCGCGGCAAGTCCAAGGGAGCGCTGTCCGGCGCCGCCGAGACCATATCCGACGCCTTCAAGCAGGCCCGTGGCGAGAGCGAGGAGCGCGAGGCCGAGGGCCGCCCGCGCACCCGTAAGACCACGGCCGCACGCAGGAAGGAGGAGCAGGAGTGAGCACGTACGTCTATGGCATCACCGCCGGCTCGCATCCCGCGCTCCCCGACGGCATGGCCGGCGTCGGCGATCCGCCGTGCCCGGTACGCATCCTGAAGGAGGGCGAGCTCGCGGCCGTCGTGAGTGACGCGCCCGAGGGGCTGCGACCCAAGCGCCGGGACCTGCTCGCCCACCAGAACGTGCTCAGCGAGGTGGGCGCGGCGGGCGTCGTGCTGCCCATGCGGTTCGGCAGCGTCGCCCCGGACGACAAGGCCGTCACCGGGGTGCTCGCCGAGCGCGCCGAGCACTACAAGGAGCGCCTGCGGACGCTCGACGGCAAGGTCGAGTACAACGTCAAGGCCGTGCACAACGAAGAGGCCGTGCTGCACCGCGTGCTCTCCGAGAACCCGGAGATCCGCGGCCTGACGGAGGCCAACCGGAAGGCGGGCGGCGGGACGTACGACGACCGGCTCAAGCTCGGCGAGATGGTCGCGGCCGCCGTCAAGGCGCGGGAGACCGAGGACGCGGACCAGGTGCGCGGTGCCCTTGAAACGGTCGCGGAGGCGGTCAGTGTGGGCCCGGAGTCCACCGGCTGGCTCGCCAATGTGTCGTTCCTGGTGGACCGGGGCCGGGCCGAGCAGTTCCTCGCCGCGGCGGAGGAGGTCCGCGCCGCCCACCCGCACCTCGAACTGCGCGTCAACGGCCCGCTGCCGCCGTACAGCTTCGTCGAGCCCGGCCCCGCCGAGCCCGCGGGCACCACGACCGGGATGAGTCAGGGAGCTGAATGAGCCGTGGGACTGATCTCAGAGGTGCTCCTGCTGCCGTTCGCGCCGGTGCGCGGCAGCGCGTGGGCGATCAGACAGGCGATCCGTGAGGCGGAACGCCTGTACTACGACCCGGCTGCGGTCCGGGCCGAACTCGCCCAGCTGGAGGAGCAGCTTGAGGCGGGCGAGATCGACGAGGAGGAGTTCGACCGACGGGAGGACGAACTCCTCGACCGGCTGGAGATCGGCCTGCGCGGTGGCGCGGGAACAGGCGAGGGGACGGCACGATGAACCGAGTGGGACTGGGCCTCGCGGTCGGGGCCGGATACGTCCTCGGACGGACGAAGAAGATGAAGCTGGCGATGGCCGTCGGCAGCCTCGCGGCCGGCAAGCGGATGCATCTGAGCCCGCGGGCGCTCGCGGACGTGGTGAACCAGCAACTGAAGAACAACCCGCAGCTCAAGGAGATCGGCGAGGAGCTGCGCCAGGATCTGCGCGGGGTGGGCAAGGCGGCTTCGGGCGCCATGGTGGAGCGGCAGATCGACGCGCTCGCCGACCGCCTCCACGGACGTACCGCCCAGGTGCGCGACCAGCTCACCGGGGTGACGTCCAAGGCGTCGGGCCTGGGCTCGGAGGAGTCGGAGAAGGCCGAGGACACCGAGGGTTCCGCGGACGAGGAGGCGCGGGAGGAGCGGCCGGACGAGGCCGAGGAGGAGCCAGAACCCGGCGAGGAACCCGGGCCGCGCGGCAAGGCCGCGAAGAAGGCCCCGCCGAAGCCGCGGCAGGCCATGAAGAAGGCCCCCGCCAAGAAGGCCGCCGCCAAGAAGACCCCTGGCAAGAAGGCGGCGGCGAAGAAGACCGGGGCCGCCAAGAAGACGGCCGGCAAGAAGACGGCCTCGGCCGGGGGTGCCCGGCCCAGGTTGCCGAAGGGCGGCGGTGAACGATGACCGAGACTCTCGGATCCGCGACCTCCGCGGCACGCGGAGCGGCGAAGGGCCCGCTCGGCGACGTGGCCCACAGCGAGGCCGCCGAGCGGCTCAAGGAAGAGCTTCAGGAATACCTCTCGGCCCAGGCCCAGCGCGTGCTGGTCGGCGTGGGCCGCAAACTGGGCGAGACCACGGTCAAGCTGAACGACATCGCCGAGGGCAAGAGTCCGGGCTTCGCCAAGCTCGCCCTCGACGGCGGCCGCAAGCTCGCCCAGGGCAAGGGCCCGCTGCGCTCCGCGCTGGAGGTCGGTGCCTCCCGCGCCAAGGACAACGTGCTCGGCACCCTGAAGAACCTCGGCGGCAAGAGCGAGGGCAAGCGCAAGGGCAGAGCGGGCGCCAAGCCCACAGTCATCCTGGAACACATCGACGTCGGCGTACCGCTGCGCACGGCGTACGACCAGTGGACCCAGTACCAGACCTTCAGCACCTTCGCCCAGGGTGTGAAGAGTGCGAAGCGCGAGGACGACACGCACTCCGACTGGCAGCTGAAGGTGTTCTGGTCCAGCCGCAGCTGGAAGGCGCATACGACCGAGCAGGTCCCCGACGACCGGATCGCGTGGACGTCGGAGGGCGCCAAGGGCACGACGAAGGGTGTCGTTTCCTTCCACCGGCTCGCCGACAACCTCACCCGCATCCTGCTGGTCATCGAGTACTACCCGAGCGGCTTCTTCGAGAAGACCGGCAACCTCTGGCGCGCCCAGGGCCGCCGTGCCCGGCTCGACCTGAAGAACTTCGCCCGCTTCATCACGCTCCAGGGCGAGGCGGAGGAAGCCTGGCGCGGCGAGATCCGCGACGGCGAGCTCGTGCGCAGCCACGAGGACGCGCTCACCGAGGAGGAAGAGGAGGAAGAGGAGAGCGGCGAGTACGAGGAGGAGCCCGAGGCGGAGGAGGAAGAGGAAGAGGAGCCTGAGGACGAAGAGGAGCCCGAGGAGGACCTGGAGGAGGAAGAGGAACCCGAGGGCGAGTACGAGGACGAGTACGACGAGAGCGACGAGTACGCCGAAGGCGGGAGCCGCCGATGACGACACCCAGCCGGCTGCCCGAGCCGTACGGTCCCAGCAGTGGCGCCAACCTGGCCGACATCCTGGAGCGGGTGCTCGACAAAGGGATCGTCATCGCGGGCGACATCCGCATCAACCTGCTCGACATCGAACTCCTCACCGTCAAACTGCGTCTCATCGTCGCCTCCGTCGACAAGGCGAAGGAGATGGGCATCGACTGGTGGGAGAGCGACCCGGCGCTGTCCTCGCGCGCTCGCCGCGACGAACTGGCCCGGGAGAACGCCGAGTTGCGGCACCGGCTGGCGCAACTGGAGACGGGTTATGCGGAGGAGGAGGCACCGTGACCGGACTGCGGTACGTCTACGCCGTCTGCCACCCCTTCGGCGCGGCCCTGCAGGCCGAGCTGACGGGCGTGGCGGGCGACCCGCCCAGACTGCTGACCCACCACGGACTGGTCGCCGTCGTCAGCCACGTACCCGAGGCCGACTTCGCCGAGGAGCCGCTCCACGCCCATCTGGAGGACCTCGACTGGCTGACGGCGACGGCGCGGGCCCACCAGGGTGTGATCGACGCGCTCACCACCGTCACCAGTCCGCTGCCGCTGCGGCTCGGCACCGTCTTCCGGGACGACAGTGGCGTGCGGACGATGATCGAGGCTCGCGAGGACGATTTCCGGCGCACCCTCGACCGGCTGCAGGGACGGGTGGAGTGGGGCGTCAAGGTGTACGCCGAGATGGCACCCGAGGCGGTAACCGGTCCGCCCCCGGCGAAACCGGCCTCGGGCCGGGATTACCTGCGTCAGCGGCGTATGCAGACCCGGGCGCACGAGGACATGTGGCAGAAGGCCGAGGAATTCGCGACCCGGCTGCACGAGAGGCTTTCCGCATACGCCGAGGATTCCCGACTGCACGCACCGCAGAACGCGACGCTTTCCGGGGCGGCCGGGAAAAATGTGCTGAATGCCGCCTATTTGGTGCCGCGGGCGGACTCGGAGGAATTCGTGGAAATGGTGGACCGGACGAAGGATGATGCACCCGGAATGCGTGTGGAACTCACCGGCCCGTGGGCGGCCTATTCCTTTGCTGAATTTGCTGAGTCCGCCGAACTCCCCGAGTCCGCTGAGGAGGGGGCGTGACCGTCGTCGAACGCCGTGAGGTGGCCCTCGTGGACCTTCTCGACCGGCTGCTGGCCGGCGGGGTCGTCATCACGGGGGACGTCACCCTGCGCATCGCGGACGTCGACCTCGTCCGTATCGACCTGAACGCGCTCATCAGCTCGGTGAACGCCCAGGTCCCGTCGCCGTTCGGGGAGCTGACGTGACCCCGCGCGAACCCCGTCGCAACCGCAGCAACCGGCTGGACCTGGAGCCTGACACGGTGGAGCGGGACCTCGTGAAGCTCGTCCTGACCGTGGTGGAGCTGCTCCGTCAGCTCATGGAGCGCCAGGCGCTGCGCCGGGTCGACGTCGGTGATCTGTCCGAGGAGCAGGAGGAGCGCATCGGGCTCACCCTGATGCTCCTGGAGGACCGCATGGCCGAACTGCGCGACCGCTACGGACTGCGGCCCGAGGACCTGAATCTGGACCTCGGGCCGCTCGGGCCTCTGCTGCCCCGGGACTGATTCCGGGACTGATGTTCCAGGACCGGTCCCGGGGCTCGTTCAGAGGCCTTTGTTCACCACCTGTACCAGCGGCCCCTGCCTCCCGTCGCCGTCGTGCCGCGGGCCAGGAATCCCAGCAGCCACAGAACGAGAACTGCCAGAGCAATCCACCAGAGCACCTTTACTGCGAATCCCGCACCGAAGAGAATCAGCGCCAGGAGTAGTACCAGCAGAATGGGAACCATAGTGTGAACCTCCTGCTTTCCGGGTTTCCCGGAAAAGGCGGTTCAGGCTTCCTTTCGGCAGAGAATTTCTCCGTGCAGCACGCTGAACCAGCCGTCCTCCCGCTGCCCCCACTCCCGCCAGGCCTCGGACACCGCCCGCAGCTGTTCGGGGGTCGCGTGGCCGCCCTCCGTGGCCCGCCCGGCGTACGCCGACGCCAGGGTGCGGTCCGCCCACAGGCCGCTCCACCAGGCCCGCTCCTCGGCCGTGCTGAAGGTCCAGGTGCTGGACGTCGCCGTGACGTCCGTCAGGCCCGCGCGCAGCGCCCAGGACTTCAGCCGGCGCCCGGCGTCCGGCTCGCCGCCGTTGGCGCGGGCCACCCGGCGGTACAGGTCCAGCCAGTCCTCCATCCCCTGGGAGGCCGGGAACCAGGTCATGGCGGCGTAGTCCGAGTCGCGCACGGCGACGAAACCACCCGGCTTGGTCACCCGCTTCATCTCGCGCAGCGCCTGCACGGGGTCGCCGACGTGCTGGAGCACCTGGTGGGCGTGGACCACGCAGAAGGTGTCGTCCGGGTAGTCCAGGGCGTGCACGTCGGCGACCGTGAAGTCGAGGTTGGCCAGTCCGCGTTCGGCGGCCGTGGCCCGGGCCCGGTCCAGGATCTCCGGCTCCCGGTCGACGCCGGTGACGTGCCCGTCGGGGACCAGCGCCGCCAGGTCGGCGGTGATCGTGCCCGGGCCGCAGCCGATGTCCAGGATCTTCATGTGCGGCTTCAGGGAGCCGAGCAGGTAGGCCGCGGAGTTGGCGGCGGTGCGCCAGGTGTGCGAACGCAGCACGGACTCGTGGTGCCCGTGCGTGTAGACGGCGGTCTCCTGTGGCTTCGACGGCTGCGACATGGCTGATCCCCTCTTCGGCATCGCGTCGTGCCGGTCACGGGCCTGCTCGGCCCGCCCGGCGTGGGATCACGGTAAGCCGCGGGATCGGATAGTGAGACCCGTGTTTTGCTATATGGACTGACGCTGTGTCAGGTCGAGCGGTGTGATCGGTCCCGTCAGCTTCCGGGCAGGGGCCGGTACACCGTGAGCGCCTCGGGCAGCTTCTCCAGCGTCACCTCGCCCTGCACCTCGGTGACCTCGCCGTCGTAGGCGAGGAGCGTGCCGGGCGCGACGCCGGTCAGCCGGAGGCGGCCGACCTGGACCGCCGCGTGGGCGGGGGAGCGGGTCAGCGGGCCCGCGAGCGCGGCGGCGAGCAGACGCGCGGCGGGCCTGCGGCCGCCGTGCACGACGCGTACGTCGAGCTTCCCGTCCGCCAGGTCCAGCCGGCGCCCGGGCGCGAGGCCCACGCGGTGGTAGGTGCCGTTGCCGGCGAACAGCAGCCACAGCGGGCGGGTCCGCCCCTGGAACTCCGCCTGCAGCGGGTGCCGGTCGGAGCGCAGGACGCGCAGCGCCGCGAGGACGCCGGCCGGCCAGCCGCCGATCCGGTGCGACCAGCGGTCCCGTTCGCGCACCAGCTCGGGGTACACGCCCAGGCTGAAGGTGTTGAGGAAGACGCCCGCACGGTCCCCCGAGGTGAACCGGCCGACGTCGACGCGTACGGCGTCGCCCCTCTCCAGGGCCCTGGCGAGACCGCGCGCGTCCTCCACTCCCAGGTCGTAGGCGAAATGGTTGAGGGTGCCGCCCGGCAGGACGGCGAGCGGCAGCCCGTGACGCAGGGCGATCTCGGCAGCCGCGTTCACCGTGCCGTCGCCGCCGCACACGCCGAGGACGCGGGCACGGGCCGCGGCCTTCTCCAACTCGGCCGGCACGTCCTGCGGGTCGCACTCGACGACCTCCGCGCGGGGCAGCGCGTCCAGCAGGGCGCGGGCGCGGTCGGCCGTGCCGGCGGCCGTGTTCGCCACGAGGACCAGGCCCTCGCCGTGCTCCAGCGCCGGGGCGTCCGTACGGGGCCGGGCCGGCGGAACGGCCCGGTCGCGGGTCGGCACCAGACCCCGTACGGCGAACGCCGCGCCCGCGCCCAGGGCCGCACCGGCCAGGACGTCGCTCGGGAAGTGGACGCCGGTGTAGACGCGGGACATGGCCACCGAGAAGGCGACGGGGGCCACGGCCGCCCCCCAGGCCGGTGACTCCAGCGCGACGCCGGTCGCGAACGCGGCCGCCGACGCGGAATGGCCGGACGGGAAGGACGTGGTGATCGGCTGCCGCTTCAGCTGCCGGACGAGCGGTACGGGGTCGAGCACGGGCCGGGGGCGGCGGACCGAACGCTTGCCGAAGGTGTTGATGGTGAGGGAGGCCAGGCTGAGGGAGGCCAGGCCGCGGGCTGCGGCGCGACGGGCCCTGGGCGTACGGCTCGCCGCCATCGCGGCCGCGGCCGCGAACCACAGCACCCCGTGGTTCGCGCTCCGGCTCAGCCGGGGGAGCACGGGTTCCGCACCGGGCCAGTTCCGCTCGGCGGCGAACTCGAACACCCGGCGGTCCAGAGCGAGCAGGCGGTCACGCAAGGGGTGGGGGCCGGGTTTCGGGACGGTGAGGTCTACGTCGGGGCTCATGAGTCCCGCTTACCCGGGGACGGGGGTTTCCTGCCGCCGGGTGCCCGGGGTCACGCCGCCGGATGCACAACCTGCCCGGCTCCGCCTCGGAACGCGCTGCGAAAAGCGATTGCCCCAGGTCACGTCGGCCCACACAATCCCCCTCATGGGACATCTCGAAGCCGCGCACCTGGAGTACTTCCTTCCCGACGGGAGGGCGCTGCTCGGCGATGTGTCCTTCCGGGTGGGGGAGGGGGCCGTCGTGGCTCTCGTCGGGCCCAACGGGGCCGGGAAGACCACGCTGCTCCGAATGCTGGCGGGGGAACTGAAGCCGCACGGGGGAAGCGTCACCGTGAGCGGGGGGCTCGGGGTGATGCGGCAGTTCGTGGGGTCCGTACGGGACGAGACGACCGTACGGGACCTGCTCGTGTCCGTCGCCTCGCCCCGCATCCGGGAGGCGGCGCGGGCCGTCGACGCCGCCGAACACGCCATCATGACCGTCGACGACGAGGCCGCCCAGCTGCGCTACGCGCAGGCGCTCGCCGACTGGGCCGAAGCCCGCGGCTACGAGGCCGAGACGCTGTGGGACATGTGCACCACGGCCGCGCTGGGCGTGCCCTACGAGAAGGCGCAGTGGCGGCAGGTGCGCACGCTGTCCGGCGGTGAGCAGAAACGGCTGGTGCTGGAGGCACTGCTGCGCGGCACCGACGAGGTGCTGCTGCTGGACGAACCCGACAACTATCTCGACGTACCCGGCAAGCGCTGGCTGGAGGAGCGGCTCGCCGAGACCCGCAAGACCGTGCTGTTCGTCTCGCACGACCGCGAACTCCTCGCCCGCGCCGCCCAGCGGATCGTCTCCCTGGAGCCGGGCCCCGCGGGCGCCGACGCCTGGGTGCACGGCGGTGGCTTCGGCACCTACCACGACGCCCGGCGCGAACGCTTCGCCCGCTTCGAGGAGCTGCGGCGGCGCTGGGACGAGAAACACGCCCAGCTGAAGAAGCTGGTGCTGAACCTGCGTCAGGCCGCCACCATCAGCCATGAGCTGGCCTCCCGCTACCAGGCCGCCCAGACCCGGCTGCGCAAGTTCGAGGAGGCCGGGCCGCCGCCCGAACCGCCGCGCGAGCAGGACATCCGGATGCGGCTCAAGGGCGGCCGTACCGGCGTACGGGCCGTCACCTGCGAGCAGCTGGAGCTCACCGGCCTGATGAAACCCTTCGACCTGGAGGTCTTCTACGGCGAACGCGTCGCCGTCCTCGGCTCCAACGGCTCCGGCAAGTCGCACTTCCTGCGCCTGCTCGCCGGCGACGACGTGGCGCACACGGGCAGGTGGAAGCTCGGGGCGCGCGTCCTGCCCGGGCACTTCGCCCAGACGCACGCGCACCCCGAGCTGGAAGGCCGCACCCTCCTCGACATCCTGTGGAAGGAGCACTCCCAGGACCGGGGCGCCGCCATGTCGCGGCTGCGCCGCTACGAGCTGACCGGCCAGGCCGAGCAGCACTTCGACAAGCTCTCCGGCGGTCAGCAGGCCCGCTTCCAGATCCTGCTCCTGGAGCTCCAGGGCGCCACCGCCCTGCTGCTGGACGAGCCGACCGACAACCTCGACCTGGAGTCCGCCGAAGCCCTCCAGGAGGGCCTGGAGGCCTTCGACGGCACGGTCCTCGCGGTCACCCACGACCGCTGGTTCGCCCGCTCCTTCGACCGCTTCCTCGTCTTCGGCAGCGACGGCCGGGTCCGCGAGACGCCGGAGCCGGTGTGGGACGAACGGCGGGTGGAGCGGGCCCGGTAACCCGCCGGGGGCTCAGCAGAAGGTCACTTCCAGCGCAGCAGCGCCCCCAGGCCGCCGACCGGCACCTGCTCCTCGGCCTCCCGCGGCAGCGCCGGCGTCACCGAGATCGCCGGGGCGCCGGTCGCGACCGCCGAGCGGATCAGCGCGTCGTCGGCGCGCGCCGACCAGGAGTGCTGCTCGCCGAGCGTCTTCAGTTCCGTACGGCGCATCGCCAGCTGGTCGGGATCCTCGCCGATCCACACCTCGCGGTGGGTGTCGGGACCGTCGGGGATGATGAGCAGCTCGTCGATGCGGTGCTCACGGGCGGCCTCGACCAGCGCGGGCACGCCCTCCGCCGCGGCGGCCCGGCCCTCGCCGTCCGGTGTGCGGGCGGCCAGGAACCTGTCCAGGTCCTCCTGCGCCCGCTGACGGACGTGCTCCGTGCGCAACTGCTCCACCTCGTCGTCCAGCAGCCTGCTGCCGGTGCCGTGCGAGGACTCCACCACGCGGTCCTGCAGCCGCTTCGGCAGCCGCTCGTGCACGGACCGCCGCTCCCGGTCGTCACCCACCAGGATCAGCAGGTCCGCGCGGGTCTCCTCCTGGCACACGGCGAGCGCGTCGGCGATCTCCGCCGCGTTGTGCTCCCAGGTGTTCTCCACCCTCAGCTGGAAGTGCCGCTCCGACCAGTCGACGCTGCTCGTGCGGTGCACGGGCCACTGCCGGCCGGTCACACCGCCGGCGTCCTGGCTGCCCAGCGCGCTGCGGAGCTCGAAGTCGGCGCCCTTGCGGTCGATGTACGCAACCACGCACACCGGGTCCTCGCCCGCCAGCTCCAGCAGCGGCGCGACATGCGGCAACGGCGCCCAGTAGGTCTCGGTGCCGCCGCGCGGGGGACGGGCCAGAGGCGGGTCGAGGACCACCTGCCCGGCACACGCGAACAGGGCCCGCCCGTGCGGGTCGGTGGAGTGGCGCAGATCGTTCACCGCCTCCTGCACTGCCCGGCAGGTCGCCTCGTCGGCGCCCTGCGCCGCCAGCTCCCGGGCCACGGCGTCCGCCGTCAGCTGACGCTCGTGGGGGGTGTCCTCCGCGTGCCGAGAGAGGTCGACGTACACGGACGCCCAGGGTCCCGGGTGTTCGTACAGGGGGTGCAGAAAGGCGAGATCCATGGCTCCCTCCCGGATGCCACTCGGGGTGCTTGTGCTCACGGGGCGGGTACCCGGACCACATGAACGAACACGAAGAGCGGGACAGGACCAGGACCGGGGTGGACCCGGGCCGTCTGGACGACCAGCAGCTCATGAAGGAGCTGGAGACCATCCACCGCACGCGCCACGACACGCTGCTGTACGGCTCGAACGACGCGCTGCGGGCCCACAACGAGCGCATGGCCCAGCTGGAGGGCGAGTACCTGCGCCGCAATCCGCGCCGCCCGGTCGCGGCGGGCCGCACCCGCGAGGGGGCCCGGGAACGACAGAGCGGGGAGTGCGCGACTCCCCGCTCCTGAGACCGTCGGTGGACCGTCGGTGGCTGCTCAGCCGCTCTCCGCGGCGAACACGTCGAGGTAGGCCTCGCAGAACGCCTTCAGATCGTCCGGCTTGCGGCTGGTGACCAGCTTGTTGGGGCCGTGGTCGCAGACCTTGACCTGCTCGTCGACCCAGGTGCCGCCCGCGTTGCGGATGTCCGTCCGCAGGCTCGGCCAGGAGGTGAGCACCCGGCCGCGTACGACGTCCGCCTCGACCAGCGTCCAGGGGGCGTGGCAGATCGCGGCCACCGGCCGGCCCTGCTCGAAGAAGTCCCGCACGAACGCCACGGCCTTGCCGTCCATCCGCAGGAAGTCCGGGTTGGCCACACCACCCGGCAGGACCAGCCCGCCGAAGGAGCCGGCCGAAGCCTCGCCGACGACCTCGTCGACGGGGAACGTGTCGGCCTTGTCGAGGTGGTGGAAGGCCTGGATCTTCCCGCCCTTCGTCGACACGAGCACGGGCTCGTGGCCCGCGTCCGTCGCCGCCTGCCAGGGGTCGGTCAGCTCGACCTGCTCGACACCCTCGGGGGCGGCCAGAAATGCGATACGCATAGTGGATTCAACGTCCTTTCCTCTGTTTCCGCAGGGCTGCCTTCTTCCGCCGGGCCGTGCGGACGCAGCGCAGCAGCTCCTCGCCGTACGGCAGCAGCACGCAGGCGCCGATCGCCGCGCCGATGCCCGCGAGGTAGCCGGGCGACAGCGGCCGCCGCCGCGGCACCAGGCGCCACGCGTCGGGGTCGCCGCGTCCGCCGCGCAGCAGCGACTTCACCTGGTCGGCGTGGAGGCACATCAGGGAAGCCAGCGCGCCGAACGGCAGCGACTCCAGGAAGCTGTGGATGTGCTGCTCGACCGGCTTGACCTCGCGGTCGCTGTCCACGGCCGTGCGTACGTCCCACAGCGCCGTCGCCTCGTGCACCGCGGCACCGCCCAGCTGCACGGTCAGCAGCAGGGGGTTGACCTCGTAGCGCAGGGTCAGGGCGATGGGGATGCCGACCTCGGCCATCATCAGCGAGTGGATCAACGACTCCTTGGTGCCGGCCGTGTCCTCGATCCGGGTGCGCCGGTGCATCACCCAGTCGGCGACACCGGGGACGAACCAGCTGGGCAGCAGCCCGTACAGCAGGTAGCGGGTGGTGACCTCGCCGACGTCCACGGTGGCGCCGGTGGCGTTGATCTCGGTCGCCTGGTCCTGCCTCATGCGCCGCTCCGGGTGTCCGGCTCGGCACGGCTGATGTCGGCGAGCGCCGACGCGGGATCCTGCGCCTCGGCCAGGTCGCCCAGGGTGACGATCCCGACCGGCAGCCCGTTCTCCACCACCGGCAGCCGCCGTACGGCGTGCTCGCGCATCAGGGTGACCGCGGCCGACACCGGGTCGTCCGGGGCCACCACCAGCGGGTCCGGGGTGCAGACCGTACCGGCGCTCACCGTCAACGGGTCGGCACCGTCCGCGACGGCCCGTACGGTGATGTCCCGGTCGGTGAGCACACCGACGACGTCCTGTCCGTCGGCCACCACCACGTCGCCGATGTTCTGCGCGCGCATCAGCTGCGCCGCCTCGACGAGCGAGGCGTCCGGGCGGACGGCGACCACACCCGGTGTCATGACGTCCTTGACGAACTCGGCCATCACTGTGGGCCCTTCCTGACGTGGCCGGGCCCTGGGGTGCCGTGGCCGGCGCGACGCCGCCCGCAGTACCCCCGGCCCGGATGCCTGTGCGTTGCCCGGGCCGGTTTACCCCGCCTCCGTCAGGGCCTCGGCCAACTCCTGCACGGTGCCGTAGCGCGCCGAGTGCGGCAGCCGCTCGACCTGCTCGACGAGGGCGTCGGGCGCGTTCCCGCGGCGCAGTGCGCGGGTGAGCTCACGCGGGCTCGCGGGGAACGTGCCGCGGGTCAGGATCCGGGCCAGCTCGAACCGGACCGTCTCCAGGGACGTAGGTCCACGGCTCGGTGTCACCGGTCCGTACGCGACCTCGGGGTCGTCCTCGGCGGTCGGTTCCGGGTCGTGCCACTCCTCGCTGCGGGTGGGGTGCCCGGACCTGAGCAGACCCTGCAGTTCGTGCTTCATCTCGTCGTCGCGGTGGACGCTCAGCCGGTCACTGCCTCGCTGCATGTCTCCCTCCAGATCCTGTGGGGTGGGCACCGCGTACCCGAACACCGGAGGCCGACACGGATTCACCGAGGCAGGACCGGCCGGATTGCGCCGAATCCACCGTCCGGGTGAGGAGTCGTATACGGGTGTTTGGACGGGGCCGCCCCTGGAGACCCGGCTCGCACCCCCCACGCCCAACCCTGCTGAAGGGAAGGACGGACCATGGTGGTGCTCGCTGTGATCATCCCGGTCCTCATGCTCGGCGTGGTGCTGGCACTGGGCCGTTACGAGGAACTGCTGCTGCCGGACCAGCGCGGACCCGACAGGCTGGAACCGTCCGCCGCCCGGTCTAGTGCTTCTTCTCCCGCCCCGGCAGGAACTCCTGCACCTTCGCCTTGAAGCCCTGCTTGATCATGGACTCCCGGTCCGCGTCGCCCTTCAGGATCGAAGCGGCCGTGGCCTCCATCTGGTCCCAGGTGGCGTGCGGCGGGATCGGCGGCACGGCGGGGTCGGTGAGGAACTCGATCACCGCGGGGCCGTCCGCCTCCAGACCGGCGCGCCAGCCCGCCTCGACGTCCTCCGGCTTCTCCACCCGGATCCCGGTCAGCCCGAGCGAGCGGGCGAACGCCGCGTACTGCACGTCCGGCAGCTGCTGCGAGGGCAGGAACGACGGGGCCCCCTCCATGGCCCGCATCTCCCACGTGACCTGGTTCAGATCGTGGTTGTTCCAGACGGCGACGACCAGGCGCGGGTCCTCCCACAGCTCGCGGTACTTCGCCGCCGTGATCATCTCCGCCAGCCCGTTCATCTGCATCGCGCCGTCCCCGACCAGCGCGACCACCGGACGGTCCGGGTGAGCGAACTTCGCGCCGATCGCGTACGGCACCCCGCAGCCCATCGTCGCGAGCGTGCCGGACAGCGAGCCGCGCATGCCGGGCCGCATGGTCAGATGCCGCGCGTACCAGTTCGCCGTCGAGCCCGAGTCGGAGGTGACGATCGCGTCCGCCGGCAGCATCGGGTCCAGGGCGCGGGCCACGTACTCCGGGTTGATCGGGTCGGCCGACAGCTCCGCGCGCCGCTCCATGACACCCTGCCAGCGGGCCACGTTGGCACACACCGTGTCGTACCACTCGCGCCCACGGCCCTCGTTGATCAACGGGATCAGCCGTTCCAGGGTGGCCTTCGCGTCCCCGACGAGATTCACCTCGTACGGGTAGCGCATCCCGACCATGTGCGGATCGATGTCGATCTGCACGCCCCGCGCCTTGCCGAACTCCGGCATGAACTGCGTGTACGGGAACGAGGAGCCGATGGTCAGCAGGGTGTCGCAGTCCCGCATCAACTCGTACGACGGACGCGTGCCGAGCAGCCCGATCGAGCCGGTGACGTACGGGAGCTCGTCGCTCAGCACGTCCTTGCCGAGCAGCGCCTTGGCCACGCCCGCGCCCAGCAGTTCGGCGATCCGCTCCACCTCGGCCCGCGCACCGGCCGCGCCCTGACCGACCAGGATCGCCACCTTGTCACCGGAGTTGAGGATCTCCGCCGCCTGCTGGATGGACTCCTCGGAGGGGATCGCCGTCCAGGAGCTGCGGCCCAGGCTGGAGGGCACCATCTTGAACTCGTGCGTGGGCGGCGAGTAGTCCAGCTCCTGCACGTCGCCGGGGATGATGATCGCCGTGGGACAGCGGCGCGCGTACGCGGTGCGGATCGCCCGGTCCAGCACGTTGGGCAGCTGCTCGGGGACCGTCACCGTCTCCACGAACTCGGAGGCGACGTCCTTGTACAGGGTGTGCAGGTCCACCTCCTGCTGGTAGGAGCCGCCCATCGCGGTCCGGTGGGTCTGCCCGACGATCGCCAGCACCGGAACGTGGTCGAGCTTGGCGTCGTACAGTCCGTTGAGCAGGTGGATCGCCCCCGGCCCCGAGGTGGCCGTGCACACGCCGAGACGGCCGCTGAACTTGGCGTAACCGACCGCCTGGAA
This sequence comes from Streptomyces sp. S.PNR 29, assembly GCF_030386795.1. GTDB lineage: Bacteria > Actinomycetota > Actinomycetes > Streptomycetales > Streptomycetaceae > Streptomyces. The sequence continues at coordinate 60,165 of NZ_JANUQM010000010.1, forward strand.
CGCGGACATCTCCTCGTGCCGGGACTGCACGAACCGTGGCTGGTTGCCGGCCCGGCCCCAGGCGGCGAGCAGGCCGTTGATGCCGTCGCCGGGGTAGCCGAAGACATGGTCGACACCCCATTCGCGCAGCCGCTGCAGGACGTGGTCGGAGACCTTGGTGCTCATGTACGGACCTCCCGGACGTTCGGGGACTTGACGCAGCCGTACGAGTCACCCTGCGGAGGGCCGGAAAACATGTGCCGTGTTTGCCGCGCGGGGTCGGGGGCAGGCGGAGTCTCAGTGCTTCGGACAGGAGGCACGTCCGTGGGAGCGGCGCTGCGCCGCCACGGGTGCGTCCGTCCGGATTTCTCGGACGCGCTCCCACGGTGACCGTCCGACCGACGGGCCGTGTCGTCGCATCGGCGCCCGCCCCGCGACACCCGGCGCGCGCGCCTGAGGGCTCTTCGAGCAGGAGGTGTCCCGGCCGCGTCGCCGAACAGGCGTGACGACAGGGCCCCGCACTCCAAGGGAGTTGCGACGCACCATGCCGACTCAAGTCAGCGCGAGGCACCACCCCCACGACGACGCCCCCGACACCGCGGAGGCCTTCCGCACGCTTGTCACGCTGCCGCAGGGCCCGCAGCGGGACACGCTCCGCGACGAGATCGTCGAGGCCTGGCTGCCCATGGCCGAGCGGCTCGCGGGACGCTTCCGCAGCCGCGGCGAGAGCTACGAGGACCTGCGCCAGGTCGCGGCCCTCGGCCTGGTCAAGGCCGTCGACCGGTACGACCCCGAGCGCGGCAACGCCTTCGAGAGTTACGCCGTACCGACCATCACCGGCGAGATCAAGCGCCACTTCCGCGACCACATGTGGACCCTGCACGTGCCGCGCCGGGTGCAGGACCTGCGCAACCGTGTCCGCTTCGCCTGCCAGGACCTGTCGCAGACGATCTCGGGCCGCCGCCCCACGGTCGCCGAGATCGCCCAGCACGCCAACATGAGCGAGGAGGACGTCCAGGTGGGTCTGGAGGCCCTGGAGAGCTTCACCGCGCTCTCCCTGGACGCCGAGCTGCCCGGCAGCGAGGACGGCTACTCGCTCAGCGACGCCCTCGGCGCGCCCGACCCGGCCCTCGACACGGTCGTCGACCGCGAGGCGGTCAAGGAACGCCTGGCCGCGCTGCCGGAGCGCGAACGCGCCATCCTCTATATGCGGTTCTTCGGTGACATGACCCAGAGCCGCATCGCCGAACAGCTCGGCATCTCCCAGATGCATGTCTCCCGCCTGATCAGCCGGTGCTGCAGCCGGGTGCGGGAGCAGGTGATGCGGGAAGTGGCCTGAGTTGCCTGCGGTGCCGGTGCCAGTGCCGGCGCCGGTGAGTGAGTGACGGGCCCCGGCCCGGCGCCGGTGGTGCCGGGCCGGGGCCCTCGTTCACCCGGTCGGTGGCGCCTGTCGCGCGAATGGTGTCCGGCCGCGCGCGGTGTGGGTGCGGGCGGGCTGTGATGGCTGAGGGGGCGCGAGCGCCGTGCCCCAGCCGCCGCTCGAAGGAGCCCGCCCTATGCGCCGCACCGCCCGTGCCCTGTCCGTCGCCGTCCTCTCCGGCGCCGCCCTGGGAATCCCCGCCTTGGCCGTCTCCTCGGAGCCGACCGAGTCACGGAACCCGCTCGCGCCTGCGGATTCGGCGGTGCCTGTGGCTTCGGCGGTTGCCGGGGGACGTGTGGTGGCCGGGGGCGGCTCGGCTGTCTCCGGGAAGCGGGCGGTGCCTGCGGAGCGGGCGGTGGGCGGGGATCCGAGTGTGCCTGGGGGACGGGCGGTCGGTGGGGAGCGGAGTGTGCCTGGGGGACGGGCGGTCGGTGGGGAGCGGAGTGTGTCCGGGGCCCGGGGCCTGTCCGGGGGCCGGGGCTCGGCTGTTTCGGGGGAGCCGGCGGGGAGCGGGGAACGGAGTGTGCCTGAGGGCCGGAGTGCGCTCGGAGGCCAGAGTGTGTCTGCGGACTTGGCTGTGCCCGCGGGGCAGGTGGGTCCTGCGCAGGTGGCGGTGTCTCGGGGCTCGTCTGTTTCGGGGGAGCGGGGGGTGGCCGGGGGTCGGCGCGTGTCCGGGGATCGGCGCGTGCCCCCGGGGCAGGTGGGTGCTGCGCAGATGGCGGTGTCTCGGGGCTCGGCTGTCTCCAGGGACCGGGCGGCGGCCGAGGACCGGAGCGTGTCTGCCGACTCGGCGGTGCCTGAGGACCCGGCCGGCTCCGGGGATCGGGCGGTGCCCCGGGAGCGGACGGCGCCCGCGGACTCGGCGGTAGCTGCGGAGCCGGCGGCTCCTGTGGAGCCGACTGTGCCCGCTGATCCGGCCGCATCCGGCGATCCCGCCGCCTCCAGGGACCCCGCGGTGCCCGCGGACCCGGCTGTCTCCGGGGATCCGGCCGTTCCCGCTGACCCTGGCGTTGCTGCTGACCCCGGCGTTCCTGCGGACCCGGCGATCCCCGAGGACCCGGCGGCCCCAGACGACCCAGCGGCCCCAGAGGACCCAGCGGCCCCCAACGACCCGGCGACCCCCGAGGACCCGGCAGTCCCCCGGGAATCGGGCGCTCTGGAAGACCTGGCCGACCCGGGGGACCCGGCCGCCCCCGGGGAATCCACCGCGGAGGTCAGCCCCGGTACCGTTCCGCCCGGCGGTAGCGTGACCGTCTCGGTTTCCTGTGATCCGACCGGGGGCCCGGCCCCCGAGAGCATCGACGCCACCTCCCAGGCCTTCGAGGAGGGCACCGTCCCGCTGCGCCGGGTCGAGGGTGGTGACGACAAGGTGTCCGGCCCCGCCTACCGCGGCACGGCCAGGATCGCCCCCGCCGACGATTTCCAGGGTGAACCCGACTCCACGTGGACCGTCGACGGCACCTGCCCGGCGGCGCCCGGCGGGGAGGGCAAGCCGTGGAGCGCGACGTTCACGGTGTCCCACGGCGGTGGGGGCAAGGACGGGTCGTGTCCCGAGCCCGACGGCACGTCCTGCCGCGGCAAGGAGGTCCCGCACGGCGTGCGGGCCGGGACGGGCGGGGCCTTCACCGACTCCGTGCCCGCCCTGGTCGCCGGCGGGCTGCTGATCGCCGCCGCGCTCGGAGCCGCCGTACACCGGCTGCTTCGGAGGGAGACGGGCGGCCACGGCTGACCACTCGGGCGGGCACCCCACCACGAACGCACACCAGTACCCCGGGCCCCCACCCTTACGCAGACCCCCGCTGTGACTCCCGCAACCCCGCCCGGCGCTCATGGCCAGCCGACCCCGTGGGTACTCAGAGCCGGAGGACACCATACGGAGGTACACATGCCGCGGACGGACCCGGAAGGCCACGGCCCCGTCCGCTACGGGCCCGAGCTCCCCGGCGACGGGCTCCCCGTGCTGCCCGAACTGTCCGGCATACTCGCGGCGGCCGCGGGCCGGGCCGACAGCGAGCCGGTCGGTGGGGGCCGCCCGCTCCTGGAGGCGGCCTGCGGCTACTGGGACCGCCGCGGTCTGCCCGCCGACCCCGGCCGCGTGGCCGCCGCCCCCGGCGCGCCCACCCTGCTGCTCGCGCTGACCGCCGCCATCGACGGCGACGTCCTCGTCCCACGTCCCTGCGCCGCCTGGTGGGCACCGTACGCCCGCCTGCTGGGAAGACCCGCCTTCCACGTCGCCACGCCGGCCGAATGCGGCGGGGTCCCCGACCCTTACGCTCTCCTGGAGACCGTGCGCCGGATCCGCGCCGAGGGCGGCGACCCCCGGCTGCTCGTGCTGTCCGTCGCCGACGACCCCACCGCCACCGTCGTACCGCCCGAGTTCCTGCACGAGACCGTCGAGGCAGCCGTGGGCGAAGGCCTCCACCTGGTCAGCGACGAGACCTGGCGCGACACCCTGCACGACCCGCACGACACGGTGCTGCTCAGCCCCGCCGAGATGCTCACCGATCAGGTCACCGTCGTCACCGACCTGGCCGGAGCCCTGCTGCCGCCCGGCTGGCCGGCCGCGGTGGCCCGCTTCCCGCCGTCCGCCGCCGGAGACGGACTCCACGCGCGCGTGCTCGATGTGCTCACCGCACTCGGCGCCCGCGTCACCACCCCCGTCGCCGCCGCGGCCCGATACGCCCTGGACGAGCCCGAGCCCGTCACCGCACGCCTGTCCGCCGCCGTACGCCTGCACGCGCGCGTGGCCGACGCCGCGCACGCCGCCGTGGTCGCCGGGGGAGCCCTCTCCTGTCCGCCCCAGGCCGGGCGCCACCTGTACGCCGACCTGGCCCCCCTGCGTGCCGCGCTCGCCGAGCAGGGTGTCGGCGACGCCCAGGAACTGGAGGACTTCCTCACCGCCCGGCTCGGCATGCCCGCGCCGGGCGGCCACCGCTTCGGCGACGACCTCGGCGCTCTGCGCGTCCGGCTGTCCACCGGCCCCCTGCTGGGCGCCACGGACGAGGAACGCGCGGAATGCCTCACGTCACCCGCTCCGTTGGAACTGCCACACGTGCAACGCGCGTTGATCCTTCTGAGGTCTGTCTTCGACGATCTCCGCGACGCTCAGCGATGGGAGCCTCCTCGATGACGCAGCAGCCCGAGTCGACCACGAGTACGACCACCCAGGAAGCCGGCGCTCCGGCGGCCACATCGCCCTTGGCACCCCCGTCCCCGCCGCTCGCCGAACCCCGGCCGCTGGCCGAACGCCGCGTCTGGCCCAGAGCCTTCCACGACCGGCTGACCGCCCCGCTGCCCGGCCTGAAGGCCTTCGCCCGGTTCGCCCGCGAGGGCGCCGTACGCCCCGGCCCGGAGGGCCTGGCCGACATCCCCCGGCTGCCCTACGAGCCGGGCCCGCTGCCCCGCGTGGACGCCCGCACCATCGCCGTCACCTGGGCCGGGCACGCCAGTTGGGTCGTGCGGATCGGCGGGCTCACCGTCCTCACCGACCCGGTCTGGTCCCGCCGCATCCTCGGCACCCCGGCCCGCATCACCCCCGTCGGCGTCGCCTGGGACGCCCTGCCGCGCGTCGACGCGGTGGTCATCAGCCACAACCACTACGACCACCTGGACGCCCCCACGCTGCGCCGACTCCCACGCGACACCCCGGTGTTCGTGCCCGCCGGGCTCGGACGCTGGTTCCACCGCCGCCGGTTCACCTGCGTCACCGAGCTGGACTGGTGGGAGGCGGCCGAACTCGGCGGGGTCCGCTTCGACTTCGTCCCGGCCCACCACTGGTCCAAGCGCAGCCTCACCGACACCTGCCGCACCCTGTGGGGCGGGTGGGTCCTCACCGCCCCCGACGGACAGCGCGTCTACTTCGCCGGCGACACCGGCTACGGCCACTGGTTCTCCCGCATCGGCCGCCGCTACCCGGGCATCGACCTCGCCCTGCTCCCCATCGGCGCCTACGATCCCCGCTGGTGGCTCAGCGACGTCCACTGCGACCCCGAGGAAGCGGTCCAGGCCAGCCAGGACCTCGGCGCCCGCCGGATGGCACCGATGCACTGGGGCACGTTCGTCCTCTCGGCCGAGCCGGTCCTGGAACCACTCACACGCGTACGCGCCGCCTGGGAGAAAGCGGGCCTCCCCCGGGAAAACCTGTGGGACCTGCCGATCGGCGGCTCCCGGATCCTGACCTGACCTGTAAAAGCGCTGCGAGCTCCCCCCGCCCCGTCCTAGGCCTTCGCAGCCCCCCGTATCTTCCGCCACAGGCTCGGCATCGCGCTGACCAGTACGGTCAGTGCGATCGCCGCGAGTACACCCTCCCACGGTTCGTCGAACAGAGAGCCGCCGAGGATCCCGATCAGCTGGTACGTCACCGCCCAGGCCAGACAGGCCGGAAGATTGCCGCGGGAGAAACGGCGCATCGGCCACTTCGCCATCAGGCAGGCCAGCATCACCGGGATACGGCCCGCCGGCACCAGCCGGGACAGCACCAGCACCGCCACACCGTGCTCGGCGAGCTTCTCCTGCGCCTGGGCGAGCCGGTCCTCGGGAGCGCGCGCCCTGATCGCCTCCAGCCACCGCGAACCGTTCTTCGACCGCATACCGCGCCGACCCAGCCAGTACAGCGCCCCGTCCCCGAGGAACGCGGCCAGCGACGCCGTCACGAACACCAGCGCCAGCGAGAACGGCGCCGTCTGGTGAACAGCGACCACGGACGCGGTACTCACCAGCGCACCGGTCGGCACCACCGGCACCAGCGCGCCGATCAGCACCAGCAGGAACAGCGAGGGATACCCGATCGCCTGCTGTGTGGACGCCGTCGGCACGACCGCCGGAACGGCGGCGAGCCAGGTCACCGCGCGACCCCCAGACGCACGCTCTCCCCGTGCCCGAGCCGGTGCACCGCCACCCCCGGCGCACGCTGCGCCGCCAAGCGCACGAACTCGTCGCCCGGCGCATGGAACTCATGGGGGCGCACGGCGTCCATCCCGATCGGCCAGTACGTGCCGTAGTGCACCGGCACCGCACTGCGCGGCGCCAGCCGCTCCAGCGCCTGAGCAGCCCGCCCCGCGTCCAGGTGTCCCTCGCCTAGGTACGGCCCCCAGCCGCCCACCGGCAGCAGCGCCACGTCGACCGGCCCGACCTCCTTCGCCATCGAGTCGAACAGACCGGTGTCCCCGGCGAAGTACGTCCGGGCCTCGCCCTCGATGACGTAGCCGAGAGCGGGGGAGCGGTGCGGCCCGAGCGGCAGCCGCCGTCCGTCGTGCCGCGCGGGCACGGCCCGTACGGCGAGGTCACCGACCGGCGTGACGTCCCCCGGCGTCACCTCGCTCACCCGGAGGTGGGAGAGCCGGCGCAGCCCCGGCACCGCCCGGGGCGCGCCCCGGGGCACGAGCAGGCGCGTGCCGGGTGCGAGCCGCGCCAGCGACGGCACGTGCAGGTGGTCGGCGTGCAGATGGGACACCAGTGCCACGTCCGCGCGCCAGGCGCCGGGCGGCGGCAGCGCTCCGCGCCGGCGGCGCAGATGCGCGAGCCGGCGTGCGAACAGGGGGTCGGTGAGCACGCGTACGTCCGAATCCCGGACCGTGCAGGTCGCGTGACCCCACCAGGTGACCTCCACCGGCACCTCTTTGCCTCCTTCGCGCGACTCCCCCGAAGCCTACGTGCAGGAGTAGGGTCGGCGGCGAAACCGGAGGTGAGGGGGACGCCATGGTGCCGGTCCGGGTCACGGCGATCGCGAGTCTGACGCCGCTGGAGGAGTTGGACGCCGATCCCTTCCTGGTGGACTCCCGCAGCCAGCACGCCATGTGTGCCCGGTGGGCCGCCGAGCACGGATACGTCGTCACCAGAGAGCTGCTGGTCCGAAAACTCAGGCCCGACCACAGCGCGCTGTGGGACGGCGTCCGGCCCGGCCTCGACCTGTTCGTGGCCCCCAGCCGCCGCGTCCTGGAGAGCGCGCTGTCGTCGGTGGAGGAGTTCACCGCGGAGTGCGCGCGGCGCGGGGTACGCGTGGAGACGGTGGGACATGCCGAGCCGTCGTACGACGCGGCGATGAAGGCATGTGTGCACCGGCGGCTGTCGATGCCGACGGCCGGCTACGACGGGCGATGACCGCACCGGCAGGACCCCGCGGGACAAACAGGTGCCACCGGCCGTTGTGACAAGGTGAGTACGGGGCCCGCGCCGACGACGGGCCGGGACGTGAGGTGTGCTGGCCGTGGGCGGTGGGCGTTGGCGGCGTATCGCCAGTCAGATCGGGCGCAGTATCGCCGTGTGGGCCGTCTCCACGGTCACCATGCTCGTGCTCGCCGGTGTCCTGCCGGACTTCCGGCTCCGCTCGGAGAACGGCGACAGCGCCACCGACATCGCCGTCACCGCGGCCTTCGGAGCGGGCGCCTTCGGTCTGCTGTCGGCCCTCGTGTGGCCGCTCCTCGTCCGCCTCCTGCTGCTCGTGCCCGCCCTCGTGCTGGGGCTGCTGGTGTTCTTCCTCAACGGCGCGCTGCTGCTGGTCGCGCTGTGGCTCAACCCCGCCGAGCGCGGCGCCGCCGCCCCGGAGACCGCCGTCGTGGTGGCCGCCGTGATGTCCGCCGTCGCCTCCGCCACGGGCGCCGCCCTCGCCGTGCGCGACGACGACACCTACCGGCGGCGGCTCTACCGCCTCGCCGACCGCCGCCGCAGAACCCAGCCGCCCGGCCCCTCCACCCCCGGAACCCTCTTCCTGCAACTCGACGGCGTCGGTCACGACGTCCTCCTGGACGCCGTCGGCAAGGGCCTGATGCCCACCGTCACCCGCTGGCTGGACGGCGGCGACGGCCGGCCCCCCACCCACCGGCTCACCCCCTGGCGCACCGACTGGTCCAGTCAGACCGGCGCGAGCCAGCTCGGCATCCTGCACGGCTGCAACGACGACATTCCGGCCTTCCGCTGGTACGAGAAGGACAGCCGGGAGGTGATGGTCTGCAACCGCCCGACCAGCGCCGCCGAACTCCAGCGCCGGGCCATGGCACGCACCGGCGACGACGGGCTGCTCGCCGTCGACGGCGCCAGCCGCGGGAACCTGTTCAGCGGCGGCGCCGACGAGCAGGCGCTCGTGCTGTCCATCGCCACCCGCCGCCGCAGCAAGGAGAACCGCTCCCGCGCGGGCTACTTCGCCTACTTCTCCGACCCGGCCAACGCCGTCCGCACCGCCCTGTCCTTCGTCGCCGAAGCCGCCCGTGAGATCGGCCAGTCCACGCGGGCCCGCATCGCCAAGACCCGCCCGCGGGTCTCCCGCGGCGGCCTCTACCCCTTCGTCCGCGCCTTCGCGACCGTCGTCGAACGGGACGTCGTCGTCGCCGCGGTGATGGGCGACCTGCTCGCCGGACGCACCGCCGTCTACGCGGACCTGGTGGCGTACGACGAGGTGGCGCACCACTCCGGGCCGTTCAGCCGCGACGCCGAGAAGGTTCTCCAGCGCCTCGACCGCTCGCTCGCCCTGATCGAGAACGTCATCGAGCACGCCCCCCGCCCGTACCGGATCGTCGTGCTCTCCGACCACGGCCAGAGTCCCGGCGAGACCTTCCGCGCCCGCTACGGCCTCACGCTCGGCGACCTGGTGCGGGCCGGCTGCGGGCTGCCCGTGCCGCGCCGGGCGCAGCGCACCCGCAGCGGCGCCGAGGCCCGCGCGGCCGTACGGGCGGCGCTGCGCATCCCCGTCGAGGAGGGCGGCGAGCTGCACCGCCCGCCGCGCCGCTCGGAGCCGATCGTGCTGGCCTCCGGCAACCTCGGCCTCGTGTCCTTCCCGGACGTCCCGCACCGGATGAGCAAGGAGGAGATCGACGCCCGCCACCCCGCACTGCTGACGACCCTCGCCAACCACCCCGGCATCGGGTTCCTGCTGGTCCGCAGCGAGAAGCACGGCGGGGTGGTGCTCGGCGCGCGCGGCGCGGAGATCCCGCTGGACCGGCTCGACGAGGACCCGGGCCCGCTCGCGGCCTTCGGGTCCGGTGCCGCCGACGCGGTCCGCCGTACGCACACCTTCGAGCACACCGCCGACATCATGGTCAACTCCTTCCACGACCCGGCCGACGGCGAGGTCCTCGCCTTCGAGGAGCAGATCGGCTCCCACGGCGGACTCGGCGGCGCCCAGGCGAAGCCCTTCCTGCTGTCGCCGGTCGTCTTCACCGCGCCGGTGGACGACGGGGAGGAACTCGTCGGTGCCGAGCAGGTCCACCGCGTCCTGCGCCGCTGGCTGGGCGAGTCGGACGGCCCTCAGCTGCCGCTGGAGGCGCGCGAGGAACGGGCCGCGTAGGCGGGGAAAATCGGCTGCGTCCGCCGATCTCCGCCCGCACACTGTCCCAGTCGGACCTCGCACACCTGTGCGCTCCGATTCCCGCATCCCCGTACCTTCCCAGGAGCCCCTGCGTGCAGGCAGCCGTCACCGTCACTCCCGCCCGCCTCCCCGAGCTGCTGCTCGGTCTCGCGACCGTGCGGCCGGTCTTCCTCTGGGGCGCGCCCGGCATCGGAAAGTCCTCCCTGGTGCGGGAGTTCGCCGAGTCGCTGGGCCTGGAGTGTGTGAGCCTGCTCGGCACCCAGCTCGCGCCCGAGGACCTGATCGGCGTCCCGCAGATCCGCGACGGACGGTCCGTGTTCTGCCCGCCGGAGGTGATCGCCCGCGACGAGCCGTACTGCCTGTTCCTGGACGAGCTCAACGCGGCCACGCCGGACGTGCAGAAGGCGTTCTACTCGCTGATCCTGGACCGCCGTATCGGGAACTACGAGCTGCCGAAGGGCTCGATCGTCGTCGGCGCCGGCAACCGCGCCACCGACAACGCGCTCGCCCGCCCGATCGCCTCCGCGCTCGTCAACCGCCTCACCCATGTGCACCTGGAGGCCTCCGCCGAGGACTGGCTGGCCTGGGCCGCGGCCCACGGCATCCACCCGTGGATCGTGGACCACCTCACCGACCGGCCCGACCACCTGTGGTCCAAGCCGCCGAAGACCGAGGAGCCGTTCTCCACGCCCCGCTCCTGGCACATGCTCTCCGACGCGCTGCACTCCTTCGGCCAGGGCGTCGACGAGGAGACCCTGAAGGTCCTCGCGCACGGCACGCTGACGCCCGCCCACGCGACCGCCTTCTGCGGCTACGTCAAGATCGTGCGCAGCCGGTTCGGCATCGAGGCGATCATCAAGGGCGACGCCCGCTGGCCGCACCGCGTCGAGGACCGCGACCTGCTCTACTACCTCGCGGACTCCTTCCGCGGGCGGCTCGTCAAGGAACTGCCCGCCAGCAGGGAGCACATGTCGGCGAACGGACGGCAGACGGCGTACCGCGCCAAGTCGCTGCTCGTGCAGCTCGCCGAGATCTCCGTCGAGGTCGCCCAGTCCGTCATCGCCTCCGACGCCGACGGCAACCCCGTCCTGCCCGCCTGGTTCCTGGTGGAGGCGGCGCGGGACATGCCGCGGCTGGTGGAGGCCCGCCGGTGAGCCGGGGGGCGCGGTCGAAGGGGCAGAAGAAACGGGACCTCGCGGCGGAGGCCTTCCACGAGGGACTGCGGCTGGTGCGGACCAACCCGGCGCTCTCCACTGTGGAATTCACCGTCTGCCGCGAGGAGAAGTGCGAGGTCGCGCCCCGCGAAGGCCTGGTGCGCGTCGACTCCGCCGGTGTCCTGCACGCGCACCCGGCCCGGATGGCCGACCCGGCGGTCTGGGCCTGGGCCCTCGCGCACGCCGTGCTCCACCTCGGCTTCGGCCATGTCCCGGCGGCCAAGGGCGTCCGCGAGCAGCCCGACCGCTGTGACGTCGTGGCCCGCTGCGTCGTCGTCAACCGCTTCCTGCTCGGCTTCCCGGTCGGCCGGGCCCCCGACGAGCTGCCCGTCTCCTACCCCGACGGCGACGAGGAGCAGCTGGCCGCACGCTGGCGGCGGGACGGAATCCCGGCTGCGTACGAGCGCTGCGGCACGGCGGGTGCCCAGGCCGACCAGCTGCTCATGGAGTGGGACACCTGGCGGTTCGGGCCCCCGCCGGACTGGCAGCTGGCGTTCGCCACCGCCCTGACCCGGACCGTGTCCGCGGCCGTGGACATGGCGGGCGGCCGTCGCGACTCCCTCGACAGCGAGGCACCCACCCTGCGCCCCTGGGAGCAGGCGCGCAGCTGGTTCGTCTCCTCCTACCCCCTGCTCGGCGGCATCGCGGCCGGCATCGAGCTGGTCGCCGACGCCGAACTCGCCCGCGCCCACGGCATCGCCGTCGCCGCGGTGAACGCCGAGGCCGGCGAGATCTACGTCAACCCGCTGCGCCGGTTCGAGGACGAGGAGTGGCGGTTCGTCCTGGCCCACGAGATGCTGCACGCCGCCCTGCGCCACGGCGACCGCTGCGGCACCCGCGACCCGTACCTGTTCAACATCGCCTGCGACTACGTCATCAACGGCTGGCTGAGGGAGATGCAGGTCGGCACCATGCCCGAGGGGGCGCTGCACGACCCGGAACTCGCGGGCCTGTCCGCCGAGGAGGTGTACGACCGGATCGCCGGCGATCTGCGGCGGATGCGGCGCCTGGCCACCCTGCGCGGCAAGGGCGTCGGCGACATCCTCGGCGCCCCGCTCGGCTCGCCGCGGGACTACGTCGACCTCGACGCGTTCTACCGCCGGGGGCTCGCCCAGGGCCTGGACCTGCACCAGCGGCACGAGCGCGGGTTCCTGCCCGGCGGTCTGGTCGAGGAGATCCGCGCGCTCAGCCACCCTCCGCTGCCCTGGGACGCGCGGCTCGCCCGCTGGTTCGACGAGTTCGTGCCCCGCCCCGAGCCCCTACGGTCCTACGCCCGCCCCTCGCGCCGCCAGGCGGCCACCCCGGACATCCCGCGCGCGGGCCGTCATCTCCCGCCCGAGGAGATCGCCCGCTGCACCTTCGGCGTCGTCCTGGACACCTCCGGCTCCATGGAACGGACCCTGCTCGGCAAGGCGCTCGGCGCCATCGCCTCCTACGCCGAGGCCCGTGACGTACCGGCCGCCCGCGTCGTGTTCTGCGACGCGGCGCCGCACGACGCAGGCTATGTGCCGGTCACCGAGATCGCGGGCCGGGTGCGGGTGCACGGGCGCGGCGGCACGGTCCTGCAGCCGGGCGTCGACCTGCTGCACCGCGCGGACGACTTCCCGCGCACCGCGCCGATCCTGGTGATCACGGACGGCTGGTGCGACGTACTGCGGGTGCGGCGCGAGCACGCGTACCTGATCCCGCAGGGCGCGAGGCTGCCGTTCAGCGCTCGGGGGCCGGTCTTCCGGGTGAGTTGAGCCGGAGTGTGATCGGATGGGGTCCAGGGACCCGGATCAGGGGACCTTACGATAAGCATGCGAAAGGATCCGTCGTGGCAACCACGCGCTCCGCACACACCGTCTGGGAAGGCAACCTGCTCGAGGGCAACGGCGTCGTCACCTTCGACTCCTCCGGCATCGGCCAGCAGCCGGTGTCGTGGCCGTCGCGCGCCGAGCAGGCGAACGGCAAGACCAGCCCCGAAGAGCTGATCGCCGCCGCCCACTCCAGCTGCTTCTCCATGGCGCTGTCGCACGGTCTGGCCGGCGCCGGCACCCCGCCCACCAAGCTCGTCACCTCGGCCGACGTCACCTTCCAGCCGGGTGAGGGCATCACGGGCATCCACATCACCGTCGAGGGCACGGTCCCGGGCATCGACAACGACGCGTTCGTCGCCGCCGCCGAGGACGCCAAGGCCAACTGCCCGGTCAGCCAGGCCCTGAAGGCCGTGAACATCACCCTGTCGGCGAAGCTCGCCTGACCCGAGCCGTCGCCCACCACCTCGCGCAGGCCGTCCGACCCCGGGCGGCCTGCGCGACGCCGGTTTCGGGCACCCCGGCCGCCGGGGTATGAACAGGACGCCCGCCCCACCCTGTCCGGGAAGGACCCCGATGCCGCCGACCACGTCCAGCAGCACGACGGTGCTCGACACCGCCACCCGCGAACAGACCCGCATCCTGCTGCTGTTCAGCCTGTCGGGCCGGGTACGTCCGGGCAGCTCCACCCTGGGCGCCCTCGTCGACCGGTTCGACTTCGGCCGCTTCGCCCCGCACCTGAAGACCAGTCACCCGGTGCTGCCCGTCCCGGTACTCGCGGACCGACTGCCGTCGGAGCGACTGCGGCTTCCGCACGGCGACCACGGCCTGACCCTCGCGTCCGTCGGCATCCTGGTCGTCGCCAGCCCGCGCGGTGACGCCACGCTCGTCGTGGACTGCGGCTTCGCGGGCGAGACCGCGGCCGACGACGTCGCCGGCTGGCTGGCTGCCACCTGCTTCGACCGGGAAGGCATCGAACTCGACGACCGACCCCTGCTCGACGTGCTGAGCGAGCGACTGACCCTGCCGGAACCGCTCACCTTCGGCCAGAACGTCCACCAACTCGTCTTCCCCGGCGGCCGGTTACGGCAGCAGCTGCTGGACGGTGACGCCGCGCACGAAACCCGGCGGAACACCCTGCTGAACGCGATCGTCTACCGCGGGAGGATGCCGGGAAACCCTGCCGCGCCCTCCGGCGGAGACACCCCGCCGAACCTGCGCAACCACGGCATGACCCTGTCCGCGCACGGCCGCGGCGTCTCCGTCCAGGCGGGCTGGGCCCCGCACGTGGAGAACGGCCTCGCCCTGGTCGCCATCGGCATGATCTCCGCCCTGTCCGTGCTGCAGCGCACCCGGCTCGCCGCCTTCGAGATGATGAAGGCCAACGAGCAGGCGATGACGGACTCCCCGTACGAGATCCGCTCCCTCATCTCCCGGCTCTCCGCCGGCGTGAACGAGCTCCAGCTCGACCTGGCCTTCGGTGTCGAGGCCTACGTCGACAGCCTGCTCATCCCGGAGATGCTCATGGAGGGCTTCCAGACCTCCCTCGGCGACGCCCTCGGCATCCGCGACTGCCTGGAGAACTCCGCGCGCATGGTGGAGCGCCTGACCTCCGTCATCAACGCCCGCTCCGCCGCCCTGGACGCCGAGCTCGCGGAGCGGGACGACCGCCGGGACCGCACCGTCTCCGGCCTGGTCGCGGCGGCCACGCTGATCGCCCTGCCACCGACGCTGCTGCTGGCGTTCTTCGGCGTCAACGGCACCGACGTCGACGACAAGCGCTCCATCCTCGACCTGGGCGCCTACGGGACGGCGTACGCGCTGGCCTGGCTTCCCTTCGTGATCCTCGTCGTGATCGGATACCTCCTGCTCAGACGCGTCAACACCCGCTCCGGCTCCCTGTTGTCCCCGTCCGACGACCCGCCCGCACCCGTGCCCGCGCCACGCTCGCCCTCCGGGAGTTGACCGACCATGACGCCACGCCCCGCCGTCTCCGCACACCGCGGAGGTTCCGAACGCGCCGGTCCCGCCACCTGGCAGGCGTACGAGGACGCGCTGCTGTCCGGCGCGGAGTACGTCGAGTTCGACATCCGGCGCACGGCGGACGGCGTCTTCGTCGTCTACCACGACCCCCGAGCCGCGCACACGGGCCCCCTGCTGTCCACGATCACGCACGCCGAGCTGAGCGAGCGCGCCGGATACCCCGTCCCGGTCGTGGACGAGGTCATGGCGCTGATCGCCGGGAAACTCGTCGGCCACCTGGACCTGAAGGAGACGGGCTACGAGCGGGAGCTCATCGACCGCGCGGTCGCCCTCCTCGGCGAGGACGGCTTCGTCGCCACGACCCTGGAGGACCGCTCCGTCGCCGCGATCGCCCAGGCCTTCCCCGGCGTGCGTACCGCGCTGTCCCTCGGCCGCGACCGCAGGGAGCTGGCCCTGGCCCGTCTGCCCGGGACCCGGCTGAGCGAGCTGTTCCCCATGCGCCGCGTCCGTGCCTGCGGCGCCCACGGGGTCGCCGTGCACCAGCGGCTCGCGCGGACCAATGTGCTGCGCGAGGCGGCCCGGCACGGACTGTTCACCATGGTGTGGACGGTCAACGACGACACACTGATGCGGGCCTTCCTCGGCCACCCGCGCGTGGACGTGCTGATCACCGACCGGCCCCGGCGCGCGGTGGCCCTCCGCGACGAGCCCAGCACGGAGCCCCCCGTACGGCAACCGTCCCATTGACAAGCGCCCGCTCAAGATTTGTGCTGGAGTCGGGCAGCGCCCTGGCGGAAGGGGACGGCGATGGCACGTGCGGTCGGAATCGATCTCGGGACCACGAACTCGGTGGTGGCCGTCCTGGAGGGCGGGGAGCCCACCGTCGTCGCCAACGCGGAGGGCGCCCGGACCACCCCGTCGGTCGTGGCCTTCGCCAAGAACGGCGAGGTGCTGGTCGGCGAGGTGGCCAAGCGGCAGGCCGTGACCAACGTCGAGCGCACCGCCCGCTCGGTGAAGCGGCACATGGGCGACGCGCACTGGCGCTTCCCGGAGCACGGCTCCGTCGACGGCACCCGCTACCGGGCGCAGGAGCTGTCCGCGCGGGTGCTGCAGAAGCTGAAGCGGGACGCGGAGGCCTATCTCGGCGAGGACGTCACCGACGCCGTGATCACCGTGCCCGCCTACTTCGACGACGCCCAGCGACAGGCGACCAAGGAGGCGGGCGAGATCGCCGGCCTCAACGTCCTCAGGATCATCAACGAGCCGACGGCGGCGGCGCTGGCGTACGGGCTCGACAAGGAGAACGACCAGACGGTGCTGGTCTTCGACCTCGGCGGCGGCACCTTCGACGTCTCCCTGCTGGAGATGGGCGAGGGCGTCATCGAGGTGAAGGCCACCAACGGCGACACCCACCTCGGCGGCGACGACTGGGACCAGCGCGTCGTCGACCACCTCGTCAAGCGCTTCAAGGGCCAGTACGGCGTGGACCTCAGCAAGGACAAGATGGCCGTGCAGCGGCTGCGGGAGGCCGCCGAGAAGGCCAAGATCGAGCTGTCCAGCTCGTCGGAGACGAGCATCAACCTGCCCTACATCACCGCCTCCGCCGAAGGCCCCCTCCACCTGGAGGAGAAGCTGACCCGCGCCCAGTTCCAGGAGCTCACCGCGGACCTGCTCGACCGCTGCAGGACCCCCTTCCACCAGGCCGTCGAGGACGCCGGCATCAAGCTCGCCGCGATCGACCACGTGATCCTGGTCGGCGGCTCCACCCGCATGCCCGCGGTCACCGACCTGGTCAAGGAACTCACCGGCAAGGAACCGCACAAGGGCGTCAACCCCGACGAGGTCGTCGCCGTCGGCGCGGCCCTGCAGGCGGGTGTCATCCGCGGCGACGTCAAGGACGTCCTCCTCCTGGACGTCACCCCGCTGTCCCTCGGCATCGAGACCAAGGGCGGCATCATGACCAAGCTCATCGAGCGCAACACCACGATCCCGACCCGGCGTTCGGAGATCTTCACCACGGCCGCCGACAACCAGCCCTCGGTCGGCATCCAGGTCTACCAGGGCGAACGGGAGATCGCCGCGTACAACAAGAAGCTCGGCGTCTTCGACCTCACCGGCCTGCCGCCCGCGCCGCGCGGCGTGCCGCAGATCGAGGTGGCCTTCGACATCGACGCCAACGGCATCATGCACGTCTCCGCCAAGGACCTGGCGACCGGCCGCGAGCAGAAGATGACCGTCACCGGCGGCTCGGCGCTGCCCAAGGAGGACATCGACCGCATGATGCGGGAGGCCGAGCAGTACGCCGAGGAGGACCGCAAGCGCCGCGAGACCGCCGAGACCCGCAACCAGGCCGAGCAACTCGTCTACCAGACCGAGAGGTTCCTCCGCGACAACGGGGACAAGGTCCCCGCGGACACCAGGTCCGAGGTGGAGTCGGCGGTTTCGGAGCTGAAGGGCCTGCTGGAACAGAACGCCGAGACGGCCGCCCTGCGCACCGGAGTCGACAAACTCGCCTCCGTCAGCCAGAAGATGGGCCAGGCGATGTACGAGGCTGCCTCCGGCGGCTCCGCCGGGCAGCGGGGCGCGCCCGAGGAACCGGGCGCGCCCGGCGAGGAGGGCGTGGTCGACGCGGAGATCGTCGACGACGACAAGGACCAGAAGGGCGGGGCGGCCTGAGGCCCGTACGTCACGGCTTGCGCGCCACCCCCGCGTACACCGGCACGATCCCCTCCGCCTGGGCCGCCACGTCCTCGGGACCCGGCCGCCAGCCCGTCACCGGGATCACGCCCGGGCCCAGCAGTTCCAGGCCGTCGAAGAAGCGCAGGAACTCGGGGAGCGGACGGGGGAAGAAGGGCGTACCGCTCCGGCGGAAGTGGCCCGCGGCCTTCTCGACGGCCTCGGGGTTCAGGTCGGCTGTCACCTGCGACAGGATCAGGTGGCTGCCGGGGGCGAGGGCGTCGACGTACCGCTTCAGCAGGCCGTGGACGTCGTCCCCGTCGGCGGCGTCACCCAGGTAGTGCGTCAGGGCCACCAGCGACAGGGCGACAGGCCGGCCGAAGTCCAGGGACTCGCCCGCGAGGCGCAGGACCGTGTCGGGGTCGCGGACGTCGGCGTGGACGTAGTGCGTGGAGCCCTCGGCCGTTCCGTGCAGCAGCGCCTCGGCATGTCGCAGCACGATCGGGTCGTTGTCCGCGTACACCACCCGGGACTCCGGGGCGACCTGCTGGGCCACCTGGTGCAGATTCGGCTCGGTCGGGATACCGGTGCCGATGTCCAGGAACTGGCGTGTCCCGGCCTCGGCGACGGTGCGGACCGCCCGGTGCATGAACCGGCGGTTGGCGCGCGCCCCGCGCAGCACGGTGCTGTCCGCGGCGAGGATCTTCCGGGCCAGCTCCTCGTCCACCGGGTAGTTGTCCTTGCCGCCCAGCCACCAGTCGTAGACGCGGGCCGGATGCGGCCGGCTGGTGTCGATACGGGTGGGCGCGGCGTCTGATCCGGTCATGCGGCGTCTTCTCCTGGGGGTACGGGCTTTCGGGCCTCTCGGGCCTCTCGGGCAGAGAACGGGCCCGGTCGCTCAGAAGTTGCCGCCGGCGGCCAGGAGGTTGCCGTGCTCAGAATTTCTCGCGGTACTCGCGCAGCAGCTTCTCCGAGCGCTGCGTCGACGCGGCACGGGCGGTCATGTGGTCCAGCACCTCCAGGTGCGCGGAGACCTCCGTGCGGGAGTCCAGGTACAGCGCGCCGGTCAGGTACTCGGTGAACACCAGGTCGGGCAGCTCCGGTTCGGCGAAGCGGAACAGCGTGAAGGGGGCGTACGTCCCCGGGTGCGGGCCGTCCCGGAACTCCGCGATCTGCAGCGTGACCCGGTCGCGCGCGGCGAACTCCAGCAGCTTGTCCAGCTGGTCCCGCATGACCTTGCCGTCGATGCTCACCGGGCGCAGCAGCACCGTCTCGTCCATGATCACCCACAGGTGCGGCGGGTCGGGCCGGTCCAGCAGCCGCTGCCGCTCCATGCGCAGCGACACATGCCGCTCCACCGTGTCCGGCCCGGCGTTGCCGATCGTCCCGGCCTCCATAACGGTCCGCGCGTACTCCTCGGTCTGCAGCAGCCCGGGCACGAAGTGCGGCTCGTAGGAGCGGATGATCCGGGCGGCGCCCTCCAGGCTCACGTACAGGCTGAACCAGTCCGGCAGCACGTCGTGGAACCGCTGCCACCAGCCCGGCTGGTTCGCCTCCTCGGCGAGCGCGACGAACGCGGCCACCTCTTCCTCGGCCACGCCGTACGCCGTCAGCAGGATCTGCACATACGGGATTTTCAGCGCGACCTCGGCCATCTCCATGCGCCGTACGGTCGCCGGGGCGACCCGGAGGACCTTCGCGGCCTCCTCGCGTTTGAGGCCCGCGGCCTCCCGCAACTCCTGCAGCCGCTTTCCCAGCACCACCTGGCCCACGGTGGGCGCGGCCCGCCGCTCACTCACGCCACGCCTCCCCAACGCGCCGAAGCATACCGACCAGTGTGTCATGTGCGGCCGGGGGTCTCACAGAACCAGTGGGGCAACAGTTGCATTACCCCACGGGTAATCGACCCGGGCGGCCGTGGACGGGATCGTGGACGCAACGGGGCACGGACCGGGCGCATCCGGTCCGTGACCCGGCTCTCAGCTCCTGCACCTCGATCTCCACGGAGGGTGATTCGTCATGTCCGCGATCCAGCTTGCCGCGCTCGCCCGGACCTCCGAGCCCCGGACGATGCTGCGCCGCTTCCTGGCCCTCGATGCCGTGGTGACCGGCGCGAACGCCCTCGCCTACCTCGCCGCTTCCGGCCCGCTCGGCCGGTTCCTCGGGGTCGACTCCGGGCTGCTGCTGGCCCTCGGCGCGTTCCTCGCGGTGTACGCGGCGGGCGTGGCCTGGCTGGCCGCCCGGCCGCAACCGGCGGCGTTCGGCGTGCGCGTCGTCGTCGAGGCCAACGTCGCCTGGGCGGCGCTGAGCTTCCTCGCCCTCGCCCTCTGGCTGTCGCCCACCACGGCCGGCGCGGTCTGGTCGGTGCTGCAGGCGGTCGCCGTCGCCGGCTTCGCGCTGCTGCAGTACGCGGCCCTGAAGGCCCGTCAGGGCAGCAGCGACTGAAGGTACTTCACCGTCGCCGGGTCGGCCGGGAGGAACGTCTCGATGGCCAGCTCGGCGACGGTCACGTCCATCGGCGTGTTGAAGGTGGAGATCGAGGAGATGAAGGACAGCGTCCGGCCCTCGTGCTCGATCTGCATCGGCAGCGCGAAGTACGGCACCGGCTCGTCCGGTTCCTCACCCGGCGCGGACTCCGGCACCGGGTACGCGGCCACCTCCTCGTACAGCGCCCGCAGCGCCTCGGAGCGGTGCAGGGCGATCTGCCGCTCCATCTGCGCCAGCAGATGGCCGCGCCACTCGCGCAGGTTGCGGATGCGCGGCGCCAGGCCCTGCGGGTGCAGGGTGAGCCGCATGGCGTTCAGCGGGGGCTCGAGCAGGGACTCCGGCATGCCGTCGAGCAGCATCATGATGCCCCGGTTGGCGGCCACCACCCGGTAGGTCGCGTCGACCACCAGCGCCGGGTACGGCTCGTAGCCCTGGATCAGCCGCTCCATGCCCTCGCGCAGGGCGCCCAGCGCCGGGTCGTCCAGCGGGGTCTCCGGGTAGCGGGGCGCGTAACCGGCCGCCAGCAACAGCGCGTTGCGCTCCCGCACGGGCACGTCCAGGTGCTCCGCCAGCCGCAGCACCATCTCCTCGCTCGGCCGGGAGCGGCCGGTCTCGATGAAGCTGATGTGCCGCGAGGAGGAGTCGGCGCGCAGCGCCAGCTCCAGCTGACTGACCCGCCGCTGCTCCCGCCAGGCCCGCAGCAGCGGACCCACACGCTGGGTGGTGGCCGTGGTACCGGACGTGAGAGTGGTCATACCAGGACCGTAGCCGACATGGGCGTACGGCGTGCAGCCGCACACGTCCCACCAGGGCCCGCCCGGCCGTGCTGTGGCAGGCTGAAGAGGTACCCGACGTCCGGCGTCCAGGGAAGGAGCGCGGCCCATGCCCGTCGAACCGCTGTCGCAGAAGGAGATCGAGGACCGGCTGGCGGAACTGCCGGGCTGGTCGCTCGAAGGGGACCGTCTCGCCCGCTCCTACCGGCTCGGCTCGCACTTCGCGGCGACGGCGATGGTCGTCCACATCGCCCAGGTCCAGGACGAGCTCGACCACCACTCCGACCTGACCCTCGGCTACAACACCGTGTCCCTCACCGTACAGACGCACAGCGCGGGCGGCGCCGTCACCGAGAAGGATCTGGAGCTCGCCCGCAGGGTGGAAGACCTGGCCGGGGGGCACGGGGCACACTGACGGCGTGCTCGACTACGACAAGGAAGCGGAGCGATACGACGCCTCCCGCGGCGGCGAGCCCAGAGCCGCGGCCGCCGCGGAGGCGGTGCTGAGCCTCATACCGCCCAGGGCGTCCAGCCTTCTCGACGTCGCCTGCGGCACCGGCATCGTGACACGCCGGCTCGCGTCCGCACGCGCCGGCATGCGGGTCACCGGCGTCGACCTCGCCCTCGCCATGGCCCGGCAGGCCGCCGTACGCCTGCCCGGCGCCGTCGTGCGGGCCGACAGCCGCCGACTGCCCTTCCGGGACCGGGAGTTCGACGCGGTCAGCAGCGTGTGGCTGCTGCATCTCGCGCAGAGCGCCGAAAACGTGCGGACCATCGTCGGCGAGTGCGCCCGGGTGCTGCGGCCGGGCGGGGTGTACGTCACGACGGTCGACAAGGCCGCCGCCCACAACGTGGGCAGTGACATCGACGCGGTACTCGCCTCCCGCCCGCCGCGGGCCGCCCTGGACGCCGCGGCGGACGTCGAGGCCTGCGCCCTCGCACACGGCCTGGTCCCGGCCGGAGGGGCCCGCTTCACCGGCCGCGGCCAGGGCCGCAGCCCCCGCCGCACGATCGCGGACCTGCGCCGCGGCTGGTTCATGACCCTGCCGCCCGGAGAGCCCCTCAGCGAGCAGTTCGCCACCCGCCTCGCGGCCCTGCCCGACCAGGACCGGCCCCGGCCCGACCCGGTGTTCACCCTGAGGGCGTTCGTGAAACCGCCGGACGAGTGAACTCCCTGGTCCGGTCGGACGGCGGCGGACCGGTCCCGGACATACGGCAACTCGCCTGCCACCGGCGGCGACTGGGAGGGAGGAACCCGTCCGCCCTCCCAGGAGGTTCTCCCGTGAAGCACCCGCACCGCCACCGCAGACGCCGCCTCGGCCTGGCCTCCGCGGTCGCCGCCGCAGGCCTGGTCGGCGCAGGCCTGACCACGCTCACCGTCGACACCGCCTCGGCCGCCACGGCCCGGCAGGTCGAGAAGCTCGACCGGGGTGTCGTCAGCGTCCACACCGCCGGCGGCAACCTGATCAGCTGGCGCTGGCTCGGCACCGATCCGAACGACGTCTCGTTCAACGTCTACCGGGCCGGTACGAAGGTCAACTCCACCCCGGTCACCGGCTCGACGAACTACTTCCACTCCGGCGCCCCCGCCGAGGCCGACTACACGGTCCGCGCCATCGTGAACGGCGTCGAACAGGGCGACTCGGTGCACGCCGTGCAGTTCCGCACCGGCTACAAGGACGTCCCGATCAGCGCGCCCGCCGGCGGCACCACCCCCGACGGCGTCGCCTACACCTACGAGGCCAACGACGCCTCCGTCGGCGACCTCGACGGTGACGGGGCCCTCGACATCGTCCTGAAGTGGTATCCGACCAACGCCAAGGACAACTCCCAGTCCGGCTACACCGGCAACACCGTCATCGACGGCATCAAGCTCGACGGCACCCGGCTGTGGCGCGTCGACCTGGGCCGGAACATCCGCTCCGGCGCGCACTACACGCAGTTCCAGGTGTACGACTACGACGGCGACGGCAAGGCCGAGGTCGCCATGAAGACCGCCGACGGCACCAGGGACGGCACCGGCGCGGTCATCGGCAGCTCGTCCGCCGACCACCGCAACTCCAGCGGCTACGTCCTGTCCGGCCCCGAGTACCTGACCATGTTCAACGGCCAGACCGGCAAGGCCATGCAGACCGTCGACTACGTCCCGGCCCGCGGCACGGTCTCCTCCTGGGGCGACTCCTACGGCAACCGCGTCGACCGCTTCCTCGCCGGTACCGCCTACCTGGACGGCTCCCGGCCCTCCCTCATCATGGCCCGCGGCTACTACACCCGCACGGTCATCGCCGCCTGGGACTGGCGGAACGGCTCCTTCACCCGCCGCTGGACCTTCGACACCAGCTCCTCCACCAACAGCGGCAAGGGCTACGACGGCCAGGGCAACCACAGCCTGTCCGTCGCGGACGTCGACGCCGACGGCAAGGACGAGATCGTGTACGGCGCCATGACCGTGGACGACAACGGCTCCGGGCTGTGGACGACGAAGCTGGGCCACGGCGACGCCGGCCATGTCGGGGACCTCAACCCGTCCCGCGCGGGCCTGGAGTACTTCAAGGTCTCGGAGGACTCCAGCAAGCCCGGTTCCTGGATGGCCGACGCGCGCACCGGCCAGATCCTGTGGCAGACGGCGTCCGGATCCGACAACGGCCGCGGAGTCGCCGCCGACGTCTACGCCGGCAGCGCGGGCGCCGAGGCCTGGTCCGCCTCCGACACCACCCTGCGCTCGGCGACCGGCGCCTCCCTCGGCCGCGAGCCGTCCAGCATCAACTTCCTGTCGTGGTGGGACGGGGACACCGTGCGCGAACTCCTCGACGGCACCCGCATCGACAAGTACGGCACCTCCGGCGACACCCGCCTGCTGACCGGCTCGGGCGTCCACTCCAACAACGGCACCAAGGCGACCCCGTCCCTGTCCGGGGACCTCCTCGGCGACTGGCGCGAGGAGGTCATCTGGCCCACCAGCAACAACACGGCGCTCCGGATCTACTCGACGCCGAACCAGACCAGCACGAAGATCACGACCCTGCTGCACGACACGCAGTACCGCACGGCCCTCGCATGGCAGAACACGGCCTACAACCAGCCCCCGCACCCGAGCTTCTTCATCGGGAACGGGATGGCGACAGCCCCCAGGCCGACGGTCTACACCCCGTAGGCCGCACGCCCGTTCTCACGGCCCCGCCCGGGTGGGGCCGTGGGGATCGCTTCGGCGGCCGCGGGTGAGTGCGAGCCCGAGGGCGATCATGCCGACGCCCAGGACGAAGTGGAGCCAGTCGTCGGCGGTGTTCAGGGGCACGAAGTTGGCGTCCGTGGTCTGTTCGACGATCAGCCCGTACAGCCACAGCACCAGGTAGATGGCGCCGCCGCCGATCAGAAAGGCGCGAGCCGAGGCGTAGCCGCGGGACAGGGCGAGACCCGCGATGCCGAAGAGCAGGTGGACGATGTTGTGCAGGATCGACACCTGGAAGATCCCCAGCAGCTCCGCCCCGGAGTCGTGCGAGGCGAAGTCCATGTCGCCGTAGTCGGTGGTGATGCCCGGAATGAACCCGAGGACGCCCACCAGGAGGAAGACCAGGCCCACGACCTGTGCGGCCTGCTGGACCGGAGTGCGAGTGGGGGACGTAGGGGGAGCGGTGTATGTGGCCATCATGAAAAACCTACAGATGAGATAAAAGGGTTGTTCTCAGAAGGTTCGGCTGTACCGGCGGCCACGGATGCGCCCGCCCCGCCTTCGGTCGGGACGGGCGTCCGCACGGTCAGCCGGCCACCTTCTTCTCGCGGAGTTCGCGGACGCTGGCGGTGAGGGTGCCCTCTTGCTGCTCGTAGTGGGACAGTGCGAGGCCCAGGCCGAAGAAGGTGGGCGCCCATTCGCCGACGAAGATCCCCCACCGGTCGGCGCGGGCGAGTCCGGTACCGGGTTCGGCTTTGAGGCTGCCCATCCAGGTGGCGACGGACAGGCCGATGCTGCCGATGGCGGCCATGTAGGCGTGCTCGCTGCGTATGCCCATGTCGTGCAGTTTCTTGATGACCATGGTGTGCTCCGATCTGTGGCGTACCCGGACGTAAGTGCCCAAATCGGGACCATCCATGCGATAACAGCTAATTTTTGAAGTCGTACAACATTGAACGTACGGTGCGAGGAGGGCGCGCGCTCGTGGCCGCGCGCCCTCCCGCCCGTCCCGCCCGGCGTGTCAGGTCACCGTGCAGGTCCGGTCACCGAGCTTGAAGGCCGTCGGTTTCCCGTTGGAGCCCGACCAGCTCCCCGTGAAGCCGAAGCCGACCGACGAGCCCGCGGCCACGTTTCCGTTCCAGTTCACGTTCTTCACCGTGACCGAGGACCCCGACTGAGACGCTTCGGCGTTCCACGCCTGTGTGATCTTCTGTCCGTCGGCGAAGGACCAGCCGAGCGTCCAGCCGCTCCAGGCGCTGGTGCCGGTGTTGGTGAGCTGCACGTCCGCCTGGAAGCCGCCCGGCCACTGGCTCGTGACCTTGTACGTCACGGCGCAGCCGCCGGTGGGCGTCGGGGTCGGATCCGTCCCGCCGCCGGTGTCGGAGGTGTCGCCGTAGATGACACCTCGGCCGTTCGTCGACACATAGACACGGCCGTACACCCTCGGGTCACCGGTGATCGCCCCACCCGTCCAGCCCCACTGGTGGGCGTCGTCGTTGATACGGGTCCAGCTCGCGCCCTTGTCCGTGGAGCGGAAGATGCCCCGCACCCCGCCGATCTTCGCGCTGGTGTACAGCGTCTGGTACGAGGCTCCCGGTGCCGCCTTGCCGAAGCCGATCGTGTCGGCCTGCTCGACGTTCGAGAGTTTTGTGAAGCTCGCGCCACCGTCCGTCGAGTGCCACAGCCCGTACGCGCCGTCCGCCGCGCCGCCCGCCAGCCAGATGTCGCCCTTCGCGCCGGGCAGTGCCTTGAAGCGCACGCTGTCGCCGCTCGGAAGCCCGGTCGCGGAGGAGGCGGTGAAGGTGGCGCCGCCGTCCTTGCTGACGTAGAACTTCCCGGACTTGAAGCCGTAGAAGGTCTTCGGGTCGACCCGGTCGGACTCGACGATCGCCCCCGCCGGGATGCCGCTCGACGCCGACCAGGAGTTCCCGAACCCGGTCGTGTACTGCACGCCCGTCCCCGCCGGGCTCCACACGAACCGGCTGCCGTCGGAGGCCGCCGCCACCGTGCCGCCCTCACTGACGCCCGACGGGTCGGTCCCGGCGAACCAGTTGGCGCCGTTGTCCGTCGAGAACGCGATGTGCGGGCCCGAGTCCAGGTTGCCGACCCGGACCACCGTGCTCGGGTTGGACTCGGCGAAGTCCAGGCTCGTGGTGGTCGTGAAGGTGGGCGAGGTGTACATCATCGACGGGACCTTGGTGAGATCCGTGTGCCGGAAGCCGCCGATGTCGCCGAGGGCGCTGAGCAGCGGGGCGCCCGACGGGGGAGAGGCCAGGTCGTTCACGGCCGTCTCCTCCAGGCCCTGCACCATCGGTTTGATGGTGAACTGGCTGTTGCCGTCCCAGTTCGTGAGGTTCTCGGTGCCGTAGATCGTCGCGCCCGTCCCGTACATCATGCGGCCCGAGTTGAACGGATCGATCTCCAGCGCCTCCGTCATCCAGCCGAGCTTCGGCGTCTGCTCGGGCGGGGACGGGTTGGCGCCCCAGGTCAGCCACGGGGAGGACGAGACGTCCATCGTGTACCGGTTGGAGCGGTTGGGGTAGGAGGTGTAGTCCCACGCCTTGGTCCAGGTCGCCCCGCTGTCCGTGGAGCGGAAGATCTGCGTGTCCGGCCACCAGGAGCTGTACGCCGTCGCCATCACCGTGCCCGGCTTCTGCCGGTCGACGGTCAGCCCGCTGAAGCCGTAGTAGGTGTCGGCCTCGGCGACCGGGCTGATGTCCGTCCAGGTGCCGGACGCGGTCGCGTACCGCCACAGCCGGCCCTTGCCGCCGTCGTACGGACCGCCCTTGTCGCTGTAGGCGAGGTACAGATAGCCGTTCTTCGCGTCCAGCACGCCCTTGTGGGCGAGGTAGCCGGTCGGCTGCCCGGCGAGCCGCTGCCAGGTCGCGCCCGCGTCCGTCGAGCGGTACACGGCGTTGTCCTTGTCGGCGACCCCGACGTAGATCGTCTTCGTCGCGTTGCCGGACGTGCCCGTGGACTCGTCGAAGGTGACCCAGACGATCCCCTGGTTGTCGCTGGCGTACCCGGACGTGTCGCTCGGGTCCTGCACGTAGTTGCCGACGTTGGGGAAGTTCGTCACCTGCGACCAGGTGACGCCCGAGTCGGTCGACCGCCACAGGCCCTTGCCGCTGGGCGCGCCCAGGTACAGCACGCTGTTCCTGTTCGGGTCGACCGCCAGGCGCTCGCCCATGCCGCGACCGGGCATGTTGCCGCCCAGCTTGAACGGCAGGTTCGTCTTCTGCCAGCTCGCGCCCCGGTTGGAGGATCGCAGGATCGCGCCGTTCTTCGGGTCCCAGCTGTTGGTGTACGTGCCGACCGCCGCGTACACCTTGTTCGGGTCGACGGAGTCGGAAGCGAGGCTGACGACACCCGTGTGGCCCCAGTCGTCCCAGCCGACCGAGTCCAGCAGCGGAGTCCAGGTCTTGGTCGACTCCTGCCATCGGTAGGCGCCGCCGATGTCGGTGCGGGCGTAGGCGAGGTTCTTCTCGGTTCGGTTGAAGACGATGCCGGGGACGAAGCCGCCGCCGTCGATCCTGGCGTTCTTCCAGGTGTAGGTGTCGGCGGCGATCGTGGTCTTCGCGGAGTCGGCCGCCAGTGCGGGTGGGGCGCCCGCGAGCAGGCCGGCCGCCAGTGCAAGCACCGCCGTGAGGATGCGGGTTCTTCGCACGGAGTGTCCTTTCCGGGGCGGGGTGCGGAAGGAGGGCGTAGTAAGCGCTTACTGCACGGTTCGAGAGTTGCCGGGCGACCCCCAGTGCGGGTGGGGGCCGCCCGGCCGGTCGGCCTCGTCGTCCGGTGACGAGGCCACGCACACGGAGCTTTCAAGCGGTTCCGGCGAAGGCGCGGGCCCGCAGCTTTCGTACCGCCCGACCCCCGGAGCGCTTGGCGGGGACTATTCGAGAAGCTCCGCGTACGAGCCCATGGCGGTGGCGATGTCCACCTGGGCCCAGAACCGGTGGTACGTGAAGGACGGCACGGCACCGCCCGCCAGATAGCTCTCGATCTTCGACCAGGCCGGGTCGTCCTCGTAGAACGAGCGGATCGAGTCGAAGGTCGACGAGGAGTTGATCGCGTCACCGTTCGGCATGGTGCCGGTCCAGCCGCTCGGGATGTAGACCGGGTCGTCGAAGCGGTTGTAGTCGGCGCGGGTCTCCGGGACGGCGATGCCGAGCGCGTCCTGGTTGTTGTTCCACATGCCGTCCAGCAGCGCCTTGGCGGTGCTCGCGGCCTGTGTGTCACCCGAGCGGTCGGCGTAGTACGTCAGGGTCTTGGCGTACGAGGCCGCCACACCGACGTCGTTGGTGTAGTCGGCGACGGTGACGTGCAGGTTGCTGTTGGCGCCCGGGGACGACGCGTTCCAGGTGTCGGGCTGGCCCGACCACTGGAGCGTCGACGGGATCCGGAAGGTGCCGTCCGGGTTGATCGTGGTCTTGGACAGCGCCCAGTCGACCCACTTGTCGAGGACCGCCTTGGCGCTCGCGTTGCCCGTCTGCTGGTAGTACTCGGCGACCCGCTCCATGGACCACGCCTGGAAGCCGAACCACTGGTTGGACGGCGGGTCGTGGTACACGGGCTTCTCGTCGTAGTACATGCCGTAGAAGGTCGACTTGCCGGCCGGCGGTGTCGCGTACCGGCCTGCCCAGCTGTTGGTCGCGCCGCCCGCGATGGCGCCCTCGTCCGACTGCAGCCAGCGGTAGAACTCAAGCTGACGCTGCAGCGACTTGGCCCAGTCCGCCTGACCCGTGGCCGACTTGGGCTTCAGCGGGGCGTAGTTGCTGAGCGCGTACGCGGCCAGCGGGTTCTGGTAGCCGCCGTGGGCGTGGCTGGAGCCGATGCGCCAGGCCCAGCCCGCCGAGGTGTCGGTGGCACCGCCCCAGGCGTAGTACCAGGACAGCAGGTAGTGGGAGGCGTCCTTGCCGGTGCCGGCCGGGCAGGAGGAGGCGCCCACACAGTTGCCGACCTTCTTGAAGTACTTGTCGTACATGGCGTAGCGCAGGTAGTCGCCCATCTTGGCCGCCTTGGCGACGGTCCCCGAGACGTCCGACCCCTTGCCCTGCTGCTTCGCCCACAGGTCCGCCCAGTACGCGACCTGCACGGCCCGCGCGTCGGCGTCGGGGGCGTTGGTGAACTTCCACTGCTTGGCGTAGGAGGCGTCACCGGTGAACAGGTCCAGGTAGCCGTTCTTGCCGCCGTACTTGAAGGCGTCGCAGGTCGGCTGCGGCACCGTCTCCCACACCGACTCCTGCGCGCCGCGCTGGAAGGTGTTGATGTACGACGGGCCGGTGTCCGACGGACCCGCCTCGCACTTGCCGGGGGAGTTGCCGTAGCCGTAGACGTTGTCGACGTCCTGCAGCCAGTGCATGCCGTACACGTCGTCGGTGCCGTAGGCGCTCTTCAGCTCACCGGCGATCGGGTCCGAGCCGACCGACACCCCGGTGTCCAGCTTCGCCGGGTACTCGTTGGGGGTGTCCAGCTCGGGCGCGTAGGTCGCCGGCTTCGAGGCGTTGTAGAAGGAGTTGGTCGGCTGGTCCGCGTGGGTGGGGATCATGTACTTCTCCATGAGCTCCCACGCGCCGTTGAACTTCGACCAGTCGCCGGTGACCTTGCCGTACATCGCCTGCAGCCAGAGGAGATAGCTGTAGGCCTCCGACGTGGTCTCGTGGCCGTGGTCCGGCGCCTCGACGATCAGCGTCTCGACCGAGTGGTAGGGGATGCCCTCGGGCGAGAAGTAGCCGTTCGCCGGGTTGGTGATCTTCCCGTAGAGCTCCAGGAAGCGGGCGTCGTACGCCTTCGAGGCCGCCAGCTGGGTCACGGTGACCGCGGCCTTGGCGTGGCCCGGGGCCGTGGACTCGAAGGTGGCCGGGCCGGTGCCGGAGGAGGAGGCGGTGATGGTCACCTTCTGTGCCGTGTTCCAGTTCGAGGGCGTGAAGGTGAGCGAGGCGCCGCCGGTGACGGTCAGGCCCGAGTTGCCGCTCGCGCGGGCCGTCGTCACGGTCACGTTCGCGCTCGGCTGCTTCGACAGCTTCACCTCGTACGTGCCCGTCTTGCCCTGCTGGACGCCCAGCTGGGTCGGCGTGGCGACCACCGTGGGGCCGGAGGCGACCGTGATGCCGACCGGGGTGGAGTCGGCGGAGGCACCCATGCTGTCGTACGCCTTCGCCACCAGGGAGTGACTGCCCACGGCCAGGTCGGAGACCGACAGCGTGTAGGGAGAGCTCGTGTCCGTGCCCAGCAGCTTGGTGTCGTCGTAGAACTCGACCTTGCTGATCGTGGCGTTGTCCGCCGCAGCGGCGGTGGCCGCCAGCGGAACCGCCTCGCCCTGCGTGTAGACGGCGCCCGCGGCGGGGCTCGTCAGCACGGCGATGGGCGGCTGGTGCGCGCCGGTACAGGCGGTGCCGTTGATCGCGAAGGATGTCGGCGCGGTGTTGGTGCCGCTGTAGCTGAACTGCGCGCCGGTGGAGACGGCCTTGCCGGCCGCGATCGTCGCGTTGTGCGAGGCGCTCTTGACCGCGATGTTCTGCCCGGACTGGGACCAGGTGCCGTTCCAGCCGGTGCCCTGCAGCTTCTGGTTGCCGGCGTAGGCGTAGGTCAGCGTCCAGCCGTTGATGGTGTCCGTACCGCGGTTGGTGATGGTCACGTCGGTGGTGAAGCCGGAACCCCAGTCGTTCGTCTTGTAATCGACGCTGCACTGAAGTGCCGCTGCCTGCGCGGGAGTTGTGCCCGTTCCCAACATGGTGAGGGGAAGTGCGAGGGCCGCCACGGCGGCGGTCCACAGCCGCCGCGCCATGCGGCGTCTGCGTCGGGGATGCATGGTGCTGGTTCCTCCTTGCGGCTCGGTGACGTGGGGGGAGGAGCAACAAGCCTTGAACCAGTGGGAGCGCTCCCATATTGGGGAGAGGGGTGTGAGGGGTCAAGATGCTTGAAGACTCGAAAAGATTCGACGTTAACCAGTTGAGGGAAAGTCAGTGACGGCTCTGTTCTTTGCCGACGCTTGGCGCTAGCTTCATTGACACCAGTGGGAGCGATTCCATCAGTCGGTGCGTGTGTCATGACGTGCCTGAACTGCAAGGAGTCGCTCATGCGACACCCCCCGCGTTCAGTACTTTTAGCCGTCGGCGCGGCCGTGGCCCTCGTGGGCACCGCCGTAGTGCCGGCGGTCACGGCGCAGGGAGCCACGCCCGCGTGCACGGTGGAGTACTCCGTCACGAGCCAGTGGGACAACGGCTTCCAGGGTGCCGTGAAGCTCACCGACAACGCCGCCGCCCTGAGCGGTTGGAGCCTCGGCTTCGACTTCACGGACGGGCAGAAGGTCACCCAGGGCTGGGGCGCCCAGTGGTCGCAGTCCGGTGTGACCGTGACCGCGTCCGACGAGAGCTGGAACGGCTCGCCGGGCACCGGCGCGAGCGTCAGCGCCGGGTTCGTCGCGTCCAGGTCGGGCGGCAACGCCGTACCGGCGTCGTTCCGGCTGAACGGCACCACGTGCAACGTCGACACCGAGCCGACGCCCACACCCTCCCCGACCGATCCGCCGGACACGGGTGACAAGGCACCCGCTCTCCGTGTGTCCGGGAGCAGGCTCGTGGACGCAGGCGGCACGACCCGTCGCCTGCTCGGCGTGAACCGTTCCGGCGGCGAGTTCATGTGCGTGCAGGGCTACGGCATCTGGGACGGCCCGGTCGACGACGCCGAGATCAGGGCGATCGCGGACTGGAAGGCCAACACCGTCCGTATCCCGCTCAACGAGGAGTGCTGGCTCGGCCTGTCCCACATCAAGCCCGAGTACGCCGGGGCCAACTACATCAACGCGGTCAAGGACCTGGTGGCGCGCGTCGAGGCGCACGGCATGACGCCCGTGGTCGAACTGCACTGGTCCTGGGGCCAGTACACCGGCAAATCGGCGGGCTGCTCCGACGTGCACGCCGGCTGCCAGAAGCCGATGCCCAGCATGCGGTACACACCGTCGTTCTGGACCTCGGTCGCCAACACCTTCAAGGGCGACCCGGCGGTGGTGTTCGACCTGTTCAACGAGCCCTACCCGGACCGCGCCACGTCCACGACCACCCAGGCGTGGCAGTGCTGGCGCGACGGCGGGACCTGCCCCGGCATCGGCTACGAGGTCGCCGGGGAGATCGGCGAGAACACCTGCTCGCACTCCTTCATCGACCAGGTCATGAAGTGGTTCGACGACCGTGGCCTGTCGTACCTGGGCTGGACCTGGAACACCTGGAACTGCTCCTCCGGACCCGCGCTCATCTCGAACTACGACGGAACCCCCACGTCCTTCGGTATGGGGCTGCGCGATCACCTGCGCGCCCTGAACGGATGACCCTCGCAACGGATAAGGAACCCGCACTCATGAGCCGTACCAGAACAGCGTTACTCGCCGCCATGGCGCTCGTCGCCGGGGCCTCCGGGACGGCGTTCGCCGTCCACTCCGCGGACCTCGGCACGGCCGCCGTCCCCTGCACCGTCGACTACAAGGTGCAGAACCAGTGGGACACCGGCTTCACCGCCGCCGTGACCGTCACCAACAACGGCGCCGCCAAGTCGGGCTGGTCGGTGAAGTGGTCGTACGCCGGCAACCAGAAGGTCACCAGCGGCTGGAACGCCAAGATCAGCCAGAGCGGTGCCGCCGTCACCGCCGCCAACGAGACCTACAACGGGACCCTGGCCACCGGCGGTTCGGTGAGCTTCGGCTTCCAGGGCTCCTACAGCGGCACCAACGCCATCCCGGCCACCTTCACCCTCGACGGCGTGACCTGCAACGTCGACGACGGCGGTACCACCACCCCGCCGCCCGACCCCGGCGGTCCCTCCGGGCGGGTCGACAACCCGTACTCCGGCGCCAAGGTGTACGTGAACCCGGAGTGGTCCGCGAACGCCGCGGCCGAGCCCGGCGGCAGCCGGATATCCAACCAGCCCACCGGTGTGTGGCTGGACCGGATCGCCGCCATCAACGGCGCGAACGGCAAGATGGGCCTGCGCGCCCACCTCGACGAGGCGCTGCGGCAGAAGGGCTCCGGCGAGCTGGTCGTCCAGCTGGTCATCTACAACCTGCCCGGACGCGACTGCTCGGCCCTCGCCTCCAACGGCGAGCTCAAGCCCGACGAGATCGACAAGTACAAGACGCAGTACATCGACCCGATCAAGGCCATCCTCGCCGACCCGAAGTACGCCTCGCTGCGGATCGTCACCACCGTCGAGATCGACTCGCTGCCCAACCTCGTCACCAACACCGGCAGCCGCGCGACGGCCACCCCGCAGTGCGACGTGATGAAGGCCAACGGCAACTACATCAAGGGTGTCGGTTACGCGCTGAACAAGCTCGGCGACGTGCCGAACGTCTACAACTACGTCGACGCCGGACACCACGGCTGGATCGGCTGGGACGACAACTTCGGCCCCTCGGCCGACGTCTTCAAGCAGGCGGCGACGGCCGAGGGCGCCACCGTCAACGACGTGCACGGCTTCATCACCAACACGGCGAACTACAGCGCCCTGAAGGAGAACAACTTCACCATCAACGACTCCGTGGGCGGCAAGTCGGTCCGCGAGTCCAAGTGGATCGACTGGAACCGGTACGTCGACGAGCTGTCGTTCGCCCAGGCCTTCCGCAGCAAGCTGGTCTCGGTCGGCTTCAACAGCGGCATCGGCATGCTGATCGACACCTCCCGCAACGGCTGGGGCGGCACCGCACGGCCCACCGGACCGGGTGCGACGACCAGCGTCGACACATACGTCGACGGCGGGCGCTACGACCGCCGTTTCAACACCGGCAACTGGTGCAATCAGTCCGGAGCCGGCCTCGGCGAGCGCCCGCAGGCCAACCCGGCCACCGGGATCGACGCGTACGTGTGGATGAAGCCCCCGGGCGAGTCCGACGGCGCCAGCAAGGCGATCGAGAACGACGAGGGCAAGGGCTTCGACCGGATGTGCGACCCGACGTACACCGGCAACCCGCGCAACAACTACAACATGTCCGGTGCCCTGCCGGACGCCCCGCTGTCCGGGCACTGGTTCTCGGCCCAGTTCCGGCAGCTGATGCAGAACGCGTACCCGCCGCTGTCGTAAGCGGTCCTCGGACTCCAGGAAGGAGGCGCCCGCCGCGTCGAAGGCGCGGCGGGCGCCCCATGGGCGATCTCGCGTTTTTTGCCGCAACGGCAACAGGTGTGGCCCTCCCGCGGTGCGTCGGCGCACGCTGACCGCACACGAACGGGAGGCTGACCACCATGGCGAAGCACCACCACGACCACCACACCGACATCGACTGGGCCGCGATGGCCCCGCAGATGGAGGCCCAGGCGGAGCTGTTCCAGCCCCTGCACGCGCGGGCCCTGGCCTGGCTGGGCAGGGAGGTGACCGAGCCGGGCCTGATCGTCGACGCGGGCAGCGGCCCCGGCGTCGTCTCCTGTCTGCTCGCCGACACCTTCGAGGGCGCCCGGGTCGTCGCCGTCGACGGTGTCGAGCCGCTGCTGGAGCGGGCCCGCGCCCGGGCCGAGCGTCACGGTGTCGCCGACCGCTTCGGCACGCTCGCCGGTGAGCTCCCCGACGTCCTGGACCAGCTGGACTACCCGGCCGACCTGCTGTGGGCCAGCCGCAGCCTGCATCACCTCGGCGACCAGCGCGGCGGCCTGGCCGCGTTCGCCGAGCGGCTCGCACCCGGCGGCACCCTGGCGCTCATGGAGGGCGGACTGCCCGTGCGCTTCCTGCCCCGGGACATCGGCATCGGCCGCCCGGGCCTCCAGGCACGGCTCAACGCGGCCGAGGAGGAGTGGTTCACCGAGATGCGCGCGAGCCTGCCCGGCCACGTGGCCCAGGCCGAGGACTGGCCGGCACTCCTGGCCGCCGCCGGGCTGAAGCACACCGGCACCCGCAGCTTCCTGCTGGACCTGCCCGCCCCGGCCTCGGACCAGGCCCGCGCCTACGTCGCCGCGTATCTGTCCCGGCTGCGCGAGGGGATCGCCGAGAGCCTCGACGCGACCGATCGCAGCACCCTCGACCGGCTCCTCGACCCGGACGACGCGGCGAGCGTCCACCGCCGGCCGGACGTGTTCGTGCTGACGGCCGACACGGTGTACACGGCCGTACGGACCTCCTGAACGTCAGGCGGTTGACTTCGAGAGCGCTCCAAGTGATGGACTCCCCGACGACCACTGGGAAACACGGAAACACAGGGGGAACCATGACCGACTCTCCGGTCGCTCTCATCACCGGCGGAGGCAGCGGGATCGGGGCCGCCGCGGCGCGACAGTTGCTCGACGACGGGTGGCGGGTGGCCGTCACCGGGCGGGGCGAGCGGCGGTTGCGCGGGTTCGCCGAGGAACTCGGGGCCCCGGACGGGCTGTTGACGATTCAGGGGAACGCGGCCGAGTACGAGCAGGTGCGGGCCGCCGTCGAGGCCACGCTGAAGGAGTTCGGGCGGCTGGACACGGTCGTCGCCAACGCCGGGTTCGCCACCCACGACACGGTCGCCGAGGGCGATCCCGCCGGGTGGACCGAGATGGTGCTGACCAACGTGCTCGGTCCCGCGCTGCTGATCAGGGCGTCCATCGACGCCCTGAAGGAGACGCGCGGACGGATCGTGCTGGTCGGCAGCGTCGCCGGGTTCGTGCACGGGCCGGGCAACCTCTACGGGGCGACGAAGTGGGCGGTGACCGGGCTCGCGGAGAACACCCGGCGCCAGGTCACCGAGTGGGGCGTCGGCGTGACCCTGATCGCGCCGGGCCGAGTGGAGACCCCGTTCTGGGACTCCTACGGCAGCCTCCCGCCCGGCCACCTGCTCACCGCCGACCAGCTGGCCGACTCGATCGTCTGGGCGATCCGGCAGCCCGCCGGCGTCGACGTCAACACCGTGGTCGTACGGCCGATCGGGCAGCCCAACTGAGAGACCTCGGGCAGCCGGACCGAGAAACACGGAGGGCCCGGCACACACCGGGCCCTCCGTCGCCTGCGGGACGTCAGTCCATGGAGAAGGTGGCCGGGTCCGGGCCGAGCCGCCGGTCCTCGTTCAGGGCGCTGATCGCCGCGAGGTCCTCGGTGTCCAGGCTGAAGTCGAAGACCTCGATGTTCTCCTTGATCCGGGACGGCGTCACGGACTTCGGGATCACGACGTTGCCGAGCTGGATGTGCCAGCGCAGCACGACCTGGGCCGGGGTGCGGTTGTGCTTCTGGGCGATCGCCACGATCGCCGGGACCTCCAGCAGGCCCTTGCCCTGGCCGAGCGGCGACCAGGCCTCCGTGGCGATGCCCTGCTCGGCGTGGTACTCGCGGGCGGCGTGCTGCTGCAGATGCGGGTGCAGCTCGATCTGGTTGACCGCCGGGATGACCGACGTCTCGTCGATCAGCCGCTTCAGGTGCTCCGGCAGGAAGTTGGAGACACCGATGGCACGGATCCGGCCGTCGGCGTGGAGCTTCTCGAACGCCTTGTACGTGTCGATGTAGGTGTCCCTGGCCGGCAGCGGCCAGTGGATCAGATACAGGTCCACGAAGTCGAGGCCGAGCTTGGCCAGCGATGTGTCGAAGGCGCGCAGCGTGGAGTCGTACCCCTGGTCGCTGTTCCAGAGCTTGGTGGTGACGAAGAGCTCCTCGCGGGGGATACCGGAGGCGGCGATGGCCTTTCCGGTGCCCTCCTCGTTGCCGTAGATCGCCGCTGTGTCGATGCTGCGGTACCCGGCCTCCAGGGCCGTCGCGACCGCCGTCTCGGCCTCGTCGTCCGGCACCTGCCAGACACCGAAGCCCAGCTGGGGCATCTCGATGCCGTTGTTCAGGGTGATCGGGGGGACCTTGCTGCTCACGAGCTATTCGATCCTTCGGTTGTCGTCAGGTGGTACTCCCATCGTCAACGATCACGAGGCGCCATGCATTCCTGACGTGAGCGATCACGCCCGGTACAGCGCCTCGACCTCGTTGGCGTAGGCCTTCTCGATCGCCTTCCGCTTCAGCTTCAGCGACGGCGTCAGCAGCCCGTGTTCCTCGGTGAACGGCTGGGCCAGGATGCGGAAGGTACGGATCGACTCGGCCTGCGAGACGAGCGTGTTGGCGGCGACGACCGCGCGCCGCACCTCCGCCTCCAGGTCGGCGTCACGCACCAGCTGGGCCGGTGTCATCTTCGGTTTGTCCCGCATCATCAGCCAGTGTTCGACGGCCTCGTGGTCCAGGGTGACGAGGGCCGCGCAGTACGGGCGGTCGTTGCCGACGACGATGCACTGGGCGACCAGCGGGTGGTCCCGTACGCGTTCCTCCAGCGCCCCGGGTGACACGCTCTTGCCGCCCGATGTGACCAGGATCTCCTTTTTGCGGCCGGTGATGGTGAGGTAGCCGTCCTCGTCGAGGGAACCGAGGTCGCCGGTGGCCAGCCAGCCGTCGTGCAGGGCCTCGTCGGTGGCCTTCGGGTTGTTGAGGTAACCCTGGAAGATGTTGGGGCCGCGCAGCCAGATCTCGCCGTCGTCCGCGATGTGCACGGTGACGCCCGGGACGGGCCGGCCGACGGTGCCGTAGCGGGTGCGCTCGGGCGGGTTGGCGGTCGCGGCGGCCGTGGACTCCGTCAGGCCGTACCCCTCGTAGATGTGGACGCCCGCGCCCGCGAAGAACAGGCCGAGCCGCCGGTCCATCGCCGAGCCGCCGGACATCGCGTACCGGATGCGGCCGCCCATCGCGGCGCGCACCTTGGAGTACACGAGCTTGTCGAACAACTGGTGCTGCATGCGCAGCCCCGCCGAGGGGCCGGGGCCGGTGCCCCAGGCCTTCGCCTCCACCGCGTCCGCGTACTTCACGGCGACCTCGACGGCCTTCTCGAAGGGGCCGCCCTTGCCGTCCTTCTCGGCCTTGCGGCGGGCCGCGTTGAAGACCTTCTCGAAGATGTACGGCACGGCCAGGACGAACGTCGGCTGGAACGCCGCCAGGTCGGGCAGCAGGGCCGCCGCGTTGAGCTGCGGCTGGTGGCCGAACTTGACCCGGCCGCGGATCCCGGCGACCTCCACCATCCGCCCGAAGACGTGCGCGAGCGGCAGGAACAGCAGCGTCGCCGCCTCGTCGCCCTTCTTGGAGTGGAACACCGGCTCCCAGCGCCGGACGACGGTGTCCGCCTCGTACATGAAGTTGCCGTGCGTGATGACGCAGCCCTTGGGGCGGCCCGTGGTGCCCGAGGTGTAGATGATCGTCGCGATCGAGTCGGGGGTGACCGCCTGCCGGTGGCGGTGCACCACCTCGTCGTCGAGGTGGGCGCCGGAGTCGTACAGCTCCTGCAAGGCGCCGGTGTCGAGCTGCCAGAGCTGGCGCAGCTGCGGCAGCCGGTCGATGACGGTGGCGATCGTCATCGCGTGGTCCTCGTGCTCCACGACCGCCGCCGTGACCTCGGCGTCGTACAGCATCCAGAAGCACTGCTCGGCCGAGGAGGTGGGGTAGACCGGCACGACCTGGGCGCCGATCGTCCACAGCGCGAAGTCGAAGAGCGTCCACTCGTAGCGGGTACGCGACATGATCGCGACGCGGTCGCCGAAGCGGACCCCTCGGGCGAGCAGGCCCTTGGCGAGGGCGAGCACCTCGTCGCGGAACTCGGCGCTGGTCACGTCCCGCCACCGCCCGGCCTGGTCCTTGCGGCCGAGCGCGATGCGCAGCGGGTCTTCCTGGGCATACTGGAAGACCACGTCGGCCAGACCGCCCACCGGTGGTGCCAACGCCAACGGAGGGTTGGTGAACTCGCGCAAACCCCGCTCCCCGCTCCTCGCTCTCGGTCCGCCCGATGGCGTCCCGCACAGCGCCGTGAAAGCTACCCCACCAGGGGAACGGACGGGAGGGGGTGCGAAGCCGGGTGGAGCTCGGGGCCGCGCTGGTCAGCGGGGGGAAAATGCCCTCACATGCGGAAGGGTCGGACAGAATACCGACGGTTGAGTAAGTTTCGGTGCCGTAATCTCCACCGAATCTGTACGACCCGATTACCGTCGGCCACCGCTTCCGTCGAGGTCGGCCCCAGGACGCGGAGACCCTCTTCTGTCAGCGTGGCCGCACCGTATTTCGTCACTCCGCTTACCTCCGTGGACCACGCTGACCAGCGGGGGTGCGGGTTCACGCGCTAACCGCGCCCGCGTCGTTGCAGTCGGTCGCCGCCCGCCAGGATCGCTGCCGCCAGGGCGTCCGCCGCGCCCTGTGCGGCGGTACGGCGGCGGCCGTGCACCAGGACGAAGTCGACCCGGCCCAGCTCCGGCAGCCCCGCCCGGTCCGGCACGCGCACCAGGCCCGGCGGAATCAGCCCGCGCGAGTGCGCCATCACGCCCAGCCCCGCCCGTGCCGCCGCGATCAGGCCGTTGAGGCTGCCGCTGGTGCAGGCGATGCGCCAGTCGCGGCCCTGTCGCTCCAGCGCCTCCAGGGCGAGGGCCCGGGTGATGCCCGGCGGCGGGTAGACGATGAGCGGCACCGGACGGTCGGGGTCCAGACGCAGTCGTTCCGCGCCGATCCACACCAGCCGGTCGTGCCAGACCAGTTCGCCCCGCGGGTCCTCCGGCCGACGCTTGGCCAGCACCAGATCCAGCTTCCCGGCGGCCAGCTGCTCGTGCAGGGTGCCCGACAGCTCGACCGTCAGCTCCAGATCGACCTCGGGGTGGTCGTGCCGGAAGCCCTCCAGGATCTCCGGCAGCCGGGTCAGCACGAAGTCCTCGGACGCGCCGAAGCGGAGCCGGCCGCGCAGCCGGGTGCCGGTGAAGAACGCCGTCGCCTGCTCGTGCACCTCCAGAATGCGGCGCGCGAAGCCGAGCATCGCCTCACCGTCCTCCGTCAGCTCCACGGAGTGGGTGTCCCGGGTGAACAGCTGCCGCCCGGTGGCGTCCTCCAGACGCCGTACGTGCTGGCTGACGGTCGACTGGCGCAGCCCGAGCCGCCGGGCGGCCTGGGTGAAGCTCAGGGTCTGGGCCACCGACAGGAACGTACGCAGGTGCGAGGGGTCGTACACGCCCACACGATAACGCGGCTATCGCGAAACGTGATGGCAGTGAGTGCCGTATGCCGGATTCCCGATGGCCGAGGTGCGGAGCACGATGGAGGGGGGACCCGTGACCCGGTCCCCGACAGCGATGAGCAACGTCAGCAATGAGCAAGTGGAGCACCGTGAAACGCCTGCAGTGGCCGAGTTGGATGCCGATCGACCCGTACATCCTGCTGTTGCTCGGGACGGTGGGCCTCGCGGCACTGCTGCCGGCCCGCGGGGCGGCGGCAGCCGTGGCCTCCGGTGCCTCCACCGGCGCGATCGCCTTCCTGTTCTTCCTCTACGGCGCCCGGCTGTCCACCCGTGAGGCGCTGGACGGACTGAAGCACTGGCGGCTCCACATCACCGTGCTGGCCTGCACCTTCGTCGTCTTCCCGCTGCTGGGCCTGGCCGCCCGCGGGCTCGTCCCGGTCTTCCTGACGCAGCCGCTCTACCAGGGTCTGCTCTTCCTCACCCTCGTCCCGTCGACCATCCAGTCGTCGATCGCCTTCACCTCGATGGCCCGCGGCAATGTGCCCGCCGCGATCTGCGCGGGCTCCTTCTCCTCGCTGGTCGGCATCGTCGCCACCCCGCTGCTGGCGGCCTCCCTGCTCGGCGGCAGCGCGGGCGGCTTCTCCGCCGACTCGCTCGTGGAGATCGTGCTGCAGCTGCTGGTGCCGTTCGTCGCGGGGCAGCTGCTGCGCCGCTGGATCGGCGGCTTCGTCGCCCGGCACAAGAAGGTCCTCGGGCTCGTCGACCGAGGCTCGATCCTTCTCGTCGTCTACACCGCGTTCAGCGAGGGCATGGTCCAGGGCATCTGGCACCAGGTGAGCCCCGTCCGGCTGGCCGGTCTGATGGTCGTCGAGGCGGTGCTGCTCGCCGTGATGCTGCTGCTGACCTGGTACGGCGGCAAGGCGCTGCGGTTCGGCCGGGAGGACCGGATCGCGATCCAGTTCGCGGGCTCGAAGAAGTCCCTCGCCTCCGGACTGCCGATGGCGAGCGTCCTGTTCGGCGCACAGGCCTCGCTGGCCGTGCTGCCGCTGATGCTCTTCCACCAGATGCAGCTGATGGTCTGCGCGGTCATCGCCAAGCGGCGGGCGCACGACGCCCGCGAGGAGGTCAGCGGGCCGGAGCCAGCCGCAGCGTCACGAACCGCGGTCGGTACAGGGACACGTTCCGGCTGAGCTGCGCCGGGGCACCGGCCGGCTCCAGCCAGTTGACGTCATAGCTCAGCACCAGCCGCCCGTCGCCGCCGAGCGCGGGATGCGCCTGCGGGTTGTAGGCGGCGACCTGGCCCCGCGGCAGCCGCGCGGCGAGGTCCTTCCCCGGCCCGTGCCAGGGCCCGGTGGGGGAGCAGGACCAGTACGACGTCACCGTGGTCAGCCCCTTCGTGCCCGCGGCCATGGTGAACAGCACATACGTCCCGTCGTCCCGCACCACCGAGAACGCGCTGCCCACGCCGGTGCGCCGCCCGTCCCCGAGCACCGGCCGGGGACGGGCCCAGGCCTTCCACGCCGAGCCGGTCCAGTACTGCCAGGCGCCCGGCTCGCCGAGCCTGCCCTCCGGCACCCGCGCCACGTACGCCTGCGAGGCCGGACGGGAGGCGGCCTGGCCGTCGTCGCCGCCGAAGACGTACGTCCAGCCGCCCTGCTCCACCAGGGTCGTGCCGAACAGGACCCGCCGGGACGGATCGGGGACCAGCTGCTGGTCGAGCACCTTGACGACCGACTCCAGCCGCAGGCCGGGCAGGGACAGCGTGGCCACCTCGGTGGCGGTGGGCACGCCGTAGATCCACGGGGAGGCACCCGCCGTGCGCACCCACAGCAGCACCCGCACCACCTGCTCCGACGAGCCGGGGGAGCGGGGTTCGACGCGGGCCGCGACCGGCCAGCGCCACTGGTCCGGGGCCGGGTCGGGGAAGAGGGGGGCGGCGAGGGTCTTCTCCAGCCGTCCGTCGCCGTCCATCACCACGGCGGAGTTGCGCACCAGCGGGGCCGTCGCCTCCCGCCAGGCGTAGGACTCGCCGACCGGGTTGGGCGGGGGGTGCACCCGGCCGAGGTAGGTGTCGGAGAACAGCCACAGCACCCGGCCGTCCGGCAGCCGCACCGAGTGGGTGCCGTCGCCGCCGGTCCAGTCGTCGGCGCGGCCGGCGTCGTCGCCGTAGCGGGCGAACTCGGCGGTGAGCCGGCGGTCGGCCGACCAGGAGGCGACCGTGCGCGGCGCACAGGTGCCGCCGCCCTCCCGGTCGCCGTCGTCCGGGAGGGCGGTGAGCAGCACGGCCGCGAGAACGAGGGCCAGCAGCAGGCCCAGCCCCGTCCCCGTCAGCTGTCGTGCTCGTGTGTCCTCGGGCACGCTCCGGGACGTTAGTGGCCGGGCGTCACCCGGTCCATGGGGAGCCACAGGACGACGTCCCGGGTGGCCGAAGCCGTGTGCCCGGTGGCGCGTTCCGCGTCACTCGGCGCCTTCACGGAATCAGTACGACCTTCCCGAGGTTGCTCCGCGACTCGATGACCTCGTGCGCTTGCGCGGCGTCCGCCAACGCGAACTCCCCGTGCACGACGGGCTTCACGGCGCCCTCGGCGAACAGGCGCCACAGCTCCGTGCGCCACCGCTCGTACCGTTCCGGCTCACCGCGCGCGATCCGCGCCATCTGAAAGCCGATCACCGACTTCGCGCCCACCAGCAGGTCGTACGCCTGGATCGTCCCGCCGCCCGAGCTGTACGCCACCAGCCGCCCGCCCGCGGCGAGTGCCCCGACCGCCGGGGTGAGCAGCTC
Source organism: Streptomyces sp. S.PNR 29 (assembly GCF_030386795.1). GTDB lineage: Bacteria > Actinomycetota > Actinomycetes > Streptomycetales > Streptomycetaceae > Streptomyces. The sequence continues at coordinate 102,689 of NZ_JANUQM010000010.1, forward strand.
GCCGCCGACCGCGTCGAGGGCGTAGTCGACGGGCTCGCCCCAGCCCTCGTCGCCGTAGACGACGGCCTCGTCGGCGCCCAGGGAACGGACGAAGCCGGCCTTGGCCGGGTCGGAGACGGCGCCTACCACCCGGGCCGCGCCGCGCGTCCGTACGAGCTGCACGGCCAGGTGGCCGACCCCGCTCGCCGCGGCCGTGACGAGCGCCGCCTCACCCGGCCGGGGCCGTGCGGCCTCCAGGGCGCCGAGGGCGACCAGGCCGCTGCGGACCAGCGCCACCGCGTCGACGGCGCTCGCGTCGTCCGGCACGGGGGAGGCCATGGACTCGTGCAGCGGCGCGAAGTCGGCGTAGCCGTGCCCGAAGCAGAGCCCCGTCACCCGCTCGCCCACCCGGAAGCGCCCGACGCCGACGCCGACGGCCACGACCGTCCCGGCGATCTCGCCCCCGAGCGCGGCCGGCTGGGAGGCCTCGGTGACCTTCCGTACGACGGGGAGGGTGACGCCGACGGCCTCGCAGCGCACGAGCAGCTCGCCGGGTCCCGGCTCCGGGACGGGCACGTCCTCCAGGAACAGGGGGCCGCCGGGGGACTCATAGCGGACACGGCGCATCGACCGCACCTCCAAGAAGGCTCATTCGCTGGTGACTCCAACGTTGGTATTCCCAACGATAATCCCGCAGTCATGGGGAGGTCCAACGACTATTGGCTAGGGTGAGGGCATGGCCGACGCTCCGCTTCCCGCGATCCGCTCCCTTCCCAGCTGGCTGCTCGGCCGGGCGGCCGCCCGCGGCCGGGCCCTGGTCGCCGAGGCGCTCGCCGCGCAGGGCCTGAAGATGTGGCACCACGTGGTGCTCTCCGCCGTGCGCGACCTCGCCCCCGTCGCCCAGGCGGACCTCGGGCGCGGCGTCCGGCTCGACCCCAAGGACCTGGTCGGCATCCTCAACGACCTGCAGTCCGCCGGCCTCGTCGTGCGCGAGCCGGACCCGAAGGACCGCCGCAAGAACGCGGTGTCGCTCACGGAGGAGGGCGCGCTGCTGCTGAAGCGCTGCGAGAAGGCCGCCCGGAAGGCGAACGACGAACTCCTCGCACCGCTCACGGCGGCCGAACGCGAGGCGTTCCTGGGCATGTTGCGGCGGATCTCCGGTACGGAGGGCTGACCGGCAACCTCCGCGAACGGGGTGTCACCACACGAGGGCTGAGACGGGGCCCCTAGGGCGCAGGGGGCGCTCCCCGCCGGTCGGGGCCCCGCCGCCGTGTCGCGGGGAACCCGCTCAGCCCTGGGCGGCCGTGGCCCGCAGGGCGATGCGGTCCTCGCCCGCGTACACGTTCATGGAGCTGCCCCGCAGGAAGCCCACCAGCGTCAGACCCGTCTCCGCGGCCAGGTCCACCGCCAGGGACGACGGGGCCGAGACCGCCGCCAGCACCGGGATGCCCGCCATCACGGCCTTCTGCGCCAGCTCGAACGAGGCCCGGCCCGAGACCAGCAGGATCGACCGGGACAGCGGCAGGGCGCCGTTCTGCAGGGCGCGGCCGACCAGCTTGTCGACCGCGTTGTGCCGGCCCACGTCCTCCCGGACGTCGAGCAGCTCGCCGTCCTCCGCGAACAGGGCCGCCGCATGCAGGCCCCCGGTCCGGTCGAACACCCGCTGGGCCGCCCGCAGCCGGTCGGGGAGGCTCGCGAGCAGCTCCGGGTCCACGCGGACCGGGGGAGTGTCGGAGATCGGCCAACGCGCCGTCGTACGGACCGCGTCGAGGCTCGCCTTGCCGCACAGTCCGCAGGAGGACGTCGTGTAGACGTTGCGTTCGAGGGTGATGTCCGGGACGGTGACGCCCGGGGCCGTCTTCACGTCCACCACGTTGTAGGTGTTGGAGCCGTCCACCGTGGCTCCCGCGCAGTAGACGATGGTGAGGAGGTCGGAGGCGGCGCCCAGCACCCCCTCGCTCACCAGGAACCCTGCGGCCAGCGCGAAGTCGTCGCCCGGTGTGCGCATGGTGATCGCCAGCGGCTTGCCGTTCAGCCGGATCTCCAGCGGCTCCTCGGCGACCAGCGTGTCCGGCCGGGTGGAGACGGCGCCGTCCCGGATACGGATCACCTTGCGTCGTTCCGTGACTCGTCCCATGTCTGATCAGTCCCGGTTCTGTACGTGCTGGTAGCCGAAACGGCCCTTGATGCAGAGATTGCCGTGGGTCACCGGATTGTCGTGCGGCGAGGTGACCTTCACGATCTCATTGTCCTGCACGTGCAGCGTGAGGTTGCAGCCCACTCCGCAGTACGCGCACACCGTCGTCGTCCGCGACTGCCGCGCCTCGTCCCAGGTACCCGCCGCCCTCATGTCGAACTCCGACTTGAACGACAGCGCCCCCGTCGGGCACACCTCGATGCAGTTCCCGCAGTACACACAGGCCGAGTCGGTCAGCGGCGCGTCGTGCTCGACGGCGATCCGCGCGTCGAAGCCGCGCCCGGCGACCGAGATCGCGAAGGTGTTCTGCCACTGGTCACCGCAGGCGTCCACGCACTTGTAGCAGAGGATGCACTTGTCGTAGTCGCGCACGTACAGGTCGTTGTCGATCACCGGCTCCTCGTTCAGCCGGGCCGCGTCCGGGCCGAAGCGGTCCGGCTTCGCCTCGTACTCCTTGATCCACTCGGCGGCCCTCGGTGTCGTCGACAGGTCGACCGAGGAGGCGAGCAGTTCCAGGACGATCTTGCGGCTGTGCCGGGCGCGCTCGGTGTCCGTCCGCACCTCCATGCCCGGCTCGGCCCGGCGGGAGCAGGCCGGGACGAGGGTGCGGGAACCCTCGACCTCGACGACGCAGACGCGGCAGGCGTTCTTGGGGGTGAGCGTGTCGCCCTGGCAGAGCGTCGGGACGTCCTTCCCGGCGGCCCGGCAGGCGTCGAGGATGGTCGACCCCTCGGGCGCCCGCACCGGCTCCCCGTCGATGGTGAACTCCAGCAGCCGGCGCGGGATCCCCAGCGGTGTCACGGTCATTCGTACGCCCCCAGACGGTCGATGGCGGATTCCACGGCGTTCCACGCGGTCTGCCCGAGACCGCAGATCGAGGCGTCCCGCATCGCGCGGCCGACCTCTCTGAGCAGGGCGATGTCATCGGCGGCAGCGGCCCCCGTACGCTCCACGATCCGGTGCAGCGCCTCCTCCTGGCGCACGGTCCCGACCCGGCACGGCACGCACTGCCCGCACGACTCGTCCGTGAAGAACTCGGCGATCCGCAACAGCAGCCGCGGCAGGGGCACCGTGTCGTCGAAGGCCATGACGACCCCCGAGCCGAGCGTCGTGCCCGCCTCCCGGGTGCCTTCGAAGGTGAGCGGGATGCCGAGTTCGTCGGCGCGTACGAAGCCGCCCGCCGCTCCGCCGAGCAGCACGGCCCGGAGTCCTCGCCGTACTCCGGCCAGCTCCAGCAGCTCGCCCAGCGTCGCGCCGAACGGCAGCTCGTAGATCCCGGGCCGGTCCACGCTCCCCGACACGCAGAACAGCTTCGGCCCGGTCGACCTCGCCGTGCCGATCGCCGCGTACGCCGGGGCGCCCATGGTCAGGATCGGCAGCACGTTGACCAGCGTCTCGACGTTGTTCTCGGCCGTGGGCCTGCCGAACAAGCCCTTCTGAACCGGGAAGGGCGGCTTCGAGCGCGGTTCGCCCCGGTAGCCCTCGATGGAGTTGAACAGGGCGGTCTCCTCACCGCAGATGTACGCCCCCGCGCCCCTGCGGATCTCGATGTCGAAGGCATGGCCCTGACCGAGGATGTCCTCGCCCAGCAGGCCCCGCGCACGGGCCTGTGCGAGGGCGTGGGTGAGACGGGCGAGGGCGCGCGGATACTCACCGCGCAGATACAGGTATCCCCGGTGCGCGCCGATCGCGTACGCCGCGATGGTCATCGCCTCCACCAGCGCGTACGGGTCGCCCTCCATGATCACGCGGTCCTTGAAGGTGCCCGGCTCGGACTCGTCGGCGTTGCAGACGAGGTAGTGCGGGTGGTCGGGCCGGGACGCCGTGGCCTGCCACTTGCGGCCGGTGGGGAAGGCGGCGCCGCCGCGCCCGACCAGACCGGAGTCGGTGACCTCGCGGATGACCCCGGCGGGGCCCAGTTCGAAGGCCCGGCGCAGGGCCGTGTAGCCGCCGTGGGCGCGGTAGTCGTCGAGGGACGAGGGGTCGACCACGCCGACGCGCCGCAACAGCGTCAGGCCCTCCTGACCCGCCTGGGGCACCGCCATCGCCGCCGGCGGCTCCGCCGGTGCCGAGTCGGGGGCGCTCGCGGCGAGGACGGCTTCCTCGGCTGTCGCCGGTGCCGACACCGCCGTACGCACCGGGTCCCCGGCCCTGATCGCCAGCGCCGCCGGAGCGCGTTCGCACAGGCCCAGGCAGGGGCTGCGCTGCAGGGCGACACCCGGTCCGAGGCGGGACTCGATCCCCGCGCACAGCTCCGCCGCCCCGGCCGCCGCGCACGCGAGGTCCGTGCACACGTGGAGCACGGTCGCCGGACGCGGCTTGACGGAGAACAGGGAGTAGAACGTGGCGACCCCGTACGCCTCCGCCGGCGGCACCGTCAACCGCCGGCACAGGTAGTCCAGGGCGCCCTCGCTGATCCAGCCGACCCGGTCGTTGATGGCGTGCAGCCCCGGCAACAGCAGGTCGCGGCGGTCTCGGGCCTCCCGCCCGCCACGGGCCCACCGGAGATCGGCATCGGAGCGGTCGGCGCCCTCCCAGGACGATTCCGGAGGGCCGAGCAGGGCGTCGACGGCGGCCCGCTCCTCGTCCGTCGGCTTGCTGTCGCCGAAGTGCAGGTCCACTGACGTCACCTCACGATGGTGGCTACGGGCAGCTTCTCGATCCGGATCGCCGACGCCTTGAACTCCGCCGTCCCCGCGATCGGGCAGTTCGCCTCGATCGTCAGCTGGTTGGTGTCCACCTCGTCGGGGAAGTGCATGGTCATGAAGGCGAGCCCGGGCCTGAGGGCCGTGTCGATCCACACGGGCGCGGTCACCGCCCCGCGCCGCGAGGTGACCTGGACCTCCTCACCGACCACGACGCCGTAGCGCTCGGCGTCCTCCGGGCACAGCTCGATGTACTCACCGCGCCGGAGCGGGGAGGCGAAACCGCCGCTCTGCACACCGGTGTTGTAGGAGTCGAGCCGGCGGCCGGTGGTCAGCCGGATCGGGTACTCCTCGTCGGTGAGATCGACGGGCGGATCGTGCTGGACGATCCCGAAGGGCGCCGGCCGGCCGCGCCTCGCCGGGTCCGTCTCCCACAACCTGCCGTGCAGATACGTCGGTTCGAGCCGGTCGGTGCTCGGGCAGGGCCACTGGATGCCCTGGTGCTCCTCCAGGCGCCGGTACGTCATCCCGTAGTGGTCCGGCGAGACCGACCGCAGCTCGTTCCAGACGGCCTCGGCGTCGGCGTACTTCCAGTCGTGGCCGAGGCGGGCCGCGAGGTCGCAGATGATGTCGATGTCCTCGCGTGCCTCGCCGGGCGGGGTGACGGCCCTGCGGACGCGCTGGACGCGCCGTTCGCTGTTGGTCGTCGTCCCGTCGGTCTCCGCCCAGCCGGCGGTGGCCGGGAGGACGACGTCCGCGAGCTCGGCCGTCTTCGTCAGGAAGATGTCCTGCACGACGAGGAAGTCCAGCGCCTTCATCCGGCGCACGGCCTGTTCGCTGTCGGCCTCCGACTGCGCCGGGTTCTCGCCGATGCAGTAGACGGCACGGAGCGTGCCCTCCTCCATCGCCTCGAACATCTGCGTGAGGTTCAGCCCGTAGTGCGGCTGGATGACGGTGTCCCAGGCCGACTCGAACTTCAGCCGGCTGTCGGCATCCAGGATGTCCTGGAAGCCGGGCAGGCGGTTGGGGATCGCGCCCATGTCGCCGCCGCCCTGCACGTTGTTCTGGCCGCGCAGGGGCTGCAGGCCCGAGCCGTAGCGGCCGACGTGGCCGGTGAGCAGGGACAGGTTGATCAGGGCGCGGACGTTGTCGGTGCCGTTGTGGTGCTCGGTGATGCCGAGGGTCCAGCACAGCTGGGCGCGCTCGGCGCGGGCGTAGGCGTGTGCCAACTCCCTGATGGCGGCGGCCGGCACGCCCGTCACCTTCTCGGCGAGCGACAGGGTCCAGGGCTCGACCAGCGCCCTGTACTCCTCGAAGCCGGTGGTCGCCCGCTCGATGAACGCCTCGTTGGCCAGCCCCGCGTGGATGATCTCGCGGCCGATCGCGTGCGCCATGGGGATGTCCGTGCCGACGTCGATGCCGAGCCAGCTCTCCGCCCACTCGGCGGTGCTCGTCCGCCGTGGATCGACCGCGTACATCCGGGCGCCGTTCCGGATCCCCTTCAGCACGTGCTGGAAGAAGATGGGGTGCGCGAAGCGGGCGTTGGAGCCCCACATCACGATGACGTCGGTGTGCTCGATCTCCTCGTACGACGATGTCCCGCCGCCGGAGCCGAACGCGGCCGACAGACCCGCCACGCTCGGCGCGTGGCAGGTGCGGTTGCAGGAGTCGACGTTGTTGGTGCCCATCACCACGCGGGCGAACTTCTGCGCCACGTAGTTCATCTCGTTGGTGGCGCGGGCGCAGGAGAACATCCCGAACGCGCCGCGGGCCGCTGCCAGGCCCCGCGCCGCCCGGTCCAGCGCCTCGTCCCAGCTCGCGCGGCGGAACGGTTCGTCCCGCGAGTCCCTGACCAGGGGATGGGTGAGCCGTGTGTAGGGCTTCGGTTGGCGTTTCCTCATGCGGCGCTCCTCAGCGCGAGCAGGTCCGAGAGGGCGTGCACGGTGCGCAGGGTGGGCACCTCCACGCCGTTGATGTCCGCCAGCTCGACGACGGCCGCGAGGAGGACATCGAGTTCGAGCGGCTTGCCGCGCTCCAGGTCCTGGAGCGTGGAGGTGCGGTGGTCGCCGACCCGCTCGGCGCCGGCGAGGCGGCGCTCGATGGAGACGCCGACCTCGCAGCCGAGGGCCCGGGCGACCGGGTGAGCGTCTCGGTCATCATGATCTCGACGACCCTGCGGGTGCCGCCGTGCAGGCACATCTGCCGCATGGTGGCGCGGGCCAGGGCGCTGATCGGGTTGAAGGAGATGTTCCCGAGCAGCTTCACCCAGATGTCGCCCCGCAGCTCCGGCTCGACCGGGCACTTCGGACCGCCCGCCCGCATCGCCTCGCTGAAGGCCAGACAGCGCGCCGAGACGCTGCGGTCGGGTTCGCCGACGGAGAACCGGGTCCCTCCCAAGTGGCCTACGAGGCCGGGGCCTTCGCGGGCTGCGCACCCGAACTCCGTGCCGCCTCATGGCCGCCAGATGCGGTCCACGGGCGATGAGATGCACGTCGGTACCCGCGCGATGGAGCGCGGCTCCGACGTAGGCGCCGATCGCACCGGCGCCGAGGACTGCGACTTTCATGGCGAGCGAGCTCCGTTCGGTCGAGGGTACCGAGGAACTGCCGAACGCTGTCGACGAAATATTGTCTACAGTATGGGACTTGGCTCAGCAAGGGTGCGCGCAGCACCTGACGCAGCCTTGGAAACCGGTCGGTACGACCGTTCACCGCGCCCTGGATACCGCTCACCGCATACGGTCGACGCGCCGCCTTTCCAACTCCCCCCTGTCTTCCTACCGTTCGGGATCATGAGTCCCCCCATCGCACCCCCCGGCTGGAGCCGCTGGCTCGTTCCCCCCGCCGCCCTCGCGGTCCACCTCTCCATCGGCCAGGCCTACGCCTGGTCCGTCTTCAAGCCGCCGCTGGAGTCCGCGCTCGGCCTGAGCGGCACGCAGAGCGCACTGCCGTTCCAGCTCGGCATCGTCATGCTCGGCCTGTCGGCCGCGTTCGGCGGCACGCTGGTGGAACGCAACGGGCCGCGCTGGGCGATGACCGTCGCCCTGGTCTGCTTCTCGTCCGGCTTCCTGCTCTCCGCGCTGGGCGCGGCCACCGAGCAGTACTGGCTGATCGTCCTCGGCTACGGCTTCGTCGGCGGTATCGGTCTCGGCATCGGCTACATCTCGCCCGTCTCCACACTCATCAAGTGGTTCCCGGACCGGCCCGGCATGGCCACCGGCATCGCCATCATGGGCTTCGGCGGAGGCGCGCTCATCGCCTCCCCGTGGTCGGCGCAGATGCTGGAGTCGTTCGGCACCGACAACTCCGGGATCGCGCTCGCGTTCCTGGTGCACGGGCTGTCGTACGCGGTCTTCATGCTGCTCGGCGTGCTGCTGGTGCGGGTGCCGCGCGGCGAGCGGCCGGTCGGCAGCGGGCCGAGCGCCGTCGAGGGGCCGCAGGTCTCGGCCCGTAGTGCCGTACGCACCCCGCAGTTCTGGTTCCTGTGGATCGTGCTCTGCACGAACGTCACCGCGGGCATCGGCATCCTGGAGAAGGCCGCGCCGATGATCACGGACTTCTTCGCGGACACCTCGACGCCGGTGTCGGTCTCCGCGGCGGCCGGTTTCGTCGCGCTGCTGTCGGCGGCCAACATGGCGGGCCGGATCGGCTGGTCGTCGACCTCCGACCTGATCGGGCGGAAGAACATCTACCGCGTCTACCTGGGCGCCGGCGCGCTGATGTACGCGCTCATCGCCCTGTTCGGAGACTCCTCCAAGCCGCTGTTCATCCTGTGCGCGCTGGTGATCCTCTCCTTCTACGGCGGAGGCTTCGCGACGATCCCCGCCTACCTGAAGGACCTCTTCGGCACCCACCAGGTCGGCGCGATCCACGGGCGGCTGCTCACCGCCTGGTCCACGGCCGGTGTCCTCGGGCCGCTGATCGTGAACTGGATCGCCGACCGGCAGGAGGAGGCGGGCCGGCACGGTTCGTCCCTGTACGGCCTGTCGTTCGTCATCATGATCGGGCTGCTGGTCGTCGGTTTCGTCGCCAACGAACTCGTCCGGCCCGTCCATCCCCGCCACCACATCCCCGCACCCGAGGAGGCCGCCGATGACCGGCGACAGCAGCCAGAGTCCGCCTAGCCGACGCGGGCTGATCGCCTTCGCCTGGCTGTGGGTGGGGACGCCGCTCGCCTACGGGCTGTACCAACTGGTGCGGAAGGCGGCGCAGCTGTTCACCGGGTGACGGTCCCTGGGCGCGGGACAGGTGCTCCGGCGTCCAAGGGCATGACGGAAGCCGACAAGCCGGACACGGGAATCCTGTCGCTTCACCTGCCGTCGTACCCGCGAGTCACTGATCACACTGGTGAACCCGTGACCTGAGGCAACGAGGGGGAACCACCCATGAACGGCTCGCGCATCACCGCCGTCGGCCATTACCAGCCCGCCAAGGTACTCACCAACGAGGACCTGGCGGGCATGGTCGACACCAGCGACGAGTGGATCAGCACCCGGGTGGGCATCCGCACCCGCCGTATCGCCGGGCCCGACGAGCCGGTCGACGAACTCGCCGCGCACGCCGCCGCCAAGGCCCTGGCGACGGCGGGCCTCGCCCCCGCGGACATCGACCTGGTCCTGGTGGCGACCTCCACCGCCATCGACCGCTCGCCCAACACGGCCGCCCGGGTCGCGGCCCGGCTCGGCATCCCGCAGCCGGCCGCGATGGACGTCAACGTGGTGTGCGCCGGCTTCACGCACGCCCTCGCCACCGCCGACCACACCGTCCGCGCCGGCGCGGCGAGCCGCGCACTCGTCATCGGGGCCGACAAGATGTCCGACGTGGCCGACTGGACCGACCGCACCACCTGTGTGCTCGTCGGCGACGGGGCGGGGGCCGCCGTCGTGGAGGCCTCGGGGCAGCCGGGGATCGGGCCCGTACTGTGGGGGTCGGTGCCCGAGATGGGGCAGGCGGTGCGGATCGAGGGCACGCCCCCGCGGTTCGCCCAGGAGGGGCAGAGCGTCTACCGCTGGGCGACCACCCAGCTGCCGCCGCTGGCCCGCCGGGCGTGCGAGCGGGCGGGACTGGCGCCGGAGGACCTCGCCGCGGTCGTGCTGCACCAGGCGAACCTGCGCATCATCGAGCCCCTCGCCCAGCGGATCGGAGCCGTCAACGCCGTTGTCGCGCGCGATGTGTCCGAGTCCGGCAACACCTCGGCGGCCAGCATCCCGCTCGCCTTCTCCAAGCTGCTGGAGCAGGGCCGCATCTCCACCGGCGACCCGGTGCTGCTCTTCGGGTTCGGGGGCAACCTGTCATACGCCGGCCAGGTCGTCCGCTGCCCCTGAGCGGCCGCGCCGCACGCGGTGCGACGAGCCCGACGCGCCGTCCCCCTGGCTCATGCGCGCCGTAGACTGTAGACGAAAGACAATCGATACTGTCCTTACCGTCACGCCTACGGCCACTCCGGCTTGCCGGCTGCCGTGCACGGCCCTGCCGAGGAGGGGGACCGCGATGTTGTCGACAGGACTGCCGCAGGGGGCGGTGCCCAAGCTGGAACGACCCGGACCGCTGCGGGACCGCGTCTATGAGGCCCTGCTCGAACTCATCACCACGCGCGCGCTCCAGCCGGGCCAGCATCTCGTCGAGAGCGAACTCGCCGGCCACCTCGGCGTCTCCCGGCAGCCGGTCCGCGAGGCGCTGCAGCGGCTGAACACCGAGGGGTGGGTCGATCTGCGGCCCGCCCAGGGCGCGTTCGTGCACGAGCCCACGGAGGAGGAGGCCGACCAGCTCCTGACGGTCCGTACGCTCCTGGAGGCCGAGGCCGCGCGGCTCGCCGCCGCGAACGCGGGCAGCGCGGGCATCGCCGTCCTGGAGGAGCTGTGCGAGGAGGGCGAGCGGGCCGTCGCCGCCGACGACGTGGACGGCGCCGTCGCCATGAACGCCCGCTTTCACGCCAAGGTCATGGAACTCGCCGGCAACGCGGTCCTCGCCGAACTCGCGGGGCAGGTCGACCGCCGGGTGCGCTGGTACTACACGCCGATCGCCCGGCAGCGCGGCCGGCAGTCCTGGATCGAACACCGCGAACTGATCGCCGCGATCGCCGACCGCGACGAGCAGCGCGCCACGCAGCTGATGCGCGAACACACCGAGCACACCCGGCGCTCGTACCACGAGCGCTCGCGTTCCTAGGTCTCGTTCGGTCGGGCCGGCCTGGCCGTTCGCGCTCAGCCGGCCGCGAGTACCGCCTGCGTCTGCGTCGTCTGCCCCACCAGGCCGCCGTCCTCGTCGTACAGGTCCGTCCGGACCGCGACGAAGGAGCGGCCCACGTGCACCGGCCGCGCCTCGGCGCGGACCACGCCCGACCGCACGGCGCGGAAGAAGTTCGTCTTCGACTCGACCGTCGACGTGCTCGCGCCCGGCGGCAGGTTGAGGAACGCGCACACCGCGCCGGCCGTGTCGGCGAGCGTCATCAGAGCCCCGCCGTGCAGCACACCGCCCAGCGTGCACAGGCCTGCGGCCCAGGGCAGGGTCGCCTCGACGCGGGCGGCACCGGCCTCCTGAAGGGAGATGCCCAGTTCTCCGGCGAACGGGACCGCGGCCAACAGCGCTTCCGGGCTCGGGACGTTCGGGCTGTCGGGCATGAGGAACCTCTCGGTGCGGCAACACGGGCCGCTCCAGCATGTCCCGGTTCCCGGCCGTGGTCGATGACCCGGGAGGTAAGGCACGCACGACGAGTCTTTGTCCTGTGAGTGGAGAAAGTAAGGCCAATTCCTGCGCGACTTCTTCCCCCAGCCGTTGGCCGCTGCTACGTTCCCTTGAAAAGCAAGCCACGGAAGTGGCGGGAAACCGGCGCGCACAGGCCGATCGAGGCGGGGAGGGGTTCGTGAGACGCATGACGGCACGGCCCGCGAACGCCCACCAGGCCCGGCTGCTGAAACTGCTGCGCGACGGTGGCCCCCACTCCCGCGCCCAGCTGGGCGACCAGGTCGACCTCTCCCGGTCCAAGCTGGCCGTGGAGGTGGACCGGCTGCTGGAGACGGGGCTGGTCGTGGCCGACGGGCTCGCCGCCTCCCGCGGCGGCCGCCGCTCGCACAACATCCGCCTCGACCCCGGCCTGCGCTTCCTCGGCATCGACATCGGCGCGACGTCGGTCGACGTCGCCGTCACCAACGCCGAACTGGAGATCCTCGGGCACCTCGACCAGCCCATGGACGTACGCGAGGGCCCGGTCGCGGTCTTCGAGCAAGTCCTGTCCATGGCCGCGAAGTTGAAGGCCTCGGGGCACGCGGAGGGCTTCGACGGCGCCGGCATCGGCGTCCCGGGCCCCGTCCGCTTCCCCGAAGGCGTCCCGGTGGCCCCGCCGATCATGCCCGGCTGGGACGGCTTCCCCGTGCGGGAGGCGCTCAGTCAGGAACTGGGGTGCCCGGTCATGGTCGACAACGACGTGAACCTGATGGCACTGGGGGAGCAGCACGCGGGCGTCGCCCGCACCGTCGCCGACTTCCTCTGCGTCAAGATCGGCACCGGCATCGGCTGCGGCATCGTCGTCGGCGGACGCGTCCACCGCGGTACGACGGGCAGCGCGGGCGACATCGGGCACATCCAGGCGGTGCCCGACGGCCGCCCGTGCGCCTGCGGCAACCGGGGCTGTCTGGAGGCCCACTTCAGCGGAGCGGCCCTCGCCCGCGACGCGAAGGAGGCCGCCCAGCAGGGCCTCTCGGCCGAACTCGCCGGTCGCCTGGAGACGAACGGCGCCCTGACCGCCGTGGACGTCGCCGCCGCGGCCGCCGCGGGCGACGCCACCTCCCTCGACCTGATCCGCGAGGGCGGCACCCGCACCGGCCAGGTCATCGCCGGCCTGGTCAGCTTCTTCAACCCGGGCCTGGTCGTGATCGGCGGCGGCGTGACCGGCCTCGGCCACACCCTGCTCGCCGCGATCCGCACCCAGGTCTACCGCCAGTCGCTGCCGCTGGCGACCGGCAACCTGCCCATCGTCCTGGGAGAGCTCGGCCCCACCGCCGGAGTCATCGGCGCGGCCAGGCTCATCAGCGACCACCTCTTCTCACCCGCGTAAGTACGCGTCCCGGTACCGCGTACGCAGCACCCGCACGGCGCCCTGCTCCGCCCTTCCTGAGAACGCCTGTCTGAAAACGCCTGCCCGCAGGCGCCCTGAACCGGCCCGCACGCCAGCCAAGGGGAACACACATGGCACCCGAACCACCGCTGCTCAGCATGTCCGGCATCACCAAGTCGTTCCCCGGGGTCCGGGCCCTCGACGGCGTCGACCTCGACGTCCAGGCCGGTGAGGTGCACTGCCTGCTCGGCCAGAACGGGGCCGGGAAGTCGACCCTCATCAAGGTCCTGGCCGGCGCCCACCAGCCCGACACGGGCACCATCAGCTGGCGTGGCGAACCCGTCACCCTCCGCTCGCCCATCGCCGCCATGCGCCTCGGCATCGCCACCATCCACCAGGAACTGGACCTGGTGCAGCACCTGTCGGTGGCCGACAACGTCCACCTCGGCCATGAGCCGACCGCCGCCGGTTTCGTCGTACGGAGGAAGGCGGCGAAGGCATCGGCAGCCGCCCTGCTGCGGCGCCTCGGGCACCCGGAGATCGACCCGGCCCGACGGGTGGGGGAGTTGCCGGCGGCGCTGCAGCAGATCGTGTCCATGGCGCGGGCGCTCTCCCACGACGTACGGCTCATCGTGATGGACGAGCCGTCCGCCGCCCTCGACCCGGACGAGGTCGACAACCTCTTCCGCGTCGTCACCGACCTCACCGCCGACGGAGTCGCCGTCGTCCACATCTCGCACCGCCTGGAGGAGATCCGCCGTATCGGCGACCGGGTGACGGTGCTGAAGGACGGGCGCGCGGTCGCGGTCGGGCTGCCCGCGAAGACGACACCGACCCGTGAGGTGGTCGCGCTGATGACCGGGCGGAACGTGGAGTACGTCTTCCCGCAGCGGCCTGAGCCGAAGGCCGCGACCGGGAAGCCGTTGCTGGAGGTGCGAGGGCTGGCCCGGGACGGCGAGTTCGAGCCCCTGGACCTCTCGGTGCGTCCGGGAGAGATCGTCGGTCTCGCCGGGCTGGTCGGTTCGGGACGCTCGGAGATCCTGGAGACGATCTACGGAGCCCGCAAGCCCACGGCCGGTCAAGTCCTCGTCGCCGGGCGCTCGTTGCGGCCCGGCAGCGTCCGCGCCGCCGTCCGTGCCGGCCTCGGCCTCGCCCCCGAGGAGCGCAAGGCACAGGCACTGCTGATGCTGGAGTCCGTCACCCGCAACGTGTCGGTCTCCTCCCTGTCCCGCTTCTCCCGCGGCGGCTGGATCGACCGCCGTGCCGAACTGGGCGCGGCGCGGGCCGCGACCCGCGAGCTGTCGCTGCGCCCCGACAACCCGTCCGTGCCCGTGCGCGCCCTGTCCGGCGGCAACCAGCAGAAGGCCGTCCTCGCGCGCTGGCTGCTGCGCGGCTGCCGCGTGCTGCTGCTCGACGAACCCACCCGCGGCGTCGACGTCGGCGCCCGCGCCGAGCTGTACGCGGTCGTCCGCCGACTCGCCGACGAAGGCCTCGCCGTCCTGCTGGTCTCCAGCGAGGTGCCCGAGGTGCTCGGCCTCGCCGACCGCGTGCTGGTGCTGCGCGAGGGGCGGGTCGTGCACGAGGCGCCCGCCCGTGAGCTCGACGAACACCGCGTACTCGACCTCGTCATGGAAGGAAGCCCGGCATCATGACGCAGCCCGTCTCCCCGCCCCGGGACAGCGCCGACCAGGTGCCGCAGCCCGGCCCGCCCCCCGCATGGCGTGCCCTCCTCGGCCGCGCGGACGTCCGCACCCTCTCCCTGCTCGGCGTCCTCGCCGGACTGATCCTCATCGGCGGGATCACCAAGCCGGACGAGTTCCTGGACACCCGCAACCTCCAGCTCGTCCTCACCCAGGCCTCCGTGATCGGCGTCGTCACCGTCGGCATGACCTTCGTCATCACCTCCGGCGGCATCGACCTCTCCGTCGGCGCGATCGTCGCCCTCGCCTCGGTGTGGGCGACCACGGTCGCCACCCAGGAGTACGGCTTCGGCGGCATCCTCTTCGCCTCGGTCGCCGTCGGGGTGGGCTGCGGACTGGTCAACGGCCTGCTCATCGCGTACGGCGGGGTGGTCCCGTTCATCGCCACCCTCGCCATGCTGGCCTCGGCACGCGGGCTCGCGCTGCAGATCACCGACGGCAGGACGCAGATCGTCACGGTGACCTCCGTCCTGGACCTCGGTGAGCGTGACGCGTACGTGCTCGGTGTTCCTCCGCTGGTCCTGGTCTTCGCCGTCGTCACGGTCATCGGCGGGCTGATGCTCAACCGCACCACCTTCGGGCGCCGCACCGTCGCCGTCGGCGGCAACGCGGAGGCGGCCCGGCTGGCCGGTATCGACGTCCGCCGCCAGCGGCTGTACCTCTACCTGCTGTCCGGTCTGTGCTGCGGCGTCGCCGCCTTCCTGCTGATCGTCCTGTCCGGCTCCGGTCAGAACACCAACGGCAACCTGTACGAGCTCGACGCCATCGCGGCCGTGATCATCGGCGGCACGCTCCTCACCGGAGGCCGCGGCACCATCACCGGCTCCGTGCTCGGCGTCCTGATCTTCACCACGATCACCGACATCTTCGCCCTGAACAACCTGCAGAGCGACGTCCAGCAGATCGCCAAGGGCGCGATCATCGTCGCCGCCGTGCTGGTCCAGCGCCGTACCGCGAGCACGACCTGAGGAAAGGGTTCACCGCCATGACAGAGCTCACCAGTCGCAGAGGACTGCTCTTCGGGACCGCCGCCGTCTCCGCCGGTGCGCTCCTCGCAGGGTGCACGAGCAACGAACCCAAGGACTCCGGCAACGATGAGCCGGCCGGCAGCAGCCGGCCCGCCGCCGACGACCGGTCCGGCAAGCAGGTCACCATCGGCTTCGCCGGTCCGCAGGCGGACCACGGCTGGCTCAACGCCATCAACGACAACGCCAAGAGCCGCGCCGAGAAGTACTCGGACGTCACCCTGGAGATCACCGAGGGCTCCAACGACACCGCCCAGCAGATCGGGCAGATCGAGACCCTCATCAACAAGAAGGTCGACGTGCTGGTGGTGCTGCCCGCCGACGGCAAGGCGCTCACCCAGGTCGGCCTGAAGGCCATGCGCGCGGGCATCCCCGTCGTCAACCTCGACCGGATCTTCAACACCCCGCAGGCCTACCGCTGCTGGATCGGCGGCGACAACTACGGCATGGGCCTCAACGCCGGGCACTACATCGGCGAGAAGCTCAAGGGCAAGGCGAACGCCCGCGTCATCGAACTGGCGGGACTGGACAACCTGGAGCTGACCAGGCAGCGCACCCAGGGCTTCGACGACGCCCTGAAGAACTACCCCAACATCAAGAAGGTCGCCCGCCAGGCCGCCGACTTCACCGTCGAGTCCGGGCAGGCCAAAATGGCCCAACTGCTCCAGGCACAGTCGACGTTCGACGCCCTGTGGAACCACGACGACGACCAGGGCGTGGGCGCGCTGCGCGCCATCGAGCAGGCCGGGCGCGACGACTTCCTGATGGTCGGCGGTGCGGGCGCCCTCTCCGCCTTCCAGGCCATCAAGCAGGACGACGGCGTGCTGAAGGCGACCGTTCTGTACCCGCCGACCATGGCCGCCTCCGCGATCGACCTCGCCCGCGCCCTCGGCCAGGGCAAGGGCGTCGGCGGCCTCGCCGAGTACGAGATCCCGGCGTCGCTCACGCTCTACTCGGCCGTCGTCGACAGGACCAACGTCGACCAGTACCTGCCCACCGGCTTCAAGTGACATGTGCCCGGGCTTCCAGTGACCTGTTCCGCCCGCACTCCCACACCCCCGACGAGGACGAGGAGGACACTCCGCATGGCACAGCCGCAGCAGCAGTCGGAAGGGACCGGGGCAGGCAAGCCACCCCTGCGCGTCGGCATGGTCGGCTATGCCTTCATGGGCGCCGCCCACTCCCAGGGCTGGCGCACCGCGGGCCGCGTCTTCGACCTGCCGCTCAGCCCGGTGCTGGCCGCGATCTGCGGCCGGGACGCCGACGCCGTACGCTCGGCGGCGGACCGGCACGGCTGGGCGGCGGCCGAGACCGACTGGCGTGCCCTGGTCGAACGCGACGACATCGACCTCGTCGACATCTGCACCCCTGGCGACAGTCACGCCGAGATCGCGCTGGCCGCGCTGGCCGCGGGCAAGCACGTCCTGTGCGAGAAGCCCCTCGCGAACACCGTCGCGGAAGCCGAGGCGATGGCCCGCGCCGCTGAGACGGCACAGCAAAACGGCCGGTTGGCGATGGTCGGCTTCAACTACCGCCGGGTGCCCGCCGCCGCGCTGGCCCGGCGGATGGTGGCCGAGGGCCGCCTCGGGGTGCTGCGGCATGTGCGGGTGACGTACCTCCAGGACTGGCTCGTCGACCCGTCGTTCCCGCTGACCTGGCGGCTGCGCAAGGAGCAGGCCGGCTCCGGCTCCCTCGGCGACCTGGGCGCGCACATCGTCGACCTCGCGCAGTACCTGACGGGAGAGCACCTGGCGGGCGTCTCGGCGCTCACGGAGACCTTCGTACGGGAGCGGCCCCTGCCCGGCGGTGTCGTGCAGGGCCTGTCCGCCGCCCCGGCCGACGGCACCGGGCAGGTCACCGTCGACGACGCCGCCCTGTTCACCGGCCGCTTCCCCTCCGGTGCCCTCGCCTCCTTCGAGGCCACCCGTTACGCCACCGGCCGCAAGAACGCCCTGCGCATCGAGCTCAACGGTGAGCGCGGCTCCCTCGCCTTCGACCTGGAGCGCCTCAACGAGCTGTCGTACCACGACGGTACCGAGCCGGGGGCGCACGCCGGTTTCCGCCGCATCCTCGTCACCGAACCCGACCACCCCTACCTGGACGCCTGGTGGCCGCCGGGTCATGGCCTCGGCTACGAGCACACCTTCGTCCATCAGGCCCGCGACCTGGTCCACGCCGTCGCCGAGGGCCGCCGGCCCGAACCCTCCTTCGCCGACGGGCTGCAGGTGCAGCGCGTGCTGGCGGCGGTGGAGGAGAGCGCCGGGAAGAACTCCGTCTACACCCCCATAGCCGCCTGAGGAGGCGCACACGGCATGCCGCGCAGGTTCACGCTCTTCACCGGACAGTGGGCGGACCTCCCCCTGGAGGAGGTCTGCCGCCTCGCCCGCGACTTCGGTTACGACGGTCTCGAACTGGCCTGCTGGGGCGACCACTTCGAGGTCGACAAGGCCCTGAGTGACGCCTCCTACGTGCGGTCGAGGCATCAGCTCCTCGAAAAGTACGGCCTGAAGTGCTGGGCCATCTCCAACCACCTGGTGGGCCAGGCCGTCTGCGACGCCATCATCGACGAACGCCACCAGGCCATCCTGCCCGCCCGCATCTGGGGCGACGGCGAGGCGGAAGGCGTACGGCAGCGCGCCGCCACCGAAATCAAGGACACCGCGCGCGCCGCGGCCGCCTTCGGCGTGGACACCGTCATCGGGTTCACCGGCTCCGCCATCTGGCACCTGGTCGCCATGTTCTCGCCCGCACCCGAGTCGATGATCGAGCGGGGCTACGCGGACTTCGCCGAGCGCTGGAACCCGATCCTGGACGTCTTCGACGCGGAGGGCGTGCGGTTCGCGCACGAGGTGCACCCGAGCGAGATCGCCTACGACTACTGGACCACTCAGCGGGCCCTGGAGGCCGTCGGCCACCGCCCCGCCTTCGGCCTCAACTTCGACCCGTCGCACTTCGTGTGGCAGGACCTCGACCCGGTCGGCTTCCTGTGGGACTTCCGCGACCGGATCTACCACGTCGACTGCAAGGAGGCCCGCAGGCGCCTCGACGGCCGCAACGGCCGCCTGGGCTCGCACCTGCCGTGGGGTGACCCGCGCCGCGGCTGGGACTTCGTGTCGGCCGGCCACGGTGACGTCCCCTGGGAGGACGTCTTCCGGATGCTGCGCTCCATCGACTACCAGGGCCCCATCTCCGTCGAGTGGGAGGACGCCGGTATGGACCGGCTCCAGGGCGCGCCAGAGGCTCTGGGCCGCCTCAAGGCGTACGACTTCGAACCGCCGTCGGCCTCCTTCGACGCGGCGTTCGGCAACTGAGCCGGTTCGAGGGCTCGTCGAGCCCTGCAGCGACGCTCCGGGACGACGGCCCGTCCGGCGGCACCCTGAGGACGCCAGAAGGCCCCACTGTGTTGCGACGACCCCTGGGATTCGCCCACCGGGGAGGGCCTCCTGGCGTGCGGCCCGGTCAGCGTCGTAACCCCAGGCGGCGACCACCATGGAGCCCAGTCCGCCGCCGAAGCCGGAGAGGAACGCGAAGAACAGGAACAGCCACTCGCTCCTGAGGTCACCGGCCCAGATCACGCCGAACTGGGCGAGCCCCAGGACGACGATGACGAACACCAGGGTGGGTTTGCGGCCCCACCGGTCGGACAGCCAGCCGACCGCGCCGCGGCCGATGCCGTTGATGACCGCCATGACGCCCATCGACGACGCCGCCACCAGAGGGCCGAACCCGACGTCCTACCGTCATGTCACGCCATCTCCTCGCCGAGCGGTTGCGGGTTCGGAACGATGCGCTTGGCCTTGGGACGCCCGGGCGGGTGCAGGAACAGGGCCACGAAGCCCGCGAACAGGGAGATCGAGCCCGCCAGGACGAACGCGCCGGCGTAGTCCCAGGCCCCTACCACCACGGCTCCCATACCGGAGCCCAGCAGACCGGAGACCAGCTTGGACGAGTACACCAGGCCGTAGTTGGAAGCGTTGTTGTTCTCACCGAAGTAGTCGGCGGTCATCGCGGCGAACATCGGGAAGATGGCGCCGCCGCCGAAACCGGAGATCGACGAGAACAGCAGGAACAACGGCAGATTGCCGATGTTCCCGGAGAAGAGAATGCCGTACTGCGCCAGTCCGAGGACGACGCAGACGAAGATCAGGCACTGCTTGCGGCCGTATCGGTCGGACAGCCAGCCGATGACCCCGCGGCCCGTACCGTTCACGATGGCCTTCAGGGACATGGCGGTCGCCACGATGCCGCCCGCGAAGCCCGCCTCGTCACCGAAGGGCACCTGGAAGGCGATACCGAAGATGTTCACGCCCGAGGTGCACAGCAGACAGAACCACATGAGAGCCACGCGGCCGGTCCGCCACGCCTCCATGGGGGTGTACTGGTGCACGGCAGGCGGGTTCTTCTCCAGTGCGCGCCGGGCACGTGCGTCGTCGGGCTTCTTCAGCGGGTCGATGTCGGCCGGCCACCAGTTCTTCGGCGGGTCACGGAAGAAATAGCCCGCCACCGCCACGGTCGCGGCCAGGAAGACGCCCACCGAGACCAGCACCCAGCGGAAGTTGGTGAGGTCCATGTAGCCGGTGAAGAGGAAGACGAACGGTACGGAGCCGTAGGCGAAACCGCCGTTCACGAACCCCGTCTTGCCTCCCTTGCGCTCCGGATACCACTTGGCGACCATGTTCACGCACGTCGCGTAGACCATGCCCGCGCCCATGCCGCTGAACATGCCGAAGCCGACGTACGCGACGATCACGTGCGGTGCGAACGCCAGCGAGAGATACCCCAGCAGCGTGCCGAGCGCGCCGAGCATCATCGCCCAGCGGGCGGGAAGTCTGCCGCTCTCCCGGAGCTTGCCGGCGGGGAAGGCCACCGCCGCCTGGAAGAAGACCCAGACGCCCAGCATCCAGAAGATGTGCGCACTGCTCCAGTGGTGCGCCGTGTGCAGAGTGTCCTCGGCGGACGCGAACGCGTACTCGGCCGAGCTGATGCCCATCATGCCGACCCACGGCAGGATGACCATCCATTTGCGTTTGCGGCCCATGATGTCGATGTCGGTCTCACCGAGACGGTAGACGCGTCCGTTGGCGTCGGTCACCTCACGGTAGGAAACCGAGGTCGGTAGATCGGTCGTTGTCATGACCTGTTGCACCCCTTGCGTCGAAAGTTCTGGCCAGCGCCCCCTGTCCAATGCCTTTCGTGCGCGCTCGGGTCCTGGGGCCGGCCGACGCGCACCGTCGGCCGACCCCGTCGTCACTCACCTCATGAACCGCCCCCCAACAGTCCCGCCGCCCGCGCCCACCGGTACTTCGCCCCGAGCACGGCCACCGGCTTCTCGGTCGTGTACGGGTACGCCACGACCCCCCGCTCGTACAGGTACTGGCAGGCCTCCTCGACCTCGACGTCGCCCGCGAGTGACGCCACCACCGGCTTTTCGATCCCCCGCTCCCGGAACTCGGCCACCACGCGCGCGGTGAGCTCGGCGAAGACCATGGGAGGCGTGACGATGGTGTGCCAGTAGCCGAGGACGAGCGCGTGGATGCGCGGGTCCTCAAGGCCGAGCCGGATCGTCGCCTCGTACGTCGACGGCGGCTCGCCCCCGGTGATGTCCACCGGGTTGCCCGCGGCCCCGAAGGGCGGGATGAACTTCCTGAAGGACTCGTCCAGGTCCGGCGGGATCTCCATCAGCGACAACCCGTTGTCGGTCACCGCGTCCGACAGGAGGACACCGCTGCCGCCCGCGCCCGTGATGATCACGACATTGTCGCCCTGAGGAGTCGGAAGCACCGGCAACGCGCGCGCGTACTCCAGCATCTCGTTCAGCCCGGGGGCCCGGATGACACCGGCCTGCTTCAGGATGTCGTCGTACACGGCGTCGTCCCCGGCCAGCGCACCGGTGTGCGAACCCGCGGCCTTCGCGCCCGCCGCCGTACGCCCCGCCTTCAGAACCACGACCGGCTTCTTGGGCACGGTCTCCCGCGCCGCCTCCACGAAGGCACGCCCGTCCTTCAGGTCCTCCAGATGCATGGCGATGCACTCGGTGTGCGGGTCCTCCCCGAACCAGGTCAGCAGGTCGTCCTCGTCCAGGTCCGACTTGTTGCCGAGGCCCACGATCGCCGACACACCCGTCTTCGTGGTGCGCGCGAAGCCCAGGATGGCCATCCCGATGCCACCGGACTGCGAGGTCAGCGCCACCCCGCCCTTGACGTCGTACGGCGTGCAGAACGTGGCGCACAGGTCCTGCCACGTCGAGTAGTAGCCGTAGATGTTCGGCCCCAGCAGCCGGATGCCGTGCCGCTCGGCGATCGCCACGATCTCCGCCTGGAGTTCGTGCTCGCCGGTCTCCGCGAAGCCGGAGGGGATCAGCACGGCGTTCGGGATCTTCTTGCGTCCCACCTCCTCCAGGGCCGAGGCCACGAACTTGGCGGGGATCGCGAAGACCGCCACATCCACCTCACCGGGGACGTCGGTGACACTCTTGTACGCCTTGCGGCCCAGAATGTCATCGGCCTTTGGGTTCACCGGGTGGATCTCCCCGGAGAAGCCGCCGTCGACGAGGTTGCGCATCACCGAGTTGCCGATCTTGCCCTGTTCGTTGGAGGCACCGATCACGGCGACCGAGGCGGGCTGCATCAGGCGGCGCATCGAGGTGAGGATCTCCTCGCGCGTGTAGCGCCTGCGCTCCTTGGGAGCCTCGGTGGAGAGGATCACCCGGATGTCGGCCGCCACCGCCCCCTCCGCGGTGGCGATCACCGGGTTGAGGTCCACCTCGGCTATCTCCGGGAAGTCCGCCACCAGTTGGGACACCCGGCGGATCTGCTCGGCGATCGCCCACCGGTCCACGCCGGCCTGCCCGCGCACCCCGTGCAGGATCT
The DNA here is from genome assembly GCF_030386795.1 of Streptomyces sp. S.PNR 29. Classification (GTDB taxonomy): domain Bacteria; phylum Actinomycetota; class Actinomycetes; order Streptomycetales; family Streptomycetaceae; genus Streptomyces. The sequence goes on from NZ_JANUQM010000010.1 coordinate 125,156, forward strand.
CCGCCGACCGGATCGAGTCCAGCATCGACAGCGCCTCGTCGGCGTCCACGGGCGCGAGCCGGAACGTGACGTCCTTGAGCACCTCGACGAGAACCCCGCCGAGCCCGAAGGCCACGACCTTCCCGAACGTCGGGTCCGTGACCGCGCCGACGATGACCTCCTGTCCCTTGGGGAGCAGCTCCTGCACCTGTACGCCCTCGATGCGGGCTTCGGGGTCGTACGCGCGCGCGTTCTTGATGATCTGGCAGAACGCGGCCCGTACGTCGGTGGCGCCCTCGACCCCGACGACCACTCCGCCGGCGTCGGTCTTGTGCAGGATGTCCGGGGAGACGATCTTCATCACGACGGGCCCGCCGAAGCGCGCCGCGTACGCCACGGCCTCGTCGACGTCGGTCGCCAGTTCCTCGCCCGGTACGGCGATCCCGTACGCGTCGGCGAGCACCTTGCCCTCGGGCGCGGTCAGCGCACACCGCCCCTCGGCCCGCACGGAGTCGAGGAGGGCGCGCACCCTCAGCACCCGGTCTTCCGCCATCACGTCAGATCACTCCGTTCGACTTGAGCAGGCGCAGCTCCTCGTCACCGAGGCCCAGCTCGCCGATGTAGACCTCTTCGTTGTGCTCGCCGAGCAGCGGTGAACTGCTCACCTCGACGGGGGAGTCGGAGAGCTTGAGCGGACTGCCCACGGTCACGAACTCGCCCCGCTCCGGGTGCGGTACACGGACCACCATCTCGTTGGCGGCCAGTGACCGGTCCTCGATGATCTCCTTGGTGGACAGGATCGGCCCGCACGGGATGTTGTGGGCGTTGAGCCGCTCCAGCACCTCCCACTTGGGGAGCGTCGAGGACCACTCCTCGATCAGCTGGAACATCTTGTTGAGTTTCGGCAGCCGGGCTTCCGGAGTCGCCCACTCGGGGTCGTCGGCCAGCTCCGGCCGGCCGATGAGCTCGCTGATGGGCTTCCAGCCGACGGGCTGCACGATGACGTACACGTAGTCGTTCGGTCCGCCCGGCGCGCACTTGACCGCCCAGCCGGGCTGGCCGCCGCCGGACGCGTTTCCCGAGCGGGGAACCTCGTCGCCGAAGTCCTCGTTGGGGTATTCAGCGAGCGGGCCGTGGGCCAGGCGCTGCTGGTCGCGCAGTTTCACCCGGCAGAGGTTGAGCACAGCGTGCTGCATGGCCACGTTCACCCGCTGCCCGCGCCCGGTGCGCTCCCGCTGGTACAGCGCCGCGAGGATGCCCGCCACGGCGTGGACGCCCGTGCCCGAGTCCCCGATCTGGGCCCCCGTCGCCAGCGGCGGCCCGTCCTCGAAACCGGTGGTCGACATCGACCCGCCCATGGCCTGCGCGACGACCTCGTACGCCTTGAAGTCGGTGTACGGACCCTCGCCGAACCCCTTGATGGAGGCATAGACGATCCGTGGATTGATCTCCTTGACGCGGTCCCAGGTGAACCCCATCCGGTCGACCGCACCCGGTCCGAAGTTCTCGACCATGACGTCGGAGCGCCGGATCAGCTCGGTGAGGAGTTCCTTGCCGCGCTCGGTCTTGGTGTTGAGGGTGATGCTCCGCTTGTTGCAGTTGAGCATCGTGAAGTAGAGGGAGTCGACGTCCGGCAGATCACGCAGCTGCTTGCGCGTGATGTCACCGGTCGGAGCCTCCAGCTTGACGACGTCCGCGCCGAGCCAGGCCAGCAGCTGGGTCGCGGACGGCCCGGACTGGACGTGCGTCATGTCCAGGACGCGGATGCCTTCGAGAGCCTTGGTCGAGGCGTGGGTCATGCCAAGCGCTCCTCACTTGTACATGGTCTGGTTCATGGTTCCGGGGGCGTACGCGTCCGGGTCCACCCAGACGTTGATCAGCGACGGCTTGCCGGACTCGCGGGCCCGGCGCAGCGCGGGGCCGATGTCGGCGGGGTCGCGGACCTCCTCGCCGTAACCGCCCAGCATCTGCGCGAATTTGTCGTAGTGGACGTCGCCGAGCGTGTTGCCGACCCGCTCGCGTTCCTTGCCGTACTTGGCGGCCTGGCCGTAGCGGATCTGGTTCATGGAGGAGTTGTTGCCGACGATGCCGACGAAGGGGAGGTCGTAGCGGACCAGGGTCTCGAAGTCCCAGCCGGTGAGCGAGAAGGCGCCGTCGCCGAAGAGGGCGACGACCTCCTTGTCGGGCCGCGCCTGCTTGGCCGCGAGCACGAAGGGGATGCCGACGCCGAGCGTGCCCAGCGGGCCCGGGTCCATCCAGTGGCCGGGCGACTTGGGCTGCACGACCTGGCCGGAGAAGGTGACGATGTCGCCGCCGTCGCCGATGTAGACCGAGTCCTCGGTGAGGAACTCGTTGATCTCGCTGACCAGCCGGTACGGGTGGATCGGTGAGGCGTCCGACTTCAACTGCGGCAGCCGCTTCTCGATCGCGGTCCGTTCGGCCGCCCGCAGCTCGTCGAGCCACTCCTTCCGCTTCGACGCGCCGCCGTTGACGCGCCCCGAGGCCGCCTCGGTCACCGACTTCAGCACCAGCCCGGCGTCACCGACGATCCCGAGGTCGATGTCGCGGTTCTTGCCGACGGTCCGGTAGTCGAGGTCGATCTGCACGACCGTCGCCTCCGGGGACAGCCGCTTGCCGTAGCCCATGCGGAAGTCGAAGGGCGTACCGACGATCACGATGACGTCGGCGTTCGAGAAGGCGTACCGGCGCGACAGCTGGAAGTGGTGCGGGTCGCCCGGCGGGAGGGTGCCGCGGCCGGCACCGTTCATGTACGCGGGGATGTTGAGCGTGCGGACGAGCTCGACGGCCGCCTCGGTGCCCCGCGTCGTCCACACCTGGCTGCCGAGCAGGATGGCCGGTTTCTCGGCGTGCACCAGCAGGTCGGCGAGCTTCTCGATGGCCTCCGGGTCACCGGCCGAGCGGGTCGAGGCGCGGTAGGCGCCGGGCCTCGGCACACGCGCCTTGGACACCGGGACCTTGGCGTCCAGCACGTCGCGCGGGATCTCCAGGAAGGAGGGCCCGGGCGCGCCGTGGTAGCACTCGCGGAACGCCATCGACACCATGTCCGCCGCCCGGGCCGTGTCCGGCACGGAGGCGGAGAACTTGGTGATCGGCGCCATCATCTCGACGTGCGGCAGATCCTGCAGCGACCCCATCTTGTGCTGGCTCAGGGCCCCCTGACCGCCGATCAGCAGCATCGGGGACTCCGCGCGGAAGGCGTTGGCGACACCGGTGACGGCGTCGGTCGTGCCGGGCCCCGCGGTGACGACCGCGCAGCCGGGTTTGCCGGTGATGCGCGCGTAGCCGTCGGCGGCGTGGGCGGCGACCTGCTCATGGCGGACGTCGACGACCTCGATGCCCTCGTCGACGCAGCCGTCGTAGATGTCGATGATGTGGCCGCCGCACAAGGTGTAGATGCGGTCGACCCCCTCGGCCTTGAGGGCCTTGGCCACGAGATGACCGCCGGAAATGACGTCCTGGGTGTCGTCGGGCATGGCGAAGTCCTGTCCCTTCTTAGGGGGTTGGCACGCTCTCGCAGTACATTGCATACAGTCGACGAATACTGTATGAAGCTTGTTATCCCGCATCCGGTGGGTGGTGTCCAGGGGGCGTGCGGCACTTTTGAGTCAGGAGCCGGAATGGACCTGTACGAACACCAGGCAACGGAACTCTTCGCGGAACACGGCATCGTGGTGCCGCGGGCAGAGGTGACGGACTCACCCGGAAAAGCCCGTGAGATCGCACGCCGGCTCGGCGGCCGTGTCCTGGTCAAGGCGCAGGTGAAGACCGGTGGCCGGGGCAAGGCGGGCGGTGTGAGGCTCGCCGCGGACCCCGCGGCCGCCGAGCTGACGGCACGCCACATTCTCGGCATGGACATCAAGGGCCACACCGTCGGCAAGGTGATGCTGGCCCAGCCCGTGGACATCGAGGCCGAGTTCTACGTCTCCTACGTCCTGGACCGGGCGAGCGGCCGTTTCCTCGCGATCGCCTCCGCGGAGGGCGGCATGGAGATCGAGCAGGTCGCCGCCACCAGGCCCGAGGCGGTCGCCCGCGTTCCCGTGGACCCCGCCGAGGGTGTGACCTCGGCTGAGGCCGCCCAGATCACCGAGGCGGCCGGGCTGCCGTCGCAGGCCGTCGACGTGCTCGTACGCCTGTGGGAGGTACTGGTCCGCGAAGACGCCCTCCTGGTCGAGGTCAACCCGCTGGTCCGCACGAAAGAGGGCCGGATCATGGCCCTGGACGGCAAGGTCACCCTTGACGACAACGCCCGCTTCCGGCAGGCCCGCTGGGGCGCCGAGGACGCGGCGCACGGCGACGCGCTGGAGGCGGCGGCAGCCGCGAAGGGTCTCAACTACGTCAAGCTGGACGGCGAGGTCGGCATCATCGGCAACGGCGCCGGACTGGTCATGTCCACCCTCGACGTGGTCGCCGGCTGCGGTGCCCGGCCCGCCAACTTCCTCGACATCGGCGGCGGGGCATCCGCCCGGACCATGGCGGACGGGCTCTCGGTCATCCTCTCCGACCCGGCTGTGAGCTCCGTTCTCGTCAACGTCTTCGGCGGGATCACCGCCTGCGACGCGGTCGCCGACGGCATCGTGCAGGCCCTGGACACCGTCCAGTTGACCAAGCCGCTCGTCGTGCGCCTCGACGGCAACAACGCCGACCGGGGCCGCGCCATCCTCGACGAGCGCGCCCATCCGCTCGTCCAGCAGGCCACCACCATGGACGGCGCCGCCCGCCGTGCCGCCGAACTCGCCACCGCAGCCTGAGGAGACCGGACGACATGGCCATCCACCTCACCAAGGAGAGCAGGATCCTCGTCCAGGGCATGACCGGCGGCGAGGGCATGAAGCACACCCGGCGCATGCTCGCGGCCGGCACGAACGTCGTCGGCGGCGTCAACCCACGCAAGGCCGGCCGCACCGTCGACTTCCACGACCGCGCCGTACCCGTCTTCGGGTCGGTGGCCGACGGCATGCGGGCGACCGGAGCCGACGTCACCGTCGTCTTCGTGCCGCCCGCCTTCGCCAAGGCGGCCGTCGTCGAAGCCGCCGACGCCGGCATCGGTCTCGCGGTCGTCATCACCGAGGGCATCCCGGTCCACGACTCCGTCGCCTTCACCGCGTACGCGAAAAAGAAGGGCACCCGGATCATCGGCCCCAACTGCCCCGGCCTGATCACCCCCGGCCAGTCCAACGCGGGCATCATCCCGGCCGACATCACCAAGCCGGGCCGCATCGGCCTGGTCTCCAAGTCCGGCACGCTGACGTACCAGCTCATGTACGAGCTCCGCGACATCGGCTTCTCCACCTGCGTCGGCATCGGTGGCGACCCGGTCGTCGGGACGACCCACATCGACTGCCTCGCCGCCTTCCAGGACGACCCCGACACCGACCTCGTCGTCCTGATCGGCGAGATCGGCGGCGACGCGGAGGAACGCGCGGCCGCGTACATCCGTGAGCACGTCACCAAGCCGGTCGTCGCCTACATCGCCGGCTTCACCGCACCCGAGGGCAGGACCATGGGGCACGCGGGCGCCATCGTGTCCGGTTCGTCCGGCACGGCGCAGGCGAAGAAGGCGGCGCTGGAGGCGGTCGGCGTCAGCGTCGGACGGACGCCGACGGAAACGGCGCGACTCGTACTCGCCGCCCTGGGAAGCGGGGCGTGACGTCTCTTGTCTGAACGGGCCCTTTTCTCTCGACCGGGCACCGAGAGCGGAGCAGACCAATGGCACCCACCCTCACCCTCAAAGCGGGCACGTCCTGGGCCGACGCCTGGAACCGCTACCAGCACCGCGCCTGGCGCCACATCCCGCTCGACGAGCGACGCGCCCGGGTCGCCGCCACCCTCGACGCCCTCACCCAGCACCGGGAGCTGCTCGCCCTCCTCCTGGTCTGGGAGATCGGCAAGCCCTGGCGGCTCGCGCAGGCGGACGTCGACCGGGCCATCGACGGCGTCCGCTGGTACGTCGACGGCATCGAAGCGATGGTCGCCGGCCGGGCCCCGCTGGACGGCCCGGTGTCCAGGTCAGCGAGGCCATCGACCGCGGCGCCGTCCCGCTGCACCGCGGCAAACCGGCCGACGCCCGCTGCCTGCCCGGCCAGGACACGGCGGCCTACGTCCAGCCGGTCACGCTCCTGGGCCCGCCGCCGTCCTCCCGCTGCACCACGCGGAACCGTTCGGCCCGGTCGACACCATCGTCCTGGTCGACACCGAGGCCGAGCTGCTGGCCGCCATGAACGCCTCCAACGGCGCCCTGGTGGCCACACTGTCCACCGACGACCGGGCCACGTACGACCGACTGGCGCCGCAGATCCGCGCGTTCAAGGTCGGCCACGGCAGGGCGCGCTCCCGGGGCGACCGCGACGAACTGTTCGGCGGGCTCGGCGCGTCCTGGCGCAGGCGTTCGTCGGCGGCGAGCTGGGAACTTCCCCGACCATCAGCTCATGCCGTGACGGGCCGCCGGTCCCGGAAGGACCGGAAGGGCACCGGATCGTGACCGGCAGGTCACCTCCGGTGACCCCTCCGCCGGGCCGTGTCCCGCAGCCGGAGACGGCGCCTGCGCGACGGAAACGCAGGTGAAAGGCACTCCGAAAGCTTGGTATGGTTGTCCGTGTCGCTGCGGGGAAACCCTCCGGCAAGGCGGCAGACACCTGGTCCGGGTGGCGGAATGGCAGACGCGCTAGCTTGAGGTGCTAGTGCCCTTTATCGGGCGTGGGGGTTCAAGTCCCCCCTCGGACACCAACGATTCACCAACACTGTGGTGGCCGGGAGCGATCCCGACCACCACTTTCCGTTGTCCGGAGTTCTTGGACCCCTGTCCCGGCATCGGGTCCCGGGCGGCAGTGCGTCCCGGGCACAGAAAGTGCTCCGACGGGGTGTCGGAGCACGTGGGGAAGGACGAACTGGCGGGGCCGGATCAAGCGGCCCGGCGGATGGTCGTCGTGCTCTGCTGCGGTTGACGGGCGGTCGTCTGCCAGGTGCGGCAGACGGCGATGACGGCGTCGTAGCCGACGGTGAGGGTGGTCAGGCCGAAGGCCATGAGGCTGTCGCTGTGCTGCAGGACATGGGTGAAGTGCAGCGTGGCGGTGGTCGCGATGGCGGGCAGAGCGAGGCTGCCCGCCGGGCGGCGGATCGCCCTGGCGGTGCGGTACCAGCGGGCCCACACCTGCTTGGGCGGGATGACGCTGAAGCGCCACCCGGAGGTGGACGTGACGTCCTCGGGAGCGAGGGCGAGACGGTCGGTCATTGCGCTGTCCTTGGGGAGGCGGCCGTGGCTCACTGGCCGGTTCAGGTTCGGTCTGCGGGTGTCGGGGGGTCTGGTCCGGGTGGTCAGTCGTCCTCCTGATCGAGGTCGTCGTCGAAGCGGAAGCCGAAGATGTCGTCGTCTTCGGCGAGGCCCGCGTCGAGGGGGTGCAGGTCCTCCTGCAGCTGCCGTTCGTGGGCGAGGACCCGGGTGACGCGGTGGATGGCCCACATGTCGCGGGCGATGACGTGTTCCTCACCGAAGGCGATCTCTCCCGTGAGGGCCTTGTACAGGTGGCGGCTGGCGTCCCAGGGCTTCTCGATGAGCTGCCCGTCATCGACACGGACGACCATGCCGTGGCCGACGGCGACGGGGAAGATCGCCGAGTTCAGGACGTGCTCGGTGAAGTGGACGGCGACGGGGACGGCGCCGCCGAGAACGGCCTGGGCGATGGCGGAGCTGGTGTCGCGCGGAAAGATCGGTTCTTCATAGTGCTTGCGCAGACCGGGGGCGAGGTGTTCCAGGGAGCGGGGCAGCACGATGAAGCCGGGGTCGGGTTCGGCGACGATGGGTTCGCCGGACATGGCCTGCCAGCCGTCCGCGAGGGTGAGGCGCCAGGAGCCCGAACAGTCCGACAGCAGCGCGGTGTTGACGGTGACGGTGGCCGCGTACAAGGGCCGGCCCGGAATGTAGGTGATGATCGACAGCGATGTCGCGGTGCTGTCGCCGGTGGCCAGCCAGCGCCGGAAGCAGCCGCTCGCGGACACGGAGACGACCGGCCGGTCCCCGCGTACGCAGGCACGGAACGCGTCGGTGCGCTCCTCAAGGGTGCCGTCCGAGTCGAGCACGGTGATCGGCTTGCCGGAGACGTTGGTCACCTGGCGAAGCCGGCGCTGAACGGCCCGGGTGATGCGGAGCTTGGCCCGGGTCGCCTGGGCGTCCCAGTTCCCGATCTGCCGCGGGACGCCTGCGGGCGGGCGTTTGCGGGCGGGCTGCTGCCACAAATCGCGCAGGCCGATGACCTTCTCGAGTTTCTCGTCGTCCGGCAGGTCCTGGGTGAGGTCCTGACCGAGGGCGACCTCGCGTCCGAGGGTGTCCAGCTCCAGCAGGGCGGTGTGGGAGGCGCACGCCGTTATGCCGTCGGCGCCGAAAGGGTCCTGCAGTCCGTCACCTTCAAAGGGGAGGTCCAAGTGAACTCCTTGGTTCGGGAGCACGCCCCGCGTGCGCGCGGCGTACACGGGGCGTGCCCGGTAGCTTTCACTCTGTAGTGCACCCTACTGGATGACGACTTGTAGTCCATCGAGAGCATGGCATGTACGACTACATCTACGAGTCGACATTCAAGAAGTGGGTGAGTGTCGTAAGCCACACCCCACGACCTCACTGACGGTTACTCAGAACTTGTGTCCGCAGAGGGAATGTGAGCTACAGAACACCGCGTAGTGCTGTAGTGCCCTACGCTGTGGGGCGTTCAGTCAGCAAGGGTGCTGCGCAGAACGCGCCATCAGCATCCGTGAACCGGGTAATGGCGTGCCCCGTCCCTGACGCGAACGGGGCATCCGGGCCCCGACGAAGGGAAAGACACGTGCCCAGCGAGCGCAGGACGACAGAGGAGAAAGATCGGCAGGTTGTGGTCTCCGTCCGCTTCCCCAGCCAACTGCTCGATCGCATCCAGGCCATCGCGGCCGTCCAGTCCACCACCGCCAACGCCGTGATCAGGGAGGGCATGGACGCCTATGTGCGAGAACGGGTGGCCAGCGCCGAATTCCGGGCGGCGAGCGAGGCCTACATCGCGCGAGCACAGGCCCAGGTAGCGACAGCGCTGCAGGAACACACACCTGGCAGCCCCGGGCGTCCTTGACTCTGACGGCCACCGGATCTCGCAGGCGACTTGTGTACTCCATACCCACTATCTGATCCATACATGGTCCCATCGAGCCGAGGTCCAGCGCGGACCTCGGCTCCGCTGTTGCGTCCGTCCCGTCGGCCTGTCATGCGGGGACCAGCACGTGCCAGTGCACGGCGAGGTCGGCGGTGGGCTGGGGGATCGGGCCCAAGCCCGCGTCGGGGGCGTCCAGTTGCGCCACGGCGTCTTTGACCGCCGCTTCGGGCACTCCCTGCCCGGGCGGCAGCGTGTAGCGGACGGCAGTGCCGAGCAGGGGGTCGGCGCCGGCCGGCTCGGCTCGGTGCTCGACGGGCCGGTACTCGCTCCAGTCGAGTTCGTTGAGGTCGCTGACCTGGTTCGCCCAGTGCTCGGCATCCCGTAACTCGCCGCGGCTCAGATGCAGTAGGTACAGGCACAGCGCCCCGGTGACGTTCCCGGCTCCGGCCGCGTACTGCCACCAGAACTGAGCACCCTCCTCCTCATCGGCGAGATGGAGCAGGCAGGCGAAGGCGAGCGCCCCGTCCGGATCCCGTGTGGTGTCGAAGGCGGTCACGTGCTCGGCGGCGCCGGGGTGCCGGATGGTGCCACGGCACAGCGTCCGCAGATCGCGTGCCGCGCGGTCGTGCAGGGCCACCGGCCGGCCGGCCGGCGAGGGTGCACCGGCCGGCCGGAGCACCCGGCGCAACTCGTCGAGTTCCCGGGCGATCGCGTGCCGGGCGGCCTCCAGATCGGCGTGCGTGTACTCGCCCTGGAAGACGCGGGCACGGCTCAGGACTTCGTCGACGCTGCGCGGGGTGCTGGACACGGCGTTCTCTCCTTTACTCGTCGGAATGGGGCTCGAACCGGCAGCCCATGGCCGCGGCCAGCCGGTCCTTGGCGGTCCGGCGCGTGGAGCGGACGGTCGCCGCGCTGACGCCCATGATCAGAGCGGTGTCCTTGGTGTCGAAGCCAAGGGCGTCGCGCAGCACCAGGACGTCGAAGTGACGCTCACTCAGACGTGTCATGTGCCAGTACAGCTCCAGGCCCTCTTCGAGCTCGGCGACCTGCTGCCCGTAGGCGGCCCGGAAGGACGAGCGGAAGCTGTCCAGGAGCGGAGCCGTGGCCGCACGTATCGCACGGGTGAACGCCAGGGTCTCCCTCGCGGACGGAGTGCGGCCCTGGAGGGCCAGTTCTGCGGCTACGCGCTGCTTGAGGAGCGTCCAGGCGTAACCACCCGGGTTCCGCTCCACCTCCGGCCAGACCGTCGCGAGGTGGACGAAGGCCATGTTGACCAGGTGACGAGCTGCCTTGTCGTCCCCCAGGTGAATCCGGCTGTATTCGTAGTAGGCGCGGTCGTACCGAGTGTGGAAGCGCCAGAACGTGGCGGGCATGGCGGCGATCAACTCGGCAAGTGTCTGCGCTGTGGTGTCGGGCTGGCTGCTCACCGGCGGCCTCCCGTACGGGAGGTGCCCGCCGCGGGCGGAGCGGCGAGCGGGAAACGGTGGTCGATCGGGGCGTGTAAGCCCGCGCCGGTGCCCACGCGGCACCACGGCGCAGTGGGCTCGTCGGGCACGACAGACCGCGCCGGGGCGGCGGGGGCCAGCGCGGAGCTGACTACGTCGTAGATCACAGTGGCTGTGTTCCTTCCTCCTTCTGCTGCGGTGCCGCGACCACGTCCGCCCCCGTTCAGCGTGGGCCAGCTCCTAGAGCGTGGTTGCTCTGGGAAACAGATAAGCGGACTGACGCCGCTGAGCGTGCAGTCCGGCAGCCACGTGATTTTGCGGACCCGTACGCTCCGATTCACGCCGCACTCCTGGTCGATTTGCAGTCGCGCAGCGCCACCGTTCGCCACCCGCGCCCCGGTTTGCGCCACCCCGCACGAACTGGCAGTCAGTCAGAGGTAGAGGCTTCAACAAAAATTTGCGGAAATGTGCAAGGTTCAAACACGCCTCCGGTGAGTGATGCAGATCACACTGCACAGGGTGCGTGCTCTGCTTCGTCATGGCCCTCCGACCTGCATGAATCGTCGGCGAGCCGCCTTGACTCCTCGGGCGATCCGTAGCGCGGTCGGTGGCGTCAGGCCCTGGCGTGCCGCTGCGCCCGCTCCTTGTGCAGGAAGCGCCGCAGCCGTGCCTCCGGCCAGGTGTTGATCACGTCGTCCTTGGTGAGCCAGCCGCGCTGTGCCCTGCCCACGCCGTAGCGCATGTTGGCGAGGTGGACCGTGGCGTGGGCGTCGCTGTCGACGGCGAACCTCACCCCGTGCCGCTTCGCCCGCAGGATGTCCTGGTCGCGCAGGTCCAGCCGGTCCGGATGGGCGTTGATCTCCAGAGCGGTGCCGGTGCGGGCGCAGGCGGCGAAGACGGCGTCGAGGTCGGCGTCGACCCCCGGCCGTTTGCCGAGGATGCGGGTGGTGGGGTGGCCGATGATGTGCACGTACGGGTTCTCGCACGCCCGCACCATCCGCCGGGTCATCGCCTCGCGGTCCTGGTTGAAGTGCGAGTGCACCGAGGCCACGCACAGGTCGAAACCGGCCAGGAACTCCTGCGGCCAGTCCACGTCGCCGTCGGGGCCGATGTTCAGCTCCGCCCCGTGCAGCAGCCGCATACCGCGCCCGCTCCGTCCGCCTCGCCCGCCGTACGCGCCGTCGAGTTCCCGTACCTGCGCGCGCTGGGCCAGGATCCGTTCGTCGGTCATCCGCTGCATGGCCATGTCCGGACCGTGGTCGGTGATCGCGTAGTAGGCGTAGCCGCGCCGGGCGGCCGCGGCGACCATCTCCTCCAGCGGGGCGAGACCGTCGGTGAGGTCGGTGTGCGTGTGCAGATCGCCCCGGATGTCCCGCTCCTCCACCAGGTCGGGCAGCTCACCACGGAGACCGGCCTCGATCTCCCCACGGTCCTCCCGCAGCGGCGGCGGGATCCACGGCAGTCCGAGCCGGGCATAGACCTCCTCCTCGGTCTCGGAGACGATCTTCGTGCCGCTCTCGACGTCGAACAGCCCGTACTCGGACAGCTTGAGCCCCTGGTGCACGGCCAGCTCGCGGGTGCGGATGTTGTGCGCCTTCGAACCGGTGAAGTACTGCAGCGCCGCGCCCCAGGAGTCCGGCGGGACGACACGCAGATCGACCGCCAGGCCCTTGGTGGTGCGCACGGACGTCTTCGCCTCGCCGCCGGCGATGACCTCGCTGACGTACGGCAGTTCGGTGAACGCCCGCATCAGCGGCTGCGACCGGGGCGCCGCGGCGAGGACGTCGATGTCCCCGATGGTCTCGCGGACGCGGCGCAGCGACCCGGCGTACGCGCACCGCCGGCAGCCGGTCACCCGGGAGAGCGCGGAGACGATGTCCTCGGCGACGTCCATGGCCACGTCGATCAGTACGCGGTCGCCGGAGGACTGGAGCAGGCCGATGCCGTGCAGGATGTTCTGCTCCGTCTTGGGGCCGAAGCCCTTCAGGTCCCGGAGCCGCTCCTCGTGCACGGCGTCGACGAGCTCGTCGATGGAGGAGATGCCCAGCTCTTCGTAGAGCATCAGCGCCTTCCTCGGGCCGAGCGTCGGGATGGCCGTCAGTCGCCGCACACCGGCGGGAATCCTCGCCCGCAGCTCCTCGACGGCCAAGACGCTCCCGGTACGGACGTACTCGACGATCTTCTCGGCGATCGACCTGCCGACGTTGGGGATCTCCTGGAGGCCCTTGACGTCCAGCGTCGAGACGTCGGCGTGGTGGCCGCCGACCGCGCGGGCAGCCTTCTCGTAGACGCGTGCCCTGAACGCGTCCCCACCAGTGATCGAGATCAGGTCCGCGTACTCCTGGAACAGCGCGGCGACCTCGTCATTGGAACGAGCCACAGGTCCAGGGTAGGCAGGGTTGCGGAGATCGTGCCCGGGGGGAACCGCTCGGGTGAAAACCGGGTGCCGCGCCGCTCGCCGGTTCCCTGCACTCACCACGCATCACGCGCCGCCCATGGTCCGGCGGTGCGCAGTCGTGACCAGTGTCCTGGAGCCGCCCGGTGCGGCCGAGCCGGTCGTGTCCGTGGCGGTCGAGGCCCGTCGCTGGCCGTGCGGACCGACCCGGAGACCGGCCAGACGGTGCTGTCCGGCATGGGCGAACTGCACCTGGAGGTAGCGGCGGAGAGAATCCGGCGCGAACACGGGCTGGAGCTCGGCGTCGGCCGCCCCCGGGTGAGTTACCGCGAGACGGCGGCACGCGGGGTGCGCGGTCTGGTTGTTCCGGCACGTCAAACAGGACGGAGGGGCCGGGCAGTTCGCGCACGTCGTCCTCGATGTGGAGCCGTGTTCCGACGGAGGTTTCGAGTTCCGCTCGACGGTCGTCGGCGGGCGGGTGCCGCAGGAGTACGTACGTGCCGTCGAGGCCGGCTGCCGGGACGCCCTGGCCGAGGGGCCGCTCGGCGGGCACCCGGTCACCGGGCTCCGCGTCACGCTCACCGACGGGGCGACCCATGTGAAGGACTCCTCGGAGACGGCCTTCCGCACGGCCGGCCGCCTCGGCCACCGCGAGGCCCTGCGCGCCTGCGCGATGGTCCTCCTGGAGCCGGTCGTCGAGGTCACGGTCACCGTGCCCGAGGACGCGGTGGGCGGGGTCCTCGGTGACCTGGCCGCCCGGCGTGGCAGGGTGACCGGCTCGGCCACGCGGGCCGGCGCCACGGTCGTGACGGCCACCGTGCCGCTGGCCGAACTGTTCGGCTACGCGACGCGGCTGCGCAGCCGCACCCAGGGGCGCGGCACGTTCACCGCGCGGCCCGCCGGCCATGCGCCGGCTCCGGTCGGGGCCGCCCGGCCCAGCGGAGGCAAGGGGTGGTGCATGGCCGGGAAATCCGATTGCTTCGGGTGCCGCGCGCTGACAGGCTCCCCGCCATGCCCACCTTCACCGCCCCCGACGGCACCACGCTCGCCTACCACGTCTCCGGTGACGGCCCGCCGCTGGTCTGCCTCCCCGGCGGCCCGATGCAGGACTCGGTCTACCTGGGCGACCTCGGCGGCCTGACGGCCCACCGCACGGTGATCCGGCTGGACCTCAGGGGCACGGGCCGCTCGGCGGCACCGGCGGACCCGGCGACGTACCGCTGCGACCGCCAGGTCGCCGACGTGGAGGCTCTCCGCCGGGAGCTGGGCCTGGACCGGCTTCACCTCCTGGCGCACTCCGCCGGTGCCAACCTGGCTGCTCTCTACACGGCTCAGCACCCGGACCGCGTGGCCGGGCTCGCGTTGATCACCCCGAGTGTGTTCGCGGTCGGTATCGACATCACCGCCGACGACCGCCTGCGCACGGCACGCCTGCGCCGGGACGAACCCTGGTTCCCCTCGGCGTACGCGTCCCTGGAGGCGGTCACCGAGGGGCGGGCGACTCCCGACGCGTGGCAGGCCATCGCCCCCTTCTGGTTCGCCCGCTGGGACAAGGAGGCGCAAGCCTTCCGCGAGGCCGAGGACAGACAGAGGAACCAGGAGGCGGCGGCCGTGTACGCCTCCGACGGCGCCTTCTCCCCGGACACCACCCGCACGGTACTCGCCGACTTTCAGGCCCCGGTACTCGTACTCGCCGGCGAGGCGGACGTGGCGGCGCCGCCCCAGGTGATGGCGGAGTACGCCGCCCTGTTCCCGAACGCCGAGCTGGTCGTCCAGCCGGGGGCGGGGCACTTTCCGTGGCTGGACGACGGGGGACGGTTCGTGACGCTCGTGCGACGTTCTGTGTGAAGGGTGTCGTTGACGATGTCAACGACACCCTTCATCTGCTGCACCTGGCGGCGCGGCCGGTCAGGACACGTAGCTGCAGTTGTAGTTCGGCCGGCTGGCGGTGGAGTCGCAGACCAGGAAGCGGACGTCCTTGACCTCGATCAGGGTGTCCGAGCCGACACCGTCCCCCCGCGTGGAGGCGATGGTCTCCCAGTCGTGCGTCTCCCAGAAGGAGCCGAGCCATTCCTTGTAGCGGATACGCAGGTGGCCGCCCACTGAGCCGCTGCACCGTCCGGTCGTCGAAACGCTGATCCAGTAGGAGGCCGTGTACCGGTCGGGCTCTCCTGTCTTCTCGTACTCGTACTGGCCGTCCGCTTCGACGCAGCCGGAGGTGCTGACACCGTCGACTGGCCACGGAGTTGCGCCGGCGGGTGCTTGCGAGACGCCTGCGGCCAGCGCCGTTGCGGCCAAGACGGTGGCGAGGCGGCTCCCTGTGCGACGGTTCATGCGTCCCCTCCCAGGAGTCGAGTGGGGACGAGTATGGAAATTCGGCGATGCGCAGTCCATAGCGGCAGGCAGTAATGGCCAATCCTCATCGCCGATCAGGTGGGTACAGGCCGAGGGCGGCGCGCCGGCGCCTGACGCGGCAGATCGCGGTGGACCTCAGGAGCGTCGGCCCGCTGACCTCCTCTCCGCCAGAGACGTGTGCGAGCCATCGAAGCTCGTCTTCGAACTGGTACAGCCACTCCCGCACATCCCACGTCCTCCGTCCGATTGCGGTTGTACAGCTTTCCGTGCCTCGTCTCGCGACATCGGGGAGTCCCGGCTCAGCAGTCCCTGAACTCAGGCGACTGATTCAGCACCTGCGCCCGCACCGAAGTGAACCGTGCGTGCGTCTCCCCACCCCGCGCCTCCGGCCGGAACGCCGCCACGCGGTGGCAGTTCTGGAAGGCCAGGCTGATGCCGAAGTGGCGTTCCAGGCTGCCCCGGATCGCGTCGCTGGCGAGGGCGCGCAGCAGCTGGCCGCGTTCCTGCTCGGACGGGGGAGGGGTCTGGTTGTCGGTGAACTCGGCGGTGCCGCCCTTGAGGTCGGCGGCGAGGGAGGCGATCAGATCGTAGGCGTAGGGGAGTGACGTGCGGACCGTGTCCACGAAGTCGTCCTCGCGGATGTCACCGTTCTCGGCTTCGGCGAGGAGATTCGGGGAGACGTCGAGAGACATGTAGGGGGTGTCCTGTCTGATCGGTGGTTCGGTTGTGACAAGAGGGGTTGCCGGAAGAGGCCGGTGTCAGGCCAGTGCCGCCGGGCCCGGTACGAAGTCCGGGTCCACCTGGGCCGCCAGGTCCTGGCCCGTCGCCGCGTTCGCCCATGCCCGGGCGTTGCGGAGGTGGAACTCCACGGCGTGGCGGTGCAGGGCCGGCCAGTCCTTGGGGCGGGAGTCGACGGTCTCGCGCAGGATGTTCAGGGCGTGCCGGTTGTGGGACTCCAACTCGCCCTCGGCGCGGCCCTGTTCCGCCGAGCGGACCCAGGAGGAGTGCACGAGGTGGGTCAGGAGGTCGTCACCCACCTGGTCCTTGAGGAAGAGCAGGTCGTCCTCGCAGGTCACCTTGTTGCCGACGACCGCGAGGCGGATGCCGAACTCCTGCGCGTGGTCATGGTACTGGCGGTAGACCGAGACGCTCTTGCGGGTCGGTTCCGCCACCAGGAAGGTGATGTCGAAGCGTGTGAAGAGGCCGGAGGCGAAGGCGTCCGCGCCGGCGGTCATGTCGACCACGACGTACTCGCCGGGGCCGTCGACCAGGTGCCCCAGGTAGAGCTCCACCCCGCCGAGTTTGGAGTGGTAGCAGGCCACGCCGAGGTCGCTCTCGTCGAACTCGCCCGTCACCATCAGCGGTACGCCGCCCGCCCGTCCGACGTGCCGCGCGTGCAGTTCGTCGTCGCCGAGCAGGCGCAGCAGGCGTGAACCGCGTCCGGGCGGGGTCGTCTTGACCATCGCCTCGCGGGAGGTGATGCGTGGGTTGGTGCCGCGGAGGTAGTCCTTGATCTCGCCCAGGTGCGACGCCAGGGGCGGGGCCACCATGGGCTCCTCGTCAGGATCCAGCGCCTCGGCCAGGTGCTGGTTGATATCGCCGTCGATGGCGAGGACCGGTGCGCCGGAGCCTGCCAGATGGCGGGAGAAGAGGGCCGACAGCGTGGTCTTTCCGCTGCCGCCCTTGCCGACGAACGCTACCCGCACCACCGCTCCGTACTGTTTCTGAAAATGAATGTCATGTGGCTAGGCTTCAGGAGCGGTCAAGCTGCTGTCAAGTCAGAGCAGTTGGGTTTTGTCGGCGCTTGGGGTGAGGGGGGGCTGATCTTTGGGTTCCGCTTAATGCATATAATGTGCAGGTGCGTGACTACTGCATCAGGGTGGCCGGCCCGGAAGACCTCGACGGTGCGCGAGCGGTGATGCTCGACACCGTCTACCGTGACTTCGGCACCGGCTACGTGCCCCACTGGCACGGCGACATCATCGACCCGTCCGCCGCCTATCTCGCCTCGGCCCGCCACACCCTCCTCGTCGCGCTCGATGCGCGTGGCGGAGACGTCGTCGCCACCGCGGCCCTGGACTCCAGGGGCCCGGCTCACCCGCCGAACCCGCGCCACCTCGCCGAGCGCTATCCCTCAGGCGAGACCGCTCAGCTGCGCCGGGTGTACGTCCGCCCCGGCCACCGCAGGCGCGGCCTCGCCCGGCGCCTGGTCGAGGAGCTGCTCGCGTTCGCGGAGGCGCAGGGTGGCTATCGCTCCGTCTATCTGCACACCGATCCGTCCGTTCCGGGCGCTGAGGCCTTCTGGCGGTCGCTCGGCAAGGTCGTGCACGACGAGCGGGAGGATCCGGGCGGCGGCAACGGCGTTCTGCACTTCGAGATACCGATGGGGCGGTGACCAATGGTGCTCTCTCGTACGAGGCTGCTCGCGGCCTTCGCCCTCGTTCCGCTTCTCACCGGCTGCTTCGCCTCCGGCGGCGGCGCCGACGGCGCGGACGGGGCGCAGGACGGCTCCCGGCTGCGCGTCGCCCTCGCCTTCCCGCCCGCCGAGAATTTCTCGCCGTACGGCGCCGACGCCACTCTCCTCAGTCGTCTCGGTGTCACCGAGGGCCTGACCTCCCTGGACGCCAACGGTGCCGCGGCGCCCGCACTCGCCGAGTCCTGGCGCCGGGAGAACGCCCGCACCTGGCGGTTCACCCTGCGCGATGCCACCTTCCAGGACGGCACCGACGTCACCCCGTCCGCCGTGGCCGCCTCCCTCACCCACGCCACCAAGGCGAAGCCCGCGCCCGCCGCCCTCTCCGGCGTCGGTCTCACCGCCGAGGCCGACGGCGGCCGCGGCCTGCGGATCACCACCGCCCGGCCCGACCCCGTCCTGCCCCTGCGTCTGGCGAGCCCGAGCCTCGCCATCCTCGCGGCGAAGGCGTACGACCGCCAAGACCGCGTCGACCCCGTCGGCCATGCCACCGGCCCCTTCGAGATCACCCAGGTCACCGGCACCACCGCCGCCACCCTCGACCGCTTCGACGACTACTGGGGCGGCCGCGCCCAGGCCTCCGGCATCGACGCCCGCTTCATCGCCGACGGCACCGCCCGCACCAACGCCCTGCGCACCGGGCAGCTCGACATCGCCGAGGCGGTGCCCGTCGCCCAGGCCGCCACCCTGGACAAGGAGACTCGCAGGGAGACCGCCACCACCCGCACCACGAGCCTGCTCCTGAACGCCGAGTCCGGGCCCTTCAAGGACCCCGGGCTCCGGGCCGCCGCCCGCGAGGCCGTCGACACCTCCGCGCTCGCCAAGGGTGTCCATGAGGGCCACGCCGACCCCGGCGGCGGTGTCTACGGGCCCGCCGTGACCTGGGCCGAGGGCAAGCGGAAGCAGCCGGTGGGGCGTGCGCGGGCCACGGCGCCCGAGGGAACGCGGCTCACCCTCGCCACGTACGACAACCGGCCCGAGCTGCCCGAGGTCGCCCAGGTGCTCAAGCAGCAGCTGGAGAAGGCCGGGTTCGAGGTGAAGCTCGATGTGCGCGAGTACTCGCGGCTGGAGAGCGACGCGCTGGAGGGGAAGTTCGACGCGTTCGTCCTCGCCCGCAACACCCTCGTCGACACCGGCGACCCCGTCGCCGTCCTCGCCGGCGACTACACCTGCGACGGCGGCTTCAACATCGCCCAGCTGTGCGACAAGGCCGTCGACCGGGCCGTGGCGAAGGCCGAGGAGACCGCCGACCCCGCGAAGCGGCAGGACGCGGCCATGACGGCCGAGGCGGCGATCCTCGGCAGCGACGCCGTGGTGCCGCTGGTGCACCAGCGCATCATCACCGGCGTCGGCGCCTCGGTCAGCGGCGTGCTCCTCGACCCGTACGAGCGGACCCTGGTCGGCACCGGAACGCGGCGCTGAACGATGCGACAGGTTCTGTGGCGTGCCGCGCTCGCGGCTGCTCTCGTGTGCGGCATCGGTCTGCTGCCCTGGCTGACACGCACCGACCCGGCGCTCACCGTGCTGAAGGCCCGGTCCGCCGACCGCGACCCCACGCCCGGGGTACTGGCCGACATTCGTGACCAACTCGGTCTAGACCAAGGGCCGTTGTCCTTGCTCGGGCAGTGGCTGGGCGGCCTCGTGCGCGGGGACGCCGGACGGTCGTGGATCTCCGGCGCCGAGGTCACGCCCGCCGTGCTGCAGGCGCTGGGCGTGTCCCTGCTGCTGATGGCGGTGGCCCTCGCGGTCGCCGCCGTCACCGCGGGACTCGTGTGCGCCCGCACGCTCCGTACCGGCGGCCGGTCCCGCAGGGGAGGCACCGGCTCCGCGGTCCTCGCCGCGCTGCCCGAGTTCCTCACCGCCTCCGTGCTCGCCACCGTCGTCGGCGTCCAGCTCGGCTGGCTGCCCGCCCTCGGCTGGTACGGGCCGAAGTGGACGGTGCTGCCCGCGCTCGCCCTCGGCCTGCCCGCCGGGGCCGTGCTCGGGCGGCTCCTCGACGACCTGCTGCCCGGCGCCTTCGACGAACCCTGGGCGCAGGCCGCCGCCGCCCGCGGCATCCCCGGCCGGTCCGTCGCCCGTCAGGCGCTGCGCCGCTGCCTGCCCGCGCTGCTGCCCAACCTCGGCCTGTTCGTCGTCGGCCTGACCGGCGGGGCCGTCGCCGTCGAGCAGATCTTCGACATCCCCGGCCTCGGCCGCACCACCCTCCAGGCCGCCCTCGCCCAGGACCTCCCCGTGCTCCAGGCCGGCACGCTCGCCCTCGTCCTCCTCGCCGCCCTGGCCACCGGCGTCACCCGCCTGGCGACCCGGCTGCTCATCGGCCCCGCCCTGCGCGACGGCGCCCTGCCCACCCTGCACCGGCCGGCCCCGCCCGCCCGCCGGGCCCTGCCCCTGCTGTACGGCGCCGCCCTGCTCGCCGTCGTCGCGCTCGGCCTGCCCCGCGACCCGCTCGCCCTGAACACCGGCGAACGCCTCCGACCCCCCTCCTGGTCCCACCCCTTCGGCACCGACGCGCTCGGCCGGGACCTGCTCGCCCGGGTCGCCCACGGCGCCCTCGGCACCTTGCTCCTCGCCCTCGCCATCACCGCGGCCGCCCTGGTCGCCGGCGTGCTGCTGGGCCTCGTACCCCGGCTGTCCGGGCCGCTCGCCGACACCGTCAACGCCGTACCGCCCGTGCTCGCCGCGCTGCTCGTCACCGCCGTCGCGGGCGGCGGTACCGCCACGCCCGCGCTCGCCGTGACCGTCGTCGCCTGGGCTCCGCTCGCCGCGCACACCTCCGCGCTGCTGCGGCAGGAGCGCGCCGCCCTGCACCTGACGGCCACCCGCGGTCTGGGTGCCGGCCGCTGGTACCTCCTGCGGCACGAACTGCTGCCCGCCGCCCTGCCGCCCGTCACCCGCCACGCCCTGCTGCGCCTGCCCGGCGTCGCCCTCGCCCTCGCCTCGCTCGGCTTCCTCGGACTCGGCGCCCGACCGCCGTCCCCCGAGTGGGGCCTGCTGCTCGCCGAGAACCAGCCCTATGCCGAACGCGCCCCCTGGGCGGTCCTCGCCCCCGCAGCCGTCCTCGCCCTGCTCGGGGCGCTGGCGGTGACCGCGGCCAACGCGGCGAGACGGAGGTCCCACCGGCCGAAGGCCGGGGCAGGCGTGCGGTGGCGGCGACCGCGGCCTCGTACACCCCTGGCGGAGACCGAACAAGCAACGTCCCTACAGCAATTGGCAGGTGTTCGATGACCGTGCTGTCGATCCGACTGCGGAAGACTCCGGTGGAGCGCACCCGCCTCTCGCCCCTGCTGCGCCTGCTGATCCTCACCCAACTCGCCTTCAACATCGGCTTCTTCGCCGTACTGCCGTTCCTGTCGGAACACCTGGGACAGTCCCTGGGCATGGCGGGCTGGCTGGTCGGGCTGGTGCTCGGGCTGCGGACCTTCAGCCAGCAGGGGCTCTTCGTGGTGGGCGGGGCGCTGGCCGACCGGTACGGCATCCGGCCGGTGGTGCTCGCCGGCTGCGGACTGCGGATCGCCGGGTTCGTATGGCTCGGGTACGCCGGGCAGACCTGGGCGGTCGTCGGTGCCGTGCTGCTCATCGGGTTCGCCGCCGCGCTGTTCTCGCCCGCCGTCGAGTCCGAGGTCGCCCGGCAGGCCGTGGTGTGGGAGGAGACGGGCGCCGGCTCCCGTACCCGGGTCCTGGCGCTGTTCACCGTCGCCGGACAGGCCGGGGCGTTCCTCGGGCCCCTGCTGGGCGCGCTGTTGCTGGCGGCGGACTTCCGTACGGTCTGCCTGGCCGGCGCCGGGGTCTTCGTGCTCGTGCTCGCCGGGCACGCCTGGCTGCTGCCGCAGCACATCCCCGGGCGGGCACGGACCCGCGTGCGGGGCGGGATACGGCTGCTGCTGCGCAACCGGCGCTTCCTGGCGCTGTGCTGCGCGTACGGCGCCTATCTGCTCGCCTACAACCAGCTCTACCTCGCCCTGCCCGACGAGGTGCAGCGCGCCACGGGCTCCCAGGCGGCGCTGGCCTGGCTGTTCGCACTGTCCTCGCTGCTGGTGGTGACGGCGCAGCTGCCCGTCACGCGGTGGGTGGGGGAGCGGCTGAGCCTGCGCCGGTCCATGGTGGCCGGGCTGGTGCTCATCGCGGCCGGGTTCGCGACCGTCGCCCTCGCCCGCCCCGCAGGCTGGACGGGAACGCCCGGGCTGCTGCCCGCGGCGGGCTTCGTCGTGCTGCTCACGCTCGGCCAGATGCTGGTCGCGCCGGTCGCCCGTGCCTGGGTCCCCGATCTCGCCGAGGAGGGGCGGCTCGGTCTGTACACGGGGGCGCTGTCCTCGGTCTCCGGCCTGATCGTGCTCATCGGCAGTTCGGCGACGGGCGTGCTGCTCGACGCGGGGTTGCCTGCGGCCGTGCCGTGGTTGGTGCTGGGTGCGGTGCCGGCTGTGGCGGTGGGGTTGTTGCCGGGTGGGCGGGGTGTTGCCGGGCGCGGGTAGGGGCGGGGGGTGCGGACGGTGAGACGCCGGGGGTGTGCTGGTCGGCGGTTCGGCGACGGGCGTGCTGCTCGACGCGGGGAGGCGGCCGGCCGCGTGATCGGACCGTTGTCGCGGCGGGCGGGGGCGTTGCGCGCCGATAAGGTCCGGCGCATGGACATCCAGGACATCCGGGTGGAGATCGCCCGGGACGCCGATCAGGAACTCGTCGACGCCTTCGGCCGGCTGCTGCCGCAGCTGTCCGCCACCGCCAGGCCCCTCGACCTCCAGGCCGTCGACCGCATCCTGCGGTGCGAGGCGAACACGGTGCTCGTCGCCCGGGCCGACGGTGTCATCGTCGGCACCCTGAGCCTGGTGATGTTTCCCCTGCCGTCCGGGCTGCGGGCCCGCATCGAGGACGTCGTCGTCGACGCGCAGGCACGGGGGCGCGGCATCGCCGGGATGCTGCTGCGGGAGGCCGTACGGATCGCCGGGGAGGCCGGGGCGCGGAGCGTCGACCTCACCTCCCGGCCCGAGCGGACGGCGGCGAACCGGCTGTACGAACGGCTGGGGTTCCAGGCCAGGGAGTCGAAGGTGTACCGGCTGTCACCTGGCGGCTGAGGGTCAGGAGGCGACCGGCTCGCGCTTCGGCAGCAGCGTCAGCAGCTCCGCCTCGGACGCCTCCTGGGACCGGGACGTCCGCCACAGCCACAGGATGTCCCGGCCGAACGACCAGACCAGCAGCGTCAGCGCGGTGGCGACGACCGCGAACGTCGCGGCGTACGGGAGGAAACCCGAGGCGGCGAGCAGCAGCAACACGCCCTGCAGCGCTGCGACCGTCTTGCGGGCCGTGCTCGGCGGCAGCGCCGCGTTCAGCCACGGCCAGACGCGGGCCGCGGCGACGAAGCCGTAGCGCATACCGCCGATCAGCAGCACCCACGGGCCGAGCGCCATGGACACGTACACGCTGAGCACCAGGATCAGGAAGGCGTCGACCTCCATGTCGAAGCGGGCGCCCAGCGGGGTCGACGTACCGGTGCGGCGGGCGACCTTGCCGTCGACACCGTCCAGGATCAGGGCGATGGCGGTCAGGCCGACGAAGAGCGAGATGGGCGGCGAACTCTCGAAGGAGTCGGCGACCAGAGCGGTCACTCCGCCGACCAGGGTGGCCCGGCCGAGGGTGACCCGGTTGGCCGGCCCGAAGCTGCGCAGCCGCGAGCGGTGCAGGGCCCGGGAGAGCACCGCCCAGGTGGCGAACGCGAACGCGAGGCCGGTCAGCCAGCCCGCGGGGCCCATGCCGATCGCCGTACCCAGCAGGGCCAGCAACAGGATCTGCACACCCGCGCCCACGGCGGTCTCCTGTTGTACGAGCCTCGCGTCGTAAGTGTTGTTCAGGGCCACCGAACACCCTCCGGCCGTGTGACAGAGTCGATCAACGCCGCTACTTTGTGCGCGGCCTGTGCACCACTCGGTACGTGGGCGGCTTCCCGATCGTTCAGGAGGAATTCGATGAAGCGCACAGCACGTGCGTTCTGGCTCAACTCGCCTGGACAAGGAGAGATACGGGACGTCGGCCTTTCGGACGCCGGCGAGGGCGAGGTGCTCGTCCGCGCGCTCTACTCCGGGGTGAGCCGCGGCACCGAGACGCTCGTCTTCCGCGGCCAGGTGCCCGAGAGCCAGCACGCGGCCATGCGGGCGCCGTTCCAGGAGGGCGACTTCCCCGGGCCGGTGAAGTACGGCTACCTCAGCGTCGGTGTCGTCGAGGAGGGACCCGAGAGGCTGCTGGGCCGTACCGTCTTCTGCCTCTACCCGCATCAGACCCGGTATGTCGTCCCGGTGAGCGCCGTGACGCCCGTGCCGGACGGCGTGCCCGCCGAACGGGCCGTGCTCGCCGGCACCGTGGAGACCGCCGTCAACGCACTCTGGGACGCGGCGCCCCTGGTCGGCGACCGGATCGCGGTGGTCGGCGGCGGCATGGTCGGCTGCTCCGTGGCCGCCCTGCTGGCCCGCTTCCCGGGCGTCCGCGTGCAGCTGGTGGACGCCGATCCGGCGCGGGCCGAGGTCGCCCACGCCCTCGGCGTCGGCTTCGCGTCCCCCGGCGACGCCCTCGGCGACTGCGACCTCGTCGTCCACGCCAGCGCCACCGAGCAGGGACTCGCCCGGTCCCTGGAGTTGCTGACCGCCGAGGGCACGGTCCTCGAACTGAGCTGGTACGGCGACCGGAAGGTGGCCCTCCCGCTCGGCGAGGCCTTCCACTCCCGGCGCCTGGTCATCCGCAGCAGCCAGGTCGGCACCGTCTCCCCGGCCCGCGCGAGCCGCACGTACGCCGACCGGCTCGCCCTCGCCCTGGACCTGCTCGCCGACCCGGCGCTCGACGCCCTCATCACGGGGGAGTCCGCCTTCGAGGACCTGCCGGAGGTGCTCCCGAAGCTGGCCTCCGGCGAGATCCCCGCCCTGTGCCACCGTGTCCGTTACGGCCACACGGGTTGACGAATCGCTCAATCCGGTACGACAAGGGCGCCTGACCTGAGAAAAGAACGTACGAGCCGCTGAACGCGGGAAGGCAGACAGCCGTACTACTCGGCATCCCGCGCAGCGAGAAGCGGGGGAGCAGACGCGCCGCACCTGGAGGGTCGTCCGTTGTTCAGTGTTACCGTCCGCGATCACATCATGATCGCCCACAGCTTCCGCGGCGAGGTCTTCGGACCCGCGCAGCGGCTGCACGGCGCCACGTTCCTGGTGGACGCCACGTTCCGGCGCGAGCAGCTGGACGAGGACAACATCGTCGTCGACATCGGTCTGGCCACACAGGAACTGGGCGCCGTCGTCAGCGAGCTGAACTACCGGAATCTGGACAACGAGCCGGAGTTCGCCGGGGTCAACACCTCCACGGAGTTCCTGGCCAAGGTCATCGCCGACCGGCTCGCCGAGCGCATCCACAAGGGGGCGCTGGGCGAGGGCGCCAAGGGCATCGCGGGCATCTCCGTCACCCTGCACGAGTCGCACATCGCCTGGGCGAGTTACGAGCGTGCGCTGTGACCGACACGACCCTGGAGCGGCCCGGCACCGGCATCGACGGTGCGTCCCTCTCCTACGTCCCCGCGCAGATTCCCGCGCTCCGGAACGGCGACATCATCCCCATGTCCCTGCGCTCCGTGCACTTCGTCATGCCGGGCGGCGTCGACGACCCGTCCGCGCCGAGCGGCGGCAACGCCTATGACCGGCGCGTCTGCCTGGACCTGCCCGGCTTCGGCTGGCAGGTGCACAAGCACAGCGTGGCGGGCGACTGGCCCCGGCCCGGGGCGGCGGCCCGAACGGAACTCGCCCGCACACTGAGCCAGTTCCCGGACGGCACCGTCGTCCTCCTCGACGGCCTGGTCGCCTGCGGTGTGCCGGACATCATCGTCCCGGAGGCGGAACGGTTGCGCATGGCCGTCCTCGTCCACCTCCCGCTCGGCGACGAGACCGGCCTCGAACCCGCCGTGGCCGCCGAGCTGGACGCCCGCGAGCGCGAGGTGCTGCGGGCCGTCCCGGCGGTGATCGGCACCAGCGACTGGGCGGTCCGCCGCCTCGTCTCCCACCACGGCCTCGCCCCGGACCGCGTTCATGTCGCCGCCCCCGGCGCCGACATCGCGCCCGTCGCCCCCGGCACCGACGGCGTCTCCCGGCTGCTGTGCGTCGCCGCGGTGACGCCCCGCAAGGGCCAGCACCGGCTGGTCGAGGCGCTGGCCGCGGCGGCCGACCTGCCGTGGAGCTGCGTGTGCGTGGGCAGCCTCGAACAGGAACCCGAGTACGTCGCCGAACTTCGCGCCCTGATCCGCAAGTACGGCCTCCAGGACCGGCTGGAGCTGGCCGGACCGCAGGCCGGCGCCGAACTCGACGCCACCTACGCCGCCGCCGACCTCATGGTCCTCACCTCCTACGCCGAGACCTACGGCATGGCGGTGACCGAGGCCCTCGCCCGGGGCATCCCGGTGCTGGCCACGGACGTCGGCGGACTTCCCGAGGCGGTCGGACGCGCCCCCGACGGCGGTGTGCCCGGCATCCTCGTCCCGCCGGAGAACCCCGCCGCGATCGCCGCCGAACTGCGCGGCTGGTTCGGCGAGGCGGACGTACGGCGCCGGCTGAAGGCGGCCGCCCGCAGCCGGCGCGTGGCCCTGGACGGCTGGGCCACCACGGCACAGAGCCTGGCCGGAGTACTGCGCCGGCTGCCGAACGAGCCCAGGAGGGCGGCATGAGCAAGACGGCATCGGTCGGGGAGAAGATCCCGGCACAGCCCGGACCGAAGGACGCCCCCGAGTCCGCAGACGCCGTGATTCCGGGCGCCGGACCCACCGTGCGCCCCGGCGAGAGGCCCACCGTCAAGCTGCGGGAGGACGGGCCGGAGGAACCGCCCCGGTACGCGCCCGAGTGGCTTCAGCTGCGGGAGCCCGCCGACGCCTCCGCGCGGGCCCACGACCTGCTCGATCCGCTGCGCATCCGGCTCGCCAACCTGCCGGGCAAGGCGGGCGTGGCCGTGCACGACATCGGCTGCGGCACCGGCTCCATGGGGCGCTGGCTCGCCCCCCTGCTCGACGGCGCCCAGCACTGGATCCTGCACGACCGCGACCCCTACCTCCTGCACTTCGCGGCCGTCGCCTCCCCGCGCTCCGCCGCCGACGGCAGCAGGGTCACGGTCGAGACGCGGCGCGGTGACGTCGGCCGCCTCACCGCGCACGCCCTGGCCGGCGCCTCGCTGGTGACGGCGTCCGCACTGCTCGACGTCCTCACCCGCGAGGAGGTCGACGCCCTCGCCGCCGCCTGTGCGGGAGCCGGCGTTCCCGCCCTGCTGACGCTCTCGGTGGCCGGACGCGTCGACCTCACCCCGTCCCACCCGCTGGACACCGAGATCACCGAGGCGTTCAACGCCCACCAGCGGCGCACCGGCCTGCTCGGCCCGGACGCCGTCAACGCGGCCTGCGAGGCCTTCTCGGAGCGTGGCGCGACGGTCCTGGTGCACCCGAGCCCCTGGCGGCTCGGCCCCGCCGAGTCCGAGCTGACGGCCCAATGGCTGCGCGGCTGGGTCGGCGCGGCCGTCGAACAGCGCCCCGAACTGCGCGAGCGCGCCGAGCGCTATCTGGAGGAGCGTCTCGCGGCCTGCGCCGCAGGGGAGTTGCGGGTCGTGGTCCACCACAGCGACCTGCTGGCCCTGTGCCGGCCGACGGACGGGGTGGCGTGAGCGTGCAGACCGTCGAGGCACCGGTGATGCGCGCGGGGGTGCGCGGGGACGCGGCGCGCCGCACGCGTGCCCTCAACCTCAAGGCGCTGCGCACCCACGTGGGCACCCTGGCCGGCGTGGTCATCCTCGCCGTCCTGCTGTGGCGCCTCGGCACCGGTGTCCTCCTCGACGGGCTGCGCCGGATCGACGGGGTGACGCTGCTGGCGGCGCTCGGGATCGGGCTGGTGACCACGGTGTTCAGTGCCTGGCGGTGGGCGCTGGTGGCGCGGGGTCTCCGGATCCGGCTGCCGCTCGGGCCGGCCGTCGCCGACTACTACCGCGCGCTGTTCCTGAACGCGGCCCTGCCCGGTGGCGTCCTCGGCGACGTCCACCGGGCGGTGCGGCACGGACAGAGCACCGGCGACCTCGGCCGCGGTGTCCGCTCGGTCGTCATCGAACGGGCCGCGGGACAGCTCGCGCTGGCCGCGGTCGGGGCCGTGGTGCTGCTGACCATGCCGTCCCCGGTGCTGGCGGAGGCCCGGCACATCGTCCCGCTCGCCGCCCTCGCCGCGCTGGGCGCACTCGCGGTCGTCCTGGCGTTCCGGATGAACCGGGCGCCCTCCCGCCGGGGCCGGGCCCTGCGCGCGGCGCTCGGCGAGGCGCGTGCGGGACTGCTGTCCCGCCGCAACTGGCCCGGTGTCGTGATCTCGTCCGTCGTCGTCCTGGCCGGGTATCTGGCGATGTTCGTCCTCGCCGCCCGGGTGGCGCGGGTCTCCGCCTCCGTCGTCGTCCTGCTGCCGCTGGGCGTGCTCGCGCTGCTCGCCATGGCGCTGCCGCTCAACGTCGGTGGCTGGGGCCCCCGGGAGGGCGTCGCCGCCTGGGCGTTCGGCGCGGCGGGGCTGGGCGCCGGAAGCGGGCTGTCCGTCGCCGTCGTCTACGGGGTGCTCAGCTTCGTGGCGAGCCTGCCGGGCGTCCTCGTCCTCGTGGCCCGCTGGTACACGGCTCTGCGCGCCGGCTCCGGGACCGCCGCGGCGGCCCCGGAGCCGCACGCGTCCGACGGGCCCTACCCCGCGTCGTCCGTGGAGGTCAGCAACGAGAAATACGCGCCGAAGGAATCCGCCAGGCTCGCCAGAAGTTCCTTCCCCTTTTCCGCCGAACCCAGCGAAGCACGACCGATGACACCGGAATCGGTATAGGCGGACATACCGAGGGAGAGCAGATGACGCCGGTCGTCGGCGACGAAGTCGGAGGTCTCATAACCAGGTCGGAGCAATTCGGGATGAGCGTGCAGAAGGACGGAGGTCTCAATTTCCCCCGCATGCATGTCGGTGAGCAGCGAGGTCTCCACCCCCGCCCGCTCCCGCGCCGCCTCCCAGTCCTCCGGGGCCGGGAAGAGCGCCATCCGCTCGCCGCACGCGGAGGATTCCTGAACGACGTTGCCCAGCACGTAGTTGCCGCCGTGCCCGTTGACCACCACCAGGGCTTCGACACCCGATCGGCGCAGCGACGCCGCTATGTCCCGTATCACCGCATGAAGGGTCACCGAGGAGATGCTGACGGTCCCCGGCCAGGCCGCGTGCTCGTGCGAGCAGGAGATCGTCACCGGCGGAAGGAGGTGCACCGGATACCTGTCGGCGATCTCCCGCGCGATGGCACAGGCGACCAGCGTGTCGGTCGCCAGCGGCAGGAACGGACCGTGCTGCTCGAAGCTCCCCACGGGAAGAACCGCGACCTGTCGTGAGACGTCGGCGCCTCGCATCCGTACGTCTTCGGTGGTGTCGGCCGGCACCAGACCGTGCGCCGGACCGAGTGCCCCCGACCGCGTCTTCGAACCACTCATTTCTTCACGGCCTTTCGTCTCCGCAGGAACTGCTTAGGAACTCGATCATGACAGAAAAAATTGGCGTACTCGGCACGAAGTCACCGCAGCGCACGGACGTGGAACGCGTGGTGAATGCACCGCTGCCCACGGTGTACGGGAAATTCCAGGCGGTCGGCTACATGGACCACGAGCGCGGCGACGAGCAAGTCGCGCTGGTCTACGGCGAGATCGGCTCGGACGACGTTCTGGTCCGGCTGCATTCGGAGTGCCTCACCGGTGACGCGTTCGGCTCCCAGCACTGCGAGTGCGGCGACCAGCTCGCCCACGCGCTGCGTGCCGTCGTCGCTGAAGGCAGCGGTGTCGTCGTCTACCTGAGAGGGCATGAGGGTCGCGGCATCGGCCTGCTCGCCAAGCTCCGCGCCATGGCGCTGCAGGCGGAGGGCCTGGACACCGTCGAGGCCAACCTCGCCCTCGGCCTGCCGGTGGACGCCCGCGACTACGGCGTCGCCGCCCGGATCCTGGAGGACCTGGGCGTGAAGTCGGTCCGCCTGATGTCCAACAACCCGCGCAAGCGCGAGGCGTTGGTGCGGCACGGCATCCAGGTCGCCGAGCAGGTGCCGCTGCTGATACCGCCGTGCGACGACAACATCACGTATCTGCGCACGAAGCGGGAGCGACTGGACCACCACCTGCCGCATCTGGACGCCGTGGCGCACTGGTCCTGACGGCGTCCGGGCGGTCTCCTGGTACGACGACACGTACCACACGTACGACACGTACGACTGCGTCGGCCTCGGCAGCCGGGCCGGGGCCGCCCGCCGGAAGGAGCCGCCCGCGTGAGCACACAGGCCTCGGTCGTCGTCATCGGCGGCGGTGTGATGGGCACGTCCATCGCCTGCCACCTGTCCCGCGCCGGCGTCCGCGACGTCGTCCTCGTCGAGCGGGAGGAACTCGCCTCCGGCTCGACGTCGAAGGCCGCGGGCGGGGTGCGGGCGCAGTTCTCCGACGAGCTGAACGTGCTGCTCGGCGCGCGCAGTCTGGAGGCGTTCGGCCGGTTCGAGGAGGACACCGGGTACGACATCGGGCTGCACCGGGTCGGCTACCTGTTCCTGCTGTCCACGCCCGAGGACGTCGCCGCCTTCGAGGCGGGCGTACGGCTGCAGAACTCCCTCGGCGTGCCCAGCCGCATGCTCGCCCCGGAGGAAGCCGCGGAACTCTCCCCGCTGATCAGCACCGACGGGCTGCTGGCGGCCGCGTTCTCACCGGACGACGGGTACTGCACCCCCGAGTCCGTCGTCCACGGCTACGCGGCCGCCGCCCGCCGCCACGGCGCCCGGATCCTGCGGCACACCGAGGTCACCGGCATCGAACGGCACGGCGACACCATCACCGCGGTGACCACCACCCGGGGCCGTATCACCACCGACACGGTGATCTGCGCGGCCGGCGCCTGGTCGCGGGCCGTCGGCGCGATGGCCGGCGTGGACCTGCCGGTGGAGCCGTTGCGCCGCCAGATCGCGGTCACCGAACCGGTCGCGGGGCTGCCGCCGTCCCTGCCCATGACCATCGACTTCACCACGAGCCTCTACTTCCACCGCGAGGGCCCCGGCCTCCTCGTCGGCATGTCCGACCCGGACGAGACGCCCGGCTTCGCCACCGACCCCCACGACCGCTGGATCCCCGGGCTGTGCGCGGCCATGGAGCACCGCGCGCCGGCCCTGCTCGACCTGCGCCGCACCGGCGGCTGGGCGGGCCTGTACGAGATCACCCCGGACCACAACGCGCTGATCGGCGAGGCGACTTCACCCTCCCGCTTCCTGTACGCGACCGGCTTCTCCGGCCACGGCTTCCTCCAGGGACCCGCCGTGGGCGAGATCGTCCGCGACCTGTACCTCGGCCGCGTACCCTTCGTGGACGTCAGCCCGCTCAGCGCCGGCCGGTTCGCGGCCGACGCCCCGCGCCCGGAGGCCAACCTGGTATGACCGAGCTCCATCTGTGGCTGCGCCACGAGGTCCGTACGACCGAGCGGCGCACGCCGATCGTGCCCTCCGACGCCCGCCGCCTCGTCGAGAACGGTGTCACCCTCACCGTGGAGGAGTCACCGCAGCGGATCTTCCCGATCGAGGAGTACGAGGCGGCCGGCTGCCGGGTCGCGCCCGCGGGATCGTGGACCTCGGCGCCCGAGGACGCCGTGATCACCGGCCTGAAGGAACTCCCCGACGAACCGGCCCGGTTGGTCCACCGCCACCTCTACTTCGGGCACGCCTACAAGCGGCAGCCGGGAGCGGCGGAGCTGCTGCGGCGGTTCGCCGCCGGGGGAGGGCGGCTGTTCGACGTGGAGTACCTGGTGGACGACACCGGGCGGCGCCTGGCCGCCTTCGGGTTCTGGGCGGGCTATCTGGGCGCGGCCCTGGCGGTGCTCCAGCACCGGGGCAGGACGGCCGCGCCCCTGACGCCCACGACGAAGGACGAACTGGACGCGAGGCTGCGGCCCGCGGCCGGGGACGCGGACTTCACCGCACTCGTGATCGGCTCTCTCGGCCGCAGCGGCCGGGGCGCGCGTGTGGCGTTCTCCGTGGCCGGGGTCGAGCCCACCTGCTGGGACCTGGAGGAGACCCGCGACCTGGACCGCCGCGCCCTGCTGGACCACGACGTGATGGTGAACGCGGTCCTCGCCACCAGCCCGGTGCCGCCCTTCCTCCGTGAGCAGGACCTCGACGACCCGTCCCGTCGTCTGCGCACGCTCTGCGATGTCACCTGCGACGTCGGCTCGCCCCTCAACGTCCTGCCGATCTACGACCGCACCACCGACTGGGACGAGCCCGCCCGCCGGCTGCGCAAGGAGCCCCCGCTCGACCTGATCGCCATCGACAACCTGCCGTCCCTGCTGCCGAAGGAGTCCAGCACCGACTTCTCGGCCGCCCTGCTGCCCCACCTGCTGGACTTCGGCGTCGGCGGGCCGTGGGGCCGCTGCCTGGACAGCTTCCACCGGGCCTGCCGTGAACTGGGTGTCGAGGGAGAGGAGTTCGGTGATGTCTGACCTGAGTCCCGCGAGCGGCACCGTGCACTGGATCGGTGCCGGCCTGTCCACGGGCAGCGGCCTGGCCCGGCTGTGCGAGACGGCCGAGCGGGTACGGCTGTGGCACCGCACCGAGGACCGCGCGGCCGGCGCCCTCGACCGGCTGGGCCTGACGGGACGCGCCGAACCCCGCGCCTACACGCTCTCCGCGCTCACGGCAGCCTTGGCGCCCGGCGATGTCGTCGTGTCGATGCTGCCCGCTTCCGAACACGCCGGGCTGCTGGCCGCCTGCGTGGACCGGCGGGCCCATTTCGCCTGCTCCAGCTATGTTTCGGACGCGGTCCTCGCGCAGGTGCCCGCGGCCCTCGCCGCGGGGCTCGTCGTACTGACGGAGGCGGGGCTCGACCCGGGCATCGACCACCTCTTCGCGCACGACCTGGTCGCCCGGGCCCGCGAGGCGGTCGGCGACACGACCGCGGCCTCGTACGACCTCACCTCGTACTGCGGCGGCGTCCCCGCCGTCCCGAACGACTTCACCTACCGCTTCAGCTGGGCGCCCCTGGGCGTGCTCAACGCCCTTCGCTCGCCCGCCCGTTACATCGAGGACGGCGCGCAGACCCTCGCCGAGCGCCCCTGGGAGGCCACCCGGCGGCACGTTCTCGACGGGGAGGCCTTCGAGGTCTACCCCAACCGCGACAGCGTCCCGTTCGTCGAGCAGTACGGCCTGCCGCCCGCCTGGAAGCCACGGACGTTCGTGCGCGGCACTCTGCGCCTGGCGGGCTGGCTGCGGGCCTGGGACGGCGTCTTCGAGGAGCTGAAGAGCGGCGACGACGCACGGATCGCCGCCCTG
The DNA here is from genome assembly GCF_030386795.1 of Streptomyces sp. S.PNR 29. Taxonomy (GTDB): domain Bacteria; phylum Actinomycetota; class Actinomycetes; order Streptomycetales; family Streptomycetaceae; genus Streptomyces. Next base: position 158,264 of record NZ_JANUQM010000010.1, read on the forward strand.
GCACGGGAGTTGGCGGACGCCTACCCGACCACCGACGCCGACCGCGACCGTGTCGTCCTCGCCGTGTCGCTGGACGTGCGGGGCGCGGAGGGACTGTCGTGGTCGGACGGCTGCCTCCTCGACCTGGTGGGCGACGCGGAGGAGAGCGCCATGGCCCGCTGCGTCTCCCGCACCCTCGCCCTGGGCGTCCGCCACATCCTGGACGGCTCCCTGCCGGCGGGCCTGAACCGGGCCGCGGAGACGGCCGAGCGGTCCCGTCAGTGGCTGCGCGAACTCGCCGACGAGGGCGTCCGGTTCGGGCGGCTCAGTCCTTGACGGCCTCGTGCACGAGCCGCTTGAGGTCCGGGAAGGTCGTGTGCGAGGACTTCGGCCGTACCTGCGTCATGAACTGCACGGTCAGATCGCGGCTCGGGTCGACCCAGAAGGTCGTGGTCGCCACGCCGCTCCAGCCGTAGGTGCCGAGGCCGGAGGGCGCCTGGGTGCGGGCGGGGTCGATCACCACCGAGACGCCGAGACCGAAGCCGACGCCGTCGTTGCCGCGCTCGTCGTGGGCGGGGCGGCTGCCGAAGGCGCGCAGGTCGGCGTTGCCGGGCAGCTGGTTGCGGGTCATGAGGTCCACCGTCCGCGGGGCGAGCAGACGGGTGCCGTCGAGTTCGCCGCGGCGTCGCAGCAGCTCCATGAAGCGGTGGACGTCATGGGCCGAGGCCACCATGCCGCCGCTGCCGGACAGGAACCGCGGCCGGCCCCGCAGCGGCAATCCGGGGATCGGTTCGATGCCGCCGCCGTCCCGCTCCCCGTACAGCTCGGCCAGCCGCTCGGCCTGCTCGTCCGTGACGCAGAACCCGGCGTCGGCCATGCCGAGGGGCCCGAAGATCCGCTCGGCGAGGAACGCGTCCAGCGGCTGTCCGGACACCACCTCGATGACCCGGCCCAGCACGTTGCTCGCGACCGAGTAGTTCCACTGCGTGCCCGGCTCGAACTGCAGCGGCAGGCTCGCGTACAGGTCGACCGTCGCGGCCAGGTCCCAGCCGGGACGCACGGAGGACTCCAGTCCGGCGGCGCGGTAGAGGGCGTCGACGGGGTGGGTGTGGTAGAAGCCGAAGGTCAGGCCGGCGGTGTGGGTCATCAGGTGCCGGACGAGTATCGGGCCGGCGGCCGGCCGGGTCTCGGTGCCGTCGCCGGAGCCGCCGATGTAGACGCGCGGGTTCTCGAAGGCCGGGATGTGGTCGGCGACCGGGTCGTCCAGCGACAGCCGGCCCTCCTCCACCAGCATGAGCGCGGCGACCGAGGTGACCGGCTTGGTCATGGAGTAGATCCGCCACAGCGTGTCGGTCCCGACGGGGAGCCCGGCCGCGAGGTCGCGGTGGCCGTGGGTGGTGAGGTGGGCGACGCGTCCGCCGCGGGTGACGGACACGAGGTAGCCGGGGAGGTGTCCTTCGTCGACCTGGTGGGCGAAGTGCTGGTCGAGGCGGTCCAGAGCCTTCGGATCCAGTCCCACTTCACCCGGGTCGACCTCTTGTCGCAGCTGTGCCATGGCTTTCCTCCGTCGCATTCCTCAAGTGCGATCCGGCATACCCAGCACGGATGCCCTCAGACCTCATCGTGGCGCAGTAACACGCGAAGGGCCGGCTTCGTCGGGAAGACCGACGATCGTGACGCCGCGGCGTCCCGGCAGCGCGAGCCCCGCCGTCGCACCGGCCACCGCCACAGCGGCCAGGGTGAGCAGGGCCGCTCCCGCGCCGCCGAGCGCCATGAGGGTGGTCGCGGCGGCGACCCCCAGCGTCGGCCCGACGTTCATCGCGGTCTGCTGCAGCCCGCCCGCCACTCCGGCCGACGCGACGGGGGCCTGCCGCACGACGACATGGGTCGCCGCCACCATCACCGTGCCGAACCCGGCACCGATCAGCGCGAAGCCGCCGCACAGCGCGGGCGTGGCCGACGCTCGGGAGAGCACCAGGATGCCCAGGGCGAGGACGGCCATCGCCGCCACGGTCGTCCGGCGCGCACCGGCCCGGCGCAGCAGCACGGCGCAGCAGGGCGCCGCGAGCACCATCAGCAGGGCCAACGGCAGGCTGCGCAGGGCGCTTTGGACGGGGTCCAGGCCGAGCGTGTCCTGCAGGACGAAGGTGCCCGCGAACAGCGTGCCCGACAGGGCGGCCGACGCGGCCACCAGGATGCCGAGCGCCGAGCCGACGGCCGGGGAGCGGGCGATGTCCTCCGGCACCAGCGGTCTGGCCGTACGGCGCTCATGGCGGACGAAGGCGGCTCCCGCGGCCGGCCCGGCCACCGCCGTCCAGCCGGGCTCCGGCAGCGCGACGAGGGCGTGCACCAGGCAGGCGAGCGTCACGGCGAGAAGCAGGGCGCCGGGGAGGTCCAGCGGGGAGCGGTGGGCGCGTCTCGGGCCCGGTACGGCGAGGGCGAGCACGCCGAACGCCAGCGCGGGCACGACGTTGACGAGGAACACGGCACGCCAGCCAGGCCCGGCCACCAGCGCCCCGCCCGCGACCGGCCCGGCGGCCGCCGCCAGTCCGATCGCGCTGGTCCGCAGGGCGATCGGCAGCCGCAGCCGGTCGGGCGGGTACGCGGCGCGCAGCATCCCGAGTGTGGCCGGTTGCAGCAGCGCACCGGAGACTCCCTGGGCGATCCGCAGGGCGATCACCCAGCCGGCGTCGGGGGCCAGCCCGACGCCCGCGGACGCGGCGCCGAAGCCGAGCATGCCGATGCCGAAGACCCGCTGGTGCCCGTACCGGTCGCCGAGCCGCCCGGCGAACACCAGCAGGCTCGCCACCGCGATCAGATATCCCGTGCTGGTCCACTGCACCTGCCCGAACGAGGCGTCCAGGTCCCGTTGCAGCGTGGGCTGTGCGACGGTGAGGACCGTGCCGTCCAGGGCGACGACCGCCGCCCCGGCCACGCTGCTCGCGAGCGTCAGACGGGGGTTCACCGCCCGTCCCCGCGACCGAGGTGAGCGTCCAGGGCGGACCGCAGCAGGGGCACGAAGTCGTCGGCGCCGGTGGCGAGTTGCATGCTGCCCCAGCGCCACAGCTGGGCGATGCCGTGCAGGTTCGCCCACAGCGCGCCCGCGACGAGCCGGGCATCCGCCTCCGGGCGGACACGGCCGACCAGGTCCACCAGGCGGCCGAACAGCGGAAGGCTGGTGTCCCGCAGCCCCAAGTGGCCGCTCTCCAGCAGGTCGTGGCGGAACATCAGCTCGTACATGCCGGGGTTGTCCAGCGCGAAATCCAGGTAGACGCGGACCAGCGTCTCCAGCTCGGCACGCGGGGCCGCGCCCTCGCCGGTCGCCGCCGTCACCCGGTCCGCCAGCTCGGCGAAACCGCGGCGCGCGATGGCCGACAGCAACTCCAGATGCGTGGGGAAGTAGCGGCGCGGCGCACCGTGCGAGACGCCGGCCCGGCGGGCGATCTCCCGCAGGCTCAGCGCCCCCACACCCTCCCGCGTCACCAGATCGACGCCGGCCTCGACCAGCCGGGCGCGCAGCCCCGTCTCGGGTTCGTTCACAGACACTGTCTACCAGTCGTAGTAGACACTGTCTACGGTGCTGGTGCGGGAATGGTCGGGCCGACCGGGCCGGTTGACCCGGATATGACTCAGGACGCCACGCAGGAAGCGCTGCTCAGCCTGCTCTCCGAAGGCCACGGCGGGGTGCTGGTCACCCTCAAGCGCGACGGCCGCCCCCAGTTGTCGAACGTCAGCCACGCCTACTACCCCGACGAGCGGATCATCCGGGTGTCCCTCACGGACGACCGCGCCAAGACCCGCAACCTGCGCCGTGACCCCCGGGCGTCGTACCACGTGACCACCCCCGACCGGTGGGCCTACACGGTCGCCGAGGGCACGGCCGACCTCTCGCCGGTGGCCTCGGACCCGCACGACGAGACGGTCGAGGAGCTCATCCGCCTCTACCGTGACGTCCAGGGCGAGCACCCCGACTGGGACGACTACCGGGCCGCGATGGTCCGCGACCGCCGCCTCGTGCTGCGGCTGCGGGTGGAGCGGGCCTACGGCATCCCCAGGAGGGCGGACCGGGGCTGACGTGGGCCGTGTTCCGCCCGGCCGGCGCCATGAGCCACCGGAACCTGAGTATCAGCATCAATGTCAGTGCCGCCCGGTACGGTCCCGCCATGGCAGCCACATTCGATCTCACCCTGGACTGTGCGGACGCACAGCTCCTCGCCGCGTTCTGGAAGACGGCGCTGGGCTATGTCGACGAGCCACCGCCGGCTCCCTTCACCACACGCGAGGAGTGGCTCGCGCAGTTCGATCTGCCGGAGGACGAGTCGGCGGACGACGGAGCCTGGCTCTGCGACCCGGACGGCGCCGGGCCCCGCCTGTCCCTCTTCAAGGTCCCCGAGGCCAAGACGGGCAAGAACCGGCTCCACATCGACATCCGGGTGCCGGGACACGGCGGCCCCGACGAGCGGTGGGCCCGTGTCCGCGCGGAGTCCGAGCGGCTGGTGACGGCGGGCGCGACCGTGCTGGAGGAGTACGACGGGCACCATGTCGTGATGGCCGACCCCGAGGGCAACGAGTTCTGCGTCGGCGCCGCCTCCGCGTGACGGTCCCCGGATGCCACGAGGGATCCGGGGACCCGGGGCATGCGGGGCGCGGGCTCAGGCCGTCACCGTCTCCGGCTGTGACGTCTCCTGCCGGGCCCGCTCGCCGAGCCGTTCCGTCGGCACCTTGTGGGTCTCGCGGGCCGAGAGCGCGGCGATCACCGGCGGGACGCACAGGGCCGCCGTGAACAGGGCCACCGCCGACCAGTCGTCGCCGTTCGGGCCGGCGATCCGCGCGGCGAAGGTGACCGCGAACCCGGCCACCGCGAAGCCGATCTGCGTGCCGATCGCCACGCCGGACAGCCGGACCCGGGTGGAGAACATCTCGCCGTAGAAGGCGGGCCACACACCGTTCGCGGCGCTGTAGACGACGCCGAAGGCGACGATGCCGAGCAGCAGCGCCAGCGGGTAGGAGCCCGTCGAGATCGCCCAGAGGTAGGCGAACATCGTCACCGCGCTGCCGGCCGCGCCGATCAGGTAGACCGGGCGGCGGCCGATGCGGTCCGACAGCGTGGCCCACAGGGGGATGGCGGCCAGCGCGACCAGGTTGGCGAGCGCGCCCACCCACAGCATCGACGAGCGGGACATGCCGACCGAGTCACTGGTCGCGTACGCCAGCGCCCACACCGTGAAGATCGTGCTGACCGAGGCGATGAGCGCGCCCGCGATCACCCGCAGCACGTCCGCCCAGTGCTCCCGCACCAGCACGACCAGCGGCAGCTTCGCCACGCCCTCGCTCGCGGCCTGCTGGGAGAAGGCCGGGGTCTCCTCCAGCGTGCGGCGGATGACGTGGCCGGCGACGGCGACCGCGACGCTCAGCCAGAACGGGACCCGCCAGCCCCAGGACAGCAGCTGGTCCTCGGGGAGCGCGGCGACCGGGACGAAGACCAGGGTCGCGAGGAGCTGGCCGCCCTGCGTGCCGCTCAGGGTGAAGCTGGTGAAGAACCCGCGCCGGCCCGGTGGCGCGTGTTCCAGGGTCATCGAGTTGGCGCTGGCCTGTTCTCCCGCCGCCGATATGCCCTGCAGCACCCGGCACAGCACCAGCAGCACCGGAGCGAGCGTGCCGACCTGGGCGCGGGTGGGCAGACAGCCGATGAGGAAGGTCGACAGGCCCATCAGGATCAGGGTGAAAACCATGATCTTCTTGCGCCCGAGGCGGTCGCCGAAGTGGCCGAGGAACAGCGCGCCGACCGGACGGGCCGCGTACGCGACACCGAACGTGGCCAGCGACAGCAGGGTCGCGGTGGCCGGGTCCGACTCGTCGAAGAAGACCTGCGGGAAGATCAGCGCGGCGGCGCTGCCGTAGATGAAGAAGTCGTAGTACTCCAGCGCGCTGCCGATCCAGGCGGCGGCCGCGGCTTTCTTCGGCTGCCCGGGTGGGGCGTCGGGGGCGGGGACGGACACGGCGTGCTCCTTCGAGGGGACTCCGACGCGGGCGGAGTGAGACGGCGGGGAGTAGTACCGGATCCCTGGGGTGACGGGACGGCCGTGCCGGGCGCTACCCGGCTAATTAACCCACTGGGTAGTTAGTAGCGGTTGGGTAGGGATGCTGCGCCCGCGTTTCCCACGTGTCAAGGGGTCGCGCCGTACGCGGTCGGTACGGCGCTCAGTCCGCCGCGCGCTCCGCGGTCAGGTAGGCGATCACCATGTCGCCGAGCATGGTGCGGTAGTGCTCGCGCCGGGCCGGGTCCACCAGGTCGCGGCCGAACAGGGCGCCGAAGGTGTGCCGGTTGGAGACCCGGAAGAAGCAGAAGGCGCTGATCATCGCGTGCAGGTCGACCGCGTCGGCGTCGGACGTGAACAGCCCCGACTCCTGCCCCGCCTCCAGGATGCGGCGGATGACGTCCAGCGCCGGTGAGCCGATCTTCCCGAGCTTCTCGGAGGCCGCGATGTGCTCCGCCCCGTGGATGTTCTCGATGCTGACCAGGCGGATGAAGTCGGGGTGCTGCTCATGGTGGTCGAAGGTCACCTCCGCCAGGCGCCGGATGGCCGCCACCGGGTCCAGGTGCTCGACGTCGAGCTGCTGCTCGGCCTCGCGGATCACGCTGTAGGCCCGCTCCAGGACGGCCGTGAACAGCTGTTCCTTGCCGCCGAAGTAGTAGTAGATCATCCGCTTCGTGGTGCGGGTGCGGGCGGCGATCTCGTCCACGCGGGCCCCGTCGTAGCCGGCCCGCGCGAACTCCTGCGTGGCCACGTCGAGGATCTCGGCCTTGGTGCGGGCGGCGTCACGGATCCGCCCGTTCGGTCGTGCCGGTTCTTCGACGCTGGTCATCGGGTTCCTTCGGACGAGGGGCCAGTGCCGGTGATTGTAGAAGCACGCTCCGTGCCGCCGTACCCGACGAGGTCTTCCCCTGTCCGGCCCCTGGCTGCTATGACTAACGTACTGGTTCGTACATTAGCCGCTCGGGAGGCCCGCGGTGCCCCAGGACTCGTATCTCGTCGGACTGATCGGTTCCGGCATCGGCCCCTCACTCAGTCCGGCACTGCACGAGCGGGAGGCCGACCGCCAGGGGCTGCGCTGTCTGTACCGGCTGATCGACATCGACCCGCTCGGCCTGCCGCCCGAGGCGGTGGGCGATCTGGTGCGCGCGGCCCGCGACCTCGGCTTCGACGGGCTCAACATCACCCACCCCTGCAAGCAGCTCGTCATCGAGCACCTGGACGAGCTGGCCCCGCAGGCCCGGGCGCTCGGCGCGGTCAACACCGTCGTCTTCGACGGCGGCCGGGCGATCGGCCACAACACCGACGTCACCGGCTTCGCCGCCTCCTTCGCGCGCGGACTGCCCGACGTGCCGCTGGAGCAAGTGGTGCAGCTCGGCGCGGGCGGCGCGGGCGCGGCCGTCGCGCACGCCACGCTCACCCTCGGCGCCGGGCGGGTCACCGTCGTCGACGCGCGGCCCGAGCGGGCCACCGCCCTCGCGGCCTCCCTGAACCGGCACTTCGGCGGCGGCCGCGCGGCCGCCGCGCCCCCGGACCGGCTGCCCGAGCTGCTCACGGCCGCCGACGGCATCGTCCACGCCACCCCCACCGGCATGGCAGCCCATCCGGGCCTGCCGCTGCCCGCCGAACTGCTCCACCCGGACCTGTGGATCGCCGAGGTGGTCTACCGCCCCCTGGAGACCGAGCTGCTGCGCACCGCCCGCGCGCTGGGCTGCGCCACCCTCGACGGCGGCGGCATGGCCGTCTTCCAGGCCGCGGACGCGTTCCGCCTGTTCACCGGGCGGGAACCCGACAGCGCACGCATGCTCGCGGACATCGCCGAGCTGGCGGGTGCCGTAGGAAGCCCGAGGTAGGACCCGAGGTAAGGAGAGGTACCGACGTGCGTACATCCATCGCCACCGTCTCCCTCAGCGGATCCCTCACCGAGAAGCTCACGGCCGCCGCCCGGGCCGGCTTCGACGGCGTGGAGATCTTCGAGAACGACCTGCTGGCCAGCCCCCTCACCCCCGAGGAGGTCCGCGCCCGCTGCGCCGATCTCGGCCTCACCATCGACCTCTACCAGCCGATGCGGGACATCGAGGCCGTACCCGCCGACGAGTTCGCCCGCAACGTGCGGCGCGCCCGCCACAAGTTCGAGCTGATGCGCAGGCTCGGCGCCGACACCGTCCTGGTCTGCTCCAGCGTCTCCCCGCTCGCCGTGGACGACGACGCGCTCGCCGCCGAGCAGCTGAGCCGGCTCGCCGACCTGGCACAGGAGTCCGGCATCCGAATCGCCTACGAGGCGCTCGCCTGGGGCCGGCACGTCAGCACCTACGACCACGCCTGGCACATCGTGGAGACCGCCGGCCACCCCGCGCTCGGCACCTGCCTGGACAGCTTCCACATCCTTTCCCGCGGCAGCGACCCGAAGGGCGTCGAGGACATCCCCGGCGAGAAGATCTTCTTCCTCCAGCTCGCCGACGCCCCGCTGCTCGCGATGGACGTGCTGCAGTGGAGCCGCCACTACCGCTGCTTCCCCGGGCAGGGCGGCTTCGACGTGGCCGGACTCGTGCGGCACGTGCTGCGCACCGGCTACGACGGCCCGCTCTCGCTGGAGGTCTTCAACGACGTCTTCCGGCAGTCCGAGGCCGGCCCCACGGCGGTGGACGCCCAGCGCTCCCTGCGGGTGCTCCAGGAAACGGTCGGCGTGACCACGCCGCCCGCGCCCGTCGTCCCCACCGGCGTCGCCTTCGCCGAGCTGGTCACCCCCGACGCGGCACCCGTCGCGGCGCTGCTCGGCGCGCTGGGCTTCGTCCGCACCGCACGGCACCGCAGCAAGCCCGTCGACCTGTGGCAGCAGGGCGAGGCCCGCGTCCTGGTCAACACCGGCCCCGCCGTGCGCCGGGACGGCACCCAGCTCGCCGCGATCGGACTGGAGTCACCCGACCCGGCGGGCGCGGCCCGCCGCGCCGAGGCCCTGCTGGCCCCCGTGCTGCCGCGCCGCCGCGCCCCCGAGGACGCCCCGCTCGACGCGGTCGCCGCCCCCGACGGCACGGAACTCTTCTTCTGCGCCACGGACCGACCCGGACTGCCCGACTGGCGAGCGGACTTCACGGACGTGGCGCACCACGCCACACCCGGCGGCATCCGGCGCATCGACCACCTCGGCCTCACCCAGCCCTGGCACCACTTCGACGAGGCCGCCCTCTTCCACCGCAGCGTCCTCGGCCTGCACGCCCAGGAGAGCGTGGACCTCGCCGACCCCTACGGCCTGCTGCGCAGCCGCGCCGTCACCAACCCCGACGGCAGCGTCCGTATCGCGCTGAGCGTCGGCGCGGCGCCCACCGACGACACCGTGCAGGCCCAGCACATCGCGCTGGCCACCGACGTCGTCGCCGCCGCCCGCCGTTTCCGCGCGGCCGGGGGCCGCCTGCTGCCCATCCCCGCGAACTACTACGACGACCTGGCGGCCCGGCACGAGTTCGCCGACGGCGAGCTGGAGACGTACCGCGAACTCGGCATCCTCCACGACCGGGACGCGCACGGCGAGTTCCGGCACTGCTACACCCTCACTCTCGGCCGGGTGTTCCTCGAACTGGTCCAGCGCGACGGCGGCTACCGCGGCTACGGCGCTCAGAACGCCCCCGTACGGCTGGCGGCCCAGCACACGGTGAAGGGGGTCACTGGCGGCTGACGGTCCGGGTCACGCCGGCGACGACCGTCGTGGCCAGGATCCAGCCGGTGATGATCAGGACGTAGGAGAGCGTCTGGTACCAGCCGCGCGGGGCGAACGCGTTCTCCTGACCGAAGGAGATCACCGGCAGCAGCAGGTCGAGCGTGTAGAACACCGGGTCGAAGCGCGGGGCCTCCGACGGTTTCAGCGGCGGGGGATGGTGCAGGCCGTACGCGACCGAGCCGACGGCGAGCAGCGACAGCAGCCAGACGCAGGCGCGCAGCGGGCGGAAGCCGTAGCCGACGGTGGCGTCCTGGAGGTGGCCCCACAACCGGCCGTACCAGGGCAGTGTGCCGCGGTGGCGGCGCTGCTTGGCGAGTTGCACGAGCCGGGCCGCGTGGTCGTCACCGATACGGCGGTAGGCGGCGGTCAACTGCTCGTAGGCGTGGGGGACATAACCCTCGCGGTCCCGCTCCAGCATCGGCAGGCGGCGCTCGGCGGGCTCGTGGGGGATGAGGGTGGTGTAGACGAGGCTGTCGAGGAGGACCTCGTCCGGGACCGCCTCCGGTTCCAGGAACAGGGTGTCGACCTGAGCGCGGCGCAGGTTGAGGCTCCCCTCCATGGGCGGGCTCCGGCGCAGCCAGAGCTCTCCGATGGCGCAGCCGCTCGCCCGCAGGGCCGGGCCGCCGGGGTTCGACAGGCGTGCGTGCGACAGGTCGAAGCGACCCGCCACACGGGCGCCGCGCAGGCCGATCCAGCCGGTCAGGTCCACGCGCCGCATGAGGATGTTGCCCTCCACCACGAGGGTCTGCGCGTCGATGACGGCTCCGCCGGGGTGGTGGAGCCGGGCGTCGTCGAAGTCGACCGACCCGGCGATGGTGGCGCCGTCGAGCCGTATCCCGCCCTGCGTACGCAGCCCGGGCGCACACAGTTCGTCCTCGATGGTCACGTGCTTGAGCTGCAGCACGGGCCGAGGCCCGTCCGGTTCGGTGAGTTCCGCCCTCTCCAGGAACAGCGATCCCGCGATCTGCGCCCCGCCGAGCCGGAGCGGCCCCCGGAACCGGCAGCGCGTCAGCCGCAGGCTGCCGTCCACCCGGGCGCGTGCCAACCCCAGGCCGGGAAGCACGGAGTCACTCAGGTTGAGATAGCTCAGGTGGGCGCCGGAGAGGTCGGGAGTGTCGTCGAAGCGGCAGTGACTGAGGCGTACGACGCTGTCGACCGTCGCGTAGCGAAGGTCCAGTACGCCGGTGATCCGGGCGCCGGCCACCTTGAGGGCGGCGACTTCCCCCTCCTCCTGCGGAGCCGTCAGCAGCAGTGCCCGCAGCACCCCCGCCCGTACGGTCCGCTCCGGTCCCCGGCCGTCGCCGGGCGCCGGGTCCTCGTCCTCCCCGGTGCGGAAGTCCACGGCCTCCCCGCGGGGGAAGGCCCGCCACACCCGTTCCTCGGCCGGCGTCAGATCGTTGATCTCCATCGCCGGGACTCTGACGCGGCTGCCGGGGGCTGTCAACTCGCCCCCGGCAGCCGTGCTTTACGACCTGGTGTTCCACTCCGCGATCACGGGCCTGCCATGCTCCGTCGACAGTCGGCTCAGCGTCCCCGTCTCCAGCCGGAACAGCCGCCCGTCCGCCGGCGGCAAGCCCAGCCGGCGCGCGGTGAGCACGCGCAGGAAGTGCCCGTGGGCCACGAGCATCACATCGCCGTCCGCGAGCGCCTCCGACACCCGGGACAGCACCCGGTCGGCGCGCTCGCCCACCTGTGCCGGTGTCTCGCCGGGATGCCCTGGAGGGCCGGGCGGCACCCCGTCCGTCCACAGGTCCCAGCCGGGCCGTGTGCGGTGTATCTCGGCGGTGGTGACGCCCTCGTAGGCGCCGTAGTCCCACTCGTGCAGGTCGGCGTCCGTCACCGCCCCGGTCAGGCCCGCGAGTTCGGCGGTGCGCAGCGCGCGGCCGAGCGGGCTGGTGAGCGTGCGGGCGAAGGTCCGTCCGGTGAGGAGAGGAGCGAGTGACTTGGCCTGCTCCTCGCCGTGCTGGGTGAGGGGCAGGTCGGTGAGGCCGGTGTGCCGTCCCGACGCGCTCCATTCCGTCTCTCCGTGGCGGACCAGCAGGAGATCCCCCATGGCCGGACTACTCCTTCGCCGACTCGACGGCGTGGCCGCCGAACTGGTTGCGCAGGGCCGCGATCATCTTCATCTGCGGCGAGTCGTCCTGGCGGGAGGCGAACCGGGCGAAGAGCGAGGCAGTGATCGCCGGGAGCGGCACCGCGTTGTCGATGGCCGCCTCGACGGTCCAGCGGCCCTCGCCGGAGTCCTCCGCGTACCCGCGCAGCTTGTGCAGGTGCTCGTCCTCGTCGAGGGCGTTCACCGCGAGGTCGAGCAGCCAGGAGCGGATGACGGTGCCCTCCTGCCAGGAGCGGAACACCTCGCGGACGTTGTCCACGGAGTCCACGGCCTCCAGCAGCTCCCAGCCCTCGGCGTAGGCCTGCATCATCGCGTACTCGATGCCGTTGTGGACCATCTTCGCGAAGTGCCCGGCGCCCACCTTGCCCGCGTGGACGTAACCGTACGGGCCCTCCGGCTTGAGCGCGTGGAAGATCGGCTTGAGCCGCTCCACGTGCTCGGTGTCGCCGCCGACCATCAGCGCGTAGCCGTTCTTCAGGCCCCACACGCCGCCGGAGACGCCGGCGTCGACGAAGCCGATGCCCTTGGCGCCGAGTTCGGCGGCGTGCTTCTCGTCGTCGGTCCAGCGGGAGTTGCCGCCGTCGACGACGGTGTCGCCGGGCTGGAGCAGGTCCGCCAGCTCGTCGACGACGGACTGGGTGGCGGCGCCGGCCGGGACCATCACCCAGATGGTGCGGGGGGCTTCGAGCTTGCCGACCAGTTCGGTCAGGCTGCTCACGTCGGAGAGTTCGGGGTTGCGGTCGTAGCCGATGACGGTGTGGCCGGCGCGGCGTATCCGCTCGCGCATGTTGCCGCCCATCTTGCCGAGGCCGATCAGACCGATCTGCATGTCAGTTCACTTCCTTAAGGTCGCGGTAGGCGGCCACGAGGGCGGCGGTGGACGGGTCGAGACCGGGGACGTCCACTCCTTCCGTGAGGGCGGGTTCGACGCGCTTGGCGAGGACCTTGCCGAGCTCGACGCCCCACTGGTCGAAGGAGTCGATGTTCCAGATCGCGCCCTGCACGAACACCTTGTGCTCGTAGAGGGCGATCAGCTGGCCCAGCACCGACGGGGTCAGCTCGGTGGCCAGGATCGTCGTGGTCGGGTGATTGCCCTTGAAGGTGCGGTGCGGCATCTGCTCCTCGGGTACGCCCTCCGCCCGTACCTCCTCGGCCGTCTTGCCGAAGGCGAGTGCCTGGCCCTGCGCGAACAGGTTGGCCATCAGCAGGTCGTGCTGCGCCTTGAGGTCGTCGCTCAGCTCGGCGACGGGCCGGGCGAAACCGATCAGGTCGGCCGGGATGAGCTTGGTGCCCTGGTGGATCAACTGGTAGTAGGCGTGCTGCCCGTTGGTGCCGGGCGTGCCCCACACCACCGGCCCGGTCTGCCACTCCACGGGGCTGCCGTCCCGGTCCACGGACTTGCCGTTGGACTCCATGTCCAGCTGCTGCAGATATGCCGTGAACTTCGACAGATAGTGCGAGTACGGCAGTACCGCGTGCGACTGGGCGCCGAAGAAATTGCCGTACCAGACACCCAGCAGGCCCAGGATCAAAGGTGCGTTGGCCTCGGCGGGTGCGTTCCGGAAGTGCTCGTCGACGGTCCTGAACCCGTCGAGCATCTGGCGGAACCGGTCCGGACCGATGGCGATCATCAGGGACAGACCGATCGCGGAGTCGTAGGAGTAGCGGCCGCCGACCCAGTCCCAGAACTCGAACATGTTCTCGGTGTCGATGCCGAACTCGGTGACCTTCTCGGCGTTCGTCGACAGGGCGACGAAATGCCGGGCGACCGCCTTCTCGTCGCCCCCCAGACCCTCCAGGAGCCAGGAGCGGGCCGAGGTGGCGTTCGTGATCGTCTCGATCGTGGTGAACGTCTTGGACGCGACGATGAACAGCGTCTCCGCCGGGTCCAGGTCCCGGACCGCCTCGTGCAGGTCGGCGCCGTCGACGTTCGACACGAAGCGGAACGTCAACTCCCGTGCCGTGTAGGGACGCAGCGCCTCGTACGCCATCGCCGGGCCCAGGTCGGAGCCGCCGATGCCGATGTTGACGACGTTCCGGATGCGACGGCCCGTGTGGCCGGTCCACTCGCCCGAGCGGACCCGGTCCGCGAAGGCCGCCATCTTGTCGAGGACGGCGTGGACCTCGGGGACGACGTTCTCGCCGTCCACCTCGATGACCGCGTCCCGCGGGGCCCGCAGGGCGGTGTGCAGCACGGCCCGCTGCTCGGTGACGTTGATCTTCTCGCCGCGGAACATGGCGTCGCGCAGTCCGAACACGTCGGTGGCGGCGGCCAGCTCCTGGAGCAGGGCCAGCGTGTCGTCGGTGACGAGGTTCTTGGAGTAGTCGATGCGCAGGTCGCCGACGCGTACGACGTAACGTTCCGCGCGCCCCGGGTCGGCGGCGAACAGCTCCCGCAGGTTCCGGTGGAGCAGGGCTTCCGCGCGGTGGTCCTCCAGGGCGGCCCACTGCGGCCGCCGGGTGAGCTTGGGCAGGTCAGACATGTGCCGGGGTCTCCTTGGTGCCCTCGCCCCGCAGGGCGACGGCGTACATCTCGTCCGCGTCGAGGCGCCTGAGCTCCTCGGCGATGAGTTCGGAGGTGGGACGGACCTTCAGCGCGAGCGTGCGCGAGGGCTGGCCCGGGAGGGACAGCGTGGCCAGCGGGCCCTCGGGACGGTCGATGACGATCTCGCCCTTCTCGGTGCCCAGGCGCACCCCGGTGACGACCGGACCGGCGGTCTCCACCCGGTCGACCGTCACGTTCAGCCGGGCCTCCAGCCAGCGGGCCAGCAGCTCGGCGCTCGGGTTGTCGGCCTCGCTCTCCACGGCCGCCGAGGTCACGTCCAGCCGGGCCTGGTCCAGGGCGGCGGCCAGCATCGAGCGCCACGGTGTGAGGCGGGTCCAGGCGAGGTCGGTGTCGCCGGGCGCGTACGACTTCACGCGGGCCTCAAGGGTCCGCAGCGGGTGCTCGACGGCGTACAGGTCGGTGATCCGGCGCTGGGCGAGGGCGCCGAGCGGGTCCTTCGCCGGGTTCTCCGGCGCGTCCACCGGCCACCACACGACGACCGGGGCGTCCGGCAGCAGCAGCGGCAGCACCACCGAGTCGGCGTGCTCGGACACCTCGCCGTACATGCGCAGGACGACCGTCTCGCCGGTGCCCGCGTCGGCGCCCACCCGGACCTCGGCGTCGAGGTGGGAGCGGGTGCGGTCGCGCGGGGTGCGGGCCTGTCGCTTGATGACGACGAGGGTGCGCGAGGGGTGCTCGTGCGAGGCTTCCTCGGCCGCCTTGATCGAGTCGTAGGCGTTCTCCTCGTCCGTGACGATCACCATCGTCAGGACCATGCCCACCGCGGGTGTACCGATGGCGCGGCGACCCTGCACCAGCGCCTTGTTGATCTTGCTTGCCGTGGTGTCGGTCAGGTCGATCTTCATGGCCTGCGCCAGCTCCGTCCGTCTCGTGCGAGCATCTCGTCGGCTTCCTCGGGTCCCCAGGTGCCCGAGGCGTACTGCGCGGGCCTGCCGTGTGTCGCCCAGTACTCCTCGATCGGATCGAGGATCCTCCAGGACTCTTCCACTTCCTGGTGACGCGGGAACAGATTGGCATCGCCCAGAAGGACGTCCAGAATGAGACGCTCGTACGCCTCCGGGCTGGACTCCGTGAACGACTCGCCGTAGGCGAAGTCCATCGACACGTCCCGGATCTCCATCGACGTGCCCGGCACCTTGGAGCCGAAGCGGACCGTCATGCCCTCGTCGGGCTGGACGCGGATGACGATGGCGTTCTGGCCCAGCTCCTCGGTGGCGGTGGAGTCGAAGGGGGAGTGCGGCGCCCGCTGGAAGACCACCGCGATCTCGGTGACCCGGCGGCCGAGCCGCTTGCCGGTGCGCAGGTAGAAGGGGACGCCCGCCCAGCGGCGGTTGTCGATGCCCAGCTTGATCGCGGCGTAGGTGTCGGTCGTGGAGGCCGGGTCGATGCCCTCCTCCTCCAGGTAGCCGCGGACCTTCTCGCCGCCCTGCCAGGCGGGCGCGTACTGCCCGCGCACGGTGTGCCTGCCGAGATCGTCCGGCAGCCGCACGGCGCGCAGGACCTTCAGCTTCTCGGTGAGCAGCGACTCGGCGTCGAAGGAGGCCGGCTCCTCCATGGCCGTCAGCGCCATCAGCTGCAGCAGGTGGTTCTGGATGACGTCCCGGGCGGCGCCGATGCCGTCGTAGTAGCCGGCGCGGCCGCCGATGCCGATGTCCTCGGCCATGGTGATCTGCACATGGTCGACGTACGACCGGTTCCAGATCGGCTCGTACATCTGGTTGGCGAAGCGCAGCGCCAGGATGTTCTGGACGGTCTCCTTGCCCAGGTAGTGGTCGATGCGGAACACCTGGTCGGGCTCGAACACGTCGTGCACGATCGCGTTCAGGTCGCAGGCGCTCGCCAGGTCGTGCCCGAACGGCTTCTCGATGACCGCCCGGCGCCAGGAGCCCTCCGGCGCGTCGGCCAGGCCGTGCTTCTTCAGCTGCTGGACGACCTTGGGGAAGAACTTCGGCGGCACGGACAGGTAGAAGGCGTAGTTGCCGCTGGTGCCGCGGGAGGCGTCCAGCTCGTCGACGGCGGCACGCAACTGCTTGAACGCCGTGTCGTCGTCGAAGTCACCGGGGATGAACCGCATGCCCTCGGCGAGCTGCTGCCAGACCTCCTCGCGGAAGGGGGTGCGGGCGTGCTCGCGCACCGCGTCGTGCACCACCTGCGCGAAGTCCTGGTCCTCCCAGTCCCGGCGGGCGAAGCCCACCAGGGAGAAGCCCGGCGGCAGCAGGCCGCGGTTGGCCAGGTCGTACACGGCCGGCATCAGCTTCTTGCGGGACAGGTCACCGGTGACACCGAAGATGACCAGGCCGGACGGGCCGGCGATACGGGGCAGGCGCCGGTCGCGGGGGTCGCGCAGGGGGTTGGACCAGTAGTCCGTCCGGCGCGGGTCCTCCGGTGTGAGGGCGGCTTCGAGGACGGCCGTGCTCTTCGCGGGGGCGGCGGCCGTGTCCGCCGTGGGGATCTCGTCGCTCATTCAAGCCTCAACTCCCTTGCTGTTCAGGGACTTCGTGACCGCGTCCAGCAGGTCCTGCCAGGCCACCGCGAACTTGGCGACGCCTTCCTCCTCCAGCTGCCGCACGACCTCGTCGTAGGAGACGCCCAGCCGCTCGACGGCCGCGAGGTCGGCACGGGCCTGCGCGTAGCGGCCGGTGACGGTGTCGCCGGCGACGGCACCGTGGTCGGCGGTGGCGTTCAGCGTGGCCTCGGGCATGGTGTTGACCGTGCCGGGCGCCACCAGGTCCTCCACGTACAGGGTGTCCTTGTAGGCCGGGTCCTTCACACCGGTGGAGGCCCACAGGGGGCGCTGCCGGTTGGCGCGGGCCGCGGCGAGGGCGGTCCAGCGCTCCCCGGCGAAGAGCTCCTCGTACGCCTGGTACGCGAGCCGCGCGTTGGCCAGGGCCGCCTTCCCCTTCAGGGCGAGGGCCTCGTCCGTGCCCAGCAGCGTCAGCCGCTTGTCGATCTCGGTGTCGACGCGGGAGACGAAGAAGGAGGCGACGGAGTGGATGGCCGACAGGTCGAGCCCGGCCGCCTGTGCCGTCTCCAGACCGGCGAGGTAGGCGTCCATGACCTCGCGGTAGCGCTCCAGCGAGAAGATCAGCGTCACATTGACGCTGATGCCGGCGCCGATCACCTCGGTGATCGCCGGGAGACCCGCCCTGGTCGCCGGAATCTTGATCATCACGTTGGGGCGGTCGACCAGCCAGGCCAGCTGCTTGGCCTCGGCGACCGTCGCCGCCGTGTCGTGGGCGAGGCGCGGGTCGACCTCGATGGAGACCCGGCCGTCCCGGCCGCCGGTCGCCTCGTACACCGGCCTGAGGACGTCGGCGGCGGCCCGTACGTCGGCGGTGGTCATCATGCGCACGGCCTCGTCGACCGTCACGCCCCGCACCGCAAGGTCGGCGAGCTGCTCCTCGTAGCCCTCGCCGGAGCCGATCGCGGCCTGGAAGATGGACGGGTTGGTGGTCACGCCCACCACGTGCCTGGTATCGACGAGCTCGGCCAGGTTGCCGGACTCGATCCGCCGGCGTGACAGGTCGTCCAGCCAGATCGAGACGCCCTCGTCGGACAGGCGCTTGAGTGCTCCCGCGGATGCGGTCGCTTCGGTCACAGTGATCATCTTCTTTCCGGCGGTCGGATCAGGCACGCGCGGCGGCCAGGGATTCCCGGGCTGCGGCGACGACGTTCTCGGCGGTGAAGCCGTACTCGGCGAACAGGGTCTTGGCGTCGGCCGAGGCGCCGAAGTGCTCCAGGGAGACGATGCGTCCCGCGTCCCCCACGAACCGGTGCCACGTCAGACCGATGCCGGCCTCGACCGCGACCCGGGCCTTCACGGACGGCGGCAGGACACGCTCGCGGTACGCCTGGTCCTGCTCCTCGAACCACTCCACGGACGGCATCGACACGACCCTGGTGCCGATCCCCTCGGCCTCCAGCCGCTCCCGCGCGGCGACGGCGAGCTGCACCTCGGAGCCGGTGGCGATGAGGATCACGTCCGGGGCCTCCTTCGACGACTCCGCGAGGACGTAGCCGCCCTTCGCCGCGTCCGGGTTCGGCCGGTACGTCGGCACGCCCTGGCGGGTGAGCGCGAGGCCGTGCGGGGCCGGGTCGGTGGCGTGCCGCTTGAGGATCTCCGCCCAGGCGATCGCGGTCTCGTTGGCGTCGGCCGGGCGGACGACGTTCAGGCCCGGGATCGCGCGCAGGGAGGCCAGGTGCTCGACCGGCTGGTGGGTGGGGCCGTCCTCGCCGAGGCCGATGGAGTCGTGCGTCCAGACGTACGTCACCGGCAGCTGCATCAGGGCCGACATGCGGACGGCGTTGCGCATGTAGTCGGAGAACACCAGGAAGGTGCCGCCGTAGATGCGGGTGTTGCCGTGCAGTGCGATGCCGTTCATCTCCGCGGCCATGGAGAACTCACGGATGCCGAAGTGAACGGTGCGGCCGTACGGATCGGCCTCCGGCAGCGGGTTGCCCGTCGGCAGGAAGGAGCTGGTCTTGTCGATGGTGGTGTTGTTCGAGCCGGCCAGATCGGCCGAGCCGCCCCACAGCTCGGGGATCACCGCCCCCAGCGCCTGCAGCACCTTCCCGGACGCGGCACGGGTGGCGACGGACTTGCCGGGCTCGAACACCGGCAGGGCGTCCTCCCAGCCCCTCGGCAGCTCACCCTTGCTGATCCGGTCGAACAGCTCCGCCCGCTCGGCGTCGGCGCCGCGCCAGGCGGCGATCCGCTTGTCCCAGGCGGCGTGCGCCTCGGCACCCCGGTCCAGGGCGCGGCGGGTGTGGGCGAGGACGTCGTCGGCGACCTCGAAGGTCTGCTCCGGGTCGAAGCCGAGGACGCGCTTGGTGGCCGCGACCTCGTCCTCGCCGAGCGCCGAGCCGTGCGCGGCCTCGGTGTTCTGCGCGTTCGGGGCGGGCCAGGCGATGATCGTGCGCATCGCGATGATCGAGGGACGCCCGGTCTCGGCCTGCGCCGCCCGCAGCGCCGCGTACAGCGCGTGCACGTCGATGTCGCCGTTCTCGGCGGGCTCGATCCGCTGCACGTGCCAGCCGTAGGCCTCGTACCGCTTGAGCACGTCCTCGGAGAAGGCGGTGGCGGTGTCGCCCTCGATGGAGATGTGGTTGTCGTCGTACAGGAAGACCAGGTTGCCGAGCTTCTGGTGGCCGGCGAGGGAGGAGGCCTCGGCGGAGACGCCCTCCTGGAGGTCGCCGTCGGAGACGATCGCCCAGATGGTGTGGTCGAAGGGGGACTCGCCCTGCGGGGCGTCCGGGTCGAACAGGCCCCGCTCGAAGCGGGCGGCCATCGCCATGCCGACGGCGTTGGCGACGCCCTGGCCGAGCGGGCCGGTGGTGGTCTCCACGCCGGCGGTGTGGCCGTACTCGGGGTGACCCGGGGTCTTCGAACCGTGCGTGCGGAACGCCTTCAGGTCGTCCAGCTCCAGCTCGTAGCCCGAGAGGAAGAGCTGGGTGTAGAGCGTCAGCGAGGTGTGGCCGGGGGACAGCACGAAGCGGTCGCGGCCGGCCCACTCCGGGTCGGCCGGGTCATGGCGCATCACCTTCTGAAAGATCGTGTACGCCGCCGGGGCGAGGCTCATCGCGGTGCCGGGATGCCCGTTTCCGACCTTCTGCACGGCATCGGCCGCCAGCAGGCGGGCGGTGTCGACGGCACGCCGGTCGAGTTCGGTCCATTCGAAGGTGTCCGGTGTCTGCGTGCTCATCTTCAAGAAGTCCTCGATGGGAGCGTGGTAGCTGGTCCGACGTGTTCGAACTTAAAAGTCTGACTTTTCTGAGGGAAGGTCGCGGTGTGCCAGCCTTTGGTGAAACTGGGACACCGACCGGGCGATCGAGCGGGCACAAGAAGAACATGGCGGACAGAACCATCCAAGACGGTGACGGTGTCGGCGGCGACGGGATCAGAACGTTCCCCTTCCCGGTCGATCGGAGCGTCCTCGGCGTCGGCATGCAGGTCGGCCCCATGGGCACCGGCCGCACCTGGCACGCCGAGGCGCCGCTTCACCGTGTGCACCGCATCGACTTCCACGTCGTGATGCTCTTCAGCGACGGCCCCGTACGACACATGATCGACTTCGCCGAGTACGAGGCGACGGCCGGCGACCTGCTGTGGATCCGCCCGGGGCAGGTCCACCGCTTCGCGCGGGACAGCGAGTACCGCGGAACCGTCCTGACCATGCAGCCCGGCTTCCTGCCCCGCGCCACGGTCGAGGCCACCGGCCTGTACCGCTACGACCTGCCGCCCCTGCTGCACCCCGACGCGGCACAGCGGAAGGGCCTGCAAGCCGCGCTCGCCCAGCTGCGGCGCGAGTACGAGGACACGTCGACGCTGCCGCTGAGCCTGCACACCGCGGTGCTGCGCCACTCCCTGACGGCGTTCCTGCTGCGCCTGGCGCATCTCGCGGCGAGCTCGGCGGCTCAGGCCGCCGGGCGGCCCGGCACCACCTTCACCCTCTTCCGGGACGCCGTGGAGGAGGGGTTCGCCACCAACCACAGCGTCAGCGCCTACGCCGACGCCCTCGGTTACTCCCGCCGCACCCTGGTCCGCGCGGTCCGCGCCGCCACCGGCGAGACGCCCAAGGCGTTCATCGACAAGCGGGTCGTCCTGGAGGCCAAGCGCCTTCTCGCCCACACCGACATGCCGATCGGCCGGGTCGGCGCGGCGGTCGGTTTCCCCGACGCGGCGAACTTCTCCAAGTTCTTCCACCAGCACACGGACATGACGCCGGCGGCGTTCCGCGCGGAGTTGCGTTAGGGGCCATCGGGAAATCGCCTTCTCCTGCGACGGCCCCACCCGTAACATCGCCTGCCGGTGGCTCACTTCGCTGCTCGGGGGGACGATTGGAACGACCGGACGACCGCACGGCGCCGGTCCTGCGCTTCGCGACGGAACTCGCCGCCTGGGTGGCCACTCCCTGGGCGCTGTCCGGGCACTCATGGCTGCTCGCCGTCCTGGCCGTGGTGGTCCTGATC
Source organism: Streptomyces sp. S.PNR 29 (assembly GCF_030386795.1). Lineage (GTDB taxonomy): Bacteria > Actinomycetota > Actinomycetes > Streptomycetales > Streptomycetaceae > Streptomyces. The sequence continues at coordinate 179,641 of NZ_JANUQM010000010.1, forward strand.
GGCCTCCCGACGGTCTTCTCCACCCCAGGGGACAAGGCCCAGGTGATCGTGCCGGTGCCCGGCCGGGTCACGATCCTGCTGGTGCTGCTGCAACTCGCCGCGGCCGTGATCTCCGCGTGGCTGGCCTGGCCGTCCTGGGCAGCGGTCCTGGTGTCCCTGCTGGCCGCCACCACCCTCGTCACGGAACGCCGACGGTGGCAGTGGCTGGCCTCGCTCGACCGACGGGGTGCCTGACGGCCCGCGCAAGCGGGGCGAGCGCCCTGTGCGGGTGGGCGCAGGGCGCTCGCCGGCGCGTGCTCGGCCCGGGGTCAGTGACCGAAGTCGAACCAGTTCACGTTGACGAAGTCCTGCGACTGCCCGCTGGTGAAGGTGAGATACACGTCGTGCGTGCCCGTCACCGGGCTGATGTTCGCCGGGATCGTCCGCCATGACTGCCAGCCGCCCGTGTTGCCCACCGCGAAGCTGCCGACGGGTGTGCTGGTACGGCTGTCGAGGCGCACCTCCACCAGGCCGCTGACGCCGGAGGCGGCGCCGCTCGCCACCCGGCCGTAGAACTGCCTGGCCGCGGTGGAGCCGAAGCTGACGCCCTTGAAGAGGGCCCAGTCACCGTTGGCCAGCGAACCGATGTTCCGGCCGCCGCCGGAGTCGGAGGTGGTCTCGGTGGTCACCCCCGACTGGCCGTCGTACGACTCGGCCTGGATGGCGCTGTAGGCGTCCCGGCTGCCGGTCGGAGGAGGCGTGGTACCGCTCCCACCGGCCGACAGCACCTGGACGTAGTCCACGACCATCGGGACGCCGGATCGCGTGTCGCCGTCCAGGCCACCGCCGAACGCGTCCGGGAAGGCGCCGCCCATCGCGACGTTGAGGATGATGAAGAAGCCGTGGTCGGTGGCGTTGGCCCAGGTGGTCGCGTCGACCTGGTTGGCGGTGACCGTGTGGAAGGTGACGCCGTCGACGGAGAACCGGATCGCCTCCGGGCTCACCGAGCGGTCCCACTCCATGGTGTACGTGTGGAAGCCGGACTGGCAGGTGGTGTTCGGGCACGCCGTGGAGTTGCCGATGCCGGTGGTCTCGTTGCACGGGCCGCCGGGGTTGGTGCCGCAGTGCATCGTGGCCCACACCTGGTTGCGGCCCTGGACGTTCTCCATGATGTCCAGCTCACCGACGCCCGGCCAGTTCTGGTAGTTGCCGCGGTAGGGCGCGCCCAGCATCCAGAACGCGGGCCAGTAGCCCTCGGCCGCGGTGCCGGTGACGTTGGGCATCTGGAGGCGGGCCTCGACGCGCAGCTTGCCGCCGGACGGGGGCTGGAAGTCGGTGCGGTTGGTCTCGATGCGGCCCGAGGTCCACCTGCCGGCCGCGTCGCGCAGCGGGGTGATGCGCAGGTTGCCGTTGCCGTCGAGGGAGACGTTGCCGGTGCTGTTCGTCATCGTCTCGACCTCGCCGGTGCCCCAGTTGGCGGGGCCGCCGGGGTACGACGTGCCGGTCGCGTACTGCCAGTCGGACGTGTTGACGCCCGTGCCCGCGGCGCCGTTGAAGTCGTCGAGGAAGACCTGCGTCCAGCCGGCCGGGGGTGTGGGAGCGGAGGCGTTCGCGGCCGGGCCGGCGACCGCGGCGGCGGTCAACGTGAGGCCGAGGGTGCCGAGTACGGCGACGAGCGCGCGCCGGACGGGGCGGCGTCTGCGCGTCGGGGCGGGGACGGGTATACCGGAGGTGTCACTCATGTGGGGGTGCCTCTCGGGTACGGGGTGATGTGCGCGGGTGAGCCCGGGGAGCGCCCCGGACGTCCCTGAGAGCGCTCTCAAAGTGCCGCCAATGTGCTCCTCGTCACGGAGGCCGTCAAGAGGTGAAACCGTGAAAGTGCTTGGGCGGCAGTGGAGTTCACCCCGTGAAACCCCGGACGCCCGCCGGTGAGGCCTCTGTTGCGGGCCGGGCCCTTTCCGATCACGTGTCGGACACGCGTCACCCCTCGGTGGCTGATACGGGAAGCCTGGGGGCATGGGGAGCGACGGGGGACGCGCGGTGGACGGCTGTCTGACCGCTGTGATGACCATTCTGGTGCTGATCGTGCTGCTGTGGGGCGGCTTGTGGTGGTGGTTCGCGGAGACGTCGGACGCCAACGAGGCCGAGGCGCGCGCCAGTCTGCGCACCGCCGTGGAGTCGGCGAGGGCACGGCTCGCCGACTCCGCCGCCGACGGCACCCTGCTCGGTACGGAGATCGACCGGGTCCTGGGCAAAACCCCGAGCGAGACCCGGAGACAGGGACGCGGCGTCACGATCACGGCCGCACTCCACGGAGCGGGACCGGGCTGGCTCGCCGGTGGCACCACGGCTTCCGGCTGTTACCGCTTCCGGGCCGAACCACCGGCCGTCCGGGTGCGGGAAGTCCCCTACGACGCCTGCACGCGGCTGCCCTCCGCTCCCTACCGCGCACCGGAGACCGTCGCCCGCGACATCACCGCCGAGCTGCGCGCGGCCCTCACCGACGGCGGACTCGACGCGGTCCGCGCCGCCCCGGTGTGGCGCACCCGCGGCGTCGGCATACAGAACCAGGAGACCGACCGGGGACACCTGACCGCTCTCGTCTGGCTGTCCAGGAACGCCGGCGACAAGGACTGCTACGAGTTCCGCGTCCGGGTGCGGCCCGCCTCCGTCACCGACCGGAAGCTCACCGACCAGGGCTGCTACCGCATGGATCGTGAGCAGCTCGCCCGCGAGGAGGCCGCCGCCCGAGCGCGGCTCGACGCTGCCGCCCGGAAGATCGCACAGCGGCTCCACCGTGCCGTCGCGGACGGCGGGGCGACCGACGCGGAACTGCGCGACGCGCTCGCCCTGCCGAAGACCGGCCCGATGGGGCAGCCCGCGGTCCACGACCCGGTGGCCGTCCCCCTCGGCATCGACAGATCGGCCACGGCGGTGATCCTGGATGCCAGGGTCGGCACCCTGGACCAGGGCGGGACGGACCAGGGCTGCTACGAGTTCCGCGTCCGCCCCGGCGCACGGACCGTCACCCGCCGTGCCACGGGGACGGACTGCTTCAGCCGGTAGTCAGGGACGGCCGAGCCGGGGCTCGCAGGGCCGCGCCGCCTCCCGCACCGCCCACGGCCCTTGCCCGGGGAGCCGCCCCCGGCTGCGCACGGCATCCGGGCTTTGTCACCGGGGCGCACTGAAGGCGCTCCCGGTTCGTAATTCCTTAACTAGCAGTGCTCACTGGCCTGTTCGTACCGTCGTCCCGCCCCCACCTCACCGCTCGGAAGGGACGCTCTGACGTGATGTCACACAGGTCGAAGAAGCCGTCGGTGCGCAGAGCCGCGCTGCTCGGTGCCGGTGCTCTGCTGGCGACCGCCCTCGCCGTGCCCGTGGCGAGGGCCGGCACCGCCCTGGAGGGCTGCGCCGCGGCGGACGCCGCGATCTACCAGGCCCCGGCGAACGTCACGGCCGCCCCGGGGACCGTCCTCGCCTGCCGCCAGGTCGACGCCCTGCCGCTGGTCGGTGACGACACCCCGATGACCGCCTGGAAGGTGCAGTACGCGTCGACCGACGGACGGGGCCGGCCGGTCGCCGTGTCCGGCACGGTCGTCGTGCCCCGCGCTGCGTGGACCGGTCCGGGCGAACGTCCGCTGGTCGCGTTCGCGCCCGGCACCCTCGGCATCGGACCGCAGTGCGCCTTCTCCAAGCAGCTCGCGGGCGAGTACCAGGACGCCTACGAGGGCGGGAACATCGCCGCGCTGCTGCGCGCCGGGTACGCCGTCGCCGCGACGGACGGCGCCGGGTACCTCGACGGCCAGGTCCACCCGTACGTCTCCGGCGCCGACGCCGGACACGCGGTGCTGGACATCGCGCGGGCCGCGCCGAAGGTGCCCGGCAGCGGGCTGAGCGCGGCGGCCCGGGTCGGCCTGTGGGGCTACTCGGAGGGCGGCGCCGGCAGCCTGTGGGCCGCGCAGCTGGCCCGTTCGTACGCCCCCGGCCTGAACGTCGTGGGTGTGGCGTCCGGCGGGGTGCCCGGGGACCTCAAGGTGGTGGCGAAGAGCCTCGACGGCGGGGCGTTCGCCGGGTTTCTGCTCGACGCCGTCATCGGCATGGCCACGACCAACCCGGAGATGCCCTTCGACGAACTCCTCAACGACGAGGGCCGCACGGCCGTGCGGGACGCGAAGACACTGTGCCTCGTCGGCACCCTCGCGCGCTTCGTCGGCGGCAGGACCGAGAACTACACCAAGGACAAGCTGACGCTCGACCAGATCTTCGCGCTGCGCGGCCCGGACGGCACGACCTGGGGCCAGATCGTCGACCGCAACAAGCTCGGAGCCGGCGTCGGCCCCGCCGGCTCCGGCGCCCGCTACGAGATCCGCTTCCCCGTGCTGCAGTACCGCGGCCTCCTCGACGAGGTCATCCCGTCCGAGACCGAGGAGGCCACCCGGCAGGCGTACTGCTCCGCCAGGATCCCCACCCAGTGGAACACCTACCTCGGCGACCACATGCTCGGTGACTTCCAGGCGGTCGACGACGTCGTGAAGTGGCTCGGCGACCGCTTCGCCGGGAAGCCGATGCCCGGCAACTGCTGACGGCACCCCGCGCCCGGCGGCCCTGACGTCGCTCACCGGCTCAGGGCCGCTCCGGCTGCCACCCCAGTGCCCGTGAGATCCCGCGCGCCGCCAGCCGCACCGCCGGGACCAGCACCGGTACCTGGGCGTCGGCGTGCGGTACGACGACCGAGACGGCGGCGGCCACCGTGCCGTCGGGCCCGCGCACCGGGGCCGCCACCGACAGCGCGTCGTCCGTGACCTGGCGGTCGCTCACCGCGGCCCCGGTGCGCCGCACCTCCGCCAGCACCCGGCGCAGCCGTGCCGGGTCGGTGATCGTGTACGGGGTGAAGGAGACGAGCGGACCCGAGCAGTACGCCTCCTGGAACTCCGGCTCGCCGTGCGCCAGCAGCGCGAGCCCGACCCCGGTGGCGTGCAGCGGCCAGCGCGCGCCGACCCGGATGTGCACGCCGACCGCGGACCGCCCCGACAGCCACTCGATGTAGACGACCTCCGCCCCGTCCCGCACCGCCATCTGCACGTTCTCGTGTGTCGCCTCGTACAGGTCCTCCAGGTACGGCAGCGCGATCTGCCGCAACGCGAGACCGCGGGGCGCGAGCGCGGCGACCTCCCACAGCCGCAGCCCGACGTGGTAGACGCCGGACTCGTCCCGCTCCAGGGCGCCCCACTGGGTGAGGGCGCCCACGAGCCGGTGCGCGGTGGTCAGACTGAGCCCGGCCCGGCGGCTGATGTCCGTCAGGCACAGCGCGGGGTGCTCGTGGTCGAAGGCGGCGAGCACGGACAGCAGCCGGTCGGGCGCGGAGCGGGCGGTCACGGTCATGGCCGGGCGTCTCCCGGGGGTGCGGGGGCGTCGGGGGAGGGGCAGACCGAAGTTAGGCAGGGACCCCGCGGCAGTCAATCACTTGCACGGCATCAGCTGAGCCCGTCCCCCGCGATGCGCAGCAGCAGGGCGTGCAGGGTCTCCCGCTCCGCCGGATCGAGCGGGCCCAGCAGTTCGTTCGTCACCCGCACTCCCGCCTCGTCGGTGTCCCGCAGGAAGTCGCGGCCCTCTTCGGTGAGGACCACGATCCGGCTGCGCCGGTCGTCGGGGGACGGTCTGCGCTCGGCGAAGCCGAGCTTCTCGAGGTCGTCGACGAGGCCGACGATAGCGCTCGGGTCGTAGCCGAGCCGGGCGCTCAGCTCACGCTGCAGCGCGCCCTGGGTGGTGGCGAGGAAGCGCAGCACCGCGTAGTGGCGCAGGCGCAGCCCCGACTCCTGCAGGAAGGAGTTGAACAGCTGACCCGAGCGCAGGCCCAGGCGGTACAGCAGGTACCCCGCGTCCGCGTGCAGCCCGCGCATCCACGGCTCGTCCGCGTCGATCGGGTCGGTGTTCGTGACGTGCTGGCGTGTGATGGCGGGCTCCCTGTTCTCGATCGCCGGGGCCGGTTCCCCAGGGAGATTCCAGCATGGCGCACCACGCGGTCATCAACAACTATTGACGTCGACAATTATTGCTCTTAGCTTCGATCTCGAAGCCGCACCGCCGCGCCGTCCAGGCGCACTCCATGCGAAGGGACTCGCCCGTGCCCAGCATCGATCTCTCCGGCAAGGCCGCCGTCGTCACCGGCAGCGGCCGGGGTCTCGGCCTCGCCTACGCCCATGCCCTGGCCGCCCACGGTGCGTCCGTGGTCGTCAACGACATCGACGAAGCCGTGGCCGAGGCGGCCGTGAAGTCCATCACCGAGGCCGGCGGCACGGCCGTCGCCGAGGTGGTCCCGGTCGGCACGAGCGAGGCCGCCGACCGGCTCGTCGGCCGCGCGGTGGAGGAGTTCGGACGCCTCGACGTCCTGGTCACCAACGCCGGCATTCTGCGCGACAAGGTGCTGTGGAAGATGACCGACGACGACTTCGACGCGGTGATCACCACCCACCTCAAGGGCACCTTCACCTGCGCCCGCGCCGCCGCCGTCCGCATGCGCGAGCAGGGCGAGGGCGGCAGCCTGATCCTGATCGGCTCCCCGGCCGGCCAGCGCGGCAACTTCGGCCAGACGAACTACGCGGCCGCGAAGGCCGGCATCGCCGCCATGGCCCGCACCTGGGCCATGGAACTGGGCCGCGCGAACATCACCGTCAACGCCGTCGTGCCGGTCGCGGCGACCGCGATGACCGAGACCATCCCCGCCTTCGCCCCGTACATCGAGGCCATGAAGAACGGCGAGCCGCTGCCGGACTTCCTCCGCAAGGGCGAGGGCTTCGGCACCCCCGAGGACTGCGCGGCCCTGATCCCGTTCCTCGCCTCCGAGGCCGCGCGCGGCATCACGGGGCAGGCCATCGGCATCGGCGGTGACAAGGTGGCACTCTGGTCGCATCCGCAGGAGATCAGGGCGGCCTACGCCGACGGCGGCTGGACCCCCGACGCCCTGGCCGCCGCCTGGCCCACCTCGGTCGGCGCGGAACTCCAGACGGTCGGCATCCCGGCGCCGAAGCTCCCGGAGGCGTGATGGACCTCTCCATGAACGTCGACGAACTGGTCGCCATCGACGTCCACACCCACGCCGAGGTCTCCTCCAAGGGCCACTCCTCCCTGGACGACGACCTGCACGACGCCTCCTCCGCCTACTTCAAGGTCGAGGGCAAGCGGAAGCCGACGCTTGAGGAGACGGCCGCCTACTACCGTGAGCGGAAGATGGCCGCCGTGATCTTCACGGTGGACGCCGAGTCCGCCACCGGCACCGCACCGGTCCCCAACGAGGAGGTCGCCGAGGCCGCCGCCGCCAACGCGGACGTGCTGATCCCGTTCGCCTCCATCGACCCCTTCCGGGGCAGGGCGGGGGTCAAGCAGGCGCGGCGCCTGGTCGAGGAGTACGGGGTGAAGGGATTCAAGTTCCACCCCAGCATCCAGGGCTTCTTCCCCAACGACCGCTCGGTGGCGTACGACCTGTACGAGGTGATCGAGGAGACCGGCACCATCGCCCTGTTCCACACCGGCCAGACCGGCATCGGCGCCGGGGTGCCGGGCGGGGGCGGGATCCGCCTGAAGTACTCCAACCCGCTCCACGTCGACGACGTCGCCGCCGACTTCCCGCACCTGAAGATCATATTGGCGCACCCGTCCTTCCCCTGGCAGGACGAGGCCCTCGCCGTCGCCACGCACAAGCCGGGCGTGCACATCGACCTGTCCGGCTGGTCGCCGAAGTACTTCCCGCCGCAGCTGGTGCAGTACGCCAACACGCTGCTGAAGGACAAGGTCCTCTTCGGCTCCGACTTCCCCGTCCTCACCCCCGACCGCTGGCTCGCCGACTTCGACAAGCTGACGATCAAGGAAGAGGTCCGGCCGAAGATCCTCAAGGAGAACGCCGCCCGCCTGCTCGGGCTGACCACACCGTAAGGGGCGCGAAGATGCGCAACGAGGGACTGGGTTCGTGGCCCGCACGCCGGGCCCGCAAGACCCCGCACCGCACCGCCCTGATCCACCGCGACACCGCGATCACCTACGCCGACCTGTACGCACGCACCACCCGGCTCGCCCACGCCCTGCGCGCCCGGGGCGTCAGGCGCGGCGACCGGATCGCCTACCTCGGCCCGAACCACCCCTCCTACCTGGAGACCCTGTTCGCGGCGGGCACGCTCGGCGCGGTGTTCGTGCCGCTCAACACCCGGCTCGCCGGGCCCGAGATCGCCTACCAGCTCAGCGACTCCGGTGCGAAGGCCCTCGTCTACGGCCCCTCGCACGCCGGGCTCGTCGCCGGGCTGCCGGGCAGCACGGACGTACGGACGTACCTCGAGGTCGGCGCCGAGTACGAGGAGGAGGTCGCCGGGGCCCCGGACGAGCCGATCGACGAACCGGTCACCACCGACGACACCTGCATCATCATGTACACCTCGGGGACGACGGGCCGCCCCAAGGGCGCGATGCTCACGCACGGCAATCTCATCTGGAACGCGTTCAACGTCCTGATCGACCACGACCTGATCGCCGACGAACGCGCCCTGGTCTCGGCGCCCCTGTTCCACACGGCCGGGCTGAACATGCTCACCCTGCCCGTGCTGCTCAAGGGCGGTACCTGCGTCCTGGTCGAGGCCTTCGACCCGGAGACCACCTTCGACCTGATCGACCGGCACCGCATCACCTTCATGTTCGGGGTGCCGACCATGTTCGACCAGGTGGCCCGGCACGAACGCTGGGCGGCCGCGGACCTGTCCTCCCTGCGCATCCTCACCTGCGGGGGCTCCCCGGTCCCGACACCGCTCATCGCGAAGTACCAGGAGCGCGGGCTGACCTTCCTGCAGGGCTACGGCATGACGGAGGCGGCCCCCGGCACGCTCTTCCTGGACGCCGAACACGCGGTCACCAAGGCGGGTTCGGCGGGCGTACCGCACTTCTTCAGCGACGTGAGGGTCGTACGGCCCGACATGTCACCGGCCGACGTCGGCGAGACCGGCGAGGTCATCGTCCGCGGACCGCACGTCATGCCCGGCTACTGGGGACTGCCCGAGGAGACGGCCGCCTCCTTCGCCGACGGCTGGTTCCGCAGCGGCGACGCCGCCCGGATCGACGAGGACGGCTACGTCTTCATCGTCGACCGGATCAAGGACATGATCATCTCCGGCGGGGAGAACATCTACCCCGCCGAGATCGAGGACCAGCTCCTCGCCCACCCGGACATCGTCGAGTGCGCGGTCATCGGCGTGCCGGACGACAAGTGGGGCGAGGTGCCGCGCGCGGTCGTCGTACCCCGGGAGGGCGCCGCGCTGGACCCCGACGAGGTCCTCGCGTCCCTGGCCGGACGCCTCGCCAAGTACAAGATCCCCAAGTCGGTGGTGGTCGCGGACGAACTGCCGCGCACCGCCTCCGGCAAGCTCCTCAAGTCCCGGGTGCGCAAGCGCTACGGCACCGACTCCTGAGTTAAGGACACCTTCATGGGCATCACCGTCAACGGTCTCGACGAACTGAAGAAGCTCGCCGGCAGCGACCTGGGCACCAGCGAGTGGATCGAGGTCACCCAGGAGCGCATCGACACCTTCGCCGACGCCACGGGCGACCACCAGTGGATCCACGTGGACCCGGAGAAGGCCGCCACCGGCCCCTTCGGCGCGCCCATCGCGCACGGCTACCTCACCCTCTCCCTCTTCATCCCGCTGTTCACCGAACTGCTGGACGTCCAGGGCGTCACCACCAAGGTCAACTACGGCCTGAACAAGGTGCGTTTCCCCGCACCCGTGAAGGTCGGGTCGAGGATCCGGCTGGTGGGGAAGCTGGCGGAGGTCGAGGAGGTGCCCGGCGGAGTGCAGATCAGCGTCGACGGCACGATCGAGATCGAGGGCGGAGCCAAGCCGGCGGCGGTACTGCAGAGCCTGTCGCGGTTCTACGCCTGACGGTACGAATAGACCGCAGTAGCCACCGCGCACACCCCCGGCGGGATCACCTCCGCGCGCAGCGTGCCGCTGGTCACGTCGTAGTCGACTCCCTCGGTCTCGAACGTGCCCGTGCACACGCTGCGCTGCGGCAGTGCGAACAGGCTCTTCACCGAGCCGGTGACCGGCCGGCCGTCCGGCTTGTGCGGCAGGTCGACCTGGAGCAGCGGCCGGATCTCGGGGAACAGGGTTCCGGTGGCGTCGTTCGACGCGCACACCAGGCGGGTGTCGGTGACGAAGTCGCAGCCCTGGATGTCGCGCACCGGCCTGTCCAGGGTGATCTGCCCGGCCTCCGGCAGCGCGCCGCCCGTCGGCGCAGTGGACGGGTTGAGCAGGGGAGCGGGGAAGACCTGGAGTCTGCGCTGCTCGCCCCACTCGCCCGACACCAGCCACTGCCCGTCGGGCGAGACGGCGGCGAAGGAGTTGTTCACCTTCTCGCCCGCGGTCAGCTGATGGACGTACTCGTAGCGCTTCCCGGCCGGGGTGGTCACCGCGAACATCTTCGACGTGGCCGTGTCGGCACCCTGGTAGGCGTCGAAGACATGGCCGCGCGCGATGTCCGGGTCGCCGATGTGGTTCCAGCCCTTGACGCGAAGAGCCGGCGGGACGGAGACCAGGCCCCGGTACAGCAGCGAGCCGTCCGCACGGCTCGCGAGGCCCTGGCCCGAGCCCAGCGTGTCGGTGTACGCCGTGCCGGTCTGCACCCACTGGGGGTCACCGGCGGCCGACGCCGTACCCGCGCCCAGCGCGAGGGCTCCCGATAAGGCGGTGGATACGAAGAGGTGACGTCTCATCAGGAGCCCTTCACGTCGACGAAGATGGGGTTCGCATAGAACCACGTATCGGCCCACGGGTCACCGTTTCCGGGCTCGTGGGGGATCGGCCCGTGCGGGTCGACGGAGGCGCCGAGGTAGCCGGTGCCGTGCCGGTTGCCGTCGCTGCCGCGCAGCCGGAGGTAGAAGGACTCGTCCCCGGCGGTGACCGGGATGCGCAGGGTGTACGTCCCCGTCCGGCCGGTGACGTCCGTGGTGTGCACGACCCTGGTGTCGGGCGCCCGCCAGCTGTCGCGGTCGGCCACCGGGCCGCGCACCGCGCCCCGGATGACGTCCACATGCGCCAACTCGGGCAGGAGGCCGTGCGGGTTGGGGCGGGAGGCGGTCGTCACGGTGACGGTGAGCGTGAGCTTGTCGCCCTCTCGGACGCGCAGCCTGCTGCCCAGCGTCACACCGGGGCCGTCGTCGCAGTCGCGCTTGAGGCGCACGTCGAGGCCGTCCAGCAGGTGCCCGTGGTCGAGCCAGACACGGCCGGCGCGCAGGCCCGCCATCACCGCCCGGTAGCCGATGGGGGCACCGCCCCCACCGTTCAGGTAGTGGGGGAGGGTGACGCCGACGTGCGTACGGCTGAACTGGCCCGGCCAGAAGTCGCTGCCCGGCTGCGGGGAGCCGGTGTCGACCGGGTCGGGCAGCTTGCCGGTGTTGTCGAAGTTCTGCCCCGCCGGCCAGTCGCCGTTCCTCCAGGTGTCGAAGACGATGCGGTGGGCGTCGGAGTTGGTGGTGACGGAGAACAGCCTGCCCTCGGCCAGCATCGAGTCCCACAGGCCGCCGACGGTCGCCGTCGCCCAGTCGAAGCCGCCGTACGTCGGATACGCGTCCGCCGGGTAACCCGCCCACGACTGCGCGGACGGCTTGTTCTCGTACTCGCCCCGGATCGACGTGGAGCCCCGCCAGCCGGGGATGGCCGCGCCCTGGGCGCCCGGCGCGCCCTCCATGCCGATCATGATCTCGGGGGCCGCGTCCCGCCAGTTGCGCATCTCGTGCGGGGAGTCGATGCCCAGGCGCATCGGGTGGTTGGCGAGGACCAGCACGTCGTCGACGTAGCCGGTGCGGCGCTGCTCGGCCAGCCACTGGAGTGCCTTGACGGCGTGCGCTTCGTTGCGGGCGGTGTCGGCGGCCCCGGCGGATCCTTCGGTGTAGCCGAGCAGCTTGCCGTCGAAGGCGCTCTCGAACCGGGTCAGTACGTCGACCTCGTGCGGACCGGGCGCCACGAACACCGTGCAGTGCTCGGCGGCCGGGATGTACCACTCCAGGCCCTGGAAGATCAGCTGGCGCGGGTTCTCGGCGCGGGCCCTGAGGATCTCCTCATGTTCCAGCGGGGCGCCGTACCGGGCGTGCCCGAAGTTGGAGTGCTCGGTGAACACCATCCAGTCCAGGCCGTACTTCGCGCCCGCGGCGGCCAGCTGGGAGAACGTGTACTTGGCGTCGTGGCTGTAGACGGAGTGGATGTGGTGGTCGCCGACCAGGTAGGCGAGGTGGGGGTCGTTGCCGCCGAGGCGTCTGTCGTCGGCGGCGAGAGCCGGGGTCGCGGACCCGAGGGCGAGCGCGGCGCCGAAGAGGCCCGCGCGGCGCAGGAGCCCGCGTCTGGAGACGCCCTGCGCGTCCAGGGCGGCGGCGGGGACGGACGGGTCGGCCCAGGCGGGCAGCTGTTGCTCGGCCATGGTGGTCCTTGAGGCGTCAGTGGTGCATGAAGGGGTCAGTGGTTCGTGAAGGGCTCAGTGGTTCATGAAGGACGTGACGGGCAGCGCCCGCGCGACGATCCGGACGTCGCCGAGGCGGCCGTACAGGATCTGGTCGATCTTTCCGCCGTACTCGTAGCCGCCGAGCAGCCACGGCAGCCCGACCGAGGTGATGCCGACCGCGGTGGCCTTCGGATTGCGGACCACCGGGCAGCCCTCGACGTACATCGTCGTGTGCTCGCCGTCGTTGACGACCGCGAGATGCCACCAGGTCTCCAGTGGGGTCTCCTGGCCCCAGTTGGTCGCGATGCCCTCCTGGTTGAGCGGGCGCATCGCCCACTGAGGCTCCCGGTCGTTGGACAGCGACAGGGTGGCCAGCGGCTCGTCCGGATCGTCGGCGGTCTTGCCGGCGGCGCCGCCCGTGCCCGTACGGCTGACCAGGCCGGCCCAGGCGTTGTGGGAGGGGTCCCAGTTGGTGGGAAGGCGGTAGAACGCCTCGATGGTGTAACCGTTCGCGAACCTCTCCGCGTTGAGCGGTGCGCCGTCGACCGTGCGCAGGTACGCGCCCCGCAGCGGGGACTTGTAGCCCTGGAACTCCAGGCTGCCGTGGCCGGGCTGGTCCGGGTGGTGGTCGGCGGACCAGCCCAGCCGGCCGCCGCCCACCGTGACGAGCGCGAGGTCGTTGCCGCGTCCGGACAGGTCCCGGACGGTGCCGTGCACAGGCTCCTCGAAGCGCCAGTAGGCGACCGTGCCCGGGACGAGTAGCTGCGACGCGGGCCGCGCCGGACGGGCCGGTACCGGATCGAAGCCGGAGAAGCGGTCGGCGAAGTCGATCTCGACGGTGAACCGGTCGGCGTCACCGCTGAGTTCGATCTCCTGCCGCTCCAGCTCGTTGAGCCCGTCGGCGGCCCGGCCGAGGATCCACGGGGAGACCGTCTCCACGTCGATGACGTTCCGGTCCAGGTCGAAGTGGTAGAGGCGGATCATCGCAGCGCCGCCGAAGTAGCGGTTCTGGTAGTTCGTCAGGTGCAGGTGGACGTCATGTCCGGCCGCGTTCGCGCGGATCGCCCGGCCGGCGGGCCAGTAGTGCCCGTTGAGGGTGAGGAAGATCTGGTCGTGGTCCTTGACCAGCTGGTCCCACAGCTGCTGCCCGTAGGACGACAGGGAGTCGTCCTCGGCGACCAGCTCGTGCGTGGTGAGGATGACCGGCGTCCTCGGGTGCCGGGCGATGACGTCCTCGGCCCACGCGTACCCCTTCTCCGACAGCCGCCAGTCCAGTGCGAGCACCAGCCACTCGCGTCCCGCTGCCCTGAACAGGTGGAAGGTGTTGTAGCCGTCGGAAGAGGCGCCGCCGAAGGTGGGCCTGCCCTGGAACCGCCGCGGCCCGAAGGCGTCCAGGTACGGCGTCGGGCCGCGCTGGTCGTCCGTGGACGACTTCACGTCGTGGTTGCCGGCGAGGACGCTGTAGCCGACGCCTTGCCGGTCGAGCAGCCGGAAGGCGTCGCCGATGGCCGCGAACTCCTCCGCCGCGCCGTTCTGCGTGAGGTCGCCGAGGTGGGAGAGGAAGACGATGTTCTTGTCCCCGCCGTGCTCCAGGAGATAGCGCAGGGACGCCTCCACCGGCGCCCTGTCGATGCTGGGCCCGTCGAAGAGGTACTGCGTGTCGGGCATCACGGCGAGCGTGAAGCGGCGGCTGTCCGGGTCGGGGCGCCAACTCGTCGCCTCCGTCCGTGCGGTGGCGGCGGGCACCGCCACCGCGGTCGCCGCGGCGCTCGCGCCGAGCAGCGCGGTGGCCCGCAGGAAACTGCGTCTTCCGGCGCCGGCCTGAGGGGCCTCGCCCTGTTCGTGCTCATGCGAAGTACACACGGGTGCTCCAGGAAAGGTGGGCAGCGGGCAGTGAGCGGGGGGTGTGTCTGTCAGAGAACGCGCAGCGTCCAGGCCCAGCTGTGGACGCCGGTGGGGATCAGGTACGACGGTGAGGTGTCCGGCCCGCACGAGGCGGTGCCGAGGCCCCGGTGGGCCGCGTCGAGATGCACCACGCACCCGGGGCGCGGCACCAGCTCGTCGTGGTGGGCGGCCGCCGCGAGGTCGGCGGCTCGATGGCGGGTGACGGAGACCTGGCGGGGCCGGTCGAGCCGCACGGCCAGCCCGGTGGCGTCCGGCGCCGACAGCGTGAACCGCCGGACACCGTGCCGGCCGCCGCTCTCCTGCGGCCGCAGATAGGGAGTGAACAGCTCGTCCACGGGGAGGGTGTGGTGGCCGACGGGCGCCCCCGTGCAGCGGTCCGGATACGACTCCCAGGGCCCCTGCCCGAACCACTCCAGCAGGTTCAGCCCGGCCACCGTCTCGAACACCGACCCGACCCGCGCCACGTCGTCCAGCGCCTCGGGCAGCTCGGCGCTCTCCTCGACGAGGATCCCGCCCTCGACGGCGGTGAAGACCTGCTCATGGCGGACGACCCCGGCCCGCGTGACGTACTCCGCCCGCACGGTGACCCTGCCGCCCGCCCGCCGGACACCGACCACCTTGCGCTCCGGCGCGTCGAGCCCCCACTCCCGCCACCGGGCCGCCATGCCGCCCAGCTCGTCGTTGTCCGTGGGCGCCCGCCACAGCGACAGCGTGGGGGCGGCCGTCAGCAGCGGATGGACGAGCAGCCCCTCCTCGTCGACCTCCACCGAGCGGTCCGCGACCGGCACGTGCGTCATCGAGGGCGCCGCCCGCAGCCGCACCTGCGGCAGACACACCACCGTGCCACGCGGCGCCCAGGGTTCGTCGTCGGCCGTCGTCACCCGCAGCGTCAGCCACGCCTCCCCGCCGTCCTCCGGCAGCTCGAACGGCAGCGGCACCGCCGCCGTCTCACCCGGCCGCAGGGCGGGCAGCCGGGCCGGCACGGTCACCGCCGGGCCGTCCGCCACCACCAGCTCCCACGCGAAGGACAGCCACTCCAGCCCCCGGAAGTGCTGGTGGTTGCCGACGACGACGCCCTCGTGCCGGAAGCACTCCAGCCGCACCGGCGCCGCGATCTCCCGGTGCTCGTACAGCACCGGCTTGGGCGTGCGGTCGGGGAACACCACACCGTCGGCGATGAACGCCCCGTCGTGGACCGTCTCCCCGAAGTCGCCGCCGTACGCCCACCGGTGGCCCGGCGCGGCGACCCCGCCCTCGTACAGCCCGGCGCCCCCACGCCCGGCCGGTCTTCCGTCGTTCACACGCTGGAGGATGCCGTGGTCCCAGAACTCCCAGATGAAGCCGCCCTGAAGACCCGGCGTTGCCTCGATGGCCGCCCAGTGGTCGGCGAGGGTGCCGTTGCTGTTGCCCATGGCGTGCGAGTACTCGCACTGGATGAGCGGCTTGGTCTGCTTCCCGGACAGCGCGTGCGCGACGCAGTCCTCGATCGGCGCGTACATCGGGCAGGCGATGTCCGAGGCGAGCCGCGGGTCCGCCCAGTCGAGCTTGGCCGCCCCCTCGTACTGGACCGGCCGCGTCGGGTCGTGCCGCCGCACCCAGGCGGCGGCCGCGTCGTGGTGGGCGCCGTAGTCCGACTCGTTGCCCAGCGACCAGATGACGACCGACGGGTGATTCTTGTCCCGCAGCACCATGCGTGAGACCCGGTCCACGAAGGCGTTCAGATAGCGCGGGTCGTCGGCGATCTCGTGGGCGTGGTCGTGGGACTCGATGTCCGCCTCGTCGACGACGTAGAAACCGAGTTCGTCGGCGAGGTCGTACAGCGCCGGGTCGTTCGGGTAGTGGGAGGTGCGGATCGCGTTGAAGCCGAAACGCTTCAGCAGGACCAGGTCCGCGCGCATGTCGTCGTACGACACCGTCCGGCCCGTCAGCGGGTGGAAGTCGTGCCGGTTGACGCCCCGGACGTAGATCCGCTCACCGTTGACGAGCAGGTCCCGGCCGGCGATCTCGACGTCGCGGAAGCCGACGCGGTGGCGGGAGGTGTCGGCGACCGTGCCGTCGGCGCGGTGCAGCCGGACGGTCAGGCCGTACAGCTCGGGCGTCTCGGCGGTCCAGGCGCGCACCTCGGGGACGGTGGCCTGCAGCCGTGCCTCGCCGAGGAAGGCGGAGACACGCTCGTCCTCGGCGCCTGCGCGGTCGAACTCCTCGTCCTGCGTCAGCAGCTGCCCGTCCAGCTCCCCGCTGACGTACCAGCCGTCCGGCAGCGCACCGTCCGCGTTCCGCACCCGGCAGTCGACGCGCAGGTCACCGTGGCGCCCCGCCCGTACCGTCACGTCGGCCAGGTGCAGCGGATCCGTCGCGTACAGCAGCACCGATCTTGTGATCCCGCCGTGCCACCACTGGTCCTGGTCCTCGATGTGCGAGGCGTCCGACCACTTCACGACGGTCAGGCGGACGCTCGCACGTTCGCCGGGACGTACGACGGCGGACAGGTCGAACTCGGCGGCCAGATGGGAGTCCTTGGAGATCCCGACGGGCCGCCCGTCCACGTGCACCAGAAGCACGCTCTCGGCGGCACCGACCTGGAGCACGATCCGCCGCCCGGCCCACTCGGCGGGAACGTCCACCTCGCGCTCATGGACACCTGTCGGGTTGGCGGCGGGCACCGCGGGCGGGAACTCGGGGAACGGCATGCGGACGTTGGTGTACTGCGGCAGGTCGTCGGTGCCCTGCATCGTCCAGGCGCCGGGGACGTACGACGAGGACCAGGTGTCGCGTACAGGCGCGTCCGGCGCGGGCAGCAGCTGGAAGCGCCAGTCGCCGTCCAGGGAGAGGGCACCCGAACGCCGGTCGACGGCGCTCATCGGCAGCCTGCCCCAGGAGGTCAGCTCGGGCGCTTGCCAGGGGCGCAGGGAATCGCTGGTCATCCGCGCACGGCCCCCTTGGCGAGGTCGCCGATGATCTGCCGGGCGCCGATGGCGAAGACGATCAGCAGCGGGAGGAGGGCGAGCAGGGCGCCGGTCATCACCATGCCGTAGTCGGTGGTGCCGTGGACTCCGTTGAGCTGGGACAGCGCGACCTGGAGGGTGACGTTGTCCGGGTTGGTGAGGGCGATCAGCGGCCAGGCGTAGTCGTTCCACTGGCCCATGAAGGTGAAGATGCCGAGGAAGGCCAGGCCCGGGCGGACCACGGGGAGCGCCACGTGCCAGTACTGGCGCAGGAAGTTCGCCCCGTCCAGCCTGGCGGCGTCGAGCAGCTCGTCGTGGATGGCGCTCCTCATGTACTGGCGCATCCAGAAGATGCCGAACGCGTTGGCCGCCGCCGGCACGATCAGCGCGGTCATCGAGCCGATCCAGCCGATCTTCGCCATGATCACGAACTGCGGGATGACCTGGAGCTGCGTCGGCACCATGAAGATCACCATCAGCAGCGCGAACAGCACCTTGCGGCCCGGGAACTCGAACTTGGCGAAGACGAACGCGGCGAGCGAGTCGAAGAACAGGACGAGGAACGTCACCGACCCGGCCACCAGCAGCGAGTTGAACATCGAGCCGAAGAAGTCGATGTTGTCGAAGAGGCTGCGGACGTTCTCGAGGAAGTGCGTGCCCGGCAGCAGCTTCGGCGGGTAGGAGAAGATCTCTGTCGTCGTGTGCGTCGACATGATGACGGCCCAGTAGAACGGGAAGGCCGACAGCACCACGCCGACGATCAGGGACCCGTGCAGCGCGATGCCCCGGCGCCCGGAGCCCTTGATGGATGCCATGGTGTGCGGCCTCACTGTTCTTCGCCCCGGCGCTGCACCAGGCGCCAGTTGATGATCGAGAAGAGGACGACGACGAGGAAGATGCCCCAGGCCACGGCAGCGCCGTAGCCGAAGTCGTTGTTGTCGAAGGTCTGCTGGAAGAAGTAGAGGACCATCGTCCGGCCCGCGTGGTCCGGGCCGCCGGAGAACGTCGAGTCGTTGGAGGTGTTCTGCAGCAGCACCTGCGGTTCGGAGAAGCTCTGCAGACCCGTGACCGTCGAGACGACGAGCACGAACAGCAGCGTCGGCCGCAGCAGCGGCAGCGTCACCCGGAAGAACGTCTGCACCGGACCGGCGCCGTCGATGCGCGCCGCCTCGTACAGATCGCTCGGAATGGTCTGGAGCCCGGCGAGGAAGATGATCGCGTTGTAGCCGGTCCATTGCCAGGTCATCAGCGTAGCGATGGCGACCTTGATGCCCCACGGCGTGTTCAGCCATGCCACCTGGTCGAGCCCGACGGCCTGCGACAGCGCGTTGATCAGGCCGAAGTTGGTGGAGAACACCGAGCCGAAGATGATCGCGACGGCGACGACCGAGGTGACGTTCGGCAGGAAGTAGGCGAAGCGGTAGACGTTCTTGAAGCGGACCGCCGAGTTGAGCATCACGGCCGTGACCATCGCCAGGAAGATCATGGGGAAGGTGGCCATCGCCCAGATGACGAGGGTGTTCCCGATCGAGCTCCAGAAGTCGCTGTCGCTGAGCAGGTACTGGTACTGCGTGAGGCCCGCGGACTCCATCGGGCCGAGGCCGTCCCAGCGGTGGAAGGACAGATGGAGCGAGAAGCCGACGGGGATCAGGCCGAAGACGAGGAAGAGGAGGTAGAAGGGGGAGATCGCGGCGTAGAGGTGCCAGTACGTGCGCAGGCCCTTCCGCGGCCGCGCGGCGGGCGTGTCCACGGTGACCGCCGGGGGCTTCTCCACTGCGGGGGCGGTGGCCATCAGTAGCTCACCCCCAGGTGGTTCGCGATGCGCCGGCACTTGCTCATGGCGTCCTTCCAGGCCTGCTCCGGGTCCTTGCCGAGGACGCCGACGTTCTTGATCTCGTCCTTGACGGGCTGCCCGAGCGCCACGTCGAACGGGCTGTTGTAGGCGACCACGATCTTCTGCGCGGCGGGCCCGAAGACGTCCATCGTGACCTGCCCTCCGAAGAAGGGGTCCGGTTCGCGCAGCTGCTTCAGGCCGTACGAGGCGGGGATGGAGGGGAACAGGCCCGCGTCGACGTAGCCCTGGGCCTGGTTGTCCGCGTCGAGCATCCAGGCGATGATCTCGAAGGCCTTCTCGGGGTTCCGGCACGCCTTGGTGACCGACAGGAACGAGCCGCCGTTGTTGGAGGGCCGCACGGGCATCTGGGCCACGCGCCACCTGCCCTTGGTCCTGGGCACGCCGTTCTTGATGTCGTTGGTGGCCCAGGAGGCGCCCAGCTGGCTCGGCAGCTTGCCGCCCTCGATCGCCGACAGCTGGTCCGGGGTGCCGCTGACGAGGTTCGAGACGATCCCCCGTCGCTTGGCCTCCACGGCGAGCGCCCAGGCGTGGCGTATGTGCTCCTGGTCGCCGATGAAGTGGCGGTCCTTGTCGACGTACCGCTTGCTGCCCTGCTGCACGACGTTCTCGAAGACGCTGCTGACATCGGTCAGCAGGCAGGTCCCCGGGATCCGCTTCTTCAGCTGCTCGCCGGCCGCGAAGAACGCCTCCCAGGTGTTCAGTTCCCTCGACACGTCGGCGGGCTCGTACGGCAGCCCCGCCTTGCGGAACACCTCGTACTGGTAGAGGTGCGCGACCGGGCCGCAGTCGATCGGGAATCCGATCATCGACCCGTCGTCGGCGATGCCCTGGTCCCACTTCCAGGGCAGGTACCGGCTCCGGTACTTCTCCGCGCCCAGCGTCCGCAGGTCCACGAACTGGTCGGCGTTGGGCAGGTAGGAGGCCATGTCCTCGCCCTTGAGGCCCGCGATGTCCGGGACGTGGGCGCGGCCGGCCAAGGTGGTGATCAGCTTGGAGCGGTAGTAACCGCCGATCTTGACGGCCCGGAGGTTCACCGTGCCGGCGTAGCGGGCCCTGGCCTTCGTCACGACCGTGTCGCCCAGACCGCCGTCCCAGTACCACAGGACCATGTTCCGGCCGGTCGAGCCGGTGGGGACGGCACAGCCGGACGCCAGGCCTGCGAGCGTCGTGGCCGCCGTGCCGGCCAGACCCGCGCGCAGGAGGCCTCTTCGTGAGAGCCGCACAGCTCCCACCGCCTTTCGGGTGTTCTCGAAACGTCGAATGTGGGGGGTCAGTACTGCCGTGCGGGAGGGGTCACGGGGGCGTACCGCACGGGCGGGCCGGGATCCGCCGGGATGCGGTCCGCCAGGAAGCCGTACGCCCGCTTGAGGTCGGGGTCGGTCAGCGAGCGCCACCAGCGGTCGACGCCGTACCAGCCGGGGGCGGCCGGCGCCCCTCCGTGGTGCCGGACCGACAGCCCGGCCGCCAGTACCGCGAACCGCAGCCGCTCCTGGAGCGGCCAGCCGCCGAGCGAGGCCGCGACGAAGCTCGCGCCGAAGACGTCCCCGGCACCCGTCGCGTCCAGGACGTCCACGTCGAGGGCGGGCACCTCCGCGTACTCGCCCGTCAGCTGGTCGACGGCGACCGCGCCGTCCCCGCCGCGCGTGACCACGGCCACCGGCACCAGCTCGGCCAGCGTGCCGAGCGCCGCGACCGCGCTGTCGGTGCGGGTGTAGGCCATCGCCTCCCTCTCGTTGGGGAGGAAGGCGTGGCACAGCGAGAGCTGCTCCAGGAGGTCGGTGGACCACTCCTGGGTGGGGTCCCAGCCGACGTCGGCGTAGATCCGCGTGCCGTTCGCGGCGGCCTTGGCGAGCCACGCGCGGGGCTGGGCCTCGATGTGGACCAGGGCGGTGCGCGCCTCGGGCGGGTCGCCCATCAGCGCGTCCTGGGAGTAGGGGGGTTCCTGGCCGTGGGTGACGAGGGCCCGGTCGTCGCCGTACGCCAGGGACACGGTGACCGGGGTGGCCCAGCCGTCCGCGACGCGGGAGAGCGAGAGGTCGACGTTCTCCTGGCCGGCGAGGATCTCCCGGCAGTGGGCGCCGTAGAAGTCGTCGCCGAAGACCGTGGCCAGGGAGGTCCTCAGGCCGAAGCGGGACGCGGCGACCGCGAGGTTGGCGATACCGCCGGGGCCGCAGCCCATGCCGGCCGTCCAGATCTCCTCGCCCGGCGTCGGCGGCCTGCCCAGGCCGGTGAGGACGAGGTCGTAGAAGAGCAGCCCGGTCAGCAGCACATCGGGCCGGTCGTCGTCCACGCGCGCAGTCCTCTCGTCGGGGAGAGCGTCAGAACTCTTCATTTCAGTGACGGGAATCGTTGCGCTGCTGCATGAGATTGGTCAATACCTGAGCAGAAGTGAGCATGGAAATGATTGAGCATGACGAGTACTGTTCACGTCGTGCTGGCAGAACGACGACACCAACTCATCCTGAGGGCCCTGCGCTCCGGCGGCGCGGCGGCCGTGACCGATCTCTCCGAGCAGCTGGGTGTGAGCCCCGCCACGGTCCGGCGTGACCTGGTCAAACTGGAGGAGGACGGCCTGCTCACCCGCGTGCACGGCGGCGCCGTGGCCGAGGAGGGCGACCAGCCCTTCGCCGAGGTCGCCGAGGTGCGCGTGCCCGAGAAGGACGCGATAGCCGTGCGCGCCGCGGAGATGATCACGGACGGCCAGTCGGTGCTGCTCGACATCGGGACCACCGCCTACCGGCTCGCTCGCCAGCTGCACGGCCGCCGCCTCACCGTGATCACCAGCAATCTGGTGGTCTACGAGGAGCTGGCCGACGACGAGGGCATCGAGCTGGTGCTGCTCGGCGGCATGGTCCGCCGCGAGTACCGCTCCCTGGTCGGCTTCCTCACCGAGGACAACCTGCGCCAGCTGCACGCCGACTGGCTCTTCCTCGGCACCAGCGGAGTGCGCCCGGGAGGGCAGGTGATGGACACGACGGTCGTCGAGGTGCCGGTCAAGCGGGCCATGATCAAGGCCGGTGACACGGTCGTGCTCCTGGCCGACTCGGCGAAGTTCCCCGGTACGGGAATGGCGAAGGTCTGCGGTCCGGAGGACCTGGACGTGGTGGTGACGGACGCGACCGTGGACGCGGAGACGCGGTCCTCCCTGGAGGAGGCAGGCGTCGAGGTGGTCGTGGCGGGAAAGGTGCAAGCGTGAAACTGACGATTCTGGGCGGCGGCGGATTCCGGGTGCCGCTCGTGTACGGGGCGCTCCTCGGGGACCGCGCCGAGGGCCGCGTCACGCATGTCGTGCTGCACGACCTGGACGCCCCGAGGCTGTCCGCGGTGACCCGGGTGCTCGCCGAGCAGGCCGCCGGCGTGCCCGACGCCCCCGAGGTCACGGCCACCACCGACCTCGACGAGGCCCTGCGCGGCGCCGACTTCGTGTTCTCCGCGATTCGCGTCGGCGGTCTTCAGGGCCGCGCGGACGACGAGCGGGTGGCCCTGGCGGAGGGTGTCCTCGGCCAGGAGACGGTCGGCGCGGGCGGCATCGCCTACGGCCTGCGGACCGTGCCGGTCGCCGTCGACATCGCCCAGCGGGTGGCCCGCCTGGCCCCCGACGCCTGGGTCATCAACTTCACCAACCCGGCGGGACTGGTCACCGAGGCCATGTCCCGCCACCTCGGCGACCGTGTCATCGGCATCTGCGACTCGCCGGTCGGCCTCGGCCGCCGTATCGCCCGCGTGCTCGGCGCCGACCCGGGGGACGCCTGGATCGACTACGTCGGCCTCAACCACCTCGGCTGGGTGCGCGGCCTGCGCGTCGCCGGGCGCGACGAGCTCCCGCGCCTGCTCGCCGACCCGGACCTGCTCGGCTCCTTCGAGGAGGGCAAGCTCTTCGGCGTCGACTGGCTGCAGTCCCTGGGCGCGATCCCGAACGAGTACCTGCACTACTACTACTTCAACCGTGAGGCCGTCCGCGCCTACCAGCAGGCCGAGCGGACCCGCGGCGCCTTCCTGCGCGACCAGCAGGCCCGCTTCTACGAGGAGATGCGCGACCCGGACACGCCCGCCCTGGCGGCCTGGGACCGCACCCGCGCCGAGCGGGAGGCCACCTACATGGCCGAGAACCGTCAGAGCGCGGGCGCCGGCGAGCGCGACGCCGACGATCTCTCCGGCGGCTACGAGAAGGTCGCCCTCGCCCTGATGCGGGCCATCGCCCGCGACGAGCGCACCACCCTCATCCTCAACGTCCGCAACCGCAGCACCCTCTCCGTGCTGGACTCCGAGGCCGTCATCGAGGTCCCCTGCCTGGTCGACGCCAATGGCGCGCACCCGGTCGCCGTGGACCCGCTGCCCGACCACGCCACCGGCCTGGTCTGCGCGGTCAAGGCGGTCGAGCGCGAGGTGCTCGCCGCCGCCGGGTCCGGCTCCCGTACGACGGCCGTGAAGGCGTTCGCGCTGCACCCGCTCGTCGACTCCGTGAACGTCGCCCGCCGCCTCGTCGAGGGCTACACCGCCGTCCACCCCGGCCTCGCCTACCTCAAGTAGACCTGTCAGGAGACCAAGTCCCATGCACGACGAACGCCGCCGGATCGAGGAGCGCGCCGAACGCCTCCACACCCAGCGCATCAAGCCCGCGATCTACGCGGCAACCGTCCCCTTCGCGGTCGAGGCCTGGCAGGCGCCGGGAGAGCCGGTCTCCTTCGAGGAGGCCGCGGCCGCGCGGTACGAGCCCTTCGCCATGGGCACCCCCTGGGGCCCGCCCTGGGGCACCACCTGGTTCCGCATGCGCGGGCAGGTGCCCGCCGAGTGGGCCGGAAAGCGCGTCGAAGCGGTCATCGACCTCGGGTTCGTGGGCGACTGGCCGGGCAACCAGGCCGAGGCGCTGGTGCACCTGCCCGACGGCCGCCCCCTGAAGGCGGTCAACCCGCTCAACCAGTACGTACCGATCGCCAACCCCGCGTCGGGCGGGGAGACGATCGACTACCTGGTCGAGGCGGCCTCGAATCCGGACATCCTCGCCGACAACTTCTCCGCCCCGACCCCGCTGGGCGACGTCCTCACGGCCGGCGACCAACCGCTGTACGTCTTCAAGAGCGCCGACATCGCCGTCCTCGACGAGGACGTCTGGCACCTGGACCTGGACCTCCAGGTGCTGCGTGAACTCATGGTCCACCTGGGCGAGCACGAACCGCGCCGCCACGAGATCCTGCACACCCTGGACCGGGCCATGGACGCCCTGGACCTGGACGACGTCTCCGGCAGCGCCGCGGCCGTCCGCGAGGTGCTCGCGCCCGTGCTGGCCAAGCCCGCCCACGCCAGCGCCCACACCATCTCCGGCGTCGGCCACGCCCACATCGACTCCGCCTGGCTGTGGCCCATCCGCGAGACCAAGCGCAAGACGTCCCGCACCTTCTCCAACGTGACGTCCCTGGCCGACGAGTACGAGGACTTCATCTTCGCCTGCTCCCAGGCCCAGCAGTACGAGTGGGTGCGCGACAACTACCCCCACGTGTGGGCCCGCATCCAGGACTCCGTGAAGAAGGGCCAGTGGGCGCCGGTCGGCGGCATGTGGGTCGAGGCCGACGGCAACCTGCCCGGCGGCGAGGCGATGGCCCGCCAGCTCATCCACGGCAAGCGCTTCTTCATCGAGCACTTCGGCATCGAGACCAAGGGCGTCTGGCTGCCGGACTCCTTCGGCTACACCGCCGCCTACCCGCAGCTCGCCAAGCTCGCCGGCAACGAGTGGTTCCTGACCCAGAAGATCTCCTGGAACCAGACGAACAAGTTCCCCCACCACACCTTCTGGTGGGAGGGCATCGACGGCACCCGCATCTTCACCCACTTCCCGCCGGTCGACACCTACAACGCCCGCTTCAGCGGCGAGGAGATGGACCGCGCGGTGCGCAACTACTCCGAGAAGGGCGCGGGGAAGCGTTCCCTCGCCCCGTTCGGCTGGGGCGACGGCGGTGGCGGCCCCACCCGCGAGATCATGGAACGGGCGCGCCGCCTCGCCGACCTGGAGGGCTCGCCCAAGGTCGTCGTGGAGCACCCGGACGACTTCTTCGCCAAGGCCCGCGAGGAGTACCCGGACGCCCCGGTCTGGAACGGCGAGCTCTACCTGGAGCTGCACCGCGCCACGTACACCTCCCAGGCGCGCACGAAGCAGGGCAACCGGCGCAGTGAACACCTGCTCCGCGAGGCCGAGTTGTGGGCCACGACCGCCGCGCTGCACGCCCCGGGATACGCGTACCCCCACGAGAAGCTGGACCGGCTGTGGAAGACGGTCCTGCTGCACCAGTTCCACGACATCCTGCCGGGCTCGTCGATCGCCTGGGTGCACCGGGAGGCGGAGGCGGAGTACGCGCGGGTGGCAGCAGAACTCCAGGCGCTCACCGCCGAGGCGATCACCGCCCTCGGCGCCGGCTCCGCCCGGGTCTTCAACACCAGCCCCTACGACCGTGCCGAGGTGGTCCGCACCTCGGAGGGCGCACCGGTGTACGTGAAGGTGCCCGCGAGCGGCAGCGCTCCCCTCGCCGCCGCCGAGCCCCCGCAGCCCGTGACGGTCGAAGGACGCGTCCTCGACAACGGCCTCGTCCGGGTGGAGGTGGCCGAGGACGGCACGCTGGCGTCCGTACGCGATCTGCGCGCCGGGCGCGAGGTCCTCGCCGACCAGGGCAATCTGCTCCGCCTCCACACGGACCTGCCCAACTACTGGGACGCCTGGGACATCGACAAGCACTACCAGAACCGCTACCGGGACCTGCTGGAGGCGGACGCGGTGACGGTCGTCGAGGCCGACCCGCTGGTCGGCGCCATCAGGGTCGAAAGGTCCTTCGGCAAGGGCTCGAAGATCACCCAGACGATCACCGTCCGGGCCGGCAGCCCCCGCATCGACTTCGAGACCGACATCGACTGGCACGAGGTGGAGAAGATCCTCAAGGCGGGCTTCCCCGTGGACGTCCGTGCGCCCCACTCCTCCGCGGAGATCCAGTTCGGTCACATCCAGCGCCCCACCCACACCAACACCAGCTGGGAGGCGGCTCGCTTCGAGGTGTCCGGGCACCGCTGGGTGCACATCGGCGAGCCCGGCTACGGCGTCGCGGTCATCAACGACTCGACGTACGGCCACGACGTCTCCCGCACGGTCCGCGAGGACGGCGGTACGACCACCACCGTCCGGCTCAGCCTGGTCCGCGCCCCACGCATCCCCGACCCCGAGGCCGACCAGGGCAAGCACCGCCTCACCTACTCCCTGCTGCCCGGCGCGCGCATCGAGGACGCGGTGGCCGAGGGCTACGCCCTCAACCTGCCGCTGCGCGTGGCCGAGTCGGCGGGCGCCCCGGAGCCGGTCGTCTCCGTGGCCGGAGAGGGCGTGACCGTCGAGGCGGTGAAGCTCGCCGACGACGAGTCGGGCGACGTGGTGGTGCGCCTGTACGAGTCCCGCGGCGGCCGCGCCCAGGGCGTGCTGCGCACCGGGTTCCCGCTCGCCGGCGCCCAGGTCACCGACCTGCTTGAGCGGCCGCTTCAGGACGCGGACCTCGACGGCGACGGCGCGGTCGCGGTCACGCTGCGGCCCTTCCAGGTCCTGACCCTGCGGCTGAAGCGTGCCCGGGAGAGCTGACCCATGCCCATGCAACCCTGGTTCACCGACGCCAAGTTCGGGATCTTCATCCACTGGGGCATCTACGCCGTCGACGGCGTCCAGGAGTCCTGGTCGTTCTACGACGACATCGTTCCCTACGACCAGTACATGTCCCAGCTCGACCGCTTCACGGCCTCCCGCTACGACCCGCGCGAGTGGGCGAAGCTCTTCGCGCGGGCCGGCGCCAAGTACGCCGTCCTGACCAGCCGTCACCACGACGGCGTCGCCCTGTGGGACACCGCTCACGGCGATCTGAACGTCGGCCGCGACCTGATCGCCGGGTATGCCGACGCCCTGCGCGAGCAGGGCCTCAAGGTCGGTCTCTACTACTCGCACTCGGACTGGAGCCACCCCGACTACGCCTCCACGCGCAAGCCGGGCCGACCGCCGGAGCTGGAGGACAACCGGTACTCGGAGGTCGCGGCCGAGGACGAGGACCTTCAGGCCTGGGAGCGGTTCATCGCCTACCGCGACGGCCAGATCCGCGAACTGGCCTCCCGCTACCGGCCCGACCTGATGTGGTTCGACGGCGAGTGGGACCGCAGCGAGGAGCAGTGGCGCATCCCCGAACTCGCCGCGCTCATCCGGTCCTACGTACCCGACGTCGTCTTCAACGCGCGGATGCTCAGCGAGGGCGACTACGCCACCCCGGAGCAGGGCGCCCCCGTCGTACCGCCCGAGGGTCCCTGGGAACTGTGCCTGACGATCAACGACTCCTGGGGCTTCCAGCACCACGACCACAACCACAAGTCGGTCGGCCAGCTGATCCGCTACTTCGCCGAGACGATCGGCGGTGGCGGCAACCTGCTGCTCAGCGTGGGGCCGCGGGAGGACGGCACGATCCCCGAGGAGCAGGCCGAGCGGCTGGAAGGGCTGGGCGACTGGATCGCCCGGCACGCGCAGGCCGTGTACGGCACCGTGCGCGGGCTGCCGGCGGGGCACCACTACGGCCCGAGCACCCTCTCGAAGGACCGCCGCACGCTGTACCTGATCCTCTTCGACGCCCCGCGCGCCGAGATCAACGTCCGCGGGCTGCTCAGCACGGTCCGCCGGGTCACGGTGCTCGGCAGCGGCACGGAGCTCTCCCACCGGATCACCGGCGGCCTGCACGAGACACCCGGCATCCTCTGGATCGAGCCGCCGGCCGAGACCGACCTCGACCCGCATGCCACGGTGCTCGCCGTCGAACTGGACGGCGAACTTCAGCTGTACCGCGGCTCGGGCAGATTCTGACGCACTATCAAAAATACGGTAAATGCCCTGGTCACGAGCGGTTTGTGGACGCGCGTGACCAGGGTGCTTTCCCTGCGCGACACCTGAACGTCACCTTCCGCCACTGGGATTCCGACGGCACGGCGCGAGAGAAAGGTGTCATGGTGCGAGACCCGCGAATGGCTGCGATCGGCAAGGGACTCAAGCGGCGCGGAAGGCTGGTGATGCAGGCCGTCAGCCCCCCGCGCCGGAACCTCGACGCGATCCCGGGCCCTCGGCAGAACACGGACACCTACACCGCGCCGCGGGCCCCGCGCCTGGTGGAGTCCCCGGTCTTCGTGCTGTCGTCGGTACGTTCCGGGTCCACCCTCCTGCGCGTCCTGCTCAACAGCCACAGCCGTATCCGCGCCCCGCACGAGATGCACCTGCGCACCCTGCACGTCCACCTGTCCCGCGACTTCACCGCGGACGCCATGAAGGAGCTCCAGCTCGACAAGGAGGAACTGGAGCACGTGCTGTGGGACCGGGTGCTGCACCTGGAACTCACCCGCAGCGGCAAGGACGTCATCGTCGACAAGACGCCGCCCAACACGCTCATCTGGCCCCGGCTGCGCCGATGTTGGCCGAACGCCCGCTACATCGTCCTGCTGCGCCACCCCGGCGCGGTCGTCATGTCCCTCACCGACCGTCGTACGGACCCCGACCACGAGGCCATCCGCGCCGAGGTCCTCGACTACGGCGAAAAGCTGGAGGAGGCCCGGCAGCGTCTCCCGAACGTGCAGGTGATCAGGTACGAGGACCTCACGGCCGATCCGGAGAAGGTGACCCGGGGTGTCTGCGACCACCTCGGCGTCCCCTGGGAGCCCGGCATGCTCGACTACGGCAGCAAGGACCACGGCACCTTCCGCCCCCAGCTGGGCGACTGGTCCAGCACCATCAGGTCCGGCCGCATCCAGACCGCCCGCACGGCCGCACCGCACGTCGAACTCCCCCCGCGCCTCACCGAGTTGGCGAAGGCGTGGGGGTACCCGGAGGGGCCCTAGGTACCCCCACGCCCCTGTGGGTCAGCCGGTGAAGCCGGCCGTGACGGACGTGAACTGCCAGGTGTTCTGGCTGATGCCGGAGCAGTTGCTCGTCACTCCGCCGCCCGGGCAGGGCCGGTCACGGTTGACCGACCAGAAGGCGAGCCGCGCGATGTGGTGGCTGTTGGCCCAGTCGCGGATCTGCGTCCATGTCGCGGGCGAGGTGAGCTCCTGCTGGTCGCTCAGACCGTTCATGCCGGAGATGCCGATGTGGGCGTAGGCCGTGGCGTCGTCCCAGCCGAAGGTGGACCTGAGCTTGTTCTTCAGTCCTTCGGTGGCGTTCACGGTGTTGCCGTACATGTCGGCGCCTCCGCCGAAGTCGAACGGCATGATCGTGAAGACGTCGATGCCCGCGTTCAGCGCCTTGGCCTGCTCGATGAGCCGGTTGCCCCAGTACGTCGGGCCGGTCGTCGAGGTGCCGAAGGTGACGATCGTGCGCAGGCCCGGGTTGTTCGCCTTGACGATCTTCAGGGCGTTCAGGATCCGGTCCTGCACGGCCGCGTTCTCGAACTCGTCCGTGTTCTCGATGTCGACGTCGATCGCCTTCAGCCCGTAGGCGTCGATCACCTTCTGGTACGCGCCCGCCAGCGCCTCGGCCGTCGAGCAGTTCGGTCCGAGCTTGTTGCCGCTCCAGCCGCCGATCGACGGGACGATGTCACCGCCCGCCGAGCGGATGGCGTTGATGACGGCCTGGTCGTTGCCGCCGGTCAGCGGACGTTGCCCGTCCCAGGCGGGGGTGCAGCCGCCGGAGGAGAGGATGAACGCCATCGTGTACCACTTGATGCCGGTCGCGCTCATCACCGAGGTCGCGCTCGGCGGGTCGCCCCAGCCGAGGTAGAGGTAGGGCGCGGCCTGTTTGAACCCGCTGCCGCCGCCACCGCCCGCCTCGGTCGTGACGGTCACCGCGTTCGAGGCCGCCGAGGTGTTCCCGGCCGCGTCCCGTGCCTTCACGGTGAACGTGTACCCCGTGCTGGGCGCGAGTCCACTGACCGTGGCCGAGGTGCCGGAGACGCTGAGCACCTGGCTGGAGCCGCTGTAGACGTCGTACGCGGTGACACCGACGTCGTCCGTCGAGGCGTTCCAGGCGAGGGACACGCTGGAGGAGGTCTTTCCGGTGGAGCGGAGGTTCGAGGGGGCCGTCGGCGCCTGGGAGTCCGAACCGCCACCGCCGGGACCGTCGAGGCTGATGTCGTCGGCGTGGTAGGTGCCCTGCGCGTACCAGCCGTGCACATAGACCGTCGCCCGGGTCTGTGCGGCGCCGGTGGTGAACGACACGCTGAGCCGGCTGTACGCCGACGGCGACGACGTCCACGTCGAGGAGCCGCCGTCCACACCCAGATAGACGTAAGCGCCGCGCACCCAGCCGGTGAGCTGGTACGTCGTGTTCGGCTGCACGGAGACGGTCTGGCTGCACTTGGCGATGTCGCTCGAACTCACCGCCCCGGCAAGGGCCTTGGTCCCGCCGTGCACCGGGGAGGAGACGACCGAGCCGAGGTTGTTGGCAGGACCAGGGGGAGAGGGCCCCCGACTCGAAGCCGGGATTGGCGAGGACGTTGGCCGCGTGGGCCGTACCGGGCAGGGCGACCGCTCCGGTGAGGGCCCGGGCGGCGGAGCCGAGGAGGGCGAGGAGACGACGTCTGGGGCGTCGGAGAAGTGAGGAGCGCACGCGATCTCCCTGAAGGTATGGGGGTGTTCGGGAGTGCAGAGAGGTGCGCCACCAAGTTGGTATGGACCAATCGCGGTGTCAAGAGCTGACGCCGGATCGGCCCATACCGGTGAGCTCGGCGCTGGGGTCTGTCAGACAGGCCCTAGAGAGGCAGCGCCTGCGCCGCGGCCCCGACGGAGTCGGCCGGCGCGGGGGAGGGGACCGCCGGCAACAGCGCCTCCGCGTCCTCCGCCCGCTGCTGCGGCAGCGACACCGGCCGCAACGGCCGCGGCCCCGACACCACCGTGTAGTCCTGCCCCAGGAACGGCGGCTCGACCTGCCCCGGATCCTCGCCGAGCGCCAACTGCACAGCCAGCCAGGGCGCGTTGACACCGCACAGCGACAGCTGATGCAGCCCACCGGCCGGACGCGTGTTGACGTCCATGAGGACGGGTTCCCCGCCGAACATCCGGAACTGGATGTTGGACAGATAGTGCAGCCCGAAGCCCTCCGCGATCCGCCGCGCCGGCTCCAGCCACTGCTCGTGCAGCGTGAACCCCCGCCGCCGGCCGTTCTTGGTGCGGCCCACGGCCAGGCGCACCCGGTTGTCCGGGCCGGTCAGGCAGTCCACCGACACCTCCGGCTGCTCCAGACGCGGCATCACCAGCCAGTCCACCGGCTCCTCGGCCTTCCGCACCGCCTCGACGACCAGGTCGAGCGGCACGTACGGGCTGGGAAAGCCGCTCAGGTGCGTGACGGAGAAGGGGGCGCGCGTGATCACGCGGAAGCCGACCCCGCCCGCCCCGGACGCCGGCTTGAAGCACGCCTTGTGGTCGTGCGCCTCCAACTCCTCGACAGCGGCGATGAGTTCGCCCGCGGTCCGCACCCGCCACCACGGCGGCACGGGCACGCCGATCGCCTGGACCGCCTCGTAGGCGATCACCTTGTCCTGGAAGACGGCCACCGCCTCGGGCGGCGGCGCCAGCAGGGCCGTGCCGGCCGCCTCGAACTCCGCGCGGTGCGCCACGATCGCCGCCTGGTGCAGTCGCGGCACGAACACGTCGATGCCCCGCCGCGCGCACTGGTCCAGGGCGAACTCCACGTAGGCGGCCGGGGACAGCCCCTCCGGCTCCAGCTCGGCGGTGTCGGCCGCGGCCAGGACGGGGGAGTCGGCGTCGCCGTGCGTGGCATGGATCTCGACGGCCCGGTCGCTGGGATTTCTCCGCAGCTGATCCATGAAGAACACGTTCTCCGCGTACGTGCGGTTGAGCCAGACGCGTACGCGAGAGACCATGCAGGCCGCCTTTCACGGTATGCGGGCAGGGCGAAGCAGGCCGTGCCCGGCCAGGGTGGATGGAGGGACACCAAACCGCCCCTGAGTGAGGGAAGTTCCGGCGGTGGTGTGTGGGGCGATCATACGGCCTCCCGGGACCGCCGCGTGCAACGCCCGTGTTACGGATTTCCCGATCATCACGCCACGTGGAACACCGGGCCCGGGCCGGCCGACGCGCCGGAAGGTCCCGCCCTTGTCCCTCGCCCACGGATATGATCAGGTGGTGCCGTTCTTGTCCCCCGAGGGGGCGACGTGCGCGGAGGGGGCGAGAGTGACGTCGACGGCCGGTGGTGCCGGGCACCTGTGGGCCATCAGCGACCTGCACATCGGTTATCCGGAGAACCGCGCCCTGGTCGAGAAGATGCACCCCGAGTCGGACGCCGACTGGCTCCTGGTCGCCGGCGATGTCGCGGAGACCGTGTCCGACATCCGCTGGGCTCTGAAGACGCTCGCGGACCGCTTCCACCGGGTCGTGTGGGTGCCCGGCAACCACGAGTTGTGGACCCATCCGAAGGACACCGTCACCCTGCGGGGCGTCGCCCGCTACCAGTACCTCGTCGAGATGTGCCGGGACCTCGGCGTGACCACGCCGGAGGACCCCTACCCGGTCTGGGACGGCCCGGGCGGCCCGGTCGTCGTCGCCCCGCTGTTCCTGCTCTACGACTACTCCTTCCTGCCGGCCGGGTGCACCACCAAGGAGGAGGGACTGGAGTACGCGCACGGAACCGGGGTCGTGTGCAACGACGAGTTCCTGCTGCACCCCGACCCCTACCCGAGCCGTGAGGCCTGGTGCCGGGCGCGGGTCGCCGAGACCGAACGCAGACTCGCCGAACTGCCTCGCGACCTGCCCGTGATCCCCGTCAACCACTACCCGCTGGACCGGCACCCGACCGACATCCTGTGGTACCCCGAGTTCGCCATGTGGTGCGGCACCAGCCTGACCGCCGACTGGCACCGCCGGTTCCGCGTCGACACCATGGTCTACGGCCACCTCCACATTCCGCGCACCACCTGGCACGAGGGCGTCCGCTTCAAGGAAGTGTCGGTGGGCTACCCCCGCGAGTGGCGCAAACGCACGCAACCCCCCGGACGGCTGCGCCGCATCCTGCCCAGGGAGCCCGAGGATTCCAAGGAAGGCGAGGTCTGGTGATCGAGGAACTGCTGCCGGACACCGTGGTCACCGTGGAGGCGCACGGTCACGACGAGGCCTGGCACGCGCCCCTGTACCCCGAGGAAGCGGTGCTGGTGGCCAAGGCGGTCGACAAGCGGCGCCGGGAGTTCGCCGCCGTGCGCTCCTGTGCCCGCCAGGCCATGGAGAAGCTCGGCGTCCCGCCCCACCCCGTGCTGCCCGGCGAACGCGGCGCGCCGCAGTGGCCGTCCGGCCTGGTCGGCAGCATGACCCACTGCGACGGCTACTGCGCCGCCGCCTTGGTGCGCGCCACCGACCTGGCCTCCCTCGGCATCGACGCGGAGCCCGACGGACCGCTCCCGGAGGGGGTCCTGCCCGCCGTGTCCCTGCCCGGGGAGGCGCGGCGACTGCGCCTCCTGGCCGAGGAGCACCCAGGGGTCCACTGGGACCGGCTGCTGTTCAGCGCCAAGGAGTCCGTCTACAAGGCGTGGTTCCCCCTCACCCGGAAGTGGCTCGACTTCACGGAGGCCGACATCGAGATCACCGCGGCCACCGGCGAAGGACGGCACGGCACCTTCCGCGCCGTCCTCCTCGTGCCGGGCCCGCAGGTGGCCGGCCGCCGCCTCGCGCACTTCGACGGCCGCTGGACCGCCGGGCGTGGCCTGGTGGCCACGGCGGTGACGGTCCCGCACGGCTGAACGACCGGCTGAGCGACCGGCCCGGGTCACCCCTGGGGGCACCAGCTCCGCAGCAGCCGGAAGAACGACTCCTCGTTGCCGGTCAGGCCCGCGGCCGCCAGGGCCTGTTCCGCCTCGGCGAGCACCGCCGGCGGGACGACCGCCGGTCGGTGGCCGCCGGGCGGGCCGGACTCGGCGTCCAAGGCGGCTCGGACCGTGTGCAGCAGCCGCAGATAGGCCTGGACGGCCATGCGCTCACGGTCGGTCAGTACGGCGGTGGTCATGGGTCGGCTCTCCCCGTGTCGGTGCGATCGGCGGTCATGCGCGTGGGCGCACCTCCAGCTTGCCGTCCGCCACTGACAATGCCCCCGCGTTCCGCCCCGGTTCGCCCGCTCAGCGCATGCGGAACGCACCGAAGCCGCGTCAGGGACCCGTCCGCGCCGGAGGGAACCGGCCGTCGCTCAGCCCTGCGACCCCAGGTACCCCAGCGACGCCTCGATCCGCCCGGCCAGATGATCGCGCTGCACCGGTCCGCGCAACGACGAACCGGCCAGCCAGGTACGGCACTTGCTGGCCAGCAACAGACCGAAGCTCTCGGCCTCCTCCTCTTCGGCGAGGTCGAAGCGGGAGCGGGCGGCGACCTTCAGGACGGTCGCTCTCAGGACCGCGTCGTCGGCGTCGTCGCTGAGCAGCCGGGCGGCGACCGCGGCACCGTCGACGTGGTGGCTGCAGTGCCCGGCCTTCATGTGCCACAGCTCGTGTCCGAGGATCACCAACTGGTGGTCCGGTGCGGTGCGTTCCTCGATCACGACGAGGTCCCGGTCGGCCATGTCGAGCCACAGCCCGCTGGCGGTCCCGGGCGGGAAGGCGGCCGTACGGAAGTGGACGGGACGGCCACGGCGTCTGCTCATCGCCTCGCACAGCGCGGCGTACAGGTCGGCGGGCCGCGCCGGGGCGGGAAGCGTCAGCTCCGCGACCAACTCGCCGCACAGGCGGCGCATTTCCCTACCGATGCCCACTTGTCTCCCCAGGCTCACGACTCGGGCCGCTTGACGCTCTCCAGGAGCATGTCCAGCCACTCCGCGACCTTGTCGCGGTGCTGGTCGGTGGGCAGCTGCGCGGCCCGCCAGGCGATCCCGCGGACGCCGTGGTCCTGCAGCAGCCGCTCCAGCGGGTCGTCGGCCGCCGCGGCCGCCTTCCGCTCCCGGTCGGCGAGCTGCTGCAGCAGTTCCTGCTCGGTCTGCTGCAGCGCGCCGGCGAGCGCTTCGGGGTCCTCGGCCGTGAGGAAGCCGGCGTGCACCCGGAAGAAGCGCTGGATGGCGTCGCAGTGCTCCATGGTGGGACGCCGGTCCCCGTTGATGAGCGCGCCCGCCTGCTGCCGCGACATGCCCGCGCCGTCGGCGATCTCCTGCTGGGTGTACTTGCGTCCGTTCGGCTTCAGCCGGGTGCGGCGCAACAGGTCCAGCCGCTGCAGGAACCGGGCCTGCACGTCGGGTTCGCCCGCGGGCCGGCCGCTCAGCAGGGCCCTGACCACGGGTTCCGGGACGCCGGAGGCGACGGACAGGCGGCCCACGTCGAAGACCTCGGCGTGCGGCACGCCGAGCCGGTCGGCGAGTGCGGTGACGCGGGCGACGACGGCCGGCAGCGCGGCGGTCGGCGTGGCGCCCGGACCTTCGACGAAGCCACCCGACACCGACAGATCTCCTACGTCTCTCACAGGCTTCTCACAAGCGGTTGCCGTGAACTTCCCGGAGAGTAGCCCCTTGTTCGAACTCACATCCAGGTCTCGCCACAACTGTGGCCAATTTCAGCCGTCAACAGGCACGAAATGCCACGATAGTTGACACGACTTGCGTCCGGGCAGCAGGATCGGGGCGCCGCGTGAAGGCCGCATAGGCAAGAGGGGTGACCTCCCGATGGCATTTCAGGCAGGAGGGCAGCGGTCGGTACCGCGGCCCGTCCCCCGGACTCCCGAGGCCCAGGCCTATCTGCAGGACTACACCGCGTTGCTGGAGGCCGTCCCCTTCCCCTCCTTCGTCGTCGACCACCGCTGGGACGTGGTCCTGGCCAACAGTGCCTTCCGGACACTTTTCCGCGAGGTCGGGGCGCATCCGACGGCCATGCCGGACGGCAACTTCCTCAGGTTCGTCCTGTTCCATCCGGACGCTGCCACGGTCCTGGGCGAGCACGAGTCGAGCTGGTGCCTGCCGATGCTGGCCCACTTCGCGGCCGCCGTGGAGCGGCACGGCCACGACCATGGACTGCAGGCCATCCGCCGCGACATCGCCCAGGACCCGATCATGGAGGCCGCCTACCGGCAGGGCCTGCCGCACTGGATCCGCGCGGTCGGCGAGGAGGCCGCCGAGCAGGACGGCGCCGTCCGTCCGCTGCACCACCCCGACCCACGCTGGGGAACCACCGACTGCCGGATCGTGGTGGAGACCCCGAGGTCCCTCGAACAGTCCGGTTACACGCGGCTGACGCTGGTCCTGCGCGAGGCCCGCCGCACCCCGTCCAGGGTCCGCCGGAGCCGCCGCTCCGCCTCCCATCTCAGGGTGGTTCCGACGGCCGAGTGAGCGCCGTCGGCGTTCCCTGTGTGTTTTGCGTTCGCCTGCGATCAAGCACTGAGTGCTGTCCGATCGATTTCGATCGGACAGAAACGTTCACAAGTGATCGCATGCGAACTACACTCGAACCCACGCCGAAGGAAACGGAGTGGGTCATGCACGCCGAGGAACGACACCAGGCGATCCTGCACCGGCTGCGCCAGAGCGGCTCGATCAGAGTCAGTGACGTCGCCGGCGAGCTGGGCGTCTCGTCCGTGACGATCCGCCGGGACGTCGAGACGCTCGACGAGCGCGGGCTGCTCGCGCGGGTGCACGGCGGAGCCGTCCTGCCCGAGACCCGTACCGGGACCGGTCCCGCCCCCGAGCCCTGGCGGCCGCCCGGCGGGCAGCTCCCGCGCACCTTCGGCATGATCGTGCCGGACGCGTCGTCCTACTACCCCGAGGTCATCCGGGGTGCCCGCGAGGCCGCGGGCCGGCACGGCGTCCGGCTCGTCCTCGGCATCTCCCGCTACGACGAGACCGAGGAGCGGGCCCAGGCGGAGCGGCTGCTCGCCGACGACGTGGACGCCCTCCTCCTCGCCCCCGGCGGCACCGGCGACACCACCCCCTGGTACGCCGAACTGCCGGTCCCCGTCATGCTGGTGGAGAGCCGGCAGGGCGAGGACAGCCCCGCCGAGTACGTCATCAGCGACCACGCCTACGGCGCCCGGCTCGCCGTACGCCACCTCGCCGGCCTCGGCCGGCGGCGCATCGCACTGGCCGTGCGGGAGGACACCCCGCATGCCGCCGCCCTCACCGAGGGCTACGGGACCGGGCTGGCGACGGCGGGCCTCGACGCCCCCGAGGCGCCGCGCCTCACCTCCGACACGGCCCCCGGCGACCAGGACGGCCGTCTGGATGCCTACGTCGAGCTGGCCGAGGCGGGAGCCCTGGACGCGGTACTGGTCCACGACGACCAGGACGCGCTGCTGCTGCTGTCCCGACTGCGCGGCCGGGACCTCGCCGTCCCGAAGGACCTCGCGATCGTCGCGTACGGCGACGAGGTCGCCGCCCTCGCGGACACGCCGCTGACCGCCGTGGCGCCGCCCAGGCGTGCCGTGGGCGGCGCAGCCGTGGACCTCCTGCTCCAGCGCCTCGGCGACCCCGACCGGCCCCCGCACCGCCTGTCGATCCTCCCCGAACTGCACGTCCGTTCGTCGACCGCCGGCTGACCGGCCGACCGCCCCCGGACGGAGCCGGCAGTCGCGTCAGCGCTGGTCGGACGCCGTTTTCAGCACATGGGGTATGTGACATAGTACTGGCGTGAGTCAGCGACTGACCTGCGATGTCGTGGTCGTCGGGGCCGGCATGGTGGGCGCCGCCTGTGCCCTGTACGCGGCCCGCGCGGGCCTGGACGTCGTCGTGCTCGACCGCGGTCCGGTGGCCGGCGGCACCACGGGCGCGGGGGAGGGCAACCTCCTCGTCTCCGACAAGGCGCCCGGTCCCGAGCTCGAACTGGCCCTGCTGTCCTGCCGGTTGTGGGCCGAACTGGCCGAGGAACCGGGCAGGGCGATCGAGTACGAGCCCAAGGGCGGGGTCGTCGTCGCCACCACGCCCGAGGCGCTGGGCGGGCTGGAGGAGTTCGCGGCCGGTCAGCGTGGAGCCGGAGTCGACGCGGTGAGCGTCCCGGCCGGGCAACTCCACGATCTGGAGCCGTACATGGCCCCCGGACTCGCGGGCGCGGTGCACTACCCGCAGGACGCCCAGGTGATGCCCGCCCTCGCCGCCGCCCAGCTGCTGCGGGCGTCGGGGGCGCGACTGATCGGCGGCCGGGCGGTGACAAAGGTGCTGCGCACGGCGGACGGTGCGGTGCGGGGCGTACGGACCGAGGCGGGGGAGGTGCACGCCCCCGCGGTCGTCAACGCGGCCGGTACCTGGGGCGGTGAGGTGGCCGCGCTCGCCGGAGTGTCCCTGCCGGTCCTCCCCAGACGAGGGTTCGTCCTCGTCACCGAGCCGCTGCCGCGCCGCGTACGGCACAAGGTGTACGCCGCCGACTACGTCGCCGACGTCGCCAGCGACTCGGCGGCGCTGCAGACCTCCCCGGTGGTGGAGGGCACCGCCGCCGGGCCGATCCTCATCGGCGCCAGTCGTGAACGGGTCGGCTACGACCGGTCGTTGTCGCTCCCGGCGCTGCGGGCGCTGGCGGCGGGCGCGACGCGTCTGTTCCCGTTCCTGGCCCAGGTACGGGCCATGCGCGCCTACGTCGGCTTCCGGCCGTACCTGCCCGACCATCTTCCCGCGATCGGCCCCGACCCCCGGGCGCCCGGTCTGCTGCACGCCTGCGGACACGAGGGCGCGGGCATCGGACTCGCCACCGGCACCGGGCAGCTGATCGCACAGGCGCTGACCGGCCGCAGGACCGACCTGGACCTCACGCCGTTCCGGCCCGACCGCTTTGCCCAGGAGACCGAGTGAACCCACTGGAGTTGGCGAGAGCGCGGCCCGGCCCCTCCTTCACCGTCACCTTCGACGGCCGGGAGATCGAGGCGCTGCCCGGCCAGACGGTCGCCGCCGCGCTGTGGGCGGCCGGAGTCACCTCCTGGCGCTCCACGCGGGGCGCGGGCCGCCCGCGCGGGATCTTCTGCGGGATCGGCGTCTGCTTCGACTGCCTCGTGACCGTGAACGGGCGGCCCAACCTCAGGGCCTGTCTCGTGCCCGTGCGGCCGGGTGACGTGATCCGCACCCAGGAGGGGACGGGACATGAGGACTGACCTCGCGGTGATCGGCGCGGGCCCGGCGGGGCTCGCGGCCTCCCTGGCGGCGGCCGCGCGCGGTGTGCGGGTCGCGCTGGTCGACGGGGCGGACGGGCCGGGCGGGCAGTTCTACCGGCAGCCCGCCGCCGGGCTCGGGGCGCGGCGGCCGGAGGCACTGCACCACCGGTGGCGCACCTGGGAGCGGCTGCGGGACGGGCTCGCCGCCAGTGACGTACGGCTGCTGACCGGCCATCACGTGTGGTGCGTGGAAAGGGAAGCCGACGGCTTCACGGTGCACGCGCTGCTCGGTCCCGAGCAGGACGAGCCGGTCGCCGTGCGCGCCGACGCCGTGCTGCTCGCGACCGGCGGGTACGAGCAGGTGCTGCCGTTTCCCGGCTGGACCCTGCCCGGTGTCGTCACCGCCGGAGGCGCCCAGGCCATGCTCAAGGCGGGGCTCGCGGTGCAGGGGAGGACGGCTGTCGTGGCCGGGACCGGGCCCTTGCTGCTTCCCGTGACGACCGGGCTCGCGACGGCGGGCGTCGAGGTGGCGGCACTCGTGGAGTCCGCCGACCCGAAGGGCTTCATCCGTCACGGCCGTGCCCTCGCCGG
The DNA here is from genome assembly GCF_030386795.1 of Streptomyces sp. S.PNR 29. Classification (GTDB taxonomy): domain Bacteria; phylum Actinomycetota; class Actinomycetes; order Streptomycetales; family Streptomycetaceae; genus Streptomyces. Next base: position 219,409 of record NZ_JANUQM010000010.1, read on the forward strand.
CAAACTCCCCGAGGGCGCCGGACACGCGGCCCGGCTCCTGCGGCACCGCGTCCGGTTCCTGGCCCGCCACACGGTCGTCCGTGCCCACGGCGAGGACCGGCTGACCGGCGTCACCGTCGCCGCCCTCGACGCCGGCGGGCGCGTCCGGCCCGGCACCGAGCGGCGCATCCCCTGCGACACCCTCGCCGTCGGCCACGGCATGCTCCCGCACACCGACCTCGCCGAGAGCCTCGGCTGCCGCCTCGACGGACTCACCGTGGCGGTCGACGCCGAGCAGCGCACGGACGTCCCCGGTGTGTGGGCCGCCGGAGAAGCCACCGGCATCGGCGGAGCCGCCCTCGCGCTCGCCGAGGGCCACATCGCCGGACGCTCGATCGCCGCACGTCTCAAGGGCACGGCACCCGACCCGGCGGACCGGTCCCCGGCCGCCAGGTCCCGCGCCAAGCTCCGCAAGGCCGCCGACGCCCTCACCGCCGCCTACGCGCCGCCCGGGCACTGGGCCGGTCAGGTCACCGACGACACCGTCGTGTGCCGCTGCGAGGAGGTCACCGCCGGTGCCGTCCGGGAGGCCCGCGACCTCGGCGCCGGTGACGTCCGCACCGTGAAACTGCTGACCCGGGCCGGGATGGGCTGGTGCCAGGGCCGGATGTGCGGGCCCGCGGTCGCCGGGCTCACCGGATGCGACCTCACCCCGTCCCCGCGGCCCTTCGCACGTCCCGTGCCGCTCGGCGTACTCGCCCAGGAGCCCACCGACGAAAGGTAGGACCCTCATGCCCGACCACCGCCCCTGGCGCGGCGTCCTCGTCGCCACCGCGCTTCCGCTGAACGACGACCTCTCCGTGAACCACGACAAGTTCGCCGAGCACTGCGTCTGGCTGATCGAGAACGGCTGCGACGGCGTGGTGCCGAACGGCTCCCTCGGCGAGTACCAGGTGCTCACCCCCGAGGAACGCGCCAAGGTCGTCGAGACGGCCGTCGCCGCGATCGGCGGGAAGCACGTGATGCCCGGCGTGGCGGCCTACGGGTCCGCGGAGGCGCGGCGCTGGGCCGAGCAGGCGCGGGACGCGGGCTGCCGGGCGGTGATGCTGCTGCCGCCCAACGCCTACCGCGCCGACGAGCGTTCCGTCCTCGCCCACTACGCGGAGGTCGCCAAGGCGGGCCTGCCGGTCGTCGCGTACAACAACCCCATCGACACCAAGGTCGACCTGGTGCCGGAGCTCCTCGCCAAGCTGCACGCCGAGGGATACATCCACGGCGTGAAGGAGTTCTCCGGAGACGTCCGCCGCGCCTACCGGCTCGCCGAACTCGCCCCGGAACTCGACCTGTTGATCGGCGCCGACGACGTCCTGCTGGAGCTCGCCATCGCGGGCGCCAAGGGCTGGGTCGCCGGCTACCCGAACGCGCTGCCCGCCGCGTCCGTCGAGCTGTACCACGCCGCCGTCGACGGCGACCTGTCCACCGCCGGCCGGCTCTACCGCCAGCTGCACCCCCTCCTGCGCTGGGACTCCCGGGTCGAGTTCGTCCAGGCGATCAAGCTGTCCATGGACGTCGTCGGGCGGCACGGCGGCCCGGTCCGCCCGCCGCGCATGCGGCTGCTGCCCGAGCAGGAGGCCGCCGTGCGCGCCGCCACCGAGAAGGCCGTCGCCGCCGGGCTCGCCTACGAGAAGGACTGATCATGCGCAGCACCCTCGTCCTGCACGCCGTCGACTCGCACACCGAGGGCATGCCGACCCGCGTCATCACCGGCGGCATCGGCACCATCCCCGGCGCCACCATGAACGAGCGGCGGCTGTACTTCCGCGAACACCGCGACGACGTCAAGCAGCTGCTGATGAACGAGCCGCGCGGCCACGCCGCCATGAGCGGCGCCGTCCTTCAGCCCCCGACCCGCCCCGACTGCGACTGGGGCGTCGTCTACATCGAGGTCTCCGGCTACCTGCCGATGTGCGGGCACGGCACGATCGGCGTCGCCACCGTGCTCGTGGAGACCGGCATGGTCGAGGTCGTGGAGCCCGTCACCACGATCCGCCTCGACACCCCGGCCGGAGTCGTCGTCGCCGAGGTCGCCGTCGAGAACGGTGCCGCCAAGGCCGTCACGCTGCGGAACGTCCCGTCCTTCGCCGTCGCCCTCGACCGCAAGGCGACCCTGCCCGACGGGCGGACGGTGACGTACGACCTGGCCTTCGGCGGCAACTTCTACGCCATCCTGCCGCTGGAGCAGTTCGGCCTGCCCTTCGACCGGTCCCGCAAGGACGACATCCTGAAGGCGGGACTGGCGCTGATGGACGCCGTCAACGCAGAGGAGGAGCCCGTCCACCCGGAGGACCCCTCCGTCCACGGCTGCCACCACGTGTACCTGGCCGCTCCCGGCTCGACCGCCCGCCACTCACGGCACGCCATGGCGATCCACCCCGGCTGGTTCGACCGCTCGCCCTGCGGCACCGGCACCAGCGCGCGCATGGCGCAGCTGCACGCGCGCGGCGAACTCCCGCTGCACACCGAGTTCGTGAACGAGTCCTTCATCGGAACCCGCTTCACCGGACGCCTCCTCGGCACCACCGAGGTGGCCGGACGCCCGGCCGTCCTGCCCAGCTTCACCGGCCGCGCCTGGATCACCGGCACCGCCCAGTACCTGCTGGATCCCGAGGACCCCTTCCCGGCGGGCTTCGTGCTGTAGGCAGGGCCGATAATCTCCGGTGACCGAAGGAGGACGACCACCATGGCCCCGCAGCACAGCCCCGACCTGCCCGTGCTGGGCGGCAGGAAGCCCAGCTACCGGGAGCGGGTCGCGGACGCGCTGCGGGCCGCGCTGATCGCCGGCGAACTGCGGCCCGGCGAGGTGTACTCGGCGCCCGCCCTCGCCGCCCGGTTCGGCGTCTCCGCGACGCCGGTGCGCGAGGCGATGCTCGACCTCGCCAAGGAGGGCCTGGTCGACACCGTGCCCAACAAGGGCTTCCGGGTCACCGCCGTCTCCGAGAAGCAGCTCGACGAGTACACCCACATCCGGTCCCTGATCGAGATCCCGACGACGGCCGCACTCGCCGCCACCGCCGATCCCCTCGCCCTTCAGGCCCTGCGGCCCCTGGCCCAGGAGATCGTCACCCAGGCCGCGGCCGGCGACCTCATCGCGTACGTCGAGGCGGATCTGCGCTTCCACCTCGGACTGCTGGCGCTCGCCGGCAACGACCATCTCGTGGAGGTCGTCCGGGACCTCAGACGCCGCTCCCGGCTCTACGGCCTGACGGCACTGGCCGAGCAGGGGCGGCTGGAGGCGTCGGCGGAGGAGCACCTCGCACTCCTCGACGCCCTGCTGGCGCGGGACGAGGAGGCCGTACGGGCGGTGATGACCCGGCACCTCGGGCACGTCCGCGGCCTGTGGGCCGCTCACTGACCGGTCTTCTCCGCCCCTCCGTGCTTCGCCGCCTGGATCTGCTCGTACAGGGAGGCGGACAGCACGAGCACCCGCTCGCCGAGGTACCCGGACTCGTCCGCGTCCATCACGGTCGGCACCCGCTTCCCGGCGCACGTCACCTCCGTGGGCCGGGGTCCTCGCGCACCTCCCGGACGACGCGATCGAGGCCCGGCTCGCCCGCTCAGGTCGGTCGCCGCCCCGGTGCGGGACCGGGACGGCGAGGTGGTCGAGTCCGTGCGCCGTGATCTGCTGCCCCGCCTGCCGGCGGCCGTCGCGCGGATCGACGCCGACCCGGGGAATCACAGGTCCAGCACGAGCCGCTTCCCACGACACCGGGACACACAGATCATCATCGTCTCGCCGCTCTCCCGCTCCTCCTGCGTGAGCACCGAGTCCCGGTGGTCCGGGGTGCCCTCCAGGACGTCGGTCTCGCAGGTGCCGCAGGTGCCCTCGGTGCAGGAGTACAGCACCTCGATGCCGGCGGCGCGGACGGTGTCGAGCACGGAGACGTCCGCGGGGACGGTGAGCGTGCGTCCGCTCTGCGCGAGCTCGACCTCGAACTCGGCGTCGTCGCCCGTCTGTTGCTCGTTCGCCTGGAACCGCTCCACGTGCAGCACCCCGGACGGGCACCGCTCCTCGACCGCGTCGAGCAGCGGACCGGGACCACAGCAGTAGACGAGCGTGCCGTCCGCCAGATCACCGAGCACGGAGGCCAGGTCCAGCAGCCCCGTCTCGTCCTGCGGCGCCAGCGTGACCCGTTCCCCGTACCGCCCCAACTCCCCGGTGAACGCCATGGAGGCACGCGTCCGCCCGCCGTAGAGCAGCGTCCACTCGGCGCCCGCCGCCTCCGCCGCCGCCAGCATCGGCAGGATCGGCGTGATGCCGATGCCGCCGGCGATGAAGCGGTAGCGGGGCGCGGACTGAAGCCGGAAGTGGTTCCGCGGCCCGCGCACCCGTACCTTGTCGCCCTGCCCCACCTGGTCGTGCACGTACGCCGATCCGCCGCGTCCGTCCGGCTCGCGCAGTACGGCGATCCGCCAGGTGTCCCGGTCGGCCGGGTCGCCGCACAGCGAGTACTGCCGCTCCAGGTCCGGGCCGAGGACCACGTCGACGTGGGCGCCCGGCTCCCAGGCGGGCAGCTGCTCGCCCAGCGGGTGGCGCAGGGTGAGGGCGAGCACGCCCTCGGCCACCGACTCCTTGCGGTCGACGACGAGTTCGGCTTCGTACAGGGTCATGAGTCGGTTCCTCGCGGCTCGTGTCCTTGCGGGTGGGCCAGCATCCATTCCCACATCTCGACCGGATCCTGCGCGGTGTGTTCGGCGCCACAGTGGCAGGTGCCGTGCAGGACGTCGGTGCCCGGCAGCCAGTCGATGCGGTAGATCTCGCCCGTCGGGGAGGTCACTGGACCTTCTCCACGGGCTTCTCGCCCTCCTCGACCAGGCGGGCGAGGATACGGCGGGCGGCCAGACCGCCGGTGTCGATGTTGATGCTCAGCTCCTGGTAGCCGGTGCGCTCGGTGCCGAGCGTCTTCTGCAGCAGGTTGAGCGCGGTCACGTCCTGCATGACGACCGTGTGGTTGTTGCCCCGCAGGAACTCGGTGACCTCGGCGTCGTCCGTCGCCCAGTCGCGCGAGACCATCCAGAAGTCGTACACCTTGCCGTCGGCGGACGGTGTGATCGCGTACGTGATCTCGGTGTGGAAGCCGTTCGGGTCGCTGCCGTCCGGCTCGGGCAGCACGCCGACCGGGGCGATCCGGCTGTGCAGCAGGTACAGGCAGGGGGCGTGGTACTCGATGTCCTGCCAGCGCGTGATCCGCCCCTCGATGCCGGTCGACCTGGCGTAGAACGGCGGGCACTCGGCGTCGTCCATGTGCCGGCTCACCCGGACGATCCCGGCGCCCTCGTCGACCTCCGTGGTGATCGGCGTCTCGGCGACCTCCGGGGTGCCGATGTAGCCGCCGTGCAGATACGTCTCGTGGGAGAGGTCGAGGAGGTTGTCGACGAGGAGGCCGTAGTCGCAGTCGATGGGCTCCATGCCGCGGACGGTGACCCAGCCGGGGGAGTCCAGGTGCTTCGCCCGCGGGATGGTCTGCGGGTCGGCGAGGGCCGGGTCGCCGATCCACACCCAGATCAGGGAGTCCTGCTCGACGACGGGGTAGGAGGCGACGCGGGCGGTGCGCGGTATCCGTTTCTGTCCCGGCACGTACACGCACGTGCCGGTCGTGTCGTACGTGAACCCGTGGTAGCCGCACACGATCCGGTCGCCGTCGAGGCGGGTCGGGGCTTCCGACAGCGGGTAGCGGCGGTGCACACAGCGGTCGTGCAGGGCGACCGGCGTCCCGTCCTCCTCGGTCCGGTAGAAGACGAGCGTCTCACCGAGGATCGTCCGGCCGAGCAGCTCGCGTCCGACTTCGTGGCTGTAGGCGGCGACGTACCACTGGTTCCTGGCGAAGGCGGTCATGTGAGGCATGGGGTTCCCGTCCCTGTCGGCGGGGCGTCGTCGCCCCGCGTGCCGTGGTTGGGATCAGGGTCCTGACGGCTGTGGTGGCCGCGCAAGGCGGCTTCTGCCAGGCGGAAGGGGCTCTGCGAAAGAGCTGTTCAGGGCGTTGTCATGCGTCTTGCCTGTCACTGGCGGCGGCTGCGGGGCGTCGCCGCTGGGCGGATCACTCCTGAGGTGGCCGGTGATGGGTTTGGCGAACACGGTGGCAATGCCCCAGGCGGCGACCAGGACGGCCACCCCGGCGAGAGCGGCCACCGCACGCGGACGCCACGAGCCCCGGTTTCCGGTCCCCTTGCCATCACGGTCGCCCGGTCCACGGGAACTGCCGCCCGGCCCGCGGAAGCTGCCGCCGCCCATGCCACGGGACTCGCCACCCGGGACACGAGCCCCGTCCGGCGTGGCGCCCCACGACCCCGCACCCCCGCCCGGACAGTTCCCCGCGCAGCGCTGCCACAGTCCGGCGCAGGCCCTGACGGCGTACGGGTCTCTCCACCCATCGGTAAGAAGCCGCCGCCACGGCCACAGCGGTCAATCGTCCCACTCCGCTTGGACAAGTCGTTCCAGTGCGGCGGCGGTTCGGTTGAACCCCTGGTCGCCGAGCAGGGCCCGCAACTCCCCGTTGAACCGGTCGATCTCGGGCCGGGCGGCGCGCAGCGCGGCGTGGCCGTCGCCAGTCAGCTCCAGAACGACGGCACGGTGCTCGCGCGGATGCGCGCGCTTGGCGACGAGTCCCGCCCCGGTGAGCCGGGTGACCAGCGCGGTGACGGCAGACTCGCGCACTCCGAGAGTGCCGGCGAGTTGCCTCTGGGTGATGCCGGGCCGGTCGTGGACGGCGAACAGCGCGCCGATCTGCGCGGTGGTGACCCCGGCGGCGGCCAGGCACCGGCGGTCCGCGACCGTACGCAGTTGGTGCGTCGCGCGCTGCAACAGGAAGAACAGGCGGGGGTCGGGATCGGGCATGTGGTGCCGCCCGCCCCACCGGCGCGGTGGACCGGGGCGGTGGACCGCTCTCGACGGCCTTGGCTCCTCTCAGAGCTGTGTCACTTTGCAGGAAGGTGAGCCGGTAGCTACTACCATCCTATTCAACAATATGATTAGGTGCCTAGTTGTCCATCGGTGATCGTGTGCCACTTCCATCATCAGCGTTGACGAGAGGCGGTCAGCCCCGTGTCGAGCAGTGCGTATCTGCGCTATGTCGCCTTGGGTGACAGTCACACAGAGGGGCTCGGGGACGGCGACGACGTCCGTGGTCTTCGGGGGTGGGCGGACCGGCTCGCCGAGCAGGTCGCTCGCCACAGTCCCGGCCTGCTCTACGCCAACCTCGCGGTGCGCGGCCGTAAGGCCGGTCAGGTGCGCGCCGAGCAGCTCGGTCCGGCTCTCGCGATGCGGCCCGACCTCGCCACCGTGGTGGCTGGGGTCAATGACGTGTTGCGTCCGAGGTGCGACCTCGACGAGGTGGCCGGCCATGTCGAGGCGATGTTCGCCGCCCTCACCGCGCAGGGCGCCACCGTCGCGACCCTCATGTTTCCCGACGTCGGGCGTATCACGCCGTTGGCCCGCCCGATCGGTCACCGTGTTCTCGCTCTCAACGCGCGCATCCGGGAGGCCGCCGACCGCCACGGCGTAGTGGTCGCGGAGACGGCAGCGCACGCGGCGGCGACCGATCCGCGGTTGTGGAGTGCTGACCGGCTGCATGCAGGCCCGCTGGGACACGCGCGCATCGCCGCTGCCGTGGCCCAGGCGCTCGGTCTGCCGGGCAGCGACGACAAGTGGGCCCTTCCCCTTCCGGCCGCGGGGACGGACATCTCTGCCTGGAGGGCCGTGGGTGCCGAACTGCGCTGGGTCGGCACCTTCCTCGGCCCCTGGATCGGCCGCCGCCTGCGTGGCCGCTCCTCCGGCGACGGCCGCCAGGCCAAGCGGCCTGCGCTGCGTCCGGTGGCCGGGTTCGCTGAGGACACCTCCCCAACGGTGTGATGCTCTGGCTTGCGACGACGCCGGTGGCTCCTCGTGCTGAACTCTCCTCGTCGGACGGTAGTTGGACAGTGCGAGCCACGCAGGTCGAGCTGCCCGTTGCCGTGCTCCCGGTGTGCCATCTATTACTGGCTCCAGGTTGGGCCGCCGCAGGTCAGCTGTCGGCCCGGAGTGCGGCCGTGCGCTGTTCGAGCCTGCGCAGTGCCATGTCCCCCCACTGGAGGTTCTCCCGCTCGAAGGACATTCCGCGCAGCAGGGTGAGGTATGGGCCGATGCGCTCGGCCTCGGCGAAGTACGCCTCCTCGGAGCGACCGTCGAGCAGACGTTGCCGGAGCCGCTCGTAGCGGGCCAGCTTGGCGGTGGCCCACTCCATGCGCTCGGCGATGGCGGTCCGGACCGCTTCCACGTCGCCCGCGTCCAGGCACTGCACCTTGACCATCAGCTCGTCCCGGATCACCGCCGGTTTGCCCAAGGGTTCGGCGGTGTAGGCGTGGACGGCCTTCCGCCCGGCCTCCGTCAGGGAGAACAGTCGCTTGTTGGGGCGTCGCTCCTGCTCGACGACGCGGGCCGTGACGAGTCCATCGGCCTCCATGCGTTCCAGCTCCCGGTAGAGCTGCTGGGGCGTCGACATCCAGAAGTTGGCGACCGTCGCGTCGAACGCCTTCGCGAGGTCGTACCCGGACGCCTCGCCCTCCAGCAGCGCGGCCATCACCGCGTTCCGCAAAGCCATGGACACACGCTAGCACCGCTGTGATTAGTCAACGAAGTGAGTGACGGTCACCCCCTCCTTGTAGACAAGCCCTGACAAGCCCTCTAATCTCGCTTACACTTACTCAAGTTTTTGACTATGTGAGGCGGGCTCGTGCATCCCTTCCGCAAAGCTGTCGAGAGCGGCGACATGGACGCCGTGGCCGCTCTGCTGGCCGACGACGTCGTCTTCACCAGCCCCGTCGCCTTCAAGCCATACGCGGGCAAGGCCATCACCGCCGCGATCCTGCGCGGCGTGTCCCGGGTCTTCCAGGACTTCACCTACGTCCGCGAGATAGCCAACCCCGACGGCCGCGACCACGCCTTCGTCTTCACCGCCACCGTCGCCGGCAAGAAGCTCCACGGCTGCGACTTCCTGCACTTCGACGACAACGGGAAGATCGACGAGTTCACGGTGATGGTCCGCCCGCTCTCCGCCGCCCAGGCACTCTCCGAGGCCATGGGCGCCCAGTTCGAGCAGATCGCCCGAGAGGCTGCCGAACAATGACCGCGACGAGGGACGTCGACGCGGTGGTCATCGGCGCGGGCGACGCCGGACTGACCGCCGCCGCCACCCTCCAGCGCGCGGGACTGCGCACCCTCTTGGTGGAGCGCCCTGAAGGACGTCCTGGACGAGCACCGCGACGACCCCGGCATCAAGTCGGTCCTCGGCACGTATGGGCCGTACCTCGGTCAGCCGCCCTCCCGGCTCGCGTTCGGCCTTCTCGAATGTGACGCGTCCTCGTCCTGCGGGCTTGTCACGACTGAAATGTTCGGTCGATGGCCCAGCGTGTCAGGGGTTTGTCCAGGCTTTCGGGGCGTCGCTCAGCGCGGCCACGTCTGCGGGCAGTTGGGCCGATGCCACGTCGGCGAGCGACACGCCCTCAAGGATGGCGCGCACGTTGGACCGCAACGCGATCCACAGGGGGAGCAGTGACTCGGCGGGGCCGGTGTAGGACAGCTCGGGCGGGCGGACCCCGCGCACCGAGACCAAGGGTCCCTCCACGACGCGGATGACGTCGGCGATGCTGATCGACTCGGCGGGTTTGGCCAGCCGGTAGCCGCCGTTGCCGCCGCGCTGGCTGAGCACGAGACCGCCCCGGCGCATGTCGTTCAGGATGCTTTCGAGGAACTTGTGCGGGATGTCCTGGGCGTCGGCGATGGCCTCGGCCTTCATCGGCCCGTCATCGCGTGACGCGGCGAGCTGCAGCGCGGCACGTACCGCGTAGTCCGCTCTGGCTGAGATCCGCATGCGTCCATTATCCCGTAAGGCTTCGGCCGTCATCCGCTACGGGCAGGCCGCCGGGCGGGAGCGGATGTCCCTGCCCGGCGGCCGCGAGTGGCGGGTGCGGCGCTCAGGCCGCGACCGGGGTGTAGTGGGCGGCATCGTCGCCCTCGATGACGTGGCTGAGAGTGCCGTCGACACCGGCCGGGACGTCGCCCGCGACGGTCACGCGGTGCAGCAGGCGCGGCAGGTCACCGTAGTCGTCGGGGGCGTAGTGCTGGGTGATGCGGTTGTCGAACAGGACGAGGTCGCCGGGCGTCCAGGCCACGCGCACGATGTTCTCGGGACGCGTGACGTACGACTGGAAGATGCGCAGCAGGTCGCGGGAGTCGGACGGGCCGAGGCCCACGATGCTCTGGGCGAAGCCGCCGACGAACAGCCCACGCTCCCCGGTCTCGGGGTGGACGCGGACGACTGGGTGGGCGGTTCGGTACTTCCGGGAGACGAACCGCCTGCGGTGCTCGGCCGCTTTCTCGCTCTTCGGGGCGGCGTAGTCGTAGTCGTTGGTGTGCACCGCCCACAGCTTGTCCGCCAGCTCCCGCAGCGGCTCGGGCAGATCCCGGTACGCGGCGGCCGAGTTGGCGATGAGCGTGTTGCCGCCGTAGGGCGGGACCACGATGCTGCGCAGCGTGGACGCCTTCGGGGGCGTACGGACGAAGGTGACGTCCGTGTGCCATTGGTTGGCGCGGATCCCCTCGTCGCCGTCGACCGGCAGGATGTTCGGCTGGCCGTCGACGGAGGGGACCGTCGGGTGCGCGGTGGTCAGCTCACCGAAGAGGGAGGCGAAGCGGAGCTGGCCCGCGTCGTCCAGCTCCTGGTCGCGGAAGACGAGCGCCTTGTGTTCCAGGAGCGCGGAGTTGATCTCGGTGACGACGGCGGGGGCGAGCTCGGTGGAAAGATCCACGCCGAGGATTTCGGCGCCGATACGGCCGCCGATCCTGCGGATGTCGAAGTCGGTGCTGGTGGTCATGCGCGGGTGTCCTTTCGAGGGCGATCAGTCGGGAGGTCGTCAGGAGGTGATGGGCAGGGAGGTTCCCTGGGACCCTGGCGGGCTGAGGGGAGGACCGACGGCCCGTAGCGCGCCGGGGGTGCGGCCTCGTCCCCAGCCGATGTGCCGGCGGTAGCTGCCGAGCAGCCCCGTACGGTCCAGGTGGTCCTCGTCGCGGGCGGTGGAGTCGTCAGGCAGCGGGTGGGTCAGGGGCGCGACGAACAGGGCGTCGGCCGGGCAGTTCGCCTCGCACTGGAAGCAGGTCTGGCAGTCGTCGCGGCGGGCTAGTACCGGGATGCCGTCCTCGCCGCGGTCGAAGACATCGGTCGGGCAGACCCTGATGCACTTGTCGCAGGCGATGCAGCGTTCCGCCGAGACCAGTTCGATCATGAGGCCACCTCCAGGGCTGCGGCTGACGTGGCCGACGCGTCCGTCAGGGGCTCGACACGGGTCCACACCCGGTCCAGACCGCCCGTCGTGATGCGGTGGTGCTGACCGGGGTCCTGTGCCGGGAAGTCGAGCCGCTTGGCCATACCGCGGGTCTCGGTGCGGGCCAGTGCGGCCGCGTACATCCAGCGGGCGTGTGCCGCCATCGCCGCCGCTTGCCTCGCCCGTACTGTGTCCCCGCCCTGGGCGTGCAGAGAGGCGCGCGACTGCTCCCAGACGCTGTCGAGGACCTCCAGCGAGGCGGTGAGCCGGTCGCCGTGGCGCAGGTAGTTCTTCTCGTACGGCAGCACCTCGGCCTGGACCGCGGTGACGACCTCGCGGAAGTCCTCGGCCGGACCCGGTGTTCCGGTGGGCCGGAGACCGGCCCCACCCACGGCCACCAGGCGCCTCGTGGCGGCGCGTGCGCCGAGCGAGCGGGCGTGGCGGGCCGCGCCCCGGCCGGCCCAGATGCCGGAGGAGATGGCCCAGGCGGCGTTGTGGCTGCCGCCGCCGGTGAAGCCGCCGCAGATCAGCTCACGGGTCGCCGCGTCGCCGGCCGCGTACAGTCCGGGGACGGTGGTGGAGCAGTCGTCGCCGGTGATGCGGATGCCGCCGGTGCCGCGCACGGTGCCCTCGGCGAGGAGCGTGACGGCGAAGCGCTGGGTGAAGGGGTCGATGCCGAGCCGGTCGAAGGTGAGGAAGAAGTTGGGCTGGGCCAGCCGCATCGCCTGCCGGGCCGCCGCGTCCGCCCGGTCGAGGCGGCAGTACACCTTCTCGCTGAGCAGCGCCCGCGCGATCACGGACCGGCCGCCCTGGCTGGCCGCACCCTCCAGGACCGTGCCGTCCTCGTGGTAGAAGGTCGCGAACGAGTAGAACGCGGTCTTGGTGACGGAGGTGCCCTCGGGCGCGATGCCGTACGCGCCTGAGAACTCCATCCCCGACAGCTCCGCGCCCGCCTCGGCGGCGAACAGCGCGCCGTCGCCGGTGTTGACGTTGCAGCCGAGCGCGCCGCTGAGGAACGCGCAGCCGCCCGTGGCCAGGACGACCGCCCCGGCGCGCACCCGGTACGGCTGCCCGGCCTGCCGCCGGTGTCCCCGGGCCCCGGCGACCGCTCCGGAGAGATCGGTGAGCAGTTCGGTGACCGGGCTGTGGTCGAGGACGCGTGCCCCGGCCCGCTGCACGCGGATCCGCATCCTGCGCATGTACTCCGGCCCCTGGAGGCCGTTCCTGAGCTGTTTGCCGTCGGGCCCGGTCGGGAAGGGGTAGCGCCCCGCCGCCGCGAGCTCGTTCATCCCGGCGTATGTCTGGTCCAGCACCCGGGCCATCCAGCGCCGGTCGGCCAGGTATCCGCCGAGTCCCTCCCTGCTGGCCATGGCCGCCTCCCGAGCGGCGGGCTCCGGGGGGACGTACCAGACGCCGGTTCCGGCCGAGGCGGTGGCGCCGCTGGTGCCGCAGTAGCCCTTGTCGGCGAGGACGACGTCCGCCCCGGCCTGGGCCGCCTTGAGCGCGGCCCAGGTGGCCGCGGGGCCACCACCGACCACCAGGACGTCCGTGGTGAGGTCGAGACCGGTCATACCGCCACCTCCTCTCCTGCGGCTGTCGCGACCAGCCGGTTGGCGGGGCGGGCCAGGCCGTAGTTCTCGCGCAGGGTGCGGCCGGTGTACTCGGTACGGAACAGCCCGCGCCGCTGCAGGATCGGTACGACGTGGTCGACGAAGTCCTCCAGGCCGCCCGGCAGATGGGGCGGCATGATGTTGAAGCCGTCGGCGGCGCCCTCGGTGAACCACTCCTCGATCTCGTCGGCTATCTGCTCGGGAGTGCCGGCGAAGACGCGGTGGCCACGGCCGGCACCGAGGCGGGCGATGAGCTCACGCAAGGTCAGGCCGTCACGGCGGGCGAGTTCGGCGACGAGCGTGAAGCGGCTCTTGTTGCCGTTGATGTCCCGCTCCTCCGGCAGCTCGGGCAGAGGCCCGTCCAGCGGCAGCCCGGTCAGATCGGTGCCGAGCATCCCGGACAGCTGGGCGAGCCCGTACTCAGGCACCTGAAGATCCGTCAACTCCTGCTCCAAGAGCCGAGCTTCGGCTTCCGTCGAGCCGATGACGGGTGCGATGCCGGGAAGCACCAGCAGCTGGTCCCCGGTACGGCCGTAGCGGGCGAGCCGGGACTTGAGGTCCTTGTAGAAGGCCTGGCCGTCGGCGAGAGTCTGCTGGGCGGTGAAGACGGCCTCGGCGTACTGGGCGGCGAACTCCTTGCCGTCCTCCGACGAGCCGGCCTGTACCAGCAGCGGGTAGCCCTGCGGGGTGCGCGGTACGTTCAGGGGTCCCTGCACCCCGAAGTACTCCCCGCGGTGGTTGATCTCCCGCACCTTGTCGGTGTCGGCGTAGACGCCGCGCTCACGGTCGAGCAGGATCGCGTCGTCCTCCCAGCTGTCCCACAGCTTGGTGGCGACCTCGACGAACTCCCGCGCCCGCTCGTAGCGCAGCCCGTGCTCAAGGTGCTCCTCCTGCCCGAAGTTGCGGGCCTCGTTCACAGTTCCGGAGGTGACGATGTTCCAGCCCGCCCGGCCGCCGCTGATGTGGTCCAGGGAGGCGAACTTGCGGGCGGTGTGGAAGGGCTCGTTGAAGGTGGTGGAGACGGTGGCGATCAGACCGACGTGTTCGGTGACCGCCGCCAGGGCCGACAGCAGGGTGAGCGGTTCGAAGCCGCCGAGGGCGTTGTAGCGGACCTTCCCCCACAGGGCGAGTCCGTCGGCGAGGAAGACGGAGTCGAGCAGACCGCGCTCGGCGGTGCGCGCGAGGTGCTGGAAGTAGCGCAGGTCGGTGACGCGTTCGGGCTGGGTGCGCGGGTGTCGCCAGGCGGCGTCGTGGTGGCCTGCGTTCATCAGGAAGGCGTTGAGATGCAGCTGACGGGGTCTGGGCGCGGTCATGGGGTTCCTCGGATCGGGGGCCGGTGAGCGGAGCGGGTGACAGGGGGAGGAGCAGAGGGCGGAGAGGGGAGGGGCGGTGACGGGTGGGGTCAGCCGCCCGCGGGTACGCGCCAGGAGCTGAGCCGGCGCTCGACGGTCACCAGGAACTGGTTGAAGACCACGCCTATGGCGGAGATCGTGATGATGCCCGCGTACATCTGCGGGATCGCGAAGTTGTACTGCGAGGCATTGATCAGATAGCCGAGGCCCGCCTTGGCACCGATCATCTCGGCGGCGACCAGCACCAGGATCGACACCGCTCCGGCCAGCCGGATGCCGGTGAACATCACCGGCACCGAGGCCGGCAGGATGACCTTCTGGAACAGCCGGGGCGCGGACAGGTCCATCGACTTCGCCAGCTTCAGCAGGGTCGGATCGACGTGGCGGACAGCGCTGATGGTGTTGAGCAGGATCGGCCAGGCGCAGGCGTACACCACGATGGAGATCTTCGAGGTCTCGCCGATTCCCAGCAACAGGACGAACACCGGCAGCAGGGCCAGCGCCGCGGTGTTGCGGAACACCTCAAGCAGCGGTCCGAGGAGGTCGGCGACCGGCCGGTACCAGCCGATCAGCAGCCCGAGCGGTACGGCGACGGCCACGGCGATACCGAATCCGCCGAACGAACGCGCCAGGCTGGCACGCGCGTTGTCGGCGAGCTGACCGTCTGCGGCGAGCCCCCACCAGGCGTCGGCGACCTCGCTGAACGGCGGCAGGAAGGTCCGGTCCACCAGACCGGCTCGTGGCGCGATCTCCCACAGCAGGAGCAGGGCCACGATGGCCGCGGACTTGGTCGCCCCCTTCAGCAGCAGGTGCGGCAGTCGGCGGACCGTCCGCAGCGCTGTCCGGCGGACACGGGTCGTGAGGAAGGGGGCCCGGCGCGCGTCCGGGGGTGATGAGGCGCCGGGCGTGGGTGCGGTGGATGTGCCGGCCTCAGGGGACGTGGCGGACTCGGCGGGCTCGGTGAGGGAAGCTGCCCGGACTTTTTCCGTCGTGCTCGCCGCGTCGGTCGTGGTGGCCGCGTGGGTCGCGTCGGCCTTCTCCGTGGTCGTGCCGGTCGTGGAACTCATACGGAGGCCTCCTCCTTCTCCAACTGCTGGGCCCTGGCCACCTCGTCGTGCAGCAGCGACCAGATCTCGTGGCGGTGCCGTGCGAACTCGGCACTGGAGCGAGGGTCGTCCGTCGCCGCACGGGAGCCGAGGGCGACCGGCACGATCTGCTTGATCCGGCCGGGCCTCGACGTCATGACGGCGACGCGCTGTCCCAGGTAGACGGCCTCGTCGATGCCGTGGGTGATGAAGACGACGGTCTTGCCGGTGCGCTGCCAGATGCGCAGGAGTTCGTCCTGGAGCGACTCCCGGGTCTGGGCGTCCAGCGCGGCGAACGGCTCGTCCATCAACAGCACATCGGGGTCATAGGCGAGGCTGCGGGCGATCGCCACCCGCTGCCGCATTCCGCCCGACAGCTCGTGCGGATGGCGGTCCTCGAACCCCGTCAGGCCGACCAGGTCCAGGAACTCCCGGGCGCGTGCGGCACGTCGGCGCCGTGGGACGCCGGTGGCTTCCAGTCCGAACTCGACGTTGCCCTGTGCCGTGCGCCACGGCAGCAGCGCGTACTGCTGGAAGACGATGCCCCGGTCCAGGCCCGGCCCGGTGACGGGTTCGCCGTCCAGCAGGATCCGTCCGCCAGTGGGCTGGGTGAGGCCGCCGAGCAGTTCCAGCAGTGTCGACTTTCCGCAGCCGCTGGGACCGACCAGGACGACGAACTCGCCGTCCGCTATCTCCAGGTCGATACCGTCGAGGGCGGTGAAACGGGTGGTCTGCCCGTCCCCCGTACGGTCCTTGACGGTGAAGTCCTTCCGTACGTCCTCGAACACGATCTTGGGCGTCGTGCATTGCGTGGTGTCTTCCGGCATGGGATCAGCTCCCGCTCTTCGCGGCGGAGGACTTCTTGTAGGCGTTGAACTCATTGGTGTAGAGGTCCGACAGCGTGACCTGGCCCTTCTTGATGTCGCCCCGCTCGGCCAGCCAGTCGATCCACAACTGGAGTTCCTTGCCGGTGATCCGGCCCGCTGTTTCCGCGACGCCGTAGGACCGCCAGAACTTCAGCGGTGCGGTGTCCTCGTTGCGGCCGCGCTTCTCCACGATCTCCGTCATCCGGTCGACGACCTCGTCGTGCGGAGTGGAACGGGACCACTCGATGGCCCGCCCCACGGCGGTGACGAAGGTCCGGGCCGTGTCGGGGTTCTGCTTCAGGAAGTGGTCTGTCATCACGTACGTGCCGGCGCTGAACGCGCCCAGCAGCTGGTAGTCCGTGAACAGTGGGCGGATACCGCCGGTCTCCAGGGCCTTGTCGCGCAGGATGCCGCCGAGTACGGCCACGTCGATCTGCTTCTGGCGCAAGGACTGCTCGGTGTTGACCGGGGGCACCACGAGCGGCTCGACCTTGTCGATGTCGGCCTGGGACAGACCGCCTCGCTGAAGGTAGATGTCGAGCATGGCCTCGGAGTGGGCTCCGAGGGTGTTCATCCCGACCTTCTTGCCGATCAGGTCCCGGGCCGAGCGGATCGGGCTGTCCTTGAGGACGTAGAAGCCGTTGTAGGCGTACTTGTCGGCGCCGTAGTAACTGATGACGGCCTTGATGGGAGCGTTGTTGGCGGCCAGCTTGACGACCGCGCCGTTGAACGCGCCGCCGAAGTCGACCTGACCCGTGGCCGCGGACTGGATGTCCTGCGGTCCGCTGATCGTGTTGCCGACCCACTGCAGCTTCACGTCCTCCAGATAGCCGAGATCCTCGGCCAGTTCGGGCAATGTGACCTGTCCGGCCCAGCCCTGGTATCTCAGCGTCTTGGTCTGGTTTTTGGCGGCCGGTGTCCCGGACGCGGTCGTGCCGCAGCTCACCGACACCGCCGAAAGACCGAGAAGGGTGAGGAAGTGACGTCGGGTCGATGCCGTCGTGGCCATGGCAGGTTCCTGTTCGGGAAACGGGGAAAGGAAGGGCAGACGTCGAACGGCGGAGAAAAGATCTCGGCAGAATTGGCTATGACGAGGGCCGACGTCTGGTGAAAAAAGCAGCGGCTTGCGAGAGGCCGACTGTGAAATGGAGCGAAGGGGAGCTGTGCCTGTCAGTGAGTGCGGCGGCCGACGGCACAGATGGCGCTGGCCTGACGTCGCAGATCGACGTGCAGGCGCGCGGCGAGGGTCTCGGACTTGCTCACAGCCACGAGCGTTGCAGCGAAATCCAGCCAGGTCAATGTCGCTTGCGTACGCGTCATATGTTCTCAACGGCCCGACATGCGAATGAAGCGCGGCGTTCACAATTGTCTGGATGGGCGGTGAGGTGGTGGCTGCCGTTTTATGCCGCCACTGCCGTCAGCGCAGTGACTGCACGGCGTAGAGGGCACCGAGGGCGGTGGCCAGGGGGCCGAGCAGGAGACGTAGTGCCGTTTCGGGCAGCCGAGGTTGCAGGTGTGCCCCGAGGCAGCCGCCGATCAGTCCGCCGAGGCCGCAGGCCAGACCGAGGTATACCAGTCAGGGGCGATGTCACCGGAGGGACAGCAGCGCGAAGGCCGTGGCCCCGGTCACGGAGGCGGTGAACGTGGAGGCGAGGGCGGCCGGTGCCACGCGGGCGACGGGCATGCCCCGGCCGCCCAGTATGGGGCCGAGGGCGGAATCGTTCTCCCCGACCGTCTCCGCCTCCCGGTCAGGCGGGAAGGACGAACGGAGGGTGGGCGCCGTTGAGGAAGTACTCCCCGATATCGCGGAGCCGGTGGGCGACGGGCTCGTACAGGGTGTGGGTTCGGGCATTGCGCCAGAACCGGTCGAAGCCCAGCCGTGCGGAGGCGGAGCGGGCGCCGATGATGTCGAGGGCGCGGGTGGTGGACTCCTGCGCTGCCCGGGCCGCGGCGGTTTCGGCCATGGCCACGAGGGCGGAGATGTCCGCAGACTCGTCGTAGGTGAGGGCTTCGCCGCGCTCAAGACCGCACTGCACGGCTTCCAGTGCCTGATCGGTGAGTGCCGACGCGGAGCGGGTGAGGACGGTGAGTTCTCCGTAGGCGGTCTGCACCTGCGGGTCGTGCGGGGTGCCGGTCGGCCAGGCGGTGTGCGAGGGTACGTGGCCCGTCCTGCTGTACTCACGGGCTTCGGTGAGCGCTCCCTCGGCCATGCCGAGAAGGAGTTGGGCGGAGAAGAGACGCCCGACCGGAGATACCAGGGCGGCCCGGGGCGACAGCAGGTCCTCGTCCGCGGACAGAGAGCCGAGCACCTCGTCCGCACCCACCGGGACGTTGTCGAACTCCACGCTGCCGCCGGCCGCGAGCCGCTGGCCGAAGGTGTCGGTATCGCCGTCGATCACCACACCGCGACGGGAGGGATCCACCACGACGGCGAGCGGTTCACCCGTGTTCTCCCGCACGGCGCGCACAGCGAGACGATCGGCGACCAGGACCCCGGTGGTGTAGCTCTGCCGGCCGACGAGCACCCGTCCCTTGGAGGTCCTGGCCAGCATCAGAGGCGGCTCCTGACGCGCGAAACCGCCGCCCCAGCACCACTGTTCGGCTGCGGCCCGCTCCTCTGTCTGCTCGGCGAGAGCGGACCCGGCGAAGAACCGGGCGCTCCACGACAGGAAGTAGTGACAGCCGAGCAGTTGACCGATCGCGCCGTCGGCCGCGGCGATCTCCCGGACGACGGCGTAGGCCGTGGGCCAGTCCGCGCCGCCTCCCCGGGACTCGTCCGACGTCAGGAGCGTCAGCAGTCCCGCCTCGCGCAGCCGGGACACCTCGTCGATCGGGGCCTTGCCCGCCTGCTCCCGGGCCGCCGCGTCCGTGGCCAGGTCGTCCGCGGCCTCGCGGGCCACGCGCAGCCAGTGCGCATGGCCAGGCCCGGTTCGGTCGGACGGCGAGGCGGGGCGGGACGGCGCGGAGGCAAGGCCCATGGAAGTGGTCTCCTCAAGATCGGCCGCAGGGCGCGGCGTTGGAGCTCTCCTGCTGGTCGGGCACGTACTTGTAGCCCACGCGCCGAACGGTGACGATGCGATGCCGGTGAGCTTCGCCCAGCTTGCGACGCAGGCGGGCGATGTGGACATCCACGGTGCGGCCGTCGCCGATGTGGTCGTAGCCCCAGACGGCGGCCACCAGCCGATCACGTGTCTGCACGTGGTGGGGATGCTGAACGAGATGCGCCAGCAGCTCGAACTCCAGGTAGGTGAGGTCCAGTTCGCGTCCGTCCACCTCAGCGACATGTCGCTGCGGATCGATGCGGACGACATCGTCCGCCGTCCGCCGGACAGGGGCCGACTCCGCGGTGACGACCGGTCGGATCTCGGGCCGTGGCCTGTCCTTGGCGAAGAGCTCGGTGGGATCGGTGCCCTCGGGGACGAGCACGAGGTAGCCGACGAGCGGCGCGGAAGTGTGTCCCTGGGTGTCTCTCTGCGCGGTATCGCCCACCAGACGGAGGCGGGGTGTGTCGGAGCGGCGCGGATCGTGTGGGGTGGCCTGGGCCGGAGTTGCCGTGGTCATGGCGGTTGTCCCTCAGAAGTGTGTCGGGCCATCAGGCGCAGCGGGAGAATTCGCCTGATCGCCTGTGAAGGTGGGAGCGGAGTGGCACGGGCGAAGGTGGGAGCCGCGTGCCCTACGCGCGGCAGCAGGCGGCACTGACGACGTGACCAAAGTCGACATGCCGACGACGAACGAGTCGTTGCTGCTTACGGGACATGTTCATCATCCTGCGCACCCCCGGCGGACGCAGTCAAGGCTTCCCTAGTAATTCCATAGGAAAAGTAGGGAAGGTCTCACACTCTGAGAGGCCGGCCGTTCACCGGAGACGTAGCCGTCTCAGCCTCGGTGGCGCTCAGGGCACGCAGGAGCGCGCGGGCGACCGCGTCGTTCTGGCGGAAGGCGGGTGCGTTGGTGCGGGGGCGGGCGAAGGCGGCGACGGCCCGGCTGTTGGTGGGGGCGCCGAGGGCGATGCGGCGGGGGTGGGGGCTGTCGAGGGACGGGTCGATCAGGTGGCCGTCCGTGGGGGAGACCGCGAGCAGGCCGGAGCGGTGGGTGTGGGTGGGGTCGGCGATGACCTCCTCGGCGAGTGCGCCTTCCCGATACAGGCCCCGCAGGAGTGGGTCCTCGGTGCGGTCCAGAGAGGGGCCCGGCAGGTACGCCTCGATGAGGGCGGTGGCGTGGGTGGTGTGGCCGGGGACGGTGGGGCTGGTCGCGGTGAAGGTGCCGGTGCTCTCGTCGGTGTCGATCCGGATGCCGGCGCCCAGGAAGCGGACGATCCCGGACCGGGACAGCGCGAGGAGTTGGCGCAGGCGGAAGCCTGGCGGGCCGGAGGCGAGGAAGCCGAAGAAGCCGTGCCACCAGCCGTCGAGTTGCTCGGCGACGGAATGCGCGGTCAGTCGCCCCGCCGCGACCAGGCGGGGCAGTTGCCCGTAGACCGAGAGCAGGGCGAGGAATGCCCCGAGGTCGGCGCTGAACTCCGGGTCCTCGCGGCGGGCGACGTCGCGGGTGATGTGGTCGCGCAGGTGGTCCTGGAAGGCCTCCGGCGTGGGGAACGTGAGGCCGTCCAGCGGATGGTCCAGGGCTTCGAAGTCGAGGCGGTCCGCCGGGTCGGGTATGGCTGTGGCCACGAGGGTCGCCATGTCCTCGTCGTACCAGCCCAGGCGGTCGTAGGCGGCGACGAAATCCGGCCAGGGGAGGGCCGTGCGCTCGGGGTGGGCGTGGAAGAGCTCGTGGTAGTGGCCGAAGCCGATCTCCTTGGCCATCAGCGGCCACACATCGCGCCGCAGGTCCAGCGGGCGGTCCTCGGCGAGCAGCGCGTCGATCGCCTCGGGGCCGAAGCAGCGCGGCAGTGGGGGCCGCGGGCCCTGGAGTTGGTAGCGCGTCTTGGAGTGGTACGGCACCCCGCGCCGCGATCCGACGTGCAGGACGGGCTCGCGGCCGGACGGGAGGTAGGTGAGGGTGCCGTCGGCCTCGGTGCGGTATCTGCCGCCGCGGCCCTCGGTGAGCAGGGTCATCAGGTCGATGAAGGCGAGCCCGAAGCCGCGCAGGATGACGTGCTCGCCGGGTCGCAGTGCGGACAGGTCGGCGTCGGCGGAGAACTCGGGCGGGAGGTGGAAGCGGCCGTGCCGGCGGGCGAAGGCGGCGTGGTCGCGGTGCTCGGCGGCGGGCCTGGAGCCGAGGTGGCCCTGGGCCAGGATCACCAGGTCGGCGGTGAGCGGAGTGGCGCGGTCGGCCAGGTGCACCTGCTGCGGGCCGTCCGGGGGGCCGGTGACGGCGGTCGCGGTGGTGGGGTGCCACTCGACCGTGACGGTGGGCGGTAGCTGGGCCAGCGCCCTGCGGAACACCCAGTCGAGGTAGGCGCTCTGGGTGCGGCGGGTGGGGAAGTCGGACCCGTCGAGCGTGCGCAGTTCGGCGAGCACGTCAGGGTCGGTGGGTTCGGCGTACGGGGCGTGGCGCGGGCTCCGGCCGGAGAACTGGGCGGCCCACTCGGCAAGGGAAGGGCCCGGCTGTACCGGGCCGTCGATCGTGGAGGACTCGTCGGTGAACATGGTGACGTCCTCGGCCATGGAGTTCATCCGCAGCAGCGCCGACTGCTCGTGGCGCCAGACGCGTCCCGGGCCGGGCGGGTGCGGGTCCACCAGATGGATGCGCAACTCCCGTACGTCGTCCCACAGTTCGGGCGCGTTGGCGGCGATGCGCTCCAGCAGGCCCGTGGCGCGCGGCCCCGCGCCGACGACGACCAGGACGGCCGGCGAAGGGGTGCTGCTCACCGGTCACCGCCGATCGCCGGGCGGGCGTCGGCAGCCGTGGCCGCGTTCAGCCGGCGGCGCACGGCGGTGAGGTGGCCGCGCAGCCGTTGCAGCGGGGTCGGCGGCAGGGCACGGGAGTTGCCGCGGGCGTAGTACCGCTCGACGTGGAACTGGCCCGCGCTGAGCACGGTGGTGACCGCGATGTACCAGAGGGTGGCGACCATCAGCAGCGGGATGACCTGGTAGGTCTGGTTGTAGATCAGCTGCACCGAGTACAGCAGGTCGTGCACGGCCAGCACGCTGACGATGCTGGTGCCCTTGAGGGTGCCGATCAGCAGGTCCACGCCGCTGCTGGTGCAGCCACTCAGCGTGCGCAGAACGGGGTTGGCCGACAGCCGCATCACCGCGAGCACGGTGCCGAGCAGGAATCCGAGCACCATCACCACAGCCGTCAGCCACAGGGACAGCAGCAGTCCGTCGAGCACGGCGGCGGTGGTGAAGTACCGGCCCACCACGTCCCACTGGAAGGCGTCGTTGCGGACGACGGAGTTGAGCACCATCGCGAACAGCAGCAGCGCGACCGCAGCGGTCAGCCACCGGCCGACGTGTCGGCGCGGCACGATCCGCGGCACGTCGGGGCCAGGCGCGCTCGCCCGTTTCGGGGGTTTCGTCGCAGGGGCCGGCGTGACTTCGGAAGGCGTGACCATCGAGAGGCTCTCCGGGGGAGGGGATCGCAGGCGTGGGTGACCACCCGGTGGCACTCGCAGGGAGCGCAACGGCACAGGCGCTGCGTGCATACGGTGCGGCCGGGGCTCGGTGTCGTCACATTCGCCGCGTCCCTCAACGCGGCCGGGAAGGCTGCCGGGCAGGGCGGCCGATCCGCTGTCGATCGTATGGGCCCAGGGCATCGATGTGTCAACAGTGCCCAGGACAGCGCCAGCCCGGGGCGGTCCGGCATCCGGGCGCTGCTTGACGAGCGCCACGATGTACTGCTCAATTGGTCGCATGTATGCCCAGCGGCGCTTGGTCTCGCGCGATCACATCGACTTCGGTCGGGTGTGGTCCGCCGCGTGTTGCGCCTGACTCGGCAGCGGGCCGTCTGACCGGCCCTTCCCTCCCTCGGTGACCCCGTCGCGGGCCGAGTTCTCTCCCCACGCGCGCTGCCGCAGCTCTGCTTCTCCCGACGCTCGACGTCGTCACGACTGCACCGACCCGTCTGCCTGACGGGCTGTTCACTCATGCCTGCACGCAAGGCGATTCCGCCTGCCTGCGTGCCGCCGCAACCCCTGAAAGGCCATGCCCATGCCCGTGGAGTTCCTCGGCATCGCCGCCACCAACGACGGCTCCGAAACCACGCCCCGCTCCGGCGCCGCGTTCGACAAGGAGTACACGCTCCGGCTCGCCCGGGCCCACGAGGACCACGGCTGGGACCGGGTGCTGTTCGCCTACGGCTCCGGGTCCCCGGACCCCGCCCCGGCCGCCGCGTACATCGCGAGCAGGCTGGAGCGCCTGCAGATCCTGCTCGCCCACCGGCCCAACGTCTCCTACCCCACCTTCGCCGCCAAGACCTTCGCCACCCTCGACCAGATCAGCGAGGGCCGTCTGACCGTGCACTTCATCACCGGCGGCAACGACCACGAGCAGGGCCGCGAGGGCGACACCCTCACCAAGGACGAGCGCTACGCCCGCACCCGCGAGTACATCCGGATCGTCAAGAAGATCTGGACCACCCACGAGCCCTTCGACCACGAGGGCGAGCACTACCGCTTCGACGACTTCGTCAGCGACGTCTTCCCCGTCCAACAGCCCCGACCGAATGTCTCGTTCGGCGGCTCGTCCCCTGCCGCGTACGCCGCCGGAGGCGCCGAGGCCGACATCTACTGCCTGTGGGGCGAGCCGCTGGCGAAGACCGCCGAGCAGATCGAGAACGTGAAGGCCGCCGCGCAGGCCGCGGGCCGCACCGACGTGCCGCGCATCCAGGTGGCGTTCCGCCCGATCATCGCCCCGACCGAGGAGCTGGCCTGGGAGAAGGCCCACCGCACAGTCGGCGCGATCAAGGCCCGCAAGGAGCAAGGCGAGGCGATCACCAAGCGCCACAACGGGCACACCCAGCCGCAGAACGCCGGATCGCAACGGCTGCTCGCCATCGCCGAGGCGGGGGAGCGCTACGACCGCGCCCTGTGGACCCCGACCGCCGCAGCGACCGGCGGCGCGGGCAACTCCAACGCCCTCGTCGGCACGCCGGAGACGGTCGCCCAGGCACTCCTCGACTACTACGACCTCGGCGTCGACATCCTCTCCGCCCGCGGCTACGACCTGCTGGGCGACGCCATCGACTTCGGCCGGTACGTGATCCCGATCGTCCGCGAGGAGGTCGCCAAGCGCGACGCCGAACGGGCGGCACGCGGGACGCAAACCCTTGCGGCGGTGGGCGAATGACCTCCGTAGCCCAACCATCCTGGTCTGCAGTGGATGTGACAGTGGGCGGGGCCCCGGGGCCGGTGCCCGGGGTGGCCGCGCCGGGCGGCGCGATGTCGAGGACCTCGTCCAGTACAACGACGGCTTCCGCACCGGCCTGATCGGCACCCCCGAGCCCTGCCCTGGGTCCGTGAACTGGAGACCCGGGAAGCCGAGTCCGAGCCCGTCGACGCCCGAGTCTGACCGCCATCCGCATCCGACACGACCCTGAAAGGTCCTCGCATGGCCACCGTCCTGTCCGTCTCCGGAAGCCCCTCCGTCACCTCCCGCACCGCCCGGCTGCTGCGCCACCTCGACGGCCGGCTCAGGGCCCAGGGGCACGACGTCATCCCCTTCGACGTCCGTACGCTCCCGCCCGAGGCCCTGCTGCACGCCGACTTCCGGCATCCGGCGATCGTCGAGGCCACCGCCCTGTTCGAACGGGTGGACGGGGTTGTGATCGGCACCCCCGTCTACAAGGCCGCCTACTCCGGGCTGCTGAAGGCGCTGCTGGACCTGCTCCCGCAGTACGCGCTGGCCGGCAAGACCATCCTCCCGCTGGCCACCGGCGGTACCACCGCCCACGTCCTGGCCATCGACTACGCCCTGCGTCCCGTGCTGAACTCCATGGGACCCGCCCACATCACGCCCGGCTGGTTCACGCTCGACAAGGACATCAGCGTGGCCGACGACGGCACCCTGACCGTCGCACCGGGCCCCGCCGAGGCCCTGGCCCAGGTCACCGACCAGTTCTCGCTGGCGCTCGGTGGCCGCTCGACCCTGCTGGCGGCCACCGGATGAGCGCCGCGACCGTGATCGCCGATGATGCCGAGGCCCTCGCCGTCGCGGCCGAACTGGCCGCGGACTTCTGCAAGGACGCCGCCGAGCGGGACGCCCGGCGGCTGCCGCACGCGGAACTGGAGCGGCTGTCCGCGTCCGGGCTGCTCGCCGTGACGGTGCCCGCGCAGTTCGGCGGCGCGGACGTCAGCACCGAGACACTCGCGGAGATCTTCCGGCTGCCGGCCTCGGCCGACGCCGGCCTCGCCCAGATCCCGCAGAGTCACTTCGTGTACGTCAATGTTCTCCGCCGACAGGGGACGCAGGCGCAGAAGGAGTTCTTCTTCGGCGAGGTGCTCGCGGGCAAGCGGTTCGGCAACGCCCAGTCCGAGGCGGGCACCAGCCATGTGCAGGACATCCGTACGCGGCTCGCGAGGCGCCCCGACGGGTCGTACGTCCTCGACGGCGTCAAGCACTACTCCACCGGCGCGCTGTTCGCCGACTGGATCCCCCGTCCTCGCCCGGTCGTGGACGACCGAGACGGCATGGGCCAGCGCACCACCGCCGGTGGAACCGTCCGCCTGGAGTCGGTGCCCGTCCCGGCCGACCGGGTCGTGCCGCACCACCTCACCTTCCAAGGCCCCCAACCGTGGAGTTCGTCCGCACCAAGAGCCGCCCCTGGTTCGAGAGCGTCGACGAAGGCCACCCGACCGCCGCCGAGGACCCCCTGCTGATCCAACGGTTCGGTGAACTGGCGATCCGTGTCCGGCCGCCGACGCGCTGCTCGCCACCGCGGCCAGGTCCGTGGACGCGGCCCGCGCCGACCTGACCGACGACTTCGCCGCGGAGGCATCCATCGCGGTGGCCGCCGCCAAGGTGACGGCGGCGGAGGCCGCCCTGGAGGTCGGCAGCGCCCTCTTCGAGGTCTCCGGCACCCGGTCGGCGCTCGACTCCCTGGGCCTGCACCGCCATGGGCGCGACGCCCGCACCCACACGCTGCACGACCCGGCCCGCTGGAAGATCCAGCACATCGGCCGCTACCTGCTCAACGGCACACGGCCGCCCCGGCACGGCCTGCTCTGACGAACCAATCCCCCATCGGAGGCCCACGTGTCCCTCACCTTCCACTGGTTCCTGCCCACCAACGGCGACAGCCGCCACGTCGTCGGCGGCGGCCACGGCACCCCGGTCACCACGACCGGCGGTGACCGGCCGCCGACGGTCGCCTATCTGAGCCAGATCGCCCGTGCCGCCGAGGAGTTGGGCTTCGTGGGCGCGCTCACCCCCACCGGCGCCTGGTGCGAGGACGCGTGGCTGACCACGGCGATGGTCAGCCAGAACACCGAGCGGCTGAAGTTCCTGGTCGCCTTCCGGCCCGGCTTCGTCTCGCCGACGCTCGCCGCGCAGATGGCGTCCACCTTCCAGCGGCAGACCGGCGGACGGCTGCTGCTCAACGTGGTCACCGGCGGCGAGAGCCACGAGCAGAAGGCTTACGGCGACTTCCTCGACAAGGATGCCCGCTACCGCCGGACCGGCGAATTCCTGGAAATCGTCCGGGGGTTGTGGCAGGGAAAGACCGTCGGCCTGGCGGGTGAGCACCTCCGGGTCGAGGAGGCGGAGCTGGCCCGGCTGCCCGACCCGGTGCCGGAGGTGTACTTCGGCGGGTCCTCGCCCATCGCCGGGGAGGTCGCGGCCAAGCACGTCGACGTGTACCTCACCTGGGGCGAGCCGCCGGCCGCGGTCGCCGAGAAGATCGCCTGGATCCGAGGTCTGGCGGCCAAGGAGGGCCGCACCCTGCGCTTCGGGATCCGGCTGCACGTCATCACCCGCGACACCCCCGAGCAGGCCTGGGCGGAGGCGAACCGTCTCCTGGAGGGCTTCGACCCGGAAACCGTGCGGTCGGTCCAGGCCGGGCTCGCCCGCAGCGAGTCCGAGGGGCAGCAGCGGATGCTCGCCCTGCACCGTGGCGGCCGCGACCGTCTGGAGATCCACCCCAACCTGTGGGCCGGCATCGGCCTGGTCCGCGGCGGCGCGGGCACCGCACTGGTCGGCAGCCATGACGAGGTCGCCGAGCGCATCAAGGAGTACCACTCCCTCGGCATCGACGAGTTCGTGCTCTCCGGCTACCCGCACCTGGAGGAGGCGTACTGGTTCGGCGAGGGCGTCCTGCCACGGCTTCAGGCGCGCGGGCTGTGGAGCCATCCGTTCCGCGGCGCGACGGCCGCACGGCCCGTCGCTCAGATCCCCTTCGCGGACGCGGGGGGCCGGCGATGACCCACGTGATCGCCGACGACGCCGAGGCGGACGCCCTCGCCGCCCAGCCGGCCGCCGAGCCGGCCGCCGAGTTCGCCCGCGAGGCCGCCCTCCGTGACGCGGGACGCATCACCCTCGGAGAGGTGGTTCGGCTGATGCCCAGCTGAGTAGTCCTGGGCTTGTCCCTGGCGGGCGGCGGGGCCGGGCGCAGCCGTCCGACGACGATGCCTGATGCGATGCCGACGGTACGGGTGAATGCGGATCGAACACCACCAGCTCCCTCGACCTCGGCGCACAGTCGCGGAAGCTCGGTCAACCTCCGCATGGCTTCTGAGGGCCCTTGTCAGCACGGCCCACGTCGCTGCCCGCGCTCCGGAGCTGTCGTCTCCGTCGCAGCGGTTCGCTCACAGGGCCCGGGCCGCAAAGGCCCTGACGTCCGCGTCCGGGTCCGTCGTCGCCGTGGCCAGGGCCGCTCGGGCGTCCTCGGTGGCACGGTGGCGGGTCAGTGCCGCCACGGCTGCCTTGCGGACGTCGGCGTTGGGGTCGGCGAGTGCCTTGGCGAGGGCGGGGACCGCGAGGCCTGGGTCCGCGAGGGACAGAGCGGTGGCGGCGCCGACCCGCACCTGCCAAGCCGGGTCGGACAAGGCTGCCTGCGCGCGTGCGGCCAGGGGAGCCGGACAGCCATTCATGCCCAGAGCTTCGTAGGCGGCTGCACGCACCAGGACGTCGGGATCGTCGATGAGCCCGGCGAGGGCCGAGTGGACCAGGCCGGGGCCGGGGCCGGTCGGCAGGGTGCCGCCGAGCGGCCTAGCTGTCACGGTGGCCAGGGCCTTGGCGATGGTGACGCGGACCTCGCGGGACGGGTCGGCGGTCGCCGCGCGGGCCAGCTCCGCGGCGGCGTCGACCGACACGAGCGCCCGCACTGCCGCGATGCGGACGGCGGTGTCCGAGTCCGACAGGGAGTTCGCGAACAGCCCGGTGTCACCGAGACGCAGGACCCGCAGGGCGTCCAGCGCGGCGGCGCGGGCGACGGGGTCGGTTTGCGACAGAGCGGCGACAAGGCCGTCGCGCAACGCTGGTTCAGGCGCCAGCGTCTCGACCAGTTCGCGCAGTGAGGCGGCGGCGGCAGCGCGGACGTCGGCGTCGGTGTCGGCGAGCGTGGCGGCCAGTGCCGGTCCGGTGCCCGGCGGAACCGTCTCCGTCAGGACGGTGACGGCCGTTCGGCGGACGGTGGGGTCGGGGTCGGTCAGGTAGGGGGTGAGGGCGGGGAGCGGGGGTTCGTCCTCCGCGAGGGAGAGGAGTTCGAGCAGACGCGGTGAGACCGGCACGTCCGCGTCGGTACCGGGGTGGGAAGTGGTACCGGTGACGGCGGGCTCCTGCCGCATCGCCACCGGCGCTGCTTCCCGGACACCCGCGATCGCCACCTGTTCCGGGTGGACCTCGCCGAGATGACGGGAGGGGCCGCCGACCGGCCTGAACTCGTCGACCGGGACCAGATAGGGGGCAACGGGACGTGCCGTGAACTCCATCGCGCCCGTGGGGGACTTGCGCAGATCGAGGTGGTGGAACCAGGACGCGTCGTCACGCCGCGGGTGGTCGAGACGGTCGTGGTAGAGGCCCCAGCGGGACTCCGTGCGGGCCAGGGAGGCCCGCGCGGCCATCTCCGCGCAGTCCCGGATGAAGCTCACCTCCGCGCAGCGCATCAGCTCGTGCGCGGTGCGCGCCCCCATCGCGGCGATGTCGGCGCGCATCCGCTCGAACGCCTCCAGGGCCAGCGACAGCCGGGCGCCGGACTTCGGCGGAGCCACGTAGTCGTTCACGAAGCGCCGCAGCTTGTACTCGACCTGGGGCTGCGGCGGGCCGTCGGGGTTGCCCAGCGGACGGTAGATCAGCTCGTGCGCCGCCTGCAGCTGGTCAAGGGGCAACTCCCCTTCGTACGGGGTGTACTGGGACGCGTCCGCGCCCGCCAGGTCCCCGAAGACGAACGCGCCGATCATGTAGTTGTGCGGGACACAGGCCAGGTCTCCGGCCGCG
Source organism: Streptomyces sp. S.PNR 29 (assembly GCF_030386795.1). Classification (GTDB taxonomy): domain Bacteria; phylum Actinomycetota; class Actinomycetes; order Streptomycetales; family Streptomycetaceae; genus Streptomyces. The sequence goes on from NZ_JANUQM010000010.1 coordinate 248,963, forward strand.
TACAGCCGGGGGACGGTCGTACGGGCGTGGTCGTCGACCCGTACGCCCGAGGCCGAGTGGCCGCCGCACAGGCCGATCTCGGAGATGTGCATCTCCACGTCGTGGGTGCGGTAGTCATGGCCGCGGCCGGCGTGGAAGGTTCCGCGGGTCGGGCGCTCGGTGGAGTGCAGGATCGACTCCAGGGCCGAGACCGACTCCTCCGGCAGGTGGCTCAGCTTCAGGTACACCGGGCCCCGGTCACTGGCGACCTCCGCCGCGAACTCGGCCATCATCCGGCCCGACCAGTAGTCGGAGTCGACGAAGCGTTCGCCGTGCCGGTTGACCTGGTAGCCGCCGAAGGGGTTGGCGACATACGCGCAGGCGGGGCCGTTGTAGTCCTTGATCAGCGGGTTGATCTGGAAGCACTCGATGCCGGTCAGCTCAGCGCCCGCGTGGTACGCCATCGCGTAGCCGTCACCCGCGTTCGTCGGGTTCTCGTACGTGCCGTACAGGTAGCCGGACGCCGGCAGGCCGAGGCGACCGCAGGCGCCGGTCGCCAGGATCACAGCGCCCGCCCGGACGGTGACGAAGGCGCCCGTGCGGGTGTTGAAGCCGACCGCGCCCACGGCCCGCCCGTCCATCGTGAGAACGCGCACCGGCATCACCCGGTTCTCGATCCGGATCCGCTCGCGCATCTCGCGCCGCCGCAGCTGCCGGTACAGGACCTTCTTGACGTCCTTGCCCTCCGGCATCGGCAGCACATAGGAACCCGAGCGGTGGACCTGGCGGACCGCGTAGTCGCCGTGCTCGTCCTTCTCGAACTTCACCCCGTACGACTCCAGCCGCCGCACCATCGCGAACCCGCGGGTGGCGGTCTGGCGGACGGTGGACTGGTCCACGATGCCGTCGTTGGCGCGGGTGATCTCGGCGACGTAGTCGTCCGGCTCGGCACGGCCGGGGATGACAGCGTTGTTGACGCCGTCCATGCCCATGGCGAGCGCGCCCGAGTGGCGGACGTGGGCCTTCTCCAGCAGCAGTACGTCCGAGCCGTGCTCGGCGGCCGTCAGGGCAGCCATGGTGCCGGCGGTGCCGCCGCCGATCACGAGGACGTCACAGGTCACTTCCTCGGCGTCGGTGAGAGCCGGGATCCGAAGGGGGGTGTCCACCAGGGTGCCTTTCAAGAACCGAGTGATGTGAGGACTTCGCGCCGCAGGGCGACACGCGCCGGATCGTCGTGGGCGGCGCGCTCGCGCGGGCGCGGTACGTCCCGTACGGCGATGAGGCGGCCGGCGCCGAGCAGGGCCACGCGGTCGCCGAGGAACAGGGCCTCGTCCACGTCGTGGGTGACGAAGACGACGGTGGCGCCCGTGCCGTGCAGCACCTCCACCAGCAGGTCCTGCATGCCGGCGCGGGTCTGGGCGTCGAGGGCGCCGAACGGTTCGTCCATCAGGACGGCACGGGGCGCTCCGGCGAGGGCCCGGGCCAGTTGGGCGCGCTGGCGTTGCCCGCCGGAGACGCGGTGCGGCAGGTGCCGGGACTGTTCGGCCAGCCCCACGCGGCTGAGCCAGGCAGCGGCCTGGGCACGGCGTGCGGAGCGGGACAACCCCTTGATGGCGAGGGGCAGTTCGACGTTCGCGCGCAGGGTGCGCCAGGGCAGGAGGGCATCCTCCTGGAAGATCAGCGCACGGTCGGCGGAGGGCCCCGTCAGTGGTCCCGCATCCTGGGTGACCTCTCCGGCCAGAGGCGACAGCAGCCCGGCCAGCGTGCGCAGCAGCGTCGACTTGCCGCAGCCGGAGGGGCCGACGACGGTGAGGATCTCACCGGAAGCCACATGGAGGTTCACCTCGTCGAGCACGGGCGCGCCGGGCCGTCCGAGGACGGCATCGCGCAGGGCCAGCCCCGCACCGGTGCCAGCGGGGGAACGCACGTCAGACGAGCTGGTCATGGGGCACGTTCTCCTTGGTCCTGGGGCCGGCCGGTAGGAGGGCTGTGGCGCCGCGCACCAGGCGTGGGGCCCGTCCGCCGGGGACGTACGACGTACGCGGCAGCCAGTGGGTCAGTCGGCGGCCCAGCAGCTCGACGGCCGTGGAGGTGAGCCAGCCGAGCACGCCGATCGTGACCATGCCGACGAACACCCCGGGGTAGTCGACGACCGTGTAGTCCTGCCAGGTGCGATAGCCGACCCCGTACTGGCCGGAGATCATCTCGGCCGAGATCACACAGATCCACGCCACGCCGATGCCGACCGACAGGCCGCCGAAGATGCCGGGCAGCGCGCCCGGCAGGACGACCGAACCGAGGATCCGCCACCGGCCGCCGCCCATGGTGCGCACCGCCTCCTCCCACACGGGGGTCAGTGCGCGCACCGCGTGCCGGGTGGAGACCAGGACCGGGAAGTAGGCGGCGGTGAAGGTGATGAAGACGATGCCCTGTTCATTGGAGGGGAACAGGAGGATCGCCACGGGGACCAGGGCGATGGCCGGGACGGGGCGGACGACTTCCAGCAGCGGGCCGAGCAGGTCCTCGGCGAGCCGGGAGCGTGCCACGAGCACGCCCGTGGCCACACCCAGCACTGAGGCCAGCAGGAAACCGGTGAGGATACGGGTGAGGCTGTCGGCCAGATCCGTCCAGTAGTCGGGTCCGGACAGCCGGTCGGCGAAGGCGCGGGCCACGTCGGTGACCGTGGGGAACTGCGAGAAGCGCAGCCAGACGTCGATGTCCAGGCTGGTCAGCAACTGCCAGAGGCCGAGGGCGGCGGCCAGGGACAGCCCGCGCAGCGCGTACCGGGTCACGACGCCCGCTCCAGCGCCTCGGCATAGGTGACGACGCTCGCGCCGCCATGACCGTCGACGTAGGCCCGTGCGGTCGCCGGTGCGACGAAGGGCAGCAGCTTCTCGCCGTCGGCCACCCACACCGCCTTGTCCGCGAACCACAGGGTGCCGGTGGTGGCGTCGGGGACGTAGGCGGCGCGGATGGCGTCGCGGTGGGCGGACACGTAACGCAGCAGTCCGGCGGGCGATTTGAAGGTCCGCGTCCGCGCGGAGCCCTTCGGCCACACCTCGCTCGCGGCGGCCGGGGGCGTGGCGGCGAGCCGCTCGGCGTACGTCGTCCCCAGGGCCTTCTTCACGTACCGGTCGTCGACGAAGGAGTCCACGTCCACGTCACCGGTCAGCTTCGCGGACTTCAGGATCGACACGTCGTGCTTCAGGGCGGAGACGAGCCGGGGCTTGAGGGCCGGGTCGAAGGTGGCGATGCCGTGCGCGCCGTTGTAGAGGTAGACGACCTCGGCGGGCAGGCCGGTGGCCCCTGCGACCTTCTCGGCGGCGGTGACGGGATGGTCGTTCAGGTAGTCGGTGGCCTGTGCCTGGGCCCTGAGGAACGCCTCCAGGACGGTCGGCCGGTCCTTCGCGAAGTCCTCGCGGGCGGTGACGCCGTGGAAGGTGGGCAGGTTCAGCTGCGCGCCGTCGTACAAGGCCTTCGCCTTGCCCTGGTGGGCGAGCAGTCCGGGCCAGGCCACGAACTGCGACAACGCGTCCGCGCTGCCCGCCGCCAGGGCCGAAGCGCCCACCGCGGGCTGCTGGTTGAGCTTCTCGATGCCCTTGCCGGGGTCGATGCCGGCGCGTTGCAGGGCCCGTACGAGCGTGCCGTCGGCGGCGGAGCCGACGCTCGTGGAGACCTTCTTCCCCTTCAGATCCTTCACGGAGGTGAGCCCCGAGCCGGGCGCCGTGACGATGGTGTTCAGGCCGCCGCGGAGGTTGTAGCCGGTGACCGAGACCAGACGGGTGGGCCGGCCCAGCTGCTTGCCTCGGGCCGCGTTGATGAGCAGCGGGAAGTCGCCCATCGAACCGATGTCGATCTTTCCGGCGGTCATCTGGGCGGTGATGGGGGCACCGGTGGCGTAGTCCTGCCAGACGACCTTGTAGGTGACGCCGTCGCCGAGCGAGTTCAGCTGCTTCTCGAAGTAGCCGAGGGAGCGGAGCAGCGTGCCGGCCGTGACCGTGTTGATGGTCTTGGACTGGTAGCCGACGGTGACGGTGACCGTGGAGCCGCCACCGGCCTCGGCGTCACCGCCGCAGGCGGTGAGCGGGAGCAGAAGGGCGAGTGCGGATACTGCGACTGCCGTGCGTTTCATGGTGGCGGGGCCTTTCACCGGAGCAGGTAGGGCATGTTGACCGTGACGGCTCCGGTGGGGCAGCGGGCCGCGCACGGGCCGCAGTACCAGCACTCGTCGACGTGCATGTACGCCTTCCCGCTGCTGACGTCGATGGCCAAGGAGTCCAGCGGGCACATGTCCACGCAGAGCGTGCAGCCGTCGATGCACTTCGACTCGTCGATGGTCACGGGCACATCGGCCCGCTGGGGCGCCAAGGGCATGGCTGTCTCCAGGAAGGTCGGACTCGGTAAGGGGGAGGTGTGTCAGAGGGAGCGGTGCAGCAGGCCGCTCATCGTGATGCGGTCGCCGCGGAAGCGGATGAACTCCAGGTCGACGGGGCGCCCGTCGGCGAGGTGCGTGAGGCGTTCCAGCATCAGCACGGCCGCACCGCGCGGGGCCTGGAGCACGGCGGCGGAATGGGCGTCCGCGGTGACCGCCTCCAGGGTGATCCCGGCGTGGCCGAGCCGCTGGCCGGTGACGGCTTCCAGGAGGCGGAAGACGTCCGTGTTCTCCAGGTCGCAGCCGAGCAGAGCGGTGCCGATGTCCAGCGGGATGTAGGTGAGGTCCAGGGACAGGGGGAGGCCGTTCAGCCGGCGCAGGCGTTCGATATAGAGGACGTCGGTGCCGGATGGGACGCGGAGGCGATCGGCGACGGGGAGAGGCGCCGGGGCGGGGCCCATGGTGCGGACCTCGTTGGTGACCCGGCCGTGCTCGTGGAGGGTCTCCGCGAGGCCCATCAGGCGGTCCAGGCCGTGGGGGTACTTACGGGCCACGACCACGGTGCCGACGCCGGGCTGGCGTTCCACCAGGCCCTCGGCGCGCAGCAGGTCCAGGGCCTCGCGAACGGTGTTGCGGGAGGCGCGGTAGTCGGTGGCGAGGACGGACTCATGGGGGAGAGTGCCGGAGGAGAAGCCGCCGACGAGGATCTGACGGCGGAGAAGGTCGGCGAGCTGACGCGCCCGGTCCGCGCGCAGCCGGCGTCGCGCACGGTGGGCGGCGACAGTCGTCGCGCCCTGGCCGGCGTGGTCTCGGATGCGGTCGGTCGGAGGCATGGCCGGAACCATACCCATCCGGTAGGGATAGTGGTGTTGCGGAACTGTTGCGCCACCTGACACATCGCCGGGTACACCGCTGACCTGGACTTTCGGCGGACAGAAGGGGAGATCTGCCAGGGCCCCCGGCGCCGGGAGCGGCATGCCGGGCAGCAGCAAGTGCCTACGCCCGTCCTGTCCGCCGCACCCTGGGGAGGCGGAGCCAGTGTTCGCGCAGCGCCGGCCGTCGGCGTCCGATGTGGCTGAACGCGCGACCGGTTCGAGGAGGGGAACGCCGGCCGATCCGGTCCTTCGGAAAGCCGCGGATCCGCCGCGCGCTCGGCCGGACCACGGGCGTGGCGCTGATCGGCTTCGGGGTCGGGGTCGTCACCGCCTCCCGCTGACCGGTACCGGAGTCATGGGGGCATGACCTCCGTTGTCATAGCCGCTCCTTATGGCCTCATTCGCCATGATCCTCTACCCGGGACCGCTCAGGTCGCCTTACGGTGCGGGCGGAGCCATGCGCGCGGTGTTCCGTGGATATCCGCGTCCCTTCTCTTTCCATTTTCCTTTGTTTTCGGGTTTTTGTTTTTCAGGAGCGATTCTCGTGTCCCAGGATGCCAACCGTGTTCACAGGGCCGCACAGGTGGCGGAGTCCGGGGCCGCCGCACGGGTCGTCCCGGTACGGGAGCGGCCGCCTGGGGCCGGCGAGGTGCGTATCGACGTGGCGGCGAGCGGCATCTGCGGCGCCGACATCGGTACGGTCCGCGACTCCGCTCCGGCGGCGGGCTTCCCGATCACCCCGGGCCACGAGGTCGCCGGTGCCATCGCGGAGCTGGGCCCCCAGGTGCGGGGCTGGGACGTGGGGGAGCGGGTCGCCGTCGGCTGGTTCGGCGGCAGCTGCGGGCACTGCTCCGCCTGCCGTACCGGGGATGTCGTCCACTGTCCGGAGCGGAAGATCCCGGGAATGGCGTACCCCGGTGGCTGGTCGAGCACCCTCACGGTTCCCGCCTCCGCACTCGCCCGGATCCCCGAGGGCCTGTCTTTGGCGGAGGCCGCGCCCTTCGGCTGCGCCGGTGTCACCACCTTCAACGCCCTGCGGCACTCCGGCGCCGGGCCGGGTGACCTGGTCGCCGTCCTCGGGATCGGCGGTCTGGGGCATCTGGCGGTGCAGTTCGCCGCGGCGATGGGGTACGAGACGGTGGCGGTCGGCCGGGGCGAGCAGAAGCGGCAGCTCGCCCAGGAGCTGGGCGCGCGGCACTACATCGACACCGAACGGCAGGAACCCGGGGCGGCGCTGCGGGAGTTGGGCGGGGCGCGGCTGATCCTGTCCACGGCCTCCAGCGGCAAGCCGCTCGCGGAGCTGGTGGACGGGCTCGCCCCGCACGGGCGGCTCACCATCGTCGGCTTCGACGGATCTCCCCTGAACCTTCCCCTGGCCAAGCTCGTCATGGGCGCTCGCAGTGTCACCGGTCATCTGACCGGCAGCCCCGCCGACACCGAACAGGCCATGCGCTTCGCGGTCGCCACAGGTGTCCGCCCCCGGGTGCAGACCGTGTCGCTGGAGGAAGCGCGGCAGGCACTCGACGTACAGCAGGACGGCGAGGCCCGGTTCCGGATGGTCCTCGTTCCCGGCGCCTGATGGGGGCCGTGGAGCAGAGAGTCGAGCAGAGAAAGGGAGCCGTACATGCTCCACCATGACGGTCACGACGTCGTCGTGGTCGGTGCGGGGATCGCCGGACTGGCCGTGGCCACCGCTCTTGTTGGCGCCGGGCGCGACACCGTGTGTCTGGAGTCCCGTGAACGCATCGGCGGGCGGCTGCTCAGCACGGCCGCCCCGCCCGGAGCCCTCGACCTGGGGGCCACCTGGTTCTGGGACGAGGAGAGACGCGTCGCGGATCTCGCCGCGCGGCTCGGCGTCGGCACCTTCGAGCAGCATCTCGCGGGGGACACGCTCGTTCAGGACGCCACCGGCGTACGACGGCTGCCCGGCAACCTGATCGACGCCCCCGCCCGCCGCTTCGTACCGGGGGCGGACGCCCTCGCTCACGCTCTCGCGACCGAACTGCCCACGGACGTCGTACGACCGGACAGTCCTGTCACCGCGATCCACCGCCGCGCCACCGGCGGGCTCGAAGTCCGTACGCCGAGTTCGGTGCTGCACGCCGAGCAGGTCGTCGTGGCCGTACCTCCCGCGCTCGCCCTCGCGCGCATCGACTTCGGCACGGAGCTGTCGCCGGAACTGGTCCGCCTCGCCCGGGCGACCCCGGTGTGGATGGGAGCGGTCGCCAAGGTCGTCGCCCGCTACCCCGACGCCTTCTGGCGTGACGAAGGGCTCGCCGGGGCGGCGTTCAGCAGAACCGGCCCGCTGCAGGAACTGCACGACATGTCGGGTCCCGACGGGCGGCCCGCCGCGCTGTTCGGTTTCGCTCCCGCCCGGGCCGTCGGCCCCGGCTTCGCGCAGGCGGTGACCGCCCAGCTGACACAGCTCTTCGGCCCTGCCGCCGCCGAGCCCGAGACGCGGCAGGTGCAGGACTGGAGCAGCGAGCGGTGGACCGCTCCGCCCGCCGTGCACCACCTGGCCGACTACTCCCTGTTCGGCCACCCTGTCTACCAGCGGCCCGCGCTGGGCGGCAGGCTGCACTGGGCGTCGACCGAGACGGCCGCCCAGTACGCCGGACACATCGAGGGTGCTCTCGCCGCCGCCGCCGAGCGAGCGGTGACGGCGTCCCTGACCACAGACGAGGTGAACTCATGCTCCCCATAGACGCGTTGCTGCGCGAGTACGACCGAGCCCGCGCCTACACCGACGAACTGTGGAGGGACCTTACCCCGGACGAGGTGACCTGGCGCCCGCACGAGAACTCCAGTGCGATCGGCTGGCACCTGGGGCACCAGGCCCATGTCGCGCACTTCATGATCCGCAACCTCACCGCGGCCGAGCCCAGCCCGGACCCGGAGCTGGACGCACTGATGGATTCGGCGAACCCCGAACGTTTCCGCGGGGCCCTGCCCACGATCCGACGCCTCACCGACTTCCGCACCACCGTCGCCGAACGCGTGCACGCCCGCATCGGCGACATCGCCGTCGGCCGGGTCGGCGCCCCCACACAACTCACCATCGTCGCCACTCACTTGCTCACCACGCTCATCAACCACGAGTACCAGCACGATCAGTGGATCAGCGAAGTCCGCGCGGGCGACCTCGGCCACGCGCTCCCGCCCGATCCCGACAGCGAGCACGTACGCCGTGTCGACGGCTACCTCGTCGTCGACGTCCTGTAGCCGTGGAGGGAGACTCGCCTGTGACAAGCACCGCCCCGGACACCACCGCCGGTATGTCCCCTCGGCCCGAGGCGCAGCGCCGCACCCTGACCGTTCTGGTCACCTCCCAGGTCCTGAGCGGCGCCGGGCTCGCGGCCGGCATCACCGTCGGGGCGCTGCTCGCGCAGGACATGCTCGGCTCGACCGATCTCGCGGGCCTGCCCAGCGCCCTGTTCACCGCCGGATCCGCACTGGCCGCCGTCGCGGTGGGCCGTATCTCCCAGGCCCGCGGCCGCCGCCCGGGCCTCGCCGCCGGATACCTGACCGGCGCCGTCGGCAGCGCGGGCGTCATCGCCGCCGCCGTCGCCGGCACCCCCGCGCTGCTGTTCATCGCCCTGTTCGTGTACGGCGCCGGCACCGCCACCAACCTCCAGGCCCGCTACGCCGGAGCCGACCTCGCCGCGCCCGCCCACCGCGCCCGCGCCGTCTCCACCGTCCTGGTCGCCACCACCCTCGGCGGCGTCCTCGGCCCCAACCTCGCCGCACCCACCGGCGACCTCGCCGCCGGCCTCGGCATCCCCACCCTGGCCGGGCCGTTCCTGCTCTCCGGCACCGCGTACGCGCTGGCCGCCCTCGTGCTCGCCGTATGGCTGCGCCCCGACCCCCTGCTGCTCGCCCGCAGCCTCGACCTCGAGCACAGGGAAGCCGCTCCGGCGGAGGCAGCGCCCCCTCGTGGGCCTGGGCTGATACCGGGCGCGCTGACGATGATCCTCACCCAGCTCGTCATGGTCGCGATCATGACGATGACCCCCGTGCACATGCACGACCACGGCCACGGCACCGCCGCCTCCGGTCTCGTCATCGCCCTCCACGTCGGAGCCATGTACCTGCCCTCGCCGCTGACCGGCTGGCTCGTGGACCGGTACGGCCGTACCGGCGTCGCCGCCGCCTCCGGCCTCACCCTCCTGGCCGCCGGAATCACCGCCGCCGCGGCGCCCGCGGACTCCGTCGCCTGGCTCGCCTTCGCGCTCGCTCTGCTGGGCCTGGGCTGGAACTTCGGCCTCGTCTCCGGCACCGCGATGATCACCGACGCCGTGCCGCCGGCCACCCGCGCCAGGACCCAGGGCATGGTCGACGTCTCCATCGCCATCGCCGGGGCCACCGGCGGCCTCTCCTCCGGCCTCGTCGTCTCCGCTGCCGGCTACCCCGTCCTGGCTCTCACCGGCGGCATCCTCGCCCTGGCCGTCCTGCCCGCCGTCGCCGCCACCGCGAGCAGCCGGTGAGCCGCCCCGCCCGCCCGCCCGCCCGGCGGTGATCACGGCCAGGTCCATGCCGGTCGCCGCCGCTCACACGGGCAGGACGCGGGCGCGGGGCGTGCCTCTCAGGATGTCCGGGCCGGGAATACCGCCCGCACCTCCCATCCCACGCCGTCCCCGGCCCGGCGTCCAGTCCGCCGCCCAGCGCGGTCACCCGTTCCTTCAGGCCGACGAGGCCGAAGCCGCCGCCGTGGGCGGCCGCCGGAAGCTGCGTGCCGCCGCGGCCGTCGTCCGCCACCGACACCTCCAGACGGCCGGTGAGGTCCCGCAGGCGGACCTCGATCTGGCGGTGATCACCGTGACGCCGCCGACGCCCGGCACGCCGCCGCGCAGGCCCGTGCGACGCTGCACCGGGCGGGTGTCACGGCGACTGTCGCCGTCACGAGCGAGGACGACTACGACAGCCTGCTCGGCGGTGTCACCGGCGTGATCGCCCCCGCGGCTGCGCCCCGCACGCCGCCGTCCTGGACGGGATGCTGCCCGACCTGGACGGCGTGCACGTACTGCGACGACTGCGGTACGAGAACGCGCACCTGCCCGTGCTCATCCGGCCGGGTCCGGTGGTGGGTCGGCGAGGCGGTAGCCCATGCCGCGTACGGTCTCGATGCGGTCGTGGCCCAGCTTGTTCCTCAGGTAACGGACGTAGACGTCCACGATGTTCGACCCCGGGTGGAAGTCGTACCGCCAGACATGGGACAGCAGCTGTTCGCGGGAGAGCACCTGGCCGGGGTTGCGCAGGAAGCACTCCGCCAGGACGAACTCCCTGGCCGTGAGGTCCACGACGCGTCCGTCGACGTACATCCGCCGGGTGTGCAGGTCGAGGGAGAGGTCGCCGTGCCGCAGCACGGTCAGCTCCGAGGTCCGGCTGTCGCGCAGCCGCAGCCGGATGCGGGCCAGCAGCTCCGCGAACCGGAACGGCTTGACCATGTAGTCGTCGGCACCGCCTTCCAGACCGGCGACCGTGTCGTCGGCCGAGTCGCGGGCCGTGAGGATGACGACGGGCAGGTCCGCGTGCTCCTGGCGCAGCCGGCGCAGCACGGTGAAGCCGTCCATCACGGGCAGCCCGAGATCGAGCACGAGCAGGTCGAACTCCCCGCTCGTGGCGTGGTCGAGCGCGGTGGCTCCGTCGCCGACCACGGTGGTGGAGAATCCCGTGGCCCGCAGCCCTTTCTCGATGAAGGCGGCGATGCCCGCCTCGTCCTCGGCGATGAGGATCCGGCTCATCGCGTCGGCTCCCAGGACGGCACGCGGGCCGGCCGGTCGGCGTGGACCCTGGGGATGACGAGGGTGAACGTGGCGCCGTGCCAGGGGCGGGAATCGAGCAGAACGCGTCCGCCGTGGGCCTCGGTGATGGCCCGGACGATGGCGAGGCCGAGCCCGGATCCTCCGCGGCGGCCCGAAGCACCGCGCCGGCGCCGGTCGAAGATGCGGTCCGCGTCGTCGGGCGCCACTCCCGGGCCCGTGTCGCGGACCCACAGCCGGACGGTCCCGCCCTCCTCGTCGACGGCGGAGCCCAGGGCGACCGTGTCGTTCTCGCCGGTCAGCGCGACCGCGTTGTGCGCGAGCTCCAGCAGGGCTTGGGTGAGTCGCTGGGAATCGCCGTACAACTCGGCCTCCGCCCGCGCGTCCACCCGCCAGCGGCGGTCGCCGAGCGCGCGCGCCTTCTCGAAGACCTCGTCGATCAGACTGCCGACGTCGACCGCCGCGAGGCGCAGGAAGTCCGGTCGCTCCGCCCGCGCCAGCACCAGCAGGTCGTCGACCATACGGGCCATGCGGTTCAGCTCGTCGATCACCAGCGCCCTGACCTCCTCCACCTCGGCCGGATCGCAGCTGTCGAGGAGTTCCAGGTGGCCGCGCACGACGGTGATCGGAGTGCGCAGCTCGTGCCCGACGTCGTCCAGGAACTCCCGCTGGCCGGTGAACGCGTGCTCCAGACGGCCGAGCATGACGTTGAAGGTCCGCCCCAGCTCGGCCAGGTCGTCGTGCCCGCTGACGCTGATCCGCTGGGTGAGGTCCGTGTCGGTGATCCTCAGGGCGGTGCGCCGCAGGAGCCGGATGGGTGCCAGCAGCCGTCCGGTCACGAACCAGCCGGCGATCGCCACCAGCAGCAGGACCCCGAGCGCCGTGAGGACGTAGGTGCGCATGACGTCGGTGAACTCGGCCTCCTCGCGTTCGGTCCAGTGCACGACCACCCAGGCCCCGCTGTGCCCTCGGCGGGCCACCGGACGCACGGCGAGCTGCACCCGTCCCGCCGCCGTGCCGACGGCGGCGAGCGCCGGTTCCCCGCTGTCGATCACCGCTTGCACGGCCCGCAGGAAGGCCTCGTCCGTGCTGAGCCGTTCGGGCCTGGACCCGGGCGAGGAGTAGCGCACCGCGCCGTCGATCACGGCGAGCAGCGCCTCGTGCTCGTCGGGGACGTTGCGCTGCGTGGCGGTGGACAGGAGACGGTCGAGGGACGTGAACGGCTTGCCGGTCCGCGGATCGACGGCCAGGGCGCTGAACTTCTCGAACTCCGCCGCCTCCCGGTCCACGTGCAGCCGTACCCGGTGGTCGATCCGCGACTTCTGCACCAGGTACACCGCGACTCCCGCGAGCGTCATCCCCAGCGCGGTGAGCAGCAGGATGGAAGCGAGCACACGCACCCGGACCGACCGCACCGCAGCGAGGGCGCGCACCCGGTTGCGCTCAGTCGTCTTCATCGACCTCATCGTGCGTCGTGTCGCCCCCGTCGGCACGCCCGATGCGGCCGTCAGGGGCTGCACCGGCCGGGCCCTGCGCCGGTCCGCTCACTGCGCGGGCGCGGTGCGGCACAGGCGCCGGGTGACGACCAGCTCGGTGGCGATGCCCAGAGCGGCGCGGGCCAGCAGGAACGCCGCCAGGCCCCATACGTCCCACAGCAGCGTGGCGATGATCGGGCCGCAGGCCTCCCCGACCGACAACGCGGTGTCCAGGGTTGCCGCGACCCGGCCGGCCCGCGGCCCGGCCCCGCGTGCCGCCTGGGCCAGCATGCTTCCCCACGGCGGCCGGAACGCGGCCTTCCCCGCGTCGTCGACCAGACGGCCGGCCAGCAGGCCGCCGGCCGTCGGGAACACCAGGTACAACAGGGAGGACAGCGTGTTGGCCAGCCCGCGCGCCCCGGTGAGCGGTGCCGCCCCGAAACGGTCGGCGGCCAGGCCCGCCAGCGGCCCGACGACGATCAGCACGAGCACGGACGCGGAGTAGATGGCGCCGATCTGGCCGGGGCTCAGTCCGGCGACCTCGGTGGCGATCACGGGGAAGAGGCCATGGGTCATGTGGGCGGTCACCCCGGCGAGCAGCCCCAGGGCGCACAGCAGCCGCAACCGGCGGTCGTGGAACACCCGTGACCCGGCGGGGGGCTCTGCTTTCCGCGGGGGTGCCGCGGTGGCCGCCACGACCGCCGGTTTCCGTTCGGGGCGCGGAACCCACAGCCAGATCACCACGACCGGTACGAGGGAGATGACCGCGACCAAGCCCCACAGCAACCGGAAGTCGTTTCCGCTGCCGGACAGCAGGAGCCCGCCGAGCGCCCCCGCGGACACGGCCCCCAGGTCCTTCGCACCGAAGGACAGGGAGAAGGCCCGGCCGAGCTTCCGCTCGCTGGAGTCGGCCACCACGTTGATCGACGCCGGATCGCGCGCGGCCGACGCCGCGCCCTGGACCAGGCGCACCGCGTAGAGCGAGACGGGCGTCGTGGCGGTGAACAGCAGCACCGACGCGACCAGACGGACCGTCACCGCGGTCAGATAGCCGCGCCGGGCGCCCCACCGGTCCACCGCCCGCCCCATGAAGGGTTTGACGGCCGGCTCGATCAGCGCCTTCAGCGCGACGAGCACCCCGATCTCGGCCAGGGACATGCCCAGCTGCCGGGCGTACAGCGGCATCGCGAAGGTGACCACGCCGAAGGCCAGCCGGGTGGTGAAGCCCTCCACGACCACGGCCCGTACCGGGTGGGCGCCGAGGACGCGGCCCGGGCGGTGGCCCGTCGGCGCGCTCATGCCGGCCTCCCGGCCGCGCCCGCGGTGGCGAGGGCGGCGTCGGCGATCCAGTCGGCGGCGTGGGGCACGCCCCGGTAGCCGGGGAAGGCGTTGACATCGACGATGACCGGGCCGTGCGCGCCGGCGACGACGTCGACGCCCCAGCAGACCAGCCCGCACACGCCGGCGGCACGCAGCCCCAGCCGTACCAGCCCCGGCTCCGGGGCGGGGACGGGGACACGCGGCATGTCGACGCGGCCGGGCTCGACGTGGACCCGCAGCACCGCGGCCCGGCTCCCCACGCCGTACAGCTTGTAGTCGTACCCCGGCCCGTGGACGGCTTCCTGCACCAGCCAGGGCCCGGCGCCCACCGGGCGCTCACCCGGGCGCAGCAGGCCCACTGCCCGGCCGTGCTGTCCGTGCAGCGGTTTCACGAACCGGGGCGTCCCGGCCGCACGGAGCAGTCCCGCCACCGTGTCGGCGTCGGCCGCCACGGTCGTCGCGGGAACCGGCAGCCCCGCCCGGTCGAGCAGCGCCAGCACCCGGGCCTTGTCGCTGACCCGCAGTGTGGCGGCGAGCGAGTTGAGACAGGCGCCTCCCGCGTCGGCCGCGGCCCCGGCGGCACAGAGCACCGCCGGGTCGCCGCCCTTGACGAGGAACACATCGGCCGCCGGCAGGTCCGCCGGGGTCCATGGCGCGGTGGCGTCGAAGGCCGTGCACCGCGCGCCGCGTGCGGCCAGGGCCGCGTCGAGCGGGCGCAGCAGCGGGTTGCGGCCCGCGTCCGTGCCGGCCTCGACCAGGACGCAGACCCGTGGCCGGCTCACCGCGCCACCTGCCCGTGGAGCCGTTCCCCCCGGTCGGGCAGGGCGCCCGGAGGAGGGGCCGCCGCGCTGTGAGCGGGCGCGGCCGGCGGGAACCGTACGCCGTCGTCGGTGAACACGAAGCCGTGGTAGCGGGCGGCGACCGCGGCGGCGAAAGGATCGTCGGCCGCCAGGCCGCACACACCGGTCAGTACCGCGAACACGCCCCGCTCGGTCAGCAGCCGGCGCAGTCGCCGCGCCGACGCGTCGGCCGCCGGGACCGCCTCGTCGCCGTATCCGTACAGCAGCGCGGCGGCGGTGCCCAGCGCGAAATGCGCCGGGACCCGTTGGGCGGCCTGCCGCAGCAGGGCGACCGGGCCCAGCAGCCGGTCGCCGGGGGAGAGCTTGCGGAGCGGTTCGCGGGCGACCCGGGTGACCGGGTCGGCGAGTTCGGCGTTGCCGTAGCGGGCGAGCGCGTCGGCCACCGGCCCGTGCACGTCGGCGCCGTGGTCCACGCGGCGTCCCGGCAGCAGACCCGGGTGCGCGGCGAGGATCGCGCGCCGCGCCTCCAGCAGGGCCCCGGCCACGACCGGCCGGACGAACGGGTCGCCGACCGCGGCGTCGATGGTGCGGTGCCCGCGCAGCCAGCCGAGGTACGCGGCGAGCGCGTGACCGGCGTTGAAGACGTACAGCTTCTCGTGCAGCCGGGCCCGGTACTGACCGGTGGTGCGCACACCGGGCAGCGCGGGCGGCGCCCGGTGCAGCGGGCGGCCGTCGACGACCAGTCGTCGTGCGGTGTCGCCGACGAATTCGGGCGTCCCCGGTTCGTGCCAGCTGCCGCGGCCCACCGCCCCCCAGGCCACCGCCCCGGCGACTCCGACCGGAGGGAGCAGTACCCCGCGGGCGGCGGCGGTGTCCACAAGCGCGTCGCTCACCCGGGGGGCGCACTCGCCGTTCTCCACCACCCACACGTCCACCGGACGCCCCTGGCGCCGGGCGAGTCCGGGCACCAGGTGCCGAGCGGCGCCGGCGGCGCGGGCCACACCGACGCTGAGCACGAGGAGGTCCGCGGCCGCCACGGCCTCGTCCAGCTCCGTGGTGCCCACGGCCGCGGCGGGGACGCCGTGGACCTTCTCGGGGGGCTCCCCGGTGACGCGCACCCACCAGCCGCCGGTGGACCGCACGAGACCGGCGGTGTCACGAGTGCGGCAGCCGAGCAGCACCTCGTGGCCCGCTCCCAGGAACAGGGGCACCAGGTAGCCGCACCCCAGCCTCCCGGCACCGACGATCACGACGCGCATGGCTGCTGCCCCCTACAAGTGTTCCGGACAGGTGTTCCAGCAGGTGTTCCAGCAGGTGGTCCAGGAGGAGGCCGGCCGCGTCGGGCACTCCCTTGAATCCCGGGAAGGCGTTGACGTCGACGATCACCGGGCCGCACGGTCCGTCGACGACGTCCACGCCGTAGGCGCAGAGCCCGAAGACGTCCCCCGCGGACCGGGCCAGCGCGGCCAGTCCGGCGTCCGGGCACAGCGGGCGGCCCAGTTTCTCCGAGAGCGACCGGGCGGGCCAGCGGCGGAGTGTGCCGTGGACGTGGGGCCCGACCACGAACAGCTTGCGGTCCCAGCCGTCGCCCGGCACCCGGTCCTGGACCAGCCAGGGACCCGGGCCGTCGATGGGCGGCAGCCCGGCACCGCGTTCGAGGACCGTCACCCCTTCCCCGAGGCTGCCCAGGGGTGTCTTCACCACCACGGGCCGGTCGGCGGCGAGGGCCGCCACCGCCCGTGGCTCGTGCACGATCCGCGCTGACGGCACCGGGAGGCCCGCCGCTGCGAGCCGCCGCCAGGTCTCCACCCGGTCGGCGACCACCGCCGTGGCCTCCGGCGCATTGCACCAGGCGGCTCCCGCAGGGGCACCGGCCCTCGCCGCCTCCGCCGTGGCCGGGTGGACCGAGCGCAGGACGACCAGGTCGGCACCGGCGAAGACGGCCCGGGACAGGGCCTGCGCCTCCTGCCGGGTCCGGACCCGAGCGCCCAGGGCACGCAGCCCCGCGAGCACGCCCCAGACGACGGAGCGGGGCGTCGGCTTTCTGCCGTGCACCAGGACGAGCTGCGCGCCGGCCAGGGGCGTGGTCACGGTGACACCACCTCCGTCAGCCGGGCCGCGACGAGGTCGGCGACCGCGCCGGGAGCCTCGGCGATGCCCGTGTAGTTCGGGAAGTCGTTGACATCGACCACCAGCGGCCCGTCGGGAGAGGGCAGTACGTCCACGCCGTACAGCTCCAGACCGAAGACGTCCCGGCAGGCGCGCGCCAGCTCCCCCAGCTCCCTGGTGACCGGCAGACGGACCGGCTCGTCCGCCTGCCCCGGCTTCTCCGGAGCGCGCAGCGGCGAGGGCCGCCGCACCGCCCACACCTGCTGCCCCGCCCCGTACAGCTTGACGTCGACCCCCGCCACATCGACGTACTGCTGGGCGAGCACCATGCCCTCGGGCCAGTGAAGCCGCTCCAGTTCGCGCGGGGAGTCCACCCGCACGATCCCCTGGCCGTTGTCGCCGTACGGGGGCTTCAGCAGCAGCGGCCACGCCGTGGCCGGCAGACCGGCCAGCGACTCCGGCCGGTCGGCGAGGAACGTACGCGGGGTGGGCACCCCGGCCCGGGCCAGCCGCAGCACGGCGTACGGCTTGTCCCGTACCGCCTGGACGGCCTCCCAGCGGTTGACCGTGCGCACACCGCGGAGCTCCGCCTGGAGCAGCAGCGACAGGGCGAACGCGTTCCGGGTGCGAGGCACCACGAGATCACCCGGCCGCAGAGCGGGCGGCGCCCGCCGCCTCTCCCGTATCGGCTCCGGCGCCGCGATTCCCTCCGCCCGCACCTCGGCGACCAGCCGGTCGGCCCGGGCCTGCACCGCGGGCACGTCCCGCGCCCGCAGCGCGTCGAGCAGGGCGCCGGGCATGCGCTGACCCAGATACCGGGAGTCGGTGAGGACCACCACGCGGTTCATCTGTCGTCCCTCTGCCCCGCGGCTCCCGCCACGGCGAGCTGCTCGCGGACCGCGCTGCGCAGCGAGGTGACGGTGAACGGCTTGGTCAGGAACGCGTTCGCGCCGGCGGCCAGGCACTCGGCCCGGTGCTCCGGATCGTCGTACCCGGTCAGCACCACGACCGGCAGCTCCCGGTGGTCCTCCCGCAGCACCCCCAGCAGCATCACTCCCGGCAGCCCGGGCAGACCGAGGTCCAGAACCACACAGTCGACGCCGTCCGCCACCGCGATGAACAGCCCCACCTCCCCGTCCTCCGACAGCACCACGTCGTGCCCGTCCAGTCGCAGCGCCTTCGCCACCAGGGAGGCGATATGCGGCTCGTCCTCGACGATCAGAATGCGCGACACGATGTCCTGCCGGTGAACGGGAGAGGGATGGAAGGTGTTCACCAGTCAGCCTGCGTCACTCGCGTGAGGCCGGTGTGAGAGCGGGATGAGCGTCTTCTCATGTGCCGGACGAGTGCCTTCTCAGCGCCGCCGCCGCGAGGTGCGGCGCCGGTTCACCTGCGCAGCCGCTGGTGGGCGGTCTCCGGCAGGCGCAGGTACACCAGCGAGGACAGCAGGCACAGTACGGCGACGTACCAGGGGAAGAGCCCCGGGTGGCCCAGTTCCTTGAACAGCGTGCCGACGTAGGGGGCCGTGCCACCGAAGAGGGCGACCGTGAGCGAGTAGGGGAAGCCGATGCCCGCCGCGCGGACCCGGGGCGGGAAGAGCTCGGCGTTCACGGCCGCGCTGATCGAGGTGAAGCCGGTGAGCAGGATCATGCCCGCGCACTGCACGAGCAGCAGCACCGCGAACGAGTCGCGCAGGGCGTGCAGCAGCGGGACGGTCAGCAGGGCGAAGCCCAGGCCGAAGAAGAGCAGGAGGGGACGGCGGCCGAAGCGGTCGGAGAGCAGGCCGCCGAGCGGCTGGAGCAGACCGAAGAAGGCCAGCGAGATCGTGCCCGCGAGCAGTGCGTCGGACTTGCCGATGCCGGCGTTGAGTTCGGCGTACGTCGGCAGGTAGGAGGTCCATGTGTAGTAGGCGATGGTGCCGCCCGCCGTGATGCCGCCGATGAGGAGGGACTCGCGGGGATGGCGGCGCAGCGCCTCCAGCAGCCGGGGGCGCGGGGCCTGTTGCTGCTCGGTGCTGCGGGTCTCCTGCGCGCCCTGCCGGATCCAGAAACCGACCAGGCTGAGGACGGCGCCGAGGACGAACGGTATCCGCCAGCCCCAGCCGTTCATCCGCCCGTCGCTCAGCGTGTCCACGAGCAGGGTCGCGATGCCGGACGCGACGAGCTGCCCGGCGGTCGTCGACACGTACTGGAAGCTGGAGAACAGTCCGCGACGGCCGGGTCCCGCGGACTCCACCAGGAAGGTCGTCGACGCCGCGAACTCGCCTCCCACGGACAGGCCCTGGAGCAGCCGGGCGAGGACCAGGATCACCGGGGACAGGACACCCACCGCCGCGTACGTCGGCGTCAGCCCGACCAGCAGACTGCTGCCGCCCATCAGCAGGATGGTGACCGTCAGGGCCGCCCGCCGCCCGTGCCGGTCCGCGATGGCGCCCATGACCAACCCGCCTACAGGGCGCATGAAGAAGCCCACCGCGAAGACCGCGAACGTCGACAGCAGCGGCACCAGGGAGTTGTCCGCGCTCTTCGGAAAGACCGCGGCGGCGATGTAGGTGGCCAGAAACGTGTAGGCGTACCAGTCGTACCACTCCACGGCGTTGCCCACGGAGGCGGCGAGGAGCTGGCGTACGGGCCGTTTCGTCGGGTTCTCGGGGGCGGTCGCTGCCGTGTCCATGTCCGTCACGACCATGACCCTCCCCGGCTCCTGGCCCGGCACACCTCCCGTACCGGCGACTTTCACACAAGTGTCATCAGCCGCTTCCGCGGCGTTCGGTGTGCCTGAAACACTCCTTCCGCGCAGATTCCGTCACGTTCCGGCCATCCAGCACGTCAGGATGAGAGGTCTGTCCCCCATGCCCGAAGTCAACCGGCGCCGCTTCCTCCAACTCGCGGGCGCCAGCACGGCGTTCAGCGCGCTGTCGGCCGGCATCCAGCGCGCCGCCGCGCTCCCGGCCAACCATCGCACGGGCTCCCTCCAGGACGTGGAGCACATCGTCGTCCTGATGCAGGAGAACCGTTCCTTCGACCACTACTTCGGCACGCTGAGGGGCGTCCGCGGCTTCGGTGACCCACGTCCGGTCACGCTCCAGGACGGCAAGCCGGTCTGGTACCAGCAGGACGCGAACGGCAGGGACGTCCTGCCCTTCCACCCCGACGCCGACGACCTGGGCATGGCGTTCATCCAGGACCTCCCGCACGGCTGGAACGACGGGCACGCCGCCTTCGACGGGGGCAGGTACGACAAGTGGGTGCCGTCCAAGGGCTCCACGACCATGGCGTACCTGACCCGCGAGGACATCCCGTTCCACTACGCGCTCGCCGACACCTTCACCGTCTGCGACGCCTACCACTGCTCGTTCATCGGCTCCACGGACCCCAACCGCTACTACATGTGGTCGGGTTACACGGGCAACGACGGTCAGGGGGGTGGCCCGGTCCTCGGCAACGACGAGGTCGGCTACAGCTGGACGACCTACCCCGAGCGGCTGGAGAAGGCCGGGATCTCCTGGAAGATCTACCAGGACGTCGGCGACGGACTCGACGCCAAGGGCTCCTGGGGCTGGATCGAGGACGCCTACCGCGGCAACTACGGCGACAACTCACTGCTGTACTTCAACCAGTACCGCGACGCCGCGCCCGGCGACCCGCTGTACGACAAGGCCCGCACCGGCACCGACCACACCAAGGGCGAGGGGTACTTCGACCAGCTCAGGGCGGACGTGAAGAGCGGGAGACTTCCGCAGATCTCCTGGATCGTCGCCCCCGAGGCCTTCACCGAGCACCCCAACTGGCCCGCGAACTACGGCGCCTGGTACATCGCGCAGGTCCTCGACGCGCTCACCTCGGTGCCCGAGGTGTGGGCGAGGACGGCCCTGTTCATCACCTACGACGAGAACGACGGCTTCTTCGACCACCTGATCCCCCCGTTCCCGCCCGCCTCCGACGCGCAGGGCAGGTCCACGGTCGACGTCGGCCCGGACCTGTTCAAGGGGGACAGCAAGAACGTCCCCGGTCCGTACGGGCTCGGCCAGCGCGTGCCGATGCTGGTCGTCTCGCCCTGGAGCAAGGGCGGTTACGTCTGCTCCGAGACGCTGGACCACACCTCGATCATCCGGTTCATGGAGCGCCGCTTCGGCGTGCGGGAGCCGAACATCTCGCCCTGGCGGCGCGCGATCTGCGGCGACCTCACCGCGGCCTTCGACTTCTCCCGCAAGGACACGGCACCGGTCGCCCTCCCGGACACCGACGGCTACGAGCCGCCGGACCGTGACCGGCACCCCGACTACGTGCCGACGCCGCCCGCCGACCCGGTGCTGCCGAAGCAGGAGCGCGGTCTGCGGCCCGCCCGGCCGCTGAAGTACGCGCCCTGCACGGACAGCGCGGTCGACGCGGCGGCCGGGAAGGTCACGCTCACCTTCGCCTCCGGCGCCAAGGCCGGTGCCGCCTTCCTGGTCACCTCCGGCAACCGCACCGACGGCCCCTGGACGTACACCACCGAGGCCGGCAAGAGCGTGGCGGGCACCTGGGACTCCGCGTCCGACGGGGCGTACGACCTCACCGTGCACGGTCCGAACGGCTTCGTCCGCGTCTTCAAGGGCTCGCACCAGGCCGTCGGCCCCGAGGTCACCGCCAGGCACACCGGCGACGACATCGTGCTGACCCTCACCAACAAGGGCTCCGGCACGGTCCGGCTGAGGATCGTCAACGGCTACGGCGGTCCCGCCTCCACGGTCACCGTGCGCCCCGGCGCCACGGTGAAGCGCACGGTCGACCTCGCCGCGAGCCGGCGCTGGTACGACCTGACGGTCACCTCCGAGGCCGACCCGGCGTTCCTGCGGCGGTTCGCCGGGCATGTCGAGAACGGGCGGCCGGGGGTGAGCGACCCGGCGATCATCACCGGGTAGCGGTCGTGAGGTGCCCCGGTTCGGACGGCCGGGGCACCAACGCCGGTTCGGTCGCCGCCGACCCGGGCTCCAACGCCAGGACCGCGGCCACCGGGTGGTCGTCGTGGGGTGTCGCCCGGCTCAGCAGCACCACGCCCCACGACGCCAGTGCCGCGCCCGTCAGCGCGAGCAGCACTCCCGCCGCCCCGCCCTGCAGCCGTTCGCCGAGCAGCGACAGCCCGATCACCGCGGCGGCCAGCGGATTCGCCAGCGTCACCACCGCGAGCGGGGCGCCCAGGCCGCCCCGGTAGGCCGTCTGCGACAGCAGCAGTCCGCCCGTCGCGAAGACCGCGACGAGCAGCGCCACCCCGACGACCTGGAGGCTGAGCAGCGGGCCCGAGCGGTCCGTGGCGGCGACCGTCACGGTCTGGGTGAGCGCCGAGGCGACGCCGGAGGCGATCCCGGACGCGGTCGCGTGCCGCAGACCGGGCCGGGTGCCGGGCCGCGCCAGCAGGCCGATCAGCGCCGCAGTCCCGCCCGCGACCGCCAGCGCCTCGGACACGCTGAGCACGTTCTCGGGCGCCGGACCGGACGCCGTGACCAGGAGCGCCGCCAGCCCGAGCAGCGTCAGCGCGGTGCCCCGCCACTCGGCCGCGCTCACCCGCCGCCCCGCGAGCCGCGCCCCCAGGGGCACCGCGGCGACCAGGGTGAGGGCGCCGAGCGGCTGTACCACGGTGAGCGGGCCGTACTTGAGGGCCACGACGTGCAGCAGCGCGGCGGAGGCGTTGAGCACGACCGACCACCACCACGCGCCGCTGCCGAACAGCCGCAGCACGCCCGTGCCGGAGGCGCGGGACGCCAGGCGTTCCTGGGCGACGGCAGCGGTCGCGTAGGCGACGGCGGAGACGAGGGACAGGGCGACGGCGACGAAAGAGGCGTTCATCGGACCGCCCCCACGAGCGCCTGCTCCCCGGCCGGTACGAGCCTGTCCTGTCCGCGTCCCGCCGTGGTCACCGCGCGGTGCGGCGGGCGGATCACCGCGAGCGCGAGGCCGAGCAGGGCCGCCGCCACGATCGCGTCCAGCCAGTAGTGGTTCGCCGTGCCGACGATCACCAGCAGCGTCAGCAACGGATGCAGCAGCCACAGCCGGCGCAGGCGCGAGCGGGTCGCCACGATCCGGCCGATCGCCACCATCAGCGCCCAGCCGAAGTGCAGCGACGGCATCGCCGCGAACTGGTTCGACAGATGGTCGGTCTGCGGCGGACCGTACACCGACGGCCCGTACACCCGTGCGGTGTCCACCAGGCCGGTCGCGGCCAGCATGCGCGGCGGGGCGAGCGGGAACAGCAGATGCACCACCAGCGCGGCGGCGGTGACCGCGGCCAGGACCCGGCGGGCCCAGACGTAGTGTGCCGGACGCCGCAGCCAGAGCCAGATCAGGAAGGCCGCGGTGGCCGGGAAGTGGACGGTCGCGTAGTAGGTGTTCGCGACGTGCACCAGGGTGTCGTCGTGCAGCAGCACCGACTGCACCGCGTCCTCGCCGGGCAGATGGACCGCGCGTTCCAGGTCCCATACGCGGTGCGCGTCGCGGAAGGCCTCGCCGGTGTGGCCCGTCGCCAGTTGCCGGCCGAGCTTGTAGACGAGGAAGAGCCCTGCGACGAGCAGGAGTTCACGGACGAGCGGCGGCCGCGCTATGGCGCCGTCCTCCGCTTCTGCAGGCTCGGTGCGGGCATTCATCCCCCGGCCCCTTCACTGGCGGTGGTGCGTGCGGTGATCGACGCCTGCGGTGGTACGGGCATGACTCGATCCATCGATACGATCGCGTATCGATACGCCAGTGTACCGATACGACCGCGTACCGGTACACTGGCGTATCGATTGACGTACGACACACTGGGAAGCGGGCCCTCGGCCCGTGGAAACCGACCCGGGACACCGACAAGGAGCAGATCCGATGACGTCGCAGGCCGCGGACGGACCGGAGACGGTCGCCGCCTCGCGCCGCTCCAAGCTCACGCCCGAGCGTGAGCAGGAGTTCTTCGACGCCGTCCTGGAGCAGATCCGCGAGTGCGGATACGAGGCCGTCACCATGGAGGGCGTCGCCGCCAGCACGCGCTGCAGCAAGTCCACGCTCTACCGGCAGTGGAAGACCAAGCCCCAGTTCGTGGTGGCCGCCCTGCGCTCGCGACGCCGGTCGCGTCTCGTCGGCATCGACACCGGATCGCTCGCCGGGGACCTGCGTGAGGCGGCACGCGCCGTGGGCCGGTGGTCGATGGACGACACCAAGATGCTGCAGGCGCTGGGCCACGCCGTCACCTCGGACGAGGACCTGGCGCGGGCGCTGCGCGAGGCTCTGGTCGACCCGGAGATCGAGGCGCTGCGGGAGATCCTGCGGCGCGGGGTCGAGCGCGGCGAGATCAGCGCCGGTCATCCGGCGCTGGAGTACATCCCGGCGCAGATGTTCGGCGTCGTGCGGGCCCGGCCCGTCGTGGACGGGGAGTACGCCGACCCCGACTATCTGGTCCGCTTCGTGGAGGCCGCCGTGCTGCCGACGCTCGGGCTCACCTGAGACTCAGGGCGCCGTCCAAGGGATGACTGGACGGTGACCTGTCCGCGCCGCACCGTGGGGACGGGGGCGGCGCGCCCCCGGCCGGGTGGGGTTCCTCTTGAGCGGAGGGGCGCCCCGCCCGGCCGGCTCATGCCGGGGGCGGATCAGACGTCCGTCCCGTTGCCGCCGCCCGTCGACACCTTGATGCCCTTGGTGATCTCGTCGATGACGCTCTGCTTCTCCCCGACGTCGACGCCGAAGCGGACCACGACGATCACTTGCGGGTTCGCGGGCGCGGGGAAGGCGAGCGACTCGACGTAACCGTCGGCACCCTTGCTCGTGACCGCCTTCCAGCGGACCAGATAGCCCTTCTGCCCGGCGACGGTCACCGCCTTGGAGGCCAGTACATCGTGCGAGGTGATCGAGCCGTAGCTCTTGCCGCCGTAGGACTCCTTCGCGTTCGCGGAGATGTCCGCCTTCGCGACCTCCTCGGCGCTGCTGCCCTTGGTGCCGAGCAGCAGCGCGGGCGCCGAGTACGCGCCGCCCTTGGTGCACGTCGCCGAGGTGTCGCCGGGGCACTTGTACGAGTCGTCCGACGACACCTGCGCGCCGGCCCGGATCTCCTGGCCGTACCAGCCGTCCGGGATCGGAATGCTGATGCCGCTGACCGCGTCGGTCACCGACCCGCTGTCGATCTTCGGCGCCTCGGACTGCTCCGGGGAGGGCGACGCGCCGCCCGAGCCGCCGCCCGGGCCGCCGAAGGGGCCGCCCTGGCCGCCGGATCCGCCCTGCCCGCCCGGCCCGCCCGGACCACCGGGGCCCTGCTGGGAGCCGGCGGTGCTGCCCGAGCCGCCGTCGCCGGACAGCGCGTACACGCCGACACCGATGCTCGCGAGGACCGCGGCGGCCACCGCCACGGCTATGCCGATCCGCAGCCCGCGCCGGCCGGCCGGAGGCGGGGCCGGGTACACCGGATATGCCGGATACGGCGGCTGCGCCCCCGACGCCGCCGGCAGCACCGGGGGACCCCATGCGGCGGCCGGCCCCGCGGGGCGAATCCGGTCCGTCCACGCCTTGCCGTCCCACCAGCGCTCGGTGGGGGGACCGTCACTTGTCTGCCCGGGGTCGGGGTACCACCCGGGGGGAGTCACCTGCGTCATGAGCCCACCGTATGAGGTCTCGGTGAAAGCCGTATGAGAGGAACCGGACCGGATCAGGCCACTCCGGTCACCCGCGCACGAGCTCATCAGCGAAACGACGAGCACCAGCGCCGGCACCGGAACTGCGGTCCCGGAGAACCGTCCACCCCCTCATGTCTTTTGACGCTGCGTAAGGCACAGGACGGCTGGTGGCGGGTCCGGCGCGTCGCCTCCCCTTTACCCGGTGTCACCCATCACGGCAACGGCTGCCCCGACCGTCCTCCGCTCAGCCGATCCGAGGACTACGCTCAAGGTCTGTACGTCGTTCGGGCGACTTGGGGAGGTAGCGGGATGACGGAGGTACGGCCCACGGCCGAGGCCTCGGCTTCCCTGTGGGAGCGCGACGAGGAGGTCGCCGCCCTCGTGAAGGCGGTCGACACCCTGTGCGCTGACCGCTCGTCGTCCGGCACCCTGCTGGTCGTCCGCGGCGAGGCAGGGCTCGGGAAAACCGCCCTGCTGGCCGAAACCCGTCGCATCGCCGAACAGCGCGGCTGCGTGGTCTGGTCGGCGCGCGGTGGAGAGACCCTCCGGTCCGTCCCCTTCAACGTCGTACGGCAACTGCTGCAGCCCGCCCTCGTGTCGATGCTGCCGGAGGAGGCCCGGGAGTACCTCGGCGACTGGTACGACATCGCCGGACCCGCCCTCGGCATCGCGGAACCCGGAGAGCGGCACGCCGACCCGCAGGGCGTGTGCGACGGCCTGGTCGCCGCCGTACGCCGGCTCGCCCGGCGGGAGTGGCCGCTGGTGCTGCTCATCGACGACGCCCACTGGGCCGACCAGGAGACCCTGCGCTGGCTCGCCGCGTTCGCCGAACGCCTCGACGACCTGTCCGTGCTGGTCGTCGTCGCCCGCAGGCCCGGCGACGTCACGCCCGCCGGCGCCCGCCACCTCGACGCGGTCGCCGCCGCCGCGGGCCGCCCTGTCGCCACGCTGAGCGCCCTCACCCCGGACGGGACCGCCGGACTCACCCGCGCCACACTGGGCGAGCACGCCGACGCCCCGTTCTGCCGCGAGGTGTGGGCGGTCACCGCCGGCAATCCCTACGACACCGTCGAGCTCCTCGCCAAGGTGCGCGACAGCGGGCTGGAGCCGGTCGAGGCCCGGGCCGGCGAGCTGCGCGCCCTGAACCGCTCGGCCCGCGGCGGCGGCCTCGTCGACCGCCTGGAGGAACTCGGCATAGACGCCACCCGGTTCGCCTGGGCCGCCGCCATCCTCGGCACCGGCATCACCGTCGACCTGGTGGCCCGGCTCCTCACCATGAGCCGCGACGACGCCCTCCGCTGCGCCGCGCTGCTGCGCACCGCCCGCATCCTCACCAGCCCCGACCCCGCCACCGGTCAAGTGGCCGACGGCGACCTGGAGTTCGTCCACCCGCTGATCGCCACCGCCGTCTACAACTCCATCCCGGACGCCCTGCGCCGGGCCATGCACGGCATCGCCGCCCAGGTCGTCACCGACTCCGGCCGCGGCGTCGCCGCCGCCTCCCGCCACCTCCTCGAAGTCCACCCGGACGACGACGAGGAACTCGTCGAGCAGCTGCGCGAGGCCGCCCGCGAACACCTCGCCGTCGGCGCCCCCGAAGCCGCCCGCCGCTGCCTGGAACGCGCCCTGGAGGAACCGCCCCGGCCCGACGTCCACGCGCGCGTGCTCTACGAACTCGGCTGCGCCACCCTCCTGACCGAGCCCGTCAGGACCATCGGCCACCTGCGGACCGCGCTCGGCATGTCCGGGCTCGACGGTGAAGACCGGGTGGACGCCGTCGTCCGCCTGTCCCAGGCGCTGGTCCACAACGATCAGCTGGAGGAGGCCGTCCGCACGGTCGAGGCGGAGGCGGCCCGGCTCGAACCCGGGCCGGCCCGGATGCGGCTGGAGGCCGTGCACATCATGTGGGAGGGCATCCACGCCGGCGAGAGCATCGCACCGGGACGCTCCGAGCGCCTGGCCGACCTCGCCCGGAGCTGCACCGGACGGGACAACTCCGAACGCGCGCTGCTCATCCTGCGCGGCTTCGACGCCCTGATGCACGGCGAGAACGCCGAGGAGGTCGTCGAGCTGTGCGACCGTGTCCTCGTCAACGGCCGCCTGGCTCCCGGGTTCGGCTGGACCGGCTCCGAGTGGGGCATCGAACTGCTGCTGATGCTGGCCAACGCGTACGCCTTCACCGACCGCCTCGACCGCGCCGAGAGCCTCTACAACGAGGCGGTGCGCGTCTATGAGGGCGCCGGCTGGCACGGCGGACATCTCGCCCTCGCACACGCCTACGTGGGTGTCGGGCACCGCAGGCGCGGACGCCTGAGGGAAGCGGAGACCTCCCTGCGCGAGGCGTTGCCGCTCGCCGAACGCGTCGGCCGCGGACTGCCCCTGTACTGGACGGTGACCTGCAACCTCGTCGACACGCTGCTCGCCCGCGGCCACGTCGACGAGGCCTGGGAGGTCGCCGAGCGGTACGGCTTCGCCCCGCCCTACCCGTCGACCATAGTGCTGCCGGACCCACGGGCGGTACGCGGCCGTCTGCTGCTCGCCGTCGGCCGCACCAAGGACGGCATCAACGAACTGGAGGCGGCCGAGAAGGCCGCCGACGCGCGCGGCCACCACAACCCGGTGCTCGTGCCCTGGGCCACCGACCTCGCCCGCGCCCTCGCCACCGAGGACCCGGACCGCGCCGCCCGGCTCGCGGTCGACGTCCGCCGCCAGGCCGAGCGCTTCGGTACGGACACCGCCATCGGCGAGGCCCTGCGCTGCGCCGCCGCCCTGGAGACCGGCCAGCGCGCGGTCCGCCTCGCCGGACAGGCGGTCGCCTACCTGGAGGCCTCGCCCTGCCAGTACGAGCACGCGGCGGCCCGCGTCGAGTACGGCATCGCCTCGCGCTCGATCTCCGAGCTGGGCCGGGGCCTGGCGCTGGCCCGTTCCTGCGGCGCGGACGGGCTGGTGAAGCGGGCGCGCGGCGCGCTGGAGGAGCTCAGACGCTGAGCAGCTGGTCGGTCACGGCCGCCAGCCGCTTCAGTACGTCAGGGTCGTACGCCGCCTCGTGCGCCCGCGCCGGACGGGTGCCGTCGAAGTAGCGGCCCGTGCCCAGGTCGCGGGTGGCCAGCGCGAGCACGCCGGGTGCGCCGTCGGCCACCGTGTTCCAGGGCGTGATACCGCCGTCGCGGACCATCGCGGTGTCCATGTAGGTGGCCGGATGCAGCACGTTCACCGCGACACCGCTGCCCCTCAGCTCCTCGGCGAGGCTGAACGTGTGGGCGGCGAGAGCGAACTTGCTGCGGCAGTACGCCGAGCGGCCGCTGTAGCGGCGGGTGAGCTCCGGGTCGTCGAAGTCCAGGGGCTCCTGACCGGCCGAGCCGACGTTCACGATCCGCGCGGGCGAGTTGGCGCGCAGCACCGGCAGCAGGGCGCGCGTCAGCGCGACCGGCGCCAGATAGTTGACCGCCAGCCGCAGCTCGTGCCCGTCGGCGCTCAGCTCACGCCCGGAGCCGGGCGGGCCGCTGCCGACGCCCGCGTTGTTGATCAGCACGTCCAGCTCGGGGTGCGCGTCGGCGACCTGCGCGGCCAGCTCCCGTACCCGTGCCGGCGAGGCGAGGTCGGCGACGAATCCCTCGGCGTCACCCTCGGTGCGCAGCTCGTCCACGAGCCGTCGGGTACGGTCCTCGTCGCGGCCGTGGGCGAGGACGACGTGGCCGGCGCGGACCAGCTCGAAGGCGACGTACCGGCCGAGCCCCGAGGTGGCACCGGTGATCAGAATCGTGGACATGCCCCCACCGTAGGCACGCGGTGCGGGCGGGTGCGAGACATGGCTGAGGCTACGACCAGCAGGATCACCCGGCTAGGACCCGGCGCCCTCCTCCTCCGCCAGCACGCGCTGGGCCGTCGCGAACGCCGAGTTCGCCGCCGGAACCCCGCAGTACACGGCCGTCTGCAGCAGCACCGCGCCGATCTCCTCCGGGGTGAGCCCGTTGCGTCGCGCCGCCCGCACGTGCATGGCCAGCTCCTCGTAGTGCCCGTGCGCCACCAGTGCCGTGAGGGTGATCATGCTGCGCTCGCGGCGGGTGAGCGTGGGGTCGGTCCAGATCTCGCCCCAGGCGTAGCGCGAGATGAAGTCCTGGAAGCGGGCGGTGAACGGGGTCTGCCGCGCCTGCGCCCGGTCCACGTGGGCGTCCCCCAGCACCTGACGCCGCACCTCCATACCGCGCCGGGCCCCTGCGCCGAAGTGCGCACGCAGCGCCGTCAGCACCGCCTCGGGACGCTCCGCCGGCGCCAGATGGGAAGCGCCCGGGATCTCCACGAGCGCGGCGCCGGGCACCGCGTCGGCGATCTCCCGCAGATGCGCAGGCGGGGTCGCGGGGTCCGCACGGCCGGCCACCAGCAGGGTGGGCACGGATATCTCCGCCAGCCGGTCGCGCAGGTCGAACGCGGCCAGCGCGTCACAGCAGGCGGCGTACGCCTCCGGGTCGGCGTCCCGGTGGTCCTGCACCAGCTCCGGCACGGTGAAACCGGGAGTGAACCACCGGGCATCGGCGGTCTCCGCGAGCCAGGCCATGCCCTCGCGGCGCACCCGCTCGGCCCGCTCCTCCCACGGCCGCGCGCCGTTGAAGTGGGCCGACGAGCAGATGACGGCCAGGGACGAGACCCGCTCCGGGTGGTGCAGCGCGAGATGCAGCCCCACCGCACCACCCAGCGACACGCCCGCGTACGCGAACCGCTCCGCGCCGAGCGAGTCGGCGAGCCTCAGCACCAGGTCGGCGAGGTCACCGATGGTGGCGCCGGGCCCGATCGGGCCGGCCGGGGAGCCGCCGTGCCCGGGCAGGTCCCAGCGGATCACCCGGTGACCGATGGACAACTCGGGCGCCACCTTGTCCCACAGGGCGTACGACGTCCCCAGGGACGGTCCGAGCAGCAGCGGGGGAGCGGTGGCGGAGCCCTCAGCACGGTAGTTCAGTGTCAACGTCGCTCCAGAGCACGGTCGGTGAGGGTTGCGGCGGAGCCGGTGTAACGGGCGGGGTCGGTGAGCTCGTCGAGGTCGACGTCCTTCAACTCGGGTACCTCGGCGAGGAGTTCACCCAGGGCACGGCCCTCGGTGTACGTACGCCTGGCCAGCTCGGTGAGCAGGGCCTTGGCGCGGGCACGGCCGAGCACCGGTGCCAGCTCGGCGGACAGCCGCTCGGAGACGATCAGCCCATGGGTGAGATCGAGGTGCGCGCGCATCGCGTCCGGGTGCACCCGCAGCCCCTCGGCCAGTTCGGCGGCGTCCCGTGCGGCACCGCCGACCAGCCGCAGCAGTTCCCGCAGCGGCTCCCACTCGGCGTGCCAGGCCCCGGCCGGCCGCTCGTCCTCCGCCGCCAGCGAGCCGTACAGCGTGGCCGCGAGCTGCGGCGCGCGCCGGGCCGCCGCCGCGATCAGCGTGGACCGCACGGGGTTGGCCTTGTGCGGCATGGCCGACGAGCCGCCGCCGCTGCCCTCCGTGACTTCGGCGACCTCGGTACGGGACAGGGAGAGCACGTCCGCGGCGATCTTCCCCAGCGCCCCGGCGGTGAAGGCCAGGCACCCGGCGAGGTCGGCGATGGGGGTGCGCAGGGTGTGCCAGGGCACCAGCGGCTCCCGGAGACCGAGTTCACGGGCATACGCGCCCGGCAGCCCGGTCGGCTCCGGCGCGCCGTACGTCCCGAAGGCGGCCAACGTCCCGGCCGCCCCGCCCAGTTGGGCGGGCAGACCGTCCCGTACGGCGGTGATCCGGTCCCGTGCGTCGAGCACCAGCGACCGCCACCCTGCCACCTTCAGCCCGAACGTCGTCGGTACGGCGTGCTGGGTGAGCGTCCGCCCGGGCATCGCGGTGTCGCGGTGCCCGGCGGCCAGCCGGGCCAGGGCCCGCTCCGTACGGGCGAGGTCGGCGAGGACCGGGTGCAGGGTGCGTACGGCGACCAGCATCGTCGCCGTGTCCAGGATGTCCTGACTGGTGGCGCCCCGGTGGACGTACGGGCCGTACTCCTCGCCGACCGCCTTCGTCAGGTCCGCGACCAGCGGGATGACCGGGTTTCCGCCGCTCCGGGCGCGCTCGGCGAGGGACGCCACGTCGAACCGGCCGGTGCCGGCCGCCGCGGTCACCGCCGTCGCCGCTTCGGCGGGGGCGAGGCCCAGCGCGGCCTGGGCACGGGTGAGCGCGGCCTCCGCGTCGAGCAGCGCCCGCAGATAGGCGGTGTCGCCGGTCGCCGCGGCGGCCGGGGAGCCTGCCCACCCGGGGGCGAGCAGGCCGGCTTCGGTGTCGGCCGGGGGCACCTCCCGCCCGAAGGGTGGGGAAGTCACCGGAACTCCAGGAAGACCGTCTCGCCTTCGCCCTGAAGGCGGATGTCGAAACGGTACGTGCCGTCGCCCTGGTCCACGGCGATCAGCGTGTCACGGCGCTCCGGCTCCAGTTGCGAGAGCAGCGGATCGGCGGCGAGGGCAGCCTTGTCACCGGGCAGGTAGACCCGGGTGAACAGGTGGACGAGCAGTCCGCGCGCGAAGACGCACACACTGAGGTACGGGGCGTTCTGCCCGCGCGCGCCGGGCCGCAGGGTGCGCGCGGTCCAGTGGCCGTTCGCATCGGTCTGGATGCGGCCCCACCCGGTGAACTCCACACCGTTGCGGCCGAGGAAGCCGCCGCTCGCGGGGTCGCGCCGCATCGAGCCGTCGACCTGCGGCAGGTTGCCGTCCGGGTCCGGACCCCACAGCTCCACGAGCGCGTCCGGCAGCGGCTTGCCCTCGCCGTCGTACACATACCCCTGCAGGGCGATCGCGTCCGGGTGGCCGACCGGGGCGATGTCGCCGCCGCCGGGGAACGGCAGGGCGTGGCCGTAGAAGGGGCCTACCGTGTGCGACGGGGTGGGCAGCACGGTCTCCGGACGACTGGTGTCGATCTTCGTCATGGCAGGTCAGCGCCCTTCTTCCATCCAGGTGGCGTGCGGTCCGTCGAGCACGATGTCCCAGTGGTAGCCCATCGAGAACTCCGGCACCGACAGGCTGTGGTCGTACGTGGCGACCAGTCGCTGCCGGGCCGCGTCGTCCGTCACCGACTGGATGATCGGGTCGTACGGGAACAGCGGGTCGCTCGGGAAGTACATCTGCGTCACCAGGCGCTGCGTGAACGCCGTACCGAAGAGCGAGAAGTGGATGTGGGCGGGCCGCCAGGCGTTGACGTGCTGGCGCCACGGGTACGGCCCGGGCTGGATGGTGGTGAAGTGGTAGTGGCCGTCGTCGTCGGTCAGGGTGCGGCCGACGCCCGTGAAGTTCGGGTCCAGCGGGGCGTCGTGCTGCTCGCGCTGGTGGGCGTAGCGGCCGGCCGAGTTGGCCTGCCAGATCTCGATCAGCTGGCCGCGGACGGGACGGCCGTCGCTGTCCAGGAGACGGCCGGAGACGGTGATGCGCTCGCCGATCGGCTCGCCGTTGTGCTGCCGTGTGAGGTCGTTGTCGATCTCGGTGATGTCCCGCTCGCCGAAGGCGGGGGAGGAGAGCTCCACCAGCTCCGGGTCCTTGGTGACGTCGATGGTGATCGGCGGCTGCTTGGGGTGCCGCAGCACCGAGGAGCGGTAGGGGGCGTAGTCGCGGCGCGGGTGGTGCTCGACGGGGGCTCCGTCGGCGAGGCGCTTCTCGTACGCGGCGTGCTCGGCCGCGATCTCCTGGTCGATGTCGTGCTGAGTGAGAGTCATGGGGTTCCTCGGGGGTTCCTATCGTTCGAGGACGAGGGCGAGGCCCTGGCCCACGCCGATGCAGAGGGTGGCGACGCCGACCCCGCTGCCCTTGCGGGCGAGCTGGTGGGCGACCGTGCCGGCCAGGCGGGCACCGGAGGCGCCGAGGGGGTGGCCGAGGGCGATCGCACCGCCCTGCGGGTTGAGGATCGCCGGGTCGAACTCGGGCCATTCGGCGACACAGCCCAGCACCTGGGCGGCGAAGGCCTCGTTCAGCTCCAGCACGGACAGGTCGGCGAAGGTCTTCCCGGCTTTGGTGAGGGCCCGGCCCACGGCCTCGACGGGGGCGAGACCGAAGTAGTGCGGGTCGAGTGCGTGGACGCCGGTCGCGGAGATACGCGCCAGCGGTTCGCGGCCGGTGGCCTTCAGGCCCTTCTCGTCGACGAGGAGCAGGGCCGCGGCGCCGTCGTTGAGGGGGGAGGCGTTGCCCGCGGTGACCGTTCCCCCGGAGGGACGGAAGGACGGCTTGAGCCTGGCCATCGCCTCCAGGGACGCGTCCGGCCGTACGCACTCGTCGGCGCCGAACAGCACCGGGTCACCCTTGCGCTGCGGGATCGGCACCGGCGCGAGCTCCGCGTCGAAGAGCCCCTCGGCCTGCGCCTTGGCCGCCTTCCGGTGGGAGGTGAGGGCGAACTCGTCCTGCTGCTCCCGGCTGATCTTGTGCTTCTCGGCGATCAGTTCCGCGCTCTCGCCGAGCGGGACGGTCCACTGCGGCTCCATCCGCGGATTGACCATGCGCCAGCCCAGGGTGGTCGAGTACAGCTCGGTGTGCCCGGCCGGGAACGGCCTGTCGGACTTGGGCAGGACGTAGGGGGCGCGGGTCATCGACTCCACCCCGCCGGCCACGGCGATGGAGGCGTCACCGACGGCGATGGCGCGGGCGGCCTGGACGACCGCCTCCAGGCCCGACGCGCACAGCCGGTTCACGGTCACGCCCGGCACGGACGTGGGCAGGCCCGCCAGCAGTGCGGCCATGCGGCCGACGTTGCGGTTCTCCTCACCGGCGCCGTTGGCGTTGCCGAAGTAGACGTCCTCGATCCGGGACGGGTCCAACTCGGGTGTGCGGGCCAGGAGTTCACGGATGGCGTGGGCGCCCAGGTCGTCGGGGCGCACGCTCGCCAGCCCGCCGTTGTAGCGGCCGATCGGTGTGCGGACGGCGTCGACGAGGTACACGGGGTTCACAGCAGGTCCTCCGCGACGGTCAGCTTGGCGTCGGTCCTGGCGAGGACGTCGTCGACGCTCACGCCGGGGGCGACCTCGGTCAACACCAGGCCCTCCGGTGTCACGTCGATCACGCCGAGGTCGGTGATGACCCGGTTCACACACGCCTTGCCCGTGAGCGGCAGCGCGCACTCGGCGAGGATCTTCGGCGAGCCGTCCTTGGCGGTGTGGGTCATCACGACGATGACCGTGCGGGCCCCGTGGACCAGGTCCATCGCCCCGCCGATACCGGTGATCATCTTGCCCGGGACGGCCCAGTTGGCCAGGTCGCCCTTCTCGGAGACCTGCATGGCGCCGAGCACGGCGACGTCGATGTGTCCGCCCCGGATCATCGAGAAGGACAGCGCCGAGTCGAAGAAGGACGCGCCCGGCAGCACGGTCACCGTCTCCTTGCCCGCGTTGATCAGGTCGGGGTCGACCTGGTCCTCGGTGGGGTAGGGGCCGGTGCCGAGGATGCCGTTCTCCGATTCGAGGATGACCTCGACGCCCGGCGGGAGGTGGTTGGGGATCAGGGTCGGCAGTCCGATACCGAGGTTCACGTACTGGCCGTCCCGAAGCTCGCGCGCGGCCCGCGCGGCCATCTCCTCGCGCGTCCACGCCATCAGCTGCTCACCGTCCGCTGCTCGATCTTCTTGTCCGCCGCCTGCTCCGGGGTCAGCGCGACGACCCGCTGCACGAAGATCCCCGGCAGATGTACCGCGTCCGGGTCGATCTCGCCCGGCTCGACCAGTTCCTCGACCTCGGCGATCGTGACCCGTCCGGCCGTCGCCGCCAGCGGGTTGAAGTTCCGGGAGGACTTGTTGAAGACGAGATTCCCGTGCCGGTCGCCCCTCGCCGCCCGCACCAGGGCGAAGTCGGTGCGGATACCGCGCTCCAGCACGTACTCCACCCCGTCGAACTCCCGCACCTCCTTCGGCGGCGAGGCCAGCGCGACCCCGCCCGCACCGTCGTAGCGCCAGGGCAGTCCGCCCTCGGCGACCTGGGTTCCGACCCCGGCCGGGGTGTAGAAGGCGGGGATGCCGGCGCCGCCGGCCCGCAGCCGCTCCGCGAGCGTGCCCTGCGGAATCAGCTCCACCTCCAGCTCGCCGGCCAGGTACTGCCGGGCGAACTCCTTGTTCGCGCCGATGTAGGAGCCGGTCACCCGGGCGATCCGCCCCGCGGCCAGCAGCACCGCAAGGCCGGACTCCATCGCCCCGCAGTTGTTGGAGACGACCGACAGCCCGGTCACGCCGCGCTCGTACAGGGCCTCGATGAGCACGTTGGGTACGCCGCTCAGCCCGAATCCGCCCACCGCCAGCGACGCGCCGTCCGGCACGTCGGCCACCGCCTCCCGGGCCGTGGCGACCACCTTGTCCATCCGTGAAGCCCCATCTCTTCCGAGCGCCCCGACCCTCGTTTAGTCAGGGCACTGAGTATTTCAGTGAGGTTGCCCCTCACGCTGCCATCGAGCAGTCGAGGCGTCAAGACCTCGGAGAATGTACTGTCGCTTCGAGGTGAGGCGGGGCGGACAGGCCGCTCGTCCCCGGGTATTGTTCAGTGCACCAACGAATGCGACCACGGGAGCGCACATGGCCGCGGTGGACCTCACCACCCACCCCGGGCACCTCGCCCGGCGGCTGCAGCAGGCGCACTACCTGCTGTGGAACACGATGGTCTCCGAGGAGATCACCTCGCCGCAGTTCGCGGTCCTCAACACGCTCGTCGCCGAACCGGGCCTGGACCAGCGCACGGTGGGGGAGCGGGTGGGACTCGACCGGTCCACCATCGCCGAGGTGATCAGCCGGCTCAGCCGTCGCGGGCTGCTCGACAAGGTGCGCGACCCACAGGACGGCCGCCGTTTCCTGCTGCGCGCGACGGACGAGGGCCTGCGCACCCACCGCAAGCTGACCGTGCGCACGGCCCGGATGAACCAGGTCTTCCTGGCGCCGCTCTCCGCCGAGGAGCAGACGGTCTTCTTCGATCTGATCCGGAGGGTCGCGGACGCCGCCGAGGGGCTGCGCAACCCTGCGGAACCCCTGGTGGCACCTCACTGATCAGGACACCCCTGACCGGGACGGCCGATCAGGGCGCCTTCGCGAACACCACCCAGACCTGGCCCCGCGCGAAGTTCACCGGCGCGCCGTCGTTGGTCGTGAACGCCGTGCCGTCCATCGCCGTCGGGCGCTTCCACGCGACGTCGAACACCCGCCCGTCGCGCATCACCTGAGCCTTGCCGGAACCCACCGTCTCGGTGTACGGCGAGTTGCTGCCGCGGAAGTCATGGAAGGCCGACTCACGCACCTTCACGTACTGCACGACCACGGTCGCGGGCGCCATCCGCTGCCCGTCGGTCATGACGGCGGGCCGGCCGTCCATCGTGACCAGCCAGCGGTGACGGCTCTCCGACCAGGTGAAGGAGAAGCGCGCCGCGGGATAGCGCACCGTGCGTGTGGTCTCTGCGGTGCCGCCCGCAGGGGCCGGCCCGTAGCGGAATCCGGTCGTCAAGGCGTCCGTGCCGGGCGCGGAGGACAGCAGTCCGGCCGGCCGCAGAAAGAGGTTGTGCGGGGCGGGCCTGCCGGCGCCGCGGAAGAAGGCGTCGGGCGCGTCGCCCGGCGTCACCGCCCGCAGCGGTGCCTTGTCGATCAACGGCATCAGACGGCTCTGCGCCCCGGAGAAGGCGAACGTCGGCTGGTCGAACTGGCGCAGCAGCTCCAGGTCCGACTCCCGTGCGCTGCGCACCGGCCCGACGGTCTCCGGGAGCCTGGTCGCGTACACCGCCATCAGCCGGCTCAGGCCGCCCTCCACCTGCTCCACGTACACGACGTCGGCGGCGCCGAGGCCCGTGGCCGGCCGGGCCGCGGGCACATTGTCGATCTTCACGGCGAGTACCGGGCCATGGCCGCTCCCGTCGGCGCGGCTCCCCGTCGGCTCCGGACTCCGCACGCGTCCGTCGTCGCCCCCGGAGCCCGACGTGCAGCCCGTGACCGTCGGGACCACCACCACGGCGGCCAGGAGCGCGGCCGTCACCGCACCCCGCCGCCTACGCATCCTTCGGCCCATCCGCGCCACCCGCCCACCACGTACGGCACCACGTACGTATCGTCGATTGTGCGCTTATCTGCCTTTCTTGGCCATAGTCGCCCCTTTCGCGGGGAAAGCGCTGCATCGCCGATCGGCCGGCTCACGGTTCGGCGGGAGACGGGCCGGGTACCCGGGCGCCACCGTACGACCGACGCGCACGGGTGACGGAGGGAGCGCGAGGGCGATGAAGGCAGTGACCTGGCAGGGCAAGCGGGACGTACGGGTGGAGAACGTGCCCGATCCGGAGATCCAGGAGCCCACGGACGCGGTCATCCGCGTCACCTCCACCGGGCTGTGCGGCTCCGACCTGCACCTGTACGAGGTGCTCACCCCGTTCATGACGCCGGGTGACATCCTCGGCCACGAGCCGATCGGCATCGTCGAGGAGGTCGGCGCGGGGGTGCCGGACCTGCAGGCGGGAGACCGGGTCGTCGTGCCGTTCCAGATCGCCTGCGGCAACTGCTGGATGTGCCTCAACGCGCTCCAGACCCAGTGCGAGACCACCCAGGTCACCGGCGAGAACATGGGCGCCGCCCTGTTCGGCTACACCCGCCTGTACGGCTCGGTGCCGGGCGCGCAGGCCGAGTACCTGCGGGTGCCGCAGGCCCAGTACGGTCCCATCAAGGTGCCGGAAGGGCCACCCGACGACCGCTTCCTCTACCTCTCCGACGTCCTGCCCACCGCGTGGCAGGCGGTCGCCTACGCCGACGTCCCGCAGGGCGGCAGCGTCGCCGTGCTCGGGCTCGGTCCCATCGGCGACATGTGCTGCCGGGTCGCCCAGGTCCGGGGCGCCGGGCGGGTGTTCGGCGTGGACCTGGTCCCGGAACGGCTGCGCAGGGCGCGTGAGCGAGGCGTGGAGACGTACGACCTGAGGTCCTTCCACAACGAGAAGGAACTGGTCGCCGCGATCCGCGACGAGACCGACGGCCGCGGCCCCGACGCCGTGATCGACGCGGTCGGCACCGAGGCCCACGGCAGCGCGGCGGCCAAGCTCGTCCAGCAGGCCTCCGGGATGCTGCCCCGTATGATCGGCGGCCCCCTGGCGGAACGCTTCAGCGTCGACCGGCTCGCCGCCCTCCACACCGCCATCGAACTGGTGCGCCGCGGCGGCACCATCTCGCTCACCGGCGTCTACGGCGGCATGGCCGACCCGCTGCCCATGCTCACCCTGTTCGACAAGCAGATCCAGCTGCGGATGGGACAGGCCAACGTGCGCCGCTGGAGCGACGACATCATCCCGTACCTGACGGACGAGGACCCGCTGGGCGTCGAGGACTTCGCCACCCACCGGGTGCCGCTGAGCGACGCGCCGCACGCCTACGACATGTTCCAGCGCAAGCAGGACGGCGCGGTCAAGGTGCTGATGGAGCCCTGAGGGAGGCCCGGGCTACCGGCCGAAGATCTCCGCGAGGTCATAGCGGACCGGTTCCTCCAGCTGGGCGTACGTGCAGCTCTCCGGCGTCCGGTCCGGACGCCAGCGGCGGAACTGGGCCGTGTGCCGGAACCGCTGCCCGTTCTCCATGTGGTCGTACGCCACCTCGGCCACCCGGTCCGGCCACAGCGGCACCCACGACAGGTCCTTCTTCGCCGACCAGCGGCTGGGCGCGCCGGGCAGCCGGGCCTTCTCGTGGGCGGCCTCGTCCGACCAGGCGGACCACGGGTGCCCCGTGACGTCCTGCATCCGCAGCGGCTCCAGCTCCTCCACCAGCTGGCTGCGCCGCTTCATGGGAAAGGCGGCGCACACGCCCACGTGCTGCAGGGTGCCCCGGTCGTCGTACAGCCCGAGCAGCAGCGAGCCCACCACGGGACCGCTCTTGTGGTAGCGGTAGCCGGCCACCACGACGTCCGCCGTACGCTCGTGCTTGATCTTGTACATCGCGCGTTCGTCCGGGAGGTAGCGGACGGTGAGCGGCTTGGCGATCACGCCGTCCAGGCCCGCGCCCTCGTACCGCTCGAACCACTCGTGGGCCACGTCGATGTCGGTCGTCGCCGGCGCCACGTGCACCGGCGCCGTCACCCCGGACAGCGCCCCGGTGAGCAGCGGCCGGCGGTCGTTCAGCGGAACGTCGAGCAGCGACTCGTCGTCCAGCGCCAGCAGGTCGAAGACGACGAGGGACGCCGGAGTCTTCTCGGCCAGCATTCGCACCCGGGAGTCCGCGGGGTGGATGCGCTCGGTCAGCGCGTCGAAGTCCAGCCGCCCCTCCCGCGCGATCACGATCTCCCCGTCCACCACGCAGCGCCCCGGCAACCGCTCCCGCACCGCCGTCACCAGCTCGGGGAAATACCTGGTCAGCGGCTTGCCGGTACGGCTGCCCAGCTCGATCTCGTCGCCGTCGCGGAACACGATCGCCCGGAACCCGTCCCACTTCGCCTCGTACTGCATGCCCGGCGGAATCTTCGCCACCGACTTGGCGAGCATCGGCAGCACGGGCGGCATCACCGGCAGATCCATGCCTCTGATTCTGCTCGCATACGGCGGGGATCGCCCGGTGTGCGAGGTGTGCCCGGTACGCCTACCGTGGCCGCATGGGTGACGCGGTGGAACTGGAAGCGGGCGGCAGGACCGTACGGCTGTCCAGCCCGGACAAGATCTTCTTCCCGGAGCGCGGCTTCACCAAGCTGGACCTCGCCCGGTACTACCTGGCCGTCGGCCCCGGCATCCTGCGCGCCCTGCGCAACCGGCCCACCATGCTGGAGCGCTACCCCGAGGGGGTGACCGGCGAGTCCTTCTTCCAGAAGCGGGCGCCGAAGAACACCCCCGACTGGATCCCGACCGCCCACATCACCTTCCCCAGCGGCCGCAGCGCCGACGAGATGTGCCCGACCGAGGTCGGAGCCGTCGTCTGGGCCGCCCAGTACGGCACCCTCACCTTCCACCCCTGGCCCGTCCGCCGTGACGACGTCGACCGCCCCGACGAACTCCGCATCGACCTCGACCCCCAGCCCGGCACCGACTACGAGGACGCCGTCCGCGCCGCCCACGAACTGCACGCCGTCCTCGACGAGTACGGCCTGCGCGGCTGGCCCAAGACGTCCGGCGGCCGCGGCATCCACGTCTTCGTGCCGATCGAACCCCGCTGGACCTTCACCCAGGTCCGGCGCGCCGCCATCGCCGTCGGGCGGGAGATGGAGCGGCGGATGCCGGAGCACGTGACCATCAACTGGTGGAAGGAGGAGCGAGGGCAGCGCATCTTCCTGGACTACAACCAGACGGCGCGAGACCGGACGATCGCCTCCGCCTACTCCGTACGCCCCCGCCCGCACGCTCCCGTCTCCGCACCCCTGCGCTGGGAGGAGGTGGGTGTCGCCCACCCCCAGGACTTCGATCTCGCGTCCATGCCCGCGCGCTTCGCCGAACTCGGCGACGTTCACGCGGACATGGACGACCACGCCTACTCCCTCGAACCACTCCTGGAGCTGGCCAGGAAGGACGAGCGTGACCACGGGCTCGGCGACCTGCCGTACCCGCCCGAGTATCCGAAGATGCCGGGAGAACCCAGGCGGGTGCAGCCGAGCCGGGCCAGGAAGCAGCCGCCTGCCGCCACTTGACCAGGCGGACGGGATGGGGCCGCCGGCACCTCTCTTTCCGGAGCCGAGAGCGCTCTCACCTCCCCACCGCCCGGGGCTATCCTGATCCGCACCCGCAGGTGAGGAGTCCCGAAGTGACCGAGACAGCGCCGCGTCCCACGCTGGAGGCCGTGGCCGCTCGGGCGGGGGTGTCGCGGGCCACCGTGTCCCGGGTGGTCAACGGCGCGGACGGCGTCAGGGAACCCCTCGTCGAGCGGGTCCGCAGGGCCGTGGAGGAACTCGGATACGTCCCCAACCAGGCCGCCCGCAGCCTGGTGACGCGGCGGCACGACGCCGTCGCCGTCGTCATCGCCGAACCGGAGAACCGGGTCTTCGCCGACCCCTTCTTCGCCCTGCAACTCCGCGGCATCAGCAAGGAGTTGACCAGCCACGACAACCAACTCGTCCTGCTGCTCACCGAGGGCCGCGAGGACCACGCCCGCGTCGGCCGCTACCTGGCCGGCGGCCATGTCGACGGCGCCCTGGTCTTCTCACTGCACCTCGACGACCCGCTGCCCGAGCTGATCCGGCGCGCCGGAGTGCCGACCGTGTTCGGCGGCAGGCCCGGCTGGAGCGACGGACGCGGCAGCGCGGTGTACGTCGACAGCGACAACCGCGGCGGCGCCCGCGAGGCCGTACGCCACCTCGTCGGCCTCGGCCGCACCCGCATCGCGCACATCACCGGCGCCCTCGACCAGACCTCCGCGGTGGACCGGCTCGACGGCTTCCGCGACGTCATGACCGACGCCGACCCGAGGATGGTCGCGGAGGGCGACTTCACCCCGGGCGGCGGTGAGCGAGCGATGCGGGAACTGCTCGACCGCTGCCCGGACCTGGACGCCGTGTTCGCCGCCAACGACCTCACCGCCTCGGGCGCCCTGCGCGTACTGCGTGAACGCGGGCGGCGCGTGCCCGAGGACATCGCCGTGGTCGGCTTCGACGACATGCTGCCCATCGCCGAACAGACCGACCCGCCTCTGACGACGGTCCGTCAGGACAT
This sequence comes from Streptomyces sp. S.PNR 29, assembly GCF_030386795.1. Lineage (GTDB taxonomy): Bacteria > Actinomycetota > Actinomycetes > Streptomycetales > Streptomycetaceae > Streptomyces. Next base: position 290,847 of record NZ_JANUQM010000010.1, read on the forward strand.
AGAGGAGATGGGCCGCTTGATGGCCCGCCTGCTGCTGCGCGACCTCGACCGGCGAAGCGGCGACGGGACCGCCGAGGGCGTGGGCGGCGCGCCGTCCGGCGTGATCCTGCCGACGACCCTGGTACGCCGCGCCTCGGCGTAGACGGGACTGCGGCCCGTCCACCCCGTCGTCCAGGCCTCCCGCACCTCACGCCGGCGGCGGCGCGCTCTTGATCACCGCGAAGCGGGCCCCGTACGGGTCGGTGAGCTTGGCCATGCGGCCGACGCCCTCCAGGTCCGTGGCGGGCATGCGGACCGTGCCGCCGAGTTCCTGGGCCTTGGCGACCACGGCGTCGGTGTCGGAGACCTCGAAGTACGGCAGCCAGTACGCCTCGTCCTCCGCCGGGTCGTCGGCCAGCGGGACGATGCCGCCGAACATGGCGTCCTCCCCTTCACCAGCCGGGTTGACGGTGGTGTACGTGCCGCCCGGGAAGGTGACGGCGAAGGTCTCCAGACCGAGCGCGGCGCGGTAGAACGCGGCGGCCGCCGCCTCGTCCGCCGTGTACAGCTCGACCCAGCACAGCGAGCCGGGCTCCTGGACCACGTCGAGTCCCTTGGTGCGCCCGGGCTGCCATATCCCGAAGGACACGCCCGCCTGGTCGGCGAGGATGGCCATGCGGCCCTGGTCCATCACGTCCATCGGCTGCATGCGCACCGAGCCGTGTGCCTGCTCGGCCGCCTTGGCCGTGGCGTCCGCGTCCGGACTCTGGAAGTACACCGTCCAGGACGGCGGGCCCTGTTCCGGTGCGGTCTGCATGCCGCCGGCGGCGGTCTTCCCGGCGAGCTGGAAGAAGCCGTAACCGCCGGCCTCGGGCCCGCCCGACCGGAACTGCCAGCCGAACAGGCCGCCGTAGAAGGAGCTGGCGCCCTCGATGTCGGGTGTGCCGAGATCGATCCAGTTCGGAGCGCCGGTGACATAACGGGTGGTGAGCATCGCTGCCCTCCTCTGCCAAGTCCCGTTGTCCGTACTGCCGAGTCTTGCACCGCCCACTGACAATCGCCTCGCCGGTGACGGGGGGTGTTCCCTTGACTCTCGTGTGTTTCCGTCCTCGTTCGTTTCCGCCTTCGCGTGTGTCCGCGCGCCGCCGTGCGCTCCCGGGTGCGGCGGGGCAGCATCGGGGCGGCCGGAGGGCCTGAACGGCCGCGTTGATCCCGCGTTGATCGAACGTTTTTCGGCGCCCGGCACGATCCTGGTCATGCTCATCGAAACGATCACGTCGCCCGATCTCGCGTGGCAGGAGCAGGCGTTGTGCGCACAGACCGGGGGCGACTTCTTCTTCCCCGAGCCCGGCAGCTCGGTACGAGAGGCGAAGCGGATCTGCGGCCTGTGCCCGATCCGCTCGGCCTGCCTGGAGTACGCGCTGGACAACGACGAGCGCTTCGGCGTCTGGGGCGGTCTGTCCGAGAAGGAACGGCTGGAGCTCAGGCGCGCGCGCCCCGGGTTTCGGGTCGTCGCCCCCACCGACGCCGCTTGACGGACACGGACGCCCTTAAACGGCGCGAAGACCCCCGCAGGACGGGCTCCCCGCATGACCCGCACCACCCCGCGGCACGAGGCCGAGAGCCTGCTGGACCTCCTCGACCCGCTTTCCCACGCGCAGCCTGCGGGAACTCACCCGGTGGGCAAGGGCGCCGGCGCCGCTTCAGCCGGTGCTCGACGAACTCGAACGCCGCGGGTCCTACGGGCGGCAGGCCCTCCTGGCCGAGGCGGGGCGGCTCGCCGCGCACGGACCCGCCCCCGGGCCGCGACCAGCCGCGCGCCCTGCGCCGCCACCCGGTCGCCGACGTACGGGACGCGGCACTGGAGGAGGCGACGGCGTTCGGGTGAAGCGACGCGCAGCCCTCGCGCCCTCGCCGGGCCGGGCCCCGTGCCCCCGGTCCGTCAGCCCCCGGCCCGGGCCGCCATCCGCGCCTTCCGCGCCGCCAGCTTCTCGTCGAACTTGGCGGCCTCCGCGTCCAGCCCGCCCATGAACAGGCCCAGCTCCTCCTGCGCCTGCCGCCCTTCGGGGCCGAGGCCGTCGATCTCCATGATCTTCAGGAAGCGCAGCACGGGCTGGAGCACGTCGTCGTGGTGGATGCGCAGGTTGTACACCTCGCCGATGGCCATCTGGGCGGCGGCGCGCTCGAAGCCGGGGATGCCGTGGCCCGGCATGCGGAAGTTCACGACCACGTCCCGCACCGCCTGCATGGTCAGGTCGGGCGCGATCTCGAAGGCGGCCTTCAGCAGGTTCCGGTAGAAGACCATGTGCAGGTTCTCGTCGGTCGCGATGCGGGCCAGCATGCGGTCGCACACCGGGTCACCGGACTGGTGGCCGGTGTTGCGGTGCGAGATGCGGGTGGCCAGCTCCTGGAAGGCGACGTAGGCCACCGAGTGCAGCATCGAGTGGCGGTTGTCCGACTCGAAGCCCTCGCTCATGTGGGCCATGCGGAACTGCTCCAGCTTGTCCGGGTCGACCGCGCGCGAGGTGAGCAGGTAGTCCCGCATCACGATGCCGTGCCGGCCCTCCTCCGCGGTCCAGCGGTGCACCCAGGTGCCCCAGGCGCCGTCGCGGCCGAAGAGGGAGGCGATCTCGTGGTGGTAGCTGGGGAGGTTGTCCTCCGTCAGCAGGTTCACCACCAGCGCGATCCGGCCGATCTCGGTGACCTTGGACTGCTCCTTGTCCCAGGCCTCGCCGTCCTCGAACAGGCCGGGGAAGTTGCGGCCGTCGCTCCACGGCACGTACTCGTGCGGCATCCAGTCCTTGGCGATCTTCAGATGGCGGTTGAGCTCCTTTTCGACGACTTCCTCCAGTGCGTACAGCAGCCGGGCATCGGTCCAGACGGAGGGGCTGCCGAGGTGAGGGGAAGTGATCGTCACGGGTACTCCAGGGGGACGTGCGGCACAACGGAGAAACCGGCGGGCGGCGCCGGGAACCTACGGGATCGTAGGCTACGAACCCGTAGGTTACGAAGTCGTAGGTTAAGTGCGCTGTAAAGAGCGCTGATCAGCCAGGCCCCTGCGGGCATGCACGACAGCCCCGGGACCCGCAGGTCCCGGGGCTGAACGGGCGGTCGCGCCACCCGGTCAGGCATACAGCTCCCGCAGCCGCACCGAGAGGCACGTCACACAGCCTTCGAGCTTCTCGAACTCGCTGATGTCGACCACGACCGGCTCATGACCGAGGTCCGCCAGCAGCTCCGCCGTCTTCGGCGCGCTGGCCGCCATCAGCAGCTTGGCGCCGCCGAGCAGCACCACGTGCGCCCCGGACTCCTCCGGCACCGGCAGGAAGCGGGAGAACAGCGAGGGCGCGTCCATCTTCGGGATGTGCCCGATGACCGTCCCGTCCGGCAGCGCCGTGACCGCCGTCTTCAGGTGCAGCACCTTGCTCACGGGGACGGCGACGACCCGCGCGCCGAGCGGCTCGAAGGCGGCGCGCAGTTGCTGGACGCCGGCCGCGTTGGTGCGGCCGCCGCGGCCGACGTAGATCGTGTCGCCGACCTTCAGCACATCACCGCCCTCCAGGGTGCCCGGCTCCCAGATCCAGTTCACCGAGCAGCCCAGCTGGGCCACGGCCTCCTCGACCCCGGCGGTCTCGGCGCGCCGGGACTCGGCACCGGGCCTGGTGATCAACGCCACGTTCTTGTACATGACGACCGCGTCCTCGACGAACACCGAGTCGGGACAGTCGTCCTCCGGATCCACCTCGATGGTCTCCCAGCCGTGCGTGCGCAGGGCTTCGACATAGGCCTCCCACTGCGCGACCGCGAGGTCGACATCGACCTTCTCCCGCTCGATGTGGGTCACCAGGCCTTCGGCGAGGCGCGGGCTGGGGCGGCGTACGAGGGCCTTCTTGCTGGGCACGAGCGGGACTCCGTGGGAGGGGACGTATCGGATGGTGCGTGTCGGTCGGACGTGTCCGGGACGGCTTCGACGGTGCTTGCGGGATCGGCCGAAAACCGTCGGGGCCGACGAACCATCATGCAGGGCGGGGCCGCGGGGCGACACCCCCGGGCATCCGAAAGGGGCACCTGGGCGTGGTCCGGGCTTCGGCCGTCGGCACCGGGCCGGGCTCACATGACGAACGTGGCGTTGCGCAGGGCGAGGCAGAACGCGACGACACCGCCGACCCACAGACCCAGGGTGCCGAGCAACGCGCCCGTGGCGGCCGAGACTCCCGGGCGACGGCCCAGCGCCGTGCCGACCATCCAGAAGAGGCCCGCTCCGAACGACGGCGCCCCGCATATCAGCACGGCGGCGTTCTCCAGCGATCGCCTGGCCTCGTGGTTGGCGCGCCAGTCGAAGTCGCTCTTGTTCTCGATCGCGTCATGAGCCGCGTACCCCAGCCCCACCACCAGAGGCAACAGGAGCACGGCCGTCACCACGAGAAGCGTGACGACCGTGCGAGTGCCGCGCGCGGGCGTCGTGTCCGGAGAGTCCGTCATGCCCGCATCCTGCGCCGGAGTATGCCGCCGCACCATCCGTCCGCGTACTCAGATGTCCCGGCGGGCCGGTCACGCGAGCGGGGCCCACCTGGACCGGAGTTCGTCCCGCAGCCGCCGGGCGACCTGGCCCATGAGGGCCTCGGCGCCGGGCTGCCTGCCGGCAGCCACCCGGGACTCGGTCAGCACGGCGATGGCGTAGCTCCGGCCGTCGGCGTGCTCGACGACGCCGACCTCGTGGCGCAGATTGAGCAGCGTGCCGGTCTTCGACGACCAGGTGGAGGAGTCGGAGGCGAAGTCCGGGGCGAGGCGGTGGCGCATGAGGTTGTCGGCCATGAGGCCGCGTACGCGTGCCGCGACGTCGGGGTGGATCGCCGACTCCTCGGTGCCCGCGGCGCCGGGCCGCGACTGCCAGACCGCCTGGAGGAGGTCGACGAAGGCGCGTGCCGTGCCGGTGTTGGCGCGCGAGATGTCGAGCTGCGGCAGCCGGTGGCCGCGCCCGGGGGTGCCTGCGTCGATCGCGAGGGCGTGCGCGAGATGCACGTCCTCCGGGTCGAATCGTTCCTCCGGGGTCTCCATCAGCTCCTGCATGGTGTGGCGTACCGCGATGCCCCGCAACCCCCACCGCTGCAGACTTGCCGCGACCCGGGAGGGCGGGGTGAGCGCGAAGAGGGCGTCGGCGGCGCCGCTGTCGCTGATGCTGATGCTGAGGTAGAGCAAGTCGTCCACGGCGATGTGGGCGGCGTGACGGAACCGGCTCAGGCCGGTCGGCCCCGGGGTGGTGATCCGTCCGGGCGGCACCTCGATCACCATGGCGCCGTCGAGCTCACCGAGCCGGACGCGTTCCAGCGTCGCCAGGGCGAGGGGGACCTTCACGAGGGACGCGACGGGGTACTCGATGTCGGGGTCGATCCCGACCTCCTCGCCCGTCTCCAGGTCGCGTACCAGGAACGAGCCGTGCAGCCCGCCGTCGCGCAGCGTCCGGCGCAGTTCCCTCAGGAGCCGGTCGGTACCCGTGGTCACGCGGCCTCCTCCGCGCGCTCCGCCGGGGCGCCGAGACACCGGGCGATACCGCGGGCGCACGCCTGGCGCACGCGGGCGGCCTCGGCGTCCGTCTCGTCGGCGACGACCAAGGAGAAGCCACGTGCGAAGCCTGCGTCGAGCTCGCCTACGGGACGCCAGTGCAGGCTCAGTTCCCGGGCCTGCGCGGCCGAGCACAGCAGGGCGTCACCCCGGCTCAGCACGTCCGCCGCGGCGGCGGCCACGGACGGGGCCACGGCCAGCTGCGCCGGGCGCAGCCCGACGGCGTCACGTAAGCGGGCGAGACGGTCTCTGACATGCGGCACGTCGTCCTCCGGCTGGAGCCATACACGCCGGGCCCGCTGATCACGATCGGCCCGGCCGGGTCGCAGGGTGTCCAGGTAGACCGGCCCGCCGCCCGGGTCGTCCGCCACCGCCAGACCCAGCCGCACCGTCCAGGCCGCCTCGGTGGGAGCCACCGCCAGCAGCGCCGCACGCACCTGCCGGGACGTGACGAGTCCGGCGCGCTCCGCGGGCCCGGCTGGACGCGGGTCGAGGAGGACTCCCTGGTCGTGGGCCTCGGCGATGAGGCGGGCAAGGGCCCCGGTGGAGCAGATGGCGGGGACGGCGAGCCGCAGTGGCCTGCGCCGCGCGGCCTCCGCCTCGGTCTCCAGCCGGTCGGCGACCTGCACCAGCTGCCTGGCCAGCGGAAGCATGTCCCGGCCGAACGGGGTCAGCGTCACCGCGCGTGACGACCGCTCCAACAGCCGTTCACCCAGGCGTTGTTCCAGCGCGGCGACCCGGCGGCTGACGACGGACTGGGCCGTCCGGGCCGCAGCGGCGCCCACCGTGAAACTGCCGTGCTCGCTCACATGAACGAACGCCCGGCATGCCGCTACAAGATCCACGGGCCCCACTATGCCAAAACAGCATGGAACCGAGCGTCCGGGTCTTGGACCACCGCACGGATCAGGCCGGACAGTGGTCTTCGCTCCGGGAAGCGTTCGTTCCCCGTTTCCCGGACTTCGCGTTCCACAGGTCTTTCGACGGCTTGGAGGTCCATTCCATGAAGCATCCGCTGCGCACACGCCGGGGCGCCGCCTGGGCGGCGGCCGGCTTACTCGCGCTCGGCGCGCTGCCGGGCTGCGGTCAGCAGACGGAGTCCGCGTCCGGCACGTCCGCGGGCGCCGGGCGGTCCGCGGCACCGGCGGCGGCCACGAAGCCCACCGCTCCCGAGTTCCGGAAACTGGAGCGCGAGTTCGACGCGCGGCTGGGCGTCTACGCCCTCGACACCGGCACGGGCCGGACGGTCGCCTACCAGGCGGACGAACGGTTCGCGTACGCCTCCACGTTCAAGGCGCTGGCGGCGGGTGCCGTACTCCGCAAGTACGGTACGGAGGGCATCGACAAGGTGGTCAGGTACTCGCGCGACGACCTGATCGAGAACTCGCCCGTGACCGACAGCTTCGTCGAGACCGGGATGAGCCTGCGCGGGCTGTGTGCCGCCACCCTCTGGTACAGCGACAACACGGCGGTCAACCTGCTCCTGGACGAGCTCGGCGGGCCCGACGGCCTGGAGAAGGTGCTGGAGGAACTCGGCGACGACGTCACCGAGATGGACCGGTACGAGCCGGACATGAGCGACGGCGTGCCGGGCGACATCCGCGACACCAGCACACCGCGCGCCATGGCCGGGAGCCTGCGGGCGTTCCTGCTCGGCGACGCCCTGGAACGGGACGAACGCAGGCTCCTGAGGCAGTGGATGGAGACGAACATGACCGGCAGGACGCTCATCCGGGCCGGTCTCCCGGACGACTGGACCGTGGCCGACAAGAGCGGCACTGCCGGATACGGGGGCCGCAACAACATCGCCGTGGCCTGGCCGGACGACGGCGGCGACCCCATCGTCATGGCCGTCCTGACGAGCCGCGACAAGAAGGACGCCGAACGCCGCGACGCCCTGGTCGCCGAGGCCGCCACGGTCGCGGCCAAGGGCCTGGGCCGCTAGCGCCCCTCGCCCCTCACCGTCCGCCGCAAGTGCTCTCCGGTGAACGTCCCGTCAGCCAGCGCGAGTTGACGGGGCGTTCCCTCGAACACGACCCGTCCGCCGTCCCTCCCGCCGTCCGGGCCGAGGTCGATCACCCAGTCGGCCCGTGCGATCACGTCCAGGTTGTGCTCGACGACGATGACGGTGTTCCCCGCGTCCACCAGCCGGTCCAGCAGCGCGACGAGTCCTGCCACGTCGGCCATGTGCAGGCCGGTCGTCGGCTCGTCGAGGACGTACACCGCGCCGGTCCGGTGCAACCGGGTGGCGAGCTTGATGCGCTGCCGCTCACCACCGGAGAGCGTCGACAGGGGCTGCCCCAGCGTCAGATACGTGAGGCCCACGTCCCGCAGCGCCCGCAACCGCCGCCGTACGCCTGCGTCGTCGAAGAAACCGAGTGCCTGGTCGGCCGTCAACTCCAGTACGTCCGCGATGGAGCGGCCACCCACCGTCAGCCGCAGCACCTCCTCCTTGAAGCGCCGTCCCTCGCAGTCGTGGCAGGTCGTCGTCACCGGGTCCATGAAGGCGAGGTCGGTGTGGATGATCCCGCGGCCCTCGCACGTGCCGCACGCGCCGGCGGAGTTGAAGCTGAACAGTCCCGGATCCGTTCCCGTCTCGCGGGCGAAGATCCTCCGTACCGTGTCCATGATCCCCAGATACGTCGCCGGAGTCGACCGCGCCGAGATCCCGATCGACGACTGGTCGACGACCACGGCGTCCGGGTGGGCGTCGGTGAACTCCGCGACCAGCGTGCTCTTTCCCGACCCGGCGACACCGGTCACGGCGGTCAGCACACCGGTCGGGAACTCGACGGTCACGTCCCGCAGGTTGTGCCGGCCGGCCCCCTTCACCCACAGCCCACCGGTCGCCGGCCGCACCTCCTCCTTCACCGCCGTACGGCGACGCAGGCACCGCCCGGTCAGCGTGCCCGACCCGGCCAGCTCGCCCGGCGTCCCCTCGAACACCACCCGTCCGCCGTCCACGCCCGCACCCGGACCCATGTCGACGACGTGGTCGGCCAGCGCGATGACATCCGGGTCGTGCTCGACGACCAGCACCGTGTTGCCCTTGTCCCGCAGCCGCAGCAACAGGTCGCCGAGGCGGCCGACGTCGCGCGGATGCAGTCCGACGCTGGGCTCGTCGAAGATGTACGTCATCCCGGTCAGGCTGGAGCCGAGGTGCCGGACCGTCTTCAGACGCTGTCCCTCGCCACCCGACAGCGTGGCGGTCTCCCGGTCGAGGCTCAGGTAGCCGAGACCGATCGCCTCGATGCGTTCCAGCGCGGCGACGGCAGCCCGGGCGATGGGCAGGGCGACCGGGTCGTCGATCTCCTTCAGGACGGCGATGAGGTCGGTGACCTGCATACGGGTGCAGTCCGCGATGGTCCGCCCGTCGATCCGGGTCGCGAGCGCCGCCGCGTTCAGCCGCGCTCCCCGGCACTCCGGACAGGTGCCCTCCACCAGGAACTCGCGCACGAGGTCCCGGGTCTTCTGGCTCATGCCCGACAGGTCCCGTTTCAGGTACAGCCGTTCGAAACGGTCCGCCAGCCCTTCGTACTCCGTGGTCCAGGTGCCGCCCGAGCCGTTGACACTGACCTTGCTGCCGGGCCGCCCGCGCATCAGGAACTCCCGCTCGGCGGCGGTGAACTCGCCCACGGGCTTGTGCGGATCCAGGTCGGCCGTGTTCGTGTACGCCTGTCCCTGCCAGGTTCCCGCAGCGAACGGCGGGAAGCGGACCGCCCCGTCCGCCAGCGACCGCCGGGGATCCAGAATCCTGTCCCAGTCGGGCCGTACCGTCCGGCCCAGGCCGTCACAGCCGGGGCACATGCCCGACGGGTCGTTGAACGAGTACGCCGTCGCCGCCCCGGCACTCGGGCTGCCGTGCCGGGAGAACAGCACCCGCAGCACCGAGTAGACATCCGTCATCGTGCCGACCGTGGAGCGCGAGTGGCCCCCGATCGGCCGCTGGTCGACGACGATGGCGGGCGTCAGGTCCTCCAGGGCGTCCGCGTGCGGCCGCTCGTACTTGGGCAGCCGGTTGCGCACGAACCACGTATACGTCTCGTTCAGCTGGCGCTGCGACTCGACCGCGATCGTGTCGAAGACGACCGACGACTTCCCCGATCCCGAAACGCCGGTGAACACGGTCAGCCGGCCTTTCGGGATGCGGAGGGTGACGTCCCTGAGGTTGTTCTCCCTGGCTCCGGTGATGGTGATGAACTCGGTCATGCGGTCGAAGCTAGGCGGGATACCCGACAGCTTCTGGCGTGATTTCCTTGAGTTCCCCGTCCAGCATCAGCCAGCGCGTGATGCCGATCGACTCCAGGAACGGCAGGTCGTGGCTGGCCACGATCAGTGCCCCCTCGTACGACTCCAGGGCCGTGGTGAGCTGCCGTACGCTCGCGATGTCCAGGTTGTTCGTCGGCTCGTCCAGCATCAGTAACTGGGGTGCCGGCTCTGCCAGCATCAGCGCGGCCAGCGCCGCCCGGAAGCGTTCGCCGCCGGACAACGTCGCCGCCTTCTGGTCGGCCCGGGCGCCCCGGAACAGGAAGCGTGCCAGCCGCGCCCGGACCCGGTTGTTGGTGGCGTCCGGCGCGAACCGGGCCACGTTCTCGGCGACGCTCAGCTCATCGTCGAGGACATCGAGGCGCTGCGGCAGGAACCGCAGCGGCACGTGCGCCTTCGCCTCGCCCGACACCGGCTGGAGCTCCCCGGCGATCGTGCGCAGCAGCGTCGTCTTGCCCGCGCCGTTGCGCCCGATCAGCGCGACCCGCTCGGGGCCGCGCAGGTCGAACCCGCCCGCCACGCGTGCTCCGTACACCGGCTCCAGGTCCAGGAGCGTGAGGACGGCACGGCCCGGTGGTACGGCGGTGGAGGGCAGGTCGACACGGATCTCGTCGTCGTCCCGTACGGCCTCCACCGCCTCGTCCAGCCGCTCCTTGGCCTCGGCGAGCTTCTCCTCGTGCATGATCCGGTGCTTGCCCGCGGACTCCTGCGCCGCGCGCTTGCGCGCTCCCATGACGATCTTCGGCTCACGTTTCTGGTCCCACATCTTCTGCCCGTACCGCTTGCGGCGGGCCAGCTTGACCTGGGCGTCGGCCAGTTCGCGCTTCTGTTTCTTCAGATCGGCCTCGGCGACCCGCACCATGCGCTCGGCCGCCTCCTGCTCGACGGCGAGGGCCTCCTCGTACGCCGAGAAGTTGCCGCCGTACCAGGTGATCTCTCCGGAGCGCAGGTCCGCGATCTGGTCGACGAGGTCCAGCAGCTCCCGGTCGTGGCTGACCACCACCATCACGCCCGGCCAGGAGGCGACGGCCGCGTACAGCCGCCGGCGTGCGTACAGGTCGAGGTTGTTGGTGGGCTCGTCCAGCAGCAGCACGTCCGGCCGGCGCAGCAGCAGCGCGGCCAGTCGCAGCAGCACCGACTCGCCGCCCGACACCTCGCCGATGGTGCGGTCCAACTCGACGTGGCCGAGGCCGAGTTCGCCGAGCGTGGCGAGTGCGCGCTCCTCGACGTCCCAGTCGTCGCCGAGGGTCTCGAAGTGCTCCTCGGCCACGTCACCCGACTCGATGGCGTGCAGTGCGGCGCGCTGCGCCGCGATACCGAGCGCCTCGTCGACCCGGAGAGCGGTGTCGAGCGTGACGTTCTGCGGGAGGTAGCCGACCTCGCCCGCGACGCGGACGACGCCGTCGGACGGGGTGAGCTCCCCGGCGACGAGTTTCAACAAAGTTGACTTTCCCGATCCGTTGACGCCGACGAGGCCGGTCCTGCCGGGGCCGAAGGCGACGTCGAGTCCCTCGAAGACGGGGGTGCCGTCCGGCCAGGCGTAGGAGAGGGACGTACAGGTGAGGGAAGTAGACATGCGGGCCTCCGCGGTTGCGTGATGCGGTCAGGGGCAAACGCGTATGGAGACACCGGGAGGCGGCGACCAGCCACGGAACGAGAGGGAGGAGCCCTTGGGCATGAGAAAAGCCCTGCTCGTCGGGGACGGCTCGAATGCCGAGGTCGCACGCGGCATCCACACCTCACGGGTGTGACGCGGTGTCTCAGGACCTCAGACGAGCAACGTCCTTCTCCAATCGACGGCAACAGGACCGCTGTACACCGTATGAGCGGGCCGGGTGGCTGTCAACGCATTAACGTGATCGGCCCTCGACCCCGCGAAGGAGACCCCGTGCCCAACGGCTCGCTCTCGCTGCCGGCCCGGCTCCACCTGCTGGCCTGGGACGCCGCGCGGCCCGAGGGCGCCGGCCCCCTGGTCCGGTCCGGCGCCCTCACCGAGCTGGCGCAACGTGGCCTGCTCGTCGACGAGGACGGCATCGCCACCCCGGTCGACCTGGACTCCCGCACCGGGGACCCCGTGCTCGACGGGCTTTTGGAACTCGTCCGTGAATCCCTGCCGCACCGGTGGCGGACGTGGGTGACGCTGCGGGCGCGGACCACCCTCGCCGCCGTCCGGGAGCAGCTGGTCGCCGAGGGATACCTGGGCGCCGAGAGGAAGCGGGTGCTCGGGGTGTTCCCGTCCGTGGAGTACGTCCTGGAACGGGGCGCCGCCGTGGACGCGCTGCGGAAGGAGGCACGGAGCCTTCTCGACGGGGCGGTGCCCGTCGGGGAGGTCGCCGAGCGGGACGCGGCCCTCGCGGCCCTCGCGGTCGCCGGCGGGCTGCTGGAGCCCGCCGGCGACCGCGAGCGTGTCGCGCGGTTGACCGAGCGCAGCGGGCCCGGGCTGCACAACGTCGTGCGCGAGGTGTGTGCGGCCGTGACCGCGGCCACGGCGGTCACGGCCTCGACGGGCGGCTGAAACCCTACGTCCCTGTCGGATTCCTGCCAGCCCCGGCCCGCCCCGGGCTGGTTGAGTGATCCGCATGACGAACCGGACCGACCACGCCCTGGCCTTCCGCTCCCTGCACGTCCCGGGGAGACCGCTGCTACTGCCCAACGCCTGGGACACCACGAGCGCCCGCATCATCGAGGACGCGGGCGCCGCCGCCGTGGCGACCACCAGCGCCGGGCTGGCCTGGACCCTGGGCGCGGCGGACGGCGACCGGCTGGACCGGGACCGGGCGCTGGCCGCGGTCGCGGACATCACCGCCGCGGTCGGGGTGCCCGTCACCGCGGACATCGAGAGCGGCTACGGGCGTGATGCGGCGGGCGTCGCCGACACCGTCCGCGCGGTGCTCGCCGCGGGCGCGGTCGGCGTGAACATCGAGGACGCCCGGTACGACGGCGGGGACCCGCTGCGACCCGTCGCGGAGCAGGCGGAACGGATCGCCGCCGCGCGTGAGGCCGCCGACGCGGCAGGAGTGCCGTTGTTCGTCAACGCCCGCATCGACACCTTCCTGCGGGGTGCCGGGGGAGTGGACCTCACCCTGGAGCGGGCCGCCGCCTTCCTCGCCGCGGGCGCCGACGGGGTCTTCGTCCCCGGGGCCGTCGACCCGGGGATCGTCAAGGAGCTCGCCGACGGCATCGACGCGCCGCTGAACGTGATGGCCGGCCCGGGTGCGCCGCCGGTCGCCGAACTGGCGGCGCTGGGTGTCGCCCGCGTGAGCGTGGGGTCGGGCATCGCCCAGGCCGCGCACGCCCTGGTCCGCCGTGCCGCGCGGGAGCTGCTGGATGCGGGGACGTACGAGTCCCTGGCGGGCGGGCTCGGCTACGGGGAGCTCAACGCCCTGCTGGGCACCAGGCCCTAGCAGGCGTCCCGCATCAGCTCCGCCAGGTCGTGGTCCAGGTCGAGCTGCAGATGCTCCAGACCGACCGGCACCAGCTCGCTCGTGGCCTCCAGGAAGCGGCGCACGTCACCCGAGAGGATGTGCACCACGGCGGTGCCCTCGGGGGCGTGGAACTCCAGGACGGTGCGGTCGTACCCGTACGGCCGCACCCGCACGTCGCCGTGGCCCTCGGGACCCTTCAGACCCGCGGCGAGCAACTCGCGGGCGAAGGTCCAGCAGACCTCCACGCCCTCCAGCGTGGCCGGCGCCGGGAAGGTCATGCGGACGGCGAACGGGTCGCGCCGGTCGTAATGCAGCGTGGCGGGAATGCTCGGCATACGCGGCGCGGCGGCGACGAGGCGGGCCTCAACGGGCTGCTCGATGACGGTGGACAACGCCTTGCTCCCTTGGTGACGGCTGGACGGGCTTCCGGGCGGACGAGGCCATGCACTGGAAGAGACGACGGAATCAGCCAATCCGTGCACACGAAATGCGAGTGACCTCTGTCACCGCGTTCATTCACAGAAGTGATGCGGTTCTCCCCACGTGCCCCGAAGGGCAGTTGTGACACCCGGCGGTACCTCCGCGGGGTTGTCCGGGCCCTCTGGACGGCACTCGGGCGGTGGGCTAGCTTCGCCCGCCATGAGGCGCTTGGGGATCACGCGACCGACGACACCACCGAGGCGTACGGGCCCGGCGGTGACCGCGGGGGTGGTGTGCGCGGCGGCACTGGCCGCCCTGACGGCCGTACCGGCCGAGGCGCGTCAGCCGGAACACCGGGCGCCGCACTGGGAGCTCACGGACACCTCCGCGCCCGCCGTGCGCTTCCGGGGCCTGTCCGCCGTCAGCCGGAACACCGCCTGGCTGGCCGGAACCCAGGGCACCGTCCTGCGGACCACGGACGGGGGAGCGAACTGGCGTGACGTCTCGCCGCCGGGCGCGGGCGAGCTGCAGTTCCGGGACATCGAGGCGTTCGACGCGCGCCGGGCCGTGGTCCTCGCCATCGGGGAGGGCGAGGCGTCACGCGTCTACCGCACCGACGACGGCGGAGCCACCTGGACGGAGTCGTTCCGCAACACCGACGAGCGTGCCTTCTACGACTGCCTCACCTTCTTCGACCGCCGCCACGGCCTTGCGATGAGCGACCCGGTGGACGGGAAGTTCCGCATCCTGTCGACCGGCGACGGCGGCCGTTCCTGGAAGGTGCTGCCGAACGAGGGCATGCCGGCGGCTCTCCCGGGCGAGGCCGGGTTCGCGGCGAGCGGGCAGTGCCTCGTCGCGTCCGGACGGAAGGACGTGTGGCTCGCCACCGGCGGGGGCGCACGCGCGCGCGTGCTGCACTCCGCCGACCGTGGACTCACCTGGACGGCCACCGACAGTCCGATCCCGGCGGGGGACCCGGCCCGGGGCGTCTTCGCCCTCGCCTTCCGCGACCGCGCCCACGGTCTCGCGGTCGGCGGCGACTACCGTCCGGACCAGGCCTCACCGCAGGCGGCGGCGCGCACCGCCGACGCCGGCCGCACCTGGCGGCCCGCTGACCGGCCCCCGCCCTCCTACCGCTCCGGCGTCGCCTGGCTCCCGCACAGCCGCACCGTAGCCCTGGCGGTCGGCCCCACCGGCACGGACCTCACCACGGACGGCGGCCTCACCTGGCGGACGGTCGACACCGGGTCGTACGACACCGTGGACTGCACTCCGGACCTGGCGTGTTGGGCCGCCGGCGAGCGGGGAAGGGCCGCCCGCCTGGAAGGATGACGCCGCGCGGTGTGCGGTGTTTGTCCGTAACGTGGGTATCCGTTCGCTGAACGTGAAAGGAAGTGAGCGGACATGCCACGCGGTTCGAGCTCCAAGCGGGAGCGGCAGTACGAGCACATCAAGAAGAGCGCGGAGGACCGGGGCGCGAGCACCGGGCGTGCCAAGGAGATGGCGGCCCGGACGGTGAACAAGGAGCGCGCCCGGTCCGGCGAGTCGAAGAGCGCCGGCCGCACCTCGACCCAGGACATGTCGTCCGGCAAGCGGGGCGGCCAGCGGTCCGGCCGCGGGTCCCAGGGGCCCACCTACGACCAGCTGTACCAGGAGGCCAAGCGCCGTGACATCCAGGGTCGTTCGGGCATGAACAAGAGCGAGTTGCAGCGTGCGCTCGGCAAGTGAGCCGGACGACTCAGCCGAGCGTCTCCCGGTACCGCTCCAGGTCCGGTGCCGTCTTCGTGGCGGTGAACTCGGTGATGCGGTACGCGCACACGCCGGCGGTGACGAACGGGTCCCCCGCGGCGATCTCCTCGATCCGCGCGCGGTCCTCCGCGACGGCGATGATCACCCCGCCGTCGCGGGGGTTCTTCCGCCCGGACGCCAGGAAGACCCCCTTCTCGTACTGCTCGTCGAGCCACACCACATGCCGCTCCAGCACGGCGTCGACGGCGTCGAGCGGGGCGGTGTAGGTCAGCTCCATCACGAACATGATCGGCAGCCTACCCTCGCCGCCCGCGGGGCGGTTCCGGGACCCTGGCGTCCGGCGTCGGTGGGCAGTGGCCTTCGGGCACGCGCCGGGGAGGGGGTGGGGGAGGGACTCGGGCCCGCGATGGCAGGGGGCCCGGCGGCCTGACGGCCGGGCACTCCGGCGGTCCGGGTGGACGACGGGGGGTGCGCGGCGGGCATGAGCACGGGAACGTCATGCGCCGGGTTGCCGGGTTGCCGAGTGGCTCGTCGGCTAGGGGACGCCATGCTTCGCCGGCGGCCTGGTGAGCCCAGCGGACCGGTGGCCTGATGGCCTGATGGGCTGCGGCCCGGCGCCTCGACCTCCAGAGTCTCCGGCGGTTCGACGCTCGGAGTTCCGGCGCCCCAGTGCCCGGGGCCCGTGCCCCAGTGCCCGGGGCCCGGCGCTCCGGCGCCCCGCGCTCCGGTGGCCGGCGGCCCTCCGGCGCGGCGGTCGTGCGGGGCCTGATGCCGCCATCGGCTGCCGGGTGCCCCCGAGCCCCGGCGCCTCGCAGCTCCGCCCAGACCCGACGGACCCATGTCGCCATGCGCTGCGACGGAGGTGGGACCACGGCAAGCCGACGGCAGGGGTTCTAGGCTCAAGGCCACCATGACGACCGTACGTATTCCCGCGGGCTGGCCCGCGACCGAGGAGCAGGCCCGTGCTGTGCAGGACGAGTTGCGGGGGCGGGTGGTGCTCGACGAGGTGGGGCCGGCGCCGGGGGAGGGGCACGTGACCGGGGTCGACGTGGCGTACGACGACGAGCGGGACGTCGTCGCGGCGGCGGCCGTCGTGCTGGACGCGGCGACCCTCGGCGTGGTCGCCGAGGCCACGGCCGTCGGACGGGTCTCCTTCCCGTACGTCCCCGGCCTGCTCGCCTTCCGTGAGATCCCCACGGTCCTCGCCGCCCTCGACGCCCTGCCCTGCCCTCCCGGCCTGGTCGTCTGCGACGGCTACGGTGTGGCCCACCCGCGCCGCTTCGGCCTCGCCAGCCACCTCGGCGTCCTCACCGGCCTGCCCACGATCGGCGTGGCGAAGAACCCCTTCACCTTCACCTACGACGTCCCGGACGCACCGCGCGGCAGCGCGTCCGCCCTGCTCGCCGGCACCGAGGAGGTCGGCCGCGCCCTGCGCACCCGGGACGGTGTCAAGCCGGTCTTCGTCTCCGTCGGCCACCGCGTGAGCCTCGACAACGCCTGCGCCCACACCCTGGCCCTGACCCCCGCCCACCGGCTGCCGGAGACGACCCGCAGGGCGGACGCCCTGTGCCGGAAGGCCTTGCGGGAGGCGGCCTACCCGGCCTGATCCTCTATGTGCCAGCGGCCCACCTCACGGTAGTCGGAGTCGTAGACGGCCGATCCGTCGCCCGGATCGAGCGCGTAGTGGCGGAGATTCCCGCCCCAGTACCTGAGGATCCGGCCGAGTTCACCCGCCGGATCCTTCGCCAACGCTCCATCGTCCAGAGTCACTTCGAGAAGAAATCTCATGCCTTCAAGTGTTTCATTCAAGTGCTTGTTGGTACTTCTTCGCCGGACGCCGCTGGTGGGCTGCCGCAGAGGGCCGGGAAAGTCTCAAACCCCACGAGAAGGCAGGGGAGCCGGCGCCGAAGACGGCCCCGGTGTGATCTGAGTACTGGGTCTGAGTACCCGTACGGATGTGACGGCACCGGCCCGCTCGGCAGGCTGGGCCGCATGACGACGCACCGCGCCCCGAAGCCCGTTGCCCACCCCAGCCAGCCCGTCGAGCGTGCCGTGACCATCGGGCTGGTCCTCGCCGTGCTGGCGGGGCTCGGCTGGATAGCCGGAATGATCTACACCGTCGCGGGGTGGTAGCCCCGGCGCCCGCTACTGCTGTGCCGCGACCCGGAAGGTGATCCCGGCCGCGCGCAGCCGTTCGATCAACGCGTCCCCCATGGCCACCGCCGTCGTGACCTGCCCGGCCGTCCCCGGCAGGTCGTCGAGGGCCAGGGACAGCGCCGACTCGGCGAAGATCTTCGCCGTCTCGTCGTAGCCGGGGTCGCCGCCCGCGACCTCGGTGAACACCCGCCGGCCACCGCCCTCTCCCACGAAGCGGAGCGAGAACCAGCTCTTCGCGCGCTTCTCGGGGCTCGGCCCGTCCCCGGGCTTGAGCCGGTCCGACAGCCAGCGTCGCGCGGGCGGCAGTTGGGCGGCCGCCACCAGTGCCCCCACGGCCGCGACCCCGCCGACCGCGACGGGCAGGCGCCGCACGGCCGCGTAGTGCCGGTAGCGGAAGTCGGGGCCGTAGCGCTCCAAGGCCTTCGCGGAGCGCCTCACGATCTGCGGGTCGATGGTCGGCAGCGGCAGTGCCCAGGCACCCACCTCCTTGGCGAACCGCGGCGCACCGGCCGGTGTCACCGCCCGCCGGCCCACCAGCCGCGGCTCGTGCCGCCGGCGGTCCAGCGCGGCGGCCCGCATCTGCCGCCCGCGCGCGAACTGGTTCAGCGCCGAGGCGAAGGTGCCGCCCGAGAAGGCCGCGTCGGCGGTCACGAACCCGTCCACGGACAGCGGCACGCCCTCCGGCAGTTGCCGCACCGTGAAGTACACGCCCAGATCGTGCGGGACGGAGTCGAAGCCACAGGCGTGCACGAGCCGCGCCCCCGTCTCACGCGCGCGTGCGTCATGGCGGACGTACATCAGGTCCACGAACTCCGGCTCACCCGTGAGGTCGAGATAGTCCGTGCCGGTGTCCGCGCAGGCGGCGACGAGTTCCTCCCCGTACGTCACATAGGGACCCACCGTCGTGGCCACCACGCGCGCGTGCTCGGCGAGTCCGCGCACGGAGGCCGGATCGGACACGTCCGCCCGCAGCACCCCGATCCCGGCACCGCCGGGCAGCCGCTCCCGCAGCCGCCGCAGCCTGTCCTCGCTGCGGCCGGCGATCGCCCAGCGCAGCCCCTCGGGCGCGTGGGCGGCGAGATACTCCGCGGTGAGCGTCCCGACGAAGCCCGTGGCTCCGAAGAGCACGATGTCGTACGGGCGATCCGTCCTGTTCAGCCTGCTCATGACACCCCTTGCTCCGCAGCACGCGCCGTTGTCGGTGGCTGAGGCTAGCGTGAGGGGGTGCGGAGCCCGACGACGAGCCCGGAGGTATCTGGTGGCCGTGCCCAGCAACGCCCTGAAAAAGTGGGAGAAGGTGCGCGAGTTCGCCCTCGGGCTGCCGGGCGCCGTCGAGGAGTTCCCCTGGGGCGAGTCCGTCGCGAAGGTCAACAAGAAGGTGTTCGTCTTCCTCGGCGTCGACGACGGCAGCCATCCGCTGGGCGTCACGGTCAAGCTCAAGGAGGCGTCGGCCCACGCCCACGCCCTGTCCTGCCCCGGCGCCGCGCCCGCCGGATACGGCCTGGGCAAGTCCGGCTGGGTGAGCATCCCGCTGCAGGAGAAGGGCGCCCCGGCCGCCGAACTGCTCTGCGACTGGGTGGAGGAGAGCTACCGGACCATCGCGCCGAAGCGGCTGACGGCGGAGCTGGACGGGCACTGAGCGGGCACCGCCCGGCCACCACCACGCGAATCGACTAAGCGCTTGCTCTTGTGTCCTCCGGGAGCGGTTCCTAGCATCACCGGTGTTACATCAGTCATGTCACAGGGGGTTCGATGACGGCGGCACGCACACCCGCGCACGGCCCGCTCGCCGGCGTCCGCGTGCTGGAGCTGGCCGGCATCGGGCCCGGCCCCTTCGCCGCCATGCTGCTCGCCGACCTCGGCGCCGACGTCGTCCGCGTCGACCGCCCCGGCGGCACCGGCCTCGCCCTGAACCCCGAGCACGACGTCACCAACCGCAACAAACGCTCGGTGATCGTCGACCTGAAGTCCCCGGACGGCCCCGCCCGCGTCCTCGGCCTCGCCGCACGCGCCCACATCCTCATCGAGGGCTACCGCCCCGGCGTCGCCGAACGCCTCGGCGTCGGACCCGAGGACTGCCACGCCCGCAACGCCGCGCTCGTCTACGGCCGCATGACCGGCTGGGGCCAGCAGGGCCCCCTCGCCCACCGCGCCGGCCACGACATCGCGTACATCGCCCTCACCGGCACCCTCGGCATGATCGGCAGCCCGGACCAGCCGCCCGCCGTCCCGGCCAACCTCATCGGCGACTACGCGGGCGGCTCCCTCTACCTCGTCGTCGGCGTCCTCGCCGCCCTCCACCACGCGCGTGCGACCGGCACCGGCCAGGTCGTCGACGCCGCCATCGTCGACGGTGCCGCCCATCTCACCGCCATGATCCACGGCATGCTCGCCGCCGGCCGCTGGCAGGACCGCCGCGCCGCCAACCTCCTCGACGGCGGCTGTCCCTTCTACGGCACGTACGAGACGGCCGACGGCCAGTACATGGCGGTCGGCGCCCTGGAGCAGCAGTTCTACGACGAGTTCGTGCACCTGCTCGGCATCGCGGACAGCGCGCCGGCCCGCACGGACGTCACCCGATGGAGCGACCTGCGCGAGGCGGTGGCGGCCCGCTTCAAGACCCGTACGAGGGACGAGTGGACGGCCGTCTTCGAGGGAACCGACGCCTGCGTGGCCCCCGTCCTGTCGCTGCGCGAGGCCCCGCACCACCCGCACCTCGCCGCCCGTGGCACCTTCACCGACCATGGCGGCACCACCCAGCCCGCCCCCGCACCCCGCTTCTCCGTCACCCCCACCACCGTCCGTACCGGCCCCGCCCGCCCGGGCGCCGACACGGCGGACGTGGCCCGAGACTGGGACGTACCCGGTCTCCTGAACGACTGAATGAATGAGCGACTGAGCGACTGAGCGACTGAGCGACTGATCGACGACAGCTGACACCCGGCCCGCGGCGGCCCCGAGCCTGCCCACTCCCTGCCATCCGAAAGGCCTGATCCGTGAGCACCGAAGCGTATGTGTACGACGCGATCCGCACCCCGCGCGGGCGCGGCAAGGCGAACGGCGCCCTGCACGGCACGAAGCCCGTCGACCTGGTCGTCGGGCTCATCCACGAGATCCGCGCGCGTTTCCCGGAACTCGACCCGGCCGCGATCGA
Organism: Streptomyces sp. S.PNR 29; assembly: GCF_030386795.1. Lineage (GTDB taxonomy): Bacteria > Actinomycetota > Actinomycetes > Streptomycetales > Streptomycetaceae > Streptomyces. The sequence continues at coordinate 311,559 of NZ_JANUQM010000010.1, forward strand.
CGACATCGTGCTCGGCGTCGTCGGCCCGGTCGGCGACCAGGGCTCCGACATCGCCCGGATCTCCGCCCTCGCCGCCGGGCTGCCGGACACGGTCGCGGGCGTGCAGGAGAACCGCTTCTGTGCCTCGGGCCTGGAGGCCGTCAACCTGGCCGCCGCCAAGGTGCGGTCGGGATGGGAGGACCTCGTGCTCGCGGGCGGCGTCGAGTCCATGTCCCGGGTGCCGATGGCCTCGGACGGCGGCGCCTGGTTCAACGACCCGATGACCAACATCGCCACCAACTTCGTGCCGCAGGGCATCGGCGCCGACCTGATCGCCACCATCGAGGGCTTCTCCCGCAGGGACGTCGACGAGTATGCGGCGCTGTCGCAGGAGCGCGCGGCCACGGCCTGGAAGGAGGGCCGCTTCGAGCGCTCCGTCGTGCCGGTCAGGGACCGCAACGGCCTGGTCGTCCTCGACCACGACGAGCACCTGCGCCCCGGTACCACCGCCGACTCCCTGGCGAAGCTGAAGCCGTCCTTCGCGGACATCGGAGAACTGGGCGGATTCGACGCCGTCGCCCTGCAGACGTACCACTGGGTCGAGAAGATCGACCACGTCCACCACGCGGGCAACTCCTCCGGCATCGTCGACGGCGCCTCGCTCGTCGCGATCGGCTCGAAGGAGGCCGGCGAGCGGTACGGTCTGCGGCCGCGTGCCCGGATCGTCTCGGCGGCGGTCTCCGGATCCGAGCCCACCATCATGCTCACCGGCCCCGCGCCCGCCACCCGCAAGGCGCTCGCCAAGGCCGGGCTGACCATCGACGACATCGACCTCGTCGAGATCAACGAGGCGTTCGCGGCGGTCGTGCTGCGCTTCGTGAAGGACATGGGCCTGTCCCTGGACAAGGTCAACGTCAACGGCGGCGCGATCGCCCTCGGCCACCCCCTCGGCGCCACCGGCGCGATGATCCTCGGCACGCTCGTCGACGAACTGGAACGCCAGGACAAGCGCTACGGACTCGTCACCCTGTGCGTGGGCGGCGGCATGGGCATCGCGACCATCGTCGAACGCATCTGACCCCCAGCGGCTTTCACCAGACTTCTACGGAGACCCTGTCATGACCGAGAGCACCACCATCCGCTGGGAACAGGACCGCACCGGCCTCGTCACCCTGGTCCTGGACGACCCCGACCAGTCCGCGAACACCATGAACCAGGCGTTCCGTGACTCGCTCCAGGTGGTCACCGACCGCCTGGAGGCCGAGAAGGACACCATCCGGGGCGTCATCATCACCTCCGCCAAGAAGACCTTCTTCGCCGGCGGCGACCTGCGCGACCTGATCCGGGTCACCCCGGAGACGGCCCAGGAGCTCTTCGACGGCGGTATGGCCATCAAGCGCAACCTGCGCCGCATCGAGACCCTCGGCAAGCCGGTCGTCGCGGCCCTCAACGGCGCGGCCCTGGGCGGCGGTTACGAGATCGCCCTCGCCTGCCACCACCGCGTCGCCCTCGACGCCCCCGGCTCCAAGATCGGCTGCCCCGAGGTCACCCTCGGCCTGCTCCCGGGGGGCGGCGGCGTCGTCCGCACGGTACGCCTGCTGGGCATCGCCGACGCGCTGCTGAAGGTGCTGTTGCAGGGCACCCAGTACAGCCCCCGGCGCGCCCTGGAGAACGGCCTGATCCACGAGGTGGCCGACACCCAGGAGGAACTGCTCGCCAAGGCCCGCGCCTTCATCGACGCCCACCCCGAGTCCCAGCAGCCCTGGGACCGGCCGGGCTACCGGATCCCCGGCGGCACCCCGGCCAACCCCAAGTTCGCGGCGAACCTGCCCGCCTTCCCGGCCACCCTGCGCAAGCAGACGAACGGCGCCCCCTACCCGGCCCCGCGCAACATCCTCGCGGCCGCCGTGGAGGGCTCCCAGGTCGACTTCGAGACCGCGCAGGTCATCGAGGCCCGCTACTTCGTCGAACTAGCGGCCGGACAGACGTCGAAGAACATGATCCAGGCGTTCTTCTTCGACCTCCAGGCCGTCAACTCCGGCGCCAACCGCCCCAAGGACATCGCATCGCGCAAGGTCCGCAAGGTCGCCGTCCTCGGCGCCGGCATGATGGGCGCGGGCATCGCCTACTCGTGTGCCCGCGCGGGCATCGACGTCGTCCTCAAGGACGTGTCCCTGGAAGCGGCCGTCAAGGGCAAGGGGTACTCCGAGAAACTGTGCGCCAAGGCCGTGTCCAAGGGCCGTACGACCCAGGAGAAGGCGGACGCGCTGCTCGCCCGCATCACCCCCACCGCCGAGGTGGCCGACCTCGCGGGCTGCGACGCGGTGATCGAGGCCGTCTTCGAGGACCCGGCCCTCAAGCACAAGGTGTTCCAGGAGATCCAGGACGTCGTGGCTCCCGACGCGCTGCTGTGCTCCAACACCTCCACCCTCCCCATCACCACCCTCGCCGAGGGCGTGGAGCGCCAGGCCGACTTCATCGGGCTGCACTTCTTCTCGCCTGTCGACAAGATGCCGCTCGTCGAGATCATCAAGGGCGAGCGAACGGGCGACGAGGCGCTGGCGCGCGCCTTCGACCTGGTCCGGCAGATCAAGAAGACCCCGATCGTCGTCAACGACTCGCGCGGCTTCTTCACCTCCCGCGTCATCGGGCACTTCATCAACGAGGGCGTGGCGATGGTCGGCGAGGGCATCGAGCCCGCCTCCGTGGAGCAGGCGGCGGCCCAGGCGGGCTACCCGGCCAAGGTGCTCGCCCTGATGGACGACCTGACGCTCACCCTGCCGCGCAAGATCCGCGGCGAGACCAAGCGGGCCGTCGAGGAGGCGGGCGGCACCTGGACCGCACACCCCGCGGAGGCGGTCATCGACCGCATGGTCGACGAGTTCGGCCGCACGGGGCGCAGCGGGGGAGCGGGCTTCTACGACTACGGGGACGACGGCAAGCGCCTCGGCCTGTGGCCGGGGCTGCGGGAGCACTTCACCCGGGACGGTGCGGAGATCCCCTTCAGGGACATGCAGGAGCGGATGCTCTTCTCCGAGGCCCTCGACACGGTCCGGCTGCTGGAGGAGGGCGTGCTGACCTCGGTCGCCGACGCCAACATCGGCTCCATCTTCGGCATCGGCTTCCCCGGCTGGACCGGCGGCGTGCTGCAGTACATCAACGGCTACGACGGTGGCCTGCCCGGTTTCCTGGCACGCGCGCGTGAACTCGCCGAGCGGTACGGCGAGCGCTTCACGCCCCCGGCGCTGCTGGTGGAGAAGGCTGAGAGGGGGGAGCGCTTCACCGACTCAGCCCGCCCGTGACGGTGCCTGTGACTGCGTGAGCCACTCGCCCAGCTCCTCCCGCAGCGACCGCTGGAACGTCGTCAGCAGCGCCTGCACCACCAGGGGGTGCATGTGCGCCGACAGGGACTTCGCATCCCGTGTGTCACGCTCCGACACCTCGCTGCGGAAGAGCCGGGAGAGTTCGTGGGCCGCGGCGCGCGAGTGTTCGATGAGAACCGTGCGCGCCGCGGCGATCGCCTCCTGGGAGAGCGGCACGTCCAGCAACCGGACACCGAGCCGGAGCAGACCGAGGTCGACACGGTAGGCGCCGCCCTCGGACCGGACCACGCCCATCGCGACGAGCCGCTCGACGTCGTCGTCGCCGAGCACCCGTCCGGCCCGCCGCTGAAGCTCCTCCCGGGGCATGGTCGCCTCGGTGTCCGGCGCCCAGGAGGCCACCACGGCCCGGTGGACGGCGAGATCATGGGGGGTCAGGTCGGGCGGCAGCTGCCGCAGGTACCTCTCGATGCCGGCCAGCGTCATGCCCTGGCCCTGCAACTCCTCGATCAGCGCCAGCCGGGCCAGGTGCTCCCTGCCGTAGTGACCGACCCGGCGGGGACCGATCACCGGCGGCGGCAGCAGGCCCCTGGTGCCGTAGAAGCGGACCGTGCGCACCGTGACGCCGGCCCGCGCGGCCAGCTCGTCGATCGTGAGGGTCGGCTCCTCGGCGTCGCTCGTCATGTGGAGCAGTATCGCTGTCCCACCAGTGCTGTGAAACCTCGCGGGCCCTCTGAACGACCACGAGGTGAACCTCCGGTGACCGTCGTGACCACAGCCGGTTGATCCTGTAAGAAGTCACGCTCTGTGACGCAAGCCACCGCATGCCGGTCGAGCCGTGTGGAAAGGTGCTCCGTCGGTCTGTGCCTTGATCCGAGAGCGCCGACCCAGGCACATCCGGACACCCGGGCGGGATCCGCCCGGGGCACCAGAGAGTGGAACCACCTGTGAGCAAGGACGCCGTGAACACGGCTACGGCCGTATCCCGCAGCGACGCGACCCCGACGCACGAGGACGCGGGCGACGCCGGCTACAGCAAGGGCCTCAAGGCCCGCCATGTCAACATGATCGCCATCGGCGGCGCCATCGGAACCGGACTGTTCCTGGGCGCCGGCGGCCGCCTGCACGACGCGGGCCCGGCGCTCGCGCTGGCCTACCTCGTCTGCGGTGTCTTCGCCTTCTTCGTCGTCCGCGCGCTCGGCGAGCTCGTCCTGTACCGGCCCTCGTCCGGCTCCTTCGTGTCGTACGCGCGCGAGTTCCTCGGCGAGAAGGGCGCGTACGTCGCCGGCTGGATGTACTTCCTCAACTGGTCCACGACCGGTATCGCCGACATCACCGCGATCGCGCTCTACACGCACTACTGGAGCCTGTTCACCGACATCCCGCAGTGGGTGCTCGCCCTGGTCGCTCTCGCGGTGGTCCTGGCGGTGAACCTCATCTCGGTGAAGATCTTCGGCGAGATGGAGTTCTGGTTCGCGATCATCAAGGTGGCCACCCTCGTCGGCTTCATGCTGATCGGCGTCTTCCTGCTGGCCACCCAGCACGAGGTGGGCGGCCGGACCCCGGGCGTGGGTGTCATCACCGACAACGGCGGCGTCCTCCCGCACGGCGTGATGCCCGTCGTGCTCGTCATGCAGGGCGTGATCTTCGCGTACGCCGCCCTGGAGCTGGTCGGCGTCGCCGCCGGGGAGACCGCCGAACCGGAGAAGGTCGTCCCCCGCGCGGTGAACTCGATCATGTGGCGGGTCGGCCTGTTCTACTGCGGCTCGGTCGTCCTGCTGGCCCTGCTGCTGCCGAACTCGGTCTACTCGGCCGGCGAGAGCCCCTTCGTGACCGTCCTGTCGAAGATCGGCGTCCCGGCGGCCGGAGATGTGATGAACCTGGTGGTCCTCACGGCCGCGATGTCGTCCCTGAACTCCGGCCTGTACTCCACCGGCCGCATCCTGCGCTCCATGGCCATGGCGGGCTCCGCGCCCAAGTTCACCCGCTTGATGAGCCGCAGCCAGGTCCCGTACGGCGGCATCCTGCTCACCTGCGCGGTGTGCGTGCTCGGCGTCGGCCTGAACTACCTCGTGCCGAGCCAGGCCTTCGAGATCGTGCTGAACGTCGCCTCCCTGGGCGTCATCAGCACCTGGGTGATCATCATGATCTGCCACCTGGTCTTCGTCCGCCGCGCCCGCGCGGGCCAGGTCACCCGCCCGCACTTCCGCCTCCCCGGCAGCCCCGTCACGGAGATCGCCACGATCGTCTTCCTGCTGGCCTGCCTCGGCATGATGTGGAACGACCCCGAGGTCGGCCGCAGCACCCTCCTGCTCATCCCCCTGATCGCGGCCATGCTGGTCGCCGGCTGGTTCGGCATCCGCCGCCGGGTGGCGCGGACGGCCGACCAGGAACTCTCCCAGTTCACGAAGTAGCAGGCGGGGCATCGGCGTGGGCCCCTGCCCGATCCGGCGCATACGCCGTCCCGGCCCACGCACGGTCGGGACGGCGCAGGCTTCGTCCTGGCCCACGCACGGTTGGGACGGCGCATGCGTCGTCCTGGCCCACGCGCCGCCCCGGCTCCCGCAGGGTGGTCGGGCTCACGTGCCGTGCTGGCCGTGCACCGTGCGGGTCATGCGTGGTCGTCGGGCCGCGTCCCGCCCGGCGGCCTGCGGCGGGCTTGCGCGCCGGACGACGTGGGGACAGCCGGACGGCGCATGGCCAGGACGGCGTTGACGGGGCCGGTCTCTTCCAGCAGCGACACGCGGCGTCAGCGTTCGTCGCCGTGGTCCTGCCCGCGCCCGTGCCCATGCACGTCGTTCGTCGCCGCGATCTTCTTCCACGACTTCGGCTGCACCGGCGCGGCCGACGCACCCGCGAGGGACGCGGCGCGTGCCGCGGACGCGTTCGGCTTCGACGGCTGGAACAGCCACGCGTCGAACAGCGCGGTCAGACTCTTGCCGGACACCTGCTCGGCGTACTTCTGGAAGTCGGCGACCGTCGCGTTGCCGTAGGCGTACTTCCGCGGCCAACCCTTCAGGACGGCGAAGAACGCCTCGTCCCCGATCTCATTGCGCAGCGCCTGGACGGCCAGCGCACCCCGGTCGTAGACGGCGGAGTGGAACTGGTTCTCCGGCCCCGGGTCACCGGGCCTGACCGTCCAGAACGGATCGTCGGCCGGGTGCGAGGCGTACACGTAGTCGGCGAGTTCCTGTGCCGTGCCCTCCCCCTCGTGCTCGGACCACAGCCACTCCGCGTACCGCGCGAAGCCCTCGTTGATCCAGATGTCCTTCCATCCGGCGACGGACACGAGGTCGCCGTACCACTGGTGGGCCAGTTCGTGCACGACCACGGAGGTGTTCGCCCCGCTGGTGAACCGCCGCGGGCTGTAGAACGGCCGGGTCTGCGTCTCCAGCGCGTACGAGGTGGTGGTGTTCGGAACATAGCCGCCGAGCGCGTTGTAGGGGTACGGCCCGAAGTATCCGGCCAGCCAGTCGGCGATCTCCCCGGTCCGCTCGATGCTCGCCCGCGCCGCCGCGTAGTTGTCGCCGAGGTCCTTGCTGTAGGCGTTGATGACCGGAATGCCACCCTCGGTCGTGCCGGTCGTGATGTCGAACCTGCCGACCGCCAGCGTGGCCAGGTACGGGGCCTGCGGTTTGTCGGACCGCCAGTTGTACCGCGTCCAGCCGATCCGTGAACTCGTCGACTGCAGCGTGCCGTTGGAGATGGCCTGCGATCCGTCGGGCACCAGGACCGACACGTCGTAGGTGGCCTTGTCGAGCGGGTGGTCGTTGCTCGGGAACCACCACCAGGCCGCCTCGGGCTCGTTCGCCGCGACACCGCCGTCCGGGGTGCGGTGCCAGCTGGTGAAGCCGTACGCCTGCTTCGACGAGGGCACCCCGCTGTAGCGGACGACGACCGTGACGGACGTGCCCTTGGGCAGCGGAGCCTTCGGAGTGATCTCCAGTTCGTGCTCGCCGGAGGTCGTGAACGACGCTTTGGCACCGTTCACACGAACCTCACTGACGTCCAGCAGGAAGTCGAGGTTGAACCGCGACAGGTCCTGCGTGGTCCGGGCCAGGAGGGTCGCCGTCCCCTGCAGCTCGTCCGTGGCCGGCTGGTACTTCAGCCGCAGGTCGTAGTGGGAGACGTCGTATCCGCCGTTGCCGTAGGCCGGGTAATAGGGGTCGCCGATGCCCGGAGCACCAGGGGAGTAGCTCGCGGCCGATGCCGGGATCGCCAGCAGCAGGGAGGCCGAGGCGAGCGCGCCCGGTGCGAGGATTCTGCGGTGCACGAAAGCTCCAAGTCGTAGGGTCGGGAAGCCTGTTCGAAGCCTATTGATTCCCTGTGTCCCCGGGCGTGTCCATGGCCCCCACCGTCACACGATCGCCATTCGGCCGTCATGGGCCGACCGGCCCGCAGGCGCTCACCGGCCCCACGACACGCCTGGTTGCCCTCTTCTGCGGGGGAGTTGACCGATGTACCGTCCCGCGCATGCCGACTCGCATGCGCTTCACGATCTGGAGACCGCTCGCGGCGGTGGCCACGACCGCCCTGGTGGCCGCCTTCCTCACGCCCGCCGCGGCGCACGCCGCCCCGCGCGAGAGCAAGCCCGTCTACTCGTACGACAACGCCATCCGCGAGGCCGTCTGGGTGGACACCGGACTCGACGGGGACGGCGACGGAAAGACCGACCGCGTCGCCGTCGACATCGTCCGCCCGCGCGAACCCGCCCAGCAGGGCCGCAAGGTCCCGGTCATCATGGACGCCAGCCCGTACTACTCCTGCTGCGGCCGCGGCAACGAGAGCCAGAAGAAGACGTACGACGCCGACGGCAACGTCGTCCGGATGCCGTTGTTCTACGACAACTATTTCGTGCCGCGTGGCTACGCCTTCGTCGGCGTCGACCTCGCCGGCACCAACCGCTCCGACGGCTGCGCCGACGTCGGCGGCCGCTCCGACATCCAGTCCGCGAAGGCCGTCGTCGACTGGTTCAACGGCCGGGCCAGGGCGTACACCACCCGCACCGGCACCGTCCGCGCCAAGGCCGGCTGGACCAACGGCAGGACCGGCATGATCGGCAAGAGCTGGGACGGGACAGTAGCCAACGGCGTCGCCGCCACCGGGGTCGAGGGCCTGGAGACCATCGTCCCGATCAGCGCCATCTCCACCTGGTACGAGTACTACTTCACCAAGGGCGCCCCGCTGTACAACTCCGGCCCCGACTGGCTGTCCGACTACGTCGACAGCCCCGACGCGCGCGCCAGGTGCGCCGCGGTCCAGCAGAAGCTCGTCGACGGCGCCCCGCGCACCGGAGACTGGACGCCGCTGTGGACCGAGCGCGACTACGTGAAGGCCGCGAGCCGGGTGAAGGCGAGCGTCTTCCTGATCCACGGTCAGCAGGACCTGAACGTGCGGATGCAGCACGTCGGCCCGTGGTGGGACGCCCTCGCGAAGAACGGCGTCGAGCGCAAGATCTGGCTCTCCCAGACCGGCCACGTCGACCCCTTCGACTTCCGCCGCGCCGCCTGGGTGGACACCCTGCACCGCTGGTTCGACCACGAACTCCTCGGCTACGACAACGGCATCGACCGTGAGCCCATGGCCGACATCGAGCGCCACCCCGACCAGTGGGTCACCTCGAAGAGCTGGCCGCCGCGCGGCACCGGCACCGCGACCCTGCGTCCCGCCCAGGGCACCCGGCCGGGCGTCGGCACACTCGGCCTGACCAGAGGCCACGGCACCGAGACCCTCACCGACGACCCACGGCTGAGCGAGACCGAATGGGCCGCTCAAATCGACAAGTCGACACCGGAGAAGGCGGGTTTCGTCACCGGCCCGCTCACCCGGGACCTGCGCCTGTCCGGCTCCTCCGAGGTCACCGTCACCGCGACGCCCAGCACCCCGACGGCGCACCTCTCCGCCGTCCTCGTCGACCTCGGGCCCGACACCATCCGCGACTACGCCGCGAGCGGCGAGGGCATCACCACCCTCACCGACCGCACCTGCTGGGGCGCGAGCACATCGGGCGACAGCGCCTGCTTCAAGGAGACCCGGGCCAGGACCGCCGACGTCGACTACACGGTGGTCAGCCGCGGCTGGGCGGACCTCGGCAACCACGCCTCGGACCGCAAGGGCGTCCCGCTCACCCCGGGCAAGGCCTACACCATCACCCTCGACCTCGCGGCCACCGACCACGTGATCCCCAAGGGCCACCGCCTGGCGCTGATCGTTGCGGGCACCGACAAGGACCTCATCGACCCACCCGCCGACCGGCCGACCCTCACGCTCGACCTGTCCCGCACGTCGGCCCGCGTCCCGTTCGTCGGCAAAGCCGCCGCGTTCGCCCGCGCCACCGCCGGCTCGCAGTCCGCCGCCCCCGAGGCCACGGCGCTGGACGGCGTACGGCCGCCGCGCACCGCCCACCGCATCCCGGAGGGAGGCCGATGATCCGCTTACTCACCACAGCGGCCGTCGCCGCGTCCCTGATGGCGGGCCCGGCCCACGCGGCCGACTCCTCGCCGCCGCGCACCGGCTTCGAGCAGTCGAACGGCGCCCGCTGGACCACCCAGCCCGAGGAGCGGGCCTTCCTCGCCGCCGTCGACCGGGCGAGCAGCCGGGTCTCCATGACCACCATCGGCACCACGAAGCAGGGCCGCCCGCTCCAGCTCGTACGGGTCGGCACCCGCCCCGCCCCGAACACGGTTCTCCTGGTGTGCAGCCAGCACGGCGACGAGCCGTCCGGCCGCGAGGCCTGCCTCACCACCGTCCGCGACCTGGCCTACGCCGACGACCGGCGGACCCGGCGCTTCCTGGACCGCACGACCGTGCTGGTCCTCCCCACCGCCAACCCCGACGGGCGGGCCGCCGACACCCGCGGCAACAGCGACGGAGTGGACGTCAACCGCGACCACCTCTCCCTGAAGACCGCCGAGGCGCGGGCGCTGGCCGGGGTCATCCGTGACCAACGTCCCGACGTGGTGTACGACCTGCACGAGTACGGAGCCACGCCCCCGTACTACGACAAGGACCTCTTCGACCTGTGGCCGCGCAACCTCAACACGGACCCGGCCGTCCACGACGAGGCCCAGACCCTGTCCCGGGACTACGTCCGCCCCACCGCGGGGCGCGCCGGATACTCCACCGGCACGTACGGCATCTGGACCGACCCCGTCACCGGCGACCCGGTCAAACAGACCGCCGGTGACGGCCAGGAGCGCATCCTGCGAAACATGTCCGGCATCAAACACGCGGTCGGCCTGCTCATCGAAAGCCGCGTCGAGGCGCTCACCGACGTGCGCGAAGCGGTCAACAACCGGCGCCGGGTGAACTCCCAGCTGGCGGCGCTGAACGGCTTGTTCGATTTCGCCGACGAGCGGCGCCGCCGGATCGAGGTGACGACGGCCACGGCCCGGCTCGCGGGCCACCGCGACACGGGGCCGGTCCACCTCGGCGGCGCCGACAACGACCCGCCCGAGCCCTCGGAAGTGATCCAGGATCCGCCCTGCGGCTACCGGCTCACCGCCGCCCAGTACACGGACGTGAAGGACGAACTCGCCCTGCATGGAGTGAGGACGTCAGGCACCTACGTCCCCCTCCGCCAGTCCCTGCGCGCCCTGGTCCCCCTGCTCCTCGACGCCCGCGCGCCGTACCACCTCACGGCCGGTGAGCCCGTCACCGACTGCTGAACTCAGGGGGAGGCGGCCAGCCCGGCCGCCTCCTCCGCGCAGCCCCAGGCCACGGTGACGCCCGCGCCGCCGTGGCCGTAGTTGTGCACCAGCACCCGCCCGTCCGGCAGTGGTTCGCGCTCCAGCCGCACCGCGTCCCGCACGGGCCGCAGCCCCACCCGGTGCTCCAGGACGCGCGCCCCGGCGATCTCCGGCCGCAGCGCCGCGCAGCGCCGCACGATCGCCTCCGCCGCCGCCGGATCCGGCTCCAGGGACCACACGTCCTCTTCGGATGTGCCGCCCAGCACGAGCCGCCCGGGCTGCGGGAAGAAGTACGCCATCTCCCCGGAAGGGGCGGTGGAGACCAGCCAGGTGCGGATGCCCGGGTTCTCCACGAGGACCAGCTGCCCGCGCACCGGACGCACGGCCGGATCCGGCACCAGCTCCCGGGCGGCCAGGCCCGTGCAGTTGACCACGACCGGAGCGTCGGCCTCCGCGAACCCGGGGGACACCGCTCGCGTCTCCACCACCCCGCCCGCGTTCAGCAACCGCTCCCGCAGCCACGGCAGATGGGTCGCCATGTCGATGAGCGGCAGCCGTGCCCACAGCCCGGCCCCGCCGTACTCCTCAGGTGTCGCGGCACGCAGCCCCGGCAGCCGCGCGGACGCCCACGCGCCGACCTCGTCCAGCGCGGTCTCGCCCAGTACCCCTTCGACCATCCGTACGCCGGTCGCCTCGGGCCGCGCGGCCAGCTCCTCGTACACGTCCAGGGAGCGCAAGGCCCAGCCGCGCGCCGACGCGACGGGCTCGACGTGGTACGGCCACCACAGTGCCCCCGCAACGGCCGAGGTGGTCCCCTCGACCGGCTCCCGCGTCCACACCCGCACGCGCCGGCCGCGCTCGGCGAGGACGACGGCCGTGGTCAGCCCGACGATTCCACCGCCGACCACGACGACATCGCCACTGTGTTCGTATCCCATGCGGGGACGTTAGCGGAATATGTCATGCCGCGCTCACCTACGTCCCGTTCCGGGAATACTCGCAGCATGTCTGCCGAGTACGCGACCTTCGGCCTGGCACCGGCGATGCGGGCCGGTGGAGTCCTCGCCAACGGTGACTACCAGGTCCACCGGGAGTTCATGGACTTCGTGGTCGACGGGCGCCCGCTGCTGTTCCAGCTCTCCGACCTGGACGCCGTCTCCCCGCTCGCCTCCGACGTCCCGCCCGCGATCTTCACCGCGCAGGTCCGGGGCCTGCTCCTGGAGACGGAGCCACCGTTACCGGACGGCCGGTACGTCATCTACGGCTGTCCGGAGTGCGAGGACCTGGCGTGCGGCGCCGTGACCGCCGTCATCGAGCGGGACGGCGACGACGTCGTCTGGCGGGACTTCGCCTGGCAGACCGGCACCCGCGCCGACCTGGAGCTCAACGGCTACCACGGCATCGGCCCGTTCCGCTTCCACGGCGCCGAGTACCGCGCGGCCCTGGGCCCCCTCCTGGACGGCACCGGCCAGGGGCCCCGCCGCCGGGTCCTCCTGATCGGCGCCCGCGTCGCCCTCCTCGCCAAGCTCGCCGCCGCGCTGCGCACCATCGGCATCGGCGCCGACATCACCCGCGACGCCGGCGACGTCCCCGCCGACGAACTGCGCGCCTACGGCGCCGTCGCCTTCGGCCGCGCGATCACCGCGGAAGAACGCACCGCCGTACGCCGCGCCTTCGAACGGGCCGGGGTCGAGGTGGCCTACGTCGACGGACTCGCTCCGATCGTGCCGCTTCTCGTCGCCCAGATCGAACACGCCCTGGACCGCAGCCCGGCGGAACAACGCCGCCTCACTCGCCTGGTCGCCGCCGACGGCGAGGCGGACGTCGAGGTCACCTCACCCTGCCGGGTCCGTCTCACCGCGTACCGCCTCGACCGCCTGTACCGCACCCACACCCACGAACTCTTCGACGGCGTCCTCGAACCGGGCAGCCACCGCATCGCCCTGGACGCGAAAGCGGTGAAGGGGGAGTCCTTCGTGGTGGCACGGGCGTCGGGAAGCGTGCTGGTGGAGGCGATGACACACGGAGAAACCGGGAGGCACGCAGCGAAGGCCGGCCGTTAGGATCTGCGGTCTGATGACTGCCACCCTCGTCGCCAAGAACCTCGCCGCCGGCCACGGCGACCGCTCCCTGTTCACCGGGCTCGACCTCGTCGTCGCGCCCGGGGACGTGATCGGACTGGTCGGAGCCAACGGCGCGGGCAAGTCCACGCTGCTCAGGATGCTCGCCGGGCTTCTCGCCCCGGAACAGGGCGAGCTGCGCCTCTCCCCGCCGACCGCGACCGTCGGCCACCTGCCGCAGGAGCCGGAGCGCAGGCCCGGCGAGACCGTACGGGAATTCCTGGCCCGGCGTACCGGCGTCGCCGACGCGCAGCGGGCGATGGACGAGGCGACCCAGGCACTGGTCGACGGCGCCCCCGGTGCCGACGACGCGTACGCGACGAGCCTGGAGCGCTGGCTGGCGCTGGGCGGCGCCGACCTCGACGACCGCGCGGAGGAGGTCGCCGACTCGCTGGGCCTGGCCGTCGACCTGGGCCAGCCGATGACGTCCCTGTCCGGCGGCCAGGCGGCACGAGCCGGACTGGCGTCGCTGCTGCTCTCCCGCTACGACGTGTTCCTGCTGGACGAACCGACGAACGACCTCGACCTGGACGGCCTGGAGCGACTGGAGCACTTCGTCGCCGGCCTGCGCGCCGGAACGGTCGTCGTCAGCCACGACCGGGAGTTCCTCGCCCGCACCGTCACCAAGGTCCTCGAACTCGACCTGGCCCAGCGGCAGATCAACCTCTACGGCGGCGGCTACGAGGCCTACCTGGAGGAGCGGGAGGTGGCCCGCCGGCACGCCCGGGGCGAGTACGAGGAGTACGCCGACAAGAAGGCGGCCCTCCAGGAGCGGGCGCAGATGCAGCGCGCCTGGATGGACAAGGGCGTGAAGAACGCCCGCCGCAAGGCGGGCGACAACGACAAGACCGGCCGCAAGTTCCGCAGCGAGTCCAGCGAGAAGCAGGCCGCGAAGGCCCGCCAGACGCAGCGCATGATCGAGCGCCTGGAGGTCGTCGAGGAGCCGCGCAAGGAGTGGGAGCTGCGTATGGAGATCGCGGCCGCACCGCGGTCGGGCGCGGTCGTCGCCACGCTCCGGGACGCGGAGGTGCGGCGCGGCGACTTCGTCCTCGGCCCGGTGTCGTTGCAGATCGACTGGGCGGACCGGGTGGCGGTCACGGGCGCGAACGGAGCCGGCAAGTCCACGCTGCTCGGCGCCCTGCTGGGCCGCGTCCCGCTCGACGCCGGACACGCGGCCCTGGGCTCGGGGGTCCTCCTCGGCGAGGTCGACCAGGCCCGCCAACTGTTCCACGGCCCGGAGTCCCTGCTGGACGCCTTCTGCGCTGCCGTCCCCGACACGGAACCCGTCGAAGTCCGCACCCTCCTGGCCAAGTTCGGTCTGAAGCAGGACCACGTCCTGCGCCCGGCGGCCACCCTCTCCCCGGGCGAACGCACAAGGGCGGCCCTGGCCCTGCTCCAGGGCCGAGGCGTCAACCTCCTGGTCCTGGACGAGCCGACCAACCACCTCGACCTGCCCGCCATCGAGCAGCTGGAGTCGGCCCTCGACTCCTACGAGGGCACGTTGCTCCTGGTCACCCACGACCGGCGGATGCTGGACGCGGTACGGGTGACGCGGCGCCTGGAGGTCGCGGACGGCAAGGTGACGGAGCGCTAACGGGGCGTCAGGCGCGCGGCCAGCCCCGGGTAGTGGGTCACGAAGCCGTCGCCGTCGAACTCCAGATCGCTGCGGAACTCGCCGGACGCGTAGCGGACCCGCCCACCGCCGTCGGTCCGCGCGAGGTGGGTGTAGGTCTGCCGGGACCGCCGGACCGTCAGACCCGGCACCGACACCCAGGCCATCAAGAACTCCTGCTCGCCGGGGGAGCGGTGCAGCCCGTGACGGAGCACCGGCATGGTGTTCGTCAGCGGGCACAGGCCCAGATCGCAGTCGAGGGCGCCGTCCATGTCCGGCAGCCGCTCCCCGTCGGCCGTCCACCCGCCCCGGCCGTCGTGCCGCAGATCGAGGGTGCGGGTGCGGGCCGCCGTCTCCGCCGTCACCAGCAGCCGGCGCGTCACGAAGCCCTCACCTGTGTCGAGCTCGTACGAGATCCAGTACGGCTCGGGTGCGGTCCCGACCGCCCGGCCGCGGGCGCGCAGGGTGTCGCCGTCGACGTCGATCCAGGCGGTCTCGTAGCCCCGGCTCGCCGTGACGTCCCAGGTGAGTACGCGCGAAGTGGTCATACCGCCACCCTACGAGCAGCACCGGGCCCGGGCCCCCGGGGGACGCACGGGGAGCCCGGGCCCGGGACGGGTCAGCGCCCGCCGCGCTTCGGGTCGACGAGGCCCGCGCGGCGCAGGGCGTCGGCCATGGCGCTGTTGGCGGGCGGGGGCGCCTGGCGGGAGCCGCCGCCACCGCCGCGGCCCTGGCGCTGCTGCGGCGGACGCCCGCCGCGCTGCCGGCGCTCACCGGGTGCCTGGCCCTGCGGGGCCGCCTCGTCGTCCAGGCGCAGCGTCAGCGAGATCCGCTTGCGCGGAATGTCGACGTCGAGGACCTTCACCTTGACGATGTCCCCGGGCTTCACCACGTCCCTCGGGTCCTTCACGAAGGTCTTCGACATCGCGGAGACATGGACCAGCCCGTCCTGGTGCACACCCACGTCCACGAACGCCCCGAAGGCGGCGACGTTGGTCACGACGCCTTCCAGGATCATCCCGGCGGACAGGTCGGAGATCTTCTCCACGCCCTCCTTGAAGGTGGCCGTCCTGAAGGCGGGCCGTGGGTCGCGCCCGGGCTTCTCCAGCTCCTTCAGGATGTCGGTGACGGTCGGCAGGCCGAACGTCTCGTCCACGAACTGCTGCGGCTTCAGCGAGCGCAGGACGGACGTGTTGCCGATGAGGGAGGCGACTTCCTGACCGGTCGTCTTCACCATGCGCCGTACGACCGGGTAGGCCTCCGGGTGCACGCTGGAGGCGTCCAGCGGGTCGTCCCCGCCCCGGATCCGCAGGAAGCCCGCACACTGCTCGTACGCCTTCGGGCCCAGCCGCGGCACCTTCTTCAGCTCCGACCGGGACTTGAACGGCCCGTTGGCGTCCCGGTGCGCCACGATGTTCTCCGCGAGCCCGGAGGTGATGCCGGACACCCGGGCGAGCAGCGGCGCGGATGCCGTGTTGACGTCCACGCCCACGCCGTTCACACAGTCCTCGACCACCGCGTCCAGCGAGCGGGACAGCTTCACCTCGGACAGGTCGTGCTGGTACTGCCCGACGCCGATCGACTTCGGGTCGATCTTCACCAGCTCGGCCAGCGGGTCCTGCAGCCGGCGGGCGATGGAGACCGCGCCGCGCAGCGACACGTCCAGGTCCGGCAGCTCCTGGGAGGCGAAGGCGGAGGCGGAGTACACGGAGGCGCCGGCCTCGGACACCATCACCTTGGTGAGCTTCAGCTCGGGGTGCTTGGCGATGAGCTCACCGGCCAGCTTGTCGGTCTCGCGGGAGGCCGTGCCGTTGCCGATGGCGACCAGTTCGACGGAGTGCTCCTCGGCGAGCCGCGCCAGCTTGGCGATCGCCTCGTCCCACTTGTTGGCCGGGACGTGCGGGTAGATCACGTCCGTGGCCACGACCTTGCCGGTCGCGTCGACCACGGCGACCTTCACACCCGTACGGAACCCGGGGTCGAGGCCGAGCGTCGCGCGGGTGCCGGCCGGGGCGGCGAGCAGCAGGTCGCGCAGGTTCGCCGCGAAGACGTTCACGGCCTCGTCCTCGGCGGCCGTGCGCAGCCGCAGCCTGAGGTCGATGCCGAGGTGCACCAGGATGCGGGTGCGCCAGGCCCAGCGGACCGTGTCCTGCAGCCACTTGTCGGCGGGGCGGCCGCGGTCGGCGATCCCGAAGCGGTGCGCGACGATGCCCTCGTACGAGGACGGCCCGTCCGTGGGCTCCTCGGGCTCCAGGACGAGGTCGAGGACCTCCTCCTTCTCGCCGCGCAGCATCGCCAGGATCCGGTGCGAGGGCAGCTCGGTGAACGGCTCGGCGAAGTCGAAGTAGTCGGCGAACTTGGCGCCCGCCTCCTCCTTGCCCTCCCGTACCTTGGCGGCCAGCCGCCCGCGCACCCACATGCGCTCGCGCAGCTCGCCGATCAGGTCGGCGTCCTCCGAGAACTTCTCGGTGAGGATCGCCCGGGCGCCGTCCAGGGCGGCCTGCGCATCGGCGACGCCCTTGTCGGCGTCGACGAAGGCGGCGGCCGCGGCGAGGGGCTCGACGCCCGGGTCACCGAGCAGCCCCTCCGCCAGCGGCTCAAGCCCCGCCTCGCGCGCGATCTGCGCCTTCGTACGCCGCTTGGGCTTGTACGGCAGGTAGATGTCCTCCAGGCGCGCCTTGGTCTCCGCGCCGCGGATCCGCGCCTCCAGTTCCTCGGTGAGCTTGCCCTGCTCGCGCACCGAGTCGAGGATCGCCGTCCGCCGCTCCTCCAGCTCCCGCAGGTAGCGCAGCCGCTCCTCGATCACGCGCAGCTGCGCGTCGTCGAGCATCTCGGTCGCTTCCTTGCGGTAGCGGGCGATGAAGGGCACCGTCGAACCGCCGTCGAGCAGCTCCACGGCAGCCTTTACCTGCCGCTCCCGTACGCCGAGCTCCTCGGCGATCCTGCCTTCGATGGACCCTACGAGGGGTGTCGTCACGATCCCTTACCGCCTTCTCACTGAGGTTGCGCGGCAATTGTGGCAGGTGACACCGACACTCGGGGATCAGGGCGCGGCGCGCGAGGCGGGTGAAACGTCAGACCCTGTGTCCCCGCGCGGTGGACGAGGCGCCGCCGAAGAGGCGGGCCAGGGCCCGGAAGGGCAGCGTCACGACAGTGGCGATCGCGCCACCGATCTGGCGCAGCACATCTGCGATAGCACGGAACACGTGATTCCCCTTTCCTCTCCCGACCGGTGCGGCCGGGAGAGGCACGGGTACCTCGACAGCGCCCGGGCATGCTCGCGACACCCGGCCCGCTCCTCACCGCTTGCCGATCAGACCCACCGGAGAGCCACCGGGCCACGGCTCCCCTGCCGGCCGGGTCCGCCGGAGAGTCTCCCGGCCCTGCACCATTTGCCGGTCGGACCCGTCGGGGGAGTCGGCGCCTTTCAGTGGGTGCCGATCAGGCCCCCCGGGGAGCCGCCGGGTCACGGCTCGCCTGCCGGTCGGGTCCGCCGGAGAGTCGCCCGGCCAGGGACCACTTGCCGGTCGGGCCCGTCGGAGAGTCGCGCGCGGCGGGACGCTTGCCGGGCGGGTCCGTCGGAGGACCGGCGCCTTTCAGCGCTTGGCGATCAGGTCCGCCGGGAAGGCGCCCGCGCCGAGCACGGCGCGGGCGAACTCCGTGCCCAGCTCCGTCAGGCGTGCCACGCCCTCCGCGCCCAGATGCTCGTAGGGCGCCCGGTCCAGCCGGTCCGTCTCCCGTTCGATGCCCTCGCGCAGCGCGACCCCCTGCTCGGTCAGCTCGCCCGTGGCGTCGAGCAGCCCGCGCTCCCGCAGCCGGTCCACCGCCGCGTCCCACTCCTCCCGGCTCCAGCCCCGCGTGGAGAACACCCACTTCGGGGCGATGCCCTTTCCGGTCGCGGTGTGCGTCACCAGCGCCTCCAGACCGTCGAGGCCCGCGGCCATCAGCGCGGCGAGGTGCCCGTCGCCCCGGTGCTCACGCAGCAGCGTCGCGGCATGCCAGTACGCGAGGTGCGGCTCCTCGGGGACGGGAAGATCGGCGTGCGCGGAGTACAGCGGACGAGCGCTGCGCGAGCAGCCCTCGGCGGCCCGCAGCGCCAGCCGGGCGGCCTCCGCCATCTCCGCGGAGGCCACGGCCTCATCGCCCAGCAGGCGGCGCAGCGTCGCGTCGACGGCACGCGCGCGTGCCGCCAGGACCTGCTCGGGCGTGGCGGTCGCCCACACCGCGGGGACGTGCTCGGCCACGAGCTCGTACTTGTAGTTGTAGAACGTCGCCGCCACCGCGCCGGCCCCGACCGGCCCCAGGGCGGCCGCCCGGACCGCGAAGTTGACGGCCCGCGGGTGGGTGATCCCCAGATCGCCCAGTTCCTTGCCCAGCTCGGGCGCGAAGTAGTGCGTCGAGTGCAGCGAGTTCAGCACGTTGTGGCAGCGTCGTCCGGCGCGCGGATCGATGGCGGCAGTCGTCATGGCGGGCAGGTTACCAACCGCTTGGTACGTCCTCCAGGGTCGTGTACCGCATGGCAGAAAAGGTGGGGAAGGCGTCATTGCCGCCGTGATCCCGTCCGCCAAGAATCATCCGCATGGCGCAGCGAACCGTTCTCGTCGTCGTCTTCGACGAGGTCCAGAGCCTGGATGTCACCGGCCCCGTGGAGGTCTTCGCGGGCGCCGAGAAGCACACCCCGGGCACGTACCGCATCCGTACGGCCTCTCTCGACGGGGCCCCCGTGCGCACCTCCAGCGGCCTGACCCTCGTACCCGACCAGTCCCTCGCCGCGGCACCCGACGCGCACACCCTGCTCGTCCCCGGTGGGCAGGGCACCCGCCGCCCCGACCCGCGCCTGGTCGACTGGGTGCGCGAGCACGGTCCGCGCGCCGAACGCCTCGTCTCCGTCTGCACCGGCGCGGCCCTGCTCGCCGACGCCGGGCTGCTGGACGGACGCCGTGCGACGACCCACTGGGCGTACTGCGACAGGCTCGCCCGCGACCACCCCGCTATCGAGGTCGACCCCGACCCGATCTACGTACGCGACGGGAACGTCGCCACCTCCGCCGGCGTCACCGCGGGCATCGACCTCGCCCTCGCCCTGGTCGAGGAGGACCTGGGCCGGGACGTGGCCCTCACCATCGCCCGCCACCTGGTGGTCTTCCTGCGCCGGCCGGGCAAC
Source organism: Streptomyces sp. S.PNR 29 (assembly GCF_030386795.1). GTDB lineage: Bacteria > Actinomycetota > Actinomycetes > Streptomycetales > Streptomycetaceae > Streptomyces. The sequence continues at coordinate 331,442 of NZ_JANUQM010000010.1, forward strand.
CAGGCCCAGTTCAGCGCCCAGCTCGCCGCCCAGACCGCGCAGCGCGAGCCACTGCGGGAGGTCCAGCTGTGGATCACCGAGCACCCCGGTGCCGACCTGACCGTCGAGTCCCTCGCCGCCCGCGCCAGCCTCTCGCCCCGCCACTTCGCCCGCGCCTTCCAGGCCGAGACCGGCATGACACCGGGCCGGTACGTCGACCGGGTCCGCCTCGAACACGCCCGCCGCCTCCTGGAGGACACCGGCGACGGCGTCGAGGAGATCTCCCGCGCCAGCGGCTACGGCACCCCCGAGGCCATGCGGCGCGCGTTCCTCAAGGCCCTCGGAACCTCACCGGCCGAATACCGCCGCCGGTTCCGCCCCGCACCCGCCCACTGAACCGAAAGTCAACCGATGCAGATCGCCATCGTCCTCTTCGACCGCTTCACCGCCCTCGACGCCGTGGGCCCGTACGAGACCCTCGGCCGCCTCCCGGACGCGCGGACCGTCTTCGTGGCCGAACGGACCGGCCCGGTCCGCACCGACACGGGGAACCTCGCCTTCACGGCCGACCGGTCCCTGGCCGAGGTTCCGAGTCCCGACATCGTCGTCGTGCCCGGCGGTCCCGGCCAGAGCGCACAGATGGAGAACGAGACGCTCCTCGACTGGCTGCGTACCGCCGACGCCACGAGTGCCTGGACGACCTCCGTGTGCACCGGCTCCCTGCTCCTGGGGGCCGCCGGGCTCCTGGCGGGTCGCCGCGCCACCTCCCACTGGCTGGCCCTGGACCAGCTGAAGCACTTCGGGGCCCGGCCCACGGGGGAGCGGGTGGTCTTCGACGGCAAGTACGTCACCGCGGCCGGCGTCTCCTCCGGCATCGACATGGGGCTCACCCTGGTGGGCAGGATCGCCGGCGACGAGCACGCCCAGACCGTCCAGCTGGCCGCGGAGTACGACCCGCAGCCGCCCTACGACGCGGGCAGCCCCGAGAAGGCGCCCGCGCACATCGTCGACCGGCTCCGGGCCCGCAGCCGGTTCATCCTGACGTAGGCGACGTAGGCGACGTAGGCGACGCAGGCGACGCAGGCGACGCAGGCGAGGGCGGCACGCTCCACGTGAACTCCGGCCGCCTGCGCTCCAGGAACGCGGCGACCCCCTCCGCGGTGTCGCCGCTCCCGCGCGCCTGCCCGGCCCAGTAGGCGTCCCGGTCGGTACGCCCGTTCGCGAACTCCTTCGCCGCGGCCTGCGTCAGCTGCGAGCGCGACACCAGGATCCGGGTGAACTCGGCGACGCGCTTGCCGAGTTCACCCTCGGGCAGCACCTCGTCGACCAGGCCGGTGCGTAGCGCCTGCTCGGCGTCGATCAACTCACCGGAGAAGAGCAGGTACTTGGTGGTGGCGGGTCCCACCAGCGACACGAGCCGCCGGGTCGCGGAGGCCGCGTAGACGACGCCGAGCTTGGCCGGGGTCACCCCGAACAGCGCCCCCTGCTCGGCGAACCGCAGATCGCAGGCCGCCGCCAGCTGCGCCCCACCGCCCACACAGTGGCCGCGGACCGCCGCCAGCGTCGGCTTCGGGAAGGCCGCAAGGGCCTCCTCGGCGTACTCGGCGAGCCGCTGCGCCTCCTCCGGAGAGCCCCGCAGCGTCGAGATGTCGGCCCCCGCGCAGAACGTCCCGCCCTCACCGGTGAGCACCAGCGCCCGCACCGCCGGATCGGCGGCGAGGCCGTCGAGCAGGGGCGGCAGCGCCCGCCACATCGCGGCCGTCATGGCGTTGCGCTTGGCCGGATGGCGGATGACGACGGTGGCGACCGAGTCGGTGACGCTGTGCTGCAGGTGCGGCTCCATGGGCCGGATGCTATCCGCCGGGGCCGAGCGCACGGCGAGGAGGCGCTGATGGCCGGAGTCTGGTGATCCGTGTCGTACCTGTATAACCCGAATAGTTCGCCGGGTCGGCACAACCGGGACAGGATCGGTCCCACAACTGACGCTGTCATACGCCAACGGTCAAATGCGCTCGATAATCGCTGACTTCTGTTCAGCTCTGGGGTGAGGAGCGGCGCGTTACCAACACTCAGGGTGTGGTGACAATCGAGTGCAAGGGTGGCGACCGGACGATGGACATGCACGGGCGCGGGCCCGGCCCACGCCCAGAGGGCGCAGACGCCCCCCTCGACCCGAGGCCCGCGGGTCCCCTGCCCTACGAAGGTGTCTGGCGGTTCACCGCTCCCGCCGTCGACGCCTCCGTCCCCCAGGCGCGGCACGCCGTACGGGACCTGCTGCTGCGCCAGGGCGTGCCGATCTCGGACGATCTGACGCAGGGCTTACTGCTGATCGTCTCGGAGCTGGTCACGAACGCGGTCCGGCACGCGGCGCTGCTGTCGCCGGTGCTCGGCCTGGAGGTCGCCGTCGGCGCCGAGTGGATCCGGGTGGCGGTGGAGGACAGCCACCCCTACCGCCCGACCGCCCTGGAGGCCGATCAGTGCCGGACGGGCGGTCGCGGACTGCTCCTGGTGCGCGAGATCGCCCGGGAGGCCGGCGGGGTGTGCGACGTCGAGCACACGGCGAGCGGCGGCAAGGTGATCTGGACCGCCCTGCCGCTCAAACCCACCGGCCTGCTGTAGGCGCCCTCACCAGCCGGCGGACGGGCCCGTCAGCTCCCTGATCGCCGGACGGGCCGCGTCCAGCACGGTCATGAACCACGACGAGAAGATGTCGTTCGCGTGCCGCTCCGCCAGCTCGGCGGGGGTCACGAAGGCCGTCGCCGCCACCTCCTCGGGGTTCGGCCGCAGCGGGGACTGCACCATGCCGACGAAGAGGTGGTTGTACTCCTGTTCGACCAGACCGGAGTCCGGGTCGGGGTGGTTGTAGCGGACCGTCCCCGCCTCGGCGAGCAGTGACGGCGAGACACCGAGCTCCTCGTGGGTGCGCCGGGCGGCCGCCGCGAAGGGCGCCTCACCGGGGTAGGGGTGACCGCAGCAGGTGTTGGACCACACGCCGGGGGAGTGGTACTTGCCCAGCGCCCGCTGCTGCAGCAGCAGCCGGCCGCGCTCGTCGAAGAGGAACACGGAGAAGGCGCGGTGCAGCTGCCCCGGCGGCTGGTGCGCGGCGAGCTTCTCCGCGGTGCCGATCGTCACACCGTTCTCGTCGACCAGTTCCAGCAAAATCGCGTCTGCGGCGCCGTTCGACGGACTGTGCGTCGCGGTGGCAGGTGTGATCGGCATACCCATCCTTCACATCGGTCTTCGCGCCCCAAGTCTGCCGTACCGGTCCGGCACTCCCGGCACTTCGCGGCGCACCGCATGTCCCGCGCGCGGCGGCGCGGGCGCGGCCGTCACCGCTCGGACGCCGGAAGCGGGGCCCGACTGGTGATCGTGCCCGGCGCCGGGCGCGGGGAACCGCCCGGAGCGGACCGGGGGTGCCTCAGTGGCACAACCGCGCCTCGTGCTCCGCGTGCCCGCTGGGCTCCAGCTGGAACGTGCAGTGCTCCACGTCGAAGTGGTCACCGAGGCAGCCCTGGAGCTCGTGGAGCATCTTCTCGTGGCCTATGGCGTTCAGGACGTCGGAGCGCACGACCACGTGCGCGGACAGCACCGGCATACCGGAGGTGATCGTCCAGGCGTGCAGATCGTGGACGTCCTCGACGCCGTCCAGGTCCAGTATGTGGGCCCGTACCTCTGCCATGTCCACGCCCTTGGGTGCCGCCTCCAGCAGGACGTCCAGGGTCTCGCGCAGCAGCTTCCACGTCCGCGGCACGATCATCAGACCGATCACGAGCGACGCGATCGGGTCGGCGGCCTGCCAGCCGGTGGCCAGGATGATCAGCGCCGAGACGATCACCGCGAGCGAGCCCAGCGCGTCCGCCGCCACCTCCAGGAACGCGCCGCGCACGTTCAGGCTCTCCCGCTGGCCGCGCACCAGCAGCGTCAGCGACACCATGTTGGCCACCAGGCCGATGGCACCGAACACGACCGTCAGCCCGCCCTCGGTGCCGGCGGGGGTGATGAACCGCTGGATCGCCTCGTACAGGACGTAACCGCCGACGCCGAGCAGCAGCAGGCAGTTGGCCAGTGCGGCGAGGATCTCGGCCCGGGCGTACCCGAAGGTGGCCCGATCGCTCGCCGGGCGGTTCGCGAAGTGGATCGCCAGCAGCGCCATCCCGAGGCCGAGCGCGTCCGTCGCCATGTGCGCGGCGTCGGCGACCAGCGCGAGGGAGTCGGCGAGCACGCCGCCGACGATCTCGACGACCATGACGGTGAGCGTGATCGCCAGCGCGACCCGCAGCCTGCCGCGGTACGCCGCGGTCGCCGTAGCGCCGGCAGGCGCGCCGTGCGCATGCCCGTGATCGTGCCCAGCCCCCATGAAAGGCCGCCCTCCTCGTGGTCGCCCGGATCGTCCGCCGAGCACAGTGAACTACGGGCGGGGGGTATGGGGCAACGCTGCACTGAACACCGTTGTCATGTGCCGTGACCTGCGGAAACGTTACGCAGGTCAGGGCGCCGGAGGGCTCAGCCGCCGTGGTGCAGCAGCCATCCCTGCCATGCCGACTCGATCATCTCGCGTACCCCGCGCCGGGCGGTCCACCCGAGCTCCTGGGCGGCCCGGGCGGCGGAGGCGACCGCGCGCGGCGCGTCCCCGGGGCGGCGCTCCTCGATGACGGGCGCCCGGCGATCGCCGGTGACCTCGCCGATGACCGAGATCATCTCCCGGACGGAGACCCCCTCGCCGCGGCCGATGTTGAGGGTCAGGTCGCCCGTAGAGCTCTCGTCGGCCAGCCGCCGGGCCGCCGCCAGGTGCGCCTGGGCCAGGTCGCAGACGTGGACGTAGTCGCGGATGCAGGTGCCGTCCGGCGTCGGATGGTCGTCACCGAAGATCCGGGGGGCCTCGTCGCGCCTGAGCCGGTCGAAGACCATCGGGACTATGTTGTAGACGCCCGTGTCGGCCAGCTCCGGCGAGGCCGCCCCGGCGACGTTGAAATAGCGCAGGCACACGGTCGCGATGCCGTGCGCCCGCCCCGCCGCCCGCACCAGCCACTCCCCGGCGAGCTTGGTCTCGCCGTACGGGTTCACCGGGGCGCACGGCGTGTCCTCGGTGATCAGGCCCACATCCGGGTTGCCGTACACGGCCGCGGACGAGGAGAACACCAAGCGCCTGATCCCGGCCTCGGCGACCGCCTCCAGAAGCGTCGCGAGACCGCCCACGTTCTCCGCGTAGTACCGGGCCGGCTGCGCGACCGACTCGGCGACCTGCTTGCGCGCTGCGAGATGCACCACGCCCGTCACCTCGTGCTCGGCGAAGATCCGCTTCAGCAGAGCGGCGTCGAGCGACGAGCCCGCGACCAGCGGGACACCGGCGGGCAGTCGTGCGGCGAGGCCGGCAGAGAGGTCGTCCAGGGCGAGGACACGCTCTCCGGCGTCGGCCATGGTCCGCGCCACATGGGCCCCGATGTATCCGGCACCGCCGGTGATCAGCCACGTCATGGTCGCCCACCCTATGCCGATGCGGCAGGCGAGGCGCTCATTGTCCTCAATGCCCGTTCTGGGAGCGCGGTTTGTGGGCCGGGCCCCGGATCCCCGATGATGATCGCGGCAGGAGCTTGCGCGAACCGTGTTGATCGGGCCGTGAAACGGGCGGTGAACACGGCCTTCCCGGCATCCGATAGCCTCTGCCGACATGCCGCCCGGGTGCCGCAGGCACGGGCGCCCCGCCATGTACACGGCCGGCGCGACACGTCGGCACCCAGGGAGTGAGTTCGGTTGTCGACCGCAATCCTCACCGGTCAGCCGGTCCCCGGTTCGTCGATCGAGGGCGATCTGCGGTCGCTCGGCTTCGACGTGCAGGTCGCCGCCGACGCCGCCGACGCCGAGACGCTGCTGGCCAGGGTGCCGGCCGGGGAACGGGTCGCCGTCGTCGACGCCCGGTTCGTGGGCCATCTGCACGCCCTGCGTCTCGGCCTCACCGACCCCCGCTTCCCGCTCGCCGCGATCCCGGGCGCCGTGACGGCCCAGCCCGCGGGACGCCAGGCCCTGACCCGTGCGATGGCCCGGGAGAACTCCCTGGGCGGCGGTGCCGCGGGTGGGGGCGCCCCCGCGCGGGCGAAGTCCGGCGTCAGCGCCGTCGACAGTCTCGCCGACCGCATCGTCACCGCCCTCGACGCCGACGGCACCGACGTGCACCGCCCCGAGCTGGGCAGTCTCGTCGCCGTCGTCCCCGCCGACCCGCAGGCCCGTAACGAGGCACGGCAGTCCGTCGCCTCCGTCGACGACGAGGCCGTACGCCTGAAGTCGGCGGTGAAGGCCCGCGACGGCTTCTTCACCACCTTCTTCATCAGCCCCTACTCCCGCTACGTCGCCCGCTGGTGCGCCCGCCGCGGCCTGACCCCCAACCAGGTCACCACCGCCTCCCTGCTCACCGCGCTCATAGCGGCCGGCTGCGCGGCCACCGGCACCCGCGGCGGCTTCGTCGCGGCCGGCGTGCTGCTCATCGCCTCCTTCGTGCTGGACTGCACCGACGGCCAGCTCGCCCGCTACTCCCTGCAGTACTCCACCCTCGGCGCCTGGCTGGACGCCACCTTCGACCGCGCCAAGGAGTACGCCTACTACGCGGGCCTCGCCCTGGGCGCCGCCCGCGGCGGCGACGACGTGTGGGCCCTCGCCCTCGGCGCGATGGTCCTGCAGACCTGCCGGCACGTCGTGGACTTCTCCTTCAACGAGGCCAACCACGACGCCACCGCCAACACCAGCCCCACCGCCGCCCTCTCCGGCAGGCTCGACAGCGTCGGCTGGACGGTGTGGGTACGCCGGATGATCGTCCTGCCGATCGGCGAGCGCTGGGCGCTGATCGCCGTGCTCACGGCGGCCACGACCCCGCGGATCACCTTCTACGCCCTGCTCGTCGGCTGCGCCTTCGCGGCCACGTACACCACGGCGGGGCGGGTGCTGCGGTCGCTGACGCGGAAAGCGCAGCGCACGGACCGGGCGGCGCGGGCACTGGCGGACCTCGCGGACTCGGGCCCGCTCGCACAGGGCTTCGCCCAGGCGTTCAGGAACCCCGCGCGCCGGCTGCCCGGTTTCACGGCCCCCGTCGTCGCCCTGCTCGGCGGCCTCGCGGTGACTGCCCTGGCCCTGACCGGTGACTTCGGCGCACCGTGGCCGGTCATCGGCGCCTTCGTGTACGCCGTCACGTCCGGCCTGGCCGTCACCCGCCCCCTCAAGGGCGCCCTCGACTGGCTCGTCCCCCCGTTCTTCCGCGCCGCCGAATACCTCACGGTCCTGATCCTGGCCGCCAGGGCGGACGTGAACGGCGCCCTTCCTGCGGCTTTCGGCCTGGTGGCGGCGGTCGCCTACCATCACTACGACACGGTGTACCGCATCCGCGGCAACGCCGGCGCGCCCCCGGCCTGGCTGGTGCGTGCCATCGGGGGGCACGAAGGGCGGACCCTGCTCGTCACCGTCCTCGCCGCGCTGCTCACCGCCTCGCAGTTCACGGTCGCGCTCACGGCCATCGCCGTGGCCGTGGCTCTGGTGGTGCTCGTCGAGAGCATCCGCTTCTGGGCGTCCGCAGGGGCGCCCGCCGTACACGATGAAGGAGAACCCGCATGATCGGCCTCGTGCTGGCGGCCGGCGCCGGACGGCGTCTTCGCCCCTACACCGACAGCCTTCCCAAGGCGCTGGTGCCGGTGGGGCCCGCGGGCATAGAGGGCGAACCGACGGTCCTGGACCTCACCCTCGGCAATTTCGCCGAGATCGGCCTGACCGAGGTCGCGATCATCGTGGGCTACCGCAAGGAGGCCGTGTACGAGCGCAAGGAGGCCCTGGAGCGGAAGTACGGCCTCAAGCTCACCCTCATCGACAACGACAAGGCCGAGGAGTGGAACAACGCCTACTCCCTGTGGTGCGGCCGTGACGCCCTCAAGGACGGTGTGATCCTCGCCAACGGCGACACCGTGCACCCGGTCTCCGTCGAGAAGACGCTGCTCGCCGCCCGCGGCGACGGCAAGAAGATCATCCTCGCCCTGGACACCGTGAAGCCGCTCGCCGACGAGGAGATGAAGGTCGTCGTCGATGCCGAGAAGGGCATGACGAGGATCACCAAGCTGATGGACCCCGCCGAGGCCACCGGCGAGTACATCGGGGTCACCCTGATCGAGGGCGACGCCGCCCCCGAACTGGCCGACGCCCTGAAGGCCGTGTGGGAGACCGACCCGCAGCAGTTCTACGAGCACGGCTACCAGGAGCTCGTCAACCGCGGCTTCCGTATCGACGTGGCGCCGATCGGCGACGTCAAGTGGGTGGAGATCGACAACCATGACGATCTCGCCCGCGGACGGGAGATCGCGTGCCAGTACTGACCCGGCTCATCCCCTCGCCGGTCGTCGTGGACATCCGCCCGGGTGCCCTCGAAGACCTGGCCTGTGTGCTCGCCGACGAGCGGATCTCGCACTCCGGCCGCCTCGCCGTCGCCGTCAGCGGCGGCTCGGGAGCCGCGCTGCGCGAGCGCATCGCCCCGTCCCTGCCCGGCGCCACCTGGTACGAGGTCGGCGGCGGCACCCTCGACGACGCGGTCCGGCTGGCGAGCGACATAAAGGCCGGCCACTACGACGCGGTCGTCGGGCTCGGCGGCGGCAAGATCATCGACTGCGCCAAGTTCGCCGCGGCGCGCGTCGGCCTCCCGCTGGTCGCCGTGCCCACGAACCTCGCGCACGACGGCCTGTGCTCGCCGGTCGCGACCCTCGACAACGACGCGGGCCGCGGCTCCTACGGCGTGCCGAACCCGATCGCGGTCGTCATCGACCTGGACGTCATCCGTGAGGCACCGGCCCGCTTCGTACGCGCCGGCATCGGCGACGCCGTCTCCAACATCTCGGCGATCGCCGACTGGGAGCTGGCGGGCCGCGTCAAGGGCGAGCGGATCGACGGTCTCGCCGCCGCCATGGCCCGCCAGGCCGGCGAGGCCGTGCTGCGGCACCCCGGCGGCATAGGGGACAACGACTTCCTCCAGGTGCTGGCCGAGGCGCTGGTGCTCAGCGGAATCGCCATGTCGGTGTCCGGCGACTCGCGGCCGTCCTCCGGGGCCTGCCATGAGATCAACCACGCCTTCGACCTGCTGTTCCCCAAGCGGGCGGCCGCCCACGGCGAGCAGTGCGGTCTGGGCGCGGCCTTCGCGATGTGGCTGCGCGGAGCCCACGAGGAGTCGGCGTACATGGCCGAGGTGCTGCGCCGGCACGGGCTGCCGGTGCTGCCGGACGACATCGGCTTCACGACGGACGAGTTCGTCAAGGTCGTCGAGTTCGCCCCGGAGACCCGGCCCGGCCGCTACACGATCCTCGAACACCTCGACCTGAACACCGAACAGATCAAGGACATCTACGCCGACTATGTCAAGGCCATCGGTAGCTGAACTCCGACCGGTCGTCCACCCCGCAGGGGTGAAGGACCGGCGCAGCGGTGAGCACTGGGCGGGACGCCTCTACATGCGCGAGGTGTCCCTGCGCGTCGACCGCTACCTGGTCAACACCAGGGTCACGCCCAACCAGCTCACGTACCTGATGACCGTCTGCGGCGTCCTCGCGGCCCCGGCACTGCTGGTGCCGGGGATCGCGGGGGCCGTCCTCGGCGTGGTCATGGTCCAGCTGTACCTGCTGCTGGACTGCGTCGACGGCGAGATAGCGCGCTGGAAGAAGCAGTACTCGCTCGGCGGTGTCTACCTGGACCGGGTCGGCGCCTACCTCACCGACGCCGCCGTCCTGGTCGGACTCGGCCTGCGCGCCGCCGACCTGTGGGGTCCCGGGCGGATCGACTGGCTCTGGGCCTTCCTCGGCACCCTGGCGGCGCTCGGCGCGATCCTGATCAAGGCCGAGACCGACCTCGTCGGGGTCGCCCGCCACCAGGGTGGGCTGCCCCCGGTCAAGGAGGCCGCGTCCGAGCCGCGCTCCTCCGGCATGGCGCTGGCCCGCCGGGCCGCCGCCGCGCTCAAGTTCCACCGGCTCATCCTCGGTATCGAGGCGTCCCTGCTGATCCTGGTCCTCGCGATCGTGGACGCGAGCCGGGGCGACCTGTTCTTCACCCGGCTCGGCACCGCCGTACTCGCCGGTATCGCGCTGCTGCAGACCCTGCTGCACCTGGTGTCGATCCTCGTCTCCAGCAGGCTCAGGTGAGCGGCATGAAGGTCGGTGCCGTCATCATCACCATGGGTAACCGTCCCGACGAGCTGCGCGCGCTGCTCGAATCGGTCGCCAAGCAGGACGGCGACCCGGTCGAGGTCGTCGTGGTCGGCAACGGCTCGCCCGTCCCGGACGTCCCCGAGGGCGTCCGCACGATCGAGCTGCCCGAGAACCTCGGCATCGCCGGCGGCCGCAACGTCGGTATCGAGGCCTTCGGCCCCGGCGGCCGCGACGTCGACATCCTGCTGTTCCTGGACGACGACGGACTCCTGGCGAACCACGACACCGCCGAGCTGTGCCGCAAGGCCTTCGAGGCCGACCCGAAGCTCGGCATCATCAGCTTCCGCATCGCCGACCCGGACACCGGCGTCACCCAGCGCCGCCACGTGCCCCGGCTGCGGGCCTCCGACCCGATGCGCTCCTCGCGGGTGACCACCTTCCTCGGCGGCGCCAACGCCGTACGGACCCGGGTCTTCGCGGAAGCCGGCACCCTGCCGGACGCATTCTTCTACGCCCACGAGGAGACCGACCTGGCCTGGCGGGCCCTCGACGCCGGCTGGATGATCGACTACCGGTCGGACATGGTGCTGTACCACCCGACGACCGCGCCCTCGCGGCACGCGGTCTACCACCGCATGGTGGCCCGCAACCGGGTCTGGCTGGCCCGCCGCAACCTCCCCGCGCTCCTCGTCCCGGTCTACCTCGGCGTCTGGCTGCTGCTCACCCTGCTGCGCCGCCCCTCGCGCCCGGCGCTGAAGGCATGGTTCGGCGGATTCCGGGAAGGCTGGACCACTCCGTGCGGGCCACGCAGGCCCATGAAGTGGCGTACGGTGTGGCGGCTGACCCGACTGGGCCGACCCCCGGTGATCTGACAAGCTCGTTCCTGACGAGCGTCCGGGCCGCCGAAGGCCCTCAAGGCTCATGCCATGCCCGCACAGGCTGCGCATCCTGAAGACGAAAGTTTCCACTAGTGAGTGAGACAACGCACGACGGCTCGGTGGCGGTGACCACGCCTCCGTCGCCCGACGAGGGCCTCACGGCGGCAGAACTGGCCGCCAAGTACGGGCTGACCGTGAGCGGCGCCCGGCCCTCCCTTGTCGAGTACGTCCGTCAGCTCTGGGACCGGCGGCACTTCATCCTCGCCTTCTCCCGGGCGAAGCTGACCGCCCAGTACAGCCAGGCCAAGCTCGGCCAGCTGTGGCAGGTGGCCACTCCGCTGCTGAACGCGGCCGTGTACTTCTTCATCTTCGGCCTGCTCCTGGAGGCCGACCGGGGCATGACACGTGAGGTGTACATCCCGTTCCTGGTCACGGGCGTGTTCGTGTTCACCTTCACGCAGAGCTCGGTGATGGCGGGCGTGCGCGCGATCTCCGGCAACCTGGGACTGGTCCGCGCGCTGCACTTCCCGCGCGCCTCGCTGCCCGTCTCCTTCGCGCTGCAGCAGCTCCAGCAGCTGCTGTTCTCGATGATCGTGCTGTTCGCCATCGCGATCGGCTTCGGCAGTTACCCGGACCTGTCCTGGACGCTGATCGTGCCGGTGCTCGCCCTGCAGTTCTGCTTCAACACCGGCCTGGCGCTGATCATGGCCCGGGCGGGCGCCAAGACCCCGGACCTCGCGCAGCTGATGCCGTTCGTGATGCGTACGTGGATGTACGCGTCCGGTGTGATGTTCTCCATCCCGATCTTCCTGAAGGACAAGCCGGACTGGATCGCGAACATCCTGCAGTGGAACCCGGCCGCGATCTACATGGACCTGATGCGCTTCGCCCTCATCGACGGCTACGGCTCCGAGAACCTCCCCGACCACGTGTGGGCGGTCGCGGGCGGCTGGGCCGTGCTGTTCGCCCTCGGCGGCTTCGTGTACTTCTGGAAGGCGGAGGAGAGGTACGGCCGTGGCTGAGCAGAAGCAGGACGAGCGGGTGCCGACCGTCATCGCGGACGACCTGCACATCGTCTACCGCGTCAACGGCGCCAAGACCGGCAAGGGCAGCGCCACCGCCGCCCTCAGCCGGATACTCAGGCGAGGCTCCGACGACGCGGCACGGGGCGTGCGCAAGGTGCACGCCGTGCGCGGGGTCTCCTTCGTCGCCTACCGGGGCGAGGCCATCGGCCTGATCGGCTCCAACGGCTCGGGCAAGTCGACCCTGCTGCGGGCCATCGCCGGCCTGCTGCCCGCCGAGAAGGGCAAGGTCTACACCGACGGCCAGCCCTCCCTGCTCGGCGTCAACGCGGCCCTGATGAACGACCTGACCGGAGAGCGCAACGTCATACTGGGCGGCCTGGCCATGGGCATGTCCCGCGAGGAGATCAAGGAGCGCTACCAGGAGATCGTCGACTTCTCCGGCATCAACGAGAAGGGCGACTTCATCACCCTGCCGATGCGCACCTACTCCTCCGGCATGGCGGCCCGTCTGCGCTTCTCCATCGCCGCCGCCAAGGACCATGACGTCCTGATGATCGACGAGGCGCTGGCCACCGGTGACCGCAAGTTCCAGAAGCGGTCCGAGGAGCGCATCCGGGAGCTGCGCAAGGAGGCCGGCACGGTGTTTCTGGTCAGTCACAACAACAAGTCGATCCGTGACACCTGCAACCGCGTCCTGTGGCTGGAACGCGGCGAGCTGCGCATGGACGGACCGACCGACGAGGTGCTCAAGGAGTACGAGAAGTTCACGGGCAAGTAACCCGTTCTGCCCCGGGCCTCGCCGGAACTGTTCCGGCGAGGCCCCGCGTCTGCAAAGGAAACGTCAACTCCGGGGCGTCTCAGGAAGCTTGGGGGCAATCGGTGTGTTGTTGTGATGCGCAGGACACCCTGGCGAACACCGGTGAGTTGTACAACGTAAGCTGTACCGGTCCCGAAACGCGGCAAGTAGGGCGATAATGCCCCACACCCTCCGTCAGGGCTGCTGCGCGGACGGCCGGGCGGCGTGTCCGAAATAGTGCGTATTGGGTCGGCAGTGTAGAACGGGAGATGTGACGGCAATGGCTACGGAAACTCCCCAGCTCCGCGCAGCACGTGCCGTCCCCGCCCCGGGCAGTAAGCGGTGACGGGAACCGGCACGGCGCGCACCGTCGATCCGGAGCGCGGAACGCTGGACAAGGCTGCGGGCGAGAACTTCCCCGTGGCCCCTTTCTTCCTGCCCCGGACCTGGCGCGACGACCTCATGGCCGTCTACGGCTTCGCCCGTCTCGTCGACGACATCGGTGACGGCGACCTGGCCCCCGGCGGGGCCGACGCCCGCCTCCTCGGCGCGTCCCCCGAGGAGGCCGAGGACCGGCTGTTCCTGCTGGACGCCTTCGAGGCCGACCTGCGCAGGGTCTTCGACGCCACCCCGCGCCACCCGCTGCTGCACAGACTCCAGCGCACCGTCCGCCGCCGCCGTCTGACCCCCGAGCCCTTCCTCGGGCTGATCGCCGCCAACCGCCAGGACCAGCTCGTCAAGCGGTACGAGACCTATGACGACCTGCTCGCCTACTGCGAGCTGTCCGCCAACCCGGTCGGCCGTCTCGTCCTGGCCGTCACCGGCGCCTCGACACCCGAGCGGATCCGCCGCTCGGACGCGATCTGCACGGCCCTGCAGATCATCGAGCACCTCCAGGACGTCACCGAGGACCTCGGCCGCGACCGTATCTATCTGCCCGCCGAGGACATGAAGCGTTTTCACGTCCAGGAGGCGGACCTCGCCACGAAATCCGCCGGTTCCTCGGTCCGTGCGTTGATTGCGTACGAAGCGCGAAGGGCCCGCGATCTCCTGAATGAAGGCGCCCCTTTGGTGGGTAGCGTCCACGGCAGGTTGAAGCTGCTGCTCGCAGGGTTCGTGGCGGGGGGAAGGGCGGCGATCCGGGCGATCGCCGCCGCCGACTACGACGTACTTCCCGGCCCGCCCAAGCCCGGCAATATCCAGTTGCTGCGTGAGGTGGGCGTGACCCTGCGAGGAGAGGGGTGATCCGGACCGTGGAGTCTCCCTGGCACGTGTCCGCACCGGTACTCGCCGCCTACAGCTACTGCGAGGCCGTCACCGGACAGCAGGCCCGTAACTTCGCCTACGGCATCCGGCTGCTGCCGGCGCCCAAGCGCCGTGCCATGTCGGCGCTGTACGCGTTCTCCCGCCGCGTCGACGACATCGGCGACGGCGCCCTCACCGACGACGTCAAGGTCGCCAGGCTGGAGGACACCCGGGCGCTGCTCACCCGGATCCGTGCGAGGGAGGTCCCCGAGGACGACACCGACCCCGTCGCGGTCGCCCTCGCCCACGCCGCCGAACACTTCCCGGTCCCGCTCGGCGGCCTGGACGAGCTGATCGACGGTGTCCTGATGGACGTCCGCGGCGAGACCTACGAAACCTGGGACGATCTGAAGGTCTACTGCCGCTGCGTGGCGGGCGCCATCGGGCGGCTCTCGCTCGGCGTGTTCGGCACGGAACCGGGGGCACGGGGCGCCGAACGCGCGCCGGAGTACGCCGACACGCTCGGGCTGGCGCTGCAGCTCACCAACATCCTGAGGGACGTACGCGAGGACGCCGAGGACGGGCGCAGCTATCTGCCCGTCGACGACCTCGCCAAGTTCGGCTGCTCGGCCGGGTTCAGCGGGCCGACACCACCGGAGGGCTCCGACTTCGCGGGCCTCGTGCACTTCGAAGTGCGTCGGGCCCGCGCTCTTTTCGCCGAGGGCTACCGGCTGCTTCCCATGCTCGACCGGCGCAGCGGCGCCTGTGTCGCCGCCATGGCCGGCATCTACCGCCGCCTCCTCGACCGCATCGAGCGCGACCCGGAGGCCGTGCTGCGCGGCCGGGTCTCGCTGCCCGGCCCGGAGAAGGCGTACGTCGCCGTGCGCGGCCTGTCCGGCCTCGACGCCCGGCATGTGACCCGACGGTCCGTCAGGAGGCTGGTCTGATGGGCGAAATGGTCCAGGGAGATGTCACCGGCGGCAAGCGGCGGGCAACCCGCCCGTGGCGGGCGGCGTCCCTGAGGGAGACGGTCGGCCGTGCACCGTCCCACCAGCACGGTGGCCGCGCAGGGGAGGGAGCACGATGACCTCGGGCGCCCTGGGCGCGAACCGGGCCGCGCCGTCCGGCGGGCACGCCGTCGTGGTCGGCGGAGGGCTCGCCGGTATCACCGCCGCGCTCGCGCTCGCCGACGCCGGAGTGCGCGTCACCCTGTTCGAGGGCCGGCCGCGGCTGGGCGGGCTCGCCTTCTCCTTCCGCCGCGGCCAGTTGACCGTGGACAACGGCCAGCATGTGTACCTGCGCTGCTGCGGCGCCTACCGCTGGTTCCTCGACCGCATCGGGGCGGCGGCGCTCGCCCCGCTGCAGGACCGTCTCGACGTTCCCGTGGTGGACGTGACCAGGCCCGAGGGGCGGCGGCTCGGCAGGCTGCGGCGCGACGCGCTGCCCGTACCCCTGCACCTGGGGCGCAGCCTCGCCACGTATCCGCACCTCTCGCTCGCCGACCGGGCCAAGGTGGGCCGTGCCGCGCTCGCGCTCAAGGGGCTCGACCTCGCCGATCCGGCGCTGGACACGCAGGACTTCGGCAGCTGGCTGACCGCGCACGGCCAGTCGGCGCGTGCCGTCGAGGCCCTGTGGGACCTGGTCGGGGTGGCCACCCTCAACGCGGTCGCCTCCGACGCCTCCCTGGGGCTCGCCGCGATGGTGTTCAAGACCGGTCTGCTGTCCGACCCGGGCGCGGCCGACATCGGCTGGGCCCGCGTCCCGCTGGGCGAGCTGCACGACCGGCTGGCCCGCAGGGCGCTCGACTCCGCGGGCGTCCGTACCGAGGTCCGTACCCGCGTCACCTCCGTCTCCGCGGACGACGGCGGCGGCTGGAACGTGCGGGTCCCCGGCGAGACGCTCCAGACGGACGCCGTCGTCCTCGCCGTACCGCAGCGCGAGACGTACCAGCTGCTGCCCGACGGAGCGCTCGACGCGCCCGGACGGCTGCTGGAGATCGGCACCGCGCCGATCCTCAACGTGCATGTGGTGTACGACCGGAAGGTGCTCGGCCGGCCGTTCCTCGCGGCGCTCGGCACCCCGGTGCAGTGGGTGTTCGACCGTACCGAGGCGTCCGGGCTGACGGACGGTCAGTACCTCGCCCTGTCCCAGTCCGCCGCACAGGACGAGATCGACGAGCCCGTGGCCGTGCTGCGCGAGCGGTACCTGCCCGAGCTGGAGCGGCTGCTGCCCCGTACGCGGGGCGCCGTCGTGCAGGACTTCTTCGTGACCAGGGAGCGCACCGCGACCTTCGCTCCCACCCCTGGCGTCGGACGGCTCAGGCCCGGCGCCCGCACCAAGGCACCCGGCCTCTACCTGGCCGGTGCGTGGACCGCCACAGGGTGGCCCGCGACCATGGAGAGTGCGGTCCGCAGCGGTGTCGGTGCGGCGGGAGCCGCGCTCGGCGCCCTGGGCCGGTCCCGCGGTCTCCTCCCCGACTTCTTCGAGGAGGCGGCATGACGACGGATCCGCGTGGGGCCGGCCCCCGCACCCTCGGTACCGCGAATAGAGGAGAGACTGTGCCCACTGTGCCCCCGGCCTCGACGGCCGCTCGAGAGACCGCGGTGGACGTGACCGCGCTCCTGGAGCGCGGCCGGACCCTGGCCACACCGGTACTGCGGGCGGCGATCGACCGCCTGGCCCCTCCCATGGACACCGTTGCCGCCTACCACTTCGGCTGGATCGACGCCGAGGGCAACCCCGCGGTGGGCGACGGCGGCAAAGCCGTCCGTCCCGCCCTCGCTGTGCTCTCCGCCGAGGTCACCGGCGCCGCGCCCGAGGTGGGCATCCCCGGCGCCGTCGCCGTCGAGCTGGTCCACAACTTCTCGCTGCTGCACGACGACCTGATGGACGGCGACGAACAGCGCCGGCACCGCGACACCGTCTGGAAGGTGCACGGCCCCGCCCAGGCCATCCTCGTCGGCGACGCCCTGTTCGCCCTGGCCAACGAGGTGCTGCTGGAGCTCGGCACCGTCGAGGCCGGCCGTGCCACCCGCCGCCTGACCACCGCCACCCGCGCCCTCATCGACGGCCAGGCGCAGGACATCTCCTACGAGCACCGCGACCGCGTCAGCGTCGAGGAGTGCCTGGAGATGGAGGGCAACAAGACCGGCGCCCTGCTCGCCTGCGCCAGCTCCATCGGCGCGGTGCTCGGCGGTGCGGACGACCGGGCCGCCGACACCCTGGAGAAGTACGGCTACCACCTGGGCCTGGCCTTCCAGGCCGTCGACGACCTCCTCGGCATCTGGGGCGACCCGGAGGCCACCGGCAAGCAGACCTGGAGCGACCTGCGCCAGCGCAAGAAGTCCCTGCCGGTCGTGGCCGCGCTCGCGGCCGGCGGCACCGCCTCCGAGCGGCTCGGCGAGATGCTCGCCGCCGACGCCAAGAGCAGCGACTTCGAGAACTTCTCCGAGGAGGAGTTCGCGGCCCGCGCCGCCCTCATCGAGGAGGCGGGCGGCCGTGAGTGGACGGCGGAGGAGGCACGCCGGCAGCACACCATCGCCGTCGAAGCCCTCGACGCCGTCGACATGCCCGACCGGGTGCGGGCGCGGTTCACGGCGCTCGCCGACTTCGTGGTCGTACGGAAGAGATGATCACTATCGGTCGAATAGCCCTCGCGTAGTCGCCGGCCGGTGCCGCGGGTACACGCGCACCGGCCGACGGCGGACCCACAGCAGACGCACGCCTTGCAGGACTGCACGAAGGGGAAGCCATGACAGCGACGACCGACGGAAGCACCGGGGCCACCCAGCCGCCCCGCGCTGCCGCGGCCAGCGAAACCGACACCGAGACCCCCCGGGCGGCCGGGGTGCACGACACCGCCGCACGCGCCGTCCAGCGCGCCACCCACTTCCTGCTGTCCCGGCAGGACGCCCAGGGCTGGTGGAAGGGCGACCTCGAGACCAACGTCACGATGGACGCCGAGGACCTGCTGCTGCGTCAGTTCCTCGGCATCCGCGACGAGCAGACCACACAGGCCGCGGCCCTCTTCATCCGCGGCGAGCAGCGGGAGGACGGCACCTGGGCCACCTTCTACGGCGGTCCCGGCGAACTCTCCACCACCATCGAGGCGTACGTGGCCCTGCGTCTGGCCGGTGACGCCCCCGACGCCCCGCACATGGCGAAGGCCTCCGCCTGGATCCGCGAGCAGGGCGGCATCGCCGCCTCCCGTGTCTTCACCCGCATCTGGCTCGCCCTGTTCGGCTGGTGGAAGTGGGAGGACCTGCCCGAGCTCCCGCCCGAGCTCATCTACCTGCCCAGCTGGTTCCCGCTCAACATCTACGACTTCGGCTGCTGGGCCCGGCAGACCATCGTGCCGCTGACGATCGTCTCGGCGAAGCGTCCGGTGCGGCCCGCGCCCTTCCCGCTCGACGAACTGCACACCGACCCCGGCAACCCCAACCCGACCGAACCCTTTGCCCCGGCCGCCAGTTGGGACGGCGCCTTTCAGCGCCTCGACAGGGCGCTGCACGCCCTGCGCAGGGTCGCGCCGCGCCGGCTGCGCAGAGCCGCGATGTACAGCGCGGCCCGCTGGATCATCGAGCGGCAGGAGAACGACGGCTGCTGGGGCGGCATCCAGCCGCCGGCCGTGTACTCCCTCATCGCACTGCACCTGCTCGGTTACGACCTCCAGCACCCCGTGATGCGCGAGGGGCTCGCCTCCCTGGACCGGTTCGCGGTCCGGCGGGAGGACGGGGCCCGGATGGTCGAGGCCTGCCAGTCGCCCGTGTGGGACACCTGCCTCGCCACCATCGCCCTCGTCGACGCGGGGCTGCCCGCCGATCATCCGCAGCTCGTCAAGGCGGCGGACTGGATGCTCGGCGAGGAGATCGTCCGCCCCGGCGACTGGGCCGTACGGCGGCCTGGGCTGCCGCCCGGTGGCTGGGCGTTCGAGTTCCACAACGACAACTACCCCGACATCGACGACACCGCCGAGGTGATCCTCGCGCTGCGCCGCGTCAAGCACCCCGACCCGGAGCGGGTGGAGCGGGCGATCGGGCGCGGGGTGCGCTGGAGCCTCGGCATGCAGTCGAAGAACGGCGCCTGGGGCGCGTTCGACGTCGACAACACCAGCCCGTTCCCCAACCGGCTGCCGTTCTGCGACTTCGGCGAGGTCATCGACCCGCCGTCCGCCGACGTCACCGCCCACGTCGTCGAGATGCTGGCGGTCGAGGGACTCGCCCACGATCCGCGCGCCCGGCGCGGCATCGAGTGGCTGCTCGCCGAACAGGAACCGGACGGCTCGTGGTTCGGGCGCTGGGGCGTCAACTACGTCTACGGCACCGGCTCGGTCGTCCCCGCACTCGTCGCGGCCGGAATCCCCGCCTCGCACCCGGCGGTCCGCCGCGCGGTGGCCTGGCTGGAGTCCGTCCAGAACGACGACGGCGGCTGGGGCGAGGATCTGCGGTCCTACAAGTACGTCAAGGAGTGGAGCGGCCGGGGCGCCTCGACCGCCTCGCAGACGGCGTGGGCGCTGATGGCCCTGCTGGCGGCGGGGGAGCGGGAGTCCAAGGCCGTGGAGCGCGGCATCGAGTGGCTCGCCGCGACACAGCGGGAGGACGGCTCCTGGGACGAGCCGTATTTCACCGGCACGGGTTTCCCCTGGGACTTCTCCATCAACTACCACCTCTACCGGCAGGTCTTCCCGCTCACCGCACTCGGCCGGTACGTGCACGGAGAACCCTTCTCCAGGGCCCAGGGAAGCTGATGAGCGCCCAGCCGGCCCCGGCCCCGCTGCTGATCGCCTGCGCGCTCGGCATCGAGCAGCTCGCCCTGCGCACGAGCGACCACGGCGGTGCCGGGGGGCCGGTCACCGTACTCCGTACGGGGATGGGTCCCAAGGCGGCCGAGCGCTCCCTGACCCGGGTCCTGGCCGACCCGGCCCTGCGTGACGCCGCCGTGCTGGCGACGGGCTTCTGCGCGGGGCTCGCCCCCGGCATGCACCCGGGGGACCTCGTCGTCGCCGAGGAGACCCGGGACCCGAACGGCACCGTCCCGTGCGTGGGAACCGAGCTGCTCGTCAAGGAGCTCGTGCGGGCCGTGCCCGGGCGTACCGTGCACACCGGGCCGCTCATCGGCTCCGACCACGTCGTCCGTGGTCACGAACGGTCCGACCTGCTCGCGACCGGCGTCATCGCGGTCGACATGGAGTCGGCGGCCACGCTGCTGAGCGCCGTACGCGCGGGCGAGCGCCCGGTTGCGGCCGTCCGGGTGGTCGTGGACGCTCCAGAACATGAACTCGTCCGGATCGGCACGGTGCGCGGTGGAATATCGGCTTTCCGTGTCCTTCGTTCCGTTCTGCCCGCTTTTTACGAATGGCACCGTTCCTTGCTGCTTCCCAGGAGGTGAACCAGATGGCCATGCCGCTCCGACAGTCCATCAAGGTCGCTACGTACTTGGCTGAACAGAAGCTGCGCCGGCGGGACAAGTTTCCGCTCATCGTGGAGCTGGAACCGCTTTTCGCCTGCAACCTGAAGTGCGAGGGATGCGGCAAGATCCAGCACCCGGCCGGAGTGCTCAAGCAGCGCATGCCGGTCGCGCAGGCCGTGGGCGCGGTGCTGGAGTCCGGTGCCCCGATGGTGTCCATCGCCGGCGGCGAGCCTTTGATGCACCCGCAGATCGACGAGATCGTCCGTCAGTTGGTCGCCCGACGGAAATACGTCTTCCTGTGCACCAACGCCATGCTGCTGCGCAAGAAGATGGACCAGTTCACCCCCTCGCCCTACTTCGCCTTCGCCGTGCACATCGACGGGCTGCGCGAACGGCACGACGAGTCCGTCGCGAAAGAGGGGGTGTTCGACGAGGCGGTGGAGGCCATCAAGGAGGCCAAGAGGCGGGGCTTCCGCGTCACCACCAACTCCACCTTCTTCAACACCGACACCCCGCAGACCGTCATCGAGGTGCTGAACTACCTCAACGACGACCTCCAGGTCGACGAGATGATGATCTCGCCCGCGTACGCCTACGAGAAGGCGCCCGACCAGGAGCACTTCCTGGGTGTGGAGCAGACCCGCGAGCTGTTCAGGAAGGCCTTCGCGGGCGGCAACCGCCGCCGCTGGCGGCTCAACCACTCCCCGCTCTTCCTGGACTTCCTGGAGGGCAGGGTCGACTTCCCGTGCACCGCGTGGGCGATCCCCAACTACTCGCTCTTCGGCTGGCAGCGCCCCTGCTACCTGATGAGCGACGGGTACGTCCCGACGTACCGGGAGCTGATCGAGGAGACCGACTGGGACAAGTACGGACGCGGCAAGGACCCGCGCTGCGCCAACTGCATGGCGCACTGCGGCTACGAGCCCACCGCCGTGCTGGCCACCATGGGGTCCCTGAAGGAGTCTCTGCGCGCGATGCGCGAGACGGTCTCCCAGAACAAGGGGTGACCTCATGACGGCCGTCTCCCTGGGCGTCCCCGAGGTGCCGGCCCGGCCGATCGCCGAGCGACGTGTGTCGCGGCGGATCGAGGTCGGGCCGGTGGCGGTCGGGGGCGGGGCCCCGGTGTCGGTGCAGTCGATGACGACGACCCGTACGTCGGACATCGGCGCCACTTTGCAGCAGATCGCGGAGCTCACCGCGTCCGGCTGCCAGATCGTGCGCGTGGCGTGTCCCACGCAGGAC
>NZ_JANUQM010000011.1 GCF_030386795.1 Streptomyces sp. S.PNR 29
CTCGGCCTGCTGCTGGAACAGGGCAGACGGCGTGGTACACGGCGTGGCATGCGCCGTCTCATTCCAGTCATGCACCAACCGCCGACGCTCCACCGCGGAGAGGATGCTCAGCCGGCTTACGGGCAGGTCGGTTTCGCCGGCGGCCGCCATGTCGCACAGGAGGCGCGCGAATCGGTCGACATCAACGGCGGGAGTGTCCTCGTTGGAGAGCGAGTTGTTGATGTCGAAGTCGATACGCAGCGGGCTGTCGCCGGACCGGTCGTAGACCGCGATGGAGAGGTCATCGATCCGCCGGTAAGAGATGTTGTGCGCGGTGGCGGGATGGCCGCCGAAATCGAGGGAGTAGTCGAACGCCATGACGTTGATCTGCGGTCCGAAGCTCTTGAGGCCTCCCAGCCGGTTGCGAAGTGCCTCGCCTCGGTGGCGCTGGTGGCGCAGCACGTCCTTGACGCCGGCGGATACCTGGCCGATCAGTTCCGAGACCCGCAGGTTGCCGAGGATCGGCACCCGTAGCGGCAGGACGTTCACCATGACCCCGGGGACAGAGCGGGCGAGTTCGGTGGTCCGGCCGGTGACGGGAAGGTCGAGCAGCACCTCGTCGTTGCCGGTGGCCGCGTGCATGAAGGCGGCGGTCGCAGCGATCACGAATCGCGCCAGGCTCACACCGCCGCGCTTGGCGGCGAGCCGGACCAGTTCGGTCTCGGCGGGGGTCAACGAGCAGGTGGCACGCCGGAAGTCGGCGCCGTCCGCCTCCCTGCGGAGTCCCAGGGTCAAGGGTTCCGCTCCGTCCGCGAACATCTGCTCCCAGAACCGCTGGTCGCGCGATGCCTCGGACGAGGAGAGGTAGGCGCTCTCCTCGTCCAGCAGCGCATTGAGGGAGCCGAACGTCCGAGTGGGAGTGGGACAGCAGCGCAATATCGCGTTGTACAGCTCAGACACCCGTCGGGCGAAGATGGCCGCGCCGAAGCCGTCCATGGCGATGTGGTGGTAGCCCTGGTACCAGAGGAACCGGTCGGGGGCCACGGTGAACAGTGCGTGGCTGAATGGCGGGTCCACTCGCAGATCGAGGGGGCGCCTCAGATCCTGGCGCATCCACTCCTCGGCGCTCGCCCGCGGGTCGGACTCGGCGCTGACATCAAGGTGGACCAAGCGCCACTCCGGCGTGTCGCCGATGTATTGGCCGACGCCGTCCGGCCCTTCGACGAACCGGACCCGCAAGGCCTCGGTCTCCTGGACGGCCTGTCGTAGCGCGGACTCGAACGCGGAATGGTCGATCGGACCATGGATCTCGATGTACTCGCCCGGTCGGAAGATCGGGGAGTCCGGGGCCAACTGCTGCGCATACCAGATTCCGGCCTGAGCCCCTGACAGCGGCCGAAGCGGCCTGATCATACCCATTTCTCCACCCATGGAAGTCCCCTCGCCTGCGCGCGCGAGACCGGTTGGCCTCACGACCGGGCGCAGCTGAGTTCGTCGTACCGCAGGGACGACCCGACCCGGCCCCGGCTCTGTGATGTCCCCGGCCTCGCGCACGGCGCCAGTGCGGACAAGTGTTCTTGGGGCGTGATCCATTCGCTAGCCGGACGGGGTGTCAAGACCTCCCCCGGACAGCTACTTGCCACTAGCCGCATAACGGTGACGAGGCCGTCTTTGGCTACCAGGATCGTCACGGACCGTAACAGTCGGGAGCCGCGGTATGGATACACAGCAGTGGGGCTCGGTCATCGGCTCGCCGATGGCGCTGCCGATGACCGAGCCCCACTGAATGCGGCTTCTCGGGCAGAGACTGCCGGAGACGTCAGTCAGCCGTAGTGGGATCTATCCAGCCACGGGCCACGGCCATTGCCCCCGCCTGAAATCTGCTTTTCGCTCCGAGGCGCGTGGCCAGGGTCGCGGTGATACGACGTCCTGTGCGCACGGAGACGCCCAGTTTGCGGGCGACGACCTCGTCGGTGTGCCCCTTGGCCAAAAGGTGCAGAACGGCCTGCTCCTGAGCGCTGAGACCGTGTTCGTTCTGACCGTCGTCGCTCTTCTCGAGTGGCTCTGCCGAGCGCCAGACCTGTTCGAACAATTCACACAGAGAAGTGACGATTCCCCGGCACTTGATGATGTATGCACCCGCGCGCGTGACTTCGGGATCCACCGGAGTGACGGCGGTCTCCTGGTCGTAGATCACCATTCGGGGAGGCAGTATCGGTGCTGTACGGACCTGGGCGCCGGTACGGACCAGCCAGCGTGTGTAGTCCATACTCGGTGCGTCATTGCGGACGCTCTCCAGGTACACCGTCCGCATCCGCACCCCGCGTTGCAGAGTGGCCAGGTCGAGTGGCCGACTGGCATCCAGGCTCGCGGCGGACTGGGCGCCCGGGGAGACGAAGCCCATGATCTCGGTGGTGCAGTTGACGGAGAGGCTCTCGATCCGGAGACGAACGGCGTCTATGCCATCGAGCCGCTCCACATCGAGGCTCCGGCGGCTTCTGTTGAGGTGGCCATACTCGGAGACCAGAAGTTCCAGCGCCTGTTTGCCGGCGTTGATCTCTTCCTGGCGACGGCGTAATTCGGCTTCCTGGCCGGCCAGCAGCGAAGCCAGTCCTACTTCCGGTTCGACCGCACGAAAAGCACTCGGGTCTTCCCACGACGGTCGTACGAGAGACAGTCTGGCCAGTTCATCCAACCCCGCGCGGACTCTCTCCTCATTCCATCCGAGTCTGCTACCGATTTCGGTCACGCCGGCAGAGGTGTCCTTCAGCATCTCCTGGTATACAGCCGCCGCCGCGGCCCCGATCCCCAGTGATTCCAGCACGTTCCTTCACCCCGACACGCCGTGAACGATGATGATCGCGACAGTAGCTTCGGTCAGGGGGTTCAGCCAATCAAGTTACACAGAGTGACTGGATTTGGGCTCTTCGGCTGTGCTTCTCGCGTGCGGGTCCGCATCTCATGGCGGCGGCCGACTAGCATCACGAGCGGAGCCGTCGTACGGTTCATCCGATTTAGGCATTCTCCCAATCACGTTGCCGTCTGAGTGCCGACCACGCCCTGCGGGCGCGGTCCTGTCAGGTCCTGTCGCACGATTCGCCCGGCGCGTGATCCACCAGCGACCATTCAGGGAGCCGATGTACCTCGTACGGGCCCATCTGGAGTCCCGGCACCCATGGGACCCCACGAGCGTGCGGCGCGGACTGCTGCGAGCCGCCACTCCGGCCGACGGCCTGGAGCACGTGTTCGTCCAGGACGGCGATCGTGCTACGACGGCGGTGCTGTTCATCTGCGCTCCTTCCCTGTTCCGGGCCGAAGCAGCCGCCAGGACCGTCTGTGAGAACTTCCTGGCCCAGTCGTCGACTCATGACGGTGCCAAGTTGCTGGCACTGGCCGCGGATCTCGTTCCCGCCCTCGGGCATCTGCTGGTCTCCGATGAGGACGTGCCGGGCCGAGCCCAGCCCGGCCGAGAGCCGGCGGATGGCAATGACTTGCCGTGGCAACACCCTGACTCCTCCCAAGCGTGACGTGGGCCTTCCCTGACAGCCAGAATCGAGTCACCACCGCGTGAGAATCCGGAATACCGACGATGGGGACTCGTTGTCGCGGGGGTTCTCGTCGGCCAGAACGGAATGTGGCATATGGGGGAGATTCCCGTGTCCTTCGATGTTGAATTATCGCTTTCCCGGGGCCCCGGTACCGGTGTGACTGCCGGTCCAGTGGCGTCGGTGAGAACCGCCGGTCACAACGGAGAAATGGGCTTTAACAACAGCTGGGACTGACCATCGAAGCTCTCCGACGGTGGAGGAAAGCGTGAAAGCGCTGATCTATGCCTGCCATGGATTCCGTGGTGACGTCCAGCCCTATCTCGCGCTGGCATACGCACTGGAGTCGGCCGGGCACTCCGCGGTGCTGGCCGCCCCGCGGCGCTTCACCGGTCTCGCGGAGCAGTACGGCATCCGGTTCGTCTCCCTCACCGACGAGCTTCTCGGCCTCTATGCGCGGGCCGACGTCCAGGAGACCCTCCTGTACAGCGACGCTCCACGCCGCGAGGACCAGGAACTGCGGATGGCCCTCCTCCAGGAGGTCATGCCCCGCTTCTTCCCCGATCTGCTTGCCGAGATATGGGCGGTGGCGCGTGACGAAGAGCCGGACATCATTGTCTACTCGCACGTCTGGCGGCAGGCGGTGCACCAGATCGCGGAGCGGCTCGGGGTGCCACACGTTCTGGCTGCGCTGTACCCGCATTTCCTGCCGTCCCGTCACTACCCGGCAGGCGACGGTCTCTCCGCCCATCCCTCGAATCTGGCGGACCACGAGGAGGCCATTCGCAACCCCCTCGATCCGCTGACCACCGAGATGGTCTCCACATGGCGTGCAAACACCTTGGGCCTGCCACCGCGCGAGGGCTGGCTCGACTACCGCTGTAGCGCCGACGGCACACCCACCCCGGTGCTCCATGGGTTCAGCCCACACGAACTGCCGCCCGCCCCGGACTGGCCCACGTGGGCCCACGTCACAGGTTTCTGGACTCTTCCGGCTCACGAGGGCTGGCAGCCTTCCAGCCAGCTCCTGGAATTCCTGGCGGCTGGGAAGACGCCTATCGCCGTGGGCTTCGGGAGCATGACGCGGCCGGATACCGAGAACGTCGGCCGCATGGTGCAGGTGGCCGTCCAAGAAACGAACAACCGGGCAGTGATCGTGACGGGTTGGGGAGGCATTGAGATTACGGAGCCGTCCGAGGACATCCTCGTCGTGGACGAGGTGCCGTACGACTGGCTTTTCCCGCGCGTCCGTGCCGCCGTCCATGCTGGCGGGATCGGCACACACAACGCGGCCCTCGTGGTCGGCATCCCCCAGGTCACCGTCCCATTCCATGCCGAGCAGCTCATGTGGAGCGAGCACCTGCACACACTCGGTGTGGCGCCGCGCCCCATCAAGCAGCGTGAACTCACCGGCGAGAACCTGGCAGATGCCATCCGGCAGGCGACCACGGACTCCGGGATAGTCCAGAACGCCGCACGGTTCGCGGAGATGGTCCGGCCGGAGGACGGTTGCGCAAAGGCTGTGCGTCTGCTGGAGGAAATCCAGCGATGTGCCGGCAGTGCGTCAGGACAACCAGTTCGATAGACGACGCCTGGCTCTCTCCGGACCTGGCTCCTTGCTCACTCAACCAACGGCAGCTGCCATCTGTTCGGACAGGTCCTCAACCCGCAGAGGCTCTCGCCGCACAATCGTGATTCGCTCGGATGGCAATGATGGAGAGGCTGGAATTGAACGCAGTCAACGATGTGTGTGACCGCTCTTCGGTAAGGCTAGTTGAATCGCCGGTGTTTGTGATCTCGACGGTGAGATCCGGATCCACCCTGCTTCGATGCGTGCTCAACGCCCATTCCGAGCTGCACGCCGGTCATGAGCTGCACTTGGGGGACCTGCAGGTCAGACTGGACACGGATCCGGCAGTTACGGCGATGAGTGCACTGGGTATTTCCAGTGCTGAGCTCGAGTACCTTCTCTGGGATCGCCTTCTTGACCGTCAGCTGAAGAACAGTGGGAAGAATGTCCTGGTGGAGAAAACGCCGGGTAACGCCTATATCTGGAAAAGGATCGCCGAGTGCTGGCCCCAGGCCAGGTACATCTTCCTGCTACGCCATCCGCTGCACGTCCTGGAATCGCTGGTGGAGGTTATCCGCGAGGGTGCGACCGAAGAGCAGCTTGCTGTAGGCGACGCGGACGAGGTGGCGGCGAGGCTGAAGAGGGCGGCTCTTCGGATGCTTGTGCCGATGATCGAAGCAGTTATCGAGGCTCGTGACAACCTTCCGGGAATCACGGTGAGGTACGAGGACCTGACAGCGCACCCGAGAATTGTCACCCAGCGCATCTGTGAATTTCTGGACGTGCCGTGGGAAGCTGGCATGTTGGACTACGGCAGCCGCGAACAGGGGCCGTATCAGATGTTCCTGGGGGACTGGCATGAAAAGATCCTGTCCGGGGTTATCCAGCCTCATCGCGAACTGCCAAGCGCCGATGATGTCCCCGAAGAATTGTTGGCTTACTGCAAGGCCTTCGCATATCTTCCATAGCGCGTCGACGGCCGTTCCCGGTGGGTGCAGCCACCTCGGTCCCCAGGACTGTCACGGTCTGCTCGTTCGACGCGGTGAAGATCTTATCGACCAGTTGCTCGGCCATCCTCGGTGCCTCGGGCCGTAACAGGGTGATCAACCGACGGTGGCCGGCCCTGCGGATGTGAGCCGGAGATCCGAGGTGCTCCGGCGCGCGTAGGAACGCGGCGATGCTAGTCGGTCATCTGGCCAGGGTTCACCGCCGGACTCCTCGGCCGTTCGGCCGATCCCGGCGAAAACCGTCTCGCGCCTCGCCGCAGCTGCCGGCGGAGTAGGAGCCGGACCAGAAGTGGCCGCCCCGCAATACCGGCACACGTGTGCGTCGTCCTGCTTGCGGCCCAGACCACCCTGGACGAGCTGATCCGTGTCGCGGGCAGCCGGTGGGCCATCGAGGAATGGTTCCAGAGCGCGAAGCAGGAGTGCGGCCTGGACGGCTGCCGGGTCCGCCGTTATCCCGGCTGGCACTGTCACATGACTCCAGCCATGGCCACCCAGGTAGGCGATCTCGTCCGGCCGGGCGATGCTGCGGCGGGCCATGAGCCACCGCCGATGGCCGGGCTCGTCGCCGTCGAAGAACGGGACGGCGGGAAGCTGTGGGGCTGCCCAGTCGTAGACGCGGGGGCCTTTGGCATCCCCGCACGAGAGCCGCTCCCAGGCACATCACCGATGAGCTGGGCGATGCGCCAGCAGCTGGCGAGGGACTTGACCTGCTGCGATTTCGGCACCGCGACGACATAGCCGATGCCGGCCCCCTGGAGCATGCGCCGAAAGTGCCAGTCCTGACCGTAGAGAGCGTCCGCGGTCACCCAGGAGGTCGGCAGCGGCGAGGCCAGGGCCCGTGTGACCAGGGTTTGGGCCAGCTCGGTCTTGGTGGCGAAGCCACGGCTGTCGGGGACCTGCGCCGCCTGGCACCGCTCGCGGTCGGACGTCCAGGACTTGGGGAGATGAAGCTCCCGGTCCACCAAGGTTCGGCCCGCGACGAGGCATAGGCGGCGAACACCGCGACCTGGCACTTTTCAGCGCGTCTCGCAGTGCCTGAGTGCTGCCGTTGCACCCAGCCGAGGTATCGCCCTTCTTCGGGAACCCTGTCTCGTCGATGACGAGGACGCCCTCAGGCTCGCCAAGCCGAACAGCGACGTATGCCTGCACATCGTCGCGGACCGCGTCCGCGTCCCACCGGGCACAAACAGGTTGCCGCTGACTTAAGGGTCCGCCCGGCTTCGTTGAACAAGTGGCTGCGCCGCACGGACGTCGGCCGAAGCCGTCAGGTCCGTCTGGGTCGTTTGACCCCGTCGAGTACGAGACCATCATGGCTTCTCACGCAGCACTCGCTGCATAAACCCGGCCTGTCACCCGATCGTGCAGCAGCCCCCGATCTTGCTGGAGACCCTCGCTTGCCTGACGATCCATCAGGAAAGTCGGCATAAAATGAGTACCAGTCCGCGGCAGATTTCCGTACATGCTCCTGCTCGACGGCTTCGCGGTAGCTCGATTTGCGCAGACCGCGCAGGTGAGAAGCCTGCTCGCAGCGACGCACGATGTTGTGGAAAGTCTTCGAGTCGAAGGCATACCGATGTACAGTGAACGACGCCCTTGACCTGCAAAAAGCTGGCAGGGAGCCGTCTTCCAGGAGTTCAAAATGCTGCGCACCATGTTCAAGTCCAAGATCCACCGAGCCACCGTCACCCAGGCCGACCTGCACTACGTGGGATCGGTGACGATCGACGCCGATCTGCTGGACGCCGCCGATCTGCTGCCCGGCGAGCTCGTGCACATCGTCGACATCACGAACGGCGCCCGGCTGGAGACCTACGTCATCGAGGGCGAGCGCGGCTCCGGTGTGATCGGGATCAACGGGGCCGCCGCCCATCTCGTCCACCCGGGCGACCTGGTGATCATCATCAGCTACGCTCAGGTGACCGACGCCGAGGCGCGGGCCCTCAAGCCGCGGGTCGTGCACGTGGACCACGACAACCGCATCGTGGCCCTGGGTGCCGACCCGTCCGAGCCGGTGCCTGGTTCGGACCAGGAACGCAGCCCGCAGGCCGTACGCGTCTGACCGACCGACGAGGGGTGCCCATGAGCGAGGTCAAGATCCGCGACGACCGGGCGGCGGGCCGCCTGGAGGCCGTGGGCGACGGTGAAGTGGTCGGCCACATCCAGTACTTCGTCCTGGAGTCCCCCGAACGCGCCCTCGTCCCCGTCCACACGATCGTGGAGCCCGCCCACGAGGGCAGAGGCATCGCGGGCTCGCTGGCACGCGAGCTGTACGGCATCGCGCGGGGCGAGGGCGTCCCCGTCGCCCCGCTGTGCCCGTACGTCGCCAAGTGGGCCGAACGCCACCCCGAGGAGGCTCCGGCGGCCGGCCCCGAACTGCTGCGGGCAGCGAAGGACTGGCTCGTGGCGCATCCCGAGGGTTTCTGACAGCCCGCGACCGGCCCTGCACCACCCCTCGTCCGTCCACGTCCCGGTCTTCTGACGCGCCCCGCGCGGGCCGGGCTGTACGGGTGCTCGGCCTTCGGCGGCGTCGCGACGGCGGCCGCAGCCGAAGGCCGGGGCAGCCGGTACCGGGAGTCGACGGCAGACGGCCCCTGCCGCACCCCTCGTCCGTCCACGTCTGCACCGCACACAGCCCGGTCGGGCCGACGGCAGCACCGGTCGGGGAGGAGGTGCGCCGTGCCCGACGTCCTGTCCAGGCGCGGAGCCCCGCGTGGCGCCCCCCGGAGACGCTCGGCCCCGGTGGCGGCCGACGGCCGGCCGCGGCGGTGCCTATCGGTTAGGCCCCCTGGGCCTCGCCGTTCATGCGCGGGAGTGAGTGGGGACGCGGCCGTCGGGTAGGCGGGGGAGTAGTCCAGAGCCGAAGTCGACCGACTGGCTGGAGGACGCACGATGACGAACCCGTACCTGGACCCGGTCCAGCCGGGGCCGACACCGGGCCCGGACCCCGAGCACCCGCAGCCGTACCCGGACCCGGTTCCGCCTCCGGAACCGCCCCCCGGCCCGGAGCCGACCCCGCCGCCGAGCCCCACGCCGCCTCCGGCGCCACCGCACCCGGGCCCACCGCCCGAGCCCTCACCGTCCCCGATCCCACCGGGGCCCGAGCCGGTACCGAACCCGGAACCCGGCCCACCGCTCTCCTGAGCGGCAGGACAAAGGCGGTGGACGGCCACCCGGCCGTCCACCGCCCCGTACCGTCACCGGCAAGCCGGCCTACGCGGACACCTCCGACCGGTCGCCGCCCCACAGCGTGTGGAACGACCCGTCCCGGTCGGTGCGCCGGTAGGTGTGCGCCCCGAAGTAGTCCCGCTGGCCCTGGGTGAGCGCGGCGGGCAGGCGCTCGGCACGCAGGGCGTCGTAGTAGGCGAGCGCCGCGGCGAAGCCCGGCGTCGGCACGCCCTGGCGGGTCGCGGCGATCAGAACCTCGCGCCAGTCGTCCTGGGCGTCCGCGATCTCCCGCGCGAACGTGTCGTCCGACAGCAGGCTCGGCAGGTCAGGCCGGGCGTCGTACGCGGCGCGGATGCGGTCCAGGAACGCGGCACGGATGATGCAGCCGCCGCGCCAGATCGCCGAGACGGCGCCCAGGTCGATGTCCCAGCCGTACTCCCCGCGCGCCGCGTCGATCTCGTGGAAGCCCTGCGTGTACGACACGATCTTCGAGGCGTACAGCGCCTGCTCCACCCGGTCGGCGAAGGCCCGCGCCTCCGACTCGCTCAGCGGTACCGCCTTGGGCCCGGCCAGCCCCCGCGAGGCCTCGCGCAGCGCGGCGTGGCCGGAGAGGGAGCGGGCGAAGACGGCCTCCGCGATGCCGGACACCGGAACGCCCAGGTCGAGGGCGATCTGAACCGTCCAGCGGCCGGTGCCCTTCTGCTCCGCCTGGTCCACCACCACGTCCACGAACGGCTTGCCCGTCGCCGCGTCCACGTGCGACAGCACCTCCGCCGTGATCTCGATCAGGTACGAGTCGAGCCGGCCGGTGTTCCAGGTGCGGAAGATCTCGGCGATCTCGGCGGGGGAGTACCCGGCGACATCGCGCAGCAGCTGGTACGCCTCGCCGATCAGCTGCATGTCGGCGTACTCGATGCCGTTGTGCACCATCTTCACGAAGTGCCCGGCGCCGTCCGGACCGACATGCGTCACGCACGGCGCCCCGTCGGCCGCCTTGGCGGAGATCTTCTCCAGCATCGGGCCCAGGGACTCGTACGACTCCTTCGAGCCACCCGGCATGATGCTCGGGCCGTGCAGTGCGCCCTCCTCGCCGCCGGAGATGCCGGTACCGACGAAGTGGATACCCCGCTCGCGCAGCTCGCGCTCCCGGCGCCGGGTGTCCGCGAAGTGGGCGTTGCCGCCGTCGATGATCATGTCGCCGGGCTCCAGCAGCGGGGCGAACTCCTGGATCACGGCGTCGGTCGGGTCACCGGCCTTCACCATGATGACCAGCCGTCGCGGCCGCTCCAGCGCCGCCACGAACTCCTTGGCGGTCTCGGCCGCGATGAAGTCGCCCTCGTGCCCGAACTCCTCGACCAGGGCGTGCGTGCGCGACGCCGTCCGGTTGTGCACCGCGACCGTGTAACCGTTGCGGGCGAAGTTGCGGGCGAGATTGCGGCCCATCACCGCGAGTCCCGTGACGCCGATCTGGGCTGAAGTGCTCATTGCGCTTGCTCCTAGTGACCTCGGTATCGATGGTGCCGGTCGTGCCCGCCAGTATCGCCCCATCGACCATTCTGACGTGCCGCAACGTGCCGCCACACCGTCCGCACGTCCGCCGTGCGACCGTCGCGCAGGCAGATACGCACGCGGGGCCCGGGATGCTCAGCCGTCGCGCAGGTCGCACAAGCCGTGGCACGCGTGGCAAGGAGAGGGCCGATCCCGGCCATTGGC
This sequence comes from Streptomyces sp. S.PNR 29, assembly GCF_030386795.1. Taxonomy (GTDB): domain Bacteria; phylum Actinomycetota; class Actinomycetes; order Streptomycetales; family Streptomycetaceae; genus Streptomyces. The sequence continues at coordinate 10,980 of NZ_JANUQM010000011.1, forward strand.
GCGACCGGGCGGCCGATTACCGTCTTGGCGTGGCCAGTTCGCAGCGCTTACTTTTGCCCCTCCTGACGCATGTCTAGGGGGGCTTCTTCATGGCGGCACGCGGCCGGCACCGCCGGTATCAGCCGAACAGGATCAACCGCGCCTCACTCACCGTCACGGCGGGCGGAGCCGGAATGGCCCTCCCGCTCATCGGCTCCGGTGCCGCCCAGGCGGCCGACGTGGACACCTGGAACAAGGTCGCCGCGTGCGAGTCCGGCAACGACTGGGACATCAACACCGGCAACGGCCACTACGGCGGACTGCAGTTCACCCAGTCCACCTGGGAGGCCTATGGCGGCACGCGGTACGCGCCGCGCGCGGATCTGGCCACCAGGGACCAGCAGATCGCCGTGGCGGAGAAGGTGCTGGAGGGCCAGGGCCCCGGTGCCTGGCCGTTGTGCTCGGTGCGCGCCGGACTCACGCGAGGCGGCAGCGCCCCCGACATCCGCCCCGCCGGCGCCTCCACGAGGTCCGCGGAGCAGGCCACCGACAAGCGGGCCAGGAGCTCCGTACGGGACGTGCAGCCGCAGACCACCCCGCAGTCCCGGGCGGGCAAGGCCGAGATGTACACGGTGGTCACCGGCGACACGCTGTCCGGCATCGCGAAGACCGAGCGCGTCAAGGGCGGTTGGCAGGGACTGTACGCCGCCAACCGCAAGACGATCGGAGCGGACCCCGACCTCATCATCCCGGGCCAGCGGCTGAAGCTGCGCACGGACGGCACGGCCACGACGACCGAGACACCGTCCAAGTCGTCCAAGCCCTCCAAGTCGTCCAAGCCCGCCAAGCCGTCAAACCCGTCGAAGTCGTCCAAGCCCTCGACCGGGTCTTCCTCTTCGGGCAGCACCGACAAGGCCACGAGCAGTCATGGGCTCGTCGCGCCGGTCAGCGCCTCCCTGGGCACGCCCTACCGCAAGGCGGGCTCCTCCTGGTCGAAGGGCTACCACACCGGCGTCGACTTCCCCGTGCCGACCGGCACCTCCGTGAAGGCGGTCGCGGCGGGGAGGGTCGTCACGGCCGGCTGGGGCGGTTCCTTCGGCTACCAGGTGGTGATCCGGCACGCCGACGGCCGCTACAGCCAGTACGCGCACCTGTCGGCGATCTCCGTGAAGACCGGGCAGACGGTCGGCGCCGGCCAGCGCATCGGCCGCTCGGGGTCCACCGGCAACAGCTCGGGCCCGCATCTGCACTTCGAGGTGCGGACGGGGCCCGGTTTCGGTACGGACATCGACCCGGTGGCCTATCTGAGGGCCGGCGGCGTCAGGATCTGACCCGCTCCCGGCTCCGGTCGAGGACGGGCAACGGCACGTACGGGCCGTCGTGGAACGGGCCGTAGGAGTGCGGGGGATCCCCGGGGCCCGCCGACTCGTACACGCCCTGCGGGACCGGCGCCGGCACCGGGGACGGTACGAAGAGGGCTTCGGGGAGCGCGGCGACCGGCTGCCCGGACAGTCCGGCCGGCAGCTCGTCGGCCGGAGCCGGCACGGGCAGGGGCTCCGGCCCGGACTCGCGCACCGGCAGCGCCTCCTGCTCGGTACGGGCGATCCGCTCCGTCGTCAGCAGGATCAGCCCGCCCGCGGCCACCACACCGCAGCTCAGGGCGAGCGCGGTGCCCGTGGTGCCGTAGCGGAAGGTTTCGCCGAACATCGTGATGCCGACCGCGGCCGCCACCACCGGGTTCACCACCGTGAGCGTGGCCAGCGGGGCCGCGAGACCTGCGTCCCGGTAGGAGGCCTGCGACAGCAGCATGCCGGCCGTGGCGAGCACGCCGATCACGGCCAGGGAGGGCACGTCGGCCGAGGAGACGCCGCCGGTCCAGTCGACGGCGACCGTCTTCGTGAACACCGAGGACATGCCGAAGGCTATGCCGGCCGCGGTCGCGAGCAGCATGCTGCGCACCGCCGGGTGCCGATGCGCGGCCCGACCGGCGATCATCAGCGTCACCACCGCGACGGCGGTCACGAAGGCCACGGCCACCCGCTGGGCGGTGTCCAGCGACTGCGCGTCGGCCGTGCCGACCAGGGACAGCAGACCCGCGAGCCCGATCGTCGCCATGATCGCGCCCCGCCAGGCCGTGGCCCCCGCCTTGCGGCGCACGAACAGCGCCGCCATGGGCAGGGCGACCACGATGGTCAGCGCCCCCAGCGGCTGGACCAGGCTCAGCGGGCCGCAGGCGAGAGCCACCACGTGCAGCAGACCGCCCAGGCCGTTGAGCGCGACCGCCGCCCACCAGCTGGGCCGGCGCAGCGGCGCGTACTGCCGGTCGGGGGAGGACACCGCGACCTGCTCCTGCACGATCGCCCCGCCCGCGTAGGCGACGGCGGAGACGAGTGACAGCAGCACGGACAACGCGAGGGCGCTCATCGGCTGCTCCTCTGCGTGGGGCCGGGGCGCTGGGCCCGGCGCGGCGAAGGGTCGGCTTCCATGACCAACACCTTGCCGGGTCAGGTTGTTCCCGTCGTCGTCCCTGAGCACTCATTGGGTCATACTGCCGATGGAGTACGACCGGAGGTCCGTCCTCCCCAGGGTGGGGAACCCCGGAGGGAGATCCCGTGAGGTGATCCCCTAGGGGGCTTGGTAGTACTGGGCCTCGTGGACCTCGACCCCGATCTCGCCGCGCTCCGCCCGCTCGGTGGCTTCTTCGCCCTGCGTACCTCCGCATCGCCGCCCGGGTCGCTTCCCACCCTCGCACAGGTATACGCACACGCGGCGCCGGACGTTCAGTCCCACCCCCAGTCCGATCCTCTGTCCCCCCAGTCCGATTCCCTGGCCTTCCGCGTCCGCAAGGTCGCCGCCGCCCTCCGTGCCCCCGAGCCACGGATCGCGGCGTCCGTGGCCCACCAGGCGCTGGCGGCCCGGCTGTGGTCGGCGGCCCTCGGCTGCGCCGCCCTGTACGGCCGCGTCCCCGATCTCCACCCGAGGCTGCTGCACTGGGACGCCGACGCGAGCGCCCCCGACGACCTGTTCCTGTCGGAGACCCGCCCGCTGCCGGCAGCCGCGGCGACCATCGCGGACACCGTGCTGCACGGTCACCTCGTCCCCCTGACGGCGGCCCTGCGCACCCGCTACCGCGTGGCCGCGGGACTCCTGTGGGGCAACGCCGCCTCCGCCCTCGCGGGCGCCGCCCGGGAACTCGACCGCTGGGCCCGCATCCACGGCCGTACGGACACCGCCGCCAGGGCCCACGCCCTCACCGCGGAACTGCTCGCCCACCCCCTGCTCGCCGGCACCGGCACCCTCACCGGCACCGCCTTCCGCCGCCGCAGCTGCTGCCTGTACTACCGCGTGCCCGGCGGAGGCGTCTGCGGTGACTGTTGTTTCACACGAGCCCCGCGCTCTTCACCGCCGCGCTCTTCCCCATGAGCCACATCTGGGTGACCATGAAAGGACCAGTACGCCGAGACGGGAGGTTCCGGGTGCGAGTGGGCCTGCTGACCCGGGAGTACCCGCCGGACGTGTACGGCGGCGCGGGCGTCCACGTGGAGTTCCTGGCCCAGGAGCTGAGATCACTCGTCGACCTGGACGTGCACTGCTGGGGCGAGGGCCGGAGCAACGGCGTGCTGCGCCACCGCCCCTGGTCCACCCTCGACGGCAGCAACGACGCGCTGCGCACCTTCTCCGTGGACCTCGCCATGGCCGCCGGCCTCGAAGGCCGCGAACTGGTCCACTCCCACACCTGGTACGCCAACCTGGGCGGCCACCTCGCCAAGCTCCTCTACGGCATCCCGCACGTGATGACCGCGCACTCGCTGGAGCCCCTGCGCCCCTGGAAGGCCGAGCAGCTCGGCGGCGGATACGCCCTCTCCAGCTGGGCCGAGCGCACCGCGATCGAGAGCGCCGACGCCGTGATCGCCGTCTCCGGCGCCATGCGCGAGGACATCCTCGCCTGCTACCCGGCGCTGGAGAAGGACCGGGTCCACGTCGTGCACAACGGCATCGACACCACCCTCTACCAGCCCGACCACGGTACGGACGCCCTGGACCGGATCGGTCTCGACCGCTCTCGCCCGTACGTGCTGTTCGTCGGCCGCATCACCCGGCAGAAGGGCGTGCCCCACCTGCTGCGCGCGGTGCGCGACATCGATCCCGCCGCGCAGGTCGTGCTGTGCGCGGGCGCGCCCGACACGCCCGAGATCGACCAGGAGTTCCGCGAGCTCTACCGGGAGCTGAGCCGCGTACGCGAGGACGTGCACTGGATCCCGCAGATGCTGCCGCGCCCGGAGGTCATCCAGCTCCTCACACACGCCGCCGTCTTCGTCTGCCCCTCGGTGTACGAACCACTCGGGATCGTCAACCTGGAGGCGATGGCCTGCGGCACGCCGGTCGTGGCCTCCCGGGTCGGCGGCATCCCGGAGGTCGTGGCGGACGGTGAGACGGGGGTACTCGTGACCGTGGACGACGACTTCGAGACGGGGCTCGCGCGGGCCCTGGACCAGGTCCTCGGGGACCCGCAGGCCGCTCGGCGGATGGGCGAGGCGGGACGGGCACGCGCGGTGGACGAGTTCGGCTGGGACGCGGTGGCCCGCCGTACCGTCCGGCTCTACGAGGAGATCCTCGAACAGACGTAGATCAACGGGGCCTTCAGCAGGCTTAGCAGGCCATGTGCAGGGGCAGGCATGGGTCAACCGGTGTGAGGGGAGCGGCCATGCGTCGTGGTGGTCCTTCGGTGCTCGGAATCGTGCTCGCGGGCGGAGAGGGCAAGCGGCTGATGCCCCTGACCGCAGACCGCGCGAAACCCGCGGTCACCTTCGGAGGAACGTATCGCCTCGTCGACTTCGTGCTCTCCAACCTGGTCAACGGCGACATTCTGCGCATCTGCGTCCTGACCCAGTACAAGTCGCACTCGCTGGACCGGCACATCACCACCACCTGGCGGATGTCCAGCCTGCTCGGCAACTACGTCACGCCGGTCCCGGCCCAGCAGCGTCTGGGCCCGCGCTGGTACCTGGGCAGCGCCGACGCGATCCTGCAGTCGCTGAACCTGATCTACGACGAGCGGCCCGAGTACGTCGCGGTGTTCGGTGCCGACCACGTGTACCGCATGGACCCCCGGCAGATGCTCGCCCAGCACATGGAGAGCGGTGCCGGCGTCACCGTCGCCGGGATACGGGTGCCGCGTGCCGAGTCGTCGTCCTTCGGTGTGATCACCCCCGGTTCGGACGGCCAGACCGTCGAGCGCTTCCTGGAGAAGCCGGCCGACCCGCCCGGGCTGATCGACGACCCCGAGTGCGTCTTCGCCTCGATGGGCAACTACATCTTCACCACCAAGGCGCTGATCGAGGCGCTCCAGCGGGACGCCGAGGACGAGAACTCCGTCCACGACATGGGCGGCTCGATCCTCCCCCAGCTCACCGAGCGCGGAGAGGCCCAACTCTACGACTTCAGCGCCAACCACGTGCCGGGGGAGACCAACCGTGACCGGGGCTACTGGCGAGACGTCGGCACCCTCGACGCGTACTACGACGCCCACATGGACCTGATCGCCGAGCGCCCCGCCTTCAACCTCTACAACCGCCAGTGGCCCGTCTACACCCACTCCAACCAGCTCTCGCCCGCCCGCTTCAACGCCGGCGGCATCGCCAGTGAGTCGATCATCAGTGCCGGGTGCCTGATCCGGGGCCAGGTCACGAGGTCGGTGCTCTCCCCGGACGTGGTGGTCGACCCGGGAGCCGTGGTGCAGGGTTCCGTGCTGCACGACGGCGTGCACATCGGCCGGGGAGCGGTGGTGCGCGGGGCGGTGCTGGACAAGAACGTCGAGGTGCCCCCGGGCGCGACGATCGGCGTCAATCCGGAGCGGGACGCGGAGCTGTACACGGTGTCCAAGGGCGGCGTGATCGCGCTGGGGAAGGGCCAGCGGGTCTCGTAGGAGGAACCACAGGCTTATCGGACATTTCCTCCTATAACTCCATTTCCTGGGTACTCAGGATGTAAGAGCGCTGTTAGTCCCAGGAGGTGATGGGAGTGAGCACCACTCCCCGGTCGACGATGGAAGCCCATCCCGACATCATCGAAATGCGAAGTCGTCACGAGAGGGCGGAGCGCGCCACCACCACGGTGGGTGCGCAGGCCGTCGAGGCGCTGGCACTGCTCACGGGTACGTACCTCGCCATCTCTCCCTGGGTGGTCGGGTTCAACAACCTCACGACCCTGACCGTCAACAACCTGATCGTCGGCATCGCCTATGCGCTGATCATGAGCGGCGGCTTCGGCCGGGCCTATGAGTGGACGCACAGCAAGGCGTGGGCCGGCTGCGCACTGGCTGTATGGACGGTCATTTCGCAGTGGGTGATCTCGGGGAACGTCGACACCACGAAGACCGTGGTCAACAACGTCCTCGTGGGTGTGATCGCCCTCGTGCTGGGCATCGCCGCCAGTATCGTCGCAGCACTCGGCGCGCGCCGTCTGCGCGGTCAGCGGGCCGCGCCGTACCAAGGAGGCGCCGGTTCCTGAGATCCCGCAAGCAGGTCAGGTCCCGCAGGGAGTGCGGGAACCCGAAGCCGTCGCGGAACGCGGGGAAGGTCCGCGTTCCGCGCCGGAGTGTTGTCCGGCGAACCGATCCGGCCATCCGCCTCCACGGTCGGCCCGCAGCCGTCCGAGTGGGTGCCGCGACGCGCACGGCGTCACCTGTGCCGACACGACCACAGATGCCCCACAAGTCCCGCCCTTTTCGTGGGGGCGGGACTTAATCTGCTGTTAACTGTGCGTAGCCTGATCGTACTTGACCGTAATCTCCGGTGGGCGATTGACTGCTTCTCCACCCTTCGTCGACGCGAGGCAAGCCATTGACTTCTGACCTGCTCGCTCCACTCGACCTGGCGTTCTGGAACATCGAGTCCGCCGAGCACCCCATGCACCTCGGCGCGCTCGGGGTCTTCGCGGCCCACTCGCCCACCGCGGGTGCCCACGCGGCGGACCTGCTCGCCGCCCGTGCGGCCGCCGTGCCCGGACTGCGGATGCGCATCCGGGACGTGTGGCAGCCGCTCGCCCTGAGGCCGTTCTCCTTCGGCGGCGCGACCCGCGAGCCCGACCCCCACTTCGACCCCCTCGACCACGTCCGCCTGCACGCGCCGACCGCCGACTTCCAGGCCGCCGCGGGCCGGCTCATGGAGCGCCCGCTGGAGCGCGGCCGTCCGCCGTGGGAGGCACATGTGCTGCCGGGGCAGGACGGGGTGTCCTTCGCGGTGCTCTTCAAGTTCCACCACGCCCTGGCCGACGGACTGCGGGCGCTGACGCTCGCCGCGGGCATCCTGGACCCGATGGACCTGCCCGCGCGCCGGCCCCGCCCCGAGGAGCCGCGGCCGGGACGCATCCCGGACGTGCGCAGGCTGCCGGAGCGGCTGCGCGGAGCCCTCGGGGACGTCGGCCGGGCCCTCGACATCGGCACCTCCGTCGCCCTGTCCACCCTGGACGCGCGCTCCACGCCCGCGCTCACCGCCGAGTCCAGCGGCACCCGCCGCACCGCCGGCGTGGTCATCGACCTCGACGACGTGCACCGCGTCCGCAAGGCCGTCGGCGGTACCGTCAACGACGTCCTGATCGCGGTCGTCGCGGGCGCCCTGCGCCGCTGGCTGGACGAGCGCGGCGACGGCAGCGAGGGCGTCGCTCCCCGCGCCCTGATCCCCGTCTCCAACCGCCGCCCGCGCACCGCCTACCCACAGGGCAACCGGCTGTCGGGCTACCTGATACGGCTGCCGGTCGGCGATCCCGACCCGCTGAGCCGCCTCGACGTGGTCCGTACCGCCATGGACCGCAACAAGGACGCGGGCCCCAACCGGGGCGCCGGCGCCGTCGCCCTGCTCGCCGACCATGTCCCGGCGCTCGGCCACCGGCTCGGCGGGCCCCTGGTCAGCCAGGCCGCCCGGCTCTGGTTCGACATCCTGGTCACCAGCGTCCCGCTGCCCAGCCTCGGCCTGAAGCTCGGTGGTCACCCCCTCACCGAGGTCTACCCCTTCGCACCGCTGGCCCGCGGGCAGTCCCTGGCGGTGGCGATCTCGACGTACCGCGGGAAGGTCCACTACGGGCTCGTCGCCGACGCGCGGGCCGTGCCGGACCTCGACCGGTTCGCGCAGGCCGTGTCCGAGGAGGTGGAGACCCTGATCACAGCCTGCGATCGCTGACCGGCACGGGTTTGGCCGCACGGCCCGGCGCTCCGTAAAATTCCGCCTTCGACAGCGGACGCGACCGGAGCGCCGCGACGGCAGACCAGGAACGGCAGCGGCGATGACGGTGACACAGGACGGCTCGGCGACCACGGACGAGGTGACCGCACCCTCGTACGGCCCCGGCATCGACCCGGAGCGCCTGGCCGTCTGCCTCAGTGTGCTCGAAGAGCTCGACAAGCTGGACGTCGACCACCCCGACGCGATTCTGGTGCGCCGGGCCACCTCGCACATCTACCGCACGGTCAAGCAGCGCCGCCGCCAGGAGCGCCGGGCCGCCAAGACCGCCCACGACAAGGCGGTCACCGAGGCCACGGCGACGGGGTCCGCCCAGCGCATCGACGACGAGACGGAAGGGGTCCTGCCCTCCTCGCAGGTGCAGCCCGGCCAGATCGCGGGGATACTCCAGCGCCCCCGCTCCTGCTACGTCTGCAAGACCCGGTACGTCGAGGTCGACTACTTCTACCACCAGCTCTGCCAGACGTGCGCCGCCGAGAACCGGGCCCGCCGCGAGGCCCGCGCCGACCTCACCGGCAAGCGCGCGCTGCTCACCGGTGGCCGCGCCAAGATCGGCATGTACATCGCGCTGCGGCTGCTGCGCGACGGCGCCCACACCACGATCACCACGCGGTTCCCCAACGACGCCATCCGCCGCTTCAAGGCCCAGCCCGACAGCGACGAGTGGATCCACCGCCTGAAGATCGTCGGCATCGACCTGCGCGACCCCGCCCAGGTGGTCGCGCTCGCCGACTCCGTGGCGGCCGAGGGCCCGCTCGACATCCTGATCAACAACGCCGCCCAGACCGTACGGCGCTCCCCGCAGGCCTACAGTGAGCTGCTCGCCGCCGAGTCCGCCCCGCTGCCCGCCGGTGAACTGCCCGCCGCCGAGGTGATCGGCACCTTCGGCTCCGGCGCGGTGGCCGAGCTCCCGGTCGCCGGGGGCGGCGCGCTCACCGCGCAGGACGTCACCGACCTGGCACTCGTCTCCGGCTCGGCGTCCCTGGAGCGCATCGCGGCCGGTACGGCGATCGACGCGGGCGGCCTGGTCCCCGACCTGCACGACACCAACAGCTGGGTGCAGACGGTCGAGGAGGTCACGCCGGTCGAGCTCCTGGAGGTCCAGCTCTGCAACTCGACGGCGCCCTTCATCCTGATCAGCCGTCTGCGCCCGGCGATGGCCGCCTCCCCGGCCCGGCGGACGTACATCGTGAACGTCTCCGCCATGGAGGGCGTCTTCGCCCGCGGTTACAAGGGGGCCGGTCACCCGCACACGAACATGGCCAAGGCCGCCCTGAACATGCTGACGCGCACCAGCGCCCAGGAGATGTTCGACAAGGACCGCATCCTGATGACGGCCGTCGACACCGGCTGGATCACCGATGAGCGCCCCCACCCCGACAAGCTCCGCCTCGCCGAGGCCGGCTTCCACGCCCCGCTCGACCTGGTCGACGGCGCGGCCCGCGTCTACGACCCGATCGTGCGGGGCGAGGCGGGCGAGGACCTGTACGGCGTCTTCCTGAAGGACTACGCGCCCGGCAAGTGGTGACGGCCCGCCGGGGGAGAGGCCAGGAGTGGGCTGTGAGGCCCCTCGGCATATAACGAAATACGACAGTTACCCGGTGTTTTCAGCCCCATCGAGCGGGCCCGCGCTCATTTGGTTAGTCTGGAGCGGACGGACAGCAACACAGGGTCCTACCCACACCCACGGTCCGTCATGGGGCAAGCCGGTTCACAACGGCCTGCTCTGACCCGAGTGACCGGCGCCACCGCGTCCGAACGGCTTTTGATGCAGACCCGAGCGGGCTTCTGGCGCCGGACGACAGACTGGCCGGCGTGCCCCGAGGGTGACCCGACACATAAGGAGTGCGCGGTGACACCGGAGAAGACGAATCGCGAACAGCGCCCCAAGGAACGCACGGAGCGCGCCGGCCGCCGGACGGACGAGCTCGGCAGCCTCGACGTGTGGGCCAGATCCGCCCCCATCCGCCTGGCGGGCTACGAAGAGGATCTCGCAGAGCCCCACATCCTGCCCAGCGTCGACTGACCGTCCGGCAGACCCCGTCGCGATCGCCGACCGCATGGGCGTGCGAGACTCACGGCCATGCTGATCAGGGAAGCAACGGCCGAGGACTGGCCGCACATCTGGCCCTTCTGGCGCCGCATCGTCGCCGCCGGCGAGACCTACGCCTGGGACCCGGGCACCTCCGAGGAGGAGGCCCGGGCCCTGTGGATGAATCCCGCCAAGCGCGTCTACGTCGCCGAGGACGACGCCGGAACCGTCGTCGCCTCCGCCTACGTCACCCCCAACTACGCCGGCCCCGCCGCCCGTATCGCCAACGCCGGCTTCATGGTCGACCCCGACCACGGCGGCCGTGGCATCGGCCGTGCACTCGCCGAGCACATCCTGGCCGAGGCCAAGGCCGACGGCTACCGGGGCATGGTGTTCAACGCCGTCGTCGAGACCAACCCGGCCGTGAAGCTGTGGACCTCCCTGGGCTTCACCATCCTCGGCACCGTGCCGGACGCGTTCGAGCACCCCCGGCAGGGCAGGGTGGGCCTGCACATCATGTACAAGGCCCTCTAGTCCGCGTACAAGAGCCCAGGTACAAGGCCCAGACAAAAGACCCAGGTACAAGAGCCCACGCACAAGGCGCCTAGTCCAGCGGCGCCGTCCGCTGCCACGGACGCAGCCGCTCGATCTGCTCCGCCAGCTCCAGCAGCACCGCCTCCGAGCCCGGGAGCCCCACCAGCTGGACGGCGCAGGGGGCGCCGGAGGGCAGGGTGCCGAACGGCACGGACATCGCGGGCCAGCCGGTCAGGTTCCACGGCGGCGTGAAGGGCGAGTAGGCGGAGTTGGCCAGCACATTGCGCAGCCAGCCTCTCTCGTGCCAGGGCGCGGCTTTGGGGGAGCGCCGGGCGAGCGCGGGGGTGAGCAGCACGTCGTACTCGGCGAAGAACGGCTCCAGGCGGCGGCGCAGCTGCTCCCGGCTCTCACCGGCGCGCGCCCCGCGCACGAAGCGCCGACCCACGGTCGCGTGGACCCGGGTGCGCCGCGTCAGCAGTCGCGGATCGTAGCCCTGCGCGTCCACGGCCGTGCCCGCCGTCCAGTGGGCCAGCGAGGTGAGGCTCAGCGACGCCGGATAGGGCGGGTCGGCCCGGCGCACCTGGTGGCCCGACTTCATCAGCACCCCGGCCGCCTCCCGGACCGCGGTGGCGTACGGTTTGCCGATGGTGATGCCGGCGAGCGGGCTGCGCAGGGAGACGGCCACCCGGCGCGAACCGGAGCCGTCCCGGCGTACCGGCTCGGTGCCGGTGAGGACCGACAGCATCAGACGCGCGTCCTCGACCGTCGTGGCCAGCGGACCGTTCTCGGACATGCCGAACCAGTCGCCGTCGCTGATGCCCGCGGGCACCACGCCGTAGCCCGGCTTGATGGTGACGAGACCGCAGTTCGCCGCCGGAATGCGCAGCGAGCCCAGGCCGTCGTTGCCGAGGGCGATCGGCACCATGCCGGCGGACACGGCGGCCGCGCTGCCACCCGACGACCCCCCTGCCGTGCGGGAGAGGTCCCACGGGTTGCGGGCGGTGCCGAGCACACCCTCCGTGGTGCCGAACACGCACAGCTCCGGCACGTTCGTCAGGCCCACGACCACCGCGCCGGCCGCCCGCAGCCGGGCCACCGTGACGTGGTCCTCCTCGGCGGGCGTGTCCGGTGTCGCCGCGGAGCCGATGCGGGTGGACTCGCCGCGCACGGCGAGGTTGTCCTTGACGGCCACCGGCACCCCGGCCAGCGGCAGGTCCGCCAGGTCGCCGGAGGCGCCCACCTCGTCGGCCTCGGCGAGCGCCGCCTCGGCGCGCACGGTGCGGAAGGCGCCGACGCGGCCGTCCAGCCGCGCGATCCGGTCGAGGTGTTCGGCGACCACCTCGCGGGGTGTGGCCCGCTTCTCGCGTACGGCGGCGGCGATCTCGGCGGCGGTCCGGCCGACCCAGCTGGTCACATGGGCTCCTCAGGGGTGCGGTGGGGCGGGCTACTGGCGAGTAGTATGCCCTCGCTCACGGCGCCCCGACAGGGGCCGGGTCCGGCCGGTGGTGTGGAGGGCGTGACCGGTCACCCGAGTTGGCTGCGCAGCCACTCCTCCACCTCGCCCACGTGCGCGGCCGCCGCCGCGCGGGCCGCGTCCGGGTCGTGGGCGACCAGGGCGCGGTGGATCGCGGCGTGTTCGCGGCGGGTGCGGGCGAAGGCACCCTCCTCCTGGTAGCCGCGCCAGACGCGGGCGCGGAAGGTGCGGGAGGACAGGCCCTCCAGGATGGCGGCCATGGTCTCGTTGCCGGCGGCCATCGCGATCTCGCGGTGGAAGGCCAGGTCGTGGGCGAGGATCTCCTCCGGGTCGTCGGTGGCGTTCATGGCCGTCAGATGCTTCTCGACCTCGGCCAGCTGGTCGGGCGTGATGCGGGCGGCGGCCAGCGCGGTCGCCGTCGACTCCAGCACGCGCCGCACCTCCAGCAGCTCCACCAGGCGCCGGCCGCGGGACAGGTCGGCCACCACACCGAAGGTCTCCAGCAGGTCCCCGGCCTCCAGCTGCGTGACGTAGATGCCCGAGCCGTGCCGTGCCTCCAGTACGCCCAGCACCGTGAGCGCGCGGATCGCCTCGCGCATCGAGCTGCGCGAGATGCCGAGCCGGGCCGCCAGATCGCGCTCGGTGGGCAGGCGCTGCCCCGGCTCCAGCCGACCTTCGGCGATCATCGCCTTGATCTGCTCCATGGCGCGCTGCGTCACGGTGCCCTTCTGCGGGGCTGCCTCGTCCACGCCACTCCTCCCGTCACCGGATGCGCCGCAGTCTAACCACCATGGTGGTCCGACCACTATGAGTCAGAAGCGGGGAAAATCCGCGCTGCGGGGTGTTGCATCGAGGAAGTGGTCTGATAAGTATGCGGGCATCTGCTCGAAGACGCTCGATGAGGAGCCGCCAGATGCCCGGCAGAACAGCGTGGAAGCGGAACAGGACAAGGGCCGTCGGAGCGGTGGCCGCCGCCGTCGGCGCCTCGCTCGTGCTCGCCGCGTGCGGCAGCACCAAGGACACCGGTGCCTCCAGCGCCGGCCAAGGCGGCGGCACCGGCAAGGTCGGCGTGATCCTGCCCCTGCTGACCTCGCCGTTCTGGCAGTCGTACAACGACTACGTGCCCAGGATGGCCAGGTCCGAAGGCGTCGACGCGCTGAAGACGGTCAACTCCAACAGCGATCCCTCACAGCAGATCACCGACATCAACAACCAGCTCAACCAGGGCGTCAAGGGCCTGGTCGTGGCCCCGCTGGACAGCGCCGCCATCGAGGCCGGCCTCGACCAGGCCGAGCGCAAGGGGGTCCCCGTGGTCGCCGTGGACGTGGCGCCCGACAAGGGAAAGGTCGCCATGGTGGTCCGCGCGAACAACGTGGCGTACGGCGAGAAGGCCTGCCAGTACCTCGGCGAGCACGTCTCCTCCGGCAAGGTCGTGCAGATCATGGGAGACCTGGCCTCCGTCAACGGCCGGGACCGCTCGGAGGCCTTCCGGGCCTGCGTGAAGAAGAACTTCCCGAAGCTGAAGGTCCTGGAGATCCCCGCGAAGTGGGAGTCCGACACCGCGGCCTCCAAGCTGGACACCCTCCTCAACGCCAACCCCGACATCAAGGGCATCTACCTGCAGGCGGGCGGTGTCTACCTCGCACCGACCCTGCAGACGCTCAAGGCCAAGGGGATGCTGAAGAAGGCCGGGCAGCAGGGTCACATCGCCGTCGTCTCCAACGACGGCATCCCGCAGGAGTACGACGCCATCCGCAAGGGCGAGATCGACGCGACCGTCTCGCAGCCCGCCGACGCCTACGCCAAGTACGGCATGTACTACATCAAGGCGGCGATGGAGGGGAAGACCTTCGAGCCCGGACCGACCGACCACGACTCCACCATCGTGAAGCTGCCCAGCGGCATCCTGGAGGACCAGCTGCCCGCGCCACTGGTGACCAAGGACAACGTCGACGACCCCAAGCTGTGGGGCAACACGGTCGGATGAGTACGGCAGTGATCACCCCCCTTGTCGAGGCGCGGGGCGTCGTCAAGCGGTACGGCCCCACCACCGCCCTCCAGGACGGCCGGCTCACCGTGCTGCCGGGCGAGTCCCACGCCCTCGTCGGCCGCAACGGCGCCGGCAAGTCCACGCTGGTCACGCTCCTCACCGGCCTCCAGGCCCCCGACGAGGGCACCGTCCACTTCGACGGCGAACCCGCGCCCCCGCTCAGCGACCGGGACGCCTGGCGCCGCAAGGTCGCCTGCGTGTACCAGAAGCCGACGGTCGTCCCGGAGCTGACCGTCGCCGAGAACCTGTTCATCAACCGTCAGCCGCTCGAACGAGGGTTCATCAGCTGGCGCAGGCTGAAGGCGGAAGCCGCCGAGCTGCTCGACACCTGGGACGTGCACGTCGACCCCGAGGCGCGCACCGCCGACCTCAAGGTCGAGGACCGGCAGATGGTCGAGATCGCCCGGGCGCTGAGCTTCGGCGCCCGGTTCATCATCCTCGACGAACCCACCGCCCAGCTCGACAACCGCGAGATCGAGCGTCTCTTCACCCGTATGCGGGCCCTGCAGGAGTCCGGGGTCACCTTCCTGTTCATCTCGCACCACCTCCAGGAGGTGTACGAGGTCTGCCAGACCGTCACCGTCCTGAGGGACGCCCGCTGGATCACCACGGCCCCCGTCGCCGATCTGCCGAGATCGGCGCTGGTGGAAGCCATGGCGGGGGAGGCGATGGCGGAACAGGCGGTGCTGAACCGGGAGGTTCACGACCGGGCACCCGTCGTCCTCGACGTGCGCGGTCTGACCTCCGAGGTGTACCAGGACATCGACCTCACCGTCCGCCGCGGCGAGGTCGTCGGGCTCGCCGGATCCAGCGCCAGCGGCAAGATCGAGCTCGCCGAATCCCTCGCCGGCCTGCACACCCCGACCCACGGGACCGCCCGGCTCGACGGTGAGCGGCTCCCGTTCGGCGATGTGCGGGCGGCCCTCGACGCCGGCGTCGGCTGCGTGCCCCGCGACCGGCACGACCAGGGGCTGGTCGCCGGGATGACCGTCGGCGACAACGCCACCCTGAGCGTCCTCGACCGGCTCGGCCGCTTCGGCTTCGTCGGCACCGACAGCAGACGCCACGTCGCCGCCGAGCTGATCGAACGTCTCGACATCCATACCGAGGGCCCCGAGCAGCCCGTCTCCGACCTGTCGGGCGGCAATGCGCAGAAGGTCGTCATGGCCCGTGCCCTCGCCACCGACCCACGGCTGCTGGTGCTGATCAACCCCACCGCGGGCGTCGACGTGAAGTCCAAGGAGTCCCTGCTCGCCCGCGTCGACAGTGCCCGCGAGGACGGCACCGCCGTGCTCGTCGTCTCCGACGAACTCGCCGACCTCAGGCGCTGCGACCGCGTCCTCGTCCTCTTCCACGGCCGTGTCGTCGCCGAGCACCCGGCGGGCTGGCGCGACCACGAGCTGATCGCCTCCATCGAAGGAGTGGACCATGGCGAAGGAGTGGACCATGGCTGACACCAAGGCGGCCCAGCCGCTGGCGCCGCCCCATGTCCCCGCCGCGCGGTCGGCGCGGACCGTGCTGCTGCGCCGTACCCGCGAACTCGCCCTCCTGCCCGCCCTGCTGCTGCTCATGGTGCTCGGCATGGTGGTCAACGACTCGTTCCTCACCGAGCGGAACATCGTCTCGATCCTCGGCGCCTCCGCCGCGCTGGCGATGGTGGTGCTGGCCGAGTCGCTGGTGCTGATCACCGGCAAGTTCGACCTGTCCCTCGAATCGGTCGTCGGTATCGCGCCCGCCGCGGGGGCGCTGCTCGTGCTGCCCGCCGCCCAGTCCGGCTGGGGGACGGAACTCCCCGCCGCGCTCGCCCTGTTCGCGATCCTCCTCGTCGGCGCGGCCGTCGGCGCCTTCAACGGCATCCTGGTCGTGAAGTTCAGGCTGAACGCGTTCATCGTGACGCTCGCGATGCTGATCGTCCTGCGCGGGCTGCTCGTCGGCGCCACCAAGGGCAAGACGCTGTTCGGCATGCCCGACAGCTTCTACTCCCTGGCGACCACCACCTTCCTCTCCGCCCCGCTGTCGGTGTGGCTCGCCGCGATCGCCTTCGCCGTCGCCGGACTGGTGCTGAAGTACCACCGCGTCGGACGTGCCCTGTACGCCATCGGCGGCAACGCGGACGCGGCCCGCGCGGCCGGGATCCGCGTCGAGCGGGTCATGCTCGGCGTGTTCGTCGTCGCCGGGGTCCTCGCCGCGGTCGGCGGGATCATGCAGACCGGGTACGTCGGCGCGATCAGCGCCAACCAGGGCCAGAACATGATCTTCACCGTGTTCGCGGCCGCGGTGATCGGCGGCATCAGCCTCGACGGCGGCAAGGGCTCCATGTTCGGCGCCCTGACCGGCGTACTCCTTCTGGGTGTCGTGCAGAACCTGCTCACCCTCGCCCAGGTGCCGTCCTTCTGGATCCAGGCCATCTACGGCGGCATCATCCTGGTCGCCCTCATGATCGCCCGCGTGACCACGGGCCGCGCCCAGGACTGACCCCGCCCCGACCCGTAACCGACCCGAAAGGCCCCCCGTGTCCCCGAGCCCCGGCCCCTCTTGTCGCATCTCCGCGCTCGACACCCACGACATCCGTTTCCCCACCTCGCGCGAGCTCGACGGCTCCGACGCGATGAATCCGGACCCCGACTACTCCGCCGCGTACGTCGTGCTGCGTACCGACGCGGAGGACAGCCCGGAGGGGCACGGCTTCACCTTCACCATCGGGCGGGGCAACGAGGTCCAGGTCGCCGCGATCCACGCGCTGCGCCACCACGTGGTGGGACGGTCCGTCGAGGAGCTGTGCGCCGACCCGGGATCGCTGTTCCGGGACATGATCGGGGACAGCCAGCTGCGCTGGCTCGGGCCCGAGAAAGGTGTGATGCACATGGCGATCGGGGCCGTGACCAACGCCGTGTGGGACCTGGCGGCCAAGCGCGCGAAGAAGCCGCTGTGGCGGCTGCTCGCCGAGGCCGAGCCCGAGTGGCTGGTCGGCCAGGTCGACTTCCGCTACCTCACCGACGCCCTCACGCCCGAGGAGGCGCTGGCGATCCTGCGCCGGGGGCGGGACGGCGCCCCCGAGCGCGTCGAGGCACTGCTCGCCAAGGGGTACCCCGCCTACACCACGTCCGCCGGCTGGCTCGGTTACGGCGACGACAAGCTCGCCCGGCTCGCCACCCAGGCCGTCGCCGACGGCTTCCGGCAGATCAAGCTCAAGGTCGGCGCGGACCTGGAGGACGACATCCGGCGCTGCCGGGTCGCCAGATCCGTCGTCGGACCGGACGTGCGCATGGCGATCGACGCCAACCAGCGCTGGGACGTCGACGAGGCGATCCGCTGGACCAAGGCCCTCGCCGAGTTCGACCCCTACTGGATCGAGGAACCCACCAGCCCCGACGACGTCCTCGGCCACGCGGCGATCCGCAGGGCCGTGGCCCCGGTGAAAGTGGCCACCGGCGAGCACATCCAGAACCGGATCGTCTTCAAGCAGCTCCTCCAGGCCGGCGCCCTCGACTTCGTCCAGATCGACGCGGCCCGCGTCGGCGGAGTCAACGAGAACCTCGCCATCCTGCTGCTCGCCGCCAAGTTCGGCGTGCCGGTGTGCCCGCACGCGGGCGGTGTCGGCCTGTGCGAACTCGTCCAGCACCTGTCGATGTTCGACTACGTGGCCGTCACCGGCACCACCGAGGACCGGGTCATCGAGTACGTCGACCATCTGCACGACCACTTCCTCGACCCGGTGGTGATCCGCGAGGGCCACTACACGGCACCCACCGCGCCGGGCTTCTCGGCCGCCATGCGGCCCGAGTCGATCGCGCGGTACACCTACCCCGGCGGTACGTTCTGGGCCGCCGACCTCGACAGGACGAAGGAAGGACAGGCGGCATGAGCGACTTCGAGGGCCTGAAGGCCCTGGTGACGGGCGGGGCGTCCGGCATCGGCCGGGCCACCGCGGAGCTCCTGGCCGAGCGCGGCGCCCAGGTCGCCGTCCTCGACCTGGACCCGTCGCCGGTCGAGAAACCCCTGCTCGCCTACCGCGCCGACGTCACCGACGACCCGTCCGTCCGGGAGGCGGTGGCGGCCGCCGTCGCCGACCTCGGCGGACTCGACGTACTGATCAACAACGCGGGCATCGGAGCCCAGGGCACCGTCGAGGACAACCCCGACGACGAGTGGCACCGGGTCTACGACGTCAACGTCGTCGGCATGGTCCGAACGGCCCGCGCCTGCCTGCCGCACCTGCGGGCCTCCCGGCACGCGGCGATCGTCAACACCTGCTCCATCGCGGCCACCGCGGGCCTGCCGCAGCGCGCCCTGTACAGCGCCACCAAGGGCGCCGTGTACTCCCTCACCCTCGCCATGGCCGCCGACCACGTCCGTGAGGGCATCCGCGTCAACTGCGTCAACCCCGGCACGGTCGACACCCCGTGGGTGGGCCGGCTGCTCGACGCGGCCGCCGACCCCGCCGCCGAGCGCGCCGCCCTGGAGGCCCGCCAGCCCACCGGCCGCCTGGTCGGCCCCGCCGAGGTCGCGGGCGCCATCGCCTACCTGGCGAGCCCCCTGTCCGGCGCCACCACCGGAACCGCCCTCGCCGTCGACGGCGGCATGCAGGGCCTGCGACTGCGGCCGGTCGACCGGTGAACCGGCTCGGGAGAAGCGGCGTCGAGGTCAGCCCCCTGGGCTTCGGCGCCGCCGCCATCGCCAACCTGTACAGCGAGGTCACCGAGGAGCAGGCGCACGAGGCCGTGGCCGCCGCCTGGCAGCGCGGCATCCGTTACTTCGACACCGCCCCGCACTACGGCCTCGGCCTGTCCGAACGCCGCCTGGGCGCCGCCCTGCGCGAGCACCCCCGCACGGCGTACACGATCTCCACCAAGGTGGGCCGCCGCCTGGAGCCCGCACAGGACGGCGGCGACGACCTCGCGGACGGCTTCGCCGTGCCCGCCACACACCGCCGCGTGTGGGACTTCAGCGCCGACGGCATACGCCGCACCCTGGAGTCCAGCCTGGAGCGTCTCGGCCTGGACCGCGTGGACGTCGTCTACCTCCACGACCCCGACGACCACGCCGAACAGGCCTTCCGGGAGGGCTACCCGGCCCTGGAGCAGCTGCGCTCCGAGGGCGTGGTCGGCGCGATCGGCGCGGGCATGAACCAGGCCGAGATGCTCACCCGCTTCGTCCGCGACACCGACGTCGACGTGGTGCTGTGCGCGGGCCGCTACACACTCCTCGACCAGGGGGCCCTCGTCGAACTGCTGCCCGCCGCGGAGGAACGCGGCACGTCCGTCGTCATCGGAGGCGCCTTCAACTCCGGCCTGCTGGCGGACCCGAAACCGGGAGCGACGTACAACTACACGGCGGCCCCCGCCGAGCTGCTCGACCGAGCCCTGCGCCTGAAGTCCGTCGCCGTCCGGCACGGCACCACCCTGCGCGCCGCCGCCCTGGCCTTCTGCGCCGCGCACCCGGCCGTCGCCTGCGTGCTGGTCGGCGCCCGGTCGGCGCACGAAGTCCGGGACTGCGCCCACCAGTTCACGGCGCCCGTGCCCACCGCCTTCTGGCAGGAGCTGCGCGCCACCGGCCTCCTGCCCGCCGACGCCCCCGTGCCCGCCGACCAGCCGTCCTGAGAGAGCCGCCATGAGAGTCGCCCTGCACACCAAGGTCCGCGCCGACCGCATCGCCGAGTACGAGGCCGCCCACCGCGAGGTCCCCGAGGAACTCACCGACGCCATCCGCGCCGCCGGCGCCACCTCCTGGACCATCTGGCGCAGCGGCACCGACCTCTTCCACGTCCTGGAGTGCGAGGACTACGCCCGCCTCCTCGCCGAGCTGGAGAAACTGCCGGTCAACGTGGCCTGGCAGGCCCGTATGGCCGAGCTGCTGGACGTGGTGCACGACTACTCCGGCGAGGGCGCCGACGCCGGCCTGCCCGTCGTGTGGGAGCTGCCGTGACCGTCGACGCGCACCACCACGTGTGGGAGCTGTCGGTCCGGGACCAGGACTGGATCACCGGACCCGAACTGAAGCCCCTGCGGCGTGACTTCACGATGAAGGACCTCGAACCCGAGGCCCGCGCCGCCGGGGTCGACCGCACCGTCCTCGTCCAGACGATCACCGTCCCCGAGGAGACCCCGGAGTTCCTCGCCCTGGCCGACGCCCACGAGCTGATCGCGGGCGTCGTCGGCTGGACCGACCTGACCCGCCCGGACGTGGCCGAGGAGCTGGCCCGGCTGAGGGAACTCCCCGGCGGGCGGTACCTCAAGGGCATCCGCCACCAGGTCCAGGGCGAGCCCGACCCTGAGTGGCTGCTGCGTCCCGACGTACGGCGGGGCCTCGCCGCCGTCGCCGACGCCGGGCTGGTCTACGACCTGGTGGTGCTGCCCCACCAGCTGCCCGCCTGTATCAAGGCGGCGGCCCTGCTGCCCGGCCTCACCTTCGTCCTCGACCACGCGGGCAAGCCCCCCATCGCCTCCGGGGAGCTCGACCCCTGGGCCTCGGACATCCGTGCCCTCGCCGCACTCCCCAACACGGTCTGCAAGCTCTCCGGTCTGGTCACCGAGGCCGACCTCGCCTCCTGGACCCCCGACGACCTGCGCCCGTACGCCGACGTAGTGCTGGACGCCTTCGGCCCTGACCGGCTGATGTTCGGCTCGGACTGGCCGGTCTGCACGCTGGGCGCGTCGTACGGTGAAGTGCTCGGCCTCGCGGAGCAGTTGACGGGACAGGTGACGAGCGCACACGAACGCACGCAGATCTTCGAGACCACCGCCGGCCGCGTCTACGACCTCTGAGCCACCCCCGCCAGCCGGGTCGGCGGCAGGTACTCCCGCACATACGTCCGTTCCCAGCACGCGCCCGTCTCCCGCAGCTCGCGCCAGGTCGTGTAGCGGTAGCGGAACAGGCGGGCGCGGATGTACCGGGGCGGTGCGTCGGGCGGGAAGGGAGAGCGGCGCAGCAGCCTCAGCGTGTCGCGGTCGTTCTCCAGGAGCCGTTCCACCAGGGCGCCGAACCACTCCCCGGCGTACGCGGGCGACAGCGCGGCGAACCACATCAGCCAGTCGAGCCGCAGATGGTACGGCGCGAACTGGCGCGGCCAGCGCCGTGGATCCCCCGGCTTGCCCTTGAACTCGTACTCCCGCCACACGGAGTCCTCGCGCGGCACCTCGTCGGCGGTCCCCTCGATCACCACCTCGTACCGGACGCGGCTGACGCTGCCGAACGCCCCGTAGGTGTTGACCAGGTGGAGCGGGTCGAAGGAGCGGTTCATGACCTGGCGGCGGGAGATCATGTTGCGCACGGGCTGGTAGCTCAGGAACACCAGCAGCGCGGCGACCGCCAGGACCACGACCTCGTACCACAGCGGGGCGTCCGGCACCGACGGAGGATCGGCCGGGAACCGAACCGCCGACAGGGCCAGCACGATCGTGATCCAGTTCAGCCAGGAGAAGTTGCCCGACAGCACCAGCCACAGCTGGGTGACGATCATCAGTGCGGCCGCGGCCGTGGCGACGGGCTGCGGGGTGAACAGCAGGACCGGGACCACGAGCTGGGTGACGTGGTTCGCCGCCACCTCGACGCGGTGCAGGGGCTTCGGCAGATGGTGGAAGAACCAGCTCAGCGGGCCCGGCATCGGCTGCGTCTCATGGTGGTGGTCCAGGCAGGTCAGCTTGCGCCAGCACTCGTCGCCGCGCATCTTGATCAGTCCCGCGCCGAACTCCACGCGGAACAGGATCCAGCGCAGCAGGAACAGCACGACGATCGGCGGGGCCACCTCGTCGTTGCCGAGGAAGACCGCGAGGAACCCGACTTCCAGAAGGAGGGACTCCCACCCGAACGAGTACCAGGTCTGCCCTACGTTGACGATCGACAGGTACAGCGCCCACGGCACCAGCCACAGCAGCATCCCGCCCCACAGAGGCAGAAGCGAGTCCAGCCCCGCGACCAGTCCCGCCGACACCGCGCAGCCCATCCAGGCGCAGGCCGCGAAGAAGCGGTCCGAGCAGTGCAGCTGGAACAGGCTCGGCGCCCGCCTGAACGGCACCCGCTCCACGAAGCGGCGCACCGGCAGCATGCCGCGCTCCCCGATCAGCGCGCGGAACTGCAGGGCCGCCGTCAGGAAGGCGACCAGATACAGGCAGGCCAGAGCCCGCTGGAAGACCAGCCGGCTCAGCCAGTAGTCGGGTGCTGTGAACCACTCCACGGCTCTGTACGCCCCCCTTCTCCACGGCTGATGGCTGCGGTCGTTGTCGCTTCATCGTGCCCTTTCCTCAAGTTGCGACCCAAACACGCCTACGGCAGACAATGAGGGGCAATCGGCCGAGACGAGGTGGGGAGAACGACGTGCGAAGATCCACCGCCCCCTCCATCGCGGTGTGCGCGCTCGCGGCGGCACTCCTCCTCGCCGGCTGCGGCGGCAGCACCCACGGCGGCCGGCGCGCGGGCGGGGAGCTTGTCCTCCAGCCGGTCGCCGACCAGGGCCCGGACCCCTTCACGGACTCCACGGCCACCTCGACGGCTACCCCGCCACCGGCCACCCGAACGCAGCAGTCCGCCCCCGCCGCCGGCGAGTCCGCGGCCCTGAGCGTGCTGCGGTCCCTCTCCGGCGGAACGCCCGGCCTGTACGGAGGTACCGAGCGGGTCGGCAGCTGCGACGTCGAACGGCAGATCGGCCAGCTGACCGCGGACCGGCGCAAGGCCCGCGCCTTCGCCCGGGTCGCGGGTGTCTCCCCGGACTCGCTCCCGGACCACCTGCGTGCCCTGACCCCGGTCGTGCTGCGCAACGACACCCGCGTCACCAACCACGCGTTCCGGGACGGGCGGGCCACCGGCTACCAGTCCGTCCTGCAGGCGGGCACCGCCGTCCTCGTCGACAACCGGGGCGTGCCCCGCGTCCGCTGCGCCTGCGGCAACCCCCTGAAGCCGCCGGTGGAGACGAAGGACGACGGGGGCACCCGCGGCCGCCCCTGGCCCGGCTACCGGCCCGGCGAGGTGATCGTGGTGACCCCCGCACCGGAGGTGATCACCAGTCTGACCATCGTCAACGCGGTCAACAAGAACTGGATCGAGCGGCGCACCGGCCATGACGCCCACCACGACTACGTCGTCCCCCCGCCGGTGTGGGCGACCGGCTCGCTGAGTTGAAGAAAGTAAAGAAAGACAGAAGACAGGTAAAGAGTGACGCAAAGGCCGAGGAGAAGCTGAAGAGAAGGCACCGGAGAAGTCGAAGAATCGGGCGAATCCTGGCAAGGTGGGCCCATGGCTGATCGGGGAGCGAGCGCCTTGTCTCTCCCGGATGACTGGCCCGCCCACCCGGATCCGATCCTGGCGCTCAACCGCATGGGCAGCTTCGACTGGGACCTGGACACCGGTCTGATCCACATGGACGCCCAGGCCCACGAGGTCTTCGAGATGCGCCCCGACGAATTCGACGGGCACCCCGAGACCCTGTCCGTCCGCTTCCCGGCCGCGGAGGCGTACCGGCTCGACGCCCTCGTCGCCCAGGCCATGAAGGACGGCAGCGAGAACTACGGCACCTACTTCCGCATGCGCTGCCGCGACGGCACGCTGCGCTGGACCCACACCCAGGGCTACATCCGGCGGGACGAGACGGGACGCCCCCGCCGGATCATCGGCATCGTCCGCGATGCCACCCAGGAACTCGGCGAGATAGCCGCGCGCCGCGACCAGGCCGCCCAGGACGAGGCCCGTCGCCGGCAGACCAACGTCGTCCAGCTCACCACGGCCGCCCTCGCCCACGCCCGCACCGTGGACGACGTCATCGACGTCCTCAAGGACACCCACGGCCTCACCCGCCTGGGCGCCACCAGCCTCGTCATGGGCCTGGTCGAGGCGGGCCGTATCCGGCTGGTCGCCGACGGCCCCGACGGCGCCTTCGTCCCCGGAACCCGCGTCACCCGGATCGACGAGCCCTACCCGATGAGCGAGGTCGTACGGACCCTCAGCCCCCGCTTCATCGAGTCGCCGGAGGAGTTCGCCGAGTGCTATCCCATCCTCTGGCCGCACATCACCGGCCTGAACATCACCTCCGCCGCCTATCTGCCGCTGATCGCCCAGGCCCGGCCGATCGGCGCGATGGGCCTGCTCTACAGCGACCGGCGCGGATTCTCGCCGGAGGACCGCAACGTGCTCCTCGCGCTCGGCAGCAGCATCGCGCAGAGCCTGCAGCGGGCCATGCTCTACGAACAGGAGATGGACCTCGCCCAGGGGCTGCAGCAGGCCATGCTGCCGCGCAGCATTCCCAGCGTGCCCGGCGCCGACGTCGCCGTCCGCTACCGCGCCGCCTCCATCGGGGGCGCCGGCCGGGACATCGGCGGCGACTGGTACGACCTGATCCCGCTGCCCGGGGGCCGCGTCGGCGCCGTCATCGGCGACGTCCAGGGCCATGACACGCACGCCGCCGCCGTCATGGGCCAGCTGCGCATCGTGCTGCGCGCCTACGCCGCCGAAGGGCATCCCCCGGCCACCGTGATGGCCCGCGCCTCCGTCTTCCTCCACGAACTCGACACCGACCGCTTCGCGACCTGTCTGTACGCGGAGGCCGACCTCGCCACCGGCGTGGTCCAGGTGGTCCGGGCCGGCCACATCGACCCGCTCGTGCGGGAGACCGACGGCACCTGCCGGCGGGTGCCCGTCGAGGGCGGGCTGCCGCTCGGCCTGTCCGCCGAGTTCGGCCGCCTCGCCTACCCGGTCGGCACCCTTGAGCTCTTCCCCGGCCAGACCCTGCTGCTGTGCACCGACGGCCTGGTCGAGCAGCCCGGCGCCGACCTCGACGACGGCATGAAGACCCTGACAGCGCTCATCGCCGCCGGTCCCGACGATGTACGGGACCTCGCCGACTGCCTGATCGACGTGGCCGACGAGCGCGGCGGCGACGACGACGTGGCGCTGCTCCTGCTGCGCCGCCGCGGCCTGGACCTCCCGCAGTCCGGTGGGCGGCTCCAGCAGCACGTGGCGCCCGGTGACGCCGAGGCCCTCGCCGAAGCCCGGCACATGATCCGCGCAGCGGTCCGCGCCTGGGGCGCCGAGGGCCTCGCCGACGAGCTGGAGCTGGTCGCCGACGAGCTGATCACCAATGCCCTCATGCACACCGAGGGCTCCGCCGTCGTCACTCTCAGGGTCCTCACCGGCAGCGACCGCCGGCTGCGCGTCGAGGTCGAGGACTCCTCCAGTGCCCTGCCGCGCCGCCGCGACGCGGGGGAGTGCGGGGTGTCCGGGCGGGGCCTGCTCGTGGTCGAGCTGCTCTCGGACGTGTGGGGCGTGGAGGCGCGGGGCGGCGGCAAGTGCGTGTGGGCCGAGTTCGTGGTGCCGGAGCGCGGCTGACCTCACCTCACCGGCCTGACGGTGGCACTCTGGACCCATGCCGGAACTCCCCGAGGTCGAGGCGCTCAAGGACTTCCTGGCCGAGCACCTCGTCGGCCACGAGATCGTCCGGGTGCTGCCCGTGGCGATCAGCGTCCTGAAGACGTACGACCCTCCGCTCGCGGCCGTCGAGGGCCACGAGGTCACCGCCGTGCGCCGGTACGGCAAGTTCCTCGACCTGGAGACGGACGGCGGCCCCCACCTGGTGACCCACCTGGCCCGCGCGGGCTGGCTGCAGTGGAAGGACCGCCTGCCCGACGGCCCGCCCCGCCCCGGCAAGGGCCCTCTCGCGCTCCGCGTGGCCCTGGAGACCGGCGAGGGCTTCGACCTGACCGAGGCGGGCACCCAGAAGCGGCTCGCCGTCCATGTCGTCCATGACCCGCGGGAGGTGCCGGGTGTCTCCCGCCTCGGCCCGGACCCGCTCGCCGACGACTTCGACGAGGCGCGGTTCGCCGGACTCCTGGCAGGCGAGCGGCGTCAGCTCAAGGGCGCCCTGCGTGATCAGTCCCTGATCGCGGGTGTGGGCAACGCGTACAGCGACGAGATCCTGCACGCGGCGAGGATGTCCCCCTTCAAGCTGGCCTCGTCGCTCACGCCGGAGGAGACGAGTCGCCTGTACGAGGCGCTGCGCAGCACGCTCACAGAAGCGGTCGAGCGCTCCCGGGGGCTGGCCGCCGGACGCCTGAAGGCCGAGAAGAAGAGCGGCCTGCGTGTCCACGGCCGCACCGGCGAGCCCTGCCCGGTCTGCGGCGACACCATCCGCGAGGTCTCCTTCAGCGACTCCGCCCTCCAGTACTGCCCGACCTGCCAGACGGGCGGCAAGCCACTGGCGGACCGACGGCTGTCCAGGCTGCTGAAGTGACCCACAGGGCCTAGCTGGGCGACTGCGCCCGCGGCCGGCCGTACGGGACGGGACGGCCCGTGAACGCGTCCAGCAGGACCCGGTCGCCGAGCGGGCGGTCCAGCTTCACGTCCACCTCCTGGCTGAGCAGCTGGGCGGTGCAGGGGCCGTCCTCGGTCCCGACGACGGAGGCGGAGAGCACCACGCTGCCGTCCGTCTCCAGCACGTCCACGGCGGGGCCGTCGTCGCAGGAACCGTGATGGGCCGCCACTGTGACGGTCCGGCCGCCGGCGGCCACCGCGACCAGGTGGTCGAGGTTCCAGAGCGCGTCGGAGGGGGCCTGCGCGGCCGGCCCGATCGGTGCCTCGGGAAGCTTCGACGGGCGGAGGGCGGCCCGCTTGAGCGGGGTGTCGTAGCCCTCCAGGGTGAACAGCCAGGCCGGGACCGTGGCCGGGCCGCGGCTGGTGGCCAGCGTCATCTCACCGAGCTCCGCCCCGGTCACGGTGAGGTGCGGTGCCTCGGCGCTGTTGCGGTCCAGCGTCTCGTACGCCTCGCGGGGCCCCATGAGCGGCAGCGTGAGCGAACCGCCGTCCTGCCACCTCGCCTGCCCCTCCTTCCGCTCGGGTACGGGCAGGTCGCCGCGCAGGGCGAAGTTCTGGCTCGCGTAGGCCTGCTTGTCGGCCTCGTTGCGGAAGGCGTCCTCCGGCAGCTGGACCGCCTCGCCCATGGGGTAGTAGCCCTCGCGCCATGCCTCGGCGGCAGGCGAGCCGTCCCAGGCGTCGGCCACCTGCCGGGCGCGGTCCCCCGACCGCCCCTCCGGGCCGGCGTCGCGGACTTCTCGACCGCGCTCGCCGCCCTTCTCGGTGCCGCAGCCGGCGACAGCGCCGGCTCCGGCGGTGACCAGGGCGAGGGTGATGAGCAGACGGACGGTGGGTGTGGTGGTCGCACGCATGGGTCCCCCAGGGCGTCGGCGGTGACGAGTGGAAGCCGTACCGCTCCTTGGACGCCCGGGCCCCGTCCGGGGTTCACATCCTCATCCGCCCGGTGGCGCCTCCAGCGTCACCAGATGCTCCCCCTCCCTCGTGCGCACCTCGTACCGGAGTATCTGGTCGGTGTGCATGGTGGTGCCGCCCTGCATCATGTTGGGGCGGGCATCGTGATGGGGAACGTTCCAGCTGGTGACCGTCTCCTCCGAGCCGTCCCGGCCGATCACGACGAGGTGACAGGCGCGCGGTCCGGCTCCGTCCTTCACCTCCACGCGCACCTCGCTGCCCCAGTCCTCGTCCTCGGCCGTGACCCGCGCCCACACCCCGGACCGCTCGTCGGTGGCCGTGACCCGTACCGTCTGCTCGCCCTGACCCGACTGCTCCGCGAGGATCGCGGCCGTCGGCCCGGCCACGGCGAACACCACCGAGGCGGCCAGGGCGAACACCAGCCGCCTGCGCCCGGTCCGGTGCCGGGACGCCACCTCCGACAGCAACTGGTCCAGCATCCGCGGGCCGGGCTTGGCCATCGGGTGCACGAAGCGCGGCGTGGACCGCCGGTACAGCATCAACTGCCGCGTGGTGGCGCCGAATTCGGTCACCTGCGCGGCGCACCGAGGGCACTCCATGAGGTGGTCCTCGAAGCGGAAGGCTTCCGCCTCGTCCAGCACGCCGAGCGCGTAAGCGCCGACGTCGCGATGCCGTTCCAGGGACCTCATGCCGAATCCTCGTGCCGTCGAGTGCGGGTGGGGTTACTCCGTGCTCCCACCCGTACGCACCGGACAGGCGAATCACTCAAGGCAGTTGCAGAATCGCAACCAAGGGATTCGGAGCGGCCCGGCCCCCGGATTGGTCCCGGATCAAAAAAAGTCCGAGACGGAGAAGTCCGGTCCTAGAACAGGTGGATGGCGAGGTGGCCGAGGGGCAGCCCCAGTTGCCACGCCGGCGTCCACACCTTCGGTCCCTCGTCCTCCCCGACCACCGGGCCACCACCAGGGACGGCGTTCAGATCGGGCGCGAGCAGCTCGGTCTCCCGAAGCCAGCGCCAGGCCGCCTCCGCCAGCTCCAGGTCCGGTGCGCGCCGCCCGGAGCCGGCCGTCTCGGCGGTGATCTCGGCCATGCGTTCGCGCACCCACTCCTGCCACGGCTGGTCGTACGCCGTCAGCGAAAGCCAGGTCTCCAGCTGGGTGACCACCCGGATGCCCGAGAGCTCACCGTCGGTGTCCGAGAGGAAGATGGTCAGCGCCAGCGCCTCCCGCCCGGCACGGAACTCGAAGGACGTCGGCGGCATCAGATCGCCGGACCGCAGCAGCTCGTCGGCGATGTACTCGGCGTACAACCACGCCATGGGGACGGTCAGTTCACCGCCACCGGTGCCGTCCGTGCCCTCGTGACCTCTGTGCAGCATCCCTTCCTGCCTTCCTCCGGTGCGTGCGCGTGGCCCGGCCCCGGGCCCCCATCCCGAACACGGATGAGTACAGCCGATTACTCAACCGGGGTCCGCAGCAAGGCGCTTTACGGAGGTTTGACTCGGCCATTGGTTTCACCGCAGGTCGGCGGCGTAGCCCGGAAGGACCCGGCGCAGGGCGCGCAGCGCGTAGTACGCGCGGGACTTCACGGTACCGGGCGGGATGCCGAGGGTCGCCGCAGCTTCCGCCACACTCGCCCCCTGGAAGTACACGAGCACCAGGACTTCACGGTGCTCGGGAGTGAGTGTCTTCACAGCCTGGCGCACGTCGAGCATCGCGGCCGCCCGCTCGGCGTGGTCGGCGATCACCCGCGCGTTCTCCAGGACCGCGTCACCGACCTCCGCGGGCCGGGCCTGCCGGGCCCGCCGCGCGTCGATCGCGAGCCGTCGGCCCACGGTCAGCAGCCACGGCCGTACGGAGTCGAAGTCGTCGGCGCGCAGGGCCTCGGGGTGCTGCCAGGCACGTACGAGGGTCTCCTGCACGAGGTCCTCGGCGCGCTGCCGGTCGCCGTCACAGAGGCGGAGCAGCAGCGCGAAGAGCGGCCGGCCGTGCTCCCGCTGCAGTGCGGCGAGCTCGTGCTCGGCGGTCGTCCCGTTCGTCCCGTCGGTGAGGGTGGTGGTTCCGGCCGTCATGGCCGTATGGCACCGCAGGGCGCCGCCGGTGGACAGGGCACGCACACGGCTTGTGCGACGGACGGTCGATCGCGTCGGCGAACGGTTCGACGAACGGTCGGCCCACCCCGGGTGTACACGCCGGACGGGCTAATGAGCGTGTCGGAGCCGGGTGGGGCGGTGTGTGACTCCTTACCTATCTGTGTGCTGATTTGTACGTAAATAAGGTCACAGTGGGGTGAACGGATGATCGTACGCAGTCGACAGGTGGCCCTGGTCCTGACGGCCGTCCTCGCCGCGGGTGCGGCCTGCCAGGCCCGCGACCACGAGCCGCGCGGACGCCTGGCCCCGTCCGCGAGAAAGGCCGCCGGCTTCACCCTGGTCGCCTCCGGCGACGTCCTGCCGCACGACTCGGTCATCGCACGGGCGCACTACGACGCGGGCGGCGCCGGGTACGACTTCCGGCCCATGCTCGCCGGTGTCGAACCCGTCGTCTCGCGCGCCGATCTCGCCCTGTGCCACATGGAGACGGTGTACGGCGCGCAAGGCGACTACACCGGCTACCCCGCCTTCAAGTCCCCGCCCGAGGTGGCGAACGGCCTGGCCGCCACCGGCTACGACGGCTGCTCCACGGCCTCCAACCACACCCTGGACGACGGTGCCGCGGGCATCCTGCGCACCCTGGACGCCCTCGACCGCGCCGGCGTGCGCCACGCGGGGTCGGCGCGCACCGAGGAGGAGGCCTTCGACGTCACGATCCTGCGCGCGGGCGGCGCCCGGGTCGCCCACCTGGCCTACACCTACGGCACCAACGGCCTCCCGCTGCCGCAGGGACAGCCCTGGGCCGTCAATCTCATCGACGAGCACCGGATCCTGTCGGACGCGCGCACCGCGCGGCAGGCCGGCGCCGACGTGGTCGTCGTCTCCCTGCACTGGGGCACCGAATGGCAGGACGAGCCCGACCAGCAGCAGCTGACGCTGGCCCGACGGCTCACCGCCGCCCGCACCGGCAGCCGCCCCGCCATCGACCTGATCCTCGGCACCCACGCCCATGTGCCGCAGGCGTACGAGAAGGTCAACGGCACCTGGGTGATCTACGGGATGGGTGACCAGATCGCCGGCGAGATGTTCAACCACCAGGGCGCCCGGGACGCGCGCGGCAACCAGTCCACCCTCGGCCGCTTCACCTTCGCCCCGCCCGCCCGGCCCGGCGGCCGCTGGGAGGTGACCAGAGCCGAGTTCGTCCCGCAGATGTTCGACATCGACGCCGGCCGGGTCGTCAACCTCAACCGCGCCCTCGCCCAGGGCGCCGACCTGCGGGCCGTACGTGACCGGATCCGCGAGGTGGTGCTCAGCCGGGGCGCGGCCAAGGACGGGCTGGTGATGGGGGAGTAACCGGTGGCGGGGGAGCGGCGCCGGCCGGTGCTCGGCACCCCCTGTCACCGCCGAGCCAGCTCCGACCGCCGGTAGGAGTACCCGAAGTAGATCACCAGACCGATCGCGAACCACACGGCGAAGCGCACCCAGGTCTGCCACTGCAGGAAGGTGATCAGCCAGATCGAGAAGACGACACCCAGCGCGGGGACGACCGGCATCCAGGGCGTACGGAAGGTGCGCGGCAGGTCCGGCTGCCGGTAGCGCAGCACGATCACCGCCGTGCACACCACCACGAACGCGAGCAGGATGCCGATGTTGGTGAGCTCGGCCGCCTCACCGATCGGCAGGAATCCGGCGATGGCGGCCGACGCGACGCCGACGATCCAGGTGACGCGGGTCGGGACGTGCCGCGTGGGGTGCGTCTTGGCGAACCAGGCCGGCAGCAGCCCGTCCCGGGACATGCTGAACCACACCCGGGTGACACCCAGCATGAAGGTGAACATGACCGTCAGGATGCCGATGATGGCGCCGACCGCGATCACGTCCGCCAGCCCGCTCAGCCCCACCGACTTGAACGCGGTGGAGAAGCCGCTCTCCTTGTCGATGTTCTTGTAGTCCTGCATGCCGGTCAGCACCAGGCAGGCGGCGACGTACAGGACCATCGAGATCGCCAGCGAGTAGAGGATCGCCTTCGGCATGTGCCGCTGCGCGTCCTTCGACTCCTCGGCCGCCGTCGACATCGCGTCGTAGCCGAAGACCGCGAAGAACACCGTCGCCGCACCCGTGAACGCCCCGCCCACCCCGTAGGGGAAGAACGGGTTGTAGTGCGCCGTGTCGATGTGGAAGACACCGACCGCGATCACCAGCAGCACCACCAGGACCTTGAGCACGACCACGGCCGTCTCGAACCGTGCCGCGTTTCTGATGCCGAGGTTCAGCAGGTACGCGATGAGCAGACACAGCAGTGCCGCGAACAGGTCGACGCGGTGTCCGTCACCGGTGCCGGGAGCTCCCAGCATCCAGGTCGGCAGGTCGGCGCCCATCTCGCCGACCAGGAAGCTGAAGTAGCCGGATATGCCGATCGCGACCACCGCGACGATCGCCGTGTACTCCAGCAGCAGGTCCCAGCCGATGAGCCAGCCCGCGAGCTCGCCGAGCACCGCGTAGCCGTACGTGTAGGCGGACCCCGCCTTCGGGATCAGGCCGGCGAACTCGGCGTACGACAGCGCGGCGGCGGCACTCGCGACGCCGGCGACGAGGAAGGAGACCAGGACCGCAGGGCCCGCCGTACCGTTGGCCACCGTCCCGGCGAGGGTGAAGATGCCCGCGCCGATGATCCCGCCCACGCCGATCGCGGTCAGCTGCCACAGACCGAGCGATCGCTCCAGCCGTGCGCCCTCGCCGGCTTCCGTCTCCTCGATGTGTTCGATGGGTTTGCGGCGGAGAATCCCCTCGCCCGCTCGGAACCCGGCCATGCGCCTCACCTCTTCGCGATCGGCAAACGGCTGATGGCGGATCATGATGGCCCAGGGACACCCTTGACGGAAGACATCGCGCACAGATACGGCGGCCCCCTGCGCGGTCATGGGGCCGCGGTGCGACTCGGGCCGTTCGCCGCCGAGGGACGCGGCTTCAGCACCGCTCGCGGTCGCACTCGTCCACGCCGGGCGCGCCCCCGCATCGGCCCGGGCCCGGCCGTACAGCCGGGCCCACGGCCCGGTGAGCGGCCGAGACCTGGCCAGGCCAAGGGACCGGCTACGGCACCACCGTCACCGGCCACCGCCCCGCCTTCACCAGCCGGACCGCGACCGAGCCGACGATCCGGTGGCCGGCCTGCTCGGAGGCGCCCACCACCACGGCGTCCGCCTTCAGGTCGTCGGCCGCCTTCACCAGGCCGCTGTAGGGGTCGCCGCGGAACGTGTGGAACTCCCAGCGGACGTCGAATATGCCCTTGACCCGCTCGGCGGCCTCCCGGATCTGCGTCACCAGGTCCTCGGCGATCGCGTCGGTCGTCTCGGTCACCGGCACCCCGAGCGCCACCCCCGTCGCCAGCACCGGCTGCACGTACACGACGGCGAGCAGCGCGTGCTGCCGCCGCGCCAGGCCACCGGCGTAGGCGGCCGCCCGGAGCGAGGAGTCGGAGCCGTCCACACCGACCACGATCACCTTCGGCCCGTCCGTGCCCCGTTCGAACCGATGAGCGTGCTGTTCCATCACGTCGGCGAGGCTATCGGAACCCGCAGGACCGCCCCGAGGCGCCGGGGCCCAGGGCCTGTCTTCCGCGACGACGCCGAGCCGATCCGAACGACAGACGCCCAGTGGGGCTGATGCTCCGTGAACAAGGAGAGAACCCGGCGGAAATGGGCACCCGAAGGGCGGGCAGTGCTCCGCCATCACCGCGGGCCTGCCCTTACTGGCGGCGCTTGGCCTCGCCGGAGGGGACGAGGCTGAGCCCGCCTACCCCTCACCGGCTGACGATCCGGGGACGCCGCCGTTCCTCCTGGTGCGCCCCGGCTGACCCTTTTGCCTGGGCCGGTCGGGTGTATTCATGCCGCCGCTTCGGTGTTGCACAGGTGCGTCGTCCGTTCACCGGGCGACTGATGAGTCATGCAGAAGCATCAGATGCTCACGCGGCGCCGGGTGTTGCTCGCCGGTGCCGCCGCTGTCGGGGCGGCCGGGACGGCCGGAGTCCTCGCGGTGGGCGGGGGAGAGGAAGCGGTGCGGCCGGCGGCCCCGGTGCCGGGCGCCCAGGCGCGGCCCGCGCTCAACTCCTCCGCCTACCGCCTCCAGCCGCTGACGGGATACGGCCCGCCGCGCGCCGCTCCCCGCCGGACCCTCGTGCGCCACAAGCCGCTTCTGCGCGTGTCCGGACGTGGCCGCACCATGGTGCTGACCTTCGACGACGGCCCCGACCCCCGCTACACCCCGGCCATCCTGGACACGCTGGCGGAGTACGACGTACGCGCGATGTTCTTCGTGTGCGGCGAGATGGTGGCCGACCACCCGGACCTGCTCACCCGGATGGCCGACGAGGGACACGTGGTCGGCAACCACACCTGGTCCCACCCCCTGCTGACCCGTCTGACGCGCCGGCAGATCCGCCACCAGATGGAACGCACCAGCGATGTCATCGAGGACGCCTACGGCGACCGGCCCCAGTGGTTCCGCGCGCCGTACGGAGCCTGGAACCGCACGGTCTTCCAACTCGGCGCCGAACTCGGCATGGAACCGCTCGCCTGGACGGTCGACACCCTCGACTGGCGAATGCCCGGCACCCGCACCATCGTCAACCGCGTCGAGCACGGCGCCGCCCCCGGTGTCGTGGTCCTCGCACACGACGCCGGGGGCGACCGCTCCCAGAGCGTGAGAGCCCTGCGCACCTATCTCCCGGAACTTCTGGACTCCGGTTACCACGTCACCGTGCCCAGGCGGCACTACGCGTGACGCGCCGGCACCCGCCGGGTCGGGGAACGCTCAGCGGACCTCGACCAGGCGGGCAAAGGCGACGACGTTCCCGGCATAGCCACTCTGCTGGGAGAAACCACCGCCGCAGGTGATGACCCGCAATTCCGGGGCGCCCTTGGAGCCGTAGACACGGTCGCCGGGAAAATTGTCCTTGGCGAAGACTTCGACGCCGTAGATCTCGAACACGGCCGTCTTTCCGTCTCTCCGGGCGACCTCGACCTGGTTTCCCTGCTTCAGGGCCCCGAGTCCGTAGAAAACGGCGGGGCCCTGTGTGTTGTCGACATGGCCGACGACGACGGCGGTGCCCTTTTCACCGGGGGAGACGGCACCCGTGAACCAGCCGGCCAGATTCGGGTCCTCCGGCGGCGGCGCGCCGACCCAGCCGTCGGCGTCCAGACCGACCGGCATGATCGGCGCGTCGACCCGGATCGCGGGGATCCTGACCCGGTCGGGTACGCCGTACGGCAGCGGATCCGGGCTCCTCGCGAAGGCGTCGCCGGACGTGCGGGTGTCCGCCGCGGCCGCCGACGCCGGCTGCGGCGGACCCACGTCGAACTCTCCCGAACCA
This sequence comes from Streptomyces sp. S.PNR 29, assembly GCF_030386795.1. Classification (GTDB taxonomy): domain Bacteria; phylum Actinomycetota; class Actinomycetes; order Streptomycetales; family Streptomycetaceae; genus Streptomyces. The sequence goes on from NZ_JANUQM010000011.1 coordinate 45,952, forward strand.
TTCCGAATGAGTGCGAGGCCGGTCAGCAGAACAAGCGCTATCACGCCCCAAGGGGCACGCTTCCTCTGCCGCTCCTCCTCTTCGGCCAGCTCGGACGCGTACATTCGCCATCCCCTCTCGACACAGCCGTCGCCGTGTCATTTCGCGCATACCAGAACGCTAAGCGCCGCGCTCCCGGCCTGCGACGGGGAAGCCTGCGAACGGGTGGCGCCCCAGGCTTTCGGTGCGCCATCCGGGTTGCCCCGGAACGGAATTTTCTGACGGGCTGTGACCTGCGGCGATATCCACTCGCACGGTTTCCCGGGTGAGCCCTCTCACCAGGACGGACCATTCTCGAAATGCGGCTGCGGGCAAGGCAACTGAGGGTCTTTCTGGGAGGCGCTTTCTCGCCGATCGACCGCGGACACGGGTCCCGGGGCGTCTTCCGCGGAGGCTCACATGCGTAACCATCGTGCCCTGGCGGCCGCCGGCGCCGCGGTCGCCGTCCTGGGACTCACCGCCCCGGCGGCCGTGGCCCGCGACGGCATGGCCGTCAACCCGAGCAACATCGTCGCCCTGCCCAGTGTCATCGCCCGCGGCGGCCAGCTGACCATCACGGTCGACGGCTGCCCGCACGGCGGCACCGCGACGTCCGACGCGTTCCGTCCGACGGAGCTCAAGCCCATCCACGGCGCCAACCGGACGGCGCAGGGCACCGCCACGATCGACGAGAACGCCCGCACGGGCCCGCACGACATCACCGTCACCTGCGACGGCAGGAGCTTGACCCGCCCGGCCGCGTTCACCGTCATCGGCGGAGTGCGCGGCGGTATCGGCGGCAGCAGCACCAGCGGCGCGACCCCGACCGACATCGCCATCGGTGGTGGGCTCGTGGCCGCGGCCGCCGTCGGCGGGGGCCTGTTCTGGATGCGCCGCCGGGCCGAGAGGCGGATCTGACCCCCGGCCCCTGCCCCCTCGCACATCACAGAACACGTCGGACGACAGCGCTTCGCCCCGGCTCTCATGAGGAGCCGGGGCGAAGCCCTGTGCAGGACGCGGGCGGTGCCGTCAGCCACCGTCCGCGCGGGTGCCGCGGCGCGAGAGGTGGTACGCCGCACCGACCGAGCCCATGACGAGGGCCAGGCCCAGGCCGATCTCCCGCAGGTCGAAACCGGCGAGGCTGCCGCCCTCACCGGCGTCCACGGCCTTCGGGTAGTCGGTGGGCTCGGCCCTCGTGGGTGCCGCCCCGGAAGCGGACCGGTGCGGGTGGTCGGGCGCGATGGCGAGGTCGACGGTCCGCCAGAAGGTGCCGCAGTGAAAGGTCACCTCGTACATGGCACCCGGTTCGGCGTCCCGGTCGACCACCGCCGTGGCCCAGGTCTGGCCCGTGCGGAGGATGAGCGGATCGAAGACGCCCGACGAGACGGTCACGTACCGGTCGCAGCCGGTCGTGTGCAGGGCCACCGCGCCGCCGGCTACGACGGTCGAGGGGAAGACGGAGACCCGGAACTCGCCGGGCTCGTCGTCCTGTGCGGATGCGGCGGACACGGTCAACGTGAGGGCGGTGGCGGCGCCCAGCAGAGCGGCCGAGGCGACGCGTATCACGCGCATGGTGGGTCCTCCGGGTCCCCGAGGAGCAGCTGCGGACCTGTTCCGCTCGCGCCGGACATGCACCTCGATGACCGAAACGCTAGGAAGGCACACGCGGTGCCGCGATCGCAGTCGGGCGAACGGGGCAAAGGCGTGAGCCGCTCAGGGGACGCCCGGGATCGTGCCGGGGCCGTGGGCGTGGACGGCCCCGGGGCGCGGAGCCCTCAGCCCCTGACGTCAGGGAACAGATGCAGGAACGGGTCCGTCGAAGCCGCGATGCCGTGGCTGTAGGGCATGTCGAAGTCCCAGATCAGGAAGAGCAGGAAGGCGATGAGCGCGGAGAACAACCCGGCGAGGACCAGCTCCCGCGCCGTACGCCGGATCTGCAGCGCGAACACCATTCCGATGGTCACGACGGCCCCCGTGATCAGCCCGAACCACACCACGCCCGGCATGGTGGCCCCGGTCGACTCCGCCCGGGCGCTGCGCGCCTCGTCCGCCGCGGCCACCTGGTCGACGAGCGGCTGGTAGGCCTGGGCCTCGAAGTCCGACCGCGGCTCGTAGTCCGTGACGTCCGCGCGGACGCGGTCGAGGAGTTCGGTGCCGCGCTCGGTGACCCGTCCGTGCTCGGCCATGGTCTTCCACTCGGTGGAGACGACGTGTCCGACATAAGCGTTGACATCGTCCCTGATCCGGTCACGGACGTCGGCCGGATAGACGCGCACGCGCTCCGAGATCTCGTGCAGCGCCACGGCCTCCGCCTGCACGTGGTCGTGGGCGGCGCTGCGCGCCTCCCAGACGCCGGCGATGGCCAGGCCCAGGACGATGGCGTACACCACACCGATCCACATCGTCATGTACTCGATGACGTCCGGGGTCTCGGAGGGGTCCTCGTCGTCGGAGGCCGTGCGGTGCCGTACGAAGGTGATGAGGACCACCACGGCACAGGCGGCCAGCATCGCGAGGGTGAGAACAAGCCATTCCGCCAAGAGGAGCCTCCAGGAGTCAGCGGGGACGCAGAGCGGCGACGGCGACCACCGCGGGCGCCGTGATGAGCAGGACGAAGGTGACCGGTGACGGAGCACTGCCGGACGTCCGCTGATGCGGCTGGGTGCGGTACGGCGGATAGTGCACCGGGGTCGGGGACGGGCGGGGCGTGGGCCTGGGCGACGAGGTCGGAGTCGGCCTGGGTGTGGGTTCGGGACGGGGAGTGGGCTCGGGAGTGGGGGCCGGCCGGGGACGCGGCGCCGCCGGTCGGGGAGCGGGCGGGGGCGGCGCGGGCGGCGGCTCCGGCTTCGCCGTGGGCCTCGGCTGCGGGGACGGGGTCGGCGTGGGGGTCGGCTTGGGGGTCGGCGTGGGTGTGGGGCTCGGTTCCGGCTTCGGCGGAGGGGGTGGCGGCGTCGGCGTGGGTGTCGGAGTCGGTGTGGGTTTCCTGGTCGGCGTGGGCTCGGGGCACGGCGGTGGAGGAGGACAGGTGTCGCTCCCGGCGACCGCCACCGCTTCGGTGCCGCCCGGGCCGGTCGAGGCGTACGCACAGGAGTCGGCCACCGCCACACCGACCGGTGCGCCGACCAGTGCCCAGGTCAGCGCCACTGTGGCCAACAGCCGTCTCGCGAGGGCGGATTGGGTCGAATCGGGTCCATGCACGACGAAGATCATGAACCTTCGCACGCCGGTGCGCCTCCGAGATCCCGGCGGTTACCCCGAAGGAGGGATGGGCGGCGCCGGGGGTTTGCTCGGCCGACGCTCGCATGTCCGCCGATGCGCACGCGCGTGCGGTCCCGGCGGGCGTCTGTCACAGGATCCCGAAAGAAATTTGCCGTGTGGTTGAACACAACGGTGGGCTCCATGCGTACCCAATGTCGTGCGGCGGCGCAGCAGGGCGCTGCAAGTCCCTTGCGATTATATGGAGTTGACGATGAAGACCTCCTGGCGGAGCGCCTCACTCGTGGCGAGCGCTGCGGCGGTGCTGGCGCTGACGACGGCGTGCGGCCAGGAAACGCCTCCGGCGAGCAGCCAGAACGTGGGTGCCACTGCCGCGCCCGGTGACCTCGGCAGCATCGGGAGCGGGGCCGGGAGCGGCCTGGGTGCGTCTCCGAGCGTCGGGCAGAGTTCCGCTCCCCCGGCCGGCGCGGGTGCCGGCACCGACACCGGTACCGCGGGCAAGCTGTCCGTCTCCACGAATGCCGAACTCGGCAAGGTGGTGACCGACAGTGCCGGTCTCACCTTGTACCGCTTCGACCAGGACACCGCGGAACCGCCGAAGACCAACTGCGACGGCGACTGCGCCAAGACCTGGCCGCCGGTGCTCGCGGACGACGCCGCGGCCGGCGAGGGCATCGACGAGGCGCTGCTCGGCGAGGTCACCCGCCCCGACGGCACCAAGCAGCTGACCATCGGCGGCTGGCCCGCGTACCGTTACGCCAAGGACACCAACGCCGGGGACGTCAAGGGCCAGGGCGTGGGCGGCAAGTGGTACGCGCTCGCACCCGACGGCAAGAAGGCCAAGCAGTCCGATCTGCCCGGCCTGTCCACCCGTAACGACCCCAAGCTCGGCGAGATCGTCGTCGACAAGAACGGCATGACGGTCTACCGCTTCATGAAGGACTCCCCCTGGCCGATGAAGACGGCGTGCACCGACGCCTGTCTGGAGAAGTGGCCGGTCGTCGAGCCGGTCGCCGCCGAGGACACCGAGGGCATCGATCTGAAGGGGTCCGGCCCCAGGGGCCAGGGTTACGTCGTCTTCGACCGTCCCGACGGACTGAAGCAGCAGACCATCGACTGTGTGCCGATCTACACCTTCGCCGGTGACAAGAAGCCCGGCGACACCAACGGTCAGGGCGTCGGCGGCACCTGGTACGCCATCTCGCCCGACGGAAAGCCGGTCGGCGCGCCGAAGGAATAGAACAACACCTCCCCAGGGTGCAGCCAACAGCGCGCGACCGACGGGCCGCTCCCTCCGCCTCGCAGGCGGAGGGAGCGGCCCGCTTTTCGGGCGGCACGTGCCGCCGGCAGTGACCGGGAACGGACGGTCAATTTCCGTTTCCGCTCGCTCGTTTGGCGGGCGATCAGTAGCCTCTGCTCGAACACCGGATCGCCTACGCCTTGGAGAGATAGATGGAGCGTCCCGCCTGGGCCCCACGGAGCATCGACATCTCGGTGCCGAGTGTCTCCCGCATCTACGACTACTACCTGGGCGGTTCGCACAACTTCGAGGTCGACCGGGAAGCGGCCCGCAAGGCCATGGAGTTCATGCCGGGGCTCCCCAAGATCATGCAGGCGAACCGGGCGTTCATGCGCCGCGCGGTGCGCTTCGCCGCCGGTGAGGGCATCACCCAGTTCCTGGACATAGGCTCCGGCATCCCGACCTTCGGCAACGTCCACGAGGTGGCCCAGAGGGAGAGACCCGGGGCGCACGTGGTGTACGTCGACCACGACCCGGTCGCCGTCGCGCACAGCCAGGCGGTCCTGGAGGGCAACGACGACGCGGACGTCGTGGCCGCGGACCTCCGCAAGCCCCAGGAGATCCTGAACAGCCCCCAAGTCGAACGGCTGATAGACCTGAATCGGCCAGTGGCGCTGCTTCTCGTTGCCATACTGCATTTCGTGGAAGACGCGGACGACCCGTACGGGGCGGTGGCCGAACTGCGCGACGCGCTCGCGCCCGGCAGCCTGCTCGTGCTCACGCACGCCTCGTACGAGGGAATCCCACTGCCGCCCGAGCGGACGGAGGGTGTGGTGGATGTGTACAAGGACATTCGCAACCCGCTGATCATGCGCTCGCGCGACGAGATCGAGCGGTTCTTCGAGGGGTACGACATGGTGGAACCCGGACTGGTGCCGATGCCGCACTGGCGGCCCGAGACGGCGCCGGAGGACGAGGACCCCTTCGCGTTCTCCGGTTTCGCCGGCGTGGGGCGTACGGCGTGATCGCGGAGCCGGACGGGCCGGAGGACAGACTGCGCCGGTTCGCAACGATCTGGAGCCGGGCCGTGTTCCCGGTGACCTCCACCTCGTCGACGCGGCCCGAGTTCGAGGAGCAACTGCTCCCGCTGGCCCGGACGTTGAGTGAGGCGCTGCGGGCCCGCACCTTCGACGCGGGCGCGGGCAGGGCCGTCGGCGCCGCGCTGGTCGACGCGCACTGCACCGACCCCGAGGCGCTCAGCCGGTCGCTGGACTGCGTCGACGCCTACCTGGTGCTGTACTGCGGCGAGGACGGTGACCAGGAGGACCTGCGGGCGCGCTCCTCGCGGCTGCAGCACGCCATGGCCGCCGGGTTCGCGGCGGCGCTGCGCCGGCGCACCCTGGCCGAGCAGGAGGCCATCGCGCAGGCCGCCCTCAATGCGCAGGGCGTGGTCGCGCAGGCGCTGCACGCGACCGAGGCCCGCTTCCGCGCGGTCTTCGAGGGCGCGGCCATAGGCATCGGCATCGCCGACCTGGAGGGCAACGTCCTGCAGGTCAACGGCGCGCTGCTGCGGATGTTCGGCCTGTCCGAGCAGTCCCTGCGCGGCCGCAACGTCAGGGAGTGGACGCACCCCGACGACGCGCCCCAGACCTGGCGGCTCTACGACGAACTCGTCCGCGGCGAGCGTGAGCACTACCACCTGGAGAAGGCCTTCTGCCGGCCTGACGGAACGGTCCTGTGGACCAACCTGACGGTCTCCCTGCTGCGCGACGCCGACGGCCGGCCCCAGTACCAGCTGGCCCTCATGGAGGACACCACCGAGCGGCGGCTGCTCAACCTGCGGCTGCGTTACGAGGCCACGCACGACGCGCTCACGGGCCTGCCCAACCGCAGCTTCTTCTTCGAACGCCTGGAGAAGGCGCTCGGCGCGGGGGAGGGGCAGCGCTTCGGCCTGTGCTACCTCGACCTGGACGGTTTCAAGACCGTGAACGACAGTCTCGGCCACTCGGCCGGCGACCGGCTGCTCGTCGAGGTCGCCGACCGGCTGCAGTCCTGCGTGACCGCGCCCGGCGAGATGGTCGCCCGGCTGGGCGGCGACGAGTTCGTGGCGCTGACCACCGGCCCCGACACCCGGCGCACGGTCGACGAACTCGCCGCGCGCATCATGAACGCGCTTCTCGCCCCGATCAGCGTGGACGGCCGGGAGCTGACCGTGCGCGGCAGCATAGGCATCGTCGAGGGCCCGGCGGGGGAGCGCAGCCCGGCGGAGGTGCTGCGCAGCGCCGACATCACCATGTACCGGGCCAAGTCGGCGGGCGGCAACCGGTTCGAGCTCGCCGACCCGGAGGCCGACGCCCGCGTCATCACCCGGCACGGGCTGACGACGGCTCTGCCGACGGCGCTGGACCGGGGCGAGTTCTTCATCGAGTACCAGCCGCTGGTCCACCTCGGCGACGGCAGCGTGCGCGGCGCCGAGGCCCTGGTGCGCTGGCTGCATCCGCAGCACGGCGTCCTCGGCCCGGACCGGTTCATCCCGCTCGCCGAGCACACGGGGCTGATCGTTCCGCTGGGCCGCTGGGTGCTGGAGCAGTCGGTTTGCCAGGCGCGCGAGTGGCGGGAGCGGCACGGGGGAGACGCCGCGGGCCCGCTGCGCATCAACGTCAACCTCTCGCCCTGCCAGCTGACCCACCCCGGCCTGGTCCAGGACACCGTCGACATCCTGGAGCGCACGGGCGTCGATCCGGAGGCGCTGTGCCTGGAGGTCACGGAGTCGGCCCTCATCGGCGCCGACGACGACCTGCTGAAACCCCTGCGCCGACTGGCCGAGATGGGTGTCGACATCGCCCTGGACGACTTCGGCACGGGCTACTCGAACCTGGCCAACCTCCGTCGCCTCCCGGTGAGCATCCTCAAGCTGGACCGGTCCTTCACCCAGAGCATGCAGCAGTTCCCGGCCGACCCCGTCGACCTGAAGATCGTCGAGGGGATCGTCTCCCTGGCCCACAGCCTGGACCTCGCGGTGACCGTGGAGGGGGTGGAGACCGGCGCCCAGGCCGAGCAGCTGCGCATACTCGGCTGCGACACCGCCCAGGGCTGGTACTACGCCCGCCCGGGCCCGCCGGAGCGGCTGCACGAACTGGCGCTGGTGGACGCGACGGGCTGAGCGCCGGGGCGGCGGCTGGGCGGGGAACGCCGCACGGCCCCCCACTGGTCATCGAGCGGCCCGCACGGCCGCCCCCGCGGCGGCGACGTCCAGGTCGACGGCGACCTCCTCGCCTTCGTGGCGGCCGCGTTCCGTGATCGCGAGACCGATCAGCGCGAGTTCCGCGGCGCCGTCGCGCAGCGCGTACTGGGTGGGTGTCTCCTCGCCGGGCGCCTCGTGCTCGTCGCGGTTCCACGCGGCCACCGCGGCCTCGGCCAGTGTCCTCGGCAGACGCACCGTGACCCGGCCGGTCTGCGCGGCGACACAGGCACCGATGGCCGCCAGCACGTCCGTGTCGTCCCGGTACCTGGCGTACTGTTCAGCACTCACAGCGCAAGCCTAGGCAGCAAGTGCCCACCCGGCGAAGCGAATATCCGGCCGCCACCCGGCGCGGGAGCGGTCGGCGGCGGCGACGGCTTCCCGACGGTCGCGCAGGCCGAGGTGCCGCGCCACGCGGAGGGGAAGACTCTGCGTGCGGTGCGCCGCTGCCCAGCGCTCGCGCCGCCCGCGGTGGAGCCACGTCGCTGTGGTGGGTGAGGGCGGTTGTCCGGTGCGGGTCGGGTCGGCGGAGTCTGGCCGGTCATCGTTCCAGCAGCATGCGCTGCAACTCTCGCGCCGCCCGCGGTGGAGCCACGTCGCTGCGGTGGGCCAGGGCGATCGTCCGGTGCAGACCGGGTCGGGCCAGCGGAGTCACCCGCAGTCCACGGCCCGATCGCGCCGCCACCATCCGCGGTACGACGGCGACGCCCAGACCGGCCCGCACGAATCCCAGCACGGCGTCCATCTCCCCGCCCTCCACCGCGAAGTCCGGCTCGAACCCTTCCGCGCGGCACGCGGCCACGGTCAGTTCCCGCAGGTCGTAGCCGTGCCGGAACATCACCAGACGCTCCCCTGCCAGATCGGCGACCCGCACGGTCCGCCGCTCGCCGCCGGGCCGGGGTGCCTCCGGTGACGACACCACGACCAGGTCCTCCCGCAGCAGCTCCACGGTGGTCAGCGCCGGGGACGGGGTCGGCAGCGGCAGGACGACCAGCGCCAGGTCGAGGGCGCCGCGCGCCAGTTCCCGTACGAGGTCGTGGGAGCCGCCCTCCTCGATCAGCAGCCGGATGCCGGGATACCGGTCGTGGAAGGCGCGCAGCACGTCCGGCAGCAGGCCCGTGCACAGACTCGGCGTCGCGCCCAGCCGGATCCGGCCCCGGCGCAGCTGCACCAGCTCCTGCACCTCGTGCCGGGCCGTGTCCGCGTCGGCCAGGATGCGCCGGGCCAGCGGCAGCAGCGCCTCGCCCGCGTCGGTGAGCGTGATGTTGCCGCGCGCCCGCAGGAACAGATCCGCCCCCAACTCCCGCTCCAGCGCCTTGATCTGCTGCGACAGCGACGGCTGCGCCACATGCACCAGGTCGGCGGCCCGGGTGAAGTGCCGGGTCTCGGCGACCGCCACGAAGTACTGGAGCTGCTGGAACTGCATGAGGCCAGCATAGGAGATGCCTATCGGAACGAGCCGTACCATGTCTTGGACCGATGAGCACCCGCAGTTCTAGCGTGCTGTGCCATGGCTCTGGCAACGCGGACGGACCGACGGCCGTCCATGGCACGCACCGTGTGGGACAGCACCGTCGGCAAGAAGACCGTGATGGCGGTCAGCGGACTGATCATGCTGCTGTACCTGGTCGTCCACATGATCGGAAACCTGAAGATCTTCTTCGGGGCCGGCGAGTTCGACCACTACGCACACTGGCTGCGCACCATCGGCGAGCCCTTCATGCACTACGAGTGGACGCTGTGGCTCATCCGGGTCGTGCTGGTGGCCGCGGTCGTCGCCCACGCCGTCTCCGCGTACCAGCTCAGCCGCCGTGACCTCAGGGCACGGCCCAGCAAGTACGTCCACAAGAAGCCGCGGGCGAGCTACGCGACGCGCACCATGCGCTGGGGCGGCGTCATCCTCGGCCTGTTCGTCGTCTGGCACATCCTCGATCTGACGACCGGCACCGTGCACCCCGGCTTCCGGCCGGGTCACCCGTACCAGAACGTCGTGGACACCTTCTCCACCTGGTACGGCAACGTCATCTACATCGTCGCGATGCTCGCCCTCGGCCTGCACATCCGGCACGGCTTCTGGAGTGCCGCCCAGACCCTCGGCGTCGGCAGCCGCACCCGCGACCGCGCCCTGAAGACCGTCGCCAACGTCCTCGCGTTGCTGCTCACGGCCGGTTTCATCGCCGTACCCGTGGGCGTCATGACCGGAGTGGTGAGCTGAACATGACCTCGTACAGCGAGTACACGGCCTACACGACCGGTGAGCCGGTCGCCGACACCAAGGCCCCGTCCGGCCCGGTCCACGAGCGCTGGGACAAGCGCCGCTTCGAGGCGAAGCTGGTCAACCCGGCCAACCGGCGCAAGCACACGATCATCGTCGTCGGCACCGGCCTCGCGGGCGGCTCCGCGGGCGCCACGCTCGCCGAGCAGGGCTACCACGTCGTCCAGTTCTGCTACCAGGACTCCCCGCGCCGCGCCCACTCCATCGCCGCGCAAGGAGGCATCAACGCGGCGAAGAACTACCGCAACGACGGTGACTCGGTCCACCGGCTGTTCTACGACACCGTCAAGGGCGGCGACTTCCGGGCGCGCGAGTCGAACGTCCACCGTCTGGCGCAGATCTCGGTGGAGATCATCGACCAGTGCGTGGCGCAGGGCGTGCCCTTCGCGCGGGAGTACGGCGGTCTGCTCGACACCCGGTCCTTCGGCGGCGTCCAGGTGTCACGGACCTTCTACGCCCGCGGCCAGACGGGCCAGCAGCTGCTGCTGGGCGCCTACCAGGCCCTCAGCAGGCAGATCGCCGCCGGGAACATCGAGATGCACCCGCGCACCGAGATGCTCGACCTGATCGTCATCGACGGGCGGGCGCGCGGGATCGTCGCCCGGGACCTGATCACCGGCAGGATCGACACCTACTTCGCGGACGCCGTCGTACTCGCCAGCGGCGGCTACGGCAACGTCTTCTACCTGTCGACCAACGCCATGAACTCCAACGCCACCGCCGTCTGGCGGGCCCACCGGCGCGGCGCCTACTTCGCCAACCCCTGCTTCACACAGATCCATCCGACCTGCATCCCGCGCACCGGCGACCATCAGTCCAAGCTGACGCTGATGAGCGAGTCGCTGCGCAACGACGGCCGGATCTGGGTGCCGAAGGCCCAGGGCGACAACCGGCCGCCGAACGAGATCCCCGAGGACGAGCGCGACTACTACCTGGAGCGCATCTACCCGTCCTTCGGCAACCTGGTGCCGCGTGACATCGCCTCCCGCGCCGCGAAGAACGTCTGCGACGAGGGCAGGGGAGTGGGCCCGGGCGGGCAGGGCGTCTACCTGGACTTCGCCGACGCCATCAAGCGCATGGGGCGCGAGGCCGTCGAGGCCAAGTACGGCAACCTCTTCGACATGTACCAGCGGATCACCGACGAGGATCCGTACGAGGTGCCCATGCGGATCTACCCCGCCGTGCACTACACGATGGGCGGCCTGTGGGTCGACTACGACCTGCAGACCACGATCCCCGGCCTGTTCGCGATCGGCGAGGCCAACTTCTCCGACCACGGCGCCAACCGTCTCGGCGCGTCGGCCCTGATGCAGGGCCTGGCCGACGGCTACTTCGTGCTGCCGGCCACCATCAACGACTACCTCGCCCGTAACCCGCACAAGGACGAGGTCGACGCCGGACACCCGGTCGTGCAGGAGGTGCTGGCCGAGACGGAGGACCGGCTGAACCTGCTGCTGTCCGTCGACGGCGACCGCACCCCGGACTCCTTCCACCGCGAACTCGGCGAGCTGATGTGGGAGTTCTGCGGCATGGCGCGCACCGACAGCGGACTGCGCAAGGCGCTGGAGCGGATTCCGCAGATCCGTGAGGAGTTCTGGCGGCGCATCAAGGTGCCCGGTACCGGTGAGGAGTTCAACCAGTCGCTGGAGAAGGCGAACCGCATCGTCGACTACCTGGAGCTGGCCGAGCTCATGTGCCTCGACGCCCTGCACCGCACCGAGTCCTGCGGCGGTCACTTCCGCGAGGAGTCCCAGACCCCGGACGGCGAGGCCGCCCGCAAGGACGACGAGTTCGCCTACGCGGCCGCCTGGGAGTTCACCGGTACCGGCGAGGCGCCCGTCCTGCACAAGGAAGACCTGGTCTTCGAGTACGTCCACCCCACCCAGCGGAGCTACGCATGAAGCTCACCCTGCGCGTCTGGCGGCAGAAGAACGCCGACGCCGAAGGCGCCATGTCCACATACGAGGTGGACGGCATCTCACCCGACATGTCCTTCCTGGAGATGCTCGACACGCTCAACGAGGAGCTCATCCTCAAGGGCGAGGAACCCGTGGCCTTCGACCACGACTGCCGCGAGGGCATCTGCGGTGCCTGTTCGCTCGTCATCAACGGTGACGCGCACGGACCGGAGCGCACGACGACCTGCCAGCTGCACATGCGGTCCTTCCAGGACGGTGACACGATCGACGTCGAGCCGTGGCGGGCGTCGGCGTTCCCGGTGATCAAGGACCTGGTCGTCGACCGGTCGGCGTTCGACCGGATCATCCAGGCCGGTGGGTACATCACCGCGCCGACCGGCGCCGCTCCGGAAGCGCACGCCACGCCGGTGCCGAAGCCGGACGCCGACTTCGCGTTCGAGCACGCGGAGTGCATCGGGTGCGGGGCGTGTGTGGCGGCGTGTCCCAACGGGGCGGCGATGCTCTTCACCTCGGCCAAGGTCAACCATCTGAATGTGCTGCCGCAGGGGGCGCCCGAGCGGGAGACGCGCGTGCTGGACATGGTGGCGCAGATGGACGAGGAGGGGTTCGGTGGGTGCACGCTGACCGGCGAGTGTGCCACCGCCTGCCCCAAGGGCATTCCGCTGATGTCCATCACCAGCATGAACAAGGAGTGGCTGAGGGCTACGCGGAAGGTCGCCAAGCGATAGCACGGCAGCCCGAGAACGTTCGCCGAAGAGGTGCGGACGGGCGGGGCCGGGAGTGGTGCTCAAGTCCCGGCCCCGCCAGGCACCCCGGCGCGGGGTCGAATTTCGGCCATCTGTAGGGTTCGCGCATGATTTTCGGACGTAAGGGGAGGGAGCGGTTCCTCGACGCCGTCGCCGGCTTCGAGACCGCTGTGCGTGAGCGGAACAGTGGCCGGTCGCTGCGCGGACTCCAGGAGATGTACCGGCGCTTCGACAGGGCGGGGAGCGACGAGGTCGCCCAGGCCGGGCCACGTCTGGCCGCGCTGCTGTCCGAGGTGCCCTCCGGTCCTCGCGGCATGGTCGCCGTCGTGGTGGGCGGGTGCGTGGAGCGGGGCGCGGACGCGGCGCAGTGCGCGCCGCACGTCTTCGACGGGCTCGCCAGGACGCTGGGCGCCGCAGGGGAGTTCTGCGAGCGCTGGGCGGCGACCGGGGGAGGGGAGTTCCCCGATCCGGAGCCGGGCGATCCGACGCCCGACGTCGTCGAGCGGGTGGGAGGGGCCGCGGCCGTGGGCTGGTGGACGCTGCCCCAGTGGGAGATGGCGTCCGTGGCGATGCTGAACCACGCCGCCGTACGTACGACCCTCGGCGACGGGCGGCGCGCTGATCTGCTCGACGCGGCGGCGGCGGTGCGCGAGGCATCCGGCCACGACCTGAAGTGCCTCACCTACGCCCTGCTCGTCCTGGACGACGAACCGCTGGTCGTGCTGCACCGCCCCACCGGCACCGGCTACGCGCTGCGGATGAGCGGCCTCGGCGACAACTTCCAGCTGCACACCCTGCTCGCCGATGTCCTGATCGGCGGCGGTCACGTGCCCGGCCGGGCCCCGTCCGCACAGGAGGCGGCCGTGTGCCGGGACGCTCCGGGGCAGGTACCGACCACCGGTTCCTTCAACCTCGTCACTCCCGGCGGCGAGTGGGTGTGGAACGAGGGAACTCCCGCCGACATCCCGGTCGTCGACGGCGTGCGGCTGCTGGTCCTCGACCCACCGCCGTACGAGCGCGGCTGGCCGGCGGGCCGGTTCTTTCCCCGTATGACGGGCGACCTCCGCCTGGAGCGGGTGCTCGACACGGAGGAGACCCGGCGCCGGCTCGCCCTGTGCAAGCAGCCCGGCTGAGTCGCGGGCCCCCGGCTCGCGCCGTTCAGCAACCCCACATCCGCTCTCCTGGCACTGGTCACGCGCCGGTCAGCCGGCCTCGGAAGAACAGGGGCGGCAGACCGAACCGCTCCCGTATGCCCGTCGCCTCGCCGACCCCCGGCCCGTGCCCAGGAGACAGCCATGACCGGCGTTCTGACCGTCGACCGTCCCCCGCAGCCCTCCGCACCGCCCCGCTACACCGTGACCCTCGCCCGCGACGAGAGCGACGTGCGTGCCGCGCAGCGGCTGCGGCACGACGTCTTCGCCGGGGAGATGGGCGCCCTGCTGTCCACCCCGCAGCCGGGCCACGACATCGACGCCTTCGACGCGTACTGCGACCACCTCCTCGTACGTGAGGAGGCGACCGGGCAGGTCGTCGGCACCTACCGGCTGCTGCCGCCGGAGCGCGCCGCGATCGCCGGGCGACTGTACTCGGACAGCGAATTCGACCTGACCTCCCTCGACGCGATCCGGCCGGAGCTGGTCGAGGTGGGCCGCTCCTGCGTGCACCCCGACCACCGCGACGGCACGGTCATCGGGCTCATCTGGGCCGGCATAGCCCGCTACATGGTCGACCGCGGCCACGAGTGGCTCGCCGGCTGCTGCTCGATCCCGCTCGCCGACGGCGGCGCCCTCGCCTCCGCCACCTGGGACCGGGTCCGGGCGAAGCACCTGGCTCCGGAGGAGTACCGCGTACGACCGTTGCTGCCCTGGCAGCCGTCCGTCCCCGACGCCCCTCGCTCCGAGTCTCACCCGCTCCCGGCCCTGTTGCGCGGCTACCTCCGCCTCGGCGCCTGGGTCTGCGGTGAGCCCGCGCACGACGCGGAATTCGGGGTCGCCGACCTGTACGTGCTGCTGCCGATGAACCGGGTCAACCCCCGCTATCTGCGGCACTTCCTCTCCCTCGTCCCGGCCTGATGAGCATCTGGCTGCCCACCGCGCCCTGCACCCCCGGGGCGTGCGTGGAGCCGGCGCAAGCCGCCGTGGCCGTACCGCGCGCCGTGCTGCGGCTCACGGCGATCGCGGTCCTGCTGTCGGCCGGGATCGCGCTGTCACCGCTCGGCGGGAGGATCCCCGCCGGTCTGGTGCGACGGTGGTGCCGGTGGATCGTGCGGGCCGCGGGGGTCCGGGTCCGCGTGACCGGCGCCGCCGCCTCCACCGGGGGACTGCTCCTGGTCGCCAACCACATCTCCTGGCTGGACATCCCGCTGCTCGCCGCCGTCCGCCCGGCCAGGATGCTGGCCAAGAACGAGATCCGGCAGTGGCCCGTGGCGGGCCCGCTGGCCGCGTACGGCGGCGCCCTGTTCATCGAACGGGACCGCCTGCGCGCCCTCCCGGACACGGTCGCGCACATCGCCCGGGAGCTGCGCGCGGGCGCCGCGGTCGCGGTCTTCCCCGAGGGCAGCACCTGGTGCGGCCGCGCCCAGGGCCCCTTCCGCCGGGCCGTCTTCCAGGCGGCCCTGGACGCGGGGGTGCCGGTGCAACCGGTCCGCATCCGCTACCGAACCGCCGACGGAGCCGCCAGCACGGCCCCCGCCTTCGTCGGCGAGGACAGCCTGCTCGCCTCACTGTGGCGGGTGGCCACCGCACGCGGAATCACCGCCGAGGTGGACGTACGTCCCGTCCTGCCCCCGGGCAGCCACCCCGACCGCCGCTCCCTGGCCCGGGCCGCCGAACGGGCTGCCCTGCCGGGGCCGCATCAGCACCAGGTCCCCACCCCACGCATCCGGCGCCGCCCCGTGCCCGGCCCGCAGGGCCACCGCCTCCACGCGAGCGAAGAGCCGACGCTGAGCGGCCACGTCGCCCGTCGCCGTGATGCGGTCCACGGCGGGCAGGAGGACAGCGGTGTCCCACTCCGGCAGCGGGTGGTGGGCGAGTTCCCAGCGTAGGGACTTGTTGTATGTCCGCGGACGCCGGTCGAGGGCGAAGAGCAGCTCCAGCAGGTGGCTCATGCTGTCGGCGGCGTCAAGCCGGGCAGCGAGCTGTTCGCCGTCCCGGTCGTTCTTCACCGACCGGTAGAGGGAGTCCGCGTAGCACCTCGCGCATCGCTCTCCGGCACCGCAACCCGGGACTTGCCGACGCGCACAGCGCCGGGGGTGCGCCAGTCCCGTCGGGATGCTTCTTCGCGCCCCCTCGGCAGCCGTGCGGTGTGGCCGTACGGTGAGAGCCCACTTGCTCTTCCTGGTCAGGGGGCAATCATGCCGAGCGCATCGTCCTTCCCGCCGTTCGAGTCGTTTCCTGCCGACATCCAGGACGCGGCCCGCCGAGTTCTCAGCCTTCGAGGGGACCCGCACGCAGCCGAGACCGTGCCGGGCTTCAGCCGGATGAAAGAAGGCAGCGAGGGAAGCGAAAGCAGTGAGACAAGTGAGAACAGCGAGAATTCGGAGCGCAGCGAATTCAGCGAGGGCAGTGAGTTCGGCGAACGCAGCACTCCCGCATCGGTGGGCTCTCCCCTGACCGAGGCCCAGGACGGTGAATGGGGGGCGCCTGCCGGTCATGGATGAGGACATGCACGGGCCCTTCCTGCCCGCCGAAGCCCGTCCCGACGTGACGACCGAGCTCGCGCGGAAGGCGTGGCAGGTTGCCCTGGCGCTGCATGCGCTCAGGGCCGCGGACCACGGCCTTCCCGAACCCCGCCCCGAGCGATGACGATCCTGGTGCTCGCACCGCCGGGTGATGACACGGCACGTCAGTTCTGCGCCTTCGTGACAGACCGGGGTCACAGAGCCGTGATGCGCACACGATTCGACGAAGTGGCCGTGACCGTGACAGCCGGTCGGGACGCCGCCTGCGCGGTGGACCTGAGCGTGGCGGGCGAGAGGGTACGCGCTGTTCTGCACCGGGGCCTCGGCCCACCGGAGGCCGCCGATGACGACATGGTCGCCGGCGAAGCGGCGTTCCTCCAGGCCGAGGCGCAGGCCGTGTGGTGGTCGGCGTTGGCCCTCTGGCCGGGGCCCGTAAGCAACCGGGCGTCGCCCGACGGTTTCGTGCCGTACATCGACCCGCTCGCAGCCGCCCGACTGCCCGGCGTCACGCTGCCACCCTCCTCGATCGGAGGCCTGCTGCACACTCCCCGGCCCGGGGAGCGCCGCAACGTGCATCGCGTACGCGACGGGATGTTCCTCGGCCACGGCAGCGCGGCGACGAGCCGGGGCGAGGGCGAGATCCTGCGGTTCACCTGCTTCGACCCGGACCGGACCCGGCACGTCCTGCTGGCCGGCGACGACGTGTTCGATCTGTCCGAGCCCACGGGTGCCCTCGCCGCCGTACACCGTGCTCGGCTGGCGCCCATGGTGGACCGGCTGCGCTCGCTCGGCGCCACCTTCTGCCTGCTCGTCATCCAACCGGAAGGTGAGGGCTTCCGGTTGCTGGACGTCTCCTGCCATCCGGTGCACCACCAGTTCGCACCGCTGCGCCGGCAGGTCTTCGGGTCCCTCCTGAGGTGGCTGCTGGCAGGGCCGCCGTGATCCTGTGCGTCGGCCTGGTCGCCGATCCCACGTTCCTGCACGGCGTGCGCGCCCTCGCCCGGGGTGACGTGCCGTTCGAGGTGGTCGATCTGCCGACCCTCGCCCTGTACGGAGATCTCACCATGGCGCTGGACGACCTCCGCAACACCCGCATCCGCACCGGTGACGGCCCGACGGAGCTGTCACTCGACGAGGTCGGCGCGGTGTGGAGCCGACCGCTCAATGTCTGCGACGCCGCCCCTGACCCCCGATCCGCCCACCGAGCGGACGGCCAGTACCAAGCGCTGTGCCGCCTTCTCGAAGCCGTCGACCTGCCGGTCCTCAACCCGCCCCTGCGTGAGGCGTCCAACGCCGCCAAGGTGCTCCACGCCGTCACCCTGGCACCGGTCGCCGGCTGGCGGATCCCGCGTTCCTGCCTCACCAACGACCCGGACACCGCCCTCGCCTTCGTACGCGACTGTCCGCACGGCGCGATCTTCAAGGGCGCCGGCGCCGTCAAGACCTGGGCAACTCTCTTCCGGGAGGAGCATGAGCGGCGTCTGCCGCGTCTCGTGCGCTCGCCGACCCTCTTCCAGGAACGGATCGTCGGGCCCGACGTACGCGTGCACGTCGTGGGGAGCCGGGCGTTCGGGGAGGTCATCCATTCCCCGGAACTGGACTACCGCACGGCGCGGGGCGGGAACCGTTTCGCCGCGCTCCAGTTGCCGCCGGGCATCCTCGACGGCTGCCGACGCCTGGTCGCCTCCACCGCAGTGCCCTTCCTCGGGGTCGACTTCAAGGTCGAGGCGGCCACCGGCGAGTGGTTCTTCCTGGAGGCCAACTCCATGCCGTGCTACGAGGGCTACGACGTCCGCGCGGGCGGGGAGATCTCCCGGGCCATTCTGGACTGGCTGACGTCACCGCCACCCCCCGCCGTGAAGATCCCCGCGAGCCGCCGGTAGGAGTCCAGCAGGGCAGCACGGTCGTAGGTGCTGGTGGTGACGAGGACCTCCTGCGCCCCTGTCTCCTTCAGCACCTGCGCCAGCTCGTGCGCGACCTGCTCCTCGGTGCCGGCGATGTGCCCGGCGAGTCCGGACTCGTAGAGTTCGCGCTCCTTGCCGGTCATCGTGAGGGACTCGACGTGCTCGGCGGGCGGCAGCGGCGGGAAGGTGCCGTGGGTGCGGGAGTGCGCCATCGACCAGGCCTCCGGGACCAGCAGCCGCCGGGCGTCCTCGGGGGTGGCGGCCACCGCCACCGTGCCGGAGATGACGACGTACGGCTCGCTCGCCCAGGGGGAGGGGCGGAAATGGGCGCGGTAGTGGTCGATGCCGCGCTGCATCTTCTCCCGGTTCCGCAGGTCGCCGATGACCATCGGCAGGCCCGCGCGGGCCGCGATGCCGGCGCCCTCGCCCATCGCGAGCACGAACGGCGGTACGGTCAGGCCCTCGGCCGGACGGGCGCGCACGCCGGTCGGGGAGGTGCCGCGGAACCAGCCCAGCAGCTCCTGAAGCTGCGCAGCGAAGTCCTCGGCGTCTCCCTTGTCCCGGCCCAGCGCCTTGCGCACCCCGTCGGTGAAGCCGACGGAGCGGCCCAGCCCCATGTCGATCCGCCCGGGGAAGAGGGACTCCAGCACCCCGAACTGCTCGGCCACCACCAGCGGTTGGTGGTTGGGCAGCATCACCCCGCCCGTGCCGACCCGGATCGTGCGGGTCGCCGCCGCGACGGCGGCGGCCAGCACGGTGGGCGCGGAACCGGCGACTCCGGGCACTCCATGGTGTTCCGAGACCCAGAAGCGGTGGTAGCCGAACTCCTCCAGCTCCCGCGCCAGCCGTACGGTGTCGCGCAGCGCCTCGGCGTTCGGGTGGCCCTCGCGGGTGCGGGACCGGTCGAGGACGGAGAAGCGGGCCTGTGCGATCACGGAGCTCATACCGGGTTCAACACATGGGAGGCCCGGGGATTCCTCACGGCGCGATGTTGTGGTTGAGGCGGAACAGGTTGCCCGGATCGTAGCGCCGCTTCAGAGCCGTCAGCCGGGCGTGGTTGCCGCGGTAGTTGACCCCCACGCGGTTCTGGTCGTCGGCGTCCATGAAGTTGACGTAGCCGCCTTCCATGGAGTGCGGTTCGAGCGCCCGGTGGAAGGCGCGGACCCAGTCCTTCTGCGCCTCGCAGTCCTCACGGGTGGTGAGGGTGGGGCTGAGCGCGATCGAGAAGTCGGCGTCCCGGTAGGTGAAGGCGGTGTCCTCCGGTCCGACCCGGTGGCAGGCGCCGTCGATGGGGAAGACCGCGGTCACGCTCTGGATGGACGGGGTCGTCGCGCCGTACTCGACGAACGCGTCGACGGCGCCGTCCGGCAGGCCCTGGGTGAAGGCGCCCTTCCAGTAGTGGTAGAGACCGGCGGGCACGAGGTCGTCGAAGAGCGTGTTGATCACCGGGTAGGGCATGCGCTCGACGTGCCGTCCCACCACCGGCCCCAGGGCGGCGAGACGGTCACGGATCCGGTCGTCCGCGTCCGGGGATCCGGTCCAGCAGGCGACCACACCGCACAGCGGCCGCCCGTGCCAGCGCTCGGGCAGGAACGGCACCGGCGGCCCGAGTCCTACGACGAGCAGGGCACCCAGGTTCTCGTCACCCTCGGCGATGAGCTCCCGGTAGCGGCGGATCACATCGCCGTCCAGCGGATAGAACGTCGGCCCGCCCAGGATGTCGGCGACGGGGTGCAGCCGGTACGCGAAGGACGTGACGACCCCGTAGTTCCCGCCGCCACCGCGCACCGCCCACATCAGGTCGGTGTGGTCGTCCTCCGTGCAGGTCACGAAGTGCCCGTCGGCCGTCACCAGGTCCGCCGAGACGAGGTTGTCGCAGGACAGTCCGCACCGGCGGGCCAGATAGCCCATGCCGCCGCCCGTCGTCAGGCCCCCCACACCGGTGGTGGAGACGATCCCGCCGGTGGTGGCCAGCCCGAAGGCGTGTGTGGCGTGGTTGACGTCCGCCCAGGTGCAGCCGCCCTCGGCCCAGGCCCTGCGGGCGTCCGGGTCGACGCGGATCCCGCGCATCCGTACGAGGTCGAGGACCACGCCGCCGTCGCAGGTCCCGTAGCCGGTGACGCTGTGGCTGCCGCCGCGCACGGCGAGCGTCAGGCCCTGGTCCCGGGCGAAGTCCACCGTGGCGATGACATCACCTGCGTCGACGGCGCGGACCACGATCGCCGGCCGCTTGTCGTGCATGGCGTTGTAGACCCTGCGCGCCTCGTCGTAGTCCGGGTCGCCGGGCTCCACGATCTCGCCGCGCACGGCTCCGCGCAGTCGCTCCAGCAGCCTGTGGTCGAGGGTCGGCGTGTAGGTGGTCATGCCCGCCACCCGCTCTCGTGTGTCGGTGGGGAGGTACACCACTGGTCTATCCCGGGGAACGGGCACGCTCATCGCCGGAATCGCCCATCCCCGGCGGGGCAGGAATGGGCAGAACGGCCCATGGCGCAGCCACGCCGACCGCCGCCCCCTCCCTCCCCCGCATCGGCGCTCAGGCCAGCCCATGCGTGTACGCGTACGCCGTGGCCGCGGAACGCGAGGACACGCCGAGTTTGGCGAAGATGTTGTTGAGGTGCCGGGCGACGGTGTGCTCGCTGATCACCAGTTCCGCGGCGATGGCCCGGTTCGTCCGGCCCGCGGCGACCAGCCGCAGCACCTGGACCTCGCGGTCGGTGAGCCCGCCCGGCTGCCGCCCGCGCAGTGCGGTGAGCAGGGCCGCCGCCCGGCGGGCGTCCGGCACGGCACCCAGCTGCTCGAAGGACCGGCGGGCCGCCCGCAGCTCCATCCGGGCACCCTCCTCGTCGCCGGCCGAACGGTCGGCGGCGGCCAGCGTCATGCGCGCCTGGGCTGCCTCGTACGGCACCCCCAGCTCCAGCCAGAGCACCAGCGCCCGGCGCAGCAGGGTCTGCGCACGGTCCGGGTCACCGGTCGCGAACGCCACGGCGCCGCCCGCCGACGCGGCGGCCGCGTGCGGCAGGGTCACCTCCGAGCCACGCCGCCGCTGCCACTGCCGGGCCAGGGCACCGAGCTCCTCGGCTGCCGTGTGCGCCTCGCCGAGGCGGCTCACCGCGAGCGAGATCTCCACCTGGGCGGCGAGCAGCCGGCAGCGCTCCAGAAGGGCTGTTCCCCGGCGTGCCAGGGCCGGGCGCAGGGCCGCGGCCGAGGCCTCCGCCTTGCCCTGGGCCAGCCGCAGCAGGGCGAGGCCGGGCTGCGGATCGCGGCCGAGTCCGTGGGCCCGGTCGTACGCCTCCTCGGCCGCGGCCGCCTCTCCGCGCCGCCGCCGGATCTCTCCGACCAGGTAGAAGACCTCTGCGGCCAGGCTCCCCTCGTACGGAAGCAGTTCGTCGCAGGTGCGTACGGCCTCGATCACCGCCTGGTCCCACCTGCCGCGCAGCTCCAGCACTTCCACCTGATGAATCCGGCACAGGCCCCGGAAATTGTTCTCCGCCGGCATCGACGCGCACCACCGCATCGCCGCGTCGGTCCACTCGGCGGAGCGTTCCAGATCCACGCAGGCCATGCACTGCTGCAGGCCCAGGCAGTAGACCCACCCGGTGAAGAAGGCGCTGAGCTCACCCGCCGTCGCCGAGCACATCGCGTCGTCGAGCAGGTCGAGTCCCTCGGCGACCCGCCCCTGGGCCACCAGGACGGACGCCTGCGCCTCGACGCTCATGGCGTGGAGGTCCGCGCTGCCGCAGCGCCGGGCGATCGCGGCCATCCGCCGGGCCGAGTCCATCGCCTCGTCGAACGCGCCGCGCGCCTGCGCCTCCTCCGTCTCGACCCAGGCGAGATAGCACTGCTCCACGCACTCGGGCTCGCCACCGAGAAGCCGCCGGGACCGGCGCAGCCAGCCGGCGGCGACCGCCGTGTGGCCGGCCAGCTGGTGCTCGTAGAACAGCAGCCAGGACATGAGTCCCGCCCGCCGGGTGGCGCCTGCCGCCGCATACCCGGAGTAGGCCCGCATCCGATGGGTGATCGACTCCTCGACACGGCTCGTCCACCACGCGGCGTCGGCGAACGCGGCACAGTCGTCCGGGGTCAGTGCGGCGGTGTCCAGGCCGGACAGGAGGCGGTAGGCGTCGGCCCAGGCCTCCCGGGCCGCGGCGTCCCGGGCCCGCCGCAGCGCCTCTGTGGCGGGCTGGTCGACCGTGCGCCCAGTCACACGCGGCTCCCTTCTCGCTCGCCGCGAGCAGGACCGTCCCTCCTCAGGATAGGCAGGACGATGGTGCCCGGCCGACGCCCGTGATCAGCGTGGGGAGGCGTGGAGCTGTGCCGTGTGCTCGTGGTCGCAGCCGTCCTCGATGCCGTACGTGTCCCAGGCGGGGAACGGGTCCTCGGCCGGGGGGTGCTCACCGGGTGCCATGAGGCAGTCGGTCAGGGCGGCGTGCAGCGCCTGCACGTCCAGCTCCGTCCCGATGAACACCAGCTCCTGCGCGTCCGGCGCCTCGTGATCGCGGGCGGCCGACGGCTCGAACCGGGCGACCGACCCGGCCTGCGACCACAGCCCCGTTACGTGCGGGCGGCTGCCCAGGGTGAAGAAGCCCTTGGAGCGCAGGATCCGCCCGTACCCGCCGCCGTCGAGGTCCTCGGTCACGAACGCCCACAACCGCCCGGGATGGAAGGGCAGCCGGGAGCGGAAGACCGTGGAGGAGATGCCGTACTCCTCCGTCTCGGGGATGTGGTCGCCGTTGAGCTCCCGCACCCAGCCCGGGGCCTGCTGGGCGCGCTCGACGTCGAACAGGTGGGTGCCGAGCACCTGGTGGAGATCCACCCGCCCCTGGACGGCCGGGACGATCCGGGCGACGGGGTTGAGCCGGGTGAGGGTGGCCCGCAGCCGGGCCGCCGCCTCCTCGTGAACCAGGTCGAGCTTGTTGAGCACCAGGACGTCGGCGAACTCGATCTGGTCGACGAGGAGATCGCTGACCGTGCGCTCGTCGTCCTCGTACGGGGCGAGCCCGCGCTCGGCCAGGTCGTCACCGCTGTCCAGCTCCGTCAGGAAGTTGGCGGCGTCCACGACGGTGACCATCGTGTCGAGGTCGGCGACGTCCCCGAGGGTGGCGCCGTCGTCGCGGGCGAAGGCGAAGGTGGCCGCCACGGGCATGGGCTCCGAGATGCCGGAGCTCTCGATGAGGAGGTGGTCGAACCGGCCCTCGCGGGCCAGCCGGTCCACCTCCTGCAGCAGGTCGTCGCGGAGCGTGCAGCAGATACAGCCGTTGGTCATCTCGACCAGGCGTTCCTCGGTCCGCGACAGGGCTGCCCCGCCGCCGCGCACCAGCGCCGCGTCGATGTTGACCTCGCTCATGTCGTTGACGATCACGGCGACGCGCAGCCCCTCGCGGTTCGCGAGGACGTGGTTGAGCAGTGTGGTCTTGCCCGCCCCGAGGAAGCCGGACAGCACGGTGACGGGCAGTCGGTCGTGCGGCATCCGGTCAGTCCTCGGGGCGCAGCAGCCCGCGCTCGTACGCCTTCACCAGGTGCTGCGGCACGAGGTGGCGTACGCCGTCGATGGTGACGGGCACGAGGGACGGCGCGGCGGCCTTCCACTGCGCGCGGCGGTGGCGGGTGTTGCTGCGGGACATCTTCCGCTTGGGGACGGCCATGGGTTCCTCCTCGGTGAGCCGGCACCGAGGACGCTACATGAAAATGGATCCCATTAACAGTTGGACCTCCCGGCGGTACCTCACTCCTCCGCGACACCCACGAGCATGCGCTCCTCGAAGTCCTTGTAGGAGGCGGCGTCCTGTGCCGCGGTCCCCCTCTGGCGGGTGCTCAGCACCGTGCCGAGCCAGCCGAGGAAGAAGCCGGCCGGGATGGAGACGATGCCGGGGTTCTGCAGCGGGAACCAGGCGAAATCGGCGTCCGGGTAGATCGAGGCCGGGGTCGAGGAGACGACCGGGGAGAACACGACGAGGAGGACGGAGCAGGCCAGGCCGCCATAGAGGCTGAGCAGTGCGCCCTTCGCCGTGAACCGTCGCCAGAAGAGGGTGTACACGATCGTCGGCAGGATCGCGGAGGCCGCGATGGCGAAGGCGAGGAACGCCAGGGTCGCGGTGTTGGCCCCCCAGGCGACGAGGGTGAGCAGCATGCCCAGGACGCCGATGACGGCCCCGGACAGCCGGGCGACGGTCAGTTCCTCCGTCTGGCTCGCCCGCCCCTTGCGGATCACCTCGCCGTACAGGTCGTGGGCGAGGGACGAGGCCGCGGCCAGGGTGAGGCCGACCGCCACGGCGAGCAGGGTCACGTACGCCAGACAGGTCAGCAGGGCGGTGAGGACGCTGCCGCCCAGCTCGTGGGCGAGGAGCAGCACGGCGGCGTTGCCGCTGTGGTCCGTGCTCTCGATGGAGTCCCGGCCGACGAGGGCCGTGGCACCGAGGCCGACGATGCCGGCCGCGAAGCAGACCGCGCCGACCAGGCCCAGGGCCCACAGCAGTGAGGAGCGCAGCACACCGCCGCTGCGCGGGGCGAGCAGCCGCATCAGCACATGGGGGAGGGCGGCGAGGCCGAGGACGATGGCCAGTTCGAGGCTGAGGAAGTCCAGCTTGCTGGTGGTGCTGGCGCCGTAACGCAGTCCGGGCTCCAGGAACTGCAGGCCGTTTCCACTGTGCTCGGCGGCCGCGTTGAGCAGCGCGTTGGGGTTCCAGTCGTAGCGGTGGAGCACCCAGCCCGCGGTGAACAGGACCCCCGCCACCAGCATCACGGCCTTGATGATCTGGATGACCGTGGCTCCGGGCATGCCGCCGAGGGAGGCGTACAGGATGACGAAGGTGCCGATCACGACGACGCACACCGTGCGGGTGCCGGCGCTGGGTTCGCCCGTGAACTGGGTCAGCAGGGCCACGCTGCCGACCAGCTGGGCCACCAGGTAGAGGGTGGTGATGGTCAGGACGCACACGGACAGCGCGAGCCGCACCGGCCGGTGCTCCCGGGGCATCCGCAGGGCCACCGTGTCGCCCAGCGTGAACTTCCCCGTACGGTGCAGGGGCTCGGCGATCAGCAGCAGCACCATCATCCACGCGACGGTGGTGCCGCCGAGGTACATCAGCCCGTCGTACCCGGTCAGCGCCACCAGTCCGGTACTGCCCAGCAGGGTGGCCGCGGACAGGTAGTCGCCGCACATGGCGAGGCCGTTGCGCAACGGCGACATGGTGCGGTTGCCGAGGTAGAACTCGCCGATCTCGTCGCGCTGGGGAGCTGTCAGCAGCGCCGTGAACAGGGTGATCACGACCACCGACAGGAACAGCACGAAGGTCAGCTGCAGACTGCGGTCGTCGGCGATGCCGGCCGCCGCCGGGGCGGACACGGTCACCACGTGCGGTACCCCCTCGTGCCGTTGTAGGGGGCCTGGGCGACCGCGCTGGGGCGCGGGGTCTCGTTGCGGTGGCGCTGGGCGCGCAGGCGGCGGGCGAGCGGGTCGGCCTTGGCGCTCATGTGCCGGACGTAGCACCAGGCGGTCACGCCCATCACGGCGAACTGCGCGAGGCCGAGGGCGAGACCGAGCGTGAGGCGGCCGAGCAGGGGCTGGTTCATCATGCCGGGGGCGAAACTCGACAGCAGCACGTACAGCAGGAATGTGCCGACGGACAGGATGGTGGCCCGGGTCCCGAATCGAAGCCGGTCGCGGCGCAGGGAGTGGAATTCGGGATCGTCGGATATTCGCTGTGGCCCTACTGGTTCGGCATTGCGGAGCTGAAAAGTGGACGAGTCGTCGGGCCACGGTGAATATTCGGGCACAGGCGCACCTTCTTCGCTGCTTCGTGTGCCCCGCACTCGACTCCTTCGAGCGTCGGCCGTGCGGCTGCGGGAGCGGTGGGGAAGTGCCGAACGCGCGAGGAGGTGCGGGCTTTGTGGGGGATACGTGAATCCGAATTCCCTGCCGCTCCGGACTCACCACGCAGTACTCGGGGATCCGGTTTCATGATCCCCGTCAGCCCCGGCCAATGGTGACGGCGAGGCTGAGTGGGGAGTATTGCAGCGCTGTGCTTGAGCTATCAACCGCTGAGGTGAATCGAGTTCTGCCGTGGCTTGTTCAGATCGCCCCTGGCGGTTTCAGAACCGTGCGCCGATGTCCGCTCCGCTGCGCGGGACGAGGAACGACGGTGCCGCCGGCAGGGAGCCGTCGGCCTCGCGGGAGCCGGTGAGCGGCGCCGGGTCCGTGCTCAGCACCGACGAGGCGTTCCATGTCCCGCCCAGATTCCAGGAGTTGCCCTTGGAGACGGTCCCCGAACCGGTGGCCGCGGCAGTCGCGTCGGCGATGGACAGGTTGCCGGTCAGGACGGCCCTGCCGCCCGGGACGTCGGCGTCGAAGCCCGTGCGGGCGTTGGCGTAGGTGCTGTTGCGGGTCAGCGCGAGGGCGCCCGGGTTGCCGTTGTCCGTGACGCCGTGCGCCGCGTTCTTGAAGGCCACGGAGTTGCGCAGGGTGTGCCCCACCGCGGGGGCCGGGCTGCCGCCGCCCATCTTGAAGCCGTTGCCGTCACCGGCGAAGTCCGGGAAGTTCCAGCGGTTGAACCCGTTGCCGTACGCGATCGTGTCCTCGATCGTGATCGGCGAGGCGAACTTCCAGGCGTCGAAGCCGTCGTCGACGTTGTTCCACAGCCGCGCGCCCCGCACCACGTTGCCCGTGCCACTGCCCTCCTTGACGGCCAGGCCGTCGGCGCTCTCGCCGTTCTTGCGGGGGTCGCGGTTGCCGTAACTGTCGAGGTCAAGGATCTGGTTGTTGCCGGAGGCGCCCTGGAGCTGGAAGCCGGACTCGTAGTTGTCGTGCGTGGACAGGCGCGCGAAGACGTTGTTGTCGCAGCCGTCGCAGTACACGCCGTACGGGCCGTTCACGATCTCCAGGCCGGTGATCCGCCAGTACGAGGCCTCCTGGTGGATCGCCCCGCGCTCGGCCCGTGGGATGCTGCCCCCGACCGGGGTGTGGCTCGCGGGCAGCTGCTCGCCGTCGACGATCACGCGCTCGCCCTGGTAGGCGCCGAGGGTGATGGGCTGGGACGCGGTACCCGAGGTGGTGATGGTGATGTTGTCGGTGAGGGCGTACCGTCCGCCGCGCACGGTGATCACGTCGCCGGGCTTCGCCAGGTCCACCGCCCGCTGGATGGTCTTCAGGGGGCGGGCCGGTGTGCCGGGGCCGGAGTCGTCCCCGTTCGTGGCCACCACCAGGGTCGTCGTCGCGGCGGAGGCGGGACTGAGGGGCCCCGCCAAGGTCGCTGCCCAAGCCGCGCCCACCGCAGCCGCCGTCCGGATCGCCGTTTTCCGCATGGGGTCTCCCGCCTCTGCCTGCCCTCGGATCTGTCGACAGGCAGTGGCCGCCCGGGGGCGGGAGGTTGCCGGGGCCCGGGGCGTCCAGGCTCCGTCGGCACGTTCCCGCTCAAGGCGCCGGAGCGCCAAGCGCGATCCGAACGACAGCACCTAAGGTGGGCGGTGTGACCGACAGCAGCAGGCCACCGCTGGCCGTGTTCGACCTGGACAACACCCTCGCCGACACCGCGCACCGGCAGCGGTTCCTGCAGCGACGGCCGCGCGACTGGGACGCCTTCTTCGCGGCCGCGCCGCAGGACCCGCCCATCCCGCAGGGCGTCGCGCTGGCCCGGGAGAGCGCGGAGGAGTGCGAGGTCGTCTACCTCACCGGACGGCCCGAGCGCTGCCGGCGCGACACGCTCGACTGGCTCGCCGCGCACGGGCTGCCCGAGGGGCGCGTGTACATGCGGCGCAACGACGACCGCCGGCCCGCCCGGTACACCAAGCTGGCCATCCTGCGCAGGCTCGCCCGAACGCGGGACATCCGCGTTCTCGTGGACGACGACGAGCTGGTGTGCGAGGACGCGGAACGGGCCGGATTCACCGTCGTACGGGCGCGCTGGACCGCCCCGTCGCCCGAACTGAAGGTGGCGCAGGAACGGGAGGGGCGGACCTGACGTCCCCCTCCCGGATCGTCAGCCCACGTCCTCCAGGCGGAAGCCGACCTTCAGGCCGACCTGCCAGTGCGCGATCTCCCCGTTCTCCAGCTGGCCGCGCACCTGGGTCACCTCGAACCAGTCCAGGTTGCGCAGGGTCTGCGAGGCGCGGGTGATGCCGTTGCGGATGGCCTGGTCGACTCCCTCGGGTGAGGTGCCGACGATCTCCGTGACCCGGTAGGTGTGGTTCGACATGCGGGTGCTCCTCTCCGAGGGGGCCGGCCTGGTGACGGCAGCGGCGCGTGTGTCACGCGTCACTCCACCGTGCCCCAAGCTGTGGCGGAGCGCGAGACAGCGCGTCCACCGACCGGGCGGCCCTTGACCTCCCGATTGGTCCATACCAAAATCCAGCACACCCGTACGAGCCCCGCGCTCGTCCCCCCACGTCGGGCCTCCCACCCCTGTGCGTCAGACAGAACAGGACCCTTCGTGAGACGTCGCCTGCTCGCCCTCGTGTGCGTGTCCGCCTCCCTGCTCAGCGGCTGTGGCCTGCTGCCGGGGAGGAGCGGGACGGAACGGCACACCGTCACCGTGTGGCTGATGAAGGACAGCGCGTCGGCGGACTTCCTGCGCCGGTTCACCGAGGACTTCGAGCGCACCCACCCCGACCTCGACCTCGACATCCGCGTCCAGCAGTGGACCGGCATCGGCGAGAAGGTGCAGGCCGCGCTGAGGGCGGCCCCCGGGACCGGACCCGACGTCATCGAGGTCGGCAACACCCAGGTCTCGCAGTACGTGGAGGGCGACCGGCTGCTCGACCTGACCCTGGAGTCGATGCGGGACTGGGGGCTTCGCGACTGGCTCCCCGGCCTCGCCGAGCCGGGGCAGTGGCTGTCCCAGCAGTACGGCATCCCCTGGTACGCGGCCAACCGCGTCGTCATCTACCGCAAGGACCTGTTCGCCGAGGCCGGCATCACCGCCCCGCCGAAGACCCGCGAGGAGTGGCTGGCCGCCGCCGAGAAGCTGAACTCCGGCGGCAACCAGGGCATCTACCTGGCCGGACAGGACTGGTACACGCTCTCCGGCTTCATCTGGGACGAGGGCGGCGACCTGGCCGAGGACCGCGACGGCGTCTGGCGCGGCACGCTGGACACCCCGGCCGCCCTGCGCGGCATGGACTTCTACCGCCGGCTGCAGGCCCTCGGCGACGGCCCGGCCGCCTCCGACGAGGAACACCCGCCGCAGGCCGGGGTGTTCGCCCGGGGCCGGGTCGCGCAGATCATCGCGGTGCCGGGGCTCGCCCAGGCCATCGTGCGGGAAAACCCCGGCCTCAAGGGCAAGCTGGGCTTCTTCCCCGTGCCCGGCCGGACCGCCGCCGAGCCGGGAGCGGTCTTCACCGGCGGCTCCGACCTCGTCGTACCGAACAACACCGACGACCGGGAGGGCGCTGTCGCCGTGGTCGCGGCGCTCACCGGTGCCAAGTGGAACACCGAGCTGGCCCGCAGCATGAACTACGTCCCCAACAAGACGTCCCTCGCCAAGGCCGTCGCGGACGAGGAGGGGGCCGCGGCCATGGCGGCCGGAGCCGCGCACGGCCGGGCGACCCCCAGTACGCCCCAGTGGGGCGCGGTCGAGGCGGACAACCCGATCAAGGCGTACATGACGAAGGTGCTCACCGGAGCCGACGCCCAGGCGGAGGCCCGTCGGGCCTCCCGGCGGATCACCGAGGCCCTGCGCCCCCACCTGGGCTGACGCCCTCAGCGCACCACGCTCAACGACAGAGCGAACCGCCCCTCGCTGTCCGTCCACCAGTGGGCCAGCTCCAGCCCCGCGGCGGACAGTTCGGCGCGCACGCCCTCCTTCCGGAACTTCGCCGACACCTCGGTGCGCAGCTCCTCGCCCGCCGCGAAGTCCACGGCGAGGCCGAGCGCGGGGATCTTCACGGTCTGCCCCGTACGGGAGCGCAGCCGCATCTCGATCCACTCCTGCTCGGCGTCCCATAGGGCCACATGGTCGAAGGCGGCGGGGTCGAAGTCGGCGCCCAGCTCGCGGTTGACGACCGTCAGGACGTTCTTGTTGAACGCGGCCGTCACCCCGGCCGCGTCGTCGTACGCCCGGACCAGGACCTGCTCGTCCTTGACGAGATCCGTGCCCAGCAGCAAGGCGTCGCCGGGGGAGAGCAGTGTCCGGACGGAGGTCAGGAACGCAGCCCGTTCGACGGGCAGGAGATTGCCGATCGTGCCGCCCAGGAACGCCAGCAGCCGGGGACCGGGCGCCCCGGGCAGCGTCAGCCCGGCGGTGAAGTCGGCGATCAGCGCGTGCACGTGCAGCTCCGGCCGCTCCGCGACGAGCGCCTGCCCGGCCTGGGTGAGGGCGCTCTCGCTGACGTCGACGGGAACGTAGGTGTGCAGCTCGCTCAGGGCGTCGATCAGGTACCGCGTCTTCTCCGAGGAACCGGAGCCCAGCTCGACGAGCGTGCGGGCGCGGGTGGCCGCGGCGATCTCATCGGAGCGGGCGACGAGGATCTCCCGCTCGGCGCGCGTCGGGTAGTACTCCGGCAGTTCGGTGATCTGCTCGAAGAGGTCGCTGCCGTGCGCGTCGTAGAACCACTTCGGCGGGAGCGTCTTGGGGGTGTGGGTCAGGCCCTTCAGGACGTCGGAGCGCAGGGCGGCGTCCGTGGCGTCCTCGGGCAGGGTGCGGGTCTTGTGCAACGGGCTCACGTACAGGGCTCCTTGCATTGTGCGGGTGCCGCGTCGTCGCTGGGCTCCTTGAGCGGGGTGAGCAGCACGTCCGTGCGGCTCGCCGTGAGCAGGGTGCGGTCGGGGACCTCCTGCCAGCGCGGGTCGTCGTCGTAGGGCTCGGAGGCGACGACGGTGCCGCCGCCCGGCCGGGTGAGGTGCCACAGGGTGTCGCCCCAGGCGGTCGCGGCGATGGTCTCGCCGTTGGTGAGCAGCAGGTTGAGCCGGGAGGCGGGGGACGCCTCGGCGACCTCCACCACCGTGTCGGCCAGTGCCTGCCCCGCGAGTTGCTGTGCCGTTCGCCTCCGGGGCGCTGCAGCCGGTGCCGAGAGCGTGACCGTGCTCAGCCCTTCGGGCCTCCGCGCGCTCACCGTCCCGACACCGGCGCGCCCCTGCGGCTCACTCGCGTCGCCGCCGCGCAGCCGGTTCAGCACCAGCGCCCACACGAACGCCGAGTCGTTGCGGGCCTCCAGGGACAGCAGCTCCTCGGGCGGCAGGAGACGGGCCAGTGGCGCCAGTGAACCGGGCCAGCCCGCGATGGCGCCGTTGTGGCTGAACAGCCAGGTCCCGGCCGCGAACGGAGCCGCGGCGGCCTCCGCGTCCGCGCCCGCCAGGGTCGCGTCCCGCACCGCGGCGAGCAGCGCGGTGGTGCGTACCACCCGGGCCAGATCGGCGAAGGACTGGTCCGCCCAGATCGGCCCGGCCCGGCGGTACCGCGCCGGCACCGGGTCGCCCTCCGCGTACCAGCCGACCCCGAAACCGTCCGCGTTGACCGTCCCGTACCGCTGCCGCCGGGGCGCCCACGACTGGCGGTACAGAGCGTGCGGCGGCTCCACGAGAAGCCGCCCCAGGGGCTCTTCGGGCCCGACGTACGCCAGGTGACGGCACATCAGGCGTCCCCCGAGCGGGCCGTGCGGAAGCCGGAGAAGATCTGCCGCCGGACCGGGTAGTCCCAGTTGCGGAACGTGCCCCGGCAGGCCACCGCGTCCACGGCGAACGAACCACCGCGCAGCACCTTGTGGTCGGAGCCGAAGAACACCTCCGAGTACTCCTTGTACGGAAACGCCCGGAAGCCGGGGTACGGCAGGAAGTCGCTCGCCGTCCACTCCCACACGTCACCGATCAACTGCCGTACCCCGAGCGGCGACTCGCCGTCCGGGTAACTCCCGGCCGGGGCGGGGCGCAGATGCCGCTGGCCGAGGTTGGCGTGCTCCGGCGCCGGGTCGGCGTCGCCCCACGGGTAGCGCATCGAGCGGTCGCCGGCCGGGTCGTACCGCGCGGCCTTCTCCCACTCGGCCTCCGTGGGCAGCCGCCGTCCGGCCCAGCGGGCGTAGGCGTCGGCCTCGTACCAGCACACGTGGAGCACCGGCTCGTCGGGCGGCACGACCTCCGTGACGCCGAAGCGGCGCCTCAGCCACTGCCCGCCGTCCCGGCGCCAGAACAGCGGCGCGGTGATGGAGTGCTGCCGTATGTGGGCCCAGCCGTCCGCCGTCCACCAGCGCTCGTCGTGGTAGCCCCCGTCCTCGATGAACGCCTGGTACGCGGCGTTCGTCACCGGAGTGGTGTCGATGTAGAACGGCGGCACCTCACGCCGGTGCGCGGGACGCTCGTTGTCCAGGGCCCACGGCTCGGTCGAGGTGCCCATCGTGAACGGGCCGCCCGGGACCAGGACTTCGGCCGGGCCGGTGAACAGCGGCACCGGGTCGGGATCGGGCGCGGTCAGAGCGGGCGGGCCCTTGCGGAGCTGATGGGTGATCAGCATCGTCTCGTCGTGCTGCTGCTCGTGCTGCGCGATCATCCCGAAGGCGAAACCCGCCTCCGTCAGCCGTGTTCCGTGGAACGCGGCCCCCTCCAGCACATCCAGGGCCCGGCCGCGCACCTCGGCCGCGTACCGCCGGGATTCGGCGGGCGACAGCAGCGGCAGCGAGGGGCGCTCGGCGCGAGGGTGCTCGAAGGCGTCGTAGATGCTGTCGATCTCGGGCCGTATCGCCTCCTGCCCGGCGACGGCCCGCAGCAGCCACTGCTCCTCCTGGTTGCCGATGTGCGCGAGGTCCCACACCAGCGGGGACATCAGCGGTGAGTGCTGCGCGGTCAGGTCGGGTTCCTCCACGCAGCTGGTCAGCAGCGTGGTGCGGTCGCGGGCCGTGGTGAGCGAGCTCAGTGCGCGCTTGCGGAAGGAGTCGGGGTCGAGGGCGGGGTCGGTCATGAGCGGATGTCCTTCCCGTGCGGGCGACGGCTCGTGCCGTGCAGCGTCTGCAGCAGGTCGTCGGCGGGGCAGCGGCCCCGGCTGACGTAACGGTCCAGGTACGCCGTGACGGCGTCCGTCACCTCGGTGGCGGCTCCGAGCCGGGGCAGTGCGGCGAGCGCCGCCGTGAAGCAGGCGACGGCCACCTCGCGCAGCTCGGGGTCGGCGAGCCCGTGGCGGGCCGCGTGGAGCCACAGCGGGTTGTGCGGGGCGGGCAGGGCGAGGGTGCGCTCGGCCAGCGGCTTCACGGCCCGGTAGGCGGTCTCCGCGGCCTCCGGGTCGTCGAACAGCGCCGTCGTCACGGCGAGCGGCACGATCCACCCGTCGTCGCCGGGCTGTGCGTCGATCATGCGCAGTTCCAGGTGGCCGCGTGGTCTGACCGGCGGGAACAGCGTCGTGAGGTGGTAGTCGAGGTCGTCCCGGGTCGGTGCCCTGGGCGTCCTGGACCTGGTCCACTCCCGGAAGGTCAGCCCGTCGGGGACGTCCCAGGTGCCGCCGTCCTGCCGTACGCACATCACCGGGGCGTCCAGGACGTGCCGGGACCAGGCACCGCGCGGGTCGGCGTCCAGTGGGGGACCGCCCGCCCGGCCGGGGCCGATCTCCGCCCACCGCAGCTGCCGGGTGGACAGCCAGCCGGTCGGCCGCCCGCACGCCAGCGGAGAGTTGGCGAACGCCGCCACCAGGACCGCACCGAGCTGGTGGGCCAGCCACCAGCGCCGCACATGGCCGAGGGGGCCGGGCTCCTCGTGCCCGGCGTCCAGGCACACCTGCACCGAGGCCGAGGCGCACATCATGGCGCGGCCGGCCGGGCCCGTGCGGTCCAGGCAGGTCTCCATGGCGTCGTAGCGCGGCTTGCGCAGGAACCGGCGGGGTGGGTGCCAGGGGTCGTGGCCGACGCCGACGAGCACCAGATCGTCCTCGCGCAGGACCGCGCGGACGGTGTCGAGGTCGGCGGAGACGGTACCGATGCACTCGGTCAGCGAGGCGGCGGGCGGCGAGCTCAGCTCCAGCTGGCCGCCGGGTTCCACGGTGAGCGCCGACCTCAGGGGCACGGTCCGCAGTGCGGCGTAGGCCGCTTCGAGCCGTTCGGGTGTCACGGGGAGCTGCGGCGCGCGCAGCTCGTGGACGAGCCATTCCACTTCGACGCCTGTGCGGCGGGGTGGTCCGGTCTTGAAGCAGATGCCGCGGACCAGCGCCTCCACCTCGGCTTCGGTGACGGCGCCCAAGTGCTCCGTACAGTCACCCGCCGAGGCAGTTGACGAATCAGACATGTCGGGATCCTCCTGAGATTCCACCATGTCGCCGACCCGGGGGTCTGTTGGGCCGGGTCGGCAGCCACTCGTCCCACCCAAGACCCTCACGTCGCTCGGCACAAGGGGGCGAACCGGGACGTTCCGGGCCGGTCATCTCCGTCTTCCAGCCGTTTCCAGAGGCTTTTCCGGTCGTTTCCGGACCGGGAAACCCTGTTGCGCCACAAGACCAGGATCACCCACGATGCCTGCATGAGCACGACGGGGGACGCCGCGCGGCGCGCGGGCACGGCGCGTACGGGGGTGGCGCCATGAGCGCGCGCCTGCGCGGCATCGCCCGCGACACGGAGGAGATCGTCGCTGCGGGAGCCTACCGGGCGCCCGGCGGGCGTGAGGTGCCGATCGCGGCGGCGGTCGAGGCTGCCGGGGACGGCACGCGGATGCACGGTCCGGGGCCGGTCGAGGTCCCGCCGTGCCCGCCCCTGGACACCCGCGTCGAGGTCACGGGCGAGAGCAGCCTGGAGGCCGCCCGCCGGCTGGGCGGGGACGTGGCGGTACTGAACTTCGCCTCGGCACGGAACCCCGGAGGCGGCTACCTGAACGGCGCCCAGGCCCAGGAGGAAGCCCTGTGCCGGGCCTCCGCGCTGTACACCTGTCTGCTGCGGGCCCCGGAGTTCTACGACCACCACCGGGCCCACCGCGACCCCTTCTACACGGACCGTGTCATCCACTCACCCGCCGTGCCGGTCTTCCGTGACGACCGCGGCCGCCTGCTGGACGAGCCGTACACGGCCGCGTTCCTGACCTCGGCGGCGCCGAACGCGGGCGTGGTCCTGCGTACGGCCCCCGAGCGCGCGGCGGACCTGCCGCGGGCCCTGGCCGTACGGGCCGGGCGGGTGCTGGAGACGGCCGCGGCCCACGGCCACCGGCGGCTGGTGCTCGGTGCCTGGGGCTGCGGGGTGTTCCGGAACGACCCGGCGCAGGTCGCGGGCGCGTTCCGGGCACTGCTGGGGCCCGGCGGTCGGTTCGCGGCGACCTTCGAGCACGTGGTGTTCGGGGTGCTGGACCGCACGCCGGGGAGCGTGGTCCGGAGCGCCTTCGAGAAGGCCTTTCAGGTCCAGCCGTAGCGCTCGTGCAGCCGGTGCCTGACGAGGTTGAACCGCATACGGTCCAGCGCGCACGCCTCCCGGCGCATGCCCTCCTCGTGCAACCGCAGGATGCGGTCGACGTCCACCCAGGAGTCCCGTCCCGAGCGGTCCCAGGGGCCGCTGCCGATCGCCACCCACTCCCGGTCGCCGTCGTGGCGCTTGCTGGAGAGCTGTACGGCGAGGAAGGTGCCGGCCGCCTCACGGGCGACGACGAGCACGGGCCGGTCTTTGCCGCGCCCGTCGTTCTCTTCGAAGGGCACCCAGGTCCAGACGATCTCTCCGGGGTCGGGGTCGCCGTCGTGCGCGGGTGAGTACTCGGTGCGCACCCGGCCGACCTGGCGGGGGTCGGCCTCCGTGGTGGCGGACGAGCCGAAACGGCCGGGAACGTTCTCATCGGTAAACGCAGTCACGGGGGCACCTTAAGGGCTGCCCCCGTGAACCCGGTGCGTCAGCTGTCCTGGACGGGCACCTTCTGCGGCGGCGCAGTGGCGACCCCGTTCAAGGACGGAGCCCCGTTCGCCGCCTGCCCGTTCTGGTTCATCGACGCGAGAAGCTGACGCGCCAGTCCCAGTCCCGTGCCGCCCATCGTGAGCGCCTTGGCGAACAACTCCGCCATGCCGTCGGCCCCGTTGAGCAGCACCATGTTGTCGACGTTGCCGAAGGCGGAGGCCCCGGCCTGGACGATCTCCGGCCACTTCTCGGCGAGTTGCTGGGCGACCACGGCCTCCTGGTTCTCGGCGAGCGCGGCGGCACGGGCCTTGATGGCCTCCGCCTCCGCCAGGCCCTGCGCCTTGGTCGCCTCGGCCTGTGCGAGGCCCTTCGCCTGCGCGGCTGCCGCCTCGGCCGCACCGGTGTCCCGCGTGGCCTGCGCCGCCGCGGCACCGCGGGTCCTGGTCGCCTCCGCCTCGGCGCTCGCGGCCGTCTTGACCCGGGTCGCCTCGGCCGCGGCCGCCAGCTCCGTCTCCTTCGCCTTGGCCTCGGCCCCCGAGATCCGCGCGTCGCGCTCGGCCTCGGCCAGGGTGCGCTTCTCGTACGCCTTGGCGTCGGCCGGCTTGCGGACGTCCGCCTGGAGCTGCTGCTCACGCCGGTGGGCCTCCAGCTCGGCCACCCGGGTCTCCTGGACGACGACCTCCTGCCGGGCGGCGGCGTCGGCCAGCGGACCGGCCTGCCGGGCCTTCGCGGCGGCCTTGTCGCGCTCCGCCTGGTATCCCGCCTGCAGGATCTCGCTGTCCCGGGTGGCCTCCGCCATCCGGGCGAAGGACTGCTGCTCGGCCTCGGTGGCGAGCCGGTTCGCCTCCGCCTGCGCGATCCGGGCGTCCCGCTGCACGGCCGCGGCGTGCGGCATCGCCAGGTTCTGGATGTACCCGGTCGGGTCCTCGATCTCATGGATCTGCAGCGAGTCGACGATCAGACCCAGCTTCTCCATCTCGGTGCCGCACGCGGCCCGCGTCTGCCCGGTGAGCTTCTCCCGGTCCCGGATCATGTCCTCCACCGTCAGACCGCCCACGATGGACCGCAGATGACCGGCGAAGACGTTGTGCACCCGCTCCGACATCAGCTTCTGCTGGTCGAGGAAGCGACGGGCCGCGTTGGCGATCGACACATAGTCGTCGCCCACCTTGAAGATGACCACGCCCCGCACCTTCAGCGGAATGCCCTGGTGCGTCACGCAGTCCACATGCAGTTCGGTCTCGTTCAGATCGAGCGAGAGCTTGCGCACCGCCTGCACCCCGGGCAGCACGAGCGTGCCGCGTCCGGTGACGATGCGGAATCCCATGCCTTCCTCAAGGCCCTCGGTACGGTGCTTGGAACCGGAGATGATGAGCGCCTCGTTGGGTTCCGCGACCCGCCACATCAGCTTGAACAGACCGATCAGTACGAGGACGGCACCTACCGCCACCCCCGCCACGACGCCGACGACCATCGGCATACGCCCCCTTTGCATGGTGCCCTTTCGGCACCGAACGAAGGGAGTGTGCGCCTGTGCGACGCCCGGGTACAGACGCCGGCGCATCCTTGCCGAAACCTTGACGCACGCGGCTCTCACCTGCGTCGCGGCAGGCTCAACTGTCGTACACGGCCTGGACGTAGACGGTCCTCGGCGGCAGGTACTCCACGACCGTCACCACCGTGCCCGGCTCGATGCGGTCCGTGCCGAAGGCCGGGTGGGCGAGGAAGTGCTCCGCGCCGCCGCGCACCCGGACGATCACCTCACCGACGAGCCCGGGCCCCACCGTGCCGGTGACCCGCCCCATCAGCCCGACCATCGACGCTTCGCCCATGGCCACAGAGTAAGGGGTCCTTTCACTATGCCCGTCCGGGTCGCGCGACCTGCTCGGACGCTCATGGTGAAAGGACCCCTAAGGGCGCGCTCAGGCGACCGGGGAGTCCGAGGTGAGCCGCTGTTCCGGCGGCCACCTCTCGTGCCAGCGCAGCTCGGCCTCCAGCTGCGCGGCGAGCTGCAGCAGCAGCGGCTCGCTGTTGGCCGGCCCGAGCAGCTGGGCCCCGACCGGCAGCCCGCCCGTGACGAACCCGGCGGGGACGTTGACGCCGGGCCAGCCCAGCACGTTCCACGGCCAGGCGTAGGGGCAGGCGGCGATCATCGCCCGGTCGGTGGCCAGACCGCCCAGCGCCAGCATCGCGCCGATGCGGGGCGGCGGAGCGGCCGTCGTCGGCGCGAGGACCACGTCGTACGTCTCGAAGAACGCGCCGATCCGGCGGTGCAGGACCGCCTCCGCGCGCCGTGCCATCCGCAGCGGGGGTCCGCCGAGCAGCCGCCCCAGCCGGGCGGAAGCACGGGTGCGCCGGTCGAGGAGCATGGGGAACGGCGCCTCGCGGACCCGCTCGGCGATACCGGCCGTCGCGCGCGGGACGAAGGTCAGCCCGATCCGGCCGTACGGGGGGTCGGCCTCCTCCACCGTGTGCCCCATC
This sequence comes from Streptomyces sp. S.PNR 29, assembly GCF_030386795.1. Taxonomy (GTDB): domain Bacteria; phylum Actinomycetota; class Actinomycetes; order Streptomycetales; family Streptomycetaceae; genus Streptomyces. Next base: position 84,434 of record NZ_JANUQM010000011.1, read on the forward strand.
CCGGCCAGCTGCTCGGCGAGTTCGACGACCCGGGCCCGCACCTCCGGCTGGAGACGGGCGGGCAGGGCGGTGAACGGTGGTGTGAGCGAGAGCGCGATCCGCAGCCGGCCGGGGTCCCGGCCCACCGCCCGAGAGGCGTCGACGGCCGGCGGCTGGTGCGGGTCCCGCTCGTGGTTGCCGCTCGCCGCGTCCAGCAGCAGGGCCGCGTCGGCGACCGTACGGGCGAGGGTGCCGTTGACCGTGATGCCCTGGAAGGACTCGCCGCGCGGCCAGGTGGAGATGCGGCCGCGCTGCGGCTTGATGCCGATCAGGTGGGTCCAGGCGGCCGGGATCCGCACCGACCCGGCGCCGTCCGAGCCGAGTGCCGCGGGCACCAGCCCGGCCGCCACGGCCGCGGCCGAACCGCCGGACGAGCCGCCCGGCGTGTGCTCCGGACTCCACGGATTGCGGGTGGCGCCGAAGGCGGGTCCCTCGGTGAACGGCCACTGCCCGAACTCGCACGTGTTGGTCTTGCCGACGATCACGGCCCCGGCCGCGCGCAGCCGCCGGACCGCCTCCCCGTCCTCGGCGACCGGCGGATGCTCTCCGCAGCAGCCGAAGGCCGTCGGCTCGCCGGCCACGTCCATGTCGTCCTTCACGGCCACGGGCACCCCGAGCAGCGGCTTGCGCGCCCCGGCGGCCAGTTCCCGGTCGGCGGCCTTGGCCTCGATGAGCGCGGCCTCGGTCCGTACGATCCGGAAGGCGTTGAGTGATCCCTGGGTCGCCTCGATCCGCGCCAGGGCCCGCTCGACCAGCGCCTGGGACGTCACCTCCCCGGCGGCCAGCGCTCGGGCGGACTCCGCCAGGCCAGTGACACGGTCGAGCGTCATGCGGGCACCTCCGGAGAGCGTGTTGTCTACCGAACGGTAACGTCCGGAGGGCCGCAGGCGAAGCGTGCGCGCGGGAGCGTCGTTTCACTGGCCGCCAACAGAGGTCCCACGAGCCCCATCAGTTCCTGCGCGACCCATTGACGTACAGGTGCCCCACCCCTACCTTCTGATCGACTTTCCGAACCGCATTCGGAATCTCGAACAGGAGAGCCGCCGTGACCTCACGTCCCCCCATGCCGTCCCGCCGTACCCTGCTGCGCGCGATGGCCGCCCTGCCCGCCTCGGCGGTCCTGCTGGGCGAAGCGCCCGGACTGCTGGGCACCGCCCTCGCCGCCGCCCCGCCGAGCGGCTCGGCCACCCGCTACACCATCGTGCCGTTCCTCAACAGCAACGACGGCACGGTGAACGTCTACCAGTCCGACGACGCCACCGACTTCCGGCTGCTCAAGGCCTCCGCCTACACACCGCCCAGCAACCGGATCCGCGACGCGAGCATCTTCAGACACACCGACGGCTACTACTACATCACCTACACGACCCACACCTGGCAGGACACCAGCACCACCATCGGCTTCGCCCGCAGCTCCGACCGGGTCACCTGGACGTTCCTGTACGACTACACGGTCCCGATCGCGAACCTCTCCCGGGCGTGGGCGCCCGAGTGGTTCGTCGACAGCGACGGCAGTGTCAACATCATCGTGTCCTGCTCCACCGCGAACGACCAGTGGATCTTCACGCCGTACCTGCTCAAGGCCACCAACTCCGCGCTGACTTCGTGGAGTTCACCCGTCGCCCTGTCCGGTATCGGCGCCAACCACATCGACACGTTCATCGTGAAGATCGGCTCGACCTACCACGCCTTCCCGAAGAACGAGACGACGAAGTACATCGAGTACGCCACCGCCTCGAACCTCACCGGCCCGTACACGATCCGCAGGACGGGCGACTGGGCGGGCTGGGGCAGTTACCGCGAGGGCCCGGCGCTGGTGCAGCTCGACAACGGCGGCTGGCGGATCTTCTTCGACGGCTACGGCGACGGGAACTACTACTACAGCGACAGCTACGACACCTTCGCCACCTGGTCCGCCCCGGCCGCGCTGCCCGCCGTCTCCGGCACCGCCCGGCACTTCACGGTGGTGAAGGAGACGGTCTCGGGCGGTCCGAGCCTGGCCAGGAACGTCACCCGTTCCTTCCGGTCGGTCAACTACACCACGCGCTACTGGCAGGAGCAGTCCTCCCTGCTCAACCTCCCCGTGGTGAGCAGCACCAGTACCACCGCCGAGAAGCAGGCCTCCACCTTCACGGTCGTCCCGGGGCTCGCCGACGCGAACGGCTACTCCTTCCGGGACGCGGCCGGCAAGTACCTGCGCCACTGGGACTTCCGCGCCCGGTTCGACGCCAACGACGGCACGAGCACCTTCGCCAAGGACGCCACGTTCATCGCCCGCACGGGCAGCGCGAGCGGCTCGATCCGCTTCGAGTCGTACAACTACCCCGGCTATTACCTGCGGCACTACAGCTACCAGCTCCGCGTCGAACGCTCGGACGGGACGGACCTGTTCCGGCAGGACAGCTCGTTCACACCGGTGACGGCCTGGGCCTGAGCCGCGCTCGGGTATCCGGCGCGCCGTCACCCGCCCCCGTCGAGGTCGGCGCGCCGGCGGACGACCCGTAGCTCGTGACCGGTGAGCCGCATCTCGTACAGCTTCCCCCGCGCGTTCTCGAAGGGGCGGTGGAGGATCAGCATCAGGCGGTCGTCGAACGTGCGGAACAGCATGCCGTGACCGCTGTCCTCGCGGACCAGGGGCCGCTGCTGCTGCCACGGGCCCGCGAGGTCGCCGGACCCGGATACGGCGTAGGTCTGGACGTAGCCGCCACTGACGGTGCCGTCCGGACCGGCCACGTTCTTCTCGTACGTCGACCACAGCATGAGGAGGGAGCCGTCAGGGGTGCGGTACAGCTGCGGGCCGTCGGTGACGTAGGGCGGGAGCTGATGCGGTATGCCGCCGGGTATCTGCTCGCCGAGCCAGGACGCGTCCGACGCCTTGAACAGGAAGATGGGTTCTCCGATGGTCCGGGACAGGTCCGGAGCCAGCCGGATCGCTTCCATGGTGCCGTCGACGGTCTGCAGCCACTCGTGCGCGTACACCATCCAGGGCTGCCCGGAGGGATCGACGTAGAGCGTGCCGTCGAGGGTCATCAGCTCGGCGGGCGGGGTGGGGCGTGCGGGGTCGGTGACGGTGAAGGGGCCGAGCAGCGAGTCGGAAACCGCCGTGATGGTGCCGCGCATGTGGTTCGGGATCTGGAACGGCGTGCCCCACGGGGAGGGCGGTGGTACCGGAAGCGGCTTGTCCTGGTTGTGCAGCGTGGTGAACAGGTAGTACATGCCGCCCCATGCGTGCACCTCTGGCGCCCATCCGCCGTCGGTCGCCCAGATGCCCGTCTGCTCCCCGGCCAGGAAGACCACGACGGGGCGCGTCCAGTCACGCAGGTCGCGGCTGCGGTAGACCATCGTGCCGGTACCGTCCACGGCCGACACGGACGGGTCGTTGGAGGTGTAGAGGTAGTAGGTGCGGGTCTTCTCGTCCGCGACGACGAAAGGGTCGTGCAGCGGCATGTCGGGAAGCCGCATCGGTTCGGTGCCGGCCACGGCCGAAGAATACGTCGACGCGGTGCGGCGGGGCATCGCCCGGATGCCCCGCCGCTGGGGCCGGGGGCTACTCGCCCGACGGTGAGGTCAGCGGGACGCCGACGGCCACCGGGGTGCCGAAGTTCGGTGTGCCGTCGGCGTTCCAGGCGAACTTCTGCGCCCTGCGGTTCCGGCGCGAACCAGAACTTCGGCCGAACCGTCCGGCAGGTCCAGGCAGTTGCCGTCGTTGACGGCGGTGACGCTCTCCCAGGGGGAGGTGTACGACGCCGACGCCGTGGCGGACGTCGCCAGGCGGACCTTCTCCTTTGTGTTCGGCACGGCCGACTCCGGCGTCCCCAACCGCGCGCGAGACGACGGCCTGACCTTCCTCGACGTGCTCTGGGAGCAGGCACCCTTCGCGAGCTCCGGCCGGTTCGTCAGGGCCGTCCGCACCCTCGCCGACACCTGGCTGTCCGCGGGGCTCTTCACCCGCACCGAGCGGGACGCCGTCGTCGCGGCCGCGGCCGGGGCGGACCTGAGGCGCTGAGGGACACCGGCAGCCAGGCCGGGCCGGGCCGGTCTGGCTGCCGTTCCGTCAGGTACCGATCCTCGCCGCGATGACCGGGGCGAGACGGTCGGCGATGACACGGTGGCCCCGGTCGTTGGGGTGGACCGAGTCCGTCAGGTCGCCGGAACCCAGCCAGCCGGTGGTGTCGACGAAGGAGACCCGCGCGTCACCGCCGGCGACGGCCGCCCGGACGGCTGCCTCGGTCTGCGGGACGAACCGCCCTCGGAAGGTCTCCAGCGCGAAGATCCAGGCCTGCGGATAGGCGGCGCGGACCTTGCGCAGCAGGCTTGAGTACGCCGCCTGGAACTGCGTGGTACTGACCCCGTGGCCGACGTCGTTGGTGCCGAGGTTGATGACGACCGCGTCGGCTTTGTACCGGGAGAAGTCCCAGCCGGGCGTGGGCGCGTTCGGGTTGAGCTTGGTGAACTGCTGCTCCAGCCCCACGCATCCGTCCGCCGCGGCGACCAGACAGGCGCCGCCCTGGGCGATCTGGGTGTGCTCGGTGCCGAGCCGTTCGCCGATCAGCCAGCCGTACGCGGTGCGGGCGTTCTGCGAGGTCGTCGTCCCCACCGTGATCGAGTCGCCGACGAACTCGATCAGCTTGCCGGGGGCCGGTGGTGCGAACGTCGTGGCGCCGCTGTCGAGGACCAGTCCCTGGAAGACCGCGTCGCCCCGGTACGAGCCGGCGACCACCTGGTAGTTGACCTGGAGGGTGTGCCGGCCGGCCGCCAGCGCCGTCGGGGTGAGGTTCACCGTCCCCTTGACGTCGTCGTAGAACTTCACCGGCCCGTCGTCGATCCGCGCCCAGAAGTCGATCGTGCCCCGCTGCTTGAGCTGGACGGTCCGGCCGGTGAAGCCGACCCGGTAGTACGCACCCGCCCAGTACGGGGTGTAGGCGGTGGGGGAGCTCTGGGTGTCCCAGCGGCCGACGAACTTGATGTTGGGGTCGCCGGGCTGCCCGGGAGCGGCTGCCCGTGCGGAGGCCGGGGTGCCGAGGCGGGCGCCGAGGACGGGGGCGAGGCGGTTCGCGAACTTGGTGTGGCCCGCCTCGTTGGGGTGTCCGTTGCCGTCCTCGTAGTCGGTGCCGTCGGTGAGCCAGCCCGTGGTGTCGACGTAGTGCACCCTGGCGTCACCGGCGGCGTTGCGTGCGCCGACGGCCGCCTTGGTCTCGGTGACGTAGCGCTTCTTCAGCGTCTGCACCGCGAAGAGGTGCGCGTTCGGGTACGTGGCGCGCAGATCGCTCAGGAACTTGGTGTACGCCGACCGGAACTGCGCGGAACTCACCCCGTGGCCGATGTCGTTGGTGCCGAGGTTGATTACGACGGCGTCCGCCCGGTAGCGGGAGAAGTCCCAGCCCTGGCCACCCGTGCTCGCCGCCTTGAAGAACTGGGTGCTCAGACCCGTGCAGCCGGACTGGGCGACAAGGCAGTAGCCGGAGCGGGCGATCTGGGTGTGGCGCATACCCAGCTGCTCGCCCGTCTTCCAGGCGTACGAGTCGAGCGCCAGCCGGTCGGTGAGGGCACCGGCGGTGATGGAGTCGCCGACGAACTCGACCAGCCGGGACGGCATGTTCGGGGCGACCGTGCGCGCACCGGCGTCCAGCACCAGGCCCTGGAAGACGGTGTCGCCCGAGCGGTAGGAGATCCGCAGGGTGTGGGTGCCGGGGGACAGGGGCCGCGGCGTGAGGTTCACCGTGCCGCGCACGCCGGCGTGGAAGACGTCGGGGCCGCCGTCGATGCTCACGTACAGGTTGACCGCGTCTCGGGCCTTCACCTTCACCGTGGTCCCGGTGAAGGCCGTCTGCAGATACGCGCCGGTCCAGCCGGGCACCGCCGCGGTGCCGGAACCGGTGTCCCAGCGTCCGACGTACACGATGTTGGGATCGGACACCGAGCCGTCACCCGCGGCGGCCCGCGCCGGGGAGTGGCCCGTCAAGGAGAGCAGGCAGGCGACGAGAACGGCGGTGAGCACGGCCGGCAGCGTGCGTCTGGCGCGGAGCGAGGGCGCGTCGTGGGGGGTGGTCTGCACGGGAATCCCTTTCGGGTGAGGGCTGGGAGCGCTCCCATAGGCAGCCTTTCGAGAGAAGCAATGAAACGGTTCAGCGTCAAGCGGCGGCGCGAGGCGGGGACGCCGCGGAAAGGCACCACCCCGCCTCCGCCCAGCACCTCACCGGGTGTCGACGATGCCGCCCGTCACGGCGATCACCTCGCCGACCGTGTAGCTGGAGTCGGCGTCGGAAGCGAGGTAGACGTACGTCGGCGCGATCTCCTCCGGCTGGGCCGCACGCTGCAGCGGTGCCTCGCTGCCGATATGGGCCAGGCCGTCCGGGGGCATGTTCTGGTCCGCCTCGTTGAGCGGCGTCCAAGTGGGGCCGGGGGCCACCACGTTGGCGCGCACACCCCGCTGGGCGAGGTGCACGGCGACGGACTTGGTCAGGGTGATCAGCGCGGCCTTGGACGCCGCGTAGTCGATCATCGTCGTGCTGCCTTTGAGGGCTTCCTCCGTCGCCGTGGCGATGACCGCGTCCCCCGGCCGGAGGTGGGGCAGCGCTGCCATGAGCAGATGGAAGTAGGCGTACACGTTGGTCTTGAACGTGCGGTCGAAGTCCTCGGCGGTCAGCTGCTCCAGCTCCAGCTTGCTGTTGAGGTAGGCGGCGTTGCTCACCAGGATGTTCAGTCCGCCGAGTTCGGCCACCGTCCGCTCCACGGCCTCGCGGCAGAACGCCTCGTCCGTCAGGTGCCCCGGCAGCAGCAGGCAACGTCGCCCCTGCTCCTCCACCTCGCGCCGCACCTGCTCCGCGTCCACCTGCTCGTCCGGCAGATGGACGATCGCGACGTCGGCACCCTCCCTCGCGTACAGCAGGGCGACGGCCCGTCCGATGCCGGAATCCCCGCCGGTGATCAGCGCGACCTTGTCCCGGAGCTTGCCGCAGGCGCGGTACCGGTCCGCCCGGTAGCGCGGCGGGGTGCGCATGTCGGCCTCCAGGCCGGGCCGCTGCTGCTTCTGGGAGTCGTAGGGCGGGTCGGGCTCGGAGACGACCTGGGGTGCGGACTGTTCGTGCTCGGGCTGTTCGCGTTCGGGCTGCAAGGCTTTCCTTTCGCCGATGCCGTTTACGGCGGGCCGCGTCTGCGTGTGACCACGCCGTGCTGTCCCGCAACGCGTGCCCTGTCCGGCGGGGGACAAGCAAACCGGTTCACGGGAACTCGACGCCGACTCGGGCCGACTACCTGGTCACCGGTGCCCCTGTGGGGCGTGTTTCGGGAGAGGGAGTCGGACATGACAGGCATGGACCGTGATCGCCGCCGGTTGCTCCGGGGCGTTGTGGCAGGCGGGCTGGGTGCGGGCCTGGTGGCAGGCGGAGGCGTGCCGGCGGCACGGGCCGCGCAGGCGGGGCGGGCGGAGGACGCCGGTGCCCGGGAGCCCGACGGGGGCACGACACGCGTCGCGGTGCTGCTGTACGACGGCTTCACCGCGCTCGACGCGGTCGGGCCGTACGAGGTGCTGTGCCGGGTTCCGGGGGTGACGGTGACCACCGTGGCCGAGAGGTCCGGGCGGATCCGCACCGACACCGGCGAGTTGGGGCTGGTGGCGGAGCGTTCGCTGGCCGACGTGACCGAGGCGGAGGTGCTCCTCGTACCCGGTGGTGGCGAGCGCGGCGTCACGACGACGATGGCCGACCGCGTGGTCCTCGACTGGATCCGGCACATCCACCGCCGGTCGGTGTGGACCACGTCCGTGTGCACGGGATCGCTGATCCTGGGCGCGGCCGGGCTGCTGCGCGGGCTGCCCGCCACCACGTACTGGGCCTCCCGCTCCTATCTGGCGGAGGTCGGCGCCGTCTACACCCCCGGACGCTTCGTCGAGGCCGGGAAGGTCATCACGGCCGCCGGTGTCTCGGCAGGCATCGACGTGGGTCTGCACCTCGCCGCGCGGCTGGCCGGCGAACAGGTGGGCCAGGCCATGCAGCTCGCCGTCGAGTACGACCCCGACCCGCCGTTCGACACCGGCAGCCCCGAGAAGGCGACCCCCGAACTCCAGCGGCTGGCGTTGCGGTTGATCGACGACGCGGCCGTGTGACGTACTGCCGTTCGCCTACCAGTGCAGGGGGAGCGTGGTGAGGTGGGTCTTGAGCAGGCCGGAGATGATGCGGTGGTCGTTGAGGGAGGGGTGCCAGTCGCAGCCGAGGCGGTCCAGGCGGGGATCGTCGTAGTACCAGTAGCGGACCCGGCTGTCGCCCCGCCGGTTGCGTTCCTGGACGATGCGCTGGGCCGTCTCGGGGAACACGGGGGCGTTGTAGACGTGGGTGGCGCTGACCACGAGGAAGGTCCTGGGGCCGTACCGGGCGCGCAGCTTGTCCAGGAAGCCGTGGTAGGCGGCCTCGTAGGCGGTGGCCAACTCCTCCTGGCCGGCCCACGGCTCGCCCGGGTTGGGCGGTGTCGAGAAGTCGTTGATGCCCAGGCCGATCACGACGACCTGAGGCCGCCAGGTGGCCGGTTTTCGCCAGACGTCGCCGTCGACGTTCAGCAGTGCCCGGTCGTAGTACGTGCGGAAGTCCGTACCGGGGCTGCTGCCGTTGTAGTTGCGGACCATGCCACGGCCGGAGAACGCGTTGACCTGGTAGTCGGCGCCCAGGCTACGGGCGGTGAGGGCGCCGAAGGCGAGGTCGGCGTTGCTGTTGCGGTTGACTCCTCCGTTGCCCGAACAGTCGCGCAGGGTGGAGAGGTTGCCGTAGCCCGCGGTGAAGGAGTCGCCGATGAACTCGATCTGTCTGCTCCGTGCCGGGGGCCTGGCGAGGATCGTGCCTCCAGGGGCGGCGACGAACCCGCCGAACCGGCCCGTGGCCCACGGGCTCTCCGTGCGCTTGACGAGCCGCACGCGGTGCTCGGTGCCGGGCAGGCCGTCGATCCAGGAGGTGGTCCGGCCCGGGGTCACCAGGGAGGCGACGGTGGTTCCGTCGATCTGGACGTCGTAGTCGTTGTCGGCGTCGTCGAGGACGATGCCGACACCGGTGCCGCGGAACCGCCCCTCGAAGGAGATGCCGGGCCACGTGTACTGCACGAATCCGTCGTCGGCGTACCTGACCCGGCCCACCGTGTGGAACCGGGCCCGTGCGGTGGATGCCTGCGAGGGTGCGGCGACGGCACCGACGAGGCCCGCGGCGGCGGCCGCGACCAACGTCCTTCGGGACAAACGGCGATGCGTCTGCATGGGGCCATCCTTTGCCAGAGGACTCGGCCTGCTGGGAGCGCTCCCACAGGTCTCCCGAATGTGACCGCTGCTCAAGTCTCCGTCAAGCCCTTGTGAAAGCCGTCCGGAGCGAACCGGCGGTGGTGACAGGGGCCGAGACGCATGACTGTAATTGCACTTTCAATCGATCTCCGCAGGGTGTCAGGATCGCGTCGCGAGCGCGCCCCACCGTTCTCGAAAGGCACCCGCATGCGCAGCAGACCCGTCATGCTCCTGGCCGGCGCCACGGCCTTCGTGTGCGCGACCGCGTCACCGGCACACGCCACCGTCCAGCCCGGCATCACCTACTCAGGCGAGGGCACCTTCTACGGCGCGACCGGCGTCGGCAACTGCCTCTACGACGCCACCGCCGACATCGGCATCGCGGCCCTGAACCACACCGACTACGAGAACTCCCGGATGTGCGGGGCGTACCTCCACGTCAAGGGCCCCCGGGGGGAGATCACGGTGAAGATCGTCGACCGGTGCCCGGAGTGCCGCCCCGGGGACATCGACCTCGGTGAACGTGCCTTCGCCCGCATCGCCGACCCCGTGGCAGGCCGTGTGCCGATCACCTGGAAGCTGGTGAGCCCGGACATCAGCGGCCCCGTCACCTACCGCTACAAGGAGGGCTCCTCGCAGTGGTGGTGCGGCATCCAGGTCCGCAACCACCGCAACCCCGTCGCCACCCTGGAAGTCCGCACCGGCTCGACATGGCGTCAACTGCCGCGCCAGGAGTACAACTACTTCGTCTCGGCGGACGGCACCGGCTGCGGTTCCGACATCCGCGTCACGGACATCCACGGCCAGTCACTCACCGACACCGGCATCGCCATCACCCCGAACGTCGACCAGCCAGGCCGGGCCCAGTTCGCCAAACGCTGACGCGGGGAGCCCTGCCCGGCACCGGTGTCGGGGCTTTGTGCAATCCTGGCACGCGCTTTGCCGGTCATGCGTTGTCCGCCCCGGTCCTCGCGCCTGGGTCGTGTCCGCAGAGTCCCATCCGGTTCGGCACCACCGGCACTCAGGCCCCGAGCACCGCGTCGGCCGGCACCGGGCAGCCCTGAACGATTTCCCCCTGTCCGCGCGGTGCTGCTCAGGCCCGCAGCGGGTTGGCGCGTGCCGCGGCCAGCAGGTACCAGGCGGTGGCGCCGGTGTGCCGGTACGGGTAGTAGCCGAATCCGAAACCGGTGTCCAGCGGACTGCTCGCCGAGACGACTCCGCAGTGCGCGGCCGGCGCTTTGCCTCCGATGGTCTGGCCGTCGCCGAGCAGCTCCTGTGCCCGCTCGATGGAGGAGATCAGCCGGCGGGCGCGTGCCTCGTCTCCGGGGGCGTGCCGGTCGCGCAGGGCGAGCGCCAGGTGGGCCGTTCCCTCGAACCACACGCCGTTGCGGTCGGGCCTGGGCTGACCGTCGGCGATCGGGGCGTCCTCGTTCGCCAGGAGGGAGGCGGAGCTGAAGGTGACCCCTTCGTAGGACTGGCCCACGGGCACCGTGCTGTTGCGCCGTTCGGCCGTGTCCAGTACGGCGAGTTCGGCCGCGGCCCAGTCCAGCGACCGGGCATGGGCGGGGGAGGCGAGGGCGAGATGGGTCCAGGTCTGGGTGTCCTCGGGGACCGGGGATCTGTTGATCGTCACGCCGTCGTCGGTGCCGGTGTAGAAGAAGCCTCCGGACGGTTCCCACATCGTCTTGACGAAGGCTTCGGCACGCGCGCGCCGCTCCCGCCACACCCGGTCCCCGGTGAGCCGGGCGAGCCGGCCGAAGAGGCCGATCAGGTCGGTGTTGTGCTCGGTCGAGGTGAACGGAAGTTTCTCGTTCGCCCCGTTGACCCCGAACTTGTAGCCGCCGAGGGGCTCGTCCGTACGGCCGACCCGCTCGATCCACTCGCCGATCCGTACGGCGCCGGTGAGAAAGCGGCGCTGACCTGTGCGGTGGGCGAGTGCGCACAGCGCGATGCCGGCCCAGGCCATGTCGCCCACGGCCGTGCCGGTGAAGCCGAACTGGGTGCCGATGTTGGCCGTGCCGTCCGCTCGGACGAAGCCCTCGGGCTGCGGTGAACCGTCGTAGAAGGTGTACGGCCCGACGTTGTAGGCCTGACGCAGCCTGCCGTCGTCGTACGCGGGGTCGTGGGCCTGGGCGTACAGGAGTGCTTCGCCGAGTGCCACGGCCCGGGACCGGCCGCCCTCGGTGCGGGAGGCGAGGTGGGCGAGGACCGCGAGGGCGTTGTCGTAGGTGAACGCCGTGCTGAACAGGCCGGCCTGGTCGGTGTAGCTCTGGGCCAGCCGGAGGGTGCCGTGATCCGGGTAGGCGTCCATGGCGGCGGCGAGGAAGGCGTACGCCCTGCGCTGGGGCGGGGCTGTGGCGGCGGACGGGCGTCCCGCCGCCAGGGCCGCTCCGGAGCCGCCCGCGGTGAGGACCGCCGCGCCGAGGCCGGCCCCGATGAGCGTACGGCGGCTGAGTCCCGGGCCTTGGCCGGCGGTCATGGGTCTCCTCGGATGTGGCGGGGTGGCGGCGTGGGCGTGGCGCGCTTGAGAGCGCTCTCACGAGTGCGCGCTCATTCTGCTGTTGCGTCAGGTCAGGGTCAACGGCCCTGGCACCCACACCTGTTGACCCGCTCGGGGCCGCCGTGGCGTCAGGACCGCCGGATCGCTGCGATGTCGAACTCCAGCGCCACCTTGTCGCTGATCAGGCCCCCGCCCCCACTGACACCCCAGTCCTTGCGATGGACCGTCGCCCTGCCCGTGAAAGCGACCCGGAAGGTGCCCTGCCGGTCCTTCTCGGCGCCGGTCAGCCGGACGTCCACGACGACCGGCTTGGTCACACCGCGGACGGTCAGGTCACCGGTGACCTTGAAGCCGGTCTCCTCGGCCTGCTCCACGCGGGTCGAGGTGAAGGTGATGGCCGGATGGCCGTCGGTGCCCAGGAAGTCGTTGCCGCGCAGATGGTCGTCGCGCTTCCGGTTGCGGGTCCGGACGCTCCTCGCCCGGATCGTGAGCCGGGCGGTGGACATCGACGGGGCGTCGCCGTCCAGGTGCGCGCTGCCCTCGAACTCGTCGAACTGCCCGCGCACCTTGGTGACCATCGCGGCCCGCGCGGCGAAGCCGATGCGCGTGCGGGCCGTGTCGAGGACGTAGTCGCCGGTCAGTTCGCCGACGTCGGCCGTGGTCGTCATGGTTGCTCGCTCCTGGAGGGAAGAGATGTGGTCGGTCCACCGCGGCGCGACGTTTCGCGTCCGCGTGGTGTCGGTTCCAGCGGGTACGACGGCACAGCCCCGCGGAATGTGAGGCGACGCCCCGGCCTCACACTTCGGTGGGCTGTGTCGTCGAAGGGGCGAGGACACAAGTGACCAAGGGAGTCGTCCACACCATGACCACCCCGACCGGGCCGGGAGACGACCGGCTCGACCCGAGCCTGAGCGCGATCATGAGCGAGCGGCATCAGCTGATCAACCTCGGGTACCGGCTCCTCGGCTCGCTGGCCGAGGCCGAGGACGTCGTACAGGAGACCTACGCCCGCTGGTACGCCATGTCACCACAGCAGCGGGCAGGCATCGCGTCCCCCGGTGGCTGGCTGACGACGGTCGCCAGCCGCCTCTGCCTCGACCTGCTCGGCTCGGCACGGGCCCGACGGGAGCGCTATGTGGGCCCGTGGATCCCGGAGCCGCTGCCCGGCGGTACGGAGTGGATCAGCGGGGCAGGGGGCGACAGCACGGCCGACCCCGCCGACCGGGTCACCCTCGACGAGTCGGTCAACATGGCCTTCCTCGTCGTGCTCGAATCGATGACTCCGGCCCAGCGGGTCACGTTCATCCTGCACGATGTCTTCCGCTACTCCTTCGCCGAAGTGGCCGAGATCGTCGGCCGTTCGCCGGCGGCCTGCCGCCAGCTGGCCTCATCGGCCCGCCGCCGCGTGCGCGCCTCGGGGTCCCACGTGACTCCGGCGGCCCAGCGCGCCGACATCGTCAGACGCTTCAAGCAGGCCTGGGAGGCCAAGGACATCGAGGCCCTCATCGGCCTGCTGGCTCCTGACGCCACGGCGACCGGTGACGGCGGCGGTATCGTCCCGGCCTCTCTCCACCCGGTGCAGGGCGCTGAGCAGGTCGCGTGCTTCTTCGCCGAGCGGGCCAGGGCGGTACCCGAGGTGACGGTCCTGGAGTGCACGGTCAACGGCCGGCCCGGTCTCATGGCTCGGCTGGAGGACGTCACCGTGTCGGTGCTGGCGTTCGACGTCGCAGGCGACCGGATCATGCGGATCTGGGCGGTTCTCAACCCCGACAAGCTCCGGCCGTGGCGGGCGGACTGACATGTGCCCGCGCACCACCGGTCCCGGAGACCACGGTCTGCCGCAACAGACTCAGGCCGTGCCGTTCCAGTCGTACGGCCCGCCGCCGCGCCACTCGATCAGCTCGGGATCGTCGACGGCCCGGTCCTCGGCGGGCAGACCCGCCTGGTGCAGGAAGTCCAGCACGTCGAAGAGGCTGTAGGCGGTACCCACGCGTTCACCATGGATCGTCACCCTCCGGCCGCCATCAGCCGCCGGAGGCAGCACCACCACAGGAGGCCGCGTGTCCATGGCACCACCATGCCCTCGTGGCGGCCGAATCGCAGCTTGACCGCCGTCCCGGTCCCTCGTTTGCCGGAACCCCCAGGTCAGGCGTCTGCGGGGCGCGGACGCTGAAGATCGCGGATCGGTCCGGTTACCGTGTCGGGTGATGCGAACGAGGGAGAACGGCCCGCAGGACTACACGGACGCCTTTCTTCGGGCAGCTCGCCCTGCCGTCCAGGACCTGTGCGAGGAGCGACGCGGCGCCGCGTTCGACTCGCTCACGCCTGAGGACCTGGCGGACGCCACGGGTGGCCTGGTCGTCGGCGCCACGGCGGTGGTGTTCTTCCGGGGCCACGGCTGCGTCTTCCGCCGGGGCATCTGGCCCCCGGTCCATCCCGCCGCCACCCGGGCCGCTCTCTACGCGACCGTCCTGGAGGAGCGACTGCTGACGGGGGTGGCCCCACGGGCCGACGGAACGATCTCGACGATCGACCTGTGATAACGCTCGGCGAGCGTCGGCGCCCCCGGCCCGGCCGTACGGAGGACGCACGGCGGTTCTTCGGCGGAGCGGGCCCACGCCGGGCTGCTCGCCCTGCGGCAGCACGCCGACCCGGGCGGCCACGCGCGCGAAAATGCGATGGCATGCGCGGCGTACGGGTCGCTAGCGTCGCGGGCATGCCTCACGAGGATCCGCTGGCCTACGCGCTGGGCCTTGAAGGCCTCGCCCTGATGCGGGCGTTCACCGGAGAGTACGACCGGGACTTCGTCCAGGCGCGTATCGACGAGATCAGACGCCTGCTGGACGATGTGTCGCTGGCGGCCGCGGCCGTGGACGTGGCCCGTGTGGACACGGTCGAGGGATACGGCGTCTGGGCCGAGACGTACGACGGACCCAACCCGGCCTTCGACTTCGACGGCCCCCTGGTCAGGGAGATCGCCGGCGCCCTGCCGCCCGGTGTCGTCCTGGACGCCGCCTGCGGCACCGGCAGGATCGCGGCCTCGCTGGCCGGGTACGGTCACCGGGTCCTGGGCGTGGACAGCTCACCCGACATGCTCGCACATGCCCGCCGACGGGTCCCGGAGGGGAACTTCGTGCTCGGCGACCTGCGCGAGCTGCCCGTGGACGACGACGCCGTGGATCTGGTCGTCTGCTCGCTGGCACTGACCCACACGCCCCGACTCGGCCCCGTCGTCGCCGAGTTCGCCAGGGTGCTGCGCCCCGGCGGGCACCTGCTGATCGCCGACCTCCATCCGGAGCGGTTGGCGCGGGGCATCGTGCCCCCGGTGCGGCGACCGGACGGGACGCCGGGGCGCCTGGCCGGCTACTGCCACCGCACGGGGGACTACCTGCGCGCCGCGCTGTCGGCGGGGCTGCGGCTACGGCGCTGTGAGGAGCCGGGGTCGCCGGCCGTGGGGGAGTCCGAGTCCGAGGAGACGGCGCGTGCGGAGGGACCGGGCCCCTGGGACGTCTGGCCGTGGTCCCTGGAGGCCTTGGTGCCCGAGGCGGCACGAGCGGCGAACGCAGGCGTTCCGGCGATGATCCTCTGGCACTTCCAGCTCGCTGAGCACGGCGCCGGCTGAGCGTTCCCGCACCCCCGGGAAAACCCGGTGACCGCACCCCCGCACCTCACGACAATGGAGCGCCACGGCGCCGGTTCGACGACGGGCGGCATCCGCAGCCGCGCCCGCGCGTCCGCGCCGTCGCCGCGCGCTTCGCCGCCGTGGCCCAGAACCCGTACCAGGAAGGCGGCCGACCGTGACCCTCCCCAACCTGCTGCTCTCCGGCATCGTCGGCTCCACCGCGTACGGACTCGCCCGTGAGGGCTCCGACGTGGACCGCCTCGGCCTGTTCGCCGCGCCCACCGAGGACCTGCACGGGCTGCGCCGCCCGAAGGAGTCCCAGGTGACCACGGCACCGGACCGCACCCTGCACGAGGCCGCCAAGTGGTGCCGGCTCGCGCTGGGCGGCAACCCGACCGTCATGGAGCTGGTGTGGCTGCCGGACGAGCTGTACGAGGTGCGCACACCGCTCGGGGAGGACCTGATCGGCCTCCGGTCGTCACTGCTGTGCGCGCCCCGCGTGCGGGACGCCTACCTCGGCTACGCAACCCAGCAGTTCCGCCGCCTCGAAGCCCGCGGCGACGGCTCGTTCTCGGCGGACACCCGCAGGCGCACCGCCAAGCACGCCCGGCACCTGAAGCGGCTGTGCCACCAGGGCCTGGAGCTGTACGCCACGGGCCGGTTGACGGTACGGGTCGAGGACCCCGACGGATACCACGAGTTCGGTGAGCGCGTCGCCGCCGACGCCTCGGCCGCGCGCTCGCTGCTCCGGGAGTACGAGACCGCCTTCGCCGAGACCCGCACCGTACTGCCCGACCGCCCCGACGAGGCGCCCGTCGAGGCGTGGCTGCGCCGGGTCCGCGCCCACTTCTACGAACGGGCAGCCACGGCCGCCGCAGCGCGTTGAGGCAGCGGTCGGCCTGGGCCTGCGGCAGGACGCCGAACGCGTGCCGTACCTGGCGGAAAACCGCTCGACCGGCCTGTACGGGGGTGCCTATGATCCACAGTGCGGCATCGCGTGCCGGTCACCGGCTGGGTGAGGCATGGAGGCGCCGCGGAGATGCCCGTGGAGGCATTCACCCGTGTCAGTCGAGTTCAACCACACCATCGTTCTCTCCCGTGACCGGGAGAAGTCCGCTCATTTCCTCGCGGAGATCCTGGGGCTTCAGGTCGGGGAACCGGCCGGGGTCTTCCTGCCGGTGACGACCGCCAACGGTGTCACGCTGGATTTCGCGACCATCGACGCCGACATCCCCATGCAGCACTACGCGTTCCTCGTGTCCGAGGACGAGTTCGACGAGATCCTCGACCGGCTCGTCACGGCCGGGATCCCCCTCCAGGCAGATCCGCACGGCCGCCAGCCGGGACGGATCAACCGCAACGACGGGGGGCGCGGCGTGTACTTCACCGACCCGGCCGGTCACGGCCTTGAGGTCATCACCCGCCCGTACGGCAGTGACCCGTCGTCACCGCTGAACGGCGTCACGGAAGACGTGCCCGGGGCTCGCTGAGCAGGGAGCCGAGCCGTCCCCGGCCACACCCCTCACCCCTTTGCAGGCTCCTGGTCAGCTGCCGGCGGGCGTGACGCCGAACATGAGGGTGTGGCGGGGGACGTCGTACTGCACCGTCTGGGTGTGTTCCAGCAGTTCCTTCAGGACGTCGGCGTCGTCGGCGTCGACGGTGAGGACTTCTTCCCCGGCGCCTTCGTCCAGGACCAGCTGCAGGGTAAAGGTGCCGGGCCGGCCGGGTTCTCCCGCGACCCAGCTGAACTGGTAGTGATTGACCTGCCGCACTTTGATGGCGGCGTCTGTGAGGGGCTGCTCGACCTTCGTCATCATTCCGTTCCTTCCGTACAGTGCGCCCACGGTCCCGGGAGGTGTCCGGTGGGCTTTGGGCTGCCGGACACCTCCGAAAGACCGCGAACCTACATGTCGCGCGGGGGTTCGTCCTCGACGCCCTCGGTCTCGATCTGCTCCTTGCGGACCCGGCCGCGCACCGTTTCCTCTTCGGTGCGCTCCTCGGCCGACAGGCGCACCCGCTCCACCGGTACTGTCTCGGTCTCCGTCACGGGGCGTTCTTCGTGCAGGACGACCTCGTGCTCGGCCTCGCTGATGTCGGGTCCGGCCATGGCGGCATCACGGTTGGCCTCCGTGATCGGCTCGCGTTCGACGCGAACCTCCTCACGGCGCACCGGAACCGTCTGCTGCACCTCCTCGGTGACGACATACTTGCGCAGCCTCGCACGCCCGGCCTCGCGGCGCTCGATGCCGACATGCATGCGCTCCTCCGAGCGCGTCATCGCGTCGTCGGTGCCGGTACCGGTGTCCGCGGCTGCGGGCATGCCGGTCGTCGGCTGGCTGGCCTGCTGCCAGGCCGCGTCCCAGTCGATGCCGTAGTGCTCGTACAGACGGTGTTCCTCCTCTTCGGACAGGTGCCCGCCGGCGTCGACGTCGACGTTGGGCGCGTCCTTGACCGCGTCCTTGGGATAGGGGACCTCCAGGTGGTCTTCCACGACGGAGGCGTCCTGGATCGGCACGAAGGACTCGCTGGTGCCGAACAGTCCGGTCCTGACGCTGACCCACTCGGGCTGACCGGTGGCGTCATCGAGAAAGACGTGCTTGGCATCGCCGATCTTGGAACCGTCGGCATCGTAGACAGGGTGGTCGAGCACGGTCGGTATCTGCTCGCGGGTGATCACTTATCTCACCCTTCTCTCTGTGTTCGTGTTCGCTCGCCCTGTACGACTCACCATGACATACAGGGCAAAACCGGATAAACCGGCATAAAAATAATCAATCGGGATTCGAGGTGTTCGGGTGCGGGCCGATATCGGCGCGCGGCGCAGGCCCTCGCGAGTCGGCCTGAATCCGCTTGTTCCGTCCAACCGCATCACCCTAAGGTGAGATCACTTCGACGAGACGTTCCCCAGAAGCACGCCGCAGAGCGGGAGCGTCCCACCTCGCTGAGGTGCAGGAGGGGCGGCAGCAGTCCTTGTCGACCCTTCCCTTCGGAGGTTCCTTCATGAACGTCGGTATCGGCCTGCCCATCGGCGATCCTGCCGCCCTGCTCACCTGGGCCCAGCGCGCCGACGCCGGGCCCTTCAGCACACTCGGCCTGCTCGACCGGCTCGTCCACCACAATCCGGAACCCCTGGTCGCACTCGCCGTCCTCGCGGGCGCGACCTCCCGCATCCGCGTCCAGACCGAGGTGCTGCTCGCCCCGCTGCGGGACACCGCCCTCCTCGCCAAGCAGGCCGCCACCTTGGACCGGATGACCGGCGGCCGTCTGGTCCTCGGTCTGGGCATCGGCGGCCGGGACGACGACCACCAGGTCACGGGCATCGACAAGCGCACCCGAGGCCGACGCCTCGACGAGCAGATGGCGGTCATGCGCCGCCTGTGGTCCGGCGAGCCGTACGGCGACGGCATCGGCCCGATCGGTCCGGCGCCCGCCCGGCCCGGCGGCCCCGAGGTGCTCTTCGGCGGCTTCAAGCCCGCCGCCATCGAACGCGTCGCGCGCTGGGGCGACGGTTTCCTCGCCGCCGCCCCGCCCTCCTGGGCAGGCGGCCTGTTCGACACCGCCCGCAGGTTCTGGAAGGAGTACGGCCGCGACGGCGAACCGCGCATCGTCGCGCAGGTCAACGTCGCGCTCGGCCCTGACGAGGTGGTCCACGACGCCCAGGCCAACATGTACGCGTACTACACCTTCACCGGCATGGCCGACCGGATGGTGGCCGGCATGCTCACCACGCCGACCGAGATCCGCGATGCGATCGCCGCCTTCTCCGACCTCGGCGCCGACGAGGTCATGCTCTACTGCTACGGAATCGACCCGCACCAGGTGGACCGCCTCGCCGACGTCCTGTGACGTCTGCGCGGGCACGCCAGGGTGGGGCCGAGTCCTTCGGCCCCACCCGGCCGGCCCACCCCTGAGGCGTCGTCACCTCAGCCTCGGCGGAGTCCAGTCGGCGTGCCGCAGGAGGGCGCGGACGGTGACTCCGGACGGGGTCAGCCGCAGAGCCGTGTTGCGTACGGCGACGGCCAGCGGGTGGGTCAGTTGCTGCCCCATCCGGCCGGCCTGCCGGGCGGCGCGGGCGACGGCCTGGCTGCGTGGCCTGCGTTCGGCGTCGTACCACGCGAGCGCCGAGGCGACGGTGGGCTCGGCGGCGAGCGCGGCGGCCAGGGTGACCGCGTCCTCCAGCGCCTGGCAGGCGCCCTGCCCGAGATGCGGGGTCATCGCGTGGGCGGCGTCGCCGAGCAGGACGATCCGGCCCGCGGTGAAGGCGGGCAGGGGCGTCACCAACTCGTGGATGTCGTGGTGCAGGACGTCCTCCGGCCGGGTGGCGTCCAGCAGCGCGGGGATGGGGTCGTGCCAGCCGCCGAACCGGCGGCGCAGCGCGGCGAGGGGGTCCGCGTGCCGCACCCCGGGCGGCGAGTTGAGCACCGCGTGCCATTCGGCCCGCCCGTCGGTGAACCCGATGTGGCCGAACTCCGCGCCGCTTCCCCAGGTCACCTCGAAGTCGGTACGCAGCCGGACCGGGTGCTCGGTGATGGCGCGCAGCACGGTCGACCCGCTGTAGACGGGACCGGGGTGGTCCGGGAACACCTGCCCGCGCAGCCGGCTGCCCACACCGTCGGCGGCCACGACCAGATCCGCCTCCAGGACGTCGTCACCGACCGCGACCCGTGGCCGGGCCGGCTCCGCGCGGTCCACGGACGTCACCTCGGAGCCGACGACCAGGCACTCGGGCGGCAGCGCCCCACGCAACAGGCGGTGCAGTACGGCTCGGGGGATGCCGACGATCGTCGTACCCAGCGTGCGTTCGAGCACGGCCCCGTCCATCCGGGCCAGCCGGCCGCCTCCGGGTGCTCGGGTGCCCCCGGTGTACTGGGGCCGGGCGGCCGCCCGCACCGCCTCGCCCACGCCGAGGACGTCCAGGGCGCGGATGCCGTTGGCGTGCAGGGAGATGCCCGCGCCCACATCCGCCAGGACGGGGGCGCGTTCGACGACCGTCACCTCCCAGCCGACCCGGCGCAGGCCGATCGCCGCGGCCAGCCCGCCGATTCCCCCGCCGACAACCACCGCACCGCTGCCCATGTCACCCCGCCACCAGTCTTCTACAGATGTAGAAGGAGAGCCTAGCCGACAGGTGTCCGAACCTCTACAGGTGTAGAAACAGGTGTAGAAAGAGGGCCGTGCCGAACGACCGACGTACCGTCCTCGCCGATGCCGCCATCGACGTGCTCGCCGAGACCGGGATGCGAGGGCTGACCCATCGGGCCGTGGACCGGGCGGCGAACCTGCCGCCCGGCACCACGTCCGCCTACTACCGCACCCGTCAGGCGCTGCTCACCGCCCTGGTCCGGCGTCTGGTGGCGCTCGACCAGGCGGAGCTGCAGGCGATCGGGGAACGGACGCCGGTGCCACGGGACGCCGAGGAACTGGTCGCCGGGATCGCCGCCTTCGTCGAGCGGAGGCTCACGGGAGAGGGCCGACGGCGCTCCCTCGCGCGCTACGCGTGCGCCGTCGAGAGCGTCCACCATCCCGAACTGCGCGAAATCCTCGTACCCCGCGAGAACGCGGCGCGGCAGGTCGTACAGGACTTCCTGGCCGCGCGGCGCCTCCCCGACGCCGAGGAACGCACCGTCACGTTGCTGGCCTGCGTGGACGGGCTGGTCTTCGACCGGCTGGTCGGCGGCGGAAGCGTGTCCGTGGAGGCGATCCGCGGGCTGGTGACGGCCGCACTGCTACGGCCGGCCCGACTGCGGATGTGAGCCGCCGTCACCGGCCGAGATGCGCCTGCTGCCCGGCGGACGTTTACTGACGCCACAGACGACGGACCCGAGGAGGCACGGCCGTGAGACGGGAGGGAGGTGGCAGCCCCCGACGCAGGGGCGCCCGGCCGCCCCACCGCGGCGGACTGCCCGTCGCCGCCGTCCTTCTCGTGGCAGCCCTGGTCGTGGGCTACTTCCACGTGTCCCTCGACTGGCTGGGCCCGGACCGCCCCGCCCTGGGGTGGACCGTGTTCGGCCTGGCGCTGGCCCTCCTCGCGCTGCTGATGCTGTGGCAGATCCGAAACGTCCAGCTCGGCAGGCCGCACACCCGGCCCGGGATCGTCATCCCGGTCCTGATGTCCCTCTCCGTCCTGGTCTTCGCCGCCGGATACTTCGTCCTCACCCGCGACCCGGGCGAGTTCAGCGGGCTCCGCACCCGCCTGGACGCGCTGTACTTCACCCTGGCGACCCTGGCGACCGTCGGCTACGGCGACATCACACCGCACGGCCAGAGTGCCCGCGCCGTGACGATGCTGCAGATCCTCTACAACTTCGTGTTCCTCACCGCCGCCGCGACGGCACTGAGCCAGCACGTCCGCAGCCGTGCCGGCCGGCACCGGACCCGCGACGACGAAGGGACCTGAGACAGTCCTTCAGTTCGTCTCCCGCAGCCCCGTCGCCCGGCCGTCCGTATCCCACCGGACCTCCAGGATTCGCTCGACGGCGTCACGGTCGAGGGGCCCGAACACGTGAGGGAAGAGGGTGTCCTCGGCGACCCCGGGCGGCGGGGCGGGAACCGCCGCCTCGAACACGCACCTCGCGGTGAGCCGGTCCTCGTCGAGGAGCAGCGCCACCAGCGGCCTCGGCGCGCTCCGGTAGAAGGCGTTGACGACGGCCAGCGTGGTCTGCTCGTCGGGGGAGCAGTGCACGAACCCCTCCTCCGCGAGGGAGGCCGGTGCGTACGGGCGGTCCGGACGGGCGTTCCACTCCGCGAGCGGTACGACGTGATAGATCATGCCCCGGTTATACGCCCCGGGTCGTCCAAGGTGCGACCGCTTGGTGTGATCGGCGGCGGGTACCCGCGCGCCCATGAAGTGGCAACAACTGCAGGACGCTCCGTCGGCGGTGTACGTGGTGGTCCTCGATGCCGGCGAGGACCCCGTCGCCGAGCTGACCCGCTTCGCCCGCGACCGATCGCTCGGCGCGTCGCAGGTGACCGCCGTGGGCGCCTTCTCCGAGGCGGTCGTGGGCTGGTTCGACCGCGGTGTCAAGGACTACCGGCGCATCCCGGTGGAGGAGCAGTGCGAGGTGCTGTCCCTGCTCGGGGACATCGCCGTCGGCCAGGACGGCCCGACGCCGCACCTGCACGCCGTCCTGGGCCTGTCCGACGGCACCACCCGCGGCGGCCACCTCCTCGCGGGCCGCGTGTGGCCGACGCTGGAAGTCGTCATCCGGGACAGCCCCGCCGCACTGGCCAAGACCCACCATGCCGATCTCGGCCTGGCACTGATCGACCCCGCCTGAACCGTGCCGCGGCCCGGCGGAGCGGCCGGTTTACCGTCCCCGCTGCGGGCTACGCGGCCCACGGAACCCCGCACCGACACAAGCCCTGGAGGTGTCCATGACCCGGCAGATACGGGACGTCATGTCGTCCCGCACGGCCTCCGTCGAGCCGATGACCACGGTGACGCGAGCGGCCCGGCTGATGCGCGACCAGGACATCGGCGACGTCCTGGTGGCGTACGACAGCGACCTGTTCGGCGTCCTCACCGACCGTGACATCGTGCTCCGGGCCGTCGCCGAGGGCTGCGACCCCGACGTCACGACCGTCGGATCGGTCTGCACACCCCCGCCCGTGGCGACCCTGGCGCCGGACGACACGACCGATCACGCCGTCGAGCTGATGCGGCGGTACGCCGTCCGCCGGATCCCCGTCGTCGAGCGCGGCGGCTGCCCGGTCGGCATCGTCAGCCTCGGCGATCTCGCCGCGACCGAGGACCCGCGCTCCGCGCTGGCGGAGATCAGCGGGGCCGCCCCCAACCGCTGAGGGCGGCCCGCAGCCGGTGGGGGACGGTCAGCGCTGGTACAGCCCCACGAGGGTGCCGCTGGCGACCTGCCGTTGCTCGACCGCCTCGTGCACCTGTTCGGCCGTGGGCGAGTCGGGCAGGACAACCGGCTCCCGCAGGGCGTACAGCCGGAAGAAGTAGCGGTGCGCGTCGTCCCCGGGCGGGGGATGCGGTCCGCCCCAGCCCCGTTCGCCGAAGCCGTTGACCAGTTCGGTGCCGCCGGGCGGAGTCTGCCCCGCGGCGACCCCGTCACTGTGCGGGTCGATGCCGACCACGACCCAGTGCTCGAAGGTGCCCGACGGGGCGTCGGGATCCTCGCACACCAGCACCAGCTCGGCCGCGTCGTCCGGTGTGCCGCTCCACGTCAGCGGAGGGGAGACGTTCTCGCCCTCCAGCGCGTACCGGCGCGAGAGGAACGAGTGATCATTGAATGCGCTGCTGTTGAGGTCGATGCCAGACATGTGTCCCGGGGTACCCCGCCCGAGCCGGACCTACCGATCCGCAGGGGCACGCCCCGGCAGCGGTTCGGGCCGCAGCGCCTCGGGTACCCGGGACCCTTCGGCACGAGGAGGGGACGGAGGAACGCAGTCATGTCTCCCCTGGCAGAAACTTCCACGGGACCCGTCCACGAGGACCACCGCGCCCACGCGCGCACCGCCCGCCTGCGCAGCAGGATCCCGGAACCCGACGAGGAACCCGACCTGCTGGGCCAGTACCTGGCGCAGATCGGAGCGACTCCGCTGCTCAGCGCGGAGGACGAGGTGCGGCTGGCCCAGCGCATGGAGGCCGGTCTGCAGGCGCTGGAGGAGCTGCGGCAGGCCGACGAGGGCGAGCGCGAGCCGGCACCCGAGCGGCGCAGGGAGCTTGAGGAGACCGTCCGCGACGGCCAGGCGGCCAAGGACCACATGGTGCGGGCCAACCTGCGGCTCGTGGTGGCGATGGCCAAGCGGCACGCCCACCGGGGGCTGCCCCTGCTGGACGTCATCCAGGAGGGCAACCTGGGGCTGATCCGGGCCGTGGAGAAGTTCGACCACACCAAGGGCTTCAAGTTCTCCACGTACGCCACCTGGTGGATCCGCCAGGCGATCGAGCGGGGCCTCGCGACACACGCCCGGACGGTACGGCTGCCGATGCACGTCGTGGAGCAGCTGCAGAAGCTCGCCAAGGTCGAGCGGAAACTCCAGCTGAGCCTGGGACGCGAGCCGACCGCCGACGAGGTGGCCAAGGAGAGCGGGATCGCCGCGGACAAGGTCACCTGGCTGCGTCGCGTCGGGCGGGACGCGGTCAGCCTGGACACGCCGGTGGACGAGACCGGCGAGACCGTGGTCGGCGATCTGATCCCCGACACGGAGGTGCTCCAGGCGCCCGAGGTCGCCGAGTACCAGGCGCTCGCGGAGGAGTTGCGGGAGGCCGTCGGCACCCTGGAACCCCGCGAGGCCCTGATCCTCAGCCTGCGTTACGGCCTGCACGACGGCAGCACCCGCACCCTGGAACAGGTCGCGCAGCACATCGGCCTCACCCGTGAGCGCGTACGTCAGCTGGAGAAGGCCTCGCTCGCGCAGCTGCGCGCCCCCGAGACCCGGGACCGCCTGCTGGCCTGGGCGAGCTGACCGGGAACGCGACGGCATACGTACGCCCCTCCACACCCCACTCACCGCCCGGCGGCCCCTCCCCGGCGTCCATCGCCCGCAGCACGGGCCGCCCGATGTGGGCGTACACCAGCCGCCGCACCCCGTGCCGTGCGGCCTGTTCGGCGACGGCCTGCACGGTCGCGTGGCCGCCGACGCCGCCCCGGAACCGGATGGGTCGCCTCCAGGCAGCGGCCTCGGCGAACATCAGGTCCGCTCCCGCGGCCCAGCCCGGGAACTCCCAGAACTCCGGCGCCCACACCACCAGCAACCCGCCCGCCTCGATGCGGTAGCCGTACGCCGGATGCGAGGTGTGCACGACCCGGCGGCACCGCACCCGCACCTCGTCGCCCAGGTCCACGTCCGAGGCCCGCAGCTCGACACCCCGCGCCGCGGCACTCCGGCGCAGCGCGGACCGCAGTTCCCCCCGCTCGTCGGTGACGAGCCAGCCGTCGAGCCGCCCGGGCGGAGGCTCGGCACCGGGTCCGCCGTCGAACGCCACCCGGTACCCGGCGCAGCGCAGCAGCAGACCGGCGGGGGCGTACCGCGGCGAGTTCATCGCCCCGACGCCCAGCAGCGTCAGCCGCAGTCGGCGGTTCACCGGCCCGTCTCCAGCAGCAGCGTGCCGTCGGCGTCCAGGGCCACGCGCACGCCCTTGCTGATCCGGTCCAGCGTCCTGCGCAGCCATGCCCGGTCCGCGTCGGGCGCGGGCTCCAGCCGCATCCGCCGGGCCTGGAACGGCACCATGCGCAGACCGGCCAGCCGCCCGGAGTCCGCCGCGACCGACACCAGGTAGGCGAGCCGGAGGTCGTCCCGGTACTGCTCGTAGCCCCCGATGCCCTCGTAGTCGTCGATGAAGTCGCCGCAGCCGTACAGGATCAGCCGGCCGCGGTAGACCTCCAGCGGGCGCGGGTGGTGGGAGGAGTGGCCGTGGACGACGTCGGCACCGCCCTCCACCAGGGCGTGCGCGAAGCGAACCTGCTCGCGGGGTACGAGATAGCCCCAGTTCGAGCCCCAGTGCACGGAGACGACCGCGATGTCGCCGGCCCGTTTCTCCCGCCCCACCTGCCCGGCCACCGCGTCGGCGGTCGCGGGCGTCAGCGCGGGCAGGTAGGCGACACCGGACACGTCCGCGGTCGCCGCCCAGTCGTTGGGCACACCGCTGGACAGCGCCCCGAGGGCGAACACCAGCAGACGCCCGCCGCCCCGCAGGGGGACTGTCGCGGGAGCGTAGGCCTGCTGGGCGTTCCGTCCCGCGCCCGCCGTCCGCAGGCCCGCGCCGGCCAGCACCCCGAGGGTCTCCGCCAGGCCGGGGCGGCCGAAGTCCAGGACGTGGTTGTTGGCGAGTACGCAGACATCGGGCCGGGCCACGGCCAGGGCGGGCAGATTGGCCGGGTGCATCCGGTAGTGGACGCCCTTGCCGGGCGCGAACGTGTCGCTGCGCGTGACGGACGTCTCCAGGTTCACGATCCTGGCGTCCGGAGCGGCCTCCTCCAGCACCCGCAGCGCCTCGCCCCACGGCCAGCCGGGAGGGACCGGCGACGGGATCGGGCCGTTCACCGACTCCGCGAGCCGTACGTAGGACAGGGCGTCCGCGACGTAGCCCTCCCGCAGCTCCGGATCGCCGGGGTGCGCGAGGATCTGGTCGACGCCGCGCCCGAGCATCACGTCACCGCACAGGAACAGCGTCACCACGCCACTGCCCATGCACCCACAGTAGGCCGGTTTCCCCGTGCCCGGCTGGGTACCGCGGACAGGGGGACCAGCCGCGGGAGGTCGCGATGAAGCCGGGCCTGGATCTCGTCGAGGAGCGCCCCTACCGCTACCGCATCGCACCCCACGGCAGGATGCGGGTGCCCGGCGTGGTGTTCGCCTCCCGGAACCTGCTCGCCGACGCCGAGAAGTCCCTCCAGCAGGTCGTCAACGTGGCCACGCTGCCGGGCATCGTCGCCGCCTCGTACGCCATGCCGGACATCCACTGGGGCTACGGCTTCCCCATCGGCGGAGTGGCGGCGACCGACGTCGCCCAGGGCGGCGTGGTCTCGCCCGGCGGGGTCGGCTTCGACATCTCCTGCGGGGTACGGCTGCTGACCGCGGACACCGACCGGACAACGCTCCAGGCCGCGCTGCCCGACGTCATGGACGGTCTGGACCGGGTGATCCCGCGCGGCGCGGGCCCCGGCGGGGTGTGGCGGCTCACCGGCCCGGGCCAGCTGGACCGGATCCTGGCCGGCGGCTCCCGGTACGCCGTGGAACAGGGGTACGGCGAGGAACGCGACCTCGTCCGCTGCGAGGACGGCGGCGCGGTCGCCGACGCCGACCTGACGCAGGTGAGCCGGCGGGCGCGGGAGCGCGGTTTCGGGCAGGTCGGCAGCCTGGGATCCGCCAACCACTTCCTGGAGGTGCAGCAGGTCGCCCAGGTGTACGACGAGGAGGTCGCCGCCGCGTTCGGGCTCGCCCCCGGCCAGGTGTGCGTGATGATCCACTGCGGTTCGCGTGGTCTCGGGCACCAGATCTGCACCGACCACGTCCGGGCCATGGACCGTGCCATGACCCGCTACGGCATCACCGTGCCCGACCGGCAGCTGGCCTGCACCCCGGTCGACTCAACCGAAGGCCGGGCGTACCTCGGCGCGATGGCCGCCGCCGCCAACTACGGCCGCGCCAACCGGCAGATGCTCTCCCACGCGACCCGTCAGGTCTTCCGCCGCGCCGCAGGCGTCCACCTGTCCCTCCTCTACGACGTGTCCCACAACCTCGCCAAGATCGAGACCCACGAGGTGGCCGGTGAGCCGTACCGGCTGTGCGTGCACCGCAAGGGCGCCACCCGCGCCTTCCCGCCCGGGCACCCCGAACTCCCCGCCGACCTGCGGGAGTCCGGTCAGCCGGTCCTCATCCCCGGCACCATGGGCACCGCCTCGTACGTGCTCGCCGGCGTGCCGGGCGGCGACGCGTTCTCCTCCACCTGCCACGGCGCGGGCCGGGTCCTCAGCCGCCATCAGGCCGCTCGCACGGTCACCGGCAAGGAGCTGCTGGCCAGGCTGGAGGCGCACGGCATCGCGATACGCCCCCGGTCCTGGCGGGGCCTGGCCGAGGAGACCCCGGAGGCCTACAAGGACGTCAGCGCGGTGGTGACGGCCAGCGAGGGAGCCGGGCTGTGCCGCGCGGTGGCGCGGCTGGTGCCGCTGGGGGTGGTGAAGGGCTGAGCCCTCCGGGTTGCCTCCTCAGGCGTCGATGGTCACCGCGCACGACCACCCGTACGCGTCCGGCCCTATGCGCAGTTCGTGCCACGCCACGGCCTTCGGCGCGGCCCCGGTGATCTCCACCTCCTGCAGCCCGGCCACCGCCAGGCACACGTCCAGGCCCTCGTCGTCCTCGTCCGCCTCCACGTCCACGGGCACCTGGCCGTGCACCTCCAGCCGGAAGATGACCTCGTCCAGCAGCGTGGCCAGCAGATCCTCGTCGCTGGCCTCGGCCAGCCGGACGCGGTCCACCGCGGTGGGCCGCACCCGGGACACATCGGCGAAGCACTCCACCATGCCCAGCACCGCCTCCGCGAGACAGCGCTCCCGGCTCGCGCCCCACGCCTCGATGCGGATGTCGGCGGTGTGCGGCACCGCCCGGTGACCGCTCTCGCCCCGCTGCCGCGCCTGCCTGTCGTCGTCCGCGTCACCGACCATGCCAACCGACTGCCCGATCATCGGCGACACATGCGGCGCACGTCACAGTCGCCCGCTCCCGGGCCGGGCGAGGTGTCAGAGGGCCGCAGTCCGGTTACCCGGGCAGGTACGGCTGTGTGGATGGTGGACGGAAGGAGGTAACCCGGCGTGCGGCAACCCTGTGTCCTGCTGAAGTACGGAGAACTGGCGCTCAAGGGCCGCAACCGAGGTCGCTTCGAGCAGCAGCTGCTGGACAACGTGCGCGCCGCCCTGCACGACCTGGGCCCCGGTGTACGGGTCCGCCGCCGACGCGGGGTGATCGTGCTGTCCGCCCCCGGGCGGCCCGGCCTCCAGGACGAGCTGCTGGACCGGGCCCGGGAGGTGTTCGGCGTCAGCGTGGTGCAACCGGCGCTGCGTGTCGACCGTACCCCTGAGGCCGCCACGGCAGCCGCCCGTGACCTGGCCCGCGCGGCCCGCCCGGACGGCACGCGGCCCGGCTTCGCGGTACGCGCCCGGCGCCGCGACAAGGACTTCCCGCTCACCTCCACCGAGCTGAACATCCTGATCGGCGACGTCATCCGCACGGAACTGGGCTGGCCGGTCGATCTGACCGGGCCGGAGGTGGAGGTGGCCGTCGAGGTCGACCGGCGGGAGGTCTTCGTGGCCGTGGAGCGCTACAGCGGCGTGGGCGGGCTGCCCGTCGGGTGCAGCGGACGGGCCCTGGCGCTGCTGTCCGGCGGCTTCGACTCCCCGGTCGCCGCCCACCGCGCGATGCGGCGTGGCCTGGCCTGCGACTTCGTGCACTTCACCGGCGCGCCGCTGACCGGCCCGTCCTCCGCCTACAAGGCGTACGCCCTGGCCCGTCGCCTCGCCCGCTTCCAGGGCGGGGCCCGGCTGTGGGTGATCCCCCTCGGCCACGCCCAGAAGGAGCTGGCCCTGGCCGGCGCCGGGTCGCTGCACGTGGTCGCCCAGCGCCGGCTGATGGTGCGCACCGCCGACCGCCTCGCCCACGCCCAGCGCGCCCATGCCCTGGTGACCGGGGACAGCCTGGGCCAGGTCTCCAGCCAGACGCTGTCGAACCTCGCCACCGTCGAGCAGGCCGCCACCCTGCCGCTGCTCAGGCCGCTGCTCGCCTGGGACAAGGAGGAGATCATGGCCGAGGCGGACCGTCTGGGCACCGCGGAGATCTCCCGCCTGCCCGACGAGGACTGCTGCAGCCTGCTCGCTCCCCGGCGCGTCGCCACCCGCACCACGCCCGGCGCCCTGGCCCGCCTCGAACAGCGCCTCGACCTGGAGGAGACGGTGGACGGCCTGCTCGCCAAGGCCCGTCTGCTGCAGGTGACACCCGGACGGCACGAGGAGACCGGCGAGGCGTCCGCCGTGTCCTGAACGCGCACAGGGGCCGCCGTCGCGGGTACGCGGTTCCTCAGAAGGGGGGTCCGGCACGGAAGAAGGGGATGCCGATGATCTCCCAGTCGGTCACGGTGCCCGCCGATGGCGCGGAACTGGCGGGCGACCTGGTGCTGCCCGCGGGCGCCCGGGCCGTGGTGCTCTTCGCACACGGCAGCGGCAGCTCCCGGCACAGCCCGCGCAACCGCAGGGTCGCCGACGAACTGCGCACCGCCGCACTCGGCACCCTGCTGATGGACCTGCTCACGGAACGGGAGGAGCAGTACGACCTGCTGACCGCCGAGCACCGCTTCGACATACCGCTGCTCGGCGGCCGCCTGGTCGCCGCCATCGACTGGCTCCAGGCGCGGCCGGGCACCCGGGGCCTGCCCGTCGTCCTGTTCGGCGCCAGCACCGGCGCCGCCGCGGCCCTGGTCGCCGCCGCCGAACGACCCGACCGCGTGCTGACCGTCGTGTCACGCGGCGGACGGCCCGATCTGGCCGGCGACGCCCTGCCCGCCGTACGGGCACCCGTGCTGCTGATCGTGGGCGGCGCGGACCATCAGGTGCTGGGGCTCAACGAGGAGGCGGCCCGGCGGCTGCACGCGCCGCACACGCTGCATGTGGTGCCCGGCGCCACCCACCTGTTCGAGGAGCCCGGCGCGCTGGAGCAGGTCGCCGGCACCGCCCGGCAGTGGTGCGACGACCACCTGAAGGCCGCGGCCGGCTGACGTCCGGCCCGTCAGCCGGCCACGGGCAGGTCGATGCGCAGCCGGGCGCCCTGGCGCAGCAGCTCCCGCTGCACCAGCCGGTACGGCAGGCCTCGCGGGCCGTGCCCGTGGCGCACGGTCAGCGCGGCACACACGCCTGCCGCCTGACCGGTCGCCATCGCGATGGGCATGACCCGGTACGACGAGTGCGCCACATGCGTCCCGGAGATGCAGCGCCCGGCCACCAGCAGCCGTTCGGTGCTCTGCGGCACCAGACAGCGCAGCGGGATGTCGTAGAAGCGGCCCGTCGGCACCCGCTTCAGGACGGTGCCGGAGCCGCGCGGGTTGTGGATGTCGACCGGGTAGGCGCCGTGCGCGATGACGTCGTGGAAGGGCCGGGCGGCCAGGATGTCGTGGCCCGTGAGCTGGTAGTCGCCGACCACTCGCCGGGTCTCCCGCACGCCGATGTGGGTGCCGCTCTGCATCAGGTACGACTCCTCGAAACCGGGCACGCGGGTGCGCAGGAACCGGTCGATCTGCGCCATCTGACGGCGGGCCCGGTACTCGGCGCGGGTCAGGTCCCACACGTTGGTGCCGAGCACCCTGGTCACACGGGTGCTGTTGACGCTGACCTCGCGTGGATGCGGGGTCGCGAAGAACAGGATGTCCTCGCGCGGCAGCCGCAGCTCGCCCTCCGCCCTGGCCTCTTCCACCAGGTCCCACAGGCCGTGCACGCCGCGCCACTGGTCCGGATTCTTCCGCACGTACTCGGCGAAGTCCGGCCGCGCGAAATCCGCGACCCGGAACATCAGCGTCATCGGCTGCACCAGCCCGTCCTCCGGACGGCCGATCTCGTACGGCGCCCCGCAGGCGGCCGCGACGTCTCCGTCGCCCGTGCCGTCCACCACCACGCCGGCGTCGATGACCACCGGCCCGGACTTGGTCTCGAACACCACGCGCCAGCCGTCCTCCAGGCGCAGCGCGGTGGAGGCGAAGGCGTGGAACAGCATCCGCACCCCCGACTCGTCCATCATGTCGAGCAGGACCAGCTTGAACAGCTCCGGGTCGAAGGGGACCGTGTAGCCGGTCTTCGGGGAGGGCTTGAGACAGCCGCCGCGCCCCATCAGCTCGTCCAGCAGCCGCCACAGCACGCCCGCGACCACCGGCTCGCCCTCGCCATGGTCGTTGGGCAGCAGCCGGGCGTCCTCACCGGACTCGGTGAACGTGGCCTGCTTGTGCTCGTTGTGGAACGACATCAGCGGCATCACGAGCGCCGCGGTCGCGTTGCCGCCCAGGAACCCGTAGCGCTCCACCAGGACGACGTCGGCCCCGGCGTCGGCCGCGGCGACGGCGGCGGCGCACCCGGCGGGGCCGCCGCCGACCACCAGGACGTCGGTACGGCCCCCGTGCCGGGCCGGGCGCGGCGGCAGGGTGACCGTGTGAGGCTGTCGGGGTTCTTCCAGGATCGGCATCGGGTCCTCCCGCGGGCGGGGCTCGGCGTAGGCGTCAGGCGCTCAGTGGGCGGGCTCGGCGGCCTGCGGCCGCTGCAGCTCGATCTCCGCCTCCGCCTGCGGATCCAGCCCGCCGCCGATCTCGTCCAGCAGTGCCCCGCAGCGCACGCAGGTCTCCCGGGCGAACATGGACAGCTCCTGTACCCGGGCACGCAGATCCGCACGGCGCTGCGGATACTCGTCCCACAACCGGTCCACCTCCGCCAGCAGCAGTCCGGCCTGCTCCCGCGCCACACCCACCAGCGCCGGTGCGCCCAGTCGGCGCGCGAAGTCGAAGACCTTGCCGGAGTACGGCAACGGCAGCACCGGCAGACCGGACAGCGCCGCGAAGATCACGAAGTGCAGACGCATGCCGACGGCCAGGTCCAGATGGCGCATGAAGCCGAGGACCTGCCCCGGGGTGTAGGCGCCGTGCAGGATCCTGCCCTTGTCCGGCGCCGTCATGTGGGAGAGCACGGCGTGCGCATGGCGTACGTCGGCTCGCTCCATGGGCAGGAACACCACGTGTGCGTCCAGACGCCGGACCAGGAAGTCCGCGACGTCGGCCAGCAGTGCGTGGTAGTCGCCCTCGTCCAGTTTCTCCGCCGCCCGGCCCGGCTCGCGCACCGACATCCCCACCAGGCGGGCGTCGGTGGGCACGCCCTCGTCGCGCATCATCGCGTCCGTGAAGGGCTCCGGTTCCAGCAGCAGGGCCGGGTCGGCGGTGACGGTGACCTCGCGTTCCAGGCCGACCTCCTCCAGGACCAGTTTGGACTCCTGGTCCCGCACCACCACGTCGTCCATGTCCGCCAGCACGGTGCGTACCGCCTCCCGGTCCTCCGCCTCGCGCAGCGGGCCGGCTCCGACGGCGTAGGCGAAGGTGGGGATGCCCCGGTCCTGCGCGGCCCGCACGAGCCGCAGATACCGGCGCGCCTCGCCGTCGTAGAGGATGCCGCCACCGCCCAGCACCAGCAGATCCAGGCCGGACAGCGCGTCGGAGACATGGTTGAGGCTGACGCCCTCCCAGTCCACCACCTGGTGGATGCCGGGATGGTGGGTGCGGGTGTGCTCGGCGTTCCGGCTGAAGACGACGAGGCGTGCGTCCGGTCGCTGGGCCCGCAGACAGCCCAGTACGCATGTCAGGATCGACTCGTCGCCGATGTTGAAACCGCCGTACGAACCGAGCACGCCGATGCGCGGGCCCGACCCGGCGGGGTGCGGATGCGAGAGGGCAGTGGTCATCCGGGGGGCTCCCGTCATGTCGGAGTCGGCTGGGGCTGATGGCGGTGGCGCGGAAACACTCACAGTCCCGCGCACGGTCCCGGGTTGCCTGCGCCGACCGCTCGGAAACACGGCTGTTAGCGGGGCAATTATCCTCTAATCGGGCATTTTCTCCCTTCCCCTGTTCTACCGTCCCTTGCCGCGTTCCGCCTTCCCTGCTCTCCGGCTTCTCCCGCCGGAGGCAGGTGCATCGGCGGGCGGCGAGGGGGTACGCGGGTGCCGGACCTAGGGGGCCGTCTCCGTGAGGGAAGGAGGGGCAACCGTCATGCGGTTCCGTGATCGCCGCCAGGCCGGACAGGCGCTGGCCGAAGAGCTGCGGGCCCGGCAGGAGAAGGGCGCCCTGCCGGATCCGGTCGTCCTGGCCCTGCCCCGCGGCGGCGTCGCCGTGGCGCGCGAGGTCGCCCAGGCGCTCGACGCCCCGCTCGACGTGCTCGTCGTACGGAAGATCGGCGCCCCCTTCCAGGAGGAGTTCGGCGTCGGCGCGATCGCCGGCGACGACGACCCCCTCTACGACCGACGCGCCCTGGGCCACCTGGGCCTCAGCGAGGCCGCGCTCGCCCCCGTGGTCGACCGGGAACGCGCCGAACTCCGCCGCCGCGAGCAGCGCTACCGGCAGGGCCGCCCCGCCCCCGACCTGCGTGGACGTACGGTGATCGTCGTCGATGACGGCCTGGCCACGGGATCGACCGCCCGCGCCGCCCTGCGCTCCGTACGGCGCCAGGACCCCGCCCGGGTCGTGCTGGCCGTGCCGGTCTCCTCGCCCGAGGCGGCGGAACTGATGCGCACCGAGGCCGACGACGTGATCTGCCTGCACCGGCCCGCCGCGTTCATGGCCGTCGGCCTCTGGTACGAGGACTTCGAGCAGCTGACCGACGAGGATGTCCTGGAGGCACTGCGCCGGCATCGGCGAGTGAGCCACTAGGGCGCACGCTCTTGGCGCCGACGTTCCCTGTAGTTGACCTGGTGTTCACCTGATGGAGGTGGAAGACGGCACCGGTGGGGACGACCATGCGAATCCCCACCTGCACCAGGAGCACCTGTGAACGTCTCCCTCACCGTCTGGCTGCTCACCGTCGCCGTCCTGTGCGCGCTCGTCGCCGTCGACTTCTTCATCGGCCGCAAGCCCCACGACGTGTCGATCAGGGAGGCCGGGGTCTGGACCGTGGTGTGGGTCGTCCTGGCCTGTGTGTTCGGTGCGGGACTGTACTTCTACGGCGGAGGCCGGCCCACGGGCGAGTTCTTCGCGGGCTACATCACCGAGAAGTCGCTGAGCGTCGACAACCTCTTCGTGTTCGTCCTGATCATGGGGAAATTCGCGGTGCCCTCGCAGTACCAGCAGCGGGTGCTGATGGTCGGCGTCATCATGGCTCTGGTGCTGCGCGCCGGCTTCATCGCGGCCGGAGCGGCGATCATCTCCGCCTTCTCCTGGGTGTTCTACCTCTTCGGTGCCTTCCTGATCTGGACCGCCTGGAAGCTGATCCAGGACGCCCGCAAGGAGGAGCACGACGAGGAGTACGAGGAGAACAAGCTGCTGAAGGCCGCCGAGCGCCGCTTCGGCGTGGCCGACCGCTACCACGGCACCAAGCTGTTCATCACCGAGAACGGCAAGCGGGTGATGACCCCGATGATGGTCGTGATGCTCGCGATCGGCTCCACCGACGTGCTGTTCGCCCTGGACTCGATCCCCGCCATCTACGGCCTGACGCAGGACCCGTACATCGTCTTCACCGCGAACGCCTTCGCCCTGATGGGCCTGCGCCAGCTGTACTTCCTCATCGGCGGCCTGCTGAAGAAGCTGGTCCACCTGAGCTACGGCCTGTCGATCATCCTCGGCTTCATCGGCGTCAAACTGGTGCTGCACGCGCTGCACGAGTCCGGGGTCCACGTCCCCGAGATCAGCATCCCGTTCTCGCTGGGCTTCATCGTGCTCGTCCTGGCGGTCACCACGATCACCAGCCTGCGGGCCGCGAAGAAGCAGGAGACCGAGGAGGGACAGACGGCGTAGCGATCAGATCACGGCGTCGGCGCGCAGCGCCTCGATCTCGGCGGGGGTACAGCCGAGTTCCGCGAGGATCTCGTCGGTGTGCTCCCCGACGGCCGGAACGGCGTCCATGCGCGCGGGCAGACCCGCGAGGTCGGCCGGCGGCAGCAGCGCCTGCACCATGGCGCCGCCGGGCACGGCCACCTCCCGCCAGCGTTCACGGGCGGCCAGCACCGGGTGATCCAGGAACGCGGCGACGTCGTTGACCCCGGCGGCGGCGATGCCGATCTCCTCCAGGTCCTTGAGGATCGCCTCGCTGCCGGAACGGGCACAGCGCGCGGCGACGACGGCGTTGAGCTCCTCGCGGTGGGCGACCCGGTCGGAACCGGTCGCGAACCGGGGATCGTCGGTCAGCTCGGGCCGGCCCAGGAACCGAGCGCACAGGGCGGCCCACTCGCGCTCGTTCTGGATGGAGAACAGCACCTCCTTGCCGTCGGCGGCCCGGTAGGCGCCGTACGGGGCGATGGTCGCGTGCTGCGTGCCCATCCGCGCCGGCTGGCTGCCGCCGTACCGGGTGTAGTAGGCGGGCTGGCCCATCCACTCCGCCAGCGCCTCGAACAGGGACACCTCCACCGGATGCGCCGTACCCGTGGTCGCGCGCGTGTACAGGGCGGTGAGGATGCCGCTGTAGGCGTACATCCCGGCGGCGATGTCGGCCACGGAGATGCCGACCCGGGCGGTCTCGCCGGGCGTTCCGGTCAGCGACACCAGGCCTGTCTGGCACTGCACCAGCAGGTCGTACGACTTGCGGTCGGCCCACGGGCCGGTCGTGCCGTAGCCGGAGATGGTGCATGGGATCAGCCGCGGCAGGCGTGCGGCGAGGGCGTCGGTGCCGAGGCCGAGGCGGTCGGCGGCCCCTGGGGCGAGGTTCTGTACGAACACGTCCGCGCCGTCGAGGAGTTGGTGCAGGACTTCGCGGCCCCGCGGGTCCTTCAGGTCCAGTGTGAGGGACTCCTTGGACCGGTTCAGCCACACGAAATAGCTGGAGTGGCCGTGCACGGTCGTGTCGTAGCGGCGCGCGAAGTCGCCGCCACCGGGCCGTTCCACCTTGATCACGCGGGCGCCGAGGTCGGCGAGCTGCCGGGTGGCATAGGGCGCGGCCACCGCCTGCTCCAGGCTGACCACCGTGACCCCGGACAGGGGAAGCCGCTGCACCCTGACCCCTCCAGTTCCTGAGCCGTGCGTCCTGTGCGCAGATTAGCCGCAGAGCGCGCGGCCGGGCTCAGGGGGCCTGCGGGGACCGTCAGGGACGCGCCAGATGCCGCATGATCAGGGCGAGGTGCAGCCGCAGGCGGCCCTGCGGCGTGCGCACCGGCCAGCCCAGCAGGTGCTCGGCGTGGGTCAGCCGGTCCTGGAGCGTGGAGTGGTGGACGTTGATCTCGGCGGCGGCCGCCCGCAGGCTCGCGGTCGCGGCGACGGCGTGCAGGGTGGTGAGCAGCCAGGGCGTCGTCACGGCCGCCGCCTCCAGAGCGCGGACGTCCGGCGGGGGTTCCGCGCCCGGTTCGACGAGGCCGGCGAGGAGAGCGATACCGCCGAGCTCGTCGGCGTGCACCACACGCTGTCCCGGATCCCGCGCAGTGCCGTCGGCGGTGAAGCGCAGGGCGGTGCGCGCGGCCTCCCAGGACCGGGGCAGGTCGAGCACGGGAACGGCCGGTCCGACGCCGAGCCGACCGCCGGCCGCATCGGGCTCCGTTTCCGCGCGGACGATCCGGGGCCGGCCGTCCGGCGCTGCGAGGACCCTGGCCGGCGCGGCGGGGTCCAGCCCGAGCCGGCGAGCCGCGTGCAGTCGGGCCTGTTCCGGTGCCATGGAGTCGAGGACGGTTTCGACGAGCGCGGGGTCCTCGGCGGGGGCCCGCCCACGGGTGCGGTCCAGGACGAGCCGCACGGCCCCGGCGACCCGCTCCAGGATCACGGCGTCCACCACGCTGGGCTCCGCCTCCGCGCGTTCCAGCCAGACGGCCGCGGCGCCGCCCGGGGTGAGCGCGGCGGACGGCCACACCGGGTCCGGCGGGAGGTCGCTGTCGCGGCGGGCGCCGTCGGGCTCGACGCGGACGTGCACCCGCCGCTCGGGGTCGACCAGCCGCGCGGGGCAGCCCGCCAGCACGGCCGCCCCGCGCACCAGCGCCTCCACCCCTGCCCGGGACTCGGCCAGTCGGTCGAAGTAGGCGATGACACGGACGGCGGCCCCGGCATCCGGGTCCAGCGCGGTCAGACGCCCGGCCAGCTCTTTCATAGGCCCATGGTGCGCCATGAGCGCGTGTTTCGAGCCATGTGGTCCCGCCGGGACGTCCGCGTGAGGCGGCGTGCGAGCGCGCCCCGGCCCCTCCACCTGCTCCGGCCGCCAGGTCACCCGGCGGCCGGAGTCCGTGTTGCCGACGCCCCGCGAGAGCGCGGCGGAAGGTCTCCGCCGACCACCCAGGTCGTTCCGTCAGGTGCCTGCGCGGCCGGTTTTGCTGGGCGGCGAGGGTTGACATGGGGAGGGCGGGGCGGGGTCCGTTGGCTGCCCGGGTCATCCCGCCAGGAGCCTGCGCAGCCAGTTCAGCTGGGCGGCGACGGCCGACTGCGACAGCGCGGCGTGCGGGGCGAAGCCGTCGAAGCCGTGGAAGCCGCCGGGCCACACGTGCAGCTCGGCCACGCCGCCGGCCTGCCAGATGCGCGAGGCGTAGGCGACGACCTCGTCGCGGAAGGTCTCCGCGGAACCGACGTCTAGGAAGGCCGGGGGCAGGCCGGTCAGGTCCTCGGCGCGGGCGGGTGCCGCGTACGGGGAGACGTCCGGACCAGCCCGGCGCTCACCCAGCAGCGCGGTCCAGCCGGTCTCGTTGGCCGTGCGGTCCCAAATACCGAGGCCCGCCATCTGGTAAGAGGACGGCGTGTCGTTGCGGTCGTCGAGCATCGGGCACATCAGCATCTGCCCGATGGGCCGCGGCCCCTGCCGGTCCCGGGTGAGCAGCGCCAGCGCCGCACAGAGCCCGCCGCCCGCGCTGGCGCCCGCGAGGACGATCCGCTCCGGGTCGCCGCCGAGTTCCTTGGCGTGTTCCGCCGTCCACAGCAGCCCGGCGTACACGTCGTCGATCTGGGCGGGGTACGGATGCTCCGGCGCCAGCCGGTACTCCACGGAGACCACCACGGCGCCCAGTTCCTTCCCCCAAGCCAGTGGCCAGGCGACCCCGACTCTGTTGTTGCCGATGATCATGCCGCCGCCGTGCACGTGATAGATCACCGGCAGCGGGCCCGCGCCGACGGGAGCGGCCGGACGGCAGATCAGCAGTGAGATGTCCGGCTCGCCCTGCGGCCCGGGCACCTGCCGGTCCTCCACCTCGAAGAACCCGTCCAGCGTGAGGTCCAGGTCGGCGAGCATCTGGATGCCGGACCCCTGCCGCACATCGGCGATCTCGTCCATGGTGAGGCCCGGACTGACCACGTCCTTGATCAGTTCCAGGGCGGCGGCGAGTTCGGGGTCGAACGGGGGCGGGACCTGGGTCATGGTGTCTCCTCACGCGTCATCGCGGCGGCTCGTGCGGACATGGTGGGCCCGGCCGGCCGGGCACGGGCGCCGCCGTACGGCGGAACCTGCCCGCCGTACGGCGGGTGACAAGGACGTGACGGGTGACGGCCGGGGTGGTGAGGACGGCGACGAGGGCGCACACGCCGGTCCACCCGAAGCGGGCGAGGGCATGCGCCCCCAGCCACGACCCCAGACCGCCACCAAGATACGCGCAGGTCATGTACGCGGTGTTCAGGCAGCTGCGGACCTCGGCGCGCAGCGCGTAGAGGCGGACCTGGTTGGCCACCATGCCGGACTGCATGCCCACGTCCAGCAGCAGGGTGCCCGCGACCAGGGCGGCGAGGCCGAGTACGCCGCCCGCTGCGCCCAGCGCCAGCACCGCCGCCGACCCGCCGGCCACGAGGAAGCCCACCAGATTGACGGCGTCCGGACCCCGGCGGTCGACCTGGCGGCCCGCCGCCGGCGTGCACAGCATGGTCGCCGCGTTGACCAGGGCGAGCAGCCCGACGGCCCGTGCGTCCATGTCGTACACCGGTCCCGTGAGCAACAGCGCGACGCCGGTCCACACGGCGGAGAACCCGGCGAACACCGACGCCTGGTAGAGGCAGGAGCGGCGCAGCTCGGGCTCGGTGCGCAGCAGGCGCAGCGGCTCGGCCAGGAGCGCCGGGTAGGACTGGGCGGAGGGCGGGCGGGTGTCCGGCAGGGCACGGGCCAGGAGCCCGGCGGTCGTCAGGGACAGCGCCGCGGCCAGGACGTACGGGGCGCGCCAGCCCAGCCACTCGCCGAGGGCGCCGCCGAAGGTACGGGACAGCAGCATCCCGGCCAGGGAGCCGCTCAGCAGGATCCCGCCGGTCACCCCGCGGCGCTCCGCCGGCACCAGGCCCGCCGTCAGCGGACCGGCGAGCGGCGCCACCACCGTCGTCACCCCGACGAACGCGCTCGCGCCGACGAGCGGCACCAGCCCGGGCGCGGCGGCCGCCGCCAGCAGCCCGAGGCCGGTCAGCGTGAGCAGGCCGGCCAGCAACGGACGGTGCGGGAGCCGGTCGCCGAGCGGGACGAGCAGGAAGACGCCGGCCGCGTACCCGAACTGGACCGCGGTGACGACCATGGCGGCCGCGTCGGGCGGGACGCCGAGGCCGGCGGCCACCAGCGGGGCGAGCGCCTGCGGGAAGTACACGTTGCCCACGGCCACGCCGCACGCGAGGGCGAGCACAGTAGGGTGCCGGAGAGGATGATCCGTCATGTGCCGAAGTCCACGGCAGCGACGCGCGGTTGCCAAAGGATGTAGCGGGGGGCTAAATGATCAGCTTCCAGCTCGGTGCCGAGGACCTCGCGGACACCCGGTTCGCGATCTCCCCCCTGCGCGAGGTCATGGGCAGTCTCAGAGCCCTGCGTGCCCCTGGCCTGTACCCCCTGCACACCCGGTGGCGTGCCTCGGTGCTGGACCGGCTCGACCCCGCCGACGCCCGGCTGCTCGCGGCCCTGGTGGGGGAGACCCTCGCCCTGCCCGACTTCCTGACACCGCGACCGACGGCCTTCGCGCCCACGGTCGAGGAGCAGCTGGCCGTCGTACGCGCCACGCCCCCGGAGGTCGTCCGCCGCGACCTGTACGCGGTGCACGCACCGAGACCGCTGCCGAACGCGCTGCGCGCGCTCAAGGCGCCCGGTGACGCGCCGGTCGCGGAGCTGCTGGAGGAACTGTGCGCACTCCTGTACCGCTACTGGGAGTCGGCGCTGCTGCCCGCGTGGCCACAGATGCGGCTGGTGCTGGAGGCCGACATCACCCACCGTGCACGGCAGCTGGCCACCGGCGGCGCGCGTCTCCTCTTCGCCGGCCTGCATCCGAACCTGCGCTGGCGGGGCGGTGTCCTGCACGTCGAGAAGATGATCGGGCACCATCACGTGGACGGCTCAGGTCGGGGCCTGCGCCTGGTGCCGTCCCTGTTCGCGCACAAGCCGGCGCCTCCGGTCAGCGCCGAGGAACCCCCGATGCTGGCCTACCCGAGCCGGGGCGCCGCGACCCTGTGGGAGCCGGAACCCGAGCCCGGCGCACCGGCGCTCATCGCCCTGCTCGGCGCGCCCAGGACGACGCTGCTGCGTCTGCTCGCCGAGCCGCTGCCGACGGTCGAGATCGCCCGGCGCCTCGGAGTGACGCCGAGCGCCGTGTCCCAGCACCTCAAGGTGCTGCACGCGACGGGCCTGGTGACCCGCACCCGCGACGGACGACACGTCCTCTACCGGCGCAGCCCGCTCGGCGACCAGCTGGCGGGCAACGGTGGGGGTTGACTTGGAGTGCGCTCCAAGTTCTAGCGTCACAAGGGTCGTTGCCACTCCGGACGAACGGATACGGACATGCGCGTGGGCGTGCACATCAACCGGTTCGGCCACTCCGGGGGCGCCCCGGCACTCGGCGCGGAACTGGCCGCCGCGGGCGCCGCGGCCGAGGCGGCGGGCGTCAGCTGGCTGTCCGTCATGGACCACTACTTCCAGATGGAGTTCAACGGCGGCGCCGAGGAGCCCATGCTGGAGGCCTACACGACCCTGGGCTATCTCGCCGGACACACCTCCACCGTCCGCCTCGGCGCGCTGGTGACCGGCGTGACCTACCGCCACCCCGGCCTGCTCGCCAAGATCGCCACCACGCTCGACGTGCTGTCCGGCGGCCGGGCCACCCTCGGCATCGGAGCGGCCTGGTACGACCGCGAGCACCACGGCCTCGGCGTGCCCTACCCGCCGGTCGCGGAGCGGTTCGAACGGCTGGAGGAGACCGTGCGGATCTGCCTGCAGATGTGGGACCCGGAGAACGACGGTCCCTTCGAGGGCGCGCACTACCGGCTCGCCGAGACCCTGTGCGTCCCGGCGCCGGTGAGTTCACCGCACCCCGAGCTCATGATCGGCGGGGGAGGGGAGAAGAAGACCCTGCGCCTCGTCGCGCAGTACGCCGACGCGTGCAACGTGATCGCCTCGTCCCCCGAGGAGATCAGGCACAAGTTCGGCGTCCTGCGCGGGCACTGCGACGCCGTGGGGCGCGACTACGACGGAATCCGCAAGACCATCCTCTACACCGGCGAGGCGGCCACCACGGAGGACCTCGACGCCTTCACCCGGGACGTCACCGGCTACACCGAACTCGGCATCGACACCGTGATCCTCGCCCCTCGAGTGGGCGAACCCGCGAGCTGGATCGACCGCTTCGCGGCACCGGCCGTTCAGCGGGTGGCGGGGCTCGCCTGAACCGCAGCGGGTCCGGTGGGTGAGGCCCGCCGCGGTGGCGGCCACGTGGTGCCGCCGAGCCGAGGGCCCTTGCGTGGGCGAACCCGCGGGCCGGTTCGAGCGGTTCGCGGCACCGGCTGTTCAGCGGGTGGCCGGGCTGAGCCGGGGCGGCGTGGGGGGTGCGCTGCGGGAGATGATCCGCATGCCGCAGTGGTCGACGATCCGTATCTGCAGCGAGCCGCAGCCGCAGCGGGTCCACACGGTGTGGCCCTTGGCGGTGGTGTGCCGCGAGACGACCTGGAACGGGTCGGCGCCGTCGGGCCACCCGCAGTGCGGGCAGGCGGTGCCGGTCGTGCTGGTCATGGTGACTCCTCGTTCACGTTCTCGGTTGGCTGGCCGTCGCGACACAGCCAGCGTGCGCCGCCACCTCCGTACACGTCCAGGTTGACTTTGCGGACGCCACCGTGAAGCGTGAACTTCATGATTGACCTGCGCAGGCTGAACGTCCTCAGAGCGGTCGCCCACTACGGCACGGTCACCGCGGCCGCCCACGCCCTGCACTTCACCCCGTCCGCCGCCTCGCAGCAGATCCGGCAGCTCGCCCGCGACCTCGGCGTCGACCTGCTCCAGCCGCAGGGGCGTGGCGTCCGGCTGACCCCGGCCGCCGAGAGCCTGCTGGCGCACGCCGATGCCATCCAGGCCCGATGGGAACAGGCCGAGCTCGACCTACGGGCCGACCACGGTGCGCCCGCCGGGCCGCTGCGTGTGACAGGGTTCCCGGTGGCCGTCTCGGTGCTGCTGGCCCCGATGGCGGTCCGGCTGCGCGACCGGCATCCACGCCTGTCCGTGCGGATCACGGAGGCGGGTGTGCCCGAGTGCTTCGACCTGCTCTTCCAGGGGGAGATCGACCTGGCGGTCGTGGAGGCCACCCCGCACAACCC
This sequence comes from Streptomyces sp. S.PNR 29, assembly GCF_030386795.1. Lineage (GTDB taxonomy): Bacteria > Actinomycetota > Actinomycetes > Streptomycetales > Streptomycetaceae > Streptomyces. The sequence goes on from NZ_JANUQM010000011.1 coordinate 127,527, forward strand.
GCCGCTGAGCGACGCCCGCTTCGAACAGCGGCCGCTCCTGGACGACCCGTACTGCCTGGTCGTACCGGACGACCATCCGCTCGCCGGACGGGAGTGCGTCGACCTCGCGGAGGCGGCGCACGACGACTGGATCGCCCCCGTGCCCGACAGTCCCTGCCGCACGCTTGTGATGTCCGCGTGCGGTGCCGCCGGGTTCACCCCGCACGTGGTGCACCACGCCCGGGACTGGAACGCCACCGCCCACCTCGTCGCCCACCGGCTCGGCGTCGCCCTGATCCCGCGGCTCGCCCATCTGGCCCCGCACCTGCCGATCACCCGGGTGCGCTGCGCGGGCGACCCGCACCGCAAGCTGCTGACCTGCACGCGCGGCGGCGGTCACCGGCGCCCGGCCATCGCCGCGGCGCTGGAGGAACTGCGCGAACTGGCGCCTACCGCCCTAGCCTGAGACATGCGCGAGGGCCGGAGCTCGATGAGCTCCGGCCCCCGCCTGATCCGCGGCGCGGATCAGGCGGCAGCGGCCTCGCCGGCGTGACCGTGCAGCCGGGCCACGACCTCCGTCAGCTGCGCGGCGACCTCGGCGTCGTCCACCGGGTGGGTCTCGGCGAAACGGGTCAGCGAGCCGGGGATGGCCAGCTTGATGTCCTCGATCACCCTGCCGCCGGCGATACCCACGGACTTACGGGTCTCGTCCTGCGCCCAGACGCCGCCGTACTGGCCGAAGGCGGTACCGACCACGGCGACCGGCTTGCCGCCGAAGGCACCGGCGCCGTACGGCCGGGACAGCCAGTCGATGGCGTTCTTCAGGACGGCCGGGATGGTGCCGTTGTACTCGGGCGAGAAGAGCAGGAAGGCATCGGCGGCCTGCGCGGCCTCACGCAGCTTGGCGGCGGCGGCCGGGACGCTGCCCTCCACGTCGATGTCCTCGTTGTAGAACGGGATGTCGGCCAGGCCCTCGAACAGCACCACCTCGGCGCCCTCGGGAGCGAGCTTGACGGCCGCCTCGGCGAGCTGGCGGTTGGTCGAACCGGCACGCAGGCTACCGACGAGCGCGAGAATACGGACAGACATACGAGTCTCCCAGGTCTGAAACAGGTGCTGAAACATCGCGGTAACGATCCGGACCGAGGTCCGCTTAGCTTTCTAGCACCCTAAACGGACCGCGGTCCAGTTTTCTTCCCGATGCTTTACGCTGGCTTCATGTCCGCCGCCCTGCCCCCCTTCCCGAAGCCTCAGGAGCCCGTAGACCAGCCCGAAGTGCTGCAACTCGGCATCGGCTCCGGCGAGGACGAGCCGTGTCTGCGCGCCGACGCCGCTCGCAACCGCGCCCGCCTGCTGGAGGCCGCCGCGCGGCTGGTGGCGGAGCACGGCGCGGCCGGTCTCACGATGGAGGCGGTGGCCGCGGCGGCACAGGTGGGCAAGGGCACCGTCTTCCGCCGCTTCGGCGACCGCACCGGGCTGCTGATGGCGCTGCTGGACCACTCCGAGAAGAAGTTCCAGGCCGCGTTCCTCAGCGGCCCCCCGCCGCTGGGGCCCGGAGCGCCCCCCGTGCAGCGGCTGCAGGCGTTCGGCTGCGCCCTGCTGCGCCGCTCGGCCGACGAGCTCGATCTCCAACTGGCGGCCGAGCCGGGCGCGGACCGCCGCTTCACGGCCGCACCGCGCCGCTTCCTGCGCGGTCACGTCACCCTGCTGCTGCGGCAGGCCGTGCCGGACGCCGACTGCGAGCTCCTCGCCCACACGCTGATGGCGTATCTCGACCCCGCCCTGCTCAACCACCTGACCAGGCAGTGCGGGATGTCCGTGGAGCGGCTGGAGGCGGGCTGGCTGGACCTGGTCGCGCGGGTGACGGGTGCCGCGTCGTCCCCCTGAGGCCTGGCTCGGGCCCGGCCCGTGCTGCCCGTGGCCTGAAGTTGAGGAACACTCAGGTTTGACGTCGCCCCGCCCGCACCCCCGTATCCGGCTTCTGCCAAGATGCCGTACGTCATGGTGCAGATACCGAAAACGCCCGCCCCCGCGTCCATCGCACCGCGCTCCGTGCCCACGAGCGCCGATGTGGCCCGCCTGGCCGGCGTCTCGCGCGCGACCGTCTCCTACGTCCTCAACAACACCAGCGCCGTCCGGATCAGCGAACCCACCCGCCGCCGTGTCCATGAGGCCGCGAAGGAACTCGGCTATGTCCCGCACGCGGCCGCCCGCAGCCTGCGCGCCGGGCACAGCCGTATGGTGCTCATGCCCGCGCCGGCCATCCCCGTCGGCCCGCTCTACGGCCAGTTCCTCCACGACCTCCAGCGGGCGCTCAGCCGACTCGACTACACCGTCGTGCAGCACGGCTCCGTCGGCCTGCGCGGTGACGAGGCCGCCCGCGCCTGGGCCGAACTGCGGCCGGTGGCCGTGCTGGTGCCCCATTCAGGGCTCGGCCCGCAGGGCGTCGCGGTGCTCAAGCGTTCCGGCGCCCGTGCCGTGGTCACCCTGGGCTCCGACTGCGTCGAGGGCGCCCACGCGCTGCTCATGGACCATGAGGCCGTCGGCCACTGCGCCGGCACCCACCTGCGCGACCGCGGCCGCCGCCGTATCGGTGTCGTGGTGCCGGCGGAGCCGGGCCTGGACTCCTTCTCGGGGCCCCGCCTGGCAGGTGTGCGCCGCGCCGTGCACGGCACGCACGCCACCGTCACCGAACTGCCTCTGGCCTACGAAGAGGAGTCCGCCGCGCGGCTCGCCGTCCGCTGGCGGGAGCTCGGCCTCGACGCGGTGTTCGCGTTCAACGACGAGTACGCGATGCTGCTGATGCGCGCCCTGCAGGACCAGGGAGTGCGCATCCCCGAGGAGACGGCCGTGATCGGCGCCGACGACCTGATGCTCGGCCGGCTGCTCAGACCGAGGCTGAGCACGGTCCACCTCGAACTGCCGTCCGGCCGCGAACTCGCCGAACTGGTCGACCGCATGGTGCGCGACCCCGGCGCGCCGCCCGAGCGGCGCACGGTGCTGGGGGCGACGGTGGTGCACCGCGAGTCCAGCTGAACCGGGGGCTGTGGTCACCGCTCCTCCACGCGTCACAACTCCTCCATGCTGCAACGGGGGTTGAGCCTCGGTTCGTGGCTAGGATGTTGCGCGTTCAAATAGTGCGCCGGTGATCGATCGGAGAGCCGTCATGCCGTTGCTCGACCCCAAGACCTGGCAGTCCCGCACCCTCACAGGACCGGAACACGTCGTCACCGAGCCCGCCACCGGCGACACGCTCGGCACCGTCACCCTCGCCTCCCCCCAGGACGTCGAGGCGGCCACCGCGGCCGCCCGCACCGCCCAGGCCGACTGGGGCCGCACCCCGCACTTCGTCCGCGCCGGCATCCTGCGCAAGGCCGGCGACCTGTTCACCGCGCATGCCGGCGAGTTGCGCGAGTGGCTCGTCCGCGAGTCCGGATCCATCCCCGGCAAGGCGGACTTCGAACTGCACGTGGCGGCGCAGGAGTGCTACGAGGCCGCCGCGCTGGCCTCCCGCCCCGCCGGGCAGGTCCTGCCCACCGAGGCGCCCCGCCTGTCGTACACGCGGCGTGTCCCGGTCGGCGTCGTGGGCGTGATCTCCCCCTTCAACGCCCCGCTGATCCTCTCCATACGCTCCGTCGCCCCGGCCCTCGCGCTCGGCAACGCCGTCGTGCTGAAGCCGGACCCGCGCACGGCGGTCTGCGGAGGCCTGTCCCTGGCCGCGGTCTTCGCCGAGGCGGGTCTGCCCGAGGGCCTGCTGCACGTGCTTCCGGGCGGCCCGGACGCCGGACAGGCCCTGGTCGCCGACCCGCGTGTCCCCGTCATCTCCTTCACCGGATCCACCCCGGCGGGCCGGGCGGTCGGCGAGGCCGCCGGACGCCACCTGAAGCGCGCCCACCTGGAACTCGGCGGCAACTCCGCCCTGATCGTGCTGGAGGACGCCGACCTCGACGCGGTGATCTCCACCGCCGCCTGGGGCTCGTTCTTCCACCAGGGCCAGATCTGCATGACGACCGGACGGCACCTGGTGCACCAGTCGCTGTACGAGGAGTACGTCGAACGGCTCGCCGCCAAGGCCGACTCCCTCGCCGTCGGCGACCCGCACCGCGCGCAGGTCCACCTCGGCCCCCTCATCGACCGCACCCAGCTCAGCAAGGTGCACGGCCTGGTGGAGGGCAGCACCGCCCGCGGCGCCCGGCTGGCCGCGGGCGGCACGCACGAGGAACTCTTCTACCGGCCGACGGTCCTCGCCGGCATCGACGACCACACCCCCGCGTACGCGGAGGAGGTCTTCGGCCCCGTCGCGCCCGTACGCCCGTTCCGCACCGCCGACGAGGCGGCCGCCCTCGCCGCGGACAGCCCCTACGGACTCTCCCTCGGCATCGTCACCCGCGACACCGCCCGCGGCCTGGACCTGGCGGAGCGGATCCCGACCGGCATCGTCCACATCAACGACCAGACCGTGAACGACGAGGCCGTCGCCCCCTTCGGCGGCATCGCCGCCTCCGGCACCGGCGCCCGCTTCGGCGGCGAGGCCAACCTCGAGGCCTTCACCGAGGTGCGCTGGACGACGGTGCGCGGGGACGTGGCGACGTACCCGTTCTAGGTCTTCCGGTGCGAGGTCCTACTGGCCGTTCTGCTCGGCCTGCGCCTGCTGCTGGGCGATCGCCTGGCGGACCTCGTCCATGTCCAGCTTCCGCGCCTGCCCGATCACGTCCGTCAGGGCGGCCTCGGGCAGCGCGCCCGGCTGCGCGAACACGGCGACCTGGTCACGGACGATCATCAGCGTGGGGATCGACTGGATACCGAAGGCCGCGGCCAGCTCCGGCTGCGCCTCGGTGTCCACCTTGCCGAACACCAGGTCCGGGTTCTCCTCGGCCGCCTTCTCGTAGACCGGCGCGAACTGACGGCACGGCCCGCACCAGGACGCCCAGAAGTCGATCAGGACGAACTCGTTGTCCGTGACCGTCTGGTCGAAGTTCTCCTTGGTGAGCTCCACGGTGCTGCTCATGGCGTTTTCCCTCTTCCTGGTGTGGGGTCGAGCCGTCGGCACAACACGGCCGACCGGTCAGGTATTCCGCGCCCCTACCCATGTGGCCACGGCGCACACCACCCACCAGACTGACCCCATGACGGAAACGGAAACCTACGCGTACGACGTCGTGGTGCTCGGGGCCGGTCCCGTGGGGGAGAACGTCGCCGACCGCACCCGCGCCGCCGGTCTCACCACCGCGGTCGTGGAGAACGAGCTGGTCGGCGGCGAGTGCTCGTACTGGGCGTGCATGCCCAGCAAGGCCCTGCTGCGCCCGGTCATCGCCCAGGCGGACGCCCGCCGCCTGCCCGGCCTGCGCCAGTCGGTGCAGGGCCCTCTCGACGCGCCGGCGGTCCTCGCCCACCGGGACGAGTACACCTCCCACTGGCAGGACGACGGTCAGGTCCGGTGGCTGGACGGCATCGGCGCCGACCTCCACCGCGGGCACGGGCGCCTGGCCGGGGAGCGCACGGTGACCGTGACCGGTGCCGACGGAGAGCAGCGCGTCCTGACCGCCCGGCACGCCGTCGTCGTCAGCACCGGCAGCCGCGCCGCCCTGCCCGGCCTGCCGGGGCTCGCCGACGTCAGGCCGTGGACCAGCCGGGAGGCCACCAGCGCCAAGGCCGCGCCGGGCCGCCTGGTCGTGGTGGGCGGCGGTGTGGTCGCCACCGAGATGGCCACGGCCTGGCAGGCCCTCGGCTCCCGGGTCACCCTGCTGGTCCGTGGCAAGGGCCTGCTCGCCCGCATGGAACCGTTCGCCGGCGAACTGGTCGCCGAAGCCCTCACCGAGGCCGGCGCCGACGTGCGCACCGGCACCTCCGTCGAGTCGGTGACCCGGGAGAACGGCACCGTCGTGGTCGTCACCGACACCGGCGACCGCATCGAGGCCGACGAGATCCTCTTCGCCACCGGCCGCGCCCCGCGCACCGACGACCTCGGCCTGGAGACCGTCGGCCTCCAGCCGGGTTCCTGGCTGCCGGTCGACGACAGCCTGCGGGTGACCGGGTACGACTGGCTGTACGCCGTCGGTGACGTCAACCAGCGCGCCCTGCTCACCCACCAGGGCAAGTACCAGGCACGGATAGCGGGCGCGGCGATCGCCGCCCGCGCCACCGGAGAGACCTTCCTCGCGGAGCCGTGGGGCGCGCACGCCGCGACCGCCGACCACGCCGCCGTCCCCCAGGTGGTCTTCACCGACCCCGAGGCGGCGGCCGTGGGGCTGTCGCTGGCCGAGGCGGAGCAGGCCGGCCACCGCGTCCGAGCCGTCGACGTCGACCTGTCCTCGGTCGCCGGCGCGGGACTGTACGGCGACGGCTACCGCGGCCGCGCCCGCATGGTCGTCGACCTGGAGGACGAGATCGTCCGCGGCGTGACCTTCGTCGGCCCCGGCGTCGGCGAACTGATCCACTCCGCGACCGTCGCCGTCGCCGGGCAGGTCCCCATCGGCCGCCTGTGGCACGCCGTCCCGTCGTACCCGACGATCAGCGAGGTGTGGCTGCGGCTGCTGGAGGCCTACCGCGACAACTGACCCCCGGCGTCACTCCAGGGACACGAGCTCCAGGTACTCCTCGCTCCACAGATCCTCGTCCGCGTCCGGCAGCAGCAGCACCCGGTCCGGGCGCAGTGCCTCGATCGCCCCCTCGTCGTGGGTGACCATGACGATCGCGCCCGGGTACGTGCCCACCGCGGCCAGCACCTCTGCCCGGGAGGCCGGGTCCAGGTTGTTGGTGGGCTCGTCCAGGAGCAGGACGTTCGCGCCGGAGTGGACCAGGCCCGCCAGGGCGAGCCGGGTCTTCTCGCCGCCGGACAGGACACCGACCCGTTTGTCGGCGTCGTCCCCGGTGAACAGGAACGAGCCCAGCACGCCCCGCACCTCACCGTCCGTCAGATGCGGGGCGACCGCTGCGAGCTGCTCACGGACCGTCAGCTCGGTGCGCAGTGTGTCGTGTTCCTGCGCGAAGTAGCCGAGCCGCAGCCCGTGGCCCGGCACCACCCGGCCGCCGTCCGGTGCGTCCTGGCCGGCGAGGATGCGCAACAGGGTCGTCTTCCCGGCGCCGTTGGGCCCCAGCACCACCAGACGGCTGCCCCGGTCGACGGCCAGGTCGACGCCCCGCAGCACGCGATGGTCGCCGTACGCCTTGGTCAGGCTGACCGCGCCGAGCGGGATCCGGCCGCAGGGCGCGGGCTCGGGCAACCGGATCCTGGCGACTTTCTCGGCGCGCCGGACCGGTTCAAGGCCGGCGAGCATGCGGTCGGCACGGCGGACCATGTTGCGCGCGGCGACCGCCGTCGCCACCCGGGCCCGCATCCGGTCCGCCTGCGCGTGCAGCGCCGCCGCCTTGCGCTCGGCGTTCGCCCGCTCACGCGCCCGGCGCCGCTCGTCGGCCTCCCGGCGGTCCAGATACGCGTCCCAGCCGGTGTTGTGGAGGTCGAGCGCGGCGCGCTGCGGATCCAGCTGGAAGACCCGGTTCACCGTGGCGGCCAGCAGGGACGTGTCGTGGCTGATCAGCACCAGCCCGCCCTGATAACCGGCCAGGAATGCGCGCAGCCAGGCGATCGAACCGGCGTCCAGATGGTTCGTCGGCTCGTCCAGCAGCAGCGTGCCGTGCCCCGCGAACAGGATCCGGGCCAGCTCGACACGGCGGCGCTGACCGCCCGACAGCGCGGCGAGCGGCTGGTCCAACAGCCGCGCCGGAAGCCCGAGACCGGAGGCGACCCGGGCGGCCTCCGCCTCCGCCGCGTACCCGCCGCGTGCCTGGAACTCGGCCTCGGCGCGCACATAGGCGTCCATCGCCCGCCCCGTCCCGTCCGCCATCGCCGCCTCGGCACGGCGCAGCGCCCCTACGGCCCGGTCCAGCCCGCGCGCGGACAGGATCCGGTCGGCGACGGTGACCGACTGGTCGGCCGCGCGGGAGTCCTGCGGCAGATGGCCGACGTCGCCGGTGCGGATGACGGTGCCGGCGGCGGGCCGCAGCAGGCCCGCCAAGGTGTTCAACAGGGTGGTCTTTCCGGCGCCGTTGCGGCCCACCAGGCCGATGCGGTCGCCGGGGGAGACGTGGAAGGAGACGCCGGCCAGCAGCAGACGCGCGCCCACGCGCACATCGACGTCACGAACGGTGATCATGAGAGAACGCTCCGAACAAGCAAGAGGACACATGGGTGGCGTGGAAGCGGGTCCTCAGCTAGGAAATTCGGGGCGTGGACATGCCGTCACGGTAACGGAGGCAACCCCTGGCGCGCCTCCGCATTACCGTCAGGGCAGAGGGAACCCCAGCGCCGACGCGGCCGCATCCGGCGTCGGCTGTGTCCAGCGCTCCGCCATCGCCCGGTCCGAGGACAGCGAGCGCAGCTCGGCCCGGTCGAGATAGAGCGTGCCGTCGAGGTGGTCCGTCTCGTGCTGCACGATCCGCGCGGGCCAGCCGGTGAACACCTCGTCCACCGCCCGCCCGTGCTCGTCCTGCGCGATCAGCCGCACCTCGGCGTGCCGCGCCACCACCGCCTGCCAGCCCGGCACGCTCAGGCAGCCCTCGAAGAACGCGGCCCGGGCCGTGCCGACGGGCTCGTACGAGGGATTGACCAGCACGCGGAACGGCTGCGGCACCCGCCCTCGCACGAGGGCCACCTCCTGAGGAACCGGCGCAGGATCCTCGATCACCGCGATCCGCAGGGGCACCCCGACCTGCGGTGCGGCCAGGCCGACACCGGGCGCGGCGTGCATGGTGACGCGCAGGGCCTCGACGAACCGGGCCAGCAGCGCGGGCTCCAGCTGCCCGTCGAAGGGCGCGGTGCCGCGCCGCAGCACCGGATCACCAGCCGCGACGATGGGCAACGGGCCGTCACCGGCGAGGAGTTCCTCGACCCGCTCGGCAAGGGGTGCGCGCTCACTCGGAGTTCCCATCGCGCCAGCATGCCACGGCCCGCTACCGGCACCTCTGCGTGTGGCGTACGCCACATTGTTTCCCGGGAACTGAGCCCGGGTCCGCCCCGACTACTGCACTGCCACGGCCCGTAACGTCCCCGGAGAAGCCCACCGATGACCACCGCTCCCTCGACCACCAAGGACGAGGCCCCGCAGTCCGCCTCCCCGGCGTCCCCCGGCACAGGCGCCCCGCTGCGCTCCCTGGTCCTGCGCCTGCACTTCTACGCCGGCGTGTTCGTCGCCCCGTTCCTGCTCGTCGCCGCGGTCACCGGTTTCCTGTACGCCGCCTCGTTCCAGGCCGAGAAGATCGTGTACGCGCACGAGACGACCGTCCCCGTCGGGGACCGCAAGCTGCCGATCTCCGAGCAGGTGGCCGCCGCCCGCGAGGCCCACCCCGACGGCTCCGTGTCGGCCGTACGCCCCTCACCCGAGGACGACGCGACCACCAGGGTCCTGCTGTCCGGCGTCAAGGGCGTCGACGCGGACCACACACTCGCCGTGTTCGTCGACCCGTACACCGGGAAGGTCCGCGGCGCCCTCGAACAGTACGGCGCGACGGGCGCGCTGCCCCTGCGCACCTGGATCGACGAGTTCCACCGGGACCTGCACCTAGGCGAAACGGGCCGTCACTACAGCGAGTTCGCCGCCAGCTGGCTGTGGGTGATCGCGGGCGGCGGCCTGGTGCTCTGGTTCGCCCGCCGCCGTGCCCTGCGCACGGTGCGCGGCACCAGCGGGCGGCGCCGCACGCTCGGCCTGCACGGCACCGTCGGCGTATGGGCCGCGGCCGGGTTCTTCTTCCTCTCGGCGACCGGCCTGACCTGGTCGGCGTACGCCGGCGCGAACATCGACGAACTGCGCACCTCGCTCGGTCAGGCCACGCCGTCCGTGTCCGCGGCGGCGGGCGGCGACCACGGGGGCCACGGCGCGTCCGCGTCGGCCGGGAAGGCCGACCACGGCGTCGGCCTCGACAAGGTGCTGGCAGCAGCCCGCGCCAAGGGGCTCGGTGACCCCGTGGAGATCGTCCCGCCCGCCGACGCGTCCTCCGCCTACGTCGTCAAGCAGGTGCAGCGCAGCTGGCCCGAGAAGCAGGACTCGGTCGCCGTCGACCCGGCCACCGGCGAGGTCACCGACGTACTGCGGTTCGCCGACTATCCGCTGCTCGCCAAAATGACCCGCTGGGGCATCGACCTGCACACCGGTGTCCTGTTCGGCCTGGCCAACCAGATCGCCCTGATGCTGCTCGCGCTCGCCCTGATCCTGCTCATCGTGTGGGGCTACCGCATGTGGTGGCAGCGCGGTCGCGGCTCCTCCTTCGGCCGGCCGGTTCCGCGCGGCGCCTGGCAGCAGGTGCCGCCGCACATCCTCGTCCCGCTGCTGGCGGCCACGGCCGTCCTCGGGTACTTCGTCCCCCTGTTCGGCATTCCGCTGGCCGCGTTCCTCACCGTGGACATCGTCCTCGGTGAGATCGCCTACCGGCGGGGACGACGGACGTACGGGGGCGGGACCGCCGCGCGGGAGAAGGCAGCGAAGTAGACGGCAGGCGGGACACCGGTGCCCGGTCCGTCCCTCGGGGGAACGGGGCACCGGTGTCCTGGCCCGCTAGATCCGCTCGAAGTCGCCCGCGAGCGCGGAGGCGATCCGCAGGTGCGACTCGGCCTCCTCGTGCCGCCCCTGCCGCTGGAGCGTGCGGCCCAGCATCAGCCGGGCGTAGTGCTCCACCGGGTCACGCTCGACGATGACGCGCAACTCGGCCTCAGCACGCCGCAGTTGGGCCGAGTGGTAGTAGGAGCGCGCGAGCAGCAGCCGCGGTCCGGTCTGCTCGGGAACCTCCTCGACCAGCCCGCGCAGCACGCGCGCCGCCGCGGCGTAGTCCTTGGCGTCGAAGAACATCCCGGCGCGCTCCCAGCGCTCCGCCGGGGTTCCGTGGTCGTAGTACGTGGTGTCCACTCGTGACCTCCTTCGACGGCCTCAACCGCGACATGTGGTCAAACATTCCACCACCGGACCGGGGTGGATCCGGCGCCCGGTGCGGTCCCCGCGGCCGGCCGATGACGACCCGGCTGGGGCGTTGCCCTGCCGGTGGCGTCGTGTGACGGCTAGGTTGAGCGGCATGAGCAATCTTGACCGTCAGGCGGTGCCCAGCGTGTGCGGCGGCCGAGGGTTCGTCGTCGCCGAACCGGTCCGCGAGCTGCTCAGCCCTCGCCGGGTCCGGCTGGGCGAGTCGACCGAGGTGCGACGGCTGCTGCCCAACCTGGGCCGCCGCATGGTGGGCGCCTGGTGCTTCATCGATCACTACGGCCCCGACGACATCGCCGACGAGCCCGGCATGCAGGTGCCGCCGCACCCGCACATGGGCCTGCAGACGGTGAGCTGGCTGCACGAGGGCGAGGTGCTGCATCGGGACTCGACCGGCAGCCTGCAGACCATCCGCCCGCGCGAGCTGGGCCTGATGACCTCGGGCCACGCCATCAGCCACTCCGAGGAGAGCCCCAGGCCGCACGCCCGCTTCCTGCACGGCGCGCAGCTCTGGGTGGCTCTCCCGGACGGCCACCGCCACACCGACCCCCACTTCGAGTTCCACGCCGAGCTGCCGCTCGTCACGGCACCGGGCCTGACGGCCACGCTCATCCTCGGAGACCTCGACGGCGCGACCTCACCCGGAACGACGTACACCCCGATCGTCGGCGCCGACCTCGCCCTGACCCGCGGCGCGGACGTACGCCTCCCGCTGGAGCCGGACTTCGAGTACGCCGTACTCTCCATGTCCGGCGAGGCCCATGTGGACGGCGTACCGGTCCTGCCGGGCTCGATGCTCTACCTCGGCTGCGGCCGCAGCGAACTGCCGCTGCGCGCCGAGTCGGACGCGGACCTGATGCTCCTGGGCGGCGAGCCGTTCGAGGAGGAGCTCATCATGTTCTGGAACTGGATCGGGCGATCTCAGGAAGAGATCGTACAGGCCCGTGAGGACTGGATGGAAGGCTCCCGGTTCGGGGAGGTGAAGGGGTACGACGGGGCTCCACTGCCCGCACCGGAACTGCCGCCGGTGCCGTTGAAACCGCGGGGAAGAGTGCGCTGACCTGCGGAAATGCGTCATCGTTGGTGGCGGCAGGGCCAAGGTGGTCGGGCAATTCTCCCTTCCTTCCACCTGCTTGCCGGAAGGCGTCCAAGCGGCCCGCTGGCTCAGGCCGGTGCGGTTGGCGATTCCATGGTGTGGCTGTCTGTGGGCGGCTGTGGCAGGACTCTTGCTGACCTAATGCTGACTTTGCTGACGCCTCGTCAGGATCGGGTGAGCGGCTCTTTTCCCAGCTTCCGGACTTGCGGAGGTGTTTGCAGGTCCGGTGGTGTCCGGACCGATGCTGACCTGGCTGGCGGTCGAGTCAGGCGTTACGGAGGGACGGCGTCGCTCACACTGCGGTCTTGTCGCGATTCCACAAGATTCCGATGTCACGGCTGTCTGTCGGCAGCGCCGCTTCCGTCCGATCCGAAAGGTGCTGCGCCGGAGAGTGACTAGCAGGTTCTTCGTCTGCTGGTGGTACACCACGCGAATGGCTCTGACCAGCCCGAATGCGATGGTTGAAGGGGAGCTGGCGGACTCTGGCCCGCGTATGGTCCGGATCTTGGTTGTGACCCGGTCGAGGCCAGGTCGGAATGGTTCCGGGATGTGGCCATGAACCAGGAAGCCGCCTACGACGAGATCCTTTTGAAGTCGCCTGCCTCGGGGCGCTGACTTGCGCCGGTGTTGTCCTCGATGTGCCTGACCTGGAGTGGATGTGTCTCTACGCGTCAGACGACCTTGGACGCGGCGTTCTCCGTGCGGAGCAGCCGGGGTAGTGGAGCTGCACGCCGTACAAAGTGCGATGTGCAGCGACCGCACCCGGAACGCGAAGGGCACGAAACGCGTCAAGTTCTGCGTCGTACCCGTCAGGCGACTCTGTGCTGCCGAGCCAGGTCAGGAGACCGACGCAAAGGAGAAGTCGTGGTTCCTCGCCGAAGTCAGTCCTCGGCCACGAGTTCTGCGGGACGGTGGTGGCCCTCGGGCCGTCGGTGACCGGCCGTGCCGGGTGGTGGGCGGCGGAGACCTTCACCGCCTGGTCGTGTCGTCGCTCTCTCCGGGGGGCGGCGGTGAGGTCGTGGTGAGGGACCAGCACCGCCGCCCGTTTCGGGATGGCCTGCTACTTGATGCGGATCTCGGCGAGTTGGAGGCGGTACTTGGTGGTCTCGTCCGAGGCGGGCTTGCCGAGCTTGGAGGCCTTCAGGCGTAGATAGCGGCCGGTGGCGGACGTGAGGGTGTAGGTCTGAGCGGCTCCGTTGGGGTTGGGTTCGGCAGTGATGGTGCGGGCGGTGGTGTAGGTTCCGGATCCGTCGGGGCGAGTCTGGATGGTGAAGTCGACGGGGAACCCCGCTGTGCCGCCGCCGGCTGCGCCGGTGTCCGTGCGGGGGTGGAGCGTGACGGAGCCGATGGCCCGGTCGGCGCCGAGGTCGATCTCGATCCACACCGGGGTGGCGCTGACGTCGGCGGAGGGGAAGTCGATGCTGGTGAAGCCCTTGGCGCCGGTCACGCTGGTGAGCTTGCCGTCGAGGACGCGTGTCTTGCCCCAGTCACCGTTCTCCAGCGTGTAGTTGGCGGTGACGGTGGTCGCGGCGGTGGGAACGGTGAGTTCGGCGAGCTGGAGACGGTACTTGGTCGTCTCGTCGACGGGAGGGGGACCGAGCTTGGTGGCTTGCAGCCGTACGTAGCGGGCGGTCGTGGTTTTGAAACCGTACGTCTGTACGAGCCCGCCCGGGTTGGGTTCGGCGGTGACCGTGCGGACGGTGGTGTAGGTGCTCGACCCGTCGGGGCGGGTCTGGATGGTGAAGTCGACGGGGAAGCCCGCCGTGCCGCCGCCGACCGCCGGGGTGTCGGTGCGCGGGAAGAGCCGTACGGCGTCGAGGTCGGTGTCGGTGCCGAGGTCGATCTCCACCCAGACGGGGTTCGCGTTGACGTCGGCGGAGGGGAAGTCGATGCTCGTGTAGCCCTTGGCGCCGGTCACGCTGGTGAGCTTGCCGTCGGTGAGCCGGTTCTTGCCCCAGTCGCTGTTCTCCAGGCTGCTGTTGCTGGTGACGGGCCGGCCGAGGGCGAGGTTGTCGAGGCGGCCGGCACCGGTGACGGTGAACGTCCAGTTGCCCGGCTGGAGGGTGAAGTAGACGTACGAGGAGTCCTTGCTGGCGTAGCTGAGACCGGAGACGCTGCCGGTGGCGGCGCCGCCCGTGAAGACGGTGGTTCCGTTGGCCTTGATGGCCGGTGAGGATCCACGGTACGTCGGGACACCCACCCGCGCGGTCGTCGCAGCCGGGGAGGTGAGGGTCAGGGTGACCTGGTCGCCGTCGCGCGTGATGCCGAAGCGGATGTCGCCCTTGACGGTCGGCGTGACCGTGTTGATCTTCGTGAGGGTGCCGGTCTGCGGGATGACGTCGTACGTCTCCCAGCCGGGCTTGGTGGGACGGACGCCGGCGGCGTAGGCGGACAGGGTGTACAAGGGTCCGCCGTTCCAGGCGTGGTTGTCGGTGCCGCCCGACTTGTCCCAGATCTCCCACAGTGTGTAGCAGGTGGGGTCGGCGACCTGGGCGGCGTAGCGGTTGCGCATCCGCTCCTCGGCGACGGTGGCCGCGCCCATCAGATACAGCGCCTCCAGGACGTAGAACTCCATGTAGGGGCTGGCGTTGAGGTGGGTGCGCAGCACCTCGGTGATCGCCCGGTGGCGGGAGGCTGGCGCGAGGCCGGCGACGACGGCGAGGCCGTTGGCGCGGTCATCGGTGTCGCCGGTGTAGCCGGGTGAGCGGTACTCGTTCTTGGAGGTGTTCCACAGAACGCGGTCGAAGTTGGCCTTGATGCTGTCGCGCTTGGCCTGCCAGGCGGCGACGTCGCCACTGTTGCCGCTGAGACCGGCGAGGGTGATGGCCGTGTCGAGGGCCAGGTAGTACCAGCAGTTGTCGAGGACGCGGGCGTCGATGTTGCTGCCCCAGTCCTCCCAGTCCCAGTCCCCGGCGCGGTGGTTGACCAGCCCGTCCGCGTCCAGGCTCCACAGATTCAGGTACGCCTTCACTGCCGGGTAAGTGCCGGAGACGGCGTCGGAGTTGCCGGTGTAGAGGTGGTACGTGCCGAAGGCCCACACCGAGGCGAGCATCTGGACGGGCAGTTCAGCGGTCCAGATGGTGGACGGGATCGGCGAGTAGAGCACGCCGCCGGGCTTTTGCCAGGCGGTCAGCTGGGCGATGGCCTTGGCGCCGAGGGCGTGGGAGCGGGTGTCGAAGGTGTAGAAGCCTTCTTTGAGCTGGTTGACCACATCGCCCCACCACTGGGCGCGCTCGCGGGTGGGGCAGTCCATGTAGTTGTCGCGCATGTTGACGTACATGGTGCGCGCCGCCTTGCCCCACAGGGCGTCGAGGAAGGCGTCATTGCTGCTGAACGATCCGGCGAAGTCGGTGTCGTAGCCGGACTCCCGGTACTTCAGATCCAGGATGGTGACGCCCGTGGGGATCGTGTACTTCACCGCCGTGCCGCTCATCCAGGCCAGCGCCTCGAACTCCTGGACCCCGCCCTTGCAGACGTAGGTGGCGCGAATGTTGTTCTCCGCCCCGGGTGTGAGGCCGGTCAGGCCGTCGCCGTCGGCGTAGTGGTCGGTCTGCATGCCGATCACCGCGCCGGTCGGAGCGTCCACCTTCAGATACGGCGTGACCTGGAGGTTCGAGGGCAGGGTGGCCGTGATGGCGGTGGCGCCCTGTCCCGTGGACGGCAGCGACGAGGCGTTGCCGTAGGACTTCAGACCCGAGTACCGGAACTGTGGGACCGGCCGCCGGACGAGATCGTTCCAAGGCGCGGCACCAGCGGCTCCGAAGTCGGTGGGGGCGCTCCACGTGCTGTCGTCGAAGCCGGCCGACTCCCAGGCGGTCATGGCGGTGGCGTTGCGGGCGTCGTAGTAGACGTTCGACTCCGGCAGGCGGAAGTTGACCTGGGTGCCGCTGGTGTTGTTGGAGTAGCCCGGGTGGACGATGTGCTTCCAGCTGGTGTCGCTGACGATCCGGGTGGTGGTGGAACCGGTGGTGATGTCGGACTGGAACAGCAGACCGCCCTTGCCGCTGCTGCTGTGCGAGAAGCCCTGCTTGCCGAAGTACCACACCAGCAGCGCCACCGTGTTGCGGCCGCTCGTGAGATAGGGAGCGAGGTCGATCTCGTCGTAGTAGGTGTCCGTGCGGTTGGGGCCGCGCTTGAGCTGCCCGTCGAAGACGACCAGCGTGCCGTTGACCCAGAGCCAGTACTTGGAGTCCGCCGCAATCTGCGTCACCGCCTTCGACGGCGCGGACCCCAGAGTGAACGATCTACGGAACGCCACCCACTGGTTCGTCGAGCTGGACGGAGCCCAGAGTGAACGATCTACGGAACGCCACCCACTGGTTCGTCGAGCTGGACGGAGCCCAGATCCACTTCGCGGTCCAGGAGACGGCGGCCGACGCCGCCGGAGCGAGCCCCGGCAGAAGTGTCGAGCCGAGGGTGGGCGCGAGCGCCACGGCTATCGCCGAGCGCAGGACGGACCGGCGCGTTACAGAGGACATGCGGGCTCCTGCTGTCGATGTGCGGTGATGGTGGGCGAGGCGTTCTGGAGACCGGGGAGGGGAGGGACTTGTGGAGCGCGGCGTTTTGAATCGTTTCAACAACGGGTGTGCAGCGGGAATTCTTTGCTGCCACGCGAGAGGGTGTCAAGGCCC
Source organism: Streptomyces sp. S.PNR 29 (assembly GCF_030386795.1). Taxonomy (GTDB): domain Bacteria; phylum Actinomycetota; class Actinomycetes; order Streptomycetales; family Streptomycetaceae; genus Streptomyces. The sequence continues at coordinate 144,197 of NZ_JANUQM010000011.1, forward strand.
GTGCGGCCGGTGTCCGCAGGAGCGGGGTCCTGCAGCGCCAAGTGGGCTTTCATGACCTGTCCAGTAGGTTCGTCGAGGCGCCGTCGGTAGTGGTTGTGTCGGGCCGTTGCCTGGCGCTGTCTGCGCCAGGTGGACCAGAGCAGCGCCCTCGGTACCAAGCGGTCCAGTGGCTGACCTGGTAGTGGTCGAGTCCGACGTGGCTCTTGGCGGCCTGGGGCCACTCCTCGATGCTCCAACGGAGCCGGTGGGGCCCGCGCAAGGATGTCGGCGGCCTTGGGATCCAGTGACCTGACCGGGCGCTCACCGTCGGGAGCACACCCACTCAGCCCCCTTGGCCGCGCTTCCGTCCAACTGCCGCGCGCCGATGTCCCGTAGCACCTGTCAACACGTGTGCGACCGCATTCCGCACTGGCGTGGGACCGTTCAACGCGCTCCCAGGAGGAGGTCCAGGCAGGGTTCTGGGCGGCGGTTTCAGGCGCCGCGCCGCTGGAAGTCCTGGTTGCCGCCGGTGCCGCAGGGCCACTGGATGAGGCGAGCGCCGTTCGCGGTGGACGCCTCCTTCACGTCCAGGCATTTGCCGCTGTGCCGCGCGACGAGGTGGTAGTAGCCGTTGCCCTGGTCCTGCGGGAGCCACTGCTGGTTGGTGCCGGTGGTGCAGCGGTACTGGTTGACGTATGCGCCGTCAGCGGTGGAGCCGTTCGCCACGTCCAGGCATTTGCCGCTGTGCTCGGCGACGACCTGAACATAGCCGCCGCCGGCGTCGGTGAGCCGCCACTGTTGGTTGAGGCCGCCGTTGCAGTCCCACTGGACGGTGACCGCGTTGTCGGCCGCGGAGTTGTCCGAGACGTCGACGCACCTGCCGCTGTGCCGGGCGACGAAGTTGTAGTAGGGGCCGCCGCCCACACCGGTGACCGTCCCGGCCGCCGTGTCGACGGCGATCTGCGGGTACCACGGCAGGTTCATGGTCGTGCTGGTGGGGAAGGTCAGGGGCAGCCAGACGTACTGCGAGTCCGCGACCGTGCCGCCCATCGAGTTGCCCCAGCGGTCACCCATGTACAGGTAGGAGGTGCCGGCGGTGCCCTGGAGGGGGAGGACGAAGGCGGTCTGGGAGCCGTAGGCGGTGTCGTTGCCGATGTCCCTCATGGCGGTCCACGGGCCGGCGAGGCCGGTGGCGGTGGCGTACCGCTGCTGGTTGGGCTTCCAGCCGCTGTTGCCGGAGGTGAGCATGAAGTAGACGCCGCCCCGCTTGAACAGCGCCGGAGCCTCGCGGTAGGCACCGGGCCACGGGTTGGCGACCAGGCTGCTGACCCCGGTGTAGTCGGCGGTGAGCCTGAAGATGGCGAGGTCGGCGTTCTCGTTGGCGGAGGAGACGAGGTAGGCCGTGCCGTCGTCGTCCTTGTACAGGGTCATGTCCCGCGAGGTGATGCCGAGCGGCCGGAAGCTGCCCAGGTAGGTGTAGGTGCCGTCGACCGTGTCCGACACTGCGACCGCGACGCGGGCCTGGGTGTAGTCGGTGGCCAGTTCCTTGTGCATCCACATGACGTACTTGCCGGTGGTGCTGTTGTAGATGACCTTGGGCCGCTCGATGTTGGCGGAGGCCAGCTCGGCCGCGCTGCTCTGCGTCAGCACGTTGTTGCGGAACTCCCAGGTCTTCAGGTCCGTCGACCGGTAGACCGAGACGTACTTGAAGGAGTTGTCGGGATTGCGGTTCTCGCCGAACCAGTAGAAGTACGAGCCGACCTTGATCACACCACCGCCATGGGCGTGGACCACGGCCCCGGTGGTGTCGGTGAACTGGGTCGCGTTGGTCACGGTGACGGAAGCGGCCTGCGCGGGCGCGCCGGTGGCCAGAAGCCCGGACACGCACACGAGTACGGCAGACAGCAGCAAGCAGACACGACGGAGCATGGGTTTCCTTCGTCGAAAGCTGGCGGGAGAGCAGAAGTCGGCGCCGCGTTCGGCTCCTCTGAGGTGGCGGCTCATCCAGCCCGGGACTTTGATAAATGTCAGAAGCTGTGCGTTTCTGCTGGAGCACGGTAGGGCTCGACGAGGGTCTCGTCAACGCTTCGGACCGATCCCCTCTCGATCCTCTGCATCGCAGCCCTTACTCAATACATCCCATGTTCAGGCGACTGTCGAGCCGCGTCGTAAGGTTCAGTCGAGAAATTGCGCCGCAACACTAGACAGAAGCAGCGTGCTTGGTTGTTAATCCATCCAATGTATCCGGGCGGGCGGGACGGATACCGGGACGCTCATGGGGCGCGGACCCACTGGTCGAACCCACGCTTCCGCTTGGCTCAAGGGCGCCCGACCCGCGCTCGCTTTTGACAACCAAACAGGAGGAACCACGGTGCCGGAATCCATCTCACGCAGATCGGTGCTCGCCGGCATGGCGGCCATGACGGTGGCCGCCACGGTCGGGACCGTCGCGGTGGCGACGCCGGCGTACGCGGCGACGGCCGACCCCCTGCCACTCCCGCCCCTGCGCATCCCGAAGACCGACATGGGCATCGAGCAGCAGCCCGACTCCAAGATCCAGTGGCTTCAGGACGCCAAGCTGGGCATGTTCATCCACTGGGGTGTCTACTCCGGCCCGGCCAGGGGCGAGTGGTGGATGCACAACGCCCCGATCACGCCTTCCGACTACCGGAAGTACGTCACCGACGCCACCAGCGAGCAGTTCACCGCGGACGCCTACGACCCCACCGCGTGGGCGCAGTTGGCCAAGGACTTCGGGGCGAAGTACGTGACGCTGACGACGCGTCACCACGACGGTTTCGCCCTGTGGCCGCTGAACCATCCCAACGCCTGGAGTTCCGGGCAGGCCCCGCTGAACCGGGACTTCGTCAAGGACTACGTGGCGGCGGTGCGGGCGGCCGGGCTGAAGGTAGGCCTGTACTACTCGCCGATCAACTGGCGTTACCCCGGCTACTACGACGTCACCGGCACCAACTGCGCGACCAACCCGTGGAACTACACCACCGACCCCGCGCACAAGGAGAACGCGCGGGTCATGAAGACCGAGGTGTACGAGTCGATCAAGGAGCTGGTCACCCAGTACGGCGTCATCGACGACCTGTGGTGGGACGGCGGCTGGCTGGCGGAGAAGGGCAGCGACGCCGACGCCGCGTTCTTCTGGGAGCCCGGCCAGTACCGGGACACCGCCAACCAGTGGCCGGTGGACGCCGCCTACGGCGAGACGGACGCCGGCGGCAAGCCGCTCGGGCTGATGGGTATGGTGCGCAAGCACCAGCCCGACATCGTCGCCAACCTGCGGTCCGGCTGGATGGGCGACTACATCAACGACGAGGGCCCCGGGGTACCCACCGGGGCGATACGCACCGGCAACCTCGTCGAGAAGGTCTTCACCGTCGGCAGCTCCTGGGGCTACAACTCCGACGGCAGGGTGATGAGTTACGGCACCGCCATGAACATCCTGGTGAACTGCTGGGTGCGGAACATGACCGCGATGGTCAACGTCGGCCCGGACCGGCACGGCACCGTCTCCTCCGGCCAGGCGAACCTGCTGCGCCAGATCGGCACCTTCATGACCGCCTGCGGCCAGTCCGTCTACGGAACCCGCGGCGGCCCGTGGAACCCCGTCGACGGCCAGTACGGCTTCACCTACAAGGACAACACCTTCTACGTTCACCTGCTGCCCGGCTACAGCGGAACCTCCTTCACCACTCCGCCGGTCGGCGACGCCCAGGTCACCCGCGTCTTCGACGTACGCGCCGGCACCAACCTGCCGTACACGGTCGGCGGTGACGGCCGGGTCACCATCACCGGCATCGACCGCACCACCCACCCCCAGGACAGCGTCGTCGGCGTCACCCTGGACCGCTCCGTGCAGCCCGCCGACATCGCCGCCGGCAAGACCGCCACCGCCGACAGCGAGGAGACCTCCAAGGGCAACTACGCCGCCAAGGCCGTCGACGGGTCCACCTCCACCCGCTGGTGCGCGAACAACGGCAACACCGGCCACTGGCTGAAGGTCGACCTCGGCTCCACCCGCTCCCTCACCGGCACCCGCATCGCCTGGGAGCTGGACAAGACCAACTACCAGTACAAGATCGAGGGTTCGACCGACGACACCACCTGGACCCTCCTCGCCGACCGTACCGCCACGACCAGCACCAGCCAGGTGCAGGTCGCCCAGTTCCGGGCGCAGGCGCGGTACGTGCGCGTCACGGTCACCGGGCTGCCGACCGGCGTGTGGGCCTCCATCCGCAACCTGGAGGTCTACGACCGTCCCTTCGCCGCGGACCTCGGCACCTTCAAGCTGGTCAACCGCAACAGCGGCAAGGTGATGGACGTCAAGGACGCCTCGACCAGCGACGGCGCCTCGATCATCCAGTATCCCTGGACCGGCGGCCCCAACCAGCAGTGGAAGCTGCTGCCGAACGCGGACGGCTCCTACCGGCTGGTCAGCGCCAAGAGCGGCAAGGTCCTCGAAAGCCCCGACGGCTCCGCCCAGGGCGCGATCCTCGACCAGTCGGCCGACGACGGCGGCGACAACCAGTGGTGGAAGCTGGTCCCCTCCAAGACCAGCGGCTACTACCGGCTCGTCAACGTCCACACCGGATGGTGCGCCGACGTCAAGGACGCCTCGACCAACGACGCCGCCTACGTGATCCAGTGGCCCACCACCGACGGCCCCAACCAGGACTGGCAGCTCGTCGCGCTCTGAACGACGGGCCGTGGTGCCGGGCCGCCCGTGGGGGTCCGGCACCACGCCCGCCTCCATCACTTCCTCCCCCCCCCCCCCCCCCAAGGATCAGCGCCCTGGGGGTTCACCACCTGCCGATCGACCGCAGAGGGTTCCTGACCGCCGCCGCGCTGACGGCCGGTGCCGTCGCGATGCCCGGTTTCTCCGTCGGCAGGGCGGCCGCCGCCGTACCCCCCAGGTCACGCTCCCCGACCGGGGCATCTACGACACCGCCACCGCGTCGGCGTGGACCGACGGGTTCGTGACCGGCAACGGTGAGTACGGAGCCGTCTACTACGGTGCGCCGCCACTGGAGAAGGTCATCTTCAACCACCATCGGTTCGTCCTGCCCAACGGCACCCGCACCATGTCGCCCCCGGTGATCGCGGACCGGCTGGCGTCCGTGCGGGACAAGGCACTCGCCGGTGACTACGCCGGAGCGCAGACGACGTTCTCTTCCGGCTGGAGCCTGCGCTGGACGCAGACCTACCACCCCGGATACGAACTGCAGCTGAGCACCCCGGGCATGACCACCGTCAACAACTTCGCCCGCGTCACCGACTTCCGCACCGGCGAGGTCACCCACACCTGGACCGACAGCAACGGCACCTGGAAGCGCCACGCCTTCGTCTCCCGCGCCGACAAGGTCATCGTCCACGAACTGCTGCCCGCCACCGGCCGTACCGTCGACACCACCATCGGCGTCAACACCGCACTCGACGGCGTCCCCACCAGCGTCGCCTTCTCCACCACCGCGACGGTCAGCAACGGCGACGGCTACCTCGACCTGCGCGGCACCTACCCCTCCGGCGGCGCCTACGGATACGAGGGCGTCACCCGGGTCGTCGCCACCGGCAGCGGCTCCTCCGTCACCGTCAACGGGCAGAGCCTCGTGGTCGCCAAGGCCACCAAGGTGCTGCTGCTCACCAAGCTGGGCCGGTACGAGACGCCCACCGGCTGGAACACCCAGCCCCTGCAAACCGCCCTGGCAGGCCTTACCGCCGACTACGCCACCTTGCTCGCCCGGCACGCCCCCCTGCACCAGGCGATGTACGACCGCTCCAGCATCGACCTGAACGTCTCCACCACCGACCGGCAGCTGTCCACCAGCGAGCTCATCGCGCGGCAGAACAGCAACACCTCCGCCATCGACGTCGCACTGCTGGAGCGGATGTACGACTCGGGCCGGTACTTCTTCGTCAGCTCCAGCGGTGTCCTGCCACCGCGCCTGACCGGCATCTGGACCGGAACCTGGAACGGCTCCTGGGCGGATGACCTCACCACCGACGCGAACGTCAACTTCCAGGTGGCGGGCGGCAACATCCTCGACCTCACCGAGGCCATGCAGGGCTACTTCGACCTCGTCCTCGGCCAGCTGGACGACTGGAGGACCAACGCCAGGAACATCTACGGCACACGCGGCTTCCTCGCCCCCATCCGTACCGACGGCGAAGACGGCCACATGCTCCACTTCGACGGGGGTTTCCCGGGGCAGACCTGGATCGGTGGCGCGGACTGGCTGCTGTACCCGCTGCTGGAGTACTGCCAGGTCACCGGCGACAGCACCTTCTACCGCACCAAGCTGGCCCCGGTCCTGATGGAACTGGCCCTGTTCTACGAGGACTTCCTCACCCGCACCGACGCGAACGGCAAGGTCGTCTTCGTCCCGTGCTTCTCCGTGGAGAACAAACCCGGCAACACCAACCAGTACCTGTCGATCAATGCCACCGGGGAGATCGCCGCAGGCCGTCACGCCCTCCAAGCGGCCATCGACGCCGCCAACACTCTCGGTGTCGAGCAGGGCAGCGGTCAGGGTGTGGCGCGCTGGACCGCTCTGCTGGCCAGACTTCCCGACCACCGGGTCAACAGCGACGGGGCGCTGGCCGAATGGGCCTGGCCCACCCTCACCGACCACTACAACAACAACCACGCGCAGCACATGTACGGCGCCTGGCCCCTCCACGAGATCAACCCGGAGGACGAGCCCGACCTCGTTCTGCGCGCCCGCAGGGCCCTGGACCTGCGCGGCGACGAGACACAGGCGGCCCACGGCGCGATCCACCGGACCTTCGCCCGCGCCCGCCTCAAGGACGGCCCCGGCGTCTACGCGAACCTACGGAAGATCCTCGGCAACAACATGGTCTTCAAGTCGCTGATGACGTCGCACAACCCCAACCTGACGATCTACAACGCGGACGCGGCCCACGCCCTGCCCGCGATGCTCGCCGAGTCCTTGGTCTACAGCCGGCCCGGCATGCTGGAGATCCTCCCCGCGCTTCCCGACCAACTCCCGAAGGGCACCATCAAGGGCGTACGGGGCCGCAACCGCATCCGCGTGGAGAGCCTTGTCTGGGACACCGCGGGCCGCACCGCCACAGTCGTCGTGACCTCCGACATCACCCAGGACATCACCCTCGTCTGCCGGCGCGGCATGACGTCGGTGAGCACCTCGGCGACGGTCACCTCCTCCTTGCTCGGCAGCCACGCACGCGTCGTCTCCCTCACCGCCGGCACCAGGACGACCATCGCCATCGGTCTGCTGACGGGCACGTTCCGCCTGGTCAACCGCAGAAGCGGGACGGTGCTCGACATCAAGGACGGCTCCACCGGCGACGGTGCCCCCGCCATCATCTGGCCGTGGAACACCGGCACCAACCAGCAGTGGCGGTTCCTGCCCAATCACGACGGATCCTTCCGTCTGGCGTGCGTCAAGAGCGGCAAGCTCCTCGAATGCCCCGGCGGGTCGACTACGCAGGGCCAGGCACTCGACCAGTCGGCGGACACCACCGGACCACACCAGTGGTGGAAGCTCGTCCCCGCCACGAGCGGCTACCACCGCCTCGTCAACGTCAAGAGCGGGATGTGCGTGGACGCCTCCAACGGCAACACGGCCGACGGCACCCCGCTCATCCAGTGGCCACCCAACACCGGCAGCAACCAGGAGTGGCAGATCGTCCCCGTGTGAGGGGCAGACAGGGCTTTCCGGATGCCGCGGACCAGAGTGCAATGGGGTGAACACACGAAAGATTGACGGGAGTTCCGAAGATCGAGTACGGTCCGCTCACTTCCTCGCGGTTGAAGCGAGCGAAGTGATGCGACCGGTCTGTTCGCGCATTCAGCCAAGGATTCCCGGCGTGCGCCTGCCGTTCGCGCCGTGCCGCCTCCCACACCCCCATGTCAGTAAGGGCTCACCTTGTCGCGCTCGCAACGTCTCAGAAGTCTGTCCGCACTCGCCGTAACCGCTTTCAGCGCTGCCGTCGTCCCGCCGGCGCTCGGAGCCGGCCCGGCAAGCGCCACGGGATCAGAGGGGTGCCAGTCCGCCACCGTGCAGTACCGCATCGTCGGTGCCGACGGGAACGTCGTAGGTGCCGACTGGACCTCGCAGGGCGGGCTCTACCTCTGGAAGACCGCACCCGGCACCGTAGAGGTCCGGCTCGCTCCCGGCCAGACGGTCGGGGACGGCTGCAAGTACCCCGTCTCCCTCGCCGAATACACCACGGAAGGGCCGGACTGGTACTCCTCCGGTCGCCAGACGCTGGTCGACAAGGCCACGGTCTACCTCACCGCCGCCGACGTCGCCGGCACGGACGACTCCGGGCGGACCTGGCAGAAGCTGAGCGTGAAGACGCCCGACTGCTACGGCCAGATCGATCTGTACGGCGACGACGTCACGTACGACGGCGGCACGGGTGAGGGGCACGGCCCCGCGCCGTACGAGCCCGACGGCGTCGTCACGCCGAACCACCTGATAGCGGCGTGGAACGGCGGCGAGAAGCCGTGCACCCCGAAGACGCCGGAGTCGCCCACCCCGACCCCGTCGGAGCCGGCGCCGAGCACTCCCGCCACCCCCACGACGCCCGCGGGAGAGACGACCCCGCCGTCCACCGACAAGCCGCCGACGAAGCCGCCCACGACCCCGGACGTTCCCCCGCTGGAGTCGACGCCGCCCACCACCCCGGCACCGACGCCCAGTGACAGCACGCCGCCCCTGGCGGAGACCGGCTCCAGCACGCCGGTCGGGCCCGTCGTGGGCGGTGCGGCCCTGGTGGTCGCCGTCGGAGCCGGCGTCCTGTTCGTGACGCGCCGCACGCGTCGCTCGTGACGGCAGCGCGACAGTTCGCTTCCTTCCGCTGAACGGGACCGCCGTCGCGGTGCAACACCGGCAGGTGACCGGTCTCGGCGTGACTTCCGGGGCCGGACGCCTGGTCGCCGAACGGGGCCGTAGTGACCCGATGTACCTGGTCGCTACGGCCCCTGCGCGGCCGGTCCCCTGGGGGCGGGGAGCCGGAACATCACCGCGCGGCACGGTCAGAGGGGCACGACCTGCCAGTCCTGGTTGGGCCCTCCGGTGGCCGGCCACTGGATGACCGGGGCTTTGTCCGCGGTGGACGCGTCCTTCACGTCGGCACACCAGCCGTTGCGCACGTTGACCAGTGTGTGGTAGCCGCTGGCTGAGGACGGGACCAGCTTCCACGACTGGTTGTCGCTGCCGCTGTCCGTCGACTGGTCGAGGGCCGCGCCCTGGGCTGACCCGTCCGGGCTGTTCAGCACCTTGTGGCTCTTGACGTTGGACAGCCGGTAAGAGCCATCGATATTCGGCAACAGCTTCCACTGCTGGTTGGAGCCGCCGTTCCAGGGCCACTGGATGATGGCGCCGCCGTCGGCGGTCGAGCCGTCGCTGACGTCCATCACCTTGCCGCTCTTGCGGTTGACCAGCTTGAAGTTACCCAGGTCCGCGACGAAGGGCCGGTCGAAGACCTCCAGGTTGCGGATCGACGCCCACACCCCGGCGGGTAGCCCGGTGACCGTCACCCGGACGTATCGGGCGCTCGCGCGGAAGAGGGCGACCTGCACCTGGGCGGTGCTCGTGGTGGCGGTCCGGTCGGCCAAGGTGGTCCAGGTACTGTTGTCAGTGGACCCCTCGATCTTGTACTGGTAGTTCTTGCTGTCCATTTCCCAGGCGATACGGGTGCCGGTGAGGGACCTGGTCGAGCCCAGGTCCACCTTCAGCCACTGTCCCGTGTTGCCGTTGCCGGCGCACCAGCGCGTCGCGGTGGAGCCGTCGACGGCCTTCGCCGCGGTGTGTTGCCCTTGGACGTCTCCTCGCTGCTGGCTGTAGCGGTCTTGCCGGCGGCGATGTTCGCCGGCTGCACGGAGCGGTCCAGCGTGACGCCGACGACGCTGTCCTCGGGGATGCGGGTGCGGTTGATACCGCTGATCGTCACCGTGCCGTCCGAGCCGGTGCTGTACGAGAGGTCGGCACCCGTGGCGACATCGAAGACGCGGGTGACCTGCGCGTCACCGATGGACGGGGTGGTGAAGCCGGTGCCGCTGTAGCCGGGCAGCAGATGGACGTAGAAGGTGTTGTCCTTGTACGTGAAGCCGTACCGGCCGTCCATCGGTTCCCACGGCCCGCCGCGCGTGCCGTAGACGGCCTGGCCACAGGTGGACAGGAAGGACCCGACCCTGCGCACCGCCGCGGCCTGGTCGGCGGGGATCACGCCGGTGCGGTCGGGACCGACGTTGAGGAGGACGGTCATGTTGCGTACCCAGGAGTTGACCAGGATGTTCATGATGGTGCCGAAGCTCATCACGGGTGCCCCGGCCTTGTAGCCCCAGGTACCGCAGATGGTGAAGTTCTTCTCCACCAGGCGTCCGGTACGCATGGGCCCGGAGGGGATCGAACCGCCCTCCTCACTGAGGTAGTCGCCCATCCAGCCGGAGCGCGGGTTGACCACAATGTCCGGCTGGTGCTTGCGGACCAGGCCCATCACGCCGAGGGGTCGGCCCGTGGCGGAGTCGGTCTCGCTGTAGGCGGCGTCCACCGGCCACTGGTTGGTGCTGTCGCGGAGCTTGCCGGGTTCCCAGAAGAATGCGGCGTCCGCGTCCGAGCCGCGCTGGCCCAGCCAGCCGCCGTCCCAGTAGATGTCGTCGATCTTGCCGTACTGGGTCATCAGCTCCTTGACCTGCTGGTACACCTCGTTCTTCATGATCCGCGCGTTCTCCTTGTGCGCGGGATCGGTGGTGTAACCCCATTTGTTGGGCAGGCAGTTGGTGCCCGTGACGTCGTAGTAGCCGGGATAGCGCCAGCTCATCGGGGAGTAGTAGAGACCGACTTTGAGACCGGCGGCGCGTACGGCGGTGACGTACTCACCGATGAGGTCCCGCTGCATCGGGGCCTGGCCAGCGTGGAAGGCGTTGGGGTGGGCGGACGGCCACAGGGCGAAACCATCGTGGTGACGGGTCGTCAGCACTGTGTACTTCGCGCCCATGTCCTTGGCCAATTGGGCCCAGTCGGCCGGTTTGTAGGTGCTCGCCGTGAACTGCTCGCCGGTCGCGTCGGTGAAGTACTTCCTGTAGGTCTCGGGCGGGACGGCGGCGTTCTCCATGTACCACTCGCCCTTGGCGGTGCCGGAGTAGACGCCCCAGTGGATGAACATGCCGAGTTTGGCGTCCTGGAGCCACTGGATCTTCTCGTCGGACTGCTGCTCGATGTCCAAGTCGGACTTGGGGATCCGCAGCGGGGGAAGGGGCAGCGGCTGGGCGGTGGTGGCGGCGTGCGCGGGGGCCGCGAGTGTCGGCGAAACCGCTGCGGCAACCGTCATGGCGGCCATGCCGGTCAGCACTCTGCGGCGACTGATCGGTTGGGGCAAGGTTCTCTCCTCACTGTTCACAGAACAGCACGGGCGTGGGTGAGGCGCAGCCTCAGAAGGTGGGGGTGTGGAAGTCCCGGTCAGCGCCTCGTGGCGCGCCACACGAGAGTGGGGACATGGGATGATTTTGTAGACCCTCAAACGACTACTGTCCAGGGATGTGACGAATATGCTCCGTATTGGATGGCTCTATGGGTGCTGCCAGCGATAGTGATCTTTGGACATGGGATGTATCTATCGGTGGGTGCCTGGCCAAGGACGGCGGCGTCGTCCAGGTGAATCCAGTTCCACGGACCACCGATACCGACGGAGTGCAGAGCCGCGTCGACGACAGGTGGAGTCGCTCGTTGGGCATCCGTGACCAGGTGGAGGCCGACGCGATCGGCGGCAGCGGCAGTGACGCCAGGAAGCGCCAGCAAGGTCGCGTCAGCTGTATCAAGCAGGTCGCGTTGACGGGTCGCGTCACTGCGCTCGCCGAGCGCAACCGCCCCGTGGGCGCCGCGACCCGCGGACGTCAAGGGTATTGACGGCTCCCTCTCCCTCCCACTTAACTTTGGCCGACTTTACGAACGGCGTTCGCTATTTCGGACGAACCGGCGCTGGTGTCGACCCTCCGCAGGCCCCCTGTCCCTGGGCCAAGAGAGAAGTCGCCCGATAGCCGCGCCCGTCCCCTCAGCACTCACACCCTGCTGCCCATGCCATCCCACCGCGCCCTCTCACCGGACGGTGGCATGAGCACAACGACAGGAGACGTACATGTCCGCGCTCCGCGCACGGCTGGCGGCGATATTGCTCGTCGCGTGCCTCCTCTTCTCAGGTCAAGCCCTGATCACCCCCCAGTCGGCCGCCGCCGCAGACCCCGGCTACCTGATGGTGCACTTCACCGGGGACGGGTCGACCGGTCAGCAGATGTACCTCTCGCACAGCACGGACGGCCTGCACTGGAACGACCTCAACGGCGGGGGCATGGTCCTGCGCTCCACGGTCGGCACGAAGGGGGTGCGTGATCCCGCATTCGTGAAGTCCCCCGACGGCAGCAAGTACTGGATTGTCGCCACCGACCTGTGCATCGGCTGCGGGCAGAACTGGGACAGCGCCGTGAACAACGCCAGCCGCAACCTCGTGGTGTGGGAGTCGACGGACCTGGTCACCTGGTCGCAGCCGTGGCTGCTCAACGTCGCCGGCGCGATACCCGACGGCCGCAACGCCTGGGCTCCAGAGGCGATCTGGGACCCCGAGACCAACGACTACGTCCTGTACTGGGCGACGAACGCGACGCTGAACGGTGTGCTGAAGCACCGTATCTACTACGCCCGCACCAGCGACTTCCGCACGATCACCACTCCACAGGTCTACATCGACCGTCCCGGCACCCAGAACATCATCGACACCCAGATCGTCGAGGTGCCGGCCGGCGTCGGCTCCTACCGGTACGTACGGGCCTCCGGCGATGGGCAGATAACCCTCGAAGGCAGCAACTCGATCCTCGGCACGTGGACGAACCTCGGCAACCTCTCCGGCATCGGCCTTACCGGATCCCAGGTCGAAGGCCCGATGTGGATGAAGTTCAACGGCACCGGCAAGTGGGCACTCTACCTCGACCAGTACGCCTCAGGAGGCGGCTACATGCCGGTCCTGACGACCGACCCGTCCAACCCTGCCGCGTACCAGAAGCCGGCGTCGACCAGCTACAACATGGGCGGCACGAAGAAGCGCCACGGCTGGATCCTGAACCTGACGGCCGCTGAGGAGAGCCGCGTCCTCGCACGCTGGCCCAACACCGCGGTCAACCGGCTGCAGTCGTACAACTTCCAGGACCGGTACGTGCGGCACGCCAACTTCGACGTGCGCATCGACCCGAACGTCAGCCCCGTCGACGACTCCCGCTTCCGGCTGAGGCCCGGTCTGACGGGCTCGGGCACCGTCTCCTTCGAGTCGGTGAACTTCCCCGGGTACTTCCTGCGGCACTCCAACTACGACTTCCAGCTGGTGTACAACGACGGCAGCAGCCAGTTCGCCGCGGACGCCACCTTCCGTCGGGTCGCCGGGCTCGCCGACTCGACCTGGTCGTCGTTCCAGTCGTACAACCACCCCGACCGCTACATTCGCCACTACGCGTACGAACTGCGGCTGGACCCGATCACCACGGCTACGGGACGCAGCGACGCCACCTTCCGCGTGACGAGCTGACCCCACCGACAGGGATGCCGGCGGTCTCGCGCTCACCGTCCGCTCGGCGGGAGCGCGAACCCCGGCAGTGGTTGCGCACAACCTGGCCAACGGGCCTGTGAGGGATTCTTCCCGCATGGCTTCGACGGGGGTCTTGTCTCCGAGCGCGACGCGGGGTCGACCGTTGAGTTGTCAGGCGACCTCGCGGAAGTCCCGGGCGGTGTGTCCGGACAGGCCGGTGCCCTTGGGAGCGTCTTCCTGAGCTGGGGGCGGGATCTGGGCTGTCTGCGTGACCGACAGGTTGCGCACGTGCGGCGCTTTCATCCGTCCCGCAAGTGGATCAGGCGGACGTAGCGGGTGGGGCACTCGCCCAGGGTGCCGATCGCCGAACTCTGTCCCCGGCCGACGATGAGGTCGCCCTCCGAATGCCGGTTGCGTCCGGTGCGGAGCTTGGCTTCGCGGCGTCCGAGGAGACCGGAGAACGGGGCCTCTGCTGCGGTGACCACCGCTCGGTGAGCTCCTCGCGTACCAGCGTCCGTAGCGGCTCCCTCCTCGATCCCCACGGCCGGCCCGTCCACCGAAGCAGTGCAACCGTCGCCCGAGTTGGGCACCCGCGGCCCCGCGAAAGTCGCCGCCCACCGACGCATCGTCGGCAGGACGGATGCAGTCCCACACCACCTGCCAAGCAGTCGCCACCGCCTACAGGGCATTCGCGGGTACGCGTCCTCCGGCGCAGGCGGGGCCCTCCCTGCTGCGGATCTCAGCACATACAGGCCCGACGCCTTGGCCCTCCCCGCCATCACCGCCTCCTCCCGGAGCCGGCGCCGGCTGCTCGGGGAGACGTCCTCCGGCGCCCTGGCCTTTGGAAGATCGATGCACTTGTCGCGGGCAGCGGTCCCGCGATCACCACATTGCCGCGTCCGCACCGACTGTCGACACGTGTCGAACCGGTTCGCCGCACGCTCCCGCCCATGCATCAGTGCGGTGCTGCTCACCGCATGACCTTTCACCACCTGCCGGTTTCTGGTCTGTTACAGAAGTGTGCCCAAGGGATTGACACTCGCACGGTCAGCTCTTACCTTCCCATCACGCGAACCGGTTCGATGGAATTGAACCAACTCGACAAAGGAGTCGCCGTGAACATCGGTGAGATCGCCCGGCGGGCCGGTGTCTCGCGGAGTACCGTGTCGTACGCGCTGAGCGGCAAGCGTCCGGTGTCGGAGGAGACGCGCCGGAAGATCCAGCAGGTCGTCGACGAGCTGGGCTACCGGCCCAGCGCCAGTGCCCGCGCCCTTGCCAACGGGCGGACCAGCACCATCGGGCTGGTCTTTCCGCCGGCTGGCAACCACTACACCGGGATGCAGCTGGACTTCATCGGCAGTGTCGTGGAGGCCGCCGCGGCCTTCGACTACGACGTGCTGCTCTCCCCGAGCGGCGTGGACAGCGACCGTTCGTTCCAGCGGCTGCTGGGGGAGCGGCGGGTGGACGGGGCGATCCTGATGGAGATCAGGCTGGAGGACGACCGGGTCGAGCACCTGGCCGCCCTGGACTTCCCCTCCGTCGCCATCGGCCGCACCGGGCATCCGGAGAGCGGCTGGTGGGTGGGCCTGGACCACACCGCGCTGGCCGCGGCCTGCGTCCACCACCTCGCGGACCTCGGCCACCGCCGGGTCGCCTTCGTCAACCGGCCCGAACAGCTCCTGCGGGCCGGCTACGAGTCCGCGCACCGCGGCTTGGACGGCTTCACCAAGGCCGCCGCCGAGCGCGGGCTGACCGTGCGGACGTACTGCTGCGGGGACGACGCCGCCTCGGGCCAGGCCTGTGTGGAACAGATCCTGCACGACGACCCGGCCACCACGGCCCTGGTCACGCTCAACGAGGCCGCCCTGGGCGGCCTGTACCGGGGGCTCGCCCACGCGGGCCGTCATGTGCCGCGCGACTTCTCCGTCACCGGAGTCGTGGCGTCCCGGTGGGCTCAGACGGTGACCCCGCAGCTCACCGCGGCGGACGTACCGGCGGAGGAGATGGGCCGGCGCGCCGTCGACCTGCTCGTCGAGCGGCTCGACCACCCCGACGCGCCGCCCCGGCACCACCTGCTCGCACCGCCGATCTCGCTACGGGCCAGCACCGGCCCCGCAGGCGCCCCGCCTTCCGCAGAACCTCGCCCTGGCTCCGGTATCTGACGATCTCTTCCTCCCCGTTCCGTTCATAGCCGCACCCACCTCGAACCTCTCCGCCGCCCTTCCTGCGGCACCTCCATGCCGAAAACCTCAAGAGGAACCGCAATGAGCAGATCCACCAGACGGCGTCCGACCGCCGCGATCCTGACCGTCGTCGCCGTTTCCGTCTCCGGCGGTGTCACCGCCTGCTCGTCCGGTTCGGACGGTGCGAGCACGAAGACCGCCGACAGCGGCACCTTCACCGTCTGGGACCCGTACCCGCAGTTCGACAAGAGCTCGGCCTGGGTGAAGCTGCTGGACGACTGCGGTGCCGAGGCCGGCGTGAAGATCAAGCGGACCGGCTTCGACACCAACGCCCAATCCACCGACCGCACAGGCGGATGAAGACGTCCTGGGCGGCCCGTTGGCCCAGGCAGCACGCACACCGGGAGATCCCCCATGCTCGAACCCCGCACAGTCCCCCCGCCGGAACGCAGCGGCAGACCTGTCCCGCCGGGACGCCGCGGCGTTCGGACGGCCACCGCGTTCTCGGCACTGCTGGCGTCGCTCGCGGCCGTCGCCCTGCCCGCCACCAGCGCCCATGCCATCGACACCAGCGTCACCGTCGACTTCGCCACCGCCGGAGAAGCCCCCGGCTACGGCGCCTCGGGCACGATCTACGGAATGTCCGAGAACGGCTCGCTGCCCCAGGAGCACTTCTACAAGGACATCAAGTGGAAGTTCATGCGGGCCGGCGGCGCTCAGCTCGACAACCCCGGCGGCTGGGTCGCCGGCAAGTACGACCGCCGGTGGAACTCCACCCGCGCCCAGTACCAGCGCACCAAGTCGCTGGGCGGGACGTTCGTCATCCTGCCGCACGACCTGTGGGGCGCCGACGGCACCACCAGTCCCACGTTCCCGGGTGACAACGGCGACTGGTCCCAGCTCGACGCCTTCTACGACCGCCTCCTCGCCGATGCGAAGGCGGCCGGCATGACCGATGTCATGTGGGACATCTGGAACGAACCCGATACCACTCTCTTCTGGGGACGGTCTCAGGCCCAGTACCTGGAGATGTGGAAGCGGTCCTACCAGCGGATCCGCGCGGCCTTCCCGAACGCGGTGATCGTCGGCGCCAGCACGGCCAACAAGCCCGGGTCGACTGGCTCCACCTGGTGGGACGCGTTCTTGGACTACGTCAAGGCCAACAAGGTCGAGCCGGACGTCTACAGCTGGCACGACCTGCCCGGTGACCCGGTCGCGGACTCGAACGCGGTCAAGTCGAAGCTGGCTGCCCGGTCGATGACCACCAGTCGTCCGTTCCAGGTGAACGAGTACGCCAACACTGGCGAGCAGACGCCGGGTCGTGGTGGCTGGTACATCTCCCGTCTGGAGCGGGCCGGTGCCGATGGGTTGCGGGCGAACTGGGCCATGGGGGCCGGCCTGCACGACTTCCAGGCGAATCTGCTGACCAAGACCGGTACTCAGTACCTGCCGCTGGGCGAGTGGTTCCTCTACCGGTACTACGGTTCCCAGACCGGCAATGTCGTCAACTTCGTCCCGGGCACCAACACCGACGGCCTGGCGACGAAGGACAACACGGCCAGGAACGCCAAGATTCTGCTGGGCAGCAACGGCAACACGGGCAACGTCACTGTCAATCTCAGTCGCCTCGACACCACGAGTGTGGTGGAGAACGGCCGGGTCCGCGCGGTCGTGCAGCGCATCCCCCACAACAACGGCGGTGCCGTGAGTGGTCCGGTGACGGTTTCCGACCAGGCTCTGACCGT
Source organism: Streptomyces sp. S.PNR 29 (assembly GCF_030386795.1). Classification (GTDB taxonomy): domain Bacteria; phylum Actinomycetota; class Actinomycetes; order Streptomycetales; family Streptomycetaceae; genus Streptomyces. The sequence goes on from NZ_JANUQM010000011.1 coordinate 161,676, forward strand.
GAGCAGCAACTCCGCTTCGGTCACGGTGCCGTGGACGGACTCCAGGGACGGCTACACGGTGACCCTGCTCCCGCCGTCGAACACCACGATCTCCACGGTCGCGGTGGCTCAGCACAGTGGCCAGTGCCTGGACGACACCAACTTGTCCACCGCCAACGGCACGCAGTACCAGCAGTACCACTGCGAGGGCGGCTACCAGCAGATGCTCGACCTGAAGCCGGTCGCCGGCAAGGCCGACACCTACACCATCGTCAACCAGCACAGCGGCAAGTGCCTGGATGTGGCGGGCGCTTCCACCGCGAACGAAGCCGCCGTCATCCAGTACACCTGCACCAACAGCCCCAACCAGCAGTTCACCCTGCGCCCGGTGACCGCACTGGGCAACAGCAAGGACTACCAGCTCGTCGCCGTCCACAGCGGCAAGTGCGTCGACGTCAGCGAGATCTCCACCGCCCCCGGCGCGAAGATCCACCAGTGGACCTGCGACCCCGCAAGCGCCCTCACCAACAAGCGCAACCAGATCTGGCGCCTGCAGGGCATGAGCTGAGCCGAATCGTCAGACCCACGCGTTCCGGCCCCACCGCGTCGTCGGTGGGGCCGGAACGGACATGTGACTGTTCAGGGACGTCGATTGCGGAAGCTTTGGGCGGGCCACTCTTCAATGCCGGTCGGGTGACTGGGCGGTGGGGAAACGAGCGGCGGCGCGTCGCGGTGCCAGGACAGCCGTGCGACCGTGGTGGTTGCGCAGTGCGGCGGCAACTGGTCCACTGGCGGCGGCACTCCGCAGTAGTGGAACAGGACCGAGATCGGCTACCACCGCGCCCTGGGCCCGCCTCACCGGATCGCGTCACACGGGTCAGTGTGGTGCGAACTGGACCCGCGTCGGTATTCGGTGCGGGCCTGCCGGCGCCAGCCGCCGTCGGTGGGGACCGCCGGCGGCGTGAGCGCCCGTTCTTGGAGCAGATCGAGATCGTGCCGGACGGCTCGGCTCGACAGACGCCGGCTGATGGCGATTCGACCCCTCGAGGGGACGGGCGGCCCTGCGGTCGTGCCCACCATCAGGCGGCGGCTGCGTCTGCGCTGTACCGCGTGGTCTGGCGTGTCTTGCCTGTTCATCCGTTCGGGAGAGCGTGTCCGTGTGGCAGTGCTCAGCGGCCGCAGGTGGTGACAAGGTTGTTCGGTGCCGGCCCGCGGTGGACGGCCTGCCGGGCGAAGGCCGTGACGCCAGAGGGCGGGCGGCGCCGGAGCGCCGAAAGGGCCGAACCGACCCGGTACACGAGGTCGGTTCGGCCCTTGCCCGGACGTCACATGTGTACGACGCGGGCGGCGTCAGGGTCCTGCTCCGGTACGCCGCGTCGGTAGAGGATGACGCTGATGACCAGGCCGACGGCGAAGAACACGGCCGACCACCAGTAGGCGGTGGAGTAGGCCTCCAGGCCCGCATGGGCCTGCACGGCGAGGTCCCTGGGGTCCTTGCCGGTCAGATAGTCGGTGGCGGCGCTGGTGGCGAGGGTGTTGAGCAGGGCGGTGCCGATCGAGCCGCCGACCTGCATCATGGCGTTGACGGTGGCGGAGGCGACCCCGGAGTGCTCGGCGTCCACGCCTGTGACGGCCAGGCTCATGCCAGGGGGCATCACCAGGCCGAGGCCGAGACCCACCACGACCAGAGTCGGCAGGATGTCCGTGACGTAGGAGCTGTGCAGGTCGAGGGCGGTCATCCAGACCATGCCGGTGGCGGCCAGGCCCATGCCGAGCGGGACCACCGGCTTGGGGCCGACGCGGGGGATCAGCACGCTGGTCGCGAGGGTGGAGCTGATCACCAGCGCGCCGGTCATGGGCAGGAAGGCCAGCCCGGTCTCGATGGGCGTGTAGCCGAGGCTCTGCTGCAGGTAGTACGTGAGGAAGAGGAACACTCCGAACATGCCGGCGCCGCTGATCAGCACGGCGATGAAGGAGGCGCCGCGGTTGCGGTCGAGCAGCACGCGCAGGGGCAGCAGGGGATGGGAGGACCTGGTCTGCCACACGGTGAACGCGGCGAGCAGGACGACTCCGGCGACCAGCCAGCCCCATGTCTGCGGCGAACTCCAGTCATGACTCTCGGCGTTGGCGAAGCCGTAGACCAGGCTGAACAGGCCGCCGCCGACGAGGATGGCGCCGGGGATGTCCAGGCTGGTGGTCTTGTCGCGGGTGGTACGGCGCAGAAGGAGGGCACCTCCGAAGAACGCCGCACCGGCGAAGACGAGGTTGACGTAGAGGGTCCAGCGCCAGTCGAGGTGCTCGGTGAGCACACCGCCGAGCAGCAGGCCGATGGCACCGCCGGCGCCGGCGATGGCGCCGTAGACACCGAAGGCCCTGGCGCGTTCCTTGGGGTCGGTGAACGTCGTGGTCAGCAGCGACATGGCGGCCGGGGCGAGCAGGGCCCCGAACAGGCCCTGGCCGACGCGCGCGGCGACCAGCATCTCGAAGCTGTTCGCGGCGCCGCCCAAGGCGGAAGCCCCGGCGAAGCCGACCAGTCCGACCAGGAAGGTGATCTTGCGGCCGAACAGGTCGGCTATGCGTCCGCCGAGCAGCAGCAGGCTGCCGAAGGCGAGGGCGTAGGCGGTGACGACCCACTGCCGGTCGCCGTCGGAGAAGCCCAGATCCTTCTGGGCCGAGGGCAGGGCGATGTTCACGATCGTCGAGTCGAGCACCACCATGAGCTGGGCTACGCCGATGACGGTGAGGATCCACCAGCGATGGCGAGGTGGTGCGCCGGAGGACGGGAGCGGGGACACGGCGGCCGTGGCCGGTGTGTCGAGGGACGTTTGTGACATGACGAAGTCTCCAGAGAAGTGCTCAAGGAGCAGAAGGTGCGGTGATGTGATGCGGACGGCTGCTTCGTTGGAGCTCGTCACGTGATGCGGTCGGTGATCGCGTAGCCGTCAGGCCGCCGGCGTACCTGAGCGACGGACTCCCGCACGGCGCTGAAGAGCGACACCGAGGGGAAGAACAGCCGCGATCGGTTGCGATGCGGGCCCGGGCTCTCCGGCGGCCTGTCGGCGGGCTGCCTGCGCCGAGGCGGGGGAGAAGGTCTGCCAGTACCGGGCCTGCCGGTTCAAGGTGCTGATCAGGGGCATGAGGTCGGTCGCGGCCGGGACGTCGGGGATGCCCAGCCGGTCTGCTGCGGTGCTCCCGAGGGACCGCCGCAGCACGCAGTGGATGAGGTCTTCCAGTTGCTCCTCGGACAGGACCGCGCCCGGCGCGTGAGCCGTCGCACGGGCCTGTGCGCCGATCACGGCGGCCGTCGCAGCGCGTGAGGTGTCATCGGGTGCGGCCGTCATGGTGTTCAGCAGGTCCTGCAGGTGGCGGGCGCCGGCGTGGTCGGTGACGTCCTTGTACAGGCGCTCGTCGAGCCCGAGGAGATGGGCGACGTAGGACCAGTACCGGTAGAGGTGCCTCTCCTCCTCGGCAGTGATGTCGATGCCGACGGCCGCCAGGGCCTGGAAGGCGGTGAGGGTGAAGCCGAGCCAGGTGCGTGCCATGTCGAGCTGGCCGATCGGCAGACCCGGGAGGCCCATGTCCCAGTCCGTGAGGGAGGCGGCCCGCATGCGGGCGTGACGCAGCCGGGCCTCGACGGTGGCCACGTACCCGGGCCCGCCGCGCAGCAGCCCGCCCGGCCGGATGGTCTGCCGTGCCCACACCCCGGTCTGCGCGAGCCGGCGCGACACGGTCGGCGTCGGCCTGTCGGTTCGCATCAGCAGCCGTGCGGTGGCCGGGCAGGCGTAGGTGTGAGCGAGCGCACTGGTGATCACACAGAGACCGAACCACAGGGGCGGGACGGACAGGCTCACGGTGTCGCCGCGGTGGAGCATCAGAGGGTCGACCCAGGAAGGGGTCGTCTCCACCTGCTTCAGCAGCGCGGCCACGGCTTTCGGGGGCCGCTCGTCGAGACCTGCCAGCCCTTTCCTCAGACCGGCGTCGAGAGCCTGCCGCGCCTTGGGGCCGTAGAGGTCCAGTTCGGCGATGACGGCGTCGGCGAGCGGATCTCCGGCGGTGAGCAGCGGAGCCATGCGGTCGGCCTTCACGGAGGGCCGACGGCCCACCGCTTCGAGGGCGATCACTCGCTCGGAGGGTGTGTGGGGGGTGTGGTTCGCGGTCATGTGGCTCTCTCGCTTCCGAGAAGGTGCGACCAGGGCGTCGGACGCACTCAGTTCCCGACTCGGTCGGGGAGGTGGGGATGTCCGGCACGAACAACGTCTGACACCTGTCAGATTAGAGGCAATCTGACAGGTGTCAAGTAAGCTTGTTTCTCGTGACCCAGAAGGGCCGGACGGCGGGCAACCCTCGCAGGCAGCCGAGGCAGGTCTTTTCGGGAAGAGCGCGACGCCGACGCACGACCCCTGTGAGGTGCACGCCGCGCAGGCTCGAACCAGCAGTCATGGAGGCAGTGATGGGAGTACGAACCGAGTCCGTCAGGCGGCCGGGGCGCCCAGGGACCGGCACCCCGGCGGTGCCCGGGGAGGAGAGCATCCTCCAGCGGGGCCTCGAGGCCTTCGCGGAGCTGGGCTACGACCGTGCCTCCGCACGTGAACTGGCCCGCCGCCTGGGCGTCAGCCACAACTTCATCAACGACCGGTACGGCTCGAAGGCGGCCTTCTGGCGTGCGGTCATGGACCATGCGCTGGGCCCGCAAGTGGAGAGCCTGCTCCAGGCGGATTCCGGGATCGACGACGCCGAGCGGCTGCGCCGGATCGTCACCGGCTTCTACCGCGCCGCGGCGGACACGCCGTTGATCGGACGCGTCTTCGTCGACGAGTCGTCCCGGGACACCGAACGGCTGGACTACCTGTACGAGCGCTTCATCGCGCCGACCCTTCAGCTCATGACGCCCAGCATCGAGCGGCTCGTCGCCTTCGGACGCATGGCGCCCATTCCGAAGGACGTGCTGTTCTTCGCTGTCATCCCGCCCGTCGCGGGAATGGTGGAGGGCCCTCTGGCGCGGCGCCTCGGCCGACCGGAATCCGCCTCGTCACAGCAGCTCACGGACACAGCGGAGGCGCTGGCGACGCTCGTGGTCAACGGACTGCTCGCGACGGGGGCGCCAAGGGACCGGTGAGCTCGGCCGGGTGCCCGTCCGGCGGATCTTGGAGCCCGTATCGGGCTCGACGCACAGATCGGCCGGGGCTACCCGCTGCAGCCGGCCCCGACGGCCGGCTCGCCCGTCCATGAGGGCCATGCCGTCCCCGCTCGGCACGGACGCCGTCAGGCCACCGGCCGGATCGTCGCCGTCGACGGCCGTCCTCCTACAGGCCCGTGGCACCGGTGACCAGCGGTGCCGGGTATCCGGATGTCGACGTCCGCTCCGGCCCGCGGCTGACGGATCGGAGAAGCCCGCGGCAGCCTCGGCCGGCTACGACTTGGCTCTGACCAGACCGGTGTCGTACGCCGTGATGACGGCCTGGATGCGGTCGCGGGCGCCGATCTTGGCGAGGACGCGGCCGACGTGCTTCTTGACGGTGGATTCGGTCAGGACGAGGCGCTCGGCGATCTCGGTGTTGGTCCAGCCCTGGCCGATGGCGACGAGGACTTCGCGTTCGCGGTCGGTGAGGGTCTTCAGGCGGGGGTCCTCGGCGGGTGGCCTGTCCGCGGGGGCCAGGACCCGGTGGGTGTAGGCGTCCAGGAGGCGACGGGTGAGGCGGGGGGAGACGACGGCGTCGCCGGTGGCGACCGCGTGGATGCCGGCGACGAGTTCCTCGGGGCGGGCGTCCTTGAGCAGGAAGCCGCCGGCACCGGCGCGCAGGCCTTCGTAGGCGTACTCGTCGAGGTCGAAAGTGGTGACGATGAGGACGCGGGTACGGCCGCCCGCGGCGATGATGCGACGGGTGGCCTCGATGCCGTCCATGCCGGGCATGCGGATGTCCATGAGGACGACGTCGGGGCGCAGTTCGGCGGCCATGCGGACGGCCTCGGCGCCGTGTGCCGCCTCACCGACCGGGGTCAGGCCGGGGGTGCCCTCCAACAGCATGCGCACGCCCATGCGTTGCAGGGGCTGGTCGTCGGCGATGAGGACGGTGGTCATGACTGATGATCTCCTGGGGGTACGTCGAGGACCACATCGACGAGCCAGCCGTGGCCGGCGGCACGCGGGCCGAGGGTGACGGTACCGCCGTACATGGCGGCCCGCTGGCGGATGCCGACGAGGCCGTGCCCGGCGTCGCCGGACCGCGCGCCGACGGCGGCCGCGCCGGTGTCGGCGACCTTGATGTGCACGGTGTCGGCGTCCTTGATGACGGTGACGTCGGCCGTGGCGCCCGGGCCGGCGTGTTTGAGGGTGTTGGTGAGGGCTTCCTGGACGATGCGGTACACGGTGAGCTGAACGCCGCTGCCGAGGGCGTCGAGGTCGCCCGTCGTCCGGTAGGTCACGGGCAGCCCCGCCGCTCGCACGCGCGTCAGCAATGGGTCCAGGTCCCGGATGCCGGGCTGGGGGCCGAGCAGCCGTTCGTCCTCTTCAGGGCCCCGCTCTTCGCGCAGCACGCCGAGGACCCGCCGGAGTTCGCTCATCGCCTGGCGGCCGGTGTCGGCGAGGATGCGCAGGGCTTCGGCGGACGTCTCGCCGCGGTTGGCGGCGAGGGTGGCGGCGCCGTCGGCGACGCTGACCATGACGGAGAGGTTGTGGCCGACGATGTCGTGCATCTCGCGGGCGATGCGGGTGCGTTCGGCGGCGGTGGTGAGCCGGATGCGCTGGTCCTGCTCGATCTCCAGGCGTGCGGCCCGGTCCTCCAGTGCCGCGAGGTAGAGGCGGCGGATCCGCAGCGTCAGGCCGACGGCGATGGCCGCCGTCGCCGTGCCCATCAGGAAGAAGAGACCGAGGAACGGGTGCTCGACAGGGGCCAGCAGCCCTACCGCCAGGGCCAATTCGGCCGCGGTGAGGGCGGCGGCCCAGCCGAGCACGCGCAGTGATCCGTGCAGGGCAAGGCTGTAGAGGGCGATGAGCGCGGGCATGCCGGTCTGCTGCCACACACCCAGCGACCACTGAGCCAGCAACACCGCGGAGATCACCCAGTACGTGATCTCTGGGGCCCTGCGGCGCCACCACAGCGGTACGACGAGCGCGACGGCGAAGGCAACCAGCACCGGCATTGGCAAGTGGCTGGGGTCCGTCGTGTCCCCGAAGGGGCCCTGGCGGCTGCGGGAGAGCAGATCGGGCAGGCTGAGCAGGGCGACGACGAGGACGACCGCGGTGTCGAGCACCCAGGGATGCCGCTGGTCCAGTCGGCGTCGGGCGCTCCGACCGCGCAGTATCCGGCCCAGGACCGGGTGTGCCCAGGCGTCGGCGAGCCCGGAGGACGGCGCGGCGGCCGTCCTCCGGGCGATGGTCGCGGGGGCCTGTCTCATGATCCCACTGTCTCGCACCGCCGCTCAGGCGTCGCTCTTGAGGAGCCGCCAGGCAGCTCCGGCGAGGGTGAGGGCCACCCACCCGGCGAAGACGGCGAGTCCCGCTCCGGGGGAGAGGGCGTCGGAGGACTGGTGCAGGGCGTACATCGCCGAGCCCGCGTTGCCGGGGAAGTAGGGGTTGACGGTGTCGTAGAGGGAGTCGGGCAGCAGGGAGGCCAGGCCCGGGAGGATGAGCAGGACGCCGACCAGGACCGCGATCGCCCCGGCGCTGGAGCGCAGCAGCATGCCCAGGCCCACACCCGCGACGGCGACCAGGGCGAGGTAGAGGCCGGCACCGACCAGGCTGCGCAGCACACCGTCGTCGCCCAGGGACAGGGCGATCTTCTCGCCGTCCAGACCCACGGTGCCCAGCTGGAACGCGGCCAGGGCGCCGAGCGTGGTCAGGACCAGGACGACGGGGCCGATCACGGCAGCCTTGGACCACAGGACCGGCAGGCGGCGGGGAACGGCGGTGAGGGTGGAGCGGATCATGCCGGTGGTGTACTCGCCGGCCGACAACAGGACGCCGAGCACACCGACGGCCAGCGACGTGAAGGTCACCCCGAGCAGGGCGAGGCCGATCGCGTCCTGGGCGCCTGAGCCGGGTCCGGGCGGTCCGTCCTGGCCGGCGGTGTCGGGGCTGTAGGTGGCGGAGGCGATCGCGCCGAGGGCGACCAGCAGGACCACGGCGACGGCGAGGGTGATCCAACTGGAGCGCAGCGACCAGAACTTGGCCCACTCCGCGCGCAGCACCCGCGGACCGGTGACCTTGTAGGCCCGGGTGCCTGCCCGGGCGGGGGAGAGTTCGGTGACCGTCATCAGGCTGCCTTTCGCTCGGTCTCGCCGGGATGGCTCTGGTACTCGACTTCGTCCCTGGTCAGGTCCATGAACGCCGCCTCCAACGAGACGGCCTGCGGGGTGAGCTCGTACAACGCCACCCCGTGCTCGGCCGCGATCCGCCCGATCTCCCGGGCGTCGCGCCCGGAGACCAGGAGTTCCTCAGCGGACGAGGAGGAGATCGACACGTCCGGGCCCGCCAGCAGCGAGCGCAGCCTGGCGGCATCGGCGGAGGCGACCTTCACGCCGCCGCCGCTCGCCTCCCGGGTGAAGTCGTCGACGGTGGTGTCCGCGAGCAACCGACCGCGCCCGATGATCACCAGATGGTCGGCGATCAGCGCGGTCTCGCTCATCAGGTGCGAGGAGAGCATGACCGCCCGGCCCTCGTCGGCCAGCGAGCGCAGCAAGTTGCGCACCCACAGGACACCCTCGGGGTCGAGGCCGTTGACCGGCTCGTCGAGCATGACGATCGCGGGATCGCCGAGCAGGGCCGCCGCGATACCGAGCCGCTGGCCCATGCCGAGCGAGAAGGCCCCGACCCGCTTGCCGGCCACGCTGGTCAGCCCGGCCAGTTCGATGACCTCCTCGACCCGGCGGCGCGGGATGCCGTGCGTGTGGGCGAGCGCCATCAGATGGTTGAACGCGCTGCGGCCGGGGTGGACGGACTTGGCCTCCAGCAGGGTGCCGATCTCGTGCAGCGGTGCCATGTGCTTCGCGTACGACGTGCCGTTGACCGTCACCGAGCCCTTGGTGGGGGAGTCCAGGCCGACGATCATGCGCATCGTGGTGGACTTGCCGGCACCGTTGGGGCCGAGGAAGCCGGTGACCTCACCGGGCTTGACGGTGAAACTCAACTCGTCGACGACGGTCTTGTCGCCGTACCGTTTGGTCAGCTCACGCGCTTCGATCATGGGTGTGGGCCTCTCCCTCTGACTCGGCCGGGCGGGCGCCGCGGCCTGTGCCGTCGACGTTAGAAGCGCAGTCGGCGCGAACCCTGGGACCACGGGGGACACTTGATCGCCCGAGTGGTACGGCGGTGCCACTCGGCGCCGATCACCGGTACGCCTCAGGTATGACACCCCGGCGGGTAGGCGGGGGAGCCGGCCCACCGTCGCGCACTCCAGGTCGTGGAGACGGCGCATGTCCCAAACGGGCAATGCGCCATGTCTCCCACGGGAAAGACCTGGCCACGGCTCTAGGGGTTCACTATCGGCCACCTCGACGAAAAGGAGCCGAAACATGCCCGAGGAAGCCAGGTCGGAATTCTGGAAGGGCCTCAAGCCGATCACCGACTCGGTGAAGCCCGACGCACAACCGGAGGTCTATCTGTCCCAGGTGGCCACCGACGACGACCGGTACTACGCACCGCTCAGCGAGACCGTCGGCTCGCGCCCGCTGTGGATCAACGTCAAGGACAACTCCTGGGCCGACATCCTCTGCGCCAAGCAGGCCGGACTCGTCAACCGGCACTACCACCCGCACGAGGTGTTCGCGTACACGATCTCCGGCAAGTGGGGCTACCTGGAGCGGCCCTGGACCGCGCGGGCCGGTGACTTCGTCTACGAGGCCCCCGGCGAGGGACACACGCTGGTGGCCTACGAGAGCGACGAGCCGATGAAGGCGTTCTTCATCGTCAAGGGCCCGCTGATCTGGCTGGACGAGAACGGCAACACCACCGGCTACTTCGATGTCCACGACTACATCGAGCTGTGCAGGAACCACTACGAGAAGGTCGGCATCGGTGCCGACTACGTCAACTCACTCTTCCGGTGACCCCGGTCCCGCCGCTCCGAACGAGGTTCCGATGTCACGTATCCGTACCCGTGTGCGGCCCGACGCAGAAGCGCCCGCGGCCACCGACACCACTGCCCGCCGCTATGAGAACCGGCTGCTCCTGATCCTTTTCCTGGCCTTCGGATTCGTCTTCTTCGACCGCCAGGCGTTGCCCTTCCTCGCCCCGTACATCGCCAAGGACTTCCACCTCTCCAACACCGAACTGGGCACACTGTCCGGAGTGCTGGCCCTCACATGGGCACTGTCCGGGCTGGTCGCCGGCCATCTGTCGGACAAGCTCGGCAGACGCAGACCCATCCTGATCGCCGCGGTGGTCCTCTTCTCCTGCTTCTCCGCGGCGGGCGGGCTGATGACCGGCTTCCTCGGTCTGCTCGTCGCCCGGGCCCTGATGGGCGTGGCGGAGGGTGCCGTGCTCCCGCTGGCCCAGTCACTGATGGTGGAGGCGTCCCGGGAGAGCCGTCGCGGTCTCAACATGGGGCTGCTCCAGGGCTCGTCGGCAGGCCTGATGGGCGGGATCCTCGCCCCGCTGGCGGTGGTGTGGCTGGCCGAGCTCCATGGCTGGCGCACGGCCTTGCTCGTGACGATCGTGCCTGGTCTGCTCATCGCGGCCTGGATCGCGAAGTCGGTCAGGGAGGTGCCACCCGGCGGCCGGGTCCAGGTCGCCGCCGCCGATGCCGAGGTCATCCCCGAGACGACGGCCGGCCCCAAGCCGTCGGTGCGGGAGGTCCTGGGACACCGCAACATCGTCCTGTGCATGGCGATCGCGTGCTGCTACCTGACCTGGTTCATCGTCATCGTCACCTTCACCCCTACGTACCTGCTGACCGTCAAGGGTCTCTCCCCGAGCACCATGAGCGGCGTCATGACCTGCCTGGGAGTGGGGTGGGTACTGTGGGGGTTCCTGACCCCGGCGGTCTCCGACCGCATGGGCCGCAAGCCGACCATGATCGCCTTTTCCGCGACAGCGGCCCTGTGTCCGCTCGCGGTGGTCTACGTCACCGATCCGGTGGTGCTGGGCCTGGTCGTCGTGCTCACCTACACCGGGCTCGGCTGCTTCACCCTGTTCATGGCCACCATCCCCGCCGAGACAGTGCCCCGTGGCGCGCTGGCCACCGCACTCGGGCTGGTCATGGGAGTCGGCGAGCTGGCCGGTGGCTTCCTCGCCCCGGTGATCGCCGGGCGCGCGTCGGACGTCTGGGGCCTGCAGACGGCGATGTTCATCTCCGCCGGCGGCGCCGTCGCCGTCGTCCTGCTCTCCCTCGGCCTGCGGGAGACCGCGCCGGGCGTGCTGCGCCGTCGGGCCGAGCGGGCCGAGGCTGCGGTCGGCCCGGGCGCAATGGTGGCGGGAGCGGCCGAATGAGGCCCGACACGCGGCGTATGCGAGCCGCTGTCTGGTACGGAGCCAAGGACGTCCGCATAGCCGAGGTGGACGTTCCCACACCCGGGCGCGGCGAGGTGCTCATCGAGGTCGCCTACTGCGGCATCTGCGGCAGCGACCTGCACGAGTACGTCGACGGACCACACGCGATCCCCGTCGCGGAGCCGCATCCGGCTTCCGGCGTCACAGCTCCGCTCGTCCTCGGCCACGAGTTCTGCGGGACGGTGGCGGCCCTCGGGCCGTCGGTGACCGGCCTGACGATCGGTGACCGGGTCGCCGTCGAACCGAACTACCGGTGCGGGGCGTGCCCACGGTGCCGGGCAGGTGAGTACAACATCTGCCGGCACTTCGGGTTCGCCGGGCTGATGGGGAACGGCGGCATGGCCGAGTACGCGGCCGTCCCCGCCTACATGGCGCACCGCCTCCCCGAGACCGTGTCGCTGGAGCAGGCCGCGCTCTTCGAACCGGCCTCGGTCGCCCTGCACGCCCTACGGCGCGCCGGGGCCCTGCCCGAGACAGTGGCGGTGGTCGGCCTGGGCCCGGTCGGCCTGCTCACCGTCCGGCTCGCCGCGGAACGCAACGTGCGGCGCATCGTCGCCGTCGACGTCTCCCCGGCCCGCCTGCACCGCGCCGCCGGGCTGGGCGCCACCGATCTGGTCGACGCCGGCGTGGAGGAGGGCGCCGGGGAGCGTATCCGTGAGCTGACCGGCGGAGAGGGCGTCGATGTCGCGTTCGAAGTGGTCGGCTCCGAGAGCGCCCTGCGCACCTGCCTGGCCGCGACTCGGCGCGGCGGCCGGGTCGTCCTCGTCGGTCTGGCCCCTCAGGTGTCCTTGGACACCTTCGCACTGGTCAACAACGAGCAGTCGATCGTCGCCAGCGTCGGCTACCGCGACACCTATCCGGAACTCATCCGGCTCGTCGCCGAGCGAGGGCTGGACCTGACACCGGTCGTCACCTCGACCATCGCCCTCGACGCTCTGGTCCCCCATGGCTTCGAGGCGCTGTTGGACGGTCCGGGAAACCAGGTCAAGATCCTGGTCGACCCCGCCGCACACCGTGACCGCCTCGACCACCTCGCCACCTGCGCGGCGTCAGCCGAGACGGCGACGCGTACGACCTCGGACCGCGGGAGGAGGTGCTGAGCCCGGCTCACCGCGATCGTGCAGGGGGTGGGCCGGCCGACGCGCCCCCGGCTCCCACTCCGGCCGGCCCCGGGACGGCGCCTCCCGACTGACCGGTACCGGGCGGCCGAGCACACGACGGACGGCAGCCCGTGAACGCGCCGGCACCAGGCTCGGACGCCGTGCCCACGCCTTCCCGACCGGTGACGCGGCAGCGCACCGGGGGTACTCTCGCCCGGAGAGAGCACCAGGCACCTCCGACGGCCCCTCACGTCAGAGCACGAGGCCCAGCCCAGCGGCCGCATCGACTCCCTGTTGTCACGGCAGAACAGTCCTGCACCACAGTCATCAGGGAAGCACGGGCCGGAAAGGAGATTCAGGTGAACCTGCCTATCGTCTCCCGCGTGTCCACGCAGTCGGTCGATCCGGCGGACCGCATCGACTTCTGGGAAGAACACAACCGCCAGGCTCTGGTGGGCTTGACATGCTCGTCGTACTCGCGGGACGGCCTGGTGGCCACGGAGACGAACGTCGAGCTGGGAGACCTGCGGCTGGCCGAGATCGCCGGCAACGAGCACGTCATCGAACGGACCCCACGGACCTGTCAGACCCTGCCGAAGGACTCGATCTTCGTCACGCTGTTGACGGCAGGCAGCGGGGTGTTCTTCCACGAGGGCGGCTGCGTCACCCTGCAGCCGGGCGACCTGATTCTCTACGACACGAGGCGGCCCTATCTGTTCGGGTTCCCCTCTCCCATGCGTCAGTTGCTGGTGGACATCCCGCGTGAGGTGTTCGCCGCGCAGTGTGCCCCCGGCGAGGTGTCCGCACCGATACTGCTCGGCAGGGGGTCGGCCGCCGAAGGTGCCCAGGCTTCCGCACTGGAGGCGGTACTGGCCGACTGGGTCACGGGGCAGGGCGGCGAGGACTCGGTCAGTACCCAGGCCACCGTGCTGGACCTCGTCCGTACGCTGGCCGCACCGAGGCTGGGCGGTTCCGCGTCGCCCGCCACGCTCTCCCAACTGGCGGTGGCCAAGGACTACATTGCCCGGCACCTTGCCGACCCCGGGCTGAGCTCGGGGATGGTCGCGGAGGCGATCGGAGTGTCCGCGCGGCACCTCAGCCGTATCTTCCAGCCGACCGGGGTGAGCCCCTCCCGGTACATCCTCGAACAGCGGCTCGGCAAGGCCCGGCAGGTGCTCGCCGATCCGAGATCCCGCCATCTGACGATCGCCGAAGTCGCCCATTGCTGGGGCTTCGCCAGCCAGGCCCACTTCACCCGGGTCTTCCGGAGCCGTTTCGGCCGCACTCCCGGAGAAACGCGCCCGTTCAACAGCTGAACCGGTGTCGGCGGGACGGTGTGCGTGCACCCATCGGACGGTCACAAGCCGACCGCCGTGCCCGGAACCCCTGGGTCCGACGATCTTGCGCATGACCGTCTCGGGCCCACGCCTGGAAGGCAGGACAAGCGCAGACATGAACGTCACCGGCGACCGAACACCCGTCGCGGTCGCCGACCTGACGCGACCGCCGCTCCCCTTCAGTCGCATGTTGGTCGTCCGTCCAAGACGCTGGGCTACAGTAGGGCTGAACAGGCGTCTCGATCACACAGGGAAAGCGGACTGCATGCCTCGCATGGCGGCGAAGGACCGACGGGAAGAGCTCATCGCAGCGGCGTTCCGAGTCATGGTCCGCGACGGAGTGACGAAAGCGACAACGCGCGCGATCGTCAACGAAGCGAAGATGCCGTTGGGTGTCTTTCATTACTGCTTCAGCTCCAGGGAAGAACTCCTCCAGGAAGTCCTCACCCGCTTCACCGCCAGGAGTGCCGAAGCGGCGCGCAATGCCATTTCTGAGGGCGGCGACCTCGGAATGAGGATCTCCGAGAGCCTGGGCGCTTTCTGGGGCGGTGTGGAACTCAGCCCGGGGGAGCACCAGGTGACCTATGAGCTCACGCATTACGCCTTGCGGCAGGCCGGTTTCGAGGAACTGGCTCGCCGGCAGTACCAGAGCTACCTGGAAGTCCACCAGGGGCTCCTCACGGAGGCCGCTGAGGCCCAGGGGATCCGCTGGACTGTTCCTGTACCGGTCCTGGCTCGCTATCTGAACGCGGTATTGGACGGCCTCATCCTGTGCTGGCTGGTCGACCGCAACAGCGAGGACAGCCGCGAGGTGCTGCGTCTGACCGGCGAGCATCTTCTGACCCTTGCCGAGAAGAAGGAATAGCCGCGGGCTGGGGGTTCTCGGTGGCGGCGCGTTCCGGTCCACGCCGCGGCCTCGGCCCTCTCGGTTTCCGATGGCCGGCCGGTGCGCGCTACTTGTCGCGGTGACGCCGGCGGGTGCCGTACATCAGGTCCACCAGGCGCAGGATGAGGCGGTAGGCCGAGGCGTCGTACGGGATCATGTGCGGGTCCCGGCGCAGCGGGAACCGGTTGGTGCTGACGGCCTGGAGCTTGGTGTACTTGCGGATGCCTTCGGCGCCGTGGCGGACGCCGAGGCCGGAGTTCTTCCAGCCGCCCATGGGCAGGCCGAGGGCCATGTAGTTGGTCTGTGCGTCGTTGATGGTGACGCAGCCGGCCTCGAGTCGCTCTGCCAGGCGGCGAGCGCGCTTGGTGTTCGATCCGATGACGGTGGCCTGCAGTCCGTAGGAGCTGTCGTTGACGAGGCGGACGGCCTCCTCGGCGTCGGCGACCTTCATCACGGGCAGCGTGGGGCCGAAGGTTTCCTCGCGCATGCACTTCATGGTGTGGTCGACGTCGACGAGCAGGGTGGGGGCGAAGAAGCGGCCGGGTCCGGGCATGGTGTGGCCTCCGACGAGTACGCGTGCACCCTTGCGTACGGCGTCGTCGACGTGATCCTCGACGGTGGCCACCTGGGGAGGGAAGGTCATGGCTCCCACGTCGACGCTGCCCAGCCCGCCCGGCTTGCCCGAGGTGACCCGCTGGAAGCGTTCGCGCAGCAGGTCGACGTACGCGTCGTAGACGGGCTCCTCCACGTACACGCGCTCCACCGAGGTGCACATCTGGCCCCCGTTGGCGAGCGCACCCTGGATCGTGACGTTCACGGCCCGTTTCAGGGAGGCGTCGGCGAGGACGATGAGGGCGTCCTTGCCGCCGAGCTCCAGTGAGCAGGGGATGAGCCGCTCGCCCGCCCTGGCCGCGACCAGCCGGCCGGTCTTCGTCGATCCGGTGAACATGACGAAGTCCGCGGTGTCCACCAGTGCCTGGCCGGTGGCGCCCGCGCCGGTGACGACCTGGAAGACGTCCTCGGGCCAGCCGCACTCGCGGACCATCCGCTCCATGAGCAGCGCGGTCAACGGCGTGTGCTCGGAGGGCTTGAGGACGACCGCGTTGCCGGCGGCAAGCGCGGGGATGGCGTCCCCGAACGAATTGAGCAGCGGATTGTTCCACGGCCCGATCACTCCGACGACCCCCAGGGGTACCCGGCGGGTGTACATGCTGCGCCCGAGCAGGAACGGTGACAGAGAGCGGATCTTCGTCCGGGCGAGAAGCCGCTGGGCCTGCTTCGCCCAGTGGGCGAAGGCGCCGGCGCAGTAGACGATCTCGACGATCGCGTCCTCCCGCGCCTTGCCGTTCTCCTCGACGATGCCGTCCGTGACCTCCTCCCGGTGGGCGAGCAGCCACCGGCGGGCGCGCGCGAAGAACTCCGCACGCGACCGGGTATCGAGCGCCGCCCAGCCCGGCTGCGCCCGCCGGGCCCGCTCGATTGCCTCCGCCACCTCCTGCGCCGTCGCGTCGGAGACATGGCCGACCACCGCTCCGGTGGCCGGATTGTCCACCGCGATGCGTGTGCCTGCCAGGGCGCCGTCTGCTCTGAGGGTGCGAATTTCAGCCACGAAAGCTCCCGCCGGGACGTTGACTTCGGTTCACTCAGGATGAGACGGTCGCCCGTACAAGTCAAGCGTCTTGTACAAGCGTCCAACTTCTGGTTGTGGTGAAGAAGAGCCACGTCAGCCGGTCACTGAAGGAGTGGCTGAATGAAAAGGACGGCAGCGGTCGCCTTGAGCGGCCTCGGTGTTCCGGAATCCCTGCGCTGGCACGAAGGAGCTCTGTGGTTCTCCGACCTGGCGCACGGCACCGTGCATCGCTGGGACGGCAGCGGAGAGCCGGAGACGGTCCTCAAGGTGCCGGGCCGGGCCGGTGGACTCGGCTGGCTTCCCGACGGCCGCCTGCTCGTCGTGTCCATGGACGAGGGCCGGGTGTACCGGCGGGAAGCGGATGGCGAGCTGGTGGAGCACGCCGATCTGCGCCACATCGTCGGCGGCCCGGTCAACGACATGCTGGTGGACCCTCAAGGGCGGGCCTATGTCGGGAACTTCGGTTTCGACTACCACGCCTTCACACGCAAGCACCCGAACTCTCTGCTCTATGCACCGCCCGGGCCCCCGAGAACCCCGGTCGCGTGCCTCGCTCCGGACGGAAGTCTGCTCGGTCTGACGGAGCCGCTGCTGTTTCCCAACGGCATGCTCCTCACGGCCGACGGCACGGCGGTGGTGGTGGCCGAAACACTCGCCATGCGACTCACCCGCCTTCCCGTCGACGCCGACGGCACGCTCGCCGGCCCACAGCCCTGGGCCGCGCTGATCTCACCGGTCCTGTGGCGCCTGGTGAACCATCCGGGGCTGCCCGGACGCATCACCCGCA
This sequence comes from Streptomyces sp. S.PNR 29, assembly GCF_030386795.1. Lineage (GTDB taxonomy): Bacteria > Actinomycetota > Actinomycetes > Streptomycetales > Streptomycetaceae > Streptomyces. Next base: position 178,880 of record NZ_JANUQM010000011.1, read on the forward strand.
GGATCTCCGCCCTCCTCGACCGTCCCGCCATGGCCAAGCGTTCCGCGTCACCCGTCGCACCGGACGGCATCGCCTGGGACACCGACGGCGAGACGATCTGGGTGGCGAACGCCCTGCGCGGCGAATGCGTGCGCGTGGCGGAGGGCGGCCGTGTCCTCCATCGAGTGGCGACGAGCCAGCGCACCCTCAGTTGCCTGGTGGCGGGCCATGACGGACGCACCCTTTTCGCCGCCACCGTCCCGACGGACGATCCCGTCCGCGCCGCCGCGCTGGGCGGCGGCCGTATCGAGATGGCGCGGCTGTGACCCACCCCCTTACGTGCGGCTGTGACGCATTCGGTGACGAACGACGCCGAAGCGAAAGGACCGAAGGAGTCTGTGGCCATGGGCCGGAGAACTGAGCAGGAGCAGGTCATCCTCGTGACCGGCGCGGCGAGCGGCATCGGGGCCGCGATCGCGGAACTCGCCGTGGCACGCGGCCATCGGGTGATGCTGACCGACGTCGACGAAGTGGCTGTCGTCAGCCGCGCCCGCAGCCTGGGTTCCCGGGCCGCCGCCTGTGTGCTGGACATCCGCAGTTCCGCAGGATGGACCAAAGCCTTCGAGGCGGCGGAAGCCGCCTTCGGCGGCGTCGACGTACTCGTCAACAACGCGGGCATCATCCACACCGGAGTCGCACGCGACCTCCGGGAGCAGCAGCACCGGGACATCGTCGAGGTGAACCTCCTCGGCACCATCAACGGGGTCTGCACGGCACTCGAGCGGATGACCGCGCAGGGCCACGGTCACATCATCAACGTCTGCAGCATGACCGCGTTCCTTCCGCTGCCCGGATACGCCACCTACTGCGCCTCGAAGTACGGGCTGCGGGCCTTTCACCACAGCGTCGCCATCGAGGAGCGCGACGGGCCGCTGGACTTCACCCTCATCCATCCGCCGTCCACCCGGACCGGCATGCTCGAACAGGAAATGGCCGACTCCTCCTGCGCCATCGCCTTCGCGGAGAAGTCCTACGCACCGCAGCAGGTCGCCCAGGCCGTCGTCGACGCCCTCGCCACCAAGCCGGTCGAGGTGGTCTTCCCGCCCTTCGCGGGCCGCGTCCAGCGGATCGCCGGCGTCTTCCCCCGGCTGATGCGCCGGGTCCTCCCCATCGCCGAAGCCAGGGGCCTGCGCAAGCGGGAACGCCTCCTGCCCCACGCCAGGACCGGCCGATGAAGGACATCGATGCGCTCGGACCATCGATCCGATCGTCGATCCGTCCGACCGCCGATCCGTCTGACCTGACAACACCATCGTTCCGCCCGGCCACCACCGCCACGGTCGGCGCTGGGAACTCCCCGGAAAGGATGCGGATGTGAGTACGAACATGGCCTGCCCGTCGGACGCGACAAGGGCCGTATCCGCTGGTGCCGGACCGAGCGCGGCCCGCATGGCACAGCTGAACAAGGCGACCGAACATCTCGATCCACCCTTCGCTGTGGTGGACCTGGACGCCTTCGATGCCAACGCCGCGGATCTGGCCCGCCGGGCGGCGGGCCGGGCGACCATCCGCCTGGCCAGCAAGTCGGTCCGCAGCCGCGCGCTGATCCGCCGGGCCGTCCGGCAGCAGGGATACCGGGGCATTCTCGCCTTCACCCTGCCCGAGGCGCTGTGGCTGGCCGAGGAGCACCCGGACGTGGTCATCGGATACCCGACGACGGACCGCACGGCGCTGAAACAACTCGCAGCGGACGAGCGAGCTGCCTCCCGCATCACCCTCATGATCGACTCCACCGGTCAGCTGGACTTCATCGACGAGGTGGTGGGCACCTCCCGGCCCGCCCTCCGTGTCTGCATCGATCTCGACGCCTCGCTGGAACTGGCCGGCGGCCGCCTCCACCTGGGCCCGTACCGCTCCCCGGTGCACACCCCACGGCAAGCGGCGGCACTCGCCCGCGCCGTCCAGGACCGCGCCGGATTCCACCTGGCCGGGGTCATGTCCTACGAGGGCCAGATCGCCGGACTCGGCGACAACCAGCCCGGATCCCCCCTCAAGCGAGCCGCGATCCGCGCCATGCAGCGCCTGTCCGCCCACGAGCTTGCCGACCGGCGCGCCGCCGCCATCGCCGCCATCGAGGCCGTCGCACCGCTGGAGTTCGTCAACGGCGGTGGCACGGGCTCCATCGAGCAGACCGCCGCCGAACACGTCATCACCGAGGTCGGCGCCGGATCGGGCCTGTACGGTCCGGGGCTGTTCGACTTCTACCGGCGCTTCCGCCCCCGGCCCGCCGCCTACTTCGTCATGTCCGTCGTACGCCGCCCGACTGCCCGGATCGCCACCGTGCTGGGCGGCGGCTGGATCGCTTCCGGCCCGCCGGGCCTGGACCGACAGCCCACCCCGAGCTGGCCCCAAGGCCTGCGGACGAACCCCAGGGAAGGGGCCGGAGAAGTCCAGACCCCGGTCCTGGGCCGCGCGGCGCACGGACTGCGGCTGGGGGAGCACGTGTGGTTCCGCCACGCCAAGGCGGGCGAACTGTGCGAACGCGTCAACACCCTCCACCTGGTGTCGGGCGACGACATCGTCGAGCAGGTCCCCACCTACCGCGGCGAAGGTCACGCCTTCCTCTGATCCCGTTCCCGCTCAAGGCTTCTGCCCGTCCCCTCGGAGGCCCGATGTCCACAGAGTTCCACAGTCCTGCCTTTGCGCCGGCCGGCACCGCGGGGGCGGATGCCGGCCACGGACCGACCGTCCCCGTCTCGCGCGCATGGACCACCCTGTTCGGCCTGGTCTGGTTCGGCTACTGGACGGCGAGTCTCGTCCCCCTCCAACTGCTGCTCCCTCAGCAACTCGAGGCCATAGACCCGGCATCGCAGGTGCACGACTTCGCCGTCGTCAACGCCGTTTCCGGGCTCGTGCGCTGCTCGCCCTTCCGGTCTGCGGCGCGCTGTGCGACCGCTCCCGCAGCCGCTTCGGCCGCAGAAGACTCTGGGTCACGGCCGGTTCCCTGTCGCTCGCCGTGGGGCTGGCCGTGACCGCACAACAGACCACCGTCGCGGGAGTGACCGCGGCCTGGGCAGCCGGCATGCTCGGCCTCAGCGCGGCCACCGCCGGACTGACCGCCATGATCGCCGACCGTGTTCCCGTCAACCAGCGCGGCACGGTCTCCGGCGCGATCTACGGCCCCCAGGCACTCGGCGTGGTGGCCGGCATCGCCGTCGTCTCCGCCCTCGGGCTCTCCCCTTCGGGCGGCTACCTCGTCATCGCGGCCCTGCTGCTTATCTGCGCGGTGCCGTTCCTGGCCCGTTACCGCGACCCCGCCCGGGGCTCCGAGCCACCGCTGCGTCTGCGCACGCTTGTGACCTCCATGGGCAACTCGCTGCGCAACCGCGAGTTCGCCTGGGCCTTCGCCGGCCGGCTTCTGGTCAACCTGGCGAACTCGCTCGGCGTCTGCTGCACCCTGTACTTCCTGACCGACGACCTGAGGGTCCCCGACCCGGCGGGCAGCCTTCTGGCCTGCACCGTCGTGTATCTCGTGGCCGGAGTCCTGGCCAGCTCCGTCGTCGGCGTACTCTCCGACCGCCTGGGCAGACGGCGGATCTTCGTCGCGCTGACGGCACTGCTCCAGGCGGTCTCGGGCTTTCTCCTGGCGGCTTTCCCGAGCCTCAGTCACCCTGGTGGCATCCGCGATCATGGGCGCCGGCTTCGGCGCGTACATGTCCGTCGACCAGGTCCTGATCACCCAGTTCGTGTACCGCGTGCGGTCCGTCCGCTAGCGGCGCCGAGACCCCGCTCCGTCCCCGAAGAAAGGCGAAAGGCCATGGAAACGATTCCCTACGGCGCCCCGCGGGGCACGGCGACCACCAGGGCGAGCGTCTGGCACAACTGGGCCGGCAATGTCACCGCCCGCCCCGTGCGGGTCGCCACCCCCGCCTCGGTCGAGGAGCTCCGCGCTGTCGTACGTCAGGCGGCCGAGGACGGCCTTGCCGTGAAAGCGGTGGGGAGCGGTCACTCCTTCACCGCCGCAGCCGCCACCGACGGCGTGCTGATACGCCCCGACCTCCTCACCGGGATCCGCGCGATCGACCGGAAGGCCGGCACCGTCACCGTGGAGGCGGGCACGCGGCTCAGGACCCTGAACGCCGCGCTCGCCCGGGAAGGCCTTTCGCTCACGAACATGGGCGACATCATGGAGCAGACCGTCTCCGGGGCGACCAGCACCGGCACCCACGGGACGGGTCGCACCTCAGGTGCGATCGCCGCCCAGATCCGCGGTCTGGAGATGGTGACGGCGGACGGTTCGCTGCTCAGGTGTTCCGAGACCGAGAACCCGGACGTGTTCGCCGCCGCGCGCATCGGACTCGGCGCACTGGGCGTCGTCACCGCCCTCACCTTCGCCGTGGAGCCACTGTTCCTGCTCGCCGCGCGGGAGGAACCGATGACGTTCGACAGGGTCACCGCGGCCTTCGACGAACTCCACGCGGAGAACGACCACTTCGAGTTCTACTGGTTCCCGCACACCGACAACTGCAACACCCTGCGCAACAACCGCACGGCCGGCCCGCACGCCCCGTTGGGCCGGCTCAGAGAGTGGTTCGACAACGAGTTCCTCTCCAACGGCGTCTTCCAGGCACTCAACACGCTGGGTCGGGCTGTGCCCGCGGCCGTCCCGGCGATCGCGCAGGTCGCCAGCCGGGGCCTGACGGGCCGGACCTACACGGACATCCCCTACAAGGTCTTCACCAGTCCGCGCCGCGTCCGCATGATCGAGATGGAGTACGCCGTCCCCCGTGAGGCCGCCCTCGACACCCTCCGCGAGCTCAAGGCCATGGTCGAGCGCTCCGATCTGCGCGTCAGCTTCCCCGTCGAGGTGCGCACCACGCCCGCGGACGACATCACCCTGTCCACGGCATCGGGACGCGACAGCGCCTACATCGCGGTGCACGTGTACCGGGGCACGCCGTACCACCAGTACTTCACGCAGGCGGAGCGCATCTTCGTCGCACACGAGGGGCGCCCGCACTGGGGCAAACTCCACACCCGCGACGCCGAACACCTCGCCCGTGTCTACCCCCGCTTCCACGAGTTCACCGCGCTGCGTGACCGACTCGACCCCGACCGGCGCTTCACCAACCCTTACCTGCGCCGGGTGCTGGGAGACTGATCACGCGTCTCGTCCGATCAGTGATCTTCATATCGGCTACGGTGTTGCTGTTATGGTGCTGCTCAAGGAGGTGGGACGTTCTGTGGCAGCGGATGGCCCTACGCGAGCGGGTGCGGGTCGGCGTTCTCCGGGGCGGCCGCCGGTGCCGTTGGAACGCATCGTCGCGACCGCACTGCAGATCGTGGACGAGGAGGGCGCCGACGCTCTGTCGATGCGGACGCTCGCCCAGCGTCTGGGCTCGGGCACGGCGACGCTGTACCGGCACTTCGACAACCGGGCAGCTCTGGTCGCCCATGTCGTGGACCGCATGTTCGGCATCGTGGAGCTGAACGGTGACGAACTCCTCACGATGGGCTGGGAGCGGGCACTGCGGACGGTCGCGCACACCATGTTCGACGCCTTGGCCCGGCACCGTAACGCGGCGCGCCTGCTGGTCGAGCAGATTCCCCTGGGCCCGAACGCCATGGCATTGCGGGAGCGCTGTGTCGCGGTGTTGCTCGACAGTGGTTTCCCGCCGCGCGTGGCCGCGTACGCGTACGCGACTCTTGCCCGCTACGTCCTCGGGTTCGCCGTGCAGGTCAACGGGCATGGCGGCGCAGGACAAGCCGACGACGCACAGTCGGCGGCCGTCTTCCAGAGCCTGGATCCGGACCTGTTCCCGGCCACCGTGACCGTGGCCGGGGTGATGCCGGTTCCGATCGAGGACGAGTTCTCCTTCGGCCTCGAACTTCTTCTCAGCGGGCTCGCTCGCCTGCGCGACGATGCCTGACCGAGCGACGTGATCACTGGGACGAGTTCTGGAAACGGACCGCTCCTTCGGGCAGGTCCCGCTCCGCGGTCAGCGGCAGCTCCACAGAAGTGAGCATGTCCCGGTAGCGTTCCGCCAGTTGGGAAGGCTGCTTTCTGCTGTAGACCACCAGCTCCCGGAAGTAGCCGGACCCGATCCGCCGTGCATGGCGCGACCAGCGCAGCGGCACCGCGTTCTCCGGTGCCACCGTCACCCCGATCCCCTCGACCGCGAACAGGAGCGCCGCCGACACCTGGCCGGTGCGCGCCACGGCGCGCGGAGTGAAGCCGAAGTGGCCCGCCAGCCGGTCCACCACCTCGCTCATGCCCTGTTCCGGCTCGTAGAGCACCCAGTCGGAGGCGGCCAGTTCGACCGCGCTCGCCGATGCGGCCGGCGGGTACTCGGCCGAGCCGATCACCACCATCTCCTCGTACCCGAGGGAGTGGACCGGCCCTTCCCACGGGTGGGGTCGCGGACCGACCGCGATGTCGCCATGGCCGCTGCGCATGGCCTCTTCGAGGTCCCGGCGGTGTGAGTAGTCGTGCAGCCGCAGCACCGTCGAAGGGTACGTCGAGTGCCAGCGGGCCGCGGAGGGCGGCAGGATGCCCGAGGCGACGGACCGTACGGTCAGGACATGGACGTCGCCTTTGCGGCCCTCGACCACCTCGCGTACCGAGTCCCGGGCGTCCTGGACGACGCGGAGCACGTCCTGCGCCCGCGGCAGGAAGACCCGGCCGGCGGGGGTCAGCGTCACTCCCTGCCTGCCGCGTTCCAGCAGCACCGCGCCCAGCTCTTTCTCCAGGGCTCCGATCTGCTGGGAGAGCGAGGGCTGCGTGACATAGAGCCGCGCGGCCGCTCCGCTGAAGGAGCCCGCCTCCCATACCGCTAGGAAGTACTCCAGCTGACGTAGCTGCATTTGATCAAGCTACTGGAGCGGGCGTCACGCGGCGCGCATGCGGTCTGCCGATACCGGTCGGCGAACACCCCGGTGCGCGGGTTCACTGCGAGTCATGCCGTGACCACGACCCTGCTGTCCTTGCGCGCCAGTCGGGTCAGCAGGTAGTCGACCTCGCCGCGGGCACGCGCAGACAGCGCCGCCCGGGGCTTGCGCTGGGTGTCGGAGGTCAGGATCCCGCGACGCTTCATCACATACTTGCGCACCGCCAGGCCGACGCCCGGTTGCTGTTCGTAGCGCAGCAGGGGCAGGTGGGCGTCGAAGATCTCATGGGCGGCGTCACGGTCGCCGGCGGCGGTGTGGCGTACCACGTCGACGAGGAGTTCGGGCACGCAGTAGCCCGTCATGGCACCGTCGGCTCCGCGCTCCGTCTCGAAGTCCAGGAAGAGCCCGCCGTTTCCGCACAGGATCGACAGCCGGGGCATCGCTCCGTCGGCCTGCAACTGCCGGAGCGCGCTGATCTTTTCCAGGCCCGGCCAGTCCTCGTGCTTCAGCATCACGCATCCGGGCGCGACGCCGGCGATGCGGGCGATGACGGTGGGGGACATGACGACGGAGAAGGAGAGCGGGTAGTCCTGGATCACGAACGGCACGTCCTCGCCGATGGCGGCCGACGCTCCCTCGTAGTAGCTCACGATCTGGTCGTCGGTCCGCAGCGTGTTCGGCGGAGCGATCATGACACCGCTCGCACCGGCTGACATGACGTCAGCCGTCAGGGCCCGCATGGCGGCGTAGCCGGGTGCGGAGACGCCCACGACGATCGGCAGGCCGGTGCGCTTGATGACGTACTGGACGATGCGCACGCTCTCCTCGTGGGACAGCTTGGGGGCTTCACCCATCTGGCCCAGCAGGGTCAGTCCGGTGACACCGGTGGATCCGTAGAAATCGATCAGTCGGCTGAGTGAATCGAAGTCGATCGCACCCGATTCATCGAAGGGCGTCGGTGCGATGGCGTAGACGCCGGTGGTGTCGCGGGACAGCGCTGCCATTTCTGCCTCCTTGAATTTACGGTTTCTGTTTTCAGAGGCTGGCGATGAGGCCGCCGTCGACGCGAATGACCGAACCCGTGATGTAGGAGGCCTGACTGCTGGCGAGAAAAGCGACGGCCGCGGCGTATTCACACGGTTCGCCGTAGCGGCCCACGGGGATCGAAGCGACACTCTCGGCGGAGATCTCCTCGACGGACCTCCACTCCCGCTCGGCCTTGGCCTGGTCCAGGAACTTCGTCCGCTGGGTGCCGATCCGGCCGGGAACGACCACATTGCAGGTGACGCCGTCGGCCGCCACTTCCCGGGCCAGCGTCTTGGACCAGCCGAGCAGGCTGCCACGCAGGGCGTTCGACAGCCCGAGGTTGGGAATGGGGGCGATCACGCCGGAACTGGCGCTGGTGATGATCCTGCCCCAGCCGCGGCTCCTCATCACCGGCGCGACCCTGTCCGTAATCGCGATCACCGACATCACCATGGACCGGAAGTGCCGCAGCCAGATCTCCGGATCCTGCCCGCCCACCGGCGAGGGCGGCGGTCCTCCCGTGTTGTTGACCAGGATGTCCACAGGGCCGAGAACCCCCTCGACCGTCGTGATGTGCCGGTCGATCGCGTCCAGATCCCCGAGGTTCCATTCCAGGGACACGGCCTTTCCGCCCAGGCCGGCCACCGCTTCGACGGTGCGCTCGGCAGCCTGGGGACTGATGTCCGCCACGGCGACACCGGCGCCCTCCGCGGCGAGTGCCTGCGCGATGGCGCCGCCGAGACCCCCGCCTCCGCCGAGCACCAGTGCGGTCTTGCCTGAGATTCCCAGATCCACAGCTTCACTCCTCGGGCGGGGCCCGTTCCTCGGCCGTACGGCCGGCGGCGATGTCCCCCGTTCCCGGACGACTCTGCCACGGGCCTGTGGTGAGCCTCCAATAGGAATTCCTCGCGCTGTGCATAAGGGATGCCTATACGCCGGGGATGGGAAATCGGCGTTGTCGGCGTGCACGATGGTGTGGGGAAAAGGACTGTTTCGATTCGCCGATTCCCGACGCATGCCGATGGCCGTGACTGGAGGCCCCTATGTCCTTGCCGAAAACCATGCGGGCCGCGGTGCTGGGTGAACCCGGCACCCTCGCCGTCACGACGCTGCCCGTGCCGCAGGTGGGGGCGGAAGACGTCCTGGTGCAGGTCCGCAGGGCGTCCCTGTGCGGAACGGACCTGAAGATCCGAAGCCGGCACTTCTTCAAGGACGGCGGCCCCGCTGTGGGCGAGTTCGTCCCGGGCCACGAATACGCGGGCGTCGTGGCCGCGGTGGGCAGTGGCGTGGACGAACTCCGCGTCGGTGACCGGGTTGTGACGGAGGCTCACCGGGGCTGCATGCGCTGCGCCAACTGCCTGGCCGGGGCCTACACGGACTGCCTCAACTACGGCCTGCGGCACACCGGGCACCGAGTGCAGGGGATGACCGTCAACGGCGGCTTCGCGCAGTACGCGCTCAATCATGTGTCGACCCTCCACCGGCTGCCGGACGCCGTCGACTTCGACGCGGCGGTCGTCCTCAGCACCGTGGGTACCGTGATGCACGCGTTCGACGTACTGGGCACTCTTCTGGTCGGATCGACTGTCGCCGTGCTCGGCCCCGGACCCATAGGTCTCCTCGCGACGCAGGTCGCGCGTGAACTCGGCGCGAGGACCGTCGCCCTGGTCGGCACCCGGGAGGCGAGGCTGGCCATCGGCAAGTCCTTCGGTGCGGACCTGGTCGTCAACTCCCGGGAAGAGGACGCCGTTGCCGCCGTCCGGGAGGCGACCGACGGGATCGGCGCCGACATCGTCCTGGAATGCTCGGGCGCCCCGAGTGCGGTGGACGACGCCCTGCACATGGCCAAGCGGTCAGGGAAGATCGTCCTCGTCGGGTTCTTCGAGCAGCCCGTGCAGGCCGACCTGAACCACGCCGTGATGAACGGCATCTCGATCCAGACGGTCCGCGGGGAGGGCACCGGCTCGCTGGCCCGTGCCGTGGCCCTCGCGGCCCGCGGCCGGCTCCGCACCGCGGAACTGGTCACCCACCACTTCGCCTTGAGCGACGTCTCCGAGGCCTTCGACACCTATGCCGAGCGCCGGGGCAACGCCATCAAGGTCATGCTGGACATCTCCGAGGACCCGGAGGCCGCCCGTGCCCGGTGACGGAGCAGGACCGGAATCCGACGTCGCGGCAGCCGGGCGGGAGAAGGCTGCGGCCGCCATGGCCGAGGCTGCCGCCGCCTGGCTGGGCAGCCTCAGCGAGGAACAACTGCCGCTCGCCGCCTACGACTCTCCGCTCCACCCGGATGCGGAGGCCGAACGGCTGCGCTGGTTCTACACCCCCACGGAACACGGCGGGCTCGCCATCCGGGACCAAAGTCCCCGCCAACAGAGCCTCGCCATGCAACTGGTGGCCACCGGACTGTCCACCGCGGGCTACGCCACGGTCGCCACAGTGATGGGCCTCGAGAACGTACTGGACCAGTTGGAAGGGTGGACCGTTCACTGGGGCCGGCAGCGCGGGCGGGACCCCGGCCTGTACTGGCTCCGGATCTTCGGCCGCCCCGGCGATCGCATCTGGGCATGGCGACTGGGCGGCCACCACATCTCCCTGAACAACCTCGTCGTCGCCGGTCGGCTCGTCTCCACGACCCCCTGCTTCATCGGCGCCGACCCTGCCGCGACCGATCTGCTCGGAGGCACTCTGCGTCCCCTCCAGGGCCCCGAGGACACCGCGCGCCAACTGGCCCGCAGCCTTGACTCGGACCAGTTCCGGCGAGCTCTGCTCCATCCCTCCGCCGTGTCCGACATCGTCTCCGGCAACCGGCCCCAGGTCCGGCACGGCGACACGATGATGCACATGCAGGACCTGTGGCGGGGGCAGTTCGAAGATCCCGACCTGGCCCGGATCGTCAACGAGATCGACCGCCGGGCGGAGGCGGGCAGCGGGTACACCGAGGGCGACCATGCGCGAGTGGCCATCACGATTCCTCCCAAAGGCATCAGCGGCAGCGACCTGAACGAAGACCAGCGGCACCTGCTGCGCCGTCTCGTCGCCCTCTACACCGGACGGGCACCCGAGTTCCTCGCCGACGCCTACGACACCCACTACGCCTCCGACACCGTCCTCGACCTGGTCCACTTCGGCTGGGCAGGCAGCACTGATGTCGGGGAGCCGCACTACTACCGGGTGCAGGACCCCCGCATCCTGATCGAGTACGACAACACCCAACGCCACGCGAACCACGCCCACTCGGTGTGGCGTGACCTCACCTCCGACTTCGGACTGGACGTGCTGGCCGAACACCGGGCACACATCGCACACGAGTGAGGCGTGCACAGGGAGCGCCGTACGCCCCGTCGCCTACCGCAACCTGCTCACGGACCTGGACCCAGCCAGGTCACGAGCGTGACCGTCTGGATCTTCTGCCGTATCCGGTCGCGCACGGGCGGCGAGCCTGGCTTCGATGCCGTCGAGGATCGACTGCAGTCCGAAGGACACGCACAGGCCAGGGGTGGCCGCGAGGGCGGCGCCGATCGCGAACGTGACCAGGCTCCCGGCGGCTTGCTCGGCATCCCGCCTGCTGAGGCCGGAAGTCTCGCAGACCGCGCGCAGGTGTTCTTCATGGCGATCCCTGGCCGGGCCGTCGAGAGGCTGGATGGTCATGGCGGCCAGGAGCCAGGGATGCCGGAGAAGCATCGAACGCAGGTCCTCGGCCATGGCCAGGAGGGCCGGACGCCATTCGATGTCGTCGAAAACGGGGAGCGGTGTCTGTGCCCAGACGGTGTCAGCGGCCAGTAGGAGCAGATCGTGTCTGCTCCTGACGTGCCAGTAAAGTGCCGCCGCGGTGATGCCGAGGCGACTGCCGAGCCTACGCATGCTCAGGCTCTCGATGCCGCCCTCGTCCAACAGGGCGATGGCGGCCTGGATGATCTGCTCCTGGTGCAGAGCGTCGCGGGGCATTCCCTGGGTGGCCGACATGGGACTGCTGACGTCACCTTCTGCTGTGGAAGTGGGGTCGCGGTGCGCGGATGTGAGGATGGGTGGCCGTCGCGCCGACGAGCAGGGAGTGTTGTGCTCGTCGGCGCGTGGTTCATGGCTTCGGGGCCGTCGCTCTGTGTCAGGCGGGGGAGCCCGCGGTCCCGTGCATGGTGCGCAGCAGCCGCTCTCCGGACTCTCGGAGCTGGTCCTTGACCTCGTCGAGTCGGGATGCGAGCAGGGCGTGATCGCGTTTGCGCCAGGTGCCGGCGACCATCACGGCTTCGATGTTCGCGATGTCGGCGTGCAGGACCGTGGCGACCGGGTCGTGCGCGGGCCACAGGTTCAGTGCCCGGGCGTCGACGGCGACCAGGTCGGCCTGCATGCCCACCTCGATCCGGCCCACCTGGTCGGCCAGGCCCAGTGCCTTCGCCCCCTCGACCGTGGCCCAGGCCAGTGCCTGTTTGGCAGTGACCGAGGGCGTGTTGGCGTGCATTCCGGTCGTCTGCAGGTGACGGGCATGGTCCAGGCTGCGCTGGTGGGCCAGGGCGATCCGGGCGGCGGTGAGGAGCTTGCCGGGCACCGCGGTGTCGATGTCGGTACCCAGCGAGGGCGCGGCGCCCAGGTGCAGCAGTGACCCGGTGACGGGTGTGCCGTGCCCCTGGCCCAGTTCGTTCTCGGGGGTGGAGGTGAAGGTGACACCCGCCTCGACGAGCGTCTTGAGCCAGTCGTCGGGCAGGCCGACTCCGTGCACGATGTTGGTCAGCGGGTTGAACAGCCCGGCGGCGCGCACGGCCTCCCAGCCGGGTGCGGGTTCCCCGCCGCTCTGGTGCATCGAGACGACGAGACCGCGTTCCGCGCCGGCTTGGAAATCGGCCACCGCGGCCTCGGGGGAGGAGTACTGCGGGCCCTGGACCGCCATGCCCAGGGTGAGGAGGGCGTGGTCGCGGACGGGCCCGTCAAGCAGCCGGTCGATCTCGGTGAGCGGGTGGGGGATGTCCGGCGACCGGTAGGGAGTGCCGTGCAGGAAGACGGCGCGGATCCCGGCGTGGGCCAGACCCTCGACGGCCGCGTCGGCGTGGTCGGGCGACAGGACGTTGTGACACCAGTCGCCGAGGGTGGTCGTACCGCAGTTGAGCTGGTTCAGCGCGCCGGCGAGATTGCTGATGCGCATGTCGGACGGGGTGTAGTGCCCGACGCACTCGCCGTGGAGGTGGGTGAGGTACTGCATCAGCGTCCAGTCGGCGCCCACGGAGCGCAGCGCGGTCTGCCAGGTGTGCAGGTGGGCGTTGACCAGACCCGGGATGACGATGCGGCCGGAGAAGTCGACGACTTCGGCGTCGGGCGCCTCGATGTTCTCGTCGACGGCGGCGATGCGGTCGCCGTCGACGAGGATGTCGGCGTGCTCGGCGTCGGGCCGGCCCGGAGTCATCGTGATGACCTGCGCTCCGCGCAGGAGTACGCGGCTCATGCAGTGCCCCCCGAACCGGAGGAGGTGTGGCTCTGCTGGGACATGGTGCGGCTCCTTGCCTGCGGCGTCATCGCCCGTACGGCGGTTTGTGTGGTGGTGAGGAAGTCGGAAGTGGCGATGTGCCCGATGTAGCCGTCGGGACGGATCAGCAGCAGCGTGTCGCCGGTCAGGCCGTAGGCACGCCGCAGTGTGTGCTTCGAGTCGGTGAGGGTTTGGCCGTCGGCGGCGGCCGGTTGGACGGTGAGCCGCTTCAGCCGGGCGCCCGTCGTCGGCCACGCGAGATCTTCGAGGCTGCGGGCGGCATCCGGGCCGTAGGCGATGGCGGTGAATTCCGGCCCGCGCAGGACGTCGAACAGCCGGGTCCAGGTCCCGTCGGCGCTGAGCAGCTCGGCGTCCGGGGCGCGGTCACCCACGCGCAGTGTCGTGGTACGCATGCCGTCGGCGGGGGCGAGCGGGCCGCCGTAGTAGGTCAGGGCGAGCTGCTGCTCGTCCTTGCCCCGCTTCATGCTCGACGGGTCGAGCTTGGCGATGCCGCCCCACTTGTCCGTGGACAGGCCCAGGACTCCGGCGGCGATCGGCTGCCGCTCGGCCTCGTAGGTGTCCAGCAGGGTCTCGTCCGCCCCGGCGAGGACCTGCGCGAGCTTCCAGCCGAGGTTGTAGCCGTCCTGTATGCCGGTGTTCAGGCCCTGGGCGCCGGCCGGAGTGTGGACGTGCGCGGCGTCACCGACGAGGAAGACACGCCCGCGGCCATAACTCCGGGCCAGGCGGATGTTGGGCCGGAACACCGACGTCCAGTGGATGTCGTGCAGCTGAATGCGCCGGTCGCGGGTGTGGGAGTGGATCCGCTGGACGATGTCCTCCTTCTGCGAAGGCGGTTCCTCGCCCGGTTTGAGGCGGATCATCCACTGGAACATGTCGCTGTGCGGGAGCGGGCAGGCACCGATGAACCTGCCGCCCCGGCCGGGCCACATGTGCCACCGGTCACGGGCCAGACCGGTCACCGAGGCATCGACGATGAGCATCCGATCGCTCTCGTCCGTCGTCCCGACGAAACCGATGCCGAGCTGCTTGCGCACCGCACTGGAACCGCCGTCAGCGCCCAGGACGTACCGCGCGACGATCTCCTCCGTGCCGCCCGCGCCCGCCATCTTGGCGACCACCGTGTTCCCGTCCTGCGTCAGCTCGGTCAGTTCCCTGCCGAACTCGATTTCGCTGCCGAGCTCGCTGAGCCGGGCATGCAGTGCGCGGTCCGTGCGGAACTGAGGGATCAGCCAGGTGTTCGGGTACGGGACATCTGGCGTCGCCTCCCTGTGGGTGAACATCTTCCAGGGCACGGTGAGGGGGCCGGCATGGATCCCGAGTTTGGGGTACGTGCTGCCGCCGGCCAGCACGTCGGGCAGGGCACCGAGGTCTTCGAGGACTTCGAGGCTGCGGGGCTGGACGCCCTTGGCGCGGGAGCCGTCGAAGGCGTGGGGAGACCTGTCGACGATCCGTACGTCGAGTTCCCGGCGCACGAGGTCGATCGCGAGGGCAGATCCCGAAGGGCCTGCACCGATGACCAGTACGTCGATGACACGTGGGTCGCTCATGAGTCGAGCCTTTCGGCGCGTGCGGCCACGAACGGGACGATCTGGTCTGCGACCTGGCGAGGGCGTTCGAACGGGGCCATATGGCCACATTCAGGAACGACGTGATGGTGCCGGGCCTTCAGCAGGGTGCGTGCCGTGTCGAAGTGGGTCAGTGGAGTGACGTTGTCCTCGTCGCCCCACAGGAGCAACGTGGGAATGCCCAGCGCACCCGTCTGCCGGAAGAGGTCGTCGCGACCGGAGAGCGGCAGGTGCTGCAAAGTGTCGAAGACCGCGTAGAGCGAACCCTCGAAGCGGAAGGCGTCGAGGACCATGTCCGTCAGTTTCGCGCCGAGCTCGGGGTCCCGGACGTTGTGCCCGAGGTGCCCCTGGAGGATCTGGTGGCCGCGCCGCCGGGCGACGACGCCCGCCAGCAGATCGCTGCGCAGCAGCCGGTGGGGGGAGGTCGCCCGCGGTTTCGCGAGACCGGCGGGTCCGACGATGGTGAGGGTGGACACCAGCGAGTGGTGCTGGGCGGCGTAGGTCATGGCGACGAGCGCGCCCATGGAGGTGCCGACGAGGTGCAGTGGCCGCGTCGTCAGGCCGAGCCGGTCCGTCAGCTCGGCCAGCTGCCGCGCGAACAGCCTCTCGTCGTACCGCGCCCGCACCCGGTCCGAGTAGCCGCGGCCGTACGCGCTGCAGGTCAGAGTGCGCAGCCCGCGGGCGTGCAGCTCGCTGACGAGGCCGTCCCAGTAGAACAGCGGGATCGTCAGTCCGCCCGCCATCACGACCAGATCCCCGTCCTCGGGGCCTCTCAGTTCGTAGTGCGTGACACCGTCGGACAGCTCGATGAAGCTGCCGCGCAGGGATGGCCGTGAGTCGGCGGTGAGTCGGCGGTCCTCGCCGGAGGCGATGAAGTACTTCATGGAACGGGCCTCCTGGGCCTCAGGGTGTGGGGGTGTCGGCGGTGGAGCGGAGGAAGTCCACGATCGCGTCCGCGACCCACTGCGGTTCCTCTTCCGGCAGCAGGTGACCGCCGTCGGGGTGCACCAGCTCCACGGCGCCGGGAATGTCGCGGGTGAAGTGCTGGCCCTCGATGCCGGCGCTGCGCAGCACGAGCGTGGGCGCCGCGATGCGGGGGATCTGCGCGCTGCGGTCGGGCTGGTCGGTGTTGCAGAAGTCGACGAAGGCCGAGCGGTTCCCGGGCCGGTTCATGAGCTGGTGGGTGCGGTCCACCATGGCCTCGTCCACGATCGTGGAGCGGGGGCCGACGTTCGCGCGCAGGTTGCGCTCGATGGCGCCGCGCGGCATCACCCGCCGCAACACGGGACGCAGCAGCGGGTTGCGCGTCAGGCGCATGCCTGCCGGTATCTCCTTCTCCGGGTATCCGGTGGCGTTGACCAGCACCAGGCCGGTCAGCCGTTCCGGGTGGTCCAGAGCGAGGTTCCAGGCGATGTTGCCGCCCAGTGAATTGCCGGCGACCGCGTAGCGCGGCACCCCCAGTGCTTCCAGGAAGTCCGCCACCGTCGCGGCGTAGGCCGGGATGCGGTAGTCGCGGTCCTCGCGGGGGCCGGTCAGGCCGAACCCCGGCAGGTCGGGGCGGATGACGTCGAACGACTCCGACAGCAGGCCCGCCGCACGGTCGAAGTGCTGAAGCGACGACGCGCTGCCGTGCAGCAGGACGAGTGCCGGGCCGTGCCCGGCGCGCTTGTAGTGGATCCGCAGACCGCCCACCGCGATGAACCGGGAATCGGGTTGTGGGTCAGACCAGGTACTCATAATGGATACACTGTTACCGATAAGATGGTCGTGTCAAGCGAAGGTCCGACCGGGGAGTTCCGCCCCGCGATGTCGGCACCACGGCCGCGCAAGTCGGGCGGGGTGCCGGGTGAGCGGTGGGAGCCGGCCGGCCACCACCCCGCGGCTGCACGGCAGTGGTACGACGGGTGCGACCGCCGTGCGCGAGGCCGTGCACGGCGGGATGTTTCCTCGTGCCGTCCCACGCAGCCGGGCGACCGGAAACCTGGCCGAGCGGAGGGGTGCATCGGCGCTCGCAGGACGGGGGCCGCGGGAGCAGCGGCTCCGGGATCGGCCGGAGGTCCCCGGGGGATCCGCACCGGCTCCGCCCCGCATCCTCAAGCGGTCCGTCCGCGGGTGCCCGCGAAGAGGCCTGCGGACGGCGTCTCTCACCGGTCCCCGCCTGAGGTGCCAGAATGGCGGGGGCAGCATGCGTGGGGAGGAGGAAGGGAGACCGTGCCGGACAACCGAGCGGGAAGACCTTCGAAGGAAGAGCAGGGCGGCAGCGGCGAGGGACCCCCATCGGTGACGATCGCGTACATCGCCGAGTCCGCAGGCGTCTCGGTGCCCACGGTGTCGAAGGTGCTCAACGGCCGGTCCGGGGTGTCGGAGGAGACCCGGGCCCGCGTCGAGCAGCTGATCCATCAGTACGGTTACCGAAAACCTCCCAAGAACCGCAGCAACCTCGTGGAGCTCGTCTTCCGCGAACTGGAGAGCATGTGGGCCGTGGAGATCATCCGCGGTGTCGAGCGCGTGGCCCGCAGGAGCGGGGTCGGCGTGCTGGTGTCGGAGTTCGGGCTCCATGACACGGCGGCCAGGACCATCGACGACACGGTCGGGCGGCGCCCCCGGTGCGTCCTGTCGGTGGCGCAGCTCTCCGAAACGGAGCGGGAACAGCTGACGGCGAAGGGGATCCCGTTCGTCGTCTTCGACCCCATCGACGAGTTGCCCGACGACGTGCCGTTCGTCGGTGCCACGAACTGGCGAGGCGGTCAGGCGGCGACCCGGCATCTGACCGCACTGGGACATCGGCGCATCGCCATGATCGCCGGACCGGACCACCCCTTCTGCCGCGCCCGGCTGTCCGGCTATGTCTCCGCCCTTGTGGAAGCCGGCTTGCCCACGGAACCCGACCTCATGGTGAAGACCCTGCTCACACGCGAGCACGGGTACGCCGCGGCGCGGGAGCTGCTGTCCCGCCCCGATCGCCCCACCGCTGTGTTCACGGCGAACGACATGCAGGCGCTCGGTGTCTACCAGGCCGCGCGGGAGCTGGGCCTGCGCATCCCGCACGATCTCAGCGTGGTGGGCTTCGACGACGTACCGGTGGTGGCCTGGATGGATCCGCCCCTGACCACCGTCCATCAGCCCCTGACCGAGATGGCGGCGGCCGCCACCGAGCTGGCCCTGGCGCTCGGCCGTGGTGAGGACGTGTCGCAGCTCGGACTGGAGATCGCGACCACCCTCACCGTCCGGGAGAGCACCGCCCCGCCGAAGGAGGAGTGAGGACGGACGCCGGGGGCCGGATGGAAGCCGGTACCGCCTGGTCGGCCGCCCGGGCGGCCCGGCGCTGAGAGAGTCCCTCTGCGTCCTGTCTCCCGGGTGAGCCGCCGGACGGCAGCCCGGACGTCACGGCCGGCGCAGCACCACGCAGCCGCCGGGCGGGATTTCGTGCGCGAGGGCACCGGTGAGCAGGTCGTGGGCGGGGCCCGGCAGGGGCACCGCGTCGGTGCGGTGGTTGATCAGGAAGTGCCAGTGGCGCCCGTCGGCGGCGTGCCGGGTGACGGCCTCTACACCGGGCGGCTGACCCGGCAGTTCCGGCTCGATGCCGGTCTCCTTCAGCAGCCGGCCGATCAGGGAGCCGTAGTCGGCGTCATCCAGGCGGGTGGAGAGGTACCAGCCCTGTCCGGTGCCGAAGCGGTGCCGGGTCAGTGCCGGGCTGCCCGTGAGCATGCCGTGGGTGTAGGCGGCGAGCGTCTGCGCTCCCTCGCAGCGCAGGGACTCGCTCCAGACGGTGCCGTGCGAGCCGTCGGACAGGGTGATCCGTTGGTCCGTCCGCAGCGGACGGTACTCCTCGACGCGGATGCCCAGTGCCTCGCGCAGCGGGCCGGCTGGATAGCCGCCGAGCCGGGCGTGCATGCGGTCGTCGACGTATCCGCTCGCGTGCTGGACGAGGAGCGTTCCGCCGCCGGCGACATAACGGCGCAGGTTCTCCGCGCCCGCGTCGGACAGCAGGAACAGGGCCGGGGCGATGACGAGCCGATAGCGGCTCAACTCCTGTCCGGGGTGGGCGAAGTCGACGGTGGCGTGCGCGTCCCACAGCGCGCGGTGCGCCCGGACGAGCGACGCGTGGTAGTCCAGGTGGGAGGAGGGCAGACCGTCCACGCCGAGCGCCCACCAGGCGTCCGGGTCGTCGAGCACGGCCACGGACGCGGTGACCGTCGATCCCGCCAGTTCGCCCAGCCGGGCGACTGCTTCCCCGGTCTGCATGACCTCGCGGAAGATACGGCTGTCGGGGCCCGCGTGCGGGACCATCGCCGAGTGCCAGGTTTCCGCGCCGGCCCGGGACTGCCGCCACTGGAAGAACAGGGCGCCCTCGGAACCGCGGGCGATGTGGCCGAGGGTGTGGCGCAGGATGTCGCCGGGCTCCTTGGCGAGGATCTGGTCGCCGTCGTAGACGGTGCTGGTGCCCTGTTCCATCAGCAGCCAGGGGCGTTGGCCGGCCAGGGAGCGGGTGCGGTCGGCATGGAAGGCGGCGTCGGCGGCGGCGTCCAGGCCGGGGGCGCTCGGATACTGGTCGGAGGTGACGACGTCGAGTTCGCGGGCGAAGGCCCATAAGTCCACGTTCTGGTAGGCGGGGAGCATCAGGTTGGTCGTCACGGGCCGGTCGCTGTGGACGCGGATCGCGTCGCGCTGTTCGCGGTAGGCGGCGATGATCTCGTCGGACCAGAAGCGGTGGAAGTCCAGTGCCTGGCCGGGGTTCTTGTGCCATTGCGTGGCGCGCGGCGGCAGCACCTGTTCCCAGGAGGTGTAGCGCTGGCTCCAGAAGGCGGTGCCCCAAGCCGCGTTGAGGGCCTCGAGTGAGCCGTGGCGGGCGCGCAGCCACACCCGGAAGGCTGCGGCCGTGTGGTCGCACCAGCAGAGCGTGCCGTACTCGTTGTGGACGTGCCACAGCGCGAGGGCGGGGTGGTCGCCGTACCGTTCGGCCAGCGCGGAGGCGATGCGGCGGGCCGCGCTGCGGTAGGCGGGGGCGGTGAGGCAGTACGTGTCGCGGCTGCCGTGGATGAGACGGGTGCCGTCCGGGGCGACCGGCAGCGCGTCGGGGTGGGCCAGGGTGAACCACGGCGGCGGGGAGGCAGTCGGGGTGGCCAGGTCGACGGCCACGCCGCCTGCGTGCAGGCGTTCGATGTGGGCGTCGAGCCAGGAGAAGTCGTAGCGTCCCTCCTCCGGTTCGAGCAGGGCCCAGGAGAAGACTCCGAGCGTGGCCAGGTTGACCCTGGCCCGGCGCATGAGCTCGTCGTCCTCCTTCCAGACCGGCTCGTCCCACTGTTCGGGGTTGTAGTCGCCGCCGAAGGCGAGGCCGCCCAGGCGGTCGGTGATACTGCGTGCCGTCATGTCGCTTCCTCGGAGAAGGAGTTCGGACGGTGCTGCACTGACGCTCTGCCAGGCATGGATCCGGACGCGACTCGCTGGTCCTCAGATGCCTCGCCTCGCAGCACGGCTGTCAAACGGCCGGCCACCTGGGCCACCGCCGTGCGGTCCAGGTCCTTCGGTCCTCCGGCACCCTCACGGGCTCGCGTGAGGGTGCCGGACACCTGTCTGGCCAACTGGGCGCCAGGCGGCTGAAGGCTGCGGAGAATCACGTCACCGCAGCCGCCCGCGCGTCTCGGGGATCAGAGCGCCGTGAAGGTCCACAGCAGGTTGGTGCTGCTGCCGTAGCTCCACTGCTTCGTGACGGAGCCCGAGGGGACGTTGCCGCCGCCGTCGAGGACCAGGCCGGTGGTGCGGTTGGCGATCGAGTAGCGGCCGTCGCCGCGGTGAGTGATCGTCCAGTGCTGGTTGTTGTTGTTGTTGCTCCACGGGGCCTGTCTGGCGGCGGAGCCGTTGTCGGTGGCGCCCCAGCCGTCGGCGACCATGCCGTTCGTCCGGTTGACCAGCCGGTAATAGCCGCCTCCCACCGGCTCCGCGCGCCATTGCAGGTTGGGGCTGCCGTCCCAGGTCCACTGCTTGAGGTTGGACCCGGAGGCGACGTTGCCGCCGCTGTCCAGGGCGAGGCCGTCGGTGACGTTGGTGATCCGGAAGTACGTCGCCGGGTTGAACTGGACCTTCAGCGAGGTGATCTGGTCGTTGTTGCCGGTGTTCCTGAGGTCGGGGTTGTCGGCGGTGAAGGTCCAGGAGGTGCCGGTGAAGTTGTCTCCCGAGTAGCCGATCACCTGGTAGCCGGGGGCCGGCCGGAGAGAGGAGAGCGTGCGTGCGCCCAGTCCGGCCGCGGTCAGGTCGGCGGCGGTGTAGTCGCCGAGGGTGAACGTGGCGTAGTCACCGGTGTAGTCGACGTCCTTGAAGGCGATGGCGCCGGCCTGCGGCCTCAGCCCCGGAATGCTGCCGGAGAAGGCGAGCTTCAGGACGTAGGCGCCCGCACTGTACGGCGCCGAGGAGGGCAGGGTGACCGTGAGGCCGGAGGAGCTCTGCGTCGGCGTGGGCAGGTCGATGTAGGTGCCGGCGGTGGTGCCGAGGAGCTTCGCCGAGGTCAGCGACGAGAGGTTGATCCGGTCCGAGCCGAGGGTCTTGATCGTCAGGGAGCTTCCGGGCCAGCCCAGGACGGTGGCGTACAGGACGTTGTTCGCCTTGTTGCGGGTGAAGCGGATGTCCTGCGCCGTGCCGGCGTGCGGGGTGGTGAACGAGCCGCCGCCCATCTTCGTCGGGCCCTCGCCGTACGCCGTCCAGGCGCGGGTCGCGTAGATCGACTCGCCGAAGCGCTTCAGGTGGTCGCCGATGCCGAGCAGGATGTCCTTCTGGGCTTGGGGGATGGTGCCGTCGGCCATCGGCGCGATGTTCAGCAGCATGTTGCCGTTCTTGCTGACCCGGTCGATGAAGGAGTGCAGCATCTGCTGGAACGTGTAGTAGCCGATGCCCTGGGTGTAGCACCAGCTGCTGCTGGAGATGCTGTCGTCGGTCAGCCAGTACGGGGTGGTGAGGTCGGCCGGGCCGCCGCGTTCGTAGTCGAAGACCTCGCCCTTGCCGTGCATGCCGTCCTTGTAGGTGGCGACGACCTCACGGCCCCAGCTGTTGGCCTGGTTGTAGTAGTACGCCAGGAAGTTGAGGCGCTGTTGCTCGTCGACGGCGCTCAGGTTGAAGTCCTGCCACAGGATGTCGGGCTGGGCGCGGTCGATGACCTCCTTGAGCTTGTCGTACCAGAGCTGGTTCTCCGCGGACGAGCCCAGTTGCCCGTAGAGCTTCTTGAGGCTGGGGTCGGTCTGGGCGGGGGCGTATTCGTAGAAGCCGGTGAAGTTGTACGCGTGGTGCATGGCCACCAGCAGCTTGAGGCCCTTGGCGCGGATGGCCGTGGAGAAGAGCTTCAGCAGGTCGAGGCCTGGGCCCTTCTTGACCGAGTTCCACTCGTTGACCTGGCTGTCCCACATGGAGAAGCCGTCGTGGTGCTCGGCGACGGGGCCGGCGAACCTGGCGCCGGCGTCGACGAAGAGCTGCGCCCACTCGTCGGGGTCGAACTTCCCGCCGGCCGACTTCAGCTTCGGCGCGAACTTCACGAAGTTGCCCGCCAGGTCCTGAGCGCCGTTGATGAAGTTGTGGTACGGCCAAGCCGACGGCTGGCCGTAGGTCGCGATGTGGTGCTGGTTGACGCTGTCGCCGGCCCGGTACATGGTGCGCGGGTACCACTCGTTGCCGAAGGCCGGGACGCTGAAGACGCCCCAGTGGAAGTAGATCCCGAACTTCGCGTCCTGGAACCACTCCGGAGCCGGCGGGTGCTGGTCGACCGAGTTCCAGTCGGGCGTATACGTGCTGGGCGCCGCGTGGGCGACACCGGCGCCGAACACACCGCCGGCAACGGCCGCCGCGGCCACACAGGTGGCACCGGCCAGGAACTGGCGTCTGTTGAGCGGACTCGACATGGGCACATCCCGGGTGCGGAAGGGGGACAGGGGAATGCGAGGGGACACGAGTCGGCGTGGCTGCTGTGCATGGAGCGCCGCGTGTCACGCATGAAGGTCCGCCATTTCTCCCGGGGATGTCAACCAGTGTGCAGGGATGAAAAGCGCCCCACGCTCATGCGATATGACCCGATTTATCGATCTACGCACGCCTTTGACGCCAGCCAGACATGCCATGTCTTACGGGCGTCCGTAGTGAACTTGAGCTACCGGATGGCGGAGATTGGTGGGATGCTTCATGAAGAGGGCCCCGTGGTCTGCTCGTCGGAGAACGATGTGACCTGTGTCTTTCTTTGCGGTCTGGACGACAGAGTGTGCGGGGCTCTATAAATACATCCTATCTTTAGTGGGTGGTGTTCCCCAGGCCATCTCGCGCATCGCGGCGGGCCAACCGGCCTCCTCCGCCGCCCACATCTCGTCGTCAGGGGCCGTATCGCCCCTGCCCGCACTGGAGTTGCCGCCATGCCATCCGCCCCGTCCGCTTCCCCGGCACCCCCGACCACTGCCCGTATCACCGCCCTGGACGTGCTGGACGTGCGTTTCCCGACGTCCGAGCACCTGGACGGGTCCGACGCGATGAACCCCGAGCCCGACTACTCCGCCGCCTACGTCGTCCTGCGCACCGACGCCGGCGACGGACTCGAGGGCCACGCTCTGGCCTTCACCACCGGTCGCGGCAACGACGTTCAGGCCGCCGCCATCGCGGCCCTGGCCCCGCACGTGGTGGGCCTCTCGGTCGAGGAGGTCTGCTCCGACCTCGGCGCCTTCTCCCGCTCTCTCGTCCACGATCCCCAACTGCGCTGGCTGGGACCGGAGAAGGGCGCCATCCACATGGCCACCGGAGCGGTCGTCAACGCCGCCTGGGACCTGGCCGCCAAGCGTGCCGGCAAGCCCGTGTGGCGCTTCCTCGGTGAAATGTCGCCCGAAGACCTGGTCGCTCAGGTCGACTTCCGCTGGCTCAGCGACGCCCTCACCCCCGAGGAGGCGCTGGACCTCCTCAAGCGCGCCGAGCCGGGCCGCGAGGAGCGGATCGCGCGTCTGCTGGAGCGCGGCTACCCGGCCTACACCACCACCCCGGGCTGGCTCGGCTACTCCGACGAGAAACTGGCCC
Source organism: Streptomyces sp. S.PNR 29 (assembly GCF_030386795.1). Lineage (GTDB taxonomy): Bacteria > Actinomycetota > Actinomycetes > Streptomycetales > Streptomycetaceae > Streptomyces. Next base: position 202,847 of record NZ_JANUQM010000011.1, read on the forward strand.
GTCTGGCCCGCGAGGCCGTCGCCGACGGCTTCACCCAGATCAAGCTGAAGGTCGGAGCATCCCTGGAGGACGACGTACGGCGCATGCGCACCGCCCGCGAGACGGTCGGCGACGGCATCCGCATCGCGGTCGACGCCAACCAGAGATGGGACGTGCAGCCCGCGATCGACTGGATGAACGCCCTGGCCCCGTATGAGCCCTACTGGATCGAGGAGCCCACGTCCCCCGACGACATCCTCGGCCACGCCGCCGTCCGCAAGGCCGTTGCCCCCATCAAGGTCGCCACCGGCGAACACATCGCCAACCGGGTCGTCTTCAAGCAACTCCTCCAGGCCGGCGCGGTCGACATCGTGCAGATCGACTCCGCCCGGGTCGGCGGCGTCAACGAGAACATCGCGATTTTGCTGCTCGCCGCGAAGTTCGGCGTGCCGGTCTGCCCGCACGCGGGCGGCGTCGGCCTGTGCGAGATGGTGCAGCACCTGTCGATGTTCGACTACGTCGCCGTGTCCGGCACCACCGAGGACCGGGTCATCGAGTACGTCGACCACCTGCACGAGCACTTCGTCGACCCGGTGCGCATCGCCGACGGCCACTACCTGGCGCCGACCCTGCCCGGACTGAGCGCGCAGATGCACCCCGAGTCCCTCAAGGAGTACGCCTACCCCGACGGCCCCGTCTGGGCCACCCGTGTCTGACGCCCCTGGCCGACGCTCCTCATGCGCGGGACCTGCGCCGTCCCCACACCGGCGGGGCGAGCCCTGTCAGGCGCCCAGCCGGCGCACCTGCGGCGTCGACGCCCTCCGGCGGTCACGCGCCTGCTCCTCGCTTCGCGGAGGCCGGCGAGCACCGGCCTCCTCCGGCCTGATCCCCGGCGGCGCACCGCACGTAACCGGTCCCGGAGACGGGCCGCACACCCTCTAGGTGCCGGCCGACTGTTCGTCGGCGAGTGCCAGGCAGCGCTCTCCGCTACGGCGACCGCCTTTCACCGACCGCCCCGACAAGAAGGACGAGGACACCTCGTGCTCCTGACCGAACTTCTGCACCCTGGCATCCTCGAATCCCTGGCCGGAGCCGGCCACGGCGCCCGCGTGCTGCTCGCCGACGGCCACTACCCGGCGAGCACCGCCACCGGCGAGCGTGCCAGAACCGTCCACCTCAACCTGGCCCCCGGCCTGCTGGACGTCACCACCGTCCTCGACGTCCTGCTGCGCGCCCTGCCCGTCGAGGCGGCGCACGTCATGGTGCCGCCCGAGGGCGAACCGGAGCCGCCCGCCATCGCCGAGTACCGCTCCATGCTTGCGCCCGTCCCGGTCGACACGCTGGGGCGCTTCGAGTTCTACGACGCCGCCCGCTCGCCCGACCTGGCACTCGCGGTCGTCACCGCCGACACCCGCACCTACGCCAACCTGCTGCTGACCATCGGCGTCCGCGCTGAAGGGACCCTGACGACACGATGACACTCGCCGTCCGTTACATCTCCGCCCGCACCCTCGACACGGCTGCCGCGGAGCCTTCCTCTCCCGGACCCGGTGAGGTGGAGCTGGCTCCCGCGTACGTCGGCATCTGCGGCACCGACCTGCACATCTTCCACGGCGACATGGACGCCCGGGTCGCCGCGCCCGCCGTCCTGGGACACGAGATGGCCGGCCGCGTCCTACGCGTCGGCCCGGGCGTCGAGGGCTGGCAGCCGGGCGACGCGGTCACCGTGATGCCGCTGCGCTGGGACGACACCTGCCTGGCCTGCCGCAACGGCCACCAGCACATCTGCCAGCACCTGGACTTCATCGGCATCGACTCCCCGGGCGCGATGCAGCAGCGCTGGAAGGTGCCCGCCTCGACGCTCATCCGGTTGCCCGGCTCCCTTCCCCTGGACCGCGCCGCGCTCGTCGAGCCGACGGCGGTCGCCGTGCACGACGTGGGCCGGGCCCGGGTCGCCGAGGGCGAGAAGGTGGTCGTGGTCGGTGGCGGCCCCGTGGGCGTCCTCATCGCGCTGGTCGCGCGAGCCGCGGGCGCCGAGGTCCGGGTGGTGGAGTTGAGCGCCCACCGTCGGCTGCTCGCCGAGGAGTTGGGACTCACGGCGTGGAACCCGGCCGACGTCGACGTGCCGCGGCTCGTGGAGCAGTGGACCGGGGACGCGGGGGCGGACGTCGCCTTCGAGGTGTCCGGTGCGGCGGCCGGCGTGGACACGGCGGTCGACGTGCTGGGCGTGCGGGGCCGCCTGTGTCTTGTGGCCATCCACTCCCGGCCCCGCGAGGTGAACCTGCATCGCTTCTTCTGGCGCGAACTCACGCTCGTGGGCGCCCGGTTGTACGACCGCTCCGACTTCGAGAAGGCGGTGACCCTGGTCGCCGACGGCACCATCCCGGCCGAGCGGCTGATCAGCAAGGTCGTGCCGCTCACGCAGGCACCCGCCGCGTTCGAGGCGCTGGAGGGCGGCGGCGACGTGATGAAGATCCTCGTGGACTGCACCGACGACGTTCAGGGAGCCGCCGTATGACCGCCTTCGACCTCACCGGAAGGCTCGCCGTCGTCACCGGCGCCCGGCGCGGGATCGGCCGGGCCATGGCCCGCGCGCTCGCCGAGGCCGGGGCCGACGTCATCGGCGTGAGCGCCTCGCTGGAGGAGTCCGGCAGTGCGGTGGAGAAGGACGTCCTCGCCGCCGGCCGCACCTTCGAGGCGATCCGCACCGACTTCGCCGACCCGGAGGCTGTCCGGGCACTGGGCGCGGACCTCGCCGGGCGGGAGCGTCCGGTGGACATCCTGGTCAACAACGCGGGCACCATCCGCCGCGCGCCGGCGGCCGAACATGCCGACGCGGACTGGGAGATGGTCCTCCAGGTCAACCTCAACGCTCAGTTCGCGCTGACCCGGGCCGTCGGCGCGTCGATGGTGGCCCGCGGCCGGGGGAAGGTCATCTTCACGGCCTCCCTCCTCAGCTTCCAGGGCGGTATCACCGTCCCCGGCTACACCGCCGCCAAGCACGGCATCGCCGGTCTCACCAAGGCGCTGGCCAACGAGTGGGCGCCGCACGGCGTCAACGTCAACGCCATCGCCCCGGGGTACATCGCCACCGACAACACCCAGGCCCTCCAGGACGACCCGGTGCGCAGCAAGGCGATCCTGGACCGCATCCCGGCCGCGCGGTGGGGCAGCGCCGACGACCTCGCGGGCGCCACCGTGTTCCTGGCCTCGGACGCGGCAGCGTACGTCCACGGCACGATCCTTCCGGTCGACGGTGGGTGGCTGGGCCGATGAGCGGCGCCGACCTGGCCTCCGTGCTGGCCGGCGCCCGGATCATGCCGGTGCTGACCGTGGCCCACCCGGCCGCCGCCGGCCCGCTGGCCGACGCGCTCACCGCGGGCGGCGCCCGGTGCGCGGAGGTCACCTTCCGCACAGCGGACGCCGAGCTGGTGCTCAAGGAGATGGCAGCCCACGGCGGCCTGGCCGTCGGCGCCGGTACCGTCCTCACCCCGCAGCAGGCGGAGCGCGCGGTGCGGGCCGGGGCCCGGTTCGTCGTGTCACCCGGCTTCGACGCGGAAGTCGTCCGCAGATGCCGTGAGTTGAACGTCGCCGTCGTACCGGGCGTCGCGACCGCCACCGAGCTGATGCGCGCCCTGAAGGCGGGCCTCGACACGGTCAAACTGTTCCCCGCCGAACCGCTCGGCGGAACCAGCACGCTCAAGGCCCTGGCGGCTCCATTCCCTCAAGTGCGCTTCGTCCCGACCGGCGGCATCGGGCCTGCCCAGCTGCCCGGTTACCTCACCCACCCGGCGGTGCTCGCCGTCGGCGGCAGCTGGATGGCCACCACCGACCACCTGGAACGCGGGAGGTACGACGAGGTCCGACGACTGACCGCCGAGGCCGTCGAAAGGAGTACGACATGACGGGCCCAGAGGTGATCGCCCTCGGCGAGGTGATGCTGCGCTTCGACCCGGGCGAGGGGCGCATCCGCACCGCCCGTACCTTCCAGGTGTGGGAGGGCGGCGGCGAGTACAACGTCGTCCGCGGACTGCGGCGCTGCTTCGGCCGACGCACGGCGGTCGTGACCGCGCTCGCCGACAACGCGGTGGGCCGGCTGGTGGAGGACCTGATCCTCCAGGGCGGCGTCGACACCTCGCTGATCCGCTGGGTACCCGACGACGGCATCGGCCGCATCGCCCGCAACGGCCTCAACTTCGTCGAACGCGGTTACGGCATCCGCGGCGCGCTGGGAGTCAGCGACCGCGCGCACACCGCCGTGTCCCAGCTGCGCAAGGGGGATGTCGACTGGGACGCGGTGTTCTCGGCCGGGGTGCGCTGGTTCCACACCGGCGGCATCTTCGCCGGCCTGTCCGACACCACGGTGGACGTCGCGGACGAGGCCATGGCCGCGGCCCGCCGCCACGGCATCACCGTCTCCTACGACCCCAACCACCGACCCAGCCTGTGGGCCGGCCGGGGCGGCGCCGAGGCCGCCCGCGAGGTCGACCTGAGGCTCGCCCGGCACGCCGACGTCGTGGTGGGCGCCCTCGGCCTGGCCGGGACGTACCCGGGACAGACCCGCATCGGGGACGACGAGGTGGCGGACGCGCTCGCCGAGGTGGCCGGCCTGCTGCCCGAGGCGAAAGTACTGGCGACGACCCTGCGCGACGTACCGTCGGCCGGCGTCAACGACTGGTCCTCGGCCGCCTGGTCCACCGACACCGGCTTCGTCGCCGGCCCGCGGATGCCCGGCCTTCAGGTGCTGGACCGCATCGGCTCCGGCGACGGATTCGCCGCCGGCCTGATCCACGGACTGCTGGCCGGGGCCGGCCTGGAGCGGGCCCTCGCCTACGGCACCGCCCACGGCGCGCTCACCATGACCACGCCCGGAGACGTCTCCATGGCCTCGCTCGCCGAGGTCGAGGCGCTCATCGCGGGCGGAACGGCCCACGTCAGACGCTGACCGGCGCGCCACCCCCGTATCCAGGAGCACGTCTTGCACCAGCGGAAGATCCAGAACACGTCCGTCTCCCTCACCGAGCTGGGCTTCGGGGCATCCGTGATCGGCAACCTCTACCGCGTCACCCCGGCCGACGACGCGGCAGCCGCCGTGGACGCGGCCTGGGAAGCCGGCCTGCGGTACTTCGACACCGCACCGCACTACGGCCTCGGCCTCTCCGAACGCCGCCTGGGTGCCGCCCTGCGAGGCCGCCCGCGCGACGAGTACGTCATCTCCTCCAAGGTGGGCAGGCTGCTGGTGCCCAACGAGGAGCCGCGCGGCGTCGACACCGAGGGCTTCGTCGTACGGGACGACCTGCGCCGGCAGTGGGACTTCAGCCGGGACGGCGTGCTCCGCTCCATCGAGGACACGCTGGCGCGCACTGGCCTGGACCGCCTCGACATCGTCTACCTGCACGATCCGGACGACCACTGGCGGCAGGCCGCCGAGGAGGCCATGCCCACCCTCGCCGAGCTGCGCGACCAGGGCGTGATCGGCGCGATCGGTGCCGGCATGAACCAGTCGGCGATGCTCGCCCGCTTTCTGCGCGAGACGGCCGCCGACGTGGTGATGCTGGCCGGGCGCTACACCCTCCTGGACCAGTCGGCGCTGGACGACGTCCTGCCCGCCGCTCGGGAACTGGACAAGAGCGTGGTGGCGGTGGGCGTGTTCAACTCGGGCCTGCTCTCCCTCGACCGGCCCGCCGAGGGCATGAAGTACGACTACCGGGACGCCCCGCCGGAGCTCGTCGCGCGGGCGCTGGCGATCGCCGAGGTGTGCGCGGCGCACGGGACCACCCTGCCCGCCGCCGCGATCGCCTTCCCGTACACGCATCCCAGTATCCTCAACGTCACCCTCGGCATGCGGACTGCGGAACAGGTCGTACGGAACGTGGAACTCCATGATCAGCGCGTCCCGGACGGCCTCTGGGACGATCTGAGCGCGCAGGGGCTGATCAGGTCGGACGTGCTCGTCGGGCGCGGTGAGGGAGGGGTGCGCGGTGTCTTTGACGGACAAGGCCATCGAACAGATCCGTGAGCTGATCCGGACCGGCGCGCTGCCGCCGGGCTCCAAGCTCCCGCCGGAGCCGGACCTGGCCGCCCAACTGGGCCTGTCCCGCAACCTCGCCCGCGAAGCGGTCAAGGCGCTGGCCGTCGCCCGCGTCCTGGAGGTCCGGCGGGGCGACGGCACGTATGTGACCAGCCTCCAGCCGAGCCTGCTGTTGGAGGGGCTCGGCGGTGCGGTGGAGCTGCTCCAGGGTGACTCGGTCGCCTTGCAGGACCTCATGGAGGTACGCCGACTCCTCGAACCGATGGCCACGGCCCTTGCCGCCACCCGGATCTCCGACGAGCAACTGGCCGAGGTGAAGCGGCACTTGGACGCCATGCGCGAGGCCCGCGACGACGTGGAACAGCTCAACGCCCATGACGCCGCGTTCCACCGCGCCGTCGTCTCGGCCACGGGCAACGAGACCCTCCTCACCCTCCTGGAAGGGATCTCCGGCCGCACCCTGCGCGCCCGCATCTGGCGCGGTCTGATCGACGACAAGGCCGCGGGCCGCACCCTCGCCGAACACGAGGCGATCTTCAACGCGCTGTCCGCCCGTGACGCCGCCCTCGGTCAGGCCGCCGCGCTGCTGCATGTGAGCAACACCGAGCAGTGGCTGAGGGAACACCTGCGCTCCGGCGAACCCTTGCCCTCCGGGGCGACCGCGCGGACGTGACGGACGGGCGTCGCCCGGCACCAACCACCCAGCACACAGACCTGGGATGTATTCACAGATTTCGCAGGGTCGACTTGCGTGTGCTCTCAAGAAACCGCTCTACTTCTTCCCCAGTCATGGGATGTATTGCTACTCTGCCACCGCCTGGGCGATGAGCAGCGAGCAGCGACGCACAGTCAGCCGAGCCTCTGAAGATCCGGTGGTGCCGGTCACTGTCCGCATCGGATCGCACGACCACCAACCGGAAAGACCATGACCAGGATCGACGCACATCACCACACCTGGCGGCCGATGTCCGCCTCCCGCGCGGTGGCGGACATCGGCCCACGCCGCCGCGCGCACCCCTGGCTCGACAAGCCGGACATGGCCCCGCTACGGCGGGACTTCACCCTGGTGGACCTGGCACAGGAGGCCGCGGCGGTGGGGATCGACCGCACGATCCTGGTCCAGGTTCTGCCGGAGACCGACGAGACCGCGGAGTTCCTGACCCTGGCCGAGAGGACCGATCTGGTGGCAGGTGTCGTCGGCTGGGCCGACCTGACCTCCAACCGCCTCTCCGACACGCTGTCCGCGCTTCGGGCAGCGCCCGGCGGCGAACTCCTGGTGGGACTGCGCCACCTGGTCCAGAGCGAACCTGATCCCGACTGGCTGACCCGGCCCGACGTACACCGGGGCCTGCGCGCCGTCGCGACCGCGGGCCTCACCTACGACCTGCTCACCCTTCCGCACCAACTGCCCGCCGCCATCGCCACCGCACGAGCGCTGCCGGAACTGACGTTCGTCCTCGATCACCTGTCCAAACCCCCCATCGCCCGGGGAGAACTCCAGCCGTGGGCGTCGCTGATCCGTCAACTGGCGGCGCAGCCCAACGTGTTCTGCAAGCTGTCCGGCATGGTCACCGAGGCACAGTGGGACCACTGGAGCGCCGCCACGCTGCGGCCCTACGCCGACGTGGTGCTGGACGCCTTCGGCCCGGAGCGGGTGATGTTCGGCTCGGACTGGCCGGTGTGCCTGCTGGCCGCCTCGTACGAGGAGGTCGTTGCCGCCGCCGAGGAGCTGACCGGTGGCCTCACCGAAGCCGAGCGCTGCGAAATCTTCGGCGGTACGGCGACCCGCGCCTACCGACTGAGGAGGGAAGACCTGTGAAAGTGCGTCTTGCCTACGGGCGTTCGGGGCTCGATATCGACGTGGACCCGGGCGCGGCGACCGTTCTCCTGCCGGTCCACCATGAGGCAGCCGCGGACCAGACGGCCGTACTGCGCTCGGCGCTGCACAACCCCGTCGCCGGGCCACCCTTGCGTGAACGCGTACGCCCGGGCCAGACGGTGGCCATCTTGGCCTGCGACGGCACCCGCCCGCAGCCGCGCCATCTGATGATTCCGGCCGTCCTCGACGAGCTCGACGGGATCGTACGGTGGGAGGACGTGGTCATCCTGGTCGCCACCGGCACCCACCGCGGCAACAGCGAGGCCGAGCTGCGCCAGATGTTCGGCGACGAGATCGTGGACCGCGTGCGGATCGTCAACCATGACGCCCGCGACCCGGGACAGCTGACCTGGATGGGCAGGTACGGCGACGACGTGCCGGTGTGGCTCAACCGTGCGTGGGCCGAGGCGGACGTCCGGATCACCACCGGCTTCGTCGAGCCGCACTTCTTCGCCGGCTTCTCCGGCGGCCCCAAACTCGTCGCCCCCGGCCTCGCCGCGCTGGAGACCGTCCTCGTGCTGCACGACGCGGCACGCATCGGCGACCCGCGCGCCACCTGGGGCATCACCTACGGCAACCCGGTCCACGACGACGTACGCGCGATCGCCGAGGCCACCGGAGTCACCTTCGCACTGGACGTGGTCCTCAACCGGGACAAGGACATCGTGGCCGCGTTCGGCGGGGACCTGCTGCCCATGCACGCCGCCGCCACCGCCGCGGCCAAGCGGATGGCCATGCGCCCGGTCGAGGCGCCCTTCGACGTGGTCGTCACCACCAACTCGGGCTTCCCGCTGGACCAGAACCTCTACCAGGCCGTCAAGGGAATGTCCGCCGCCCACCAGGTGGTCCGCCCGGGCGGCACCATCGTCTGCGCCGCCGAGTGCCGCGACGGCTTCCCGGACCACGGTTCCTACCGGGAGGTGCTGGCCTCCGCGCCCTCCCCGCAAGCGCTGTTCGACGACATCAGCGCCCGCGGCGAGACCGTCCCCGACCAGTGGCAGGTGCAGATACAGGCCCGGATCCAGTCGAGCTGCCGGGTCGTGATGCACACCGGCTTCCTCAGCGACGCCGAACTGGCCACCGCGCACCTGGAACAGACCGGCGACATCTCCGCCACCGTCGCCGAGGCACTCGCCGCCGCCGGCCCAGGAGCCCGGGTCTGCGTCCTGCCCGAAGGCCCGCAGACCATTCCCTACCTCAAGGGGGCCCGGGCATGAGCGGGGTGCTGAACCTCGGGTACGCCCGACTGGACCTGGACCGTGAGGCACGCCAGGGACTGCCCGAGGTCGTCTACGGGCCCGGCAAGACGGTGGAGCACATCTCCGGCATCGTCACCCGCCTGCTGGAGCACAACACCGGTCCGGTCCTCGTCACCCGCGTCGCGCCGGAGGCCGCCGAGGCCGTACTGGCTCAGCTGGACACGGGGGGCGGCGGCACCGGAACCTACGACGAGGAGGCCCGGCTGCTGCTCTGGCGGCAGGCCGCCACCGGTGACTTCTCCGTCACGGTGGTCTCCGCGGGTACGTCCGACCGCCCGGTCGCCGCGGAAGCGGTCGCCGTGGCCTCGGCGGTCGGTCTGAGGACGACGAGCATCCACGACGTGGGGGTGGCGGGACTGGACCGTGTCCTCCAGGTGCGCGAGCAGCTCCAGGCCGCCGACGCGGTCGTCGTGGTGGCCGGCATGGAAGGCGCGCTCGCCAGCGTGGTCGGCGGGCTGGTGCGCTCACCGGTCGTCGCCGTCCCCGTCTCGACGGGGTACGGCGCCTCCCTGGAGGGCGTCACCGCTCTGCTCGCCATGCACGCGTCCTGCGCGGCCGGGGTGACGGTGGTCAACATCGACTCCGGTTTCTCGGCCGCCATGGCCGTCCATCGCATCGCCCAGTGCCGCACGCGTTCTGGTGGAGGTGCCGGATGATCTGCTGGATCAACCCGTTCACCGGACTGGCCGGGGACATGCTGCTGGGCGCCCTGATCGACGCCGGGGCGCCGCTCGACCGGATCCGGGCCGCGATCGCCGCCACCGGACTGACCGGCTGGGAACTGACCGCCGAGCGCGTCACCGACCACCAACTGGCCGCCACCCGCGTGCACGTGCGGGTCACCGACCCGTGCGCCGAGCGGCGGGCCGCCGAAGTGGTCGAACTGGTCTCACGGGCCACACCGGAACCCGTGGCAGCCCTCGCGGTGGCCGCCGTGACCGCGGTCGCGGAGGCGGAGGGCAGGCTGCACGACGCCGACGCCGCCACCGTCCATCTGCACGAACTCGGCGGCCACGACACGCTCGTGGACATCGTCGGCACCGCTGCCGCGCTGCACGCCCTGGGGGTCACCGACGTCGTCTGCGCACCGCTGCCACTCGGCCGGGGCCGGGTGAACTCCGCGCACGGCGTGCTGCCCTGCCCGGCACCGGCGACCCTCGCCCTGCTGGCCGGGGCAGCCGTCGTCGGCAGTGATCTGCCCGGAGAGACGGTGACCCCCACTGGCGCGGCACTGCTGCGCGCCGCAGGCACACGGTACGGACCGCCCCCGCCCATGACCCTGGGCCCTACCGGCTACGGGGCGGGCACCCGCCGTCTGCCGGACCGGCCCAACGTCACGGCGGTGACGCTCGCAACCCCCGTACCCCACAGGGCAGTCGGCGAGGAGGCCGAGGACGTCGTCGTCCTGGAGACCAACCTCGACGACGTCACCGGCGAGGTTCTCGGACACACCCTCGCGCAGGCCCTCGCGTCCGGGGCCCTCGACGCCTGGGTCACCCCGGCCGTCATGAAGAAGGGCCGCCCGGCGCACGTGCTGCACGTCCTGACCACCCCGCACGACGAGACCCGGCTGCGCGACCTCGTCCTCGCCGAGACGGGCAGCCTCGGCATCCGCCGCACGGCCGCCACCCGCACCGCCCTGCCCCGCACCTTCGAAACCGTGGACGTCGACGGCCACCAGATACGGATCAAGCACGGCCCGCACGGCGCCAAGCCCGAACACGACGACCTGGTCACCGCAGCCACCCGGCTCGGCCTGCCGCTGCGGGCCGTGGCCGCCCGCGCGCTCCACGAGAGCACCCGGGCGCCGACCCGACGGCCCAGCTCTGAAGGAAACAACCGTGAACGATGACACCTCCGCCCTCGCGCACCGGCTGCTGGTGCGCCTCGAGGAGATCGGCCCGGTCGCCGTCGCGTTCTCGGGCGGAGCGGACTCCGCGCTCGTCCTTGCCGCCGCGGTACGCGCCCTCGGTCCGGCACGCGTCCTGGCCGTCACCGCCCTGTCGGAGAGCCTGGCCTCCGGGGAGCAGGCCCGCGCCCACCGCTTCGCCACGGATCTGGGCGTCGTCCACCTCACCCCGCGCACCAACGAACTCACCCGCCCCGGCTACCGGGCCAACGGCCCTGATCGGTGCTACTTCTGCAAGTCCGAGGTCCTGGACGCGATCGCCGCACTCGCCCGCGGCCACGGCTTCGAGAACGTGGCCACCGGCACCAACGCGGACGACGCCCTGGATCCGCACCGACCGGGCATCCGCGCCGGACACGAGCGAGGCGTCCACACCCCGCTCCTGGACACCCGCCTGAGCAAAGCCGACGTACGTCGCCTCAGCCGGCACTGGTCGCTGCCGACGTGGAACAAACCCGCCACACCGTGCCTGGCCAGCCGTATCCGCTACGGCATCGAGGTCACCCCGCACCGCCTGGCCCGCGTCGATCGCGCCGAGTCCGCGCTGCGCGCGCTTCTGGCCGCGCACGGGATCACGGTGGGCGATCTCAGGGTCCGCGACCTGGGCGACACCGTCCGCGTCGAGGTGGACGCTCCGCTCGCCGACCGCGTGTCCGCGCTGCCCGGCCTCCGGCGGACACTGACGGAGGCCGGATTCGGTGAGATGCCCCAAAGGGTCGAACCCTTCCGGTCCGGACGGCTCAACTCCGAAACCACGGCGCACACGGAGCGCTGACGTCGTCCGGCTCATGAAACCGATGGAGCCGGTCGGTCGGCCCGTCGCATGGATTTCGCCCTGCCCGTTGGCGGGCGTGGGGACATCGTCAGCTCGGTGAGCAGCCGGTGCGTCGCGGGGCTCTTCCCGCCGCGCTGGGCCGCAGTGCCTCGGGGAGCGGGGCGATCGTGTCCTCGACGCTCGCGTCCCCGGGTGTGGCCGCGCGACTCGGCAATACGAAACAGGTCGCTGATACGAAACAGGTCGCTCGAGAAGGCCTCGGCGGCCGGTGGTTGAGCTGGTTGAGCTGTCCGAACGGATCAGGTCGTCGAGTTCGGCCACGAGGGTGTGGGTGCCGGCGCGCATCCCGCCTCCTTGATGCGCTCCCCCGATCGCGGGCTTCCAGGACGGCCAGGGACCTGCCCGCCGCGACGACCACCCGCGCCGCCGTCAGACCGGCCGGCCCCGCACCGATCACGACGACATTCGCGCTGGGCTCGCGGGCGAGTGATCATGTGAGGCAAGTGACTTGTGCAGTCGACTTGAGCGAGTGATAAAGTCGATTGCACGGAGCGGCGGTGCGGGTCGGCGTGCGGCGCTGCACCCTCCGTTCCCCCAATCGCTCGGCTGCCGGAGCCGAGCCGCCCACTGCTCGTCCGGCGCCCATGTCGAGGCGTCCAGGAATCCCTTCCCTTCACCGACTTTGGGAGTTCGTCATGGCTGTCCTGCTCCACCGGCTGGGCCGAAGTGCCTACCGCCACCGCAAGCTGGTGCTCGGCATCTGGCTCGTGGTCCTGGCCGCGCTCATCACCTGCGTCGGTGTCTTCGGCGGCAAGCTGGACGACCGCTTCACCGTGCCGGGGACCGAATCGCAGCGGGCCCTGGACACGCTCGGCAGGACGTTGCCCGAGGCGTCAGGAGCCGCCGCCCAGATCGTCTTCACCGCCCCCGAGGGCCACCGTGTCACCGAGGCCGCCTATACGGCGGCCATCACCGGAGCCGAGGCGGCGGCCGCGAAGGTGCCCCAGGTCAGCGCCGTCATAGGCCCGACCACCTCCGGCGCCGTCTCGGCCGACCGGACCACCGCGATCGTGCAGGTGCAGTACTCGGTGCAGCAGCCCGAGGTGCGGGCCTCGTCCCTGGACGCGATAGAACAGGTGGCCAAGGCGGCCGAGAAGAAGAACCTTAAGACCTTCGTGGGCGGCAGCGTCTACGGCAGCAAGGGCGTTCACATCGGCCCGTCCGAGATCATCGGTGTCGCGGTCGCCCTGCTCGTCCTCGTCGTCACGTTCGGCTCACTGCTCGCCGCGGGCATGTCGCTGCTGCCCGCCCTGCTCGGCGTGGCGGTGGGACTGACCGGGCTGCTGGCCCTGGCCCCGGCGGTCAGCGTCTCCTCCACGGCCGTCACGCTCGCGCTGATGCTCGGTCTGGCGGTGGGCATCGACTACGTCCTGTTCATCCTCTCCCGCCACCGCCAGCAACTCGCCCGCGGAGCCGACCCACAGGAATCCATCGCGCTGGCCAACGGCACGGCCGGCAGCGCGGTCGTCTTCGCCGGCAGCACCGTGATCATCGCCCTCGCCGCACTCAGTGTCATCGGCATCCCGTTCCTGACCACGATGGGCCTGGGCGCCGCCGGCGCCGTCCTCATCGCCGTCCTGGCCGCGATCACGCTGCTTCCGGCTCTCGCCGGATTCCTCGGCGCCCGGCTGACCCCCAAGCCCGGCAGCAAGGCGGCCCGGCGGGCCGTCGACTCCGGCGAATCCGCGGGAAGGGCCGCTTTGGGCACCCGCTGGGTGAAGTCGGTCGTCGCCAAGCCCCTGCTGACCGTTCTGGCCGTCGCGGGCATCCTGGTGACGCTCGCCCTCCCGGCGGCGGACCTGCGTCTCGCCCTGCCGGACAACGGCTCGGCCCCGGTGAGTTCCACCGAGCGCAAGGCGTACGACGTGGTCGGCGACAAGTTCGGCCCCGGCTTCAACGGCCCGCTCCTGGTGCTGACCGAAACCCACACCGGGCCCGGTGCGCAGGCGGGCACTCAGGCCGCGCAGAAGCTGCGGGACCTCAAGGGTGTCAAAGCGGTGCTGCCCCCCGTGCCCACACGTGATCCCGCGCAGACCGTCATCCAGGTCATCCCCGAGACCGGTCCCGACAGCGCCCGCACCGACCGCCTAGTCCGCGACATACGGGCCGCGGCCCCGGACATCCGCGAGACGACCGGAGCGAAGGTCGCGGTCACCGGTACCACCGCCGTCAACATCGACGTCTCCAACCGGCTCAGCGACTCCCTGCTGCCGTTCATGGCGATCGTCGTCGGGCTGAGCCTGATCCTGCTGACCATGGTGTTCCGCTCGCTGCTGATCCCGCTCAAGGCCGCCGTCGGATTCCTGCTGTCGGTCGGCGCCGCGCTCGGCACGGTCGTCGCTCTGTTCCAGTGGGGCTGGCTGGCGGACGCCTTCGGCCTGGACCACACCGGTCCGGTCGTCAGCTTCCTGCCGATCATCCTGGTCGGCGTGCTGTTCGGACTCGCCATGGACTACGAGGTGTTCCTCGTCTCCGGGATGCGGGAGGAGTGGGTCCACACCGGCGTCGCCCGCGGATCGGTGATCGACGGCGCGCGGCACAGCGTACGGGTCGTCACCGCGGCCGCCCTGATCATGTTCACCGTCTTCGCCGGGTTCTTCCCCCTCGACGACGCCCTGATCAAGCCCATCGCCTTCGCGCTGGCCGTCGGCGTGGCCATCGACGCCTTCGCCGTCCGCATGACCCTGGTCCCTGCCGTCCTCGCCCTCGCCGGACGACACGCCTGGTGGCTGCCCGCCTGGCTCGACCGCGTCCTGCCCGACCTCGACGTCGAGGGCACACGCCTGCAGAAGGCCGTATCGAAGCCCAGCGAGCCCGCCTCGGAACCCGAGCCCGCCTCGGAACCGGAGCCGGTGTCCTGAGCCGGGGCGCATCCCGGCCAAGCGGGCGGCTGCACAGCGACGCTGTGCAGCCGCCCCTTACGCCGTGCGGCGCGTGCGTCGTCACGGGTCCGCAGCGGCCGGCTGCCGGTGCGGCGGCCGGCCGTCCATGCCATCAGGACGTCGAGGGAAACCGACGGTGGCTCCGGGCGGGCGGTGGGCTCAGTGCTGGGCGAACTGGACCTGAGTAGGTTGGACGACGTTCGGCCGCACCGTGAGTCCGGTGATGGTCACCCGTTCGCCGTAGATGTCGGTGAGTCTGATCGCACCGCCGCACCCGCTGCCGTCGGCGGAGATGAAGTAGTTGTAGGCGGTGCGGGGCAGTTGCCGCCAGCCGCCCGCGGTGCGGACCTCCAGCCCGGTGACCGGATTCCTGTGGTTGATCGCCTGGATGGCGCACCAATACTGGCTGGACCCGGTCTTGTACCTGATGGAGATCGTGCCGACCGTGCTCGGGCTGACCAGGCTCCAGGTGATGGGGAGTCGGCCGAGCTTCAGGTCGGCGAGTTTGGCGAAAGCCTGTTCACTGAGGTCGATCTGCCCGGGGGCGCAGGGCAGGGGGCATTCGTTGGTGATCCGTACCGTGACGGACTTGCCGTTGGCCGCCCGGACGAGCACGTACGCGCCGCACGCCCTGGACGTCTCGTAGTCGGTGGTGTTCATCGCCGCGATCATCATGTCGTCGCTCGGGCCGAACAGACAGGCGCCGTCTCCGACACCGGCCTTGTAGGCGGTGGCGACGCCCTGGTAGGTCGCGCCGGGCTTGATCCGTCCTGCTGACGGAATCGTTGTGGACGCCTCTCGCCGGGGCTGAGAGGTGTCTTTGGGCGACGGCGCTGCTGTCGTCGTGGTCGCGGAAGCCTTAGGGCTGGGGGAACCGGTCGGGCTCGCCGTCGCGCTCGGGGTGCTGGTCTGGGTGGCTGTGGCGGTGGCGGCCTTCTTGTGGGGGGTAGCCGCGGCAGGTTTTGCATCCGCGGTGCGGTCGGGTGAGGACCACATGAGCAGGTAGGCGAGAACGCTCACGGCGGTCAGCGCCACCGTGGCGCCTAGGATGAGCCTGCGTCTGTTTCTGCGCTGCCGCGCGGCCTGCCTTGGAGTGTTCATTTCTGTCCGTTTCGGGAAGATCGAGCCGGTGGTGCACTACTCAGTAACCGCGGGAAGCGAAAAGGTTGCCGACGTTTTCTCGGGGTCCACGCGTCGACCCGGCTCGGACGCAGCGCCCTCGGACGGTGCGGTCGGCACCAGCCGGTCATCCGTAACCCACGGACAATGACCAGCTCGACGCCCGCTACATCGGGTCTGCCGAGGACCGACCGCGCTCGTTGCGCGTGCTTGGCAGCGGGCTCCTTGCAGATCCGCACGTCTGATCCGCCCGCCGGGACGGTCACGCAGCCCGTCGGTCGACATCACGTCACAGCAGGTCGCTCGCACCCCTTACATCGGATGCTTCGCATGGGACTTGGAGCGGCTCTCGTCCGATGATGCCATCTTCACTTGGCAATTTGTTCGTAACGCTGGACACGCTACGGCGTCATGGCCCTTAATACATCCGATGTCAGTCGAGGGAGTCGGCGGTACGACGACTCTCTGCCGCTCCCCGGGCCTGGCAGCCGAGTTCGTCCTGCCTCTTCAGCTCTCGCCCCCGGCAGTGGCCGCGCCGCTGTCGCCCGAAGTCACATGGGTATCTGGCGCGTTCGCCCCGCCGGTGCCCTTCGACAACCCCGGAGCCGCCCCATGTCCACCTCGCCGCTCAGCAGACGCTCGCTCCTCAAGGCCGCCACCCTCGCGGGAGGAGCCGTCGCCTTCGGGCTTCCGCAGGCCCTGTGGCCCACCACCGCCTCGGCGTACTCGGTCCCCTCGAAACTGGACTGGTGGTACCAGGCCCGGTTCGGGATGTTCATCCACTTCGGGTCCTACTCCTACCTCGGTGACGGTGAATGGGCCTTCAGCGACAAGGGGTGGACCAAGGCCGACTGGCAGAACCATGTGACCAAGCCGTTCAACCCGACCAGCTTCAACGCCGCCCAGATCGCCGAACTGGCCAAGAACGCCGGCATGAAGTACCTCGTGATCACCGCCAAGCATCACGAGGGCTACGCCATGTGGGACTCCGACGTCGCCGGCTTCAAGGACGTCACCGGAACCAAGCAGTACAACCTGCACGACTACAACAACTTCCAGCCCGACCTGCTGGCCCAGTTGAGGACCGAGTGCCTGAACCGGGGCATCAAGTTCGGGCTCTACTACTCGATCATGGACTGGAACCACCCCTCGCAGACCTGCACCCCGAGCAACTACTCCACGTCCATGGCCTCCGCGACGGCCCGCGCCGATTACATCAACGACATGAAGGGTCATCTGCAGGAACTGCTGACCCGCTACGACCCGGCCATCCTGTGGTTCGACGGCGACTGGTGCGACTGGTGGTCCAAGTCCGACGGCCAGGCACTGTACGACTGGCTGATCGCCCGCAAGTCCAGCCTCATCATCAACGAACGTGTCAGGCGGGACCTCGGTCTCGGTGACTACGCGGTCGCGGAGTTCGGTGTTCCCGACGCGCCGATGGACCGGCCGTGGGAAGCCTGCGCCACCATGAACTGGGCCTGGGGGTACAACGATGAGGCGGTGCACTACCGCTCGGTCACGACCCTCGTCCAGGAGATGGTCACGATCGTCTCCCGTGACGGCAACTACCTGCTCAACATCGGTCCCAAGGGCGACGGCAGCGTTACACCGGAGTCCGTGGACCGACTCAACGGCATGGCGTCCTGGATGGCTGTCCACGCCGACAGTGTCCACGGCACCAGCGGCAGCCCCTTCGCCGCCGAACCTTCCTGGGGCAGGATCACCAAGAAGAACGGCAAGCTCTTCGCCCACGTCTTCACCTGGCCCACCGACGGCACGCTCCAGATCCCGGCCGTCCACAACGCCATCAACCGCGTCTATCTGATGAACAACCCCTCGACGTCGCTCTCCTACACCGTCAGCGGCGGCACCATCAACGTCAGCGTGCCGGCCGGCGCGCCCAACGCGCACGACTCGGTGGTCTGCGTCGAGGTCGCCGGCATGCCGGCGGTCCTGGCGAACGGGGTGTACCGGCTGGTGTGCGCCCGCAGCGGCAAGGGGCTCGACAACTCCAACACGACCGCCGAGGGCAGCCAGGTCATCCAGTGGACGCAGCACAGCGGCCCTCAGCAGCAGTGGACGGTCACGAACATGGACCACGGCTACTACAAGCTGGTCAGCGGGCACAGCGGCAAGGCGCTCGACGACAACGACAGCACCACCCCGGGAACGACGATCGTGCAGCGCACCGACAACGGCAGCCACCGGCAGCAGTGGGCCGTCACCGCGCTGGGCAACGGTGAGTTCCGGCTCGTCAACCGGCACAGCGGGCTGGCACTGGACAACGCCAACACCAGTGACGAGGGGAGGCCGGTCCTCCAGTGGACCCCGGGTACCGGGACGCCACAGAGATGGGCCGCGATCAGAATCAGCTGACCGCCCCCACGATCGTCCGTCCCCGGATGCCCGCCCGGGGGCGGATCCACGGTGGCACGACGGCGACCAGGAGACCCGACGTCGAGTGTCGCGCCCTGCCACAGCCATGCCTTCTTCAAGAGCGATACGGGCCGTCTGACGCCCCGCAAGGACACACCCCTGACACCCGGACCGGCGTCGAACGCCGCCTGGGATGTCGTCACCGCAGTCAACATCGTCAACTCACGGAGGAGGGCCATGTCCTCACACGGAATGACTCGCCGTACGTTTATCGGCGCGGCGGGTGCGGCGACCGCCGCGACCGCCCTGCCGATCGTCCCCGGCTTCTCCGGCCTTGTGCCGCAGGCGTCCGCCGCCGACATGCAGACCAACCTGAGCAGGATGGTCGACATGCGGTTCGGCATGTTCAACCACTTCAGCCTGGGCACCTTCACGGACCAGGAGTGGGCGGAACCCAACCAGAGCCCCACCCTCTTCGCTCCCCCGAATGTCAACTGCGGGCAGTGGGCCGACGCGGCGGTCGCCGCGAAGATGAGCTACGGCATCCTGACGACCAAGCACCATGACGGCTTCGCGCTGTGGCCGAGTGCTCATGGCACCCAGAACGTCGCGAACAGCTCCTACAAGCAGGACGTGGTGAAGGCGTACTGCGACGCGTTCCGGTCGAGGGGGCTCAAGGTCGGGTTCTACTACTCGATCTGGGACCGCACCTTCGGCGTCGAGGCATGGGAGAGCCGGCACAAGGTGACCGGGCTCGAGATCACTGACGCCATCCAGCCCGGCGACATGACCTTCATCCTCGGCCAGATCCGCGAACTGTTGACCAACTACGGCGCCATCGACATGTTCATGACCGACGGTTACGCGTGGCAGATGGGTCAGCAGGCCGTCAACTACCAGAGGATCCGTTCGCTGGTGAAGGAGCTGCAGCCGGACTGCGTCATGATCGACATCGGCGGACTGTCCGTGCCCTTCCTCAGCGACGCGATCTTCTTCGAGGAGCCGCTCGGCGTCACGGCGCCCGCGGGTAACACTTACGCCGGAATGCAGGGGCAGACCATCAGCAACGGCTGGTTCTGGCACCCCTCCACGCCGAACGAGAGCCTGATGAGCAAGGACGACATCCTCTCGCACCTGGCCGAGCTGGAACCGAAGTACACCTCGTTCATCCTCAACTGCCCGCCCAACCGCAACGGCCGGCTGGACACCAACATCGTCAACCGGCTCGCGGAGGTCGGCGCGGCCTGGAGCCCCGACACCTCGCGGCAGCCGCTGCCCACCCAGCCCCTGCGCGCCGAACACCCCGTCACACCGGTCAACGCGTACGCCACCGCCTTCCACACCGGCGAGGGGCCGCTCAATGCCATCGACGGACTGAGCGATGTCCGCTACGAAACCTGCTGGTCGACCTGGGGCCTGCCACTACCGCAGTCGATCACCATCGACCTGGGCGGGGTGTGGAGCAACGTCTCCACCCTGGAGTACCTGCCCAAGCAGTGGAGCCGCAACGACTCAACCGACGGCGACATCACCTCGTACACCATCTCCACCAGCACCGACGGCACGAACTTCACCCAGGTCGCCACCGGCACCTGGGCCGGCGACCGTACCCTGAAGCCGGCCGAGTGGCCGGCCAGGAACGTGGGCTTCGTACGGATCAAGGTCAATGCGGCCACCGGCGGTTACGCCAACGTCAGCGGGTTGCGCATCGGCGGCCGCACCGCCAAGCCGGCGCTGGTGTCCACCACGCTGCCCGGCGACGGCACCGTCTACCGGCTCGTCGCCCGGCACAGCGGCAAGGTCGCCGACGTGGAGAGCGGGGGCACCGCGAACAACACCAACGTCCTGCAGTGGCCCTGGCTCAACAAGCCGAACCAGAAGTGGACCTTCGCCAACACCGGCGACGGCTACTACAGGATCAAGGGCGTGGCCAGCGGAAAGCTGATGGAAGTCGGGGGGCTCTCCCGGGCCGACGGCGGCAACGTCAACATCTGGACGGACGCCACCGCCCCCCAGCAGCACTGGGCCGTCACGCCCACCGGCGACGGCTACTACGTCCTCATCAACCGCTACAGCGGGCTCTGCCTCGCTGTCGACGAGGGCAGCACCTCCGACGGAGCCAACATCGAGCAGCAGCCGTACGCGTCGCTGGCACGGCAGCAATGGCAGATCGTCCCCTCGTGATCCTCCGTGGAAGTCCCGCGTCACCCACGGTTGTCGGCGATATGGGTCGTCCCCAGGGGCTGTCGCCCGGCCGCATACAGCTCGGGCGCTCCCGCGGTGCCGTGCCGCGGCATGAGTGACCCGCCGCCGCCCGACCGGCATGGGAGGGGGCGTCGGGCGGCGGCGGGAGCACGGGGGGACGGGCGCGGTCAGCCGGCGAGAGGTTCCTCCGGTGCGTCGTTCAGGCTGGCCGCCAGCCACTGTTCGACGGCGGTGATGTGCACCGTCGCGGCCGAGGCGGCCAGCAGCGCGTCGCGTGCCTGCAGGGCGCCGAGGATCTGCTGGTGGTCCCGGTGCGCGTTGTCCACGGTGCGCCGGGCCTGGGTGCCCCGGACGATGCGTACCCGCTGGGTGCGGGTGGACAGCACGCGCAGCAGCATCGACAGCACCGGGTTGCCGACGGCTTCGACGATCCTCACGTGGAAGGCGATGTCGTGGGCGATGAACTCCTCGACCGTGGCGGCCGACTTGGACCGCTCCAGGATGTCGCCGAGTTCTCGCAGGTCCTCGGAGGTCAGCAGCGCGGCGGCCAGCCCGGTCGCCTGTGGCTCCAGGAGCCTGCGCACCTGGAGCAGTTGCAGGGCGGTCCGTCCCTGGGAGACGTCCGAGGCGAAGGAGAGCGATTCGAGGAGGAGATGGGGCTCCAGGCTGGACACATAGGTGCCGTCCCCCTGCCGCACGGTGAGGATGCGCATCGCGGTGAGCGCACGGACGGCCTCGCGCAGCGAGTTGCGGGACAGGCCCAGCTGCGCGGCGAGCATCTCCTCCTTCGGCAGGCGGGAGCCGGGCGCGAGTTCGCCCGCGACGATCATCGCCTTGATCTTGTCCATCGCCTCGTCGGTGAGTGCCACGTGCGTGCCTTCCTGTGCCGGGGGCGTACGAGCGCCGCTCCGCCACTCGGCACCGGGCCGGGGCGGAGCGGGCGACCGCTACTCCTGCTTCTCGCCGGAGGCGAATCGGGAGATGATCAGGGCGACGATGATGATGGCGCCGTTCAGGAACTGGTTCCACAGCGCCGGTACGCCCGCCAGCGTCATGACGTTGACGACCAGCTGGAGGGTCAGGACACCCGTGAGGGCGCCGAACACGGACCCCTTGCCGCCGTTCAGGCTCACCCCTCCGATGACGGTCGCGGCGAAGACCTGGAAGATCCAGCCGCTGCCCTGGGTGGCGGAGATGGAGCCGTAGTGGCCGCTGTAGAGGATGCCGGCGAACGCGGCGAGCAGGCTGCCGAGGATGAGGACGGCCCACACGATCCGGTCGACGCGGATGCCGGCGGTCCGTGCCGCCTCCGCGTTGCCGCCGATGGCGTACAGCGCCCGGCCGTGCCGCAACCAGGCCAGCGCGCTGCCCCCCGCCGCGAACAGCACCGCGCAGATCCAGATGGCCGCCGGTACGCCGAGCCAGGACGCCTTGCCCAGGTAGGTGAAGGAGGACGGCAGGTCCACGATCGACTGGCCCTCGGAAAGGGCGACTTGGAGTCCGCGCAGCATGGTCAGACCGCCGAGGGTGACGATGAACCCGTTGAGCCGCAGCTTGAGGATGAGGAAGCCGTTCAGGAGGCCGATCGCCACGCCGACCAGGAGGCACAGCGGGACCGCCGTCCACTCGGGGAAGAGCCCGAGCCCGTTGAACCGTCCACCGCTCGTCGGCAGGACGAGCCATACGGCGATGACCGGGGCCACACCGATGGTCGACTCCAGCGACAGGTCCATGCGCCCGCAGATGAGGATGAGCGCGGTGGCCAGGACGAGCAGACTCAGTTCGGTGGACTGCTGCGCCACACCGATGAGGTTGTCGGCGGTGAGGAAGGCCGGCGAGACGATGAAACCGATCAGGCCCAGCACCAGGATGGCCGGGACCAGGGACAGTTCACGGAAACGGCCGAGGTCGAGCCGGTGCCGGGCGGTGTCCGCCGCGGCCTGCTCCGTTGTGCTCGGTGCGGGCTCCGTGACATCTGTGGTGGCGGACATGTCTACCTTCCGTGCTGGTGAGTGCCGGACGCCGCGGACGCGGCGGATGCAGTGGTGGTGTCGGCGACGCCCTCGATGGCGGCGACGACGTGCTCGTCCTTCCAGCCGCGGTCGAACTCGGCGACCACCCGTCCGTGGAACATGACCACGACGCGGTCGCAGGTTCTGAGGTCGTCCAGTTCGTCGGAGACGATCAGGGCGGCCTTGCCCTCGTCGGCGGCCCGCCGGATCCTGCCGAGCAGGAACTCCTTGGACTTGACGTCGACGCCGTTGGTGGGGCGGATGGCCACCAGGACGTGGGGGTCGGTGGCCAGGGCGCGGGCGACGACGACCTTCTGCTGGTTGCCGCCGGAGAGCGCGGAGACCGGGGTGTTGGCCGCCGGGGTCTTGATGTCGAGGTCACGGATCATGCGCCGGGCGAAGGCCCTGGTCCGGGCGGGCAGGACGGTGCCGAACGGGCCGAGCTGGTCGGTGACGGTGAGCGTCGCGTTCTCCGCCACGCTCCGGTTGTTGACCAGTCCCTGCAGATGGCGGTCCTCGGGGACGAAACCCACTCCGGCGGCCAGGGCGGACGGCACGCTGCCGGTGCGCACGACTGTGCCGCCGACGGTGATCCGGCCGGCCTTGGCGCGGTGCAGACCGGCGACGGTCTCGCCCACCTGCACATTGCCGCTGGCCGTCGCTCCGGCGAGCCCGACCACCTCGCCGGAGCGCACCTCCAGGGAGAGGTCCTCGCAGGCGCCGGGCAGGGTGAGGGCGTCGATGCGCAGCAGCTCCGTCCCGCCGGCCGGTGCGGCCGGGGACGTGCTCGCGGGGCCTGCGGCCACGGAGGCGGCGTCGCCGGTCATGGCCTCCACGAGGGAGTGGTGCCCCAGTTCGGCCACGGGTGCGGTCAGGATGTGGCGGGCGTCGCGGTAGACCGTGACGGTGGTGCAGAGGTCGTAGACCTCTTGCAGGTGGTGGGAGATGAAGAGGAAGGCGACGCCCTGCTCCTGGAGGTCCCGGAGCTTGTCGAAGAGGCGGCCGATGCCGCGGGCGTCGAGCTTCGCGGTGGGCTCGTCCAGGATGATGAAACGGGCACCGAAGGACAGCGCGCGGGCGATCTCCACGAACTGCCGCTGCTCGACGGTCAGGTCCCTGGCCCGCGCGGCGGGGTCGACGGCCACCCCGTACTCGCCGAGGAGTTCCTCCGCACGCTGTCTGAGCTGCTTCCAGCGGATGGGGCGCACCGCGCCGGGACTCTGCCGGTTCAGGAAGAGGTTCTCGGCGACGGTCAGATCACCGATGATGGTGGACCGCTGATAGACGCAGGCGACCTTCGAGCGCCAGGCGTCGATGTCGCCGAAGGCCGGCGCCGGCGCACCGGAGAAGCGCAGCGAACCGGTGTCGGGCTGCTGGAGGCCGGTGAGGATCGACACGAGCGTCGACTTGCCGGCGCCGTTGCGTCCCACCAGGGCGTGCGCTTCGCCCTCGGCGATGCTGATGCGGGCGTCGCGCAGGGCGACGGTGGCGCCGAATCGTTTGCTGATGCCGGTCGCCTCGGCGACCGGGGCCCGGGTTCCGGGGCCGCTCGCCGGGCTGGTGGCGGTGTCCGCCATGGTGGATACCGTCCTTCGGGTACGGATGGTGGGGGCCGGGGATCGGGGAGCTGGGAGCCGACCGGATCCGGGTCGGGAGGCCGCAGCCGGGGGAGGGGAAAGAGGCCCCCCGGCGTTGACGCGGTCGGTGGCTGCCGGTTAATCAGCCGACGTTGTTGCCCCACAGGGACTTGTCGTCCACGTTGTCCTTGGTCACCAGCGGGGCGGGCAGCTGGTCCTCCAGCCCGTTCGGGATCTTGACGATCGTCGAGCCGTGGTCGGTCGCACCCGGCTTGAACGTCTTGCCCTCTGCCGCGGCCTGGGCGTAGTACAGCGCGTACTTGGCGTAGAGGTCGGCGGGCTGGGAGACCGTGGCGTCGATCTGGCCCTTGCGGATGGCGTCGAACTCCTGCGGGATGCCGTCGTTGGAGACGATGCTGATGTGGCCCTTCTCGCCGGCGGGCTTGAGCAGGCCCTTCTGCTCCAGCAGCGCCAGGGTGGGCTGGAGGAACGCGCCGCCGGCCTGCATGTAGATACCGTTCAGGTCCGGGTGCTGGGCCAGCAGCGACTGCAGCTTGGCGGAGGCGACGTCACCCTTCCACTCCGTGGGAAGCTCGAAGACCTTGATCTTGGGGAACTTGGTCTTCATGCACTCGGCGAAGGCCTCCGAGCGGTCGCGGCCGTTGATGGAGTCGAGGGAGCCCTGGAACTCGGCCACCTTGCCCTTGCCGCCGAGCTGCTTGCCGAGGAACTCACAGGCCTTGGTGCCGTACGCCCGGTTGTCGGCGCGGACCACCATGTAGACCTCACCCTTGTCAGGCCTGGTGTCGACACTGACCACGGGGATCTTCTTGGACGCGAGGGTGTCGAGGGTGGAGGCGATGGCGCCGGTGTCCTGGGGCGCCATGACGACGGCCTTCGCTCCGGTGTTCTGGAAGGCCTGGACGTTGGCGACGAGCTTGGTGACGTCGTTCTGCGAGTTGCTGATCGGCAGGGCGTTGATGCCGTCCGCCTTGATGCCCTTCTTCAGGTACTGCGCGTAGGAGTTCCAGAAGTCGGAGTCGGAACGCGGCAGGTCGATACCGATGGCCGGCTTGTCACCGCCCGAGCCGACCGACTCCGAGCCGCTCCGGTTGCACGCGGTGGCGAGGGCGAGGACCGCGAGCACGGCGGTGGCGGCTGTGGCAGTGGAGCGGGTCCGAGTGGGCTTCATGGCCGTGTTGTCTCCTTTGACGGGGGCGGAGGACCGCGAGACAGCGATGAGAGGGAGGCGTACTCGCCTGCCGGAGAGGACGGGCGAGGCAGCGGGCCGGGCAGAGGGTGGCCCGGCACAGGGCAGTGCGGGACCGCGCCCGAGGGGACGGAGAGGAGGGAGAGCCTGCCCGAGAGACGCAGGTCAGGGGCTGTATCCGACCGTTCGGAAGGGCGCCAGGGGCCCCGGGCCATTCCTCCGATGTCTCTCGGACGTCGAGGACGTTACGACGGGGTTGCCGAAGTTGACAAGACTCCGCGGCCCTTGAATTGCGCGGCAGGACGAAACCATGCTGAGCGGCCCTGCATGAACGCGTCAGACTGACTGGCGCGCCAGCCTTTGACCTGTGCCGATGCCTCATCAGCTGATCGGGTCGCATGGAGCGGGTGAGCCTCACGATTCGGCAACGGCCGCTGCGTCCGCTGGGCTGCCATGTCGCCGGAACGGCGCTGCCGGGCTGCCGTGACCCACTCCGGGCAGGGTCGGCGGTACGTGGTCAGGGCTCCCATCAGCGTAGTCTCCCGCGCATGGCTCGCCAGGAGTCATCGGACGAAACGTCGGTCGTCGCCCCCGCATCAGCGTCGACCGAGGTGCCACTCCCCGTCATGTCCGGGTGAGCGCTCACGGCAGTGCAAATACATCCGAGGAATCCGTTGCCAGCGGGTGCTGTTGCGTCTACAGTCTCGATGCCGCCATTCATCCGATGACTGAGGGAGCGGGCCGCTGAGGCTCTCCACACGGTCCGGTCGGGGCGCTACCGGCGGCAATGGCCCGTACGACCGACCGTCACTCCCTCCCTGAACCCGCCTATGGCAAGGGAAACGCCAGTGAAACTGCTACGAGTCGGCGCCCCCGGCGAAGAGCGGCCCGCTGTCCGCACCGACGACGGCCGGCTGCTGGACCTGTCCTCCGTGACCTCCGACGTCGACGGCGCGTTCCTCGCCTCGGACGGCATCGACCGTGCCCGTGCCGCGGTCGCGGCAGGAGCCCTCCCCGTTGTGGACGCTGACGGCCTGCGGATCGGTCCGCCCGTCGCCCGCCCCGGAAAGATCGTCTGCGTCGGTCTCAACTACCGGGACCACGCCGCCGAGACCGGTGCCGCGATCCCGGAGCGGCCGGTCGTGTTCATGAAGGACCCGGGAACCGTGGTCGGGCCCTACGACGAGGTGCTCGTCCCTCGGGGCTCGGTGAAGACGGACTGGGAGGTCGAGCTCGCGGTCGTCATCGGCCGCCGGGCTCGCTACCTGGACGGCCCCGAGGCCGCGCACGCCGTCATCGCCGGATACGCGATCAGCCATGACGTCTCGGAGCGTGAGTTCCAGCTGGAGTACTCCCCGCAGTGGGACCTGGGCAAGTCCTGCGAGACCTTCAATCCCCTCGGGCCCTGGCTGGTCACCGCCGACGAGGTCGGCGACCCGCAGGACCTCGGGCTGCACCTGAGCGTCAACGGCGTCAAGCGGCAGAACGGGCACACCCGGGACATGATCTTCCCGGTCGACCACATCGTGGCGTACCTGAGCCAGTACATGGTCCTGGAGCCCGGCGACGTGATCAACACGGGTACGCCCGCGGGCGTGGCCCTCGGTCTGCCCGGCACGCCCTACCTCCGCCCCGGCGACACCGTCGAACTCTCCGTCGACAGGCTCGGCAGCCAACGCCAGACCTTCGGCCAAGCGTGAAAGGCACCCCCTTGACTGCCAACTCAGCCCGGATCACCGCGGTCGACACCTACGACGTCCGCTTCCCCACCTCGCGGGAGCTGGACGGGTCCGACGCGATGAACCCGGACCCCGACTACTCCGCCGCCTATGTCGTGCTGCGCACCGACGCCGGTGACGGGCTCGAAGGCCACGGTTTCACCTTCACCATCGGACGCGGCAACGATGTGCAGGTCGCCGCGATCGGAGCCCTGCGCCACCACGTCGTGGGCCGTTCCGTCGAGGAGCTGTGCGCCGACCCTGGCTCGCTGAGCCGCGACCTGATCGGTGACAGTCAGCTGCGCTGGCTCGGCCCGGAGAAGGGCGTGATGCACATGGCGATCGGCGCGGTCGTGAACGCCGTGTGGGACCTGGCCGCCAAGCGCGCCGGTCAGCCGCTGTGGCGCCTGCTCGCCCACGCCGAACCCGAGTGGCTGGTTTCCCAGGTCGACTTCCGCTACATCGCCGACGCCCTCACCCCCGAGGACGCACTCGCCCTCCTGCGCGAAGGCCGCGCGGGGCTCGAGGAGCGCGAGGCCGTGCTGGTGAACCGCGGATACCCGGGCTACACGACCTCGCCCGGCTGGCTCGGTTACTCCGACGAAAAGCTCACCCGGCTGGCCAAGCAGGCGGTCGCCGACGGGTTCACCCAGATCAAACTGAAGGTCGGCGCGGACCTGGCGGACGACGTCCGGCGTCTGCGCACCGCCCGTGCCGCCGTCGGTGACGGCATTCGCATCGCCATCGACGCCAACCAGCGGTGGAACGTGGACGAGGCGATCCAGTGGACCGACGCGCTCGCCGCCTTCGACCCGTACTGGATCGAGGAACCCACCAGCCCCGACGACATCCTCGGACACGCCGCCGTGCGTGAGGCGGTCGCGCCGGTGAAGGTGGCCACCGGTGAACACGTGCAGAACCGCGTCATCTTCAAGCAGCTCCTCCAGGCCGGCGCCCTCGACGTGCTCCAGATTGACGCCGCCCGCGTCGGCGGGGTCAACGAGAACCTGGCCATCCTGCTGCTCGCCGCGAAGTTCGGGGTGCCGGTGTGTCCGCACGCCGGCGGGGTGGGGCTGTGCGAGCTGGTGCAGCACCTGTCGATGTTCGACTACCTGGCCCTGTCCGGTACCACCGAGAACCGCGTCATCGAGTACGTCGACCACCTCCACCAGCACTTCACCGTGCCCGTGGTGATGCGGGACGGCCATTACACCGCGCCCCTCGCACCGGGTTTCTCCGCCACGATGAAGGAGGAGTCGATCGCCGAGTACCGGTACCCGGACGGGACGTTCTGGGTCGCCGACCGCGTCGGACGGGAGGAGGTGGCATGACCGGTCTCTCAGGCCTCAGGGCCCTCGTCACCGGCGGCGGGTCCGGCATCGGACTGGCCACAGCCCAGACGCTGGCGGCGCAAGGCGCGGCGGTGGCCGTGCTCGACCTGGAACCGTCCGGAGTGCCGGAGCCGCTGCACGCCCTCAAGGCCGACGTCGGCGACGACACCTCGGTCCGCCGCGCCGTGGAGGAAGCGGCCGCGCGGCTCGGCGGCCTGGACATCCTCGTCAACAACGCGGGCGTCGGCGCCGTCGGCACCGTCGAGGACAACCCCGACGAACAGTGGCACCACGTCCTCGACGTCAACGTCCTCGGCGTGGTGCGCACCACCCGCGCCGCTCTGCCGTACCTGCGGCGCGCTGCCACCGCCCGTCCGGGCACCGCGGCCATCGTCAACGTCTGCTCGATCGCGGCCACGGCCGGGCTCCCGCAGCGCGCCCTGTACTCCGCCAGCAAGGGCGCCGTGCTGTCCCTCACCCTGGCCATGGCCGCCGACCACGTCCGCGAGGGCATCCGCGTCAACTGCGTCAACCCGGGCACCGCCGACACCCCCTGGGTGGCCCGGCTTCTGGGCGCCGCCGACGACCCCGAGGCGGAACGTGCCGCCCTGAACGCACGCCAGCCGATGGGCCGCCTGGTCACCGCGGACGAAATCGCGGCGGCCGTGGTCTATCTGGCGTCCCCGGCCGCAGCCTCCGTGACCGGTACCGCCCTCGCCGTCGACGGCGGCATGCAGGGGCTCAGGCTCCGCCCGGCGGCCGGCTCATGAGGACAACGCCCCTGGGCGGCACCGGTGTCCGCGTCACCGAGCTGTCGTTCGGGGCCGCGGGCATCGGCAACCTCTACCGCCCGGTCACCGCCGAGGCGGCCTTCGCCGCCGTGGACGCCGCCTGGGACGCGGGCATCCGCACCTTCGACACCGCGCCCCACTACGGGCTCGGCCTGTCCGAGCGCCGCCTTGGCACCGCGCTGTGCGACCGCCCCCGGGACACGTACACCGTGTCCACGAAGGTCGGACGGCTGCTGGAGCCGAATCCGCGCGGCGGCGCGGGCGACGACCTCGCGCACGGCTTCGCCGTCTCCGACACCCATCGGCGTGTCTGGGACTTCAGCGCCGACGGCGTACTGCGCTCCCTCGAATCCAGCCTGGACCGACTCGGTCTGGACCGCGTCGACATCGCACTCCTGCACGACCCCGACGACCACGCCGAGCAGGCCCTGACCGAGGCGTATCCGGCGCTGGAGCGGCTGCGTGCCGAAGGTGTCGTCAAGGCGATCGGCATCGGAACCAACCAATGCGCGCTGCCCGCCCGCTTCCTGCGGGAGACCGACATCGACGTGGTCCTGCTCGCCGGCCGCTACACCCTGCTGGAACAGGAGGGGCTCGCCGAGGTACTGCCCGAGGCCGCCGCCCGCGGAAGGAGCGTGATCATCGGCGGGGTGTTCAACTCCGGGCTGCTGACCGACCCGAGGCCCGGTGCGACGTACGACTACGCACCCGCCCCGCGGTCCGTCCTGGACCGTGCCCTGCGGCTCAAGGCGATCGCCGCACGCCACGGTGTGCCGCTGCGCGCGGCCGCCCTGCACTTCCCGTTCGGCCACCGGGCGGTCGCGAGCGTCCTGAGCGGAGCCCGCTCCGCCGAGGAAGTGCGCGACACCGTGGACCAGCTGCGGCACCCCGTCCCCGCCGCCCTGTGGGACGAACTGCACGCCGAGGGACTGCTGGCCCCGGACACGCCGGTCCCCGCCGCCACCCCGTCGAAGGAGGCGCCATGAGAGTCGCCCTGCACACCAAGGTCCGCGCCGACCGCATCGCGGAGTACGAGGCGGCGCACCGCGAGGTCCCCGAGGAACTGACCGCGGCCATCCGCGCCGCGGGGGTCACCGAGTGGACGATCTGGCGCAGCGGTACCGAGCTGTTCCATCTCCTGGAGGTGGAGGACTACCCGGCGATGATCGCCGCACTCGAGAAGCTGCCCGTCAACATCGCCTGGCAGGCGAGGATGGCCGAACTGCTGGACGTCGTCCACGACTACTCTGCCGACGGAGCCGACGCCTCACTGCCCGTGGTGTGGCAGCTGTGACCAGGAACCACCCATGCGCATAGCCCTCTTCATCACCTGCTTCAACGACACGATGTTCCCCGACACCGGCCGGGCGGTCACTCGACTCCTGGAACGCCTGGGCCACACCGTGGAGTTCCCACAAGGCCAGACGTGCTGCGGCCAGATGCACTTCAACACCGGCTACCGCCCCGAGACCCTGCCGATGGTGCGACGCTTCGCGGAGGTCTTCGCTGGCTACGACGCCGTCGTCGCCCCCTCCGGCTCCTGCGCCGGCATGGTCCGCGACCACCACCGGGCGGTCGCCGCCCAGTACGGGGACAACGCCCTCACCGAGGCGGTCGAGGAGGTGGCGCCGACGGTGTACGAACTGTCGGAACTCCTCGTCGACGTCCTCGGCGTCACCGACGTCGGCGCCTACTTCCCCCACCGCGTCACCTACCACCCGACCTGCCACTCCCTGCGCATGCTGCGCGTCGGCGACCGGCCGCTCAGGCTGCTGCGTGCGGTGAAGGGCATCGACCTCGTCGAACTGCCCGCCGCCGACACCTGCTGCGGCTTCGGCGGCACCTTCGCCCTGAAGAACCACGAGGTCTCCAACGCCATGCTCGCCGACAAGATGCACCATGTCCAAAGCACCGGCGCCGAGTTCCTGTGCGCCGGCGACAACTCCTGCCTCACGCACATCGGCGGCGGACTGTCCCGACTCCGCACGGGTATCGGAACCCGGCACCTGGCCGAGATCCTGGCCGCCACGGAAGGAGACACGCGGTGAGCGGCGCCGACAACGTCGTGTGGCTGGGCACCCCGGCCTTCCCCGAGGCCGCCCGAGGCGCGCTCGCCGACACCCGACTGCGCGCGAACCTGCGCCGGGCCACCGGCACCATCCGCGACAAACGGCTGAAGGCCGCCGCCGAACTCCACGACTGGGAGGAACTGCGCGAGCGGGCGGCTGCGGTCAAACGCCGCACCCTGCGCCACCTCGACCACCATCTCCTGCGGCTGGAGAAGGCGGTGACCGCCGCGGGCGGTACGGTCCACTGGGCCGCGGACGCCGCCGACGCCAACCGCATCGTCACCTACCTGGTGAAGGCCACCGGCGAGAGCGAGGTCGTGAAGGTCAAGTCGATGGCCACTCAGGAGATCGGCCTCAACGAGGCGCTCTCCGACGCGGGCATCCGCGCCTACGAGACCGATCTCGCCGAACTCATCGTGCAGTTGGGCGGTGACCGCCCCTCCCACATCCTCGTGCCGGCCATCCACCGGGGCCGTTCCGAGATCCGGGAGATCTTCCTGCGGGAGATGGGGGAGTGGGGCAGACCGGCCCCCGAGGGGCTCGGTGACGATCCCCGCGAGCTCGCCGAAGCCGCCCGGCTGCATCTGCGCGAGAAGTTCCTGCGGTGCAAGGTCGCCGTCTCCGGAGCCAACTTCGCCGCCGCCGACACCGGCACGGTCGCGGTCGTGGAGTCGGAGGGCAACGGGCGGATGTGCCTGACCCTGCCGGACACCCTCATCACGGTCATGGGCATCGAGAAGGTCCTGCCCTCCTTCGCCGACCTGGACGTGTTCCTCCGACTGCTGCCGCGCTCCTCGACCGGCGAGCGCATGAACCCGTACACCTCGCTGTGGACAGGGGTCACCGAAGGCGACGGCCCCACGAACTTCCACCTCGTGCTGCTCGACAACGGCCGCACCGCCACCCTGGCCGACGAGGTGGGCCGCCAGGCCCTCGCCTGCATCCGCTGCTCGGCCTGCCTGAATGTCTGCCCGGTGTACGAGCGCACCGGCGGGCACGCCTACGGCTCCGTCTACCCCGGCCCGATCGGCGCCGTCCTGACCCCGCAGCTCGTCGGTGTAGAGCACGCGGCCTCCCTGCCCTTCGCCTCCACGCTGTGCGGCGCCTGCTACGACGCCTGCCCCGTGAAGATCAACATCCCGGAGGTGCTGGTGCACCTGCGCGCCGAGACCGTGGAGGCCAAACGCCGAGGTCGGTTCCTGCCCACCGTCGAGGCGCTCGCCATGAAGGCCGCCGGATCGGTTCTGTCCTCCCCGACGCGGTTGGCGGCGGCTCAGTGGCTGGCCGCGCTCGCCGCCCGTCTCGTGGCCCGCGACGGCCGGATCGGTGCCATGCCGGGCCCGTTGGCCCGCTGGACGGGCACCCGGGACACCCCGGCGCCCCCACGGGAGTCACTGCGCGCATGGTGGCGCAGGACGAAAGCCGTGAACGAAACAGAAGGTCATATGTCGGTGAAAGAGGAGGCGCGCCGGTGACCGGCCGTGACACCGTTGTGCGGGCGGTGAGGAGAGCACTGACCGACGTGCCCCGCACCGAGAGCCCCGATGACGCACCATCTTCGCCCGGCCACCGGACCGACCAAGCGGTGCCGGACATCGTCGGGCTCTTCGGCGAACGCACAGCCGAGTACCGTGCCACGGTGGTCCGTGTTCCGGTGGCCCGGGCCGCCGTAGCGGTCCGGGACGCGCTGGTGCGCACCGGAGCACGTTCGCTGGTCGTCCCACCGGGCCTCCCCGCCGACCTGATCCCGCAGGGGCCCTGGTCCCGGCTGGAGGACTCCCCGCCGCTGACGCCGGGGCAGCTCGACGCGGCGGACGCGGTGCTCACCACCGCTGCGACCGCCATCGCCGTGACCGGGACCGTGATACTCGACCATGGCCCCGGCCAGGGGCGCCGGGCCCTGACCCTCCTTCCTGACCAGCACATCTGCTTGGTCCGCGAGGACCAGATCGTCTTCGATGTGCCCGATGCTCTTGGCCGCATCGATCCGTACCGGCCCCTGACGCTCGTGTCCGGTCCCTCCGCGACCAGTGACATCGAGCTGGACCGCGTCGAGGGCGTGCACGGCCCGCGCACGCTGGACATCATCGTCATCGGGGAGACGTAGTGGCCGGGTCGGGGTGGCAGAGGCGTCTGGCCGATGACGCACCCCCAAGCGGTGGACCGCCCAGCACGGCACCGGGATGGGGAGCGCTCCCGAAGGCCGTGGCGGATGCCGGCTCGGGACACCCGGCGGGCGCCGACACGTGTCAGGTCGATGCACGGACCTGCAACTCCGTACGGAGGATGACGTGGCGGTAGGCCACCGACGGCTCGTCCATGTCCTCCAGGAGCAGCCTGATCATGGCCCGGCCCATCTCCTCCAGCGGCTGACGCACGGTGGTCAGAGGCGGATCGGTGCGCTGAGCGAGCGGAAAGTCGTCGAAACCGATCACGGCGACATCCTCGGGCACGCGCCGTCCCGCTGCGCGCAGAGCTTGCAGAGCCCCCGCCGCCGTGGTGTCCGACGCGGCGAGGACACCGTCGATCTCCGGGTGCCGTCCGAGCAGTTCCGTCATGGCGCGGCGCCCGCTGTCCTCCGAGAAGTCGCTTTCGGCGACCATGGACTCCTCATACCTCAAGCTGGCAAGCGTCAGAGCATCCCGGTAGCCGCGCAGCCGGCACTGGGCGACGTACATGTCCAACGGCCCCGTGATGGTGGCGATCGTTCCGCGGCCCCGTGCCAGCAGGTGGGAGACGGCACTGCGGGCACCTCCCACGTTGTCCGCGTCCACGTAACTGACGTACTCGTCGCCCGAGCGGCGCCCGAGCATCACGGTCGGCAGCCGCGCCTCGGCGAGCATGTCCGGGAGCCGGTCCCCCGCATGCACGGACAACAGCAGTACCCCGTCGACCCGACCGCCGCGCGCATACTCCAGGAACCGCTTGCGCTCGGTGTCCGAGCGGACCAGGGTCAGCAGCAGTTGCATGCCGGTGTCCGTCAGCGCGTCCCCGAGCGCGCGGACGATCTCCGAGAAGAACGGCTCGGCGAACACGCGCCAGTCGGGCTCCGTCAGGACGAGAGCGACGGCATCGGTTCGCTGCCCGGCCAGGGAACGTGCCGCGAGATTGGGAACATACCCCAGCTCCTCGATGGCTCGCTGCACGGCTTCGCGCGTCGACTCCTTCACACCGGCCGCGTTGTTGATGACGCGAGAGACCGTGCCACGCCCCACCCCGGCGCGAGCGGCCACCTCTTCCAACGTTGGCGTACCGGGGCGTCGCCTGCCCATGACCACCTCCCCCACGAGATCATCCGATCTTACGGGGCGAAGGAACGGGGCACACGGCTTCCCGGCGTGACCCGTGCTCTGTCGGCCAGGTGACGACGTCTGGTTCGCCTCATTCATGAGTGAATGCGCTGTGCACATCGCCGGCTTCGTGCCGCGCACAGGGGGAGAGCGCCGAAACGGCAGGAACCGTCGTCTGGGATGATGGTGGCATGGGTGAGGATCTCCTGCGGCTCCCCGATCCTCCGGCTCGTGAGCCTGACTTCGAGGACGATTTCGCCGTTCCGCAGCTCAGGAAGGATCGCTGGGTCGATCACTATCTGCCTCATTGGACGTCACCCGAGCGGTCCCGGGCACGCTACGACATCGAGGGTTCGGGGCTGCGGCTGCGTATCGACGCCGACCAGCCGGACTGGCGAGAGGAGGACGCTCCCCTTCGCGTGTCCAACGTGCAGACCGGGGTGTTCTCCGGCCCGCTGGGCTCGCACCGGGGAACACACCGACACCGTTCCGACGGACTCGTCGTCCGCACGGAGACCCCAGAGCGGCTGCTGTGGGCACCCACGGCCGGACGTGTCGAGGTGACGGTGAGCGCGAGCGTGGACGAGGGATGCATGCTCGCGGCGTGGCTCGTGGGCACGGAGCATCAGTCGGAGGGGGAGAGCGGTGAGATCTGTATCTTCGAGATCGACGCCGACGCCGACGCCGTCGGCGAGGGGCGGAGTCACGCCAGGTGCGGGGTGAAAGCGCATTCGGACCGGCGGTTGACCACCGACATGACGGAAGTCGTCCTTCCCCTGGACGCCTCGAAACCCCACACCTGGACGGCTGTGTGGGGGCCGTCGGGCACGATCATCGGCTGCGAGGGCGTCATGGTGAAGCGGACGCGTCAGTCTCCCACCTACCCGCTTTTCTTGATGATCGACCTGTTTGAGATCGGCCCACGCTCGGACGCCGAGACCTCCTACCCGAAGATTGCTCATGTCCACCGTGTGCGTGGGTGGGATGCACTCGACCAGCCGGAGACGGGCGCCTCGTGAGAGAGACGGGACCCGCCCCTCAGGCACGAGCCTGGCGGGCGGGTTCCGGGTGGGCGGATGCGACTCGGGTCCGGTGTGCGCTCGGCAGTGGGCCGGCCGACCGGCGGCTCGGGTCAGGTGAGTCATCCCGAATACGTCACGCGGTGGTGCAGGGAGTGCCGTTCAGGCTGAAGGCGGCCGGCTTGGCGAAGCTGCCGCTGTAAGAGGCCTGGAAGCCGAAGGAGACCTGGCCGCCGGGCGCAAGAGAGGCGTTGTGCGCCAGGTTGCCGGCCGTGACCGCTCCCGACGACGGAGAGATCCCCGCGTTCCACGCGCCGGTGATCGTCTGCCCCGCGGGCAGGGTGAACGCGAGCTTCCAGCCGTTGACCGGCGAGGAACCCGTATTGGTCAGGGTGACATCGGCGGTGTAGCCGCCCTGCCACACGTTGGTGCTGTAGGCCACCTTGCATGCCGCGGGTCCGCTGGGAGTGCCGGGGCCGGGTGTGCCGCCGCCGAGGTTGACGGTTGAGGAGAAGGAGTTCACCGCCAGTCCCGCGCCGTTCCGCCAAGGCTCGAAACCCGCCTGAACGCTCGTCA
The DNA here is from genome assembly GCF_030386795.1 of Streptomyces sp. S.PNR 29. Taxonomy (GTDB): domain Bacteria; phylum Actinomycetota; class Actinomycetes; order Streptomycetales; family Streptomycetaceae; genus Streptomyces. Next base: position 238,917 of record NZ_JANUQM010000011.1, read on the forward strand.
GGTACCAGTCGTTCTGCGCGAGTCCGCGGGAGACGGCCTGCCGGACGAAGTCCATCGCGTCGAAGCTCCAGCTGTCGATCGCCGACGGCGCGACGAAGGAGAGCACGTCGTTGGAGCCGTTGCTGCCCGACCACACCTGCCAGGTGCGTCCGGCCACGCTCGCCGTACCGACCTGGGAGCCGATGGGCTGGATCGGGCCCACCTTGTTGAGCCAGATCATGATCTCGGTCCGGTTCACGCCGTCGGTGCGGGGCGTCGGGTCCAGCCAGATGTCGTACGAGGCGTTGTACGCGGCATCGCCGCCCACGTAGCTGTAGGAGATGCTCGTGGGTGCGTCGGCGATGGAGCTCAGCCGTGCGGGGAGCTTCGTGCCGGGGGAGCAGTTGGTGTAGTGGCAGCCGTTGTACACGGACGGGTAGGACTTCGGGGCGCCGTTCGTCGGGACCGAACCGTCGGCCTGGGTAACCCTGAAGCCCGAGTCCGTGACGGCGATGCACTGGGGCTGACTGGTCCCCCAGCGGTTGTTCTGCACGACGTAACGGCCCTGGATGGTGGTGGAGCCGAACGGCTCGCAGATCGTTGTGTCGGCGTGCGACGTCGACGCGCTTGTGAGAAGCGCTGCCAGCGCGACGAGTGAGGTGAGCAGCGCACCGGACAGGGCGCGCATCCTGCGGGCTTGGTGACGTGATGGTTGCATGCGGCTCCTCCGCAATGGATGTGGGGGGTGAGGAGCACTCAAAATGGGAGCGCTCCCAATTCCTTCTTGAAGGGGGACTCTAGGAGAGGACCATGTACCTGACAAGGCGGCGACCGCAGCCCTCTCGCGTGGATCCCGAAACTGCAGGTCGTTCGCGCGGAGGACAACTCGATGCCAGGCCGACAGGCTCGTTGAGCGGTGGAGAAAACGGGTGGTCACCGGGCGGCCCCCGTGTGGCTGGGGGCCGCCCGGCGGGTGACCCCGTCTCCTTGTGACGGGGTCGCGCACGCGGGCCTCAGCGGGGGCTACTCGAGGAGTTCCGCGTACGATCCCATGGCCAGGGCGATGTCCGCCTGAGCCCAGAACCGGTGGTACGTGAAGGAGGGGGCGGCCCCGCCCTTCAGATAGGCCTCGATCTTCGACCAGGCCGGGTCGCTCTTGTAGAAGGAGCGGATCGAGTCGAACGTGGACGACGAGTTGATCGCGTCGCCGTTCGGCATGGTGCCCGTCCAGCCGCTCGGGATGTAGACACCGTCGTCGAAGCGGTTGTAGTCGGTGCGGGTCTCCGGGACGGCGATGCCCAGGGCGTCCTGGTATTTGGTCCACATCCCGTCCAGCAGCTTCTTCGCCGCGGACGCGGCCTGGGTGTCGCCGGACCGGTCGGCGTAGTACGTCAGGGTCTTGGCGTACGCGGCCGCCACACCGACGTCGTTGGTGTAGTCGGCGACGGTGACGTGAAGTCCGCTGTTGGCACCGGGACTTGACGGGTTCCATGTGTCGGGCTGGCCCGACCACTGGAGTGTCGACGGGATCCGGTAGGTGCCGTCCGGGTTGAACGTGGTCTTGGACAGCGCCCAGTCGACCCACTTGTCGAGGACCGCCTTGGCCTGCGCGTTCCCCGTCTGCTGGTACAGCTCGGCGACCCGCTCCATCGACCACGCCTGGAAGCCGAACCACTGGTTGGACGGCGGGTCGTGGTACACGGGCTTCTCGTCGTAGTACATGCCGTAGAACGTCGACTTCCCGGCCGGCGGTGTCGCGTACCGGCCCGCCCAGCTGTTGGTCGCACCGCCCGCGATCGCGCCCTCGTTCGACTGCAGCCAGCGGTAGAACTCCATCTGCCGCTCCAGCGACTTGGCCCAGTCCGCCTGGCCCGTCGTCGACTTCGGCTTCAGCGGTGCGTAGTTGGCGAGTGCGTAGGCCGCGAGGGGGTTCTGGTAGCCGCTGTGGGAGTGGCTGGAGCCGATGCGCCATGCCCAGCCCGCCGAGGTGTCGGTGGCACCGCCCCAGGCGTAGTACCAGGACAGCAGGTACATCGAGGCGTCCTTGCCGGTGCCGGCCGGGCAGGTGGACGGGCCCACACAGTTGCCGATCTTCTTGAAGTACTTGTCGTACATCGCGTACCGCAGGTAGTCGCCCATCTTCGCGGCCTTGGTCACCGTCGCGGAGACGTCCGAGCCCTTGCCCTGCTGCTTGGCCCAGATGTCGGCCCAGTAGGCGGCCTGCACCGCACGCGCGTCGGCGTCCGGGGCGTTGGTGAACTTCCACTGCTTGGCATAGGAGGCGTCACCGGTGAACAGGTCCAGGTACCCGTTCTTGCCGCCGTACTTGAAGGCGTCACAGGTCGGCTGCGGCACCGTCTCCCACACCGACTCCTGCGCGCCGCGCTGGAAGGTGTTGATGTACGACGGACCGGTGTCCGACGGACCCGCCTCGCACTTGCCCGGCGAGTTGCCGAAGCCGTACACGTTGTCGACGTCCTGCAGCCAGTGCATGCCGTAGACGTCGTCCGTGCCGTAGGCGCTCTTCAGCTCACCGGCGATCGGGTCCGAACCGACCGAGACCCCGGTGTCCAGCTTCGCCGGGTACTCGTTGGGCGTGTCCAGTTCGGGCGCGTAGGTCGCCGGCTTCGAGGCGTTGTAGAAGGAGTTGGTCGGCTGGTCCGCGTGGGTGGGGATCATGTACTTCTCCATGATCTCCCAGGCCCCGTTGAACTTGGACCAGTCGCCCGTGACCTTGCCGTACATCGCCTGGAGCCAGAGAAGGTAGCTGTAGGCCTCCGAGGTGGTCTCGTGACCGTGGTCCGGCGCCTCGACGATCAGCGTCTCCACCGAGTGGTAGGGGATGCCCTCGGGCGAGAAGTAGCCGTTCGCCGGGTTGGTGATCTTCCCGTACAGCTCCAGGAAGCGGGCGTCGTAGTCCTTCGTCGCTCCCAGCTGCGTCACGGTGACCGCGGCCTTCGCGTGCCCGGGGGCCGTCGACTCGAAGGTCGCCGCGCCGGTACCGGAACTGTCGGCGGTGATGGTCACCTTCTGCGCCGTGTTCCAGTTCTGCGGCGTGAAGGTGAGCGAAGCGCCGCCGGTCACCGACAGACCTGAATTGCCGCCCGTCCGGGCCGTGGTGACGGTGACGTTCGAGGACGGCTGCTTCGACAGCTTCACCTCGTAGGTGCCCGTCTTGCCCTGCTGGATACCCAATTGGGTGGGCGTGGCGACCACGGTGGGCCCTGAGGCGACCGTGATGCCCACGGGCGTGGACGACGCGGACGCGCCGAGGCTGTCGTAGGCCTTCGCGACGAGTGAATGACTGCCCACGGTCAAGCTTGAGGTCGAGAGCGAGTACGGCGCCGTGGTGTCCGTGCCCAGCAGTGTGGTGTCGTCGTAGAACTCCACCTTGCTGATCGTGGCGTTGTCCGCGGCCGCGGCGGTGGCCGCGAGCGGCACCGCGTCGCCCTGCGTGTAGACGGCGCCGGCCGCCGGGCTGGTGAGCACGGTGATGGGGGGTTGGTGGGCGCCGGTGCAGCTGGTGCCGTTGATCGCGAAGTTCGTAGGGGCGGCGTTGGTGCCGCTATAGCTGAACTGGGCGCCGGTCGACACGGCGGCGCCGGCGGCGATCCGCCCGTTGTAGCCGGCGTCCTTCACCGTGATCGACTGGCCCGACTGGGACCAGGTGCCGTTCCAGCCGTTGCTGAGCTTCTGGTTGCCCGTGTAGCTGTAGGTCAGGGTCCAGCCGTCGATGACGTCCGTACCGCGGTTGGTGATCGTCAGATCCGCGGTGAAGCCGGAGCCCCAGTCGTTCGTCTTGTAGTCGACACTGCACCGAAGTGCGGCCGCCTGGGCCGGAGCCGAACCCGTGGCCAGCAACGACAGGGGCAGGGCTAAAGCGGTCGCCACGGCGGTCCACACCCGCCGAACGGCTCTGCGTTTGCGTCCGGGATCCATGAACTGGTTCCTCCTAGCGGCTGCGGCTCGGGGAAGGACAAGTCTTGGCCAGTGGGAGCGCTCCCATCATGGAGACGCGGTCGGTGGGGGTCAAGACGCTTGAAGAGTCGAAGGCATAAAACCGTTTAGTTCAAAGAAAGTTACGCCGCCCCTCTGGGCAACCGCGCCACTCGCCGCTACTTTCCTTCGCACCAGTGGGAGCGGTTCCAATCAGGCGACGCGCCGGTCATGACGCGCTCAACTGCAGGAGTCGCTCATGCGACACCCCCCACCTTCGTTACTTTTAGCCGTTGCGGGCGCCGACACGCTCGTCGCCACCACGGTCGTCCCGATGGTCTCGGCCCAGGGAGCGATGCGTCCCTGGCCGAGGGAGCACATCGTCCACGGTCAGTGGGGCAACGGCTTCCACGGATCAGCGCAAAGCACCGACAAGTCCGCCGCGTCGCACAGTCGGACACCGCCGTTCGACTTTCGCCGACGGTCGCGAGCTCACCCAGGACCGGAACACCGCCTGGTCCCGGTCCGGCACGACGGTGCCCGCCACGACCGAGGGGTCCGAGCCGACCGGCAGCCAGGAGCGTCGACTCGGCCTGTCCGAGATCAAGCCGGATCACGCGAGATCGTGGTCCTTGCCGACCCGTTCAGTGAGCTGTGCCCGGACCGTACGACCTGCGGTGTCGCGGACGTGCGGAAGTACCGGCGGCACGGTGACACGGCGGTGTCCGCCCAGAGGTCTCGTGCGAGGTCGCCGGCACTGACGTGGTGGACGCTTATGTGCACTCCACCAGAGCGAAGAACGTGATGCTGGCGGGTGGACCGGCATACCCCAGCAACCTCGATCTGTGGCTACTGCACGAGCCCACCGACCCGGCGGGCAAGCCGGTCGCCCCCGGCGCGTCCACAACAGCAACACCTGCTCCGACATCTGCACCGACGAGAGCCGGCGGCCGGCCACGCTCGCTCCCATCGCCGCGCACGTGCCTTTGGTGGCGCGAGAGATCAGTGCGCGTACCTCCTCGCACGGCTTCACCGACAAGGTCATGAGTGGTCCGGCGCCCGCAATCCGTCCCACCTGGGATGGAGCGGGCACCCGGCACCGCTCCTCCGCCCCGTCCCCGGTCTCGAACCACGACGCCACGCCCACCTGCACAGCATCGGACCGCGCAACCCTCTGCGCAGCCGTGATCAGTAGAAGAATGTCGAAGGAGAAGGAACCCACACTCATGAGTCGCACCAGGACCTCACTGCTCGCCGCCCTCGCGCTGCTCACCGGAAGCTCAGGGGCTGCGCTTCTCACGGCACCGGCCGGTGCCGCCACCGCCTCCGTACCCTGCACGGTGGACTACAAGGTGCAGAACCAGTGGGACACCGGCTTCACGGCTGCCGTCACCCTCACCAACAACGCGGCTGCCAAGTCGGGTTGGTCGGTGAAGTGGTCGTACGCGGGCAACCAGAAGATCACCAACTTCTGGAACTCGAAGATCAGCCAGAGTGGCGCCGCCGTCACCGCCAACAACGAGAGCTACAACGGCACGCTCGCCACCGGCGGTTCGGTCAGCTTCGGCTTCCAGGGCACCTACAGCGGCACCAACGCCATCCCGGCCACGTTCACCCTCGACGGCGTGACCTGCAACGTCGACGGCGGCCCGACGGACCCCGGCCCGACCGACCCGGGCCCGACGGACCCCGGCCCGACCGGGCCCAAGGCAGGCAACCCGTACTCCGGCGCCAAGGTCTATGTGAACCCGGAGTGGTCCGCGAAGGCCGCCGCAGAACCGGGCGGCAGCCGTATCTCCAACCAGCCCACCGCGGTCTGGCTGGACCGGATCGCCGCGATCAACGGTGTGAACGGCGGCATGGGGCTGCGGGCGCACCTCGACGAGGCGCTGAAGCAGAAGGGCAGCGGCGAACTCGTCGTCCAGCTGGTCATCTACGACCTGCCCGGCCGTGACTGCGCCGCCCTCGCCTCCAACGGTGAACTCGGACCGAACGACCTCGACAAGTACAAGAGCCAGTACATCGACCCGATCGTCTCGATCCTCGCCGACCCCAAGTACGCGGGCCTGCGGATCGCCACGGTCATCGAGCCCGACTCATTGCCCAACCTGGTCACCAACGCCGGCGGCACCCCCACCACCACCGACGCGTGCGTGGCCATGAAGAGCAACGGCAACTACGAAAAGGGCGTTTCCTACGCCCTCGACAAGCTCGGCGCCCTCGCGAACGTCTACAACTACGTCGACGCCGGGCACCACGGCTGGCTCGGCTGGGACAGCAACCTCGGCCCGTCGGTGCAGGAGTTCTACAAGGTCGCCACGACCAACGGCGCGAGCGTGAAGGACGTCGCCGGGTTCATCGTCAACACCGCCAACTACAGCCCGGTCAAGGAGCCGAACTTCAAGGTCACCGACAGCGTCAACGGGCAGACCGTGCGCCAGTCGAAGTGGGTCGACTGGAACCAGTACGTGGACGAGCAGTCCTTCGCCCAGGCGCTGCGTGACAAGCTCGTCGCGGCCGGCTTCGAGTCCGGCCTCGGCATGCTCATCGACACCTCCCGCAACGGCTGGGGCGGCACCGCCCGGCCCACCGGCCCCGGACCGATGACCTCCGTGGACGACTACGTCAACGGCAGCCGCATCGACCGGCGCATCCACGCCGGCAACTGGTGCAACCAGAGCGGCGCCGGCCTCGGCGAACGGCCCACCGCGGCACCGGCCGCCGGCATCGACGCCTACGTGTGGGTCAAGCCGCCGGGGGAGTCCGACGGCTCCAGCAGCGCCATCCCCAACGACGAGGGCAAGGGCTTCGACCGCATGTGCGACCCGACCTACGGCGGCAACCCCCGCAACGGCAACAACCCCACGGGGTCACTGCCGAACGCGCCCGTGGCGGGACACTGGTTCTCCGCCCAGTTCAGGCAGCTGATGCAGAACGCCTACCCGCCGCTTCCGTAACCCCTTGACGCGGTGAGCGTCCGCCGGTGGCCAGCCCTCCCTGAGGGCCGGGCACCGGCGGATCGCGTCCGTATCGGCAGCGCGGCTGCCGGGCAGCCGGGTGCCGGCCGTGGAGTCCTGGACACTGGCCGCCGTGACCAGGGCGGCCGGCAGCAGACCGAGTGCGTCGGTCACGATGCTGCGCTTGCGGCCCACGATCTTCTTGCCCGCACCGTGCCCTGACTCGCGGCGGGGACGCTGATGGAGGTCTTCACGCTCCGCGCGTCGATCACGCAGGCCGACGGCTGTGCCGGTCGGTGTCGGCGGTCAGGGAGCGGATGGCAATCGGAACTACTCGTCCAGCGGTATGACCACTTCCGCCAGGCGCCCACCCGCGTCCCGGCCGGTCCGGTCGCCGACTTCACGGCTGCGAGGTGCTCCTGGAGCCCATGCGCCGGGACCGCTTCGGCCGGTGGGCCTGCGGCGGCGACATCGCCTTACCGGCTCGATGCCCTCGACGCGGTGCTGCGTGTGAACGGCAGCGGCCCGCCGGACTGCGCCGGCGGGCCGCTGCCCGGTCAGGTGTCGTTGGTGGCTGAGGGCCGGGTCAGTCCTTGCCGGTGAGCCTCCAGATCTGGTTCTTCTTGGTGGTCAGGGCGCTCGCCGCGTCGCAGGTCCACTGGTGGACGAGGGCGCCGGGTGCGGTGGAGATGGTGCTGACGTCGACGCACTTGCCGCTGTGCACGGCGACCAGCTGGTAGTCGTGGCTGTTGCCCAGCGCGGTCACCGGTCGGAGCGTGAAGCGCTGGTTGGGGCCGTTGAGGCAGGTCCACTGCTGGACCGCCGCGCCGTCGGCCGTGGAGAGCTGGCTGATGTCCAGGCACTTGCCGCTGAAGTGGTTGACGACGGTGTAGGTGTCGGTCGTGCCGGAGACGCGGTGGAAGTCGAAGACCTGCTCCTCTCCGCTTCCACAGGTGTTCTGCCGGTACTGGGTGCCGTTGCCGGTGGACTGGCCGGGGTTCTCCAGGCAGAGCCCGCTGTGCTGGGCGACGGCCGTGGAGGAGAAGCCGGCCGCGGCGCCGATGTGCAGGCTCGCGGGTGCGAAGGAGACCTGGTCGAGGTGGGGCGCGGAGCTGGACCGCATGGGCTGTCCGATGTCGCTGCCGCCGCCGGAGTAGACCACGCCGATGGTGGTGCCGTCCCAGTTGTAGAGCTGTGAGGCGGTGAACTTGACGGTGTTGGCGCCCTTGGTGAGGGTCACGGGGACCGTGTAGTTCTGGAACTGGTTCCAGTGCAGGGTGCTGGCGAAGTTGACGCGGGTGGCGGAGCCGCCGTTGACGCTGACGTCGGCGTGCTCGGCGTACAGGTCGGGGTTGTAGTGGTTGGAGGGCAGTTCCTCGGCGTTGGCGAAGCGCATGGTCATGGCGTAGGTGCCGGCCGTGGGCGCGTTGACGTTGAGGGTGAGGGAGTTGGCGGTTCCGTTGCCGATGCCCTTGACGACGCCGCCCTTGGCCTGGCTGTAGCTGTTGTCCACGGCAGCGGTGCCGGTGAGGGTGCCGTTCTCGGCCTGGTAGGTGACGACGTTGCCGGTGGTGACCGGGTCGGTGGCGCTGAACGGGTTGACGGCCAGGTTGTCCAGGGCGAGGGTGCCGCTGGTGCCGGTCACCTTGACCTTGTTGATGCCGCCGTTCAGGAAGACCCGGTTGGTGGAGGTGTACCAGGCGTCGGTCGTCGCACCGGAGAGGGTCTGGTCGTTGACGGTCCTGCCGTTGACGGTGAGGGAGGCCTGACCGGTGTTGCGGAAGCGGGCGGTCAGGTCCGCGTAGCCGTCCCGCTCGGAGTAGACCCAGAATGTGGCGGACTTGCCGGAGGTGAGGTTCACCGCGCCGGCGCCGGACTGGCCCTGGGAGGTGTAGGTGGCGGTGCCGCTGTCGGAGAGGTTCGCCTGCTCGGCCTCGTAGAGCGTGGTGCCCTGGACGTCGGGGTCCTTGTACTGGAGGTCGATCTTGTCGATGATGGCGTCGCCGACGGTCGTGGCGCCGTTGTCGCCCGTGGTGGCCAGGGTGATGGTGTGGCTGCCCGCGGTGAGGTGCACGGTGGCGTCATCGTGTCCCCATACCACCCACTGGAAGCCCACCGGTATGTCGACCCTGGTGGAGGCGCCGCCGTCGACCCGTGCGTAGATGTTCGTCGGGCCCTTGACGTCCGGGTCCTTGGCGTAGCTGTTGCCGAACACCGACAGCTTGTAGTCGCCGGTGGTGGGCACGGAGACGGGGAAGGAGATCACCGTGCTGGAGCCGGTGCGCAGTCCGCCCACGTCCTTGGTGCCGGAGGTGGCGAACTTGTCGACGCTGCCGGTGGTGCCCTCGGTGTTGATGTTGTAGCCGGTGCCGCTGAGCGTGGCGTTCTCGGCCTCGTACGTGCCCGTCCAGGTGCTGTCGGAGGCGGTGGTGCTGCCGGTGCCGCCCGGGGAGACGATCACCTCGTACGCCGACATGCGGTCAAGGGTGATGGGGAGCGTGATCGAGCCGTCGGAGCCCACGGCGACGTCCGCGTCGGAGAGCCGGGTCGGGGTGGCCGCCGCGCCGAGGTAGCCGCTGTAGCGGTCCTGGAACACGCTGACGTGCACGGTGCTGCCGAAGACCGCGGGGTCGATGTTCTTGATGACGGTGCTGGAGTCACCGCTGGTGCCGCCCCCGGCGAGGATGACGCGGGCCTGCTTCTTGGCCGTGTCCAGGCTGGCCAGGCCCTGGAGGGTGTACGCGGCGTTGGCCCCGGCGCTGCTGGTGACCTTGACGGTGTTGCCGCTCATGGAGCTGTACCAGTTGTACAGCCACCACTGTGCGTTGGGCGTGTTCTGGGCCGCAGCGGAGTCGCCGAGGTTGCCGTTGATGTTCCAGTACGGCAGGTTGCCGTCGACCTTCTCGTCCTCGATGGCCGCGATCCACTGGACCATCTGGCCGGGGTCGGTCAGGTGGTACCGGTGGGCGTACTCATTGAGGTTGACGGGGATCGGGGAGGTGATCCCCGCGGCGGTCTCCACCGCGCGGTAGGCGTCGACGGTGCTGCGGACGCCCGCCGGGCTGCCCAGGGTGTGCCAGGTCACCACGTCGGGCAGACAGTTGTTGGCCTTGCAGAACTTGAGGAAGCCGCTGAAGGAGAAGTCGGTGTAGCCGGCGGAGTTGGGACCCGCCAGTCGTGCCTGGGGCCAGATGCCCTTGATGAAGTTGTAGGTCTGGAGCCACTCGGCGTTGAAGTTGGCCAGCGCGGTGGCGTTGCTGCCCATGCCCTTGAACCAGTTCAGGTCGGGCTCGTTGTAGGGGATGAAGACGATGTGGCTCGCGTACGGGCTGGCCTTCGCCTGCTCGACCTGCGTCTTCATGGTCGCCTGGTAGGCCGAGTAGCTGGTCCGCTCGTAGTTGGCGCGGTACACGTCCGTCATGTAGATGAAGACGTCCCCGCCGCCGCTGTCCACGAAGGGCTTGGCGATCTCCAGAGCGTCCGAGCCGGGGTGCTGTTGGCCGTCCTGGTACTTGGTGTTGGTGGTCTTCAGCCCCATCCCCTCGATGAGGTTGTTGGTCGGCACCTCGGGGCCGTACAGGCCGTACAGGGCGCCCGAGGCACCGCCGCGGAAGGCTCCGGTGCTGTTGCCCAGGTCGACGGTGAGGGTGGGGGTGGCTGCGGAGGCCGGAGTCGCCGTCACGGCGGTGACTCCGGCGACGAGGCTCAGGGGGAGCAGCGTCGACGCGACGCCGCGCAGGAGGCGGCTGGCGGTCGAGCGTCTTTGCCCGATTGCTGGCATGTGCTTACGTCCCTTCAGGGATGGGGCTGTTTCCTGTGCCGGCCCCCGTGCCGGACGTGTGGGTGGGCTGTCGTCCGCGGTGACTGCCGTGTGGTGACGGTGGCGACTGTCCCGCCGCCGCTCGACGACGGGGGCTGCCGGGTGTGACGGGAGCCCCCGTGCTCGAGGCCGGGTCAGCCCATGCCCTGGAGCCGCCAGATCTGGTTCTTCTTGTTGGCCAGCGTGCTCGCCGGGTCGCAGGTCCACTGGTGGATCTTCGCGCCGGGTGCGGTCGAGATGTTGCTGACGTCGACGCACTTGCCGCTGTGCACGGCTACCAGCTGGTAGTCCTTGCTGTTGCCCAGCGCGGTGACCGGCTTGAGGGTGAATTGCTGGTTGGGCTGGCTGTTGCAGGTGTACTGGATGATGGCCGCGTCGTCGGCCGTGGACCCACCGGCGACGTCGAGGCACTTGCCGCTGAGCTCGTTGACCACGGTGTACGTATTTGCCTTGCCGCTCACCGGCTTGAAGTCCAGCATCTGCTGGTAGCCGCCCTCGCAGTAGTACTGCTGGTACTGCGTGCCGTCGGCCGTGGAGAGGTTGGTGTCGTCCAGGCACTGACCGCTGTTCTCGCTGACGGCGACGGTGGAGACCGTGGTGTTGGACGGCGGGAGCAGGGTCACGGTGTAAGCGTCGGACGCGTTCGTCCACGGCACGGTGAGGGAGGCCGCGTTGCTGCTCACGGTCAGGGTCTGGTCGGACACGGTGACCGGGCCGGTCACCGCGCCGCCGCCGTTGGCGGAGATGCGCTGCAGGACGGCGCGTACCTGGCCGTTCTCCACCACGGAGGTGGTGTCGAGCCGGTTCAGGTTGACGGTGACGTTGCCGGTGTTGCCGTTGCTGCCCAGCAGGATCTTCGCGTTGCGCGCGGAGTTGTCCTTCGTCGCCAGCCCGTCGGTGCCGGTGCCCTGGATGAACTTGACGATGTTGCCGGTCTGGGAGCCGTAGTAGCGGTACAGGAACCACTCGCCCAGCGGCAGGTACTGGCCCGCGCTGTTCTTGGTGAGCAAGTTCGCCTCACCGTCGTGCAGGCCGCTGCCCATGGCCCAGTTGGCACGCAGACCGTCGGCTCCGGCGCGCTCCAGGCGGGAGATGTACCAGGCGCCGCGGCCCGGGGTCTGCTCGTTGTTGTTGGCGTACTCGTTGATCTGGAAGGGACGGCTGGTGGCCATGGACCGGGCCGCCAGCTTGGAGTTGACCGCGCTCGCGTCGGAGACCGGGTCGCCGGGGAGGGTGTGCCAGCTGTAGATGTCCGGTGCGACGTTGTTGGCCTTGACGTAGTCGAGGTAGGTGTTCCACCAGTTGGAGGCGTTCCCGCCGGGGCTCTGATACGTGCTGGGCCCGACGATCAAGGCGTTCGGCAGGGCGGCCCGGACCTTCTGGTAGAAGCGCTTCCACATCTCCAGGTACTGGCTCTGCGACCGTCCCCAGAACGGAGGGTTGTCCGGCTCGTTCCACAGGTCCCATTCGACCGTCATGTTGTTGGCCTTGACGTCCCCGACGAGCTGGTCGACGAAGGCGTCGAACTTCGTCCAGTCGCCGTTGTCACCAGGCCAGGCCTGGCTCGTCGTGCTGTCTGCGCCCCACAGGTCGTGCGGAAGGATGACGAAGGTGCCACCGAGGGCGGCGGTCCGCCGGTACTGGGCGAGGGTCGAGTTCCAGCGGGTCTGGTAGGCGGCCAGGCTGGTGCCGTAGCCGCCGCTGTTCAGCTGGGCACCGCCCGCCCGCATCAGGTGCCACTTGAGGTCCTTGTAGAAGTGGTCCTGCGGCAGCGACCCGTCGGGGGTCATCCCGTAGATGGTGCCCGAGGCGTGGTACGTCGGGGCGCCGCCGGTGGCGGAGAAGTCGACGGTGACGCCGGTGTCCGCGGCCTGTGACGAGGCGGCGGGCACCAGGGTCGAGGCCAGAGTGGCCAGGAGGACGGACGCGGACGCGACGGCTCGGCGTCTGGGACGGGTTGCGGCTCCGGTGAGGGTGGTGAGCGGTCTCATTGCGCGGCTCCTGGGAGGGAAGGAAGTGAAACAACCGGGGTCTGAACGACCTCGGGGCTTGCGTGAGGCAGCCGGTCAGCGGCTGTCTCTGTGCGCGTGCGCCTCGGCGAGGAGGAGGTAGGCGGCGGCGGTCCAGGTGTAGGCGCGGTCGCGCAGGCCCGTTCCGGTGAGGGCGTCGAAGTTCTCGGCGAAGCCGTGGGTCTCGCACAGGGCGCGGAAGCGGGCGCTGATCTCGTCGGCGAGGCGGTGGTGGCCGGCGCGGCGCAGGCCGTCCTCGATGAGGACGGTGGCGGGGGCCCAGATCGGGCCGCGCCAGTAGCCGTCAGCGAGGTAGTGGGGTGAGGTGGGCAGTTCGGTGGCCAGTCCGTACGGGGTCAGGTGGGCCTCGATCCGGGCCGCCAGGGTCTTGCCGATGCCCTCGGGCAGGTGCTCGCCCAGCGCCATCGGCATCAGGTCCAGCAGGCTGGAGCTGTCCCAGGTCGCGCCGCTGTCGACGCCGCGGGCCACGAACCGCTCTCCCGTCCACAGCTCGTCGAGCATCGCGGCCTGGGTCGCCTCGGCGGCGCGGGTCCAGCGCCGGGCCTCGTCGGGCAGGTCGAGCTCGCCGGCCAGGCGGGCGAGTTCGTGGAGCTGGAGGACGAGGAAGGCGGCCAGGTCGGCGGAGACGATCACGCGCTCCGGGTCGAAGGTGGTGGCGTTGTCCCAGCCGCTGTCGTTGCCGTGCTGGTAGTGGGGCAGGGCGGCGCCCGGTGCGCGGCGGGCGGTGAGCCAGAACTCCGTCCACCGTGCCAGCCTGCGGTAGGTCCTGGTGAGTTCCGTCCGGCTGAGGGGCTCGGAAAGCCGTTGACGCAGGTGGGACAGGGTCCAGCCGTGGATGGGCGGCTTGACGAAGTTGTAGAGGACCTCGGAGTGGGTCACCGAGTCGGGCAGGGCGCCGGTCTCGTCCTGGTGGTCGAAGGGCAGGGAGAACTGGTCCCAGGCGAGCGCCGGGGCTCCGGGCGCCAGGGCGAGGGCGTTGAAGCAGTGGTCCCAGCTCCAGACCTTGTCCATCCAGTGCTTGGACATCAGCACCGCGGGCCGGGTGACCAGGCCCGCCGGGCGGACCGTCGCCGACCACAGGACGTACGCGGCGAGCTCGGCGGCCGGGGTGTCCGACGAGCGCCACGGGGCCACCGCGTCGGCGAACGCGGCGAACGATCCCCGCGCGGCCTCGCCGACCTCGTCGAACTTCGCCGACGCGCGGTAAGGCAGTCGCGCACTGTCGTACTCCTCGACCGCCACCTCCCACGAACCCTCGGCCCCGGCGGTGACCGTGAGACCGCGGTCACCCGCACCGAGGCCCTGGACGTCGGACACCTCGGCCACCGTGCCGGACAGCACCGTGACCCGGTAGCGGCGGCCGGTCTCGTAGGAGGTGAACGTGTGGGCGTCGTCCACCGGGTCCCGGTAGAAGTAGGTGCCCGTGAACGGGGTCAGGACCTCCGCCGCCGCGGTGACGCGCAGGCCCAGCCCTGTGCCGCGCACACGGACGGTGTCCGGCGACTCGTAGGCGAGGTCGATGCGGCCGTCCGCTGCCGTCCAGCTGAGCAGCGTCGGTGTCGCCCGCACGGCGGTCTTGGCCCGTTCGCCCGTCGCCGTGTCCAGGGGGACGAGGCGCAGGACGGCGTGCATGCCGTTCTGGTGGGAGACGAGGTGGAGGTCCTCGGCGCGCGTCTTCTCCGCGAGCACGGGGGAGATGCCGAACCAGGAGCCGTGCGTGCTGAACGGGATGTCATGGATGGAGAAAGCCGGGCCGGATCGGGCGGCGGTCATGTGGCGTGACTCGTTTCTTCAGCAGGGGTGACCGACGGAGGTCGTGCGGTGGTCAGTCCTTGACGGCTCCGGCCGTCACGCCGGCGGCGACATAGCGCTGGGCGAGGACGAGGATCACCGTGGCGGGCAGCGAGGCCACGACTGCGGTGGCCATGATGGCGTTCCACTCCTGGTTGTTGTTGCCGATGTAGTGGTAAATGCCGAGGGTGATCGGCTCATGGGCGCCGCCGTTGGCCAGGGTGCTGGCGAAGACGAAGTCGGACCAGGACCACAGGAACGCGAACAGCGACACGGTGACGATCGAGTTGCGGCTCATCGGCAGCACGATCGACCAGAACGTGCGCAGGGCGCCTGCTCCGTCCATCTGCGCGGCCTGGAGCAGTTCGCCGGGGATGCCGGACATGAACGCGGTGAAGATCAGGACCGCGAAGGGGACGGCCAGGGTGGAGTCGGCGACGATCAGGCCGGGCACGGACTGGAGCAGCCCGAGTTGCAGGTAGATGGCGTAGAAGCCCATCGCCATGATGATGCCGGGGATCATCTGGGCCACCAGGAACAGGAAGCCGAGGACTCCCCGGCCGCGGGGGCGCAGCTTGGCCAGCGCGTATCCGGCGGGCGCTGCCAGCGCCACGGTGAGCACGACGGTGCCCAGGCCGATGACGAGGCTGGTGCCGAGGTAGGGCAACTGCTCGTCGAGGACGGTGCGGTAGCCGGCCAGCGTGCCGTGGAGCGGCAGGAGGTCCGGCGGACTCTTGCGCATGTCCTGGTCGCGGGTGAGGGAGACGTTGAGCATCCAGTAGACGGGGAAGAGCATGACCGCCGTCAGCAGCAGACCGACGGCCGTCTTCCACCACGTGCGGCTTGAGCCCCGGTTCATGACAGTGCCTGCTTTCGCTGGACTCTCAGGTACACCAGGCCGAAGACCAGGGCGGCGACCACCAGCAGGTTGCCGACGGCCGCGCCGGGGCCGAAGGCGGGCAGCAGGTTGCCGAAGCCGAGCTGGTAGGACCAGGTGGCGAAGGTGGTGGACGATTCCGCCGGGCCGCCCTTGGTCATGATCCAGATGATGTCGAAGACCTTGAGCGTGTAGACCAGCCCGAGGAGCAGGGTGATCGCGGACACCGGGCGCAGCAGCGGGAAGGTGATGCGGCAAAAGCGCTGCCAGGCGTTGGCCCCGTCCAGGGCGGCCGCCTCGTACAAACTGGCGGGGATGGACTGCAGGCCGCTGTAGAGCACGACCAGGTTGAACGGGACGCCGATCCAGATGTTGGCGATGATCACCGAGGTGAGCGACCAGTCCGGCGAGGTCAGCCAGTTGACCGGACCGATGCCCACGGCGTGCAGAGCCGCGTTGACGATGCCGGAGTCGCTGTTGAGCATCCACGACCAGGTGGAGGCCGACACGATCAGCGGCAGCAGCCACGGTACGAGGAACAGGGCGCGCAGGGTCGCCGAGAGCCGGAAGTGCTGGTTGAAGAAGACCGCGAGGGCCAGGCCGATGGCGTACTGGAAGACCAGGCTCACGGCGGTGAAGACGACGGTGTGGGTCAGGGCCGGACCGAACGTCGGGTCGTCGAAGACCGTCCGGTAGTTCGCGAGACCGGTGAACGGCGCGTTGCCCTGGACGAAGGAGCGGACGGTGTAATTGCGCAGGCTCAGATCGAGGTTGCGGTAGAGCGGATAGGCGTAGAAGAGGGCGAGGTAGAGGACGACCGGGGTGAGGAACCCCCAGGCCGCCCACTGCTGGGAGGTGGGACGGCGGCGGTGTCGGCGTGCGGTGGTGGCCGGGGGCGGGGCGGCGGTGGTGGCCGCCGCCCCGTTCCGGTCACGCACCGGCCGGTGGGCCGGCGGGCGTGTCGTGCGATTCATCAGAAGAAGTCCTCGGACGCGGTTGCCTGACGCCTTACTTGACGGCGGCCTGTGCCTCGGTGAACGCGTCCTTGGGCGCCTTGGAGCCGCTGAGGGCGGACTGGACGGCCTTCCACATCTGCTCGGAGATCTTGGGGTACTTGGTGCCCAGGTCGTCACTGGTGCGTCCCTTGGCCGCCTTGACCGCCTCGACCCACGGCTTCAGCTCGGCGTTCGCCGCCACCTGCTTGTCCTGGACCTCACTGGTGGGAGCCACGTACGACAGGGTGGTGTCGGTGTCGTACAGGTTCTCCGTGCTGGTCAGGCAGGACACCAGCTTCTGGGTGGTGGCGTAGCGGCCGGCGTCGCTCTGCACCGGGACGGTGACGAACTCGCCGCCGGTCGGTGCGGCGGCGTTGCCTCCGCCGGAGGCGGGGATGGGCAGGACGCCGTACTCGAAGCCCGCCTTCTCGGCATTGGCGAGCTGCCAGGTGCCGTTCTCCGCGAAGGCGTAGTCACCGCCGGCGAACTCCTGCCAGCTGGTGGTCTGGGTGTTGTTGATGACGGAGTTGGGGGCGTAGCCCTTCTTCAGCCAGTCGGTCCACAGCTTCAGCGCGGACACGCCCTCGGGCGAGTCGAGCTGGGTCAGCTTGGCGCCCGAGCCCCAGAACCACGGCAGGAACTGGAAACTGCCCTCCTCGGTCCCGATGCCGGAGAACGTGATGCCCTTCTTGCCCGCCTTCTTCACCTTCGCCAGCGCCGCCGTCAGCGACTTCCAGTCCGTGACCGAGGAGATGTCCACCCCGGCCTCCTTCAGCACCTTCTTGTTGTAGTACAGCGCGAGCGTGTTGGCGCCGATCGGCGTGCCGTACGTCTTGCCGCCCGACTGGCCGGCCGCGAGCAGGTTGGGGTCGACCTTGGAGGTGTCCAGCTTGTTGTCGTCGGTCGTGGTGAGGACGCCTGCCTCGGCCAGGGTGGACACCACTGGGTTGTCGACGATGAGGACGTCGGCGGAGTTGCGCTGCTGCGCCGCGAGCAGCGCCTTGTTCGCCAGGTCGCTGGTGTCGAAGGCGGTCCGCTTGATCTTCACGCCGGCCTTGGTGCCGCAGGCGTCCAGCAGCTTCGCCCAGGCGGAGCTCTTGTCGAACTGCGGGTACGGGTCCCAGATCGTGTAAGCGCCGCCGTCCGCGTCCTTGGCGGCACCGGTGCTGCCCGAGCCGGAGGAGCAGGCGGTGCCGACGACGGCGACGACGGTCGTCAGCGCGGCGGCGAGGAGACGGCGGCTGGTGGTTCTACGCATGGCGGGTTCCTTGGTTCCAGGCACAGCTGTGCCGTGAGAGGGGCGAAAGAGAGGCATACGGGCACACCGAACGGCCAGGTCAGGGGTGCCGGGGCCCGGTGGCCGGTGCAGAGAGGGGGGAACGGGAAGACCCGTGGTCTGCGGTCGCGGTTCAAGGGGTGCGGTGCTGGGAGTACCGGCCCGGGAAGTGCCGGCGGACCTTGCAACTACGCAGGGTGCTGCTCAGGGAAGGAGCGGTTCAGGACGGGTTGATCGTTGTCGGGGCAGTGACGGAGGGGGTGCCGCCGGCGGGGCCGGTGCTGGCCCGCAGGGAGATCGGCGGGGCGAGGAGATGGTGGCGGGGCGGCGCGTCGGGATGGTCGAGCCGTTCGACGAGCAGGTCGACGGCACGTCGGCCCATCTCCTCCGCGGGGACGTCCGCCGCGGTGAGCTGCGGGGTCACCGTCTGAGCCCACCGGGACGCCACGACTCCGGTGACGGAGAAGTCGCGCGGCACATGACGGCCCGCGTGGGCGAGCCCTCGGTACAGGCCGCCCAGGGCGGCCTCGTTGAGCGTGACGAGGGCCGTGGTGGCCGGGTCGTCGTGCAGGATCCGCTCCACGCAGGCCTGGCCCGACGCGGCATCGTCCCCGCAGCAGTACGTCCGCACCGTCAGCCCGCGCTCGGCGGCCGCCTTGGTGAAACCGTCCAGCCCCCGGTGCGCGGACTCGTACCCAGCCCGCAGCAACTGCTCGGGCCGGTTGACGAAGGCGATCCGGCGGTGGCCGAGGTCCGCGAGGTGGTGGACGCAGGCCGCGGCCAGCGCGGTGTGGTCCAGGCCCACCCACCAGCCGCCTTCCGGATGTGCCGTGCGGCCGATGGCGATGGAGGGGAAGTCCAGGGCGGCCAGGTGATCGACCCGGTCGTCCTCCAGCCTGATCTCCATCAGGATCGCCCCGTCCACCCGCCGCTCCCCCAGCAGCCGCTGGAAGGAGCGGTCGCTGTCCACACCGCTCGGCGACAGCAGCACGTCGTAGTCATGAGCCGCCGCGGCCTCCACGACACTGCCGATGAAGTCGAGCTGCATCCCGGTGTAGTGGTTTCCGGCCGGCGGGAAGACCAGACCGATGGTGCTGGTCCGGCCGTTGGCGAGAGCGCGGGCGCTCGCGTTGGGCCGGTATCCGAGGTCGTCGATGACCCGCTGGATCTTTTCGCGGGTCTCGTCCGACACCGGACGCTTGCCGCTCAACGCGTACGACACGGTGCTCCGCGAGACACCGGCCCGCTTGGCGATCTCGCCGATGTTCATGGCGACTCCTTACTCGAACCGCTTCCCTCCGTCACCGGAGCGGTGCTGCGGTCTGACCGGCATTCACCGGTCATCGAACCGGTTCGGTGAAGCGAAGATAGGAACGCCACAAGGCACTGTCAACGCCTGCGGCGAAGCTTTTCGAAACGTGTCGTAACCCCAGATGATCAGCAGACTCCGCTCGCGCCCGAGATGTTGCCGTGAGCTCATCCCGCTGCTACGTTCCTGCGAACCGGTTCGATGAAGCGATTCTTCCGGTGACAACAACCGTCCACCGGGGCCTTTTCGCCGCGGCGGGTAAGGATGCAACCAGATCGAGGGGGACCGACGAGGTCCTCGACGATGTGCGCCGGTACGTGCCGGCCATCCCGGCATCCGCAAGGTGTGGGTCGACGGCGGCTACCGCCGGCACCTCGTCGAGCATGCCGCCACGTTGGGTGTCGACATGGAAATCGTCGCCCGCGCCCGCGAGGACCAGGGGGTTCACCCGATACCGAATGCCGGGGGAGCGGGCGCGAGTGCTGAGCAAGCACGTGGACGGCCTCGGTCGGCCGCGTGATGTTGCGCTGCCGGTTTCACGATGTCCGACGTTGAGCCCGGCCTCGTCGCCACCTCATAGCAGCCGGCGACCGCGGTGATGACCGTGACCATGTCGAGGCGGCCACCCGCCTCGACACGCATTCATGTGCACCCGCCGTGACACTTCACGCGGCCCAGCGACCCCGCCGAAGCGGATCAACCGCTCGACATGACTCCTTCGATGAGGTCACGAGGTACGGCGACCATCTCCACGCGACCGCTGGCGAGAGCCAGCGTGGAGGAGATCAAGGCCTGGAGACAGGACAGTTCCGCCTCGTCGTCGGGTTGCGTCAGGTGCTGCAGCACGAGTCCGTCGAATCCGGCGAGGAAAAACCGCGCGACCGTGCTCGCCGGCTGTGCGAGCTGCCGGCCGGCGCGCTCGGCGGCGTCTGTCACAAGCTCCGATGTCACGCTGAGGACACCGAGGTTGTGCGTTTCGAGAGCCTCTCGGAGGTGGGGCGACCGGAGCGCGAACATGGTCAGTTCGGTGAGCAGTTGATAGCTCTTCGACTGGTCACGCACCGTGCGCCACAAGGCGGAGGCAAGCACTACGACGGTTTCCTCGAAGCCGGCGTCGACCGGTGCGGCTTGCCGCACCTGGCTCTCCATCTCCTGGGTCAGGTGCTGGAGGACGGCACGGTACAGATCCTCCTTCGTGCCGAACGTGTAGTGCACCGTGGCCTGCGCGACGCCGAGCTCGGCGGCGATCGCACGGGTACTTCCGGCAGCGACTCCCTCTCGCGCCATGAGTTCGATGGCTGCTTTGATCAACTGAGGGCGGCGCTCGGCCGCTGAGACATGAGCCATACACCTACCATACCGACTTGATTGCTCGAAGGAGTCACTCGAACAACTCGGATTTCCGCAGGTCGCGGCGTGGCGATCGGCTTCGCCCGGTGAATGCAGCCAGGGCAGCCTCGGCCGGGTGGGCGACGTGCACGAGGAACCGGTGCGGAGCCCGGGAGAGCGGCTCCGCACCGGGGGCGCGGTGGGTGGATCAGGATGCGGCCCCGGTGACCTCGGAGCCGTTACGGGTGACGTGGTAGGTGACCTTCGTGCCGCTCCAGAAGTGGAAGGTGAGGGTCGCCGTCTCGCCGTCCTTGAGCGCGGACAGGTAGTCGGAGGTGAGCGTGAGGGTGCCGGCCGTGTAGTCGGGCTCGAACTGCGGTCCGAACATCTGGAAGGCGCTCCAGCTGATGGGGCCGGCCGGGGTGCCGTCGGCGTACCGCGATTCCATCGTGGCGAGTTGGTCGCCCCGGAACCGGGTGGGGACGGTGAGCGGACCGGTGGTGGTTCCGGTCGCGGAGGAGAGCACCGGGACCTCGCTGGAGATGATGTCGATCTTCCAGGGGCGGCCCTTGGAGAACCTGGCCTCCACTGTGGCCCGGACACCGTGGGACCGGTCCCCGGCGAGGCGCGTGAGCGCCCGTGCGGTCAGCGTGAGCCGGTCGCCGGACAGGGTGTAGTCGCGGCCCGGGAGGAGCGGGCGGCCGCCCTGCCACAGACCCCGGAAGGTGGTGCCGTTGGGGTCGAGGGTGAGCGTCCGGGCGGGGATGGTGCCGGAGGTGGGCACGTACACCTGGTCGGAGGAGGCGGTTGCGGAACGGGTGGTGTAGCTGGACATGATCCAGTCGATCAGCTCGGGATCGCGCCACCGCAGAGTCTCACGGTTGAGGTACTGGTACGGGTCCCACAGCGCGGTCGTGACGCCGTTGAGGCGGGCGGTGTGGCCGAGGCGTTCGAAGTACTTGAGCGCCTCGCCCCGCTCGACCACATAGGGGTCGGAGTCGACGGGCGGAAAGCCGAACAGACCATATTCCCCGAGGTAGACGGGGATGCCCTTGGCGACGAAGGTGTCGTGCATCAGGCCGAAGGCGGTGTCCATGTCCTTCTTCGAGGTGTCCTCGAAGGTGGTGTAGCCGGCGACGTTCACACTGAACGGCCAGAAGCCGTAGTAGTGGACGGTGGCCACCAGGTTGTCATCGTTGAGTGAGGCCATCGTCGCGGCCAGGTCGTCCATCAGCGGCTTGCTCGGAGTGGTGCCGAGCGTGGGCAGCACCAGCAGACGATCCGTGTTGCCGCCGCCGCTGGAGCGCACGATCCGGTGGAAAGAGGCGTTCAGCTCGTGGAGCAGCCTGGTCTTCTCAGCGTCGGTGATGTTCTCGAAGAACGGCTCGTTGACGCTTTCGAAGAGCAGTTGGCGAGGCTCGTCCCGGAACGTGGAGGTGATCTGCCGCCAGGTGGCGTCGAACCGGTCCCTGACCGTGTCGTGGTCGGTGGGCAGGTCGTCGATCCACTGCCAGGAGTCGTGGTGGACGTTGAGGACGACGTACAGACCGTCGGCGATGGCCCAGTCCACGATCTGCTTGACCCGCTGCATGAAGGCCGGGTCGATGGTGTAGGGGGCGGTGGCGGACTGGTGACCGTTCCAGGTGACCGGGATGCGGACACTGCGGAAGCCCTTCGCCTTGACGGCGTCGAACAGGGCTTTCGTGACGGGTGGGTTGCCCCAGGAGGTCTCGTCGGGGATGGCGTCCAGGGTGTTGCCCAGGTTCCAGCTGGGCTGCATGTCGGCGACCACCGCCATACGGTCGGACGGGGACGTGTCCCGCTCGGGCGCGGCGGCCGCCGTCCCGCCCCAGGCGAGCGGGAGTACCGCGGCCAGGCCGAGGAACAGCCCCACGATCCGCCGCAGTCGGCGATCCCTTGGGGAACGGTCGTGATGCCGGCGTCGGGCGGCGCCTTGTCTCTCGTGCAACGTGCTCTCCCTTCACACGGGGACCCGCCGCGGCCTTCGCTTCAGGCCGCGGCGGGCCGTCTCAGGACGCGGAGCCGATGACAGCGGTGCCGTTACGGGTGACGTGGTAGGTGACCTTCGCGCCGCTCCAGAAGTGGAAGGTGAGGGTCGCCTGCCGGCCGTCCTTGAGCGCGGACAGGAAGTCGGACGTCAGCGTGAGGGTGCCCGCCGAGTGGTCCGGGACGAAGGCCCTGCCGTACTCCTGGTACGGCGTCCAGTCGGCGCCGCCGGCATTACTGCCGTCCGCGTACCTGGCCTCCATCGTGGCGAGCACGTCTCCGCGGTACCGGGTGGGGATGGTGACGGAGCCGGTGGTGGTGCCGTTGGCGCTCGACAACACGGGGACGTCACTGGAGATGATGTCGATCTGCCAGGGGACACCCGCCGAGAACCTGGCCTCCAGCGTCGCCTTGACGCCGTAGGCCCGGTCACCGGCCAGGCGGGTGAGCGCGCTCGCGGTCAGTGTGAGCCGGTCGCCGGACACGGTGTAGTCGCGGCCCGCGACGAGTCGTGAACCGCCCTGCCACAGCCCGCGGAAGGAGGTGCCGTTGAGGTCGAGGGTGAGCGTCCGGTCGGTGATGGTGCCGGACGCAGGGACGAAGACCTGGTTGGAGGAGGCGGTTCCGGACCGGGTGGTCCAGCTGGAGGTGATCTGGTTCATCAGGGTGGGGTACCGCCACTGGAGGGTGTTGCGGTTGATGAAGGACCCCGCGTCCCACAGGGCGGTGGTGACGCCGTTGACGCGCGCGTCGTAGCCCAGGCGCTCGAAGTACTTCAGCGCCTCACCCGGCTGGACGTTGGTGTAGGGCTTGGTGTAGTCGGGGTAGCTCAGCAGGCCGTACTCGCCGAGGTACACGGGGATGCCCTTGGCGACGAAGACGTCACGCATCAGGCCGAAGGCGGTGTCCATGTCCTTCTTCGAGGTGTCCTCGAAGGTGGTGTAGCCGGCGATGTTCGCGCTGAACGGCCAGAAGCCGTAGTAGTGGACGGTGGCCACCAGGTTGTCATCGTTCAGCGAGGACATGGTCGTGACCAGGTCGTCCATCAGCGGCTTGCTCGGAGTGGTGCCGAGCGTGGGCAGTACGAGCAGGCGGGTGCCGTTGCCACCGCCGGTGCCGCGTACGAGCTGGTGGAACGAGGTGTTCAACTCGTTGAGCAACTGGGTCTTCTGCGCGTCGGTGGCGTTGTTGAACGCCGGCTCGTTGACGCTCTCGAAGAGCAGCAGGCGCGGTTCGTCCTTGAACGTGGTGGCTATCTGGGTCCAAGTGGCCTTCCACCGGGCCAGGACCGTGTCGTGCTGGGCGGGCATGTCCGCGATCCACTGCCAGGAGTCGTGGTGGACGTTGAGGACCACGTACAGACCGTCGGCGATGGCCCAGTCCACGATCTGCCTGACCCGCTGCATGAAGGCCGGGTCGATGGTGTACGGCGCGTCGGCGGACTGGTGGCTGCTCCAGCTGACCGGGATGCGCACACTGCGGAAGCCCTTCGCCTTGACGGCGTCGAACAGGGCTTTCGTGACGGGTGGGTTGCCCCAGGAGGTCTCGTCGGGGATGGCGTCCAGGGTGTTGCCCAGGTTCCAGCTGGGCTGCATGTCGGCGACGACGGCCATGCGGTTGTTCTTCACCGGAGGTTTGGGCGCGGCGAACGCGCCCGTGCTCCAGGCGAGTTGGAGGACGGCGGCCAGCCCGAGCAGCAGCCCGAGGGTGCGGCGGAGTCGGCGGCCTCGTGGGGGACGCTTCTGGGCTCCTTGCGGGATGGTGCGTTGTCTGGTGTGCAACGTGGCTTCCCTTCGGACGTGCGGGTGTGGGGGACCCGCCGCGGCCGGCCGGTGGCGTGCCACGGCGGGGGACTGTGTGGGGGCAAAGTGCAGGCCTGGGACCACGGGGAGCGGATTCTTCGCGGCGGGGCGCCGCAGTGCGGTACGGCGGCAGCACCGTGACGCCACTGGCCTCAGCCGGAGATCGGCAGGTACTCGAACCAGTCGGCGTGGACAGTACCGGCGGCGGCGTACAGACCGACCACGCGGCCGGTGAAGCCGCCCGCCACTTCGGTGGAGAGATAGCGGCCGTCCAGCGAGGCCAGCTCGTTGACGGTGCCGTCGGCGGTCTCGATGCCGAAGACCAGGGAGTCGGGTCCGGTGCGCGAGTCGTGCGGCTCGGGAGCCGGGCCGGTGCGCACCGTCAGCACCAACAGCTGCGTGGGAAGGGTGAGTTCGGCGGCGACGCTGCGCAGCGAACCGATCCGGGCGATCACCGTGATCCGACCGTCGGGACCGGCCTCGACGCTGTAGTGGTGCCGTTCGTCGAGGCGGACGGCGAGGCCACCGCGGCCTTCGGACGGGTCGACCAGGGACCGGGCCTGGAAGGCGAGATGCTGCTGGCGGCGGCCGACGAAGATCACGTCGGGCTCGTCCAGGGAGCCTCCCCGGGCGCGCAGGGTCAGCCAGCTGTCACGTTCCTTCGTGGTGACACACTCGGCCGGGCGGTCGCGCAACGAGATCCAGTACGGCGCGAGCCCGCCCGGCTCGAAGTCGTCACGCCCGCCGGCAGCGGGTGCCGGTACCTCCAGCCCGGGCGACCGGGGGAGTTCGCCTCCGACCTCACCGACCACGGGCCAGCCGTCCTCCCAGGTCACCGGAGCCAGGAAGGTCTCCCGCCCCAGGATGTGCCAGCCGGGGGTGCCGCCCTGCGGTCGCACGCCGAGCAGCACCATCCACCAGGACCCGTCGGCCGCCTGCACCAGATCGGCGTGCCCGGTGTTCTGCACCGGCCGGTCGGTACTGCGATGGGTAAGGATCGGGTTGGCCGGGCAGGGCTCGAAGGGGCCGGCGGGGGAGGGGCCACGGGCGATGGAGACGCCGTGGCCGCGCTCGGTGCCACCCTCGGAAATCATCAGGTACCAGTAGTCACCGATCCGGTACAGGTGGGGTCCCTCGGGCGCGGCGGTGCCGGGGGTGCCCGACCAGACGGGGTGCGGCGTGCCGAGGGTCTCGCCGGTGCGCGGGTCGATGCGGACCTGCGCGATCCCGGCGGTGGTGCACCAGCAGGTGCCGTCCTCGTCCCAGACGAGGTCCGGGTCGATGCCCGTGACGCCGGGCACACGCACCGGGTCGGACCAGGGACCGGCCGGGTCGGTGGTGGTGAACAGCAGAGTGCCGCCGCCCGGGGCGACGTTGAAGACGGCGAGCCAGAACCGGCCGTCGTGGTGGCGCAGGGTGGGTGCGTAGATGCCGCCCGAGGAAGGCGTGTCGACGGGCAGGTCCAGCTGGCCGGGCCGGTCGAGGGCGTTGCCGATCTGGGTCCAGTTCACCAGGTCGCGGCTGTGAAAGACCGGGATGCCGGGAAAGTACTCGAAGCTGGAGCACACGAGGTAGTAGTCCTCGCCCACGCGGCAGACACTCGGATCGGGGTGGAAACCGGGGATCACCGGAGTGGCTGCGGTGGCGGAGGGATGCGTCTCCATGGCGTCAGGCCGTCCTTGACAGGTCGAGGGGGCGGGCAGTTCGGGGCAGGCATGGGCGCGGCGGTCGTCCACCGCGCCGAGCGAGGTCAGCGACATGGCGCCGTCGGGCTGTGAGCTCGCCTGGGGCGAGTCTCAGGGTTGGGTTCGGCAGTGCGAGCGGGCAGTGCGACTACGGGCCTTGGTGGACGGCGTGCGCCGCGCCGTCCGTTCGGAGCGGGGCACGCCGCCGGTCTCAGGGGGTGAACGTCAGCGCGGCCGGGCGCCGCTCTCCGGCGAGGACGACGGTCAGCTCGTGCACGCCTTCGAGGGGTTCCGCCAAGTCGGCCTGGACGGTGGTCCAGGAGTGGCGGTCCCGCGTGAGCCGGGAAGCAGGTTGCAACGGTGGTGAAGCCCTTCGACGCTGGCACGGGTTCACAGGAGCGTCAAGAGAAAGTTTCTTGGAAAATTTGGCCTGTTCGCGCTTTCGCTTTTCGTTGTCAGGGTCTTGTGCATCTTTCGCGGCCGCCCTTAATCTCCCGGAAACGTTGAAGCGCTTCGACTGCTTCGAACGGGGACGCGGCCCTCCGGCGTCCCGACAGCGGGCCGAGCAGCTCGCGCTCTCTCCCGTGCACCGCACGTTCCTGCACGACGCTCGTCACGGATCCCCCAGGCGAAGGGTCGCCCACCATGAGCATCCCAGTGAACCGCAGAGCCTTCATGAACGGCGTCCTCGCCGTCGCGGGGGCCGCCACCATGTCCCCCTTGCTGGCCGCCTGCGGCGACGGTTCCGGCTCCAAGGGCGGGACCAACACCAAGTCCGGCCTGGCCGCCGCGCTGCCCGCCTACCAGCCGCGCACCTCGGTCGACCCCGACATCCCCTCCGTCAAGGGAACGGCGGGCGCCTTCACCGACCCCGGCTACCTGACCTACCCGGCCGACCCCGCCAAGGCCGTGTCCGGCGTCCCGGGCCAGGGCGGCAGATACACGGCGATCACCCCGATGTGGGGGACCTTGCCGGCACCCGGCAACTCGTACTACCAGGCGGTGAACAAGGCGCTCGGCGCGACCGTCACCGTGAAGCCGGCCAACGGCAACGACTACGCGACCATCGTCCCCACCATGACCGCGTCGAGGAAACTGCCGGACTGGATCCAGCTGCCGAGCTGGTGGAACAACAACTTCAACCTGGGCAAGCTGGCCGGCACCCAGCTCGCCGACCTCACGCCGTACCTGGCCGGAGACAAGATCAAGAAGTACCCCAACCTGGCCGCGATCCCCACACTCGCCTGGCAGGTGGGCGCCTGGGAGGACAAGATCTACGGCATCCCGTCGTTCACCAGTGGCATGCCGCTGGCCGGCGCGGTCTTCTACCGAGCGGACATCCTCGAGAGCAAGGGCATCACCGCCGACCAGGTCAGGTCCGCCGACGACCTGTGGAACCTCGGCAAGGAACTGACCAGTGCCAAGGCGGGAGTCTGGGCCTTCGACGACCTGTGGACGTATCTGTCCCCCTCGTGGGGCCTTCCTCCGGGCTGGAAGGTCGTGGACGGCAAACTCGTCCACAAGTACGAGATGCCCCAGATGCTGGAGGCGCTGGACTGGCATTACAGGCTCGCCAAGGCCGGGTTCATGCACCCCGACGCCCTGGCCAGCAACAACAGCGACGGCAACGGACGCTTCTACTCCGGCAAGGTCCTGATCCAGGGCGCCGGCATGGGTGCGTGGGAACTCACCGACCACCAGAACGGCACGGCCGCGAACGACGGCTACCGGCGCGGGGCGTTCGACGTCATCGCCGCCGACGGCAAGTCAAAGCCACAGATGTTCCTGGGCGCGGCCACCAGCATGCTCAGCTACCTCAACGCAAAGCTCAGCGCCGAACAGATCGAGGAACTGCTGGCCGTCGCCGACTTCCTCGCCGCGCCGTACGGTTCGGCCGAGCACTGCCTGGTCACCTACGGCGTCGAAGGCACCCACCACACCCGGAAGAACGGTGTGCCCGTCTACACCGAGGAAGGCAAGAAGTCCGCCCAGCCGACGACCTACCGCTTCCTCGCCACGCCGTCCTCCTCGGTCAGCAACCTCGGAGCGGACCAGGTCACCAAGGACTACACGGCCTGGTGCGCGCGGACCGTCCAGCACGTCTACAAGCCGCTGTTCTACGGCATGAACATCACGCTGCCGCAGAACCTGTCCACCGTGGCCGCAGGCCAGTCCGTCGAGGACGCCATCAACCAGGTGAAGTTCGGCAAGAAGAAGGTCTCCCACTTCCAGGACGCCGTCGCCGCCTGGAAGTCCAGTGGCGGCGACCGCTTGAGGAACTGGTACCAGACCGAGGTGCTCGACAAGCAGGGAACCGGCCAGTAGCAGACGATGGCGCGCGGGGCGGGCCCTGGTGCACCGCCCCGCTCCGCGGCAAGGAGGAACCATGGCCGGCGCCTTTTCCACCAAGGCGAACGACACGGAAGAACCCGAAGACAACGCCGACGACTCCCGCGCCGCCACCGTGCCGGAGCCCGCACGCCCGGGAACCACCCCGGCCGTGCCGATGAACTGGCGGATCCGGTTGCGCCGCGACAGGTCGCTGCTCCTCATGGCCCTGCCCGCGGTCGCACTGCTGCTCGTCTTCAGTTACGTCCCGCTGTTCGGGCTGATCACCGCCTTCGAGTACTACGACCCGCTGGACGGCGTACTGAACAGCCAGTGGGCCGGGTTCGACCAGTTCCGACTGCTGTTCCAGGACCCGGCGTTCTGGGCCTCACTGCGCAACACCCTCTGGCTCAGTTTCGTTCAGCTGATCCTGTTCTTCCCGGTGCCCATCGCGCTGGCACTGCTGCTCAACTCGGTGCTCAGCGAACGGCTGCGCAACTTCATCCAGTCCGTGGTCTACCTGCCGCACTTCTTCTCCTGGGTGCTGGTCATCGCCATCTTCCAGCAGATGCTCGGCGGCGCCGGCGCGCTCAACCACTTCCTGGCCCGGCACGACCTGGGCCCCTGGGACATCATGACCAACCCGGACACCTTCGCGCTGCTGGTCACCGGCCAGACGGTATGGAAGGAGGCGGGCTGGAGCATCATCGTCTTCCTCGCCGCGCTCGCGGCCATCGACCCGAACCTCTACGAGGCCTCGGCCGTCGACGGCGCCGGACGCTGGCGCCGGATGTGGCACATCACCCTGCCCGGCATGCGCGGCGTCATCGTGCTGATGCTGGTGCTGCGCCTGGGCAACACCCTCTCAGTAGGCTTCGAGCAGTTCCTGATCCAGCGCGACGCCGTCGGCCCCGAAGCCGCCGACGTTCTGGACACCTTCGCCTACTTCTACGGCATCACCGCCGGCAACTACGGCTACGGCACCGCCGCCGGACTGTTCAAGAGCGTGATCTCGCTCCTGCTGATCTGGGGCGCCAACAAGCTCGCACACGCCTTCGGCGAGGATGGACTGTACCGAAAATGACCCTGACGCTCACCCGCACACAGACTCCCGCACCGCGGTCACCCGCCGCCCGGCGGCCCGGCCGCAACCGCCGTCCCGTCTGGGAGGACAAGCCCACCGCGCTCGGGCAGGGTCTCAAAGGCGGCGTACTGGTCCTGGTGGTGGCCTCCGTCATGGTGCCGCTGTGGATCGTCGTCCTCACGAGCCTGTCCACCCCCGGCGCCATCAACCGCGCCGGAGGCATGGTCCTGTGGCCCGACGGCCTCACCGGGGACGCCTACCGGCAGATCCTCACCGACGGCCCGGTCACCCGCTCCATCCTGGTCAGCCTCGGCATCACCGTCGTCGGCACCGCCGTCTCCATGGTGCTCTCCGTGCTCTGCGCCTACGGGCTCTCCCGCTCCCGCTCGTTCGGCCACCGCCCCATCCTGCTGCTGCTGATCATCACCATGTTCGTGAGCGGCGGACTGATCCCCACCTACCTCGTGGTCACCGGCCTCGGCGGGTACGGCAGGTACTGGGCGCTGATCCTGCCCGGCGCCGTGTCCGTCTTCAACATCCTGGTGCTGCGCGCGTTCTATTCGAGCACCGCCGCCGACCTGATCGACGCGGCACGCATCGACGGCGCCGGCGACTGGCGCATCCTGTGGTCGGTGGTACTCCCCACCTCCCGCGCGGTCACCGCGGTCATCACCCTGTTCTACGCGGTCGGCTACTGGAACGCCTTCTTCAACGTCATGCTCTACATGCCCACCGAGAGCACCAAGTGGCCGCTTCAGTACGTGCTGCTGCAGTACGTCAACAACGGCATGACCATCCCCGGCGCGTCCAACGGCGGCTTCGGCTCGTTGCAGACCCAGACCGCCCCGCAGTCGCTCCAGATGGCCGTGGTCGTACTGACCCTGGTGCCCATCGTCGTCGTCTATCCGTTCCTGCAGAAGCACTTCAGGGCCGGCATGCTCACCGGTGCCATCAAGGGCTGACCGGCCGGGCGGCACCGCCACCCCACAGCGACCGGTCACGCAGGCAACGTGAAGCAGAAGGGCACCGCCAGGCATGGTGACACTGGCCCAGGTGGCCGCGGCCGCGGGCGTCTCCCCCAGCACGGTGAGCTACGTCCTCAGCGGCAAACGGGCGATCTCCGGGCCCACCCGGGCCAGGGTGGAGGAAGCGATCGAACGGCTCGGTTATCACCCCCACGCGGGTGCCCGGACGCTGGCGGGCCGACGCTCCCACATCATCGGGCTGGTGGTGCCGCTGCACACCGACGTCCATGTGCCGATCATGATGGAGATCGCCATATCGGCCACCGTGGCGGCACGGCAGCATGGTTACGACGTCCTGCTCATGACCAACGACGAGGGACCCGACGGCGTGCGCCGCGTGGCCCGCAGCGGCCTGACCGACGGCGTCATCCTGATGGACGTCCAACTGGATGATCCGCGTATCGCGGTACTGCGGGAGACGGGGATCCCGGCCGCGCTGATCGGCCTGCCCGCGGACCCGCACGGACTGGCCTGCGTGGACCATGACTTCGTCCGGGCCGGCGCGCTGTGCGTGGAGCACCTGGCGGATCTGGGGCACCGTGAGGTCGCCCTCATCGGCTACGCCCCGGCTGTGTACGCGAGGCACGCCGGGTACGCGGAGCGCACCCTGACCGGTTTCCGGCAGGCGGCGGCGGAGCGGGGACTGCGCGTGCTGCACCGTCCGTGCAAGGGCACCTACGAGTCCACCGCCGGGGTACTTGCCGGGGTCCTCGCCGACCGGCCCGCCACCACGGGCTTCGTCGTACAGAACGAGAAGGCCATCGGCCCGCTGCTGTCCCTGCTGCGGAACTTCGGCCGGGCCGTGCCCGAGGAGGCGTCGGTGGTGGCGCTGTGCCCGGAGGAACTGGCCGAGCAGCACTCACCCCGGCTGACCGCGGTGACCGGGCCGGCGAAAGACCTCGGCAGGCGGGCCGTGGAGTTGGTGAGGTCCCGCCTCGACGGGCGGACGACCGACGAGGTCACCCTGCTCGCGCCGGTACTCACCATCCGCGAGAGCTCCGGTACGGCACTCCTTCGGTACCCGCCAGGTGCCTCGCGTCGCGCCGGAACGCTCGGATGACAGCAACGACCGTCCGATCGACAGTTTCCCGACCGGAGCAGTTCAACTTTCCGAGCTTCCCCGCTGCGGGGCGCGCACCGTCGCCGGCCCTCGCGTACCCGGGCTCCGGGTGTCCTGTACGACGGTCTGAGCGGCGCGGATGCTTCGCGGGGAGGCCCCGAGTTCGCGGCGACAGGCCTTGTTGAACGCCTGGAGGTCGGGAATGCCGACGGAGGAGGCGACAGCGGGGATGGACAGCGTGGTGGCGCGCAGGAAGTGCCGCGCCCGCTCCATGCGCCGGGCGCGGATGTAGCCGACGACCGTCTCCCCGGTCGCGGCGCGGAACAGCCGGATCAGATGGTTGTGCGAGACGCCCGCCGCCTTCGCGATCTCGGGTACCGTCAACGGCTCCGCCAACCGTGCCTCGATGAGCGCCACAGCGGCCGCGACCGCGGGGTGGGCGGTCTGCGGGCTCCCCGCTCGCGGCGGGGCGAGCTGGGCGACCCGCCACAGGGCGGCCCACACCTCGGCCGCCGCCCGCGCCGGAGTGTGCGGCCAGGCCGCCAGCGCCTGCTGCAACTGTCCGGACAGCAGACTGAGTTCCGGCCCGGTGTCCTGGATCAGCGGGACACTCAGGGACCTGCCGGCCGCATCCAGACGCAGATGCACATAGAGGTGCTCGGAGCGACCCCGGTAGTGGTAACGGACCTCGGTGCCGGGCGGAATGAGGCTGACTCTGCCGGGACGGATCGTGTGGGGGGTGCCGTTCACGGTGAGGTCGGCCTCGTAGCGGTAGAGGTGGAACTGCCACAGGTCCGGCAGGAGGAACTCGTCCACGTGCCCTGCCGGCCCGTGGACGCCGACACCGACGGCGGCGACCGCGGGGGGCTTGTCGAGATGGGCGAGGACCGTGCGCATCGGCACATGCACCCCTTCGGCGTGGGGACCCAAGGTGAGATTCGACCAGTGGAGGGTGAACGCGGCCCACCCGCCGAGGGACGGCCGTGCCTAGCGTAAGGGTCATGGAGAACAAGCAGGAACTGCTCAGTTCGGTCCAGATGGCGCGCTTCGTGGCGCGGGGGGTGCTCCGCCTGGACGCGGTGGTCCCGGCGGAGATGAACGACGAGGGCCTCAGGGTACTGGCGGACGGGGTGCCGCCGGTGCCGTACGGGACGCCGACGTCCGAGGCATACACGGAGGGTTCGTTCCTCCGCAGACTGCTGGAGCTTCCGCAGGTGTCGGGGGCCCTGCACAGCCTGGTGGGTCCGAACCCGACGGTGGACCACCACTACGTGCACGTCCGCGAGCCCGACGGAGGCCGGGCGCAGGAGGTGCACGGGGACGCCATCATCGATGTCCGGCCGGACGCCTTCGACGTGCAACTGATGTACTACCCGCAGGCGGTGACGCTGGACATGGGGGGCACCCTGATCGTGCCCGGAAGCCATCTGCGCCGCATCAACGAGTCCGACACCGGCCGTTACCAGAACCTGCGCGGTCAGGACCGGCTGGTCTGCCCGGCCGGTACGGTGGTGTTTCTGCACCACGGGCTCTGGCACGCCGGCAGGCGCAACGACAGCGACATCGTCCGCTACATGCTCAAGATCCGCTTCAATCCCACGGTTCGTCAGCGGCTCCTGTGGGACATCTCGGACCTGGACGATCCGCAGGTGATCCGGGAACTGGACGAGATGTTCCCCTGGTACGAGCCGGCGACAGGCCGCCTGGAACGCTACAACCGCATCCTGTTGTGGCGGGCGTTGACCGGCGACGACGGCTTCGACATCGACTACTGGGTGACCCGGGTCTCCAACCGCCCGCAGGGGGCAGCGAAATGACGACGCATTCGGCCCACCCCGCCCCGGCTGCCGGTACGGCCACTGCCCCCGAGCTCCGGCAGCAGGTGCTGGTGCTCTATCTGGCGAACTCCGCCCTCGATTCATGGGTCGTCGGCTGGTCGCTGTACGACGGCACCGGCCAGACCTCACCGACCACGGGGGACAGCGACGAACCGCCGTACGACTCCGGGTTGGCGGCTCTGCGTGACGGCTGGCGACTCATCCAGGCCGCCCAGCTGATTCCGCCCTATCCGGGCCACGAGTACGACGTGTCCTTCCTCAAGCACGAATTCTTCTTCGAACGGATCCGTGACATGCGGACGGAGCACCCATAAACGAGTGCCCGGCGGCTCAGAAGATGGTCACCTCGCGGCTGTACAGGGCGAACGAGCGGGACGGGTCGTAGAAGTCGCCGGTCTCGGCGGACCGCTCTCGCAGTGAACGCTCGTACGAGGGGAAGTGGGTCAGCGCTTCGTCCTGGGAGTCGTAGTACAGGGCGGCGACTCCCAGGTACGCGGGTTCGCCCCCGCCGCCGAAATGGCGCAGCGACCTCTCGGCACCCGGCACCCTGCGGTGTTGGACGTATCCCCGCAGCGCCTTGGCCTGGGGCTCCTCCGCGTCGAGCACCTCTTCGTGGGCGGCCTGCCACCGCTCGGTGACGTCGTCCGGGACCGGTCCTTCGGGTGTGTGGACGAAATGGAGCACCTTCACGTGGCTTTCGCCCGTGTCGGATGCCGGCGGGGCCATGAGTACCGCGGGGCGGGTCAGCAGGGCCAGGGCGCTGGGCAGGTCGTTGAAGTGGGCGCCGTCGGGACCGATGACCTCGCGCGAGTACGGGTCGGACATCGTGGCGGTCAACGCCTCCATGTTCTCGAAGTGCAGCTCGGTGACGGAGTCCCGGCCGAACTCGGTCAGGTACGTCGGGTCCCCTTCGCTGCCGAAGGACGCGTCGAAGACGTGGTTCTGGACGTAGCGCCGAATCCGGAGGGGATTCGCGGCGGCCAGGGATCCGTGCACGTGGTGGAGATAGTGCAGGAATGCCCGATGAGTCATGCCCGGCTTGCGGCGGATGGCGGCGATCAGGTTCAGCATGAGTCTCCGGTGGGACGAGCGGTACGAGTGGTGAGAGCGGTGTGATCGGCATCGCGGGGACGACCGCGATGCCGATCCCGACGGTGTGTGGTTCTCGCGGCGGATCGGCGCTGTAGCAGGTCAGCCCGCCATCTGCTGGACCGGTTCCGGGGCGGCGCCGATCCGGCGACGCCGGGCCGCGAGGCCGAGTGCGGCGGTGGCGACGGCCCCGGCGAGGGCGAGTACGCCCATGGCGCCCTCAAGGGTGCCGACGGCTGAGGTGAGGGCGAGTGCCACGAGCGGGCACAGGAACTGACCGAGGAAGAAGGTACCCGTCCACAGGCCGATGCCACGACCGCGGTCGGCGAACTCCAGCTTGGACATGGCGAGGGTGAGCAGGCTCGGCAGCATGATGCCGCCACCGAGGCAGGTGATCACGGCACCGAGGGTCAGCACGACGGGGTTGGGAGCGAGCCAGACCACCGCGAAGCCGACGGCGCACAGGCCGAAGGCGGTGGGCAGCCAGGCTTGCGGGCTGCGGCCGGCCTTGGCGAACGTGGCGGAGCCGACCACGATCGCGGCACTGGTGATGGCGGTGGCCAGCCCGATGATGCCGCTCTCGGTCACGCCCATGTCGTCCAGGAGGAACGCCATCTCCACCTGGAGGGTGTAGAAGAGGACGGCGCCGAAGACCGTCAGCGCGCAGGTGCCGACCAGCGGACGCCAGGGGAAGGGCCGCCTGGCCATCGGTTCCGGGACGGTGGGGGAGGGGGCGTCGGCGTGGTCGTCGGGTCGGGGCCGGGGCAGGAAGGCGGCCATGGCGGGGGCGAGCAGCAGGCTCACGGCGTAGGCCCAGAACGGTGCGCGCCAGCCGGCCGATCCGGCCACGCCGCCCAGCACGAAGAAGGCTGTCGCGGAGATTGCGGCGCACATCGTCTGCATCGCGAGGTAGCGGTCGCGTTGCCGGCCGGAGTAGTAGTCGCCGAGCAGTGTGGTGCAGCAGGTCATGATGGCGGCTTCGGTGACGCCGACGAGGGCACGGCTGGCGACGATGGCGCCGAGGGAGTCCAGCCACAGGGGCGCGGTGCCGAGGATCGCGTACAGCACGGTCGACACGACGAGCAGGCGTTTGCGGCCGAGCCGGTCCACCAGGACGCCGACGAAGGGGGCCAGCAGCGCCAGGGAGAGGGCGGGGATCGTCAGGGCCATGGGGACGAGCGCGTCGACGCCCGGCACGTCGGCGAAGTGGTCCTGCATCTGCGGCAGGACCGGGGCGATGAGCACGGCGCCCAGGATGGGCAGACAGGCGCCGGCCATCAGCAGCGTGAGGCGAAGCCGGTGGCCGGGACCGGACACGGTCTGCTCGGCCGGGAAGTCCGCGACAGCCTCGGACGGCGGGGAGGGGAGCGGGGGCACGGATGCAGGCATGCGGGAACTCCACGGGGCGTGTCGGAGGGGAGGGAACGGCGCGGTCGTCGCGGTCGGGCAACCCGGTGTTCATGGCAGCACGCGACAGGGTGCCGATGCCGCTGGGCGTCGCCGGCGGGCCGGCTCGCCGGGCGCCTGGGCGAGCCCGGCGGCGGGCGAAGGTGCGGCTCGAGCAGCGGGTGGGTGCGGGTCCGGCGCCGGGTTGAGACGACTATGGGCCAACGGCCAGGTCCTGCCTAGCCCCCGTCCGATCGAGATCGAAGATGTGGATCATCCGGGACCTGGATGCTGGGCACCTGTAGGAGCCAGCTATCTCGGTGCGGCCGTGGCGATCCGGCCGGGCTGGGAAGCGGCGAGCTCCGCTCCTACGCGGGCCGCGGTCTCGCGCAGCCAGATGTGGGCCGCGTCGTGGGTGTGCACCGGGTGCCACCACAGTGCCTCCTGGAGAGGGACTGCCCCGTAGGGAGGTTCCATGAGGCGTACGGCGGCCACGCCGCGCAGCAGCTCGGCCAGGCGCTGCTGTACCAGGGCGATCCGGCGGGTGCCGGCGACCAGGAAGGGCAGCGCCTGGAAGCTGTCGACGGAGATCTCCACGCGGGGATCGACACCGAGCATGCTCAGCTGCCGGGCGGCCGGAGCGTCGTAGGCGCGCTGGTAGACGACCCAGGGCAGCCGTGCCAGGTCGTCCATGGTCAGCTGGTCGCCGACTTCGTCGTTCGTCTCGGCGACCAGGAAGGCCCAGCGGTCGGTGAACAGGTCGACGGCGGGGAAACCGCTGATGATGCCGCGCGGCATCAGCAGCCCGTCGGCCGTGCTGAGCAGCGGTGCCGTGTCCTCCGTGACGTCGATGGGCGTCCGCTGGAAGCGCAGCCGTACCCCGGGGGCCTCGGCGTGCACGGTCCGGGCGAGCTCGGCACCGAACACGGCGAGGGCGTAGTCGGAGGTGAGCAGGGTGAACTCGTGCTCCTCGCTGCCCGGGGCGAAGTCGGCCCTGCTGCTGAAGACCCGTTCCAGCAGGTCGCAGGCGGTCGAGGTGCGGTCCAGGAGAGCGCGGCCGAGGGCGGTCAGTTCGTACTGTTTGCCGACGCGCGCGAGCAGGTCGTCGTCGAAGTGGCGGCGCAGGCGTGCCAGGGCCGCGCTCATCGCCGGCTGACTGAGCCCGACGCGCTGCCCGGCGCGGGTGACGTTGCGTTCCTCCAGCAGAGCCCGCAGGGACAGGACGAGATTGAGATCGAGGCCGGAGAGGGACACGACGCCTCCAGAACGAGGCCGCTTGCGGCGGCACCATTTGCACCACAGATGATCAACATGCAAAGAATCGATTTCCCAGATTACGCGGTGGCGGCCACATTGGTCCCACCGCAATCTGGAGGACATTCCCGTGAAACCCGCAGCCGCTTCCGCGTCCTTCTCCGGACCCTTCGCCCTTGGCGTCCTCTCCGCCCCTGACCAGGCGCCTTTCCCCGGTCTTGTGATCCCCCGGGGGCGCGTGCTGGATCTTCGTACGGCCCTCGGGGAGCCGGCCCTGACGGCCAGGGGGATCTACGACCGCTGGGACGAGATGCTCCCTCGCCTGCATCAGCTCGCGACCGACGAGA
Source organism: Streptomyces sp. S.PNR 29 (assembly GCF_030386795.1). Lineage (GTDB taxonomy): Bacteria > Actinomycetota > Actinomycetes > Streptomycetales > Streptomycetaceae > Streptomyces. The sequence continues at coordinate 276,121 of NZ_JANUQM010000011.1, forward strand.
CGGCCGACTGGCGGCCGTTGGGGCACCTGCGGGTGCACGCGCCGGTCGAGCCCCGCCAGGTCTTCCAGTCCGGCGCCAACTACCGGCAGCACGTGATCGACCTGGAAGTCGCCCACCGTGCCCCCGACGACCCCCGCACCGTAGAGGAGGCGCGCGCAGAGATCGCCGCGGTCATGGACCGGCGGGCGGCCGAGGACCTGCCGTACGTGTTCATCGGCCTGCCCAGCGCGATCACCGGCCCGTACGACGACGTCGTCCTCCCCTCCTGGGCCGAACAGCCGGACTGGGAGCTGGAGTTGGCGGCCGTCATCGCCAAGCCCGCCTACCGGGTGTCCATCGGGGAGGCCATGGAGTACGTCGCCGGCTACACGATCGCCAACGACCTCACCGACCGCGCGACCGTCTTCCGCCGGGACATGAAGGCCATCGGCACCGACTGGCTGCGCTGCAAGAACGCCCCCGGCTTCACCCCGCTCGGTCCGTGGATCGTGCCCGCCGAGTCGATCGCCGACCCCGGGGACCTGCGGGTCACGCTGAAGCTCAACGGCGAGACCATGCAGGACGAGTCCACCAAGGACATGCTCTTCGGGATCGCCCGGCTGGTGGCGTACATCTCCCAGACCGCCCGACTGCTGCCCGGCGACCTGGTACTCACCGGCAGCCCGGCCGGCAACGGCATGCACTGGGGACGGCTGCTGCGCGACGGCGACGTCATGGAGGGCTCGATCACCGGGCTGGGCGTGCAGCGCACCCGCTGTGTGGCGGAGGAGACATCATGAGCCTGGACCGCCACGACCCCGAGGGCGCGATCGCCGAGGCCGCCAAGACGTACTCCAACTGGGGACGTTGGGGTGAGGACGACGTGCTCGGCACCCTGAACCTCCTCGACGAGGACAAGCGCCGGGAGGGTGCCGCCCTTGTCCGGCGGGGCGTGAGCTTCTCGCTGTCGCAGCGGTTCGACATGAACGGGCCGCAGAAGGGCTGGCGCCGCCGCACCAACCCCGTCCACACCATGCTGGACACGGGAACGGACGCGGCGCTGGGCAACCAGGGCTTCCCGCACGGCCTCGGCGGCGCCGACGACGTGATCGCGATGCCCCTGCAGTGCTCCACCCAGTGGGACGGGCTCGGGCACATCTTCGACCACGGCAAGGCGTGGAACGGGCGGGCCGCCGAGAAGGTCGTCACCTCCGACGGCGACCTCGTCACCGGCATCGAGCACATGGCCCCGTACGTCGCCGGGCGCGGAGTCCTCCTCGACGTCGGCCGGATGATCGGCGACGAACGAGGAGAACTGCCGGACGGTTTCGCGATCACCGAGGAACACCTGACCGCGACGGCCGAGGCGCACGGCGTGGCCGTAGGCCGCGGGGACATCGTCGTCGTCCGGACCGGGCGGCTGACGCGCGCCCGCCGCGAGAGCTGGGGCGACTACGCGGGCGGAGACTCTCCCGGCCTGTCCTTCACCACCGCCGGCTGGCTGCACCGCACCGAAATCGCCGCGATCGCCACCGACACCTGGGGCTTCGAGGTCCGGCCGAACGAGTTCGACGGCGCCTTCCAGCCGCTGCACCAGGTCGTCATCCCCCACATGGGCCTGCTGATCGGCGAGATGTGGGACCCCGACGCTCTCGCGGACGACTGCGCCCGCGACGGCGTGTACGAGTTCTGGCTCACCGCCGCCCCCCTGCCCATCACCGGAGCCGTCGGCTCCCCCGTCAACCCCGTCGCCGTCAAGTGACCTGCCCAACAAAGGAGTTGGCCATGGAAGGAAAGGGAGTCCTGGTCATCGGAGGAGGTACCTCCGGCAACGTCATGACCGTGCTGCTGCGGCGGGCCGGCATCGACGTCGACCTCGTCGAGGTCAAGGAGGACTGGAACGTACGCGGCTCCGGCATCACCCTTCAGGGCAACGCCCTGCGGGTGCTGCGCGAGATCGGCGTCTGGGACGAGGTCCGCGAGCACGGCTTCGGCTTCGACGCCCTGGGGCTGACGACGCCCGACGGGACCGTGCTGCACGTCGGCGACGTCCTGCGCACCGGCGGAGACGACCTCCCCGCCACCCTGGGCATGCAGCGCCCGGTGCTCCAGCGCATCCTCGTCGACGCCGTCCGGGCATCCGGCGCGAACGTCCGGCTCGGCACCACCGCCGAGATCCTCACCGAGGACGACACGTCGGCGACCGTCCGGTTCAGTGACGGCACCGAGGGCCGCTACGACCTCGTCGTGGCCGCCGACGGCCTGCACTCCGCGACCCGCGCCGCCATAGGCATTGACGTCAAACCCGAGCCGACCGGCATGGCCATCTGGCGTGTCCCGGCGCCCCGCCCGGCCGGAGTGGAGTGCAGCGTCCTCTCCCACGGAGGACCCTGCTACATCGCCGGCTACACGCCCACCAGCGAGGACACGATCTACGCCTACCTGGTGGAGGCCGGCCGCGACCGCGCCACGATCCCGCCCGACTCCTACGCGCAGGAGATGCGCCGCCTCGCCGAGGGCTACGGCGGTGCCTGGGACGAGATCCGCGACTCGATCACCGACCCGGCGCAGGTGAACTACACCTGGTTCGACCGCATGCTGGTCGAGGGGTCCTGGCACCGGGGCCGGGTCGTCCTCGTCGGCGACGCCGCGCACTGCTGCCCGCCTACGATGGCCCAGGGCGCGGCGATGGCCATGGAGGACGCATGGGTGCTGTCCCAGCTGCTGACCAGCGGATCCGCGTGGGACGAGGAACTGCTCACGCACTACTACGAGCGGCGGATCGACCGGGTCCGGATGGTCGTCGAAGCGTCCGTGCAGATCGGGCAGTGGCAGCTCGACGGCGTGCCCGGTGACGTGCCCGGGCTGCTGGACGCCACCCTGCCGGTGCTCAGGGAGCTGCCGTGACGGCCCACCCGCCCCCGGCTACCGCTGTGAGCCGCCCCCAGCCCGACCACCGCCCCTCGCCGAGCGGTGACGTGCGCACTTCGCCGACTGTCGACGTACACGCGCACGTCCTGATCCCGGAGGTCGAGGCCCTGGTGGCCGGCCTGCCGGGCCTGGCGAAGGCCAAAGCCCTCGACGCCCGCCGCAACGGGCCCGCGGCCCTGGCCGTCAGCGGCCCCATGGTCGCCGAGCGCATCCCGAGGCTGACGGACGTCGCCGTACGACTGGCCGCGATGGACGCGCAGGGCGTGGACGTCCAGCTGGTCAGCCCGTCCCCCTCGCACTACCACTACTGGGCGGACGAGGAGACCGCGGAGAAGGTGTACCGGCTCGCGAGCGAGGCGACGGCCGCCCACTGCGCCCAGGCGCCCGGCCGGCTGCACGGTCTGGGCCTCGTCCCCCTGCAGCACCCGGAATCGGCGGTGCGCGCGCTCGAATTCGCCGTGGATCTGGGCCTGTTGGGTGTCGAAATCTCCTCGCACGCGCCGGGCCGGGAGCTGTCGGATCCGGCGTACGAACCCTTCTGGACCCGGGCCGAGGAGACGGGCGCGATCCTCTTCCTGCACCCCTTCGGCTGCACGCTCGACGAGCGCCTCGACCAGTGGTACCTGTCCAACACCGTCGGCCAGCCCACCGAGAACGCCGTCGCGCTCTCGCACCTGATCTTCTCCGGGGTGCTGGACCGGCACCCGGAGCTGAAGGTGATCGCCGCGCACGGCGGCGGCTATCTGCCCACGCACATCGGCCGCTCCGACCACGCCTGGTCGACCCGCTCCGACGCGGGCGCCGGCTGCGCCCACCCGCCCAGCAGCTACCTCAAACGCTTGTACTTCGACTCGCTGGTCCACGACCCGCAGGTACTGCGGGCGTTGGTCGGCGCGGTCGGCCCGGACCGTGTGCTGCTCGGCTCCGATTTTCCCTTCGACATGGGCACCGAGGACCCCGTCGGCGCACTACGCGCCGCACGCCTGCCCGACGACGACTTCCATGCCGTGCGCGGTGGCAACGCGACCACGCTGCTGCGCCTGAACTGACCCCCACACAGGAGGAAATCCGCACCATGAGCGCACGCTTGCTCACCCATCTGCGACACGTCGACCTCGCCGTGCCCGACTACGACAAGCAGCTCGACTTCTACGCCGGCGTCTGGGGCCTGACCAAGGTCGCCGAGGACTCCGGCATCTCCTTCCTCGCCGCCGAGGGCAGCCCCGAGCAGTACGTCGTACGGCTGCGCAAGGCCGACGAGAAGCGCCTCGATCTTGTCTCGTACGGCGCAGCGAGCGCGGCGGACGTGGACACCCTCGCCGAACAACTCCTCGCGGGAGGTGTGCAGTTGATCTCCCAGCCGGGCAAGATCGACACACCCGGTGGCGGCTACGGCTTCCGCTTCTTCGACGTCGACGGCCGCACCGTCGAAGTCTCCGCCGACGTGGACGTACGGCAGCACCGCAAGATCGAGGAGAAGGAGGCCATCCCGGTCAAGCTGTCGCACGTCGTGCTGAACTCACCGGACCTCGACAGGACCCGCGCGTGGTACGAGACCCACCTCGGCTTCCGCCACTCCGACACGCTCAGCTCGCCGTACGTCGGTGACGTCATGCACTTCATGCGCATCAGCAACCAGCATCACTCCATGGCCATCGCCAAGGGCCCGCACACCTCCCTGCACCACGTCTCCTTCGAGATGCGCGGCCTGGACGAGTACATGCGCGGCTCGGGGCGGGTGATGCGGGCCGGGTTCAAGAAGGTCTGGGGCCCGGGACGGCACATGGCGGGCGACAACACCTTCACGTACTTCCTGGACCCGCACGGCAACACCGTCGAGTACACGACGGAACTGGAGCTGCTGGACGAGGACACCTGGCACCCCCACGTCTACGACTTCTCCCAGCCCGAGGTCACCGACCAGTGGGGCACCGCGAACCCGATGAACGAGCTGGTCGCCAAGGAGTCCTTCAACGACGTCGACCGCGGCTGCTTCGTCGCCCCGCCGGTCTGACCCCCCTCGAACCCCGGGGACGCGGTGGCCCTGTCACCGCCCTGACGCCCCTTGCCGCGTCCCCGGCCTCGACCGCTGTCCAAGATCGCCGGAGCCGGGAGCCGTGCATGCGTTTCGCCACCTATGAACACCGACACCAGCGCCGGGTCGCCGTCGTGGAGGAGGACGGCACCCTCCACCCTGTTCTCGGCACGCGCTCGCTCACGGAGCTGATCCGCTGCGGCGACGGACTCGACGCGCTCCTGCGCGCCGGCGCCGCCGCGCTCGACGTCCCGCCGGGCCCTCACGTGTCCGAGGTGCGGCTGCTGCCACCGCTTCAGCCGCCCACCGTGCGGGACTTCGTCACCTTCGAGGAACACGTCGAAGGCGTACGGCGGTCCGTGGACGGCGTCGGCGGGGTGCCCGAAGCCTGGTACGACGCCCCGACGTTCTACTTCACCAACCCGTACGCCGTCATCGGCGCCCACGACGACGTCCCGGTGCCGCCGGGCAGCGACGTCCTCGACTTCGAGCTGGAGGTCGCCGCCGTCATCGGCCGGGAGGGGCGGGACCTCACGCCAGAACAGGCACGGGACCACATCATCGGCTACACGGTCTTCAACGACTGGTCGGCCCGCGACCTCCAGTCCCGCGAGATGCAGGTCCGCCTCGGCCCCTGCAAGGGCAAGGACACGGCCACTACCCTCGGCCCGTACCTGGTCACCGCCGACGAGCTGGAGCCGTACCGCGACAGCGACGGCTTCCTGCGCCTCGCCCTGACCGCCGAGGTCAACGGCGAGGTCGTCGGCACGGACCTGCTGTCCAACATGAGCTGGACCTTCGAGGAGATGGTCGCCTACGCCTCCCGCGGCACCGTCGTCCGCCCCGGCGACCTGCTCGGCTCCGGCACCTGCGGCAACGGCGGCTGCCTCGCCGAGCTGTGGGGCGTCCGGGGCGAGCAGTCCCCGCCGCCACTGAAGCCGGGTGACACCGTCACCCTCACCGTGGAGGGCATCGGCACCGTCTCCAACACCGTGGTCCCAGGCAGGAACCCGGACCCGCTGCCGACCGCCCGCCGCCGCAGCCGGGAGCGGCCGTGAACGATCCGCACCCCAAGAGGCTCCTCGGCAAGGTCGTCGTCGTCACCGGCGCCGCGCGCGGCCAGGGCGCCGCCGAGGCCGAGGCCCTGACCCGCGAAGGCGCCCGCGTCATCGCCACCGACGTGACCGAGGCCCCCGGCTGCCGCCGCCTCGACGTCACCGACGAGGAGCACTGGGCGGAGCTGGCCGCCGAAGTGAGGGAGTCGTACGGCCAGGTGCACGGCCTCGTCAACAACGCGGGCATCACCTGGCGTGCCCGCCTCGGCGAAGTCAGCCCCGACGACTTCGCCCGCGTCCACGCCGTCAACGTCACCGGCCCGCTGCTGGGCATCCAGCACCTGACGCCGCTGATGCCGCCCGGTTCGTCCATCGTCAACGTCGGCTCCACCGCCGCGCTCAGCGGCCACTACCCGGTCGCCTACACGACCAGCAAATGGGCGCTGCGCGGCCTGTCGAAGACCGCCGCCACGGAGCTCGGCCCGCGCGGCATCCGCGTCAACACCATCCACCCCGGTTTCATCGAGACCGAGATGACCGCCTCCGCCGCCCCCGCCTTCCGCGAGGCGAACATCCGCGAGACCCCGCTCGGCCGCACCGGCACGGTGGACGAGATCACCCCGCTCGTGGTCTTCCTCCTGTCCGACGAGTCCTCCTTCATCACCGGCGCCGAGATCCCGGTCGACGGCGGACTCACCGCGCACGGAGGCGTCAAGTCCATTTCGGACGCTCTGAGTTCGACTGCTGTGGGCCCGGCGGCGAACTGAAGAAGGCTGGTGGGCAAAGCGGTCGGTCCTGGCGCCGGCACGAATTGCGGTCAGAACGCGCGGAGGCGCTGCGCTTCGCGGCCGCGGGTATGACCGCAGTCGACGGCGACCTGCGATACGAGCAGGCGCCTGCGACGTTTGCGGCGGCCCATGGATTCCCTGCGCCGGCGAGTGCCCGGCGACCCACGTCGCCGGGCCGCACACGGTGTGCGGTCGCGGCGCAACATGCCCGTGAGGCCCACAGCCTTCCTGACCGGTTCGCTCACCGCCCGGGGACCGCACTTCCCCGAGCTTTCAGGTGCACTCCCCAGGCACCCGACGGTGTTCTCGCGTGGAGGCGCACCGCGACGGTTCGGTCGCCGTGGCCTCCGCGCCCGGCGAAACCCGCGAATTCCTGGGCCGATCGCATGTCCGGGAGCACGGCTCCTTCACACCGGCCGCCCTCCTCCAGGTCCCGCGCGGGGACCGACACGGCCTCGATGCTGCGTCCCCTGACTCCCTCCCTCGGATTGTGAACCGATCGGGGCTCTCATCCGTGCTCATGATAGATCGGATGTCTTGTTCGGTTCATGGAGTGGGAGGAGGGCTTCTGTCCGGCGGTCTCGCGTGGGCGGCCACACGGAGCGGCTCGGCCTCCACCTGCTCTGTCAGAAGCGTTGACGCCGAACAGAATCGCCCATACCTTCGGCGCCCGAGCTCTGACGTTGTCTGGAGGCCGGACGAGCCATCCGCGTCGAACCCGCGGTTCTCACAGTTCAGATGGTCGGTTGCGCCGAAGCTCATCGCTCATCCACTGACCTTCTCTCTTCAACGAAATCGGTCATGACCAAACAACCCCAGGAGAACGGATGCTGATCCACGGACACCCGCCCACCGGGCGCGACCTACGCCGCCGCCTGCCGCGGACGCTCGCCATGGTGTGCGCGCTCGTCATCGCAATGATCGGATCCATGCTCACCGCCGCCCCGGCCCAGGCCGCGACGGCGATCACCCTCGACGGCACCTCGGGCGGACGTACCTTCGACGGCATCGGCGCCATCAGCGGTGGCGGGGGAAACAGCAGACTGCTGATCGACTACCCGGAGCCGCAGCGCAGCCAGATCCTGGACTACCTCTTCAAGCCGAACTACGGCGCCAATCTGCAGATCCTCAAGACGGAGATCGGCGGCGACACCAACTCGACCAGCGGCGCCGAGCCGAGCATCGAGCACACCAGGGGCACGATCAACTGCAATGCCGGGTATGAGTTCTGGCTGATGGAGCAGGCGGTCGCCCGCAACCCCGACATCAAGCTGGCCGGCCTCGCCTGGGGTGCGCCGGGCTGGATCGGCGGCGGCAACTTCTGGACCGCCGACATGATCGACTACCTGATCTCCTGGCTGGGCTGCGCCAAGTCGCACGGCCTGAACATCAGCTACCTGGGCGGCTGGAACGAGCGCGGCTACAACATCGGCTGGTACAAGAACCTGCGCTCGGCCCTCAACTCGAACGGCTACTCCTCGGTCAAGATCGTGGGCTCGGACGACCACAGCTGGGACATCGCCAACGACGTACTCGCGGACCCCACGTTCGCCTCCGCCGTGGACATCATCGGCGCCCACTACCCGTGCGGCTGGCTCACCGCCCAGACCTCCTGCCCGAGCTCCGCAAACGCCAAGGCAACCGGCAAGCAGCTGTGGGCCAGTGAGAACGGCTCGCACGACTACAACAGCGGCGCCGCACCCATGGCCCGCGCGAACAACCGGGACTACATCGACGGCAGGATGACCGCGACCATCAACTGGCCGCTCATCGGCGCCATGACGCCCAACCTGCCCTACGCGACGACGGGCCTGATGGTCGCCAACCAGCCCTGGTCCGGCTGGTACTCCACGGGCCAGAGCCTGTGGGTCACCGCTCAGACCACCCAGTTCACCTCGCCGGGCTGGAAGTACCTCGACAGCTCCACCGGCTACATCGGCGGCAGCGCCTCCAACGGCAGCTACGTGACCCTCAAGTCCACCAACAACCGCGACTACAGCACCATCATCGAGACCACCCAGGCCTCCGCGGCGCAGACGCTCGACTTCACGGTGACCGGCGGCCTGTCCACCGGGACCGTCCACGTCTGGTCGACCAACGTCAACTCCACCGACTCCTCGACCGCCATGGTGCGCCGCAGCGACATCACCCCCTCCGGGGGCGCCTACTCGCTCACCGTCCAGCCGGGGTACGTCTACACCATCACCACCACGACAGGACAGGGCAAGGGCACCGCCGCCAGCCCGGCGAAGGGCTCCCTGGCACTGCCGTACGCCGACTCCTACGACAGCTACCCGACCGGCACCCAGGCGAAGTACGTCCAGGACCAGCAGGGCGCCTACGAGGTCGTCGGCTGCGGGGGCGGACGCTCCGGAAAGTGCGTCCGCCAGATGTCGGCCCAGGCGCCGATCACCTGGGCGCCCCTGTCACACCCTTACGCACTCTTCGGTGACCTGGGCTGGAAGGACTACCAGGTCTCCAGCGACGTGCTGCTGGAGAGCGCGGGCTTCACCGAGCTGATCGGCCGCGCCACCTGGCAGCACTCCTTCGGTCCGGAGGGCCTGAACGGCTACTACCTGAGGGTCAGCAACACCGGTGCCTGGTCCATCCTGCGCAACGACACCGACAACAACTTCGTGACGCTGGCCGGCGGTACGGTCGCCGCGCTGGGCACCAACTCCTGGCACAACCTGAGGCTGGGCTTCTACGGCAACAGGATCACCGCCTGGATCGACGGCGTGAAGGTCGGGGCGGTCAACGACAACACCTACACCGAGGGGCAGGCCGGCTACGGCAACAGCCAGGGACAGACGGGCCAGTTCGACAACCTGTCGATCGGGTCGACCACGAAGGTCGTCGGCGTCGGGTCCGGCCGCTGCATGGATGTGCCGGGCTACAACGAGACCAACGGCACCCTGATGCAGCTGTGGGACTGCCACGCCGGTGACAACCAGCAGTGGACCTTGACCTCGGCCAAGGAGCTGCGGATCTTCGGCGACAAGTGCCTGGACGCGAAGGACCACGGCACCTACAACGGCACACCCGTGGAGATCTGGTCCTGCAACGGCGGCGGCAACCAGCAGTGGACCGTCAACGCGAACGGCACCGTGGTGGGCGTCGAGTCCGGGCTCTGTCTCGATGCCGTCGAGGGGCGCACCGCGAACGGCACCGGGATCCAACTCTGGTCGTGCCACGGCGATACCAACCAGCGGTGGACGCGGAGCTGATCCGAGCCACGCACCGGCTGCTGCCGTGACCGCGGCGCAGGCGCCTTGCGGGCAGGCCGCCTTCGGCCGGCCCCGAGGCCCGAAGCCCACCCCGGTGACGCGGCAGTACCACATCTGGCAGTACCGAGGTTCCGCCCGAGCCGGCCCTTCCGGCGGCTCGGGCGGTTCCCCCGGCGTGCCGACTCCTCCGGCGACGCGGAGCCGAACGGCTCCGGACGGGGGCGTCGGCTTCACCGTCACCCGCGTGACCGATGAGGAGAAGCACGCTATGCAAGCAGGGCTGATGAGAAGGTCTCGGAACAGGACGGCTGCCATGGGAGCCGCGGCTCTCGCCGTCCTGGGGCTCTCGCTCGTCCCGGCCGACGCGGCCACCGCCGCCACCGGACCGCAGGACGGCCATGTGTACGCGCTGACCGCGGCGCACAGCGGCAAGAACGCACAGGTCCAGTCGGCTTCGCCGGCCGACGCGGCGAAGGTGGTGCAGAACACTCCCTCCGGCGGCCCGAGCCAGCTGTGGCAGGCCGTCGCAGGCGGAGACGGTTCGTTCTCGCTGGTGAACATCAACAGCGGCAAGTGCATGGACGTGAACGGTGCGTCCACCGCGGCGGAAGCACCGGTCATTCAGTGGCCGTGTACCGGCAACGCCAATCAGCGCTGGAGGTTCAGCGGCTCCGCGATCGTCTCCGTCAACAGCGGAATGTGCCTCGACGTCCCCGGCAACTCCACGGCCGACGCCACGGCGCTCATCCAGTGGCCGTGCACAGGCAACCCCAACCAGCAGTGGAGCCTCACCGAACGTCCTCGGGTCGTGGCCTTCGGCCCCAGCATGACCGCCGGCGGTGAAACCTTCTCCGAGCAGACCCTGCGGATGGTCGTCCACACCAGCGTCGCCGGTTCCGGGGTGCGGATCCGGCTGTCCAACCTGCGCAGCACCACGCCGCTGTCCGTCGGCGCCGTCGACGTGGCCGTGCGCTCCGGCGGCGCCGCAGCGGTACCCGGCACCCACCGCACCGTGACCTTCGGCAGATCCGGCAACCCGACCATCCCCGCCGGGGCGGAACTCACCAGCGACGTCATCCCGATGACGGTCACCGCGGGGCAGGACCTCCTGGTGAGCGTGTACCTTCGGGGCAACACCGGCGCCTCCACCTTCCACCGTGACGCCTACCAGACCTCCTACCGGTCCGCGGCCGGCTCCGGCGACCATGCCGGTGAGGACGCCGCCACCAACTTCACCACCACCATGTGGAGCTGGCACTACCTGTCGGGCGTGGACGTCGTGCCGGCCGCCGTGACCACCGGAACCGTGGTGGCCTTCGGCGACTCCATCACCGACGGCGCCAGCACCACCTTCGACGCCAACCGGCGCTGGCCGGACCGCCTGGCCGCCCGGCTGCAGGCGGAGAGCGGCGGCCAGCGGTTCGCTGTCGCCAACGCGGGCATCGGCGGCAACATGGTGCGCGCCGACGCCGGCTGGGCTCCCCAGGGCCTGGCCGGCAGGGTCCGGTTCGCGCACGACGCCCTCGGTCAGCCCGGAGTACGCAGCGTGATCTTCATGGAGGGCATCAACGACATCAACAACAACCCCTCCCTCACCGTCGACCAGCTGATCGCCGGGTACCAGGACATCATCGCGCAGGCACACGCCGCCGGCGTGAGGATCATCGGCGGCACCATGCTGCCCTACTCCTCGCAGAGCAGTGCACAGGCCGGCATCCGGACAACGGTGAACAACTGGATCCGCACCAGTGGCGCGTTCGACGCGGTCGTCGACTTCGACGCCGTCATCCGGGACCCGAACAACCACGCCCGGATGCTTCCGGCTTACGACAGCGGCGACCATCTGCACCCCAACGACGCCGGAATGGCGGCCATGGCGAACGCCATCGATCTTTCCATGCTGCGCTAGGCGCGAGCGAGCCTCAGATCGCGCGCTTCGCCCACCGGGCTCGTCAGGCGGGGTCGGTGACGACGGTGGCCGGAATCCGGCTGATGGATTCCGGCCCACCGGGTCGTGGCGGGCTCCTTGGGGAGAGCCGGCCAGTGGGTGCAGCACTTCCAAGTGGACGGGCCCAGGAGCCCGGCGGCGATGAGCCCCGGAGGGGATGCGTTCCCGTGGCTCGCTCAGGTGACGATCCGGCAGGGCAACTTGCTGAGCCCGTGCAGGGTGTTGTTCACGATGAACTCGGGCTTGCCGATCTCGAACCGGCGCACCCGTGCCAGCAGTGCCGTGAGGAGGGCGTGCGCCTCCAGCTTGGCCAGGTTCTGGCCGACACAGGCGTGGATGCCGACGCCGAAGGTCAGGTGATCGGAAGGCTTCCGCGTGATGTCGAAGCGCTCCGGGTCATCCCACTTGCGTTCGTCGCGGTTGGCGGAGGCGAACATGACGGCGACACGATCGCCCGCGGGAATGGTGACGCCGTCGCACTCCCAGTCCCTGGTGGTCACCCTGCTGAAAACGGTGACCGGAGACGCGATGCGCAGAACCTCGAGGTAGGCGGCGGGCACCAGGGACGGGTCGGCGCGCAGCGCGTCCCACTGGTCAGGGTGTTCGGCGAACAGCCGGACGGCGGCCGCCAAGGAGAGGATCGTGGTGTCCATGCCCGTGACGAGGAACGCCATCATGAGGGTGATCGCGGCGGCCTCGTCGATCTCGCCCGAGTCGACCGCCTCCCAGACGCGGGCGCCGAGACCGCCTTCGGCAAGCCGGTCCTTGGCGGCGGTGGTGGTGACGTAGTCCATCAGAGCCTGCTGCTGTCGTATCGCGGCAGGCGTGCGCTCCCCGAAGGGACCCAGACCCTCGAAGGTGGAGGCGCCGAACTCAAGGATCCGGTCGCGGCCTTCCTCGGGAAGACCGATGAGATCGGCGACGAACCTCGGAGTGAATACCTCCGCCAGGTCGGACACCGCGTCGAACTCCGCACCGGCCGCCAAGCGGTCGACGATCTCTTCCGCCGCGGCGGTCACCGAGGGACCGAGGTCCCGCAGCGCCCGGGGCATCAGCATGCGGGAGAGGATGCCGCGCAGGGTGGTGTGGTGGGGCGGGTCGGATGCCAGCACACCGCCGGCCATGAGCTCGTTCATCCCGTCCGCGAAGCCCACTCCGGACGCGGAGCTGAACGTCTCGTGATCACGCAACGCGGCACTGACCTGCTCGTAGCGCGGCAACGCCCACGCGTCGAACCGGCTGAGCCGGACCACCGGTCCCGCATCCCGTAGGCGCGCATACACCGGATAGGGATCGAGAAGTGTGTCCGTGGCGAAAAGGTCGACGTCGCTCGAGGGCAGGGTCATTGAGGGCATCATTGGCTCCAAGGTTGACGGCCGCCGGGTCAGCCGGCGCGTCTGTCACGGTGCGCATCCGCTGTGAGTGAACCGGTAGTTCCCACGGGCGTGGCGGCACGACGACGCCGGCCGATTCGCCCATGACGTTCGCTGTTCCATCGATCCTGCCCATGGGCACGGGCCGGGGTCCAACACTGAATCGCGCACGTAATGATCGAAGAATTCGATGTCGAGTCGCGGCGATCAACGTCATCTTCGATGGCTGCGTGTCGGCATCCGTGTTGGACTTCGTGGCCCGCTGAGCAGCATCATCAGCGAGGGACAGCAACAACGGACAGCCGACGCGCAGGATCCGAAGAGAACGGCATGCCCCTCACGGGCGAGGGGCATCGACCGCTCCGGCGGCCCGCGTCCCGGCCGTTTCCCGCCATCCACGACCCAGGATCCGCGGAGCCCGGAACCTCCTCGCAGATGACGTCGGCCCAAGCACCTGGACCGGTCCTGCAGGGCCGGCTGTCTCCCGTGCGTGCGGAGACCGATCCGGTGGACCGACGAGTTTCCCTCGTACCCACGCAGCAACCGTCCCGGCAAAGGAGCCGCCCAGATGGTCATCACCCGTGAACTGCTGATCGACGGCAAAGAGAAGGGTGCGCACTCCGGGCGCACCACGCCCGTCATCAACCCCTCCACCGGACAGATGTACGCCACCGTGGCCGCGGTCGGCGTCGAGGACGTCAGCAGCGCCGTCGACGCCGCCCAAGCCGCGTTCGAGGACTGGGCGAGGCTGGACCCGTTCACCCGCCGGGCGATCTTCGTCAAGGCCGCCGACCTGATGGAGGAGCGGCGCGAGCACATCGTGGACGTGATGGTCGGTGAGGTGGGCGCGACCCGGTTGTGGGCCTCGTTCAACGTGACACTGGCCGCCGCGATGCTACGCGAGGCGGCCGCTCTGATCACCGCCCCCCGGGGCGAGGTGCTCACCACGCAGCACGACGGTGCCCTCAGCCTCGCGGTGCGCGAACCTTTGGGCGTGGTGGCCGCGTTCTCCCCGTGGAACGCTCCCGTCATTCTCGGGACCCGGGCGGTGGCCGCTGCCCTTGCCGCCGGTAACACGGTCGTGTTGAAGCCGAGCGAAGTGGCTCCTCTGTCCGCCGGGCTCCTGATCGGGGACCTGCTGCGTGATGCCGGACTGCCCGACGGGGTCCTCAACGTGATCACGAACGACCCCGCCGACGCTCCGGAAATCGCCGAAGCCCTCATCGCCGATCCGAGGGTACGCGCGGTGAACTTCACCGGCTCGACGCATGTCGGGCGGATCATCGGCGAGCAGGCCGCTCGCCATCTCAAGCCCGCGCTCCTCGAACTGGGCGGCAAGAACGCGGTCATCGTCCTGGACGACGCCGACGTCGACTATGCGGTCGACGCCGCCGCCTTCGCGGCGTTCATGAACTCCGGACAGATCTGCATGTCCGCCGACCGGATCCTGGTGCACGAGTCGCTCGCCGAGGAGTTCATCGCCAAGTTCACGGCCAAAGTCGCCGCACTGCCGTCCGGCGATCCCACCGACCCGGCTACGGTGATCGGCCCGCTGGTCAACACGGACCCCGACCAGCGATGCGGACTCTTCGCAGCACAGCGGATCGCCGCCCTGGTCGAGGACGCGGTCGCCAAGGGCGCCACCGTACTCGTCGGCGGCGAGATCGAAGGTGCCTCTCACCCGGCGACCGTCCTCAGCGCGGTCCCCGCTCACGCCGACCTGCACGGCGCGGAGACGTTCGGGCCGGTCTGCGTCGTCGACACCTTCGCCACCGATGACGAGGCCGTCGCGATGGCCAACGACACCGACCAGGGTCTGACCGCCGGCATCATCACCGAGAACGGCACGCACGGCCTCCGGGTGGCCCGCAGGCTTCGTACCGGCATCGTCCACATCAACGACCAGTCCGTCGCCGACGACCCTCAAGCGCCGTTCGGTGGTGTCAAGTCCTCCGGCTACGGCCGTTTCGGAGGCCGCTGGGGCATCGAGGCCTTCAGCAACACCCGCTGGATCACCCTGGCCACCCAGCACGCCTCCTACCCCTTCTGAAGGGCTCCGGCGACGCGCCGGCCCGCCGCGCCGGCACCTGAACAATGTGATCCGCGGGCTGGACAGCCTGCCGGTCACCGTTACTACGGGAAAGGCTTGACCGTGAGCATCGAACTCGTTCCTGACCGTTGTGAGGGGCACGCTGTCTGCGAGGCCATTGCACCGGAGGTGTTCCGGGTGGACGACGACGGAATGGTGCAACTGGTCCCCGGCGCCGACCACGACGACGCAACCGCCCTCGCGGCGGTGCGTTCCTGCCCGGTCGCGGCCCTGCGGTCGACGTCATGAAGCGGATCGTCGTCGTGGGTGGCTCGATCGCGGCGGTGACCGCCGCGAGCTGGCTGCGCGTGCGGGGCTTCGACGGGACGGTCACGCTCCTGAGCGCGGAGACGGAGCAGCCCTACACCAGGGTTCCCCTGTCCAAGACCGTGCTGTCCGGCGAGGCAACGGACGCCTCCACCGCACTGCCGCCCCTCGACGACAGCGTCGTACTGCGGCGCGGCGCCAGGGCTGTCTCGCTGGACACCGGGGCACGCCGGGTGATCCTCGAGAGTGGCGAGCCGGTGCCCTACGACGGTCTGGTGATCGCCACCGGGGGGCGGGCCCGGCGGCTCAGCCCTCCTGGGATGTCGGGAGACCGGGTGCTGCGCACGCTCGCGGACTGCGCGGCGCTGCGCGAGGACCTGAGGCGCGCTCGCAGCGTCCTGGTCGTCGGAGCGGGGCTGCTGGGCATGGAGATCGCATCGACGTGCCGCACCCTCGGCCTGCAGGTCACGGTGGTCGACCGGGATCCGCCGCTGCGCCGGGTGCTCGGACCGGTGCTCGCCGAGGTGATCGCGAGTGCCGCGCGTGAGCACGGAGTGGTGCTCAGGACGGTGCCCGCCGGAGTACGGCCGGTCGGATCCCACACACTGGAGGGCGTCGACGCCGACGGTGACGTTCTCACCGCCGACGTGATCGTGTCGGCGGTGGGGGACGTACCCGCCGTCGACTGGCTCACCGGTTCCGGCCTGACACTCGACGGCGGTGTGGTCACGGACTCCCGCGGCCGCGTCGCGGACGGCATCGTCGCGGCGGGGGACGCGGCGGTGGTCCGGGGAACGTGCCGCCGTCCGCACTGGACCAACGCGGTGGAGCAGGCGCGGGTGGCGGCGGCCACACTGCTGGGGGAGGACGTGGCCGGGGCGGCTCTTCCCTCGTACTTCTGGACCAACCAGTTCGGCGTCGAGGTGAAGGTCGCCGGGGAACCGGCCGGACTCGGTGAACCGGATCTGGTCGACGTCGACGACAGCTCGATGCTTCTGCGCTGGTCGGCCGGCGCGGCGGCGACCGTGAACCACACGATGCCGGTCCGCAAGCTCCGGCAGCTCGCCTCCGTCGCGTGACGGGTCGTGCACGTGCGGGCAGGGGATAGGGTCCTGCGCCACCAGTGTGCCGACGTGTGCGCCGCCGGCGACGCCCCTTTTACCGGCGCACCCGCGACCTGGCGGAGTAGCTGAGCCGAGCGATGCAGCAGATCCACTCCTGGCGGGTGGACATTGGCCCGCGCTGTCCACACTGCTGGGGCGGTCGCTCAGTGACCGCACAGCCCACCTCGGTGCACGCCCGACACGCGGGACCCCGACGGCCTGGACCTCGGGTCCGCTCGACATGTCGATGCCAAGAGCGGCGGCGTGCTGGGCCCAGTGCTCGCGGTAGCCGCCGTCGACGCATGCGGCACCCCCGGGGCCGCGAGCCGCTCCGTCATCGAAGGCAGTGGTGCCCGCGACGACTTCCCCCGCGTCGGCACCGCTTCCTCCGTCCACACCCGCACAGAACCGCTGGAGCACTACCCGGGACTGCTGACCACCGCCTCATCAGGACTCGCATACCTCCTATGTATAGGGGCATCTAGTCATCTACATACGGGCGTCCCACCATCGAAGATCACGCGAATGTGAGGGTCATCGGATTGAATCGGCTGGAACTCTGGACAAGCGGGGCGGCGATGCCCGTTAATACATCCGATGTCCAACGAGGCCACTTCGAGCTCGGCCGGGCATGAGCCGCCGTAGTCCGCTGTCGGTGTTGTGTGCAGACAAGCGGCCGGCATCCCCTCGCTTCACCAGGAGCCGCACATGTCTTCCGCACCCCTGAGCCGACGCTCGCTGATCAAGGCCGCCGCGCTCGCCGGCGGTACCGTGGCGTTCGGTCTGCCGCAGGCCCTGTGGCCCGCCACCGCCGAGGCATACTCCATCTCCTCGAAGCTGGACTGGTGGTACCAGGCCCGCTTCGGGATGTTCATCCACTTCGGGTCCTACGCGCACCACCGGAAGGGCGAGTGGGCGTTCAGCACCGAAGGCTGGACCAAGTCCGCCTGGCAGACGCAGGTCACCCAGGGGTTCAACCCGGTCAGCTTCAACGCCAATCAGATCGCCGATCTGGCCAAGAACGCCGGCATGAAGTACATCGTGATCACTGCCAAGCACCACGAGGGCTTCGGCATGTGGGACTCCAACGTCCCCAGCTTCACCGACACCACCGGCACCAAGCTGTACAACCTGCGCGACTACATCGGCTTCCAGCGCGACCTGCTGGGCGAGCTGAAGGCCGCGTGCGACGCCCGGGGCCTCAAGTTCTGCCTCTACTACTCGATCCTCGACTGGTGCCACCCCTCGCAGACGATCTACAACGGCTGGTCCACCATGTCGTCGATGACTGCCCGCACCAACTACATCAACGACATGAAGGCCCAGCTGACGGAGCTGATGAACGCCTACAACCCGGCCCTGCTGTGGTTCGACGGCGACTGGTGCGGCAACCCCTCCACGCCCACCCTCGTCGACTGGTGGACCCAGGCCGACGGCCAGAGCCTGTACAACTGGCTGACCCAGACCTGGCCGAACGTCATCGTCAACGAACGCGTCAAGCGCGACTACGGCATGGGCGACTACGCGGTCGCGGAGTTCGGTTTCCCCACCGAGCCGATGGACCGCCCTTGGGAGTACTGCGCCACCATGAACGACGCATGGGGCTACAACGCGGACAAGGAAACCTGGTACAAGTCGCCCCAGTACTTCATCCAGGAGATGGTCACCTGCATCTCCCGGGACGGCAACTACCTGCTGAACATCGGCCCCGACGGTGGCCTCAACGCCGACGGCACCGCGAACGACGGCCACGTCCCACAGCAGCAGGTGAACATCCTGAACAGCGTGGCCTCCTGGATGGCGACCTACTCCGACAGCGTCCACGGCACCAGCGGCAGCCCCTTCGCCACCGAGCCGTCCTGGGGCAGGATCACCAAGAAGAGCGGCAAGCTCTTCGCCCACGTCTTCACCTGGCCCACGAACGGCACCCTGCAGATCCCCGCGGTGTACAACACGATCAACCGCGTCTACCTGCTGAACAACCCCTCCGTCTCGCTCAACTACTCGGTCAGCGGCGGCCAGATCAACGTCCAGGTGCCGGCCACCGCCCCCAACGCGAACGACTCCGTGGTCTGCGTGGAGGTCACCGGCATGCCGGCCGTCCTCCCGGGCGGCGTCTACACGTTCGTCTGCGCCCAGAGCGGCAAGGCCCTCGACAACGCCAACACCACCACCGAGGGCAACCAGTGCGTCCAGTGGACCCCCAACAACGGCCCCACCCAGCAGTGGAGGGTCACCGACCTGGGCCACGGCTACTACAAGCTGGTCTCCGTCCACAGCGGCAAGGCGCTCGACAACAACAACAGCACCTCCGACACCTCGACGGTGGTGCAGCGGACCGACAACAGCAGTTGGCAGCGGCAGCAGCAGTGGGCCATCATCTCGCTCGGCAACGGCGCGTACCAGCTCGTCAACCGGGCCAGTGGTAAGGCGCTGGACAACGCCAACACCACCCAGGAAGGCAACCCGGTCATCCAGTACACCAAGAACACCGGCCCCACCCAGCGGTGGACCGCCACCAAGGTCGGCTGAGCACCTGGTGAACGGCTGAGGGAGCCGGTCGGGGCCGCGAGACGGCCGCGACCGGCTCCCTCAGTGCAAGTCCGTCGATCCGGATCGACGTCCGAGAACGGCTTATCGAGCCTCTCTTGTGTTGCGGCGGCTGTCGAGTCCGCGGTCGTCGTGCGGACGACGTCACCGCTGCCTGCGGAGCAGAGCCGCCGGGGCCCCATCGGGTGGCTCGGACTCCAGCCCGTCACCGCTCCCCGGAAACAGCCCGAGCTCGCACCTACTCGAGTTCAGGTGCTCCCCGACCGGGCAGGCGCGTGAGCGCGAGACGCAGGAACGCCTGCGCGGCGGGTGAGGTCGGCGCCGGGTCACGATGAACGAGCGCCAGAGGCTGGAGCGCCTGCGGGTCGTCGAGGCGCAGGACGCAATCGGCGTGATCTGCGGGGACGATCGCGTCCGCCGCCGGGCGGGGTACGACGGTCACCCCGATGCCCTCGAACGCCAGTGAGGCGAGATCACCCGCGCTGCGCAATGCGCAGACACCTCGGCGACGGGCCCGCGCCCGATCGAAGGCGGCGTCCACCTGAGCGCGCAGGCCCGTGTCGGGAACGCATTCGAGGAAGCGTTCGTCGGCCAGCCTGCCCAGGTCGGTGACGCCGGCCCCGCGCAGCCGGTGCTGTCGGCCCACAACGGCCACCAGCGGCACCACGCTCAGCAGGTGGTAGGCGATGCCGGGGGGCAACTGATGCTCGTGCAGGGCGACGACGCCGCCCAAGCCGCGTTCGAGGACTGGGCGAGGCTGGACCCGTTCACCCGCCGGGCGATCTTCGTCAATGCCGCCGACCTGATGGACCAGCGGCGCGAGCACGTCGTGGACGTGATGGTCGGTGAGGTGGGCGCGACCCGGTTGTGGCACGACGGCGCCCTCAGCCTCGCGGTGCGCGAACCCTTGGGCGTGGTAGCCGCGTCCTCCCCGTGGAACGCACCCGTGCTGCGTGATGCCGGCGTGATCACGAACGACCCCGCCGACGCTCCTCAAATCGCCGAAGCCCTCATCGCCGATCCGAGGGTACGCGCGGTGAACTTCACCGGCTCGACGCATGTCGGGCGGATCATCGGCGAGCAGGCCGCTCGCCATCTCAAGCCCGCGCTCCTCGAACTGGGCGGCAAGAACGCGCTCTTCGTCCTGGACGACGCCGACGTCGACTACGCGGTCGACGCCGCCGCCTTCGCGGCGTTCATGAACTCCGGACAGATCTGCATGTCCGCCGAGCGGATCCTCGTACACGAGTCGCTCGCCGAGGAGTTCATCGCCAAGTTCACGGCCAAAGTCGCCGCACTGCCGTTCGGCGATCCCACCGACCCGGCTACGGTGATCGGCCCGCTGGTCAACACGGACCCCGACCAGCGATGCGGACTCTTCGCTGCACAGCGGATCGCCGCCCTGGTCGAGGACGCGGTCGCCAAGGGCGCCACCGTACTCGTCGGCGGCGAGATCGAAGGTGCCTCTCACCCGGCGACCGTCCTCAGCGCGGTCCCCGCTCACGCCGACCTGTACGGCGCGGAGACGTTCGGGCCGGTCTGCGTCGTCGACACCTTCGCCACCGATGACGAGGCCGTCGCGATGGCCAACGACACCGACCAGGGTCTGACCGCCGGCATCATCGCCGAGAACGGCACGCACGGCCTCAGGGTGGCCCGCAGGCTTCGTACCGGCATCGTCCACATCAACGACCAGTCCGTCGCCGACGACCCCCAGGCGCCGTTCGGTGGTGTCAAGTCCTCCGGCTACGGCCGTTTCGGAGGCCGCTGGGGCCTCGAGGCCTTCAGCAACACCCGCTGGATCACCCTGGCCACCCAGCACACCTCTTACCCCTTCTGAAGGTCCGACGACGCGCCGGCCCCGGGGGTAGGTCCCGGGCCGGCCCGCTGACCACACAGCGGACAGGAACCAAGGATGATCTTGACCACCACACCCGTCTCCGGTCTATCTGTCGCGCCACGGCTGCTGGCTGCGCGAGGACCTGAGGCGCGCTCGCAGCGTCCTGGTCATCGGAGCGGGGCTGCTGGGCATGGAGATCGCATCGACGTGCCGCACCCTCGGCCTGCAGGTCACGGTGGTCGACCGGGATCCGCCGCTGCGCCGGGTGCTCGGACCGGTGCTCGCCGAGGTGATCGCGAGTGCCGCGCGTGAGCACGGAGTGGTGCTCAGGGCGGTGCCGGGCGGCGTCCGGCTGGTCGGATCCCACGCACTGGAGGGCGTCGACGCCGACGGTGACGTTCTCACAGCCGACGTGATCGTGTCAGCGGTGGGGGACGTACCCGCCGTCGACTGGCTCACCGGTTCCGGCCTGACACTCGACGGCGGTGTGGTCACGGACTCCCGCGGCCGCGTCGCGGACGGCATCGTCGCGGCGGGAGATGCGGCGGTGGTCCGGGGAACGTGCCGCCGTCCGCACTGGACCAACGCGGTGGAGCAGGCGCGGGTGGCGGCGGCCGCACTGCTGGGGGAGGACGTGGCCGGGGCGGCTCTTCCCTCGTACTTCTGGACCAACCAGTTCGGCGTCGAGGTGAAGGTCGCCGGGGAACCGGCCGGACTCGGTGAACCGGATCTGGTCGACGTCGACGACAGTTCGATGCTTCTGCGCTGGTCGGCCGGTGCGGCGGCGACCGTGAACCACACGATGCCGGTCCGCAAGCTCCGGCAGCTCGCCTCCGTCGCGTGACGGGTCGTGCACGGGCGGGCGGCGGGCATTTCCGAGCGACGTCAGGTCCGTGCCCTGGACGGGCAGCAGTGTTCGAGCCGGGCCCGTGAGTGGCGGACGGGTGGGGCGACGGTGCATCGCGGTGGTTTCGGGCAGCAGCCGCCGGAGCTGAGCGGTCCGGGCCGGCGGTGGCCTCGGCCTTCGCATGGATGGCGCGGTAGCGTCACCAGGGCGCCGACGACCGCCGGGCCGGCGAAGAGGAAAGTCCCGTCAGACGTCGGTGACGCGCAGGCCGGCGTGGGCCTTGTAGCGGCGGTTGACCGAGATCAGGTTGGCTACCAGAGACTCCACTTGGTGGGCGTTGCGCAGCCGTCCGCCGTAGACGCCACGTGCGCCCGGGAGGCGTGAGGCGAGTGCCTGGACGGTGTCGGTGGCGGCGCGTTCGTCGCCGAGGACGAGTACGTCGGTGTCGATTTTCTCGATTCGTCGGTCTTCCAGCGTGACGGCGGAGAGATGGTGGAATGCCGCGGTCACTCGGGAGTTCGGCAACAGGGCGGCAGCCTGCTGGGCGGCGCTGCCCTCCGCGGGTTTGAGTGCGTAGGCCCCCTTCTTGTCGAAGCCGAGCGGGTTGACGCAGTCGATCACGATCTTGCCGGAGAGTTCTTCGCGGAGCGTGGTCAACAGCTCGGCATGTCCCTCCCAGGGAGTGGCGACGATCACCAGATCACTCTCCCGCGCGGTCGTGGCGTTGTCTGCACCGCGGACACCCTCGCCTATGGTTGTGGCCGTGGAGGCAGCCCTGGCGGCGTTCCGTGAGCCGATGACGACCTGTTGGCCCGCGCCGGCGAGCCGGTAGGCGAGGCCGCGTCCCTGCGGGCCGGTGCCGCCGAGGATGCCGACAACGAGGCCGGACACATCAGGGAGACGATGGGGATCGCTTCGAGTGGCTTCAGCCGGAGTCGAGGGACGGGTGCCGGCGGCTTCGTCGAGATTCGTCATGCGGTGATCCTTGGCTCGTTCGGTTCGTTCTTCCGCGGCCCGTGCCGTTTTTCGGGACTGGGCCGCTCGGGGCGCGATGTGGGACAGCGGTCGCCGCCGTCAGGCGGTCAGGGACTCCACGCGGCGCATCACTTCGCGGCAGAACGCGCCCACCCCGTTCGGGTCGTCGGTGAACTGCGAGGGCTTGATGCAGAAGGTGGTGAACCCCTGGGCCATCTGCGCGGGAATGGGTTCGAGGGCCTCGGCGAGGTCGGCGCAGGAGTCGTCGTCGGGGAACACGGCGCGGGTGCTGCCGATCATCTCCAGGTCGGCGATGTCGCGACCCGCGGCGGCCATCGCGGCCTTCAGCGTCTGCATCTCCTCGGGCGTGACCTTGCCCAGCGGGTTGAAAGCGTGGCCGTACCGGACGATCCTGCGGACCATCGCGTCGTGCATGCCCGCGCCGCCGAAGCACAGTCGGGGGCCGTCCGGGCGGTAGGCCTTGGGCTCGAAGTAGACGTCCTGGAAGGGGTAGTACTCGCTCTCGTGAGACACGGGAGAGGGGCCCCACAGCTTCGCCCAGATCTCCAGGTGTTCGTCGAGGAGCTTGCCGCGCCGGGAGAACGGGACACCGAGTGCCGCGTACTCGTCCCGGCTCCAGCTGACGTTGGGCAGCACGATCAGACGGCCCTCGGAGAGAAGGTCGAGGGTGCCGAGCTCGCGGGCCAGGAGCAGGGGGTGCCGCAGGGGAGCGATGACCGCCGACGCGGCGAGGCGTACCCGATCGGTGACAGCGGCGATCGCGCTGAGCAGCATGAGGGAGTTGGGCCACGGGGTATGGGGGTCCTGGTTGCCCGGCAGGGCGTAGTCACGGGGGTTGCCCATCACGCCGCGTGCTCCAGCGTCGGGGCCGAGCACGATGTGTTCGCTGATCATGACGGAGTCGAATCCGGCGTCCTCGGCCTCGCGGGCCCAGCGGATCACGGTCGGCAGGTCCGCGCGGCCGCCGGTCATGGTCCAGTTCTCGCTCAGGACGAGCTGCATGCGGGGGGTGGTCATCGTGGCGCTCCTCGGGTCGAAGTGTGGTGGGGGGCAGGACAAAGGCGCGGCCACTCGACCGGGCCGGCGGCGCGCCGCCGGCCACAGCGGGCAGGACCGCTGTGCCAGGCGGTCAGGCGAGCGTGACCTCGACCGGCAGCTTCTTGATGCCGTTGACGAAGTTGGACCGCACGCGCGGCACCTCACCGGCCAGCCGGATGTCCGAGAGCCGGGGGATGAGCTCCTCGAACATGATCCGGATCTCGGTGCGGGCGAGCAGGTTGCCCAGGCACAGGTGCGGGCTGCCCTTGCCGAAGGTGACGTGGTCGTTGTCGGTGCGGGTGACGTCGAAGTCGTACGGGTTGCCGAAGACCTCCTCGTCCCGGTTGCCGGAGGCGAACCACATGACGACCTTGTCGCCCTCCTTGATCCCCTTGCCGCCGAGCTCGACGTCACGGGTGGCGGTGCGGCGGAAGTGGTAGACGGGGGAGGCCCAGCGCAGGAACTCCTCGACCGCGACGGGAATCAGGGACGGGTCGTCCTTCAGGCGGGCCAGCTGCTCGGGGTGCTGGAGCAGGGCCAGCATGGAGTGGGAGATGGTGTGCCGGGTGGTCTCGTTGCCGGCCACCACCAGCAGCAGGAAGTAGTTGTCGAAGTCCTGCGGAGAGAGGGGCACACCGTCCTTCGGAGTGGTGTTCACCAGCTTCGACACCAGGTCCGTGCCGTTGCCGCCGCGCCGCTGCCGGGCCAGCTCACGGCCGTACTCGAAGACTTCGAGGGAGGCGGGGGAGCGGAACGGCAGGTCGCGGTACTTCTCGCTCTCCGCGCTGTCCAGCAGGACGTCGGCGTAGTCGGGGTCGGTGTTGCCGATGATGCGGTTGCCCCAGTCGATCAGTTGCTGGTTGTCCTCCGGGGGTACGTCGAGGAGGCGGGCGAGG
This sequence comes from Streptomyces sp. S.PNR 29, assembly GCF_030386795.1. Lineage (GTDB taxonomy): Bacteria > Actinomycetota > Actinomycetes > Streptomycetales > Streptomycetaceae > Streptomyces. The sequence continues at coordinate 301,083 of NZ_JANUQM010000011.1, forward strand.
ACGTTGATCGGGAAGTCGGCGGACACTTCCTTGACGAAGTCGAAGGTGCCCTTGGCGAGGGCCGCATCCAGTGTGGTCGCGGTCAGGCCGCGCAGGAAGTCGGTGTAGCTGCCTATGACGCTCGCGCCGAACTGGCGCTGGAGCAGGCTGCGCAGGGCCCGGTGGCGGACGCCGTCCAGTTCGAGGATGGAGGCGCGCTTCTTGATCTGGTCGTCGTCGACCTCTTCGAGGTTGACGAACTTCGTGGAGGTGAAGGTCTCGGGGTCGCGGTCGACGCGGGCGATGTCCGCGTGCCGGGTCACCGCCCAGAAGCCGGAATTGGGGGCCTCCTCCGGCTGCCAGTGGACGGGGTCCTCGTGGCGCAGGGTGTGGAACATGCGCCAGGGTGTGGTGGCGTCCGTGAAGTTGTCGAGGTCGGCGAGGTTCACCTCGTCCAGCGGGATGGGCTCGGCGAGGCGCTCACGCAGCTCGGCGGCGGTGGTGGGGGCGGCGGGCACGGCAGGGCGGGTCATGACGGCGGTCTCCTGGTCGAGAGCTTCGGGGCTTACAGGTGGTAGGCGTACTCGGTGAACTCCCAGTCGGTGACATGCCGTCCGAAGCGTTCGATCTCGTTGCGCTTGTACGTGAGGAACGAGGTGGTGAAATCCTTGCCGAGCACGTCGGCGAGTGCGGTGTCCGACTCCAGGGCATCGAGTGCGGCCGACAGCGTCGTCGGCAGGAGGGGGGAACGAGTGGTGTCGTAGCCGTAGCCCTCGAGGGGCGCGGGCGGCTCTTCGCCGGCCCGGATGCCGAGCAGTGCGGCGGCGATCGTGCCTGCGATCAGCAGGTAGGGGTTGGCGCTGGCGTCGCCGAGGCGGAGCTCGAGGCGGGCCGAGGAACCGCGCTCCGGCGGGATGCGGACCATCGCGCTGCGGTTGTCCAGGCCCCAGTCGACCAGCCAGGGGGCGAGGGTGTCAGGGCCGAAGCGTTTGTACGAGTTGATCGTCGGGTTGGCCAGGGCGGCCAGGGCGGGGGCGTGGGTGAGGATGCCGGCGAGGGCGTGCCGGGCGGTGGCGGACAGGCCGTAGGAGTTCGAGGGGTCGTCGAACGCGTTGTGGCCGTCGGTGCCGGTGCAGGAGAAGTGGAGGTGGAAACCGGAACCGCCGGCGTCCGGGAAGGGCTTGGCCATGAAGGTGGCGAGCTTGCCCTCCTTGCGGGCCAGTTCCTTGACGGCGGCCCTGAAGCGGAAGGCGCGGTCGGCGGCGTCCAGGGCGTCGGAGTGGGTCAGGTTGATCTCGTACTGTCCGCCGTCGAACTCGTGGTTGCCGGTGACGACGCCGAGTCCCAGCTCGTGCAGCTGACGCAGGGTGCGCAGCAGGTGGTTGCCGGGATCGGCACGCAGCCCGGCGGTGTAGACGGCGCCGGCGGTCTCCGGGGCGCGCCGCCATCCGGTGGGGGTGCCAGGGGCGGGCTCCAGCAGGAAGTACTCCAGCTCGGGCCCCACGATCGGGTTCAGTCCGTGGTCCTGGTATCGGGCCAGGACGGCGCGCAGCAGATCGCGGGGTGACTCGGCGGCCGGGTTCCCCGTGGCGGGCTCGGTGACCTCGCCGAGGCACGTGGCGACTCCTGGCTCCCACGGCAGCGTGGTCAGCGTGCCGAGGTCCGGTCGTACGGCGATGTCGGGCAGGCCCGCGTCCAGCCCGCCCGTGACCGGGACGACGTCGCCCTGCGGGCTGGTGTGGTAAACGGCCTTGCAGAAGGCCAGGCCGTGTGCGACGGCCGCGGGCAGATGGCCGAGCAGGACGTCGCGAGCACGGTCGGTGCCGATGAGGTCGGGATAGACGACGCGGACCACGTCGATGCCCTCGGCGGCGAGCTGTTCCATGTGCCGGCGGACCTCTGGGGTGTCGGATGTGCTCACCGGGGTCTCCTTGGGTCGAAGGATGGGACATCCGCGTGCCCTGCGGTCCTGAGGACGAGGAGGACGCAGAGGACGGGAGCCGGGGCGAGGAGGGGGAGAACAACCCCCGGAATAATCGTTTGGCATCGAACGATATGGAGAGCTGTCGCTGTGCCGCAAGGGGATGGCTACAAAAAATTATCCACTCGGACAGGTGTTGACTCCGGCTGAGGCCGCTTCCTATCTTGTTTGAAGCCAAACGAGTAAGGCTGCGGATCCCGCGGCCCTTGGCCGGGGCCCGGCCCGACCGCGACCGGGCCCCTCTTTCTGTCTCTCCCCTGCTCCGACCCCACGCCTTCCGGAGGACCGGCCATGAAGGTCGTCGTCGACAAGAACAAGTGCCAGGACCACGGCCAGTGCGTCTTCGCCGCGCCGGACGTCTTCTCGATGGACGGGGACGGACACCTCGTGTACGTCTCCGACCCGGACGACGCGCTGCGCGACGAGGTCGAGGAAGCCGCCGACGTCTGCCCGCTGCAGGCCATCCGGATCGAGGACTGAGCCATGAGCGGGCGCATTCTCGTCGCGGGCGCCTCGATGGGTGGCCTGCGAGCCGCCGAGCAACTGCGCGCGGCGGGCTGGACCGGCGCGATCACCGTCGTCGGCGATGAGCCGCACATGCCGTACAACCGGCCTCCGCTGTCCAAGGAGGTCCTGGCCGGCAAAGCCCCGTTCGAGTCGCTGGCCTTCACACCGAAGGCAGCCGCCGCCGATGTCGAGTGGCGACTGGGGACGAAGGCCGTCGCAGCCCGGCTCGACGAGCGGACCGTCGAACTCGACGATGGTTCGTCGCTGTCCTACGACGGCCTGGTGGTCGCCACCGGCATGCGGCCCCGGCGGCTGCGCTGCCCCGGTCCGCTCGCCGGGCGCCACACGGTCCGTACGCTCGCCGACGCCCAGGGCCTGCGGGACGAACTGATCCGGCCCGGTGTGCGCGTGGTCGTCGTCGGTGCGGGGTTCATCGGCTGCGAGGTGGCCGCAACCGCCGTAGGGCTCGGCGTCCGCGAGGTCACCGTAGTCGATCCGCTGCCGCTGCCCATGGTGGGGCCGCTGGGTGACCTGCTGGGGCATGAACTGCTGAAGCGGCACGAGGAGCGCGGGGTGTGCTTCGCGCTCGGCGCGGGAGTCGCCGTGTTCGAGGGCGGGGACCGTGTCACCGGTGTCGTCCTCGGCGACGGCACGGACCTTCCGGCCGATGTGGTCGTCGAGTCGGTCGGCTCGGTCGCCAACGTCGAGTGGCTGGACGGAAACGGCCTCGACCTGTCCGACGGTGTACTCACCGACGAGCAGCTGCGCGCCGGCGGACGACCGGAGGTCGTCGCGGTGGGCGACGTCGCCCGCTTCCCCAACGCCCGCTACGACAACGTCCCCCGCCGCGTCGAGCACTGGTCCATCGCCACCGACACCGCCAAGCACGCGGCGAAAGTCCTGGTCGCCCATCTCACCAGCAACGACGTGGAGTTGGCGCCGTTCGCTCCCCTGCCCACCTTCTGGAGCGACCAGCACGACTTCCGGCTGCAGTCCTTCGGCGCGCCCGTGCTCGGCAAGGACGACATGCGGGTCCTGGAGGGCGACCTGGAGCGCGACGTCCTGGTCGGCTACCACACCGGTGGCCACCTTGCGGGCGTCGTGGCTCTCGGCGGCCAGGCCGCCGCCATGAGCGCCGCCCGTTACCGCACCCAGCTCCTGAAGCAGCCCGCCCTCACCGCGTAAGGACCTCCCGCCATGTCCCCTGTCCGTGGTTACTTCCATCCCAAGACGGCGACGGGAGCCTCGTCGCTGATCCCGTCCCCGCCGTGGCGCTACTCCGGTGACCTGCTGACTGTCGAGTACCGCACCGATCCCGCCCGCGTCCGCGAACTGCTCCCCGAGCCCCTGGAGCCGGCGGACGAGGATCCTGGCGCGGTCGCGCTCATCTGGGCCGACTGGCAGTCCTGCTCCGCCTCGGGTGAGGAACTGCTCGACCCCGTGCTGGCCCAGTACAAGGAGGCCTTCGCGGTCGTCCGCTGCAAGTACAGGGGGCAGACCTACACCCGCTGCGTGTACATCTGGGTCGACAAGGACTTCGCCATCGCTCGCGGCCTGCACCAGGGCTACCCGAAGAAGCTCGGCTCGATTCACCAGACCCGCCCGCACCCGTACGGTCCCGCCCCGCGCATCGAGGCCGGCGCCCGCTTCGGCGCCACGCTCGCCGCCGCCGACCGGCGCCTCGCGCAGGCGGTGGTCACCCTGCGGGAGCCGTCCGAGACCAACGGCTTCGTCAACGGACATCCCATGGCCCACCACCGCTGGCTGCCTTCCATCGAGAAGGGCAAGGGCCTGGCGCTGGACGAACTGATCGAGTCGGGTGCCGCCTCCTTCGAGGGCGGCCGGCCCTGGCGCGGCGATGCCGAGCTGGAGCTGTTCGAGGCACCCACGGAGGAACTGGCCCGCCTGGAGATCCGCGAACCGATCGCCGCGTACTACCGGCAGGTCGGCGTCGTCTGGGACGGCGGCCGACTGCTGGAGTCCGGTACCTCGGGCGCCGAGCAACCGTAGCCACCACACGACCTGGAGACCGGACATGACCGCACACACCCTCACGGTGGCCGGGGTCGCCGTCGACACCCGGCACTGGATCGGCGGCGAACGCGTCGCCTCCACCGACACCTTCACCGACGTCTCGCCGATCGACGGTGCCGTACTCGGCGAGATCTCCCGCGGTACGCCGACCGAGGCGGACGCCGCCGTCGCCGCCGCCAAGGCCGCCTTCCCCGGCTGGGCCGCCACATCCCGCGCCGAACGCGCCCGCCTCCTGCACGCCATCGCCGACGGTGTCGACAAGCGGCTCGAGGAACTGGCGATCGTCGAGACCACGGACAACGGAGCCCTGCTGCGCTCGCACCGACGAGGTGTGATGCCGCGGGTGGCACACAACTTCCGCTTCTTCGCGGACCGGCTGCTGAAGCTGGAGCACGAGGACTTCGAGACGCGCGGCCACACCAATCACGTCAGCTGGGATCCCGCCGGGCCTTGTGTGCTGATCACGCCGTGGAACGCGCCGCTGATGCTGGCCACCTGGAAGGTCGCCCCCGCACTGGCGGCGGGCAACACCGTCGTCCTCAAGCCCGCCGAGTGGTCCCCGCTCACCGCCTCGCTGCTCGCCGACATCGCCGCCGAGGCCGGGCTGCCGCCTGGTGTCTTCAACGTCGTGCAGGGCTACGGCTCCGAGATCGGCCCCGCGCTCACCGGGAACCCGGACGTGCGCCGGATCAGCTTTACCGGTTCTGTGCCCACGGCCCGGCGGATCGCCGCGTCCGCCGCCGCGAACCTGACCCCGCTCAGCCTCGAACTGGGCGGCAAGTCACCGCTGTTGGTGTTCGCCGATGCCGACCTGGAGCTCGCCGTCGACCTCGCGGTGGAGCAGTACGACAACGCCGGACAGGTCTGCCTCGCGGCCACCCGCATCCTCGTCGAGGAATCGGTCGCCGAGGAGTTCACGCGCCGGTTCGTGGAGAAGGCCACTGCCTTGAAGCAGGGCGACCCGCGTGACGAGGCCACCGACATCGGCCCCACCATCCACCCCCGCCAGCTGGAGAAGATCGACGGCTTCGTGCGGCGGGCGCTCGCCGCCGGCGCTCGGGCCGTGATCGGAGGGCACCGCAACGACGGTCAGTACTATGCCCCGACCCTCCTCACCGATGTGGCGCAGGACTCGGAGATCGTGCAGGAGGAGGTCTTCGGGCCGGTCCTGACCCTCCAGACCTTCAGCACCGAGGAAGAAGCCGTACGCCTCGCCAACGACACCCGCTTCGGCCTCGCCGCCACCCTCGCCACCGGGGACCCCGAGCGAGCCGGGCGCGTCACCGCACAGCTTGTCGCGGGCACGGTGTGGGTCAACTGCTTCTTCGTCCGCGACCTCCAGGCCCCCTTCGGCGGTTCCCGCCACTCCGGTGTCGGGCGTGAGGGAGGCACCTGGAGCTTCGACTTCTACTGCGATCTGAAGAACACCGTGACCGCCCCGCAGGGATGGAGCCAGAGCCATGGGTGAGATCGTCGGGGCCGGGCTGCTCGCCCACGTCCCCACCATCGTGCTGCCGGAGGAGGACCGGCTGGAGCTGAACGAGGGCAAGGAGATCACCCTCGTCACCGGCCTGAACCAGCTCCGCAGGGACGTCTTCGAACGCGACGACTACGACACCGTCGTCGTCCTGGACTCCCACTGGGCCACCACCGTGGAGTTCGTCGTCACCGCGCAGGCGCGCCGGGCCGGGCTGTTCACCTCCGAGGAACTGCCGCGGGGGATGTGCCGGATGCCGTACGACTTCGCGGGCGACCCCGAACTCGCCCACAGCATCGCGAAGTTCGCCGACAAGCACGGCACCTGGATCACCGCGATCGACGACGCGTACCTGCCGATCTACTACGCCACCATCAACCTCTGGAAGTTCCTGGGGGAGGGGCTGCCGGACAAGCGGTGGGTGACCATCGGTGTGTGCCAGACCGGGGACATGGAGGATCATCTGCGCCTCGGCCGTGCCCTGGCGGACGGTATCGCCGCCACCCGGGGGCGGCGCGTGCTGCTGATCGCCTCCGGGGCGCTCTCGCACACCTTCTGGCCGCTGCGCGAACTGCGCGACCACGAGGCCAGCGACCCCGTCCACATCCGCACGCCCGAGGCCCGCGAGGCGGACTACGAGCGGATCGCCTGGTTCAAGGAGGGCCGTCACGACAAGGTCCTCGACACCATGGACGAGTTCTGGAAGTTCAAGCCCGAGGCGAAGTTCTTCCACTACCTGATGATGGCCGGCGCCCTCGGCGAGCGCGCCTGCATCGCCAGGGCCCGCCAGTACGGCGAGTACGAGAACTCCGTCGGCACCGGACAGGTCCATCTGTGGTTCGACCGCCCGGCCGGCGGCTGGACCGGCACGCAAGCATCCATGACCGCCACACCCCGCAACCCGCACAGCCGTATCTGAGGAGTTACGCCATGCCCGAATACCGCCGCATCCTCCTCGACGGCGCCGCCGTCCAGGTCACCGTCGACGGCGACGAACTCGTCGCCGGGGACGGCCGCCGCGTCAAGGCCGAGGAGGCGCAGCACCTGCCCCCGGTCGTCCCCTCAAAGATCATCGCCGTCCACCTCAACCACCGCAGCCGCGTCGACGAGTTCCGGATCGACCTCCCCGACACCCCGACCTACTTCCACAAGCCGACCTCCTCCCTCAACTCCCACCGCGGCGCGATCGTCCGCCCCGAGGGCTGCAAGTGGCTCAACTACGAGGGCGAGGTCGCCATCGTCATCGGCAGGACCGCGCGGAACATCCCCCCGGACCAGGCGGGGGAGTACATCGCCGGGTACACGATCGCCAACGACTACGGCCTGCACGACTTCCGCGACACCGACGCCGGCTCGATGCTCCGGGTCAAGGGCTCCGACACCCTGTGCCCGCTCGGCCCGGGCCTGGTGACGCATTGGGACTTCCACGGCAAGCGGCTGCGGACGTACGTCAACGGCGAGATCGTGCAGGACGGTTCGACCGACGAGATGAAGTGGGACATGCACTACCTCGTCGCCGACATCGCCCGGACCATCACCCTGTACCCGGGCGACGTGCTGCTGTCCGGCACTCCCGCCAACTCCCGCCCCGTACAGCCCGGTGACGTGGTCGAGGTCGAGGTCGAGGGTCTGGGCCGGCTCACCAACCACATCGTCACCGGCCCGACCCCCATCCGCGCCGACGTCGGCGCCCAGCCCACCGAGTCCGAGGAGGTGCTGTCCACCGCGCTCGGCGGCGACTGGGAGTTCCGTGGCATCCGGCCGCCCCGGCGATGACCGTGCTCGAGGTGACGACCGGGCGTACGGCCGTGTCGGACCCGGCGGGTAAGGTCGCGGGCATGACCGCATCCGCCGAGGGAGGACCCCAGGGGCCCGAGGACTCCGAGGGCCGCAAGCCGCGCCGGCGCATGAACTACGGCGAGGGTCGCGAGGCCCTGCTCAACGCCGCCGTGCGGGTGGTGGCCCGGGGCGGGCTGCGCAAGCTCACCTACCGGGCGGTCGCGGAGGAGGCGGGCACCACACACGGCTTGGTCGTGCACCACTTCGGCTCCCGGGACGCTCTCATCGAGGAGGCGCTCGCGCACGCGATCCGCACCTCGCTGGACACCAGCGCGCTCGAGCCCGGCACCGGCAAAGCCGCGGACTTCGCGGCGGGGGTATCGGAGATGGTCACCACCGATCCGGACAAACAGGCCTTTCAGTACGAACTGCTGCTGGAGGCCCGGCGTCGCCCCGAACTGTTGCCGCATCTGCGAACGCTGTACGACGAGTACTTCGACGCCACGCAGCGCGAGGTGTCCCGCATGCTGCCCGAAGGTGCCGGCCGCCCGCTCGCCCGGCTTGTGTTCGCCGCCCTGGACGGGCTTGTGCTGCATCAGCTGGTCTTCGGTGGACCCGGGAGCACCGACGCCGCCATCGAGGAACTGCGGGCCCTGCTCCGACGGCTCGGCGCCGACGGTCGCACCGACGCCCGGACCGGCGACGAGTCGCCGGAATAGACCCTCGGCCGAACCCGCGATCCGGCGCCTCCCGATGTTCCGGACGTCTGCCGTCCAAGGCCCATTCCGTGGGCGTCCACCCGCCTCCACGCCATGCCCCTGATGCTCCTGCGGTCGAGCGGGCACGGCCGCCGTGGCCAAGCGCCAGGGCGCCCTCGGCGGATTAAGTGACGGTTACGGCCCCGTAAGGAATCGGAGCCCGGCCGGGAATCCCTTCCCGCCCCCTTGCCAAATGGATAGCTCCAGCCCACTATGAGGCAACTCGTTTGGCCTGAAATGAAATCGTCCCCCTCCTGGCAGGTGATCCGAGTGGAAAGTCCGACGGCGGCCAGAACAGACACGGCGCCCGACGCCTCCACGGCAGGCAAGCTCAAGCCCAACTCCCTAGGCGTGCTGGGCATCCTCTTCTTCGTCCTCTCCGCCCAGGCGCCGCTGACCGGCGTCGCGGGCGCCGTCCCCATCGCCGTCGCTCTCGGCAACGGTCCAGGCGCGCCCGCCGCCTATGTGGCGGCCGGTGTGATCACCCTGCTCTTCTCGGTCGGGTTCGTGGCCATGGGGCGGCATGTCGTGGACGCCGGCGCCTTCTACATGTACATCCGCGCAGGGCTCGGCCAACGGCTCGGTTCCGGTAGCGCCGGAGTCGCGCTGCTGGCCTACTGTGCGATCCAAGCGGCCATGTACGGTCTCTACGGGGCGACCGTGAGCGGCCTGCTGGCGCACCACACGGGCGTGGACGTGCCCTGGTGGGCCTGCGCACTGGTCACGATGGTGATCGTCCAGGTGCTGGGAGCCGCGGGCATCGAGATGGGCGCCAAGGTGCTGGCCGTCTTCGTGCTGGCGGAGTTCAGCATCCTGAGTGTCTTCGCGCTGGTCACCCTGTTCAAGGGCGGCGGACCGGAGGGGCTCGGCCTCGCCCAGTCGTTCTCACCCACGGAGGCCCTCCAGGGGGCTCCGGGAGTCGCGCTGATGTTCGCTGTGGCGTCGATGGTCGGCTTCGAGGCCACCGCGATCTACGGCGAGGAGGCGCGCGAACCTCGCAAGACCGTCCCGCGGGCCACCTATCTGGCCGTCGCCGTCGTCGCCGGCTTCTACGCCTTCGCTTCCTGGATGCTGGTCTCCTCCTACGGCGCCTCCAAGGCGGGCGAGGCCGCGGGCAAGGCACTGGCCGGCGGTGACTCGACGAGCTTCGTCTTCGCGCCGATCGCGGACCTGTTCGGTGCCTGGGTGAACGACGTCCTCCCGATCCTGCTGGTCACCTCCCTCTTCGCCGGGATCCTCGCCTTCCACAACTCCGCCAACCGCTATCTCTTCTCGCTCAGCCGCGAGGGGCTGCTGCCCCGCAAGCTCTCGGCGATCAACCGCCGTCACTCGCCCGGCGTGGCCGGCTGGGTCCAGACGACTGTCGCGGCCCTGATGGTGGTCCCGTTCGCGCTGGCGGGCCAGGACCCGGTACTCACCCTGTTCTCCTGGGGCAGCGGGGTCGCTGTCCTCGGAATCATGCTGCTGTACCTGCTGACCTCGCTCTCCGTGGTCGTCTTCTTCCACCGCGGACACCTGGACACCCGGCCGTGGAACACGCGGGTCGCCCCGGCCCTGGGCGCGCTCGGTATCGCCGGCGCGATCTGGCTGATCATCGAGAACTTCACCACGCTCATCGGAGGCGAACAGAGCACCGCCATCTGGCTGGAACTCACCGTCCCGGCGATCCTGCTCCTGGGCGTGGCCGCGTCCCGGCCGGCCCGAAAGGCGACCGCGGTCGCCGACGGCTGAGGTGTGTCTCGGCCGCTCAGCGGGCCGAGCCCGCCACCTGGTCGAGGAACCGTCGACCAGGCGGTGGGCCTCCGCCCGAGCCGTCGGCTCCTTGGCCGGGCTCCGGGTGATCCGTTCGCCGGGGGTGGCGCATCAACCGCACGAACCGCTTCGCGTGGCAGGGCCGTCTAGGCTCCCGGCACCCCACGAGCGCGGTGGCCGAAGCTGGGCTCCCCACGGCCGCCGAGCGCCGGAACGCCCAGGCGAAGGTCTGGCCGAGCGGCACCGGCCCGCGGACGGTCCAGTAACACGCCGGCCGGCTCCGGCCGGGCTCGTGTCGGGCGACAGGTGCGCGCCCGGTGGCGCCCCTCCCCAGGGGTACGCGGACGCAGAACCGATTCCGTGATCCCTTGCGACGGCTCTGCGCTCCTATTGATGTTTGGTCGCGAATGATCTCGGGAGGTTCCCCCATGCTGGACGTCACCCACGACGAGTGGTTGCGCCGTGCCAAGTCCCTGCAACTGTCCGGTGCCCATTACATCGACGGCATCGACGAGAGCGGCGGCGGGGCGGTCTTCGCAGCCGTCTCGCCTCGTGACGGCCAGGTACTCGCCCAGGTCGCCGACGGGGGCGCCGCCGAGGTGGATGCGGCCGTGGCTGCCGCCCGCCGGGCGTTCGACGCCGGCCCGTGGCCACGCCGCGCGCCCGCCGAGCGGGGACGCGTGCTCGTGCGCATCGCCAGGCTGCTCGAAGAGCGGCGGGAGGAGGTCGCGCTCACCATCAGCCTGGAGACGGGCAAACCGATCACCGACGCCTACGACATCGAACTGCGCGCCGCCATTACCACCTTCCGCTGGTACGGCCAGCTGGCCGACAAGCTCACCGACGAGTCCCCGCACACCGCCCCCGACGCCCTCGCCCTGGTCACCCGCGAACCGGCTGGCGTCGTCGGCGCCGTCGTCCCCTGGAACTTCCCCCTGACACTGGCGAGTTGGAAGATCGCACCGGCGCTCGCAGCCGGCTGCACGGTCGTACTGAAGCCGTCCGAAAACTCGCCCCTGTCGGCACTGCTGCTGGGCCGGATCGCCACCGAGGCCGGACTCCCGCCCGGCGTGCTCAACGTCGTCAACGGCAACGGCCCCGTCGCCGGACGGGCCCTCGGGCTCCATCCCGACGTCGACGTCCTCGCCTTCACCGGCTCCACGGCCGTCGGCCGCCACTTCCTGCACTACGCGGCCGACTCCAACCTCAAGCGCGTCTGGCTCGAACTCGGGGGTAAATCCCCCAACATCATCCTCCCCGACGCCCCCGACCTGGAGCGGGCCGCCGCCACCGCCGCCTGGGGCATCTTCTTCAACCAGGGCGAGATGTGCACCGCCCCCTCCCGGCTCCTCGTGCACTCCTCCATCGCCGAACGCGTCACCGAGGCCGTCGTACGCCGGGCCCGTGAACTGCGGATCGGCGATCCCCTCGACCCGGTCACGGAGATGGGCGCCCTGATCGGCGAGGAGCACCTCGCGCGCGTACGGGACCACATCGACACCGGCCTGAGGGACGGCGCCCGTCTGCTCACGGGCGGCTCCCGCATCCTCACCGACACCGGCGGATGCTTCCTGGAGCCGACCGTCTTCGACCACGTCGACCCGGGGATGCGACTGGCCCGCGAGGAGATCTTCGGTCCCGTCCTCGCCGTCCTCGCCTTCGACGACCTCGACGAGGCCGTACGTCTGGCCAACGACACCGAGTACGGCCTCGCCGCCGGACTGTGGACCTCCGACCTCGCCACCGCCCACCGCGTCTCCCGCGCCCTGAAGGCCGGCACGGTCTGGGTGAACTGCTACGAGGAGGGGGATCTGACCGTCCCCTTCGGCGGCATGAAGCAGTCCGGGAACGGCCGCGACAAGTCCGCGCACGCCCTGGAGAAGTACACCGAGCTCAAGACCACCTGGATCCAGCTGTGACCCGCCCCCTGATCGCCGTCCCCGCCCGTTTCTCCGCCACCACCTCCGCGCTTCGGTACGCCGCCGAGGTGAACGCCCGCGCCCTGATAGAGGCGGTGTGGCGGGCGGGCGGCGAACCGGCGGGCATCCACCCGGCCGACCCCGCGGACGCCGACGTGACCGAGCGGCTCGCCCGCTTCGACGGCGTCCTGCTCCCCGGCGGCGGCGACCTCGCCCCGCACCGCTACGGTGCCGCCGACGTCCACCACAGCGTCTACGACGTCGACGACCTCCAGGACGCCTTCGACCTCGAAGTCGCCCGGCGGACACTGGAGTTGGGCATGCCCCTGCTGGCGATCTGCCGAGGGCTGCAGGCCGTGAACGTCGCGCTCGGCGGCGCCCTGGAGCAGGACATGGGCGGCCCCGAGCGCGAACACCGGCACGTCGTGCATCCGGTGCCGATCCGCCGCGGCACGCTGCTGGAACAGGCCACCGGCTCCGAAAAGGCCGAGGCCTCCTGCTACCACCACCAGCGGGTCGACCGCCTCGGCGCCGGACTCACCGTCACCGCGCGCGCCACCGACGGGACCGTGGAAGGCCTCGAACTGACCGGCACGAAAGGGTGGTTCACCGCCGTGCAGTGGCACCCCGAGGACACCGCACACCGGGATCCGGCACAGCAGGGGCTTTTCGACGCCCTCGTACGCGCCGCGCGCGGGGGCCGCTGAGCGGTCGGGCGGGGCTCAGGCTTTCGGCCGCCGCCCACTGCGCCGCGGAGCTGGCTCGGCCCCGTCGAGCAGGGCGAGCCGACGCTCCTCGCCCTGCTCCTCAACCTGCAGCACCACCCGGCGCAGCCCCTCCGCGACGCTGCGGCACTCCTCGTCGCTGAGCCGCCCGGCGACGAAGGCCTCCTCCTCGTTGAACGCCGGGAACAGCCATCGCATCAGCGCCTCGCCTTCCTCGGTCAGGCTGAGCAGCACCAGCCTGCCGTCGGTCGGATGACCGGTCCGCCGGAGCAGGCCCCGCCCCTCCAGCGTCCGCGACACGCCGGTGAGAGTGCCCTTGGAGATCCCGGCCTCCTCCGCGACATGCCGGGTCTCCGACTCGCCCCACACCCACACCACCCACAGCACAACGAACGCCGTCCAGGTCAGATCGGCCCCGCGCAGCACCGAGTTCTCCAGGTGCTGCCGGACCGTCGAGGCCGCGCGGTAGATGTTGGCGACGACGGCCATCTGTTCCCGGCGCAGCGGGATACCGCCGAGCTTGGCCTCGGCCAGCTTCTCGGCTTCGGTGATCGATCGTTGGCCGGGCATGGCACACTCCTTCGGCCGCGGAGGCGTCGGACCGGGGCGTCGGACGCGAGCAGGTCTAGTTCGTTCGGGCTCAAATTGTACGGAGGCGCGCACGACTTGGTAGGTCACAGCCGGCTCGATCTGCAAATCCGCAGGTCAAGAAGGTGCTCCAGGAACACCCGACACCTCCTCCAGCCCAGGTGCTCCCCGCCCGGGCAGGCGGGTGAGCGCGAGACGCAGGAACGCCTGCGCGGCGGGTGAGGTCGGAGCCGGGGCACGGTGGACGAGGGCCAGAGGCTGGAGTGCCTGCGGGTCGTCGAGGCGCAGGACGCAGTCGGCGTGATCTGCGGGGACGATCGCGTCCGCCGCGGGGCGGGGGACGACGGTCACCCCGATGCCCTCGAACGCCAGTGAGGCGAGATCACCTGCGCTGCGCAACGCGCAGACACCTCGGCGACGGGCCCGCGCCCGGTCGAACGCGGCGTCCACCTGAGCGCGCAGGCCCGTGTCGGGAACGCATTCGAGGAAGCGTTCGTCGGCCAGCCTGCCCAGGTCGGTGACGCCGGCCCCGCGCAGCCGGTGCTGCCGGCCCACAACGGCCACCAGCGGCACCACGCTCAGCAGGTGGTAGGCGATGCCGGGGGGCAGCTGGTGCTCGTGCAGGGCGACGACGGCGACCTCCAGTTCACCGGTGAGGAGCTGGGCGGTGGCGTGGACACCGTCGGAGTCGGAGAGAGTGACCTCGACCGCGGGGTGGGCCTCCTGGTAGTCCCGCAGCAGGCCGAGTTGGTCGATGTTCCCCGCCGTGAGCGTCACCGAGCCGATCCGCAGCCGCCCTCGCACGGGCCCGTCGAGCGCGGAGATCTCGGCGTGCATCTCCTGGACCGCCGTGAGCACCCGCCGCGCGCAGGCGACGAAGATCTGCCCGGCCTGGGTCACGCGGACGCTGCGGCTCGTCCGCTCGAAGAGCCGGGCACCGACCTCCCGCTCGAGCTGGGTGATCTGGTGGCTCAGCCCGGACTGCCCGATGCTGCAGCGGGCCGCGGCCCGGGTGAAGTTGAGCTCGTCGGCGATGGCCACCGCGTATTCCATCTGCCGCAGATCCATCGCATTCTCCGATCATTTCGTGCGTGTTTCAGTGTTGGACGCCGACGACGGCCCGAGGACATGATGGTCAGTACCAGCCCATCGGCTCGGTTTCACCAAGATTCCACTGCGCCCCGTTCTCGCAACAGTGCGCTGCCAGCCAAACGGAATCAATCACATTCTTCGCTTGATCCGACCTTGTCACAGGGGAGAGAGCCATGGCCACTGCAACGACGCAGTCCGACGGGACACCCGGGCAGCAGCCCGTGAGCACCCAGCCGCCTCCGGAAACCATGCAGTTCCCGAACACGCGGCATTTCCAGGGGTTCTTCGCCCCGTCGCGGATCGAGGCGGACGTATACGACCTGGAGGTCGAGGGCCGTATACCCCCCGAGCTGAACGGTGCCTTCTACCGCGCCGCCGCGGACACCCAGTACCCGCCGCGGTTCGCGAACGACGTGTACATCAACGGCGACGGCATGATCCACATGGTGCGGTTCGACAACGGCCACGCGGATCTGAAGACCCGCTATGTCCGCACCCAGCGCTTCCAGCTCGAACGTCAGGCGCGCAAGGCCCTGTTCGGGGCCTACCGCAACCCCTACACCGACGACCCGTCCGTCGCCGGCATCGACGACGGCAACGCCAACACCGCGATCATCTGGCACGCGGGCAAGCTGCTCGCGCTCAAGGAGGCGGCGCTCCCGTACGAGCTGGATCCGGCGACGCTGGAGACCAAGGGCGTCTACGACTTCTCGGGCCAGATCCCGGGCCGCACCTTCACCGCCCACCCCAAGCACGATCCGCGCACCGGTGAACTCATCGCCTTCGCGTACAACGCCAGCGGTCTGCCGGACAAGCAGATCCACATCCACGAGATCTCCGCCGACGGCAAGGTCACCCGCTCCCAGACCTTCGAGGTGCCGTACTCGTCGATGGTGCACGACTGGCTGGTCACCCGGGACCACTTCGTCTTCACCATCTCGCCCATGGTCGCCGACCCGGAGCAGCTGAAGAGGGAGGAGCAGTACTTCGTCTGGGACCCGAACCGGGAGACCTACGTCGCGATCATCCCCCGCGACGAGGGCGTGAGCGGCATCAGGTGGTTCCGCAGCGAGCAGCTTCTGGAAACCCACACCCTGAACGCCTGGACGGACGGCGACACCCTGGTCGGCGACCACTTCGTCACCAAGTCCGGCTGGTTCTCCCAGTTCCCGAAGACGACCGTCGGCCTGCTGCCCGAACAGCCGCCGTTCCTGCACCGCTGGACGTTCGACCTCACCCAGGGGGCCGCCCACTGGGACGACGCCACCGACACCTACCGCAGCGAGCAGCTCCTCGCCTCGCCCGGTGACATGCCCCGGGTCGACCCCCGTGTGCTGATGGAGAAGAACCGGCACTCCTGGGTCGGCGGCATGCACCCCGATCTGCCCATGCCAGAGTTCGGTCCCATGGGCCCGCCCTTCAACTCCATCATCCACCGCGACGAAAGCACCGGTGCGACGGCCATCTGGGCCGGCGGCGAGCACGCCGCGCCCGAGGAGCCGGTGTTCGTTCCCAAGTCCGCGGACGCCGACGAGGGCGAGGGCTATCTGCTGGCGCTGGTCGGCCGGCGCGACCAGATGCGACACGACCTGGTCATCCTGGACGCTCTCGATGTCGCCGCCGGCCCGATCGCCACCGTGAAGATCCCGTTCCGGCTCCGGTACGGCTTCCACGGCACCTGGGTGCCCGGCAGCGAACTGGGAAGGTGAGCAGGCCCATGCGACTCATCAGGTGCGGCCACGCCTGCGTCCGGCTGGAGCAGCACGGCGTCGTCATCGTCATCGACCCCGGTAGTTACTCCGACCCCCACGCGCTCGACGGTGCCCACGCCGTGCTCGTGACCCACGAGCACGTGGACCACTTCGCCGAGCCCGTGCTGCGCGCGGCGGCCGAAGCCGACCCCGGCCTGCGGATCTGGGCCAACCGGTCCGTGGCGGACCAGCTCGACGGGCTCGGCGGCGGCCGGGTCACCGTGGTCGGCGACGGGGACGCCTTCGACATCGAGGGCGTCGGTGTCGAGGTGCACGGAGAACTGCATGCCGTGGTCCATCCGGACCTGCCACGCGTCACCAACGTCGGCTTCCTCGTCGGAGACAGCGACACAGCCACCGTCTTCCACCCGGGCGACGCCTTCACCGTTCCCAGGCGCCCGGTGGACACCCTCCTGCTGCCCGTCCACGGCCCCTGGTCCAAGACGGGCGAAGTCATCGACTACGCCCGCGAGGTCGCAGCCCGCAGGGCTCTGTCGATCCACGACGGCGGTCTCAGCGAGAGCGGGAACGCGCTGGCGGACAACATGCTGGAGGTGTGCCTGAAGGACGTCGGGACCGACTACCAGCGGGTGGCGGCCGAGGCCGGAATCGAGCTCACGTGATGGCTGCGTCGAGACAGATTCAGAGGCCGCCCGTCGGGTGGCTGAGCCTTGAGGGGCGCGGCGCGCTCGTCATCGGGGCCGGAGGACTGGGCACCGCCTGCGTCCGGGGCCTGGCGGAAGCGGGAGCACGGCTGACGGTCGTCGACGCGGACGAGGCCCGCCTCAAGGCCCTGCGCGACGATCCGGCCTGCGCGGCCGCCGTCGTACGGACCCTCACCGCGGACCTGACGTCGTCCGAGGCGTGCGAGCGGGCGGTCGACACGGCGGCCCGCGAGCTCGGTGGCCTGGATGTGCTGGTGCACGCCGTGGGCATGAACGACCGCCGTCCCGTGGTGGACACACCCGACGAGGTGTGGGACCGCATCCTGACCCTGAACCTGTCGACCGCGTTCTGGACCGGACGCGCCGCGGGCCGGCTGATGCGCGAGGCCGGTCACGGCAGCATGGTGTTCTTCTCCTCCGTCTCCTCCCTGCTCGCCCACCGCCATCACGGCCCGTACGCCGCCTCGAAGGGCGGCCTGGACCAGCTGGTGAAGGTGATGGCCCGCGAGTGGGCCGCCGAGGGCGTCACCGTCAACGCCGTCGCCCCGGGCTACTCGGAGACCGAGCTGACCCGCGCGTACCTGGCAAAGCCCGGCATGCGTGAGGAGCTGACCGCTCTGGTCCCGGCCGGGCGCCTGGGACAGCCAGAGGACGTGGTCGGAGCCGTGCTGTTCCTCGCCTCCGCCCGCGCCTCATACATCACCGGACAGGTGCTCTACGTGGACGGCGGCCGCACGCTCGTCTGAGCCCCCGACTCCTGTGGACTTCCCTGGACGTCCCTGGCCCTGTCTCGAAGGGAGCGCGGATGACCGCGCGTCTGGCCGGACTGCTGCCCGGCGAGCTGGACGAGCAGCAGAGCGAGGTCTACCGGGCTGTCACCGGCGGCCCCCGGGCCGCCGGACCACAGGCCTTCGCCCTCACCGACGAGGAGGGACGGCTGCGCGGCCCGTTCAACGCCATGCTGCTGAGTCCGCCCGTCGGGCTCGCCGTCCAGGCGGTCGGGGCGGCGGTGCGCTACGAGTCGGTCCTGACCGACCGTGTGCGCGAGATGGCCATCCTGGTCGTCGCCGCCCACTGGGGGAGTGCCTTCGAGTGGGAGGCGCACGAGGCCGTGGGCCGGACCCGCGGTGTCACCGAATCAGAGCTGGACGCCCTGCGCGCCGGTGGACTGCCGGACCTGCCGGATCCGGCCGAGCGGACCGCGCTGCTCGCGACCGCCGCGCTGACCCGAGCCGGTGCGCTGAGCGACCAGGAGTACCACGACACGGTGGCCGCGTGGGGAGAGCGAGGCCTCTTCGAACTCACCTCCCTGGTGGGTTACTACGCGCTGCTGGCCCTTCAGCTGCGGGTCTTCGCCGGAGAGGGCCCGGCGGATCAGGCGGATCACCGCGACACACCACACACCGAAAGCGGGACACCATGAAACTGATCACCTTCGACGACGGCCGCGTCGGGCGGCTGGAGCTGGAGGAGCGGCTCGTCATTCCGCTGGAAGTCGGTTCGACGCGCGAGTACTTCGAGCGTGACGGCCGGGTTCTGGAGACAGGGGAGCGCCTGGCCCTGGACGACGTGACGCTGCGCGCGCCGATCGTGCCGAAGAAGTTCTTCCACACCTCCGGCAACTTCCGCGAGCACGAGGACGAGTCGAAGAACGTCGACTGGTCGCACCCCATGCACAAGGGCATCGTCTTCTTCCAGAACGTCGACGCGATCGTCGGCCCCGACGAGCCGGTGATCTACCCCGAGCACCTGACCAGCGAACTCGACTACGAGCTGGAGATCGCCGTGGTCATCGGCAAGCCCGGCAAGTTCTTCGGCGTCGACGACGCGCCCGACCACATCGCCGGTTACGTCGTCTTCAACGACATCAGCGCGCGCGACATCCAGCGCCGAGAGATGGAGTCCGGCGTCTTCTCCTTCTGCAAGGCCATCGACACGTTCTGCCCGGTGGGCCCGTACATCGTCACCGCCGACGAGATACCGGACGCGCAGAACCTCGACATGGAGCTGCGGGTCAACGGCGTGGTCCGGCAGAAGTCGAACACCAACCGCATGTCCGTCTCCATCCCGCACCTGGTCGCCTACCACTCCCCCCAGGGCTACAGCGCCGGCGACCTGATCACCACCGGCACCGTGCAGGGCGTCGCTGGCTTCAGCGGCAACCCGGACATGTACCTCAAGCCCGGTGACGTCGTCGAGGCGGAGGTCGAACGCCTCGGCGTGCTGCGCAACCCCGTCGTCAGCTGGGAGCAGGGCCACGGCACCCCCGTACCGCAGAAGGTGGACTGGTGAGGCTCGGCGTCCTCGGCGGACGCGCCGTCCTGGTCCGCGGAGACCGGGCCGCGGACGTCCGATGGGCCTCGAAGGGACGGTTGCCCACCGATCCGATGATCCTGCTGGGGGAGTGGCCCCGACTGTGCGAGTGGGCGGCCAGACTGCCCGACCGGGCCTACGACATCACCGTCGACCCCACCGCACTCGGCGCACCGGTGCCCCGCCCCCGGCAGGTGTTCGCCATCGCCCTCAACTACCCGCCGCACGCGGCGGAAGCCGGCTTCACCCCGCCCGACGAACCCCTGGTCTTCACCAAGTTCCCGGCCTGCGTCACCGGCCCGCACACCACCGTGGCCCTTCCGGCGGGAAAGGTGGACTGGGAGGTCGAACTCGTCGCGGTCATCGGGCGGGAGACGTACCGGGTGAGCGAGGACCGGGCCTGGGAGGCCGTCGCCGGTCTGACGGTCGGCCAGGACCTCTCCGAACGCGCCACGCAACTGCGAGGCAAGCCCGCCCAGTTCAGTCTCGGCAAGTCGTTTCCGGGCTTCGGCCCCACCGGCCCAGTCCTGGTCACCCCGGACGAGTTCACCGACCCCGACGACCTGGAGATCACCGGACTGCTCAACGGCGTGGCCGTCCAGCACGACCGCACCAAGTCCATGATCTTCCCGGTGCCGGAGCTCATCGCCCGTCTGTCGGCCGTGGTGCCGCTCTTCCCGGGTGACCTGGTTTTCACCGGCACTCCGGCCGGCGTCGGCAACCGGATGGATCCACCCCGATATCTCACCGAGGACGACGAACTCGTCAGCCGTATCGAGGGCATCGGCGAGATCCGCCAGCGCTTCACGGCCGTACAACCCTGAAGGGACGTCCCATGACAGAGCAGAGCATTCCTCGCCGCTTCGAAGGCCGTACCGTCCTGGTGACCGGTGCCGGCACCGGCTACGGCGCCGAGATCGCCGTACGTGCCGCCCAGGAGGGCGCCCGGGTCACCGTCCATTACCGCAACTCCGCAGCCGGAGCGGACAAGACCGTCGCCCGGATCAAGGACCTCGGCGGCGAGGCGTTCACCGTGCAGGCCGACATCGCCGTCCACGCCGACGTCATTCGCATGGCCGAGGAGGTCTTCGGCCGCTTCGGCAGCCTGGACGTGCTGGTGAACAACGTCGGTGACACGGCGGGCGACCAGATGTCCTGGCGAGAGCTCACCGAGGAGTCCATCGACCACATCCTCGCGGTGGACGTCAAGGGAACGATGCTGTGCGTGCACGAGTTCGGCTCCCGGATGCTGGAGCAGGGCCACGGCGCGATCGTCAACATCGGCTCCACCGTGATCGTCCGCGGCAGCGCACGCGCCCCGCAGTACGCCGCCGCGAAGTACGGCCTCCTCGGCATCACCAAGTCCTACGCCCAGGCGTTCGCCCCCGCCGTGCGGGTCAACACCTTCGCCCCCGGTTTCATGGAGACCGAGATGCTCCTCAACCGTGCGGACTGGAAGTCCGGCCGCCGCGAGGACATGATCGCCAAGACCCCGATGGGCCGCATCCCGGGCCCCGCCGAACTCGCGGGCACAGCCCTCTTCCTCGCCACCGACGACGCCGTCCACATGACCGGCGCGTACCTCAACGCCGACGGCGGCTTCAACATGATCGGCGCCTGACCCGCAGTTCGTGCACCGGCCCGAGCAACCAAGAAGGACGACCCGTGCCACTTGACCGTAATCTTCTGATCGGCGGCAAGGAGACCCCGGCCGTCTCCAGTCGGACCACCGCCGACATCAGCCCTTGGACCGGTGAGCCTTACGCGAGGGTCGCCGCGGCCGGCCCCGAGGACGTGCGAGCCGCGGTGGACGCGGCGGATGCCGCCTTCGCCGAGTGGGCGGCGCTCGCACCCTTCGCCCGGCGGGAGATCTTCCTGCGCGCGGCGGATCTCATGGAAGAGCGCCGTGAACAAGCCGTTGAGCTGATGGCCGCCGAGACGGGCGGAACCCGGGGGTGGGCGCTGTTCAACGTCCAGGTGGCCGCCGGCATGCTGCGCGAGGCCGCCGCCGCGATCACCGCCCCGCGCGGGGACGTGCTCACCACCCAGGAGCCGGGGGGACTCAGCCTTGCCGTCCGCGAACCCCTCGGCGTCGTGGCCGCGTTCGCGCCGTGGAACGCGCCGGTCATCCTCGGCACCCGGGCGGTCGCCGCTCCGCTCGCGGCGGGCAACACCGTCGTGGTCAAGGCGAGCGAGGACGCCCCGATCGCGTGCGGCCTGTTCGTCGCCGACGTGCTGCGCGACGCGGGACTGCCCGACGGTGTCCTCAACGTCATCACCAACGACAAGGCGGACGCCGCGGGCATCGCGCGGGAACTGATCGCGGATCCGCGTGTCCGTGCGGTCAACTTCACCGGCTCGACCGGTGTCGGGCGGGTCATCGGTGCCCGCGCGGCCGAGCACCTCAAGCCGGCCGTGCTGGAACTCGGCGGCAAGAACTCCGTGATCGTGCTGGAGGACGCCGACCTCGACCACGCCGTGAACGCCGCCGCGTTCGCCGCGTTCATGAACTCCGGCCAGATCTGCATGTGCGCCGACCGCGTCCTGGTGCACACCTCACTCGTCGGCGAGTTCACCCGGCGGTTCACCGCGAAGGTCGCCGGTCTGCCTAGCGGCGATCCGGGCCTGCCCGGCACCGTCATCGGCCCGCTGGTGGACGAAGCCGCCGCGTGGCGGGTCGCTGCCCTGGTCACGGACGCGGTCGGCAAGGGCGCGCGCGTCCTGACCGGCGGTGGCAGGCCGGAGGGGGCCCTGTATCCGGCGACCGTGCTGACCGACCTGCCCGAGGACGCTGAACTGCACCACGCCGAGGCCTTCGGACCCGTCGTCGCCGTCAGGGCCTTCGCGGACGACGACGAGGCGGTGGCCCTGGCGAACGACACCGAGCACGGCCTCAGTTGCGGCATCCTCACCGAGAACGGCACCCACGGCCTGAAGGTGGCACGCCGTGTCCGCACCGGCATCGTGCACGTGAACGACCAGTCGGTGGGGGACGAACCGCAGGCACCCTTCGGCGGTTTCGCGGCCTCCGGTTACGGCCGCTTCGGAGGGCGCTGGGGCATCGAGTCCTTCTCGAACACTCGCTGGGTCACCCTCTCCACCGAGCACTCCCGCTACCCCTTCTGATCCCGCCGCGTACGGCGCCTGCCCGAAACCGCCAACACCACAACCGAGGAGTGCGCATGGCAACATTCCGTTTCGACACCCGGGTCGACCAGGACCCCGACCGCGTCTGGGCCGTCCTCACCGACGTGAGCATGATTCCGCGGTGGTTCCCGGCCGTGAAGGAGGCCCACTTCGACGGCACGCACCGCCACCTGACCACGGCCCAGGGCACGGTGAAGTCCCTCGTGGTGACGAAGGACGACGAACTGCGGCGCTTCCAGTACCGGTTCGTCGAGGGCATGCCCCAGCCCATCGACTTCCACCTGGGCACCATCGACGTGCTTCCCGACGGGGACGGCTCACGCGTGGTCTACAGCCAGGAGATCCTTCCCGAGGCGCTGGCACCCATCGTCGAGGGAGCCGTGAGCGAGGGGATCGAGGGCATCGCCCGGTACTTCGCCATGCACCCCTGACCCGGCAGGGGCGCACGAGGTGCGAGCGGGGCCGGCGGCGGTGAACGCAGCGGGACACTCCAGTGCGGGCCGGGTCACGCGAACCGGCCCGCACTCCTGTGCGCGGCGGCCCGCCGAGTAACGGGCTGACGGCGAGTCCGCCGAGCATGGCCACCACGCTCAGGCCGATCGCGGGTAGGTAGCAGAGATCGCCGGCTCTGGCACCTCGCAGACCGCGTCGAACAGCGCAGCTGCGAGGTAATGGTCGGGCGGGCAGCCCACGCGGCGACGTCTGTGCGCCGTCACCCTCCTGCCGGGGGCGCGATCGGCGCATGGTGCACGGGCCGCTCGGTCACTCTCCGGCCGAGCTCGTCGTTCCCCGGACAGGAGTGGCCGGTGAGGCGAGGTCGGGGAGGGGGCGCCGGGCGACCTCGTGGGCGTCGTCCGGTGGGACGCCCAGCATGCGCAGGACCATCTCGGCCAGGTTGACCGCGGCCTCGTCGCCGTCCACGTCGGGGCGGGCGAACCTCAGCTCCACCAGGGAGAGCAGGGTGCCGCCGAGTGCGGACAGGGCGACCGCCGGCTCGACGGGGGTGAAGCGGCCGGAGGCGAGGCCGGCCTCGAGGTCGCGCAGTGCCCGCCGGGCCAGGCCGTTGTCCGAGTGGATGTGACCGAGGCCGCGGCGGCGCAGGACCTGCATCAGCTCGGGGTGGGAGTCGGCCATGCGGGCGCTGAGCCGGAAGCCCGCGGCGACGAGTTCGGCCGGGTCGTCGATCCCCGCAAGGCGCTCGTCGAAGTTCTGGCCGAACTCCTCCAGAGCGTCCACCACGGCTGCCTCGAACAGCTCGGTCTTCGACTCGAAGTGGTTGTAGAAGGAGCCGAAACCGACGTCCGCGCGCTCGGCGATCGCCTGGATGCTGGCGCTGGTGTCCCCGGTCTCGGCGAGGATCTGCCGCGCGGCGTGGATGAGCGCGCGACGGGTCTCGGCGCGGCGCCGCTCGAACCGGTTGCTGGGTGGGGCTGACGTAGGCATACGCAGAGTTTAACCGCGGGAACGATGGCGGCAGCAGCTCTGATGAATTCATCATTTCCCTTGGCGAACCTCTTGACGGCGATGTTGTCACAGTTGATAATTTCCTCATTACGGCAATGTTGCTCGGAGGGCACCATGTCTGAAACCCGCGTCGACGGGACCGCTGTCAAGACTGCCCACCAGGACCTGCACAGCGAACACGGCGCCCTGCGCGGCGAACACCCCGGCCGCTCCCGGAACCCGGTGATCAAGGTGGCCGACCTGGCGTGGCTGGAGTTCGAGAAGCCGGACCTGGAGCGGGCCGAGGTCTTCGCCCGGGACTTCGGGTTCGGGATCGCCGCTCGCACCGAGCGGGAGCTGTGGCTGCGGGGCACCTTCGCGGGCTCACCCTGCATGGTGATCCGGCGCGGGCGCACCTCCCGGTTCATCGGCCCGGCGTTCCGGGCCGCCGAGCGGACCGACCTGGACCGGCTGGCCCGTGCCACCGGATCGTCCGTACGGGATGCTGACGTTCCCGGCGGCGGCAAGGTGGTCGACCTGCTCGACCCCTCGGGCTTCCCGGTGCGGGTGGTGCACTGCGGCGAACAGCTCCCCGCGCTGCCGGAACAGCGGCCGCTGCTCCTCAACTTCGGCACCGCTCACCGTCGTACGAACGCCACCCAGCGCCCGCCGCGCGAACCCTCCCGTATCCAGCGGCTGGGGCATGTGGTGCTGGAGACAAGGGTGTTCGCGCAGGCGCTGGACTGGTACCTGGACACCCTCGGCATGATCGTGTCCGACTTCCTGTTCCTGGACGGCCAGCGCGGGCGCGGTCCCACGATGGCGTTCATCCGCTGCGACCTGGGCAGCGTGCCGGCCGACCACCACACCCTGGCCATGCACCTCGGGCCCGGCACTGGATACGTCCACTCCGCCTACCAGGTCACCGACCTGGACTCCATCGCCGCCGGCGGCGAGTACCTCAAGGAGCGCGGATACAAGCGCAGTTGGGGCATCGGCCGGCACATCCAGGGCAGCCAGCTGTTCGACTACTGGCGCGATCCCGACCACTTCATGCTGGAGCACTTCGCCGACGGCGACCTGTTCTCCAGCGACGTCGAGCCGGGCTGGGCGCCCATGTCGACCAGCGGTCTGGCCCAGTGGGGCCCGCCCGCCACCCGCGACTTCCTCGGCGCGAGCCCCTCCCCGCAGCGGGTCCGCGACGTCATCGAGGCCCTGCGTGGCGACAACGAGATGGACCCCGCACGACTCCTGGGCCTGCTCAAGGCCGCCAAGTCCTGACCTCCCCAACCCCCGCACGAAGGTACTGTCATGAGCACCAATGTCCTGCGCACCGCCGAAGGATGGTGGGTGGTCCGCGGCGAGCGGGCCGTCCCCGTGGACACCAAGGCCGTCACCACCGCTGAGCTGATCGCCGACCGTGACGCCGTACGGGAGGCAGCACTGTCGGCCGACGCGGGCACGCCCGTCGCGGACCTGGCCGCCCTCTCGCCGGTCACCACGCCCTGCCGGGTGGTCGCCCAGATGGTCAACTACCGCAGTCACGCCCGCGATTCGGGCTTCACCGGTGACATCCCGCCCGCCTTCTTCCGCAAGGCGTCCGGCTCGGTCAGCGGCCCCGGCGAGGCCGTCGTCCGCCCCGCACACGTGAAGTTCCTCGACTACGAGATCGAGTTGGGCCTGGTCATGGGCGCGTCCCTGCCCGTCGGCACGGTGGTCGAGGAGCGGGACCTGCCCTCGTACGTCGCCGGGCTCGTGATCACCAACGACATCAGCGCCCGCGAGGTGCAGCTGACCAAGACGCAGTTCTACGAGAGCAAGTCGTACCCCACCTTCACACCGACCGGGCCGTACCTGGCGCTGCTGGAGCCGGAGGACTTCGCCCACCTCCTGGACCTGCGGCTGAAGCTGTTTGTCAACGGCGAGCTGCGTCAGGACCGCACCCTCGCCGACATGATCGTCCGCCCGGCGCAGGCCCTGACCCTGCTGGCCCGGTTCCAGACCCTCGACCCCGGCGACCTGCTGCTGACCGGCACGCCCGGTGGCACAGCGCTGAAGGCCCCGCCGAAACCGGTCGAGAAGATCGGCGCCCTGCTGCCGCCCGCCGTCAAATGGAAGGCCTTCTTCAAGTCCCAGGCGAAGAACCCGCACTACCTGCACACGGGTGACGTGATGACGGCGACGATCGCGACCCCGGACGGCCGGATCGACCTCGGCGAGCAGCGTACCCCCGTCACGGACGCGAAATGAGACCCGAAGCACATGATCGTCGAACGTAACGGGGCAGACGTACCCGTGGTGATCGTCGGCGCCGGACCGGTGGGTGTGACCGCCGCCCTCCTCCTCGCCCGGCGCGGAGTCCGCAGCGTCGTCCTGGAACGCCACCAGGACGTCTACCCGCTCCCGCGTGCCGTCGCCACCGACGACGAGGTCCGCAGGATCCTTCAGGCGGCGGGCGTGGGGCAGGAGTTCGCCGTGATCGCCCGCCCGGCGAACGGGCTACGGCTGCTGGACGCCCGGCACCGGGTGATGGCCGAGTTCCGCCGCACCGAGAACGGCCTGCACGGCTACCCGCAGACCAGCATGTTCGACCAGCCCGAGCTGGAACGCGTGCTGCGCGACGCGCTCGCCCGTCACCCGGAATGCGAACTGCGCGGCGGCGTGGAGGTCACCGGCATCGGCCCGGACACCACCGGCCCCGTGCGCGTGACCTACCGCGACGACGACGGCGAGCACGAGCTGTGGGCGGAGGCGGTCCTCGGCTGCGACGGCGCCAACAGCCTCACCCGCGAGGCCATCGGCGCCGTATGGGAAGACCTGCGCTTCGAGGAACGCTGGACCGTCATCGACGTCCGTACGACGGCCGACGTGCGCTGCTGGGAGGGGGTCGACCAGGTGTGCGACCCGGATCGGCCGGCGACCTTCATGCGGGTCGGCGAGGACCGCTACCGCTGGGAGTTCCGGCTGCGGGACGGGCAGGAGCCGGTCCGCGAGCTGATCGCGCCGTGGCTGCCGCCCTCGTACGACGGGGACATCGAGGTCGTCCGCGAGACGCAGTACACCTTCCGGGCCCGCCTCGCCGACCGTTGGCGCAGCGGACGGGTCTTCCTGCTCGGTGATGCCGCCCACCTCACCCCGCCGTTCATCGGACAGGGGCTGTGCGCGGGCCTGCGGGACGCCTACAACCTCACCTGGAAGCTCGCCCGAGTCCTCCGACAGGGCGGGGACGAGCGGCTGTTGGACACCTACGAGACTGAGCGCAAGCCGCACGCCCGGCATGTGATCCGGCTCGCGGTCGCCATGGGCTGGGCCATGACCGGCGGCCAGGACAGTGCCGCCGCGATCCGCCGCAGGGCCCTGGCCGCGGCCTGCCGCATACCCGGCCTGACCGAACTGGCCGGCCGCGACCTCAGCCCGCCCCTGACCACGGGACTCCTCGTACGCCGCCGCCTCCGCAAGGGCCTTGCGGGAACGCACTGCCCCCAACCGTGGATCACCGCCGACGGACGGCGCAGCCGCCTCGACGAGGTGCTCGGCGACTCCTTCACCATCCTGACCACCGCCGATCCCTGGCCCTCGCTGAACGCCCTCGCCCACGCACTCGGCATCCGGGCGATCCCCGTCACCGGCCTCGGCGACGACGGCACACTCGCCGCCTGGCTGCGCGCCGGCCGCGCGGACGCCGTACTGCTGCGCCCCGACCGCGTCGTCATGGACGTCGTCCCCGCCGGGGGCCAGGACTTCACCGGCACCACCGCCTGGGCGTCCCTCCTGCACACCACCCGCAGTCCCCACCCGCCCCAACGGACCGTCGACAACAGCCTGCTGAGGAGCGTCACACGATGAGCGTGCCCGAGCCTTTCATGACGCCGGATCCGCAGGCCGTCGCGGACAGCCACCTCATGGACTTCGCCCGCCATGTCGGGATGTCCGGCGCCGATTACGCCGACCTGTACCGCTGGTCGGTCACGGACCTGGAGGGTTTCTGGGGGGCGGTGTGGGAGTACTTCGACATCGACGCGGACACGCCGTACGAGCGGGTGCTGGCCGAGGAGCGGATGCCCGGCGCCCGCTGGTTCCCCGACGCCACCCTCAACTACGCCCACCACGCCCTGCGCAACCTCGCCGACGACGCTGTGGCGGTCATCGCCCTCGACGAGACCGGCTCCTGCTACGAGGTGACCGCGAGCCACCTGCGCGCCCAGGTCGCCTCCGTCGCCGCGACCCTGCGCGAGCTGGGCGTGGGACAGGGCGACCGGGTGGTCGGCTATCTGCCCAACACCCCGCACGCGATCGTCGCGTTCCTCGCCGCCGCGAGCCTGGGCGCCGTGTGGTCGGTGTGCGGGCAGGACTACGCGCCCATGGCCGCCGCCGACCGCTTCGCCCAGCTCGAACCCACCGTCCTGATCACCGCCGACGGCTACCTCTTCAACGGCACCACCCACGACCGCCGCGACGCCACCCTCGAACTCGCCCACGCGCTGCCGACGTTGAAGGCGACGCTGCTGGTGGGCCATGTGGGCCTGCCATGGCCGTCGAAGGCGTACCCCTCGCTGGTCGTCCCCTGGGAGGACGCCGCTACCCGCACCGAGGAACTCACCTGCACGCCGGTGCCGTTCGACCACCCCCTGTGGGTCGTCTTCTCCTCCGGCACCACCGGCCTGCCCAAAGGCATCGTCCACGGCCACGGAGGCGTCCTGCTGGAGCATCTCAAGACCCTCGGCCTGCACTCCGATCTCGGCCCCGGCGACCGCCTGCTGTGGTACACCACCACCCACTGGATGATGTGGAACCTGGTCGCCTCCACACTCCTGACCGGTGCCACCACCTGCACCTACGACGGCAGCCCGGCGCCCCTCGCCCAGCCCGACGTCCTGTGGCAACTGGCCGCCCGCCACCGGGTGACCGTCTTCGGCACCAGCCCCCAGTACCTGCTGGGCATGGCCAAGTTCGGCATCGACCCCTCGGCGCACGACCTGTCGTCGATCCGCGTGGTCGGCTGCACCGGCTCCACCCTGCCGGCCTCCGCCTACCCCTGGGTCCGCGACCACGTCGGCGACCGCGTGCTGCTCGCGTCGATCAGTGGCGGCACGGACGTGGTGTCCGGCTTCGCCGGCAGCGCACCCAACACCCCTGTATGGGCAGGCGAGTTGTCCGCACCCCACCTGGGCGTCGCGCTGGCCGCCTACGACGCCGAGGGCTTCCCGGTCGTCGACCGGGTCGGTGAGCTGGTCGTCACCCGCCCCATGCCGTCGATGCCGCTGTACTTCTGGAACGACCCCGACGGCACCCGCTACCGCGACGCCTACTTCTCGTCCTACCCGGGCGTCTGGCGGCACGGTGACTGGATCACGGTCACCAGCCATGGCTCGGTGATCGTGCACGGCCGCTCCGACAGCACGCTGAACCGTAACGGTGTCCGCCTCGGCAGCGCCGACATCCACGACGTCGTCGAGCGCCTCCCCGAGATCGCGGAGGCCCTGGTCATCGGCGCGGAGGAGGACGACGGCGGCTACTGGATGCCGCTGTTCGTGGTCCCCGCCGCCGGGGTGACCCTGGACGACACCCTCCGCGACCGCATCCGTGAGGCCATCCGCAGTGGTGCCTCACCCCGCCACGTCCCCGACGAGATCCTCGAGGCGCCGGGCATCCCGCACACCCGCACCGGCAAGAAACTCGAAGTCCCCGTCAAACGCCTCCTCCAGGGCGCCCCGGTCGAGCAGGTCGTCAACCTGGCCACCGTGGATGCCCCCGACCTCATCGACT
The DNA here is from genome assembly GCF_030386795.1 of Streptomyces sp. S.PNR 29. Classification (GTDB taxonomy): domain Bacteria; phylum Actinomycetota; class Actinomycetes; order Streptomycetales; family Streptomycetaceae; genus Streptomyces. The sequence continues at coordinate 330,759 of NZ_JANUQM010000011.1, forward strand.
ACTACGCCCGCCTGGGCGCTGAACGCAGGGACAGATCGGCATGACAACCGCACACACCACCCTCGCCGTCGCACTGGCCCTGGTCTTCCTCCCCCTGGGGCTGGCGAAGATCGCCGCGGTGCCGTTCATGCGTCAGGCAGCCGCGCATCTCGACATGTCGCCGGGTCTCTACCGCGTCATCGGCACCCTGGAAGTGGCGGGAGCCGCCGGCCTGCTGCTCGGCCTGGCTTCGGCCCCGCTCGGGGTGGCCGCCGCTGCCGGGCTGGCTGTGCTCATGGTGGCTGCCGCGGTGGTTCACCTGCGCCATGGCGACCCGCCCGTGCGGGCCCTGCCCGCCGCCGTACTGGCCCTGATGGCGGTGGCGTACGCCGGGGCGGCGATCGTCGCCGGCTGACGGCCCGGGTGTGCGCCGCGTCGAGCGGGAGGCTGTCGATGCCCGACGGCTCACGGGCCTCCTGTCCGGCGTACCGTCGACAGTGTGGAGTACACGGCCGCCAGCCTTGTGTCCCGTGTCGCCGGCGACCTCGGGCCGATGGCGGACGAGGTGATCGCCGACGTGGTGCGGTGCCTGCGGCGTGAGGTTCCCGAACTGTGGAGCAACCCGGATCTCGTCCGCATGACGTCCGAGAACATCACCGAGCACGTCGTCGGCGTGCTGGCCGGCCTGGAACACGGCATCGAGCCGAGCGAGATAGATCCGCCGCCCGCCGAGTTGGAACGTGCACGTCGGCTGGCCCGGTACGGCACGCCCGTCACAGCGCTGTTGCGGGCCTTCCGGCTCGGTCAGGGCGTCGTCCTGGACAGACTCCTCGCTGAGATGCCGCGGCTGACGAAAGACGCGGAGTTGATCAGCGCGGCAACGCGCCTCCTGCTCGCGATGGCGAACGGATACGTGGACGACGCGTCCGAACAGGGTGTCACGGCGTTCCAGGAGGAGCGTGACCGGCGACTGCAGTGGCGGCTGTCCTTGGTGAACGAGGCCGGCCTGCGCATCGGGACCACCCTGGACATCGCCCGCACCACCCAGGAGCTGGCGGACCTCGCCCTCGACCACTTCGCCGACCTGGTCACCGTCGACCTGCTCGACTCCGTGGTCCACGGGGACGGCACCCCGGCGCCGGGCCCCCTCGTACTGCACCGGGTCGCCCAGGCGCCGTCGGCGCAAGGCGGTCCCGAGCCGGCGGTTGGGCTGGGGGCGGTTCACGCCTGTTCGGACGGATCGGTCATGGCTCGCGCCCTGGCCACCGGCCGGTCCTCCAGGCACACGGCGACGCCGACGGATCCGGTCGACGCCCTCGACATCCACTCTGCCCGCTCGACGCTGGTGGTGCCGTTGAGCGCCCGAGGCGCCACTCTCGGCGTCGCGCGGTTCTGCCGTCACCGGAGCCCGGCTCCCTTCGACGACGAGGATCTGATCCTCGCGCAGGAGATCGCGGCCAGGGCGGCCGTGGCCATCGACAATGCCCGCCGCTACACACACGCCCGTGCCACGGCCCTCACTCTCCAGCGCAGTCTGCTGCCACGGCGTACGGCGGAGCAGTCCGCCGTCGACGTCGCCTGCCGCTACCTGCCCGCCGGTGGTCAGGCCGGTGTGGGCGGCGACTGGTACGACGTGATCCCGTTGTCCGGAGCCAGGGTCGCCCTGGTCGTGGGCGACGTGGTCGGCCACGGCATTCACGCCGCCGCCACGATGGGGCGCCTGCGCACCGCGGTCCGCACCCTCGCCGACATCGACCTGCCGCCGGAGGAGCTGCTGACACACCTGGACGACGTCGTCATCCGCCTGTCCGCCGAAGCCTCGGCCGACCCGGACAGGGAAGTGGCCGGGGACATCGGCGCCACCTGCCTGTACGCCGTCTACGACCCCGTCGACGGCCGCTGCTCCCTGGCCCGCGCGGGGCACGTGCTGCCCGCCGTAGTGAGCGGCGACGGAACCGCCGATCTTCTGGACCTGCCGTCCGGCCCGCCGCTGGGCCTGGGCGGACTGCCGTTCGAGGCGGCGGAGGTCGACCTGCCCGAAGGCAGTCTCCTGGCCCTGTACACCGACGGCCTGGTCCAAGCCCGCGACCGCGATATCGAGGCAGGCCTCACCCTCCTGCGCCACGCCCTCGCACAGCCCTCCGCATCCCTTGAGGCCGCCTGCGACACCGTGCTCCAGGCCTTGCTGCCCGCGGGCCGACCCCACGACGACGCCGCCCTGCTGCTCGCCCGCACCCGCACCCTGGGGGACCACCAAGTCGCCGCCTGGGACGTGGACGCCGACCCGGCAGCCGTCGCCCGGGCCCGTTCGAGCGCCATCCGGCGGCTGTCGTCCTGGGGACTGGGGGACCTCGACTTCATCACCGAACTGGTGGTCAGCGAACTGGTCACCAACGCCGTCCGCTACGGCCGGCCCCCCATCCGCCTGCGCCTGATCCGTGATCAGTCCCTCCTGTGCGAGGTGTCCGACGCCGGCAGTACCACCCCCCACCTGCGCCGGGCCCGCGCGTTCGACGAGGGCGGACGCGGCCTGCTCCTCGTCGCCCAGCTCGCCGAGCGCTGGGGAACGCGCCATGCCCGGCAGGGCAAGACGGTCTGGGCCGAGCTGGGCGAGGAGAAGCACGCCGGGCTCTCGGACCCGGCCTCGTTCCTTTAACGGCAAGGAAACCCGCAGTTCTGATGAAACCATCGCTCTTCTCTGTCGTAACCCTTGACGATGCGTTCCATCAGGCTTGAGTATTTCCTCATCATGGCGTTGCTGCACTGACGGCGCCCGCCCGCGCAACGGGATGAGGAGCGGGCACTCACCCTTGCGCCCGAGGCCGTGCTCTCGTCAGCCGTCCACGCTTCTCACAGTTTCTTCAGGAGGGCTCCTCATGCCCATGCGTACGGAGATTCCCGTCTACCACCCCGACCTGTATTCGGCGTCGGCCATCCGCGACACCTATCCGCACTACGCAGCGCTGCGCGCACTCGGCCCCGTGGTGTGGCTGAGCAAGCACAAGGTCTACGCCCTGCCGCGATACGCCGAGTGCAAGCAGGTACTGCTGGACGACGACACCTTCGTCTCCTCGGGCGGTGTCGGTCTGAACCCCGTCGCCAACCGCGTGGGCCAGGGCACCACGCTGTTCAGTGACGGCGATGAGCACGCCCGCCGCCGCTCCCTCCTCGCGCACCGCCTCACTCCCAGGGCGCTGCGCACGATGCAGGACACGGTCGACCAGCAGGCCGCCGCCGTGGTCGCGGGAGCCGTCGCCCGCCGGACGGTGGATGCCGTCGAGGTCGCCACGGCGCTGCCGATGTCGGTCGTCCCCGACCTGGTCGGCTGGCCCCGGCAGGGCCGTGAGCACCTGCTGCGCTGGGCCGGCGCCACCTTCGACGCCCTGGGTCCGCTCAATCGCCAGGCGGTGCGCACCCTCCCCGCCTCCCTCGGCATGATGCGCTATGCCCGCGGTGTCGTCCGCGACCGGTCCGTGCTGGACGGCAGCATGGGCCACGACCTGCTGCGCGCGTCCGACGAGGGCCGGATCATGCCCGCCGAGTGCGTCACCATGATGATCGACTATCTGGCACCCTCCCTGGACACCACGATCAGCGCCATCTCCAGCGCTCTGTACCTGTTCGCCACCCACCCCGAACAGTGGCGCCTGCTGAAGGCGGACCCGGACCTGGTCCCGAAAGCGGTCAACGAGATCGTCCGCTACGAATCCCCGATCCGCGCCTTCTCCCGCACTGCCGCCTGCGACACGGAACTCGCGGGCGTGCCCCTCCCCAAGGGCTCCCGGGTGCTGGTCCTCTACGGCTCCGCCAATCGCGACCCGCTGGAGTGGGACGACCCGGACACCTTCGACATCCGCCGGGACGCCGCCCGCCAACTCGGCTTCGGGCAGGGCACGCACGGCTGCGCCGGTCAGGGCCTGGCCCGCCTGGAAACCTCCGCGATGCTCCGCGCCCTGATCGAACGCGTCGACCGCATCGAGCCGACCGGCACACCCGAGTGGGCCCTGAACAACGTCATCCACCGTCTCGAGCGCCTGCCGCTCGAACTCATACCCGCCTGAACCCCGCCGCTCGCCCGTTCGAGGACAGCTGAGGACAGCACCATGAAGATCTCCGTCGACCATCCACGCTGCGAAGGCCACGGCCTGTGCGCCGACCAGGCCCCAGACATCTTCAGCCTGGACGACGACGCCGAACTCACCTACCGCTTCGAGGGCACCGACGTCCCCGACGAGCATCAGCCCGCCGCCCGCGCGGCCGTCAATGCCTGTCCGGTCGCCGCCCTGCGATTCCTGTCATGACCGCACCGCGCTCGGTGCTCATCGTCGGCGAGTCACTCGCCGGCACCACCGCCGCCCGCCACCTGCGCACTCTCGGCCACACCGGACCCCTCACGATCATCGGCGCAGAGGAACACGGCGCGTACTCCCGCCCGCCCCTGTCCAAGGTGGTCCTGAAGGACCCGGCCGCGGACCAGACCCTGGGCCTGGCCCTCGACGGCCTCGACGCCGACGTCATCCGCTCGCCCGCCGTCGCCGCCGACACCCGGCGCCGCACCGTCACGACCGCCGACGGCCGCCAGGTCGGCTACGACGCGCTGATCGTCGCCACCGGCGCGGACGCCCGCCGGCTCGCCGCCCCCGGGCAGCGGGGCGAACTCGTCCTGCGCACCCTGGACGACGCCCGCCTGCTCCGCGCCCGCCTGGCGGACGCCGGCTCGGCGATCGTGGTCGGCGCCGGCTTCCTCGGCATGGAGGTGGCCAGCGCCTGCGCCGCCCGCGGCATCCCGGTCACCGTCGTGGACGCCGACCGGCCGCTGGAACGCATCCTCGGCGACCACCTGTCCGCCGAGATCACCGCACGCGCCTCAGCACACGGCATCCGCTTCATACAGGCCACCGGCTTCGCCACCCTGACCGGCGACCCCGTGAGCGGCGTGGCGCTCCCCGACGGCACCGAACTCACCGCGGACCTGGTGGTCACCTGCGCCGGAGAAGTACCCAGCACCGGCTGGCTGGCAGGGACCGGCCTCGCCGACCGCCTCGGCGTCGGCATCGACGATGCCTGCGCCACCACCGTGCCCGGCGTGTTCGCCGCCGGCGACGTCACCTACCTCCGCGGCGACGGCACCCGGCCCGAACGGCGTGCGCCCTTCTGGTCCAACGCCGTCGCCCAGGGCAGGACCGCGGCGGCCTCCGCTCTCGGTCTCCCACCGCCGGGACCAGCGCAGGACGACTACTTCTGGACCGAGGTCGCCGGTCTCACCGTCAAGATCGTCGGCCGCCTGCCGCTCCTCGGCGAACCGACCACGGTGCAGGGCAGCGTGGCCGACGGGCGCGCGCTGCTGACCTGGAGCCATGCCGACGGAACGTCGACGGCGGTCGCCTACGGAATGCGCAAACCGGTCGCCGCGCTGCGGGCCTTGGCCGCCACGTCTTCGCCGCCGTCACGGTGACGGCGGCAGATGAGCGTCGCGACGTAGGGAAGCCACGGGGCGCGGGCATGGCCGGGGCGCTCTTCCGCGGCGCACCCGGCCGATCAACCCAGCCCCCGGGGACAAGCCCGACTTGATCGAGTACTACGCCTGCCGCGGCGCGCCGAATGCTGCGCTCACAGGCCCAGACAACCCGGAAGTTCGACCTCCCTCCATCCAGAGAGCCGCGCATCATCATGTACATCCAAGACCGTCCGCCCGGTTCCAGAACACTGGAAGCAGCCACTCACCACCTTGCTCTGGAGCACCTGCGAAGGACCTCAGGGCGGCTCAGGGTCCGCCTGCTCGTGCTCAACCTGGCCGCTGCCGGCGTTCCTCTCTTGCTCGACCTGGTCCCGGGGATCGACCTGGCCACCCCTGTGTCCGGCCCGTTCACCCTCGGATTGCTGGTGCTCGGCACCGCTGCGCTGACCTTGGTGGTCGCAGCCCTCTGGTACGAGCGTGCCTGTCGCGTCCACTGCGACCCAAGGGCCGAGGAACTGCGTGGCCGGGCTGCGGCGTCCGAGTCGGCCCCCTGGGGGAGGAGACCGTGACGTCCGGCGCGGTCCTCGCGGCCGGCGGTTCCGGCCTGTTCGCACCCCTGATGGCATTCCTGCTGGTCGTCATCGTCTCCCTCCTGCTCTGCCTGGTCGCGGGTATGGACAACGACACGGTCGCCGACTTCTTCACCGCCAACCGGTCCCTGTCCGTGACGAAAAACGCTCTGGCGCTGTCCGGCGACTTCATCTTCACCACCGCCCTGCTCAGCTCCGTCGGCGCCGTTTCCCTCGCGGGCTACGACGGCATGGTGGTCGCCATCAGCGCCATCGCCTCACTCGGCGTGCTTCTCCTGCTGGCCGAACCCCTGCGCAACACCGGGCGTTTCACCCTCGGTGCCGTCCTGGAAAGCCGTGTGACCGGCACGGCGACCAGGGTCGCGGGCACCGTGATCACGGTGGCCGTATGCCTGCCGGTGATGGTCGTACAGCTCACGGTGGCAGGTGATGTGACGGCATACGTCCTCGGGTTGAACAGGCCGGGTGCCGCCGAGGTCTGCACGGCTCTCATCGGAGCGTTGATCGTCTCCTTCGCCGCGTTCGGCGGCATGCGAGGCAGCAGCATGATCGAGATCGTCAAGGTGATCCTCGTCTTCGGCACGGTTCTGGCGGTGAGCTGGGCCGCCCTCAGCCGTGCCCACTGGGACCTGGGCACCCTGCTGGAGACCGCTCCCGGCCACCGTGGCGGGGCGCAGTCCTTCTACGCCCCCGGCCTGCTGTACGGGGACACGCTGACGGGCAGACTGGATCTGGTCTCGCTGTGCGTCACCGTCATCCTGGGGTCTGCCGTGTTTCCGCACATCGTTTTGAGGGTGAGCGCTTCCCGGAACGGGCCGGCGGCCAAACGGGCCTCCACTGCCGCCGTCGTCATGATCACGCTGTTCTACGGCGCCATGGTTCTCACCGGGCTGAGCGCGGCGGCGACGTTGGGCGCCAACGTCATCGCCGCGCACGACCCGCAGGGAAACACAGCGCTGTTCCTGCTCGCCGACAACCTTGCCGGAAGCAGCACCGGGCTGTTGTTCACCATGGTCGCCTGCGCCGCGTTCGTCACCGTCCTCGGCACCGTAGCCGGGCTCACCATGGCCGCCTCCGCGTCGCTGGCGCACGACCAGTACGCCCGGGTGGGCCGTCGAGGCGGCGGCGGTGAACGCAGCGAAGTGAACGTGGCACGCGCGGCGGTGATGATTTTCGGCCTGGTCAGCGTGTACCTGGCTGTTGTGCTGCACCACTGGAGCATCGTGGTCCTGAGTTTGTTCGCCGCCGCGCTGACCGCTTCAGTGGTTCTCCCCGCACTGGTGTACAGCCTCTTCTGGAAGGGCTTCACCAGAACCGGACTGCTGTGGACGCTCTACGGATCACTGGCGTGCTGCGTTGTCCTCGAAGCATTCGGCCCTGCTGTCTCCGGCAGCCCCGTAGCCCTCTTCCCCGACCGGGACTTCCACTGGTTCCCGCTGCAGAACATCGCTCTGATAACCGTCCCCGTCGGGTTCTTCCTCGGCTGGGCGGGCAGTCTGCTCAGCCGTCGGTCGCACGCAGATCAGGACCGCTACGTCGAGATGCAGACCGCACTGCTGATCGGTCACAAGCCGATCACCCCACAGTGAGGTGCTGTGGGATGACACCGACATCGCGCGGTTCACGTCGGAGCAGCAGCTCACTGGGCCTGGCGGGGCCGGGGGCATCGCGGCATCCGGTGATCGGGGGCTGCGACTTGGCTCAGCGGTCTGCGTGCTCTCCTGCCCGTCCCCGAAACGAGTTCTTCTGGCATGTCCAGGCCCCGCCACCGCCAACGACCCCAGCCTCAGCGCCTCCGTCCCCATCCGTGGAGGGAAAGATCAGATGATGCCCGAGCCTCCCCTCAAGGGAGCCATTGATGTGCACGCCCACTTCATCACGCCGCGACTGCGTGCGGAGATGGAGAAGGCGGGCCACGGTGGGCCCGACGGCATGGCCGCCATCCCGGCTTGGAGCCCCGAAGACGCCCTGTCCGTGATGGACGGGGCGGGTATCGCGGCAGCTCTTCTGTCGGTCTCATCCCCCGGCGTGCACTATGGCGACGACAGGGCCGCCCGGGAGCTGGCCCGGGTGGTGAACGAGGAAGGCGCGGCCCTCGTCCACGATCACGCCCACCGTTTCGGCCTTCTGGCCACGCTTCCGCTGCCCGATCTGCCCGGCGCACTTGCCGAGACGCGACATTCCTTTGACGAACTCGGAGCCGACGGCATCACGCTCCACACCCACTACGCAGGGCGTCACCTGGGCGATCCGTTTTACGAGCCGCTCTTGGCCGAACTCGACGAACGCTCCGCCGTCGTCTTCCTGCATCCCACGTCACCGCCATGCTGGGAAGCCACGACTATGGGGCATGCGCGCCCCATGCTGGAGTTCCCCTTCGAGACCACCCGCGCCGTCACCAATCTGGTCCTGAACGGCGTCCTCGACCGATATCCCCGCATCCGCTTCATCGTCCCTCATGCCGGAGCCGCTCTTCCGGCAGTCGCCGACCGCGTCGCGGCCTTCGCGTTCTCCACGGGCGATCCGCCCGTGGACGTTCTAGGCGCCCTGCGTCGGCTTTACTACGACCTCGCCGGCTTCCCTCTGCCACGGCAACTGCCCGCTCTGCTGACGCTGACGGGCACCGACCACATCCTCTACGGAAGCGACTACCCCTACACGCCGGACTGGGTGGTCCACGGCTTGGCGGAAACGCTCGTATCCAGCACGGTACTGAGCACGGAGCAATGGCAGTCGGTGTTGCGCGACACCGCCTCCGCCCTCTTCCCTCGGTTCGCGCCGCAGCCGTAGCTGGGGCCACGCCCGAGTCCTGCCCCCCATGGATCTCGCCCAAGCGCCTGAGGTGCTTTCTCTTGCAACTCATCCGGTTCCGCCGAGTGGGGACGAGTCGGTGCGCACCGGCCCCGGGTACAGCACAGCGACCGTGACGCCCGTGCCGGCCGGCTCAGCGCGCAGGCCCTCCCTGAAGAGCTGCGGTATGCCTTCGACGGCTCCCCGGTGCCGGCCAACCTGCCACCGGACTGGGCTACTTCGGCACCGGCGGCACCGCGGGGGCGAACGACAGCACGTCCTCGGACCGCCGGGGCTCAGCATCGGCATGGGCATGAGACCCCGTCAGCTCGGCAACACGAGCATGATGCGGTCGGTCCGCCGGGTCCGCATGGACCGTGCGATGGGGGTTCGGCGGGTAGCCCGCTTCCGCGGGAACGCCGGTCGATCTTCTCCCGGGTCGACGGCTTCATGCCGCCGTTGTTCTTGAGACAGCGCGACACGGCCTGTGACACAGCCGGGCGTGGGGCCCGGATCCCCGGGTCTGGTCGCCGAACTTCAACCTGGCCGACAGGTACTCCGAGGATGGATACGGAGGAGCCGAGACCCGCCCCGGTGACCTGGGCGGGTGTCGCGGCGGTCGACAGCGAGCCGCCCGCGGATCACGGCGTCGGAGTTCCGTCCGGGAACGAGACGAGGGGAACGTTGGGCTGCTGAGGTGCCGCGGACAGCGTATGGACGATCCCCAAGGACAGGCCAACGGCGAGGGTGACTGCACAAGCGCAGGTCAACAGGGATTTCACCAGCAGGGTCATGGGGTTCGGCTTCCTTCGCGCGACGAATGACGGCATCGGACAAGCACCGGCCCCGACCGGTTACCGATGAGTATGGGAACACTGTTGACACTCGTCAAGACTCCGCTTACGTTCCATGACCGATCTGCTGGCCGCGGCCCCCGACCGACGGTGCAGCATCGACCTGCTCCGCTACCGCTTCTTCGGCAGGGAGCTGATCAGGCTTGAGACCGTGGCTTCCGTCACGGGGCGGATGCCAGCCGGCAGGCGGATTCACCCGAGCGCGGACAGGCTGCGGCCGGCCTGCAGGCAGGGCGGAGGGCTCGCCGAGTTGGCCGAGGCGGTCGATGAGGTGCTGCTCGGCCTCCGGGACGGCGCCAGCTGGGTGCAGCGCAAGCAGTACTGGGCGTATCAGCGCCAGCGGAACTTTGCCTGCGTCTGTCCCCCGCAGAAGACCAAGCTCCTCGTCTATCTCAAGGCCGACCCGAAGGAGATCGACCTCATGCCCGGCTTCACCCTGGACGTGACAGGGCTCGGCCACCACGGGATGGGCGACCTGGAGGTGCAGTTGCGGTCCGAGCGGGACGTGGAGCGGGCTATGGGCCTATTCCGCGCCAGCTACGCGGCGGCATAGCCCCTCCGCGTGCGTCTGTGACGTGCTCGAGTGCGTGGCTGAGCAACTGTCGACGTTGCCATGGCAGTTCCTCTCGGCGTGCGCGCGGGCAGTGGCGGTGGAGCTCAACGGAAGATGCGCGAAGGGGACGGACCCGTTGTCGGTGGCGGCCCCGCCCGTGGCGGCGCCGACGCTCTGGAGGGCGTGGGCCTGGTCGCCGGTACCGGTGCGCCGGCGTGGTGCCAGCGGGTCCGGAGCGTGTGCAGGGGGTCCCAGTGCGCGGCGGCTGCCAACGGCCAGTTGATACGGGGTCGTTGCCGCGCCGTCGGTGAATGCCTTGACCCGGCGGCCTACTTCCGTCGCGATCGCGAGGAGGGCGCATTGGAGGATGCGCTCACCCCACTGCGGGACGCCGCCGCCCTGACCCGGGAGCTCACGGCCGCGGCCCATGGTTCCCGAGAGCCCGCGAACGGCCGTCTACGGCCGCGGTGGGCGCAGGACAGGGACGCTGTCGCGGAACGCGGCGGCGTGCTTGTCGA
>NZ_JANUQM010000012.1 GCF_030386795.1 Streptomyces sp. S.PNR 29
CACGGCGGCCGCCCCGCCTTCGAGGTCCGCGCCGTCCTCGCCGCCACCCTCTCGCCCACCTGGGGCATCTACAGCGGCTACGAACTGTGCGAGAGGATCCCGCTGCGGGAGGGCAGCGAGGAGTACCTCGACAGCGAGAAGTACCAGCTCCGCCCCCGTGACTGGGAGGCCGCCGAACGCGAGGGCCGCACCATCAGCCCCCTGCTCACCAGGCTCAACACCATCCGGCGTGCCCACCCCGCTCTGCACCGGCTCAGGAACCTCCGCTTCCACGAAACCGACAACGACGCGCTCATCGCCTACAGCAAGCGCACGGGATCCGACGTCGTGCTGGTGGTCGCCAACCTCGACCCCCACCACACCCAGGAGGCCACGATCTCGCTGGACATGCCGCAACTCGGCCTCGACTGGCACGAGTTCACGCCGGTCCACGACGAACTGACGGGCGAGACCTACGACTGGGGCAGGACCAACTACGTGCGACTGGAGCCCGGGCGGGCCCCCGCGCACGTCTTCCATGTCCAGCGATCGTCCGCCGCCCCGCAGAACGGAGGGCCAGGAACGTCATGACCGTGAACGAGCCCGTACCGGACACCTTCGGGGACACGCCCGTCAAGGACCGGGACCCGGAGTGGTTCAAGCGCGCCGTCTTCTACGAGGTCCTCGTCCGCTCCTTCCAGGACAGCAACGGTGACGGCGTAGGCGACCTGAAGGGACTGACCGCCAAGCTCGACTACCTGCAGTGGCTCGGCGTGGACTGCCTGTGGCTGCCGCCCTTCTTCAAGTCACCGCTCAGGGACGGCGGCTACGACGTCTCCGACTACACCGCCGTCCTGCCGGAGTTCGGCGACCTCGCCGACTTCGTGGAGTTCGTCGACGCCGCCCACCAGCGCGGCATGCGGGTCATCATCGACTTCGTCATGAACCACACCAGCGACCAGCACCCGTGGTTCCAGGAATCCCGCAAGGACCCCGACGGGCCCTACGGCGACTACTACGTGTGGGCGGACGACGACAAGCAGTACCAGGACGCCCGGATCATCTTCGTGGACACCGAGGCGTCCAACTGGACCTACGACCCGGTCCGGGGTCAGTACTACTGGCACCGCTTCTTCTCCCACCAGCCGGACCTCAACTACGAGAACCCGGCCGTCCAGGAGGAGATCCTGGCCGCCCTCCGTTTCTGGCTGGACCTGGGCATCGACGGCTACCGGCTGGACGCCGTGCCCTATCTCTACGCGGAGGAGGGCACCAACTGCGAGAACCTGCCCGCCACGCACCAGTTCCTCAAGCGCGTCCGCCGCGAGATCGACCTGCTGTATCCGGACACCGTGCTGCTGGCGGAGGCCAACCAGTGGCCGGAGGACGTCGTCGACTACTTCGGCGACTACCCGAGCGGCGGCGACGAGTGCCATATGGCGTTCCACTTCCCCGTGATGCCGAGGATCTTCATGGCGGTGCGCAGGGAGTCGCGCTACCCGGTCTCCGAGATCCTCGCCAAGACGCCCGCCATCCCGTCGGGCTGCCAGTGGGGCATCTTCCTGCGCAACCACGACGAGCTGACCCTGGAGATGGTCACCGACGAAGAGCGCGACTACATGTGGGCCGAGTACGCCAAGGACCCCCGCATGCGCGCCAACATCGGCATCCGCCGCCGGCTCGCACCGCTCCTCGACAACGACCGCCACTGCATCGAACTGTTCACGGCCCTGCTGCTGTCCCTCCCCGGCAGCCCGATCATCTACTACGGCGACGAGATCGGCATGGGCGACAACATCTGGCTCGGCGACCGCGACGCCGTCCGCACGCCCATGCAGTGGACCCCGGACCGCAACGCCGGGTTCTCCTCCTGCGACCCCGGACGGCTGTGCCTGCCCACGATCATGGACCCGGTCTACGGCTACCAGGTCACCAACGTCGAGGCCTCCATGGCCTCACCCTCCTCGCTGCTGCACTGGACCCGCCGGATGATCGAGATCCGCAAGCAGAACCCGGCCTTCGGTCTCGGCTCCTACACCGAACTGCAGTCCTCCAACCCGGCGGTGCTGGCCTTCCTGCGCGAGGCGCCCGCCACCGAGGAAGGCGGGGACGACGTGGTGCTGTGCGTCAACAACTTCGCGCGGTTCGCGCAGCCGACCGAGCTCGACCTGCGCGCGTTCAGCGGACGCCACCCGGTCGAACTGTTCGGCGGGGTCCGCTTCCCGGCCATCGGTGAACTGCCGTACCTGCTCACCCTCGGGGGCCACGGCTTCTACTGGTTCCGGCTCACCCGAGTCGCATCCCGCATCGGCCGGCGACTGTGAGCGTACGCCGACGAGAGGAGGCGTCACCATGACGAAGACCGCATTCCTGCGCCCGAGAACCGCCCATCTCTCCGAGCCCCTGGAGTCGCTCGGCGGGCTGCTGCGTGAGTGGCTGCCGCGGCAGCGCTGGTTCGCGGGCAAGGACCGGCCCGTCACCGACCTCAGTCTGCTGTCGATGACCGAGCTGTTCCCGGGCTGTCAGCATCTGCTGGTCCACACCGGACACGGCCCCCTGCCCGGTGGTGCTCCCTCGGCCGGCGACTGCTACCAGCTGCTGCTCGGCGTACGCAAGCACCCGTCGCCGCGGCTCGGCCGGGCCCTGATCGGCCGGGTGGAGGACGGTCCGCTGGCCGGCCTCACGGTCTACGACGCGCTCCACGACCCCCGGTCGGCCCAGCGACTCCTCGATCGGCTGCGGCGCCCCGGCACGGCCGGCCCGCTGCGCTTCGAATGCGACCCTTCGCTGCCGGTGCCCGCGGGCCTCGTGCCGCGTCTGCTGGACGCCGAACAGTCCAACTCCTCGCTGGTGTACGGCGACGAGTACATCCTGAAGGTCTTCCGGCGCATCCAGCCCGGCGTCAACCCCGACCTGGAGGTGCCGGGCGCACTGGCCCGCCAGGGCTGCCGCCGGGTCCCCGCACCCGTGGCCTGGTACCGGACGACGCGTCCCTTCGAGGCGACCCTGGGTGTGCTGCAGCCTTTCCTGCCCAACGCCTCCGACGGCTGGACCCTGGCCCTCCACGCGCTCGCCGCGGGCGACGACTTCACGCCGCAGGCCCACGAGCTGGGCCGGGCCACGGCCGAGGTGCACCTCGCGCTGGCCGAGGCCTTCCCCGCCGGCGCCCCCGGCGAGAACGGCCGGACCGCGGCGGCGATGACCGAGCGCCTCGACATCGCCGCGCACTGCGTACCGGCCCTCAGACCCTTCGTCCCCGGCCTGCGGGCCGCCTTCGCCGCGCTCGCCACCTGCGACGTCGGACCCCCCGCCCAGCGCATCCACGGCGACCTGCACCTGGGGCAGGTACTGCGCGCCGGCCGCGAGTGGTTCGTCATCGACTTCGAGGGCGAACCGTCCCGCCCGCTCAGCGAACGGGTGAGCACCCACTCCCCCGTGCGGGACATCGCCGGCATGCTGCGCTCCTTCGACTACGCGGCCCGGCAGCGCCGCCCCTGGCGCCCCCAGTGGGCGCGCCGCTGCCGGGAGGCCTACTGCGCGGGCTACGCCGCTCACGCCGGGTGGGACCCGCGCAAGAAGCACGGCCTGCTGCGCGCCTACGAGACGGACCGGGCCGTGTATGAGGTGCTGTACGAGGCCCGGCACCGCCCGGACTGGCTTCCCGTGCCGATGGCGGCGATCGAACGACTCGCCGTGAGAGGAGACTGAACCGTGGCTCTGCGCAACACCTCCCCCTTCGAACCGGCCGGCCCCGGGCCGTGCGGAAACGCTCCGCCCCTGGATCCCGCCGACCGGGACCGCCTCCTGGCCGGCGCCCACCACGATCCGCACGCACTGCTCGGTGCCCACCCGGTCCCCGGCGGGATCGTGTTCCGGGCGCTGCGGCCCTTCGCCCGTGCCGTGAGCGTGGTCGTCGACGGCGCGCGCACCCCTCTCACCTCGGAGGGCGGCGGCCTCTTCACCGGCGTGCTGCCGCTGTCCGAGATCCCCGCGTACACCCTGCTCGTGTCGTACGAGAACGGAGAGCACGAGGTACACGACCCGTACCGGTTCCTGCCGTCCCTCGGCGAGTTCGATCTCCACCTCATCCGGGAGGGCCGGCACGAGCAGCTCTGGAAGGCGCTCGGCGCGGAGCCGATGACGCACCAGGGCGTGTCCGGCACGCGCTTCACGGTCTGGGCGCCGAACGCGCAGGGCGTACGGGTCGCCGCCGACTTCACCTACTGGGACGGGACGCAGTTCCCGATGCGGTCGCTGGGCGCTTCCGGAGTGTGGGAGCTGTTCCTGCCGGGCGTCGGCGAGGGCACCCGGTACAAGTTCGAGATCACTTCCCGGTACGGCCACCGCTTCCTCAAGGCCGACCCGATGGCACGCCGCACGGAGGAACCGCCTCACACGGCGTCGATCGTGACGGCGTCCCACCACCGGTGGGGCGACCAGGACTGGATGGCGCACCGCGCGGACACCCCGGTGCACGAGGCGCCCTTCTCGGTGTACGAGGTCCATCTGCCGTCCTGGCGGCCGGGCCTCACCTACCGGCAGCTCGCGGAGGTGCTTCCCGCGTACGTCAAGGACCTCGGCTTCACCCATCTGGAGCTGATGCCGGTCGCCGAGCACCCCTTCCACGGCTCCTGGGGCTATCAGGTCACCGGCTTCTACGCGCCCACGGCCCGCCTGGGCTCCCCGGACGACTTCCGGTACTTCGTCGACGCGTGCCACCGGGCCGGGCTCGGCGTGATCGTGGACTGGGTGCCGGCGCACTTCCCGAAGGACGACTGGGCGCTGGCCCGGTTCGACGGGGACCCGCTGTACGAGCCGGGGGACGCGCGGCGTGCGGAGCACCCGGACTGGGGGACGTACGAGTTCGACTTCGCCCGCACCGAGGTGCGCAACTTCCTCGTGGCGAACGCGGTGTACTGGTGCGAGGAGTTCCACATCGACGGGCTGCGCGTGGACGCGGTCGCCTCGATGCTCTACCTGGACTACTCGCGCGAGGACGGCCAGTGGGAGCCCAACGCTCACGGCGGCCGGGAGGATCTGGCCGCGATGGCGTTCCTGCAGGAGATGAACGCGACCGTGTACCGCCGCTGCCCGGGGGTGGTCACCATCGCGGAGGAGTCCACGGCGTGGGGCGGGGTGACCCGGTCCACCGACAGTGGCGGCCTCGGTTTCGGGCTGAAGTGGAACATGGGCTGGATGCACGACTCGCTGGAGTACATCGCGCACGAGCCGGTGCACCGCAAGTACCACCACCACGAGATGACCTTCTCGATGGTGTACGCCTACAGCGAGAACTACGTCCTGCCCATCTCGCACGACGAGGTGGTGCACGGCAAGCAGGCGCTGGTGTCGAAGGTGCCGGGCGACTGGTGGCAGCGGCGCGCCACCGTCCGTGCCTACCTCGGCTACATGTGGGCCCACCCCGGCAAGCAGCTGCTCTTCATGGGGCAGGAGTTCGCGCAGGGCGCCGAGTGGTCCGTGGAGCACGGGCCGGAGTGGTGGCTGCTCGACGACGACTACCACTCCGCGGGCGACCACCGTGGTGTCCGTGACCTGGTCCGCGACCTCAACACGGTGTACCGGGCGACTCCGGCGCTGTGGCAGCGCGACACCGACCCCTGCGGCTTCCGGTGGGTCGCCGTGGACGCCGCCGACGACAACGTCTTCGCGTTCCTGAGGTTCGACGCGGACGGCACCCCGCTGCTGGCGGTGTCGAACTTCTCCCCGGTCGTCCGGCACGACTACCGCCTGGGAGTTCCGGACGACGTCGTCGCCTGGCAGGAGGTCCTCAACACCGACGCCTTGCGGTACGGCGGCAGCGGCGTGAGCAGTGCCGGCCCCGTGAAACCGGAGGACGGCTGTGTCCGGATCACGTTGCCGCCGCTCGCCACGGTGTGGCTGATGCCGTTCGCTCTGTGAAGCCACGCGGCGCGACCAGGTGTTCGACCCGCCTCGGTGGGGCAGTCGGGGTCGTACGACCGGGACACACCTCGTCGTCGCTGCGGTAGGCCACAGAAGGGCGGCATCACGTGCGCACCGTCGGAGTGGAGGAGGAGCTCCTCCTGGTGGACCCCGAGACCGGCGAACCGCGGGCGCTGTCCGCCGCGGTGCTCGCGCGTGCCTCGCAGGACGCTGCCGAGCAGGACGTCTTCGAGAAGGAACTCCACGACCAGATGCTGGAGTTCGCCACTCATCCGCAGTCGGACATGGAGCGTCTCAGGGCGGAGATCGTGCGCTGCCGCAAGGAGGCGGCCCGGCACGCCGGGGAGATCGGCTGCGCCGTCGCCGCGCTGGCCACCTCTCCCCTGCCGGTCAGCCCGGCCGTAGGGATGAACCACCGGTACCAGTGGATGGCGGACGAGTACGGCATCGCCACCCAGGAACAACTGGTCCTGGGATGTCATGTCCACGTTTCGGTTGACTCCGACGAAGAGGGCGTCGCGGTCGTCGACCGGATCCGTCCGTGGCTGGCGGTGCTGAACGCGCTGAGCGCGAACTCGCCGTTCTGGCAGGGCAAGGACTCGGGATACAACAGCTATCGCAGCCGGGTGTGGCAGCGCTGGCCGTCGGCCGGCCCGACCGAGATCTTCGGCTCGGCCGAGGCGTATCACCGGCGGGTCACGGACATGCTGGCCACCGGCGCCATTCTCGACGACGCGATGGTCTACTTCGACGCGCGTCTGTCCCGGCGGTACCCGACGGTGGAGATCCGGGTCGCGGACGTCTGCCTGCACGCGGACACCGCCGCACTCGTCGCCGCCCTGGCCCGCGGGCTGGTCGGGACCGCCGCGCGCGAGTGGCGGGAGGGCCTGCAACCGGTCGACCACAGCGTGAGTCTGCTCCGGCTGGCCGACTGGCGGGCGGCCCGGTCGGGTCTGACGCAGGAGCTGCTCCATCCGGCGACCATGCGGCCCATGCCCGCGGAGACGGTCGTGCGGGCCCTGCTGGACCACGTCTCCGACGCGCTGGCCGACACGGGTGACCTCGACCGGGTCCGGGAGGCATGCGCGGATCTGCTGCGGCACGGCAACGGCGCCCAGGTGCAGCGCGAGCTGCTGCGGCGCACGGACAGCCTGCGGGACGTCGTCACCGGGTGCGTGCGGCACACGCAGGCGTGAGGCGTCTCGTTTCCTTCCGGCGGCCCGGGGCTCACAGGATCAGCACGAGGGCGTACACGAGGAAGAAGGCCGCGATCAGCACGACGAGGACGAGGATCAGGGACAGCGGTCCCTTGGCCCAGCCCTTGGGCGGGTTGTGCGTCTCGCGCGGGCCGGCCTCGGGCAGGCTGCTCTCCGCGGGCGGGGTTTCCCCCGGAGGCACACCGCCGCCGGGTTCCAGGCCGGGAGTGCGCTCGGGTTCGGGGTCGGGGTTGGTGTAACTCATGCCGTCCGGGTCCCCCGAACCCGCCGAGAACATCAGCACGGGACCACTTCTGGCGTTCCATGCCCCCGTCGGCCTTCACCTCGGCTACATTCGAGCACCGCCGATAACGGTACTCGTCGGTGAAGTCACACCCCGTACACGTCAGGAGCAGTGCATGCGCGACTTGGCCCTCGCTCGCCCGGCCGTCTCGCCCATGACCGGAGGGCTCGCCGACAGTCTCTTCGAGACGGCGGAACGCAGTCCCGCACTGCCGATGCTGGCCCGTCGCCCGAGCTCCTCCTCCGAGGCCTGGGAGGAAGTGACGGCGGTGGAGTTCCGCGACGAAGTGGTCGATCTGGCCAAGGGGTTGATCGCCTCCGGGATCGCGCCGGGACACCGCGTGGCGATCATGGCGCGTACTCGTTACGAGTGGACGGTGCTCAGCTACGCGCTGTGGACGGTGGGTGCCGAGATCGTCCCCGTCTACCCGTCCTCGTCGCGGGACCAGGTCGAGTGGATCCTCCGGGACGCCGGCTGTGTGGCCGTGGTGGTCGAGGACGAACAGGGTGTGATGACGGTCGGTTCGGTGTGCACCTCGCTGCCGCTGCTGCGCCATGTGTGGCAGCTGGACGCGGGTGCGCTGGAGCAACTGGTGGCCCGCGGTGACGACGTCCCGCTCGCCACGGTCGACTCCATGCGCCGTATCGTGATGCCGGACTCCACCGCGGCGATCACCTACACCTCCGGCACGACGGGCCACGCCCTGGGGTGCGCCCTGAGCCACCGCGGCGTGGCCAGCCCCTGCGACACGCTGCTGGCGGGGTGGGGCCGGACCGTGGCCCGCCCGGGAGAGCAGGGATCCGTCCTCGCCTTCCTGCCCTTCTCCCATGCGTACGGCCTGATGATCCAGAGTCTGTGCGTGCGGGGCGGCCTGCTGATGGGGCACGAGCCGGAGGTGAGCGAGAAGGCGCTGTCCTCGGCTCTGCGCTCCTTCCGTCCGACGTACCTGTACGCCGTCCCGTCGCTCTTCGAGAAGATCTACAAGAACTTCCTGCGCACGGCCCAGCGGACCGGCCGCGGCGCGCTGTTCGAGCGGGCCGCCGACACGGCACGGGCCTTCGCCGCGGCCGCGGAGCGCCAGCGGCTGGGCAGGGGGCCCGGGCCCGGCTTCGACCTGCGGCTGCAGCACGCCCTGTACGAGCGGACGGTGTATCGCAGGCTGCGGGCCGCGCTGGGCGGGCGGGTGTGCCGCGCGACGTCCGGCGGCTCGCCGCTCAGCCGTGAACTGTCCCTCTTCTACGAGGGCATCGGCGTCTACGTGCACGACGGCTACGGGCTGACGGAGACCGCCGGCGGGGTGACCATGCAGCCGCTGGGCCGGGAGAAGTCCGGGACCGTCGGGCAGGCCCTGCCGGGCTCGGAGATCCGGGTGGCCGAGGACGGGGAGATCCTGGTGCGCGGGCCGTCGGTGTTCCAGGGCTACGTCAACGACGAGGCCGCCACCCGGGCGGCACTGCGCGGGGGCTGGCTGGCCACCGGGGACCTCGGCCGGCTGGACTCCGAGGGCTATCTGACGATCACCGGCCGCAAGAAGGACATCATCGTCACCAGCGGCGGCAAGAGCGTCGCCCCGGCCGTTCTGGAGCAGCGGCTGCGGATGCACCCGCTCATCCACCAGGCGGTGGTCGTGGGCGACAACCGGCCGTGCGTGGGCGCCCTGATCACCCTGGACCCGGAGTTCCTGGCGCACTGGCGGGCCGGCCTGGCGCTGCAGGGCGACGCGCCGATGAGGGAGGCGCGCGAGGAGAACGCCCTGCGGGAGGAGGTGGCCCGGGCCGTGGCCGCCGCGAACAGCGCCGTGTCCCGCTCGGAGTCCATCCGGGTGTTCCGGGTCCTGCCCGAACCGTTCGACGTGGCCAACGGGCTGCTGACGCCGTCGATGAAGCTGCGCCGGGACGAGATCGCGCGGCACTACGCGTTCGAGATCGACGCGATGTACGAGGCGCGCTCGCGGTCCCGGCGGCCGCGTATGCCGGACGAACTGTCGAACTGGGACGAATCCGACAACGTATTCCTCCGGTGAGAGCGGGGCGCACCCGCCCTCACCAGCACCGGCGGGGCGCGTACGGCCCGTCGTGCACGACGTACGCGTAGGCCACGCGCCCCCGGGAACTAGCAACAGTGGCGACAGAAGAGAAAGCGAGCGAGAACGACAGCCCTGCTGACGCCGGGCCGGAAAGGCGACATGGCAACCGAGCCGCGTGGGGACGACACACTGGCCTCCGAGGAGATCCCGAGCCGCACAAGCAGCTTCGCGGGCGAGCCGCACGACGTGACAGGTGCACGCCTCGCCGCGGAGGAATTCCTGCACGTGCTCGCCCGGGCCTCCCCGCCGGCCGCCCCCGAGTACTGGGACGACATCCTGCTGGTGGTCACGGAACTGGCCGCCAACGCGGTGCAGTATGCGCCGGGGCCCTTCGCCCTCAAGATGCGCCGCACCTTCGACGGCGTGCACGTGACGCTGCACGACACCAGCACGACGCCGCCGGCGCCGCGCCCCTTCGATCCGCGCAGCGGCGGCGGCGGCATCGGCTGGCATCTGATCCACACCCTGTGCGACCAGGTCAGCGTGGTGACGGGCGAGCGCGGCAAGGACGTGCACGTCTTCCTGCCCTGGTGATCCCCGGCCCGCCAGGGCGGCACCGGGTCACACCGCGGTCGTCTCCCGCGGTGGCAGCCGGTGGTAGTAGTCACCGACGGAGGTCAGGTACTCCCGGTCCATGGTCTCGCTGTCGGTCCTGAAGCGCGGGGCGGCCTTGGCCTCTCCCCCGGTGCACGACAGCGTGATCCTGCGGGCCCGCGGATCGACGCCGGTCACGATCCCCACCGGCACCAGCACGCTCCGGCCGAACACCCAGACGCCGGTGTCGACGACGAGGTGCCGCATCCCGTGGGGGGCGGCCTCGCGGTCGACGTGACCGATCGTGCCGTCCGTCCCCGCGACGGTGAATCCCGTCAGGTCCTGTCCCTCGACGTGACCGCTGTCCGGTGTGTACGACCAGATGCTGTCGATGGCCACGCTGCTCCTCCTCCCGAGCGGTGGACGGCGGGCGGTTCCCGCTCGCCGTTGCCCCACAGCAGCCAAATACCCTTCTCTCGCACCCCCATTCGATGCGTGCCGGAGGTGTGCATCACCCCTGCCGGGGCACTTGGACGCCTGCGATGCCGCCCGGTGATCACCGGCGTTCTCCCCGGAGGTGCACGATGACCGACGCCCGCCAGCAGCAGGACCCCACCCGGCAGCATCCCCGGCCGGACTTCCCGCAGCAGGACCAGCCCCACCCGGGCTGGACGGGACCCATGGACCCGCCGCCGGACCACGGGGAGGAGTCCTACCGGGGCAGCGGACTGCTGACGGACCGCAAGACCGTGCTGACGGGCGGTGACTCCGGCATCGGCCGCGCCGTGGCGATCGCCTTCGCCCGCGAGGGCGCCGACGTGCTCTTCACCTATCTCCCCGAAGAGGAGAAGGAGGCTCGGGAGACCGCTCGCCTCGTCGAGGAGGCCGGCCGTACGGCGCTGCCCGTGGCCTGCGACATCCGCGAGGAGCAGCAGTGCCGGGATCTTGTGGACCGTGCGGTCTCCGCCTTCGGGCGGATCGACGTGCTGGTCAACAACGCGGCGTACCAGATGTCCCAGCCGGACGGCATCGGCGCCATCTCCACCGAGCAGTTCGACCGGGTCGTGCGCACCAACCTGTACGGCATGTTCTGGCTGTGCAAGATGTCCCTGCCGCACATGCCGTCCGGGGGCTCGATCATCAACACCACGTCCGTGCAGGCCTACAAGCCGAGCCCGCACCTGCTGGACTACGCCACCACCAAGGGCGCCATCGTCACGTTCACGCAGGGGCTGGCGCAGATGGTCGCCGAGGACGGGATCCGGGTCAACGCCGTCGCTCCCGGGCCCGTGTGGACCCCGCTGATCCCGGCGACGCTGCCGGACACGCAGACGTTCGGCAAGCAGGCGCCGCTCGGGCGGCCCGCCCAGCCGGCCGAGATGGCCCCGGCCTATGTGTTCCTCGCCTCCCAGCACGCGAGTTTCGTCACGGCGGAGATCCTCAACGCCACCGGTGGCACACCTCTTCCCTGAACGGCTCCTTCGGTGCCGGGCATGAGGGACGCATTCCGGGGTAACCGCCGGGCGCGGTGGACGACCGGCACCGCCATGCACCGCGGGCGCCCCCAGGGGTGACCGCAGTGGCCGTCAGCACTCGTGGGAGGTATTCGTGCCCCTTGCCCAGAACCCGCTGTCCGTCGAGGTGGACGTGCCCCGGGAGGACGTGGCCCTGGTCACGGTCGAAGGGTATTTGGACGTCGACACCGCGACCGAGTTCCAGCATCATCTGGCCAACCAACTCCACCACGGCCGACGGCATTTCCTGCTCGATCTGTCGGCCGTCCCGTTCATGGACTCGTCGGGCATGAACATCATCCTGCGGGTGTATCAGGAGACCCGCCGCACCGACGGAAGCGTGCACGTGATCCATCCCACATCGGCAGTGCGCCGAATCCTGGACCTGACCGGCGTCAGCATCACGGTGCCGGTCTCCGAGAGCGTCGAGGAGGCACTCGAACGCGTCGACCGGCAGCCGGAGGTGCCGCCGGAGGATCAGGAGGCCTGACCGGTCCGGGGAGCGGGCCGCGGCACGCCCGCGCCGTGTCCGGGCGGCCGTCGTGCCCGCCCGGGCCGAACGGCGGTTCCCTCCTCGGACGCACGTCACGGCGGCGTCAATTCACCGTGCCGATCAGCCGGATCACTTGTGCGGGACGCGGTGTCGTACGAGGTAGGCCGGTGGTTACAGTTGTCGCCCGGCAGGAGTCACGCCACCGTCTCGTTGCCTCCAACGTGCGGTGCGACGCAATGCGAACGAGGAGAGAAACAGGTGCCGGAGCACGTAGCGGAGGGTCAGCTCGGATCGCCGACGCAGGAGGTGAGGGACTTCCTGCGGCGCCGCCGCGAGCAGATCGCCCAGAGATGGGCGGACGAGCCCCTGTTCCGCACCGTGTTCACCGTCTCGCGGGACGAGGCGGTGGAGGCGGGCAAGGCCGTGGTCGACGCACTCGCGCAGGTGGCCGACGGGGACCGGGTGGAGGACCCGGACGCCGCCGGATTCACCGTGGTGCGTGAGCAGTTGGCCCGGATGCAGGTGGCCCGCTCCCGTGCGGGTCTGAGCACCGCGCAGGTGTCGACCGAGCTGGACACCCTGCGGCCCCCCGTAGAGAACCTGCTGGTCGACGACCTCGCGGACGCGCCGGCCGAGCATCTGCGGGCGTGCACGAACACGCTGATCGTGCTGCTCGGGACCCTGCGGGTCGTCGTGATGCAGACGGCGCTCAGTGAGGGGCAGGCCCTCATCGACCGGCAGCGGCTGCAGCTGCTGGAGGTGGCGACGCCCGTCATCAAGCTGTGGGACGGCATCGTGGCGGTGCCGCTCATCGGGACGCTGGACAGCGCCCGCAGCCAGGTGGTGATGGAAACTCTGCTGGAGGCCGTCGTCGAGCAGCACGCCCGGTTCGCGATCCTCGACATCACCGGGGTTCCGACGGTCGACTCGCTGGTGGCCCAGCATCTGATGAAGACGGTGGCGGCCGCGCGGCTGATGGGCGCGGAGTGCATCGTCTCCGGCATCCGTCCGGCGATCGCGCAGACCATGGTCCATCTCGGTCTGGATCTGGGCACGGTGGTCACCCGTTCGGGGCTCGCCGACGCGCTGGCGTACGCCCTGCACGAACTCGGCGCGGGCATCGTGAACGCCAAGCCCCACGGTGCGGGTCAGCGGTGAGCGACGCGTTCTCCGGCTCCGTCCCGGGGCACGTGCCGGTGCTCCGGCTCGGCGACGTCCTCCTGGTCACCCTCCAAGGGGATCTGCACGACAGCACGGCACAGCAGCTCCAGCAGGACATCGCCGAGACCATCACCAACAGCAGGGTCACCGGCGTCCTGCTCGACATCTCCGGCGTGGAGATCGTCGACTCCTTCCTGGGCCGGGTGCTGGCCGAGATCGCGGCGCAGGCCAAGCTGCTGGCCGCGGACACCGTGGTGGCCGGTATGCGTCCCGCGGTCGCCATCACCCTCGTGGAACTGGGTCTGGAGCTGCCGGGGCTGCGTACCGCGCTGAGCACCGAGGCGGCGATGGACCTCCTCACGAACGGCAACGCGTCGTTCCGCTCCCGCGGCCTGCGCCAGGAGAGTCCGTGATGTCGACAGCAGCGGGCGTCGAAGCCCGCCTGCCGATCCGTTCGGACATGGATCTGGTGTGGGTGCGCCAGCACGTGCGGCAGGCGGCCGCCCAGCTCGGTTTCGGCCTGGTCGATCAGACCAAGCTGATCACCGCGGCCAGCGAGCTGGCCCGCAACACGCTCGTGCACGGCGGTGGCGGCCACATGGAGGTGGCGGCCGTCAGGAGTGGGGAGGTGCCCGGGATGCGGCTGACCTTCACCGACGAAGGGCCGGGCATCGCGGATGTGGAGCAGGCGCTCAGCGACGGCTACACCTCCGGTGACGGGCTGGGTATGGGTCTGGGCGGCGCACGGCGCCTGGTGCACGACTTCGCGATCGAGAGCACGCCGGGGTCGGGGACCACGGTGCGGGTGACGTCCTGGGTGGCCCTGCCGCCGCGTCCGCGTGAGGGGTCCTGATGCCGCGGGTGTGGGATGTCCCGGTCCACGACTCCACCCGGGTGCGTGATGCCCGGGTGGCGGCGGAGCACGCGGCCGCCCTGGCCGGGCTGGACGAGAAGCGCACGGCGGCCGCCGCGCTGGTGGCGACCGAGCTCGCGACCAACCTGCTCAAGCACGCGGGGGGCGGCCAGGTCCTGATCGACGTGGTGGCCCCGCCGGTCCTCACGCAGTGCCGGGACGGGGCCCGGGCCGTGCAGATCGCCACGGTCGACCACGGCCCGGGAATCGCCGATGTGCCCGCGGCCCTGGGCGACGGGTTCTCCACGACCCGCTCGCTCGGCGCCGGTCTCGGCACATGTCTGCGGGTCGCCGACGAGTTCGACCTGCACAGCGTCCCGGGCCGGGGCACGGTGGCGCTGGCCCGGCTCGGCAGCGGTGACGCGACCTCGCGCGAGGCGGTCGGTCTGCGGGCCGGCGGGGTGAACATCCCCTTCGCCGGGGCGGAGTACTCCGGTGACGCCTTCGCGTGGGTCCGGGCGGACGACCGGCTGACCCTGATGCTGGCCGACGGACTGGGCCACGGTCCGGAGGCGGCCCGCGCCTCGACCGCCGCGGTGGAGGCGCTGCGCCGCTCGGCACACCTGGGGCCCGCCGAGTTACTGCGACAGCTGGACACGGCACTGGGCGGCACCAGGGGTGCGGCCGTCGCCGTGGCCCAGGTCGACACCCGCGCCGAACGGCTGCGGTTCGCCGGGATCGGGAATGTGGGGGCCCGGCTGCGCGAGGGCGACAGGTGGCGTCATCTGGTGTCCCGGCCCGGCATCGTCGGCGTGCACCGGCACGCGTCCCTGCGCGAGGAGGAGGTGGCCTGGGGGGCCGACCGGCTGCTGATCCTGCACAGCGACGGCCTGCCCAGCCGCTGGGTCCCGCCGTCCGACGGCTCTCTGGCGACGGCCGACCCGGCCGTGACGGCCGCCGTGACGATACGTGACGCCAGCAGTCCCGCCAGCCCGGTGCGGGACGACACCGCCGTGGCCGTGCTGACTTCGACCCCGCCGGACCGCCCATGATGCGCACTTGGCAGATCACCACCGTCACCGACGCGGCGCGAGCCCGTATCGCCACCGCGCGCCTGGCCGCCGCGTACGGCGTGCCGCCCCTGGACCGCACCCGCCTGGCGGCCTCCCTCAGCACTCAGCTGCGCCAGTGCCTGACCAAGGGCGGCACCTGGGAGCTCACCCTGGAGGCGAGCGCGGTCCCCGGTGAGGGAGGCCGGCTGCACGCCGTGGTGACGCCGACGCGGGACGCGTGTGCCGCCGGGGAGCCGCCGTGGCGGATGACGGTCGCCTGTCCCGAGAGCACGGAGGCCGCGGACGGCGGCGGCGTGCCGGAGGACTCCGCCGTGCTGGCCGAGGCCCTGCTCGGGGCGGACGAGGACACGGCCGTCGTCCTGGAGAAGCTCACCGAGCAGGAGCAGCTGGTCGCTTTCCACCGGGAGGAGCTGCACCAGACCAACCAGGGCGTCGTGGCGCTGCATGCCGAGCTGGACGCCGCGGGACGGGCCCAGCGGGAGGCGTTCGCCGCCGAGCGCAAGGCCCGCAACGAGGCGGAGAACGCCCGCCGCAGACTCACCTTCCTGGCAGACGCGAGCGCCGTGCTGACGGCGTCGCTCAACCACGACGAGATCGTGCGCCGGCTGCCCGACCTGCTGGTGCCCGAGTACGCCGACAGCGTCGACGTATGGCTGTTCGACAACGACGACGACCGGTACCGGGCCACACCGCACGCGGCCGCCGCCGTCGTCGCGGCCCGTACCGGCCGGCCGCAGTACGCCGCCGACCATCCCGGTGGCCTGCCCGGCGTCGACGACCAGCCGCCCTCGGCGCTGAATCCCACACGGCCCCTGCTGTGCATCCCGCTGCCGACCCGGCGGGCACCGCTGGGCGTGCTGACCCTGTCGCCGCCCGGGGAGCGCTGGGACCCGGACGACGCCGTGATGCTGATCGAGCTCACCCGGCGGGCCAGCATCGCGATCGACAACGCCCGGCGTTTCGAGCACAACCGCGACATCGCCGAGACGCTGCAGCGCGCCCTGCTCACCGACCTGCCCGCCACGCCGGGCCTGAACCTGGCCGCCCGCTATCTGCCGGCCACGCACGGGCTGAACATCGGCGGAGACTGGTACGACGCGTTCCGTCAGCCCGACGGCAGCGTGATCACCGTGGTCGGCGACGTGACCGGGCACGGGCTGCACGCGGCCGTCATGATGAGCCAGCTGCGCACCGCCCTGCGCGCCTACGCCGTCGACGGCGGCAGCCCGGGCCGGCTGCTGACGCGGCTGCACATGTTCCTGCACCATCTGCAGCCCGACCTGTACGCCACCGCGGTCATCGCCCGCTTCCACCCGGACGACCCCACGATGACGTGGGCCGCCGCCGGCCATCCGCCGCCCGTCCTGCGCACCCCCGACGGGCGGGTGCGCATCCTGGACGCCAAGCCGGGGGCCATGCTCGGCATCCCGCTCCGGCAGGAGATCGACGACCACACCGTGCGGCTGTCGCCCGGTTCGACGCTGGCGCTGTACACGGACGGGCTGGTCGAACGGCGCGCCCTGGGCATAGACCCGGGCATCGAGCGGCTCGCGGCGGCGCTCGGGGGGTTCCGGTCGGCGGAGCTGGACGCGGACCTGGAGGGTTCGGCGAACCGGATCCTGCACCCGCTGCTGAGCGACTCCGAGCGCGACGACGACGTGTGTCTGCTGCTGTGCCACTTCCGCGGCCCCGAATGAGCGCTCTCCGCCACTGAGCCGTGATCACATCAAGACCGCACGCACACACGGCATTCACTTCCGGCCGGTGCGTTTCGGCCGTCGGGCGGGCATGGTGGTCATCAACGCGTTCGTCCGCGCCGTCCAGGGGCACGCGAATGGCGTTCGAGGCAGACCGCGTGGAGCCGCAGAAAGGGATGAACACCGTGACACGACCCAGGATCCTGGTGGTTGGCGCAGGCTTCGCCGGTGTGGAGTGCGTCCGCCGCCTGGAACGGAAACTCTCCCCCGACGAGGCCGACGTCACGCTGGTGACGCCGTTCGCCTACCAGCTCTACCTGCCACTGCTGCCCCAGGTCGCCTCCGGCGTGCTGACGCCGCAGTCGATAGCCGTGTCCCTGCGCCGCAGCAAGAAGTACCGCACGCGCATCATTCCGGGCGGGGCCATCGGCGTGGACCTGAAGTCCAAGGTCTGTGTCATCCGCACCATCACCGACCGGATCGTCGACGAGCCGTACGACTACATCGTGCTGGCCCCCGGCAGCGTCACCCGGACCTTCGACATCCCCGGGCTGACGGAGCACGCGTTCGGCATGAAGACGCTCGCGGAGGCCGCCTACATCCGTGACCACGTCATCGCCCAGCTCGACCTCGCCGACGCCAGCCAGGACCCGGCCGAACGGGCCTCGCGGCTGCAGTTCGTGGTGGTCGGCGGCGGCTATGCGGGCACCGAGACCGCGGCGTGCCTGCAGCGTCTGACGCACGCCGCCGTCAAGCGCTACCCGCGCCTGGACCCCGGGCTGATCAAGTGGCATCTGATCGACATCGCGCCGAAGCTGATGCCCGAGCTGGGCGAGAAGCTCGGGAGCAGCGCACAGGAGATCCTGCGCAGGCGCGGCATCGACATCTCCCTGGGGGTCTCCATCGCCAAGGCCGGTCCCGAGGAGGTCACCTTCACCGACGGCCGGGTGATCCCGACCCGCACCCTGATCTGGACCGCGGGCGTCGTCGCGAGCCCGCTGATCGCCACGCTGGGCGCGGAGACCGTCCGGGGGCGGCTGGCGGTCACCGGCGAGATGTGCCTGCCGGGCCACGACGGGGTGTTCGCGCTCGGCGACTCGGCCGCCGTGCCCGATCTGGCGAAGGGCGAGGACGGCGCCGTCTGCCCGCCCACGGCCCAGCACGCCATGCGGCAGGGCAGGCACGTCGCCGACAACGTCATCGCCACCCTGCGCAACCAGCCGATGCGGCCGTACGTCCACAAGGACCTGGGGCTCGTCGTGGACCTCGGCGGCACCGACGCGGTCTCCAAGCCGCTCGGCATCGAGCTGCGCGGCCTGCCCGCGCAGGCCGTGGCCCGCGGCTACCACTGGTCGGCACTGCGCACCAACGTGGCCAAGACGCGCGTGATGACGAACTGGCTGCTCAACGCGGTCGCCGGCGACGACTTCGTGCGCACCGGCTTCCAGGCCCGCAAACCCGCCAAGCTGAAGGACTTCGAGTACACCGACCAGTACCTGACACCGGACAAGGTACGGGCGCACGTCGACGGGACCGACCGGCAGGACCAGTGACCTGCCAGAAGGCCTCCGCTCACGGCATGACATGCTGAGCTGCGGATCTTGACGTGAAACGGAAGAGAGTACGGCGGCGTGAGGGCAGCGGGACGCTCGGTGCGGACACGACTGCGGGTCCGACTGGCGGCGTCCGACCCTGGCCTGCTGCGGCTGACGGCCGGGCTGCGGACGGTCGGCGCCATCGCCCTCACGCTGGCCGTGCTCGCCCCGCTGGGGGCGGACATCACCCATCTGGTGGCGGGGGCGATGGCGGCGATGGTCGCCACCTTCGCCATCCGGGAGAAGCAGCGCGGCCCGCAGGCCGTCACGCTGGCGCTGGGCCTGCCGGTCGCGCTGGCCTCGGTTTCACTGGGCGCCCTGCTCAATGCGCGGGTCGTCGTCGGTGACGTCTTCTTCGTCGTCCTCATCTTCTGCGCCGTCTACGGCCGCCGGTTCGGCGACCGCGGCACCGCGCTCGGGCTGATCGGCTTCCAGGTCTACTTCCTGTCCCTGTTCGTCGGCGCCACCGTCGCGGCGCTGCCGGAGCTGTGCGGCGTGATCAGCGTCGCGTTCGGGTGCAGTGCCGTGATGCGCTTCGCGGTCGTCGCGGTGTCCCCCGCTGGGATCCTCCAGCGGCTGCGCCAGGCGTTCCGCGCCCGGCTGTCCCAGCTGATCTCGGCGCAGATCGATCTGCTGGACGCCGCACCGGACGACGTCGACAAGGCGCTGGAGGCCGTACGCGAGGGCACCGGGCGGCTGCACGAGACGGCCCTGATGATCCAGGCCCGGCTGGAGGAGGGCACCCCGGACGAGTCCACCGCGCGGCTGGTGCAGCGCCGTGTCGCGGACGCCGAGATCGCCGCCGAACGGCTCGGGCTGCTCCTGCTGTCCGCCCGCAGCGCCGAACGGGCCGACACCCTCACCCTGCACCTGCCGGGCGCGCCGGCCCCCCCGGTGGGCCGGCTGCCCGCGCCGGACGAGGCCACGGCCACGCTGCGCCGCGATCTGCAGGCGCTGCGCGAGCTCGTCCTGCGGGCCGGTGCCGGGGACTCGGGCACCGCGCTCGCCCACCTGCGCAACCGGCTCCTCGGCTACCGCGACGAGGAGAACCTGCCGGTCGCGCCGCCCGCCGTCCAGGACGTGTTCCGGGCCATCGGCGAGGGCGCCCGTGCCGTCCTGGGGCTGCGGACCGCACTCGACGGCCCGCAGGACGAGTCGGACGACACCCCGGCGACGACCCGCTCCCGCGAGGAGCTGGACGCCGAGGACGCCGCCATCGACGCCCGCGAGGAGACCGAGGGCGAAGAGGAGCTCGCCGGGCTGCAACGGCCCACCACACGCGCGGCCGTCCAGGTAGCCGTCGGCTCGACGCTCGCCATGGTCGGCGGCGAACTCCTCTCCGCCCAGCGCTGGTACTGGGCGGTTCTCGCCTGCTGGATCGTGTTCCTCAACACCGCCTCCACCGGCGAGATCCTCGTGAAGGGCTACCGCCGGGTGCTGGGCACCGTGCTAGGGGTCCTGGCCGGGATCGTGCTGGCCGGAGTGGTCGGGCACCACACATGGACGGCGTTCGCGCTGGTGCTGCTGTTCATCTTCGCGATGTTCTACACGGCCCCGCTGTCCTACACCCTGATGTCGTTCTTCGTCACCGCGGCGCTGGGACTGCTGTACACCCTGCTGCACACCTACAGCCTGTCCGTGCTGGTGCTGCGGGTGGAGGAGACGGCGCTCGGCGCGGCCTGCGGGATCATCGCGGCGGCGTTCGTCCTGCCGGTGCGGACGGACCGGCGCACGAACGAACTCCTGGTCACGGTGCTGGAGCGGCTCACCGACGTCACCGAGGGGGCGGTGGACCAGCTCAGCGGCGGGCCCGCGGCGGACCTGCTCGACAAGGCGCGCGACCTGGACCAGGCGCTGGGCGACCTGCGCGCCGCCACCCAGCCGCTCACCCACCCGATCACGCCCCTGCGGGCCCGGCGCGACACCGCACGCTACGTCGTCGCCCTCCTGGAGACCTGCGCCTATCACGCGCGGTCCCTGGCGGCGACCGCCGAGCTGCTGCCCACCCACCCGTCGATCGCGGCGGACCCGCGGCTTCGCGGGGCGGTGCGGCGCACTGTGCGCAACATCGAGGCGATCGCCGCGCGGGTCGGGGACGAGCACGCCGTCGCGGAGGTCGAGACCGGGCCGAGCATCGCCTCGCTGCTGGAGCCCGACGCCGCCGGGACACCGCGCTACGGCCGTATCACCGGCCGTGTGCTGCGGCACCTGGAGCGCCTGGACGAGGCGGTGGCCGGCCTGGCCCGCCCGCTGGGCGTGCCCGTCGTCGCACCGAAGAGGTGACCGTGGTCGTTCAAAAGTCCGTGGGCAGGCCGCTGACTTCCGCGATGCCGCGCAGCTCCTCGTTCTGGCGGTGCCGTTCCCTCAGGTAGTCGGCGATCTCGCTGAGGCGCACCGGGTCGGAGGCGGTGGTGGCGTCGGTGACCACCCTGACCGGGCCGGTCTCGTCGGTATGGATCTCGATCACCTCGTTGTCCAGCCGGCCGGTGACGGCGGTGGCGATGACCAGGGCGGCCTCCTCCCGGATCTCCTGGGGCAGATCCTCGGCCTCCTCGCCGTCGAGCGAGAAGTCGAGGGTCGGCAGCTGGTGTTCGTCGATCGCCCGCAGCACTGGTTCGACCACGCTGAGCAGGAGGCGGTAGTCCTCCGTGTCCATCCGGATGCGCAGCAGGTCGAGGTAGACGTCCACGGGACGGCCGTCCGGCGGAATCTCGTGTTCGTTCATTCGATCCGTGTTCCCCGTGGTGCGCCCGTCAGACCCTGCGCCAGCGGGCCATCGCGAAGGAGAACACCCCGAACAGCACGAGACCGGCGGCGACGCAGACCAGCAGCCAGGGGCCCAGCGGGGTGTCGGCGAAGGAGCGGAGGGTGTCGTCGAGCCCCTTGGCCTTGTCGGGTGAGTAGTCGGCAGCGGCACGGATCGCGAAGGCGCCCGCCGCGGTGAACACCACTCCGCGGGCCACGCCGCCGGCCACACCCGTCACGTCGACCAGCCGCCGCGTCCGGGAACTCATCTCCCCCATCTTCAGCTTGCGGTGGTACGAACGCCGCACGGCCTGGATGCCGATCCCCACGCCGGTCACGACGATCGCGGCCCCGGCCACACCCACGAGCCACTGCCCCGCGGGCACCTCCATGACCCTGGCCGTCACGTCCCGGGACTGCTTGTCGCTTGAGCCGCCCCCGCCCCCACCCGGGCTCGCCGCGAACGACAGGACGGAGTAGGCGACGAACGCGTAGAAGCCGCACCGGGCGGCCGCGAGCAGCCGTTTCCGTGCCTTGCGGCCGTCCGGCCCGACGGAGCCGAAGAGCACTTCGGACAGTCGCCACAGGGCCATGCCGGCGAGTCCGAGACCCAGCGCCCAGAGCAGGACGGCGCCGAACGGCTTCTCCGACAGTTCGGCCAGCGCGCCGCTGCGGTCCGCCTGCTCGTTCTTGTCGCCGAAGGCGATCTGCAGTGCCAGCGCCCCGACCAGCAAGTAGATCACGCCGCGTGCGGCGAGTCCGGCGCGTGCGGCGCTCTCGGTCGCCGAGCCGTTCGCCGCCCGCCGGGCCCGAGCCCGCCCCACCCTTGCCATGGCTTCCGTGTCCATGTCCACCTCCGGGAGTCCGGATGCCCCGGCTCGGCCGCCGCACACGCCCGGTAGCGACACGGGTACGCAGCGGCGCACCGGAGGCGGCAGGGCACCACACCAGTCATGAAACTCCCTCGCCTCCGATCGCGTGACGCGATCGGAGGCGAGGGGCGTGTGTCACTCGGCCGCGGCCACCGGCACGGGCTCGTGCCCGGGTGTCGCGGACGCGTACTCGGGGACGGCGGAGAGCCAGCGCCGCGCGGTTTCCAGGGCCGCTCTCACGTCCCGGGTGCCGGTCGACACGCACAGCGTGTACGCCAGGTCACGTGCCCGGGGGCCGGGGCGGGTACCGTCGGCGGGCTCGGTCGCCGACACCGCCCGGTACTCGTCGACGAGCCTGCGTAACACGGCGGGATGGGGCCTCAGCAGCATGTGTCGTGGTCCTCCTTCAGGCTGTCGTGTGTCCGCCGGTGGTCCGGCGGTTCGCCCGCTGTCCCAGCACCTCGTCGCGCACCCGGGCGCAGCTGCGGCTGATGAGCCGGGAGACGTGCATCTGGGAGATGCCCAGCTGGTCGGCGATGCGGCTTTGTGTCATGTCCTCAAAGAAACGCATGTAGAGGATGGCGCGCTCGCGTTCGGGCAGGCGGCGCAGGCCTTCCTTGGCGGATTCGCGGTCGACCACGACGTCGTACGAGGAGTCCGACGCGCCGAGGGTGTCCGCGAGGCTGTAGCCGTCGTCGCCGGCCGACAGCTCGGCGTCCAGCGACAGGGTGCTGAAGCTCTCCAGTGCCTCCATTCCGGCGCTGACCTCTTCCTCGGTCAGGCCTGTGTGAGCGGCGATGTCGGCCACCGACGGTTCCGGGGAACCCGGGCTCTGTGTGAGCTCGCGCCGTGCAACCCGTACCTTGTTGCGCAGTTCCTGCACCCGGCGGGGCACCCTGAGGGCCCACATCCGGTCGCGGAAGTGCCGCTTGATCTCCCCCGTGATGGTCGGCACGGCGTAGCTCTCGAAGGCCCCCCGGTCCGGGTCGAACCGGTCGATGGCCTTCACCAGCCCCAGTGCCGCCACCTGCCGCAGGTCCTCGACGGACTCTCCGCGGTCGCGGAACCGGCCGGCGATCCGGTGGGCCATGGGCAGCCAGGCCGTGACGAGCTCGTCGCGGACGGCATCCCGTTCGGGCCCGTCCTCAAGGGCCGCCAGCCGGATGAAGAGCTCTGCGGTCTCGGGGGCGTCGTCGTGCCGCCGCCGGGCGGACGAGGTCGGCGTCTCGGGCGTGCCGGAACGGTCGGTGGGCGTTTCGATCAGCATGCGGAATCGCTCCTGAACGGTCGTTTCAGGGACTTACCGCGGGAGGGGCGCTGTCCGGTTCACCCGGAGGGGGCCCGGAGCAGCCACACCGCTCCCGCTGGGGGCGCCTCCGGTCCGAAGCACGATCCTCCGTTTGCCCTGCCACCGCTGGAACAAACTCCGCTTTCCCGAAATCTCATGACAGCGGCACCACGACGGTGATGCACTTTCCGCCCGAGGGCAGATCCGAGACACGGACGTCACGTGCCAGCCGGCAGACGATGGGCCAGCCGCGGCCGCCTACCCGTCGGCGCCCCTGCCGATCGGTCGGCGGCATGGCCACGGGCATCTCGTCGCTGCGGTCGCTCACCGAGACGCGGACACCGGGCCCGACGATATCGACCCGGAAGTCGGTGATGCCGCCGCCGTGCAGGATGGCGTTGGTCGTCAGCTCGGAGGCGACGAGCACGGCGTCCGAGAGGGCGTCCGCGTCGCAGGGTGTGTGGGTGGCACGGCAGCGTTCGGTGACCGCGCGCACCACGGCCCTGCGTGCCTCGGCGGGCTTGCATGGTCGCGGCTGCCGGGCCCGGTCCGCGCCGGATCGCGCGATGGCGGATTCGGTCGTGTGCTTCTCGCACATCCGTCTGCTCCCTGGTCGGTGGAGAAGAATCCGGAACCGGCGTTCCCCCGCGGCGGCCGCGCTGGACGGGCGCGATGTCCGCACCCGGCAGGCGGCTCTCGCCTGTCGCACGTCGTGTGCGTGCCGCGGGTCTCTTTATGTCGGCTGACCTCTCCCCGTGCTGCCAAACCCCCTCGTCCGTGCGAACCATGGCCATTGAGCCGTGTTGTCGGGGGTACGCGGAGTGCATGACCGATGTTGTGGACTCGGACGAACTGCTGCGGCGGATGCAGCGGGCCAGGGCCTGCGCGGTGGACGAGGAGCGAACGTGGCGGGCGCGAAGCGACGAGCTGCGGCCGACGGACCCGGACGGGGCACGTGAGGCGGCCGTACGGGGGACGGCGTACGAGGTCGTCGTCCGCGTGCTGGACGAGGTACTGACCCCCGGGCGGCACGGCGAGGGGTGACCGGCGCTGATTGGTGACGGCCCGCACCGGGAAGCCGGATGTGCATGACCGTCGACCACAATCGAGCACCTGTACTGGAAGCGCTGGAGGACTATCGCCGCCGTGGGCGGTTGTCGTTCACCCCGCCCGGGCACAAGCAGGCCCGCGGAGCCGATCCCGCGGTGCGGGACGTGCTCGGCGACGCCGTGTTCCTCGGTGACGTCCTGGCGTCGGGCGGACTCGACGACCGGCTCACCCGGGGCCGTGTGCTGCAGCGCGCCCAGGAGCTGATGGCCGACGCCGTGCACGCCGATCACACGTTCTTCTCGACGTGCGGGAGTTCTCTGTCGGTGAAGGCGGCGATGCTGGCCGTCGCCGGGCCGCACGAGAAGCTGCTGATCGGGCGGGACGCCCACAAGTCCGTCGTGTCGGGCCTGATCCTGTCCGGCATCGAGCCGGTCTGGGTCGAGCCCCGGTGGGACACCGACCGGCACATCGCCCACCCGCCGTCCGCCGAGGAGTACGCGCGGGCGTTCGCCGCCCATCCCGACGCCAAGGGCGCCCTGGTCACCAGCCCGACGCCGTACGGCGCCTGCGCGGACCTCCGGGCGATCGCCGAGGTCTGCCACCGGCGCTCGGTCCCGCTGATCGTGGACGAGGCCTGGGGGGCTCATCTGCCCTTCCATCCCGATCTGCCGTCCTGGGCGATGGACGCGGGCGCCGACATCTGTGTGACCAGCATCCACAAGATGGGCAGCGGTCTGGAGCAGGGCTCCGTCTTCCATCTGCAGGGCGACCTGGTGCCGCCGAAGCTGCTGGGCATGCGCGCGGACCTGCTGGGCACCACCAGTCCGTCGGTGCTGATCATCGCCGGGCTCGACGGCTGGCGCCGGCAGATGGCCCTGCGGGGCAAGGACCTCATGGGCGCCACGCTGGAGCTCGCGCACGACGTCCGTGCGGCCGTCGAGGAGATCGACGGGTTGCACGTGAACGACCGCGCCGACTTCTGCGGCCCGGGGCTGGCCGACGACTTCGACCCGCTGCCCGGCGTCATCGACATCAGCGGACTCGGCATCACGGGCTTCCAGGCGGCGGACTGGCTGCGCGAACACCGGGGCGTCGACGCGCATCTGACGGACCATCGGCGGATCGGGGCGCAGATCACCCACGGCGACGACCGTGAGACCGCCGGCGAGCTGATCGCAGCGCTCAAGGACCTGGTGCGGGCCGCCCCCGGCCTGGGTTCCGCCCCGCGGGTCGACGTGCCCTCGCCGTCCGAGCTGCGGATGGAGCAGGCCCATCTGCCCCGGGACGCGTTCTTCGGACCCACCGAGGACGTTCCGGTGAGCCGGGCGGCCGGCCGTGTCGCGGCGGAGATGATCACGCCGTACCCGCCCGGCATCCCGGCCGTTCTGCCCGGTGAGCTGCTGACCGAGCCCGTCCTGCGCTATCTGCGGACCGGTCTCGCCGCCGGAATGCATCTGCCCGACCCCAGCGACCCCGAGCTGGACACGATCAGGGTGATGGCCCGGCGGGCGGAGTGACACGGCGTGAAACCGGTCACGTGGCCTGGTTCCGATTGGGCGGAAGCCGCGGAGATGGTTTACCGTTCATTCATACGTGGTGACGGAGTCGACCGGAGCGTCCTTCGTACACCACCGCTGACGGCCCTGGCTGGCTTCCCCCGTCCAGCCAGGGCTTTCTCATGTTCTCTCGGTGACGCGCGCGGTCCGGTGCGGTCCGGCGTGGTCCGAGGAGGTGCTCTCGGGGCCGACAGCGGCTGAAATGGGCGTAGGGAAAGCACCGGAACCGAACCGCCGGCGAGGAGCCCCGCGTCATGACCAAAGCGATCAAACTCCTGACCGCCCTGCCTCCGCCCCAGCGCGGGCGTCTGATGGCCCTCGCCCGGGAGGTCTCCTTCCCCGAGGACGCCCGGATCTTCGAGGCGGGAGGCACCGCCGACCGCTTCTGGGTCATCCGCTCCGGTGCGGTCTCCCTCGATCAGCGGGTGACCTCCCTGCAGCGGGTGACGGTCGCCACGCTCGGCGCGAACGACCTGCTCGGCTGGTCCTGGCTGTTCCCGCCGTACCAATGGGACTTCGGCGCCGAGGCCTTCAGCCCCGTCCGCGCCTACGAGTTCGACGCGGCGGCGGTACTGGAGCTGTGCGAGGAGGATCCCCGGCTCGGGCTGATCCTGGTGCGGACCGTCGCCGAGATCCTCGCACACCGGCTGGAGACGACCCGGGGCAAGCTCATGGAGCAGTACGCGTTGCAGCGGCGGGGTGCCCGGTAGGTCGCCCCGGACGGATACGCCGCGGCCGCGGGCCCCGACTGGGCACGGCGGCTCGGAGGCCTCAGTCGGCTGAGGGCCCGCCAGGGGACCACTGGCTCACCCGGCCGGCGTCCGCCTGGGCGTACCCGGCTGTGCCCCTTCAGCCGACTGCGGCCCGCCACCGCCCACTCGGCCCGCCCCCACCCAACTGCCGTCCGCCACCGCCCACCCCGCCGAGACCCCGCCACCGCGCACCCGGCCAACAAGGACCGCCGCCAACGCCACGGCCCGCCCGAGTCACACCCGGTACCGCCGAAGCGCCGGTACCGAGAAAGCCAGGGTCAGCATGACGGCGACGACCAGGAGGCCGCCGCCCGCGACGGCCGGGCGGGCGCCGAAGGCTGAGCCCGCGGTGCCGTGCAGGACGTCGGCGAGGCGTGGGCCGCCCGCGACGACGACGGTGAAGACGCCCTGCATGCGGCCGCGCATCTCGTCGGTGGCGGCGGACAGCAGGATCGCCCCGCGGAAGACCATGGAGACCATGTCGGCGACGCCGGCGAGGGCCAGGAACAGCACGGCGAGCCACAGGTTGCCGCTCAACCCGAAGCCGGTGATGGCGGCGCCCCAGGCGACGACCGCGCCGATGACCATCCAGCCGTGCCGACGGGCGCGGGAGAACGTGCCGGAGAACAGTCCGCCGAGCACCGCACCGACGGGGATCGCCGCGAACAGCAGGCCGAGCGCGAGCCCTTCGCCGTAGGGCGCGTAGGTCTGGGCGGCGAGCTGTGGGAACAGGGCTCGGGGCATGCCGAGGACCATGGCGACGATGTCGGCGAGGAAGGACAGCAGCAGCACCGCGTGCCCGGAGATGTAGCGGAAGCCGGCCGCGATCTCCTTCACCCCCGCGCGCCGCGTCACCATGGCTGCCGTCGGCGGCAGCGAGGGAAGCCGGTAGACCGCCCAGACCGTGACGCACAGGGTGAGGGCATCGATGAGGTAGAGCTCGGGCAGGCCGATCACGGGGATGAGCGCACCGGCGAGCAGCGGCCCGACGACCTGGCCGGTCTGCATGACGGTGGAGCCGAGGGCGTTCGCGGCGGGCAGTTCGTCCCCGGGTACCAGGCGGGCGATGGAGGCGTTGCGGGCGGGGGAGTTCAGGCCCCAGAAGGCCTGCTGCACCGCGAGCAGGAGCATCAGCGCGGCCACCGACTCAAGGCCGGTGACGGCCTGCAGCCAGAACAGCAGCGAGGTGACCGCGATGCCGCTGTTGGTGATCAGCAGCAGCTTGCGGCGGTCCATGCTGTCGGCTATCGCCCCGCCCCACAGTGCGAACACGATCAGCGGGACCAGACCGGCGAGGCTCGCGGCGCCGACCCACGCCGAGGAACCCGTGATGTCGTAGATCTGCTTGGGCACGGCAACGGCGGTGAGCTGGCTGCCGACGGCCGTGACGATGGTCGAGGACCACAGCCGGCGGTAGGCCGGGCGGCGCAGCGGGCGGGTGTCCATCGCCCAGCGGCGCCGGCCGCGCCGGGCCGGTCTCGCCGGGTCGGGTGCCGTCTTCTCTGATCCGGTGCTGTTCTCGCTGGTGTCCACGGGCGTCCTGAGTGGTCGTTACATCTTTCGGGTCCGGGGTTCACTATCGCAGCACGCGCTGGGTGTGCTTCAGGGGCCCGCTCAGCTTCCGGCGATGAGGGCGACGCCGAGGGCGACCATGGTGGCGGCGACCAGGCCGTCCAGGACCCGCCAGGCCGCGGGCCTGCTCAGGAAGCGGCCGAGGAAGCGGGCACCGAAGCCGAGTGCGGCGAACCAGCACAGGCTGGCCAGGGCGGCACCGAGGCCGAAGTTCCAGCGCAGCGGGCCGCGGTCGGCGGCGACGGAGCCCAGCAGGAACACGGTGTCGAGGTAGACGTGCGGGTTGAGCCACGTCATCGCCAGACAGGTCAGCACCGCCCGTCGGCGCGAGCCGGCGGCATCGCCGTCCGCCCGCAGCGCACCGCCCGGCCGGAACACCCGCCGGGCGGCGAGAGCGCCGTAGCAGAGCAGGAACACGCCGCCGACCCAGCCGACCGCCGTCAGCGCGCCCGGCCAGGCCGTCACCACCGCGCCGACGCCGGCGACGCCCAGGGCGATGAGCACCGCGTCGGACAGGGCGCAGATGCCGACGACGGCGAGGACCGCGTCGCGGCGGATCCCCTGGCGCAGGACGAAGGCGTTCTGGGCGCCGATGGCGACGATGAGCGAAAGGCCGGTGCCGAAGCCGGCGGCCGCGGCGGTCAGTGCGTTGGTCATGCCGTCGACGCTAAGCCGGTGATCATCGGGAGTACAGCTAAAGATTCTTACCTATCATTAGCTCTCGTGATGTCCAGTCATCCCGGAGATCTGCCGCTGGACCAGGTGCGAACCCTGCTCGCGGTGGTGGACGAGGGCACGTTCGACGCGGCCGCCGCCGCGCTGCACCTGACACCGTCCGCGGTCAGCCAGCGGGTCAAGGCGCTGGAGCAGCGCACGGGCCGGGTCCTGCTGCAGCGCACCAAGCCGGTGCGGGCGACGGAGTCCGGGGAGGTGCTCGTGCGGCTCGCCCGCCAGGTGGCGCGGCTGGAGCGCGACGCGTACGCGGAGCTGGGGCTGAGCACCTCCGGGGAGCCGACCCGGGTGTCGGTGGCGGTGAACGCGGACTCTCTGGCGACCTGGTTCCTGGGCGCCCTCACCCGTGTGCCCGAGGAGATGCGGCTCTGTTTCGAGCTGCGCCGCGAGGACGAGGACCACACGGCGGCGCTGCTGCGTGAGGGACTGGTGATGGCCGCGGTGACCTCCTCGCCCGACCCGGTGCCGGGCTGCTCGGCGCGGGCCCTGGGGCGTATGCGCTACCTCCCCGCGGCGAGCCCGGACTTCGCAGCGCGGTATCTGGACGGACCGCTGCCGGAGGTGCTCGACGAGGCGCCGGTGGTGTGTTTCGACCGGCGGGACGACTTCCAGGACGGGTTCATGCGCCGGCTCGGGCGTGGCGGCGCGAGCGCGCTGCGGCACTACGTGCCGACCTCGGAGGGCTTCGCCGAGGCCGTCGCCGCCGGCATGGGATGGGGCATGGTGCCCGAGGCGCAGGCGGACCCCCTGCTGCGGGCCGGCCGGCTCGTCGCCCTCGACGCGGACCCGGTCGAAGTCCCGCTGTACTGGCAGCAGTGGAAGCTCGACTCCCCCGCGTTGGCGACCGTGGCCGAGGCAGTGCTGTCGGCGGCCACCGGAGCGCTGCGCCACTAGATCCCGCGTTCGGATCAGGCCGGCCGTGAGGGGCGGTGCGGTCCGACAGTGGCCGAATCCCAGGGTTCTCGGCTGTTTCATCCACGCGTCGGCAGGTGACCCGAAGGCGAGCAAGGCATTCACGAGGGCACATACACATTCGATCGTAGGTGATCTACTGATGGACAACTGGCGAGACCACGCCGCGTGCCGGCAGGAGGACCCCGACCTGTTCTTCCCGATCGGCACCACCGGCCCGGCCCTACTGCAGACGGAGCAGGCGAAGGCGGTCTGCCGGCGCTGCCCCGTGCAGGAGGAGTGCCTGCAATGGGCGCTCGACACAGGACAGTCCATCGGTGTGTGGGGCGGGACCAGCGAAACGGAGCGACGCGCGCTGCGGCGGCGCATCGGTTCCCGCAGGAGTTCCTGACAGCCCGGCTTCAGGCCCGGCTCGCGAGCCTCAGCGGCCGGTGCGGCGCAGCGGCCCCCACGGCTTCTCCTGCCGGGCCACCTCCGCCCGTGCCTCGTCGATGACCCCGGATTCGATCCAGCACCGGGGCCGGACGTCCACCACCAGCGGCTCGTTGTCGGGCCCCCGCCCACTCTCCCGGCCCTCCAGTGCCCAGGGCCGTACGCCAGGCCCCTTGTCGTGCGGCAGGTGCGCGTAGTCGTGCAGCCGACGGGCCACCCACACCCGGACGGGCCGGTCCTCCCACCACTCCTCGACGTCGAGCGGGTTGGCGGACAGGCCTGGCATCGGCGCGCCCGTCAGTTCATCGGTGCTGGACACGTCGGCGAGGTCGGTCTCGGGACCGCGCGACCAGCGGACGTACAGGCCCTGGTGCCGTTCGACCAGGTCGGTGAGTTCGTCGAGTGTGCGCACGACCGGCAGGTCGTCCGAGGTGCTCATGTCGTGACCTCCCTCGTCGCCGTCAGGCGGACGGAGTACCCGTACGGCGGAAACGGAATCGGAGGTCGTTCGCCGCGTCGGCGGTGCTGAGCAGGTCTCGGATCCCTGCCGGTTCAGCGGGACAGCGACCTCGCGTCGCCCATGACGACGACGGGGTGCCGGCCGGGGTCCAGGGCCCGGAGCAGTTCCCGCATGTGGTTCTCGGCGATGCCGACGCAGCCGTGGGTGGGGCCGCCGTGGTCGACGTGCAGCCATATGCCGCCACCGCGGTCCGCGCCGAGGGGGCGGGTCCGGTCCAGGGGTGACGTGCCGGGCCTGCGGTTGTAGTTGATGGCGATCACGTAGTCGAAGGCACCCGCCAGCGGCTCGCCCTCGAATCCGGTGCCGGGTGCGATGAAGCCGTCGGAGCGGTCGTACGGCAGCCGGGTGCCCGGGTCGGCGCGCCGCCCGCCGGCGTCGGTGAGGGTGAACACGCCGATGGGCGAGCGCAGGTCACCGACCATGTGGTGGTCGGTCCAGCCCTTGAGCGCGTTGTGCGCGGGCCAGTTCGCCTCGGCCTTCCAGCCGGCCGCGGTGCGCTCGTACAGGACGACGGTGGAGCGCGGGGAGTTCCTGCCGCGGCCGGTCACCACGACGGCCTGCCGGGTACGGGAGGGCACCTTGGCCCACGTCCTGGCTCCCAGTCCCGGCAGTCGCCGCGGGGCCGCTTCGAGACTGCGCGCGGGTGGAGGTGTGCGGGGCTCGGCGTCCGATGTCGCCACGGCGCCGCTTCCGCAGCCGGTGAGCAGCACGGAGGCGGCGAGCAGCGCGACAGGGGTGCTGCGTGTGATCATGAATTTGCCTGGTCGACAGTGGTGCGGAGCATGTCGGTTTCTCAAGGCCGGTCCGGTTTGCCGGGCGCGTACAGCCAGGTCCGGAAGAGCGCGTCCAGGTCCTTGCCGGACCGCCGTTCCGCGAGGCGGACGAACTGCGGGGTCGTGCCGTGCCCGTCCCGGTGCTCGGTGGCCCAGGCGCGCAGGATCCGGTGGAACGCCGGGTCGCCGACCGCCTTGCGGAGTGCGTGCAGGGCCATGGCGCCGCGTGCGTAGACGGGGGTGCCGAAGATGTGGGCGCCGCTGCCGGGATCGCCGGGCGGGAAGGCCCACAGGTCGTCGCTCGCCGGGCGGGCGTAGAGCTCGTCGAAGGTCTGCTGGGCGCTCGCGCCGCCGTGCTGTTCGCTGTAGAGCCATTCGGCGTAGGTCGCGAAGCCCTCGTTGAGCCAGATGTCCTTCCAGGAGGTGAGGGTGACGGAGTCGCCGAACCACTGGTGGGCGCTCTCGTGGACGAGGGTGCTGAGGTCGGGTGCGGCGGAGTACACGGGCCGCGACTGGGTCTCCAGCGCGTACCCCACGTTCGGGGCCCGGTCCACGATGGCGCCGGCGGCGCGGAACGGATAGGGGCCGAACAGCTTGCTCTCCCATTCCAGGACGGACGGCAACTGCTTCAGGACGGGTGCGGCCGCCTTGGCCTCGCGCGGGTCGACGGCGTTGTAGACCTGGATGCCGTCGCGGGTGGTGTAGCGCTCGGCCTTGAACTTTCCGATCGTCGCCGTGGCCAGGTAGGCGGCCATGGGTTCGCTCTGGCGCCAGCGGAACGTGGTGCGTCCGTGTGCGGTTCGGCGGCCGAGGAGGACGCCGTTGGCGACGGCGGTGCGCCCTTCGGGCACGGTGATCGTGAAGTCGTACGACGCCTTGTCGAGGGGGTGGTTGTTCGCCGGGAACCAGGTCATGGCCCCCTGCGGCTCGCCGGCGACGAAGGCTCCGTCGTCGGTGGGGATCCAGCCGTCGAGGGAGCCGTCGGGGTCGGTGACCGGACCGGGGGTGCCCTGGTAGGTGACGGTGACGCGGAACTCCTGTCCCTTGCGCAGAGCGCGGCGCGGGGTGACGACGAGTTCCTGGCCGTCACGGCGGAAGTCCGCCCTGGCGTGGCCGACGGTGAGGCCCGTGACGTTCAGGCCCTTCAGGTCGAGGTGGAAGCGGGCGAGGGACTGGGTGGCTCGGGCGGTGAGCACGGCCGTGCCGTGCAGATGACGGCTCTTCGGGTCGTAACGGAAAGTCAGGTCGTAGTGGCGGACGTCATAGCCGCCGTTTCCGGCGAGCGGGAAGTACGGGTCGCCGACGCCTGCCGCGCCGTCGGTGCCCGCCGTCGCGGGCCCGGCTGCCGCGAGCAGCGCGGCGAGGGCGACGGGGACGGTCGCGGGCACGGTTCTGCGGCGGAGTACGTCGGTACGTCGGGCGGACTGCCTCACGTGCGCTCCTGCGAGGTGGGGGGTGATCGATGGCCACAGCGTAGGATCCGCCTGCCCCGGGAGTCGCTCACGATCAGGTCAAGTCGTGCCGCTTCCCTGTCCTTCCGTTCCCCGGCAGTACGCTCGCGGCACGACCCGAACACCGCAAGAAGGGGCCGACCGTGAGCGTTCGCCTGCGCCGTGTCTACGAACCGCCC
Organism: Streptomyces sp. S.PNR 29; assembly: GCF_030386795.1. Taxonomy (GTDB): domain Bacteria; phylum Actinomycetota; class Actinomycetes; order Streptomycetales; family Streptomycetaceae; genus Streptomyces. Next base: position 33,242 of record NZ_JANUQM010000012.1, read on the forward strand.
GAGCCGGACGACGGCGTGCGCGTCCTGGTGGACCGGCTGTGGCCGCGCGGCCTGGCGAAGGACGCGGCCCGCGTGGACGAGTGGCCCAAGGCACTCACCCCGTCGACGGAACTGCGCCGCTGGTATCACGCGGGCGAGGGGTCGTACGAGGAGTTCAGCGAGCGGTACGAGGCGGAGCTGGCCGCTCCCGAGGCGGCGGAACTCCTCGAAGACGTCCGGGAGTTGGTGCGCAAAGGGCCTGTGACGCTGCTGACGGCGTCGAAGTCGCCCGAGCAGAGCCACGCCGCGGTGCTGGCCCGCCTCCTCGGAGGGTAGGAGACGGGCAGCTTTCGTGAGCAGGCCGCTGACAGTGACTCAGCCGGTCTGCCGGGCCGCGGCTCGTCCCGCCGCACGGCCCGAGAAGAGGCAGCCGCCGAGGAAGGTGCCCTCCAGGGCGTTGTAGCCATGGACGCCGCCACCGCCGAACCCGGCGACCTCGCCCGCCGCGTACAGCCCCTCGATGGGCTCGCCGTCGGTGCCCAGGGCGCGGGAGTCCAGGTCGGTCTGGATGCCGCCGAGGGTCTTGCGGGTGAGGATGTGCAGCTTGACGCCTATCAGGGGGCCGGCCTCCGGGTCGAGGATGCGGTGCGGGGTGGCGACCCGGCCGAGGCGGTCGCCGATGTAGCGGCGGGCGTTGCGGATGCCCTGCACCTGGGCGTCCTTGCTGAACGCGTTGGCGATCTGCAGGTCGCGGGCCTCGATCTGACGACGGATCACGGCGGGGTCGAGAAGCGGCTTGTCGGTCAACTGGTTCATCCTGCCGACCAGTTGCTCCAGATCGGGCGCGGTCACGAAGTCCGCGCCCTTGCGCAGGAAGGCGTCCACCGGTCCCGGTGCGCCCTTGCCCAGGATGCGTTCCTTCAGGAACCCGGCACGGTCCTTGGCGGTGATGTCCGGGTTCTGCTCGGAGCCCGACAGGGCGAACTCCTTCTCGATGATCTTCTGGGTGAGGATGAACCAGGAGTGGTCGTACCCGGCGATGTCCTCGGTGGTCCGCAGGTGCTTCAGGGTGCTGAGGGTGTCGTAGCCGGGCAGGCAGGGCTCCGGCAGACGGCGGCCGAGGGCGTCGAACCACATCGAGGACGGCCCGGGAAGGATGCGGATGCCGTGGCCGGGCCAGATCGGGTCCCAGTTCTGCAGGCCCTCGGTGTAGTGCCACATCCGGTCCCGGTTGACCAGCCGTACGCCGGCGTCGGCGCTGATGTCGAGCATGCGCCCGTCGACGTAGGCGGGGACGCCGGTGACCATCTCGGTGGGCGGGGTGCCGAGGCGTTCGGGCCAGTAGCGGCGGACGATGTCGTGGTTGGCGCCGATGCCGCCGGTGGTGACCACGACGGCCTGGGCGGTGAGCTGGAACTCGCCGATCCCGTCACGGTTGGAGGCGACGCCCCTGGGTGAGGTGTCCTCGGCGAGGACCGTGCCGCGTACGCCCCGCGCGGCGCCCTCCTCGATGACGAGCTCGTCGACCCGGTGCCGGTGGTGGAAGGTGAGCAGCCCGTCCCGCGCGGCCTGCCTGGCGTAGCGGACGAACGGTTCCACGACCCCCGTACCCGTCCCCCACGCGATGTGGAAGCGGGGCACGGAGTTGCCGTGCCCGCCCGCCGTGAGGTCGCCGCGCTCGGCCCAGCCGACGGTGGGCAGCAGCTTGATGCCGTGGCTGTCCAGCCAGGACCGCTTCTCCCCCGCCGCGAACTCGACGTACGCGCGGGCCCAGCGCACTGCCCAGGAGTCCTCGTCCTCGACCCGGTCGAAGCGCGCGCTGCCCTGCCAGTCGCTCCAGGCGAGGTCGAAGGAGTCCTTGATGCCCAGGCGCCGCTGCTCCGGGGAGTCGACGAGGAACAGCCCGCCGAAGGACCAGAAGGCCTGGCCGCCGAGGTTGGCGGCGTTCTCCTGGTCGACGAGGGCGACTCTCCTGCCCCGGCTGGTCAGTTCGTGTGCCGCGACCAGGCCCGCGAGGCCCGCTCCGACGACGATGACGTCCGCGTCCATGGCGACCGTTCCCTTTCTCATTCGGGGTTGCCGCTGCCGTCGGTGAGCAGCGCGGTGAGCAGTTGCTTGAGCCAGGCACGGGCGTGCTCGACGTCCCGGTCCAGCAGCAGTTGGGTGGTGACGCCGTCGTACGCGGCGACCACGGCGTGCGCCGCGCCCTCGACGTCGCCGAGCACGACGGGCAGTCGCGTGTGGCCCCGCGCCCGGGCGAGCCGGTCGGCGATCGCGCGGCGCAGGCGAGCCCGGTGCTCCAGCAGGGTCTGGGCGACGGCCCGGTCGCGGGCGGCGTGCACCAGGAAGTCCGTCTTCACCAGGAGCCAGTCCCGGTCGAGGAGCAGCACCTCGGTGACGCGGTCCACGGCGGTCGGCACGTCCAGGTCCGGTCCGTCCAGGGCGAGCACCCCGGACACCTGCTCGGCGATGAGGTCGGCCCGCTCGCGGTAGAGGGCGAAGAACAGCTCGTCGAGGCTGCCGAAGTTCGAGTAGAAGGCCCCTCTGCTGTAGCCGGCGGCCTCGCAGACCTCCTCGATCGACACATGGCCGAACCCCTTCGCCGCGAACACCGCGAACGCGGCGTCCAGGAGGTTGGCGCGCGTGCGGACCCGGCGCCTGGTCACCCGCCCGGACTTCGCCTCCGCCGCCATGCCACCGCCCTCCGTTCGATACGGGAATGTATCCGATACATCGATGTATCCAAAGCCCCTGCGCCACGGCGATCCAGCCCCGCCGCGGTGACCGACCCCGCCCGCCCGATATATAGAACGCACTTTCGATTCAGGAGTACGCTGGGTCCATGACCAGGCACCTCCAGGGCTCGCTCTTCGACCAGACCGACGAGGTACGGCTCGGCCCCCTCGACGGGCTGCGCCGCACCGAGCTGGGGTTCGGCGCCTGGATCGACGTGCTGCCCGGCTGGCTGAGCGGATCCGACGTCCTGTTCGAACAGCTGGCGGCCGAGGTGCCCTGGCGCGCGGAGCGGCGCACGATGTACGACCACGTCGTCGACGTCCCTCGCCTGCTCGCGTTCTACGACATCGACGACGCGCTGCCGCACCCGGTGCTGGCCGAGGCGCGCGACGCGCTCTCCGCCCGGTACAGCGAGGAGTTGGGCGAGCCGTTCACCACGGCCGGGCTCTGCTACTACCGCGACGGCCGGGACAGCGTGGCCTGGCACGGCGACCGGATCGGACGGGGCGCGCACGAGAACACGATGGTCGCGATCCTCTCCGTGGGCGCACCCCGGGACCTGCTGCTGCGCCCGATGCGCGGCGGCCGCGCCACGGTACGCAGACCGCTGGGCCATGGGGACCTGATCGTGATGGGCGGGTCCTGCCAGCGGACCTGGGAGCACTGCGTACCCAAGAGCACGCGCGCCACGGGACCGCGGATCAGCATCCAGTTCCGCCCGCACGGCGTGCGCTAGGCACTGTCGTTTGGATCAGGCCGGCCGTGAGGTGCGGTGCGTTGCAGCCGGGATGATCCAAACGACAGTGCCTAGTTTCTAGGCCGCGCCCGAACCACCCCTGGCAGCACAGCCGGTGGTACCGGACCCGTTGCCCGCGCGGTCGTCGCGGTCTGCTTTGCTGGTCGCCGACCGGGCAGACAGCAGGACGCGGGGCGATCATGCGGGCGGATGTGCGACACGTTGCGGACGGCGTTTATCTGGTGCACGGCACCAACACCAACTGGGTGATCCTCACGGAAGGCGACGCCGTCACGCTGGTCGACACCGGCTACCCCGGCGACCGGGAGCAGGTCCTCGCGTCGCTGGCGGAGATCGGCAGCTCACCGGAAGCGGTCGAGGCGGTGCTGATCACCCACGCCCACAACGACCACCTGGGCTCCGCCGAGTACCTGCGCGGCACGTACGGCATGCCGGTCTACCTCCACGAGGCGGAGGTGCCGCACGCGCGCCGGGAGTTCCTGCACCAGGTGGGCGTCGGCGAGGTCCTCAGGAACGGCTGGCGGCCCGGTGTGCTGCCGTGGGCGGTGCACGCGCTGCGCTCCGGCGGCACGGCTCACATCCCGGTCACCACTCCCCAGCCGTTCCCGACGGCGGGCCCCCTCGACCTGCCCGGCCGCCCCGTGCCGGTGCACACACCCGGCCACACCGACGGGCACTGCGCCTACCACCTGCCGGGCGCGGGAGTGCTGCTCTCGGGCGACGCTCTGGTCAGCGGCCACCCCACATCGCGCGCCAAGGGGCCGCAGCTGCTGCTCGGCGTGTTCCATCACGATCGCGCCCGTACCCTGGCCTCGCTGGACGTCCTCGCCGGGCTGGAGGGCGACCTGATGCTGCCGGGGCACGGGCCCGCGCACCACGGTTCGCTGCGGGAAGCGGCGCAGCAGGCCAGGGAGCTTGCCCTCGGCGACCGGGGAGCGCGCCCTTCGACGGGACATGCCCCGTAAAGTTGTGCCGATCACCGGCGAGGCAAGGACACCCGACCCATGGCACTGCAGATCAGCGCGACCAACCCGGAACATCCGGCGCTCCTGCTGGAACTGCCGTGGCACCTGCCCCTGGAGGAGTGGCCGGACGAGTACCTCGTGCCGCTGCCGCGCGGCATCTCCCGGCACGTCGTCCGCTACGCCCGCGCCGGCACCGAGGTGATAGCGGTCAAGGAGCTCGCGGAACGGCCCGCGCTGCGCGAGTACGAGCTGCTGCGCGACCTGGACCGCCTCGGCATCCCCGCCGTCGACGCCCTCGGCGTGGTCACCGGGCGGACCGACGCGGACGGCGCCCCGCTGGAGCCGGTACTGATCACCCGGCATCTGCGCGGATCCATGCCGTACCGGTCCATGTTCGAGACGACGATGCGTCCCGCGACCATGCACCGCCTCATGGACGCGCTGGCCGTGCTGCTGGTACGGCTGCACCTCGCCGGGTTCGCCTGGGGCGACTGCTCGCTGTCCAACACGCTGTTCCGGCGCGACGCGGGCGCGTACGCCGCGTACCTGGTGGACGCCGAGACCGGCGATCTGCACCCGCAGCTCAGCACGGGGCAGCGCGAGTACGACCTCGACCTCGCCCGGGTGAACATCAGCGGCGAGCTCCTCGACCTGGAGGCGTCCGGCGCGCTGCACCCCTCGGTCGACCCGGTGGACTTCGGCATGGAGATCTGCGGGCGTTACCGGGAGCTGTGGGACGAGCTGACGCGTACCTCCGTCTACCCGGCGGGCAAGTACCACTACATCGAGCGCCGGATCCGCCGCCTCAACGACCTCGGTTTCGACGTGGCCGAGATGCAGATCGAGCACGCGTCGAACGGCGACACGGTCACGTTCGTGCCCAAGGTCGTCGACGCGGGCCATCACCAGCGGCAGCTGCTGCGCCTGACGGGCCTGGACGCCGAGGAGAACCAGGCCCGGCGGCTGCTGAACGACCTGGAGAGCTGGATGGCCACCCAGGACGACTACGCCCCGGGCGACACCCTCGGCGCCCGCCCTGAGGTGCTCGCCCACCGCTGGGTGCGGGAGGTGTTCCGGCCGACCGTGCGTGCCGTGCCGCCCGAGCTGCGCGGCGCCATGGACGCGGCGGAGATCTACCACGAGCTGCTGGAACACCGCTGGTATCTGTCCGAGCGGGCGCAGCACGACATCGGTCTGGACACGGCGGTGCAGGACTACATCGACAACATCCTGCCCAAGGCCCGGGAGACGCTGCAGCCCACGGTGGGCGAAACGCCGGCGCCCACCGCGGAGTGAGTCACGCGTGCGGGACCACGGCCACCGGGCATCCCGCGTGGTGCAGGACCCCGTGTGCCACCGAGCCGATGCGGGCGCCGACGGCCGTACGGTGGGCGCGGCGGCCGACGACCATCAGCTGGGCCTGCCCGGCCACCGACAGCAGCACCTGGCCCGCGCTGCCGATCTCCACGTGCTCGATCACCGGCACCTCCGGGAAGCGTTCCCGCCACGGCTTCAGCGCCTCGCCGAGCGCCTTCCTCTCGTAGGGCTCCAGTCCCCCGGCCTCGTCGAGGAGCTTCATGGAACCCGGGCTGTAGGCGAACACCGGCGGCAGGGTCCAGGCCCGTACGGCACGCACGGTGGCACCGCGGACCGCGGCCGTCTCGAACGCGAACCGCAGCGCGTCCGCGCTGTCGTCGGGCGCGCCCTGCTGGCCCACGACGATCTCGTGGCCGGCGACCTCGGCGGAGGGCTGGTCGCCGGCGCGCACGAGGACGACGGGCCGCGACGCCTCGGCGATCACCTGCTGGCCGACGGAACCGAGCAGGAAGCCGACGACCGGCCCGTGGCCGCGGGAGCCCAGCACCAGCATCTCGGCGTCGGCCGCCGCGGCGACCAGGGTGTCGACGGTGTCACCCTCCAGGACGTCGGTGGTGACCTCCAGGTCCGGGTGCCGCTCGGTCACGGTCCTGGCCGTCTCGGCCACCGCGTCCCGCACCCACCGCTCCTGGGTGTCCCGGTCGCCGGCGTCGATCGCCTCGTGGGACTGGAACCGCCAGGCCTGCACCACGCGCAGGGCGAGCCCCCGGCGCACCGCCTCGCGCGCCGCCCAGGCCAGCGCGGCCAGGCTCTCCTCCGATCCGTCCACCCCTGCCGTGATCGGGCGTGTCATGACGGCTGCCTCCCTGTGTCGCGGTCATGTCGATCGGGCCCAGTCTTCACCACGCTGCCCTCATGGCGCTGGATTGGGAGCAGGTGGTCGTCGACGCGGCCGATCCCATGTCCCTCGGTCGCTGGTGGGCCGAGGCGCTCGGCTGGGTGGTGGTCAGCGACGCCCCCGACGAGTACGAGATCCGGCCCGAGCAGGTGACCCTGGCGGGCCCCGAGGGCAACGAGTTCTGCGCGCTCGGCCCACGTGGGGGACTTTCGCATACCTGAGCGAAGCGAACCGCACGGATCTACGATGGGGATCAGGTCGGCGCGGTGACGGGCACGCCGTGCCGGGATCCGACCGCCCGACGTGGGGACCGTATGGCACAGGCCGGCGACGCGGCGCGCACCGTCATCATGACCGTCGACGACGACCCCGGGGTCTCCCGGGCCGTCGCCCGGGATCTCCGGCGGCGCTACGGCGCGTCGTACCGGATCGTGCGCGCCGAGTCCGGCGAGTCGGCCCTGCAGGCGCTGCGTGAGCTGAAGCTGCGCGGCGACCTCGTGGCCGTGATCCTGGCGGACTACCGGATGCCGCAGATGAACGGCATCGAGTTCCTCGAACAGGCCCTGGACGTGTATCCGGGCGCCCGGCGGGTGCTGCTGACGGCGTACGCGGACACCAACGCGGCGATCGACGCGATCAACGTCGTCGATCTCGACCACTATCTGCTCAAGCCGTGGGATCCGCCCGAGGAGAAGCTGTACCCGGTCCTGGACGACCTGCTTCAGGCGTGGCGCACCAGTGACCACCGGCCCGTGCCCAGCACCAAGGTCGTCGGGCACCGCTGGTCGGCGCGTTCCTCGGACATCCGCGAGTTCCTGGCCCGCAACCAGGTGCCGTACCGCTGGTACTCCTCCGACGAGCCCGAGGGCCGGCGGCTGCTGGCCGCGGCGGGCGCGGACGGGCAACGGCTGCCGCTGGTGGTGACGCCGGACGGGACGCCGCTGGTCGCGCCGGAGGCGCCCGAGCTGGCCGCCCGGGTGGGGCTGGCGACGACGCCGACGGCCGACTTCTACGACCTGGTGGTGGTCGGCGGCGGCCCGGCGGGGCTGGGCGCGGCCGTGTACGGCGCCTCGGAGGGGCTGCGGACGGTACTGGTCGAGCGGTCGGCGACCGGCGGGCAGGCCGGGCAGAGCTCCCGGATCGAGAACTACCTCGGCTTCCCCGACGGCGTGTCGGGCGCTCAGCTCACCGACCGGGCACGGCGGCAGGCGGCGAAGTTCGGCGCGGAGATCCTCACCGCGCGGGAGGTGACCGGTCTGGAGGTCAGCGGGGCCGCGCGGACCGTACGGTTCTCGGACGGCTCGGCGGTCGCCGCGCACAGCGTGATCCTGGCGACCGGGGTGTCGTACCGGCAGCTGGACGCGCCGGGCGCGCGGGAACTCACCAGCTGTGGCGTCTTCTACGGGTCGGCGCTGACGGAGGCGCCCTCCTGCCAGGGGCACGACGTGTACGTCGTCGGCGGCGCCAACTCCGCCGGTCAGGCGGCGATGTACCTGTCCCGGGGCGCCAAGTCGGTGACCCTGCTGGTGCGTGGTCCGTCCCTGGCCGCGTCGATGTCGCACTACCTGATCCAGCAGATCAACGAGGCGCCCAACATCTCGGTGCGCTGCGGCACGGTCGTGGAGGCGGCTCACGGAGAAGGCCATCTGGAGCGGCTGACGCTGCGGGACGTCGGGACGGGCGAGAGCGAACTCGTCGACGCCCAGTGGCTGTTCGTGTTCATCGGCGCCGCCCCGCTCACCGACTGGCTGGACGGCACGGTGCTGCGGGACGAGAGCGGGTTCATCCTCGCCGGCCCCGATCTCACCCCTGACGGCCGGCCGCCGGCGGGCTGGGAGCTGGACCGGCCGCCGTACCACCTGGAGACCAACATCCCGGGCGTGTTCGTGGCGGGCGACGCGCGCGCCGAGTCCGCCAAGCGGGTCGCGTCAGCCGTCGGAGAGGGAGCCATGGCCGTGATGCTCGTCCACCGGTACCTGGAGCAGTCGTGAGCGGCCGGCCGATGCCGTGCAGCCCGCGGGAGATCGGGGCGCTGTTCCTGTTCGAGAAGCTGACGCCCGAGCAGCTGGGCCGGCTGTGCGCCGAGGGCCGGGTGGAGCTGTTCGAGCCCGGGCCGGTGTACGCCGAGGGTGACCCCGCCACCTGCTTCTACGTGATGATCGAGGGCACGGTCGTGCTGTCCCGCCGGGTCGGCGGGGACGACGTGGAGGTGAACCGGACCTCCCAGCGCGGGGTGTACGCCGGGGCGATGCAGGCGTACCTCGGGGACCGGGTGCCGCAGGTCTACAACAACTCCATGCGCGTCACCGAGCCGACGCGGTTCTTCGTGCTGCCCGCCGACACGTTCGCGAGCATCATGCAGGAGTGGTTCCCGATGGCGGTCCACCTGCTGGAGGGGCTCTTCTTCGGCTCGAAGAACACCCAGCGGGCCATCGGGCAGCGTGAACGGCTGCTGGCGCTCGGTTCGTTGTCCGCCGGTCTCACGCACGAGCTCAACAACCCCGCCGCAGCGGCCGTACGGGCCACCGCGACCCTGCGGGAGCGAGTGGCGAAGATGCGTCACAAGCTCGCCGTCATCGCCGAGGGCCCCTTTTCCCGTGACGTCCTGGCCGGCCTCATCGACATCCAGGAGCGCACGGCCGAACGGGTCGCCAAAGCGCCGGTGTTGAGCCCCCTGGAGGCCGCCGACCGGGAGGACGCCGTCACCGACTGGCTGGAGGACCACGGCATCGCGGAGGGCTGGCGGATCGCCCCCACCTTCGTGCAGGCGGGCCTCGACCTCGACTGGCTGGACCAGGTCGCGGCGGCCGTGGACGAGGAGATCCTCCCGGGGGCGATCGGGTGGCTCAACTACACGGTCGAGACAGAGCTGTTGATGGACGAGATCGAGGACTCCACCACCCGCATCTCGCACCTCGTCGACGCGGCCAAGCAGTACTCACAGCTCGACCGGGCCCCCTACCGGGTCGTCGACGTGCACGAACTCCTCGACAGCACCCTGCTGATGCTGTCGGGCAAGATCGGCCCGCGGATCAAGGTCGTCAAGGAGTACGACCGTACGCTCCCGACGATCCCGGCGTACCCGGCGGAGCTCAACCAGGTGTGGACCAACCTGATCGACAACGCGGTCTCCGCCATCAACAGCGCGGGCGGGGACGGCACCTTGACCGTGCGCACCGCGCGCGACCACGACCGTCTGCTGGTGGAGTTCCGCGACACCGGCGTCGGCATTCCGCAGGAGATCCGGGGGCGCATCTTCGATCCCTTCTTCACGACCAAGCCGGTGGGTGAGGGGACCGGGCTCGGCCTGGACATCTCCTGGCGGATCGTCGTCAACAAGCACCGCGGCAGCCTTGAGGTCGAGTCCGAGCCGGGCGACACGCGCTTCCACGTCCTCCTTCCGCTCACCACCGCGGACCCCGACACGCCCGAGGAGCCGACATGACCGACGACACCGGAATCGATCCCAGCGTCCCGCCGAGCGGCACCGGGTGCGTCGAGTGCGACGCGGCCGGCGGATGGTGGTTCCATCTGCGGCGCTGCGCTCAGTGCGGGCATGTCGGCTGCTGCGACAGTTCGCCTGCGCAGCATGCCACCGGGCACTACCGGGCCACTGGGCACCCTCTCGTGCAGAGTTTCGAGCCGGGTGAGGGATGGTTCTGGAACTACGACACGAACGAGTTGTACGAGGCCGGTCCAGAGCTGGCTCCTCCGGCGAGCCGCCCTGCGGATCAGCCGGCGCCAGGGCCTGCGGGGCGGGTGCCGGTGGACTGGGCGAAGACATTGCGCGCCTAGGCCGTGTCCGCAAAGTCCCTCCTGCGGACACGGCCTAGGAGGTGCAGGTCGGCCCAGACGCTGTCGATCACGAGTGACAGGATGTAGGCGTGTCGCCAACCTCATTCGTCACGCCGTTCGTCGGCCGGGAGAACGAACTCGCCCGCCTCACCGGTGTATTGGAACGTGCCCGTGGTGGTGAAGCCCGAGCGGTGCTGATCGCGGGGGACGCCGGGGTCGGGAAGACACGGATGCTGGACGAGGTCGCGGGACGGGCCGTCGAGGCCGGTACGACCGTGCTCACCGGGCACTGCGTCGATCTCGGTGACGTCGGTCTGCCGTATCTGCCGTTCACCGAGATCCTGGGCGCGCTCGCCGGAGACGAGCGGTTCGCGTCCGCGCTGGCCGCCCACCCTGTGGTGGACCGGCTGCTGGGGGCCGGGACGGACGCCGTGCCGGAAGTGGGCGGGCGGCTGCGGCTCTTCGAGGGCATGGCGGGGCTGCTGGCCGACCTGGCGGACATCGCGCCGGTGCTGCTCGTGCTGGAGGACCTGCACTGGGCCGACCAGTCCTCCCGTGACCTGCTGAGGTTTCTGCTCGGCAGGGGCGTCCTCCAGCGGTCGGCGGGCGGTGCGCCCACCCGTCGGCCGGCGGTGTTCGCCTCGTACCGCGCCGACGACCTGCATCGCCGCCACCCGCTGCGTCCGCTGCTGGCCGAGCTGGTGCGGTTGCCCGCCGTGGAGCGACTGGAGCTGCGGCCCCTGGCCGACGACGACGTGGCCCGCCTGGTGCGCGCCCTGCACGACCGTCCGCTGCCGGACGGGACGGTCCGGCGGATCGTCGAGCGCGCCGAGGGCAACGCCTTCTACGCGGAGGAGTTGCTCGCGGCCACGGACACCGAGGCGGGGGGCGTGCCGAGCGGGCTGGCCGACGTTCTTCTGATCCGGTTCGAGCAGCTGTCCGACACCGCCCAGCAGGTGCTGCGCACGGCCGCCGTCGCCGGGCGCCGCGTCGAGCACGATCTGCTGAGGGACGCCGTGGGGCTGCCCGAGGAGGAGTTGGAGTCGGCGCTGCGCGAAGCCCTGGGGCGGCAGCTCCTCGTGCCCGGCGACGACGGCACGTACGCCTTCCGGCACGCCCTCGCCCGGGAGGCGGTGTACGCCGACCTGCTCCCCGGTGAGCGGGCCCGGCTGCACGGCACGTTCGCCCGGCTGCTGGCCGGGCGGGAGCACCGTGCCGAGAGCGCGGCGGAGCGCGCCCACCACTACCGCGAGAGCAACGACCTGGCCGAGTCGCTCGCCGCGTCCCTGGAGGCCGCCGACCACGCCCGGCTCCTCGGCGCGCCCGCCGAGGAGCTGCGGCACCTGGAGGCGGCCCTCGACCTGTGGTCGGGGGCGTCCACGCGGCCTCCCGGGACGGACAGCGTGTCGCTCACGCTGCGCGCCTCGGCCGCGGCCGCGCACGCCGGGGAGCTGCACCGGGCGGTCTCCCTCGCCCGGTCCGCGCTCGCGGGCATCGACCCGGACGCCGACTCGGAGCTCGCCGCCCGGGCCCGCTACACGCTCGCCGGGAACCTGCTCAGCGTCGACAGCCTGACGTCCGCCTTCGCCCACAGCAGCGAGGCGCTCGCCATGATCCCCGCCGAGCCGCCGTCGCGTACCTGGGTGTGGGCGGCGTCCACCCATGTCCTGGCGGCACGCCAGGTCGGGGAGAACGAGACGGCGCTACGGCTCGCCCGGCAAGCCCTGCGCGTCGCCGAGGAGTTGCAGGTCACGGATGCCATCGCCGACCTCCTGACCTCCCTGGCCGTCCTGGAAGGGGGCGGCCGGCGTACACCGGAGGGCCGGGAGCGGCTGCGCGAGGCCCGGGATCTGGCGCGGCGGTCGGGCAACGCGCCGGTGGAGATGCGCGCCCTGTTCAACCTGGCCGTCGGCTGCTTCGAGTCCGGCGACCTGGCGGGGTGCCTGCCGTGGCTCACCGAGGGCCTGGACCGGGCCCGCCGTGCCGGGCTGCTGTCCTCGCCGTATCCGCTGGAGATGCGGTATCTGCAGCTGCTGGCTCTGTACACGCTGGGCCGCTGGGACGAGTGCGTGCGCGCGGCGGCGGCCGATGCCGAGGTGCTGCCCGCCGCGGGCGGTTACACGGCCGGCCCCGCGCTGTACGTGGCGCTCGCGCGGGGCGACGCCGACGTCGCCGACCGGGCGCGTGCCCTGTTGGAGGGGCCCTTCGACTGGATGGCCACGCTCGTCGCGGGCCTCGTGCTGACCGGCGCCGCCGCGCTGCGCCGTGACGCGGAGGCGGCCGTGCGGCGGATGCGGTCCACGGTGGAGGCGCTCACCGACGAGGCGGGCACGCCGCCCTCCGTCACGGTCCGGCTGGCCGCCCTCGCCCTGTCCGCGGTCGCCGACACGGCCGCCGAGTTGCGGCTGGCCGGCGACGAGGGCGGGGCGCGCCGCTGGGCGGACACCGCGTCGGAGCTGGTGGAGCAGGCTCGGGCCTCCGCCGCCCGTGGGGAGGACGGCACACCGCAGGGACCGGAGGGTCAGGCGTGGCTGGCCCGCGCCGAGGCGGAGCGGATCCGTGCCGAGTCCGGTCCGGACGCGGCGGCCTGGGCGAAGGCGGTCGCCGCGTTCGACTACGGCGACGCCTACGAGCGGGCTCGCTGTCAACTGCGCCTGGCGGAAGCCCTGCTGGTGGCCGAGCGCCGTGCGGAGGCGGCCGCCGAGGCCGCCGCGGTGCGGGAGACGGCCGCGCGGCTCGGCGCCACACCCCTGCTGGAGCAGGTGGACGCCCTGGTCCGCCGCGGCCGGCTGTCGGACGACGCGGTGGCCGGCGACCGGGCTTCGGCGCTCACCGCCCGTGAGCAGGAGGTGCTGCGACTCCTCGCCCTCGGCCGCAGCAACCGGCAGATCGGCGAGGAGCTCTTCATCAGCGGCAAGACCGCGAGCGTGCACGTGTCCAACATCCTCGCCAAGCTGGGCGCCGCGAGCCGTACCGAGGCGGTGGCGATCGCCTACCGGCAGGGGCTGGTCGCCCCGGAGCCGACGGCTTAGGGGTCAGGAGCGGGCCTCAGCGCCGACGACCGCAGTCGAGGTCCGTCAGGTCCACGGCGTCGGCCATCGCCTGCATTCCCCTGTCGTTGGGGTGCAGATGGTCGCCGCCGTCGAAGGCGGGGCGGATCCGTTGGTGGTCGTACGGGCTGCGCAGGACCCGGTCGAAGTCGGCGACGGCGTCGAACTCCCCGCTGCCGCGGATGAAGGCGTTGACGTCCCGGCGGACCGCCTCGGCGGCCGGGTCCCATTCCGACCAGCCCTTGAAGGGGGCGATGGTCGCGCCGACGACGCACTTCCCGGCCGTGTGGGCACGGTCGATGATCGTCCGGTAGCCGTCGATGAGGTCCTGGGCGGTGACGCCGGTGTGTGCCTTGATGTCGTTGACGCCCTCGAAGAGGAACACGGTGCGCACGCCCGGCTGGGCCAGGACATCCCGGTCCAGCCGGTTGAGGGCACTCTGGCCGTCGCCGTCCGCCAGGATCTTGTTGCCGGCGATCCCTTCGTTGGCCACGCCCTTGACCGCCGTGCCGGCCCGTTGCAGTCGCCGGGCGAGGTAGTCGGGCCAGCGGCGGTTCCGGTCGGAGGTGGAGTGCCAGCCGTCCGTGACGGAGTCGCCGACCACGACCACGGCACCGGTGCGCGGGCGCGTGCGGACGGAGACGGCGTCCAGGTAGAACCAGGAGCCCATCCTCCCCGTCCAGTGGGCGCCGCTCTCCTCGGCGGTGTGGTCGCCCTGGGTGGCGTACGACGTCTGCAGGGCCATCCAGTGACCGGTCACCGGGCCCTCCGCGTCGGGCGAGTGGATGCTGATCACCAGGTTGCTCGCGGCGGGCAGTCTGCCCGGCCGCGGGTCGCTGAGGGCGGTGGCACCGGCGGGCACCGTGACGGAGCGCTCGCCGGCGAAGGTGAGCCGCCGGTTGCTGCCGCGGACCAGTTCCGGGCCCTCCTTCTGGAGGCCGGCGTAGACGCTGTCGAAGGTCACCGGCCGGTCCCCGTAGGCGTTGGAGAGCCGGATCCGCAGGCCGCTGCCGCCGACGCTGGTGTGCACGACCATGCGGTAGCCGCGGTCGGCGCCGGCTTCGCCGACGCGGTCGGCGCTCGCTCCCCAGGTGATGACGCCGTCCGGCGGGTCGGCCGCGGCCTGCACGGCCTGTCCGGGAGTGGCGTCCAGAACGGCGGCGGCCAGGGCGACGGTGAACAGGCGGCACGCCCGCTGGTACCGGCCCGTCACGGGGCGAAGTCCTCGGGGAGGGATTCCGGGTGGTCGGCTCGGGTGTGCAGCAATATCTCGATCATGGCTGTCGGGGTACCCCAGATGGGCCGTCGACCCGGACGATACCGCAGCGCTTGTCCGACTCCCCCACCAGGTACCTGGCCTCGATCGGGGGCCGGATCTGTCCTGACGGGTGACGCACGCACCCGTAAGACCGAATATCCACTCTTCATCCCTTTCCCGGCGATACCTTGCGAACTCTCCGCTCGTTGATCACCGAGCACATCAGCTGACGCGCCGGCAGAAGGCGCCGCGAGGACGGGAGAGAGCCGGATGCTCTCAGCAACACTGCGCCGGGCCACGACGGCGGGCACGGTCCTGCTGTCCCTGCTGGCCGTCCCCGCGCACGCAGCGTCCAGGGAGTCGGCCCCGCCCACGGTCGGCGAGCTGCCGGAGCCGGACCCCACGGGCCTGCGCCGCGTCCTGAGCAGAGCGCTGACGCAGGGCGCGCCGGGCGCGATGGCACGGGTGGACGACCACGGCACGGTCCTCCAGACGGCCGACGGGGTCGCCGACCGCACGACCGGACGGCCCCTCACCCACGCCGACCGGTTCCGCATCGGCAGCGTCACCAAAACCTTCTCCGCCGTCGTGCTGCTGCAACTGGCCGACGAGGGGAAGCTGAACCTCGACTTCCCCGTCAACCGCTACCTGCCGGGTCTGCTGCCCGACGACCGGATCACCGTGCGGCACGTGCTGAGTCACCGCAGCGGCCTGTACGACTACACGAACGACATGTTCGCAAGGACGGTCCCCGGCTTCGAGGCGGTCCGCGGCCGGGTCTTCACGTACCGCGAGCTGGTGGACCGTTCACTGCGGCGCCCCCGGACCACCGGGCCCGGCGGAGCCTACTCCTATTCCAACACCAACTTCGTGGTCGCCGGGATGCTCATCGAGAAGCTGACGGGCCACTCGGTGCGGACCGCGTACCAGGAGCGGATCATCACCCCGCTGCAGTTGCGCGACACCTTCTACGTCCACCCCGGCATGCGGATCCCGGGCCGTCACGCCCGCGGCTACCTCACCCCGGACGAGGCCGACACGGCACTGGTCGACGCCACCGAGCAGACGGTGTCCTGGGCGCAGAGCGCGGGCGCCCTCATCTCCAGCACCCGGGACCTGAACACCTTCCTCGCGGCCCTCCTCGGCGGCCGGCTGACCTCCGCCGAGCAGTTGGCGCAGATGCAGCGGTGGGTACCGTCGGGCGGCTCGCAGGCGTACGGGCTCGGTCTGCGGCGGCGCGACCTGTCGTGCGGGGTGTCGGTGTACGGGCACACGGGCGCCGTTCAGGGCTACTACACGTACGCGTTCGCGTCGAAGGACGGACGGCGCAGTCTCGCCGCGCTCGCCAACACGTCCAACAACGGCAAGGTGCTGAACACCATGCTGGGGACCCTGGAGTCCGCCTTCTGCGGCAAACCGGTCAAGGTCCGGCCTGCCGCCTGACGGGAACCCGCTCGCCCCGCCGGACGTTTCCCGGACAATCCCCTCGGGGCGCGAACAACGACACACCAGGGCGGCACGATGGGCGAGTTGGTCCCCGGCGGCAATCTGGTGCTCCCGGGTGGTTCCGTGACCGTCCGGGTGCCCGGCCGTTTCGACGTGTCGGCGCTCATCACGGATGACGGCGGCAAGGTCAGCGGCGACGGGGACTTCGTGTTCTACAACCAGCCGCAGGCTCCGGGTGCCCGGTTGCGGGGTGACACGCTGACCGTCGACCCGCCGAGACTGCGGCCCGGGGCCACCCGGGTCACGGTGGCGGTCAGCCCCGCCGAGCCGGAAACTCCACTCGGTCGTCTGCCCTCCCCCACGCTGCACGTCACCGACGCGGTCGGGCGTCCCCTGGCCCGGTTCACCCCGCCGCGCCCGCGGCAGGAGACCGTCCTGCTGCTGGCGGAGATCTACCGGCGCGGCGACCACTGGAAGCTGCGTGCGGTGGGCCAGGGATACGCCGACGGACTCGCGGGCCTCGCCCGGGACTTCGGGGTGGACGTCGTGGACGACCCACCGCCGGCGCCCTCGCCGCAGGCCCCCTGCTCCGGCTCCGACGGCGCCCCTGGCCCGGTCGGCTCCTCCCCTGCCGTCGGCTCCCCTCCCGGCTCCTGCGACCCCGACGGCTTCCTCGGCCTGGTCAACTCCGCCCGCACCGGGGCCGGTTCTCCTCCCGTCTCCCTCGACGCCCGGCTGACCTCCGCGGCCCGGGACCACGCCACCGCCATGGCGACCGCCGGTCGCCCGGGCGTCGAGGGCCAGGACGGCGTCTCGGTTCACCAGCGCGTCATCGCCGCCGGATACCGGTACCTCACCGTCGGCGAGCACCTGGTCTCCGGCCCGCGCACACCCGCGGAGTTCGTCGCG
Source organism: Streptomyces sp. S.PNR 29 (assembly GCF_030386795.1). Taxonomy (GTDB): domain Bacteria; phylum Actinomycetota; class Actinomycetes; order Streptomycetales; family Streptomycetaceae; genus Streptomyces. The sequence goes on from NZ_JANUQM010000012.1 coordinate 50,352, forward strand.
TACTGCCTGCGCACCGACCAGCCCCGGCGCGTCCTGCACGACCCGGCTTTCCTCCACGCCGGTGTGGCGTCCGTCGCCGCCGGACCTTCCGGGGACACCTACTGGACCGCACTGTGGGCCCGGCCTCTCACGCCGGGCGGCCTGGCCCGGACCGAGGCCGACGTCATCGGCCTCACCAACCGGGAGCGCGCCCGGGCGGGGCTGCCGCCCCTGGCCCCCGATCCCCTGCTCGCCACCGCCGCACGGGCGCACAGCGCGGACATGGTGGCCCGTGACTTCTACTCCCACACCTCGCCCGACGGCAGCAGGCCCTGGGACCGAGCCGCCGCCGCGGGCGCCACCCGGCGCGCGATCGGCGAGAACATAGCCTGCGGTCAGCGCTCCCCCGCCGAGGTGGTCGAGGGGTGGATGAACAGCCCCGGTCACCGCGCCAACATCCTCGGTCCCGAGTTCACCCACATCGGAGTTGGCTTCGCCGGCGGCGGCCGGGCCGGCACGTACTGGACCCAGCTCTTCGGCGGCTGACGGCCGGTCGGCTCGTCCGCGATCTTGGCGGAACGAAGTCGTCCGGGCCAGGATGCCTGCATGAAGGGTGACCTCTTTTCCAGCGAGCACATGGTGCAGCCCGCCACCGCGCCGGGCATGATCGTCGAGAACGCCAAGTGCATCAGGTATGCCGTGAGCGGCGAGATGCTCGCCCGGCAGGGCGCGATGGTCGCCTACCGCGGCAACCTCCAGTTCGAGCGCAAGGGGCAGGGCCTGGGCGGCATGCTCAAGCGCGCGGTCACCGGGGAGGGGCTGCCGCTGATGTCGGTGCGCGGGCAGGGCGAGGCCTGGTTCGCGCACGAGGCGCAGAACGTCTTCGTCGTCGAGGTCGACCCGGGCGACCAGTTCACCGTCAACGGCCGCAACGTCCTGTGCTTCGACGCGTCGTTGTCCTACCGCATCGAGACGGTGAAGGGCGCCGGCATCGCCGGTGGCGGGCTGTTCAACAGCGTCTTCTCCGGGCACGGCCGGCTGGGGCTGGTGTGCGAGGGCAATCCGCTGGTCATCCCGGTCTCGCCGCAGTACCCGGTGTACGTCGACACGGACGCGGTCGTCGGCTGGACCGCGGGCCTGGGGACCTCCCTGCACCGCTCGCAGTCCCTGGGCTCGATGCTGCGCGGCGGCTCCGGGGAGGCCGTGCAGCTGATGCTCCAGGGCGAGGGGTACGTCGTCGTACGGCCGAGCGAGGTGACACCTCAGAAGGCACAACAGCACTGAGGGGCAGGTGATCTGCGCCTCACAGGCAACCCGCCCGGTTCCGCCGACGTCTTGATCGACAACAGGTGATGCCCTGGCCTCCTGGGCCAGGGCTGGATCTCCATGTGCTATACACGCCGTGTATACGCTCTGTGTATACACGGTGTGTGAGCGGAACCGAAAGGCATGCATGTACGGCAAGGCATTCGCCCCGGAGTATCAGGGCGCCCTCACCACCCTGTCCGTCAACTCCTCGCTGACCGACGTACTGGCAGCCGGAACCGAGCAGTTACGTGCGGCCGAGCGGGCCGGGCGGCACGACGAGGCGGCGCGGTCCGGGCTCGCGGTGGCCGAGGCCCACCGGCGGCTGGGCCGGATCGGCGAGGCCGACCGGGCGTGGAAGGCGAGCTACCGGGCCGCTCGCACGGCCGGGGACACCGCGGCGATGGCCTGGGCGCTGTGGAGCGGCGGCACCCTCGCCCGGCAGCGCGGGGCCTTCCGGCTCGCCCGGCGGCTGCTGGAGCTCGCGGCCGGACTCGGCGAGCGCGGCGGCGACATCGTGGTCCGCGGCTACTCGCTGGCCGGGCTCGCGGAGACCGGCCGGATCCAGGGCGACTACGAGGCCGTCGGCAGGCTGCACGAGCAGCTGCTGGCCGAGGCGCGCAAACGCGGGGAGGCCCGGCACACGGTGTGGGCGCTGGAGGGCATCGCCCAGATGCACCGCAACACCGGCCGGTACGACAGCGCGTACGCGCTGTTCGAGGAGGCGGCCGGGATCGCCGCGCGTGCCGACGACCGGCGCGGTCACGCCTGGGCGCTGCGCGGGCTCGCCGACGTCGTCTCCGTGCGGGACGGTGACGTCGGGCGGGCGCTGGAGCTGCTGTCCGAGGCGGAGGTGACCTGCCGTGCGATGAAGCTCACCAGCGCGCTGGCCTACAACCACAAGATGCGCGGCAACGTCCTGTACCGCGCCGGGCGGTACGCCGAGGCCCGCGACCTCTACGAGCAGGCGCTCGCGGAGTTCCGCGAGATCGGCGAACCGCGCGGCGAGGCGCTCTCCCGGCTCGGGCTGGCCAAGTCCCTCGCCCGGCTGGGGCGCGACCGGACCGAGACGGCGGCCGAACTCGCCGACCTGGCCCGGACGCTGGAACGGATCGGCCTCAAGCACGCGCGCGAGATGGTGGGGCGGGCCCAGGAGGAGTTCGGCATACAGAGCGGCCCGGCGGTGGCGGCGGAGGCCGTACGGTGAGGGCGCTCTCCTCGACGGTCCACGCGCCCGCCGGTGCTCCCCGGCTCCTCGCCCGCTGCCGCGCGTTGGTGCGGCCCGCGCTGGAGGAGGCCGTCGGGCGGATGCATCCGTGGGTGGGTGAGATGGCCGCGTACTCCTTCGGCTGGTGCGAGGTGGGCGGCGCCCCGGTCGTCGCCTCCGGCGGCAAGGGCGTACGGCAGGCGCTGGCCGTCCTCGGGGCCGAGGCCGCCGGTGCGTCCGGGCGGGCCGGGGTGCCCGCGGCGGTCGCGGTGGAGCTGGTGCACACCTTCTCCCTGCTGCACGACGACATCATGGACGGCGACCCGGCCCGGCGCCGCCGCCCCACGGTGTGGAAGGCGTACGGCACCGGGCCCGCGGTCCTCGCGGGGGACGCTCTGTTCGCGCTGGCCGTCGAGACGCTCGCCGCCACCGCGGCGGGCCCGGAGGCTCTTCGGGTGCTGTCCGCCGCGCTGGGCGACCTGGTGCGTGGGCAGGCCGACGACCTGCTGTTCGCCGCGCGGCCCTGGACCGGACCGGAGCGGGTGCGGCCGGACCAGTACCGGACGATGGCCGAGCACAAGACGGGAGCCCTGCTCGGCTGCGCGGCCGCGCTGGGCGCGCTGCTCGGCGGCGCGGCGCCCACGACGGTCGACGCCCTCGACCGGGCCGGGCGGCACCTGGGGATCGCCTTCCAGGTCGTCGACGACCTGCTGGGAATCTGGGGCGATCCGGCCGTCACCGGCAAGCCCGTCCACGGCGATCTGCGGGAGCGGAAGAAGACGTTTCCGGTACTGACCGCACTCGGCGCCCCCGTACCCGCCGCCCGGCGCCTCGCCGCGCTTCTGGAGTCCGGCGCCGAACCCGAGGAGGCGGCCGTGCTGATCGACGAGGCCGGCGGCCGGTCGGCGGCCCTGGCGGAGGCACGCCGTCAGATCCTCGCGGTGGAGGCCGCGCTGGCCGACGTACCGCTGGAGGCCGGCGCGGCCGGTGAGCTGCGGTCGCTGCTGGACTTCCTTGTGCGGCGGGACCTTTGAGCCGGGTGTGGTCACTGCTCCCGGACCCACCTGCTCCGTCCCACCGACGGGCAAGCCGAGTTGACCTGCGTGGCCATGGGCAGCAGGGTTCCACCGTGCGCGGATCCCCGCCCCGCGCCGGGAGGATGACTGTCTTGATCGGAATCACGGAGATCCAGGCCGCGGCCGAGCGGATCGCCGGACACACCGTGCGCACCCCGACCGTGTCGAGCCCCGGCCTGTCCGCGCTGCTGGGCGCCCCCGTCACGGCGAAGCTGGAGCTGCTGCAGCGCACCGGCTCGTTCAAGGCGCGCGGGGCGACGGCGAAGCTGCTGTCGCTGAGCGAGGCCGAGCGGGCCGCCGGTGTCGTGGCGGTCAGCGGCGGCAACCACGGCATCTCCGTGGCGGTGATGGCCTCGGCCCTCGATGTGAAGGCCACGGTGGTCATGCCGCGCTCGGCGCCCGCCCGGGCCGTGGAGATCGCCCGGGACGCCGGCGCGTCGGTGCGGGTGACCGACGACATGGACGGCGCGTTCGCGCTCGTGGGCCGGCTGCGGGAGGAGGGGCTGACCCTGGTCCACCCCTTCGACGACCCGGTGGTGATCGCCGGGCAGGGCACCGTCGGGCTGGAGTTCGCCGACGACGCCGGCGAACTCACCGACGTACTGGTCAGTGTCGGGGGCGGCGGGCTGATCGCCGGCGTCGCGGCTGCGCTGCGGGCCCGCCGCCCGGACGTGCGGGTCTGGGGCGTGGAGACCGAGGGGGCGCAGGCCATGTCCGAGGCGCTGGCGGCGGGCGGCCCGGTGCCGGTCGCGCTGTCGTCGATCGTGTCCACGCTCAGCGCGCCCTCCGCGTCGCAGCTGACGTACGACCATGTGTCCGCCCTGGTCACCGAGGTGCTGGTGGTGCCGGACCGGGAGGCGGTGCAGGGGTCGCTCGACCTCGCCGACCACGCGAAGGTGTGGGCCGAGCCCGCCGCCGGCTGCCTTCTGCCCGCGGCCCGGCGGGTGCTGGAGCGGGTGGGTGACGGGGCACGGCTCGGCTTGGTGGTGTGCGGAGGCAACGCGACCACCACCGATGTGATGGCCTGGTCGGCTCGCTTCGGCCTTCGCTGACGGCTCGGGCGCCCCGTCGATTCGCCGGTGAATTCCGGCCGGGGGCGCGCGAGTTCGTTCACACGCCATTTTACCGGTGGTTACCCCCAGGTCGGCCGAAGATATTCGTTTCCGCGGCCACCGGTGGTGGAATTCCACGCCGTCGGCAGCCGAGCGGGAGGCCGAGGTCGGGCGCGCGTATCACCCCGAATGACTCCCTTCTTCGCACACTTGCACGCATCTTTTGAATAAAAGCCAGGAGCGCCCGGGAGTTTCGGATCCATTTGAACGCAGCCCACCTCACTCGTCGTACCTCTGGGAAAGCTGAAAGCCACGGTGCAACGAGGGATGGCCATGGGCAGGGCGCACGTCTCCACACACGAGTTGGTCGCCGGAAGGTATCGCCTTCTCGAGGTCGTCCATCGCGAAACGAACCGCATGTGCTGGTACGCGGAGGACACCCAGGACGCACGCCCGTGCCTGGTCACGCAGATCGGCCTCCCGGACGACCCCGACGGCACCGCGGGCCGGGTCACCAGCCGCTTGGTCCACACGAGCGAGACCGTGGCGCGCCTGTGCCCCGGGCGGGTCGCCACGGTCGTCGACGCCGTCGAGGAGTACGGCTCCCTGTGGACGGTCACCGAGTGGATCGACGGTGTTCCCCTGGGCGACATCCTCGCCGAGCGGGGCCCCTTCGATCACGTGCGGACGGCGCGGACCGGGCTGCAGATCCTGGAGGTGCTTCAGGCCGCGCACGGGGAGGGCATCACGCACGGCGAGCTGAGTCCGGGCCAGGTGTTCGTGCGCGAGGAGGGCTCCATCGTGGTCACCGGCTTCGGGCTGGCCGGCGCGACCCTCGCTCCCCGGCTCGCCGCGCCGTCGTACGCCTCCCCAGAGCAGGCCCGCGACGAGCGGATCGGACCGGCGGCCGATCTGTGGGCGCTCGGCGCGATCCTCTACACGATGGTCGAGGGGCGCCCGCCCTTCCGGGACCGGGGCCGGCCCGAGGCCACGCTGAAGGGCGTCGACCGGCTGCCGCTGCGCACGCCGGTGCGGGCCGGTCCGCTCGCCCAGGTCGTACAGGGGCTGCTGCGCAAGGACTCGCGGGAGCGGCTGACCCGCCCCGTGGTCCGCGAGGCGCTGACCCGCGTGCTGACGGAGGACCCCGACGTGGCCCTGCAGGCCGCGCCCGGTCCCCGCCTGCGCGGCGCGTACGCCGCCGCCTTCCACATGGGCCGGGCGTGGAGCAGACGCACCATGGTCGCCGGCACCACCCTGGCCGTCGTCACCGTCGCGGTGGGCGTCCTCGCAGCCACGCAGGGACTGCCCGGTACCGACACCGGCGCCGACGACTCCGCCACCGGAGCGCAGCAGCTGCCCTCGGCCCCCGCGTCCGGGATTCAGCCCAGCCCCTCGGCCTCCGCACCCGGTACGCGCACGCCCAGCCCGTCGGCCTCCGTCTCCCCGCCGGGCGACAGGACCGAGGAGAGCACCCCCCGCCCGACCGCCACCCCGTCCCCGTCGGCCCCCGCCCTGCCGCCCGGCTACCGCAGCCACCACTCGCCGGAGGGCTTCTCCGTAGCCCTGCCCGAGGGCTGGAAGCCGCTGCAGACCAGGCGCGCGGAGGATGCGACCCGCGTCATCTTCGGCGCGGACGGTGACCATCGCACGCTCACGGTCACCTACAGCGAACGCGGCGTCGAGGATCCCGTGGCCGTCTGGCGCGACGAGGTCGAGCCCAATCTGAAGCAGGCGGGCGGCTACCGGCGGATCGGGGAGATCCGCGCGACGACGTACCAGGGCCGCGAGGCCGCCGACATGGAGTGGGTCGCCACGATCGACGGCGTCCAGCTGCGCACCTTCGGCCGCGGCTTCCTGCTCGAGGGGGGCCGGAGCTTCTCGCTGCGCTGGACGACCCCGGCCGACGACTGGGAGGACGCGGAGAACGAGGAGGCGCTCAAGACCTTCCTGCGGACCTTCCGGCCGGCCTCAGACTGAGTGACGTGGGGCGCGCAGGGTGCGGAGCGGCCCGGCGTGCAGGGGGCTCGTGCGCCACCGCGCCGTGAACGTCCCGTCCGCCAGGGAGCACGTCACGATCAGATGGTGCGGTGTCTCCAGGAACGCCACGTCCACGACAAGGGTGCCGGCGTCGGCCCATCCGCCGCTCACCGCCGTTGGAACCGGCTCCTCGGTGACGGTCCACCCCTGCGCGCCGAGCCGCAGCTCCAGCCGGTCGCCGTCCTCGGTGAGGCTGAGCGTCCAGCCGTCCGGACCCGCTGTGACGTCGGCCGCGGTCACGCCCGGCTGGTCCGCGCAGACACCGCCGTACGGCGTGAACGCGGCGCCCGACCAGTCCTCGGCCCGCTCCTCGGGCGCGGACTTGCCGGCGGCCGGCGGCAGCGCGAGCCGGGCCAGCCGCTCCCGCAGGGACGCGTCCTGCTCCTCGCGTCCGGTCAGCGGCGCGGGCCGGAACGCGGGCAGCAGGTGTTCCCAGGCGAAGTCGAGCACCTGCTGCATCCTCACGGTCTCGCCCGTCAGAGCGATCACGGCGTCGTGCTCGGGCAGCACCAGGCAGAACTGGCCGTACGCGCCGTCGCCGCGGTAGCCGTGCCGGGACTTCCAGAACTGGAAGCCGTAACCCTGGTGCCAGTCGTTGCGTTCCGTCTCGCCGAAGGCGTCCGTCGTGGCGATGTGCGGGCGCGTGGCCTCGGTGACCCACGCCTGGGGAAGCAGCCGCTCGCCCTCCCAGACCCCGCCCCGCAGATACAGCTGGCCGAGGCGGGCGACGGCGTCGGTCGTGGCGTGCAGACCGCTGTAGCCGAGCTCCCGGCCGGAACCGTCCCGCAGCCAGGCCACGTCGCCGATGCCCAGCGGGTCCAGCAGCCGGGGCCGCAGATAATCGGTGAGCGGCTGCCCGGTCACGCGCTGCACGATCGCGGCGAGCGTGTACGTGGTGGGCTGGTTGTACGCGAACACCGTGCCGGGATCACGGTCCGGCGGCAGCAGGAGGAAGCCACGCACGGGCTCCGCCGGATCGAGCGCGAGCGTCTGCTCGATGGTCTCCGCCTCGTGCCCGCTGGCCATGGACGCCACGTGCCGGACGAGCATCGCGCGGCTGCGCGGGTCGGTGATGTCGGCCTCGAACTCCGGGAAGTACGAGAGCACCGTGTCGTCGAGGCCGATCAGTCCCTCCGCCACGGCGAGCCCGGCGGCCGTGCCGGTGAAGCTCTTGCTGATCGAGTACAGCAGCTGGGGGCGCTCGGCCGTGTACGGCGCCCACCAGCCGGAGGCCACGACATGGCCGTGGCGCAGGATCATCAGGCTGTGCGGCTCGATGTCCGGGGCGGCTTCGAGTGCGTCGAGGAAGGCGTGGACACCGGACGCGTCCACTCCCTGGTCGGCGGGGGCGCTGGAGGGCAGCGGGCGAACACTCATGCGAGCATCCTGCCCCTCAGACCGGTGGTGATCGAGAGGTTTGTTCGCGCCAGAGGTGCCGGTTTTCACCCCCGGCGGCCCGGGGACTCGCCCCGCATGGTGCGAATCGGATACACGATGATGACCGAGCAGGCCGGTCCCCGTGAGCTCGTCGACCATGTGGTGCGGGCCGAGGAGGCGGGCTTCGACTTCTCGGTGACCTCGGACCACTACTTCCCATGGCTGCGCTCGCAGGGTCACTCGCCGTACGCGTGGAGCGTGCTGGGCGCCGCCGCCCAGGCCACGTCCCGCATTCCGCTGATGACGTACGTGACGTGTCCGACGTTCCGCTACCACCCCGCGGTGGTGGCGCAGAAGGCGGCGACGCTGCAGTTGCTGTCCGAGGGCCGGTTCCGGCTGGGGCTCGGCTCGGGCGAGAACCTCAACGAGCACGTGGTGGGCGGCGGCTGGCCGTCCGTCGACGTACGGCACGAGATGCTGGAAGAGGCGGTGCAGATCATCCGGGCGCTGTTCAAGGGCGGCCATGTGAACCACCGCGGCACGCACTTCGACGTGGAGTCGGCCCGGCTGTGGGACCTGCCGGACAGCCCGCCGCCCATCGGCATCGCCGTCTCCGGCGAGCAGTCCTGCGCCCTGGCGGGCAAGTACGGCGACCTGGTGATCGCCACGGAGCCCAAGGCGGGGCTGCTGGAGGCCTTCGACCGCAACGGCGGCGAGGGCAAGCCCCGCGTGGGCCAGCTGCCGGTGTGCTTCGACCCCGACCGGGACACGGCCATCAAGCGCGCCCACGCGCAGTTCCGCTGGTTCGGCAGCGGCTGGAAGGTGAACTCCGAGCTGCCGCACCCGGATGCGTTCGAGGCGGCGACCCAGTTCGTCACGCCGGACGACGTGGCCGACTCGATCCCCTGCGGCGACGACCCGGAAGCCTTCGTCGAGGCCGTACGCCCGTACGCCGAGGCCGGATTCACCGAGATCGCCCTGGTGCAGATCGGCGGCGAGTCGCAGCCGGCGTACCTGGACTGGTCGGAGAAGACCCTGCTGCCGGCGCTGCGGGACGCCTTCGGCTGATCCACACCCGGTCGGCGCGGACCCGTCCTCAGGAGCGGATAGGCTTCCCGCCTGCACGTTCGTGCAGGGAAGATCAGTGAATACCCTGTCCTGACCAGGAGAGCCATCCGTGACACTGGCGATCGCCCCGTCCGAGACGTCCCCCGTGCCCCTGTCCGACCTCGTGGCGCGGGACGCCCGTGAGTTCGGGGTCTACGCCCGGACCGGAGGCTGGGCCTTCGGGCTGATGGTGGCGCGCAGCGTGCGCCCGGGCGGGCAGAGCGCGAGTGAGACGCCGAAGGTGTCGGCGAAGGAGTTCGCCGAGCTGGCCGGGTGCTCCCCCGAGCGGGTCATGCGCTACTACAAGGCCTGGGACCGGGCCGCCGACGACGGTCTCGTTCCGCACTTCGAAGCGCTGACGCCGGGTCAGGAGGTGCAGCTGCCGGACGCCGACGTGTGGCTGAGCTACTACGTCTCCCGCTCCGGCGCCACGTCCGAGCGCGGCACCGCCATCGCCGAGGCCGCCGAGGCGGAGGGCATCCGCCCGACGAAGGCGCTGGAGGTCGCGGAGAACCCCACCGCGCTGCGCGCCGCGATCCTCGCCGACCCCTCCACGGCCCGGGCCGCGCGCCGGGCGCTGCTGGACCGGGTCGGTGATGACCCGGAGCTGCAGGCCGAGTTGGCCCGCGACATCGTGCGCGCCGACGACCTGAAGAAGGCCGTCGCCAGCGAGAGCAGGGCGGCCGACCGGATCGGGTACGTACGCCAGATCGCCGAGTCGGGGCAGATCAGGACCCCCGCCGGGCAGACCGTGGACGCACCCGCCGACCTGCGCCAGGAGGCCGAGCGGCATCTGTCGCTGATCGACGGACTGGACGAGGACGAGGACACCGGCGAGTGGGCGTCGGAGGCGTACGACACCCTCAGGACCCTCGTCGCCGAGACGGTGGAGGCCGATCCCGAGCTGCGCGTGACGGAGCGGCGCACGCGGTTCTACAGCAGTGTGCAGAAGGCGACGCGGGCCTTCGAGGAACTGACCTTCGACGATGCCCGGGAGTTCTACGAGGACGACATGGTGCAGCGGCTGGAGGAGTTGCAGCGGGCCGTGGCCACGTGCATCGAGGCACTTCGTGGGGCGCGGGTAAATCACCCGCTCGATTGAGCATCTTGTGCGCGGACGGGGTACTAGAGGGCTCTACGTCTGTTCTCCGCGGAGGCCCTGTCGTGAACTCGTTCGTGCACAAGACCCTGGTGGTGCAGCTCCAGTCGGGCGTCACGGACCGTTTTCCCGTGCTCGCCCATCTGAGCTACGACATCGCCGACCCGTTCGCCGTCACCGTGGTCTTCAGCCATGACGGCCGCGTGCTCGCGCGGTGGCGGCTGGACCGGGAGATGCTCGCCGAGGGCCTCGCCGGCCCGGTCGGCGTGGGCGACGTGCGGTTGCGCCCCGTCTCGCGCGGCGTGTGGGAGGAGCTGCGGATGGAGCTGCTCGGCGACGCGCGTCCCGACGGGGGCCGCCATCACGCCGTGGTGTTCGCGTGGGCTTCGGCGATCGACGCCTTCCTGCGGGAGACCCACAGGATCGTGGAGCCCGGGCGGGAGGAAGTCCACGTAGACGACTTCCTGGCGGAGATCCTCGCCCGGGGCTGACGGAGGCCGGCCGAAGGCCGTACGCGTGCCATCGGCCGTGCCGTCCGTCATGGGTCACCGCGACGTGTGGCGGTGCCGCGTCCACAGCGGCAGGGCGAACCAGCACAGCAGGTACCACCCCACCACGGCCGCGACCAGAAAGGGCACGAAGCCGTCGTGGGTCGCGACCCGCAGGATCAGCAGCAGTGAGGCCGTCGTCGTGGCGAGCAGCAGCACGAGGCCGAGCAGGGTCAGCCGGGACGCCACCTGTACCGCCTGCGGCTTCACACGTCGCCCGGAGACCAGGCGGTGCAGGGACACCGGGCCGATCAGCGCGCCGGTCGCGCAGGCGCCGAGGACGACCGTCACGATGTAGATGACCCGGTCCGTGTCCGCCAGGTCGTCGTACTTCGGTGTGAACACGACGGTGAGCAGGAAGCCGAACAGGATCTGGACGCCCATCTGAGCGACCCGGACCTCCTGGATCAGCTCCTGCCACATCCGGTCCGCTCTCTCCTCCTCGGTCTCGTCGCGCCCCCTGCGCCTGCCCGCCCCGCCTGCCGTGTCCGACACAGTGCCTCCTCGTTGCCGGCGACCTTCCGTCCTTCTCCTTCCGCGAGTTCCCCGTGCGCGGCCGTCCTGTCGCCTGTTTGAGCGATCAGCGGGCGGTTACACGGACCGCGGACTGAACACGACAGGCCGAGGAGGTCCCAGGCGATGACCGACACGCAGCTCACCGTGACGCTCAGCGGTGGCGGCATCGAGGACGCGCGCGAGGTCGTGCGCACACTTCAGGGCGTGTTCGGGGAGCCGGACGACCTTCCGGCCAACGAGCACGCGACGGTCCGTACGGCCGTCTTCACGTCCCCGGCGACGGTGGAGGCCTCGGGTTCGCCGCAACCGGGCGCCGTCCGGCTGTCGGCACCCGTGACGGTCACCGTCCAGGGCTCCCCGCAGGCCGTCGCAGCGGCGAGCGACACGCTGGCCCACGCCTTCAGGACCCGCGACGAGGGGGTGGCCTCCGGCGACCAGGAGCAGGAGAGGCAGCTGCTCCTGGTGCCGTGAAGAGGCTGCCTACCAGCGGCCCTCGACCTGGTCCTTGATACGCCGTTCGTACAGGTCGCGGATCTTCGTGAGCGTCTCCTCGGACAGCTCCGGCAGCCGGGCCGCGTCCGCGTTGGCGCGGGCCTGCTCGGGCGAGCGGGCTCCCGGGATCACGGTGGTCACACCCGGCTGCTGGATGATCCAGCGCAGCGCCAGCTGTGCCGGGGTGCATCCCAGCGGGGCGAGTGCGGCGAACTCGGCGGCGGCCTCGACGCCGGTCACGTAGTCGACGCCGGAGAAGGTCTCGCCCACGTCGAAGGACTCGCCGTGCCGGTTGTAGGTGCGGTGGTCGTTCGCGGGGAAGACGGTGTCCTTGGTGTACTTGCCGGACAGCAGGCCTGAGGCGAGCGGCACCCGGGCGATGATGCCGACGCCCGCTTCCCGCGCCGCCGGCAGAACCTCGCGCAAGGGCTTCATACGGAACGGGTTGAGGATGATCTGCACGCTCGCCACGTTCGGCCGGGCGATCGCGGTCAGCGCCTCCGCGCAGGTCTCCACACTGACGCCGTAGGCGGCGATCCGCTCCTCCTCGACAAGGGTGTCCAGGGCGTCGAACACCTCGTCCGTGGAGTAGACAGGCGTCGGCGGGCAGTGCAGCTGCACCAGGTCGATACGGTCGACGCCGAGGTTGCGCCGGGAGCGGTCGTTCCAGGCCCGGAAGTTGTCCAGGACGTAGTTCTCCGGGATCTGGTCCACGCGGCGGCCCATCTTCGTGGCGACCAGTACGTGCAGATCGGGCCGCGCGCTCAGGAACGTCGCGATGGTCTGCTCGCTGCGTCCGTCGCCGTAGACGTCCGCCGTGTCGAAGAAGGTCACCCCCGACTCGGCTGCCGCCTCCAGCACGGCCAGGGCTTCCTTGTCGTCGACGTCTCCCCAGTCGGCCCCCAGCTGCCACGTGCCGAGACCGACCACGGAGGCGTGCTGACCCGACCTGTCGAATGTGCGCTCGTCCATGGGCGTCAGTCTGACATCCGTCACGTCCGTGCGTGGAAGTACCCGCTCCGGCGCGACTTGTGAAAGTTTCACTCACAGGAGTGATGAGACAGGTCAGGAGCAGGGCTCTTGTGGACCCGGCTCCTAGCGTGAGTCCGTGACCGACCTCCACCTGCCCTCGGACGACTCGGACGACAGCCGTCCCGCTCCCTGGACCCGTCGGGGTTTTCTCCGCACCGCCGCCGCTCTGTCCGCCGTACCCGTGGTGCTCTCGGCGGACCCGGCCGTCGCCGCGCAGGAGTTGCCTGACTTCCCTGCGGGCGTCGCCCTCTACCGCTCGGCGTACCGGAACTGGGCCGGCGAGATCACCGCCGACGGCCTGTGGGCCTGTGCTCCGGCCGACGCGGACCAGGTGGTCGCCGTCGTCAACTGGGCCTGGCGGCACGGCTGGAGGGTGCGTGCCCGGGGTTCCTCGCACGGCTGGTCGCCGCTGACGGTCACGGAGGGGACCCGGTCGGCCGCGCCCCTCCTCCTGGTCGACACCGCCACCCACCTCACCGGCCTGGCCCTTCGGTCCCCGACCGCCGTACGGGCCGGGACCGGCGTCACGATGGAGGCCCTGCTCACCCACCTGGAGCAGCACGGCCTCGGAGTCACGGCCACGCCCGCGCCCGGCGACCTGACCCTGGGCGGGGCGCTGGCCGTCGACGCGCACGGCACCGCCGTACCGGCGGAAGGCGAACAGCGGCCGCCCGGCCACACGTACGGCTCGCTGAGCAATCTCGTCCTGTCGCTGACGGCGGTGGTGTGGGACGAGGCGAGCGACGCCTACGTACTGCGGACGTTCCGCCGCGACGAGGAGGACTGCGCCGCGTTGCTCACGCATCTCGGGCGGTCCCTGGTCACCGAGGTGGTGCTGCGGGTGGGGGCGAACACCCGCCTGCGGTGCGTGAGCCGTGTCGACATTCCGGCCGGTGAGCTCTTCGCGGCCCCCGGCAGCGGCGGTCGCACCTTCGAGAGGTTCCTTCAGGAGTCCGGACGGGTCGAGGCGATCTGGTTCGCCTTCACGGAGTTCCCGTGGCTGAAGGTGTGGAGCGTCTCCCCCAGCCGGCCGCCGACCTCGCGGCGGGTGACGCGGCCGTACAACTACCCGTTCTCCGACAACGTCCCGACCCCGGTGGCGGACCTGGCCGGGCGGATGGTCTCGGACGGGGCCTGGCATCTGGCGCCGGCGCTCGGCCAGGCGCAGTACGACACGGCCGCGCTGGGGCTCGTGGCGACCCTGTCGGCGGACATCTGGGGGCCGTCCAAGAACACCCTGCTGTACCTGAAGCCCACCACGCTGCGGGTCCACGCCAACGGGTACGCCGTGCTCACCCGCCGGTCCCGAGTGCAGCGCGTGATCGCCGAGTTCACCTCCTTCTACCGGGAGCGGCTCTCGGCGTACGCGGCCCGGGGCCGCTTCCCGGTCAACGGCTCGGTGGAGATCCGGGTGACGGGCCTCGACGACCCGGCCGACACCGGACTCGACGGCGCCCGCGCCCCGCTGCTGTCGGCGCTCCGGCCGGCCACGGAGCATCTCGAGTGGGACACGGCCGTGTGGCTGGACGTGCTGACGCTGCCCGGCACACCGTACGCGGAGGCGTTCCTGCGTGAGATCGAGCGGTTCCTGCTGGGCGCGTACGACGGTGGCCACGCCCTCGCCCGGGTCGAGTGGTCCAAGGGCTGGGCCTACACGGACCAGGCGGTGTGGAGCGACGAGGAGGTGCTGGGCAGGGTGGTGCCCGGCTCCTTCGGTACGGCCGTGTGGCAGCGGGCGTCCGGCGTCCTGGACCGGCTCGACCCGCACGGCGTCTTCGCCAACGCCTTCCTGGACCGCCTGTTCGGCTAGGGCGTGAGGTGGGCCTGCACCGCGGGCGCGTACCGGTCGACCAGAGCGTCGACGGTGGTGGCGCGCAGGTGGGTGCCGCGGGCGATGCCGTACATCACGCCGAGGCCGAGCAGGGTGGCGACGGCCAGTTCGGCGCGCAGGCCGGTGTCGGGGCCGGTGAGGCGCTCGGTGAGACGGTCGGTCACCTGGGTGCGGAAGTTGGCGCGCAGGATGTCGCCCTGTGCGCCGTGCAGGGGCGCGAACACGATACGGAGGAGGGGGTCGGCGCCGTGCTCGGACTGGCTGACCAGCACATGCCGGACCATGTGCCGGCCGAGTTCCTCCAGCGGGGCGTCCAGCAGGGCGTCGGCGTCGGACTCGAAGGACATGACGCGGGCGAAGAGGGCGTCCTTGTTGCCGAAGTACTTCAGGATCAACGGCGGGCTCACCCCGGCGCGTTCGGCGACGGCCTTGAGCGTGATGTCGGCGTGGGCGTGACGCGCCAGGAGGTGGCGGGCCGCCTTGAGGATGGCCGCCTTGGTGGCCTCGGCGTCCCGGCGTGGGGGCGCGGACGTGGGGGGTGGGGTGCTCACGGCACTCATGCTCCCTCCATCGCCTCGTCCCGGGCACGGCGGGTGCGGCTGCGAGCGCTGTCCGGCACGCGGTCTCCGGGTATGGACAGTGCCGTCGCGCAGGCCGCCAGGGCGACCGCGCCGGCCATCGCGAAGGCCAGCAGATAGCCGTGCAGCGTCGGTACCGGCGCCCCGCCGACCAGGCTGGTGCGGTGCACCAGAACGGCGGCCACGGCGGCGCTGGAGACGGCCTGCCCGATGGTGCGCATCAGGACGTTGACGCCATTGGCGGACGCGGTCTGTCCGGCCGGTACGGCGCGCAGGATGAGGGTGGGCAGCGCCGAGTAGGCGAGGGTGGTGCCGGTCGCCACGACCGTGGCACCCAGGATGATCATCCAGAGGTCACGGCTGTCGACGATGCGCAGCCCGTAGCCGAGGGCGATGACGCCGGCCCCGAGGGCGAGGGTGACGCGCGGCCCGCGCGCCGCGGAGACACGGGCCGACAGCGGCGAGAACAGCAGCATGGTGACGCCCCCGGGGAGCAGGCACAGGCCGGTGGCGACGATGGACAGCCCGAGCCCGTACCCGGTGGCCTCGGGCGCCTGCACCAGCTGGGCCGTGACGAGGGAGTTGGCGTAGAACGCGAACCCGGTCAGCAGGGCGGCCACATGGGACAGGCCGACCCTGGGCCGCGACACGAGCCGCAGGTCGACCAGGGGCCGTTCGGCCCGCAGCTGCTGCCACCACCACAGGGCCAGTACGACGACGGCGCCGGCGAACAGCGCCACGATCCGCGGGCTGCCCCACCCCCACTGCCCGCCCTGGGACACCCCGAGCAGCAGGCACACCAGTCCGGCCGCCAGCCCCAGCGCACCCGGCACGTCGAACCGGCCGGGCTCGCGCACCGGCGACTCCCTTACGGCCCACCGGACCAGCGTCACCCCCGTGGCGCCGAGGGCGCTGGTCACCCAGAACATGGTGTGCCAGTTCGCGTACTGCACGATCACCGCGGCGAGCGGCAGGCCCAGCGCGGCCCCGATGCCGACGGTGGAACTCATCAGCGCGACCGCGCTTCCCCGGCGCTCCGGCGGGAGTTCGTCCCGCAGGATGCTGATGGACAGGGGGACGACGGCGGAGGCGGCGCCCGAGAGGGTGCGGGCGGCGATGAGCACGCCGATGTCGGAGGTGACGGCGCACAGGACGGAGCCGGCGGTCATCAGCCCGAGGGCCGCCATCAGTACCCGTCGCTTGCCGTACATGTCACCGGCCCGGCCGAGGACCGGGGTGAGGACGGCCCCGGACAGCAGGGTCGCCGTGACCATCCAGGAGACCGCGCCCGCCGAGGCGCCCGTCAGCCGCGGCAGGTCCGGGAGCAGCGGGACGACGACGGTCTGCATGACGGCCATGAGGATGCCGCCGAACGCCAGCACCGGCACGGTCGACCGGGCCCGCAGGCCGGTCCGTCCGGTGTGCGGTGTCGGGGCGGCCTGGTCCATCGGCCCTCCAGGGAGCGGACGAAAAGAATGGTGAATGGCAATTCACCTTAGCCGGTGAATTGCCATTCACCCAAGGCCGGGTTCCGTCATGTGAGGCGCACGGGCAGGCGCAGGCCGCCGAGGCCCGCCCGCGCGATCGCGTCAGCTTCGCGGCGTGAGGCACGCCACTGGCGGCACACCGGCCCGCGAAAACAGCCCCCGAACTGGCCCTCCAGGGGGAGGAATTCCCCCTTCCGGGGCCCTGCGACCCCTGGGCGCGACAAGATCATCTTCGTTCAATCTTGCACGGCATGTGGGCAATTGTCCTGATCACAGCCAACCAACTGTGAGGGATTTCTCCCGGTCTCGGCCGGGCCGATAGGCATGCGGCGTCGTCCCACCGAACGAACCCAGGAGGTCCGTATGCCGGAACTCAGCCGCCGTCGCGCACTCACCGCCGCAGCCGCCCTCGCCGCGGCCGCCGGAGCCCAGACGGTCACCATCCCGTCCGCGTCCGCCGCGGAGCACCACCACTCCCCCGAGGCCTTCGACGAGGTCTACAAGGGCCGCCGCATACAGGGCCGGCCGGTCGAAGGAGCCGGTCACCACCACGGCTCCGGCTACGCCGTGTTCATCGACGGGGTGGAGCTGCACGTGATGCGGAACGCCGACGGCGGCTGGATCAGCGTCGTCAGCCACTACGACCCGGTGACCACGCCGCGCGCGGCCGCCCGCGCCGCGGTCGACGAGTTGCAGGGCGCGCCACTGCTCCCCTTCCCCGCCAACTGACGCCTTCTCGCACGCATCCTGTTCTCGTACGCACCCTGGGAGCCACCCGCACATGACCGTCCGCAAGAACCAGGCGAACCTCACCACCGACGAGAAACGACGCTTCGTCGCCGCGGTTCTGGAACTCAAGCGCAGCGGCCGTTACGACGCCTTCGTCACGACACACAACGCCTTCATCGTCGCCGACACCGACGACGGCGAGCGGACGGGCCACCGGTCACCGTCCTTCCTGCCCTGGCACCGCAGATTCCTCCTGGAGTTCGAGCGGGCGCTGCAGTCGGTGGACGCCTCGGTGGCGCTGCCGTACTGGGACTGGAGCACGGACCGCTCGGCGCGGGCATCGCTGTGGGCGCCGGACTTCCTGGGCGGCAGCGGGCGCAGCCTGGACGGGCGGGTGATGGACGGGCCGTTCGCCGCGTCCACGGGAAACTGGCCGATCACCGTGCGCGTGGACGGGCGTACGTTCCTGCGCCGTTCGCTCGGCGCGGGCGGGCGGCAACTGCCGACCCGGGCCGAGGTCGAGTCGGTGCTGTCGATATCCACGTACGACATGGCGCCCTGGAACAGCGCCTCGGACGGTTTCCGCAACCATCTGGAGGGCTGGCGGGGCGTGAACCTGCACAACCGGGTCCACGTCTGGGTCGGGGGGCAGATGGCGACCGGCGTCTCGCCCAACGACCCCGTGTTCTGGTTGCACCACGCCTACATCGACAAGCTGTGGGCCGAGTGGCAGCGCCGCCACCCCGGATCCGGCTATGCGCCCACCGCCGGGACGCCGGACGTGGTCGACCTGCGGGAGCCGATGAAGCCGTGGAACGACGTGACGCCGGCCGACCTGCTCGACCACACCGCCCACTACACCTTCGACACCCACTGAGCCCCCTCGACGCCGGCCGACCGCCCGAATCGACGGTTCGCTCCGCAGGTCAGGGGTACCCACGCGGGGCAGAACGGAAGATGTCGAAGGCACTGAAGGAGGAGTCGCGTCGTGTCGAAGGTCGAGGAATCCATCGAGGTCGGCGTCCCCGTGCACACCGCGTACAACCAGTGGACGCAGTTCGAGTCGTTCCCGGAGTTCATGAGCGGCGTGGAGCGCATCGAGCAGCGCACCGACACGCTCACGCACTGGGTGACGAATGTGAACGGCGTTCACAAGGAGTTCGACGCGGAGATCACGGAACAGATCCCGGACGAGCGGGTCGCCTGGACCACGATCGCCGGTGAGGCCAGGCAGGCCGGTGTCGTCACCTTCCACCGCCTCGACGACGACCACACCAAGGTGATGCTGCAGATGGACTTCAGTCCCGAGGGCATCACCGAGACCGTCGGCGACAAGCTCGGATTCGTGAAGCGGCAGACCAAGGGCGACCTGGAGCGCTTCAAGTCGTTCATCGAGGAGCGCGGCCGGGAGACCGGCGGCTGGCGCGGCACGGTCGTGTGAGCCGCCCGGGGGCTACCCGGCCGCCGCCGTGCGGCACTCCGGGTGGCCCCAGCCCTGGTCGTTCTTGGCGATGGGTTCCCCGGCCGCGTAACCGCGTCCACAGACGCAGCGGCCGGGGAACTTCGCCTTGATGGTGCGGGACGAGCTTCCGCCGCGCGACCGGGACGCGGCGGGCCGGCGGCGCGGGGCCTTGGCCGGCGGGGCGTCCGGCGCGGACGGCGGCTCGGGCGAGCCGAGGGCGCTGCCCGCGGGCTCCTGGACGGTGGCCGCCTGGCTGGCGGCGCGGTCGGCGAAGTCGTTGAGCCGGTCTCCGTCGACCTGGTGGGCGGGGACGTAGCGGAACTCGACCGTGCGACCGTCGAGCAGCTCGTCGATGCGTACCACCAGGTCCCGGTTGGCGACCGGCTTACCGGCGGCCGTCTTCCAGCCGTTGCGCTTCCAGCCGGGCAGCCAGGTGGTGACGGCCTTCATGGCGTACTGCGAGTCCATCCGGATCTCCAGCGGCACGTCCGGGTCGGTCGCCGCCAACAGGCGTTCCAGCGCGGTGAGTTCCGCGACGTTGTTGGTGGCCTTCCCCAGCGGCCCCGCCTCCCAGCGGGCCGGGATCTCCGTCTCGTCGGCGACGACCCAGGCCCAGCCCGCCGGCCCGGGGTTTCCCTTCGAAGCCCCGTCGCACGCGGCCACAACACGTTCACGCATGGACACGATCATGCCATGGGCGGGCCGGGTGGTCGGCACGGGTCATGCGTCCCGGGTCGTTCAGGAGACGTCGGTCATGGCCGGCATCTCGCCCTCGGTCCGGGTGACGTCGATCACCGAGAAGTTCGCGCCCTGCGGGTCGCTCAGCGCCGCGAACCGGCCGAACGGGGTGTCCATCGGCCCGAACCGCAGGACGCCGCCGAGCTTGGTGGCCGTGGCCACGGCGTCGTCGCAGTTCTCCACGGAGAAGTAGACGTTGATGTAGGGCGGCACCTCGGGCGGGAAGTCCTCCGTCATCTTCATCCGGCCGAGGGCGGGGCGCTCACCGAGGTTGTAGACCCGGAAGTCCATCGCGTCGTCCTGCATCTGCTGCGCCTTGTAGCCGAAGACGGCGGGGAAGAACGCGTCGGACTTCTCCGGCTCGCGGGTGAAGACCTCGGCCCAGCAGAAGGAGCCCGGTTCACCCATCTCCACCTCGAACCCCTCGTGGCTGCCGGCCTGCCACACTCCGAAGGCGACGCCGCCGGGATCGCGGGCCAGGCACATCGTGCCGAAGTCGCCGACCTGCATCGGCTCCATCAGCACCTCGCCGCCTTTGTCGCGGATCTTGGACGCCGTGGCGGCGGCGTCGTCCGACGCGAAGTAGAGGCACCACTGGGGCTGCTCCTCCTGACCCGGCATGGGCGGGACGACGGCGGCGGCCGCCTTGCCGTTCACATAGGCCTGGGTGTAGTTGCCGTACTCCGACTGCGACTCGCCGAAGGTCCAGCCGAGGACGTCGCCGTAGAAGGTCTTGGCTCCCTCCAGGTCACCGAACATCGCGTCGGCCCAGCAAGGGGCTCCCACAGGTTGTACGGCCATGGCCGCCTCCCCAATCGGTGGATGGTCCGTTCCTCACGCTAGCCACCGCTGGGCCGACCCGCGCGCCGAGCGGCCCGGACCGCAGCAGACTGGAGGGCGTACGGCGAGGCCTGCGGCGGGACGGGGAGCGGGATGGCGGACGGGACGATGCACGCGTGGTCCGTGGTCGAGCCGGGGCCGGTCGGTGAGGGCCCCCTCCGGTTCGTCGAGAAGCCGGTGCCGGTGCCGGGCGCCGACGAGCTGCTGGTGCGTGTGCGGGCCTGCGGAGTGTGCCGCACCGACCTGCACGTCACCGAGGGTGACCTGCCGGTGCACCGGCCGGGGGTGACGCCCGGCCACGAGGTGATCGGCATGGTGGCGGGTTTCGGAGCGGCGGTGGAAGGCTTCGCCGTCGGCGACCGCGTCGGGGTGGCGTGGCTGCGCCGCACCGACGGGACCTGCGTCCACTGCGCGCGGGGCGCGGAGAACCTGTGCCCGTCCTCGCGGTACACGGGCTGGGACGCCGACGGCGGATACGCCGAGTACACGACGGTCCCGGCCGCCTTCGCCTACCGGCTGCCCGGCGGCCTCGACGACGTGGCGGCGGCGCCGCTGATGTGCGCGGGCATCATCGGATACCGCGCTCTGCGGCGGACGGCACTGGCGCCGGGCGGACGGCTCGGTCTGTACGGGTTCGGGGGCAGCGCCCACCTGTGTGCGCAGGTGGCGATCGCCGAGGGCGCCACCGTGCACGTCCTGACCCGGGGCGCTGCCGCGCGGCGGCTGGCGCTGGAGCTGGGGGCCGACTCCGCGCAGGACGTGTACGCGGTGCCGCCGGAACCGCTGGACGCCGCGATCCTGTTCGCGCCGGCCGGTGAGCTGGTTCCGGTCGCGCTGCGCGCCCTCGACCGGGGCGGTGTGCTGGCGATCGCCGGGATCCACCTCAGTGACATTCCGCCGCTGCGCTACGAGAGCGAGCTGTTCTACGAGAAGGAGCTGCGCAGCGTCACCTCCAACACGCGCGAGGACGGCCGCGAGTTCCTGACCCTCGCCGCCCGGCATGGCGTGCGCGCCACCACGCACACCTATCCGCTGACGCGGGCGGACGAGGCACTGCACGACCTCAAGGCCGGACGCTTCGACGGGGCCGCGGTGCTGGTGAACGACATCGAGGTCTGACCCGCCGTCACTCCGTGGGCCACGGCACGCTCCCTGGCCGACGGGTGTCTTCCCCCTCGGGCCCGGCTGTGCTTGCCTGGGGAGCCGTTTCGGTGGCCGGGGCGGGAGTTGCCGTATGCGCAAGCCGTGGATCGTGGGGGTACTGGTCGCCGGGGCGCTGCTCGGCGCATGCGGCGATCCGTCGTCCGGGCCCGAGGGGCCGCCCCGGGAGCCCACCGCGCCGAGCGCGTCGGCCACCACCCACCAGCGGGCCGCCGCCTCCCCGAGCGCCCCGGCGAAGCCCCCGGCCGTGCTGTACCTCGGCGACTCGCTCGCCATGGAGAACCAGAAGGTCCTCGGGCAGGAACTCCGCAAGGACCTCAAGGCGGAGTACACCAGCGCCCCCTACTCGGGCACCACCCTGTGCGACTACCTGGAGGGCACGGCCGAGCGGTCCCTCGTACCGGCCGGGGACAAGGCGGCCGCCCTGGTGCGGGCGCTGCGCCCGGACGTCGTGGTGCTGCAGTTCTGGGGCAACGCCTGGGGATACACGCCGTGCATGGACGGGATCACGTACGACGCCTCCCGGAAGAAGTACTTCGAACGGTACGAGGCCGACGCGCGGAAGCTCACCGAGCAGATCACGACGGCCGGCGGATCCCACCGCCCGCGCATCGTCTGGGTGCTGCAGGGCCCGGACCCCATCACCCCCGACCGGGTCCGCGAAGTGAACGCGCTGTACGAGCGGCAGGCCGCCGCATCGGGCGACCGCGTCGCCGACGCCGGGAGGGCGGTGAGCCCGGCCTCGGCCCGCTACACATGGACACAGCACCTGCCGTGCACCGCCTACGAGCGCGCCCACCCCGACTACTGCACCCAGCCGGGCCGGGACCGGACCGCGCTCCATCGCGACGACGACTACCTGCACTTCTGCCTCGCGCCCACGACATCGACGCCGAAGCCCTGCCCGGTCCGCTCCCCCGGGATCCTGCGCATCGCCCGCGAAATCACGAAAAGCGTTCGACAGGCCGTGAGTTGAGCGCTGAGATGGGCCGCATGTGTGCCATGAAGATGCGCGAGAACGAGGTGGACATCGACGACCACCTCGTCCGGCGGCTGATCGCCGGGCAGTTCCCTCAGTGGGCCGGTCTGCCCGTGCAGCGCCTGGAGTCCTCCGGGACCGAGAACGCCATGTTCCGGCTGGGTACGGACCTGGTGGTACGGCTCCCCCGGCACCCCGGTGCGGTCGACAGCGTGGAGCACGAGCAGCGATGGCTGCCCCGGCTCGGACCGCACCTGCCCTTCGCCACGCCCGAGCCGCTGGCCGAGGGCGGTCCCGGCGAGGGTTTCGCGTGGCCCTGGTCGGTGTACGGCTGGCTGGACGGCCGGAATCCGGTCGTCGGCTCCCTCGATCAGGCCGAGCTGCTCGCGAAGGACCTGGCGGCGTTCATCCGCGCCCTGCGCCGGATCGACCCCGTGGGCGGGCCGACGGGCTACCGGGGCGTCCCGCTGGCGACGCGGGACACGCTGACGCGTGAGGCCATCGCCCAGCTGGAGGGAAGGGGGGTCGACACGGCGGCGGCGACAGCGCTGTGGGAGGAGGCGCTGCGCGTCCCTCAGTACTCCGGGCCGCCGGTCTGGGCCCATGGCGACCTGATGCCCGGGAACCTGCTGGTCCGCGAGGGGCGGCTCTGCGCCGTGATCGATTTCGGCGCCGCCGGCGTGGGCGACCCGGCCGCCGATCTGATCGTGGCCTGGAACCTGCTCCCCGCGGCGGTGCGCGGCGCCTTCCGCGAGGCCGTGGGCGCCGACGACGCCGAGTGGGCGCGCGGGCGGGGCTGGGCACTGTCGATCGCGCTCATCGCGCTGCCCTACTACTGGGTGACCAATCCGCCGGTGGCGGAGAACTCCCGGTATGTGATCAGGGAGATCCTGGCAGAGAAGGAGTAGCGGCGGACGGGCCGCCGCTCTCCCGGGTGCGTCACTCGCCCGCGTACGCCTTCTCCAGGGGGGCGATGTCGAGCTTGCCCATCGCGAGCATGGCTTTGGTCGCGCGGGCCGCCTTCTCCTGGTCGGGGTCGCTGATCATGTCGATCAGAACGCTCGGGACGACCTGCCAGGACACGCCGTACTTGTCCTTGAGCCAGCCGCAAGGGCCCGGCTCCCCGCCGCCGTCGGTGAGCCTGGTCCAGTAGTAGTCGATCTCCTCCTGGTTCTCACAGAGGATCTGGAAGGAGATCGCCTCGGTGAACTTGAACTCCGGGCCGCCGTTGAGCGCGACGAACTTCTGCCCGTTGGCCGTGAACTCCACGGTCAGCACGGACCCGGCCGGTCCCGGGCCGGCCTCGCCGTAGCGGACGACCCGCCCGAGGCTGGAGTCCTTGAAGACCGAGACGTAATGGTGCGCGGCTTCCTCGGCCTGGCCGTCGAACCAGAGACACGTGGTGAAACCGTCGGTGGTCATGAGTACCTCCTGGGGCGTGGAACGCGGTCATCAGTGTCGACCGGTCCACGCCGCGGAACTCATCGGTCGGGCGAGCTGTTCCTACGAGTCACCCGGACGGCCGCGCCCACCTAGGCCCTGTCGTTTGGATCATCCCGGCGTCGCAGGGCCTGGCCCCGCCGGGCCGGCCGACCGCTCTGCCCGCAGCAGATCGGCTGCGGGCAGAGAAATCCCCGGCGGGGGCCGTCCCCGGCCGAGAGTGGGGAGCGCGGTGCACATCAGCCGCGTACCACCAGCCTCGACGACTCGACAAGGAGCGCCGATGTCTCCACTCACCACCGGCCCGGTGCCGGCCCTGCTGCCCCGGGCCGAGGAGGGCGACACCCCTCCGACCCGGTTCGACGACCACCTGGCCGCCCAACTGCTCGCGCAGCGCATCGTCCTGCTGGGCACCCAGGTCGACGAGGTCTCCGCGAACCGGGTCTGCGCCCAGCTGCTGATCCTGTCCGCGGAGGACCCGCGCACCGACATCAGCCTGTACATCAACAGCCCCGGCGGCTCCGTGCACGCGGGACTGGCCATCTACGACACGATGCGGCTGATCCCCAACGACGTCTCCACGCTCGCCATGGGCTTCGCGGCCAGCATGGGCCAGTTCCTGCTCAGCGTCGGCACGCACGGCAAGCGCTACGCCCTGCCGAACGCGCGGATCATGATGCACCAGCCCTCCGCGGGCATCGGCGGAACCACCGCCGACATCGAGATCCAGGCGGAAAACCTGGAGTTCACCAAGAGGACCATCGAGCGCATCACCGCCGAGCACACCGGGCAGACCCCCGAGACCATCTCCCGGGACGGCGACCGCGACCGCTGGTTCACGGCCGAGGAGGCCAGGGAGTACGGCATGGTGGACCGGGTCGTGGAGTCCCTCGCGGACGTCCGCCCGGCCGCGTCGAAGCGACGGATGGGGCTCTAGGCATGGGGACGTACACGATTCCGAACGTCGTCGAGCGCACCCCGCAGGGCGAGCGGTCCTACGACGTGTACAGCCGGCTGCTGGCCGAGCGGATCATCTTCCTCGGCACCGAGATCGACGACGGCGTCGCCAACGTCGTCATCGCGCAACTCCTCCATCTGGAGTCGGCGGCTCCGGAGAGCGAGATCGCGATCTACATCAACTCCCCCGGCGGCTCGTTCACTTCGCTGATGGCGATCTACGACACGATGACGTTCGTGCAGGCACCCATCTCGACGTTCTGCGTCGGGCAGGCGGCCTCCACGGCGGCCGTGCTGCTGGCGGGCGGGGACCCCGGGCGGCGGTTCGTGCTGGAGCACGCGCGGGTGCTGCTGGGGCAGCCCGCCACCGGGGGCAGCCGCGGCATGGTCTCCGATCTGGCGCTCCAGGCCAAGGAGATGGTGCGGATCCGCTCCCAGGTCGAGGAGGTGCTGTCGCGGCACACGCACCACGACGTGGCGACGCTGCGCGCGGACATGGACCGCGACAAGGTGTTCACCGCGCAGGAGGCGGTGGCGTACGGGCTGGCCGACGAGGTGCTGGGCCGCCGCCTCGTCGGCCTCTGACGGCCGGTCAGGCGGCCAGGCACATTCCGTCGTACCGGGGAGTGGATGTGCTGCGGCCGTGGTTCGGGTGCCGTGTGGTGAGCCGGGTGAGGCGGCCGTGGGCCCGCGCCAGCAGGTCCTGCAGGCTCAGGCCGAGGGCCTGGGCGGCGGCCGCGAGAACCTCCGACGAGGCCTCCTTGCGGCCGCGTTCCACCTCCGACAGGTACGGCATGGAGATGCGGGCGGCCTCGGCGACGTCCTTCAAGGTGCGTTCCTGCGCGAGGCGTTCGCGGCGCAGGACGTCGCCGACCAGGTCCCGCCACAGCGGTTCCCTGGGGGCGGGGCGGGCCCCCGGGCCGGGCTGCGGGCGCGTGGCCGGCGGACGCAGGGGGATGACGCGGGCTTCGTTCGGCGCTTGGTTGCTCACCACTTCAGCCTAGGAGCCGTGCCCCGGAAGGGAACGGAGAAAGAAGGGATCAGCGTTCTGCCCTGAGTGGAATCACCGTGCAGAGTTGCGTCACCAGGTGTCAACCGCCGGTGCATACAGATATCCTGTGGGGGCAAAACCGAACATATCACCAGAAGCTCCACCGATTTCGGCCGTGCGGTCGGACGGTGAGCATGGTCGGCCACGACCTGGGTACCCGCAACCGCGAGAGAGCTCAGGGAGACGTCAGCACCGTGACTTTCGTGGGAGAGGTAATGGACACCGCCGTGATCCGGTCGGAGGCACAGGTCGTCGAGCAGACCGCCGGGACCAGGGCGGGTGACGAACCACTGCCGGGAGTCGTGGACCCGAGGAGTGTGGCGCCGCGGGACGCACGGGAGCTGTCCCGACAGTTCTTCCAGCGCCTGACGGAACTGGAAGAAGGCACGCACGAGTACCAGTACGCGCGCAACACGCTCATCGAGATGAACATGTCGCTCGTGCGGTTCGCGGCCGGCCGTTTCCGCGGCCGTGGCGACGACATGGAGGACATCGTCCAAACGGGCATGATCGGCCTGATCAAGGCGATCGACCGGTTCGAGCTGGCGCGAGAGGTCGAGTTCACCTCCTTCGCGCTGCCGTACATCGTCGGTGAGATCAAGCGCTTCTTCCGTGACACCACCTGGGCCGTGCACGTGCCGCGGCGGCTGCAGGAGCTGCGCGTGGAGCTGGCCAAGGCCCGCGAGGAGCTCGCCAGCCGCCTCGACCGCGAGCCGACGGTCGCCGAGCTGGCCACGCTGATGAACATCAGCGAGAAAGAGGTGATCGAGGCGCAGATCGCCTCCAACGGGTACAACTCCGCGTCGCTGGACGCCGCGCTCACCGGTGACGGGCCCGAGAACGGCGAGGCGGTCCTCGCCGACTTCATCGGCGTCGAGGAGGACGGGCTGCGGCTCGTGGAGGACTTCCACTCGCTCGCCCCGCTCATGGCCGAACTCAGCGAACGCGATCGGCGGATCATCCATATGCGGTTCGTCGAGGAGGCCACGCAGGCGGAGATCGGGGAACAGCTCGGCTGCTCGCAGATGCACGTCTCCCGGCTGATCAAGCGGATCATCACGCGGCTGCGTGAGGGCATGCTGGGCGAGCTCGGCTGCGCCTGAGCAGGAACCGGCCGGGCCCGGCCCACCGGCACATGGGTGCCGCCCCACATCAGATGTGGGGCGGCATTTGTGTCCTGGCGAACGAGGAGTCGGCCGCGCGGCTCACCCGCCGTTCAGTTCCACCACTGCGCGCACGCGCTTTCCGACCGGCACCAGCTCGACGCTGACCTCCTGGGCCAGGGCGTGGACGATCTCCAGGCCGTGCCTGCCGATGCGTTCGGGGTCGCGGGGGAAGGTCCGGGGCAGTGCGGCGCTGCTGTCGTAGACGGACACCGCCACCGAGGCGTCCGTACCCTCCAGCTCCAGGATGTACGGCCCGTTGCTGTGCCGGTCGGCGTTCGTGACCAGTTCGCTGACCACGAGCTGGACCGCGCCGTCGGCCCGGTCGCCGATCGTGGCGCACCACTCGGTCCTGAGCTGGTCCAGGAAGTGCGCGGCGAAGGACCGTGCCTCGGCTATGCATCCTGCCTCGCCGGTGTAGTGCGCCGCCCGCCGTAGCGGTTCCACGGGCACGTCGAAACCAGTCGGTATCACTGCCCCGTCCAGGTGCTCGATCATGCGTTTCTCTCTAGGACGCCGGACTGGCCGGACGCTGCTGCACCAGTGCTCGTACCCCGAGCCGGGCCGCGCAGTCCCGTGACCCGTGCCGCGGGCATCGTCACAGCCGGGCGGGGCACCCGGAAGACACCGGGAGCCGTCTGGGGCAGCCCGGGCCGCGACGCCGGAGGTGGACGGTGGCCTGGTGGGTGTGGTTGGTCGTGGTGATCGCGGCGGTGGCCGCTGTGGCGCTGCTCGCGCTGGGCGTACAGGCCCGCAGGCGTTCGGGAACGGTGATCGCGGTACGTCGCGGGCGCCGGGTCGGCGGAAGGGGCATGCGATGAACGAGCTGATGGCCGCGCGGAGCCTCACGACCCTGCCGGTGGTCACGCTGGGCGGGGACGCGGTCGCCCAGGTCAAGGACACCGTCTTCGACGACTCCGCCGGACGTGTCACCGGCTTCACCCTCAGCGGACGGGGCCTGCTGGCGGGTCCGCTGAAGCAGAGCCTGCCCTGGTCCGGGGTGCACTCGCTGGGCCATGACGCGGTCATGGTCCGCGACCGGTCGGCCCTGGTCGAGACGGCGGTGGTGGTGGCACGCCGGGAGGCCCGGCAGGGGCGGGTGCTGGGGGCCGAGGTGCTGACGGACGAGGGCGCCGAGGTCGGCACGGTGCTCGACGTGGTCGTGGAGGGCGGCACCAGCGGCCGTGTCGTCGGCTTCCGGATCGCCGCGAGCAAGGCGCTCGTGGAGGGCTCGAGACGTCACCGGCGCAGGGTGTACGTGCCGCGTGGGGAGACCTTCGCCGTCTCCGGCCGGGCACTGGTCATCCCGGCGGACGCCACCCGGTACGTCGCCGAGGACCTGCCGACTTTCATCGCCCGTGTGGGTGCCTTCCACGACTCCCGCAAGGACTCGCTGCAGTGATGCTGTTCTCTCAGGTCAAGGGCCTGCCGGTGGTGACGCTGACCGAGGCGGCCGAGCTCGGTGTGGTGACGTCCCTGGCCGTCGACGCGGCCTCGGGGACGGTCACCCATGTCCGCGTTCACGGCAAACGGCCCCGCAGGGACACGGTGCTGGCCTGGGACGCCCTGCACGCGGTGGGCGCCGACGCCGTCCTCGTCCGCTCGACGGCCGACGCGGTCGAACCGCCGCCCGGCCACGAGGTGCTGGGCCGCAGGGTTCTGGCCGAGACGGGCGACGAGCGCGGCACGGTCCAGGACGTGGCGTTCGATCCGGCCACCGGCCGCGTCCTGACCGTCCTCACGGCGCTCGACGAACTGCCGGCGGATCGCCTGCTGGGTCTCGGCGACCACGCCCTGGTCGTCCGGGCCGACTGAGTCAGGTGGCCGGGGAGGACCCGGTGAACGGGTCGGGGGCCCCTCCTGACCCCCGTCCGAAGGAGTACCTCGCGAGCGCGCGGCCGGCCCGGAACCGCAGCGGCCGTGGTGTGCCCCGGTCCCGTGGCGTGGGCGAGCCGATCGCGCGCGGGCGCGGACGGCCCTCCCGGCAGGCGCACCGTCCTGGTGCTGCTTAGCGTGGCAGCGTGAGTTCGCAAACACCCTCCGACCGGGCAGTCACCCGCCACTCCGCCCAGGCGGTCGCCCGCCACGGGTGGGTGCAGGCTCTCCTCACGGTGCTCGCCGGGCTGGTCACCATGGGGGTCGTGGCGTCACTCGGACTGTGGGCGGCAGGCGCCACGGACCTCCCCGACAACGCGTTTCCCCGGGTCGTCGCGGCGACCGTCGTCACCGCCGTCGGGGGCTCGATCGAGCTCTCCGGCAATGCCGGAGCCCTGGCCGAGACCGATGTCGGGCTGACCGTGATCCCCCTGTCGGTCACGCTCGCCGGGGCACTGGTGACCGCCTGGGGCTTCCTGCGGCCGCTGCGCCACCGGGCGGAGGCCGGCACCGCGGAGCTGGCCGGCTGGGCCGCGAGGATCGCGGTCCTGTGGCTGCTCGGCCTGCTCGGGGTGGCGCTCGCCGCCCGGCAGACCTTCGCCATCTCCGTCGGCGGCGAACTGGAGGACCTGGGCGACCTGTTCGGCATCTCCCCCGAGGTGGGCTTCACCACCGACGTGCCGCTGACGCTGGTCTTCGGCCTGCTGTGGCTGGCGGGCGTACTGGTCCTGGCCCTGCTGGTGTCACGCGGTGCCCCGCTGCCCGGGCGGCTGGTGCCGTTGCAGACGTCGGTGCGGCCGGCGGCGTACGCGATGGTCGCGCTGCTGCTGGCGTACGTGGTCCTGGGCCTCGTCGTCGCGCTGGTCGTCGCGGCGACGCGGGACTACGCGGCGGAGACGTTCGCCCTGATTCTGCTCGGCCTGCCGAACCTGGTGTGGCTGGCGCTCACGATCGGTCTCGGCGCCACCTGGAACGGCAGGGTGCAGGGGCCGTTCGCGCTGCCCATGCCGCACGTGCTCGACGAGGTGCTGCGCGGGCCGGAGGTCTCCGAGCTGAATCTGGGCACGCTCGCCGAGTACGACGGCCGGGTGTGGTGGCTGGTGGTCGTCGACGCGGTGCTGTTGCTGGCCGCCGCCTTCGTGATGGCGGCGCGGTCCCCCGCCGGGATGCGGGCGTGGCAGCACGCGGTGCACATGGCGGTCGCGCTCACCCTCACGGTGCTCATGATCTGCCTCGTCGGCCGGATCTCCGCGCACTACGGCCTGTCGGTGCTGGGTATCGGCGACCTGGGCTTCCTGTCCGGGGACCTGTTTCTCAGACCGCAGTGGTGGACCGCTCTCGGACTGGCCCTGTTGTGGGGTCTGGTCATCGGCTTTCTCGGGGCGCTGCTGGCGCGGACGGTGAGCCGTAAGGGCCGGGCCGGAAAGGAATGGCAGCGATGACGTCGGGCAGGGGAGTGTACGCCGAGTCGAGGGAAGGGCAGAACATGGCGTTGGCTCTCGAAGACCGCCTGGCCATCACCGAGTTGATCGCCCTGCACGGGCACCTGGTCGACGAGGGGGAGCTGGACCGCTGCCAGGAGGTGTTCACTCCGGACGTGGTCTACGACCTGTCAGACGTCGCTCAGGGGCCGGTCACCGGGCTGGCCGCCCTGAAGCAGGCGGCCTTGGCGCTGGGCGCCGCCAATCCGGTCGCGCACCACGTCACCAACGTGGTGATCGAGGAGGTGGCCGACGGCCGGGTCCTCGCCCGGTCCAAGGGGCTGGGGGTGATGGCGGACGGCTCGTGCGGGTCCGTGACGTACGAGGACACCGTGGTCCGCGTCGAGGCGGGCTGGCGGATCTGCCACCGGAAGGTCTCGGCACGGCGCGCGCCGCTGGGCGGCCTGGGCCAGGAGCGGCGCGGGAACGGCGGGTCCTAGCTCCCTCCGGGAGGCGGGCGAGTCCGGGCGGCGGCCTCCCGCGCGGGCATCGCGTGCTGCGGGACGACGTGGGTGGATCCGCGCACATGGGCGCCTGGTGTGACGGGCGGGGTTCAGGCGACGGGCATGACCAGCGCCGGGAGGATGCGCTGCATGCGTACGGCGTCGACCGACTCGGCGAGCAGTTCGTACTCGGTGGTGTCGTCGCTGGTGGCGATGCGTACCAGCCGTCCGGCGGCCAACTCCTCGGCGACCAGCTCCTGCTGGGCGACGTCGCCGCACCAGGCGCGCAGTACGGTGGGCACGTCGGGCACGGTGTCGGTGACCGGGACCAGCGCGCCGGACGGTAAGTGCTCGGCGTCGGGCTGCGGGTCGAGGCGCTCGGCGATCCAGGACGCGCGGTCCCGTAACCACCACAGGGCCAACGCGAGGGTGGGAGCCCGGTAGGTTCCCAGGGGTACGCCGATGCGGCGGCCGCCGCAGACGCCGTACGCGGTGACATGGCACAGGAACTCGTCGTGCACGATTCACTCCCCCGTTGCATGGCTCGCCTGCCGGCCGGCCTCGCTCTCCGTGCGGCTCGTGTGCTGCGGCTCCGTGCTGAGCGTGAGGACGCTGTCGCGCGACGTGAAGCGCTCTCCAGTCGAGTATGTTCACCAATGAAACACTGTCACCACGGCTTTCCGGCCAGTCTCCTGGCATATTCACGGCCCTTGTTGGCCGAAAAGCAGTGGTACCTGCCGGGACCGCCTCCGTTCCTGATCGCCGTGCGACGTCCCACGGCTTCGCCGGGCGGGCGGCCTACGACTTGATCACCGCGTCGATCCGGTCCAGCTCGTCGGCGTCGAAGTCGAGGTTGCGGATCGCCCCGACGCTGTCCTCCATCTGCTGCGCGCTGCTGGCACCGACGAGGGCGGAGGTCACGCGGCCGCCGCGCAGCACCCAGGACAGCGCCATCTGGGCCAGGGTCTGGCCGCGCGACGTGGCGATGTCGTTCAGGGCGCGCAGCTTGCCCACCAGATCCTCCGTGACCGCGTCGGAGTTCAGGAAGGGGCTGTCGCTCGCGGCCCGCGAGCCCTCGGGGATGCCGTCGAGGTAGCGGGCGGTGAGCAGCCCCTGCTCCAGCGGGGAGAACACGATGGAACCGACCTGGAGCTCGTCCAGCGCGTCCAGCAGGCCCTCGTCCTCCGGGCGGCGGTCGAGCATGGAGTAGCGCGGCTGGTGGATGAGGAGCGGGGTGCCGAGGTCGGCGAGGATGCGGGCGGCCTCGCGGGTCTGCTCGGCGGAGTAGTTGGAGACGCCGACGTACAGCGCCTTGCCCTGCTGGACCGCCGAGTGCAGGGCGCCCATCGTCTCCTCCAGAGGAGTGTCCGGGTCGGGGCGGTGCGAGTAGAAGATGTCGACGTAGTCCAGGCCCATCCGCTTCAGGCTCTGGTCGAGCGAGGACAGCAGGTACTTGCGGGAGCCCCACTCGCCGTACGGGCCGGGCCACATCAGGTAGCCGGCCTTGGTGGAGATGATCAGCTCGTCGCGGTACGCCGCGAAGTCCGCCCTCAGCGCCTCACCGAAGGCCGACTCGGCGGCGCCCGGCGGCGGGCCGTAGTTGTTGGCCAGGTCGAAGTGGGTGACGCCGAGGTCGAAGGCGCGGCGCAGAATGGCGCGCTGGGTCTCGACGGGGCGGTCCGGGCCGAAGTTGTGCCACAGGCCGAGCGAGAGCGCGGGGAGCTTCAGGCCGCTGCGTCCGGTGCGCCGGTAGGGCATGTCCGCGTAGCGATCGGGGTGTGCGGTGTACAACGCGACTCCAGAGGGGTTGGCACGAGGGCACCGTGTCCGGGACAAGTCCGGATCACCGGGGCCGGGAAACCGGGGTCCACTCTTTCGCGACCTGCGGCCAGTGGTCCAACAGAAGAATCCGATGGGATTCAGCGGATACGCTTCTCAGTCATGGAACTGCGCCATCTCCAGCACTTCGTCGCTGTCGCCGAGGACCAGCACTTCACCCGGGCGGCCGAACGGCTGCTGGTGTCGCAGTCGGGTCTGTCGGCCTCGATCCGCGCGCTGGAGCGCGAGCTGCAGACGCCGCTGTTCGTGCGGACCACCCGCCGGGTGACGCTCACCCCGGCCGGACGGGCGCTGCTGGGTGAGGCGGAGCGGATCCTGGCGCAGGTGCGGGCGGCCCACGAGGCGGTGGCCGCGGTGCAGGGCGTGCTGCGCGGCATGCTCGCGCTCGGCACCGAGCAGTGCATCGCCGGGGTGCATGTGGCGGGGCTGCTGGCGGCGTTCCGGCGGCAGCACCCGGACGTGGAGATCTGCCTGAGGCAGGCGGGCTCGGGCGCGCTGGCGGAGGAGGTCGCGGCCGGGCGGCTGGACCTGGCGTTCGCGGTGCGCACACAGGAGGACACCGACCAGCTGAGGTCCGTACCGCTGACCAGTGAGCCGATGACGGTGCTGTGCCACTCCAGCCACCCGCTCGCGGCCGTCGGCGCCGCCGTCACGCCGGAGGATCTGGGCGGTGAGGTGTTCGTCGACTTCCACCCGGACTGGGGGCCGCGCCGCACCACCGACGCCGTGTTCGCCGCGGCGGGCGTGCGGCGCAGCGTCGCGCTGGAGGTGAACGACGTGCACAGTCTGCTCGATCTGGTGGACGAGAACCTGGGCATCGCCGTCGTCCCCCGGCACTTCGCGCACAAGCGCGCATCACTGACCGCCCTGCCGGTGAAGGGCACCGGCGAGACGGTGTACGAGACGGTCGCCATGCTGCCGCCCCCGCAGGCCACGAGCCCGGCGGCGCGGGCGCTGATGGCGCTGATGGAACAGACAGGGGGTCCGGCGACAGCCCGGGAGGAGGCCCGGGCCTCCTGACCCGGCCGTCCTCCGCCGCACTCTCCTGACCGTCCCCGCGACCCAACCGCGGTCGGGAGAAGGGACCATGACGATGGCGGACCCCACACGACGGAACGTGCTGCGCGGCGCGGCCGATGCGCCGTCGCCCACGTGCGCAACCCTGGCCGCCCGGGCTGCCCCGGGAGCCGGGTTCCGGGCGCATGACGGGGTGCGATGCGCGATGGTGGACGTATGTACGCGAAGGACATCCTCATCGACGGCTACGGCCGCATCCAGGAAGAAGTCCATGCCACCGTCGAGGGCCTCGGCCCCGACCACCTCAACGCGCGTCCCTCCCATGACGCCAACTCCATCGCCTGGCTGGTCTGGCATCTCACCCGGGTCCAGGACGACCATGTCGCGGACGCCTTCGAGCTCGACCAGGTCTGGCTGTCACAGGACTGGGATAAACGCTTCGGGCTCGGCCTGCCGCGCCACGACACCGGGTACGGCCACAGCTCGACGAAGGTCGGCAAGGTGCGGGTGGATTCCGCCGACCTGCTGACCGGCTACTACGACGCCGTCCACGAGCAGACCCTGGGGGCTCTGCGGCAGCTGACCGCCAAGGACCTGGAGCGCGTCGTGGACGACAACTGGGATCCGCCCGTCACCTTGGGCGTACGGCTGGTCAGCGTCCTGTCCGACGATCTGCAGCACATCGGACAGGCCGCCTATGTGCGGGGGCTCGTTCAGAGCACCCACTCGTAGCCCGGCAGGACCACGTCCCGGATCAGGGCGTTGCGCTCGTCGAACGGGATGAAGGCGCTCTTCAGGGCGTTCACCGTCACCGTGCGCAGGTCCTCGGCCGTCCACCCGGCCTCTTCGACCAGCAGGGACATCTCGCGGGTCATCGTCGTGCCCGACACCAGCCGGTTGTCGGTGTTGAGGGTGACGCGGAAGCCGAGGTCCTTCAGGGCCGTGATGGGGTGCTCGGCGATCGAGGTCGCGGCGCCGGTCTGGAGGTTGGAGGTCGGGCACATCTCCAGGGCGATACGGCGATCGCGCACCCAGCCGGCGAGGCGGCCGAGCTTTCCGTCCACTATGTCGTCGGTGATGCGCACCCCGTGGCCGATCCGCTGGGCGCCGCACACCTGGAGGGCCTGGTGGATGCTGGGCAGGCCGTGGGCCTCGCCGGCGTGGATGGTGAAGGGCACGTTCTCGCGGCGCAGGTGTTCGAAGGCGGCGAGGTGGTCGGCGGGCGGGAAGCCGTCCTCGGCGCCGGCGATGTCGAAGCCGAGGACACCGGCGTCGCGGTAGGCGACCGCCAGGTCGGCGACCTCCCGGCTGCGGTCGAACATCCGCATCCCGCACAGCAGGGTGCCGACCCGGACCGGGGTGCCCGCGGCCGCAGCCTTCGCCATGCCCGCCGCCAATCCCTCCTGGACGGCCTCGACGACCTCCGGCAGGGCCAGCCCGCCCTTGGTCATCAGCTCCGGGGCGTAGCGGACCTCGCCGTAGACGACACCGTCACAGGCGAGGTCGAGGACGTACTCCTCGGCGGTGCGCAGCAGGCCCTCACGGGTCTGCATCACGGCGAGGGTGTGCTCGAAGGTGGCTATGTAACGGACCAGGTCACCGGAGTCGGCGGCCTCGACGTACCAGGCGGCCAGCTCGTCCGGGTCGGTGGTGGGCAGGGGGTGGCCGACCGCGTCCGCGAGCTCCACCACGGTGGCGGGGCGCAGGCCGCCGTCGAGGTGGTCGTGCAGCACGGCCTTGGGCAGCCGGCGGAGGGTGTCGGTGTCGATGCGGGGCGCGGTCATGTGCGTGTTCCTCAGCAGGTGGATCAGTGGGTGGCGGGCTGGAGCAGGTCCCAGCGGTTGCCGTACAGGTCCTGGAAGACGGCGACGATTCCGTACGGCTCGTGGCGCGGCTCCTCCAGGAAGGTCACGCCCGCGGCGATCATCCGGGCGTGGTCGCGGGCGAAGTCGTCGGTGTGCAGGAAGAAGCCGACGCGCCCACCGGTCTGGTCCCCGACCCGGGCACGCTCGGCCTCGTTCCTGGCGCGGGCCAGCAGCAGCGCGGTGCCCTGTCCCGGCGCACCGGCCTCCACGACGACCCAGCGGGAGCCGTCGGGCCGGGGCGTGTCCTCGGCGAGCCGGAATCCGAGGGCCTCGGTGTAGTGGCGGATCGCCTCGTCGTAGTCGGCGACGACGAGGGTGACCAGGGCGATACGGGGCATCGGGGCCTTTCGGGGCAGGTGATTGACCGGAGAGGTTATACGTAAAACGCGGCACGCGCCAGTCGGCACCCGACCGGCCTCTCGATGGCTGTCGGACCGCCGTCCCGGGCCTCCCGCCCGAGGCGCCCGGACCCCGCCCCCGGTTGGCGTCCCGCCATGGAGATCACCGGTCCGCAGCGCAGTCGCGAGCAACGCAAGCAGGATGTCCCGGCCCGCCTCCAGCGGGAGGCCGGCATCTGGGTGGCCACGGCGGACGCCGGCGGGTTGCCGTGTCCGGTCCTCCTGTGGTTCGTCCGGGACGGCGAGTCCGTGTGGCTGTCGACGCGGCTCACCAGTCCCACCGGCCGCAATCTGCGCGACGGCGGCCGGGACCGGCTGGCGTCGGCGGCGGCCGACGCGTTCCTCGCGAAGCACGGCCGGGACCCTCGCGAGGACAGCCCGTCGTACGCCTCCTTCCAGGTGCGCCCGCGGGCTGTGCAGGCACGGTGCGAGCACCATGAGCTGCCGCAGCGGCATCACATGCGGGACGGGGTCTGGATCGACTAGCTCGTCGAGCCGCCCCGGGGACTCAGGGCGCCGAGTCGCGCCACTTCCTCGTCGGTGAGGTGCAGCGCGCCCGCGGCGACGTTCTCGGCGAGGTGGTCGGGGTTGCCGGTGCCCGGTATGGCGAGGACGTGCGCGCCCTGTCGCAGGGTCCAGGCGATCCGGACCTGTGCGGGGCTCGCACCGTGCGCGCGGGCGACAGCGAGCACTTCCTCGCCATGGGCCGTGGGCGCGCCCTGCGGACCTCTCTCGCCGGCGATGGCGAAGAACGGCACGAAGGCGATGCCCTGTTCGCCGCAGATCCGCAGCAGTTCGTCGGTGGCGGGGTCGCGGAAGCCGATCCCGTACTGGTTCTGCACGCACACCACGGGCGCGATGGCCTGCGCCTCAGCGAGGTGGCGGGGCTCGACGTTCGAGATGCCGAGGTGACGGATCAGTCCTGCCTGACGCAGTTCGGCGAGGGCGCCGAAGTGTTCCGCGATCGAGTCCTGTCGCATCCGGCGGAGGTTGACGACGTCCAGGTGGTCGCGGCCGAGCTGGCGGAGGTTCTCCTCGACATGGCCGCGCAGGTCCTCGGGCCGGGCCGAGGTGCCCCACTCCCCCGACCACGTGCGGTAGGGGCCGACCTTGGTGACGATGACCAGGTCGTCCGGGTACGGGGCCAGCGCGCTGTTGATGAGTTCGTTGGCGGAACGCAGCGACGAGAAGTAGAAGGCGGCCGTGTCGATGTGGTTCACACCGAGGTCGGTTGCTTTGCGCAGTACGGCGATCGACCGGTCTCGGTCGCTCGGCGTGCCGAGGTGGAAGGCGGCGCTGCCGGTGAGCCGCATCGCGCCGAGGCCGATGCGGCTCACGGGCAGGTCGCCGAGTTTCCAGGTGCCCGCGGAGTCCGCGGTGATCGTTTCCGAGCTCATCGGCGGAGTCTCGCACACGCGTCCGACGCCACAGGGTCGGCTTTACGCACACATGGCCGGGCCTACCCGCCCTGGGGGTGCCGGCCCGTGGTCGCAGAGCCGGCGCGGTCGCTTCGTGGGGTGGCGCGGTGTCCACCGCCGTGGTCGGCGAGGCGCCAGCCCGGTTCCACGCCACGGCAGCGAAGCTGGTGGAGCGCGGGAGCACCGGGCCGGCGGCCTGACGCACCGGCGCAACAGGGTGACTACCGCTTGAGTGCGTCCCGGCGCCCGACGAGGAACGCGCGCTGCGCCGGGCTCTCGGCGAGCGCGATGGCCGCCTCGTACGCCCGTACCGCATCCGTGCCGCGGCCCAGGCGGCGCAGCAGATCGGCGCGGACGGCGTGGAAGACGTGGTACGTGCCGAGGTCCAGCGCGTCGACGAGGCCGAGGGCCTGGCTCGGGCCGTCCGTCTCGGCGACGGCGACCGCCCGGTTCAGGGCCACGACCGGGCTCGGGGCGAGGGCCATGAGCTGGTCGTACAGCCGCAGGATCTGCCCCCAGTCCGTGGCCTCGGTGCTCCGCGCGTCGCTGTGGACGGCCTGGATGGCGGCCTGGATCTGGTACGGCCCCGGCCGGTTCCGGCGCAGGCAGCGGCGGACCAGCTCCTGTCCCTCGGTGATCAGGTCGCGGTCCCAGCGCCCCCGGTCCTGCTCGGGCAGCGGCACGAGGGCTCCGCTGTCGTCCTGCCGAGCGGCCCGGCGCGCGTCGATGAGGAGCATCAGTGCGAGCAGGCCGGTGACCTCGGGTTCGTCCGGCATCAGCTCGGCCAGGAGACGGCCGAGGCGCACGGCCTCCGCGCACAGGTCGGCCTGGCCCTCGTACCCCTGGTTGAAGATCAGGTAGACGACGGCCAGGACCCCGTTCAGCCGGTCGGGAAGGTCGGCGTCGCGGGGCACCCGGTACGGGATCCGGGCGTCGCGGATCTTGGCCTTGGCCCGGACGAGCCTCTGGGCCATCGTCGGCTCGGGGACGAGGAAGGCGCGGGCGATCTGGGCCGTGGTCAGCCCGCCCAGCAGCCGGAGCGTCAGCGCGACCCGGGCCGGGAGGGCGAGGGCGGGATGACAGCAGGTGAAGATCAGGCGGAGCCGGTCGTCGCGCACGGGGCCCTCCTCGGGCGGGGCGTCGGGGGCGTGCAGCAGGGCGGCCTGCGCGTGGCGTTCGCCACGTCCGGCCTCCCGTCGCAGCCGGTCGATCGCCCGGTTCCGCGCGGTGGTGATGATCCACCCGGCCGGGCTCGGCGGGACACCGGTCTCCGGCCAGCGCCGCACGGCCGTGGTGAAGGCGTCCTGCACCGCTTCCTCGGCGAGGTCGATGTCGCCGAGGAAGCGGACGAGGACGGCGACCGCGCGGCCGTACTCCGCGCGGAAGACCGCCTCGACGTCCGTGGTCATCACGCCTCTGCTTCGTGCATGAACGGGCGCACTTCGATGGGCAGGGTGGTCGCCAGGGCCGCCTTGCGCCCCCAGTCGAGGGCCGCGTCCAGATCGGGCGCCTTGATGAGGCAGATGCCGCCCAGCATCTCCTTGCCCTCGGCGTAGGGGCCGTCGGTGACCAGGACGTCGCCGTCGCGGGGCCGCAGCACGGTGGAGGACTCGGGGCCGTGCAGTCCCCCGGCGAACACCCAGGCACCCGCCTCGCGCAGCTCACGGTGGAAGACGTCGAGATTCCTGCCGATCTCCGCGAGGATCTCCGGGGCGGGCGGTTCCCCGACGGGCTGCATCACACTGAGCAGGTAGTACTTCATGACGGCCTCCTCGGATTCCAGACGCCCCTGCCGGCGTCGTGGCGTTCTCTCACCTCCTACACGAACGGCACACCCCCGGATCGACACCTCGCCCCACCGCACCGCGAGAATTCCCTCATGACCACCACGACACCCCACTCCCTCGTCACCCACGCCCGCCGGCTCGCGGACGACCTGCTCGTCCCGCACGCCGAGCGCGTCGACCAGGAGGGCGTACCGGTGAGCCACATCGAGGCGATCAAGCGGTCGGGGCTGCTCGGGGTGGGCGCGCCGGAGGAGTACGGCGGGGCCGACGCGCCGGCTGCCGTGGCACGGGAGACGGCGGAGATCCTGGCCGGGGCGTGCTGCTCGACGTGGTTCGTGCAGACACAGCACCACACGCCGGTGAAGCTGCTGGCGCAGTCGGACGGGCCGGTGCGGGAACGGCTGCTGCGGCCGCTTGCCACGGGAGAGCTGCTGGCCGGGATCGCGTACGCCCATGTCCGCGCCTTCCCCCGGCGTCCCGTACGGGCCGCTCCCGAGCGGGGCGGCTGGCGCTTCGACGGCACCGTGCCCTGGTACACGGGCTGGGGCCTGAACGACGTGATGCTGCTGGCGGGTGTCACCGACGGCGGCGAGGTGGTGTTCGCGTTCGCCGAGGCTCGCGAGCAGCGGGGACTGCGCCCCTCGGAGCCGATCCGGCTCGCGGCGCTCACCGCCGCCCGCACGGTGTCCCTGGAGCTGGACGGCCTGTGGCTGCCGGAGGAGGCGGTGGTCCTGCGGGCGCCGTTCGAGCGGTGGAGCGCCGCCGACCGCACGAAGACGGTGAGCGCCTCTCCAGCGGTGTTCGGCATCGCCGAGGCGGCGCTGACCCTGCTGGACGAGGACGTCGCCGGACCACTGCGCACCCGCCTCGCCGAAGTCCGCAGCCGGGCCTACGCCCTGGCCGACCACCCGGTGCCGGACGCGCACCTAGAGGAACGACTGGCCCTCAGGACGCAGTCGTACGAGGTCATGCGGACGGCCACCACGGCGGCCGTGGTGGCCGGGGGCGGCCGGGCGATGACGCTCACGAACAAGGCCCAGCGACTCGCCCGAGAGAGCATGTTCCTCTTGGTCCAGGGCCAGACGGAGCTATCACGCAGGGCACACTTGAACGCCCTGACGGGCGACGCCCCGTAAGCCACGTCCTCGTGCTCGACGCCGTTTCCTCGACGGGAACGCCCACCCGGGACGGTTCACTCCTCGTCGCGGGCCGGTACCACCACCAGGAAGGCGTCCGTCTTCAGATCCATCACGACGGTCGCGGGCTTGCCCTCGGCACGGCAG
This sequence comes from Streptomyces sp. S.PNR 29, assembly GCF_030386795.1. Taxonomy (GTDB): domain Bacteria; phylum Actinomycetota; class Actinomycetes; order Streptomycetales; family Streptomycetaceae; genus Streptomyces. Next base: position 91,001 of record NZ_JANUQM010000012.1, read on the forward strand.
CGCGCCGCGTACTCCTCCGCCGGCCACGATCCGCGCGGAGCTCCCGCAGGAAAGCGCTCCAACACCTTCGCGCCCATAGCGGCAGACACCTCCATTGTTCTTCTGTTCTTCGTCCGTCGTCGTACAGGTGTGGTCGTACACATCCACGTGCCCCCGATCCGCGAGGACATGTACCGGGCACCCCCTCCACCCTCTACACATAAAGGAAAAATAAGGACAGAATGGGCTTACGTGGCGCTTTTGAAGGAGACAGCTCATGGCCAACGTCTCGCACACCAGAGGTGACATGTCGAGTCACCCTGATGTCTTGGAAATGCGGGCGCGCTACGCCCGCGTGCTCGGCGGTCGCGATGTACCGCTCGTCGACGGACCGGTGTTCCTGCTCGGCCTGTACTGCGCGGTGTCGCCGTGGATACTCCACTACACGACGAGTCAGCCGCCACTCGTGACGCACAACCTGATCGTGGGCATCGCGATCGGCCTGCTGGCCATCGGGTTCACCACGACTCCGGAACGCATGTACGGCCTCAGCTGGGCCATGTGCGCCATGGGCGTGTGGATGATCATCTCGCCGTGGATCGTCGGCGACAGCCCGGACGCCGGCGTCATCTGGAACAACGTCGTCATCGGCGCCCTGGCCGTGCTCCTCGGGATGGTGTGCGCCGGCACGGCGGCGAGGGCCACCCGCAGGCCGTAGGGCCTCACCAGGAAGGAACGCCCCGTCGGCCGGCCCGTGACCTCCACGGACCGGCCTCCGCGCCTCCGCACCCCCTTGAGCGCTGGAGCCCGCCGCCGACCGGGTCATGGTCAGTACAGGCAGGCGCCCAGTTCCCGCCGATGGGCGGCGACCCAGTCGTGGGCGCCGCGTACCTCGGCCACGACGCCCCGCTCGCGCAGCGCGGCCATGGCCGGCTCCCCACGCTCCGCCCCCGCCTCGATGCCCCGCCGGCACCGGTCCTGCCACCACAGGACGGTGTCGAGAAGCCGGTGACGGCTTTCGAGGCCGTACGCGCGGCAGATGAGGCCGATGCGGCGTGCGGCTTCCGGCACGTCGGTCACGCCCGGGCCGAGGTCCAGGTACTGCCAGCAGACGTGGGCGACGTCATGGATGCGCTCGCCGGGGGCGGCGATGTCCCAGTCGATGACGGCCAGTGGGCGCCACTCGGCGCCTTCCACGGCGTACACGGTGTTCTTGGGCGCGAGGTCGTTGTGGCAGACGACCTCCTGGTCGCCCGCCGCCTCGGTGCCCCGGGTCACGTCGTGGAACGCGCGCACCAGTCGCGCGACGCCGACGAGACTGGCGTCGGTACGGGCCGCCGCCCGCTCTCCGGCACTGAGCGGGACCCGTCCCGCCACATGGGTCAGCACCTCCCGCCCCTTCTCGTCCGTCCCGAGGAACCGCGGCGCCCCGGGCCACCCGCGCCGCTCGAACAGCCTGAGCAGGTCCTGCACGTACTCCGACCGCTGTGACGGCGTGCGCCGTACGGTGGCTCCGACGCGCACCACCGTGCTGACCGCCCCGCCGTGGAGGACGGACTCCTCGGGATCAGGATCGGGATCGGTGTACGACGACCTCTCACCGGGCGGCAGAGGCACCGACGGGGTCATCGGCCGGCCGCCCGCAGCGCGGCGAGGCCCTCGCGGCTGGACGCATGCACCGGCGTCCAGCCCAGTTCCCGTTCGGCCTTCGCCGTGGACACCCGCAGTGTCGTGGACATCATGGCGTGCGCGTACGACATCGGTCTCATCAGCCACAGTGGTACCGTCACCGGCTTCGGCAGCCCGAACTCCTCGGCCACGCTCAGGACATGGGCGCGGAACCCGAACGGCGTGCGGTCGGCGATGTTGTACGCCTGGCCGGGGCGGCCGCGTTCCACGGCGGCGACGACCGCGCGCGCCGCGTCGGTGAGTTCCACCCACGGCAGCACACGGCCCCGGTCGGCGGGCACGGGCAGTTGCCGCCGGCGCAGCAGGGGCAGGAGGGCGTCGGTGCCGCCGGGGCCGTAGAACAGGCCGAAGCGGAGCGCGATGCCCTCCAGTCCGGGAGTGTGGAGGGTGAGGTGCTCCTTGGTGCGCATGCCGGCGATGTGCCGTTCCAGCTCCGGGGTGCGCCCGGGTGGGCCGAAGGGGTCGCCCTCCTCGGTGAGCGTGTGCTCACCGTGGTCTCCGTAGCCGTATCCGAAGACCATCGACTCCGAAACGAACCGGCGGGCGCCGGTGACCCGGGCGGCCTCGACGAGGTGGGCGGTGCCCTCGGTGCGCAGCGCGTCGGTCGCATACATGTCGCGGTGGCGCAGGGGCGCCTTGCGCAGGGCGGTCGCCACGTGGATCACGGTGTCGAAGTGGTGCCCGTCGACGGCGCGCAGCAGCGCCTCGCGATCCATCAGGTCGGCCCGGATGCCGCTGTCCGGTCCCCGGCCGAGTCCGGTGACCTGGTGGCCCGCCTCGCTCAGGGCGTGGGCGATGTGCCGGCCGAGGACACCGCCGGCGCCGGCGAGAAGGACGCGCCGGCTCGTGTCCGTCCGCTGTGTCTGGTTCCCGTGGTTCGGCCTCATACCTGTGCGACGGACCGGGCGCCCTCGGGTGTGACATCGGGTTCGTACATGTACGGCGTCGTCGTGGTCAGCGGGGCGAAGCCGAGGCGTTCGAGGATGGGGCGGCTCTGGCTGGAGGCGTCGACCTGGAGGTAGCGGTAGCCGCGGTCGGCGGCGGCGCGGGCCCGGTGGGCGACCAGGGCACGGTAGATCCCGCGCCCCCGCCAGCTTTCCACGGTGCCTCCGCCCCACAGTCCGGCGAACCTGGTGCCCGGCACGAGTTCCATGCGGGCCGCGCTGACCGGCTCGTCGCCGGCGAGGGCCACGACGGCGACGACGGTGTCCGGGTCGGCCGTGAGGCGGGCGAGCAGTTGGTGCCGCAGCCGTGAGCTGTCCGTGCCGAACGCCTTGTCGTGCACGTCGGCCACCAGGTCGACGCCCGCCCGGTCGGTGACGGGGAGGATGTGGATGCCCGCGGGTGGCTCGGCGTCCAGGGTCAGGTCGGCGACCTCGCCGACCATCAGTGTCTCCTCCTGCCCGGGCGTGAATCCGGCCGCGAGGAGACGCTTCCCGAGGTCGACGGGCTGGTCGTGCCCGTACAGCTTCCACTCGAACTCCCGGCCGAGCCCGGTGAAGCAGCCGATCTGTTCGGCGATCGCCGCGTCCGCCGTCGAGTCGTCCAGGGCCGACCAGACGACGCCGTTCCAGCCCTGGGCGGAGGCGACCTGGCGCACCACTCCCCCGGTCCGCTCGATCCGGGCGTCCGGGCCGTCCGGCTGCGCCCCCTCGCGCAGATCCCGGTCGAACAGGGCGAGCACGCCTTCATGATCCATGGGCTCACTTCAACACGGGCCCGGGACGGTGGCAACGGGATTACGGCGTGGGCGCCACGGCGAACGTAGGGTGCGTTGTGGAGATCACCGCGTGAGGGAGGGCCTGCGCCATGGTTGTGAAGGATGCCGAACTGCCGCACCTGCGCCGCTGCGTGGAGCTCGCGGCCGAGGCTCTTGAGGCCGGGGACGAGCCGTTCGGTTCGGTGCTGGTGGGCGGGGACGGCACGGTGCTCGGCGAGGACCACAACCGGGTGGCTTCCGGCGACCGTACCCGGCACCCAGAGTTCGAGCTGGCTCGCTGGTCCGCCGCCCATCTGACGCCCGAGGAGCGGGCGGCCGCGACGGTGTACACCTCCGGCGAGCACTGCCCGATGTGCGCGGCCGCGCACGCCTGGGTGGGCCTCGGACGCATCGTGTACGTCGCTTCGTCGGAGCAACTCGCCTCGTGGCTCGGCGAGTTGGGCGTGCCCGCCCCGCCGGTGCGGACGCTGCCGGTCCACGAGGTCGCGCCCGGCGTGACGGTGGAGGGCCCGGTCCCGGAACTCGTGGGCGGCGTACGGGAGTTGCACCGCCGTTTTCACCTCGGGCGAGCCTGACGCGGCACGCCGGGCGACCGAGGCCCCACCGGTCGGCGGCACGGTGGGGCCTGTCCTCGTCCGTCAGCTGTCCGCCCTGGGGCGGAAGCGCCGGTAGAGGACCGCTCCGCCCAGGACGAGCGCGGCTCCCCCCGCGAGCGCGGACAGGGCATGGTCCGCTCCCGTGTGGGCGAGGGACGCCGTGACCCGGGGCGGGGAGTGGGGGGTCGGCTCGGTGTGCGAGCGCCCCTCGGGTGGTGCGGTCGGCTTCGGCGCCGGCCGGATGGGGCGCTCGGGCCGGTCGGGGCGGTCGGGGCGGTTGCCGGAGGTGTTCGTGGACTCGTTGCCGTCGGCGGAATTGCCGACGCCCACCCCGTTCACGCTGTTTCCGCTGACGTTCACCGGAAGGTGGACGGGGAGCTGTGCGCTGTTGCCGGAGAGCACGCCCGGCGAGTCCTCTCCGCCTCCCTGGGCGACCGCTCCGCCGGGTGCGTCCGCCCCGTTGCGCGCCTTGTCCTCGTTGGCGCACTTGTTGCCGACGGCCGGATTGAGGATGCCCGCCACGTTCACGGTGTTCCCGCACACGTTCACCGGGACGTGCACCGGGAGCTGGACGGTGTTTCCGGAGATCACCCCGGCTGAGCCGGCCGCGGTGCCGGCGGCCTCGGAGTCGGCGTACGCCGGGAACGTCACGGCCATCGCGCCCGAGGCGGCTGCGACGGCGATCACACCGTTTCGGGTAGCCCGTCTCATAGGGTCCCTGCCTTCCAGACATGGTCGCGGGCGCTCGCCCGCACCGGGTAAAACGCAGGAGAACCATCCGAGTTATGGCTTATCCGCCTTTCACCCCATCGAGTGGCACGTTTGTCGAACGAGACACAAAGAGGCCGCATCCGGCCCGAAAGGGTCGGAGTGTAAGGCGCTCCGCACGGTCCCGCTCGTCCGGAGGCGAGCCCTCCGGACGCCGCTTATGGTGAGCGAGGACGCCGTTCCCCGGTCCGCGACGGGGCGTCCCTGGAGGCATCGATGCTGGCCAAGCTGTCGTCAGAGCCCAGGCCCTCGGTCCGGCGCTGCGCGGTCACCGGTGCGGCCGGACTGGCCCTGCTGGGCGCGGGGCTGCCCGCCGTGGCGGCGGACGGCGCCGAGCCCGGTCTGGCCCGGTTCTACGGCCAGAAGGTCACGTGGTCGGCGTGCGAGACCACCGACGCACCGAAGGACCTGCAGTGCGGGAAGGTCACCGTCCCCCTGGACTACTCCAGGCCCGAGGCGGGTACGCTCGACCTGGCCCTCGCCCGTTACCGGGCGACCGGCGAGTCGAGGGGCTCCGTGCTGCTGAACTTCGGCGGGCCGGGGGGTGCCGGCGTCCCGGAGCTGGCGGCCGCCGGCAAGGACTTCCTGCCTCTCACGAACGGCTACGACGTGGTGACCTTCGACCCCCGGGGCGTCGGCAGGTCCTCCCCGGTCACCTGCGGCGAGGAACCGACCGGCGTCCTGAACGCCACGGACGGCGCCGAGAACGTCGGTCACCCGCAGGACGTGCTGCGGAAGGTGCGGAAGGCGGCCGCCGAGTGCACCGAGCACGCGGGACCGGTCCTGCCCCACATCGGCACCGTCAACGCCTCGCGCGACCTGGACGTGATGCGCCAGGCGCTCGGCGACAAGAAGCTCAACTACCTGGGGTTCTCCTACGGAACCCGGCTCGGCGCGGTGTACGCGGCCCAGTTCCCCGACAAGGTGGGCAGGATGGTGCTGGACGGCGTGGACACGTTGACGGAGACGCTGTCCGAGCAGGCCCTGGCCGGTGCGAAGGGGCAGCAGACCGCGCTGGAGAACTTCCTCACCTGGTGCGTGGAGGACATCGCCTGCCCGTTCGGCCAGGACGCGCGCGACGCCCGGCGGCAGGTCGTACAGCTCGTCGCCTCGCTCGACGACGAGCCGGTGCCGTCGGCCTTCGGGGAGGCGTTCACCGGCCAGGACCTGGTGGGCGCCATCGGGCAGGCGCTCTACAGCAGGAAGTTGTGGCCCTCGCTGGAGCGGGCCCTCGCACAGCTCGTCGAGGACGGGGACACCCGCGGCGTGGAGAGCTTCGCCTCCGGCGGAGTCGGGCTCCCGGTGCGGGGGAAGGGCGGCGGTCTGGTCGACGAGGAGGACGTGCCGCTCGACAATCTGCCGGCGGCGCTGATGGCGGTCAACTGTGCGGACGACCCCGACCGTCCCACCGCCGAGCAGATCACCCGTGACCTCGGCCGGCTGCGCGCCGCGTACGAGAAGGCGTCGCCGGTGTTCGGCCGGTACCGGCTCATCCAGGTCCTGATGTGTTACGGCCGCCCCAGGGGCACCGACTTCATCCGGGAAGAGGTGAAGAACGTCGACACGCCGAAGATGCTCCTCGTCGGCACCCGCGGCGACCCGGCGACGCCGTACCGGTGGACGGTGGAGACCGCCGAGCGGCTCGGCTCGTCGGCGGTGGTGCTCGACAACAAGGGCGAGGGGCACACCGGGTACGCCTCCTCCAAGTGCGTGCACCGCAAGGTCGACGCCTTCCTGCTGTTCGGCACCCTGCCGCCGAACGGCAGCTCCTGCGGCTCGGAGGACGACGGCGACTGAGGGGGCGACGGCGGCCGGTGCGGGGAGCCGACGCGCCCCCCGCACTCCTGAGCGGCTCAGTCGAGTGAGATCTCCGGCGTGTAGAGGTCCATCCACAGCGCCAGGTCCAGGGTCCGTTCCAGGCCGCGCCGTGCGGCCTGGGTGCTCACCGGGGTGTCGCGGTGCGCAGCCCGCCGGACCCGTTCCCGGTCGACGAGGTCGAAGACCGGGTGGCCGGAGCGGGCGAGGAGGTCCCTGGCCTGCTCCTGGAGGGCGGCCGCGTACGCGGGGTCCTGCGTGGACGGGTAGGGGCTCTTGACCCTGTCGTACACGGACTTCGGGATCAGGTCCGCGGTCGCCTCCCTGAGCAGGCTCTTCTCCCGGCCGTCGAAGGACTTCAGCGCCCACGGCGTGTTGTAGACGTACTCGACGAGCCGGTGGTCGCAGAACGGCACGCGGACCTCCAGGCCGACGGCCATGCTCGCGCGGTCCTTGCGGTCGAGCAGGATCCGTACGAACCGGGTCAGGTGGAGGGGGCAGATCTGCCGCATCCGGTACTCGAAGTCGCTCTCGCCGTCGAGGCGCCGGATGTCCGAGACGGCGGTGCGGTAGCCGTCGGCCACGTACGACTCCAGGTCCAGGGCCTTGGTCAGGTCCGGGCGCAGTACCTCGGCGTCCTCGCCGAAGTCCCGGCCGAACCGCACCAGCCAGGGGAAGGTGTCGGCGCTGCGGGCCTCCTCGTCGAAGAACTGCAGGTAGCCGCCGAAGACCTCGTCGGCGGACTCGCCGGACAGGGCGACCGTGGAGTGCTCCCGGATGGCCTTGAACAGCAGGTACAGGGAGGCGTCCATGTCACCGAGGCCCGCGGGCAGGTCCCGGGCGCGGATCACCTTGGCCCGTACGTCCGGGTCGGCGAGGGCGTGCGCGTCCAGCACGATGTCCTGGTGGTCGGTGCCGGCGGTGCGGGCCACGTCGTGCACGAAGGGCGTGTCGGGGGTGCCGCGCAGTTCGTCGGCGACGAAGTTCTCGGCCTGTCCGAGGAAGTCGACGGCGAAGCTGCGGACCTTCTCGCCGTGCTCGGCCAGCTGCCGGGCGGCGAGCGCGGTCATGGCGGAGGAGTCGAGCCCGCCGGAGAGCAGGGTGCAGCGCGGCACGTCCGCGACGAGCTGGCGGCGCACGATGTCGTCGAGGAGCGAGCGCACCCGCGCCACGGTGGCATCCCGGTCGTCGGTGTGGGGGCGGGTCCGAAGCTCCCAGTAGGCGCGGCGGTGCACGCCCGAGCGGTCGACGGTGACGACGGTCCCGGGCTCCACCTCGCGCATGCCGTCCCACACGGCGTGTCCCGGCGCCTTGATCATGGTGAACAGCTCGCGCAGGCCGTCCAGCCGCACCCGGCGGCGGGCCAGGGGGTTGGCGAGGATCGCCTTGGGCTCGGAGCCGAAGAGGACGCCGTCGGAGGTCGGGTGGTAGTAGAAGGGCTTGATGCCCATCCGGTCGCGGACCATGACGAGCTTGTCCGCGCGGCCGTCCCAGACCGCGAAGGCGTACATGCCGTTGAGGCGCTCAGCGAGCGCGTCGCCCCATTCGAGGTAGCCGCGCAGGACGACCTCGGTGTCGGAGTCGGTCGTGAAGCGGTGGCCACGCCCGGAGAGCTCGCGGCGCAGCTCGGTGAAGTTGTAGGCCTCCCCCGAGTACACGAGGGCGACCGTCCCGTGCGGGGTGTCGGCGGTCATCGGCTGACGGCCCCCCGGCAGGTCGATGATCGCGAGCCTGCGGTGCCCGAGGCCCGCGGGTCCCTCGGCCCAGGTGCCGCGGTCGTCCGGGCCGCGGCAGGCCATCGTCTCGGTCATCGCATCCAGTGTCGCGGCCTCGGCGCGCAGGTCACGGTCGAAGGAGACCCAGCCGGTGATGCCGCACATGCTCTACCTCCTGCATTCCTGTCCGTGCGAAAGCGCGCTCACCTGCGGCTCTGCGGGCGGGGGCAGCACTTCGCCGAACAAGTTGTATCTACCATCTATATGACGAGCGTGCGTCATACACGGCGGGCCGGTCAACGCGGATCGCACGCACACGGCTCCGCCACCCCCGCACTTTCAGCCGGGCTTTGCACATGCGATACCGCTGAACCGCTCTCTCCCGGGGGATCACCGTGGGGAATCAGCCAACGGCAAAGACTTCCTCAACTTCCGGGCGACCCGTTCGGCATCGGAGTGGGAGACGGCGAGCCGGGCGAACGGGACCGGCCGCCACAGATCCACGAGCACGACGGGCACGCCCACCCGTACGGCGGCGAAGTCCCGGCCCTGCGGATGATGCCGCTCCCCCACGCGACCCCGGCCCGAGCACGGCGTCCCTCGCAGAGCACGCCACCAGTCCGGCTCGACCCGCACGTCCTTCACGTCCGCGAGAGGGACCCGCACCTCGCGGCGCCGGGCCCGCAGCCGCTCCCGCCACGTCAGACGGACGACGACGTCCTTCCCGGTCACGTCGAGACGTGCCATCGCACGACACCTCCTCCGCAACCTCGACCCCCGGAACAGCCTCCTTGGCGAATTACCCCAAATGCCCGACACGCGAATCGGTTCTATCGTGCTGACATGGAGCACGATCTCAGCCCCGCGACCCTCGCCGAGCTACGGCGCCCCCGCCCCTATCCCGCGGTGTCCGTACTGACGCCGACACACCGCCGCGAGCCCTACAACGCCCAGGACGCCGTCCGGCTGCGCAATGTGGTGACCGAGGCGAAGAGGCAACTGGAGGCCGATCCCGCGGTCACCCGGGACCGGCGCGTCGAGGTCGCCCGGCAGCTCGACCGGGCCCTCGCCGAGGTCGACCTGACGCACGCCGAGGACGGCCTGCTGATCTTCGCGGCCCCGGGCGAGCACCAGGTGTGGACGATCGCCCGCAGCGTGCCCGAGCGCGTGGTGCTCGCGGACACCTTCCTGACCCGCAACCTGGTCGCCGCGCAGGCCGCCGAGCGCCCGTTCTGGGTGCTGTCGGTCGCCGCCGACCGCGTCACGCTGTGGAGCGGCGGCGTGGACCGCGTCGTCGAGGACCACACCGGCGGCTTCCCGCTGACCAGACGCGCCGAGAACTTCGACCCCGAGCGCCGGGAGCGGATCGGTGACGTGCGGAGCACCTTCCGCGACGAGGGCATCCGTCACTTCCTGCGCGAGGCCGACATCGCGATGACCGCCGTCCTGCGCGAGCATCCGCGGCCGATGTACATCACCGGCAAGCCGGCCGCGCTGACCGCGCTGGAGGAGGTCGGCGGCATCGCCAAACGCGCGGTGCACGTCCCGCACGGCGGGCTGGCGCACGGCTCCCCCGAGGCCGTGTGGCAGGCGGTGCAGCCGGTCGTCGCCGCCGAGGAGCGCAGGTCGGCCGACGACGTGACACGGGAACTCACCTCGGCCCGCGGGCGCAGGGACTTCGCCGCCGGTGTCGACGAGCTGTGGCAGAGCGCCCGGGCGGGCCGCGTCCGGCTGCTGGCGGTCGAGGAGAACTACCGGGTGACGGTGCGCGACGCCGGTGACCATCTGCTGCCGGCCGAGAGCGGCGATCTCGACGCCCATGAGGACATCGTGGACGAGATCGTCGAGCAGTGCCTGGAGACCGGCGCCGACGTCCGCTTCGTACCGGACGGCACGCTGGGAGAAGCGAGCGGAATCGCGGGGGTGCTGCGGTACTGATCCCCCACTGAACCCGTCGGCCACTCTCCCCGCTCCAGCCCTCGCCGCCCCCATGGAACACAAAGGCGTCGAACACCAGAATGGAATGCCCCGAGCCGCCCCGCCGTTCCGTCAAGTAACGTAGAGGGCCTACGTGTTGACCTCTCACGGACGTACGCCATCCATGCGCCGGAATCACTCCGTGAAGACTGTGGCATATGCCAGAAGCACCACCGTATCGTGTGGTGCCAAATCCCTTACAGGCCGTCGCGGGCTGTGCAACAGTCGTAACGGTCCTTCCGTCAGCCTTGGTCGTACCGTCCCGCATCGGAGTGCGTCATGCCGTCCCATCTGTCTGCGGACCACCCAGCCGCCCAGCCGCCAGGGCGCGGTTCGGTCGACGCGCTGATCTCGCAGGCCCGGCGGCTCAAGGGCGACGTGGACGCCGTCCGGCGCGACACGCAGGGTGACGGATCGGACCCCCAGGAAAGGTGGCAGCGCGCACTGTACGACCTCGCACTGCACCAACTCAACGACCTCGACGAGCACTTGGCACAGTTGCGGGACGGACCGCTGCCCGTGCCCGCGGCTCCTGAGGCGCCGGCCGCCGCGCCCCGCCCGGGCTCGCTGCTCAGCCGCGTCGGCAGCGCGGAGTGGAACCTGCTGACGGACGAGGCCAGCTGGTCCGGGGAGCTGTACCACATCCTCGGTCGCGACCCCGCCGCTCCCGCGCTCACCCTCGACGAGCTGCCGTCCCTGGTACTCGCCGAGGACCGGCCGAAGCTGACGGCGATGGTCACGGACTGTCTCGTCGACGCCCGGCCCATCGACGGGGAGTTCCACATCGTGCGCCCGGACGGCGAGGTGCGGACCGTGCACATGATGGGCGAACCCGTGATCGACACGGACGGCAGCACCGCCTCCATGTGGGCGGTCCTGCGGGACGTGAGCGAACTGCGCCGCAGTCAGCTGGCGGTGAGCGAGACCCGTGACTCGCTCCACCGCCACGAGCACCGCGCGCAGACCGAGCACCGGGTCGCGGTCGAGTTGCAGGAGGCCGTGCTGCCGCCCTGGCGCGGCTCCCTGCGGCTCCCGCGCCAGGGACGCCAGAGCCTGGACCTCGCCGCCCACTACCTGCCGTCGTCGACGAACACGCTGATCGGCGGTGACTGGTACGACGCCCTCGAACTCACCGACGGCGAGACACTGCTCAGCGTCGGCGACCTGACCGGGCACGGCATCGCCGTGACGTCGGGCATGGCGATGCTGCTGGGCGCCGTGCGCGGGATGGCGATGGCGGGCTCCCAGCCCGGGCAGGTGATGTCCTGGCTCAACCAGTTACTCGACGCCACCGTCCAGCCGGCCCTGGGCAGCGCCGTGTGCGGCCGCTACCGCCCCAGCAGCCGCACCCTGGTGTGGGCACAGGCCGGACACCCCGCCCCACTGCTGTTCCGCAACGGGACGGGGCGCAGGCTGCACGCACCGGACGGCGTCCTGCTCGGCACCACCTCGGGTGCCGTCTACGGGCAGGCCGAAGAGATGCTTGAGGTGGGCGACCTGCTGCTCCTGCACACCGACGGACTGGTGCCGCAGCACACGGGGACAGCGGCCGTGAACCGCCTCCTCGACCTCGCCCCGCGGTTCGCCGAGGGGTACACCGCACAGGACTGCGTGCGGACCGTGGTGGAGGAGTTCGGCGAGACCGAGCGCGAGGACGACGCCTGCGTGCTCATCGCCAGGGTGATGCCGTGAGCGATGTCCTGAGAATGCCGGCACAAACCCCCTGTGCCTGGGCACAACCCCCTACGCCTGAGCTGTGCTACCGCCGCCCCTCGCCCTGGCCTGGGACTTGGGCAGTGCCAGTCTGATCTCCTCCCGCAACTCCTGGATCTTCGGGTAGCCGGCGTACTCGGCGGTGAGCCGGTACATCTGGCGAAGCCGGTCCCAGGTCCGCTGGGAGGAGTTGGATCCCATGGACACCAGGGCCAGCCGCGCGTACCGGTCCGCCTGTTCGGGGTCGTCGGCGATGAAGCAGGCGGAGGCCATCGACAGATAGTCGAAGATCTTCGACCGCTGCCGGCCGTCGATCCTGAGGGCCAGGGCCTTCTCCGCGTAGTGCTGCGCGTGCACGGCCGCGCCCGGCTCGAACTCCGCGAGCGTGCGGTAGGCGAGGGCCTGCATGCCGTACAGGTCCTCCTCCTTGAAGGTCTGCATCCAGTCCGGCGGCGGTACCTCGGCCTTGTCGGAGACGAAGAGATCCTCCGCCTGTCCCAGGGTGCGGCGCATCGCCTGGCCCTTTCCCATGGAGGCCTGAGCCCAGGCCTCGACGGTGTAGAGCATCGCCTTGGTGCGCGGCAGCACCTCTTCGCCCGAGCCGGACATGGCGAGCTTCATCAGGTCCAGCGCGTCGTCGGGCCGGCCGAGGTGCACCATCTGGCGAGCCGCCCGGGAGAGCGCCTCCCCGGCGCGCGGCCGGTCACCGCCCTCTCGCGCGGCATGGGCGGCGATGACGAAGTACTTCTGGGCCGTGGGTTCCAGGCCGACGTCGTGCGACATCCAGCCCGCGAGGACGGCGAGGTTGGCGGCGACGCCCCACAGGCGCCGCTGGAGGTGAGGGGGGTGACGGTAGGCGAGCATGCCGCCCACCTCGTTGAGCTGGCCCACCACCGCCTTGCGCTGGAGCCCGCCACCGCGGGCGGCGTCCCAGGCGCGGAACACCTCGACCGAGCGCTCCAGTTCCTCGATCTCCTGCGACCCGATGGGCGCGGCCTCGTAGCGGTCGAAACCGGCGGGGTCGGCGTGCAGGGGGTTGTCCAGGTCGGGAGCGTCGGCAGCCAGGGCAGGGTCGGTGTGCAGCCAGTCGTACATGGCGCTGCTGAGTGCGGATCCCGCGGCGAGCGCAGCGCCCGCGCCCACCAAACCGCGTCGGTTGAGCATGAGGTCCATTCCCGTGAATTCGGTGAGGACCGCGGCGGTCCGTTCGGGCGCCCACGGCACTCCGTCGGGATGCTCCACGCTCCCGCCGCCCTGCCGTTTCCCCGCACGCCCGTGCCGGACCAGACCGAGGTCCTCGATGGTCACGACACGGCCGAGACGCTCGGTGAACAGAGCCGCCAGCACCCGCGGTACGGGATCGCGCGGGATCTCTCCCATGTCGATCCACCGCCGCACCCGCGAGGTGTCGGTCGCCAGCTGGGGGTGGCCCATCGCCGCCGCCTGCCGGTTGACCAGCCTCGCGAGCTCGCCCTTGGACCAGCCGGCCAGGCCGAACAGGTCCGCGAGCCGGGTGTTGGGTTGTCCGCTCACAACAAGCCCCCAGGTTCTCGGCTGAGTTGACAGTAGCCCGGCCGGAGTTGCCGGGCGACTATTCGCCAGGGTTCGCCAGGCCTCGCCAGATGGTGTGCCACTGGGCATCGCGTGTGAGGTAGGAACGCGCCACCCCGACCCGGTCGCCACAGGGGCATTCCCCAGGTGTATCCCCGTGCGGCCGGGCCGGGTGGGCGATGACTTCAGGCAGGCACAGCAGGCACACGAAGGGATCTGTCTCTCCCATGTACGCAGCATCGTCCTCCGTGTCCGCTCCGCCCCGGTCGCTGCACCCCCGTCCGGCGGGGAGCGGCCCCTACCTCGCCCCCGCGCGCCCGGCGGCGCCCGTGCTCGGTGCGGGCAGGACGCGGCGCGTCGCGGGGCCCGGCACGCAACCGCTCAGCGGGAGACTCGACTTGTCCGGCCCTCAGGGCGCCCAGCTGCGCACGGCCATCGCCTCGGTGCACCGGATCTGCCCGGAGTTCGCTCCGGTGCAGGTGCTGCGCCGCAGCGGGCGGTCCGTGCTCCTGGTCGGCACGACCGGGCGCAGCACGGCCGTCGCCAAGTGTTTACTGGACCACTCTCCCGCGTGGGCCGAGCGGATCAGGCACGAGATAGCCGCATACCGCTCGTTCGTCCGGCACCGCCCTCCGGTGCGGGTGCCCCGGCTGATCGCGGCGGACCCGGACAACTGCACGCTGGTGATCGAGCGGATGCCGGGCCGGGTGGCGGCCCTGCAGCGGCACCCGGCGGAGACGCCGCCGCGGGCGGACATCAGGGCGGCACTCGGCGCCATCTGCCGGCTGAACTCCTGGCGGCCGCCGGCGGGCACGTTCGACGCCCCGCTGGACTACGGGGCACGGATCTCCCGGTACCACGAGCTGGGCCTGCTCACCGACCGGGACATGGGCGATCTGCAGAAGCTGCTGCACGACATCGCACAGGCAGCCGGGCGCCAGGGGATGCGCCAGTTCTGCCACGGCGACGCACTGCTGTCGAACATCCTGCTCTCACCGGCTGGTCCAGTGCTGGTGGACTGGGAGCACGCGGGCTGGTACCTGCCGGGCTACGACCTGGCGACGCTGTGGTCGGTGCTCGGGGACGCACCGGTGGCGCGTCGTCAGATCAGTCAGGTCGCCCAGTCGGCGGGGCCCGCGTCGCGGGACGCGTTCCTGGTGAACCTGATGCTCGTGCTCACCCGCGAGATCCGCACCTACGAGACGGCCGTGCAGCGTTCGATGCACGACACGACCCCGGCGGCACCGGGAGTGGCCCACCCGGGTGCTGCGCCGTCCGGCGAGGAACAGCGGCTGCTGCTGCGGCGGCTGCACGACGACTGCCAGATGGCCCGGAGGGCCGTGCGTGCGGCGGTCGGCACTCGCTGAGGGGGACGATGGTCCGTGGTGCCCCTGGGGCGGGGCACCACGGACCATCGTGTCATCGTGTGTCAGCCTCCTTCTGCTCCAGCAGAAGGACCCAGGCCCCCCGGCGACGACCCGGTCGCCCTGAGATTCGCCCGATCAGTCTCCTGGTGACGCGCTAATCGCCTTCCTGTGGGCATGCTTGACGGGTCGTCGGCTCACAGGAGGCTGCCTTGAGACGATCCGTCACCGTCGCCGCGGCCGCGGCGGCCCTGCTCCTGCCGCTGCTCGGCGCGGCGCCGTCCGAAGCCCGGCGCTCCGCGGACGACCTCCAGTCGGCGTTCGCCGCCGCGGCCGCCGAGTACCAGGTGCCGCAGAGCGTGCTGCTGGGCGTCTCCTACCTGCAGTCCCGCTGGGACGCGCACGGCGGAGCGCCGAGCGTGACCGGCGGCTACGGCCCGATGCACCTCACCGACGCCCGCACCGCGCTCGCCGAGGTGCCGCACCACAGTGAGGGCACCGAGGACGCCCGTGGCGACGACGCCCGCCCGGCGCTGCATCCCGTCAGGAAGATCCCGGCAGGCGGCGAACTCCCGGCCCGCCTCCGAACACTGCCGAAGGCGGCCGAGCTGACCGGGCTCAGGCCGGACGACCTGCGGACCGACCCGGCCGCCAACGTGGCGGGCGGTGCCGCTCTGCTGGCCGCAGCCCAGAAGGAGCTGGGCGAGCGGCCGAGCGCCGATCCGGCGGACTGGTACGGGGCGGTGGCCCGCTTCTCGGGCGCGGACGACACCGCGACCGCGGCGGCGTACGCGAACGATGTGTACGAGGTGATCCGCACCGGCGCGGACCGCACCACGGACACCGGGCAGCGGGTCGTCCTGACGGCCCGGCCGGGCGTGGACCCCGACACCGCGCAGCTGCGGCGCACGGGCCTGCGCACGGCCTCCGCCGCCGGCACCGAGTGCCCGTCGACGGTGTCCTGCGAGTGGATCCCGGCTCCGTACGAGCAGTTCGGGGACGGTGACTACGGCAACCACGACCTGGGGAACCGGCCCGCCTCCCCGTCCATCCGGTACATCGTCGTCCATGACACCGAGGGAGCGTGGGAGGGGGTGCTGAACATGGTGCAGGACCCCACCTATGTGTCGTGGCACTACACGCTCCGCTCCACGGACGGCCACATCGCCCAGCATGTGAAGGCGAAGGACGTGGCCTGGCACGCGGGCAACTGGTACGTCAACGCGAAGTCGATCGGCCTGGAGCACGAGGGGTTCCTGGCGCGTCCGGACGCCTGGTACACGGAGGCGATGTACCGCTCGTCGGCTCGGCTGGTGACGTATCTGGCGAAGAAGTACGGTGTCCCGCTGGACCGGCAGCACATCCTCGGCCACGACACCGTGCCGGGCCCGACGACGGGAACCATCCCGGGCATGCACACGGACCCGGGCCCCTACTGGGACTGGCGGCACTACTTCGAGCTGCTCGGGCACCCGTTCGAACGCGCCGCCCAGCAGAACGGCGGGCTGGTGACGATCCTCCCCGACTACGCCGCCAACCGCCCGGTGTACACGGACTGCGTCACCAAGGGCGAGCCCTGCGCGGTCCACGGCTCCAGCGCGGTGCGGCTGTACTCCGGCCACGACGAGAACGCCCCTCTGATCAAGGACATCGGGCTCGGCACGACCCCGACCACCGGGGTGAACGACCTGTCCTCGCGGGTTTCCACCGGCCAGCAGTACGCGGTCGCCGGCCACTGGGGCGACTGGACCGCCATCTGGTACCGGGGTCAGAAGGCGTGGTTCCGCAACCCGCGCAAGCAGCCGACGGCGGTCCCGGCGTCCGGCCGGGTCGTGACGCCGAGAGCGGGCCTGGAGAGCGTCCCGGTGTACGGGCGCGCGTACCCCGAGCAGGCGGCCTATCCGGCGGGGGTGCCGGCGCAGTCCGTGTCCCCGCTGCCGTACCGGCTCCCCAAGGGCCAGAGGTACGTGGTCGGTGACAGGGTGCCCGGCGAGTACTACTACGCGGTCACCTTCGACGAGGCCTCGCACAGGGTCGTGGTCGGCAAGGACCTGTACTACGAGATCCAGTTCGGCCACCGGGTGGCGTTCGTCCGCGCCGCCGACGTACGACTCCTGCCCTCGGCCTCGTAGCCGGACCTCAGCCCTGCTGGAAGAGCTCCGCGGGCAGCGGCTTCAGCAGGGCGTACAGGTCGTCGGTGATGGGACGGTCCCAGGCGGCGATGGTCACCAGGACTTTGTCGCTGCGGTCGAACTGCACGCAGGAGATCCGGCTCTCGGAGAGCTTGACGCGGCGCACGATCAGCAGGTTGTCGCCCTGCATCACCGGCACGTCCTCGGTGCCGACGACGGTCACCTCCTCGTCGTTCTCCAGGGCCAGCAGCAGCTGGGCCACCTCGAACGGGACCTGCCCCTCGGGGACGTCGCGGGCCGGGGAACCCTCCGGCAGATTGCCGATGATCATCGCGGGGCCGCGGCCGCCGAACAGGTCGTAGCGCAGGAACACGCCCTGGCAGGTGCCGTCGGGGGCGGGCAGCAGCCCGGCGCCCAGGTTGCCGGGCCAGTCGCCCGGGTCCATGGCCAGTACGTCGAAGTCGGGCCCGGCGGGGGTGGCACTGCGGCGGCGGAGGAACGACATGTCGCCATGGTACGGCGTGCCGTCCGGCGGCGGGGCGGAGGGAGCGTCCGGGTGCGAGGGCGTCGTTCGGGTGCGGGTTGTCCGTGGCTGGTCACGCACTCTTCTTGTGCCGTTCGTGGTGACGGGCCACGCGTGCCCGGTTGCCGCAGGACGGCTTGCACCACTCCTGGCGCGGATGATCCTTGAGGAAGTAGCGCACGCAGCGCGGTGCGTGGCAGGCGCGCAGCCGCTCCCGGTCGGGGCTGGCGAGGAAGGCGATCACGGCCTGCGCGAGGGCGGCCGTGAGATCGTCCTCGCCGTCCCGAGGCTGCCGGTGTACGGCGGGGCCCGCGTCCTCGGTCCAGTGCAGGACGGGGACGGTGGGGGTGCGGGCGGCCGCCGCGTTGAGACGCCGTACGGCTTCGGGGACGGGCAGGAGGCGGGCCGCGTCGGCGGGGCTGGGCTCGGCGGGGCGCACGGCGTGGGCGAAGAGGGCGCGGACGGCGGCGCGCAGGTCGCGGACGGCGGCGAGGCTCGCGTCGTCGGCGACGAAGCGGCCGGCGTCCGGAAGGGTCTCGGGGTGGGTTCGCACCCAGGCGGTGAGCCCCGCCGGGTCGGTCAGGTCGTCGGCGACCGAGCCGTTGCCGTCGTGCCGGATGGTGACGGCGAGGTCGAGGGCGAGCCGGGCGTCCCTGGTGATCGAGGCCTGCATAGGGCTAATGATAGGAGCGGCGTCAGCCATTAGCCGCAGCGGAGGTGCTCACTCCTCCGGCGGGGCGGGCGGCACCACCGCGACGGGGCTCGCGGCGTGCAGCAGGACGGAATGGGTGACCGAGCCCATCAGACGGGCGGGGGCGAGCAGGCGGCGGCGGTGGCGGCCCACGACGACGAGCTCGGCGTCCTTCGAGGCGGAGACGAGGTGACCGGCCGCGTCGCCGGGCAGCACGTACGGCTCGGCCCGGACATCGGGGTGCCGTTCGCGGTGCGGGGCGAGGAAGCCCTCGGTGAGGGCCCGCGTCTCGCCCTCGACGGCGACCTGGTCGATCACCGGCGGCACCGGCCCGGCGGCGCCCGCCCAGGACGCCACCGGCCACGGGTAGGCGGCGATCACCTGCAGGCGGGCGTCGCGCAGGGCCGCCTCGGTGAAGGCGAAGGCCAGCGTGGCCTCGTCGGGGCTGTCGGCGTGCAGGCCGACGACCACCCGGGGCCCGGGCTCGGCCAGTCCCTCGTCGTGGACCTGGCGTCCGGGGCGGGGAACCACGACGACGGGGCACTCGGCGTCGCGGGCCGCGGCCATGCCGTTGGAGCCCAGCAGCAGGCTGGCGAAGCCGCCCCGGCCCCGGGAGCCGAGCACCAGCAGCTGCGCGGTGGAGCCCAGTTCGGGCAGCAGGGCCTCGGAAGCGCCGTCCAGGCCGACGTACTCCGTCTCCGGCAGGCCGGCGTGTCCCTCCAGGCGGGCGCGCACCTGGGCGAGCACCGGGTCCTCCTCCGCGTCCGGAGAACCGGCGACCAGGACGTCGGGCTGCGCCCACACGGCGTACTGCCGTACGTGCACCACCCGCAGCGGCGCCGCGCGCCAGCGGGCGGCGTCGAGGGCCCACTCCAGGGCGCGCAGGCTGTCCTCCGAGCCGTCGACCGCCGCGATGACCGGCTGGGTGCTCATGGGTCTCTCACCTCCGGAACAGGACCGTCCCCCTCCCGGGGCCAGCCTGGCTCAGGCGTGGGCCCCGGGAGCGTGCTCAGGGTCGCGTGTCCGGAAAAACGGGTGGAACACACCCGGATCGGCCGGTCGGCTCAGGTCCGGCTCCGCCGGTTCACGTGAGGTCGAACTCTCCTTCCCGCGCTCCCGACACGAACGCGCCCCACTCCGCGGGGGTGAAGATCAGGGACGGGCTTTCGGGGCGGGCACTGTTCCGCATGGCGATGAACCCCTCGACAAACGCGATCTGGACATCCCCCAGGCCGCGGCTGCTGGACTGCCACTGCGCGTTGCTGAGGTCCAGCTCCGGCTTGTCCCAGCCGATGAGCGGGCGCTGTTGGGTGGTGGTCTCGGCCACGTCCGTGCTCCTCCCGAGTCGTCGTCCGCGGCCAGCCTAGCGATCGGTTCCGATGGCCAACAGGCCACGTGAGGGGTACCTTTCAGGCGCTCGGCGGCTGTGATCCCACCAGCCACATGGAGAAGAACTGCGATCCGCCGCCATAGGCGTGTCCGAGCACCCTGCGCGCCCCGTCCACCTGGTGTTCCCCGGCCTGTCCGCGCACCTGGAGCGCCGCCTCCGCGAAGCGGATCATGCCGGAGGCACCGATGGGGTTGGTGGACAGCACGCCGCCCGACATGTCGACGGGCAGGTCGCCGTCGAGTTCGGTCACCCCGGACTCGGTGAGCTTCCAGCCCTCGCCCTCCTCGGCGAAGCCGAGGTTCTCCAGCCACATGGGCTCGTACCAGGAGAACGGCACGTACATCTCGACGGCGTCGATCTCCCGGCGCGGGTCGGTGATCCCGGCCTGCCGGTACACGTCGGCCGCGCAGTCCTTGCCGGCCTGGGGCGACACGCAGTCCTTGCCCGCGAAGAGGGTCGGTTCGCTGCGCATGGCGCCGCCCAGCATCCAGGCGGGCGGCCGGGGCGCGCGGGCGGCTCCCGTGCGGTCGGTGAGGATCATGGCGCAGGCTCCGTCGGAGGAGGGGCAGGTCTCCGAGTAGCGGATGGGGTCCCACAGCATCGGCGAGGACTGCACCTTCTCCAGCGTGATGTCGTGCTCGTGGAGGTGGGCGTAGGGGTTCTTCAGCGCGTTGCGCCGGTCCTTGTACGCGACCAGGGCGCCGACCGTGTCGGGGGCACCGCTGCGCCGCATGTACGCGCGCACGTGCGGGGCGAAGAAGCCTCCCGCGCCGGCCAGCAGGGGCTGCTGGAAGGGGATCGGCAGGGACAGGCCCCACATGGCGTTGGACTCGGACTGCTTCTCGAAGGCGAGCGTCAGCACGGTGGCGTGCACGCGGGCGGCGACCAGGTTGGCGGCGACGAGTGCGGTGGACCCGCCGACCGAGCCGGCCGTGTGCACGCGCAGCATGGGCTTTCCCACCGCGCCCAGCGCGTCGGCGAGGTACAGCTCCGGCATCATCACGCCCTCGAAGAAGTCGGGCGCCTTGCCGATGACCACGGCGTCGATGTCCGCCCAGGTCAACTCGGCGTCGTCGAGGGCCCGTCGGGCGGCCTCCCGGACGAGTCCCGCGATGGACACGTCCCGGCGTGCCGCGACGTGCTTGGTCTGGCCGATGCCGACGACGGCGACGGGCTCCTTGCTCATCGGGGATCCCCTTCGAGTACGGCGACCAGGTTCTGTTGCAGGCAGGGGCCGGAGGTGGCGTGGGCGAGGGCCCGGTCGGACGCGCCGCGGTGGATGGCGGCGGCGGCCTCTCCGATGCGGATGAGTCCGGCGGCCATCATCGGGTTGGCGGCGAGGGCGCCGCCGGACGGGTTGACGCGCACGCTGTCGCCGAGGCGGAGGGCCTTGCGCAGGACGATCTCCTGGGAGGTGAAGGGGGCGTGCAACTCGGCGGTGTCGACGGGCCGATCGAAGGCACCGGCCCGCTCGGCGGCCAGACGCGTGGACGGCGAGTCGGTCAGGTCACGGACGCCGAGGCCGTGCGCCTCGATGCGGTGGTCGAGGCCCCGGATCCAGGCGGGCCGCGGGCACAGCTCACGGGCCCGCTCCCCCGCCGCGAGGACCACGGCGGCGGCCCCGTCGCCGATGGGCGGGCAGTCGCCGGTGCGCAGGGGCCGTACGCGGTACTCGCCCTGCGGGGCCGGACCGCGAAGCTGCGCATGGGGGTTGGAGGTGGCCGCCTCCCGGCTGCGGGCGGCGACGGCGGCGAGGGCGGGTTCGTCCGTCTCGCCCGCGTCGATGAGCGCCTGTGCCTGGAGGGCGGCCAGGGCGACGGAGTCGGGCCACAGGGGGGCGACGTAGTACGGGTCGAGCTGCCTGGTCAGGACGTCGCGCACGGAGCCGGGCGAGGACTTGCCGTAGGAGTACACGAGCGCGGTGTCGGCGTCCCCGCTGCGCAGTTTGACCCATGCCTCGTACAGCGCCCAGGCGCCGTCCATCTCCACGTGCGACTCGGAGATCGGCGGCCAGGCGCCCACCCCGTCGAGGGCGAGCGTGAAGGAGAAGGCGCGGCCGGCGAGGTAGTCGCTGGAGCCGGAGCAGGTGAAGCCGATGTCGGCGGTCCTCAGTCCGGTCCGGTCGAGGACCTCGTGCAGGACCGGCATGAGCATCTCCACCTCGGAGAGCTCCTCGCTGGTGCGCCGGTGGACGGTCTGAGCGAAGGCGACGACCGCGATGTCCCTCGTCACAGCAGCTCCTTGTACGTCTCGTAGTCGGCGTCGGGTTCGCCGGTGGGCCGGTAGTGGTCGGGATAGCGGGCTCCCTCGGTCCACACCGGCTCCACGCGCAGGCCCATCCGTACCTGGTCGTAGGGGATACCGGCGATACGGCCGTGCAGGGCGAGGTCGGCGCCGTCGAGGGCGATGTGGGCATAGACGTAGGGCACCTCGATGTCGAGGTTCCTCGCTTTGATGTTGACGATGCAGAACGTGGTCACCGTGCCGCGCGGACCCACTTGGACCTGTTCGGATGTGGCCACCCCACAGGTCGGGCACGCCCCCCTGGGCGGGACGTACACCTTGCGGCAGACCGGGCAGCGTTCGCCGACCGTGCGGCGTTCGGCGAGGGCGGTGATGTAGGCGGACTGCGCGCGGCCGGGTGAATAGGTGTAGTCGAGGCGGGCGGCGGCGACGATCCCGGTGACCGGGTCCGCGAACTCACCGGTGTGGCCGGAGGGTCGGTGCGGATCGCCGTGGTGCGGCTCGAAGCAGGCGATGTCCGTGATGGCCCCGGTGCGTTCGGTGGCCCAGCGGACGCGGACGCGCATGCCGGTGTGCACGGCGTCGGGGCCGGGGGCGTCGAGGGCGTGCAGGAGGGCGGTGTCGGCGCCGTCCAGGCGGACCAGGGCCCAGGCGAAGGGGGTGTCGAGGGGCTGGCCGCGGCGGGGTTCGTGGTTCCAGGCCCAGGTGGTGACCGTGCCGGTGGGGGCGACCTCGACGAGGTCGCGGATCTCTTCGGCGGTGACGGGGTCGTACTCGACGGGCGGCACGAGGGTGCGGCCGTCGTTGGTCTTCACACCGAGGAGAACGCGTTCGCGCAGGCCGCTCAGGAAGGCGCTCTGCACGGGGCCGAGGGAGCGGGTGAAGGGGAACTCGACGACGAGAGGGGCTTTGAGGACTTCGGGCATCGAGCGCGTGCCTCCTTCGGAGGTCGGCGTGCTGGGGGCGGGCGGTGGCTGAGCAGGATCGGCACGGCGCGCCGCCGATTGGGCGCGTGGCAGCGACCTGGGCGGCTCCGCGGCGTGAGCGCGGCCGGCACGAGCGGATCGCAGCGTCCGCACCTGACGGCGGAGCGCCTACGCGCGCTTGTAGACGGGCGGTCGCTTCTGCGCGAACGCGCGGGCGCCCTCCTTGGCGTCGGCGGTGTCGAAGATCGGCCGGCCCCGCTCCAGTTCGGCGGCGAGGCCGTCGGTCTCGGTCATCTCCGCCGTCTCGTACACCGACGCCTTGACGGCCTCGACGGCCAGCGGGCCGCAGGCGTTGATCTGTTCGGCGATCTCCAGGGCCTTCTCCAACGCGCTGCCGTCGGGGACGACATGGCCGATCAGGCCGATGGCCGCGGCCTCCCGGGCACTGTAGGGGCGGCCGGTGAGCAGCATCTCCAAGGCGTGGGTGCGGGGGATCTGGCGTTGCAGCCGGACCGTGGAGCCGCCGATGGGGAACAGGCCGCGCCTGACCTCGAAGAGCCCGAAGGTCGCGGACTCGCCCGCGACGCGGAGGTCGGTGCCCTGGAGGATCTCGGTGCCGCCCGCGACACAGTGCCCCTCGACGGCGGCGACCACCGGCTTACGGGGCCGGTGGTGGCGCAGCATGGCCTTCCAGTGCAGGTCGGGGTCGGCCTTGAGCCGGTCGCGGTACTGCTCGCCCTCCATTCCCCGCCCCGCGAGGGCCTTGAGGTCCATGCCCGCGCAGAACGCGCCGCCCGCCCCCGTCAGCACGATCGAGCGGACCGTGTCGTCCTCGTCGGCTTCGACCCAGCCGTCGTACAGGCCGACGAGCATCGGCAGCGAGAGCGCGTTCTTGGCTTCCGGCCTGTTGAGCGTGAGCACCAGTGTGGCGCCTTCGCGCCGCACGGTGAGGTGTTCGGTCCCACCCATTGCCGTCCTCCCGTCTGACGGAACGAGAACAGGTTGCAGTAGTGGCCGGGCCAGTACAAGGGTTTTCTGACAGTCAGTCAGATTTCTGCTGCGCGGTCTCTTCCCACTTGGACCGCCCTTTGCTCTGATGACCGGCGAACCGACGGATGCCGGGCACTGCGGGGGTCAGGAGGAGCGGTGGAGTACAACCTTGCCGACCTGTTCGAGTCCGTCGTCGACGTGGTGCCGGGCCGCGAGGCGCTGGTGTACGTCGACCACCCGGGTACGGGCGCGGAGCGCCGGCTGACGTACGCGGAGCTGGACGCGGCCGCGAACCGCATCGGCCACCATCTGCTCGACAGCGGGATACGGCCCGGTGAGCATGTCGGGCTGCACCTGTACAACGGGGTCGAGTACCTGCAGACGGTGCTCGGCTGCCTGAAGGCGCGGATCGTTCCGATCAACGTCAACTACCGTTACGTGGAAGAGGAGTTGGTGTACCTCTACCGGGACGCGGATCTGGTGGCGCTGGTCTTCGACGCGGAGTTCGGCGACCGGGTGGCGGCAGCGCTGCCGCGTTCCCCGAAACTGCGGCACCTGGTGTGCGTGGGGGCTCCCGGGCCGGCCGATGTGTCCGCCGTGGCCTTCACGGACGCCGAGGCCGCCGGGTCCCCGGAACGCGGGTTCCCGTCGCGCTCGGCCGACGACCAGTTCATCATCTACACCGGTGGCACGACCGGGATGCCCAAGGGTGTGATGTGGCGTCAGGAGGACCTGTTCTTCGCGGGGCTCGGCGGTGGCGCCCCGACCGGTGAGCCGGTGAAGAAGCCGGAGGAGCTGGCCGAGCGCGTCGCGGCCGGCGGGGACGGGATCACCTTCTTCCCCGCTCCCCCGCTGATGCACGGCACGTCCACGCTCACGGCGTTCATCGGCTTCCACTTCGGGCAGCGTGTCGTGCTGCACCGCAGGTTCGTGCCCGAGGAGGTGCTGCGGACCGTCGAGAAGGAGAAGGTCACCAGCATGGCGCTGGTGGGCGACGCGATGCTGCGTCCGCTGATCGACGCGCTGAACGGACCGATGAAGGGCACCGACTGCTCCTCGCTGTTCAGCGTGTCCTCGTCGGGCGCCGTCATGTCGGAGACGGTCCGCCGGCAGTTCCAGGCGCTGGTGCCGAACGCGCTGCTGCTGAACAACTTCGGCTCCTCGGAGTCCGGCTTCAACGGCACGGCGACCGAGGACGCGGGCGTCGAACGGGGCTTCCGGATCCGCGTCCACTCCCGGACGCAGGTGGTCGACCCGGTGACGCACGAGCCGGTCGCCGTCGGCGAGGTGGGCCGGATCGCGCAGTGCGGGCACGTGCCGCTCGGCTACTACAACGACCCGGTCAAAACCGCCGAGACCTTCTTCGAGAAGGACGGCGAGCGCTGGGTGCTGCTCGGCGACATGGCCACCGTCGACGCCGACGGTGTGGTCACCGTCCTCGGCCGGGGCTCGCAGTGCATCAACACCGGGGGCGAGAAGGTGTACCCGGAGGAGGTCGAGCAGGCGCTGAAGTCCCATCCGGACGTGTACGACGCGCTGGTGGCCGGGGTGCCGGACGCCAGGTGGGGCCACCATGTGGCGGCCGTGGTGCAGTTGCGCGAGGGCGCGGCGCGGCTGTCCCTGGAGGATGTCCAGACGCACTGCCGGGCCCGGCTGGCCGGGTACAAGATCCCGCGTCAGCTGGTGCTGACCGACACCATCCAGCGGTCACCGAGCGGCAAGGCGGACTACCAGTGGGCGCGGCAGGTGGCGGTGGCGGCGGACGGATGAATTCCGCACCCGGTCGATTGAACCTAGGGTGACGTGCGGACGTACTGGGTGGTGGCAGGCTCGGCCGTCGGGCCCTGTTTGCCATGCCCTCGCAAGACCGCACGGAAGGACCCCCGGGTGTCGCTCTTCACTCGCTCTCGTCAACGGCCGGACACCACCGAGGGCGGGGCGGACGCGGACGGCGACACCGCCGAACAGGAGGAAACGGCCGAGGAGACCGGCCCCGGGGAGGCGTCCCACCCACCCGGGTGGTTCGGCTGGCGGCGCCGTTATCCCCGTACGGCACGCGGCGTCACCGTGGCGACGACCGTGCTGGCCGGTGCGCTGGTGCTCGCCGTGCTGCTCGTGCCCAACCGCCTCGACCGGATCACTGTCCACTCGTTCCTCCGCCTCCCCGTCGAGGCGATCTTCCTCGGGGCCGTCCTGCTCGCACTGCCGTCGACGAGAGCACGGCGGATCACGGCCGTCGCCCTGGGGGCGATCCTCGGGCCGTCCGCGATTCTGAAGTGCCTCGACATGGGGTTCCGTCAGACCCTGGCGCGGCCGTTCGACCTGGTCTTCGACTGGGTTCTGCTGAACGACGGGGCCGACTGGGTGAAGGACTCGTTCGGGCGCTCGGGCGAGGTGCTCGCGGTGGTCGGGGTGATCCTCCTGGTCATCGCCGTGCTCGTGTCGAGCGCGCTCGCGATGGTGCGGCTGGCGGACGTGCTGGCCCGGCACCGCGCCGTGGCCGTACGCTCCACGCTGGTCCTCGGCGTCGTGTGGATCATCTGCTTCACCCTGGGGGTGCAGTTCGGCGGCACCACGGTCGCCACCAAGGGCTACGCCCAGTACCTCACCAACCGGGTCCAGTACGTCCGCGACGGCCTCGGGGACGCCGACGTCTTCGAGAAGCAGCTGGCCGTCGACGCCTTCGCCAGGACGCCGCCCGACCAACTGCTGGCCGGACTGCGCGGCAAGGACGTGATGTTCACCTTCATCGAGAGCTACGGCCGGGTGGCGATCGACGATCCGGCCATGGCCCCGGAGATCGACGCGACGCTCAAGCAGGGCAACGCGAGGCTCAAGGCGGCCGGCTTCGCGGCGCGCAGCGGCTGGCTCAGGTCGCCCGTGACGGGCGCCGGCAGCTGGCTCGCCCACTCGACGTTCCTGTCCGGTCTGTGGATCAAGAACCAGCAGCGGTACCGGACCCTGACCACCAGTGACCGCGCCACCCTCACCGGCTACTTCCGGAAGACCGGCGCCTGGCGCACGGTCGGCATCGTCCCGGGCGTGCGCAAGGCCTGGCCCGAGGGCAGGTACTTCGGCCTGGACCACATCTACGACTCCACGCACCTCGGCTACCACGGTCCGTACTTCAGCTGGACGCCCGTGCCGGATCAGTTCAGCCTGGAGTCCTTCCAGAAGCTGGAGCACGGCAAGAAGAACCGCGACCCGATCATGGCGGAGATCATCCTTGCCTCCAGCCACAACCCCTGGTCCCCCGTCGCCCACATGATCGACTGGGACGACCTCGGAGACGGTTCCGTCTTCCACAAGATCAAGAAGCAGGGGACGAACCCCACCGAGGTCTGGAAGAGCTCGAAGCGCGTACGGACCGAGTACCGCAAGGCCATCCAGTACTCCCTGGACAGCCTGACCGAATGGGTCCAGCGCTACGGCGACGACAACACCGTCCTGGTCTTCCTCGGCGACCACCAGCCCGTCCCGACGGTCACTGCGGGCAGTACGAGCAGGGACGTCCCGGTGACCGTCGTCGCCCGCGACAGGAAGGTCCTGGACAGGATCGCCGACTGGGGCTGGACGGACGGCCTGAAGCCCGCGGAGAACGCCCCCACCTGGGGTATGGACAAGTTCCGCGACCGCTTCCTGACGGCCTACGCCAAGTGACGGCTCACTCCGCGAGGAACGGCTCCACCACGGCCAGGAACTCCTCCGGCCGCGTCTCGTGCACGAGATGTCCCGCCTCGACGGTCACCAGCCGGGCGTCGGGGATCAGCCCGGCGAGCGTGGCGATCTGATCCTGCGGGATCAGACTCCCGGCGCCCCCGCCGATCAGCAGCGTGGGCATGGCGATCCGCCGCATGCCCTCCCACCATGCGCGAGAGGGGGCGTTGCGCTGCTCGTCGGTGGCCCGCACCATCGCCCAGTCGAACGACAGCTCCCCGTCGGGCCGTTCGGCGGGCGGCCGGGGCGGGTCGAGCGGGATCGGCGCGGGGACGTCCTCCAGCACGAGCCGCCGTACGACGCCGGGGTGCCGTTGCGCGAGCAGGTAGGCGACCGCCCCGCCGAGCGAGTGGCCCACCACGTCGACGCGGTCGGCGCCGAGCGCGGCGAGGAAGGCATGGATGTCGTCGCACATCGTCTCGTAGGCGTACACGTCCGCCGTCGCGCCCGGATCGGCGCCGGGCCAGTCGCTGTGTCCGTGACCGCGCAGGTCAGGGGCGTACACCCGGCGGGGCCGCGCCCCCGCGGCGAGCCGTGCGGCGATCGTCGTCCAGTCCCCGCCGTCGGCGCCACGGCAGTGCAACAGGAGGACGGGGGCAGCGTCCTCGGGACCCCAGGCACGGTAGGCGAGGGTGATGCCGTTCGCCTTCACGGTGTGGATCTCCATGGCGGGGACCCTAGCCGGAGGGGCGCCGGCGCACCCTCCCGGTCTGCCGACGGCAGAAAACGCGCCGACGGGCTCTTGCTTCCGGCGCGGTGGCCTGGATTACTGATCTCCAGCAGATCGACCGAATGATCGGTCGTCCCGATTCACGTGATGGGTGAGGGAGAGTCCCATGGCGGAGGCGGCGGAGCTGCTGGACCCGGCAGAGCGGCTCGACGCGGCAGCGCTACGGGCGCTGCAACTGGAGCGGCTGCGGGCGTCGCTGCGGCACGCGTACGAGAACGTGCCGTTCTACCGGGAGTCGTTCGACAAGGCGGGTGTCCGTCCGGAGGACTGCCGTACGCTCGCCGACCTGGCCCGCTTTCCCTTCACCACGAAGGCGGACCTGCGGGAGAACTACCCGTACGGGATGTTCGCCGTACCCCAGGAGCGTGTCCGCCGTATCCACGCGTCCAGTGGGACCACCGGCCGCCCCACGGTCGTCGGCTACACCGACGCCGACCTGTCCATGTGGGCGGACATGGTGGCCCGGTCGATCCGGGCCGCGGGTGGCAGGCCCGGGGACACGGTCCATGTGGCGTACGGCTACGGGCTGTTCACCGGCGGGCTGGGCGCCCACTACGGCGCCGAGCGGCTGGGCTGCACGGTCGTCCCCGCCTCCGGCGGCATGACGGCCCGGCAGGTGCAGCTGATCCAGGACCTGAAGCCCGGGATCATCATGGTCACCCCTTCCTACATGCTCACGCTGCTCGACGAGTTCGAGCGGCAGGGCGTCGATCCGCGCGGCACCTCTGTGCGCGTGGGTGTCTTCGGCGCCGAGCCCTGGACCGAGGAGATGCGGCGCGAGATCGAGGAGCGGTTCGCGATCGACGCGGTCGACATATACGGGCTGTCGGAGGTGATCGGCCCGGGCGTCGCGCAGGAGTGCGTGGAGACCAAGGACGGGCTGCACATCTGGGAGGACCACTTCTTCCCCGAGGTCGTCGACCCGGTCACCGGTGAGGTGCTCCCGGAGGGCGAGCAGGGCGAGTTGGTCTTCACCTCGCTGACCAAGGAGGCGATGCCGGTCGTCCGGTACCGCACACGGGACCTGACGCGTCTGCTGCCGGGGACGGCGCGTGTGTTCCGGCGGATGGAGAAGGTGACCGGCCGCAGCGACGACATGGTGATCCTGCGCGGGGTGAACCTCTTCCCCACCCAGATCGAGGAGATCGTGCTCCGCACGCCGGGCGTGGCGCCCCACTTCCAGCTCCGGCTCACCCGTGAGGGCCGTCTCGACGCCCTGACCGTGCGAGCGGAGGCCCGGCCCGACGCGGACCCCGGGACCCGGGAGGCCGCAGCGCGGGCCATCGCGACGGCCGTGAAGGACGGCATCGGTGTGTCGGTCGGCGTGGAGATCGTCGACCCGGAGTCGCTGGAGCGGTCGGTGGGAAAGATCCGGCGGATCGTGGACCTGCAGCCGCGCTAGCCATGGCCTGGCGGCGGATCAGCCTGCCGTGGCCGTGCAGGAGGAGTGCGGCGGTCGCCGCTCAGGCGCCGCACCACGAGGGTGAGGCGATCGCCGCGGCCGCGAGCACCCACGCGACGGAGGTGGGGCCCCCTGCTCGAAGGGCTTGGGAGAGCGTGCCGGGCGTCGCGGGGCAGGCGGGACTGTGCGGACACGCCCTACCGGCCGGCGTAGTGCTCCCTCAGTTCCCGTTTCAGGATCTTCCCGCTGGCGTTGCGCGGGAGCTCGTCCACGAACACCACACGCTTCGGCGCCTTGAAGGGGGAGAGCTTCTCGCGGGCATGGGCGATCAGTTCGTCCTCGGTGACCTCACCGCGCGGGACGACGACCGCCGTGACGGCCTCGATCCAGCGCTCGTCGGGGAGACCGACCACAGCGACCTCGGCGACGGCCTCGTGGGTGTACAGCGCGTCCTCGACCTGGCGTGAGGCGACCAGGACGCCACCGGAGTTGATGACGTCCTTCACCCGGTCGACGATGGTGAAGTAACCGTGCGCGTCCCGCACGGCGAGGTCGCCGGAGTGGAACCAGCCGTCGCGGAACGCCTCGGCCGTCTCCTCCGGCTTGTCCCAGTAGCCCTCGCACAACTGCGGGGAACGGTAGACGATCTCGCCGGGCGTGCCGTCGGGAACGTCCTTGCCGTCCTCGTCGACCACGCGCGCGTCCACGAAGAGGACGGTGCGTCCGCAGGAGTCCATCCGCCCCTTGTGCTCGTCGGGGCCGAGCACGGTGGCCAGGGGGCCGATCTCGCTCTGCCCGAAGCAGTTGTAGAAGGCGAGCTTCGGGAGCCGCTCGCGCAGCCGCTCCAGTACCGGCACCGGCATGATCGACGCCCCGTAGTAGGCCTTGCGCAGACCTCCGAGGTCCCGGGTGGGGAAGTCAGGGCGGTTGGACAGGCCGATCCACACGGTGGGCGGCGCGAAGAGGCTGTCCACGCGGCCCGCCTCGATCAGGTCGAAGAGCCGGTCGCCGTCGGGCGCGTCGAGGATGATGTTCGTCGCGCCGACGGCGAGGTACGGCATCAGGAACACGTGCATCTGCGCCGAGTGGTACAGCGGCAGCGCGTGCACGGGCCGGTCGCCCGCGCTGAGGTCCAGGGCCGTGATGGCGCTCAGGTACTCGTGCACGAGCGACCGGTGGGTCATCATCGCGCCTTTGGGCAGGGCGGTCGTCCCCGAGGTGTACAGCAACTGCACGAGCTCGTCACCGCGCGGCTCCGCCCCGTCGTACGCGGGAGCCGTGGCCAGCTGCGCGAGCAGGGAGCCCTCGGCGTCGCGCAGCGGCAACGACCGTACGACGTCCGGAAGTCGCCCGGCGAGGTCCGGGTCGGCGAGGACGAGTGCGCTGCCGGACTGGCCGACGATGTACGCGAGGTCGTCGCCGGTCAGGTTCTGGTTGACCGGCACGTGCACCAGCCCCGCGCGGGCGCAGGCGAGGAAGGCGATGAGGTAGGCGTCGGAGTTGTGGCCGTAGGCACCGACGCGGTCGCCGGGGTTGAGCCCCTGGCCGAGCAGGACGCTCGCCGCGCGGGAGACGGCGCTGTCGAGTTCCTCGTACGTCCAGGAGCGGTCGCCGTATTCCACCGCGACGCGCGCCGGGGTGCGTCGGGCGCTGCGCCGCAGCACCCCGTCGACCGTGCTGCTGTGTCCGGGCGTCATGACAGACGATCCTCGGTTGACCACCGGGGCAGGTCAAGACGCCGCGTCGACGTCAGGCCACCGTGCCGCCCACTCCGGTGCGGCCGTCCGGGACTCCGGCGACGGTCACGATGGTCTGCCGGCGGACGTCCTCGCCGAGGACGCCGGCCACGGCGTCGGTCGTGGCGGCCACCAGCCGGGCGGGGGCGTCCGGCACCTCGGGAAGGTGGTAGGCGGCCTCGCGCATGCTGAGGGTGACGAGCGGGGCGTCCTGGTCGGTCGATACGCCGCCGACGCCCCGGCGGTGCTGCGGGATGCCGATCAGGTCGACGCCGACCAGGCGGCGGAACTCCTCGCCGTAGACGGTGCCGACCGCGTCGGCCAGGGCGCTGATCAGTTTCGGTTCGACCCTTCCGTCGAGGGCTTCTTCGCGGATGTGGACGGTGTAGTGCGGCATGGCGGTATCTCCGTTCGCGCCGGTGCGTACCATGGCGGACAGTTCTGAAGACAAGCAAAGCATCTTTGAGATCAAAGGTAAATGGCATGAGTGAACCCGGTGGCGTCGACGACACGGTCCGGTCCCTGCTGCTGCTCATGCCGCGGCTGGTGGGCCGGGCGAAGAAGATCCCCGTGCCCGAGGCCCTGCGGTCCTTCCGGCTCGCGCCGCGCCATCTCTCCCTGCTGGCCTGCCTGCTGTTCGACGGTCCGATGACCGTGAACGAACTGGCCGCCCGCCTGGAGGTGGCACCCACGACGGTGAGCCTGCTGATCGGCGACCTGAGCCGTAAGGGCATCCTGGAGCGGCGGGAGGACGAGGCGGACCGGCGCCGCCGGATCATCGCCATCGCGCCGGCCCACGAGCCTGCGATCAGCAGCTGGCTGGCCCCGGGCGCGGCCGCGTGGCGTAAGGCGCTGACTCCCCTGACGCCGGATCAGCGCCGGGTGTTCGTGGATACCCTGCTCGCCTACGAGGCGGCTGTCACCGGCGAGGAGCGCGACTGAGCGCGCCGGTCTCCGCACCGGCGCCGGGACCGTTCCGGCACGGAACCGCCTGACGTACGGTCATACCGGCCGGGCGCGCCCCTCCCAGTAGGGATCCCGCAACCGCCGCTTGTAGAGCTTTCCGTTGGGGTCGCGCGGCAACTCGGCGACGAAGTCGACGCTCTTCGGCCGCTTGTACCCGGCGAGTCGCCGCGCGCAGTGATCGAGGATGTCGGCCGCCAGTGCGGGCCCGGGCACGTGGTCGGGGGCCGGTTCGACGACGGCCTTCACCTCCTCGCCCCAGTCGTCGTGCGGGATGCCGAAGGCGGCGGCGTCGGCGACGGCGGGGTGGGCGAGCAGGACGGCCTCGATCTCGGCGGGATAGATGTTGACCCCGCCCGAGATGATCATGTCGATCTTGCGGTCGCGGAGGAAGAGATAGCCGTCCTCGTCGAGGTAGCCGAGGTCACCGACGGCGAAGAAGTCGCCGATGCGGTTCTTGCGGGTCTTGGCCTCGTCCTTGTGGTAGGAGAAGCCGCCGGTGCTCATCCTCATGTAGACGGTGCCGAGTTCACCGGGCGCGAGCCGGTTGCCGTCCTCGTCGAAAACGGCCAGTTCGCTGATGGGCCAGGCCTTGCCGACCGTTCCCGGCTTCTTCAGCCAGTCCTCGGCCGTGGCGAAGGCTCCGCCGCCCTCACTGGCCGCGTAGTACTCCTCGACGCAGTGACCCCACCAGTCGATCATGGCGCGTTTCACATGGTCGGGGCAGGGGGCGGCGCCGTGGATGGCGTGCCGCATGGAGGAGACGTCGTAGCGCGCCCTCACCTCCTCGGGCAGGGCCAGCAGGCGATGGAACTGGGTCGGCACCATATGGGTGTGCGTGCACCGGTGGCGGTCGATGAGGCGGAGCATCTCCTGCGGTGTCCACTTGTCCATCAGCACCAGGCGATGCCCTATGTGCAGGGACGCGCCCGCGAACTGGAGCACGGCCGTGTGGTAGAGCGGCGAGCAGACGAGGTGCACGTTGTCGTCGAAGGGCCTGATACCGAAGATGCCGAGGAAACCGCCCAGGTACGCCTCCTCGGGCAGCTTGCCGGGCAGCGGGCGGCGGATACCGCGCGGGCGGCCGGTGGTACCCGAGGTGTAGTTCATGACCCAGCCGAGCGTGCGGTCCCCGGGCGCCGACTCCGGTCGGCCGTCGAGGAGCCGGGCGTACGGGCGGAAGCCCTCGACGGCACCGACGGCGTACCGGTGGGTGGCCGGGAGGCCGGCCTCGTCGGCGGCGTCCCTGGCAGGACCGCCGTACCGCTCGTGGGCGATGAGCACCTTCGCTCCCGAGTCGGAGACGATCCAGGCGATCTCGGGGCCGACCAGGTGGTGGTTGACGGGTACGAGGTAGAAGCCCGCCTGCGTGGCGGCCAGGTACGCGGTGAGGAACTCGACGCCGTTGGGCAGGACGACCGCGAAGGCGTCGCCGCGCTCCAGGCCCGCGGCGCGCAGTCCGTGGACGAGGCGGTTGGCGGCGGCGTGCAGGCGTCCGGCGGTCCACTCCTCGCCGTCGGGTGCGACCAGGACCTTGCGGCCGGGGTCCTGCGTGGCCTGGGCCCAGAAGCCGGGTGCGCTCACGACTGGCCGCTCCTTCCGGCGATGCGGTTGATGCGGTCGACGGCCCGTTCGAAGCCGCGGGTGAGGTCGTCGAAGACGGCCTGGACGCTGCGTTCGCCGGTCATGCGTCCGACGATCTGTCCGACGGGCGTGCCCAGCAGCGGTTCGACCTCGTACTTCTGGATGCGGGAGACCGCCTCCGCGACGAGCAGCCCCTGCAGCGGCATGGGGAGGGTGCCGGGTCCGGCGGGGTCGTCCCAGGCGTCGGTCCACTCGGTGCGCAACTGGCGCGCGGGTTTGCCGGTCAGAGCGCGGGAGCGCACGGTGTCGCCGGAGCCGGCGGCGAGGAGCTTGCGGGTCAGGGCGGGTGAGTGGAGGTCGGCCTCGGTGGTGGTCAGCCAGATGGAGCCCAGCCAGACGCCCTGTGCGCCGAGCGCCAGAGCGGCGGCCACCTGCTGCCCGCTGCCGATGCCTCCGGCGGCCAGCACCGGCAGCGGGTCGACCGCCTCGACGACCTCGGGGGTGAGCACCATGGACGCGATCTCGCCGGTGTGGCCGCCCGCCTCGTAGCCCTGGGCCACGACGATGTCGATGCCGGCCTCTTGGTGTTTCCGCGCGTGCCGGGCGCTGCCCGCGAGTGCGGCGACCGGCACGTCCCTGTCGTGGGCGCGGGCCACGACGTCGGCGGGCGGGGAGCCGAGCGCGTTGGCGAGCAGCCGGATCGGATAGTCGAAGGCGACGTCGAGCTGGGTGCGCGCGACCTGTTCCATCCACCCGGTGATGCGCCAGCCGGACGCCTCTCCGTCGGCCAGTTCGGGCACCCCGTACTTGGCGAGGGTGTCCATGACGAACTGTCGGTGCCCCTCGGGGATCATCGCCTCGACGTCCGCCTCGGTGACGCCTTCGACCTTCTTGGCGGGCATGACGACGTCCAGGCCGTACGGCCTTCCCCCGACGTGCGCCTCGATCCAGTCGAGGTCACGCTTCAGGTCGTCCGGGGCCGTGTAGCGCACCGCGCCGAGCACTCCGAAGCCGCCGGCCCGGCTGATGGCCGCGGCGACGGCGGGGAACGGCGTGAAGCCGAAGACGGCGTGCTCGACTCCCAGTTTCCTGCTCAGCTCCGTCTGCATGGGCGCAGGATGCCGGAGTCCGGCGGAGGACGGAAGGGGTTTTCTGATGCTCCGTCAGATTCATGGAGCGGATGGACGGACATACTGTCGGGGACGTCCAGGGCGGCTCGGCGGAGGGATGCGCGGTGACCGAAGGAGCGGCGGACAGAGCGACGGCAACCGGCAGGCTGACACGCAGACGCGCCCTCGCGCTGGGCGGCGCTCTGGCCCTCGCCCCCATCCCCGCAGGCCCCGCCGACGCCGCTCCGGCCGCCGGTCACCCCACTCTGCGGCACGGTTCCGCCGAACGCGCGGGCCTGCTCACCGCCCCTCTCGGCCGGCTGGTCACCGACGCCGAAACGTTCCTCGGCCCCTCCCCCAAGCACCCCTGGTACGCGGGCGCCGTGCTGCTCGCCGGACGTGGCGGCACGGTGGCGCTCCACCGGCCGATCGGCATGGCGCTGCGCTACCGGGCGTACGACGAGAAGACCGACACCGGCATCGAGTTACCGGCCGACCAGCAGATCCCCATGGCCGAGGACACGGTGTTCGACCTGGCGTCGGTGTCCAAGCTGTTCACCTCGATCCTCGCCGTGCAGCAGATGGAGCGGGGCGCGCTGGCACTGGAGGCGACGGTCGCCTCGTACCTGCCGGAGTTCGGCCGGGCGGGCAAGCAGGACATCACGATCCGTCAGCTGCTCACACACACTTCGGGGTTCCGCGCCTGGATCCCGCTGTACAACGCGCCCACCTACGAGGAAAAGCTCCAACTCGTCTTCGACGAGGCGCCGGTCCACCCGCCCGGCACCGCCTACCTCTACTCGGACCTGAACCTGATCTCCCTCCAGCTGGTGCTGGAGAGGATCACGGGCCGCGCCCTGGACATCCTGCTCCACGACGAGATCACCGGCCCCCTCGGACTGCGCCGCACCCGCTACAACCCGCCCGCCTCCTGGCGGCCGAAGATCGCGGCCACGGAGGACGCACGCAAGCCCTGGTCCGGGCTGGACCGCGGGTTGGTTTGGGGACAGGTGCACGACGAGAACGCCTTCAGCCTCGGCGGCGTCGCGGGCCACGCGGGCGTGTTCTCCAACGCCTGGGATCTGGCGGTCCTCGGCCGGACGCTGCTCAACGGTGGCTCCTACGGCCGGGCGCGCATCCTGAAGCGCGCGTCGGTGGAGCTGATGTTCACCGACTTCAACACCGCCTTCCCGGGGGACGAGCACGGCCTCGGTTTCGAGCTGTACCAGCACTGGTACATGGGCGCGATGGCCACCCCGCGCACGGCCGGGCACACCGGGTTCACCGGCACCTCGCTGGTCCTCGACCCGACGACCGACTCCTTCCTCGTGGTGCTCGGCAACTCCGTCCACCCGGTCCGCAGTTGGCGCTCCGGTTCCGCGCCCCGGGTCGCCACCGCCAACGACCTGGCGCGGGCCGTACCGGTCCGGCCGGCGCGTGGCCGTACGGCCTGGTTCTCCGGGATGGCGAGCGCCACGACCGCCACGCTCGCACTGCCCGCCCTGGACACGTCACCCGGTGGCGCGCGGCTGCGCTGCGCGCTGTGGTGGGACACCGAGCCGGGGTCGGACGTCCTCGCGCTGGAGGCCGCGACCGACGGCGGCGCCTGGCAGCCCGTGCCGTTCACGACCACGCGCCGGGGCGAGGAGCCGCAGCGGCACCCGGCGGGCTCGGTCACGGGGTTCTCGGGCCGCGTGTGGCGATCGCTGATCGCGGATCTCCCGGCCGACCGAGGGCTCACTCTGCGCTGGCGGTACGCCACCGACCGCCTGTACGTGGGCCGCGGGGCGTATGTCGACGGGCTGCGCGTCGAGGCGGCCGACGGCGTCCTCTTCGACGAGGCGCGCCCGGCGGACGCGGCGCGGATCGTGGCTACGGGATGGACGCCGTCAGCCGACTAGACGGTTACGGACGGGAGCCGTCCGCTACTGGTTGAAGACGGCCTTCTGTACCTCGTTCGGTCCGTCGAAGTGGTCCTGCTTCAGATTGTCGAGGCTTCGGACGACCTTCTCGTCGGCCTTGTTCTTGCGGGCACGCTCCACCAGGTGCTTCTTGTCCGTCGGGTAGTCCATGCCGCTGAGGGCCTTCTGCAGGTCGATGGGGCTGAGTTCCGCCATGACAGCCTCCCTGTGCCGTATGGGACGGATGTACGGAATCCCCGTTATGTCGCGGTACCCCTCACGCCCCGACGCATGCAGTCCCTCAGCCGCCCCGCACCTCCAGCACCGCCATGGCCGCGTTGTGTCCCGGCACCCCGCTCACCCCTCCCCCGCGCACCGCGCCCGCCCCGCACAGCAGTACGTTCGCATGCCGGGTCTCCACGCCCCAGCGGCCGGTGCCCTCCTGGGCATACGGCCAGGTCAGGGCACGGTGGAAGATGTTTCCGCCGGGCAGTCTCAGGTCCCGCTCCAGGTCCAGCGGGGTCTTCGCCTCGATGCAGGGCCGTCCGTCCGCGTCGGTCGCCAGGCAGTCGGCGAGCGGCTCGGCGAGGTGGGCGTCGAGCTGGGCGAGCGTCGCCTTCAGGAGGTCCTCCCGTACGGCGTCGTTGTCCCGTGCGAACAGACGGGCGGGTGTGTGGAGGCCGAAGAGGGTGAGCGTCTGGTAGCCCCGCTCGGCCAGGTCGGGGGCGAGGATGGTGGGGTCGGTGAGCGAGTGGCAGTAGATCTCGGAGGGCGGGGCGGCGGGCAGCTCTCCGGCCGCGGCCTGGGCGTGCGCGGCGGCCAGCTGGTCGTAGCCCTCGGCGATGTGGAAGGTGCCGGCGAACGCCTCGCGCGGGTCGACCGAGCGGTCGAGCAGCTTCGGCAGCCGCCTGAGCAGCATGTTCACCTTGAGCTGAGCGCCCTCGGCCGGCGCCGGGGGCGTGTCGCCGGTCAGGGCCGCCAGCTCCTGCGGGGAGGCGTTCACCAGGACGTGCCGTGCGGCGGCGACGCCTTCGCCGGTGGCCGTCCGGTAGGTGACCTCGGCCGTCCGCCCGTCCGTGTCGATCCGTACCGCCTCGTGCCCGGTGGCGAGGACGGCGCCCGCCTCGCGCGCCGCCGCGGCCAGCGCGTCGGTGAGGGCGCCCATGCCGCCGACCGGTACGTCCCAGGCGCCGGTGCCGCCGCCGATGACGTGGTAGAGGAAGCAGCGGTTCTGCCGCAGCCCGGGGTCGTGGGCGTCGGCGAAGGTGCCGATGAGGGCATCGGTGAGGACGACGCCCCGCACCAGGTCGTCGGCGAAGTGCTCCTCGACGGCGACGCCGATCGGCTCCTCGAAGAAGGTCCGCCAGGCGTGCTCGTCGTCGACACGGCGGCGCAGTTCGTCGCGGGTGGGCAGCGGCTCGGTGAGGGTCGGGAAGACCCGCTGGGCGAGACGGCCGGTCATGCCGTAGAAGCGCTGCCAGGACTCGTACTCGCGGTCGGAGCCGGTGAGCCGGGCGAACGCCTCCCGGGTGCGCTGCTCACCGCCGCCGACGAGGAGGCCGGTCGGGCGTCCGCCCCGCTCGACGGGGGTGTACGAGGAGACGGTGCGGGAGCGGACCCGGAAGCCGATGCCGAGGTCCCGCACGATCTTCTCCGGCAGCAGGCTGACCAGGTACGAGTACCGGGACAGGCGTGCGTCGACCCCGGCGAACGGGCGGGTGGACACGGCCGCCCCTCCGGTGTGGTCGAGCCGCTCCAGCACCAGCACGGAACGCCCGGCCCGGGCCAGGTAGGCGGCGGCGACCAGGCCGTTGTGGCCACCGCCGACGATGACGGCGTCGTACGTCCGGGATCCCTCGTGTGCGGTCATGGTTCTTCGTAACACGCGGTGATCCGGGTCGGCCAGACGGTCAGTGCCCTCCTGAGGTGCGCTGCTGCCGCAGCACGGCGACCCTGCGGTACAGCTCGGCCGCCTCCGCGCGGTGGCCGAGCTGTTCCAGGCAGTGGGCCTCGTCGTTGCGGCTGGCGAGCGTGTCGGGGTGGTCCGCGCCGAGAACGCGCTCGCGGGCGGCGGCCACTGTCCGGTACTCGGCGAGGGCGTCCGACCAGCGGCCCAGCCAGCCCAGGCCGACGGCGACCTCGCGGCGGCTGACCAGGGTGTCCGGGTGGTCCGGGCCGAGGACGCGCTCACGGGACGCGCAGACGTCGCGGGACTCGGCGAGGGCCTCCTCCCAGCGGCCCAGCCGGCCGAGGTTGACGCCGAGACCATGGCGGGCGCGCAGGGTCTCGGGGTGGTCGGGGCCCTGGACGCGGGTGCGGTCGGCGATCAGGTCGCGGTAGAGCCGCACCGCTTCCGCGCTGCGGCCGAGGCGGCCCAGGCTGATGCCGACCTCGTAGCGGGCGGCGAGTGCGTCGGGGTGGTCGGGGCCCAGCGCCTGGGCACGGGCCTCGGCGACCTCCTGATAGGTCCGCAGTGCTTCCTGCCAGCGTCCCAGCTGCCCGAGGGCGTAGGCGACCTCGTAACGGGTGACCAGCGTGTCGGGGTGAAGGGCTCCGAGTACGCGGGCGCGGGCGGCGGCCACGTCGCAGGCCATGCGGTAGGAGTCCTCCAGGCGGCCGAGTCTGCTGAGGTTGAACGCGAGGTTGTGGCGGCAGCGCAGGGTGTCGGGGTGGTCGGCCCCCATCGTGCGCTCCCGGGCGTCCAGCACCGACGTGTAGACCCGGTGGGCGTCGAAGTGGCGGCCCAACCGGCCCAGTACGTAAGCCATTTCCTGACGGGCCGCGAGGGTGTCGGGGTGGTCGGGGCCGAGCACCCGGATCCTGGCCTCGGTGACGTGCTTGTACTCGCGCAGCGCGTCGGCTGGGCGGCCGGTGCGGCTGAGAGTGAAGGCGACCTCGTAACGGCTGGCGAGGGTGTCGGGGTGGTCCGGCCCGAGGAGGTGCTCGCGCTCGGCGGCCACCGCGCGGTGCACCTCCCCGGCCTCCGGCCAGCGGCCGAGCCGCCCCAGGCTCAGGCCGGCGTTGTGCCGCCCGGCCAGCGCGACGACGGCCTCCGGCGGCGGTGCGGGCCGCTCGTCCGGTACGGGCTCCGGCGTGTCGCCGGTCTTGGGCCGCGGGATCCACTCCCCGGACAGGCCGGCCCCCGGATCCGGCGGTGTCGTACGCAGCCCGGTACCGGCCGCCTTGGGGCCGGTGCTGATGCCGTACGTCCAGGACGGCATCCGCCGTCCACCGAGCCCCACCGGCTGCGGACGCGGCGTCAGCACGGTCGGCAGGTACAGGGGGGCCGTGCGCCCCGCGGCGATCCGGCGGGCCAGCTCACGGGCGTCGCGCGGGCGCTGCCCGGGCTGCTTGGCCAGCAGGTCCAGGACGATCTTCTCCAGGTACTCGGGCAGCTCGGCGCGGTGGCAGCGCGGGGGCTGCGGCGGGGTGTCGCGGTGGCCGACGAGGACCGCCCAGGCGTCGTCGAGGTCGAAGGGCGGTACGCCGGTGGCGATCTCGTAGAGCACGCAGCCGAAGGAGTACAGATCGCTGCGGTGGTCGACCTCGTCGCCGCCGATCTGCTCCGGTGACATGTAGTGCGGGGTGCCCATCGCGATGCCGGTTCCGGTCAGGCGGGCGGTGAAGCCGACGTCATGGCCGAGCCGGGCTATGCCGAAGTCGCAGATCTTCACCGCGCCGTCGGCGAGCCGCACGATGTTCGCGGGCTTCAGGTCCCGGTGCACGATGCCCCGTTCGTGCGTGTAGGCGAGTGCGGCGGTGACCTGTTCGGCGATGTCGACGACGTCGTCGACCGGCAGCGGGTGCCCCTTGTTGTCCTCCAGGAGCTGGCTGAGGTTACGGCCCTCCAGCAGCTCCATGACCAGATAGAGGATGCCCTCGGACTCGCCGAAGTCGTGCACGACGGTCACCCCGCGGTGCTGGAGGGCGGCGGCCACGCGTGCCTCACGACGGAACCGCTCCCGCAGCACGCTGCTGAAGGACTGGTCGTGGTGCGCGCCCAGCGGCTTGAGGCACTTGACGGCGACGTGCCGGCCCAGCGACTCGTCCCGCGCCCGCCACACCTCGCCCATGCCGCCGCGCCCGATCAGGTCGAGCAGCCGATAGCGGCCGTGGATCAGCCCGCTGTCCCCCATCTCCTGCGCCCGCCCCCGTAACTGTTTCGCCCTGCCCTCCCCTGGCTCGCCCAGTATGGCGGGCTATCGTCCGACTTTGTACGGCGCCGGACGCACGCCCGGCCCGAGCCGTGCCATGGCGCGGAGGATGTGTTTGGGCGGGAGTTGCCAGCGCAGACGTGCGGGAACGCAGCGCAGCAGGGTACCGGCGACTCGCAGGCGCCGGGTGACGGCGGCGGACGAGGGGGCCGGTCTGCCGTACAGCTCATGGGCGTAAGGCGGTAGAGAGGCGTACGCCAGTTGTGCCACGCGCCGCCACAGCACCTCGCGCGCCGGGACGAGGAGTGGGTGCGTCGGCGGGCGGAGCAGGAAGTCGTCGACGTCTCGTGCCTCGTCTCCCGCGGCCAGTTCGGGGCGCACCGTCTCG
Organism: Streptomyces sp. S.PNR 29; assembly: GCF_030386795.1. Lineage (GTDB taxonomy): Bacteria > Actinomycetota > Actinomycetes > Streptomycetales > Streptomycetaceae > Streptomyces. The sequence continues at coordinate 132,468 of NZ_JANUQM010000012.1, forward strand.
AAGTAGGCGGCCAGCTGTGCGCGGTTCGCGGGGACGGTGCCGGGGTCGAGGCCCACCAGGCGGGCGCTCTCCCGGTGTTCGGCCACGTAGCGGTCGGCGTGCGCGTCGGTGAGCGGGAATCCGGAGCGGCGCAGGACATGCAGGTAGGAGTCGATCTCCGCGCAGTGCACCCACAGCAGCAGCTCGGGTTCGTCGATCCCGTACCGCTCCCCCGTGTCCGGATCGGTCGCCTGCAGCATGCTGTGGATCTTCCGTACACGGGCGCCCGCCCTCTCGGCGGCCTCGGTGGTCCCGTACGTCGTCGTGCCGACGAAGTTCGCGGTGCGCATCAACCGGCCCCAGGCGTCGCGCCGGAAGTCGGAGTTCTGCATGACGCCGCGTACGGCGCGGGGGTGCAGGGCCTGGAGGTAGAGCGCGCGGATGCCGGCGATCCACATCATGGGGTCGCCGTGCGCCTGCCAGGTCACCGACTGCGGGCCGAAGAGCCCCGGGTCGGCCTCGGTCGTATCGCTCGCCTCCGCCACAGCCGCCACGATGTCACAGCCCGAACACGCGGTCAGCCGTGAAGCCGGAACCACCATGTCCTTCGCGGACGCCTCTTGCGGCTGAGTTCTCCGGCCCCATACAGGTTCGCCGCGGTCGGCCGTATGCCGACGCACCCAATGTCCGGTCTTGCCCTAGCCTGCCGGGCCGGAATGGTTTGCGGCGAAGTGCGATGAGAAGCGGGACGGGCGTCGGGTGAGAGGTCGAGGCAAGGGCCGGCAGGAGGCGCAGTACGGGCTGCTGACGAGCATCGCCAGTGAGGCGGGCGTCTCGCTCAGCACCGTGTCCAAGGTGGTGCACCGGCGCCGGGACGTGGGCGCTGCGACACGGGCCCGGGTCGAGGACCTGCTGGAGTGGGCCTCGGGGCGGCGGGGATCGTCATCGTGATCTCGATGCTGTCCGAGGAGGACCAGCGCCGGATCGTCGAGCAGCGGCTGCCGGTCGTACTGATCGATCCGCTCAGCGCACCCACGGAGGACATTCCCGGCATCGGGGTGACGAACTGGAGCGGGGCCCGGGAGGCCGTACAGCACCTGCTGGGCCTCGGGCACACCCGGACCGGGATGGTCGCGGGCCGCTCGCACTCACTGGCGGGGGCGGCACGCGTGCAGTGCTGGAGGCCGCGCGCCGGCAGGGGCTCGCCGTTCCCGACGACCTGGCGGTCATGTCCTTCGACGACACACTGGTGGCGGCCATGGCCTGCCCGCCGCTCAGCTCGGTCCGCCAGCCGTTCGAGGAGCTGGGGCGCGAGGCGACCCGGGTGCTTCTGGAACTCGCCCAGGGCCCGAGCTCGCCACGGAGCTGGTGCTGCGGACGTCGACGTCCGCGCCACGTGGCGTCCGGACCAGGTCTCACTCTCCCTCGGCGGTCACGGGTACCGCGTGATGCAAGCCTCCCCTAAGGCTCGATGTCCAGTACGTCGTCCACCGGGCGACGTGGTGTCACCGGGCCCGGCTCGCCGTATCCCAGACGCAGCACCATCTGTACGAACCCCATCGCCGACTGCGGATCGCGCACAGCCCAGCGGAGTTCCCGCCATTCGAGCGCGTGGGACGTGAGCGAGGTTGCCAGTCCGTCGAGGGTTGCTTCGAGCAGGACGCGCTCCATGGCCTGCCCGGCCTTGAGCCAGTCCTCCGGCCAGTCGCCGGTTGTGCCCAGCAAGGCCAGATGGGGTTTGCTCTCGAACGTGGCCACCTCGCGGTTGCTCACGGGACGCCGGCCCGCGAAGTCGCGCACCGGGGCCCTGCCGTCCCGCTTGCGCGGGCCGAAGGCGTAGTCGGGGATTCCGTCCGACGACGCGGCGACGGCATCGGCACCGATACGGGTCCAGTGGACGAGGTCCTCAAGCCGGCCGGGGTCCGACGCGTCGCGTCCCTCGGCATCCTGGACCAGGTCGAGCACGGACTCCACATGCCATTCGGACGGAAAGAGCAGCCGCGCCCCTTCCCGCAGGGCAGCACCGCAGAGGGCGTCCTGTACGGCGCGGGGTATGTCCTCGTCCGAGAACGGACGGCGGCTGGTGTGCCGACGGCTGATGGCGGGGTACAGCGGGGCGAGCTCGGTCTCCGGGCGTACGGGACCGGTCAGGTCCACCGTCGCGAGCAGTTCCGGGTCCGCTGGGTCGGGCAGCAGTCGGGTGGCCGGCTCCCAGCCCGCGTGAGCTGCGGCGACGCGCAGGTTGAACAGGGCCGCGCCGCATCCGATGTGGAGGGCGCGGGTGGTGGGGTCGGCGTGTGGCATGGCGCGCTCGGGGTCCGCGCGCACCTGGAAGGTGCGGTCGGCGGCCAGGAAGCGGAACTTCCATGGCTGTGCGTTGTGCATGGACGGCGCGGCCGTGGCGTCGCCGACGAGGGCCGTCACGGTCCTGGTGTCGAGAGGCTGTGCGGACACGAGGACCTCCCTCCGGGAGCAGATCGGCCTGGGCGCCACAGCGGCCGGCCTCTCCTCACGGTAGTCGCGGCGCGCCCGCACCGCAGAGGTGAACCGAGACGATAATGTCACTATTCATCCCTTTTCTGGCAAGATGCTCTTCTCCACCAGTCGCGCAGAGCCGCACTGGCGGTACGCCGGCGGTCAGGACCGAACAGGAGACGGACTGTGAGCTTCACCGAGCGCGAGTGGTGGACCCTCATCCACGGCATGATCCTCGGCGCCGCCTTCCTGCTCGCCTTCGCCGGTGGGCTGGCCGAGCTGTACAGCCTCAAGCCCGCTCTGATGACCCACGAGGGAGTGGTGCAGCGGATGCGGCGGGTGCGGATCGGGGTCACCGCCATGGCGGTGGCGGCATGGGCGACGGTGATCACCGGCACCTGGGTCGTCTATCCGTGGTACCGAGAGGACACCCCGGACAGCCCGAGGTCACAGTTGCTCGCCGACCCGGACACGGCGGACTGGCACGAGTTCGGCATGGAGTGGAAGGAGCACATCGCATGGCTCAGCCCGATTCTGGCGACCGCCGTCGCCTTCATCGTCTGGTACTACGGCCCCGGCCTGATCCGGCACAACCGCGTCCGCCACACCACCATCGCCCTGTTCGTCCTCGCCTTCGCATTCGCTGCGGTGGCCGGGGCATTCGGCGCCTTCATCACCAAGGTGGAACCCGTCCAGTGACCAGGCTCTGAAAGGAGGCCACGGGCATGGAGGCCAAGAACCCGGGGACACCGTCCGGAGGCGGACGGGAAGAGGAGTTCCCCCTCAGCGAGAAGGCGGAGGGGCCGATCTCGGCAGCGATCATCGCCGCGGGTGTCGGATGCACCGCGCTGGGCCTGCTCACCACGCTCACCGAGGCCGATACGACCGTCCGGGACGGCCTGGAGTGGAGCGACTCGGTCGGCCCGCTGTCCGGCAAGACCATCCTGGCCGTCGTCGTGTGGCTGCTGGCCTGGGCCGTCCTGCACGTCGCGCTGCGCAACAAGCCGTTCGAAACCGTGCGCGCCCTTGTCATCAGCCTCGTGCTCATCGCGCTCGGCGTCCTCGGAACCTTCCCGACCTTCTTCCAGCTCTTCGCTTGATCATCGGCGGTCCGGCTTCGGGTCCGGTCCCTGATCACCACCAGCAACCAGCTGCCGACTCAACAAGCGTTCGGGGAATAGAAGTTAGTCTCACGACACCGACTTCAAGGAGGTCCGGATGCTTCAGGGAGTGCTGATCGCCGAGAGCCTGCGGGTCGGAGCCCAGCTGACCGGGGTCCCCCTGCAGATCACCAAGCTGACACGGATCGAGATGACGGACCGGGGAGATGACCAGCCACGGCACTGGACACTCATGGAATTCTCCGCCGAGGAGTCCGCCGCCCAGCGCCTCGCGGATCAGCTTGCTTCCTGCCTCGCCTCATCGGGAGGTTGGTACACCGACTTCCATACCGCGGACGAGACGTTCGTGGTCTTTGCCGACAAGGTCTTCCGCTACCCCCGTGGGCAGGCCGAAGGCCGCAGCGAAGCCCAGCGCTATGGGCGGTCCGTCGGTGTCCCCGAGCCGCAACTCGACTGGCGGGTCTGACCCCGGATGGGGAACGGCCGCATGCCCGCCGAGCACTGCGTGGCTGACATCCACGACCGCTTGCCGGAGGTCAGTTCTCCGGCAGCGGGAGCGTGCGCGTCTCTCCCGGTGCGATGGTGACCGTCCGGTCGGTCAGGACCAGGCGGACGGGTGATTCCTCCGAGTCGGGGATGCCGATCCGCAGCTGTCCGCTCTGCAGCCGTACACCGACGCCCCAGTGGCCGCGGTAGCGCAGTGAGAATCCGTATGCGGACAGCGCCGGAAGCGGCACCGGGTCCAGCCGGAGGGCGTCCTCGCGGGTCTCCAGACCGGTCAGGCCGCGTTGGACCAGGTCCAGGGTCCCGGCCATGGCGCCGAGGTGGACGCCCTCGCCGGTCGTGCCGCCCTGAAGGTCGGCGACATCCTGTTCCAGGGCCTCCTGGCAGTACTGCCATGCCTCCGCCTGCCTGACCCGCGCGAGGACCCAGGCGTGGACGACGCCGCTGAGAGTGGAGCCGTGGCTGGTCCGCCTCAGGTAGTAGTCGACGGTCCGGCGCCACACCTCGTCGTCCAGGTCGTGGCCGAGACGGCGGAACAGCCCCCGCAGTTCGGTGGGCGAGAAGAGATAACCGAGCATCAGGACGTCGGCCTGCTTGGAGGCCTGGTAGCGGTTGACGGTGTCGCCCTCGGCCTCCAGGATCCGGTCCAGGCGCCGGATGCTGTCGTAGCGTGCGCGGTAGGCGTCCCAGTCGAGCTCGGCGAGATCGCCGTAGCCGTCGAACTGGCTGATGACACCCCGATGGAAGGGCACGAGCAGCCGCCGGGAGACGTCCTCCCACTTCGCGAGTTCGCCGCTGTCCAGCTCGATGCGTTCGAAGAGTTCCTCCCTGCGCCATGCGGGCATGCCCCGCGCGAGATCCAGAGCGCGACTGAGGACCCAGGCGGCGGTGACGTTGGTGTACGCGTTGTCGTCCAGGCCCGGACGGGCGGCCTCCGGGTAGCTGTCGTGGTATTCGTCGGGGCCGACCACACCGCGGATGCGGTAGCGGCCGAGTTGCGGGTCGAGTTGGGCACCGTCCGCCCAGAAGCGGGCGATCTGCAGCAGCATCTCCGCGCCCTTGGTGTGCAGGTACTCGGTGTCGCCGGTCGCTTCGCAGTACTGCCACACGTTGTAGGCGATGGCGGAGCCGACATGGTGCTGGAGCCGGGAGTTGTCCGGCAGCCAGCGGCCCGAACGGGGATTGAGATGCAGCTGTTGGGATTCCTCCCGCCCGTCACTGCCGCTCTGCCACGGGTACATGGCCCCCGCCCGGCCTGCCGCGTGGGCCGCGCGGCACGCCTGCGGCAGGCGCCGGTGACGGTAGTTCAGCAGCGCCCGCGAGACCTCGGGAAGGTGCAGGTTCAGATACGGCAGGACGAACAGCTCGTCCCAGAAGACATGGCCCCGATACGCCTCGCCGTGCAGCCCGCGGGCCGGCACCCCCACGTCCAGCTCCGCGGTGTGCGGCGACAACGTCTGCAGCACATGGAACAGATGCAGGCGCAGAACGCGGCCCGCCTCCCCGGGCACCTGCACGTCCGCGCGCCGCCACAACCGCGCCCACGCCGCGACGTGGGAGTCCAGCAGCGCCGAGAAGCCGGGGGCCGCGGTCACCCGGTCGAGCGCCGCCTCCAGCGGGTCGCTGATCGCCAGGTCACGTGAGGTGTGCAGGGCCATGGTCTTCTCGACCACGGCGGGTCGGCCCGGGGCGATCGGCAGCACCAGCCGGTGCGCGGCGCGCCGGCGGGAGGGCCGCAGCTGCGACGATGTCGGCGGCCGTCCGACGGCGACGGTACGGGCCGCCATACCGATACCGACGTGGGAGGCGCTGGTGCGGCACCGCAGCCAGGCCGTGTCGTCGTTCGCTGTCCCGGTCCGCACATGGGCCAGGTGGTTGCGGTTGAGGGACCGGTACCGGTGCACATTGCTGTTCATCACGTCGCCGTCGAGGACGGATTCCACCTCGATCTCCCCCGACCACTCCTCGGTGGTGAACACGGTCCGCAACGCGGCCAGGTGGGGGTCCCCCATGTGCACCAGGCGGATCTGTTGCACGCTCAGCACACCCGCCTCGCCGTTCCGGAACCAGAAGGTGCGCGTCAGCGTGGCACGGCGCAGGTCCAAGGTGTGTCGGTGGTCGAGCGGCTGCCGCACGTCGGGAGAGAACCACGGGCCCACTCCTCCGTCGGCGGAACGGAGACGGAACCGCAGGAGCAGCCAGTTCGGGAGGTTCACCAAGTCTTCGTTCACCACCTGGCGCCCCGCCACGGTCGACTCCAGGCGGTTGTAGACCCCGGCCACGTAGGTGGCCGGGTAGTGCACCAGGCCCGCTCTGCACTCGGGCACTGCGCCGCGGGTGGCGAAGTAGCCGTTGCCGAGCGTGCACAACGATTCGCGCAAGCGCTCGGCGGCGGGGTCGTACCCGTCGTACTCCCAGGTCCACTCCGACATCTGCGGTCTCCCCCTCTCCCATCACCCAGGTGCGGGAGTTCTGGCTCGCTGAGGGTGCGTGCGGCAACGAGACCTCCTGTGATTACCGTCGCACCGCCCTGTGCCCGTCGCGACCCATGGACCGGCTTTCGTGACACGCGGATCGGCTGTCGTGCCGGCCGCGGCCCCGGTTGCACCCCGCCGGTAAGTGGCGATCGTGGACTGTGATGGAGGCGAGGCCCGCCTCCACCTTCGAGGCCATGGAGAAGGGAAGACCATGGTGACGAGACCCGGCGTTTTCGGCGCCCTGACCAAGGAACATCGCGAGGAGCTCATGTCGCTCGCTCGGGAGGTGTCGTTCGCAACGGGTGAGCGCATCTTCGACGAGGGCGGAAAGGCCGACCGCTTCTGGATCATCCACACCGGCACGGTGGCTCTCGATCTCCATGTGCCCGGCCGGCGAGCAGCGGTCATCGAGACCCTCGGTGCCGGGAGACTGCTGGGCTGGTCCTGGCTGGTCCCTCCCCATCACTGGCATCTGGGGGCCGAGGCCGCCAGCCCGGTGCGCGCCTACGAGTTCGACGCGGCGGCGGTCCGTGAGATGTGCGCGAAGGACGCGGGGCTGGACCACGAGCTGTGCACCTACGTCGTCGGCGTGCTCGCGCGCCGGCTCAGGTCCGCCCGAGTGCGGCTGCTCGACCTGTACGCACCCCACGGCGCGGGCGAGGTGCCCGACTAGGTCTGCCGGCCGCCCGCCCGGACGGGCAGGTCGGCTTCCGGTGCTGAGTCACACCACTGTGACCGGGCTCGCTAGTTGGCACCAGGCCACGCGGTCTCCTCGCTGGCCGGGATCTGCCACCGAGCCCGCTACGAGGCGCAGGCCGCCATCGAGCTGGAGGCGGCGGTCCTCGCGTGGGCGGGCGTGCGGCCCGTCAGTGGTGCGGGGTGGCTATGGCGGCGAGATGCGTGCCGGGGCGGACGGAGAGTCCGTTCATGTTGTAGACGATCTTTCCGGTGGCGTTGGCGGTGATCTTGTGCTCGGTGCCGTCGACCGGGTCGATGATGCGGCCGATGGTCTGTCCCTCGGTGACCTCGTCGCCGGTGACATGCGTCCGGGTACCAGAGGCCTGCGGCCGGAGACTCGACGTCGCCCGTCCAGATCCACTCGCGTGGCTGCACGGTCGGCTGCTTGATGTGCTCCGACGCCCCGATGGCACCGAGGTGGTGCAGGAGCCGGTACAGGGCGTCGAGGAGCCTGCGCACGGTGGCGGGGTCGCGGTCGCCGAGCTTTCCGGTTTCGACGAGGATCGCGGGGATGCCCTGCCGGTTCGCCGCGGCGTGGCTGTTGCCGCCGTCCGGGCTGGTGCCGAAGATGACCCGCTCGTATCCGACCGCGTGGGCCATCGCCTTGTTCTTCGCGTTCAGCTCGTCGTCGCCGGTCTCCTGCCCCCGTAGACGGCCGGCGGATTGGTCACGGGGCAGATCACCAGCTGGCCGGCGGCCTCGTCCGGTTCCAGCAGCCCGGCCAGGCGGGTGGCGGCGTCGACGCCGATGAACTCGCCGCCGTGGACACCGCCGGTGATCACGACCCTGGGGCCGGGGCGGGAGCCGTTGACGAGGATCAGAGGAACGTCCACCGTCGTGGTGCCCAGGTCGGCGGGCAGGCTCCCGCGGGCCTTCTGGCCGGGCTCAGCCCTCAGCGCGCCGATGGTCAGGGTCATGTGTTTCCTCGTTTCTGACTCAGGCCGGGAACGGCCGTTTGTGTGATGAAGTCGATCGACTGGGAGGCGCGGCGCTCCAGGGCGAGGTCCGTGGCGATCCGCCCATGGCGGGCCTCAGTAGGCGGTTGCCCGTCTCAGGACTGAACGGCCGAGCGCAGCTCGGGCAGGGACAGGACCTCGTCCAGCACGTCGACGTAGAGATCCACGTGCTCGCGGCGGAAGGTCATGGGCGGTTTGATCTTCAGTACGTTGTCGTGCACGCCATTGGGGAAGACGATGACACCTCGCTCCTTCATGAGCTCGGTGACCATGAAGGCCTGCTCAGTGGCCGGCATCTTGGTGGTGCGGTTACGGACCAGTTCGACGCCGAGGTAGAGGCCTGCGGCCCGTACGTCACCGATGAGCGGTTGGCGCTGCTGGAGCTCGCGCAGCGACTGGGCGAAGTACCCGCCCACACTCACGGCGTTCTCCCTCAGCCCATCCTGCTCGACGATGTCGAGCACGGCCTCGCCGATCGCGCAGGAGACCGGGTTGCCGCCGAAGGTGTTGAAGTACTTCATGCCCGTGTCGAACGCGTCGGCGATCTCCCGAGTCGTGACCACCGCCGCGAGGGGATGCCCGTTCCCGAGCGGCTTGCCCATCGTGACGATGTCCGGGACCACCCCCTGGAGCTCGAACCCCCACCAGGGCCCGAGTCGTCCGACGCCGACCTGGACCTCGTCGGAGATGCACAGGGCGCCCGCCCGCCTGGCAGCGGTGAACACGCCGTCGAGATAGCCGTCGGGGAACACGATGTTCCCACCCGATCCCATCAGGGACTCGGCGATGAAGGCGGCCGGGGGTCGGCCGTCGGCCGTGATCCGCTCGATGACGGCCGCGGCGTCGCGCGCGTACTTGACTCCGGCGTCCGCGTCGTCGTACCCGTAGGTGCTGCGGTAGCGGTCCGGGATGACGACCTCGTGGGTGGTCGCGGGCGCACCGGCGCCGCCGGGGCCCTTGTAGCGGTTCGGGCTGATCCCGGTCACCACGCCGGTGTTTCCGTGGTACGCGCCGTCGATGTTGACGATGTGCTGACGACCTGTCACCTGGCGGGCGATCCGCAGCGCCAGGTCGTTCGCCTCGCTGCCAGTGCACACGAGGAAGACGACCTCGAGCGGGTCGGGCAGGGTGGCTACCAGCTTCTGTACGTAACTGGCGATCTGCGGGTAGACGAAACGGCTGTTGGTGTTGAGCTTGCGCAGCTGTCGGGTGGCGGCGGCCGTCACGCGTGGCTCGGCATGGCCGACGTGGGTGACGTTGTTCAGCGAGTCCAGATAGGCCAGGCCGTCCTCGTCGTGGAACCACACGTCCCGCCCACGCACAAGGTTCATCGGGGTGCGGTAGTAGTTGCGCTGGGAGCGAGCGATGTGGCGACGGCGCACTGAGACGACGTCGTCGATGGTGGGGACCGCGGCGGGGGATTCGGTGAACCCGAGGAGCCGGGCGGGGTCGGGTGACAGGTGGCTCCACACCTGCCGTGCGGAAGGCGGCACGACACGAGGCGGCGGCCACGTGGCCATCCGCGCGGTGCGGTGGACCTGCACCTGGACGCAGGACCCGAGCGGGTCCGTCTCCTCGCTCGCGCAGGCGCGTCCCAACGGCGCCCCGGCCGGGACTGTCGCCGCGACGGGCGGCGTGTCGTCGAGTCCCCACCAGCACGTCCAGAACTCCAGCCCCTCGACCGCATGTCGCAGTACCAACGGCATCCCGGCGCCACCGCGGGCCTCGACGACGCCGGACAGCGGGCTGGAAACCTCCTCGGCGTCGGCCACGATCAGCGAGCCGCCGACCTGAACCGTCGCGGGCTCGTCGGCTCCCGGGCGGCGCCGGCCCCCCAGGAGCAGCGATGCGCTGAGGTGGGGCACGTAGCCCCGCCGCCGTCGTCCGTCGAGGACGTCGTCGATGCTCGCGCGCACCGCCCTCGCGTCGTGCCAGTCGACTTCGTCGTAGAGATCACTTGCCGGTCGCAGGTCGAGCAGCTGCGGGGCCGGTGCGTACGGGGCACCGTCTCGGGCCGCCTCTGCCAGGACCTCTTCCAAACCCCGCTGCTCCCGCGTCGGGGGGAGCCCACACGCGACCCGGAACGTCGCCTCGGCGACGTCGGGGCACACCTCGGCCACCTGCGCGATCGCGGGCCAGGTGTGTTGCATGCGGGTCCGCCCGTACGGGGTGTCGCTCTCGGCGACCCGGCGCGTCCACGTCACGGCGTTCATGCACAGCCGGGCGGCCGCCAACGGATAGACAGCCGCCAGTTCCTCAGCCGTGAGGGGGAGCACCGAGTGGAAGCCGGCCACGACTTCGGCCGCCGCGGCGAGCGGGTCGGCCTTGCGGACCATGGCGTAGCCCGCCGCGATCGCCACCTCCGCCGCGCGCACACTGTAGAGCGAGTCGCCCAGGTCGACGATGCCCGAGATCCGCAGCACCCCGTCCTCGTCGGCGTCGGCCAGGACGTTGGCGTCATTGAGATCCTGGTGTACGACGCTCCGCGGCAGTCGGTCCCATGCCGGCAGGAGATCGTCGTACCAGCCCATGATCGTGCGCACCGACTCCCGCTTGTCCGCGTCCTGTACAGCGTGCAGCGACGCCTCGACGATCTCAGCGGCCCGGCGCATGTCCCAGTCGTGCGGTTCCAAGCCCACCGGTGGCTCCACGCTGGAGAGTCCGAGGCTCAGCCGCCCGGCGGCTTCTCCCAGCTGACGCAGAAGCGCCGCGGGGTGGTCGTCGAGTTCCGCCAGGACCCGGCCCTCAAGCCAGCTCATCACGCGTACCACGTGCGTTCTGCCCTCGTGGACGACGGCGGCAAGGAACTTCCCCTCGCGTGTCGGGACCAGCCGTGGTACCGGAAGGTCGGGAACGGTGGCGGCCAGATGCTGGAAGAGCGAGTTCTGCCAGAGGACGTCGGCCGAGTCCGGCTCCGCGCGGGTGACCCGTACGAAGTAGCGCATGCCGTCGTCGCCGGTGATCCGGACGTTCTGGTCGATCTCCCCTCCCAGCGGGTGCTGGACGTATCCCTCGAGCCCGAAGGACTGCCGCAGCACGTGATCGAGGAGCGGGCCCGGCAGTTGGCCGGTGTGACCGGGGATGGTCGTTCCGTCCTGGCCGGTGGTGGTCGCTGAGGTCATCGGTGCGTTCTCTCTCTCGTCGTCAGGTCGCTCATCACTCACCGTGGGCCTGCGTCACGACGCTCAGGGCGTGGCCGGTCCCCCGCCGCTACCCGTGCGGACCTTTGCCCGACGCTGTCAGCCGGCTCCCGGACGGTCCGATCGATTGCGGTTCTTGGGGGGCGCCGGGCAGGGCTGCCGCGGCTGTGTCTCGGTCGCTTCTCGGGCTGCGCGGACCTCGGCCAAGTCGACGAGCGACAGGTCCAGGGCGGACTCCCCGGTTTGGTACTTCCCCTCGATGCGCCACTCCGACGGCCGCAGGGGCCCGGTCCAGGACGCGCTTCAACACCTGGGGCCAGTCGGCGATCAGGTCCGAGGCGGGCGGTCCGGCAAAAGGGGAGCGCTCATCGAGACCGGGCATCAGCTCACGCGGCGGCGGTTATGACGTCCCAGGCGACCCTCGCCTTGAGCTCGGCGTAGTCTCTGGGGGCGTCCTGGGTGATCTCGCTCCCGCTCCGCCTGGCGAACCGCTGATACTGACCCGAGGAACGCGGCGCCCTCAGCAGCGCCTGCTCAAGGTGGCGGACTGGGGATCAGGTGCCTAACGGAAGTGCCATTGGCTGCTCCAAGTGCGTGGTCATGTCACGAGCTCTCTCCAGCCCGAGGTGATGCGTCAGATGAAACACCGCGGAGAATCCGGCAACAAGGGACGCGAGGCCGCGACATCGACCCCGTATTTTGTGCCTGTGCACAATCTCTGTCAGGGAGCCCCAGCGGCATGTCAGCGGCATTACCCGGAGACGGCCCCGGATCCGTCCGGTGACGGCTGTCGCCGGGAGAGGCGGTCCTCGTGAGCGGCCCGGGGCGCCGTCAGGGCGGGGCTCGCCACGACGCCGTGCAGGCGATCGCGCGCCGGCTCCTCGAGGAACGACTCGACGAACTGACCTCTCGTGCTCTCGAACAACTGGAGGCCGAGGAGCCCGCCTACGCGTCGGCGGACTGGGACCCGGTCCAGAAACGGGAGGGGATGCGACGAACCCTCGAACTCGCCCTGACCCGGCTGGCCGGCGGTCCCGTGCCCCGGACGGTCTCGCGCGCCACCGAGGACGTGGGACGCGAGCGAGCGGAGCAGGCGTTCCCCCTGACCGCTCTGATGCACTCCTTCCAGCTGGACCTGAGGACCCTGTGGGAGGCCGTGCTGGCAGAGGGGCGGGCACGGGGCATCAGCGCCGATCCCGACTTCCTCGACGGGCTGATCCGCGTCTGGGAGGCGACGGACGCCAACAGCGTCGAGGTCGTCGACGCCTACCGCCGCACCGAGCGCGACCTGGCGAGCCGTCGTACGGAGGTGCGCAACCGCGCCTTCAGCCGCCTCGTCCTGGAAGGGGAGCAGGATCCCTCCACCGTCGCCGAGGCCTCCACGTTGCTGGGCTTCTCCGAGAACGTCGCCCTGACCGTGGTCGTGGTCGAATCCGTTCCTACCGGGGACCCGTCTGTGTCCCAGGTCGACGATGCGCTGCGTCGGGGCGGCCTGGTACGTCACTTCGGATGGATGGGTGACGAGCTCCTCGGCATCATCGGTCACGGACGGCGCGATGAAGAGGCCATGCTTGCCATGCTGCGGCCGTTCGCCCCGTGGCGCTGCGGCGTCGCGGAAGTCCCCGGCCTGGCGCTGACGGCGCGGGGCATCCGGTTCGCACGTGCCGCGATCCGCAGCTCCGCGCAGCCCGGAGTGCGGCACGTGGAGGACCACTGGATCGGGGCGATCATGTCGGCGCAGGAGGAGCTCACCGGTGCGATGGCCACCGGCGTGCTGCGCCCCCTGCTCGAGCTGCGCGACAGCGACAGCATCGTCGAGACCCTGCGCTGGTACTTCGACCTGGGCTCGGTCGCCGAGGTGGCCGCACGCACCTACCGGCACCGGAACACGGTGGGAAATCGCCTGCAGGCCGCGGAAGAGGCGACCGGGCTGAAGCTGTCCCGACCGAACGACGCCGCCCGGCTGGTCCTCGCCCTGGCTTGGCTGGAGACGGACGCGGGCGCCCGCTTCCGGGCGACGATGTCCTGATCCACCGATCGCTGACGGGGCGAGGCAACCGGCCGGGCCGCGACCGGGAGAGCTGGAGCCGAAGCGTGGCGGTCAGAGGCCACATGCCCTTCATGAGGACGGCAGCCTTGGCGGCCGACAGCCCGGTCACGCCGCCGGGCAGCGGCGCCGAGGGGCCGCAGTCCGGAGCCGCTCGCGGTGCCTCTCAGAGACCATGCTGTTCGAGCGGAACTGCAGGGGACCCCTGACGGAAATTGTGCACAGGCACAAAATGCGCGGTCGATCTCGCGGCCTCACGTCCCTTGTCGCCGGATTCTCCGCAGTGCTTCACTGACGCATCGCCTCAAGCCGGACAGAGGCTCATCGCATCGGAGCAGCAAGGATGCTGCCGCCGACTACCTGATCAGCATTCGCCGTCCCCGTCGTGTCCGGGGGCTCGTCCTCCAGCGGCGGCCCCTCGGGCACCTCCTCAGCCCCCAGGCCCCCTCAACAGGTCGCCACCCCAACGCCTCGGCAGCCTCCTGAACTTCCGATGCGGCCGACCTGGCCGCACTCGACGAGATCGTGACTCCCGGTAAGCGGAATATCCCATATGCCCGGAAAGGGGTTTAATATCATGCGCCAGATCGTCACCTTCGATGCCTACGGCACCCTGGTCGACTTCCAGCTCGGCCCCACCACCCTGAAAGTCCTGGCCGACCGGCTGGACCTGGACCGTCTGAACGTCGACGAGTTCCTCGACGACTTCCGCATCATGCGGTTCCACGCCGTCCTGGAGGCATACCGCCCCTTCCGCGAGCTGCTGCCCGTCAGCCTGGAGACAGCGATGCGTCTGCACGGCCTGGAGTACCGGCAGTCCGACGGCGAGGCCCTGGTCGCGGCCGTGCCCACCTTCGGCCCCCACCCCGAGGTCCCGGCCGCCCTGCGGGCGCTGAAGTCCCGGTACGAGATCGCCATCATCTCCAACACGGACGACGACCTCATCGCCCAGAACCTGGCCAACATGGGCGTCGAGTTCGACCATGTCATCACCGCCCAGCAGGCCAAGGCGTACAAGCCGTCCCGGCAGACCTTCGAGTACGCCTTCCAGACCATGGACATCGACCCCGCCCAGGTCATCCACGTCGCCCAGGGCTGGGAGTACGACCTCATCCCCACCCGCGACCTCGGCCTCGCTCGCCGCGTGTGGATCAACCGCTACGGCCACAACGGCTCCATCGGCGCCCGCGGCAGCGCCGACTACCAGCCCTTCGACGAGCTGCCCGACCTGTCCGGCCTGCCGGCCCTGCTCGGCTGCTGAAGCCGGGACTAGACACAGCTCCTGCCTTCCCCGACCGGACCGGCAAGCCCCTGCCCGAGCAGGCGGACCTGGTGGTCATCGGTGGCGGCCTCACCGGCCTGTCCACCGCCTACCACGCGGCACTCAAGGGCGCCCACGTCGTCCTCGTGGAGAAGGACAAGGTCGGCTCCGGCGCCTCCGGGCGCAACGGCAGCATGTGCACCCAGGGCATCACCATCAGCCCCGCCGAGGCGCGCAAGCGCTACGGGCAGCCGCGGGCCCGGGAACTGTACGACGCCTTCCGCGAGGCGGTGACCGTGGTGGAGGAGCTGACGGTCAAGGAGCAGATCGACTGCGACTTCCACCGCGTAGGGCGTCTGGGCGTCGCGTTCAAGCCGCAGCACTTCGAGAGCATGCGGGCCAAGCAGCGCGACCTGGCCGACAACTTCGGCCACGACACCACGCTGCTGAGCAAGAGCGATCTGCGTGCTGAGCTGGGCTCCGACTACTACCACGGAGCCCTGCTCGACCCGCTCAGCGCGCACCTTCACGTCGGCAAATACGTCCATGGCCTGGCCGAGGCCGCCGAACGCGCCGGGGCTCAGATCCACGAACGCAACGCCGCCACCGCGCTGCACCGCCTCCCCGAGGGCGGTTTCCTCGTCGAGACCCTGCACGGCACCATCCGCGCCACGCAGGTCATGGCGGCCACCGACGCCTACACCGACAAGGCCATGCCCTGGTTCCGCAAGCGGCTGATCAACGTCGGCAGCTTCGTCATCGTCACCGAGCCACTGGGCGAGGAGCGGGCCCGGCAGCTCATCCCCAACAACCGCGTGGTCGTGTCCTCCAAGAACATCGCCCACTACATTCGCATCACCCCGGACAACCGCCTGGCCTTCGGCGGCCGGGCCCGCTTCGCCCCCTCAGACCCCGCCTCGGACATCAAGAGCGGTGACGTTTTGAGGCGGGAGATGACCGAGATCTTCCCGCAGATGGCCGGGGTGAAGATCGACTACGTATGGGGCGGCATGGTCGGCTTCTCCTACGACCGCGTTCCGCACGCGGGCGAGGTCAACGGCCTCTACTACTCCATGGGTTACTGCGGTCACGGCGTCCAGATGGCCACCTACATGGGTCGCGCCATGGCCGAGGTCATGGACGGCCACCCGGAGGCCAACCCCATGCGCGGCTTCGGCTTCCCCAAGGTTCCGGTGCCGTTCTACAACGGCACCGCCTGGTTCCTGCCCTTCGCCGGGGCGTACTACAAGGCCAAGGACCGGCTGCGCTGACCCTCTCGCCACATCCACGCTAGCGCCGCACCCGTGGCATCCCCAGGCCGATCCAGGCGATGATCTCCCGCTGGATCTCGTTGTTGCCGCCGCCGAAGGTGAAGATCACCGCCGAGCGGTAGCCGCGTTCCAGTTCCCCGTGCAGGACGGCGCCGGCCGAGCCCTCCTTGAGCGCGCCACCCGCGGCGACGACCTCCATGAGCCAGGCGTAGGCGTCGCGGCGTGCCTCCGAGCCGTACACCTTGACGGCTGAGGCGTCCTGCGGGGTGAGGGTGCCGTCCTGGACGGCACTGACCATCTGCCAATTGAGGAGTTTCAGCGCCTCCAGTCGCGTGTGCGTACGGGCGAGGAGGCGACGCACCCACGCCAGGTCCACGACACGGCGGCCGTCGGCGAGCTTGGTCTCCCCCGCCCAGCGCTGGACGTCGTGCAGGGCGCGGATCGCCATCGTGCCGTGGGCGGCGAGGGTGACGCGCTCGTGATTGAGCTGGTTGGTGATCAGCCGCCAGCCCTGATTCTCCGCGCCGACCCGGTGGGAGACGGGGACGCGGACGTTCTCGTAGTAGCTGGCCGTGGTGTCGTGCCCGGCGAGGGTGCGGATGACGGTGCACGAGTAGCCGGGGTCCGTGGTCGGCACCAGCAGCATGGTGATGCCCTTGTGGGGCGGGGCGTCGGGGTCGGTGCGGACCGCCAGCCAGACCCAGTCCGCGGTGTCGCCGTTGGTCGTCCAGATCTTCTGCCCGTTGACGACGTACGTGTCGCCGTCCCGGACGGCCCGGGTCTTCAGCGACGCCAGGTCGGTGCCCGCGTCGGGCTCGCTGTAGCCGATGGCGAAGTCGATCTCGCCGGAGAGGATCCTCGGCAGGAAGTACGCCTTCTGCTCGTCGGTGCCGAACTGCATGATCGTCGGGCCGACGGTGTTCAGCGCCATCAGGGGCAGCGGGACGCCGGCCTGGGCGGCCTCGTCGAAGAAGACGAACTGCTCCATCGCCGTCAGGCCGCGCCCGCCGTACTCCCTGGGCCAGCCCACACCGAGCCAGCCGTCCGCGCCGAGCCGCCGGACGGTCTCGCGGTAGAACCGCTTCTGGGCGGCCGGGTCGGCATGCCGGGTGTAGGCGTGATCCGGCACCAACTCGGCGAAATAGGCGCGCAGTTCGCTGCGCAGCCGCTGCTGCTCGGGCGTGTGGGCGAGATGCACGGCGCCTCCAGGCTCCCCAGGCCGGTCCTGACGGCGCACACCGTAGAACGTGTTTCAGAAATTGGGAATGGCGGTGCCGCACCGAATGCGGCGCCCGGAAGACTTCGGCCGGGTCCTCGGAACAGCTCTCCGAGGGCCCGGCTCAATGGGCGTCCGACCGCATGCACGTCAGGCCGAGGGCCGGCTCAGCGGAGCCGCCCCGGCCCGCACCGCTCCCCGCCTCAGCTCAGTGTGGCGAGGAAATCCGTGCATGCCCTGGCGCAGGCACGGCAGGCAGCGGCGCTGTCCTCCGCGCCGGGCTGGCTGTCGAAGACGTGGGCGCTCTCCAGACACACCGTCCGGCACCACTCCAGCTGCACCCGGATGGCCGCCTCGTCCACCTGGTTCTGCTCGGACAGCACACGGCAGGTCGCGTCGCACACCTCCGCGCACATGATGCCCTTGCGTCGTACGAGTTCCTGGTTCTCTGTCCCGTCCGGGTCCACGAGGCTCGCGCGCAGTGCGCACGCCCGCGCGCACTCAGTACACGCCTGCGCACACGCGAAGCGATCCTCCAGGAACCGGAAGAGCTCCTGTTGGGATGTCGTCGATGTCACACCACGCGGGTTGCCGCAGCCGATCGCGTCAAACCCGGAGTTCCCAGGGGTTTGCGCCGTTTTTCCAGGCCCGGCACCGGGCACCCGGCAAGCCTCCGGACGCGACTACGGAGGTGAGTGACGTGCCCGGACGAGAAGAGCTGCCGTCCACGCTGGAGCGGTCCCCGAGGGACGCCCAGCGCACCTGGATCAAGGCGCACGACTCCGCCGTGGACCAGTACGGCGAGGGTGAGCGGGCGCACCGGGTGGCGTTCGGCGCGCTCAAGCACAAGTACGAGAAGGTCGGCGACCACTGGGAGCGCAAGGAGGGCGGCCGCAAGGGCCCCTCCGACCCGCAGGCCGCCCGGCCTCGCCGGCAGCGCGACCGCACCGGCGAGGGCGTCGACGAGAACGCCTCCAAGGAGCACCTGTACGACATCGCGAAGCGGCTCGGTGTAGAGGGCCGGTCGCGGATGTCGAAGCCGGAGCTGCTCGGGGCGATCCGCAAGGCGAACCGTTCGCAGACTCGATCGGCCCGGTCCAGGTGAGCCGGTTCGTGGCCGACGCCCGGGGTACTCGCGCGCCATGAGTACCGCATGGATGGAGATGGCCGCGGGCCGGGGCGCCCTGGGCGTCGGGCTGGCCGTGGCGGGTGTGGTGGTCGTGGCCCTGCTGATCGGCGCCTTCTTCCTGGGCAGCCGCATCAGGCGCCGCGAACCCGGCCCGCCGGACCCCGCGTCGCAGCCGCGGGTGCCCGAGTCAGGCCCCGTTCGCGAGACCCACGAGAACCGCGAGCCCGACGAGGTGCCGAGAAGCGACCACCGGGTGCTGCCGCACGAGCAGCCGGCCCACGGCAACGTGCCGAGCCGGTCCGCGCCGCACCGTGAGCGGCCGCGCTGGAACGAGGGCAGCAGCGGCTCCTTCGGCAGCGGCGGACCGGGCGGCCGCTGACCGGCACACCCGTTCCGGGCCGCCGTACCGAGGCCCGCACAGGCCGTCGTACCGAGGGAAGTGAGAACCATGGCCGACCCTGCCCGCAACACCCTGCCGCTACCCGACTACGACCACCTGCCGATCGGCAGTTTGGAGAGCCGCATCCGGTCGCTGGGTGTCGAGGAGGTGGAGGAGCTGCTGGCGTACGAGCGGTCGCACGCCGACCGTCTGCCCGTGACCGAGCTGCTGTCCTCCCGGCTGGAGCAACTGCAGGCGGGCGCGCAGCCGACGTCCGGCGACCCGGGGGCCCTGCGCCCCGAGCAGGCCGAGGGCCACGGGGGCTCCCCGGTGTCACCCGCGACCTCACCACAGCCTTTCAGCCCGCCGCCGCACGGCACCCCCGACCAGCGGGGCAAGCCGAAGGGAGACCGCACGTAGCTGTTTCCGGCACGGGTGCGAGGGCACCCGTGTCGCCGTGCTGCTGAGAAGGAGAAGGGCCCGCGCCGGTGCGCGGGCCCGTCACGTGGGTGAGCGCACCGCCGACTGGGCGGACGGACGCCTTCCGGTCACCGAGGGCGGCGGCCTGCTGCTGCGCAAGGCGTTCCCGGAGCACTGGTCGTTCCTGCTGGGCGAGATCGCCCTCTACAGCTTCGTCGTCCTGCTGCTGACCGGGGTCTGGCTGACGTTGTTCTTCCACCCGTCGATGACGGAGGTCGTGTACGACGGCTCGTACCGGCCGCTCGACGGGGTGCGCATGTCGGAGGCGTACCGCTCGACGCTGGACATCAGCTTCGACGTGCGCGGCGGACTGCTGATCCGGCAGCTGCACCACTGGGCGGCGCTGGTGTTCCTGTCGGCGATCGGCGTGCATCTGCTGCGGATCTTCTTCACGGGCGCGTTCCGCCGGCCCCGCGAGGCCAACTGGATGATCGGCGTGACGCTGTTCCTGCTGGCCCTCGCCGAGGGCTTCGCCGGCTACTCGCTGCCGGACGACCTGCTGTCGGGGACGGGCCTGCGCATCGCCCAGGGCATCATGCTGTCCGTCCCGGTGGTGGGGACGTACGTCGGCATGTTCGCGTTCGGCAGCGAGTTCCCCGGCGAGGACCTGGTCCCGCGGTTGTACTCGCTGCACATCCTGCTGCTGCCCGGCCTGCTGCTGGCGCTCGTCACCCTGCACCTGATCCTGGTCTTTCATCTCAAGCACACCCAGTGGGCGGGCCGGGGCCGCACCAACCGCAACGCCGTGGGCAGGCCCATGTTCCCGCAGTTCGCGGCGAGTTCGGGCGGACTGTTCTTCATCGTCTTCGGTGTGCTGACGCTGCTCGCGGGCGTCGCGCAGATCAACCCGGTCTGGGCGTACGGTCCTTACCGCCCGGACATGGTGTCGACGGGTTCGCAACCGGACTGGTACGTCGGTTTCCTGGAGGGCGCGCTCAGGCTGGTGCCGCCGTGGGAGACGGCGGTCGCCGGGCACACGGTGATGTGGAACGTGCTGCTGCCCGCCGTCGTGCTGCCGCTCGCCCTGTTCGCGGTGCTGTACGCGTACCCGTTCTTCGAGCGGTGGGTGACCGGCGACGACCGTGAACACCATCTGTGCGACCGGCCGCGGGACAACCCCGTGCGCACGGGTCTGGGGGTCGCCGCGATCTGCTTCTACGGAGTGCTGCTCGCCGCGGGCGGCAACGACATCATCGCGCACTCCTTCAAGGTCTCTCTCAACACGCTGACCTGGGTGTTCCGCATCACCCTCGTCACAGTGCCGCCGCTGGCATTCCTGGTGACCAAGTGGGTCTGTCTCGCGCTGCAGGAGGCGGATCTGGAGCGGCTGACCGAGGGTGAGGAGACCGGCGAGGTGCGGCAGACGATCGCGGGTGGCTACGAGGAGAGCCACGCACCGCTCGACGAGGGGCGGCGGTACGCGCTGGAGAGCTACGGCTACCGCGTCGGGGAGCGGGAGTCGTCGGAGGGCGAGTCGGAGCCCTGACCGTCCCGTCCCGCGTACTGGAACACCATGCCGAACACACCGTGCGCGAGGACTCCTAGGCCGAGCAGCGCCAGCCACAGGCCGTAGACGACACCGAGCGCGAGAAGGACGGAGCCCAGCGCGATGGTGATCGGCCAGGTGCTGCGCGGCGGGAAGAAGTCCAGCGGGCCCGCGCTGTCCACCACTTCGGCGTCGGTCCGGTCCTGGGGCCTGAGCCCGCGCCTGCGGTGCTGCATCTGCAGGAAGAACCCGACGAGCGCGGCCATCAGGCAGGCGACGGCGAGCACGGCGGTGCCGGCGGGCTCTTCGGAGCGCCAGCCGTAGCCGAGCGCGGTCACGGCGAAGAAGAAGGCGACGCCGGCGAACAGGCGGGACTCGGTCCGCATCAGCCCTCCTTGCGCAGGTCCGGATGGTGCAGGTCGAACGCCGGGGACTCGGAGCGGATCCTGGGCAGCGCGTGGAAGTTGTGGCGCGGGGGTGGGCAGGGGGTGGCCCACTCCAGGGAACGGCCGTAGCCCCAGGGGTCGTCGGAGTCCACGCGCCGTCCGTAGTGGGTGGTGCGCCAGACGTTGTAGAGGAAGGGCAGCGTGGACAGACCCAGCAGGAACGCGCCGATCGAGCTGATGGTGTTGAGGAGGGTGAAGCCGTCCGCGGCCAGGTAGTCGGCGTAGCGGCGCGGCATGCCTGCCTCGCCGAGCCAGTGCTGGACGAGGAACGTGGTCTGGAAGCCGATGAAGAGCGTCCAGAAGTGGATCTTCCCGAGGCGTTCGTCGAGCATCTTCCCGGTGAACTTCGGCCACCAGAAGTAGAAGCCGGCGAACATCGCGAACACGACCGTGCCGAACAGCACGTAGTGCAGGTGGGCGACGATGAAGTACGAGTCGGTGAGGTGGAAGTCCAGCGGCGGGGAGGCGATGATCACGCCGCTCATGCCGCCGAGCAGGAACGTCACCAGGAAACCGCACGACCACAGCATGGGCGTCTCGAACGACAGGGAGCCGTGCCACATGGTGCCGATCCAGTTGAAGAACTTCACGCCCGTCGGCACCGCGATGAGGAAGGACATCAGGGAGAAGAACGGCAGCAGCACCGCGCCGGTGGCGAACATATGGTGGGCCCACACCACGGCGGACAGCATGGTGATGGCGATGGTGGCGCCGACCAGGCTGGCGTAGCCGAAGACCGGTTTGCGGCTGAACACCGGGATGATCTCGGAGACGATGCCGAAGAACGGCAGCGCGACGATGTACACCTCGGGATGGCCGAAGAACCAGAACAGGTGCTGCCACAGCAGCGCGCCGCCGTTCGCGGCGTCGTAGATGTGCGCGCCGAACTTGCGGTCCGCCTCCAGGGCGAGAAGGGCGGCGGTGAGCACGGGGAAGGCGGGCAGCACCAGGATGGACGTGAACAGCACGTTCCAGCTGAAGATCGGCATCCGGAACATGGTCATTCCGGGAGCGCGCAGGCACAGGATGGTGGTGATGAAGTTGACCGCGCCGAGCGTGGTGGACACGCCGGTCACCACCAGCCCCATGACCCACAGGTCACCGCCCGAACCGGGGCTGCGCACCGCGCTGTTGAGCGGCGCGTAGGCGAACCAGCCGAAGCCGGCCGCTCCCCCGGGCACCAGGAACCCGGACACCACCATCAGGCCGCCGAACAGGTAGAGCCAGTACGACAGCGCGTTGAGTCGTGGGAACGCGACGTCCGGAGCGCCGATCTGCAGCGGCATCACCGCGTTGGCGAACCCGGCGAACAGCGGTGTCGCGAACAGCAGCATCATGATGGTGCCGTGGATGGTGAACAGCTGGTTGTACGGGTGCTCGCTGAACAACTGCAGCCCGGGCCGGGCGAGTTCGGCCCGCATCAGCAGGGCGAGGACACCGCCGAACAGGAAGAAGGAGAAGGCGGTCGTCATATACAGATTGCCGATCACCTTGTGGTCGGTGGTCGTCGCCCACCGCACCACCGCACGCCCCAGTGTCCTGCCCGTCCGCGACCGCGCCGGCGTCTGACGCGGCAGCGTCGGCCTCCTGCTGTCCACCGCCATGCGCGGCCGGGTACCCGGGGCTGGTCGGACCAGTCGCGGGTACCCGTTCCGCGCGGCGTGATCGTCAGCCCCACGGTCGATCCGCTGTCTCTCTCTGCCGACATCGACGTGCTCGCCCGTTTCGGACGGGCCCTGGCCGACCCGATCCGCTGCCGCATCCTGCTCGAACTGCGCAAGGCCCCGGCCTACCCCGCCGACCTCGCCGACGCACTGGGCATCTCCCGCAGCCGGCTCTCGAACCACCTGGCGTGCCTGCGCGACTGCGGCCTCGTCGTCACCGTTGCCGACGGCCGCCGCACCCGTTACGAACTCGCCGACGAGCGCCTCGGCCACGCCCTCGACGACCTGCGCTGCGCGGTCGTGGCCGTCGCGGCCGACCGCACCTGCCCGAACGCCGATGAGAAGGACTGCTGCTGATGACCGCGATTTCCCTCGGCCCCGCCCCGGCCCGCCGCGACGCGCTGACCCGGCGCATACGCCTGCTGGTCACCGCGACGATCACCTACAACGTCATCGAGGCCATCGTCGCGGTCACGGCCGGCGCCCTCGCCTCCTCCACCGCCCTGATCGGCTTCGGCCTCGACTCCGTCATCGAGGTCTCCTCCGCCGCGGCGGTCGCCTGGCAGTTCTCCGCCCGCGATCACGCCCTGCGCGAGGCCCGTGAGAAGCGCACCCTGCGGATCATCGCCGTCTCCTTCTTCGCCCTCGCGCTCTATGTAGCCATCGACTCGGTCCGCGCGCTGACCGGCACCGGCGAAGCCGACCACTCGGTCCCGGGCATCGTGCTGGCCGCGCTCTCCCTGGCGGTCATGCCGTTCCTCTCGGCCGCCCAGCGCAGGGCCGGCCGGGAACTCGGCTCCACCACGGCAGTCGCCGACTCCAAGCAGACCCTGCTGTGCACCTCCGCCGTGCTCCTGGTCGGCCTGCTGGCCAACCTGCTGCTCGGCTGGTCCTGGGCCGACCCGGTCACCGCCCTCGTCATCGCCGCCATCACCGTCAGGGAAGGCCGCGACGCCTGGCAGGGCAAGGGCTGCTGCTCTCCGGCCGCCTCCGCCGCGGCGCCGACGTCCGCGGGGACCGACCTCTGTGGCTGCCGCCCGGGATGCGCCTGCTGCTCCTGAGCCGCCACGTTCCGATTGCGTCTGTTGCCCATGCCTGTGACGGCGTTTTTGCGGGTAAGCGGGCTTGGTAACCAAGCGCTTCGAAAGTGAGGCGGACTGTGGTCCTGACTGGGGACGGTGAAGGCCGGCAGTCGCTGGACGGTGCCCTTGTATCGGTGTCCGCCACGTTCGAGGCCAGTGAAGAGATCGCCGCGGCCCGTGACCTGGCCTGTTTCTTTCTGTCGGATGTGCGGGCCGTGCATGGGCTGCCGGTGTCCGGTCCCGTGACGGGCATGGTGCAACTGGTGGTGAGCGAACTGGTGACCAATGCCCACAAGCACGCGCCCGGCCCGTGCCTGCTGACTCTGGAGGCCGAGGACAGAGCCGTCCGGGTGAGCGTGTGGGACAGCGATCCCACGCCGCCGGCGGTCATGGCGCCCGATCCGAGCCGCATCGGGCAGCACGGACTCGAGATCGTGATGGCGGTCTGCGAGAGCTTCGCCGTCCACCGTGAGCCGGTGGGCAAGCGCGTCACAGCCGCCGTGACGCTGGCCGACGGCCCCGATGAGGACGCGTCCGGCCACCGGTTGATGTGATCGAGCAGCGGGGAAGTCGGCTGGTCCGGGACGGCCGGTCGGTCATACGGTCCCGGAGCAGAACACCGGCACTCGCTGGACGAGGTTGTTGGCGAACCCGCCTCGGTTCCAGGGCTGTTCGACTGGTTGGGTGTTCCCCGCTTCGTCGTGGGCACGGGCGCCGAGGACGTAGTCGCCGGGGTGGGCCGACCACCCGCAGGACCACCGGCGCCAGGCCCATCGGTGGCCGTGGTCCGGTTCGAGCTCGGCCGGATGCCACGTCACTCCGTCGTCCGTGCTCACCTCTACCGCCGTCACCGGGGCGCGTCCCGACCATGCTCGTCCCTCCAGCGTGACCGCGCCGGGCGCGACCACTCGGGTGCGGGACATGAAGTCCGGAAAGCCCGGAGGGATCAGGAGCGCGCGGGGAGCGATGAGGGTGACCGGTTCTCCCACTTCCCCGGGCCCTTTCCTGATCCGGTAGGCGACGGATTGCTGGAAACCGGTGAAGGGGATGTCGAGGACCGTGATGTCGCGCAACCACTTCACCTGGGCCATGCCGTACCAACCGGGCACCACGAGGCGGAGCGGGCTGCCGTGCTGGGGCGGCAGCGGTTCACCGTTCATCGCGTAGGCCACCAGCACCTCGGGATCGCCGCCGGTGGCGACCTCGATCGGAAGGCTCCGCTGGTAGTCCTGCTCGACACCGCGCTCCACGCCGTGGTCCGCCCCGGTGAACACGACGTCGACCGCGCCGGGCTCCACCCCGGCCTCATGGAGGAGCACACGCAGCGGCACTCCCGTCCATTCCGCCGTGCCGACGGCTTCCACCAGCCACGGCTGACTCACCGGCCTCGGCATCAGCAGGGCCCTGCCATTGCCCGCGCACTCCAGGGTCACGCGCGTGGTGCTCGCGGGGTAGGTGCGGAGCCGGGCCGGCGAAAGGCTGAGCGTACGCCGTACACGACCACTCACCGACAGCCGCCAGGCGGCGGCGTCGGGCACATAGGGGATGTCGTAGTGCGTCAGAACGTAGTGGAGGCCGGGCGGGGTGATGTCGTAGCGCATGGCCTCCAGCGGCAGGCCGTGGTTCCGGGCCGCCAAGGCCAGCTCGTCCTGCCCCAGGCCCTCGCCCGGTGCGGCCAGCCGGGCGGGAGTGCTCACGTCGGCGATGCGACGTCCCATGCCCTGATTATCGTCCGCCCTCTCCGGTCGCGCCTCGGCAGCCGCGCCTTCGTCAAGCACGGGCGAGTTGCGCGGCGCGGAAGGAGACGTCGAAGCGGTGGCACCCGCGCAGACCGGGTCCGTCGCTGGTGCCGAGCCCCTCCAGCGCACCACGTGGCTCGCCGACGTCACCGGTGCTCGGGGTTGTCCGCGCCGGGGCGGCAGCCGGCGTCCCACTGGGAGCGCTGGTTGCCGTAGGCGGGGATGCCTCCGGTGCGCTTCAGCAGGGCGGCGAGGTGCATCAGATTCCAGGTCATGAAGGAGGTGTTGCGGTTGGTGAAGTCGTTCTCCGGGCCGCCCGACCCCGGGTCGAGGTACGACGGACCGGGGCCGGCCGCGCCGATCCAGCCTGCGTCCGCCTGGGGCGGGATCGTGTAGCCGAGGTGCTGGAGGCTGTAGAGGACGTTCATCGCGCAGTGCTTCACTCCGTCCTCGTTGCCGGTGATCAGACAGCCGCCGACGCGGCCGTAGTAGGCGTACTGGCCCTGGGAGTTGAGCAGCGAGGAGCAGGCGTAGAGGCGCTCGATGACCTGCTTGGTGATGGAGCTGTTGTCGCCCAGCCAGATCGGGCCGGCCAGGACCAGGATGTCCGCCGCCATCACCTTCTCGTACAGCCCCGGCCAGGCGTCGGTGGCGAAGCCGTGCTCGGTCATGTCCGGGTAGACGCCGGGTGCGATGTCGTGGTCCACGGCGCGGATCACCTCGGTGGTCACGCCGACGGCGTCCATGATGGCCCGGCTTCTGTCGATCAGCCCCTGGGAGTGGCTGAGCTGCGGGGACGGTTTGAGGGTGCAGTTGACATAGAGGGCGGCCAGGTCGTCGAAGCGGTACGCGGCGTCGGTGGAGGCATCGACGCGGGGTGAGGTCGTCATGGGGGCAGCGTCTCGCGCGATGTCCGCTTTGTCCCGGTCCGACGCGCCCCCGCATGCCGTACCCCTTACGGAGTCATGACATACAGGCGCGGTCCCGTGGTGTGGCGGCGGCGCGGGCCTAGCGTGGCCGCATGCGCGTACTGGTCACCGGCGGTGCCGGGTTCATCGGGTCCCATGTCGTCACCGCTCTCCGAGAGCGGGGGCACGAGCCGCTCGTGTTCGACGTGCGGGAGGACCCCGGCGCCGACGTGCGGGACCCGGCGGCCGTCGGCCGTGCCCTGTCCGGTGTGGACGCCGTGTGCCACCAGGCCGCGATGGTCGGGCTCGGCGACGGGGTCGCCGACGCGGCCGAGTACGTCTCGCACAACGACCTGGGTACGGCTGTGCTGCTCTCCGCCATGGCGGAGGCGGGTGTCGGTCACCTGGTGCTGGCCGGCTCGATGGTCGTCTACGGGGAGGGACGGTACGAGTGCCCGCGGCACGGGGTCGTACGGCCCGGGCCGCGGGCCGTCGCCGACCTCGACGCAGGCCGGTTCGAGCCCGCCTGCCCGGTGTGCGGGGACGAGCTCTCCCCCGGCCTGGTCGGCGAGGACGCCCCGGCCGATCCCCGGAACGTGTACGCGACGACCAAGCTCGCCCAGGAGCACCTGGCCGCCGCCTGGGCCCGCTGCACCGGCGGATCGGCCGTGTCACTGCGCTACCACAATGTGTACGGCCCCGGAATGCCCCGCGACACGCCGTACGCCGGTGTCGCCTCCTTCTTCCGCTCGGCGCTCGCCCGGGGCGAAGCACCGCGTGTGTTCGAGGACGGACGTCAGCGCAGGGACTTCGTGGACGTCCGGGACGTGGCGGCGGCGTGCACGCTGGCGCTGGAGGCGGAGGCCGCCCCGGGTGTGCTCAGGGCCTACAACACCGGCAGCGGTGACCCGCACACCGTCGGCGAGATGGCGCGGGCGCTGGCCGCCGCGTACGGCGGACCCGAGCCGGTCGTCACCGGCGAGTACCGGCTCGGGGACGTACGGCACATCACCGCGGACTCGTCGCGCCTGCGAGCCGAGTTGGGGTGGAAGCCGGAGGTCGGGTTCGAAGAGGGCATGGCGGAGTTCGCTCGGGCCGGGATGCGGGAGGCGTAACCCCCGAGGGGCTGGTGGTACTGCCCGCGTGCAGACAACGGTTGCCGCAGGTCCTACGGGGACATCCGGGCGGGGGTGAGGGGCAGGGCGCCGGCGTGGATGCGGGAGCGCGCGTCGAACACATGACGAAAGTCTGACGTCTGGCCCGGAGGGCGGTCCGGGACCGTCCGTCCGGCCTAGCGTTCCGGTGTGATCCGCACTCTGCCCTCCGCCCGGCCCGATACCGCGCACTCCGGCGTGTCGCGCCGCCTGCGCCATGACCTGTACGCCGCCGGTGCCGCCGTACTGCTCGTCACGGCGGCCGTACTGGCCGGCCGCCACATCCAGGGGACCAGCCACACGCTGTTCGTCGGCTGGCCGCCGCTGCTGGCGTCCTGGCAGCCTCATCTGGGACCCGGCACTCCGGCGGCCGTGCTGGTGGCGACCGCCACCGTGGCGTACGGCCCCGCACTCGCGGCCCGCCTCCCGTGGCGGGCCCTGCTCCCCCTGACCTGGGGCACGGCCATGGCGTGGATCTACTCCCTCGCCCTGATCGACGGCTGGCGCCGGGGCATCGCCGTCCGGCTCACCACCCGCTACGAGTACCTCCAGGTCATCGACCGCTTCCACGACATCCCGGCGGCACTACGGGACTTCACCCAGCACATCCTTCTCCACTCCCCCGACAACTGGCCCGCCCACATCGCCGGCCACCCGCCCGCCGCCACGCTCACCTTCGTCCTGCTCGACCGGATCGGGCTGCGGGGCGGAGGCTGGGCCGGGGTGTGGTGCATCACCGTGGGAGCGACGGCCTGCGTGGCCGTGCTGGTCACGATCCGCGCCCTGGCCGACGAGGTTCTCGCGCGCCGTGCGGCGCCCTTCCTCGCCCTGGCACCGGCCGCCGTGTGGATGGGCACCTCGGCCGACGCGTACTTCGCGGCGGTCGCGGCGTGGGCGGTGGCACTGCTGGCACTGGCGGTGACCGGACGGTCCCTGTGGTGGGCGGGAGCGTCCGGGCTGCTGTTCGGCCTGACCTGCTATCTGTCGTACGGCCTCACGCTGGTCGCCCTGATCGGGGCGACGGTACTGGCGCTCGGCCGGCCGGGGGTCCGGGAGCGTCCGGCCCTGCTGGTGCCGCTGCTCGCCGGGCTGGCCGTGGTGCCGGCGGCCTTCACACTCGCCGGGTTCAACTGGTGGGAGGCGTACCAGCTGCTGGTCACGCGCTACCAGCAGGGCGCGGGCGGCATCCGTCCCTACGGCTACTGGGTGTGGGCCAACCTGGCCTGCACGGTGCTCATCGCGGGCCTGGCGACGGTGGCGGGTCTGCGGCGGACCGGGGCGGTGCTGATCCGGCGGCGAACCGAGCCGCGAGGGGACGTCCGGCTCGCGTTTCTCGTGGCCGCCGCCCTCCTCGCCCTGCTGGCAGCCGACCTGTCGGGCATGAGCAAGGCGGAGACGGAACGCATCTGGCTGCCCTTCGCGATATGGCTGCTCCCGGCGTGCGCGTTCCTCAGCCGCCCCCGCGCCTGGCTCACCGCCCAGGCGGTACTGGCCCTCCTCCTCAACCATCTGCTGCTCACCGGTTGGTGACCGCTCCCGAGGAGGCGCAAGCTCGATCCCATGACGATCGACGTGACGGCCGAGCGGGTCATCCCCCTGCCGCCCGAACGCGTGGCCGCGTACGCGATGGACTGGCGTCACGACGCCGACTGGACCCAGGGCATCCGCACGGCGGAACTCACCGCGGAGGCGGACGGGGGCGGCTTCGGAACCGGAGCCCAGGTCACCCGTACGGCGTACTTCCTGGGCCGGCGCATCGACTACGTCCTGCGGGTCGCCGCGTACGACCCGCCACGGCTGCTGGACATGGTTTCCGTGGCGGGCCCGATGCCCATGCACGTCACGTACACCTTCGAAAGCCACCCGCGCGGCACGCACGCCCGCATCCGTGTGCGGGGCGGCGAGGGAGGGTTCTACCGGCTGGCGGCACCGCTGCTGGCCCGGCGGGTCCGCGCCGATCTCGCGAAGGACCTGCGCGACCTCGAAGCGAGACTCATGGCGCAGGGGTGAGACGACCATGGCGTACGACGAAGGACTCGCGCAGCGGATCCGCGAGCGCTGGGCTGGGGATCCCGAAGTCGGCGAGAAGCGCATGTTCGGCGGGGTGGCCTTCTTCTACCAGGGCAACATGGCCGTCGGCGTCACCGGCGACGACCTCATGGTCAGGGTGGGCCCGGACGCGACCGACGCGGCGCTCGCCCGGCCGGGGACGCGCGTCTTCGACATGACCGGCCGCCCGATGCGCGGCTGGGTCGTGGTCGAGGGCGCCGCGGTCGCGGAGGACGACACACTCGGCGCATGGCTCGACGAGGGGCGCGCCTTCGCCGCGAGCCTGCCGCCCAGGTGAGACACCGCCCACGAGGCACACGGCCCGCTGGTCCCGCTGCTTCAGGGCTGCGCACGGCCTCGACCGTGGTCGGCGGCGTAGGCGGCGAAGACATCGGCAGGCGTGCCTCCGGTGTGGAGGAAGCGCTGGTCAAGGATGGCGGCAAGGTCTTTCAGCGCACCGGTGAGCAGATCGCCGGCCAGTCGCACCTCTGGCCGGCGCGCTGCCTGAGCCCGCTCGGTGAGGGCACCGGCGTAGCCGACCATGGCCGCCAGCGACGAGTGGTCCTCCCCGTCGTGGAAGTAGTACGCCTCGGCGTACTGGGTGAAGTCGATGCGGACGCGCGCGATTTCCGTCGCCAGGCTGTCCAGCAGCACCGCCCCGGCCGTGCAGTCGATCTGTGGCGTCGTCGGGTCCGCGTCACGCAGCAGCGCCAGGCGGATGGCCAGGACCCTCCTTCGCGTCAGTGCCGGGTAGATCTCCAGCACCCAGGACACGGTGGCCGTCAGCAGGATGAAGCCGACGAGGGCTTCGAGTGGCGAGACCAGGCGGAGCCAGCCCTCGCCGGGTGCGATGTCCCCCAGGCCCAGGGTGGCCACGGTGACCAGCGAGAGGTACACGGAGTCGAGCAGCGCCGGCTCCTGAGCCGCCTTGGAACCCGGTGAGAAGGTGAACGCCCCGGGCATGTGGGGCCAGTAGACGATCGCCCAGCCGAGGATGACGATGACGGCCCACATGCCCACGACCGTGACCATGGAGAGCGGCCCGACGAGCCCGACCACGCGCCTGCGGGCACGGAAGCGCCGGGCCAGCCGCCAGAACGCCGTCATGACCAGGCGGCTCAGGCCGCCGTGGCGGGTGGGGTGCCAGAGGGTGTGGAACAGGTCCCGCAGGGTGATCATGACGAGCCCGGCACCGACGAGCGACACCAACCACTTCATACGGCCAACCACTTCATGCGACCAACCACTTCATGCGACCAACCACTTCATGCGTGTCTCCCACAGACCCGGCCCCGGACGCGGACCCCCGTTTTCGGAGCCACGTCCCAAGGTGACGGAGCCTCAGGCCGGCTGAGGGATGACGGCGACCGGGCACTTGGAGTGGTGCAGCAGGGTGTGGGCGACTCTGCCCAGTTGCAGACCGAGGTGACCGTGCCGGCGTACAGCGCCGACGACGATCAGGTCGGCGTCGGACGATGCCTGCAGCAGAACGCGGTGGGCGGGGCCTTCGACCGGCAGGCGGTGCACCTCCACGCCGGGCCGCTCCCGTTCGGCCTCACGGAGCGCCTCGGTGAGGCGGTCCGAGGCCCGCTCCTCCTGCACGTCGGCGGCGACCGCGACCAGAGGCTGGTCCTCCAGGTGCTCGTGGGCCGGGCTGCGCCAGGCCCGTACGGCGGTCAGGGCGTGACCGCGCCTGTCGGCCTCACGGACGGCGAACCGTACGGCGCCCGTGCCTTCCGCCGAATCGCCGACTCCCACCACGATCCGGCCGAAGGATCCCTCCAGGTTCGGCTCCGCGCCACGGACCACGATGACCGGGCAGACCGCGCGACCGGCCACTGCCAGGCTGACCGACCCCAGCAGCAGCCCGGCGATCTCACCCCGTCCGCGGGCCCCTGTCACCACGGCGAACGCCTCGTGCCCTGCGTGCAGCAGCACGGACACGGCATCGTCGGGCAGCACCTCGCCCGACGCCTTCACCTCGGGATTGCGGAGCCGGGCGCGTTCCAGGCAGGAGGAGATGATGTGCTGCGCCATGACTTCCTCGGCGGGACGGCCGGTGCCGAAGGACGGCCGGGCCCCCTCGTAGCGTTCCCACAGGGAGGCCTGGAGCAGCCGCAGCGGCATCCCGTGCCGGGCCGCCTCGTCCACCGCCCAGTCGACGGCCCGCAGACTGGAGTCCGATCCGTCGACGCCCACGACCAGCGGGAGTTCCATCGCCGCCACCGCCTCTTTCGTCCGGCTGCCGAGAACCCCCTCTGAATACCGTCGCACCGTCCGCGCATCGCCGCGACATCAGTGCCGTGCCGGTCGTGGAGGGCGACGGGCGGGTTGTCGGGGTGGTCTCCAGGGCCGGCTGCAGGGCATCGTCAGCCGCGCCGACCTGCTCAAGTGCACGACGGGGTCGTCACGCTCAGCGGACGGGCCAGGACAGTCACGCCCTTACCTGTCGGCGGGGATGATGCGACGGCCCGTGAGGCTCGTGGGCCGGATCGACACCCACATCTCGCGTTGACCGCCCGCCCATGGTGTGGTGTGGGCGCCCCGGGCGAGCCTGCGCACGGCGTCGGGCTCCGTGACCACGCTCGCGGGACCGACGGCGAGCACGCTCCAGCCCTGACTCAGCGCCTCGTCCACATGGTCGACCTCGAAGGCGACCTCCGTTCCCACGGCCTCCGCGGGAACGGAGTCGGGCGCGGTCCGGAAGACGATCGTGTCGTCGACGACCTCGTAGTTGACGGGGACGACCGCCGGGTGGCCGTCGGACGTCGACACCGCGATGCGCCCCACGCCGTGCGTGGAGAGCAGGGTGCGGCATTCCTCCGGGCTGAGGTCCCGCAGCTGCGGATGCAGCAGCGCCATGCCCTGGCCGGGTGGGAGGTCGATGCCTCCGCCGCGCAGAGCGGTGACGGTGGTGCCCAGCGCGTCGGCCAGCCTGATGAGAGTCGCCACGCTCGGGTCGGCGGGCCGTTCCTCCAAGTAGCCGAGGTATTCGGGCGACATGCGGGCGCGGCGGGCTGTCTCCCCGCGGCTGAGCCGCTGCCGGTTGCGTTCGACGGCCACGCGCCGGCCGATGTCGCCGGGGTTGGGGGTCGCGGCCGACGGGGCCGCTGCGGGCCTGGCCACCGCCTCACCCGCCTCCGGCTGCGCGGACTCTTCGGCCGTTCCGGGCCGTCCGTGCCCGACATGGCGGATGTGTGCGTCGGGCCCGGGGAAGACGAGCGTCACTTCGTCCGTGTCCGACCAGCGCACGTCGTAGGGAGGTGTTCCGTCCTCGTGGTGGAGTCCGACGATCTCGCCGTCGCGCCTGCCGATACCGGTCGCCGGGCTTTCGATGACGAGTTGGTCGCCGAGGTGAGCTCGCATGATCGCCGCCCTCTCCTCAGAATGCTGCTGTATCCAACGTGCCAGGCGCCGCGGGGCGCCGCATGGGGCGAGAGGCCGCGCCAGGCGGCCGGAAGCCGCCCCACGCGTGGGTCGCTGCGCCGTGGTCGGTCACATGGGCCATCCGGCGACCTGTCGGGTCTTCGGGCGGGCCGCGCCCACTGCCTCGATGTCGTGTTCGGCCGCGTCCAGCAGTTGCCGGGCGAGGTCGTTCATGGCCCTGCCCGCCGCCAGTTCGTCGCCGATCTCCGGCACGTTGGTGTCCGCCGGATGGCAGTGCGCGGCCCCGTGGCCGGTGAATGCCGTGGCGCCGGTGTCCAGGACCACGTGCGCCTTCGTCGTTCCCTCGTCGTCCTCGAAGAGGTGCAGACGCATCTTCCATTGCACGGTGTGTGGCATCGCTTTCCTCCTCACCCCGGTACGGGCCGATGCGTTCCGGGTGCTGTTCGCTCCGGGCCCATGGGCTGTGCGTCGGCGGTCGATGTCCGTTCCTCGATGCGACGCCGGACGCGAGCGGCGAGTGCGCCGAGATGCTCGGAGGCGGTCGCCCGGGGCGCGACCGGGTCCCGGATCCGACGGGCCGCCGGCGGCAGTGCGCTCAGGTCCGCGGCGAATCTCGCCCGGCACTCGTCGAGCGTGGGCCCGCTGCTGGTCCGCCGCCCGCCCCGCATCACCGTCTCCAGCATCGGTTTGCCGTCGTCGGGTGGCCGCTCGTCGGCGAGACGGATGACGTCGGTGTAGCAGGTGCGGCGAAAGACCTGTTTGGGGCCGGGGGCCGTCACTTTCGCCGACGAGAGCTTCATCACCGGCCGTCCGTCGTACTCCACCATCTTGTACGCGGAGTCCAGGTACGGTGCGTCGGCCGAGACCCCGACGCGGGTGCCGACGGCGTAGGTGTCGATCGGCGCTCCGGAGCGGACCAGGTCGTCCACGGCGTATTCGTCGAGACCACCGCTGGCGGTGATCCGTACGTCCGGCAGGCCCGCCTCGTCGAGGAGGGACCGTGCCCGGGCCGCCAGGTGTCCGAGGTCGCCGCTGTCGAGCCGTACGGCCGACCCTGGCCCGCGGTCCAGGTCCCGCAGGACACGCGCAGCGACGCGGACGCCCTCCTCGGTGTCGTAGGTGTCCACCAGCAGCGTCACCGGTCCCGGGTGAGCACGTGCGAAGGCGCGGAAGGCGTCTTCCTCCGTGGGGAACGCCTCCACATAGGAGTGGGCCATGGTCCCGACAGCAGGGATGCCCAGGGCGGTGGCCGCGGCCACGTTGCTGGTTCCGGCGAATCCGACCATCGCGCCGAGGCGGGCGGCCTGGAAACCGGCCTGCGGGCCGTGCGTGCGGCGCAGGGAGAAGTCCACGACCGGATGCCCGGCCGCCGCGAGCACGCAGCGCGCGGCCTTCGACGCGATCGCGGTCTGGTGGTTGAGCTGGTTGAGCAGGTACGTCTCGGCCAACTGTGCCTGGGGAAGGGGCGCGGTCACCTCCAGCAGGGGCTCCCCCGCCAGCACGATCCGCCCCTCCGGCACCGCCCGCACGTCACCGGTGAACTCCAGACCGAGCAGAGGCTGAAGATCCCTCGGCGGCCGGTGCAGCGCGGAAGCGAAGGCGTCGACGTCCTCGGGGCCGACACGGAGACGGGACAGGTAGTCCAGGGCCGACTCCAGCCCCGCGGCGACCAGGAAACCCCGCTCAGGAGGCAGGTCGCGAACGAAGAGGCTGAATGTCGCGGGGCCGGTCATTCCCTCCCGCAGGCAGGACAGGACCATCGTCACTTCGTACAGATCGGTGGTGGTCGCGTCGGACATCGGCGGCCTCCTCGGCTTCCGTCCAGTCTCTGCCCGTCACCGGCGGAAGCGCCCGGACCACAGGGGCTCCACCTGATCCCACTCGGCGTCCCACTGCGCGTACCTTCTCCGGTCCAGCGCATGGCGCATGCCTGCCCGCGCCGCGTAGCACCCGGCGGCCAAACCGATCGCCGCCGTACCGCCCACGAACCAGCCGTTGGTCCTCGCGGTGAGCGCGCTCATCGGTGGGCTGGTGACGGTTCCGTTCCGGTCCACCCACACGCGCACGGTGGCGCCCTTGGACGTCCCCGCCTTCACAAGCGCGGTCGCGGTCCGCACGGTGCCGTTGCCGTCGGTCCAGCGGACCTGCGCCCGTTGTCTCGCTTCCTGGAAGCCACCCTTGACGTTCGACGTCAGCCGGGCGGTGACCTCCTGCCGCTGTGCCGACTGGGCGTGCACGGTGCGCATCGACGACTGGTAGGCCGTCTGCCCGGCGCTGAGCGCGGCCACGGGCAGTCCGAGGACGAGAAAGAGCATCAGGAAGCGATCGAACCAGAATTCCACTCTGTCGGACGTACGCCTCAGAGGGTTCGCCCCTTTGGGCTTGTGATACTTGCGCTGCGGGGGCGGGCCGGGTGCGTGGGGTGAACTCTGTGCACTCATGCGTCGGCCTCCAGCAGGTCCGCTGGTCTGTTCCCCCACTCGGTCCCACCATCGAACGGCGGCGGGCTTTGGTCATAGGGCCGAAAGTCCCTGCGGCCGGGGCCGCACGGAACGCGAACGGAACGGCCGGGCCGCTGCCCAGCCCCTGTCTCCTCTCTCCTCCGCAGGTCCACATGCGCGGCGGAGAAGAATGAGGTACTCCTCGAAGGAGGCGACGAACCTCGTTCGTGTCGGCGACGTCCGGACCGTCCGGTTCACCGGTCTCGTTCACCGTCACTTCCAGCTTCTTACGAGACGGAGGCCGCCGCCATGCAACCAGTCGTCACCGTTGGCCTCGACGGCTCACCCGCGAGTCTTGCCGCCGCCCGCTGGGCCGCCGACGAGGCCGAGAAACGCAAGCTCACCCTGCGCCTGCTGCACGCGTGGCCGCTGCTGGCACCGGAACCGGCCCGCGTCCCCGCGGCGGTCGATCAGAACTACTGGGCGAAGCGTCTGGTGCACACCGCGCAGGCGGAGCTCCAAGCACGTCACCCGGGCCTGTCCATCGTCGGGAACCTGGTCGCCGACGACGCCCGGAACGCCTTGCTCCACGCCGCGTCGGAATCGGAGATGCTGGTGCTCGGTTCGCGTGGGCTGGAGCCCGTCGAGAGCTACTTCCTGGGCGACGTCAGCATGCCCGTCGTGGCACGGGCCGAGCGGCCGGTCGTTCTGGTGCGCGCCGGAATCCCGGAGGAAGAGCCGGCCCCGGCACGCGTGAGGCGTGTGGTCGTGGCCATGAAACTGCACGGCTCCCCGGACGAGCTCCTCGACTTCGCCTTCCACACCGCTGCGGCCCGGGACCTGCCTGTCCTGGCCGTCCATGGCCGAAGCGTGCCACTGCACGCACATGTTCCCTGGGGTGTGGACCACCACGTCACCGAAGAGATGACACGGGACGCGCGGGAGCAGCTGAGCAAGGCGCTGCGCCCCTGGCACGAGAAGTACCCGCAGGTGGACGTAGCCGACAGCTTCCGTCTCGAAAGCCCCGCCAAGGCCGTCGTACGGGCCGCCGAAGGTGCCAGGCTGCTGGTCGTCGGCCGCCGCCAGCATCGTCACGCCCTGGGGACCCGCCTGGATCCCGTCGCCCACGCCGCCATCCACCACGCGCGCTGCCCGGTCGCCATCGTTCCCCATGACTGAGCACGACGAGCCGCTTCCGCGCGCCGAGGTGAGCGAGACGCACACCGCGATCGTGTTCTTCGCAGGCGACCGCGCCTACAAACTCAAAAAGCCGGTGGATCTCGGGTTCCTGGACTACACGACGGTGACGGGTCGCCGGACCGCGTGCGAGCGCGAGGTGACGCTCAACCGCCGCTTCGCCGCCGACGTCTACCTGGGCCTGGGCGAGATCCGCAGCCCCGACACGCAGGAGCCCGAACCACTTGTGGTGATGCGCCGCATGCCGGCGGACCGCCGCCTCTCCCACCTGGTGCGATCAGGGGCTGACGTCGACGACGTCCTGCGGACCGTCGCCCGGCATCTCGCCGCGTGGCACGCCGAGGCGCCCCGCGGCCGGGACGTGGACGAGCAAGGCACGAGGGACGCGCTGTTCTCGCGTTGGGAGGCCGGATTCGCGCAGGTCCACGCGTTGGCCGAGACCGGCTCGGTGCCCGACGGGGTGGCGGAGGCCGAGAACCTGGTGCGGCGCTACCTCGCCGGCCGCGAGCGGTTGTTCCACTCCCGCATCGAGCAGGGGCGGGTGGTCGACGGCCACGGCGACCTGCTCGCCCAGGACATCTTCTGCCTCGACGACGGCCCCCGCGTCCTGGACTGCCTGGAGTTCGACGACCATCTCCGCTACGTCGACGGCCTGGACGACGCCGCCTTCCTCGCCATGGACCTGGAACAGCTGGGTGCTCCGGAGTCCGCCGCGTACTTCCTCGCGCAGTACAGCGAGTACTCCGGCGACCCCGCACCGCCTTCCCTGTGGCACCACTACATCGCCTACCGCGCGTTCGTCCGCGCCAAGGTCTCCCTCATCCAGGCGCGCCAAGGCGCGCACGGCGCGGAGGCGGCGGCACGGCGGCTGGTCTCGACCGCACTGCGTCACCTGCGTACCTCCTCCGTCTCACTGACGCTCGTCGGAGGACTGCCGGGCAGCGGGAAGTCCACCCTCTCCGGTGCGCTGGCCGACCGGCTGGGCGTCACGTTGCTCAGCAGCGACCGCATCCGCAAGGAGCTGGCGGGCATCCCCGCGGAGCAGTCCGCCGCGGCCGACTACGGCGAGGGCCTCTACACACCCGAGTGGACCGCCAGGACCTACGCCACCCTGCTCGACCGCGCAGCCGCCCTGCTGTCCTCGGGCGAGTCCGTCGTCCTGGACGCCACCTGGTCCGACGCGGCCCACCGTGAGGCGGCACTGCGCGTGGCCGATGGCACCAGCTCCGACCTGGTGGCCCTGCACTGCCACGCGCCGAGCGAGGTGTCAGCGGCCCGCCTGAGCACGCGCGCCCCGGGACCGTCCGACGCCGGCCCCGCCGTCGCCGCCGCC
Source organism: Streptomyces sp. S.PNR 29 (assembly GCF_030386795.1). Taxonomy (GTDB): domain Bacteria; phylum Actinomycetota; class Actinomycetes; order Streptomycetales; family Streptomycetaceae; genus Streptomyces. Next base: position 170,527 of record NZ_JANUQM010000012.1, read on the forward strand.
ATGGCGGCCAGGGAACCGCCGTGGCCCGAGTCGGTTGCGGTCGACACCAGCGGCCCGCTGGAGTCCGCGGTGGCCCGGGCACTGGCAGCCGTACGCCCATGGGGCACCGGACAGGCCCCGGTCTTCCGCCGCCCCTACAGGGAGCCGGACTAGACGAGCGGGCGCGTCGGCCCCCCGTCCGGCCACCATGTCACTGTCAGCGAAGGAGGTGTGTCATGGTGAACCCGGTCGTTGTGGGAGTGGATGGCTCGCCGTCGAGCCTGGCGGCGGTGGAGGTCGGGGCGCACGAGGCCGCCCTGCGCGGCGCGGGGCTGCGGCTGGTGCACGCCTTCGGGTGGCCGTCGATGCACGTACCACCAGGCGGCCCACCGTGGCATCCGGCGGTGGCGGGTGTGCGCGAGCTGGTGGACGGCACGCTGGTGAAGGCCGAGGAGCGGGCGCGCGGCGCCGCCCCGCGCCTGGAGATCACACGCGATGTCACCGTCGGTGATCCTCTGACGGTGCTGGAGATCGAGTCGCGTACCGCCTCACTCGTCGTGGTCGGCAGCCGTGGACTGGGCGCGTTCGGCAGCCTGCTGCTCGGTTCCACCGCCGTGCACCTGGTCGCCCACGGCCGCTGCCCCGTCCTGGTGGTGCGCGGTCGGCTCGACCGGAGCGGTCCCGTGCTGCTCGCCGTCGACGGCTCACCGGCCGGCGAGTCGGCCGTCGGGTTCGCCTTCGCCGAGGCGTCGCTGCGTGGCGTGGAGCTGGTGGCACTGCATGTGTGGAACACCTGGAGCGAGGGGGCGTACGAGGGTCCGGGTGATCCTCTGAGCGTGGTGGTGGACGTCGAGCGGCTCCGCGGGGTGAGACAGCGGCTGCTGGACGAGACGCTGTCTCCGTGGCAGGAGCGCCATCCCCGGGTCGCCGTGGAACGGCGCCTGGTCCGCTCCCGGATCCGCCCGGCCCTGATCGAGGCCAGCCGCGACGCACAGCTGGTGGTGGCCGGTGCTCGCGGCCGCGGCGGCTTCACGGGCCTGCTGCTCGGCTCGGTCAGCCAGGCCCTGCTCCACCACGCGCACTGCCCTGTCGCCGTGGTCCGCGGCGAGGAGTGACGGTGCGCACCTGGCGCCTGCGGTGACCGAGTCGCCGTCGTCCGGCGGTCGGTGACGGCGTCGGCCCGGCCACCTTGACGGCCCGGCGGACGGGGCCTCAGTCGTGCGGGACGAGAGCGACCGGGCAGCTGACGTGGTGGATCAGGGCGTGCGCGACCGGTCCCGTGCGCGGCCCGACCCCCGCAGGGCGCCTACGGCTGCCGACCACGAGCAGCCCCGCGCCGTCCGCGGCCCGGGCGAGAACGTGTGCCGGGCGTCCCTCGTACAGCTTCCTCTGGACAGCGACGGCGGGGTACTTCTCGCGCCACGGCTGGACCAGCTCCGCCAGTTCGCGTTCCGCTTCCGTCCTGGCCCGTGCGCGCTCCTCGGTGTCCGGGAGGACGTGGGGGTACGGCAGGTGCCAGACGTGTACGGCCCGCAGAGAGGCCCGGCGGAGCTCGGCGGCGTGGAACGCGAAGTCCAGTACCGCTTCGGACGGTTCATCGACGTCGACGGCGACCGCGACATCACGGAAGGGGGTGTGGACCGACGGTTCCCCGTCGTCGTCCGGAAGATGCTCGTCCTCGGCGGTCTCGCCGGCCCGTACCAGGACGATCGGCCTCTCGATGCGGGCCACGGTGGCCATGGCGACCGATCCCGAGACGAATCCGGCCAAGCCGCCGGCTCCTTGGCTGCCGATGACCAGGAGGTCGGCCGACTCCGCCTCGGCGAGCAAGGCGGAACGGGGCAGCCTGAACACCTGCTCCGCCGTGATGGACAGCTGCGGGTACCGCTGGACCAGCTGGTCGAGCGCGCTGAGCAGCACATGGGCGGCGTGGTGCTGAGGCACCCGCAACTCGGGCAGGGTCACCTCGGGGTCTCCCTCCGGCAGACCCGCTTCCCAGGCGTGCACAAGCCGGAGCGGCAGTTCTCGGCGCAAGGCCTCCCTGGCCGCCCAGTCCGCCGCGGCGAGCCCCTCGGGCGAACCGTCCACTCCGGCCACGACCGGCCTGATCATCACCGTCACCTCCTGTCATGTGGTGCACGTGCGGGGACGGGGCGCGGGCCCCGCCTGTCATGGATGACGCCGGAACCGGGCACGTGAGACGGTCACACCCGTTGCGGCACCACCGCCACCGGGCAGGCGGCGTGGTGCAGCAGGGTGTGGCTCACCCGGCCGAGCTGGAGACCGAAGTGGCCGGGCCCGCGCCGGGCTCCCACGACGACGAGATCGGCCGCGGCCGAGCGGTGCACGAGCACCTTGCGGGCCGGTCCCTCGACCGTCGTACGGCTGACCCGTACACCCGGGTGCTCGGCCGCCGCGTCGGCGAGCAGCGCGTCGAGGAGGGCCGCGGCGCGTCCTTCGTGCTGATCGGCCGGCCCCCCGGCCGGTGCGGCATGGTGCGTCGTCCCGTGCGCGGGACAGCGCCAGGCGCGTACGGCGTCCAGCGTGCTCGCACGTGCCTCGGCCTCGCGGAAGGCGAACCGTACGGCCTCACCGGTGGTGTCAAGATCCCCGGCGCCGAGCAGGATCCGCTCGTGCGTGCCGGCCAGGCCCGCCGCGTCACCCCGGACGACGATCACCGGACAGGACGCGCGCGCGGCGACGGACAGGCCGACCGAGCCCAGCAGCAGGCCCTGCACCTCCCCGCGGCCTCGCGATCCCGTCACCACGGCCGAGGCGTTGTTGCCCTCGTACAGGAGGGCGTCCACGGCTTCCTCGGGGATGATGCCGGTGGACACCTTGACGCCGGGATGGCGCCGGCCGGCGCGCTCCGCGGCGGAGGCCACCGTGTGTTCCGCCGGCACCCGCTCCGAGGGACGTCGTTCCCTGTTCTTCGCCGGCACCGTCGGCGGGGCGCTCTCGTAGCGCTCCCACAGGGAGGCGTGCACCAGTCGCAGCGGGAGTCCGTGCCTGGCGGCTTCGTCCACCGCCCAGTCGACCGCCAGCAGGCTGCCGTCCGATCCGTCGACGCCCACGACCAGGGGCAGTTCCATCTCCCCACCGCCTTACGTCGGGCTGTCACTCTCACCGTCGCATCCGGCAGCCGACGCCGCGAGGGCCGGCCAGGCCCCGCTGGGGGGACCTTCGGCCCCTGCCGCGTGCGGGATGCATCCGTCCGGCGTCCGGGCGCCGACGACGACGAGGGTCACGGGTCCCCGGTCCGCTGAGTGCTCTCAGGCCGCCTGCACGGGGACGACCTCGCGTTGCGGCCCGCCGAGCACGACCTTCAGCGCCCCTGTCTCAGCGGGCTTTCCGAAGACGTCGTACGCCTCCTGCATGCGCTCCAGCGGGAAGGTGTGGGTGACCAGCTGGGCCGTGGGCAGGCGCCCGGCCGCCGCCATCCGCAGCAGGGTGGGAGTGGAGCGGGTGTCCACCAGGCCCGTGGTGATGGTCACGTTCTTGATCCAGAGGTCTTCCAGGTGCAGCGTGGCGGGCCTGCCGTGCACGCCGACGTTGGCGACACGCCCTCCCGGCCGCACCATGCGGGTGCACAGCTCGAAGGTCTCCGGAACGCCCACCGCCTCGATGACCACGTCCGCGCCGAGGCCGTCGGTGAGGTCCGCGATCAGCTGTTCGGGAGTTTCCCGGGCGTCGGCCACGGCCTCGGCCCCGACTTCCCGTGCGGCCTCCAGCCGGGCGGCGGCCACGTCCACGGCGATGACCCGCTCGGGCGCGAACAGGTGGGCCGTGGCGATCACGGCCAGTCCTACGGGTCCGGCCCCGACCACGGCCACGGTGTCGCCCGGCCGCACACACCCGTTGAGCACACCCACTTCGTAGGCGGTCGGGAAGATGTCGGCCAGCAGCACGGCGTCCTCGTTCGTGACCGCGCCGGGCAGGGTGTGCACGGAGAGGTCGGCGTACGGAACCCGGACGAACTCGGCCTGGGTTCCGTCGACGAGGTGCCCGAGGATCCAGCCCCCGCCGCCCCGGCACTGGCCGTACATCCCCTCTCGGCAGTAGCGGCACCGCCCGCAGGCGGTGATGCAGGAGATCAGAACCCGGTCTCCCGGCCGCACGGAGCGCACCTCGCTGCCGACCTCGACGATCTCGCCGACCGCCTCATGGCCGAGCACCGTGCCGGGACGCACCTCGGGCACGTCGCCCTTGAGGATGTGCAGGTCCGTACCGCAGATCGTGACCGCGTCGACCCGCACGATCGCGTCGGCGGCCTCCGTGAGGTCCGGGTCGGGAACCTCTTCCCAGGCGGACTGTCCGGGGCCGTGGTAGACGTAGCCTTTCATGCCGTTCCTCACCCTCTTGCTGTTCGGGCGGGCGCAGGACTCGGGGAACCGCCGGCTCGAACGTCAGCCGCACGCCGACACGGCACCGGGATTTCCCCGTGCATCCAGCTTGTCCCGCACGTCGGTGTTCCGCACCGGCTGCGGAACACCGCCGCGGCGCCCGGCGTCGGGCTCCAGCCGCGCGTCGTCCCGGCCGGTCGTCGGGTGCGGTGGATCCGGGTGCGGGCTTCCCCGCCGGAACGTACGGTGGCGTCCTGGTGTTCGGTACCGGGCATGGGTGACGCGTCATGCGGCAGCGCGGTTCACCGGGGCGGAGGCGGCATGGCCGACAAACAGGCGGCGACACTGCCGCGCAAGAGGCACGAAAAGGAACTGCTCCGTCTGCAGGCGGAGTTGGTGAAGGTCCAGATCGTGCTGTTCGACTGGCCAGCGGTTCCTGCGCCAGTGCCCGGTCTTCGAACGGATGCTGGTGGAGGACGGGATCCCGCTGCGCAAGTACTGGTTCTCGGTGAGCGACGCCGTGCAGCAGGAACGCTTCCGGCGCCGGCTCGCGGATCCGCTGCGGCGATGGAAGCTGTCGCCGATGGACCTGGAGTCGATCATCCCTACCGCGAGGTGCCGCCGCCCGTCTGTGGGCTCACACCTGCTCCGGCGGAGCCGAAGCCCGCACCGCCGACATGCCTGGAGGATCGCCCCGCGTGACCGTCGCAGCCGCAAGGTCGATACTTCCGGCAGAGGGCTCCTGTCTCAACGCAACGATCCGTCCACGTCACTTGACACTCCATCATCAAAGTCGGCGCCAAGTCGGCATCAGCACCGCCGGAACCCGCTTCCGACCGCCGTCGACGATCAAGATCAACAACTGGTCCAACCGACTCTGACCTGCGAAAATAAGGGTCAGAGGCCCACTGCTAGCCGCACCAGGAGGTACTCATGAAGATGCTGATCAACGTCCCGGAAACCGTGGTCGCGGACGCGCTGCGCGGCCTGGCAGCCGCTCATCCCGAGCTGACCGTGGACGTGGAGAACCGGGTGATCGTACGGCGGGACGCCCCCGTGGCCGGGAAGGTCGCCCTGGTGTCCGGCGGCGGATCGGGGCACGAGCCCCTGCACGGTGGATTCGTGGGTCCCGGGATGCTCTCGGCGGCCTGTCCGGGTGAGGTGTTCACATCGCCGGTGCCGGACCAGATGGCGCGGGCCGCGGCGGCTGTGGACAGCGGCGCCGGGGTGTTGTTCATCGTGAAGAACTACACCGGCGACGTCCTCAACTTCGACATGGCCGCCGAGCTGGCCGAGGACGAGGGCATCCAGGTCGCGAAGGTGCTGGTCAACGATGACGTCGCGGTGACGGACAGCCTCTACACGGCAGGGCGGCGCGGCACGGGCGCGACCCTGTTCGTGGAGAAGATCGCGGGCGCCGCGGCGGACGAGGGGCAGCCGCTGGAGCGGGTGGAGGCGATCGGGCGGCAGGTCAACGAGAACTCCCGCACCTTCGGCGTCGCGCTCAGCGCCTGCACCACCCCGGCCAAGGGCAGCCCCACCTTCGACCTGCCGGCCGGGGAGCTGGAGCTGGGCATCGGCATCCACGGCGAGCCCGGCCGGGAGCGGCGGCGGATGATGACCTCCGGTGAGATCGCCGACTTCGCCGTCGGCGCGATCCTGGAGGACCTCAGCCCGCGCAACCCCGTCCTGGTGCTGGTCAACGGAATGGGCGGCACCCCGCTGCTGGAGCTGTACGGCTTCAACGCCGAGGTGCAGCGTGTGCTCGCCGAGCGCGGTGTCGCCGTCGCCCACACGCTCGTCGGCAACTACGTCACCTCCCTCGACATGGCGGGCGCCTCGGTCACCCTCTGCCAGATCGACGAGGAACTGCTCAGGCTCTGGAACGCGCCGGTGAAGACACCGGGGCTGCGCTGGGGCATGTGACACAGAAGGGGTAAGGGATCACAAGGCACCTACCAGGCAAGGAGATCCAGTGCTCGACGCCGACTTCTTCCGCCGTTGGATGGCGGTGACCGCAGCGTCCGTCGACCGTGAGGCGGAACGGCTCACCGCCCTCGACTCGCCCATCGGGGACGCCGACCACGGCACCAATCTGCAGCGCGGGTTCCGGGCCGCGACAGCCGCGCTGGAGAAGGAGGCGCCCGACACACCCGGAGCGGTCCTCGTCCTCGCCGGGCGTCAGCTGATCTCGACGGTCGGCGGCGCCTCCGGGCCGCTGTACGGCACCCTGCTGCGCCGCACCGGCAAGGCGCTCGGAGACGCAGCCGAGGTCGGCGAGGAGCAGCTGGCCGAGGCGCTGCGGACGGGGGTGGACGCGGTCATGACGCTCGGCGGTGCCGCGCCGGGCGACAAGACCATGATCGACGCTCTGGTGCCGGCCGTGGAGGCGCTCGGCGACTCGTTCACCGCGGCCCGTGCCGCCGCCGAGGAGGGCGCCCTGGCGACGACGCCGATGCTGGCCCGCAAGGGCAGGGCCAGCTATCTCGGGGAGCGCAGCATCGGGCACCAGGATCCCGGCGCGACCTCGGCCGCGCTGCTGATCGCGGGGCTCTCCGAGGCAAGGGAGGCCGGTGGTGAGTGACGAGAAGCTCGTCGGCATCGTGCTGGTGTCGCACAGCGCGGAGGTGGCCGCGTCGGTGGCCGAGCTGGCGAAGGGGCTGGCGGGCGGCGGCACGGCGGTGCCCGTCGCACCGGCGGGCGGCACCGAGGGCGGCGGGCTCGGCACCAGCGCCGAGCTGATCTCCGCGGCGGCCGCGTCCGTCGACCGGGGCGCCGGGGTCGCCGTCCTCACCGACCTCGGCAGCGCGGTGCTCACCGTGAAGGCGCTGCTCGCGGAGGGCGACGAACTCCCGGGCAACACACGGCTGGTGGACGCCCCCTTCGTCGAGGGTGCGGTGGCCGCGGTCGTCACGGCGGCCGCCGGGGCCGATCTCGCCGCGGTCGAGGCGGCGGCGTCGGAGGCGTACTCGTACCGCAAGGTCTGAGCCTGAGCGGTTCGGCCGGGCAGGCAGCGTGAGACCCCCGGGCTGATGCCCGGTCAGTCACCGTCGGCAGCGCTCAGCGTGACGCCCACCCAGCCTCGACGGGCAGTGGATAGGCGTCCGGCCGGCGCCCGCCCGGCCGTCCCACGAACTGTCGCGCCAGCCGCTCCCCGGCCAGCGCGGCGGCGTCGCGGTCCTCGATGGGCTTCACCCGGCTGTTCCTGAAGACGATGTAGGTGACGTCGGAGGGCGCGCCGCCGCGGCGCGGGTCGGGGCGGATGCCGAGGGCCTTGGCGGTGGCGTAGGAAGCCTCACCGATGACACGGCGCGGGCCGATGTCGCCGACGACCGCGTACTGCACGCGGTCCCCGTAGACGACGGCCGCGACCGACCCGCCGCGGACGCCGTGGTCGCGGTGGTCCCAGATGCGGCTCGGGGCGGGTACGACGATGAAGGGGAGCCGTTCGGCGGAGAGCGCGCGGCCGTTGGACTGCGCGTAGGCGGTGGCGGAGGAGAAGAGGGGGTCGGTGCGGCGGTTGCAGCGACGACCTGGCCGGCCGTCACAGTCGATGTCCATGTCGGCCGTCCAGTAGACCACCTCGCGGGTGCCGCAGACCGGGATCCGCGCGGGTGCCCCGGCGTCACGGCGGTAGCGGCCGCGGGAGACTCGGGTGCAGTCCCGGACCTTGGCCAGCAGGTCGGCGGCGCGGACGGCGTCGTCACGCACGGCCACCGGTTCCACTCGGGGCCGGGACGGCGGGGCGGGGAGCGTCGTGGGGGTGAGCAGGGCGGCGCTGGCCGCGACCAGGGTCAGCGACTTGACACACACCATGAGCGAGCCTCTCGTGGGGGACACTGACGAGCACTCGGCGACGAGCGCTCAGCTCAATCTGGTCCCGGAACGATCACTCGGCCAGCGTTGGAGGGGCCGGACGGCGTATGTCCCCCCGGATGCCGGACAGGGGCCGGGAGCCGGAGCCGGCACAGCCTCACGGCCCCCGGCCGCCCGGCCGGCGCGGGATCAGCGACGACAGCGGTCCGCGCCGCAGGCATGAACTCCCCGGCGCTGGCGGGGACTTCAGCCGTGAGGGACTTCAGCATACGTAATCCCCGGCTGGTCACCAACGACGGCCCTCTTGATGCGATCGCGACACCCGCGCCATATTGGTCCGGACCATTGCCGTCGTTCGTGCCCTCCCGAGGAGGCGGAGTCGTGCGAGGCGTGTCCGTTTCCGCCGCCCTGTTCCGGGGCGCCGTGCTCTGCGGTGCGCTCACGCTGGTCACTTCCTGCGGCTGGAGCGCGGCGGACGACGGTGCCGACGGCAGGCTCCCCGCAGCGCCCACGGGCGTCACGGCCGCGGCGGGGAGCGCGACCAGCGTGCACGTCATGTGGAACAGGTCGGCCGGGGCCGACGGGTACGAGGTGTATCGCGGCACCACCAAGGTGCGGGACGTGCCCGGTTCCGAACGCATGGTGGACGTCACCCGGCTCCGGCCGTCCACCGCGTACGTCTTCACCGTGCGGGCGCGGGACGCCGACGGGCGGCTCGGGCCACCCAGTCGGCAGGCCCGGGCCACGACACCCGCGGCCGCCGCGGCCGACCGCTCGGCCCCGACACGTCCTTCGGCGCCACGGGGCCGGGCGGTTGGCAGCCGGGCCGTCCAGCTGTCCTGGTCCGCCTCGGCCGACGACCGGGGCGTGGTGTCGTACGACGTCCACCAGGGCGGCACGAAGATCCACAGTGTGGGCGGGGACCGGACGGCCACCGTGGTCACGGGGCTGCGGCCCGGTACCCGCTACTCCTTCACCGTGCGGGCCAGGGACGCGGCCGGCAACGTCTCCCCCGCCGGCACCGCCGTCCGGCTCACCACACCGGGCAGCGACGACGGGCGCTCCACCGCCCCCGCCGGCCTGCGGGTGACGACCCACCGTGCCGACGGGGCGTACCACATCGACCTGAGCTGGGTCCCGCCGCGCACGGACGGTGTGATCACGGAGTACGAGATCCACCTCGACGGCCGTCCGGCGACGTCCCTGGTGTACGGCGGGGACGCGCCCCGGGGCCGGGTCACCTACAGCTTCTACGCGGGGCGCGACGCCGGTGTCACCCACCGGGTGCGGCTCCGGGCCAGGCTGCCGGACGGGACCTGGGGCGGTTTCTCGGCGGAGCGGACGGTGACGACCGGCGCGCGGAGGTGAGGGTCCGTCCGCCGGACGGAGCAATCCGTCACCTGCCCGGACGCGCCCGGCATGCCGAGCGGGCCGTGGCCGCGTTGGCTGCTCATGAGGCAGCACGGGCGTTTCCCGATCCTCGGCGGCGCAAGGGATGTACCGCCAACCGTGCCGCCGGAGGGCAGTCCACATGCGCAACTCATCGCCACTCCTCCGCAACGGCCTGGCCGTGGCCGCCGCGCTGCCGATCGCCCTGGCCGCCGGGCCCGCTGCCGCCGCTCCGGGAATCTCCGTGAGCACCACCGGGTCCACGGTCTCGGTCACGACCAGCGCGTGCACCCAGATCAACGGCAGCTGGGGCAACGCCTCGCTGCTCACCAGCAGCCAGTCGAACTTCTCCCAGGGGCGCCAGGTGGCCCTGACGGGGACCAGCGTCAGTCAGTCCGCCGCGTGGTCGAACGTCAGCCCGGGCACGTACACGGTCATCGTCATCTGCTCGAACGGCAGCACCGCGGGCACCCAGACCGTCATCGTCTCGCCCACCCCCACCCGGTCACCCACGGCCACCCCCAGGCCCACCGTCTCCCCCACCGCCTCGCCGACGCGCGGCGTCATGGGCGGGGCCGGCGGGGGCATCAAGGACTACGGCACCGTCACGCTGGTGGCGGGCGGCGCCCTGGTCGGGTCCGGTGTCATCGCCGGGGTCTGGTACCTGCGCCGCCGGTCGAAGCCGTACCGGTTCTGAGGCGTACGGGTTCTGAAGCCGCACCGGCTTCTTGCGGCGCCGGGCTTGCACGGCGGCGACCGGCCCGACGGCGGCCGCACCACCCGGTTACCCGGGGCGGGCGGCCGCCGTCAGGTCGGCTCGTGGCCGGGCAGCTCGGCGAACTCCGCCAGCGCGTGCCTGAGCCACTGCGTCCAGAAGGTCTCCAGGTCGATGCCGGCCCGCAGGATGAGGTGCTGGAGCCGGTCCTGGGGGCTGTCCTTCCCGGGCGGGAAGTCCCGCTGCTCGATCTCCTCGTACTCCGCCAACTGCCGTTCGTGCAGCTGGAGATGGCGTCGCAGATCGGCCTCGATGCCCTCGGTGCCGACCACGGCGGCGGCCCGCAGCCGCAACAGCAGAGCGTCGCGCAGGGGCTTGGGGTCCTGGGACGCGGCGGTCCAGCGGGCCAGTTCGGCGCGGCCCGCGGGCAGGACCTCGTAGCTCTTCTTCTGCCCGCGGACCGGCTGCTCGGCCGGCAGGGCGCGGATCAGGCCGTCGGCCTCCAGCCGCCCCAGCTCGCGATAGATCTGCTGATGCGTCGCCGACCAGAAGTAGCCGATCGACTTGTCGAAGCGGCGGGTCAATTCCAGCCCCGACGACGGCCTTTCGAGCAGGGCGGTGAGGATCGCGTGCGGGAGTGACATGCGCTCATCCTAGGGACGGCCGTACCGTCCCCTCACAGTGCCGCCGCCAGCTCGGTGCCCTGCTTGATGGCGCGCTTGGCGTCCAGTTCGGCGGCCACGTCGGCACCGCCGATCAGGTGCGCGCTGCGTCCGGCGGCGAGCAGTTCCTCGTACAGGCCCCGGCGCGGCTCCTGGCCCGTGCACAGGACGATCGTGTCGACTTCGAGCAGCGTGCTCTCGCCGTCGACGGTGAGGTGCAGTCCGGCGTCGTCGATCCGGTCGTAGCTGACGCCCGGAACCATGGTGACGCCGCGGTGCTTGAGCTCGGTGCGGTGGATCCAGCCGGTGGTCTTGCCGAGTCCGGCGCCGACCTTGGAGGTCTTGCGCTGGAGGAGGTGCACGCGGCGCGGCGGGGCGGGCCGCTCGGGTGCGGCGAGGCCGCCGGGGGCGCGGTACTCCATGTCGACGCCCCAGTGCCGGAAGTAGGTCTCGGGGTGCTCGCTCGCCTTGTCGCCGCCGTCGGTGAGGTACTCGGCGACGTCGAAGCCGATGCCGCCCGCCCCGAGGATCGCGACGCGGTCGCCGACCGGGGCGCCGCCCCGCAGGACGTCCAGGTAGCCGACGACGCTCGGGTGGTCGACGCCGGGGATGTCGGGGACGCGTGGGGTGACGCCGGTGGCGACGACGACCTCCTCGTAGCCGTCCAGGTCCGCGGCCGTGACGGGCGTGTTCAGGCGCACGTCCACGGCGTGTTCGTCGAGCTGCGTGCGGAAGTAGCGCAGCGTCTCGTCGAACTCCTGCTTGCCGGGGACCCTGCGGGCGACATTCAGCTGTCCGCCGATCTCACTCGCGGCGTCGAAGAGCGTGACGGCGTGGCCGCGTTCGGCCGCCGAGACGGCGCAGGCCAGTCCGGCCGGCCCGGCGCCGACGACCGCGACGCGCTTGCGGGTGCGGGTCGGGGACAGCACCAGCTCGGTCTCGTGGCAGGCGCGGGGGTTGACCAGGCAGGAGGTGATCTGGCCGCTGAAGGTGTGGTCGAGGCAGGCCTGGTTGCAGCCGATGCAGGTGTTGATCGCCTCGGGGCGGCCGGCCGCGGCCTTGGCGACGAAGTCGGGGTCGGCGAGCATCGGGCGGGCCATCGACACCATGTCGGCCGTGCCCTCGGCGAGCACCTGCTCGGCGAGTTCGGGGGTGTTGATGCGGTTGGTGGTGACGAGCGGGACCGACACCTCGCCCATCAGCCGCTTCGTCACCCAGGTGTACGCCCCGCGCGGCACGGAGGTGGCGATGGTGGGGATACGGGCCTCGTGCCAGCCGATGCCGGTGTTGATGATGGTCGCCCCGGCTGCCTCGACCGCCTTGGCGAGGGTGATCACCTCGTCCAGCGTGGAGCCGCCGGGCACGAGGTCCAGCATGGACAGCCGATAGACGATGATGAAGTCCTCGCCGACGGCCTCGCGGACCCGGCGGACGATCTCGACGGGGAAGCGCATCCGGTTCTCGTACGAGCCGCCCCAGCGGTCGGTGCGGTGGTTGGTCTGCGCGGCGATGAACTCGTTGATCAGGTAGCCCTCGGAGCCCATGATCTCGACGCCGTCGTAGCCGGCCCGGCGGGCGAGGCGGGCGGTGCGGGCGTAGTCGTCGATGGTCCGCTCGACCTCGGCGTCGGTGAGCTCCCGGGGCGGGAAGGGGCTGATCGGCGCCTGGAGCGGGCTGGGTGCGACCAGGTCCCGGTGGTAGGCGTACCGGCCGAAGTGCAGGATCTGCAGCGCGATGCGACCGCCTTCGCGGTGCACAGCTTCCGTCACGACCCGGTGCTGCTCGGCCTCCGCGTCCGTGGTGAGCTTGGCGCCGCCCTCGTAGGGCCGCCCCTCCTCGTTGGGTGCGATGCCGCCGGTGACGATGAGCCCCACTCCCCCGCGGGCCCGGGCGGCGTAGAACGCGGCCATGCGGTCGAAGCCGTGCTCGGCCTCCTCCAGGCCGACGTGCATGGACCCCATGAGGACGCGGTTGGGCAGCGTGGTGAAGCCCAGGTCGAGTGTGCTCAGCAGGTGCGGGTAACGGCTCATCGGGCCCTCCGTGCGCGGTGTCGTGTCTGTAGTTGTAGAGGACGACCCCGGGTTTGTGCAACTAGTTGCACAAGGACTCCGGGGTGCACAGTGGCCCCATGGCCGCAGACCTGACGGAGTCCGTGGTGGCCCTCGCCACCGAGCTCGTCCGCCGCCCCAGCCGGGCCGGGATCGACGACTACGGGCCCGTCCTCGGCGTCCTGGAGGGCTGGCTGGGCGGACGCGGACTGCCGCATCGCCGCCTGTACGACGGCGAAGGGCGGCTGGTCGGGCTGCTGGTGGAGGTCTCCGGGGGCCGCCCGGGCCCCTGGTGGGCGCTGGACGCCTGCGTGGACACCGCCCCGTACGGCGACGAGGGCGCCTGGTCGTTCCCGCCGGACTGCGGGGACGTCGTCGACGGCTGGCTGCGCGGCCGGGGCGCGGCCGACTCCAAGCTCGCGGCGGCACTGTTCTGCCACCTCGCCGCCGAGTTGCACGGCCGCGCCCATGACCTGCGCGGCGGGCTCGCCGTGCTGCTCGACGTCGACGAGCACACCGGCGGCTTCGGCGGGGCGCGGGCCTATCTCGCCGACGCGGAGGCGGCGCGCCCGGCGGGGGTGATGATCGGCTACCCGGGGCTGGAGGAGGTCGTCACCGGCGGGCGCGGCCTGTGGCGGGCCACGATCGCGGTGCACGCGGCGTCCGGGCACTCCGGGTCGAGGCGGGCCACGGTGGGTGCCGTCTCACGCGCGGCCCACCTCGTGCGGCTGCTGGAGGCGGCCGAACTCCCGGGAACCGACGCGGAGTTCCCGCTGCCGCCGAAGCTGTCGGTGACCTCCTGCCACGGCGGTCAGGGCTTCTCGGTCGTCCCGGACCTGTGCGAGCTGGGCGTCGACATCCGCACCACCCCGGCCTTCGACGCCGGCGCGGCCGAGGCGCTGGTCCGCAGGGCGGCGGCCGAGCTGGACGCGCGGTTGCCCGGCCCGCGGCCGACCGGGATCACGCCGGTTGCCGCCTGGCCGCCGTACCGGCTCGCCGAGCACGAGCAGCCCGCCGCCGCGCTGCTCGACGCCGCGGCCCGCGAGGGGCTGGCGGTGCGGGCGAAGACGGCGGGCCCGTCGAACATCGGCAACCTGCTCGCGGCCGAGGGCATCCGGGCCACGGCCGGCTTCGGCGTGCGGTACGAGGGGCTGCACGGCGTGGACGAACGGGCCCGGCTCGCGGAGCTGCCCGTCGTCCACGCCGTCTACCGGCGGGCGGTGCTCGGTCTGCTCAGCTCGTAGTCACCGGCTCTCCAGCCGCACATGCAGCTCCCGCTCCTGGTCTCCGGACGCCGTGCTCAGGTCGTGCACGGTGAACAGGGAGTCCAGGGTGGTGCGGAACTGTTCGATCGCCCAGTAGCCGCCCTGTACGTCGGCCTCGACGGAGCCCCGCAGCCGCGCGGGACCGCACTCGCCCTGCTGGGCGTCGGCCACGTCGAAGGTGCCGAGCCACACGGTCGGGCGTACCTCGTGGTAGTCCCGGGGCACGTCGTCCGCGCGCCGGTCGGAGGCGTAGCAGGCGCGCAGGGTGTCGAACACGATCCGGGCGTCGTCCTTGCTGCATCCGCTGATCTCGACCGAGACGGATTCCGGGTGCGGTCGCTCGCCGTCCATGGTGATCGCGCTCCTCTCGTGGTCCGCACCCCCACACCCAGAAAAGCACCACCTGCGGCGGAGCACTACCGGCGGACGAGCCGTCTCAGCTCCGGGTGAAACGGTAGGTCTTGCTGTCGGTCAGCACGCAGAAGCCCGGTGACACCACGATGACGCGCAGGGTGCCCGTGCGGCGGTCGTAGTCGATGCCCTCCGCCTCGAAGGTGCCCGAGCAGGCGCTGCGCAGCGGCAGCTGACGCAGGGCGGTGACGTGGCCGGTCACGTCCGTGCCGCCCGGTTCGGCGGAGAGGTCGATCCGGAGCAGCGGCTTGGTGATGCCGAAGAGCGTGCCCGCCGGGTCGTCCGAGGAGCACAGGAGTGTGGTGGCGTCGGCGAAGTCGCAGCCCTGTACGTCGCGTACGGCGTGGTCCAGGTGGACGGTGGCGGCCTGGGGGAGGTCTGCCGAGGGGGACGTGGCCGGGTTGACGCCCGGGGTCGGGAAGACCAGCAGGCGGTTCATGGTGCCGTACTCGCCCGCCAGCATCCACTGGCCGCCCGGCGAGACGGCGACCCAGGAGTTGTTCAGGGCCTCACCGGCGCCGAGCGTGTGAACGTACTCCGACCAGGTTCCGTCCGGTGCCTGCACCCGGAACATCTTCGTGCTGCCCGCATCGCGCTGGTACGGCTCGATGTAGTGGCCGTCGTAGGAGGCGTCGGGGTCGCCGACGTGGTTCCAGCCGCGGCCTCTGACGCCGGCGGGGATGGTGCCGATCCCCGTGTAGCGGTTGGCGCTGCCGACCGGGAGCTCCACGGAGGTCAGGCCCTGGCTCTCGGTCAGCGGGTCGGCGCGGTCGGAGCCCACCTCGGTCCAGGTGTCGGTGGCCGAGGCGGGCGGGGCGGCGGACAGGACGGCTGCGGTGGCGAGGGCGACGAGACCGGTCAGGACCGCGGGACAGCGTCTCCGGGCACGCAGGGGCATGGGGCGGCTCCTCGATGGGGGGTGGGGACACGCGTTCGGCGCACAGTGTGGCCGTCGCACGATGGTCATGTACAGACCAAGCTCTTCCCGGCCACCCCTGCTACGGCGTTGCGGGGCGACCGCCGCCGTCTTGGGAGAAGGTGGAAGGAGACGGCAGGGGCGTCGAAAAACGGTTCTGTGCGCGGTAGAACAGGGCAGTCGGCACCGGGAAGGCGTGCCGCTCGGATCAGAAGGCGGGCGTGGGATGAGTGCAGCCGGGTCCCCCGAGGGCGACGTACCGCCACGCGGCCCGGTGCGGCCCAGCGGGCTGCTCGACGTACTGGGCGTGGCCTCGGTGGTGCTGGACGCCGAGGGGCGGATCGTGCTGTGGAGCCCCCAGGCCGAGGAGCTGTTCGGGTATCCGGCGCAGGAGGCGCTGGGGCAGTACGCCGCCCGGATCATGATCCACGACCAGCACCTCGATCTGGTCGTCAAACTGTTCGCCGACGTCATGGACACCGGTCAGAGCTGGGCCGGGGCCTTTCCGATCCGGCGCAAGGACGGCACCACGCGGCTCGTCGAGTTCCGCAACATGCGGCTCCTGGACGACCAGGGGGACGTCTACGCGCTGGGGCTGTGCGCCGACCAGTCGACCGTGCGCCAGGTGGAACGGGACGTGGCCCTGTCGACGCGGATGATCTCGCAGTCACCGATCGGGCTGGGCGTCCTGGACACGGATCTGCGGTACGTCTCGGTCAACGCCGCGCTCGAACAGCTCAACGGCATCCCCGCCGAGCAGCACATCGGCCGGACGATCAGGGAGTTGCTGCCGGGTATCGACGTGGACGCCATGGAGAGCGTCATGCGCGAGGTGCTGCGGACCGGCCGCCCGCTCATCGACCAACGCCTCGTGGGCCGTACCCCGGCCCATCCGGACGAGGACCGCGCCTGGTCCGTCTCGCTCTACCGGCTGGAGGACACGCGGGGCACCGTGCTGGGCCTGGCCGGTATGGCCGTGGACGTCACCGAGTCCTACCGGTCGGGCCTCGAAGCGGAGGCCGCACGGCGGCGTCTGGCCCTCGTCGCGGACGCCTCCACCCGGATCGGCACCACGCTGGAGCTGGAGCGCACCGCCCATGAGCTGGCCGGCGTGGCCGTGCCGGAGCTCGCCGACATCGCGGCAGTGGATCTGCTGGACGCGGTGGTCAAGGGCCGTCGCAGCAGCCTGGGCCCGGCCGAGCCCGCCGTGATCCGCGCCCTGGCCGTCCAGGCGCACGACGCACCGGAGGCCCTGCTGGCGGTCGATCCACCCGGCAGGGTGGCCCGGTACGGGCCCGACCGCCTCATCACCGAATGTGTGCGCAACGGTCAGCCGGTGATGGTGCCGCAGGTCAAGGACGAGGACCTGCCTCGCATCGCCCGCTCCCCGGAGGGGGCGGAGCTGCTGGGCCGGGCGGGCGTCCACTCCTACCTGGCCGTGCCGCTGATCGCGCGCGGCGAGGTGCTCGGCGCCCTCGACCTCAAACGCACCCACAATCCCCTGCCGTTCGGCGAGGACGATCTGCTGCTGGCCCGGGAACTGGCCGCCCGCGCGGCCGTGCAGATCGACAACGCCCGCTGGTACCAGAACGCCCGTGACGCCGCCCTCACCCTCCAGCGCAGCCTGCTGCCCAGCCATCCGCCGGTGACGGGCGGTCTGGAGGTCGCCTCCCGCTACCAGCCCGCGGAGGCCACCAGCGAGGTCGGCGGCGACTGGTTCGACGTCATCCCGCTGGAGGGCCGCAAGACCGCGCTGGTCGTGGGCGATGTGATGGGCAGCGGCATCACGGCGGCGGCGACCATGGGGCGACTGCGCACGGCGACGAACACCCTGGCCTCCCTCGACCTGGACCCCGCCCAGGTCCTGGAGCACCTGGACCGGAGCACCGCGGGCCTGGACCAGGCCATCGCCACCTGTGTGTACGCCGTGCACGACCCTCATCTGCGGCAGTGCAGGATCGCCAACGCCGGGCACCTGCCGCCGGTCCGCATCCGCGCCGGACACCCCCCGGAGCTGCTCGACCTGCCCACCGGGGTGCCGCTGGGCGTGGGCGGGGTCGCCTTCTCCACCACGACCGTCGGCCTCGGACCCGGCGACCGGCTCGTGTTCTACACCGACGGTCTCGTCGAGACGCGGCGGCATCCCCTCGACGAGCGCCTCGGCACGCTCCTGTCCCTGCTTCAGGGTCCGGACCGCCCTCTTGAGGAGGTCTGCGACCACCTCCTGCGCGCTCTGCACGAGCCGGACAACTCCGACGACGTGGCCCTGCTCATCGCACGGGCGACGACACCGGCATAGGCCGGCGAACAGTCCGCAACCGCCGTCGGGCGGCGCGGTGGCCCGGCTCCGAGCGTCGCCCGCTGTCCTCTGCCTCGGCCCGCTGCCGCTGCCCGCTGTCCGTACGAGAGGGCCAGGACGTGCTCACGGCCTGACGCCGATCACCACGGTGGCGTACCGCTCCTCGGAGACGGCCAGACGTGTCGTCAGTCCGCCGCGGCGGAAGGCGTCCACGGCCGTCGGCGCCTGGCGTTCGCTCGTCTCGACCAGGACGCAGCCGCCGGGCGCGAGCCAGCCGGCCGCCCCGGCGGCGACCCGGCGCAGTACGTCCAGGCCGTCCACGCCGCCGTCCAGGGCGACCAGCGGCTCGTGGTCCCGGGCCTCGGCCGGCAGCAGACCGACCTCGTCGCTGGGAACGTACGGCACGTTGGCCGCGAGGATGTCGACACGCCCGCGCAACGCGCCGGGCAACGCGTCGAACAGGTCGCCCGCGTGCACCCGACCCCCGACGGCGGCGACGTTGCGGCGGGCGCAGCGCACGGCGGCGGGGTCGATGTCGGCGGCGTGCAGCTCGACCCCGCCGAGCGCGGCGGACAGGGCCGCGCCGACGGCTCCGGAGCCGCAGCACAGGTCCACGACGACGGCCGCCTCCGGCGACTGGGCGAGGGCCTGCTCCACCAGGAACTCGGTACGGCGGCGGGGGACGAAGACGCCCGGTTCCACGGCGATGCGCAGTCCGTGGAACTCGGCCCAGCCGAGGACGAGTTCGAGGGGCAGGCCGGCGACGCGGCGGTCCACCAGGGCGGCGAGCTCCTCCGGGGTGCGGGCGGTGGCCAGGATCAACTCCGCCTCGTCCTCGGCGAAGACACAGCCCGCCGCGCGCAGCACGGCTGCGACGGAGTCACGGGAGGAGGGGGAGGCAGGGAAAACAGGGGGCATGGAAGCCGAGAGCCTTTCGGGAACCGAAGGGCGCTCCCGCGGTCACCTACTGCCGGTGATCCGCACGGTGTTGAGGTGAGAGCACCCGAGCCGACACAGCGGTGATGGGTCTCACCTCCTCGGCGTCCGACGACCGGGACGATCCGCGGCCGGACGGCCACACTACCCGAACGACCTCGACGCCGGGCGACGGGGCAGCCCCCTCGGCTTCTGTCCACCTTGCGCATCCGCCATGTTCACGGGCCGCTCCGGGACTACCATCATGACCGGCCGCGAAGCGACACTCACCATGTGTCACCAAGACGGCCTGATCATCGGGGGGCTCATGAAACGGTCAGTCGTCTTCGTGCACGGCACAGGTGTGCGGGAGAAGTCGTACAACTCGACCTTCGCCACCGTACGCACGGAGATCCACAGAATCCGGCCGGGCTGGGAGGTGCGGGGCTGCCTCTGGGGGCCCGCGCAGGGCGCGAAGTTCGTCCGGGGTGGGATCTCGGTTCCCGGTTACGCCCGGTCCGGCGGCGGCGACAGGACGGCGGATCGAGACGCGTCCATCGCCGAGTGGGACGTGCTGTACAACGACCCCGGGTACGAGCTCCGCCTGCTCGGCCTGCGCCCACCGCCCAAGGCCGGGGTGGTTCGCGGCATCCCGCCCACCAAGCGTTTCCTCCGGACGGTCCAGGAGTTCCGGCCTTCTGCCGACCTCGTGGAGCGGCTCGACCGGCACGGCCTGTGCGCGGACTTCGAGACGGCGCTTCGCGCGGTGGCCGACTCGCCGGAGGTGCGCGACGCCGCCACCACCATCGACCAGAACGGCTACGAGCACCGGCACGCCGTGGCCAAGGCCGTCGTCGCGGCCACGCTCGCCGGTGCCGAGGCTCGCGGCGCCGACGCCCTCGCCGGCCCGGCTCGCGACGCCCTGCTCGCCGCCCTCAGCACCGAGTTGTCCGGAGAGAGCCGGGCCCTGACCGGCAAGGTGGCGCAGGCCGTGAAGACCTCCGCGCTCCGGGCGGCCACCCGGTGGACGGTCGACCGGCGCGGCTCACTGAGCGACGGCATGCTCCCGATGGTGGGCGACATCCTGCGCTACCAGGCCCGCGGAGAGGGCATCCGCGAACTGATCCGGCGCACCGTCGAGCACACGCCCGGTGACAAGGTCACGCTGCTGGCCCACAGCCTGGGCGGTGTCGCCGCCGTGGATCTGCTGGCCATGGAACGGCTCGACCGGGTCGACCAGCTGGTCACCGTCGGCTCCCAGGCAGCACTCCTGTACGAATGCGGGGCCCTGACCGCCTGCGAACACCCGGACACCCTTCCGGCGCACTTCCCGGCCGCGTGGCTGAACATCCACGACCCATGGGATCTCCTCTCCTACGCCGCAGCGGCGGTGTTCAAGGGCCACGCGCACGATCTGGAGGTCTCCAACGGGCAGCCCTTCCCCCACGCGCACAGCGCCTACTGGTCCAACGCCGAGGTATGGGACGCCGTTTCCGCATGGCTGAGCTGAACCGGACCGACCCCGGCGACATCCACGCCGTCGTCGTCGGACTGGAGAACTATCCGAGGGCCGCGGAGATGAGCCTGCGCGGGGCGGCCGACAACGCCCTGCGCTTCGCTCGCTGGCTGCGCGGCGGGGGCGTCCCGAAGAAGAACATCACCGTGCTGCTCTCCGCCCTGGACGAGGACGAGTGCGTCACCGCCGCGGCCGAGGGCGCGGACGTCACCTGGCGGCCCGTCGGCACGGCGGAGGACATCCGTACGGTCTTCGTCCATGAGCTGGCCACCGTCTCCGGTGGTCTGCTGTACGTCTACTGGGGCGGTCACGGGGCCCTGGGCAGGGACCACGGCGGACGGCTGCTGTTCACACCGGACGCCTGCGCCGACGATCTGCGCTGCGTCGGCGTCGAGGAGCTGCGCGACTTCCTGACGCGCGACGACCTGTCCGGCTTCACGCAGCAGGTCTTCTTCTTCGACGCCTGCGCCGCGTTCGTGGAGCAGTACCAGCTCGATGTCGGCCCGGTACGCGTCCCCTTCCCCCGGCGCCCCCGACGCGAGGTGGAGCAGTTCCTGCTGTACGCGGCCCGCGACGGCCAGGAAGCGGAACAGGACAGCGCGACGGGCACGGGGCTCTTCTCCCGCACCGCCCTGGACTGGCTGGAGAAACGCGCGACCGACCTGCACCCGGACCTGCCCCGGCTCGAACGGCATGTGCGGACCAGTTTCGAGGACGGATACACCGATACGGGTCCGCTGCAGACACCGATGGCCTATCACTACCGTGCCCTCGACGGCACGGGGTTCAGCACGGCCTTCGCCCGCACGGACCGGGCGGCGCTGCTGGAGGTCGTCGGCACGCTGCACAAGGTGTTCGGAAAGGACGACAGCGCCTGCCTCATGTACGCCGCGCGGATCGGCAAGGCCTGTGGTCACTCGCCCGCCACCGCGAAGGACCCCGCGCAGTGGTTCGCGGGAGCCCTGCTGACCAGGCCTCGGATGATGGCCACGTTCATCGAGGCCCTGGTCCACGACAAGAAGAACAAGGCCGCGCGTGCCTTCCTCAGACTCGCTCTGGCCCACGGGGCTCCCGGTCTGCTGTCCGTCCAGGAACACGCCGATCTGCGGGACCTGCTCGCACGCTGGCCCGCCCTGTCGCCCGTCACGGTCAACATGCTCACCGACGCCGCGGCGCCGAGTGCCGACGCTCACGTGACAGCGAACGGCGTGCTGAGCACCGCACAGCTCATGGACCACGTCGCACGCCTGGAGGAGTACCCCGGGGGATGGAGTCAGGTGACGAAGCGGTTCCGGGTGCCTGCCCTCGTGGCGTTCACCAAGTACCTGACCGTCCATACCGGACCGTCCTCCGTGCCCTACCCCTTACGGAACAAGCTGGACCGGTGGGGCGACCGGGTCGCCGAGCGGCTGTTCGTGGAATCCGCCGACGTGGACGGTGTCCGTGACCGGGCGGCCGAGTGGGACGAGGAAGTCAGCGCATCCAGTGCACCCCCGCGTGTCGTCGTCCAGGTCTACCCCCAGGACGAGCCGGACACCTTCGTCTGCGTGGTCTGGTCCGACGCCGGGACGGGGAAGCTCGCCCAGTACAACGACCCGGACAACGGAGTCCCCCTCAGTTCCGCACGCGGCGTGCGGCTCGTCCAGCGAGCTCTGGGGTCACTCACCGCGGAGGACGGCAGCACACCCGTGGTGGAGATCGTGCTGCGGCGCGAGCACATCGTGGACGTCCTGGTCCACGCGTGGGACGGCGCGGGTGGCACGGGCTCGCCGCTCCTGTTGGGAGTGGAGCAGGGTGTCACGCTGCGTTGCGCACCCTTGGCCGCCGCCCACAGGGAGCAGAGCCGTCGCGCCTCTCTCAAGCGACGATGGGCGCGTCGATCTCTGGGCAAGGTCGTGCATCTGGACGAATCACATGCCGACGACGATCCCCGGGCGACGAGGGCGTACGGGGCGCTCAGCACCGATGGCGACGCGTCACGCGCGGTCGTGCTCAGTGGCCGAAGAGCCGGCGCACTGCTGGTCCGGGCCGCGCTCGCCGTGGGATACCCCGTCGTCCTGTGGGACAGCGAGGACTCACAAGCCCTGGACCCCGCCGTCTTCGCGCCGCTCCAGCCAGAGGGCGATCTCGCCCACCTGCCCGAACGCGTGCGGTCGTACTGGGCACGGACCCGTCTGGATCCGGTGGGTCATCCCGTACGGCCGGCCCTCCTCCTCGAAGACCACGACCGGCAGCTTCCCCCGGTGCTGTCGCTGACCCGATCGCCCGACCCCGAAGAGGAAGCGAGTTGCTGATGACCGGCTCGACCGGTGCGGCCGCCGAAGATCCCGCATGGAGGATCTTCCGGGGCGACGGCACGAAACACACCACAGAGATCCCCGAAGCCCCGCCGTGGCGTAGCTTCACCGGCCACGCCGACGAGGCGGACGGCGACAACGCCCCTGCGGACGACGCACTGCGGGCCGGGCCGAAGGCCCGTTACGTGATCGGCGAGGAAGAGGTCGACGTGATCAACGCCGCCCTGCATCTGCGCCGCCCGCTGCTGGTCACGGGCCATCCGGGCGTGGGGAAGACCATGCTGGCCGACGCCATCGCCCATGAGTTGGACCTGGGCCGGGTGCTCCGCTGGCCGGTCAACAGCCGGTCCACCCTCCAGGACGCGCTCTACCGGTACGACGCGATCGGCCGCCTCCAGGAGGGCAGTCTGCCGTCCGCCGACGGTCAGGTGGCGCCGGGCATCGGCAAGTACGTCCGCCTCGGCGCTCTGGGCACCGCGCTGGTGCCGGCCGCGCGGCCCCGCGTCCTCCTCGTCGACGAACTCGACAAGGGCGACGTCGATCTCCCGAACGACCTGCTCACGGTGTTCGAGGAGGGCTCCTTCGAGATTCCCGAGCTCTCCCGGCTCCCCGAAGAGCAGTCGGAGGTCGATGTGTTCACGGCGGACCGGGGCGACCAGGTGACGGTACGTCGAGGGTTCGTACGCTGTACGCAGTTCCCTGTCGTAGTGATCACCAGCAACGGCGAACGTGACTTCCCGCCGGCGTTCCGGAGGCGCTGTCTGCCCCTGCACCTGCACGATCCGCGCAAGGAACGCCTCAAGGAGATCATCGTCAGTCATCTCGGCCCGGACGCACTCATGGAGGCCGACGATCTGATCGACACGTTCCTGAAGGAACGCAGCGTGAAGGAACTCGCCACCGATCAGCTGCTCAACGCCGTCTTCCTGCGCAGAGGAGGAGCCCGGCTCGACCCCAGGGGTCTCCTGCGGACCGTGCTGCACCAGCTCAACCCGGGCGGCTGAGAGGTGTTCGGGGAGCTGGAGCGGATTCTGCGCCTCGCCGGGCTGGACCTCGACGACGAGGATGTGCTCGACGCCCTGTGGCTGAGCAGGCGGCTGCCGCAGGGGGCCGGCACACCGCTGGCCCGCATGGTGCCCGACCTGCCGGGCACGGCAGCGGCCGACACCATGCCGGAGACAGCTCCGGCGCCCTCCACGGGCGCGCACGACCCCGGTACCGACGGTGTCCCTCGCTCCTCCGACATCCCGGGCACGTCGACGGCTCCTCCGGGATCCGGAACCGCCTCTCAGGGCCTGGCGGCCGTCGTCGGGGCCCCCTCGTCGGTCGCCGCGACCGGCAGGGACGGACTGCTGCTCCCGGGCGCCAAGGTCCTGGGCAGCGAGCTCGCCCTCGGGCGCGCTCTGCGTCCGCTCAAACGCCGCGTCCCGAGCGCCTTCCGCACCGAGCTCGACGAGGAGGCCACGGCCGCGGCCAAGGCCGACACGAAGATTGCGAACGTCGTGCTGCGAGCCCTGCCCGAACGCTGGCTCCGCCTCGCGCTGGTCATCGACAGCGACGTGTCGATGGTGCTGTGGGAACGGCACTGCCGCGAACTCCAGACCGCTCTGGAACGCAGCGCCGCCTTCCGGCAGATCGAGGTCCACCAACTCTGTTACGGCGCGGCACCGAGAGATCCGGCGTCGAAGAAGCGCGACGTCCTCCTGGTCCGTCCCTGGTGCGGCAACAGGACGAACGCGCTGCCCACCACCGCGCTGAACGACGCCTCCGGGCGCACGCTCATCCTGGTGATCACGGACGGAGCGGCCCCTTCGTGGCGGGACGGCCGGATGCGCGCCGAACTGGAGCAGTGGGCCAAGGCCGGACCGACGGCCGTGGTCCATGTGCTGCCACGCCATCTCTGGGAGGGCACCGGGGTAACGGCCGACACCTGGCACATCACCGCACCTCGCCCCGGCTGCCCCAACACCGCCTGGCGGGTTTCCGACCCGCTGCTGCCACCCAGCGTCTCGTCGTTCGACGGCGTGCCGGTGCCCGTCGTCGAGCTGACGCCGTCCGGGCTGCGGGCCTGGGCCACCGCGATCACGACGGTCAGCCGCCCCGTCCCCTTGCCGCTGTGGGAACCTCGCGCCCCGGACCTCCCACGGTCGGCCGGCACAGCACCGCGTCCCAGCGCACAAGCGTTCGTCCGCACGGCCTCGCCCTCGGCCGTGCGACTCGCCGCCCACCTCGCGGCCGTGGCACCGGTGACGGTTCCGGTGATGCACCTCGTGCAGTCGTGCCTGCCCAAGACCGCCGGGACGACAGCGCTGGCCGAAATCTTCCTGGGCGGCCTCCTGCGGCCCGTCGCACGACCGGGGCGGACGCGTCCCGAGGGGCCCATGAAACACCGCCTGTTCGACTTCACCGCGGAGACGAAGGACCTCCTGCTCGACATGGTTCCGCTGCGGGAACTCATCGCCTCCAGCTGTCGTGTGGGTGAGCGCATCGAGCAACTGGTGGGCAGTTCACCCGACTTTCCGGCATGGCTGATGCCCACCCTGCTCGGCGCCGAGCAGGGCGGCGAGCCTCATCCGTTCGCCCGGATCGGGGCCTCCCTTCTGGCCCGGCTCGGGTACGACGACGGTGAGGACCTCACCGAGGACGACGGCGAGGAGGATGCGGCGGAAAGCGAGGAGCCGTCCACGCCCGTCTCCACCGCGGTGGTCTTCACCGCGCTCGCGGTCGAGTACGCCGCCGTGCGATCCCACCTGGTGGACCGGGAGGAACTCGTCCACCAGCGCGGAACTCGTGTCGAACGCGGCCGACTCGACGGCACCGAGTGGACCGTGGCGATCGTCGACATGGGTGCGAGCACCCCGTTCAGCGCCGATCTCACCGAACAGATCATCACCTGGCTGCGCCCGCAGACGGCGCTGTTCGTCGGTCTCGCGGGCAGCCTCAACGACGACATCCAGACCGGGGACGTCGTCGTGGGCACGAAGTTGTACGCGATCCACGGGGGCACGAAAACCTCTGACGGCTTCCTCGGCGGGCCCGAGGCCTGGCGGCCCTCGCCTGCGCTGGAGCAGGCCGTCCGATCCGCTGTGCGGGACATGCCGGATCTCTGTGTTCATTTCAAGCCCATCGCCATGGGCCACGTCGCCCCGACCGGCAGGCAGTCCGAAATGACCCGGTTCATCCATCAGCACTACAACGACGCCGTCGCGATCGAGACGGAGGATTCCCGCATGGTCCAGGTGGCGTATCTCAACGGGCAGTTGGACGCCCTCGTGGTCTGCGGGATCAGCGACCTCGTCGATGCCAGGGAGCACTGGGCCTCACCGGAGCCGGCTGCGGCGCGGGCAGCCGCGGTGGCCATGGCGGTACTGCGCCGGTACCGGCCCGCACCGGACGCCTCGGGCTTCAGGACGGGTCGCGAGGCGGAGACAGATGTCCGGGGCGGTGAGTTCAGGGGACCTGTCATGGGGAAGATCGAGCAGCGCGAAGCGCCCTACCCGAGCGCTGTCGCGCCGGCCGCCCTCCCGCCGACGACTGCGGGATTCGCCGGGCGCGGTGCCGAGTTGGCCCAGTTGCTGGATGCCCTCGACCCCCACGGCCGTGGATCCGGTGATGTGACGGCCACCGTGATCTCGGGGCTCGCCGGCGTCGGGAAGACCAGTCTGGCGGTGCAGGCGGCACACTCGGCGAGCGTCATCGGCTGGTTCCCGGGAGGCATGTTCTTCGTGGACCTGCACGGCTACGACGACGCTCCGGTCACCGCGGACCAGGCCCTCCAGGCTTTGCTGCTGGCTCTCGGCGCAGCGCCGGAGCACATTCCCGCCACGACGGACGAGCGGGCGGCGCTCTACCGCTCGATGCTGGCCGAGCGAGCCGCAGAACACGGCAGGGTGCTGATCCTGGCCGACAACGCATCGTCGTCGGAGCAGGTCCGCCCTCTGCTCACCGGCAGCGGGGCACACCATTTCCTGGTCACCTCCCGTCACCGGTTGGTCCCCCTCAAGGCACGGATCGTGCCCTTGGAGCAGCTCACCCCTCGTGACTCCCAGGATCTTCTCGACCTGGCCCTCAAGATCGCCGATCCCTCCGACAGCCGGATCGAAGACGACGCCGAGGCGGCCAGGAAGCTCGCCCAGCTCTGTGGGCATCTGCCGTTGGCGCTGCAGATCGCGGCCGCACTGCTCGTCGAGGACCCGGGCATGCCGGTGACGGAGTTCGTCGGCCAACTCGCCGCATCCCGCGACCGGCTGGACCACCTGGACGACGGCGTGCGCAGCGTCCGCGCCGCCTTCGACCTCTCCTACCGCAGGCTTCCGCGCGCCGATGCCCATCTCCTGGGCCTGCTCGCCCTCGCACCGGGTCCCGACGTGAGTGATCAGGTCATCGCCGCGCTCGTCGGGGCCGAGCGTCCCCCGACACCCAGCATGACGTCCCTGGTCCGCGCTCATCTCGTCGAGCGGGGCAGCGACGGAGAGCGCTGGCGGGTACATGACCTGGTACGGGAGTTCGGATCAGGGGTGATGGCAAAGGACCCGAGCTTGCGAGAGGAGGGAGCGGCGGCCCGGGAGCGGGTGCTGGATTTCTACCACCGCTGGGCGAACGCGGCCGATGCCCGGCTGCGCTGGCTGTCGGGGTCGCCGCAGCCGGAACTGTTCGAAAACCGGGCGCAGGCACTGGCATGGCTGGACGGCGAGCGGGCGGGGCTGGTGGCCGCGGTGCAGTGGGCGCGGGAGGAGCGTTACGCGCGTACGGCAGTGGCTCTCGCCGCGTGCCTTGCGCAGTACCTGTCCTGGCGTCGGTACTTCGCCGAATGGATCACCGTGAGCACCATCGCCCGGGACGCCGCCCAGCGCGCCGGTGACACGCTCGCAGAGGCCATCGCGTGCAGCAACCTCGGCAGTGCCCTGCAGGAGGCAGGGCGTGTGGAGGAGGCGATCGACGCCCTCACGCGGGCCCGCGACCTGCAACAGGCAGCGGGAAATCGTGCCGGTGAAGCCACGGCGTGGAGCAATCTCGGCAATGCCCTGCGGCTGGCGGGGCGCGTGGAGGACGCGATCGACGCCCTGTCTCGGGCACGCGACATCCACCAGGCCGTCGATGATCTTCAGGGCGAGGCGCTGGCATTGAACAACCTCGGCCTTGCGCTGAACGCATGGAATCGGACGGACGACGCGATGACGTCGCTGATCCGTGCCCGTGATGTGTATACGGCAACCGGAGACCGCCACGGCCAGGGAGTCACCTGGCACAACCTGGGCCTCGCCATGTACACGACTGGTCGGCTGGAGGAAGCCGTCCATGCATACGACGAGGCCCTGGGGGTCTTCCGGGAATTCGAGGACTGGTACGCGGCAGGCCGGGCCCTGGACGACCTGGCCGCCACCCATATGGCCGCCGGAGACTCCGCTCGGGCCCGGGACGCCCTGCTCCGGGCCGCCGATGCCTACGACCGTGCCGCCGCTCTCCCCGAAGCCGCTCAGTCACGGGCTCGCGCGGAAGAGCTGGCCTGAGGCCGTCGGCGAGGACGCCCGCAGGAACAGGCTGATCCGCGCCGTCGCCGCGGACGGCGGGGTCGGCGACGGTTCTCGGGCGACGGGCATGTCGCGGTGCACCGTACGGTTGAGTGCACACGCACTGATCAACTGAGTACATACTTTTGAGCGACATGAACATCACCCGAGGCTTCACCGGGCGCCCCCGCGTCCCCAACCCCGGACTGCCCCCTGGCCAGTACGACGCCGGAGACGACTGGCCCGTCCTGTCCGCCGAGGTCACGCCGGACCTGGCGCCCACCGGCTGGACGTTCCGCATCGACGGCCTGGTCGAGGAACCCCGCACCTGGTCCTGGGAGCAGGCGCACGAGTTGCCGGCGTCGGGGTACGAGGGGGCCATCCACTGCGTGACGGGCTGGTCCAAGTTCGGGGTGCGGTTCCGGGGCGTGCAGCTGGACGCCTTCCTGGACGTGGTCCGGCCCGCTGCCTCCGCGACCCACGCCGTGGCCTACGCGCACACCGGCTACACCACGAACCTGCCGCTCGCGGACCTGACCGGCGGGCGGGCGTGGATCGCCTGGGAGTACGACGGCGAACCGCTCGCGCCCGAGCACGGTGGGCCGGCGCGACTGGTGGTGCCGCACCTGTACTTCTGGAAGAGCGCCAAGTGGATCGCGGGCCTGCGGCTCCTCGACCGCGACGAGCCGGGCTTCTGGGAGCAGAACGGCTACCACGAGCGGGGCAACCCCTGGGAGGAGCAGCGGTACTCCGGTGACTGAGACCTTCACTCCCCCCACGCGGTTCGCCGTGCCCGGGCGTATCGCCGTGAACGGCGAGACCGCCGGGCGGTGGCAGACGGCCACGCTCACCGGGATCCGCCGCGAAACCCCCCGTGCCGCCACCTTCCGGTTCGCCGTGCCGGAATGGGCGGGGCACCTGCCCGGTCAGCACCTGATGCTGCGGCTGACCGCCGAGGACGGTTACGTCGCCCAGCGCCACTACTCGATCGCGTCCGCGCCGGACGACTCCGGGCACATCGAGCTGACCCTCGACCATGTGGAGGGCGGCGAGGTCTCCGGCTGGTTCCACACGGTGGCCCGGCCCGGCGACCGGGTCGAGGTGCGCGGCCCGTTGAGCGGCTTCTTCGCCTGGCCGGGCGACCGGCCCGCGCTGCTGATCGGCGCGGGCTCCGGCGTCGTGCCGCTGATGTCGATGGTGCGGCACCACCGGGCGCGCGGGCTCACGGTGCCGCTTCGGCTGCTGGTGTCCGCGCGCAGTCCGGAGGAGCTGATCTACGCGCGGGAGTTCGGTGCGGAGACGACGGCCGTGTTGACGCGGAGCGCACCGGAGGGTGCGCCGGTGGGGCGTATGACGGCCGCCCATGTGGCGCCGCTGCTGGCCGAGCGGCCGCCGGGTGGGTGGGAGGCCTACGTGTGCGGCTCCAACTCCTTCGCCGAGCACGCGTCCCGGCTGCTCGTGGCGGGCGGCCAGCCCGTGGACCGCATCCGGATCGAGCGCTTCGGCTGACGTGGGTGAGGCCGGGTTTCTCACCGCCCCTGACGGGCACCTGTCCGGCGGCGCGGATCAGTCGTCCGGCATTCCGGGATGGGCGACGTCGTGAGCGATGTCCGCCGGACGGGGTACCCGGATCGGTACGGGCACTCGCAACGTGGCGCGATGCGGAGGGAGCGGCGGTCCCGCCCTCGTACGGCCGCCCTGTCCGGCCCTCCGGCTGCGGTGACGGCGAGGAGGTCGACATGCGAACCCGGGTGCGCGGCTGGCGCTGGCGGCGCAGTCCGCTGCGGCGCCGGTCGGACGTCATCGAGGCGTGGACGGTGCTTGTCGTCGCCCTTCTGCTGCTGGTGGGGGCCCCTCTGGCGGGCGCGGCCGCGGCCTGGTGGGCCCATGGAGAGGCCCGGGCGATCGCGGTGGAGCAGCGCGCGGAGCGTCATCGCGTGCGCGCCGAGATCATCGGCAAGACCCCCGACAGCCTCCCCGCGGTACAGGCCGGCGGGCAGCACTCGTACCGCGCGACCGTGCGCTGGACGGAACCGGGCGACGGTCAGCGGACCACCACCGCGCGTGTTCCGGCGGACACGCGGCAGGGTGACGTGGTGAACGTGTGGCTGGACTCGCGGGGCAGGAGCGTTCCGGCGCCGGCAGGGGACTCCGCGATCTGGCAGCACACGATGACCATCGGCGTGTGCGGGGCGGCCGGTACGGCCGTCGTGGTACTCCTCGGCCACTGTGCCGTGCGCGGGGTGGCCATGCGGCACCGTCTCGCCGAGTGGGAGCGGGAGTGGGCCCGTACGGAGCCGCAGTGGACGCATCGCCGGGCATGATGTGCGGTCGTCCGTGAAGGAGGCAGCGATACATCCGACGACCGGGGGCCGGCACGAGCCGTTCCCCGCACGGGGACGGCAGCAGCTGCGGAAAGGGTCTGGCAGGTCCTCCGACCTCCGACGTACGGTGTGATCATCCGCTCTGTCCCTTCACAAAGGCGGTCCTAGATGGCCCAGTTCGACCTTCCTCTCGACGAACTCCGTGAGTACCGGAGCGCTGCCACCGAGCCGGAGGACTTCGACGCGTTCTGGAGCAAGACCCTCCAGGAGTCACGCGAACACGACCTGGACGCCCGCTTCGAGCCGGTCGACACAGGCCTGGTCACGGTGCAGGTGTACGACGTGACCTTCGCCGGGTTCGGCGGTCACCCGGTCAAGGGCTGGCTGACGCTGCCGGCCCGCGCCGAGGAGCCGCTGCCGGTGGTCGTGGAGTTCATCGGGTACGGCGGTGGTCGGGGCCTGCCGCACGAGCACCTGTTGTGGGCGTCCACGGGCCGGGCGCACTTCGTGATGGACACCCGCGGTCAGGGCAGCGGCTGGGGCGGCGGGGGCGGGACCGCGGACCCGCTGGGCGGCGCGCCCGCGTACCCGGGGTTCATGACCCGCGGCATCGACGCGCCCGAGAACTACTACTACCGCCGGGTGTTCACGGACGCGGTGCGCGCCGTCGAGGCGGCCCGCTCGCATCCGCTCACCGACCCGGCGCGCACGGTGGCCCTCGGTGCCAGCCAGGGCGGCGGCATCACGGTCGCGGTGGGCGGTCTGGTGCCGGATCTGGCGGCGGTCGCGCCGGACGTTCCGTTCCTGTGCGACTTCCCGCGCTCGACGACTCTGACGGACCGTCACCCGTACCGGGAGATCGGCCTCTACCTCAAGACCCACCGCGGCCGCAGCGAGGACGCCCTGCGCACCCTGTCCTACTTCGACGGCGTGCACTTCGCGGCGCGCGGCCGGGCGCCGGCGCTCTTCTCGGCGGCCCTGGAGGACCAGACCTGCCCGCCCTCGACCGTCTTCGCGGCGTTCAACGCCTGGGCGCACGACGACAAGGCGATCGAGGTGTACGACTTCAACGACCACGAGGGCGGCGGGCCCTACCAGGAGGCGGCCAAGCTGCGCTGGCTGCGCTCGTACGTCTGAAACCGGCCCGTCGGCCGCAGGGCAGGGTCCCCTGCGGTCCGTTCCGTCGATACGTTCGTGCCCGGCCCGGGTCGCACCGCGGCGGCCCGGGTGTCCGGCGGAACGACGGAGGGTGCATGTCCGAGCACGAAGCACAGGTACACGGCCACTGCGACGCACGGTTCGTGGCGGTGCGTTCGGCGTTCGAGGAGAACTTCCGGGACCGGGGCGAGCTGGGCGCCGCGGTGACCGTCACGGTCGACGGCGCGACGGTGGTGGACCTGTGGGGCGGCTGGGCCGACGAGGCGCGCACGCGGCCGTGGCAGCGGGAGACGCTCGTCAACGTGTGGTCGACCTCGAAGGGTCCGGTGGCGCTGTGCGCGCACCTGCTCGCCGACCGCGGACTGCTCGACTTCGACGCGCCGGTGGCCACGTACTGGCCCGAGTTCGCCGAGGCGGGCAAGGAGAAGGTCCTCGTACGGCATCTGCTGTCGCATCGCGCCGGTCTGTCCGGACTGCGGGAGCCGCACTCGGTCGGCCAGCTGTACGACTGGCAGTTGACCGTGGACCGGCTCGCTGCCATGGAGCCCTGGTGGGAGCCGGGCACGCAGTCGGGTTATCACGCGCTGACATACGGCCACCTGGTCGGGGAGGTCGTGCGGCGGGTGTCGGGGCTGTTGCCCGGGGCATTCCTGGAGCGGGAGGTGACCGGGCCGCTCGGGCTCGACTTCACCGTCGGACTCCCTGACAAGCAGTCCGCGCGGGCGGCCGAACTGGTGCAGCCGCCGGTCGCCGGGACCAGCGAACAGGCCGCGGTGTTCGCCCAGTTGGCGCCCGCCGCCATCGCCGCGCTGACCAACCCCGGGGTGGGCGCGGCCGAGGCCAACTCGCCCGAGTGGCGGGCCGCCGAGATCCCGGCCGCGAACGGACACGGCACCGCACGGGCCGTCGCCGCGCTCTACGGCATCTTCGCCGGCGGGGGATCGTACGACGGCCACCGTGTCCTCTCACCCGAGGCGGCCGAGCGGGTACGCGAGGGACAGGGGGCCTGCCGCGACCTGGTGCTCGGCGCCGGGTTCGCGGGTGAAACGGAGGCCGGGCTCGGGCTGTGGCTCAGCGG
Source organism: Streptomyces sp. S.PNR 29 (assembly GCF_030386795.1). Taxonomy (GTDB): domain Bacteria; phylum Actinomycetota; class Actinomycetes; order Streptomycetales; family Streptomycetaceae; genus Streptomyces. The sequence goes on from NZ_JANUQM010000012.1 coordinate 203,168, forward strand.
GCCGAACGGCTCGTACGGCCCCAACCCACGGGCCTTCGGGCACGACGGCTTCGGCGGGTCCTGCGGCCTCGCCGACCCGGAGGCGGGTGTGTCGCTGGGCTATGTCATGAACCGCATGGGCCCCCACGTCGCCGACGATCCGCGGAAGATGGCGCTGATCGACGCGCTGTACAGCGTGCTGTGACGGACGGCCGGCACGGGCCGTGGGTCTGCGAGTCCGCCCTCCGGGCGGCGGGCTGAACCGGGGGCTCTGTCCGGACAGCGACAGGCCGGGACGCGGGGCGGGGCGCGCGCAGCCCGGCGCTGCGGGGTGCCGCTGCGCCCACCCGTGCCGCCCCGGCGGCACTACCGCCGCAGCTACGGTGGCGGCGGCGCGAGGGCGCCACGTCGCGGCTTCCCGCACCCCCGCCGACCCTGTCCGCAGACCGCCCCGCACCCCGCCGCCCTGCCGCCGGCCGCGCGGGTTCGGCTCACCGATTGCCCTGGTGCGCACCTGCAGGGACGTCATCCGCGGCTGACTCGGTGCCCGTCCGGTCCGGCCGCCGGCCCACCACCAGCCGCGCGCGCGGGCTGCCGTCCCGTCGCCGCCCGAATTCGGGCAGGGCGTACAGCTCCACCTCGAATCCGGCCCGTGCCAGTTCCCGCCGTACGTCGCCGAACCGGAAGGCCCGGTAGTACATGACGAAAGGCGGCCGCCACACCGCGTTGCGCACCCGCATCACCGCGTCGAAGCCCAGCAGCATCCAGTATCCGAGGGAGCCGGGCCGGGGCGGGGCGAGGACCGGGAAGGCGAAGCGGCCGCCCGGCCTGAGCACGGAGTGGACCTGGGCGAACAGGCCCGGCAGCTCGCGGGGCAGGAAGTGCCCGAACGCCCCGAAGCTCACCACGAGGTCGAAGGCGGGCTCGAACGGCAGGGCGCGGGCGTCCGCGCGGACCCAGGTGACCGGCGGGCCGACGGGCGGGGTCCGCTCCCCCGCCACCTGGAGCATGCCGGTGCTGAAGTCGACCCCGGTGACGCTCTCCCGGCACACCCGTGCCAGCACTCCCACTCCCGCGCCGGTACCGCAGCACAGGTCGAGTCCGGCGTCGAAGGGCCCCATCCGCTCCAGCGCCGAGCCGACGGCGTCGAGCACCGAGTCGGGCGTCCGGAACGGGGTGTGGTCGAACTTCGGGGCGAGCAGGTCGTAGCCACGCTCGACCGACGACAGCGCCTGGACGGCGAGTTCGCGCAGACTGGGTCCCTCGGGGCTGAACATCTTTTCAGCCTAGGGGAGCCCGCTGTCTCAGGACCGCGAGTACGCGCTCGCACCAGCGCACGTTCTCCTGCTCGAACGCGATCCCCGCCATCGGGGTGAGGTAGGGGCCGACACGTTCGGCGTCCCCCAGGTACTCCTCCTCGGTGCGGCGTCGAGGAGCCGGTCACGGACGTGCTCGTAGCGGGCGGGCTACCCGCACGCCCACGCCTTCCGCTCCTCGACCAGCGCGCGGGTGTCCCCCGGGTCGGTGCCACACGCCAGCAGCAGGTGCCTGATCCACTCCGCACCTACTCCAATAATTCACTATGGCGGTCTCCGATGCGCGCATTCCGCGAGGCGGTGGGTTCGCACGACCTCGACGCCGCCGAGGCGCTGCTGGCCGAGGACGTCGTCTTCACCAGCCCGGTCGTCTTCAAGCCGTACCACGGCAAGGCGATCACGGCGGCGATCCTGCGCGGCGCCGCACGCGTCTTCGAGGACTTCCGCTACGTCCGCGAGATCAACGATGTGGGCGACCGCGAGGTCGACGGCTGCGACTTCCTCCACCTCGACGACAACGGCCTGATCGACGAGCTGACGGTGACGGTGCGCCCCCTGTCGGGCGCCCAGGCCCTGGCGGAGGCCATGGGCGCGCAGTTCGGGCGGATCGCGAAGGAGGCGGAGGCGCGGTCGGCCTGAGCCGGACGCTGCGACCGGCGGGGCGGTGATCTCGCCGCATCAGGCGCATGTCGCCGTGGCAGTGCCGGTCTTGCGCTTGGATGTCCTCATGACCTCCGAGGAGCACGCGCGGCTGATGCGGGCCAACCAGGCCAACTGGGACGCGCGCACGCCGGTCCATGTCGGCAGCCGGTTCTACGGGCTGGACCAGGGCCTGGACCCGGATCGCTGGTTCGCCGCGTTCGAGTGGGAGGACCTCGGCGAGCTGACCGGGCGTGACGTGCTCCACCTGCAGTGTCACCTCGGCACTGAGACGATCGCCTTCGCGCGGCGCGGGGCCCGGGCTGTCGGTCTCGACTTCTCCGCGGCGTCCGTGACGGCCGCGACCGGCATCGCCGCGAAGGCGGGCGTCGAGGTGCGGTACGTACAGGCCAATGTGTACGACGCCGTCGAGGCGCTTCAGGGGCGCCGCTTCGACGTCGTCTACACCGGCAAGGGCGCCCTGTGCTACCTGCCCGACCTTCGGCGGTGGGCGGAGGTCGTCGCCCGGCTGCTGCGTCCGGGCGGCCGGCTGTACGTCGTCGAGTTCCATCCACTGCTGAACGCGCTGGGCCCGAAGCCCGGCCCCGGCGAGGGGCCGGAGCTGCTCCTGCGCCATGACTACCTGGGCGGCGCCGGGCCCGTGCACCGGGACGCCACCCACACCTACACGGACGGACCCGCCGTACAGGGCGCCACCGACTGCTACGAGTGGACGCACGGAATAGGGGAGGTCCTGAACGCGTTGGTCGATGCGGGACTCACCGTCCGGCGGCTCCGGGAGAGCGACGAGCTCCCCTGGCCGCGGTGGCCGCGGATGGTCCGCACGGAGTCCGGCTGGTGGCGACTGCCCGAACCGCGGATCCCGCTCCTGTACGGCCTGTCAGCCACCCTCTGAGGCCCGTCGCACCGACACGCCACCACCCCTCGTGGTACGGTGCCGTCAGCACCTGTGTACGCCCCGTCCGGGCGCCGGTGCCAGTTCCTCTCAGTTCGCTGACCCGCCCGTTCTTTTCCGACCGGGGCATCAGCTTCACCGCACCACCTCGTGAGCAGGGCTTTCCCGCCGTACCCGAGGTGCTGTTCCCGCCGCTCGAAGGCGCGCCCGCGCCCTTGTCCCGCGGCTCTCTCCCCGCATCCCTCATGTCTTCCGTCCGTGAAAGGACCGACCACCATGACCACCACACTCGAACATCCCCCTGTCCGGCAGCAGCCCCCGGCCCAGGTCGTCACCGGTGTCCTCGACATCGACGCGAGCGGGAAGGGGCACCTGCGAGCGGAGAACTGCCTGTCCTCGCCGGCCGATCCCCAGGTCTCCCCCGCACTGATCCGCCGGTACGGCCTGCGCAAGGGCGACCTCGTCGACGGCGTCCGCGGCGACCGGCGCTCCCTGACCGAGATCGCGCGCGTCAACGGCCGTACGCCCGAGCAGCTGCGCGGCCGCCGCCACTTCCGGGACCTGACCCCGCTGCACCCGCGCGAGCGGATCCGCCTCGAACATCCTGCGGCCGGTCTGACCGGACGCGTCGCCGACCTGATCGCACCGGTCGGGAAGGGCCAGCGCGGGCTCATCGTGGCCCCGCCCAAGACCGGCAAGACCGTCCTCCTCCAGCAGATCGCGGCCGCCGTCACCGGCAACCACCCGGAGTGCCGGCTGATGGTGGTGCTGCTCGACGAGCGTCCCGAGGAGGTCACCGACATGCGGCGCTCCGTGCGGGGCGAGGTGTACGCCTCGACCTTCGACCGGGCGCCCAAGCAGCACATCGCCCTGGCCGACCTCGTGATCGAGCGGGCCAAGCGGCTGGTCGAGGCCGGCGAGGACGTCGTCATCCTCCTCGACTCCCTCACCCGGCTGTGCCGGGCGCACAACAACGCGGCGTCCTCCGGTGGCCGTACCCTCAGCGGCGGCGTCGACGCGGCCGCGCTGCTCGGCCCCAAGCGCTTCTTCGGCGCCGCTCGGCTCGCCGAGGAGGGAGGCTCGCTCACCATCCTCGCCACCGCCCTCGTCGAGACCGGTTCCCGTGCCGACGACTTCTACTTCGAGGAGCTGAAGAGCACGGGCAACATGGAGCTCCGGCTGAGCCGTGAACTCGCCTCCCGCCGGGTGTTCCCGGCCGTCGACATCAACCCCTCCGGCACCCGCCGCGAGGAACTCCTCCTGTCCGCTTCCGAGTTGAGCGCCGTACGCGGACTCCGGCGGGTCCTGCAGGCCCGGGACGGTCAGGCCGGATTGGAGACACTGCTGGAGCGGATGCGCGCAACCCCGGACAACGCGACGTTCCTGCGCCGGATCCAGCCGACGCTGCCCGCCGACTGACGGCCGGCCGCGCCCTCGGCATCCCCCGTCCGGGTGCTCGCACCGCCCACTCGGCCCGGGCAGCGCGCTGTCCGGCGGGTCCATTCCTACGTTTGCGGTATGAAGATCGGATTTAATTCCCGGGTTGCCGCATCCACCTACGTCCTCTGCGTGGCGGGCCTGCTGGCGCTCGCGCCCGCCGCCGCGGCTCCCCGTACGGGGCCGGACCCCAGCGCGCGGGGCGGCCCCAGCACGAGGGTCCCGGGGCCGTCCCTGCTGTACCGCTCCGGCACGCAGGTGCGGCAGCGCCCCGGAGTTCCCGAACTTCCGGACGTGTCCGCCCTGTCGTGGCTGGTGGCCGACGCCCGCACCGGCGAGGTCCTCGCCGCGCACAACGCGCACCGCAGACTGCCGCCCGCCAGCACCCTGAAGACCCTCTTCGCCGTCACGGTGCTGCCGGGCCTCCCGGGAGGCCTCCGTCACAGGGTCAGGGCGGAGGAGCTCAGGGGAATCGGCCCCGGCAGCAGTCTGGCCGGGGTCGCCGAGGGCCACACCTACCGTGTCGCCGACCTGTGGCGCGGGGTCTTCCTCAACTCGGGCAACGACGCCGTGCACGTCCTGGCCGCGCTCAACGGTGGCTGGCGCACCACGGCCGCGCGGATGCAGGCCAAGGCCCGGGCCCTCGGCGCGCGCGACACACGCGTCCTGTCGCCCGACGGCTACGACACGCCCGGCCAGGTCTCGTCGGCGTACGACCTGGCGGTGTTCGGCCGGGCGGGGCTGGACAACGCCGAGTTCGCGCGGTACTGCTCCCTGGCCGTGGCCCGGTTCCCGGGCACGGACGGAGGGTCGTACGAGATCCGGAACACCAACCGGCTGCTGACCGGCGCGGACGGCGTCAGACCGTACCGGGGGCTGATCGGCGTCAAGAACGGCTATACCAGCAACGCGGGCCACACCCTCGTCGCCGCCGCCCGGCGGGGCGAGCGCACCCTCGTGGTGACGGTGATGAACCCTCAGCAGGGCGGTGGCTTCACGGTGTACGAGGAGGCACGCTCGCTGCTCGACTGGGGGTTCGAGGCGGCCGGCCGGGCCCGTCCGGTGGGCTCGCTGGACGCCCTGCGCGCCACGCCGCGGCCCGGTCCCAAGACCGCACCCTCTGCGGTGGCGACCGCGGCCGCCGCGTCGGGGGGCGGGCCCGACGGGCTGCTGACGGGGGCGCTCACCGGCGCCGTCCTGCTGGGCGCGGGAGTCGTGGCCCTGGTGCTGCGGCTCACCTGGGGGCGCGTGGAACGGAGCTGACCGGCCGGCAGCCACAGCAGCAGGCCGAGGGTGATCCAGGTGTAGGTGTTGCTGCCGAGGAAGCCGTCGACGCCGGACGCGTCGTCGAACCACAGCCACACCACGCTGGAGCACAGCACCGCGTACAGGGCACCCGCGACCCTCGGGTGCCCGGTGCGGACCAGCACCGCGAAGGACGGCAGCAGCCACACCAGGTGGTGCACCCAGGTGACCGGGCTGACCAGACACGCGGTCAGCCCGGTGAGGGCGAACGCGGCCGTCCAGTCCCCCGCGGCGAGGGCCCGGCGGGTCCGCCGGGCCCACACGCACAGAACCAGCAGCACGACCGTCGCCCAGACGGCGCGGTCCGTTTCGCCCAGCCGGGCCAGGACGCCCTGCAGGGACTGGTTGGAGACGTAGTCGAGGCGGCCCACCCGGGTGGTGTCCCACATCGCCTCGGTCCAGTAGAAACGGGAGGCGTCCGGGGCCACCCAGGCCGCGAGCGCGGTCGCCCCCGCCGCCACAGCCGTCGCCAGCGCCGCCGCGCGCCACCGCCGGGCCACCAGCAGCAGGCCGATGAACAGCGCGGGTGTGAGCTTCACCGCCGCCGCCAGGCCGATCCCGGCGCCCGCCCACCGTCCCCGCCCGCCGGCCAGCAGCCAGGCATCGGCGAGCACGAGGGCCAGCAGCAGGACGTTGACCTGGCCGAAGCTGAACGTGTCACGGAGCGGTTCGAACAGGGCGAGTGCGCAGCCGCCCAGGGCGCAGCCGTACCAGCCGTGGCGCCGCCAGGAGGACCCGGCGACGATGCGCAGTACCACAGCCAGAGCGGCCAGGTTCAGCAGCAGGGCCACGGCGATCGCGGTGCGCAGGTCGAGCAGCGCCATCGGCAGCATGGCGACGGCCGCGAACGGCGGGTAGGTGAAGCCGTACGTCGTGCCGGGCACCCGGTAGTCGTAGATGCGGCCCCCGTGGTGGACCCAGGTGTCGACGGTGCCGTAGTAGACGCGCAGGTCGAACCAGTCCCGCAGCAGCGGCACGGTCGCGGTGAAGACGGTGACTGCGGCGACCAGCGTCAGGACCAGCAGCAGCCGGCCGCGGTCGGTGCGGGGCGTTCTGGCCCACGTGCGGAAGACGTTCATGCCGTGCGCTCCAGCGCCGGGGCCAGTGCGGCCTGCTGGGCCTGCCAGAGCACGACGACGGCGAGAGCGCCGCCGGAGACGGCCAGCAGCAGTTGCCCGGTGTCCGCCGGGCCGCCGCTCGGCAGGACGGAGAGCGCGAGGACGCCGGTCACGGCGGCCATCCGGTCCCGTACGGAGGTGCTGGGCGCGGCGGCGGCGATGAGGAACAGGCCCCACAGGGCGTACCAGGGACGGATCGCCGGGCCGAGGGCGGCCACCGCCGCGAGGCTCAGGCCGAGCGCGTACACCGGGCGCGGGCGCAGCCGCAGCCAGATGACGAGGATCGCCGCCACGGCGGCCCCGATGCCGAGGGCGTGCCAGGCCGGTACGGCCAGCGGGGCCAGGTCGCTGCCGAGGTGTTCCAGGAGGGCGCGGGTGACGCGGCCGAGAATGCTGGTGAGGGCCCAGTTGCGAGGTGATACGGGGGTGTCGAGCGCGCCTGTCCAGCCGTATCCGGTGCCGGCCGCGGCCGTCGCGGCGACCGTGGTGAGCGTGGCCGCGACAGCGGTCGTCACGACGGCCCGCACCGGGCGGCGGCCCGTGCGCACCTGGAGGACGACGACCGCGGCGAGCCCGAGCGCGGCGGGTGCTTTGACCAGGGCGGCGAGGGTGACGAGCACGGCGCCCAGGACGGGCCACCGGCCCAGCGCGGCGACCAGGCCGACACCGAGCAGACCGAGCATCATGGCGTCGTTGTGGGCGCCCGCGACCAGGTGCAGCAGCACCAGGGGGTTGAGGGCGCCGAGCCAGAGCGCGGCGGCCGGGTCGGCGCCGCTGTGCCGGGCGAGGCGGGGCAGCGCGGCCGCCATCAGCGCCACGCCCGCCAGTGCGACGATCCGCATCCCGAGCACGCCGGCGGGCAGTTCGCCGCGGGTCAGTCCGGACAGCGCGGAGGCGACGGCGAGGAACACCGGGCCGTACGGTGCGCCGGTGTGCCGCCAGATAGGGGCGACCTCGGCGGCGAGCGGCCCCCCGAGCCGGGACGGGCCGTGCGCGTACACGTCGATGTGCGCCTCGACCATGGCGCCCTGCGCGAGGTAGCTGTAGACGTCACGGCTGAACAGCGGCGGGGCCAGCAGCAGAGGGGCCGCCCAGACGGCGAGGACGAGCAGCAGGGCGCGGGGCGTCGGCGGCTCGGGCCCGCGGACCACCCGCCCCAGCAGTGCCCAGGCCGCGATCAGCAGGACGACGCCGAAGTACACGCCGACCAGGCCGAGAGCGGCACGGGCGGAGGCCGGGGCGAGGAGTTCCCGTACGGGCAGGGCTCCGGCCGTCTCACCGCCCAGTGCCAGGGAGGCGGTACCGGCCAGCCCGATTGTCTGGCAGCGGCGGAGATCGACGGGGAAAGCCATGGCCAACACTCGGGCAGCGTGTCAACGCCGGGTGGCCGGAAGTTGACGCGCCGCCCGCCGGTCGGCAGCGCGCACGTGACCGCCATGTGATCAGGATTGACGTCGTGCGATCAGGATCAGTGCCGGACGATCAGAAGACGGACAGTCCGGTCAGGGTCGTGAAGCGGTCCAGAGCGGCCACTCCCGCCACCGAGTTCCCTCGCTCGTCCAGCCCCGGACTCCACACGCACAGCGTGCAGCGGCCTGGTACGACGGCGATGATGCCGCCGCCGACGCCGCTCTTGCCGGGCAGGCCGACCCGGTAGGCGAAGTCACCGGCGGCGTCGTACGTGCCGCAGGTCAGCATGATCGCGTTGATCTGCTTGGCCTGGCTGCGGGTGAGCAGGCGGGTGCCGTCGGCGCGGATGCCGTGCCGGGCGAGGAAGGTGGTGGCAAGGGCGAGGTCGGCGCAGGAGGCGGCGATGGAGCACTGGCGGAAGTACTGGTCGAGCAGGACCGGCACCGGGTTGTCGATGTTGCCGTACGAGGCCATGAAGTGGGCGAGAGCGGCGTTGCGGTTGCCGTGGGCGGTCTCCGAGGCGGCGACCTCCTTGTCGAAGGTCAGGTCGGGGTTGCCGCTCTCCGCACGCAGGAAGGTGAGGAGTTCGCCCGCCGCGTCGCCGGTACGGGTGTGGAGCCGGTCGGTGACGACGAGGGCGCCCGCGTTGATGAAGGGGTTGCGTGGGATGCCGTTCTCGTACTCCAGCTGCACCAGGGAGTTGAAGGGGTTGCCGGAGGGCTCGCGGCCCACGTGCTCCCACAGGGCGTCGCCCTCCCGGGCCAGGTCGAGGGCGAGTGTGAAGACCTTGGTGAGGGACTGCGCGGAGAACGGCTGCCGCCAGTCCCCCACCCCGTGGACCGTGCCGTCCGGTTCCGCGACGGCCATGCCGAAGCGGCGCGGGTCGCAGGCCGCCAGCGCCGGGATGTAGTCGGCGGGACGACCGCGGCCGGGCGTCCGTTCGATCTCCTCGGCGATGCGTTCCAGGACCGGCTCGAAGGTCTGCGACGACGTCATGATCACTATTGTCCCTGCGGCCGGTTCCTGGAGCGCGTCCGCAGGTCAGGCGAGGGCCTGCCCGCTGCCGGCCACGACCTCCGGCCGCAGCAGGTCGGCGAGCGTCTCGGCGGGCAACAGGCCCTTCTCCAGGACCAGTTCGGCGACTCCCCGGCCGGTGACGAGGGCCTCCTTGGCGATGTCGGTCGCGGCTGTGTACCCGATGTGCGGGTTGAGAGCCGTGACCAGACCGATGGAGTTCTCCACGGTCGCGCGCAGCGCCTCGGTGTTGGCGGTGATGCCGGCGATGCAGCGCTCGGCCAGCGTCACGCACGCGTTCCGCAGGTGCGTGATGCTCTCCGACAGGGAGTGCAGGATGATCGGCTCGAAGGCGTTGAGCTGGAGCTGTCCGGCCTCGGCGGCCATGGTGATGGTGACGTCGTTGCCGATGACCTCGAAGGCGACCTGGTTGACGACCTCGGGGATCACCGGGTTGACCTTGCCGGGCATGATGCTCGAACCGGCCTGCACCGGCGGCAGGTTGATCTCCCCGAGGCCCGCGCGCGGCCCGGACGACAGCAGGCGCAGGTCGTTGCAGCTCTTCGACAGCTTGACGGCGATGCGCTTGAGCACGCCGGACATCTGGACGAACGCGCCGCAGTCCTGGGTCGCCTCCACCAGGTTGGCCGCGGTCACCAGCGGCAGCCCGGTGATCGCGGCGAGGTGGCGGCGGGCCGCCTCGGCGTATCCGGCCGGGGCGTTGAGGCCGGTGCCGATCGCCGTGGCACCCAGGTTGATCTCATGGATCAACTCGACGGCCTCGGCAAGACGGGACCGGTCCTCGTCCAGCATGACCGCATAGGCCGAGAACTCTTGACCCAGCGTCATCGGGACCGCGTCCTGCAACTGTGTACGGCCCATCTTGAGCACATCGCGGAACTCCACGGCCTTGGCCGCGAACGCGTCCTGCAGTACGGACATCGCCTTGAGCAGTCCACGTACCGCGAAGACCGTCGCGATCTTGACCGCGGTCGGATAGACGTCATTGGTCGACTGGCCCAGGTTGACGTCCTCGTTGGGGTGCAGGTACTGGTACTGGCCCTTGGCGTGGCCGAGCAACTCCAGCGCCCGGTTGGCGACCACCTCGTTGGCGTTCATGTTCGTCGAGGTGCCGGCGCCGCCCTGGATCACATCGACGACGAACTGGTCGTGCAGCCTGCCGGCGCGGATCTCACGGCACGCCTCCACGATCGCGGCGGCCTTCCGCGGCTGAAGCAGGCCGAGTTCCTGGTTCGCGAGCGCGGCGGCCTCCTTGACCGCGGCCAGGGCGTCGATCAGGTGAGGGTAGGCGGAGATCGGCGTGCCGGTGATCGGGAAGTTCTCCGTGGCGCGCAGGGTGTGCACGCCCCAGTACGCCTCGGCGGGGACGTCACGGTCACCGAGCAGGTCGTGCTCGCTGCGGGTGGCTGCGGCGGTCATGGCTGTGCGGGCCTTCTCTCAGACGGCGGTGTGGGTGAGCTGGGATATCGGGTCGAGCGCACGGACCGGCCGGATGCTGCCGACCGGTTCCCCGCCGCCGAGCAGCGGCTCCCCCGCGAACTCGGCGAGCGCCGCCGGGTCGACGCCGGCCCGGGCGAGCGCGGCCGCGGCGACGGGGACACGGGCGCGATTGGCACCGTCCGCGATCTTCACGGCGACGGCGCGGCCGTCCGGCAGGGCGGCGACCTGGACGCCCTCGAAGCCGTCCTTGGTGAGCAGTCCGGGGACGGCCCGCATCAGCGCGGCGACGTCCCGGCCGGAGCCGGAGGCCATCTCGGCGTACTCACGCATCGCGTCCGCCACCCGGGCCTCGGGGGTGCCGGGCGCGGCGCCGGTGATGCGGGCGACGGCGCGGGCCAGGCCGTGCAGGGAGATGGAGAACAGGGGCGCGCCGCAGCCGTCGACGGTCACCCGGGCGATGCGCTGCCCGGTGAGGTCCTCGACGATCTCGGCGATGGCCTGCTGCAAGGGGTGGGCGGGGTCGAGGTAGTCGTCGAGGGACCAGCCGTTGAGCACGCAGGTGTAGAGCATGGCCGCGTGCTTGCCGGAGCAGTTCTGGGCGAGCCGGGAGGGTACGCGGCCCTCCCGCACCCAGGCGTCCCGGACGACCGGGTCGAACGGCAGGTCCGGGACATTGCGCAGGTGGTCCTCGGTGAGCCCGGCGAGGTCGAGGATGCGCCGGGTGCCGGCGAGGTGGTGTTCCTCGCCGGAGTGGCTGGCCGCGGTGAGCGACAGCAGGGCGCCGTCGAGGGGGAGCCCCGCCCGTACCATCGCGACGGCCTGGACGGGCTTGAGCGCGGAGCGCGGGTAGAAGGCGGCCTCGATGTCGCCGATCTGGAGCTGGACCTCTGCGTCGGTGCCGAGGACGACGACGGAACCGTAGTGGATCCCCTCCACGACCCCACCGCGAACGAGGTGGGCGACGGGGGCGTGGAGGGGTTCGCGGACGAGGGGTGCCTCCGCGAGGGAACTGCTGTACATCACTGCCTGGGTGTCGGGGAGGGACGGAGAACTGCCGTGGCCGGGGGCGTGGGTCACACGTCGGCCTTGGCGGAGGTGCGCGCGATACGGCCGCGGATGGCGAACCAGCCCGCGACCAGCGCCGCGACGATCAGCGGCAGACACAGCACGGTGGTGCGTCCGGCGCCGCCGTCGGCGTACATGAGGACCAGGACGGAGGCGAGGAAGGCCAGCGTCACGAGTTCGGTCCAGGGGGAGCCCGGCAGACGGTAGCCGGGGCGGGTCAGCTCGCCCTTCTGGGTCTTCTGCCAGAACAGCAGGTGGCAGACCATGATCATGCCCCAGGTGGCGAGGATGCCGATCGCGGCGAAGTTCAGCACGATCTCGAACGCCTCGGCGGGGACGACGAAGTTGAGGCCGACGCCGAGGACGCAGATGCCGCTGGTGAGCAGGATGCCGCCGTACGGGACCTGGCTGCGGCTCATGACCGACGTGAACCTGGGCGCGGAACCCGCCATCGCCATGGAGCGCAGGATGCGGCCGGTGGAGTACAGGCCGGAGTTGAGCGAGGACATCGCCGCGGTGAGGACCACGAGGTTCATCACGCCGCCGGCCGCCGGGACACCGATGTTGGACAGCACGGTCACGAACGGGCTCTCGCCGGCGGTGTACTTGTCCCAGGGCAGCAGCATCGACAGCAGGACCACCGAGCCGACGTAGAACAGACCGACGCGCCACATGATCGAGTTGATCGCCTTCGGCATGATCTTCTCGGGGTTCTCGGTCTCACCGGCGGCGACACCGACGAGTTCGACGGAGGCGTAGGCGAAGACGACGCCCTGGACGATCAGCAGCATCGGCAGCAGGCCGTTGGGGAAGACGCCGCCGTGGTCGGTGATCAGGGACGGGCCGGGGGTGGTGCCGTCGACCGGGTGCTGGGTGACCAGCAGGAAGATGCCGATGCACATGAAGACGACGAGCGCGCCGACCTTGACGATGGCGAACCAGAACTCCAGTTCGCCGAAGATCTTCACCGAGATCAGGTTCACGGTGAGGACCACGGCCAGCGCGATCAGCGCGATCACCCACTGCGGGATGTCGGAGAACATGCCCCAGTAGTGGGTGTAGGTGGCGACGGCGGTGATGTCGGCGATGCCGGTGGTCGCCCAGTTGAGGAAGTACATCCAGCCCGCCGTGTACGCGCCCTTCTCACCGAGGAACTCCCGGGCGTACGACACGAAGGCGCCGGAGGAGGGCCGGTACAGGACGAGCTCGCCCAGGGCGCGGACGACCAGGAAGGCGAAGACGCCGCAGACCGCGTAGGCGATGAACAGGGACGGGCCGGCGTCGGCGAGGCGGCCGCCCGCGCCGAGGAAGAGTCCGGTGCCGATGGCGCCGCCGATGGCGATCATGTTGACGTGCCGGGACTTCAGGGACTTGCTGTAGCCCGCGTCGCCGGCGTCGACATGACCGGAGGTCGGGCGCGTCTCTTCTTTGAGGTGCTGCTCGCTCACGCCTCGGGTCCGCCTTCCGTGGGGGTGTCCGCGCGCCTGGGGCGCACGATGTCGGTGAGGGTCGTCTCGACGCGGTCGAGATGGTGGGCCATGGCCTCCACCGCGTCGTTCTCGGAACCGTCCATCAGCGCCTCGACGATCGCCCGGTGCTCCCGGTTCGACTGCTCGCGACGGCCGCCCAGCTCGTTGAGGAAGGCGGACTGGCGGGCCAGCGCGTCCCGGATCTCCTCGATGACCCGGCGGAAGACCGGGTTCTGGGCGGCCTCGGCCACGGCGAGGTGGAAGAGGGTGTCCATCGCGACCCACGCGGTGGTGTCCGTCTCCCGTTCCATGCGGTCGAGGAGATGGGCCAGGTGGTCGAGGTTCTCCGGGGTGCGGCGCTGCGCCGCGTACCCGGCGACCGGGATCTCGATGTGGCGGCGCACCTCCAGCAGGTCGCTGGCCGCGTAGTCGCCGAAGGTCGGGTCCTCGACGGTGCGGGCCACGACGAAGGTGCCCTTGCCGGTCTTCGAGACGGTCAGCCCCATCGTCTGCAGGGCCCGCAGCGCCTCCCGCAGCACGGGCCGGGAGACCTCAAGGGTGCGGCACAGCTCCGCCTCCGAGGGGAGCTTGTCGCCGATCGCGTACTCGCCGCGCTCGATGGCGCCGCGAAGGTGGGAGAGCACCGCTTCCATGGCACTGACGCGCCGCGGTCCCGCACCACCTGTCTGGCTGTCTGACAGGTTCACGGTGGTGATCCTGCGGGTGACATAAGGGGGCTGTCAAGGGGGTCGAATCGAAGAATGCAAGGGGTGTGAAGCCTGAATACCGAATCACACCCCGCCGCGCCGCACGGCTCAGCTGCCCAGCGCACCGGTGGAAAGCAGCCCGAACAGCAGCAGACCGACCAGGATCCGGTAGACCACGAAGGCGTTGAAGGAGTGCTTGGCGACGAACTTCAGCAGCCAGGCGATGGAGGCGTAGGCGACGGCGAAGGAGACAACCGTGCCGACGGCGAGCGGCGCCGCGCCCACCCCCGTACCCAGCGCGTCCTTGAGTTCGTACAGGCCGGCGCCGGTCAGGGCGGGGATGCCGAGGAAGAAGGACAGGCGGGTGGCGGCCACGCGGTCGAGGTCGAGGATCAGGGCGGTGGACATGGTGGCACCGGAGCGGGAGAACCCGGGGAAGAGCAGGGCGAGGATCTGGGAGCTGCCGACCAGCATCGCGTCCTTGAACGAGGTGTCGTCCTCACCGCGCTTGTGGCGGCCCATCTGGTCCGCCGCCCACATCACTCCACTGCCGACGATCAGCGAGCCCGCGACGACCCACAGCGAGGCGAGGGGCCCCTCGATGAGCGGCTTGGCGGCCAGGCCGACCGCGACGATCGGGATGGTGGCCCAGATGACCCACCAGGCGAACTTGTAGTCGTGGTGGTACCGCTCCTCCTTGTTGCGCAGGCCCCGGAACCACGCGGAGACGATCCGCACGATGTCCTTGAGGAAGTACACGAGCACGGCGGCGATCGCGCCGACCTGGATGACCGCCGAGAAACCGACCACGGCGTTGTCGTCGACGGGGATGCCCATGAGTCCCTCGACGATCTTCAGGTGGCCGGTGGAGGAGACGGGCAGGAACTCGGTCACCCCCTCGACGGCTCCGAGGACGGCGGCCTGACCGACGCTGATGACGCTCATGGGATCCAGTTCTGCTCGGGGACGGCGGGTGCGGCGGGGACAGTCTTACTACACGCCGCCCAGTACCGGCGCCTAAGCCCACACCGCGTCGGCGAGCGCCACCCCCAGGAACGCCGCTCCCAGACCGGCCGCCAGGCTCGCCGCCACGTTGACGACGGCGTAGAAGCGTGTGCCCGTCCCGGTCAGCCGGAGCGTCTCGTAGGAGAAGGTCGAGTACGTCGTCAGCGCCCCGCACAGGCCGGTGCCGAGCAGCAGCTGCAGGTGGGAACCGGCGGCTCCGGCGGCCGCCGCGCCGGTCAGCAGGCCCAGGATCAGACAGCCGGTGACATTCACGGCGAAGGTGCCCCAGGGGAAGACCGAGTCGTGGCGGGACTGCACCGCCCGGTCGGCGAGGTAGCGGAGCGGGGCACCGGCCATGGCACCCACGACGACCAGCAGCCAGTTCACAACGACTTCTTACCTTTCGCGTCCGCTTCGTCCTGTTTGTCGCCGCGGCCGACGTACCGGATGACCTCGCAGTCGTCGAGGATCACGAGGCCTTCGGTGACCAGTTCGTCCAACTGGGGCAGAAAGGCCCGCACGCGCTCCTCGCTGTCGACGATCACGACCGCCACCGGGAGGTCCTCACTCAGGGAGAGCAGCCGCAAGGTGTGGATCCGGGACGAGGCGCCGAAGCCCTCCACGCCCCGGAAGACACTGGCGCCCGCGAGTCCCGCCGCGTGGGCCCGGTGGACGATCTCCGAGTACAGGGGGCGGTGGTGCCAGGTGTCGTTCTCGCCGACGAAGACGGTCAGGCGCAGGGCGCTGCCGGTCAGCCTGGTCATGGCATTCTCCCCTTCAGGACGCGGCGGGTCGCCGCGGACGCCAGCCACACCGCCGTGAGGGCCGCGAGCGGGGTCGCCGCGAGGTAGGTCAGCCCCGTGCGGGCGTGGCCGGTGTCGACCAGCTTCTGGACGTCGACGGCGTACGTGGAGAAGGTCGTGAAGCCGCCGAGCACCCCGGTGCCGAAGAACGGACGCACAAGGCGGTGGGCGGCCCACACGTCGGTGATGACCACCATGAACACACCGATCACCGCGCAGCCGACCACGTTGACCCACAGGGTCGTCCAGGGGAAACCGCCCGTCTCGGCGGGCCACCGCAGGGAGGCGGCGTACCGGGCGGCGGCACCGATCGCCCCACCGAGCGCGACCACCGCGACAACCGGTGCCTGGGCACGCCAGACGGGTGGCCGTGGTGTGTCCGACCGTAGGGAAAGGGTCTCGGCTTCGGGGGCTGGCATGGACGTACGTCTCCTACTCGCTCAGGGGCCCGGCCGTGCGGGCGCGCGCCTTCACAAGTAGGGACCGTTGGCGGCGGCACGGCCGCGGTCGGGTACGGCGGGCCCCACCGCCGCGCCGCGAGCGGTGATCGCGGCCGGGCACCAGGGTAACGCGGGGGTCGGCCCGGGTCACTTCGGGGTGGGCGGCTCGCACACCGCCACACCGGACTCCCAGATGCTGCCCAGCACCAGATGCCCGGCGGCCTCGCAGACGCTGGTGACCATCCGGTATCCGGAGCGGTTGCGGGTGAGGTGGTGGACGACCGTGCCGTCGTCGTCGACCGCCAGGACGCCGATCGTGCCGACAGGGCGGTAGGGGGCGCGTACGGCGATACGGGCGGCGGCGCGCCGGACGGCGGGCGTAGCGCGGTGCAGCAGGTGCAGGGGCGGGACGCGGGGGCCTGCCAGGGCCACCCAGACCGGGCCGTCCGGGGCGCCGCGCCAGACGTTGTCGGGCAGACCCGGGAGGTTCTCGGCGAAGGGCTCGCCGCGTCCGGCCTTCGGGCCGGTCAGCCAGTAGCGGGTGAGCCGGCACGCGCCGGTCTCGGCGACGATCACGAAGGACTCGTCGGCGCTGAGTGCGAGCCCGTTGGCGAACTGCAGGCCGTCCAGCAGCACGTCGGGGGTGTCGCTGCCGGGTGCGAGACGCAGGAGCCGGCCCGTTCCGGTGTGCTCGACGATGTCGCCGATCCAGTGCTGAAGGGGGTAGCGGCGGCTGGAGACGGTGAAGCAGACGCTGCCGTCGGACAGAGCGACAGCGTTGCTGCAGAACCGCAGCCTCTCCCCCGCCACCGTGTCGGTGAGGACGCGGACCGTGCCGTCGGCGAGGTCGGCACGGAGCAGTCCGCGTTCCGCGTCGCACACCAGCAGACCGCCGTCCGGGAGGAGTTCCAGGCCGAGCGGCCTGCCACCGGTCTCGGCGAGCACCTCGACGCGAACCGCAGCCGGGTCCGCCAGATTGTCGAGGCGCAGGATGCGGCCGTCCTCCACGCCGGTCAGCACCCGGCCGCGGGCGTCGGCGACGACGTCCTCCGGGCCACGGCCGCCGACCGCGACGTACCGGAGAGGGACGAGATCGGTGGGACGGCCCATGGTGTGGTTCCCCTTCCTGCCGCGCCCCGTACTCACCAGCCCTTCTCGAACATCCGCGCCACCTCGGCGATCCGTACCTCGTCGCGCCAGTAGTAGGTGCGCCACCGTACCTTCCTGCTGCGCAGCAGGCCGAGAGCGGTGAGCAGGCGCAGGTGGGTGTCGGCGACCGGACGGGGCACGCCGAGTTTCGCCGCGACGGCGTCCGCGGTGACGCCGCCCTCGGTGGTGCCGTGGCGCTGTGGCGGGAAGTGCGTGGCCGGGTCCTTCAGCCACTCCAGGATGTTCAGACGGGTCTCGCCGGCGGGAGTCCTCAACATCGCGTCCCCCTCGGTCCGGGCTTCCTCGCCCGACGTGTTCCCCACTGTCGCGCAGTCCAAGCCCTCACGTCCGGGACTCCGGACGCTTTGTCCGATACCGAAAGGCCGGACGAGGCAGGGCAGTTCGCCGCTTGCTCCGCAACAACGGGCGAGGGCCCGGCCGCACGCGCGCGACCGGGCCCTCCACAGGGGCTCAGCGGTGGCTGAACCACGACATCGACGACAGCGCCTTGTCGTCGTACCCGAACAGGGCCTGGTTCTCCCAGCCGTTGCCGGAGGACGGGTCGGTCGGGTCCCAGCCGTTGCCCGGGACGGCGGTCCAGGTGGCCTCCCAGTGGAAGACCCCGAGGCCGCGGCCGTTCGGGACGGCCTCCACGATGCTCGCGATGTCCTTCATCCACTGCGTCTGCCCGGCCGTCGAGGCAGCGTAGCCGGACACGAGTTCACCGGTGGTGTCGATGATGTTCTCGTGGGCGTCCTCGCTGTCCAGACGGAAGGGGTAGGCCGTCTCCGCGACGAAGACCGGCTTGCCGTAGCGGGACGCCGCGTCGTCCAGGGTGGTCTGGAAGTCGTAGAGCGACCCGTGCCAGTAGCCGTAGTACGACAGGCCGATGGCGTCGAACTTCACACCGTTGGAGACCGCGCTGTCGAACCACCAGCGGGTGCCGGAGAGGTCACCGCCCTTGGCGAGGTGCAGCGCGACCGTGGTGGAGGAGTTGACCGCCTTGACGGCGTCATAGCCGGAGTTGAGCAGGCCGGCGAGTTGCGACCAGTTGGAGGTGGAGCCCTCGTTCCACAGCATGCCGCCGTTGATCTCGTTGCCGACCTGGACCATGTCGGCGGTGGTGCCCTGGGCCTTCAACGCGTTCAACACGTCGTACGTGTGGTTGTACACGTCGGTCTTCAGCTGACTGTACGAGTGCCCGGCCCAGGCGGACGGCTTGGACTGGGCGCCCGGGTCGGCCCAGGTGTCCGAGTAGTGGAAGTCGACCAGCAGCTTCATGCCGGCCGCCTTGATGCGCTTGGCCATGGCCAGCACGCGCGTCTTGTTGTTGTAGCCGTCGGCCGGGTTCACCCAGACCTTCAGGCGCGCGTAGTTCATCCCGGCGTTCTTCAGGATGGTGACCGCGTCGCCGGTGGTGCCGGAGCTGTACTTGTACACGCCGCCCTTGGCCTCGCTCTTGGCGAGGGAGGAGATGTCGGCGCCCTTGATCGACAGGCCGGACGTGCCGGACGCGAAGGTCAGGTCGTCGACATTGATCCAGTTGCCCGCGTTCGCGTCACTGTTGATGCTGATGGTGCACTGGTTGTTCGTGACATTGACCGGCACGACGATACGGATCCACCCGCTCGCGGACACCGGCAGATCGGTGCGCTGCTCCGAACCACCACAGTTCTTCAGCGCTATGTACGCCGCCTTCTGCCCGCCGCTGGAGCGGACCCACGCGGTGAGCTTGTAGTTCCCGTTGGTCAGCCCGGAGAGGTACTGGTAGGTCTCCACCTTGTACGCGGAGGAGGACCAGTGACTCAGTCGGTAGCTGCCGCCATGGCCGCCGGACTCCGTGAACGAGGCGCCCGTGTTGCCGTACTCGGACCAGCCGCTGGGTGAGGCCACGCCCGCACCGTCGGATTCGAAGCCGCCGTTGGTGAGAGTGGCGGCGGCCTGCGCGGTCTGGGCCGGCAGGGCGGTGAGGGCGAGTCCGGACACGAGGGGAGGCAGCAGGGCTTTCAGGGTGCGTCTGGGATGGAACATCGTCGTCCGTCGTCCCTTCGACGTAAGGGGGTTGGGGGTGCCCTCCCGATGGCTCGGGAGGTTCCCCCTCCGCCCGCGGCTCGTGCGGCTCACACGGGCGGAGGGGAGTCGGCTCAGCCGTCGAGTCGTACGACCCGGACGGCTCCGGCAGGGACCGCGAGGCGGCCCACTGCACGCTCACCGGTCAGCAGCTCGGTGCCGGGGGCGCCCAGCGGCACCTTGGCGTCGGAGGCGGTGTGGTTGATGGCGAAGAGGTAGCTGCCCGACTCACCCGTGCGGTGCACCACCTCGACGTCCCGGGGGAGATCGGCGCGCGGGGCGATCCGCGCGTCCTCGACGGCCCAGCCGAGCAGCGCGTCCAGGCCGTCGGCGCCGAGGCGGGTGGAGACGTACCAGGCGGTGCCCTCGCCGAGGCGGTGCCGGGTGACCGCGGGGTGACCGGCGGTCAGGCCGTCGGCGTACGTCCAGACGGTCTCGGCGCCGCGCGGCACCACGAACTCCGTCCACACGTCCCCGCTGAGCTCGGATCCGTCGGGGCCGGTGATACTCACCAGCTGGCCCGGCAGCAACGGCGAGAACTCCTCGACGGTCAGGCCGAGCACGTCCCGCAGCGCTCCCGGATGGGCGCCCTCGTGCACGGCGTCGTGCTCGTCGACGATGCCGGAGAAGTACGACACGACGAGGGTGCCGCCGTTCTCGACGTACTGTCCGAGGTTGTTCCCGGCCGCCTCGGTCATGAGGTACAGGGCGGGGACGACGACAAGGGGGTAGGCCGACAGGTCGGCTTCGGGGTGGGCGAAGTCGACCGTGAGGTGGCGGTCGTAGAGGACCTCGTAGAAGGCGTCGGCGCGCTCGCGCGGGTCGTGGTCCTCGCTGGGGCGCCACTGGAGGGTCTGCGCCCACCAGGAGTGCCAGTCCCACAGCACGGCCACGTCGGCCCGGGTGCGGCTGCCGCGGACCGTGCTCAGCGAGTCAAGCGCCGCGCCGAGTTCCACCACCTCGCGCCACACGCGCGTGTCGGTGCCGCCGTGCGGGACCATCGCCGAGTGGAACTTCTCGGCACCGCGCCGGGACTGCCGCCACTGGAAGAACATGGCCCCGTCGGAGCCCCGCGCCACGTGGGCGAGGGAGTTGCGGGCCATCTGGCCGGGGGCCTTGGCGGGGTTGCGGGGCTGCCAGTTGACGCCCGAGGTGGAGTGTTCGAGCAGCAGCCAGGGGGCGCCGCCCGCGACGGAGCGGGTGAGGTCGGCGGCCATGGCGAGGTTGACGTGGGTGCGGCGGCCGTCGGTGATCAGGTAGTGGTCGTTGGTGACGATGTCGACCTCGCGGCCCCAGGCCCAGTAGTCGACGGAGTCGCACTGGCTGAGCGCGGTCATGAAGTTGGTCGTGACCGGGATGCCCGGCGAGAGGCGGTGCAGGATGTCCCGCTCCATCACGAAGTTCTCGCGCATGGTGGCGTCGGCGAACCGCTTGTAGTCCAGCGCCTGCGCCGGATTGCCGGCCGTGGGCGTCACACGCGGCGGGTTGATCTGCCCGAAGTCCGCGTAACGCTGACCCCAGAAGGCGGTGCCCCAGGCCTCGTTGACGGCGTCGACCGTCCCGTAGGTCGTGGCGAGCCAGCGGCGGAAATGGGCGGCGCAGGAGTCGCAGTAACAGGCCGAGACGGGAACGCCGTACTCGTTGTGCACATGCCACATCGAAAGCACCGGGTGGCCACCGTAGCGCTCGGCGAGCCGAGTGGTGATGGCCGCGGCGGCCGCACGGTAGTCGGCGTTGCTGTGGCAGATGGCGGCGCGGGAGCCGAACTCGTAGCGCACGCCCTCGGAGGTCACGGGGAGCGCCTCGGGGTGGGCGCGGTAGAACCAGGCCGGCGGGGCCACGGTGGGCGTGCCGAGGTCGACGCGGATGCCGTTCTCGTGCAGCAGGTCCAGGAGCCGGTCCAGCCAGCCGAAGTCGTACACCCCCGGTGAGGGCTCCAGCAGGGCCCAGGAGAAGATTCCGACACTCACCATGGTGACGCCGGCCTCCCGCATCAGCCGGACGTCCTCGTGCCAGACGCTCTCCGGCCACTGCTCGGGGTTGTAGTCCCCACCGAAGGCGAGCCCGGTGAGGCCCGTGGGGGTGGTCTCCGGCATGGAATGTCTCCCGTTTGGGTCGGTCATGTGGGAACGTGCACACACAGCGGCGGCGGTGCGGGGCCAACATAACCGCACAGCAACAACCATTGACAAGTGTCCCGGATGTTTCTCTACTGTGAACGCTCACAGAAGCATGGCAGCCCTCGCAGCAGGCGAGGGCCCAGGTCAGGGGAGAGATCCATGCCGTACACGAAGCGCCGTCGCCTCGTGACATCCGCCGTCGCCGTCGCGCTCGGCGCCACCGCCCTCGCCGCCTGCGGCTCGGAATCCGGGGACAGCGAGACCGAGTCGGGACCGGTCTCGCTGACGTACTGGACCTGGACGCCCGGCATGGACAAGGTCGTCGACCTCTGGAACAAGGGCCCGGGCAAGAAGGACCAGATCACCGTCACGGTGAAGAAGCAGGCGTCCGGCGACACGCTGGTCACCAAGATCCTCACCGCGCACAAGGCGAAGAAGGCGCCCGACCTGGTCCAGGCCGAGTACCAGGCGATACCCACACTGGTCAGCAATGACGCGCTCGCCGACATCTCCAAGGAGGTCGGCGACGCGAAGGGCGAGTTCGCCGACGGCGTCTGGCAGCAGACCACCCTGGGCACCGACGCGGTCTACGCGATCCCGCAGGACATCGGGCCGATGATGTTCTACTACCGCGAGGACCTGTTCAAGAAGTACGGCCTGAAGGTCCCGACCACCTGGGACGAGTTCGCCGAGACGGCTCGCGACCTGAAGAAGAAGGCCCCCGACAAGGACCTCACCACCTTCTCCGCCAACGACTCCGGCCTCTTCGCGGGCCTGGCCCAGCAGGCGGGCGCCAAGTGGTGGACGACCTCCGGCGACAAGTGGAAGGTCGGCATCAACGACGAGGCGACGCAGAAGGTCGCCAAGTTCTGGGGCGGCCTCGTCAAGGAGGGCGCCATCGACAACCAGCCGATGTACACCCCGGCCTGGAACAAGGCGATCAACACCGGCAAGCAGCTCGCCTGGGTCAGCGCCGTGTGGGCGCCGGGCACACTCACCACGGCCGCGCCCGACACCAAGGGCAAGTGGGCCATGGCCCCGCTCCCCCAGTGGTCGCAGAACGAGAACCGCACCGGAAGCTGGGGCGGCTCCTCCACCGCCGTCACCACCGACTCCACGCACAAGGCCGCCGCCGCGAAGTTCGCCGCCTGGCTGAACACCGACCGTGACGCCCTGAACGCGCTGGCCAAGGAGAGCGGCATCTACCCGGCCTCCAGCTCCGCCCAGCTCAGCGGCGCCTTCACCACCCCGCCGGACTACTTCTCGAACCAGGCCGACTTCTATACCGTGGCCGCCGACATCGCGAAGACCACCGCGCCGTCCGCCTGGGGCCCGAACGTGAACGTGGCCTACACGTCCTTCAAGGACGCGTTCGGCGCCGCCGCCAAGAACAAGTCGGACTTCGCCGCCGCCCTGAACACCATGCAGGACGACACGGTCGCCGACCTGAAGAAGCAGGGCTTCGAGGTCGCTCAGTGACCAGCACCACGGCACGCCGGAGGTCGTACGGGGTCAAGGGGGCCCCGTATGCCCACCCGTCTCCCACCACCACCCTCGAACGAGCGCGAAGCGCGCCCTACCTTTTCCTCCTCCCCGCGACGATCCTGTTCCTCCTGTTCTTCGCGCTGCCCATCGGCTATGCGATCTGGCTCAGCTTCCACAAGGTGAAGGTCTCCGGGCTCGGCCTGGGCGCCGGCGCCCGCAAGGAGGTCTGGGCCGGCCTGGAGAACTACACCGACGCCCTCGGCGACAGCGAGCTGGTGCACGGGGCACTGCGCGTCCTCGGCTACGGCTGCATCGTCGTACCGGTGATGCTGGGCCTCGCCCTGCTGTTCGCGCTGATGCTCGACTCCGAGAAGGTACGGCTCGCCCCCTTCACGCGGCTCGCGATCTTCCTGCCGTACGCCATCCCCGGCGTGGTGGCGGCGCTGCTGTGGGGCTTCCTGTACCTGCCGGACGTCAGCCCCTTCTACTTCGTGCTCGACAGGCTGGGCCTGCCGCAGCCGGACCTGCTGGACGGCGGTCCGCTGTACCTCGCCCTGTCGAACATCGCGATCTGGGGCGGCACCGGCTTCAACATGATCGTCATCTACACCTCGCTGCAGGCCATCCCGGCGGAGTTGTACGAAGCGGCGAAGCTGGACGGCTGCTCGCCGCTGCAGATCGCGCTGAAGATCAAGATTCCGATGGTGGCGCCCTCGCTGGTGCTGACCTTCTTCTTCTCGATCATCGCGACGCTCCAGGTGTTCAACGAGCCGACCACCCTCAAGCCGCTCACCAACTCCGTGTCCACGACCTGGAGTCCGCTGATGAAGGTGTACCGGGACGCGTTCGGCGAGGGCGACATCTACAGCGCCGCGGCCCAGGCCGTCATCATCGCCTTCGCCACGCTGGTGCTGTCCTTCGGCTTCCTGCGGGCCGCGAACCGTCGTCAGAAGCAGGAGGCAGCACGATGAGTTCTCTTGCCATCACCAAGGCCGAACCGGCGGCGGGCACGACCCCCGGCACCGCGCGGAGCCGTCCTCCGCTACGGCGGCGGATCGCCCTGGTTCCGACGGCCACGCTGCTGCTCGGGGCGATCTACTGCCTGCTGCCGGTGGCGTGGGTGGTGATCGCGGCCACCAAGTCCGGCCACGAGCTGTTCTCCACCTTCACGTTCCTGCCGGGCACGGGCTTCGCGGACAACGTCGGCGAACTGAGCGCCTACCGCGACGGCGTGTACTGGGACTGGATGGGCAACTCCGCCCTCTACGCGGGTCTCGGCGCACTGCTGTCGACATGCGTGTCGGCATTCACCGGTTACGCGCTCGCGACCTACCGTTTCCGGGGCCGCGAGGCCATCTTCAACGTGTTGCTGGCGGGTGTGCTGATGCCGCCGGTGATCCTCGCCATCCCGCAGTACCTGCTGCTGGCGAAGGCGGACCTCACGGACTCGTACCTCTCCGTGCTGCTCCCGCAGATCCTCTTCCCGTACGGCGTGTACCTCTCGCGTATCTACGCGGCCGCGGCCGTCCCCGCCGAGGTCGTCGAGGCAGGCCGTATGGACGGGGCGAGCGAGTGGCGGATCTTCACGCGGATCGCGCTGCCGATGATGATCCCCGGCATGGTGACGGTGTTCCTGTTCCAGTTCGTGGCGATCTGGAACAACTTCCTGCTGCCGTACATCATGCTCAGCGACGACGAGAAGTTCCCGATCACGCTGGGTCTGTACACGCTCCTCGAACAGGGCGCCAACACGCCCGCGCTGTACACGCTGGTGATCACCGGTGCGTTCCTCGCGGTGATCCCGTTGGTCGCGCTCTTCCTGGTCATCCAGCGGTTCTGGAGCCTCGATCTGCTGTCCGGGGCCGTAAAGTCATGACCATGAGCAATACGGGCGGCCGGCGCAAACCGCCGACGATCCACGATGTGGCGCGCGAGGCCGGGGTCTCACGGGGCACCGTGTCACGGGTGCTCAACGGCGGTCACTACGTCAGCCCGGCCGCTCAGGAGGCGGTCAACGCGGCGATCCGCAAGACGGGGTACGTCGTGAACCGGCACGCCCGTTCGCTGATCACCGGGCGTTCGGACTCGGTCGGCTTCCTGCTGACCGAGCCGCAGGAGCGCTTCTTCGAGGATCCCAACTTCAACGTCCTGCTGCGCGGCTGCACGCACGCGCTGGCCGCGCACGACATCCCACTGCTGCTGATGCTGGCGGGCACCGAGGACGAACGGCGGCGCATAACGCGGTACATCACCGCCGGTCACGTCGACGGGGTGCTGCTGGTCTCCAGCCACTTCGGTGATCCGGTCGCCGAGGAACTGGGCGCTGCCGGGGTGCCGCTGGTGGCGTGCGGCAAGCCGATCGGGCTGGGCTCGAAGGTGAGTTACGTGGCCGCCGACGACCGGGACGGAGCCCGCGACATGGTGCGCCACCTGTTGTCCCTCGGGCGCCGGCGGGTGGGCGTGGTCACGGGCCCCCTGGACACGCCGGGTGGGGTCGAGCGGCTCGCCGGTTACCAGGAGGTGCTCGCCGAGGCGGGCATCGAGAGCGACGAGCGGCTCATCGTCGAGGGCGACTACAGCCGGGCCAGCGGTGAGGCGGGCGCCGAGCGGCTGCTGGCCCAGGCGCCGGACGTGGACGCCGTGTTCGTCGCGTCGGACCTGATGGCGCAGGGCGTGCTCGCGGCACTGCAGCGGGCGGGGCGGCGGGTGCCGGAGGACGTCGCGGTCGGCGGCTTCGACGACTCTCCCGCCGCCCTCGCCGCCAGCCCCGAGCTGACCACCATCCGGCAGCCCTGGGACCGGATCAGCGCCGAGATGGTCCGGGTGCTGCTCGCCCAGATCGGTGGCGAGGATCCGGCGGCGGTGATCCTGCCGACGGAGCTGGTGAAGCGGGAGTCCACTTAGGCGGGGCGGTCGTCCTGGGCCGGGAACGCACTTTCTTGCACATGCACAAGTTGCGACCTAAAAGAACAGCCGTTTCGGTGTTACCGTGCAGGTATGGCAGCGGAAACGGCCAGTGCACGGCTTGAGGAACAGTGGCGCGACATCCTGTCGGTGCATGCGCGCACGATGTGCGAGATCGACCGCGCGCTGCACCCGCACGGCCTGGGCGCCAGTGACTTCGAGGTGCTCGACATCCTCGCGTCCGAGGCGCCCGACGAAGGCGCTCAGTGCCGGGTGCAGAACCTGGCCGGGCGGGTCCATCTCAGCCAGAGCGCGCTGTCCCGGCTCATCGCCCGGCTGGAGAAGGACGGCCTGGTGGAGCGCTCCATCTGCGTGGAGGACCGGCGCGGTGTCTGGGTCGCCCTGACCCGCAAGGGCCGCGATCTGCACGCCGAGGCGCTGCCGCTGCAGCGGGCGGCGTTGGACCGCATGCTGGGTGGCCGGGGCCCGGTGTCCTAGAGCCGTCGCTGGACGAGCCACGCGGCCGGCGTCCACCCTTCGGTGGAGCCGTTGTCGTCCCTGCCGGCGGTCGACGACATCAGCGCATTTCCGGTTCGAGCATGGACCGGCCCCGGTAGAGAGCGAAGATCCCGACGGCGACGACACCGATGACAGCCGCGCAGAGGGCGAAGATGTGCTGCCAGGACATGTGCGTCATCAGCACTCCCGCGAGGGCTGCCCCGACTGCGCGCCCGCTGCGTGTCACCATCCGGTACGCGGCGGTCGTACGCCCCAACAGGTGCCCCGACGTGACCAGTTGGCGTGCCGTCATCGATACGGTGTTCCACAGCAGTCCGGCGCCACCGCCCAGCACGAGACAGACGATGACGGCCCACCAGTTCGATGTCAGGGCGGGAGTCACGAACCAGAGCACCCAGCCGGCCAGGCTCATCGACAGGACCGTGCGCAGGGGGAACGTCTTGGTGGCGTGCCGCACCGCCCGGGTACTGATGACCGCCCCCGCCGCGCTGGCGAGCAGGAGGACCGAGTAAGTGAAGCTCGACGCGTCGAGCCCGTCGCCGGCCAGCGCGAAGGCCGTGAAGGACGTCTCCCAGACATACCAGATCGCGGAGACCGTGAAGCTCAAGGCGGCCAGTGTCAGGAGCGTCCGGCGCCGGTAGATGTGACGGAACCCCTCCAATCCCACCGACACCATGGTCCGCACCCTCATGGGGTCGTCGAGCAGAGCGGGTGTCTTCGGCAGGCCCAGCGTCACGACCATGGTGACCGCCGCGAATGCGGCGAGTGCGGTCGTGGCCACTGGCTCGTTCAGGGTCAGGAGCCAGCCGCCGAGCAAGGGGCCGACAAACCCGCCGTACAGCAGAGACACCTTGGCGATCTCCGTATTGGCGGAGACGAATCGGTCCGGATCGAGGACCAATTGCGGAACGAGGGATTGTCGCGCGATGTCCGCGGCAACGCCGCAGCTACCCAGGCCGAACGCCACGGCGGGGATCATCGCCGGCATGGGGTTGTCGAACAGATACAGGGCGGCGAGCAGAACAGCGAGCCCCGTTCGTACGAACGCCACGATTCTCATGAGCTGCGTTCGCGACATGTGGTCCGCGAGATATCCGATCGGCAAGGAGGCGAGCGCCCAGGGAGCCGTCACCGCGACGAAGACCACCGCCACACCGGCGTTTCCCGTCGACTGCTGTGCAAGAACCGGCAGGACCAGGGTGAACGCACCGTCTTCAAGGCTCGACGCCGCGGTGGCTCTGCGCAGCACCTTCAACGGCCACAGTGCCTCTTCCTCGGCTCTGCGAGCGTTCCTGGCGGAGAGACGCATCGCTGTCCCTCCCTACGACCGAGCGATATGCGGACGGTTCTGTGACGAACGCGGCGAGTGAGTGCCGGCAGGCGTCATAGACCCCACCCGCGAGGCATTCGCTCAGGCACAGCCATGTCTCGCCAGCCCGTCTTGGTTGCCAGTTGAGCGGTGACGCACCACAAGATCCCAGCGGAGTGTCGAAGAAGTCAACAGGGGGATCGAATCGATTCGAAAGCACCAGGTCGGCTTGGGCAGCATGCCAACGCCCCAGTCAGCGGCAGGCAGTTGGGCACACGATCCTCTTGTTGCGATGCGAGCGGATGCCAGATTCTGCGGGCTGCGTTGAAGCGCTTCGATATCTCGAACGCATGCGACGTGTCGGATGCCTGAGATGTGTTGCGCGGGAGGTTCTCAGTCGGGTTCGCTCGCCCGCGCTGGAGCGGCTGGGCCGTGCAGAAAACGCAAGCGGCGCGTCAATGAGGGTTCGAACACGGGGCATGATCAGCCCCGGTAAGCCCCTCTGACGCGCCGCGACGGGTATGGGCTCAGCCCTACGGGCGTGCCAGCAGCGTGCGCACCCCTTCCGAAGTGAGGGTCAGTCGGTGCTCGGAGCTGCCGTCTATGGTGAGCGACAGATCGTCGGCGGGCCACTGCGCGGCGAGGGCACCCAGCGGCACGAGGCGGTAGCGGGAGACGAACGGCAGCAGGTCGGCCATCTCCCCCTCCGAGGTGAACACGGGCACCACCTGTGTGCCGCCCGGCTGCTCCAGGACGGGCAGCGCCACGGCGCTGGGGTTGGTGGCATCCTCGTCGCTGGCGTCGTCGGGCACGGGAACGAGCACGTCGCTGCTCGCGAGCGCGTCCAGCGCCGCCCTGTCCTCCGTGTTGTCGATGAGGGCGTCCAGGGCCCGCTGGGCGGGCGTGGCGGTGTTGTCGTTCGCGGGTGTCTCCATGGCAGATCCCCTGGTAGCGGCGGTCGTGCGGCCCACCCGGGACATGATCGGTACCGGGCGCGTCCAGCCTCGCGTACCCGATCGCGCCCGGGGCAATCATCTGAGACGCCTGCGGTTCAGGGGATCAGTGGGATGGGGTCCGTACAGCAGGCCGAGACGATCGCGGCCGACCCGCCGCAGCAGGGGCCGGGCCATGCCGGGACAGATCATGTGCCCTCGGCAAGGAGCTCGGCGACCGTGATCACGCGGATCAGCGGCCGGTACAGGTCGAGCAGGTGCAGCGCCTCGGCGTGGGAGTCGTCGTCGGCGCCCGCGCAGGCGTCGGCGGCGACCAGCACCTCCACTCCGGCGTCGGCGGCGGCGAGAGCCGTGGACAGCACACAGCAGTCGGTGCTGACGCCGGCCAGGGCCAGGCGGCCGTCCGGGCCGACACGGGCGGCGAGTTCCGGGGTCCACTTGCCGAAGGTGGGGGCGTCCAGCACCTCCCGGGCCCCGGCGGCGAACTCGTCGGTGAGTCGCCAGAGCGGGGCGTGCGCCGGTTGCCGGGCGAAGGGCCACCGGTCGTAGTAGGCGCGCCAGGCGCCGGCGGGGCGGCCGGCCGGCACGAAGCGGGTGAAGGTCACGCGGTCGCCGAAGGCGGGCAGCAGGCGCCGTACGCCGGCCGCGGCCTCCGCGAAGCGCGGGGCCGCCCACGGGCTGCCGGGATCCGCGAAGACGCGCTGCATGTCGATGACGGCGAGCTGTCCTCGGGTCATACGGCCGGCACCTCCCCGTCCGCCCGGCTCGGCGCCCGCCCCTCCTGGCGGCGTACCCGCACGCGGCCCAGCACGAGGGTGCCGAGGAAGCCGAGGGCGAGGGCGGCCAGGACGCCGAGGTTGGCGTACGCCCAGGAGCCGGACCTGCCGCCGAGGCCGAGCGGGCCGAGGAGATAGCCCTGCCACGTCAGCCAGGTCGCGGACGCGTTGGTCACCAGGCCCCAGCCGAGCGCGGTGGCGGCGAGGGTGAGCAGCAGCGGGGTGAGCGGTACGTCGCCGTAGCGGCCGGTCGGACGGTAGAGATCGGCCTCGTCGTAGGCGCGGCGGCGCAGGAGCAGGTCGGCGAGCATGGTGCCGCACCAGGCGGCGATGGGGACGCCCAGCGTGGTCAGGAAGCCCATGAAGGGGCCGAGGAAGTCGTCGGCGAGGAAGACGATGTAGACCGAGCCCGCGATCATCAGGACGCCGTCGACGAGCGCGGCCAGATAGCGGGGCACGCGCAGGCCCGCCGACAGCAGGGCCAGGCCGGACGAGTAGATGTCGAGGACCGCGCCACCGACCAGGCCCAGCACGGCGACCACGGCGAACGGGACGAGGAACCAGGTGGGCAGGAGCGTCGTGAGTGCGCCGATCGGGTCGGCGGCGATGGCCGCGCTCAGTCCGCTGGAGGAGCCGGCCAGCAGCAGCCCGAAGACCAGCAGGAGCAGCGGTGCCAGCGACGCGCCGAAAGCGGTCCAGCCGACGACGCCCCGGCTCGACGCGGTGCGCGGCAGGTAGCGGGAGTAGTCGGCGGCGGCGTTGACCCAGCCCAGGCCGAAGCCGGTCATCATGAACACCAGCGCGCCCACGAAATCCTGCCCGGAGCCTGCCGGGACGGCGCTGACACTGCTCCAGTGGACGTGGTCGGCGACGAGGCCGACGTAGACGAGCGTGAGCACGCCCGTGACCACGGTGATCACCGTTTGCAGGCGCATGATCAGGTCGAAGCCCATCACACCGACCACGACGGTCAGCGCGCCGACCAGGACGAGGGCGACCACCTTGGTCTCGGTGCCGCCGCCCCAGCCGAGCCGTCCGAAGACGGTCGCCGTGGCCAGGGTGGCGAGCGCGCACAGCACGGTCTCCCACCCGACGGTGAGCATCCACGAGATCACCGAGGGCAGGCGGTTGCCGCGCACCCCGTACGCGGCGCGGCTGAGCACCATCGTCGGCGCGGAGCCGCGCTTGCCGGCGACCGCGACGAAGCCGCACAGCAGGAACGAGAAGACGACGCCGATCACTCCGGCGGCCAGCGCCTGCCAGAAGGAGATCCCGAAGCCGAGCGCGAAGGAGCCGTAGCTGAGACCCAGAATGGAGACATTGGCCCCGAACCAGGGCCAGAACAGCGTCCGTGGAGTGCCCTTGCGCTCGGCGTCGCCGATGACGTCGAGGCCGTGCGTCTCCACCTGAAGCCGGGCCGCTGATCCGCTGTCGGGGGAAACCGGGGAGTCTGCCATCGCCGCCCTACCTGTCCGGAGGTGATCAAGGAGGCTAGGCGGGCCCCGTTCGAGGGTCAAGGGTGCCCGGGCGGCTGCCTCGACCGAATCCGGTCGGTCGGCCGACATGTGAGTACCGCGGTGGTGACGGTTACCCGGAACGCGCCAGCGGGACGTCGAGTCACGGACTGGAGAATTGCTCATGAGCCACACCACGAGCGCCCGTGAGGTGGTGGACGCCCTCAAGGACGTCGACTTCCCCGCGAGCAAGGACGACCTGATCCAGGCGGCGCGCAAGGCCGGTGCCTCCCAGGAGGCGGTGGCGGCGCTGCGCGGCATTCCGCCCGAGAGTTACGCCAACCGCGATGAGGTGGCCCGGTCGGTGCGCGTGGACCCCGATTCCGACCTGGGGACGTCTCCCGCACAGCGCGCCCAGCAGGCCCGCGCGGGCGGCAAGCCGGGCCAGTCGCAGCACCTGCGTGACGTGCCCAAGCCGCCGGTCGAGGAGGAACTGGACCGCTGACGGCGAGCGGACGCACGAGAGTACGACGAGAGGAGCACCTCATGGTGCGCAAGAAGACGGAGGGTGACGAGGTTCAGCGCCGCGCGGCGGCCCGTGCGGCCCACGAGGCCGGTGAGGCGCCCAGCGCCCGGGGTGTGACGACCGGAGCGTCGAAGCAGCCCACGCATCTGGCCGGGCACAGCGGCCGGACGCACGAGGAGCGGGTCGGCACCACGCACCGCGGCAAGCAGGAGTGGCGCGCGGGCGACCTGGCCGAGCGGGAGGTGAAGGACCCGACGGGCCAGGGCCCGGAGCTGTCGTGCGCCGGCCGCGGGCGTCCCGGCTACTCCGAGCAGCACGAGCAGGTCTTCCAGTCGCTGACCGCGGCTCAGGAACGCCACGGCGGGGAGGCCGTCCACCTGGACGAGATCGCCCGCACGTCGGGTCTGCCCCCGGAGGAGACGCGGACCCTGCTGCACGATCTGACGCAGGTGCACCGCCTGGTCACGGAGGTCGCCGGGGCCGACCGGCCCGATCTCGGGCCGCGCTACGAGGTGCAGCCGCGGTTGTGAGCCACGGCGGATGACGGGCAGCCGGACGAGGCTGCCGGTGCGGCGCCCGCGTGCGGGCGCCGCACCGCGTGTCGAGGGGGCATTGCGCCGAGGGGCGGCAACAGCCCGCCCACGTCCCGGGTGAGGAACCGGTACAGGTCCTCCAGGTCCCGCACTCACACCGCGGCGTGCAGGTTGGCCGCGCCGGTGGTGGCGAACGCCCCGTGCACGGCCGGGTGGGAGGCTGGCGCCCGCCCCACGGCGTCGAGCCGGCCGGGCGCGACGCGCGTCATGACGTTGGCGTCGATGAACAGCCCGAGCCGCTTGGTGCCGACCACGACGTGGGTGAGCAGCCCTCCCGTTCGGGCGAGCCGGGCGATACGGCGCCGGACGGTGGACTCGGGATGTCCGGTGCGCGCGGCCACGGTCGCCTCCACCTGAGCTTGTCGTGGCGCGTGATCGCGTCGCACAACAGGTACCCGCGATGAAGCCCGCCGGCTGCCCGGCGTCCGCGGGAACGAGCCGCAGGGCGCCATCTTTCCCGGCATCTTGACGACAGTTTTGTTACCGGTAACATCACTGCCGTCCCGATGTACGCACCCCTTGTCCGCCGCCCGCTGCCGCGTGGGCCGTCACCCGGAGTCCACGTGACCGACCAACCGATCGCGCAGCGCGTCGCGGGTACCCAGGCGGCGTCGCCTGCTCCGGTCTTCAGCCCGGCCGCCGTGGTGGCCTCCTGCGCGGGCTTCGTGCTCATCGGCGCGCTCCAGGCCCTGTACGGCCCCGCGATCCCGGCCCTGCGCGAGGAGTTCGGCCTCAGCCCCTCCGCCGCCGGGCTGGCGCTGAGCGCCCACTTCGTCGGCGGGGTGGCCGGGGTGCTGCTCTTCGACCGGCTGTTCGGCCGGATCGGCAACCGGCGGATCCTGGGCGCCTCGTACCTGCTGATGGCGGTCGGCGCGGCGGGCTTCGCGCTGGCACCGGGCTGGCCCGCCGCGCTGGCCATGGCGCTGCTGGCCGGGCTCGGCTTCGGCGGTATCGACTACGGCCTCAACCAGTTGTTCGCGGTCGGCTTCGGCCACCGCTCGACCGCGATGCTGAACATCCTCAACGCCCACTTCGGCGTCGGCGCGATCCTCGGCCCGGCCGTCGTCGGAGCGGTCGGCGCCGAGCACTACCCCGCGGTCTTCCTGGTGTTCGCCGTCGCCAACCTGCCGTTGCTGCTGTGTCTGCGGGGCGTACGGGACCGGGCGCCGCAGCCGGCCGGGACCGTGGCCGAGGCGCCGGTCCGCAGCAGAGCTCTGGGGTCGGTGCTCGCCGTCTTCGTCGCGCTCTACGTCCTGCACGTGGGCATCGAGGCCGGTGTCGGCGGCTGGGAGCCCACGCACCTGGAGACGGTCGGCTACGGCGCGGGACTCGCCGCCACCGCCACGTCCGTGTACTGGCTGATGATGACCGTCGGCCGCTTCCTGGTGGCCCCGATCGCCCTGCGCTTCTCGGCCCAGGCCATCATCACGGTGTCCTGCGCGGGTATGACGGCCTGCCTGCTGCTGGCCTCCGTACCCGCCCTCGCGCCCTACGCGTACGCCGGTGTCGGCCTGTTCATCGCGCCGATCTTCCCCACCGGGCTGCCCTGGCTGCACCGGGCGGCCCCGCACGCCCGGAGGGCCGGCGCCCTCGTGATCGCGGCCTCCATGGTCGGCGGGGTCGCGGCGGGACCGGCGCTGGGCAAGGCCATCGAGTGGTCCGGTGTCCGGGCCGTGCCCCTGCTGCTGTGCGGCGTCTCGGCGCTGTGCCTGACCGCCACGCTCTGGCTGATCCGCAGCACCCGTTCCCACTGACCCCGTAGCCCTGGAAGGAAAGCTCCCGCATGCCCGCTCTGACGACGACGTCCGACGGATTCCTGCTGCACGGCGAGCCGCTGAGGATCATCTCCGGCGCCATGCACTACTTCCGTGTCCATCCCGGCCAGTGGGCCGACCGGCTGCGCAAGGCCCGCCTGATGGGGCTGAACGCGGTGGAGACGTACCTGCCGTGGAACCTCCATCAGCCGGACCCCGGCGGGCCACTCGTCCTGGACGGCTTTCTCGACCTGCCCCGCTACCTGCGGCTGGCCCAGGAGGAAGGCCTGCACGTCCT
The DNA here is from genome assembly GCF_030386795.1 of Streptomyces sp. S.PNR 29. Lineage (GTDB taxonomy): Bacteria > Actinomycetota > Actinomycetes > Streptomycetales > Streptomycetaceae > Streptomyces. The sequence continues at coordinate 237,162 of NZ_JANUQM010000012.1, forward strand.
GCTGCGTCCGGGCCCGTTCATCTGCGCCGAGTGGGACGGGGGCGGGTTGCCCGGCTGGCTCACCGCGGACCCGGACATCCGGCTGCGGACCAGCGACCCCCGCTTCACCGCGGCCGTCGACCGCTACCTCGACCTGCTGCTGCCCCCGCTCCTGCCGTACATGGCGACCACGGGCGGACCGGTCATCGCCGTGCAGGTGGAGAACGAGTACGGGCCTACGGCGACGACAGCGCGTACCTGAAGCACCTGGCCGAGGCGTTTCGTACGCGCGGCGTCGAGGAGTTGCTGTTCACCTGCGACCAGGCGAACCCGGAGCACCTGGCGGCCGGGAGCCTGCCGGGTGTCCTCGCCACCAGCACCTTCGGCAGCCGGGTCGAGCAGTCCCTCGAACGGCTCCGCGCGCACCAGACGGAAGGTCCGCTGATGTGCGCCGAGTTCTGGATCGGCTGGTTCGACCACTGGGGCGGGCCGCACCACGTGCGGGACGCCGCCGACGCCGCCGCCGACCTCGACCGGCTGCTGTCCGCCGGCGCGTCCGTCAACATCTACATGTTCCACGGCGGCACCAACTTCGGCTTCACCAACGGCGCCAACCACAAGCACGCCTACGAGCCGACCGTCACGTCCTACGACTACGACGCCGCGCTCACCGAGTGCGGCGACCCCGGCCCGAAGTACCACGCCTTCCGCGAGGTCATCGCCCGCCACGCCCCGGTCCCCGACGAGCCCGCCCCGGCACCGGGCGCCAAACTGCTGCCCACCACGGTCGAGTTGAACCGCCGGGCACCGCTGCTGCCGCACGTCGGTGCGCTCGCCGAGCCGGTGCGCTCCGACGACCCGGTGACCATGGACGACCTCGGGCTGCGCACCGGCTACGCGCTCTACCGCACCACCGTGCCCGCCTCCGGGGACGGCCTGCTGTCCTTCCCGGGCGGTGTCGGCGACCGCGCCCAGGTCTTCCTCGACGGCGCCTCCGTCGGTGTGCTGGAACGCGAACGCCACGACGAGACCCTGCCCGTGCGCGTCCCCCGCCCCGGCGCCACACTGGACGTGCTCGTCGAGAACATGGGCGGGGTCAACTACGGTCCCCGCATCGGCGCGCCCAAGGGCCTGCTCGGTCCCGTCTCCTTCGACGGCACGGTCCTGCAGGGCTGGGACTGCCACCCGCTGCCCCTGGACGACCTGGACGCGGTGCCGTTCGCCCCGGCCGAAACGGCCACGGCCGCCGTACCGGCCTTCCACCTCGGCACCTTCGAAGTGGACACGCCCGCCGACACGTTCCTGTCCCTGCCCGGCTGGACGAAGGGCCAGGCGTGGGTCAACGGCTTCCACCTCGGCCGCTACTGGAACCGCGGCCCGCAGCGCACCCTGTACGTCCCCGCCCCGGTGCTGCGCCCGGGCGTCAACGAGCTGGTCCTGCTGGAGCTGCACGCCACGACCCTCGCCTGCGCCCAGCTCACCGACACGCCCGACCTCGGCCCGGAGAACACCTGGTGACCCCGTACCGTCTGCGCCTTCCCGCGCCCTCCGCTCCCCCGCTGACCGGCCACCTCCCCTTCGCCGACGCGCCGGGCGTGCCCGACCCGATCGAGGTCACCAGCCGCTGGCTCACGCGCGGCGGCCGCCCCTGGTTCCCGGTCTCCGGCGAGTTCCACTACTCCCGTTACCCCGCCCGGGAGTGGGAGGAGGAGCTGCTGAAGATGAAGGCGGGCGGGGTGACGGTCGTCGCCTCCTACATCATCTGGATCCACCACGAGGAGATCGAGGGCCGCGTCCGCTTCGACGGCGACCGCGACCTGCGTCGCTTCGCGCACCTGTGCTCCCGGCACGGCCTGGACTTCGTCCCCCGCATCGGCCCGTGGTCCCACGCCGAGGTACGCAACGGAGGTCTGCCCGACTGGCTGCTGGCCCGCGGCTGCACGCCCCGCACCGACGACCCCGCCTACCTGGGGCCCGTACGCGCCTGGTTCACGGCGATCGCCGAGCAACTGCGGGGCCTCGACCGGTCGCACGGCGGCCCGATCGTGGCGGTGCAGATCGAGAACGAGCTCTACGACCAGCCCGGTCACCTGCGCACGCTGAAGCGCATGGCGCAGGAGGCGGGGCTGAGCGCGCCGCTGTGGACGTCGACCGCGTGGGGCGGCGTCCAACTGCCGGGTGACGAGCTGATTCCGCTGTACGGCGGCTATCCCGAGGCGTTCTGGACCGAGGCGGACGGCGGCTGGCCCGACACCTGCCGCAAGCACTTCTTCTTCACCCACCAGCGCGACGACGAGGGCATCGGCGCCGACCTGCGTCCCACCACGGTGCGAGGCGGTGACCCTACCGAGCTGGTGGACCGCTTCCCCTGGGCCACGTGCGAGCTGGGCGGCGGCATGGCCGTGGCGTACCACCGGCGGCCGCGTGTGGACGCCGCCGACATCGGCGCGCTCGGGCTCACCAAGATCGGCTGCGGCTCGGTGTGGCAGGGCTACTACATGTTCCACGGCGGCACCAACCCGTCCGGGGAGCTGACCACCCTCCAGGAGTCCCACGCCACCGGCTACCCGAACGACCTGCCCGTCCTGACGTACGACTTCCAGGCACCGCTCGGCGAGTACGGCCAGGTGCGGCCCTCCTACCACGAACTGCGCCTGCAGCACCTGCTGCTGGCGGACTTCGGGCATGTCATCGCGCCCATGCAGTCCGTGCTGCCCGAGCGGCAGCCGGCGGGGCAGCACGACCGGGAGACCCTGCGGTGGGCCGTGCGCGGCGACGGCACCTCGGGCTTCCTGTTCGTGAACAACCACCAGCCGCACGAGCCGCTGCCGGACCACCCGGATACCACGTTCACGGTCGAACTCGCAGGAGACGCCGAGGCGTTGACGCTGCCCAGCACACCCGTCACCGTTCCCGCGGGCGCCTACTTCTGCTGGCCGCTGCGGCTGGAGGTCGCGGGGCTGCGGCTGGAGTGGGCCACCGCGCAGCCGGTGTGCACCCTCGACGTGGGCGGGCGCACGGTCCTGGTGCTGGCCGCCACCGACGGCATCGCTCCGGAACTCGCCCTGGACGCCGGCACGGTGTCGGCGGTGAGCGCGCCCTCCGGGGACCTCACCCCCGTCGACGGCCGGGTCCTGGTCACCGGGCTGCGTCCCGGGACCGACGCCCTGGTCGAGGTGGACACGGCGGACGGCGGCCGGGTCGGGCTGCTGGTCCTGGACGCGGAGACGGCGCGTACCGCCTATCGGGGCGTGGCGTGGGGCGCGGAGCGGCTGGTGCTGTGCGCGGACGGGGTCGTGTTCGACCGTGACGAGGTACGGCTGCACAGCGCGGCGGCGGAGCCCTCGTTCGCCGTGCTGCCCGCGCCGGGCCGTGCGCCGGTGGTGGACGGAGCGGTGGTGCGGGAAGCGGCGGACGGGGTGTTCACCCGCTACACCGTCGACGGGGGGTGCTCCCGCAGGGACGCCGCCGTCAGCCTGGTGCGGCCCGCCGGTCCGGCGCCCGAGACCGCGACGGGAGTCCTGGGCCGGGCGAGCGTGCCCGCGGACAAGCAGTTCGACAGCGTGGCCGCGGAGTACCGCGTCGAGGTCCCCGACGGACTGCTGGACGCGCCGGACGGCGTTCTGCTGCGGCTGCGCTGGACCGGGGACGTGGGGCGCGCGTACGTGGGTGACACGCTGGTCGCCGACCAGTTCTTCTCGGGGCGCGTCTGGGACATCGGCCTGGACCGGCTGCCCGTGGACGCACTGCGCGCCGAGGGGCTGCGGCTGCGGGTGCTGCCCCTGGCCGCCGCCGCGCCGGTGTACGTGCCGCGGGCGGGCGCAGGCCGGCGGGCGGCGTCGGTGGAGCACGCCGAGTGGGTCACCGTGCGGCGCTGGAGGGTCCGGCTCGGATGAGGTGCCGAGGTGGGCGTCGGGGCCGCCCTGCCGGTGACCCGGCCTATGCTGTGGTCCTGCCCGGGCGGGACAGGACCGCCGTGACCAAGTCGAGGACAGACCGGCCATGACCCGAAGCGCCGCTGACGGCCCCGGTTCCCGGTGGCGCAGCAGACGCAACTTCGCGGGCTCGCGTCCGGTGATGGACGACGTGGCCAAGCTGGCGGGGGTCTCCAAGCAGACCGTCTCCCGGGTGCTCAACGACCATCCGGCGGTCCGGCCCGCGACGCGGGAGGCGGTGCTGGAGGCCATGCGTGAGCTCGGCTACCGCCCCAGCCGCAGCGCGCGGTCGCTGGCCAGCGGGCGGACGCGGATGCTCGGCGTGATCTCCTTCGACGCCGCGCGCTACGGGCCCGCCTCCATCCTGACCGCGATCAACACCGCAGCGCAGGACGCCGGCTACCTGGTGAGCTCCATCGCCCTCGACACGGCGGACCACGACACGGTGGTGGAGGCCGTGAACCGTCTGTCGGCCGAGGGCGCGGACGGGGTGATCGCCATCGCCCCGCAACTGTGGGTGGGCAAGGCCCTGGCGGAGACCGACCTCGACACGCCCCTGGTGGTGCTGGAGAACGCCCTGGCGAACAGCACTCCCCTGGTCACCGGCGACTCCCGCACGGGCGCCCGCAAAGCCACCGAGCATCTCCTGGGCCTCGGTCACGCCACCGTCTGGCACATCGCGGGCCCGACCGGCTGGACGTCCGCCGACCATCGGCTGGAGAGCTGGCGGGAGACCCTGTCCGGCGCCGGGGCCGAGGTTCCCGATCCCCTCGTCGGCGACTGGAGTGCCGACTCCGGCTACGACCTGGGGCGGCTCCTGGCCCGGCGCCCGGAGGTGACGGCGGTGTTCGCCTCCAACGACCAGATGGCCCTCGGCCTGCTGCACGCCCTCCACGAGGCCGGACGGTCCGTGCCCGGCGACGTCAGCGTCGTCGGCTACGACGACATCCCGGAGGCCGCGCATCTGCTGCCGCCGCTGACCACGGTGCGCACCGACTTCGCGGAGATCGGCACACGCTCCCTGCACCTGCTGCTCAACCGCATCGACGGCACCGCGGAACCGTCGCGGGACGACTCCCTCGTCCCGGTCGACCTCGTCGTCCGCCGCAGCAGCGGGCCGGTGCGGGAGCGCTGAACACCGCGCCACGAGTCGGCCGGCGCTGCGCCATCAGGTGCCCGCGGTGGGCGAGGCGGTGGTGCCGATCCCGTTCCTGACGGCGACCGACACCGCGATCGGTGACAGCATCACCCTGCACGTGGACGGCCGTCCGGTCACCGTGCGGATCGTGGGCGAGGTTCTCGACGCAGTTCGTCGACGTCAAACCCGGTACGGACGTCAGCGGTTACGTTCAGTCGCTCAACGCCGCCCTGGGAGCGCTGGGCGTCACCTCGACGAGCGAGAAGAGCAGCAGCGACAGCGACACGGTCGTCGTCCTGAACTCGCTGACGGTGCTGCTGACCCTGATGCTCGTCGCGGTCGCCGGCCTCGGTGTGCTGAACGGGGTCGTCCTCGACGGACGATCCGTCGGTGGTGGACGGCCACCTGGCCGGTGCGGTCGCGGTGCGGGTCCGGGCCGCCCAGCCGGCCGGCAGCAGCGCGCCGAGGAGGGCGATCCGGCACCTCGTGCGCCATGCCGGAGTGCTCGCACGGCAACGCGACGGCCGCCGGTGGCCCGGCGACGTACGGCTGCCAGAGCGCCCCGGCCGAGAACCCGGCCGGCTTGCCCTCCTCCGCCACGACCACCGGCGTCTCCCCGCGCGTCCAGGAGACCGGCGTCCCGGCGGCGTCGCACCGCCGGGGCGCGGGGGCCGTCGGGCGGATCACATGCTTCTCAGTCTCAAGTAGCGGCGGGCCTCCGGCAGTTCGTTCAGGGCGATCAGGACCAGGACCGCGGCCACGGTTCCGACCGTGGTCCTCACCACGTTGGCGGGGAGGAAGAGGCCGTTCTTGTTCATGGCACGGCCTCTCCTCATGGCAGGGATTCTCCTCATGGCAGGGTTCACCTCCTCTCGGCGGGGTCGGCGAGGATCTCGCCGAGCAGCGACTCGACGAACGGGACGGCGCGTGCGACGGCCTCGCGGACCGGTTCGCTGAGGCCGACGACGACATCGGGTTCGTCGCCGTTCATGCGGACCTGTGGCTCGCAGCCGACGACGAGGACGCGGGGCAGTTCTGCGTCGCCCAGGTGGCGGGCGAGGGCGAGGACCTTGACGGGGTCCATGGCATGGGCCTCGGGGGCGCCCTCGGCGGGCAGCGTGGCGAGGTCGGGCTCGATGACGCTGAGGGTGCCGGGCGGCTGTCCGTGCGGGGTGGCGTCCAGCAGGACGACGGTGTCGTAGCCGTCGAGCATGCGGTAGGCGAGGTCCATGCCGCGGATACCGAAGTCGGCGACGTGGACGCCGTCGGGCAGCGACCTGCGGGCCAGGGCGGTGGCGGCCTCGGGGCCGAAGCCGTCGTCGGCCATGAAGATGTTGCCCACGCCCGCGACGAGCACGCGGTGGCGCGGCGGGTCTCCGTCGGGCCCGGGGAGCGGTTCGAGCTCGTCGGGTGCGAAGAAGAACCGGTGGCCGATCTGGCTCGCGGAGCCGAGGTCGCGTCCCGGGTCGCCCTCAAGGACGACGGCGACGTGCACCTGTCCCTCGAAGTCCTCCTCCACGGCGGCGACTTCGGCGATCCGCCCCGCCAGGGCCAGGTCCATGATGTCCGCCCGCCGGGACGGCCGCAGCCGCACTCGCGTGCCGGGGACGTAGGAGACGCCGTTCACGTCCCCTCCCCCGAGACCGTCTGGAACTCCCGGATGGCGCCGTGCAGGCCCATCAGGTCGTCGGTGCCGAGCCCGGCACAGCGGTCGAGGATCTCGCGCGCCCGCGGATCGCTCGCCCGCGCCTCCGCCTGCTCCTCCTCGGTCAGGCTCAGCACGCTCAGCACCAGCAGCTGGTCGATCTCGGTGCCGTCGAACAGGTCGCCCGGGCTCTCGGGCGCGACGCGCGGGAAGTCGTACAGCGTGACCGGCGAGGACAGCACGGTGTGCGCCCGGCCGTCTCCTTCGTCGGTGCCGACCAGCACGGGCCAGGTGCCCTCGTTGCGGCAGGCGGCGGCGGGGTCGCGCAGTGCGGCGGGCGGGTCGAGGAGGGAGACGAAGCGGCCGCGGTCGCTGTGCAGCACGGTGTGGGTGGAGACGAAGGCGTAGGGGGCGGCGGCCTCCCGCGCGTGCCGGGCACCGGGGTCCGGCAGGGGGCAGGGGGTGCTGTTGGCGATGCGCACGGTCAGCCGGCGTACGCCGTCCGCGGCCGGTTCGGCGGTGACCTCGACGGTGCCGGTGAGGTGCCGCCAGCCGCGGACCAGACAGGCGGATCCGCCCGGCAGCTGCTCGGTGTCGGTGCCCTCGGGGATGTCGACGGCCGCGGTGCCGGGGGCGCCGGTCAGCACGACCTCGCGTTCGGTCACCTCCTGCCAGCTGACGTAGCGCTCCCCCGCCACGGTCAGCTCGTCGACCGGGCGGCCGTCCCGCGTCACCGTGCGGTCCACCACCTGGAGGAACCGCACCCGCACGGTGAGGTCGTCGGCGGGTCCTTCGTGGAGCACCTGGGTGGTCATGGTGGCGGGTTCGCCGAGCGCGGCGGCGCAGGCGGCGGGGAAGACACCGCCGAAGGTCCAGCGTTTGGTGTTCTTCAGGGCGGACCTGCGGTAGGGCCACAGCAGATAGCCCTCGTACAGGCAGGTCCGGGTGATCTTCTCGACGTCCGAGAGGTCAGTGAGGGTCATGGGGTCCCCGAGTGGTAGCGCCATCGAGCAGGGCGCGCACGGCGTCGTCGGGGCTGCCGAGGACGTGCCGGGCGCGGTAGGCGTCGAGCCGGTCGTAGGTGTCGCGGGACAGCCGCAGCCAGGGGCTCCCCGCGTGGTAGCGGCCCGTGACCGCGTGCCAGAGTGCGGCGGGCAGGGCGTACCGTGTGTCGCCGTCCGACCAGGAGATCCGGGCGGCGGCGAGGCCCCGCTCGTCCGGGAGCCGGTGGAAGACGGTGCCGCTGAACAGGAAGTCGAGCGGCACGTCTCCGGCGTCGCCGACCGCGCGCAGGTACTTGGTGACGGCCAGTTCGGTGTCGTACGAGCACTCGACGGGCAGTTCCACCGTCGTGCGGTCCTGGAACGCCGGGACGTGGAGGGTCGCCCGTGCCCAGGTGAGCGGTCGCATGCTGGTCGTCCACTGCTCGGGCGCGCCGAACAGCTCGCCGAGCGCCTCCTGGGACTCCGGCCGGTAGCGGCGGCGGGCGGGGTCGATGCGGACGACGGTGTGCAGGGCGATCGAGCCGACGGGGCTGCCGCCGGTCCTGGTGATCTCCAGCCGGAAGCGGAGGGTGGGCAGCGCGGCGAAGCGCTCCTCCTCCGCTCCGGTGACGGCGAAGGCCAGGACCGGCGCCACCGGAGCGGACAGCGCGCTCGTCGCCGTCATGGGGTGGGCAGGTTCGGCATGTCCCGGTCGACCGGGTTGCGGCGCCGGGCGTTGATGCCGGTGAAACTGCGGGCGGTGGTGCGGTCGTTGCGGCGGTGTCCCGGCTGGTGCTTGATCAGTCCGCGATGGTTGCCGCGCCGTACGCCCGCGACGTGCGACGGCTTGTCGGGCTCGACATCGGGTTTGCCTACGGTGATGCCCATGACGCCTCCTCGGTGGTGAAGGGGGTGGGTTCGGTCGGTTCGGTCGGTTCGGTGAGGGCACGGAAGAAGTCCTCGACGCGCTGCCACACCTCGGGGCCACCGTCCAGTCCCTTCCAGTGTGCGCGTACGACGGCGACCAGGCGGTAGCAGTCGTCGAGGGGGACGAGCCAGTACTCGTCCGCCCCGCGGGCCCGGTGCACCAGCAGGGCCTGTACGTCGGTGACGTGTTCCGGCAGGTCGGGATGGCACTGCTCGGCCTCCCGCCAGCTGTCCGGTGGGACGGTGGCACGCAGCGCGCCCAGTGGGCTCGGGTACGCCGCGGTGACCTCTCCCGTATCACCCGACCGGGTGAAGAAGGCGAGGGAGACGGGGACGCCGAGACCCGCCCACACGGCGTCGTCGATGTGGCAGTCCTCCAGCCGTCGCCGCTCCTGGGGCAGCAGCCGGTAGCCGCCGGCCGAGGTGGCGTCGTGGTCGAACAGCACGGCGCAGGCTCGGCAGGCGCAGGAGACGGTGCCGGTGACGGACTGGAGCACATGCCGGTGCGGGTGTCCGGGCGGCAGCGGTTCGGCGCACAGGTCGCACCGCTCCTCCCGGCCGCCCGGGCCCTCGGCTCGCGCCGCCTGCCGGGCCACGCGCCGCAGCCCGCTCATCCGCGGGCACCTCCGCCGACGGGCGTGCGGTCGCGGAACAGCGCGTCCACGGGGATCAGCGCCCCGTCCGCCGGGCCGCTCTCCACCCGTACGTCCTCGATCTCCGGCGCCCGCGCGGCGACGGCGTCGCGTACCGCCTGCTCGGTCCCGGCCGACCCGCAGCCGCCGGCGCGGATCCGGACCCGGAGCGCCGTGTCGGACAGCTCCAGGATCTCGGGCGGCTCGGGCAGGGTGGCGAGGGCCTGCCGTACCCGGTCCTCGACCGCGTCGGGATGGAGATCGTGGACGAGCAGCAGATGCCCGACCAGTTCGTCGGCGGCCAACCGGCCCAGCAGTTCGGGGTGTTCGGCCAGCTGGGCGGTGATCCGTCCCAGGCACTGCCCGTACAGCCCGACCAGTGTCTCGACGGTCTGCGCGGCCCGGGCGGCGGCGAGGCCGTCGGGCAGGGCGTCCAGACCGGACAGCCGCTCCTCGGCCAGCGCCACCTGGCTGCGGGCGTACGCGTCGTCCCACGGTTCGAAAGGCATCGGCGGTCCGCCTAACCGGCCAGGGTGCCGAAGGTCGGCGAGTGGGACTGGGTGAGGGTGCGGCCGCCGCCGAGGTACATGTGGACGCCGCACGGCAGGCACGGGTCGAAGCTGCGGACGGTGCGCATGATGTCGATGCCCTTGAAGTTGTCCGGCCCGTTCTCCTCGAAGATCGGGCAGCCCTGTACGGCGTCCTCGTAGGGGCCGGGGGTGCCGTAGAAGTCGCGCGGGCTGGCGTTCCACGGGGTCGGCGGGTACGGGTGGTAGTTGGCGATCTTGCCGTCCCGGACGACCATGTGGTGGCTGAGCACGCCGCGTACGGCCTCGTGGAAGCCGACGCCGATGGCCTCCTTGGGCACCTTGAAGTCCTGGAAGGTCTTGGTGACGCCGTTGCGGACCTCCTTCAGTGCCTGGTCGACGAAGTGCAGTGCCATGGCCGCCGCGTAGGCGACGAAGTACATGCGGGCCCGGTTGCGCTCGATGGTGTTGGGGAACGGCGGCGGCGTCCACTCCAGCCTCCGCTCCGGTGAGGACGGCGTCTTCGGCAGGTCGATCTGCACGCTGTGGCCGGTGGAGCGCACGTACGGGGTGTTGACCTTCCCGGCGAGGGCGGTGACCCACAGGCGGGCGATGGGGCCGCCGCCGGTGTCGAGGGCGAGGAAGTCGTTGGTGCGCTTGTCGAACCAGCGGGGACTCATCACCCAGCTGTAGTTGCCGCCGTCGAGCTCACGTTTCTGCGGGGCGGGCAGGGTGGTCTGGTTCCAGGGGTGGCGCTTGTCGACCGGGTTGCCGAGCGGGTCCTTGTCGACGAAGGTCTCCTCGCCGGTCCAGTCCTCGTAGTAGGAGCTGCCGAGCAGGATGCGCATACCGAGGTTGATGTCGACCAGGTCCGTGGTGACGAGCTGGTTGTCGACCACGATGCCCGGGGTGACGAACATGCGGTTGCCCCACTCGTTCATCTTCTTGTAGCTGTAGTCGACGATCTCGGGGTCCTGGAAGGCGCCCCAGCAGCCGAGCAGCGTGCGGCGCCGGCCGACCTCCTCGTAGCCGGGCAGTGCCTCGTAGAAGAAGTCGAAGACGTCGTCGTTCATGGCGACGGCACGTTTGATGAAGTCCAGGCAGCGGGTGAGCCGCACCAGGTAGTCGGTGAAGACCTGCGGGGTCGCCATCGTGCCGACGCCGCCCGGGTAGAGCGTGGAGGGGTGCACATGGCGGCCCTCCATGAGGCAGATCATCTCGCGGGTGACCCGGCTCATGACGAGCGCCTCTTTGTAGGTGGCCCCTTCGAAGGGGTTGTAGGAGCGCATGATGTCGCCGATCGTGCGGCAGCCGTGCTGGTCACCGCGCGGGGCGGGGGTGCGCTCGGCCCGCTCCCACACGCCCGGGTTGGTCTCCTTGACCATGCGTTCGCAGTAGTCGACGAAGACCATGTTGTCCTGGAAGATCGTGTGGTCGAACATGTACTCGGCGGCCTCGCCGAGGTTGATGATCCACTCGCCGACCGGCGGTGTCTTCACGCCGTAGGCCATGTTCTGCGCGTACACCGAGCAGGTGGCGTGGTTGTCACCGCAGATGCCGCAGATGCGGCTGGTGATGAAGTGCGCGTCGCGGGGGTCCTTGCCCTTCATGAAGACGCTGTAGCCGCGGAAGACCGATGAGGTGCTCTTGCACTCCACCACCTCGCGGGTGTTGAAGTCGATCTTCGTGTAGATGCCCAGGTTGCCGACGATCCGGGTGATCGGATCGAACGCGACATCGGTGAGGGTGCGCTGCTCCGCGGGGGCGGCCTGGCTCGTCGTCACTCGACGGATTCCTTTCACACAAGGGACAAGCGGGGGTCGGGGTTACTTGCCGGGCCAGCGCGGTGCGAAGCCGGAGGTGAGCTCGGGGCGGTTGTGGCGCCACTTGGGCTCTTTGTTGACCGAGCGGTTGGTGATGGCGCGCAGCGTGCGCACCAGCGGTCCGTAGGTGGACGCCATGAGGCCGGAGGAGATGCTGCCGCCGGGCGGCTCGTCCATGAACGGCATGAACTTGTCGGGGAATCCGGGCATGGTGCAGGCGATGCAGATGCCGCCGACGTTGGGGCAGCCTCCGATGCCGTCCATCCAGCCGCGCTTGGGGACGTTGCAGTTGACCACCGGGCCCCAGCAGCCGATCTTCACCTGGCACTTGGGCGAGTTGTAGTCCTTGGCGAAGTCGCCCTGCTCGTAGTACGCGGCGCGGTCGCAGCCCTCGTGCACCGTCTTGCCGAACAGCCAGGTGGGGCGCAGTTGATCGTCGAGCGGGATGGGCGGGGCCATGCCGGCGGCCTGGTAGAGCAGCCAGGTCACGGTCTCCATGAAGTTGTCGGGCTGGACGGGGCAGCCGGGCACGTTGACGATCGGCAGTCCGCCGGCCGAGCGGAAGTCCCAGCCCAGGTAGTCGGCCAGGCCCATGCAGCCGGTGGGGTTGCCGGCCATGGCGTGGATGCCTCCGTAGGTGGCACAGGTGCCGACCGCGACGACGGCGAAGGCTCCGGGGGCGAGCCGGTCGATCCAGGTGTTGAAGGTGATGGGGTCGCCCGTGCGGGGGTCGTTGCCCATCGAGGTCCAGTAACCGTCGCCGTTGATGCGCTCGTTGGGGATCGAGCCCTCCACGACGAGGACGTAAGGGGCCCCGAGTTCGCCGTCGGCGGCCTGGTGGAAGGGCCGGGTGAAGTCGTCGGCGGTCTCGTAGGAAAGCACCTTGTTGTGCAGGACGACCTTCGGCAGTCCCGGAATGGCCCCGAGGACCACGTCCTCCAGGCTCGGCAGCGATGCCGCGGTGACGGAGACGGTGTCGCCGTCGCAGCTCATGCCCTCCGAGGTCCACAGGATGTGGACCTCCTCAACGGCCGCAGGGGCCTCGGTTGCGGTGCTCATGTGATCCCTTCCTGGCGGCATCCCCCAGAGCAGGCTGGCATATCAGACGATCAGCCACCATTCGGACACTCCATTCGGAGGTGTTCGGGGGTCCCGTGCGGCCGCCGCTTGCGTACGAAGGCGGAACGCAGCGCGTGGTAAGGAGCGGCCGGGTCGTCGAAGACGGCACGCATGCGCTCCAGCTCGGCGGCACGGTAGGCACTGAGCGGCCGCACGGCCTCGTCGCGCTCCCGGGCGGTCTTCTTCGCGCCCAGCCGGGCCGGGAGCGCCGCGGAACGAGCCAGCCGTACGGCCATCCGGGTGACCTCTTCCGCGAACTCCCCCGGCGCGCACTCGACGACACGGTCCACCAGCCCGATCTCCTGGGCCGCGGTGGCCGTGAGCGGCAGCGCGTCCTCGGTGAGCCGCGCGGCGACCGCCGGGCCGACCCGGCGGGGCAGGGTGTAGGTCCAGTACTCGGAGCCGTACAGGCCCATCAGCCGGTAGTGCGGGTTGAGCACGGCACCGCCGCGGCACCACACCTCGTCGGCCGCGAGGGCCAGCATCGCGCCGCCCGCCGCCGCGTTGCCGGCCAGCGCCGCGACCACGAGGCGGTCGGTGGTGGTCAGGATCTCCTCCACCAGGTCGTCGATGGCCTCGATGTTGGCCAGCGACTCGGCGGCTGGATCGGGGGCGGCCTCGATGACGTTCAGGTTGATGCCGTTGGAGAAGAAGTCCCTTCTTCCACCGAGGACGAGGACGTCGACGGGGCGGGTGCGGGCGTGGCGGTAGGCGGTGAGCAGGCGGCGGCACTGGTCGGTGTTCAGCGCACCGCCGGGGAAGCGGAAGCGGAGGAAGCCGACGGTGCCCTGCTCTTGATAGGTGATGTCGGAATAGCTCCCGCCTGCCGGCTTGCGCCAGCGCGGCGGAGCCGCGGAGGACACAGCCCGGTGCCCCCGAAGAGCCAGCGTCGCCGGAAGTCTGAAGGTCGTCGGACCGCCCGGGGTACGGCGAGGGCGGAGCTCGGGGATCCAGACCGCGCCGTCGGTCGTCGCCCGGCAGACCGCTCCGTGGCGGGTGGCCAGGATCTCGCCCGGCGTGCCGGTGAACCCGTGCGCGGGTCGGCCGCCGTGGAGGTACCACTCGCCGCCGAGGAAGGAGTCCAGTACACCGGGCTGTGAGTCGGCGGCGCGGAGTTTGCGCAGGACGGTCTCCGTGCTGTCCCGGTGCCAGTCGATGCGGCGTTCCTCCTGGCACAGGTACGGCTGCCAGGTGTGGGAGGGCGGCATGACCGGCGTGTACCTGCCCGAGGCGAAGCGTTCGACGGCGAGCAGCACCGCCCGCAGGGACGCGTCGGCCAGCTCGCCCCGGTACAGGTCGCTCTTTCCCACGTCGGGCGGCACGGTGAAGTCCGCCGACGCCCACACCGGCCCGGCGTCCATCTCGGCCACCGCCTGCAGGACGGTCACGCCCCACCGCTCCAGTCCTTGCTGCACCGCCCGGTCGAGGGACGACGGACCCCGGTCGCCGGGCGGTCCCGGGTGGACGATCAGGCAGGGGTACGCCGACCAGACCTCTTCCGGGAGGGCGGTGGTCAGCATGGGGGCGATCACCAGCTCGGGCGCGTGGCGGCGCACCGCTTCGGTGAGCTGCCGGTCGTCGCCGAGCGCCAGTTCCACGGCGACGAAGTGGCCGTGGTCGCGCAACTCCGCGAAGACCCGCTGGGTAAGGCTGTTGAAGGCGCTCGCAAGAAGCAGAATCCGCATCACGCGGCGATGCTGCCCGTCCGCCGCGGCGCGGCGCCGGAGGCACGCCCTTGAGGATTATCTGCTTGGGCCGCCCGAGGGAAAACACCCGCCGTCCGCGTTCGCGTGCCGGGCGGGGGCCGGGGCCGTGCCTACCGTGGCGGACCATGCACGAACTGTCGATCGCCGCCGCCGTCGTGGAGAGCGCCGAGAGCGTCGCCCGCGACCACGGGGCGGACGCGGTGGCGGGGGTGACGCTGCGGATCGGCGAGCTGGCGGGCGTGGTCCCGGACGCGCTGCGCTTCTCCTTCTCACTGGTCGCCGAGGGCACCGCACTGGACCGGGCGGAACTGGTCATCGAAGAGGTGCCGGCCAGGGCCCGCTGCGGCGGCTGCGAAGTGGACTTCGCGGTCGGCTCGCCGCCCGCGCTGTGGTGCCCGCACTGCGACACCCCGGCGGCCGAGCTGCTGACGGGGCGGGAACTGGAACTGGCGGAGGTACGAATGGCAGGGAGCCCGTGATGTGCCGCAGCGTCGACGTACGGACGGCCGTGCTGGCCAAGAACGACGGTCTGGCGGCGGAGCTCCGCGCCGACCTGGCGCGGCGGCGGGTGACCGCCGTCAACCTGCTCTCCAGCCCCGGCAGCGGCAAGACGGCGCTGCTGGAGCTGGTGCTGCGCCGGGCCCGTGAGCGCGGCGTGGCCGCCGCCGCCCTCACCGCGGACCTGGCGACGGAGAACGACGCCCGCCGCCTCGCCCGCTCGGGAGCGCCGGTCAGACAGGTGCTGACCGGCGGCCTGTGCCACCTGGAGTCCGCGCAGGTGCGCGCGCTCATCGACGACTGGCTCCCGGAGGCGACCCGGCTGCTGTTCATCGAGAACGTCGGGAACCTTGTCTGCCCCGCCTCCTACGACCTGGGCGAAACGCTGCGCGTGACGCTCATGTCGGTAACGGAGGGCGAGGACAAGCCGCTGAAGTACCCGACCGCCTTCGGCGCGGCCCACCTCGTGGTGCTGACGAAGACGGACCTGGCCTCCGCTGCCGGATTCGACGACATGGCCTTCACCAAGGCCGTGGAGCGTGTCAACCCCGGCGTCGAGATCCTGCGCACCTCGGCGCGCGACGGGCGGGGCGCCGACACCCTGCTCGACCGCGTCCTCACCGTGGCGGACGGAGCGGCGCCGCACGCCCCGCTGCTCGCGGCAGACCATCTGCGCCGCCACGGTCACGACCACGGCCCCGGCGCTCACGACCACGGCCCCGGCGCTCATGACCACGGTCACGCGTCCCCGGCCACCACCGCGTGACGTCCACGACGACGGCCCGGGGGACGGCCGCCCCGGCCGTGGTACGGCGCCGGGTGACCGTGCGCGGGACCGTGCAGGGTGTCGGGTTCCGGCCCTTCGTGCACCGGCTGGCCGCGGAGCTGGGCCTCGCGGGCCACGTACGCAACGGCGCCGAGGGCGTCGTCGCCGAGGTGGAGGGCGCGGGTGAGTCCGTGGCGGAGTTCTGCCGGGCCCTGACCGAGCGGCCACCGCCCCTGGCGGACGTCCAGGAGGTGGCGTACGAGACCGTCCCCGCCCTCGGTGTCCCCGGTTTCGTCATCCATCCGTCCGAGGACGGGGGCGGCGGCACCAGCCGGACGCTCATCCCGCCGGACACCGCGACCTGCGAGGACTGTCTGCGGGAGCTGGCGGACCCGGCGGACCGCCGCCACCGGCACCCGTTCATCACGTGCACGCACTGCGGCCCCCGCTTCACCATCTCCACCGCTCTGCCCTACGACCGGGCGACGACGACCATGGCCGCGTTCCCGCTGTGCCGGGCCTGCGCCACGGAGTACGCGGACCCGGCGGACCGCCGCTTCCACGCCCAGCCGGTGGCGTGCCACGACTGCGGGCCCCGACTGCGGCTCACCGTCCCCGGCAGCCCACGGTGCGAGGGCGAACCCGCTCTCGCCGAGGCCCGGCGGCTGCTGGCGCGGGGTGCGGTACTCGCCGTCAAGGGACTGGGCGGCTACCACCTGGCCTGTGACGCCGCGGACGAGCGTGCCGTCGCCGCCCTGCGCCGGCGCAAGGAGCGCGGCGGCAAACCGTTCGCCGTCATGTGTGCCGATCTGGCGCGGGCCGAGCGGCTGGCGCATGTCGGTCCGGAGGAGGCGGCGGTCCTGACGGGCCGTCGGCGGCCGATCGTGCTGCTGCGCCGCCGGGAGGAGTCCGGCGGGATCGCCGAGGCGGTGTGCCCGGGCAGCCCCGACGTCGGTGTGATGCTCCCCTACACGCCGCTGCACCGACTGCTGTTCGGGCTGCCGGGCGATCCTCCGGGCCCCCAGGTGCTGGTGATGACCAGCGGCAACCGCTCCGGGGAGCCCATCGTCACCGACGACGCCGAGGCGCTGGAGCGGCTCGCCGGGATCGCCGACGGCTGGCTGTGGCACGACCGGGCCATCGAGGCGCCCTGCGACGACTCCGTGGTCCGCGTCCGCCCGGACGGGGGCGGCGAGGTCGTGCTGCGCCGGTCGCGCGGCCATGTCCCGGAGCCGGTCGCGCTGCCCGTCCCCGTCACGCCGGCCCTCGCCGTGGGCGGCGACCTCAAGAACGCCCTGTGCCTCGGGGCGGAGGGCGGCGCCTGGTTCTCCCCGCACATCGGCGACATGGGCGACCTGGCCACCGTACGGGCCTTCGAGCGTGCCGGTGAGCGGCTGGGCGCGCTGACCGGGATCGAACCCGAGCTGCTGACGGCCGACCGGCACCCGGGGTACCACTCGGCTCGATGGGCGCGGCGCACGGCCGAGGCCAAGGGCCTCCCCCTGCGCCCGGTACAGCACCATCACGCCCATGTCGCGTCCGTGATGGCCGAGCACGGCCTCGGCGGCGGGACGCGCGTCATCGGCGTCGCCTTCGACGGCACCGGATACGGCGACGACGGGGCGGTCTGGGGCGGCGAGGTGCTGGTCGGCGGCTACGACGGCTTCCGTCGCTTCGCCCATCTGCGGTACGCACAACTGCCCGGCGGGGACAAGGGCGTGGCCAATCCGTGCCGCGTGGCGCTGGCCCGGTTGCGGGCGGTGGGGCTGCCCTGGGACACGGACCTGCCCTGCGTCGCCGCGTGCTCCTCCGATGAACTGCGGCTGCTGGACCGGCAGTTGACTCGCGACACGGCCTGTGTGCCGACCTCGTCCATGGGGCGGCTGTTCGACGCGGTCTCCTCGCTGGCCGGGATCTGTCACCGGGCCCGCTACGAGGCGCAGGCCGCCATCGAGCTGGAGGCGGCGGCGGTCCTCGCCTGGCCGGAGCGGACCGGGGCGTACGCCTTCGCCGGTGACCTGGACCCCGGGCCGGTGCTGGCCGCGATCGTGGCCGACCTGCGGCGCGGCGTGCCCGTACCGGTGATCGCCGCCCGCTTCCACCGCGCGGTCGCGGTGGCCGTGGCGAAGGTCTGCCGGGCCGCCCGCCGGGAGACGGGAGCGGAGGTGGCGGCGCTGTCGGGCGGGGTGTTCGCCAACGCGCTGCTCGACGCCGAGTGCGCCGCGCTGCTGGCGGCGGACGGGTTCACGGTGCTCCGGCACCGGCGGGTGCCGCCCAATGACGGTGGTCTCGCGCTCGGCCAGCTGGTCGTGGCGGCTCACAGGGATCGACCGGAACGACAAGGAGGACGCTGATGTGCCTGGCGGTACCCGGCCGGGTGGTCGGAATCGAGGACCGGGACGGCACGCGCATGGCGCGCGTCGACTTCGGCGGGGTGGTCAAGGACGTGTGCCTGGCCTACGTCCCCGACGCCGAGGTGGGCGAGTACGTCATCGTCCACGTCGGCTTCGCGCTCCAGCGGCTGGACGAGGAGTCGGCTCGCGCCTCACTGGAGCTGTTCGAGCAACTCGGCCTGCTCGATGAGGAGTTCGGCGACGCGTGGGCGCTGGCCGAGGCGGAGGCGACGGCCACGGAGGAGGAGGGCGTGCGATGAAGTACATCGAGGAGTTCAACGACCCGGAGCTGGCCCGCCGGCTGCTGGACGAGATTCACGCCACCGTCACCCGTCCCTGGGCGATGATGGAGGTCTGCGGCGGACAGACCCACTCGATCATCCGCCATGGCATCGACCAGCTCCTCCCGGACCAGGTGGAGTTGATCCACGGTCCGGGCTGTCCGGTGTGTGTGACGCCGCTGGAGGTGATCGACAAGGCGCTGGCGATCGCGTCCCGTCCGAACGTCGTCTTCTGCTCCTTCGGCGACATGCTGCGCGTGCCCGGAACCGACCGGGACCTGTTCCGGGTCAAGGGCGAGGGCGGCGACGTACGGGTGGTGTACTCGCCGCTGGACGCCCTGGAGATCGCCCGCCGGGAGCCGGACAAGGAGGTCGTGTTCTTCGGCATCGGCTTCGAGACCACGGCCCCGGCCAATGCCATGACCGTCCACGAGGCCCGCCGGCTGGGCATCGGCAACTTCAGCCTGCTGGTGTCGCACGTGCGGGTACCGCCCGCCATCGAGGCGATCATGCGGGCCCCCGACTGCCGCGTCCAGGCGTTCCTGGCGGCGGGCCATGTGTGCAGTGTGATGGGCGTCGCCGAGTATCCCGAGCTGGCCGAGCGCCACCGGGTGCCGATCGTGGTGACGGGCTTCGAGCCGCTGGACATCCTGGAGGGCGTGCGCCGTACGGTCCGTCAGCTGGAGCGCGGCGAACACCGGGTGGAGAACGCCTACCCGCGCGCGGTGCGCGAGGCGGGCAACCCGGCCGCGTTGCGCATGATCGAGGAGGTCTTCGAGGTCACCGACCGCGCCTGGCGGGGCATCGGCGTGATCCCGGACAGCGGCTGGCGGCTGTCCGAGGCCTTCCGGGCGTACGACGCCGAGTACCGCTTCGACGTCGGCGACGTGCGCACCGTCGAGTCCCCCGAGTGCCGCAGCGGCGAGGTCCTCCAGGGCCTGATCAAGCCCAACGAGTGCCCCGCCTTCGGCACCACCTGCACACCGCGCAACCCGCTCGGCGCGACCATGGTCTCCAGCGAGGGCGCCTGCGCGGCGTACTACCTGTACCGGCGGCTGGAGGTGACCCCCGTTGGCTGACACGAACACGGTCGTGGACCCCGCGAACTGGTCCTGCCCGGCGCCCCTGCGCGACCACCCGGTGGTCGTGATGGGCCACGGCGGGGGCGGTGCGCTCTCCGGGGAGCTGACGCAGCACCTGTTCGCCCCGGCGTACGGCAACGAGACCCTCGCAGCGCTCACCGACTCCGCGGCCGTCGAACTCGGCGGGGCCCGGCTGGCGTTCTCCACCGACTCGTACGTCGTGCGGCCGCTGTTCTTCCCCGGCGGCAGCATCGGCGACCTGGCCGTCAACGGCACGGTCAACGACCTGGCGATGAGCGGCGCCCGGGCGGCCTACCTGTCGACGGCGTTCATCCTGGAGGAGGGCGTCGAACTGGCCGTGGTGGGCCGTGTCGCCCAGGCCGTGGGAGCGGCCGCGTCCGCCGCCGGAGTGACGGTGGCGACCGGTGACACCAAGGTCGTCGAGGCGGGCCACGGCGACGGCGTGTACGTCAACACGTCCGGCATCGGGCTGGTCCCGCAGGGCGTCGACATCCGCCCCCAGCGGGCGACGCCGGGAGACGTGGTCATCGTCAGCGGCCCGATCGGCGCGCACGGCGTGGCGGTGCTGAGCGTGCGCGAGGGGCTGGAGTTCGGCTCCGACGTGGTCAGCGACACCGCGCCGCTGGGCGGACTGGTCGCCGCGATGCTGGAGGTCACCAAGGACGTGCACGTGCTGCGCGACCCGACGCGGGGCGGGCTCGCCACATCGCTCTGCGAGATCGCCACCGCGTCCGGCACCGGGGTCGTCCTCACCGAGAGCGCGGTCCCGGTACCCGACTCCGTGGCCGCCGCCTGCGGCTTCCTCGGGCTCGACCCGCTGTACGTCGCCAACGAGGGGCGCCTGGTGGCCTTCGTGCCGCCCGAGCACGCCGACGCCGTCCTCGCCGCGATGCACGCGCACCCGCAAGGAGCCGGCGCCGCCGTCATCGGCACCTGTGTGGCCGAGCATCCCGGCATGGTCGTCGCCCGGACCGGCCTCGGCGGCACCCGCGTCGTGGACCTGCCGCTGGGCGAGCAGCTGCCGCGCATCTGCTGACCCGTGCCCCACTGCCCGGCCCGCGCCCCGGCGGCGGACCGGGCAGTTCGCCGGTGAGCGTGGCGCGTCGTCCGGGGCTGAGGGCGCCAGCGAGGTGCGGCGATCGCTTCCGGCGACTCCGGTCAGGCGGGGCGGCCGTCGTGCCGCGTACGACGAGGTGCGCGGGGGGGGGAGGACGACCTCGCGGGGGTCGGTGCGGCCCTGGTCGAGGCGTTCGACGGCGGCGGCCACCGCGTGCCGGGCCTGTTCCCGGACGCCCTGGCTGACGGTGGTCAGGAGGAAGCAGCTCAGGCGGGACAGGGTGTCGTCGTCATAGCCGGCCACCGACACCTCACCCGGCACGTCGACGCCGACGCGGGAAAGGGCGGCCAGCACGCCGATGGCGCACTGGTCGTTGAAGGCGATGACGGCGGTGGGCAGGCCGTCGCCGTCGAGGAGGTGCCGTGCGGCGCGTTGCCCGGCCGCCTCGGTGTTGTCGCCGCGCAGGACCCGGATGTGCTCGTCGAGGCCGTGGCGGCGCAGGGCCGTGCGGTAGCCGCGGCGCCGGTCGGTGGCGATGACACCCCTGCCGCCGTCGACGTAGACGATCTCGCGGTGCCCGAGGCCGGCCAGGTGGTCGACGGTCTGGCCCACGCCGTCGTCGTCCGCGGTGCGCACGACGTCCAGGTCGGCGTCGGCGATCCGGCGGCCGACGGCGATGACGGGCGCCTTGCCGTCGAGGGCGGCGAGTGTGCCGCCGGGTGAGGTGGGGCCGAGCAGGATCAGGGCCTCGCTGCGGAAGGCCAGCAGCGTTGCGCTTCAACCCCCCGTCGGCGCCCCCGTCCGCCGCCACCCCGGCCCACCGGGTCAGGCGCCACCACGAGCAGGCGATCCCGGTCGTCGGCCTCAACGCGCTCCGTCGACCAAGTGGACATGCTCGGCACCCCGATCCGCTTTGACAGTCGGCTCGTTCGACCTGCCGGACATTGTTCGAAACCTCTTGACGCTACCCATACCCCCGATTGACACTCTCGCAACACGACGTCACACGGTCGCAACGACAGGCCGCCCCTGGCCAAGGCACCCGTCATCGGCCTGCTCGCCCTTGCCTTCTGTCCCCCCCCCGTCAGCCAGGTCTCAGCAGGGAAACTTCATATGCCGTACATCGCACGTCCGCGCAGCCGCGCGAGACGCCGGGCGGGCCTTGCCGCCTGCCTGTCCGCCGCGTCACTGTTCCTGGGCCTCGCCGCACCCGCCGTACCCGCACAGGCGGCGGAGACCGCGGACGTCACCGACGGCCTGGCCCTCTGGTACAAGCTCGACGCAGCATCCGGCAGCACCGTCACCGACGCCTCCGGCAACGGCCGGAACGGCACGGTGAACGGCACCGCGGACTGGTCCGACGCCGGTCAAGGGCTCACCTTCAACGGGTCCGACACCTACATCAAGGTGCCGAACGACATCATGAAGGGGATGGACGCGATCACCGTCTCCCTCGACGTGCTGATCGACTCGGCCCAGGCCACCCCGTACTTCCTCTACGGCTTCGGCAACTCCAGCGGGAGCAGCGGCAACGGCTACCTCTTCACCACCGGAAACTCCTTCCGGACCTCCGTCGCGACCGGCAACTGGTCGACGGAGCAGACCACCAAGCCGTCCGACTCGCACAATCTGACCCGCTCGGTGTGGAAGCACGTCACCTACACCCAGACGGGCACGACCGGTGTGCTGTACGAGGACGGTGTGGAGGTCGGCCGCAACACGTCGGTCACCACCACGCCCGGCGCCATCGGCTCCGGCTCCACCACCGCCAACTACATCGGCAAGTCCGTCTACTCCGGCGACAAGCTGTTCAACGGCAGGATCCGCGACTTCCGGGTGTACGACCGGGCACTCGCCGGCTCCGAGGTGGAGCAGCTCGCGCTCCCCGTCGCCACGCAGGGTGTCGCCGACGACAAGGCCGCCCTCAGCCTCGGCGACACCAGTGCCGTCACGGCCGATCTCGACCTGCCGAGGACCGGGACCGCCGGCGGCTCGACGATCAGCTGGGCGAGCGACGACCCCTCCGTGGTGTCGGACTCGGGCGCGGTGACCCGCCCCGCCGCCGGTGAACCGGACGGCCATGCCACGCTCACGGCGACCCTGAAGAAGGGCACCGTCACCGACACCAAGACCTTCGACGTCACGGTCCTGCCCGCGTTCGACGACGAGACGGCCACCGAGCAGGCCGCCGAGGCGCTCACCGTCCACAACCTCGACGACGTCCGCGGCAACCTCACCCTCCCCGCCGACGGCGCCTACGGCACGTCCGTCTCCTGGTCGTCCGCCGAGCCGGACGTCATCTCCGCCGACGGTGTGGTCCACCGTCCGGCGCACGGCGAAGGCGCCACCACCGTCGAGCTGACCGCCACGGTCGCCAAGGGCGACGCCAGGACGACCCGCGCCTTCACCGCGAAGGTGCCCGAACTCCCGGCCGAGCGGGCCCTCAAGGGCTACATGTTCAGCTACTTCACCGGTGAGGGCACCTCCGACGGCGAGCAGCTCTACTTCGCCCTCAGCAAGGGCAACGACCCGCTGAAGTGGCGGGAGTTGAACGACGGCAAGCCGGTCCTGACCTCCACCCTCGGCGAGAAGGGCCTGCGCGACCCGTTCATCATCCGCTCCCCGGAGGGCGACAAGTTCTACCAGATCGCCACCGACCTGAGGATCTACGGCAACGGCGACTGGGACGCCTCGCAGCGCACCGGCAGCAAGTCCATCATGGTCTGGGAGTCCACCGACCTGGTGCACTGGACGAACCAGCGGCTGGTCAAGGTCTCGCCGGACAGCGCGGGCAACACCTGGGCACCGGAGGCGTTCTACGACGCGGGGCGCGGCGAGTACGTGGTCTTCTGGGCGTCGAAGCTGTACGACAACGAGGCGCACTCCGGCGACACGTACAACCGCATGATGTACGCCACCACCCGTGACTTCTACACCTTCAGCGAGCCCAAGGTCTGGATCGACCGCGGCTACTCGGTGATCGACTCCACGGTGATCCAGCACGACGGGACGTACTACCGCCTGTCGAAGGACGAGCGGAACAACACCTCCTCCACCCCCAACAGCAAGTTCATCTTCGAGGAGAAGAGCGACTCCCTCCTCGACACGTCCTGGGACGCGGTCGCCGAGGGCATCGGCAAGGGCGCGATGAACGCCGCCGAGGGGCCGCTGGTGTTCAAGTCCAACACCGAGGAGAAGTGGTACGCGTTCCTGGACGAGTTCGGCGGACGCGGCTACATCCCCTTCGAGACGACCGACCTCGCTTCGGGAAACTGGACCCCGGCCACCGGCTACGACCTGCCCGCCAAGCCCCGCCACGGCACCGTGCTCCCGGTCACGCAGGCGGAGTACGACCGGCTGCTGCGCGCCTACCAGCCGGACCAGCTCGTGGAGAGCGTCGAGGACGTCCCGGTGAAGACCCGCGTCGGTGAGGCACCGGTCCTCCCGGCCACCGTCATCGCCGAGTACGCCGACGGCGTCAGGCGCCCCGTCGCCGTCACCTGGGACGAGGTCCCGGCGTCGGCGTACGCGCAGGCCGGCACGTTCACGGTGAAGGGCAGCCTGCCGGACGGCGCCATCGAAGCCCGCGCCGAGGTCACGGTGTCGGAGGAAGGCCCCGACGTACCCGCCGACCTCGTCCTGCACTACGACTTCGACGAGACCGGCGGCAACATCGCCCGTGACTCCAGCGGCCACGGCTACCACGGCACCTACGTCCGCACGCCCGACTTCGGCACAGGCGTGCACGGCGGCTCGTTCAAGATGTCCGGCGACTCCACCTCGCCGTATGTGAAGATCCCGAACGGCGTGCTGAAGAACGCCGACAGCGTGACCGTCTCCACGTACGCCAAGTGGAAGGGCGGCGACAACTTCCAGTGGCTGTTCGGGCTCGGGCCCGACAGCGACAAGTACCTCTTCGCCACGCCCTCCAACGGCGGTTCGAGCCTCTATTCGGCGATCACCAAGGCGAGTTGGTCGGCGGAGTCGAAGCTGACGGCGGGCTCGCGGCTCACGCCCGGCGAGTGGCAGCACGTCACCGTCACCCTCGACGGCTCGACCGGCGCGATGGTCCTCTACCTGGACGGCGTCGAGGCGGCCCGTACGACGACCACCATCAAGCCGTCCGAGCTGTACACCGCGAGCAAGGACTACAGCGGTTACATCGGCAGGTCCCTGTACGCGGCGGACCCGTACTTCGGTGGCGAGGTCGACGACTTCCGCGTCTACGACCGGGCTCTGACGGCCGCCGAGGTCATGGAGCTCAGCGGCAACACCGCGGGCATCGCGAAGGCGACGCACCCGGCGCTGAAGGTCGACGCGCTCATCGACAACGCGAACAGCAGGATCACACTGCCGATGAAGGAGGGCACCGATCTCACCGCCCTCGCCCCGGAGTTCACCCTCGCCCACGGCGCGGCGATCAGCCCCGCGTCCGGGAGCGTCCACGACTTCACGAAGCCGGTGACGTACGAGGTCACCGGATCGGACGGGAAGAAGCGCACCTGGACCGTCTCCGCCCTGATCATGAAGAGCCCGGTCCTGCCCGGTCTCAACGCCGACCCGAACATCACGAGGTTCGGCGACACCTTCTACATGTACCCGACCACCGACGGCTTCCCGGGCTGGAGCGGCACGCAGTTCAAGGCGTACTCCTCCAAGGACCTGGTCCACTGGGACGACCACGGCGTCATCCTCGACCTCGGCCCGGATGTCGGCTGGGCGGACAGCCGGGCGTGGGCACCGACGATCGAGGAGAAGAACGGCAAGTACTACTTCTACTTCTGCGCCGACGCGAACATCGGTGTCGCGGTCGCCGACTCGCCCACCGGTCCGTTCAAGGACGCGCTGGGCAAGCCGCTGCTCAAGGCGGGCCAGTACCCGGGCCAGATGATCGACCCGGCCGTCTTCACCGACGACGACGGCACGTCCTATCTCTACTGGGGCAACGGCAGGGCGTACGTCGTGCCGCTGAACGACGACATGGTCTCCTTCGACGCCGCGAAGGTCACCGACATCACGCCCAGCGGCTACAACGAGGGCACCTTCGTCATCAAGCGCAAGGGCACCTACTACTTCATGTGGTCGGAGAACGACACCCGGGACGAGAACTACCGCGTCGCGTACGCCACCGGCCCCTCCCCCACCGGCCCCTGGACCAAGCGCGGCGTGATCCTGGAGAAGGACCTGTCCCTCGGCATCAAGGGGCCCGGCCACCACTCGGTCGTCCACGTGCCGAACACCGACGACTGGTACATCGCCTACCACCGGTTCGCCATCCCGGGCGGTGACGGCACCCACCGCGAGACGACCGTCGACAAGCTGGAGTTCGACTCCGACGGCCTGATCAAGAAGGTCGTCCCGACCCTGACCGGCATCGACCCGGTCACCATCGTGCGCGCCGGACCGGACGTCGGCGGCACCGAGGGCGAGGCGATCGGGCTGAGCGGCACGGTCTCCGGAGCGGGCAGCCCGAAGTGGACGGTCGAGGAGGGTGCGCCCTGTACCTTCACCGACCCGGGCTCGGCCCGGACGTCGATCACCTGCACGGACGACGGTACCTACCAGGTCACCCTGACCGGCGGCCGCAGCAGGGACACGGCGACCGTCGAGGTCGCCGACGCGGCACCGGTCATCACCTCGGCCACGGGACCGCAGTCCCCGGTGCCGGCCGGCAGGCGGGCGGTCGTCACGGCCGATTTCACCGACGCGGGCACGAGTGACACCCACACCTGCGAGGTCGACTGGAAGGACGGCACCGAGCCGGGCTCCGGCACCGTCACCGCCTCCGGCTGCCGGGCCGAGCACACCTACGCCGAGGCCGGCATCCATCACCCGGTCATCACCGTGACCGACGACGACGGCGCCTCGGACAGCAGGACGCTGCCCGAGCTGATCGTGTACGACCGCGCCGCCGGACCCGCCCTCGGCACGGGTGTCTTCACCTCCTCGGCGGGCGCCTTTCCCGCCGAGCCGGACCTGACCGGCAAGGCCGCCTTCTCCTTCACCGCGTTCTACCTGAAGGGAGCCACGACCCCCACCGGAAAGGTGTCCCTCGACTTCGGTCCGGCCAGGCTGAAGTTCCGCTCCACCGACTCCGACTGGCTCGTGGTCACCGGTTCCCGGGCCGTCCACCAGGGTTCCGGCACGCTCAACGGGACCGGCGGCTACGGCTTCCGCGTCACCGCCACCGACGGCCCGGACACCTTCCGCATCAGGATCTGGAAGAAGTCCACCGGTGACGTCGTCTACGACAACCTCACCGGCGCGAAGATCAGCGGCCTCATCACCATCGGCGGCCGCTGACCGTCAGCACACAGAACGCCGAGCCGTGTCCGGGCCAGTCACCGGGCACGGCTCGGCTCTTTCCGGCACCTGTCGCCCCGCTGCCGAGCGCGGTGGCCGGGGTCAGGCCGGTGGCCGGCACGAGGCGCAGTCTCCGTGGCCGGGATCGTCGGCTGCCGCGCTGACGGGACCGACCTGGAGCGCGGGTGGGAGCTGCGAGGAGCGCGCCGCCTCGGCCAGGACACGTGGCTTCAGACGCGCCGGCGGGGTGCGGGCCGCCGCGAGGGCCAGCCAGGTCGCGGCCTCCTGGTGGCGGGCGGTCTCGCGGGCGCAGCCCGGGCAGTCGGCGTAGTGTCGCCGGAACACCTCCCGCTCCTCCCGGTCGAGGGCGTCCAAGGCGTAGGCGGCTGTGAGGTCGTGTGCGTCGTCCGTGGTCATCGCGGGGCTCCCAGACAGTGCCGCAGGTGGGTCAGGGCCCTGCGCAGGCGGCTCTTGACGGTGCCCAGCGGCAGGGACAGGGCTGCGGCGACCTCGGCATGGGTGAGGCCCCGGTAGTAGACGAGCAGCACCGGCTGCAGCAGCTCGGCGGTGAGGTCCTGCAGGCAGGAGCGGACCTGTTCCCGTTCGCGGAGCGCCTCCACCGTTTCGGCGACGTCGTCGAAGGCGGGAGTCGATTCGTGCTGGGAGACGGCGCGCTCGCGTTCGGCGGACCTGCGTACCGTGCGGACGCAGTCCACGGCGCGGTGGTGGGCGATGGTCATCATCCAGGTCATGGCGTGCCCGCTCTCGGGCCGGTAGCGGCGGGCGGTCTGCCAGACCTCCAGCATGACGTCCTGGGCGACCTCCTCGGCGCGTGCCGGGTCCCGCAGGACGTGGCAGGCGATTCCGTAGATCGGGCCGGCGACCGTGTCGTACAACCGGGTGAAGGCGTCGTGACTGCCGGCGGCCACGGACAGCAGCAGCCGGTCCGTCTCGGACGCACCGATGTGCCGGGCCTGCGGGGCCTGTCGCTTCGCCACACGCTCTCCTGCCTGCGCACCTGCCCCCGCCCACCTGCCGGGCTCACCCGTCCCCCTCCACAGTGTCCGGGGCCCTGCCGTGGGCCGCATCTCGGCGCCGGTGGTGCGGCCACCGGCCCGGCGACGGCACCGGTGACGGGGTGCGGGAGGTCCGGGACCCGGCGGCGACCGGCCCGTCGGGGCCGAGCACGTCCTCGCCGTACAGGGCCTGCACCCAGTTGGCCTGGTAGACGGTCTCCAGGTAGCGCTCCCCGAGGTCCGGGGCGATGGCCACGGTGGTGAGGCCGGGTGTGTCGTGCCGGGCCAGCCAGCCCAGCGCGCCGCTGACCACGGTGCCGGTGGAGCCGCCGAACAGGAAGCCGCGTCGGGCGAGTCGGCGGCAGACACGGATGGTGTCCGCCTCCTCGACGTGCACCGCCTCGTCGACGAGGGACTCGTCGAGCAGGGGAGGGTGGACGCTCATGCCCAGACCGGGAAGCATCCGGCGTCCCGGAGCGCCGCCGAAGGTCACCGAGCCGACGCTGTCCACCGCGACGATCCGGACCGGCCGGTGCCACTGGCGGAAGTAGCGCGCGCAGCCCATCAGCGTCCCGGTGGTGCCGGCCCCGACGAACAACACGTCCAGCCCCGGGAACGAGCGGGCTATCGCCGGTGCCGTCCGGTGGTAGTGCGCCTTCCAGTTGCCCGGGTTGGTGTACTGGCTGAGCCACACGTACCGGTCGTCCGGGGAGCACAGCGTGCGGATGTAGTCGATGCGCGCGCGGAGGAAGCCGCCGTCGGCGCTCGGCTCGGTGACCACGTGCACCCGGGCGCCCAGGGCCTCCATCAGCAGTCTGGTCGACAGATTGCACCGGGAGTCCGTCACGCACAGGAACGGGTAGCCCTTGCTCGCCGCGATCATGCTGAGGGCCACGCCCATGTTTCCGGACGAGGACTCGACCAGGACCGACTCCGGCGTCAGGGCCCCCTGTTGCTCGGCGGCCTCGACCATCTCGATCGCGGGTTTCAGTTTGATCGAGCCGGCGAAGTTGAAGCCCTCGCACTTCAGGAAGAGCCTGCGCCCCAGTATCGGCCGGAGATCGACGTATAGGTCCTCCTCGTTGAAGGTGTAGGGGGCGGATATGACGGACACGATGGCCTCCGCGGGTTCAAGAGCGTTCCGGGGACGGATGTTCTTTCATCCGTACCTGCTCAGCTCGTGGAAGAAGTCGTCGACGATGTGCAGTTCTCCGGAGCCGGCCACCTCGTCGTGGACGTACTTGCCGACGGCGAGGTCGAGCACTCCGAGGCCGAAGGGTGAGAACACCACCGTCCGGTCCGTGGGGAGCGTGAGGTGTCCGGCCATGACGTCCGCCAGCGTTCCGGTCAGGAAGTCGCGGGTGCCCGTGCGTTGTTCGGTGAGGTGGAGTGAGGTCTGCGCCCGCAGACAGTGCTCGACGTCGTCGACGATGTTCGCCGAGGCGAGCACGACTTCCGGGGCCAGGTCGCGCAGCGAGACGTGCAGCACCAGCGGTTGGTGTGCGAACCACGAGGGTTCGGTGATGTGCGGCCGGCTTGCGACGGTGGCGAAGACCACCAGGTCGCTGGTGCGGATCAACCGCTCGGGGCCGTCGTGCACGACGATCTCGCCGGGCGCGCCCGACTGCTTCAGGTAGCGGCTGAAGCCTGCCGCGCTGTCGGCGGACACGTCGTGGACGCCGATGGTGTCGAACGACCAGCCGGTACCGGACAGGAACGTGTGGATGTAGCGGGCGATCAGACCCGTTCCGACGAACCCGATGCGCGCCGGGCGCCGTCGGCCGCGGCTGAGCCGGTCCGCCGCCAGCGCCGCCGACGCGGCCGTCCGCGTGGCGCTGATGATGGACGCTTCGACGCAGGCGAACGGGTAGCCGGTGTCGTGGTCGTTGAGGATGAGCACCGCCGAGGCCCTGGGGATGCCGGCCGCCACGTTCTGCGGGAAGCTGGAGATCCACTTCAGGCCGTCCACCGGCCCCGCCCCGCCGATCGAGGCGGGCAGCGCGATGATCCGGGAGGACGGGCGGTCGGGGAAGCGCAGGAACTGGGACGGCGGATTCACGCATTCGCCGGCGCCGTGCAGCCGGTAGGTGGCCTCGACCAGCTCCACGATCTGCTTCTCGCGTCCCCGCAGCGCTTGCTGGACCTGTGCGCCGGGAACTACCGCGAACGGTGGCACGGTCATGCGGTCACCTCCACGGTCGGCGAGCAGTCGGCCAGGCGGACCGCGTCCGCCATGGCGACGAGCACCTCGCGCGGGCCCTCGTAGGGCTCCCTGCTGTGCGCGGTGCGGACGTTGTCGACGAGCATCAGGTCACCGGGCTGCCACGGCTCGCGCACGGTGTGGGACTCGTACACCTCGTTCAGCAGCCGCACGGTGTCCTCGTCGATCGGTGCGCCCTGCCCGTAGCGCGTGTTGAACGGCAGGCCGTCGGCGCCGTAGACGTCCACGAGGTACTCGCGTATCTCGGGGGCCAGCGTCCACTCGTTGAGGAACGCGATCTGGTTGAACCAGCAGTGCCGGCCGGTGACCGGGTGGCGTACCACGGCGCTGCGGCGCTGCCAGGTCCGCAGTCCGCCGCCGGGCTGCCATGCGAAGTCGATCGCGGCCGCGCGGCAGTAGCGCTCGACCGCGCCGCGGTCCTCGGTGCCGAAGGCGTCGGCGATGGACGCCCCGATCTCGTCGTTATAGGTGCGGGTGAGCAGCCAGCCCTCCCTGAGGAACCGCTCGACGAGGTCGGTGGGCAGCGCGTGCAGCACGGTCGGGGCGTCGGCCAGCGCGGTCGCTCCGCCTGCGGTGGGGGCACCGAGGCAGGCGAACAGCATCAGGCCGGGGAACTCAAGGGTGTAGCTGAGCTCGTGGTGCATGCACATCGGCTGGTTCGGCGGCCACGTGGAGGAGGAGTACACGCCGTCGGAGTAGGTCCGCCGGGACGCGAAGGCTTCCTTCTCGGTCATCAGACCGCCGGACAGCCGCCGGAAGACGGCCTCGGTCTCGGCCTGGTCGCCCAGCCCGAGGCCCCGGACCAGGACCGAGCCGTGCTCGGTGACGATGGCGCGCAGCGCGTCCCGGTGCTCGGCCGCCCAGCCGGCCGCGTCGCCGGTGGGTTCGGCGCGCAGGAGCGGGGGTTTGCCGGGCCGCAGGTCGACAGCGGGCAGCGACAGGGGCAACGAGGACGGCATCTCGGTCTCCTTTCGGTTGCGTTCAGGAGGAAGCCCGTGGTCCGGCGGGACGCAGGACGGGGTGCGGCGGCGTGGACCTGTCGTCGACCGTGCGGGCCAGGTCGGCCAGGACCGGGTGGCGCGTGAGGTCCGTGATGTCCACGGCGCGGTCCAGGGCGATCGCGAGTCGCAGCGCGGCGAGAGAGGTGCCGCCCCGGTCGAAGAAGTGGTCGTGCCGGCGGATCCTGTGTTCCGGGATGTCGAGCACCTGGGCCCATACGGCGGCCAGCCGCTGCTCGGTCGGCGTGCGGGGCGCGTCGTGGTCCTCCCCGGCCGTGCCGGGCTCGGTGCCGTCGGCTGCCGCGTGGGGCACTTCGGCGTCGAGCTGTGCGGCGAGTGCGGTCAGTGCTTTCCTGTCGACCTTGCCGTTGGCGGTCAGGGGCAGGCTCGGCCGCCAGTGGAAGGCCGACGGGATCATGTACGCGGGCAGCGCTTCGGCCAGCCGCTCCCTGAGGAGGCCGTCGTCCAGCGGGCCCCGACCGGAGCAGAAGGCCACCAGGCGCCCTTCGGCGGCCACCACGGCACCGTCGCGGACACCGGGCACGCGCAGCAGGGCGCTCTCGACCTCACCGATCTCGATCCGGAAGCCGCGGATCTTGACCTGGCTGTCCCGGCGGCCGAGGAACTCCAGCTTTCCCCCGGGCAGCCAGCGGCCGTGGTCACCGCCCCGGTAGAGCCGCCGGCCCTCGCGGTGCGGATCCGCCATGAAGGCCTGCCGGGTGCGCTCGGGGTCGTTGACGTAGCCGCGGCCGACGCAGATCCCGGAGAACACGATCGCGCCGGGGGCGCCGAGCGGCACCGGGGACAGGTGCTCGTCGACGACGTAGACGTGCACGTTGTTGACGGGCCGCCCGAGCGGGACCCGTTCGGTGTCCGGGACCCGGTCCATCACCTCGTGGTTGGTGTCGTCCGAGGTCTCGGTCAGCCCGTACGCGTTGACCAGCCTGATTCCGGGCTGGACCGCGAACCAGCGCTGGACGAGTTCCTTCCTCAGCGCCTCGCCGGTGACGGACACGCACCGCAGGCTGGGCAGTCGGCGCGGGTGCCGCTCAAGGTAGGACACGACGGCGTCGAGGTACGACGGTACGACCTGGAGCACCGAGACCCCGCCGCGGGCGATCGTGTCGACGAACCGCGGGACGTCCAGGATGGCGTCCTGTTCCACGAGCAGGGTCCGCCCGCCGGCCAGGAGCGCGGAGAGCAGTTGCCACAGTGAGATGTCGAAGCACTGGGGCGCGGTCTGCGCGACCACCTGCCCTTCGCCGATCCCCAAGTCGTCGATCTTGGCGCGGAGATGGTTGAGCATGCCCGCGTGTTCGCACATGGCTCCCTTGGGCTCGCCGGTGGAACCGGACGTGAAGTAGATGTAGGCCGGCTGGTCCGGCGCGACGTCGACGGCGAGGTCCGAGTCCGGGTGGTGCTCGGCGTAGGCGGCGTCGGTGGAGAGCTTCCTGACGGCGGGCAGCGCGTCGAGGGCCCGGTCGAGCATCGTGGTGCTGCCGGGCTCGGTCAGCACGAGCCGGCACCGGGCCCGGGAGAGCATGGTCGCGATGCGGTCGGCCGGGAAGTGCGGCTCGATGGGCAGGTACACCCCACCGGCCTTGAGGACGGCGAGGACGGCGGCCGCCCAGTGCAGGTTCCGCTCGGTCACCACCGCGACGACGCCTTCGCGGCCGAGCCCTCTCGCCAGCAGGGCTCGCGCCAGCCGGTTGGCCCGCGCGTCGAGGTCCCGGTAGGTCCATCGCCGGTCGCCCTGTACGGCCGCGACGGCGTCCGGGTGCGCCCTGACGCGCTGCTCGAACAGTTCGTGGGCGCGGCGGTCGGGCAGCTCCCTGCGGGGTCCGGCGAGCTCGTCGATCTGGAAGCGGTACTCCTCGGTGGAGAGCAGGCTCTGCCGGCCGTGTGCGGCGTCCGGATCGGTGGCGACCAGGGTGAGTGCGGTGAGGTGGTAGCCCACGATCCTGGCGGCGCAGTCCGCGTCGAGCGCGTCGGTCCGGTACCGCAGCCGCAGCGCCGGCCGGTCGCCGCGTCGCCGGATCTCCACCCGCAGTACGGCATTCTCGCCGAGTACGGGGGCGCTCCCGCCGGTCGGGTCGAACACGGCCTCGGTCGACGGTCCGGGCAGACCCAGCTCGCGCCTGAGAGCGTCTACGGGAAAGTCCTTGTGCAGCAGCAGTTCCGACTCGGCCCGGTGGGTGCGCAGCACCAGCGCCCGCCACGAGTCGGGTTCGGTGGTCAGGGGGCAGGGCAACGGCGGGCCGCCGCCCACGGCGACGTATCCGGTCGTGACCTCGCGCTCGCCGGACAGCGCGGCGAGCACTTTGGCGTGGGCGGCCAGGAGCACCGAGCCGAGCGGTACGGCCAGTTCGTCCGCCAGACGGCTCAGCGCGGCCACCAGGTCCTGGGGCAGGGTCGTCTCGTGCGCGGCGACCCGGGGCACCGGGTCGAGGGTCCATCGGGGGACCGTGGTGGCCCCGCCGGCGGTGAGCACCTCCCGCCAGTACGTCCGGCCGGCCTCCGGAAGCGGCGTTGTCATGTGCCCTGCCTTCCCTCACCCCTGCTGTGCGGGCGGAGCGGCCTCGCCGGGTTCCCGCCCCACCATGCGCCCCGTGGGACGGTCTCTCCCTTCATGAGGAAGGAGTCAGGGGCGAGCACCGCCCCGTCGTCCACCGTCACGCCGTAGTGGACGAAGGCGCCGACCCCGAGGGTGCAGCCGGAGCCGATCGTGCTGTGGTCGGACTTGAAGGTGCCGTCCTCCTGGGAGTGGCACTGGATCACGCTGCCGTGGTTGAGCGTGCAGCCGTCCCCGATGGTGGCCATGGTCCGTTCGGTCAGATAGCAGCCGTCGTCGAAGACCCTGCTGCCGATCCGGACTCCCAGCAGCCGCCATATCAGGTTCTTGAACGGGGTGCCGTCGAAGATGCGGAGGTACGTCTCCGAGGGCACCTTCCAGTAGCGCTCGCGCTGCCAGAAGCGCGGGTCGTAGATGGAGCAGAGCAGCGGCCTCAGGGGGCGGAACACCGTGACGACGCGTTCCACGCACACGAAGTACACGGCGGTGAACCCCACGGCGAGAACGTCGGCCAGCGCGATCGCCGGCGCGCCGAACGAGAGGTAGAGCTCTGTGGCTGCCGCGGTGAGCAGGGCGAGGCCGAAGATGTAGATCCATCGCGTCAGCAGGTACCACCCCATGGTGGCGGCGTTGTGCCTGTTCTTGCCGGCGAGGCCGCGCCGCAGTTCCTCGGGGCTCTTGAACCGGTCGAACCTGCTGTCCCGCAGTACCGACCGGGGAATCTCGAAGCTGGGCGAGCCCAGCAGCCCGACACCCTCGCGGACCTCCCCGTCGACCGGCACGGCGACCTTCGTCGCGAGGAGACAGTTGTCGCCCGTCCTGCCCTGGGTGGGGTACGCGATCCGGTTCCCGAGGAAGTTGCGCGGCCCGATCGACGCCCGGGACACGCGGAAGGCGGTACTGGAGAAGTCGGCGTTCACGATCGACAGCCCGTCGGCGATCATCGTCCCGCGCCCGACGGAGCTCAGGAACGGCGTCTCGTGCTTCATCTCCGTACCGAAGTTCGACCCGGTCTGTTCGACCCGGGAGAGGTCGTAACCGAGGCAGCGCAGATAGTGGACGATGCCCGAGCTGTCCCCGAACAGGCGCTTGAGGAACCTCCAGTTGGTCATGAGCGAGATCGCCCGGTGCACGCTGTACTGGAAGCCGTACAGGCAGTAGACCCTGCCCGGTGTGATGGCCAGGCTGAGCAGACGGGGAACGGTGGACAGGACGAGAAGACCGGCGGGAACGGCACCGAAGACGAACACGAAGGAGAACACCAGGGCGTCGCGGTAGAACGTCCACTCCGTGAAGATCGCGGGCCCCGGTTCCAGAGCCGTGCTGAGCTGCGGTACCCCGGCGAGCAGCGCGGAGACGCCGCCGACCGCCGCCGGCACGTACAGGGCCAGTGCGACCAGCAGCTGCAGAGCGCTGTGGACCGCCCTGCGCAACGCACCGCAGCGGGCCGATCCCACCACCTGGTAGTCCACGTCGGTCCGCTGTGCCGGCGATCCGTGCCAGTGCTCGCCGTCGGGCACGGTCTGCCCGCGGTGCAGCGAGGAGGCGTGCCCGAGCTGGGCCCCGTCACCCAGCGAGGTGTCGATGTCGATCACCGTGGCCTCGCTGACCAGCACGTTTCTCCCGAAGGTGACCGGGCCGGTCTGGATCAGTCCGGCGTGGGCCCGGTAACAGGCGAAGGACGAGTCCTTGCGGATGACCGTGCCGTCACCGATGGTGAGCAGGTCGGTGCACACGGGCACGCTCCGGGACAGGACCACGGCGCCGCTCCCGACCTTCGCGCCCAGCGCCCTCAGGTAGAGCAGGTAGACCGGCGAGCCGCTGAACAGCACCAGTGGGTCCGACCGGACCAGCGTCCTGACGATCCAGAAGCGGACGTACGCAAGGCTCCAGACCTGGATCTGCCGGGGCGTCCACCGGCCGATGAGCGTCCACTTCGCAAGGACGGGAAGGGCACACAGTCCGAGGAAGGCCGCGCTGCCGAAGAGGACCGACCGCAGGTACACGTCGGCCACGCCGGATCCGGCGGAGATCCACTCGTAGCCCCGTGCGGCGACGAGGGCGATGAGGCAGGTGTAGCCGGCGAAGGCCAGGAACTGCAGTACGCCGCACAGGACGTACTGTGCCCTTCCCGCCGGGCGCTGAACGGGTGTCGGGGCCGGAGCCGACACCGCAGCTCCGGCGGTCGGCTCGGTGGGGGGCGCGGGCGGGGTGGTCGCGAGCGCCGTGGCGAGACTCCTGATCGTCGGGTGCCGATAGACGTCCTTCATCGACACCGGCGGCACGTCCGCCCGTTTCCTGACCCGTGCGCAGAAGTGCGCCATCACCAGGCTGTCAGCGCCCAGTTCGTTGAAGAAGTGACCGTCGACCGGCACCCGCTCGGTGTGCAGGACGCCGGCCAGCACCGCGGCGAGGATCCTCTCGGTCTCGGCCGGGTGGTCGTCCCCGTCCAGGACGGCCGTGGATTCCTGCGAAGCGGAGGGCAACGTTTCCACCGGCTTGTCCACCATGCGAGCTCCGTGAGAAATTCCGAGGGGCCGAAGTCACGTGTCCATGCACTTCATTCGGCACCGCGGCGCGGATGGATCTCGCATTCGGTGAATTCGCCGCCCGTACTCGGGCGCGCAAGGGCGGTGCCGGAAGGGTGCGCAAGCCCTTCGCGGCACACGCCCCTGCTTGACTCAGGCGTTCACCGTGATGTTGGAGCTCCCGCTGCTCCGGTAGCCCTCGGTCGCGAGGATCATGTAGTAGTTGAAGCTGCCCAGCCTCATTCCGGCACGGGCCCACGCGTCGAAGTGGTTCCCCGTGGTGATGGTTCCGCCCGTCCTCTTCGACTGCCGGACGCTCCAGTACTGGTTGAACGTTCGTATGCCCTCGACGGACGGGGCGTTGTACCGCGTCGTCTGGTAGATGTCGTACGTACCGCCGTCGCTGGTCACGGTTCCCTTGTAGGTTCCTGTCGGCCGGTACGTGCCCCAGTTGTCGACGATGTAGTACTCCACGAGCGGGTTCGACGTCCACCCGTAGAGGGTCAGATAGCCGTTGCCGGACGGTGCGAAGCTGCCCGAGTAGCGCACCGTTCGCCGTCCGCCGTTGCTCCAGCCCTTGCCGCAGACGAAGTTCCCGCAGTTGGTCCAGGAGGTCCGGTAGTTGCCACCGGACGACAGCGTCATGGCGACCGATCCGCCGCCGTCGGTCCAGAACGAGTAGTAGAAGCCGTTGTCGGTGCCGGTCTGGTTGCGGGTGATGGTCGTGTCGGCGTGGGCGGTGCCGGGCACCATCAGGCCCGACGCGGTGGCCAGCGCTAAGGCACCGGTGCCACCGATGAGTTTCCTGCGGCTGATCCGGGCGGTGGAGCCGTCGTTCTCGGACATGCTTCCTCCTTGTGACAGCCGACGGAGGGTACCGACGGCCGGTGGGGGGTCTGTCACCGCCGTAAGTGTTGGTTTGGCCGGTGAAGGTGTCAACAGTCGGTTTCCTCGCCGAAAATTTCGCTGTCGGTCCGGTCGGAGCGGCGCAGGCAGGAGGCAACGACCACAAAGGGCCACAGGGACTGAAGGAACGTCACCAGCCGCTCGGCGATGCCGATGACGCCGTGACCGTGTATTTCGATCAGAAACCATCCTGCGGCGACGCCCATCAGTGCGGTCGCCACGATGGAGGGCGCGGGCCGCAGCGCCCACGGTGCGTATCCGCTGCGATCGGCGGCCAGCACCGGCCACACCGCCAGGAGTGTGAATCCGACCGCGGCGACCGACCCGTGGCGCAGGGAGCCCCCACTGCTCGGTGCCGGAAGCAGTGCCACCACCAACGCCGCCGCTCCACCCCCACCCAGCGCCACACGTCCGGCGAGTGCGGCCGCGCGCAGCCCCCAAGCGGTCAGCAGGTGACAGACGCCCAGGGCGAACAAGGCAGCGGTCATCACCCAGAACCCGGCAGAGCCGTACGCCGCCAGCACGCTGATCGTCTGAGTGGCGGGGTCGTAGGCGGGCCCTTCGAGCAGCCCCGCGATCGTCCAGCCTCCGGCCAGCAGGACGGGCGCACATCCCGACGAGAGCAAAGCCCACCTGGGCACAAGTCGCATCAGATCACCGTAGAACACCCAGACCGCCTGACCGTGGGAACGCCGGGGGTCCGAGCCGCGGAGCGGATCGTCGGCCGGGTGACGCTATGGCCTGGTCCTGCCGGGGCTCGCCAGGCCGAGTCGCGTGAGGAACCGCTCGAGGGTGAAGGTTGCCATGCCGAGGGCCACGCCGTTGCCGGGGACCTGGGACGCCTCGACGGTGAGGTCGGGCAGGGAGCCGGGCATCACATGGTCGGGGAGCTCGTCACGCACGGCGGGCACGAGCCAGTCGGCCAGCGCTTCGGAGGTCCAGCCGGTCAGGGTGACGGCGGGAATGTTGAGCAGGTTGACCAGGTCGCCGAGGGCCGCGGCGAGGTAGTGCGAGGTACGGCGGGCGAGGTCCGTCAGCGCCGGATCGCCCGCGGCGAGGCCGTCGGCGACCGCCTCGACGAACTCGCGTTGCCGTGCCTGCCTGAGCGCGGGGTGTTCCGGGTCGATCTCGGCGAGCGTCGTCTCCAGACCGTGCACGCCGAGATAGGCCTCGACACAACCGCGGCGGCCGCAGCGGCACGGCCGTCCGTCGAGCTGGAGCAGCGTGTGGCCCCACTCGCCGGCGTTGTTGGTGACGCCTCGGATGAGCGCACCGTCGATGGCCAGCCCCGCGCCGACTCCGGTGCCGAGGTTGACCACGGCCAGGCTGTCGACGGCACGCCCGGCCCCGAACCACATCTCGGACAGGATGACCGCCTTGAGCGGGTTGTCGACGTACACGGGGATCCGGAGGCGCTTCTCCAGCAGGTCCTCGATGTGGACGTCGTGCCAGTCCCAGTTCGGCGCGAAGACCGAGACGCCCGCGTCGGGGTGGACGTGGCCCGGCATGCTGACACCGACGCCCATGACGCGGTCGCGCTCGGTCGAGCTGGCCTCGATGGCCGACTCGATCGCGTGGACGATCCCGC
This sequence comes from Streptomyces sp. S.PNR 29, assembly GCF_030386795.1. Classification (GTDB taxonomy): domain Bacteria; phylum Actinomycetota; class Actinomycetes; order Streptomycetales; family Streptomycetaceae; genus Streptomyces. Next base: position 275,806 of record NZ_JANUQM010000012.1, read on the forward strand.
CCACGACATAGGCCTGGTCGTTCTCGTGCTCGTCCAGGGCGACCTCTCCGTGGCCGAGCGTGCCGAGCGCGAGGTCGTACACCGTGGCGTCGACGTACGTCTCGGCGACGTCGACACCGACGATCCGCCCGCGGTCGGGATCGATGGTGAGCCGCTCCTGCGGCCGTCCCCCGGTGTTCCGCTCCACGGTGGCGATGTGCAGCACGCCCTCGGAGAGGAACTCGGTGACCAGTGTGGCCACGGTCGCCGTGCTGAGTCCGGTGTGCCGGGCGAGTTCCTGGCGGGTGGACGGCCCGAGTTCGAACAGCGCGTGCAACACCTCGAAACGGTTCTCGTTCCGAAGATCACGGGCCGTGCGCCGGGCCACCCTTCCCCCTCAACCGTTCTCGACCGGGCTCAACCGTTCGGAGACTCCAGCCATAGCCTACGAAGCTCCGGATCGCCCTGCCCGTCGATACCCCTGAGCAGCAGGGTCAGCCCGGACCATCCCGCCGGAACCCAGAGTACGTCCGGGTCTCCACCCGAGAAGGCCGGTCGGTCGCCGACCCAGACGCGCCCCACGCACTCCCCGGCGGCCCAGCCGGTCGCGCGGAGCTGTGACCCGTCCAGCCTCACCAGGAAGCCGTCGTCGGACGGCGGGAGGTCGATGTCGAGCCATGCCTCCTCACCGGGTTCCAGAGCCAGCGGCAGCCGGATGTCCTGCGCGGGACCTTTCCCGGCGGCGAAGCCGGTCAGCAGTTCGTCGTCCTGCACGGCGCACGACCAGTCCGTCACCGGTTCGAGGCTCAGCAGCTCTGCGCGCAGTCCGCCGCCACTCGGGTGGTGCGGCAACGTCACCGCGACCTGACGGGTACCGGCGGGCAGCAGGACCCAGGGGTCCTCGGCGTGGACGGTGCTCGGCTCGCCGTCGTCCACGGTCACGCGCACCGGCTCGACCACACCCCGCAGGTGCAGGGCCGACACGGTGGTCGACCGGATGTCGCGCGTGTAGGTGACGGGGACGCCGACGCGGGTGCTGCTCCAGCCGCCGAGCTCCCGTGTGGGCGCCGGTGCGCCCGCCCAGTGGCCACGCACCGTCCACAGGGCCGACAGGTCCTGCACGTTCCGGACCGCCCACAGCGTGCCGAGTCCGCGCAGCGCGCCGAGGCGGAGCGCGGGCAGACGCGCGTCGTCGAAGTTCGCGTGCCCCCAGATCTCCACCACGGCCTCGATCGGGGCGTTGCCCGTCACCTCATGGACGTCGATGCGCTGTGCCGCACCGAATCCGGCGACCGGCGGCTGGACCCGGCCCGCGATCGACAGGTCGACGATGTCCGCCGCGCCGACGAGCAGCAGTTCGTCGACGCCTGTCAGATCCGCCGTGGTCCGGTAGGTGCCGCGTCCCCGGTACACGCCGAGCGACTCCAGCGTCGGCGGCACCGCGTGGCTGCCCGCCGGCTTCTCCGGGGCGGCGGCCGACCGCCGTCGAACCGCCCGTACGGCGGCCGGCGGCGTCGTGCCCTGCGGAGGGGGCACGTCGGTCAGCCGCACCGTGCCGTCCCGGTCCAGCGCCCGGAGGCGTGCGGCATCCGGCGGCGCCAGCACGACGAGCGTCAGTCCCGCGACGGTCGTCCGCTCGGGCGCGCCGGTCGTCGGCGCGGGGATCTCGACGTGGGTGCCGCCCAGGACGACGGTGACCGGCACCTCGGAGGAGAACGCCAGCGCGCCGTCCGTCGCCGCCACCAGATCCGCCGACGCCAGTGTCAGCGTCGTGTCGCAGCCCCAGGACCGCAGCGGCACGTCCACCAGCATCAGCGGACACGAGTCCGGCGCGACGGCGACCGGCACGCCGTTCACGACCGCCGTGCCCGGTGCCGTGCCCAGGTTCGGGACGGCGACCAGCCGGCCGCCTTCCTGAAGGTCCAGAGCCGACGCCGACGAACTGGTCGGAAAGTCGGCGGTCACCTCCACGCGGGACACGGTCGGCGTGGCGAGCGCCAGCCGGGATCCCAGCGCGTCGATCACCCGCGCGAGTACCTGCGCCTGGATGTACTCCGGCCGTTCGGCACCGGTGGACGAGACGTATCCGCCGAAGTCGTAGCCGTGGCTCATGAAGTTGCCGGGGTTGCCCCAGTTCCCGCTGGACGGCGTGTAGCCGAAGTTCCACCCGGACGACTGCAGATAGGGCGCGATCAGCGACGCGCCGCTCGCCAGCAACCGCCGTAGCGTCCGATGACGCCGGTTCGTCTCGGTGATCAGCAGCGGCACGCCTCGGTCCGCCAGCAGCCCGGTGTAGCGCCGCACTTCGGCCTCGATGTGCGGGGAGTCGTCGTCCGGGTAGAAGTTGCACGCCGGTACGACGCCGGGGACGTTTCCGGTGGCGCCCTCGATATCGCCCTGCCCGGCGCAGGCGATCAACGGCACGGTGATGCCGTGACGGATCGCCTGGTCACGCAGGGCGGTCAGATATCCGGTGCGGTCCTCGCAGTCGAAGAAGTCCAGCTCGTTCTCCAGCTGCACCATGACGACCGGGCCCCCGGCCGGGTACTGCCGAGCGGTCAGCAGAGGCAGCACCCGGTCGAACCACGCGGTGACCTGGGCGAGAAAGCGCGGTTCGTTCTGACGGACCCGCAGGTCGGGATCGAGGCCCAGCCAGGCCGGCAACGCGCCGCCGTCCCACTCGGAGCAGATGTACGGACCTGGCCGCGCGATGACGTACAGCCCGGCCTCGTGCGCCAGGTCCAGGAAGGCGGCGACGTCCCGTCCGCCCTCGAAGGACCAGCGGCCGGGTGCCGTCTCGTGGAAGTTCCACGGCAGATAGACGTCGACGCAGGTGTATCCCGACGCCCGCACCTGTTCGAGCCGCGCCCGCCACTGCTCGCGCGGTAGGCGGAAGTAGAACAGCGACGCACACAGCAGGACGCGTGGACGGCCGTCGATCCGGATGCACCGGGCGTCGAGCTCGATGCCCTTGTTGACGATGGCCGGCCGCCTCACTTGACCCCCGCGCTTCCGCCGCTGATGTCCATTTCGTACAGGTACCGCTGGCCGAGGTAGTAGACGGCGATCATCGGCAGGGTGAGCAGGATCGAACCGACCATCACCAGGTTCCACGGTGGCGCCTGCAGGGCCTGCGAGGTACTGGTGATGTACTGCACGCCGAGCGCCAACGGCATCTTCGACTCGTCGTTCAGATAGATCAACGGCCCCATGAAGTCACCCCAGTTGTACGTCAGGGTGAAGATGCCGATCGCGATCAGCACCGGCCTCAGCATCGGGAACATGATCCGCCGGTAGATGCCGAAGAAGCCGAGCCCGTCCACCATGGCGGCCTCGTCGAGCTGGCTCGGCAGGCGGGAGACGAACTGGCGTACCAGGAAGACGTTGAAGGCGTTGGAGAAGAAGTTCGGCACGATCAGCGGCAGATAGGTGTTCACCCAGCCCAGGTCCCGGAAGAGGATGAACTGCGGGATCATCGTGATCTGTGCCGGGATCATCATCGTGGCGATGACGATCAGGAACAGCGCGTTCTTCCCGGGTGCCCTGAGCCGTGCGAACGCGTAGCCGACGAGGCCGCTCGACACCACCTGGCCGACCACGGACCCCACCGAGATGATCAGCGAGTTCACCAGGAACCGGCCCATGGGCAGGTCCGTTCCGAACACCCGGGTGAAGTTCTCCCAGTGGAACTCGTGCGGGATGATCGTGAAGGTGTTGGCGTTGACCGTCTGGTCGCTCGACAGCGCGATCGACACGACGAACACCAGGGGGGTCGAGAGGATCGCCGACACGATGATCAGGGTCGCGTAGGTGAACGGTGTCGCCCGGAACGCCCGCACCGTGTGGGTGATACGGCGCCGCCCGCGCTCTTGGTGTTCCTGCTGCGGCGCGGCGGTGGAGATGACGGCGGCCATCACTTGACCTCGGTTTCGTAGAACACCCAGCGCCGGGTGGTGCGGAAGGCGAGCAGCGTGAACACCAGGATCACCGCGAACAGCAGCCAGGAGATCGCTGACGCGTACCCCATGTGGTAGTAGGAGAACGCCTGGTCGAACAGCAACGGCACCATCGTCTGGCTGGCGTTGTAGGCGCCTGCCTGGGCCTTGGTGAGGATGTACACCTGGGAGAACACCTGGAACGCGCCGATCAGCCCCATCACCAGGTTGAAGAAGATGATCGGCGTCAGATGCGGCACGGTGATGCTCCAGAACTGCCGCACCGCGCCCGCGCCGTCGACCTCGGCCGCCTCGTACAGCTCCCGCGGAATGCCCTTCATGGCCGCGAGCAGCAGGACGGTCGCGCTGCCGGCACCCCACACCGACAGCAGGATCAGGGCGGGTTTGACCCAGGTCGGGTCCAGCAGCCACGACGGCCCCGGGATGCCGATCGCTCCGAGCATCTTGTTGAAGGGACCCGACGGGGCGAGCACCATCTTGAAGATCATGGCCGTGGCGACCAGCGGGACCAGGGTCGGCAGGTAGATCAGGGTGCGGAACACCTTGCGGGCACGAACCTGCTTGTTGAGCAGGTTCGCCAGCCACAGCCCGATCACCAGTCCGAGCGGGACCGATATCGCCGCGTAGTAACAGGTGTTCCACAGCGCCTTCCAGAAGGCGGGATCATCGGTCAGCAGCTTCACGTAGTTCTGCAGACCGACCCACTTGGGCGGCGTGAAGGAATCCCAGTCCGTCAGCGACAGGTAGATCGACGCGACCATCGGTCCGAGCAGGAATACGAGGAACCCGACGATCCACGGTGAGGCGAACAGGTAGAACCAGAGCGCCTCGCGGCGCCGCAGCTTCGACATCACCCGTCATCCCGCGGACTGGATGATCGACTCAAGGTTCTTCTGGACCGCGGTGAGCGCGGCCCGGGCGTCCCTCTGCTTGCCGAGCCAGAAGTCGGCCAGCCCCTTGTCGAAGGCCGTCTGCATCTCGTTCCACTCCGGGATGAACGGTTCGTGGAAGACGAAGGAGCTCGACTCGGCGAACACGTTCATGTCCACCGGCGTCTTCATCCACGCCGGCTTGAGGAACGCGTCGCTCCGCTGCACCTCCAGGTTGGCCGGCACGTCCTCACCCGAGGCGATGATCTGCTGCTGGGCCTCCGGCGAGGTGAGGAAGTCGATCGCCTTGAACGCGTTCGTGGGGTTCTTCGCGGTACGGGAGATGGCGAGGCCGCTACCGAAGGCCGTCACCGCCTGCTTCTTGCCACGCCACAGTGGCGCGATATCCCACTCGAACTTGGTCTGCGCGAGGCCACTGATGGCCCAGAACCCGGTGGTGTTGACACCGACCTTCCCATTGGCGAACGCTTGGTCACCGCCGATGTCAGCGCCCATGTCGGCGTACTGCTTGGGAGTCGGCACCACGCCGTGCTTGAAGACCAGGTCGCCCGCCCACTGCAGCGCCTCGACGACCTCGTCGGTCGCGACGGCCGGCTTGCCGTTGGCGTCGATGATGGTGCCGCCGTTCTGGTACACGAAGCTCCACCACTGGGCCCACCACCCCGCGCCGCCGTAGCCCCACGTCCTGCCCGGAACCGTCAGCTCCTTGAACGCGTCGAGCGCGTCGTCCCACGTCCAGTCCGCCGTCGGCGCCTTGATGCCCTTCTTCTCGAAGAGGGTCTTGTTGTAGTACACGATCATCGCGCCGGAGCGGTCGGGTATCGCGTAGAGCTTGCCCTGGTAGGAGTAGATCGAACCGATCGAGCCGAATCGTTTCTTCGGGTCCAGACCCGCACTCTTGGCGAGGTCGTCGAGCGGCCTGAGCTGGTTCTTGCTGGAGTACACGTTGACGTTCTCGGCGACCTGCATGATGTCCGGGCCGTTGCCGCCCGCGATCATCGTCTGCACCTTCTGCGGGTAGGAGTCGCCCGGGATCAGCTGGAGCTTGACCTTCAGCTCCGGGTGCTTCTTCACCAGCAGGTCGATGCGCTTCTGGTAGGTCTTCCGGTCGGCCTCGCCACCCCACACGGTCATCACCAGAGGGTCGTCGCTCGAACCGCTGCCGGAGCCGCACGCCGTGAGCGTGATGACGCCCGCCGCGACTCCGAGTCCAAGAAGACTGCGACGTGAGAGGTTCACGTTCTCAAGCGTCATGGCACTGCCCTTCCTTGACGTGTGCAAACGCGCTGGAGGCCCCCCGACGACCAGAGCTGGCTTCGATTGGCCGTTAAACTAACCATCGTTTTTACCCACGACAAGACCTTGTTTCCGACTGGTTTCAGACCTCGGCCGGGCACCGCTCCACCCACCCCCTCCATGACGACCGTCATAGAAAGCTGTACGGTCGGCCTACACCGAAGGGGCGCCTGAGCCCGGAGCAGCGCCGCGCCCTGGCCGAGACGCTGACCGACGCCGTGCTCGTGCCCGAAGTGGGGCAGTTCGCGCCGGCCGCCCGGGCCGGATTCCAGGTGCACTTCATGGAGCGCGAGCCGGACATGATGGCCATCGGTGGCCGTCTGCTGGCGGATGCCGGCCAGCGGCCCGACGTCATGGTGATCGACGTGGCCGTCATGGACGGGGACTGGCGCCGCGAGGTCCGGGCCGAGGTCATCGAGCGCATCCTGTCCGCACTGGCCGACGCCTGCGGACTGCCGGAGCCGTCGCCGGCCTGGTGGGTCACCTTCCGGGTCGTCGAGGAAGGCAGCTGGGGCTCCGGCGGCGGCGTCCTCTCCATCCTCTCCCTCCTGGAGAGCGGCGTGTTCACCGAGGAGAAGGCGAAGGCGATCCGCGCCGCGATCGGCGCCTGAGCCGAGGGCCCTCGCCCCTCAGGCCGGGCGGTCGAGCGCGCCGGCGATCAGGGCTTCGAGCTGCTGCGCGACCTGGTCCAGGGGTTGCATGCTGCGCTTGGCGCGGCACATGGCGATGGCGCCCTCGACGGAGGCCACGATGAGGGCCGCCAGCCCTGGAGCCTGGTCGGAGGTGGCACCGTGCTCACGCAGCGCCTCGGCGAGCAGCCGCTCCCAGCCCTCGAACGCCTCGGCCGCGGCGACGAGGGCCGGCGGGGTCTCCTCGGCCGGCGGCTCCTCCACGGCGACGGCCAGGACCGGGCAGCCGGCGCGGAAGTCGCTGTCGATGACGATGCCGCGCCACAGGGCCAGAAAGGCGCGCAGTCCGGCGACGGGGCCCGCGTCCAGTTCCTTGCGCAGGAGGCGAGCGACCGCCTCGCCCGCGTACCGCACCGCCTCGGTGGCCAGTTGCTGCTTGCCCTCCGGGAAGTAGTGGTAGGTCGAGCCGAGCGGCGCCTTGGCGTGTTTGGCCAGCTCCCGGATGCTCGTGGCGCTCAGACCGCGCCTGCTGATCATGTCGGCCGCACCGGCCACGATGCGCTCGCGCGACGGCGCGCTGGGCTTGGCCAAGACCGTGCTCCCCTCTGGCTATAACGCACGTCATAGTCTAGCGTGACCGTGGTCTATAACGACTGTCATAGCCCGTGTCCAGCCGAAGGGGAGACTTCGTCATGCCGATGATCCGGCTCACCGCACCACACGGTGCCCTGGCCGAGGAGGGCCGCAGGACGGTCCAGCGCGATCTGGCCGCCGTCCTGCTGCGCTGGGAGGGAGCGCCCGACACCGCGTTCTTCCGCGCCCAGGCGTGGAGTTACCTCGTCGAGCTCCCTGAAGGGGCCCAGACCACCGCCGAGGACGACGCGCCCCGTTTCCTGGTGGAGGTGACGGTTCCGCAGGGCGCGCTGTCCGAGCGGCGCAAGAGCGGACTGGTCGAGGACGTCACCAGGAGCGTGCTCGCGGCGGCCGGGCTCTCCCCGGACGACGCCCTGCGGGTGTGGGTGCTGGTGCACGAGCAGCCCGACGGCACCTGGGGCGCCGGAGGCTCCGTGATCCGCTACGCCGACCTGGTGGCTCTGGCGAAGGGACAGCAGGCCGATGCGTGAGCTGACCTACGTGGCCCGCCATACCGTCGAGTGGCGCGAGGCGCCCGACCCCGAACTCCGGTCCGGCCAGGAGGCGATCGTCGCCCCCGTGGCCGCCACCTCCTGCGACGTCGACTCCGCGATCCTGGCCGGGCACGGCTTCATCGACCCGCCGTTCGCCCTGGGGCACGAGTGCGTGGCCCGCGTCGTCGAGACCGGTGACGCCGTCACCACCGTGGCCCCCGGCGACCTGGTCGTCGTGCCCTGGTCCATCAACTGCGGCACCTGCGACAACTGCCGCGCGGGACTGACCGCGCACTGCACGGCCGTACCGCACATGGCCATGTACGGCGCACCCATCGGCGGCACCTGGGGCGGGCTCTTCTCCGACCTGGTCCGTGTCCCCTGGGCGGACGCCATGCTGGTGCCCCTGCCCGGCGGTCTGGACCCCGTCGCCATGGCGTCCGCCGGCGACAACTGGTCCTTGTCGTGGCGTCTGGTCGCGCCCCATCTGAAGAACCGGCCCGAAGCCCGCGTCCTGGTCGTCGCCCGGGGCAGCATCGGCCTCTACGTGTGCGACATCGCCCGCGCCCTCGGCGCCTCCAGCGTCCTGTACGTCGACCCCGACCCCGAGCACCGCGAGATCGCCCGCGGCTACGGCGCCGCCACCGCCGAGACGCTTGAGCCCGTCCGGCACGGCTTCGACATCGCGGTGGAGGCGACGGGCCGGGTCGACCAGCTGGCCCTGGCCGTCAAGTCCCTCGTACCGGAGGGCGTTTGCGAGTCGGCGGGCAACCACTTCCGCCCCGGTGAGCTGCCGCTGCTCGACATGTACCTCACCGGCGTCACCCTGCGCATCGCCCGCGACAACGTCCGCAACCACATCCCCGACGCCCTCGCTCTCGCCGGATCCGGCAAGGTCGACCCGGCCCGGGTCGTCTCCCACGTCCTCGACTGGGACCAACTCCCCGACGCACTGCCCGAGAAGCGCCTCAAGCCCGTCTTCGTCCGCGCCGACGGCTGACCGCGCCACGCTCCCGCCCCACCTCCCCCGACCCGAGAAACCCGATGAACGCACCACTGCCCGAAACGGCCACGGACCCCGGCCCCGCGAGACCGACAGAAGAACAACTCGCCCATCAGCGGGCGGCGATCGCCGCACTCGGCCACGAACTGCGGTCCCTGGTGGACGCCACCGTACGCACCGCGGCCTCGGCGGACGTCCTGCACCACGTTGCGGACGGTGTGCGTCGGCTCGCCGGACAGCTGACCGGCCGACAGCGCGCACCGGCAGAGATACCCGCCGTGGACGAGTTCCCCGGAGGGGTCCGGATGTACAGCCCCGTCACCGGAGCCGGCAGCCCCCTCGCCCCGCCCCTGCGGGTGACGCAGGACGCCGACGGCATCGTCGGCCGCTGCACCCTCGGCATCGCCCACGAAGGCCCGCCCGGCTACGGACACGGCGGCATGAGCGCCATGCTGCTGGACGAGGTCATGGGCTGGGCCTGCGTCGCGGCCGGAACGCCGGGCATGACGGTCTCCCTGCAGGTGCGGTACCACCGACCCGTGCCGCTGGAGACCCCCCTACGGGTCTACGCCCGCGTCACGGGGACCGAGGGCCGCAAGGTCTTCGTGGCCGGGTCGATCAGCGTCGAGGGGGACCCGTCGACCGCCGTGGTCACCGCGGACGGCACCTTCGTCTCGCCCGACCCCGACCGCACCCGCGCTCTGTTCCCGGCCATGCAAGGACCGCCGCGAACAGCCGGCCCTCCCCGCTGACCCGCCGCACGGCTTTCAGCACGGCGTCATCAGCGACACCGCCCGGTACCGGTCACGGCTCCCGTCGAGAGCCGGGCGGCAGTTGAACCCAGGTGCGGTTCCGTGAACGATCCCCACCGACCCCTTGACGGCTCCTCTATGACTGCGTAGACATGACTACGCAGACATGACAGCGCAGTCAGGCGGCCTCGGACACGAGTCGGGCAGGCGGTGTCTGACACCATAGGGCTGGATCGTGCGGTCGGCGGGAGGTGCCATGACGCGAGGGACAGGGCGGGGCGGTAGCTCCGCCGCGCCGAGCAGCATGGACGTGGCCCGCGTGGCCGGGGTCTCCCAGAAGACGGTGTCGAGGGTCTTCAACGATGAGCCGTACGTCTCCGCGGAGGTGCGCCGACGCGTCCTGGAAGCCGCCGAGCAGCTCGGTTACCGGCGCAACAGTGCCGCCCGGGCACTGGCCTCCGGACGCACCCGCTCCATCGGCGTGGTCACGCTGGGCACAGCCCTGTACGGGCCGGCCTCACTGCTCATGGGTGTCGAGCGGGTCGTCCGCGACACGGGCTACGCACTCCGCGTGGTCAACTCGGTGGAAGGCGACCTTGCGGGCATCGCGGGCGCCGTGGACTCGCTCCTCGACCAGGGCGTGGACGGCATCGTCATCTCCGAACCGATCGACGAGGCCGGAGAGGACGGAGACGTGACCCTCCGCGTCGCCGTGCCGGTCCTCGTCATCGGCGCCCCGCCGCCCGTCACCGCGCCCACGGTGCTGACCGTGGGCGACGGTGCCGACCTGATGGCGCGTACCGCGACCGAACACCTGCTGGGACTCGGTCATCCGACGGTTCATCACCTGGCCGGTCCACAGCGCTGGTACGCCGCCCGGGACCGCCTGGAAGGATGGCGAGCGACGCTGACGGCACACGGCAGAGACGTACCTCCGGTCATCGCGGGCGACTGGTCGGCCGCGTCCGGGTACGCGGCCGGGCGCGAACTGGCCGAGGACGGTGACGTCACCGCGGTCTTCGCCGCCAACGACGACATGGCGATCGGTCTCATCCACGCGCTCACGGAGGCCGGACGGCGCGTACCGGAGGACGTCAGCGTCGTCGGCTTCGACGACATTCCGGTCGCCGCCCATGTGGCTCCTCCCCTGACCACGGTGCGGCAGCCGTTCGACGCCGTGGCGCAGGAGGGACTCAAGCGTCTCGTGCACGTCATCGAGAACCCGGAGGCAGCCCCCTTGACGGCCAGTGACCCACCGGTCGATCTCATCATCCGCGCCTCGACCGCGCCGCCGCCGAACCGGACGACCCCGGCTCGCGGGCGGCGCGCCGCCTCCCGTTCCCGACGGGGAAAGCCCGATCCGTCGCTCTCGAACGGAGGCCCCGCCACCTGACACCGAATGACACCGGCCTGCCCGCGCGGCAACGGCCCATGACCGAAGCGTGACCCCAGGGCAAGCCGCCCGACCGGTCACTGCCCGGCCGCTCCGGGCGCGCCCCTCGCCCCGGGCGACGCGCGCGGTCACCCCTGATCCCAGCATGCCCTGAGCCGGCTCGGAGCACCCTGTACGGGGCTCCCTCACCTCTTCTCTCCGGCCGCGATCTCCGCCTCCGCAACACATGGCGCGTCGTCGGCCCCGTCCACCTGGACGCGCCCCGGCCATGCCGGCGTTCCAGCCCGGTCGCGCGTCCGCGCCTTCCGTCCCACACCCCTTCGGCACGCCCTCGCCAGGCATGCCGCCACCTTCGCCATCGGCGGGAGTTCACCATGCCCCGAACCACATTCCTGTCCAGCGCGTCCCCGATGAGCCGTCGGCTGTTCCTCACCACGACGGGCGCCCTCTCCTTCGGCGCCGCCCTCACTGCTTGCGGCGGCGGTGACAACGGCGGTTCCTCCGCCGCCGGCAAGCCGGTCAGCCGCGCCGACATCGACAAGGCGATGAAGACGCCGACCGAGCTGACGTTCTGGACCTGGGTACCGAACATCGACAAGGAGGTCGCCCTCTTCGAGAAGAAGTACCCGGCCGTCAAGGTCAAGGTCGTCAACGCCGGTCAGGGCACCCCGCAGTACACCAAGCTGCGTACGGCGCTCAAGGCCGGCAGCGGCGCCCCGGACATGGTGCAGATCGAGTACCAGGCGATCCCGACCTTCACGATCACGGACAGCCTGCTGGACCTTCGGCCCTACGGCGCCGCCACGCTCAAGGACGAGTTCGTCGACTGGACTTGGGGCCAGGTCAGCGGCAGCGACGGCGAGGTCTGGGCGATCCCGCAGGACACCGGCCCGATGGGCATGCTGTACCGGAAGGACATCTTCGACAAGCACGGCATCGAAGTGCCGGGCACCTGGGACGAGTTCGCCGAAGCAGCGCGCAAGCTGCACAAGGCCGACCCCGGCGTGTACCTCACCAACCTCGCGGCCAACCAGGTCGCCGCCTGGCACGGGCTGCTGTGGCAGGCGGGTGCCAGGCCGTACGTCGTCTCCGGCAAGAGCGACATCACCATCAGCGTCGACGACGCGGTGTCGAAGAAACTCGGCGCGTACTGGGGTGGGCTGGCGAAGGAGGGGGTCATCGGTGTCGAGCCGGACTTCACCGATGCCTGGTACGCGGCGCTCAACAAGGGCAAGTACGCGACCTGGATCACCGCGGCCTGGGGCCCGGTCTTTCTCTCCGGTTCGGCCAAGGCCACCGCCGGCAAATGGCGGGCGGCGCCGCTGCCGCAGTGGGACGCCGCCAAGCCCAGCTCGGGCAACTGGGGCGGCTCGACGACGGCGGTCATCCGGTCGACCAAGAATCCCATCGCGGCCGCCCTGTTCGCGCAGTTCCTCAACAGCGACCCGGCGAGCGCCAAGATGTTCGCCACCGAGCAGTTCTTCTTCCCGGCGACGAAGGCCCTCCTCACCGACCCCGACTTCGCCTCGGACGCTCCGTCGTTCTACGGCGGTCAGAAGGTCAACCAGGTCTTCGCCGGCATCAGCGACACGGTCAATGCCTCGTTCCAGTGGCCTCCCTTCCTGGACAAGGCGGCGACGGACTGGACCGAGACGGTCGGCAAGTCTCTGGCCGACAAGACCGACACGGTCGCCGCGCTGGGCACGTGGCAGACGCGCCTGACCACGTACGCCAAGGGTCAGGGCTTCACCGTCAAGGGGGGCTGAGATGGCTGCCACGCACCGTCGTCGATCAGCGGGGCCGCTGTTCGTCGCACCGTTCATGGTGCTGTTCCTGCTGCTCTTCCTCGCCCCACTCGGCTATGCCGCGTACCTCAGCCTGTTCCAGGAGCGACTGGTCGGCGGAAGGGTGTTCGTCGGTCTCGACAACTACGTCCAGGCCCTGAGCGACGCGCAGTTCCTGGGCGGTGTCGGCCGCGTCGCGCTGTTCTTCGTGCTCCAGGTCCCCGTGATGCTGCTGCTGGCGCTGCTGTTCGCGCTCGCGCTCGACAGTGGTCTGCTGCGCCTCGCGCGCGTGATCCGGCTGGGCATCTTCGTTCCCTACGCCGTGCCGAGCGTGGTCGCCGCGCTCATGTGGGGCTATCTGTACGGCCCGGACTTCGGCCCCTTCGCCCAGCTGAGCCGCACGCTGGAGCTGCCGGCCCCGCACTTCCTCAGCGACGGCTGGATGCTCGGCAGCCTGGCGAACATCGTGACGTGGGAGTTCGTCGGCTACAACATGATCATCCTGTACGCCGCCCTGCGTACGATCCCGCAGGAGTTGTACGAGGCGGCCGCGATGGACGGTGCCGGTGCCTGGCGCATCGCCTGGTCGGTCAAGCTCCCCGCGCTCCGCCCGGCGCTGCTGCTCACCCTGCTGTTCTCCGTGATCGGCAGCTTCCAGCTGTTCAACGAACCGAACCTGCTGATGAAGATCGCCCCGGACGTGATCAGCAGTTCCTACACCGCCAACCTCTACGCCTACTCCCTGGCCTTCACCGGCCAGCAGGTCAACTACGCGGCCACGGTGTCCTTCCTCCTGGGCCTCGTCATCGTGATCGCCTCCTACGGCGTCCTGCTCACCGCGAACCGCAGGGGGACCCCGTGACGACGACACCGCCGGCCACGGCCGCCGCGACGACGACGCAGCCGGCGCGCACCGCCCACGCGAAAACGCACTCGGCCCGCCGCAGCACCCCGCTGACGATCGCCATGCTGGCCGCCCTGGCCTACTTCCTCCTTCCCCTCCTGTGGCTGCTGATCGCCTCGACCAAGAGCACACAGGACCTGTTCAACAGCTTCGGCCTGTGGTTCTCCGACACTCCGCAACTGCTGACGAACATCAAGGAGACCTTCACCCAGGACGACGGGGTGTTCGCGCACTGGCTGCTCAACACGATGCTGTACGCCGTCGTCAGCGCGGTCGGCGCCGCGCTGCTCGCGGCCGCCGGAGGGTACGGGTTCGCCAAGTTCCGCTTCCGCGGTGACCGGGCCGCCCTCAACCTCGTACTCGGCGCCGTCATGGTCCCGACCACCGCCCTGGCGATCCCGACCTATCTGCTCTTCGCGAAGGCGGGCCTGGTCAACACCCCCTGGGCGATCATCCTGCCCTCGCTCGTGAACCCGTTCGGCCTGTATCTCATGCGTATCCACGCCCAGGACGCGGTCCCCGACAGCATCCTGGAGGCTGCCCGCATCGACGGCGCGGGCGAGGCGCGGATCTTCTTCCGCATCGCCCTCAGGCTGCTGGGCCCCGGCCTGGTCACGGTCCTGCTCTTCACACTGGTCGCCACCTGGAACAACTACTTCCTGCCGCTGATCATGCTCAACGACCCGAACCTGTACCCCATCACGGTCGGCCTCTCCTCCTGGGCGGCCCAGGCGCAGAACGGTGGAGCGGGCGCCAGCAGCGACATGCTCGCGCTGGTCGTGACCGGCTCGCTGATCTCGATCGTTCCGCTGGTCGTGGCCTTCCTCATGCTCCAGCGCTACTGGCAGAGCGGTCTGGCCACCGGCGGCGTCAAGCAGTAGGGCACGCAGTCCCCGTACCACTCCCCCACTCTTCGGAGGTTCCCTTTCATGGCGGCTCTGCCTGCCCGCGTCCTCTTCGGCGCCGCGTACTACCACGAGTACCAGCCCTACGAACGGCCCGGCGAACGCCTCAAGACGGACCTGGACCTGATGGCCGACGCCCACGTCACCGTGATCCGGGTCGGCGAGTCCGTCTGGTCCACCTGGGAACCGGAGAACGGCCGCTTCGACCTCGACTGGCTCCAGCCGGTCCTCGACGGCGCCCATGAACGCGGCATCTCCGTCGTCCTCGGCACCCCCACGTACGCCGTCCCTCCGTGGCTGGCCCGCCAGTACCCGGAGATCACGGGCGAGTACGCCACGGGGCAGCGCCTCGGCTGGGGCGCCCGACAGGAGGTCGACTTCACCCATCCCGCCTTCCGGTTCCACGCCGAACGAGTCGTCCGCAGGATCGTCTCCCGGTACGCGGACCACCCGGCCGTCGTCGGTTTCCAGGTGGACAACGAACCCGGCCTGCACCTCTTCCACAACCGCGGTGTCTTCCAGCGCTTCGTGGACCATCTGCGCGAGAAGTACGGCGACGTGGAAACCCTCAACCGTGCATGGGGCCTGGTCTACTGGTCCCATCGCCTGTCGACATGGGCCGACCTGTGGACGCCGGACGGAAACGAACAGCCTCAGTACGACGTCGCCTGGCGCGAGTTCCAGGCCCGCCAGGTCACCGAGTTCATCGGCTGGCAGGCCGACATCGTCCGCGAGTACGCCCGGCCCGAGCAGTTCGTCACCACCTGTATCTCCTACACCCGCCAGGGGGTCGAGGACGACGAGCTGACCGACCGCCTCGACATCGCCTCCGGCAACCCGTACTACGACATGCAGGACGGCCTCCTCCTGCCGGACTCCACGCCCGACGTCCATGAGCAGATCTGGAAGACCACCGGTGTGTGGGCTCTGTACCAGACCGCCGACTGGATGTTCTCCTCCCGTCAGGCACCGTTCCTGGTGACCGAGACCAACGCCGGCTCGATCGGTTTCCCCTGGGACAACCGCCCCGCCTACGACGGCCAGTGGCGGCAGGCCGCCTGGGCGCTCGTCGCGCGCGGGGCCCGCATGATCGAGTACTGGCACTGGCACACGCTGCACTTCGGCGCGGAGACCTACTGGGGCGGCATCCTCCCCCACACCGGTCGGCCCGGCCGGACGTACGCGGAACTCGCCCGCCTGGGCGCGGAGTTCGAGACGGCGGGCGGGCTCGTCGCCGGCCTCGAACCGGACGCCGACATCACCATGGTGTACTCGACGCCGAGCAAATGGCTCATGCAGAAGTACCCCCCGCTCGCCAAGCCGGACGGCGAACCGGACCCGGCCGCCTACCACCGCTTCTTCGACCCCTTCTACCGCGGCGCGTTCGACGCCGGGCGCCAGGTCCGCATCGTCCACGCCCGCCAGTTGCACGATCCACGCGGGGAGCGCGAGGGTCTTTCGCCGGAGGAGGCCGTCCGCCGCCACCCGGTCCTCGTCGTCCCGGCGTTGTACCTCGCCGCCGACTCGTCCCTCGACTGGCTGGCCGCCTACGCCCATGCGGGCGGCCACCTGGTCCTCGGACCGCGCACCGGTTACGCCGACCAGGAGGCCCGGGCCCGCACCGAGCCGGCCCCCGGACGTCTCGGCGACGCCGCGGGCGTCACCTACGACGAGTTCAGCAACCTCGTGCGGGAGGTCCCCGTGCGGTCGGCACCCGGCGCCCCCCTCGACCTCCCCGACGGCGCGACCGGGACGCGCTGGGCGGACGGCCTGACCGTCACCGACGCCGACGTACTCGCCACGTACGACCATCCGCACTTCGGCCGCTGGCCCGCGGTCACCACCCGCCGTCACGGCGAGGGCCGCGTGACGTACGTCGGCACGGTGCCCGGCCGTGACCTCGCCCGGGCACTGGCCGAGTGGCTGACACCGTCCTCACGGCACGCATGGCAGGACCTCCCCGCGTCCGTCACGGCCGCGACGGGCACCTCCACGGACGGACGCCGGGTCCACATCGTCCACAACTGGAGCTGGGAGCCCGCGAGCGTCATCACGCCGGTGGAGCTGTCCGACGTCCTGACCGGCGCGTTCCTCCCCGCGGGAGCGTCACTGAACCTCGGAGCGTGGGAGGTACGCGTGCTCGTCTTCGCCGGCACCCCCGAGGCCTGAGGCCTCGAACCGTTCCTGATCCGTCCCCGAAGGAGGGGCTGTGCACAGAAGAAGACTCGCAAGAGCGCTGGGAAGCGTCACGGGAGCGGCGGCGCTGCTGGTGATCCCCATGGCCAGTGCGCGTGCGTACAACCCGACGGGCGGGATCCTCTACCAGCTCGGAAGCGAACCGTGCCTGAAGGGCCGGGGCAACTGTGCCATCTACCCGAAGTCGGCGCAGCTGCCGAGCGGACGCCTGGTCGCGTCGTAGGCCCCGGCGTACCTGTCCGATGACCCCCGGTACGCGAAGTACACGAGCAACTGGACCAACCCTTATCTCTACGTGCTTCCGCAGCGCGTCGGCGAACTGAAGGCGGGCACGCTGCTCCTGGCCGGTGTCGTGTCGGGCGACGACCACTACTACAGGGAACACAAGGCGGCCGACCCCACCTGGACGCCGTCCAACGACGGCGACCGCAGTGACATGGCGATCGCCCTGTACTCCAGCACCGACGAGGGCGTGACGTGGAAGGTCGTCAACGTCATCGCGAAGGGCGGCTGGCAGGGCGGCAGCGCGGGCGCGATCGGCCGGAACGTGGCTAGCGCGAACACGTACCGGCAGGTGGACCCGCTGTGGGAGCCGTACCTGATGGTCTACAAGGGCAAGCTCGTCTGTTACTACTCCGACGAGAACGACTACACCGGCTTCGACCCGGCCACCGGCGTACCGGCACTCGACCCTGCGAACGACACGGCCATGGACTCGCACGGCCAGATCCTCGTCCACAGGACCTGGGACGGGAGCGGCGAGAAGTGGAGCGCTCCCGTCGTCGACGTCGCGGGACTGACCCAGGACATGGGCGGCGGCAAGACGGAGATCGGCGGCGGGCGGCCCGGTATGACGAACGTCGTCCGCACGACGGACGGCAGGTGGCTGCTCACCTTCGAGTACTGGGGCGGTGGCGCCAACACCAGGTACAAGGTCGCGGACGACCCGTTGAAGTTCTTCCGCGGTTCCCCTACCGGCATGGCCGTCACCGCGCTGCCGGTCGTCGCCGGCTCCCGTCCGCTCGCGACGGGCGGCAGTCCGGTCATCATCAGGCTCCCCGACGGGCGCCTGGTGTACAACGCCGCCGGGAGCGGCAGTGTCTGGGTCGACGAGACCGGACGCAGCGACGGCGTGTGGAAGGAGTACCAGACGACTTCGCGGGCCGGCTACAGCCGCACCCTGCAGTACGTCGAGGGCACCGGCCGCATCGCGATCCTCAACAACCAGGACACCTCGACGCTCGCGTACGCCGAGGTGGATCTCGGCCACTCGGCCGGGGCCTACCACCAGCTGGTGAACCGGAAGACGGGGCAGATGATCGGCACCGGAAACAAGACCAACGACGCCAACATCGGCAACGGCGACGTCCCTGATGTCACCCTCGAAGACGCCGGATCGGCGGCGAACCCGGACACCCAGTACTGGCATGTCATGCCCAAGCCCGAAGGCGGCGTGACGCTGCTCAACAAGTCGGGAGGCCGTGCGGCGGCCATCTGGACGGGCGACGCGACGGCCGGCCGGCGGATCGGACAGTGGGTCGACGACAGTGCTGCCGGCAGCTGGAACATCGTCAGGACCGACGACGGGTTCTTCAAGCTCCAGTCGGTCAAGAACAGGGACCTGTACCTGACCGGGGCCTCCGACGGAGCACCGCTCACCTTGCAGTACGCGGTCGCGGACGGCTCACAGGACTGGAAGCTCGTCCCGTAGGCCCCGGTCTGCGGACGTTTCTCGTGAGGCCGAGCCGGGGCGCGCTGATGAAGCGACGCCCCGGCTTTGGACAACTCATCTGCCTCCCGCCCCCCGCCGACGTCTGATCGCCGCGGATCATCCGGCGCGCGGTGCCAACGCCATGGGCGGTGTTCCCAGCGCCATGGCCGACCGCTTGCCTAGGACTCCTGGGACAAGGTCTGCCGGCAGCGTACGGCGAGGGCCGCGATGTCGTCGTCGAGTCTTCCACCGCCGTAGCGGAGCAGATCTCCGTGCAGCCGGTCCAGCAGCTCACGGGGCGACGCCGGGCCCTGGCGCCGCATCCAGTCCGGCAGCGGGAAGAACTCGCCGGCGCGGTCCCGGGTCTCCGTCACGCCGTCGGTGTAGAGCAGCATCTGATCGCCCTGGACGAAGGCGACGGTGTCCACGTGGTAGTGGTCGCCGAGCAGTGCCGCGAGATTGAGCGGGGTCGAGGGCAGGGTGGGTTCAAGAACGTGGATCTCCCCGCTCCGTACGAACACCGGTGGCGGGTGTCCGCAGTTGAGGATTCTGATCTGCCCGCTGCCGTACGGGATCTCGGCGAGCAGAGCGGTGGCGAAGTGCTCCGACTGATCATCGGCCGGGACCGCCTCGCTGTAGCGGGCGAGGGTGACCTGCAGGCGCTGGATGAGGCCTCTCAGGTCGGGTTGGTCGTACGCGTTCTCCCTGAAGCAGTTGATCACCGCCGAGGCCGCCCCCACCGCCGACAGGCCCTTGCCGCGCACGTCGCCGATGAGCAGCCGGACTCCGTAGGGTGTGTCGGCCACCTCGTAGAAGTCGCCTCCGATCCGGGCCTGCTCCTGAGCCGCCAGATACAGGGACTCGATGTCGACGTCCTGGATACGGTGCGGCAGCGGACGCAGCAGCACCTTCTGGGCCGCGTCGGCGACGAGCCGGACCTGGAAGAGCGTCTCCTCTCTCTGGAGCCGTAGATGGCTCGCGTATGCGGCCGCCAGGGTGACCGCAATGATCGCGGCGGCCGTGTACGGCGTCCCCAGATCCGAGTAGACGAAGCTCAGGCCGATCATGATCAGCAGGCAGAAGGCGCCCAGCAGGACCGTCGGGAGCACCGGCCACAAGGCGGCGGCCAGGGCCGGTGCCGCGGGCAGGAGGCGGCTGAAGGCGATCTCTCTCGGAGTCGAGAACGCCAGCCCGCCGATGAGGAGAGTGACAATCACCGGCGACAGCTGTACGGCTTCCCTCTGGCCACCGTACGGACGGTGGCGGCGCCGGAGCCGTCGTGACCTGAACACAAAATGGATCATACCGGCGCGAAGTGGACATGAGCCCGCGACGGCGCGGCGAACATGACGTCCGGCCGCAGTGGCGCTGTCACCCATCACGAAGGCGCCCGCCGACGCGTCCGCGAAATACATCCGCACCCCCGCAGACGACACCCCCGTGACATCCGTCACAGCGATTGCCATAACTAAGCACGCCGCATAGTAGATGCCACTCTTGCGACATATGGGACTTGTCCGGCTTGGTAGAGCGAAATAGCGACCCAGGACGGGCGGCATTCCACCAGCACGGCAATTTCGCGCGCATCCGGGAAAAGAAAAGGCTTCTGACAAGTCGACAGGTTCCGCGAAAGGCGTCAGACGCCGGACCAGCACCGCACCCATACCCATGGCAAGGGCTGCCGTGACCTACGAAGCGGGGTAGTACGAACGTACATTGCGTTCCCCTGTGAAGCCGTCCTAAGAATGACCACCCGCAGGGCGTCTTTGCAGTTCATGACCGGAGTCTGCGCAGAGCCACAACACAGGGGCGCTCGGCGATCACCGAGTGAGGTCACGCATGGGGAAGCACCGTAAAAACAGACATTACCGCCGAATAGTCGTCGCTGTTACCGCCATAGCGGCCGTGGGCGTACCGTCCGCCGCCATGGCCTGCGGCGACTGGCAGGAGAGCGGAGGAGATCGGTTCCACAGCGCCGCAAGGCACTCGGACAAGGATTGGGGGAAGGACGCCGAGTGGCGTCACCACTGGAAGAAAAAGAACTGGGATCGCGACAGGAAGGGCGGCAAGGACAGCAAGCCCACTCCGACGGCATCGAAGACTCCCACCGCTTCCGCGAAGACTCCGAAGGCTGCGCCGAAGGCCACTGCGCCGAAGCCCAAGAGCACCGCGTCCCGTAGCACGTCGAAGCCATCCCCCTCGGCTTCCGCGACGCCCAGGCCGACGAGCACCCCGAAAGCCACCGCCCCTGCGACCGGGGCCACCGCCCGCGTCGTGGAACTCGTCAACGCCGAGCGCAAAAAGGTCGGTTGCTCGCCCGTAACGGTGAACGCGACGCTGACCAAGGTCGCGCAGGCACACAGTGAGGACATGGCGGCACACCAGAACATGTCGCACACCGGGTCCGACGGGTCCTCCCCGAGCGACCGGATCACACGTGCCGGCTACAACTGGAGCACCGTCGGCGAGAACGTCGCCTACGGTTACGCCACGCCCGAGCAGGTCATGGCGGGCTGGATGTCCAGCCCCGGCCACAAGGCCAACATCCTCAACTGCGCGTTCAAGGAGATCGGCGTCGGTCACGCTCAGCCCGATGACTACTGGACCCAGGACTTCGGGACCGCCCGGTAGGAGGCAGCAGGGTAGCGGGCCCTCGGCGTACGCCCGAAATGCGGTGGCGTACGGCTGTCGCCGAGGGCCCGGCGCCGCGCACAGGCGGTGTGCGGGAAGCGTGCCGGGAGTCGCACCGTTGTGGCAGCCCCGCTCAGCCGCCCGTCAGCAGTCGCACCGGGGAACCGGCGAGGTAGGCGGTGATGTCCTCCACCGCTTCCGTATAGAAAGTGCGGTAGTTCTGCTCGGTGACGTAGCCGAGGTGCGGGGTGGCCAGCACGTTCGGCAGGGAGCGCAGGGGGTCGTCGGCGGGGAGCGGCTCGGTTTCGAACACGTCGAGCCCCGCCCCGGCGATCCAGCCCTCCCGCAGGGCGCGCAGAAGTGCGCCCTGGTCGACGATGGCGGCGCGGGAGGTGTTGACCAGGTAGGCGTGCGGGCGCATGGCGCGCAGTTCCGGCTCGCCCAGCAGGCCGCGGGTGCGGTCGGACAGAACGAGGTGGATGGACACGAAGTCGCTGCTCCGCAGCAAGTCCTCCTTGCTGCGGGCCAGTCGGGCTCCGGCTTCGGCGGCTCGCTCGGCGGTGAGGTTCTCGCTCCAGGCCTGGACGTCCATGCCGAAGGCGGTGGCGACGCGGGCGACCCGGGAGCCGATCTTGCCGAGCCCGAGCAGGCCCAGGGTCCGGCCGTGCAGATCCTGGCCGACGGTGGACTGCCAGGGGCCGCCGTCGCGCAGGGCCCGGTTCTCGGCGGTGACGTGCCGGGCGAGGCCGAGAAGGAGCGCCCAGGTCAGTTCGACGGGCGGAGTGGAACTGCTCGCCGTACCACAGACGGTCACGCCCTGGGCCGACGCCGCGGCGAGGTCGATGGAGGCGTTGCGCATGCCGGTGGTCACCAGCAGGCGCAGCCGGGGCAGGCGGCGCAGGAGATCGGCGTCGAAGGGGGTGCGCTCCCGCATGGCCACGATGATCTCGCACTGGGCGAGTTCGGCCACGAGCTTGTCGCGGTCGGTGATGTTGTGGCGGAGCGTGCGTATCTCGACCTTGCCGGCGAGGGGGCTCCAGTCCGCCAGGGTCGGCGCGACGCCCTGGTAGTCGTCCAGCACAGCGCAGTGGAGGGTCATGCGGACATTCTGCCGCGAACGCGGGGACGCACCGGCCGCCGGCAGCACGGTGCGAGCCGTGCTGCCCGACCCGCAGTCCCCGGCCGCACGCAGCGGCGAGTCCTGGCCGAACGGGAGGGGGCACGTCTCCTCAGCCGGTGCCCAGAGCGCGGTCGAGGAGGGGAAGCAGGCGGTCCCAGTGGCGTTGCAGTGCGGCGGGATTGAAGGCGTCGGTGTCGGACATGGTGAAGCCGTGGACGGTGCCGGGGTAGATCTCGGAGGTGTGGTCGACGCCCGCTGCGTCCAGAGCCCGGTTGAGTTCACCGAGGGCCTCGGGCGTCATGTCGGTTTCGGCGTGGCCGAGGTGGACCTGGGCGGTGAGCTCGGAGAGAAGGCGGTGCAGGCTGTCGGGCCCGTCGGCGGCCACGGGGCCGTGGAATCCGGCGACGGCGGCCACCTGGCCGGGGTGGGCCGCGGCGGTGTGCATCGCCAGGAGACCGCCTATGCAGTAGCCGGTCACCGCGACCGGTCCGGCACTGACCTCGGGCTGGGTGGTGAGGAACCTGAGGTAGGCGTCGGCGTCACGCAGGACACGTTCGGTGGTGTGCGCCTCGATCAAGGGCATCAGCTGGGCGAAGACCGCGGGCCGGACCTCTTCTCCGATGTGCTCGGGAAGTTCGATCACCGGTGCCGGGCCGTGCCGGTAGAAGAAGTTGGGGACGAGCACGTAGTACCCGTGCCCGGCCAGTTCGCGGGCCATCTCCCGCAGCACGGGCCGGATGCCGAAGCCGTCCGCGTACATCAGCACCCCCGGGTGCCGCTCGCCGCGGTCGGGGAGGGCGGCGAAGGCGTCGGCCTGGCCGTCCGGGGTGGGAATCTGCAGCGTCTTGATGGGCATGAGTCCTCCTGTCGTGGTTGATGTGCCGAGCCTGTGATCAACACGACGGAGGCGGAGCCCGCGCGGCAGCGCGAGGGCCTCGATGGAACAGCGGGCCCGCACCGGCCCGTACGGCGCTCAGGAGAGCACCGGGTCACCAATCCGTGCGTGGCGCGACGCCGTCCCGGTAGTCATGGCCGTTCAGCCTAGCCCACACGGCAGAAGACGATCACTGCGCACGTGTCTGTCAGCCGAGAGCGCGGCTGCTGGGCCGGAGAGTTTGTCTGGCCGTCACCGTCGGCATGCACCTGTGGCGCCGCAACGCCCTGTTGAGCATCCTCACCGGAACCGCCGTCCATGTGGTGCTGGCCGGCACCGTCTTCGCGCACTGACGAGACTCTCCTGGGCGGCAGGACGGTCTCAACCGGTGCGTGCGATCTCATCGAGCCGCGCGTCCGCCTCGGCCAGGTCGGGGTGGTCCAGGAGTGCGGCCAGGACGGTCTGCCGCATCTCGCAGACGTACGCGGCGGTGACTTCCGCCCGCGTCACGCCCAGCATCTCGGCAACGCTTGCCGTCGCCTTCGTGTCGAGACCGTTGGACAAGGCCACGGCGGCGATCACCAGGATCGACGCGCGGGTCTCGTCATGGTCGGTGTCGTAGCCCGCCACACGGGCCTCGTTCAGCAGCCAGCAGGCGAATGTGGTCTTCGCGATCTCGTCCGGGGCCATGGGCGTCTCCCTCTCTCTGGCCGGGCCACAGCCCGGCACGGACGTCGTCGGCAGGCACGCGATCCCCGCGTGCCCGATTGCCGGCGGTCTCGCCGTGCGCCGGCGGTCCGGCACGTCGGGGCCCCGGCGGCGGGAGTCGTACCAATACCCCGTCGTGACGTACGACTTTCCCGGCGCTCTCCTCAACGCACAGCGCGACCTCACACAGATACGCGCCGACCTCACCACCCTGCTCAAGCGGCTGCCGTACTCGTGGAGACGATCGACACCAAGGCGAGCGTGAAGAGGGGAGGAGCCGGCTTCACCGGAGCCACAGCTACTCGGCGTGATGGATGACGAGTTTGAACTCGGCGAGCGTCAAGAGTTTCGCGTTGGCGTCGTTGTGCGTGACGCGCAGCGCGACGGGGGTGTCCGGGGCGACGAAAATGCCGTGGCTCTTGGCGTAGAACTGGGCACCCGGGGTCGGGGCGCGGTGCTCGGTCGCGGTCGTGTCGTTGGGGTTCGAGGTGAGGCCGAGGGGGTCACGCACGTACTGGTCGCGCAGCTCGGTATATCCGCCGGTGGCGCCGGCCGCCTCCCACTGGATCATGGCGTACAGGTGCCCCCAGCCGGCTCTGGAGGGCCAGATCAGCCCGCTGCGGTCATCCGTCGCCCAGTCGTTCACCACGTATCCGTCGGGCTGCACGGACTGGTGCATCCCAAACCGGTCGGTCGGCTCCTCCGCCCCGAACGGAAACCTGACGATCTTGTAGGTGGTGCCGGGCTGGATCAGCTGTGGGGTGTCGACCTTGAGGGAACACACCTGCACACCGGGGGTCGTTGTCTCATTCGTAGGCATCTCGGTACTGCCCTTCCTCGGCCGAGTCGATGGCGAGACCGCTGTAGCCCCGACCTCCGGCACGCGCTCTCGTCGCGCATCCCTGCCCGGGACCAGCCCCGGGTAGTCGTTCCGGGTGCCCTGTGCGTCCGCCGGGCGCTGCTCGACGTCCTGGAGCTGTCGGCCTCGAACCTGGCAGTTCCTTGTGCCTGCCCGCGTCGGCGTGCAGGGTCTTCTCCTTCGAACCGAAGGCGTCGAGCAGCGCCGGACCGGACTCGCGCGGGATGTGCTCGTCGTCCCACTGGAGCATGAACTCGATCGGGATGGTGATCTGCTTCGCCGTCCCGGCCAGGGCATGTCGCGGTGCCCATGTTCAGACCGAAGTAGCTTCCTGGTCGAGCCCCGGCCGCCCGCAGGCCGTTGCCGTCAACCGGTGCGGCGGGAACGAGCCAGCGCCAGCCCGCCCAGGGCCGTGCCGATCAGCCCCACCAGCATGGCCACGTAGGCCCCGCCCAGCCCGTTCCCGGTGCCGAGACCACCATCGGCGGTGGCCGCGACCAGCCCGCCGAGGGCGATGCTGATCAGCCCCGCCACCATGGCCGTCCTGGCCCCGAGTGGTCCGTGGGCGACGCCGAGACGACCGGAGGGGCGCGCCAGCGCCAGCCAGGCGATGACCACGCCGGCCAGCCCCAGCAGCGCGCCCGTGGTGGCGCCCAGCCGCCCGAGGCTGAAGTCGTAGACACTGGCGGCGACCGGCTGGGCGGAGGCGTGCGCGGCCGCCGGTGCGGCAAGGCCGATACCTCCGAGCAGGGCGGCCACGGCGGCGGCGAACAGGCGACGAACAGACATCGAGGTGTTCCCTCTCTTCCAGCGACTGGGGGTCGCTCTTCCTGCGACCGGGTGTCGCCCGAGCATGTCCGCAGGCCCCGCCCCCGGTCGTCCGGCGGGCGCAGACACTTCGCGCTGCCGCCGCTGCCGCATCCGGCTACCACGAGCGTCGCAGGAGGCGCCGAGGTACTGCGGGTGCGGCAGTCGGCCGCTCATCCACAAGAGCGACTCGCCCGTGGCGGCGACCGGTTAGGGTGCGCGCATGAGTGCAGGTGAGCCCGGTGTCCGGGCCCGTGTCGGAGACTGGGTCATCGCTGCCGGCGTGGCGGGGGTGTTGCTGGTCACGGGGCTGCCCGGGCAGCCCTCCGCCACGAGCCAGGACCTTCTCGGGTACGCGCTGCTGACGACCGGCGGGCTGGCGCTGGCCGCGCGCCGCCGGGCGCCGGTCGCCGTCCTGGCCGTCACCGGACTGTGCGCGGTGGGGTACCAGGCAGTCGGATTCGACGTGCCTGCCGTCGCGTATTTGTTCGCCGTGTACGCGGCCGTGCGGGCGGGACACCGCGTCGCCGCGGTGGCGGCGAGCTTGACCGTGCTGGCCGTCCTCCCCCTCGCGGCTCTCGCCTCTGGCCTCCACGACACGGGCGAGGCGTTCGCGCGGGCCCGAGGCGCCCTCGAAATCGCCTGGCTGATCGCGGCCGGGGCCGCAGGAGAGGCGCTGCGGCAGGCCGAGCGGAGGGCGGACGAGGCCGAGCGCACCCGGGAGGAGACCGCGCGGCGCCGGGCCGACGACGAGCGGCTACGCATCGCACGGGAGCTGCACGATTCGCTGACCCACCAGATCTCGGTCATCAAGGTGCAGGCCGAAGTCGCCGTCCATATCGCCCGCAGGCGAGGCGAAGAGGTGCCGGAGGCCCTGCTCGCGATCCAGGAGGCCGGTCGTGAGGCGGCCCGGGAGCTGCGCGTGACGCTGGAGGCGCTGCGCGACGACGACCCGACCCCGCCGCGTGGGCTGGACGACGTCCCCGAGCTGGTGGAACGAGCGAGCAGGACCGGCCTGGAGGCGACACTGACGATAGAGGGGCAGCGGCACGGCGTACCGGCCGCGGTGGGCAGGACCGTCTACCGGATCGTTCAGGAGTCGCTGACCAACATCGCCCGTCACGCGGACGCCGGCACCGCCTCGGTCTGGATCGACTGCCGCCCGGACGCCCTCGCGATACGCGTCGACGACGACGGCAAGGCCACGCCGGTCAGCGCGCCGACGCCCGGCGTCGGGCTGCAGGGCATGCGCGAGCGTGTCACGGCCCTCGGTGGCCGTCTGCGGGCGGAGCCACGCGGCGAGGGCGGCTTCACCGTGCAGGCCGAACTGCCTCTGGACCGCACGTCATGATCCGTGTCCTGCTGGTCGACGACCAGCCGCTCATCCGCAGCGGGTTCCGTGCCCTTCTCGATCTTGAGGACGACATCGAGGTGGTGGCGGAGGCCGCCGACGGCGAGGCGGGCCTGGAGCTCGCCAGGGAGCACCTGCCCGACGTCGCGCTCATCGACGTCCAGATGCCGGTCGTCGACGGCATCGAGACGACCCGGCGCATCGCCGCCGACCCGGCTCTGGCCGGGGTGCACGTCGTCATCCTGACCAACTACGGCCTCGACGAATACGTGTTCAACGCGCTGCGCGCCGGCGCTGCCGGATTCCTGGTCAAGGACATCCTCCCGGAAGACTTCCTGCACGCCGTACGCGTCGCGGCGCGCGGCGACGCCCTGCTCGCCCCCTCGATCACCCGCAAGCTGATCAACCGGTACATCACCCAGCCGCTCCCCGCCCACACCGGTACGGGGCTGGAGGAGCTGACCAGCCGCGAACGTGAGTCCGTCGTGCTGGCCGCGCAGGGCCTGTCCAACGACGAGATCGCGGACCGTCTGGTGATCAGCCCTCTCACCGCGAAAACCCACATCAACCGGGCCATGGCCAAGCTCCATGCCCGTGACCGGGCCCAACTCGTGGTCCTCGCCTACGAGTCCGGCCTGGTGGCCCCGCGCAACTCCTGACATGGGCGGACCGAGCAGGGCCGTTCCGCGGGGCGGCGGGCGTCGCATCAGTGCACGTGCGGTGCGCCGGTCAACTGCGGCTTGCCGCGCGGTACGAGCACCAGGGCCACGGCCGCGCTGACGCCGGCGGCCACCGCACACACCGTGAACGCGTCGGTGAAGCCGCCCACCGCTCCGCGCTCGATTCCGGAGGCCGCGACGGTGGAGACGACCGCCACGCCGATCGAACCGCCCACCTCGTGGAAGGTGTTGACGACGCCGGAAGCCAGCCCGGCCTCCCGGTGTTCGACCATGGCGAGCGCGGTGGTGGTGGCGGTGACGAAGACCGCGCCGATGCCGAGGGAGGCGACCGCGAAACCCGGCAGCAGGACGGCGTACACGCTGCCGGTGTCCGACAGCCGGGTCAGCGGCACGGTTCCGGCGGCCGCGATCACCATGCCGGCGACGGCGGTGGCGCGGCTGCCGATCCGGCCGACGAGGCGGGAGCCCAGGTGTGCGCCGATGCCGGTGGCGACGGCCACGGGCAGGAAGAACAGACCGGTCCGCAGCGGGCTGAAGCCGCGCAGGTGCTGGAGGTGGACCGAGCCGAGGAAGAAGAAGGCGATCAGCAGGGCGGTGGCCATCAGCATCAGGAACGCCCCGGCCAGGACCGGCCGGCGGGTGAACATGCGCAGGTCCATCAGCGGGGCCCGGCCGGCCCGTTCGGCGACGGTGAACAGGACGTACGCCAGGATCGCTCCGGCCAGCGGCAGCAGGGTGGCGGGATCCGCCCACCCTGAGTCACCGGCCTCCACCAGTGCGTAGATCAGCCCGCCGGTGCCGGCGGTGACCAGCAGCGCGCCGGGCACGTCGAGCCGGGCCGGCTGCGGGGCGCGGGCCGCGACGAACGCGGGGAGGGCGGCGAGGACGAGGAGGCCGACGGGCACATTGACGAAGAAGACCCACCGCCAGCCCGGCCCGTCGGTGAGCACGCCGCCGAGCAGGACACCGGCGGCGGCGCCGGACCCGCCGATCGCCGCCCAGACACCGAGGGCCTTGTTGCGCTCGTCGCCGTGGAAGGTGGTGGTGACGATCGACAGCGCGGAGGGGGACAGCAGGGCGGCACCGATGCCCTGGGCGACACGGCCGCCGAGCAGGACCGGGGCACTGCCGGCCAGGCCGGTGATCAACGACGCGGCGGTGAAGAGGGCGAGCCCGGCGAGCAGGGTGCGGCGTGCGCCGAGGGCGTCGGCGAGGCGGCCGCCGAGCAGCATCAGGCCGCCGAAGCAGAGCGTGTAGACGGTGACGACCCAGGTCAGCGTCTCGCGGCCGAGGGTGAGGTCGGCGGCCATGTCGGGCAGGGCCACGTTCACCACGGTGACGTCGAGGATCAGCATGAACTGCGCCAGACAGATCAGCGCCAGGGCAGTCCAGCGGCGCGGGTCGGGAGTCGGGTGGGTGTGTTCCGGAACATGCGGCGTACCGGTTGCGGAGTGGGTCATGACGGGGTCCTTGCGGCGAGAGAGAAGGGGCGGGACACCTTTCTTGAACTGTACCGTCCAGTTCACATGAACTCAACCGTTCAGTTCATATGGCTGGTAGGCTCTGCCTGTGAGCGTGAAAGGTGTGAAGCAGCCCCCGAGCGGCCTCCGTGCGGAGCTCAAGCGGCAGGCCATCGTTCGGGCGGCCCGCGAGCTGTTCCTGCGGGAGGGTTTCGGCATCGGGATGGACGCCATCGCCGCCGCAGCCGGCGTGTCCAAGGTGACCGTCTACAACCACTTCGGCAGCAAGGAGGCCCTCTTCACCGCCGTCATCACGGGCGCCCTCGACGAACCCCTCGCCGGGGACGCGTCCGCAGCTCTCGAGAAACTGGCAGAGGCCGGCGACCTACGGGCAGCCCTGCTGGAAGCGGCCCGCACCTGGGTCCACTCGGTGCGCACCAACGACGACGTCGCCGCCCTGCGCAACCTCGTGGCCGCCGAGGCACACCGTTTCCCCGAGTTGGGCCGTGCCTGGCAGAACCACGGACCCGAGGGACACCACCCCGCCGTGGCGAACGCGCTGCGCGCCCTCGCCGACCAGGGCCGACTGGTCATCCCCGACCTGGAGACGGCCATCATCCAGCTCTACGCGCTGCTGGTCTTCCCCCATATGGTGTTCGGCTCCTACGGCACCCACATCGACGACGACCTCACCGACCGCCTCATCACCAGTGGCGTGGACATGTTCCTGAGCCACTACGGCCCGACGAGCGACTAACCCGATGACGGGCACGGATGCCGTGATACTCGACGACCCGGTGGGCGAGTCGCTGCGCGGCCACCACGCAGATCTGGCTCGCCGACTCGGCCGGGCCGCCACCTACCTGCCGGGAGTCGCGACCTTCTCGGCCGTACCCACCGATCCGGACTCGGCGGACTGGGCCGACCTCGCCCGGCTTCTCGGACGGGGCGAGTTCGCCGACATGTTCAGCTGCCAGGCGACTCCGCCCTCGGACTGGGAGCCGGTTTTCGTCCTCGAAGGACGGCAGATGATCTGGCCCGACGGCAGCCGACCCGGTCAGGCCCGTGCCGCCATCGACACCGGCGTGGTCGAACTCGGTGCGGCCGATGTGCCCGAGATGCTCGACCTCACCGCGCGGACCCAACCGGGGCCGTTCTGGCCGCGCACCCACGAACTCGGCACCTACCTCGGCGTCCGCGACAACGGCAGGCTGGTGGCCATGGCGGGCGAGCGGCTCCGGCCTCCGGGATGGACCGAGATCAGCGCCGTCTGCACAGCACCCGAGGCACGTGGGCGAGGCCACGCCCGCCGCCTGGTGAGCGCGCTCGCCACGCGCGTCCTGGCTCGCGGCGAACGTCCCTTCCTGCATGTGGCCGAGACGAACACCACTGCGATCGCACTCTACGAACGGCTCGGCTTCGAGAGCCGTAAGCACGTGACCTTCCGCGGGTTCCGCACGCCGTGACAGATCCGGCACTCGGACGGCGGCGGGACGGTGAGTAAGTGCGTGGCCGGCCGTGGTCCGCGGGCGTCCAGTCGACGCGCCGGGGGCCGCGTGGCGAGCGCTGCACGGCCGGTGCCCGGTGGGACCGACGAGCCCGCCGTACAGGTCGGCGCGGCGGACTCGGCTGACGGTGACTCGGTCAGGCGTCGCTCAGGGCCTTCTGGATCTCGAGGAGTGAGCTGGTCAGGCGTTCGTAGTCGTCAGGTGCCACCGGTGCGACGAAGTAGCGCTCGACGACCTGCGCGTGGACGGCGGCGGCCCGAAGGAACACCGTACGGCCGCGGTCGGTCGACTCCACCAGGACACTTCTGCGGTCCCCCGGAGCCGGCACGCGTCGTACCAGTTCGGCTCCCTCCATGCGGTCGATCAGCCGGGTGATGCCGCTGCTGGTGAGGGTGAGGTCGTCGGCGAGCCGACGCTGCGAGACCTCCTCGCCCTGCTGCCGGCAGAGCCTGATGAGGACCTCGAACATCGTGTGGCTGATCTCGCACTCCTGCCGCAGGGCCGTGTCGATCCGCTGTTCCAGGCGGGTCGCGGCCTTGATCAGGAGCCCGAAGTCGTGAACGAGCGGGCTGCTGGCCGCACGGGCGGCCGCGTCGTTGTCTCGGTTCGCGGTGTGCACCAGCACTACTTTACTGCTTCTTCACCTACTGCCGCCTCAATTACTGAGCAATCAATTGCTGAGCAGTCAACGAAATCCTATGGTGGAGGAGCGCACACCAGCGCGAGTCGGAGAGAGGGAGATCAATGGATCTGCAGCACTGGCTCGGCCAGGCCAACGACGCGATACAGGAGTGGGCCGACACCTTCGGGCCGTACGAGCAGCACCCGTCACTCCTCGTGGAGGACGACCGCTTCGCCGCCGTGTTCGAGGAGTTCACCGGACGCCTGAAGGACAACTATCCCTTCTTCCATCCGCACTACGCGGGGCAGATGCTCAAGCCCCCGCACCCGGCGGCCGTGGTCGGCTACCTCACGACCATGCTGATCAACCCCAACAACCACGCCCTGGACGGCGGCCCCGCCACGGCCCGCATGGAACGCGAGGCCGTCGCGCAGCTGGCCGTGATGTTCGGCTATGACACCCACCTCGGCCACCTCACCACCAGCGGCACGATCGCCAACCTCGAAGCCCTCTTCGTGGCCCGCGAGCTCCACCCCGGCCAGGGCGTCGCCTACAGCGCCGACGCCCACTACACCCACGGCCGCATGTGCCACGTCCTGGGCATGAAGGGTTACCCGATCCCGACCGACGACCGCGGCCGTATCAGCCTCGACGCGCTCGAGGACATGCTCCGGACGGGAGAGGTCGGCACGGTCGTCCTCACCGCCGGAACCACCGGCCTGGGGGCCGTCGACCCCATCCACACCGCCCTTCCCCTCCGGGACCGCTACGGCGTCCGGCTCCATGTCGACGCCGCATACGGCGGCTTCTTCACCCTGCTGGCGGGCGCCGACGGCCCCGAAGGACTCCCCCAGGAGGCCTGGCGGGCCATCGCCGAGTGCGACTCGATCGTCGTCGACCCGCACAAACACGGACTCCAGCCGTACGGCTGCGGCGCCGTCCTCTTCCGCGACCCCGAGGTGGGGCGCTTCTACCTCCACGACTCGCCCTACACCTACTTCACCTCCACTGAGCTCCACCTCGGCGAGATCAGCCTGGAATGCTCCCGCGCCGGCGCCTCGGCCGCCGCACTGTGGCTCACCTTCCAGCTTCTCCCGCCCACCGCCCACGGTCTCGGCCGTGTCCTGGGGGCCGGGCGCCGGGCCGCTCTGCGGTGGTCCGAGCTGATCACGGCATCCGACGTTCTGGAGCTGTACCAGGAGCCCGCACTGGACATCGTCAGCTACTTCCCCGTCGTGCAGCCGACCACCCTCACCGGCATCGACGCGGCATCGGCACGCGTCCTGGCGGACGGCATGGCAGCTCCGGATCCGGTTTTCCTGAGCACCCTCAAGGCCGACCGCGAGGCGTTCACCGCACGCCACCCGAAGGTGACCGCGGACGCCCACGGCGCACGCATCCTCCGCAGCGTCCTGATGAAGCCGGAATCCGAGCACCACGTGCAGCACATCCACGACCGAGTCGAACACCTCGCGCGGTCATGACCGGTGGGACCGTCGTTGCCGCTGCCGCACGCCACCTCCCGTACAGACGGCTCGTACGCGGTGGACAGCGCCGTACGACGCGACGAGACCCACGAGGCTGGTCAGGGCCTCTTGACCCGGGTCCAGGTCGGCGTGCAGTAGGTGGTGGTCCGAGTACGGGGTCGGACGCACACGGTGCTTGAGCGGGACGGTGCCCCGCAGGAAGATGTAGTCGAACTTGCTCTGCCAGTCGGTGGTCGGCTTGCAGGTGCCGGTGGGCGAGGGACGGCACTGGGGGTCCGTATCCGCGGCCAGTGCCCATATCCCGGTGAGTTCGGGGGCGTCCGGCACAGCGTTGAAGTCGCCGAGAAGGACCGCGCGGTCGTGCCGGGCGACGTCTGCGGCGAGTACGCGGACCTGGTCCGCTCGGACTGCCTCTTGACGTCGCTGGGCGAGATGTGTGTTGAAGACCCGGACGGGCCGGCCGCCCACGGCGGTGGTGACTGCCATGTACCCACGGTCCTCGGACCCGCCGTCGGGGTACTCCACGTTGACGGGGTCCGTCATCGGTGCCGCCGAGAGGACCGCCTGGCCGAAGGCTCCCGGGTTCCACGGCACTCCACCGCAGCGGCCCCAACTCCTGAGAACCGTCCCGTACTCGACGTGGTAGACCAGCCCGTGAAGGCGCTCCAGATAGTCCCGGATCATCTCGACATCACGCACACATGCCTCTTGCAGGCCGATGACCTGGGGAGCGTACGTGGCGATCTCCGCAGCCCGGTCAACGTTGCTTTGTTCGCAGGGATTGCAGATGTTCCACGTCATGACCCGGTTCGGTACGACATCCCTGACGGCTCCGACGGGCAGTGACCCGGCGAAGAGGGCACCGCTCGGTGCACTGGGGCCGACGAGCACCATGCACACCGCGACCATGGCACCCGCGAGCAGCCGCGTTCCCCTACTGAGCACCGATGCCTCCCCGAAGTGTCCGTGGCGTTCCACCGGCAAGGCCCGTATCACTGCCTCGCCAGTTTCTCCAGCCAGGGATGTCCGGGATGCACGCGCGTCAGCCATCCGCTGAGAACGTTACGCCGCGCCCGGCTCAACAGCGGCAGGACACCGTCGAAGTCCGCCTGATCCTTGGGCCGCGTCGCCTTCGCCTTGAACAACAGCACCAGCTCCGGCACCAGATAGGGGATGCCGTCCGCGGTCCGCTCGATGATGGCGTCGTACGGCAGACGCAGGCTCTCGTCCCGCCGGCAGACCCACATCCCGCCCTCATGCGGCTCGCGGAAGACATCGAACAGGAACTGACCACTCGCCGGATCCCGCAGCCACGTCTGGTGGGTGGCTGCGAGCGCCTCAGCTCCTGCCGTCGCCCAGACCCGTCCCGAGCCCACCGCGTCAAAAACGTACTCGGGGAACCGGTCCCGAACCTCCCCGAACCCTGCCGCGGGCACCGCGATCTCCAGATCCCCGTGGGGCCGCGACTGCCCTGCGCGGAACAGATCAAGAGCCCACCCTGCCACGACGCACCAGGGCGTGCCGACCCCGCCCAATCGCTCCGCGACCTGTTCCGGTCGCCAGGCGTCCGCCCACCGAGCGACCAGTTCGTCCGCATCGAGGACGGCGCCGCCGGCCGGCAGAGAATCGGTCATCGGACCAACTTACTGCCGCGACCCGAACGGGGTGCGGCTCTTCAGGTCGGGCCTGGGCTGCCCGGCCTTCCGTGGGGCATGGGTCCTACGGCGTCGAATCCCGCGTTCGGGCGACGGAGTTCCAGAAAGGGGCGGTCGCCGGTAGTCCACCGGCCGGTGAGGATCCATCCGGTGGCGTCGGCGGCGCGCAGCAGGGCGGTGGTGCCGACACGGGCCCAGGGAAAGGGGCGTCCGTGGCGGCCGTGGGCGTCCTCGACGCGGACGGTGAGGCGTTCGTCCACGTCCTGCGGGGCTGCTTCGGCCAGCAGGCATCCGCCCGGGCGCAGCAGGTCACGCAGGCGGGCGAGCAGCGCCAACGGGTCGCCCCCGATGCCGACGTTGCCGTCCATCAGCAGGACCGTGCTCCAGCGGCCCTCTCTGGGCAGCCGGTCGAAGACGGACCGCCGCAGGGCGGCTCCGCCTTGGCGGCGGGTCCGGGCGATGGCTGCCGGGCTGACGTCCACTCCGAGCACCGGCATGCCCCGGGCGGCCAGGGCGGCCACCAGACGTCCCGGGCCGCAACCGACGTCCAGGACGGGTCCGGTGCAGCGGTGCAGTACGCCGGTGTCGGCGGCGTCGGGCGCGGCGCAGAAACGCTCCACGTCCAGCGGCAGCAGTTCGGCCGCCCCGGCGGTGAGCGGTGCCATGCGGCGCAGGTACAGCGGGCCGCGGCCGGTGCGCAGGGCACGGCCGTAGGGGTCGTCCGTCCAGGGCTCCCCCGACTCGACGGGGGTGAGTGGAGCGGGGCGGTGTGCGGGTGCTTGGAGCGGGGACGGCAGCGTGACGTGCAGGAGGTCGTCTTCCGGCCCGGTGTGCTCACCCGGCTCGGTTCGCGCGGCGGAGACTGTGCGCGTCCCGTGCGCCGTGCCGCTCATCGGACGGTCTCCGCGAGGGAGGCCAGGGTGGCGGCGAAGCGGGAACCGGGCGGGCAGCAGGCGACCACCGCGGCCGCGTCTGCCGCGGTGTCCACGTCGCGCAGCAGCGGCAGGTCACCGATCGTCAGCCCCGCCTCCGCGAGCCTGCGCCGTTGCACGGTTCCGGTGTGGTCGGTGGACATCGGGACGCCCCGCACGTACGCCCCGGCGCGGGTCGGGTCGGCGAAGCCCAGGGCCCAGAATCCGCCGTCGGCGGCGGGGCCGAACCAGGCATCGTGCCCGTCGCCGACATCGGCCAGCAGCTCGGGGGTGAGGTGCGGAGTGTCCATACCGACCAGCAGCGCCGGACCGTTGTCGCAGAGTGCGAAGGCGGCGGCGATCCGCTCGTCGAGGCCGCCGGACGCCTGGGGCACGACCTCGAAGCCGGGCGGCAGCCAGGGACCGGGGGTCCCGTCGAGGACGAGCACCCGGCGGCGGGCGGGAACCCGGAGCATCGTGTGGAGCGTGTCGGTCAGAGCCGCCTCGGCCAGGGCGGCCGCCTCCTGCGGAGTGAAGGGCGGGGTGAGGCGGGTCTTGACCCGCCCGGGCACCGGCTCCTTCGCGATGACGAGCAAGGTGGCCGAAGCCTGGCCCCCGGGGTCCGAGTTCATCGGGCACCTCCCGCAAGGCCCGCGTCGGCGACGGCCGTGGTAGCCGGCCGCTCCGCGAGGACCGCCCGCATGTCGCGCACGGCCTGCCAGGTGCCGCGCCAGGTGCCGGTGACCTTGGAGCGGCCCGTTCGCGGGTGGTAGGGCACGTCGGTCTCCGTCACCCGCCAGCCGGCGTCGGCGGCACGCACCACCATCTGCAGCGGATAACCGGAGCGCCGGTCCGTCAGGTCCAGGGCCAGCAGCGCTTGCCGGCGGGCGGCGCGCATCGGTCCGAGGTCGCGCAGGCGCACGCCGGTTCGATGGCGGATGAGACGGGCCAGCTCCAGGTTGGCCAGCCGGGCGTGTACCGGCCAGGCATTGCGGGCGGTGGGCCGACGGCGGCCCAGGACCAGGTCCGCGGTTCCGGCGAGGACGGGGCCGACGACGGCGGGCAGCAAACCCGGGTCGAGGGAGGCGTCGCAGTCGCAGAAGCAGACCACGTCGGCCGTGGCCGCGGTGAGGCCCGCGTGACAGGCGGCGCCGAAGCCGCGCAGCGGCTCGCGGACCACGTGCGCACCCAGATCGCGGGCGATGTCCGGGGAACCGTCGGTGGAACCGTTGTCGACGACGATCGCCCGCCAGCCGGGCGGGATCCGCTCCAGCACCCACGGCAGGGCCTCGGCCTCATCGAGGCAGGGCAGCACGACGTCCACGGAAGAGGGGGATGTCTCGATCACCTCACTCACCCTACGAGCGCAAAACAGACATAAGGGATTCGGTGTCCTTACGGATCGCTGACGTCGCTCACTGCTTCCCCCTGCGGCGGGGTCCGGATGTGAGACTCAGCGGTGTGAAACGCGTACTCGTCGTGGACGACGACCCGACCGTCTCCGAGGTCGTCGCCGGATATCTGGACCGGGCGGGCTTCG
The DNA here is from genome assembly GCF_030386795.1 of Streptomyces sp. S.PNR 29. Taxonomy (GTDB): domain Bacteria; phylum Actinomycetota; class Actinomycetes; order Streptomycetales; family Streptomycetaceae; genus Streptomyces. Next base: position 312,544 of record NZ_JANUQM010000012.1, read on the forward strand.
CCGTCGACCTGGCCGCCGACGGCCCCACCGCCGTGGCCCGGGCCTGCGCCCAACCACCCGACCTGGTGGTGCTGGACCTGATGCTGCCCGGCATGGACGGGCTGGAGGTCTGCCGCCGCATCCGTACGGCCGGACCACTCCCGGTGATCATGCTGACCGCACGCGGTGACGAGGAGGACCGCATCCTCGGCCTGGAGGTCGGCGCGGACGACTACGTCACCAAGCCGTTCAGCCCCCGGGAACTGGTGTTGCGGGTGGAGTCCGTGCTGCGCCGGGCCGGTGCGCCCGCGGCCCCGCGGGTCGAGACGGCTCAGCCATGGCTGAGGGCGGGCCCGCTGGCCCTGGACCCCACCGCCCGGCGCGCCACCCGCAACGGCACCGAACTGGGTCTCACCATCCGGGAGTTCGACCTGCTGGAGTTCTTCATGCGGCACCCCGGGCAGGCCACAAGCCGGGAGCAGTTGATGCAGCGGGTCTGGGGCTGGGAGTTCGGCGACCTGTCGACCGTCACCGTGCACGTGCGGCGGCTGCGCGAGAAGGTCGAGGACGATCCGGCCCATCCTCGTCTGATCAGCACGGTGTGGGGGATCGGCTACCGCTTCGACCTTCCCGGTTCGCAGGAAGCCGAGGTCGACGATGGTCGGTGACACTCTTCTCATCGCGCTCTACGCGGCGATCGGCGCAACCGGCGCCGGCCTGTTGGGCGCATTGGCCCTGCGGGCGCTGCGGAAGCGGTCCGTCGCCGTGTCGCTGGCCGTGGTCGCCGCCGTCACCGTGGCGGCGATGCTCGCCGGCACCATGCTCGTGTCGTGGGCGATGTTCCTGTCCGACCACGACCTGTGGGTCGTGACGATGGTGTGCTCCATGGCCGCGGTCGTCTCGCTCGTCGTGGCACTCCTGCTGGGCCGCAGTGTCGTGAAGGGGAGCCGGGAGCTGGCCGAGGCCACCCGTGCCCTCGGGGAGGACGGCAGTTTCACTCCGCCTGCCGTCGCGCCCACTGCCGAACTCGCCGAACTGAGCCGCCAGCTGGCCGCGACCAGTGCCAGGCTCGCCGCCTCCCGGGAACGGGAGCAGGCCCTGGAAGCCTCTCGCCGGGAACTGGTCGCCTGGATCTCCCACGATCTGCGCACCCCGCTGGCCGGCCTGCAGGCGATGGCCGAGGCCCTCGAAGACGGCATGGTCGACGATCCCCGCGTCTATCACACCCGCATCCGCGCGGAGGTCGGGCGCATGAGCGCCATGGTCAGCGACCTGTTCGAACTCTCCCGCATCCAGGCCGGCGTGCTCGCTCTGTCCCCGGCCCGGATGTCGGTGTACGACCTCGTCGGCGATGCCATCGCCGGTGTCGACGCCCTGGCCAGGGAACACGGGGTACGGCTCGTGGGCGACGGCGTCGAGCCCGTGCCGGTGGAGGTCGACGGCCGCGAGATGTCCCGTGTCCTCGCCAACCTTCTGGTCAACGCGATCCGCCGCACGCCCGCCGACGGCACGGTCGCTGTCTCGGCCCGCCGTGAGGCCGACCGGGTCGTGCTCTCGGTGACCGACGGCTGCGGCGGGATCTCTCCGGAGGACCTGCCCCGAGTCTTCGACACCGGCTGGCGCGGCACCGACGCCCGTACCCCTCCGGCCGGCGCGGGGCTCGGCCTGGCCATCGTGCGCGGCATCGTGGAGGCCCACCAGGGACGCGCGGCGGTGCACAACGTGCCGGGCGGCTGCCGGTTCGAGGTGCACCTGCCCGCCGTGGTCTGAGGAGCCGAGGAAACAGGGCAGGACCGACCGGGGAAACCGGCCGGTCCTGCGCGTCACAGGAGTACCCGACGAACTCACCCGCCCGCAGAGGCGCCGCGGCGAACTCCGCCCCACCTTCAGGGAAGAAGACCTGCGGCTTCCAGCCCGGTGCATCGCCAGCCACTGCGAGGAGGCGGAGGGAACTCCGGGCTGTCCAGCCGTCCGCGCCAGGCGCACACCTCGGCCAGAGCTCCCCGCCGTGCGGCGCCGACAGCAGGCCGGGCGGGCAGGTACGCGCGGACGGAGACGGGCAGACTCAGGGCGGCTCGCAGACGCGGGACGACTCACGGGCTCAGGACGACTCACGGGCTCAGGACGACGAAGAGTTCCTGCGATCCGTCCGTCGTACCGCCGAGGCGGCACGGACACCGCGTTCCGCCACGACCACCCGCCGCGCGGGCCCGCGCCGGCCTTGTCGACCTTGTGCGGGGAGATGGGGGGCCGGACGTCGCCGAGCCGGTGCTCGCCCGTGGCGACAGGCGGCGGTCCGCCGTACGCCTCGGCCGGCGCGGCGGCCATCTCCCCCACCGTCGGTGGGCCTCCGCTGCCGACGTCGTACGCCCGCAAGCCGCCCTCCGGGAGGCCGTCCGTGCCACCCAGCGCCGCGCGGGGTGCTGCGCCGCCATGCCCCGCGCCTCGATCTGCTCGACGGCGGCCCGCAGCAACTCCTCCCGCCTGTCCTTCAGCTGCACCTTGTTCTCGAAGCCGGTGCAGCTCCAGGGCTTCACCGTCCGCGGCAGCTCGGGCGCCAGGCCCAGCAGCTCCGGAACCAGGTGCGCCGAGCGCGGCCCTGCCGTACACGAACCCTCCCCCACCAGGCCGGCGGCCGGCGACTCACCACAGTGCGGGCACGGAGGGCGGGCACGGAGGCTCGAAACCTTCCGCCTCCGGGTCCGCCCCCGGCGCGGTCCGGGCCGTAAGGCCCATGTCAGTGGCACTCTTGGCGTCCCTCGCGGCCATGCCGGCGGGAGCACGGCGGTGCCTGCGTCGTTGCGGCCCACGTAGTCCGGGGCACCAGCGACGTCATGCCCGCTCGTCCGTCCCCGTCGGGGCCGGGCGAGCCGTGCGGTGCGCCGCGGGCAGCGGCGCGTCGAGGCCGCGAACGTCATGGCCGGCGCCCATGGGGGCGGTGACGAGATGCGAGCCATCCCGTCGCGGGGCGGGACGCCGCCATGACCAGCAGCGCGAAGGCCACGGCGAAGCCGAGCATCGTGAACACGCCCTCGGGCCAGAAGATGTGGCTGTCGACGAACGACCAGCAAGCGGCGAACAGGACAGCGGCACCCGGCAGTACCCGTGGGCCATGCCGCCGCCAGAGCACCGCGCACGTGGCGAGTGAGGCCACGGCCAGCCCGTACACCCCGGTCCGGCCCAGCTCGTCTCCGGTGGCGAACAACCGCCCGGCCGCCCCGTGGACACCGTGGTCCACCACGGTGCCGGCGGAGATGCCGGCCACCGCGTCCAGGCCGGAGTAGTACGCGGCGAAACAGAGACATCCGGCCCAGGCGAGCACCGTCAACGCCCCCTCCGCGTCGGGACGTGGCCTGCCCCACAAAGGGACCAGCAATCCGAGCACGAGGAGCGGGAAGACGGGCAGCAGAACGATGTGCAGCCCGGCCCAGTGGCCGGCCGTCGCCGCCGTCAGGTGCTGGGGATGGATCAGCCCCGCGGCGGCCAGCAGCAGCGGAGCGGCAGTCACCAGGGCCACCGTGGGCAGGGTACGGAAGGATCGCATCCGGTCACGCTAGGCAGCCGTCGACTGGTCCGATGCTCCCGTCCGCGACGCGTAAGACACCCGTAAGACTGCTCGTCCGTCGGCCGGCGGAAAGGCATCACGCATCAGGCCGTCGACCTCCGCTTCCGAGCACCCGCACGGCCGACCGAATCGCCGTCACCGTGGCAGCCGCCACCAGTGCGATCAGCCAGTTGCGCGGATAATCCAGCGGCAGCACCGACGAGTTGGCCGTCTTGCCCGGCCGTAGGAGCACGGGCAGCGCCACCGCCGTCAGCGCGCCCACGACCAGGAGGGCCCCGCGAACCAGCCCGCGCGCACCGCCACGCACCAGCAGCAGCCCGGCCAACAGCACCACCGGGGCGATCACCACGTCGTGCAGGACGACCGCCCCGCCCAGCCACACCAGCACGGCCGACAGGTCGCGGACATCCATCAGCAGGAACACGCCGACGCCCATGAACGCCACACCGACCGCACCCGATGTCACCCGCAGCGCCCTCATGCCAGCACCTCAAGTCGGCCGACCCACTTGGTCTGCAGCACACCCGGCCGATTGGGGGCTATGAGCCGCGCCGGATAGCCGTGATCGGGGTCGAGTTCCTCTCCGTTCAGCCGCAGGGCCAGCAGCGTCAGCGGGTCCCGGGCGTGGTGAGGCCCCATCTCCGACACCCGGTAGCCGCCCCTCAGCTGCAACGACACCACCCGCACACGCGCATGCGCCGGTGCGCCCGCCCGCTCCAGCAGGTCCACGACGCGCACGCCGGTCCAGCGCGCCGACTTGCTCCAGCCCTCCACGCACGCGATCGGCAGCTCCGCCTCGTGCTGCGGCAGAGCGCGCAGCTCATCCAGCGTCAGGGTGTACGCCTGCGGGCCGGTCACCACCAGGCGGTAGTTCCCGGCGCCGATCCGGCCGACTCCGGCCGCGGCGGCGGTCCGGTTGACCGGCAGGGACTGCGGTCCGTGGTCCGGGTGACGGGGCGCGAACAGGAGGAGGTCCTTGAGCGGGGTGACCGACTGCCCCACGGTGGTGAGCGTGACGGCCCCGACGGCCGCGCCCACCGCGGCCAGCAGCGACCGCCGGTCGGCGCCGTCCTGCACGGGCAAGGCGAGCGTCCCCGGGGCCCGACGGGTCCAGTGCGCCCTGATCACCGGCGCCTTGACGGCGATGTGCAGCACCAGTGCCCCGATGACCAGCCATGCCACCGCATAGTGCACCGGCACGAACGAGAACGGCCACGGGTACCACTGGGCGATGTTGAGCAGCCCGGTCGCCAACTCGAAGACGGCGCCCGCCACCAGCACCCCGACCGACAGGCGCTCCAGGGCATGCTTGACCGACCGCACCGGCGGCCACTCGAACAACCGTGGATAGACCGTCCACAGCTTCGCCAGCAGCAACGGGACCGCCGCGATACCAGAGGCGACATGAAGTCCCTGGGTGAGTCGATACCCCCAGGCCGGGCGGCTCGGAACGCTGTTGGCCAGCCAGCCCGGCGGATGCTGCATCAAGTGACTGACCAGCCCGGTGAGGAAGCACACTGCCAACGCCGGCCCCAACCAGCGGCCGATCGAGGTAGCCGTACGGGCATCATGCAATCCGCCCCGGAACACCGGCCGGGAGACACGCAGTTTCATGTCGTCCATCCCACTCGGCGCTTGGCCCTGGAGGAACAATCGAACTCTTACGGAACAGGGACATTCGGTCGGCACGAGCCGGAGACGTCGACCGCCCTGCGCTCCAAGTTCTTACGGAGGCATGACACGGCACCGAAGTTCCGCCCTCGCGCTCGTCCCTCCAGCAACCCTGATCACTGCCGGCCGTCGTCACACCTGACATCCGCTGCATCACGGCGGTGTGATCCGAAGCCCGGCCGATCCCCACTTATTCAGGAACTCGGAGGAGCCCCATGCGACGCAACACGCGCAGGCGATCGAAGACCACACATCGGGCCATCGCCGCGGCGGCCGGTCTGGCTCTGGGAGCAGGCGGGCTGATAGCGGTCAACGTGTACGCCTCCGCCCACGAGAGCGGAAGCGGCAATTCGACGAAACGTGCACCCCAGGGGCAGACGGATCGAGCCCTGGCGGCCGGTGCCGCCACCATCAGCTGCCCGGACGTCGGGGCCAGGCTGACCTCGGTCCCCGACCCGGCCAGGGCGCAGGTCGACAAAGAGCTCGCGGCCCTCGACAAGCAGGTGGCCGAGGCATATCAGCGGCTGCGGAGCTCGGCCGGGGCGATCCAGCAGGACAGCAACTTCGCCGACAACGCGATCATGGGCCCACTGAAGGACAAGCGCGTCGCGACCATCGACCGGATCGCGATCGCCATCGGCAGGTCGGGCACCAAGCCGCAGGGCCTTGAATCCCTGGCTCCCTGTACGCTGCGCGCCACCGGCGACCAACCGGGCGCCGGCCAAGGCCAGAACGGCGGCCAGGAGCAGGGACAGGGCCAGGGCCAGGGCGGCAATGGCGGACAGGGCGGCAACGGTCCCGTGGCCGCCGACTTCGTGGACATCACCACCGTCCAGCCCAATGTGACGAAACCCCGCCAGTCGAGCGGCGCTTCCCGGGGCGTCTTCACCACACGGTGCGGCGTCAACGAGAACAAGCTGTACAACACCGACAACATCATCGTCGCCCCCGGTGTGTCCAACGGCGCACACCACACGCACGACTACGTCGGCAACCAGGACAACGACGCCTTCACCACCAACGAGGAATTCGCCGCCGCCGAAACCAGCTGCCGCAACCAAGGCGACAAGTCCACGTACTACTGGCCGGTGCTCCGCCTGCAGGACGGCACCCAGGAGTTCGACGCCCAGCAGCTCGGCGGCGGCGCAGAGGGCAACACCGGCCGGATCCTGACCGCTTCGCAGGTCACCTTGGACTTCGTCGGCAACCCGCGTGGCAAGGTCGTGGCGATGCCCAAGTTCCTGCGGATCATCACCGGTGACGCCAAGGCGTTCACCAATGGCACGGCGAACGCCAACGCGTCGTGGAGCTGCACCGGTTTCGAGGACCGGCAGCTGACGGACAAGTACCCGGTGTGTCCCGAGGGCAGCAGCCTGGTCCGCACGTCCAGGTTCCAGAGCTGCTGGGACGGCCGGAGCATCGACAGCGCCAACCACCGCTCGCACGTCGCGTTCGCCGACCCCAGGACCGGCAACTGCCCCAACGGCTTCAAGGCCATCCCGCAGCTGGTCCAGCGTCTGGTGTACGACGTGGACGCGCCCAGCCTCGACGACAACGGCAAGTCCAGTCCGTTCTACGCGGTGGACGGATTCCCGGAGCAGATGCACAAGCCGATCACGGACCACGGCGACTTCATCAACGTCTTCGACGAGAGCCTGATGAACCGGATGGTCCAGTGCATCAACACCGGCCGAAAGTGCCAGTAGGCGAGCGGCGCCGCGCCCGTACCCCCGGGGTCCGGGGGTACGGGAGAGGTGGCCGTCGCCGTGATGCTCAAGAACTCAGCGACAGGGGTGCTCGGAGTACCATCCCTGCGAGGTTCTCCGGTCTGCGCTCCGCAACCCCCGCAGTGACGCAGTCGTATGGGGGCATCCGTGCAGAGAGGGCAGAGGGGAATGAGCGTGACGGAGAGCTGGTCCCGCGTGATGAATCTTCTTCGGCAGCACGCCCCGGCCGATCACGCGGATCTGCCTGGGCCCGCTACGGAACTGATGCTCGCGGCCGCCGAGGAACGAATGGGTATCCCCCTCCCTCAGGATCTGCGGGCGTGGCTGCTGCAGAACAATCTGGATCTTCCTGAGGAAGATGTGGACGACGATGTGGCATGTTGCGGTTTCGCCGGGTTCCCGGATGAGGGAAGCTTCTTTCTGGGCATCCGGGCGATGGAGAAGCTCTACGCGAACCACTTCATGCCCGGTGGATTCGCCCCTCCGGACCAGCCGGACAATCCGTTCTGGCGTAATGAGTGGATCCCGTTCCTGTCGGACCAGGACGGCTGGACGGGAAAGTTCATCGACGCGCGGGACGGGCGTGTCGGCAGGTGGTTCGTGGGTGAGGCCACGATCACGGGCGAGTACGAATCGCTGGCTCACTATTTCGACTCCGTGGCGGAGATGCTGACGAAGATCGCCGACGGAAAACATCCGGTCTGTGAGGTCGCCGAAGGGCGACTCGTCTGGTCGTGAAACAAAGGATCCCTTGTCAGTCCCAACTGGATGGCAGTCATCGCCAAAGCCGACGCGGTTGTGGCCCGTCTGAAAACGCTCAGTGGATGTCCCGGACGCGTTTCAGTGCCTCGAAGCGCAGCTTCGCGGCCGCATTGAGGTCCCGTCGTAGGTCCGCACTCAGTTCGAGGACATACCGACGGCCTGCTTGGTCGACCGTTCCGGGCAGATCGGCGGCTTGTGCGCATTCACCGTCGGCGACAGCTATTCGGATTTCCGACCGTCGTGCGGCGTCTTCGTTCTCTGCGACGTCGTAACTGCGGCGGGCAGCGGCACGAGAGCCTTCCATGGAGGTGAAGGAAAATCCTCGGTCTTTCATGCACGACCTCCAGCGCTGCATGGCCTGACGCATAGCCGGGTCGTCAGCGATTCGACCATGTATCGCGTTATACGCTTCCTGCGGCACATAGGAGACTTTGGCCGCGCTTGTGACATCACCGAAAAGGCTGATGCGGCTCTCAGCTATACAGCCGGTCGTGGCGAACGTGAACTCAGGACCAGTGGACAGCCTCAGTGTGGCCCGCCGGTCGGGGTCTCCGGTGAGCGCACGAGCATAATCTGCGCGCTTTGCAGCCGGGAGACCAGGTGGATACTGATCGTCCGATGACGGCCCCGATTCGGAAAATCCATACCCGCGGGCATGCCGGACATTGAGATCCGGCCGCCAGGAGTTGTCCTCATAGGGAGAGAAGTCGGACCGGACCGGATAGTCGAAGCCGCGCCCTGCCATACATCGACGGGTCAGTTCATCCTCCGCCCCAAGCAGTGCGCGCTGGTCGTCTCGATAGGGGTCGGTCCGGAGTGCGAGGCCGACAACTGCATCGCCGAGCACAGGCCCGCCGGGTCGGTTCGGACGGTCTGTCGGCTGCGCTCGCGCGCAGCCGACACCCCCGAAGGCCAGCACGGCAACCGCAACTCCGGCAACGGCACGCTCGGCCATCGGACGCATGTCCGTCACGCCTGTCCGCACCACCAGTCGTTGGAGCTGATGGCGTCGTTCCACGTGCCCCCGCTCGGCTTGGCCCACTGGGTCAGGTTCGCGGCCCGCGTGTCACGATTGATCACCCACGAAGAGCCGCCGTAGTTGGTGTACTGATAGACCACTACCTCGCAGCGCAGGCCCTCGTTCCGAAGAGACGAGGCGCAGTTGTCCCACCTGGAGGTCGTATTGCACCCACCGGTGAAGTCTCCCCAGTCAGGGTTGTTGCCGGACACCTTACCCATTGGGCCCCCGTAATCGACATCGGTCCAGAAGCAGAAGTATCCGCTCTCGTCCGGGCAGTCGGTGACTGCAGCCTGAGCTGTCGGGGCGAGTGTCAAACCGGATAAGAGCAGCACTCCGGTTGCCAACACCGACGTGATGATTCGACGCATGTCTCTTTGTTCCTCTCCGAAATGTGAGTGTGCTGCCGATGCGGCGATCTATCCGCCTGTTCAGCGCCGGCGGGGGGCGAATCCGGCACGTCAGGTCGGCCCGACCCATGCAGCGGCCATGCCCGGCATCGCCCCCACAAGGAATACGGCAACAGCCAGAGCGAGCGCCATTCGCTTGAACACCAGTCTCTCCTCTCCGTACGCCGACCAGCAGGCAGCCGGCACAGCTCGCTTCCCTCCAGCCGATGGATGGCTGTTCAGAACAGGCTGACTGAGCGCATAATCGCGGCACAGACGTTTCATCTGAGAATGAAATGTTCTTCCGCCGCGGCTTGGGGGGACAGTGGCCCGTGTTCACTTCGCGTCCGCAGACATCGGCCGGACCCGGATCGCCCTGCCTGGTCCGCTGGCCGAGGCCCAGCTCAGCCTCTGGACAGCCCAGCAAGCAGGTGAGGCCGCTCTCTTCGACCGCTGGCGTGCACGCACCCGGCGAGCGCTGGCCACCGGGGACTTACCCGCGCTCGTCCGGGGCCTGGCCCTTCCGGGGAAGGGCATGGTGGATCTGTTCACCCTGGTCGGCACCGTCCCGAGGACAGTGGACGCCATCGACACGCTCCTGCGTGGCCCACAGCGCTTGCGAGCAGAGCTGGCCTTGTATTCCCCGCAGCGGCAGGCGTTACTGCCGAAGTGGGTGTTCGGCGCTGCCGACGGCGACGGACTGGCCGCCCGCCGTCTGGCCGCGGCTCTCGACGCCGTGTACCAAGCCACTGTCGCTCCGCATTGGCCGCGCATCCACGCTGTGCTCCAGGCGGAAAGGGCCGCTGCGGCCTCAGTGATGATCACCGGCGGCGTCGATGCCATGCTGGGTTCACTGCATCCGGCAATCCGCTGGGAGCCACCGGTGCTTGAGGTCCCCTACCGGACATGGGTGAACAGCGACAACATCCACCTCGCAGGCCGGGGACTGGTCGTCACCCCTTCTGTGTTCTGCCGGCAACCCCTGCTGTACGCCCCTGAACACGGAGAGCTGATGCTGATCTATCCGGTGGTACGCGATGTCCTGGCGGCAGCGGAAATATTCGGCACCTCCATGCGGGACGAGGCAGTCGCCCATCTGCTGGGGCGCACCCGGGCGGTCGTTCTTGAGGCCACGGAAGCCGGCGCCACGACTGGCCAGATCGCGCGCTCCCTGGGCATTTCACCGGCCAGCGCAAGCCAGCATGCCGCCGTACTTCGGGAGGCCGGATTGGTCTCCTCCCGCCGCCATGGCAAGACCGTCTGCCACTCGCTCACCGCACTGGGCAAGGCGTTGCTCGACGGAACGTCATGACCGATCGGCCGCGCCCATTCCGTCAATGGGTACCGTGCGCGGTGCCTCGCCGTGAGTGCCGTCGGTGATCCAGCGAGCGGCGAGCAGTCCTGAGGCCGCGGTGAGAACGGCGGCGGCGACGAGGAGTTGCTTGCGGCGGAAGCGAGCGGTGAGCGCGCCGGCAGCGAGGTTGGTGAGGGCCTTGGTGACGCCGAAGGCGACGATGAAGGAGAAGACCGCCAGATCGCTGGTCAGGCCGAAGACGTCGGTGCCGATCAGCGGGACGGTGGTGCGTTCCAGTCCGACCAGGGCGCCGACGCAGACGTTGACGATGACGAGCAGGGCGAACTGCAGCCGGTTCTCCCGCAGCCCGAGCCGAACCGGCGTGGGGGCGGCCTTGGGCGTCATGCTCACCCGGCGCTGCCTTCGGCGAGCTGGGTGGCGTGGGCGGCGGCGTACGCGCCGGGGCCGCCGTTCAGCACGGTGAGGCTTGTGTGTCCGGCGCGTTCCAGGACGCTCGCGGCGGTCATGGCGCGCTCGCCGTGTCCGCAGGCGATGATCGCGCCCTGGGGTGCGTCGGCAGTCCGGGTGGCGAGGGATCCGAGTTCCAGGTGCACGGCGCCGGGGACGTGTCCGGCGGCGTACTCGGCTTCCTGCCGCACGTCGAGGTAGGGGGCGGCCGGGGCCTGGTCGGGCGTGACGAACGCTGTGGCCGACGTGGGCAGCCCGGTCTCCCGCCAGGCGGTCATGCCTCCCGTGAGACGGCCCGCCAGACGCTCGTAGCCGATCTTGTATGCCTGCCAGACGATCTCCGACAGGTTCTGGTCCTCGCCGGTGACGAAGACTATGGGGGCCCCATCGGGCAGGAGCCAGCCGAGCCAGGTGGCGAACTGGTCGCGCAGCGGGATGGAGATCGCGCCTGGGATGTGGCCGGCGGCGTAGTCGGCCGCGGGGCGGGCATCGACGACGTGGCCCCCGTCGGCGAGCAGTGCGCTGACCTGCCTGGCGTCGAGGGCGGGCAGGACCGGTGTGGTGGTCAGTACGGCGGGGCCGCGACGGTTGATTTCGGCGAGTCGGTCGAAGTAGGCGGGGTAGGTTCCCAGGCTCGCGGTCAGCCGGCGCACGAAGGTGTCCTCGTCGGGTGCGGCCAGCAGCAGGTTGGACTGCTTCTCGGCGCCGATGGTGGAGGTGCGCTCGGTGCCGGGCGGGGCGGAGCAGAACGAGCCCGCTCCGTGGGTGGGCCACACCGCGGTCTCGTCCGGGAGCCGAGCCAGCCGCTGGAGCGAGCGGTACTGGGCACGGGCCAGTTCCTCGGTGCGTTCGGCGCCCAGGAGGTCGGTGCGGGCGGCGGAGTTCACGATCAACGAACCGCCGGTGAACACGCCCAGTCGGCGGCTGCCGTCCAGGAGCAGGAAGGACAGGTGCTCGTCGGTGTGCCCGGGGGTGGCCAGGGCCCGCAGGGTCAGCCCGCCCAGATCGACCTCCTCACCGTCCGCGAGGCCCCGGTGCTCGAAGGTGCGGCGGCCGGCGGCGGAGGCCAGCACGGTCGCGCCGGTGTCGCGACCGAGCTGGACGGCGCCCGTGAGGAAGTCGGCGTGCAGATGGGTGTCGGCCGCGTAGGCGACGGTCAGGCCGCGCCGGGCAGCGGCGGCGTGCAGTGCGCGCAGGTCCCGGCCGGCGTCCACGGCCAGCGCCCGGCCGTCGCCCAGGTCGACGAGGTAGGCGCTGTTGCCCAGCCCTTCGTCGACCAGTGCCATCAGATGGTCGTCGGCAAAGCCCACGGCGGTCCTCCACGAGAGGTACGAGAGGGGGCGGAGGGGCGTGTGGCCGTCACCCCCTTTCATCTACAATATTCCATGGATTTATGGAGGATGCCATGTCGGAGACCACCGCGACCGGCTCGAAGACGCGGCTGTACGACGCGTTCGCGGCCAGCGGAAAGGCGCTGGCCAGCGGAAAGCGTCTGGAGCTGCTCGATCTGCTGGCCCAGGGCGAGCGAAGCGTCGACGCCCTGGCCAAGGCAGCCGGGCTGAACCTGACGACCGCGTCGGCGCATCTGCAGACGCTGAAGCAGGCCGGGTTCGTGGCGACCCGACGCGAGGGTGTGCGCATCCACTACCGGCTCGCCGGCGACGATGTCGCCCAGCTGTTCGCGTTGCTGCGCAAGGTCGCCGAAAACCACCAGGCAGCCGTGCCCGCCGCCCGCGACGCCTACCTCGGCGACGACGGCGGGGCGGAAGTCACCCGCGAGGAACTGCGGGCCCGGATCGAGATCGGTGACGTCGTCGTGCTCGATGTGCGACCGGTGGAGGAGTACCACGCCGGTCACATCCCCGGTGCGGTCTCCATCCCGGTCGACGAACTGGCCGACAGGATCAACGAACTGCCCGAGGACACCGAGATCGTCGTGTACTGCCGTGGCGAGTACTGCGTCCTGGCCCATGACGCGGTGCGGCTGCTGACCGACCGCGGGCGACGCGCGATCCGGCTGAACGACGGCATGCTCGAATGGCGCCTGTCCCAGCTGCCCGTCGACGCGGCGGAGCTGACGTGACCCGTCCGACCGGCGCCCTCCCGCCGCACCGCGGGCCGGCCGGTGGGCCGGTCTGCCTGGACTGAAGTGCGTCCAGGAGCCCGGTGACGTTGCGGGGCGTGCCCCCCCGCAACCTGGCCAGCGTCCGCTGGGTCATCGGCCCGTCCCGGAACAGGGCCCCCAGGAGGGCGGCGCGTGCTGTGGTCAGGCCGCACCCCGCCATCCTGCGCTGCATCATCGCGCCAAGCACCTCGGCCGGCTCGAAGAGCCGGTCCAGTGAGACGCTGGCAGAAGCGGGCCGCTCAGGCACATCGTGAAGAGACTTCACTATGTAATACCTCCGCATATCAGGGCAGGCCCCACCGGCGCGTCCGCTGAGGGAGACGGTCACCATGCCCCAACCGATCAAGCACCCGGTCTTCGCCCGTTTCTACGCAAGGCTCGCCGGGCCTGCCCTGGAGAAGGCAGGCATCGCCGAACACCGCCGTCGGCTGCTGGCCGGCCTGTCCGGAGAGGTCGTCGAGGTCGGTGCGGGCAACGGGCTGAACTTCCCGCACTACCCGCCCGAAGTGAAGCGCGTTGTCGCCGTCGAGCCGGAGCCGCGCCTTCGCGCCCTGGCCGAACAGCAGGCCCGCAGCGCACCTGTCCCTGTGCAGACGACCGAGGCCCGCGCCGAGCAACTTCCCTTTGCAGACGGCTCCTTCGACGCGGCCGTCGTCTGTCTGACCCTGTGCTCCGTGGCCGACCCGCGAGCGGCCGTCGCCGAGTTCCACCGGGTGCTGCGGCCGGGCGGGCAACTGCGGTTCTTCGAACACGTGCAGGCCGACGGGCCCGCGATGCGGCGTGTCCAGCGCATGCTGGACGCCACCGTCTGGCCGAGGCTGATGGGCGGCTGCCATACCGGCCGCGACACCCAAGCCGTGATCACCGCCGCGGGCTTCGCCCTCATCAGCGTCGACCGGTTCACTTTCCCGGCCACCCGCGTCCCCTCACCGGCCGCCGTTCACATCCTCGGCACCGCTGTACGCACCGACCTGAGAGAGACCACCTCTCGACCGTAGCGCGCCTTCCGGGTCGGCCGACGACACCCTCCGAGCCTTGGAGCGCTGAGCAAGCCCATGACCAGCAGCCCGTACGACCCCCCTTCCTCCCCGTCCGTTCCCGACAACGGTCCGTCCCTCACCCGCGCGGAGTTCGACGCCCTCTTCGAGACCGTGCGCACCTGGGGCCGCTGGGCCCCCGAGCAGGCCGACCGAGGTGCCTGGAACCGGGTCACGCCCGACCACGCGCGCCGCGCCGCCGCGCTCGTCCGCACCGGCGCCACCGTCCCCATGGCCCTGCCCTGGAACACCGTGCCCGGCCCGGACAACGGCAAGCCCGCCCTGCACTACATGTCCGACCTCGGTGACGTCGAGGCTGCCGAACCGTCCTGCCACAAGGACTTCATCGCCGTCGACTACCACGGCAAGGGCGTCAGCCACCTGGACGCGCTCTCCCACATCGCCTACCGCAGGCAGCTCTACGACGGCCGCACCGCGAGCGAGGTGGTCGACGCCGCCGGTGCCCGCTTCGGTTCGGTCGCCGCGCTCGGTCCCCTGGTCACCCGGGGTGTCCTCCTCGACCTCCCGGCCGTCCTGGGCATCGACTGGCTGGAGCCGGGCCGGGCCGTGCACGCCGAGGAAATCGTGGCCGCCGAGAAGGCACTCGGGGTGAGCATCGGCGAGGGCGACGCCGTCCTGCTGCGCTCCGGACACTTCCGGCGCCGCGCCGAGCTGGGCCCCTGGAACCCGGACGCGGCCAGCGCCGGTCTCCACGTGGACGCGATGCCCCTGCTGGCCGAGCGCGGCATCGCACTGCTCGGCGGCGACGGCGACAGCGACGTCCGGCCGTCGCCGGTAGAGGGCCTGCACTCCCCCGTGCACGCGCTCGCCATCACCGCCATGGGCGTGCCGCTGCTGGACAACCTGGACCTCGAAGCGCTCTCCACCGCCTGCGCGGAAGCGGGCCGCCACGAGTTCATGCTGGTCGTCGCGCCGTTGAACGTCCCCGGCGGCACCGGCTCGCCGGTCACCCCGGTGGGGGTGCTGTGATGACCGGTCTGTTCACCGCGCCCGCGGTCACCGAGCGCACCTTCGCGTACCGTGCCCGGCCCGCGCGGCATCCGGGGAGCCGGGCTCGACGTCTTCGAGTCCCCCCCCCCGGCACCGGACCACCCGTTGCTGACTGACCGTCGCGCCTCGCGCCATGTGCTGTGGGGGATTCCGGGCGCGACCTGTCAGCGATCCCGGAGGGCGTTGAGCCGGGCGGCCTGGCGCGTCAGGTGGTCGCGCTCGGCCAGGTTGGGTGCCTTCTGGGCCGCCTCGGCGTACAGCCGTGCCGCCGTCGCCAGGTCGCCGTCACGCTCGTGGAGGTACGCCGCCACCGCGGCGTGGCGGGGCAGTGAGGCGTCCAGCGCCGCGAGCGCCGCCAGCCCGGCGCGTGCTCCGTCGGCCTCACCGACGGCCACTGCGCGGTTGAGCCGGACGACCGGGCTGTCGGTCAGGCGCGCGAGCTCGTCGTACCACTCGACGATCTGCACCCAGTCGGTCTCCCCGGCGGTGGGCGCGTCGGCGTGGAGTGCGGCGATGGCGGCCTGGGCCTGGAACTCGCCCAGCCGGTCGCGGGCGAGGGCCGCCTGCAGGATCTGGACGCCCTCGGCGATCGCTTTCGTGTCCCACCGGCTGCGGTCCTGGTCGGCGAGCGGCACCAGGCTGCCGTCGGGCGCGGTCCGGGCGGCGCGCCGGGCGTGGTGGAGCAGCATGAGGGCGAGCAGCCCCGCCACCTCCGGGTGATCGATCGCGGCGGCGAGCTGCCGGGTGAGCCGGATGGCCTCGGCGGCGAGGTCGACGTCGCCGGAGTAGCCCTCGTTGAAGACGAGGTAGAGGACGCGCAGCACGGTGGCGACGTCGCCGGGCTGGTCGAACCGCACGCCGGCCACGGTGCGCTTGGCCCGGCTGATGCGCTGCGCCATGGTCGCCTCGGGCACGAGGTAGGCCTGGGCGATCTGGCGGGTGGTCAGCCCGCCGACGGCGCGCAGGGTGAGCGCGACCGCGGACGACGGAGTCAGTGACGGGTGGGCGCACAGGAAGTACAGCTGGAGCGTGTCGTCCACCGCGGGCGCGGGCCCGGGTACTGGCTCCTCGTCGACGAGGTCCTCGCGCCGACGGCGGGCGGCGTCCGCCCGGGTCGCGTCGAGGAACTTGCGCCAGGCCACGGTGACCAGCCAGCCCTTGGCATCCCGAGGCGGGTCGGCGGGCCAGACGCGGAGCGCCTCGACGAGCGCGTCCTGCACGGCGTCCTCGGCCGCCGCGAAGTCGGCTCCGCGGCGGACGAGGATACCCAGCACGCTCGGTGTGAGGCTCCTCAGCAGGGCCTCGTCCATCGATGAGGTCACTCCGTGATGGTAGGCGGCGCGGCCAGGAACGGGCGCACCTCAAGCCACTCGTGGATCGGCTTGCCGCCCGCCCCGGGGGCGGCCGACAGTTCCCCGGCCAGCTCGATGGCGCGCTCGTAGCTGTCGACATCGATGATCATCCAGCCGGCGATGAGATCCTTGGTCTCGGCGAACGGTCCGTCGGTGACCGGCGGCCGTCCCTCACCGTCGTAGCGGACCCACGCCCCCTCGGGGGCGAGCGCCTGGCCGTCGACGAACTCACCGGTCTTCTCCAGCCGCGCCGCGAAGTCGTGCATGTACTGCATGTGCGCCGAGATCTCCTCCGGCGTCCACTGGTCCATCGGCACGTCGTTGACCGGAGCCGGAGCGCCGCGGTAGTGCTTGAGCAGCAGGTACTTGGCCATCGTGTATCTCCTCGGTGCTGGCGCGACCCATTGTGGTCGCGTTCACTGCAGGGACGGAGCCAAGCACGGGTTCTCGACATCGCCGTCCAAGATTTTTCGGCTTTCGTGGTTGTGGGCCGTTGGAGACTCCGACGGCGCCGTAGTCCGTCGGCTGTGGTGATCGCGGGCGCGGTCAGCGGTGCCTGATGCCGGGCTGGGCGGCGGGGGCGAGGGTGGGTCCGGTGATGGGGACGTCGCCGAGGGCCCGGTCGACGGCCGTGAGCAGGTCGTCGGACAACTGCACGCCGGAGGCGGCGGCGTTGGCGTGGATCTGTTGGGGGCGGGAGGCACCGGTGATCGCGGAGGCGACTTCGCTGCGCCGTAGGACCCAGGCGAGCGCGAGGGTGGGCATGCTCATCCCCGCCTCCTCGGCGATGGGGACGAGGCGCTGGACCGCTTCCAGGGTGGCGTCGCTGTAGACGAGGTCCTGGGAGACCGCCATGTCGGCGGAGGCGAACCGGCTGCCCTCCGGCACGGGCTGCCCCGGCTTGTACTTGCCGGTCAGCACGCCTTGGGCCAGCGGCGACCAGACGATCTGCGAGATGCCGTTGGCCGCGCACAGGCCGAACACCTCCGCCTCGGGGGCCTGCCACAGCATGGAGTACTGCGGCTGGGAGGCGACGAACAGGTCGGGCCCGGCGATGTCGATCGCTGCCTGGATCTGTTCGGGGGTCCACTCGCTGAAGCCGAGGTAGCGGGCCTTGCCCTGCTCGACGACCTTCTGGAACGCCTCGATGGTGTCCTCGATCGGCACGGTGGGGTCGAAGCGGTGTGCCTGGTAGAGGTCGATGTAGTCGGTCTTCAGGCGCGTGAGGGAGGCGTCGATCTGTCTGGCGATCTGCTGCGGGGACAGGCCCCGGTCGGCCGGGTCGTCCGACATCGGGAAGTAGACCTTGGTGGCCAGGATGTAGGAGTCGCGGGGGTGGGCCGAGAGGATCTCGCCCCAGGCCGTCTCGGCGGCTCCTTGGCCGTAGGCGTTGGCGGTGTCGAAGAAGTTGATGCCGGCCTCGAACGCGGCCTCGGTGCAGGCGCGGGTCGCGTCTGCCTCGATGCCGCCGGCGTAGGTCAGCCATGAGCCGAGGGAGATCTCGGAGACCTCCAGGTCCGAACTGCCGAGTGTGCGGTACCGCATGATTACTCATTTCGGTTGACGTTGATGGTCTCGTGTCCGGTCAGCATCGGCGGGCTGCCGGTTCCAGTGCGGGATTGAGGAAGCTGGTGTCGGCCGGGTTGATGACCGTGCCGGGGGGTGCCCCACGGGCCGATCCAGCGGCCGCGCCCCGCAGACCGGCACGCTTGTGAGGAGTAACGACAGGAACCCCCTACAACGGCGAGGGGCCGGGTTCGGCCCTGCGGTCTTGGTGTCAGGGTGCGTCCGTGCCGACCAGTTCGAAGTCGGCGCGGGCAGACTCGACTCCGTTGATCTGCAGGGAGATCCCGTGCTGTCCGGGGTAGTAGCGGCGGGTCGTGATCGGCCGGAACGAGTGCTTCCGCGCCACCTGGATCCCTTCGCCTGGTGCGAGGGTGCGGGTGGTGAGTTTGAAGGTCTTGCCGCTCTGGCCGCCGTTGGCCTTGCGGTGGTGCACGATGTAGTCGATCACCAGCCGCGCCCGGGCGTCACCGGTGTTGCGGATCGAGGCGGTGAAACGGACGCTGCCGCCGAACGGAACGGTGTGGTGGTCCAGGTGAGGTCCGTCGACCTCAAGTGCCGCGGGGGCGAAGCCGAGCAGGTCCAGCGCTCCGGGGTGGCCGCGCTTGACGAGGGTGCGCAGCCCGTGGCGCACGAGGCGCTCGGTGGCGGTGCCGGGATCCGCCAGCCAGCGGCGGGCGGTGTCGATGACGAGGTCGGGGTGGTCACGGCTGAGGTCGTTGAGGTGGTTGGCGACCGAGCGGCGTACGTACTCGCTCTCGTCCCGGTGGAGGGCGTCCAGGATGGGCAGGCTTGCTCCGGGGCGGACGATGAGGTCTGGCACCCGTACCGCCCAGGGAAGGTAGGGGCGGGTGCCTTCCGAGGCGAGTCTGCGCACGTGGATGCCGGCCGAGCCGGTCCACTTGCCGATGATGCCGAGCGCCCGGCCGAGGTCGTGCCGCAGCAGTGTCCTGATGGCGAACTCCGCAGTGTGACGCCCGGTGAGGTCGGCGAGCAGCGCCATCGCATCGTCGAAGGCGGCGGTGCTGCCTTCCTGGACCGCGCGGGTGGCAAGCGCGCTGGTGACCGGCCAGATCAGCCATCCGGTGAAGTCGGGGGCGTCGCCCCGGGCGGTTGTCGGCGCTGTCGTGGTCGATAGTGGCATGGACGGTACCGGGACTGTAGAGAATGAGCAGGGCACGTGGCGGTCGGCGGGGCTGAGGGCGGCATCGCGGCCGTCGGCCAGGATCGGCGCGCACTCGCACTTCCCTTGGAAGTTCGCGGAGCGCCCGGGCGTTGCTTCCAGGTATGAAGATCAGTGAGGCGTCCAGGATCAGCGGCGTGAGTGCGAGGTCGTTGCGGTACTACGAGGATGAGGGCCTGATCGTCCCCGGTCGTTTCGGCAACGGGTACCGCGACTACTGCCGGTCGACCATCGACCGGGTCCTCGCCATCCGCTCGCTGCTGGAGTCCGGACTGCCCGTGCGGTTGATCAAGGAGGTCCTGCCCCACCTCACGGACGGTCCCGACGATGTCAGCAGGGATGTGGTCTGCGCGGAGTTCCTGCACGAGGTGCAGAGCTATCGCGATCGGCTCGCTGCCCGTATCGCCGATCTCAGCGCTCAGCAGGCGGCACTCGACGCCTACCTGCGCAGGGCCCGCCCCACGGAGGCCTGATCGCCGCTTGACCTTGACGCCAGTGTGAAGCTTCTACGTTCCAGTGCATGGAGATCAACGAGCAGCATCACAGCGCCGAGCAGACGATGCGGGCCCTGGTCCAGCACTCGCACCGCGGGCCGAAGGATCTGAGCCACACGACGGACCGTCGCCGTCCCGCTCCGGGCCCGGGCGAGTATCTGATCCGAGTCGGCGCCGCTGGGGTCAACTTCGCGGACGTCATGCAGACCCGTGGGACCTACGCTGGAGGGCCACAGGCTCCCTACGTGGCAGGCTTCGAAGCGGCCGGCGAGATCGTGGCCGTCGGCCCCGGGGTCGCAAGCCCGCTTGAGCTCGGCACGCACGTCGTCGGAGCCGGCCCGGGTGCCTTCGCGCAGTACATGAAGATGCCGGCCGCGGAGGTGCTGCCGGTCCCGTCCGGCTGGAGCGATGCCCAAGCCCTCGGCCTGGTGCTGAACTGGGCGACCGCTTTGGCGGCACTGAAGCCGCTCGGCGAGGTCAAGAAGGGTGACTCGGTGCTCATCCATGCCGCGGCCGGCGGTGTGGGCCAGGCTGCCGTCCGCCTCGCCCACCACTACGGTGCGCGTGTGATCGCCACGGCGTCACCGTCCAAGCACGACACCGTCAAAGCGCTCGGCGCCGACGCGGTCCTGGACAGCGCCCGCCCCGATCTGGCCGCGGAGATCACCCGCCTGACCGGCGGAGTGGACCTGGTCCTGGAGTCCGTGGGACAGGCCACGTTCGATGTCAGCCTGGCGGTCACCAAACCGTTCACCGGCCGCGTCGTCGTTTTCGGTGCCGCCTCCGGCGACGCCGGCGTGACCACACACGACCTGGTCTTCACTCACCAGATCCAGATCAAGGGGCTGCACATCGGCGCGCTGGCGGCCGCAGCCCCGTCCATCTATGGCGAACTGCTCACCGAACTCGGGGCACTCATCTCCGACGGCGTGTACCCGCCCGGCACCCCCGAGGTCCATCCCCTGGCCGAAGGACCAGCCGTGCTGCAGGAGCTCGAAGCGGGTCGGACCCGTGGCAAGCATGCCCTCGATCCGTGGCTGTAGGAGACGAGCCGCAACCCCGACGACTGCGTTCGCGGCGCCACACCATCAGGAAGCGTCCGCATCACGATCGATGAGGGACATGTCGGATGCCAGGGAGCGGGCGGCGTCGGCGAAGTACTGCTCGTCGGCACCGTCGGCGAGACCGAGGATGACGCCCTGGCTGAGGCCGACGAACAGTGCCCTGAGTGTGGTGACCAGGCGTTGGGCCTGGTGGGGCGTGACGACGCCGCCGTTGTGCGATCTTCCGGTGAACAGCGCGACCAGGTGGGCCTCCTGCGCTCGGATGGAGGCGGCGAGCTGGGACCCCAGGTCTGGGTCGTGCAGGGCCATGTCCAGCAAGGTGATCTGGAGTGACAGACCGGACCGTGCGTCGGAGGCGTCGCAACTGCGCCGGTAGTACCGGGCAAAGGCGTCGACCGCTTCCAGCAGATCAAGTCCAGCGGGAACCGCCTGCTCGATCTCTTCGTAGTGCGGTCGCAGGTAGTCGGCGACCAGGGCGACCACCAGGCCGTTCTTGCTTCCGAACAGTGAGTAGATGGCGCCGGTGGTCAGGTCGGCCCGCTCGGCGATCTCCTCAAGCTTGGCCTGGTACCCGTCTCGGGAAACGACTTGGAACGCGGCGTCCAGCAAGGCGCGGCGGTTGCGCTCCCTGGCCTCCGCTCTCGTCATTCTCATAATTTCATTATTACCGTAATCTCATTACGGAACCAGCCAGGACGAGCTTCCGGGAGGACCGCACATGGCCCAAGTCGTGCCGCCGTCGGTGACACGCCGGACGGTGGGGATCATCGCCGACGGCGTCTTCAAGGTGTTACTCGCTGGTGTCTACCTTGCCGGCGCCGCCCCACTCGGCCGTCTGCTCGGCGTGCCCGCCTGGCTGATGGTGCTCTCCGGTGCGGCTCTGCTGATCGGTGGCGGGGTCGAGGTCAGCTATGTGCGCAGACGACCGATGCGCACGTACACGTGGCTCATGGTTGCCTACGACACCGGCTGGGTGTCGACGGCGCTTGCCGGCCTCCTGATGGCTTGGCAGGGCAGCAGCGCTGGGGGTGAGGTGTGGATCGGGTACCAGACAGCAGCCCCTCTCGTGCTCGCCGCACTGCTGGTCGCCGCCGCTCCCTCGCAGCCGGCCTCGGGCACGCGCGCGAAGAGCCCCGCCGGCTGACGGGGGGAACCGGCGGCGCCGTCAGCAGCCTGAGCAGCCGTGTCCGGCCCACGCCCAGCCGCCGTCGCTCGCGGTGCTGCACGCCTCCGCTCGAACTGGAGCGCCTCCGCGCTGTGCGGCCGACGCCGCATTCATCGGCGACCTGCTCGTTGCCGGCGGCAAACACTCGCTCTTGGTGGTGAGGCGGAGGAGGGCGCGGCTGAGCCCCGCGGGCAGGGCGGAGATCAGGCGGGCGCCCTGGGCCAGAATGTTCCCCTCGGTCGGCTCAACCAGCATGGGACGGTGCGGACTTTCATGCGCGGTGCGGCTGTGTGGGGGCGTCGCGTGCCCGCAGCGGCCCAGCAGGGCGGCCGGTCTCACCATGGCAAGGGTTCCGTGTCCGTGACCTGGCCCCTCTGCGGATGGCCCGCACTCGGCCGTAACGCTGCTCCTGGAGTTCGGCGCCGACTCGCCCGTCCTTGACTGTGCTGCCGGGCCGGCACCAGCGCTTCTCGCCCGCGGAGGCGGGGCGCAGGTGAACCCGGAGGTGGCCTGAACTTGGCACCGGATCGTCAACGGAGAGCTCTTTCCCGCCGTTGACGACATCGCATGGCCCAACCGCGAGACACCCGCCAAGCCCCACGTGGTGGGTTCGGCGAGCGGGAACCCGCCCTGCGGCCTCGTTCAAGACCTGCGTCGATCCCCGGCTCTCCGACTACAG
>NZ_JANUQM010000013.1 GCF_030386795.1 Streptomyces sp. S.PNR 29
GCCCCGCCCATGCCGCCCGCGCCGCCGCCCGGCAGCCGCCCCGGCGGCTACGGCTACCCGCAGCCCGCAGCCGGCCAGCGGCCCCCGGCCGCACCCCCGGCCGCGACCGGCGGACGCACCCGCCACTGGATCGAGATCAACGGCACCCGCCATCAGATCTCCCGCCCGACGCTGGTGCTGGGCCGCAGCACCGAAGCCGACGTGCGGATCGACGACCCCGGCGTCTCCCGCCGGCACTGCGAGATCCGGACCGGAACGCCCTCGACGATCCAGGATCTCGGATCCACCAACGGCATCGTGGTGGACGGGCAGCACACCACCCGCGCTACGCTCCGCGACGGCTCGCGGATCGTCGTGGGCAGCACCACCGTTATCTATAGGCAAGCCGAAGGGTGATCCGGGGGCAATGTCAGAACTGACCCTCACGGTCATGCGGCTGGGTTTCCTGGCCGTTCTGTGGCTGTTCGTGATCGTGGCCGTGCAGGTCATCCGCAGCGACCTGTTCGGTACGCGAGTCACCCAGCGCGGGTCGCGCCGGGAGGCCGCCCGTCCGCAGCAGACCGCGCGCCAGGCGCCGCCGCAGCAGCGCCAGCAGTCCGGCGGCGGCCGCCAGCGCCGCAACGCCCCCACCAAGCTGGTCGTGACCGAGGGCACGCTCACCGGCACCACCGTCGCGCTGCAGGGCCAGACCATCACCCTGGGCCGTGCCCACGACTCGACGATCGTGCTGGACGACGACTACGCCTCCAGCCGCCATGCCCGGATCTACCCGGACCGCGACGGCCAGTGGATCGTCGAGGACCTGGGCTCCACCAACGGCACGTACCTGGACCGGAACCGGCTGACGACCCCCACACCGATCCCGCTGGGCGCGCCGATCCGCATCGGCAAGACCGTCATCGAGCTGCGGAAGTAGTACGACAATGAGCGAGCGGAGCGAGCACGCAGCGGCGGTCCGAACCCAGGGCCCCGGCGCGCTCCCGACCGGAGGGTGGGCACCGTGCGGATGTACCCGGAGCCGACGGGCGAGGTGCGCATGAGTCTGTCACTGCGCTTCGCCGCCGGATCGCACAAAGGCATGATCCGGGAAGGCAACGAGGACTCCGGTTACGCCGGCCCACGCCTGCTCGCCATCGCCGACGGCATGGGCGGCCAGGCGGCCGGCGAAGTCGCCTCCTCCGAGGTGATCTCCACCATCGTCGCCCTCGACGACGACGTGCCCGGCTCCGACATCCTCACCTCCCTCGGCACGGCCGTACAGCGCGCCAACGACCAGCTGCGCCAGATGGTCGAGGACGACCCCAGCCTGGAGGGCATGGGGACCACACTGACCGCGCTGCTGTGGACCGGCCAGCGACTCGGCCTGGTCCACGTCGGCGACTCCCGCGCCTACCTGCTGCGCGACGGCGTGCTGACGCAGATCACACAGGACCACACCTGGGTGCAGCGCCTGGTCGACGAGGGCCGCATCACCGAGGAGGAGGCGGGCACCCACCCGCAGCGCTCCCTGCTGATGCGCGCCCTCGGCAGCGGCGACCACGTCGAACCCGACCTGTCCATCCGCGAGGTCCGGGCCGGCGACCGCTACCTCATCTGCTCCGACGGACTGAGCGGCGTCGTCTCCCACCAGACGCTGGAGGACACCCTCGCCAGCTACCAGGGCCCCCAGGAGACCGTGCAGGAGCTGATCCAGCTCGCGCTGCGCGGCGGCGGCCCCGACAACATCACCGTCATCGTCGCCGACGTCCTCGACCTGGACACCGGCGACACCCTCGCCGGACAGCTGTCCGACACTCCGGTCGTGGTCGGCGCCGTCGCCGAGAACCAGCACCAGCTGCACGACAACGGCATCATGCAGACCCCGGCCGGCCGCGCCGCAGGCCTCGGCCGTCACGTGCCCGGACAGGGCGGCGGGGGAGGCGAGTTCGGCCCGCCCGGCAGCGGCGACACCACCGGCTACATCCCCGCGGCCGGCTTCGGCTACGACGACGACGACTTCGTCAAACCCCGCAGGAAGGGCAGGTGGCTGAAGAGATCCCTCTACAGCGCCCTCGCCCTCGCCGTCATCGGCGGCGGCCTGTACGGCGGCTGGCGCTGGACACAGACCCAGTACTACGTCGGCACCAACGACGAGCACGTCGCGCTGTACCGGGGCATCAGCCAGGACCTGGCCTGGGTGTCGCTGTCGAAGGTGGAGAAAGACCACCCCGAGATCGAACTCAAGTACCTGCCCCCGTACCAGCAGAAGCTGGTCGAGGCGACCATCGCCGAGGGCGACCTGAAGAACGCCCAGGCGAAAATCGAAGAGCTGTCGGTGCAGGCCTCCGCGTGCAAGAAGGAGGCGCAGCGGCGCGCCGCAGAGAGCGAGAAGAACTCCGAGACGGGCCAGGGCGAGGCCGGAGGCACCACGGGAACCACCCGCACCTCCCTCACGTCCAAGGCCACGCCGTCGCCGAACCCCTCCGGTTCGACGCAGGCGACCCCGTCCCCGACCCCGACCGCACCCACTCCCAGCCCCGGCCCCAGCCTCTCGGAGGAGGAGCAGAAGGTCGTCTCGCTGTGCGGTAAGCAGTAGGCAAGCCGTGAGAGGCCCTGTCACACGATGAGCAGTACTACGAACTCGCCGACGCACCACACGTCCACCATCGGCGCGATCGGCGCGCCGAGCCGGCGCAACACCGAGCTCGCGCTGCTGGTGTTCGCCGTCGTCATCCCGGTCTTCGCCTACGCCAACGTGGGCCTGGCCATCAACGACGAGGTGCCCTCCGGCCTGCTGAGCTACGGCCTGGGCCTCGGCCTGCTGGCCGGCGTCGGCCATCTCGTCGTACGGAAGTTCGCCCCGTACGCGGACCCGCTGATGCTGCCGGTGGCCACCCTGCTCAACGGCCTGGGGCTGGTCGCCATCTGGCGACTGGACCAGTCCCCGCTGCTGCAGCAGATCGAACAAGCCGGCACGGCCGCACCCCGCCAGCTGCTGTACACGGCGATGGGCATCGCCCTGTTCATCGTCGTGCTGATCTTCCTCAAGGACCACCGCGTCCTGCAGCGCTACACCTACATCTCCATGGTCGGCGCGCTGTTCCTGCTGCTGCTGCCCCTCGTACCCGGCCTCGGCAAGAACATCTACGGCGCGAAGATCTGGATCTCGGTCGCCGGGTTCTCCATCCAGCCCGGTGAGTTCGCGAAGATCGTGCTCGCGATCTTCTTCGCCGGCTACCTGATGGTGAAGCGCGACGCCCTGGCACTGGCCAGCCGCCGCTTCATGGGCCTGTACCTGCCGCGCGGCCGCGACCTCGGCCCGATCCTCGTCGTCTGGGCGATCTCCATCCTGATCCTCGTCTTCGAGACCGACCTCGGTACGTCGCTGCTGTTCTTCGGCATGTTCGTGATCATGCTGTACGTCGCCACCGAACGGACCAGCTGGATCGTCTTCGGTCTGCTGATGTCCGCCGTCGGCGCCGTCGGCGTGGCCAGCTTCGAACCGCACATCCAGCAGCGCGTCGACGCCTGGCTCAACCCCATGCGCGAGTACACGCTCTCCCGCGCCGGCCAGGTCGGCCACTCCGAACAGGCCATGCAGGCACTGTGGGCCTTCGGCTCCGGCGGCACCCTCGGCACCGGATGGGGCCAGGGCCACTCCGACCTGATCCGCTTCGCCGCCAACTCCGACTTCATCCTCGCCACCTTCGGCGAGGAACTCGGCCTGGCCGGCATCATGGCGCTGCTGCTGCTGTACGCCCTGATCGTGGAACGCGGCGTACGCACCGCCCTCGCCGCCCGCGACCCGTTCGGCAAGCTGCTCGCCATCGGCCTGTCCGGCGCCTTCGCCCTCCAGGTCTTCGTCGTCGCCGGCGGCGTCATGGGCCTGATCCCGCTGACCGGTATGACGATGCCGTTCCTGGCCTACGGCGGTTCCTCGGTCATCGCCAACTGGGCCCTCATCGGCATCCTGCTGCGCATCAGCGACACCGCCCGCCGGCCGGCCCCCGCCCCCGCCGGCAACCCCGACGCCGAGATGACCCAGGTGGTCCGACCGTGAACAAACCCCTGCGCCGGATCGCGATCTTCTGCGGCCTCCTCGTCCTCACCCTGCTCATCCGCGACAACTGGCTCCAGTACGTCAAGGCCGACAGCCTGAAGACGGACGACAACAACCGCCGCGTCGCCATCGAGCGGTACGCCACCCCGCGCGGCGACATCATCGTCGACGGCAGCGCCATCACCGGCCACACCACGACCTCCGGCGACTTCAAGTACAAGCGCACCTACAAGAACGGCGCCATGTGGGCGCCCGTCACCGGCTTCGTCTCGCAGGCCTACGGTGCGAACCAGCTGGAGTCCATCGAGGACGGCATCCTCACCGGCAACGACGACCGGCTCTTCTTCCGCAACACGCTCGACATGATCACGGGCCAGAAGAAGGAGGGCGGCAACGTCGTCACCACCCTCAACGCCGACGCGCAGAAGGCCGCGTACGACGGCCTGAAGGCGCGCGGCAAGGGTGCCGTGGTCGCCCTGGAGCCGTCCACCGGCAAGATCCTGGCGCTGGCCTCCTACCCGTCGTACGACCCCTCGACGATCGCGGGCGGCAGCGACTCGGACGCGAAGGCCTGGAAGAACCTGCAGAAGAAGAACAACCCCAACGACCCGATGCTGAACCGGGCGCTGCGCGAGGTGTACCCGCCCGGCTCCACCTTCAAGGTGGTCACGGCGGCCGCCGCCCTGGAGAACGGCCTGTACAAGTCCGCGGACACCAAGACCAACTCGCCGCTGCCGTGGATCATGCCGGGCACCACCACCCCGCTGAAGAACGAGGGCAACATCCCCTGCAAGAACGCCACCCTGCGGGAGGCACTGCGGGTGTCCTGCAACTCCGTCTTCGGCAAGATCGGCGCCGACCTCGGCAACGACGAGATGCTGGCCGAAGCCAAGAAGTTCGGCTTCACCGAGGAACAGTTCACCCCGGTCCGCTCCAGCGCCTCGGTCTTCTCCGACGACATGAACGCCTCGCAGACCGCGCTGTCGTCCATCGGCCAGTACAACACCGCCGCCACCCCGCTGCAGATGGCCATGGTCGCCTCGGCCGTCGCCAACGACGGCAAGCTGATGAAGCCGTACATGGTCGACGAACTGCAGGCCCCGAACCTCGACCCCATCGAGAAGACCGACCCGCAGGAACTGAGCCGGCCGCTGTCCTCGGAGAACGCCCAGATCCTGCAGTCGATGATGGAGACGGTCGTCAAGGAGGGCACGGGCACGAACGCACAGATCCCCGGCGTCACCGTGGGCGGCAAGACCGGTACCGCCCAGCACGGCGAGAACAACAGCAAGAACCCGTACGCGTGGTTCATCTCATACGCCAAGCTCAGCGACGGCAGCTCGCCCGTCGCCGTGGCCGTGGTCGTCGAGGACGAGAACGCCGTCCGTGACGACATCTCGGGCGGCGGCCTCGCGGCCCCCATCGCGAAGAAAGTGATGGAGGCAGTCATCAACAGCAAGAAGTGACAACAGCGAGAAGTGACACCGCTCACGTCTGCTTCACATCGATGCACGTTGCGATACCGGTCCTGTATCAGGTGACGGGCTTCGCCAGGTCACACAAAACGAGCCGGGTACGGTAGGCCCGGACGGCAGCCTCCGACCGTACAAGTGTGTGCCGGTCGGGACAGACGGAGAGGGCTGGTAGGTAGCTATGGAAGAGCCGCGTCGCCTCGGCGGCCGGTACGAGCTGGGCCAGGTGCTCGGCCGTGGTGGCATGGCCGAGGTCTACCTCGCGCATGACACCCGCCTCGGCCGCACCGTGGCGGTGAAGACACTGCGCGCCGACCTCGCGCGCGACCCTTCCTTCCAGGCCCGGTTCCGCCGGGAGGCCCAGTCGGCCGCCTCGCTCAACCATCCCGCGATCGTCGCGGTCTACGACACGGGCGAGGACTACATCGACGGGGTCTCGATCCCGTACATCGTCATGGAGTACGTCGACGGCTCCACGCTCCGTGAGCTCCTCCACTCCGGCCGCAAACTGCTGCCGGAGCGAGCCATGGAGATGACCATCGGCATCCTCCAGGGCCTGGAGTACGCCCACCGCAACGGCATCGTCCACCGCGACATCAAGCCGGCCAACGTCATGCTGACGCGCAACGGCCAGGTCAAGGTGATGGACTTCGGCATCGCCCGCGCCATGGGCGACGCCGGCATGACGATGACGCAGACCGCCGCCGTCATCGGCACCGCCCAGTACCTCTCCCCGGAGCAGGCCAAGGGCGAGCAGGTCGACGCACGCTCCGACCTGTACTCGACCGGCTGCCTGCTGTACGAGCTCCTGACCGTCCGCCCGCCCTTCGTCGGTGACTCCCCGGTCGCGGTCGCCTACCAGCACGTGCGGGAGGAACCACAGCCGCCGAGCGTCTTCGACCCCGAGATCACGCCCGAGATGGACGCGATCGTGATGAAGGCGCTGGTCAAGGACCCCGACTACCGCTACCAGTCGGCCGACGAGATGCGCGCCGACATCGAGGCCTGCCTCGACGGCCAGCCCGTCGCCGCCACCGCCGCCATGGGCTCGGTGGGCTACGGCAACCACCCCGACGACCAGCCGACGACGGCCCTGCGCGCCACCTCCGGCGCGGGCGCCACGACGATGCTGCCGCCGATGAACCCGGACGACGGCGGCTACGGCTACGACGACCGGCCCGACCGCCGGCGCCAGCAGAAGAAGTCGAACACCTCCACGATCCTGCTGGTCGTGGCGGGCATCCTGGTCCTCGTCGGCGCGATCCTGATCGGCAGGTGGGCGTTCAGCGGGAACGGGGGTGTGGGGAACGACACGGTCACTGTTCCCAACCTCGTCGGCCAGAAGCTTGCGGACGGCAAGAAACTGCTGACCAACAGCGACCTGAAGGTCGGATCGGTCACGGAGAAGCCCTGCGAGTCCCAGAGCAAGGGCAACATCTGCGACCAGGACCCCGATTTCAAGACCGAGGTCAAGAAGAACTCCACGGTCAACCTGGTGGTCTCGGCGGGCGCGCCGAAGGTGACGGTGCCCAGCGTGATCGGCCTGAGCCTCGACGACGCCACGACCAAGCTGACGGCCGACGACTACCAGTTCAAGATCAAGACGGAGGAGCGGGAGTCCACGGACGAGGCGGGCACCGTCCTCGACCAGGACCCGATCAAGGGCAAGGAGGTGGAGAAGGGATCGACGATCACCCTCACCATCGCCAAGGCCGTGGAGAAGTCCACCGTGCCCGACGTCTCCGGCAAGTCCTGCGACGAGGCCAAGGCCCAGATGTCGGCCAACGAGCTGGTCGGCACCTGCGTCGACGTGGAGACGGACGACCCGAACCTCGTCGGCAAGGTCATCGGGACCAACCCGGCTGCCAACACCCAGGTCGACAAGAACTCGTCGGTGAACATCCAGATCGGCAAGGCACCCGAGAACCAGCAGACGCAGGTTCCGAACATCCAAGGCCAGAAGCTCAAGGACGCCAAGAAGCTGATCGAGGACGCGGGCCTTCAGGTCGGCAACATCGCCGGCTCCCAGAACGACGATGCCGTCGTCGTCAGCTCGAACCCGGGCCAGGGCAGCACCGTGGAGCGGGACTCACGCGTCGACCTGATCACGGTGGACCAGGGCGGCAACAACAACGGCGGCAACAACAACGGCGGAATCTTCGGCGGCCCGTTCGGCTGACGGGTCCTGCTGTCGGACGCCGACCCACAAGGGGCGTTTCCCGGGACAACCCGGGAAACGCCCCTTTGCGATCCGGCACATCCTCCGACTCACGTACGAAGGTCGACCGCACCCTCGGATCCCCCAGCTCGTTGTGCGGGTGGGGTGGGGTGTCGGAGCTCTGCCCCGGCCAGACGGCCACACCGTGAACGGAGGGGCAGAACATGATCAACGAATCGGCGCTGCTGGAGTCGAAGAGCCTGCGCAACAGCGTCCTGGACCGCACGGACGTGCTCGACAGGGTCAAAGTTCTGTCGCTGCTGCCGGACGGGATGCATGTGACGACGGCGATGGTGGCCTCCTATTTTCAGGTGGGCATCAAGGCCATCCGCTCCCTCGTACTCGACCACCGTACGGAGCTGGAGGCCAACGGCTACCGCGTCATGACAGGTACAGAACTGAGCTCCTTCAAGGAGCTCAGTGGGATCCAGTCGCGCACACGGTCCCTTGCGCTCTTCTCCCGCCGCGCCGTCCTCAACATCGCCATGCTCCTCCGGGACAGCGAAGTCGCACGTCAGGTGCGTGTCTACCTCCTGGACATGGAGTACGCGGCCCGTGCACAGCCTGTGGAAAACCCAGCCCCAACTGATCTCGTCTCGCTCGACGACCGCATCGACCAGCGCATCACCCACATCCTCGGCAAGACGGTCGTGCCGATGTTCAACACCCTGATCGCCACCGCCGGGGAACACCGCCGCGAGCTCATCGAACTCCGCCAGGAGATCGAGACCGTCGAGCGCAAGCTGTGCTGGCACCACCGTCGGATCAGCACCCTGGAAGGAGACGCTCCGACCGACCAGGTCAGGGCGTCCATCGCGGCCATGACCTGGCAGGCGTTCGAACGTCACGTCGCCGAGCTACTGCGCCGGGACGGATGTACGAACGTCGTCGTGCGACAGGCCCACAGCGACCGGGGCATCGACATCACCGGGCGCACGGCCGACGGGCGCAGCGTGGCGGTCCAGTGCAAGAACCGAGCGGGTCGCCGGACCGTCCCCAGTGCCGACATGCAGAAATTCGCGGGCGCCGCCCGAGCCGTCGGCCCCGTCGACATCGCACTGTTCGTCGCCACCTGCAACTTCAGCAGCGCCGGAGTTCCGCTCAAGGCGCTGCGACAGACGTCACCGTAGTTCCGCCGGCGGCGTCCGCTCGCTGTCCACCTTCACCACCCGCTCCAGCTCGCCCCACACGACGTACCGGTACCGGCTCGTGTAGACAGGAGTGCAGGTCGTCAGGGTGATGTACTTGCCGGCCTTCTTCTTCCCGGATTCCTTCGGGATCGCCGACAGCACCTTCACGTTGAACTTCGAGGTCTCGGGAAGGACCGCGTACACCTTGTAGACGTACCACTTGTCCTTCGTCTCGAAGACGATCGGCTCACCCTTCTCGATCTTGTCGATGTTGTGGAACTTGGCGCCGTGCCCGTCCCGGTGGGCGGCCAGTGAGAAGTTGCCGTTCTTGCCGGACATCGGCAGCGTCGCCTTGACCGGATCGGTGTAGTAGCCGGCCACGCCGTCGTTGAGGATCTTCGTTGACGTGCCCTTCTCCACCAGTATCTCGTCCTTGCTCATCGCGGGGACGTGCAGGAAGCCGATGCCGTTCTTGGTGTCCAGCGCACCGGGCCCCGTCGACTCGTGGGACCAGCTGTCACGGACCTTGTCACCCTGCTTGTCCGCCGCGCGGTCCGCGACCACGTTCGTCCACCACAGGGAGTAGACGACGAACAGGCCGAGGACCAGGCCCCCGGTGATGAGGAGTTCACCGAAGACACTGACGGCCATGGCGATCCGGCCGGGACGGCGGCGTGCCCGCGGCGGGGACTCGGGCGCGTCCGTGTGCTCTTCGTAATCGGTGTCGTCGGTGGTCGCTGCCACGTTCATCTGCCCTTAACTGACGAGCGCATCCGGCTTGCCCTTGCTGCGCGGCCGTTCCTCGACCATCTTGCCCCAGACGATCAACCGGTACTTACTGGTGAACTCCGGCGTGCACGTCGTGAGGGTGATGTAGCGGCCGGGCTTCGTGAATCCGGACCCCGGCGGGACGGGGTTCAGCACGCTCGTGTTGTCCGGCGGTGTCACCGGCAGCATCGAGGCCATCTTGTAGACGAAGTACTTGTTCTGCGTCTCGACGACGATGGCATCGCCCGGCTTCAGCCGATTGATGTACCGGAACGGTTCACCGTGCGTGTTGCGGTGCCCCGCCAGCCCGAAGTTGCCGGTCTTCGCATCCGGCATCGCCGTCTTCAGCCGACCCTCGCCGTAATGCCCGACCATGCCGCGGTCCAGCACACCCTTGTTGCTGACGCCCTCGGCGATCGGCACCACCACATCCAGCTTCGGGATGTGCAGGATGGCAAAACCCTGCCCCGGCTCGAACACACCCGGGGCGCGCTTGCCGCTCGCCCAGTCGTCCTGCAGGCTGCTGGTCTCCCTGTCGGCCTGCGCGTGCGCCCGGACGTTCGTCCACCACAACTGGTACGAGACGAACAGCAGCATCAGCACGCCGGTCGTGATGAACACCTCGCCGATCACCCGGCTCGCGACGACGCCCGCACTCGGCTTGCGCGCCCGGGCCTGCCGCCGCGCCTCCACACGGGACAACGGCGCCCGGGGCTCCTGCGCGGGCGTCGGCTCCGGACGGGAGGTGCCGCCATGACGCCCGTGACGCCGCTTGGCGGCCTTTCTGCGGGCCGCGCGGCCGCCCGCCGCGGCCGATGCCGTGGATGCGGCGGAGGAAGCGCCAGACGGCGTCACAGACCCGTCGTCGCCCGTCCCCGCCGGCGGGTCGGGGATCCGCAGCGCCACCGTCTCCTCGTCGACGGGCGGCACATACGGCTCGTAGCCCTCGGCAGCGGCCTCCTGCCCGTACCACTCCCCGAGCGCCCCGGACCCCTCGTACGGCTGCTGCGCGGCGAAGGGCTCCCCCGTGACGTCCGAGAAGGACTCCCCGTACACCTCTCCGTAGGCGGCGCCGGACTCGCGCTCGGGGCGCAGCGCGGTCACGCCGTGGCCCTGCCCACCACCGGGGCCAGCCCCGCCGACCTCGCCACCGCCCCCTGGTCGCCGCACTCCACCAGCCAGTTGGCCAGCATCCGGTGCCCGTGCTCGGTCAGCACCGACTCCGGGTGGAACTGCACGCCCTCCACGGGGAGTTCACGGTGACGCAGGCCCATGATGATGCCGTCGTGCGTCCGGGCCGTGACCTCCAGATCGGACGGCACGGTGCCCGGCTCGGCGGCCAGCGAGTGATAGCGCGTCGCCGTGAACGGCGAGGGCAGCCCGGCGAAAACGCCCCTGCCCTCGTGCTCGACCAGCGAGGTCTTGCCATGCAGCAGCTCCGGCGCACGGTCCACCACACCGCCGTACGCCACCTGCATCGACTGCATCCCGAGGCACACACCGAAGACGGGCACCCCGGTCGAGGCACAGTGCCGCACCATGTCGACGCAGACACCCGCCTCCTCCGGCGTACCGGGGCCCGGCGACAGCAGCACACCGTCGAAACCGTCCTGGGCGTGCCCCGTCGACACCTCGTCGTTGCGCAGCACCTCGCACTCGGCGCCCAGCTGATACAGGTACTGCACCAGGTTGAAGACGAAGCTGTCGTAGTTGTCGACGACGAGAATCCGCGCACTCACTGGTTGTCCACCGTCACATCGTTGAAGGGAAGCAGCGGTTCGGCCCACGGGAAGACGTACTGGAAGAGGATGTAGACCACGGCCAGGACCAGGACGAGTGAGATCAGCGCCTTCACCCACACGTTGCCCGGCAGATGCCGCCAGATCCAGCCGTACATGCCGTCCCTTCCGGTCCCATTCGTCGTACCACGGCACCAGACTCACGCCGTACGTCACCAGACTAACGGCGCAGAGCCTCCGGTTTCCCGGCCTCCACAGGCTGCGTGGAGTCCAGGTGCGCCCAGACGATCAGCCGGTGACTGTGCCCCCATTCCGGATCGCACGTGGTCAGCGTCAGATAGCGGCCAGGACGCGTGTACCCCGACTTACGTGGGACAGGATCAATCACCTCGATGTCCGTCGGAACGGTTTTGTAGGGCCCTTTGTCGATCCGATACGTGAACCACGTCACCCCGTCGCTGAGCACCACCGCGTCACCGCGGCGCAGTTCCGGGAAGTCCTTGAACGGATCGCCGTACGTCCGCCGGTGCCCGGCGACCGCGAAGTTGCCCTTCTGGCCCAGCTGGGCGGTCCTCGCGTAGTGGCCGAGACCCTTCTTCAGGGTGCCGGTGCCGGTGCCCTCCAGCACGGGCTTGTTCCACGTGAAACCAAGCCGCGGGATGTACATGATCGCGAACGGCCTGCCGCTCTTGTACGGCGCCGGGCTTGCGGGATCGGCGGTCGGGCCTGGGGCCCCCCGCGCCCACTGGTCCCGCAGGACGTCGATCTGCTGGTCCATGGCGTCGTCCGCCCGTACGCCGGTCCAGAACAGCACGTAGACCACGAACAGGACGATGACGCTGCCGACGGTGATGCACAGTTCGCTGACGGCCCTGACCACGACACGCACCGGCAGCTCCTGAAAGGGCTATGGGCTCACTCCACGGGCTGTGCGTAGTGCAGATCCACTGTGCCCGAGTAGCCGGGCAGAGTCACCGTGCCGTCGTCCTCGACTTTCCAGCCGAGTCCGTAGACGTTGACGTACACCATGTAGTTCTGGATCGCCGGGGACGCGGCGAGCGCCTTCTTCAGCTTCTCCGGGTCACCGACCGCCGTGATCTTGTACGGCGGTGAGTAGACACGCCCCTGAAGGATCAGTGTGTTGCCCACACAGCGCACCGCGCTGGTGGAGATCAGCCGCTGGTCCATGACCTTGATGCCCTTGGCCCCGCCCTGCCACAGCGCGTTCACCACGGCCTGCAGGTCCTGCTGGTGGATCACCAGGTAGTCGGGCTGCGGCTCCGGATAGCCGGGGAGCTTGGCGGTGGCGTCCGGCGGGGCGTCGTTGAGGGTGACCGTGACGGCCTCGCCCCTCAGTTTCTGCGTGCCCGCGTTCCTCTCCAGCGCCGCGAGCTTGTCGTCCTCCGCCTTGGTACTGCCGTCGTCACGCTCGGCGAGGGACTCGATGTCGTCGCGCAGGGCCCCGTTGGACTCGTCCAGCTCGCCGTTCTTGCGGCTGCGCTCATGGATGAGGTCGGAGAGCTTGAGCAGCGACGTGTCCGTGCGGATATTGGTGCCCTTGGCCGTGTTGAAGCTGGTGAAGAAGAGGAGCCCCGCGAGAGCGAAGACACCCGCCGTGAGCACCCGCACGGCCCGGAAACGGCGTCCACGGGCGGGGCTGGCTCCCGTCCCGGGGGAGTCGGCAGAATTGCTCAACGTACCCTTATCTCCTTCGGCGCCACGGAAGCACTACGCTAACGGACGCCCGGGGGAGCGCTCAGAGTCCCCGTCAGACGTCCTTGGGCGCCGCCCGAGCCCGACCCAGTTACCTGCGCGGCCACGCAGCGCATCGACAGGAGAGACCCTCGTGCCGAAGTCACGTATCCGCAAGAAGGCCGACTACACGCCGCCGCCGTCGAAGCAGACGACCGCGATCAAGCTGGACAGCCGGGCTTGGGTCGCGCCCGTCATGCTGGCGATGTTCCTGATCGGTCTGGCCTGGATCGTCGTCTTCTACGTCACCGACGGTTCGCTGCCCATCGACAAGCTGGACAACTGGAATATCGTGGTGGGATTCGGCTTTATCGCCGCGGGATTCGGCGTCTCCACGCAGTGGAAGTAGCGGCCGCTTTCCGGTGAACACAGCTCTGCCCAGGGCTATCCGGTGAGTTATCCACAGCCGCTGTCCACACGCTGGGGAAAGAAAAGACGATCTGTGGATAACTCCCTGGGTGTTGACGCCGGTATGACCGAAGTACTACTCATCGAATGAGCGTTCGCCCCCTGCCTGACCTGCGCAAACATGGGTCGGTGACAGGGGGCACACTTGTTCCCGCACCCTGTGCACAAGATCCGCCACAGGCTGTGGACAACGCGGGCGCTCAGGTGAGCTGGGCCGTCCTCAACAGGGTCAAGGCGACGACCACGGCGAGGACCAGCGCACAGGTCCCGTACTGGACGAGTGCGCGCCGCCGGCGCGGGGCGTGGACCATGGCGTAGCCGGTGACGACGCCGGCGACCAGGCCGCCGATGTGGGCCTGCCAGGAGATGTTGAAGCCGGGGCTGAAGGTGAAGATCAGGTTGATCACCAGAAGCGCGATGATCGGCCGCATGTCGTAGTTGAGCCGGCGCATGAGGACGGCGGTGGCACCGAACAGGCCGAAGATGGCGCCGGAGGCGCCGAGCGTGGCCGTGGTCGGGGAGGCCAGCAGATACGCCAGGGCACTGCCTGCCAGGCCCGAGACGAAGTAGACGGCGAGGTAGCGGGCGCGGCCGAGGGCTTCTTCGAGGGGGCCGCCGAGCCACCAGAGGCTCAGCATGTTGAACCCGATGTGCCAGATCTCGTTGTGCGTGAACATCGAGGTCACCAGGCGGTACCACTCGCCCTCCGCGACGCCTTCGGTGGGCGTGTACGGAGCCGGCGGCCACACGCCGAGGAGGAACAGGTCGTCCAGCAGGGACGGCCAGGCGTGCACGGCGATGAACACCGCGACGTTGATCCCGATGAGGATCTTGGTGAGGAGGCGGGGGTCGGCGGTGACGGTGCCGCCCGCGAGGGTGCGGGGCCGGGAGGCGTCGGGGGCGTGTCCGGTGCCGGAACCTCCCCGGACGCAGTCGGGGCACTGGAAGCCGACGGAGGCGCTGACCATGCACTCGGGGCAGATCGGGCGTTCGCAGCGGGTGCAGCGGATGCCGGTCTCGCGGTCCGCGTGGCGGTAGCAGACGGGCAGGCTCTGGGCGCCTCCCTGCGGGCTGCCCCCTGCTGCCTGGTCCATGAGGTCCCCCAAATCGTCGTGGGCAATGGGCCGCCCCGCTCATCCTTACGGACGAGCGGGGCGATAGGTTCCCTTGGATCCCGGTTGGTTCCGGTTCCCGGTGGGATCCCGTTTCCGGCCGGTTGCCGTTGTCAGCCCTCGCGGGTCTCGACGACGACCGTCTCGATGACGACGTCGTTGAGCGGGCGGTCGGTGCGCGGGTTGGTCTGGGTGGTGGCGATGGAGTCGACGACCTTCTGGCTGGCGCCGTCGATGACCTCACCGAAGATGGTGTGCTTGCGGTTCAGCCAGGTCGTCGGGGCGACCGTGACGAAGAACTGCGAGCCGTTGGTGCCCGGGCCGGCGTTGGCCATCGCCAGCAGGTAGGGCTTGTCGAAGGAGAGGTCCGGGTGGAACTCGTCCTCGAACTGGTAGCCGGGACCACCGGTGCCGTTGCCCAGCGGGTCACCGCCCTGAATCATGAATCCGCTGATCACCCGGTGGAAGACCGTGCCGTCGTAGAGCTTCGCCGTGGACTTCTCGCCCGTGGCGGGGTGCGTCCACTCACGCTCGCCCTTGGCGAGCTCGACAAAGTTCCGGACCGTCTTGGGGGCGTGGTTCGGCAGGAGCCGGACTTCGATGTCGCCGTGATTGGTCTTCAGGGTGGCGTAAAGCTGCTCAGCCACGATCTGCCTTCCGTTGTCTTCCTGTGACCCCCCGATCCTCGCACGGTCCGCGCCCCGCGTCGCCCGTCAGCCGTTTCCGGGACGGTGTTAAGGCGTATCGCTTGCGGAAATCCGGTTCAGCAGACCCGGTTCGGAAGCGCGGAGCGGCGATCCGTGGCATTGTCGACGACAAGCTGCTGTTGCCCGCATTGATCCTCTATTGATCCGTTATTGGGCTTGATCGTCTCTTGAACCGTTCTTCTTCCGATCTTGATCGGGATGGTCCGGAGCCGGCGTCCATGACCCGGATGCCCGCCCTCGCATGCCTGGCCGTGCGTCGCCAGGCATGATCCGTAAAAGGGTGGAAAGTCGAATTACCGTACGCCACCGAGGAGGAGGAACCCGTGACCCGCATCGACAGCGTGCGCGCCGCGACCGGTTCGGCGAAGGACAGCGTGCTGCACGCCGCGGAAGTGGTGGCGCCCTACGCCGACACGGCCAAGGACAGGGCCGCGCACTACGCACACGAGGCGCGCGTACGGCTGGCGCCCAAGGTGTCGCAGGCCGCTGGACAGGCCCGCGTGCAGTACGGCGCCCATGTCGCGCCACGTCTGGAGCAGGCCCGTACACAGGCCATGGCGCATGTGCCACCGAAGCTCGACTATGCCGCACATGAGGCTGCGCTCCGTACGCGCCAGGCCGCCCGGCAGGCGGCTCAGTACTCCCGGCCGAGGATCGAGCAGGCGGTGGCCGCGGCCGGGCCCGTCAAGAGCGAGGCTGCTTCGCGTGGGGTGGCCGCGCTGGCCGCACTGCGCGGTCAGGTCACGGCCGCGGAGGTCCAGAAACTGGTCCGCAAGCACGAGCGGCGGGCCAGGGCCGGACGTGTCGCGAAGACCCTGGCCGTGGTGGGTGCCGTGACGGGCGGTGCTTTCGCCGCCTGGAAGTGGTGGGACAAGCAGGCCAACCCGGACTGGCTGGTGGAACCGCCGGCGGCGACCGAGGTCCCCGAGTCGGGTCGGCTGACCTCGGTGGACGGCAGCGGGCAGCTGGATCCCGAGGTCCAGGCGAAGCAGGCCGAGGACGAGGCCGGCGGCCGCGACGAGGGTCGCTGATCCACTGACGTTCGGGCGGCCCGAACTGCGCCGCGGGGCGGGAGACTTGAGGGTCTCCCGCCCCGCGGCGATGTTTCACGTGGAACATGCACGGTCGGGCCCGTCGTGAGCGGCCCCCTCACTGGGGGTGACCACAGCACGACAACGCCCTCCGACCTGCGTCTGCGCAGGTCGGAGGGCGTTCGTTGTGGAGCCTAGGGGAGTCGAACCCCTGACATCTGCCATGCAAAGACAGCGCTCTACCAACTGAGCTAAGGCCCCTGAAGACAAGCGCCCGGCCGGAAGAACCACGTCCCGGCGGGTGCCGCAGACCAGAGTACCGGGTCTCCCCCGGGATCTCGCAAAAAGATTGGGGGTCCCCGTGACCAACCACTCTCCGTAAGATGCTCGGACGTGGTTCGCTACAGCGAACCGCGGTATCTGGGGAAGCGATGGGGAGACGCAATGGACGCCGCACAGCAGGAAGCCACCGCAAGAGCGCGGGAGCTGCAGCGGAACTGGTACGGGGAGCCGTTGGGGGCGCTCTTCCGTAGGCTTATCGACGATCTTGGTCTCAACCAGGCTCGTCTGGCGGGGGTACTGGGACTGTCCGCGCCGATGCTGTCGCAGCTGATGAGCGGGCAGCGGGCGAAGATCGGCAATCCCGCGGTGGTCCAGCGGGTGCAGCTGCTGCAGGACCTGGCGGGGCAGGTCGCGGACGGCAGCGTGAGCGCGGCCGAGGCCACCGAGCGCATGGAAGAGATCAAGAAGTCGCAGGGGGGCTCGGTGCTCAACAACACCACGACCACGACGAGCAGTTCCGGAGCGCCCACGGTCAAGCGGGTGGTCCGCGAGATCCAGTCGCTGCTGCGCTCGGTGGCGGCCGCCGGCGACATCATCGACGCGGCGGACACCCTCGCCCCGACCCACCCGGAACTGGCAGAGTTCCTCCGGGTCTACGGCGCCGGCCGCACCTCCGACGCCGTCACGCACTACCAGTCCCACCAGAGCTGATCCGCGGCCCGGCCGCCGAAGGGGGTTCGGCGGCCGGGCCCGGACCGGTGAATGACGCGAGGGGGTCGTGTCACTCACCGGGCGCGAGGGGGAGTCGTATCGCTCATCGAGGGGGAAGCAAGGGGGGGACGAGGGGGAAGCCACAGGGGGAGGAGCGACGCACAACCATGGGTGAGGTCTTCGCCGGCCGCTACGAACTGGTCGACCCGATCGGACGCGGAGGGGTCGGCGCCGTCTGGCGTGCCTGGGACCACCGCCGTCGGCGCTATGTCGCCGCCAAGGTGCTGCAGCAGAGCGACGCGCACTCGCTGCTGCGCTTCGTCCGTGAACAGGCGCTGCGGATCGATCACCCTCATGTGCTCGCGCCGGCCAGCTGGGCCGCCGACGACGACAAGGTCCTGTTCACCATGGACCTGGTCGCCGGTGGTTCGCTGGTCCATCTGGTCGGTGACTACGGCCCTTTGCCGCCGGTCTTCGTCTGCACCCTGCTCGACCAGCTCCTGGCCGGGCTGGCCGCGGTGCACGCGGAAGGCGTCGTGCACCGCGACATCAAGCCCGCCAACGTGCTGCTGGAGGCCACGGGAACCAGTCGGCCGCGGCTGCGTCTGTCCGACTTCGGTATCGCGATGCGGCTGGGCGAGCCGCGCCTGACGGAGACCAACCTCGTGGTGGGGACGCCCGGTTATCTCGCGCCCGAGCAGATGATGGGTGCGGAACCCGACTTCCCCGCGGACCTGTTCGCCGTGGGCCTGGTCGCGCTGTATCTGCTGGAGGGCGCCAAGCCGGACACCAAGGCGCTCATCCAGTACTTCGCCGAACACGGCACTCCGGGGGCGCCCAAGGGGATTCCCGAGCCCCTGTGGCAGGTGGTGGCGACGTTGCTGCAGCCTGACCCGGCGGCGAGGTTCCGCACGGCCACCGGGGCGCGTAAGGCGCTCGCCGCGGCGGCCGAGCTCCTGCCGGAGCCCGGACCCGACGACGAGCTGATCGAGATCTTCGACCAAGTGGGCCCGCTCCCGCCGGGGTTCGGCCCCGACGGGCCGCTCAAGCCGGCCCCGGGGGTGGGCGCGGGGCCCGGGGTGGGGGCGGGTGGCTCCCGGACGGGGAGCAGTGGGGCGACCCCCCGGGTGGACCAGGGGAGCGTGCCGCCCTCGTCCGGTGAGGGGGACGCGGAGAACAGGCCGTCCCGCTCGGGTGCCGGAGGGACCGCCTCGTCGCAGGGCACGGGCTCCGCACCGTCGGGTGCGGGCGCAGGCGTCGTACCGGCCGACCCCCGGCAGGGCGCCGGTCCGATGGCGGGCCCGGACGCCACACCGTCCAGACCCGTACCCGCGCCTCTCCGGCCCTCCGCTCCGCCGGAGCCCTCCACACCCTCCTCACCGGCTTCCATGTCGGACACCGGCAGCTTCCATCTGCCGCCGCCGCAGGCCGACGTCACCGGCTCTCCTGCGCCCGCCCCACCGGCGCCCCAGGGTCAGCGTCAGGCAGCCGTCTCCCCTCACGACCCCACCCATGTGCTGTCCGCTCCCCAGCCGCCCGCACGGCACCCCTACCCTGCGCAAACCCTGACACCGGAGCCGTATCGACCCACAGACGCCTCTACCGCCTCTTACACCGCTGAGGTCCCACAGGTTCCACCGCCCGCCCGGGCAGTGTCACGACACCGGGCGACGCGGCCCCGCCGCCCCGGTCCCCCGGCGAAGGTGACGATCCCGCTCCTGCTCCTCGCTCTGGCCTGCTACGCGGTCGGCTTCTGGGCGCTGAGCCGCATCTGAGCGCACGCCCCGGCCGCTCGACCGGCATCGATCGGCCGTCGGCGCCCGAGCCCTACAGGCCCGCGCCCCTCCGCCGGGCCATCACCGTCCACAGGCCGAGCCCCAGCAGCAGCGCGCTGCCGGTGCCGATCCCGCCCACGGCGACCGCCTTCATCGCGAGGCCGCCGCCCGCGGTGCCGCCCTCCGCCGCCGCCTCCCGGTCCGCTTCCGTGACCTCGAAGACGCCGCGCGGCACGGACTCCCCCGCGTACCCGGGGCCGTCCTGAGCCGCCCCGCTAACCCGTACGCGCAGTGTCAGCCCGAACGGGCCGTCGCCGAAGCCGTCGGCGACCTCCTCCGCGAGATGCACCACGAGGTAGTACCTGCCGGCGAACCGCAGCGCGCCGACCTGTTCGGTCGGGGCAAAGCGGTTGGCGTACTCGACCGGCGGCGCGGGAGCGAGGCTGACGGACTGCTGGCTGCCGTCGTAGCCGGCGCTGACGTCCTGCGCCTGTCCGCGCACGGGGTTGTACAGCGCCAGGTCCAGGGCGCCGGCCGCGTAGCCGGAGCCGTCGTTCGAGCTGCTCAGTTCTGCGGTGGCGTAGAGCTGCTGGCCCCAGTCGACCGGCACCTGGTAGAAGAGCGTCCGGCCGGGCTCGATGTCGTCGCGCCAGACCCCTTGGCCGACGGGGGTGGCCTGGGCGAAGCTCGCGCCGCCCCGACGGCGTACGGGGTCGCCCGTGAGGGGTTCCGGCGAGGCGGAGTTCCAGGCTTCGGGCGCGCTCGTGGTGCCGGTGTTGTCCAGGCGCGGCTCGGACACGTCGGTGAGCTCCAGGTCCCAGGCCTCCGGCGGGGAGTTGTCCGGATCGACGCGTTCGACGGCCACGTAGTACGTGCCGGCGTCCTGGCACAGGGCTTTGGCGGGGGAGATCTCACGCCAGCCCCAGGCCGCGATCGGATGTGGACTGCGGGCGGCACCGAAGGTCGCGGTGTCGTTCGAGCAGGACTGGCCGTGGTCGTCCTGCACGGACACCCTGAGGCCGTCGACGGCGGAGAGGGTGCTGCCGGGGCGGGGGACGGCGGTGACGGAGACGTACGCGTTGGTGGCGGTGTCGAGTTCGAGGCGGTAGTAGACCTTGCCGCTCCTCGGCAGGGAGCTCCGGTAGGTCGCGCCGGGTTCCAGCCCGACGGCGTCCCCGGTGTTACTGGCCGCCTCGATCCGGCGGGCGCCCTCGGCGAAGGCGTAGCCGCCCGGTGTCCCGGCCGCGAGTGCGGCCTGTCCCGGCAGGAGGGCCGTGGTGCACAGTACGGCGGTCACCACACCGAGCCGTACGGGCACCGGTACACGGGGACGACCGCGCCACACGTTCGCGCACCACCACGCCGTACGCAGCCCCATCACGCACCCCTCGCCGTAGCCCGGACCGCAGAACCGTGGCCCATCCTGCCCTGCCTGCGGACCCGGCATCCCCGCAATCCGGGCGAGCGTCCGAAACGCCCGACTCGGAGACGGCGGACACTATGGGACAGCTTCCGGCAACAGAGCGGGACAGCTTCCGGCAACACAAAACCCCGACCGCGATGACGGCCGGGGTCTGCTTCAGAACCGGATGTCGGTACTCACGAACCCGTGGGCACGGAGTCAGTCGCCTCCGTCCACAGATCCTGCTCGGCGCGATCCGCCTGGATCTGGCGGTACACGAGGAGCCCGCCGATGGCGGCCAGTGCGACCAGGAGAAGCTTCTTCACCGCGCGACCTCGTCTTTCCTTGACGTAGGGGACCTCTGGCGCCCGACTATACACACCGATCGATATCGATCGGTGACCTGCGTCGGCCTCCAACTCCAGGCCGCCGCACAGCGATAGAAGCGGATGTCACCGCTGCGATCGGAGGGTGATCACACCCCCACAGCCGGTGACTTAGCCCACCTTTCTCCCGATTCTTCATATTTTGCCCTGCCTGGCACCCATACGAGTGGTGTCCACCTGAAGATCGACGCGCCACGGGCGTCGGTCCACCACTTCGCGGCCCCCATACACATCATGAGGAAAGTACGCAAATCGCCCAACCCGAAAGTGAGGGGTCATGGCCCGGAACAAGGTCATGCATCTGTGGACCGCCATCGTCACCGCCTTCCTCGCGCTGTGCACGGCGCTCGGACTCGTCACCGCGACCACCGCCGCGGCCGTACCGCAGACCGAGACGGCGCGCAACACCAGCGCCCCACGCATGGCAGCCCCGGCGATGTCTCCCTTGTCCAGGTCCCGCGCCACGGCCCTGCCCCCCACGATGAAACAGCGCATCAGGGCCGAGGCCCACGGCAAGTCCCCCAACTGCCGTCACCACGTCTCGGTGAGAGCGGCCGACGCCGCCTTCTGCCCGCCGCCCACGACGGAGCTCACGTCACTGCGGAGCTGACAGCCCCGCAGCCTCGCGACCGTCTGTCTTACGTCACCTGTCATCAGCGATCTGCGTACAGCACCCCGACAAAGGCCCGGCCGCTCGAAGGAGCCGCCGGGCCTTCGCGTCATTCCTCCGCTGGACGGCGTCGCGCTGGGCGAGTGGGTGCACGCCGGTGACGTGCGCGGGGCCTTCGGGGTGCTGGCGGCGTACGCGGGCGACGGGCTGCCGGACGCGCTCGCGCTGCTCGCCTGGGTCACCCGGAGCCGGGGGTATGTGCCGCTGCCCGTACGTCAGCGCCGCCCACGCGGCACGTGAACCCGTCCCCGAGCCGCACAACATCCTCGAAACGCAGAAGGGGCGCCTCCCACCTGGGGAGACGCCCACTCTCGCGATCTTTGTCTGTGGGGCTAACAGGATTTGAACCTGTGGCCTCATCCTTATCAGGTCGATGAAGGGGACCTTTCGACGACGGCCAACCCGCCCTGTGCCCCGACTGGCTGTCCGCTGAGGTTCGGCGTCGGTCGCCGCAGTTCGCACTTGTTGGTGTCAGACGCTGGTGTCAGGAAAAGAGGGCCATCTTGACAAGTCGCACTCAGCGTACTAAAGCCAG
This sequence comes from Streptomyces sp. S.PNR 29, assembly GCF_030386795.1. Classification (GTDB taxonomy): domain Bacteria; phylum Actinomycetota; class Actinomycetes; order Streptomycetales; family Streptomycetaceae; genus Streptomyces. Next base: position 22,138 of record NZ_JANUQM010000013.1, read on the forward strand.
CGTTCCGCTGCCTCGACACTATCCCCGCCACTGGTGTTGAAGGCGATGGCGGCCTGAGGTGCATGGCGGTGGACCAGATTCACGATCTGTTCGAAGAGGGGGAGCAACTGCTCGGTCTTGCGGATCCCGCCTCCGACGACAACCACGTCCCACGGACGTTCGGCCAACGACGAGACGATTGTGGACTCGGCCGACTCGTCAAACACGACCAACGTCATGGCTGCTTCGATGCCACGCTCACCGAACCGGCTCAGCTCCTTGTCGAGAGCCGCGCGAAGGGCCTCCGCGTCGACGCCTGGTATTGCCTGAGGGTCGTAACCAACAACAAGTACGGAAGACATGCGGCCAACCTACTAACGTCTGCCTCCGCATGATCCACCAGACAGGCTCTGGCTGCCATCGTGGCTGGAAGAGAGGCTGAATCCTTCTCCTGCCTGCACCTCTCGCTCCTTCTCAACCCACACCATCCCCAGCTCCCATCCCGTCCGCCGTCGACCCACACACCGTGGAGCGGGCGTGGTTCATGGCGTCCAGGTGGAGCGCGCCACTGTACGAACGACCTGGACGCCATGGGCCGCGTCTGCTCGGCTTCGCCTGGGTCGACGGTGGACGGGATGGGAGCTCCCCGCGCACGCCACTACGGACCCGCGGGCGGGAACGGCGCCCCCTCCATCCCGGTGCCGGCCGATCCCCCGCCGGAGGCATTGCCTTGACCGTGGCCCGCTATGCGGTGATCGACTCATGGCCATCGGCCCTATCCACCAGTGGGCGCGCGTCGGCGCAGCGCGGGCGGAGCGGGCCGGAGGCAGGAGCGGCGCCCGCAGCGGAGCCGGGAGCGCGCCCGGCGGAGCGGAGCGCAGCCGGGGCTTGATGAGGTAGAGAAACCTGTAACAGCTCTCATGCCCCATGGCCTGCTCAGGATCACGAGAAGCCTCCGACCTGGGGCTTTAGCGGTGTCCCAAGTTGGCATATGCGTCTTGTCCGCGACGGCTTGTCTCACGTGAGACGCGACGGCAGCATGGAGACATGTCCACCCGCCGAAATCGACAACGGTCCAAGGCCGTGCAGCGACCGCCCCGTACTGTCCAAGCCCCTGCATCAGACGCCTCCGCGGCTACGCCTGAAGACGCTCGGGCCAAGGCCGTACGGCAGCTCGTAGACCCGGGCAAAGAGCGTGTACGCCTCGCAGCCGAGTTGGAGCGGCTGGACGCCCATCTCCGCCCCTTGGTCCTCGAAGCCATCAGGGCTGGCGTCCCCACCCGCCGCGTCGCCGAACTCACTGGGATCTCCCGTGCGACCGTGGCCCGTTGGGGCAAGAACGCGGAGCAGTGAAAGTTAGGCCGCACCCGTCGGCACCGGGCGCGATCAGCGAGGCGCCTGAGGGAGCCCACTACACCGTGAGTCTGCGGCTCTCCTACGACCCTGCCGACTGCGCCTGTGGAGGCTCAGGCTGGCTGGACGGCGGCTTCTACGTCTGGGAGGGAGACGTTCACCTGGCGGCCGACGAGCGGTGTCCGCTCCACGCCACCTGACGCGGCCCTGGCGGTTGGTGTCAACCGTTGGTGTCAAAAGACCCCCGGACCGATGATCCGGGGGTCTTTTGGCTGGTGGGGCTAACAGGATTTGAACCTGTGGCCTCATCCTTATCAGGGATGCGCTCTAACCAACTGAGCTATAGCCCCGCCGCGCTTTGCGGTGTGTGTCCCGCGCGCTGACTCCTGAAGATTAGCGCACGACGTGGGCAGTCCCAAAATCCGTTGTTCGTGGACCGTCACTCGTCCTCGGCGAGCGTCAGCTCCACACCGCCCACGAAGCCCGCCGACAGGTTGTAGATGAACGCGCCGAGCGTCGCGAGAGCCGTCGCCAGGACGACGTCGATGACCGCGATGACCGTCGTGAACAGCAGGACGTTGGGCAGCGACAGGAAGGCCTGCAGGTCGAAGCCGTTCGACTCGTTGGAGCCGGTCGCCTCGGAGATCGTGCCGCCGACCGTCGAGAAGACGCCCATGGCGTCCATGACCATCCACAGCACGGCGGCCGCGACGATCGTGCAGATGCCCAGGGCGATGGAGAGCAGGAAGCTGACCTTCATCACCGACCACGGGTCGGCCTTGGCCACGCGCAGGCGTGCCTTGCGGACCCGGGGTGTGGTGCGCGCCCCCGTGCGCGGGCGCCGCACGGCACCGCCTTGGCCGGCGTCGTTCTGGTACGCCTGCGGCGGGTGGTAGGGCCCGGCGGGCTGCTGTGCCTGCCGCTCCCCGGGCAGCGGAGAGGCCGCCGGCTGGTCCGGAGCCGGCGGCTGCGGCTGGGCACCGGAAGCGGCCGGGCCCGCCCCAGCCTGGTGCTGCTGGGTCTGCGGGCCTCGGGTGTCCGTCACAGTTCCCCCCTGGGATCCATGAGTCTCATACGAGGATGAGGACGAGTTCGCGGCCGAGTCCGTTGCCTGCGTGGCGGAGCCACGGCCGCCGCCGTCCGACTCCGTACCGGTTGAGGTACCGGACGATCCGGCGCCCGTGGCTCCGCTCACGCTGACTCACTCCTCGTGCTACTCGGCCGAGGGCGCCTCACCCTCGTCCGTGCCGGTGGGCTCGACGGCCTCGGCGGTCTCGTCAACGGCCACGTCGCCGTCGACCTCCTCCGCCTCGCGTCCCGCCTCGGCGTTGCGTGCGATGCCGACCACGGCATCGCGCTTGCCCAGATTGATCAGTTGGACGCCCATGGTGTCACGGCCCGTCTCCCTGATCTCGTTGACTCGCGTACGAATCACACCGCCCGACAGCGTGATGGCGAGGATCTCGTCGGTCTCCTCGACCACCAGCGCGCCCACGAGCGATCCGCGGTCCTCCACGATCTTGGCGGCCTTGATACCGAGGCCGCCGCGACCCTGGACGCGGTACTCGTCGACTGCTGTGCGCTTCGCATACCCGCCGTCGGTGGCAGTGAACACGAACGTACCGGGTCGAACAACATTCATCGAGAGCAGCTCGTCGCCCTCGCGGAAGCTCATGCCCTTGACGCCCGAGGTGGCACGGCCCATGGGGCGCAGTGCCTCGTCGGTGGCCGTGAACCGGATCGACTGTGCCTTCTTGCTGATCAGAAGGATGTCGTCGTCGGCCGACACGAGTTCGGCTCCGATCAGTTCGTCGTCGGAACCGTCCGCCATTTCACGGAGGTTGATCGCGATCACACCACCCGAGCGTGGCGAATCGTAATCCTTCAGAGGCGTCTTCTTCACCAGACCCGCCTTCGTCGCCAGGACGAGGTACGGCACCGCCTCGTAGTCACGGATCGCGAGGATCTCGGCGATCGCCTCGTCCGGCTGGAACGCCAGCAGGTTCGCCACGTGCTGGCCGCGCGCGTCCCGGCCGGCGTCCGGGAGTTCGTACGCCTTCGCCCGGTACACGCGGCCCTTGTTCGTGAAGAACAGCAGCCAGTGGTGCGTGGTGGAGACGAAGAAGTGGTCGACGATGTCGTCTTCCTTCAGCTTCGTGCCCCGTACGCCCTTGCCGCCGCGCTTCTGGGCCCGGTAGTCGTCGGTCTTGGTTCGCTTGATGTAGCCGCCGCGGGTGACCGTGACGACGATGTCCTCCTCGGCGATCAGGTCCTCGATGGACATGTCGCCCTCGTAGGGGATCAGCTTCGTCTTGCGGTCGTCGCCGTACTTCTCGACGAGCGCGGCGAGTTCCTCGCTGACGATGCCGCGCTGGCGGACGGGCGAGGCGAGGATCTGGTTGTACTCGTTGATCTTCGCCTGGAGCTCGTCGTGCTCCTGGACGATCTTCTGGCGCTCCAGGGCGGCCAGTCGCCGCAGCTGCATCTCAAGGATCGCGTTGGCCTGGATCTCGTCGATCTCCAGGAGGTCCATCAGGCCGTGGCGCGCGATCTCGACGGTCTCACTGCGCCGGATCAGCGCGATGACCTCGTCGATCGCGTCCAGGGCCTTCAGCAGACCGCGCAGGATGTGCGCCCGTTCCTCCGCCTTGCGCAGGCGGAAGCGCGTACGGCGGACGATGACCTCGATCTGGTGCGTCACCCAGTGGCGGATGAACGCGTCCAGCGACAGCGTCCTCGGGACGCCGTCCACCAGCGCCAGCATGTTGGCGCCGAAGTTCGTCTGCAGGTCGGTGTGCTTGTAGAGGTTGTTCAGGACGACCTTGGCGACCGCGTCCCGCTTCAGCACGATGACCAGGCGCTGGCCGGTGCGCGACGAGGTCTCGTCACGGACGTCCGCGATGCCGCCGATCTTGCCGTCCTTCACCAGGTCGGCGATCTTCTGCGCCAGGTTGTCCGGGTTCACCTGGTACGGCAGCTCCGTCACCACCAGGCACTGGCGGTTCTGGATCTCCTCGACCTCGACGACCGCGCGCATGGTGATGGAACCGCGGCCGGTGCGGTAGGCCTCCTCGATGCCCTTACGGCCCACCACCAGGGCGCCGGTCGGGAAGTCGGGGCCCTTGATGCGCTCGATCAGGGCGTCCAGCAGCTCCTCGTGGGACGCCTCGGGGTTCTCCAGGTACCACTGGGCGCCGGCCGCGACCTCGCGCAGGTTGTGCGGCGGGATGTTGGTCGCCATGCCGACGGCGATACCGGCCGAGCCGTTGATCAGCAGGTTCGGGAACCGGGAGGGCAGGACGGTCGGCTCCTGCGAGCGGCCGTCGTAGTTGTCCGTGAAGTCGACGGTCTCCTCGTCGATGTCACGGACCATCTCCATCGACAGCGGCGCCATCTTGCACTCGGTGTAGCGCATCGCCGCCGCCGGGTCGTTGCCCGGAGAGCCGAAGTTGCCGTTGGAGTCGACCAGCGGCATCCGCATCGCCCACGGCTGCGCGAGGCGGACCAGCGCGTCGTAGATCGAGGAGTCGCCGTGCGGGTGGTAGTTGCCCATGACGTCGCCGACGACACGGGCGCACTTGTAGAAGCCGCGTTCGGGGCGGTAACCGCCGTCGTACATGGCGTACAGGACGCGGCGGTGGACGGGCTTGAGGCCGTCCCGGACGTCCGGCAGCGCACGCGAGACGATGACGGACATCGCGTAGTCGAGGTACGAGCGCTGCATCTCCGTCTCGAGCCCGACGGGCTCGACGCGCAGGCCGATCTGGCCGTCCTCGTCCGGCGTGACGGGAGTGTTCTCGTCGGTCATTGCTGGTGAAGGTCCTTCCTGGTGCGGTCAGCTGAGACCGACTCAGATGTCGAGGAAGCGGACGTCCTTGGCGTTGCGCTGGATGAACGCGCGGCGGGCCTCGACGTCCTCGCCCATGAGGACCGAGAACAGGTCGTCGGCCTGGGCGGCGTCGTCGAGGGTGACCTGGCCGAGGACGCGGTGCTCCTGGTCCATGGTCGTGATGCGCAGCTCCTCGGCGTTCATCTCGCCGAGACCCTTGAAGCGCTGGACCGAGTCCTCCCGGATGCGCTTGCCGGCGTTGCGGCCCATCTCGATCAGGGCGTCGCGCTCACGGTCGGAGTAGGCGTACTCGAAGTCGTCCTTGCCCCACTTGATCTTGTAGAGCGGCGGACGGGACAGGTAGACGTGCCCGGCCTCGACCAGCGGCCGCATGAAGCGGAACAGGAAGGTCAGCAGCAGGGTGTTGATGTGCTGGCCGTCGACGTCGGCGTCCGCCATCAAGATGATCTTGTGGTAGCGGAGCTTCTCGATGTCGAAGTCCTCGTGCACGCCCGTACCGAACGCGGAGATCATCGCCTGGATCTCCTGGTTCTGCAGGATGCGGTCGATGCGCGCCTTCTCGACGTTGAGGATCTTGCCGCGGATCGGGAGGATCGCCTGGTACTGCGGGTTACGGCCGGACTTGGCGGAGCCGCCGGCGGAGTCACCCTCGACGATGAAGATCTCGCACTTCTCGGGGTCGTTCGACTGGCAGTCGGAGAGCTTGCCCGGCAGGGACGCCGTCTCCAGCAGGCCCTTACGGCGGGTCAGGTCGCGCGCCTTGCGGGCCGCCACGCGCGCGGTGGCCGCCGCGATGCCCTTGCGGACGATGTCCGCCGCCTCGTTCGGGTTGCGGTCCAGCCAGTCGGCGAGGTGCTCGTAGACGACCTTCTGGACGAAGGTCTTCACCTCGGTGTTGCCCAGCTTGGTCTTGGTCTGGCCCTCGAACTGCGGCTCGCTCAGCTTGACCGAGATGATCGCGGTCAGGCCCTCGCGGATGTCGTCACCCGTGAGGTTGTCGTCCTTCTCGCGCAGCAGCTTCTTGTCACGCGCGTACTTGTTGATCAGCGAGGTCAGCGCGGCGCGGAAGCCCTCTTCGTGCGTACCGCCCTCGTGGGTGTGGATGATGTTGGCGAAGGAGTACACACCCTCGCTGTAACTGCTGTTCCACTGCATCGCGATCTCGACGGACAGGTTCTTGTCCTTGTCCTCGGCCTCAAGATCGACGATGGTCGGGTGCACCACGTCCCCCTTGCGGGAGTTGAGGTACTTCACGAAGTCGACGATGCCGCCCTCGTAGTGGTAGTCGACCGACTTGACCTCGGCGCTCTCGTCCGCGCCGGCCTCGTCCGCGCCGGACGTCGCCTTGGCCGACTCCCGCTCGTCAGTGAGTTTGATCCTCAAACCCTTGTTGAGGAACGCCATCTCCTGAAAGCGCCGCGAGAGCGTCTCGAAGGAGTACTCCGTGGTCTCGAAGATGTCCGGGTCGGCCCAGAAGGTGACCGTCGTGCCGGTCTCCTCGGTCTCCTCGTGCCGGGCGAGGGGGGCCGTGGGGATGCCCAACTTGTAGTCCTGCGTCCAGCGGTAGCCGTCCGTTTTGATCTCGACGGACACCTTGGTCGACAGGGCGTTCACGACGGAGACGCCCACACCGTGCAGACCGCCGGAGACGGCGTAGCCGCCCCCGCCGAACTTGCCGCCCGCGTGCAGCACCGTGAGCACGACCTCGACGGCCGGCTTGCCCTCGGAGGGGACGATGCCGACCGGGATGCCGCGACCGTTGTCGACGACCCGGACCCCGCCGTCGGCGAGGATCGTCACGTCGATGGTGTCCGCGTAGCCCGCCAGCGCCTCGTCGACCGAGTTGTCGACGACCTCCTGCACGAGGTGGTGCAGGCCGCGCTCACCGGTCGAGCCGATGTACATACCGGGTCGCTTGCGGACCGCGTCCAGACCCTCGAGGACGGTGATGGCACTGGCGTCGTACGAGGCGGTGACCTCGCCGTTGGAGGTGATCGCCTCGCTGTTCACGCCGGTGTCGGTGGACTGGATGTTCTCGTTGGGGTTGCCGGAATCGGCCACGAAGCGCCCTTTCTGGCACAGCACGAGCCGGGCTCGTCGGCGGGTTGCCGGAGCGGCTGCGGCATGTTGCGTTGGTAAGCCTTGATCAGCGTTGCTCAGCTTTTCCCGGACGTCCCCACGACTGGGGCGGGATTGTCTTCCAGTCTACCGGTAGCGCCGACAGGGATGGGGGTTTGCCGGTACCTGAGTCCGCATGTGCCGCCCTCAACCGGTCTCGGCCGACTCCCGATATGCGGATGGGGGCTCCAAGAGGCTCACGGAGCCACTCAGCGCTTCCGGCCGTCAACCCTTGGCTACTTCGGAGTCAGGTCGCGAATCGCAACCATGTGCGGTCGCACGACGAGGGCGGCAACGACGGCGCGACAAGGCCGCCGACGCCCGCCGATGTGAAGTCGGTCACCTGCTGTCCACAGCTGTGGATACAGCTCCGCTCAGATGCCGGACGACTGCCGGATCAGCCGTAGGTGTCGCCCGGGCCCGTGCTGCCGGGGGCGCGGAGCGGGCCGTAGCGGCGGGCGGGGCCGCCAGGGCCGTTCACCTTGATCATCCGGACCGAGCCGTGGCCGAGGTCCTCGTTGAGACGGGCCACCAGCGTCGGGGCGAGCAGACGCAGGTTCGTCGCCCAGGCCGTGGAGTCGCAGCGCACGGTCAGGACCCGCTCGTCCTCGTCGTACTTCTCCGGCTCACAGTGCTTGGCCACGTCCTCGCCGACGATCTGCGGCCAGCGGCCCATCACACCGCCCACCGCGGCCGGGGTCTCCCATCCACGCTCGGTGATCAGCCGGTTGATCGCCGAGCCCAGCGCCATGGGGTCGCGCCCGTCGGCACGCGCACCCGAGCGCAGGCCGCCACGCCGCGCCTGCTTCTTCTGCCGCGCCGCGTCCCCACGCGCGCGTGCGGCCTCCTTCGCCGCCCGGAGCGCCACGCGGGCGAGATCGACACCGGAGGGTTCGGGGTTCTTCTTGGCGTCGTCCGCGCTCATACGCGCTCCACCGTCCCCTCGGCCACGGCGAACCGCACCCCCGACAGCACATGCGGTACGTCGTCGTCGACCGCGGCGGTCACCAGCACCTGCTCGCCGGGCGCGACCAGCTCGGCCAGCCGCTCACGGCGCCGGCTGTCCAACTCGGCGAAGACATCGTCGAGGACCAGCACCGGCTCGTTGCCCTCGGCACGCAACAGGTCGTACGAGGCCAGACGCAGCGCCAGGGCATAGGACCAGGACTCGCCGTGCGAGGCGTACCCCTTGGCCGGCATCTGACCGAGCTTGAGCAGCAGATCGTCCCGATGGGGCCCCACGAGCGTGACACCCCGCTCGATCTCCTGCTTGCGGGCCTCGGCGAGCGCGGCCATCAGCTGCTCGAAGAGCTCCTCGCGCCTGTGCGCCTCGCCCGGCGCGGACGGCTTGTACTCCAGGGCCACCGGACCTCCGCCGGGGGCCAGCTGCTCGTACGCCTTGTCGGCCAGCGGCTGGATCGCGGCGATCAGATCCAGGCGCTGGGCGAGCAGTTCGGCGCCCGCGCGCGCGAGGTGCTGGTCCCAGACATCCAGGGTGGACAGGTCCATCGTGCGGCCGCCGTGGCGGCGGGCGAGCGCCGCCGACTTCAGCAGGGTGTTGCGCTGCTTGAGGACGCGGTCGTAGTCGGAGCGGACACCGGCCATACGCGGGGAGCGAGCGGTGATCAGCTCATCGAGGAAGCGGCGACGCTCGCCGGGGTCGCCCTTGACCAGGGCGAGGTCCTCCGGGGCGAACAGCACGGTCCGGACGATGCCGAGCACGTCACGCGGCCTGACCTGCGATGACCTGTTGATGCGGGCACGGTTGGCGCGGCCCGGGTTCAGCTCCAGCTCGACCAGCTGCTGCCGGTCGCCCTGCCGCACCTGCGCCCGGATGATCGCACGGTCGGCGCCCACGCGGACCAGGGGCGCGTCGGAGGAGACGCGGTGGCTGCCGAGGGTGGCGAGATAGCCGACCGCCTCGACGAGGTTGGTCTTGCCCTGTCCGTTGGGGCCGACGAAGGCGGTCACGCCCGGGTCGAGCGGGACCTCGACCCGGGAGTACGAGCGGAAGTCGGCCAGCGACAGATGCGTGACGTGCATGGTCGTTCGCCGGCCTCCACCCATGTCCTTCGTACTGCTTGCTTCTTCTCGGCTTCTCGGCCGTGTGCTACTTCTTCTCGACCGCGTGGCCGCCGAACTGGTTGCGCAGCGCGGCGATCATCTTCATCTGCGGCGAGTCCTCCTGGCGGGAGGCGAACCGCGCGAACAGCGACGCGGTGATCGCCGGCAGCGGCACCGCGTTGTCTATCGCGGCTTCCACAGTCCAGCGTCCCTCACCGGAGTCCTGCGCATAACCCCGGAGCCCGTCCAGGTGCTCGTCCTCGTCGAGGGCGTTGACAGCGAGGTCGAGGAGCCAGGAACGGATGACCGTGCCCTCCTGCCAGGAGCGGAAGACCTCCCGGACGTCGGTCACGGAGTCGACCTTCTCCAGCAGCTCCCAGCCCTCGGCGTAGGCCTGCATCATCGCGTACTCGATGCCGTTGTGGACCATCTTCGCGAAGTGGCCCGCGCCGACCTTGCCGGCGTGCACCGAACCGAACTCGCCCTCCGGCTTGAGGGCGTCGAAGATCGGCTGCACCTTGGCGACGTTCTCCTTGTCGCCGCCGTACATCAGCGCGTAGCCGTTCTCCAGGCCCCACACGCCACCGGAGACACCGCAGTCGACGAAACCGATGCCCTTGGCCGCCAGCTCCTCGGCGTGCTTCTCGTCGTCCGTCCAGCGGGAGTTGCCGCCGTCCACGACGACGTCGCCGGGCTCCAGCAGCTCGGCGAGCTCGTCGATGGTGGCCTGGGTGGGCTCGCCGGCCGGGACCATCACCCACACCACACGCGGGCCGGAAAGCTTGCCCACAAGCTCTTCCAGGCTGTGGACATCGGCGAGGTCCGGGTTGCGGTCGTATCCGATGACGGTGTGGCCTGCGCGGCGGATCCGCTCGCGCATGTTGCCGCCCATCTTGCCGAGGCCGACGAGACCGAGCTCCATCAGTTGTGTTCCTTAGGTTTGCAGGTGTGCGACGTGGCGTTGCGGCACTTTTCGTACCCGCGTCCGAGCCTAAACCCGGACGCTCGCGCACATCTGTGGGCATACGCGCTCAGTCGTAGGCCCTCACCTGCGGCTTTGTCCTCAGCCTGTGGACAACACCCGGTGACGCCGAACCGCTCAGCCGCTCAGCCGCACGGGCATGATCAGGTACTTGTAGGCCTCGTCCGCCTCGGCGTCCACCGCGGGCTTGCCGCTGAGCAGTGCCGGCTTCGTGGACGTCGTGAAGGAGAGCTGGGCCACCGGGGAGTCGATGGCGCTCAGGCCGTCCAGCAGGAACGTCGGGTTGAAGGCGATCGAGATGTCGTCGCCGTCCAGCTGGGCGTCAACCCTTTCCACAGCCTGTGCGTCGTCGCTGGAACCGGCCTCCAGGATCAGTACGCCCTGCTCGAAGCTCAGCCGCACCGGGGTGTTGCGCTCGGCGACCAGGGCCACACGCTTGACGGCCTCCACGAAGGGGGCGGTCTCGATCACGGCGATGCTGTTGAACTCCGTCGGGAACAGCGTGCGGTACTTCGGGAGGTCGCCCTCCAGCAGGCGGGTGGTCGTGCGGCGGCCGGCGCCCTCGAAACCGATCAGGCCCTCGCCCGAACCCGAGCCCGACAGCGCCAGAGTCACCTGGTCGCCGCTGGTCAGCGCCTTGGCGGTGTCCAGGAGCGTCTTGGCCGGCACCAGGGCCACCGCGGAGGCCTCCGGGTTCTCCGGCTTCCACAGGAACTCGCGGACCGCGAAGCGGTAGCGGTCGGTGGAGGCCAGCGTCACGGTGTCGCCCTCGATCTCGATGCGCACACCGGTCAGGACGGGCAGCGTGTCGTCACGGCCGGCGGCGATGGCGACCTGCTGCACGGCGGAGGCGAAGACCTCGCCGGGGACCGTGCCCGTGGCGTTCGGCATCTGCGGCAGCGCCGGGTACTCCTCCACAGGCAAGGTGTGGAGTGTGAACCGGGAGGAGCCGCAGACCACCGTCGCCCGTACACCGTCTGTGGAGATTTCCACCGGCCGGTTGGGGAGGGCGCGGGAGATGTCCGCGAGGAGGCGGCCGGAGACGAGGACCGTGCCCTCCTCCTCGATCTCCGCCTCCACCGACACCCGCGCGGAGACCTCGTAGTCGAAGCTGGACAGGCTCAGCTGGCCGTCCTCGGCCTTCAGCAGCAGGCCGGCGAGGACAGGCGCCGGCGGACGGGCCGGGAGGCTGCGCGCCGCCCAGGCCACTGCCTCCGCGAGTACGTCGCGTTCCACCCGGATCTTCACCGTAAGCCGCCTCCTGCTGTTGCCGGCGTTCTCGCCCTGCTTCGCCTTCGTCGTCTGACTCGGTGTCGCCGCCCCCTGCGAAGGGGAGGACACCGGGGACCAGTCTGACGCACCGCACTGACAGTAGGTGCCTCTCGGGGTCAAGTCGTGACGAGGGGCGGCCGGGCCGGAGAGCACGAGTTGTGCACAGGGCCCGCTTCGAAACGAATTCCGCGCTCTCTCTGGTTGGGAGTAGTAGTAGGGCCTGTGGAAACCGTGGATAACCCCGTTTTCCCAGCTCAGCGCGGTGATTTTGTCCACGGGGCCTGTGGGTGACAGCAGTGGACAACCAGGGGTCGCTGTGGAGAACAGAAAGTTCTGCACACGCCGTGCACAGGGTGAGGCGAGTTCTCCCCAGCGCTGTCCCCAGCTTTACCCACCTTTCCCACAGCCCAACCCGGCACCTTTGTGTGACGCCTTTCACTCGACGCGGTGAGGAGGCGCGCCGCGTTGCCGAACAGTGGACAGCCTTGTGGAGAAGCTGGGGATCGCTGGGGACAACTGGCCTCAGCCTGTGGGTGGCCCGTGGACAACTTCGTGCACGGCTTGTGGACCGCCTCTTCGTCCACAGCCTGTGGAGATCATTTGTCCACCAATCCACAAGCTGCTGAGCTGGCGTGATGCCGTGTCACCACACAAGCCTGTGGACAGGATCGGGACAACTTCCCGGTCCCCAGGGTGTGGACGCGAAAAAGTCGCCGAATCTGTGGAGAGTGGCCGTAACCTGGCGCGGAATCGAACAGAGGATGTCCTCGGCTTCCCCCCTGGTACGCGCAAGGGCGCCCCCGGGAACTCGTCCCGCAGGCGCCCTCAGTGCCCCAGGCCCTGTCGGCGGTCATGGCCGAGAGGCCGCGCAGCGACGAGGACCACTCGGCGTGGAGCGTGCGGAAGGAGCCGGTCACCGGAGGTGAGCTGCCGGCCCGCCGTATGGACCCGGTGGGACGAGGAGAGCCGGCAGCCGGAACAAGGTCACCGCCGGCCATGAGGAACGCCTGAGACTTGCCGGCCCTCGGGCCGGGCCCGGGGCGGTCGCGGCGGGCGTCAGCCGTTCTTGATGCGGTTCGTGAGCTCCGTGACCTGGTTGTAGATGGAGCGCCGCTCGGCCATCAGATTGCGGATCTTGCGGTCGGCGTGCATGACCGTCGTGTGATCGCGGCCGCCGAACAGCGCCCCGATCTTCGGCAGGGAGAGGTCCGTCAGCTCGCGGCACAGGTACATGGCGATCTGGCGGGCCGTGACGAGCTGACGGCCGCGCGAGCTGCCGCACAGATCCTCGACCGTGAGGCCGAAGTAGTCGGCGGTCGCGCTCATGATGGCCGTCGAGGTGATCTCTGGGGTCGAGTCCTCGCCACCGGGGATCAGGTCCTTGAGGACGATCTCCGTCAGGCCCAGGTCCACCGGCTGCCGGTTGAGCGAGGCGAACGCCGTCACCCGGATCAGCGCGCCCTCCAGCTCACGGATGTTGCGCGAGATGCGGGAGGCGATGAACTCCAGGACCTCCGGCGGGGCGTTCAGCTGCTCCTGCACCGCCTTCTTGCGCAGGATCGCGATGCGTGTTTCGAGCTCGGGCGGCTGGACGTCGGTGATCAGCCCCCACTCGAAACGGTTCCGCAGCCGGTCCTCCAGCGTCACCAGCTGTTTGGGCGGCCGGTCGCTGGACAGCACGATCTGCTTGTTGGCGTTGTGGAGCGTGTTGAAGGTGTGGAAGAACTCCTCCTGTGTCGACTCCTTGTCCGCCAGGAACTGGATGTCGTCGACGAGCAGGATGTCCATCTCGCGGTACCGCTTGCGGAAGCTGTCGCCCTTGCCGTCGCGGATGGAGTTGATGAACTCGTTGGTGAACTCCTCCGAGCTCACGTACCGCACGCGCGTGCCGGGGTAGAGGCTGCGCGCGTAGTGCCCGATCGCGTGCAGCAGGTGCGTCTTGCCGAGCCCGGACTCCCCGTAGATGAAGAGGGGGTTGTACGCCTTCGCGGGTGCCTCGGCGACGGCGACCGCGGCGGCGTGCGCGAAGCGGTTGGAGGCGCCGATGACGAAGGTGTCGAAGAGGTACTTCGGGTTCAGCCGCGCGGTCGGCTCGCCCGGACCGGTCGCCGGCGCGGGCTGCGCGGCCAGTGGGCCGGGCGCGCCGGTGGTGGGCAGGTTGGGGCCGACGGGGCCGCCGCGGTGGACGTGCCCGGATCCGGGGGGCGGCTCGGGCAGGTCGCGCCGGGTGTCGCGCTGGTCGTAGTCGCCGCGCGACGTGTCGTAGTCGGAGCGCTGGGCGTCGTACGACGGGCGTTCCAGCGGCTGCGGGCGGTAGTCCTGGGACGGTGAACCGTAGGAGTCCTGGGAGTACGTGTCCTGGTACGCGTCCTGGGCAGGCGAGCCGTAGGCGTCCTGGGAGGACGGGGTGTACGAGTCCTGCGGCGGCGTGCCGTACGAGTCCGAGGAGGGCGATGCGTACGGGTCCCGCTCCGGGAAGCCGAGCCGTTGCTGCTGCCAGCCGTAGTCGTCCTGGGGCGGGCGCGGCCAGGAGCCGGGCTCGGGGCGCTGGTACTCGGACGGGTAGGCGGGGCGGGGCGTGGGGAGCTGGTCGGCGCGATGGCGGCCGTATCCCTCGTAGTCGTCGCGGCCCTGGCCGGCGGGCGGGAGCTCGGGCTCCTCGTAGCGCGGCTGGGGGCGGGCGGGGGGCGTCGGCGGGGCGGGGGGCTCGCCCGCGGAGTCGTCCACGGTGATCGCGATGCGGATCGGGCGGCCGCACTCACGGCTCAGTGTCTCGCTGACGATGGGGGCGAGACGGCCTTCGAGCACGCCCTTCGCAAACTCGTTCGGTACGGCGAGGAGGGCGGTGTCGGCGACCAGTGCGAGGGGTTGGCAGCGCCTGATCCAGTGCTCGTCCTTCGCTTCGACTCCCTGCCCTCGGCCCTCTCCGAGGAGCTGCTCCAGTACTCGTGGCCACACTGCGGCAAGATCGGCAGGTACGTCAGCCACAGGGCACGCTCTCTCACGGGTCCCTCGAACGTGTGGTTCGGGGACGGGTCGGGATGTGAATCGGGTGGGCGGGTCGGGAACGAAACAGTTCGGGCGGGGAGAAGGGAACGAATCGGAGTCCAGTCACGGTAGTCAGGGCGGCCGGTGCGGTTCAAGTTGTTGTCCCCAGCCTGTGGACAAAGGGGTGCCGGGACCCCCTGGTTTGACCGGATGGCGCGGCCCCGCGTACCGTAACCAGGTCGAGTTGTCGATGGCTGCTGCCGCCTGCCTCCGATGGGCACAGATCGCGTCAAGGTGATCGGTAAGCGGTGCACTCGGGCGTTAACGCGAGCTACTCGTGGGCGCACGGTGACAGCCAGGACGGCACCCCGCCACTACCGATTCTTTCTGGAGCCCCCGAGTGAGCAAGCGCACCTTCCAGCCGAACAACCGTCGTCGCGCGAAGACCCACGGCTTCCGGCTGCGTATGCGCACCCGTGCCGGCCGCGCGATTCTCGCGTCCCGCCGCAGCAAGGGTCGCGCCCGTCTGTCCGCCTGATTCCGATCAGGTCATGACGTCGTGCTGCCCACCGAGAACCGGCTGAGGCGGCGCGAGGACTTCGCGACCGCGGTGCGACGGGGTCGTCGGGCAGGCCGCCCGCATCTCGTCGTCCACCTTCGTAGCGGTGCCACGGACCCGCACGCGCCTGGGGAGAGCGCTCCCCCGACGCGTGCGGGTTTCGTCGTGAGCAAGGCCGTGGGCGGCGCGGTCGTCCGCAACAAGGTGAAGCGCAGACTGCGTCACCTGATGCGGGAGCGAGTCGCCCTGTTGCCCCCCGGTAGCCTGGTAGTCGTACGAGCGCTGCCCGGTGCGGGTGACGCCGACCATGCACAGCTGGCCCGAGACCTGGATGCCGCCCTTCAGCGGCTGCTGGGAGGGGGCGCGCGATGAAGTACCCACTGCTGGCCCTGATCAAGCTGTACCAGTGGACGATCAGTCCGCTGCTGGGGCCGGTCTGCAAGTACTACCCGTCGTGTTCCCACTACGGCTACACGGCCATCGACCGGCACGGTGCGATCAAGGGAACGGCGCTCACCGCCTGGCGCATCCTGCGGTGCAATCCGTGGTCGCTGGGCGGAGTGGACCATGTCCCGCCGCGCAAACGTCCGCGGTGGCACGAAATGCTGCGTGGCGCCTGGCGTGCACGCAAGGGCGGGCCCTCCGCCGCCGAACCGGCCACCGAAGAGAATCTTGCTTCGAGCCCGGCCGCAGAGACCTCGTCCCATGCCCAAGGAGCATGATTAGTGGACACGATTGCCAGCCTCTTCAGCTTCATCACGACACCTGTCTCCTGGGTCATCGTCCAGTTCCACAAGGTGTACGGCGCCATCTTCGGCCCTGACACCGGGTGGGCCTGGGGCCTGTCCATCGTGTCCCTGGTGATCCTGATCCGCATCTGCCTGATCCCGCTCTTCGTGAAGCAGATCAAGGCGACCCGGGCCATGCAGACGCTCCAGCCCGAGATGAAGAAGATCCAGGAGCGCTACAAGAACGACAAGCAGCGTCAGTCCGAAGAGATGATGAAGCTGTACAAGGAGACGGGCACCAACCCGCTCTCCTCGTGCCTTCCCATCCTGGCGCAGTCCCCGTTCTTCTTCGCCCTGTACCACGTGCTCAACAGCATCGCGTCGAACGACACCATCGGCGTGATCAACAAGAGCCTGCTGGAGAGCGCGCAGAAGGCGCACATCTTCGGTGCCCCGCTGGCGGCGAAGTTCACTGACAGCGCGTCGAAGGTGGAGGCGCTCAACGCCTCGCTGACGGATGTGCGGATCGTCACGGCGATCATGATCGTCCTGATGTCGCTGTCGCAGTTCTACACGCAGCGCCAGCTGATGACGAAGAACGTCGACACCACGGTGAAGACGCCGTTCATGCAGCAGCAGAAGATGCTGATGTACGTCTTCCCCGTGATCTTCGCCGTCTTCGGTATCAACTTCCCGGTCGGTGTCCTCGTCTACTGGCTGACCACCAACGTGTGGACCATGGGCCAGCAGATGTACGTCATCCACAACAACCCGACCCCGGGTTCCAAGGCCCAGGCCGCCTACCTCGACCGCCTGTACAAGCACGTCACGCACCGCGGCAAGGTCAGCCGGCGCCGGGACAAGGTCATCGTCAAGGCCATCGTCGCCAAGGGCCGTGACCGCAACGAGTACGAGCGCAAGTTCATCAACGGCCTGAACAAGGCGGGCCTCGCGGCCCAGACCGACGGCACCGTGGTCAGGAGCGAGAGCGAGGTCGCCGCCCAGACCGAGGACGGTACGCCGACCACGACAGCGGCCCCGAAGCGTCAGCAGCCCAAGCGGCAGACCAAGGCCCAGCGCCAGTCCGGTGCCACCAAGGCCGCCGAGTCCGAGCCGAAGACGTCGCTGAGCAAGTCCGACCAGCCTGGGGACGCCAAGCCCGCCGCCAAGAAGGCCGCTCAGAAGCCTGGCGGCGGTACCCGCAGCAAGGCCCAGTCCGGCCAGCGCAAGGGGCCGCAGCGGCCCAAGTCCCCGTCGAAGAAGTAAGAAGGAGTCCATCCCGTGACGGAAGGCACCACCTCCGCCGCTGCCGAGGGTGCAGACACCCTGACTCGCCTGGAGCAGGAGGGCGAGATCGCGGCGGACTACCTGGAGGGTCTGCTCGACATCGCCGACCTCGACGGCGACATCGACATGGACGTCGAGGCCGACCGTGCCTCCGTCTCGATCATCAGCGACACGGGCAGCCGCGATCTGCAGAAGCTGGTCGGCCGTGACGGTGAGGTGCTGGAGGCGCTGCAGGAGCTCACGCGCCTCGCCGTGCACCGGGAGACCGGAGACCGCAGCCGGCTGATGCTCGACATCGCGGGCTTCCGCGCCAGGAAGCGCGCCGAGCTGTCGGAGCTGGGCGCGAAGGCCGCCGCCGAGGTCAAGAGCAGTGGCGCGCCCGTACGGCTGAAGCCGATGACGCCGTTCGAGCGCAAGGTCGTACACGACGCGGTGAAGGCCGCGGGTCTGCGGAGCGAGTCCGAGGGCGAGGAGCCGCAGCGCTTCGTCGTCGTGCTTCCCGCCTGATCGGTTCATACGTTCCTCCGGCCCCGTCTGTTGCGCAGGCGGGGCCGAACTTTGTCAGCCTGATAGTTCTGGTGGTTCTGGTGTCGGCGCCCGGTGCGCTGACGCGGTACGGAAGGACGGTCCCCCGTGACGGAGGCAGCGGAGCTTCCTCCTGCTCCCGAGCAGGCGCGCGAGGTGTTCGGTGATCGCTTCGCGGACGCGGTCCGCTACGCGGAGCTGCTTGCTGAGGCGGGTGTGCAGCGCGGTCTGATCGGCCCGCGTGAGGTGCCCCGCCTGTGGGAGCGGCATCTGCTGAACTGCGCGGTGCTCTCGGAGGTCGTGCCCGAGGGCGTGACGGTCTGCGACGTCGGCTCGGGTGCCGGCCTGCCCGGTATTCCGCTGGCCCTGGTCCGGGAGGACCTGAAGATCACCCTCCTTGAGCCGCTGCTGCGGCGCACGAATTTTCTGACCGAGGTGGTGGAGCTGCTGGGCCTGGACCACGTGACGGTGGTGCGCGGCCGGGCCGAGGAGGTCATGGGCAAGCTCCCGCCGGTCCATGTGGTCACGGCGCGGGCTGTGGCCCCGCTGGACCGCCTGGCCACCTGGGGCATCCCGCTGCTGCGCCCGTACGGAGAGATGCTGGCTCTCAAGGGTGATGCGGCCGAGGAGGAGCTCAAGAGCGCGGCGACCGCGCTGAGCAAGCTGGGTGCCGTGGAGACGTCGATTCTGCATGTCGGTGCAGGGATTGTGGATCCCCCGTCGACGGTCGTGCGGGTCGAGGTCGGGGAGAGCCCCGGAGGTGTGCGTTTTGCGGCCAAGCGGGCGAAGGCTGCCCGGGTCGGCCGTGCACGCCGACGACGCTGATCCGTCCTGACGACGAGACGTACTCCACACAAGCTGCCAAACCTACGCACGTCGGAGTGTCGCGACAGTTGGGCCGCAGCTGCTGTGCATCGTGTTTCACGTGAAACGTCGCTCACTGCTGCACGGCATCATCAGTCGTGGCCGCGCTGCGGCCGAACCCCGCGACCGTAAGCCTCTCGGTTCACTCGGAGAGGGACCCGCTTCCGATGACGCTCCGTCCCCCTCGGGGGGCACGGAGTTTTCCACAGAGGTGGATTTCTCCACAGAACGCCAGGCCTCACTGGTTCACGACCCCGAAGACATGGGAGGCTCTGTTCATTGCGAGCCTGAAGTCGAGGAGAGTGAATCCTTGCGGTCCGACGCCAACATCGCGGGACCGATGACCGATCCGGTCCCCGGTCCCCGTACCGAGTCGATGGGGGCGGATGTTTCACGTGAAACACCGCCTCCAATGGACGACACTCCGATCGGTCGTGCTGCCCAACTGGCGGTGGAGGCTCTAGGCCGCGCCGGTGAGGGCCTGCCACGGCCCGAGCAGACCCGCGTCATCGTGGTCGCCAACCAAAAGGGGGGCGTGGGTAAGACGACGACGACCGTCAACCTTGCCGCGTCGCTGGCCCTGCACGGTGCCCGTGTCCTGGTGGTCGACCTTGATCCGCAGGGCAATGCGTCCACGGCGCTGGGTATCGACCATCACGCCGAAGTGCCGTCCATCTACGACGTCTTGGTCGAGAGCAAGCCGCTGTCGGAGGTCGTTCAGCCGGTCCCCGATGTGGAGGGCCTGTTCTGCGCGCCTGCCACGATCGATCTCGCCGGTGCGGAGATCGAGCTGGTGTCCCTGGTGGCGCGGGAGAGCCGACTGCAGCGGGCGATCCAGGCCTATGAGCAGCCGCTGGACTACATCCTCATCGACTGCCCGCCCTCGCTCGGCCTGCTGACGGTCAACGCGCTGGTCGCGGGCCAGGAGGTCCTGATCCCGATCCAGTGCGAGTACTACGCGCTGGAGGGTCTGGGCCAGCTGCTGCGCAACGTCGACCTGGTCCGGGGGCACCTCAACCCCGCCCTGCACGTGTCGACCATCCTGCTCACCATGTACGACGGCCGGACGCGGCTCGCGTCCCAGGTCGCGGACGAGGTGCGCAACCACTTCGGTGACGAGGTGCTGCGGACGAGCATTCCCCGCTCGGTCCGTATCTCCGAGGCGCCGAGCTATGGGCAGACGGTGCTGACCTACGATCCAGGATCGAGCGGTGCCCTGTCTTATCTTGAGGCGGCACGAGAAATCGCGCTGAAGGGTGTCGGTGTCAGTTACGACCCGACGCACGCCCATATCGGCGCCCAGAACGACCCGAGCATGGTGGAGGGGATTCAGTGAGCGAGCGACGGAGGGGGCTGGGACGTGGTCTCGGCGCACTGATCCCTGCTGCACCGACGGAGAAGACAGTCCCGCCGCCTGCGGCGGGGGGCAGTGGCCCCGCGTCCCCGGCGCCGGTTCCCGTGCTGACGACCGACCGCGGGGTGGCTGCGGCGAAGGTGGCCACGCTTCCCCCTGTTTCACGTGAAACAGAGGAGCCGTCGGCGAACGGTGCCGTGGAGATGCCCGCGTCTCCTGTGGGCGCCCACTTCGCCGAGATTCCCCTGGCCGCCATCACGCCGAACCCGCGTCAGCCGCGTGAGGTCTTCGACGAGGACGCGCTGGCCGAACTCGTCACCTCCATCAAGGAGGTCGGTCTCCTCCAGCCGGTCGTCGTACGGCAGGTGGGCCCCGCCCACTACGAGCTCATTATGGGCGAGCGGCGTTGGAGGGCCTGTCGGGAGGCGGGGCTGGAGGCTATCCCGGCGATCGTGCGGGCCACGGAGGACGAGAAGCTTCTCCTGGACGCCCTCCTGGAGAACCTGCATCGTGCCCAGCTGAACCCGATCGAAGAGGCGGCCGCTTACGACCAGCTTCTGAAGGACTTCAACTGCACGCACGACCAGTTGGCGGACCGCATCGGCCGTTCCCGGCCGCAGGTTTCCAACACCCTCCGTCTGCTGAAGCTTTCCCCGGTAGTCCAGAAGCGGGTGGCTGCGGGGGTGCTCTCCGCCGGGCATGCACGGGCTCTGCTGTCCGTCGAGGACCCGGAGGAGCAGGACCGGCTGGCCCATCGAATCGTGGCTGAGGGACTCTCGGTGCGCTCCGTCGAGGAGATCGTGACCCTGATGGGTTCGCGGCCTCGGAAGACTCAGCGCTCGAAGGGACCGCGTGCCGGTTCTCTGGTTTCGCCGGCGCTGAACGACCTCGCGACCCGACTCTCGGACCGCTTCGAGACGCGGGTGAAGGTCGACCTGGGGCAGAAGAAGGGCAAGATCACCGTCGAGTTCGCCTCCGTCGAGGACCTCGAACGGATCCTCAGCACTCTCGCCCCCGGCGAAGGACCTGTGCTCCAGCAGAGCCTCATGGAGGGTGACTCCGAGGAGACGGACGCCTGAGCCGCGGGCAGGCGGACGCTCTGAGAGCCCCGTCGGCCGGAAGAGCGGGCCGTGTCCGGTGTGTACCGGAACACGGCTCGTTCTTTGCTTTCAGTCGGTATCGATGGAATCGCATCGTGGATACGATGCGTTCGGGTATGGCGCAATCACCTGGCAGTACCTCTCGGGGAGGCAGGGGCCATTGCGAACGTTGAGCCGCACCGGACTGGTGGGCGCGGGTTTGGGGCTGGGCGCCGTCGGTGGGTTCATCGGCAGTCTGCTCAGGGAACGGAGCGCTCTGACAGCCGCTCGCGACGCAGCGGGCGAAGGAAGCGAGGAACAGCCTTCATGGGGCGTCGGCTTGTACCGCTCACGCTGGACAACCTTCAGGACCTTCCCCAGCGCTGTCGATCGTGTGTCTTCTGGGAGCTGGACCCAGTCAGCGGCGAGGCCGCGGTAAAGGCGGGCACGACCGAACTGGAGAAGGAAGCCTGGATTTCCGCTGTCCTGCTGGACTGGGGGTCCTGCGGCCGGGTCGTCTACGTCGACGACGTACCGGTGGGCTTCGTGCTCTACGCCCCGCCCGCCTACGTTCCGCGCTCCATGGCGTTCCCTACGAGCCCTGTGTCACCGGATGCCGTGCAGTTGATCACCAGCTTCATCGTGCCCGGCTACCAGGGGCAGGGGCTCGGCCGGGTGATGGTCCAGACGGTTGCCAAGGATCTGCTGCGGCGAGGCTTCAAGGCGATCGAGGCGTTCGGCGACGCTCGCTGGAAGGAGCCCGCCTGCGTCCTGCCCGCAGACCATCTGCTGGCCGTGGGTTTCAAGACGGTCCGGTCTCATCCGGCCTATCCACGGCTGAGGCTGGAGCTGCGGTCGACGCTGTCCTGGAAGGAAGACGTGGAGATGGCGCTCGACCGGCTGTTGGGGGCCGTACAGAAGGAACCGGCGCTCAGACCCCTGTAATGCGGATGGGCCAGCCCGTGCGGGCCGGCCCATCCGTGTTTCACGTGAAACGAAGCGTCACTCGGCGATGAAGTCCTCAAGGTCGCGAACGATCGCGGCCTTCGGCTTGGCGCCGACGATGGTCTTGGCGACCTCGCCACCCTGGTAGACGTTCAGGGTCGGGATGGACATGACGCCGTACTTGGCGGCCGTACCCGGGTTCTCGTCGATGTTCAGCTTGACGACCTCGATCTTGTCGCCGTACTCGGCGGCGATCGCTTCGAGGGACGGAGCGATCTGGCGGCACGGACCGCACCAGGCGGCCCAGAAGTCCACCAGGACGGGCTTGTCGCTCTTGAGGACGTCCTGCTCGAAGGAGTCGTCGGTCACATTCTTCAGGGTGCCGGCCACGGCGGGCTCCTTAACTGGTTGGTGCGTGGGGCGGATGGGGGTCAGACAGTGGACTTCTCGGGCTCAGCCTTCTGCTCGTTGTCCGCGAGAGCGGCGAGGAAGCGCTCGGCGTCGAGGGCGGCAGCACAGCCGGTGCCGGCCGCGGTGATCGCCTGGCGGTAGGTGTGGTCGACCACATCACCGGCGCCGAAGACACCAGTCAGGTTCGTCCGGGTGGACGGGGCGTCGACCTTCAGGTAGCCCTCCTCGTCCAGCTCCAGCTGGCCCTTGAAGAGTTCGGTGCGCGGGTCGTGGCCGATCGCGATGAACAGGCCGGTCACCGGCAGGTCCGAGAGCTCGCCGGTCTTGACGTTGCGCAGCTTCAGGCCCGAGAGCTTCTGGTCGCCCTGGATCTCGGCGACCTCGCTGTCCCAGACGAACGTGATCTTCGGGTCGCCGAAGGCGCGCTCCTGCATCGCCTTGGAGGCGCGCAGGGTGTCGCGGCGGTGGACGACCGTCACGGACTTGGCGAACCGGGAGAGGAAGGTGGCCTCCTCCATCGCGGTGTCGCCGCCACCGATCACGGCGATGTCCTGGTCCTTGAAGAAGAAGCCGTCACAGGTGGCGCACCAGGAGACGCCGCGGCCGGAGAGGGCGTCCTCGTTCGGCAGCCCGAGCTTGCGGTGCTGCGATCCGGTGGCGACGATGACGGCCTTCGCCTGATGGACCGTGCCCGAGGTGTCCGTGACGGTCTTGATCTCACCGCTCAGGTCGGCTGCGACGACATCGTCCGCGACAAGCTCGGCCCCGAAGCGCTCTGCCTGAGCGCGCATGTTGTCCATGAGCTCAGGGCCCATGATGCCGTCCTGGAAGCCCGGGAAGTTCTCCACGTCGGTGGTGTTCATCAGCGCACCGCCGGCGGTGACGGCACCCTCGAACACCAGTGGCTTCAGCGACGCGCGCGCGGTGTAGAGCGCCGCCGTGTAGCCGGCGGGCCCGGAGCCGATGATGATCACGTTACGGACGTCGCTCACGGCTTGATTCCTCGTCTCTGGACTGCGTCGTCAGGATCGGTGGGAGCCTCTCTTAGAACTCTCACCCCACCCAACGGATCCTAAGGGGCGCGCATTCCCGCTGTGTCCGGGCACACGGCGAGCGGACACCGTACGGGATACCACGCAGAGCGAAGACGAAGCGTCAGGCGCTCAGGGACGCGCGTAGGACTGCTGCAGCAGGACCTTGGCCGTGGCGGACGGGTGCTTCACACAGGTCGAGTCCACGATGTACACCGTGACGCGAGTGGCGTCAGAGGTGTCGGGCAGCACCACCAGGAGCGCCTTCGTTCCCTTGTAGGTGCCTTCCTCAGTGGCGAGTGCCGTGTCGCTGCGGCCGATGCCTTGGCGGACACAGTCGGGGACCGTGTCTGCGAAGAGGTTGGGCTTGTTGGTGTCAGGTGTGGATTCGACGCCGAAACTGTGCGGGGCGCGGGAGCTCTTGTCCGACTTCTGGCTCTTGGCGAGGAGATCGGCGACCTGCCCCTCCAGCTTTCCTGCGGAGAAGGTGTCCGCGGACGCGGACTGGTGCTCGCCCGCCGTGTCGTGGGACGGCTTGCCGTCATTGAGGGAGGACACGAGCAGGGAGCCGAATCCCAGGGCGGCTGCCGTGAAGACAGCGCCCAGCGCGGCGATCCTGCGTCGCCCGATCCGCTTGCGGTCCTTGCGGCCCGGGCCCGTGGTCGATGCGCGGGCGTGTCCGCCAGGACGGTCCGCGGGTGCCGATGTTTCACGTGAAACACGCGCGCTGTCGTCCCCCTCCGGGACGGAGCGCGGCGCGCCGACCGAGGCGGTCGACGCGGTCTCCGTGGGCTCGTGGCTCGTGAGCTCGTGGCTCGTGGGCTCGTGGCTCGTGAGCTCCGGTGTCGTGGGCTCCGGTGTGGTGGCGTCGAGCAGAGCCTCGGCGGCGAGGGCGGCGTCGATACGGCCCGCGACATCGGCGGGCATGCGCGGCGGGCCCGGCAGGGTGCCGAGCAGCCCCCGGATCTCCTCCAGCGACGCATGGACATCCGCGCAGAGCTCGCACTCGTCCAGGTGACGTCGTACGTCCGCGGTCCGTGATGGGGGGAGCAGGCCCTCGGTGAGGTCGGAGATCTCCGCGACGTCCGGATGCCCGGCCATGTCTGTCGTCGACGTCACGCTCGTCCACCTCCGCCCTTCACTGCGGCTGAGTCGCTTGGCCCTGTGTTCGGCGGCTCCGCTGGACGCGGTCCCGCTGCCGGTGGGACGGATGTCCCCTGCGTCCGGTTCCGTTCCCCGCCCGGCTTCTTGGCCGTCCCGGTGTTTGCCGGCCGTAGATGGGTCAGCAGCGGCAGGAGTCTGGCTCTGCCGCGGGCGCACCGGCTCTTCACCGTGCCGGTCGGCACGTCGAGGATGCGGGCGGCCTCGGCGACGGGGTAGCCCTGCATGTCCACCAGGACCAGGGCCGCCCGCTGGTCGGGCGGCAGGGTGCCCAGGGCCTCCAGCAGCTGGCGGTGCAGATCATTGCGTTCCGCGGGGGCCGAGGCCGACTCGTGCGGCTCCAGCAGTTGCTCCAGACGCTCGGTGTCGTCGACCGGGGCGGTCTTGCGGGAGGCCGCCTTGCGGGCCCGGTCAAGGCAGGCGTTGACCGTGATGCGGTGGAGCCAGGTCGTGACGGCCGACTGGCCGCGGAAGGTGTGAGCTGCCCGGTAGGCGGACACGAGGGCGTCCTGCACCGCGTCAGCGGCCTCCTCGCGGTCTCCCAGCGTCCGCAGGGCCACTGCCCAGAGCCGGTCGCGGTGACGGCGGACGAGCTCGCCGAAGGCGTCGGGGTCGCCGGCGACATGGCGGGAGAGCAGGTCCGCATCTGTTGCCTCGGTGTCGATGTGATCACCTCTCGCGTCCGCTCCTGCCGTGAGAACATTAGTTTTTGGCCCAGCGCACTGACAGTCAAGTGTGTGCAATCGTAACGGCGTCAATTTCGTTTGACTGAAGGACAGTTTCTGCCTAGGGTGCAGATTTGGTAAGTCACTGAGTGATTTATTTCCTTCTTCAGGGGGTTTGGCGTGAAGTTTTCGCGTCGGGTCATGGCTGTGTTCGCGCTCGGGGCCGCTGCTGTATTGGGCAGCGCTGGATCGGCGGCAGCAGACTCTATCGTTTTTACCAATCCGACCGCGGCCGGCTACGGTACTTTCACATCCAACGGGGAAACGGTCGCTGTTTGTGATACGCGTGCCGATGGCTACGGTGTGAACTTTTTCCTTACGGACCGCGTGAGCGGTGCGCTGCTCGGCAAGGGCAAAGCAGGCGGAAAAGGCAAGTGCGAGAATTACGACTTCGATCTGGCCGAAGGTCGGGCTGTCTGTCTTGACGTGTCGCTTTACAAGGACGGAGTAATCAAGGACGGCTCCGGCAACACAGGATGCACAACAGCCTGATCAGGCGTACATGCACGAAGATGAGGGTGGGACTCCTTTCGGTAAGGAGTCCCACCCTCATCGCTTGCTCAGCTGACTACTTTGATGTCCGCCACTCGGCCGCGCCATTTTCCGTCGTTCTGCAACGGGAGCTCGGTCAGCCACACCAGGACGTACCGCGTTTTCAGGGACTTGCCGGGTTTGAGGTTCACGGTCGTCCCAGAACCTTCGGCAACCTTGCTGTAGGCGTCGAAGGACGTCGGCTCCGAATTCGCGTCCGCGCTCGCGCTGCGGAGTTCGACCGAGGTGTCCCCCATGAAGCTGACGGTCACCTCCCCGACCTGCTGAACCTTGCCGAGGTCGAGGATGATGCCGACGCCCTGCTTCAGGCGGCCGAAGTCCGCGCTCAGGTAGTAATCCGTCTGCCAATACGTGGCTGTGCTGTTGTCGTAGACCTTCCCTATGGCGGACGGCTTTTCGGACTGGTCGCCGAAGGGATCGAAGTCGCGGGCACTGCTGATGGCGATCGGCTTGCCGGACGCCGGCTTCTTCGGGGGCTTGTTGCTCCCGTCCGTCGTCTGCGTCGGGTTCGGATCCTCGGCCTTGCCGCCCTGCTCCATGAGCGCGTCCGCGAGCTGCCAGCTGCCCAGACCCAGCGCGGCGATCAGCAGCGCCGACACGGCCCACTTCAGTGCCTTGCCGGTGCGGCTCTGCAGCGGGGGCGGAGGGGCCGGCACCGGCTGGGTGGCGCCAGGGCGCGGCGCCGGGCGGCCGTACGTGCCCTGCTGGTACGTCGTGCGCTGGTACTCGGGCGGTGCGGTGAACGCCGGCTCCGGCGGGCGGATGCGGGGCATCTCGCCGATCGCCTTCACCAGCTCCTCCGGCGTGGTGCAGGGGGACTCGTGGCGGGAGGCGGTGGCGCCGTCGTTGACGAGGGCCCGCATGGCCAGCTCCGACAGTCCGCGGTGGACGCCGGCGCGCACCTGGTCGGGCGCGATCAGGCCGACGTCCTTCGGCAGGCCGGACAGGCCGTAGGCGTCGCTCTCGTACGGCCAGCGCTGCGTGAGCGCCGCGTACAGCAGAGCGCCGATGGCCTCGGTGTCCGTGCGCTGCGGAGTGTCGGAGCTGATGCCGCGCAGCGCGGCGTTCACAGCGAGGCCGCGGATGCGCCACTGGCCCGTGGAGGTGCGCAGGACGGCGTTGGGGTTCAGGCGCAGATGCGCGAGGCCCTCGCGGTGGGCGGCCGCCATGGCGGAGGAGATCTGGCTGACCATCTGGTAGGCGTCGTACGGCTCCAGCGGGCCGGAGGCGAGGAGCGTGGTCAGTTCGGTGGCGTCGGGGAGCCACTCGTGGACGACGTAGACGAGGTCGTTCTCGTCGACGGCGTCCAGCACCTGGACGAAGCGGGGGTCGCCGAGCAGCGCGGAGGAGCGGGCCGCAGCCAGCACGGAGCGGGCCCGGGCGTGGTCTGCGGGCAGGATGTGGACGCCGACGGCGCGCCGGAGCTTCTCGTCCACGGCTCGCCAACTGCTGAATCCGTCCAGACGGGTGACGCACTCTTCGAGGCGGTAGCGTCTGGCGAGTTTGTGGCCGCTGTGCAGTTCGGGAGTTGAGGCCTTCCCGGAACCCTCCGTCCCGGCGCTCCCCTGTGCCTCGTCGCTGTCCGTGTCCCGCTCCCGGTTCTTGGCCACCCCGTCGGCCGTGGACTGGTCCGCCTGTGCGGTCAGCGACTCCTCGCCGCTGTTGTCTGCCACGTCGACGGCAGCTGTGCTCCGTTCCGCCACCGTCGTTCCTGCCTCCCCATCCGTTGCGCGCCGGCCGACACCTGTGCGCGCCGTCCGACGCCGAAACCAATTGTGCCCACAGTCCGCCGCTATGCACGACACGCGGTGGCGGACGATGGTTGTGCGCCTACCCCCCGTCTCAGCGTCCCAGGCGCCCGCGGACCATGCCGACCAGCGAGTTGAGTTCCTCGATGCGCATGCGACGGGCGGCGACGAAGAAGATCGCGAGCAGGACGGCCCCGCCCGCCAGCAGCGCGGCGAAGGAGCCCAGGACTCCCTGGCCGAGCGTGTGACCGATCCCGTAGCAGGCCGCGCCGCTGAGCAGGGCGGCCGGGACCGAGGCGATGGCCAGCCGGGCGTACGTCCGCAGCACGCGGGCGCCGTCCAGGTCCCCGCTCAGCCGCTTGCGCAGCCGGCGCCAGGCGACGCCGACGCCGATCGCGTAGGCCAGGCCGTAGGAGGCGGCCATGCCGACCACGGCCCAGCGGGACGGGATCAGGAGGTAGCAGAGCCCCGAGGCGCCCGCGTTGACCGCGGCCACGATGACCGTGTTGTAGAAGGGCGTGCGGGTGTCCTCGTAGGCGTAGAAGGCGCGCAGGACGACGTACTGCACGGAGTACGGGATCAGACCGAGGCCGAAGGCCATCAGCATGTAGCCCATGTTGGTGGCTTCGCTGGTGCCCGAGGAACCGAAGATGAGCGTGCACATCGGGATGCCGAGCGAGACGAAGCCGAAGGCGATGGGCACGATCGCGACGGCGGTGGTGCGCAGGCCCTGCGAGATGTCGTCGCGGACGGCTCCGGCGTCGTCCTCGGCCGCCGAGCGGGAGATACGCGGCAGCAGCGCGGCCATCAGGGAGACCGTGATGATGGCCTGCGGCAGTCCCCAGATGAGCTGGGCGTTGGCGTAGGCGGCGAAGCCCGTGCCCTCGACGTCGGAGTCGATGCCGGCGGCGGTGGACAGCTGGGTGACCACGAGGGCGCCCGCCTGGTTGGCCAGGACGAACAGGATCGTCCACTTGGCGAGCTTGGCGGCCTTGCCGAGGCCGTGCCCCTTCCAGTCGAAGCGCAGCCGCAGCCGGAACCCGGTCTCGCGCAGGTAGGGGATCATCGCCAGAGCTTGGACGACCAGGCCGAGCAGGACACCGACGCCGAGGAGCCGCTGGCCCGCCGGCGGGATGTTCGTGACCTGCATGCCGGAGTCCGCCGACGTGCCGTAGACCCAGATGAACATCCCCAGCGTCACGATGATGACGATGTTGTTCAGGACCGGGGTCCACATCATCGCGCCGAAACGGCCGCGAGCGTTGAGGATCTGACCCATCACCACGTGGATGCCCATGAAGAAGATCGAGGGCAGGAAGTAGCGGGTGAAGGTGATGGCGACCTCGTTGGCCGCAGGGTCGCTGGCGACGGGGTTCGACAGCGCGCGGACCAGAAGCGGCGCGCCGAACCACGCGAGCGCGGTGAGGGCGGCCAGGGCCACCATCACCAGGGTCAGCAGGCGGTTGGCGTAGGCCTCACCGCCGTCCTCGTCCTCCTTCATGGCGCGGACCAGCTGCGGCACGAAGACGGAGTTGAGTCCGCCGCCGACGGTGAGGATGTAGATCATCGTGGGCAGCTGGTAGGCGACCTGGAAGGTGTCGCCGAGGAGGCCGACGCCCAGTGCCGAGACGATCAGCGCTGACCGGATGAAGCCGGTGAGGCGGGAGACCATCGTGCCCGCCGCCATCACGGCGCTGGACTTCAGCAGGCCACCGGCCTTGCCGCTCTTCTTCGGGGCCGGGGCCGGAGCGGGCGTGGGGCCCTCGGCGGCGGGGCCTTGCTGTCCCTGCCCGTGGCCGGGGGCCGGGGAGGGGCCGGGGACCGAGGGCGAGGCCTCGTACGCGGGGTGGCCGCTGCTCTGCTGCTGGTCTCTGAACAGATGGGCGAAGGCGTCCGGCTCGTGGCGCTCCTCGCCGGCCTGGGTGACCAGGTCGTCCACGCCCACGAACTGGGTCGTCCGGGGGTCGTCGCCGTACGGCAGGTACTGCGTCGGGCCCTCAGGCTCGGGCGCCGGGGGCTGGGCCCATACGTGCGGGTCCGGGGCGTGGGGCGACTGCGGCGGCTGGGCGTACAGGGGTTGCTGCGGCTGGTAGGTGCCGGGCGGCGGCGGGGGGTGCGCGGCGCGGTCGTAGAGCGCCTCGGCGACGGGATCCTGCGCGGAGAGGTCCTGCGCCCGGTACGGATCCTGGGCGTAGGCGTCCTGGAGGTACATGTCCGCGGGCGGCTGCGGCGGCACCTGGCCGTGCTCGGGCGGCGGGCCCTCGGGGTAGCCCGAGCTGCCCGCGGCCTGGCCGCGGTCACCGTCGTACGGCGCGTTCATGGTTACCCCACCTCATCGTCCCGGGCCCACCGGCCACGACATCCTCAACGGTCCACTCTCTCACCCGTGCCGGACGGGTCGGCGTTTTCCGCTGCGGTGTCCGGTGCCGGGTCACTCGGCTGCTCCGGGGCGTCTGCCCCCGACGCGGCCTCGGACTCCCCCTTGGGACGGTCTTCGGAGCCCTCCTGGTTCTCCGTGCCGTCGTCGGGGCCGTCGGCCTCGTCGGGACCGTCCTCGTCCGCCTCACGGGCGGCCGCACGCTTGCGTTGCGTGTACATCCGGAAGCCGGCGAGGACGAGCAGCAGGACGCCGCCGCCGATGACCAGCATCACCGTGGCCGTGATCTCGGTGACCTTCACGTCGAAGGTGACGGCCTCGCCGTACTTCTGGCCGTCCTCGGTGTACAGCTGGGCGACCACCGTAGCGCGGCCGTTGGCGTTGGCCGACGTGGTGAACTTCACGGACTGGCTGTGGCCGCCGGAGACCGAGACGCGCTGTTCCTCGTAGGCGGAGTCGCCGATCTTGAGGCGGGTCGGGTTGGTCGAGCTGAGTCGCAGCACCAGGTGGTCGACGGGCTGCACCAGGTTGTTCTGCACGGTCACGGGGATGGTGGCGCTGCGGCCGGAGAGCTTGGTCTCCGACTTGTCGATCAGCTTCACCTGATCGGTCAGGTCGTCGAGGTAGGACTCCACCCCGCTGCGGAAGCTGCTCGCCTCCATGGCCCGGCCGCGCCACGACGTGGACATCTCGCGGTTCATGGCCCGCCCGAAGGGGGTCACCACCCGGGACTGGTCGGCCAGGATCACCTTGAAGTTGTCGAGCTTGTCCTGCGTCCTCGCGATCTGCTGGAACGCCGACCGGGGCAGCTCCTGCTTGCGCAGCGAGGACGGGTACGAGGAGGCCGACGGCACCTTCGTGGTGGCGGCCGGGTCCGGCTTGGCCGCGGCGGCCGCCGTGAGGTCCTGGGCCTGTGACCAGGTCCCGCTCTGCAGGGCCGTCACCGCTTGCGCCATCGCCTGTGCCTGGCTGGCGGACGGCATGCGCTGCGGGGCGACGACGATGCTGCGCTGCTTGCCGGTCTGGAGGCCGAGCGTCAGGCTCTGGGCGAGGAACCGCTGCGTCGCGAGCGTGGACGCGGAGGCCTTCGTCAGGTCGCCTTCGAACGCCGTGGACAGCCTGGCGTCCGCGACGACCGCCGTCGTGCCACCGCCGATGGGGCGGGGTGCGGAGGGCGTGTACGGCAGGCCGCCGGTCTCCTGCAGGCTGTCGCTGCGGGCGATGACCTTGTCGGCGCCCGCGGACGTGGCGACCTTCACGATGGACGGGTCGATCGCGCCGTCCACGGGCCAGGCGAAGTCGGTGACCGGCCTCACGTGGAGGATCGGCTCCACGGTGTTGGCGACGACGTCGGTGGCGGTCTTGAGCTGGCTCAGTGAGCCGGTGACGTTCGTGCCGTTGTGAGCGAGTGAGGCCAGGTCCGGGTCGGCGAACGGGAGGGCGACGACCTCCTTGCCCGCCACGGCCTGCTGCAGCTCGGCGAGCCACTGCTTGGCGAGCGCCTGGTGCGTGCCGGAGGTGGTGCTGCTCCCGCTGCGGACCTTGTAGCTGCGCGTCATCGCGTCGACGGCGGCCAGCAGACCCGGGTCGATGACCCAGGTGACGTCGAGGTCCTTGCCCAGTGACACCATCTGGTCGAGGCGGCCGCCCGGGGAGATCTCCTCGGCCAGGTCGTCGTTGAGGAAGACCGGCGTCTGCTGGTCGTTCGCTCCCGTCTCGGCCGTCATGTGGACGGTGGAGACGAGCGGCCACAGGTACGTCGTCCTGGTCTTGGTACCGGCCTCGCCGGGCTGCCAGGGCAGGAACGTCCGCTGGATACCGAGGATCTGTTCCCATGGCTGCGCGGAGGTCTGGCCGGAGAGCGAGACGGCGAGCTGGTAGACGCCGTCCCGCCCGAGGTCCAGCTGGTCGACCGGCACGGAGATGGTGAAGGGCTC
Organism: Streptomyces sp. S.PNR 29; assembly: GCF_030386795.1. GTDB lineage: Bacteria > Actinomycetota > Actinomycetes > Streptomycetales > Streptomycetaceae > Streptomyces. The sequence goes on from NZ_JANUQM010000013.1 coordinate 54,027, forward strand.
GGCGACGCCCGGAGTGAGCTTGGCGAACTTCTCGACGTACTTGCCGCCGACCTCCGGGCCGGCGGGGGTCCGGACGTCGTCACTGTCCTGGGCGACGGAGTCGATGCGCGAGCGGGTGGTCACCTGTGGGCCCACGCGCAGCCCGACGTGGGCGTCGGTGACCGCCTGCTTGCCATTGTTCGTCACCGTGCCCGACACGGTCAGTGTGTCCCCGTCCGTCGGGGCACTGGGGCTGAGCGAGTCGACGGCGACGGACACCGGGCCCGAACCGGCGTCGGCCTGCGTGGAGGCCTGAGCGTCGGCGTGTGCGGAACCGGTGGGCACCTGGACCAGGGCGGCCAGCAGCGGCGCTCCCGCGAGCAGTGCTGCGGTGCGCCGTAGCCACCGGCGGGCAGGTGAGGCACTGGTCCCCTGGAAGTCTGCCGCCTCGGCCACGCGCTCGCCCGTCCCTCGTCGTCGTCAGTGGTCGTCGGAAAGTGGTCGTCGGAATGTGCGTCCACGCATGGTAACGATGCCCGCTGAGGGGAAGTGCCGCGGTCTGCTCCACAAGATCGGGAGACGACGCCGGGCTGCCCTCTATGTACCCGTATAAAGGGGAGCACCGACGTACGTCTCAAGGGCTGCCCTTGTGCACGTATTGACTGAGCTGTCTGCGCGAGGTCAATGGGGGAGCTCGCGGACGCCCGGGCCACGTACCCTCTTCTGTTGTGCCGAACGCCAACGAAGACAACCCCAGTGCCCTGAGCCAGGCGCAGCACCGCGCGGTGAGTGAACTGCTGCGGGTCGCCCCTGTCGCCGACGACCTCGCCCGCCGCTTCCGGGAGGCCGGGTTCACGCTCGCCCTGGTCGGCGGTTCGGTCCGGGATGCGTTGCTCGGCCGGCTCGGCAATGACCTGGACTTCACGACCGACGCCCGCCCTCAGGACGTCCTCAAGATCGTGCGGCCGTGGGCGGACGCCGTCTGGGAGGTCGGGATCGCCTTCGGCACGGTGGGCGCCCAGAAGGATGCCCGCGTCGGAGACGCTGATCGGCGCTTTCAGATCGAGGTGACCACTTATCGGTCGGAGGCCTACGACCGCACCTCACGCAAGCCCGAGGTGTCGTACGGCGACTCCATCGAGGAGGACCTCGTCCGGCGTGACTTCACCGTGAACGCGATGGCTGTCGCGCTCCCGGAGAAGGAGTTCATCGACCCGCACGGCGGGCTAGACGACCTCGCGGCGCGCGTGCTGCGCACCCCGGGGACGCCCGAGGAGTCCTTCTCGGACGATCCGCTGCGGATGATGCGGGCCGCGCGCTTCGCGGCACAGCTCGACTTCGAGGTGGCCCCCGAGGTCGTCACGGCCATGAAGGAGATGGCCGGGCGCATCGAGATCGTCTCGGCGGAGCGGGTGCGGGACGAGCTGAACAAGCTGATCCTCTCCGCGCACCCGCGCAAGGGACTGACCTTGCTCGTCGACACCGGCCTCGCCGACCATGTCCTGCCCGAACTGCCGGCCCTGCGGCTGGAGAGTGACGAGCACCACCGGCACAAGGATGTGTACGAGCACACGCTGATCGTCCTGGAGCAGGCGATGGCGCTGGAGCACGAGGGCCCCGACCTGACCCTCCGCCTGGCCGCGCTGTTGCACGACATCGGCAAGCCGCGCACGCGCCGCTTCGAGAAGGACGGCCGGGTTTCGTTCCACCACCACGAAGTGGTCGGGGCGAAGATGACGAAGAAGCGCATGACCGCGCTCAAGTACTCCAACGACCTGGTGAAGGATGTCTCGCGCCTGGTCGAGCTCCATCTGCGCTTCCATGGCTACGGCACCGGTGAGTGGACGGACTCCGCGGTCCGCCGCTATGTCCGGGACGCCGGGCCACTGCTCGACCGTCTGCACAAGCTGACCCGCTCGGACTGCACCACGCGCAACAAGCGCAAGGCGGCCGCGCTGTCGCGTGCGTACGACGGTCTTGAGGAGCGCATCGCGAAGCTGCAGGAGCAGGAGGAGCTGGACGCGATCCGCCCGGACCTCGACGGCAACCAGATCATGGAGATTCTCGGCGTCCGACCGGGTCCGGTGGTCGGTCGCGCCTACCAGTACATGCTGGAGGTCCGTCTGGAGAACGGGCCCATGGAACATGACGCGGCGGTGACGGCCCTCAAGGAGTGGTGGGCCGCGCAGGAGGGCTGAGGCGCCGGCGGAGGTCATGTTTCACGTGAAACATGACCTCCGCCGGGAACGCAGAGGGGCGATGTTTCACGTGAAACATCGCCCCTCTGCGTGTGTGCCTTACTTCTTGTAGTCCTTCAGGCAGAGCAGGAAGTCCTTGCTGTCACCGCTCTCGGTGTACGTGTACTGGAAGTCCTTGGCCTCGGCCTCGCACTTGCTGGAGGCCATGGTCTCCGTGAGGTACGAGCCTTCGATCTTGGCCAGCACCACGTACTGGGCCTTCGTGTCCTTGCAGTCGACGACCTCAAGGTCCGGGTCGTTGTCGTTGGTGCTGCCGCGGTGCATGCAGTCACCGACCGCTGCCGTGTTCGCGTCGTCCCGGCTTGCTATGAAGCCGCCGATGGCGATGCCGACGACGGCCACCGCGATGACGATGTTCTTGATCGTCTTGAAGCTCAGCTTGCGGCCGGTCGGCTGCGGCGGGACCGGAGCGTACGGAGCGGCGCCCTGCTGGGGGAAGCCGGGCTGGCCGGGCTGCTGCGGGAAGCCGTCCTGGGGCGGGTACGGAGCCTGACCCGGGGCACCCGGGGCGCCCGGGGCCTGGCCGTAGGGCTGCTGGCCCTGGGCAAACGGGTTCTGGCCCTGGGGCGGCGGAGTCGTCACTTGGGGGTCCCCCTAGAAACATAGATGCGTGACGCGACCACGGCACGCAGAAATGACGCGAACATGGCGCGATATAAGACGCACGTAAGTTATCGGTCCCCACTGACAACTCAGTAGCCCAGGATGGCTCTGTGTCATTGATGTGACACTTACTGGTGCTCAAACCGGGCCATAGCGGCCGCTACTCCTCCGTAGATAACGGCGATCGTGACCACCAGCGGTATCGAGCGGCCGTCCGGCGGCAGCATCAGGGCGGCCACGGCGGCAGCTCCGACGAAGGCGACATTGAACAGCACGTCGTAGACGGAGAAGATCCGGCCACGGAAGGCGTCGTCGACCGACGCCTGCACGACCGTGTCCGTCGCGATCTTCGAGCCCTGGGTCGTCAGCCCCAGGACGAACGCCGCGACCAGCAGGGGAACGGTGGCGAACGGAAGGCCGAGGGCCGGCTCCAGCACCGCGGCTGCCGCGGCGCACACGACGATCCAGCGGCCGGGGCCCAGACGTCCCGCCGCCCACGGGGTCACGACCGCCGCCGCGAAGAAACCGGCACCGGAAGCCCCCAGCGCAAGCCCCAGCAGGGCGAGACCCTCGTCCGTGTCCGAGGTCAGGGAGTACCGGCACAGCATCAGCAGCATGACCAGCAGGGCGCCGTAGCAGAACCGCATCAGCGACATGGCGGCCAGCGCCCAGGCCGCCTCCCGGCGCGGCGGCGCCGCCAGGTGACGTACCGCTGCGGCCAGGTCGCGGGCCGTGCTGCTGAGCGCTGTGCCCAGCCCCGGCTGCGTGCGCGCGCGGTCGGGTCCCAGCAGGTCCGCCGCCATGCGCAGCGACGCCAATGCCCCGCACAGGTACAGAAACGCTCCCAGCAGCACCACGGCGGCGTCGGAGTCCGCGACCACCAGCCGCACCACGAAGGCCAGCCCGCCGCCCGCGGTGGCGGCGAGCGTCCCGGCGGTCGGGGACAGGGAGTTGGCGATGACCAGGCGCTCGGTGTCGACCACGCGGGGCAGGGCGGCGGACAGGCCCGAGAGGACGAAGCGGTTGACGGCGGTGACGCACAGGGCGGAGACGTAGAAGAGCCAGTCCGGGACGTGGGCGACGATCAGGACGGCCGTCGCCGACGCCATCAGGGCGCGCAGCAGGTTGCCGTAGAGGAAGACCTGACGCCGGCGCCAGCGGTCCAGCAGGGCACCGGCGAAGGGGCCCACCAGGGAGTACGGGAGCAGCAGCACGGCCATCGCGGAGGCGATCGCGGCGGCCGAGGTCTGTTTCTCCGGCGAGAAGACGACGTAGGCGGCGAGTGCGACCTGGTAGACGCCGTCGGCGCCCTGGGAGAGCAGGCGTACGACGAGCAGGCGTCGGAAGTTCCGGAAGTGGAGCAGGACGCGCAGGTCACGCACGACGGACATGGGGCACAGCCTCACATACGGGGAGGGTCCCCGGGCCGTGCGACCCGGGGACCCTCAACAGCCCACGAACGGAGCGTGGTTAGCGCTCGACCTCGCCCCGGATGAACTTCTCGACGTTCTCGCGGGCCACGTCGTCGAAGTACTGGACCGGCGGGGACTTCATGAAGTAGCTCGACGCCGACAGCACCGGGCCGCCGATGCCACGGTCCTTGGCGATCTTCGCGGCGCGCAGGGCGTCGATGATGACGCCGGCGGAGTTCGGCGAGTCCCAGACCTCGAGCTTGTACTCCAGGTTCAGCGGGACGTCACCGAAGGCACGGCCCTCCAGGCGGACGTAGGCCCACTTGCGGTCGTCGAGCCAGGCGACGTAGTCGGACGGGCCGATGTGGACGTTCTTCTCGCCGAGGTCCCGGTCGGGGATCTGGGAGGTGACGGCCTGCGTCTTGGAGATCTTCTTGGACTCCAGACGGTCGCGTTCGAGCATGTTCTTGAAGTCCATGTTGCCGCCGACGTTCAGCTGCATCGTGCGGTCCAGGATGACGCCCCGGTCCTCGAACAGCTTCGCCATGACCCGGTGCGTGATGGTGGCGCCGACCTGGGACTTGATGTCGTCACCGACGATCGGGACGCCCGCCTCGGTGAACTTGTCCGCCCACTCCTTGGTACCGGCGATGAAGACGGGCAGGGCGTTGACGAAGGCGACCTTGGCGTCGATGGCGCACTGGGCGTAGAACTTCGCCGCGTCCTCGGAGCCGACGGGCAGGTAGCAGACGAGGACGTCGACCTGCTTGTCCTTGAGGACCTGGACGACGTCGACCGGCTCCTCGGCGGACTCCTCGATGGTGGCGCGGTAGTACTTGCCGAGACCGTCGAGGGTGTGGCCGCGCTGCACCGCCACGCCGGTGCGGGGGACGTCGCAGATCTTGATGGTGTTGTTCTCCGAGGCGCCGATGGCGTCCGCGAGGTCGAGTCCGACCTTCTTGGCGTCCACGTCGAAGGCCGCGACGAACTCGATGTCACGGATGTGGTAGTCGCCGAACTGGACGTGCATCAGGCCAGGGACCTTGGACGCCGGGTCGGCGTCCTTGTAGTACTCGACTCCCTGCACCAGCGATGCGGCGCAGTTGCCCACGCCGACGATGGCTACGCGAACCGAACCCATTCCGGTTGCTCCCTGTGTGTACGAGTGAGGCCTTGGCAGTGGCCTCACGTGGCGGTGTCGCCGGGCGTATCCGGACCGGGGTCGTCCCCGGGCCGGGGCAGGACGCCCGGCGCTCCCTCTGTGGTGTCGCGAGCGGGTTCTCCGTGGGCGGAACCCTTCAGGTCCCGTCCCGCCCGCTCGCTCTCGATGAGCTCGTTCAGCCAGCGCACTTCGCGCTCCACGGACTCCATCCCGTGGCGCTGGAGCTCAAGCGTGTAGTCGTCGAGGCGCTCCCGGGTGCGGGCCAGCGAGAGGCGCATCTTCTCCAGGCGCTCCTCCAGCCGGCTGCGGCGTCCCTCCAGTACGCGCATGCGTACGTCGCGTGACGTCTGCCCGAAGAAAGCGAAACGGGCGGCGAAGTGCTCGTCCTCGTACGCGTCGGGCCCGGTCTGCGAGAGCAGCTCCTCGAAGTGCTCCTTACCTTCCGCCGTCAACCGGTAGACGATCTTGGCCCTGCGTCCGGTGAGTGGAGCGGCGGCCTCGGTGGTGTTCCCCGGCTCCTCGATCAACCAGCCGTTGGCGACCAGTGTCTTGAGGCAGGGATACAGCGTCCCGTAGCTGAACGCGCGGAACACTCCCAGTGACGTATTGAGTCGTTTACGCAGCTCATAGCCGTGCATCGGGGACTCGCGGAGCAGACCGAGTACGGCGAACTCGAGGATCCCGGAACGCCGGCTCATCGTCGCCTCCTCTCTGCCGCGAACGGGCCGTGACGGGCTCTTGGCGAGGCTTTATGCCGTGCTGATGTATCGACTCGATACATCACGACGATAGAACGACCTTCCGGGTGCGACAAGAGGGAGGGTGGTGAACGGGATCACATCCCCGATTCATCTGAAGCAAGTTGCCTGATTTGGGGTGAACTACAGGACACGGCCGGTTTTGGCGGTGCGTAGTCTGTGCGCCATGCATAGCACCGGGAACCGAGTGACCCCTGGAGGGCGTCGTTGTCCTTGGTGCAGTACGGGTGAATGCGGGACCGACCGCGTCCGTACTTCGGGGGGACCGGAAGCCAGCCGCCGTTTCCAGGCGCGCAAGGGTGCGCCTGCCCGAGGAGTAGTCGTTCGATGAGCGAGCACCGTCGCAAACCGCCGCAGCCGCAGGGAGGCGGACGTGCCGCGGCCCGACGCGGCCTGTCCGGCTCGTCCTCCGGCCGCCGCGCGGCACCGCGAGGCGCCACCGGGTCTCTGTCCGACTCCTATGGGTCGGGCTCGTACGACCCGGGAGGTGAGGAGCGTCCGTACGGTGGCCGCGCCGAGGCCCGGCGTGCGGCCCAGAGAAGCGGGGGTGGTCGCCGCAGAGCCCCCGAAGCGGGCCGCGGAGGCCGGCGCGCCGCTCCCGGTGGCCCGAACGGTCCGGGGCGGGGCAGAGGACCGGCTTACGACAAGAAGCGGATCATCGACTATCCGCGCGCGGGCAAGTACGGCTGGCAGCGCTGGATGCCGTCCTGGAAGCTCGTCACGGGCCTGTTCATCGCTTTCCTGGGCAGCCTGGTGGCCGTCGCGGGCATCGGTTACGCCATGGTCGGCAAGCCGGTCGTCGACAAGACGGCGACGGCGCAGAACAACGTCTACTACTGGTCCGACGGCTCCGAGATGGTGGCCACGGGTGGTGAGACGAACCGGCAGATCGTCAGCCTGGCGCAGATCCCCAAAGAGATGCAGTACGCGGTGATCTCGCAGGAGAACAAGACCTTCTACACCGACAGCGGCATCGATCCGAAGGGCATCGCCCGCGCCGTGTTCAACATGGCGCGGGGCGGCGAGACGCAGGGTGGTTCCACGATCACCCAGCAGTACGTCAAGAACGCGATGCTCAACGACCAGTCGCAGACGATCTCGCGGAAGTTCAAGGAGATCCTGGTCTCGATCAAGGTGGGCGCCGAGGTCCCGAAGGACCAGATCATGGAGGGCTACCTGAACTCCGCGTACTACGGACGCGGGGCCTATGGCATCCAGGCGGCCGCGCGCACCTACTTCAACAAGAAGGCCATCGACCTCAACCCGGGCGAGTGCGCCTTCCTGGCGGCGATGCTCAAGGGCGCGACGTACTACGACCCGGCCGGCAACGCCGCCATCGACCCGGTCAACGCCACCCCCGAGGCCAACCGCAAGCGGGCCTTGAGGCAGATGCAGGACACTCTCAACAAGATGGTCGAGTACGGCCACCTGGACGCCGGTGAACGGGCCAAGTACACCAAGCTCCCCAAGGTCCAGAACCCGCGGTCGAACACCCAGCTGAGCGGCCAGATCGGCTATCTCGTCGATCTCGCCAAGGGCTACGTGGTCAACAACTCGAACATCACCAAGGACGACCTGGACCGGGGCGGGTACTCGATCTACACGACCTTCGACAAGAAGAAGGTCAAGGAGCTCGAGGACTCGGTCAAGAAGGTCCAGAAGGCCAACATCAAGCCCAAGGAACGTCCGAAGACGGACACGCACGTCCAGTTCGGCGGCGCGTCGGTGGATCCGAAGACGGGTGCCATCAAGGCCATCTACGGCGGTGAGGACGCGACCAAGCACTTCACCAACAACGCCGACGTCACCGGCGCCCAGGTCGGTTCGACGTTCAAGCCGTTCGTGCTCGCGGCCGCCATGAAGTGGGGGGTGCGGAACCCGGAACTCGGCCCGGAGCAGGCGCAGGACGAGCGGACCAAGGTCTCCCCGAAGAGCTTCTACAGCGGCAAGAACAAGCTCAAGATCAAGGAGTACGACGGGGACATCTGGAAGAACGAGAAGGGTCAGGAGTGGCTGCAGGTCAACGACGGCGACCAGTCGTACGGCACTCCGCCGAACTACCGGATCGACCTTCGTGAGGCGATGAGGGAGTCGGTCAACTCCGCCTTCGTGCAGCTCGGCATGGACGTCGGGCTGGACAAGGTCAAGGAGGCCGCCGTCGACGCGGGCCTGAAGCCGGACAGCCTGGCCGGCACCGACTACCCGTCCTTCTCCATCGGCATCTCCGACCCCAGCGCGATCCGCATGGCCGGTGCCTACTCCACCTTCGCGGCCAGCGGCAAGCAGCGTGATCCGTTCTCCGTCACGAAGGTGACGAGCAAGGACGGCACGGTCTACCAGCACGAGACCAAGACCAAGGACGCGTTCACCGAGCAGGTGGCCGACAACGTCACGGACGTGCTGAAGACCGTGGTCGACAAGGGAACGGGTACCAACGCCCAGCTGCCCGGCCGTGATGTCGCCGGAAAGACCGGTACCACCGACGGCAACAAGTCGGCCTGGTTCGTCGGCTACACGCCGCAGTTGTCGACCGCGATCAGCATGTTCCGGTATCCGGACGACGAGAACGTGAAGAACCGCACCTTCCTGGAGATGTACGGAACGGGTGGCCAGAAGTCCATTCACGGTGCCTCATTCCCGGCCGAGATCTGGCACGACTACATGGAGCAGGCGCTGAAGGGTGAGGCGCCCGAGCCGTTCCCGACGCCGGAGCCCATCGGTGAGGTCGTGAACGACGTCCCGGTCCCGACGCCCACTCCCACCCCCTCGCAGACCGAGGAGGAGAGCAGTCCGTCGCCGAGTCCGACGCCCAGTGAGTCGCAGACCAGCCCGTCGCCCTCGCCGAGCGACTCCTGCTTCGGCTTCGGGTGCAGCGACAACGGCGGAGTGGGCAACGGTGGCACGGACGGGGGTGTGACCTCGTCGCCGTCGCCTTCAGGAACGGAAGAAACCGGGAACAGCAGGGGCAACGGCAACGGCGGAGGCCTCTTCGGAGGACCGACCGGGTAGCCGCACAACGCCCAGCATGGCTGTTTCACGTGAAACACGCGCATGTTTCACATGGAACGAGGGCCGCCGCACTCTTCAGGTGCGGCGGCCCTCGGCGTATTGCTAGGTGTGTACGGCAGGATGTGCGGCATGGCCAGTGCAGAATCCACGCAAGCGAGCGTGCGCGAGTCGGAGCCGGTGCGGCCGACCCAGGAGGACGAGATCGCCGCGAGCGGCAGCGAGCTGATCGGCGGCCCCCTCGGTCGGCGTGCCCTGCTCGGCACGTCCTGGTGGACCCCCGTCCGGGTGGTCGCGCTCGTGGCGATCGGCATGTTCGCCCTCGGTCTGGTCCAGAAGGCGCCCTGCTACAACGGCGCCTGGTTCTTCGGCGCCAGCTCGCAGTACACGCACGCGTGCTACTCGGACATCCCGCACCTCTACCAGGGGCGCGGCTTCGCCGACGGGCTCGTGCCGTACTTCGACAAGCTCCCCGGCGACATGCAGTACCTCGAGTACCCGGTGCTGACCGGTGTCTTCATGGAGGTGGCCTCCTGGCTCACGCCCGGCAGCGGCACCATCCAGCACCAGGAACAGTGGTACTGGATGGTCAACGCCGGGATGCTGATGGCGTGCGCGGCCGTCATCGCCGTCTGCGTGGCCCGTACGCACGCCCGGCGCCCCTGGGACGGCCTGCTCGTCGCCCTGGCGCCCGCCTTCGCGCTGACGGCGACGATCAACTGGGACCTGCTGGCGGTCGCTCTGACGGCCGCCGCGATGCTGATGTGGGCGCGGGGCCGCTCCCTCGCCTTCGGTGTCCTGCTGGGGCTCGCCACGGCCGCGAAGCTCTATCCGTTCCTGCTGCTCGGTCCGCTTCTCGTGCTGTGCTGGCGTGCGGGGAAGTGGCGGGACTTCGGGAAGGCACTGCTCGGTGCGGTCGTCGCCTGGATCGTGGTGAACGGGCCGGTGATGCTCTTCGCCTTCGAGGGCTGGTCGAAGTTCTACACCTTCAGCCAGGAGCGGGGCGTCGACTTCGGTTCCTTCTGGCTGATCCTGGCCCAGAACTCGACCGATCCGCTGAGCACCGACACCGTCAACACGCTCGCCACGCTGCTGATGCTGCTGTGCTGCGCGGGTGTCGCGGCGCTCACGCTGACCGCGCCACGTCGTCCGCGCCTCGCCCAGCTCGCCTTCTTGATCGTGGCGGCGTTCATCCTCACCAACAAGGTCTACTCGCCGCAGTACGTCCTGTGGCTGGTGCCCCTGGCCGCGCTGGCCCGGCCGAAGTGGCGGGACTTCCTGATCTGGCAGGCGTGCGAGGTGGCGTACTTCCTGGGCATCTGGATGTACCTCGCGTATACGACCAGCGGTGACGCCCACAAGGGCCTGCCGACCGACGGCTACCACTGGGCCATCGGCCTGCACCTGCTGGGGACGCTCTACCTGTGCGCCGTGATCGTGCGCGACATCCTCATGCCGGACCGGGACCCGGTGCGCCGGTCGGGCGACGACGATCCCTCGGGCGGCGTTCTCGACGGCGCGGAGGACGTCTTCGTCCTCGGCCCGGCGGCCCATCCCCCACGGCATGCGGCCCACTTCGACGGACCGACGGTGGAATGGGGTGCGCGGAGGGCGACCGACGGTTCGCCCTGAGCGAACGCGACACCATGGGAAAGGCCGTACACGGATGGACCGTGTACGGCCTTCCTGCTGCCGCTTGCGCTCAGTGGTCGACGAGCCGGTCGAACTGCGTGGTGGTGTGCCGCAGATGGGCCACGAGCTCCTCGCCGACCTTCGGCTCCGGGGCGTCCGCGGGTACGAAGAGGATCGAGACCTGCATGTGCGGAGGCTCCGCGAACCACCGCTGCTTGCCACCCCAGACGAACGGAGAAAGGTTCCGGTTCACCGTGGCCAGGCCGGCCCGGGCGACGCCCTTGGCGCGCGGCATGACGCCGTGCAGGGCCTTGGGGGCCTCCAGACCCACCCCGTGCGACGTACCGCCCGCCACGACCACCAGGAAGCCGTCCGAGGCCGCCTTCTGCTGCCGGTAGCCGAAGCGCTCGCCCTTGGAGACCCGCGTGACGTCCAGGACGGCGCCGCGGTACTCGGTGGCCTCGTGGTCCCCCAGCCACAGCCGCGTGCCGATGCGTGCGCGGAAGCGGGTCTGCGGGAACTGCTGCTGCAGCCGGGCCAGTTCCTCGGCCTTGAGGTGGCTGACGAACATCGTGTGCAGCGGCAGCCGGGCGGCGCGCAGGCGGTCCATCCAGCCGATGACCTCCTCGACGGCGTCCGAGCCGTCGGTGCGGTCCAGGGGCAGGTGGATGGCGAAGCCCTCCAGCCGGACGTTCTCAATGGCGGCGTGCAGCTGAGGCAGGTCCTGCTCGCTGATGCCGTGCCGCTTCATCGAGGACATCACCTCGATGACCACGCGGGCGCCCACGAGGCCGTACACCCCGTCGATCGACGACACCGAGCGCACGACCCGGTCGGGCAGCGGAACGGGCTCCTCGCCGCGCCGGTACGGCGTCAGCACCAGCAGGTCACCGCTGAAGAAGTCCTTCGTCCGGGCGGCCTCGTACGTCGTGCCCACGGCGAGGATGTCGGAGCCCAGCCGCGTGGCCTCCTCCGCCAGCCGCTCGTGCCCGAAGCCGTAGCCGTTGCCCTTGCAGACCGGTACGAGCCCCGGGAACTGCTCCTGCACGTGCTTGTGGTGCGCCCGCCAGCGCGCGGTGTCGACGTAGAGCGTGAGCGCCATGGCCGGACCTGGAACCTTTCTCGTTGCTGCGGTGAATCAGAGGTGGGGAAGCTTGCGGAACGCGTGGTCAGCGGCGCGACATGTAGATGTCGAGCGCCTTGTGGAGCAGCTTGTTCAGCGGGAAGTCCCACTCGCCGAGGTACTCGGCGGCCTGGCCGCCCGTGCCCACCTTGAACTGGATCAGACCGAAGAGGTGGTCGGTCTCGTCCAGCGAGTCGGAGATGCCGCGCAGGTCGTACACGGTGGCGCCGAGGGCGTAGGCGTCGCGCAGCATCCGCCACTGCATCGCGTTCGAGGGCCGGACCTCGCGGCCGATGTTGTCGGAGGCGCCGTAGGAGTACCAGACGTGCCCACCGACGATCAGCATGGTCGCCGCCGAGAGGTTCACACCCTCATGGCGGGCGAAGTACAGCCGCATGCGGTTGGGGTCCTCGCTGTTGAGGGCCGTCCACATGCGCTGGAAGTAGGACAGCGGGCGGGGCCGGAAGTGGTCGCGCACAGCCGTGATCTCGTACAGGCGCTGCCATTCCTCAAGGTCCTGGTAGCCGCCCTGGACGACCTCGACGCCGGCCTTCTCCGCCTTCTTGATGTTGCGGCGCCACAGCTGGTTGAAGTTCTTGTGGACCTCTTCCAGGGAGCGGTTGGCGAGCGGCACCTGGAAGACGTAGCGGGGCTGTACGTCGCCGAATCCGGCGCCCCCGTCCTCGCCCTGCTGCCAGCCCATGCGGCGCAGCTTGTCGGCGACCTCGAAGGCCCGGGGCTCGATGTGGTCGGCCTCGATGTCGCGCAGCCGCTTCACATCCGGGTTCTGGATGCCCTGCTTGATGGAGGCGGCCTCCCAGCGCCGGATGACCACCGGAGGGCCCATCTTGACCGAAAAGGCACCCTGCTGCTTGAGGTGCGCCAGCATCGGCTCCAGCCATTCCTGGAGGTTCGGAGCGAACCAGTTGATGACCGGGCCCTCGGGCAGATAAGCGAGGTAGCGCTTGATCTTCGGCAGCTGCCGGTAGAGGACGAGGCCCGCACCGACCAGTTCGCCCGTCCGGTCGTCGAACCAGCCGAGGTTCTCCGAGCGCCATTCCGCCTTCACGTCCGCCCAGGCCGGGACCTGCATGTGGCTCGCCGCCGGCAGGCTCTGGATGTAGGCCAGATGCTGCTCGCGACTGATGGTCCTCAGGGTCAGGCTCATTCGGGGCGCTCCTCGGGCTGGTGTGTCCCCATGGGTACAGGGGCTCCGGCTCTCGCGCCGAAGCCTACTGCGCCTCGGCAGCGCCCCGACTGGGCATACGGCAGCTTCCCCCCGGCCTGCGGGCGCCGGAGTGTGTCGCGTTGCTCTATTCGTGTTCGAAGGACGGTGTCCCTGGCGTCAGTCGAAGAGACCGCCGAAGAGGCCGCCGTGGGCCATGCCCAGGAAGAAGCCGACCCCTGCGGCACCCAGGCCCAGGATCAGCCCGAACCGCTCGCGGGTCGTCTCCGAGACCCACTGGCCGTACGCGCCGGTGAGGATGCCCACCAGGCCGGTCCAGGAGCTGAGCAGGTGCAGGTCGTCGTCGACGAGCGCGGTGACGAACGACGTGATGCCCAGCACCAGAGTCACCGCGAGCAGGGTGTCCTGGAGGGGGTGGGGTTTTCCGTCCGTGGCGAAGAGGCCTCCGGCGGTGTTGGGTCGCATTGCCTGTGCCATAGGGCACCTCCTGCGAAAGGCGGCGGATCGTAGCGCCATACACACCCGATGCGTACAGATTGGCCGCCCTGGCGGCCGGATTTCAACCGGACGACGGTGTGCGGGTACTCTGTACCGTCTGCACCGGTGTCTGCCCGGGCACAGCCAGAAAGGGGTCGGATCCGTCCGGCCGGTCCTGGCGAGGCAGCCCTGGGAAACCGTCGACCGACCCCGATTGTCAGTGGCGGCCGATACCGTTGCGTACGCATCACAACCCTCCTGCCACGGAACGACCGTGGCCGCTGAGTCCAAAGGAGGTGGGTTCCACATGCGTCACTACGAGGTGATGGTCATCCTCGACCCCGATGTCGAGGAGCGCTCTGTCTCCCCGCTGATCGAGAACTTCCTTTCTGTCGTCCGTGACGGTGGCGGAAAGGTCGAGAAGGTCGACACCTGGGGCCGTCGTCGTCTCGCGTACGAGATCAAGAAGAAGCCCGAGGGCATCTACTCGGTCATCGACCTGCAGGCCGAGCCTGCGGTCGTCAAGGAGCTCGACCGCCAGATGAACCTGAACGAGTCGGTCCTCCGGACCAAGGTCCTCCGCCCCGAGACCCACTGAGCTCTCCCGCTCAGCTGATCTCGGGAATCGAGTAGCAGCACAAGCAGCCAGCAGCAAACCCGCCGAGAGGTTCACCCATGGCAGGCGAGACCGTCATCACGGTCATCGGCAATCTTGTCGACGACCCCGAGCTGCGCTTCACCCCGTCCGGTGCGGCCGTCGCGAAGTTCCGTGTCGCGTCCACTCCCCGCACCTTCGACCGCCAGACGAACGAGTGGAAGGACGGCGAGAGCCTCTTCCTGACCTGCTCGGTCTGGCGCCAGGCGGCGGAGAACGTCGCCGAGTCGCTCCAGCGAGGCATGCGCGTCATCGTGCAGGGCCGGCTGAAGCAGCGGTCCTACGAGGACCGTGAGGGCGTCAAGCGCACGGTCTACGAGCTGGACGTCGACGAGGTCGGCGCCAGCCTGCGCAACGCCACGGCCAAGGTCACCAAGACCTCCGGCCGCGGTGGCCAGGGCGGTTACGGCGGCGGTGGCGGCCAGGGTGGCGGCGGCTGGGGCGGCGGCCCCGGTGGCGGCCAGCAGGGCGGCGGTGCCCCTGCCGACGACCCGTGGGCGACCGGCGCTCCCGCCGGTGGCGGCCAGGGCGGCGGCTGGGGCGGTGGCTCCGGCGGCGGTGGCGGCTACTCGGACGAGCCCCCCTTCTAAGGGCGGGTTCGCACCCCAACTTCTTGATCACACAGGAGAAACACCATGGCGAAGCCGCCTGTGCGCAAGCCGAAGAAGAAGGTCTGCGCTTTCTGCAAGGACAAGGTCACGTACGTGGACTACAAGGACACGAACATGCTGCGGAAGTTCATTTCCGACCGCGGCAAGATCCGTGCCCGCCGCGTGACCGGCAACTGCACGCAGCACCAGCGTGACGTCGCCACGGCCGTCAAGAACAGCCGTGAGATGGCGCTGCTGCCCTACACCTCCACCGCGCGCTAAGGGAAGGGTGACCTACTCATGAAGATCATCCTCACCCACGAGGTCTCCGGCCTCGGCGCCGCCGGCGACGTTGTCGACGTCAAGGACGGTTACGCCCGCAACTACCTGATCCCGCGGAAGTTCGCGATCCGCTGGACCAAGGGTGGCGAGAAGGACGTCGAGCAGATCCGTCGTGCTCGCAAGATCCACGAGATCCAGACCATCGAGCAGGCCAACCAGGTGAAGGCCCAGCTCGAAGGCGTCAAGGTCCGCCTGGCCGTCCGCGCCGGCGACGCCGGTCGCCTCTTCGGTTCCGTCACCCCGGCCGACATCGCTTCGGCGATCAAGGCCGCCGGTGGTCCCGAGGTCGACAAGCGCCGCATCGAGGTTGCCGCGCCGATCAAGACGCTGGGCGCTCACGAGACGTCCGTGCGTCTGCACCCCGAGGTTGCCGCCCAGGTCAACATCGAGGTTGTCGCGGCCTGATGGCTGCGCTCGGCTTGCAGAGCTGAGAAGGGGCCGCACCTGCGAGGGTGCGGCCCCTTTCGCATGCCGGAGGGTCGGCCATGGCGGGCATGTTTCACGTGAAACGCTCAGCGGGTCGCACCCGTCACCAGCCAGCGGCCCGAGCGAGTGCGCAGCCACAAGGTCAGCATGCGTACCGCCATCATGAGCGTCATGGTGGCCCACAGGGCCGTGAGCCCACCGCTCAGCACGGGAACGAGCAGGGCTGCCGGGGTGAAGACCGCCAGAGTGAGCAGCATCGCCCAGGCCAGATACGGGCCGTCGCCGGCGCCCATGAGTACGCCGTCCAGGACGAAGACGATCCCGCAGATCGGCTGTGAGAGAGCGACGATCACGAGAGCGGGCAGGGCGGTGTCCTTGACCATGGAGTCACTGGTGAACAGGGGCAGGAACACCGGTCGGCTGATCACCACCAGAATGCCGAGCGCGAGGCCGACGGCGACACCCCACTCCACCATGCGACGGCATGCCTGACGTGCGCCCTGAGTGTCACCGGCACCCAGGTAACGGCCGATGATGGCCTGCCCGGCGATGGCGATGGCGTCGAGGACGAAGGCAAGCAGCGTCCACAGGGACAGGATGATCTGGTGCGCAGCGATGTCGGCGTCTCCGAGGCGGGCCGCGACGGCTGTGGCGATCATCAGGATCGCCCGCAGGGACAGGGTTCGAACCAGCAGCGGCACCCCTGCCTGGGCGGAGGCCCGGATCCCGGCGACGTCAGGACGCAGTGACGCCCCGTGCCTGCGCGCGCCGCGGACGACCACCACGAGATAGACGGCGGCCATGCCGCACTGAGCGATGACAGTCCCCCAGGCGGAACCCGCGATACCGAGATCGGCGCCGTACACAAGTCCCGCGTTGAGGGCGCCGTTGGCGACGAACCCCGCGATGGCGACGTAGAGCGGCGTCTTCGTGTCCTGCAGGCCGCGCAGGACGCCGGTCGCGGCGAGGACCACCAGCATGGCCGGTATGCCGAGTGCGGAGATGCGCAGATAGGTGGTCGCATAGGGCGCGGCCGTGTTCGAGGCGCCGAAGAGCTCCACGAGGGCCGGTGCTGTGGGCAGGACCACGGCTATGACTGCGGCGCCGAGCAGCAGCGCCAGCCATATGCCGTCCATGCCCTGGCGGATGGCGGCTTGCAGATCCCCCGCGCCAACGCGTCGGGCGACGGCCGCGGTGGTGGCGTAGGCGAGGAAGACGAAGATGCTGACGGCTGTCGTCAGAAGGGCCGAGGCGACACCGAGTCCGGCGAGTTGTGCCGTGCCGAGATGGCCGACGATCGCGCTGTCCGCCATGACGAAGAGGGGCTCGGCGACGAGAGCGCCGAAGGCCGGGACGGCCAGCGCGACGATCTCTCGGTCGTGCTGTCGGCGAACGGTCCGGGAGCGCGCGGGGGCCTGTGTCATGAGCACCAATCTAATCGTCCACAGGTAAGCGATGCAATGCCTGTGCGCCCCTTACGTGTCGCCTGGTGGTGTGCACTCTTGTGTACGACTCGCGGCAATCTTGGCCCGGCTGGGGAAGTTTTTCTTCTGCACAGCCAGTGGACGGTAAAGGTGCAGGTCAGGGAGGCTTCCTTGCAGGAATCGAGGGCTTGTTCACAGGGCTGTCCACCGGGTCGTGCACAGGTTTCGCGGGGTTCTCCACAGCATCTGGGCCGTCGTCCACATGGCCTGTGGATAACCAGATTGGCTGACGGTGCCCGCGGGCCTACGGTAGTCCGGCGCCCGCTCCGTCCGTCGGCTTTCAAACCATCACAAAACCGACGCGCCAGAACCGGAGTTGGGCCTCTTGATTGTCAGTGCCGTGCCGTAGAAAAGAGGGGCACGGAGAGGTCCGCTCCGCGGACGGGAGGAGGTGGCTCGGTGAGCATTTCCGAGCCCTTGGACGACCCGTGGGCCGACAGCGGTCCCAGTGATCGTCTGCCCGCCTCCCGTCGGCACGGCGACCGAGCCCGGGGCCGCGACGAGCAGCACGACCGGGGCCAGGACAGCGGTGCGTGGGACGGCTCAGGTCCGTCGTTCGAGCGTGTACCGCCGCAGGACCTGGAGGCCGAGCAGTCCGTCCTCGGCGGCATGCTGCTGTCCAAGGACGCGATCGCCGACGTCGTCGAGATCCTCAAGGGCCACGACTTCTACAAGCCGGCCCACGAGACGATCTACCAGGCGATCCTCGACGTCTACGCGAAGGGCGAGCCGGCCGACCCCATCACCATCGCCGCCGAACTCACCAAGCGCGGCGAGATCAACAAGGTCGGCGGCGCCTCGTATCTGCACACCCTCGTCCAGACGGTGCCGACGGCAGCGAACGCCGCGTACTACGCGGAGATCGTCCATGAGCGCGCCGTCCTGCGCCGCCTGGTCGAGGCCGGCACACGCATCACGCAGATGGGGTACGCGGCCGACGACGACGTCGACGAGATCGTCAACCGTGCCCAGGCCGAGATCTACGCGGTCACCGAGCAGCGCACCAGCGAGGACTACCTGCCGCTCGGCGACATCATGGAGGGCGCGCTCGACGAGATCGAGGCGATCGGCTCGCGCAGCGGCGAGATGACCGGCGTGCCCACGGGGTTCACGGACTTCGACTCCCTCACCAACGGCCTGCATCCGGGCCAGATGATCGTCATCGCCGCGCGTCCCGCCATGGGTAAGTCCACACTCGCGCTGGACTTCGCGCGGGCCGCGTCGATCAAGAACAATCTGCCGAGCGTCATCTTCTCGCTCGAGATGGGGCGCAACGAGATCGCGATGCGTCTGCTGTCCGCGGAGGCCCGTGTCGCGCTGCACCACATGAGATCCGGCACGATGACCGACGAGGACTGGACGCGTCTGGCCCGCCGGATGCCGGACGTCTCCGCCGCTCCGCTCTACATCGACGACTCCCCGAACCTGTCGATGATGGAGATCCGCGCCAAGTGCCGCCGTCTGAAGCAGCGCAACGACCTCAAGCTGGTGGTCATCGACTACCTCCAGCTGATGCAGTCCGGCGGCTCCAAGCGCGCCGAGAGCCGTCAGCAGGAGGTCTCGGACATGTCGCGTAACCTCAAGCTGCTGGCCAAGGAGCTGGAGATCCCGGTCATCGCGCTCTCGCAGCTGAACCGTGGCCCCGAGCAGCGCACCGACAAGAAGCCGATGGTCTCCGATCTGCGTGAGTCCGGCTCCATCGAGCAGGACGCCGACATGGTCATCCTGCTGCACCGCGAGGACGCCTACGAGAAGGAGTCGCCGCGCGCGGGCGAGGCCGACCTCATCGTGGCCAAGCACCGAAACGGTCCGACGGCGACGATCACGGTCGCCTTCCAGGGCCACTACTCGCGCTTCGTGGACATGGCGCAGACCTGAGCCGCCTGATCCGCCGTCTGCAGGGGAAATCGGCTCGACGCGGGATGTCCGGCCGGGTGGACTGGGGTCATGACGACACCTCAGGAAGAGCTGCTTCCCAGCACCCGCCGTGCGCTACTGCACCGGATCGCCGTGGCCCAAGCCGAAGGCCGCACACCGTCGCTGGTCGCGGCGGTCGTTCGGGACGGTCGGACCGTGTGGCATGGAGGGCGGACCTCGGTGGACGGACATGCCCCGGACGAGAACGTGCAGTACCGGATCGGTTCGATCACCAAGACCTTCACCGCGGTTCTCGTCCTGCGGTTGCGGGACGAGGGTCTGCTCGACCTCGGCGACCCGTTGGAGAAGCACCTGCCGGGCACGGGCGCGGGGGAGGCCACCATCGCCGGTCTCCTCGCGCACACCGGTGGTCTGGCGGCCGAGTCACCCGCGCCGTGGTGGGAGCGGACTCCGGGGTCCCTGCGTCCCGAACTCGCCGACGTACTGGGCGAACAGCCTCTGCTCCACCCGGTCGGCCGCCGGCACCACTACTCGAATCCCGGCTACACCCTCCTGGGCGCGCTGGTAGAGAAGCTGCGGGGTGCTCCGTGGGAGGAGGTACTGCGGCGTGAAGTGCTCGAACCTCTGAGCCTGGATCGTACGAGTGCGCGGCCGCGGGCGCCCCATGCGGGCGGCTGGGCGGTGCATCCGTGGGCCGATGTGATGCTGCCCGAACCCTCCGAGGACCTCGGGCTGATGGCTCCGGCCGGTCAACTCTGGTCCACCAGCGGTGACCTGGCGAAGTTCGCCGTCTTCCTGATGCAGGGGGACGACCGGGTACTGAGCGCGGAGACCGTGCGGGAGATGCGGGTGCCCGCGGCGCCGGCCGAGGCCGCGGATGTCGTGGACGGGGCGACGTACGGACTCGGACTGCAGATTCAGCACCGGGACGGACGGCTGCTCGTGGGCCATTCCGGTTCGCTGCCGGGCTTCCTGGCGAACCTCACGATCAGCGTGGCGGACGACGTGGCGGCGGTGGTGCTGACCAACTGCACCTCCGGCCTGCTGACGTCCGCGGTGGCCGCCGATCTGGTCCGCATCGTCGCCGAGGCCGAACCGCGCATTCCCGAGCCCTGGCGACCGCTGCCCGAAGTGGACCCGTCCGTGCTGGAGTTGGCCGGTCAGTGGTACTGGGGGACACATGCGTTCGCGTTGCGCCTGACGGCCGACGGGGGTGTCTCGCTGGGGCCGCTGTCCGGCAACGGCCGCCGCTCGCGGTTCCGGGCGAACAGCGACGGCACCTGGACCGGCCTGGAGGGCTACTACGCCGGAGAGGTTCCGCGGGCCGTAAGGCGCCCGGACGGGACGGTGAGCCATCTCGACCTCGGCTCGTTCGTGTTCACGCGTCAGCCGTACGACGAAGGGGCTCCTGTGCCGGGTGGAGTGGACCCGGAGGGATGGCGGGGGATTGGTTAGGCGCCGCCCACCGATACGCACGTGCTCTGTTTCACGTGAAACAGAGCACGTCGTCTTCAGAGCTGGAGCTTGAAGCCCACGTGGGACGCCGAAAAGCCGAGCCGCTCATAGAAGCGGTGGGCGTCGGTACGAGTGTTGTCGGAGGTCAGCTGTACCAGCTGACAGCCCTGGTGACGGGACTCCTCGATCGCCCACTCGATGAGCCGCGTGCCCAGGCCACTGCCCCGCTCGTCGGCGTGAATGCGCACCCCTTCGATGATCGACCTGGTGGCACCGCGTCTGGACAGCCCGGGAATGATCGTCAGCTGGAGTGTGCCGACCACTCGGCCCTCGCGAGCGGCGACGACCAGCCGCTGGTTCGGATCGGCGCTGAGTCGCTCGAAGGCGGACAGGTACGGGGTCAGGTCGTCTGGTGACTCGCGCTGAGCGCCGAGAGGGTCGTCCGCGAGCATGCCGACGATCGCCGAGAGGTCGTCCGGGACCGCGGCGCGAATATCAAGATCTCCCATGCCCGCACCCTATGCGGGCACGCGCAGTGACTCCACGACACGGACCAGCGGGGCCAGTTCGGGGTTCTTGGCCGCTTCGTCGAGTGCCTCGCGCAGGGCGGCGTCGTTCGTGGGCCGCGCCTCCCGCAGGAGTTCGAGGCCCGCCTCGGTGACGTTGGTGTAGATGCCGCGGCGGTCGGTGGGGCACAGATAGCGCTCCAACAGGCCACGGTCTTCCAGGCGTGTGACCAGGCGGGTGGTGGCGCTCTGGCTGAGGACGACCGCGTCAGCGACCTGCTTCATCTGCAGATGGCCCCCGTCGCCGTCGTGCTGCCGGCTGAGCACATCGAGCAGCGAGTACTCGCGCACGCTCAGGTCGTGCCGGGCCTGCAGGGCGCGCTCGATGTGAGCCTCGATCCTCCCGTGGAGCAGGGACAGGGCGCACCAGCCCTGGGCGAGGGCGGTGAGCGCGGGGTCCGTCGCTGTCATTGGCGTTTCCTCCGTCCCGGAGCGGCTGACATCAGGATAGAGCAGCTCCGCGATAGACGGCGTTTGCATAAAGCCCGCGTCTGCAACTATTGTCCAAGCCTGAAACGCGCTTCTGCAATCGTCTGGAAGGTGAACCCCCTTCATGCCTCTCGCGCTCCTGGCCCTCGCGATCGGGGCCTTCGGAATCGGAACGACCGAGTTCGTGATCATGGGCTTGCTGCCCGAGGTCGCGAGCGACTTCGGGGTCTCCATCCCCACCGCCGGCTTCCTGGTGACCGGCTACGCGCTCGGCGTCATGTTCGGCGCCCCGCTGATGACCGTGCTCGGCACCAAGGTCTCCCGCAAGCGGATGCTGATGCTGCTGATGGGTCTGTTCATCGTCGGCAACCTGCTCTCCGCCGTCGCCCCCGTGTTCGCGGTCATGCTGATCGGCCGCGTGGTCGCCTCACTCGCGCACGGCGCCTTCTTCGGCATCGGCTCGGTCGTCGCGGCCGACCTGGTCGCCCCGGACAGGAAGGCCGGCGCGATCGCCATGATGTTCACCGGCCTGACCGTCGCCAACGTCGTCGGCGTCCCGCTGGGCACGCTCATCGGCCAGTCCGTCGGCTGGCGCGTCACCTTCGGCATCGTCACCGCCCTCGGCGTCGTCGGACTGGCCGGCATCTCCAGGCTGGTACCCGACATGCCCAAGCCGGAAGGCGTGCACCTGCGGCACGAGGTGGCCGCCTTCAAGAACGTCCAGGTCCTGCTCGCCATGGCGATGACCGTGCTCGGCTTCGGCGGCGTCTTCGCGGCCATCACCTACATCGCGCCGATGATGACCCATGTCGCCGGCTTCGCCGACGGCTCCGTCACCTGGCTACTGGTCCTGTTCGGCCTCGGCATGGTCGGCGGCAACCTGGTCGGCGGGAAGTTCGCCGACCGCGCCCTGATGCCCATGCTGTACGTCTCCCTGGGCGCCCTCGCCGTCGTGCTCGCGCTGTTCACCCTCACCGCGCACGACAAGACCGCGGCAGCCGTGACCATCGCGCTGATCGGCGCCCTGGGCTTCGCCAGCGTCCCGCCGCTGCAGAAGCGCGTCCTGGACCAGGCACACGGAGCCCCGACACTGGCCTCGGCGGTGAACATCGGCGCCTTCAACCTCGGCAACGCGTTGTCCGCCTGGCTCGGCGGCCTCGTCATCGCCGCCGGCTTCGGCTACACCGCCCCGAACTGGGTCGGCGCCGTCCTCGCCGCAGCCGCTCTGGCCCTCGCTGTCCTCTCGGCCGCCCTTGAACGCCGGGAGAACGCATCCAGCGCCGTCGTCGCGGGCTCCGTACCCACCGAGCAGCGGACCGCCGTCCACCACTGAGCGTCCACTGCCGAACCACCGGGACGCATGAGCGCGGTTTCCAGGGATGGCCTCGCGCGTCCGTCGATCCAGCTACGCCTCAGCATCAGCGGAGGCGCAGCGTCCCCTCGCTCCAGCACAAGGAGAACCCTCATGAGCACCACCGTCGTCGCCCCGCTGACCATCCAGGACGCCGAAGACCTCGTCACCGTGGCTTGCCGTGCCGCCGAGGCCGCCGGGGTCACGGTCAGCGTGACCGTCCTGGACGCGGGCGGTCATCTGCTCGCCTTCCGGCGGGACGACCGGGCTGTGCTGATCTCCGGAGAGACCAGCACCCGCAAGGCCTACACCGCGCTCCAGCTCAACGCGCCCACCGCCGATCTCGTCGAGGCCGTGCAGCCCGGAGGCCTCTTCCACACCCTGCCCACGGCGCTCGACCGGCCGCTGCTGTTCATCGCGGGCGGCGTGCCGGTCCACCGCGACGGCCGGCTGATCGGCGCGATCGGGGTCGGTGGCGGCGCTCCGGAGCAGGACCATGCCTTCGCCACGGCCGCCGTGGAGGCCCTCGCTTGACGGTGCCCTCCTCCGCACCGACGCCGGTTCCCCGCAGTCTCCGGCAACCGGCGTCTTCGTAGCGCCGCGGGTCACCCGTCCCGCCAGCGTGTCAGCCGGCCGCGACCGTCACCGGGGCGAACCGCCGGCTCCCGTCCCCGGGCAACTCCGTGATCCCGTACGTCATGACCGAGTTGAAGACGACGGATGCCAGCCCGCGCTCCTTCGCCCACGCCAGTAGCTCTGTGTGCCGTACGTCGATGTCGGTGCGCAGCGGCCGGTCGGTGTGGGCGGCGAGGGTGGTGATGAGGGCCTGCGCCGTCTCCGTGTCTCGGGCGATCAGCGGGCCCACGACATGGGTGTGCATGTTGGGCCAGGCGGCCGCGTACCCGATGAGCCGTCCGTCCTCCTCGGCGACGCACAACTGGTCGGCGAAGGCGGGCAGACGCGTGATGATGTGCGTGCGATCCGCGCCGAACACCTCCTCGTCGAGCCGGAGGATCGTGGGGAGGTCCTCGGCGGTGGCCGCACGCGTGGCGACCCGGGACTCCGGCCCACCGGCCGTGAAGTGCCCAAGCAGCATCTCCGCCTGGCCGGTGACCTTGAAGCCGAGCTCTTCGTACAGCGGCCGTCCGTACGGCGTCGCGTGCAGGGTGAGGGGTGTGATGCCCATCGACGAGATGACGTGGCGCATCAGTCGGCGTCCGATGCCCTGCCGGGCATGCTGTTCGGCTACCAGCACCATGCCGATGGCTGCGAGGGCGGGACGCCCTTGTGGGCCGTACTCGGTGACGACACAGGCGGCCACGAGGCCGCCTTGAGGGTCGTCGATGCCATAACCCCTTCCGGCTGTGAGGAGGAAGCTCCATTTGTGCTCCTCGCGTGGCCACCCCCGGTTCTCTGACAAGTCGGCGCAGGCGGTGAGGTCGCGAAGCGTCAGACGGCGGATGGGCAGTTCGGCGAGGGAAGGAGTCGGCACGCGGGTCAGGCTGTCCGAAGGGAGCCCTTGGCGTCCACCTATTTCCAGGGAGACGTACGAGCTTTTGGCCATGTCGTAGCCAAGCGCACAGTGTGGGGGGCAGTCGCTGGGTGTTTCACGTGAAACATCGGGAAACAGCGAGTGTCCCGGGGGCGATGGGCGAGGTGAGCCCGGGGTCTCGCCCGTGAGCGCACAGCACCACCCACTAGCCTCGGGGCCCATGCCGAGACTTCATCTCTTCGACCTCGACGGCACCTTGTTGCACGGTACTTCCGCGCCTGTGGAGATCTCCCGGCAGCTCGGATTGGAAGCCGAAACGGTCGCCCTCGATCAGGCGATCTCGTCGGGGTTGATAGAACCGCCGGAGTATGCGACGCGGGTCTGCACGCTCTGGGCCGAGTTGACCGAGGCGCATGTGAAGGCCGCCTTCGAGGGGGCCCCTTGGCTCGCCGGTATCCGCGAGGTCTGGGCGGATATCAGGCAGGAGGGCGACTACTGCGTCGTCATCTCCCTGTCCCCTTCCTTCTTCGTGGAACGGCTCATCGGATGGGGCGCGCACGCGGCGTATGGATCCCGCTTTCCCGCTGTACCGTTCACCGAGCCGGTGGATCCCGCCGGAGCTCTCAGTGCAGCGGCGAAGGTGCTGATCGCCGACCGCCTGTGCGCGGAATACGGAGTGACGCGGGCGGACTGCATCGCCTATGGCGACTCGATGTCGGACAAGGACCTGTTCGGTGCGGTCGCGACCTCCGTCGCGGTCAACGGGGACCGCCATCTGTCCGGTCTCGCGACCCACTCCTACACGGGGCTGGATCTGCGGGAAGTTTATGAATTGGTGCGGTCCGTCCGGTAATTGACGAAATCGCTGGTTCGCCCCGTGTTCGCATTCGTGACCGAGGAAGGGGGGACTTGTGTGCTCGGCGGTGGCCGGTATGGTCGACTCCGGTTCGCGCCCCGGATGAGGCGTGCATCCTGCGCGGGCCGAGAACAGGACAATGCAGCCTAGCGGGACGGAGAGATCGAAGACCCACGTTTCCGGTTATGCGGTCAGGGCCTCCATGCGGAGTGCGATGCTCTGCGAGAGTACTGCGGCCAATGTCACACTCTCGCCTTACTTGTCCGTACGGAGCGGGAATGCGGGTTGAATGTGGCCGCATTGGCCGAGACACCGGACGGGAGTGGCTACCCGTCCGCGGGGGGAAAGCAGGCACCTTCCCACTGAGGGAGTGCGCAGACCGACCGAGAGATGCTCGAGGCGAGGCTCACCATGGACGCTCCGACCACCACGTCGGCCGACAACGGCACTTCCGGCGGCGGGGACGGCTGGTTCACGCCCCGCAAGAATCCGGCCACGGCATCGGGCGGTGAGCGTGGCGCATCCGACGGTGGCCCTGCGGCGAGCGGGGCCGAGCCCTCCGCGGACCCGTCGACGCACGAGCCCGCACGCCGCGCCGCGAACTCCGACGCACCGGACCACGGCGACGCGACGCCGAGCGGCACAGCGGCCTCGGACCAAGCGCCGAGCGACACACCCCCGGCCGCAACGCGGCCCCCGTTCCGGTCTCCCGCCTCCCCGACCGCGCTGTCCGACCCCGCGCGGACAGCGGCCGCGACACAGACATCCGCCCCCGCCGAAGCACCCCCCACCCCCCAGCCGGCAGCTCCCACCAGGGATGCCTCCCCGGACGCCCTCCTCATCCGCCGGACCATGGCGGAGGTCACGCCCGTCGCCGACAAGGTCACCTCCTACTTCTACGCCCTGCTCTTCGTACGGCACCCCGATCTGCGCCCGCTCTTCCCCGCCGCGATGGACACCCAGCGGGACCGACTGCTCAAGGCGCTGCTGACGGCCGCCGAGCACATCGACAACACCGAAGTCCTCGTCGAGTACCTGCAGAACCTCGGCCGCGGCCACCGCAAGTACGGCACCCGGGCCGAGCACTACCCGGCCGTCGGCGAATGCCTCATCGGTGCGCTGAGCAAATACGCGGCCGACATATGGGACGCGGAGATGGAAGCAGCCTGGGTCCGGACCTACACGACGATCTCGCAGGTCATGATCGACGCGGCGGCCGCGGACGAGCTGCGCGCCCCGGCCTGGTGGTACGCCGAGGTCGTCACGCACGACCTGAGAACCCCGGACGTCGCGGTCGTCACCGTCCGCCCCGACCAGCCCTACCCCTTCCTCGCCGGGCAGTACACGAGTGTGGAGACGCCCTGGTGGCCGCGGATATGGCGGCACTACTCCTTCGCCTCGGCGCCCCGATCCGACGGCCTGCTGTCCTTCCACGTGAAGGCCGTCCCGGCAGGCTGGGTCTCCAACGCGCTGGTGCACCGCGCCCGGCCCGGCGACATCATCCGACTGGGGCCGCCGACCGGTTCGATGACCGTGGACCACACCACCGACAACGGGCTGCTCTGTCTGGGGGGCGGTACCGGCATCGCGCCCATCAAGGCGCTGGTCGAAGACGTCGCCGAGCACGGCGAACGGCGACCGGTAGAGGTCTTCTACGGCGCCCGCACCGACCATGACCTGTACGACATCGACACGATGCTCCGCCTCCAGCAGAGCCACCCATGGCTCTCGGTCCGCGCGATCATCGACGCACAGGCCCACCTGCAGCTTCCCGACGCCATACGCGAGTACGGTCCCTGGAACGAATACGACGCCTATCTGTCGGGCCCGCCCGGAATGATCCGCAGCGGCGTGAACGCCCTGAGGGGCGTCGGCATCCCGTCGGAGCGCATACGGCACGACTCGGTGGAAGAGCTCGTGGCCATCGGGGGCTGACCAGCGGTCGGTGGTCAGCCCAGGTCAGGGGCGTGCATGGCCCGCACACCCTCGATGTTGCCGTCCAGGTAGTGCCGCAGCGACAGCGGTACGAGATGGACGGAGGCGATCCCGACACGGGTGAACGGCACCCGTACGATCTCGTACTCACCGGATGGCTCGTCGACCTCCGGGCCGTGCCGCAGGGACGGGTCGATGGACTCCAGGCGGCAGACGAAGAAGTGCTGCACCTTCACACCGGTCGCGCCACCGTCCTCGCCGATGTGCTCCACGGTGTCCACGAAGCAGGGCACGACGTCGGTGATCTTGGCGCCGAGTTCCTCGTACACCTCACGGTGCAGGGCATGGACGACGGTCGCGTCCCCCGGCTCGACCCCGCCACCGGGGGTGACCCAGTAGGGATCAACACCGGGCTTGGTGCGCTTGATCAGGATCAGGTCGTCACCGTCCAGAAGAACGGCACGGGCGGTGCGCTTGACCACGGGTCGGACGGTCATGGGAGAAATGTGGCCCGGCTGGTTCCACGTGAAACATCGCGAAATGTCACTGGTCGAGCCCAGCGCGTGATGCGCCGAGACCAGGCCCTTGACGTCCGGCGGCCCGATGCGTGAAGCCCCTTGGCGCACGGTTCCGTCCCGCCCCTGGCCCTCGCTCAGCACCAGTCGGCCGCCGCGCGCTGCAGCCACTCGTAAGCCCGTGCGATCTGCGGCATCGCCAGCGTGCCGGTGCGGACGACCAGGAAGTACGTCCGCAGGGGCGGTACCGCCGGGTCGTGCAGGGCGACGACGTCACCGCGCTCCAGGGCGGCCGCGCACAGATACCGGGGCAGTACCGCGAGCCCGGCGCCCGCGGCCGCGCAGGCGAGGACCGCGCGCAGGTCGGGGACGATCACGGTGCCGTGGGTGGCCGGCCGGGCATCGAAGACGGAAGCCCAGTACCGGGAGACGAAGGGCAGCGACTCGTGGACCTCGATCACCGGGATGTGCTCAAGGGCGTGCGCTCCCAGGCAGCGGGGCTTTCCGATGACCCTCTGGTCGGTCCAGCGCGGGGCGGCGACCAGGACGTGTTCCTCGTCGCAGAGCGGGGTCGCCGAGAGCAGGGCGCCGCGCGGGCGTGCCGTGCTGATGGCCAGGTCGTGATGCCCGGCTGCCAGCCCCTCCAGGGTCTCCTCGGCGTTCCCGAAGGAGGCACGCAGGGCGAACCCCTGTCCGTCCTCGCCGGTCAGCTCGGTGAGCGCGGGCAGCGCACGCTCGGCGGTGAACTCGGGAGGCCCGGCGAGATGCAGGGTCCGTAAGGAGGAGTCGTCGTCGAGGCCGGTCTCCGCGATCTCCACAAGGGCGTCGAGATGCGGCGCCGCCTTGTGGGCGAGTTCGTCGCCGACGGTCGTCGGCGTCACGCCGCGGGCCTGCCGCAGGAAAAGGGGCCGGCCCAGCTGCCGTTCCAGCGTGCGGATCTGCGAGGTCACGGCCGGCTGGGAGAGGCCGAGCAGAGCGGCGGCGCGCGTGAAGGAACCGGCCCGGTGCACGGTCACAAAGGTGCGCAGCAAGGCCAGATCCACGGAACAACCTTCCCTTCTTGTGCCCTTTTCCCCGGCCCCCGCGACTCGCGCCCAACTATAAATATGTCGATAGGTCTCTGTCGCTACCGTGATTGGACACTGACACAGAGTCAACTAGCCTTGGTCGCGCGGTTCTTCGCGCGCGGAACCGGGGACGGTCCGAGCCACGAGGGGGGAGGCTCGGACCGTCCGTTGTACGTGATCGAACACCGACGGGTCGTGTGTGAAGCCGTCACTGCGCTGCCGCGTCCAGCGCACGCAGCACGTCCGCCACCAGGTCCTCGGCATCCTCCGCGCCGACCGAGAGGCGGATGAAGCCCTCGGGCACCGCGTCGCCGCCCCAGCGCCCGCGCCGCTCCGCCGTCGACCGCACGCCGCCGAAGCTCGTCGCGTCGTCCACGAGCCGCAACGCGCCGAGAAAACGGTCGGCACGCGCGCGCGTGGGCAGCGTGAAGGAAACCACGCACCCATAGCGCCGCATCTGCTGCGAGGCGACCTTGTGCGAGGGATCGCCGGGCAGTCCCGGATAGCGCAGCCCGGCCACCTCGGGCCGCTCCCGCAGAGCCTCGGCGACGGCCAGGGCGTTCGCGTGCTGGCGGTCGGCGCGCAGCTGGAGGGTGGCGAGCGAGCGGTGCGCGAGCCAGGCCTCCATGGGCCCCGGAATCGCCCCGACGATCTTTCGCCAGCGCCGTACGGCGGCCATGGCCTCGGCGTTACGGCCGGTGACGTACCCCAGCAGGATGTCGCCGTGCCCGGTGAGCTGCTTGGTGCCGCTGGCCACGGAGAAGTCCGCGCCGAGCTCCAGCGGGCGCTGCCCCAGCGGCGTCGCGAGCGTGTTGTCGACGGCTACCAAGGCGCCACGCGCGTGTGCCGCCTCCGCGAGCCGCCGCACGTCGCACACGTCGAGCCCGGGGTTCGACGGGGTCTCGATCCACAGCAGCCTCGCGCCGTCGAGGACGTCCAGCTGGGCGTCGCCGCCGGTCGGCGCCGTGCGCACCTCGATTCCGTACGCCTCCAGCTGGGCGCGCACCAGCGGCAGCACCTGGTAGCCGTCGCCGGGCAGTACGACCATGTCCCCCGTGCGCAGCTGGGAGAACAGCACCGACGAGATCGCCGCCATGCCGGACGCGAACACGAGCGTCTCGACGTCGTCCTGCCCGGGAGCCTCCAGCTCGCCGATGGCACGCTCCAGCAGCGTCCACGTCGGGTTCTCATCGCGTCCGTACGTGTACGGACCGGTGGGATCGCCCGGCAGATGGTAGTGCGCGGCGAAGACGGGACCGGGCAGGGCCGGCTCGTGCCTGACGGGCTCGGGCAGCCCGGCCCGTACCGCGCGCGTGCCGTCACCGGCATCCGTGAACCCGCGGCCTCCGTCGCCCGTGGCGGAACCGCTCATGCCGCCCGTCCCTCCAGTTGCTCGCGGACCGCGGCGAGCAGCCCGGTACTCGCCGCCTCCACCATCTCAAGGCACTCCTCGAAGCCGTCCATGCCCCCGTAGTAGGGGTCCGGTACGTCGGGGTCGCCGGCCGCGGTGAGGTCGTACGACCGCAGCAGCCGCACCTTCTCCGCGTCCTGCGCCGTGGGCGCGAGGCGGCGCAGGGCCTTGAGGTGGCCGACGTCGAGGGCGATGACGAGGTCCAGCCGGGAGAACCAGGACGCCTGGAACTGCCGGGCCGTGTGGTCGATGGCGTAGCCGTTCTCCTCCAGGACGGCCACCGTGCGCGGGTCCGCGCCTTCGCCCTCGTGCCAGCCGCCGGTGCCGGCGCTGTCGACCTCCACCAGGTCGTCGAGCCCGGCCTCCGCCACGCGCGCGCGGAAGACGGCCTCGGCCATCGGGGAGCGGCAGATGTTGCCGGTGCACACGAAACACACGCGATAGGTCATCGCCGCTCAGTCCTCGTCGGGCAGGACGACGTGGAGGGCCCAGGAGACCACCGAGATGATCAGGCCGCCCAGGACGGCGGTCCAGAAGCCCTCGACATGGAAGCTCAGATCGAGCTGGTCGGCCAGCCACGAGGTGAGCAGCAGCATCAGCGCGTTGACGACCAGGGTGAACAGGCCGAGCGTCAGGATGAGCAGCGGGAGGCTCAGCAGCTTGACTATCGGCTTGACCAGGAAGTTCACGAGGCCGAAGATCAGCGCCACGAGGATCAGCGTGCCGGCCTTCTTGCCGGTGCTGTCCCCGGTAAGGGTGATTTTGTCGAGCAGCCACACGGCGACCGCCAGGGCGCCCGCGTTGGCGATCGTCTTGACTACGAAATTCTTCATGTGTCTGATCGTGGCAGACGCGATCGGACATGAGCAGGCAGGCAGGGGCGGAAGAGGCGATGAAGGCATTCCGGCTGGACGAACTGGAGGCGGAACGCGCCGCCAACGAGGGTGCGTACATCCAGTTCCTGCGGGAGCGGAACATGTCGGTCGGCCTGTACGCCCTCGACGCGGGCCAGCACGACCCACAGAATCCTCACCACCAGGACGAGGTCTACTTCGTCGTGAGCGGCCGTGCCTCGCTCACCGTCGGCTTGGAGACCACCCAGGTGGCGCGCGGCAGCGTGGTCTACGTGCCGGCCGGAGTCGCCCACAAGTTCCACCACATCAGTGAGGATCTGCGGGTGCTGGTGGTCTTCTCTCCGCCTGAGAAGTGAGGCGCCTCCTCAGGGTTCCCTAGGGGATCAGTCAGGGGAGGACAAGGGGTGCGAGAGCCCCGTCCGGCCGTCTCCCGGTCCTAGCATCGAGTGCAGGACATCAAGTGATCGAGAGGTAGGGACAGGGCGATGCGAGAGATCTTCGCGGGACTGCCGTGGTGGGTGAAGTGGATCGCGGTGCCGGTCATCGCCCTGGTCGTGTTCGGCGGGCTGATAGCCAGCGTGGTGGGCTTCGTGATCGGACTGCTGTTCAAGGTGCTGGTGTTCGTCGCCCTGGTCGGCGGACTGATCTATGTCGTGCGCAAGTTCACGTCGAGCTCCTCGTCGCGCAGCGACTGGTGAGCATGGTGGGAAACCGGTGAGGTAAAAGGAATCACCGGTTCCCTCGCGTTCCCTCGGCCGGGGGAAGTTCTGTGCACGGGTCGTCAGTGAGCGGTTGCGGAGCGTTAGAGTCCGGAAGCCCGACGCGGGGACGGCCCCGCGAGCGGCGTACGCCCCCGCCCGTGCACTCCGTACGGGCTGCCCCCTCGCGCTACGGGAGTACCCCTTGGCCACGGCTGAGCCCGCACCAGCAGAACTCCACCGACCCCCCGCTCTCCCCGCTGTCCCCCCACCCGCCCGGACGGTCGTACCCGCCCAGGGAAGCCGCGTCCGGCACCCGCAGCAGCCCGCGGTGCCCGTGCAGCCCCACGCCGCGGCCGCTCCCGCGCCGCCACCCTCGTCCGGGACGCTCATCGGTTCGGTGCAGCGCGCGATGCGTCTCCTGGAATGCGCCGCCGGGCACGCGCACGGAGCCCCCGCCAAACAACTGGCGCGTGAGACGGGGCTGGCTCTCCCGACGGCGTACCACCTGCTGCGCACCCTTGTGCACGAGGGCTATCTGCGCCGTGAGAAGGGACTGTTCTTCCTCGGTGAGGCGGCCGAACGGCTGGGCAGCAGCGGCGCCCGGCAGAAACGTCGCAGCACGGTCGTCCACGCGCTCGCACAGTGCCGTGACGCGATCGGCGTACCCGTGTACTACGCCATGTACCGGGACGGCGAGATCGAGGTCGTGTGCGTCTCCGACACCCCGGGCGCCCCGGCGGTCGAGGAGTGGGCCGACTTCCGCGAGACCGGGCACGCGCACGCCATCGGGCAGTGCCTGCTGTCACAGCTCGACGAGGACGCGCGCCGCGACCACCTCGACCGTTATCCCGTGCAGCCCCTCACACCGTTCACGGTGCGTGACGACCGCAGTCTGCTCAAACGTCTGGAACGGCTGCGGCGCATGGAGACGGTGTTCGAGCGTCAGGAGTACGCACTCGGTACGGTGTGCGCGGCGATCCCGATCACGATCGGCACCACGGCCGCGACCATGGCCATTTCGCTGCCCGCTCATCAGGCCGACCGGCTGGTGCCCGCAGCGCAGCAGCTGCAGGACAAGATGGGGCGACTCCTGGGGTCGCTCGCTCTCTCTATCAGTATCTGAAAACTCACTCCTTGTGATCTGTTGTGTACGTTCAGCAAGATGCCACCAGTGTCAGAGGTTTGATTCCCGGCCAGTCGACGGCGAATGACGGGGTATTCGATGCGCGAGTCCGTTCAGGCAGAGGTCATGATGAGCTTTCTCGTCTCCGAGGAGCTCTCCTTCCGCATCCCGGTGGAGCTGCGCTACGAGACCTGTGATCCCTATGCCGTGCGGCTTACCTTCCACCTGCCGGGTGACGCACCGGTGACCTGGGCCTTCGGCCGGGAGCTGTTGATCGACGGGGTGGGCCGACCGTGCGGGGACGGCGATGTCCGCATCGCGCCCGTGGAGCCCGAGCCGCTGAGCGAGGTGCTGATCCGGCTCCAGGTCGGCAGCGACCAGGCTCTGTTCCGCTCGTCGGCGGCACCGCTCGTGGCCTTCCTCGACCGCACCGACAAGTTGGTGCCGCTGGGCCAGGAGGGTGCGCTCGCCGACTTCGACGCCCACCTCGACGAGGCCCTGGACCGCATCCTGGCGGAGGAACAGAGCGCCGGCTGAAGCGTTACGGCAGTCGCTGTCGCAGTGGAGTAACGCTTCGTCAGGTGTTGGCAAGGGATCCGGGGGCGCGGGGAACATCACCGAGAGGCACACGGGGTATTGCGGGAACGCTTCTCCGGTCCTGTGGAGGTCTGCGGGCGGCCGCTGCCCCGGGCACTCCCCGGTGAGCCACGGACGGTCCGACAGCCTGCGTGAGTGCTCCCCACGTGCCGCTCATGCGCCTCCGCAGGCGTCAGCGCTTACGGCGCCGCCCTCTCCCGGCGCGTGCCGGGGCCGTCGCGGCCCCTGTCGTCGCCTCCTCCGGCCCCGGCCGGTCGGCCGAGACCACCAGGGCCGCCAGGGCCGTGGTGACCGGCACGGACGCCACCAGGCCGATCGAGCCGACCAGCGTACGCACGATCTCCTCCGCGACCAGCTCGCTGTTGGCGACCGTGCCCACACTGCTCTGCGCGATCGAGAACAGCAGCAGCAACGGCAGCGCGGCACCCGCATACGCGAGGACGAGCGTGTTGACGACGGACGCGATGTGGTCACGGCCGATGCGGATGCCCGCCCGGTACAGCCCGCGCCAGCCCATCGACGGGTTGGCCTCGTGCAGCTCCCACACCGCCGACGTCTGCGTGACCGTCACATCGTCGAGCACACCGAGCGAACCGATGATGACGCCGGCGAGCAGCAGACCGCTCATGTCGATCTCGGGATACAGACCGTGGATCAGGCCGGTGTTGTCGTCCGTGTTGCCCGTCAGCGCGGCCCAGTCGATGAAGACCGAACCCAGAATGCCGATCAGCAGCAGCGAGATCAGAGTGCCGAGCACCGCCACGGACGTACGGGCCGACAGACCGTGACACAGATACAGCGCGATCAGCATGATGGCGCTCGACCCGATCACCGCCACGAGCAGCGGGTTCGAGCCCTGCAGAATCGCGGGCAGGATGAAGAAGTTGAGCACCAGGAAGCTGATGGCCAGCGCGACCAGCGCCATGACGCCCCGCAGTCGCCCGACGACCACGACGGCGAGCGCGAAGATGCCGGCGAGCAGCGCCATCGGCAGCCGGCGGTTGACGTCGGTGACCGAGTACTGCAGGTCCTTCGGCGCGGAGGGCTCGTAGGCGACCACGACCTTCTGGCCCTCGTGCAGTTGCCGTGACTGGTCCGGCTGCACGATCTCGGTGAAGGTACGGCCCTTGTCCTTGCCGGTGTCGACGCGGACCGTCGCCTTCTTGCAGGTGCCGGTCGCCTGCGCCACCGCGGAGGAGCCCTCCGCGGTGGAGGTGTCGCCGTTCGGGGTCCCACCCGAGGCGTTGACGTCCTTGCAGCTCACCTCGATCACTTGGGTGACCGTGGCCTCCTGCGTCTGCCGGTCGAAGCCGACCCCGGTGCGCTCGTGCGGCGGCGCACCGCCGGGCCACAGCACCGCGAGCCCGACCACCACCGCCACGGCGAACGGGATGAGGATCGCCGCGATGACCTTGCGCAGGTGCTGGGACACGGGCGCCGCCGGCCCGTGGCTGTGGCTGTGACCGTGCGAGTGCCCGTGCCCGCCACCGGAACCCGGGCCGTGCCCGCCACCGGAACCGGGGCCATGTCCACCCCCCGAACCAGGGCCATGGCCCTGTCCATGCCCGTCGGGGCCGTGACCGTGCTCGTCACCGGCGTCCGGGCGCTGCCCCGGTCCGGGCCTGCCACCGGAGCCCGGGCCGAGTCCACCGCCGAATCCGGGCCCGCGGTCCCGGCCGTCAGCGGCGAAGCTGTGATCGCGCCCGCCAGTGTCGAACGCATGGTCGTGCCCGCCACCCGGGCCGCGCCCGTGGTCGTGCCCGTTTCCAGGACCCTGGCGGTCTCCCCGCCCGTTGCCGTTTCCGGCGCCGAATCCGCGGGGTGGCTCGGACGGTGGGTAGGAGGGAGGCTGCATCGTGGTCACCGACCGATCATCGCAAGAAGGAGGGGGGCCCTCTGTTCACAGCGCCGGAATTGCCGCTAGCGTGGAGGCACCTTTGCACACGCGGGAGCTCGGAGCACCGGGCTGAGAGGGCGCTGACCTCCGTCCCAGCGACGTTTCACATGAAACATGACTCGATGCGAGTGATGTTTCACACGAAACGTCGGCAGACGGAAACGGCTGCGTCGACCGCCGAACCTGTTACCGGGTAATGCCGGCGTAGGGAGTAGGTCTCATGACCAACAAGGACACACGCACGCCTGCCTCCACGCAGAACTCCGCAGAGGTCTCCGCCGAGACCCACGGGGAGGCCGGGAAGTCCATCGGCTGGCACAAGGCATACGTCGAGGGCTCACGCCCCGACCTGCGGGTGCCGGTCCGTCAGGTGCACCTCACCAACGGGCGGTCGGTCACGCTGTACGACACCTCGGGCCCGTACACCGATCCCCATGTCGACACCGATGTCCGCAGGGGCCTGCCGCCGCTGCGGGAGAACTGGATCGTCGCCCGCGGCGACACCGAGGAGTACGCGGGCCGTCCCGTCCGCCCCGAGGACGACGGGATCAAGCACACCTCACCGCGCGGTGGTCTGCGCAATCTCGACGCGGTCTTCCC
This sequence comes from Streptomyces sp. S.PNR 29, assembly GCF_030386795.1. Classification (GTDB taxonomy): domain Bacteria; phylum Actinomycetota; class Actinomycetes; order Streptomycetales; family Streptomycetaceae; genus Streptomyces. Next base: position 89,847 of record NZ_JANUQM010000013.1, read on the forward strand.
CGGACGGCCGCGCCAGCCGCGCCGGGGCCGTGACGGCAAGGCGGTGACGCAGCTCGCGTACGCGCGCCGCGGCGAGATCACCCCGGAAATGGAGTTCGTGGCCCTCCGGGAGAACGTTTCGCCGGAGGTCGTGCGAGAGGAGATCGCGGCGGGCCGGGCGGTTCTGCCCGCGAACGTCAACCACCCGGAGATCGAGCCGATGATCATCGGCAAGCGGTTCCTGGTGAAGGTCAACGCCAACATCGGCAACTCGGCCGTGACGTCCTCCATCGAGGAGGAGGTCGAGAAGATGACCTGGGCGACCCGCTGGGGCGCCGACACGGTCATGGATCTGTCCACCGGCCGCAACATCCACACCACCCGCGAGTGGGTGCTGCGCAACTCCCCCGTCCCCATCGGCACCGTGCCCCTCTACCAGGCCCTGGAGAAGGTCGACGGCAAGGCGGAGGAGCTGACCTGGGAGATCTACAAGGACACAGTCATCGAACAGGCCGAGCAGGGCGTGGACTACATGACGGTCCACGCGGGCGTGCGCCTGGCGTACGTGCCGCTCACGGCGAACCGCAAGACCGGCATCGTCTCGCGCGGCGGCTCGATCATGGCCGCGTGGTGCCTGGCCCACCACAAGGAATCGTTCCTGTACGAGAACTTCGAGGAGCTCTGCGAGATCCTCGCCGCCTACGACGTCACGTACTCCCTCGGCGACGGCCTCAGGCCGGGCTCGATCGCGGACGCCAACGACGAGGCGCAGTTCGCGGAACTCCGTACGCTCGGGGAACTCAACCGGATCGCGAAGCGTTTCGACGTACAGACCATGATCGAGGGTCCGGGCCACGTCCCGATGCACAAGATCAAGGAGAACATCGACCTTCAGCAGGAGATCTGTGATGAAGCTCCGTTCTATACGCTCGGCCCGCTGACGACGGACGTCGCGCCGGCGTACGACCACATCACCTCCGGCATCGGTGCCGCGATGATCGCCTGGTGGGGCACGGCGATGCTCTGCTATGTCACGCCCAAGGAGCACTTGGGCCTGCCCAACCGTGACGACGTCAAGACCGGCGTCATCACCTACAAGATCGCCGCCCACGCAGCCGACCTCGCCAAGGGGCACCCGGGTGCGCAGGAGTGGGACGACGCGCTCTCCGACGCCCGCTTCGAGTTCCGGTGGGAGGACCAGTTCAACCTCGCCCTGGACCCGGACACGGCACGGGAGTTCCACGACGAGACCCTGCCTGCCGAGCCCGCCAAGACGGCCCACTTCTGCTCGATGTGCGGCCCGAAGTTCTGCTCGATGAAGATCTCGCAGGACATCCGCCGCGAACACGGGAGCAACCAGGCCGAGATCGAGGAGGGCATGGCTCAGAAGTCGAAGGAGTTCGCGGCCGCGGGCAACCGCGTGTACCTGCCGATCGCGGACTGAGGCGGCGAGCCCGGCCTCCTGGACACGGGGCCTCCCACGGCGGGGCCCCGTGGAGGCGCCCTCCCCGCAGTGGGGAGGGCAAGCCGGCCGCTACTCCGGCTGGTGCTCCGGCCCTCCGAAGTCCGGGCTCGTGTAGTCGGGGCTCGAGAAGCTCGGGCGCGGCCCCGAGGCGCCGTCGCCGGGGCTCGTGAACCCCGGTCGGTTGTAGCCGAGGTGCGGGATGCGGCTGGTCGGCGTGGGCGGCGGCGTACGGTGCGGCGAGGCCGCCGTGCCCGGGTCGGAGAGCGCCTCCCGCAGAAACGGCAGGATGCCGCGCTCCAGCAGGGCCTCGCGCCAGGCCTCCCTGGCCAGGGTCACCTCCTCGCTGAGTTCGGCGTACGCACCGGACTCGGCGGAGGGGCGGTTGCGCAGTGCGGTGAGCAGCAGCCCTACGGCGGCGACGAGGATCGCGACCGCGGTCAGCGCGCCGAAGACCCATCCGGTGGTGAGCATCGTCTGGGCGAACGCCGGCGCGGGGTTGAGCATCTTGAGGATGTAACCGACGAGCAGGAAGATCGCCGCGGCGGTGCCGGCGAGGACGGGTGCCAGGACCGCGACGACGGCGATCACGCCCGCGCCGGCGGTCTCGGTGACCTCGCCCATGGTGGCGGCGAGCCCCATCGCGCTCGCGTCCGACTCCGCGGAGGCGGGTTCGCGAACGGACGACGGGGTGGACGGCGCCGGCTGGCGCAGTTCCTCGCGGACCTTCACGTAGTGCTGGTACTCGGTCGCCGCGGCCGCCGTGATGAGTGCGGAGGCGTTGAGTGCCATGGTGCGCAGTTGTTCGGAGTTGAGCCGCTGTCCCACAGCGGCCAGTTCCAGGCGGTGTGGTGCGGAGCGCAGCGCCTCATCGAGGACCCGCTCGTATTCCTGGCGGTCCTCGCTCAGCAGGTGCTGCGGAACGCTGTTCATGTGCATCCCCCGATGCTCCGTAGGGCTTGGGGCTCGCATGCCAACGAGCCGTCGGGCAGAAACGGAGGGGAGCCTGCTACGGATAAGCCGATGGTAGAGCGATGACGGCTCGCGGTGACAGGGGGTTTACCGAAAATGCCCTCTGGCCAGTGCCGTCACTTCTCCGTCCGCCATGGGGAAGCGCCTGCCCGCTGAACGCTCAGACATCCAGGGGAAGTTGCTGGACCAGCAGCTTTCCGGCCATGGTCACGCCGCCGTCCATCGCGATGGCGAGTCCGTCGGCGTACACGTGCGGTCCGGCGACCACGGGGCCGGTGTCGTCCTCGCCGTCCTCGGAGCCGACTTCGCCCAGCAGGTACGGGATCGGGCTGTGGCCGTGAACGATGCGGGTGCCGCCGTACGTATCCAGCAGCGAGCGCACGGCGTCGGCACCGCCCTCGTCGCGGAAGGAGAACCGCTTGGTGAACTTGCGGAAGAGATCCCACACTTCGTCCGCGTCGTTGCGTGTGAGCGTCTCGCGGACGGTGTCGTTGACCTCTTCGATGGAGCGGCCGTAGTCGAGGTAGGCGGTGGTGTCGGAGTGGACGAGCAGATGCCCGTCGACCTCTTCGAGGGCGTCGAGACGGGCCATCCACTGAAGGTGGTGGTCCTGGAGGCGGTCCATGTCGGTCTTCTGGCCGCCGTTGAGCAGCCAGGCCGCCTGGAAGGTGGCGGTGCCCGCGCCGGAGTTGACGGGGGTGTCGCCGAAGCGTTTGGCGCCGAGCAGCAGCAACTCGTGGTTGCCCATCAGCGCCTTGCAGTAGCCGCCGGCCGCGGCGGCTTCGGCGGACAGCCGCATCACCAGGTCGATGACGCCGATGCCGTCGGGGCCGCGGTCGGTGAAGTCGCCGAGGAACCACAGCCGGGTGGTGCCGGCGCACCAGTGGCCCGCGGCGTCGATCAGGCCCTTCTCCTGGAGAGCGGCCACGAGCTGGTCGAGGTAGCCGTGGACGTCGCCGACGACGTACAGCGGGCCCGGGCCGGTGGCGGGCTGCGGGGCGGGGACGGACGCGGGGTCGACGGTCACCTGAACAGTGTCACCCCGATTGATGACGGGGAGGTCCCGCTGTGTCGGCGTGTACCCCTCCGGATACGTCTCCTCGTGGGGCGGGACGACCTCGCCGGGGTGCGTGCTGTGGACGTACGGACCGGTCTCGTGGACGTACGCGGGCACCCGGAAGTCGCGCAACGTCGCCGTCCGCTCCACCTCGGGTCCCTGACCGGCCCCCTGAGTCATCGACCCCTCCACCATCGCGCCGCATCTGCACCGCTTCGGACTGCCTGGTCGCAGCGGCCCGCGGTGTCGTGGGCCCATCATAGGAATGCGGATCGCGCCATGTGATGACCCAGGGGTGGTGAATCGGAGCAAGAGTCCAGTTCACCGTGGCTTTCGCCCCGATTGGGCAGGGCTTTGACCATCCCGCGACCGCATACGGCCGCCCCGTTTCTTCCCCCGCTCTTCCCTCGCGCCCTCGCCTCACTCCTCCTCGGGCGACCGGGGCGGGCTGACGGTCGTGCGCGGCGAACGGCGCTGGGAGGACGTGCGCACGATCAGCTCGGTCGGTATCACCCGCTCGACCGGCTGCTCCGACTCGACGCCCTCGATGGCGTCGATGAGGAGTTGCACGACCGCCGTGCCGATGCGGCGCGGTTTGAGGGAGAGCGTGGTGAGGGGCGGCTCGGTGTTGGCGTACACGGTGGACTCGCTGCAGCAGACCAGCAGCAGGTCGTCCGGGACGCGCAGTCCGTAGCGGCGGGCGGCGGCGAGCAGGTCGGTGCCGTTCGGGTCGAACAGGCCGTAGACCGCGTCGGGCCGGTCGGGGCGGGCCAGCAACCGGTCGGCGGCGACGGCGCCCGCGCACGGATCGTGCGCCGGGTAGGCCTCGTACACCGGATCCTGGCCGACACGCTCGCACCAGCGCAGGTATGCCGTCGTCGACAGGTGGGTGTACGTGTCCGTGGTCGTGCCGGTGAGCAGGCCGATGCGGCGGGCACCGGCGTCGGCCAGATGGTCGAGGATGCCGAGGACGGCTGCCTCGTGATCGTTGTCGACCCAGGCGGTCACCGGCAGCGAGCCGGCCGGGCGGCCGTCGGACACCACCGGTAATCCCTGCCGCACCAGCTCGCTGACGACCGGGTCCTGGTCGGAGGGGTCGATGACGACCGTGCCGTCCAGGGCGACGTTCGACCACACGTCGTGGCGGGAGGTCGCGGGCAGGATGACGAGGGCGTAGCCGCGGGCGAGCGCGGCGGAGGTGGCGGCGCGGGCCATCTCGGCGAAGTACGCGAACTCGGTGAAGGTGAAAGGTTCATCCCCGTACGTCGTCACGGTCAGGCCGATGAGTCCCGACTTGCCGGTGCGGAGCGTACGGGCGGCGGCCGAGGGGCGGTAGCCCAGCCGGTCGGCCACTTCACGGACATGGCGTCGGGTGGCGTCCGGGAGCCGGCCCTTGCCGTTGAGAGCGTCGGAGACGGTCGTGATGGAGACTCCGGCCGCGGCGGCCACGTCCCTGATGCCCGCTCTGCCCGGTCGGCTGCCTCGGCGTGAGGTTTCCGCGCGGCTCACCTGGTGCTTCCCTGCTGCTGTCATGGCGAGCCGATAGTAGGGCTCATCGGATGGGGTAGGGCGGACGCATATGCACTCGTTGACAGGCACGTTTCTGCATGATCATTAGCAGGCAACACCCTTGGAAACAAAGGACGTTGTGGGATCCCATGCCAGTAGGCGACTTGTCGGCGCGCATAGGCCTGCCAACTGGTCGATGTTGCGATGAGGTCTCAACTCACCTTCACGGGGGATGCGCGCCACGGCGTGAGCTACCGGCGCATAGATATATGTGCAGCGCGCCCCTCTGTTCGTGCGCCTTCGAGTGGTGATGCCCGTGATGCCGGAGCGGTGTACAGCGGCAGGAGGAGGTCACTCCTCGCCTATACGCAGCGGCGCGGAATCCTCATAGGGTGAGGAGTATTCATGGCGGTGGTGGTCACGAGGAGGACTGTGGTGAGCGAGACGAGCCCCAAGCTGCGTGCCGAGCTGGAGGGTATCCCCACCTACAAGCCGGGCAAGCCTGCCGCGGCCGGCGGTCCCGTGGCCTACAAGCTGTCCTCCAACGAGAACCCGTATCCGCCGCTGCCCGGCGTGATGGAGACGGTCACGGCCGCGGCCTCGTCCTTCAACCGGTACCCGGACATGGCCTGCACGGCCCTGATGAACGAGCTGTCCGACCGGTTCGGCGTTCCCGTCTCCCACCTGTCCACCGGCACCGGCTCGGTCGGCGTCGCCCAGCAACTGCTCCAGGCGACCTCCGGCCCCGGCGACGAGGTGATCTACGCATGGCGATCCTTCGAGGCGTACCCGATCATCACGCAGATCAGCGGCGCGACGTCGGTGCAGGTGCCGCTCACACCGGGTGACGTGCACGACCTGGACGCGATGGCGGACGCCGTCACCGACCGGACCCGGCTGATCTTCGTGTGCAACCCCAACAACCCGACCGGCACGGTGGTGAAGCGGGCCGAGCTGGAACGGTTCCTCGACCGGGTGCCTGACGATGTGCTGGTGGTACTGGACGAGGCCTACCGCGAGTTCATCCGTGATCCCGAGGTGCCGGACGGTGTCGAGATCTACCGGGAACGGCCCAATGTCTGCGTGCTGCGTACGTTCTCCAAGGCGTACGGCCTCGCCGGGCTGCGGGTCGGCTTCGCGATCGCCCACGAGCCGGTGGCGGCGGCGCTGCGCAAGACGGCGGTGCCCTTCGGAGTGAGCCATATCGCGCAGGAGGCGGCGATCGCCTCGTTGCGCGCCGAGGACGAGCTGCTCGGCCGGGTCGGCTCACTGGTGTGCGAGCGCAATCGCGTGGTCGGCGCACTGCGCGCCCAGGGCTGGACGGTGCCGGAGACCCAGGCCAACTTCGTGTGGCTGCGGCTGGGGGAGCGCACGGTCGCGTTCGCGGAGGCGTGCGAGCAGGCCGGCGTGGTGATCCGTCCCTTCCCGGGTGAGGGTGTGCGGGTGACGGTCGGGGAGGACGAGGCCAACGACATCTTCCTGAAGGTGACGGAGGCGTTCCGCAAGGAGCTCTAGTCCCCCGAACCAGCTCGCGTACGACCTGCCGTGTGCCCCGTTTCACGTGAAACGGGGCACACCTGCGTAACAGGGACCCCCCTTCCTGCCTGAAAACTCGGTGGGTCATAATTGCTTGTGAATGTGAACGCTTTCACAAGCGTAGGTAAGGAGCGGCGACGTGGACCTGGCTCTGGCGCCAGAGACCCTGGCGCGATGGCAGTTCGGCATCACCACCGTCTACCACTTCCTGTTCGTGCCCCTGACGATCTCGCTGGCCGCCCTCACGGCCGGACTGCAGACCGCCTGGGTGCGGACGGAGAAGGAGAAGTACCTCAGGGCGACCAAGTTCTGGGGCAAGCTTTTTCTGATCAACATCGCGATGGGTGTGGTCACCGGCATCGTGCAGGAGTTCCAGTTCGGCATGAACTGGTCCGACTACTCCCGGTTCGTCGGTGACGTCTTCGGTGCGCCGCTCGCCTTCGAGGCCCTGATCGCCTTCTTCTTCGAGTCGACCTTCATCGGCCTGTGGATCTTCGGCTGGGACAAGCTGCCGAAGAAGCTCCACCTGGCCTGCATATGGATGGTCTCGATCGGCACGATCCTCTCGGCGTACTTCATCCTCGCGGCCAACTCGTGGATGCAGCACCCGGTCGGTTACAAGATCAACGAGGCGAAGGGCCGGGCGGAGCTCACCGACTTCTGGCTGGTTCTGACCCAGAACACCGCGCTCAGCCAGGCCTTCCACACCCTCTCCGCGGCCTTCCTCACCGGCGGCGCGTTCATGGTGGGTATCGCCGCCTACCACCTCTCCCGCAAGAAGCACATCCGTGAGATGAAGACCTCGCTGCGACTCGGGCTGGTCACCGTGGTCATCGGGGGCCTGCTCACCGCGATCAGCGGCGACACTCTCGGCAAGGTCATGTACGAGCAGCAGCCGATGAAGATGGCCGCGGCCGAGGCGCTGTGGGACGGCGAGGCGCCCGCGCCCTTCTCGGTCTTCGCCGTCGGTGACGTCGACAAGGGCCACAACAAGGTCGCCATCGAGATCCCGGGTCTGCTGTCCTTCCTCGCCAAGGACGACTTCAGCTCGTACGTCCCCGGCATCAACGACGTCAACAAGGCGGAGCAGGAGAAGTACGGGCCCGGCGACTACCGGCCCAACATCCCGGTCGCCTACTGGGGCTTCCGCTGGATGATCGGGTTCGGCATGACGTCCTTCGCCCTCGGGCTGGCCGGACTGTGGCTGACCCGGAAGAAGTTCCTCCTGCCGCGGCACCTGAGGGTGGGCGACGACGAGGTGCCGCACCTCGTGCTGCTCCCCACGAAGGCGCTCGGCCCGACGCTGACGAAGTGGTACTGGCGGATCGCCGTCCTCACGCTCGGCTTCCCGCTCATCGCCAACTCCTGGGGCTGGATCTTCACCGAGATGGGCCGCCAGCCGTGGGTCGTCTACGGCCTCTTCCAGACCCGCGACGCGGTCTCCCCCGGTGTCTCCCAGGCCGAGGTCCTCACCTCGATGGTCGTCTTCACGGCGCTCTATGCCGCGCTTGCCGTGATCGAGGTCAAGCTGCTCGTCAAGTACGTCAAGGCGGGCCCGCCCGAGCTCACCGAGGCCGACCTCAACCCGCCCACGAAGATCGGCGGCGACTCCCGTGACGCCGACAAGCCGATGGCCTTCTCGTACTAGGCCGAGGGAGCTGCACAGTCATGGAACTGCACGACGTCTGGTTCGTCCTCATCGCCGTCCTGTGGACCGGCTACTTCTTCCTGGAGGGCTTCGACTTCGGGGTCGGTGTCCTCACCCGGCTGCTCGCCCGGAACCGGCCCGAGAAGCGGGTGCTGATCAACACCATCGGCCCCGTCTGGGACGGTAACGAGGTGTGGCTGCTCTCGGCCGGCGGTGCGACCTTCGCCGCCTTCCCGGAGTGGTACGCCACGCTCTTCTCCGGCTTCTACCTGCCCCTGCTGGCCATCCTGATCTGCCTGATCGTCCGGGGCGTCGCCTTCGAGTACCGGGCCAAGAGGCCGGAGGAGAGCTGGCAGCGCAACTGGGAGACCGCGATCTTCTGGACCTCGCTGATTCCGGCGTTCCTGTGGGGCGTGGCCTTCGGCAACATCGTGCGGGGCGTGAAGATCGACCAGCACCTGGAGTACGTCGGCAGCGTCGGCGACCTGCTCAACCCGTACGCGCTCCTCGGCGGCCTGGTGACGCTCACCCTGTTCACCTTCCACGGGGCGGTCTTCACGGCACTCAAGACCGTCGGGGACATCCGGGAGCGGGCGCGGAAGCTGGCGCTGCGCGTGGGACTGGTCACGGCCGCGCTGGCGGTGGTCTTCCTGCTGTGGACCCAGGTCGACAGCGGTGACGGCAAGAGCCTGGTCGCCCTGGTCGTGGCCGTCGGCGCGCTGGTAGCCGCGCTGGGGGCGAACCAGGCGGGACGTGAGGGGTGGTCCTTCGCGCTGTCCGGCGTCACCATCGTGGCCGTCGTGGCGATGCTCTTCCTGACGCTCTTCCCGAACGTCATGCCGTCCACGCTCAACCCGGAGTGGAGCCTGACCGTCACCAACGCCTCGTCCGGCGCGTACACCCTGAAGATCATGACCTGGCTCGCGGCGATCGCCACGCCGGTGGTGCTGCTCTACCAGGGCTGGACCTACTGGGTGTTCCGCAAGCGGATCGGTACCCAGCACATCGCCGAGCCCGTGCACTGAGGTGTGTTTCACGTGAAACCAATCGATCCGCGTCTGCTGCGACACGCCCGCGCCACCCGGCTCTTCCTGATGGCGGTCGTCGGCCTGGGGGCCGTCGGAGCCGGGCTGGTCATCGCCCAGGCGATGCTCCTCGCCGAGGTGGTGGTCGGGGCGTTCCAGCAGGGACTGTCGGTCTCCGGACTCCGTACCCCCCTGCTGCTGCTGGTGACCGTCGCCTGCGGCCGTGCCCTGGTCGGCTGGCTCACCGAGCTGGCGGCCCACCGGGCGAGCGCGGCGGTGAAGTCGGAGCTGCGGGGCCGGTTGCTGGAGCGGGCGACGGCGCTCGGTCCAGGCTGGCTGAGCGCACAGCGGACCGGATCCCTGGTCGCCCTGGCCACGCGGGGAGTCGACGCACTCGACGACTACTTCTCGCGCTATCTGCCGCAGTTGGGGCTCGCGGTGGTCGTGCCGGTGGCAGTGCTGGCGCGGATCGTCACCGAGGACTGGGTGTCGGCCGCCATCATCGTCGGTACCCTTCCGCTCATCCCGGTCTTCATGATGCTGATCGGCTGGGCCACGCAGTCCCGGATGGACCGTCAGTGGCGGCTGCTGTCCCGGCTGTCCGGGCACTTTCTGGACGTGGTCGCGGGGCTGCCGACGCTGAAGGTGTTCGGGCGGGCCAAGGCGCAGGCCGAGTCCATCCGGCGGATCACCGGCGCGTACCGGCAGGCCACCATGCGGACGCTGCGGATCGCTTTCCTCTCGTCGTTCGCGCTGGAACTGCTCGCCACGATCTCGGTGGCACTGGTGGCCGTGACGATCGGCATGCGGCTCGTCCACGGCGAGATGGACCTGTACGTCGGGCTGGTCATCCTCGTGCTCGCACCGGAGGCGTATCTGCCGCTGCGGCAGGTCGGGGCGCAGTACCACGCGGCGGCCGAGGGGCTCGCCGCGGCCGAGGAGATCTTCGCGGTCCTGGAGACGCCCGTGCCGGCACGGGGGGCCGGCACGGTGCCGGCGGGCGCCCTCTCCTTCGAGGGCGTGACGGTCCGCTACCCCGGGCGGTCCGTGGACGCCGTGTCCGATGTGACCCTTGCCGTGGAGCCCGGGGAGACGGTCGCGCTCGTGGGGCCCAGCGGTGCGGGCAAGTCGACGCTGCTCAACGTACTGCTGGGATTCGTGCGGCCGACCGAGGGGCGGGTGCGCGTCGGGGGAGCCGATCTCGCCGACGTCGACCGGGAGCAGTGGCACGCGCGTGTGGCCTGGGTGCCGCAGCGGCCGCACCTGTACGCCGGGACGATCGCCGAGAATGTGCGGCTGGCCCGGCCCGACGCGGACGACGACGCCGTCCGGCGGGCGCTGCGGGACGCCGGGGCGCTGGAGTTCGTGGACGCGCTGCCCGAGGGTGCCGCCACCGTGCTCGGTGAGGACGGCGCCGGGCTGTCCGCCGGGCAGCGGCAGCGGCTCGCGCTGGCCCGGGCGTTTCTCGCGGACCGGCCCGTGCTGCTGCTGGACGAGCCGACGGCCGCTCTCGACGGTGCCACCGAGGCCGAGGTCGTGGAGGCGGTGCGGCGGCTGGCTGCGGGGCGGACGGTGCTGCTCGTGGTGCACCGGCCCGCGTTGCTGGCGGTGGCGGACCGGGTGGTGCGGCTGGCGGAGGCCGAGGGTCCCGTGGGCGGGCAAGCGGGGGCCACGAGCGCGCAGGCGCGTCCGGTGGCCGCGGTGCCCGGCGACAGGTCCGTTCCCGTGGCACAGGAGACGGAGCTCACCAGCCGCCCGGGTGGCGTCCTGGCCCGGGTCCGTGGGCTGTCCGGCGCCCGGCGCGGGCGGCTCGGTCTCGCGCTGTTGCTCGGCAGCCTTGCCCTCGGCAGTGCCGTCGGGCTCATGGCCACTTCTGGATGGCTCATCTCGCGGGCCTCGCAGCAGCCACCCGTGCTGTATCTGATGGTGGCCGTGACGGCGACGCGGGCCTTCGGGATCGGGCGGGCCGTGTTCCGGTACGCCGAGCGGCTCGTGTCGCACGACGCCGTACTGCGGATGCTGGCCGACACCCGGGTCGCCGTCTACCGGCGGCTGGAGCGGCTGGCGCCCGCCGGGCTGCGCCGCAGCCGCCGCGGTGACCTGCTCACCCGTCTGGTCGCCGACGTGGACGCGCTGCAGGACTACTGGCTGCGCTGGCTGCTGCCGGCCGGCGCCGCCGTGGCCGTGTGCGCCGGGTCCGTCGGCTTCACGGCGTGGCTGCTGCCCGAGGCCGGTGCGGTCCTGGCGGTCGGGCTGCTGGTGGCCGGGGCGGGTGTCCCGCTGATCACCGGTGCCGTGGCGCGACGGGCCGAGCGCAGGCTGGCCCCCGCCCGAGGCGTGCTCGCGACGCGGGTGACCGACCTGCTCACCGGCACCGCCGAGCTGGCGGTCGCCGGCGCCCTGCCGGCCCGTGCCGCCGAGGCGCGGCGCGCCGATGCCGTGCTGACCCGGATCGCCTCGCGCGCCGCCACCGCCACCGCCCTCGGCGACGGGCTCACCGCCCTGGTCTCCGGGCTGACCGTGGCGGGCTCCGCCCTCGTCGGAGCGCAGGCCGTCGCCGCCGGGCGGCTCAGTGGCGTCGCGATGGCCGTCGTCGTCCTCACCCCGCTGGCCGCCTTCGAGGCCGTTCTCGGGCTGCCGCTCGCCGTGCAGTACCGGCAGCGGGTCCGCAGGAGTGGCGAGCGCGTGTACGAGGTGCTCGACGCGCCTGAGCCCGTACGGGAGCCGGTGCGGCCCAGGCAGGCGCCCGCGACACCGTTCCCGGTCGTGGTCAGGGGCCTGGCCGCCCGGCATGCCGGGCAGGGCCGGGACGCGCTCGCCGGGCTCGACCTGACCTTGGAGAAGGGCCGCCGGATCGCCGTGGTCGGGCCGTCCGGGTCCGGCAAGACGACGCTGGCCCAGGTGCTGCTCCGCTTCCTGGACGCGGACGCCGGCTCGTACACGCTGGCCGGCGTCGACGCGTACGCGCTCGACAGCGACGACGTACGGCGGCTCGTCGGGCTGTGCGCCCAGGACGCGCACCTCTTCGACAGCTCGGTGCGCGAGAACCTGCTCCTGGCCAAGCGGGACGCCACCGAAGCCGAGCTGCGTGAGGCGCTCGCGCGGGCCCGGCTGCTCGACTGGGCGGACGGGCTGCCCGACGGGCTCGACACGCTGGTCGGGGAGCACGGTGCGTGGCTGTCCGGCGGCCAGCGGCAGCGGCTGGCGCTCGCCCGCGCGCTGCTCGCCGACTTCCCCGTCCTCGTGCTCGACGAGCCGGCCGAGCATCTGGACCTGCCGACCGCCGACGCGCTCACCGCCGACCTGCTGGCCGCCACCGAGGGCCGTACGACCTTGCTCATCACTCACCGGCTGGCCGGCCTGGGGGCCGTGGACGAGGTGGTCGTACTGGACGAGGGGCGTGTGGTGCAGCGGGGGACGTTCGCGGAACTGGCCGCTGTGCAGGGGCCGCTCCGGGCGATGGCCGAGCGGGAGGCGGAGGCGGACGTGCTGGCGGGTACCCGGTAGCGACTGACCGCGCGACCGAACCGGACCGGGCGGTCGTCGCACTGAGCCATCCGTGCGACTGGTACCCCGTGCGTACGAGTTGAACAGGACCGCGACCCGCAGCGCGCGCCACGATCGCTGACATGCGCTCATTTCGCCGACGTCCGCTGCTGCTCACGACGCTGCTGTGCGCGCTCGCCGTGCTCGCGGCCCGGCCCGACGACGTCCCGGACGGGGCCGGCGGTACCGGTTCCGGCATCAGCGCGCAGGTGGCGCGGCTGTACGAGGACGCGGCCGTGGCGACGCAGCGGTACGAGGCCGGTCGGCGCGAGGCCGAGGCGCACCGGGCTCAGGCCCAGCGGCTGGAGAAGCTTCTCGACCGGCAACGGCGGCGCATCGACGTCATGCAAGAGGACCTGGGCCGGATGGCACGTGCCCAGTACCGCCACGGTGGCGGGCTGCCGCTGACCGCCCGGATGATGCTCGCGGACAGCCCGGACGAGCTGATGCGCGGTCAGCATGCGCTGGCGCAGACGAATATCGCCGTCAACAACGCCATCGAGAAGAGCCGCCGCGCCGAGGCGCGGCTCGCGGCCGACGAGGCGAGGGCCGCGGCCAAGTGGCAGGAGCTGGAGCAGCGGAACGCCGCACTCGCCGTATTGAAGAGAGATATCGAGCAGAAGCTTGAGCAGGCGCGGTGGCAGTTGCAGGGACGGGCGGAGGCCTCGGTCGCGGCCGGAAGCTGTCCCGATGCCGTCCGGCTCGACCAGCCGGAGGTGAGCTTCGCCAGTGGGTGGGTCGCGCCGGTGGAGACGTACGAGCTGTCCGCGGGCTTCGGCAGTGGCGGTGCGCGGTGGGCGAACCGGCACACCGGGCAGGACTTCGCGGTGCCGATCGGCACGCCGGTGCGGGCGGTCGGCGAGGGCAGGGTGGCGGCGGTGTCGTGCGGGGGAGCCTTCGGTATGCAGGTCGTGATCGGGCACCCGGGCGGCTACTACACGCAGTACGCGCATCTCGCCGCCATCGCGGTCGACGAGGGGGACCGCGTGCGTCCCGGGCAGTGGATCGGGCAGTCCGGCACCACCGGCAACTCCACGGGCCCGCACCTGCACTTCGAGGTACGGGTCACCCCGCAGATGGGATCGGCGATCGATCCGGTGCCCTGGCTGGCGGCGCGCGGAGCACACCTCGGATAGCCGTGGGTGCCTGGCTCCGGACGGCCGGGGCGGGCTACCTCCGCTCGGCCAGCATCCGCTCGATCACGACCGCCACCCCGTCATCGTTGTTGGCGACCGTGCACCCCGAGGCGGCGGCGATGACGTCCGGATGCGCGTTGCCCATCGCGTACGACTGGCCGGCCCAGGTCAGCATCTCGACGTCGTTGGGCATGTCCCCGAACGCGACGACCTCCTCGTGCGAGATGCCGCGCTCGGCACAGCACAGGGCGAGCGTGCTGGCCTTGGAGACGCCGGGGCCGCTGATCTCCAGCAGGGCGCTGGGGCTGGAGCGGGTGACGTTGGCGCGGTCGTCGATGGCGAGGCGGGCCAGCGTGAGGAAGGCGTCGGGGTCGAGGTCGGGGTGGAAGGCCAGGATCTTGAGCACGGGCTCGTCGGAGCCGGGACCGTCCGGCGCCAGGAGCTCCTCGGCGGGCGCGAGGGTGTCGGGGATCTCCATGTGCAGCTTCGGGTACGCCGGCTCCTGGTGGAAGCCGTAGGTCTGCTCGACCGCGTACACCGTGCCGGGCGCCGCCTCCCGCAGCAGCCGTACGGCGTCCAGCGCGTTGTCCCGTGCCAGTTCCCGCACCTTCACGAACCGGTGGGCGCCGGGGCCGCCGTGCAGGTCGACGACGGCGGCGCCGTTGCCGCAGATGGCCAGGCCGTGACCGTGGACGTGGTCACTGACGACGTCCATCCAGCGGGCCGGGCGGCCGGTGACGAAGAAGACCTCGATGCCCGCCTCCTCGGCGGCGGCCAGCGCTGCGACGGTCCGCGGTGACACCGACTTGTCGTCACGCAGCAGCGTGCCGTCGAGGTCGGTGGCGATCAGGCGCGGGGCGACGATGGGGGTACCTCCCTGCTCGAACGCAGTCGAGAGCTTGGGGGATGCCGGGGTCTCGGGCTGTCGAGTCGCTGAGGTCACCGGCCCATTGTCCCGCACCGGACCGCACGGCCGTGCGAGAGCTCGCACATTTGAGGGGACAGGGCCCGTCACCAGGGCAAACTTCGATCCGTCGGCTCAGCGCAGCTGGGCCGCTGCCTCCATGGCGATCCGCTCGAAGATCTTCTCGTCCGCCGCGAAGTCCGAGTCGGCGATCGGCCAGTGGATCACGATCTCCGTGAAGCCGAGCTCCTGATGCTTCCCCGCGAAGTCCACGAACGCGTCCAGGGACTCAAGCGGACGGCCACGGTCGGGGGTGAAGCCGGTGAGCAGGATCTTGTCGAGCGTGGTCACGTCCCGGCCGATGGTGGTGCACGCGTCGGCCAGCTTCTCGGCCTGTCCGCGAAGGGCCTGGACCGACTGCTCGGGAGTGCCGTTCTCGTTCACCTTCGGGTCACCGGTGGTCACCCAGGCCTGCCCGTGCCGCGCGGCGAGCTTCAGCCCGCGCGGGCCGGTGGCGGCCACCGCGAACGGCAGCCGGGGCCGCTGTACACAGCCCGGTATGTTGCGCGCCTCGTGCGCGGAGTAGAAGTCTCCGTCGTACGACACCGTGTCCTGCGTCAGCAGCCGGTCGAGCAGCGGCACGAACTCGGCGAACCGGTCGGCACGCTCGCGCGGGGTCCACGCGTCCTGGCCGAGCGCCGTGGCGTCGAAGCCGGTGCCGCCCGCGCCGATACCGAGCGTGACCCGGCCGCCGGAGATGTCGTCGAGGGAGATCAGCTCCTTGGCGAGGGTCACCGGATGCCGGAAGTTCGGCGAGGTCACCAGGGTGCCCAGGCGCAGTCGGTCGGTGACGGACGCGGCTGCGGTCAGCGTCGGCACGGCACCGAACCACGGGCCGTCCCGGAAGCTGCGCCAGGACAGGTGGTCGTAGGTGTAGGCGGTGTGGAAGCCGAGCTGTTCCGCGCGCTGCCATGCCGAACGGCCGCCCTCGTGCCAGCGACGGTACGGAAGGATCACAGTGCTCAGACGCAGACTCATGGGTGCGACCCTATGGGGCCGACGGTGTTCCACGTGAAACAGTCACCCAGTGTCACCGTTCGGTAGACGTGGCGGGGCCCCCGTCGGCTGGTGCCGGACCGTGCGTCGGCCGTCCATCTCGCTTTCGTCTCTCGTGCTTTCGTTCATGCCGCAGCAGGCCGGGAGAGACGTGAATCACGCGATTGATTCCACTCCGGATGTTTGATCCACAACCAAGTGCGGTTATCCACAGGGGAATTGGCAGTTCTGTGGACAACGAGCCGCCCGTTCTGGAGTTTCGTCAACCTGCTCACAGGGGCGGCTTCACCCGCGCGAGGGCCCGCAGCGCCCCCGGCGCGAAGCGGGACAGAAGGCGGGCGACGCGTGCCTCGGGTGTGACCGGGACGACGGCGTCATTGCGTACGACGGCGCGCAGGATCGCGTCGGCGACCTTCTCCGGCGGATAGTTCCGCAGCCCGTACACCCGCGCGGTGCGCTTCCGGCGCCGGTCCTCCTCGTCGGCGTCCACCCCGGCGAAGTGCGCGGCGGAGGTGATGTCGGTGTTGACCAGGCCCGGGCATATCGCCGTCACGCCGATGCCCTGGGCGGCCAGCTCCGCGCGCAGGCACTCGCTGAGCATCAGCACGGCCGCCTTGGACGTGCTGTAGGCGGGCAGGGCCCTGGACGGCAGGTACGCGGCCGCCGACGCGATGTTGACGATGTGGCCGCCCTGCCCCCGCTCGGCCATCTGCCTCCCGAAGAGCCGGCAGCCGTGGACGACCCCCCACAGGTTGACGTCGAGGACCTTCTTCCAGTCCTCGGGGGTGGTGTCGAAGAAGGGGCCCGACAGGCCGATCCCGGCGTTGTTCACCAGGACGTCCACCACGCCGTACTCGGCGGCGACCTTCTCGGCGAGCTTCTCCATGGCCTGCTCGTCGGAGACGTCGACCGGCTCCGCCCAGGCCGCGGGGGCGCCGATCAGGCGGGACCGCTCCGCGGTGCGGGCCGCGGCCTCGGCGTCCCGGTCGACGGCCACCACGCGCGCGCCGGCCTCGGCGAACGCGAACGCCGTGGCCCGCCCGATACCACTGCCCGCACCGGTGACCAGGACGAGCTGTCCGCCGAAGCGGTCGGCGTACTTCCCCTTCGCCGACACGTTCGGTCGGCCGTCGTCCACGGCCGTCACGAACCCGGCGATCCAGGCGGCCAGTTGGTCGGGCCGGGAGCGGGGTGCCCAGTGCCGGGCGGAGAGCGTCCGCCGGGTCAACTGCGGAACCCACCGCTCCAGGTCGTCGTAGAGCCTCTCCGACAGGAACGTGTCCCCCAAGGGCGTGATGAGCTGCACGGGCACGTGTGCGTACGCGTCCGTGCGCGGCCTGCGCAGCCGGGGCCGTACGTTGTCCCGGTACAGCCAGGCCCCGTGTACCGCGTCACGCGGCAGCGATGAGGTCGGGTAGCCCTCACCGGGGACCTTCTCGCCGCGCTCCAGCATGCTCGGCCAGTGCTTGCCCAAGGGGCCGCGCCAGGCCAGTTCGGGCAGCACGGGGGCGTGCAGTACGTACACGTACCAGGACCTCGCGCCCTGGCCCAGGAGCTGGGCGACCCGGCGCGGGGTGGGCCGCCGCGCCCGCTTCTCGATCCAGTGACCCATGTGGTCCAGGGAAGGCCCGGACAGGGAGGTGAAGGAGGCGATCCGCCCCTCGGTGCGCTTGACCGTCACGAACTCCCAGGCCTGCACCGACCCCCAGTCGTGCCCCACCAGGTGCACGGGCCGGTTGGGGCTGACCGCGTCGGCGACCGCCAGGAAGTCGTCCGTCAGCTTCTCCAGCGTGAACCCGCCGCGCAGCGACTGAGGAGCGGTGGACCGGCCGTGGCCGCGGACGTCGTACAGGACGACATGGAAGCGGTCGGCGAGGCGGACGGCCACCTTCGACCACACCTCCTTGCTGTCCGGGTAGCCGTGCAGGAGAACCACCGTCGGCCGGCCCGGATCCCCCAGTTCGGCCACGCACAGCTCCACCCCGTCCGTGCGTACCCAGCGCTCCCGCGCGCCCTCCAGCACCGTCACTTCCCCTCCGCCCGGCTCCCCGTCGACTGCGGTACGTGCTCGCAAGGTGACCCCGGTGAATGTGGCAGTTGTTAGAGGTCGCGTCAATAGGCCGCCGAGGGCCTGTGGACAACCGCCCGGACGCGGAAAAGACGCGCTGCGCTGTTCGACCTCAGGGTGACCCTTAGGGCCCCGTAATACCGCAGGCTGACAACAAGACGGCTCTGCGGTCTGACGACCGGCGTGGTCCGTGTCACTACCGTCGAAGGCGTGACTGTGATCGCGACCGAAAGCCTGAGCAAGCGGTTCCCCCGGGTGACCGCGCTTGACCGGCTCTCCGTGGACGTCGGGCCCGGTGTGACCGGACTCGTCGGAGCCAACGGAGCCGGCAAGTCCACACTGATCAAGATCCTGCTGGGTCTGTCCCCCGCCACCGAGGGCCGCGCCGAGGTGCTCGGACTCGACGTCGCCACCAAGGGCGCCGCCATCCGGGAACGCGTCGGCTACATGCCGGAACACGACTGCTTGCCGCCCGACGTCTCGGCCACCGAGTTCGTCGTCCACATGGCACGCATGTCCGGCCTCCCGCCCGCCGCGGCGCGCGAGCGCACCGCGGACACGCTGCGCCACGTCGGCCTGTACGAGGAGCGCTACCGCCCCATCGGCGGCTACTCGACCGGCATGAAGCAGCGCGTGAAGCTCGCCCAGGCCCTCGTCCACGACCCGCAGCTGGTCTTCCTGGACGAGCCGACCAACGGCCTCGACCCGGTCGGACGCGACGAGATGCTCGCCCTGATCCGCCGCATCCACACCGACTTCGGCATCTCGGTCCTGGTCACCTCCCACCTGCTGGGCGAACTGGAACGCACCTGCGACCACGTCGTCGTGATCGACGGCGGCAAGCTGCTGCGCTCCAGCTCCACCACCGACTTCACACAGACCACCACGACCCTCGCGATCGAGGTCACCGACACCGACGAGCACCCGGACGGCACCCGCGCGGTGCGCGACGCGCTGCACGCGCGCGGTGTGACCGTCGAGGACGGCAGCGGCCTGCCCGGCGCCGGCCACGTCCTGCTGCTCACCGCTCAGGGCGAGGAGACATACGACCTGGTCCGGGACGTGATCGCGGACCTCGGCCTCGGCCTGGTGCGCATGGAACAGCGCCGCCACCACATCTCGGAGGTCTTCACCAACAGCGACGCAGAGCGAAAGGAGACGGTCGGCCATGGCAGTTGAGCACTCCCCAGCACCGCCCTCGGGTGACCAGACCCGCATCCACGACATCGGCTACCGCACCTACGACGGCCCGCGCCTCGGCCGCGCCTACGCCCGCCGCTCGCTGTACTCGCAGTCCCTGCGCGGCGCCTACGGCCTCGGCCGCTCGGCCAAGTCCAAGGTGCTGCCGATGCTGCTGTTCGCGGTGATGTGCGTGCCCGCCGCCATCATGGTCGCGGTCGCCGTCGCCACCAAGGCGAACGACCTGCCCGTCGGCTACACACGCTACGCGATCATGATGCAGGCCCTCATCAGCCTGTACGTCGCCTCCCAGGCACCCCAGTCCGTCTCGCGTGACCTGCGCTTCAAGACCGTACCGCTGTACTTCTCCCGGCCCATCGAGACCGCCGACTACGTGCGCGCGAAATACGCGGCACTGGCCTCGGCGGTGTTCATCCTCACCGCCGCGCCGCTGCTGGTGCTCTACGCGGGCGCGCTGCTGGCCAAGCTCGACTTCGCCGACCAGACCGAGGGATTCGCACAAGGGCTCCTCTCCGTGGCACTGCTCTCACTGCTCTTCGCCGGCATCGGCCTGGTCATCGCCTCGGTCACCCCGCGCCGCGGCTTCGGCATCGCCGCCGTCATCGCCGTCCTGACCATCTCCTACGGCGCGGTATCCACGCTCCAGGCCATAGCGGACGTGCAGAACAGCTCCGGAGCCATCGCCTGGATCGGCCTGTTCTCACCCATCACCCTCATCGACGGCGTGCAGTCCGCCTTCCTCGGCGCGAACTCCGCGTTCCCCGGAGGGGTCGGCCCCACGACCGCGGAGGGCGCGGTCTACGTCCTCGTCACCCTGGGCCTGATCGCCGCCTGCTACGGCCTCCTGATGCGCCGCTACCGGAAGGTGGGACTGTGACCACGCTCTCCATCGACCACGTCTCCCGCTGGTTCGGCAACGTGGTCGCCGTCAATGACATCACCATGACCATCGGTCCCGGCGTCACCGGCCTCCTCGGCCCCAACGGCGCCGGAAAGTCCACCCTCATCAACATGATGGGCGGCTTCCTGGCCCCCTCCACCGGCACGGTCACCCTCGACGGACAGCCGGTGTGGCGCAACGAGCAGATCTACCGGCACATCGGCATCGTCCCCGAGCGGGAGGCGATGTACGACTTCCTCACCGGACGCGAATTCGTCCTGGCCAACGCCGAGTTGCACGGCCTGGGCGCCAAAGCGGCGCAGAAGGCGCTCGCCACCGTCGAGATGGAGTACGCGCAGGACCGGAAGATCGCCACATACTCCAAGGGCATGCGGCAGCGCGTGAAGATGGCGTCCGCGCTCGTCCACGAGCCGTCCCTGCTCCTGCTGGACGAGCCCTTCAACGGCATGGACCCGCGCCAGCGCATGCAGTTGATGGACCTGCTCAGGCGCATGGGCGACGAGGGACGCACGGTGCTGTTCTCGTCCCACATCCTCGAAGAGGTCGAGCAGCTCGCCTGGCACATCGAGGTCGTCGTCGCCGGACGGCACGCGGCCAGCGGTGACTTCCGCAGGATCCGCCGCCTGATGACCGACCGGCCGCACCGCTACCTGGTGCGCTCCAGCGACGACCGCGCCCTCGCGGCCGCGCTGATCGCCGACCCGTCGACGTCCGGCATCGAAGTCGATGTCGCCGAGGGTGCGCTGCGCATCCAGGCCGTCGACTTCGGCCGGTTCACGACCCTGCTTCCCCGGGTGGCCAGGGACCACGGCATCCGGCTGCTCACGGTCTCGCCGTCCGACGAGTCCCTTGAGTCCGTCTTCTCTTACCTGGTCGCGGCGTAGGAGGCCGAAGATGTACGACCCCACCGTCGCCCGGCTCACCTACCGGGCCCTGCTCGGCCGCCGCCGGGCCCTCATCCTCGGCGCGCTCCCGATGCTGCTGCTCGTGATCGCCGTGATCGTGCGCGCCCTCACCGGAGCCGACGACCAGACAGCGGCCAATGTGCTGGGCGGGTTCGCGCTCGCCACCATGGTGCCGATCATCGGCGTCATCGCCGGTACCGGAGCGATCGGCCCGGAGATCGACGACGGCTCCGTGGTGTATCTGCTGTCCAAGCCGATCAAACGACCCACGATCATCTACACCAAGCTGATCGTCGCGATCGCCGTGACGATGGTCTTCTCCGCCGTGCCGACGCTGATCGCGGGCCTGATACTCAACGGCAACGGCCAGCAGATCGCCGTCGCCTACACGGTGGCCGCGCTGGTCGCCTCCATCGCGTACGCCGCGCTCTTCCTGCTGCTGGGCACGGTGTCCCGGCACGCGGTGGTGTTCGGGCTGGTCTACGCCCTGGTCTGGGAGGCCCTGTTCGGCAGCCTGGTGCCCGGGGCGCGCACGCTGAGCGTCCAGCAGTGGTCGCTGGCGGTGGCTCAGAAGGTCGCGGACGGGGGCCTGGTCACCTCGGACGTCGGGCTGACCACCGCGACGGTGCTGCTGGCCGCGGTCACCGTGCTCGCGACCTGGTACGCCGGGCAGAAGCTGCGGTCGCTGACGCTGGCCGGGGAGGAGTAGGCGTTACGGATCTTGACGGGGGCTTCACCCGTGTCCGGTCACACTGGGCACAGCGGACGGACGGCTGGGAGGAACGGGGATGGCAGGCGAGACGCCGCAGTACGACGGTCGCGGACAGTCCGAGTCCCGGGCGGGGGACGACGTCTGGGACGACCTCGTCCTGGACGAGGACTTCATCCGGGCCGCCGAGACCTCCGAGCCGTCCGCGCGGGCCCGGACGCTCGCCGCACGCTGGCGCACCGAGGCGCCCGAGCCGCAGCCGTGGCGCTCCGACGAGCCGCCCGCGGGGTGGTTCTTCAGCAAGGGGCGTCGGCGCAGGTGGCGGCGGCGTTAGCCGGGGATGCGGTGCCCGGTTATTCGGTGGCGTCCGACCCGTCGTAGGGGCACAGTGGTTGTGCTCACGACGCCGGATCGAGCCGGCGCCACGTACGGGGGAGGAGTTCGGCGATGTCCATGCACGGCAGTCCGCCGAGCTCCCTGCAGGGCAGCCCGAGGCGGGTTCCGGAGTAGTCGCTACCCCTCCGTCGAGCCCGCCCCGCACGGGGAACTGCCCGGGGCGGCCGCTTCGAGCACGTGAGCCCTGCGCTCGCGTGGGCCGCCCACCCGGAGGATTGGCCGAGTGGTAAGGCACCGGTTTGCTGAACCGTGGTCGGGCCTGAGCAGCCCGCGCACGTTCGATTCGTGCATCCTCCGCGAGACGTTGTCACTGGGACCTGGGACCTGGCCGAGTGCAGGAGGCCGAGTGCCTCCCAGGCCGTCCAGGCCCTCCAGGCCGTTCAGGTCACGGGGAGGCACCTGCCGGCGTTCTAGCCCAGCAACCGCTCCAACAGCACCGCGATCCCGTCCTCGTCGTTCGACGACGTCACCTCGTCCGCGACCGCCCTCAGCTCCGGGTGGGCGTTGGCCATGGCGATGCCTCGGGATGCCCAGGCGAACATGGGGATGTCGTTGGGCATGTCGCCGAAGGCGATCGTGTCGGTGGCCTTCAGTTTCAGGCGGCG
The DNA here is from genome assembly GCF_030386795.1 of Streptomyces sp. S.PNR 29. GTDB lineage: Bacteria > Actinomycetota > Actinomycetes > Streptomycetales > Streptomycetaceae > Streptomyces. The sequence continues at coordinate 112,461 of NZ_JANUQM010000013.1, forward strand.
TGCCGCCAGTGACAGGCCCGTCGCCTTGGAGAGGCCGAGGGGGAGGAGTTCGACGATGCCCGCGCCGGCGATGGTGACCGTGACGAAGCCGCCCGCGGCCTGCGTGGCCGCCTCGGCGAGTTCGTCGTCCGAGAGGGTCGGGTGCTGTATGTAGATCTTGTTGAGGGGCGCGCTCCACAGATCCGACGCGTCCGCGAACGGCGTCGCGGGCAGCGAGCCGTGCGCCTCGTAGCCGGGGCCGACCAGCACCTCGCCGTCCAGACCGTCACGACTCGCCGCCAGGAACAGCGGGCCGACCTCCGCCTCGATCTTGGCCAGGGCAACGCCCGCCAGCTGACGGTCCAGCGTCACCGAGGTGAGCAGGCGGTGCTCGCCGGCGTGGTACACCTGCGCGCCCTGGCCGCAGACGGCGAGACCGTCGTAGCCCAGGTCGTCGAGGACGTGCCGGGTCCACGGGACCGCACGGCCGGTGACGACGATGTGCGCGGCGCCCGCCGCGGTGGCCGCGGCGAGTGCCTCACGGGTCCGCTGCGATACCGAGTCGTCGGAGCGCAGCAGCGTTCCGTCGAGGTCGGTCGCGATCAGTTTGTACGGGAAGCCCTGGTCAGCGGCCTCACTCACTTGGCCACCGGCTCCAGGATCTCCCGGCCGCCCAGGTACGGACGCAGCACCTCCGGAACGCGCACGGAGCCGTCGGCCTGCTGGTGGTTCTCCAGGATGGCCACGATCGTGCGGGGCACGGCGCACAGCGTGCCGTTGAGCGTGGCCAGCGGCCGCACCTGCTTGCCCTCGCGGACGCGGATCGACAGGCGGCGGGACTGGAACTCGGTGCAGTCCGAGGTCGACGTCAGCTCGCGGTACTTGCCCTGGGTCGGGATCCACGCCTCGCAGTCGAACTTGCGCGAGGCCGAGGCGCCGAGGTCAGCCGAGGCGACGTCGATGACCCGGAACGGCAGCTCCAGCGAGGTCAGCCACTGCTTCTCCCACTCCAGCAGGCGCTGGTGCTCGGCCTGCGAGTCCTCGGGGGCGACGTACGAGAACATCTCCACCTTGTCGAACTGGTGCACGCGGAAGATGCCCCGCGTGTCCTTGCCGTGCGAGCCGGCCTCGCGGCGGAAGCAGGGCGAGAAGCCCGCGTAGCGCAGCGGGAGCCGGTCGGCGTCGAAGATCTCGTCCATGTGGTACGCCGCCAGCGGCACCTCGGACGTGCCGACCAGGTAGAGGTCGTCGTTGCCGAGGTGGTAGACGTCCTGGGCGGCCTGGCCGAGGAAGCCGGTGCCGGCCATCGACTGGGGGCGGACCAGTGCCGGGGTCAGCATCGGCGTGAAACCGGCCGCCGTGGCCTGGGCCATCGCCGCGTTCACCAGGGCCAGCTCCAGCAGGGCGCCCACGCCGGTGAGGAAGTAGAAGCGCGAGCCGGAGACCTTCGCGCCACGCTCGACGTCGATCGCGCCGAGGAGGGTGCCGAGCTCCAGGTGGTCCTTCGGCTCGAAGCCCTCGGCCGCGAAGTCGCGGATCGTGCCGTGCGTCTCCAGCGTGACGAAGTCCTCCTCGCCGCCCACGGGCACGTCCGGGTGGACGAGGTTGCCGAGCTGGAGCAGCAGCTCATGGGTCTCGGCGGCGGCCGCGTCGCGCTCGGCGTCGGCGGCCTTGACGTCGGTGGCGAGCTGGCCGGCCTTCTTCAGCAGCTCGGCCTTCTCTTCCCCGGAGGCCTTCGGGATCAGCTTGCCGAGCGCCTTCTGCTCGGCGCGCAGCTCGTCGAAGCGGACGCCGGACGACCTGCGCCGCTCGTCGGCAGACAGGAGGGCGTCGACGAGCGCGACGTCCTCTCCACGGGCGCGCTGCGACGCACGCACACGGTCGGGGTCCTCACGGAGCAGGCGAAGGTCAATCACGTGGTCAAGGCTACCGGTGCGGGGTGACGCCCCACGACTCACTATTCCGAGCCATGGCTTACGTTCCGTTATGAGCTAATTGCCCCATGTGCTCACGTGTGTCAATAAAAGGCGTCTCATTCCCTGGAACGGGTAAGGGAGAAGGCGGCCTGTTGACTCGATTTCCTTGTGGGGAGCGGGACTTGGGGCTTCGTTGTCCACAGGTGTCCACACCCCCCGGAGAGTTATCCACAGGGTGTGTGGAAGATCTGTGGACTTCGCTATTGATCACTCCGAAAGGCGCGGGTGGACTCGGGGATTCCCGGTGCGAACCACTCTTACCCGCACTTTTGAGTGGAAAGTGTTCGCTCCAAAGGGGTGACCAAAGGAAAAGAGTGGACGAAGGGTGGTGTGCGCGGCGGTGAACGGCCTTGCGCCCCGTAGGGCGATTTGTCGACTGAGTGGCGTTTCGTTGTCGACTTGTCCCCAGGTCGAGAAGCGGACTGTGGATAACTCCTGTGGATAACGAAAATCAGCAGGTAGGAAGGTAGGCCGGGCCAGACCCGGGCCTAGAACCGACCGTCCTGGCACCGCGCCACCCAGTCCGCGGCCGCCACGAATTCCTCGTCCGACGTGCCCGGCAGCGGATCTCCCACGTCGCCCGGCTTGACGTCCGCTCGCGGGTACGACCCGAGGAACCGCACCTGGAGGCAGATCCGCTTCAGCCCCATCAGCGCTTCCGCCACCCGGCGGTCGGAGATATGGCCCTCGGCGTCGATGCAGAAGCAGTAGTTGCCGATGCCGGCGCCGGTGGGCCGGGACTGCAGCAGCATCAGGTTGATGCCCCGGGTGGCGAACTCACCGAGCAGGTCGCGCAGCCCGCCGGGGTGGTCGTCGCGCTGCCACAGCACGACGGAGGTCTTGTCCGCGCCGGTCGGCGCCGCGGGCCGGGCCGGCCGTCCCACCAGCACGAACCGCGTCTGGGCGTTCTCGGCGTCGTGGATCCCGGTCTCCAGGGGCTCCAGGCCGTACCGGGCGGCGGCGAACTCGCCGGCGAAGGCCGCGTCGTACCGGCCCTCCTGCACCAGGCGGGCGCCGTCCGCGTTCGAGGCGGCCGACTCCCAGGTGACGTCGGGGAGGTGGGTGCGCAGCCAGTTGCGCACCTGCGGTTGCGCGGCCGGGTGGGCGGTGACCGTCTTGATGTCCGTCAGCTTGGTGCCGGGACGGACCAGCAGCGCGAAGGTGATCGACAGCAGGACTTCGCGGTAGATCATCAGCGGTTCGCCCGCGACCAGCTCGTCGAGGGTGGTGGTGATACCGCCCTCGACGGAGTTCTCGATCGGTACGAACGCGGCCTCGGCCTCGCCCGCGCGGACCGCGTCGAGCGCGGACTGCACGGACACATAAGGCACCAGTTCCCGGGTGGCTGTCTCGGGAAGGGTGCGCAGGGCGACCTCCGTGAAGGTGCCCTCGGGGCCGAGATAGGCGTAGCTCGCTGGCATGACCTCACCCTAATGGGCCCGCGGGAACGGCATCCCCCACAAGCGCATTCACGTCGCGACTCTCACCCCTCCAGCAACTTCTGACCCACGTACTCCCCTTCCGCCGCCCCGCCCGGCACGGCGAACAGACCGCTGGCCTCGTGCCGGATGAACGGCGACAGCGCGTCTCCCCGGTCCAGCTTGCGCTGCACCGGCACGAAGCCGCGCAGGGGATCGGCCTGCCAGCAGATGAACAGCAGACCGGCGTCCGGGACCCCGTCCCCGTCGAAGCCGTCGTGGTACGAGAACGGGCGGCGGAGCATGGCCGCACCGCCGTTCTGGTCGGGCCGTGTGATGCGGGCGTGCGCGTTGATCGGGACGACCAGGTTCCCGGCCTTGTCGGTCTTCTCCAGGTCCATCTCGGTCGTCTCGGTGCCCCCGGACAGCGGCGCCCCGTCGGACTTGCGGCGCCCGATGACGTTCTCCTGCTCCTTGAGGGAGAGCTTCTCCCAGGGGTCGAGGAGCATACGGATACGGCGTACGACGGCGTAGGAGCCGTTCGCCATCCACGACGGGTCGTTCCCGCCGGACTCCGGCACGAAGATCCGCTTGTCGAAATCGCCGTCCGTCGGCTTGGGATTGCGGGTGCCGTCCATCTGGCCCATCAGGTTGCGGGCCGTCATGGGGTGGGCGGTGGCGCCCGGCGAGCGGTTGAAGCCGTTCATCTGCCAGCGGATGCGGGCGGCCGAGCCGGCGTCCTTCTGGATCGCGCGCAGGGCGTGGAAGGCGACGAGGGCGTCGTTGGCGCCGATCTGCACCCACAGGTCGCCGTTGCTGCGGGACTTGTCGAGGTGGTCCGAGGAGAAGTCGGGCAGCGGGTCAAGGGAAACCGGGCGCTGCTTCTCCAGACCGGTCCGGGTGAAGAAGCTGTGGCCGAAGCCGAAGGTGATGGTCAGCGACGACGGGCCGGCGTCACGGGCCACGTCGGTGTCGTCGTGGGCCGCCGCCTCGCCCGCCATCAGCCGTCGGGCCGTCTCCGACCAGCGGCGCAGCAGCGCGGCCGCCTCCTTGCGACCGGCGCCCGCCGCCAGGTCGAAGGCGGCGAGGTGGCCGCGGGCCTGCAACGCCGTGGTGATGCCGGGCTGATGTTTCCCGTGAAACATCTCCCGGTCGGCTCCCACCGAGGCGAGCGGTGTGGCCTCGGAGGGTGCGGCGGCGTATCCCACGGCACCGCCGGCGGCACCGAGCACGAGGCCGGTCGCGCCGGCGGTGCCGAGCAGCCGCCGCCGTGACATGCCGCCCTGGAGGGGGGCGGTTGCGGAAGCGGCCCCCTTGAGGGAGGCGGCTTCGGAGGCGGCCTTCTGCCGGGTCGCCTCGGGGGTGCGGGCTTCCGGGATGGACTGGTCTGCCATGGTGCGGTTCAGCCGATCTGCGCGTTCTTGGAGACGGTCACCTGGTCGATGTCGGAGGTCCGTACGGTCACGGCGACCTCCCAGTCGCCGGCCATGGGGATCTGCACCCCGTTCGCCGACCAGTGTCCGGTGGTGATGTGGTCGGGGACGACGGGCAGCGGCCCGATGTCCTTGGCCGTGAGGGTGAAGGCGACCTTCACCTCGGGGATGTCGAAGGCGCGGCCGTTGGGCCGCTCGACGTAGAGGTGCATCTCGTTGCCGCCCACGCGCGCGGGGTCGAGGTCGACCGTCACGACGCCCTTGCCGTCCCCGCCGCCGGTGTCGAACGGGATGTTCAGGGTCAGTGCGCTGGACGACCCGGTCGACGACGACGCGGCGGACGAGGTGGCGGCCTTCGCCTCCGTCTCCGTACGGCCCGGCTCGGTCTGCGTCAGCACGGTGGTGACGGCGAGCAGAACGACGGCGATGCCCGCCTCGGCGAGTACGGAGCGGCGCAGCCCGGTCCGGTTCGGGTCGGCGTCCCGCAGTCGCTTCTGCCGCGCGGCATCCACCGCGGCACGCTGCCGGGCGAGCTGGGCGGCCCGCTCGGGGTCCTGGGCGGCGGGGTCGTCCGAGCCCGGGGCATCGGCGCCGGAACCATCCGTACGCGGTTCATCGGCGGCGACGTCACCGGCAGCCGCTCCGCCGCTGACGGAGCCACCGGCAACCGCGTCACCGTCTACCACGTCACCGTCGGTCGCCTCACCGCCGGCAACCGCGCCGACATGCTCCCTCTCCCGTTCCTTCTCCCGCCCCCGCTCGGCCACGGGCACCGCGTCCGCCCATCGCGCCGTCCACCGCCGCGACACGAACGCGATGCCGACCAGGACGACCACGAGGCCGATCTTGACCAGCAGCAGCTGCCCGTAGCGGGTGTCGGTGAACGCCGACCAGGAGCCGAGCTGGCGCCAGGACTGGTAGGCCCCGGTCGCGACCAGCGTGGCGACACTGCCGAAGGCGACGCGCGAGAACCGGCGTACGGCGGCTGTATCGAGCGGCGTGTCCACGGGCGCCCGGTACAGCGCGACGAGCAGGGCGGTGAGTCCGCCCAGCCAGGCGGCGACGGCGAGCAGGTGGACGACGTCGACCGGCATGGCGATGCCGGTCTGCAGTCCTGTCGAGGCGTGCTCGGACATCGCCCAGCTCGCGGCGAGCCCGGCGGCCACGACGGTCCCGCCGACCGCGAGTCCGAAGGTCAGGTCGCGCTTCTCCTCGTCCTCGCGCTTGTCGTACGTCCCGAAGAGCACGGCGATGAACAGCGCCGCCGCGGCGAGCAGTAGCAGCCGGGACACCAGCGCCGCGCCCGTCTTGGTCTGGAGCACCTGTCCGAGCAGGGTCAGATCGAAGATGTCGCCGATCTTCCCCGAACCGGTGTAGGAGCCGCGCAGGAGCAGCTGCGCCAGCGTGGCCGCGGTGAGCGCGAGCCATCCGGAGACGACGAGCCGCTGTACCGCCCGCACGCCGGAGCCGCGCGGCCAGCAGGCCAGCACGAAGGCGGCGCCGCCGACCAGGACGGTGAAGCCGGCGTACGACACGTACCGGCCGAGGCCGTACAGCCGGCCGACGACCCCGCCGCCCGCCTCCTGGCCGGAGACCGAGACGGACGTCTTGGAGGGGGCGCCGACGGAGAAGGTGAAGGCGCCGGCCACGGGGTGGCTGTCCGCGGACACCACATGCCAGGACACCGTGTAGGTACCGTCGGGCAGGCCCGAGTGCAGTCGCACGGCGTACGTCGTTCCGCTGACGTTGGACGGCTTGCCGTTGTCGACGCGCTTGCCCTTCGGGTCGAGCACGCGCAGCGAGTCGTCGGCCGTGGATACCTGTTCGGAGAAGGTGAGCGAGACCTGGGTCGGGGCCTTGTCGACCACCACCCCCTGCTGGGGGTCGCTGCCGGTCAGCGCGGCGTGCGCGGAGGCGGGGCCGGCACCGGCGAGCAGCGCGCCGGTGACGGCCAGGAACAGCAGCACCAGGGTCCGGACGCGGGGGGCGATGGTCTGCGTCAAGGTGGTCCCTCCCTCAGTGTCCGGTCGTCGGGGTGTACGTGGCCGACTTCACCGGCATCGCGACCTTGAGGGGGTCGGAGTGGGCGAAGTGCAGTTCGACGGAGACCGTCTGACCCTGCTTCGGCGTGCGCTTCAGCTTCTCGAACATCAGATGGTTGCCGCCGCTCTGGAAGACGAGTCGGCCGTGGGCGGGGATCGTGAGGCGGCCGGCCTCCTGCATCGTGCCGCCGGCGGTCTTGTGCACGGTGACGTCGGCGGCGGCGTCGCTCGTCACCGAGGTCAGCTCGTCCTTCGTACCGCCCTTGTTGGTGATGGTGAGGAAGCCGGCCGCCATGTCGCCGGTGACCGGCTGCGGCATGTAGGCGGAGCCGGCGGACAGCTCGGCCGCGGAGTCGGAGTCGGAACCGCAGCCTGCGAGGACCAGCGCTGCGGCTATCGCCGCGGCGGCTGCCGGACCGAGACGCCTCACGGCTTCTCACCCTTGACGATCTTGGGGAGGTCCTTGGTGTAGTCGTCGACGGTGGCGTCCTCGCCGTAGAGCAGGTAACCCCCGTCGGTCTTCGGTGAGAAGGCGACGACCTGGGTGCCGTGCGTCGAGACGACCTTGCCGTTCTTGTCCTTGTGCGGCGGTTCGATGGAGATGCCGAGGGTGCGGGCGCCGGCCTGGATGGTGGCGAAGTCGCCGGTCAGGCCGACGAACTGGGGGTCGATGCCCTTCAGCCACTTGCCGAGTGCGGAGGCGGTGTCCCGTTCGGGGTCGGTGGTGACGAACACGACCCGCAGCTCGTCCTGCTCGGACTTGGGCAACTGCTTCTTGGCCACGGCGATGTTGTTCATCGTCAGCGGGCAGACGTCGGGGCAGTGGGTGTACCCGAAGTAGATCAGCGTGGGCTTCCCTGCGGTCTCCTCGCGGAAGTCGTACTTCTTGCCCTGTGTGTCGGTGAGGACCAGATCCGGCTTCTCGAACGGCTTGTCGAGGACGGTGGCGGCCTGCTGGGAGCCGGCGTCCTCGGAGACCACGGAGACGGGCTTGCTCGTGTCGCCGCTGCCGCAGGCGGTCAGGGTCAGTGTGCCGGCGGCGAGCAGCGCGGCCGCGGCGAAGGTCTTGTGACGCATGGACGTCTTGTTGCGCATGGAAAATGTCCCAGTCGTGAGTGTTCCGGCGCGCGCCGGGGCCGTACGAGGCGGGGCCCCGGCGCGTGCCGCGTGCGAGAGGGTCAGGCGTTGCCGCGCCGACGTCCGGCGAGTACGCCGTAGGCCACGCCCGCCGCGCCGACGACGATCCCGACGATGCCGAGGACGCGAGCGGTGGTGTCGGTGCCGCCGGAGGAGTCGGAGGTGGAGCCGGCGGCGTTGGCGGCGGTCGACTCGGCGTCGTCGGAGGCCTCCTCCGCCGACGCGCCGTGGGAGTGGCCGTCCTCGGAGGCGGCGGACAGCTCCAGCACGGGAGCCGGGTTGTCAGGCTCCTCCTGGCCCTTCTGCGGCACCTCGATCCAGCGGACGACCTCCTTGTCGGAGTACGTCTGGAGGGCCTTGAAGACGAGCTGGTCGGTGTCCTCGGGCAGGGCGCCGATGGAGACCGGGAACTTCTGGAAGTAGCCGGGCTCGATGCCCTTGCCGTCGGCGGTCCAGGTGACCTTGGTGACGGCCTCGCTGATCTTCTCGCCGTGGTTGTCGACCGGCTTGTCCAGCTTGGACTTGGTGACCTTGATGTTCCAGCCGTCGACCGGCTCCGGCATCACCGAGGCCAGCGGGTGGTCGGTGGGGAAGGCGACTTCGAGCTTGGTGGTGGAGGAGTCGTCGCGCTCGTTGGGGACCTTGAAGTCCACCACCGCGTAGCCGCCCTTGGCGGCCGTGCCCTCCGGCTGCACGGAGACGTGCGCGAAGGCGGGAGAGGACAGGACGAGGACGGTGGTGCCGGCGACGGCGACGGCGGCGGCGATACGGGAAGTCTTCAGGGACTTCATGGAAAGGAGCACTCCGCTTGGTGAGTTCCGGTGTTGACGAGGGGTACGTGCGCGTGGGGTGCCCTGAGTGAAGGGGTCCCCTGGGAGAACGCCTGCCGTGGACGAGGGCCTGTCGTGGACGAGGGCCTGTCGAAAAACGGGCGCACGCGCGTGTGCCGCATGACGGCGGCCCCTGCCCGGATCCGGTGTACGGAGGCGGAGCGGTGGACGCGTCCTGTCAGGCGGCGAGGGTGAGCGCGGAGGCGGGCGGCCCGCGCCTGATCACCGTGTGCTGGAGTGCGGTGGTGCGGGGCCGCGGCGGCGCGGGCAGAGCGGTGCGCGGCAGATGCGGGTCCGACCCGAGGGCGGCCGGGAGCCCGGTGTGCAGGGCGCGTACCAACGCGAGCGCCCCGCGCAGGGACCGTACGAGCGCCCCCTCGGCGACCGTGTGCGCGGACTGTGCCGACAGTTCGACGAGCCGGGCCAGCGCCAGGTCCCCGCGGCGCAGCAGCCACCCGGCGGCGATCGCGGCGAGGACGTGGCCGAGCAGCATCGGCAGGGACGGGAGCAGCGACACCGACGATCCCGCGGTGGTGGACATGGCGTCCGCGGGGTGGTGTGCCGCGCCTGCGGAGGGGGCCGGGTAGAGCTGCGCGTCGGTGAGGATCTTCCGCGCCTGGGCGGGGCTGATCTCCGCCGCGCTGGTCCCGCACATGAGCCGGGCGGCCTGTTCGACCAGCGAGGCCTTGCTGACGGCGCCCGTGGACTGCACGGCGGCCGTACCGTGCTGCCCCAGTCCGAAGAGTGTGTGCAGGACCGTCTGCCCGACCGCGAGCAGGGCCGCTGTCGCGGGCAGCGAGCGCTCACGTCCGGTGAGCGGCGCCGCCACCACGATCGTCCCGAGGAATCCCGCGCCCACCGTCCACAGGGGAACGGTGGCGCAGGAGGCGAGCGCGTGCCCCGTGGCAGCCAGCACGACGCAGACCGCGGCGAACACCGCGGCCCGCAGTATCCGGAGATCCCTTCCGGAGCGCGCCGAGCGCTGGTGGGGGGCAGTCATGGCGGGCTCATCATCGCACTGGCCCGGTACGCGGCGTACGGCAGGTCCGCAACATGCGCTACGACCGGAAGATCACCCTCTGGTACGAACCGCACCCCCATGCCCGCTCCACAGACCCCCGAGCCCTCATACCGAGCCACGCGCTCCCATACCGAGCCATGCGCCCTCATATCGAGCCATGCGCCCCATACCGCGCTCTCCGCGCCGGGCAAATCCGCTGTATGGGCGTTATCACGTCAACCCTGCGCTTACGTTCGAGCACCCCGGGCAATACGTAACGGTATGTCGAGCCGCGGCCGGGAGGCTGGAGCATGAGCATCTGGTGGTCACTCCATCTGCGGCGTGAGGCTGCGAGCGTGCCGCTCGCCCGGCGCCTGCTGCTCGGCACGATGGAGACCGCCGGCGTCGACCCCGACATCTCCTACGACCTCTCCGTCGCCCTCAGCGAGGCCTGCGCGAACGCCGTCGAGCACGGCGGGGGCACCGGGCCCGGCGGTTCCTCGGAGGCGTACCGGGTCACCGCCTATCTCGACGGTGAGATGTGCCGCATCGAGGTCACCGACGCCGGCCCCGGCTTCCCCTCCGGCTCAGGTCCTTCCGGCCGACCGGCCGCGCCGGCCCGCCCCGTACCCGTCGACGCCGAGCACGGCCGCGGCCTCGGCCTCATCCGGGAACTCGCCGACCACGTCCACATCCGCAACAAGCCCGGCCCGGGCGGTGCGGTGGTGAGCTTCGACAAAATACTCAAGTGGCGCAAGGACCCGTCCCTGCTGACGGCGTAGCGACTCACAGCGCTCTCCTATGCACGGCCCATGTCCCTGACAACGGGCGTCCCTACGGTTCCCGTCCATGACGGGAAAACACAAGGACACCTCCATCACCCGGCGCCGCGCCCTCGCGGTGACCGGCGGCACGGTCGCGGCCGGTGGTCTCGCCGTCGCCGTCTCCCGGGCGGCCCTGGCCGACACGACGACGACCACCGCCACCGAAGCGACGGCCACCGCGTCGGCCTCGGAGAGCTCCGGCACCTGCATGCAGCTGATGTCGAGCGTGACCGAGGGGCCGTACTACCTCGACGGCGCGCTGGTGCGGAAGGACATCACCGAGGGCAAGAACGGCGTCCCGCTGACGCTGCGGCTCACCGTCGTGGACGCCACCGACGGCTGCACCCCCGTCTCCGGGGCGGCCGTGGAGATCTGGCACTGCGACGCCTGGGGCTACTACTCCGGCTACACCACCGCCAACCCCGGCGGCTCGGCCCCCGCCGAGAGCGAGGACGGCTCCACGGCCGACGACAACACCTACCTGCGCGGCTACCAGATCGCCAATGCCAACGGGGTCGTCAAGTTCGAGACGATCTTCCCCGGCTGGTACACCCCGCGTACCTGCCACATCCACCTCAAGGTGCACACCGGCGGCCAGAAGGAGGACGGCACCTACGAGGGCGGCAAGGTCAACCACACCGGCCAGCTGTTCTTCGCCGACGACGTCGCCGAGGAGATCTTCACGCTGGAGCCGTACTCCCGGCACACCGGCACCTACACGAGGCTCGACGACGACATGGTGTACGACGGCGGCGGTGCCTCCAGCGGCCTGCTGACCCTCAAGCCGGTCAAGAAGGCCGATCCGTCCAAGGGCTACAAGGGCTTCCTGACCGTCGCCATCGACCCGGACGCCGAGAACACCGGTGCGGGCAGCGGCGGAGGCGGCACGCCCCCGAGCGGTGCGCCCGGCGACGCCCCCAGCCCCTCCCCCTCGGCCTCCTCGTAGCCGTGGCGCTGGGCAGCCGCGAGGACGAGGCGCTGGCGCGGGCCGCGGTGACCGCGCTCACCGGGCAGCTGGCCCTGACCCCCAAGCCGGGACTGCCCGACCCGCGCGACCTCGGCGCGCGCGTCACCCGACGGGACCACCACACCCTGCGCTGGTCGGCGAAGGCGCTCACCCCCGGGCTCACGGCGATGGCCGCGGCGGCCCGCCGCACCGGCGAACCCACGCCCCGGCTCCGGGCGGAACTGGGCGCGATCGGGCGGTGCACCGAGCACTCGGTGGCGCTCGCCGGCGGCGGTCACCGGGGCGCGCTGTGGGCGCTGGGCCTGCTGGTCGCGGCGGCGGCACTGCAGCCGCGGGCCGGTGCCGCCGAGGTGGCGGCCCTGGCCAAGAAGATCGCCGCGCACCAGGACCGGCGGGCACCGAGGCGGCCCTCCCGTGGGTCGTCGGTGTCGGCGAAGTACGGGGCGGCCGGTGCGCGAGGAGAAGCGCGCGCCGGCTTCCCGCACGTACGCCGGGCGGTGGACGCGCTGACCGCGGCGCGGGCGGCCGGTGCCACCGAGGCGCAGGCCCGCCTGGACGCGCTGCTCACCGTGATGTCCACCCTCCAGGACACCGAACTGCTGTACACCGCGGGCCCGATGGGCCTCCGCCACGTCCAGGCGGGCGCCCGGGAGGTGCTGGAGGCGGGCGGTACGGCCACGCGGGCGGGCGCGACGGCACTCGCGGCCCTCGACGCCGACCTGCACGCGCGCGCGTGGAGCCCCCGGGGCAGCGCGGGACTGCTCGCGGGGGCGCTGTTCCTGGACTCGCTGCCGGTGGTGGCCGGCGGGCCGGCGGCCTGACATCCCCCGGGCACGACAACGGCCGGGCACCTCACCGGTGCCCGGCCGCGACCGCCGTACGCCGTACCGTCAGCCCTTGAGGCCCGCCATCCACGCCTCGACCTCGTCCGACCGGCGCGGCAGCGCCGCCGACAGGTTCCGGTTGCCGTCCTCGGTGACCAGGATGTCGTCCTCGATGCGGACGCCGATGCCGCGGTACTCCTCGGGCACCGTCAGGTCGTCGGCCTGGAAGTACAGGCCCGGCTCGACGGTGAGCACCATGCCGGGCTCCAGCGTGCCGTCGACGTACGTCTCCGTCCGCGCGGCCGCGCAGTCGTGCACGTCCATGCCGAGCATGTGGCCCGTGCCGTGCAGCGTCCAGCGGCGCTGCAGGCCCAGCTCCAGCACCCGCTCGACCGGACCCTCGACCAGGCCCCACTCGACGAGCCGCTCGGCGAGCACACGCTGCGCCGCGTCGTGGAAGTCCCGGTACTTGGCGCCCGGCTGCACGGCCGCGATACCGGCCTCCTGGGCCTCGTACACGGCGTCGTAGATCTTCTTCTGGATCGCGCTGTAGCGGCCGTTGACCGGCAGCGTGCGCGTGACGTCGGCGGTGTAGTAGGTGTGCGTCTCCACGCCCGCGTCCAGCAGGAGCAGGTCGCCGGAACGGACCGGGCCGTCGTTGCGCACCCAGTGCAGGGTGCAGGCGTGCGGGCCGGCGGCGCAGATGGAGCCGTAGCCGACGTCGTTGCCCTCCACGCGCGCGCGGAGGAAGAACGTGCCCTCGATGTAGCGCTCGCTCGTCGCCTCGGCCTTGTCGAGGACCTTCACGACGTCCTCGAAGCCGCGCACGGTCGAGTCGACGGCCTTCTGCAGCTCACCGATCTCGAAGTCGTCCTTGACCAGCCGCATCTCGGAGAGGAAGACGCGCAGTTCCTCGTCGCGCTCGGCGGTGACCTTGTCGGTCAGTGCCGCCTCGATGCCGGCGTCGTGGCCGCGTACGACGCGGACCGGGCCGGTGGCCCCGCGCAGCGCGTCCGCCAGCTCGCGCACGTCGGAGGCGGGGATGCCGTACAGCTGTTCGGCCTCGGTGAGGGAGTGGCGGCGGCCGACCCACAGCTCACCCTGGCCGTCCAGCCAGAACTCGCCGTTCTCGCGGTTGGAGCGGGGAAGGAGGTAGATCGTCGCCTTGTGGCCGGTGTCCGTGGGCTCCATGACCAGGACGCCGTCCTCCGTCTGGTTGCCGGTGAGGTACGCGTACTCGACCGACGCCCGGAAGGGGTACTCGGTGTCGTTGGAGCGGGTCTTCAGGTTGCCGGCGGGGACGACCAGGCGCTCGCCCGGGAAGCGCGCGGACAGCGCGGCACGGCGGGCGGCGGTCTCGGCGGCCTGCGGGATCGGCCGCAGGTCGCGCAGCTCGGTGTCGGCCCAGCCGCTCTTCATGTTCTCGGCGAGCTCGTCGGACACGCCCGGGTACAGGCCGTTCTTGCGCTGCTTGATCGGCTCGTCCGTCTCTTCCGGGGTCTCCGGAGTGAGCTCCTCGGCCACGGTCATCCTCCTCGGTACGGCACTGGACCCTGTCCATCGTACGGTCGTACAGAAGAGGGCCCTGGGCTGCGGAAACCGGTGCCCTACTCGAACCGCGCCGCGAGGAGTACGACGTCCTCCTCGCTGTCGGCCGCGTCCAGCCCGTCCGGCAGCACCGTCCGCAGGACGTGGTCCGCGACGGCACCGGGATCGCGCCGCATCGCCCTGGGCACTCCGGCCGCCGCCGCGTGCAGCCGGGCGAAGGCGCGGTCGGTGGGGTCGCCGGTGCGCTGCAGCAGCCCGTCGGTGTAGAGCAGAACCGTCTCGCCGGCCTCCGCGTGGATCTCCACGCTCGGCGCCTCCCAGCAGGCGAGCATGCCCAGCGGCGCGGAGACGGAGGTCTCCACGAACTCCGTGCGCTGCTCGCCGATCAGCAGGGGCGGGCTGTGCCCGGCACCGGCGAGCGTGATCTTGCGCAGGGCGGGCTCGCAGTAGCCGAACAGGGCGGTGGCCGAGCGGGCGGGCTCGGTCAGGCGCAGCAGCAGCTCCAGGTCGGACAGGACGGCGACCGGGTCCTCGCCCTCCATCGCGGCGTACGCGCGCAGGGACGCCCGCAGCCGGCCCATCGCCGCGACCGCGCTGGGACCGGAGCCGGTGACGGATCCGACGGCGAGACCGAGCGCGGCGTCCGGCAGCGGCAGGGCGTCGTACCAGTCGCCGCCGCCGCGCGGGCCGGTGCGGCGGCGGGCGGCGAGCTGGACGCCGGGCACTCGCGGCAGCCTGGAGGGCAGCAGTTCCTCGGTCATCGTCGCCATGCACGCGCGCGTGCGCTCGATTTCCAGGAGCCGGGCGAGGTGTTCGGCTGCGTAGCGGGCGTACAGGCCGACGAGGTGGCGCCTGCGTTCGCCCGGCTCGGCGGGCTCGTCGTAGAGCCATACGGCGGCGCCCAGGCGGCCCGCGGTCTCGGTGGACAGGGGGAGCGCGTAGCTGGCGGCGTAGCCGAGGCGGGCGGCGACCTCGCGCTGACGGGGGTCCAGCCCCTCCTCGGCGAACAGGTCGGGCTGGGTGACCCCGGCCTCGCAGCCGGGCAGCCCGTCGAGGATCCGCCCGTACGACGTCGAGCCGCGCGGCACGGTCTCGATGTGGCCCAGGTCGGCCCGGCCGAGGCCCAGTCCGACGGTGCTGGCCGGGCCGAGCCCGTCGCCCGGTTCCAGCACGACCAGACCACGCCGTGCGCCCAGCAGTGCGGCACCCGCGCGCAGCACCTCAAGGAGCCCTTCGGCGAGGGCGTCCGTGCGGGCCAGGCGTTCGGTGAGTTCGTGGAGGGTCGTGAGATCCGACACCCAGCCGGCGAGGCGGTCCTGGAGCAGTGCGCCGGGAGGGGCAGGCGGGTTTGACGGGGAGACCGGTGAGGTACCCGGGGCGGAAGGCGCGGCAGTGTGTGCTGGAGACGGAACCGTTGAATCGATTCCAGCCACTTTCGGAGGGTGCGGGGCGTTCATGGTGTCCGGCTTTCCGACCGGCACGTACTGCTGAAAAGCATCGCAAACCCCCATGTCATTCTGCGCCGCTAGCAGTGTCTCCACATGTACACGCACTCGTGAGGAGATGTCCAGCATTGTCCTGCTGGGATTCCTGGTGTCCGTGGGTCTTGTGTGGCCCCTTGTCAAAACGCAAACTTGGCTTAAAACTGCCCCGAGGAACGGCTTGTTGCGGTCGACTGGGTTCGTTCCACGGAGCGTCACAGCGGTCGTGATGGGTACGTACTCGGTGAAAGGCCAGGGGTGGTTGGTAGCCACCCGGAACCTGGTGACGGACCCGGGCGTCTTAGCCACCGACGACCGTGCCCCATCCTCCCGTGGCGGAGGCGGAGAGAAATACGCGCGACGGCAAAACGCCAGACTTCGCCACCCCACGCCACGCCCGTGCTTTTGATAGACGCAGTATGGGCGAGGCTGCCTCGGACGCAGCCAACGCTCGGCCCAGAGGGGTTTCCCCTGCCTCCGCAGGGGTGTGATGCGCCAACAGGTACGCACAGTGAAGTGATCGACACATGATGTGATGTGGACCACGGTGTTGCCAGGCGTGCAACGGAAAGGAACGAGCGCTCATGCGCGAGATCCTCGGAAGGCGACGCAGGCTCCTGTCCCAGCGCAGCGACGGGAGGCCTGAGTTGATCAGCGCGGCCCTGACCTACGCGACGGAATGGCAGTGGCCCGTACTCCCGGGCGTGGCGGCGGACCCGCAGGCGCAGTCCCGCTGCGGCTGCCCCGACCCGGACTGCACGGTGCCCGGAGCGCATCCGTTCGAACCCGGCCTCCTCGCGGCCACCACCGACGAGCGCATGGTGCGCTGGTGGTGGACCAACCGGCCCACGGCACCCATCGTCCTCGCCACCGGCGGCAAGGCCCCCTGCGCGGTCTCCCTGCCCGCCCTGCCGGCCGCCCGCGCCCTGGACGCCCTCGATCGCGTCGGCATGCGCCTCGGTCCGGTCGTCGCCTCGCCCGACCGCTGGGCGATCCTCGTCAAGCCGTACTCCATGGAGCAGTTGGGCGAGCTGCTGTACGCCAAGGACTTCGTGCCCGGCTCCCTGCGCTTCCACGGCGAAGGCGGCTATCTGGCGCTGCCCCCGTCCGAGGCCGGCCGGGGCTCCATCGGCTGGGAGCGCGCACCGCTGCCCGGCTCCGCCTCGCCGTGGGTGCCCGACGTGGAGGCCGTCGTGGACGCCGTGGTCGAGGTCCTCACCCGTACGGGTGTGAGCGCACCCGAGTTGTGAGGGTGTCGGCGCGCGCCGAACTCCCCGCCCGTCCGTCGTCGTTATCGTCCGCTTCATGCCGCTTGGTTCTGGGGAGCACAACACCGACGCCCGGGCGCGGAGCGCCGAGGCGGGGGTGCGGGGGGCCGACGCTGACGCTCGGGGGCGGGGTGCCGACGCGCGGGTGCGCGGGGCCGACGCCCGAGGGATGTCGGGCGCTGAGGCCCGGCTGCTTGGTGCGGAGGGCCGGGGGCGGGGTGCTGAACCCCGGCTGCTTGGTGCGGAGGATCGGGGGCGGGGCGCTGAAGCTCGGGCGCGGAGCATCGCCGCCCGGGTGCATGGCGTAGAAGCCACGGCGCGTGGCGTGGAGGCCACGGCGCGTGGCGTGGAGGCCACGGCGCACGGCGTAGAGGCCGCGGCCCATGGCGCCGAGGGCCAGGTGCACACCTCCGGAGCCGCCGAAGCCGCTGAGGCCGCAGCGCGTGGCGGCGGAGCCCGAGCACGTGGCTCGCGAGCCGGAAAGCGCGGCGCCCGGACCGGTAAGCACAGCTCAAGGCTCGGGAAGCGGGACGCAAAGTCCGCGAAGCACCGCTCAGGGCCCGGGGAGCAGAGCGCGAGGGCTGCGAAGCACAGCTCAGGGATCGGGACACGCAGGGCGGGAGTCCGAAGGCCCGACGCGGCGCCCGGAGAACACGGCGGCGCAGGCCCCGGGAAGTACAGCACGGGTTCCGGAAAGCACGGCGCAGGTCCCGCAAAACGCGGCGCAGGTCCCGGAAAGCGTCGCGGCGCAAGGCACGGAAAGCCCAGCACGAGGCCCGGCAGGCATCGCGCCCCGTCCGCGTTTCGCGGCGGACCCGGTGCCCGCCGAGTCCGTCTGCTCGCCCTCCTGGGCGTCGTGGTGTGCGCGGTCGCGCTGCCGTTCGCCGTGGCGTCCGCCGGACCCGTGGGGGACGAGGGCCGCTCGCTCGTACGTTCCCTCCCGCCGGCCGACGACCGTGCCGGCAAGGCGCGTCCAGCGGCCGACGGGGCGTCCCGCACCGCCGCCGAGGCGCCCTCGGCCGACGCCGTGCGCTGCGGTCCCGAACTCGCCTCCTCCGACGGCGTCGAAGCACAGACCTGTGTCCTGGCGCAGGGCGGAGAGACCTGGGGCCGGACCTACTACCGCAATCCGACCGGCGCGGCGCTGGACTCCGTACTGAGCCTCATGGGCCCGCGCGGCCGCACCGTACAGATCCACTGCCAGGTCGACGCCGAGGACGAACCGGCGATGTGCGAGACGCCGAGGGAGCGCACCCGGGGGGAACTGGCGGCGTACACGGCGGTCGCCGAGTTCGCGGAACGGACCGGGCGCCAAGCCCTGTTGTTGCGCTCCGGGAGCAACTCCCCGCCACGAACGGGCAGTTGACGCGCGACCGCATGCCGTAAAGAGTGACGGACACAGAAAGACCCGGTTGCTGGCGACGGGGGATGCACCAGCAACCGGGCTACTGGAACGGTAACAAGAGATCTGCGGTTCGCAAATTCGATCTCTGCTTTCCGGTCACCGACTGGCTTGTCTGCACCGGGAGTTGTGACCGGAGTCACCTGTTCCAGGGCCTGGTTCGGCTCACCGGTCAGTCAGCCGAACCACCCCCGGGACCGCCGTGTCAGCTGAGCGTGACCTGCCGGTTGGTGAGGCCGCCGCGCGCCCGGCGCTCGTCGGCCGTGAGCGGTGCGTCCGAGGCCAGGGCCTCGGCGAGGCGCTCGGCGAACTCCGCGGCGGGCTTCTCCACATCCTGTGCTCCGACCCCGCTCGGCAGGTCCCAGACCGGGACGGTGAGCCCGTGAGCACGGAAGGACCCGACGAGGCGGGTGCCCTCGCCGAGGCTGGACCGGCCCGCCGCCTGCAGTCGCGCGAGGGCGTCCAGAAGCCGCTCCTCCGGGTGCGGCATGACCCAGCGCAGGTGGTTCTTCTCCGGCGTCTCGCACCAGTACGCGGCGTCCACGCTCTGGAGCCGGACGGTGGGGATGGCCGCGGCGTTGGCCCGCTCCAGGGAGGCGGTCACCTCCGGCGTGGCCTTCTCCGGGTCCGGGACCCAGAACTCGAAGCCCGAGTGCACAACTGGCTCGAAGGCGCCTTCGGGGTCGAGCAGCTCCTGCAGCCGCGGACCGTCGGCCGACGCCCGGCGGCCCTGCACGGGTGTGCCCGGCTCGGCGGACAGGGCGCGCTGGAGGGTGTCGGCGAGGTCGCGGCTGATGTCGCCCGACGCGGTGTCGTTCTGCAGGCCGATCAGCACCGAGCCGTCCTCGCGGCGCAGGGCCGGCCAGGCCATCGGCAGGACGGTGGCCAGCGTCACCGACGGGACGCCCTCGGGGAGGCCGTCCTTGAGGGTCAGCTCGACGGTGGCGGCGGGCACCAGCTCGCGCAGCGCCACCCAGTCGCACTCGCCCCGCAGCCCCTCGAAGGGGCGCTGCACCAGCTCGGTCACGGCCTGGGCGGCGGCCCGGCCGTGGCAGGCCTTGTAGCGGCGGCCGCTGCCGCAGGGGCAGGGCTCGCGGGCGCCGACGACCGGGATCTCTCCGTCCGTGATCTGCGGGCGCTTGGCCTTCGTCTGGGGGCGCTTCTTGGCCATCGTGGGTGTCTCCCGGTTACGGCTCGTCTCGTACGGGCGCGAGCCTAGCCGTTCGTGCCCTGGCCGACGGGATCCTGTGGACAACGCGACGCCGTGTGCCGTGCCCGGCGGCGCCTGGCCGGCTCCGGGCACGTCGGGCGGAGTGCCGGGTCAGCCCAGCTCGTCGAAGGCGTCCGCGAAGCCCAGGTCGGGTATCTGGGACACGGCGGGTGCCGCGACACGCGTGGCGAAGTCGTCGCGGCGGTGCCCCGCGTCCGGGTCGTGCACGTCGTCGTGGACGACGACCCACACCGTGACCTCGCCGCGGGCGTCGTCCCTTACGCCCCAGTCGTCGGCCAGCGCGGTGATGATGTTCAGCCCACGGCCGCCGTGTGCGGTGACCGAGGGCGTGGCCGGAGCCGGGCGGGTCGGACCACCCCCGTCCGTGACCTCGACGATCAGCCGGCCGCTCGGGTCCACGCGCCACGCGGCCCGGACGTCACCGTCCCCGGCCAGGGCGTCGCCCAGGGGGCGGCCGTGTTTGCACGCGTTGCTCAAGAGTTCCGAAAGGATCAGTACGGCGTCGTCGATGACCGATTCCGCCACGCCGCCTCTGCGCAACTGATCACGCATGCGGTGTCGTGCTTCCCCCACGCCCGCAGGGCCATGGGGTACGGCCATGCTCGACGACGTGGGCACCTCCTGTGCCACCACCAACGCCACCCCCGAGACCTCCTTTGCCCCACGCCACGGTGTGGATGCCCCATTGGCCTGTACCGGAAACCGGCCGATCCCAGTCCGGTGACGCACTCGCAACGATCGAATACGAACCGAACGCGCCGGAGCACTCCCTGTAGTCGTGTGGCTGGATTTCGACGGTGTGTCCGAGATCGGAGGATGCGGCAGCCCCTCCAGCCGGGTCAAGAGGTGTGACGGAAGTAGATAAAAGTGGGCTGAGGGAACAGTGTGGCGAATCAGCGGTCGAGCTGGTGCAACACCGCGCGCGGGCGGTTGGTGATGATGGCGTCGACGCCGAGGCTGACGCACAGCTCCACGTCCTCGGGCTCGTTCACCGTCCAGACGTGCACCTGGTGGCCGACCGCCTTCAGTCGCTCGATGTACGTGGGGTGGTTGCGCACGATCCGTATCGACGGGCCCGCGATCCGGACCCCCGCGGGCAGCCGCCCGTCGCGCAGCCTGGGCGAGACGAACTGCATCAGGTAGACCGTCGGCAGTGTCGGAGAGGCCGCCCGCACCCGGTGCAGCGAGCGGGCCGAGAAGCTCATGACGCGTACCGGGGACTCCTCGGCACTGGCCGGCTCGGCGAGGCCGAACCGCTTCAGCAGCATGAGCAGCCGCTCCTCCACCTGTCCGGCCCAACGCGTGGGGTGCTTGGTCTCGATGGCCAGCTCCACCCGGCGCCCCGCGTCGGCGACCAGTTCGAGCAGCCGCTCAAGGGTGAGGACGGAGGTCTCCTCCCGGTCCTCGGGCCGGTGCTCCCAGTCGGGCTCCTCGTCCCGGTTCTTCCAGGCGTCGCGGGTCTTCCAGGAACCGAAGTCCAGGGCGGCCAGGTCGGCGAGCTCCAGGGCCGAGACCGCGCCGCGGCCGTTGGACGTGCGGTTGACGCGGCGGTCGTGGACGCAGACGAGGTGGCCGTCGGCGGTCAGGCGGACATCGCACTCAAGGGCGTCCGCACCGTCCTCGATCGCCTTCCTGTACGCGGCCAGGGTGTGCTCGGGGGCCTCTTCGGACGCTCCGCGGTGGGCGACGACCTGAGTCCGGGGCTGTCGTGCGTGGGTCACCGCGTCATGGTGCCACCGAGCGTGGGTAGTCGTCCGGTCGGAGTCGTCGTCATCACGTCCATTTAGTTCCACATGACCTATATAAAGAGGAACCCGGGACCCACAGCCACCGCTTATGGTGCTCTGACAGCCCGTGGGAAAAGCTGACGGCATACAAATAGACATGCACGACATGCACCCAGACATGGACAGCTGAATCGCGCCGGACCGTCGACCAGCGCGCACGAGCGTGACCGAGTGCGACCCCATACAGCCGTTGATCGAGGAGAGAAGCTGTGAGCACCGAGAACGAGGGCACCCCGGTACCCCCGGCCCCGTCTGCACCCCCCGTGCCGGTGGCATCTCCCGCAGCCTCCCCGCAGGCAGCGGCGCCCGGCAGCGGCGCGCCGACGACTCCGACGCCGCCCGCGAGCGCTCCCGGCGCTCCGGGGCAGGACGGGTACGCCGGTCAGGCGCCGGCCTACGCCTCGGCGGGGACGGGACCGGACGGCGCCTCCCAGGGGCACGTCTCCCAGGGCTCGGCCCCCGACGCCTCCTGGCCGCCCCCGCCGCCTGCCAACCCGTCGTACGGCGGGGGTGACGGCGGGTACGGCGGCTGGGGCTCCTCGTACCAGCCGCCCGCGCCGAAGTCCGGCCGCGGGCGGGGCGGGCTGCTCGCCGCGGTCCTGGTCGCCGCGCTGGTCGCGGGCGGTCTGGGCGGCGGCCTCGGCTACACGCTGGCCAAGAACAACGACGAGACCGGCTCCACCACGGTCGCCGCCTCCGACACCGGCGGCTCCGTCAAGCGCGACGCGGGCACGGTCGCGGGCGTGGCCGCCAGGGCGCTGCCCAGCACGGTCACCATCGAGGCCGAGAGCACCAGCGGTGAGGGCGGCACCGGCACCGGCTTCGTCTTCGACAAGCAGGGCCACATCGTCACCAACAACCACGTGGTGGCGGGCGCGGTCGACGGCGGCAAGCTCACAGCGACGTTCCCCAACGGCAAGAAGTACGACGCCGAGGTGGTCGGCCACGCGCAGGGCTACGACGTCGCGGTCATCAAGCTGAAGGACGCGCCGGGGGACCTGAACCCGCTCCCCCTGGGCAACTCCGACAAGGTGGCCGTCGGCGACTCCACGATCGCCATCGGCGCCCCCTTCGGCCTGTCCAACACGGTGACCACGGGCGTCATCAGCGCCAAGAACCGCCCGGTGGCCTCCAGCGACGGCAGCGCCGACAGCAAGGCCTCCTACATGAGCGCCCTGCAGACCGACGCCTCGATCAACCCGGGCAACTCCGGCGGCCCCCTGCTGGACGCCCAGGGCAACGTCATCGGCATCAACTCCGCGATCCAGTCCGCCGGCAGCGGCGGCCTGGGCGGCACCGGCCAGGCCGGTTCGATCGGACTGGGCTTCGCCATCCCGATCAACCAGGCCAAGTACGTCGCCCAGGAGCTGATCAAGACCGGCAAGCCGGTGTACGCGAAGATCGGCGCCTCCGTCTCCCTGGAGGACACGACGGACGGCGCCCAGATCACCGACCAGGGCGGTGGCGGCGCCGACCCGGTCGAGTCCGGCGGCCCCGCCGACAAGGCCGGCCTCAAGCCCGGCGACGTGATCACCAAGCTCGACGACCACGTCATCGACAGTGGCCCGACCCTGATCGGCGAGATCTGGACCCACAAGCCCGGCGACAAGGTCACGATCACCTACGAGCGCGGCGGCAAGGAACACACCACCGAACTCACCCTCGGCTCCCGCATCGGCGACAACTGACCCGCACACGCGCGTGCCGACCCGTTACTCTTGTCCCCGCGCCGCCGATCACGGCCGGCGCGGGGAGGTGTGCCCGAGCGGCCGAAGGGAACGGTCTTGAAAACCGTCGTGGCAGCGATGTCACCGTGGGTTCAAATCCCACCGCCTCCGCAGAGGTCGTAAGTATGCAGGTCAGAAGGGGTGTCCCTCTTGAGGGACACCCCTTCTGACGTGGGGTCTGTCTCACCTTGACCCAGCTCTGTCGCGTTGTGGATCACTACGCGTGGACCAGGGGTGGACCAAGGTTCCCCCCGCCCGAAGCGACACCTCACAGCGGACTATGCGGCGGCAGGTGGCTCCCTGTAGTCCCCTGGTGCTGCTTGTTCGGTGCCCTCGTCGTTCTACGTTGGGAGCTCACTGACCGGGCCCTGCGCCGATATCCGTACACCCTCTCGGCCACGTCGGTCGGGCAGGACGTCAGCCGCGGCGGATTTGTGCGGCTGGAGGGGCAGCCCGCCCTGGAGGCGGTGCGCATCTTCGTCGCCACGCTGGAGGCTGCGGACTGGACCGTGGAGCCGGCCACGACCTACCCAGACGAGCTGCGTGTGCGCTATCAGGGCCGGAACCAGTGTCCGTCCATGTGTGTCGTCCCGTCCGAAGGACGCCAGTACTGCACGCGGTGGCGCGGCCACGACGACGAGCACGGGACGACCAGACGCTGCACCACTGGAAGGACACCACTCCGCAGCCGCCGAGGTGGTGGCTACCCGGACAGCCCCTGTCGGGGCCTGCGCCAGTCACTGGCTGAAGTGCCACGCAGCGGGCGCACTGGGCGGCGCCGCCGGCCCCAGCGCCATGAGAGTCCTTCTCGCCGTCCCGAGCCCGGCCAAGTCCCCCCGCCCGCGTCGTAAAACACAAGGGGGGCGTGGGCCTGCTGGGCGGAGCCCACGAGACCTGCGCAGCCGATCACGGATACGAGCTGGGACTTGAGGCGCATATTTCAGCACACCGAACGGCGTTGACCACCAGAAACGTGAAATAGCGTTGATCACGGCCAAGTTGGCCCTATCACGCCTGTAGAGTCTGGTCATTCCCTCGGGACATCGGCCGCGCCCCACCAGCTGGGGGCGCGGAGAGCGTCCCGCGTTGCGGGGCGCATCCCCGCCTCGCCTGGCCTTCGAGCCGGGAGGGAGTGGTCCTTGAAGGTGATCAGGAAGCTGAAATCGATCATCAGCAGCATCAAGGACCGGTACACAGCTCACGTACGGCCCCAGCTCACCCCGGAACGCATGCGCACGGCCAGCGAACTCGTTCGCACCGCCGTCACGTTCCTGGAGCAGGGCCCGTGGAGCTGAAGCGCGTGAACCCCCAGCTGAGGTGACTCAGCCGGAGGCCACGCACCGGTAGGCCAGTGCCTCGCCCTTGCGGTTCCGTCGGGCGCAACCGACGGAAGGGTGAGGCGTCTGGTCGCTCTGACCAGCGATGTTTCGCGTGAAACACCGCTCGCGCTTGAAGCGTATCGCGATTCAGCTTTAGTGAAACACCTAGCGCACTAATTGGCGGACGTGATTTTACGGACTGACCAAAGTTGCAGCCGCCAAAGCACAGACCAAAGTTGCCGCCCGCAACATTGGTCGACGGCAATGTGGACGGGCATTTGGACGGCCGCGTCGTCGTCACGACGTCGTCACCCCGCCCAGCCCAGGTCGAGCACATCGATGCCGTCCGGGTACGCAGCGAAGACCACCCAGCACCGGCGCCCGAACCACACAGCCGCCTCCCAGCTTCCCAACGTCGGCCACACGTCGCGACGGACCAGTACCGTCGCGATGGTCCCCAGGACCTCTCGACGGCCGGCATCAGGCAGCTCGTCCAGCGCATCCTCGACCCGGACCGCCAGGTCCACTCGTACGGCTTCGCACACCCCTGTGCTCGTGATCAACACGAGCACCGTACGGCCAGGCGACCTGTCTGTGAGGGCCTGTGGAAAACCTCCGGATCCATCACCACCACGACCGCCTCCGGGGTGTCGTCCCGGCAACACACCTCGACCGCCAGCCCCGTGGCTCCCAGAGGCCCTATTGCGGATGTGGCGTCGCTCGCGTGACGTAGGAGTCCTAGCTCAGACACCAGCCGCACAGGAGAGGGGCGTCCGATGGCGTTCCGCGTCATACACGAGCAGCGGGGGACGGTGTTCGCTCATCTACCGGATCTCGGCTGTGAGCGAGCGTGGACGGATGTCTGGCGGGTGAGGCCGGCCGCGCCCTTGGTATGTGCCGAATGCCAGCACCGGGTCCGGGCGAAGGTCTCGCCGACCGGGCTGCGACTCTTCGCCGGGGAGCGCCGGCCGCGCGCCAGATTGCGTCGCTGATCACTCGGTCGGGCACAGGGGCGCCGGGACGTCACACCTGCCCGCAGGGGCTTGCCGTCCACCTGCAACTCCACCGGCACGAGGCGGACCGTAGCCAGCGCCCTTGCCTGCCCGGCGATCTTTCCGTGAACTCCAGCGCCAGCCGTATCCCCTGTGCTAGCCCGACCATGATCAATCTCAACGGCACTTTCTGTACCGCAACTACTCACACCCGTGGTTCCCGGGCCACCTTCTGCTTGTGGAAGACGCGGGTGTGGGCGCCGGCCCACGTGCGTGCGGGTACAAGGGCCTCGACCGCCGTGTCGAAGCGTGCCTCCTGATCGGGCGCTTCACAAGCAGGGAGCCAGGCTCACGTGGCCTTTCCTGTCTGCTGGCCCGCCCGGTGCGGATGCGACTTGGCTGCCTGGTCCACTGCCCTCTGCATGTGGCTGGCATCCGGCACTGGTTCGACCAGCGAGGCCCCCAGTCGTTCGCGAGCGTCTGCGGTTGCACGGACCTTCCGCGCGCTCAGGACACCGAACTCGTGAACGCTCACGCCGGCCTCGTAGGCGCCCTTGATGACGGCCTTCACGCACTCGAACAGATAGTCCTCACCGCCGCAAAGTTCGAGTTGGCCGCGTCGCTTGAGCTCTGCAGCGACCTGGGGCACCCCTACTGGCCCACCCGCTCGATGGAGATCAACGATCGCCTGGAAGATCAGCGCGTTTCGGTTGCTGAAGAAAGCACCGGCCGTCAGGACCGGACGAGCCGCGTCAGGCGAAGTCCTATGTTCGCTGGCTGACTGTGGCTCGTGATCTCTGGTCGGCGGGGACGAGAGCGGGACAGAGGCATGGGCTTGATCCCAAAGAGCCTTGAATCGATTGACCTCGGCTTCAGCTGCAAGCCGGGGTCTGGCTAGCTGAGCAAGCTGCTCCACGACCAGTTCAACCACGCCCCACGTCGGCAGAGCGGGCTTCACAAAGGCGTGGTGGATGTTCGTGTGGCTGATGACCTTCCCTACGGCTAAGTAGAGCTTTCGGGCCGAGGGGTATCCCGCCTTGCCGTGCAGCGCATGCAGTTCGCGATTGAAGACCCGGAGGGGTCCTTCAGGAAGCTTTGGCCTAAGCCACTGTGGCATGTGTTACCCCCTGCCCTCGCCCCCATGGCTTGCCCATGATGTCACCTAGCGTCATGAACTGTCAGGGACTGTAAGAGATCATGAGTGACTGTCAGAAGCCGTCAACTGACGCTGACCACTGCTGACGCTGATCCCAGGACACCTACTTGGAGAGGTAAATGGATCAGATCAGCACGCGCACCCTTCTACTCCTGTTCGTTGGGGTCTTCACGGTCTACTTGGTCTTGGAGCACCCGGCCGTAGGGGCGGCGCTCGGAACAGCCGTCGCGGTGGTGACTCTTCTGCACGAGCTTCTACGGAAGTAGTCCGTCTTCCGGGGCGGCTTGTCCCTCGAAGCTCGGGTGAGCCCCGCTCAACGCGGAGGCATGCCACTGCACGACATGAAGGCGCCACCTTGCCCGATGCGGGCGGAGGTGGCGCGGTCTGTGCTTCGAACTGGCTTACTTATCGCTGGCAGCGTCAAGCGCCCGCTCGATATGTTCGTTCGAGTGCTGATGGCTACGGTGAATGGCCTTTGCATAGAAGCGGAACAGGACGGCGATGCTATGGCCAGCTCGGCGTGCAACCTCTGCCGGCGAGACGCCGGACTCCAGCCAGAGCGACACGCCCGCATGGCGCAGGGAGTACGGCACGTCAGCCAGGCGGGAAGCCGCTTCAGACTCGGTCAGCACTGCGAGTCGAGCAGCCTTCCAAGCCTCCCCGTACTCCTTGGACAGCAGGCCGCCGCCTTGAGCTGCGCGGAACAGCCGACCGTCTTCAGCAGTACCGAACTGCTTGATGTGCTCGCGGAGCAGGCGCACGAGGACGGGGGGAATCGGCACGGACCGGGTGGCCTTGCGAGCCCGCTTCTTCAGGCCACGCGTATCGAACGACTTGCCTGTGTCGGTCCACCCGGAGCCGACTCGGGGCGTGCTCGTGGACAGCAGCACTTCTCCCCAGCCCTCTTCGGGCAAGGTGAAGTCTTCTTCTCGAAGGTTGGCTGCCTCCCCAGGGCGGTTGGCCGCGTAGTAGAGGCACCCGAAGAACGCCATCAGGTGCCGTCCACGTGCCCCCTGCTCGCCTACAGCGTCGATCAGCGCCTTCGCCAGCTTCGGGCCGGGCACGAACCGGAAGTCGATCTCGTCGTCAGTATCGGGCGGGGTCCAGTCGACCTTGTCGAGAGGAAGGGTTGCCAGCAACTCCCGTTCCACCGCGTACCGGAGGCAGTTGCTAAAGACCGTTCGCTTGCGATTAACCGTGTTCTCGGCAGCGGGCGTGCCGTCCTGCTTCAGCTTCAGAGCGTCGAGCGCCGTACGCACCACCGACGGCGTGTTGAGCGCGGTGATGTCGACGGACTTTCGGCTGATCCAGTCCAGCGCCGCCACGATGTCGGCGGGAGGTTCCTCGACATTGATGCGGGGCTTCAGCGTCCCGTCGCCGCCGACGACGAAGCGGTAGACCCACGAGTAGAGGGCGATCCGGAGCACCTTGGGAGCAGGAGCCCCGCGGTTGTCCTTGACCAGCTTCGGCGTGATGGTGGCCAGCGTGTCAGCGATGCTCGCGCGGTGCTTGGCCGAAGCAGCGGGCCACTTCATCTCCGCGTAGGCGCGTGTGTGGGCGTACCAGGTGGTGGAGTTGAGCGCTTGCACTTCCGAGGCAGGCAGGCCGGTTTCCGTGTCGAACTGCTCGCGGTTACGCAGAGCGGCCAGCAGCTCTGAGCGCCGACCATCAGCCTGAGCCTTGATCTTGTACTCTTGGAGAAGGGCCGAAGGCCGACCCGCCAGCGGAGCTGGTAGGCCGCCGCACGATTCGGTCGCTTGCGGATGCCCCAGACCTGAACGTCGTAGGTCAGCACGCTTCCTGCACCTCGCAGGAGTCGAACCAGGCGTCGAGGTCGGCCCGGCGTATGCGGATCTGACCGTTGGGGAGCTTCAGGTGCTTGGGGGCCTGGCCCCGGGCACGCATGCGGTAGAAGGCGGCACGGGACACCCCGATCTCAGCCAGCGCTTCCCCCAGCTTCAGTGTCCGCCTGTCGGCCTTGGTCGGAGTGGTCACAGCCAGGGGTCTCCTTCGGACTTGAGGCCTTGGGCGTGGGTGATGTCGTGGCGGACCTGGGCGGCGAGGAGTTCTTCGCCGGGGCGGTAGCCGCTGGCGAGGTAGGTCCACGAGGAGGCGGTGACGAGGCTGGTCTCGTTGGTGGGAAGGCCGGCGCGAGCCCGTGCGGCTTCGGCCTGGGCGAGGCGCCAGGCGCGGCGTACGTCGCGGAGTGCGCCGAGGGTGGTGGAGTAGGCGCGGGACTTGCTGGAGAAGTGGCCGCGGAAGCCGAGCATGTGGGCCCACTTCCAGAGCTTGAGTTCGGCGAACTCCGGCAGGTTCCCGAGGTCCCAAGCGGTGCGGATCATCTGCCGTACGTGCCGTTGCACTGGCAGGGCCTTAATGGGTTCGGCCTGCCCGGTGCCTTCGCAGTCTTCGCACATGTCGCAGAAGCCGTCGGGACCTCGTACGTAGCCGCGTCCCTGGCAAGGACGGCACATGAGGGTGCGGTCTACGGTGCCCGCGCCTTCCGCGTTCTTGGTGGCGTACTTGGCGACGTATCCGGCGACCTTGGCGTCGATGAGTTCGCCGTCGCCCAGGGCGGAGATCTGGTCGATCTTGAACCGGTCGCCCCACTTGATCACGCGCTCACCGATGGCGTCGGACTCGACGGTGAGTCGGGCCCGCTCGGCCGCTAGGCCCACGGCGACCTGGAGGGCGTCGAAGGTGGCCCAGGGCGGGGGCGAGGTGGTGTGGCCGTCGGGTCCGTCGAAGCGGATCACGGCGTGGAAGTGGACCAGGCCGCGCTTCTGGTACTCGGCGACTTTGGCGAAGGAGACGCGGAGAGCGGCGTTCAGTGCCTTCTGCGTCATGCCGAGGTGCTCGGCCAGGGCGCGGCGCAGGTAGGTGGTGAAGCGCCCCCACAGCTGCCCGGCGTGGGCGTTCCAGAGCACGGCCCCGGTGTAGTCGTATGTGGCCGGGTCCAGCGGGGTGCCCAAGGCGGGGTCGTCCTCGGTGTGATGGCTGCCGCAGCCGCAGGGGCGGGTCTTGCCCGTGCTGTCGGTCTTGCGGTTGTGGACGGGACCGAAGGACGGGGCAGTGAGGGTGACGAAGGCGCGAGGGTGGTCGCGGACGGTTTCAGCGACGTTCTTGCCGCCGGACAGTCCGGCCTTGATCAGGTGGTAGGTGTCGGCGGCGTAGACGCGGGAGCAGGCGGGGCAGCGGGAGGCACGGCGGTTGCCGCAGGTGGTCAGGAGGCGCCCGGAGGGCTCGTCTTCGGAGCGGTAGGAGCGGACTACTTCCTTGGTCGCCGAGTCGGTGGTGATCGTCCAGCCGTGGAGGTTGACGGGGCTTGTACAGCCGCGCAGGTTGCGAACCTGTTCGGTGACGCGGTTGAAGTCGTTGGTGTTGGCCAGCTCGATCAGGTCCCGCAGGCCAGGGCTGACGACGTGCCGCAGGTCGAGGGGGCGGCGCATGAGTGGCGGGGTGTCCTTTCTGGCGTCAAGGTGGGCCCGCGGGCAGCAGCGATTCAGTGCCATCGGGCTGCTGCCCGCAGGCATGGCGGGGCGCCCAGGGGAGGGGCGGGGATCGTGGAGCCGGAGAGGCCGGCGGAGGGTGCTGCCCTACAGGGCGGCGTGCAGGGCAGTGGCCATGGGCAGGCCGATGCCGAGTCGCGTCTTCAGCTGGGACGGAGTGATCGTTTCTCCGTGCTCGGCGTGATGGGACGCGGCGATGGAGCGCGCTTCGGTCAGCAGCGGCTCAGGCACCTTGGGTGCAGGCGGGGCGGGAACCGGGGCGGTGCGTGGAGTCACCGAGGTCGGGACGAGGCCCGGAGCGACGGGCGGAACCAGGTCGGCGGGCGGTGTGGCAGCCGGGGCCTCAGCGGCGGCCGTTACGGGCTCTGCTTCGGACACCGTCGCTTTGGAGGACGAGTCAGCGGAGCGCGAGACGGTGTGGAAGGCGCGCAGGAGCTGCGGGCCGACCGTGCCCCACCCGAGCAAGAGCAGAGGAGCCACGGCGTCCACGGCAGCCCGGCCGTAGTGTCCGGCGGCGATGGGCTCGGCGACGTTCAGGCCCAGCGTCAGCAGCCCAGAGAAGTGCATCAGCCGGGTGGCGGCCGTCATCTGTTCGGCGGGCAGACCGCGCAAGGACAGGTAGCGCAGGGCAACCAGCAGGCCGACCACGGAAAGGTCCACCATCGGGGCGATGAGCGGTGCGATCGGTGCGGGGATGCCCAAGCGAAGGGCGAGAGACCAGACGTTGCCGAAGGAGAAGACGAACGCGAGCACCGCAATGATGATCATCACGGCGGTGATGGTGCGCTGAGTGATCCGGTCCTCTGTCAAGGAATTCACCTCCCTTCAGTGCTGTGCGACGGGGCGGGGCGAGGGTCATGCGGCGTCGGCGGCGGGCTTCTCCAGGTCGACTTCCTTGTCCCACATGCGCGGACCCAGGAGGGCTTCCAGGAGCGCGGAGGGGTCGGCGGTCAGGTGGGCGGTGCTGTCGGCGATGCGGGCTGCGTCGGCGTCGGAGACGTACGGGGTGCGGATGCGGGTGAAGCCGGGTTGGGACTGGTGGTTCATCGAGGCGACGCCGACATAGGTCGGGTCCTGGAGGTTGACCGGGTTGGCATCGGGCCACTCCCGGATCTCCTCGCCCAGAGCGGCGACAGCGGCCTCAGCGGTCTTCTGGGCGAAGCTCAGGCCCACGGGGCACACGTCACGGATGAAGGTCGGGATCGCATCGCCGGTGGACTTCTGAGTGGCGAGGATGACGAGCATCCCCACCGAACGGCCCTTCTTCACCAGGTCCTCGACGAGCCGGGCGTTCTCCGCAGCGAGAGCGGCGAGCTTCTTGGTCTTCGGGTCGCTGCCCTTGTGGTCGCGGAAGTACGTGTGTGCTTCGTCGATAACCAGCACGACCAGCGGCCAGTTCTCCGACGGGCCCTCATCCCATATGGACTTCACGCCGAGCGCCTTGCGTACCCAGGCCGACCGGAGGCGCCGCAGTTCCACCAGGTCCCGGAACAGCTTGTTGGCCTCTTCCAGGTCGTCCCCGACGAAGGCGAACATGCGCTGTACCCAGTCGGCATAGTCACCTTCGTGTGCGGCGGACACCTTGCCGTCCGCGCAGGCGAATTGCACGCAGGGGGAAGGCGCCCAGTCCGAGAGAAGCCGGTTGATCAGGCTCGTCTTGCCGAAGCCTGGGAGGCCGGCCACGGTCACTCCGGGCACCTGTGTGAGGTCTACCGAGACCGGCTGTGCGTACTCGTCCAGGCCCAAGTCCCACTGGGCCGTCTCGTCCGGCATGTCCCCCGTGGGCCGGTGCTCAGTGGGGAGCTTTAGCGGATCGAGTCGCACGCCTCGGATGACGACCTGCCCGGGCTTGTCCTGCGTGATCGCGACCCGCGTGCACCTCCAGGCGTCGGCCAGATGCGGGGCCGCCTTCTGGAACTGCGCCAGGCCCACGCCGGGTAGGCAACTCGCCCGCGCAATCACGCCGTATGCGTCGTGAGTGACCTTGAGAGCCGGGATGAGGACGCGAGGCTTGATCGGCTTGCCGTCGGTGTTCGCCAGCGACGCGAGTGCAGTCGGAGTTTTGTCCGTGGCCGCCAGCTTGAGCATCGGCGCGAGCCGCTTCCAGCCCCACCGCACCCGAACGGCTTGCCGGATGGACTGCCGGGTCATGGCGTCGGCGTGCAGGTAGCGGACTATCCACCACACCGCCCAACCGACGATGAGCACCAGCGTCATGTCGACCACCAGGGAGCCGTAAGACAAGGTCCCTTCTGTCGGGCTGTTCGGACTGTTCATTTGCTGCGCTCCAGAGGGTTGAACAGGAAGGCCGCGAGGGCCGATTCGAGGGCGGCCCGGTCGGCCGAGGCGTCGAGGCGGGGATAGCCGTAGCCGACGAGCACGCCCGCCACCGAGGTCACGAGGGATTCGGTGAACCGGGCATCCGGCCCGGCGTGAGGCAACGGGTAGTTGCGCTCAGCGCCGGACCGGGGAGCCGCGCCGCTCACGCCGCTTCAGCAGCCGGGGCCATCAGGTCCAGCCGGTCCGCGCGGTAGGCGATGCCGTCCGAGAGCGAGCCGTTGAAGATTCGCGCCCACGGGGTGGCGAACAGCTCCACCGGCATGACCGGGACACCGGGCTTGAGACCGTCAGGGAGACCGGTCTCCGGGACGGTGATCTTCAGAGCCTCGGCGCGGCCCTCCTCCATGAAGAAGAGGGTGATCGTGTAGAGCTTCGCGCCGGTCTCACGGTCGGTGGCGAACTGCGTCTTCTCCTGGTCCGCGTACTTCGGCACCGGCAGGGTTCCGACCATGAACGACGAGGTGGGGAGCAGGCCAACACGGATGCGTGCCATGGGAGTTGCTTCCTTTCGGTTGCGCTCAGCCAGGCGGCGGGGCGTGATCACCATTGAACATAGCTGACCTAGCACTATCAAGTGTGTGTGGTGAGCTAGGTGTCAACTGACATAGGCCACCTATGTCAGTGGGGTGTGCTAGGGGTGCTAAGGATCGCTACTCTTGGGCCATGAGCCCCGCGCCAGAGAGCAAGCAAGACCGTCGGCCGCCGTATCAGCACGCTGCCGACGAGCTTCGGCGCGACATCTTGCAGGGACGGATCAAGCCGGGCGAGCAGATGCCGTCCATTCGCGAGCTACAGGAACGCTTCGGCGTGGCCAACATGACCGCGAGGGGCGCGCTCAACGTGCTGCGCGACGAAGGCTTGATCTACACGATCCACGGGCGAGGCAGCTTCGTAGCTGACCATGACGCCGCCGGCGAGTTGTCGGCGGGCTACACCCCGCCAGCCTGGTACCTCGCCAACAGGGACAAGACGTCCCCTCAGGCTGAGCAGATGGAGGGAAGCCCCGACGGTTCCGAAGTCACCGGGGCCACCCTCACTGAGATGCTCACTGCTCTACGTGACGAGCTCCGTTCCCTCAGCGCTGATCATCAGGAACTGCGGCGTGAGGTCGAGGAGCTGAAGTCTCAGCAATCGAAGTCGCAGTCCTGAGCTGAGCTACTTCCTCACGCAGCGCTCTGGTCTCCTTGCTGAGGCGACCGACCATGGCCCGCATCTCTTGGATCAGCGCGGCCACTTGATCCGCGTCTTCGACGTGAATGCTGTTCAACCCCATCTCGTAGTCCGCCATGTGCTCGGCCATGTCTCCCGCTTGCCGCCGTGCCGTCGATGCGTTTCGCGCTGCCGCGCTGCCTCCCAGCCGCTGAGCGCCTCCACGACGTTGAGCGGCTCCTTCGCTGCTCCGCCATCGCCCTGCCCTGCGGAGCTGTTCAGAGTTTCTTTACTGGATCAAGGCGGCCCGCCTGCGGCGGGCCGCGCGCGCTGGCGGCCCGGGGCCGCCGCCGCTCCTTGTCTCCGCCACCGCTCCGGCGGCCCCCCGCCGCTCAGCGCGCACAACCGCCAGGGCGGACAACCAGACCAGGGAGCAACCCGCCCGCCGCCGAGCACCAGGACCAGGTCGGGACGAACCAGGCGTGACCGCGCCACTGGACCGCCCACAGTTCCGATCCGCACGGCCGGTGGAGTCGCAGGGCACTTCGGCAACGCTCATGCAAGATCGAGGACTCGGCCGTGACGTACGGAAGAAGCGTGGCTGAGGCCGGTGAGTGGTTGCTGGAAGCACACGTGGCGGGTGCTCGTTCGTCTCGCCCGCCGTCATGGCTGACTTTCGGTGGCTCAGGTCAAGCCCCTTCCTCGTTGGACAACATGAAGCCGAGGGCCCGCACCCGCATCCGAGCACGCCAACTGCCCCGGCTACCATCGGCACCGGGGTCCTGATCAGGGCTTCCGCGACCGGACCACCCGGAATGCTGTCCAGGCTGAGGGGTGGTCCGGTCTTTCGTTGTTGGTCTTCGTTGTGCGAGCGCCGCCGGGCGAACCGGATCTAGAGGCGGCTCAGGGCCTTACCCACCTCGTAGATGGTCGGCCGGTCTTCGGGAGCATGGCTGAGCATCGCCTCGATCAACTCGCCCAGCTCACCGGAAGCCTTGACGGGGCGACGTCTGCCGTCGGCCACGGCCTTTCTCTGGACGGGGCGTGGAGCGTCGTCCGGGTACTCGATAGCCCGCCAACCAGTGGCCGAGATGAGCAGCGAGGCGCCGAGGGCGTAGACGTCGGCTTCCGGCGTGGGCTCGGCTTCCCCAGTGGCGAGCACGCTGCGCGCGATCTCCGGTGCCTCGTAGTGGACGAGGCAGCCGCGGAACGGGAAGTCGTAACCCTCTGGGACGTGCCCGCCTCGGGCTAGAGCCAGGTCGATGAGGTGCGTCCGCTCCGACCCGACGATGAAGTGGGCGGGTTGTACGTCGCCGTGGGCCCAGCCCTTGGCGTGCAGTTCGGCGAGGGCCTCGACACAACCCAGCGCCATACGGGCGTCCGGTGCGATGGACGGGTCTTTCCTACGGCAGGGCTCCCACAGCTGGTGCAGGTCCGGCCCTTCATGCCACGGCTGGAAGTTCCACGTCCCGCGCTCCCATTCTCCGTACGCGAAGTCGTCGAATCCGAGACGATGCAGCACGGCACCCTCGCGTGCGGGCGCGAGGGCGGTCCAGGGCTGGGCGGGCCAGTCGGCCGTAGCCTCGATCGGATAGCCGACCTTGACGGCGTAGTGGCCTCGATGGCTCTGCACCTCCCAGACCATGGAGCCCCGGCGGTTCAGGACCAGGCGCTGAGACGTGGGCATCAGGGCGTCGAGGACCACGATCGGCAGTTCAGAGGGTGAGCCGGACAACGTCTCTTCTCCTTCCGGGCGAACGCGGCCGACCACGAGTCGAGGCCGGCCGCGCCGCTGGTCTCTTGTGCTACGCCTGGCCGTACGGGCGGCCGCAGTCGGAGTCGCACTGGGCAAGGTTCGTGCCGTTCACGGTCCACAGGGCATCGAAGACCATGAAGCCCGCCGTCTTCATGGCGCGTGCCGAAGCGGCGACCTGCTTCGGGTCGCGGGCCCCGCCACCGGGCTTCGGGTTGTGGTGCAGGAAGCGGCCCGCGTACCGCTCGCACAGCTCGGCGTACTCCTTCGTGTGCAGGATGAGCGCGTGGAGACCCAGGTCCACGTCATCTGACGGAACCATGGGGACGATCGCGGTGGCTGCGGTGACCACGAAGGCGACCGCCTGGTCCGCGATCCGCTCGGCACGCTCGGGTGACTGCCCGCTGTGGACGACCACGAAGTGGGCGAGGCTCTGGAACAGTTCCTCGCCAGCCACCGCGCGGCCGGTCCTCTGGTCGTTCGCCGTTGCCGTCATGCGAGTACTCCTTCTGGATAGTGGAGCGTGGCACTTACGGGTGTGGAAGGCCGCCCCGGACGGGGGTGAGGGAACCGGGAATGAGCACCCGTCCGGGGCGGCCGGTCTACTGGCCGACAGCGAGAGCCATTCCGATCACCAGGCCGCATGACCCGCTGATCATGACGATGAAGAGGACTCCCGCGTATCGGCCGATGGCACGCATCACAGGCCGTCCCTGCTGTTGCCGTTCTTGATGGCCAGGCGGGCGCTCAGTTCCTCCCGAGCACTCGGCTGCACCACCTTGTCCGGCATGGCATCCCACTCCCGGCCGCCTCCGACCGGCCGTATCTGCACTCGGCCGCCGAGCTCACCCATGACGACGCCGATACGTCCCCTGACGGTGTCCTTCGCCAGTTCACCGATGCCTGGTCTGGTCTGCTGGTTGCTCGCCATGCAAGGGAGCATCGCGATCGGAGGGCCGCCGCCAAAAGGTCAGGCTGATTACCCAACTTGGGTAACATCGCCGGAAGTAGAGAACCAGCGACGTTGCGTAGCCCTCGCAGTTTGGGAGCTTGCCGATGCCCGACCCGGACCGGCCGCAGGAACTGCCGGCCAGGCTGCTCACCGATCCCGAGATGATCGATGCGTGTCGGGTCCGGGACTTCGCCAGAGTCTTCCGGCTGGTGAAGGTCAGGGCGGGGATCTACCCGTCGATGATCGCCCGACGTTGTGATCTGACGCCCAGCCGCGTGGGCGAAGTCATCGCAGGCCGCAGGCACTTGCTGCACATGGATGTCATCGAACGAATCTCGGACGGTTTGCGCATCCCGGGAGGCATGCTCGGGCTTGCCCGCCGAGCGTGGGAGACGCCTCAGGCCCTGGCGGTCGACGAGCGCGAGACACCCCAGGGACCGGAGCCGGAGCAGCAGGCCCCCGCGTCTCTGCCAGGTCCCGACGTGGACGGCATCTTGGCCCTGGCCACGCAAACCAGTCTGAACAAAGCCACGCTTGAGGCCTTCCGCTCTTCCATTGAGGACTACTGGCGACGAGACGACCAGCACGGCGGCGAGGCACTGCGGCCCGCCATTGTCGGCCAGCTCCGTCATGTCGTTGGGCTCTTGAAGGAGAGCCGACCACCGTCCATCCAGAATGGTCTGTACGGCATCGCGGCCGAGCTGGCACGCCTCACGGGCTGGACCTACTTCGACGCCCGCCAGTACAACCAGGCCCGCGCCTACTTCACCGAGGCCCTGCAACTGGCCAAGGAGATCGACGACCGGCAGTTCATGGCCAACGTCCTCGCCTGCATGAGCTTGCAGGCGACCTACCAGGACAAGCCCGCGGACTCGTTGGCACTCGTGACCGCAGCCCAGGATCAGGCTCGCTCAGCACTCGGCAGCACGCCGCGCGTGATGTCGATGCTGGCCATGCGGGAAGCATTCGCCCACGCCACCCTCGGCAATCGAGATGACACGCACCGGGCCATCGGGGAAGCGCACAGCCAATTCGAGCAGGTCGGGGCGAGCGATCCGGACCCCTCGTGGGTGACCTACTTCGACGAGCCGAAGCTCATCGTGGACACGGGCATCGCCCATGGCCGTCTGGGCGAAGCGGCGACCGCCGAACCCTTGATCGCCGATGCTCTGCGGCGGGAGCACCACACCAACCAGCGAGGCCGCGCGTTCCACTCGTTCTGGCTGGCTCGTACGCAGCTGGACCAGGGCAAGCTTGACGAGGCGTGCCACACCGCCACGCAAGCCCTTGAGCCCGCGTCGGCGGTGGCTTCAGAGCGAGTGTCTGGGCATCTCAGGGAGTTCTACGAACAGTTGGCCCCACACAGGCAGGAGCCCGTAGCCCTGGCTTTCGAGGCACGGCTACGGGAACTCCTCCCGCCAGTCAGCGGAGCGCCTCGTCCATGAGTAGATAGAGCAGACCGACGAGCGACCCACTGCTCACGACCTCGCGGCGGTCTATCATCCCGCGCACCTCTGAGAGAGGGATCCACTCGATGCGGTCGGACTCGTTCTTCTCCGTCGGCGGCCCGGCGTAGGTGGCGCCGTCGATGCGGAACACGTGGTGCTGCGAGTCGGTGATGCCGTTCGCCGGCTCGGCATAGATCAGGGGCTTGATGGGGCCGGGACGCCATCCGGTCTCTTCCAGGACTTCGCGGGCCGCCGCTTCCTCCGGGGTCTCGCCGTCCTCGACCAGGCCCATGGGCAGCTCCCAGGCCCATGAGTCCGTGATGAAGCGGTGCCGCCACATCATCAGGACCTCTTGGCGCTCGTTGACCACGGTGGCAACGGCCAAGTGCCGCAGACGAACGACGTGGTACTCCCACCTGCGTCCGTCTGGTTGCTGGACGTCGACCAGACACAGATTCACCCAAGGGTTGGTGTAGACCTGTCGCTCACCGTGGGTCTTCCACTCCATACCTGCGGCCCCTCTCGATCGGTCTCCAGGATCGCAGACCGGTCCGGGGCCGGGTGCATGTTCCCCTCGTTTGCGTCATCTTGACGAGATGGGCTGCGATGGCCCCGCCCTCCCGCTGAAGGACGAGCGTCAGGCGAACTCCCCCAAGAGCGGTGGCAGGTGGAGCTCACGGAGAACTCTGCTTGGGAAGCTCGGGTTCTACGACGTCGCTAGGCTTATTGACCTGCTGCGGAGCGGCGTTATGGCCTGTGGTTGCGCTGGGCGAGGCGAGGTGACTGCTGTTCCCCGTGGTGCCCTGCAGTATCCGGCACGGGTATTGCACGAAGACGTGTGGCGTTCAACGAGCGGGCCGCGGTTCTGAGGTTGCTCTGCCACCCCGGGATTGTCGGCGACCCAAAAACGACACCCCCAAGCGGCAATGATGCGGCAGATCACCACGTCACCAAATGAGATCCTCTTATGCTAGGCATGCTCGGGTTTCGCGAACGGCCCTTACGAAATTCTTTTCGTAGAGCTCTTCGTAATCGTTGAGGACCTGGCATAGCAATGGGTCCTTGAAGGCCTGGTAAATCGTCTGGCTCCACGCTACCCACGATTCGCAATCGCCGGTGTCCTCGGAGGAATTCCGGGTAATGAGTTGACCATCACCTGGGGCACATTTTAGGAGTCCGGGAAGGGTTGAGTACATATAGCTGAAGTAATCAAGGAACCAGACGAGTGCAGAGTAGTACTGCTCTCGCTCTAGAGGCTCCTTGATGTCGTCGAAGCTGTCGAAACCTTGCACCATGAGCCAGTTCAGGTGCTTGTTCTCGTCGGAGCTGCGGAACTCATCCCACCGGAGCAGTTGCTCATACAGCCCATCCAGCCTTGCGGCTGCAACCTGATTGGCAGCCTCTTTCGTTTGTTGGCGAGTAGCGTCAGTCTGCCAATAGACGAAGATGAGGGTGATTAGCGTCGCAAGAACCAACATAACGCTACCACCAATTTCTACGACCCTGATGGTTGCGTGATGCCGCTGAACAAAGTCATGGAAAGGGCGACTACGGGGTGCCGGGCTCGCCTGGGAAGGCTCGTCGTTTTCTCCCATGATCACCACCGCTCGCTGACAGTAAGGGGTGGGATGCTCAATCCCTCACGCTACTCGCACCTAGGGGTCTTGCAACTCAGGGGTGCCGCCTAGGGATTTTGGACGGGCGGGTCTCACTGCATCTGGTCGGGAAGGTCGCCGTTGTTGAATTGGTGAATACTCGGGCCCCCTCGTACGTGGCTGGTCCAGGCGCTTGGAGCCAGCCGACCGGCCCAGTCGACCTAGGGCAGCTGACGGGGTGGCGAGGGCGGACCCAACGTGCACTAGGAATTCTCGCACCCGGTAGTCCGGGTGGCGGCCAAGCCTCCAGAGCCGGGAAAAGCTCCGATTGTCAACACGTTGGATCGGGGCTGTGTTATCAGGTCGGTCAGCCGATGCACGCCCTAGACGGCCCGTGCGGTCCCATGCAGGAGTAACACAGTCTAATTCTACTGCCACGAAGCTTCCCATTCACTCGGCCCGCTTTCTGAGGGGGCGGAACGCACGTCCACCAAGCCGATATTTCTACGACACGAGTCTTCCGCAAACTCCAACAGATCGAAATGACTACCCCATCTGGCAGGGTAGGCGTCATTGTCACGCGGGACTGATAGTTCAACCCCAGTGAGGATAATTGGAAGAAGAGGGTATAGCCTATTTCCTCTACGGGCAGTTGCTATCTCTTGGCATATATCCCTGAGATCGGCAACCTCTGACTCGGTGAGCTTTTCACGCAACGTCGCTGCCAAGATCAAGCATTCGAAACCCTGTGAACGCATAAATTCCTGCACCCGAACGAGGTTGCTTAGGTCGTTGCGGTCAATTGAGTCACGATAGCTTTTCACTTCGCCAATTATGAGAATCGGCTTTTCGTCCCAATCTGCCATCGTCATGATGTCGATCTCACATTTCCATTTCCCTTGTTCGACTACGAGGCCAAAGGCGTAGGGCAGGCCGCCCTTTCCTGAGTTTAGGGTATCGGTCATAATTGATAGAACGCCGGCTACTGGCATTATCTCGGCGATCCTGTCCGCAGATATATTCCCCGTCAGCTTGTAAGCCCAGTCATTTCTTCCGCCTGGCGCCAAGCCGAGAGCGAGGCCCAGCGGGAACCGCTCAGTGCAGATCTCGCATTCCATGTCGTATGCCAGATCTCCAGGGCGAAGGAGGTATTTCATGGCGCAGTGGGGGCACCGTATCTCCAGGAAGGGTTGGAGAAGTTTCCGATTAAGGAGGTAGTAGACAACGTTTTTTGGGTAGTCGGCGGCATTGAAGGTAAGCTTCCCTGGCCACTCTCCCTTGTAGTTCGTGGCTGATTGAATAAGCGCAGGCAGGGGTCGTCCGTGTGTAGATTTCGCTGCCTCATCTAGGACCCGGCGAATCGCGGGCTGGTTCCCTGGGTAATTCTGTGGTCCTCCCAGCATCTCAATGATTCGCGATACTAGCTTTCCACCTTCTGAATGTTTACTCTTCCATGCGGTACCCTCGAATATCTTCTGAAGCAGAGGCAGTGAATGCACTACCCCAATCTCCACCTGGTGTGAATCGGATGAGGTTGCAATGGCGCGACCGTCATGTGTGATTCTCTCGAAGTTGCCAGGGAAGTTCCTCATAGTGTCTACGACATTGGAGTAAGCGCGCATATAAGGAACTGCAGCGACGACGCCTGGGGGGAAATTATGTTCACTGTAGATCGTAACTTGCGCAGCTACGATACCGGCCCGTCCTTTTGTGGCATATGTAGAGGGCGGCCCGGGTGGCAAGGGAATAGAGAAGATGCCATCTGACGGCGCGACCTGTGAAGAGAAAGTGCGATTGAAGGGCGTAGACAGGGCGTTGCTTCCCATCCATCCTCCGTATAGAAGGTCCCCTTCGGCGTGGAAGCGATAGTGCTGCAAGACTTGCTGAAGGCTCTCAGGAGGCTCGTGCATATTCCAGAGGGAAAGTATGCTCCCCTCCTTGCTGCCGTCGCCCGACTGCCATTTGGGAACTGACGGAGCCATTCGGCCTATCCAGCTTTCGAACGGCCTCGTCAGCCTGGAGGATTCACCATTGACCCATGGGAATACTTCGGCTCCTGAGGCGCGAAGGTTCCAGAAAGTGATTAGATCCGATGGGTTGCCTGGATCCATACTCATAATTCCGACGCGATCATCCACGCCGCGATATGTAATTCCTAGCGCAGTGGTTGAAATCGGTGTGTGAAAGTTAACGACTCCGGACGGGATCGGCTCTGATGCCGTTAGGCGGGCAATGCTTGCCCTGTTGCGAAATATGGTCGAGAGCGTCTCACTCGACCCATATTCTCCGAACCATGCAGCGAAGATGGAAGCAAGAGGATCGTCGGGTTCCCATTCGGGTAGAGAGAAGGGGCCGGAATCTCCTTCGCTTATTGCCCATTCTGGGCTGACTGGCGCGGAGGGGATTGAGCTCACAGGGATATCGAACGGCCCTTGCTCTCCGAGTCTGCGCCAGAAAAAGCCAGGCTCCCGCGAAAGTGCAATGGAGCCCGGGTCTCTATCCAGTGGCCAAATCGCGTCCACGTTCAACGCGTCAGCAATTTTGAGAGAGCGTTCACTGTTTTGGGCGTCCAGGAAGAGGAAGTGTATTCCTCCCCAGCACTTTGTTGCGCCCTGAATGGCGGCTTGTATATTTGCGAGACTCGGGGAAAACGCGATCCCGATCCTGACAGGACGGATCTCGCTTACGCCTTCGACTCTCGACGCTGCTTTCGCCATTCCGTGCTCCTTATGGTCAGGAGCGTTCAGCTTATCGCTGGTATGCAGGGTCGTGTCGGCTACGAGGTCGATGGAGCGGGTTTGGCCGGTGGCCTGCACGGTCCGGGGTCGAGCGTGATCAAGGGGCCGTAAGCTAGTTGGCAACTCGGGCAGGTTTCGGACCTGGCCCGAGTTGTGCACGAGTGGCTCCCTGGTCTTGCTCGACGCGGGACCCGGACCGGGGAGGTGGCTAAAGCCCCGCGCGGCACGGGCGCCGACCGGGTTGGAGCCCGGGCAGAGATTGGAGCGCAGGCCCGGCCGGGCCGGGTCGCGCGCGGTGAGCGGAACGAGCCGCCTGGAATCAGCAAAGGTCGTAACTCAGGGGCGCACACGGAGGTGGTGGACCTCGTGTGGACCACGGGCCCCGCACTCCGCGTGAGGCCGGAGGGCCGAAGTAACACCGCACCAGGTGGGACGGTGCCGACGCCGGTTCCCCGAGCAGCCGAAGGGAACGGTCTTGAAAACCGTCGTGGCAGCGATGTCACCGTGGGTTCAAATCCCACCGCCTCCGCGTTGAGAGCAGTGAGAACGGCCCCTGACCCGGGTGGTTGGTCGGGGGCCGTTTTCGTGTCCGGGGGACCGTGGCTGCCCGGTGTTCCCCGTGGGTTCCCGCTCGGCTGTCGCAGCGGTGATCGTTCCCACCGTGACAGGTGGGTGAAGTCCTACCTCCACCACTCACCCCGTCGGGCCCTCGTCTGGGGACGTTTCGGCCCGCGGCGGAACCTGCGCCACGGATCCTGGATACTCTGGCCGGGCTACGGCCAGACATCGTGTGCCTGCAGGAGACATGGTCAACGCACGACACCGGTCAGGCCGACGATCTGGCCGCGCAGCTCGGTATGCAGGCGGTCTTCAGCAGAAGTCGCATGCCGGAGCCGACACCGGCCCCCGACGCCGTGGAGCTCGGCCTCGCGATCCTTGGCCGCTGGCCCATCCTGGAGTACCGACGGGAAGGATCCCGCTCTCAACGGTCCACTGCCCGTCATCCTCGCCGCCGACCTCACTCGCGCCCTGGCACACCCGAATTCCGGGCCCTGACCGGTGTTTTAGTCGACACCTGGGCCGCCGCTCGTCCCGGACAGACGGTCCCACAGCTCAGGTCTGCTGACGGTCGGCTGCGGTTGCGGTGGTCGCTGTGGGTCCTGGTGGGCTTGGAGCCTTTGATGAAACGCCGCCGAGAGGCGGACTGGTGGGTCCGCGCACAGCGTCCAAGACCATCTGTCCCCGCCTGTCGACAAATTTTGTGAACAACTCTTGCGAGTAACCGAAAATGATGGCCCAGGCAATGATTTGCGCTGAGCTGTCAAGTGCGCTCAGCCCTGGAACGAAGCCGCCACGCATGAGAAGCAGCCCGAGGATTGCCGTGAGAGCACCGGCTGGCAATTTCAACGCTGCCAGGGCCACTGGGATTTGATACGCCGTTGATGTGCCTCGGATCTTTCGCAATGCAGATGCTGCTGCAAGACCTGCGGCTACCAGCCCCACAGTCGCGACAATGAAGTAGTCACCCCACGAGGCCACCGCCCCAAAATTGTCATCCAGCTCAGTAGTGAATGGTGTGTCATCAGTTCCCGCAGGACACACAACTATGTAATCCACCGGCGAGCCGCGGCCAGATACACCCATAGGGCGCGGCGGGTTGAAGCACAACGGTACCGCCTTGGACCAGAATGCAGTGAGGAAGACGACAGCCAGCACGAGGATGAAGAGAAAGCCCGCCACCCACCAGACAATGTGCACGAAACTACCGGCCCGCAGCTTTTCACGCAGTTCCGCGGCGTAAGCGACCTCCACTGCGTTGATGAGCTTGGCCAGAGCCTCTTGAGAGTCAGGTCGCCCCGTGGCCAACGCATCTGGGCGGAGCTCCTCGATGGCGACTCTACGGGGGTCGTCCGGCTCAAGGTGCTCTCTTACAACAGCCTGCAAGCCATCAAAGTACGGAGCGATCTCACGAGGT
Source organism: Streptomyces sp. S.PNR 29 (assembly GCF_030386795.1). Classification (GTDB taxonomy): domain Bacteria; phylum Actinomycetota; class Actinomycetes; order Streptomycetales; family Streptomycetaceae; genus Streptomyces. The sequence goes on from NZ_JANUQM010000013.1 coordinate 156,261, forward strand.
GCCTGGGCGTTCGACAAGAAGGACCGCAGCCAGAGCAATTTGGCTGCATTCACATGAATTTGCGCGGAAGTCGCATGGGATCCGAGGGGTGCGCGACGATGGTCAGCGAAGTTGATGATTCTCCCCGCCGCATCAAGTTCCTCAGTCGCAGCATCAAGCATTCTGCGGTCCGTGGGGGAATCCGTCGATTCCTGCCTGGCCTCTATAAGGGCTCTGTACTTGCGAATGTTCGCCCGAATGTCTTCGTTGAGTTCCCAAGTGCGGCGCTCTCCCCACCACTCACGAATGCGTCGCCCATACCCATAGACCGGCCTGTCCTCACTCATGAGCTTGAGTATCGACTGTGATTTCGGTCTTCGCGACTTTATCTCCTCCGAACGGCTTACTGCAGCTCTTTTACGTCGGACGCCTAAAGCCGTGGAGCAGCTGACCGTAGCTTGACCCGGCTCTGTCCCGTCGTCGATCGAAATTCCCTCGCCGGCCCTGCTCGCCGTGTCTAGCCTGCTCCGTATGCCCGACAACCCCACGCAAGCGAAACGCGACGACAGGCCCGAGGCGTCCCGGCGGGTGCGGTTGAGCCGGACGTTCGACGAGGACGCGGAGCTGTACGACCGGGCCAGGCCCGGATATCCGGCGGAGCTGTACGACGACCTCGCGGAACTCGCGGGTGTGGGCCCCGGCTGCCGCTTGCTGGAGGTGGGCTGCGGGACCGGCCAGGCGACGGTTCCGCTGGCCGGACGGGGCTGCCGGATCACGGCCGTCGAGGCGGGACCGCACATGGCCGCGGTCGCGCGGTGCAATCTGGCCGGGGCCACGGCGGTGGAGGTGGTGACGGCGGAGTTCGAGAGCTGGCCGCTGCCGGAGGAGCCGTTCGACGCGGTCGTCTCGGCAACGGCGTTCCACTGGATCGACCCGGCGGTGCGGATGGCCAAGGCCGCCGACGCGCTGCGTCCGGGCGGGGCGCTCGCCGTGGTGCGCACCCAGCATGTGAGGGGCGGGACCGAGGAGTTCTTCGTCGAGGTCCAGCGCTGCTACGAGCGCTTCGATCCGGAGACCCCACCCGGTCTGCGGCTTCCCGCGGCCGCCGGCGTCGACGGCTCGGACCATGCGGAGGAGGTGGCGCGAAGCGGTCGGTTCGGACCCACGGTCTTCCGTCGCCACGAGCGGGATCTGACCTACACCACGGCGGAGTATCTGGAGCTGTTGCGGACCTACTCCGGTCATCGAGCTCTGCCGGACGCGGCCAGGAGCGGACTGCTGGGGTCCATCGCGGACCTGATCGATGGGCGGTACGGCGGCCAGGTGACCAAGCGTTATCTCATCGAGGTGGGAGTCTCATACAAGCAGTGATGCCGCGCAAAGGCGCCGTCCTCTCCGTCGGCGTGGGGTGAGGACGGCGCCTTTGCGCGGACAGCCGGGCCACCGCACAGGGCGCTGGTGCTTTCAGCTGTCGGAGCTGAGGCCGGTACTGCGGTTGCCGCGTCCGGAGACGAACTTCAGCGAGGAGTACTTGTCGTCGTACCAGTCGCTTTCCTGGTTGCTCGTCGTTCGAGGATTTCCGGGCGTGCGAGAATTACTTTCTGTATTCCCTGGACCGCTCACGAAAACCGGTATTCCAGTGGCCGGTGGAAGTGTGGGCGAGGAGAGCCGGGGAGTGAAAATAAATCACACAAATAACGGTGTTCCGCACCGTCGCGCCCCCTCACCCGGCCCTCGTCACCTCCACGGAGAGGTCGTTGTCGACCGTGTAGTAGGGGCGCAGGACGGCGTCGGCGATCGTGGTCGTCGGGTAGACGTACACCGCCTTGCGGTCCGCCACGTCGTCGAGGAGGCGGGCGAGGCGGATGAGCGGTGCGTCCGGGGCGGGCTGGACGAAGGCGTCCCATACGCCGCTTCCGGTGGCCGTCTCGGCGGCCAGATCCGCGTAGTCGACCGTGAAGGAGAAGCTTCGGCCGTCCTCTCCGGCCCGTGGCGCAAGGGTGCGTACCGTGCCGTTGCCGCCCCGCAGGCGCAGGCGTACGGCGGCTCCCTCGCGGAGCGATGTGCCGTGCAGGCGGGCGCCGACCGTCATCGACCGGTCCGTGACGTCGATGCCGGCGGCCTCCGCGTGGGCGGGGCGCAGCCAGGCCCGTATCGCGAGGTATCCGTCCTTGGTGACGTAGGGGATCCGGACGGCCAGCGGCGTGGGCCGGTCACGGAGGTGCCCGGCGACGAGGGCCCGGAGGTCGCGCGGGCCCGGGCGGAGACGCCGGCGTTCGGATGCCGCGCCGCCGAGCAGGTACACGTCCCAGCGGCCCTCCTGGAGCACCGGTTGCCCGTCCAGGACCGCACGTCGGCGGCCGTCCCCGGTGGGCTCCAGGTCGAGGACGTGCAGGGTCTTCTCCGGCTGTCCCTTCTTCGGGCGCAGCCGCAGCAGCACCTGCCGGCCTTCCTGCTCTTCATCGGCCGGCATCGGCAGGTCGAAGGTGATCCGTCCCTCCGCGTCGACCATGCAGCCGACGCGTGGCTGCGTACCGTGTTCCGTGCTCACCTCTGCCCCTTCCGCACCATGCGCAGCGCGCCGCTGGCCGCGGAGTACGCGGCGTCGCGGGCGGCGAAGCCCTGGCTGATCAGGACGCGGCCCACGCCCGTGCGCCCGCGGGCGACCGGACGCCCCTCTCTTCTCGCCGAGACCGCCTCCGCGAACAGGCGTTCGGCCTGCTCGACCACCGGCCCGGGAGCGAACCGCCGCGCGTTCTCCAGGGCCGCACGGCCCGTACGGCGGCGCAGTTCGTCGTCGCGGACCAGTTCCAGCAGGGCGGCTCCCAGCGCGTCACGGTCCCCGACCGGCACCAGCCGGCCGTCGACCCCGTCCTGGATGATCTCCCCGGGGCCGTAGGGGCAGTCGGTGCTCACCACCGGCAGACCGCAGCGCATCGCCTCGACGATCGTCATGCCGAACGGCTCGAAGTTGGAGGCGGCCGCGCCGATCGAGCCCTTGACCCACTCCGCCTCCATGGGGGCCGCCGCGCCCATGAGGAAGACGTTGTTCCACAGGCGGAGGTCCGTTATGAGCTGCCGCAGCCGATCGTGCTGCTCACCCTTGCCGTAGATGCGCAGCTGCCAGTCCGGGTGTTCGGCGGCGACCATGGCGAAGGCCTCGATGAGCAGGTCGTAACGTTTCACCGGGACCAGCCGGCCGGCCGCGACGATCACCTTCGCGGTGCCGTCCGCGGCGGGGAGCGCGGGATCCGGCACGCTGTTCGGGAGCGCCTCCACCCGGACCCCGGGCAGCCTCATCTTGCGCCGGTAGGCGGCGGCGTCCGCCTCGGTCACCGTGGTCAGCGCGTCGAGCCGGCGGTAGGCCCGGCGCAGCGCGGTGCGCAGGCGCGGCGGATGGTTGTCCAGCGTGAGGTGCTCCTGCCCTATGCGGACGACGTGCGGCGGTGCCTGCAACGCGAGGTGCACGTTGAGCCCGGGCCGGGTGCCGATCACCACATCGGCGTCGGTGCCGGCGAGGCACTCGCCGATCCGCTGGTCGGTCAGTTCGCTGTACTGGCCGTACCGGTACTCGGCGCGGGGAAACACCTTCGCCGGTCTGAGATGCGAGGCATGCTCCTTCTCCTTCCTGAGGTCCACCAGCGGCCGTAAGGACACCCTCGGGTCCAGGGTGAAGTTCGGGTGCTCCCGGTGCCGCAGCACGGAGACGATCTCCACGTCGTGCCGCTCGGCCAGCGCCTGGGCCAGGTTGAACGTCGTGGTGATCGTGCCTCCGATCCCGTACGCGTTGTGGAGCAGGAAAGAGATCTTCATGGCGGAGTAGACGTCCGTGAATCTCGCTCAGTTGTGGCTTGTTACCACTTCGTAGTGCTCATCGGCGCCGCCGGCCGGGAGCGACGCCGCGGCGGACGCCGGGTGTAGAAGAGGTAAAGGCCGCAACCTCCGGCGCCTGCGGGCCGCTCTCCATGTCCATGCACGAGGTCATGTACCGCGCCGGAACGTCCGCCCGGCAACTGGCACGGTTCACGTGGTTGCAGGCACGTTCCTGCGCGTTCGCCGTGGCGCTTTTCGGCGGTATGGCCGTCTCCAAGCTGCTCCCGCCGCTGCCGGTGGCGCGTTACGACCTGCTCCTGGTGTACGGGGTGCTGCTCACCGGCGTGGGCTACCTGCTGGGGTGGGAGGCCAGGCGGGAGGTGGCGGTCGTGGCCGTCTGCCATGTTCTGGGGCTCGTCTTCGAACTGGTGAAGGTGCACGTCGGTTCGTGGAGCTACCCCGAGCCGGGGCTGGCCAAGATCGCCGGGGTGCCGCTGTACGGGGGGTTCATGTACGCCGCTGTCGGCAGCTATGTCTGCCGGTCCTGGCGGTTGTTCGACCTGTCGCTGACCGGCTACCGAGCCCGCGGCACCGCCGCGCTGGCCGTCGCCCTGTACGTCAACTTCCTGTCCCATCACTGGCTGCCGGACCTGCGGCTGCCGCTCGGCGGGCTGCTGCTGGCGGTGACCACCGGGACCTGGGTGCACTTCACGATCGGAGAACGGCGGTACCGCATGCCGCTGGCGCTGTCCTTCGCCCTGATCGGCTTCTTCCTGTGGCTCGCCGAGAACATCGCCACCTATCTGGGGGCCTGGACCTACCCCGATCAGGTCAATGGCTGGGAACCGGTCTCGGTGTCCAAATGGGCCTCCTGGGCCCTGCTGATCAGCGTCACGTTCGTCATCTGCGGAGCGTGGCGGAGACAGGGGCGGGGTCCGGTGCCGCCGGCGACCGCCGGAGCCCCTGCTTCTGCTTGACTCCTCACCCCGCCGACGCGGCCCGCAGCAGGCGCAGCTGGCCGATCTCGGTGGCGTTCTTCATCAGCTCGGCGTTCACCCAGGCGATCATGTGCGCGACGGTGTGCGCCGGGTCGTTCGGCCACGGGAACGGGGCGGTGGCGTCCAGGCCGGTGTCGGTGAGGCCGTCCAGGGCGGCGAGCCAGTCCGTACGCAGGGCGCGCAGCCAGGTGACGGTCGGTTCACCGGGGCCGGGCCAGGCGATCTCGGTCCGCTCCCGTGGAGGACGTCCCTCCATATGGTCGAGGGTCACGCTCCACCACCAGCCGATGTGCCAGCTCACCCAGCCGACGGTGGGGACCGGCACGGGGTCGGGCTCCGTCTCGGCCCAGTCCGGCACCCATGTGCCGTCGGCGGCGCGGCGCAGTGTCCAGCACAGGGGCGCGGGCTCCCACAGGAAGTCCTCGGGTTCCAGCCGCTCCAGGTGGTACTCGAACAACGACCAGGTCAGCTCGAACTGCCAGCGCAGTAACTCACTTCGGGAAACGGTCACCGGTAGAGACTCGCACGACGGCGTGCACAGCCGTGTTCCGCCCACCGGTGTGCCTACAGTTCGTGATCCTCAGCGAGCCGCTCCCACGGCACGTCCCGCAGTGCCGCCTCCGCGTCGCAGCCCGACGGCACCCGCGGGGTGGGCTGGAACCAGATGACGGTGAGACGGGAGCGGTACAGGACCGGGTCGTGGGCCCGGTCGACGGCCCTGGAATGGAAGGTCCCGACGCAGGACACGGCCGGCAGCACCTCCACGGGGCCGAAGGCGCCCGCGTACTGGTCGGGGTACTCGCGCGGGGGCGGTACGAGGTGGACCGGGGTGGTGGGGAAGGCACGCTCGGCTGTGTGCAGGAGAGCCTTGATCTTCATGTCGTTGACGGGCCTGCACGGGTAGCCCTCCAGCATGCCGCCGTACGTCGACGCCAGCCGCAGCTCGGCGAGGTCGATCGAACGGCCGGAGGACAGGACGACGCGGGTCAGCGACATGGTCGGCACTCTAGGGCGGTGCTGCATGGAGGTCTTTCGGTTTTCGCGGGTGGTGCCGCGTCGTGGCGGTTCGGGGAGTGACAGGGGAGTGACAGGGGACTGACCAGGGACTGGTCAGGGACTGACCAGGAGTGGGTCAGTGGTGTCCGGTGGCGTTACGGCTGGTGGCCGGTCATCCGGGCCGCCGACGCGACCGTCGCGCGGGCCTCGCGGTCGGTCAGCCCCGTGGTGACGGCGGCCTCCACCAGGGGACCGACCAGGGCGGGGCCGATGCCGTCCTCGTAGGCCCGGCAGGCCGCCCAGAACAGGCGGGTGTTGCGCTGGCCCTCATGGGCGGCGAGGACGAACTGGACGAGGCCCTGGCCGTGCCCGCCGGCCGACGCGGGGGCCGACCGGTGTGTGCGGGGCGGCGGGAGCAGCAGACGCAGCAGGGAGCGCGGGCAGGGCGCGGGGGCCAGGTGGGCGGTGCCCGGGGCGGTGGCGTACACGCCGTGTTCGGTACGGGAGCCGGGGCCCACGAGATAGCCGCCGGCGCCCCGGATGTCGATGCCGGGGGCGAGGCGGCCGGCCGAGTTGGGGACGACGACGCCGGACGGGCCGCTCAGCCACAGGTGGCGGCCGCCGGACGGGGTCAGGACGACCACCGTGGGCGGAAGCGTGAACAGGTGGCGCAGGGCCAGTTCCCGCAGGGCGGCCGAGGAGTCCGTGCCCGACTTGGTGTCCAGGTCGATGCCGATCAGGTGGTGCGGGGGCAGCCCGCAGGCGATGCCGTAGCCGGTCGCCCAGGGGGCCGCGGCGAACAGGTCGCGGATGCGTGCCGGGTCGGTGGAGGCGTCGTAGACCCCGTGGCCGAAGCGGCCGCACTCGCCGTGGCAGCGGCTGGGGCCCGGGTCGTCGCGGTGCGGGGAGCGCAGGGCCGGGAGTTTCGTCCGGGACAGGGGGATGACGGCCAGTCCGCGCTCGGCGGCTGACAGGGCGTGTGCGAGGGCCAGCGTCGTGGCCTGCCGGTCGGTGGTGGCCATGCCTCCATGTTCGTACGTACGTTCGAAAAAGGGAAGGGGCTCAGGTGTGACACGCCCGGGCGGCGAGGTCGGCCGGGTAGGCGCTGGAACGCTTCGCCCCTTGCGGCGCTTGAGGTGTGGTTGTTTCTGCCGCTCCCGGCCGCTGCGCAACGGACGCAAAGGGGTTTATCGGCATGTCGTCACGCTTGCGTGCGAATCGCGGCTTCCGGGGTGATTCGCGGGGTTCGGTGGGCAATGCTGCTCTTGCGACGTCGTGCACAGCACCGGGGCGATCGGCCAACCGCCCGGGTGGAGGCCGTAGTTCACACATCCTCAACCACGCACATCACGCGCTTCCGGCGACCGGGCCGGTGCGCGCCTGTTCTGGAGGAACACCACATGGCAAGCATCCGTACCGCCCGCGACAGCGCGGCCGTCAGCCTTTCTCCGCTCTGGTGAGGAGCTGAGGGGCCCGGCGCGTGTTTCTCCGTGCGCGCCGGCCCCTCACAAGGGGTGTGCTTCAAGGGTCATCACACGCCTGCGCGGCGGTACTTCGGTACCGCCGCGCAGGCGTTCGGCGTTCTCCTTGACAGTACCCGGAATCTGACGGACAGTCAGAAACCAGGTTTGGCGCAGTGCACGGGAAGGGGGCGACGGTGAGCGACGACCTGGGGACCCGGCTGAAGGCCTACGAGGGGCGGCCGGCCGCCGTCGCCGGTGTGGGCAAGGACCTTGTCAACACACCGATGATCCGGCACTGGTGCGAGGCGATGGGCGACACCAACCCGGCGTACACAGGGCCGGACGCCGTGGCCCCGCCCACCATGCTCCAGGTGTGGACCATGGGCGGCCTCTCGGGCCACACGGGACGCACGGAGCCGTACGACGAACTCCTCGCCCTCCTCGACGAGGCGGGCTGCACCTCGGTCGTCGCCACCGACTGCGAGCAGGAGTACCTGCGCCCCCTGCGGCCCGGGGACGAGGTCACCTTCGACGCGGTGATCGAGTCGGTGTCCCAGCGCAAGACGACGAAGCTGGGGGCGGGCCACTTCGTCACGACCCGCATGGACGTCCGAGTGGGCGCCGAACTGGTCGGCACGCACCGCTTCCGCATCCTCAAGTACGCCCCCGCGGCACCGGGACGGAGCCGTGCCCCCCGCCCCCGCCCCGTCGTCAACCGCGACAACGCCGGCTTCTGGGAGGGCGTCGAGCGGCGCCGGCTGCTCATCCAGCGGTGCGCCGGCTGCGCGGCCCTGCGCTTTCCCTGGCTGCCGGGGTGCAACGCCTGCGGCTCACCGGACTGGGACACGGTGGAGGCGAGCGGCGACGGCACCGTCTACTCGTACGTCGTGATGCACCACCCGCCCTTCCCCGCCTTCGACCCTCCCTACGCGGTGGGGCTGATCGAGCTGACGGAGGGCGTACGGATGATCAGCAACGTGGTCGGGGTGCCGTACGACAAGGTGCGGATCGGGCTTCCGGTGCGGCTGGAGTTCCAGGAGTGCGACCGGGAACTCGTGCTGCCGGTCTTCCGGGCCCGGGAGGAGGCCTGATGAGGGCCGGAGACGAACTTCCGCCGCTGGAGATCCCGGTCACCCGCACGCTCATCGTCGCCGGAGCCATCGCCTCCCGCGACTACCAGGACGTGCACCACGACCCGGAACTGGCCCGGCAGAAGGGCTCCCCCGACATCTTCATGAACATCCTGACGACGAACGGCCTGGTCGGCCGCTACATCACGGACCACCTCGGCCCCCGGGCGGTGCTGCGCCGGGTGGCCATACGGCTGGGGGCGCCCAACCACCCCGGCGACACGATGGTGCTGACCGGCACGGTCGAGGCGGTGGACGGCGACACGGCGACGGTACGGGTCGTCGGCACCAACGGCATCGGCCGGCACGTCACCGGCACGGTCACGGTCACCGTCCCGCCGGGAGGCGCGCGATGAGCGTGCGCGCGCGGGACGCGCTCGGCGGGCGCGCGGCGATCGTGGGCATCGGCGCCACGGAGTTCTCCAAGGACTCCGGGCGCAGCGAGCTGCGGCTGGCCGTGGAGGCGGTGCGGGCCGCCCTGGAGGACGCGGGGCTGACACCGGCCGACGTGGACGGCATGGTCACGTTCACGATGGACACCAGTCCCGAGATCACCGTGGCGCAGGCGGCGGGGATGGGCGAGCTGTCCTTCTTCTCCCGCGTGCACTACGGCGGAGGCGCCGCCTGCGCGACCGTCCAGCAGGCCGCGCTCGCGGTGGCGTCCGGCACGGCTGAGGTGGTGGTCTGCTACCGGGCCTTCAACGAGCGGTCGGGCCGCCGCTTCGGCTCCGGCGTACAGCACCGGGAGCCGTCGGCGGAGGGCGCCGCACTCGGCTGGTCCCTGCCGTTCGGGCTGCTCACGCCGGCCTCATGGGTGGCGATGGCGGCCCAGCGGTACCTGCACGAGTACGGGCTCTCGCCGGAGGCGTTCGGGCAGGTGGCCGTGGCCGGCCGCAGATACGCGGCGACGAACCCGGCGGCGTACTTCCACGGCAGACCCATCACCCTTCGGGACCATGCCGCGTCCCGCTGGATCGTCGAACCGCTGCGGCTGCTGGACTGCTGCCAGGAGACGGACGGCGGGCAGGCACTCGTCGTCACGTCCGTCGAGCGGGCCCGCGACCTGCCGCGGCCGCCCGTCGTCATCACGGCGGCGGCCCAGGGCGCGGGGCGGGCGCAGGAGCAGATGACCAGCTTCTACCGCGACGACCTGACCGGCCTGCCCGAGACGGCCGTGGTGGCCCGGCAGCTGTGGCGGACCTCCGGGCTCGCGCCGGCGGACATCGACGTGGGGATCCTGTACGACCACTTCACGCCGTTCGTGCTGATGCAGCTGGAGGAGTTCGGCTTCTGCGGCCGGGGGGAGGCGGCGGACTTCGTCGCCGAGGAGCGGCTACCGCTGAACACCCATGGCGGGCAGCTCGGGGAGGCGTATCTGCACGGCATGAACGGCGTAGCGGAGGGTGTCCGTCAGGTGCGGGGCACGGCCGTGAACCAGATCCCCGGGGCCGGGCGCGTGCTGGTGACGGCGGGGACCGGGGTGCCGACCTCGGGGCTGGTGCTGACGGCGGACGGCGTATGAGCGCAGTACCTGCGGCCACCCCCAGGGGTAAACCCGCAGGAGCGGTCCCCCGCCGCTCCACCTCTGGGAGGTGGGGTTGGCCCCACCACTACAACCTGAGGGGGACGCGGCTTCGGGACCTGCGGCCGATCCGGTCGAGGCCCCCTCGCTCCTAGCGTGGAGCCATGACCACACCCGTCTGCACCAGCGCTTCGAACGCCGCTGCTCCAGCGACGCAGACCCTCCCGTATCCGTCGTTCACCTCGTACGTGCGAGCCCGCCGGCCGGTGCTGCTGCGTACCGCCCGGTCGCTGACCGCGAACCCGTGCGACGCGGAGGACCTGCTGCAGACCGCGCTCACCAAGACGTACGTCGCCTGGGAGCGCATCGAGGACCACCGTGCGCTCGACGGCTATGTGCGCCGGGCGCTGGTGAACACGCGGACGTCGCAGTGGCGCAAGCGCCGGGTCGACGAGTTCACCTGCGACGAACTGCCCGAGCCGGAGCCCCTGCCCGGCGCGGACGACCCGGCGGAGCGGCAGGCGCTGCACGACGCGATGTGGCGGGCGATCATGAAGCTGCCGGCCCGGCAGCGGGCCATGGTCGTCCTCAGGTACTACGAGGACCTCAGCGAGGCCCAGACGGCCGAAGTGCTCGGAGTCTCGGTCGGCACGGTGAAGTCGGCGGTGTCGCGGGCGCTGGGGAAGCTGCGCGAGGACCTTGAGCTGGTGCTTGTTCGATCGTGAGCCCCTGTGTCGGATGGCGTCGGGCGACCGTGTCGGGCAACGTGAACTGATCGATCACCCGCTCCTAGTGACATACCGCGCGGTATGTGCGCAGAATCAGGCCAACCCTTACCGCCGCGTAGGCAATGTCGCCCCGGGAGGACGCCGTGCTGAGCACCATGCAGGACGTACCGCTGCTGATTTCGAGGATCCTGACCCACGGGTCGACGATCCACGGGACGTCGCAGGTGACCACCTGGACCGGTGAGGACGAGCCGCACCGCCGCTCCTTCGCCGAGATCGGCGCACGCGCGGCCCAGCTGGCCCACGCTCTGCGCGCGGACCTGGGCATCACCACCGACGACCGTGTGGCCACCTTGGCCTGGAACAACGCGGAGCATGTGGAGGCCTACTTCGCGATCCCCTCGATGGGCGCGGTCCTGCACACCCTCAACCTCCGCCTCCCGGCCGAGCAACTGGCCTGGATCGTGCACCACGCCGCCGACCGGGTGATCATCGCCAACGGTTCGCTGCTGCCCCTGCTCGCCCCGCTCCTGCCGCATCTGAAGACGGTCGAGCACGTCGTGGTCACCGGCCCCGGAGACCGCTCCCTGCTCGCGGACGCGCCCGCGCAGGTGCACGAGTACGAGGAACTGATCGCCGGGAAGCCGACGACGTACGACTGGCCGCAGCTGGACGAGCGGTCGGCCGCCGCCATGTGCTACACGTCCGGCACCACCGGCGACCCCAAGGGCGTGGTCTACAGCCACCGCTCGATCTACCTGCACTCCATGCAGGTCAACATGGCCCAGTCCATGGGCCTGACCGACCAGGACACCTCGCTGGTCGTCGTTCCCCAGTTCCACGTCAACGCCTGGGGCCTGCCGCACGCGACCTTCATGACCGGCGTGAACCTGCTGATGCCGGACCGCTTCCTGCAGCCCGCCCCGCTCGCCGAGATGATCGAGCGGGAGCGGCCGACGCACGCCGCCGCCGTCCCCACCATCTGGCAGGGCCTGCTCGCCGAGCTGACCGCGAAGCCCCGCGACGTCACGTCCCTCACCCAGGTCACCATCGGCGGCTCCGCCTGCCCGCCCTCCCTGATGGAGGCGTTCGACAAGCTGGGCATGCGGGTCTGCCACGCCTGGGGCATGACGGAGACCTCCCCGCTCGGCACCGTCGCCCGCCCGCCGGCCCATGTGGTCGGCACGGACGAGGAGTTCGCCTACCGCCTCACCCAGGGCCGCTTCCCGGCCGGTGTCGAGGCCCGCCTCACCGGCCCCGGCGGCGAGCGCCTCCCCTGGGACGGCGAGTCGGCCGGCGAGCTGGAGGTGCGCGGACCCTGGATCGCGGGCGCCTACTACAACGGCCCCGACGCGGACCCCCTCCACCCCGCCGACAAGTTCAGCGAGGACGGCTGGCTGAAGACGGGCGACGTCGGCACGATCTCCCCCGACGGCTTCCTCACCCTGACCGACCGCGCCAAGGACGTCATCAAGTCCGGCGGCGAGTGGATCTCGTCCGTCGAACTCGAGAACGCGCTGATGTCCCATCCCGAGGTCGCCGAGGCCGCCGTGGTCGCCGTCCCCGACGACAAGTGGGGCGAGCGCCCGCTGGCCACGGTCGTCCTCAAGGAGGGCGCCACCGCCGACTTCGAGACCCTGCGCGCCTTCCTCGCCGACGAGGGCGGGATCGCCAAGTGGCAGCTCCCGGAGCGCTGGACGGTGATCGAGGCCGTGCCGAAGACGAGCGTGGGCAAGTTCGACAAGAAGGTGCTGCGCAGGCAGTACGCCGAGGGGGAGCTGGACGTCACCCGGCTCTGACCCCGCGGATCACCGGCACCGACTGACCCCGCGCAGGGGTCAGTTGGTGCCGATCCGCGCGAGCAGGTCCACGATGCGGCTCTGCACCTCGCTGCTGGTGGACCGCTCCGCCAGGAACAGCACCGTCTCGCCCGAGGCCAGCCGCGGCAGGTCGGCCTGGTCGACGGCGGCGGTGTAGACGACCAGCGGGGTGCGGTTGAGCTGGCCGTTCGCCCGCAGCCAGTCGATGATCCCGGCCCGGCGCCGGTGCACCTGCATCAGGTCCATCACGACCAGGTTCGGCCGGAACTGCCCCGCCAGCGTCACCGCGTCGTTGTCGCTCGCGGCCCGCGCCACCTGCATCCCGCGCCGCTCCAGCGTCGCCGTCAGCGCCAGCGCTATCTCCGCGTGCTCCTCGATCAGCAGCACACGCGGCGGGTGCTGCTCGCTGTCGCGCGGCGCGAGCGCCTTCAGCAGGACGGCGGGATCAGCGCCGTACGCCGCGTCGCGTGAGGCCTGCCCGAGCCCGGCCGTGACCAGCACCGGCACCTCCGCCGCCACCGCCGCCTGCCGCAGCGACTGCAGCGCGGTCCGTGTGATCGGCCCGGTCAGCGGGTCCACGAACAGCGCGGCGGGGAAGGCCGCGATCTGTGCGTCGACCTCCTCGCGCGAGTGCACGATGACGGGCCGGTAGCCGCGATCGCTCAGCGCCTGCTGCGTGCTGACGTCCGGCGCCGGCCACACCAGCAACCGGCGCGGGTTGTCCAGCGGCTCCGGCGGCAGCTCGTCGTCCATCGGCTGCGGTCGCGGCGGATCCGCGACCTCCACCGCCCCGCCGGGCCCGTCCAGCGGCTCGGGACCCTCGGCGGCGTTCTCGTCCGGCGCGCCTATGGCGTACGACCGTCCGGCGCCCTCGGTCGCCTGCGCGAGCCGGGACTGACCGGCCAGGGACGCCTGCGGCTGCGGCTGCCCGGCGGGCTGCTCGGTCCCCGGATGCGGCCGGGCCGTCTGCTCGGCGCGCGCGGCGGCCGGCTCGGGCGGCGTACCCAGCTTGCGCCGGCGACCGGATCCGCTCGTCTGATGCGGAGGCGGCGTGGCCGTCGGCTGCTGCACCTGGGCGGCCTGCCGGTTGAACGGCACCCCCTGCCCCAGGGTCCGCACGCTGATCGCCCGCCCCTGCGTGGAGTTCGGATCCACCGGCGCCGCACCCTCGGCGGGCAGGGGCTGCGCCGCCCGCGCCGCGCCCTCCGGCGGCAGCGGCGTACCCGGTGCGGGCGTGGACTGCGGCGGTACGGGGGTGGCGGCACCGGCCGCCGGTGCCGGGGGCGGAGTGCTGTGCGGGGGCACGGCGCTCGCGGCCCCGTCGGTCGGTACGGGGGCGGCGGCGTTCGGCGGTACGGCGTTCGCGGCGCCGTTCACGGCGGTGTCGGGCGGTACGGGCACGCCGACGCCGGTGGGGTCTGCCGCGGCGGGCCACTGCTGCGGGGCCGGGGTGCCCTGGGCGGGTGTGCCCTGGCCGGGGGCCGCTTCCGCGGGGAGCGGCCCGCTGGGGGCGGGCTGCTCCGGTGCCGTGGGGTGCGGCGCGGGCGCACCGGCGCCCTGGCCGGCGGCCGCCTGCGCCGGTGCGCCCTGCTGCGGCAGCGGCTGACCGGCGGGGACGGCCTGGGGGTGTGGCTGTGGCTGCGGCTGCGGCTGGGCCTGGGCTTGAGCCGGGGGCGGGGTCGGCTGTGCGGGCACCGGCTGTGCGGGCACCGGCTGTCCAGGAGCGGGCTGCATCGGAGTGGCCTGCGCGGGAGCGGGCTGCGCGGGAACCTGCTGTGCAGTGGCCGGCTGCCCGGCGGCCGGCTGTGCGACGGCAGCCTGCCCAGGAGCCACCGCCTGCACGCTCTGCCCCACGGTCCCCTGGGCCGGAACGGTCACGCCCTGCTGGGGAACAGCGGTCCCCTGCGGGGGCACCGCCTGGGCCACGCCCGCCTGGACCGGCATCCCCTGCGCGGCGGCCTCCGGAGCGGGAACGCCCTGCGCGGGAGCCACCTGGGCCGGAACCTGAGCCTGCACGCCCTGCGGAGGCGTCCCGGCGGGAGTCTCCGCGGGCGGGGCCACGGCCCGTCGACGGCGCCCGGTCGGCGCGCTCGTGGGGTGCGGCTGCGGCGGGGTGTGGTCGTCGGCCTGGCCGTGCGGAACGGCGTCGTGCCGACCGTCGTCGTCGATCAGGGCGTCACTGGCCGCCGCGGGAGCGGGAACCTGCGCCCGGCCCTGTTCAGGCACCGGGCTCGGTCCCGCCGGCCCACCGGCGGACTCAGCGGTTCCACCGGCTCCATTGGCCCCGTCAGCGCCCTCGACGCCCCGGTCCGCCTCCGCGGGCGGCAGCGCGAACACCGTACGGGGCGCCGCCTCCTGCGCGGCGGCACGCTCGGTCGCGGCGGCGAGGGCACGCCGCCGACGGCCCGTCGGCTGAGGCGGAGCGGCCTCACCGGGACCGGCCTCAGCAGGACCGGCCTCGCCCGAGCCGGACGATGCGGGCAGCGCCGGCGGCAGCGCGTGCTGCTCGCCCGCGGCGCGCCGGGCACGCCGTCCGCTGGGCGCGGGCACACCCTGCGGCGGCACGGTGCCGCCCAGGCCCGTACCCGAGGCCGCGGTCCCCGCGGCATGTTCGTCGGCCGTGACGACGGCACCCTCGGCCACCGCCGCGTCCTCGGCGGGACGTCCGCGCCGCCGCCCGGTCCCGCCGGATGCCTCGGCCGCCGCCTGCGCCGGAACGGGCTCGGGCGCCTCGACGGCACGCCTCCGGCGCCGCCCGGTCGGCGCCGCGCCCTCCACCTCGGCGCCACCGGGTCCCCCGGTGTCACCGGCAACCGGAACCTCGCTCTCCAGGAAAAACGCGTCGGTGGACGCCCGCCGCCCCCGGCGCCGGCCGCCACCGGAGGTCTGCTCGCCCGCGGCGGCCTCGTCGGCATCCGGAACCGGGGCCTGGGCCAGGGCCAGGGCCTGACCCGGAACGGCCCCCGCCCCACCTCCGAGCGGAACCTCCAGCACGTACGCACTGCCGCTCATGCCCGGCACCTCGTGCGTCTGCAGCACGCCGCCGTGGGCCCGCACGATCCCGCGCACGATCGGCTCGTGCACCGGGTTGCCCCCGGCGTACGGTCCGCGCACCTCGATCCGTACGACCTCGCCGCGCTGCGCCGCCGCGACCACGACGGTGTTGTCCATGTACCCGCCCGCCGAGACGGGCGTGTTGCCCGTCGCGTCGACACCGGCCACGTCCGCGACGAGATGCGCGAGGGCGGTGGCGAGCAGCTTGGGGTCGACCTCGGCCTCGATGGGCGGCGCGTGCACGGCGAACTGCACCCGCCCCGGCCCGATCAGCTCCACGGCCCCGTCGACACCGGAGGCGACGACGGCGTCGAGCATCACCTTCGTACGGGAGATCTCCTCGCTGCCGGTGTCGAGCCGCTGGTAGCCGAGGACGTTGTCGATCAGGGTCGTGATCCGCGAGTAGCCCGCCGACAGGTGATGCAGCACCTGGTTGGCCTCGGGCCACAGCTGCCCGGCGTCGTCCGCGGCCAGCGCGGACAGCTCGCGGCGCAGCTCCTCCAGCGGTCCGCGCAGCGAGGTCCCGAGCAGCGTGAGCAGCTGCTCGTGCCGCCCGGCCAGGGCCTCGTAGCGGTCCTTCTCGCGCTCCCCGAGGGCGGCGTACCGCTCCTCGCCGGCGGCGAGCTCCTCCGCGTGCCGCTCGCGCAGCTCCTCCAGCTCGGTGACGTGCTGCTGGCGCAGGGCGGTGAGCTCGGAGGCGTGCTCCTCGGCGAGCCGCTCCAGCTCCTCGGCGTGGCTCTTCTCCGCCGCCTCCATCTCCTTGACGACCGCGTCGTACGGCCGCCGGTCGGTGAAGGTCATGACGGCGCCGACGAGCTGGTCGCCGTCGCGGACGGGTGCGGTCGTCAGGTCGACCGGCACCTTGTCGCCGTTCTTCGCGTACAGCACCTGCCCGCGCACCCGGTGCTTGCGTCCGGAGCGCAGGGTGTCGGCGAGCGCCGACTCCTCGTACGGGAAGGGCGACCCGTCACCGCGCGAGTGCAGGACGAGGGTGTGCAGCTCGCGTCCGCCGAGGTCGCTGGCCCGGTAGCCCAGTATCTGAGCGGCGGCCGGATTGACGAGGACGATCCGCCCTTCCGTGTCCGTGCCGACGACGCCCTCGGCGGCGGCCCGCAGGATCATCTCGGTCTGCCGCTGCGAACGCGCCAGCTCCGCCTCGGTGTCCACGGTCCCCGACAGGTCCCGCACGACGAGCATCAGCAGCTCGTCACCGGTGTAGCCGTAGCCGTCGTAGGCCTGCTGGCCGTTCTCGAGGTTCGCGCTGGTGACCTCGACGGGGAACTCGGTCCCGTCCGTCCGCCGCGCGATCATCCGCGTCGGCTTGGTCCGGGCCCGGGGGTCGAGGTGGTCCGGACGCCGCATGGACCCCGGAATGAGCTTGCTGTCGAACTGCGGCAGCAGATCCAGCAGTCCCCGCCCGACGAGGGCGGTCCCCGGCGTCTCGAAGGCCTCCAGGGCGATGGTGTTCGCGTTGACGACCGTGCCGTTGGCGTTGACCAGCACCAATGCGTCGGGCAGCGCGTCCAGTATGGCTGCGAGGCGAGCAGCGCCTCGGGATGGCCTGCTGCTCACGAGTCGCTTCCTCCCTGTTACCGCACCTTGCCGACCGCGTGGGCCATCTTGCCAACCTGCCCGCAGCGTGTCACGCGAGGGAGTCTAAGGGCTCGGATTGCGGTCGCGACGCCGGATGCGAGGGAGGTCGCACGACGAAGTGACGCAGAACATGTGACCGAGTGTCCTGACGTCCGGGGGACCTTCGCGGGACCTTTACGACCTTGCTGTTTCTGTCATCGGGCCCGACCCGTCACGACCGCCCCCGGGGCCGCAGGTCCGGCAGGAGCGGTACGAGCCGGTCCCAGCGGGCGATCTGGCAGCCGTCGCGGCGGTCGTACGTCGCGTCGACCCGGCGCCCGGCCCAGGTGCCGGTGACGCGCGCGGTGGCCGGCCCGCCGTACTGCATGGTGCAGAGGCCGCCCTCCGGGACCGGGGCGAAGGCCTCCTTCCCCCACCGCGTGTTCCGCTCGACCGCGGCACAGGCACGGCGCGGTTCGGGGTGGCTGCCGCCGTGGGGGTGGCAGTACAGCTCGAAGGTCCCGTCCGCGGCCCTGCCCGCGTTCCGGACGGTGACGGTCAGGTGATCACGGCTCCGGTCCTCGTCCCGGACCGGCGGCGGCACGAGGGTGCCGGTGACGGTCTCGGCGTACGCGGCCGGCGGAGCCGCGGACAGCGTGCCGACGGCGGCGAGGGAGGAGGCGGCGGTAACGAGGAGACGGCTGAGACGGCTGAGACGGCTGAGACGGCTGAGCCGGGTGAGACCGGTGACCTGCGACATGACCTGACTAACGCGGCACCCCGCGGGACGTTGCGCGCCCGCCGCAGCGGCGACACGACCAGGGACACCACCGGCGGGAAGGCCTTTGCCCTGCGGCCTGCCCGCCTAGTACCGTGGGGGTCGATTGGTGACACCACGCTCGACTGTGTCATCATCGGCACACACCGCTCGCGCTCGCCCGCGAGAGGCTGTGTCTGGAGGCGTCGCCTAGTCCGGTCTATGGCGCCGCACTGCTAATGCGGTTTGGGCCTTAAAGCCCATCGAGGGTTCAAATCCCTCCGCCTCCGCACAAGATCACCGAAGCCCCGGCCCACCCGGCCGGGGCTTCGCTGTACCCGGCGCGGATGGCGGCCAGATCATCGTTTCCGCAGGTCACAAGGGGCGCGGCTAACGGATTTCACATGGCGGCGGCAGTCATGTAATGTTCTTCCTGTCGCCGCGAGCGGGCCGGAAGGGCCGGGAGCGGCGAGAAAACAGAACAAGCACTCGTAGCTTAACGGATAGAGCATCTGACTACGGATCAGAAGGTTGCAGGTTCGAATCCTGCCGAGTGCGCAGCAAGCCAGAGGCCCTGTGGAGTGATCCACAGGGCCTCTGGCTTGTGCTTTGGCGGCAGTGCGTGACGGCAACCGCCTCCGGGCGGGGATCCCGGGTGCGGGTCAGCCCACGCCGGTGGCTGCCCCGCAACCTCGTTCCCGTGCGTGGACTCAGCTCACAAGCTTCTGGTACGCGCGCAGCCGGTCGTCCAGCGATTGCATGAAATCCGAGAAACGTATGCCGGTTCCTTCATCAGGATGGGTGATCCTGCCGTCCGTGCTCGGTGGGCAGATCATGAAGCTCACGCCATCATAAAGGCCGGTTTCCAGCAGGCGCTCGCACAGCACGTGATAGCGCCGGGCATACGAAGGCCGCTCCCCATAGATCGGGTCGAGCGGAAATGCAGCCTCTACTTTGTGCGCCGCATCCCGTGTCGCCGCTCTGCGCTCATCGTCCTCAAGGATGAAGATGTATCCCAACCAGGGAAACCAGTCGTCCCCCTGGCCGAGGATTCCGTTCGCGTAGACCTGGCGCAGGTCCGTGGCGCTACCCACGGCCTCTTCGTTTCTGTTGTTCGCGTTGTTGCCGAGCTTCTTTGCGTCCTGGGATTTGACCTCGATGGCGAAGACGAGACGCTCGCCGTGAACTCCGATGATGTCCCAGTTCTTGCGCGGCCGAAAGAAGCCGGGAATCGTTGCCTTGTCGCCCTGCAGGATCGACAGCGGAAGAGAGCCGGTCGTTTCACGGACATGATTGATGATCAGGCTTTCGATTGCCTGCATGTGTTTGCCGCTACGAGTACTGACCGCGCGAGCCGTCCACATCTCCTGGACGGCTCGTGTCAGCAGTTCCTCGGTCCAGCGCGCTGCCGCGCTCATTTCCGCCCCCCAAGTTGTCGCGTCAGTCCGGGATGCGGTCGATCCCGTAGGCGCGGAGAGCCGCCGCGGTGGCGGCCTGCACGTCCCGTTGATCGAACGCCTCCGCCAACGCTAGAGCATCTGCCCGGGAGAGCGAGTCCGGGGCAGGAACCCGGATACGCCTTAGATACTGCGCCTGGAACCGCAACGTTCCCCCACGCATGCGCACCGCGTATGCCTCCACGAAGGCCTGAGCAACCCGCGAGAGCAGAAGACCACCGAGGACCTTTATGTCCCATGAATCCGAAACCACGTAGTACAGATTATGGTGAGGGTAATAGCCGCCTTCATCCAGTACTGGATGAATGGTCGTCTTCATGTCCGGTAGCAGAAGTTTTGGGCGATTGGTGAGCTTGGGGTCGACCTTGTCGATAGTTTTGTACCAGTGGTTCGGCTTCTGCTTGGCGACGTATCGGCCCTTCAATGCCGCTTGATGCGCCTCGAAGTACCGCTTCAACTTCGGGTAGCCGTCGAGGTCGACGAGATCGCCCGAACTTCCCCAGGGATTCACTAGGTATGTGCCATGCCACTGAAAACGGCCACTCTTCGCGTCTTTGACCATGGCCATGGGGAGCAGTCGGTCGTGCTCCACAACCGAAGGATCCGTCGTGACGAAAACAGCGTCCGCACCCGTGGCTACACCGATGCCGACGCGTGTGGCCGTTTCCTCAAGAGTGGGAAACCGGTCGTTGAGGTATTCCAGCATGGCAAGTCGCGAGGGGCTGCCGACAGGCCATGACTCGTCAGCCGAGAACCAGTGCGGCAGTCGAGCCACCTGAAAAGCATCGTTGCTCTCCTCCGGTGAACCCTCCGTGTGGACCCAGGAGAGAAGTTCCTGTGCTTGTTGTGCGCCGAATCGAGCGGTCGTGTCGGCGGCGACCACGGATCCCTGTGGTTCGTTGCAGAGGACAGTGATGGCCGGGTAAGCCGACACCTGAGATTCGAAGGCGTCCACGTCGTGCATGATCACCACCGCTCTCATGCTGTAGCGGTCGGCAACCATTTTCCGGAGCTCCCGGCCGTACTGGTTACGCATCCACCGGTCGGCGCAGATGAACCCGAGTACTCCGCCGTGCGGCAGTGACTTCAATGCCTTCTCGAAGAACCCGATGTAGATGTCGGAGCGCCCCACCATCGTTCGCTGGTTCTTCCGATACACGCGCATGCGCTGGTCCGGTACGTCTTCCAGACGAATATACGGAGGGTTTCCCACCACGAAGTCGCTCTGGTGGTCGGGTTCCAGGAGGTAGTCACCGCACTTGATCCACTTACGGACCAGCTTCTCGACCTGAGCCCTGTCCCATCCGTCCGCGGTGAGCAGGTCGACTACGGATGTGCGGCTTTCCCGCACGTTCCGCTCAAGGAGATCGAATGCCCGGATGGCCTGTTCCGGAAGATCCTTGCCGTGCTTGCGGCAAGCCGCACTGAGGCGCTCAGCGATGCTCAGCAGAAAGGCTCCGGTGCCGCAGGCAGGATCCGTGATCGTCCATTGCGTGAGATCGCGGTCCGCAGTGTACTCCACCAGATCGAGGATCATGTCGACAACCCACCGGCGGGTGTAGACCTCGCCGTTCTCGACAGCTTCCTGCGAGATGGGCTCTACTGCGGAGTTCGGTGGCACGGGATGGGACACGGGGTGAGCGTAGCCCTACGGGGGAGGGCGGGTGGCTCGGACCCGGAGCTACCGGGTGACGGTTCTTGATCCGCTTGCGCTCTTGCAGTGGGGGGCCGGGAACGCCGGTTCCCGGTTTCCTGGGAGGGGCTCAAGTGCTTTTCAGACGTGCCGTGCTGGCCGTGGGGATCGTTGTCGCCGCTGGTCTGCCGATGGCCGGGACCGCAGCGGCGGAGCAGGGAACAACGGCCGGCCGGATCACTGCCACTGACCATGCCTCCGGTACTCCCGCTCTGGTCTCGCTCGACCCCGTGAGCGGCAACGTCATCGAGACCTTCGCGCAGAACGCCGAGGACGGCGTCCTCTCCCCGAAGGGCTCCTCCGTGGCGTACATCCAGCGTGACGACACCTGCATTCCCCAGACCGAAGGCTGCATGTACGCCCGGCACCTCGTGGTCGCCGGCGCCGACGGAAGCAACCCGCATGTTCTGGTGCGCGGGATCGGCTCCGAGACCAACGGGGCCCCGTACGTCGGGCACCCCGACTGGTCCCCGGACGGCAAGCGGATCGTCTACGACAGCCCGCGCGGTATGGAGTGGATCAACACCGACGGCACCGGACAGGAGGTCCTCACGACGACCGGTGGCGCGGGCACCTTCTCGCCCGACGGCCGAAGCATCGCCTTCGTGAGGACCACCACGTACGAGACGGCCGACGGCTGGGAGTACGGCAGGGACGTCTGGGTCATGGACACCGCCACCCGGCAGGTGCGCCAGGTCAGCACCGCTCGCAACGCGCTGTCCTCCCCCGTCGACTGGTCCCCCGACGGGCGGCGCATCGTCTTCGTCACCGAGAACGGCCTGAGCGTCGTCGATGTGGCGACCGGCGCCGTCACTCAGCTGCAGAGCAGCTGGACGACCCCGCTCAGCAATATCCAGGGCCCGGTCTTCTCGCCCGATGGCGCTCGCATCGCCTTTTCCGCCACGGACGACTTCGACTACACCCACAGCACCTACGTCGTCGACGCCGCCGACGGACAGAACCTCCGGGTCCTCACGGCCCAGGGGGTGACCCCCTCGGACTGGCTGAAGAAGTAGCCGACGCGCGGAGCGTCCAGCGAGGACCCCGGAGCGATCCGGGGTCCTCCTCCGGCGGCAGAGCGGTCTTCGGAAGCGCGGGGCCGCCGAAGAATTCCCCCGTTTGCCGCAATCCGTCACTCGAATGCCACGCATCTGCATCACTGCCTCCCTTGTTGGTTGAGGTATGAGTTCAGTGACGTCCTCCACTGCGCCATGGCGCTCTTCAGCCGGCGTGGATTCCTTCCCTGACGCCCGTGTGCTCTCGAAGGGAGGGTGGACCTTCACTCCGCGGTCCCGCTCCGGTCCAGAGGCGAGCGCGTTCCTGTGTTATCGCGGTAATCGCATTGAATTGCTGTACACATCCTCGGTCTTCGAGGGCTTCCTGGTGCAGATGAGTGAGATCCAGGACGAGTTCGACCGCCTGTGGCCCCATGTCTGACACATATCGCGGCTATGGGATGGGGAACACCTACTTCGAGCCGGGCACCGCGACATGGCCCTACGCCGACTCCGAGCACCCGTACTCCTCGGCATCATGGGATCCGGCGGAAGAACTGGCCTATCTGCTGAGAAGCCAGGCGGCCGGGGAGGGGCCCGCATATCTCGCGGCGGACTCGGGGCAGAGCGAGCCCGCCGAGGAGCTGTCCGCCGCCGAGCGTCTCTCCGGGCTGGCGGACATCACCGAAGAGCTGCCACGCGTGCGTACCGTGCCCGGACACCGCCGGGTGCCCGTGCGGAAGCCCGCGCTGAGTGCGCTGCAGAGGGTCAGTTACTTCATCGTCGCGGTCGCCGCCGTCATCGTCTCGATGGTCAGCGTGCTGGGAGGGGTGATCACTTACGACCCGCTCCGGAGTCCCCCCGGCGCCCGCGCCGCCTACGGTGTGGACTGTCTGTGGCCGATGCTGGTCTACGGCCCCTGGATGGTGGCGTCGCTGTCCATTCTGCGTGCCGCTCTGCACCGGCGCCGTGCGGCACACTCCTGGTTCGTCGTGCTGTTCTTCTCCGGCGTCGCCATGCTGCTGTGCATCGCGCAGGCGCCGAAGTCCATCACCGGGGTGGCCACCGCGGCGCTTCCCGCGCTAGCGGCCCTCGCCTGCTTCCAGCAACTCGTCCGTCAGATCACTCTCACCCGTCCTCCGCGCAGAAGCGTCCGCCGGCGCCGTGCGTCCGCGCCGCCCGCGGCGGTCCGTCTTCCCCAGCAGAAGACCAGCACCTGAGCGTCAGTCCGCCCGGCAGTGCTCCTCCAGGTACCCCGCCGCCAGCCTGCCCGCGCGGGTGAACCAGTCGTTCAGGACCGCGACCTCCTCGGGGGAGTAGTCGGCGAACAGCTCGGCCAGGCGGGCGTAGTACGGCGCGTAGACGGCCTGGACGCGGGCCACCGCCGCCGGTTCGGCCGCCACCCGGACCCGGCGGCGGTCCGTCGGGTCGGGTCGGCGGGCGATGTAGCCGGCGGCTTCGAGGCGGTTGAGGATGCCGGTCACCGCGCCCGTCGTGACATGGGCGCGGGCTGCCAGGTCGCCGGCGGTGAGCAGGTTCTCGCCCGCCTCCATGACGAAGGCGAAGCAGGTGAGGTCGGTGACGTTCAGGCCCACCTGCTGGGCGATCTCCTGCTGGCCGACCAGGTGGGTGGCGATGAGGCGGTCCATCGCCGACAACGCCTGCTCCGGCGTGGCGGCCGGACGCGGCTTGGCTCGCATTCGCCGGTTCCTTAGATCGTGAGAGGTTTCCTCGGCTAATTTCTTACCTCATAAGCGAGTTGTTCGAGGGAGTCACGAGGAGGCACCCACATGAGCGCACATCAGTACGACCACGGGCACACGGTCGCGGGATGGGTCGGTACCGCGATCGCGAGCGTCGGGTCCGTCGTGGTCGGGCTGGGGGTCGTCGCGCCGTCGGGCGTGCTGGTCGCGGGTGGGCTCGGGATCTGCGGCGTGGGCCTCCTCGTCACCTGGGCGCTGCACCTCGCCGGGTGGGGCAAGGGGCCGGGGCTGCGGCCCCGGGAGGAGTGGGGGATGCGGGCGCGGGATCTGGGCGCGCGGGCCGGGCACGCCGAGTGCCTCGGGTGCCGGCTCGCGGGGCGTGGCGCTCGGCGCACGGCCGGGGTCTCCCTGACGATGCCCGCGCAGGCGACCGGGCCGGCCGGAGAGCCGGAGCGGGCCGCTGCCGCCGCCGACTGACGGCGTCGGCCTTGACCTGCCGCGCGGCGGCCCCGGCTGAGCTGTGCCGATCGCCCTTTGTCAGTGGCGCCCCCTACGCTCGGCAGCGATGGCACAGGTGTGGAAGTGCGTGGGGCTGCGGTGGTCGGTCGACGGTCCCGCGCTGGCGTGGGACGGCGGGCGGCGCAGCGCGCTGACCTGGGGAAAGCGGGTGGCCTTCGGGATCGCGGAAGGGGGCGTGCGGACGTGTGCGGGGGCGCGTGGGCACGGGTGTCCGGTGCGGGCTGCCGTGCCGGGGCGGAGTACGGGGGCGCGGTGCGAGGAGTGTGCGCGGCTGGACCGGGCGCACTCCGTGGCCGCCGACACGATCGCCGACGATCCGCGGCCGTACCGCGTATATCTGGCGTGGTTCGGGCCGGGCATGCTCAAGGTCGGGATCACGGCGCTGGAGCGGGGTCCGGCGCGGCTGCTTGAGCAGGGGGCCGTCTGCTTCAGCTGGCTCGGCGCCGGGCCGCTGATGGCAGCGCGGCGCACCGAGGAGCTGCTGCGTGCCGCGCTCCGGGTGCCCGACCGGATTCCGTACGCCGAGAAGCGGGCGGTGCGGTCCGCGCTGCCGGGGACGGAGGCGGAGCGGGCGGCAGAGATCGCGGAGGTGCATGCGCGGGCGGTGGCGCTGGGCGGCTGGCCGGAGTCGCTGCGGCGTGAGCCCTTCCAACCGGTCGACCACGTCGGCGTGTTCGGGCTCGCGGGCCTCGTGCCGGCCGACGGGGAGGTGAGTGAGCTCGTCGCGGGCCGTGTGGTCAGTGGCGAGCTGGTCGCGGCCGCCGGTCCCGATCTGCATCTGGCCACCGGGGGCGGGGAGGTCGTCGTTCTCGACACGCGGTTGATGACCGGGTGGGAGCTGGTGCCCGCCGGACGCGACGAGCTCGACGTGCCGGTACGGAAGTTCGGCGAACCGGCCGGGACACAGGGCGGGCTGTGGTGACACCCGTACCGACCTCGACCGGTCCCTGACCGGTCCCTGACCGGTCCCTTACCGGGCTGATCGGTCGCTTACCGGTCGGTCCCAGGTGTGCCCTGAGAGACACCTGTGTGTTTCTCAGAGTATTCACAGGTTCCCGAAAGGGCGCTCTCAGACCCCCCCGACATCGTGTTCATCATGACCACGACCTCGCCCCAGGGGCGCACCGAACTGCTGAGGCCGGACGGGAGCCCCGTCCGGGTGCTTGTGGTGGACGACGAGCTGTCGATCACCGAACTGCTGTCCATGGCCCTGCGCTACGAGGGCTGGCAGATCCGCAGCGCGGGTGACGGGACCGGCGCGATCCAGAGCGCGCGCGAGTTCCGGCCCGACGCCGTCGTACTGGACATGATGCTGCCCGACATGGACGGCCTGACCGTCCTCGGACGGCTGCGCCGCGAGCTGCCCGACGTGCCGGTGCTGTTCCTGACCGCCAAGGACGCGGTCGAGGACCGGATCGCCGGGCTGACCGCGGGCGGCGACGACTACGTCACCAAGCCGTTCAGCCTGGAGGAGGTCGTCGCGCGGCTGCGCGGACTGATCCGCCGCTCCGGTGCCGCCGACCGCCGCTCCGACTCCATGCTGATCGTCGGCGATCTCACCCTCGACGAGGACAGCCACGAGGTCACCCGGGCCGGGGAGTCGATCCACCTGACGGCCACCGAGTTCGAGCTGCTGCGCTTCCTCATGCGCAATCCCCGGCGCGTGCTCAGCAAGGCGCAGATCCTGGACCGGGTGTGGTCGTACGACTTCGGCGGACAGGCCAACGTCGTCGAGCTGTACATCTCCTACCTGCGGCGGAAGATCGACGCCGGGCGCGAGCCGATGATCCACACCCGCCGTGGCGCCGGTTACCTGATCAAGCCCGCGGCGTCATGAGCGGACGACGACGGCCGCGTACGCAGAAGACGCGAGCGGGCAAGCCGCGCACCCTGCGGACGCGGCTCGTCGTCGCGTCCGTGGTGCTGATCGCCGTGGTGTGCTCGGTGATCGGCACGGTGACGACGCTGGCGCTGCGGTCGCATCTGTACGACCAGCTGGACGGCAAGCTGGACGAGGTGGCGATGCGGGCCTCGGGGCCCCCGGACAAGCCCGGCAAGGCCGGGAACGGCGTGCAGTTCCAGCCGAAGGACATCGACCTCGCCGAGTTCGTCACCAGGGGGCCGCAGCCGAGCGGGGGGACGATCGCCGCCAAGGTGGAGAACGGCAAGATCACCGAGTCCCGGCGCGGCGTGAAGCAGGACGACCTGGACATGCGCGCTGTGGCGCTCGGCTCCGCCCAGCTCGCCGCGCTCTCCACCGTGCCGCAGGTCGACGGGGCCCGTCGGACCGTCGACATCCCCGGCCTCGGCGAGTACCGCGTCGAGTTCAAGACGGGCCCCAACGGCAGCTTCTACGTCGCCGTACCGACCTCGGACGTCACCAACACCATCAACACCCTGATCCTGGTCGAGGTCAGCGTCACCGCCGCGGGCCTCGGCGCCGCCGTCATCGCCGGTTACGTGCTGGTCGGCGTGGCCACCCGTCCCCTGCGCCGCGTCGCCGCCACCGCCACCCGGGTCTCCGAACTCCCCCTGCACACCGGCGAGGTGAACCTCAGCGAGCGCGTGCCCGAGTCCGAGACCGACCCGCACACCGAGGTCGGCCAGGTCGGCGCCGCGCTCAACCGGATGCTGGACCATGTGCACGGGGCGCTGCACGCACGGCAGCAGAGCGAGATGCGGGTACGGCAGTTCGTCGCCGACGCCAGCCATGAGCTCAGGACCCCCCTCGCCTCCATCCGCGGGTACGCCGAGCTGACCAGACGCGGACGCGAACAGGTCGGTCCCGACACCCGGCACGCACTCGGCCGGATCGAGTCCGAGGCCGGCCGGATGACCCTCCTCGTCGAGGACCTGCTGCTGCTCGCGCGTCTCGACGCCGGGCGGCCGCTGCAGTTCGAGCAGACCGACCTCGTACCGCTCGTCGTGGACACCGTCAGCGACGCCCGCGCGGCCGGCATGGACCACAACTGGCGGCTCGACCTGCCCGACGAACCGGCGCTGGTGTCGGCGGACGCGGCACGGCTGCAACAGGTCCTGGTGAACCTGCTGGGCAACGCCCGCAACCACACCCCGCCCGGCACGACGGTCACCGCACGCGTCCAGCGGCGCGGACCGTGGCTGTGCGTGGACGTCGAGGACAACGGCCAGGGCATCCCGCCCGACCTGCTCCCGCACGTCTTCGAGCGGTTCGCGCGGGGCGACTCCGCACGTTCCCGGTCGACCGGCTCGACCGGTCTTGGCCTGGCCATCGTGCAGGCCGTGGCGGCCGCGCACGGCGGTGCCGTGACCGTCGACAGCGTGCCCGGTCGTACGGTCTTCACCGTGCACCTGCCCGCGCTCGCGCCGCAGCCGGCCCCCGACATGAGCTGGCATGCGCACTCACAGGCACAGCACAGCGCCACCACACGGGTGCAACAGGGCGCCTGAGGAGAGTCGGTTCCATGCGAACCGACTCTTCTCCCGGCACCCTGCCGGCGCGGGAGCACCTCCCGGCCGCAGGAGCCGGTACGCCTGTCCTGGACGTAGTGATCCCCGTCTACAACGAGGAGAAGGACCTCCAGCCGTGCGTCCGCAGACTGCACGAGCACCTCGCCCGCACGTTCCCGTACGCGTTCCGCATCACGATCGCGGACAACGCGTCCACGGACACCACCCCGCAGGTGGCCGCGCGGCTGGAAGCGGAGATCGCGGAGGTCCGGTCCTTCCGGCTGGAGCAGAAGGGCCGCGGCCGGGCGCTGCGGACCGTCTGGTCCGCCTCCAACGCCCCGGTCCTCGCCTACATGGACGTGGACCTGTCCACCGACCTCAACGCCCTGCTCCCGCTGGTCGCCCCGCTGATCTCCGGCCACTCGGACCTCGCGATCGGCTCCCGGCTCGCCCGTAGCTCGCGGGTGGTGCGCGGCGCCAAGCGGGAGTTCATCAGCCGCTCCTACAACCTCATCCTGCGCGGCTCGCTCCAGGCCCGCTTCTCGGACGCCCAGTGCGGCTTCAAGGCCATCCGCCGGGACGTGGCGCAGGTGCTGCTGCCCCTCATCGAGGACACCGGCTGGTTCTTCGACACCGAGATGCTGGTGCTCGCCGAACGCGCGGGACTCCGTATCCACGAAGTCCCCGTCGACTGGGTCGACGACCCGGACTCCACCGTGCACATCGTGAAGACGGCGACCGACGACCTGAAGGGCGTGTGGCGGGTGGGCAGGGCCCTTGCCACCGGGGCGCTGCCGCTGGACCGGCTCGCCCGGCCGTTCGGCGACGACCCGCGGGACCGCGAGATCAAGGACGTACCGGGGGGCCTGGCCCGCCAGCTCGTCGGCTTCCTCGTGGTCGGCGGTCTGTCCACCCTCTTCTACCTGGCGCTGTACAGCCTCTTCCGGCAGTTCGGCGGCTCGCAGCTCGCCAACGCGCTCGCCCTGCTGGTCTCGGCGATCGCCAACACGGCGGCCAACCGGCGGCTGACGTTCGGGGTGCGCGGCCGGAGCGGCGCCGTGCGGCACCAGGCGCAGGGCCTGGTCGTCTTCGGCATCGGACTGGCCCTCACCAGCGGTTCGCTCGCCGCCCTGAACGCGGCGACCTCCGACCCCGCGCACTCCACCGAGCTGGCGGTGCTCATCGCCGCCAACCTCGCCGCCACGGTGCTGCGCTTCCTGCTCTTCCGGGCGTGGGTGTTCCCCGACCGGCGCGACGGCCACGAGGAGCCGACGGCCGGGGCCGCGTACCCCCCGTCCTCGCCCACCTGCTCCACGCAGCCCGTCTCCTACGGTCCGCTGCCGCAGCGCCCGACGGCCCACCCGTACGCCACGGGGCCCCAGAGCCCGTACCGGACGACCCAGTTCCGCGCCGGTGCCGCCGCGGACCGCACCACCTGGGGGGGACGCCACCGTGCAGTTGCAGCCGGTGCGCCCGACCGACACCGACCCGAGGAACTCCCGATGACACTTCACTTCGACCAGACGACCCACCAGGGCGACACGAGTACCTCGGCGACCTGGGACCCACCCCCCGCAACATCTCCCGAGGCCGGCGAACCCAAGCAGCCCTTCCTGCGGAGACTGTGGCGCGGCAGGCCCGAGGACCCCCGCTGGGTGCGCCCGGCGTTCCTCGCCGCACTGCTGGTGATCGGCGCGCTGTACACGTGGAACCTCACCGCCTCCGGGTACGCCAACTCCTTCTACTCGGCGGCCGTGCAGGCGGGCAGCCAGTCCTGGAAGGCGTTCTTCTTCGGCTCGCTGGACGCGGCCGACGCGATCACCGTCGACAAGCCCCCGGCCTCGCTGTGGCCGATGGCCCTGTCGGTCCGGCTCCTCGGCCTGAACTCCTTCGCGATCCTGTTCCCGCAGGTACTGATGGCCGTGGCCACGGCCGCCGTGCTGTACGCGGCCGTCCGGCGCCGGTTCACTGCCGCGGCGGGCTTCATCACCATGGCGGTCCTCGCGCTCACGCCCGTCGCCGCGCTGATGTTCCGCTTCAACAACCCGGACGCGGCCCTCGCGCTGCTGATGGCCACCGCGGTCTACTGCACGCTGCGCGCCCTGGAGAAGGCGCAGACGAAGTGGCTGGTGTGGGCCGGTGTCGCCATCGGCTTCGCGTTCCTGGTCAAGACCCTGCAGGCCTTCCTGATCCTGCCGGTCCTCGCCCTGGTGTACGTGGTCCTCGCACCGACCGGTCTGGGCAGGCGCATCGGCCAGGTGCTGCTCGCCGGGCTCGCGATGGTCGTCGCCGGCGGCTGGTGGGTCGCGATCGTCGAGCTGTGGCCGGCGTCCTCGCGCCCGTACATCGGCGGCTCGCAGAACAACTCCTTCCTGGAGCTGACCTTCGGCTACAACGGCCTCGGCCGCATCAACGGCAACGAGACCGGCAGCGTCGGCGGCGGTGGCGGCAACAGTGGTGGCAACTGGGGCGAGACCGGCTGGGACCGGATGTTCAGCGCCAGCATCGGCGGCCAGATCTCCTGGCTGATCCCGGCCGCGCTGATCCTGCTCGTGGCCGCCCTGTGGATGACGCGGAAGGCCAGGCGCACCGACACCGCCCGCGCCGCCTTCCTCCTGTGGGGCGGGTCGCTGCTGATCACCGTGGTGATCTTCAGCTTCATGCAGGGCATCTTCCACGAGTACTACACCGTGGCCCTCGCGCCCTACATCGCGCCGCTGGTCGGCATGGGCGCGGCCGTGCTGTGGGAGGAGCGGGGCAGGGTCTGGGCGTCGCTGACGCTGGCGGGCGCGATGACGGCGACCGCGGCGTGGGGGTACGTCCTGCTCAACCGTTCCTCCGACTACTACCCCTGGCTGAAGTGGGTCGTGCTCGTCGGCGGTCTCGTCGCCGCGCTGGGCCTGGTCTTCGTGAGCCGGCTCGGGCGCCGGCTGACCATGGGTGTCGTGGGCCTGAGCTGCGTCGCCGCGCTGGCCGGTCCTGCGGCGTACACCCTCACCACGCTGAACGAGGGCCACACCGGCTCGATCGTCACGGCCGGTCCCGCTGTCGCGGGCGGTCGCGGCGGCCCGGGCGGCGGCATGCGCGGCGGCCCCGACGGGGGCGGCTTCCCCGGCGGCCAGAACCAGCAGGGCCAGCAGGGCCAGCAGGGCCAGCAGAACGGTCAGACTGGCCAGAACGGTCAGCTGGGCCGGCCTCCGACCGGCGGCTTCCCGGGCGGTGGCCAGAACCAGCAGGGGCAGCAGAACCAGCAGGGCGGCCGGACGGACGGTGGCGGTGGCGGTATGGGCGGTCTGCTCAACGGCGCCAGCGTCTCCGCCGAGGCCAAGAAGCTGCTGGAGGCCGACGCGGACCAGTACACCTGGGCCGCCGCGGCCATCGGCGCCCAGAACGCCGCGAGCTACCAACTGTCCACCGGTGAGCCCGTGATGGCCGTCGGCGGCTTCAACGGCACGGACCCGTCCCCGACGCCGGCCCAGTTCAAGCAGTACGTGGCGGCGGGCGAGATCCACTACTTCATCGCCAGTGGTGCGGGAGGCGGCGGCATGGGCGGCGGCAGCAACGGCACGTCGTCGCAGATCACCTCCTGGGTCGAGGCCAACTTCAAGAAGGTCACGGTCGGTTCGGCCACCTTCTACGACCTCACGCAGAAGGCGAGCGACTGACGGTTCTCCGACGACAGAGGGCGGTGGCGCAATGCCACCGCCCTCTCTCGTCGGGCAATTGTACGGTGTATGGGAACTGTTCTACGGTGTATGGCATGACGACGTCCCCACAGGGCCACCCCCAGCGCTGGCTGATCCTCGGTGTCATCTGCCTCGCCCAGCTCACCGTGCTGCTCGACAACACCGTTCTGAACGTGGCCATCCCCTCGCTCACCCGTGAGCTGGACGCGCGCACCTCCGACATCCAGTGGATGATCAACGCCTATTCGCTCGTGCAGTCCGGTCTGCTGCTCACCGCGGGCAGCGCCGCCGACCGCTACGGCCGCAAGAAGATGCTGCTCGCGGGCCTGGTCCTGTTCGGCGTGGGCTCACTGGTGGCCGGACTGGCCGACTCCACCGGCCAGTTGATCGCGGCCCGCGCCGGCATGGGCGTCGGCGGCGCGCTGCTGGCGACCACCACGCTCGCCGTCGTGGTGCAGATCTTCGACGAGACCGAACGTGTGAAGGCGATCGGCCTGTGGGCCACGGTCAACTCGCTGGGCTTCGCCGCCGGGCCGCTGATCGGCGGCGTGATGCTCGACCACTTCTGGTGGGGAGCGATCTTCCTGATCAACATCCCGGTCGCGGTCATCGGCCTGATCGCCGTGGTCGCCCTCGTCCCCGAGTCCAGGAACCCGCAGGGCGACCGGCCCGACCTGCTCGGCGCGCTGCTCTCCACCATCGGCATGACGGGCATCGTCTACGCGATCATCTCCGGTCCCGACGAGGGCTGGACCTCCGGGCCCACGCTCGTCTCCGCCGCGATCGGCGTCGTCGTCATGGCCGTGTTCGTGACATGGGAGCTGCGCATCCCTCACCCCATGCTGGACATGCACTTCTTCCGCAACCGCAGGTTCACGGGCGCCGTCGCGGGCGCGATCCTCGTCGCGTTCGGGATGGCCGGTTCGCTCTTCCTGCTCACGCAGCACCTGCAGTTCGTCCTCGGCTACGGCCCGTTGGAGGCGGGGCTGCGTACCGCGCCGTTCGCGCTGACCATCGTCGCGCTCAACCTCACCGGGACCGGCGCCCGTCTCCTGCCCAGGCTCGGCACGCCGCTGACCATCGCGTCCGGCATGACGTGCCTGGCGGCGGGGCTCGCGGCGGTCGCGGTGTCCGGCGGCGACGGGTACGGCGGAATGCTGGCCGGGCTGATCATCATGGGCGTCGGCGTGGCCTTCGCCATGCCGGCCATGGCCAACGCCGTCATGAGTGCGATCCCGCCGGAGAAGGCGGGCGTGGGCGCGGGCGTCAACGGCACCCTGAACGAGTTCGGGCTGGGGCTCGGGGTGGCGGTGCTCGGGGCCGTGCTGAACTCCCGGTTCGCGGCGCTCGTTGCGGTGGCGGCGGGTTCCCTGCCGGAGGCTTTGGCGGTGGCGGGGTCGGCTCGGGAGCGGGCGCGTATCACCGACGCGTTCGCCTCCGGGCTGGAGACCAGTCAGTTGGTGGGGGCGCTGGCGGTGCTGCTGGGCGGGTTGGTCGCGGCGGCGTTGTTGCGCAGGGCGGAGCGGGCAGAGTCGGAGGTGGCGGTCGCCTAGGGGCTCGGGTGGCATGGGCTGTTCCGCGGCTGAGGGTCCATGGTGGCTGGTCGCGCAGTTCCCCGCGCCCCTTGAGGGACGTTGCTGCTTAGCATCGTGACCAGTGGACAGGACGTCGAGGAAGGTGCCCATGGCGAAAGCAGCCGCGCGGACCAGTGTCTGGCTGGAGGGCAAGGCGCGCCGTGGCGGGCGTGGTGGTGGGCAGCCGTCCGGGCTGGACCGGGAGCGGATCACCGAGGTGACCGTCCGGCTGCTGGACGCCGAGGGGCTGGCCAAGTTCTCCATGCGCCGGCTCGCCGCGGAGCTGAACGTCACGGCGATGTCCGTCTACTGGTACGTCGACACCAAGGACGACCTCCTCGAACTCGCCCTCGACGCCGTCGGCGGTGAGCTGCGCCTGCCCGACCCGGAGGCCGACGAGGACTGGCGCGACCAGCTGCGCATGCTGGCGCGGGAGTACCGTGCCCTGCTGGTGCGCCATCCCTGGCTGTCGCCGCTGGCCGGGCGTTTCCTCAACATCGGCCCGAAGAGCCTGGCCTTCTCCCGCGTCGTCCAGCAGGTCATCCGCAAGACCGGCCTGCCCGTGCACGGACTGACCGGCGCCATCTCCGCCGTCTTCCAGTTCGTGTACGGCTACGGCACCATCGAGGGCCACTTCGCCGCCCGCGTCGCGGAGGCCGGCATGACCCCCGACGAGTACTTCCGGCACTCCGTGAGCACGGTGACCCGGGCACCGGACGCCACCGAGGTCATCCAGGAGTCGGTGGAGATCATGGAGGCCCGTGGTGGCGAGACGGTGGCGGAGATGATGGACCGGGACTTCGAGTTCGCGCTGGATCTGCTGGTGGCGGGCATCGAGGCGATGGTGGCCCGCGGCTGACCCGGAGCCCTGTCCGCAGTTCTCACTCCACCAGCCGCGCCGGGAAGCCACCGGTGGCCACCGGCCCCCACCGCTCCGGCGTGATCCGGATGATCGACTTGCCCTGCTTCACCATGGCCTGGCGGTACTCGTCCCAGTCGGGATGCTCCCCGGCGATGTTGCGGTAGTACTCCACCAGCGGCTCCACGGAGTCGGGCGAGTCGACGACCTCGGCCGTGCCGTCGACCTGGACCCAGGGGCCGTTCCAGTCGTCGCTCAGCACGATGATGCTGACCCGCGGGTCCCGCCTGGCGTTGCGGGTCTTGGCCCGTTCCGGGTACGTGGAGACCACGATCCGGCCCGAGTCGTCGACGCCGCAGGTCAGCGGCGACCCCTGGGGGCTGCCGTCGGCCCGCCGGGTGAGCAGGATGGCGTGGTGGCGGGGGCGTACGAAGTCCAGCAGTTCGTCGAGCGAGACGCGCGTGTTGGTCGCGATGTTGGGTGCCATGGAGGCCAGCCTAGGACGGGTTTCGGCCGCTACGGCTGAAGGGCCTCCGTCAGGTTGTCGAACACGGGCACGTCACGGCGCAGGCCGGTCAGTTCCAGGACGCGGCTCGCCACACCGTCCGGTTCCGCCACCACCCGGACCCGGGCGCTGGGAGGCAGCCGGTGGCGTACGTCGTTGATGAGGCGGACGCCCTGGGAGTCCATGAAGCGGGTGCCGGTGAGGTCCAGGACCAGCACCCGCAGCCGCTCGGCGCGGGCGTCGGCCGCGGACATGATGAGGGTCAGCAGTTCGGTGGCGTTGCAGAAGTCGATTTCCGGCGGAAGCGCGACGAGGGTGCAGCCGGGCAGGTCGCGCGGCTCGCACGGATTCGGGAGGAAGGTCACTGGCATTCACCTGACAGACGTTCGTCCGGATTCCGGCAAGGCCGCTTCCTGACCCGCTGGCCATTCCACCACGCCGACGCCCGGCTGCGAAAGGCGCCCTGGTGGAGCGTCGGCCGGACGTCACTTCGACGCAACCGAGCAGTTAGAGTGCTGTCCGTCCTGTGCTCGCAGTCAGGAATGTGCTGCGGAGCTCTCCTGCGCACGGCCTCATCAGCCGTGCATGCCGAAGAGGTTCGTGGTGGCTGCGTCCGAGTTTTCTGATTTGCCCCGTTTCGCGGGCGGCTTCGACCTGGCCGAAGCTCTGACGGAGGCGGCTCAGCAACTGCACGAGACGCCCACCCCGCACGGCACCCTGCGCACCGCGGTCCAGCTGGCGGTGCACCTCATGCCGGGGGCCGAACACGCCGGTGTCTCGGTGATCGAGCGCAGCAACCGCCCCCGTACGCTGGCCTGGACCGACGAGGTCGTGCGCTCCGCCGAGGCCCACCAGCAGGGCCGCGAGCCGCATCCGCACTGGGACCGGCTGTGGAGCTCGCCGGTGGTGCGGATCGAGGACAGCGAGGCCGACGGGGGTGCCGACGCCCTGTCCGCGCTCGGGCTGCGCTCGGCGCTGTCGCTGCGGCTGCGCGCCGACCGCCGCCGTATCACCGTGCTCACCGCCTACGCCAGCAAGCCGCGCGCCTTCGACGACGCCGCGACCCGGATCGGCCGGCTGTTCACCGCGCACGTCAGCATCGCCCTGGACTCGGCGACCACGCGCGAGCAGCTCACCGAGGCGATGCGCACCCGGGACCTCATCGGCCAGGCCACCGGCATCCTGATGGAGCGACTGAACATCGACGCCGCGGGCGCCTTCGAAAGCCTGGTACGGGCCTCGCAGCGGGAGAACGTCAAGCTGCGCGACCTCGCCCGCCGCATCGTCGATGCGAACGACACCACAGGTGGGGCGGGGCGTTAACGAGCGTTGCCGGGATACCCGTACGGTCATGAGTCCCGAGACCCCCGACACGCTGGAGACCGCCATCGCGCGCAGCAGCGGCCTGGACACGCTGCTGAGCGATCTGACCGACCGCGCGGTGCAACAGGTGGCCAGTACGGCCGCGTGCAGCATCACCGTGCGCCGCGCCGAACGGCTGCTGACCCTGGCGGGCAGCAGGGGACTGCCGAGCGGCCTGGACCAGCGTCAGTACGAGAACGGCTCGGGGCCCTGCGTGGCGGCCGCCGAGACGGGCGACGAGCAGTACGTCCCCGACCTGGTCGCGGAGACCCGCTGGCCCACCTACACGGCGTACGCGCTCTCCTGCGGTGTGCGCTGTGTGCTGGCGCTGCCGCTCGCCGTCGAGGGCGGGACGGGTGCCGCCATCAACTTCTACGGCCTCGAACCCCAGGCGCTGGGCGAACAGCGGGAGGTGGCCCGGGTGTTCGCGGACCGGGCCGCGGACGCGGTCAACACGGCCCTGCGCTTCGAGGAGCAACGGCAGTCGACGGCCGACGTGCGCACCGCCCTGCTCTCCCGCAGCGTCATCGACCAGGCCATCGGCATCCTCATGGCCCGCGAGCGCATCGACGCCCAGCACGCGCTGGAGCGGCTGCGCCGCGCCTCGCAGCACACCAACGTCAAGCTGCGGGACCTGTGCAGCGACCTGGTGGCGAGAGTGAGCGGCGGTGCCTCACACCGCCGGCAGTGACTCGCCCCGCACGGCCTGGACGTCCAGCTCCACCTTGAGCGTGGTGCCGATGGCCGCGATACCGGCCTGGAGCACCTGGTTGTAGTTCATCGCGAAGTCCTCGCGCCTGAGTTCGGTCGTCGCGCGGAACGCGGCCCGGGTGCCGCCCCAGGGGTCCGGGCCGGTGCCGAGGTAGGCCAGGTCCAGGTCGACGGGGCGGACGACGCCGTGCAGGGTCAGCTCACCGTGCACGGTCCAGCGGTCGGAGCCGGTGGCCGTCACGCCCGTGGACCGGTAGGTGATCCGGGGGTGCCGCTCGACGTCCAGGAAGTCCTCGGACCTCAGGTGCGTGTCCCGCATGCCGTTGCCGGTGTCGATCGACGCGGCCCGGATCACCGCCTCCACCCGGGACTTGGTGACGTCGTCCGGCGCGATCTCGATCGTGCCGGCGAAGTCCGTGAACCGCCCGTGCACGCTGGAGATCCCCAGATGCTGGGCCACGGCGGCGACGCTGGAGTGGGCCGGGTCGATGGTCCACGGCCCGGGCGGCGGCAGTTCGGTGCCGCCCTGCCGGGCCAGCGTCACCGTCCCGACCTCGGCCCGCCCGCTCGCGGTGACGATCGCGCTGGAGGCGGCGGGCGCGTACCCGACGGCCGTGACGATGACGGTGTACGCCCCCGGCGCCAGCGGGTTCGGGTCCCGTACGGCGCCCTCGGCGTCCGCCTCGGCCCGCAGCACCTGGGCGCCGGTCATGTCGGTCACCGTGACGACGGCGTGCGACACGGCCCATCCGTCCCGGGTGCGGATCCTCGCGGTCAGTCCCATCTCACGTAACTCCTCAACAACGGACCGGCCCGTGGCAGCGGGGTACACCGCCACGGGCCGGGTCGGAACTACTCGCCGGGGTGGGCGAGTTCGATGTCGTGGTCGTCGACACCGCTGCCGGAGACGGTCACCGGGGTCGCCCGGGGCGGGTAGCCCGTGGCGATGACGGTGTACTCGCCGCCGTCCAGGTCGGTGAAGGCGTACGCCCCGTCCTCGCCGGTCGTCGCCGTGCCGACCACGTTGCCGGCCGCGTCGACCAGCGTCACGCGGGCGTCGGCGAGGGGCCCGTGCGGTGCCTTGACGACGCCCTGGACGTGGGCGCCCGCGTCGAGGCCGACCTCGATCCGGGTGACGCCGGCGCCGCCCACCTCGACGGGCAGGGCGCGCGGCCGGTACCCGGCGGCGTTCACCGCGACGGTCATCGTGCCCGGCACCAGCTCGGCGAAGGAGAACTCGCCCTGCTCACCGGTGGTCCCGCTGGCCAGCAGGTCTCCGCGCACATCGGTCACGATGACCATGGCGTCCTTCACGGGCAGCGCGCTCTGCGCGGCCCGCACGACACCGCTCAGTCCGCTGGTGCCGCTGAGCAGGATGTCGTACGTCACCGGCTCGCCGTTCACGACGATCGTGGACGCCTGCGGCTGGAAGCCGTCGGCGGAGGCGATCAGCACGTACGATCCCGTGCCCGGCGCGTCCACCGCGTAGGCACCGTCGGCCTGCGCGACCGACCGGCCCAGCTGACGTCCCGCCAGCGAGATCAGCGTGACGGCGGCCCGCGGCACGGGCGCGCTCTCGGCGCCGCGCACGAATCCGCGCACCGGGACCCCGCCGCCGGAGGCCCGCTCCTCGGGCCGGGCGAGGGTGGCGACGGCGGCGAGCTGCTGAGCGGTTTCGGGGGCGGCCTCCGTCTCGGAGGCCACCGACCGGCCCGGGACCTGCTCCGAGGCGGGGGCGGGAGCCTCGGCGGTCGCCGGGGCCCCGGCATCGGCCGTGGACTCCGCGGCCTGCGCCAGCGCGCCCTTGGTCCTCAGCGGGACCTCCTTGATGAACAGCGTGATCAGGAAGGCGACCGCCGCCAGGACGCCGGCGATCAGGAAGACGTCGGCGATGCCGTGGCCGTAGGCGCTCTCCATGACCGTGCGCAGCGGGGCCGGCAGCTTGTCCATGTCCGGGATGCTGTCGCCGGAGGAGGCGGCACCGGAGGCGGCGGAGGCGTACTTCGGGCCCAGGCCGGCCAGGCCGTCCTTGGCGTAGTCGGTGATCCGGTGGGCCATGACCGCGCCGAGCGCGGAGACGCCGACCGCACCGCCGAGGGACCGGAAGAAGGTGACCGTGGAGCTGGCCGAACCGAGGTCGGTGGGCGCCACCTGGTTCTGCGTGCACAGCACCAGGTTCTGCATCATCATGCCGATGCCCAGGCCCAGCAGGGCCATGAAGACCGCCATCCTCCAGTAGTCGGTGTCGTACCGGATGGTGCCCAGCAGGCCCAGCCCGGCCGTCACCAGCACACCGCCGCTGACCAGCCACGCCTTCCAGCGGCCGGTGCGGGTGATGAACTGCCCGGAGACGGTGGAGGAGACGAACAGGCCGCCGATCATCGGGATCGTCATGACGCCGGACATCGTCGGGGACTTGTCGCGCGCCAGCTGGAAGTACTGGCTGAAGAACACCGTGCCGGTGAACATCGCGACGCCCACGAACATCGAGGCGAGCGACGCCAGCGTGATGGTGCGGTTGCGGAACAGCCGCAGCGGGATGATCGGCTCGCTCGCCTTCGCCTCGACGAGGACGAACAGCGCACCGAGCACGATCGAGCCGCCCACCATGGCGTACGTCTGCCAGGACAGCCAGTCGTACTTGTCACCGGCGAAGGTGACCCAGATCAGCAGCAGCGAGACCGCGGCGGAGATGAAGAAGGCACCGCCCCAGTCGACCTTCACGTCCCGCTTCACGACCGGCAGGTGCAGGGTCTTCTGCAGCACGATCAGCGCGATGACCGCGAAGGGCACACCGACGTAGAAGCACCAGCGCCAGCCCAGCCACGAGGTGTCGGTGATGACACCGCCGAGCAGCGGACCGCCGACGGTGGCGACGGCGAACGTGGCGCCCAGGTAGCCGGAGTAACGCCCGCGTTCCCGCGGGGAGATCATCGCGGCCATGACGATCTGCGCCAGCGCGGACAGACCGCCCACGCCTATGCCCTGCACCACGCGGCAGGCGATCAGCATGCCGGGGTTCTGCGACAGGCCGGCCGCCGCCGAGGCGACGACGTAGATGACGAGCGCCGTCTGGACGAGCGCCTTCTTGCTGTAGAGGTCGGCGAGCTTGCCC
Source organism: Streptomyces sp. S.PNR 29 (assembly GCF_030386795.1). GTDB lineage: Bacteria > Actinomycetota > Actinomycetes > Streptomycetales > Streptomycetaceae > Streptomyces. The sequence goes on from NZ_JANUQM010000013.1 coordinate 195,701, forward strand.
CACAGGGGAGTGGCCGCGGTCATCGACAGCAGGGCCGCCGTGACCACCCAGGTGTAGGCGGACTGGCCGCCGCCCAGGTCACCGATGATCTCCGGCAGTGCGTTGGAGACGATCGTGGACGACAGGATCGCCACGAACATGCCGAGCAGCAGCCCGGAGAGTGCCTCCATGATCTGCCGGTGCGTCATCGGAGCGCCGTCGGAGGATCCTCCCCCGTGCTTGGCATGAGCCCGCACACCGGCTGGTGTGGTCGTTGCCATGGGCTTCCTTTTCTTACGTGCTTGCGGGTGTACGGGTGGTCGCTTCGAGCGCGGGAGGTGGCAGCCGGGGCGGGGCGGTACGGCAGTCGCCGAAGCTGTCGCGCAGCCGGGCCATGAGCGTGGTGAGCCGGGCGAGGTCCTCGTCGCTCCATTCGCCCAGGCGGTCGGCGAGCAGCTGCGTGATCCGCAGGGACAGCTCGTCCAGCTGTGCCCGGCCGGCGGGCGTCAGGCGCAGGATGCGTGAGCGCTTGTCCGCCGGGTCGGGGGACCGTTCGATCCAGCCCCGCTCGGCGACGTGGGCGACATGGCGGCTGGTGACCGACATGTCCACGGCGAGCAACTCCGCGAGCTTGCTCATGCGCATGTCGCCGTAGCGGCCGAGAAGCGTCAGTACGGCGGCGGAGCCGCTCGGGCAGTCGGACGGCATGACCCGGCCCATCTCCCGCTTCACGGCACCGAAGGCGCTGAACTGACGGGCCAGCTCCTCGTACTGCGCCTTCTTCGCCATCACACCTCCCTGTTTGTTGCTTAGGGCAACCATAGAAGCGGTTGGTTGCTGCAGGCAAATAAAAGGGGTGGGTGCGGCATAAAAACTTGGCAAAGGCAAGTATTGCGACAGTAAACGTGCTGGTGGGCCCGGCTGAGTGGCCGTGCGGCCCCCCACTTGGGCCGCACCCCCGGATTCGCTAGTGTCTCGGGGCATGGCTAACACCCAGGGCCCCCAGGGCAACTACGACCCCGCTGGCAGCACCCAGATGTTCCGCGCGTTCGTCGACGAGGGCGCCCCGCAGTCCCGGCGGCAGGCCCCCGCCCCGGCGGGACCCCGCATCGGCCTGATCGTGGGCATCGTCGCCGCCGTGGCGGTCGTCGCGGCCGTGGCCTGGCTGGCGTTCGGCTGAGCCGGCCGGCCCCGACAGCGGCCGCCGCACGACAGGGCCGCCGCACGTCAGCGGCCACCGCACGACAACGGCCGCCGACGCGACCGTGACGGCGCCTCGGCGGCCATGAGTTGACCGTCGGCCCACGCGGGCCCGCGGACGTACCTCGGTCGTCAGTCCGAGATGAGTCCCTCACGCAGCTGCGCCAGCGTGCGGGTCAGCAGCCGGGAGACGTGCATCTGCGAGATGCCGACCTCCTCGCCGATCTGCGACTGGGTCATGTTGGCGAAGAAGCGCAGCATGATGATGCGCCGCTCGCGGGGCGGCAGTTTGGCCAGCAGCGGCTTGAGGGACTCGCGGTACTCCACGCCCTCCAGCGCCGTGTCCTCGTAGCCCAGCCGGTCCGCCAGCGAGCCCTCGCCGCCGTCGTCCTCCGGGGCCGGGGAGTCCAGCGAGGAGGCGGTGTAGGCGTTGCCGACCGCGAGGCCGTCGACGACGTCCTCCTCGGAGACGCCCAGCACGGAGGCGAGTTCGGTGACCGTCGGGGAGCGGTCCAGCTTCTGGGAGAGCTCGTCGCTGGCCTTGGTCAGCGCCAGGCGCAGCTCCTGCAGCCGGCGCGGCACGCGCACCGACCACGAGGTGTCGCGGAAGAACCGCTTGATCTCGCCGACCACGGTCGGCATCGCGAACGTCGGGAACTCCACGCCCCGTTCGCAGTCGAAGCGGTCGATCGCCTTGATCAGGCCGATGGTGCCGACCTGGACGATGTCCTCCATCGGCTCGTTGCGGGAGCGGAAGCGGGCGGCGGCGTAGCGCACCAGCGGGAGGTTGAGCTCGATCAGGGTGTCCCGGACGTAGGCACGCTCGGGGCTGTCCTCGTCGAGCGCGGCGAGCCGCAGGAACAGGGAGCGGGACAGGGTGCGGGTGTCGATGGCGCCCGGGGCCGGGAGGACCGGGGCGGGCGCGGCCTCGATGCCCGTGACGTCACCCGTGACGTCGTCGAGCGCGTCGAGCGCATTGGGCGCGGTGTCGCTCTCGGGGAGCGTGAGCACCTTCGAGCTGCCCTGTTCTGCGGACATGCCACCCCCTTTGGGTCGCGGGACGGTCGCGGCTGACGCTTCCACCGAGGAACGCAGCCCTCACCTGAATACCGGAGCCGAAGCCTCGGCAAACGCGCTTCCGGCAGAATGTCACATGTCGGCAACACGCTGTAGTGACATGTCGACATGCGAGACGCTAATCAGCCCTGGAAACAGCGGGTCTGACGGTATTTCGGCGCGAAACTGTCGGGAACATCCCTGGTGAGCGATTCGCTCGTGCCGGTTACGCCTCGCTCCTGTTTGCGGTTACGCGTCGATCCGGTTCGCGGATCGCAGCCGCTGGAAGCTACGGGCGAGTAGCCTCGAAACGTGCATCTGTGAGACGCCGAGTTCCGCACTGATTTGCGACTGGGTGAGATTGCTGTAGTAGCGCAACAGCAGGATTCTCTGCTCGCGTTCGGGCAGTTGGACGAGCAGGTGGCGGACGAGGTCCCGGTGCTCGACCCGGTCCAGGGCCGGATCCTCGTAGCCGAGCCGGTCCAGCAGTCCGGGCAGCCCGTCGCCCTCCTGGGCGGCCTCCAGCGAGGTGGCGTGGTAGGACCGCCCGGCCTCGATGCAGGACAGCACCTCCTCCTCGGAGATGCGCAGCCGCTCGGCGATCTCGGCGGTCGTCGGTGAGCGCCCGTAGGCGGTGGTCAGGTCCTCGGTGGCGCTGTTGACCTGCACCCACAGCTCGTGCAGCCGGCGCGGTACGTGGACGGTGCGGACGTTGTCCCGGAAATACCGCTTGATCTCGCCCACGACGGTCGGCATCGCGAAGGTCGGGAACTGCACGCCCCGGTCCGGGTCGAAGCGGTCGATGGCGTTGATGAGCCCGATGGTGCCGACCTGGACGACGTCCTCCATCGGCTCGTTGCGGGAGCGGAAGCGGGCGGCCGCGTAGCGCACGAGCGGGAGGTTGGCCTCGATCAGCGCCCCGCGCACCCGGTCGTGCTCCGGCGTGCCGGGCTGGAGTTCCTTGAGTTCGGCGAAGAGCACCTGCGTGAGGGCGCGGGTGTCGGCGCTACGGCGCTTCTGGGTGTCCGGGACGGGGACCTCGTCCTGGGGTGGCGCAGTACTGGCCGACACGGTCAACGCCACCTCTTCATCCGTCAACTCATTCGTCAGTCCGTCCGTCAAAGGCGTTCATAGCATCACAAAATATGTCGACTGTGTGCAAGCACCGCATAACGCCGTGTTAGGGAAATTGTGGGGCATAGGATGACGAAGAGCCCCCCGCCGCTCCGGCGGGGGGCTCCAGGTGCTGAGTAGTTGCGTACTCGTGGTCGGTGCCCGTCGTCAGTACGCGTCGTCAGTACTCGTAGTCGGCGATCACCCACGTGGCGAACTCCCGCCACAGCGCGACGCCCGCTTGGTGGTCCGGGTGTTCCACGTACCGGCGCAGGGCCGCGGGGTCGTCGAATCCGGAGTTGATGGCGAAGTCGTAGGCGATGGGCCGGTCGCTGATGTTCCAGCCGAGTTCCCAGAAGCGGATCTCGGGGATCTTGCCGTCGAGCGCGCGGAAGGCCTCGACACCCTTCACCACGCGCGGGTCGTCGCGCTCGACGCCCTCGTCGAGCTTGAAGAGGACCAGGTGCCGGATCATCACTTTCCTCCGTTGGCGACCCACGTCGCGAAGTCGCCGAGGGCCTTGGCGGCGTCCGATATGCCCTCGAACCCTATCTGGACGTAGTCGGCCGCCTTGGCCGGGTCCGTGATGACTACGTACAGCGCGAAGACCACGAGTACATAGACGGCGATCTTCTTGGCGTTCACCGCCATCGCGGCCTCCCCTGTCACTGCTGTCTCATGGCGCGCACATGATCGCACGAAGGGCCCCGTCTGACGACGGGGCCCTTCTGAAGCGGTAGCGGAGGGATTTGAACCCTCGGTGACTTGCGCCACACTCGCTTTCGAGGCGAGCTCCTTCGGCCGCTCGGACACGCTACCGAGGGAGACCTTACAGCAAGGTGCGGCGTGGTTCGAAATCCGTTTCAGCGGGAGCGGAAGAAGTCGGTGAGCAGCCGGGCGCACTCCCCGGCGAGCACGCCCTCGATCACCTCGGGGCGGTGATTGAGCCGCCGGTCGCGTACGACGTCCCAGAGGGAGCCGGCCGCGCCCGCCTTCTCGTCGCGGGCGCCGTAGACGACCCGGTCGACGCGGGACTGCACGATCGCGCCCGCGCACATCGTGCAGGGTTCCAGGGTGACGACGAGGGTGCAGCCGGCGAGTCGCCACTGGCCGAGTTCGGCGGCGGCCCGGCGGATCGCGAGGACCTCGGCATGCGCCGTCGGGTCGCCGGTGGCCTCGCGTTCGTTGTGTCCTGCGCCGAGCACGGCCGTACCGTCCGCGGACAGCACGACGGCCCCGACGGGGACGTCCCCGCCCCGGACGGCCCTGTAGGCCTCGTCCAGGGCGAGTCGCATCGCGGCCCGCCAGCGGTCGCGTACCGGGTCCGGTGCCCTGACTCCGGTCCCGTCGTCGGTCGGTCCGGTCAGCGGACGGTCTCCAGGGTCTCCGAGGCGCCCAGGGCCTCGGCGATCTCGGTGAGCGCGTCCTCGGACAGCGACAGCAGCTCCTTCTCGGTGACGCCGAGGTCGTCGAGGATCGCGGTGTCCCCGACGGGGCCGTGCGGCACCGAGGCGTCGGCGGAGCCGGAGTCCGCGTCGCCGTCGTCCTCGGGCTCACCGTCCTCCGTGCCGTCGAGGTCGAGGGCGTCCAGGTCGGCGCCGTCGGCGCCGGGCTCCCGGCCGAGCAGTTCGTCGGTGAGCAGGATCTCGCCGTAGCTGCTGCGGGCAGCGGCGGCGGCGTCCGAGACGTAGATACGAGGGTCGTCCTCGCCGTCGACGCGGACGACGCCGAACCAGGCGTCCTCCTGCTCGATCAGCACGAGCACCGTGTCCTCGTCGGGAGAGGCTTCCCGGGCCAGGTCGGCCAGATCCGACAGGGTCTCCACATCGTCGAGCTCTGTGTCGCTCGCTTCCCACCCGTCTTCGGTGCGCGCGAGCAGTGCGGCGAAGTACACCGTGACTCTCCCACTGGTCATAGGCGTGCCGGTTGGGGGTCCCCCCGGCGGAGGTTGCGGGCGGGGAAGCGGTGCTCCGAGCCCCACCCACTCGGAATCGTGGCAGAAACAAGGCGTTCAGGGGACGTCTTCGGCTCCCTGTGTCCGGCAGTTTTGATCGCACGTGCGTGAGGACGTCCGTACGGGAATCACCAGCGCACTCGTTGCCGCCACCTGCGGATCGTACGCGGGTTTTCCCGGCGCCCCACGCACGGCCACCCGCGCAACGCCCGCACGGACCGCGACCTTCCCCCGTCCGCCGCCTCGGGAGGGCGTGTGGCGGCTGTGCGCGCGGCGGCCTGCGCGGACGGTGATTCTCGCCGTCGGCCGTTCGCGAGTGTCCGTTCGGGAGTGTCTACCAGCGGAAGGTGCGCATGCGCATGGCGTGTCGTAGCCGGGCGGCCTTCGCGCGGCGGGGCTGGACGCGGGCGCGCAGTTCCCGGGCCTCGGCCAGCTCCCGGAGGAACCGGGCCCGGCGCCGGCGGCGCTCGGCCTCGGTCTCCGGCGGGTCGTGCGGCGACCACCGGCCGATGGGCCGGTCGGGCGGCGACCACGGGCCCATCGGCCGGTCGCGCGGCGACGACCGGTCGGGTGTCGGCTGTTCGCGCCGCGACGGCGCGTCTCGGGTTTCGCGGTCAGGCACAGTCACATCACCCCAGTCCGTCCCCTTCGCGTTCCCCTGACGGGCGGTTTGACGCCGGCGAGTGAGGGGCGTCATGGCCGGGGGCCTGCCCCGCACGGGGGGGACACCGGGCCCACCAGGCCCGGTTACTGTTGTGGACATGCGTCTCCACGTCGTCGACCACCCCCTGGTCGCCCACAAGCTCACCACGCTGCGCGATCAGCGCACCGACTCCGCGACCTTCCGCCGTCTGGCCGACGAGCTGGTCACCCTGCTCGCCTACGAGGCCACGCGTGACGTGCGCACCGAGCAGGTCGACATCACGACGCCGGTCGCCGGGACCACCGGCGTCAAGCTCTCCCACCCGCGCCCGCTGGTGGTGCCGATCCTGCGCGCCGGCCTCGGCATGCTGGACGGCATGGTCCGGCTGCTGCCGACCGCCGAGGTGGGATTCCTCGGCATGATCCGCAACGAGGAGACGCTGCAGGCCTCCACGTACGCCACGCGCATGCCCGAGGACCTCTCCGGGCGGCAGGTGTACGTCCTGGACCCGATGCTCGCCACCGGCGGCACGCTGGTCGCGGCGATCCAGGAGCTGATCAAGCGCGGCGCCGACGACGTGACCGCCGTGGTGCTGCTGGCCGCCCCGGAGGGCGTGGAGGTCATGGAGCGCGACCTGGCCGGCACCCCGGTGACGGTCGTGACGGCCTCGGTCGACGAGCGCCTCAACGAGCACGGCTACATCGTGCCGGGCCTGGGCGACGCGGGCGACCGGATGTACGGGGCGGCCGAGTAGGCCCCCGGGGCCTTCGGCCGCTTCAGCAGCTCTTCTCGCCGCCGGTGGGCGTCGGCTGCGGCTCGGTCAGTCTGGCCAGGGCCTTGTCGGCGTCCGCCTTCTTCGCGAGGGCCTTGAAGCCGTCGCCGATGATCAGGTCGACGGTGCCGCCCTTGCGGGTCGCGTCGGTGCGGCGGTCGGCGGCGGGGAGCTGGGCGGAGAGCACGGGCAGCGAGGTGTTCAGGGACGCGGTGGGACCGAGCAGGACCCCGGTGCCCTTGACCTTCTTGTCGTACTTCTTGGGCGCGTTGCCCACGTCGCCGATGCGGAAGCCGCGCTTCTTCAGTTCCTCGGCGGTCTGCTTGGCGAGCCCGCTGCGGGTCGTGGCGTTGAGCACGTTGACGGTGATCCCGCCGGGCTCGGGCAGGGCGCGGGCGCTGGGCGAAGGGCTCGCCCCGGCCGGGCAGCCCGCCTTGGTGCCGGCCGCCTTGGCCTTGTTGCCGCCGCCGGTGAAGACACCGATGAGCTGCAGCGTGCCCCATCCGATGACGCCGAGGACGGCGACGCACGCGACGGCCAGGACGGCGAGCCTGCCCCGGCGCCGGGAAGGGCGCATCCGCGGGTACTTGTCCCCCGTGATCCGGTACCGGCCGCCCATGCCTGGGGGAGTCAGCATGCTCATGGGCGCAGCGTAGTGCTCCCGGGCGACGATGCCTACTAGATGATCATTGGTCGCCGGTCAGTCCAACCCAAAAGGGCCAACCCGTCACCCGGGGGCCTCGTCAGTCGAGTTCGAGAACCCGAGCGTGCAGCACCTGACGCTGCTGCAGCGCCGCGCGGACCGCGCGGTGGAGGCCGTCCTCCAGATACAGGTCGCCCTGCCACTTCACGACGTGCGCGAAGAGGTCGCCGTAGAACGTCGAGTCCTCGGCGAGGAGTGTCTCCAGGTCGAGCTGCTGCTTGGTGGTCACGAGCTGATCGAGGCGGACCGGGCGCGGCGCGACGTCCGCCCACTGCCGGGTGCTTTCCCGGCCGTGGTCGGGGTACGGCCGGCCGTTTCCGATGCGCTTGAAGATCACACGGAAAGCCTACCGGTCAAGACCTTCCGGGCGCAGCCATGGCGGGCCAGTACGGCACCGGAAAAGGTGCGGCAAACCGGAGCGAACCGGAAACGCGGGGCTGTCCGTGCGCCCGATTCGCTCGAACGGGTCGGATGCGGAGGCGGTTGGTCCGCCTCCGCTGCTCTCGCCTGCCTGTCAGTCGCGTTTCCGTTCCGGCGCGGGCTGCTGCCGCTCCCGCGGCTGCGGCTCGGTCCGGGGCTTGTGCGTGCTGCGTACGGCCTCGGCGCGCAGCAGCGCGCGCATGACCGCGTACGGGTCTTCGGGCATGGCTGTTCCTTACGTCGAGCTGATGGACGGCTGGGGTGGCCGGTCCGGTCAGCAGCGCAGGACCACGGACCGCAGGCAGCGCAGGGGGTGTGGCGGCCTTGGCGGCGTGGGTGGGGGGTGCCCGGAGGCGGCCGGGGGCTCGGCGTCCGGGAGGGGTGCGGGGCGCAGGGGTACGACGGGGCGGTGAGCGGCCCGGGCGGGGGGCCGCAGGGCGTTGTCGAGGAGGTCGTACTCGATGGCCGTACCGCCGCTCTCGCCGGAGACCGCCGCGACCGGCTCCGCGCGCGCGTCGGCGTGTGCGGACGGCACGAGCAGGGCGAGCAGCAGCACGAGCACCCGCAGCCGGGCGCGGCGGCGCCCTTGACGGACGGCGGCAGGGCGGATGCCGTCCGCCGCGCCGGGTGGGCGGTCCGCTCGGCCGGCGTGCGACGGTGGGCGGGAGCCGTTCACAGCGTGTGGGGGATCTGCCGGGCGCGGGCGCGGATGCACAGCGCCGTGAGGATCTCGAGGATGCCGACGGCGAGGAGCCAGCAGCCGGCGACCACGGTGAGGACGGAGACCGACTCGAACGGCGAGACGATGAGGACCGCTCCGGCGAGGACGGTGAGGACACCGAGGAGCACCTGCCAGCCGCGCGCGGGCACCGCCGGGTCGTGGACGGCGGCCAGGGTCTGGGTGATGCCCCGGATCAGCCAGCCGATGCCGATCCACAGGGCGAGCAGCAGGGTCGACTGCATGGGACCGCGGAAGCAGAACAGGCCCAGCAGGATCGACAGGGCGCCGCTGACGAACGCCAGGACGCGCAGCGAGGTCGTCCTGTGGGTGCCGAAGGCGGAGGCGAGCTGCAGGGCGCCGCTGAGGAGGAGATAGAGCCCGAAGAGCACGCCGGCCGCGCGCAGGGTCGCGTCCGGCCAGGCCAGCACCAGCACGCCGAGGATCAGGGAGGCGGCTCCGGCGAGCAGAACGGCCTGCCAGGCGGCGCGGGACAGCAGGTGCAGGGGGCCCTCGAAGGGCGGCTCGGGCTCATGACCGCCCGGGGGAGGCGCCGTCGGCGCGTGCCTGGTGTGCACGTGCCGGTCATCGAACTCCGGCCCCCAGGGGGAACCGCTCCGTGGCTCGGTCATGGTCCATGCTTGGAGCGCCCGCGGCTGTTCCGCCATCCGGGGTGGGCCGGTCGGCTGACGTCGGTCCGTCTGTGGTGTGCGGTGGGTGGGGGCGGCTGTGGTGGGTGTGTGTGGTGGGCGGTTGTTGTCGCTGCGTTGGTGTGGGGTGGGCCCCTCGGCCTCGGTGCCCGACTGGACGGTCGCCGGTTGTCGTTGCGTTGGCCGGGGGCGGGTCGCTTCGCGGACGTCGGTCTGGGGGATGCGGGGTGGGCCGGTCGGCCGATGTCGGTCTGGGGGGAGGTGGAGTGGGCCGGTCGGTGGGCCGTGGGCTCGTTGTGCCGTCCTTGCCGTCGCCCGTTCGGCGGGGGCCGGTCTTCCTGTCGTGCGGGCCGGCCCTGCCGCCGACTGCGAGGGCCTACTTCCGTGCCGCCTTGGCCGCCTTCGCCGCCGCCTTCATCTCCTGCTTGTGGGCCCGTACCTTGGCCAGCGACTCGGGCCCGGTGATGTCGGCGACGGAGCGGAAGGACTTCGGCTCGCCGTAGGAACCGGCGGCCTCGCGCCAGCCCGTGGGGGTCACGCCGAGCTGCTTGCCGAGCAGGGCGAGGAAGATCTGCGCCTTCTGCTTGCCGAAGCCGGGCAGCTCCTCCAGGCGCTTCAGCAGCTCCTTGCCGGTGCCGACGCCCCGCCAGACGGCCTCGGCGTCACCGTCGTAGTGCTCGACGAGGTACTGGCACAGCTGCTGGATGCGCTTGGCCATGGACCCGGGGTAGCGGTGCACGGCCGGCTTCTCCGACAGGAGTCTGCCGAACGCCTCGGGGTCGTAGGCGGCGATCTCGTGGGCGTCCAGGTCGTCCGCGCCGAGCCGCTGGGCGATCGACGACGGGCCCTTGAACGCCCACTCCATCGGGATCTGCTGGTCGAGCAGCATCCCGACCAGCGCGGCGAGCGGACTGCGGCCGAGGAGTGCGTCGGCCTCGGGGTCCTGGGCGAGGTGAAGAGTGACGTCCATGACCTCGATCATCCTCCTGCGTGCGCCCGGCCGCGTCCGGAGCGTGGCCCGCAGGGCTCACGCCCGCCAGTACCCCAGCGCGTTCACCCGCTGCTTCGGCACGCCCAGCTCCTTGCGGACGTATGAGCCCAGGGCCCGGGTCGTCACGGTGTCGCAGGCGATCCAGACGTACGGGTCGGGGGTGTCCTCCAGCAGGGCGGGCAGGTCCGCCCGCACCTGCTCGACCAGGTGCGCGCCGGAGCCGAGCCGCAGCACCCTGCGCACCTCGTGGCGGGCCGGGTCCGTGCGGAACGGCAGGCCGTCGTCGCCGCCCTCGAACCACACGGTCGCCGGGACCGCGGGGAAGGCGTCGAGGAGGGAGTTGAGCGCGGGCAGGGACGCCGGGTCGGCCACCGCGAAGACGTGGGAGGGCGCGGGCCGCGGGTGCTGGAAGCCGGTGCCCTGGACGGTCGCCTCGACGGTGTCCCCCGGCTTCGCCGCCCGGGCCCAGTCGCTGGCGCACCCGTCGTGCAGGGCGAACTCCAGGCTGAAGGTGCCGGCCGCCGGATCGGGGTCGACCAGCGTGTACGCCCGCTGGTGCGGCCGTCCCCCGTCGGCGAACCACAGCCGCACCCACATGGTGGGATGGACGCCGGTCGCCGCGAGCAGGCCGCCGTCGGTGAGGTGCAGGCGCCGGTAGTGCGGGGTGACGTCCTCGGTGCCCGTGACGGTGAACCGGAAGTCCTTCGCGCGCAGCAGCTTGAGGACCGCGCCCTCCCAACCCCGCCCCTGCCCCATCGCTTCTTCACCCTTCGCGTACGATTCCGCCACGACCCGGCCAGAATGCTTAGGCAAGGCTAACCTAAAGGAAAGTGGGGGCGCAGGGTGGTCACAGAGATCTACCGCGATGCCTGGGGCATCCCGCATCTGCGCGCGGGCGACGCGACCGGACTCGCCCGTGCCCAGGGCCTGGTCACCGCCCGCGACCGGGCCTGGCAGCTGGAGGTCGAGCGGCACCGCGCGCAGGGCACCTCGGCGTCCTTCCTCGGCCCGGACGCCCTGCCCTGGGACCGCTTCGCGAGACGCGCCCGCCTCGCCGACACCGCCCGCCGCTGCTTCGCGGAGCTGGAGAGAGGGGATCCGGAGACGGCCACCTGGGTGCGGGCGTACGTCGACGGGGTCAACGAGGGGCTGACCGGCAGCACCGCTCCCGAGTTCGCGGCGACGGGCCTCACGCCCGGCCGCTGGGAGCCGTGGACCCCGCTCGGCGTCTGGCTCGCCACCCACATCCTCTTCGCGGGCTTCCCGGCCAAGCTCTGGCGCGAGCAGATCGTCCGGCACCTCGGTGCGGAGGCCGTCGCCCTGTTCGCCACCGACGGGCCCGGCACCTCCGGCAGCAACGGCTGGCTGGTGAGCGGGGAACGGACGGTGACCGGGCAGGCGGTCATCGCGGGCGACCCCCACCGCTGGATCGAGGACCCGGGCGTCTACCAGCAGATCCACCTGTCCTGCCCCGAGTTCGACGTCGTCGGCCTCGCCGTACCGGGCGTCCCCGGCATCGCCCACTTCGCCCACACCGGCACGGTCGCCTGGGCCATCACCAACGCCATGGCCGACTACCAGGACCTCTACCGGGAGCAGCTGCGGCGCACCGGCGCAGGCGTCGAGGCACTCGGACCGGACGGCGCCTGGCACCGGGCCGCCCGGCACACGGAGCTCGTGGAGGTGGCGGGCGAGGAGCCGGACGAGGTCGAGGTGATCGAGACCGACCGGGGGCCGGTGGTCATCGGCGGCCCCGAAGGGCTCTACGACGGCACCCCGGCCGCGCTGAGCCTGCGCTACCCGCCCCGCGTCACCGGCGACCTCGGTTTCAGTGCTCTGCTGCCCCTGCTGCGGGCCCGCCGGGTCGCCGACGTGGACGCCGCCTTCGACCGGTGGGCCGAGCCGGTCAACGTCGTCCAGGCCGCCGACACCGAGGGCGGGCTGCTGCACCGGGTCGCGGGCCGGGTGCCGGTGCGCTCCGACGCGGCCCGCACCCGGGTCGTGCCCGCCTGGGAGCCCGGCCACGAGTGGGACGGCTGGCACGCCATGCCCCGCGCGGGCCTCACCGACGGCATCGCGGTGATGGCCAACCAGCGCGGCCCCGCCTCCCCCCTCGGCGTCGAGTTCGCCCCGCCCCACCGCGCCGGCCGCATCGCCGCCCTGCTGGCCGAGCGGGACCGCTGGTCGGCCGCCGACATGCCGGCCATCCACAGGGACACCCACCTGGCCTCCGCCGGCCCCCTGCTGGACCACCTGGCCTCCCTGGAGGGGCTGTCCGCCGAGGCCGCCGCCCTCCGCGACCGCCTCCTGCGCTGGGACCGCCGCATGGACGCCGACAGCGCCGACGCGGCGGCCTACGCGGCGGTGCGAAGCGCGGTCGTACGGCACCTGGCGGCGCACCCGGCGTTCGCCGCGCCGGCCGTGCCGCCCGCGTACCCGGAGGTCTTCCAGCCCTGGCTCGCCCTGCTCCCGCGCATCGGCTTCGCCCTGGAACACCTGCTGCGCGCCGAGGAGCTGTACGGCATCGACCGTGCCGAGGCCGTGCGCGCGGCCGTCGAGGAGGTGGCCGCCGCCGACCTGCCCGCGACCTGGGGCGACACACACCGGCTCACTCCCTGGCGAGCCCTCACGAACGCCTCGTACGACGAACCCCGCCTGTCCGGCGACCACGACTGCGTGCTGTGCACCTCGGCCGTGCCCGGCCTCACCGACCGGGCCGCGCGTGGCCCGGCCGCCCGGTACGTGTGGGACCTGGCCCGCCGGGAGGACAGCCTCTGGGTGGTCCCCCTGGGCGCGTCCGGCGTCCCCGGCTCGCCCCACCACCGTGATCAGCTCCCCCTGTGGCTCGGGGGAGACCTCGTCCCGGTCGTCACCGACTGGAACCAGCTGGAGAAGGAGACCGATGTCTGACCCGTACGCCTCCCGCGCGTCCGTCCACGAGCAGGTGGTCGCCGGCTTCGGCACCGTCCGCGTGCTGCCCCTCGACGCCGAGGCCGACGCCGGGGTGATCCACCGCTGGGTGAGCGAGGAACGGGCCGCCTTCTGGGGCATGAACGGCCTGACGCGGGACCAGGTCGCCGAGATCTACGCCCATATGGACACGCTCGACACGCACCACGCCTACCTGATCGTCAAGGACGGCGAACCGGCCGCGCTGCTGCAGACGTACGAGCCGGAGGCCGACCGGGTCGGCGAGTGCTACGCCGTCGAGCCCGGCGACATCGGCGTCCACCTGCTGCTCGCGCCCGCCGGACCGGACGGCGCGCGGACCGGCTGGACGTCCCGGCTGCTGGGCACCGTCTCGTCGTACGTCCTGCTGGGCCTGGACCGGCAGCGGGTGGTCGTCGACCCGGATGTGCGCAACGAGAAGGCGATCGCCCGTTTCCTCCGGCAGGGCTTCACGGCGGGACCGGCCGTCGTCCTGCCGGAGATCGATCTGCCGGACGTGTACCTGCCGGAGAAGAACGCGCAGCTCGCCTTCCTCACCCGGGAGGTAGCCTTCCCGGGGTGACCCCTGAGGATCTCATCGCCCACTACGGGATGGAGCCGATCCCCCGCGAGGGCGGCCTGTTCCGGCAGACCTGGGCCGGGCCCCAGCGCCCCGACGGACGGCCGGAGGGCACCGCCATCGTCGCCCTGCTCACGGCCGGCGACTTCTCGGCCCTGCACCGCCTGCCCACCGACGAGGTGTGGCACTTCTACCTCGGTGACCCGCTGGAGCTGCTGCTCCTCGCCCCCGACGGGACGTCCCGTACGGCCGTGCTGGGAACGGACGTCCTGGGCGGCCGGCACCCGCAGTTCACCGTCCCGGCCGGCACCTGGATGGGCGGGCGTGTGGTCGAGGGCGGCGCCTGGACGTTCTTCGGCTGCACGATGGCGCCCGGTTTCACGTTCGAGGGCTACGAGCACGGGGACCCCGGTGAGCTGACGGCGCGTTACCCGCACGAGGCGGCGCGGATCGCGTCCCTGTGCCGTCCGTGACACGTGTCGGTGAGCGCGCGGCGCCCCGCGTCCGTACTGCTCTGCGAGGCGGCGATACCGACGACGGAGACAGTGACGTGAGGTGTGACGGTGCGCGCAGCGGAGTCCGAGGACGTCGGGGAGTTCAGGGGCTGGTGCTGCTGGGCGCCGTGCTGGTCCTGCTCCTCCTCGGCGGGGCGGGACCGGCCTCGGCCCACGCCGCCCTCCGCTCCACCGACCCCGAGGACGGAAGCGTCCTCAAGCGGGCCCCCGGCCGTATCACCCTGAGCTTCACCGAGTCCGTCGGCCTGCTCGACGACTCCTTCCGCGTCCTCGACCCCGGCGGCCACCGGCTGCGCACGGGCGAGGCGCGGCACGTCGGGGGCCGCTCGGACACGGCCGGGATCAGCCTGCCGGGGAAGCTGGACGAGGGCACGTACACCGTGGCCTGGCGGGTGGTGTCGGCCGACAGCCACCCGGTCACCGGCGCGTTCACCTTCTCCGTCGGCAAGGCCTCGGCGACGACGGCGGCGGTGGACACCGGGCCCGACGAGGACCCGCTGACCGGCAGCCTCCACACGATCGCCCGCTGGCTCGCCTACCTCGCCGCCGCCCTGCTCATCGGCACCGCCGCGTTCGTGGCGCTGTGCCGCCCGCCGGACCCGTCCCCGCTGCGGACGTTGCTGGTGACGGGCTGGTGCACGCTGCTGGGTGCCACCCTCGCCCTGCTGGTGCTGCGCGCCCCGTACGAGGCGGGCACGGGCCCGGCGACCGCCTTCGACGCCTCCGCCCTCGGCCGCACGCTGACCAGCCGCCCGGGCCTGGCCCTGCTGGCCAGGCTGGCGCTGCTCCTGCTGGCGGCCGGTTTCCTCGTACGGCAGTCGCGCCGCCGTGACCGTACGGCCCTCGCCAACGGCGTGGGCGGCGCCCTGGCCGTCGGCCTGGCACTGACCTGGGCGGCGGCCGAGCACGCCTCCGCCGGGATCCAGGTGCCGGTGGCGATGACGTCGTCCGTCCTGCACCTGCTGGCGACGGCGGTCTGGCTCGGCGGCCTCGCGGCCCTCCTCACGACCCTGTACCGCTCGGCCGACGACGGTCTGACGGCGGTGGTGTCCCGCTTCTCCCGGATCGCCTTCGTCTCGGTGACCGTCCTGGCCGTCACCGGCCTCTACCAGTCCTGGCGCGGCCTCGGCTCCTGGTCCGCGTTCGCCGACAGCACGTACGGCAGGCTGCTGGCCGCCAAACTGGCCGCGGTGACCGTGCTGTTGCTGGCCGCCGGGTACTCGCGACGGTGGACGGCGCGGCCGGCGGCGCGGGGGGACGAGGAGGCGGACGGACGGCAGCGGGTCCCGGATCCGGCGGCGGCGCGGGCGGGTGCGGGGACGGCCGGATCCGGGCAGATACCGGAGGCGGACGTGAAGAAGGCCGTACCAGCACGGGTCCCCGAGCCGGTGGCGGCCGGGGCGGACGCGAAGACCGTCGTACGGGAACGGGTTCCGGAGTCCGTGGAGGGGCGGTCGGCCGTACGGGAACGGGAAGGGGACCTGGAGCCGGTGGGCGGACCGCCCTCCCCGCCGGAGCCGTCACCGGCCGGCGGGCGCGGCGAGCCCGGCGGTCTCTCGGACAGTCACCGGCGTGGCCTGCGCCGCTCCGTCCTGGTCGAAGTCGTCGTCTCCGCGGTCGTGCTGCTGCTGACGACCGTGCTCACCAGCACCCTGCCGGCGCGCGCCGAGGCCGAGGCGGCGCGGGAGGCACCGGCGGCCGGGCTGCCGCCCACGTCCCTCACCGAGATCCCCTTCGACACCGGCACGCCCGGCGGCAGGGGAAAGCTGCAGATCACCCTCGACCCCGGACGCACCGGTGACAACGGCGTGCAGGTCCTGGTCTACGACGCCGCCGGCGGGGTGACCGCCATCCCCGAACTCCGTCTCTCCTTCACCCTCCCGTCCAAGGACATCGGCCCGATCGACGCGGAGCTCACCGACCGGGGCGGCTACTGGGCCAGCAACACCGTCACCCTGCCCATCGCCGGTACGTGGACGATGAAGGCGACGATCAGGGTCTCGGAGCTGGACCAGGTGACGGAGACGAGGCCGGTGCGGATCCTCGGCTAACCGGCCGTCTGCCGGGCCCGGCCGAGCAGGCGTGCCATGGTCCCGGCGGCGCGTACGGCGGCGTCGGCGCAGCAGTTGTTGAACAGGACGTGGAGCTGCTCGACCTGGTCGGACAGGGCCCGCAACCGGGGCAGCCACTCGGCGAGTTCGGCCTCGCCGTACTCGTACCGGAACCGGTCCTCCTTGCTCCCGGTCCCCCAGGCGGCACTGCGGCCGTGGAACCGTACGACGGACAGCCGGGGCGAGCTGACAGGGGTGACCGGAGGGATGGACGAGGGGAGCGTCTGCGTCATGTCGACGGCGACGGCGGCCATGCCGTGGCGGGCGAGCAGCGCGCGCGTCGCCTCCGCGCGCTCCTCGTGCCACCAGCCGGGATGCCGGAACTCCACGGCGAGGGGCCACCCGGCGGTGCGTGCGGCGCACTCCTCCAGGAACGCCTCCGCCCGCGCGCCGGGCCGGAACCACGGGGGGAACTGGAACAGCACGCTCCCGAGCCGCCCGGCCTGCCGCAGCGGCTCGATCCCCGCCGCGAACCGCGCCCACACCTCGTCGAGCACCCGCGGATCCCGGTGGTCGGCGGGCAGCCCGCGCGGCATCACCGCCTCCCGCGTCGGGTGCCCGGTGAGCAGCGAGAAGGCCTTCACGTCGAACACGAACCCGTCCGGCGTCCGCTCCGCCCACAGCCGGCTGTTCCGTTCGCCGGGCAGCGCGTAGTAGGAGGCGTCGACCTCGACGACCCCGAACCGCTCGGCGTAGTGCCGTAACCGCCCCTCCGCGTCCCGCCGCCCCACCGGATACCAGCCGCTGCCGACCAGCGCGCGGTCGGTCCAGGAACACGTGCCGACCAGGATGTCACCCATGGCGTGCGGTTACCCCGGTGGCGGGCAGGCAGACTGACGGTCGGTCAGCGCCAGGTGCCCACATCGGTTGAAGGGCACCAAGGACACGTCGCACTGCGCGGCCTGGGTCAGGATCTAGAGACCTGAGGGACTGCGGGCCGCAAATCCCATGAGCCCATGAGCCCGTGAGCCCGTGAGCCCGTGAGCCCGTGAACGAGCGTGGGGCCCGGCCGTCTCCCGCCGGGCCCCCTGTCAGCCACCGTCGCTGAGCGGATGGCTGAACCCCTGGTCGGAGATGAGCGCGGCCGCCTCCGCGAGGTCGGTGGCGAACCGCTCCACGGCCTCGTACGGGAAGCGCTGGCTGGGCCCGCTCAGGGACAGCGAGGCGACGACCGCGCCCGAGAGGCCGGTGACCGGCACGGCCACCGCGGTCAGCCCGTCGTCCCACTCGCTGCTGCTGACCGCGTAGCCACGCTGCGCCGCCTCCTCGGCCCAGGCACGCAACCGGTCCGCGTACGCCTCGCCGTGCGGGGAGGAGAGAGCGACGCGGCGCAGCCGGGCGTCCGAGGCGTCGCGCAGCAGGACCTTGGAGGATGCGCCGGCCCACAGGGGCTGTTCGTCGCCGACGTCGACGACATGGCGCAGCGGGTGCGGGCTCTCCTCGTGCGCGACGCAGACCCGGTGGACGTCACGGGCGATGAAGAGGTTGACGGTCTCGCCCAGCCGGTCGGCGAGGTCGCGCATGACCTTGCGGGTCTCGCGCGGCACCTCCCACTGACTGCGTGCCAGATAGGCCCACCGCCACAGACCGGGACCGGCGGTGTAGCCGGCCGGGTGCGACCACAGCAGGCCGCTCTCCTCCAGGGTCTGGACCAGGCGCAGTGCCGTCGTCTTCGCCAGTCCGGTGGCCTCGGTGATCTCGCGCAGGGTGATGACGGGACGGTCCTCGCTCAGCAGGCCGAGGATGTCCAGCGCACGCCGCACGCTGCGCACGCCCGTGCCCTGCTGTTCCCGGCCCGCCTCGGCCTCGCTGCCCCTGCCGTCCACGCGAACCCCTCCCCGTGCTGATGACCGCCGTACGTACCCATCACCCGTGACCGTAGTCCGCTCTGCGGACCAGGGGAACCGAAACTCCGAAGAAATCTCGCCGCAACCCTTGATGGCGGAAAAGCCAGGCCCTATGTTTCCGCTACTTGGTTCGAACGGTCCATTGAGTGGACCACATGTGAGGGGCGCCGCCCGCACCGCTGTGGCGACGGCCCGGTTGGCCGGTGACGACGGCCCGCTCCCCACCGGGAGCACCCGTCCTCGCCCGAGCATCTGTCCCCACCACAGCCGTCCGTGTCCCGACCCTGCCTCCCGCGCACCGCCCGCGCGGCACGGCCGGGCCACTTCAGCCGCAGCACCCGATGGAGTGTGTGAGATGAGCAGTACGCAGCGCCCGGCCCCGGCCGGTGGTGCCGGAACACCCGGCGTGGCGAGAAGAGCGGCGATCGCGAGCTTCATGGGAGCCGTGGTCGACTGGTACGACTTCTTCCTCTACGGCATCGTCGCCGGGCTTCTCTTCGGCGACCTCTTCTTCCCGGACGCCTCGCCGGCCGTGGGCACCCTGGCCGCCTGGGCCACCTTCGGGGTCGGCTTCCTCTTCCGCCCGCTCGGCGGCATCGTCTTCGGCCACTTCGGCGACCGGCTGGGCCGCAAGCGGATGCTCGTCCTCACCATGCTGATCATGGGCGCGGCGAGCACCCTGATAGGCGTCCTGCCCACCTACGCGCAGGCCGGCCTCTGGGCACCCGTGCTGCTGGTGGTCCTGCGCGCCGCGCAGGGCTTCGCGGTCGGCGGCGAGTGGGGCGGCGCCGCGCTGATGGCGGTGGAGAACGCCCCCGCCAAGTGGCGCTCCCTCTACAGCAGCGGCGTACAGATCGGCGCCTCGGTCGGCCTGCTGCTCGCCACCCTGATCACCAAGGTGATGTCGGGGACGACCTCCGACGCGGCCTTCCGGTCCTGGGGCTGGCGGGTTCCGTTCCTGGTCAGCGCGGCCCTGGTGATCGTCGGCCTGATCATCCGGGCGAGGGTCGAGGAGTCCGAGGTCTTCACCGAGAAGGTCGCCGCGATGAGCGAGAACGACCGCCCGCGCCTGCCGCTGATCGCCGCGGTCCGCTCCAACCCCAAGGGTTTCTTCGCCATCATCGGACTGCGCCTGGTGGAGCTGTTCACCTTCTACGGCGTCACGACCTTCGGCCTCGCCTACGGCACCGACGAACTCGGCCTGAACAGGGACAGCCTGCTCAACGTCAACCTGGCCGTCGGCGGGCTCGCCATCCTCACCATCCCGGCCTTCGCCTACCTCGCCGACCGCTTCGGCCGCCGCCGGGTCTACTGCTGGGGCTCCCTGGTCGGTGTCGTGAGCGCGGTGCCGTACTTCTGGGCGATGGAGTCCGGCTCGCTGCTCGCCATCGTCGGCTGCGCCGTCCTGCTGGTGAACATCGCGCACGACATGGCGGTCTCCGTCCAGCAGTCGCTGTTCACCGACATGTTCGGCCCCGAGTACCGCTACAGCGGCGCCGGCGTCGGCTACCAGCTCGCGAGCGCCGTCGGCGGCGGCTTCACCCCGTTCATCGCCGGTTCCCTCGTGCTCTGGGCGGGCGGCGGCTGGAGCCTGGTCGCGGCCTACCTCGCCGTCGGCTGCGCGATCTCCTTCCTCGTCGCGCTGCGCCTGCGGGGCGACGACGAGGCCGGGGCCCGGGAGACCGCCCGCCGCCCGGCGGCCGAAGGCGCAACGGCCTGACCGCACAGCAGGATCGTCAATCCATCCAGTGGACCGCAGGGGGTTCTGGTGAAAGCAGCTGTCCTCATGTCGCCGGGCCGGATCGAGCTCGTCGACGACTGGCCGGAACCCGTCTGCGGCCCCCACGACGTCATCGTGGAGGTGGGCGGCGTGGGCCTGTGCGGCAGCGACCTCGCCGTCTTCCACGGCAACCGCCGGCCGCCCGCGACCCCTTGGGTCATGGGCCACGAGGGCTTCGGGCGGATCGCCGCCGTCGGCAGCGACGTACGGGACCGCCAGGTGGGCCAGACCGTGGTCATCGAACCCAACTACGCCTGCCTGAAGTGCGCGGACTGCCGCACCGGCCTGACCTCCGCCTGCCCGTACCGAGCCATCGTCGGCCTGAACTCCCCGGGCGTCCTGGCCGAACGCGTGGCCCTCCCCGCCCCCTTCGCCCACCCGGTCCCCGACGGCCTGACCGCCGCCGACCTCGCCGCCACCGAGCCCTACACCGTGGCCCGGGCCGCCGTACGGCGCAGCGGCGTCACACCGGCCGACCGCTGCCTGGTCGTCGGGGCCGGCGCCCAGGGCCTCCTGCTCTGCCTCATCCTGTCCCGCCTCGGCATCGAACCCGTCGTCACCGAACCCCACCCGCTCCGCCTCGCCCGCGCCGAACGCCTGGGCGCGGTGCGTGACGACCGCCGCACGGGATTCACGTACGTCTTCGAAACCTCCGGCCACGCCGCCGCCCTGCGCCCGGCCGCCGACCGCGCCGCCCCCGGCGCCACCCTCGTGCTGATCGGCCTCAACCCCGACCGGCTTCCCCTCACCACCGACGACGTGGTGAGGCGTCAGCTGGTGCTCCGCGGCTCGATGATCTACGACCACCCCACGGACTTCACCACCGCGATCGCCGAACTCCCCGAGGCCCGCCCGAGTGCGGTCATCGAGACCGCCCTCCCTCTGCACCGGGCCCAACAGGCCTTCACGGAGGCCGGCGACCGGGCCGGAAAGACCTGGATCAGCATCGGCGACGTTCCTCCGTAGGGAGCCTCGCGGTACACCTGTCCGGCGAACTCAAGCCTCCAGATGGCTCATTCGTTCGAGTTGAGCCCCTCGAACGAGTTATGCGCAGTCGATTCTGCGATGCGTGATCAAGCACCTCAGACGCGCCGCCCTCACGGCCGCACTCCTCGTCGTGCCCCTCGCGGCACCCGCCCCGGCCCACGCGCAGGATCGTTCCGCCAAGGCGTACACCCTCCCGATGGCGGACGCGGTCCGTCTTCTCCCGCCGGCCGCGGAGGCCCGCGACGGTTACCAACGCACCAGCTTCAAGCACTGGAACGCCGGCAAGAAGCCCACCGACGGCTGCAACACCCGGGCAGAGCTGCTCATCTCCGAGGCGATCGACCCGCCCACGGTCCTGCCCGGCTGCAAGCTCTCGGGAGGGCGCTGGTGGTCGTACTACGACTCCCGATGGATCACCTCGGCCTCCGCCCTGGACGTCGACCACATGGTGCCGCTCGCCGAGGCGTGGGACTCGGGGGCCTCGCAGTGGACGGCACAGCGGCGTGAGGCGTACGCCAACGACCTCGACGCGCAGACGTCCCTCGTCGCCGTCTCCGCGGCCTCGAACCGGAGCAAGGCCGACCAGGACCCCGCCGAGTGGCTGCCGCCGGCCGTCGACGTCATGTGCCGGTACACCTCGGAGTGGATCGCGACCAAGCTCCGCTGGAGGCTCACTGGCGACGCCGTCGAACTCGAAACACTCACCCAGCTCGCGGAAGCCTGCCCCGGCACCACCGTGACCTACGAACCCGCCCCGTAGCCCCGCCCGCCCCCGTGAACCGTGACTCCGCCCCAGCGCTTGCCGAACAGGCCGGGGGCGGGGCCACCGAGGCCGATAGCTGCCACACGCCTCCCAATCGAGGCGCCTTTCGATAGCATTATCGAACTTTAACCAACATCTAACAAATCGGCTAAACGGTTGATATCTATAGCATCGCGGACGTTTTCACGAATAAGACGAAGAATTACGTTCTCCACGTGGCGTCAACCACGGGCGATACTGTGGGCCGCGGCGGGCGTGACGACCCTCGCATTCCTCATCATGCTGGAGATCGCCGCGCGTCGTTATGGCCTGCCGGGGCCCCTCACCAATCAGGTGCGGGAGGTGATATTTCCTCCCAAATCGGGTTTTCTGTTGTACGCCAGTCTGATGCTGATGATGGTGGTGCTCACCCGGCGGCAACGGTTCATCGCGGTGGGTACCGCGATCGGCATCGACATCGCCTTCTTGCTGGTGCGCTGGGTCGCCGGCGTCAGGTGGATGACCGACGGCCACCCCTTCGGCAACGGCGCGCTGTGGGTGATCCTGGGCTGTGCGGTCATCGCCGTCACCCGCCGGACCGGCCGGGAACGCGTCCTGCTGCTGAAGGGTGTAGGGCTGGCCCTCCTGCTGGTGGCCGGCCGCAAGACCGGCGATACCTGGCTGCTCATCACGTCGAAGACCCGCCCGATGGTGCTCGACCAGTACGTGGCCACCGCCGATCACGCGCTGGGCAACCCGTCGTGGCTGGTGGGCCGGATCGTCGGCGCCACCGGCCCGGTCGGCGCCCATCTTCTCGACTACGTCTACGGTCAGCTCGCGGTGGCCGCGGTCGTCGTCGCGCTGTACCAGCTGCGCAACGTGGCGGTCGAGCGCGCCTTCCCGAGGCATCACCTGGTGCGCACGTTCCTGGTGATCGGCCTCCTCGGCCCGGCCATCTACATGATCTTCCCGGTGGTCGGACCGATCTTCGCCTACGGCGCCGACGGCGGGCACTGGGCCATGGCCGACCTGTGGCCGAACACGCCGCCGCCGGTCGGTACCCCGCATCTGATGCCCTTCGACGAAATCACCCCGCGCAACTGCATGCCCAGCCTGCACACCGCGTGGGCCACCGCGATATTCCTCCACTCCCGCAGGGGCCCACGGATCCTGCGCGTCGCGGGCACGTTCTGGCTGATCGCCACGCTCGGCGCAACGCTGGGCTTCGGCTACCACTACGGCGTGGATCTCGTCGCCGGCGTGGTGTTCACGCTCACCATCGAGGCGGCTCTGCGCTCCCTCGAACGTGGCTGGGACCGGTCCGGAACGCAGCTGGTCGCTCACGGCGCCACGGTCTTCGTCGCGCTCCTGGTGTCGTACCGCTATCTGCCGACGGAGATGGCCGCTCACCCCTGGGTGTTCGGCCCGCTTCTCATCCTGGCGATGACCTCAGTGGTCCACGTCTACGTACGGACCACCAGACTGTGGGACCCGAAGCCCGCACTCACGCCGCAACCGGAACCACAGCCCGGACTGGTGTGAGCCAGTTGCGAGCGAATACGGACGAACGCCGCAGGGTCGGACCGCTGCCGTGGTCCGACCCCGGCCGGCAGTGTCCCCCCAGACCGACGAGACAGAGCCGGCCCCGAACCTGACGCGGTTGCTCAGCGACCGCCGGCCGCCTGGTAAACCGATCGGTATTCTTTTCGCCGGAGCCGGGTTAGCCTCGCCGTATGACCATCGAGGCGAAACCGAGCTCCAGAGAGCGACTGCTGGAGGCGGCTGCCACGCTTGCCTACCGAGAAGGCGTCGGCATCGGCGTCGAGGCGCTGTGCAAGGCGGCGGGGGTGTCGAAGCGCTCCATGTACCAGCTGTTCGAGAGCAAGGACGAACTGCTGGCGGCGAGCCTGGAGCAACAGGCTTCCGCCTTCGTGGCGAAGCTCCTGCCCGCGGCGGACGATGGCCGGTCCCCCCGCGAGCGGATCCTGCACGTGTTCGAGCAGGTGGAGGTGCAGGCGGGTGGCCCCGAGTTCCAGGGCTGTCCCTACCTGGCTGCGCAGATCGAACTCAAGGACCAGAGCCACCCCGCGAGCCGGGTGGCCCACCGGGTCAAGGGAAACCTGACGGCCTTCTTCCGTGCCGAGGCCGAACAGGGCGGGGCGAGCGATCCCGACCTGCTGGCCCGGCAGCTCAGCCTGGTCTTCGACGGCGGCAGCGCCCGGGCGGGGATCGGAGCCGACACCCTCACAGGGCTCATCGCGCCCACGGTGACCACCCTGCTCGACGCGGCCGGCGTGCGCTGACGCCTGCGCGCGAAGGACGCCCGGCGTCTTCGTCACCGGCTTCCGGTGTCCGTCGGCTCAACTGCGCACGCTGTACGGCAAGTTGTCAGGGCTCACGGCATGATGGCTTCGGTGGACCCGATGAATGGCACACCGGAGCGGCCCCGGACACGCTGGGGAGTCTTCGCCCAAAGGGATTTCCGCCTGCTCTGGGTGGGCGAGACCGTCAGTGGTTTGGGGAACAGCGTCACCGCGGTGGCCTTGCCGCTGATCGCGGTCGTGGTGCTGGACGCCGACTCCACTGCCGTCGGCCTGATCACGGCGGCGGTGTGGCTTCCCTGGCTGCTGGTCGGTCTGCCGGTGGGCGCCTGGGTGGACCGGGTGCGCAAACGGCCACTGATGATCGCGTGCGACCTCGTGTCCGCGGCCGCGCTGGTGAGCGTTCCGCTGGCGGCATGGCTCGACGCGCTCACCTTTCGGCACATGGTCGTCGTCGCGTTGATCTGCGGCACCGCGGCGGTGTGCTTCAACACCGCCTATCACTCGTACATCCGGATCGTGCTCGATGGCCGCAACCTCTTGGAGGGCAATGCCAAGCTGCAGGGCAGTGAGGCCGTCACCCAGGTCGCCGGGCCGGGGGCGGCGGGTCTGCTCGCCCAGGCGTTCGGCGCGGTCACCGCACTCGTCGCCGACGCGGTGACCTTCCTTGTCTCCGCCGTCTGCCTGAAGCGGATCAGGGCGGCCGAGCCCGACCGCGCTCCCGACGACGAACGCGACTCCCTCCGACGGCAGATCACCGAAGGGCTCCGCTTCGTGAGCCGGGACCGCTACCTGCGGCCGATGGTCACCTGGGGCGCCATGATCAATATGGCGCTGATGGGCTATCAGGCGGTCCAGGTCGTGTTCCTCGTCCGCACCGTCGGACTCAACCCGGCCACGGTCGGACTGCTGCTGGCCGGCGTCAGCACCGGCGGCATCGCGGGCGCCCTGGTCGCCACCAGGATCACCCGGCGCTTCGGCACCGCGCGCGGGCTGCTCCTCCTGCAGGCCGTCACCGCGCCCTTCGCACTGCTCCTGCCGATGACCACCGCCGGGCCGGGGCTGCTGCTGTTCGCGACGGGCGCCTTCGCCGTCGGGACCGGAATCTCCGTGGCCAATATCGTCGTCGGCAGCTTTCGGCAGAGTTACTGCCCGCCGCACATGCTCGGCCGGGTCGTGGCGACGGCAATGATGATCAACCACAGCACCATCCCGCTCGGCTCCCTGCTCGGCGGCGTGCTCGGCGACGCCGTCGGATACCGACCGGCCATGTGGATCACGACGGCTGCGGTCGCGCCCTGCTGGCTCATCCTCGCCCTGAGCCCCATGCGCCGCGAGCGCGACCTGCCGCAGACCTATGAGCAGGCGCAGGCCAAGGACTCAAGAGGGAGGGAAGCGGCTGCCTGATCAGAAAGCCACCCTCCGCCTGCACCTGGCCGGCTCAGCCTGTGTTCCTGCCACCGTCCCCATGCTCCGGCCCCTGCTCACACTCCGCGCCAACCGCTGATCAGTTCCTCGGGGCCGTACACCGCCTGAAGGCCGGAACACCCGACGCCGCTGCGGGAGACCGCCACGAGCGGTACCGGCTCGTCGGTGATCGCTGCCCGGTGCTTCTGCAGCGCGGCCAGGTCGTGGCTGTCGAACGCGGAGTTCTCCAGCCACGTGACCGAGCCGAGAAAGAGCAACTGCTTGGCCACCGGCTGCCGGTCGGCGCCCACCAAGTCGATTTCGACGTCGTTGCCGCGGGTCCAGTACCCGCCGATCGCCGGGGCGGCGGGCAGGAGCCCGTCCGGCAGGAGGCGGGCGAGGGATTCCCGGACCAAGGGCTCGATCGCGCGGCCACGCCAGCTCGTCCACCGCTCCTTGATCCGGCTCAGCGTGAGATCTCCCCGCATCCGCTCGATCTCCGCCATGTGCGGATCCAGAAACGCGAGCCAGAACCGCAGGTAGGGGTCGGCCACCCGGTAGCGGCGTTCCTTCGACGGCCGCAGTGAGAGGGACAGCTCGGCGGCAAACGACTCGTTTCTCGGTCAGGACATCCGTGGCTCTGGTGAGCGTGGTGTGGGCGATGCCGCCGGCGGCGCGCGCGACGTTGGTGAAGGTGCGCTCCTCGGACCCGATGGCACGCAGGACCTCCCTGCTCATCGCCTGCGGTGGGAACTCCGCGGCCAGAGAGCGCTCGGCGGAGACCAGCAGCGCCGAGATCGGGTTGTCCAGCGAGTCACGGAGGAACTCCCAGACATCCGCTCCGGCCCTCTGGGCTGGCGGAGGATACGAGATTCGAACTCGTGAGGGGTTGCCCCCAACACGCTTTCCAACTGTGGTGGTGGGGTGGTGGGCTGTGTGCAGGGGCGTTCACCTGCGTACATGGGTGGTTGGCTATCGCCGTGGGGACGGCTCCAGATCTCAGCTGAACGGCCGTGAACGGCGTTGAATGAGACGGAAACTGAGACGGAGCCCGCTCATAACTCGGGTGACGGCGGGCTGCGGTCGGCGCTAGCGTGCGGCGGTGATCAGCAGAGAGGGAGTACGCCTCGGTGCGGAGGCCGCACGTCGCCTGGCGCAGACAGGACTGTATGAGTTCGAGCCGGGGCTGACCGACGCCGAGTTCGCCCGCATCGAGCGCGAGTACGGCTTCGAGTTCGCTGACGACCACCGAGCGTTCCTCGCGGCCGGCCTTCCGGTCAACGTCCCTCCCGAGGACGGGCAGACCTGGTCCAGGCCGTGGCCGGAGTGGCGCTGTGGTGATCTGGACAGCTTGCGTAGACAGCTCGCCTGGCCAGTCGAAGGTGTTCTGCTCGACGTTGAGCACAACGGGTTCTGGTACGAGGGCTGGGGTGAGCGTCCAGCCGACGGGACGGCGACACTGGATACAGCGCGGTGCCATCTGGCGGAGGCGCCGGTGCTGGTGCCTGTGTATGCCCACCGATACCTGCCCGCTGGCCGGGGAAGCTTCGGGCATCCGGTGCTCTCGATGTGGCAGACCGACATCATCTATTACGGCCTGGACCTGGTCGACTACATGCACCAGGAGTTCGACGAAGCGCGAGGTGACGTCGACGAGAACTGGAACGCGCGAGCAACGGTCCCCTTCTGGCGGGACCTTCTCTGACTCCTCGGGGGTCCGTGGCCAGGCGGCGGGCGCTCAGCTTGGGAAGCTACGATCATTTGAGGTCAGCTCTGGTCCTGACCTGCATGAATGGCCGAGGTACAGCTCGTGAGACTCGGCCGTTTTCACCGTGGTTCCCCGCTGCTCCCCGCTCGATCTGGTGCGCTTGTGGTGCGGCAGGGGTACGGGGCTCGCTCCCCCTGGAAGGCTCCTGGTAGTCCTGAGGTGTGCCCGTCGCGAGTTGGACAACCTGCCCCCTGGACCCTTCGTCCGCCGAGAGCATCACGTGTGCTCTTGCAGGGCAGACGGTGGCCGCTCAACCCCTGTCCGCCGATCTCAGAGCAATTACGTCAAGTACGTTGCGTAGGGTTTGTGATGAACATAAGGTTCACCCGTGCAGAGTTCTGAGCTTTCCGTGCAGGGGCAGAGCCTCCAGACCCTTTACAACCTTTACTTCAATAAGAGGTTGGCTGTCAATCGCCGTTATCAGCGAAAGCTGGTATGGAGCGTGGAGGAGAAAGTTAAGCTCATTGACTCTGTCGTCAACGAGCTCCCCATTCCTTTGATCCTGTTGGCTCAACGTAAGAAGGCTGGCGTTGAGACCTACGAGATCATCGATGGACTGCAGCGCCTCGATGCGTTCTTCTCCTTCATGGAGAACAAGTTCGCGTACAACGGCAAGTATTTTGATCTCGATACGATCGGGGACACGAAGGCTCGCCTCGATGCGGGGGAGATCTCTCAGGGACGCGAAAAGCTATCCCGGTCGGAATCTCTCGCCATTGCCAATTATCAAATTCCGGTTTCGATCTATCGGGACGCTTCTACCTCTTCGATCGATGAGGTATTTCGTCGAATCAATAGCGGCGGCAGGCGTCTAAGTCTCCAAGAAATCCGACAGGCGGGGGTTCTGG
Source organism: Streptomyces sp. S.PNR 29 (assembly GCF_030386795.1). GTDB lineage: Bacteria > Actinomycetota > Actinomycetes > Streptomycetales > Streptomycetaceae > Streptomyces. Next base: position 223,734 of record NZ_JANUQM010000013.1, read on the forward strand.
GCTCGTTGGCGGATGTTGTGAGGCGCGCTAGTGCTTCGATTCGCGGCGACGGGACGTTTTCTGAATCCGTTTCTTTGAATGAAATGGATAAGTTGAGCATCTCTCGCCGCGGGCTCGAATATGGTCTAGCGATGGAGGACATGTTCTGGGTTCGACATGACATCGTCGCGCAAGAGGATATTCGATCTTCCGGCGACGAAGAAATGGTCCTGGATCTCGTCCTCGACGCAGTTATTCGTCCATGGCCTACGAGTGGCTGGCAGAACCGAGATGTGGCTTACGGGATTCAGCGAAAGATCCGAACGGCTTCTCCTGACGAAGTGAATTCTGCGATCGACGCTGTGGGGGTCGAGGAGCTTCACCAGAGAATCATCTCCGTAGTGGGCCTAGTCGATGACGTGATGGCAGGACACGGCTCACTGGGTCGGCACATGGTGAAGCTGGAGACCTATGAGAAGGGTACGCAGCGACAGTTCCAGGCAGTTTTTGCCGCGCTGTATTCGCTGACGTTCGAAGATGGCATGGTGCCGAAATCTCACGATGCCGTGCGTGCCGTCTTGGACAATTTCTGGGGTCGCGGCCTCTCTATTCCTACCGGAGGCAGCGCATGGGGAAAGGAAAAAAAGAGGACCCTCTATCCGAGCGTCAAGAAGAAGTTGAGAAGGGCTTTCTATAAGCCGGATCCTCAACGCGGCACGGTGCAATTGAACTCACGTATGTATATCGAGTCGTTGCTTCAGGGGCCAATCGCTGAGGATCCTCTAGTTGAACTAAAGCAAGGTTTTTGCACGCTCTCGGATCCACCGAAGGAGGACCTGGATCTCTTCGAGCAGGTAATGCAGACTGCCGTGGGTATGGCCAACCACGGAAAGTCTGCTCAAGGGCTAATCCTGATTGGAGTCGCCGACAAGCCATCTGCGGCGGGCCGACTGGAGCAACTCTTCGGAGTGAAGCCTGTTTCTGTGCAAAACCAACTTGTTGTCGGGACGGCTGAGCAAATCGGCCTTCTCGGGTATGACGAAGACAAGTGGTGGCGGAAGTGGCAAAGTAAGATTCAATCTTCCAATCTGGCCACGGAATTCGCGAACAGCTTGGCCCACACCTTCAAGCCTGTGTACTGCGATGGGCTGCTGCTATGGGAGATGCGGCCTAGATCGATTGGTAAGCCGATCACCTACGATGGCCGATTTTTCGTGAGAATCGGAAGTTCCACTCAGGAATTGTCGGCCGACGACTTCCTTAGTCACATGACCATGCACTTTTCGCAGTAACGGCGAGGATGCTCTTCCTGGAATGGCCACGAGGTCGGTGTAGCGGCTTTGGGGTGGCGCTGCTTTGGCGCGAGTGATCATGGCCCCGTAAGCTTCCGGCGCGTCGGGCAGTCTGTGGACCTGCCCGGTAAAGCACGACGTTGGGGCCATGATCTTCGAGGCTCGCGCCAAAGTGGCTCCGTAAAGCCGTGGAGCCGACCGTCCCAGCCACGACGTACCCCGTCTCTCACGGCAAGAGGGTGATGCTCTAGCGCGCGGCACGGGCGCCGGCCGGGCTGGAGCGGGGCGGAGACAGGAGCGCATCCGCCTCGACGGCCACCGCACCGAGTACGACGTCGACACCACAACCGGCGAGATCGGCCGCGTCCTCCACCACCTCGACTCGACCAGCCTCCCGGCCGGACAACTCCTCGTCCGCTGCAACAACCGCCGCACCACCCGCTGCCCGGCCTGCGCCGAGGTCTACCGCCGCGACACCTTCCACCTGATCACCTCTGGCCTGCGCGGCGGCAAGGGCATCCCCGAACACGTCGCCGCCCACCCGCGCGTGTTCGCCACCTTCACCGCCCCGCGCTTCGGCCCCGTCCACAACCGCCCTTCCAGCGGGCGCCCCTGCCGGTGCGGTATCCGCCACGACCAGGACGACGCTGAACTCGGCACCCCGCTCGACCCGGACACCTACGACTATGAAGCGGCCGTTCTCTGGAACGCGCACGCCGGTCCGCTGTGGCGGCGCTTCTCGACCTACCTGCGCCGGGAGGTCGCCAAGCGCGCGGGCCTGTCCCAGCGCCGTTTCCGCGAGCACGCCCGCGTGTCCTTCGCCAAAGTCGCCGAGTACCAAAAGCGCGGCGCCGTCCACTTCCACGCCGTCATCCGCATCGACGGCCCCAGCGGTGGCGACACCCCGCCCCCGGCCTGGGCGACCGCCGAGCTGCTGACCGACGCCATCGAGACGGCTGCCGCCAAGGTCAGCGTGGACGGCCCGGTCATCGACGGCCGCGCCCACACCTTCACCTTCGGACGACAGCTCGACGTCCGCACCATCCGCTCGGCCGACTTCAACGACGGCCAGGAGCTGACCGAACGAGCCGTCGCCGCGTACATCGCCAAGTACGCCACCAAGGGCGCCGAGACCGCGACGGGAGCTCTCGACCGGCCCCTGAAGTTCGCCGCCGAACTTGCCCAGCTCGACATCAGCGAACACGCACGCCGCATGATCCGCACCGCCTGGGCTCTCGGCGCCCGCAAGGACCTCGAACACCTCCGCCTGCGCGCCTGGGCCCACATGCTGGGCTTCCGCGGCCACTTCTCCACCAAGTCCCGCCGCTACTCCACCACCCTCGGCGCCCTCCGCGACGCCCGCGCCGAATGGCGCCGAGCCCAAGCCGCAGCAACCAACGGCCCCGAGCCCGACACCACGTACGTCCTCGCGCACTGGGTCTTCGCCGGAACCGGCCTGTCCGACGCCGAAGCCTGGCTCGCCGCGTCCCTCGAACCCGCCCCTGGATTGGAAGGAGAACCGACCCATGGCTGAGCCCCGCACCGCTGCCACCGCGCTGGAGCCCACGACCCTTCCCTGGTGCTCCTGACCGTCGAGGAGGCGGCCCGGCGGCTCCGTATCGGCCGTACGACGTGCTTCCGGCTCGTGCTCGCTGGAGAGATCGAGTCGGTGACAGTCGGACGGCTGCGCCGCATCCCCGCCGATGCCATACCCGCCTACGTGTCCAAGCTCCGCCACCGACCCGCCGAAGCCGCCTGAGGGGGGAAGCCATGCCAGACAAGAAGCGCACCCGCCAGCCCAACGGCGCCTCATCGATCTACTTCGGCAAGGACGGGAAGTGGCACGGAAGAGTGACAGTCGGCGTCCGGGATGACGGCAAGCCCGACCGCCGCCACATCGAGCGCAAGACCAAGGCCGAGGTGACCAAGGCAGTCCGCGAGATGGAGCGGGCGCGGGATGACAAGAAGCTCAGGAAACCGGGCCAGAGCTGGACAGTCCAAGCCTGGCTTGAGCACTGGGTCGAGAACATCGCCAAGCCGTACGTCTCCGAGAACACGTACGACGGCTATGAGGTCGACGTACGCGTTCACCTCGTAACCGGGCCTGGGCGCTCACAAGCTCGACCGCCTGGAGCCCGAGCATCTGGAGCGCTTCTACCGGAAGATGCAGGAGTCCGGGAGCGCCGCCGGCACCGCCCACCACGCCCACCGGACGATCCGAGTCGCCCTTGGCGAAGCCGTCCGACGCGGGCACGTCGCCACCAATGTGGCCGAGATCGCCAAGGCTCCGCGCCTCGAAGAAGAGGAAATCGAGCCGTACACGATCGACGAGGTACAGAGCCTCCTGGTCGAGGCGTCGAAGCTCCGCAACAGTGCACGCTGGGTTGTTGCACTGGCGCTTGGCCTCCGCCAAGGGGAAGCGCTCGGGCTCCACTGGGAAGACGTCGACCTGGACGCCGGATACGTCCGCATCCGCAAGAACCGACTCCGGCCCAAGTACGCGCACGGCTGCGGAGACAACCCCTGCGGCAGGAAGCCGGGCTACTGCCCGCAGCGACAGCAGACCCGCCGCGAGCACAAGAGCACCAAGTCCCGCGCCGGACGGCGCACGGTCGGCCTGCCCGATCCGCTGATCAAGCTCCTCCGCCAGCACCAGGAGGAGCAGGAGCGGGAACGGCTCGCGGCCGGAGCCGACTGGGAGGACAAGGGATACGTCTTCGCCACGCCGACCGGCGGCCCCCTCAGCCCGAACACCGACTTCCACATCTGGAAGCGCCTGCTTCGGGATGCGGGCGTACGGGACGCCCGTCTTCATGACGCTCGCCACACCGCCGCGACCGTCCTCTTGATCCTCGGCGTCCCGAACGTCGTGGTCGACGCGATCATGGGTTGGGAGCCTGGGGGAGCGGCCCCGGTGCGCGCCCGGTACATGCACGTGACGGGGACCATGCTGCGCAAGGTCGCGCAGCAAGTCGGCGACGCTCTTTGGGAGCTCCCGAAGACGAACTGAGACGGAAACTGAGACGGACAACGTCGAAGGGCCCCACCGCGAACGGTGGGGCCCTTCGACATCGTGCCCGGTGAGGCACTGGCGGAGGATACGAGATTCGAACTCGTGAGGGGTTGCCCCCAACACGCTTTCCAAGCGTGCGCCCTAGGCCTCTAGGCGAATCCTCCGCCGGAAACATTACATGACCGAGAGGAGTGCTCGCGAACTCGTTCCCCGGCCCCGACATCAGGTAGCCTTGGCGCAGCCCCTCACGCGGCGCTATCTGACTGAACTCCCCCAGGGCCGGAAGGCAGCAAGGGTAGGTTGGCTCTGGCGGGTGCGTGGGGGGCGTCTGCGTTGGTGGGGCGGGCCTGGCGGGGTCCGGCTCCTCGGGCGGGGCCCGTTGTCAGTGGGCGCCTATAACCTCGTATGCGTGTCGTCTCTCGCTCTGTACCGCCGCTATCGCCCGGAGACCTTCGCCGAGGTCATCGGGCAGGAGCATGTCACCGACCCGCTGCAGCAGGCGCTGCGGAACAACCGGGTCAATCACGCGTACCTGTTCAGCGGTCCGCGTGGCTGTGGCAAGACGACCAGCGCGCGGATCCTGGCCCGGTGCCTGAACTGCGAGCAGGGGCCCACGCCGACGCCGTGCGGGGAGTGCCAGTCCTGCAGGGACCTGGCGCGCAACGGGCCGGGGTCGATCGACGTCATCGAGATCGACGCCGCTTCGCACGGCGGCGTGGACGATGCCCGTGACCTGAGGGAGAAGGCCTTCTTCGGGCCCGCCCGCAGCCGGTACAAGATCTACATCATCGACGAGGCCCACATGGTCACGTCGGCCGGTTTCAACGCGCTGCTCAAGGTGGTCGAGGAGCCGCCGGAGCATCTGAAGTTCATCTTCGCGACCACCGAGCCCGAGAAGGTCATCGGGACGATTCGCTCCCGGACCCATCACTATCCGTTCCGGCTCGTGCCGCCGGGGACCCTGCGGGACTACCTCGCCGAGGTGTGCGAGAAGGAGAAGATCCCCGTCGAGGACGGGGTGCTGCCCCTGGTCGTGCGGGCCGGTGCCGGGTCCGTGCGTGACTCCATGTCCGTCATGGATCAGTTGCTGGCCGGTGCCGGCGACGACGGTGTGACGTATGCCATGGCGACCGCCCTGCTCGGGTACACGGACGGCTCGCTGCTCGATTCCGTCGTCGAGGCGTTCGCCTCCGGTGACGGCGCCGCGGCCTTCGAGGTCGTGGACCGGATCATCGAGGGCGGCAACGACCCGCGCCGCTTCGTCGCCGATCTGCTGGAACGGCTCCGTGACCTGGTCATTCTCGCCGCCGTACCGGACGCGGCCGAGAAGGGGCTGATCGACGCCCCGGCCGATGTCGTCGAGCGGATGCAGGCCCAGGCGCAGTCCTTCGGTGCCGCCGAACTCAGCCGCGCCGCCGATCTCGTCAATGAGGGGCTGACCGAGATGCGGGGTGCCACCTCACCCCGGCTGCAGCTCGAACTGATCTGCGCGCGCGTGCTGCTGCCCGCCGCGTACGGCGACGAGCGGTCCGTCATGGCCCGCCTGGACCGGATCGAGCGGGGCGTGCACTTCTCCGCGGGCGCCGGCGCGCCCGCCATGGGGTACGTGCCCGGACCCGACGCCCACGCGGGAGCTCCGGCCGCACCCATCCCGCCGGGCGGCGGCGCTGCTGCGGCCCGCGCGGCGGTACGGGCCTCGGGGGCGCCGACGAGCGGTGGTGCGGCTCCGGGGCCTGCGGGTCCGGTCCCTTCCACGGGTCCGGTCGCTCCCACGGGTCCAGCGGCTCCTCCGGCCCCCACGGGCCAGAGTGGGCCGCCCTCGGGAGCCGGTGCGCCTGCCGGGCCGGGCGTCGGCGCCGACACCGGTGCTGGTCCCGCCACGGGCTCCGGCCCCTCCGGCGGAGGCCAACCGCAGCCGCCCCAGCAACCCCAAGCACCCCAGAGGCCTCAGGCCCCGTCCTCCCCCGCGCCCGCATCCGCCCCCGGCGCCTGGCCCACCCCCGCAGCCGCCGGCAGCGGACGGCGGCCCGGCGGATGGCCCACCGCAGCACCCGCGGACGGTGGCCAGCCCCCGTCTGCACCCACCTCGACACCACCGGCCACCCCGACACCGCAGTCGGCCCCGGCACCCGCCTCCCCACCCGCCGGCGGAGGCCTCGACCCCCGCGCTCTCTGGCCGAACATCCTGGAGGCGGTCAAGAACCGCCGCCGGTTCACCTGGATCCTGCTCAGCCAGAACGCACAGGTGGCCGGCTTCGACGGCACGACCCTGCAGCTCGGGTTCGTCAACGCCGGCGCCCGCGACAACTTCCTGAGCAGCGGCAGCGAGGACGTGCTGCGGCAGGCCCTGGGTGAGCAGTTCAACGTCCAGTGGAAGATCGAGGCGATCGTCGACCCCTCCGGCGGCTCGTCCCCCCAGTCAACGACCGGCTTCCCCGGCGGTGGCGGCGGCTACGGCGGTTCCGGTACCGGCGGGTACGGCGGCGGCGGTACGTCCGCCCCTCGCCCGGCGACGCCGCAGTCGGCCGCCCCGGCCGCCCCCGCGCAGCCCGCAGCGGCACCGGCCGCCCCCGCCCCGGCGACCACACCCGCTCCGCGGCCCTCCGCGCCGGAGCCGTCCTCGATCGAGGACGACATCCCCGCGGACGACGACCCCGACCTCGACGAGTCGGCCCTGTCCGGCCAGGAACTCATCGTGCGGGAGCTGGGGGCGACGGTCGTCGACGAGTTCATGAACGAGTAGCCCCGGCGGCCGGGCAGCTGTGGCTCGGCGGCCTGGCCCTGGCCTGCCGTGCCCCTGGCCTGCCGTAACCCCGCCTTGGGTGAACCTCCAAACCCCCAACCGGCACCCCTTCGGAAGCCCGCACAAAACAGCTCCCGTTAGGCTGGCCCCGTGAAGGTCCTCGTCATCGGCAGCGGCGCCCGCGAACACGCCCTGTGCCGCTCCCTGTCCCTCGACCCCGACGTCACCGCGCTGCACTGCGCACCCGGCAACGCCGGCATCGCCGAGGTCGCCGAGTTGCACCAGGTCGACGCCCTCGACGGCAGGGCCGTAACCGCTCTGGCCCGGCAGCTCGGCGCCGAACTGGTCGTGGTCGGGCCGGAGGCGCCCCTCGTCGCCGGGGTCGCCGACGCCGTGCGCGAGGCCGGCATCCCGGTCTTCGGCCCCTCCGGGGCAGCCGCGCAGATCGAGGGCTCCAAGGCCTTCGCCAAGGACGTCATGGCAGCGGCCGGTGTGCCCACGGCGCGCTCGTACGTCTGTACGACACCGGAAGAGGTCGACACGGCCCTCGACGCCTTCGGAGCCCCGTACGTCGTCAAGGACGACGGGCTCGCGGCCGGCAAGGGCGTCGTCGTGACCAGCGACATCGAGGCCGCCCGCGCCCACGCGAACTCCTGCGAGCGCGTGGTCATCGAGGAGTACCTCGACGGCCCCGAGGTCTCCCTCTTCGCCGTCACCGACGGCGAGACGGTCCTCCCGCTCCAGCCCGCCCAGGACTTCAAGCGCGCCCTCGACAACGACGAGGGCCCGAACACCGGTGGCATGGGCGCGTACTCCCCGCTGCCCTGGGCCGACCCGAAGCTGGTCGACGAGGTCCTGCAGACCGTGCTGCAACCGACCGTCGACGAGATGCGCCGCCGCGGCACCCCCTTCTCCGGTCTCCTCTACGCCGGCCTCGCGATCACCTCCCGTGGTGTCCGGGTGATCGAGTTCAACGCCCGCTTCGGCGACCCCGAGACCCAGGTCGTCCTCGCCCGCCTGAAGACGCCGCTCGCCGGAGTCCTGACGGCCGCCGCCACCGGCACCCTCGGCGACCTGGAGCCCCTGCGCTGGAGCGACGACGCGGCGGTCACCGTGGTCGTCGCCTCGCACAACTACCCGGGCACCCCGCGCACCGGCGACCCGATCACCGGCCTCGACGAGGTGGCCGCCGAGGACGCCCCGCACGCGTACGTCCTGCACGCCGGCACCAAGCGCGACGGCGACGCGATCGTCAGCGCGGGCGGCCGTGTCCTGTCCGTCACGGCCACCGGCAAGGACCTCGCCGAGGCCCGCGACCGCGCGTATCAGGCCGTCTCCCGTATCCGCCTCGACGGCTCCCAGCACCGCACGGACATCGCGGCGAAGGCAGCCGAGGGCGCGTGACTCACCCGGCGATCGCCTCGCCGATCGCCTCCCGCCGATGAACCCGGCAGGCCCCGGATCCGTCTCAGGATCCGGGGCCTGTCTTTTGGTGAGTCGGAGACGAGGGGGACTGGGGGGTGATCCGGGGCGTGACCAGCGGTGGAGGGGCCCAGATCGCGCTGGGGAGGGGCACCGGGACCAGGGGCCTGATCCTCGCTGTCCGTCGTCCACCTCTCCCCAAAGCCATTCCATCGAGTGACCGATGGCCTATCCGGCTGACGGCGGCCGGGGCCCCAACTAGGGTGCGGCGCAAGCTTTCCGGCACTTGGCCCATCGGCATTGCGATGTCAGTGGCGGGTGCCACAGTGGGGGAGTGAGCAACGAGCAGAGCAGCGTCACGACAGCAGGGAGGGGGTGACGTCCGGACGTGACCGGTATGGGTGTGGAAGCGGGCGCGCAGGCCGCGCGCTCCCGGGCGCTGGCCGTGCTGCGCATCCGCAGCCGGGCGCTGGCGGTCGCGCTGCTCCCGGCGGCAGCCGCCGTGATCCTGCTCGCCGGCGGCTCCACCGGCCACCTCGTGGGCCGGGGCTGGGAGGTCGCCCGCTGGACCGTGACCGCCCTCGCCCTCCTCGTGCTGTTCGCCGCCGGCGGCGTCGCCCTGGTCGTCGCCCGTGCCCGTCCCGCCATGAGTCCCACGGTCACGATCGCGGAGGAGTCGGCGCCCGACCTGTACCGCATGGTGCGCGACCTCGCCGACCGCCTCGACGTCCCCGCCCCCTCCGCGATAGCGCTCACGCCGGACTGCGACAGCTGGCTGGAGGACCGCACCCACCCGGCCCATGGCCCTCCGCCGCCGGAGGAGCACGACGACATAGCGGGCGCCGGCGGGTTCCCGCGCCGCCGGTCCCTCGCCGCGCCCGTCCTCGTCATCGGCTCCCCGTTCCTGTGGTGGATGCGCGTCGGCGAGCTGCGCGCGGTCCTCGCCCCGGTCGTCGCGGGTACGGGACCGTCGGCGCACCCGGACATAGCCGCGGCCCGCCGCTTCGTCCGGGGCCTGGACGCCGCGGTGGCGGTGGCCTCGGACCGCGGACGCTGCCCCCTGGCCCGGGTGGTGTGTGCGGGCATCGGCGAGGTGTCCCGGCTCCTGCTGCGCAGCTGCCAGGGCCATGCCGCCGAGATGGAGCGCGGGGTCGCGGCGGCCGCCGCCGAGCGTGCACAGGCTGTGGACTACGGACTGCGGATCGTCGCGCAGGAGCAGGTGGGACTGGCGTACGCGGGCTGGGACCGGCTGCTGACCCGCGTGGCGCTGCCCGCCTGGCGGATGGGCCGCTGGCCCTCCCGGCTGGACGCGGGCGTGGTCGCGGCCCTCACCGAGCTGTCCCGCCGTGACCGCCTGGCCGAGGGATTCGCCTCCCGCCTGGGCGAACGCCCCGCCTGCGACCTGCTGGAGGAACCCGGCGTCGTGGACGAGGCGGCCTCTCTCCTCGCCGCCCGTCTCTTCCACGGCGGTCCCTCGAAGCCCGGCCCGGACTGGTCCCCCGTGGAGTGGCACGAATACCCGGAGGAGGTCGTCGACCGCAAATGGCGCACCGACGCGGCCCGCCTCCACCGCGTCCTGGACGCCCTCGGTGTCCGCCGCGCCGGCGCCGGCCCCTCCCACGACTCCGTCGGCCCCACCCTCGCCCGGGTCCTCGACCACCTCACGGACCTGACCGGACCGAGGGGTCTGCGAGCAGAGGGAAAACCGTCCCGGACGCCGGCACCTCCCGAACCAGCCCCACCGCTCCAGCCCCCCGAACCCCCCGGCAAGGACGCTCCCGCCAAGGGTGCTCCCCGCAACGACGCCCCCGCCAAGGACGACGACGAGGAAGACCTCACCGGCACCACCCCTCGCAGTGCCGCCCTGGCCGCCGGACTGCGTGCCGCGCTGGCGCGTGAGGAGGCGGCGGCCGTGCGGACCACGGGGCCCGAGGACTCCGCTCCCACCGGGCAGCCCGGCCCCGGCACCACTCCCTGGGACGACCGTGTGCTCCCCCTCTTCCCCCTGCAACTCCCGCGCACGGCCCGCGAGATCCTCACCGACCACATCACGGCGATGGTGTGCTGCGCCGCCATGGACACAGCGGGCGCGACCCCGGGCCTCGACTGGCTGGACGGCCCGTCCCTCCTGGTCAACGGCGCACGGGCGGCCGACCTGGCGCCCCGGGTCCTCAGCCTCGTCGAGACGGGCGACCCGACCCCCCTGCGGGCCTGGCTGACGGAGCTGGGGATACGCGCGGAGAAGCCGGTCCGGCTGGTCTGACGCCACCGGCACCCCGACCGCACCACCGATTCATCTCCGCCCCCCTCGCACCGCGTCCCGCATCGAAAAGAGCCATCCCCCCGCACCGCCCCACGCATCACCCCCGCACCCGAAAGAACCACCCCCGCTCCGAGAATCGGATTCCCCTGCTCCACTTTCGGTGAATTCGCAACGAATCGTGACAGCGCGCGTGCGTTATGTGATGTGCTGAGACCGTTCGCGCACATGGCAAACGCTGACGACATACGACAGCCACGACATGCCCACAAACAGGCACATCTGCGCACAGGCGACCACGGGGGCACAAGGGAGGGGAAGACCCATGGGGTCGGAGAACATCCGCCGCTGGGAGTCGGGGGCACGCGCGCACGCCGTCACGGATCCCTTCGGTCAGGGCCCCGTCCCCTGGCTGCGCGGCGGCGAGACGTACTTCGACGACACAGGCCTGGTCGTCCCCTGGTACGCGGACCCGGACCCGGCCCGCACCAGCCACCGGGACGCCCCCGGCCAGGACGCCCCCGGCCAGGACGCCCACCGGAGCCACACCCACCAGCGCGCCACCCGGCGGGACGGCACCCGCGGGATCCCCGCCCAGCGCCCCACTGGAGGCCCCCGCGCGGCCGACGACGTCCACCGCCAGATCAAGGGATTCGTCTCCACCGGCGCCGTCGCACCCGGCGAGGCCCTCGACTTCCACGTCACCGTGGACCCGCCCCAGGAATTCGGCGTCGACATCTACCGCATCGGCCACTACGACGGCGACGGCGCCGCCAAGATCACCACCAGTCCCCGGCTCTCCGGCATCGTCCAGGCCCCGCCGCTCACCGCCGACCGCACGGTCTCCTGCCACCACTGGTGGCTGTCCTGGCGGCTGCAGATCCCCGCGCACTGGAAGGTCGGTGCGTACGTCGCCGTCCTCACCACCGCCGACGGCTACCGCTCCCACGTCCCGTTCACCGTCCGCGACGACCGCCCAGCGGACCTGCTCCTCGTCCTCCCGGACATCACCTGGCAGGCGTACAACCTCTACCCGGAGGACGGCCGCACCGGCGCCAGTTTCTATCACGCCTGGGACGAGGACGGCAGGCTGCTCGGCGAGGCGGACGCCGCCACCACGGTCTCCTTCGACCGCCCGTACGCGGGCGCCGGCCTCCCCCTGCACGTCGGCCGCGCCTACGACGTCATCCGCTGGGCCGAGCGCTACGGCTACGACCTCGCCTACGCCGACGCCCGCGACCTGCACGCCGGCCGCGTCGATCCCACCCGCTACCGGGGCCTGGTCTTCCCGGGCCACGACGAGTACTGGTCGGTCCCCATGCGGCGTACCGCCGAGGCCGCCCGCGACCACGGCACGTCCCTGGTCTTCCTCTCCGCCAACACCCTGTACTGGCAGGTGGAGCTGAGCCCCTCCCCGTCCGGCGCCCCGGACCGGCTTCTCACCTGCCGTAAGCGCAGGGGCCCGGGGAAACCCGTCCTCTGGCGCGAGATCGACCGCCCCGAACAGCAACTGCTCGGCATCCAGTACGCGGGCCACGTCCCCGAGCCGCACCCCCTGGTCGTCCGCAACGCCGACCACTGGATGTGGGAGGCGTCCGGCGTCCAGGAGGGCGAGGAGATCGAGGGCCTGGTGGCCGGCGAGGCCGACCGCTACTTCCCGCGCACCCCGCTCCCGGAGCACGAGGAGCGCGTCCTGCTCGCCCACTCCCCGTACACCGACAAGGAGGGCGCCGTCCGCCACCAGGAGACGTCCCTCTACCGCGCCCCCTCCGGCGCCTGGGTCTTCGCATCCGGGACGTTCGCCTGGACCCCGGCCCTGGACCGCCCCGGCCACGCCGACGCCCGTATCCAGCGCGCCACCGCCAGCCTCCTGGACCGCATCTGCAAACGCGACTGACCCCATGCGCCTCAACCACTCCCCGTACGGGACAATCAGGAGCATTGGACAGAGCCACGGGGAGGAACCGTGTCCGGATTCGTCGAGAAGCCCGAGCCGATCCAGGTTCCGGGCCTGGTGCATCTGCACACCGGCAAGGTGCGCGAGCTGTACCAGAACGAGGCGGGCGACCTCGTGATGGTCGCCAGTGACCGCATCTCCGCCTTCGACTGGGTGCTGCCGACCGAGATCCCGGACAAGGGCCGGATCCTCACTCAGCTCTCCCTGTGGTGGTTCGACCAGATCGCCGACCTGATCCCGAACCACATCCTGAGCACGGAGCTGCCCGCAGGCGTCCCCGCCGACTGGGAGGGCCGCACCGTCGTCTGCAAGTCCCTGAGCATGGTCCCCGTCGAGGCCGTGGCCCGCGGTTACCTCACCGGCTCGGGCCTCGCCGAGTACAAGCAGTCCCGTACCGTCTGCGGGCTCGCCCTCCCCGAAGGTCTCGTCGACGGTTCCGAGCTGCCCGCCCCGATCTTCACGCCGGCCACCAAGGCCGCGGTCGGCGAGCACGACGAGAACGTGTCCTACGAGGAGGTCGCCCGCCAGGTCGGCGCCGACACCGCCGCCCAGCTGCGCCAGGCGACCCTCGCCGTCTACTCACGTGGCCGGGACATCGCCCGTGAACGCGGCATCATCCTCGCGGACACCAAGTTCGAGTTCGGCTTCGAGGACGGCGACCTGGTCCTCGCCGACGAGGTCCTCACCCCGGACTCCTCGCGCTTCTGGCCGGCCGACCAGTGGCAGCCGGGCCGCTCCCAGCCGTCGTACGACAAGCAGTTCGTCCGCGACTGGCTGACCTCCCCCGACTCCGGCTGGGACCGCGCGAGCGAGCAGCCGCCGCCGCAGCTGCCGCAGCAGGTCGTGGAGGCGACCCGCGGGAGGTACGTGGAGGCGTACGAGCGGCTGACCGGCACGAGCTGGAGCTGACCGCACGATGAGGGCCCGGCCGGAGGGCCGGGCCCGCGGAGCGACGATCACACGACGAAGGCCCCGGTCGATGACCGGGGCCTTCTGTGACGGAGCGGACGACGAGGCTCGAACTCGCGACCTCAACCTTGGCAAGGTTGCGCTCTACCAACTGAGCTACGTCCGCGTTGCGCCGTGGCGCGAGAGCAACTATACCCAACCTCGCTCCCGCGCGGGACGCACAGCCGCATGCCGGTTCTCCGCTCCGAGCTCGGACGCGGCCGACACCCCCGCAGTTCGGCGGCCAACTCGGGGCCGGCGTACGAGTCTCCAGCGTGGGTCGTGCGAAGGGGCGTCTCCGCGCACCCGGCTTCCGGGCAGGCCGGCCGACCAGCGATGTGGCGACCTTCACACCGTCCGCGCCGGTGATCTGCGGTTCCCGTACGGGAACGCAAAAAAGACCCCGGTCCATCAGGACCGGGGTCTCATTCCCGAGCGGACGACGAGGCTCGAACTCGCGACCTCAACCTTGGCAAGGTTGCGCTCTACCAACTGAGCTACGTCCGCATTGCCCCCGACCAGCTTTCACTGATCGGTGCGAGCACCAGCCTACCTGATCCACAAGAGTGCTCGGGACCGGTGGTGCAGAGCGGGTGACAGGAATCGCACACTGCGCCTTCCCCCTGGAAGGGGGATGTTCTACTACTGAACTACACCCGCGTGGCCTTCGTGGGCCTGGCCTTTCGGCCGTGCCCCTCGGCGTGCTCCAGACTCTAGCTGATCAGCAGGGGTGCTGCGCAAGTCGGTTGTCCCGAGGGGCGGGTGAGCGGCCGTCGGCCGTCGCTCACTGTGCCGCGGTGAACGCCTCGTACACCTTCTTGGGGATCCGGCCCCGCGCGGGCACGTCCATCTTGTTCGCCAGGGCCCAGGCCCGGACGGCCGCCGGGTCGGGGGCGACCTCCGTCTGCTTGTACGCCCGGCCCGACCGCGACCGCTTGCGGCCGGCCGCCACGTACGGCTCCAGCGCGCTGCGCAGTTGCTGGGCATTGGCTTCGTTCAGGTCGATCTCGTACGACTTGCCGTCGAGTCCGAAGGCGATCGTTTCCGCCGCTTCCGAGCCGTCGATGTCGTCAAAGAGAGTGACCACGACCTTCTGCGCCACGAATATCGGTCCCTTCGTGCGACACCTTGTCCGTGATGACATGCAAAGACGTCACGGAGATGTCGGCTGTCCGCCTGTTATTGGGCAAAGTATCGGCTATTGCCAATTCATTTGTACAGTGCCTGGCATTGCAATGTGAAGCCGGACTAAATCCGTCCGCGTGTCCATCGCGCAATACCCGTCCGGGGCGGTTCCCGGAACTTTCCCAGAACTTTTCGCGACAAGGCGCGACCGAGACCGGATCGTGACAGGGGTCACGTAGATTCCTACAACTCTACTCGCGTAGAAATTTTGTGCGGGTAGTCTGAAGGGACCTGCTCAGCACCACACACCGGGAGTGCCAGTGGCACGCGTCGTAGTCGACGTCATGCTCAAGCCGGAGATCCTCGACCCCCAGGGCCAGGCGGTGCAGCGCGCACTGCCGCGACTGGGTTTCGAGGGCATCTCCGACGTACGTCAGGGAAAGCGATTCGAACTCGAGGTTGACGGGCCGGTCGACGAGGCCGTGCTCGCCCGCATCCATGATCTTGCGGAATCCTTCCTGGCCAACACCGTGATCGAGGACTTCACCGTCCGGGTCGAGGAAGTCGCGGAGGCCGTGAAGTGACCGCTCGTATTGGCGTCGTCACTTTCCCGGGCAGCCTCGACGACCGGGACACGCAGCGTGCGATCCGCGTCGCAGGGGCCGAGCCGGTTGCCCTGTGGCACAAGGACAAGGACCTCAAGCAGGTCGACGCGGTGGTGCTGTGCGGTGGTTTTTCCTACGGCGACTATCTGCGCGCCGGGGCGATCGCCCGCTTCTCGCCGGTGATGGAGCCCCTGCTGGAGCAGGCCAGGGCCGGTCTGCCGGTGCTCGGCATCTGCAACGGCTTCCAGATCCTCACCGAGGCCCACCTGCTGCCGGGCACGATGCTGCGCAACAACCACCTGCACTTCATCTGCCGTGACCAGAAGCTGCGGGTGGAGAACGCCGAGACCGCCTGGACCAGCGACTACACCGCAGGCCAGGAGATCCACATCCCGCTGAAGAACATCGACGGGCAGTACGTCGCCGACCAGCGCACGCTGGACAAGCTGGAGGCCGAGGGCCGGGTCGCCTTCCGGTACCTGGACCTGAACCCCAACGGCTCGCTCAACGACATCGCCGGCGTCACCAACGAGGCCGGCAACGTCGTCGGCCTGATGCCGCACCCGGAGCACGCCGTCGAACCGCTGATCGGCACCGGCCGCACCGACGGCCTCCCCTTCTTCACCTCGATCCTCAAGAAGCTGGTCAACGTATGAGCAAGACGCCTCTGGACACGGTCGAGCACGCGGCCGCGACCCCCGACGTCGAGCTGCCCTGGGCCGAACTCGGCCTGAAGAAGGACGAGTACGAGCGCATCGTCGAGATCCTCGGCCGCCGCCCGACCGGCGCCGAGCTCGCCATGTACTCGGTCATGTGGTCCGAGCACTGCTCCTACAAGTCGTCGAAGGTCCATCTGCGCCAGTTCGGCGAGAAGGCCCCGCAGAGCGACGCCCTGCTCGTCGGCATCGGCGAGAACGCGGGCGTGGTCGACGTCGGTCAGGGCTACGCGGTCACCTTCAAGGTCGAGTCGCACAACCACCCGTCGTACGTGGAGCCCTACCAGGGCGCGGCCACCGGCGTGGGCGGCATCGTCCGCGACATCATCGCGATGGGCGCCAGGCCGGTCGCCGTCGTCGACCCCCTCCGCTTCGGCGCCGCCGATCACCCGGACACCAAGCGGGTGCTCCCGGGCGTCGTCGCCGGCATCGGTGGCTACGGCAACTGCCTGGGCCTGCCCAACATCGGCGGCGAGGTCGTCTTCGACGCCTGCTACCAGGGCAACCCACTGGTCAACGCGGGCTGCGTCGGTGTGATGCGGCACGAGGACATCCACCTGGCCAAGGCGTCCGGCGCGGGCAACAAGGTCATCCTGTACGGCGCCCGCACCGGCGGCGACGGCATCGGCGGCGCGTCGATCCTGGCCTCCGAGACCTTCGACGACGCCAAGCCCTCCAAGCGCCCCGCCGTTCAGGTCGGCGACCCCTTCCAGGAGAAGCTCCTCATCGAGTGCACCCTGGAGGCGTTCAAGGAGAAGCTGGTCGTCGGCAT
Source organism: Streptomyces sp. S.PNR 29 (assembly GCF_030386795.1). Classification (GTDB taxonomy): domain Bacteria; phylum Actinomycetota; class Actinomycetes; order Streptomycetales; family Streptomycetaceae; genus Streptomyces. Next base: position 240,566 of record NZ_JANUQM010000013.1, read on the forward strand.
CCAGGACCTGGGCGCGGCGGGTCTGTCCTGCGCGACCAGCGAGCTGGCGTCGAACGGCTCCGGCGGCATGCACGTCACCCTGGACGACGTACCCCTGCGCGACTCGACCCTGTCTCCTGAGGAGATCCTCATGAGCGAGTCGCAGGAGCGCATGTGCGCGGTCGTCGAGCCCGACAAGGTCGACCGCTTCCTGGAGATCTGCGAGAAGTGGGACGTCATCGCCACCGTCATCGGTGAGGTGACCGACGGCGACCGCCTGGAGATCTACTGGCACGGCGAGAAGATCGTCGACGTCGACCCGCGGACCGTCGCCCACGAGGGCCCGGAGTACGAGCGCCCCTACGCCCGCCCGTCCTGGCAGGACGAGCTCCAGGCGGACGACGCGAACAAGCTGCCGCGGCCCGCGTCGGGCGAGGAGCTGAAGGACCAGGTCCTGAAGCTGGTCGCGTCCCCGAACCAGGCCTCCAAGTCCTGGATCACCTCCCAGTACGACCGTTTCGTGCAGGGCAACACGGTCCTCGCCCAGCCCGAGGACTCCGGCATGATCCGCATCGACGAGGAGACCGGCCTCGGCGTCGCCCTCGCCACGGACGGCAACGGCCGGTACGCCAAGCTCGACCCGTACGCGGGCGCGCAGCTGGCGCTGGCGGAGGCGTACCGGAACGTGGCGACGACCGGCGCCAGGCCGCTCGCCGTCTCCGACTGCCTGAACTTCGGCTCCCCCGAGGACCCGGCGGTGATGTGGCAGTTCGCCGAGGCCGTGCGCGGTCTGGCGGACGCCTGCCGGCAGCTCGGCACCCCGGTGACCGGCGGCAACGTCTCGCTCTACAACCAGACGGGCGAGGCGGCCATCCACCCGACGCCGGTGGTGGCCGTCCTCGGCGTGATCGACGACGTGTCCCGCCGTACGCCGGTCGCCTTCCAGGAGGAGGGCCAGCTGCTGTACCTCCTCGGCGACACGCGTGAGGAGTTCGGCGGCTCGGCCTGGTCCCAGGTGATCCACGACCACCTCGGCGGCCTGCCCCCGAAGGTCGACCTGGAGCGCGAGCGCCTGCTCGCCGAGATCCTCATCGCCGCCTCCCGCGACGGCATGATCGACTCCGCGCACGACCTGTCCGACGGCGGCCTGGTCCAGGCCGTGGTGGAGTCGGCGCTGCTCGGCGGCAAGGGCGCGCGCCTCGTCGTACCGGACGGGCTCGACGCGTTCACGTTCCTCTTCTCGGAGTCGGCCGGCCGCGCGGTCGTCGCGGTGCCGCGCTCGGAGGAGCTCCGCTTCAACGACATGTGCGGCGCGAGGGGCCTGCCGGCCACCCGCATCGGTGTCGTGGACGGCGACACGGTCGAGGTCCAGGGCGAGTTCGAGCTCTCCCTGGAGGAACTGCGCAAGGCGCACGAGGAGACCATCCCGGCACTGCTCGCCTGAGTTCCGCAGTACGCACGTCGAAGCCCCCCGACCGGTCCGCCGGTCGGGGGGCTTCGACGTGTCGTGCCCGTTCCCGTTGGTTGCACGTAATTACGTAGTCCCGTAATATCGAGGCGTGGATCTCGAACAACGCGTCGCCGAGCTCGAACGGCGGCTGGCAGCGCTGGAAAGCGCGCAGCACACCGCCCCGCACCTCGGCGAGGGCGACTTCTGGGCCCTGCAAGGGTTCAAGGAGCAGCTGGCCGAGGTGCGGGCGGCCGATGGCGGGGTGCTGTTCACGGGGGCCGTGCGGCTGCCCACCGGGGAGCACTACGAGTGGCAGCACGGGGTGCTGACCGAGGGCCTGCTGGACGACGACTGGACCGGGGCCGCCGAGTCGTTCGCGGCGCTCGGTCATCCGGTCCGGCTGCGGCTGCTGCGCGAGGTCGTCGGCGGCCGGCGCACCGCGGCCGAGCTGGCCGAGCTGGACGAGATCGGCACGACCGGCCAGATCTACCACCACCTGCGCCAACTCACTGGCGCCGGCTGGCTGCACACGACCGGGCGCGGCCGCTACGAGGTGCCGGCCGGGCGGGTCGTACCGCTGCTGGTGGCGCTGTCGGCGGCCCGCCCGTAAGCGAACCGAACCGAACGGAACCGGGGGAACGATGTCCGTACGCAAACTCGTCAAGATCGTCTACCGCCTGCTGCAGCTGACGTTCCTGGGCCTGGTGATCGGCCATGCCGCGCTGGACTGGGGATACCCGTGGTGGTGGAACTTCCTGCCGATCGCCCTGTCCTACGTGATCCTCGTCGTGGCCCACAGGTGGGGCGGCGCCCCGGACGGCCCCCGCGCCGCCCGGGAACCGGTCGAGGTCGACCCGCCCGTCACCGGCCGCTGGCTCGCGCTGAACAGCCCGGCCGACCGCACGCCGAGCCACGGCACGCACGCCTACGGCCAGACCTTCGCCATCGACGTCGTCGCCGAGCCCGAGCCGGGCGCCCGCCCCGGCTTCCGCCCGCTGTGGCCACTCGCCCGCCGCAGCAGCGCCTTTCCGGCCTTCGGGGCCCCGCTGCTCGCCGTGGCCGACGCCACCGTCGTACGGGCCGTCGACGATCAGCGCGACCACCTCAGCCGCACATCGCTGCCCGCGCTGCTGTACCTGATGGTCGTGGAGGCGTCCGTGCGCGACCTGGCCGGCGCAGAGCGGATCGTCGGCAACCACGTCGTCCTCGACCTGGGCGACGGCACCCACGCCCTCTACGCCCACGTTCAGCGCGGCTCCCTCACCGTCCGCGAGGGCGACCGGGTGACCGCCGGACAGCCGATCGCCCGCTGCGGCAACTCCGGCAACACCACCGAGCCCCACCTGCACTTCCAGCTGATGGACGGCCCCGACCCGGACACCGCCCGCGGTATCCCCTTCACCTGGCGCGGAATCGGCGTCCCCCGCAACCAGGAGATCTTCGAGGCGTCCACGACCGCGTCGCGGCCCGCATAGGCTGCCGCCATGCCCCCGGCCAGGAAGCGCACCCGCAGCTACGACCCCGCCAAGATCCGCACCGCCGTGTTCACCCAGTTCGGGAACGTACGACAGGCCGTACGCACCCTGAGCCCCGCGCAGCTCGGCCTGCCGACGCGGCTGGGGGACTGGACGGTCCGGGACCTGGCCGCGCACGTCACCATGGCCGTGGAGACCGTCAGCCGCAACCTCGACCGGGAGGAGCCGGCGAAGGCGGAACTGACCCTGCTGGACTGGCCCTTCGCCACCGCCGTACGGGCCGCCGACATCGACGAGGGCACCCGGGAACTGGCGCGGGCCAACCCCGACCTCGACGCCCTCTACGCCCGCACCGAGGAACGCCTCACCGAGCGCCTCGCCACCGCTCCCGGCGCCCGGCTGCTCGCCGCCCGGACCGGTGCCATGACGCTCGCCGACTACCTCGTCACCCGCACCGTCGAGCTCGTCGCCCACACCGACGACCTGAACGCCGCCGTGCCCGGCCTCGACATCCCGTACGACCGCCAGGCCCTCGCCGCCTGCACCCGGCTGCTCGCCGACGCGCTGGCCGCGAAGGCGCCCGGCGGGTCGACGGAGGTGCGGATCCCGCCGTACGCCGTCGTGCAGTGCGTGCAGGGACCGAGGCACACCCGCGGCACCCCGCCCAACGTCGTCGAGACCGACCCGCTGACCTGGGTCCGGCTCGCGACCGGGCGGGTGGCGTGGGCGGACGCCGTGCGGGACGCCACGGTCAGCGCCAGCGGGGAGCGGGCGGATCTGGAGCCGTATCTGCCGCTGATGGGCTGACCCGAGGGAACCGGCCGTTCCCCGGGCCCGTCGAACCGGCATGGACAGGCACAAGCAGCGCATGACCCTGACGGCCGCCGCCGTACTCGTCCCGCTCGCGGCGGCCTGCGGCAGCGAGAAGGCGGGCAGCGGCTCGGCCGGCGTCGAGCAGCCTCTCACCGGCGTCCACTGGAGCGTCGACAGCGTCACCGTCGACGGCACCACCCACCGCGCCCCGCAGGGAGCGCACGTCGAGATCGACGACAGCGGCACGGCGCAGGGCAACTTCGGCTGCAACCACTTCAGCGCGAAGGCCGACATCGACGGCGACCGCGTCCGGCTCGGCGACACCCGGTCGACCGAGATGGCCTGCGAGAAGGCCCCCATGGACTTCGAGGAGACCCTCGCCCGGGCCCTCACCGACGGCCCGCTCAAGGCCCGCGTCACGAGCGACCGCCTGACCCTCACCACCGACGCCGGCGACCGCGTCCGCCTCACCAGGGCGGAGGACGTCCCGCTGTACGGCACCCGGTGGAACGTCACCTCACCCGCGAGTACCGCGCAGGCCCACCTCACCTTCGACAAGAAGTCCGGCAAGGTCACCGGGAGCCTCGGCTGCAACAAGGTCACCGCGACGGCCACGGTCCGCGACGGCCGTATCACCCTGGGCGCGCCGTCCACCACCCGAATGATGTGCGACGCCTCACTCATGAAGGCGGAGAAGCGTCTCCTGAAGGTCCTCGACGGCACGGTGACGTACCGACTCGATCACCGCGCCCTCACGCTGACCAGCGACAACGGGGAAAAGGTGACGGCCGTCGCCGACAGGTGATCCACAACGGCAGGGCCCTTTCAAAGGTTCCCCAATTCGGACCAGTGGTCGATCTCGCCTACACTCGGTGGCGTGCCACGTGGTGACGGTCGACTCAATCACGATCTGCTCCCCGGTGAGAAGGGCCCCCAGGACGCATGCGGCGTCTTCGGTGTCTGGGCTCCGGGCGAAGAGGTCGCAAAGCTCACGTACTTCGGGCTCTACGCCCTCCAGCACCGGGGTCAGGAATCCGCGGGAATCGCGGTCAGCAACGGCTCCCAGATCCTCGTCTTCAAGGACATGGGCCTGGTCTCCCAGGTCTTCGACGAGACCTCGCTCGGTTCGCTCCAGGGTCATATCGCGGTCGGTCACGCCCGCTACTCGACCACCGGCGCCTCCGTGTGGGAGAACGCCCAGCCGACGTTCCGCGCCACCGCGCACGGCTCGATCGCGCTCGGCCACAACGGCAACCTGGTCAACACGGCCCAGCTCGCGGAGATGGTCGCCGACCTGCCCAAGCAGGAGGGCGGCCGCACCCCGCGTGTGGCGGCCACCAACGACACCGACCTGCTCACCGCTCTCCTCGCGGCCCAGGTCGACGAGGACGGCAAGCCGCTGACCATCGAGGAGGCGGCCGGCCAGGTGCTGCCCCAGGTGCGCGGCGCCTTCTCCCTCGTCTTCATGGACGAGAACACCCTCTACGCCGCCCGCGACCCGCAGGGCATCCGCCCGCTGGTCCTCGGCCGCCTGGAGCGCGGCTGGGTCGTCGCCTCCGAGACCGCCGCCCTCGACATCACGGGCGCCAGCTTCGTCCGCGAGATCGAGCCGGGCGAGTTCGTCGCCATCGACGAGAACGGCCTGCGCACCTCCCGGTTCGCGGAAGCGAAGCCCAAGGGCTGTGTCTTCGAGTACGTGTACCTGGCCCGTCCGGACACCGACATCGCCGGGCGGAACGTCTACCTGTCCCGCGTCGAGATGGGCCGCCGCCTCGCCAAGGAGGCACCGGTCGAGGCCGACCTGGTGATAGCGACCCCGGAGTCCGGCACCCCGGCCGCCATCGGCTACGCGGAGGCCTCCGGCATCCCCTTCGGCAGCGGCCTGGTGAAGAACGCCTACGTCGGCCGTACGTTCATCCAGCCCTCCCAGACCATCCGCCAGCTCGGCATCCGTCTGAAGCTGAACCCGCTGAAGGAAGTCATCAAGGGCAAGCGGCTGGTCGTCGTCGACGACTCCATCGTCCGCGGCAACACCCAGCGGGCCCTGGTCCGCATGCTCCGCGAGGCGGGCGCCGCCGAGGTCCACATCCGGATCTCCTCGCCGCCGGTGAAGTGGCCCTGCTTCTTCGGCATCGACTTCGCCACCCGGGCGGAGCTCATCGCCAACGGCATGACCATCGACGAGATCGGCACCTCGCTCGGCGCCGACTCCCTGGCGTACATCTCCATCGACGGCATGATCGAGGCGACCACCATCGCCAAGCCGAACCTGTGCCGCGCCTGCTTCGACGGCGAGTACCCGATGGATCTCCCGGACCCCGAGCTGCTCGGCAAGCAGCTCCTGGAGACCGAACTCGCCGCCGGGCCCGCCGCCACGGCCGCCGCCGACGCCATCCGTCGCCCGTAGCCGTCCGCAATACCTGCCGTACGACACGAAGGTTCTCATCGTCATGCCTGAGACAACCGGTGCGACCACTGGTGCCAGCTACGCAGCAGCGGGCGTCGACATCGAAGCGGGCGACCGCGCCGTCGAGCTGATGAAGGAGTGGGTGAAGAAGGCCCAGCGCCCCGAGGTCCTCGGCGGCCTCGGCGGCTTCGCCGGTCTCTTCGACGCCTCCGCCCTCAAGAACTACGAGCGCCCCCTGCTCGCCTCCGCCACGGACGGCGTCGGCACCAAGGTCGACCTCGCCCGCCGGCTGGGCGTCTACGACACCATCGGCCACGACCTGGTCGCCATGGTCATGGACGACATCGTGGTGTGCGGCGCCGAGCCGCTGTTCATGACCGACTACATCTGCGTCGGCAAGGTCCACCCCGAGCGCGTGGCCGCCATCGTCAAGGGCATCGCCGAGGGCTGTGTCCTGGCCGGCTGCGCCCTGGTGGGCGGCGAGACGGCCGAGCACCCCGGTCTGCTGGGCGAGGACGACTTCGACGTCGCCGGCGCCGGTACGGGCGTCGTGGAGGCCGACCGGCTGCTCGGCGCGGATCGTATCCGCAAGGGTGACGTGGTCGTCGCCATGGCGTCCTCCGGCCTTCACTCGAACGGGTACTCGCTCGTCCGGCACGTGCTGCTGAACCAGGCGGGGCTGGCCCTGGAGACGGAGGTGGCCGAGCTCGGCCGCACCCTCGGCGAGGAACTCCTGGAGCCGACGAAGATCTACTCGCTGGACTGTCTCGCCCTGACCCGCACCACCGACGTGCACGCCTTCAGCCACGTCACCGGCGGCGGGCTCGCCGCCAACCTCGCCCGCGTCATCCCCGACGGCCTGCACGCGGTCGTCGACCGCTCCACCTGGACCCCGGCACCGGTCTTCGACCTCGTCGGCAGGACCGGATCCGTCGAACGCCTGGAGCTGGAGAAGACCCTCAACATGGGCGTCGGCATGATCGCGATCGTCCCGCAGGAGTCGACGGACGTGGCGCTCGCCACTCTGGCCGACCGGGGTGTGGACGCCTGGGTGGCCGGTGAGATCACCGACCGGGGCGACCACGCGACGGGCGCCGAGCTGGTGGGCGACTACGCGAGCTGAGACCTCGGAGGCAGTGATTCCGCAGGCAGTGATCGCGCGGGCAGCGGCCTTGCAGGCAGCACAGAACCCGGTCGGTGACCGGGGTCACCGACCGGGTAAGTGCTCAGTGCAAGGTCAAGCGCCGCGACGTTGCTGCGAGGACTGGTCGTCCTCGTCCACCTCGTCGTCCTCGTAGAGGTCGGCGTACCGTGCGTACAGGTCGTCGTCATGCTCATCGTCCGTGAACCGGTCGCCGTTAGGCGACGTGTTCGACGTCGATGCGCCCAGCTCCTCGGCCAGGCGTGTGAGGTCCGTCCCACCGCTGTTGTACTTCAGCTGGCGGGCGACCTTCGTCTGCTTGGCCTTGGCCCGGCCGCGCCCCATGGCTCGACCCCCTCAACGACGGGGCTCGACGGCCCCAGAGTCTTGACACGCGTTCATGGTCCAGAACGGACTCTCCATGGAGAGGCCGATCCGTAGGGCTTCCACGGTACCTGAGCCCGCGCCCATACGGTACGTCGCCCGCACGACGTGCCCGTGCCCAGGACCTTCGAGGCGCCCCGTCCTCGCTGGTCAACCGCGATTTTAACCACTTATCGGCGGTCGACCCGCCGGTAGAAGTGAGAGTTCTCTCTAACTGCCCACCGACGGGTACCGGCCAAACCTTCCTCGAACGGCCCGATGAATCAGGACTTCCTGCGCGCGGCGGCCGCATCCTGCATCCGCTGCTCGGCGATCCGGTCGGCCGCGGCGGCCGGCGGAATGCCGTCATCCTTCGCACGTGCGAATATGGCGAGCGTGGTGTCGAAGATCTTCGCGGCCTTCGCCTTGCACCGCTCGAAGTCGAAGCCGTGCAGTTCGTCGGCGACCTGGATGACCCCGCCGGCGTTCACCACGTAGTCCGGCGCGTAGAGGATCCCGCGGTCGGCGAGGTCCTTCTCCACGCCCGGGTGGGCGAGCTGGTTGTTGGCGGCGCCGCAGACCACCTGGGCGGTCAGCACCGGCACGGTGTCGTCGTTCAGCGCCCCGCCGAGCGCGCAGGGGGCGTAGATGTCGAGGCCCTCCACCCGGATCAGCTCGTCGGTGCCGGCGACCGCCCGGACGTCCCGGTGCCGCTCGGTGATCCGCCGTACGGCGTCCTCGCGCACGTCCGTGACGAAGACCTCGGCGCCCTCCTGGACGAGGTGCTCCACCAGGTGGTGACCGACCTTGCCGACGCCGGCGATGCCGATCCGGCGGGCGCGCAGCGACGGGTCGCCCCACAGGTGCTGGGCGGCGGCCCGCATGCCCTGGTAGACGCCGTAGGCGGTGAGCACGGAGGAGTCACCGGCGCCGCCGTTCTCGGGGGAGCGCCCGGTCGTCCAGCGGCACTCGCGTGCCACGACGTCCATGTCGGCGACGTACGTACCGACGTCGCAGGCCGTGACGTACCGCCCGCCGAGCGAGGCGACGAAGCGGCCGTAGGCGAGGAGCAGCTCCTCGGTCTTGTCCCGCTCGGGGTCGCCGATGATCACGGCCTTGCCGCCGCCGTGGTCGAGACCGGCCATGGCGTTCTTGTACGACATCCCGCGCGCGAGGTTCAGGGCGTCGGCGACGGCCTCCGCCTCGTTCGCGTACGGGTAGAAGCGCGTGCCGCCGAGGGCGGGGCCCAGGGCGGTGGAGTGGATGGCGATGACGGCCTTGAGGCCGCTGGCGCGGTCCTGGCAGAGCACGACTTGCTCATGGCCCCCGAGTTCCGACTGGAACAGGGTGTGCAGTACATCAGCAGGTGCGCCGGTTACGTCGGTCACTGTGGTGACTCCTGAGTAAGTAGCGGCAGGTGGGGACAGGCTCCCGTGTGGGTGGCGGGTGCTGTGAGCACGAGATTAGAGCCTGCAGTGCCCGCCGGTGGCACACTGCTCAGGATCACCTCCGTGTGGAGTACGTCCGTGCGACGATTTGCACAGATTTCCCGCGCGTTTGTGAGTGGGTTCGGCAGGTTTTCGTGACGGTGCGCGGGGGAGGGAGCAGGCGTGCCCAAGGTGTCCTCGGTGATCGTCCCCTACGCGACCTACCTGCGCGTGTACGAACCGCTGGCCGCCTTCCCGGAGCCGGAGCGCAGCCACTGGGCGCGCTACGCCCGCCGCCCCGACCGCCCCTCCTACCAGGACGAACTGCGCCGTTCCCTGGCCGACTTGCTGCCCACTCCGCCGGTCGTGGTGCCGGTGCACGAGAGCGACGAAGCGTTCGTGACCGAGGTCGACGGCGTGGTCTGCGTGTGCCCCTGGCGCACCCGGCTGCGCGGCTGGCAGGCCCTGGGCGAGCTCGCCGAGGAGCTTCCGGCGCCGGTCCTGGACGCGGTGCTGCCCCCGGTCGTACGACGTCAGGCGGCGCAGGACTACGAGCGCTGGCTCGTCCGCAATCCGGACGCCCGCCCCTGGATCCGTACGGCGACCTGGCAGGTCCCGCTGAACTGGTTCGTCCTGGTCTCCGACGAGGAGCGGGAGTACGACAAGGGCTCCGGTTCGCCGGGCGGGGCGGCGCCGGTGCTGCGCTACCGGACGCCGATGGTGCAGGCCCGGCGGCGGGTGGCGCGGGCGCTGAGAGCCCTGAGGGACGCCATCGACGAGGGGCCGCTGATCGACGGCCTGGTGGACGTGGGGCGCTGGCTGGAGGAGTTCCATCCGCGTTCCCTGGTGGAGCTGGACTACGGCGGCCTGGTGCACGCCCTGCCGGCCGGCGAGCTGGAGGACGATCACTCGGCGGCCGACGTGGCCGAGGGCATCGAGGCGCTGCGGCACGGCGACGGGGTGGCCGCGGGGGAGGCGTACGGGCGGCTCGTGGAGCGGTGGCGGGCGGTACGGGACCGGCGGTCGGCGAACTGACGTTTGACCTGGCGCCCGTTTTGGGGTTTCGTCCTCGATCTGAGGTGACGTCACCACGGGACGTACACGAGATGCACATGGGATGTAGATCCCGATCCGAGGCTTTGTGCCGATGATGTGTCAAGCGTGACGGACCGCACTTACTTCACCCTTGCGTCCCTTGCCCATCCTCATGCCAAAATAGGACAAGGAGTCCGGGGAGGACTCCTTCCGTCCCGCTGTGTCCTGGTGTGGTCGGAATCTCAGCATTGCACGCTTTGGGGGGTCTGGTGACTCCTGATCGTCCTGTGACTGATCGTCACAGTGGCGTGACTGTCCGCTATGGCATGGTCCATCGGCTTCCGTCGCTGATGAACACCTGGGAGGGCAATTCCATCGGTTTGGCCGTGGCGGCTGGACAGATGGTGTAGTTGTAGTGCCGAGGACAAGCCGTTCGTCCTATAACCGACTCGACTCGCGTCCGCCATTTCGGGCAACGCGGGTCAAGGTGCAGAATTTAGAGGAAAGAACCGAGAAGGTTCGGTTCTCCCGAGGAGGCCGCTCATGACCGCTCGCACCCCTGATGCCGAGCCGCTGCTGACCCCGGCTGAGGTCGCCACCATGTTCCGCGTCGACCCGAAGACGGTCACGCGGTGGGCGAAGGCCGGCAAGCTCACGTCCATCCGCACGCTCGGCGGGCACCGCCGCTACCGCGAGGCTGAGGTCCGCGCTCTGCTCGCGGGCATCCCGCAGCAGCGCAGCGAGGCCTGAACAACTTCATAACCGGGCAAAACGGCTGGTCCCCCAACTGGCCGGGGCGCCCGGAACCACAGCTCCAAGCGACGCGGGGATCTGCCCCAACAGGCCCCACGCCCAAGCCGTAAGAGCTTTTAGGCAACTGACAGGGTGCGTCGTCGATCGCGCTGGACTCCGCCGGGTCCAGCGCGATCTTTTTTGTGCCTGCGCGTTGGGTCGTCCGTCGGCTCTGTGAGCGGGCTTGTCGGAGTCTGGGGAGGGCTGTCGGATCTCCTGTGACAGGTCCTCGGGGAGTCTCTGGCGAGCCTCTGGGCCGCCTGCCCCGGCAGGTGCAATTGCACATATTAAATTGACCTGTTGTAGGGGAGCTGTAAGTACCGTACTTTCAAAAACTCATGCGGTGACACCCGTCACATGCCAGGGCGCTTGTTGCCACTCTGTCTGTGCGCTAATGGAGGCTTCGGCTCCAGTTGCCCACGGTGGAACGGGTGTTGAGCTCTGCGGGGGTCACGAGGCGCCTTCGCCCTCGGCGGGCCTCTGGGGGCTCTCCACGGTCCGTGGAGGAGAGTCCATCACCAGACGCAGCAGGCGGTGGCAGATCGGGCAGTGACGCGTCAGATGGCCATACGACGACGCGGCCGACAGGTGCGCGCGGAGCAACGCCCGCGTTTCGTGCCTAGCCGATGCCGCCATACGCCACCTCCGGAGGCTGCACGGGAGAGCTCTGCTTCCGGGGTACCGAGGGAATGTGACGCCGTCAAGCCCAGCGGTGGGCTGTGAGTCGGCATGAAGGAGGCCCGCACCCCTTGTGGGGTACGGGCCTCCTTCGTTACTGCGGTCCTGACGGGATTTGAACCCGCGGCCTCCACCTTGACAGGGTGGCGAGCACTCCAAACTGCTCCACAGGACCAGATGTTGCTGCGCTGTTTTTCTGCGTTGCGCTGCGAGAAGAGACTGTACAGGAGGGTGGGCCCCTGGTCGAACTCACCCTGCGTACAGAGTCCGTCACGGTGCCGCCGCGTCGATCGCCTTCACGATGCGCTTGTCGGAGACGGGGTACGCCGTGCCGAGGGCGTGGGCGAAGTAGCTGACCCGGAGTTCCTCGATCATCCAGCGGATGTCCAGGACCGAGGGAGGGACCGGGCGGCCCTGCGGCAGCTGCTCCAGGAGCCACGCGTACTCGTCCTGCATCTCGTGGACCTTCTCCATGCGCGTCGTGTCCCGCTGGACGTTCGTCGGCATCTGCTGCAGACGACGGTCGGCGGCGATCAGGTAGCGCATCAGGTCGGGAAGGCGGCGCAGGCCCGCCTCCGTCACGAAGCCGGGCTTCACGAGGGCGTCCAGCTGCGCCCGTACGTCCTGGAGGTTCGGCAGCAGCGCGGGGCTCCGTACGGCCTTCAGGCGACGCTCACAGGCCTGCCAGGCGGCCAGCACCTGCTGCACCTGGCCCACCGTACGGACCGTCGTGTCGACGATCTCCGCGCGGACCCGGTCGTACAGCTTCCGGTACGACTCCTCGTCCCACGCCGGCCCCCCGAAGTCCGCGATCAGCTTGTCGGCCGCGGCCGTCGCGCAGTCGTCGAACAGCGCCTGGATGGAGCCGTGGGGGTTGGCGGACAGGGCGAGCTTCTGGGCGTTCGTCAGCTTCTCGGATGCGAACTTCGCGGGGTTCACCGGGATGTTGCGCAGTATCAGGCGACGGGTGCCCTTCCACATCGCCTGCTGCTGTTCGGCCTCCGTGTCGAAGAGGCGCACGGAGACCGTGTCGCCGTCGTCGACCAGTGCCGGGTAGGCCTTGACGGGCTGGCCGGCCCGGCGCGTTTCGAAGACGCGGGTGAGGGTGCCGATCGTCCAGTCGGTCAGGCCCTTGCGTTCGAGGGACTCGCCGCCCTGCCGTTCGGCCGTCGCTGCGGCCGCCTGGGAGAGGGCTTTGCGGGCCTTCGGCTTCAGCCTGAGCTTCAGGGCCTGAAGGTCCTTGTCCTCGGCCAGCTTGCGGCGGCGCTCGTCGACGATCCGGAAGGTGATCTTCAGGTGGTCGGGGACCTTGGACCAGTCGAAGTCGTCCGCGTCGAAGGGGACTCCGACCATGCGCTTCAGCTCGCGCGCCATGGTCGTGGTGAGCGGTTCCTGGAGGGGGACCGCCCGCTCGAGGAACGCCTTCGCGTAGTTCGGGGCCGGGACGTAGTTGCGGCGGATCGGCTTCGGGAGGGAGCGGATGAGCTCCGTGACGACCTCCTCCCGCAGGCCCGGGATCTGCCAGTCGAAGCCCTCGTCCGTGACCTGGTTGAGGACCTGGAGCGGGATGTGCACGGTCACGCCGTCCGCGTCCGCACCCGGCTCGAACTGGTAGGTGACACGGAACTTGAGATCGCCCTGGCGCCAGGAGTCCGGATAGTCGGCCTTGGTGACCGCGCCCGCCCTCTCGTTGATGAGCATCTCCCGCTCGAAGTCGAGGAAGTCGGGCTGCTCGTGCCGCTTGCGCTTCCACCACGAGTCGAAGTGGGCACCGGAGACGACGTGTTCGGGAACCCGCTGGTCGTAGAAGTCGAAGAGCGTCTCGTCGTCGACCAGGATGTCCCGGCGCCGGGCGCGGTGCTCCAGCTCCTCGACCTCGGTGAGCAGTTTGCGGTTGTCGGCGAAGAACTTGTGGTGCGTGCGCCAGTCACCCTCGACCAGGGCGTGCCGGATGAACAGCTCGCGGCTGACCTCCGGGTCGATACGGCCGTAGTTCACCTTGCGCTGGGCGACGATCGGCACGCCGTAGAGCGTGACCTTCTCGTACGCCATCACGGCCGCCTGGTCCTTCTCCCAGTGCGGTTCGCTGTACGTGCGCTTGAGGAGGTGGCCGGCGAGGGGCTCGACCCACTCGGGCTCGATCCTCGCGTTGACGCGGGCCCAGAGGCGGGAGGTTTCGACGAGTTCGGCGGACATCACGAAGCGCGGGGGCTTCTTGAACAGGGCCGAGCCCGGGAAGATCGCGAACTTGGCGTTGCGGGCGCCGAGGTACTCGTTCTTCGCGCCCTCCTTCACATCCTTCATGCCGATGTGCGAGAGCAGACCGGCGAGGAGGGAGACGTGGATGCGGTCGGCGGGGGCGTCCTGTTCGCTGAGGTGAATGCCCATCTGCTTCGCGACCGTACGCAGCTGGGAATAGATGTCCTGCCATTCGCGGATGCGCAGGAAGTTGAGGTACTCCTGCTTGCACATCCGGCGGAAGGAGGACGAGCCCCTCTCCTTCTGCTGCTCGCGGATGTACCGCCAGAGGTTGAGGTAGGCGAGGAAGTCGCTGGTCTCGTCCTTGAAGCGGGCGTGCTGCTGGTCGGCCTGGGTCTGCTTGTCGGCGGGGCGTTCGCGCGGGTCCTGGATGGACAGCGCCGCCGCGATCACCATGACCTCGCGGACACAGCCGTTCTTGTCGGCCTCCAGGACCATGCGGGCCAGGCGGGGGTCGACGGGGAGCTGGGCGAGCTTGCGGCCGGTGTCCGTGAGGCGTTTGCGCGGGTCCTTCTGGGTGGGGTCCAGCGCGCCGAGTTCCTGCAGGAGCTGGACGCCGTCGCGGATGTTGCGGTGGTCCGGCGGATCGATGAAGGGGAACTTCTCGATGTCGCCGAGGCCGGCCGCGGTCATCTGGAGGATGACGCTCGCGAGGTTCGTGCGCAGGATCTCCGCGTCCGTGAACTCCGGGCGGGCGGTGAAGTCGTCCTCGCTGTAGAGGCGGATGCAGATGCCGTCGCTGGTACGGCCGCAGCGGCCCTTGCGCTGGTTGGCGCTCGCCTGGGAGATCGGCTCGATGGGGAGGCGCTGGACCTTGGTGCGGTGGCTGTAGCGCGAGATGCGGGCGAAGCCGGGGTCGATGACGTACTTGATGCCCGGGACGGTGAGGGAGGTCTCGGCGACGTTGGTCGCCAGAACGATCCTGCGGCCGGTGTGCGGCTGGAAGACGCGATGCTGCTCCGCGTGGGAGAGGCGGGCGTAGAGGGGGAGGATCTCCGTGAAGCGATACTGCTTCTTGGTGAGCGCGTCGGCGGTGTCCCGGATCTCGCGTTCGCCGGAGAGGAAGACCAGGATGTCGCCCTTGCCCTCGGCCATCAGTTCCTCGACGGCGTCGGTGATCGCGGTGATCTGGTCGCGGTCGGCGTCGTCGGAGTCCTCTTCGAGGAGGGGCCGGTAACGCACCTCCACGGGGTACGTCCGGCCGCTGACCTCGATGATCGGGGCGTCGCCGAAGTGCCGGGAGAAGCGCTCGGGGTCGATGGTGGCCGAGGTGATGACGACCTTGAGGTCGGGGCGCTTCGGGAGCAGCTGGGCGAGGTAGCCGAGGAGGAAGTCGATGTTGAGGGACCGCTCGTGCGCCTCGTCGATGATGATCGTGTCGTAGGCGCGCAGCTCGCGGTCGGTCTGGATCTCGGCGAGCAGGATGCCGTCGGTCATGAGCTTGATGAAGGTGGCGTCCGGGTTCACCTGGTCGGTGAAGCGGACCTTCCAGCCGACGGCCTCGCCGAGGGGGGTGTCGAGTTCTTCCGCGACGCGCTCGGCGACGGTGCGGGCGGCGATGCGGCGGGGCTGGGTGTGGCCGATCATGCCGCGTACGCCGCGGCCGAGCTCCAGGCAGATCTTGGGGATCTGCGTCGTCTTGCCGGAACCGGTCTCACCGGCGACGATCACGACCTGGTGGTCGCGGATGGCGTCGGCGATCTCGTCCTTCTTCTGGCTGACGGGGAGCTGCTCGGGGTAGGTGACGGCGGGGATGCGGGTGCGGCGCTCGGCCATCCTCGCCTCGGCCTTGGCGACCTCGGCCTCGATCTCGGTGAGAACGGCGGCGCGGGCCTCCGGCTTACGGATCTTGCGCGCGCCTTCGAGCCTGCGGCCGATGCGGTGGGCGTCGCGGAGCGACAGCTCGGTCAGGCGGGGGGCGAGGGTGCCTAGGGCGGGGGCGGGGTGCGTAGACATACGGGTCCCAGGATCTCATCCCGGCGAAATTCGTGGCGAACGCTTTTGCCTCCGGCGGTTGGGCGGGGTGCCTGCGGCGGCCTGTGCGGGTGCGGTGGGGGTGCGCGTTGCGCCTACGGGTGGGGGGTGGGTCGGGGCCGCGCCGGGGGGTGTCCGTCCTCGGTCCGGCGGGGCTGTGTGCTGGGGGGTGGGCGGTGATGGACGCCGGCCGCTGCGGGCGGACACCCCCCGGCACGGCCCCTTCTCGCCGTGGGCGAGTGCGGGTGGGTGGGGGTGCGCGCGGCCAGTCGGAGCGTACGGAAAACCCCCGTCGATGATCTCGACGGGGGCTGATGCCCGTAGGGCGTTGTGGCTGGGGCCGGGGTCGAACCGGCGACCTTCCGCTTTTCAGGCGGACGCTCGTACCAACTGAGCTACCCAGCCACGAGGTTTCACGTGAAACCTCAGCGGTCCTGACGGGATTTGAACCCGCGGCCTCCACCTTGACAGGGTGGCGAGCACTCCAAACTGCTCCACAGGACCAAGCGATGTACGACAGTGTCGCACAGGGTGGTGCGTGCCCCCAACGGGATTCGAACCCGTGCTACCGCCTTGAAAGGGCGGCGTCCTAGGCCGCTAGACGATGAGGGCTATCGGCCCGCCTGGGCGCTTCTCAGCGCGTCGGGGACGTGAGAAGCATATGGGATGGCGGGAGGGATCGCCAAAACGGTTTACGGGGTGCTCGTCGTGGGGGCGGGGGAGGAGGGGGTCGGTGACGGGGTCGCACCGGATGGGTTCTCCTTGGCCAGGTGGCGGCTGACCTCGGCTGTCGTGAGGCCCAGACCGCCCAGCTTGATCTCGTCCCAGGCCTGCAGGCGGCGGGTGTCGCGGTCGAAGTAGAGGATCGATGTCTCGATCGGGTCCGGGTACTTGCCCTCCACCGCGCGCAGGCCGCTGCCGCCCGTGGAGCCCTCGATGCGGAGGCGGGTGCCGTACTTCATGATCTCCATCTCGTTGTGGTGGAGGTGGCCGGCCAGGACGAGCGGTACGTCGCCGTCCACCTGGCGTGCCGCCGCCGGCTCGTGGGCGATGGCGATGTCCACGGGCGTGCCCGCGGTCTGCTGGCCGTGCAGAGCGGTGGCCAGGCGGGCGCCCGCCAGTTCCTGGGAGGCCTCGGCCCCGGGCCTCTTCGAGCGGTCGGGGGTGAACTGGGGGTCGCCCATGCCGGCGAAGCGCAGGCCCGCGATGGTCTTGGCCTCGCCGTTGTCCAGGACGTGCACGTTCTTCAGGTCTTCCAGGTACTGCTGGGTGACGAGTGAGTCGTGGTTGCCCCGGACCCAGACGTAGGGGGCTCCCAGGTCCTCGATCGGGTCCAGGAAGCCGTTCTCCGCCGCCGTGCCGTGGTCCATCGTGTCGCCGGAGTCGACGATCACGTTGACCTTGTACTGCTCCACCAGTGAGGCGATGATCTTCCAGCTCGCCGGGTTCAGGTGGATGTCCGAGACGTGCAGGACACGGATCGTCGTCGGGTCGGGCGCGTAGGCGGGGAGGGTCGAGGTGGCGTCGTACAGCTTGGTCACGTTCGTGACCAGGCGCGCCAGTTCCTTCTGGTAGACGTCGAACTCGGTGACGATGCTGCGCGCGTTGCCGACCACGGACGGGGCGGAGGAGAGCAGGCCGGAGAACTTCGGTTCCAGGACCGATTCCGGGTTCCAGGTCGCGTACGCGGTCCCGCCCGATGCGGCCAGGAGGGTGAGGGCCAGGCCGCCGGCCGTCAGGGCGCGGCGGGGGCGGCGGTAGACCGCCAGGCCGAGGGCCGTGGCGCCGGTGACCACGGCGACGCAGGAGCGCAGGGCGAGGTCCAGGGTGCCGTGCGCGACGTCCCGGGTGACCTCGTCCTGGAGGCCGGAGAGGCGTTCGGGGTGGTCGACCAGGGCCTGGGAGCGGACCGGGTCGAGCTGGTCGACGTTCACGTCCAGGCGGACCGGGGCGATGTGACTGTCGAGTTCGAGGGCGCCCAGGGGCGAGACGTTGATCTTCGTGCCGCCGGCGAAGGAGGGGCGCAGGGTCATCGTCGTGTTCATCGGGCCGACCGGGACGCGTACGTTGCCGACGACCAGCAGGCCCAGCCAGGCCCCCATGAGGACTACGGCGACGAGGCCGAGGGCGCGGGACCAGGGACGCGGCTGGGGGACGAGTTCGATCGTCGTGGGTGCCTGGCGGGCGCGGGGCGCCTTGCGGTTCCGGTTCACGAGGTTCGGGAGGGTCGGGACTGCGGCGGGGACGCGGGCCATTGGTCGCGTATGCCCAGGTTCTCCGGGGGATATGCGGGACTGTTGGAGGGCTCGTACGGGGGTGTCGTACCTGACAATGGGCCTGTGCTGGAGATGACGCGCGAGGAGTTCGAGGAACTGGTCGCCGAGGCGCTCGACCGGATTCCGCCGGAGCTGACGCGGCTGATGGACAACGTCGCGGTGTTCGTCGAGGACGAGCCCCCGGCGGACGATCCCGAGCTGCTCGGGCTGTACGAGGGGACTCCGCTGACGGAGCGGGGCGAGTGGTACGCCGGTGTGCTGCCGGATCGGATCACGATCTACCGGGGGCCGACGCTGCGGATGTGCGAGACGCGCGAGGACGTCGTCGCCGAGACCGAGGTGACCGTGGTGCACGAGATCGCGCACCACTTCGGGATCGACGACGCGCGGTTGCACGCCCTGGGCTACGGGTGAGTGTCTGACGTACGGGGCGCGTGTCCTCTTGTGGGCGGCGGGAGTTGGGCATGTTGACTTCTTCGCCCCACTCGGAGGTGGCTTCCCGTGCGCCCCTTGTACGTACCCGTCCGCCTGGCCGCCACGGTCATGGCCGTCGCCGCTGCCGCCGGCTGCATGAGCGTGGGGGACGAGACGGGGGGCGGCGGCGTCAAGCCGTCCCACTCGGCCGGGCAGCGGGGCGGGGAGGAGCCCGACGGGGGATCGGCGGTGTCGGGCGGAGGCGCGGGGGCCGGCGCCCCGGCGACCGACGGCAAACGCGGGCGCGGCAAGAAGAAGAAGGGGAAGCACGAGGGGCGGGGCCACGCGAAGGAGTCCGCGCCCGCTTCCGCGTCGCCGTCCGCGCGCGCGAGCGAGTCCGCTCCCGCGCAGGACAAGCCGGCCAGGCCGACTCCCACACGGACGGCCCAGCCGGAGCCCACGCGTACGATCGAGCCGGAGCCGACGCCGACCCGGGAGCCGCCCGCCTCCCCGACGCCGGAACCGACCGAGGCCGAGCCGTCGTCGTCGGCGCACGAGCCGCCGGGACCGCAGCTGGCGCAGCGGGAGCCGGCGCCCGAGGCGGGAGTGCCTGCGTGACGTTCGTCATGCGGGAGCGGCGATGCGGGCAGCGGCAGGTCATCTGCCTGCGGCGACGGGCTCGTTCGCCCCTGGGGGTGATGAGCTCGGTTTGCCTTTGGGGGTGGTGGGTGCGTATGGTGGCAGATCGTTTGATCCCATTTGCCCGGCGCCATCACAGAGCGCGCCGTGTGGCGCGTACTCTCCCTTGCCGTGGCGGACCGCATCGAGGCGGTCATATTGCGACTCACGGAGTTGACGGGCGCGTGCCGACGAGACTCCGGAAGGTTTCGCATTCGCATGTCCATTGCCAGTACTGATCACGTCGTCGTGCCCGAGAACACCGAGAACGACGCCGCGACCGACGCCCCCGAGGTCACCTTCGCGGACCTCGGCCTGCCCGAGGGCGTCGTGCGCAAGCTCGCGCAGAACGGCGTGACGGTCCCCTTCCCGATCCAGGCCGCGACCATCCCGGACGCCCTGGCCGGAAAGGACATCCTCGGCCGTGGCCGCACAGGCTCCGGCAAGACCCTCTCCTTCGGTCTGCCGACGCTGGCCCAGCTCGCCGGCGGCCGCACCGAGAAGCACAAGCCGCGCGCCGTCATCCTCACGCCGACGCGTGAACTCGCCATGCAGGTCGCCGACGCGCTGCAGCCGTACGGCGATGTCCTCGGGCTGAAGATGAAGGTCGTCTGCGGCGGTACCTCCATGGGCAACCAGATCTACGCCCTGGAGAAGGGCGTGGACGTGCTGGTGGCCACGCCGGGCCGGCTGCGCGACATCATCAACCGCGGCGCCTGCTCCCTTCAGGACGTCGAGGTCGCCGTTCTCGACGAGGCCGACCAGATGTCCGACCTGGGCTTCCTGCCCGAGGTCACCGAGCTGCTGGACCAGGTCCCGGCGGGCGGTCAGCGGATGCTGTTCTCCGCGACGATGGAGAACGAGATCAAGACGCTCGTCGACCGCTACCTCAACGACCCGGTCAGCCACGAGGTCGACGCCGCCCAGGGCGCCGTGACGACCATGTCGCACCACATCCTCGTCGTGAAGCCCAAGGACAAGGCGCCGGTCACCGCGGCCATCGCCTCCCGCAAGGGGCGCACGATCATCTTCGTCCGCACCCAGCTGGGCGCCGACCGGGTCGCCGAGCAGCTGCGCGAGGCGGGCGCGAAGGCCGAGGCGCTGCACGGCGGCATGACCCAGGGCGCGCGGACGCGGACGCTGGCCGACTTCAAGGACGGGTACGTGAACGTGCTGGTCGCGACCGATGTCGCGGCGCGCGGTATTCACGTCGACGGGATCGACCTGGTGCTGAACGTCGACCCGGCCGGTGACCACAAGGACTACCTGCACCGTGCCGGCCGCACGGCCCGTGCCGGCCGTACCGGGACCGTGGTGTCCCTCTCCCTGCCGCACCAGCGGCGCCAGATCTTCCGGCTGATGGAGGACGCGGGCGTGGACGCCACGCGCCACATCATCCAGGGCGGCGCGGCCTTCGACCCGGAGGTGGCCGAGATCACCGGCGCCCGGTCGATGACCGAGGTGCAGGCCGAGTCCGTGGGCAACGCGGCGCAGCAGGCCGAGCGCGAGGTCGCCCAGCTCACCAAGGAGCTGGAGCGGGCCCAGCGGCGTGCGGCGGAGCTGCGCGAGGAGGCCGACCGGCTGGTCGCCCGGGTCGCGCGGGAGCGCGGCGAGGACCCGGAGGCGGCGGTGGCCGACGCGCGGGCGGAGCAGGACACGCCGGTGGCCGAGGCCGTCGGGGTCTCTGTGCCGTCGCAGCCGGGCGCGCGGGACGTCGAGCGGGGCGAGCGCGAGGAGCGTCCGCAGGCTCGTGCGGAGTCCTCGGCGCCGTTCGAGCGGCGTGAGCGCCGGGACGACCGGGGCGGGCGTTCCTTCGACCGTGACCGTGGTGGGCGTGGCTTCGAGCGCCGTGACGACCGGGGTGGTTTCCGCCGGGACGAGCGCGGTGACCGTGGTGGCTTCCGGCGCGACGACCGGGGCGACCGGGGCGGGCGTTCCTTCGAGCGCCGCGACGACCGCGGTGGCCGTTCCTTCGAGCGCCGGGACGACCGTGGTGGCTTCCGGCGCGACGACCGGGGCGACCGGGGCGGGCGTTCCTTCGAGCGCCGCGACGACCGTGGTGGCCGTTCCTTCGAGCGCCGGGACGACCGGGGTGGTTTCCGCCGGGACGAGCGCGGTGACCGCGGTGGCTTCCGGCGCGACGACCGGGGCGGCCACCGGGGCAGCGACCGGCCCTTCAACCGGGACCGTCAGGGCGGCGACCGCCCCGGCTACCGGTCCGGCGGTCACGAGCGCCCGTACGGCCGTCGTGACGACCACCGCGGCGACCACCGTGGCACCGGCTCCTTCGGCCGCCGCGAGGACAAGCCGCGCTGGAAGCGCAACGGCTGACGCCGACGCGAACTGAGCGCCGTGGCCCCCACCGTCCCTGGTGGGGGCCACGGCGCTTTCTAGCCAAGTTGTGACGTGTCTCACGCCCTCTCCGAGGGAATTGCTGGGGGCATGACAGATGACGCCAAGGTGAGTGGGCTGTCGGACGAGGAACGGCTGGCCCAGCTCGGCTACACACAGGTTCTGGCCCGCCGCATGTCGGCGTTCTCCAACTACGCGGTTTCGTTCACGATCATCTCGGTGCTGTCGGGGTGTCTGACGCTGTACCTGTTCGGCATGAACACGGGCGGCCCGGCAGTGATCACCTGGGGCTGGGTCGCGGTCGGCCTGATGACGTTGTTCGTCGGGCTGTCCATGGCCGAGATCTGCTCGGCGTACCCGACGTCGGCGGGCCTGTACTTCTGGGCGCACCGGCTGGCGCCGGCCAGGACCGCCGCGGCCTGGGCCTGGTTCACGGGCTGGTTCAACGTCCTCGGCCAGGTGGCGGTGACGGCCGGTATCGACTTCGGGGCGGCGTCCTTCCTCGGCGCCTACCTGAACCTGCAGTTCGGCTTCGAGGTGACGCCGGGCCGGACGATGCTGCTGTTCGCCGGGATCCTGCTGCTGCACGGCCTGCTGAACACCTTCGGCGTCCGCATCGTCGGCCTCCTGAACAGCGTGAGCGTGTGGTGGCACGTGCTGGGCGTGGCGGTGATCGTCGGCGCGCTGACCTTCGTACCGGACGAGCACCAGTCGGCGTCCTTCGTGTTCGGCGAGTTCGTCAACAACACGGGGTGGGGGAGCGGGGTGTACGTGGTGCTGCTGGGGCTGCTGATGGCCCAGTACACCTTCACCGGCTACGACGCCTCGGCCCACATGACCGAGGAGACGCGCGACGCGTCGACGGCGGGCCCGAAGGGGATCGTCCGGTCCATCTGGACCTCGTGGATCGCCGGATTCGTACTGCTGCTGGGCTTCACCTTCGCCATCCAGTCGTACGAGGGGGCACTGAGCTCGCCGACCGAGGTACCCCCGGCCCAGATTCTGCTGGACGCGCTGGGCGCGACGGCGGGCAAGCTGCTGCTGCTCGTCGTGATCGGTGCGCAGCTGTTCTGCGGAATGGCGTCCGTGACGGCCAACAGCCGCATGATCTACGCCTTCTCGCGCGACGGTGCCCTGCCCTTCTCGCATATCTGGCACACGGTCAGCCCGCGTACGCGGACGCCGGTGGCGGCGGTGTGGCTGGCGGCGCTGGGCGCGCTGGTGCTCGGGCTGCCGTACCTGATCAATGTCACGGCCTACGCGGCGGTCACCTCCATCGCCGTCATCGGTCTCTACATCGCGTACGTCATCCCGACGCTGCTGCGGGTGCGCAAGGGTGCCGCCTTCGAACGCGGGCCGTGGCACCTGGGCCGCTGGTCGCAGGCGGTGGGTGTGGTGTCGGTGGCGTGGGTCGGGGTGATCACGGTGCTGTTCATGCTCCCGCAGGTCTCCCCGGTCACCTGGGAGACCTTCAACTACGCCCCGGTCGCCGTCCTGGTCGTCCTCGGCTTCGCCGCGACCTGGTGGCTGGCGTCGGCCCGGCACTGGTTCCTCAACCCCGACCACGAACGGACGCGGGCCCGGGAGGCGGCGCGCGCGGGCGCGCCGGAACCGGTCGATCCGTAGCTCTCATGCCTCCGAACGGCCTGTTCTGCCCGCCTGGCGAGGCCTGCACTCCGATACCCGATCGGAGACACGGCTTCGTCCGGCTATGCTCGGGGTGGCGACATCGCCTGGGCCCTTAGCTCAATTGGCAGAGCAGTGGACTTTTAATCCATTGGTTGTGGGTTCGAGTCCCACAGGGCCTACCAGCGGGACCCCAGCTCAGTGCAGGAATGAGCTGGGGTCCTGTCCGTTGTGACCGGGCCCGGTGAGCGCTGGCCGGCCCGAGGGAGGGATCGTGCCGTGCGGCGCACGCTGAATCTCTGGCGTCAACAGCTGGGGCAGGTGCCCGAGTCGGTCTGGCAGCACACCGAGGTCCAGGTGCTGATCCTCGCCGAGACCGGGCTCACGGAGCTCCCGCCCGAGATCGGGCGGCTGCACCGGCTGGCCACCCTGGACCTCGGTCACAACCGCCTCAGGTCGGTGCCCGGCGAGCTGGGCGGCCTGGCTGCCCTCAGCGGCTGCCTGTACCTGCACGACAACCAGTTGACCCGGATCCCGGACGCGCTCGGAAACCTGACGCGGCTGCGCTACCTCAATATCGGCGAGAACGCGCTCACCGTCCTGCCCGAGGCCATCGGCCGTATGTCCGGCCTGATCGAACTCCGGGCGCAGTACAACCGGCTGACCGGGTTGCCCGACAGCATCGGTGACCTGCGCAACCTGCGCGAACTCTGGCTGCGGGGCAACGCGGTCGACAGCCTGCCGCCGTCCATGGCCGGCCTGCGCGAACTGCGCCACCTGGACCTGAGGGAGAACGCCCTCGCCGAACTCCCGGAGGCGCTGGCCGGCCTGCCTCTGCTGCGTCAGCTCGACGTGCGGGCCAACCGCCTCACGCGGCTGCCGGACTGGGTCGCCGACATGCCCGCGCTGGAGAAGCTGGACCTGCGCTGGAACGCCTGTGAGCCCTCTTGGTCGCTGCTGACCGAACTGGAGCGGCGAGGGTGCGTCGTCCTCTCGTAGGCCGGAAGCAGTCGCCGGACCGGCCGGCTACTTCCTGCCGCTGCGCCTGCGCAGCAGCAGGACGCAGGTGGCCGCCGCCACGCCGCCGGCCACGATCAGTGTGGTGCGGTTGTCCCGGGCCGCCTGGGCGCCGCGTTCGGCCGTGTGGCGGACCTGATCGGGGGTCTTGTCCCGCATCAGGTGTGCGGCCTGGTCCGCGGTGGTCTTCACGTGGTGGGCGGCGGCGGAGCACCGGTCCTTGACCGGGTCGGGCAGCTTGTCCTGGACGAGGTGCGCGGCCTGTGCCGCCTTCGTCCTGGCCTGCTCGGTCAGCTCCGCGGTCCGGGCACCGGCCTGTTCCTTGAGCGCGACGGCCTTGTGCTGCGCGCGGGCCTTGACGTCCGTCCTGGCGGCCGGCTCCTCGACCGTCTCCCCCAGCTCGTGGCGGGTCTGCTCGACCTGCTCCCGCAGCTCTTCGGGGCCGTCGGCGGTGGGCTCGTCGTGGGGCGGCTGGGTCATCGCTGTGCACTCTCCTTGAACTTGTATTTCGCGTTGGTCGCGTTGGTCGCGTTGGTCGCGCTGGTCTCGTCGGTCTCGCGGTCCCGTTGATCAGTTCCGCTCGGGACCGTCGAGTACCCGGGCGAAAGCGCGCCATCCAGCGGCCCGGCGCATTCGCCCGCGGACCCGGTCACGTCAGCCCGCGGACGACCAGGCGGGGAGCGCGGCGGGTCAACGCGGTGGCGGCCAGGCCGATCGCGGCGCCGGCGGCCACGTCGGAGGGGTAGTGGGCGCCGGTGTGGACCCGTTCGAAGGCCACCGCCAGCGTCGGCACCGCGCACACCGCGCCCGCCGCCGGCCAGATCACGGCCGCGGCCGCGGTGAACCCGACGGCGGCCGCGGTGTGGCCGGAAGGGAAGGACGAGGAGTCGGGCCGGTCGTGGACCTCCTCGTGCGAGATCCACTCCTTCGGCGGCCGTCGGCGCTGACACAGCTGCTTGAACACACAGCTGGCCGCCGTCTCCGCCAGCGCCATGCTCACCAGGCCCGCGGCCGCGGCCCGCCGCCCGCGCCAACCGCCGACGCCCGCCATGACGACGGCGGCGCACCACCACAGCTTCGTGTGTTCGGCCGCCTCCTCCACCGCCGACAGCACGCGCCGCGCACGGGCCGACCGCCACGCCGCCACCCGCCGGACCAAACGGTGATCACCCTCTTGCATGACCGTCAATGCCCCCATGAGCTGCGACTTCCCGGCCAGGCGTGTCGCTAACACGGCGGGCGGCGCCTCCGTCGCCCACCTGCCTTCGCAGACCCTTCACCCACCTTTTTAAGTCAGTCGCTTGATTAATGCAGCTGTTTTAAGTTGGGTGGACGTCGGCAATCCGTTGGGCGACCGACCCTGGAGGTCCGCAGTGACCGGTGTGCAGGAACACGAAGAGGCCGGGCTGAGCTATCCGCTCTCCGCCCCGACGCCGCTGGACCCGCCCGTGGAGTGGCCGGATCTGCGGCAGAAGTGCCCGGTGACACGGGTGACGCTGGCCAGTGGCGACGAGGCGACGCTGCTCACCCGGTACGACGACGTCAGGTTCGCGCTCACCGATCCGCGCCTGAGCCGGGAGGGGGCCATGGAGGCCGACGCGGCCCGGGTGTCCGACGGCGACTCCAGCATCTTCACCAGCCCGATGGCGCGGACCCTCAACGCCGAGGGGCACGAGCGGTGGCGCCGCATGCTCGGCAAGTGGTTCACCGCCAAACGCATGCGGGCGCTGCGGCCCGGCATCGAATCCACCGCCGAACGCCTCATCGACGAGATGGAGGCGCACGGGCAGCCGGCCGACCTGGTGCGGCACCTGGCGTTCCCGCTGCCGGTGTTCGTCATCTGCGCCATGCTCGGCGTCCCGGAGAGCGACCGGGACGCGTTCAAACGCTGGTCCGACACCTTCCTCAGCATGACCAGGTACACACCGGAGGAAGTGCGGGCGGCCTACCGCGACTTCGCCGGGTACATGGCAGGGCTGATCGCCGAGAAGCGTGCGGCGGTGGCCGCCGGCACCGTCGTCGAGGGCGAGGAGGACCTGCTCACCCTGCTGATCACCGCGACGGACGCCGAGGGCCGGCCGATGTCCGACGACGCGCTGACCGCCACCGGGCAGGCCCTGCTGATCGCCGGGCACGAGACCACCGCCGGCTTCATCACGATGATGGCCGCCCACCTCCTGGCCGACCGGCGGCGCTGGGAGCAGCTCCTGGCCGACCGTTCGCTCATCCGCCCGGCCGTGGAGGAGGTGCTCCGCTACGACCCCAACACCGCGGGCCTCGGCATGATCCGGTACGTCCACGAGGACGTCGAGATCGCCGGCACCGTGGTGCCGAGCGGCACGACCGTCGTGTGCGGCATGGCCGCCGCCAACCGGGACGGCAGCGCCTTCGAACGCCCGGACGAGATGGACCTGGCCCGCACCCCCAACCCCCACCTGACCTTCGGTGCCGGCCCGCACTCCTGCCTCGGCCAGCCCCTGGCCCGTACGGAGATGCAGGCCGTGCTCGACGTACTGCTGCGCCGCCTGCCCGGTCTCGCCCTGGCCGTCGGCACCGAGGAACTGCGGCAGGTCGAGGGGCTGCTGACCCGTCCCGTGCGCCAGCTCCCCGTGAGGTGGTGAGCATGAGCGGCAGAACCGAGCGCACCGGTCGCTCCGCCGAGACGCGCGAGGCCATCATGGCCGCGGCGGAACGGCTCTTCGCCGAGCACGGGCTGGTCGCGGTCTCCAACCGGCAGATCAGCGAGGCCGCCGGGCAGGGCAACGTCGCCGCCGTCGGCTACCACTTCGGCACCAAGACCGATCTGGTGCGCGCCATCATGCGCAGGCACGGCGAGGCCACCGAGCGCATCCGGCAGCGGATGCTGGACGAGACCGGCGACAGCCGGGAGGTCCGGGACTGGGTCGCCTGCCTGGTGCGGCCCACCACCGAGCACCTGGCCTCGCTGGGTGTGCCCTCCTGGTACGCCCGCTTCTGCGCCCAGGTGCTCACCGACCCCGTGCTGCGGGTGCTCGTCACCGACGAGGCCCTGCTGCGGGAGCCGCTGCGGCAGACCCTGAACGGCCTGGGCCGCTGCCTCGGTTTACTCCCCGACCAGGTGCGCGCCCAGCGCAGCCCGATGGCCCGCCTGCTGATCACCCACGCCTGTGCCGAACAGGAACGGGCCCTCGCCGAGAGCACCGCCCCGCCCCGCACGTCCTGGGAGGACACGGCCGACGCGCTGACCGACGCGGTCACCGGCCTGTTGCTCGCTCCCGTAACCCCCCGCACCCCCCATCACTCCTAGGAGAACCCCCACATGAAGATCACCGTCGACGAGGTCACATGCTGCGGCGCCGGCCAGTGCGTGCTGATCGCACCGGAGGTGTTCGACCAGCGCGACGAGGACGGCATCGTCGTCCTGCTCGACGCCGAGCCCGCCGAGGAGCAGCACGCCGCCGTCCGCGAGGCCGCGAGCGTCTGCCCGG
Organism: Streptomyces sp. S.PNR 29; assembly: GCF_030386795.1. Lineage (GTDB taxonomy): Bacteria > Actinomycetota > Actinomycetes > Streptomycetales > Streptomycetaceae > Streptomyces. Next base: position 268,189 of record NZ_JANUQM010000013.1, read on the forward strand.
CCGCCGCGATCCACCTGGGCGAGAGCGCGTGACACAGCCGTCGAGCGTCCTGGTGGTCGGCGCCTCGGCCGCCGGGCTCGGCACCGCCGAGGCCCTGCGACGCAAGGGCTACCGGGGCAGCCTCACCGTCCTCGGCGCCGAAGCCCACCCGCCCTACGACCGTCCGCCGTTGTCCAAACAGGTCCTGTCCGGCGCCTGGTTGCCGGAGCGGCTCCGGCTGAGGCCCCCTCAGGCGCTGGACGCGCTGGACGCCGAGTTCCTGCTCGGCGACCCGGCCGTCGCGCTGGACGCCGCGGCACGCACCGTCCGTACGGCGGCCGGACGCACCCTGAGCGCGGACGCCGTGGTCATCGCCACCGGCGTACGCCCCCGGACACTGCCCGGGCAGGACGGCCTGGCCGGGGTCCATGTCGTGCGCTCCCTCGACGACGCGGCGGCCCTGCGCGCGGAGCTCACCTCGGCGGAGCGGGCCGTGGTCGTCGGAGACGGCGTCCTCGGCGCCGAAATCGCCGCCACCGCACGGGGGATGGGCGTGGCCGTCACCCTCGTGGGTCCCCAGGCCGCGCCGATGCGGGCTCAGCTCGGACCGTACGTCGCCGCTTTGCTCGGCGAGCTGCACCGGGAGCACGGCGTGGTCCTGCGGCTCGGCACCCCGGTCGACGGGCTGACGCGCGGTGGGGTGCTGGTGAGCGGCGGTGAGGTGCTGCCCGCCGAGGTCGTCGTGGTCGCCGTGGGCTCCGAGCCGGAGACCGGCTGGCTCACCGGCAGCGGGCTGGTGCTGGACAACGGCGTGGTGTGCGACGCCTACTGCCGGGCCGCCGAGGGGATCTACGCCGCCGGAGACGTGGCCCGCTGGTTCCACCAGGGCGTCGGCGCGCCGGTGCGGCTGGAGAACCGGACCAACGCGGTGGAACAGGCCGCCGCGGTCGCCGGGAACATCCTCGGCGAACACCAGCCCTACACACCCGTCCCGTACTTCTGGACCGACCAGTTCGACGCCAGGATCCAGGTCCACGGGCGGCCGGCCGCCGACGCGGAGGTGACGGTCGTCGAGGGCTCCGTGGCGGACCGCCGTTTCGTCGCCGTCCACCGCCACGAGGGCCGGGTCACCGGCGTGCTCGGCTGGAACATGCCCAAGCAGGCGCGCCTGCACCGCCAGTCCCTTCTCGCCGAGACCGCGGACGCCCTGACGGGGCCCGCGCCCACGACGCCCTGACCGGCGTACGACGCCCAGAGTCCACCTACCTCCCAAGGACCCCCATGCCCCCCACGACCACCGCCTCCGCAGCGGGCCGGATCCCCGAGTTCCCCGCACCACGCTCCGCGTCCTGCCCCTTCGACCCCTCACCCGAGCTGCGCGGCCTCGCGCAGTGGGGCCCGCTGACCCGGGTCCGGTCCCGGGACGGCCGTACCCCCTGGGTGGTGACCGGCCACGCCGAGCAGAAGGCGCTGCTCTCCGACCCGCGGCTGAGCGCCGACTTCTCCCACCCCGGCTATCCGAGCCCCGTCGCCCACCACGGCCACGACGAGCGGCCGGAGCGGTCCGGCGGGCGGCAGGCCACCGATCTGAGCTTCGTGGGCATGGACGATCCGGAGCACGCCCGGCTGCGCCGCATGGTCAGCGGTGCCTTCACCATCAAGCGGGTCGAGGCGCTGCGCCCGGTCGTGCAGGAGATGGTGGACGGCTTCATCGACCGCATGCTGGCCGGTCCCAAGCCGGCCGACCTGGTTCAGGCGCTCGCGCTGCCGGTGCCGTCGCTGGTCATCTCGGAGCTGCTGGGTGTGCCGTACGAGGACCACGAGTTCTTCCAGACCAACAGCAAGACCCTGGTGTCCGCCGTGGCGACGCCCCGGGAGCGGCAGACCGCGCACGGCAACCTGTACGGGTATCTCGACCGACTCGTCGGCGAGAAGGCCGCGCAGCCCGGCGACGACCTGCTGTCCAGCCTTGCCCAGCAGGTGAAGGCGGATCGGCTGACGCGCCATCAGGCGGCCGCGATGGGTGTCCTGCTGCTGCTCGGCGGCCATGAGACCACCGCCAACATGATCACCACGGGCACGCTGCTGCTGCTCCGGCATCCCGAGCAGCTCGCCCGTGTGCGGGAGACCGACGACCCGAAGGCGATCGCCGCCGCGGTGGAGGAACTGCTGCGTTACCTCAGCGTCGTCCACCTCGGCCGCCGCCGGACGGCGCTGGAGGACATAGAGGTCGCCGGGCACACCATCCGCGCCGGCGAGGGCGTGATCCTGCTCGGCGAGCTGGCCAACCGGGACCCGTCCGTCTTCCCCGACCCCGACCGGCTGGACCTCACCCGTGACGCCCGCCGGCACCAGGCGTTCGGCGCGGGCACCCACCACTGCCTCGGTCAGTCGCTGGCCCGGATGGAACTCCAGGTGGTGTACCCGACCCTGTTCCGCCGGATCCCGACGCTGCGGGCGGCGACCGACCTGGACCGGGTGCCGTTCAAGTACGACGCGGTGATCTACGGGGTGTACGAGCTGCCGGTCACCTGGTAGGGCGTACGCCTCAGCCCGCGGTCAGCCCGCGGTCAGCTCGGTGAGGTCCAGTGCGCCCAGCGGCAGGGTGTGCTGCGTCTGGAGCACCTTGGCGCGCAGGTAGCGGACGTTGTGGGCGGTGGTGAAGACGCCCGTGGGGACGCGGTCGCGGACGTCGATGCCCAGGCCGCGCAGTTGCTCGGCCTTGTCGGGGTTGTTGGAGAGCAGGTCCAGTTCTCCGACGCCCAGGGCCCGCAGCATCTGCGCGGCCGCCGTGTAGTCGCGGGCGTCCTCCGGCAGCCCCAGGGCCGCGTTCGCCTCGTAGGTGTCGAGGCCCTGGTCCTGGAGGGCGTACGCGTCGAGCTTGTTGTAGAGGCCGATGCCGCGGCCCTCCTGGCGCAGATAGAGCAGGACGCCGCCGCGGTCGGCGATGCGCTCGACGGCCTCGCGCAGCTGCGGGCCGCAGTCGCAGCGGGCGGAGCCGAAGACATCGCCGGTCAGGCACTCGGAGTGCAGCCGCACCAGGGGCACGCGGCCCGGTTCGCCGAGGACCACTGCCACGTGTTCCTGGCCGTCGGCCAGGCCGTGGAAGGTGACCAGGTCGGCGTTGACGCTGTAGCCGTCGTGGAAGCGCAGCGGTACCCGGACGCGGGCGCGCTGTGTGGCGGCGGGGAAGTCGGGCATGCGGTGTCTCCCGGATCCGGTCCGCTGCTTCAGGTTTGAAGCAGATGGTCGGTTCGGGACTCTAGTACTGCTTGAAATTTGAAGCAATAGGTTTGCGGCGCAGATCACGTACAGGGGGGCGAGGAGCGGCGGAGCCACGGCACGTCGTCCTGCGCCGCCCGTGCCCCGCCCTGCAGGGCCTGGGTGATCCCGGTGCAGATCTGCTCCAGCTGGCCGACCTGCTCGGCGGTGAGATGGTCGAACAGGGAGGCCCGTACGGTCTCGACGTGCCCGGGCGCCGTGCGCTCCAGTACGGCCAGGCCCTCGTCGGTCAGGGCCGCGATGCTGCCACGCCTGTCGTACCGGCAGGCCTCGCGCCGCACCATGCCGTCCTTCTCCAGCCGGGTCACGGCGTACGTCAGCCGGCTGCGGGTGATCTTCAGCCGCTCGGCGAGGTCGGTCATGCGCAGCCGGCGTTCCGGGGCCTCGGAGAGGACGGACAGGATGGTGTAGTACAGGTGCGGCATGCCGGCGTCCTGCTGGAGCTGCCGGTCGAGCGCGTCCTCCAGGAGGGTCCAGGAGGCGATGTACGCGCGCCAGGCGCGCTGCTCCTCGGGGGTGAGCCAGCGAGTCGTCATGCGGCCAGTGTAAGTTTGCTTCAAACTTGAACCAAGCCGTCCCGTCTCCGAGTATCCGAGAGGGCGCGTCGATGCCCCACCCGTACGTCCTGCTGTCCGCCGCCGTCTCCCTCGACGGCTACCTGGACGACACCCGTCCCGAGCGCCTGCTGCTCTCCTCCCCGGCCGACTTCGACCGGGTCGACGAGGTGCGGGCGTCCGTCGACGCGATCCTGGTCGGCGCCGGCACGATCCGTGCCGACAACCCTCGCCTGCTGGTCAACTCGCCCGAGCGGCGGGCCGCCCGCGTCGCCGCAGGCAAGCCGGATTACCCGCTCAAGGTCACCGTCAGCGGGTCCGGCGACCTGGACCCGGCGGCGCGGTTCTGGCACACGGGCGGTGAGAAGGTCCTCTTCACGACGGACAAGGGCGCGCAGCGGGCCCGTGCGCTCGGCATCGCGGCCGACATCGTGCCGGTGGGGCCGGACCTCGACTGGCGGCTGCTGCTGGAGCACCTGTACGGCGAGCGGGGCGTGCGGCGGCTGATGGTGGAGGGCGGTGGCCACATCCACACCCAGCTGCTCACGCAGGGACTCGCCGACGAACTCCAGCTGGTCCTGGCGCCGCTGTTCGTCGGCACCTCGGACGCGCCCCGGCTCTTCGGCCCCGGGGCCTATCAGGGCGGACGGCTGCGGCTGCTGGAGACACGGCGGATCGAGGACGTCGTACTGATGCGGTACGCGCCCACGGCGCCGGGAGTGGGCGGGACGGTGTCCGCCGCCGACCGGCACTGGCTGGCGTCGGCCTGTGAGCTGGCGGCCCAGTGCCCGCCCTCCGGGACGGCGTTCAGTGTGGGGGCGGTGGTCGTGGCCGCCGACGGTACGGAGCTGGCGCGCGGGCATTCACGTGAGACCGGCGACCCTGTGGCGCACGCCGAGGAGGCGGCCCTGGCGAAGATCGACCCGACGGATCCGAGGCTCGCGACGGCGACGGTGTACAGCAGCCTGGAGCCCTGCGCCCACCGCGCCTCCCGCCCCGTGCCCTGCGCCCGGCTGATCCTCGACGCGGGGGTGCGCCGGGTGGTCACGGCCTGGCGCGAACCGGACACGTTCGTGGCGGGGGCGGACGGGACCGGGGTGCTGGTGGCCGGGGGTGCGGACGTGGTGGTGCTGGGGGAGTACGAGGCGGCGGCGAAGGGGCCCAATCGTCATCTGGTGGGGGGCTGAGGCGGTCTTGTGGGTTGAGCCGCTCCGTTAGCAGTCGGTCTGCGCGCGGCCCGGCGACGCCCGACGTGTGCGGCGGTCAGGCTGTATGGGAGCGGGTCGAGGTGATCACGACGGATGTGTAGGGCATGGTGGCGTGGCCGCCGAGCATGTCGATCGCGTTCCCTGCGCTGTCCAGGACCTCCGCCATCTTGTCTGCGGGGAGTTGGGTGAGGCCGCCGAAGGTGGGGAGCTGGTCGAGCCACTCCTCTCGGGAGTAGGTGCGCTCCCAGGTGAAGCGCCACTGTTCCGGCTCGCTGAAGCTGCCGGTCTGCCGGATCCCGTCGGCGATTTTCGCGAACAGTGGCTGGTACGCGTCCACGGCCGATCCTCTGAGCAGGCCGGGGTTGAACGGGGAATCGGGGGCGACCCGCTGGAGTGCTTCGGCGAGCGCGTCGATCACCTCGGCCGGGAGCTGGGGGACGTGGTGGAAAGGGGCGAGTCGGCCGCCGGGCCGGAGCACCTGGGCCGCCTTGGCCGCGCCGGCGACGGGGTCCACCCAGTGCCAGGCGGTGCCGGCGATGACCGCGTCGAACTGCCGCCCGGCCGGCTGCCAGTCCTCGAACGTGGCGACCTCGACCTCGACACCGCTGCGTCGCGCAAAGGCGGCCATCCGCTCGTCGGGCTCGACACCGAGCACCGTGCAGCCGGCTGCCTGGAATTGCCGGGCCTCGATGCCGGTCCCGGCTCCGACGTCGAGGACGTTCCGACCGGCGCTTGCCGCGACGATTCTGTCCACCAGGGCCTCGGGATACGGCGGTCGGGCGCGGTCGTAGCGTTCGGCGTCCACGCCGAACGACTCGGCCGTCTCCCGGTGGCGGTGGGGCTCGGGTCCGGACTTGTCCGGCTGTCCCTGCGATAAAGTGGGCATGCGCCCACCTTAATGGGCGGTTGCCCACTTGTTAAGTCGGGGGCGGTGCGGAAAGGGAGACAATGCCGTCAGGGGTGCACATCCACAACGTGCGTGGCCAGTTGTTCGAAGCCGCCGAGCGCGTCCTGCTTCGGGACGGGCCCGACGCGTTGACCAGCCGGGCGGTCACGGAGGAGGCGAACTGTGCCAAGGGTGTGCTGCACCGGCACTTCACCGACTTCGACGCTTTCCTGGCGGAACTGGTCCTCGAACGCGTCCGCGGCATCGAGGACCGGACTACGACTCTGCGCGCGGCCGCCGGCACCGGGAGCGTGGTGGACAACCTCGCCGACGCGCTGCGGGACCTGTTCGGGCCGGTCACGGTGGCAATCGTCGCGCTCGTCACCTTCCGCGACGGCCTCCGCGCCCGGCTGCGCGAGGCCGGCCTGACGGGCATCCCGCCGGCTGTGCAAGGCACCGCCATGATCGCCGCATACCTCACCGCCGAGCGGGAGTCGGGGCGCCTGGCCGACGACGCCGACATCGACACGCTCGCCCCCACCCTCGTCGGGGCCGGGCACCTGCTGTTCGCCGACCGGGCAAGCGCCCCACCGCAGACCGCCGCCATCCGCAAGATGGTGACCACCGTCATCGCCGGTGCCTTGCGAGCCCCCCAGCCGTAGGTCGAGCCGCCGGTCGGGTGGCGCCCGCGGGAGCGGCTGCGAGGGGCGGGCCTGTTCGATCAGCTGAACGCCTGCGGCCTTTTCCAGGGCATGGAGCTGATGCGCGCGGATCTCGATGCCCCACTTCTCGGCCAGCCCGGGCCGAGCAGCCCTCGTCGAGGCTGCGATCGACCGCTCGGAGGAACCCGTGTGCTTCCTGCCCTGGACATGGCGTACACTGGTGTCACACCGACGCGGGGTGGAGCAGCTCGGTAGCTCGCTGGGCTCATAACCCAGAGGTCGCAGGTTCAAATCCTGTCCCCGCTACTGAAGGCCGATGGCCGGGATCCTTGAGGGTCCCGGCCATCGGTGTTTTCTGCTGTTCCGAGCGGCCTTGACCATCATTACGTTTGGTGACCGTACGAGCGCCCTGCGCATAACAACTGACATACCGTCAGATGCGATGGGGCGGTCGGCGTGTGGTCAACTCGCCCTGTTTTCACCACTCCTGGACTGTAAGTCCTCACCGAAATCGCTAATGATCAAGCGGAACAGCTTGGAATCCACACCTCGCGTACATTAACGTTCGATAACGCAGCGCGGTCGTCCCAGCCGTCACAGAAGGCGGCTCCGTGCGCACGCGCCGAATCCCGTAAGGGAACCGGGGAACCATCACCGTGGGGTGAATCGCGCGGATGCCGCCGTGGAAGCACGGCCGGTATACGCGCGTAGGAGACCTTCCCGCTCCGAACCCGTCAGCTAACCCGGTAGGCGGAGACGGAAGGAAAGGAGTACGCCCACGTGGCGTCCAACCGGCCTGCCCCTGAGGCCCCGTTCGTGCCGAGCGAGACCTTCGCTTACCGCGGTTCCAGCACCGACGAGGGTCCGTGGGAGGAGTGGAACCCCACCGCGGAGTCCATTCGCCCCGTACGCGGCCGGCATCGCGTCGCCAAGCAGCGCGGCGGGCTCGCCCGCAGCTCCACCGTCCTGGGCGTCGGCGTCATCGCCGCCGTCGGTGCGGGCGGTATAGCGAGCGCCAACACCGGCAAGCCGCCCGTGTCGATCTCCTTGCCCGACCTGCCTTCCGTGGGCTCCCTCATATCCGACGAGGAGGCCCCCCAGGGCTCCTCCACCCCGCTCAGCGACATCGGCGTGAACTCCGCCGACACCGAGCAGGGCGCGGGCGACGCCGGTGAGGCGCTCCGGGCGCGGATCATGGAGCAGGCCGAGCGGCAGCAGCAGCAGATCGAGAGCAAGGCCGCCGCCGAAGCCGCGGCCGCCGCGGAGAAGGCCGCCGCGGAAGCCGCCGCCAAGGCCGAGGAAGAGGCCAAGGCCAAGGCCGCCGCCGCGAAGAAGAAGGCGGAGGAGGAGGCCAGGAAGAAGGCCGAGGCCGAGCGGCTCGCCGAGCTGGCCAGGCAGTTCACGCTGCCGACCTCCTCGTACACCATCACCTCCAGCTTCGGGCAGGCCGGCTCCTACTGGTCCTCCGGCTACCACACCGGCCTCGACTTCGCCGCGCCCACGGGCACGCCGATCAAGGCGGTCCACAGCGGCACCATCACCGAGGCCGGCTGGAACGGCTCGTACGGCTACAAGACGGTGCTCACCCTCGACGACGGCACCGAGATCTGGTACGCCCACCAGTCGTCGATCGGCGTCAGCGTCGGCCAGAAGGTCAACACCGGCGACGTCATCGGCCGCGTCGGCGCCACCGGCAACGTCACCGGGGCCCACCTCCACCTGGAGGTCCACACCAGCGGCAGCAACTCGGGCATCGACCCCATGGCCTGGCTGCGGAGCAAGGGCCTCAACCCCTGAGGCGCCCTCAAGTCTTCCGGGAGCGGTGAGGTGATCTCTCTCCCGGATGTTTACGAACCCTTGGCCGGACGCGTGGAATTCCCGCGTCCGGCCACGGTGTTGACGTAGAGCATGACTTCTCTTCGCAAGCTGGGCCTGTCCGACCTCGAGGTCTTCCCGCTCTCCCTCGGCGGCAACGTCTTCGGCTGGACCGCCGACGAGGCGACCTCCTTCGCCGTGCTCGACGCCTACGCCGCCGCCGGCGGCAACTTCATCGACACCGCCGACTCCTACTCGGCCTGGGTCGAGGGCAACTCCGGCGGCGAGTCCGAGACCATCATCGGCAAGTGGGTCACGGCACGTGGCAACCGTTCGGACGTCGTGATCGCCACGAAGGTCAGCCAGCACCCCGAGTTCCAGGGCCTCACCGCCGCCAACATCAAGGCCGCCGCCGACGCGTCCCTGCGCCGCCTCGGCACCGACTACATCGACCTCTACTACACCCACTTCGACAAGCCCGAGGTGCCGGTGGAGGAGATCATCGGCGCGCTCGACGAGCTGGTGAAGGCGGGCAAGGTGCGGCACATCGCCGCCTCCAACATCTCCGCCGAGCGGCTGCGGGCGTCGCTGGACTTCTCCGAGCGTGAGGGCCTCGCCCGCTACGTGGCGCTCCAGCCCCACTACAACCTCGTCTCGCGCGACACCTACGAAGGGGAGCTGCAGGACCTCGCCGAGCAGGCAGGGCTGGCCGCCGTCCCCTACTTCGCGCTGGCCTCCGGCTTCCTCACCGGCAAGTACCGGCCCGGTACGACGGTGGACAGCGCGCGGGCGGGCGGCGCCGCGAAGCACCTGGAGACCGAGCGGGGGCAGCGGGTTCTCGTGGCTCTGGACGAGGTCGCCCAGGCCCACGACGCCCCGGTCCCCACCGTGGCCCTGGCCTGGCTCGCGGCCCAGCCGACCGTGGCAGCGCCGATCGCCTCCGCGCGGACGGTGGAGCAACTGCCGGCGTTGCTGGGCGTGGGCGAGCTGACGCTGACGGAGGAGGAACTGGGGAGGCTGACGGAGGCGTCGGCCTGAGTTCCGGCTGATTCGCTGCGTCCGGTACGGGGCTGTACTACGTCCGGTGCGGTCGTACTACGTCCGCTGCGTCCGGTGCGGGTCGCGTTACGCCCGATGCGGGTCGCGTTACGTCCGATGCGGGTCGCGTTACGTCCGGTACGGGTTGTACGCGGGATACGGCGCCGCCGGATACCCGTACACCCCGTACACCGGCCAGGGCGGCACAGCCACCGGGACGGGCGGAGCGGTCATCCTGGCCGCGTGATCCAGCGCGGGACGCGCCACCTCACGGCGCCGCCACAGCTGCTCCAGCAGCTCCCGTTCCCGTACGACGAAGTCGGCGCCCGCCCGGCCGCGGCGCCCCCGGTGCCGCTGGAACGCCAGCGAAGTCGCGTACGCCTCGTACTCCGCCACCGCCCGCGCCGCCGCCTTCCCGGCGTGCCGGCGGGCGTACTGCCGGGCGATGCGCCGCGCCCGCATCGAGCCCAGCGCGAACGGCTCGGCCGGCGTCAGCCACCCGGCGACCGCGTACGCGGGCAACTCGGCCCGTACGGTCCTGAGCTCGCGCTGCCGGGTCCAGATCACCAGCCAGGTCAGCAGGGCGAACGCGGGCACCATGAAGGCCGCGTACACGGCGAAGAAGCCGTACTCGCCGAGTGCCGAGGAGCCGTTCCACAGCGCGTGCATGCCCATCGCGAGCAGCAGGCCGGAGAGGGGCAGCAGGACGCGCCGCACGTGCTGCCGGTCCGCCGAGAGTGCCGAGATGCCGAAGCCGATGCCGGTGAGGACGGTGAAGAGCGGGTGGGCGAACGGCGACATGATGATGCGGACGAAGAAGGTCGCCGCGGTGACGGAGGCGATGCCGCTGCCGCCGGTGAGCTGATCGGTGCCGAAGGCGGTGCCGAGGTAGAGGATGTTCTCCGTGAACGCGAAGCCGGTGGCGGTGACGCCGGCTATGACGACTCCGTCGACGACGCCGGTGAAATCACGGCGACGGAAGAGGAAGATGAGTAAAACAGCCGCCGCCTTGGCCGACTCCTCGACCATCGGGGCTATGACGGTCGCGCCCAGGGTGTCCGCGCTGGACGGGTCCGCGGTCGCCGTCGCTATCCATCTGGTCGCGAAGCTGTTGGCGACGATCGCTATCAGCGCCGCCGCGCAGGCGCCCCAGGCGAAGGCGAACAGCAGGTTGCGCCAAGGGCCGGGCTCCACCCGGTCCAGCCAGCGGAAGGCGGCTATGAGCAGGGGCACGGGCAGGATCGCCAGGCCGAGGCCGACCAGGAAACCTTCCGTGCCGGTCTGTTCGCGCACCAGGGCGAGGATGACGAGACCGGAGAGCGTGAGCAGGGTGATCAGTGCGCCGTAACGCACCCATGTGCGGTGCCACCAGTGCGCGTGCCGTTGTGCGCCGCCGGCGGGACCGCTGGGGTGCGTCGGGTACGGGGGACAGGTGGCCACGGCATTGACCCTAACGACGGAGGGCGCCGCCCGCGACGGTGCCTAGTGCTGTACGGGACGCTGTTCGGGGTGGGGTACAGGGTGCTGTACGCGACGGAAGAGCAGGTCGTTCACGACATGTCCCTTGTCCAGTCCCTGGCCCTCGAAACGGGTCAGGGGGCGGAAGTCGGGACGGGGCGCGAAACCGCCGCCGGGCTGCGTGTTCTCGAAGTCCGGGTGCGCGGTGAGGACCTCCAGCATCTGCTCCGCGTACGGCTCCCAGTCGGTCGCGCAGTGCACGATGGCGCCCGGCCTGAGGCGGGAGGCGGCGAGGGTGAGGAAGTCCGGCTGGATGAGCCGCCGCTTGTGGTGCCGCTTCTTGGGCCAGGGGTCGGGGAAGTAGACGCGCAGCCCGTCCAGGGAGTCGGGGGTGAGCATCTCGCGCAGGAGGATGATGGCGTCGCCGTTGCCGACCCTGATGTTGGACAGTCCGTTGCGGTCGGCGAGGTTGAGGAGGTTGCCCTGGCCGGGGGTGTGGACGTCCACGGCGAGGATGTTGGTGTCCGGGTCGGCGGCGGCCATCCGGGCGGTGGCCTCGCCCATGCCGAAGCCGATCTCCAGGACGACGGGGTTGCTGTTGCCGAAGAGGTCGGTGAGGTCGATCACCTGCCGTCCGTCGATGTCGAGCCCCCACTTCGGCCACAGCCGCTGCAGGGCGTCGGCCTGCCCGGAGGTCACCCGGCTCCGCCGCGGCTGAAAACTCCGGATCCGCCGCTCGAAGTGCGACCCGGCAGGGTCGGCCTTCGGCCCGTCGGGGAATCGTGGCTCGCCTTTGGGACGGACACGGCGGTCGGCGGGCTCGGGCGCTTCGGGAGCGTTGCGGGAGTCAGACACAGTGGGGTCGATTTTACGGCGGATGCCTGCGGCGGCCTGTGCGGGTGGGTGGGGGTGCGCCTTGCGCCCACGGGTGGGGGGTGGGTCGGGGCCGCGCCGGGGGGTGTCCGTCCTCGGTCCGGCGGGGCTGTCGGCTGGGGGGTGGGCGGTGATGGACGCCGGCCGCTGCGGGCGGACACCCCCCGACACGGCCCCTTCTCGCCGTGGGCGGGTGCGCGTGGGTGGGGGTCCCCGCGCTCGATGCCGCCGCCGCTGCGGGCATGCGTGCCGCCTGGGGCGGCACGGGTGGGCGCTGGGGGTACCCCCTGCTCGAAGAGCTTGGGGGAGGCACCCCGTCGAGCCGGGCTGCGCAACTCCACCCGGGCACTGCAACGCCGGGCACGCAGTCAACGCCGGACCAGGTGACCCACCCCGCGCTGCAACCCCGGCCCGCCTCAGTCCCGGGCCAGCGCGGCCAGTGCCCTGTTCGCCACCTCCCGCCCGATCGGCAGGGACGCCGTCGCCGCAGGGGACGGGGCGTTCAGTACATGCACGGCATGGGCACCCTCGCGGATGAGGAAGTCGTCCACCAGCGTCCCGTCCCGGAGAACGGCCTGCGCCCGCACCCCCGCAGCCGTCGGCACCAGGTCCTCCTCGGAAACGGCCGGCAACAGCCGCCGTACGGCCGCCGTGAAGGCTCCCTTCGACACCGACCGCCGCAGCTCACCAGCCCCGTACCGCCAGTGCCGCCGGGCTATCCGCCACGACCCGGGCCAGGCGAGGGTCGCCCCCAGCTCGCGCGGGCGGAGCACACCCCACCCGTATCCCTCCCGGGCCAGCGCCGGCACGGCGTTGGGGCCGATGTGGACGCCCCCGTCGATCCCGCGTGTCAGGTGCACCCCCAGGAACGGGAACGCCGGATCCGGCACCGGATAGACCAGCCCCCGCACCAGCTCGGGCCGGGCCAGCTCGTAGTACTCGCCCCGGAAGGGGACGATCCGCATACCGGGGTCGTCCCCGGTGAGGCGGGCTATCGCGTCGCAGTACAGGCCCGCGCAGTTGACCAGGACACGTCCGCGTACGACATCACCGCGCGCGGTGAGCACGGCGACCCCCACACCGGCCCGCCGGTCGATCCGCACGACCTCGGCCCCGTACCGGATCTCCGCCCCGGACGCGTGCGCCAGCTGCCGGGCGACACCAACGAAGTCGCAGATGCCGGTCGTGCCGACGTGTATCGCCGCCAGGCCGCGTACCTCGGGTTCGTACTCGGCGATCTGGGCCGCGCCCAGCTCCCGTACCGGTATTCCGTTCTCCCGGCCGCGCTGCACGAGCGCGTGCAGGCGCGGCAGCTCCGCGCGGTCCGTCGCGACGATCAGCTTGCCGGTGACGGCGTGCGCGATGCCGTACTCGGCGCAGAACTTGACCATCTCGGCGGCGCCCCGGACGGCGTAGCGTGCCTTCAGGGAGCCCGGGCGGTAGTAGATGCCGCTGTGGATGACTCCGCTGTTGCGCCCCGTCTGGTGCCGGGCCGGGCCCGGCTCCTTCTCCAGCACCGTCACCCGTGTGCCCGGCGCGGCGCGCGTGATCGCGTACGCCGTCGACAGGCCGACGATTCCGCCGCCGATCACCAGCACGTCACAGTCGTATGCGATCTCCGGCCGCACCTGCTCCACCTCCCGGCTTCGATAGTGCACTGCGCCACTGACAATGCCTTCAAACCCGGGATGCCCCTGGGCTCAGGCCGGAGCCATCAGCAGGGGGCGTGCGCGTTCCCTCAGCTCGACCACGCGGGGTTCGTCGCCGTACGGCTCCAGCCGGTGGAGGAGGTCCTTGACGTACTCGGTGGTCCGGGCCGAGGAGATGCGTCCGGCGACCTCCACCGCCCGTACCCCCTGCTCGCAGGCCGCGTCCAGATTGCCGGACTCCAGTTCGGCGACCGCGGAGACCACCAGGCGCAGGCCGTGGGAGCGTACGAACTCCTCCGTCGGCTTCGACAGCGCCTGTTCCGTGAAGCGGCGGACCTGGCGTGGCGCCTTCAGGTCGCGGTAGCACTCGGCGGCGTCGGCGGCGAAGCGGTCGTAGGAGTAGAAGCCGAGCCAGCTGGGGTCGTTGTCGCCGGGGCGGGCGCGCTCCAGCCAGCTCTCCGCCGCGCGCAGCGCCCCGCCGGCCGCCTGGGCGTCACCCGCACGCGCGTGTGCGCGGGCCTCGACCAGGCGGAAGAAGCTCATGGTGCGGGCCGTGGCCAGGCCCCGGTTGCGCTCCAGGGCGGCCTGGGCGAGGTCCACGCCCTCGTCGCCGAAGCCCCGGTAGGTGGCCTGGAGGGACATGGAGGCCAGGACGTAGCCGCCCAGGGGGACGTCCGCCGCCGCGCGGGCCAGGCGCAGGGCCTGGATGTAGTAGCGCTGGGCTGCCTCCTGCTGACCCGTGTCGAAGGCCATCCAGCCCGCCAGACGGGTGAGCTCGGCGGAGGCGCCGAAGAGGGCCCGGCCGACCTCGTCCGAGTAGGAGCCGAGGAGCAGAGGTGCCGCCTCCACGCGCAGGCATTCGGGGACCATCGACGAACGCCAGTCGCCGCCTCCGTACTTGGAGTCCCAGCGCCTGGCGTCCTCGGCGGCCTCCCGCAGCTTCTGCACATCGCTGTGGCCGACTTTGATCGGTGCGCCGGGGCCCTCCGCCGGGTTCGCCTCGCGCGCCACCGAGCTGTCGGCCGGGGTTATCAGCCACCGTGAGGCAGGCGTTGCGTACGCGCTTACTGCGAACGATCCGGCCAGCGACTGCCAGATGCCGCCGGAACCGGCCCGTCGGCCGGCGAGGTCGAGGCGGTACAGCTCCGTGGCGGTCTTCACGGCCTGTCCGACGTCTCTGGGGAAGGCGAGTCCGACTTCGGGCGCGGGGTCCGCGTCCGCCAGGCCGATCTCGTGGAGCGGCACCGGGCGGCCGAGTTTCTGACCGATGGCGGCGGCGATGAGGTGCGGCGCCGCACCCTGCGGCACCATCCCCTTCGACACCCAGCGCGCCACCGACGTCTTGTCGTAGCGAAGTGTCAGACCGCGCTGCGCGCCAAGGTCGTTGACGCGTCGTGCGAGGCCTGCGTTGGAGATTCCCGCGAGGGCGAGAACGGCGCCGAGCTTTTCGTTCGGCCCGCGTTGCTCCCTGGACATGCGCCACCCCTCGACACAGACGGCTGCCGCGCTGGCATAACCACGCGGCATTCGTAAACCCAGCGTAGTTCGCCGCATCCCAAGCGTTAAGGGGCATTCTTCCGGATGGCGGGATTGTGGTCCGTACTGAAGTGCGGTTCAGATACGGGCAGTTGCGGCGTGCTCCCGGTGTGTGGCCGTGCGCCTGTCCGTGCGCTCTTCTCCGGCCATCGGCGGAACGGTTCCATGGCGGTGCGTGGGTCGGCCCGCTGTACTGGATCCAGTGGGCTGGGGGACACCGCCGCCTCCATCCCCGCGGGCGGCGGAACGGTCCGGGAGGCGTGCTCCGTCTCCCGGACTGCGCGCCGCCGGGTGCTGCGCAGAGCATGTACGGAGAGTGTTCAAACCTGCGCGTGTGTCGCCAATTTGGCTGAAAATCGACTCCGCCCTTTCTGGGTCATCACCGCTCCTACCATGGCAGTTGAGGGCGCGTTCGGCGTTTTTGGGGCGCGCAGAGGGGCGCATTCACGTCGCAGTCGCCTTGCCCTGGACGGGTGTTGAGGTGTCGCGTCCGGTGTTCGGGTGTCGTGAGGGTATCCGCGGGGGCGCATTCGCGGGAGCGCGAGCGGCTCTGTCGGCCCTCCGGAGCGCGCCCTTCATGGCAGCATGGGGAACCAGTTCGTACCGTGCACTGGTTGTCCACAGCCTGTGGAGGCGTCGATGCGGTGGTTGGTGGGTTGGAGCAGCACCGCCGCGGCGGCCGCCGGACCCGGCTCCGCGGGTGCCACCGGACTCGACGGCGAGGCCGTGCACCCGGTGGGCTCCCAGCTGCTGTGGGGCGACCCCGATCCCCTGTGGGCGGTCGGCGACTGGCGCCCCGACGAAGTACGGGTCGTGAAGGCGGACGAGCGGACCCGGATCGCCGTGCTCGGCATCTGCGGCGCCTCGGACGAAGAGCTGCGTGTCGGGCTGTTCGCCGCGCGCGGTGGGGCACTTCGGCATCTGACGGCCTGGCCCGGCAGCTACACGGCCGTCGTCCAGGTGGGCCGGAGGATCACCGTCTGCGGTGATCTGGCAGGCGCACGGCCGGTGTTCCACACCCCCTGGGCCGGCGGAACCGCGTATGCGACGGCCGCGCTGCCCCTGGCCGACCTCATCGAGGCCAATCTCGACTTCGGACACCTCGCCGCGCTGCTGGCCGCCCCTGACGTGCCGGCCGCGCTGCACGACTCCACCCCGTACGACGGCGTGCGACGGGTTCCGCCGGGGCATGCGCTGATCCTGCGCGCCGGGGCACGGGAGATCGCCGGGTACGAGCCGGTGGCCTCGCTCGCGGTGGCGGCGCCTCCGGCGGACCCGGACAGTGCGGTCGACGCCGTACGGGACGCGCTCGTCGAGGCGGTCCGTACGCGGCTGTCGGCGCCCCGGCATGTCCCCGGCGCCGACATCGACCCCGGGCCGGTGCCCGGGATGGGGCCCGCCGAACGGCGTGCCGCGCGCGGGATGCCGGTTCCGGGGATCGGGGCCGACCTGTCCGGTGGATCGGCTTCGGGGACACTGGCGCTGCTGGCGGCGGGGCTGCCGGGGATGCCGGGGACCGTGCTGGGGCACGGTACGGGGGCGGGGGAGCGGCTGCTGGCGGTCACCTTCAACGATCTGGCTGTGGGCGGGCGGGAGGCCGAGCTGGAGCGGGCCGGAGCGCTGGCCGCGAACCCCCGGCTGCACCACGTCGTGGTGGCGGGTGGCGAGGAGACCCTGCCGTACGCCGACCTGGACGGGCCGCTGACGGACGAACCGGGCCCGTCCCTGGTGACGGCGGCCCGGCACCGGGCACGACTGGCGTCCGGCAGCGCGGACCACTTCACGGGATACGGGGCACGGCAGGTGCTGGACGCCCATCCCGCGCGCCTGGCGGATCTGCTGATGGACCGCAAGCGGCGCCACCTCGTGCGGCCGGTCGCCGCCCTGGCGAAGGCGGACGGGTCCGTCATGGTTCCCGCGCGCGTGTACGCCGCGGCACGGCGGCTGGCGCGTACGCCGTACCGGGCGGGACTGGAGGTTCTCGCCGAGCTGCTGCTGCACCGGCGTTTCGACGAGCCCGGCGGGGCGGTCGAGGCGTCGCTCGCGGCGCTCACCTGGGGCAGACCCGGGCCGGCCGCGCGCTGGCTGACCGGGGAGGCGCTCGCTGAAGTATCGGTTCGCCTGGGGGCGTCCACGAACCGGTCCGGGGTGGGGCCGGGGCAGCGTCCCGGCGACTTCCGCGCGCGTGCGGCGCTGGCTCGGTATGCGGCGGATCTGCGGGTGCTGGAGCAGGCCGCCGAGATCCGCTTCCAGCGGCTGCACGCGCCGTTCCTCGACAACCAGGTGGTCCGCGCGTGCCGCGCGCTGCCCGAGGCGCTGCGGGTGCAGCCGGGGGCGCGAGCCGCGATCCTGCGGACGGTGCTGGAGGGTGCGGGGGTCGGCGAACTGCCGGCCGGATGGGGGACGCCGACTCAGGGGGTGGCGGCAGCGGCGGCGCGTACGGGGCTGAGGGTCGCCGCGGACACTTTGGTGACGTTGTTCGACACCCCGCTCCTCGCGGAGGCGGGGCTGGTCGAGGCACGGGTGGTCCGCAAGGCCGTGCGCGGGGCCGCGGCGGGCGAACCGCTGCCCGTGGACGGCCTCGCGGACCTGGTCTCCCTGGAACTGTGGCTCCGCCGCCTGCTCGCCCGCCGGGGCACGTGCTGGACGGGGACGCCCGCCCGGCAGCGCGCGGTACCGGCGGGGATCGCGCCGCAGCGGGGGGCGTTGGGGGCGGGGGCCGGGGGGCCGCGGGTGTGATGCCGGTGCCTTGTGGGGTGCCTGTGGCGTCTGGTGCGGTGCGTTGTGTGGGGGCCCGTTGCGCTGAGGGGTGCGGTGTGCGGGTGTGACGCCTTGCCTGCGGCGGCCTGTGCGGGTGGGTGGGGGTGCGCCTTGCGCCCACGGGTGGGGGGTGGGGCGGGGCCGCGCCGGGGGGTGTCCGTCCTCGGTCCGGCGGGGCTGTCGGCTGGGGTGTGGGCGGTGATGGACGCCGGCCGCTGCGGGCGGACACCCCCCGACACGGCCCCTTCTCGCCGTGGGCGGGTGCGGGTGGGTGGGGGTACGCGCCAATCCGCTTAGCTGCGGGCAGTCGTGCCGCTGGGGCGATGGGGGTCCCGCATGGACCGGTAACGGTGCAATGCCGGGCCATCGGATCACCCCACAGCCCGACGTCGGTCCACGCACCCCCGGCACAATGACCCGGTGCGGTACAGAATCCTGGGCGTCACCCAGACGGAGGACGATCACGGCACCGACGTACCCGTCGGCGGCCCCCGCCTCCGTGCCCTGCTCACCGCCCTCGCCCTGCGCCCGGGCCGCGTCACAACGCCCGGGACGCTGATCGACGAGGTCTGGGCGGACGAACCGCCCCAGGACGCCCAGGCCGCCCTCCAGGCCTTGATCGGCCGCCTCCGCCGTGCCCTCGGCAAGGACGCCGTCGTCTCGGAACCCGGCGGCTACCGGCTCGCGGCGAGCGAGGCCGACGTGGACCTCTTCGTCTTCGAGAGGCTCGTACGGCAAGGCGCGGAGGCCCTCGGCAGGGGCGACGCGTCCCTCGCCGCCCGCCTCCTGGACGAGGCCCTCGCGCTGTGGCGCGGCCCCGCGCTCGCCGACCTTCCCGATCGCAGTGCGGCGACGCGTCCGGAGGCCCTGCGCCTGGAGGCGACCCGGGGCCGTATCGAGGCGGATCTGCTGCTGGGCCGCGCCCAGGACGCCGTACCGCGGTTGCGGGAACTGACCGCCGCGCATCCGTACGACGAGCCGTTGCACGCCCTGCTGATCCGCGCCCTGCGCGACACCGGCCGCAGCGCCGACGCCCTCGCCGCGTACGAGACCGTCCGCCGCGCCCTCGCCGACGGCCTGGGCGCCGACCCGGGCCCGCGACTGCGTGCCCTGCACGCCGAACTGCTGGGCGCGGTGGCGCACGAGACCGGCGCTCGACGCATGGAACGCAACGGCAACATCCGCCCCCGCCTGACATCGTTCGTCGGCCGGGAACCCGAGCTCGCCGCCATCCGTTCCGAACTGCACAGGGCCCGACTGGTCACCCTCACCGGACCGGGCGGCTCTGGAAAGACCCGTCTCGCCGAGGAGGCCGCCGCCGGGCTCCCGCAGGCGTGGCTGGTCGAGCTCGCCCCGCTCGACCGGCCGGAGGCGGTGCCGGGCGCGGTGGTCAGCGCGCTCGGTCTGCGCGAGACCGTGCTGGTGACCAGCGACCGCCCGGCCGTGCAGGACGACCCCGTCGCCCTGCTCGTCGAGTACTGCGCCCCGCGCAGCGCACTCCTGCTCCTTGACAACTGCGAACATGTCATCGGCGCCGCCGCCGACCTCGCCGAGACCCTGCTGACCCGCTGCCCGGGGCTCACCATCCTCGCCACCAGCCGTGAACCCCTGGGCGTGCCCGGCGAGTTGGTGCGCCCGGTCGAACCCCTGCGACCGGAACAGGCACGCCGGCTCTTCGCGGAACGCGCCGCCGCCGTTCGTCCCGACGCCGACGTCGTGCTCCGTGACGAGGAGGCCGTCGCGGAGATCTGCCGGCGTCTCGACGGGCTGCCGCTCGCCATCGAGCTGGCGGCGGCCCGGCTGCGGATGCTCACTCCACGCCAGATCGCCGACCGGCTCGACGACCGCTTCCGCCTCCTCACCTCCGGCAGCCGCACGGTCCTGCCCCGCCAGCAGACCCTGCGGGCCGTCGTCGACTGGTCCTGGGAACTGCTTGAGGAGGACGAGCGGAACCTGCTGCGCGAGGCGTCCGTGTTCGCGGGCGGCTGGGATCTCACGGCGGCCGAGGCCGTGTGCGGTGGGCCCGTGGCGGATCTCATCGGTGCGCTCGTCGACAAGTCCCTGGTCGTGGCGACCCCGTGCGTACGGGACGGCTCCGACAGCATGCGGTACCGCATGCTGGAGACCATCCACGAGTACGTCGTCGAGCGCGCCGCCGAAGTCCCCGGGCTGCGCGCCGCGGCCGAGCGCCGGCACCGTGCCTGGGTACGCGCGCTCGTCGAGGAGGCCGAACCGCTGCTGCGCTCCGCCGGGCAACTGCCGTGGATCTCCCGCCTGGAGACCGAACTGGACAACATCCGCGCGGCCCTGAGGCGCGCCCTCGCCTCGGGCGACGAGGCGGAGGCCGGCGCCGTCGCCCTGGCCATGGGCTGGTTCTGGTGGCTGCGCAACTATCGCCATGAGGGCACGGCATGGACCGATCAGGTGCTGCGCCTCGGCGCGGCCCTGGACGCCGCCGACGGCACGCCCGCGGGGGAGAGCGACCTCGCCTCCGTCATGGCCTCCATCGATCCGGTCGACGCCTTCCTCGCCGTGCCGGACGACGAGACGCATCATCCGCTCCACACCCTGCGGATGAGTCTGAGGATGCTGCACCTCTTCCTCAGGGCGGAGACCGAGCCGATGAACGGCGTGGCGGACGAGCGGTTGCGGCGGTGCGTCTTCCGGGTGCGGGCCTTTTTCGAGAAGGGCGGTCCGCAGGCGGCCCGGATGCCGGGCATCGTCTGGCCGCTGGCCGCCTTCTCCCTGGGCCACTCGGCGGACGCCCGGGCCATCACTGGACGCCGCCGTCGCCAACTCCCGCGCGCACGGAGGCGACTGGGAGACGGCCGTCGCCCTGATGATCCGGACGCACACGGTCGTCGACGCACCGGGAGGCATGGACGGCGTCGACGACGACCTCGCGGAGCTGCGCGTCATCAGCCGCCGCGTAGGTGACCGCTGGCTGCTGGCCCAGGTGTGCAGCGCGGCCGGTGAGGCCGCCATGGCGCGCAGCCGGTTCGAGGAGGCCAAGGGCGAGTACGAGGAGGCGCTGCGGCTCGCCTACGAGGTGGGCGCGTACGCCGAGACGCCGTTCCTCATCGCCCGGCTCGCCGAGATCGCCTACCGCGCGGGTGACCACTCGGCCGCGCTGACCGCGCTGGACGAGGCGAGCGCGGCCGCCGACCGCTACGGGGTGGTGGACGCCAGGGCGTTCGTTCTGCTGCTGCGTGCCCACATCGCACTGCAGGAGAAGGAGATCGTTCGCGCACGTGAGCTGTGCGAGGCGGTCCGCCAGGAGGCCGCGCGCGGCACGCCGCCGCCCCAGTTCGCGGTGATGCTGAGTCTGGTCGACGCTCTGGTGACGGTCGGCGAGTCCGGCCCGGCGCACGGGCTGCCGAAGCTGGCCGACACGGTGCGCGAGGCCGTGGAGAAGCGGTGTGCCGAGCCGGTCATGGCCGCGCTCGTGGACAGCGCGGCCGGCCTGCTGTCCGATCTTGGCGACTTCCCGCGCGCGGCCCGTCTGCTCGGCGCCGGCGACCACTGGCACGGAACCCTGCCACGCTCCATGCCGGAGCGCGCCCACGCCGACCGCGCCGAGGCAGCCGCCCACGCCGCCCTCGGCGCCGAACGGTACGCGGCGGAGCACGCCAAGGGCACGGCTCTCACCAGGGAGGAGGTCCTGAGCGAACTCGGCGAGGCGGTGCGTGACCACCCCGCCGTACGTTCCCAGACGCAGGCGAGCCCAGGTCGCCGACTTCGGTACCGCCGTCGTCCGTGAGGCTCAAGTTACTTGGGGTCAGGTGAAGTTGGTCCTCGCCCCGAACGGCTGACATCCCCCCGCTTGTGTCATCCCCTTGTCGCGGCGATGCCCCCGTTTCACTCGGGGCGCGGGCGGCCCAGCACCCACGCCCCGCAGCCACCCTGCCCGCATCGCCTTCCCGGACTCACGCCGGCCGCGACCGCAGACCCTCCAGCAGGATGTCCAGCAGCCGCGCCGAGGCAGCAGCCTGCTGGGCGGCGTCCGGCAGCGAAGGCGCCGCCGTCGCGATCACCAGCAGCACGTCCGACACCGACACGTCCGTCCGCAGCTCGCCCGCCGCACGCGCCCGCTCCACGAGCTGGCCCACGACATCGAGCAGCGCCGCCGCCCCGGCGTCGTCCTCCGCGGCGACCGGCGTGGGCTGCTCGGGCACCAGCCGCAGCTCACCCGTGCCCGGCTGGGTCCGCTGCTGCGGCACCCGCGCCTGGTCGGTCGCACCGTCCTCGGCGACCCCCACCCGCAGCACCTGCGGCGGCAGGAGCCGCCCGGCACCCGAGGCCACCGACGTCCGCAGGAAGCGCGACAGCGCCGACCACGGCTCGTCCTCCTGGCCGAGCGCCGCACGCGCCTGTTCCGTCAGCCGGGAGGTCTCCTCCTCGGCTATCCGCCGCACCAGAACGTCCTTGCTGGGAAAGCGCCGGTACACCGTGCCGACACCGACCCGCGCGCGCCGCGCCACGTCCTCCATCGGCGCGCCGTACCCCAGCTCGCCGAAGACCTCGCGCGCCGCACGCAACACGTGCTCCAGATTGCGCTGTGCGTCCACACGCAGCGGCGTCGTCCGCGCTCCCTCCCCGCGTCCGTTCCCCGCCGCCGCGCTCATCGTCACACCGCCCGCTGCGACAGCGGACGGCCAATGAGGGTCCTGAACATGCATACGCATTCCCCCGGTAATGACGTCTCCCCCCGGAGACTCTCCCCGCCATAGAAAGTCGGAGTGTGTGGATCAAGCCCGCTTCCCGGTCCGCCGTCGCGGATCCGATGCACGCATCCCCCTGCACCCCGTCCACACGAACATAGTTGAGAGGGAGTCAATTCAGAAGGGGCAGGTTCCGCCCGGACCGCCCCTCGATCGGAGTACGGGTGGTATACGTCCTGAATGTGCCCCCCACCGCACCCCGGCGCACACCCTCTGACCTGCGCTCCTTCCTCGAACTCCCGTAATTCGGCCAACCCTGCGGAGCGAGGGTCTCCGGTCACACAAATTGCCGGGCCTGTGGACAAACGCAAGCGACGGGTGCGTCATGGGATGGTGAAGGAACGTGCGCGCATTCTCGTTGTCGGCGGCGGCTACGTCGGGATGTACACGGCCCTGCGTCTCCAACGGAAGCTGAAAGGCGAACTGAAGCGGGACGAGGCCGAGATCACGATCGTCACACCCGACCCGTACATGACCTATCAACCGTTCCTCCCCGAAGCGGCCGCCGGCGCCATCTCGCCCCGCCACGTCGTCGTACCGCTACGGCGCGTCCTCGACCAGTGCCGCGTCATCATCGGCGAGGCCACCTCCATCGACCACCAGAAGCGGACCGCCACCGTCAGCACCCTCGCCACCAAGGAGGAGGGCACGGGCGGCCTGCTGCTGACGTACGACGAACTGGTCCTCGCC
The DNA here is from genome assembly GCF_030386795.1 of Streptomyces sp. S.PNR 29. GTDB lineage: Bacteria > Actinomycetota > Actinomycetes > Streptomycetales > Streptomycetaceae > Streptomyces. Next base: position 291,300 of record NZ_JANUQM010000013.1, read on the forward strand.
CCCGGCTCCGTCTCGCGCACCCTCCCGATCCCGGGCCTCGCCGACCACGGCATCGGCTTCAAGACCGTCGAGGAGGCCATCGGCCTGCGCAACCACGTCATCGAGCAGATGGACATCGCCTCCTCCACCCGCGACCCCGCGATCCGCGACGCGGCCCTCACCTTCCTCTTCGTCGGCGGCGGCTTCGCCGGCGTCGAGGCGCTGGGCGAACTGGAGGACATGGCCCGGTACGCCGCGCGCTACTACCACAACATCAAACCCGAGGACATGAAGTGGATCCTCGTGGAGGCCTCGGGCCGCATCCTGCCCGAGGTCGGCGAGGAGATGGGCCGCTACACGGTCACCGAACTGCGCCGCCGCAACATCGACGTACGCCTCGAAACCCGCCTGGAGTCCTGCGCGGACCGCGTCGCCGTCCTCAGCGACGGCGCCCGCTTCCGCACCCGTACGGTCGTCTGGACGGCCGGCGTGAAACCCCACCCGATCCTCGCCGCCACCGACCTGCCCCGCAACGAACGCGGTCGGCTGAAATGCACCCCCCAGCTGACGATCGAGGGCGCCACGCACGCGTGGGCCGCCGGCGACGCCGCCGCCGTCCCCGACGTCACCGCCGAGGAACCCGGCAGGGAGTGCGCCCCCAACGCCCAGCACGCCGTCCGCCAGGCCGGTGTCCTCGGCGACAACATCGTGCACGCCCTGCGCGGCGAACCCCTCCAGACGTACACGCACAAGTACGTCGGCTCCGTCGCCTCCCTCGGCTTCCACAAGGGCGTCGCCCACGTCTACGGACGCAAGCTCAAGGGCTATCCCGCCTGGTTCATGCACCGGGCCTACCACCTCAGCCGGGTCCCCACCTTCAACCGCAAGGCGCGCGTGCTCGCCGAATGGACGCTCTCCGGGCTCTTCAAACGGGAGATCGTCTCCCTGGGGTCACTCGAACACCCCCGAGCGGAGTTCGAACTCGCGGCCGGTGGAAAGCCTTCTCAGGACCCCCCGGTGAACCCGAAGGGGTCGTCCTGACCGGATCCAGGAACTCCACCGTGCGGCCCGGCGTCTGACGGATGTCGGCCCGGTCGGCACACTGCCAGACTGGTCCTCCACCAGGGGCGGGCCGCCGCTCGCCCCCGCGCGGCCCCGGGGCCCCCGGCCGGTTCCGGTACCGGCCGCCGACGACTACACGAGGCAAGGATTCGTGAACTTCACGCGCTGGAGCGCCCGACTCCCCGGAACGCAGCGCCGCGCCGCAGCGCGGACCGACACGACGGTCTCCCCGGACCGGCGGGGAGAAGGCTCCGTGCCCGCCGCCCGCGCCGAACAACCGACCCACGACAAACCCCTCATGCCCGCCGTCGACGACCTCCCGGTACGCGACGTGCTCGACCGCGTCCCGGCCCTCGTCGCCCTGGTCCACGGCCCCGACCACCGCATCGCCTACGTCAACGACGCCTACACGGCGGCCTTCGGCGCCCGCCCCCTGGGCGAACGCGCCCGCGAGGCACTCCCCGAACTCGACCAGCTCGGCCTGTTCCCCCTCCTCGACCAGGTCCTGCGCAGCGGCAAACCCCGCACCCTGAAATCCCGCAAGGCCCCCGACGGCCGCTCCTACACCTTCACCTGCACCCCGGTCACCGAAGGCAAGGGCGGCGTCCTCGTCTTCGCGGCCGACGTCACCGACCACGCCGAAGCCGCAGAACGCCTCCGCGCCAGCGAACGCCGCCAGCGCGAAACCGCCGTCACCCTCCAGCGCTCCCTCCTCCCCCAGGAACTCGAACAACCCGACGACCTGCGCATCGCCGCCACTTACCAGCCCGGCGGCACCGAGACCGCGGTCGGCGGCGACTGGTACGACGTGATCACTCTCGGCGGCGGCCGCACCGCCCTGGTCATCGGCGACGTCATGGGCAGAGGCGTCCGCGCGGCAGCCGTCATGGGCCAACTCCGCACGGCGGTCAGGGCGTACGCCCGCCTGGACCTCCCCCCGCACGAGGTCCTCCAGCTCCTCGACGGCCTCGCCGCCGAGATCGACGCCAACCAGATCGCCACGTGCGTGTACGCCGTCCACGACCCGAACGAGGGCCGACTGGTGTACGCCTCCGCCGGCCACCTCCCCATCCTCGTCCGCGACGACAGCGGCATGGTCCTGCGCGCCGACGAACCGACCGGCCCACCCCTCGGCACAGGCGGCTGGATGCACACCTCCGGCTCGGTTCCCCTCGGCCCCGGCTCCACAGCCGTCCTCTACACCGACGGCCTGGTCGAACGCAGAGACGAAGACCTGGACGTGGGCATCGAGGCCCTCGAGCGCGCCCTGGCCGGCGCCACCGGCACCCCTCAGGTGGTCTGCGACCGCCTGGTCCGCTCGGCGGGCGTCACAGCGGGCCACGACGACGACGTCGCGGTCCTCGTCCTCCAGCACCCGGCGCGCACGGGCCCGGAGAGCGACCTCTTCCGCAACGCCGCACTCGACCTGCTGGGCGGCGTGGAGGCGGCCCCACGCGCGCGTGCCTTCGCCACCGGCGTCCTGACCAGCTGGCGCTTCCCCGCGGAACTGCACGACCTCGGCGTCCTGGCCGCCAGCGAACTGGTCGCCAACTCCCTCCAGCACGGCACACCCCCCATGCGCCTCCGCCTCCGCCGCACCGACCGCCGCCTGATCATCGAGGTCACCGACGGCGACGACCACCTGCCGCGCCGACGCAGGGCGGAACCGGGGGACGAGTCGGGAAGAGGCATCGCCATCGTGGCGACGATCGCCTCGAACTGGGGGTGCAGGCGTACCCCGGGCGGAGGAAAGGCGGTGTGGTGCGAGTTCGCCCTGCCGAAGGGATCCGGCTGACGGCGCTCGCAGCAAGCCGACCGCCTACGCCGACACCGACTTCGGGAAAGACCCGCCCCGCGCGACAACCCGGCTCCGCGCCAGCCACGGCCGATCCTGCACCACCGTCAGCTGCCGCCCCAAACGCAACGCAAGGAAGCTGATCCCCAGCGAGAACAGCAGAAACACCACGATGTACGGCGCGTGCAACGAAGCCCCCAACGGCCCGCCCACCGCCGGCCCCACCGCCAGCGCGAGCTGCTTCACCAAGGCGAAGGCGGAGTTGTACTGCCCGGCCATCCCGTCCGGCGCCAGGTCGGCCACCAGCGGCGCCACCGTCGGCGACAGCATCGCCTCACCCAGCCCGAACAGGGCGTACGTCGACACGAACGCGGCCGTCGCCATGGCCTGGCTCCCGTGCCCGAGCCCCGCGTACCCGGCCACCGCCCATGCCACGGCCCAGATCAGCCCCACGGAGGCGATCACCCGGGACCGCCGTCGCCGCTCCACGAACCTCAGCACGGCGAACTGCGCCACGACGATCATCATCGTGTTGGCGGCCAGGGCCGTCCCCAGCGAGGACGTCGAGATACCGGCCGCCTCGACCCCGTACGCACTCAGCCCCGACTCGAACTGCCCGTAGCAGGCGAAGAACAGTACGAAACCCAGCACACACAGCTGCACCATGGCCCGGTTCCCGAGCAGCTGCTTCCAGCCGCCCCTGGCCGACAGCGCCGATGCCCCCTCGATCCGCGGCGAGCGCGGCATCCGCACGGTCGACATCACCACGACCAGCAGCAGGAACATCGCCGCCTCGATGGAGAACAGCAGAGTGAAGGACGCGGAGCTCGACGTGTCGACGAGGTGCCCCCCGATGAGCCCGCCCACCCCGAGCCCGAGGTTCTGCAGGAAGAACTGCACGGCGAACGCCCGCGACCGCGACTCGGCAGCCGAGCAGTCCACGATCATCGTCGCCAACGCCGGCTGCATCACCGCCTGCCCGGCCCCGAGCGCCGCGGCAGACAGCAGCACGGTCGCGGAATGGGCCGCAACCCCCAGGCTCAGCGCACCGAACGCGGCGAGGACCAGGGCGGCCAGCAGCACCGGAAGCGGGCCACGCCGGACGATGGCACGCCCGGCGAACGGCAGCACGACCAGCGCGGCCACAGCGAAGACGGCGAGTACGAGACCCGCCGTCATGGCCCCCAGCCCCCGCACCTGCGCCACATAGACGTACAGGTAGGGGACGGTGAAGCCGAGCCCGAACGCGCTGAGTGCGTTACCCACGTGGATCCGGCGCATCGCTGCGCCCATCGCCCTGGTCACGTTCACCTCTCTCAGAAGCTCTCACTGCACTGAAGGAGAGCAGTTAGGAGTGAAGACTTCGAAACTAAACTTAGAAGCTAAAGAGTACATAGTGAAGGACTTCAAGGCAAAGCCACCCCGTGCGATACTGCGGCCCATGGGCGACACCTCCGGCGTCAGCGAGCCGACACTCGAAGAACAGATCGCCGCCTACCAGCGCGAGTTCCAGGACCTCGACCCCCAGGTCGAGAAGATCGTCTCCGCGCTGTCCCGCCTGAACCGCCGTATGAACGTCGCCTACGGACGCCAGACCGCAGCCCTCGGCATCAGCAACGCCGAGTGGGAGGTCCTGAAGGCGCTGGTGCTCTCCGGCGCCCCCTACCGCATGGGCCCCAGCGACCTCGCCAAGCGCCTCGGCCTGACGCCGGCCGCCATGACCCACCGGATCGACCGCATGGTTGCCGAAGGACTGGTGACCCGTGAACGCGATGAGTCCAATCGCGTACGTGTCATCGTCGAGCTCACGGCCGAGGGCCGCGAGAAGTGGCTGGAGGCCATGCGTCTCGCCTCCGTCTTCGAGGAGGACCTCCTCCAGGACCTGGCCCCGGACGAACGCACGGTCCTCGGTGAGGTCCTCACCCGCCTCCTGCGCAGAGTGGAAGACGCCCAGCCGGACGCCGGCGGACGGCTCAGCGACCTGGACTGAGAGCGCCTGCAGGGGCCCTAAAAGATCTTGACGGAGACTGCTTGACAGCCCCCTGCGGGATCCGTAGAGTTCTTCGGGTTGCCACGGAGCCGTAACGGTTCTGCGGCAGCACCTCCCGCCGCACGAGCGGCAACCAAACCACAGCATGATCTCCTGACGGGGTCGATTTCGGCGTGCCCGAATTCAATTCCGATCAGGACTCGGCAACCGGATCGACTCCGATTTGGGAATCGCCGAGAGAGTCCGCTAAGGTTGAAGACGTCGGAACGGCCCAACGGCCGCGAAGACAAACCCCGCTGACTGGGGATCAGGCCCGAAAGGATCTGATAGAGTCGGAAACACCGAAGGGAAG
>NZ_JANUQM010000014.1 GCF_030386795.1 Streptomyces sp. S.PNR 29
GATGGGGGGCAGGTAGACGACGTCGAAGCCCATCGCGGCGATCGCGGGCAGCCGGCGGGCGGCGGTGCGGAAGGTGCCGTGCGGCTGCTCGGGGGTGCCCTCGGAGCGGGGGAAGAACTCGTACCAGGACCCGAACAGCGCCCGCTCCCGCTCCACCAGCAACGGCAGCGTCTCGGAGGCGGTGACCAGCTCGCGCAGCGGATGCCGGGCCAGCACCGCGTCCACCTCGGGCGTCAACGCCGCGGCGAGCCGTGACGCGGCGGGGCGGCTTTCGTCCCTCAGGGCCTCCACGGCGGCGAGGACCACCTCCCGCCCGTCGTCCTCGGGTACACCGGCCGCGGCCCGCTCGTACAGGCGCGCGCCCTCCTCCAGGACCAGGTCCGTGTCCATCCCCGCCGGGATCTTGATCTGGGCGTGGTGCCGCCAGGTGGTGACCGGATCGGCCCAGGCCTCCACCGTGTACGTCCACAGGCCGGGTTCCCCGGCGGTGACGGTGGCTCCCCAGCGATCGGTACCCGGAGCCAGTTCCCGCAGCGGCGTCCACGGTCCGGGACGCCCCTGCGGATCCTTCAGTACGACATTGGCGGCGACGGCGTCGTGCCCCTCCCGGAACACGGTGGCCGATATCTCGAACGACTCGCCGGTGACCGCCTTGGCGGGCCTGCGCCCGTGCTGGACGATCGGGCGGACGTCGAGGACGGGTATGCGCCCGACGGCGGTCGCCCCACCCGCCGAGGGTGGCTCCGGGGCCGGCGGACCGGCCGCGGCAGGGCGCACGGAAACTGCTTCGGTACTGGACGTCGGGGGTGCTGACGAGTGGTGCGTGGCGGGCATGACCGCTCCTGTCCGCGTCAACGTGGGTGGGCGGATGACTGTGGGGAGGTGGGTCCTGCGGGTCTACCTGTGAGGTGTACGGGTCTACCTGAGGGGTGTACCGGAGGAGCCTTCCCACACTCTTCGGGTGGGCAATCCGGCACTTTGTTAACTACTCACGCGTATGTCTACACACAAGACCGGCCTCGTCCGTCACGGACGAGGCCGGTTTCCGCACGCTCCGCTCACGAACGCGGCGCCTGCAGAAGTCTGTTCGGCGAATCGAGGCCCCGCCTCGACACTTTCCCGGACACCGCGCCCGCGACCAGCGCCTTCGACACCTGCGCCGGCGTGGCCCCGGGGTGGCCGGCCAGGTGGAGCGCGGCCGCACCGGCGGCGTGCGGCGACGCCATCGACGTACCGGAGCGGGACGCCTTCGCGGTGTCACTCGTGTGGGACGCCGAGGTGATCGCCACACCCGGGGCGAACAGGTCGAGCGCCGAGCCGAAGTTCGAGAAACTTGGCCGGACATCGTTCCTGTCGGTCGCGCCGACCGTGATCGCCTGCGGCACCCCGGCCGGGGAGTACCGGCCCGCCGGCCGCCCCTCGTTGCCCGCCGCGACCGTGTATGTGACGCCGGACGCGATGGAGGTGCGGACCGCGGCGTCCAGCTGGGCGTTGCGGGGGCCGCCCAGGCTCAGGTTGGCGACCGCCGGCTTCCTGGCGTGTCGCGTCACCCAGTCGATGCCGGCGATCACCTGGGCCGTGGTGCCCGAACCGGCGTCGTCGAGGACGCGCACGCCGACGATCCTCGCCTGCTTCGCGACGCCGTACGTCGTCCCGGCGACGATGCCCGCGACATGCGTGCCGTGCCCGTTGCCGTCCTGGGCCGTCCCGTCGTTCTGCACGAAGTCCCAGCCGTGGCTCGCCCGGCCGCCGAAGTCCCTGTGCGTGGTCCGGACGCCGGTGTCGATCACGTACACGGTCACGCCCCGGCCCGCCGCCCGTGGCCATGTGTAGTTCTCGTCCAGCGGCAGGTTCGGCTGGTCGACGCGGTCCAGGCCCCAGGAGGGCGGGCTCTTCCGGGCGTGGTCCAGGGTGACGCGGGTGTCCTGGACGACGGAGGCGACGCGGGAGTCGGCCGCGAGGAGCCGCGCCTGTCTGTCGTCGGCCCTGATCGCGTAGCCGTTCAGGACCGTGCCGTAGGTGTGGCTGATGTCCACCCCGTACTTCTCGGCCAGGCTCTTTCCGGCCGCCGACGGGGCCTTCGTTCCCTCCTTGAGGGTCACCAGGTAGCTTCCGGTCACGGAGCCGGGTGCTCCGGCGCCGAGTATCCGCCCCTCCGGTGCGGCGTGCGCGGGCAGGGTGGTGGCCGAAAGCGCCACGGCGCAGCTCACCGCGGCCAGACCCCCCGCCCGGCGCAGACGCCGTGTTCGCGTCCGTGCCATGGTGTGAGTTCCCCTCCTCAACCCGGCGTACGGCAGCCGTGGTTGGCCGGCTTGGCCGGATGCGCGGGCCGGTACGCCATGGGGCAGCCTTTCGTGGCGGGTGAAGCACCACAAGGGCGCCTGCAGGGGCGGAATCGGCCATATCGGTCATGGGGGGCGTGGGGCGGCCGGGGTGCTTTCGGGGCGGGGAGGCCAGGGCGCCCGGATGGGCGGGTCCTGCTTTCAGGTGGGTAGTGCGGCCAATGCGGGGCGCAATGTCCGGTGGTGGTCCTATGATCGGCTCCACGTGTGGTGACGAAGTGTGGGGGAGCCGGGGCATGGAGTCGTACCAGGGGGACGCGAACGGCGCGCAGGCCACGGAGGAGCTGGAGTTCCTGGTGGTCGACGACACGGGCGACGAGCACGGCGGCCGCGACAAGTCGTGGCGGCGCGGCGCCGGCGGCGACACCGAACCGGTGCAGCGGCGCCGCTTCAAACCGGCCGACCTGAACGCCCAGTTGACCCGCACCCTCAACGGACTGAGCGAGGCCTTCGACGGACTCCAGCAGGCGGGCCCCGACGGCTGGGGCATCTCCGAGGTGCAGGTGTCCTGCCAGCTGACCGCCTCCGGACAGCTCGTCGTCCTCGGTGTCGGCGCCCAGGCCCAGCGCACCGGCGGCATCCAGCTGACGCTGACGCCGCGGCCGGCCGGCAGTGAGCGGTAGCGGGGGCGGACCGGGCGGGAAAGAGGGACGGTTCCGCGCCCTGCTGGTGGGCGTGGACCACTACAGCGATCCCGGCTTCGGACCGATGCCCTTCATCACCAGCGAACTGCGGGGGCTGGCCGACGCGTTGAAGGCCGCCGGGTACCAGGACGCGCAGGTCCTCGACGCCGACGAACTGCACGGCACGGCGATCAAGACCGAGGTCGAGTCCTTCGTCTGCCACGCCGCACCCGGTGACCACCTGCTGCTCGTCCTGTCCGGCCACGGCCTCCACAAGGACGGAGCGGACTTCCTGGTCACGGGACCCGCGCGCAGCTCCTCCCGGCACTTCCTGGACACCTGCCTGCGGATCGAGTTCGGCGACTACCTGATGGATTCCAAGGCCGAACAGCTCGTCGTCGCCGTCGACGCCTGCCGCGTGGACTTCGAGGACATGTTCACCAAGTCCGGCCCCGACCAGCACGGCTGGGGCAAGGGCGGCACCGGCTACGGCGGACGCCCCCGGTACGCCCACGTCTACGCCTGCACCCGCTACGGGGTGGCCGGATTCGGCCCCGCGGCCGGACCACTGGAAGGCACACCCTCCGGGACCGAGTCCAAGGGGTTCTCGTACTTCACCAAGGCCCTCACCGAGATCGCGCAGGACCCGGCAGCTCCCGGTTCCCTCGACGCGATGGAGACCCTGCTCGACGACCGGGTGCGCACGATCGCCCAGGAGGACCGGGGGCGGTCCGACCAGGGCGTCCAGATCAACTTCGCCACCGGCAGGGAGGGCCTGCTGCTGTTCCCCGGCCGGGGACCCGGCGGGCTGGACCAGGCGCCGGAGCACCGCTGGCAGACGGCGGCCGTGGAACACGAGGCCTGGCGGCGGGTCGTGTGCGAACGGCTCGGCGACGAAGAGGCCGCCGATGCCGTCCGGCAGGTGCGCGACGCGGTGGCCCGGCTCGTCGGGCTGTGGGGGCGCGAGACCGACATCGCGGACGCGTGGCTCGCCGAGCACGGCGACATCTGGCGGCCCGCAGGCAGCGAGAGCCGGATGAGCCTCGCGATCACGAACATGCTGTACGAGTCGGCCCCCGCTTCCGGCCTGACCCTGACCGAGGCCGCGATGCTGGTCGCGGCTCCCTTCCTCTACACCGCGTTCGGCACCCGGTTCCCCTACCTGGCACGGGACATCTGGCCGTGGGCCCTGGTGGACGGCACATCCGCCGCCGAGGAATGCGGATTCGCCGACCGGGCGGCCTTCGACCGGTACTGTGCCGGGCACCTGGCCCTGATGGACCGCGAGCGCAGGGCCCGGCAGCGTGGCCGTGCCCCCGAGGCCCGCGCCATCGCCTGGTGGCTCGCCCGGCAGTGGCTGCTGCGGCTGCCCGCCACCCGGGAGGCCGTACGACGGTCCGGACTCGCCGGCCTGGAGACGCTGCCGGACCTCCCCGAGTTCGAGTCACCGCTCGTCCGCGAGGTGCTCAGCCCCGCCCGCCTGTGGCGGCTCGCCGAACTGATCGGCCTGGACCTGGAGCAGTGGCAGCCCCCGGAGCAGGACACCGTCGCCGCACAGCGCGGCGAGGAGCACACCCTCGACTGGGAGAAGACCGGCATCCTGCTCACCGTCGCCCACCACATGGCCGTCGACCCGATGCTGCTGTCCTCCCTGGTCGCAGAGCACCTGGGCATCAGCGCCCCGGTCGACGGCGAGGCCTTCCGGGCCGCGCTGCGGGACGTGACCTGGCAGCAGGACGGCCCGCGCCGCCGCGCCCTGTCCACCGCCTGCCCGCACCTCGCCGTGGAACTCGCCCTGCGTGACCACACCGACGCCCTCGACCGCGCCGTGCGCACGGTGCAGCGCGGCCCGGCCGGCGAACGCGCGGCGGCCTGGGGCGTCCCGGCCGCGTTCGGCGCGGGCAAGGTCACCCCCGCCCTCGACGAGAACCGCAGGCCCCGGTACGACAGGGCTGACGTACGGTTCCGGCTCGACGGCGACCGGGTCCGTGACCTGCTCATGGGGGAGCAGCTCTACCAGGACCGCACCCTCGCCCTGCGCGAGCTGTACCAGAACGCCCTGGACGCCTGCCGGTACCGCAAGGCCCGGACCGACCTGTGGAACGCGCGGCACCCCGACGAACCAGAAGACCCGTGGCAGGGGGAGATCGTCTTCACCCAGGGGGAGGAGGACGGCCGCCCCTTCATCGAATGCCGGGACAACGGCATCGGCATGGGCCGCCACGAACTGCGCCACCTGTTCGCCTTCGCGGGGAGCCGGTTCGTGGAGGAACGGCAGTTCCTGGAGGAGCAGGCGGAGTGGGCGAGGGCCGGGATCCCGTTCCATGCCAACAGCCGGTTCGGCATCGGTGTGCTGAGCTACTTCATGCTCGCCGACGAGATCCGGGTGACGACCAGCAGACTGCCGTCCGATTTCGGCCCCGGCGAAAAGCTGGTGGTGGACATCGACGGGCCCGGGGCGCTGTTCCGTATCACGCCGAAGGGGACGAGCCGGTGGTCGGGGACAGCGGTGCGGCTGTATCTGCGCAATCCCGACAAGACGGTGTCCTGCGGGGAGGCGATGCGCAAGCACCTGTGGGTGTCGGACTTCTCCGTGAAGGTGAAGGAAGGGGAGAACGAGCCGCTGGAGTGGCGGCCCGGAGTGCTTTCCGGGTATGTCGGCCGTGATTCCTCCGATCCGAGCGCGGTATGGCGCTACGAGGGGGACACCGCTCCCGTCCAGGACGCCGGGGACGGAGTCTGGTGGTGCGGTGGGCGCGGTGCGGTCCTCGCGGACGGACTGTGGGCCGGGGAGGCCCGCTTCGGATGCGTGGTCAACCTGACCGGGAAGCACGCCCCCAAGCTGCGCCTGGACCGCGGGGCCATGCTGGACGACCATGAGGAGTACGTGGCCGGACTCCTCGCCGAGAAGATCCCCGTGCTGTTCGAAGAGGGCGGACGGGTGCTGTCGCTGGAGTGGCTGCATGCCCTGGCCATCGGCGGATGGCCGGGACCGGGCGGTCGGACACCTCCCCCGGGCGCCAGAGACGCCCGGCGACAGACGCAGCTTGCTGATCTCATCGCGGCGCAGGCCGTGGCCCGCGGCCATGAGTTCCCGTTCGACACGCGCCACGAGGCAGGGGTGGTCGCTGACGCCGCGACCGTCGGCTGCTGTCCCGGGGACCTGCAGCTGGTCCGCCGCACCCGGACGGTCGGCGCAGTGCCCCTGATCGAGGAAGAGCCCAACATATTCGTCGAATGGCGGGCCCGAGTCTGGGCCGCCTCGGCGCCGGGCTCCGGAGTGCTGCCCCGCCGCCCGCTCCCCGTCGCGCGCCCTTCGGACGAACTGCTTTTGAGCGAGATCAGCGAGGACGATGGCAGTCCGCTTCCTCCGGGCGTGGTGCGGGCCGCTGCCCGGGCGAGCGGCCTGCCCTTCGTGGATGCCGTGGACCGCCTGAGGGAGTTCCGACTGGATCTGCCCGACGAAGAGATCCTGCGGAGGGTCGCCGATGTTCGAAATTCACGGTTTCTGAGCCGCGACGGGAACGGCATGCGCCCGTGGCTACCGGTGGGCGGCGAGGTGAGCGTCGCGGCCGTCCATAGCATGGCCCGGTTCGGCGAGGACGACCCTCGCTCCATCGTGCGCCTGCTCGCCGAGCTGGGCTTCCGCGTGCCCAGAGACGAGGAGCTCGACGCGCCGCCTTCGCCGTCGGTCGGCTGGCCGCCGGACCCGGAGCACCTCGCCAGGCTGGTGCTCCGGCGACATCTCGAACCGACCGGTCCCGAGCTGCCCCGGGACCGGCCCGTGACGCTCCCCCATCTGGTGCGGGCCGTGGCTGCCTTCCCCGGACAGAGAGCCAGGATCGAGGAGGTACTCGTCACAGCAGGCTACGAACTCCCGCAGGACCCAGTGCCCGACCAGGTGGACCAGTCCGATCTGGAAATCATCAGCCGGGACGGCGACGGTGCGCCGCCGTGGATCTCCGAGGAAGAGCCCTTTCCACTGCACCACCTGCTCAAGCTTTCCCGCAACCGCGAGGAAGGGGTGGAGCTGCTGGTCCAGCGGCTCGTTGCCCTGGGCTTCTCGCCGCCCGAACTGCCTCCCGCCGCGGAGCGGAACCTGTACTTGCGACTTGTCGACGACCTGTCCCGGTACTACCACATCGACGAGTACGGAGCCGTGACCTACCCGCGCCCGGTGGAGGCCAACGCCGTCCTGACCCTGGCCCGGAACCAGGACATGACCGACCGGGATGTCGCACGGCTGCTGACCGAACTCGGCTTTGTCGTGCCCGGCCTCGACGAGCACCCGCTCCAGCCCCGCGACTACCTCGACATGGTGCTGATGAGCCGGGACCACGATGGGGGGCCGCCCTGGCTGGACGCGGAGAGCCAGGTTCCCCGGCATCACGTGCTGCGAGCCGCGCACACGCTTGGTCTGTCGCCGGACGAGGTCGTCCACCGGTTGACCCGTTACGGCTACGACGTGGCGCGCGAACCGTCCGACGGCGACTGGTCGGCCCGTGATGACTGGGCCGTGCTCCGCAGAGGCTCACGGTATTCCGTGTGGCTCGATGCGGGAACCCCCGTCCCCCTCACCCACATCCTCCGCACCGCCCACCACCTCGGCCGCACCCCCACCGCCGTAGCCCGCCGCCTGGAACAACTCGGCCACGCACTCCCGGACGACATAGAGTTCACGGAACCTCACGATTCGTGACGAGGTGCCGCCTCGATCCGGCGACGGAGGGCGCGGAGCCCCAGCGAGGGTGACACCGACACCGGTACCGTCAAGAGAGACGACGACGCACACCGCCGTGCGTCATCCAGCGAAGCGGTGAGGTGGAATGTGAAGGCGATCCGTCGATTCACCGTCCGTCCAGTTCTCCCCGACCCCCTGCGGCCGCTCAGCGATCTGGCCCGCAACCTGCGCTGGTCCTGGCACGCGGAGACCCGCGACCTCTTCCAGTCCGTCGACCCGGAATGCTGGGCGGCCTCGGGCGGCGACCCCGTACGGCTGCTCGGTACCGTCCGCCCCGCGCGCCTGGCCGAGCTGGCCGAGGACCGCCGTTTCCTGCGCCGCCTCACCGCGGTCGCCGACGATCTGCACGACTACCTGACCGGCGACCGCTGGTACCAGGCCCAGCCCGCCGAACTCCCGGCCGCCGTCGCCTACTTCTCACCCGAGTTCGGCATCACAGCCGCCCTGCCCCAGTACTCCGGCGGCCTCGGCATCCTCGCCGGCGATCACCTGAAGGCGGCCAGCGATCTCGGTGTGCCTCTCATCGGGGTCGGGCTGCTCTACCGGCACGGTTACTTCCGGCAGACCCTGTCCCGCGACGGCTGGCAGCAGGAGCACTACCCCGTCCTCGACCCCCACGAGCTGCCGCTGGTCCTGCTCAAGGAGGCCGACGGCACCCCCGCCCAGGTCAGTCTCGCCCTGCCCGGGGGCAAGGAGCTGCGCGCCCGTGTCTGGCTGGCCCAGGTCGGCCGTGTCCCGCTGCTGATGCTGGACTCGGACGTGGAGGAGAACGACCTCGGCGAGCGCGGTGTGACCGACCGGCTCTACGGCGGCGGCAGCGAGCACCGGCTGCTGCAGGAGATGCTGCTCGGGATAGGAGGGGTCAGGGCGGTGCGGACGTACTGCCGGCTGACCGGGCATCCCGAGCCGGAGGTCTTCCACACCAACGAGGGCCACGCCGGCTTCCTCGGCCTGGAACGCATCGCCGAACTCTGCGCGGAGGGGCTGGACTTCGACTCCGCCCTGGAAGCGGTCCGGGCCGGGACCGTGTTCACCACGCACACCCCCGTCCCGGCCGGCATCGACCGCTTCGACCGCGAACTGGTCGCCCGCCACTTCGGCCCGGACGCCGAGCTTCCGCGTATCGACGTCGAGCGCGTCCTCAGGCTCGGCATGGAGACCTACCCCGAGGGCGAGCCCAACCTCTTCAACATGGCGGTGATGGGCCTGCGCCTCGCCCAGCGCGCCAACGGCGTCTCCCTCCTGCACGGCAACGTCAGCCGCGAGATGTTCTCCGGGCTGTGGCCCGGCTTCGACCCCGACGAGGTGCCGATCACCTCGGTCACCAACGGGGTGCACGCCCCCACCTGGGTCGCCCCCGAGGTCTTCCGGCTCGGCGCCCGGGAGATCGGCGTCCAGCGCACCGAGGACGCGCTGAGCGTCGGCGACTCGGAACGCTGGGACGCGGTCGCCGGCATCCCCGACCAGGACGTCTGGGAGCTGCGCCGGACGCTGCGCGAGCAGCTGGTGACGGAGGTGCGGGCGCGGCTGCGTGCCTCCTGGCGGCAGCGCGGCGCGGGCGAGGCCGAGCTGGGCTGGATCGACGGAGTGCTCGACCCGGAGGTCCTCACCATCGGGTTCGCGCGGCGCGTCCCGTCGTACAAGCGTCTGACGCTGATGCTCCGCGACCGCGACCGGCTCATGGACCTGCTGCTGCACCCCGAGCGGCCGATCCAGATCGTCGTCGCCGGCAAGGCGCATCCGGCGGACGACGGCGGCAAGCGGCTCATCCAGGAGCTGGTCCGTTTCGCCGACGACCCGCGCGTCCGGCACCGGATCGTGTTCCTGCCGGACTACGGCATGGCGATGGCGCAGAAGCTGTACCACGGCTGCGACGTCTGGCTGAACAACCCGCTCAGGCCGCTGGAGGCGTGCGGCACCAGCGGCATGAAGGCGGCGCTGAACGGCTGCCTCAACCTGTCGGTCCTGGACGGCTGGTGGGACGAGTGGTTCCAGCCGGACTTCGGCTGGGCGATCCCCACCGCCGACGGCGTCGGCACCGACCCGGACCACCGCGACTCCGTGGAGGCCGCCGCCCTCTACGACCTGCTGGAGCAGCGTGTGGCCCCCCGCTTCTACGAGCGGGGCCGCAACGGGCTGCCGGAACGCTGGATCGAGATGGTCCGCCAGACCCTGAGCCTGCTCGGGCCCAAGGTGCTGGCCGGGCGCATGGTCCGCGAGTACGTCGAGCGCCTCTACACCCCGGCGGCCCGGGCGCACCGCACGATGGACCCCGACTCGGCACGCGACCTCGCCGAGTGGAAGGCCAGGGTGCGGGCGGCCTGGCACGGCGTGACCGTCGACCACGTCGAGACGTCCGCCGCCACGCCCACCGCGGAGCTCGGCACGACGCTGGCGCTGCGGGTGCGGGTCGGCCTCGGCGACCTCGGCCCCGACGACGTCGAGGTGCAGGCGGTCTCCGGCCGGGTCGACTCCGAGGACCGCATCACCGACGCGACGGCGGTGCCGCTGAAACCGGTGGGCGGCCCGGACCCGGAGGGCCGCTGGGTGTACGAGGGCCCGCTCTCCCTGGACCGCACCGGCCCCTACGGCTACACGGTCCGTATCCTTCCCGCCCACCCGCTGCTGGCCTCGACCGCGGAGGTGGGGCTGGTGACGGTGCCGTCGGAGGAACTGGTGGAGGCGGCGGGGGTGCTGATGAGGTGACCGGGCAGCGGTCCGCGCGGCAGCGCGACCTGCGGCGGCCGCACCCCGTGGAATGACAACGGCCTCTCAGGGGCGGCCGCTCAGTGGTCCTTCTCGCCGCACAACCGCCGCAGCACCACCCCGCACCGCCGCGCGTACGCGTGCTGAAGTCCCCGCGTGGCGGGCCCGCCCGCCCGCGCGTACCACTTCGCACCGCGGCTGAAGGCGTTCACGGTCAGCCAGACCGTGCCGTCGCCCGTGCGGTTCACCACGAACGCCTCCTCGCCGCACTCCGGGTGGCCGGTCAGCGTGCCGTACGCCCATCCGGCGCGGCGGGGTTCCTGCACCGTCCACACCACACGGCAGGGGGCCTTGATCATGCCGGCGAGGGTGACGGTGACGTCGACGCCGGGCGCCGCCCGGTCCGCGCTCGCGTCTATGCCCACGCCCATGGCCCGGTGCATCTCCCAGGTGAGCACCGCCTCGGACGCCCGGCGGAAGACGTCCTCACCCTCCCCGAGTCGGGCACGTACGTGCAGGGGGTAGTAGCCCGGCGGGCAGAAGCCCTGCTCGCGGGTGGCGCCGACGTCGTCGTACGTGAAGGACATGGGCACCAAGACTAGGGCGGCACCCGGGACTGCCTTCCTCCCGGGTGCCGCCCTCAGCCGGTGGTTCGTCAGCCGACGTTGACGGCGGACCAGGCCGCCGCGACCGCCTTGTACTCGGTGCTGCTGGAGCCGTACAGAGCGGACGCCGCGTTCAGCGTCGCCGTGCGGGCGCCGGAGTACTTGGTCGTCGACGTCATGTACGTCGTCAGCGCCTTGTACCAGATCAGCAGGGCCTTGGTGCGGCCGATGCCGGTGACCGTGGAGCCGTTGGACGTGGGCGAGTTGTAGGTCACGCCGTTGATGGTCTTGGTGCCGCTGCCCTCCGAGAGGAGGTAGAAGAAGTGGTTCGCGGGGCCCGACGAGTAGTGCACGTCGAGGCCGCCCAGGCTGGAGGACCAGCTGTCCTTGGACGAGCCGTCCTTGCTGGGCTTGTCCATGTAGCGCAGCGGGCTGCCGTCGCCGTTGATGTCGATCTCCTCGCCGATGAGGTAGTCACCGATGTCGGAGGAGTTGTTGGCGTAGAACTCCACGCCCGTGCCGAAGATGTCCGAGGTCGCCTCGTTCAGGCCACCGGACTCGCCGCTGTAGTTCAGCCCGGCCGTGTTCGAGGTGACGCCGTGGCTCATCTCGTGCCCCGCCACGTCCAGCGAGGTCAGCGGGTGGGTGTTGCTCTCACCGTCGCCGTAGGTCATGCAGAAGCAGCTGTCGTCCCAGAACGCGTTGACGTACGCGTTGCCGTAGTGGACGCGCGAGTAGGCCGCCTTGCCGTCGTTCTTGATGCCGCTGCGGCCGAAGGTGTTCTTGTAGAAGTCCCAGGTGACCTGGGCGCCGTAGTGCGCGTCGGCGGCGGCGGTCTCCAGGTTGGACGGGTTGCCGGTGCCCCACACGTCGTCGGAGCCGGAGAAGAGCGTGCCGGTGCCGGAGGTGCGGCGGTTGAGGTTGTAGGTCTTGTGGCTGCCGCGCGTGCCGTCGGTGAGGGTGTACGTCGAGCCGGACTTGGTGGTGCCGAGGGTGACCGTGCCGGAGTACGTGGTGTTGCCGGTGCCGGTCTCGATGCCCTGGTACTCGTAGAGCTTCTTGCCGGTGGCCGCGTCGGTGATGACGTGCAGTTCGTTCGGGGTGCCGTCGTCCTGCAGGCCGCCGACGACCGTCTCGTAGGCCAGGGTCGGCCTGCCGTCCGCGGCCCAGATCACCTTGCGGGGCGCGGAGTCGGCCTCGGTCTTCTCCGAACCGGCGGCCTTCGCGGCCGTCAGTGCCTGCTTCTCGGCCTTGGCGGCGGGCAGCTCGGCCGTCGTCGAGGCGACCTTGATGGTCGCCTTGGTCGCCTTGGTGACGCCCTGGGTCTCGCCCGACTTCGACTCGTGCACGACGAGGTCGCCGCCGAGGACCGGCAGGCCCGCGTAGGTGCGCTCGTAGCGGGTGTGGACCGTACCGTCGGCGTCCTTGACGACGTCTCTGACGATCAGCTTCTCCTTGGCGCCGAGGCCTATCTCCCGGGCGGCCTCGGGCGCGTCGGCCTGCTGCTGCTTGATGAGGGACGCGCGGGCGGGAGCGGAGAGCAGGACGGGTGCGCCGGCCAGAGCCGGCTTCCCGGCCGCGGCGGGGCCGGCCGCGGCGCTGGTCGTGGTCAGGCCGGTGGTGAGCAGGGCGCCGGCCGCGACAGCGGTGGCGATGGCCAGGGTGGTGCGGTGGTGACGCGCGTAGCGGGGGGTCACACGAGCTCCTTTTGTGGGGGATGTGCTGTGGTGCTGTGCGGCGGGTGGAGGAAGAGTGACACCTGGGACGCGTACATGTCAGGAGGGGGTAGTGATGTTGGCCGAAAGTCGACCGGCCGGTGAATGTTTCGGGAACATGAACGGCGCCGCCCCGGCGGGAGTAGGCCCCCGGGGCGGCGCCTTCGCCTGGTCTACGGGAAGGTCAGCTTCCAGCTGTTGATGTAGCCGGTGTCCTGGGCCGCGTTGTCCTGGACCCGCAACTGCCAGACCCCGTTGGCGACTTCGGAGGAGGCGTCCACCGTGTACGTGGTGTTGAGGTTGTCGGCGCTCCCGCCGGTGCCGTACGCCTTCAGCGTGTACGCCGTGCCGTCGGGGGCGACCAGCTGCACCTGAAGGTCACCGATGTAGGTGTGGACGATGTCGACGGCCACCGCGAGGTTCGACGGCGCGTTGCCCGTCCGGCCGGAGACGGTGATCGACGACGTGACCGCTGCTCCCCTGTCCGGAATCGACACGTCGGCGGTGTTCTCGAAGGAGGTGCCGCCACCGCCCCCGCCGCCGGAGCGCGAGCCGACGTTGATGCCCGCCCACGCGTCCTGCACCGCCTTGTACTCGGCGCTGTCGGTGCCGTACAGCTCACCGGCCGCCGCGAGGGTGCCGGTGCGGGCGCCCGCGTAGTTGGTGGTCGAGGTGAACTTGGTGGTCAGCGCGCGGAACCAGATCTTCTCGGCCTTGGCCCGGCCGATCCCGGTGACCGGAAGACCGTCCGAGGTGGACGAGTTGTAGGTGACACCGTTGATGGTCTTGGTGCCGCTGCCCTCGCTCAGCAGGTAGAAGAAGTGGTTCGCGGGACCGGACGAGTAGTGCACGTCGATCGACCCGATGCCGGAGTACCAGCTGTCCTTGGACGAGCCGTCCTTGCTGGGCTTGTCCATGTAGCGCAGCGGGGTGCCGTCGCCGTTGATGTCGATCTCCTCGCCGATGAGGTAGTCACCGACGTCGGAGGCGTTGGCCGCGTAGAACTCGACCGCCGTGGCGAAGATGTCGGACGTGGCCTCGTTCAGGCCGCCGGACTCGCCGCTGTAGTTGAGGCCCGCGGTGTTGGAGGTGACGCCGTGGGTCATCTCGTGACCGGCCACGTCGATGGACGTCAGCGGGTGGGTGTTGCCCGAGCCGTCGCCGTACGTCATGCAGAAGCAACTGTCGGACCAGAACGCGTTGACGTAGTTGTTGCCGTAGTGGACCCGGCTGTACGCGCCCACGCCGTCACCGCGGATGCCGCTGCGGCCGTGCACGGTCTTGTAGTAGTCCCACGTCAGCGCCGCGCCGTAGTGCGCGTCGGCGCCCGCGGTCTCCGCGTTGGACGCGCTTGAGTTGCCCCACACGTCGTCCGCGCCGGAGAACAGCGTGCCGGTGCCGGAGCTGCCGCGGTTGAGGTTGTACGTCTTGTGGTTGCCGCGCGCCCCGTCGGTCAGGTTGTACGTGGATCCCGACTGCGTGGTGCCGAGGGTGACCGTGCCGCTGTACATGGTGTTGCCGGTGCCGGTCTCGATGGCCTGGTACTCGTAGAGCTTCTTGCCGGTGGCGGCGTCGGTGATGACGTGCAGTTCGTTCGGGGTGCCGTCCTCCTGGAGGCCGCCCACGACCGTCTCGTACGCGAGGACCGGCTTGCCGTCCGCGGCCCAGATCACCTTGCGGGGCGCCCGGTTGACGTCGGGGCTCTTGGCGTCGTCGGCCTTCGCGGCGGCCAGCGCCTGCTTCTCGGCCTTCGCGGCGCTGATCGCGGGCTTCAGCGTCGCCGGCTTGATGGCGGCCCGGGTGGCCTTGACGATGCCCGTGGTACGCCCGGCCTTCGACGTCTCGACGACCAGGTCCCCGCCGAGCACCGGCAGGCCGTCGTACGTGCGCTCGTACCGCGTGTGCAAGGTGCCGTCGCGGTCCTTGACCACGTCACGGACGACGAGCTTCTCCTTGGCGCCGAGGCCCAGGTCCTTCGCGGTGTCCGCTGTGGTGGCGTCGGCCTCGCGGATCAGCGCGGCGCGCTGGGCGGGGGTGAGCCGGACCGACTCCGAGCCCGGGGTGGCCTTGCCCGCGGCCGACGGTGCCTTCTCCGGGGCGGCGGTGGCGGCGCCCGTCTGGAACGCGGCGGCGATCAGCGCGGACACGCCGACGAGGGCGACGGCGGCGGCGCGGCGGGGCGACGTGGGGCGCTGTGCTGTGTGGGAGGTGCGTCTGTGGGAACTGCTGCTCAACACTGACTCCTTCTGCGCGGCCGCGGGTCGCGCGGCCAGGGGAGACCGGTCGGCGGGTGGGCCGTCCGGGCAGAACAAGGCGGTACGCAGAACCACGTGCAGAGGAACGTGTGTGGCGCTCCGGGGATGTCTCTGTGGGGTTTCTGTGGAGCGGCCGTGGGAAGAGTGGCAGCAGATGGCCCTTTCTGTCAGGAGCGCGTCAGGAAGTTGACCAGAATTCGTTCGTTGTCCGGGAGTTGCCGTCCGTTATGCGGAGCCGCTGCCGGGCCGGTCACCCGCCACCACAGGCTCACGCCAGACTGTCCCGCCAGGCCCGGTGCAGGTCCGCGAACCGGCCCGTGCCGCCGATGAGTTCGGCCGGGCTGCCGTCCTCGACGATCCGCCCGTGCTCCATCACCAGCACCCGGTCGGCGATCTCGACGGTCGACAGCCGGTGCGCGATGACGACCGCCGTCCGCCCCCTCAGCACCGTCGCCATGGCGCGCTGCACGGCCTTCTCGCCGGGGATGTCGAGGGAACTGGTCGCCTCGTCCAGGATCAGCACGGCCGGGTCGGCGAGCAACGCCCGGGCGAACGCGACCAGTTGGCGCTGACCGGCGGAGATACGACCACCCCGCTTGCGGACGTCGGTGTCGTAGCCGTCGGGCAGCGCGCTGATGAAGTCGTGCGCACCGATCGCCTTCGCGGCCCGCTCGATCTCCTCGCGGGACGCGTCGGGGCGGCCGATGGCGATGTTCTCGGCGACCGTGCCGGAGAACAGGAACGCCTCCTGCGTCACCATCACCACCCCGCGCCGCAGTTCCGGCACGGCGAGGTCGCGCAGGTCGACGCCGTCCAGCAGGACCCGTCCGCCGGTGGGGTCGTAGAACCGGGCGAGCAGCTTGGCCAGCGTCGACTTCCCCGCGCCGGTCGAGCCGACCACCGCGACCGTCTGCCCGGCCGGGACGGTGAGGTCGAAGCGGGGCAGGACCTCGCCGCCCGTGCGGTAGCCGAAGCGGACGCCGTCGAACACGACCTTCCGGCCGGGCTGCTCGCCCTCCAGGGGCGGGAGCTGCCGGGGAGCCGACGGCTCGGGCACGGACGGCGTCTGCGCGAGCAGCCCCGCGATCTTCTCCAGCGAGGCCGCCGCCGACTGGTACGAGTTCAGGAACATGCCGAGCCGGTCGATGGGGTCGTACAGCCGCCGCAGATACAGCACCGCCGCCGCCAGCACACCGAGGGCCAGCGTGCCGTCCGCCACCCGGTAGGCGCCCCACAGCACGATCGCCGCGACGGCCGTGTTGGCGATCAGCCGGGAGCCGGTGACATAGCGGGCCATCTCCAGCAGCGCGTCGCCGTTCCTGAGCTCGTGCCGCCGGTTCAGCGCGCCGAATTCGGCGTCGTTGGCGGCCTCCCGGCGAAAGGCCCGGACCGGCCGGATGCCGTTCATCGTCTCCACGAACTTCACGATCACGGCGGCGATGGCCGTGGACCGCTGCGTGTACACCCGCCCCGCACGCCGCCGGTACACCCGCACCAGCCCGTACAGCGGCACGAAGGACGCCACCGCGACGGCGCCTAGCCCCAGGTCCAGCCAGAGCAGCATCGCCGAGATGTAGACGAAGGACAGCACGATCGTGACCAGCTCCTGCAGGCCCTCGTCGAGCAGTTCCCGCAGCGACTCCACGTCCGTGGTGGAGCGGGAGATGAGCCGGCCCGAGGTGTAGCGCTCGTGGAAGTCGACGCTGAGGGCCTGCGCGTGCCGGAAGATCCGGCCGCGCAGGTCGAGCAGCACGTCCTGGTTGACGCGGGCGGAGGCGGCGATGAACGCGTACTGCAGCCCGCCGGAGGCCAGGGCGCACGCCAGGTAGGCCACGCCCACCGCGATCAGCGGCCCCCGGTCGTGGTCGCGGAGCGCGGGGACGGCGCTGTCGATGGCGTACGCCACCAGCAGCGGGCCCGCCTGCACCGCCGCCTGCTGGAGCAGCAGCAGAAGGGTCGTGACGGCTACGCGGGCCTTCATCGGGGCGAGCAGGGAGCGCAGCAGGGCGCCGGTGGCGCCCGGGGGAGAGGGCAGGACGTCCCGGTCGAAGGAGTCGCCCGCCGTGGGGGGTTCTTCGGCGGGCCGCTCCTGGTCGGGTGCGGTGGGCGTGGGCGTCGCCGTCATCGGTCGGCCTCCTCGGTCCCGGCCATCAGATGGGCGTACTCGGCGTTGGTGCGCAGCAGTTCCTGGTGGGTGCCGACGGCGGCGACCCGGCCGCCGGAGAGCAGGGCGACCCGGTCGGCGAGCAGGACCGTGGACGGGCGGTGCGCCACGATCAGCGCCGTGGTGTCCGCGAGCACCTGCCGCAGGGCGGCCTCCACGGCGGCCTCGGTGTGCACGTCCAGCGCGGACAGCGGGTCGTCGAGGACCAGGAACCTCGGCC
The DNA here is from genome assembly GCF_030386795.1 of Streptomyces sp. S.PNR 29. Lineage (GTDB taxonomy): Bacteria > Actinomycetota > Actinomycetes > Streptomycetales > Streptomycetaceae > Streptomyces. Next base: position 17,372 of record NZ_JANUQM010000014.1, read on the forward strand.
GCCCGACGACCGCCCGCGCGAGCGCGAGGCGCTGCCGCTGGCCGCCGGACAGACTGAGCCCCTGCTCGCCGACCTGTGTGTCCGTGCCCTGCGGCAACGCGTGCACGAAGTCGGCCTGTGCGACCGCCAGGGCCCGCTCCAGCTCCGCCGGTCCGGCCGTGTCGCCGGCGCCCATGAGAACGTTGTCGCCGACGCTCGCGGAGAAGAGAGTGGGTTCCTCGAAGGCGACGGCGACCTTGGCGCGCAGCTCCTCGCGGGACATGTGGGTGATGTCCACGCCGTCCAGCGTGATCCGTCCCGACGTCAGCTCGTGGAGGCGGGGGATGAGAGCGGTGAGGGTCGTCTTCCCGCTTCCGGTGGCACCGACGAGGGCCATGGATTCGCCGGGGCGGATGTGGAGGTCGACGCGGTCCAGGACGGGCGGGGAGCCGGGCGGGGCGTCGGGGTAACGGAAGCGGACGTCGTGGAACCGCAGCCCGCTGTCCTTGGTCTCCGTCTCCGTCTCCGCCGAGCCGGTGCGCGGCACGGCGGCCGGTGACTCCGGCTCCGCGTCCATCACCTCGAAGTACCGCTCCGTCGCGGTCGCCGCCTCCTGACTCATCGCCAGCAGAAACCCGATCGAGTCCACCGGCCACCGCAGCGCGAGCGCCGTCGACAGGAACGCCACCAGCGTCCCCGCCGACAACTGGCCGTCCGCGACCTGCACGACCCCCAGCACCAGCGCCGCCCCGATCGCCACCTCCGGCAACGTCACGATGACGCCCCAGATCGTGGCGAGCAGCCGCGCCTTGTGCAGCTCGGTCCCCCGCAGCGTCCGCGACAGCTCCCGGAACGCCCGCGCCTGGCTGCGGTGCCGTCCGAAGCCCTTGATGATCCGGATGCCGAGCACGCTCTCCTCGACGACGGTCGTCAGATCGCCGACCTGGTCCTGCGCGCGCCGCGCGACGGCCGCGTACCGCCGCTCGAAGATCACACAGGTGATGACGACCGGCGCGGCGGGCCCGAGGATCACCAGCCCCAGCGTCCAGTCCTGCAGCAGCATGATGACCACGCCGACCAGGATCGTCACGCCGTTGACCAGCAGGAACGTCAGGGGGAAGGCGAGGAACATGCGCAGCAGCATCAGATCCGTCGTGCCCCGCGACAGCAGCTGCCCCGACGGCCACCGGTCGTGGAAGGCCACCGGCAGCCGCTGCAGATGCCGGTACAGATCCGCCCGCATCTCCGCCTCGACGTGCGACAGCGGCCGCGCCACCAGCCAGCGCCGCAGCCCGAACAGCAGCGCCTCGGTGAACCCGAGCAGCAGCAGGTACAGCGCCCCGAGCCACACGCCCGCCGGGTCCCGGTCGGCGACCGGCCCGTCCACCATCCACTTCAGGACGAGCGGGATCACCAGCCCCACGCAGGAGGCGAGGACCGCGACGAACGCGGCGGTGAACAGCCGGGCGCGCACGGGCCGCACGTACGGCCACAGGCGCAGCAACGTGTGTACGGCGGAACGCTTCTCGGAGTCCTTGGCGGTGGCACGAGTCGTGGACATCAGCAGCGAGCCTACGGACCGCCACTGACACTGCCCACCGGGTTTTGGCCGGACCGGGATCGGGCGCAGGTCCTACGACCTGCGTGTTCGAGGCGCGCCGCATCGGCAGTGCCCCTCACCCGAACACAGCTTTCACCCGGTCGCGCCGTCGGGGACGCCGGCGGGACCGGGCAGCACCAGTGCGTCAGCCGGCCACCCTCAGCAGCAGCACCGTCCGCGCCGGCACCGTGATCGCCGTTCCCGCCCGGTGCTCCACGCCCGGCGCCCCGGCCTGCTCCTCCCGGCCGGTGTCGACGACCACCTCGTACCGCTCCGCCCACGGCGGCCCCGGCAGCACGAAGCTCACCGGCCCGTCCCCGGCGTGCAGGACGGCCAGGAAGCTGTCGTCGACGATCGGCGCGCCGCGCTGGTCCCGGCCCGGGATGTCCAGGCCGGACAGGTACATGCCGAGGGTGGCGGCGGGGGCGTACCAGTCCCCTTCCGTCATCTCCGTGCCCCGGGGGGTGAACCAGGCCAGGTCCCGCAGGCCGTCCGCGGAGTGCGCCCGGCCGGAGAAGAAGGCCCGGCGGCGCAGCACCGGGTGCCGGTGGCGCAGGGCGATGAGGCGGGAGGTCAGGTCGAACAGGGCCTTCCAGCCCGGGTCCTGGAGCAGCCCCCAGTCGACCCAGCTGGTCTCGTTGTCCTGGCAGTAGGCGTTGTTGTTGCCGCGCTGCGTCCGCCCCAGCTCGTCGCCCGCGACCAGCATCGGCACTCCCGTCGACAGCAGCAGTGTCGTCAGCAGGTTCCGCAACTGGCGGCGCCGCAGCGCGCGGACGGGCTCGTCGTCCGTCTCCCCTTCGGTGCCGCAGTTCCAGGACCGGTTGTCGTCCGTCCCGTCCCGGTTGCCCTCGCCGTTGGCCTCGTTGTGCTTGCGGTCATAGCTCACCAGGTCCCGCAGGGTGAACCCGTCGTGCGAGGTGATGAAGTTGACCGACGCGTACGGCCTGCGCCCGCCCCAGGCGTACAGGTCGCTGGAGCCCGACAGGCGGTAGCCCATCTCCCGTACGTCCGGCAGGGCATGGCGCCAGAAGTCCCGTACGGCGTTGCGGTAGCGGTCGTTCCACTCCGTCCACAGCGGCGGGAACGCGCCCACCTGGTAGCCGCCGGAGCCGACGTCCCACGGCTCGGCGATCAGCTTCACCCGCCGCAGCACGGGGTCCTGGGCGATGACGGCGAGGAACGGGGACAGCATGTCCACGTCGTGCATGGAGCGGGCCAGCGCCGCCGCCAGGTCGAAGCGGAAGCCGTCCACGCCCATCTCCGTCACCCAGTAGCGCAGGGAGTCGGTGATCAGGCGCAGTACGTGCGGCTGGACGACGTGCAGGGTGTTGCCGCAGCCGGTGTAGTCGGCGTACCGGCGCGCGTCCGGCTGGAGGCGGTAGTAGCCGCGGTTGTCGATGCCCTTCAGGGAGAGCATGGGGCCCAGCTCGCCCGCCTCCGCGGTGTGGTTGTAGACCACGTCGAGGATGACCTCGATCCCGGCCGCGTGCAGCGCGCGCACCATCCGCCTGAACTCACCGACCTGCTCGCCGGTGGTGCCGGAGGCCGCGTAGGCGGCGTGCGGGGCGAAGTAGCCGATGGAGTTGTAACCCCAGTAGTTGCGCAGCCCCCTGCGCAACAGGTGGTCCTCGTGCGCGAACTGGTGCACCGGCAGCAGCTCCACCGCCGTCACGCCCAGCTTCACCAGGTGCTCGATCGCCGCCGGGTGCGCGAGACCGGCGTAGGTGCCGCGCAGCTCCCGAGGTATGCCGGGGTGCAGCTGGGTGAAGCCCTTGACGTGCAGCTCGTAGATCACCGAGTCCGCCCAGGGCGTCTTCGGCCGGCGGTCGTCCTCCCACTCGTCGTCGGGTGCGTCGTCGTGGACGACGACGCCCTTGGGGACGTACGGCGCCGAGTCCCGGTCGTCGCGCACGGTGTCGGCGACATGCTGCTCCGGCCAGTCCCGGACGTGCCCGTACACCTCCGGCGGCAGACTGCTGTAGTCCTGCCCCCGCGCTCCGTCCACCGCGCGCGCGTACGGGTCGAGGAGCAGCTTCGCCGGGTTCCAGCGGGCGCCGGTCCAGGGGTCCCAGCGGCCGTGCACCCGGTAGCCGTAGCGCTGCCCCGGCAGTACGCCCGGCACGAAGCCGTGCCAGATCTCGTGCGTCAGTTCGGTCAGCCGGGCGCGGGTCTCCACGCCCTGGGCATCGAACAGACACAGCTCGACCGCCTCCGCTCCGCCCGCCCACAACGCGAAGTTGGTCCCCGCCACCCCGTCCGGGCCGACCCGGAACCTGGCCCCCAGCGGCATCGGAGCCCCCGGCCACACGGGCACGCTCTGCGCCCTGTGCGGAGCGCCGTTCACGACGGAGGCGGGGCGCCCGTCCTCGGTCACCGTCTCCTGCTCGGCTGCGCTCGACACCTGTCAGCCTCCCACGGCTCGCGGAACGACGTGGACCGGGCGCGGCTCCCCATGCGCGTCGTCCTCCCCCCTGTTCTGCCCAGAGCTTGGCTCGCACTCACGTTTCCCCGGGGCGGGGCTGATCGTTGGGGTTGGACGTGAGGCACGTACATGGGCGCGCACGGCGCGCGAGGGCCGCGTTGGCCGCCGTACTGACATGGGCAGGACTGCTGACCGGAGCCGCCGGCTGCACTTCGGACGGCGCGGACGGGTTCGCCGCCCTCGGCAAACCCCCCGCACCCGAGGACGTCATCCGCGTCACCCCGGGCGACGGGACCAAGGGAGTCCGGCCCGACGAGAAGCTGACGGTAGGGGTGACCGGCGGGCGGCTGGAGTCGGTGCGGGTCGTCAAGTCCCAGGACGCGCAGGAGTCCGCGGTTCCCGGGCGCATCACCGACGGAGGCCGGCGCTGGGAACCCGACGACGACCGGCTCGCCCTCGCCGCCAAATACACGGTCGACGCCGTGGCCGTGGACCGCCACGGGCATCGTTCGGCACGCCACACGACCTTCACCACGTATGTCCCCGGCAAGCGGTTCATCGGATACGTCACTCCGGAGAACCGCGCCACGGTCGGCACCGGAATGATCGTCTCCGTGGAGTTCAACCGGGAGATCACCCGCCGGGCCGCCGTCGAACGCGCCGTCCGGGTGACGGCGAAGCCGGCCGTCGAGATCCGCCCCCACTGGTTCGGCAGGTCCCGCCTCGACTTCCGCCCCGAGCACTACTGGAGGCCCGGCACCGAGGTCACCGTCGCGCTGCGGTTCCGGGACGTCGAGGGGGCGCCAGGGGCGTACGGGCTGCAGTACAAGACGTTCTCCTTCACCGTCGGCCGCAGCCAGGTCTCCCTGGTCGACGCGGCCAAGCACACCATGGAGGTGCGGCGGGACGGCGAACTGCTCGCCACCGTGCCGGTCACCGCCGGGGCTCCGAAGGCCACCACGTACAACGGCAAGATGGTGGTGACGGAGATGCTGGAGGTCACCCGCATGAACGGGGCCACGGTCGGCTTCAGAAAGAGGGACGGCCAAAGCGAGTACGACATCCCGGACGTCCCGCACGCCATGCGCCTGACCGAATCCGGCACCTTCCTGCACGGCAACTACTGGGCGGCGCCCGAGGTCTTCGGCCGGTCCAACATCAGTCACGGCTGCGTCGGGCTGCGCGACGTGAAGGGCGGCGGCTCGGACACCCCGGCGGGCTGGTTCTTCGACCGGAGCCTCGTCGGGGATGTCGTCGAGGTCGTCCACAGCAACGACAAAGTGGTCGCTCCCGACAACGGGCTCGGAGGATGGAACATGAGCTGGAAGGCGTGGAAGGCGGGCAGCGCGGTGAAGTAACCCTTGAGAGGGGCGGGTTGACCCGACGTTCCGCTGAAGTTGGGACTGAACGGTGACAATCATGAGCCGCCGACGCCCCTGACCATGTGGTTACTATGCGCCGGTGCGCGCGGGACGCACCGGGGCGGGCCTGACCAGGCCCGGGGGAGGGGAGAAGACTTGAACGTGCGACCGATTCGGGGGGCGTCGGTTGACGCGCGGGGACGGGCCGGACGGGGGCTTCCGGCGCTGATACTCGGCGTGCTGCTGACCGTCACGGCCTGCGGCGGGGGAGAGTCGGGCTCCGGGTCCGGATCCGGAGCCGGTGACGGCAGCGGCACCTCCGGTACGGCACAGAGCAAGAAGTCGCAGGCCGTCGTCAGCATCGCGCCCAAGGACGGCGCCAAGTCCGTGGACACCGGCGGCGCCCTGAAGGTCAGCGTCGGCAAGGGCAGGTTGACCGAGGTCGAGGTCAAGGACGCCCACGGCGAGAAGGTCGACGGGAAGATATCCGGGGACGGCGCCACCTGGACGCCGTCCACTCACCTGGCCGCCTCCACCAAGTACACGGTGCGCGCGGTCGCCAAGGACTCCGAGGGCCGCGAGGCCACCGAGGACTCCAGCTTCACGACGCTCACCCCGAAAAACACCTTCCTCGGCTACTTCACCCCCGAGGACGGCTCCACGGTCGGCGTCGGTATGCCCTTCTCCCTCCGTTTCAGCCGGGGCATCACCCACCCCGAGGACGTCGAGAAGGCCATCAGCATCAAGACCGAGCCGGCCGTCGACGTCGAGGGCCACTGGTTCGGCAACGACCGCCTCGACTTCCGCCCCGAGAAGTACTGGAAGGCGGGCACCAAGGTCACCGTCGACCTCGGCCTCGACGGTGTCGAGGGCCGCGACGGCGTCTACGGCGAGCAGGACAAAACCGTCTCCTTCACCATCGGCCGCAACCAGGTCTCCGTCGTCGACGCCAAGAAGCTCACGATGAAGGTCAAGCGGGACGGCAAGGTGATCAAGACCCTTCCCGTCACCACCGGCAAGCCCGGCATGGAGACCTGGAACGGCCAGATGGTCATCAGCGAGAAGCACAAGGCGACCCGCATGAACGGCGAGACGGTCGGTTACGCCGGTGACTACGACATCAAGGACGTCCCGGACGCCATGCGGCTCACCAACTCCGGCACGTTCATCCACGGCAACTACTGGGCCGGTGGCGCCTTCGGCAACTACAACGCCAGCCACGGCTGCATCGGTCTGCGCGACGTCCGCGGCGGCTGGGACAAGAGCGCGCCGGGGGCCTGGTTCTTCAACAACTCGCTCATCGGCGACGTGGTGATCGTCAAGAACTCCGACGACGCCACCGTCGCCCCGGACAACGGGCTCAACGGCTGGAACATGTCCTGGGAGAAGTGGAAGGCCTGACAGGCCACTGACGTACGGGCCCGGCGCTGTCACGGACGGCACCGGGCCCGCTGCCGTTGCGGCCGAGTGTGAGCGACGGCACCCGACCGTGTGCCGTTAGTCCCCGTTAACCTGCCTGCATGACCGTGAATCTGGAAGTCGCCGAGGGCGTCGGCACGCTGCGCCTGGACCGCCCGCCCATGAACGCGCTGGACGTCGCCACGCAGGACCGGCTCAAGGAACTCGCCGAGGAGGCCACCCGCCGCGAGGACGTGCGCGCCGTGGTGGTCTACGGCGGCGAGAAGGTGTTCGCGGCGGGCGCGGACATCAAGGAGATGCAGGCCATGGACCACACGGCGATGGTCCTGCGGGCCCGCGCCCTGCAGGACTCCTTCACGGCGGTGGCCCGCATCCCCAAGCCGGTCGTGGCGGCCGTCACCGGCTATGCGCTCGGCGGCGGCTGCGAGCTCGCCCTGTGCGCCGACTACCGCATCGCCGCCGACAACGCCAAGCTGGGCCAGCCGGAGATCCTGCTCGGCCTCATCCCGGGAGCGGGCGGCACCCAGCGGCTGGCCCGGCTGATCGGCCCCTCGAAGGCCAAGGACCTCATCTTCACCGGCCGTATGGTCAAGGCGGACGAGGCCCTGACGCTCGGCCTGGTGGACCGGGTCGTCCCGGCAGCCGAGGTGTACGAGCAGGCGCATGCGTGGGCCGCGAAGCTCACGCAGGGACCGGCGCTCGCGCTGCGCGCGGCGAAGGAGGCCATCGACACGGGACTGGAGACGGACATCGAGACCGGCCTCGCGGTCGAACGCAACTGGTTCGCGGGACTGTTCGCCACGGAGGACCGCGAGCGCGGCATGCGCAGCTTCGTGGAGGAGGGGCCCGGCAAGGCCAAGTTCCTCTGAAGGTTCCGCCGGACTCCCCGCACAGGACGCGGTGTCCGACGCGGATCCCTCGATAGGGCGGTTTGTGGCAGCCTTGGCGGCCTTCGGCCCGCCTTGTCGAGGGAGTCCGTCGATTGCCGCGGGCCGAACCGTCCCCGCACGTCAGACGAGATGTCACCGGCGCCGAAGTGTCGGCGGCACATGCCGGGGGAATCTCATGGGTTAGGGGCGCGCAAGGGGCGCATTCGCCGGGAACGGCCCCTGGGGGCGCCCCGGGCGGCCATGATGGGGGCATGGCGGGGCTGGAGGGTACGGAACAGCCGCGGGGACACGGCCGTGCGACCGCCGCGGCACGCTGGTCGCCGGCGATCGAGGACGAACACGCGCTGAAGGCGCTGGAGTTGTTCGGCAACCCGACGGAGAGGGAGATCCTCCTGCCGTCCCGCCCCGAGTCCGCGGCCACCGCGCGCCGACTGGCCCAGGTCGTGGTCCTGCGTCAGTGGGGGCTCAGCCCGAAGACCACGGAAGACGTCGTGTTGCTCGTCTCGGAACTGGTGGGCAACGCCGTACGCCACACCGGCGCCCGCATCTTCGGCCTCCGTATGCGCCGCTTACGCGGCCGGATCCGCGTCGAGGTCCGCGACCCCTCCCGGGGGCTGCCCTGTCTGATGCCGGTTCAGGAGATGGATCTCAGCGGGCGGGGGCTGTTCCTGGTCGACAAGCTGTCCGACCGGTGGGGAGTCGATCTGCTGCCGCGGGGCAAGACGACCTGGTTCGAGATGCGGGTGGCGGACCGGTAGGCGTACGTCCGTAGCGCCGCGACCCAACGGGCCGCCGATCGGATCAATCGCCCGATTTTGTGCTTAATGCCCGTTAAATGGTGTGGGTGACCATGACCGACCGTCGAGCGGCACTGCGCGCGGGCGCCGCCGTCCACCCCGCCTGCTCGGCCAGTCCAGGCACCACCACGGAGCTGATCGGCTGATGCACCGGAAACTCGTCAAGACCATCCTGATCGCGGGTGCCGCCCTCGCCACTCTCGCCGCGCTCGCCGCCTGCGACAGCGAGGGCGGAGGCCGGGCCGCAGAGGTTCCCCGCACCAAGGCGGCCGTGCCCGCCCCGCCCGAGAAGAAGCGCGTCCAGGGGCTGCCCGGGATGCCTCCCGTCCTCGACCCGCGGGACGTGTACGCCGCCGACCGGCCGAACATGCTCTCCCCGGTGGTCAGGGACTTCCCGTCCCGGGTCTACGTCCCCAACACCGAGTCCGACACCGTCTCCGTCATCGACCCCGGGACGTACCAGATCATCGACACCATCCCCGTCGGCCGCCAGCCCCAGCACGTCGTACCCTCCTGGGACCTGAAGACCCTGTGGGTCAACAACAACCGCGGCCACACTCTCACCCCCATCGACCCGAGCACCGGCAAGGCGGGCAAGCCGGTCGAGGTCCACGACCCCTACAACCTCTACTTCACGCCCAACGGCAGATACGCCGTCGTCATGGCCTCCCTCGACCGCGAGCTGGTCTTCCGCGACCCCCATACCATGGAGCGGAAGAAGACCGTCCCGGTCACCTGCTACGGCGTCAACCACGCCGACTTCTCCCTCGACGGCCGCTACTTCATCGTCTCCTGCGAGTTCAGCGGCGAGCTGCTGAAGGTCGACACCGAGAAGATGGAGGTCGTCGGTCAGCAGCGGCTGCCACTGGAGGGCGCCATGCCGCAGGATGTGAAGGTCTCTCCCGACGGCAAGACGTTCTACGTCGCCGACATGGTGGCCGACGGCATGTGGATCGTGGACGGCGACACGTTCGGCACCCCCGGCTTCCTGCCCACCGGCAAGGGCGCCCACGGTCTGTACGTCAGCCGCGACTCGCGCGAGATGTACATCTCCAACCGCGGCGAAGGCACCGTCTCGGTCTTCGACTTCACCCAGCACAAGCTCACCAGGAAGTGGCACCTGCCCGACGGCGGCAGCCCCGACATGGGCGGCGTCTCCGCCGACGGCAACGTCCTGTGGCTCTCCGGCCGCTACGACGCCGAGGTGTACGCCATCGACACCCGCACCGGCGCCCAGCTCGCCCGCATCAAGGTCGGCGGCGGCCCGCACGGCCTCGCCGTCTACCCGCAGCCGGGCCGCTACTCGCTCGGCCACACCGGCATCTTCCGCTGAGCACTGCCTCGCTTCCCACCGGCGCACGGCCCGCCGCAGCCTCTCCCCTGCGCTCCTTGAGTCTCCACCCACTGGAAGGTCCAGACTCACCCACATGACCGACGACGGCACCGGACTTTTCACCATCGGAGAGCTGGCCCGGGCCACCGGACTGACCGTGCGGACCATCCGCTACTGGTCCGACGCGGGCGTCCTGACCCCGGTGACCCGCTCATCGGGCGGCTACCGCCTGTACGACGCCGCCTGTGCCGCCCGCCTGGAACTGATCCGCACCCTGCGGGAACTGGGCCTCGGCCTGGACGACGTGCGCAGGGTGCTGGCCGGGGAGCGGACGGTCGCGGAGGTCGCGGCGGCGCACGTCGCGGCGCTGGACGCGCAGATCCGGTCGCTGAAGGTGACCCGCGCGGTGCTGTCGACCGTGGCGCGACGCGGCTCGACCGCAGAGGAGATGACGCTCATGAACAAGCTGGCGCGGCTGTCGGCCGCCGAGCGCACGAGGATCGTCGAGGAGTTCCTGGCGGAGATCTTCGACGGCCTCGACGCGGCCGACCCCGACATCCGCACCCGGCTGCGGTTCCACGCCGCAGAGCTTCCGGACGACCCCACCCCCGAGCAGGTCGACGCCTGGGTGGAGCTCGCCGAGCTGATCCAGGACCCGGAGTTCCGGGCGCTGATGCGCAGCATGGTCGAGTTCAACGCGGCCGACCGCGGGCCGGAGGTCCCGGCGGGCACCTCCCTGTGGTTCATGAGCCGCCTGGTGCAGCTCGCGGGGGAGGCCCTGCGCGAGGGCGTCGCCCCCGAGGCCCCCGAGGCCGACCGGATCCTGCGCGGCCTCCTCGGCGACGCCGGCCGGGCCGCCGTACTGGAGCGGCTGACGGCCGCAGCGAACGAGCGGGTCGCCCGGTACCGGCAGTTGTCGGCCGTCCTGAACGGGCTCGGACCCCAGGCGTCGTACGAGGCGGAGTTCGGCTGGGTGGTCGCCGCGCTGCGCGCTCACCCGGACCGTTAATCTGACCTGCGTCAGCAAGACGGCAAAGCACGAGATGAGGGGCGGATCGGTGGCGGACATCGAGGAAGCGCGCACACACTTCGAGAGGATCGACACGGACGGTGACGGATTCATCACCGCTGCCGAGTTCAAGACGGCCCTGGCCCAGGGCGGCGACTGGAACGTCACCGAGTCGGTGGCCGAGGCGATCATCAACTCCCGTGACCTCAACGGCGACAAGGTCCTGTCGTTCGACGAGTTCTGGTCGCACCTGAACAAGTGACACCGGCGCCAGGGGCGCCCGCCCCGCGTGGACGGGCGCCCCTTTCGTCATGTCCGGCGCCGGATCCGTACGCTCCAGCGGCCGTCGTGACGCTCCAGCACCAGCGGCAGGTCGAAGCACTTGCCGACCTGGTCGCCGGTGAGCACCTCGGCCACCGGCCCCTGCGCGAGCGGGCGGCCGTCGCGCAGCAGCAGGGCGTGGGTGGTGCCGGAGGGGAGTTCCTCCAGGTGGTGGGTGACCAGGACCGTCGCCAGGTGCGGATGGTTCCGGCGCAGCTCGTCCAGCGAGCCGATCAGCTGCTCGCGGCCCGGCAGGTCCAGGCCGGTGGCGGGTTCGTCCAGGAGCAGCAGCCGGGGTTCCGGCATCAGGGCCCGGGCGATCAGGGTCCGGCCGCGCTGGCCCTGGGAGAGGGTGGGCCAGCGTGCCCCGCGCAGTTCGGCGAGCCCCAGTGTCCGGATGAGCCGTTCGGCCCGCTCCTCCTGGTCGGGCGTCGGGCGCCGGCGGGGGACGGGCTCCACGGAATTGGTCAGCCCCGTCAGGACCACGTCCCGTACCCGCAGCGGTGAGGCCGGCGCGTGGCGCGGGTCGACGTGGCCGACAAGGGCCCGCAGCTCCCGCAGGTCGACACGGCCCAGGCGGTGGCCGAGGACCTCCACCGTGCCCCGCGTGGGGTGCACCAGGGCGCCGAGCAGGCCGAGCAGGGTCGACTTGCCCGCGCCGTTGGCGCCGAGGAGCGCCCAGTGCTCGCCGGCCCGGACGGTGAGGGACACCTCCTGGAGGATCGGCCGGCCGTCGCGGACGACGTGGACGTCCTCGGCGCGCAGTACCTGAGTCACCGCATCGCCCGGTTCAGCGCGGACAGCACCGCCCGGACCGACGCCGCCAGAGCGGACGCGTCCTGGCCGGCACCCCAGCAGGTCGTGCCGCCGACGCGGCACTCGGCGTAGGCGAAGGTCTCGCCGCCGGCGGTGTGCTCGCTGAAGTCCAGGACGTCGACCGGGTGGCCGGCGGCGGTCAGGGCGTCGAGGAAGGCGGAGAGCGGGCCGGGGCCGGTGCCCTCGTAGTCACCGGTGCGGTCGGCGGTGCGCAGGGTGCAGACGAACCGGTGGGCGCCGGAGCTCTCGGGGTGCACGGACCAGGCGTCCAGCGCCACCTCCCCGTCGTCGATCACATACGCCGCCCGGAACATCTCGTACAGCTCCTTCGGCGTCATCTCCCGCCCGCTGACGTCCGTCGCCTCCTGTACGACCCGGGAGAAGTCCGGCCGCATACGCTCCGGCAGGTCGACGCCGTGGTGGGCGCGCAGCAGGTACGCCACCCCGCCCTTGCCCGACTGCGAGTTGACGCGGATCACCGCCTCGTACGAACGGCCCACGTCGGCCGGGTCGATCGGCAGGTACGGCACCGACCACGGCGCCTGCTCCTCAGGCACCCCCAACTCGGCCGCCCGGCGGGCGTGGTGGGCCAGGCCCTTGCTGATGGCGTCCTGGTGGGTGCCGGAGAAGGCGGTGTGGACCAGGTCGCCGGCGTAGGGGTGACGGGGATGCACCGGCAGCCGGTTGCAGTGCTCGACCGTCTCCTTCACCGCGTCGAGGTCGCCGAGGTCGAGCATGGGGTCGACGCCCTGCGCGTACAGGTTGAGGGCCAGGGTCACCAGGTCGACGTTGCCGGTGCGTTCGCCGTTGCCGAAGAGGCAGCCCTCGACGCGCTGGGCACCGGCCAGCACGGCGAGTTCGGCGCAGGCGACGCCGGTGCCGCGGTCGTTGTGCGGGTGGACGGAGAGGATCACCGACTCGCGCCGGGCCAGGTGCCGGTGCACGTACTCGATCTGGTCGGCGTAGACGTTCGGGGTGGCGACCTCGACCGTCGCCGGGAGGTTGTGCGTGACCGGCCGGTCGGGGCTCGCGTCCCACAGCTCGGTGAGGCCGTCGCACAGTTCGAGGACGAAGTCGGGCTCGGTCAGGTTGAAGGTCTCCGGGGAGAACTGGAAACGGACGTACGCGCCCTGGTCTGCGCGGCGCGCCATGTGCTCGGCCGCCTCCCGCACCGTCCGCCACACCTCGCCCCGGTCCCGGCCGAGGACGACGTCCCGCCACACCGGCGAGGTCGCGATGTACAGATGGACGACGGCCCTCGGCAGCCCCTCGATCGCGTCGAAGGTGCGGTCGATCAGTTCCCGCCGGGCCGGGGTGAAGACGACCGGTATGACGTCGTCCGGCACGGCGTCATCGGCCACCAGGTGCCGTACGAAGTCGAAGTCGGTGCGGCTCGCGGAGGGGTAGCCGACCTCGATCTCCTTGAAGCCCGTCGCGACCAGCAGGTCGAAGAAGCGGCGCTTGCGGGGCGTGTCCATCGGCTCGGCGAGGGCCTGGTTGCCGTCGCGCAGGTCGACGGGGACCCAGAGGGGAGCGCGCTCGATCCGGGCGGACGGCCAGCTCCGGTCCTCGGCGGGGACCCGCACGCGGTCGTCGAAGGGGCGGTAACGGTAGTACGGCATCGGGCCCGGACGCTGGGGGTTCCAGACCGGGGCAGGGGAGAGGGACATCGTCTGCTGGTGCCTTCGGCTCGGTCGGACGGTGACCGGCAGCACGGCGTCCCGCGGCGGGGTGCCGGTCGCGTCAGGCCCCGCCGCGGCAGCCGAGAAGAAGGAGACCGCGGAGCGTCATGCCCGGTACACTATCCACTGCTCAGGTCCTCAGACAAGTGGAAACCGCGTGGCGTCCGCGCGGGATCCGCTCACTCCTCAGACAAGTTGGTGAACCGCGCATGCCGCTAGGTGCCGTCCGCCCCAGCCCCCTGGTCGAACAGGCCACCGCACGCCTGCGCGAGCAGATCACCGGCGGCCACTGGCCGGTCGGCACCCGGCTCCCCGGCGAGACCACCCTGGCCAAGGAGCTCGGCGTGGGCCGCTCCACCGTCCGCGAGGCGCTGCGCGCGCTGGCCGGCGCGGGGCTCGTGCAGCCACGCCAGGGCGCCGGCGTCTTCGTCATCGCCACCGAGCCCGTCGAGGACTGGCCCACCCGGCTGCGCCGCGCCGCGGTGACCGACGTCTACGAGGTCCGCATGGCGGTCGAGGTCCACGCCGCCCGCCTGGCCGCGCACCGCCGCACCCCCGAGGACGTCACGGCCATCGAGACCGCGCTGGAGGGCCGTCGCGCCGCCTCCACCTCGGACGACGTGACGTTCGTCGACGCCGACATCGCCTTCCACGCGGCCGTCGTCGCCGCCGCCCACAACCCGGTGCTGGCCGACCTCTTCACCGAGTTCACCCCCGTCCTGCGCGAGGGCCTGGTGGACCTGCTGACCCTGACCGGCCTGCGCACGCACGACCCGAACACCGCCGACGAGGCCCACGAGTCGCTGGTCCGGGCTGTCGCGGACGGTGACGCGGAGGCCGCCGCGGAGATCCTGCGCAAGGAGCTGGAGGACCCGTTCGCCGGGTAGGGCCCTTGGGAGGATGCCTCAGGCTCCCCCGGCCCACTCCCGCAGCTCCGCCTCGCTGGAGAAGTCGGCCACGTTCTTGTCCAGCGGGTCGTCGGTGTACTGGTGGAAGCGCCACTTGGCCTTGATGCGGGGCTTGCCCGCGGTGACGTAGTCGGCGATCCAGAGCCCGTCGCCGGCGTACGACGTGGTGTCGACGTTCAGCCAGAAGTTGCGGTTGCAGTACAGAAGGACCCGGTTGTCCGGCCGCAGCTCCTTCACCTTCCGGATGAAGCGGTCCTTCTCGGCGTTGCTCGCGTGCGTGCCGTCCCCGGTCGTCTCCCAGTCGACGGCGAGGATGTCGCCGGCCCCCTCGGGAACCTTGCCGACGAAGTACTCGGCCTGGTCCGTGAGGTTGCCGGGCCAGAGGAAGTGGTAGAAGCCGACGGCCAGATCGGCGTCGCGGGCCACCTTCGTCTGGGCGGTGAGTCTGGGGTTGACGTACGAGCGGCCCTCCGTCGCCTTGATGAAGACGAAGGAGAGGCCGTCGGTGTCGTACGAGGAGGACTGGTAGGCGCTCACATCGATGCCGTGCAGCATGGGGGGCTCCCTGAAGTGGCCGTGGGGGAAGGGGAGTCGGCGTACTTTTCACCATTGCACAAGGGTCAGTCCTCGGCTTGCGTCTCGCTCTCCTTCGTCAGTTCCTGTCGCGGGACGCCGGCGATGGCCTGCTGGTCCTGGCGCAGCTCGCGCAGCCGTGCCAGGAGGTCCTGTACGGCGGTCATGGGCAGGGCCTGGACGTAGGCCGAGATGTCACCGCCCCCGATGTAGTCGGGCACGTCGAAGTTGGCGAACTCCCGGACGATGCGGATCATCGCGACGTTCTCCGGTCCCAGCAGACGCACCTCCTTCTCCAGTTCGAGGGCGACCCGCCGGTACTCCGACTGCGCCTCCAGCTCGTCGATGAGGTCTCTCAGCTGGGCCTGCTCCACACCCACCCTGAGGTTGTCGAGGTCGTTCTCGGCGTCGAACCTCTTCTTGAGGGCCTCGGGCAGGGAGGGGTCGGTGGGCGTGAACCGGCCGAGGCTGGTGTTGAGCGTCCGCACGCCGAGCTTCTCCAGCGCGTGGGTGACCTTGTCGGTGAGGTCCTTGCGGACGTCCTCGTACCTGCCCAGGAAGTCGAGGACGGAACTCGTCGTGGCGATCTCGCTGAAGTACCCGGAGACCGTCTCCCCGAGCACGTTGCGCACGAACCGCTGTACGGGCGCCGGGTCGTCCACCAGCCCGCCCAGCCCCGACGTGGGCACGCCGCCGAACTCGCTGACCAGCCTCGGCGCGACATCGCGCGGGATCTGCAGGTTCTGCGACAGCGCCACCTCAAGATCGAAGCCCTGGACGTTCACGACGATCTTCCCGAGGGCCACGTCGTAGTTGTCGGACTCGGACTCCTGCTTGTCGGCCCACTTGAGGAAGAGCATCCGCGTCGGGATGGGCAGGACCCTCACGAACCACGGGTTCAGCGCATACGTCGTGCCCTCGCCCAGCGTCTCCTCCTGGACGCCCCGCCACCCGCCGCCCGCCAGGAACACCCAGGGCAGACGGAAGCTGCGGTGTCCCTCCACCCGCGGGCCCACCGTGCCGTCGGCGTCCTGGCGCGGCTCGGCGCCGTCCAGCGTGACGACCACGCCGGTGTAGCCCTCCTCCAGGGAGATCTCCTGGAGGTGGGCCTCGGTCAGCCCGTCACGGGAGGCCGAGACGTTGTCGGTCGTGATGACCTGGAACAGCTCGGGGTTGATGTCGTAGTACGCCCCGCCGCCGAGCACGGCCAGCTGCCGCCCCTGCTCCCCGCCGCCGTCCAGGAACGCCTGCCCGTCCTGGAAGCTGTCGCACTCCACATGGCGCCCGAACCGCTGGTCGGCAGGCCGCACGGCCCCGGCCTTCGCCTGGACCAGGCCGACCGTGCCCGGCGGCACATAGGTGCGGGGCACCATCTCGACGTCGAACAGCCGGGTGTTGATGTAGTACGCCTGACCGCCGGTGAGCGTCGCCACCTGGACGCCCTGTTCACCACCGCCGAGCAGGAAGGCCTGCCCGTCCTGGAAGCCGTCGCAGTCGACGTGCCGGCCCAGGGTGCGGCCGTCGGTGCGGGTGCGGCCCTCCTTGGCCGTCACCAGGCCGATCATGCCCGCCGGCACGTGCACCCTGGGCACGAAGTCCACCGAGTACATCAGCGGTGTGAGCCAGTGGAAGCCGCCGGGCAGCAGGGTGCGGGCCAGTACGCCGCGTGCGGTGGCCGGGTTGACCTGCTTGAACGCGGGATTGGGGTGGGCGGGGCCCAGGCGGCGGGTGACGATGCCGACATGGTCGGCGGGCACCGCGACCCGCCCGGCCCAGCCGACCCAGCCGGCGGCGCCCAGCAGGGCCGCCAGCACCGCCAACAGGGGGATCATCATGAGCGGGCCTCCCACTCTCGCAGCCGCGCGTGCAGCGCCAGCACGGTCGAACTCCAACGGTCGTACCAGTCCGGATGGTTCTCGTGCTCCGGGTCACGCAGCGTGGGGAAGAACCCGGCCCGTCTGCCGGGCCCGGCGCGCCGTACGAAATCGCGGTACAGCCGGGGCACGGGAGCCTCGGCCGTCTCCCGCCAGCCCAGAGCGGCGCCCACCTCGGCGAAGCGCGGGCCCCGCCGACCCCCGGAGGGCACCAGCGCGAGCTGCCGGCGCAGGCCCTGGCGGCCCGAGGAGTGTGCGGTCCACAGCGCGTCGACGCCGGACAGCAGGTCCAGGCCGACAGCGGCGGCGTGCCGTTCGCTCAGCCAGCCCTCGGTGAGCCGGCCGGCCGCCTCCAGGACGAGCCGGGTGGTCAGCAGGTCGGCGTGCTCGTACTCGTCATCGGCGAGGTGGTCGCGGAGCCGTTCGAGTGCGGCCGGGGCGGGCAGGCGCACCACCGGGGCCGACGGGACGCGGCGCGCCTCGGGGAGCCGGACGGGGCGGCCCTGCCGCAGGTCCGCGTGCATCCGGCGCAGCAGGTCGAGCTCGGTCTCGTCGAGCAGCTGTCCGTCGCGGGCGTCCAGGTGCCAGGTGGCGGCGAGGTGGTAGTTCACCGCCCCGTCCAGCAGGACGGGGAGGAAGGTGCGGCCGTGCACCTGGCCCTCCAGGATCATGCGGGTGATGTCCTCGGACTCCTGGGACTGAGGGCTCATCACAACCACGACGGCCAGGGCGTGGCGGAGCTGCTGCCGGATGGTCCAGAACTGGGCGTCGCCGGGCCGCAGATCACCGGTCGACCACACCGGCAGCCCGGCCGCGCGCAGCTGCCCGGCCAGCGACCGGCCGTACACCGCGTCGGCGGGGGCATGGCACACGACGAAGGCGGGCTCCTCCGGCGCGGTGACCGGCCGTGGCGGGGAGGGGTGGGCGGCGGCGAGGTTGTCCGGTGAAGGCGTGCCGCCTTCCGGGGCCGGCCGTCCGGCGATCACGGCCGCCAGCTCGGCGACCTTGCCCGCGAACTCCGGACACTCCGGACCGCTCGCGTCGCTGAAGTCCCGCCACACCCGATGGGCGGCGAACGGCGGCACGGGCACGTGCCCGAGCAGCACGGGGATGAACCTCAGTCCGCGCGCGGCCGACGCGGTGGCCAGGGCCGCGTACTCGTCCATGGCCCGCGCATCACGCAGGGAGGCGGGGCTGATCACGGCGATGCCATGGCGGGAGGCGGCCAGTTCGGCCTCCGACCTGAGCAGTGTCACCTGGCCGGGCTCGACGCTCCACTCGACGAGGAACGGCGACAGCCCGTGCCCCTTGAGCTGTTCGGCCAAGGTTGTGGCCCAGGCGGCGTCGTCGGCCGCGTAGGAAAGGAACACGTCGTTCAACCGGCTGGTACCTCCTGGGCGTGCGAGGGGGGACCAAGGTAAGGGCGGAAGACCTCATTCCGCCGCGTTTCCCGCAATCACCATCACTTCGTGCGACAAGCTGCCCGTTGGGATCTTCCGGGCGTCGATTTCATGCCCCGGGCAGTGTTCAGGCGCCGGTACCGCCCCGCAGGCGGGTGGCGATCTCCGCCAGCCGGGCGACCTCGGCCGCGTAGCGCGGACCGCCGGGTTCGGTCAGGTCGACCGGCTGACGGATGGCGGCGAACCCCGGGAGCGTGACGTCCTCCGTCCGCGCCGGCACGAACCGGAGGCCGCGCTCGTAGACACCCGTCAGCAGGGCGGCGTACTCGTCCTGGATCCTGGCGTCGGCCATCGTCCCCGGGCCGAACAGCAGCACGCCCAGGGCGGCGCCCGCCAGCGCCCGTTCCGCCTCCAGCAGCGGCCGAAGCCCCGGCTCGACCCATCGCACCAGGAACACCGACGCCCCGGCCTCCTCCAGGTCACGCGCCAGCCGCTCCGCCACGTCGGCCTCGGCGGCCGCGTACGAGACGAACACGTCGTGCGATTCCCGCGGCTCCGGCGGCCGCGGGGCCTCACCGCGCGGGCGGCGGATCCTGCCGCGCACCGCCACATGGGCGAGATACGCGGACGCCACCCCGGCGATGGTGCCGACGGCCGTGAGCACCAGGGTGACGGGGTCCTCCATGAGGGGGAGTGTAGGGACACCGTCCCCACACCGGGGAGGAGTTGACGCCCGTCACCCGAGGGCGGTCAGCACTCGATGATGTTGACGGCCAGTCCGCCCCGGGCCGTCTCCTTGTACTTGACCGACATGTCGGCGCCGGTGTCCTTCATCGTCTTGATGACCTTGTCGAGGGACACCTTGTGCGAGCCGTCGCCCCGCATGGCCATCCGTGCGGCGGTGACCGCCTTCACCGCGGCCATGCCGTTGCGTTCGATGCAGGGGATCTGGACGAGGCCGCCGACCGGGTCGCAGGTCAGGCCGAGGTTGTGCTCCATGCCGATCTCGGCGGCGTTCTCGACCTGCTCGGGTGTGCCGCCGAGCACCTCGGCGAGCGCGCCCGCCGCCATCGAGCAGGCGGAGCCGACCTCGCCCTGGCAGCCGACCTCGGCTCCGGAGATGGACGCGTTCTCCTTGAAGAGCATGCCGATCGCGCCGGCGGCGAGCAGGAAGCGGACCACCCCGTCCTCGTCCGCGCCCGGCACGAAGTTCATGTAGTAGTGCAGGACCGCGGGGATGATCCCGGCGGCGCCGTTGGTCGGGGCGGTGACCACCCGGCCGCCGGCCGCGTTCTCCTCGTTCACCGCCATCGCGTAGAGCGTGATCCACTCCATCGCGCGGGCCGCCGGATCGCCCTCCGCGCGCAGCTGACGGGCCGTGACGGCGGCACGGCGGCGGACCTTCAGACCGCCCGGCAGGATGCCCTCGCGGGACATGCCGCGCGCCACGCACGCCTCCATCACCCGCCAGATCTCCAGCAGACCCTCGCGGATCTCCTCCTCGGTGCGCCAGGCCCGCTCGTTCTCCAGCATCAGGGAGGAGATGGACAGGCCCGTCTCCTTGGCCAGGCGCAGCAGCTCGTCGCCCGTGCGGAAGGGGTACTTCAGGACCGTGTCGTCGAGTTTTATGCGGTCCGCGCCCACCGCGTCCTCATCGACGACGAACCCGCCGCCGACCGAGTAGTACGTCTTGGTCAGCAGTTCGGCACCCGAGGCGTCGTACGCCCACAGGGCCATGCCGTTGGCGTGGTAGGGCAGGGCCTTACGGCGGTGCAGTTTCAGGTCCGCGTCGAAATCGAACGCGATGTCGTGCTCGCCGAGGAGCCGCAGACGGCCGTCGGCCCTGATCGCCTCCACCCGTTCGTCCGCCGTCTCCACGTCGACCGTGCGCGGAGAGTCGCCCTCCAGGCCGAGCAGCACCGCCTTGGGCGTGCCGTGACCGTGGCCGGTCGCGCCGAGGGAGCCGTACAGCTCGGCCCGTACCGACGTCACCGAGTCCAGCAGCCCTTCGTTGCGCAGCCGCCGGGCGAACATGCGCGCCGCGCGCATCGGGCCGACCGTGTGGGAGCTGGACGGGCCGATGCCGATCGAGAACAGGTCGAAGACCGAGATGGCCACGGTGACTCCTCAATACGGGGGGTGGTGGGGCACCCGGTCCGGGTGCCCCACCGGGGACTTACTTGTTCAGAGCGGGGTACAGCGGGTGCTTGTCGGCCAGGGCCGTGACCCGGGCCTTGAGCGCCTCCCTGTCGTAGGACGGCTTCAGCGCCTGAGCGATCACGTCCGCGACCTCGGTGAAGTCCTCGGCCGTGAAGCCGCGGGTGGCGAGGGCGGGCGTGCCGATGCGCAGGCCCGAGGTCACCATCGGCGGACGCGGGTCGTTCGGCACGGCGTTGCGGTTGACCGTGATGCCGACCTCGTGGAGGCGGTCCTCGGCCTGCCGGCCGTCCAGCTCGGACTCGCGCAGGTCGACCAGGATCAGATGCACGTCCGTGCCGCCGGACAGGACGTCCACCCCGGCCGCACGGGCGTCCGGCGCGGTCAGCCGCTCGGCCAGGATCCGCGCGCCCTCGACCGTACGGCGCTGACGCTCCTTGAACTCCTCCGAGGCGGCGACCTTGAAGGAGACCGCCTTGGCCGCGATGACGTGCTCCAGGGGGCCGCCCTGGAAGCCCGGGAAGACGGAGGAGTTCAGCTTCTTCGCGAAGTCCTTCCTGGCCAGGATGATGCCGCCGCGCGGCCCGCCCAGGGTCTTGTGCGTCGTGGAGGTGACCACGTCCGCGTACGGAACCGGGTTCGGGTGCAGGCCGGCCGCGACCAGCCCCGCGAAGTGCGCCATGTCGACCCACAGGAAGGCCCCGGCCTCGTCGGCGATCCGGCGGAACTCCGCGAAGTCCAGCTGCCGCGGGTACGCCGACCAGCCGGCGATGATCACCTTCGGCCGGTGCTCCTTGGCCAGGCGCTCGACCTCGGCCATGTCGACCAGACCGGTCTCCGGGTCCACGTGGTAGGCGACCACGTCGAACTGCTTGCCGGAGAAGTTCAGCCGCATCCCGTGGGTCAGGTGGCCGCCGTGGGCCAGGTCCAGGCCGAGGACGGTGTCGCCGGGCTGCGCCAGCGCGAAGAGCGCGGCCTGGTTGGCGGAGGCGCCCGAGTGCGGCTGCACGTTGGCGTACTCGGCGCCGAACAGCTCCTTGACCCGGTCGATCGCGATGCTCTCGACGACGTCGACGTGCTCACAGCCGCCGTAGTAGCGGCGGCCCGGGTAGCCCTCGGCGTACTTGTTGGTGAGGACCGAGCCCTGCGCCTCCATGACCGCGAGCGGCGCGAAGTTCTCCGAGGCGATCATCTCCAGCGTGGACTGCTGGCGCCGCACCTCGGCGTCGACGGCGGCGGCGACCTCGGGGTCGAGCTCGTGCAGGGGCGAGTTCAGAACAGTCATCTGCGGGCGTGCTCCTCAGCCGGCGATGTGGGAGTCGTACTCGTCGGCGGAGAGCAGGTCGGCCGGCTCCTCCGCGACGCGCACCTTGAACAGCCAGCCACCCTCGAAGGGGGCGGAGTTCACCAGCGAGGGGTCGTTCACCACGTCCTCGTTGACCTCCGTGATCTCACCGCTGACCGGGGAGTACAGGTCGCTGACCGACTTGGTCGACTCCAGCTCGCCGCAGGTCTCGCCCGCGGTCACGGTGTCCCCGACCTCCGGGAGCTGGACGAACACCACATCGCCGAGCGCGTTGGCCGCGTGCTCCGTGATGCCGACCGTCGCGACGCCGTCCTCGGCGGCCGACAGCCACTCGTGCTCCTTGCTGTAGCGCAGCTGCTGGGGGTTGCTCATGGCCTGAATTCTCCTGTACGCGGGGGAGTGCTGGTGAATGGGGGACTGCAGGGACAGCGGGTGAACAGCGCGAACGCGCTCACCCGCAGGCGCCCGGTGTCACTTCTGGCGCTGGTAGAACGGCAGTGCCACGACCTCGTACGGCTCGTGGGTGCCCCGGATGTCCACGGCGACGCCGGGCGTGCCGGGCGCGCGGTGCGCGGCGTCGACGTACGCCATGGCGATCGGCTTGCCGAGCGTGGGGGAGGGCGCACCGGAGGTGACCTCGCCGATCACCTCACCGCCGGCGACCACGGCGTATCCGGCGCGGGGGATGCGGCGGCCCTCGGCGACCAGGCCGACGAGGACGCGCGGGGGGTTCTCCGCGGCACGGGCGGCGGCCTGCTCCAGTGCCGCGCGGCCGACGAAGTCGCCCTCCTTCTCGAACTTCACGACCCGCCCGAGCCCCGCGTCGAACGGGGTCAGCGAGGTCGTGAGCTCGTGCCCGTACAGCGGCATGCCCGCCTCCAGGCGCAGCGTGTCCCGGCAGGACAGGCCACAGGGGACCAGGCCGGCGCCCTCGCCCGCCTTGGTCAGCGCCTGCCACAGCTCGACGGCGTGCTCCGGCTTCACGAACAGCTCGAAGCCGTCCTCGCCGGTGTAGCCCGTACGGGCGATGAGGGCGGGGACGCCGGCGACGGTGCCGGGCAGACCCGCGTAGTACTTCAGGCCGTCCAGGTCGGCGTCGGTGAGGGAGGCGAGGATGCCGGGGGACTCCGGACCCTGCACGGCGATGAGGGCGTAGGCGTCCCGGTCGTCGCGCACCCCGGCGTCGAAGCCGGCGGCCCGCTCGGTCAGCGCGTCCAGCACCACCTGGGCGTTGGAGGCGTTGGCGACCACCAGGTACTCGGTTTCGGCGAGCCGGTAGACGATCAGGTCGTCCAGGATGCCGCCGTCCTCCCGGCAGATCATGGTGTAGCGGGCACGGCCGGCCTTGACGCCCCCGATGTTGCCGACCAGGGCGTAGTCCAGCAGGGCGGCCGCCTGCGGGCCGGTGACGGTGATCTCGCCCATGTGGGAGAGGTCGAAGAGCCCGGCCCTCGTGCGCACGGCGTTGTGCTCGTCGCGCTCGGAGCCGTAGCGCAGGGGCATGTCCCAGCCGGCGAAGTCGGTCATCGTCGCGCCGAGCGCGCGATGCACGGCATCGAGGGCGGTACGGCGGAGTGGGGATTCAGTACTGCTCATCGGACGGTCGTCTCCCGGTGCATGACAGGCGAGGAAAGGTCCTCCCCATCTGTCATCGGAACCTGAGAGGTTCGCCATGACCACAGGTGGTCCTGGCTTGCACCTTGGGTGGAGCCACCGGAACGGCGGCCCGCTTTTCAGATGTGCCTCGCCCGCGCGGTAACGGGGCCTGAGAGATTCAAGGGAGGGACTTGCTCCTTCGGCGCCCCGGCGAAGCACTGCCAGGGACTCTCCCGCGCGGATTCAAACGGCCGGTATGCAGTTGGCGCGGACATCATCGCACGCCCCGGCAGTACGCGGCAGGCCGCATCTGTAACCGGCTTGTGGCACAACGTGCATGAAACCGCGAGACACCGGGCATTACCTTCTCTTTACACTCGGCGGGGATGGGACTCCATACCTGACCCCAGGGGAGGACGATCTAGGTGAACAGGACCACGGCGTACGCCACGACCTCGGGCCTCGCGCTGCCCAAGCAGCCCGCCGCCCCGGCCCGGGATGTGTGCGGCCCGCTGGCGGCGCCCGTCGTCCGCGATCTGCGAGACCGGGCCGGCCGCAGCCCGCACGCCCTGCTCTTCGGGCCCCGCGACCTCGTCGTGGTCACCGGCCTGCCCGGCAGCGGCAAGTCGACGCTGATGCGGCGCACGGTGCGGGGCACCCGCGTCGACTCCCAGGACACCCGCGACCGCTGGGACCGCCGCATGCCGCGCTTCCTGCCGTACGCGGTCTACCGCCCCCTCGTCCGCCTCGCCCACTACGCCGGGCTGCGCCGCGCGGTCCGCACCGGCGAGGGCGTCGTCGTGCACGACTGCGGTACACAGGCCTGGGTGCGCGCCTGGCTGGCCCGCGAGGCCCGCCGCCGGGGCGGCTCCCTGCACCTGCTGCTGCTCGACGTCACCGCCGAGGAGGCCCTCACCGGCCAGCGCGACCGAGGCCGCGGCGTGTCCCGGTACGCCTTCCTGCGTCACCGCTCGGCGACCGCCCGCCTCCTGCGCGCCACGGAGAAGGGCGACCTGCCCACCGGCTGCGCCTCGGCGATCCTCCTCGACCGGGCAGCGGCGAACGCGCTGCGCAGGATCGGGTTCACGGGCTGAAAAGAGTCATGACCCGAGGCGTTAGCCTTTCAGCCACAGCAGTGGTTCCAGGCAGGCGGTAGGCAGAGATGGACTTCCCGGCGGACTTCTCCGCGGACTTCCCGGCGCAGGTGCACCCCCATTCGCACGGAGGATGGCCCGGCAACGAGCTGGAGGAGGTGCTGTCGGCCTCCCTCGGCGTCGGACCGGCGGCCGGCGGCCGGATCGTCGAGGTGCTCGGCCGCAGCTTCGTGTGGGTGCCGCTGCCGAGCGGGGGCGGCCCGCACAGCGGCCCCCTCGACCTGCCCACGCTGGAGATCGAGGGCCAGGCGTACGTGCCGGTCTTCAGCTCGGAGGAGCAGCTCCGTCAGGTCGCGGGCTCCCACATGCCGTACACCATCGCCCCCGCCGTGGAGTTCGCCCGCGGCCTGCCCCCTCAGGTCGGCATCGCCGTGAACCCGGAGGGCGTGGTCGGCATCCCGCTGCCGCCGCCCGCCGTCGCCGAGCTGTGCCGGGCCGGCCGCACCCCCCTCGACGGTCCCGCGAGCGGCGGCCGGGTCCGTCTCTTCGAACCCGACTGGCAGGACGACCCGGTCGACTTCCTGGCCGCCGCCTCGGCCGAGTTCGCCGACACCGGTGTCGTCCTCACCGCCCGCCGCTGCCTCGCCGCCATCGAGACCGCCGACCCGGTCATGTTCATCGGCGTGGAACTCTCCCAGTGGGAGGGCGACCTGAGGGAACGCCCGCTGGACGCGCTGGGCCGCGCGCTGGGCAAGGTCCCGGTGGCATGGCCGGTCAACCTGGTCCTCATGGACGTGGCGCAGGATCCGGTGGGGGAGTGGATGCGCGAGCGGGTCCGCCCCTTCTATCAGTGGGGCCAGTAGAAGTACCTGGGGGACACCCCCGAGCTCGTGGGCCGCTGCTGTCGCCGGCCCACTTAAGCTGGTTTCATATCCGGGGCAACTTTTCGAAGGGGCGGTACAGGTGAGCGCCAGCGGCATCGCGACCGGACAGGTCGAGCACATGCTGCGCCAGGTCACGCCCGGGCGTTACGACGCCTACGAGGCACTCCTGCGCGCGCTCGCGACCCCGTCGTCCGGCCAGGTCTGGATGCTGCTGTGGCACGGTCAGGCCGGCTCGCCGGACGCCCAGTACGGCACCATGGAGGTCGACGGCTACGGCTACGCCCCCTGCGTGACCTCCGCCCAGGAGCTGTCGGCCAGCGGCTGGAACCGCTCGTACGAGGTGGTCGACGGAATCGACGTCGCCCGCGCCCTCTACCCCGACCACCACGGCCTCTGGCTCAACCCGCACGCCCCGGGCGGCGGTGTCGGCATCCCCTGGCTCGACCTGCGCCGCATCGCCACCGGCCTGGACCGCCAGCCCGCCGGCCCTCTGCGGCTGTCCGAACCGTCGATCGAGATCCCGCAGTTCTACGCCCTGCTCGCGCAGAACGCCCACCGCACCCCGGCCGTCCGCTCGCTGCGCCGCGCCTGGGTGCAGCCCGCGCTGGGGGCGCCGTACCTCGCCATCGGTCTCGATGTGTACGACACCGGCCCCCAGGCCGTCGACTCGGTGCGCGCGATGATGCAGCAGTCCATCGGCGCGGTCCCGGACGGGCTCCCGGTGTCGACCGTGGCGATGTCCGACGAGCACGACCCGGTCGCCATGTGGCTGCGCGCCCACGCCCGTCCCTTCTACGACCGTGAGGCGCACGCGGCCCCCGCGCAGGCCCCGGCGGCCGGGTACGGCTACCCGCCGGCGCAGGGCAGGTACTGACCGCCAGTCGGACGGCGCCGTCTGCCGCGGTAGATCTTCGCGCGTAGAGAGAGTCGGAACGTCTACTTCCATCCTTTTTATGTAAAATTGCCTGCGTCCGGCCCGCGTTACCTGCTGTCCGGATAACGGAACCCCCCAGACAGCATCACGTTTACGCATCCTTTCACCGCCAAGTCTGGCAACAGATCGCCAAAGCGTTGAAGACTCCCGCACCAGGGGTGGTTCACCCCTGCGTACGACGGACTGATCATGCCGCCACCGCGGCAAGTGCGGGCCGGCTACCGCCGGTTGAGAGGGGTCCCTGCCAGATGACGGCACCATTGCACGAGCCGACCGCCGAAGCGGCCCCGAGCGCGGCCGAGGAAGCGGCGGCGGCGAGCGGCGCGGCGAAGGCCGTACAGGGCCGCTCCCTTGGGCGGATCGCCTGGGAGCGCCTGAAGCGGGACAAGCTCGCCCTCACGGGCGGCATCGTGGTGCTCGTCCTGATCCTGGTCGCCGTGCTCGCGCCTGTGATCACGCACCTGGTCGGGCAGGACCCGGACACCTACCACGAGGACCTGATCGACCCTCTGTTCGGCACCCCCAAGGGGTCGCTGGGCGGCATCAGCGGTGACCACCTGCTGGGCGTCGAGCCGGTGAACGGCCGTGACATCTTCGCCCGCATCGTCTACGGCGCCCAGATCTCACTCCTCGTCGGCTTCCTGTCCGCGGTGGTCGCCGTCGTCATCGGCACTGTCCTGGGCATCCTGGCCGGCTTCTTCGGTGGCTGGGTCGACTCGGTCATCAGCCGTGTGATGGACGGTCTGCTGGCCTTCCCGCAGCTGCTGTTCACCATCGCACTGGTCTCCGTCATGCCGAACCAGCTGCTCGGTCTGACCGGCACGGGTGTGCGCGTGTTCGTGATGATCCTGGTCATCGGCTTCTTCGGCTGGCCCTACATCGGACGCGTGGTGCGCGGACAGACACTCTCGATGCGTGAGCGCGAGTACGTCGAGGCGGCCCGATCGCTGGGTGCCGGGCGGCTCTACATCCTCTTCAAGGAACTGCTGCCCAACCTGGTCGCGCCGATCATCGTGTACACGACGATGATGATCCCCACCAACATCCTCACCGAGGCGGCGCTCAGCTTCCTGGGCGTGGGCGTCAAGCCGCCCACGGCCTCCTGGGGGCAGATGCTCTCGAACGCGATCGACTACTACGAGTCGGACCCCATGTACATGGTGGTTCCGGGTCTGGCGATCTTCATCACCGTTCTTGCCTTCAACCTCTTCGGTGACGGCGTGCGCGACGCGCTGGACCCGAAGGGCTCCCGCTGACCTGCCGTACTCACCTGAACCCGTGGCACCCGGCACGGGGGCTCTCATCTAATCCGGAGGATCCGAGATCGTGACTACCCAACGCACCTCAGGGCGGCGCAAGCAGGCCATGGCCGCTGCCGGCGTGGTCGCCGCGCTGCTGGCCACGGCGGCGTGCGGCGGCGGCGGCGACGACAACGAGGGCTCGAAGACCGGCGCGCCCGGCTTCGACGCCGCGAACAACAAGGTCGCCCAGGCCTCGTTGGCCAAGAAGGGCGGCACGCTGAAGTTCGCCGGTGCCCAGGACGCCGACTCGTGGGACACCACGCGTGGCTACTACGGCTTCATGTGGAACTTCGCGCGCTACTACAGCCGCCAGCTCGTCACGAACAAGACGGAGCCGGGCAAGACCGGCGCCGAGCTGACGCCGGACCTCGCCACCGGGCTCGCCAAGGTCTCCGACGACGGCAAGACCTACACGTACACCCTGCGTGACGGCATCACGTGGGAGGACGGCAAGCCGATCACCTCCAAGGACGTCAAGTACGGCATCGAGCGTGTCTGGGCGCAGGACGTGCTCTCCGGCGGACCGACGTACCTCAAGGAGGTGCTCGACCCCAAGGGTGAGTACAAGGGCCCGTACAAGGACTCCTCCAAGGACAAGCTGGGTCTGAAGGCGATCGAGACGCCGGACGACAAGACCATCGTCTTCAAGCTGCCGAAGGCCAACTCGGACTTCGAGGAGATGCTGGCCCTGATCTCGGCCTCCCCGGTCCGCCAGGACAAGGACACCAAGTCCAAGTACGGCCTGAAGCCCTTCTCCTCCGGCCCGTACAAGTTCCAGTCGTACCAGCCGGGCAAGTCCCTGACCCTGGTCCGCAACACCGCGTGGAAGCCGGCCTCGGACCCGATCCGCAAGGCGTACCCGGACAAGATCACGGTCAACCTCTTCTCCAACGCCAACGACATGGACGCCCGTCTGATCGCGGGCGACTACGACCTGGACCTCAACCAGACCGGCATGTCGCCGCAGGGCCGCACCACCGCCCTGAAGCAGCACAAGGCCAACCTGGACAACCCGGTCTCCGGCTACATCCGCTACGCGGTCTTCCCGCAGAGCGTGAAGCCGTTCGACAACATCGAGTGCCGCAAGGCCGTGATCCTCGGCGCCGACCACGTGTCGCTGCAGACCGCGCGCGGCGGCCCCATCGCCGGTGGTGACATCGGCACCAACATGCTGCCGCCGTCCGTCCCGGGTGCCGAGGGCCAGAAGTACGACCCGTACGAGCTCAACGGCGCCAACAAGAGCGGCAACGTCGCCAAGGCCAAGGAAGCGCTGAAGGCCTGCGGCCAGCCGAACGGCTTCAAGACCACCATCGCCGTCCGCAACAACAAGCCGGCCGAGGTGGCCACCGCCCAGTCCCTGCAGGCCTCGCTGAAGAAGATCGGCATCACCGTCGACATCGACCAGTACGACGGCGCGCAGAACAACTCCATCATCGGCAGCCCCTCGAACGTGAAGAAGAAGGGCTACGGCATCATCATCATGGGCTGGGGCCCCGACTTCCCGACCGTCCAGGGCTACGGTCTGCCGCTGTGGGACAGCAAGTACATCCTGGAGAGCGGCAACAACAACTACGCCCTCATCAAGGACAAGACGATCGACGGCCTGTTCGACCAGTACACCACCACGCTGGACGACGCCGGCAAGGCCAAGATCGCCACGGAGATCAACCACAAGGTCATGGAGGGCGCGTACTACCTGCCCTTCGTCTTCGAGAAGTTCATCAACTGGCGCTCCAGCCGGCTGGCGAACGTCTACACCACGGACGCGTACAGCGGTATGTACGACTTCGTCAACCTCGGCCTGAAGTCCTCGAAGTAAACCCGGCACACCCGCCGTACGGCACGAAAGGCAGGTGAAGGCCGGCGCGGCGTGAGCGCGGGCCACCGGAAAACCTCCGGTGGCCCGCGGTCCGCGGCGGGCCGTAGCTGTGCTCGCTTACCTCATCAGGCGGCTGTTCGCCGCCGCAGTGATGCTCGTCGTCATCATCCTGGTGGTCTTCAGCATCTTCTTCCTCGTCCCCAAGTGGGCGGGGGTCGACATCGCCGCGTCCTTCGTCGGCAAGCAGGCAGACCCCGCGGCCGTCGAGGGCGTGCGGCAGAAGCTGAGCCTCGATGAGCCGATCTACACGCAGGTCTGGGAGTTCTTCAAGGGCCTCTTCGCGGGCCGCACCTACGTGGGCGGCGGTGACGTCACCCAGTGCTCGGCGCCGTGCTTCGGCTACTCCTTCCGCAGCGAGCAGGCCATCTGGCCGGTGCTGACCGACCGGTTCCCGGTGACCCTGAGCCTCGCGCTCGGCGCCGCCGTGCTGTGGCTGCTCTTCGGTGTCGCCGCCGGTGTGCTCTCCGCGCTGAAGCGGGGCACCCTGTGGGACCGCGGTGCGATGGTCGTCGCCCTCGCCGGTGTCTCCCTGCCCATCTACTTCACCGGTCTGCTCAGTCTCGCGATCTTCTCCTACGGACTGGGCTGGCTGGACGCGCAGTACGTGCCGCTGGACGAGAGCTTCACCGGCTGGCTCGGCGGCATGATCCTGCCGTGGATCACCCTCGCGTTCCTGTACGCGGCGATGTACGCCCGGATCACCCGCGCCACCATGCTGGAGATCCTCGGTGAGGACTACATCCGCACCGCCCGCGCCAAGGGCCTGCGCGAGCAGACCGTCATCGGCAAGCACGCCATGCGCTCGACGATGACGCCCATCCTGACCATGCTCGGCATGGACCTCGGCGCCCTCATCGGCGGTGCGATTCTCACCGAGTCCACGTTCAACCTGCCCGGTCTCGGCAGGGAGGTGCTCAACGCCATCAAGAACCTGGACCTGCCCGTCATCCTCGGTGTCACCCTGATCACCTCGATCGCCGTGCTCATCGCCAACCTCGTGGTGGACTTCCTGTACGCCGTGATCGACCCCCGAGTGAGGCTCGCATGACCGAACTCAGCAAGAGCGGAGCGGCCGTGGGCGAGCCCACGTCCGCCTCGCCCGCCCCGACCGCGTTCCTGGAAGTGCGCGACCTGAAGGTGCACTTCCCGACCGACGACGGCCTGGTCAAGTCCGTCGACGGGCTCAGCTTCCAGCTGGAGAAGGGCAAGACCCTCGGCATCGTGGGCGAGTCGGGCTCCGGCAAGTCGGTGACCTCGCTCGGCATCATGGGCCTGCACACCGCCGGCCAGTACGGCAGGCGCAAGGCGCAGATCTCCGGTGAGATCTGGCTGGACGGCACCGAGCTGCTGTCCGCCGACCCCGACAAGGTGCGCAAGCTACGCGGCCGTCAGATGGCGATGATCTTCCAGGACCCGCTGTCCGCGCTGCACCCGTACTACACGATCGGCCAGCAGATCGTGGAGGCGTACCGCATACACAACAACGTCGACAAGAAGACCGCCCGGCGCCGGGCGGTCGAGATGCTCGACCGGGTGGGCATCCCGCAGCCGGACAAGCGCGTCGACAACTACCCGCACGAGTTCTCCGGCGGTATGCGCCAGCGCGCGATGATCGCGATGTCGCTGGTCAACAACCCCGAACTGCTCATCGCGGACGAGCCGACCACCGCCCTCGACGTCACCGTCCAGGCGCAGATCCTCGACCTGATCCGCGATCTGCAGAAGGAGTTCGGCTCCGCGGTCATCATCATCACCCACGACCTGGGCGTCGTCGCCGAACTCGCCGACGACCTCCTGGTGATGTACGGCGGCCGCTGCGTCGAGCGGGGTCCGGCCGACAAGGTGTTCTACGAGCCCCGCCACCCCTACACCTGGGGCCTGCTCGGCTCGATGCCGCGTCTCGACCGCGAGCAGCAGGAGCGCCTCATCCCGGTCAAGGGCTCCCCGCCCTCCCTCATCAACGTCCCGTCCGGTTGCGCCTTCAACCCGCGCTGCCCGTACGCCGACGTGCCCAAGGACAACGTCACCCGCACGGTCCGTCCCGAGCTGGCCGAGGTCGGCAGCCGGCACTGGGCCGCCTGCCATATGACGCAGGAGCAGCGGGAGCGTATCTGGACCGAAGAGATTGCGCCGAAGCTGTGAGCGAGAACTCCAAGGACACGGCTGTGACCACTCCCGCCGAGAGCACCGGCGCGACTCTCACCAAGGACACCGCCGACGGCGAGATCCTGCTGAAGGTGACCGGGCTCCAGAAGCACTTCCCGATCAAGAAGGGCCTGCTCCAGCGGCAGGTCGGCGCGGTGCGCGCGGTCGACGGCATCGACTTCGAGGTCAGGGCCGGCGAGACCCTGGGCGTGGTGGGCGAGTCCGGCTGCGGCAAGTCGACGATGGGCCGGCTGATCACCCGGCTGCTCGAACCGAGCGCCGGCAAGGTCGAGTTCGAGGGCAAGGACATCACGCACCTCGGGGTGAGCGGGATGCGCCCGCTGCGCCGCGACGTGCAGATGATCTTTCAGGACCCGTACTCGTCGCTGAACCCGCGCCACACCATCGGCACCATCGTCGGCGCCCCCTTCCGGCTCCAGGGCGTCACGCCCGAGGGCGGCATCAAGAAGGAGGTCCAGCGGCTGCTGTCGGTGGTCGGTCTCAACCCCGAGCACTACAACCGCTACCCGCACGAGTTCTCCGGCGGTCAGCGCCAGCGCATCGGCATCGCCCGCGCGCTCGCGCTGAACCCGAAGCTGGTCGTGGCCGACGAGCCGGTCTCCGCGCTCGATGTGTCGATCCAGGCCCAGGTCGTCAACCTGCTCGACGACCTCCAGCAGGAGCTGGGCCTGACCTACGTGATCATCGCGCACGACCTGTCGGTCGTCCGGCACGTCTCGGACCGGATCGCGGTGATGTACCTCGGCAAGATCGTGGAGCTGGCCGACCGCGACCTGCTCTACCGGACGCCGATGCACCCGTACACCAAGGCGCTGATGTCGGCCGTGCCGATACCGGACCCGAAGCGCCGTACGGCCAAGAGCGAGCGCATCCTGCTCAAGGGTGACGTGCCCTCGCCGATCTCCCCGCCGAGCGGCTGCCGCTTCCACACCCGGTGCTGGAAGGCGACGGAGATCTGCAGGACGACCGAGCCGCCGCTGAAGGAGCTCCGGCCCGGTCAGCGGGTGGCGTGCCACCACCCGGAGAACTTCGAGGACCAGGCCCCGCAGGACACGGTGCTGCTGACCGCCGCGAAGGAGGCGGCGGAGCTGGTGGCGGACGAGGTCCTGGCGGAGTCGGCGGAGACGTCGGCGGCCGTGGCCAACGAGGTGTCCAAGGAGAAGTAGCCCAGACTGAGCCCTCGCCTTGCTTTGCAAGGCGGGGGTTTTTCTGTGCGTAAGAATGGAAGGGTGCTCCAGGAACTTTTCAGCCCCTCCGTCCAGCATGCGCTCGAACTGATCGGCATCTTCGTCTTCGCGATCTCCGGTGCCCTGCTGGCCGTCCGCAAGAACTTCGACGTCTTCGGCATCGCCGTCCTCGCCGAGGTCACCGCGCTCGGCGGAGGGCTCTTCCGTGACCTGGTCATCGGGGCCGTGCCGCCCGCGGCCTTCACGGACCTGGGGTACTTCGTCACCCCGCTGCTCGCCGCGCTCCTGGTCTTCTTCCTCCACCCGCAGGTGGAGCGCATCCAGGCCGGCGTGAACGTCTTCGACGCGGCCGGGCTCGGCCTGTTCTGCGTCGCCGGGACGACCAAGGCGTACGAGTACGGACTCGGCCTGACCGCCTCCGCCTGCCTCGGCCTCGCGACCGCGGTGGGCGGCGGCGTGCTGCGGGACGTGCTCGCCAACGAGGTGCCCTCGCTGCTGCGCTGGGACCGCGACCTGTACGCGGTCCCGGCGATCGTCGGCGCCACGATGGTCGCCCTGTGCATCCGCTACGACGCCCTCACCCCACTCACCAGCACCCTCGCGGCGGTCACGGCCTTCGTGCTGCGGTTGCTCGCGATGCGGTTCCACTGGCGGGCGCCGCGTGCGTGGAATCGGCGGTCCACGGTGCGGGAGGAATAGTGCGCGTGGTTCTGCCGGTGCCGGGGTGGGGTGGGTGCGGTTGCCGGGGTGTGTTGGCGGCGGTTGCCGGGCTGTGCCGGCGGTGGTCACGGCCTTCGTGCCGCGGTTGATCGTGGTGCGGTTCCACTGGCGAGCGCCGCGTGCGGGGAACCGGCGGTCGACGATGCGGGAGGAACAGGGCCGGTGCGGGCCTGTCCCATCAGTTCCGTGAGCCAGCGGAACGCCGGGACCACCTGGGGCCGCCACAGCGCCATCGTGTGGCCGCCCGCGCTCTTCGGGATGTACACCACGCGCACGGTGGTCGGCGCCTTGGCGATCTGTTCCAGGGACACGGCCGCCTCGTAGCCGTCGTGCGGCTGGCCGGAGAGGTAGAGGGCGATCGCGGGCGGGGTGCGGGACTCCCGCAGCAGCACATAGGGGTTGTTCGCGGCGCGCAGGGCCGGGTTCTGGGCGGCGAGCGAGGCACGTTCGTCGACCGGGTCGTTGTAGCCGGACAGGCTCACCGCGGCCCGGTAGCGGTCCGGGTGGGCGACGGCGAGCTTGACCGCGCAGTGCGCGCCCGCCGAGTACCCGGCGACCGCCCACCCGCGCGGCGCGGGCTCGGCCCGGAAGTTGTCCATGACCATCATCGGCACGTCCACGCTCAGCCAGGTGTCGGCGTCGACCGTGCCCGGGATGTTGGCGCAGCCGGTGTCCACCCCGGCCAGCAGATTGGTCCGCGGCGCCACCAGGATGAACGGCGCCACCTGGCCGCCGCGCATCAGCCGCCCCAGCTGCTGCTGCGCGTGCAGCGACCCGAACCAGGCCTTCGCCGAGCCCGGATACCCCGGCAGCAGTTCGACGACCGGGAACCTGTGGTGCCGGTAGGCGGGTTGGCCGTACTGCGGCGGCAGCCAGACATAGACCTCGGCGTTCACGCCCGACACCCGGCCCTTGAGCTGGGTGACCCGCACCCCGTTCATCCCCGGTCCGTTCGCGGGCCCGAAGGTCTGCCGGACCTTCGGCAGCCGCTTCAGCGCGATTCCGCCGGTGCCGTTCGTGCCCAGGTCCGCGGCCTGCTGCACATGGTTCCCGGTGCCGAGCAGGTCGGCCCAGTTGTCGTACAGATTGTTGGCGTTGTTCACCAGCACGAAGACCAGCGACACGGCCGTGCCCTGCGCGAACAGCAGCATCAGCACCCGGGCCACGGCGCGCAGGGCCCGGGGCCCCCGTATCCGCGACCACAGGACGAGCGGCAGCGCGACGGCCACGACGGACAGCACGATCAGCGTGTAGAGGAACGCAGTCCCGGTGAGGCTCATGCCCCCGTAGAGGCGAAGGGCGGGCCCGGGGTTCACGGACGAGTCCGGACACTTACCGAGAAATTGCCGGACCCTCACCCTCGGTCTCATCGCGACCCTCGGGCAAAAGCTACCGCTTAGTAATTTCTTGTTGTACCGTTCAGCCATGCCAGAAGCAGCCTTCGCAGCGGACACCCGGGCCACCGTCGGCGACAGCGAGTTCGACCGGGACACCGCGGTCACCCTGCGCGAACCCGGCGTCTACGAAGCGGACCTCTCCGCCGGCTGGACCGTCTTCGGCGCGGTCAACGGCGGCTATCTGCTGGCCGTCCTGGGCCGCGCCCTCGCGGACGCCCTGCCGCACCCCGACCCGTTCACCGTCTCGGCCCACTATCTGACCGCCTCCCGGCCGGGCCCGGCGGTCGTCCGCACCGACGTCGTGCGCACCGGGCGGACCCTGTCGACCGGCCAGGCCTCCCTCTTCCAGTACGACGAGCAGGGCCGAGAGGTCGAACGCATCCGCGTCCTCGCCTCCTACGGCGACCTGGACACGCTGCCGGCCGACGTCCGCACCACCGCCGAGCCGCCCGCCATCCCGCCGATGGAGCAGTGCTTCGGCCCCGAGGACGCACCGGCCCCCACCTCCGGCGGCGAGCCCATCGCCGACCGGCTGATGCTCAGGCTCGACCCGTCGACCCTGGGCTGGGCGCTGGGCAAGCCGTCGGGCAGGGGCGAGATGCGGTCCTGGTTCGGGCTCGCCGACGGCCGCGATGCCGACCCCTTCTCGCTGCTCCTGGCGGTCGACGCCCTGCCCCCGACCGCGTTCGAGCTGGGGCTGACCGGCTGGGTGCCGACGGTCGAGCTGACCGTGCACATCCGGTGCCGCCCGGCGCCCGGCCCGGTGCGGGTGTCGATCGCCACCCGCAACCTCGCCGGCGGCTTCCTGGAGGAGGACGCCGAGGTGTGGGACAGCGCCGGGCGGCTGGTGGCGCAGTCCCGGCAACTGGCGCGGGTCAGGCTCGGCTGAGGGGCCGGCGCCCCAGCCAGGCCGCCAACCGGCCGTGGGCGTCCGCCCCTTCCGGGGCGGGCAGCACCGCATCGAACGGGGTGTCGCCACCGCGACCCTCCTCCGGGAGCACCCGGTGCGCGACGGCGAGCGCGAACTCGGCAGGCTCCGGGTCGAGTACCAGCGGGTGGCCGAGGGCCTCGGAGAGGTCCCAGGTGTGGGCGACGGCCTCCATCACGTACCCCGCCAACGCGGCCCGCCCCGGTGCCTCGCCCCACGGCACCCGCACCGGCGCGTCCAGGCGTGCGCCGTCGGCCCAGGCCCGCTGCACACGCGTGCGTGCCTCGTCGTAGGCGGCCGGCCAGCCGTCGTCCTCGACGCCTTCCACGAACGGCCGAACGGACAGGCCGTCGCCGCCCTCGCCGACGACCGCGATGCGCAGCGTGCCGCCGACGAGGTGGCTCAGCAGCGCCCGCACGTCGAACTCGGTGCACGGGGTCGGCCCGTCCAACTGCTCCGGTCGCACGGTCTTGATGAGCGCGGCGGCCTGGTCCGCGGCGTGGGCGTAGAGGGGGCGGGGATCGGTGACGTTCATGGACGGCTCCTTTCGTCAGTGGCCGTGAGCTTCGCCGGATAACCTGACAACCTCCGTCAACATTTGCCGGAATCCCCGAGCAACGGGATTCTGAGTGCGTGAAGTCCGACCGCCTGCTGTCGATCCTGCTGCTCCTGCAGACCCGCGGCCGCGTCCCCGCACGCGAACTCGCCGAGCGGCTGGAGGTGTCGGTGCGCACCATCTACCGCGATGTGGAGGCCCTGTCCGCCGCCGGCGTGCCGGTGTACGCCGAACGGGGACGGCACGGCGGCATCGAGCTGCTCGCCGGGTTCCGTACGGACGTCACGGGGCTGACCGCCGACGAGTCCCGCGCGCTGTTCATTCTGGCCGCGCAGGGCGCGCACGCCGCCCTCGGTCTGGACGCCGCGCTCGGCTCGGCGCTGCGCAAGGTGATGGCGGCCCTTCCGGCACCGCACCGCCCGGCCGCCGAGGTGACCAGCCGGCGCGTCCTCGTCGACGCCACCCGCTGGAAGAGCGGCCCGCAGACGGCCGTGGACCTGGAGGTGCTCCAGGACGCGGTCTTCGCGGACCGCCGGCTGCGTCTGCGCTACCGGCACAGCGGCGAGCAGAAGACGCGGACCTACACCGTCGACCCGTACGGCCTCGTCTCCAAGGCGGGCGTCTGGTACCTGGTCGCCGACCGGCGGGCGGCGCCACGGCTCTTCCGAGCCGACCGGGTGCGCTCGGCGACCGTCCTGGACGACCCCGTGCGGCGCCGGCCGGGCGTCGAACTCGCCGACGCCTGGGAGGTGCTGCGCCGCCAGGTGGAGGAGCGCCCCGGCGGACTCGACGTCACCGTCCGTGTGCGCCGGGACCGCCTGGACATGTTCCTGCGCATCAACACGGCCTCGCTGGCCGCACCGCCCGAGCCGCCCGAGCCGTCCGGGGACGGTGGTGCGAGCGACTGGGTGACCGTCCGGCTGTCGTACGGCGTCGTCGGCGAGGCCCGTCAACTGCTGCAGTTCGCCGACACCGTGGAGGTCATCGCCCCGCCCGAGGTGCGTGAGGAACTGGCCCGGGCGGCTGCTTCTGTCACGGAGCTGTACCAGCGCGGCCCCGGCGAGGGGGACGGGGGTGCGGGGAGAAGGCCAGGTCAGATGGGCGCTCTTGGGTCTGCTTCGCCTCCCGCACAGGCCGGGCACAGGCCGGCCCCAAGTCAGCCCTAAGTGCCGTTGGTTGAGTGCCCGCCTCAGGTCTCCCTCATCGGTCTTGGAGCTGGTTCTCATGAAGCGTGCGCGTCTCGTCCCCGCCGTGACCCTGCTGGTGCTCGCCCCGCCGGCCCTGGTGGCCTGCGGCTCGGGCGACTCGGGATCGTCGTCCTCGAACAGCGGCAGCGCCGGGCAGCAGGCCTGCCAGGCGCCGTCCGGGATGACGAGCGGCAACCCGTCGGGGCGGCCGAGCGGGGCACCCTCGGGGGCGCCTTCCGGCGCTCCGTCCGGTGCTCCGTCGGCGGGCGCCTCGGGACGGCCGAGCGGAGCGCCCTCGGGCATGCCCAGCGGCGCCCCCGGGGGTGGTCAGGGCGGCCCGGGCGGTGGTCAGGGTGGGGGCTGCGGCGGACCGGGCGGCGGCGCGGGCGGACAGGGACAGCAGGGGCAGCAGGCTCGGCAGGGCTGACCCGGGAGTCGTACGGCAGGGGTGGCGTGCCCGGCGGACGGGCGTGCCGCCCCTGTGCGCTGCCGGCGGTCAGTCCAGCCAGTGGTGACGGCCGATGCTGATCAGGCGCATGCGGCGGGTCGCGAGCCGGGTGATCCGCGCCCGCTCCTCCTCCGGGGCTTCGAGCGCTTCCAGGAAGAGCGAGGCCGTGATCAGCATCTGGTCGACGTAGAGGCCCGCGAGCATCAGCAGGTCGTCGTCGCTCCAGCCCTCGGACGCCGGGTCCTTGGCGAGTTCGGTCTTGACCTCCTCGGCGAACCGGGCCAGTTGTTCCCGGATGGCCTCCCGGACCGGCTGGACTCCGCCATGTCGCTCGCGGGCGATAAACCGGACATGTGCGGGGTACGCGTTCACGTGGCGGGCGATCAGCTCGATGGCGCGTGTGATGCGTTCGTCGCTGTCGCCCGCCGTGGACACCGTCGTCCGGATCATCGGGTGCAGGCTGCCCAGAGCCTCCTCGACCAGCGCCACGCCGAGGTCGGCCGTGGAGCGGAAGTGCCGGTAGAAGGCGGTCGGGGCGACGCCGACCGCGCGCGTGACCTCGCGCAGGCCCAGGCTGCTCAGGCTCTGCTCCTCCAGCAGTTCCAGGGCCGCGTCCAGGAGTGACTGCCGGGTCTTCTGCTTCTGGGCCTGCCGGATGCCGAAGGTGTGACTCATACCATGCAGTTAACAACTGTTCTCTGTAATTGGAAAGCCGTAGGGGGCGCTAGACTGGGCAGTCAGTGAACAAGTGTAACTACAAACGTTCACCGAACCGTCCTCAACAGGACCCGGAAGGGATCTGGTCCCATGCTGTTCCTCGTCGCCGCACTGCTGA
The DNA here is from genome assembly GCF_030386795.1 of Streptomyces sp. S.PNR 29. GTDB lineage: Bacteria > Actinomycetota > Actinomycetes > Streptomycetales > Streptomycetaceae > Streptomyces. The sequence continues at coordinate 56,331 of NZ_JANUQM010000014.1, forward strand.
TGCTGGGCGTGGTGGTGGGCACCGTGGCCCACGCACCGCTCGGCTTCAGTGTCGCCGTCGCCATCGGCATCGCCGTCTGGCTCGCCGTCTTCGCGATGCGCGAACGGCACGGCCGCCGCCGCGGCACGTCCCACTGACCACCACCTGTCCGTCCGAACGTCCCACTGACCGTCGGGAGCTGATCACCATGCACCTCACCGCACCGGCGACCCGCCGCACCGGTATCCGCGATGCCGACGGCATGGCCGTCGCGTCCTTCATCCTGGGCCTCATCGGCCTCCTCGTCTTCAACGTCTTCCTCGGCCCCGCCGCCATCGTGCTGGCCGGAGTGGCCCTGTGGCGCGGCACCGCCCGGCGTGGCCGCGCGTACCTGGGCATCGGCCTGGGCGTCGCCGACCTGCTGGTCCTGCTGGCCTTCGTGCAGGCCGACCACACGGTGTCCTGGAGCTTCTGAACCGCCGGCAGGGCCGCGACCGGCCGGGGACCCCGAGGACGACGGGGCGCGCGGCCGGACGACCGCCGGAGAACCGGCCGACCTTGACCTGAGACCGGCCAGGAACGCCCCGTAGAATCGGGGCACCATGGCTTACCTCGACCACGCCGCGACCACCCCGATGCTTCCCGAGGCAGTCGAGGCACTCACCGCGCACCTGAGCGTCACCGGCAACGCCTCCTCCCTCCACGCATCCGGCCGGCAGGCCCGCCGTACGGTCGAGGAGGCCCGCGAGACCCTCGCGGAAGCGCTCCGCGCCCGCCCGAGCGAGGTCGTCTTCACCTCCGGCGGCACCGAGGCCGACAACCTCGCGGTCAAGGGCCTGTACTGGTCCCGCCGCGGCGCCGACCCGGCCCGTACCCGCGTTCTGGCCAGCCCCGTCGAGCACCACGCCGTCCTGGACGCCGTCCACTGGCTCGGCGAGCACGAGGGCGCCACCGTCGAGTACCTCCCGGTCGACACCTACGGCCGCGTCCACCCCGAGGCCCTGCGCGAGGCCATCGCCCGCGACCCCGACGACGTGGCCCTGGCCACCGTGATGTGGGCGAACAACGAGATCGGCACGATCATGCCGGTCCGGGAACTCGCCGACGTCGCAGGGGAGTTCGGCGTCCCGCTGCACGCCGACGCGGTCCAGGCCTTCGGTCAGGTCCCCGTCGACTTCGCCGCCTCCGGCCTCGCCGCGATGACCGTGTCCGGCCACAAGATCGGCGGCCCCTACGGCATCGGCGCGCTGATCCTCGGCCGGGAGCACAGCCCCGTGCCCGTCCTGCACGGCGGCGGCCAGGAGCGCCACGTCCGCTCCGGCACCCTCGACGTCCCCGCGGTCGCCTCCTTCGCGGTCGCCGGCCGGCTGGCCGCCCAGCAGCGCGAGTGGTTCGCCCGCGAGATCGGCGCGCTGCGCGACGCCCTGGTCGAAGCGGTCCGTACGGCGGTCCCCGACGCGATCCTCGGCGGGGACCCGTCGCCCGAGGGGCGCCTTCCGGCCAACGCGCACTTCACCTTCCCGGGCTGCGAGGGCGACTCGCTGCTGCTCCTGCTGGACGCACAGGGCATCGAGTGCTCCACCGGCTCCGCCTGCACCGCGGGCGTCGCCCAGCCCAGCCACGTCCTCCTCGCCACCGGCACCGATCCCGACCTGGCCCGCGGCACCCTCCGCTTCTCCCTCGGCCACACCTCCACGGAAGCCGACGTCGAGGCCGTCGCGAAGGCCATCGGCCCGGCGGTCGAACGAGCTCGCGCGGCGGGGCTGACGTAACGGCCGGACCGACGTAGCAGCGCCGATGTGCCGGGGCGCTATGCCCGAGCCGTGTGCGCCCGCTCCACCAGCTTCATGTACCGGTCCCAGTCCCAGTGCGGCCCCGGATCGGTGTGGTCGGTGCCCGGGACCTCGACGTGGCCGATGATGTGCTCGCGGTCGACGGGGATGCCGTAGCGCTTGCATATCCCCGCCGTGAGCCGCGCGGAGGCCGCGTACATCTCGTCCGTGAAGTCCTGCGGGCGGTCCACGAAGCCCTCGTGCTCGATGCCGATGCTCCGCTCGTTGTAGTCGCGGTTGCCCGCGTGGTACGCCACGTCCAGTTCGCGGATCATCTGCGTGATGCGCCCGTCCTTGCGGACGATGTAGTGCGCGGCCGCCTGGTGCTCCGGGTCCTGGAACGCCTTCACCGCGCTGGCGAAGCTGCCCTGCGTCACATGGACGACCACCATGTCGATGCCGTAGTCGTCGGGCCGGTCCGCGAGCCGCCAGTTCGCCTCCGACGCCGCCACCCACCGGGCGCCGGTGTAGTCGACCTCGCCCGCCTTGCGGGGCTTCTCGACCCCGGGCACCCGCCACCACAGGCGGCCCAGCTCGTCACGGGCCAGCACGGCCGAGCCCACGGCGGCCGCCGTCCCGCCGATGAGCAGGGCCCGCCGCCCGATGCGCCGGTCCGCGTCCTTGGATGCTCGTCTCGCCCCCATGTGATCGTCAACGGATACCCGCGGGCTCCGGTTCCCGCGCCCCCGTACCCTGGAAGGGTTATGACTGACACCCCGCAGCGCACCCGTCCCCTCCGCGTCCTCGCCGCCATGTCGGGCGGGGTCGACTCCGCCGTCGCCGCCGCCCGCGCGGCCGAGGCGGGTCACGACGTGACCGGCGTCCATCTCGCGCTCTCCGCGAACCCGCAGTCCTTCCGGACGGGCGCGCGGGGCTGCTGCACCATCGAGGACTCGCGCGACGCCCGCCGCGCCGCCGACGTCATCGGCATCCCGTTCTACGTGTGGGACCTCGCCGACCGCTTCCGGGAGGACGTCGTCGAGGACTTCGTCGCCGAGTACGAGGCCGGCCGCACCCCGAACCCGTGCCTGCGCTGCAACGAGAAGATCAAGTTCGCGGCCCTGCTGGACAAGGCGCTGGCCCTGGGCTTCGACGCGGTGTGCACCGGCCACTACGCCAAGATCGTCACGCTCGCCGACGGCACCCGCGAACTGCACCGCGCGTCCGACATGGCCAAGGACCAGTCGTACGTCCTCGGTGTCCTGGACGACAAGCAGCTCGCCCACGCCATGTTCCCGCTCGGCGACACGGTCACCACCAAGGACGAGATCCGCGCGGAGGCCGAGCGCCGCGGGCTCGCCGTCGCCAAGAAGCCGGACTCGCACGACATCTGCTTCATCGCCGACGGCGACACGCAGGGCTTCCTGGCGCAGCGGCTGGGCAAGGCCGAGGGCGACATCGTCGACGAGGCCGGCAACAAACTGGGCACCCACGAGGGCGCGTACGGCTTCACGATCGGCCAGCGCAAGGGACTGCGCATCGGCACGCCCGCCCCCGACGGCAAGCCGCGCTACGTCCTCGACATCTCCCCGGTCAACAACACGGTGACGGTCGGCCCGGCCGACGCCCTGGACGTCACCGGGCTGCGCGCGATCAAGCCCCGCTGGTGCGGCGCCGCCCCCACCGGCCCCGGCACCTACACCGCCCAGCTCCGCGCCCACGGCGGCGAGACCGAGGTGACCGCCGAGCCGGTCGACGGCGACCTTCAGGTGTCGTTCGCACAGCCGGTCCGCGGTGTCGCCCCCGGCCAGGCGATCGTCCTGTACGACGGCACGCGCGTGGTGGGGTCGGCGACGATCGCGTCGACGGTGCGCGCGACGGCCGGCGTGGCCTGAGCCGAGCCGCCGGCCACGCGCGCGTGCCCGGCCGTTTCCGTCACGCCGCGAAGAACTCCGTCAGCACCGGCGCCAGAACCTCCGGCTCCACCATGTGGCTCTGGCCCGGCAGCGAGCGGTACGTGCCCTCGGGCACGGCCTGCGCCACAGCCTGGGCCGCCTCACGCAGCCAGGCGGGGCTCGCGCCGCCCGCCAGGGACAGCACGGGGACGGTCACCGAGGCCAGCCGGGACCGGGGGACCCGGGCGTCGCCCATGACGGCGTCGTCGTGCGCGAGGCTCGGGGCGATCGACTCCATACCCGCCCACATGGGGGACTGACGGGCGCCCCGGATGACGCCCTCGCCCAGACCGGTGAGCCTCAGGAACAGCTCGACCGCGTCCCCGCGCCGCCCCTCCGTCAGCGCCTTCGTCAGCCTTTCGGTGTACTCCGCGCGCTCCTTCACGCCGTCCTCGGACATCGCGTACGGCACCTCGTACACGGCGGCCCGGCGCACCGGCAGCCCGCCCGCCACCGCCTGAAGCACCAGCGCGCCGCCCGACGAGATGCCGTACAGCGACGCCTCACCGCCCGCTGCCTCGATCAGCGCCGCCAGGTCCTCGACCTCCCGCTCCACCGCGTACGGCGCCGTCTCACCGCTCTCGCCGCGGCCCCGGCGGTCGTACACGACGACGCTGAAACGCTCCGAGAGCGGCACGGCCAGCGGGGCCAGCGTGGCGCCCGTCGACATCGCGCCGCTCACGAGGATGACCGGGCGGCCCCGTCCGGTGGTTTCGTACGCGATGCGGGTGCCGTCCCGCGAAAGGGTGTTCTTGTCCATGGCTGTGCAGACTGCCGTACGGCACGCGATTAAGCGGTGCCGACACTTCCGGTCACACCACTTCCACTTCGTAGAAGCAGAGGTGGTCCTTGATCTCCGCCACGTCCGGCTTCGGGTCCGGATACGCCCAGACGAGGTCCGGTGCCTCCGGAAGGGACCAGTAGGACGCGGTCCCCTTGAAGGGGCAGTACGTGTGCGTGCCGGACGGCGTCAGCAGGTCGAGCCGTACGTCCTCGGCCGGGATGTAGTACCGGTCCGGACAGCCGGTCTCCCGCAGGACCAGGGGCCGGTCGCTCTCCGCCAGGACCTGCTCGCCGTGCACCACGCGCACGTGCCGGCTGCTCCGCTCGATGGTGATGTGGTGGCCTTCGGTCACGATCGACCCTCCTTGGGTAGCCGAGTCTCCGGATACAGCGCAGGCTGAAGCCGAGTTCTTCCCCTCCCCAGCAGGAGGCGTCCCATGGGAGCCACCGAACCCGCCAGGAACCGCAGCAGTCTCGCCCACCAGGTCCGCTACGCCCTGCGGTACCCGGAGCGCGTTCCCGCCCACGCCCGGCGGGCCCTGCGCGACGCGCTGCTGCGGATGCGGTACCGCGACCACATCTCGTACTACCGCGCCGTGATGGCCTCCGACACGGCACGCAGCGCCGAGGCGGCGGTGGGCCACAACCCCTCGCGCGAGAAGTGGGCGCGGGTCGGCCGGATGCAGTTCGACTACCTGATGCGGCACGGGCTGAAGCCGCAGGACCGGATGCTGGAGATCGGCTGCGGCAACCTGCGTGCCGGGCGGCTGTTCATCGAGTACCTCAACCACGGCAACTACTACGGCATCGACATCTCGCCGCACATCCTGCTCTCCGCCCAGGACACCCTGGTACGCGAGGGCCTGCAGTCCAAGCTGCCGTACCTGGTGCTCGCCGACGACCTCACCTTCGCCTTCCTGCCCGACGGGCACTTCGACGTCGTGCACGCGCACAGCGTCTTCTCGCACTCGCCCCGGCACGTCATCGAGGAGTGCTTCGCCCACGTCGGCCGCATCCTCGCACCCGGCGGGTTCTTCGACTTCACGTTCGACCGGACGAAGGGTGAGGAACACCACGTGCTGCACGAGGACTTCTACTACCGGGCCGAGACGCTCGTCGAACTCGCCGCGCAGTACGGCCTGTCGGCCCGGCTCATGCACGACTGGGAGCAACTCCCGCACCGCCAGTCGAAAATGCGGGTCACCGCGATGTCCGAGCAGGCCCGTACCGTGGGCTCATGAACATCTGCGTCTTTCTCTCCGCCGCCGACCTCGACGAGCGCTACACCCGCCCCGCGCGGGAGTTCGCGAAACTCCTCGGCAAGGGCGGGCACACCCTCGTGTGGGGCGGCTCGGACGTGGGCCTGATGAAGGTGGTCGCCGACGGCGTGCAGGAGGCCGGCGGCCGGCTGGTGGGCGTCTCCGTGCGGTTCCTCGCCGCCAAGGCGCGGCCGGGCGTCGACGAGATGGTGATCGCGAAGGACCTCGCCGAACGCAAGAGGCTCCTCCTGGAGAAGGCCGACGCCGTCGTGATCATGGTGGGCGGCACCGGCACGCTCGACGAGGCGACCGAGATCCTGGAGCTGAAGAAGCACGGGCACACCGACAAGCCGGTCGTGCTGCTCAACACCGCGGGCTTCTACGACGGCCTCAAGGAGCAGTTCCGCCGCATGGAGGACGAGGGGTTCCTCCCGCGCCCGCTCACCGACCTGGTGTTCTTCGCGGAGGAGCCGGTGGGGGCGCTGGCCTACCTGGAGGAGAGCCGGGGCGTGGAGTGAGCATCCGGTGATGCGAGCATGGCGGACATGGCTACTCATGTGATCACCGGAGCGGGTTCCGGCATCGGCGCGGCCGCGGCCCGCCGTCTGCACGCGCGCGGGGACGACCTCGTGCTGCACGCGCGTGACGCGGGCCGGGCGAAGGAGCTGGCGGCGCAGTTCCCCGGCGCCCGGACGCTGGTCGGCGACCTGGCGGACCCCGACAAGCTCTCCTGGGCGTTCTCGCACCAGTCGCTCCCGGACCGCGTGGACTCCCTGCTGCACATCGCCGGCGTGGTCGACCTCGGCCCGGTCGGCGAGCTGACCCCGAAGACCTGGCGCCACCAGCTCAACGTCAACCTGATCGCCCCCGCCGAGCTGACCCGCCACTTCCTGCCCCAGCTGCGTGCCGCCCGGGGCCACGTGGTGTTCGTCAACTCGGGCGCCGGCCTGAACGCCCACGCCGACTGGTCCGCGTACGCCGCCTCCAAGCACGGCCTGAAGGCCCTGGCCGATTCCCTGCGCCAGGAGGAACACCCCCACGGCGTCCGCGTCACCACCGTCTACCCCGGCCGCACCGCCAGCCCCATGCAGGCCAAGGTCCACCAGCAGGAGGGCAAGGAGTACGACCCCTCGAAGTGGATCGACCCCGAGTCGGTGGCGACGACCATCCTGATGGCCCTGGACCTGCCGAGGGACGCGGAGGTCAACGACCTGACGGTTCGGCCGGGGAGGTAGCGGCTCGATGCCGGTCGGTGAATCCAGCCCGTCCGGCGCTTGAGGACGAGGCCGTTCTGGCCGAAGCGGGGGTCTGGGCGCGCGGCCCCCAGCGGGGGTCCGGGGGCGGAGCCCCTGGCGGGGGCCGGGCAGCGCCCCGGGAGGGGACGGGCAGGGCGGCGGGGGCGAGAACCCCACGCAAGCGCCCCCCTACGTAGGCTTCCCCATGTGAACGCACACTTCAGCTTCAGCCCCGCAACCGGCATCGGCTCCATGCCCGGCGGCGACGCCAGGGAGGCCGCCAAGACAGTCACGGGCACCTTCGAGGACTTCCCGTTCCTGCCCGAGCTGCCCGCCCGCGGACCCGGCGCGGACATGATCGGCCGGACCGCCGGAATGCTCGTCGAGCTGTACGCGCGCGTGGAGCCCAGCGGCTGGCGGATCGGCGACCGGCCGGGCCGGGACAGCAAGCGGGCACGGTCCTGGCTCGGCGAGGACCTCGACGCGCTGGAGGAGTTCACGCAGGGCTACGAAGGCCCGCTGAAGGTGCAGGCCGTCGGACCCTGGACGCTGGCCGCGGCCCTGGAACTGAAGAACGGCGAGGCCGCCCTCTCCGACCCCGGCGCCTGCCGCGACCTCGCCGCCTCGCTCGCCGAGGGCCTGCGGCTGCACCTCGCCGAGGCACGGCGCCGCGTACCCGGCGCCCAGCTCGTGCTCCAGCTCGACGAGCCGTCCCTCACCGCCGTCCTGCGCGGACAGGTGAGGACCGCCAGCGGCTACCGCACCCACCGGGCCGTCGACCGCCAGATCGTCGAGGCCACGCTCCGGGACGTCGCCGGGGTGCACGGCGGCGGCCCGGTCGTCATCCACACCTGCGCGCCGGACGTCCCGTTCGCCCTCCTGCGCCGGGCGGGCGCGACGGCGATCTCCTTCGACTTCTCGCTCCTCACCGAGCGTGACGACGACGCGATCGGCGAGGCCGTGGAGGCCGGCACCCGGCTCTTCACCGGTGTGGTGCCGGGCACGGACGGCCCATTGTCAGACCCTGCCGGTAGCGTCATGGGTGTCAGGACGCTGTGGCGCAGGCTGGGGCTGCAACCGGGACGTCTCGCGGAGGCCGTCACGGTCACCCCGGCGTGCGGGCTCGCGGGGGCTTCCCCCGAGTACGCGCGCAGGGCGCTCGCCCACTGCGTCCGGGCGGCGAGATCCCTCGCGGACAACCCAGAGTAACGGGAGGACAACACGGTGGCCGGCGACAAGCAAGCTCAGACCACGGCGGTTCCCGCCGAGGCACGGGAGAAGCACGCCCAGCTCGCTGAGCAGATCGAGGAGCACCGCTTCCGGTACTACGTGAAGGACGCTCCCGTCATCAGCGACGCGGAATTCGACGAGCTCCTGCGCTCCTTGGAGGCGCTGGAGGACGAGCATCCCGAACTGCGCAGCCCCGACTCGCCGACCCAGAAGGTCGCCGGGTCGTACGCGACGGAGTTCACGGCGGTCGAGCACCGCCAGCGCATGCTCTCGCTCGACAACACGTTCAACGACGACGAACTCGCCGCCTGGGCCGACCGCATCGCCAGGGAACTCGGTGACCAGGACTACCACTTCCTGTGCGAACTCAAGGTCGACGGCCTCGCCGTCAACCTCACCTACGAGCACGGCCGCCTCACCCGCGCGGCGACCCGCGGCGACGGCCGCACCGGCGAGGACATCACGCCCAACGTCCGCACGATCGCCGAGATCCCGGAGCGCCTCAAGGGCGACCGCGTCCCGGACCTCGTGGAGATCCGCGGGGAGGTCTACTTCCCCATGGAGAAGTTCGAGGAGCTCAACGCCCGCCTGGTCGCGGCCGGCGACAAGCCCTTCGCCAACCCGCGCAACGCGGCGGCCGGTTCGCTGCGCCAGAAGGACCCGCGGGTCACCGCCACCCGTCCCCTGCACATGGTCGTCCACGGCATCGGCGCCCTGGAGGGCTTCAGCGGCCTCACCCGTCTCTCCGAGGCCTACGACCTGCTGAAGACCTGGGGCCTGCCCACCTCCCGGCACAACAAGGTGGTCGACGACCTCGACGGCGTACGGCAGTTCATCGCGCACTACGGCGAGAACCGGCACTCCGTGGAGCACGAGATCGACGGCGTGGTCGTCAAGCTCGACGAGATCCGCCTCCAGGGGCGGCTGGGCTCCACGGCCCGTGCGCCGCGCTGGGCGATCGCGTACAAGTACGCGCCGGAGGAGGTCAACACCAGGCTCGTCAACATCCGCGTCGGCGTCGGCCGTACGGGCCGGGTCACGCCGTACGCCCAGGTCGAGCCGGTCACGGTCGCGGGCTCCGAGGTCGAGTTCGCCACGCTGCACAACCAGGACGTGGTCAAGGCCAAGGGCGTGCTCATCGGCGACACGGTGGTGCTGCGCAAGGCCGGTGACGTCATCCCGGAGATCCTCGGCCCGGTCGTCGACCTGCGCGACGGCACCGAGCGCGAGTTCGTGATGCCGTCCGAGTGCCCCGAGTGCGGTACGCCGCTCGCACCGGCCAAGGAGGGCGACGTCGACCTGCGCTGCCCGAACTCCCGCACCTGCCCGGCACAGTTGCGCGAGCGCCTGTTCTACCTCGCGGGCCGCAAGGCGCTGGACATCGAGCACTTCGGCTATGTCGCCGCGGCCGCCCTCACCAAGCCGCTGGAGCCCGAGGAGCCGCCGCTGAAGGATGAGGGCGACCTGTTCGACCTCACCGTCGAACAGCTGCTGCCCATCAAGGCGTACGTCCTCGACCAGGACAGCGGCCTGCCCAAGCGCGACCCGAAGACGGGTGAGGAGAAGGTCGTCACGGTCTTCGCCAACCAGGAGGGCAACGCCAAGAAGAACGCGCTTGCCATGCTGGAGAACATCGCGGCGGCCAAACAGCGCCCGTTGGCCCGCGTCCTCACGGGCCTGTCGATCCGTCATGTCGGCCCGGTCGCCGCAGAGGCGCTGGCCCAGGCCTTCCGTTCGATCGACCGCATCGAGCAGGCGTCCGAGGAGGAGCTGAGGAACGCCGACGGTGTGGGCGAGATCGTCGCACGCTCCGTCAAGGAGTGGTTCGCCGAGGAGTGGCACCGCGAGATCATCCGTAAGTGGAAGGCGGCAGGCGTCCGCATGGAGGACGAGAGCACCGGTGAGGACCAGGGCCCGCGTCCGCTGGAGGGACTCACCGTCGTCGTCACCGGAACCCTCGAACACTTCACGCGCGACGGAGCCAAGGAGGCCCTGCAGAGCCGGGGAGCCAAGGTGACCGGATCTGTATCCAAGAAGACGTCTTTCGTCGTGGTGGGTGACAACCCGGGATCGAAATACGACAAGGCGATGCAACTCAAGGTGCCCGTCCTGGACGAGGACGGTTTCAGCGTTCTGCTCGAACAAGGGCCCGACGCAGCGGCCGAATCCGCGCTTTCGTCCGAGGAGTAGCGGTTGAAGGCCACCCGTTCGGCGCATACCAGATGCATACGGGTGGCTGGGGTGCATTCGGGCAACCGTCTACGACCGCTGCCCCTGGAAGCCTCCCGCGGCCTACTGTTGGGATGTGCGCCTGCCGTGCCCAGCTGCGGTCGGGGCATCCCCGTGCTCGTGCAGGGCGGGGGGAAGGGTTTTCCGACGCGGAGCCGTTGATGGTGGTCGAGGCGGGGGCCGCGTGGCGTGGGCACCGCCGGCTGTGAGAGGGACGGGAATGGAACCGACCGAGAGCGCCGCTCCGGACTCACGGCTGCGCCTGCGTCGTCTGGCCGGTGTGTGGCGGGGCGGCCGGCGGGCCGGTGGACCTTCGGAGCACGGTGGCACGGAGGGGCGCGCCGCCGGGCAGAACACCACCGCGGACGCCCGCGGCTCCGCGCAACTGGCCCAGCACGGCGCCGGACTGACACAGAGTGCCGACGCGGAACGGCACCTGTCGTGGCCCGCGCTGCCCGCCGCGATCGTCGCGGCGGCCGGGCTCGTCCTGGGCGCCGGGTTCTACCGGGCGTTCACCGGCAGCCACGCCCTCTTCCCGTCCGGCACCGTCGGCTGGTCCCTGGCCGTGCTGACCGGCATCATCGTCGGCCACCTCGTGATGCTGGGCCGCTCCCGCTGGTGGGGCGGCACCGGCTCGGGCGCCGCGCTCACCCTCGCCGTCCTGCTGCTGTACGGCTGGGTTCCGGCCGGCATGGTCAGCCTCACCGTCGTCGTCCTGGTCGGCGTGGCCCGCCGCGGCAGCTGGCGGCAGGGCGTGCTGCACGGCGCGGTGGACATCCTCGGCATCGGCGCCGGAGCCCTGGTGCTGGGCGCCCTCGGCTCCGTACCGTCCGTCGAGAAGCCGTCGCACCCCGAGACCTGGACGCTCTCCACCGCACCCGAGGTGGTGCTGGTCGCCGTCGCCTACCTCGCGGTCACCCGCACCCTGCTGTGGTATCTGCACGCCCCGCGCGCCGGACTGCCCACCGTCGCCCGTACCGCCCTGGTCAGACACGGCCTGGTCGCGATCGCGCTGCTCGGTATCGCACCGCTGGTCTGCGTGGTCGCCGTCGCGCAGCCGGTGCTGCTGCCGCTGTTCTCCATCCCGCTGATCGCCCTCGACTCCACCCTGTGGATAGCCCGCGCCAGGGCGGAGGAGCAGCTGCGCGACCCGCTGACCGGGCTGCCCAACCGGCAGTGGCTGCTGGAGCGGATCTGGACCGCGCTCGACGACGCCGAACGCATCGGTGCCCGCGCCGCCCTGATGCTGATCGACCTCGACCGGTTCCGATCGGTCAATGACACGCTCGGTCATCTCGCCGGTGACAGGCTGCTGTTGCAGATCGCCGACCGGCTGCGGCTGGCGCTGCCGCGCGGAGCGGAGGCCGCGCGGCTGGGCGGGGACGAGTTCGCCGTCTTACTCCCGGTCGCGGACTCCACGACGTCCGCGACCCGGGTCGCCCGCAATCTGGTCGCGGCGCTCAGCTCCCCGCTCGACCTCGACGGGCTCACCCTCGTCCTGGAGGCCAGCGCCGGTGTCGCCGTCTTCCCCGACCACGCCCTGGACGCCGAGGGGCTGCTCAGACGGGCGGACGTGGCGATGTACCAGGCGAAGCGGGACCGTACGGGCGTGGAGGTCTACGAGTCCAAGCGGGACTCGAACACCCCGGACCGGCTGGGTCTGCTGGGCGACCTGCGCCGAGCGCTGGACGCGCACGAGGTCGAGCTGCACTACCAGCCGAAGGTCCGCTTCGACGGACAGGTCGCCGGCCTGGAAGCCCTGGTCCGGTGGGTGCACCCCGAGCGCGGCAGGGTGCCACCGGACGAGTTCATAGCGATCGCCGAGTCCTCGGGGCTGATGCCCCATCTGACGGAGTACGTGCTGGAGACGGCGCTCGGGCAGGTCGCCGAGTGGCGTTCCAAGGGACTGTACGTGCCGGTCGCGGTCAATGTCTCCCCGCGTGACGTGCACACCCCCGGATTCGCGGGCTCGGTGGCCGCGCGGCTGGCCCGGCACGGCGTTCCCGCGGGAGCGCTCCAACTGGAGATAACGGAACACGTGCTCCTGGAGGACCCGCAGAAGGCCGCCGACACGCTGGCCGGGCTCACCGGGCACGGCGTGAAGATGTCCCTGGACGATTTCGGCACCGGCTACTCCTCGCTGGTGCATCTGCGCAGGCTCCCCGTCAGCGAACTCAAGATCGACCGCTCGTTCGTGGCCCGGCTGGCCGTCGACAACGAGGACGCGGAGATCGTGCGCTGCACGGTCGACCTGGCGCACTCGCTGGGCCTGCTCGTCGTCGCCGAGGGCGTCGAGGACGACGAGACCTGGGAGCGGCTGCGCGACCTCGGCTGCGACGCCGTGCAGGGCTGGCTGGTCGCTGCCGCGATGCCGCCGGAGGAGACGACGGCGTGGCTGCGGGCACGGGGCTCACGAGGGTGGCAGCGGCCCCGGGCGGCCCTGCCGGCCGCCGAGTAGTCCAGAGGGGCCCCGGTTCAGCCCACCCCCGCCGTGGCCTGCCGTCGTCCTCGGTGACGACCTGGTCTTCGCCGGAGCGCGTGCCGAGGCCTGGTTCGTGCTCTGCGTGGCACTCGTGCCGCTCGCCGACACGCTGACCGTTCTGCGGCGCGGCGGCACGAAGTCCGTGGCCTTCGGGAACCACTTCACCACGGCCGTCGTGGTGGTGATCATCGCCGTCCTGCTCTTCGCCTTCCGACGGCACCTGGAGGGAGCCGAGTCATGTCGCTGTTCGTTCCTGAGTTCGATGAGTCCGTCGTCGTCCGTGACGCCGACGCCGAGGTGGTGGGCGGTGCCCCCGTCGCCGTCAGACTGCTTGCCGACAGCAGCGCCTGCGGCGGTGCGCTGTCCACCGTGCGGGTCACCCTCGGCCAGGGAGCCGACGGTGCCCGCCCGCATCTGCACCGCAACTCCGCCGAGATGTTCTTCCTGCTGGACGGCGAGGCCGAGGTTCTGTCCGGCGACGACATCGTCACCGCCGAGCGCGGTGACCTCGTCATCGTCCCGCCCGGGAGGCCGCACGCCTTCGCCGCGGCCCCCGGCAGCGCCGCGGACCTCCTGATCGTCATCACGCCCGGCGTCGAACGCTTCGAGTACTTCCGCCATCTGCAGCGCGTCCGCCTCGGCGAGGCCGCCCCGGAGAGCCTCCTCGAAGTGCAGGAGCTGTACGACAACCACTTCCTGAAGAGCACGGCCTGGGAAGGAAGGCACTAGCGGCAAACCGTTTCACGGGCACAGGTCCCCGCCCCATAGGATTGAGGGGCTGGCGCCACATTCCCGCCTGCCTCGCGGCGCCTGGCACGCACGCTCGCCGCGTTGCCGAATCGCCCACGTGGCTCCGCCACGAGGGCGCTCCGGCGCCTTGCGATCGCACGCACCAGGCGCCGCGAGGCCCGCCCTTCGGGCGGACGGCGGGAATGCGACGCCAGCCCCCGGCCCCAAACCCATCACACTCACCCCAGAGGATCGCTGCATGCCTGGCATCACGCGCGAGGAGGTCGCCCACCTCGCCCGGCTGGCGCGTCTGGAGCTGAAGCCCGAAGAGCTTGATCACTTCGCCGGCCAGCTGGACGACATCATCGGCGCGGTGGCCCGCGTCAGCGAGGTCGCCGACCGAGACGTACCGCCGACCTCGCACCCGCTCCCGCTGACGAACGTCATGCGCCCGGACGAGGTCCGTCCGTCGCTCACCCCCGAGCAGGCGCTCTCCGGAGCCCCGGCCCAGGAGCAGCAGCGTTTCAAGGTGCCGCAGATCCTGGGGGAGGAGTAACCCGCCATGACGGACAGCCCCATCATCAAGCTCACCGCCGCCGAGATCGCCGAGAAGATCGCCTCCGGTGAGCTCACGGCCGTCGAGGTCACCGAGGCCCACCTCGCCCGCATCGAGGCCGTCGACGAGAAGGTGCACGCCTTCCTGCACGTCGACCGCGAGGGCGCCCTCGCCCAGGCCCGTGCCGTCGACGACAAGCGCGCCCGCGGCGAGAAGCTCGGCCCGCTGGCCGGTGTCCCCCTCGCGCTCAAGGACATCTTCACCACCGAGGGCGTCCCGACGACCGTCGGCTCGAAGATCCTCGAAGGCTGGATCCCGCCCTACGACGCGACGGTCACCAGGAAGCTGAAGGCCGCCGACGTCGTCATCCTCGGCAAGACCAACATGGACGAGTTCGCCATGGGGTCGAGCACCGAGAACAGCGCCTTCGGGCCGACCGGCAACCCCTGGGACCTGACCCGGATCCCCGGCGGTTCCGGCGGCGGTTCCTCCGCGGCCCTCGCCGCCTTCCAGGCCCCGCTCGCCATCGGCACCGACACCGGCGGCTCCATCCGCCAGCCCGCGGCCGTCACCGGCACGGTCGGCGTGAAGCCGACGTACGGCGGCGTCTCCCGCTACGGCATGGTCGCCTTCTCCTCCTCCCTCGACCAGGGCGGCCCCTGCGCCCGCACGGTCCTGGACGCGGCCCTGCTGCACGAGGTCATCGCCGGGCACGACCCGCTCGACTCCACCTCCATCGACGCCCCGGTCCCGCCGGTCGTCGAGGCCGCCCGGAGCGGCAGCGTCGAGGGCATGCGCGTCGGCGTCGTCAAGCAGTTCCGCGGCGAGGGCTACCAGGCCGGCGTCATCCAGCGGTTCGACGAGTCCGTCGCGCTGCTCAAGGAGCTGGGCGCCGAGATCGTCGAGCTGGACTGCCCGTCCTTCGACCTGGCCCTGTCGGCGTACTACCTGATCGCGCCGAGCGAGTGCTCCTCCAACCTCGCCCGCTTCGACGGCCTGCGCTACGGCCTCAGGACCGGCGACGACGGCGGGCACTCCGCCGAGGAGGTCACCTCGCTGACCCGCGCGGAGGGCTTCGGCCCCGAGGTCAAGCGCCGCATCATGCTCGGCACGTACGCGCTGAGCTCCGGCTACTACGACGCCTACTACGGCAGCGCCCAGAAGGTCCGGACCCTGATCAAGCAGGAGTTCGAGCAGGCCTTCGAGCAGGTCGACGTGATCGTCTCCCCGACGACTCCGACCACCGCCTTCCCGATCGGCGAGCGCGCCGACGACCCGATGGCGATGTACCTCGCCGACCTGTGCACCATTCCGACCAACCTGGCGGGCAACGCCGCCATGTCGCTGCCCTGCGGCCTCGCCCCGGAGGACAACCTCCCGGTCGGCCTGCAGATCATCGCCCCGGTCATGAAGGACGAGCGCCTCTACAAGGTCGGCGCGGCCGTCGAGGCCGCCTTCGTGGAAAAGTGGGGTCACCCGCTGCTCGAGGAGGCTCCGTCGCTGTGAGTGCACTGACCAAGGCCAAGGGCTTCAAGAAGTCCAAGTCCGGTACGTACCTGTCCATGGCCGCCACCGCCTTCGGCGCCATCGGTGTCGCCAAGCGGCTCAAGAAGGCCCGCGCCGAGAAGGACACGCTGGTCCTGATCGACGCCACCGTGTCCGCCGCCGCCATCGTCACCGGCCTCGCCATCCTCTACCGCGAGCTGAAGCGGCTGGGCGACGACGACGTCCTGCTGGGCTGAGAGGGAAGTTTTCACCGTGACCACCACGACCGACCTGGAGTCGTACGAGGACGCGCTGGCGGCGTACGACCCCGTCATGGGCCTTGAGGTCCATGTCGAACTCGGCACCAGGACCAAGATGTTCTGCGGCTGTTCCACCGCGCTGGGCGCCGAGCCGAACACCCAGACCTGCCCCACCTGCCTCGGCCTGCCCGGCTCGCTCCCGGTCGTCAACGCGACCGGCGTCGAGTCCGCGATCAAGATCGGTCTCGCGCTGAACTGCGAGATCGCCGAGTGGTGCCGCTTCGCCCGGAAGAACTACTTCTATCCGGACATGCCGAAGAACTTCCAGACCTCCCAGTACGACGAGCCGATCGCCTTCAACGGCTACCTCGACGTCCAGCTGGAGGACGGCGAGACCTTCCGCGTGGAGATCGAGCGCGCCCACATGGAGGAGGACACCGGCAAGTCGACGCACGTCGGCGGCGCCACCGGCCGTATCCACGGCGCGTCCCACTCCCTGCTGGACTACAACCGCGCCGGCATCCCGCTGATCGAGATCGTCACCAAGCCGATCGTCGGGGCGGGCGAGCGCGCCCCCGAGGTCGCCCGGGCGTACGTCCGTGAGCTGCGCGAGCTCATCCGGGCGCTCGGCGTCTCCGAGGCCCGTATGGAGATGGGCCAGATGCGCTGCGACGTGAACCTGTCGCTGATGCCGAAGGGCTCCGACACGTTCGGCACCCGCTCGGAGACCAAGAACGTCAACTCGCTGCGGTCCGTCGAGCGCGCCTGCCGCTACGAGATCCAGCGCCACGCCGCCGTGCTGAACAGCGGTGGCACGGTGGTCCAGGAGACCCGGCACTTCCACGAGGACACGGGGTCCACGACCTCGGGCCGCGTCAAGGAGGAGGCCGAGGACTACCGGTACTTCCCGGAGCCCGACCTCGTCCCGGTCGCCCCGACCCGCGAGTGGGTCGAGGAGATCCGCGCCGCGCTGCCCGAGCTGCCGCTGGTGCGCCGCAACCGGCTCCGCGAGGAGTGGGGGGTCTCGGCGACGGACATGCAGGCGATCCTCAACGCCGGCGCCCTGGACCCGATCGTCGCCACGATCGAGGCCGGTGCCGACGCCGCCTCCGCCCGCAAGTGGTGGATGGGTGAGCTCGCCCGCGCCGCCAACGAGTCCGGCAAGGCCCTGGACGAGCTGCCCATCACGCCGGAGCAGGTCGCCCGGGTCACCAAGCTGGTGGCCTCCGGCGATCTGAACGACAAGCTGGCCCGCCAGGTCATCGAGGGCGTCCTCGCCGGTGAGGGCACGCCGGACGAGGTCGTCGAGAAGCGCGGCCTGAAGGTCGTCTCCGACGAAGGCGCGCTGACCGCGGCCGTCGACGAGGCCATCGCCGGCAACCCGGCCATCGCGGACAAGATCCGTGGCGGCAAGGTGGCCGCGGCCGGCGCCCTGGTCGGCGCGGTCATGAAGGCCACGCGGGGTCAGGCCGACGCGGCCCGCGTCAAGGAACTGATCCTTCAGAAGCTGGGCGTCAGCGAGGGCTGAACACCGTTGCCGTGAACCCTGGGGGGATGCGTCGGACCCGATGCGTCCCCCCAGGTGTGCTTCACGGCCTGCGCCCCACCACCCGTACGAAACCCAGGGCGCGCCCCCGGTCGGCATCGAGCAGGGCCACCGACTCCCGGGCCATGTCCGCCCTCCGCGCGTCGGTGCTCTCCGCGGCGCAGACCTCGCTCCACAGCAGCCAGTCCCGCCAGCCGTCCGGCTGCCAGTCGGCGGCCTCGACCTCCACGGCCCCGCTGCGCGTCCAGTGGCGCCGCCACCAGCCGGCGGAGTGCCACGCCCAGAAGCCGGGGTCCCAGTGCGCCTTGAGATGCTCCGGCGGCTCGGCGCCCTCCGGTTCCTCCCGCAGTGCGGGCACCACGACGCCGATCCGTCCGCCGGGCTTCAGCAGCCGGGTCAGGGTGGGCAGGTACAGGTCGTCGGTGCCGAAGTACTGGTACGCGTCGACGCTCACGATCGCGTCGAAGCTGCCCTCGGCGAACGGCAGGTCGTGCGCCTCGGTGCGCACCGGCAGCACACGGTCCGCGAAGCCCGCCTCGGCGACGCGCCGCGCGTTCTCGTCGGCTTCGACCCACAGGTCGGCCGCCGTGACCTGGACGTCGTACTCCCTGGCCAGGAAGACGGAGGTCAGCGCGCGCCCGCAGCCCAGGTCGAGGACGCGGGCGCAGGGGCGCAGGGCGTCCAGGCCGAGGGCGGGGGCCAGCCACTCCAGCAGCCACAGCGGGTGCGGGCCCATCTGGTTCTCGATGATCCAGCGGACGTCGTAGCCGTTGCTGCGGGGGTAGCGGGCGTGGGCCAGTCGATCGGTGAGGTCGTCGGTCGGGGTCCTCGGGGGGATGTCGGGCATCGGTGCACGGGCTCCTTGAGTCCTGGGAGGCGGAAACGGATACGGAGGAGCTCGCCCGGACGCTCAACACATCGGCCGGACCGCCCGGCATCCGGTCTCCCGGCCGGACGCGCTACGCTCCCCCGCCATGAGTGGACGCGCTGATTCCGAGATATCGGAGACTCAGGAGGAGCAGGAAGACCTCGTCGACCCGGCGCAGGAAGCGCGGCGGGCGCGCTGGACGGCGCTCGTCACCGGGGCCGTACTGACCCTCGCCGGCCTGGCCGCGGCGGTGCTCCGCCTGGCGGGCACCGCGCCCGCCCTCGTCCCCGGCGCCTACGCCCTCGGCGCCGCCGTGTGTGCGCTCGCCGCGGTCCTCGGAGCCCGGGGGCGCACCCGGCGGGCGCTGTGGCTGCTGATCGTCGGTGTGATGGTGATGGCGCTGGGCGACCAGTTCGACTGAGAAGTGAGAAGTTCCCGGCTCGTCGACGTACCTGTGTGAGGAACGCCACCTGGGACGACACAGGCCCCCCGGATGTCCAGTGAGCTGCGTCCCATTGTTGTGAATAAGCCCACGAAAGCGGCAAATGATCACCACAGGCTGCCACAGTGGCTCACATCGCTCATGTGTTCTTTGCGGGCCGTTCACCCCATGAACGACTGTTCCCGGTCAAAGATCCACACATCGTCACCCCTCTGGGAGCACGTTCGTGGCAGCCCTCGCACGCTGGTGTGTCCGACGACGCCTCGTCACCGTTCTGCTCTGGCTGCTCGCGTTCGCCGGAGTCACCGCGGGCGCCACCGTCACGGGCTCCGCCTACTCGAACGACTACAAGGTCCCCGGTACCGAGTCGGGCCGCGCCACCCAGCTGCTCGGACAGGGCTTCCCGGGGCTCGGCGGCGACAGCGACACCGTCGTGTGGCACACCACGTCCGGCACCGTCCGCGCCGCCGACGTCGAGCAGACGATGACGCGCACCCTCGACAGGATCGAGAACCTGCCCGGGGTGGCCACCGTGGCCGGCCCGTACGACGGTCAGGGGGCGGGCCGGATCAGCAAGGACGGACACACGGCGTACGCCACGGTCACCTTCGAGGACCAGGCCCAGGACATCGACAAGTCCGAGGCGCAGGCCGTCGTCGAGGCCGCCAAGGCCGCCGAGACCGACGGGCTTCAGGTGGAGCTGGGCGGCAGCGCCGTGGGCCTCACCGAGTCGAGCGGCGGGCATCTCGCCGAGGCCGTCGGCGTGATCGTCGCCGCCGTCGTGCTGTTCCTCGCCTTCGGTTCCCTCGCCGCCTCCCTGTTGCCCATCGCCACCGCGCTGGTCGGCGTCGGCACCGCGTACGCCGGGATCGTGCTGCTCGGGCACACCATGACCGTCGCCGACTTCGCGCCCATGCTGGGCATGCTGATCGGACTCGGCGTCGGCATCGACTACGCGCTGTTCATCGTGACCAGACACCGGCGCGGACTGAAGCGGGGGATGTCCGTCACCGAGGCGGCCACGAACGCCGTGGCGACCACGGGACGCGCGGTCGTCTTCGCGGGCGCCACCGTGTGCATCGCCCTGCTGGGCATGCTGATCCTCCGGCTGAGCTTCCTCAACGGCGTCGCCGTCGCCGCCTCGCTGACCGTCGTGCTGACGGTCGCGGCCTCCGTCACCCTGCTGCCGGCCCTGCTGTACCTCATCGGCATGCGCGCACTCAGCCGCCGCGAACGCCGACGGCTCGACGAACACGGACCCGAACCAGAACTGCCGACCGGGCTCGCCGCCCGCTGGTCGGCGTTCGTCGAGCGCCACCCCAAGGCGCTCGGTGCCATCGCCCTGGCCGTCATCACCGTCCTCGCGCTGCCCACGCTCGGCCTGCGCCTGGGCACCTCCGACCAGGGCAACGACCCGCGGACCACGACCACCCGCCAGGCGTACGACCTGCTCGCCGACGGCTTCGGGCCCGGCGTGAACGGCCCCCTCACCCTGGTCACCAAGGTCCACGGCGCCGAGGACCGGCTCGCCCTGGACAACCTCGACAGCACGCTCCGCGCCACCGAGGGCGTCGCGTCGGCGACCCCGGTGACGTACGACTCCGGCGGCGACACCGGGTACCTCACCGTCGTCCCCGACTCGGCCCCGCAGTCCCGGACGACCAGCGACCTCGTCGACCGGCTGCGCGACGAGGTGCTGCCGCGCGCCGAGGCCGGTACCTCGCTGGACGTGCAGGTCGGTGGCGTGACGGCGGGCTACGACGACTTCGCCGCCGTCATCGTCGACAAGCTGCCCCTGTTCGTCGGGGTCGTCATCGGCCTGGGATGCCTGCTGCTCCTGCTGGCCTTCCGGTCCGTCGGCATACCGCTGAAGGCCGCCGCGATGAACGTGGCCGCCGTCGCCGCGGCCTTCGGCATCGTCGTCGCGATCTTCCAATGGGGCTGGGGCAGTGAACTGCTCGGCCTCGGACGGGCCGGGCCGATAGAGCCCTTCCTCCCCGTGATCATGGTCTCGGTCCTCTTCGGGCTCTCCATGGACTACCAGGTCTTCCTGGTCAGCCGGATGTACGAGGAGTGGCTGGAGACCGGCGACAACCGGCGTGCCGTCCGCGTCGGCCTCGCCGAGACCAGCCGGGTGATCAACTCCGCCGCGGTCATCATGATCTCGGTGTTCCTGGCCTTCGTCCTCAGCGGCGACCGCGTGATAGCCATGTTCGGCATCGCCCTGGCCGCGGCCGTCGCCCTCGACGCCTTCGTCCTGCGCACCCTTCTCGTGCCCGCCCTGATGCACCTGCTCGGCGGCGCCAACTGGTGGCTGCCCCGCTGGCTCGACCGGCGCATGCCGCGGATCAGCATCGAAGCGCCCGAGGCCCGTGCCGCCCATGAGAGGCTGGCCGCCGCGACGGACGCCGAGGTGGCTGACGTCCTGGCGGAGGAGGAGCGGCAGCGGGATGTACGCGATACCACTGGGTGACGACGGAGCCGAACTGCGTCCCCTGGAGCCCTGGCACGCCGAGGAGTTCCTGGCCCACCTGGACCGGGGGAGGGACTTCATCAACCGGTACGTCCCCTTCGGCGCCCACGCCACGGACGTGACCTCCGCGCGGGAGCTGCTCCAGAAGTACGCCGACCTGCGCGCCGCCGACACCGCGACCCTGCACGGTCTGTGGCTGGAGAACAAGCTCGTCGGCGGGGTGCTCACCCTCAACTTCGACGCCGCGAACGGCAACTGCGAGGTCGGCTGCTGGCTGGAGCCCGCCGGCACCGGACGCGGCCTGGTCACCCGCGCGATGCGCGTCCTCATCGACTGGGCGGTCGAGGAGCGCGGCATCCACCGCATCGAGTGGGTCGCCGCCTCGGGCAACCGGCCCAGCCTCGACGTCGCCCGGCGACTCGGCATGACCCGCGACGGCGTACGCCGCGAGGCACACCCGTATGGTGGCGTACGGCACGACCTCGAAGTGTGGTCCGTGCTCGCCCCCGAGTGGCGTGCCGCACGCGCGCGTGCCGCTCACAGCGATCATTAAGAGACCTCTCAGACAGCGTCCGTACGGTGCGAGGCATGGGAACCAAGACAGTGGACGAGACCGGAGCCGCAACCGGCACCGAGACCAGGACCGACGAGGACAAGGTGGCCGTCACCAAGACCGAGACCGTGGACGAGGTGACGGACACCGACGTCGAAGCGGCGGCGGAAGGCGCGGAAGGGGACGCCCGGGAAGAGGGCCCCTCAGGCGTCGGCCAGGGCGCCGGCGCCGTCGTCTCCGCGGCGCTCGGCATCGTCTCGCTGACCGGCAGCTGGGTCGGGACCGTGGCCTCCGCGCGCGAGTCGCTCATCGGCCAGCTGCAGACCTCGGGCTCCTCCGACGTCAGCAAGATGATCAAGGAGGGGTACGGCGACGCCTGGCAGGCCAACGCGCTGTGGGGCGGGCTGTTCGCCCTGGCCGCGCTGCTCGTGGGCGTCTTCGTGCTCGCCCGGCCCGCCTTCGGGGCGCCCGGCAGGCCCCAGGCCCCGTGGATCAAGTCGGTCGCCTGGGCGGGCGTCGCGCTCGGTGTCGTCGGCCTGTTCCTGGCCGTCCTCAAGTACACCGGCATCCTGCTCGGACTGCCGTCCGCGGGCTAGCCACCCCAGCACCTTCAGGGGCCTCAGGCCCTCCCAGAGCACCTTAGGGAGGACCTGAGGCCCCTCCCGTACGTCTAAGGCCCCGCCCGGCGCCGAAGATGCGGAACTTACCCGATGTGGCCGGCCCACCTGGGAGACGAAGGTTGAGGCATCGCAGGGCTCGCGGTCAGCGAAGCCGAAACCGACCTCTCACCAGGGGAGTGCCATGTTCGAGTACGACCTTCAGCGATTCCGCTCCGCCGAACTGATCCGCCAGGCCGACCACCAGCGGCAGGTCCGCGAGGCCGTCCGGGCCCGCCGCGCCGCACGCCGGGAAGCGGCCGCACGGCACGGCTCCGAGGCCGAGGACCATACCCGCCGCTTCCGCCGGCACCGGTTCGCCCGGGTAGCGTGAGCGCCGGGGCACGCCAGGACGGCCGTACGGCACGGTCCCTGCCCGGGAGCGGGTCACGGGACCTGCCCGGGAGGGCGCCACTGCTCCCCGTTCCCGGGCATGCCGCGGCCGCCCTGGCGAAAACCGGTGCCGCGCTGTCGGAGGCTCGTGCGATGCTCGGGCCCGTGCAGACCAGGTCCGTCAGTCCCGTGTTCGTCGGCCGCACCGACGAGTTGGGCACATTGAACGACGCGCTCGCCCGCGCCGACGCGGCGGGCGAGCCGCAGGCTCTGCTGCTCGGCGGCGAGGCCGGCGTCGGCAAGACCCGCCTCGTCGAGGAGTTCGCCACGGCCGCCACCCGCCGGGGCGCCGTCGTCGCGCTGGGCGGCTGCGTCGAGATCGGCGCCGACGGGCTGCCCTTCGCCCCGTTCTCCACCGCGCTGCGCGCCCTGCGCCGCGAACTGCCGGACGCCCTGGCCGCCGCGGCCGCCGGACAGGAGGAGGAACTGGCCCGGCTGCTGCCCGAACTGGGCGAAACCGGCGCCGGGCGGCACGACGAGGAGGGCATGGCCCGCCTCTTCGAACTCACCGCGCGCCTGCTGGAACGCGTCGCCGCCGAGCACACCGTCGTCATCGCCCTGGAGGACCTGCACTGGGCCGACGCCTCCACCCGCCACCTGCTCGCCTACCTCTTCCGCACGCTGCGTACCGGCCGCCTCGTCGTCCTCGCCACCTACCGCTCCGACGACATCCACCGCCGACACCCGCTGCGCCCGCTCCTCGCCGAGCTGGACCGGCTGCGCACGGTCCACCGCATCGAACTCGGCCGCTTCAACCGGGAGGAGGTGAGCCGCCAGATCGCCGGCATCCTCGCCTGCGAACCCGACCCGCGCCAGGTCGACGAGATCTTCGAACGCTCCGACGGCAACGCCTTCTTCGTCGAGGAGCTCGCCGTCGCCGCACACGAGGGCTGCTGCACCGGCCTCACCGACTCCCTGCGCGACCTGCTCCTGGTCCGCGTCGAGGGCCTGCCCGAGTCCGCCCAGCGGGTCGTCCGGATCGTCGCCGAGGGCGGCTCCACCGTCGAGCACCGGCTGCTCGCCGCCGTCGCCCGGCTCGCCGAGGACGACCTCATCGAGGCGCTGCGGGCCGCCGTCAACGCGAACATCCTCAGCCCCGCGCCCGACGGCGACGGCTACCGCTTCCGCCACTCCCTGGTCCGCGAGGCCGTCAGCGACGACCTGCTGCCCGGCGAGCGCTCCCGCCTCAACCGCCGCTACGCCGAGGCCCTCCAGGCCGATCCGACGCTCGTGCCCGCCGCCGAGCACGTGATGCGCCTGGCCAGCCACTGGTACCACGCGCACGACGCCGCCCGGGCCCTGCCCGCCGTACTGGACGCCTCCGTCGAGGCCCGCCGCCGCCACGCCTACTCCGAGCAACTGCGGCTCCTGGAGCGGGCCATGGAGCTGTGGGACAACGTCCCCGACGAGGTACGGGCCACCCTGCGTCCCGTCGACTACACCGAGGCCTACCCGCCTTGCGGCTGCGACCCGGCCACCACGCCCCTGCGCTACCTCGACCTCATGGCCGAGGCCGCCGTCGCCGGACGGCTGTGCGGGGAGCGGGAACGCGCCCTGAAGATCACCAAGCGGGCGCTGCACCTGCTGGAGGACGAGCGGGACCCCCTGCGCTCCGCCTGGTTCTGGATCCAGCGCTCCCGGCTGGTCCAGGCGCAGGCCCGCGGTGACGGCTGGAAGGAGATCGGCACCGCGCAGGAACTGGTCCGCGGGCTGCCGCCGTCCGAGGTGCACGCCGAGGTGCTGGCCATGGCCGCCGGTTGGGCGATGCTCCACGAGCCCGGACCCGAAGCCGTGACCGCCGCCGAACGCGCCGTGGAGTACGCGCGCATGGTGGGCGCCGCCGACATCGAGTTCAACGCACGGCTCACGCTCGGCGGCCTCATGGTCGACGCGGGCCATATCGAAGCCGGCCTCGCGCAGATGTACGAGGTGAGAGACCTGGTCGTGGAGCAGGGCCGGCCCGGAGTGGTGGGCCGCAGCCATGTGAACCTGCCGTCCGTCCTGGAGAGCGTCGGCCGCTCCGAGGAGGCCGTCGGCATCCTGCGCGAGGGCCTGCGCCTCACACAGAAGATGGGCCTGCTGGAGTCCGAGGCATGGGTGTGGGCCAACCTCGCCGAGTCGCTCTTCTCCCTGGGGCGCTGGGAGGAGGCGGCCGAGGCCGCGACCAAGGCCCGGACCACCGGACAGGCCGTCAAGCCACGCGGCGGCGCCTGCCTCACGTGCTCCGCCATCGCGCTCGCCCGCGGGGAGGTGACCGAGGCCGCCCGGCTGCTCGCCGAGGCCCGCGCCTCCTACGGCACGCACGACCCCATGCCGCAGAACACCCTGCCCCTGGCCACCCTCACCGTCGGCGTCGCCGCCGCGGAGGGCCGCCTCCTCGACGCCCGAGCCGAACTGGAGCGCGCCCTCGACACCGGCTTCCCGCCCGGCACCCAGCGCTACGCCTGGCCGCTCCTGCTGGCCGCCGCCACCGCGGAGGCCGACGCACGCGGGCTGCGCACCGCCGAACAGGGCCGAGCCGAGGTGCTCGAACGCCTCGTCACATCCGCCAAGTCACTCACGACGGCCGCCCCCGTCTGGCTCGCCCACGAGAAGTGGGTCCGCGCCGAACTCCACCGCGCGGAGGGCCGGGACACCCCGGACGCCTGGTCGGAGGCGGTCACCGCCTTCGAGTGCCTGGAACGTCCCTACGAACTCGCCCGCGTCCGGCACCGGCTGGCCGAAGCCCTGCTCACGGCCGACTCCGGCGAGGACGAACGCGCTCGCGCCACGGAACTGCTCCGTCTCGCCCACGCCGTCGCCGACCACCTCGGGGCCCGCCCGCTCGCCGACGCCGTCACCCTGCTCGCCCAGCGCGCCCGCCTCACCCTCAGCCGCACGCCCGACCCGGCCCCCGCCCCCGCCGACCCGGCCGAGACCCTCGGCCTCACCAGCCGCGAACGCGACGTCCTGCGCCTCGTCGCCGTCGGCCGCAGCAACCGCCAGATAGCCGAGGAACTCTTCATCTCCCCCAAGACGGCCAGCGTCCACGTCTCCAACATCCTGGCCAAGCTCGGCGTCTCGGGCCGGGGCGAGGCGGCGGCGGTGGCCCATCGGCTCGGGCTGTTTCCGACGGGGGCCGGGGGACGCCTGGGAACGGGATAATGGAGACAGGCCCACAAGGGAGGAGCCGTGTTGTACCAGGTCGAGTTCACCGAGCGTGCCGCGGCTCAGCGTGACGCGCTTCTCGAGGTCGCTCCCGGGATAACCGTCGACTACATGGTGCACCGCGCCTTCCTGATCCTGGTCTCCGTGGCGGTCCTCGACCGATCGCTCATCGACGAGTAACCGGAGCCGCAGGGCGGCCGGGGGAAGGAACGCGATGTTCAACGCTTTCGAGGAACTGTTCTCACCCGGCCGCAAGCACACCCGCGACGAGAAGAAACGCCTGGAGCTGACCCGGATGGATGTCGGGGACAACGACCCGGGGCGCGGGCCGATAGA
Organism: Streptomyces sp. S.PNR 29; assembly: GCF_030386795.1. Lineage (GTDB taxonomy): Bacteria > Actinomycetota > Actinomycetes > Streptomycetales > Streptomycetaceae > Streptomyces. The sequence continues at coordinate 82,699 of NZ_JANUQM010000014.1, forward strand.
CCTCGCTTCCGGGAAGGTCGTCGTCCGGGCACCGAAGCCGCCCGAGGGGGAGTCCGCCGCGGACGCTGACTGAGCGCCCCGGACATCACTTCACCCGCAGCTCCAGGATCCGGTCGTCCCCGTCCTTCGGATTGCCCCGGCCGTCCGTGTTGCTGGTCGTCAGCCACAGCTTGTCGCCGCCCGCCGCGACCACCGTGCGCAGCCGTCCGTACTCGCCCTCCAGGAAGGCCTGCAGATCGGCCGAGGCCTCCGTGCCCTTCAAGGGGACACGCCACAGGCGCTGACCGCGCAGGCCCGCCATCCATATCGAGCCCTCGGCGTACGCGATACCGCTGGGGGAGGCCTCGTCCGTCGTCCACTGGTCGATCGGATTGTGGAACCGCCCGTCGTCGGACCTGCCCTCCGCCTCCGGCCAGCCGTAGTTGTCGCCCGGCTTGATGGCGTTCAGCTCGTCCCAGGTGTTCTGTCCGAACTCCGAGGCGAACAGGCGCTGTCTGCCGTCCCAGGCGAGGCCCTGCACATTGCGGTGGCCGTACGAGTAGACGGGGGAGTCCGGGAAGGGGTTGCCCGGTGCCGGCTCGCCCTCGGGGGTCAGGCGCAGGATCTTGCCGCCGACCGACTCCTTGTCCTGGGACAGCCCCGTGTCACCGCTCTCGCCCGTGCCCACGTACAGCATCCTGTCCGGGCCGAAGGCGATCCGGCCACCGTTGTGGATCACGCCCTTGGGGATGCCCTTGAAGAGCGTGTCGGGCGCGCCCAACTGCTCGCCGGACGGCTTCTTCTCGTCGTACAGCATGCGGACGATGCGGTTGTCCGAGGCGGAGGTGAAGTAGGCGTAGACCATGTGGTCCGAGGCGTAGTCGGGGGAGAGCGCGATGCCGAGCAGGCCGCCCTCGCCGGCCGGCGACACCCCCGGCACCTCGCCCAGCTCGGTCTTCCTGCCCGACTCGGCGTCGACCCGTGTGATCGTGCCGTCGTCGCGGGAGGCGACCAGCAGGTCGCCCTCGGGCAGCGGAGCGAGCCCCCAGGGGCTGTTCAGTCCCGTGGCGACCGTGCGGACCACCTTCACCGAGCCCTGGGCGGGAGGGGTCTCCTCGGCCTGCCGCGAGGACGACGACTGCGGTGCCGTACGGCTCGGGGACGCGCTCGCCTGTCCGGCCGGTCCTCCGCCGTCGGAGGAGCAGCCGGCCGTCAGCAGGAGCGCGGCGGCGGCCGACACGGCCGTCACGGCTCGACGTTGCACGATCTTGGTCCCTTCGACGCGGCGGGTTCTACCTGTCTTACACCGCTCGCGCCCCACAGGTTCCCGATCAGTGAAAGTCGAAGCGCCCACCCTTCAACGACCGGTCGACCGGGTGCCGTTTCAGTCCCACGACCCCTGAGCGGCCGGCAGCTCCGCCACCTCGGTCAGATCCTGTTCCGTCAGCCGGAGCCCGGCCGCGCCCGCGTTCTCGCTCACCCACCGCTCCTGCTTGGTGCCCGGCACCGCGACCACGTGCCGTCCCTGCGCCAGCACCCAGGCCAGCGCCACCTGCGCGGGCGTGACCCCGTCGCCGTGCCGGGCCGCGATGCGGCGCAGTCCCGCCACGATCGGCTGATTCGCGGCCATCATCTCGGCCGTGAAGCGGGGGTGCCGGGCGCGGAGGTCGTCCGGTTCGAAGCCCCCGCCGGGCGTCAGCGTGCCGGTCAGAAAGCCGTTGCCGAGCGGCATCGCGGCCAGGAAGCCGACACCGCGCGCCTCGCACCACGGAAGCAGCGCCTCCAGCGCCTCCGGCGACCACACCGACAGCTCCGCCTCCACCGCGCTCACCGGGAAGACCTGCTGCACCCGCTCCAGCTGCCGGATCGTCGTGTCGTGCAGCCGCGCCCCGGGCCGCCGCGCCGACCGCGCCCCCACCGCGCACAGCCCCAGGGCCCGGACCTTCCCGGCCCGGACGAGCTCCGCCATCGCCCCCCAGGTCTCCTCCACCGGAACCTCCGGGTCCGCCCGGTGCAGCTGGTAGAGGTCGATGACATCCGTCTGCAACCGCCTGAGCGAGGCGTCACAGGCCCGCCTCACATACCCGGGCCGGCCGTTGGCCACGATGTGCTGGTCGCCCACCAGCAGGCCGACCTTGGTCGACACGAAGGCGTCCTGGCGTCGCTCCTTGAGTGCCCGGCCCACCAGCAGCTCGTTGGTGAACGGGCCGTACATGTCGGCTGTGTCCAGCAGTGTCGAACCCAGGTCGAGCGCCCGGTGCACCGCCCTGAGCGACTCCTCGCCCCGCTGCCGCGAGGCGGTGTACGCCCAGCTCATCGGCATGCACCCGAGTCCGACGGCCCCCACCGCGAGCGCCGCCGCGCCGATCGTCCTGCGCTCCACCTGCTCGTGACCCTCCCTTTCCTGGCCACCCCAACCTAACCTCTGCGCGGACGTGTGCCTGACATAGCCTCCAGACCATGACTGCTGACGTGTGGCTGCCCATCCCGCCCGACGAGATCCAAGGTCTCCCCGAGGGGCCTCACTACCGCTTCTGGAACGGTGCCGAGGACTTCCCCGCGGACCCGGCCGACTGCGCGTTCTACGTCGTGCCCTACATGAAGCCCGCCGCGCTCTGCGTCCGCCCCCTGCCGGACATGACCTCCGTGCAGGTCGTCCAGACGCTCTCCGCCGGCACCGACAACGTCGAGCCCGGCCTGAAGCACCTGCGTCCGGGTGTACGGCTGTGCAACGCGCGCGGGGTGCACGAGGCCAGCACCGCGGAACTCACGCTCGCGCTGATCCTCGCGTCGCTGCGCGGCATCCCGGACTTCGTACGGGCCCAGGACCGGGGGGAGTGGCTCGGCGGGTTCCGGCCCGCGCTGGCCGACAAGAACGTCCTCATCGTGGGGTACGGATCGATCGGTGAGGCGATCGAGGACCGGCTCGTTCCCTTCGAGGTGGCGCGGGTGGCGCGCGTCGCGCGCTCTGAGCGCACCACGGCGCGCGGACCCGTGCACCCGCTCACCGACCTGCCCTCCCTGCTCCCCGAGGCCGACGTCGTCGTCCTGTCCACGCCGCTCACCGAGGCCACCCGCCACCTCGCGGGCGCGGAGTTCCTCGCCCGGATGAAGGACGGCGCCCTCCTCGTGAACGTGGCCCGCGGCCCCGTCATCGACACCAAGGCGCTGCTCGCCGAGCTGGAGACCGGCCGCATCACCGCCGCCCTCGACGTGACCGACCCCGAGCCGCTGCCGCCGGGGCACCCCCTGTGGCAGGCGCCCGGCCTGCTCATCAGCCCGCACGTCGGCGGGCCGACGTCCGCCTTCCGGCCGCGCGCCGAACGGCTGCTGGTGGACCAGTTGAGGCGTTTCGTGAACCGGGAGCCGCTGCGCAACGTGATCCTTACGACGGGCGCAACCGGCGCGTGACCGGCGCGACGGCGCATCCGTCGCACCCGGCACGCCATCGACTTCGGGCACCCTCCGCAATCTTCCGGATGCGGTGGGTATCCGTATTCCCAGTGGTGGTCACGGAGCGTAGAGAGGCTATGTCCCTGAGTGACGAGACTGGTGTATCGTCCCGACAGGGGCTGCGCCGCGCACCGTACGGCGCCGGGGATGGACACTTCAGAACTGTGAGGGGGGCGACGGGCGATGCACGGCCTATGGACGAACGATCCGACGCGGCGGGGCCGCCGGCGGCGACCCTGGCGGACGGCCGCGCGCGGGCGCGGTCAGCACGGCAGTCACCACAGCCATCACCAGCGCAGGCACGGCGGCCGCGGGAGGCATGCCCACCCGGCGCACCGGGACCCGCGGAACCCGGGTGCCCCGCGGACCTGGGGGACCCCGTGAGTGCCCCCCCGACGTCCACGCCCACCCTCGACGGAGCGCTGCGGCCACAGCCTTCGCCGAGGACGCCGCTGCCCCGCCCGCCGGCCTCCGGCAGCGGGTCGGGCCTGGTCCTCCAGCTGGTTCTGGCCCTGGTCTGCGCGGGATACGCCGTCGGTTCCGCGTTCGGCTGGGGCTCGGGCCGGCTCGCCCTGATCATGGGCGACTTCGGGCTGGCCGCCGCGGCGGGCGCCGCCGCCGTCTCCTGCTTCCTCTACGCCCGCAGCCGCCGCGTCCGCTTTCGACCCGCCTGGCTGCTGTTCGCCCTCTCCTCGGCGATGGCGGCCCTGGGCAACGTGGTCTGGGGGTGGTACGAGGTCGTCCTGGACCAGGAGGTACCCAGCCCCTCCTACGCCGACCTGTTCTTCCTGTGCTTCGCACCGCCCGCCATCGTGGGGCTGCTGGTGCTCGCCAAGCGGCCGGTGACGAAGGCGGGATGGGTCTGCCTGGCGCTGGACGCCTGGCTGATCGGCGGCTCGCTGCTGACCCTGTCCTGGAGCCTGGCACTCGCGCAGGCGGCCAAGGCCGACGGGTCGAGCGTGGCGCACACGGCGCTGTCGCTGGCGTACCCGCTGCTCGACATCGCCCTGGTCAGCATGGTGCTCGCGCTGCACTTCCGGCGCTCCGGGGTGAACCGTCCCGCGGTCAACACCGCGATCGGCGCGCTCGCCCTGACCGTCATGTGCGACGCCCTGTTCACCTCGCCGCTGCTGCACAACAACTACCACTCCGGCCAGTTGCTCGACGCCGGCTGGTTCGCCGGCTCGCTGCTGCTCGCGTACGCCCCCTGGGCGGGGGCCCGGCGCGGCCGGCCGACGGACGACGACGGGCACACGCGCGTGGTGCACGAGCACGTTCCGGGGCAGCGCTCCGCCGGTCACCACCCCTCCGTGCCCGCGCAGGGAGGTGAGCACAGCAGCAGGTACCTCGCCGGGCGGCCCACCGCGGGGTCCCTGGCCGCGCTCACGCCCTATCTCGCCGCGGCCGTCTGCACCCTGGGGATCCTGTACAACGTCCTCAACGGCCACAGCGTCGACCGCGTGGTGCTCCTGACCGGCGGCACGGTCGTGCTCGCCCTCGTGGTGCGCCAGGGCATCATGCTGATCGACAACATCACCCTCACCCAGGAACTGGCGCAGCAGGAGAACCACTTCCGCTCCCTGGTGCAGGGCTCCAGCGACGTCATCATGATCGCCGCGCCCAGCGGCATCCTGCGGTACGTCTCCCCGGCCGCCGCCGGGGTCTACGGACGCCCCGCCGAGGAACTGGTGGGGACGGAACTGGCCCATCTCATCCACCCGGAGGACCTGGGCTGCGTGGTCCACGAGGTGCGCCGCTTCCTCGCCGCCAACCCGGTCGAGGAGCCCACTACGCGCATCGAGTGCCGTTTCCGGTCCGGTGAGGGCGGCTGGCTGAACGTCGAGTCGACTGTCAACCGCCATCACGGCGGCCTCATCTTCAACAGCCGGGACGTGACCGAACGAGTCCGCCTGCAGGCGCAGCTCCAGCACAACGCCGAGCACGACCCGCTGACCGACCTGCCCAACCGCGCCCTGTTCACCAAGCGCGTCCAGCAGGCCCTGTCCGGCCGCCGCGCCACCGACCGGGGCACCGCCCTGCGCAACACGGCCGTCCTCTTCATCGACCTCGACGGCTTCAAGGCCGTCAACGACACCATCGGGCACCAGGCCGGCGACGAACTGCTCGTCCAGGCCGCCCGCAGACTCCACGAGGCGGTCCGGCAGGGCGACACCGCCTCCCGGCTGGGCGGCGACGAGTTCGCGGCCCTCATCGTCGGGGACTGCACACGTGACCGGTCCGCCCGGGAACGGCACATCCTGGAGCTCGCCGACCGCCTCAGGGTGACGCTGTCACAGCCGTACCTCATCGACGGCAACGACGTCCGTGTCAACGCCTCCATCGGCGTGGCCTTCGCCGAACCCGGCCTGGGCGCGGGCGAGTTGCTGCGCAACGCCGACCTCGCCATGTACCGCGCCAAGGCGGGCGGCAAGGGCCGTGTCGAGCTGTACAAGCCGCAGATGCAGCAGGACGTCGTACGCAAGGCGGAGCTCGCCACCCGTCTGCGGGCCGCGCTGCACGACGGCGAGTTCACGCTGCTGCACCAGCCGGTGGTGTGCCTGGAGAACGGCCGGATCGCGTCGGTCTCCGCCCAGGCGCGCTGGCGTTCCTCCCAGGGAGTGCTCTTCACCCCCGCCGAGTTCCTGCGCGTGGCCGAGGACAGCGACAAGGCCGCGGAGCTGGGCCGGTGGGTGCTGGAGGAGGCCGTCGAGCAGGCCGCCCAGCGGCAGGCGACCGGTCTGGCCGTGCCCGTGGGCGTGCGGATGAGCGCCCGCCGCCTGCTGGACCGGTCCATGCCGCTCGCCTCGATCGAGGCACTGCTGACCCGGCACGGGCTGCCGTCCGGAGCGCTGATGATCGAGCTGTCCGACACCGACCCGAGAGTCGGCCTGGACGACCTGGAGCGCCGGCTGAACGCCCTCAAGCGGATCGGCGTCCGGATCGCGCTGGACGGCTTCGGCAGCGGCTACGGGGCGATCACGGCTCTCAGGAGGCTCCCCGTCGACGTCCTCAAACTCGACCGCAGTCTGGTCGAGGGCGTCGTCGAGTCCGCGCGGCTGCACAAGATCACCAGTGGGCTGCTGCGGATCGCCGCCGACCTCGGGCTGCAGTCGGTGGCCGACGGGGTGGACCTTCCCGAGCAGGTCGACGCCCTGCGCGCGATGGGGTGCACGCACGGGCAGGGCATGGCCTTCTCGGCGCCGCTGGACGAGTACCGGCTGCGCCGGGTGCTGGGCCGCGGTCACTACCCGGTGCCGCACGGACCGGCCGAGCCCGCGTTCGCGGGCGGCGGTACGGGGGTGTACACCAATGGTGTGACGGCCAGTGGTGTGACCACCGTCTTCTCAGGCGGCACGGCCCTACGCTCACATAATGAGACTCCCGTCCCACCCACTTGACAGTGAGTGCGTGCCGGGGGGAGGGTCTGTGCCATGCGCACCCGAATTCTCGTACTTGGAAAGCGCGTCGGCTGACGCTGAGCTCTGACCGCTCAGCGATCCCACCCGGCGCGCTCCCCTCGCTTGCCCTATGGCACGAGGGGTTTTTTGTTGCACAGGCACCTGCCGTACAGCAGCCGCACTCCGCACAAACCTCGCAAAAACCCTCGCAAAAACCTCAGCATCGAGAAGAGAATGCCGATGACCGAGCAGGCCACCGGGGCCCAACACCCGCAGCCCCGGCCCCGACCCGGAGGACAGCAGTCCGCACCCGTCGAGCACGTCACGGGCGCGCAGTCCCTCATCCGCTCGCTTGAGGAGGTCGGCGCCGACACGGTATTCGGCATTCCCGGCGGTGCGATCCTTCCGGCGTACGACCCGCTGATGGACTCCACCAAGGTGCGCCACGTCCTCGCCCGGCACGAGCAGGGCGCCGGCCACGCCGCCACGGGATACGCGCAGGCCACCGGCAAGGTCGGCGTCTGCATGGCGACCTCCGGCCCCGGCGCCACCAACCTGGTCACGCCGATCGCCGACGCCCACATGGACTCGGTGCCGCTGGTCGCGATCACCGGCCAGGTCGCCTCCTCGGCCATCGGCACGGACGCCTTCCAGGAGGCGGACATCGTCGGCATCACCATGCCGGTCACCAAGCACAACTTCCTCGTCACCAAGGCCGAGGACATCCCGCGGGTCATCGCGCAGGCGTTCCACATCGCCTCCACCGGCCGCCCCGGCCCGGTCCTGGTCGACATCGCCAAGGACGCGCTCCAGGCGAAGACCACCTTCACCTGGCCGCCCACCATGGACCTGCCCGGCTACCGCCCGGTGACCAAGCCGCACGCCAAGCAGATCCGCGAGGCCGCCAAGCTGATCACCAGCGCCAGGCGGCCGGTCCTGTACGTCGGCGGCGGCGTCCTGAAGGCCCAGGCCACCGCTGAGCTGAAGGTCCTCGCGGAACTCACCGGAGCGCCCGTCGTCACCACCCTGATGGCACGCGGCGCCTTCCCCGACAGCCACTCGCTGCACGTGGGAATGCCGGGCATGCACGGTTCGGTCACCGCCGTCGCCGCGCTGCAGAAGGCCGACCTGATCGTCGCCCTCGGAGCCCGATTCGACGACCGCGTCACCGGCCGGCTGGACAGCTTCGCCCCGTACGCCAAGATCGTCCACGCCGATATCGACCCGGCCGAGATCGGCAAGAACCGCGCCGCCGACGTGCCGATCGTCGGTGACGCCCGCGAGGTCATCGCCGACCTGGTCCAGGCCGTGCAGAAGGAGCACAGCGAGGGCCACCAGGGCGACTACGCCGCCTGGTGGAAGGACCTCAACCGCTGGCGCGAGACCTACCCGCTCGGCTACGACGAGCCGGACGACGGCTCGCTCTCCCCGCAGCAGGTCATCGAGCGCATCGGGCAGCTCGCCCCGGAGGGCACGATCTTCGCCGCGGGCGTCGGCCAGCACCAGATGTGGGCCTCGCAGTTCATCAAGTACGAGAAGCCGGGCACCTGGCTGAACTCCGGCGGCGCCGGAACCATGGGCTACGCGGTTCCGGCCGCCATGGGCGCCAAGGCCGGAGCCCCGGACCGGGTGGTCTGGGCGATCGACGGCGACGGCTGCTTCCAGATGACCAACCAGGAGCTCACCACCTGCGCCCTGAACAACATCCCGATCAAGGTCGCCGTCATCAACAACGGCGCCCTCGGGATGGTCCGCCAGTGGCAGACGCTCTTCTACAACCAGCGGTACTCCAACACCGTCCTGCACTCCGGGCCCGACGACGTCAACCCGCAGGCCAGGGGCACCCGTATCCCCGACTTCGTGAAGCTGTCGGAGGCCATGGGCTGCCACGCCATCCGCTGCGAGGACCCGGCCGACCTCGACAAGGTCATCGAGGAGGCGAACTCCATCAACGACCGCCCGGTCGTCGTCGACTTCATCGTCCACGAGGACGCGATGGTGTGGCCGATGGTCGCCGCCGGCACCTCCAACGACGAGATCATGGCCGCCCGGGACGTCCGCCCCGACTTCGGCGACAACGAAGACGACTGAGAGCCGCAGGTAAAGGAAGCAGACCATGTCCAAGCACACGCTCTCCGTCCTGGTGGAGAACACGCCGGGCATCCTCGCCCGGATCGCCGCCCTGTTCTCCCGCCGCGGTTTCAACATCGACTCGCTCGCCGTCGGCGTCACCGAGCACCCCGACATCTCCCGCATCACCATCGTGGTGAACGTCGAGGACCTGCCGCTGGAGCAGGTGACCAAGCAGCTCAACAAGCTGGTCAACGTGCTGAAGATCGTCGAACTCGACCCGTCGCAGGCCGTCCAGCGCGAACTCGTCCTGGTGAAGGTCCGCGCCGACAACGAGACGCGCTCGCAGATCGTCGAGATCGTCCAGCTGTTCCGCGCCAAGACCGTCGACGTCTCCCCGGAGGCCGTCACCATCGAGGCCACGGGCAGCAGCGACAAGCTGTCGGCCATGCTGAAGATGCTGGAGCCGTACGGAATCAAGGAGCTCGTCCAGTCCGGCACGATCGCGATCGGACGCGGTGCCCGTTCGATCACGGACCGGTCTCTACGCGCACTCGACCGGTCGGCGTAACACTCGTCGACGAAGCATGCATGACCGGAAACGGGCGGCCCGGCGAGTCGTCGGCCGCCCGTATTCCGAGACCCCGAGACTTACCTCCCCCTCACCGTCATACGGTGGGACGCAACATCTGCACCCCAAGGAGAGAACCCAAAGTGGCCGAGCTGTTCTACGACGCCGACGCCGACCTGTCCATCATCCAGGGCCGCAAGGTCGCGGTCATCGGGTACGGCAGCCAGGGCCACGCCCACGCGCTGTCGCTCCGTGACTCGGGTGTCGACGTGCGTGTCGGTCTGCACGAGGGCTCGAAGTCCAAGGCCAAGGCCGAGGAGCAGGGCCTGCGCGTGGTGACCCCGTCCGAGGCCGCCGCCGAGGCCGACGTCATCATGATCCTCGTCCCGGACCCGATCCAGGCCCAGGTCTACGAGGAGCACATCGCGCCGAATCTGAACGACGGCGACGCCCTCTTCTTCGGCCATGGCTTCAACATCCGCTTCGGCTTCATCAAGCCCCCGGCCGGCGTGGACGTCTGCATGGTCGCCCCGAAGGGCCCGGGCCACCTGGTCCGCCGCCAGTACGAGGAGGGCCGCGGCGTGCCCTGCATCGCGGCCGTCGAGCAGGACGCCACGGGCAACGCCTTCGCCCTGGCCCTGTCGTACGCCAAGGGCATCGGCGGCACCCGCGCCGGCGTCATCAAGACGACCTTCACCGAGGAGACCGAGACCGACCTGTTCGGTGAGCAGGCCGTCCTCTGCGGTGGTACGGCCGCGCTGGTCAAGGCGGGCTTCGAGACGCTGACCGAGGCGGGCTACCAGCCGGAGATCGCCTACTTCGAGTGCCTGCACGAGCTGAAGCTCATCGTCGACCTCATGTACGAGGGCGGCCTGGAGAAGATGCGCTGGTCGATCTCCGAGACCGCCGAGTGGGGCGACTACGTCACCGGCCCGCGCATCATCACCGACGCCACCAAGGCCGAGATGAAGAAGGTCCTCGCCGAGATCCAGGACGGCTCCTTCGCCCAGAACTGGATGGACGAGTACCACGGCGGTCTGAAGAAGTACAACGAGTACAAGCAGCAGGACTCCGAGCACCTGCTGGAGACCACCGGCAAGGAGCTGCGCAAGCTCATGAGCTGGGTCAACGAGGAGGCGTGAGCCGCGGTCCGGCTGCGGCACCGGGTGAACCCCCGGTGGCCGCGGCCGGACCTTTTCTCGTCACTTCTCGCGTCACCTTTCCCATCCGGGTGATCCTTCCGCAGAGGCGTAAGACGACCTCCGCCACGCCACTAGACTGCTGTACAACAAACGCGTCAGGCCCACAGCGTCGTGCGTCTTCCACGCGGCCACCACCCCTCCACCGCCAGCGGCCGTCGGGACGGCCGTCCGCATTGGACATGTGAGGACTCACGTGAGCTCGAAACCCGTCGTACTCATCGCCGAAGAGCTGTCGCCCGCCACCGTCGACGCGCTCGGGCCGGACTTCGAGATCCGCCACTGCAACGGAGCGGACCGCGCCGAACTGCTCCCGGCCATCGCCGACGTGGACGCGATCCTGATCCGTTCGGCCACCAAGGTCGACGCCGAGGCGATCGCCGCCGCGAACAAGCTCAAGGTCGTCGCACGAGCCGGCGTCGGCCTGGACAACGTCGACGTCTCCGCCGCCACCAAGGCCGGCGTGATGGTCGTCAACGCCCCCACCTCGAACATCGTGACGGCCGCCGAGCTGGCCTGTGGCCTGATCCTCGCCAGCGCGCGCAACATCCCGCAGGCCAACGCCGCGCTGAAGAACGGCGAGTGGAAGCGCAGCAAGTACACGGGTGTGGAGCTCGCCGAGAAGACCCTCGGCGTGGTCGGCCTCGGCCGCATCGGCGCCCTCGTCGCGCAGCGCATGTCGGCCTTCGGCATGAAGGTCGTCGCCTACGACCCCTACGTACAGCCCGCGCGGGCCGCGCAGATGGGCGTCAAGGTGCTGTCGCTGGACGAGCTGCTCGAGGTCTCCGACTTCATCACCGTCCACCTGCCCAAGACCCCCGAGACCGTCGGCCTCATCGGCGACGAGGCGCTGCGCAAGGTCAAGCCGAGCGTGCGCATCGTCAACGCCGCGCGCGGCGGGATCGTCGACGAGGAGGCGCTGTACTCCGCGCTGAAGGAGGGCCGGGTCGCCGGTGCCGGTCTGGACGTGTACGCGAAGGAGCCGTGCACGGACTCGCCGCTGTTCGAGTTCGACCAGGTCGTGTGCACCCCGCACCTCGGCGCCTCCACCGACGAGGCGCAGGAGAAGGCCGGTATCGCCGTCGCCAAGTCGGTGCGCCTCGCCCTCGCCGGTGAGCTGGTCCCGGACGCGGTGAACGTCCAGGGCGGTGTCATCGCCGAGGACGTCAAGCCGGGTCTGCCGCTCGCCGAGCGCCTCGGCCGTATCTTCACCGCGCTCGCCGGTGAGGTCGCCGTCCGCCTCGACGTCGAGGTGTACGGCGAGATCACCCAGCACGACGTGAAGGTGCTGGAGCTCAGCGCCCTCAAGGGTGTGTTCGAGGACGTCGTGGACGAGACGGTGTCGTACGTCAACGCGCCGCTGTTCGCCCAGGAGCGGGGTGTCGAGGTCCGCCTCACCACCAGCTCCGAGGCGACCGACCACCGCAACGTCGTCACCGTGCGCGGCACCCTCTCGGACGGCGAGGAGGTGTCGGTCTCCGGCACGCTGGCCGGTCCCAAGCACCTCCAGAAGATCGTCGCCGTCGGCGAGTACGACGTCGACCTCGCGCTCGCCGAGCACATGGTCGTCCTGAAGTACGAGGACCGTCCGGGCGTCGTCGGTACCGTGGGCCGCATCCTCGGCGAGGCGGGCATCAACATCGCCGGCATGCAGGTCGCCCGCGCGGCGGCGGGCGGCGAGGCGCTGGCGGTGCTCACCGTCGACGACACGGTGTCCTCCGGGGTGCTGGCCGAGGTCGCGGAGGAGATCGGGGCCACGTCGGCCCGGTCGGTGAACCTGGTCTGACCTGACCTGACCTGACCTGACCTGACCTGACGTGACCGACCCGAACCTGATCAACACGAACGCCGGACGGGATGGACTGCCCGTCCGGCGTTCGTCGTGGGCGCGCCTGCTCAGACGGCGGCCTTCTCCGGCTCCGGTGTCTCCTCGCGCAGGCGCACCCGTCGCAGCGTGAGCGCCGCCGGTACCGACGCCCCCGCCAGCAGCACCGCTCCCGCGATCGCCGCCGCGTGCATACCGCTGGTGAAGGCCTCGCGGGCCGCCGTCGCCAGGGCGTCGCCCGCGCGGACCGGAAGCTGCTCCGCGACGGCCAGTGCGGTGCCCAACGTCTCGTCGGCCGGGGCCGGTGCCGAGACCGGCATCTCGTGGCGGTAGACCGCCGTACCGATGGAGCCGAGCACCGCCAGGCTCAGCGCGCCGCCGAACTCGGCGGCGGTCTCCATGAGGGACGAGGCCGAGCCCGCCTTCTCCACCGGTGCCGTGCCCATGACCAGGTCGGCGAGCTGGGACATCACCACGACGGCCCCGCAGGCCAGGGCGGCGCACGCGGCCAGCAGCAGCCACAGGGAGTCCGTGCCCGTGAGGATCAGCAGCCCGTAGCCGCCCGCGGTGGTCAGGAAGCCACCGGCGACGACGTGCGCCCGGTGCACTCCCCGCTGCACGAGCCGGTTCGCGATGACTCCCGCGAAGCCGATCGGCACCGACGGCAGCAGGCTCCACAGCGCCGCCTCCAGGGCGCTCTTGCCGAGGACCGACTGGATGTACTGCGTGGTGAAGTAGGCGGAGCCCATCATCCCGAAGGCGGAGACGAGGTAGAGGACGAGCGCCGGACCGAAGCCGGGGCCGCGGAACAGCGCCGGTGAGACGAGCGGGGAGTGGCTCGTGCGCTGGCGGTGGACGAAGAGCGCGGCGAAGAGCAGGCCGACGGTCACCGACAGCACGTACCGCACGTTCCAGCCCTCCGAGGGGATCTCCTTCAGGCCGTAGATCACCGGCAGGACCGCCGCCATGGACAGCGGCACGCTCAGCAGGTCGAAGCGGCCCGGCTCGGGGTTCCTCGCCTCGGGCAGCAGCACCGGGCCGACGGCCAGGAGCAGCACCATCGCGGGCAGGTTGACCAGGAAGACCGAGCCCCACCAGAAGTGCTCGACGAGCAGGCCGCTCATCACCGAGCCGAGCGCGATCCCGGCCGTCATCACGCCGGACCACAGGCCGAGCGCCTTCGCACGCTCATCCGGGTCCGTGAACATCGTGCGGATCAGCGCCATCGTGGACGGCATCAGTGTCGCGCCCCCGAGGCCGAGGACCGCTCGGGCCGCGATCAGTGTCTCGGCGCTGTTCGCGTACGCCGCCAGCAGCGAGGCCGCGCCGAAGGCGGCGGCGCCGATCAGCAGCAGCCTGCGGCGGCCGATGCGGTCGCCGAGCGAGCCCATCGTCATCAGCAGGCCGGCCAGTACGAATCCGTAGATGTCGAAGATCCACAGCTGTTGTGTGCCGCTCGGCTGCAGGTCCGCGCTGATCGCCGGGATGGCGAAGTAGAGGACGGAGACGTCCATGGAGACCAGGAGCAGCGGCAGCATCAGCACGCCCAGGGCGGTCCATTCGCGGCGGCCGGCACGGGGCCCGGGAGCGGTGCTCGTCGAGTTCGTCATGCCGGTGACTGTACGAGCGTATTAAACGTCTGTCTAGAACAACTGTATAAGTCATGCGTATAGGACGGCTGTATGGATCGGCGGTAGGGTGGCCCGCATGGGACACCGTGAGGATCTGCTCGAAGGCGCCAAGCGCTGCCTGCTGGCCAAGGGCTTCGTGCGCACCACCGCGCGCGACATCGTCAAGGAGTCGGGGACCAACCTGGCCTCGATCGGCTACCACTACGGCTCGAAGGACGCGCTGCTCGCGCAGGCGTACGTCGAGATGGTCGAGGGAATGTCCGGCGCCTTCGACGGGGGCGGTGAGATCCGTGGGGAGCCCGGCTCGCTGGAGCGCTTCGCCGAGGTGTGGTCGAACATCATCGGCACCATGCGGGAGCCCGGTTCGATGTGGCGGCTCAGCATGGAGATCGTGGCCATGGGGGACCAGCTGCCCGAGGTGCGGGAGCATCTGGCGCGGGCCCAGCGGGAGGGCGCGCGCGGCATCGTCACGATCTTCCACGGCGGGCGTGAGGAGGACCTTCCGGAAGAGACCGTGGACACCCTCGGCTACTTCTACCTGACCCTGATGATGGGGCTCATGGCGCAGTGGACCTTCGATCCCAAGAGCGCGCCCGAGGCCGGCCAGTTGACGGAAGGGCTTCGCCAGGTGATCGAGGGCGTCAGGCGGAGCTGATCCGCCCGTCCCGCATCTCGATCACCCGGTCCGCGAAACGCCGTACGACCGCCCGGTCGTGGCAGATGAACAGGTAGCCGAGGCCGAGGTCGTCCTGGAGGTCGGCGAGCAGGTTCAGCACGCCGGCCCGCACCGAGGGGTCGAGGGCGGAGACCGGTTCGTCGAGGACGAGCAGGCGCGGTCCGGAGGCCAGCGCCCGTGCTATTCCGGCGCGCTGGCACTGGCCGCCGGACAGTTCGTGCGGCAGGCGGTCCCCGTACGACGGGTCGAGGCCGACCCGGTCGAGCAGTTCGGCCACGCGGGCAGGACCGTCGGCGCTCCAGCGGCCCTGGACCTTCAGCGGTTCCGCCACCGCGTCGCGGATGCGGTGGCGGGGGCTGAGGGAGCCGTAGGGGTCCTGGAAGACGGGCTGCATACGGGGGCGGAGCGGGCGCAGCTCGCGTTCCGTCAGGCCGGTCAACTCCCGCCCCTCGAAGCGGACTTCACCCCCGTCCGAGCGGCGCAGCCGGAGTACCGCCAGAGCCGTGGAGGACTTGCCGCAGCCGGAGGGGCCGTTCAGGGCGAGGGTCTCCCCGGCGTCCAGCGTGAAGGAGACGTGGTCCACCGCCGTCACCGTCCCGTACCGGACGACGAGGTCACGGACGTCGAGCAGGGGAGTGCTCATGCGGGCTGCTCCTCCTGGAACAACGCGAAGGCGGGGTGCGGGAGCTCGTCCGGGCGGTGGCAGGCGACCAGCCGTCCGTCCATCGCCGTCGGCTCCGGTTCCCGCTGATGGCAGAGGTCCGCCGCGAGCGGGCAGCGCGGCGCGAAGGCGCAGCCCGGCGGCAGGGTGCCCGGGGCGGGCGGGGTGCCGCGCAGGGCGGGGAGGCGGCGGCCGGGGGGCGCGTGCTGGGGGAGGGAGGCCAGCAGGCCCGCCGTGTAGGGGGCCCGGGGACGGCCCAGCACCTGATCGGCCGGGCCGAGTTCGGTGAGGCGCCCGGCGTACATGACCAGGACGCGGTCCGCCTGGTCCCGTACGACGTCCATGTCGTGCGTGACGAGGACCAGCGCGGCGCCGACCGCCTCCCGCTGTTCGGCCAGCACCCGGAGCACCTGGTCCCGGTGCTCCTCGTCCAGTGCGGTGGTGGGCTCGTCGGCGACCACCACGTCCGGCTCGTTGATCGTGGCCATGGCGACGACCGCCCGCTGCCGCATGCCGCCGGAGTACTCGTGGGGATAGGCCCGCGCCCTGCGGGCGGCGTCCGGGATGCCGACGCGCTCCAGTGCCGCGACCGCCCGGGCCCGGGCCCGGGCGCGGGAGACGCGGGTCACCGACCGTACGGCGGCGGCGAGTTGGTCGCCGACGGGGTGGACGGGGGAGAGGGCGGACAGGGCGTCCTGCGGGACGAGGGCGATACGGCGGCCGCGGTGTGCCGACAGATCGGGCCGTATCGTCCCGCTCGTCGTCGCGCCGCGCGGCACCATCCCCAGCAGCGCCCTCGCCGTGAGGGACTTGCCCGCCCCCGACTCGCCGACGAGGGCGAGCACTTCGCGCGGTCGGACGTCGAAGGACAGGCCGCGCACTGCCTCGACCCCGCCGAAGGCGATCCGCAGATCGCGCACCGACAGCAGCGGCCCGGACTCCCACGTCTCCGACTTCAACGGCACTGACTGCGACGGCACTGACTGCAACGGCTCAGACTCCACCGGGGGCCTCCTTCACGGCCATGTTCCTGGTCACGCTCCGGCCTTGTGCGTACGCCGCTCCCGACACCGCCAGCCCCGCCAGGAGGGCCAGTGCCACGGCCGGGGCGAGGGCAGCCCAGGGGGCGCGTTCCACGTAGGCGCGGGACTCGTCGAGCAGCAGTCCCCACTCGGGGGCGGGCGGCTGGGCGCCGAGGCCGAGGAAACCGAGGGACGCCAGGGCGAGGGCGATGCCGGGCAGGCGCAGCAGGGCGTGGCGGGCGACCGGGGCGGCGACCGTCGGCAGGACGTGCCGGGTGAGGATCCACAACGGGCTCGCGCCGATGGCCCGTTGTGCCGTCAGGAACGCCGACGCGCGCACCTCCTGCACGAGTGCCGCGGCGTGCGCGGACAACGCCGGCCAGGAGATCAGGGCGACCGCCAGGGCCGCCCCGCCCGTGCCGGGGCCGACGGCGGCGGCGACCAGGATGCCGACGATCACCGGGGGCAGCGCGTTGGCGATGTCCGCCGCGCCCGCCGCGACACCGGGTACGAAGCCCAGTGCGAGCGCGACCAGCAGACTCAGCAGGCAGATCGCGGCGGCCGTGCCGACCGTCGAGGCGGCGCCATGGCCGAGCCGGGCGAGCACATCACGGCCGAGGGCGTCGGTGCCGAGCGGGTGCGCCCAGGAGGGGGTGGCGAGGCGGGCCGTGGTGTCCACGGTGTACGGGTCGCGCAGCAGGCCCCAGCCGATCGTGAGCGCGAGCAGTGTGAACAGGGACGACGGGATCGCCGGGTGTGTACGGACCGGGCGGGCAGGAGGCAGCGCGAGGGCGGCGTCACGCAGGGCCGGGCCCAGCAGCCGGCGCCGTGTGAACGCCGCCACCGCGCCCGTGACCAGGCCGAGCGCCAGCAGGGCCAGAACGGAGCCCTGGAGCAGCGGCAGATCCTGCGACTTGGCCGCACCGAGGGCGGTCCGTCCGATGCCGGGCACCGCGAACACCGTCTCCACGGCGACCGCGCCGCCGGTCAGGCCGACGGCGACCATCCCGAACTGCGGCACCAGCGGCGGCAGGACGCGCCGCAGGGCTGCCCCCGCGATCCGCGCCCGGCTCACCCCGGCGCCCCGCCACAGCTCCACCCACCGCTCGTCCAGCACGGCAGGCAGCGCGTCCGCGACCAACCGCCCGAGCAGCCCGCCCGCGGGGACGCCGAGGGCGATCGCGGGCAGCACCAGATGAACGGGGCCCTGCCAGCCGGATGTCGGCAACCACCCCAGCCACACGCCACACACCAGCAGCGCGACAGTGGCCAGCAGGAACTCGGGTACGGCGGCCGGCATGGCGGCGAAGGCGCCGGCCGACCCCCGTCCCCGTACCAGCACCGGCGCCACCAGCGTGGCGGCCAGCAGCACCGCCACGCCGAGTGCCGCGCCCATCAGTCCCAGCGAGACCTGGACCCCGGCGACCACGGATGGCAGGACGTCGGTTCCCGACACCCAGGAGGTGCCGAAGTCGCCGCGGAGCAGGTCGGTGGCCCAACTCCCCAGCAGGGAAACGGGACCGGCGTCCAGGCCGAGGTCCTCGCGGATCGCGGCCAGGGCCTCCTCGGTCGCCTCCTGCTCGGCCGACCGGGCGCGCAGCACCGAGAGCGCCGGGTCCCGGCGGGAGAGCCAGGGCAGCAGGCCGACGGCGGCCAGGACGGCGACCCCACAGAGCAGGCGGGCCGGCACCGCCGGGCTGACCGCTTTCCTTGTCATGCCCTTCACTTGACGTACGTGTCCACGGTGACGAGTTCGCGCTCGCGCGGGTCGTGCGCGGCGCCCACCACACCCTCCGCATCGCCCTGGATCACGCGCTCGTGGAGCATCGGGACGGCCGCGTCCTGGGCGAGTACGGCAGCCTCGGCCTCGATGATCGCCTTGCGGCGGGCGTCGCCGACCGCGGTCCGGGAGGCCTTCCTCAGGGCTTTGTCGACCTCCTGGTCGGTGAACCGGGAGAGGTTGAAGGTGCCGTCGGAGGCGAAGTCGCTGTACAGGTACGCGGCAGCGTCACCGGAGTCGAGCACGGTCGCCCGGGAGAGGATGAATGCGTCGAACCGGCCCGCGAGCACGTCGGATTCGATGTTCGCGTACTCGCGGACGTCGAGCTTCACCTTGAACCCGGCCTTCTGGAGCTGCTGCTGCAGCGCGGCCGCGACCTCGGGCATCTCGGACCGGTCGGTGTAGGTACCGATGGTGATCGCCCTGCCGTCGGGTGCACCGGCCTCGGCCCGCCGCACCGGCTTGCGCAGTTCGGCCGCCCACGGCAGCGCGGGCCCCAGCAGCCCCTCGGCGACGTCGGCGCGCCCCTCGTACACGCCCTTCACGATCGATTCGGCGTCGATCGCCTCCCGGGCGGCGGCACGCAGCGAGGCGTCCTTGAAGACGCCCTTGCCGGTGTTCAGGTACAGCGTGTTGGTGCGCGGCATCGGGACCTCGGTGATCAGGTCCTGGTCGAGCACGGCGGCCTGGGAGACCGGTACCGCCTCGACGATGTCGGCCTCGCCGCTGCGCAGGGCGGCGGCGCGGGCGGTGCCGTCCGGGACGAACTTCACGTCGATGCCGGGGGCTGCGGCCTTCTTGCCCCAGTAGTCGTCGTAGCGGTCGAGGGCGGCGGAGGAGGTGCCGTTGACCTTCGTCAGCTCGAAGGGGCCGGTGCCCGCGCCGACGGGGTCGACCGTCTTCCCCCGGTACGCCTTCGCCGCGAGGATCGACAGCTGCGGGGAGCTGAGCCGCTGCGGAACGAGGGGGTCCTCGGTGGCGGTGGTGACGGTGACCTTGCCGCCGTCGGCCTGGGCGGTGAGGTCCACGCCGTCGAGGATGCGGGGCTTGGGGGAGGCGGTGGCGGCCTTGGTGAGGGAGCGGACGACGGCCTCGGCGGTGAGTTCCGTCCCGTCGTGGAAGGTGACGCCGTCCCGTATCTCGAAGGTCCAGCTTCGGCCGCTCTGCTTCCAGGACGTGGCCAGCGCGGGCTGGGCGTCGCCCTCCGCGTCCAGCTTCACGAGTGTCTCCGCCGTTGACCAGCGGGACAGCTTGAACGCGTCGTCGGACAGCGGGGACAGCCCTGATCTCGGCGGCTGGAACATCGCCACGCGTAGGCGTCCGCCCTCGCCGGAGGCGGAGGTGCCGTCGGCCCCGGCGAAGCATCCGGTGAGAAGGACGGAGGCCGCGGTGGCCGCGGAGAGGGGGAGGAGACGGGCGGGCAGGCGCACGGGACACTCCGGGTAAAGGGACGGTCAAGGGTGGGTGCGCCGACCGTAGCACGATGACAATCGTTTTCAATAACTGGGTCCGCTGTGCGTCCGCTCACCGGAACCTCCGGGCAAGGGGCGTGCGGAGTGAAGGAGGCGCAGAGCCCCTCAAGGGCCCTGCAGCCGTGCCCCCTTGAGGGCCATGTGCAGCAGCAGCCGGTCCTCGCCGTCGTCCAGGTCCAGGCCCGTGAGCTGCTCGACCCGGGAGAGGCGGTAGTAGAGGGTCTGGCGGTGGATGCCCAGCTCGGCGGCCGTGCGGCCGGCCTGGCCCGCGCAGTCGAGGTAGACCTCGGCGGTGCGGGCCAGTTCCTGATGGGCGGGGGAGAGCAGGGCGTGGACCACGGGGTCCCGGGCGGTTTCCGGGGACAGCGAGGTGAGCAGGCGGAACGGGCCGATCGACGCCCACTCGGCGACCGGGCCGAGCCGGGGCTCCGCCCGCGCCGCCCGCGCCGCCGCCGACGCCTCCCGCCAGGCCGCGCCCAGCTCCGCGATCCCGGTACGCGCGGCGGCGATGCCGGCGGCCGGGCCGGCCGGCGAGGCCTTGGTGTCGGGGCCGCTCCCGGAGCGGGCCCGCTCCAGCAGCCGGGCCGCCGCCGACACCGCCGGGGTCAGGACGTCCGCCGAGCGCAGGCGCACCAGCAGTGCCAGCGACTGGGCCGTCGCCCCCCACGGCACCGTGCACAGTGCCGTCGCCCCCGGCACCGTACGGACCGACGGCGCGTCGTCCGGGTCGGCGGACGGCCAGGGGGTCACGCACACCACCGTGTGCAGGGCGTCCGCGCGGGCGCCGAGGGCCGTGCGGAGCTCCGCGACCGCCATGTCGCCCTGCCAGCCGCGCTCGGCGGTGAGCACCGCCCTCAGCTCGCGGCTGAGGTCCGCGCCGTGCTGGGCCTCGTCCGCGAGCAGCGCGCCGATGCGGGGCGTCACCTCCATGGCCGCCGCCAGCTGCTGCTCCGTCGGGCCGGGATCGTCGTCCAGGAGCCAGACGTATCCGAAGACGACGCCCCGATGGCGTACCGGGAGGCAGATGCGTCCCCGGTACACCCCCGCCTCCGGCGTCGGCGGGATACGGACCGGGTCCGTCGCGCGCGTGATGCCGAAGCCCTCGAACCAGGCGCGGACCGCGGCGGTGGAGCGGCGGGTGAGGATCGAGCGGGTGCGCACGGGGTCCAGGGCCGACGGGTCGAGGTCGCCCTCGCTGTCGTACGCGCCGAAGGCGATCAGCTCGAAGTCGCGGTTCTCCAGCGTCGCGGGGACGCCGAGAAGCTCGGAGAGCTCGTCGACCAGCTCCTGGTAGTCACCGAGGCTTTTGAAGGGAACGGCATCCGACGTCATCCGGGCATTCTGCCCCATGCCCGGGAGGCCTTCATACATCTGTCTGAGATCTGCGGCACGGATGCGTGACAGCTGTCGATGGCCCACGATCGGAGGGATCCTTAGGTTTCACGGTGGTTCTCCGTGCCGTCCCCGATCCGTCGGGTTTCGGCCTTCTGGTGCTTGTTTGTGGAGGTGCCCCGTGCTGGGTCCCGTGATTCTCGCCGCGTCGCGCAGCGACCGGGTGCGACGCCTGATCTCGGCGGCCCCGGGAACCCGGCAGGTCGTCGACCGCTTCATCCCCGGCGAGACGGTCGACGAGGTCCTGCCGATCATCCAGAACCTCACGGCAGGTGGCCTGGAGCTGACCATGGACGTCGTCGGTGAGGACATCACCACGCCCGGGCAGGCCGCCGCCGCCCGCGACGCCTACCTGGAGCTCATCGACCGGCTCAAACCGCTGGAGCTGGGCACGCGCGCGGAGATGTCCGTGAAGCTGTCCATGTTCGGCCAGGCGCTGGACGACGGCCACGAACTGGCGCTCAAGAACGTCCGCCCGGTCGTCGAGGCCGCCGCCGAGATCGGCACCACGGTCACCCTGGACGCGGAGGACCACACCACCCTCGACTCGATGTTCGCCATCCACGAGGAGTTGCGGAAGGACTTCCCGCAGACCGGCTGCGTCATCCAGGCCTACCTCTTCCGCACCGAGGCCGACGCCCGCCGCCTCGCCGCGGACGGCAGCCGGGTACGGCTGGTCAAGGGCGCGTACAAGGAGCCGGCCGGGGTCGCGTACCAGGACAGGCACGAGATCGACAAGGCGTACGTGCGCGTCCTGCGGACCCTGATGGAGGGCGAGGGCTACCCGATGATCGGGTCCCACGACCCGCGCCTGATCTCCATCGCCCAGGAGCTCGCTCACCGCGCCGGGCGCAAGCTCGACGAGTACGAGTTCCAGATGCTGTACGGCATCAGGACCGACGAGCACCAGCGGCTGGCCGCCGAGGGCCACCGCATGCGCGTCTACACGGCGTACGGCACCGACTGGTACGGCTACTTCATGCGGCGCCTCGCGGAGAAGCCGGCGAACCTGCGCTTCTTCGTGCGCAGCATGGTCACCAAGGGCTGAGACCGAACCACCGCTCAGTTAAGGAGTTACGGAAAACATGGACGCTGTGACCCAGGTCCCCACCCCCGTCAACGAGCCGGTGCACGGCTATGCCCCCGGCTCCCCCGAGCGGGCCCGGCTGGAGGCCAAGCTGAAGGAGCTGGCCGACAACCCGGTCGACCTGCCCTGCACCATCGGCGGGGAGAAGCGGATGGGCGGCGGTGAACGCTTCGACGTCGTCCAGCCGCACAACCACAAGGCGGTGCTCGGCACGTACGGCAACGCCACCCAGCAGGACGCCCAGGACGCCATCGACGCGGCCCTCGCCGCCGCGCCCGCCTGGCGCGCCCTGTCCTTCGACGACCGCGCGGCGATCTTCCTGCGCGCCGCCGAGCTGCTGTCCGGCCCGTGGCGCGAGACGCTGGCCGCGTCCACCATGCTCGGCCAGTCCAAGACCGCCCAGCAGGCCGAGATCGACACTCCCTGTGAGCTGATCGACTTCTGGCGCTTCAACGTCCACTACGCCCGGCAGATCCTGGCCGAGCAGCCCCCGGCCAACTCCCCGGGCGTGTGGAACCGCCTCGACCACCGCCCGCTGGAGGGCTTCGTCTACGCGATCACGCCGTTCAACTTCAGCGCCATCGCGGGCAACCTGCCCACCGCGCCCGCGCTGATGGGCAACGTCGTCGTCTGGAAGCCGTCCCCGACGCAGACCCACGCCGCCGTGCTGCTGATGCAGCTGCTGGAGGAGGCCGGTCTGCCCAAGGGCGTCATCAACCTCCTCACCGGTGACGGCGTCGAGGTCTCCCAGGTCGCCCTGGAGCACCGCGATTTCGCCGGCATCCACTTCACCGGTTCGACCAAGACCTTCCAGTACCTGTGGAAGACGGTCGGCAACAACATCGAGAAGTACCGCTGCTACCCGCGCCTGGTCGGGGAGACCGGCGGCAAGGACTTCGTCGTCGCCCACCCGAGTGCCGACCGCGCCGTCCTCAAGACCGCCCTGACCCGGGGCGCCTTCGAGTACCAGGGCCAGAAGTGCAGCGCCACCTCCCGGGCCTACATCCCGGCCTCGATCTGGAACTCCGGCTTCAAGGAGGAGTTCGCCGCCGAGGTCGACGGCATCGCCATGGGTGACGTCACCGACCTGTCGAACTTCATCGGTGCCGTCATCGACGAGCGTGCCTTCGCCAAGAACAAGGCCGCCATCGACCGTGCCAAGGAGGACGCGGCCTGCACGATCGTCGCCGGCGGCTCCTACGACGACTCGGTGGGCTACTTCGTCCGCCCGACCGTCATCGAGTGCACCGACCCGGAGAACGAGGTCTTCCGCACCGAGTACTTCGGCCCGATCCTCGCCGTGCACGTCTACGAGGACGACAAGTACGACGAGATGCTGACGCAGATGGAGTCGGTGTCGGACTACGCGCTGACCGGCTCGGTCATCGCGAACGACCGCGCGGCGGCGGCGTACACGGCCGAGAAGCTCCGCTACGCGGCCGGCAACTTCTACATCAACGACAAGTCGACCGGCGCCGTCGTCGGCCAGCAGCCCTTCGGCGGCGGCCGTGCCTCCGGCACCAACGACAAGGCCGGCGCCCCGCAGAACCTGCTGCGCTGGACGCTGACCCGCGCGATCAAGGAGACGCTGGTCCCGCCGACCGACTACACCTACCCGCACATGGGCTGACGCCCACCGCACGCCTGCGGGCCAGGCCGCCCCGCCGACCTGGCCCGCAGGCGTGTGCGGGCGGAGAATCGCCCCATGACCCGGACGCGGAGCGAGACGGAGACGGTCACGGCAGACGACGGCGTCCGGCTGTGGGCCGCACGGTCGGGACGGGGCGAGCCACTGGTGCTGTGCCACGGCGGGCCCGGTCTGTGGGACATGTTCGAGGACGTGGCCGGGCTCCTGGAGGACCGGGCCACGGTCGTGCGCTGGGACCAGCGCGGCTGCGGGCGCTCGGAACGCTGCGCCGGGCCCTGGACGAGCGAGCGGTTCGTGGCCGATCTCGACGCGGTACGGCGGCACTTCGGGCTGGAGCGGACGGCCCTGCTCGGCCACTCGTGGGGCGCGCAACTGGCGCTCAGCTACGCGCTGGCCCACCCGGAGCGGGTGAGCGCGCTGGTGTACGTGGCCGGAACGGGCATCGGGCCGGACAGCGACTGGCACGGCGCCCACCGGGAGAACTTCCTCGCCCGGCTCGGCGAGCACCCCGAACGGCTGGACCGCTGGCAGGAGCTGATGGCCCGTCCGCGGCGGACCGAGGAGGAGGACCGGGAGTCGGCGGTGCTCCAGTGGTCCGCCGAGTTCACCGACCGCGAGCGCGCCCTGGAACACGCCGGGCGCATGGCCGACCCCTGGCTGGGGATCAACGACGAGTGCAACAAGGCCCTGAACGCCGAGCGGAAACGCGCCTGGGGCACCCCCGAGCTCTCCGCCGCCTGCCGGGCCCTCGACGTGCCGGTGCTCATCGTCGACGGCGCGCGCGACATCCGGCCGCGCTCGGCGGTGGACTCGCTGGAGCGGGCCCTGCCGCGCGTGCGGCGGGTGGTGTTCCCGGACGCCGGGCATCTGCCGTGGGTGGAGGAGCCGCGGGGCTTCCGGGCGGCGGTGACCGCGGTGCTGTGATCCGGCGGCAGGGGTCAGTCGGGCATCACCAGCACGATCCTGCCCT
Source organism: Streptomyces sp. S.PNR 29 (assembly GCF_030386795.1). Classification (GTDB taxonomy): domain Bacteria; phylum Actinomycetota; class Actinomycetes; order Streptomycetales; family Streptomycetaceae; genus Streptomyces. Next base: position 107,533 of record NZ_JANUQM010000014.1, read on the forward strand.
TGGCGTGTCCCGCCTGGCCCAGCTCATGCGCCCTGGCCGCCTCCGCGAACGGGAGGGCGGCCTCGATGTGCAGGCGGACGCGCCCGTCGGCCAGCAGGCCGGCGATCCTCGCCAGCCGTTCTCCCGAGGGCTCGGCCTGGACGACCGCGAAGCGCATGCCGCGGGCCTCCACGTCCTCCGGGGCCAGGCCCAGGTCGCCGGGGACCGCGCAGAGCAGCAGACCGCCCGGGCGCAGGACGTTGAGAGTGCGCGGGCCGTAGCCGCCGCCGATCAGGTCGAGGGCGGCGTCGACCTCGTGCACGGTCTCGGCGAAGTCGGTGGCCGTGTGGTCGACGACCTCGTCCGCGCCCAGCTCGCGGAGAAAACCGTGCTGGTCGGCGCGGGCGGTGCCGATGACGTACGCGCCCTCCGCCTTGGCCAGTTGCACCGCCGCGTGCCCGATGCCGCCGGCCGCCGCGTGGACCAGCACCCGGGTGCCCGGGCCGACCCGGGCGATCTCGATCAGGGCCTGCCAGGCGGTGAGCGTCGCCGTGGGGGCGGCGGCCGCGTGGACGTGGTCCAGCGTCGCGGGCTTGGCGGCGACATGGGTGGCGGGCGCGGTGACGTACGTGGCGTAGCCACCGCCGTCCAGCCTGCCGAACACCTCGTCGCCGGGCCGGAAGCGGGTGACCTCCGGACCGGCCGCCTCCACCACGCCGGACACGTCCTGTCCCAGCGTGAACGGCGGCTCCCCGTACAGCGGGGCGGTCCCCGAACGTGCCAGCCAGTCCACCGGATTGACGCCCACCGCGCGCACGCGCAGCAGCACCTCGTCCGGGGCGGGCACGGGGCGCGGCCGGTCCTCGATCTCCAGGACGTCCGGCCCGCCGAAACGATGCTGTGTGATCACCAGGCTCGTGGTCATCGGATCTCCCTCCCGGATCGGAGCCGGGGTCGGCGGCCACGGCCGCTTCCGTCCATCGTGACCCCGACGACCGGCCGTCGCACGGTGCCCGTGCCGGGCCGGGGCACACCCCACGGGTGCCCCTGCGGACCGGACCCACTCGGCCCGCCCGCCGGCCGAGGACCGGCCTGAATGTCACCCCGCTCGCCGGTACGCCCCTGATACTGAGCCGATGACGCCTCCCTCCCGCCGCCTGCGCACCGCGCACACCGCCGACCTCACCCCGGCCGAGCTCGGCTCCGCCCGCGCCCTCCTGGACGCCGCCTTCGACGGTGACTTCTCCGACGAGGACTGGGACCACGGGCTGGGCGGCATGCACTGCCTCGTGCACGACGACCACGGGCTCGCCGCGCACGGCTCGGTCGTCATGCGCCGGGTACGGCACCGCGGCCGCTGGTTGCGGGTCGGCTACGTCGAGGCGGTCGCCGTCCGCGCCGACGTGCGCCGCACCGGCCTCGGCGGGCAGGTCATGGCCGAGCTGGAGCGGATCATCGACCGCGCCTACGACGCCGGCATGCTCTCCGCCAGCGACGAGGGCGCCCGCCTCTACACCGCCCGCGGCTGGCAGCTGTGGACCGGCCGGGTCTGCGCCCTCGGTCCCGAGGGCGTCGTCCACCTCCCGGACGAGGAGGACACCACCTACGTCCGCCCCGCTCTCGCCGGTCCGCTCGACCCCGCCCACGAACTGCTCTTCGACTGGCGCGACGGCGACGTGCTCTGACGGCCGACCAGGAAAAGGCCAGGTCAGCCCGATGTGAGCCATCCCACCGTCTCAGATAGTAGGAAGCCCAAGTATTTGTGGAGACAGAAGCGTCGTCCTCCCTTACTTTTGTAGAAGCCGAACGTCTCGCTCGACCAAGCGAATGGCGGTCGTGAGCCGGGCCCCGCGCAGGCAACCCCTGCGGCACCGCAGCTCCCCGCCCCCTCCGGTGTCTCGTGTAACCCCCCATTCCGCACTCCGCCTGTGCCCGAAGGAGTCGATCCTCATGGCCGAGACGACCGTCCGCCGCCGAGTCCGTCACGTCTCCCGTACGAGCGAGTCCGACCGCAAGAACGCCGCCGCCGCCCTCCAGCGCGCCCTGGACCGCCGTGACAACGGCGGCGCGACCGGGCACTGAGCCGCACCCCGCCGAAGCCGGGAGCCGCACCCGTCACGAGGTGCGGCGCGTGGTCTCACGCCCCGCGCCGCACCTCGAAATGGTCGATGCGCTCACCGGACGACGCCAGTGCCGAGACCTTGAGCCGCGGTGCCGTACCGCTCTCCGCCTCCACGGAGAGGAACGAGAACCCCCGGTAGCGCACCCGCGACCACTCCACCGACTCGGCCCTGGTGTCCCGGGACTTGGTCCACCGGAAGGTGCCGACCGGCTCGTGGTCGCTCTCGTTCCCCTCGTAGCTCTCCTTGACGCCCGCCGGGAAGCCGTACAGCTCCTTGCCGCCCCCGCCCGCGGTGACGTACACGATCCCGTCCCGGGTCGGGTCCGTCGACGCGCCGATCGGCACCGGCCTGCCCACCTCGCCGCCCTTCACGGCGTCGGTCCGCTCGTACACGTGGTTGTGCCCGTTGATCACCAGGTCCACCTGGTGCTTGGCGAACAGCGGCAGCCATGCGGCACGCACCCCGCCGTCGGAGGCGTGCGTCGAGGTCGAGTAGGCGCAGTGGTGGAAGAAGACGACGACGAAGTCGACCTCCTCGGCCGCCCGCAGCTCGCCGAGCTTCCGGTCCAGCCACTTCGTCTGCCTGCCGTCCGTGTAGCCGAGGTTGGCGGGGATCTCGTACGACACGTCGTTCGCGTCCAGCGCCACGACGCCGACGTTGCCGTACGTGAACGCGTACACGCCGGGTGCCCTGCGCGGGTCGAAACCGCTGTCCGGGAGGGAGAAGCGGGCCAGTTGTCCGCCGTAGCCGTCCGGTGAGTACCAGGCCTCCATGTCGTGGTTGCCGGTCGTCACCATCCACGGCACCGACCTCGTCACCGGTTCGTTCTGCTTCATGAACAGGTCCCAGTACGTGGCGTCGTACGCGTCCGACTCCTTGCCCTTGCCGGTCGGGTCCGCGTAGCAGATGTCGCCGGCGTGGAGGTGGAAGGCGGGCTTCTGGCGCAGCAGCGTCCGGTCGTTCTCGGCCGCGTCCCGGCCGACACCCTGGTCGCCGAACGCGGTGAACACGAACCGTTCCGGGCGCGCGGGCGCCGTGCGGAACGAGGCGATGGTGGACCGGTGTTGCGGGGCGGCCGGGTCGAAGTCCTCGTGGCCGACGCCGTAGTAGTACGTCGTGCCGGGGCTGAGCCCGTCCAGGGCCGCGTGCAGGTAGTACTGCTCGACCGCCGCACGCACGCCCCTCAGCTCCGGGGTGTGCAGGTCGCGCAGTTCCGCCTCGATCTTCCGGCTCAGGTCGTCGGGCCTGAGGCCCACCCGCACATACGGCTTCCGCACCGCTAGCGGCACCTGCCAGGAGATCCGCATCTGCGTCTTCGGGTCCGCGCCGAAGGCCAGGTGGCGGCCGAAGGGGGCGATCACCGAGCCGTGCACACGGCCGGTGGCGGAAGGGGACGCCGAGGTCGTGGCGGTGCCGGTCGACCCGGAACCCGAACAGCCGGTCAGCAGCCCGCCCGCCACCGCGCCGGCCGTCACCAGCGTGCGGCGCCGGGACAGGCGTGTGCGCAGGTACTCGTGCTGTTCCGCCATGCTCATCCGGTCCGCGAGCCGGGGCGGGATGCCGAAGTCAGGGATCTCCATGCCGGTGAACTTCCCAGCGCGTCCCAACAACCGCACTGCATACGGGTGAACGGAAATCGACGCGTGAGGGCCGTCCGCCACCCGGGTGTCCGCATCGCGGACGGGCCGTGTCATCCCATGGGACGAGGAGTAGGGTGCCCGCATGTCTCGCAGCATCAATCTCGCAGTGATCCCCGGTGACGGCATCGGCCAGGAGGTCGTGGCCGAAGGCCTGAAGGTCCTCTCCGCCGTCCTCCCGCAGGATGTGAAGCTGGAGACCAAGGAGTACGACTTCGGCGCCAAGCGCTACCACGCCACCGGTGAGACCCTCACCGACGCCGACCTCGACGCCCTGAAGCAGCACGACGCCATCCTGCTCGGCGCGATCGGCGACCCGTCGGTGCCGTCCGGCGTCCTGGAGCGCGGCTTCCTGCTCAAGCTCCGCTTCGCCTTCGACCACCACGTCAACCTGCGTCCGTCGAAGCTGCTGCCGGGTGTCGCCACCCCGCTGGCCGGCGAGCCGCAGATCGACTTCATCGTCGTCCGCGAGGGCACCGAGGGCCCGTACACCGGCAACGGCGGCACCATCCGCAAGGGCACCGAGCACGCGGTCGCCACCGAGGTCTCCGTCAACACGGCCTTCGGTGTCGAGCGCGTGGTCCGCGACGCCTTCGCCCGCGCCCAGGCCCGCCCGCGCAAGAAGCTCGCACTGATCCACAAGAACAACGTGCTGACCTTCGCGGGTCACCTCTGGACCGACGTCTTCAACAAGGTGGCCAAGGAATTCCCCGAGGTCACCACCGAGTACATGCACGTGGACGCGGCGACGATCTACCTCGTCACCCAGCCCGAGCGCTTCGATGTGATCGTCACCGACAACCTCTTCGGCGACATCATCACCGACCTCGCCGCGGCCGTCTCCGGCGGCATCGGCGTCGCCGCGAGCGGGAACATCAACCCCTCCGGCGCGTTCCCGTCCATGTTCGAGCCGGTCCACGGCTCGGCCCCGGACATCGCCGGCCAGGGCAAGGCCGACCCCACCGCCACGGTCCTGTCCGTCGCCCTGCTGCTGCGCCACCTCGGCTACGAGGCCGAGGCGGCCCGCATCGAGGACGCGGTCTCGGCCGACCTCGGCGAGCGCGCGGGCAAGCCCGCCCGCAGCACGAGCGAGATCGGCGACGCGCTCGCCGGGCGAGTAGCCGGCTGACCCGGCCGCGCCTCTCGAACCACACGTCGAAGCCGCCGGGTCACCTTCCGTGCCCGGCGGCTTCCCCATGTCCCCGCCGGGTGCCACCATCAACCTCTGGGCCGTATGCACGCCGATTTCTTCCGCGGACCCCGCTTGCGATAATCGGACGCGGAGCCGCGGATTGAGGGAATGCTCGGACGTCCTAGCACTGGCCACCGGCCGTACGGGCGTGAGCGCGGCCCGTCACTAAAACAACCGGTGAAGGACAGCTACCCATGACGACGCCCACGATCGAGCTCAAGCCGTCAGCCCACCCGCTCTCCGCCGCGGAGCGCGAGGCGATCCTGGCCAACCCCGGCTTCGGCCGTCACTTCACCGACCACATGGTGACGATCAAATGGACGGAGGGCCGCGGCTGGCACGACGGCCAGCTCGTTCCGTACGCGCCGATCCCGCTCGACCCGGCGACCAACGTCCTGCACTACGCCCAGGAGATCTTCGAGGGCCTGAAGGCCTACCGCCGGCCCGACGGGTCCGTCGCCACCTTCCGCCCGGACCAGAACGCCAAGCGTTTCCAGCGCTCCGCCCGCCGCCTCGCGATGCCCGAACTGCCGGTCGAGACGTTCATCGAGGCGTGTGACGTCCTCGTCCAGCAGGACAAGGCGTGGGTGCCGGCCCATGGTGGCGAGGAGTCCCTCTACCTGCGCCCCTTCATGATCGCGACCGAGGTCGGCCTGGGCGTCAAGCCGGCCAACGAGTACCTGTTCCTCGTCATCGCCTCACCGGCCGGCGCGTACTTCCCCGGTGGCGTCCAGCCCGTCTCCATCTGGGTCTCCGAGGACCACGTCCGCGCCGTCCCCGGCGGCATGGGCGACGCGAAGACGGGCGGCAACTACGCCGCATCCCTGCTCGCCCAGGCCGAGGCCGCCGCCGAGGGCTGCGCCCAGGTCTGCTACCTGGACGCGGTCGAGCGCAAGTGGGTCGAGGAACTCGGCGGCATGAACCTGTACTTCGTGTACGGCAACAAGATCATCACCCCGTCCCTCACCGGCTCCATCCTGGAGGGCGTCACCCGCGACTCCCTGCTGACCGTCGCCCGGGACCTCGGCTACGAGGCCGAGGAGGGCCGCGTCTCCATCGACCAGTGGCAGCGCGACTCCGAGAACGGCACCCTCACCGAGGTCTTCGCCTGCGGCACGGCCGCGGTCATCACCCCGGTCGGCACGGTCAAGCGCACCGGCGCCGCATGGCAGCAGTCGGGCGGTGAGCCCGGGGAGGTCACCCTCCGGCTCCGCCAGGCCCTCCTCGACATCCAGCGCGGCACCGCCGAGGACCGGCACGGCTGGATGCACACGCTGGGCTGACCTCCGCGGTCCCGCCGCCGCGGACCCCGGAGTCCGCGGCGGCACCGCCGGGTGCGCCGACCGGACCGGTGCTCGCATCCTGAGACGGACGGTGAGCACGGGGACAGGTTGTGCCAGACTGCCCCCGTGCTCTCGTTCGCCATGATTATTGGCAGCAGGCGCGCCGGTCCGCAGTGACCGCCACGTACGACCAGGTACGGGCGGACACCGTCGTCCTCGACCCGCGCGCAGACCTCTCGCACCCGCGAGAGGTTTTTCGCATTTCTGGCCCACCCGCAGCCGGAGGCGAGAGCGCAAGGGACCATGAGTGGACGGTGGAGCCGGTCATTCCGGTAGACCGAGATCCAACACAGGAGCCTTCAAGACCATGACCGAAACCAGCGAGCTCGACGACTCGTTCCACGTCTTCGACACCACCCTGCGCGACGGCGCCCAGCGTGAGGGCATCAACCTCACGGTCGCGGACAAGCTGGCCATCGCACGGCACCTGGACGACTTCGGCGTGGGCTTCATCGAGGGCGGCTGGCCCGGCGCGAACCCACGGGACACCGAGTTCTTCGCCCGCGCCCAGCAGGAGATCGACTTCAAGCACGCCCAGCTCGTGGCCTTCGGCTCCACCCGCCGCGCCGGCACCACCGCCGCCGAGGACCCCCAGGTCAGGGCGCTCCTGGACGCCGGCGCCGAGGTGATCACCCTGGTGGCCAAGTCGCACGACCGGCACGTCGAACTCGCTCTGCGCACCACCCTGGACGAGAACCTGGAGATGGTCCGCGACACAGTGGCCTTCCTGAAGGAACAGGGCCGCCGGGTCTTCGTCGACTGCGAGCACTTCTTCGACGGCTACCGCGCCAACCCCGCGTACGCCAAAGCGGTCGTCCGTACGGCCGCGGAGGCGGGCGCCGACGTGGTCGTCCTCTGCGACACCAACGGCGGCATGCTCCCTGCGCAGATCCAGGCGGTCGTCGCCACGGTGCTGGCGGACACCGGCGCCCGGCTCGGCATCCACGCCCAGGACGACACGGGCTGCGCGGTCGCCAACACCCTCGCCGCGGTCGACGCGGGCGCGACCCACGTGCAGTGCACGGCGAACGGCTACGGCGAGCGCGTCGGCAACGCCAACCTCTTCCCCGTCGTGGCGGCCCTGGAGCTGAAGTACGGCAAGAAGGTCCTGCCCGACGGCCGGCTGCGCGAGATGACCCGCATCTCGCACGCCATCGCCGAGGTCGTCAACCTCACCCCCTCCACGCACCAGCCCTACGTCGGCGTCTCCGCCTTCGCGCACAAGGCGGGCCTGCACGCCTCCGCCATCAAGGTCGACCCGGACCTGTACCAGCACATCGACCCCGAGCTGGTCGGCAACACCATGCGCATGCTGGTCTCCGACATGGCCGGCCGCGCCTCCATCGAGCTCAAGGGCAAGGAACTCGGCATCGACCTCGGCGGCGACCGCGAACTGGTCGGCCGGGTCGTCGAGCGCGTCAAGGAACGCGAACTCAAGGGCTACACCTACGAGGCGGCGGACGCCAGCTTCGAACTGCTGCTGCGCACGGAGGCCGAGGGCAAGCCCCTCAAGTACTTCGAGGTCGAGTCGTGGCGTGCCATCGTCGAGGACCGCCCCGACGGCACCCACGCCAACGAGGCCACGGTCAAGATCTGGGCCAAGAGCGAGCGCATCGTCGCCACGGCCGAGGGCAACGGCCCGGTCAACGCTCTGGACCGCGCCCTGCGCGTCGCCCTGGAGAAGATCTACCCCCAGCTCGCCAAGCTGGAGCTGGTCGACTACAAGGTCCGCATCCTGGAGGGCAAGCACGGCACCAACTCCACCACCCGGGTCCTGATCGCCACGTCCGACGGAGCCGGGGAGTGGTCCACGGTGGGCGTCGCGGACAACGTCATCGCCGCGTCGTGGCAGGCCCTGGAGGACGCGTACACGTACGGGCTGCTGCGGGCCGGGGTGACGCCGGCCGAGTAGGCCGAACGGACCTCGCCGCCACCCCCGGGCCCGACATCCACGGCACGGTGGAGCCATGGACGACATGGACACGGACGCCGGGACCCTCCTGGCCCGGGGGCACGTGGCGACCCGCCCGCCCAGGACCTGGAGCGGACGCCGCGCTCCCGCGCCGGGACGTTCACTTCCCGAAGGGACAACGCGCCGGATCCGGCCGGGAGTTGCCGCCCAACCGGTCCTGACGTGAAGTCTTGACGCCTGCGCGGAGCGCCAGTTCACTCACGCCGTGACATGAGTCGTTTGTGGACTACGAGAGTAGAGGGACGTTCCATGCGTAGAACCGCCCTGCTCGCCTGTGCCACCCTCCTCACCGGACTGCTCCCGCTGGCCTCCGCACGCGCGGCCGGCGATCCCGCCCCCGCTCCCCTCGACCACTTCGAGGGCGAGGTGCCCTTCGCGGACCCGCCCGCCGAGGGCGTCTTCACCTGGGGCTCCGACAACGACGACCCACCCGCTCTGCGCCTGGCCGCCCGGGAGGACGCCCCCGAGGGCGACAAGGTCCTCTCCGGTACCTACGACATCAGCGGCTACGGCGGCTTCACCCACGGCTTCGCCCACGCCGAGCCCGCCCACGACTGGTCCGCCCACAAGGGCGTCCGCTTCTGGTGGGAGGGCCGGAACAACGGCCGGAAGATCGCCTTCGAGATCAGGGACGGCGGCGCCAACGGCGAGGCGTCCGAGCTCTGGACGACCTCGTTCACCGACGACTTCAGCGGCTGGAAACAGATCGAGATCCCCTTCACCGACTTCACGTATCGCACGGACTACCAGCCCGTCGGCGGCATCGACCAGATCCTCGGGCTCACCGCGATGTGGGGATACGCCGTCACGCTCCCGGCGGGCGCCAAGGGCGACTTCGCCATGGACGGCGTGGAGTTGTACGGCAAGGCCGACCAGTCCCTGCGCGCCTCCGTCACCACGGACGCCGCCGTGTACCCCGTGCGGGAGGGCGCCGCGGCGAGCGTGCGGCTCACCGTCGCCACGACCGGCAACGCCCCGCTCGCCGAGCCCGTGACCGTCACCTACGAGACCACCGGCGGCACCGCCGACCCGGGCAAGGACTACACCCCCGTCACGGGCGAGGTCACCTTCCCCGCCGGTACGGCCTCCGGCGCCACCCGCACCCTCCGGGTCCCCACCCTGAAGGACCGGTCCGCCGAGACGGCCGAGACCGTTCCCCTGAAGCTCACGGTCAGGGGCGCCAAGCCCCCGGCGGGGACCCCGCAGATCGTGGTCGACGCGCACGGACTGCCCTACCTGGACAGCCGGTTACCGGTGCGGGAGCGCGTGGCCGATCTCCTCGGGCGGATGTCCCTGGAGGAGAAGGCGGGCCAGATGACCCAGGCGGAGCGCGGCGCGCTCACCGAGGCCGGGGACATCGAGAAGTACGCCCTCGGCTCGCTCCTGTCCGGCGGCGGCTCGACGCCGACCCCGAACACCCCGGCCGGCTGGGCGAAGATGATCGACGCCTTCCAGCTGCGGGCGCAGGCCACCCGCCTCCAGATCCCCCTGATCTACGGCGTCGACGCCGTGCACGGCCACAACAACCTGGCCGGCGCCACGATCATGCCGCACAACATCGGCCTCGGCGCCACCCGCGATCCCCGGATCGCCCACCGGGCGGGCGCGGTGACCGCCGCCGAGACCAGGGCCACCGGCATCCCCTGGGACTTCGCCCCCTGCCTGTGCGTGGCCCGCGACGAACGCTGGGGCCGCACCTACGAGTCCTTCGGCGAGGACCCGGCCCTCGTCGACTCCATGGAGACGATCATCCAGGGTCTCCAGGGCAAGGCGGACGGACGGGACCTGGACCGGAGCGACAAGGTCCTCGCCACCGCCAAGCACTTCGTCGCCGACGGCGGCACCGAGTACGGCTCCTCGACCACCGGCACGTACACCATCGACCAGGGCGTCACCAAGATCACCCGGCAGCAGCTGGAGGCCGTCCACCTCGCCCCGTACCGGACGGCCGTGGACCGGGGCGTCGGCACGGTCATGCCGTCGTTCTCCTCCCTGGACCTGATCGGCGACGGCCGGGGCCCGGTGAAGATGCACGCCCGCGCCGACATGATCAACGGCGTGCTCAAGGACCGTATGGGCTTCGACGGCTTCGTCATCAGTGACTGGCAGGCCATCGACCAGATCCCCGGCGACTACGCCTCCGACGTCCGTACGTCGGTCAACGCGGGACTCGACATGATCATGGTTCCGTACGCGTACCAGGACTTCCACGCGACGCTCGTCGACGAGGTGAGGGCGGGACGGATCAGCGAGCGGCGGATCGACGACGCCGTCTCCCGCATCCTGACCCAGAAGTTCCGGCTCGGCCTCTTCGAGCACCCGTACGCCGACACCGGCGGCGCCGCGAAGATCGGCTCCGCCGCGCACCGGGCCGTGGCGCGCGAGGCCGCCGCCGCGTCGCAGGTGCTGCTGAAGAACGCCGGCGGGGTGCTGCCGCTGAAGAAGAGCCAGAAGGTGTACGTCGCCGGATCCAACGCCGACGACATCGGCAACCAGAGCGGCGGCTGGACCGTCACCTGGCAGGGCTCCTCCGGTGACATCACCGAGGGCACGACCATCCTGGAGGGCCTGCGCGGGGCGGGTGGCGACATCACCTACTCGAAGGACGCCTCCCAGCCCGTGAACGGCTACGACGTCGGTGTGGTCGTGGTCGGGGAGACCCCGTACGCCGAGGGCGCCGGCGATGTCGGCAACGGGCACGACCTGGAACTGTCCTCCGCCGACCGCGCGGCCGTCGACAAGGTGTGCGCCGCCATGAAGTGCGCGGTGCTGATCGTCTCCGGCCGCCCGCAGCTGATCGGCGACCGGCTCGGCGACATCGACGCGCTGGTGGCGTCCTGGCTGCCGGGCACGGAGGGCGACGGCGTGGCCGACGTGCTGTACGGCAGGCGGCCCTTCACCGGGCAGCTCCCCGTCACGTGGCCGAAGTCCGAGGCCCAGCTGCCGATCAACGTCGGCGACGCCTCGTACGACCCGCAGTTCCCGTACGGCTGGGGCCTGACCACTCTGACCAGGGTTCCGGAGGGCGGTGCGGCCACGCTGAAGGCGCTCCGGGTCGCGGCCGGGGCGGCGGAGCGGGCCGGGGCGGAGCAGGCGGGCCGCTCGCTCGTCACCAAGGCGCGGCTGATCGTCCAGCGGAAGGTGGGCGGGAACATCACGGCCGCGGTGGCGGGGCCCTTCGCCGACGCGGACCACCTGCTGCTGACCGGCCGGTACACAGCGGCGGTCGAGAAGCTGACGCAGGCCTGGCGGGCGGCCTGAGGAACCTGCCCACGGCCCGAGAACCACGAAGCACAATGACCATTTCCGGGTGATTTCGGGTAGTTTCGTGGTATGAAGGCCGCGATACCTACCCGAGGTCCGACCGGACTGCTCATCGCGCTGGCGCTCGCCGTCCTGACCGCTCTGTCGGTCCTGACGGCGGGTGCTCCAGGCGCCTCCGCGGCCACCGGCGTCCAGGCCGTTGCCGAAGCCCTGCAGAAGAACCCGGTCTACGTCGACCCGGCCGCGGCCGACGAGTTGCCGGAGTCCGACGCGGACGCCCTGGCCAAGCAGATCGAGGGTGCCGACAAGCCGCTGTTCGTGGCGGTGCTCCCGGACGGCTTCCCCACCGAGAACCTCTTCACGGACCTGCGTACCGCCACCGGCGTCACCGGCCTGTACGCCGTCCGCCTCGGCGACCGGTTCGACGCCCGCGCCGACTCCTCGGTCCTGCCGCGCAACGCCGTGCAGAACCTGGTGACCAGCGTGCGCGGCGAGGACGACGTGCGGACCCAGCTCGACGACTTCACCGACCGGGCGCTGGCCAACATGGGCGGCTCGGCCCCCGCCGGCTGGTCCACCTCCGGTGACGGGGGCGGGGTGTCGACCACCGGGCTGATCGTCGCCGGCGCGGTCCTGGCGGCCGGTGGTGCGGGTGCCTACACGCTCGTCCGCCGCAACCGCCGCCGCCACGAGGAGGAGCAGCGGCAGGCGCTGGAGAGGCTGCGCGTGGTGGTCGACGAGGACATCACGGCCTTCGGCGAGGAACTGGACCGCCTGGACTTCCACCCCGGCGAGCCGGGCGCCGACGACTTGATGCGCGCGGACTACGAGCGTGCCCTGGATTCCTACGACAAGGCGAAGACGTCCATGGCTCAGGCCCGCAGACCGGAGGACGTCCGTACGGTCACCGAGGCCCTGGAGGACGGCCGTTTCTCGCTGGTCCAGCTCGCCGCCCGCCGCGAGCACAGGCCGCTGCCCGAGCGCCGGCCGCCCTGCTTCTTCGACCCGCGCCACGGCCCCTCGGTCGCCGACGCCACCTGGACACCCCCGGGCGGCGCGGCCCGCGAGGTCCCGGTCTGCGCCGCCGACCGGACCCGTCTGGCCGACGGCCGCGATCCCGTCATCCGCGAGGTGGACACCGACTACGGCCGCCGCCCGTACTGGGATGCCGGACCCGCCTACGGCCCCTGGGCGGGCGGCTACTTCGGCGGCGGCATCCTGCCGGGCCTGCTGGTCGGCACACTGCTCGGCAGCATGATGGCGGGCCCCGCCTACGCGGCCGACTACGGCGGCGGGTACGGCGACTTCGGCGGTTACGAGGGCGGCGACGTCTCCGGCGCCGACTTCGACTCCGGTGACTTCGGTGACTTCGGCGGCGGCTTCGGCGGTGGGGACTTCGGCGGGGGCGGGGACTTCGGCGGCGGGTTCTGAGCGGTCCCGCCCCTGGCCGGGTCGTCCTGATCCGTCAGTGCCCGGGCCCAGTGGCGGGCGAGGTCGACGGTGTGCGCGCGGGGCGCGTCCGCGACCACCGTGCAGCGCACGGTGTCCGGGGTGCGGGTGAAGGAGAGGTACACCGGAGTCCGGTCGCCGATGCTGAGCACCATGGAGGCGGTGTCGAGCCGCGCGCCGAAACTGACGAAGGCCACCGGGAAGGTCACGCTGCTGGTGAGCAGCGGGTACACCCGGGGCCCGAGCACGCCGCGCAGCAGGCCGGCGCTCGGTCCCAGCGGCCTGGGCAGGTCGAGCAGGGCGCGGACGGCATGCCGGCGCTGTGTCCGCCGCAGGACCTCGGTCTGGCGGTGCACCGCCTCCAGCGCGGCGCCGAGGGTGGTGGCCGTGCGGGGCAGCGCGACCAGGGAACCCGCCACGCGGTTGCCGGGCCCGTACTGTTCGTGCGTCCGGCGGGTGGACATGATCATCAGGGTGCGCTGATCGGATGTGGCGGTGGGCGCCTTCCAGGACCGCAGCGCGAGGGCGAGGGCGGCGAGGCTGACGTCGTTGACGGTGACGCCGTGGCTCGTGGCGAGGTCGCGCAGCCGTGCCGTGGGCACGTCGTGATGGCTCCACAGGGGCGCTGCCCGGCCCGGCGGTGCGCTGCCCAGGTGCTGCCCGGCACGGTCGGTGCGCACGGCGGGCGAGGCGACTCCCCAGGCCGCCCGCAGCAGCGCGCCGGGGCCCGGCCTCTCGGTGCCGTGCAGGCGGGGGCCCTCGACGGGTGCGTCGGCGAGCAGCGCGATCAGGGCGTGGGCGGCGCCGACACCGTCGAGGAAGGCGTGATGCACCCGGAAGCAGACACGGAACCGGTCCGGCGCGTCCCGCCGGGTGAGCAGCCAGCAGTCCCACTGCGGGTGCCGCCGTCCGGGCAGGGGATGCCCGATGAGGCTCTCGCACACGTCGGCGAGCGCCTGCGGACCGCCCGTCGGCACCTCGCGGTGATGGACGTGGACCGCCTGATCCAGGTCACCGCCCTGGGCGGGCCAGATCCGTGCCCCGCGAGGAGGGAAGAGGTGCCGCAGGGCAGGCAGCCGCCGGGCCTCCCGCAGGACGCGCGCGGCCAGGTCGTCGTACGACGGCGGCGGCCCGAGGAAGTCGAGGAAGAACCCGACGACCGGCGGCTGGTCGTCGGGCATGCTCAGGAACGCCCGGTCCATGGCTCCGATGGCATGCATGGAGCAGCACTGTAGTGACACACAGTGACGTGTGCCGGAAGAACGGGGAATCTCCCGGCGTCTGCTGTCGGCAGATCGGCGGCGGCGGAGCGGGGGCGCGCGGCTACCGTGAGCGCATGCCGCACACACCCGCGCTCCTCGTGCTCGACATGCAGAACGCGCTGATGGCCGTCGCCGACCGCGCCGCCGAGACCGTCGCCGCCATCGCCGGGCTACGGGAGCGCGCCCGGGCCGCCGGTGTGCCGGTGGTGACGATCCAGCACCGGGGCGAGGGGCTGGAGGCCGGCAGCGAGGGCTGGCGGATCGTGCCCGAGCTCCGGCCCGCCGAAGGGGAGACCGTCGTCCACAAGACCGGCGCGGACGCCTTCGTGGACACCGGCCTCGACCGGATCCTCACGGCGCTGGGCGTCACCGAGGTGGTGGTCACCGGGTACGCGACCGAGTTCTGCGTGGACAGCACGGCACGGCAGGCGCTGAGCCGCCGCTACGACCTCATCCTGGTCGCCGACGGCCACACCACGAAGGCACGGCCCGACGCCGACGGCCTGGTCTCGTCGGACCGTGCGATCGCCCATCACAACGCCGTGTACCGGTACATCGGCTACACCGGACGCCGTATCCGCGTCCTGCCCGCGTCCGAGGTGGACTTCGCCGCTCCCGGCCCGCCCGTCAGGCGTTCCTGATCGCCGAGATGTCGAAGTTCAGCTTGATCTTGTCGGACACCAGCACCCCGCCGGTCTCCAGGGCCGCGTTCCAGGTCAGGCCCCACTCGGAGCGCAGGAGCTGCGCCTTGCCCTCGAAGCCGACGCGCTCGTTGCCGAAGGGGTCCTTGGCGGCGCCGTTGAACTCCAGGTCGATGGTGATCGGCCTGGTGGTGCCGAGGATCGTCAGGTCGCCGGTGATGCGGTAGTCGTCGCCGCCGAGGGACTCCGCGCCGGTGGAGCGGAAGGTCATCGTCGGGAACTGGTCCGTCTTGAAGAAGTCCGAGCTCTTGAGGTGGCCGTCGCGGTCGGCGGAACCCGTGTCGATGCTGTCCATCTTCACGTCGAGGGACGCCGTGGACCGGGACGGGTCGGTGCCGTCGAGGTGCAGTTCGCCGCTGAAGTCGAGGAACTTGCCCTTGACGTTGGTGACCATGGCGTGACGCGCGGTGAAGCCGAGCGTGGAGTGGGCCGGGTCGATCGTGTAGTCGCCGGTCAGGCGGGCCAGGTCCGGGTTCGTGCCCATGCTTTGCTCCTCTGCCAGAATGTTGAACCTTTAACTAGTCCAACACGGGGGACTGTAGACCTATTCCGTTCCGCCTTCAACCGTCTGCGCCGTGCGTCCGCGATGTCCACACCCGTGCCGGACACCGATTGGAAAACCGGGCGAAGTGGTACCCGTGCACCATGTCCTCGGTCGCGGTCTTGGTCGAGCTGGTCCGCAGCGACACGGCGGGTGGCCACGTCAAGTGCTGGGAACGGTTCGCGGAAAGCGCCGCCCGGCTGCCGGACCCCCACGGGCTCGATCTCACCGTCTACTTCCTCGGCGAGCGGGAGCGGACGCAGAGCCTCTCGCCGCACGTACGGTTCGTCACGCTGCGGCCCGTGCTCAGCTCGGCCGCCCTGGTGTCGGCCGACGGAGCGGAGGACGTCACCGACCTCGCCCCGTACCACCCGCGCCTCGCCGGGCTGCTCCCACGGCACGACGTCTGGCATCTGACGCACAGCTTCGCCTACGCCGCCACCGCGGCCCGGCTCGCCCGGCGTACGGCCCGGCGGCCCAGACTCCTGGGCTCGCTGCACACCGATGTCCCGGCACTGGCCTCGGTGTACACCCGCTACCTCGCCGGCCACCGGCTGCCCGCCTCCGCCCGCGCGCCCGTCGGCTACCTCGCGGACCGGACGGCGGACGGCGCCGAGGCCTGGATGCGGCGACGCCGGGACCGGCTGCTGCGCCGGTGCGAACGGGTGCTCGTCCCCACCCCGGCGGGGCGCGAGGAGCTCGCCCGCGCGCTGGGCGCGGACCGGATCTCCCTGCTCCGCCGCGGCATCGACCACGAGCGCTTCCACCCCGACCCCACGGCCCGCGCCCGGCTCGCCCGGCAGTACGACGTGCCGCCGGACCGTCCGCTGGTGCTGTTCGCCGGACGCCTGGACGCGTCCAAGGGTGTGCCGCTGCTGGTGGAGAGCGTACGGCGGCTGCGGGACCGGGGCCGCGGCGTGCACCTCGTGACGGCGGGCTCCGGGGCGGAGGCGGACCCGGCACGGCGGACCCTCGGCCCGGACGTCACCCTCCTCGGCCCTCTCCCGCAGCACCGGCTGGCGGACGTCTACGCGGGCTGCGACATCTTCGCCTTCCCGTCCCGTACGGAGACCGCCGGCAATGTCGTCGCCGAGGCGATGGCGAGCGGCCTGGCGGTCGTCCTGCCCGAGGGCGCCACGACCACGCAGTGGCTGACCGCCCCCGGCCGCGACGGCCTCGTGGTACCGCACGACGACCCCGGGGAGTGGTCGGACGCCCTGCGCGCCCTGATCGACCGCCCGACCCGACTCGACTCCCTGCGCCACCACGCCGCGGCCACGGCCCGCTCCACGCATCCCACCTGGGACCGGGTCCTCACCGAGGACCTCCTGCCGGTGTGGTCGCCGCCTGTCCGGTCGTGTCGGGGCGGCGACGAGTGGACGGCCTGACCGTGACGCATGCCGCTCAGTCGCCGTCACGGCGCCCTCCGTGCAGCGCCGCCACCAGCGGTGACGAGTCCAGGCTGACGATTCCGGCGATCACCAGGGCCAGCCCTGCCGCCGTGACGGCGGTGACGGGCCAGCCGGTGCGGACGGTCTCGCCGAAGACCGCCGTGCCGACGGTCACCGCCACCACCGGCTCGGCGGCGTCGATCACCGTCATGCTCGCGGCCAACGGCCCCTGCTGGAACGCGCTCTGGATGAGCAGCAGCCCCACCACGCTGGCGACGACGAGGGCGTACGTCTCCCAGGCGGCGAGCGCGGTCGGCAGCCCGTGCCGGAGCCGTCCGACCGTCGCGGCCAGCAGCACGGACTGGGTGCCCATGACCGCCCCGGCCGCCAGCGCCAGCGCCGACGTCCGCCAGGGCCCGTGCAGCAGCCGCGCGGTCGCCAGCGCGCAGCAGACCAGGGCGGCGGTCGCGCCCAGCACCAGCAGCCAGGACAGGAGATCCGTCGCACCGGGGTGCCCTCCGTGCGGGCGGGCCGAGGCGAGGGCCAGCGCCAGGCCCGCGGCCACCGCGAGGGTGCCGAACCACTCCCGGGCCCCCAGCCGCATGCGGTACAGCCGCGCGGACAGCGGAACCGCGAACACCAGCTCGGTGACGATCAGCGGCTGCACCAGGCTGAGCGGCCCGAACGCCAGCGCCAGCGACTGGAAGCCGTAGGCGAGCACGGCCAGAGCGATGCCGTACCGCCACAGCCGGTCCCGTACCAGGTGGGCCAGCAGACGCGGGGAGAGCGCCTCCTCGTCCGGACGGGCGCCCGCGGCCCGTTGCTGGAGCACACCCGCGACCGCGAAGCAGACCCCGGCGGCGAGCGACGCGAGGACGGCGATCGTCATGGCCGGCGGGGCGTCGCCCCCCGGGTGTGGACGTACAGGCGGCGCCGGTCGCCGACGTCGACGGGCTGCGGCAGGGGCAGCTCGTACCGCACGGGCAGGGCGTGGTCGGCGAGCTGCCGGCGCGGGTTGTAGACCTGGTTGAACTTCCACAGCATGCGCGCGAAGTTCGTCTGCCCGTGCAGCAGGTTGCGGGTCAGCACGCGTGCCGCGCCGAACGCCGTGCGCAGCCCCAGGTGCTTGCGGTTGATCACCGCCTGGGTGCGCACCAGCTCCTCGTAGAACCGCTCCAGCGGCAGCTTCGTCGGGACCACGGCGTGCTGGATGTCGAAGAGGCGGTAGTCCCGCGTGGTGAGCCGGCGCGACTCCGTGTGCCAGATCTCCGTACCGGGATACGGCGTCATCACCGTGAAGTGGACGATCTCCGGCACGGACAGCGCGAACTCCCGGACGACCCGGAAGCGTTCCTCGTCCCACCCCGGGTCGACGATCAGGTTGATGGCGACGTTGATGCCCATGCGGCGGGCGACCTGAAGGGCCCGGAGGTTCTCGTCGGGGCTGACTCTCTTGCGGAACAGCTCCAGCCCCTCCGCGTCGATGGCCTCCATCCCCAGGAACATGTAGCGCAGCCCCAGCCGCGCCCACCGCTCGAACACCTCCGGGTGGCGCAGCAGCACATCGCTGCGGGTCTCCAGGTAGTACCGCTTGCGGATACCGCGCCGCTCCACCTCCGCGGCGATGGCGTCGCCGTGCTCCGGCCGGATGAAGGCGACGTCGTCCACGATGAACACGTTGGGCTCACGGATGCCCGCCAGGTCCTCGGCCGCCGCCTCGGGGGAAGCCTTGCGGTAACTGCGGCCGTAGAACGTCCAGGCCGAGCAGAACGAGCAGTCCCACGGGCAGCCGCGCGTGAACTCGATCGAGGCACACGGGTCGAGCTCCCCGATGAAGTAGCGGCGCCGGCCCCGCATCAGGTCGCGCGCCGGGCGCGGGGCGTCGATGCCGTGCAGCATCAGCGGTGCCGGCCCGCGCCCGGAGGCCGTGACGATCCCGGGCACCCCGTCCACCCCACCGTCCCGGACCGCCTGAAGCAGCGGCGCGATCGCCGGCTCGCCCTCGCCCCGGACCACCGCGTCCACCGCACCGCGCGCCTGCTCGATGACCTCCTCGGCGACGAAGGAGACGCTGTGCCCGCCCAGGAAGACGAAGCAGCCGGGCACGGCCCGCTTCACCGCCGCGGCCAGGCCGATCGCCTCGGGGACGTTCGCCAGGTAGTTCAGCGAGATGCCGAGCGCCTGAGGCCGGAACGACCGCACCTCACGCGCCAGCCTGGACCGGCTGAGCACCTGGAGGTCCACGACCCGGACCTCGTGCCCCGCTTCCCGGGCCGCGCCCGCCACCCGCTCCAGGCCCAGGGGCTCCAGCCGGAGGAAGATCTCGGAGTACATCAGGGCACTGGGGTGGACGAGCAGCACACGCATGGTCACCTCGTCACGGGATCGGGCTGGAACCGGAACGGAGGGGAACCGGAACGTCAGAGGTATCCCCTTGGTATCCCGGCCCCTCCGCCCCGCGCACCGCCCATACCCCCGCCTGGCCGCACCGGGCGGCACTCACGGGTGGTTCACCGCGCCGGAACCCCCCCGGCCGCCGACCGCCCGCGTCCCGCGAATGGCCGCTGAACTGGCGCCGGTGTTCCGGTCGGCGGTGTCCTGTAACTCCAGCGACCTGTAGCTCCAGCGCGGGGAGACCATCGTGACCCACCCACGTCCCCCTTCCCTCACCCACCCGCCGACGGCCACCGCCCCCGCACCCGGACGTCCGGCACTCCGGCACCCGGACCGGCCCGTGGCCCTGATCACCGGCGCCTCCTCGGGGATCGGCGCCTCCACGGCACGCCGCTTCGCCGCCGGGGGCTGGCACCTGCTGCTCAGCGGACGGGACCGGCGCCGCCTGGAGCAGACCGCCGTCGGCACGTCGGCCGTCGTCCTGCCCGCCGACCTCGCCACACCCGAGGGTCCGCGGGGACTGGCACGGGCCGCGCTGGAGGCGTCGGGCCGGATCGACCTGCTGGTGGCGGGAGCGGGCATCGGCTGGGCCGGTCCCTTCACCGCGATGCCGCACACGGCCATCGACGAGGTGCTGGGCCTGGACCTGGTCGCCACCGTCCACCTCGTACGGGAGGTGCTGCCCGCCATGGTGGAGGCGGGCCGGGGACGCGTGGTCCTCGTCGGCTCGGTCGCGGGCACCGTGGGCGTACGGGAGGAGGCGGTGTACTCCGCCGCCAAGGCCGGCGTCGCCGCGTTCGCCGAGGCGCTGCGGCAGGAACTGCGGGGGACCGGCGTGGGAGTGACCCACCTCGTGCCGGGCCCGGTGGACACCCCCTTCTTCGAACACCGCGGCACCCCCTACCAGCGGTCCCGGCCGCGCCCCACCTCGCCCGGCCGGATCGCCGGCGCTGTCTGGGACGCCGTCGAACACGGGCGCGACGACGTCCACGTGCCCGGCTGGCTGACCCTGCCGGGCCGGGTGCGCGGCCTGACGCCCACCCTGTACCGGCGCCTGCTCAACCGCTTCGGCTGACCCACGCTCGCCCGCGTGATAGACGGCTGGGCATGACTCCCACGCGTCGAGCCGTCCTCGCCGCCGCCGGCCTCCTGGCGGCCCTCACCGCAGGAACCGCCCGCGCCGCCGCCTCCGACCGCTACGTCACCCTCCGCGGACGCTGGCTGGACCTCGCCCTCGGCACCGGCTACGACCCCGCCGCCGAACCGTACGCCTCCCGCCTCGCCGAGATCGGCGAACTCGCCCGCGCCTTCCAGGCCACCATGGCCCCCACCCCCACCTCCCTCTGGCCCGAACGTCCCTTCGACCCGCCCTCCGGCATCACCTTCAGCTACGGCCGGCTGTGGACCATGACCCAGGCGTACGTCCAGCAGGGCACCGGCTGCACGGGCGACGACACCCTCCTCGCGGACATCCTGCGCGGCCTCGACCACCTCTCCGCCACGGTCTACAACCCCTCCACCACCCGCTACGGCAACTGGTGGGAGTGGCAGATCGGCAGCCCCCGCCTCCTGATGGACATCACGGCCGCCCTGTACGACCAGCTCGGCGCGCCCCGGATCACCGCCGCCTGCGCCGCCGTGGACCACTTCATCCCGGACAGCATGCTCCGCGACTACTCCGGCACCTCGACCGGCGCCAACCGCGTCGATCTGTGCCGCTCCGTCGCCCTGCGCGGCGTCCTGGGACGCGCTCCCGCCAGGATCGCCCTCGCCCGGGACGCGCTCTCGCCGGTCTTCCCGTACGTCACCGGCGGAGACGGCCTCTACGCCGACGGCTCCTTCGTCCAGCACACCTGGGTCGCCTATTCGGGGACGTACGGACAGGTCCTGCTCGACGGGCTCGGCCGCCTCTTCGCCCTGTTCGCCGGGTCGGACTGGGAGGTCACGGACCCGAACCGGCAGATCGTCCTGGACAGCGTCGAGCACGCCTACGCGCCGCTCCTCCACGACGGGCTGGTCATGGACAGCGTCAGCGGCCGGGCGATCAGCCGGGGGCACCTCAAGAGCGACGACCGGCACGTGATGCGCGGCGACCACTTCCACGGGCAGCAGCTCATCGCGGCCATCGCGCTGCTGGCGGCCGGGGCGAGCGAGGCGGAACGGACGCGCTGGCACGCGCGCGTGAAGGGCTGGATCGAGCGAGACACCGTCAGCCCCATCCTGTCGGCACGACAGTTCGGGACCGCGGACCTGGCCCGCCTGCACGCCATCGCCGCCTCACCGGTCGCGCCCGCTCCCGAACCCGTCGGACACCACCTCTTCGCCGCCATGGACCGCGCCGTGCACCGCCGCCCCGGCTTCGTGGCGAACATCGCCATGTCCAGCGACCGCATCGCGCATTACGAGTGCGGCAACGGCGAGAACCCGCGCGGCTGGCACACCGGCGCCGGGATGCTCTCCTGGTGGGCCGGTGCGACCGACCAGTACACCGACTGGTTCTGGCCCACCGTCGACTGGTACCGCCTGCCCGGCACCACCGTCTCCACCACACGCCTGCCGGACCGCGCGGGGGGCGAGTGGGGCGAGCCCAAGCCGGACGTGCGGTGGGTCGGCGGCATCACCGACGGCGAGTACGCGGCGATCGGGCAGCACCTGAAGGGACTCGGCTCGACCCTGCGGGCCCACAAGTCCTGGTTCTGCGTCGCGGACGCGGTGATCTGCCTCGGGGCGGGCATCACCTGCACCGACGGCACCCCGGTCGAGACGATCGTCGACAACCGCAACCTCGGCGAGGGCGGCACCCAGACCTTCGTACGGGGCAGGGGCTGGGCCCATCTGGAGGGACACGGCGGCTGGCTGATCCCCGAGGGCGAGCTGCGCACCCTCCGCGAGGACCGCACCGGCGCCTGGTCCGACATCAACACCGCCGGCGGCACCGAGCGCCGCACCCGCCGCTGGCAGACCCTCTGGCTGGACCACGGCACGGACCCGGCGGACGCCAGGTACGTCTACGTCCTGATGCCCGGCGCCACGCGCCAGGCGGTCGCCCGCCGCGCCGCCGACCACCGCTGGCTGCCGATCCTCGCCAACGACAGCAGATGCCAGGCGGTGGCCGTGCCCTCCCTGGGCCTGACGGCCGCGAACTTCTGGCAGGCCGGTACGGCGGGTCCGCTCGGCGCAACGGCCGGCGCGAGCCTGCTCCTCCGCCGCCAGGGCCGTACGGCTACTCTCTGCGTGAGCGAGCCGCCGCGCACGGGCCGGCCGCTGGAGATCACCTGGGACCACCCCGTGCGCGCGGTCGTCCGGACCGACGACTCGGTCGAGGTTCTCTCCGCGGGCCGCCGGTTGAGGCTCCGTGTCACTCCGGGGGAGGCATGCGCAGGCCACCGATGTGAGGTGGTTCTCAGCTGAGGACTTGTGCGACCCCTACAAGCGCCAGGCCCTCTGAGCAGTCGAAACGGCTGCATGCCGCGGTGGTTCTGTTCAGGGGTACCAGGAAAACACGCCGGAGACTGTGAGGAGTCGACGGCTCGCTTTCGCCGGTCTGCTTCGTAAGGTCGCTACATGACCGTTTTGGATGAGGCGCCGGGTGAGCCGACGGACGCGCGCGGGCGAGTGGCCGAACTGCACGAGATCCGTGCACAGGCGCTGGCGGGCCCCAGCGAAAGGGCGACCGAGGCGCAGCACGCCAAGGGCAAGCTGACCGCACGGGAGCGCATCGAGCTGCTGCTGGACCCGGGTTCCTTCCGGGAGGTCGAACAGCTGCGCCGGCACCGGGCCACCGGCTTCGGCCTGGAGGCCAAGAAGCCGTACACCGACGGTGTGATCACCGGCTGGGGCACGGTGGAGGGCCGTACGGTCTTCGTCTACGCCCATGACTTCCGGATCTTCGGCGGCGCGCTGGGCGAGGCCCACGCCACCAAGATCCACAAAATCATGGACATGGCCATCGCGGCCGGTGCCCCGCTGGTCTCGCTGAACGACGGTGCGGGCGCGCGCATCCAGGAGGGCGTCTCGGCCCTCGCCGGCTACGGCGGCATCTTCCAGCGCAACACCAAGGCGAGCGGTGTCATCCCGCAGATCAGCGTGATGCTCGGCCCGTGCGCGGGCGGCGCGGCGTACAGCCCCGCCCTGACGGACTTCGTGTTCATGGTCCGTGAGACCTCGCAGATGTTCATCACCGGCCCGGACGTGGTCAAGGCGGTGACGGGCGAGGAGATCACCCAGAACGGCCTGGGCGGCGCGGACGTCCACGCCGAGACCTCGGGCGTCTGCCACTTCGCCTACGACGACGAGGAGACGTGCATCGCGGAGGTCCGCTACCTCCTGTCGCTCCTCCCGCAGAACAACCGGGAGAACCCGCCGAGGGTGCAGAGCACGGACCCGGTGGACAGGCGGTCGGACGTCCTGCTGGACCTGGTCCCGGCCGACGGCAACCGGCCGTACGACATGGTCAAGGTCATCGAGGAGATCGTCGACGACGGTGAGTACCTGGAGGTCCACGAGCGCTGGGCGCGCAACATCATCTGCGCGCTGGGCCGGATGGACGGCCAGGTCGTCGGCATCATCGCCAACCAGCCGCAGGTGCTGGCGGGTGTGCTGGACATCGAGGCGAGTGAAAAAGCTGCGCGCTTTGTCCAGATGTGCGACGCTTTCAACATCCCGATCATCACGTTCCTGGACGTCCCGGGCTTCCTCCCGGGTGTCGACCAGGAACACGGCGGCATCATCAGGCACGGCGCGAAGCTGCTCTACGCCTACTGCAACGCGACCGTGCCGAGGATCTCGCTGATCCTGCGCAAGGCGTACGGAGGTGCGTACATCGTGATGGACAGCCAGTCCATCGGCGCGGACCTCACCTACGCCTGGCCGACCAACGAGATCGCGGTGATGGGCGCCGAGGGCGCGGCCAACGTCATCTTCCGCCGGCAGATCGCCGACGCCGAGGACCCCGAGGCGATGCGGCAGAAGATGGTCAAGGAGTACAAGTCCGAGCTGATGCACCCGTACTACGCGGCGGAGCGCGGCCTGGTCGACGACGTGATCGACCCGGCGGAGACCCGCGAGGTGCTGATCAAGTCCCTGGCGATGCTGCAGACCAAGCACGCCGACCTGCCCTCCCGCAAGCACGGCAACCCCCCGCAGTAACCCAGCGGACCCGTCGCGGCAACCCCGCCGACCTCTCTCTCACGGAGACTGACACCCATGGACACCCCTGACATCCGCGTCGAGAAGGGCCACGCCGAGCCCGAGGAAGTCGCCGCCATCACGGCCATCCTCCTGGCCCGCGCCGCAGCCCGCCCGTCCACGACCACTCCGGCCCACCGCGGCCGCGTGAAGGCCGGCTGGCGCCGCCTGGAGCGCGAGCCGGGCTTCCGGGCGCCGCACAGCTGGCGCTGAGCCTTTCGGCCTACCCACGGCCCCGTTCTCCTTCGGGAGGGCGGGGCCGTACGCCATCGCCTCCGGCGCCGCGAGCGACTGACGCACCCCGTGCCGCAGTGACGGCCGGGATCGCAGCAAGGTCGTGCATCCGCGGACAGGAGGGCCCGGACCGGTTCGGCCATCGACAGCTGCCGCGCCTGCTGCCGCCTCCGCGCTCATCCACGTCCGTCCCAGAAACGGCTCACGGCCCCCGCTCCTCCAACCGGAGAAAACGGGGGCCGTGGGCGAAAACCCGCGGAGCGCTACCGCAGCCGCGCCATCAAGGCGTGCTCCACCAACGTGATCAGCGTCGACTTCGCGTCCGCCCGATGGCGCGCGTCCGTCGTGATGATCGGGGTGTCGGGGCCGATCTGCAGCGCCTCGCGCACCTCGTCCGGCGTGTACGGCTGCTGGCCGTCGAAGCCGTTGAGGGCGATGACGAACGGCAGGCCGCTGTTCTCGAAGTAGTCCACCGCCGGGAAGCAGTCGGCCAGGCGCCGGGTGTCCACCAGGACCACCGCGCCAATGGCGCCGCGCACCAGGTCGTCCCACATGAACCAGAAGCGGTCCTGGCCCGGCGTACCGAACAGGTACAGGATCAGGTCCTGGTCCAGGGTGATACGGCCGAAGTCCATGGCGACCGTGGTGGTCGTCTTGTCCCCGGTGTGGGTGAGGTCGTCGATGCCCGCCGAAGCAGACGTCATGACGGCCTCCGTGCGCAGCGGGTTGATCTCCGAGACGGCGCCGACGAACGTGGTCTTGCCCACGCCGAAGCCGCCCGCCACCACGATCTTTGCGGAGGTGGTGGAGCGGGAAGGACCGCCGCTAGAGCTTGCGAAGTCCACTGAGCACCCTTTCGAGCAGTGTCACGTCTGGCTGGCCGCCGGCGTTCTCGTCGCCGCCGGGCTGATGGATGGCGACCAGTCCCGCCTCCGCCAAGTCGGCGACGAGGATCCTGGCCACGCCGAGAGGGATCGTGAGCAGAGCCGAGATCTCGGCTACCGACTTGATCTCACGGCAGAGGTTGCAGATCCGCTGATGCTCGGGCAACTGGCCCTGCATCTGGTGCGGCTGCGCAGTGGTGTGCACCAGCGCCTCGATGGCGAGCTGGTAGCGCGGGCGAGTCCGGCCGCCGGTCATGGCGTACGGACGCACCAACGGGTTGTTCGACGCCCCGGCGGGCGCCGGCTCTGGGGTGCGGCGCTGCGGCTGCACGGGCTGGATGCGCGGTGCCGGTGGCTGGTCGTACGGCGACGGGCCGGGGCCCTGCGGCGCGTACGGCTGCCGGTGGCTCGGTGCGGAGGGGAAGTTGTACCGGTTCTGGGAACCATCGTTCGGACCCTGGGCAGGCCCGTACGACCAGTTGCCCGAAGACGAACCGCCTGGGGGTGTTGCCACTTTCTCCTCCTCCGACTGTGCCGGGCACCCATCCCTGTGGAGCCGCGTCCCGAAACCTTACGGCCACGGGGCGCAATAACGCACCGTCCGCCCGTTAGTTGAGCAGGCTCCCCTGGAGCTCCGCACGAAGGTCCGGTGTCAGGACCGTACCGGCTCGGTCCACCAGAAGGGCCATCTCGTACCCGATAAGACCGATGTCCGCCTCCGGGTGCGCGAGAACCGCGAGCGACGAACCGTCGGAGATGGACATGATGAAGAGGAATCCCCGCTCCATCTCCACAACCGTCTGGTTCACGCTGCCGCCCTCGAAGATCCGGGAGGCGCCTGCCGTCAGAGACGTCAGACCGGAGGCGACGGCCGCGAGCTGGTCGGCTCGGTCGCGGGGGAAGCCTTCGGACATCGCCAGAAGGAGTCCGTCGGCGGAGACCACCACCGTGTGGGACACCCCCGGGGTGTTGTCCACGAAGTTGGTGATCAACCAGTTCAGGTTCTGTGCCGCCTGGCTCATCGGGCTCACACTAACGCTCCTGGTTGTAGGTGCTGTCAGGACCGAAGCCCTGGCCGTTCGTTTCACTGCCTGCGTTGCGGCCTCGCTGTACGCCGCGGCGCAGGTTGCTCAGCCTGCCCCGGACGTCCTCCGGAGCGCGGGAGACCTGTGGGCCTCCCTGGGGGGTGGTTTCGGCGGCACCCTCGACCAGGTTGGCCCTGGGTACCCGCCGCGGCAGGCCGGAGGAGGTGACCCCGCCCGCCTTGGGCTTCCGGAGCTGAGCGGCCTGCTGCCAGCGCTGGTCGTTCGCCGAGCGCCAGCTGCTGTCGCCGTTGCTCTCCGGGGCGGAAGCCGGCGCTTCCTGGTTCACGTGCCGCGCGCCGCCCGTCGCGCCGGTCGCGGTGGACCCGCGGCGGGGCAGCCCGGAGTCGGTCAGTGCGTGAGCGGCGGAGGCGGCCGGTCCCGGACGGTCGAAGCCTACGCGGTCCGCCTCGGTCGCGTCAGCGGCCTGCGCAGATTCCGTTTCCGGAGCGTACTCGGAGGGATAGCCGTTCTGGTAGCCGTCCTGCTGCGGCCAGTCGTCCTGGTGGCGCCGCTGTTCGAAGGCAGGGAAGCTCTCCCGGGCAGCGGGAGCCGCCGGAGCGGGCTCCTCCTGCACCGGCTCCGCATACGAAGGCTCGGGGTAGCCGCCGTTCGACGGGAAACCATCGCCCTGCGGCAGGCCGGTGTTCTGCGTGAAGTACTGGTCCTCGTACGACGGCGGCCGCTGCTCCTCGTACGCGATCTGCTGCTGTTCCTCGTACGTCGGCTGCCGGTCGTACGAGGAGGGCAGCTCCTGGTAGCCGGTTCGGCCACCGTCGTACTCCTGCTGGGCGGAGAACTGGTCCGGGTACCCGGACTGCTCCGCGGGCTCCTGGGGAGTCTGCTGGGGCTGCTGGCCGTGTGTCTGGGCCTCCAGGGCCGCACGGCGCCCCTCGCGCATCAGGGAGCGGCCGACGGGATCGAGCTCGCGTATGTCGTCGGGGACCTCGGCGTAGCGGCTGTCGTCGAAGCCGAGCTCCGCGGCCGTCCGCATCGGCTGGTTGAAGTCCTCGCCGCCGAAGTTCTGCTCCGGGATGATCTGCGAGACGGTGAACTCGTCGCCGCCCATGTGCTGCTCGCCGCCACCGCCGTGCGTGATGGCGTCGGGGAGCATGACCAGCGAGGTCGTCCCGGCCTGCTCGCCGGAGGGGCGCAGCTGGACGCGGATGCCGTGCCGGTCGGACAGGCGGCCGACCACGAACAGGCCCATGCGCTGCGAGATCGCGGCGTCCACGGTCGGCGGGTTGGCCAGCTTGTGGTTGATGTCCGCGAAGTCCTCGGCCGTGAGGCCGATGCCCTTGTCGTGGATCTCGATCATCACGCGGCCGTCGGGGAGACGGGTCGCGGTGACGCGGACCTTGGTCTGCGGGGAGGAGAACGTGGTGGCGTTCTCCAGCAGCTCGGCCAGCAGGTGCACGAGGTCGGTCACGGCCCGGCCGTGGATCTCGGCCTCCGGGACGCCCTGCAGTTCGATGCGCTCGTACTGCTCCACCTCGGAGGAGGCGGCGCGCAGCACGTCGATCAGCGGCACCGGCTGGTCCCACCGGCGGCCGGGCTCCTCGCCCGCGAGGACGAGGAGGTTCTCGCCGTTGCGGCGCATACGGGTCGCGAGGTGGTCCAGCTTGAAGAGGTTCTCCAGCTGATCCGGGTCGGCCTCGTTGTTCTCCAGGTCGGTGATCAGGGTCAGCTGGCCCTCGATCAGCGACTGGTTGCGGCGCGAGAGGTTGGTGAAGATCGCGTTGATGTTGCCCCGCAGCAGGGCCTGCTCGGCGGCGAGCCGGACGGCCTCGCGGTGGACCTGGTCGAAGGCGCGGGCGACTTCGCCGATCTCGTCGGTCGAGGCGATCGGGATGGGCGCCACCCGGGTGTCGACCCGGCCGGGGTCGGTGCGGGAGAGCTGGTCGACCAGCATCGGCAGGCGCTGCTCGGCGATACCGAAGGCGGCGTTGCGCAGCTGGCGCATCGAGCGGCTCATCTGGCGGGCCACCATGCCGGCCAGGATGAACGCGGCGAGCAGGGCGACGACGACGGCGGCACCGGTGATGTAGGCGTCGCGCTGGGCGTCGTCGGCGATGGTGGAGGCCTCGTTCACCGCCGCGTCGGCCATGTCGGCCTCGATCTTGCGGTAGGCGTCGAACTTGAGGGTGTTGACCGCCCACCAGTTCTGCGCGGTGATGCCCTTCTCGGCCAGCGCGGCCCGTGCGCTCGGGTCGGTGGAGTCGAGCTGGGAGAGCTCCGAGACCATCGTGGTGGTCTTCTCGGGCGGCGGCACGTAGCTCGGGTCCTTGGCCTTGGCCTCCCTGGCCATCGCCGCACCGTCGGCCCTGATCTGCGTCTCGGCCGCCTTCAGCTTGGCCGCGTCCGCCTCGGTGCCACCGCCGATGTACTCCTCGACGGCGATGCCCTCCAGGTAGGCGTAGGAGGAGAGGGCGACGCGCTGGCTGGCGAGGCTGCCGTCGCCCGGGCCGGGCTTGACCAGCAGCTGCATGCCGATGGAACGCTCCAGCGACAGCGCCGCCTTGGTCAGCGAGATCGCGTAGACGGTCCGGCCGTAGCTGGTGATGTTGCCGGTGCCCAGACCGAGCTCGTTGGCGAACTCCATCAGGGGGTGCGCGACCTGGACGTAGCCTTCCTGGGTCTTCACACCGGTGAGCTGGGTGGTGTACGCGGCGGCGCGCAGCGTCTGGAGCTTGGGCTCCTCGTCGCGGAACAGCTTCAGACGGCGCTCCAGGCCGGCCTTCGCCGGCATGTTCTGCGCGGCCGCGTCGAAGGCGTCGGCGGCGTCGTCGGTGGCCTTGCGGGCGGCGACGACGGTCTTGTCCTGCTGGCCCTTGCCCTGCAGCAGGGGAGCGGCGGTGACGTCGCGCTCGTTGTAGAGGGCGTTGGCGTAGGTGAGGGAGGCCCGCACCAGGCGCGCGGTGTTCTCCGCGTCCTCGGCCTCCTGCCAGGTGTCGATCGAGCTCTTCACCTGGAAGCCGCCCATGACGAGGCCGACCAGCACGGGTATGAGCAGGATCGCGTTGAGCCGGGTCGCCACGCGCCAGTTGCGCGGGGAGAGACGGCCACCGCTGGGTGCGGGCGCGGCCGCTGGCTCCGAACCGGGCACGGGGGCGGGCGCCGCTGCGCGCGGCGGCGGGGTGAAGTTGCCCCGGGCCGACGGCTCGGGACTGTTCTTGCTTCGCCTCACTCGACCAACAACCTCTCGGCGGCGGGCACCAACGTTGTGCCGCAGTGTCTCAGAGCCCAGTACGCCATTGAGTACGCAGTACCGCTGAGTACGTCTTTGACTATTGGGCAGTTCAGGCATTCCAGCACGACGACCTGCGCTCTTCCAAACACTGGAACGCGATGATTCGGAGTGATGTAAGCCCCAGATAAAACGGTCATAAAGAGCGAGCCCCGCCAAAAGACGGGGCCTTTGTGCGCGCAGCGACACCAATTGACCGCGACGCGTGGCCGTACCACCCGATTCCTCTGCCGAAACGTTATGAACACCGGAGCCGACCGTGTCAAAGGACACAGTCGGCTCCGTCACATATACGACAACTGCCGTATGGTGCTGCCGACTTGACTGCTACCTCAGCCGTGCCATCAGGGCGTGCTCGACCAGCGTGATCAGGGCACTCTTGGCGTCGGCGCGGTGCCGGGCGTCGGTGGTGATGATCGGGGTGTCCGGTCCGATCTGCAACGCCTCGCGCACCTCCTCGGGCGCATAGGGCTGCTGGCCGTCGAAGCCGTTCAGCGCGACGACGAAGGGAAGGCCGCTGTTCTCGAAGTAGTCCACCGCCGGGAAGCAGTCGGCCAGGCGCCGGGTGTCCACCAGCACCACCGCGCCGATGGCGCCGCGCACCAGGTCGTCCCACATGAACCAGAAGCGGTCCTGGCCCGGCGTACCGAACAGGTACAGGATCAGGTCCTGGTCCAGGGTGATACGGCCGAAGTCCATGGCGACCGTGGTGGTCGTCTTGCCCCCGGTGTGGGTGAGGTCGTCGATGCCCGCGCTCGCGGACGTCATGACGGCCTCCGTGCGCAGCGGGTTGATCTCCGAGACGGCGCCGACGAACGTGGTCTTGCCCACGCCGAAGCCGCCGGCCACCACGATCTTCGCGGAGGTGGTCGCCCGGCCCCCGTCAGAGCTTGCGAAGTCCACTGAGCACCCTTTCGAGCAGTGTCACGTCCGGCGCGCCGGTGTTCTCGTCGC
The DNA here is from genome assembly GCF_030386795.1 of Streptomyces sp. S.PNR 29. Taxonomy (GTDB): domain Bacteria; phylum Actinomycetota; class Actinomycetes; order Streptomycetales; family Streptomycetaceae; genus Streptomyces. The sequence goes on from NZ_JANUQM010000014.1 coordinate 138,369, forward strand.
CGCCCGGCTGGTGGATGGCGACGAGGCCGGCCTCGGCCAGGTCCGCGACGAGGATCCTGGCCACGCCCAGCGGCATGTTCAGCAGCGCCGACACCTCGGCGACCGACTTCACTTCGCGGCACAGGTGGCAGATGCGCTGGTGCTCAGGGAGCAGTCCCATGAGCGCTGCCGGGTCGGCCGTCGTACTGATCAGTGCCTCGATGGCGAGCTGATAGCGCGGCCTGGTCCGGCCACCGGTCATCGCGTACGGACGGACCAGCGGCTGGTCGCCCTCGTCCTCGTACGGCTCCGCGTACGGATCATGAGAGGCGGTGGGCGGGGTCATGAATCCTCCGGGCGGGACAGCAAGTCGGTCAATCAAGCCGTCTGACGGGGCCGGTGGGGGGATTGTGGCGGCCGGACGGTGTTTTGGTGATGTAGGTGGTGCCGGGGACTGTCAGTGGAGCAAACTGCCCTGGAGCTCGGCGCGCAGGTCGGGGGTGAGTACCGCGCCCGCGCGGTCGACCAGCAGCGCCATCTCGTAGCCGACCAGGCCGATGTCGCACTCGGGGTGGGCGAGCACGGCCAGGGACGAGCCGTCCGAGATGGACATCAGGAACAGGAACCCGCGTTCCATCTCGACCACGGTCTGCGCCACGGTGCCGCCCTCGAAGATCCGGGAGGCCCCGGCCGTCAGCGAGGTCAGCCCCGAGGCGACGGCCGCGAGCTGGTCGGCGCGGTCACGGGGGAAGCCTTCGGACATCGCCAGAAGGAGTCCGTCGGCGGACACGACGACGGTGTGGGACACGCCCGGTGTGTTGTCCACGAAGTTCGTGATCAACCAGTTCAGATTCTGTGCCGCCTGGCTCATCGGGCTCAACTAACGCTCCTGCTGGTGAGTGGGCCGCGAGAAGCTGCCGGTCTGACCGGAGCCTGCCTGACGACCTTGTGCGATACCCCGACGAAGATTGGTCAGTCGGCCGCGCACGTCGTCGGGCGCGCGCGAGACCTGCGGACCGCTCTGGTGGGTTTGCTGCTGAGCCGTGCCCGGGACGAGGTTCGCCCGGGGCACCCGGCGCGGCAGGCCGGAGGTGGTGACACCGCCCGCGGCCGGCTGCCGGACGCGCTCGGCCTGCCGGACGAGGTCGTCGTTCGGCGAGCTGCGCCAAGCGGCGGAGGCGGGACGCTGAGGGCCCGAGGAGGCCTGCGGCTGCTGCGGGGCCGGAGCCGAGCTGTTGCTCTGCTGCTCCTGGTCCTCACCACGGCCGCCACGGAACCAGTTGGTCTCCAGCGTGTCGTACAGCGGCGTACGCCCGTCACCGGGACCGGACGCCGGAGGCAGGGCCTCGGGCTCCTGGCGGACCGGACGCTGCTGCGGAACCGGAGGCCGCGGCGCCCCGAAGTCGGCGGCCCCGCCACGCGTGCCGTTGACCTGCGGGCGCTCGAACTGGCCGGTCTGCGCCGGGTCCAGCCGGTCCGGCAGGGCGTGCCGGCCCGTGGAGGCGTTGTCGTAGTCCTGCGGGGTCGCGTACCGGCCCGTCGTGGACGGCGCCGCCGGGCCACCCGGTCCGTTCGGCGCGCCGAAGACGTCCGGGCGGACGAACTGACCGTTGTTCTGCTGGGTGTTCTCGTCCTGGCCGAACGGGTCCGCGGGCTGCCGGCCGTTCACCCCGGGCTGGGCGAACCGGCCCGTGCTCTGCGGGCTGCCGGCGTCGAAGTCCGGGCGGGCGAACTCGGAGGTGGAGCCCGGACCCTGCCGGTCGTCGAACCGCGGGATCTCGGAGGTGGAGCCCGGACCCTGCCGGTCGTCGAACCGCGGCATCCGGGAGGTCTGTGCCGGGTCCTGCTCGTCGTGGCCGCGCGGGGTGTCCAGCGAGGCGCGCGGCACCGGCGGCTGCGCGTTCTCGTCACTCCAGTTCGGCGTGCGCGGCTGCGGGTTGCCGCCGGGCAGCTCGGCCCGCGGGCCACCCTGCGGCGGCAGCTGCGGACGACGGCCGCCCTGCTCGGCGTCGCCGCCGGAGCGCTGCGGCGGGCGAGCCTGATCCAGGCCGGGAGCCCGGCCGCCCCCGAAGGGATCCTGGTCCTGCGGCGCGCTCGTGCCCGCGGCCTGCAGGCCCTGCGGGGCACCCGGCGCCTGACCGAAACCGGCGCCCGCGGGGGACGGCCGGCCCTGCTGGGGTGCCGCGGGAGACTGCGGTCCGCGCGCTCCGTCCGGCGCACCGGGACGGCCGCCCGCGTCGCGCCCGGGCAGCGCGGCCCGCGGGCCCTGACCGGCGCCGAGCCGGCCACCGCCGGCCGGAGCGCCGGCACCGAGGGAACCGCCGTTCTGGCCGGCGCCGGCGGCACGCCGGGCCGCGGCCGCACCGGCGGCGGCCTGCGCGGCGGCCGGACCGCCGGACCCACCGCCCTGACCGGGCTTCGGCTGCGGCTTCTTGCCGCCCTGGGCGACATCGACGGGCAGCATGACCAGCGCGGTAGTGCCACCGGAGTCGGACGGGCGCAGCTGGATCCGGATGCCGTGGCGCTGCGACAGACGGCCGACCACGAACAGACCCATGCGGCGGGAGACCGACACGTCCACGGTGGGCGGCGAGGCGAGCCGCTCGTTGATCGCGGCCAGGTCCTCCGGCGACAGACCGATTCCGGTGTCGTGGATCTCGATCAGCACCCGGCCGTCGGGCAGCGCGTGACCGGTGACCCTGACCTTGGTCTGCGGCGAGGAGAACGAGGTCGCGTTCTCCAACAGCTCGGCGAGCAGGTGCACGAGGTCGTTGACGACCCGGCCGGCCACTTCGGTGGTCGGCACGGCGGCCAGCTCGATGCGCTCGTACTGCTCCACCTCGGAGGCGGCGGCGCGGAGCACGTCGACCAGCGGCACCGGACGGGTCCACCGGCGGCCGGGCTCCTCACCCGCGAGGACGAGGAGGTTCTCACCGTTACGGCGCATACGGGTCGCGAGGTGGTCCAGCTTGAACAGCGAGGACAGCTGGTCCGGGTCGGCCTCGCGGGACTCCAGCTCGGAGATCAGCGACAGCTGGCGCTGGATCAGACCCTGGGAGCGACGCGAGAGGTTGGTGAACATCGCGTTGACGTTGCCCCGCAGCAGGGCCTGCTCGGCGGCGAGGCGGACCGCCTCGCGGTGCACGTCGTCGAAGGCCGCGGCCACCCGGCCGATCTCGTCCTTGGAGTGGACGCCGACCGACTCCACGGAGGTGTCGACGTCCTGCGGGTCGGACTCCGAGAGCTGCTTGACCAGCTCGGGCAGGCGGTCCTGGGCGACCCTGGTGGCGGTCTCCTCCAGGCGGCGCAGCGAGCGGATCATGCCTCGGGCCACGACGAAGGCGCCGACCAGCGACACACCGAGCACGAGCAGGATCAGGGCACCGGAGATGATCGCGTCACGCTCGGTGGCGCTGCGCAGCTCACGGGCCTTCTGCTCCATGTCCTCCAGCAGCGTGTGCTCGATGTTCTTCATCTGCTGGATCTTGGTGGAGCTGTCGTCCAGCCAGTCCTGGTACGAGCGCTTGTCCAGACCGGCGAGGCCGTCCTTGCTGGCGAGGGCGCGGCTGGCGTAGGTGTCGGTCGCCTCGATCGTCGGGTTGTTCTCCTCGATGGGCTGGAGGAGTTCCTCGGCACCGTCGCCGTAGATGCTGGTGAAGGCGCGGATATCGGACTTCTGGCTCTGCAGCGCCGACTGGGCGTAGAGGCGGTCGTTCTCGGAGAGGTCGCCGGCCGTGCGGTTGGTCGGGGGCAGCGCCGCGGCGAGGACGGCGCGCTGGACGGAGGCGTACTCCTTGGCCGACGAGAAGGCCGACAGGGCGCGCGTCCGCTGGATCATCTCGGGGTTGCTGGTCGCCTCCGCCATGTCCTGCGAGAGGTCGAGCAGACCGGTGATCAGGCGGTGGTAGGCCTCGACCGTCTGCGTCGAGTTGCCTTCCTGCTGGTAGGCGGTGCTGCGGATCTTGTTGAGGTCGATCAGGTCCCGCGCGATGCCGACCACGCTGTCCCGGACGCCCTGGAGGTTGCCGTCCTTGCTGGCGGCGTCGATCTCCTCCGACTGGTCCAGGAAGTTCTTCATGGCCCGGTCGGTCTTCTCACGGTCGCCCTTCACCGTGAGGTTGCTGGCCTTCGAGCCGTGCGCCAGCGGACCGGCGGACTGGTCGCGCTCCTCCTGGAGCGCGGCGGCCAGCTCGGTGGCCTGCTTGGTCATGTCCGTCAGCAGCTTCATGTTGTCGAGCTGCTGGATGTCGTCCATGGACTGGTTGATACGCAGCGCGCCCAGCGAGGTGGCCGCGACCACGGGCAGCGCGAGCAGCGACACCAGACGGGTGGAGATACGCCAGTTGCGCAGAGCTATTCGCGAGCCGGGGCCGCTCGGGCCCTTCGGCGGCTTCATCGCCGGCGCCGGGCCGGCACCCCCCGAAGGTGCCGACGCGCCGGGGCGCCCGGGGCGCTCGCCGCCGTCGCCGGACGGGGCCGGGCCCGGGTTCTGGGCGTGCTGGGGGGAGGGGCTGCCCTTTATGGGGCCAGTCCCGCCGTGCGGCTCCGGCTCCGCCGAAGCGCTGCCATCCCTCTTGAAACGTCCCTGCACTAGCGTCGCAACCTCTGGACCAGGCGTCCCTCCGGGTGAAGGGAAGGACGGTGTCGGCGTGGTGGGAACGCCCTGAACGCGCTCCCTGGTGGTCGATGGGTGACCGGCGCTGGCTCCCCCTTCTCGCCGCCACTCGGCGCTCTGTGCGCCCCCTGTGCGCCGGCTCGATCCTGCGGCGGTCCGTGGAATTCCAGCACAGTGCCGGATCTCCAACAAGGCCCGTAGGCCATGCCGTGACCTACGTGACACGACGTGAGGGGTGAGTCACCGGCGGTAGAAAGAGCACTCACGCAAAACGGACATGTACCCGCGAGTTGCGAGGGTGCGAGAGGTGTCCCAGTCGCCATGATCAGGAGCGGAATGATGGCTTCAGGGGGGCAATGTCCGTTTAGGGGTGGTGAGCCGCAGGTCCGAATTGACCGGTTTACCCATGGTTAAGTGAGCAAACTCACATGCGGATGGGGAGCCCTCCGTGCCTTCCGCGGGGAATCGCATGTTTAGCCTGACGCTTTACAGAGATGGCAAAACCGACAACCCGCGCCTTGTGGGAGGCCTGGCCTCCCGGCGCCCGTACAGGACAGGGTCTCGTACAACCGTGAAGACGACGATGATGTTCCGCCAGATCGCCAACCCGCGACGCACGACGCTGGCGCACCTGAAGGACGCCGACGAACTGCAGACGCCGGAGCAGCCGGAGCACCCCGTCGAGCTCCCCACCCAGACCGCGAACCCCAAGCGCACCGTCCTCATGGAGGTCCCCGTCCAGACCTCCGCCTCAGCGTAGTAGTACGCCGTAGTACGCACGCGGGCCGCCTCCTGCTCAAGGCGGCCCGCCCCTGTGCGCCGTAATGCGCGAGGCCCGGCCCCCCTGCCGCGTTAGCCTGGAGCGTCAGACTCCAGCCAGCTCAGTCAAGGGGCCAAGCACCCGTGCGCATCGCCAGGTTCTCCATCGACGGGAACGTCGCCTTCGGCGCGGTCGAGGGCGACAAGCCGGACGAGCTCGTCCTCGACATCATCAAGGGCATCCCGTTCGCGGACTTCGAGCTCTCCGGCACGAAGGTCCCGCTGAGCAAGGTCCGGCTGCTGCCGCCCGTGCTCCCCAACAAGGTCGTGGCCTTCGGCCGCAACTACGCCGAGCACGCGAAGGAGCTGGGCAACGAGGTGCCCGACGCCCCGTTCGCCTTCTTCAAGCCCTCCACCTCGGTGATCGGCCCCGGCGACGAGATCCAGTACCCCTCCTTCTCCGAGGAGCTCCACCACGAGGCCGAGCTGGCCGTGGTGATCGGCCGCATGTGCCGTGAGGTCCCGCGCGAGCGCGTCAGGGACGTGATCCTCGGCTACACCTGCGCGAACGACATCACCGCCCGCGACGTCCAGCGGCGCGAGAAGCAGTGGGCCAGGGCCAAGGGCTTCGACAGCTCCTGCCCGCTCGGCCCCTGGGTGGAGACGGACCTGGAACCGTCCGACCTCACCATCCAGCTCACCGTCAACGGGCAGCAGCGCCAGCTCGGCCGGACCAGCGAGATGATCCACCCCATCGAGGATCTGATCGTCAACATCTCCGAGGCCATGACGCTGCTCCCCGGCGACGTGATCCTCACGGGCACCCCCGCGGGGGTCGGCCCCCTCAACGTCGGCGACGAGGTCGCCGTCACCATCGAAGGCATCGGCACTCTCACCAACAAGGTTGTCAAGCGTGGCTAGCGCACCCGTCCGCGTACGTTTCTGTCCGTCGCCCACCGGTAACCCCCATGTGGGCCTGGTCCGCACCGCCCTGTTCAACTGGGCGTTCGCCCGGCACCACGGCGGCACCCTGGTCTTCCGCATCGAGGACACCGACGCGGCCCGCGACTCGGAGGAGTCGTACGACCAGCTGCTCGACTCGATGCGCTGGCTGGGCTTCGACTGGGACGAGGGCCCCGAGGTCGGCGGCCCGCACGCGCCGTACCGCCAGTCGCAGCGCATGGACCTCTACCGGGACGTGGCGCAGAAGCTGCTGGACGGCGGTCACGCCTACCGCTGCTACTGCTCCCAGGAGGAGCTGGACACCCGCCGCGAGGCCGCCCGCGCCGCCGGCAAGCCGTCCGGCTACGACGGCCACTGCCGGGACCTGAGCCCCGAGCAGGTCGAGGAGTACCAGGCCCAGGGCCGCACCCCGATCGTCCGCTTCCGCATGCCCGACGAGACAATCACCTTCACGGACCTGGTCCGCGGCGAGCTGACGTTCACACCGGAGAACGTGCCGGACTACGGCATCGTGCGCGCCAACGGCGCCCCGCTCTACACGCTCGTGAACCCGGTCGACGACGCCCTGATGGAGATCACCCACGTGCTGCGCGGCGAGGACCTGCTCTCCTCGACCCCGCGCCAGATCGCCCTCTACAAGGCGCTGATCGAGCTCGGCATCGCGAAGCGGATCCCGGAGTTCGGTCATCTGCCGTACGTGATGGGCGAGGGCAACAAGAAGCTCTCGAAGCGGGACCCGCAGTCGTCGCTGAACCTCTACCGCGAGCGCGGCTTCCTCCCCGAGGGCCTGCTCAACTACCTGTCGCTGCTGGGCTGGTCCCTCTCGGCCGACCAGGACATCTTCACCACGGACCAGATGGTCGCGGCCTTCGACATCAAGGACGTGAACCCCAACCCGGCCCGCTTCGACCTGAAGAAGTGCGAGGCGATCAACGGCGACCACATCCGCATGCTGGATGTGAAGGAGTTCACCGAGCGCTGCCGCCCGTGGCTGCAGGCCCCGTTCGCCCCCTGGGCCCCGGAGGCCTTCGACGAGGCCAAGTGGCAGGCCATCGCCCCGCACGCACAGACCCGCCTGAAGGTCCTCTCGGAGATCACGGACAACGTCGACTTCCTGTTCCTCCCCGAGCCGGTCGAGGACGAGGCGAGCTGGGCCAAGGCCATGAAGGAGGGCAGCGACGCGCTGCTGAGCACGGCCCGCGAGAAGCTCTCCGCGGCCGACTGGACCAGCGCCGAGTCGCTCAAGGAGGCCGTCCTGGCCGCCGGCGAGGTCCACGGCCTGAAGCTCGGCAAGGCCCAGGCCCCCGTCCGCGTCGCCGTCACCGGCCGCACGGTCGGTCTGCCGCTCTTCGAGTCCCTTGAGGTCCTGGGCAAGGAGAAGTCGCTGGCCCGCATCGACGCGGCGCTGGCCAAGCTGACGGCGTGATGTGACGCACGCGCGCGTGAGGGGCGGCACCCGGACCCGGGTGCCGCCCCTTCGCCGTTCCCCGGACGCGTCCGCCACCCACGCGTTACCGTCGGATCATGAGCATCCGCGCCGTGGTCTGGGACATCGACGACACCCTTTTCGATTACACGACCGCGGACCGCCTGGGCATGCGCGACCATCTGACGGCCGAGGGCCTGCTCGACGAGTACGACAGCGTCGAGCAGGCCATCGCACAGTGGCGGGCGATCACCGACGAGCAGTGGGCCCGGTTCTCGGCCGGGGAGGTCTCCTTCCAGGACCAGCGGCGCGACCGCGTACGGGTGTTCCTGGGCGAGGAGCTGAGCGACGCCGAGGCCGACGCGTGGTTCGAGCGGTACATCGGGCACTACGAGACGGCCTGGGCCCTCTTCCCGGACGTCCTGCCCGCCCTCGACGCCCTCGCCGCCAGCCACCGGCACGCGGTGCTGTCCAACTCCAGCATCCACGTCCAGGACCGCAAGCTGCGCGTCCTCGGTGTCCACGACCGCTTCGAGGCGATCCTGTGCGCCGCCGAACTCGGTGTCTCCAAGCCCGAGGCCCGGGCCTTCCTGGCGGCCTGCGAGGCCCTGGGCCTGCCCCCGCAGCAGGTGGCGTACGTCGGCGACCACCCGGAGATCGACGGCCGCGGCGCCGCCGACGCCGGGCTGCTGTCGGTGTGGATCGACCGAGGTGACGCGTACGCGGCCGTCGAGCCGCCCGTGGGGCCACGCCGTATCGCGTCCCTCGCCGAACTCCCCGCGATCCTCGGCGCCGATACTCGTTTTGGAGCCCCGTCCACCTTCGGGTAATGTTCTTCCTGCGCCGCCGGGGAGCGGGCCGGAAGGCCGGAACCCCAGGCGCAAAGCTAGAACAAGATCCCCTCTGGGGCTTGCGTTCCAGTGGCCTATGGTGTAATTGGCAGCACGACTGATTCTGGTTCAGTTAGTCTTGGTTCGAGTCCAGGTAGGCCAGCTCGCAGAGCTTATCTGCGCCCGCGGATATCATCCGCAAGCCCCCGTTGTGTAGCGGCCTAGCACGCTGCCCTCTCAAGGCAGTAGCGCCGGTTCGAATCCGGTCGGGGGTACGGATCCTTCGGGATCAAGGCCCCCGTTGTGTAGCGGCCTAGCACGCCGCCCTCTCAAGGCGGTAGCGCCGGTTCGAATCCGGTCGGGGGTACTGACTGGTCTAAACCATCATTGGTCTATGGTGTAATTGGCAGCACGACTGATTCTGGTTCAGTTAGTCTTGGTTCGAGTCCAGGTAGACCAGCTCGGACCTGCGGAAACGCAGAGTCCACGCCCCCGTTGTGTAGCGGCCTAGCACGCCGCCCTCTCAAGGCGGTAGCGCCGGTTCGAATCCGGTCGGGGGTACGCACAGCGAAGGCCCTCCGCTTCGGCGGGGGGCCTTCCGCGTTCCCCGGGTCACTTCCCGCTGAACCTGCGGCCCGACTCCGCCGCCTCCGCGAGCCGGCGCAGGCTGAGCAGTACGGGCTCGTACAGCACGGTCAGCGCGACCGCGGCCTCCACCTGCTCGTCCGGCGTCCCGTACCGCTCCACCAGATCCAGGTCGGTCACGGCGATGCGCTCCATCGCGCGGGCGTACGGCTCCAAGTCGTCGACACCGCACGGGTACCCGAGCCGCGACAGCGTGGCGATCGCGGTGACCAGCATCCGGTAGGCGGGGGAAGCCGCCTCTCCCGACTCTCCGTAGCCCCATCCGAGCCGTTCCAGCAGCGTGTCGGCGCTGCGCCGGGCCGCCTCTGTGGCGGGGTCGCCCTCGTCCGGTTCGGGGCCGTGCGGCAGCGCCCACACGGCGGTGCCCAGGCGCTCGTGCCGGTCCAGTTCCTCGTCCCCCAGGGCGGTGAGCACCTCCCGGGCTGAGCTCACCGGGATCCGCCCCACCTGGATCAGTGCTCGCACCAGCCTCAGGCGCCGCAGATGCTCCTCGTCGTACTCGGCCTGTGTGGCCGTGACCCGGCGGCCGGGGTGCAACAGGCCTTCGCGCAGGTAGTACTTGATCGTCGCCGTGGAGACGCCGCTGCGTGCGCTCAGCTCCGCCAGTTGCATATCCGCCCCACACCTGCTTTCCGCTTGCGTTCGCTCATGGAGAGTGCCACTATCCAAACATGGATAGCGACGCTATCCAATCTTCTCGGGTCGGACGAGGAACGTTGGGGGACGTGATGAGCACCAAGCCGATCGAAGGGCGTATGACCGCGGCGGGACAGGACGATGTCGTCGTCTTCCTCATCGGGATGCGGATCAACAGCTTCGCCGCACTGCGCAGTTGGCTCCCGGTGGCCAAGGCCATGGGTCCGATGCTCGCGGAACTGTCGCGGGAGAAGGGCAGCGGGCTGCTCCACTACCAGACCCTGCTGGGCTTTCCGCGCGTGCTGTACCTCGTGCAGTACTGGGACTCGAAGGAGAAGCTCCTCGCGTACGCCTCCGCGCCGGACAAGCGGCACCGGCCGGCCTGGGCCGCCTTCAACCGGCGGCTGCGTGAGGGCAGGGGGAAGGTCGGCTTCTGGCACGAGACCTACGTCGTGCCGGCCGGGTCGTACGGGTCGATCTACCTGAACATGCCCGAGTTCGGGCTGGGCAGGGCCACGGGAGTGGTGCCCGTCGGGCGCCGGGGCGATCGGGCCGCTGAGCGGCTCCGGATGTCCTAGGCCGTTGGGGAGGACCTGCCGCGGCGTTGAGGCCGGTCCTTCCCCGGACGTGTCGGCAGACGGTCAGCCGGAGCGGCGCAGGGCCTCCGAGAGGCGGGCGGCGGCGTCGATGACCGCCTGGGCGTGCATACGGCCCGGGTGGCGCGTCAGACGCTCGATGGGGCCGGAGACCGAGACGGCGGCCACCACGCGGTTGGAGGGGCCGCGTACGGGGGCGGAGACGGACGCGACGCCCGGCTCCCGCTCGCCGATGGACTGGGCCCAGCCCCGGCGCCGTACTCCCGACAGGGCGGTCGCCGTGAAGCGGGCGCCCTGCAGGCCGCGGTGCAGCCGCTCCGGCTCCTCCCAGGCCAGCAGGATCTGGGCGGACGAGCCGGCCTTCATCGTGAGCGTGGAACCCACCGGGACCGTGTCCCGAAGGCCGGACAGGCGCTCCGCCGCGGCGACGCAGATACGCATGTCGCCCTGGCGGCGGTAGAGCTGCGCGCTCTCGCCCGTGATGTCCCGGAGGTGGGTGAGTACGGGGCCGGCGGTGGCCAGGAGGCGGTCCTCGCCCGCCGCCGCGGCCAGCTCGGCCAGACGCGGGCCCAGAATGAAACGGCCCTGCATGTCGCGCGCCACCATGCGGTGGTGTTCCAAGGCCACGGCCAGGCGGTGAGCCGTGGGTCGTGCCAGCCCGGTGGCCCCGACCAGACCCGCGAGGGTGGCCGGACCGGACTCCAGAGCGCTCAGGACGAGGGCCGCCTTGTCCAGAACGCCGACGCCGCTACTGTTGTCCATGCAACGATACTTGCGTCTCACTCTGTGAAACGCAAGTTCAATTTTCCGTGGAACGCGCCACCCTGGATGGCACGAAGTCACAAAGGCCCGTGACGTACGGGCCTGGCGGCGGATGCCCGGAATCAGGGGCGACGGGAGCCGCCTCCTCAAGATCTCTAGTTGGGCCGGCGGATCGTCGTCGGCCGGAGGGAACAGCGATGGGTAGGACACTCGCGGAGAAAGTCTGGGACGACCATGTCGTCCGGCGCGCCGAGGGCGAGCCCGACCTTCTCTTCATCGATCTGCACCTGCTGCACGAGGTGACCAGCCCGCAGGCCTTCGACGGCCTCCGCAAGAGCGGCCGCACGGTGCGCCGCCTCGACCTCACCATCGCGACCGAGGACCACAACACCCCGACCCTCGACATCGACAAGCCCATCGCCGACCCGGTCTCCCGCGCCCAGCTGGAGACGCTGCGCAAGAACTGCGCCGAGTTCGGCGTCCGCCTGCACCCGCTCGGCGACGTCGAGCAGGGCGTCGTGCACGTCGTCGGCCCGCAGCTGGGCCTGACCCAGCCCGGCACGACCGTCGTCTGCGGTGACTCGCACACCTCCACGCACGGCGCCTTCGGCGCGCTGGCGTTCGGCATCGGCACCTCCCAGGTGGAGCACGTGCTGGCCACCCAGACGCTGCCCATGGCCCGCCCGAAGACCATGGCGATCACGGTCAACGGCGAACTGCCCGAGGGCGTCACGGCCAAGGACCTGATCCTGGCGATCATCGCGAAGATCGGTACCGGGGGCGGCCAGGGCTACATCCTGGAGTACCGCGGCGAGGCCATCGAGAAGCTCTCGATGGAGGCCCGGATGACCATCTGCAACATGTCGATCGAGGCCGGCGCCCGCGCGGGCATGATCGCCCCGGACGAGACGACCTTCGCGTACATCAAGGGCCGCGCGCACGCCCCCCAGGGCGCCGACTGGGACGCGGCGGTGGAGTACTGGAAGACGCTGCGCACCGACGACGACGCCGAGTTCGACGCCGAGGTGGTCATCGACGCCGCGGAACTGTCGCCGTTCGTCACCTGGGGCACCAACCCCGGCCAGGGCGCGCCGCTTTCGGCGTCCGTCCCCGACCCGGCTTCGTACGAAGACGCTTCGGAGCGCTACGCCGCCGAAAAGGCCCTGGAGTACATGGGGTTGGAGGCCGGACAGCCGCTGCGCTCCATCAAGGTGGACACCGTCTTCGTAGGCTCCTGCACCAACGGCCGCATCGAGGACCTGCGCGCCGCCGCCGAGATCCTCAAGGACCGCAAAGTCGCCGACGGCGTACGCATGCTGGTCGTCCCGGGCTCCGCTCGCGTGGGTCTGCAGGCCGTCTCCGAGGGTCTGGACGTGGTCTTCAAGGAGGCCGGCGCCGAGTGGCGGCATGCGGGCTGCTCGATGTGTCTGGGCATGAACCCCGACCAGCTGGCCCCGGGTGAGCGCTCCGCGTCCACCTCCAACCGCAACTTCGAGGGCCGGCAGGGCAAGGGCGGCCGCACCCACCTGGTGTCGCCGCAGGTGGCCGCCGCGACGGCCGTCCTCGGTCACCTGGCCTCCCCGGCCGACCTGTCCGCCGCCGACGCCCCCACGCCCGCTGGAGTCTGATCAGTCATGGAAGCATTCACCACGCACACCGGCCGGGCCGTCCCGCTGCGCCGCAGCAACGTCGACACCGACCAGATCATCCCCGCCCACTGGCTCAAGAAGGTCACGCGGGACGGGTTCGAGGACGGGCTGTTCGAGGCCTGGCGCAAGGACCCGGAGTTCGTGCTCAACCGCCCCGAGCGGCAGGGCGCCACGGTGCTGGTCGCCGGCCCCGACTTCGGCACCGGCTCCTCCCGTGAGCATGCCGTGTGGGCGCTGCAGAACTACGGCTTCAAGGCCGTGATCTCCTCGCGCTTCGCCGACATCTTCCGCGGCAACTCCCTGAAGAACGGCCTGCTCACGGTGGTTCTGGAGCAGAAGATCGTGGACGCGCTGTGGGAGCTCACGGAGAAGGACCCCGAGGCCGAGATCACGGTCGACCTGGTCGAGCGCGAGGTGCGCGCCGAGGGCATCGCCGCCTCCTTCGAGCTGGACGAGAACTCCCGCTGGCGGCTGCTGAACGGCCTCGACGACATCTCGATCACGCTCCGGAACGAGGACGACATCGCCGCGTACGAGGCGAAGCGCCCGTCCTTCAAGCCGCGGACGCTCCAGGTCTGACCAGGCCGTCGCCCGCAAGGCGACTTTCGGCCACTTCAACATCCCCGCTGTACCCCCGATCAGCCCGATCGGGGGTACAGCCGTTTCTTGACCCATCCGCCTCACCTGCAACGGGGCCGTTCTCAACTTCCCACGTTATGCCGGTGGTTGTTGGGGTACGCGAGGGTTGTAGCCACGGCTTCCGCATGTGCCTGGAAGGCCGTCTGAGGCGGCAGTTGCCCCCTGCGCAGGCGACAACTCGCCCCAGATGGCACAATCTGTGCATGGAACACGACGGCCAACTCGAGCTCTATGCGGCGGTCGCGGTCCAACTCAAGGAAGCGCACGCAAAGGTGCGCGCACTGCAAGTCCCGGAGGGCGTACGGATGGCGCTGACCCGGAAGCTGCTGGTCATTACGGCCGCGGCCAAACACGATCTCGCCGACGCGGCAAGGCGGCTGGAGCGGTTCAACGCGGACCTCGACGAGGGTCGACTCCCCGACGAGGAACGCTGAACGGGCCGGGACAGTCGAGTCCGCTGCGGCACAAGGGTGATAAGCCCGTTTCGTGTTTGATTTGCGGTATATATCTGCCTAACGTGCGAAAAAGCTTGAACACTTTCGTTCTGGCAATGTCTCCGAAGGGGAAGACGTGAACAAGGCGCAGCTCGTAGAAGCGATTGCCGACAAGATGGGTGGCCGCCAGCAGGCCGCCGATGCTGTCGACGCTGTCCTGGACGCCATCGTCCGCGCGGTGGTCGGGGGTGACCGGGTCTCGGTCACCGGCTTCGGTTCGTTCGAGAAGGTCGACCGGCCGGCCCGCTACGCCCGCAACCCCCAGACGGGCGAGCGGGTTCGGGTCAAGAAGACCTCCGTTCCGCGCTTCCGCGCGGGTCAGGGCTTCAAGGACCTGGTGAGCGGCTCGAAGAAGCTGCCGAAGGGCGACATCGCCGTCAAGAAGGCGCCCAAGGGCAGCCTCACCGGTGGTGCTGCCGCGACGGTCAAGAAGGCCGCCGCGAAGAAGGCCACCACGAAGACGGCCGCCGCGAAGAAGACGACCGCGAAGAAGACGACGGCCAAGAAGACCACGGCCGCCGCCAAGAAGACGACGGCCAAGAAGGCGCCCGCCAAGAAGACCACGGCGACCGCCAAGACCACCGCCGCGAAGAAGACCACCGCCAAGAAGGCCCCGGCGAAGAAGGCGACGGCCAAGAAGGCCCCCGCCAAGAAGGCGACGGCCCGCAAGACCACCGCCAAGAAGACCACTGCCCGCAAGAGGTAGGGGCGCCAGGGCACTCACGCGCCGGGCCGGACTCCCTGTCGGAGTCCGGCCCGCGGTGCGTTCGCATGGTGCGGCAGGTGCTGGAGGGTTCAGAGGGTCTGCAGCGTCACCAGGGTGATCCGCCGGCCCTGGCCCTCGCCCTCGGTCTCGATGCGCACCCGCTGCCCGGGACGCAGCAGCCTCAGCCCCCCGGCGTCGAAGGCCGCCGCGTCGAAGGGTACGGGAGTGCCGTCGTCCAGGAGCACCTGCCCGCTGCGGCTTTCGGGGTCGTACGTGTATGCGGTCGCCTGCATGACGGCAGCCTACTGCCCCGGGATCAGCAGCCGCGCGGCCATCGCGGCCGTGCAGGGACCCACCCCCAGCGCCAGCGCGGCCCGCAGGTCGTCGCCGGTGTCCACGTCCTGCCGTACGGAATCCACCGCGTCGAGGCGGAGTTCCGCCGCCCCGGACGCGCGATGGCGGGCCCGGGAGTCGGTGCCGAAAGCCGGACGCAATTCCCGGCCCGGAGCGGCGGCCAGCAGAGTCGTCCCGATTGCGGCCGCATCGGGCAGAAAAGCGCGCGGGAATTGTGCGGCCGCGTCCAGAACGCGGGCCAATTCCCGGGGACGCAGCGCCGGGAGATCGGCGTTCAGGGCCGCCACGGGGCTTTCGGGCCGCGACGCCCTCACGACCGCCGCCGCGTGCGCCAGAGCGGCGTTCAGGCCGCCGCCCGGCTCGTCGGGGACGATCCCGGCCCCCAGCGCGGCCAGCTCACGGCCGGCCACGGCGTCGTCCGTGACGACTGCCACATCCCGTACGGCCGCACAGGCCAGCACCGCCGCCACGGTGTCCTGGGCGAAGGCGAGGGCGAGACCCGGACGCAGCCCGTCGTCCGCCGTGTCCGCGAGCCTGCTTTTGGCTCGCGCCAGGGGCTTGAGCGGTATGACCACGATCCACTGCACAGATGTTCGTCCCTCTCTTGTCGCGGCCATTGTCACCCGGCGCATCCGGTCGCCGCGGTGTCGGGGCGTACGGTGTTCTCGACAGACCGGCGGCCTGGGGCGACACTTGTGCGGCCCCCCTGGCCCCTGGTTCCAGGCCCTAGAGGAAGGTGTCCGCGTGCCCCGCCGCAGAATCGGCTTCTGGTACCGCTTCGCCGCGGTGATCTGTAAACCGCCGCTGGTGCTTCTGCTCAAGCGGGACTGGCGTGGAATGGAGAACATTCCGGTCGACGGCGGATTTATCACGGCTGTTAACCATAATTCACACATTGATCCCTTCGCGTACGCGCACTTTCAGTACAACACCGGGCGCGTGCCGCGATTCCTGGCAAAGAGCGGTCTTTTCAAGAAAGGCTTCGTCGGAGCCGCCATGCGCGGCACCGGGCAGATCCCCGTCTACCGCGAGAGCACGGACGCGCTCAGCGCCTTCCGTGCCGCCATCGACGCCGTGGAGCGCGGCGAGTGCGTCGCCTTCTACCCCGAGGGCACCCTCACCCGCGACCCGGACGGCTGGCCCATGACCGGCAAGACCGGTGCCGCACGCGTCGCCTTGCAGACCAAGTGCCCGGTCATCCCGGTCGCCCAGTGGGGCTGCAACGAACTGCTGCCGCCGTACGCCAAGAAGCCGCACCTCCTCCCGCGCAAGACCAGCCGCGTGCTCGCGGGACCGCCCGTGGACCTCTCGCGCTTCTACGACAAGGAGATGACCGCGGAGCTCCTGAAGGAGGCGACCGAGGTCATCATGGCCGCCATCACCCGCCAGCTGGAGGAGATCCGCGGCGAGAAGGCGCCGGACACCCCCTACGACCCACGCCGGGAGCGGATCGAGCAGCGCCGCAGGACGCAGGCGCAGACGCAGACGCAGCGGAACGCCGTACAGGCCGGACAGGAAGAGGGGCGGGGCAAGTGAGCAAGCCGGTCAAGGCGGCGGTCTTCAGCGCCGGTTCGTGGGGCACGGCGTTCGGCATGGTGCTCGCCGACGCGGGCTGCGAGGTCGTCCTGTGGGCGCGCCGCCCGGAGGTCGCGGAAGCGATCAACTCCACCCGGATCAACCCCGACTATCTGCCGGGCGTCGAGCTGCCGGAGAACCTGCGGGCCACCACGGACCCGGCCGAGGCCGCCGCGGACGCCGACTTCACCGTCCTGTCGGTCCCCTCGCAGACCATGCGCGGCAACCTCGCCGAGTGGGCGCCGCTGCTCGCGCCCGACACCGTGCTCGTGTCGCTGATGAAGGGCATCGAACTCGGCTCCGCCATGCGGATGAGCGAGGTCATCGAGGAGGTGGCCAAGGTGCGCGCCGACCGCATCGCCGTGGTCACCGGGCCCAACCTCGCCCGCGAGATAGCCGCCCGCATGCCGGCCGCCTCGGTGGTCGCCTGCACCGACGAGGCCGTCGCCCAGCGGCTCCAGGCCGTCTGCCACACCCCGTACTTCCGCCCGTACACCAACACGGACGTGGTCGGGTGCGAACTCGGCGGAGCGGTGAAGAACGTCATCGGCCTCGCCGTCGGCATCGCGGACGGCATGGGACTCGGCGACAACGCCAAGGGCTCGCTCATCACCCGCGGCCTCGCGGAGACCACGCGGCTCGGTGTCGCCCTGGGCGCCGACCCGCTCACCTTCTCCGGACTCGCCGGCCTCGGCGACCTGGTGGCCACCTGCTCCTCGCCGCTGTCCCGCAACCACACCTTCGGGACCAACCTCGGCAGGGGCATGACCCTGCAGGAGACCATCGCGGTCACCAAGCAGACCGCCGAGGGCGTCAAGTCCTGCCAGTCGGTGCTGGATCTGGCCCGGCGGCACGGTGTCGACATGCCCATCACGGAGACGGTCGTCGGCATCGTCCACGAGGGCAAGCCGCCGGTGGTCGCGCTCAAGGAGCTGATGTCGCGCAGCGCGAAGCCCGAACGACGCTGAGCGAGCGGCCCCCCATGGCCTCTCGGCGCCGGCACGCCCCTTCGGCTCGCCCGCCGCCTGTCGCACGCTGTCTTGGGGCCCTACCAAGGGGTACTCTCATCGCGATATGAGCACCGAGAACCTCCCCCAGAGCCCAGAGCAGCCGTCCCGCAAGCCGCGTGTGGCCGTCGTGTTCGGCGGGCGCAGCTCCGAACACGGGATCTCCATGGTCACCGCCGGCGCCGTGCTGAGGGCCATCGACCGGACCAAGTACGACGTGCTGCCGATCGGCATCACCCGGGAAGGCCGTTGGGTGCTCACCGCCGACGAACCGGAACGCATGGCGATCACCGAGCGCCGTACGCCCAGCGTCGAGCAACTCGCCGAGTCGACCGAGGGCGGCGTGGTGCTGCCCGTCGATCCCGCCAGCCGCGAAGTCGTCTACACCGAGCCCGGGTCGGTCCCCAAGGCGCTCGGCGAGGTCGACGTGGTCTTCCCGGTGCTGCACGGCCCGTACGGCGAGGACGGCACCCTCCAGGGCCTCCTGGAGCTCTCCGGCGTGCCGTACGTGGGCTCCGGTGTGCTCGCCTCGGCCGTGGGCCAGGACAAGGAGTACATGAAGCGGGTGTTCGCCTCCTTCGGGCTCAAGGTGGGGCCGTACGTGGTGATCCGGCCGCGCGAGTGGGAGCGCGACGAGCAGGCCGCCCGCAAGAAGATCGTCGACTTCGCCGGTGAGCACGGATGGCCGCTGTTCGTGAAGCCCGCGCGCGCGGGCTCGTCGATCGGCATCACCAAGGTCGACGGCATCTCCGGCCTCGCCGAGGCGATCGAGGAGGCCCAGCGGCACGACCCGAAGATCCTCGTGGAGGCGGCGCTGCGCGGCCGGGAGATCGAGTGCGGGGTGCTGGAGTTCGAGGACGGCCCGCGGGCCTCCGTACCCGCCGAGATCCCGCCGCCCGACGCGCACGCCTACTACGACTTCGAGGCCAAGTACATCGACTCCACGCCCGGCATCGTGCCCGCGCCGCTGACGCCCGAGGAGACCGCCGAGGTGCAGAAGCTGGCGGTGGAGGCGTTCGAGGCGGCGTCCTGCGAGGGGCTGGTGCGTGCGGACTTCTTCCTCACCGAGGACGGCGAGTTCGTGATCAACGAGATCAACACGATGCCCGGTTTCACGCCGATCTCGATGTACCCGCAGATGTGGCAGGCGAGCGGGATCAGCTACCCCGAGCTGGTGGACCGGTTGGTGCAGGCGGCGCTGCGGCGGTCCACCGGGCTGCGCTGAGCGCCGGGCCCCGCGACGCCGGGATGATCCAAAGGACAGGGCCTAGTCGGCGATCCCTTCGGGGATCGCCTTCTTGACGGCCGGCGCCAGGTCGACCAGCACGCCGGAGGTGTCCCGCCCCTTCGGTACGGTGACCTCGACATACGCCAGCCGGTTCGCGGTGGTGAAACGGTACGCCCCGTCGTCCTGCTTCTCCATCAGCCAGTCCACGCCGTTCACGCCCCCGGCGAGGGCGTCCGGGTCGCCGCCTTCGGCCACCTTCGGGTCGATCATCTTCGGAGGCCGCGGGACACCGCAGCGCAGTATGATCGCCGGGCTTCCCCAGCCAGCCGTCAGCGCGGACGCGGGCTCGGGATCGTCGCGGCTCACATCGTCCACCTTCGCCGGCAGTACCTTGTCCAGGTTCCGGCACAGCTTCGTGACCTTCGTGTCCGGGCTGGGAACCGCCGCCGACCCGCTGTCGTCTGCTGAGGAGCAGCCCGCGGCGGTGATCAGCAGGACGAGCGCGGGCAGGCCGAGGAGCCGGTGACGGTAGGAGTTCACCGGCACAGGGTAGACGGGGGCTACAGATGGACGACCGGGCAGGTCAGGGTGCGGGTGATGCCGTCCACCTGCTGGACCTTCGCCACCACCATGCGGCCCAGGTCGTCGACCGTGTCGGCCTGGGCCCGCACGATCACGTCGTACGGGCCCGTCACGTCCTCGGCCTGGATGACTCCAGGGATCTTGCTGATCGTCTCGGCGACGGTCGACGCCTTGCCGACCTCCGTCTGGATCAGGATGTACGCCTGTACCACGGAACCTCCAGGGCGGCCACGAGGATCATGTGGGGAAAAGGAACGCCACGGTATCGCGTCGCCGCGCGCCGCGGGGAGACCTGCGGGGGTGGGGGCTCGCGCGCCGGGGCGCGGGGACGACACGAGTTGACGGTCACGTCGGTCGCGACGACGGTCTCTTCGACAACGACGACGGTCTCTTCGACCGTAACGAGGACCGTGATGACGCGCGACCGGGCACGGACAGGGACAGAAGGGGAGAAAGGGCAATGAAGGGCACTGTTGGTGAGCTCGGGGAGTTCGGGCTCATCAGGGAGCTCACCTCCCGTCTCACCACCACCCCGGCGGTCCGGGTCGGCCCCGGCGACGACGCCGCGGTGGTCGCCGCGCCCGACCGCAGGGTCGTGGCCAGCACCGACATCCTCGTGGAGGGCCGGCACTTCCGCCGCGACTGGTCCACGGCCTACGACGTGGGCCGCAAGGCGGCCGCGCAGAACCTCGCCGACATCGCCGCCATGGGCGCCGTACCGACCGCGCTGCTGCTCGGCCTGGTGGTGCCCGCCGAACTGCCGGTGACCTGGCCGAGCGAGCTGATGGACGGGCTGCGGGACGAGTGCCAGGTGGCGGGCGCCGCCGTGGTCGGCGGGGACGTCGTACGGGGCGACACGATCACGGTGTCGATCACCGCGCTCGGCGACCTGCGCAACCAGGAGCCCGTGACACGGGCCGGCGCGCAGCCCGGCGACCTCGTGGCGGTGACCGGCTGGCTGGGCTGGTCCGCGGCCGGGTACGCGGTGCTGTCCCGGGGCTTCCGCTCGCCCCGCGCCTTCGTGGAGGCCCACCGGCGCCCCGAGCCGCCGTACCACGCCGGCCCGGCCGCCGCCGCGCTGGGCGCGACCGCGATGTGCGACGTCAGCGACGGGCTGATCGCCGACCTGGGGCACATCGCCGAGGCCAGCAAGGTGCGCATCGACATCCGCTCCGGGGCGATCGACATCCCGACCCAGATGAACGACATCGGGCAGGCCGTCGGCGTCGACCCCATGCAGTGGGTGCTGACCGGGGGAGAGGACCACGCGATCGTGGCGACCTTCCCGCCGGACGTGAAGCTGCCCGCCCGCTGGAAGGTCATCGGCGAGGTCCTGAACCCCTCCGCGCTGCCCCAGGTGACGGTCGACGGGGCGCCGTGGACCGCCAAGGGCGGCTGGGACCACTTCGGGGACATCGAGTCATGAGCCTGCCGAGGGTCCTCACGGTGGCGGGCTCCGACTCCGGCGGGGGCGCGGGCATCCAGGCCGACCTGAAGACGATGCTCGCGCTCGGCGTGCACGGCATGAGCGTCGTCACGGCGGTGACCGCGCAGAACTCCCTCGGCGTGCAGGGCGCCTGGGAACTGCCCGTGGAGGCGGTGCGGGCCCAGTACCGCAGTGTGGTCGACGACATCGGCGTCCAGGCCGTCAAGACCGGGATGCTCGCCTCGGCCGGACTCGTCGAGGCGGTGGCGGAGTTGATCGGCGGGACGGACGCTCCGGCCGTCGTCGATCCGGTGGGGGTGTCGAAGCACGGGGATCCGCTGCTGGCCGCCTCCGCCCTGGACTCCGTGCGGTCGAAGCTGCTGCCGGTCGCGACCGTCGCCACGCCGAACCTCGACGAGGTGGCCCAACTGACCGGTGTGCGGGTCGAGTCGGAGTCCGGGATGCGCGAGGCCGCCGCGGCCGTGCTGGCGTACGGGCCGCGCTGGGTGCTGATCAAGGGCGGTCATCTGTCCGGAGAGGCCGTGGACTTGCTCACCGACGGCTCCGAGGAGCACTGGCTGCGCGCGCCGCGGTACGACAACCGGCACACGCACGGCACGGGCTGCACCCTCGCCTCCGCGATCGCCTCACAGCTCGCGAAGGGCCGGTCCGTGCCGGAGGCGGTGGCCGCGGCCAAGGAGTACGTCACTGGGGCGATCGCGGCCGGGTTCGCGCTGGGCGGGGGCATCGGGCCGGTGGATCATGGATGGCGCCTGCGGACGGGGAGCGGCGCGTAAACGCTTGCGCGAGCGTTGACGCGGGCTGCCGGAGGCGACCAGCGGGGCCTCACTGCGGCCTCGTCCCCGTCTGCGGGGCCCGGCGCCTGCGGAGGCGGAAGCTCAGCGACCTGGAGGGCGTGGGCGGCCCGGCGGGCGCTCAGCGCCGCACAGGCCGTCGTGTGGAGGCGGGAACGGCAAAAAGCCGGTCCACCGTCGGTGGACCGGCTCTGTGCAGCGAACCAGGCAGTGGCCGCGCGCGGATGGGGGTCCCCCCTGCTCCTTCGAGCCTGGGGGGAAGACGCGTCAGCGCGAGACCTTGCCGGCCTTGATGCACGAGGTGCAAGCGTTCACGCGCTTCGGCGTCCCGCCGACCACGGTACGCACACGCTGGATGTTCGGGTTCCAGCGGCGGGACGTACGGCGGTGCGAGTGCGAGATGTTGTTGCCGAAGCCCGGCCCCTTGCCGCAGACGTCGCAGTTGGCAGCCACGGGTCACTCCAAAGACTTCAGATGCACTTACGGTTAATCCCGGCATGCCGGGATCGAGATCTTAGGCTCCAAGAGCGGATCTGAGATCTGAGTGGCGCTGCCAGGGGGAAAGCCCGATCAGGATCGGACAACCGGAGCAGCATACAACGGCTGCGCCCGTACAACGAAACTACCATGGCAGCTCAGAGGCCCGCTCCCTGCACTCTTCCGTTCCGCACCCACCCTGGGTCTACGCTGCGTGCCACGTCCAGCAGCTCCAGGAGGCACAGGTGGCGCAGGTGCCGCAGAGGTTCTTCGATGCTCTCGCGGTGCGCACCTGGTGCGGTCTGGCGCTTCAGGCACTGGGGCGGGCGCGGGAGGAGATCGACTCGATCAACGTCTATCCCGTGGCGGACGGGGACACCGGTACCAACCTGTATCTGACCGTGGAGTCGGCCGCCGCCGCCGTGGAGGCGGTGTTCGCGGGCCACGAGGTGGGCTCCGCGCGCGCGGAGGCCTCCGTCGGGCCGTCACTGGCCGATGCCGCGCGGGCGATGGCGCACGGCGCGCTGATCGGGGCCCGGGGCAACTCCGGCACGATCCTCGCGCAGCTGCTGCGCGGCATGGCCCAGGTGCTCGCGGCCCAGGGTGAGAGTGCTCACACCGACGGACAGGCGCTGCGGCTCGCCCTGCGGCGCGCGGCCGACTCCGCCCGCCAGGCCGTCGCCCACCCCGTCGAGGGCACGGTCCTCACGGTCGCCTCGGCCGCCGCCGACGCGGCAGGCGGCGCCGAGGGCGACTGCGGATCGGTCGCCAGGGCCGCCTACGAGGGCGCCCGCGCGGCGCTCGCCGCGACGCCCGGCCAGCTGGCGGTCCTGGAGCGTGCCGGAGTGGTCGACGCCGGTGGACGGGGGCTGGTGGCGGTGCTCGCGGCCCTGGTGGAGACGTTCACGGGGGAGGCACCGCGGACGCCGGCGGCTTCGGGGCCGTACGCGCGCGTGGCGCACGGGGACGGTCATGCCGGCCAGGAGGCCCCCGAGGAGTGCGCGGCGGACGGGAGCGGTCCCGCCTTCGAGGTGATCTACCTCCTGGAGGCCGAGGACGCGGCCGTGGCCCGGCTGCGCACACGGCTCGACGCCCTCGGGGACTCCCTCGTCGTGGTCGGCGGCGACGGGCTGTGGAACGTCCATGTGCACGTCGACGACGCGGGCGCCGCCGTGGAGGCGGGCGTCGAGGCGGGACGGCCGTACCGGATCCGGATCACGCACTTCGGGGCGGGCGACGTACACACCACCGGCACCGAGCGACCGCCCCGGGAGCGGACCCAGCGGGCCGTGGTGGCCGTCGTGCCCGGCGAGGGCCTGGCCGGGCTGTACACCGAGGCCGGCGCGACCACCGTGCTCGCGCGCCCCGGCGAGCCGCCCGCGAGCGGGGAGCTCGTCGAGGCGGTACGGCGGGCCCACGCGCGCGAGGTCGTGCTGCTGCCGAACGACGCCGAACTGCGGCACACCGCGGCCGCGGCGGCCGAGCAGGCCCGCGCGGAGGGCGTCCGCGTGGCCCTCATCCCCACCCGCTCCGCGGTCCAGGGCATCGCCGCCCTCGCCGTGCACGAACCGGAGCGCCGCTTCGACGAGGACGTGGTGTCGATGACCTCGGCGGCCGGCGCCACCCGCTACGCCGAGGTCACCATCGCCGAACGCCAGTCCTGGACCATGGCCGGCATCTGTCAGGCCGGTGACGTCCTCGGCCTCATCGACGGCGACGTGGCCGTGATCGGCTCCGACATCACCGCCGCCGCGGAGACCGTCCTCGACCGCATGCTCCAGGCAGGCGGCGAGATGGTCACCCTCGTGCTGGGCGACGAGGCCCCCGACGCGATCGCCGAGCACCTCGAAGCTCGCGTGAGGGAGTCCTACCTCGCCGTCGACACGGTGGTGTACCGGGGCGGGCGGCAGGGAGCGCTGCTGCTGATCGGCGTGGAGTAGCGGCGCGCCAAAGCCTGTCGTCCTAGTAGTGCTTCGTTAGGTTCTGGGTTGTCCATGCCTGCTCCGCCATCAGCCGGAGCAGGTGCTCCGCCTCCGCGCGCCGGTCGCGCACCGCCTCCTCGTCGCCGTCCCAGTCGTCGTACGCCGCCAGCACCCCACGCGCGCGTGCGGTCGCCTCGGCAGGGCGGCCCAGGTCGGCCTCGAGCCAGCCGGCGGCGAGTTCGGCGCCGGTACGGCTGTGCAGGGCGGCGTCGCCGAGAGGGGCGAACACCTCGATCGCCCGCTCCATCTGGGTGAGGGCCTGCTCCAACGGGGCCCGGGCCGGGCCGTCCTCGGCGTTCCCGTCGACGGGCCGGGCGAGCAGGTCGCCGAACTGCCGGTGGGTGTGGCCGAGTTCGGCGACGAGCCGCTGCCGGGCCTCCTCGTCGGCCGCGGCGTCCAGCGCGGCCTCGCACTCCCGCACCGCGCCCGCCATCAACTCCCGTGCGCCGTCCCGGCCGCCCTCCGCGCGCAGCTCCAGCCACGCGCGGGCGCGCAGGGAACGGACCAGACCGGGCACGTTGCCGAGCTCACGCCACAGGTCGCCCGCGCGCGCGTAGGCCCGGTCCGCCTCCGCATGCAGCCCCGCCTGCCCGAGGGACTCGGCGGCGAGGTGCGCGAGGGTCGCGTGGTCCTGCTGCTCGGGCCAGTGCCGGGCGATCTCGGCGGCCTGCAGACGCCGTTCGGCGGCCGCGCGGTGCTCTCCCAGCTCGCTCAGACAGTCGCCCAGCCACCACTGTGTCTGGACGATCGCACCGTCGCCGTGCGTCTCGACCGTCAGATCCGGCAGCGCCGACTCCAGCACCTCCGCGGCCTCGGCCCACCGCTCCTGCCGCAGCAGGAACCCGCCGAGCTGGTGCCGCGCCCACGCGCCGAGCGTCGGCCCCTCACCGGCCTCGTCGGCCCAGTGCGCGGCCTCCAGGGCGTGTACGGCGGCCTCCCCGGCCTCGCCCCGCCCGCCGAGCACTTCGGCGAGCTGGAGGTGCAGCTGCGCCCTCCCGACCGCCTCCACATGCGGTCCGCCGTGCTCCAGGGCCGCCCGCAGCGCCCGTTCCGTCTCCGCGACGTCCCCGAGGTGGTGCGCGAGCTGGGCGAGCCGGGCCTCGTACTCCACCGCGAACCACGGCAGCCCCGCCCCGACGAACGCCTCCGCGGCCCGCGCGAACAGCCCCGCGGCCGCCTCCACGTCCCCGGCGCGGCCCGCCAGTTCCGCGAGCATCGCCTGTGCCTCCGCCGCCCGCGCGGCGAGCCGCACGTCCTCCCCGGTGCGTCCCTCGACGAGCGCCAGCACCTCCCGCACGGCCGCCTCGGCCTCGGCGGCGACCGTGTCCTCCACCGGCCCGTCGCCCTCGTGCACCCGTCGCATCAGAATCCGCGCCCGGCCCATCAGCACGGACGCCGCCTGCCGTACCCCCGTACCGCCCCGGGCGTACAGCGCGAGCGCCTCGCCACAGGGCTCCGCGACCGCCGCGAGGGCTTCGCCGATCTCGCCCCCCAGCGCCCGCACGTACGCCGCACGCGCGCGTGCCGCCAGCGCCTCCCCGGGGTCGCCGGCCTTCGCGTACAGCTCGGCCGCCCGCTCGAACAGCTCGGCGCCCTCGGGGCCGAGGCCCATCGCCTCGTGGTCGGCGATCTCCGCACGGTCACGCGCGTCCAGCTCGACGCCCTCCGCGGCCCGCGAGACCGCCGCCCACGCCTCCAGGGCGTTCGGCTGCAGGGTCTCCGACAGCCGCCGCGCCTCGGCGAGCAGAGCGGCGAGATCCCGCTCGCCGGGTGCCTCGACCACCGGGGGAGCCACAGGAGCCGGGACGGGCCGCGTCGTACGCACTCCCAGGGGCAGCCGTTCCACCAGTGGCGCCTGGTCCATACGCGCGCGTGCCCGCTCACTGACGTACGAGGTGCCGTTGCGCCGGTCGAAACGCGCCGCCAGCGCCAGGGCCTCCGCACGCGCGTGCGTGGCCAGTTCGCGCGCGGTCCACACCCGGCCGGACGGGCCGGGCACCTGCCGGTCACCCAGCCCCAGCCCGGTCAGGCGGTCCATGAGCAGGGCCACCACCGACATGAACTCCAGCTTGCTGCGCGGATGCCCGTCGTCCGTGAAGTACGCGGGCCGCTCGGCGAGCAGCTCAAGACCGCGCGCCTCGTTGCCGGTCAGCGCACAGAACTCCACGTGGTCCGCGTACGCGCCGCGCATGCTCTCCATGGCCCGCACGAGCCGGAAGCCCCGCAGATGGTGGGCGCGCGCCTCCTCCAGGCGGCCCAGCCTCAACAGCGGCACCAGCGAGGAGGCGAGGGCGGTGTGCGGCTCGTGGGCGCAGGTGAACTCGCCCTCCAGGACGGGCCGCCACAGCTGGAGGGCCTCCTCGTCCCGGCCGCGCTCGGCGTTCCACCAGCCCTGCCCGTGCAGCTCGCACGCGTGGCAGTCGGCCATGCCGTCCCGGTCGGCGGCCAGCCAGGCGGTGTACGCCCGCTCGGCCCGCGCCAGATCCCCCACGTGCGCCGCCACGCTGAACTCGGCGCTGCGCACGGCCCGTTCGGAGTGACCGGCGAGCCGGTAGCGGTGTTCCATCTCGCCGAGCCACTTCTCGATGGAGGCGAGCGGGATGTGCGGCTGGTCGAGCATGCCGGCCGACATCCACTTGAAGACCCAGTGCAGGGAGTGGGTCTCGTACTCGTCGAAGTCCTCGGGGCGCTCGTCCCACATGCGCAGCAGCCGCGCGAAGGGGACGAACATCTTGTCCTTCTCGGAGCTGTAGTTGTAGACCTTCAGCTGGTGCCCGAGCGCCTCTATCACCGCGAGCGGGATGTTCAGCTTCTCCGCCTCGGTGAGCAGCTGCTCCGCGCGCGCGTTGCGGGCCGGTCCCTCCGGCTGCTCGGAGTTCTCCGCCATCGCCAGGCGGAGGGAGTCGAAGTCCGTGATCCCAGCCATCAGTGACCGTCCTCGCTGTGCGTGGCCCACTCCAACAGGCCGATGAACGCCCGGTTCAGCAGCGCCGAGTCCGCCGGCCTGAGAGGCCGCTGCGCCATCAGCAGGGCCTGCCCGTACAGCGACTCGGTGGCGGTGCCGATCAGCTCCGGGTCACCGAGCGAACCGATCCGCCGCACCAGCGGGTTGAGGTGGTTGAGCACCAGACGCGCGCGCGGGGCGCTGCCGCGCAGCGAGCCGAGGATGCCCGCCCACAGCTCGTCCGCCTGCTCCTCCGCCTCCGCGCGGGCCTGCTCGTGCCGGGCCTGCCGGTCGTCCAGGTGCAGCGCGGGCACGGACAGGGGATGGAAGGCGCGCAGGACGACGTCACAGCCCAGCGGGTCCAGCTTGGCCCGCGCCGCCGCCAGGAAGCCCGACAGGGCCAGCTCCTCGCCCGGGTCGACCGCGTCCAGGTGCGCCGTCACCGTGTCCGCGTCCAGCTCGGCGACCACCGTGCCGGGCCGCACCGAGGGCAGCGCCTCCACCAGCTCGCTGTCGTAGGTGTAACCGCCGTTGATCACACCGATGCCCTGCGCGGAGGCGATCGGCGCGACCTGCCGGTACTCCTCGACGGTCCGCGTGAAGTGCACCACCGGGTGCCGCTGCGCGAACTCCTCCAGGGACAGCCGCCCGTCGGTGGTCTCGAAGGGCAGCCACGGCAGCATCGTGCGCAGCATCTCCCGGTCGTGCCGCGCCAGCGACTTCACGCCCAGGTAGTGCACCGACAGGAACGCCGCCAGCCGCTCCGGGTCACCGGCCGCCAGACCCGTCAGCCACGCGCGGATCCGCTCGCCCAGCGCCTCCCGCACGGCGGCCAGCGTCTCGTCCTCGTACAGCGACTCGCGCGAGGCCGTGGGCCGCAGGCTGTCGGTGTCCAGGACGCAGCGCACGAAGAACGCCCAGTCGGGCAGCAGCTGTTCGGCCCGCTCGGTCAGCAGCATGCCCTTCAGATGCACGCGGTGACGCGCGCGCTGGGCGGGGCTGACCGCCGACGGCAGGACGTAGGCCACCCCGCGGATCCCGGCCAGCGGCACGTCCAGGTCGATCGTGTCCAGCGGCGTGAAACCGAACAGGTCGTGGCAGTGGCGGGCGAGGGCCACCCGGCGGGTGGCGGGGGAGGGGTACGAGCGGTCCCAGGGCGCCGGCAGGTCGGTGACCGCCTCGTCGCCCACCCGCACGTCGTACGGCAGCAGCGAGCCGAAGTCCCGGGCCAGCTCCAGCACACGCTTCTCGGCCAGCCACTCGGTGGCCCCGGCCCGCGCCACCAGGTGCACGGTCGTGCCGGGCTCGGGCCGGGCCTCGTGCGGCAGGGTCCGTACGACGTACGAGCCGTCGTCGCGCGCCGTCCACTCCACGGGCGGCGCGTCCGGCGTACGGGCGCTGCGGCTGACGACGCGGATCCGCTCGGCGACCACGAAGCAGGCGAGCAGACCGATGCCGAACTGCCCGAGGAAGTCGGAACGCGCCTCCTGCAGCCCCTCGGCACGCTTGGAACTGCGCCCGATCGTGGCGAGCAGATGGTGCACGTCCGTCTCGCTGAGCCCCACGCCGGTGTCCTCCACGCGCAGGGCACCGCCGTCCGCGTACAGCCGCACCCGGGCCGGGGCGTCGGGCTGCTCCGCACGCCGGGCGGTGATGGCGTCGACCGCGTTCTGCAGCAGCTCGCGCAGGTAGACCTTGGGGCTGGAGTACAGGTGGTGGGAGAGCAGGTCCACCAGGCCGCGCAGGTCGACCTGGAACGTATGAGGTGGCTGAGGTGACTGGGGTGCCTGGGATGACTGTGAGGTCTGGGAGTCCATCGTCACAGCGCCGGTGGGGGGACGGGCGACGGCGCGGGGTCGGGCGGTCCCGGTGAGGCGGTGACCGCGGGGGATGGCCGGAGCGCGCCATCCTAAAGCCCGAACGGGCCGCCTGACCAGGGATTTCCGGGACGTTTACGATGACGGCCCCGCGGCCTCTACGGCATTGTCAGTGGTGTGGTGTGCAATGGATCTCGTGCCCGCACTGGAAGAACCACTGAAGAAGGTGCTCGGCCCCGCCACCGCGAAGGTGATGGCCGAGCACCTCGGCCTGCTCACCGTCGGCGACCTCCTCCACCACTACCCGCGCAGATACGAGGAGCGCGGCCAGCTCACCCACCTCTCCGACCTCCCCATGGACGAGCACGTCACCGTGGTCGCCCAGGTCGCCGACGCCCGCCTGCACACCTTCGCCTCCGGCAAGGCCCCGCGCGGCAAGGGCCAGCGACTCGAAGTGACCATCACGGACGGCAGCGGCCGGCTCCAACTGGTCTTCTTCGGCAACGGCGTTCACAAGCCCCACAAGGAGCTCCTGCCGGGCACGCGCGCGATGTTCGCGGGCAAGGTCTCCGTCTTCAACCGCCGTCTCCAACTCGCCCACCCGGCCTATGAGTTGCTGCGGGGAGACGGTGATGGCGCGGCGGAATCCGTCGAGAGCTGGGCAGGCGCCCTCATCCCCATCTACCCCGCCACCGCCAAGCTGGAGTCCTGGAAGATCGGCAAGGCCGTCCAGACCGTCCTGCCCAGCGCGCAGGAGGCCGTCGACCCGCTCCCGCCCTCCCTCCGGCAGGGCCGGGGCCTGGTCCCCCTCCCCGAGGCCCTGCTCAAGATCCACCGGCCGCACACCAAGGCGGACATCGCCGACGCCCGCGACCGCCTCAAGTGGGACGAGGCCTTCGTCCTCCAGGTCGCCCTCGCCCGCCGCCGCCACGCCGACACCCAACTCCCGGCGGTCCCCCGCAGACCCGGGCCGGACGGCCTCCTCGCCGCCTTCGACGACCGCCTGCCCTTCACCCTCACCGAGGGCCAGCGGAAGGTCTCCGAGGAGATCTTCGACGACCTCGCGACCGAGCATCCGATGCACCGGCTGCTCCAGGGAGAGGTCGGTTCGGGAAAGACCATGGTGGCCCTGCGCGCCATGCTCGCCGTCGTCGACGCCGGTGGGCAGGCCGCGATGCTCGCGCCCACCGAGGTGCTCGCCCAGCAGCACCACCGGTCGATCGTCGAGATGATGGGGGAGCTGGCCGAGGGTGGGATGCTCGGCGGGGCGGAGGACGCCACCAAGGTGGTGCTGCTCACCGGGTCGATGGGAGCCGCCGCACGCCGGCAGGCCCTGCTCGACCTGACCACCGGCGAGGCCGGCATCGTGATCGGCACCCATGCGCTGATCGAGGACAAGGTGCAGTTCCACGACCTCGGACTCGTCGTCGTCGACGAACAGCACCGCTTCGGCGTGGAGCAGCGCGACGCCCTGCGCGGCAAGGGCAAACAGCCGCCGCACCTGCTGGTCATGACCGCCACGCCCATTCCGCGGACGGTCGCCATGACCGTCTTCGGCGACCTGGAGACCTCCGTCCTCGACCAGCTCCCCGCAGGCCGTTCGCCGATCGCCAGCCATGTCGTGCCCGCCGCCGACAAGCCCCACTTCCTCGCCCGGGCCTGGGAGCGGGTGCGCGAAGAGGTCGCCAAGGGGCACCAGGCGTACGTCGTCTGCCCGCGCATCGGGGACGAGGAGGACGATCCGAAGAAGAGCGGCAAGAAGAAGTCCGCCGAGGACGAGGCCGACAAGCGCCCGCCGCTCGCCGTGCTGGACGTCGCCGGGCAGCTCGCCGAGGGGCCGTTGCGCGGCCTGCGGGTCGAGGTCCTGCACGGCCGCATGCAGCCCGACGACAAGGACGCGGTCATGCGCCGTTTCGCCGCCGGCGAGACCGACGTCCTGGTCGCCACGACCGTCATCGAGGTCGGCGTCAACGTGCCCAACGCCACCGTGATGGTGATCATGGACGCCGACCGCTTCGGCGTCTCCCAGCTGCACCAGCTGCGCGGCCGCGTCGGCCGTGGCTCCGCCCCCGGCCTGTGCCTGCTGGTCACCGAGATGCCCGAGGCGAGCGCGGCCAGGCAGCGGCTGAACGCGGTGGCGTCCACCCTCGACGGCTTCGAACTCTCCCGCATCGACCTCGAACAGCGCCGCGAGGGCGACGTCCTCGGCCAGGCCCAGTCCGGCACCCGTTCCTCCCTGCGGATGCTCGCCGTCATCGACGACGAGGAGATCATCGCCGAGGCCCGCGAGGAGGCCACCAAGGTCGTCGCCGCCGACCCCGACCTGGAGCACCTGCCCGCCCTGCGCACAGCGCTGGACGCCTTGCTGGACGAGGAGCGGGAGCAGTACCTGGAGAAGGGCTGACACACTGGAAACGGCCACCCTCTGAGCACACGACCACCACCCGAGCACACCGACAAGGACCGAGAAATGACCCGCGTGATCGCCGGCCGGGCCGGTGGACGCCGCCTTGCCGTACCGCCGGGGAACGGGACCCGCCCCACCTCCGACCGCGCGCGCGAAGGCCTGTTCTCCACCTGGCAGTCCCTCCTCGGCGGCCCCCTGGACGGCGAGCGGGTCCTCGACCTGTACGCCGGCTCGGGAGCCGTCGGCCTGGAGGCCCTGTCCCGGGGCGCCGGCCACACCCTGCTCGTCGAGGCCGACGCCCGAGCCGCCCGCACCGTCCGCGAGAACGTGAAAACCCTGGGCCTGCCCGGCGCCGAGGTCAGAGCGGGCAAAGCGGAACAGATCATCCGCGCGGCACCGCCGGCCCAGTCGTACGACATCGTCTTCCTCGACCCGCCCTACGCCGTCTCGGACGACGATCTTCGCGAGATTCTGCTCACACTCCGCACGGAGGGGTGGCTCGCGGAGGAAGCCCTCGTCACCGTGGAGCGCAGCACCAGAGGCGGTCAATTCCGGTGGCCGGACGGCTTCGAGGCGATCCGGGCCCGTCGCTACGGCGAGGGAACGTTTTGGTACGGTCGCGCCGCCTCTACGTGCGAAGACGCACGATGACCGGACCGGAGAGCGAGGGATCACAAGTGCGCCGCGCCGTCTGTCCCGGGTCGTTCGACCCGATCACCAACGGACATCTCGACATCATCTCCCGCGCCTCCAGGCTGTACGACGAGGTCTACGTCGCGGTGATGATCAACAAGGCCAAGAAGGGCCTGTTCGAGATCGACGAGCGGATCGACCTGATCCGCCAGGTCACCGCCGAGTACGGAAACGTCCGCGTCGAGGCCTTCCACGGCCTGCTCGTCGACTTCTGCAAGCAGCGCGACATCCCGGCCATCGTCAAGGGCCTGCGCGCGGTCAGCGACTTCGACTACGAACTGCAGATGGCCCAGATGAACAACGGCCTCTCCGGCGTCGAGACCCTCTTCATCCCCACCAATCCCACCTACAGCTTCCTGTCGTCCTCCCTGGTCAAGGAGGTCGCGACCTGGGGCGGCGACGTCTCCCACCTGGTGCCGCCGCAGGTCCTCAAGGCCCTCGCCAAGCGCCTGAAGAACGACTGAGCGCACCCGGGAAACGCCTCGGAGGCTGACAATCCGTCACCCGGTGTCCGGCGGGCACCCCAGGGTCGTACAGTCGTCCCGTCCGTCTCCAACACAGCTGTAGAGAGTGGCGAGCACCTGGTGGACGTACAGAAGAAGCTCGACGAGATCGTCACGATGGTCTCCGGGGCCCGGGGCATGCCCATGTCGGCCTCGTGCGTGGTCAACCGCGCCGAACTGCTCTCGATGCTTCAGGAGGTGCGGGCGGCGCTGCCCGACTCGCTCGCCCAGGCCCAGGAGCTGATCGGCGACCGCGAGCAGATGGTCGCGCAGGCCCGGCAGGAGGCCGAGCGGATCATCGAGAGCGCACACGCCGAGCGCGGCTCCCTGATCTCCGACACCGAGGTCGCCCGCCGCTCCCAGGCCGAGGCCGACCGGATCCTCGCCGAGGCCCGCCAGGAGGCCGAGGAGATCCGCGCCGAGGCCGACGACTACGTCGACTCCAAGCTCGCCAACTTCGAGGTCGTCCTCACCAAGACCCTCGGCTCCGTCGGCCGCGGCCGCGAGAAGCTCCTCGGCACCGGCCCCGGCACCGACGAGAACGGCTACGAGGACGAGGACGCCCCCGAGCGCAGCCACGACCCGGAGACCCTGCGCCGCGACGCCGACGCGTACGTCGACGCCAAGCTCGGCGCCTTCGAGGCCGTCCTCGCCAAGACCCTGGAGGCGGTCGGCCGCGGCCGCGAGAAGCTGCACGGCCGGATCGCCACCGACGACCTCGGCGCCCTCGCCGACGACACCTCCACCGTCCAGCACTCCAGCGACGCCGACTACCTCGCCGGCCTCGCGGCGGTCGCGGACGCCCCGGCCCCGCAGCAGCCCCAGCAGCAGGACTACGCCCAGCCGGAACCCGCGTACGGCTATCAGCAGCAGCCCGACCCGTACGGCGGCTACCAGCAGCAGTACTCCGGCCAGCAGGACCCGTACGGCTACCAGCAGGCCGACCCGTACGGCTACCAGGGCTACGACGCCCAGCAGGCCGCATACGACCCGAACCAGGCGCAGCAGGGGTACGCCCAGCCGCAGTCGCACACCCTGGACGAGACCAGCCTCTTCGACACCAGCATGATCAGTGCGGAGCAGTTGCGGGCCTACGAGCAGGAGCGCGGCACCACCTGAGCCGGTCGGCGGCCGGGAGCGCACACCGGATTGGGCCGTAGGCGAAAGGTCCAGTATCCTGGCTCTTCGGTCGCGCGTACGTCCGCGATCAACGCTGCCCGGGGGACACCGAAGGGCGGCGTCCCCGAGAGCTCAGAAGATCGAAAGCAGGAATGGCTCTGAACGCCCGCCTCGACCACCGCAACCCCCTCGTGTTCGACACGCACGAGCTGGGTCGGCGGCCTGGTGCGCTGCAGCGCCTGACCCGCACGGTCGACGCTCCCAAGGACTTCGGTCTGAAGGGCGTCGTCGGAGTGCCGGAAGGCGCGCCGGTGGAGCTCGAACTCCGCCTTGAGTCGGTCATGGAGGGTGTGCTGGTCACAGGCACCGCCCGTGCACGGGCCGAGGGGGAGTGCGTAAGGTGTCTGGAGCCGCTTGAGCTGGAGCTCGAAGCGGACTTCCAGGAGATGTTCTCGTACCCTGACGCCGACGACCGGGGCCGCGTGATCGCGGAACCCGGCGACGACGCCGAGGACGACGAGGACAGGCTCTTCCTCGAGGACGGCCTGTTCGACCTCGAACCCGTGCTGCGCGATGGGGTGGTGCTCGCACTGCCGATGCAGCCGGTGTGCCAGGAAGACTGCCCGGGTCTGTGCTCCGAGTGCGGAGCGCGGCTGGCGGACGACCCGGACCACCATCACGACGCCGTCGACATCCGTTGGGCGGCTTTGCAGGGACTCGCCGGCCAGCTCCAGGACGGCGACAAGGACGAGACGAGCGGCGCCGAAGCGGGCGTCGACGAGAAGCAGGAGAAGTAGCCGTGGCTGTTCCGAAGCGGAAGATGTCGCGCAGCAACACGCGCCACCGCCGGTCGCAGTGGAAGGCTGCGGTCCCCACCCTGGTTGCGTGCGAGCGCTGCCACGAGCCGAAGCTGCAGCACATCGCGTGCCCGTCGTGCGGCACCTACAACAAGCGCCAGGTCCTCGAGGTCTGAGCGGCTGGTGAGAGGCACTGTGACTGACGCCAAAGAGAGCAGTCCCCGTCAACGCGGGGGTCGTCCGGCGGACAACCAGGCCTCGTCCCACACCCTTCTGGAAGGGCGGCTCGGCTACAAGGTCGAGTCCGCCCTTCTGGTGCGAGCACTGACCCACCGTTCCTACGCATACGAGAACGGCGGTCTGCCCACCAACGAGCGGCTGGAGTTCCTCGGGGACTCCGTCCTCGGCCTGGTGGTCACGGACACGCTGTATCGCACCCACCCCGACCTGCCCGAAGGCCAGCTGGCCAAGCTGCGGGCCGCGGTGGTCAACTCGCGTGCGCTGGCAGAGGTGGGGCGCGGCCTCGACCTGGGTTCCTTCATCCGGCTCGGCCGCGGTGAAGAGGGCACGGGCGGGCGGGACAAGGCGTCCATCCTCGCCGACACCCTGGAAGCGGTGATCGGCGCGGTCTATCTCGACCAGGGCCTGGACTCGGCGGCGGAGCTGGTGCACCGTCTGTTCGACCCGTTGATCGAGAAGTCCTCGAACCTCGGAGCCGGCCTGGACTGGAAGACCAGCCTCCAGGAACTCACCGCGACCGAAGGGCTCGGCGTCCCCGAGTACCTGGTCACGGAGACCGGCCCCGACCACGAGAAGACCTTCACTGCTGCCGCCCGCGTCGGAGGCGTCTCGTACGGCACCGGCACCGGCCGCAGCAAGAAGGAGGCGGAACAGCAGGCCGCCGAGTCCGCGTGGCGGTCCATCCGGGCCGCGGCGGACCAGCGCGCCAAGGCAGCGGCGGCCGAGGCCGCCGAGCTTGCGGGGGGCGCCGACGCCCCCTCTGCCTCCGTCTGACCGAACAGAAGAGCGCACCCGAGCGCCCGTCCCTGCTTGGGGGCGGGCGCTCGGTTCATCCACCGCCCGCGTGTCGGGGGAGTACGGGGGAGCCCCATGCCCGAATTGCCCGAGGTCGAGGTCGTCCGGCGCGGTCTGGAGCGCTGGGTCGCCCATCGCACCGTCGCCGAAGCCGAGGTGCTGCACCCGCGCGCGGTGCGCCGCCACCTCGCGGGCGCCGACGACTTCGCGCACCGCCTGCGGGGCCACCGCATCGGCACGCCCAGCCGCCGCGGCAAGTACCTCTGGTTGCCCCTGGAGGACACGGACCAGTCGATCCTGGCCCACCTCGGTATGAGCGGCCAGCTCCTCGTCCAGCCGCACGAGGCGCCCGACGAGAAACACCTGCGCATCCGCGTCCGGTTCGCCGACGACCTCCAGACCGAACTGCGCTTCGTGGACCAGCGCACCTTCGGCGGCCTGTCGCTGCACGACACCACCCCCGACGGCCTGCCCGACGTCATCGCGCACATCGCCCGCGACCCCCTCGACCCGCTCTTCGACGACGAGGCCTTCCACCAGGCGCTGCGCCGCAAGCGCACCACGATCAAGCGCGCCCTGCTCGACCAGTCGCTGATCAGCGGCGTCGGCAACATCTACGCGGACGAGGCCCTGTGGCGGGCCCGCCTCCACTACGAGCGCCCCACGGCCACCTTCACACGCCCCCGCACCTTCCAACTCCTCGGTCACGTGCGGGACGTGATGAACGCGGCCCTCTCGGTGGGCGGCACCAGCTTCGACAGCCTGTACGTCAACGTCAACGGCGAGTCCGGCTACTTCGACCGGTCCCTCGACGCGTACGGCCGCACGGGCCTGCCCTGCCGCCGGTGCGCCACGCCGATGCGCCGGCGCCCGTGGATGAACCGGTCCAGCTATTACTGCCCGAAGTGTCAGCGGGCGCCGCGCGTCATGCCGTGACAGCGGCTACGCGTCACGCTTCTCGTCGTACCGCCGGCGCGCGTCCAGCACGTCGTCCATGCGTCCCTCCAGAAACTGGATGAGGCCGATCAGCCGCTGGGCCACCTCACGCCCCAGAGGGGTCAGCTCGTAGTCCACGCGGGGCGGGTTGGTGGGCTGGGCCTCGCGGTGGACCAGCCCGTCGCGCTCCAGGGCGTGCAGGGTCTGGGACAGCATCTTCTCGCTCACGCCGTCGACGCGGCGGCGCAGCTCGTTGAAGCGGAAGGACCCCTCGTACAGGGCGCCGAGCGTGAGTGCGCCCCAACGACCGGTGATGTGCTCCAGGGTGCCGCGCGAGGGGCAGGCCTTGGAGAACACGTCGTACGGGAGGTTCGGGTCCTCCGCGCGCTCCTGCGTGGTCGTCATGGCTCCAGCGTACTCCAACGCAGCGCCAACCCGCGGGTTGCGCTAACCAAAAGTTAGTGCTTTCCTTTTCTCGCCGTCGATGAACTGCGTGTTCGTCGCGGCGCCCCTTGCCGTCCCCAGAGGAGTACCTACGTGACCACCCCAGTTGTCTCCATCGCCTACCACTCCGGCTACGGCCACACCGCCGTCCTCGCCGAGGCCGTCCGCTCCGGTGCCGCCGATGCCGGCGCCGAGGTGCACCTGATCAAGGTCGACGAGATCACCGAGGAACAGTGGGAAACCCTCGACAACTCGGACGCCATCGTCTTCGGTTCGCCCACCTACATGGGCACCGCGTCCGGTGCCTTCCACGCCTTCGCCGAGGCGACCTCGAAGCGCTGGGCCGTCCAGGCCTGGAAGGACAAGCTGGCCGCCGGCTTCACCAACTCCGCCTCCAAGAGCGGCGACAAGCTGCACACCCTGCAGTTCTTCCAGATCCTCGCGGCGCAGCTCGGCATGCACTGGGTCAACCTCGGCCTGCTGCCCGGCTGGAACAGCAGCACCGCCTCCGAGACCGACCTCAACCGCCTCGGCGTCTTCGCGGGTGCCGCCGCCCAGACCAACGCCGACGAGGGTCCGGAGGCCGTCCACAAGGCGGACATCGCGACGGCGGAGCACCTGGGGCGCAGGGTCGCGGAGACGGCGAAGGTGTTCGCGCGCGGGCGCACCCTGACGGCCGCGTAAGCGATTGCCCGAACGATTGCGCGCAGGTCCGCGCACGTCCGCCCCTGCACGCGAGCGGCTCCCACCGGTCACCGGTGGGAGCCGCTCGCTGTCGGTCTGCGCCCGATGTGCCTAGTAGCCGAAGTCCTGCGTCCACCACGGGCCACCCGACCCGAAGTGCACGCCGACTCCCAGGGTCTTGAAGTCGCAGTTCAGGATGTTGGCCCGGTGTCCCGGGCTGTTCATCCAGGCGTCCATGACGGCCGCCGCGTCGGCCTGGCCCCGGGCTATGTTCTCGCCGCCGAGGTCGGTTATCCCGGCCTTGTCGGCCCGGTCCCAGGGGCTCGCGCCACTGGGGTCGGTGTGGTCGAAGAAGCCCTGCGCGGCCATGGCGTCGCTGAAGTCCTCGGCCAGTTCCCCGAGCGCGCTGTTCGCGGAGACCGCGCTGCAGCCCGCCTTGGACCGCTCCTCGTTGACGAGCTTGAGCACCTGGGCCTCGGCGGCGGCCTCCGCGGAGACGGTCACCGGCGCGCTGGACGACGACCGCTCCGGCTTCCCGGTGGCCGTCTGCGAAGCGGGCGGCTTCGGCTTCTCGGTGCCGGGCGTCGTCGCCGGCTTCTTCGACGGTGTCCTGGTCGGCGTCTTGGCCGGCGTCTTGGTCGGTGTCTTGGTCGGCGTGGCCTTCGAGGTCGAAGGAGACGCCGAGGGCGAGGCGGGGCGCTCGGAGTCCCGGCTCGTGGCCGTGCCGCCGGCACGGCTGTCCGCGCTGCCGGAGGTACCGCCCTGCTCGGTCGGGACGTTGGTCGGCGAGTCCGCGGCCTGCACCTTGTCGGCGCTGTTGTTCCCACCGCCGAGCTTGTAGTTGTCGAGGCCGGGCACCGCACCCGTGGCCACGGCGACCGTGCCGATGGCGACCGCCGCGGAGACGCCGAGCAGACCGGTCTTGACCGGCACCGCCTTCTTCTTCCGGCGCCGGTGCGCCCCCGCGCGCCGGGGGCCGTCGGAGGGCGTGAAGCCGTCGCCGGCGAAGACCGCGGTGTCGTCGGCCCGGGTGTCACCGTCGTCCGCCGCGAAGAGGTAGGCCTCGGTCTCCGCATACGTACCGGCGTACGCCTCGGGGTTCAGATAGGGCGCGATGCCCATCGTGGGGCGGTCTTCACCGTACGAGCCCAGGGCGTCGTGACCTTCCGTGGCGTAGCCGTCCGTCTGTGTGACCTCCGCGGCGCGGCCCGTGGCGGCGCGGCCGGCGGCGGAGCGTCGGTGGCGTCCCATGTCCTGGCCTTCCTCGTCCTGTGCGGTTGACTCGTCCTCTGCGGTCAGACCCAGATGCCTCACAAAACTCACACGATCTAGTGAGTTTCGTATGAGATTCGTTGGGTGGGGACGGTACCGCATGGCGCCCGGAGGTGGACGTGCCCTGAGTGACTTGGGCCCGTTAGGTTGCAGTCATGAGCGAGGATGTGCGACTGGTCGCCTGGGTGCGTGGACGCGTCCAAGGTGTGGGTTTCCGCTGGTTCACGCGGGCCAAGGCCCTGGAGATCGGCGGTCTGAGTGGTTTTGCTCTCAATTTGGGCGACGGGCGGGTCCAGGTGGTCGCGGAGGGCCCGAAGGACCGCTGCCGGGGTCTCCTCGACTGGCTCCAGGGCGACGACACGCCCGGCCGCGTGGACGGTGTCACCGAGATCTGGGACACACCTCGCGGCGGCTACGACGGCTTCGCCATCCGCTGATGCCGTGCCCTGCGGCGGCTCGTCGGCGGGCTCCGAACCCCCCGCCGAGGGCCACCCGCACCAGAAACTCCCTGGTGATTGCCGAGAACCCCTTGCCGTGGCAGGCTCCACGCGCAAAGATGATCGCCTCGCCCTGAGGCCCCGCAGGAGTCGCAGCGTCGCCGTTCGTGGCCGCGCGCTCCCGGGCTGCCCGCCCACGCAGGGCGTGATCGTGTTGACCGTCAAACTTTTTGGTGAGACGCTGAAAGCCCGAGCACCTTGGCTGTTTGGCGCGTAAGAACGGCAGCACAACTCCACAATGCCAAGCACCACGGGTGCGAATCCCTCACGACCCACACCGCTTCGGTCGGTCACTCAGTGTGGAGGACCATCCATCATGGCAAAGGCGCTTCTCGGTTACGTCGGCGGCTCCGACCCTCGACTCCTCGCCGAGATGCGACGGCTCCAGCAGCGCGTCCAGGACCTGGAATCCGAGCTCGTACGGATCCAGGCGGAGAACGACGCCCTGACGGCTGCCGCTTCTCACGACAGGATCATGGAGAGCGTTGACGCACACCAGGCGGAGCCTGCGCTCACCTGATCACTGCATCGCTCCACGAAAGCACAAGCAGTGGTTGGGCTGCCCGTACAACCGCTCACTTGTCAGAGTTGCAAGGGACGCCTCGGCGTCCCTTCTTTCTTGCCCCCACGCATCCTTTCACCGTCTTTAACGTTTGGTGTGCCCTGCGCGTTCACCGGCGAAACCGTGGGTTCATGGAGTGAGACGAACCCGGGGGGTAGAGTCCAGCGGCGTGCACCTCAAGGCCCTGACCCTCCGAGGGTTCAAGTCGTTCGCCTCGGCGACCACGCTCCGGTTCGAACCGGGGATCACGTGCGTCGTCGGACCGAACGGCTCGGGCAAGTCCAACGTCGTGGACGCGCTCAGCTGGGTCATGGGTGAGCAGGGTGCCAAGTCGCTGCGCGGCGGCAAGATGGAGGACGTCATCTTCGCCGGCACCACCGGCCGCCCGCCGCTGGGCCGGGCCGAGGTGTCCCTGACCATCGACAACTCCGACGGGGCCCTGCCCATCGAGTACTCCGAGGTCACCATCACGCGGATCATGTTCCGCAACGGCGGCAGCGAATACCAGATCAACGGCGACACCTGCCGCCTCCTCGACATCCAGGAGCTGCTCTCCGACTCCGGCATCGGCCGCGAGATGCACGTCATCGTCGGCCAGGGCCAGCTCGACTCCGTGCTGCACGCCGACCCCATGGGCCGCCGCGCCTTCATCGAGGAGGCCGCCGGAGTCCTCAAGCACCGCAAGCGCAAGGAGAAGGCGCTGCGGAAGCTGGACGCCATGCAGGCCAACCTCGCGCGCGTGCAGGACCTGACGGACGAGCTGCGCAGGCAGCTCAAGCCCCTCGGCCGCCAGGCGGCGGTGGCGCGACGGGCCGCCGTCATCCAGGCCGACCTCCGGGACGCGCGCCTGAGACTCCTCGCCGACGACCTCGTACGGCTCCGGGAGGCGCTCCAGGCCGAGATCGCCGACGAGGCAGCCCTGAAGGAGCGCAAGGAAGCCGCCGAGCAGGAGCTGAAGAAGGCGCTCCAGCGCGAGGCCCTCCTGGAGGACGAGGTACGGCAGCTCACCCCGCGCCTCCAGCGCGCCCAGCAGACCTGGTACGAACTGTCCCAGCTGGCCGAGCGGGTGCGCGGCACGATCTCGCTGGCCGACGCGCGTGTGAAGAGCGCCACCTCGGCCCCGGTGGAGGAGCGGCGCGGCCGTGACCCCGAGGACCTGGAGCGGGAGGCCGCCCGCATCCGCGAGCAGGAGGCCGAACTCGAAGCGGCCCTGGAGGCTGCCGAGCGCGCCCTGGAGGACACCGTCGCCCACCGCGCCGAACTGGAGCGTGAGTTGGCGCAGGAGGAGCGGCGGCTGAAGGACGCGGCCCGCGCCATCGCCGACCGCCGCGAGGGCCTGGCCCGGTTGAAGGGGCAGGTGGGCGCGGCCCGTTCGCGCGCCGCCGCGGCCCAGGCCGAGATCGAGCGGCTGGCCGCCGCCCGCGACGAGGCCCAGGAACGGGCCGTCGCCGCCCAGGAGGAGTACGAGGCGCTCCAGGCCGAGGTCGACGGCCTCGACGCCGGCGACCAGGAACTCGCCGAACAGCACGAGGCGGCGAAGCGGCAGCTCGCGGAGGCGGAGGCCGCCCTCACGGCCGCGCGGGAGGCGGCCACCGCGGTCGAGCGCAAGCGCGCCGCGACCCAGGCCCGCCACGAAACCCTGGCGATGGGCCTGCGCCGCAAGGACGGCACGGGCGCGCTGCTGACGGCGAAGGAGCGTCTCTCCGGCCTGCTGGGCCCGGCCGCCGAGCTGCTGACCGTGACGCACGGATACGAGGTCCCCCTCGCCGCCGCCTTCGGCGCCGCCGCGGACGCCGTCGCCGTCACGACCCCCTCCGCCGCCGCCGACGCGATCCGCCTGTTGCGCAAGCAGGACGCGGGACGGGCGGCGCTGTTGCTCGCCGGGGCGCCCGAGGACACGCACACGGACGCGGGGACGGCCGCCGGTGCCGTGACCGCGCACTCCCCGCGCACCGGCGCCGCCACGGCCACCGCACCCACCGGCCCCGGGAACGGCCCGGGTGTGAAAGCACCCGACGCGTCCGAGGAACCGCACCCCGCCGGGCACCCCTTCGCCGCCGACCTCGTCCGAGGTCCCTCCGATCTCATGCCCGCCGTACGGCGCCTGCTGCGCGGGATCGTCGTCGTCAACACCCTGGAGGACGCCGAGGACCTCGTGTACACGCGGCCCGACCTCACCGCCGTCACCGCCGAAGGCGACCTGCTGGGCGCCCACTTCGCGCAGGGCGGCTCCGCCGGGGCACCGAGCCTCCTGGAGGTGCAGGCGTCCGTGGACGAGGCCGCCGCCGAGCTGGAGGAACTCGCCGTGCGGTGCGAGGAACTCACGGCGGAGCAGAGCACGGCGGCCGAGCGGCGTACGGAGTGTGCCGCGCTCGTGGAGGAGTTGGGGGAGCGGCGCCGGGCCGCCGACCGGGAGAAGTCGTCCGTCGCCCAGCAGCTCGGGCGGCTCGCCGGGCAGGCGCGGGGCGCCGCCGGTGAGGCAGAACGCTCCGCCGCCGCGGCGACGCGGGCCCAGGAGGCGCTCGACACCGCCCTGGCCGAGGTCGAGGAACTCGCCGAACGGCTCGCCGTCGCCGAGGAGATGCCGATCGAGGAGGAGCCCGACACATCGGTGCGGGACCGTCTCGCCGCCGA
Source organism: Streptomyces sp. S.PNR 29 (assembly GCF_030386795.1). GTDB lineage: Bacteria > Actinomycetota > Actinomycetes > Streptomycetales > Streptomycetaceae > Streptomyces. The sequence continues at coordinate 180,858 of NZ_JANUQM010000014.1, forward strand.
CGGGGCCAACGCCCGCCAGACCGAGATGGAGGCCCGCCTCCAGGTCCGTACGCACGAGGAGCGGGTCAAGGGGCTGGCCGGGCGGGCCGACTCCCTCGACCGTGCCGCCCGCGCGGAACGGGAGGCACGCGCGCGTGCCGAGCAGCGGCGCGCCCGGCTGCGCCACGAGGCGGCCGTCGCCGAGGCCGTGGCCTCCGGTGCCCGGCAACTGCTCGCGCACGTCGAGGTGTCCCTCGCCCGCGCCGAGCAGGAGCGCACCGCGGCCGAGGCGGCCAAGGCCCGCCGCGAGCAGGAACTGGCCCGGGCGCGGGCCGAGGGACGCGACCTCAAGGCCGAACTCGACAAGTTGACGGATTCGGTCCACCGCGGTGAGGTACTCGGCGCCGAGAAACGGCTGCGGATCGAGCAGCTGGAGACAAAGGCGCTGGAGGAACTCGGTGTCGAACCGGCGGGGCTCATGGCCGAGTACGGCCCGCACCAGATGGTGCCGCCCTCGCCCCCCGCCGAGGGGGAGGAACTCCCCGAGGATCCGGAGCACCCGCGCAACCAGCCGAAGCCTTTCGTCCGCGCCGAGCAGGAGAAGCGGCTGAAGGCGGCCGAACGCGCGTACCAGCAGCTCGGCAAGGTCAACCCGCTCGCCCTGGAGGAGTTCGCGGCGCTGGAGGAGCGTCACAAGTTCCTCAGCGAGCAACTGGAGGACCTGAAGAAGACCCGCGCCGACCTGCTCCAGGTCGTCAAGGAGGTCGACGAGCGCGTCGAGCAGGTCTTCACCGAGGCCTACCGGGACACCGCCCGCGAGTTCGAGGGCGTGTTCAGCCGGCTGTTCCCGGGTGGCGAGGGACGGCTGGTCCTGACCGATCCCGACAACATGCTCACCACGGGCGTGGACGTCGAGGCCCGGCCGCCGGGCAAGAAGGTCAAGCGGCTCTCCCTGCTCTCCGGCGGTGAGCGCTCACTGACCGCCGTGGCCATGCTCGTGTCGATCTTCAAGGCGCGGCCCAGCCCGTTCTACGTCATGGACGAGGTCGAGGCGGCGCTCGACGACACCAACCTGCAGCGGCTGATCCGGATCATGCAGGAGCTGCAGGAGACCTCGCAGCTGATCGTGATCACGCACCAGAAGCGCACGATGGAGGTCGCCGACGCGCTGTATGGCGTGTCCATGCAGGGCGACGGTGTGTCGAAGGTCATCTCCCAGCGCCTCCGCTAGTGCGTGTGGTCTACACCGGTCTCGACCTGCGTCTCTGAGAAGCATCTTCAAAAATCTTCAACTCTTGAACACAAGGCCGTTACGGGTAGCTGAAAGTTCACAGCACGCGGCCTATTGACTTCGAAACTTGAAGGCATAGTCTCTGCAACGTTGCTTTTACCTTCAGGTACCTTCAGGTGGACCTCGAAGGGCTGACCCCATCCGGCAGCGTTGCCGGTGGCCCGAGGAGTACACGTGACCAGCACAGCGCAGGCACCCAAGTCAGGAGCCAGGACGGCTCACCCCGATCATCTCGGGCACGTCATCTTCATCGCGGCGGCGGCCGCGATGGGCGGCTTCCTCTTCGGCTACGACAGTTCCGTGATCAACGGTGCCGTCGAGGCGATCCGGGACCGCTACGACATCGGCTCCGCGGCGCTGGCCCAGGTCATCGCCATCGCACTGATCGGCTGCGCCGTCGGCGCCGCGACCGCCGGCCGCATAGCCGACCGCATAGGCCGCATCCGGTGCATGCAGATCGCCGCGGCCCTCTTCACGGTCAGCGCCGTCGGCTCGGCCCTGCCCTTCTCGCTGTACGACCTCGCCTTCTGGCGCGTCGTCGGCGGCTTCGCCATCGGCATGGCCTCCGTGATCGGCCCCGCCTACATCGCCGAGGTCGCCCCGCCCGCCTACCGCGGCCGCCTCGGCTCCTTCCAGCAGGCCGCGATCGTCGTCGGCATCGCGGTGTCGCAGCTGGTCAACTGGGGTCTGCTGAACGCCGCCGACGGCGACCAGCGCGGCACCCTGATGGGCCTTGAGGCCTGGCAGCTCATGCTCGGCGTCATGGTCGTCCCGGCCGTCCTCTACGGCCTGCTCTCCTTCGCGATCCCCGAGTCCCCCCGCTTCCTGATCTCCGTCGGCAAGCAGGAGCGCGCCCGCGAGATCCTCGCCGAGGTCGAGGGCAAGGACGTCGACCTGGACGCCCGTGTCGCCGAGATCGAGTCCGCGATGCGGCGCGAGGAGAAGTCCAGCTTCAAGGACCTGCTCGGCGGCAGCTTCTTCTTCAAGCCGATCGTCTGGATCGGCATCGGCCTGTCGGTCTTCCAGCAGTTCGTCGGCATCAACGTCGCGTTCTACTACTCCTCGACGCTGTGGCAGTCGGTCGGCGTCGACCCGACGGACTCGTTCTTCTACTCCTTCACGACGTCGATCATCAACATCGTCGGCACCGTGATCGCGATGATCTTCGTGGACCGCATCGGCCGCAAGCCGCTCGCGATCATCGGCTCGGTCGGCATGGTCGTCGGCCTGGCGCTGGAGGCCTGGGCGTTCTCCTACGACCTCGTCGGCGGCAAGCTGCCGGCCACCCAGGGCTGGGTCGCCCTGATCGCCGCCCACATCTTCGTCCTCTTCTTCGCCCTGTCCTGGGGCGTGGTCGTCTGGGTCATGCTCGGCGAGATGTTCCCGAACAAGATCCGCGCCGCGGCCCTGGGCGTGGCCGCCTCCGCGCAGTGGATCGCCAACTGGGCCATCACCGCGAGCTTCCCGTCGCTGTCCGACTGGAACCTCTCCGCGACCTACGTCATCTACACGGTCTTCGCGGCGCTCTCCATCCCCTTCGTCCTGAAGTTCGTGACGGAGACGAAGGGCAAGGCGCTGGAGGAGATGGGCTGATCCGCAGCCCGGCCCCACAGCTCGGGGAGGAGGGCCAAGTCCCCGCTGCCCCTCTCCCCGTCACCACGCCGCCGCCCCGCCCCGGCCACTGCCCGGGCCGGGGCGGCGGTGTCGTACGACCCGATGCCGCAGCGAGGCCCCGATGCCCGGCGCGTCACCCCTCCAGCCGGGGCAGCACCCCCTCCGTGAACAGCCGCAGACTCCGCCACCCCTCCGCCACCGGCATCCCGCCCGACAGCGGATGCAGCACATAGGAGTCGTGCCCCAGCGCCACGCACTCGTCCGGGGTGAGGATCCGGTACACGCCCTCGGTGCGCAGCTCGTCCACGGTCGTGGCCGCCGACCTCACCGCCGACCGGATGCCTCCCGACTGCCACGAGGCGTACGTCCGGGCCTCGTGCAGGAAGTGCTCGCCGTACTCGGCCCAGGCCCGGTCCGGGTCCTCGGCGATGTGCAGCAGCGGCGTCCGTACCGCGGGCATCATGGTCCAGCCCTCGGTGCCGTACTCGGCGAGCCGCTCCTTGTAGTAGGTCTCCAGCTCCGGCAGGTGCGCGCTGGGGAAGAAGGGCAGGCCGAGACGGGCGGCCCGGCGGGCGGCGGGCTTGGAGGAGCCGCCGACCAGGAGCAGGGGGTGCGGCTCGGTGAACGGGCGAGGCGTGACCCGTACCGTGCGGCCCCGGTACGCGAACGGCTCGCCCGTCCAGGCCTTGAGCAGCGTCTCCAGCAGCTCGTCCTGGAGCCTGCCGCGCAGCTGCCACTCCACACCGAACTGGGCGTACTCCTCGCGCCGGTACCCGATCCCGGCGACCGTCACCAGCCGACCCCCGCTCAGCAGGTCCAGCACCGCGATGTCCTCGGCCAGCCGCAGCGGATCGTGCAGCGGGCCGATGACCGCCGAGACCGTCACCGAGATCCGGCGGGTCGCCCCGAAGACCGCGCCCGCGAAGGCGAACGGCGACGGCAGCCAGTTGTTGCCGGCCCCGTGGTGTTCCTCGGTCTGGACGGTGGTGAGGCCGTGCTCGTCGGCGTACGCGGCCATCTCCAGAGCCGCCCGGTAGCGCGCGCCGAGCGCGGCGGGGGTGGCGCCGGGTGCGACGAGGTTGAAACGTACGACCGTGACGGGCATGGGAACGCCCCTTTCGCCGGGCGGGTGGCAGGGGACATTAGCTGACGGTACGTCAGATATCCAGACCGTGCCCTTCTGCCCTTTGGAGGAAGCAACGAGGTGCCTCAGGGGTCCATGGCTGATACTGGACGGGTTATGGACATCGTCATCCTTGCTGTAGTCATCGCCGTGGTCGTGCTCGGCGCGCTCGGCGGGCTCGTCATCGGCAGCCGCCGGAAGAAGTCGCCGCCTCCGCCGCCACCCGCCGCGCCCGACATCACCGCCCCCCCGGCCGAGCCGCATGTCGGCGACGAGGCCGAGACACCGCGCGAGGAACCTCGCCGGACGATAGAGGAGGTGGACCTTCCGGGTGGCCCGGGCGGCGTGACCGTCGAGGAGCCGCCCTCCGTCGAAGAGCTCGTGGCCCCTCCGATCGAGGTCCCCGAGCCCACCGCCGGCCGCCTGGTCCGGCTCCGTGCCCGCCTGTCCCGCTCGCAGAACGCCCTCGGCAAGGGCCTGCTCACCCTGCTGTCGCGCGAGCACCTCGACGAGGAGACCTGGGAGGAGATCGAGGACACGCTGCTCACCGCCGACGTCGGCGTACAGCCCACCCAGGAACTGGTGGAGCAGCTGCGCGAGCGTGTGAAGGTGCTCGGCACCCGCACGCCGGACGAGCTGCGCGGCCTGCTCCGCGAGGAGCTGATCAAGCTGGTCGGCCCCGACCTGGACCGCACGGTCAGGACCGAGCCCGAGACGAGCAAGCCCGGCATCGTGATGGTCGTCGGCGTCAACGGCACCGGCAAGACCACCACCACCGGCAAGCTCGCCCGGGTGCTGGTGGCCGACGGCCGCAGTGTCGTCCTCGGTGCCGCCGACACCTTCCGCGCCGCCGCCGCCGACCAGCTGCAGACCTGGGGCGAGCGGGTCGGTGCCCATACCGTGCGCGGCCCGGAGGGCGGTGACCCGGCCTCCGTCGCCTTCGACGCGGTCAAGGAGGGCAAGGAGATCGGCGCCGACGTCGTCCTCATCGACACCGCCGGGCGCCTGCACACCAAGACCGGGCTCATGGACGAGCTCGGCAAGGTCAAGCGCGTGGTCGAGAAGCATGCCCCGCTGGACGAGGTGCTGCTCGTGCTCGACGCCACCACGGGCCAGAACGGCCTGGTCCAGGCCCGTGTCTTCGCCGAGGTCGTCGACATCACGGGCATCGTGCTCACCAAGCTGGACGGCACGGCCAAGGGCGGCATCGTGGTCGCCGTGCAGCGCGAGCTGGGCGTGCCGGTCAAGCTGGTCGGTCTCGGCGAGGGAGCCGACGACCTGGCGCCGTTCGAGCCGGAGGCGTTCGTTGACGCCCTTATCGGGGAGTGAGCACCTCCGAACGTCCGCATGCCGCGGACAAGCGCCCGCCCCCCGAGGCAACGGGGGACGGGCGCTTCGCTGTGTGCGTCTCTCTGTCCGTTCTTCGTCCGCTCTACGCCCGCGACCGGTGTGCCAGGTACGCCAGCGTCCCCAGCAGTAACCGGGCCGCCGGTGGCTTCGTCGCCGAGTCCAGGGCGGGCGGGCGCAGCCAGCGCACCGGGCCGAGACCGCCGCGGTCGGAGGGCGGGGCCGTGATGTACGTACCCGGGCCGAGGCCGTGCAGGTCGAGGGCCGAGGGATCGTCCCAGCCCATGCGGTAGAGCAGCTCGGGCAGGCCGGCCGCGGCGCCGGGCGCGACGAAGAAGTGGACGCGGCCCTGAGGGGTCACGGTGACCGGACCGAGGGGGAGGCCCATGCGCTCCAGCCGGGTCAGGGCGCGTCGCCCGGCCGGCTCGGCCACCTCGATCACGTCGAAGGTCCGCCCGACCGGCAGCATCACCGAGGCGCCCGGGACCTCTCCCCAGGCCTCGGTCACCTGGTCCAGCGTCGCCCCCGCGGGGATCCGGGACGCGAAGCCGAGCGGATGAGCACCCGGCGCCCGGCAGTCGCGGCGGCCGCAGGAGCAGGCGCCCGCGGCGGCCCGCGCCCCCGGGACCACGTCCCACCCCCACAGTCCGGTGAACTCGGCCACGGCGGTGCACTCCGACGAGCGGCCGCGGCGGCGCGAGCCGGACCGGATGTCGCGGATCCCCCGGCTGCTGCCGATCGTGAAGCCCATGCCCCCTCCAACGGGTCCGACGCATCGCTGGTTACGCAGCGGACGCGGAGCGTGACTCTCTGTTCAGGTTCCTCTGTTTCCGCATCCCCGGAACCGAGCGGTCTAGACGGCGCCTTGCAGCGCTCGGGGTGGCATGTTCGGCGACGCGCGCCCCTGGATGCATCGCTTCGCCCGCCCCGGCCGTCCTGTGTCAAGTCAATCGCGCGAAGGCGATCGCGAGTTCATTCGAAGGGGTGGCGAATGGTGGCGTTTCCGGGTCAGCCGTGGCAGGGCGGGTGATCGTAGGATTACTGTGTGTGCACGAGTCCTGGGGGCACATGCACGTGTGGGTATGCCGGAGGCAAGTCGGCTTTCCGTTCGAAGGGTGGCAATCACCGGACGGGCGCCGCTGAACGGCGGCATTCTGATAGGGCTTGGCGCACTCAGCGACAAGTGGTCTCAGGGATGGGGGCGTTCCAGTGAGCGGCAACGGCGATGGCGGGACGAGCGCTGGACACGTGACGCACACTGACAAGCGACCCAACGAACTGCTCACGTCCTGGTTCGTGCGCAGCGGCTGGTCCAAGGGCGAGCTCGCCCGGCAGGTCAACCGCCGGGCACGCCAGCTGGGCGCCAACCACATCTCCACGGACACCTCACGCGTGCGTCGCTGGCTCGACGGCGAGAACCCGCGCGAGCCGATCCCCAGGATCCTGTCCGAACTGTTCTCGGAACGCTTCGGCGTCGTCGTCTCCATCGAGGACCTGGGCCTGCGCACCGCACGCCAGTCCCCGTCCACGACCGGCGTCGACCTGCCCTGGACGGGCCCGCAGACCGTGGCCCTGCTCAGCGAGTTCTCGCGCAGCGACCTGATGCTGGCGCGGCGCGGCTTCCTCGGAACCTCGCTGGCCCTCTCCGCGGGCCCGTCCCTCATCGAGCCCATGCAGCGCTGGCTCGTGCCCTCGCCCCCGGCCCCACGACCGGAACCGGATCCCGCACCGGCCACGCGCGCGCGTGGCCGCCTCTCCAAACCGGAGCTGGACCTCCTGGAGTCCACCACCGTGATGTTCCGGCAGTGGGACGCCCAGTGCGGCGGCGGCCTGCGCCGCAAGGCGGTCGTCGGCCAGCTGCACGAGGTGACCGACCTCCTCCAGGAGCCCCAGCCCGAGGCGACCACCAGGAAGCTGTTCAAGGTCGCCGCCGAGCTCGCCGAGCTGGCCGGCTGGATGTCGTACGACATCGGGCTGCAGCCCACCGCGCAGAAGTACTTCGTCCTCGCGCTGCACGCCGCCAAGGAGGCGGGCGACCGGCCGCTCGGCTCGTACATCCTCTCCAGCATGAGCCGCCAGATGATCCACCTCGGGCGGCCCGACGACGCCCTGGAACTGATCCACCTCGCGCAGTACGGCAGCCGCGACTGCGCGAGCCCGCGCACCCAGTCCATGCTGTATGCGATGGAGGCCCGCGCCTACGCCAACATGGGCCAGCCCGGCAAGTGCAAACGGGCGGTGCGGATGGCCGAGGACACCTTCGCCGAGGCCGACGAGTGGGACGAGCCGGACCCCGACTGGATCCGCTTCTTCTCCGAGGCCGAGCTGTACGGCGAGAACTCCCACTCCTTCCGCGACCTCGCCTATGTCGCCGGCCGCAGCCCCACGTACGCCTCCCTGGCCGAGCCGCTGATGCGGCGCTCGGTGGAGCTGTTCGCCGAGGACGACGAGCACCAGCGGTCGTATGCGCTGAACCTGATCGGCATGGCCACCGTGCACCTGCTGCGACGCGAGCCCGAGGAGAGCACGGTTTTCGCCACGCGTGCCATGCAGGTCGCCAAGAAGGTCCGCTCCGAGCGCGTCAACACTCGTATTCGAAAGACGGTCGACACAGCCGTACGCGACTTCGGCGACCTCGCCGAGGTCATGGACCTCACCGACCGGCTCGCCGCAGAGCTGCCGGAGACCGCCGAGGCGGTCTGACCCCTTCAACCCCGGCCGTGGCCGGCCCTCCCGAACTGCCCGACTCGGCTCCCCCATGCCAGGTCATCGGAAGGCCGCCGCGGCCGGTCCGCGGCGCTCCAGGCGCCGCCACCGGTGAAGGTTGCGCCACGATAACGATCCGGCGGCCGGACATCTCGCAGTTCATCAACGCGTAACACACAAGGCGCCTTCGTCACGGCGGCGAAACAACGAGGGGCTTCGACCGAAACCGCGCTGCGCCAATCTCGTGGCGCATAACCGGCCCACCCCTCAATTCCGCTCAGGCTTCGCCCGCACGGGGCCGTACCACATGACGAGGAGACGCCGATGGCACCAGCCATCATGATGGCGGCAGACAAGGTAGAGCTGTCGCCCGCAAACACAGGTTTCATGCTCATCTGTTCCGCCCTGGTGATGCTCATGACCCCGGGCCTGGCCTTCTTCTACGGAGGCATGGTCCGCGTCAAGAGCACCCTGAACATGCTGATGATGAGCTTCATCAGCCTCGGGATCGTCACCATCCTGTGGACGTTGTACGGCTTCTCCCTCGCCTTCGGCACGGACTCCGGCCATGTCATCGGCTGGAACTCCGACTGGGTCGGCCTCAGCAACATCGGTCTGACCGAGCTCTGGGGCACGTACAACATCCCGATCTTCGTGTTCATGGTCTTCCAGCTCATGTTCGCGATCATCACGCCCGCCCTGATCAGCGGTGCTCTCGCCGACCGTGTGAAGTTCACGGCGTGGGCGCTGTTCGTCGCGCTGTGGGCCACGGTCGTGTACTTCCCCGTCGCCCACTGGGTGTGGGGTGAGGGCGGCTGGGCCTTCGACATGGGCGTGATCGACTTCGCCGGTGGTACGGCGGTTCACATCAACGCCGGTGCCGCGGCACTCGGTGTGATCCTGGTCATCGGCAAGCGCGTCGGCTTCAAGAAGGACCCGATGCGCCCGCACAGCCTGCCGCTGGTCATGCTCGGCGCGGGTCTGCTGTGGTTCGGCTGGTTCGGCTTCAACGCCGGCTCGTGGCTCGGCAACGACGACGGCGTCGGCGCCCTGATGTTCGTCAACACGCAGATCGCCACCGCCGCCGCCATGCTGGCCTGGCTCATCTACGAGAAGATCCGCCACGGCGCGTTCACCACGCTGGGCGCCGCCTCCGGCGCGGTCGCCGGTCTGGTCGCCATCACCCCGTCCGGTGGTGCGGTCTCCCCGCTCGGCGCGATCGCCGTCGGCGCCATCGCCGGTGTCCTGTGCGCCATGGCCGTCGGCCTGAAGTACAAGTTCGGCTACGACGACTCGCTCGACGTCGTCGGCGTCCACCTGGTCGGCGGTGTCGTCGGCTCCTTGCTGATCGGTCTCTTCGCCAGCGGCCACGGCCAGTCCACGGTCGAGGGCCTCTTCTACGGCGGCGGCCTGACCCAGTTCTGGAAGCAGTGCGCCGGTGTCTTCGCGGTCCTCGCCTACTCGCTGGTGGCCTCCGCGATCCTCGCCTTCCTCCTCGACAAGACCATCGGCATGCGGGTCACCGAGGACGAGGAGGTGGCCGGCATCGACCAGGCCGAGCACGCCGAGACCGCTTACGACTTCAGCGGCGCGGGCGGCGGTGTCGCCGGATCCGCTCCCGCCCCGGCCCTGGCCGCCGCTCAGAGCAAGAAGGTGGACGCATGAAGCTCATCACCGCCGTCGTCAAGCCGCACCGGCTCGACGAGATCAAGGAGGCCCTGCAGGCCTTCGGCGTACACGGCCTGACGGTCACCGAGGCCAGCGGCTACGGTCGGCAGAGGGGCCACACCGAGGTCTACCGCGGTGCCGAGTACACCGTCGACCTGGTCCCCAAGATCCGCATCGAGGTGCTGGTCGAGGACGACGACGCCGAACAGCTGATCGACGTCATCGTCAAGGCGGCCCGCACCGGCAAGATCGGTGACGGCAAGGTCTGGTCACTCCCGGTCGAGACGGCCGTGCGGGTGCGGACCGGCGAGCGCGGGCCGGACGCCCTCTAGGACCGCGCTGCAAGGCAGGGAAACAGAACAGGAGTCGCTGGGTGACGAGTACGGACGTGCAGAAAGAAGCAGAGGACTCGGGACCCAGCGGCTACGCGGCGGCCCGGCTGCGTCTCCTCACGGAGGGGGCGCAGTCCGGGCCGCCGCGCCGTGCGGCTCTCGCGGAACTCACGGACGAGTGGCTGGCCGGTCTGTTCAACGGGGCGGCCGAAGGGCTCAGGGGCGTCTCGCTGATCGCGGTCGGCGGGTACGGCCGCGGCGAACTGTCCCCGCGCAGCGACCTGGACCTCCTGCTGCTGCACGACGGCAGTGACACCAAGGCGGTCGCCTCCCTGGCCGACCGCCTCTGGTACCCCGTGTGGGACCTGGGCCTCGCCCTCGACCACTCCGTGCGGACACCGGCCGAGGCCCGTAAGACGGCCGGCGAGGACCTCAAGGTCCAGCTGGGCCTGCTGGACGCCCGCCACCTCGCGGGCGACCTCGGCCTCACGGCCGGCCTGCGCACCGCGGTCCTCGCCGACTGGCGCAACCAGGCGCCGAAGCGCCTGCCCGAACTCCAGGAGCTGTGCGCGGAACGCGCCGAGCGCCAGGGCGAGCTGCAGTACCTCCTGGAACCCGACCTCAAGGAGGCCCGCGGCGGCCTCCGCGACGCCACCGCCCTGCGCGCCGTAGCCGCCTCCTGGCTCGCCGACGCCCCACGCGAGGGCCTTGCCGACGCCCGACGCCGGCTGCTCGACGTACGGGACGCGCTGCACCTGACGACCGGGCGCGCGACCGACCGGCTCGCGCTCCAGGAGCAGGACCAGGTCGCGGCCGAGCTGGGCCTGCTGGACGCCGACACCTTGCTGCGGCAGGTGTACGAGTCGGCGCGGGTCATCTCGTACGCCAGTGATGTCACGTGGCGTGAAGTGGGGCGCGTGCTGCGGTCGCGCGCCGTGCGGCCGCGTCTGCGCGCCATGCTCGGTGGCGGCAAGCCGGTTGCCGAAAGGTCTCCTCTGGCGGAGGGCGTGGTCGAGCAGGACGGCGAGGTGGTGCTCGCCCGTGCCGCGCGCCCCGAGCGCGACCCCGTGCTCCCGCTGCGTGCCGCGGCCGCCGCCGCGCAGGCCGGGCTGCCGCTCTCCCTGCACGCCGTACGGCGCATGGCGGCCACCGTGCGCCCCCTGCCCACTCCGTGGCCCGCCGAGGCGCGTGAGCAACTGGTGACCCTGCTGGGCTCCGGCCGCCCCACCGTCGACGTCTGGGAGGCGCTGGAGGCCGAGGGGCTGATCACCCGTCTGCTGCCCGACTGGGAGCGGGTCCGCTGCCGCCCGCAGCGCAACGCCGTGCACGTATGGACCGTCGACCGGCACCTCATCGAGACCGCCGTCCGCGCCTCCGAGTTCACCCGCCGGGTCAGCCGCCCGGACCTCCTCCTGGTCGCCGCCCTGCTGCACGACATCGGCAAGGGCTGGCCCGGCGACCACTCCGTCGCCGGCGAGATCATCGCCAAGGACGTGGCCGCCCGCATCGGCTTCGACCGCGCGGACGTGGCCGTGCTGGCCGGCCTCGTACGCCACCATCTGCTGCTCATCGACACCGCCACCCGGCGTGATCTGGAGGATCCGGCCACCGTGCGGTCGGTCGCCGAGGCGGTCGGCTCGCAGACCACCCTGGAGCTGCTGCACGCCCTCACCGAGGCGGACGCCCTGGCCACCGGGCCGGCCGCCTGGTCGTCCTGGCGTGGCTCGCTCGTCGCCGAGCTGGTGAAGCGGGTCTCGGCGGTCCTCGCCGGGGACGCCCCGGAGGAACCCGAGCCCGCGGCGCCCACCGCCGAGCAGGAGCGGCTCGCCATCGAGGCGGTCGCCACGGGCGGCCCGGTGCTGTCGCTGCGCGCGCAGACCGAGCCGCCCGCCGGGGAGCCGTCCGGGGACCCGGAGCCGCTCGGCGTGGAGCTGCTGATCGCCGTCCCCGACCAGCCGGGCGTGCTGCCCGCGGTCGCCGGTGTCCTGGCCATGCACCGCCTGACCGTCCGCACGGCCGAGCTGCGGACCCTCGACCTGCCGGACGGCGTCGAGGGCTCCGTGCTGCTGCTGGACTGGCGGGTCGCCGCCGAGTACGGCTCCCTGCCCCAGGCCGCCCGGCTGCGCGCCGACCTCGTACGGGCCCTGGACGGGTCCCTGGACATCGCCGGCCGGCTCGCCGAGCGGGACGCCGCCTATCCCCGGCGCCGGGGCGTGGTCGCGCCTCCGCCGCGGGTGTCGGTCCACCCGGCCGCTTCCCGCCTCGCCACGGTGATCGAGGTGCGCGCCCAGGACGCTCCGGGACTGCTGTTCCGGATCGGGCGGGCGCTGGAGGACGCGAAGGTGCGGGTGCGCAGTGCGCATGTGTCGACGCTGGGCTCCAACGCGGTCGACGCTTTCTACGTGACCAGTCACAGGGGAGCCCCGCTGCCCGGGGAGGAGGCGGCCACCGTGGCGCGGAAGCTGGAAGAGACGCTGCGCGTGTGACCCGGTGGCCCTGCCGGGCGTTGACCGACCGTCCCCGCCCGCCGGATCCGGCGGGCAGGGACGATTGTCTTGCGGAGCCAGATACCCTGGAAGACGCTCACACTGCCCCCGACTCCGAGGACCGACGCCGCCGTGTTCGATACCCTCTCCGACCGCCTCAGCGCGACCTTCAAAAATCTCCGCGGCAAGGGCAGGTTGTCCGAGGCGGACATCGACGCCACGGCGCGTGAAATCCGCATCGCGCTCCTCGAAGCGGACGTGGCCCTGCCCGTCGTCCGGACGTTCATCAAGAACGTCAAGGAGCGCGCCCTCGGCGCCGAGGTCTCCCGGGCCCTGAACCCGGCCCAGCAGGTCCTCAAGATCGTCAACGAGGAACTGGTCACCATCCTCGGCGGCGAGACGCGGCGCCTGCGCTTCGCCAAGCAGCCGCCGACCGTGATCATGCTGGCCGGTCTGCAGGGTGCCGGTAAGACCACCCTCGCGGGCAAGCTCGGCCGGTGGCTCAAGGAGCAGGGCCACTCGCCCCTGCTCGTCGCCTGTGACCTCCAGCGCCCCAACGCCGTCAACCAGCTCAGCGTCGTCGCCGAGCGGGCCGGCGTCGCGGTCTACGCGCCGGAGCCGGGCAACGGCGTCGGCGACCCGGTCAAGGTCGCCAAGGACTCCATCGAGTTCGCCAAGGTCAAGGTCCACGACATCGTGATCGTGGACACCGCCGGCCGGCTCGGCATCGACCAGGAGATGATGCAGCAGGCCGCGGACATCCGGGACGCGGTCTCGCCGGACGAGATCCTCTTCGTCGTCGACGCGATGATCGGTCAGGACGCCGTCAACACCGCCGAGGCCTTCCGTGACGGCGTCGGCTTCGACGGCGTGGTCCTGTCCAAGCTCGACGGTGACGCCCGCGGTGGTGCGGCCCTGTCGATCCGCCAGATCACCGGCAAGCCGATCATGTTCGCGTCGAACGGTGAGAAGCTCGACGACTTCGACGCCTTCCACCCGGACCGGATGGCCTCCCGCATCCTCGACATGGGTGACCTGCTCACCCTGATCGAGCAGGCGGAGAAGACCTTCAGCCAGGCCGAGGCCGAGAAGATGGCCTCCAAGCTGGCGTCCAAGAAGGGCCAGGACTTCACCCTGGACGACTTCCTGGCCCAGATGGAGCAGGTCCGGAAGATGGGCTCCATCTCCAAGCTGCTCGGCATGCTCCCGGGCATGGGCCAGATGAAGGACCAGATCAACAACATCGACGAGCGGGACGTCGACCGCACGGCCGCCATCATCAAGTCGATGACCCCGGGCGAGCGCCAGGACCCGACGATCATCAACGGCTCCCGCCGTGCCCGTATCGCGCGCGGTTCCGGTGTCGAGGTCAGCGCGGTGAAGAACCTGGTCGAGCGGTTCTTCGAGGCCCGCAAGATGATGTCGCGCATGGCCCAGGGCGGTGGCATGCCGGGCATGCCGGGGATGCCGGGCATGGGCGGCGGCCCCGGCCGGCAGAAGAAGCAGCAGAAGAAGGCCAAGGGCAAGCAGCGCTCCGGCAACCCGATGAAGCGCAAGCAGCAGGAGCAGGAGGAGGCCGCCCGGCGCGCGGCCGCCGCGCAGGGCGGCGGCGCCTTCGGGCTTCCGCAGCAGGGCGGCAAGGACTTCGAACTGCCGGACGAGTTCAAGAAGTTCATGGGCTGACGGCCCGGCCTTCTGACGGGCCTGTACGTCACTGGGGGCGCCCCCCGCCGGAGGGACGCCCCCAGCCGCGTGTCCCTACGGCACGCGCGCGATGAGGTACCGGAACACGTTCGGCATCCACACCGTCCCGTCCGGGCGCTGGTACGGGTGCAGGGCTTCCGTCAGCTCCTTGTCGACCTGCGCCTGGTCCGTCGCGGTGATCGCCGCGTCGAACAGTCCCGTCGACTTCAGGCCGCGCACCGCGCTGTCGGTGTCGGCGTACCCGAAGGGGCACGCCACCCGGCCGGAACCGTCCGGCCTGAGGCCGACGCGCTGGGCGACATCCTCCAGGTCGTCGCGCAGGGCGAGGCGCCAGCTGCCCGTACTGCGCAGCGGATCGGCCAGCTTGGTGGCCACCCGCAGCACCGACGACGTGGCGCACCGTTCCGGCGGACCCCAGCCGGCCAGCACCACGGCCGCTCCCCGTGCGGCGAGCGGCACGGCCTCCGCCAGCAGCTCGCCCAGCCCCTCCGAGTCGCCCGCGAGGCACCCGATGGGCTCGAAGGCCGTCACCAGGGTGTACGCCGGTGTCTTGGGGGCGTCCGCGTCCCGGGGCGAGCCGTCGACGATCCGGGCCTCCGCACGCGCGCGCGTGCCCCACGCCTCGGGCAGCAGCCGCTCCCGCGCGAGGGCCAGGCGTTCCGGGAAGTACGAGTCGACACCGGTGACCGCGGCACCCCGCGTGGCGGCCATCAGCAGGGCGAGCCCGGAACCGCAGCCCAGGCCCAGCAGCCGCGCACCACGGCCCACTTCCAGTCGCTCGTAGACGGCCTCGTAGAGCGGCACGAGCATGCGCTCCTGAATCTCGGACCAGTCACGCGCGCGTGCACGCAGGTCCACCCGGGGGGCGGCACCCGCGTGAGGTAGGTGCTGCCGCACGAGCGTTGGTGTCATATGTAAGCGCCCCAATCCGACGAGAGTTGCCGCTGTGCCGTGATTCCGTGGCCCCCGTACAGTGCGCTCGCACTCCCCGTATGCCAGGAAAC
The DNA here is from genome assembly GCF_030386795.1 of Streptomyces sp. S.PNR 29. Lineage (GTDB taxonomy): Bacteria > Actinomycetota > Actinomycetes > Streptomycetales > Streptomycetaceae > Streptomyces. The sequence goes on from NZ_JANUQM010000014.1 coordinate 196,112, forward strand.
TCCGGGCTCGGCGTGGCGTCCAGTGGTAATGGGGGCCGGATTGCGGGATCCCCGCCCAAGTGACGAGATTTCACATTCCGGCAACCTGGGCCCGTACCATCGCGCCATGGCCAAGGCACCCGTTCTCACGCCGCAGGCGGACGACTTCCCGCGCTGGTACCAGGACCTGATCAACAAGGCCGAGCTGGCCGACAACGGGCCGGTGCGCGGCACCATGGTCATCCGGCCGTACGGGTACGGGCTGTGGGAGCGGATGCAGCAGGAGATGGACGCCCGCATCAAGGAGGCGGGCGCCTCGAACGCCTACTTCCCGCTGTTCATCCCGCAGGCCTACCTGACGAAGGAGGCCGAGCACGTCGAGGGCTTCGCCCCCGAGCTCGCCGTCGTCACGCACGGCGGCGGCAAGGAGCTGGAGGAGCCGGTCGTGGTCCGGCCCACCTCCGAGACGATCATCAACGACTACTTCTCCAAGTGGGTGCAGAGCTACCGCGACCTGCCGCTGCTGATCAACCAGTGGGCGAACGTGGTGCGCTGGGAGATGCGCCCGCGCGTGTTCCTGCGGACGACGGAGTTCCTCTGGCAGGAGGGCCACACCGCCCACGCCACCTACGAGGACGCCCGGGACTACGCCGCGTACATTCACAAGGAGGTGTACGCCGACTTCATGGTCGACGTCCTCGGCATCGACGTGGTGCTGGGCCGCAAGACCGCGAGCGAGCGCTTCGCCGGCGCCATCAACACCCTCACCCTGGAGGCGATGATGGGCGACGGCAAGGCCCTGCAGATGGGCACCAGCCATGAGCTGGGGCAGAACTTCGCCAAGGCCTTCCACACCCGGTACCTGTCGAAGGACGGCCGGCAGGAGTACGTCTGGCAGACCTCCTGGGGTTCCTCCACCCGCATGGTGGGGGGCCTGATCATGGCGCACGGCGACGACAGCGGATTGCGGGTGCCGCCGCGCCTGGCGCCGGTCCAGGCGGTCGTCCTCGCCGTCAAGGGCGACGACGCGGTTGTGGCCAAGGTCCGTGAGACCGGCGACCGGCTCAGGGCGGCGGGCGTCCGCGTCCAGGTCGACGACCGCACGGACACGCCGTTCGGGCGCCGAGCCGTCGACTGGGAGCTCAAGGGCGTGCCCGTGCGGGTCGAGGTCGGGCCCCGTGATCTGGAGAGCGGCACGGCGATGCTGGCGCGGCGCATCGCAGGAGGCAAGGAGCCGGTCCCCCTGGACTCCCTGGTGTCGCGGCTGCCGGAGATCCTCGACGAGGACCAGGCGCTGCTGCTGCGGCAGTCCCGCGAACGCCGCGAGTCCCGTACGTCGGACGTGTCGACCGTCGAGGAGGCCGTGGAGGCCGCCACCGCCGGCAACTGGGCGCGCATCCCCTGGGCGCTGCTCGGCGAGGAGGGCGAGGCCAGGCTGGCCGAGCAGGCGGTGACCGTACGGTGTCTGGTCGCCGAGGACGGGTCGGTGCCCGACGCCGACGACGCGCCCGGTAACGTCGCGGTCGTCGCGCGCGCTTACTGAGGTACGGACCTCGCGACGGAGCACGACCGAAACGCCTCTTGCGCACCTGCGGACGACAGGTGCCCCGGCGCGTGACACGGCGTACGGGCCGGTCAAGAGGGGCGGCCCGAAAGGGCCTCGGTTGAGGGTGGTGGCGGGAGACGGGTGGGCGTACATGACACTACGCACCACCTTGGTAGGAGCTGTGCGGCTTCTCCGCAGATCAGCGCACCCGCCCTCGTCGGGACGCATCAGCGGCAACTGACGGGTACGTGCAAATTATTTGGGATGCCCCGGAATCGGAACACAGCGGCACCCCGGCTCGTTGTCATTACGTGAGCACGACACAGACACCACCTGTTCTCGCCGCAGAGCTGGCGCAGGCGTGGGCCGACATTCAGCGGTACCACCCCGAGCTGCCCGATCTTGCCGCGCCAGAGTCCCTGATCGGGGAGTCGTCGTCCGCGTGCGGTCACGAGCTCTCCTTCGAACGACTGCTCCATGAGGCAGTCCATGGCATCGCCGCCGCGCGCGGCGTCCGCGACACCTCCCGTGCCGGCCGCTACCACAACCGCAGATTCCTCGCGATCGCCGAGGAGCTGGGCCTGGACCACCCCGAGGAACCGCACCCCAGCAGCGGCTTCTCGCTGGTCACGCTCACCCCCGAGGCGAAGCGCCGCTACCGCCCGACCATGGAGCGCCTGCAGCGCGCCCTGAAGGCGCACATGGCAGCCACGTCCGCCGACACCGCCAAGAGCTTCCGGGGCCCGGCGGCCCGTCACGGCTCCTCCGGGGGCGGTGTGCGGGTGAAAGCGGTCTGCGACTGCGGCCGCAATGTGCGCGTCGTTCCCTCGGTCCTGGCCCAGGCCCCGATCGTCTGCGGCGGCTGCGGCAAGCCGTTCCGCATCCCGGAGGTCGTGGGCGCGGGGGCGCGCTGACGCCCGTGCGGGCACCGGCATCTCGTGGCTGCCGGTCGAGTACGGGGCGCTCGGGTGCCGTCGGTGACGGCACCCCGTCGCGCCGGGCTGCGCACCCGACGCAGGTCACCTCCACGCCGGGTGCCGCTCGACCCTGCCCAGCGCACGCCCCCTCGGTCCGGAGCGACCCGCAGGGTATGGCACAATGGCTAGCTGTACTCGACAGCCGCACAGGACCCCTCTCTCCTCCGGCTGACGCGTCCATCGGGCACTCGGGTACCGCAACCCCACGCGGCCATCTCGCCGTGCCCAACCACGTCAAATCCAGGAGAACCCACTCCCGTGGCAGTCAAGATCAAGCTGAAGCGTCTGGGCAAGATCCGTTCGCCTCACTACCGCATCGTCGTCGCCGACTCCCGTACCCGCCGTGACGGCCGGGCCATCGAGGAGATCGGCAAGTACCACCCGACGTACAACCCGTCGGTGATGGAGGTCGACTCCGAGCGCGTGGCGTACTGGCTCTCCGTGGGCGCCCAGCCCACCGAGCCCGTGCTCGCCATCCTGAAGAAGACCGGCGACTGGCAGAAGTTCAAGGGCGAGCCCGCCCCGGCTCCGCTGCTGACGGCGGCCGAGAAGCCCGCGCGTCCGTCGTTCGAGGCTCTCGGTGGCGACGACGAGGGCAAGGGTGAGGCGATCACCCAGAAGAAGAAGGCTGAGAAGAAGGACGAGGCCGCCGCTGAGTCCTCTTCGTCTGAGTCGACCGAGGCCTGAGCATGCTCGAGGAGGCTCTCGAGCACCTCGTGAAGGGCATCGTCGACAACCCTGACGATGTGCAGGTCGCCTCGCGCAACCTGCGCCGCGGGCGTGTGCTCGAGGTCCGGGTCCACCCGGACGACCTCGGCAAGGTGATCGGCCGCAACGGCCGCACCGCACGCGCTCTGCGTACCGTCGTGGGCGCCATCGGCGGCCGCGGTGTCCGTGTCGACCTCGTCGACGTGGACCACGTTCGCTGACGCATCGCAGCACCGGCTCGGGCCGGGGAGGGCCGCAGGGCCGTCCCCGGCCCGACGTCGTACGGCCGGTCGTAAGACAGGAGATCTTCACAAGTGCAGCTGGTAGTCGCACGGATCGGCCGCGCCCACGGCATCAAGGGCGAGGTCACCGTCGAGGTACGTACCGACGAGCCCGAACTCAGGCTCGCCCCTGGCGCCGTCCTGGCCACCGACCCGGCCTCCATCGGACCGCTGACCATCGAGACCGGCCGTGTCCACAGCGGCCGCCTCCTGCTGCGCTTCGAAGGCGTGCGCGACCGCACCGCGGCCGAGGCGCTGCGCAACACCCTCCTGATCGCCGAGGTGGACCCGGACGAGCTGCCCGAGGAAGAGGACGAGTACTACGACCACCAGCTGATCGATCTGGACGTGGTCACCAAGGACGGCGTCGAGGTCGGCCGCATCACCGAGATCTCGCATCTGCCCTCCCAGGACCTCTTCATCGTCGAGCGGCCGGACGGCAGCGAGGTGTTCGTGCCGTTCGTGGCGGACATCGTCACCGAGATCGACCTGGAGGAGCAGCGGGCGGTCATCGACCCGCCGCCCGGACTCATCGACGACCGCGCCGAGATCGCCTCCTCCAGGGATGACAGCGCATGAGGCTCGACGTCGTCACGATCTTCCCCGAGTACCTGGAACCGCTGAACGTCTCCCTCGTCGGGAAGGCACGCGCGCGTGGACAGCTGAATGTGCACGTGCACGACCTGCGCTCCTGGACGTACGACCGGCACAACACCGTCGACGACACCCCGTACGGCGGCGGTCCCGGCATGGTCATGAAGACCGAGCCATGGGGAGACGCACTGGACTCCGTCCTGGCGGACGGCTACGAAACGGGCTCCCACGAGCCCGCTCTCATCGTCCCCACCCCCAGCGGTCGCCCGTTCACCCAGGAACTCGCCGTCGCGCTCTCCGAGCGCCCCTGGCTGATCTTCACGCCCGCCCGCTACGAGGGCATCGACCGCCGCGTCATCGACGAGTACGCGACCCGGATACCGGTGTACGAGGTCTCCATCGGCGACTACGTCCTCGCCGGCGGCGAGGCGGCCGTCCTCGTCGTCACCGAGGCCGTGGCACGGCTGCTGCCCGGTGTCCTGGGCAACGCCGAGTCCCACCGGGACGACTCCTTCGCCCCCGGGGCCATGGCCAACCTCCTGGAGGGGCCCGTCTACACCAAGCCGCCCGAGTGGCGCGGCCGCGGGATCCCGGAGGTGCTGCTCAGCGGCCACCACGGGAAGATCGCCCGCTGGCGGCGCGACGAGGCCCTCAGGCGTACGACGGCCCACCGGCCCGACCTCATCGAGAGCTGCGACCCCAAGGCCTTCGACAAGAAGGACCGCGAGATGCTCTCGATCCTGGGCTGGGAACCGGACCCGGAGGGGGAGCGGTACGGCCGATTTTGGCGCAGGACGGACGGCGTGGAAGAATAGGTCGCTGTTGTGCGTCCGTCCGGCGTGCGCCCCTGCCACAGGGGGAGACGACGTCCGTCCCGACCCGCACAACCCTGATCCGAACGCCTAGTTCCCGTTGATGACCTGTGGCATCAGCGAAGAAAGCAGACGAAATGTCTCACCTGCTCGACACCGTCGACGCCGCGTCGCTGCGCAGCGACGTCCCGGCCTTCCGCCCGGGTGACACCGTCAACGTCCATGTCCGCGTCATCGAGGGCAACCGCTCCCGTGTGCAGCAGTTCAAGGGTGTGGTGATTCGCCGACAGGGTTCCGGCGTCCGCGAGACCTTCACGGTCCGCAAGGTCTCCTTCTCCGTCGGCGTCGAGCGCACCTTCCCGGTGCACACCCCGATCGTCGAGAAGATCGAGCTCGTCACCAAGGGTGACGTCCGCCGTGCCAAGCTGTACTACCTGCGCGAGCTGCGCGGCAAGGCCGCGAAGATCAAGGAGAAGCGCGAGAACTGAGCGCTTCCGGGGGTTCTTCCTCGCCGGGTCCACAGGGGCGCCGGATAGCATCTGGCCCCGATGGACACCGAAGCACAGCCGACGGAACGCGACCGCTCCTCCCTCCCTTCCGAACCCGAGGACACCTCGGGCCCGGAGGGACCGGAGGGACGGTCGCGTTTCGCGTTGGTGGCGCGGATCACGGACTGGCTGCCGGGTGGGCGGATCTCCCTGAGTCTGCTGGTCTGCCTGCTGTTTTTGCTGATCCTCAACACGTTCGTGGTGAAACCATTCCAGATTCCCAGCGGATCCATGGAGAACGGATTGAGGATCGGTGACCGCGTTCTCGTAAATAGGTTGGCGTACCGTTTCGGAGCCGAGCCGCAGCGCGGTGACGTGGTTGTGTTCGACGGCACTGGGTATTTCGGGGACGCCGACTACATCAAACGCGTTGTCGGTGTGGGCGGAGACCACGTGGTCTGCTGTGACCAGGAGGGGAGGATCCAGGTGAACGGCCGGTCGGTCGACGAGTCGACCTTCCTGCACCCCGGCGACAGCCCGTCCACGGTGCGCTTCGACGTCGTCGTGCCCGACGGCACCCTGTTCGTCCTCGGCGATCACCGCAGCGACTCCAGCGACTCGCGCGACCATCTGGGCTCACCGGGCGGCGGCATGATCCCCGTCGCCGAGGTCATCGGCCGCGCCGACTGGATCGTATGGCCCCTCGGCCACGCCACCCGTCTGCACCGCCCCGACGCCTACGCGCGCGTGCCGGTACCGGAGGGCGCCCATGGGTAACCGCGGCAAACCGCGCGGCGTGCCCAGCAGTGCCGCGGACAACCTGCTGCCCACCGGTGCGCGGCGTGCCGCCGGTCCGGCCGGCGGTCGCACCCGTGCCGAGCGGCGCAAGCTCCAGCGCAAGGTCAAGAGACGTCGTCGGCGCAGTGCCGTCAAGGAGATCCCCCTCCTCGTCGGCGTCGCCGTCCTCATAGCCCTCGTGCTGAAGACGTTCCTCGTCCAGGCCTTCGTGATTCCGTCGGGCTCCATGGAGCAGACGATCCAGATCGGCGACCGGGTCCTGGTCGACAAGCTCACCCCCTGGTTCGGCTCCAAGCCTCAGCGCGGGGACGTCGTCGTGTTCAAGGACCCCGGCGGCTGGCTGCAGGACGAGCAGACCACCCAGAAGGACGATCCCGTGGTCGTCAAGCAGGTCAAGGAAGGGCTCACCTTCATCGGCCTGCTGCCGTCCGAGGACGAGCAGGACCTGATCAAGCGGGTCGTCGGCGTCGGCGGCGACCACGTGAAGTGCTGCGACGCACAGGGGCGGGTGACCGTCAACGGTGTCCCCCTGGACGAGGGGGCCTACCTGTACCCCGGCAACGCCCCGTCCGCCACGCCGTTCGACATCACCGTCCCCCAGGGCCGGCTGTGGGTGATGGGCGACCACCGGGCCAACTCCGCCGACTCCCGCGCGCATCAGGACACCGACTACGGCGGCACGGTCTCCGAGGACGAGGTGGTGGGACGGGCCATGGTGATCGCCTGGCCGTTCAACCACTGGACTACGCTGGAGGAGCCGAACACATACGCCTCCGTGTCCGACTCGGCCTCCGGGTCGACCGCTGCTCCCCGGCTGTCGCATAGGGTTGCCTCCGACGATCCGAACGGAACGATCCAGCTCCCGAGCCCTGCGGAACTCCCGCTCGTTATGGGAGTGGTGGGCCTGCGCCGGATCCGGGGCAGGCGGCGGCACAGAGTAAGGAGTTGGCGTGGGGGATGTTGCGGTTGGCGCACGATCCGGACACGACGGCGAGGAACACCGCGGACGCCCCGTGGAAGCGGCTGCCCCGGCCGCGGACAGCGCCGTGACCTCAGGGAGTGACTCCGGGGCAGCCGAGGGCGACAGGGTGAGCGAGCAGACCAGCACCGAAGGCCAGGGCCCGGGTGGCACGGCCCCCAAGACCAAGAAGCAGCGCTCCTTCTGGAAGGAGTTGCCGATCCTGATCGGCATCGCGCTGGTGCTCGCGCTGCTGATCAAGACGTTCCTGGTGCAGGCGTTCTCGATCCCCTCCGACTCCATGCAGAACACCCTCCAGCGGGGTGACCGCGTGCTGGTCGACAAGCTCACCCCCTGGTTCGGCTCCGAGCCCGAGCGCGGTGAGGTCGTCGTCTTCCACGACCCCGACAACTGGCTCGCGGGCGAGCCGACGACGGAGCCGAACGCGCTGCAGACCTTCCTCAGCTGGATCGGCCTGATGCCGTCCCCGTCGGAGAAGGACCTCATCAAGCGCGTCATCGGGGTCGGCGGCGACACCGTCGAGTGCAAGGGCACCGGCCCGCTGACGGTCAACGGCAAGGTGCTGAACGAGCCGTACGTGTTCCCGGGCAACACGCCGTGCACCGACGACGACCAGGGCGGCCGGTTCAAGGTGAAGGTGCCCGAGGGCTACATCTGGGTCATGGGCGACCACCGGCAGAACTCACGGGACTCCCGCTACAACCAGTCCGACCGGCACAAGGGCATGGTCCCGGTGAGCCAGGTCGTCGGACGGGCCATCGTCATCGCCTGGCCGATCACCCGCTGGGACACCCTGCCGGTTCCGGACACTTTCGACCAGAGCGGCCTGAACGACCAGTCGGCAGCGGCCGCCGCCCTGTCGGTCGCGCCCCAGGGCATCGCCCTGGCCGGTGTGGTGCCGGTGGCCCTGTGGCGCCGCAGGCGGATCGCCGCAGCCGAGACCCGCTGAGGCGGATGTACCGGGCGGGACGTTCCCGCCGCGGTGTCGGGCCTTGTGAAGCCCTTACGGAGGCTTGACCTCGGGTGCCCCGGAGGGGCTGACCGGGTCAGTAACCGCCGGGTAGGGTGCGGGTCCATGAGTGGCGAGAGCACGACACGTACGGCCCCGCGCAGCGGCGGCACGAACCAGGGCCCGGTGGGCAGCCGGACCGGACAGCGGGTGTCCGGGCTGGCCGTCGCACTGGGTCTGGTGCTGTTCCTCGGAGGGTTCCTCTGGGGAGCGGTGGTCTACCGGCCGTACACCGTGCCGACCAGCTCGATGTCGCCGACGATCGAGGCGGGCGACCGGGTGCTGGCGCAGCGCATCGACGGCGGTGACGTCCGCCGCGGCGATGTCGTCGTCTTCCGGGAGGAGGACTGGTCCAACGTGCCGTTGGTCAAGCGCGTGGTCGCCGTCGGCGGTGACACCGTCTCCTGCTGCCAGGACGGCAAGCTGAAGGTCAACGGCAAGGAGATCGACGAGCCGTATCTCGCCAAGGGCACGCCGGCCGAGATCACGAACTTCTCCGACGTGACCGTCCCCAAGGGGCGCCTGTTCCTTCTGGGTGACGAGCGCAGCAGCTCCCTGGACTCCACCGCCCACCTCACGGACGCCGCCCGCGGCACGGTGCCCAGAGGAGCCGTGGACGCCCGCGTCGACGCCGTGGTCTGGCCCATGAACGGCATGCTGGAGCGGCCCACCGGCTTCGAGGCACTCGGCACCCTTTCGTCGCCGGGGCCGCTCCGTACGATGCTCACGCTGGTGGTCGCCGGGGCCGTGCTGATCTTCGGCGGCGCCGCCTACGGCCCGGTCGCCAAGCGGACCGGCGCCGCCCGTACCCGGGCGCGGTCGGAGCCCGCCGGTGCCCGCTGAGGCACGGACGGGCGCGGGGAGCGACCCGTACGAAGGCGGTCTGCGCAAGGTCGCCCGGGTGGTCCTGCTGGACCCGCGGGACCGCATCCTGCTCCTGCACGGCCATGAACCGGACGATCCGGCCGACGACTGGTGGTTCACACCCGGCGGCGGCCTGGAGGGCGCCGAGACCCGTGAAGAGGCCGCCTTGAGGGAACTCGCGGAGGAGACCGGCATCACCGAGGTGGAGCTCGGCCCGGTGCTGTGGCGGCGCAGGTGCTCCTTCCCGTTCGCGGGCCGCCGCTGGGACCAGGACGAGTGGTACTACCTGGCCCGTACGACCCGGACCGAGACCGAGGCGGTGGGGCTGACCGAACTGGAGCGGCGCAGTGTCGCCGGAGCACGCTGGTGGACGTGTCAGGAACTGACCCGGGCACATGAGACGGTGTATCCGACCAGACTCGCCGAGCTGCTGCGCACGCTGCTCGACGAAGGTCCCCCGGCCGGGCCCGTGACCCTTGACCCAGAAATCGTCTAGGTGCTTACGGGACTGGCGCACAATGGGGGGATCGCACGGCTGAAGGGGAACATGCCATGAGCGCCGAGGACCTCGAGAAGTACGAGACCGAGATGGAGCTCAAGCTCTACCGGGAGTACCGCGATGTCGTCGGTCTGTTCAAATACGTGATCGAGACCGAGCGGCGCTTCTATCTGACCAACGACTACGAGATGCAGGTGCACTCGGTCCAGGGTGAGGTGTTCTTCGAGGTGTCCATGGCGGACGCCTGGGTGTGGGACATGTACCGGCCGGCTCGCTTCGTGAAGCAGGTCCGTGTCCTGACGTTCAAGGACGTGAACATTGAGGAGCTGAACAAGAGCGATCTGGAGCTGCCGGGTGGATGACATTCCCGAGGGCTTCCCTCGTAAGGGTGACGAAGTTGTCCACAGGTCGGGGGTTGTCCACCAAGATCCAATAGCTCGCTGAGCCGCCCTCATCGTTGGCGCCGGAGGTGGTGCCGACATGAACGCACGAGGTGCGATGGGCAAGTACGGCGAGGACCTGGCCGCGCGGCGGCTGGCCGAGGCCGGGATGACGGTCCTGGAGCGCAACTGGCGCTGCGGCAGGACCGGTGAGATCGACATCGTGGCCCGGGACGGGGACGTCCTGGTCGTCTGTGAGGTCAAGACCCGCAGGGGCGGCCGCTTCGAACACCCGATGGCAGCGGTGACCCCGGAGAAGGCGGAGCGGCTGCGGCATCTCGCCGAGCGCTGGATCCAGACCCACGGGGGAGCGCCGCCCGGCGGGGCACGTATCGATCTGGTCGGGGTGGTCCTCCCCGAGCGCGGTGCCCCGGTGGTCGAGCATGTGCGGGGGGTGGCGTGATGGGTTTCGCGCGTACGTGCTCGGTGGCGCTGGTCGGCGTCGAGGGAGTCGTCGTCGAGGTCCAGGCCGACCTCGAACCGGGCGTCGCGGCGTTCACGCTGGTGGGGCTGCCGGACAAGAGCCTGACCGAGAGCCGGGACCGGGTTCGGGCCGCTGTGGTGAATTCGGGGGCGGAGTGGCCCCAGAAGAAGCTGACCGTGGGACTCAGCCCGGCATCCGTGCCGAAGGCGGGCAGCGGCTTCGACGTGGCCGTCGCCTGCGCGGTTCTCGGCGCGGCCGAGCGGATCGATCCCCGAGTGCTCGCCGACATCGTGATGATCGGGGAGCTGGGCCTGGACGGACGGGTACGGCCCGTGCGGGGCATCCTGCCCGCGGTGCTGGCCGCGGCGGACGCCGGCTACGAACAGGTGGTCGTGCCGGAATGCGCCGCCGCCGAGGCGTCCCTGGTACCCGGTGTGTCGGTGCTGGGCGTCCGTAGCCTGCGCCAGCTGATCGCCATCCTCGCGGACGAGCCCGTGCCCGACGAGGAGCCGGACGAGGTGGGCCGCCCGGATCCGCTCCTCGCCGGCCTCCGGGTGCCCGGCACGGGAGCGGCCACCGGAATGCACAGTGTGGGTGCGGCGCAGCAGGACCACGGCCATGACCTCGCCGACGTCGTGGGCCAGATCTCGGCCCGCACGGCCGTGGAGGTCGCCGCGGCGGGCGGACACCACCTGTTCCTCGAGGGGCCGCCGGGGGCCGGGAAGACGATGTTGGCGGAGCGGCTGCCCGCCATCCTGCCCCGGCTCGGCCGGGAGGCGTCGCTGGAGGTCACGGCGGTGCACTCGGTGGCCGGACTGCTCCCACCGGGCAAACCCCTGATCGACGTGGCCCCCTACTGCGCCCCGCACCACTCGGCCACGATGCAGGCACTCGTCGGCGGCGGTCCCGGCATCGCGCGGCCCGGTGCCGTGTCGCTCTCCCACCGGGGCGTTCTCTTCCTGGACGAAGCGCGTGAGACAGACTTACTCCGCGATCAAGGTACACGACCGATCCGGTCCAGCGTGGCCCGTTCCGTGCAGCGTGCCAGCGGCCCTCTCGCGCCCCGCCATCTCCCCGCACCGGCTTCGCCCCGTCCGAGCCGCACGCGCCCGCCACGCGCCCGCACAGGGCGGCGACGGCTGCGCTTACGTCGGAGGCCACGGGTTCATGCAACAACGTGAATACCCACGTTCGCGCATGGACGGCTGTGCATGACGCCCGTACGGTCGTGTTCAACGGGGCCTGACAGGGGCCACTGACCAGGGGGTTACGCATGTCCGAGCGTGCAGGACTTACCCGCCTCACCGGCAACGGGAATGGGGAGTGCGGGCAGGGTGACTGCCCGAACGTGTACCTCACCGAAAAGGGATCGTTCGTGGTGCAGGGCGACATGTTCGACGGGTTCACTCCGCCCGAAGGGGAGGGGCTTGTCGAGATCCCGGAAAGCGTACTGAGGGAGGCTTTCCGTGTTCTTGGATGGTGAGGACTGGCAGGCCAAGTTCCGCGACTTCCGTACGGAAGCGTGGCGGCTGGAGACCCTGCCGACTTACCGGGTACCGCAAGAGGCTGAGGAGTTCTCCCGATTCCTGGCCGGCGAGCGATTCCCGGGACCGTACGAGGATTCGTGGACGGAGATGATCCAGCGGCGCAAGGAAACTGGGGGAAGCGTCGGACGAGTGCACATCCTGACTCGGCCGCTCTCCGATTACCTGCGCTTCGAGTTCGAGCGGTACTACCGCCATCAGGCACCCATCGGGGAAGACATCCGAATCCTCGACGTGACCGAGCGGGAGAATCCACTTCCGGGAGCTCAAGACTTCTGGATGTTCGACCGCTCCACGGTCGTCCTCATGCATTACGAAGAGGATGGAACACAGATCGGCCGAGAGCTGTACGAGGGCGACCCGGCCCCGTTCATCGAATACCAGCGAATCGCCATCGCCGAGTCCGTCCCCTTCCTCGAATACGCGGAGCGCGTGACGGGGTGACGTTCGAGCCCGAGGAGCTTGGCCAGTCCTGGCAAGAGCTGGGGGCCATGCTCCGTGATCTACGCAAAGCGGCCGGTCTCTCCGGAGACCGGCTTGCCGCGCGTTGCAACATGTCTCAGTCCAAGGTGAGCCGCATTGAGAACGGCAGGGCACGGCCGAGTCTCCTCGACATCGAGACCCTGTTGACTGCCCTCGATGCTCCGCCCCAAGTTGTGGCGGAGGTATCCGCCCTTGCCCGCACAGCGAACACGGAATGGCAGGACGCGAGAGGGCTCCGCCGAAAAGGGCTCGACAAGAAACAGCGGGAGTTGGCAGGGCTCGAAGCGTCCTCGACCGACTTCCGATTCTTCCTGCTCTCCATGATTACTGCCCTGCTCTCGACGCCTGAGTACATCCGGGCCAGCCTCGCTCACATCCCCGGAGACCACAGCAAAGCAATCGCGAGGAAACTGGAACGGCAGGAAATTCTTTACGACCGCTCGAAGCGATTCACGTTCATTCTGACCGAGCAGGCGGCACGCTCCCCGTTCCTGCCTCCCGATGCGATGGCCGTGCAGCTTGACCGGTTGGCATCGCTCACCCATCTACCGAATGTGCGTCTCGGTGTGATTCCACTCAACACCCCAATGCCGGGGTGTCCGCTGAATACCTTCACCATCTACGATGACCGATTGGCTACGGCAGAGATGTCGACCGGCGTGATGGTGTTCCGGGACCCGAGGGACGTACGGGCATACGCCGAGGAATTCGCCGGATACGAGGAACGTGCTCTGTTCGGGGAGAACGCCAGAGCGAAACTCTCGGAATGGTCGGCTGTCTGCCGAGCGTGATCTTTACCCAATGACGTGACTGAGGCGCATGAAGGGCCACCACTCGGCGGATCATTGCTGGGCACGGGCAACCCATGCCAGGGAGGTTCTCGGATGGCGGCACGCAGACAACAGGGCTCCACGCTCTCGCCCTTTCGGCGGGAGCCTGCGCCCGTGCCCGGTTGTTCGGAATGTCTCGGGATTGCGAATCGTCGACAGAATGCCCGGTCCGTGTCGGACCACAGCGCGGTGACGGACGCGAACGTGTACCTGCGTCGGCACCTGAACGCACAGCACGGGGAGCCTGGCAACGATGGGTAGTCGCACGATCCTGCGGTACGTGAAGCACCGGATCACGCAGCACCCGGACACCGACGTCACCTTTGAGGCCGAGTGCCTTCACTGCAAGTGGACGGCCACGCCCTCGACGGACGGTGCGGCGGTCGACGTGGAGTGCATGAGCCACACCGGCCGGAGCGGACACGCGGGGTTCCGGCGCATCTGTACATCGTTCGCGATGGTCGTCCGGGACGAGTGACCGACCGCGCCCCTGTGCTGGCCCCTGTCGGCTCCCCCCGTGGTCGGCAGGGGCCGTCTCCTCCGAACTCCTGTACGCGCCCCACAGGGGCGCAGAGAGGCTTGTGATGCGACGGCTACGGGTGTTGGTCCTGGTGCTCGCGGAGCACCCCAAGGGGCCGCGTGTCCTCATGGTCAAGGACCTGTCCACCGGGGCATGGTCCCTGCCGGGTGCCGAGGTGCCCGAGGGTGAAGCCATACCCGATGTGGGGGCGCGGGTGCTGGAGCGACAGACAGGGTTGGCTCTGCGCCTTGCTCGGGTGCTGGCCCTCGACCACTCGCCGGGCGGAACGTTCGCCAGTGAGCCGGACACGCTGACCGTGGTCATGGACGGCGGATTCGTGGGGCAGGATCGGGCGCGCACGCTGGCACGGCTCCCCTCCCGTGTGGGGGCCCTGCTCCCCATGCGATGGGCGACGCTGACCGAGGCAGAGACAGAGCCGGGGCACGTCCGCCATGCCGTCGTTGCCAGCGCTCAGGGCACGCCCCTGCCCGTGCTGGTCGATGGTGTGTCCGACATGGAGACGGCTACGCGGTAGGGGAACGCGAACGGCCCCCGACAAGGGGGCCGCTCTGGTGTGGGATGCGCCTGTGTGCGCCTGTCTCAGGCGCTCTCGCCGAGGTGGCGGTACAGGGTGGCACGGGAGATCCCGAGGGCCTTGGCAATCGCGCTCACGCTCTCGCCCTTCGCCTGCCTGGCACGGGCCACCGTGAGCACGTCCTCACTCACGACGGACGGCCGTCCGCCGGTACGCCCCTGCGCCTTGGCTGCGTCGAGTCCGGCACGGGTGCGCTCCTTGATCAGGCTGCGCTCAAACTCCGCCATGGCCCCGACCACCTGAAGCATGAGACGGCCGTCCGCCGTGCCGGGGTCGATGTTGGCCAGTGCACCTGTGAGCACCTTGAACCCGATGCCCCGCTCTCGAAGGGTGTCGACCATGGTCACAAGGTCGATGAGCGACCGGGCGAAGCGGTCGAGCTTCCACACGCACAGGGTGTCGCCGGGTCTGGCGTAGTCCAGCGCGGCCGTGAGCTCTGGCCGGTTGGTGTTCTTCCCGCTGGCCTTGTCCTCGAAGATACGGGCGCACCCTGCGGCCGTCAGTGCGTCGCGCTGCAACTGCGCTTCCTGGTCATCGGTCGAGACGCGGGCGTATCCGATGAGCTGACCGGTGATCGTGTTCGTCGTCATGGCCGGGACTGTCTCAGAACTCGTCTCAATACGTCAAGCCTGAGACGGGAGTTTCGAGACGGGTTTTGAACAGTGCTGCGCCCCCTTCCGGGGTGCCTGTCGTCTCGTCTCACAAACCTTGGTTTTCGAGACGCCCGTTACTCGTCACGCTGCGCCACGGTCGGGCTGTGCTCTCTGCCGCGTGTTGGCCAGCGCTGCGCGTGTCCGCAACGGCAAGAGGCTGTGAGCCTGTCTGCCTGCCTGTCGCTGTGCTCTCGCCTGACTGCCAGGGGCACAGCCTGTCAGCCGCTCACGCTGGCGCACAGCCGTTCGCTTGCCACGGGACGCGGGCCGCTGGCCAGCCTCTCGACGGCGGAGGAGAGGCAACGGCGAAGGGGGTGGGGTATGACCCCTTGGAGGGTCCTTGCTCGACCGCCGTGTCTTACCGGCTCAAATCCTGCCACGGTTTCAGGGCCTTTCAGGGTGGCCTGTACTCCAGCCGGCTGCGGCGTAGCGCCTGGTCAAAGGCCTGTGCTGCCTCCTTGGCGACGGCGAAGGAGTGCACAGAACGAAGCCTTACGTCCTTGCCTGTGGGGCGCGGCAGCGCCCCCCTTGGGCTTGCTCCTGTCGGCCCCTGCGGGGCCGCACTGTCGTAGAGGCTTCAGGCTGTGGCGGCCATCCGGCCGCCCATGCTGCCTACTACTTCGCCGATGCCTGTCTCATGGGGCGCTGCCGCGCCCCCACTCCGCTTGCCGTAGGTCGAAGGTGCTTCCCTCTGTCGGCCCCTTCGGGGCCCCACCTGTGAGGACAAAAAGAAGAGAGAAGAGGCGAACGTTTCCGCAGGTCAGTGACCATGCTGCTACACGTACGGCGTGTGCTGGCTACACCTGCGGTGTGTGGTCACCGGTCTTGATGGACGCGGCACGGTACCGGTGCACCCTTCCCCTTCTGGAAGAAGTGATTACCAAGGACAAGGCAAGCGGCACCCGACCGGGGCGAGACGAGCCCCCACCTCTTGGCGCGGTTGACCGCGTTGGTCGTGCTCTGGTCGGACAGGGGCTTGCCCTCCTTGCCCAGCAGAGCGGCCAGCTTCCCAGGGTCGAAGGATGCATGACCCTGGCGGTCAGCCCAGCCCAGCGCAGCGAAGTGCACTCGGTAGGCAAGCGGGTGCCAGGGTTCCTGCGCCATGCGCCGGTACTCGCGCTGGGAGACTCCGCCCCACGGGCGGTCATGACCGAAGCTGATGGCCACTGGTTGTGGCTCCTTCCTGTGAGGCGCACACGGGTGCGCCAGCGACCCCCGCCGGACGGCGGGACATGTGTCTCCCTTCTTCGCGGGGGTGGCCGTGCGGAAGGCACAGCGCGCTTCACAGGTGGGCGCCCAAGGCTTCGGGCCTGGACTCGGTCTCTTGCAGTCGGGAGCGACGGCGGCGACCTGGCCCGGCATCGTACAACATGCTGCGACGGGAGAGGCTGCCTGGCGGGTCCTCCCTTGCTTGCTCGCTCAGCTTCGGGTGGGACGACGAAGCCCCGCCCTCGGGTGAGAGCGGGGCCGGTCGGGGCCTACGAGCAAGGGCTACGCGACGTGCTCAGCGGCGAAGCCGCGCACTCGGTCGTAGAGATCCCTCGGGAGCAGGAGCTCGATCCTCCCGAGCGTGTGACGCACTGTCCCCTCGGTCTCGCCGATCTCCGCCAAGGGGAGCGCCCAGGGGAGTTCCTCCCTGTGGACGATCGCCTTCACGCCCGCCTCGCGCAGCTCCTTGTTCTTCTCCGCTGGGGACGTGAGCTCTGCCCACCTGTCCGCGTACGTCTGACCGGTCGGGGTCTCCTCCCACCGGTCCGGCACTACCGGCATGGCGGCGAGTGCTTCGCGCTTCGCTTCGAGTCGGAGGTACTCCTCTCGGTACTCCTTCTTGCCGAGCTCGGAGGAGTAGAGCCCTGCCTCGCGATCCTCGCGGAGTTCGGCCAGGGCGCGCGTCACCTCCTCGACATCCTTGGTGTGGTCGACTCCGGGGCGGAAGGTCCGACGGATGATCTGCATGTGACCAACCGCCCGGAGGAACGCCTCCTCGACGGCCTCCTCCAGCAGCTTCGCCCGTATGGCTTCGTTCTGGCCGCACTCGGCGCCGGAAATGTTCCGGGAGCTGCACCGGTAGTACATCCAGTTACGGCCGTTGTTCCGGTACATCGCACGGCCACAGGTGCAGAACGCCACCTGGAGCAAAGGGGAGCGGTCGTAGCGGTTGCCCGCCCGAGGGTTGCTGTTCGCCTTCAACTTCGCCTGAAGCTGCTCCCACTCCCGCTCTGTGATGAGCGGCTCCGCCCGCTGAAGCGGGAGCCCTTCGGCATCCCGCACAAGCCGAGTCCTCTTCTCCTTCTTCCCGTCCGGGAGCATGACCTCCTCGGTCATCTCGACTCGGCCGAGAAGCGTGTGCGACTGAAGCATCCGGAGCAGGTTGCCGACGCGCCAGACAGCGCCCTTCGGCTCCTTGCCTGCCCTGATCCGCTGCGCGTCGAGCGGGGGAGGGGTCTTGGTGTGGTCCTCGTTCAGCCAGCGGCAGACAGCGTTCGTCGCCTCCCCGTCCTCGACGATCCGCCGGACGATCTCTCGGACGACCTTTGCCGTAGCCGTGCCGTACTCGTCCGGCTCCAGCTTCCACCCTTCGCCCTCGGCGTCCTTCACGGCCCGGTACCCGTACGGCACGAAGCCGCCACGCCAGCGGCCCGACTTCATCAGGTGCACGTACGAAGACTTGGCGCGCACCTTGATCGCTTCGAGCTCACCCTCTGCAAAGGCGGCGATGAGCTGAAACAGGATCTTGCCCATGGGCGAAGAGAGATCGAAGCCGTCTTCTGCGGCGGCGATCTCCTTGTTGTTCTCGCCTGCCCACTCCACAAGCTGGGCGATGTGGAGGACTCGACGCGAGATCCGGTCGAGCTTCCAGCCGCAGAGGATGTCCCACTCGTCGACTCGGGAGAGTTCCCACGCGAGGCGCTCCTCTACTGCGCTCACGTCGTTGCCGATGGTGGACGGGAGCCACTGGCCGAGACCCGGTCGCTCCCAAGGGGCGATGGCTCCGGACACGTCTACGTCCTCGACCCAACCAACGACGGTGTGCCCCCGGCTGTCCGCCCATCGTTGGATTGCGACCTTCTGTCGCACGACCGAGGTCGACTCGTCCGACGCCCTCGACAGGCGCAGCGCGCCCAGAACCCTTGCCATACTCCGTGTTCCTCCTGCTCAGGCCAGCACCTTACGTGCTGGCACATGGGGCGGAGTAAGTGCGGCTCCCTGGATGAGACGCCGGAATTCAGCAGCCAGGCCCTCGACGCCCTCCGGCAGCCTCTGGAGGCAGGACATGTCGTGATCGCGCGGAGCGCGGGCGTCGTGCGCTTCCCGGCGAAGTTCCTGATGGTCCTCGCGGCCAACCCCTGTCCCTGCGGCCGCTTCTCGCAGAAGGACGACCTGTGCGAGTGCCCGCCCTCGGCGATCCGCCGCTACCAGGCCAGGCTGTCCGGCCCGCTGCTCGACCGGGTCGACCTGCGTGTCGAGGTGGACCGCGTCACGCGCCACGAACTGACCGCGTGCGGTGCCCGGGGCGAATCCACCGCGACGGTCGCCGACCGGGTGCGGGCGGCCCGGGAGCGGGCTGCGGCACGCCTCGCCGGCACTCCGTGGCGCACCAACAGCGACGTCCCCGGACGTGAGCTGCGCAGCCGCTGGTACGCCGCACCCGGCGCGATGGACGAGGCGGAACGGAGCCTGGAGCGGGGCGTTCTCACCGCCCGCGGCCTCGACCGTGTCCTGCGCGTCGCCTGGACCGTCGCCGACCTCGTCGGTCACGACCGGCCCGACGCGACGGACGTCGCCCTGGCGCTGCAACTGCGCACCGGGGTGCCGCGGGGCGTACCCATGGCCATCGGGGCACTGACGTGAACGGCGACGACGAGCCGGACGACGAGCTGCTCGACCGGGTCTTTCTCACCCGTGTCATCGAGCCCGGCGACGAGGTCGGTGGGCGCTGGGTGCGGGAGTGGGGGGTGCGTGAGGTGGCGCGGAGGCTGCGGAGAGGAGGCCCGGCGCTGCCCGGGGTGAGTGAGACGCGGTGGGCGGGGCTGCGGGCTCGGGCCGGGCGGGCCGAGCCGTGCCGGGATCTCGCGGTCGCGCAGGAGACGGGGGTGCGGTTCGTGGGCCCCGGGACGGCCGAGTGGCCGGGGCAGCTCGACGATCTCGGGGACGCCCGGCCCCTCGGCCTGTGGGTGCGCGGGCGTCCCAGCCTGCGGATGTGGGCCCTCAGATCGGTGGCCGTCGTGGGCGCGCGCGCCTGCACCGAATACGGCGCCCACATGGCGGCCGGCCTCGCCGCCGGGCTCGCCGAACGCGGCTGGGTCGTGGTGTCCGGCGGCGCCTACGGGGTCGACGGCGCCGCCCACCGGGGCGCCCTCGGCGCGGGCGGCGCCACCGTCGCCGTCCTGGCCTGCGGTGTGGACCGGCCCTACCCCCGCGGTCACACCGCGCTGATCACCAGAATCGCGGACCAGGGGCTGGTGGTCGGGGAGCTGCCGCCCGGGGACCATCCGACGCCGAGCAGGTTCATTCTGCGGAACAGGGTGATCGCCGCGGTCACCCGGGGAACCGTCGTCGTCGAGGCCGCCCATCGGAGCGGCTCGCTGGTCACGGCCCGGGCGGCGCAGCGTCTGGGCCGCCACACGATGGGAGTACCCGGCCCTGTCACCAGCGGGCAGTCCGCCGGCGTGCACGAGCTCCTGCGCGGGGACGCCGTGCTCGTCACCGACGCCGCGGAGGTCGTCGAACTGGTCGGTGACATGGGGGAACTGGCCCCGGACCGGCGCGGGCCGGTGCTGCCCAGAGACCTGCTGGAGCCGCGCGCCCGCCAGGTACTGGCCGCGCTGCCGGCGCGCCGAGCCGCGGCGGCGCGGGAGATCGCACATGGTGCGCATACGACTCAGGACGACGCGATCGCGAGACTGTACGAACTCCGAGCACTCGGTTACGTCGAACGACATGGCGACGGCTGGAAGTTGACACGCCAGGCGATGATCTCCGTCCGCAGTGGCCGGCACCCGTGCTGACCGAGCGTGTTCGGCCGTCCGGGGGAACCCCGACGGCCTTGGGGTTTGGCGCAGTTGAGGTATCCGCACGATCACACAGAGCGATCGTCGTGCCCTGGCGGGGCGCCCAGATGAACGTATCTGCGCATGGCCCGCGCCCCGCCCTTCGCGCACCGCGACGCTCCAGTCACGCTACGCTCACGAGGATCCCGACAGGAACAGGCACCTACATCACCAGACCGACGGCGTACCCAGGCACCACCACTTCACGGCAGAACGGCACAAGGCGACGAATGCCCCAGCACACCTCCGGGTCCGACCGGGCGGCGATCCCCCCAGCCGCCCGCGACGGTGGCAGCGCGCGGCCGCCCGCTCCCTCGACACTCGACGAGCTGTGGCGGTCGTACAAAGCGACGGGGGACGAGCAGCTGCGGGAGCAGCTGATCCTGCACTACTCGCCGCTCGTGAAGTACGTGGCGGGTCGCGTGAGCGTGGGCCTGCCGCCCAACGTCGAGCAGGCGGACTTCGTCTCGTCCGGGGTGTTCGGGCTGATCGACGCGATCGAGAAGTTCGACATCGACCGGGAGATCAAGTTCGAGACGTACGCGATCACACGCATCCGCGGCGCGATGATCGACGAGCTGCGGGCGCTGGACTGGATCCCGCGCTCGGTGCGGCAGAAGGCGCGGAACGTGGAGCGGGCGTACGCGACGCTGGAGGCGCGCCTGAGGCGGACGCCGACGGAGAGCGAGGTGGCCGCCGAGATGGGGATCGCCGTGGAGGAACTCCACGCGGTCTTCAGCCAGTTGTCGCTGGCCAACGTGGTGGCCCTGGAGGAGCTGCTGCACGTCGGGGGTGAGGGCGGCGACCGGCTGAGCCTCATGGACACGCTGGAGGACACCGCCGCCGACAACCCGGTGGAGGTGGCCGAGGACCGGGAGCTGCGGCGGTTCCTGGCGCGGGCGATCAACACGCTGCCCGAACGGGAGAAGACCGTCGTCACGCTGTACTACTACGAGGGGCTCACGCTCGCCGAGATCGGGAACGTGCTGGGTGTGACCGAGAGCCGGGTCAGCCAGATCCACACCAAGTCGGTGTTGCAGCTGCGTGCGAAGCTGGCGAGCTTCGGACGGTGACCGGGCCGGGTGACCGGCAGTCGGGTGGAGTCACTCCCCTCGAAGGGGGTCCATCCGTAAAGTGGTTGACGTGCCAAGGATTCGAGCGGCCTCTGTGGCCGAGCACCGGTCGATGCAGCGAGCCGCCCTGCTGGACGCGGCTCGTTCCCTGTTGTCCGAGGGTGGGACGGACGCGCTGACCTTCCCGGCCCTCGCCGAGCGGACGGGGCTGGCGCGGTCCAGCGTCTACGAGTACTTCCGGTCCCGGGCCGCCGTCGTCGAGGAGCTGTGCGAGGTCGACTTCCCGGTCTGGGCCGCGGAGGTGTCGGCGGCGATGGAGCAGCAGGACACCCCCGAGGGCAAGGTCGAGGCGTATGTGCGGGGGCAGCTCGCGCTCGTCGGGGACCGGCGGCACCGGGCCGTGGTGGCGATCTCCGCGAGCGAGCTGGACGCCGGGGCCCGGGAGAAGATCCGGGCGGCGCACGGCGGGCTGGTCGCGATGATCGTCGAGGCGCTGGGGGAGATGGGGCACGAGGAGCCCCGGCTGGCGGCGATGCTGCTGCAGGGTGTGGTGGACGCCGCTGTACGGAGGATCGAGCTGGGGGCGGCGGAGGAGCCCGCGGCGATTGCCGAGGCGGCTGTCGCCATGGCTCTGAGGGGCGTTCGCGGCTGACGTCCGTCGTGCTGGGGCTACGCGGGCGGTACCCCCAGCACCGGCAGCAGTCTCGACGGCCCCCTGCGCAGCAGCCACGGGGGCAGCAGCGACAGCGGGTCCAGGTAGGCATCCGCTCTGCGCAAGCCCCAGTGCACGCAGGTGACAGCGCAGTGCGAGCCGGTCGCCTCCACTGTGCCGACCACGTCTCCCGCCCTCACCTCGTCCCCCTTTTCCACCGACGCCCGCACCGGCTCGTACGTCGTCCGCAACGGCGGATCACCCGTCCCCGCCAGCTCCACCGACACGACCCCCTTTCCGGCCACGCGGCCCGCGAAGGTCACCCGGCCGGCCGCCACCGCCCGTACCGCTGTGCCCGGCGGCGCCGCGAGATCCACTCCGCGGTGGCCGGGGCCGTACGGTGCCGCCGGAGGGGCCCAGCCTCGTAGGACCGGTGGGCGGGTGCCGACGGGCCAGGTGCGGGCGATGGCCGGTACCGCGGGGCCCGGGGGCGGTGCGGCGGCGGTGCCCGCCGCGGTCGGCTCCCACCTCGGCAGCGGGGGCAGGACCGTCAGGACCAGCAGCAACGCCGTCCACGTACACACACGTACACATCGCTTCGCTCGCATGCGAGAACCGTGCCGCAAGCCGCCCGATCATGGCCGAAGCCTGTGGACAACTCCTCTGTTGTGGACATCGGCGTCACCCGGCGCCCCGCCGGTCCCGTACACTTCTGGTGGCGACCCGGGTCACCGGGTCGACTTCGCACGCCCCGATACCAGGCCGGAAACGGCCCGTATCAGCGCCTCTCGGTCCTTCGTGGCACGGCGCACCGTGGGCGTCAGGCGCGGGAGCCGTCCGGCACCCGCGGCACAACCGGGAAATTCAAGGAGAGTACGGCCATGGCCGTCGTCACGATGCGGGAGCTGCTGGAGAGCGGCGTCCACTTCGGTCACCAGACCCGCCGTTGGAACCCGAAGATGAAGCGCTTCATCTTCACCGAGCGCAACGGCATCTACATCATCGACCTGCTCCAGTCGCTGTCGTACATCGACCGCGCCTACGAGTTCGTCAAGGAGACCGTCGCCCACGGCGGCACGGTCATGTTCGTCGGCACGAAGAAGCAGGCGCAGGAGGCCATCGCCGAGCAGGCCACCCGCGTCGGCATGCCCTACGTCAACCAGCGCTGGCTGGGCGGCATGCTCACCAACTTCTCGACCGTCTACAAGCGCCTGCAGCGCCTGAAGGAGCTTGAGCAGATCGACTTCGAGGACGTCGCGTCCTCCGGTCTGACCAAGAAGGAACTTCTGGTCCTCTCCCGCGAGAAGGCCAAGCTGGAGAAGACCCTCGGTGGTATCCGCGAGATGCAGAAGGTGCCCAGCGCCGTCTGGATCGTGGACACCAAGAAGGAGCACATCGCCGTTGGTGAGGCCCGGAAGCTGAACATTCCGGTCGTCGCGATCCTCGACACCAACTGCGACCCCGACGAGGTCGACTACAAGATCCCGGGCAACGACGACGCGATCCGCTCCGTCACCCTGCTCACCCGCGTGATCGCCGACGCCGTCGCCGAGGGCCTCATCGCCCGCTCCGGTGTCGCCACCGAGGGCAAGGGCGAGAAGGCCGCGGGCGAGCCGCTCGCCGAGTGGGAGCGCGACCTGCTGGAGGGCGAGAAGAAGGCAGACGAGGCCGAGAAGCCGGCGGAGGCCGCTGCTGAGGCCCCGGCCGCCGAGGCCCCGGACGCCGAGGCTCCGGCCGCCGAGGCTCCGGCCGCCGAGGCCGAGCAGGCCTGACCGTCCCGTCAGCGTCGACGGCGGGAGCGGTGACATGAACTCCGCTCCCGCCGTTCACCCGTAGGTCAGCGGAGGTCAGCGGTCCCCGTTGTTCCATGGGGGCCGCAGACCCCGTAGATCTTCGATCTTCCAGACTTCGAGAAAGATTCACAGACTCATGGCGAACTACACCGCCGCCGACGTCAAGAAGCTCCGCGAGCTCACCGGCGCCGGCATGATGGACTGCAAGAAGGCGCTGGACGAGGCCGAGGGCAACGTCGAGAAGGCCGTCGAGGCGCTCCGCATCAAGGGCCAGAAGGGCGTCGCCAAGCGTGAGGGCCGCTCCGCCGAGAACGGCGCCGTGGTCTCCATCATCGCCGACGACAACTCCTCCGGTGTCCTCGTCGAGCTGAAGTGCGAGACGGACTTCGTCGCCAAGGGTGACAAGTTCCAGGCCGTCGCCACCGCGATCGCCGAGCACGTCGCCAAGACCTCCCCGGCCGACCTCGAAGCCCTGCTCGCCTCCGAGATCGAGGCCGGCAAGACCGTCCAGGCGTTCGTGGACGAGGCCAACGCCAACCTCGGCGAGAAGATCGTCCTGGACCGCTTCGCGCAGTTCGCCGACGGCTTCGTGCTCGCCTACATGCACCGCACGATGCCCGACCTGCCCCCCCAGATCGGTGTCCTCGTCGAGCTGGACAAGCCGAACGCCGAGGTCGCCAAGGGCGTCGCCCAGCACATCGCCGCCTTCGCGCCGAAGTACCTCTCCAAGGAGGACGTCCCGGCCGAGGTCGTCGAGGCCGAGCGCCGCATCGCCGAGGAGACCACCCGCGCCGAGGGCAAGCCCGAGGCCGCCCTGCCGAAGATCGTCGAGGGCCGCCTCAACGGCTTCTTCAAGGACGCCACGCTGCTCGGCCAGCCGTACGCGCTCGACAACAAGAAGTCCGTCCAGAAGGTCCTGGACGAGGCCGGTGTCACCCTGAAGCGCTTCACGCGCATCAAGGTCGGCATCTGAGTCGGTACCGCGACAGACGCCCGACCCCGGTAGGGTCGACAGCAGTCGTTCGGGTACGCCGTCAGGCACGCGGGCGTGCCGGACGACAGCAGATCTGACGAGGAGGCCATTGCCGCGTATGGGATGCGAACCAGTCCCCACCGGCAATGGCCTTCTTCGTATGTGCAGCACGTGACAAAGGCGGGATCTCCATGACCACCAAGGCCGAGAAGAGCGACGACGGCAAAGTACGCGGCCGGTTTCTGCTGAAGCTGTCCGGAGAGGCCTTCTCCGGTGGCGGGGGACTGGGCGTCGACCCCGACGTGGTGCACGCCATCGCCCGTGAGGTCGCCGCCGTCGTACGCGACGGGGCACAGATCGCGGTCGTCATCGGCGGCGGCAACTTCTTCCGCGGGGCCGAGCTGCAGCAGCGCGGCATGGACCGGGCCCGCTCTGACTACATGGGCATGCTCGGCACCGTGATGAACTGCCTCGCCCTGCAGGACTTCCTGGAGAAGGAGGGCGTGGACTGCCGCGTGCAGACCGCCATCACCATGGGGCAGGTCGCCGAGCCGTACATCCCGCTGCGCGCCGTGCGCCACCTGGAGAAGGGCCGTGTGGTCATCTTCGGTGCCGGTATGGGCATGCCGTACTTCTCCACCGACACCACCGCCGCGCAGCGCGCCCTGGAGATCGACGCCGAGGCGCTGCTGATGGGCAAGAACGGTGTGGACGGGGTCTACGACTCCGACCCGAAGACCAACCCGGACGCCGTGAAGTTCGACTCGCTGGGCTACGGCGAGGTCATCACGCGCGATCTGAAGGTCGCCGATGCCACGGCCATCACCCTGTGCCGCGACAACAAGCTCCCGATCGTGGTCTTCGAGCTCCTGAAGGAGGGCAATATCGCCCGCGCCGTCAAGGGTGAGAAGATCGGCACGCTTGTGGGTGACCAAGGCAGCCGGGCCTGACCTGAGAACCACCCCCGTCCGAGGGACGGCACCTGTCCGGGCGACGGACGGGACGGAGACGGGCCGGGGGATGGACAATGTCCTGCCGGTCGGGAACCGTGCAGGAAGAAGACGCGACGCAGCCGGCCGCCGCCCCGACAAGGAACCGCAGCCGGGCCTACTCAAGACACGCAGGAGCAAGTGGTGATCGAAGAGACCCTCCTCGAAGCCGAGGAGAAGATGGAGAAGGCCGTCGTGGTCGCCAAGGAGGATTTCGCAGCGATCCGCACCGGCCGTGCGCACCCGGCGATGTTCAACAAGATCGTGGCCGACTACTACGGCGCGCCGACCCCGATCAACCAGCTGGCCTCGTTCTCGGTGCCCGAGCCGCGCATGGCCGTGGTGACCCCGTTCGACAAGAGCGCGCTGCGCAACATCGAGCAGGCCATCCGCGACTCCGACCTGGGCGTCAACCCCACCAACGACGGCAACATCATCCGCGTGGTGTTCCCCGAGCTGACGGAGGAGCGCCGCCGCGAGTACATCAAGGTCGCCAAGGGCAAGGGCGAGGACGCGAAGATCTCGATCCGCTCCGTCCGCCGCAAGGCCAAGGACAGCATCGACAAGCTGATCAAGGACGGCGAGATCGGTGAGGACGAGGGCCGCCGCGCGGAGAAGGAGCTCGACGACACCACCGCGAAGTACGTCGCTCAGGTGGACGAGCTCCTGAAGCACAAGGAAGCGGAGCTGCTCGAGGTCTGATGAACGACTCTTCCTGGGGGGCGCCGCCGCAGACCGGGTACTGGGGGCCGTCCGACCGGGGACCCGTCCCGGGGGCTGCCCCGGCGGGTCCCGCGTACGATGCGCATGACGCGCAGCAGACTCGCCCCATGCCCATCGCGCCCGACGTACCCGGCCACGGCGGAGACCAGGATGACGACCGGGGGGCCGCTCGGCTGAGCGGCCCCTTGTTCCGCAACGAGACGCACGAGAACCCGTCGGCGCAGGCCTTCGCGGCGGCGCCGCAGAATCCGGAGCCCATGCCCGACGCCCCGCAGCCGGCACCCAAGCGGCAGAAGAAGAGCGCGGGGCGCGACCTGAGTGCGGCGATAGGGGTCGGGCTCGGGCTCGGCGTGGTGATCGTCGCGTCGCTGTTCATCGTCAAGGCCGTGTTCGTCGGCGTGATCGCGGTGGCCGTCGTGGTGGGCCTGTGGGAGCTGACCAAGCGGCTGGAGGAGCGCAAGGGCATCAGGGCGCCCCTCGTGCCGCTGGCGCTCGGCGGTGCGGCGATGGTGGTCGCGGGGTACGTCCGGGGCGCCGAGGGCGCCTGGGTGGCGATGGCGCTGACCGCGCTGGCCGTGCTGGTCTGGCGCATGACGGAACCGCCGGAGGGCTACCTCAAGGACGTCACGGCCGGGATCTTCGCGGCGTTCTACGTGCCCTTCCTGGCCACGTTCGTGGCGATGATGCTCACCGCCGACGACGGCCCGAACCGCGTGCTGACGTTCCTGCTGCTGACGGTCGTCAGCGACACCGGCGCGTACGCCGTCGGCTGGCGCTTCGGCCGGCACAAGCTCGCTCCGCGCATCAGTCCCGGCAAGACCCGCGAGGGCCTGGCCGGCGCGGTCGCGTTCGCGATGGTCGTGGGCGCGCTGTGCCTGCAGTTCCTGATCGACGACGGCGCCTGGTGGCAGGGCCTGCTGCTCGGCCTCGCGGTCGCGGCCAGCGCCACGCTGGGCGACCTCGGCGAGTCCATGATCAAGCGGGACCTGGGCATCAAGGACATGGGCACGCTGCTGCCGGGCCACGGCGGCATCATGGACCGGCTTGATTCGCTGCTGCCCACGGCGCCTGTGGTGTGGCTGCTGCTGGTGCTCTTCGTCGGGTCCGGCTGAACAGGTCGCCATGCCCGTGAGCCCCCGCCCTGTCCAGGGCGGGGGCTCCTCTGCTCAGGGCGCCTCATTCCGGCGATGGCGCGCCGGTCGGGCAAGTGGGACGATTCGGGTGTAAGTCATCAAAGCGGATCACCCGGAAAGGGGGACGTCATGTCCGCCATCCGAGAAGAGATCGTCGTCGACCGCACCCCTGAAGACGTCTACACCTACGTCACCGACTTCTCGCACGTACCCGAATGGCAGCTCAGCGCCGTCTCCGCGGAGCGGCTGGACGAGGGGCCGTTCGGCGAGGGCTCCCGGATCCGGATCATGCGGCGCATCGGCACCCGCGAGATCCCGATGACCATGGAGTGCACCGAGTACGAACCGCCGTACAGCTGGGGGCTGCACGGCATCGACGGCCCCGTCAGGGCACGCGTCCACGGCGAGATCGAGCCGCTCGACGAGGGCCGGCGGTCCCGCGTGACCATGGAACTCGACTTCGAGGGACACGGCCTCGGCAAGGCCCTGGTGCCCCTGGTCGCCCGCCCGCAGGCCCGCAAGGAACTCCCGCGCGACGAGCAGATCCTCAAGGACACACTGGAGCACGCCGGCGAGTAGACCACCGCTCCACAGCAGGGCCGGCGCCTGCCACGCCGTACGGACGTCCGTGATTCCGTCGGCCGCGGCGTCGGTCCTGTTCCACCGGATCCGGGTCACACGGTTCGATCTGCGACACTGGTTGAGCCATGCCTAAGCCCGGAGAACTCACATTCGTCGCCCCGCGCGGAGCCAAGAAGCCGCCGCGGCACCTTGCCGACCTCACGCCCGCCGAGCGTAAGGAGGCGGTCGCCGCGATCGGTGAGAAGCCGTTTCGCGCCAAGCAGCTCTCGCAGCACTACTTCGCGCGGTACGCGCACGCCCCGGAGCAGTGGACCGACATCCCGGCCGGTTCCCGCGGCAGGCTCCAGGAGGCGTTGCTTCCGGAGCTGATGACGGTCGTCCGGCATCTGTCGACCGACCAGGGCACCACGCGCAAGACGCTGTGGCGGCTGTTCGACGGGACGCTCGTCGAGTCGGTGCTCATGCGCTATCCGGACCGGGTGACCATGTGCATCAGCTCCCAGGCGGGCTGCGGCATGAACTGTCCGTTCTGCGCCACCGGGCAGGCGGGGCTGGACCGGAACCTGTCGACCGCGGAGATCGTGCACCAGATCGTGGACGGCATGCGGGCGCTCAGGGACGGCGAGGTGCCCGGCGGTCCGGCGCGGCTCAGCAACATCGTGTTCATGGGCATGGGTGAGCCGCTCGCCAACTACAACCGGGTCGTCGGAGCCATCCGCCGGCTCACCGACCCCGAGCCGGACGGGCTCGGTCTGTCGCAGCGCGGGATCACCGTCTCGACCGTCGGCCTCGTCCCGGCCATCCACCGCTTCGCCGACGAGGGCTTCAAGTGCCGCCTCGCGATCTCGCTGCACGCGCCCGACGACGAGCTGCGCGACACTCTCGTCCCCGTGAACACGCGGTGGAAGGTGCGGGAGGTGCTCGACGCCGGCTTCGACTACACGGCCAGGTCCGGGCGGCGGCTGTCGATCGAGTACGCGCTGATCCGGGACATCAACGACCAGGCCTGGCGCGGCGACCGGCTCGGGCGGCTGCTCAAGGGCAAGCCGGTGCACGTCAACCTGATCCCGCTGAACCCCACGCCCGGCTCCAAGTGGACCGCGTCCCGGCCCGAGGACGAGAAGGCGTTCGTGGAGGCGATCGCAGCGCATGGTGTGCCGGTGACCATCCGGGACACCCGTGGGCAGGAGATCGACGGGGCCTGCGGTCAGCTCGCCGCGAGCGAGCGGTAGTCTGACCGACGTAAGGGCCGTATAAGTACGTCAGCGCACGTCCGCATACGGTGTAGGAAACATCTGCATATTCCGACAGGGGAGCGCCACAGCGCTGAGAGTGCGGCACCGGCCGCAGACCCTCTGAACCTCGCCCAGGTCATTCTGGGTAGGGAGATCGGTCATCACTCAAGCTGTTGCGCCCTGCCCGGGACACCTGTCTCAAGGTCCCGGGCAGGGCCGCGTCTCTTCCTGGTAACCCAGGAGGAATCCAGTGGGCATCACCAAGAAGCGGTTCACGGCCGTGGTCCTCGGGCTGGGCATGGTCGGTTCTCTGGCCGCGTGCGGTTCGTCCGGCGACCAGGGGTCCGGCGGCGGGTCGAAGACCGTGACCCTCGTCAGCCACGACTCGTGGGCCGTGTCGAAGAGCGTCATCGCCGCCTTCGAGAAGAGTTCCGGGTACAAGGTCAGGGTCCTCAAGGACGGCGACGCCGGGCAGGCCGTCAACAAGGCCATCCTGACCAAGGACAACCCGCAGGGCGATGTCTTCTTCGGCGTCGACAACACGCTGCTGTCGCGTGCGCTCGACAACGGGCTGTTCCAGCCGTACGAGGCCAAGGGACTGGGCCAGGTCGACGCGCAGTACCAGCTCGACGGGGACAAGCACCGGGTCACGCCGGTCGACTACGGCGACATCTGCGTCAACTACGACAAGGAGTGGTTCAGCAAGCACAAGCTGACGCCGCCGGCCTCGTACGACGACCTCGTCAAGGCCGAGTACAAGAACCTGCTCGTCACCGAGAACGCGTCCACGTCCTCGCCCGGCCTCGGCTTCCTGCTCGGCACCGCCGCCCGGTACGGCGACGACGGCTGGCAGGACTACTGGAAGAAGCTCAAGGCGAACGGCGTGAAGGTCGTCGACGGCTGGGAGCAGGCCTACAACGAGGAGTTCTCCGGCTCCAGCGGTGGCAAGAAGGCCAAGGGCGACCGCCCGCTCGTGGTCTCCTACGCCTCCTCGCCGCCCGCCGAGGTCATCTACGCCGACCCGAAGCCGAAGACCGCGCCCACCGGGGTCGCGGACGGCACCTGCTTCCGGCAGATCGAGTTCGCGGGGCTGCTGAGCAACGCGAAGAACACCGAGGGCGGCAAGGCGCTCATCGACTTCCTGGTGAGCAAGCGGTTCCAGGAGGACATGCCGCTGAACATGTTCGTCTACCCGGTGGTCGAGGGCGCGAAGGTGCCCGCCGAGTTCACCCAGTACGGGCCCGCCGCCAAGGACCCCGGGACGATGGACCCGGCGAAGATCGCCGACAACCGTGACCAGTGGGTCAAGTCGTGGAACTCGCTCGTACTGAGGTGACCCCGCGCTTCACCCGCCGCTTCAAGGGGAGCGCGGCGCGGCTCGGGCTGATGGCCGTGCCCGTCGCGTTCTTCGCGGTGTTCTTCGCCTACCCCGTCGCCGCCATCGTCGCGCGCGGCCTCAAGGCCGACGGGGGCTGGAGGTTCGGGCGGCTGTGGGACGTGCTCGCGCAGTCCGACATCCGGCACGTGCTGTGGTTCACCACCTGGCAGGCATGCGTCTCCACCGCCCTCACCCTGCTGGTCGCGCTGCCCGGCGCGTACGTCTTCGCCCGCCTCGAATTCCCCGGCAAGCAGCTGCTGCGGGCCGTGGTGACCGTCCCGTTCGTGCTGCCGACGGTCGTCGTCGGTACGGCGTTCCTGGCGCTGGTCGGACGGGGCGGTCTGCTCGACGAGCTGTGGGGCGTACGGCTCGACACGACCGTGTGGGCGATCCTGCTCGCGCATGTCTTCTTCAACTACGCCGTCGTGATACGGACCGTCGGCGGGCTGTGGGCGCAGCTCGACCCCCGGCAGGAGGAGGCCGCGCGGATGCTCGGCGCCTCGCCGCTGAAGGCCTGGCGGCAGGTCACCCTGCCCGCGCTCGCGCCCGCCGTGGCCGCCGCCGCGCTGATGGTCTTCCTGTTCACCTTCACCTCCTTCGGCGTCGTGCAGATCCTCGGCGGCCCCACCTTCTCGACGCTGGAGGTGGAGATCTACCGGCAGACGTCCGAGATCTTCGACCTTTCCACGGCCGCCGTGCTGACGCTGGTCCAGTTCGTCGCGGTCGGCGCGATCCTCGCCCTGCACGCCTGGACCGTACGGCGTCGGGAGACCGCCCTGAAGCTGGTGGACGCGGCAGTGACCGCACGCCGGCCGCGCGGGGCCGGGCAGTGGGCGCTGCTGGCCGGCGTCCTCGGCACCGTCGTCGTACTGCTCCTGCTGCCGCCGGCCGTGCTGGTCCAGCGGTCCCTGGGCGCCCCCGACTTCGGCTACTACCGGGCGCTGACCAGCGAGGACGGCGGAACCTTCCTCGTCCCGCCGATCGATGCGATCGGCAATTCGCTCCAGTACGCCGTCGCCGCCACCGCCATCGCCGTGGTGATCGGCTCGCTCGCCGCCGCCGCGCTCACCCGACGGGACGCCGGCCGGTTGGTGCGCGGCTTCGACGCGCTGCTGATGCTGCCGCTCGGGGTGTCCGCGGTGACGGTCGGCTTCGGGTTCCTGATCGCGCTGGACGAACCCCCGCTGGACCTCAGGGGTTCCTGGATCCTCGTGCCGCTCGCGCAGGCACTGGTCGGTGTGCCCTTCGTCGTACGGACCATGCTTCCGGTGCTGCGGGCGGTGGACCACCGGCTGCGGGAGGCGGCCTCGGTGCTCGGGGCGTCGCCGTGGCGGGTGTGGCGGGAGGTGGATCTGCCGATGGTGCGGCGGGCACTGCTGATCGCGGCCGGGTTCGCCTTCGCGGTGTCGCTGGGGGAGTTCGGGGCGACGGTGTTCATCGCGCGGCCCGACAACCCCACGCTGCCGGTCGCCGTCGCGCGGCTGCTGGGGCGTCCGGGGGACCTCAACTACGGCCAGGCGATGGCCCTGTCGACGATTCTGATGGTGGTGTGCGCGGTGGCGCTGCTGGTGCTGGAGCGACTCCGTACCAACCGGACCGGGGAGTTCTAGATGCTGCTGAGCCTGGAAGGCGCGACCGTCCGCTTCGGCGGGCGGGCCGCCCTCGACGCCGTCGACCTGGAAGTCGGCGAGCAGGAGATCGTGTGCGTGCTCGGGCCCAGTGGCAGCGGCAAGTCGACGCTGCTGCGTGCGGTGGCCGGGCTGCAGCCCCTCGACGCCGGGCGGGTGGTGCTGAGCGGACGGGACCAGGCGGGGGTGCCCACGCACAAGCGGGGGATCGGTCTGATGTTCCAGGACCATCAGCTGTTCCCGCAGCGGGACGTGGGCGGGAACGTGGCGTTCGGGCTGCGGATGCACGGCGCCTCGCGCGGGGAGCGGCAGGACCGGGTGCGGGAGTTGCTGGACCTCGTCGGGCTGCCGGGGGCCACGCGCAGGCCCGTCGCCGAGCTGTCCGGCGGTGAGCAGCAGCGGGTGGCGCTGGCCCGGGCCCTCGCCCCCCGGCCGCGGCTGCTGATGCTGGACGAGCCGCTCGGCCAGCTCGACCGCTCGCTGCGGGAGCGGCTGGTGGTCGAACTGCGGGAGCTGTTCGGGCGGTTGGGCACCACCGTGCTCGCCGTGACGCACGACCAGGGCGAGGCCTTCGCGCTGGCCGACCGGGTCGTGGTGATGCGGGACGGGCGGATCGCCCAGTCCGGCACGCCCCTTGAGGTGTGGCAGCGGCCCGCCGACGCGTTCGTGGCCCGCTTCCTCGGCTTCGAGAACGTGGTCGAGGCGACCGTGGCGGGGGAGGCCGCGGACACGCCGTGGGGCAAGGTGCCGGTCGCCGAGGACGCTCCGCAGGGGGCGCGCACCCTGCTTGTCCGGCCCGCCGGCGTGCGCCTGGTGCCCGCCGACGAGGGCCTGCGCTGCACGGTGACCGCACGTACCTTCAAGGGCACCCATGTCGCCGTGCACCTCCAGCCCGAGGACGCGCCCCGGCTGGAGGCGGCCTGCGCGCTGCGGGTGGCGCCGGAGGTCGGGGCGCAGGTCGGCGTGGAGTTCGACGCGGCCGAAATCGTCGTGCTGCGGTGATCGTTCCGCTCGTAGGGTGAGCGGCATGACGTTACTCGCACATGACCGCTATTGCGACGAAATCGCTCACCAGGTGGGTCAGTTGAGGGCCCTGGTGACCTCCGGCGCCGACCTCTCCGTCACTGTGCCGACCTGCCCGGACTGGTCCTTGGAGCAGCTCGTACGGCACACGGGCGGTGCACTGCGCTGGGTGGAGCTGCTCGTGCGGACCCGGGCCCAGGAGGAGATCCCTCAGGAGCAGGTGCCGGGCCACGGCGGCCCCGAGGGCCAGGGGGACGCCGCGGCGCTCGACGCCTGGCTCGCGGAGACCAGTGAGGCGGTCGTCGGCACGCTGCGCCAGGCCGGGCCGGACGCGAAGGTCTGGGGGTGGACCGGGGCCCTCACCACCGGATTCTGGGCGCGCCGTATGGCACACGAGATCACCGTCCACCGAGCCGACGCGACGCTCGCCGTGGGCCGGAGTTACGAGGTCGCGCCCGACATCGCCGCCGACGCGGTCGACGAGTGGCTGGAGATCGTGCAGTGGGGACAGCGGACGCTGCCGCCCACCCCCGCGCGGGATCTGCGGCGCCCGGGGAAGAGCATCCATCTGCACGCCACCGACACCGCACCGGCGCTGAACGCCGAGTGGTTCGTCGAGCTGGACGAGGGTGTCATCGCCTGGCGGCGCGGGCACGAGAAGGCGACGGTCGTGCTCCGGGGGCCGCTCACCGCGGTGCTGCTGGCCTTCTACGGCCGGCTGCCGCTGGACAGCCCGGAGCTGGAGGTGCTCGGCGAGCGGGAGCTGCTGGAGTTCTGGCGGGAGCGGGCGACGTTCGGGTGAGGTGCCGAAAGGCCAGTGGCCCGTCCCCCCACGAAGGAGACGGGCCACCAGCACATGCCGAGAGGGCGTCAGCGGTCGCTGTTCGCCCCGCGGCGGCGCATGCCGAAGAAGACCGCGCCGCCGCCGACGACGACCAGCGCGGCCGCGATGCCGGCGATCACACCGGTGTTGGAGTTCGCACCGGTCTCGGCGAGGTTGGACTCACCGGCCGCGGGCGACGGGGCGTTGCTCGCGGTGTCCGCCGGGGTGGTGCTCTCGCTCTGAGAGGCCTCCGGGGCCGGCGTCCCGGACTCCTCGGCCGGCGTCGAGGCGGAGTCCGACGGCGTCGGGGTGTCCGACGGGGCCGGCGGCTCCTCCTTCTCCTTCTCCTTCTTGCAGGCCGTGGACGGGGTGGTCAGGTTCGGCTTGATGTCCGCGTCGACGTAGCCCTTGGCCGTGACGTGGACGCGGTACTCGGCGTTCGGCTTCCAGTTCTCGGCGAAGGTGATGGTGACGCCCTCGCGCGAGCCCTCGACCACCTGCTCGCCGACCTTCTTCAGGTCGGCGCCGTTGTTCTGGAGGTAGACGGTGACGGTCGCCGGGACACCGGAGGGGTCCACGTCGGTGACGGCGATGACGCCCTTGTCGCCGTCGCACTTGGCTTCGGCCGAGAACTCGCTGATGTCGCAGGCGAGTGCGTTGCCGGCGACACCGAGTGCGAGTGCGGCCGAGGCCGAGGCGACTCCGAGGACACGCACGGAACGCGCTACGGTACGGCGGGATATGGACAGAACTGCCACGTTTGTCCTTTACAGGATGCGCAAATGCGGGGGGTTGAGGGGATGTTGATGTGACATCAGCACTCCCAAGAGCCTCAAGGTTTATAAGCGCTGCATAAGCAGTGTCAACGTGAATGCCGTCAACGCGTGTTGGCTTTGCCGTCTTATTAACCGCCGAGACGTTTCAATGCTTCCGGCGCCTCCTCGATCCGGTCGACCAGCGCGATCCGCGCCTCCATCGACCGCCCCCGCGCGAGCGACTGCAGCAGCGGCCAGGCCGGCAGCTTCTCCGTCCAGTGGGCCCGGTCCACGAGCACCATGGGCGTGGGCTCGCCGCGTGACCGGTAGTAGTTCGGCGTCGCGTTGTCGAAGATCTCCTGTACGGTGCCGGCGGCGCCCGGCAGGAAGACCACACCCGCGTCGGAACGGGCCAGCAGGCCGTCCTCGCGGGTGGCGTTGGCGAAGTACTTGGCGATGTGCGAGGCGAAGGGGTTCGGCGGCTCGTGGCCGTAGAACCAGGTCGGGATGCCGACGGAGGAGCCGCCCTTCGGCCAGCGGCCGCGCACCTCGAAGGCGGCCGTCGCCCATTCGGTGACCGAGGGCGTGAACGTCGGTGCCTTTCCGAGGATCCGGAGCGACTCGGTGAGCATGTCGTCGTCGTGGGGAGCGGCGTACGCACCGAGGTTCGCCGCCTCCATCGCGCCCGGGCCGCCGCCGGTGGCGACCGTGAAGCCGGCGCGGGCCAGCTCCCGGCCGAGCCGCGCGGCACCCGCGTACTCCTCCGTGCCGCGCGCCATCGCGTGGCCGCCCATGACGCCCACCACCCGGGCACCGGCGAGGAGTTCGTCGAGCGCGTCCGACACGGAGTCGTCGTGGACCGCGCGCAGCATGGAGGCGAAGATGTCCCCGTCCGCCTTGGTCCGCTGGAACCAGGCGTACGCCTGCGCGTCGGGCGTGGCCTCGTAGCCGTCCGCCAGGAACGCGAACAGTTCGTCGGGGGAGTAGACCAGGCCCCGGTACGGGTCGAAGGGCAGGTCCGGGACCGGCGGGAAGACCAGGGCGCCGTCGGTGCGTATCTTCGCGGCCGCGTCCTCGCGCATCGGGCAGCCGAGGAAGACGGCGCCCGCCGTGTCCGTGGTGAGCAGTTCGCGCGTACGGTCCGTCAGGTCGACGGCCTGCACGCGGAATCCGGCGAGTGTGCCACGCGCCGAGACGGTCGCGTCGAACTCCTCCAGCGTCTCGATCTCACGGTCGTTGTGGTGGGCCGCATGGGCGGGCATCGTCTGCACCCGCCCATGCTGGCACAGCGGGTCTCAGCCCTCGATGGCCGCCGGGTCCATCCACACGACCTCCCAGGTGTGGCCGTCCAGGTCGTCGAAGGCCCGGCCGTACATGAAGCCCATGTCCTGGACCTTCTCCGACGCGGTGCCGCCGGCGGCGACGGCCTTCTCGACCAGTTCGTCCACCTTCTCGCGGCTCTCGGCGCTCAGACAGATCAGCACCTCGCTGGTCTTCGTGGCGTCCGCGATCTCCTTCTGGGTGAAGGTCGCGTAGAACGGCTTGGTGAGCAGCATCGCCACGATGGTGTCGCTGATCACGACGGAGGCGGCGTTCTCGTCGCTGAACTTCGGGTTGATCGTGTAGCCCAGCTCCGTGAAGAACTTCTTGGACACGTCGAGGTCGTTCACGGGCAGGTTCACGAAGATCATCTGCTGGTACGTCGAGGTCATCGGAGTCTCTCCCATCGGGGGCGTGCTGTTCGGTGGGGTAGACCGGCCGTCCCTGCGGAACTCATCGGCCGACGGGGACTTTTTTTCGTACGGCTCTCAGGGGGCCAGCGGCAGCGACGCCAGTTCGGCGACGATCAGCGTCAGCGGGCCGAACATGGCCAGCAGCCCGGCGACGCGGAGCGCGACGGCCCCGCGCAGCGTCGTCGCGGGCGCCCCGAGCCGCAGCAGCGCGGCGTTGGTGTCGGCGCGGGCCTGCTTGGCCTCTACGGCGGCGGTCAGGAGGGTGGCCACCGCGCAGCCCGCGACGAGAAGGGCGCCGAGGGCGCTGAGCGGGCCGAGCGTCGGTCCGTCCGCGGCGTACAGCGTGGCCGTCGCGTACGCCGCCGAGGCGACCGCGCAGACGACGCCGAGGGGGCGGCCGATGCGGACGGCCTCCTGCATGAGGACACGGCCGGCGAGGAGGCGGAGAGCGCCGGGGCGGGCGCACTGCAGGAGACGGCCGCAGAGGTGGGTGAGACCGGGGCCGGCGAGGGCGAGGCCCACGGCGGTCAGCGCCCAGCCGACGAGCACGCCCACGGGGCCGCTGCTCAGGGCCGCGAGCAGGGTGGGGGAGGGGGTGGTGATGTGGCTGGCGTAGGCCTCCACGGCGAGGCCTGCGGCGAGTACGGCGATGCCCCAGGGGAGGCCGCCGGGCGCTTCGCGGGGGGCCGGGGGCGCGGGGGCGAGGGCCGGGAGGTCGGTCGCGGTGTCCGCGGCAGGGGTGCCGTCGACGTCTGCCGCGGGGTGGGTTTCTCCCGCCCACGTTGCGGGCGGCGACTCGATCAGGGCCGCGGGCTGCGCGGAGCGGGCGTCCGCGGCCGCGTGGGAAACGCCGTCCGCAGGCTGCGGCTCCAGGGCCCGGCGCCCCGCGCCCCCCAAGTGCGCCCCGAAGCGCCCATACGCCCCGAACGTCTCCCGGGCCACCGACATGCCGTGCGCCCCGAAGCGGCCGACGCGCCGTCCCTCCCTCTCGGCGGGCGGGGTGCCCGCCTCGCGTGGCCGCAACACCACCAGCACCGACAGCGACGAGATCGCCGGTACCAGGATCAGCAGCGTCAGGGCCGCGGGCAGCGGCAGGGGCTGGTCCGCTGCCAGGAAGTCGGCGGCCACGGCGTCGAAGGGCATGCCCGTGAGGTCGCCGCGGAGGTGGAGGAAGACGAGCAGGGCGAGCGTGGAGCCGAGGGTGCAGGCCAGGGCCGTGGTCGTCACCGAGATGGCCATCAGGCGGGCGGGACCCAGTCCGATCGCGGACAGGCCCGGGCGGGGCCTCGTGCCCGGGTCGGTGCGGGCCACGGCGACGGCGAAGTAGACCGTGGCGGCCAGCGGGGCCGCGCACCAGGCCAGGCGGAGGGCCGAGGCGCCGGGCGCCTCCGGGTGGCTCATGGCGTGGCCGAGAGCGCACAGCAGCAGGAAGCCCGTGCCGGCCGATGCCGCCACGACCAGCAGGCGGCGCAGCTGGACGGCGAACCGGGCGCCGCGGGTCAGGCGGAGAGCGAGCACGGGGCCCGGCCTTCCGTCTCGGGCACCGGCGGCAGGTGCACGGTCTGCACCCGCCGCCCGTCCAGCAGCGTCACCGTGCGGTCGGCGAGGGCCGCGGCATCCGCGTCGTGCGTGGCGAGGACGACCGTGATGCCGTGCGAGCGGGCCGCCGTGGTGAGCGTACGCAGGACGTGCGCGCGGTCGGCGCGGTGCAGGGGGGCCGTCGGCTCGTCGGCGAACAGGACCGATGGTTCCGGGGCGAGTGCGCGGGCGACGCACACGCGCTGCCGTTCGGCCTGGCGGAGTTCGTGCGGGCGCTTACGGGCGGCGTCGCCGACGTCGAGGCGGCCCAGCCACTCCAGGGCGGCTGTCTTGGCGCGGCGCCGGCTGGTGCCGCGCATCATCAGGGGCAGGGCGGCGTTCTCCCAGGCGGTCAGCTCCGGGACGAGCACCGGGGTGGGGTCGATCCAGCCGAAGCGGTCGCGGCGCAGCCGTTCGCGGGTCAGGGGGCCCATGGTGTGCACCGGCACGCTGTTGAACCAGATCTCCCCGCGGTGCGGCGGCACCAGGCCGGACAGGCACCGCAGCAGCGCCGTCTTGCCGCTGCCGCGCGGGCCGCTGACGGCGAGGATCTCGCCCTCCCGGACGCCGAGCGAGACGCCGCTGAGCGCGGGTGAGCCGTCGTTGTGCTGGAAGTGCAGGGCACGTGCCCAGAGCACGTCGTTGTCCGGCGGGGCCACCATGGCGTACACCTCGGTTCAGATCAGAAATGCCGTGCGGAATGCCGTGTGGATTCCGCGACATCCCCCGTGTGGGGGAACGAAGGCCGGGCCGATCGGTCACTCGCACGCTAAGCAGTCCATAGGGAGACCTCGGACAGCACACGGCCCCGGACCGCCGTTTCTCACTCGAACGGGCGGCACCGGGGCCGTTGTTGATCACAGGGTCGGCTGATCACAGCCTCAGCTGATCACAGTTTCGTCCACGCCTCCGACAGCGTCGCGCGCAGGATCTGCTCGATCTCGTCGAAGGTCTCCTGGTCCGAGACGAGCGGCGGAGCGAGCTGGACCACGGGGTCGCCGCGGTCGTCGGCCCGGCAGTACAGGCCGTTCTCGAAGAGCTTCTTCGACAGGAAGCCGTACAGGACCCGCTCGGTCTCCTCCTCGGTGAAGCTCTCCTTGGTGGCCTTGTCCTTGACCAGCTCGATGCCGTAGAAGAAGCCGTTGCCGCGGACGTCGCCGACGATCGGAAGGTCGTACAGCTTCTCCAGGGTCGAGCGGAACGCGCCCTCGTGGTCCAGGACGTGCTGGTTGAGGTTCTCGCGCTCGAACAGGTCGAGGTTGGCCACGCCCACCGCGGCCGACACCGGGTGGCCGCCGAAGGTGTAGCCGTGCAGGAAGGTGTTGCCGCCCCGGTAGAAGGGCTCGGCGACCCGGTCGGAGACGATGCAGGCGCCGATGGGGGAGTAGCCCGAGGTCATGCCCTTGGCGCAGGTGATCATGTCCGGGACGTAGCCGAACTTGTCGCAGGCGAACATCGTGCCGAGCCGGCCGAAGGCGCAGATGACCTCGTCGGAGACGAGCAGGACGTCGTGGCGGTCGCAGATCTCGCGGACCCGCTGGAAGTAGCCGGGTGGCGGCGGGAAGCAGCCGCCCGCGTTCTGCACGGGCTCCAGGAAGACGGCCGCGACCGTGTCCGGGCCCTCGAAGAGGATCTGCTGCTCGATCTGGTCGGCGGCCCAGCGGCCGAAGGCCTCCGGGTCGTCACCGAAGACGGGCGCCCGGTAGATGTTCGTGTTCGGCACCTTGTGCGCGCCCGGCACCAGGGGCTCGAAGGGGGCCTTCAGGGCGGGCAGCCCGGTGATGGACAGGGCGCCCTGCGGGGTGCCGTGGTAGGCGACCGCGCGGGAGATCACCTTGTGCTTGGTGGGCTTGCCGACCAGCTTGAAGTACTGCTTGGCGAGCTTCCAGGCGGTCTCCACCGCCTCGCCGCCGCCGGTGGTGAAGAAGACCTTGTTCAGGTCACCCGGCGCGTAGCCCGCGAGGCGTTCGGCGAGCTCGACGGCCTTCGGGTGGGCGTAGGACCACACCGGGAAGAACGCCAGCTCCTGGGCCTGCTTGAAGGCGGTCTCGGCGAGCTCGACGCGGCCGTGCCCGGCCTGGACCACGAACAGACCCGCGAGACCGTCCAGGTAGCGCTTGCCCTTGTCGTCGTAGATGTGGGTGCCCTCGCCCCGGACGATGGTGGGGACGGGGGAGTTCTCGTACGAGGACATGCGGGTGAAGTGCATCCACAGGTGGTCGTACGCGGTCTGGGAGAGATCCTTGCTCACGGCTATCGGGTTCCCCACATGTAGGTCTGCTTCTTGAGCTTGAGGTAGACGAAGCTCTCGGTGGAGCGCACTCCGGGCACGGCCCGCA
This sequence comes from Streptomyces sp. S.PNR 29, assembly GCF_030386795.1. GTDB lineage: Bacteria > Actinomycetota > Actinomycetes > Streptomycetales > Streptomycetaceae > Streptomyces. Next base: position 236,596 of record NZ_JANUQM010000014.1, read on the forward strand.
TGCGTTTGTTGATGACCTCCAGCAGGTGGTCGTCGTCCTCGCAGACGATCTCCACCATCAGGTCGAACGACCCGGCGGTCATCACCACGTACTCGCATTCGGACATGGCGCTCAGCGCGTCGGCGACGTCCTCCACGTCACCCTCGACGTTGACGCCGACCATCGCCTGCCGACGGAAGCCCACGGTGAGCGGATCGGTGACGGCGACGATCTGCATCACGCCCTGGTCGAGCAGTTTCTGGACCCGCTGGCGCACGGCCGCCTCGGACAGGCCGACGGCCTTGCCGATGGCGGCGTACGGCCGGCGGCCGTCCTCCTGGAGCTGCTCGATGATGGCGAGGGAGACGGCGTCCAGATGCGGGGTGTCTGCGCTTCTACTGGCCACGTGCTCACTGTGCACGAGGTCTCGACAGTTCCGCAAGGCTCGATCGATGAAATCCGTTGTTTACGGCCGCATGACTTGCGGATTTCGCAGTGCTGCGGCGTGTGGGGGTGTTGAAAACGTCAGGGCACGGATTAGGGTGGGTGTCTCAAGGATTGGACAATCCACCAGGAGGGCCTGCAGTGAGCACCGAGCTGCGTCGTCTGCGCAACTACATCGCCGGTGAGTTCAGGGACGCCGCCGACGGACGGACCACCGAGGTGGTCAACCCCGCGACGGGCGAGGCGTACGCGACCGCTCCGCTGTCCGGGCAGGCGGACGTGGACGCCGCCATGGCCGCAGCCGCCGCGGCCTTCCCGGGCTGGCGCGACACGACTCCGGCCGAGCGTCAGAAGGCCCTGCTGAAGATCGCGGACGCGTTCGAGGAGCGCGCCGAGGAGCTGATCGCGGCCGAGGTGGAGAACACGGGCAAGCCGGTCGGGCTGACCCGCTCCGAGGAGATCCCGCCGATGGTCGACCAGATCCGCTTCTTCGCGGGCGCGGCGCGGATGCTGGAGGGCCGGTCGGCCGGTGAGTACATGGAGGGGATGACCTCCATGATCCGCCGCGAGCCGGTGGGCGTCTGCGCGCAGGTCGCGCCGTGGAACTACCCGATGATGATGGCCGTGTGGAAGTTCGCCCCGGCGATCGCGGCGGGCAACACGGTCGTCCTGAAGCCCTCGGACACCACCCCGGCCTCCACGGTCCTGATCGCCGACATCGTCGGTTCGATCCTGCCGAAGGGCGTCTTCAACGTCATCTGCGGCGACCGCGAGACCGGCCGCATGATGGTCGAGCACGACACCCCGGCGATGGCCTCCATCACCGGCTCGGTCCGGGCCGGTATGCAGGTCGCCGAGTCCGCGTCCAAGGACCTCAAGCGGGTCCACCTGGAGCTGGGCGGCAAGGCCCCGGTCGTCGTCTTCGAGGACACCGACATCGCCAAGGCCGTCGAGGACATCTCCGTGGCCGGCTTCTTCAACGCCGGTCAGGACTGTACGGCCGCCTGCCGGGTCCTCGTCCACGAGGCCATCCACGACGAGTTCGTCGCCGCGCTCGCCAAGGCCGCCGCCGACACCAAGACCGGCCAGCCCGACGACGAGGACGTCCTGTACGGGCCCCTCAACAACCCCAACCAGCTCGCCCAGGTCGAGGGCTTCATCAACCGTCTGCCGGCGCACGCGCGCGTGGAGGCCGGCGGCAAGCGCGTCGGTGACAAGGGCTTCTTCTACGCCCCGACCGTCGTCTCCGGCGTCAAGCAGGACGACGAGATCATCCAGAAGGAGGTCTTCGGCCCGGTCATCACCGTCCAGTCCTTCTCGGACGAGGACCAGGCAGTGGAGTACGCCAACGGCGTCGAGTACGCGCTGGCCTCCTCCGTGTGGACCAAGGACCACGCGCGTGCCATGCGGATGTCCAAGAAGCTCGACTTCGGCTGCGTGTGGATCAACACCCACATCCCGCTGGTCGCCGAGATGCCGCACGGCGGCTTCAAGAAGTCCGGCTACGGCAAGGACCTGTCGGCGTACGGCTTCGACGACTACACGCGGGTCAAGCACGTGATGACGTCACTGGACGCGTAGGCCTCCGGCGGTTCAGCCGCTCTCCTCCGGCCCCGGCGAGCCGCGCCGGGGCCGGTTTGCGGCCGGGGCACGCCGGTGGACCGCGCTGCGTTCGGACGACGCGGGCCCCGGAGTCCCGCGTCGTCGTGGGCAGCCGGCTCGGCCGCCGGCTCGGCCGTCGGCGGGTGGTGGCCTGGCGGGCGGTGCTTTGCTGGGTGGCCGGCGGGAGGGCGGCGCTTGCTGGTGGCCGTCGAACGAGCGGTGCTTTTGCTGGGTGGCCGTCTGGTGGGCGATGCCTGCCCGGGTGGCGGAGACGCGGGGGTGGTTTGCCGGGTGGTGGAGTCGGCGGGGGTGGTTGGCCGGGTGGTGGAGTCGGCGGGTGTTTTGCCGGGGGGCGGAGACGCGGGTCTGGTTTGCCGGGTGGCGGCACGGTGTCGTGTGGGCGGCGGTGCGGAACGGGGAACTCCCGGCCGGGGTCGGCCGTTTGTCCGTGCGAGGGCCTGGGCGGCATGCTGCACGGGTGCCCGAGACTCCGACGACCAGCGTCCCGTCCCGCCGGGCCCTGCTGCGCACCCTCGGGGGCGGGGCCCTGCTCGGCGCCCTCGCCGGCTGCGGCGTGCCTGCCGCGTACATCGCGCCCGGCGACCGTGCCGCCCCGGACCGCTCCGCCATCGACAAGCGTCTGACCTGGGCGAACTGGCCGCTGTACATCGACACCGACGACGAGAACCCGAACAGCCGGCCCACACTGGAGGCGTTCGAGAGGCGCACGGGCATCTCCGTCGACTATGTCGAGGAGATCAACGACAACGACGAGTTCTTCGGCAAGATCAGCCCCGCCCTGATGAACCACCGGCAGACGGGCCGCGACCTGATCGTCATCAGTGACTGGATGTGCGCGCGGTTCGTCCGGCTGGGCTGGGTGCAGGAGATGGACCGCGCCCGCCAGCCGAACGTGACACGGTACCTGGACCCGCTGCTCACCTCGCCCGCCTTCGACCCCGGCCGCACGTTCACGGTGCCGTGGCAGTCCGGCATCACCGGCATCGCGTACAACCGCCGCAAGCTGGGCCGGGAGATACGCCATGTCTCCGACCTGTGGGCGAGCGACCTGAAGGGCCGGGTCACCCTCCTCTCCGGCCTGGACGAGGCGTTCGCGCTGCTCATGCAGGGCAACGGCGTGGACATCACCCGCTGGACGGCGGACGACTTCCACACCGTCTGCGACCAGGTCGAACGGCACGTCCGCAGCGGGCAGATACGGCGCTTCACCGGCAACGACTACACCAAGGACCTGGTCGGCGGCGACGTCCTGGCCTGCCAGGCGTACTCGGGGGACGTGATCCAGCTCCAGGCGGACAACCCCGACATCCGGTTCGTCGTGCCCGAGGAGGGCGCCGAGCTGTGGGCCGAATCCCTGATGATCCCGAACCTGGCCCGCCACAAGGCGAACGCCGAGCGCCTCATCGACTACTACTACCGGCCCGAGGTCGCCGCCGAACTGGCCGCCTGGGTGAACTACGTGTGCCCGGTCCCGGCCGCACAGGACGTGCTCGCCTCCGCCGAGGACCGGGAGACCGCGGCCCTGGCCGAGGACCCGCTGATCTTCCCGGACGCGGCGATGCGGGAACGGCTCGCGATCGCGCGGGACATCACGGCGGGGGAGCGGAGTCAGTTCGCGAAGCGGTGGAACGGCATCGTGGGGATGTGACGCGGTCGAGGTCCCCCTGATTCACCACTCCGAACGGAATGTGGACGCTCGGAGTGGTCTGGGAGGTGCCCCTGAGGTGGCTCTCCTGGTCGTCGAAGAAGATGTGCGGCCTCAGTACGTCCATGATCGAGCTCTTGTCGACGCCACCGAGGAAGAAGGCGTCGTTGACGGTCACGCCCCAGTTGCCGAGGCTCAGTACGGCTCGCTCGTGTGCGGGTGCGCCGCGTGCCGTGACGATGGACACGCGGACGCGGTTCACGTAGGTCTCGTCCTCCCGGCGCCGTTCCTCCTCCCTGCGCTGCAGCTTGTTGATCTCGCGCAGGAAGTCGCGGAGCGGGCCCGCGTCGTGCGGAGTGGTGACGTTCAGGGTCTCGTGGGCGCGGAAGCCCTCGATGCCGTCCTGCCGGAACACCCGCTCCGACTCGTCGTCGGCCAGAACGCCGTCGAAGTCGAAGGCGATCCGCAGGTCCCTGTCCCCGGGGTCGTCGGCCACGGCGGCACCGAGGACCCGGCCCGCCGGCAGACCCGCGGCGACGGCCTCCCGGACGTCGTTCGCGTCCGCCGACAGGAACAGCGACATGTGCAGCGCGCGCATGAACGTGTACGGTGCCCGGCCCTGCATGAAGACGGCGCGGCTTATGGGCAGGCCATGAGACGTGATGGAACGCATGACCCGAAGTCCCGTGTCGGGGTCGTTGCGGGACAGGATGATCACTTCGACCAGCGGGTCGTCCTCGGGGTTCAGGTCGTTCAGCGACAGGATGCGGCGAATGAAGGGGAAGGCGACTCCCGGCCGGAGGGTGTTGTCCAGGTTGTCCCGCTGATAGACGCGATAGCCCGCCTCGCCTTCCGCCCGGAACACGGCATCGGACTCATCGAGGTCGAACAGAGCGCTGGAGGCGACTCCGATGACCAACCGGTTCTCCAGGCTGTAGGGCGGCACGGTCACTCCCCTCGGGTGAGCCCTGCGGATCGCAGTCATGGCTACCCCGCCGAACCGCCCTTCACCGACGCTCCTGACAGCGCGCCTAGGCCGCGAGTTCCTTGGTGATGCGTTCCAGCATGAACGCCGAGGACTCGCGGGCCCGTTCCTCCCAGGCGAAGACGCAGGAGGTGGCGACGCCGTCGAAGTTCAGCTCGCGCAGGGTGCCGAAGAAGGCGTCCCAGTCGACCTCGCCCTGGCCGATGTCCAGGTGCTGGTGGATACGGGCCGGCGTGCCGGGCGGGTTGAGGATGTAGCGCAGGCCGGAGGAGCCCTTGTGGTTGAAGGAGTCGGCGATGTGCACGTGCTGGAGCTTGTCCCCGGCGTACCGCATCATCGCGGCGATGTCCGCGCCGACCTCCGAGGTGCCCGAGAGGTGGAAGGAGTGCGGAGCGCAGTAGAGGTAGTTCACCCAGGGCTTGTTGATGGCGCGGACGAGGTCGACGGCGGGGGTGTTCTCCTCGCAGAAGTCGTCCGGGTGGGCCTCCAGGTTGAGGGCGATGCCCTCCCGCTCGAACAGCGGCAGCAGCTCCTCCATGGACCGCCAGAAGGCGGCCTCGCTCTCGGCGGCGCGCTCGGGGCGGCCGTTGAACTCCGAGTTCATCAGCGGGCATTCGAGGTCGGCGGTGATCTCGATCATCCGCTTCCAGTAGCGGACGGCGGCCTGCCGCTCCGTCTCGTCCGGCGAGGACCACTTGTAGAGGGGGAGCACGGAGGACAGCTGAACGCCGTGCGTGCGCAGGGACTTCTTCAGCGCGGCGACGCGCTCGTCGTCGGCCCGCGGGTGGAGGAAGAACGGCATGAAGTCCGGGCGCGGGGACAACTCGATGTACTCGTAGCCGAGTTCGGCGACGGTGCGCACCATGTCGTCCATCGGCAGGGCGCGGAACATGTACGGGTCGAGAGCGATCTTCATGCGGTGCCTCCGTAGAAGGCGGGTCGGGGCTTCATGTCGACGGTGACGACGGTGCCGTCGGACTCCAGGGAGCGGACGGCGGCGTCGGTGATGACGGTGGCGGCGTAGCCGTCCCAGGCGGACGGTCCGGTGGGCTCGGCGCCGGTGGCGACCGTGGCGACCCACTCGCGGAACTCGGTGTCGAAGGCGTCCGCGAACCGGCCCTTCCAGTCCTGCAGGACGGCGGTGCCGTGCCGTCCGGCGCTGCGGACCCCGACGGCGGCCGGGTCGGGGAGGCGGACCAGGCCCTCCTCGCCGACGGCTTCGCACTGGATGTCGTAGCCGTACTGGCAGTTGACGAAGACCTCAAGGTCGATGCGGACGCCGCTCGCGGTCTCGAAGTACATCAGCTGCGGATCCTTGAGGTGGTCGAACCGCTTGCTCGTGGCGCGCGGGGTGATCACCTGGGCGGAGACGATCTCGTCGTCCAGCAGCCAGCGCAGTACGTCGATCTCGTGCACGGCCGTGTCCTGCGCGGCCATGGCGGAGTGGTACGAGTCCGGGACGGTCGGGTTGCGGTGCGCGCAGTGCACGATCAGCGGGGTGCCGATCGATCCGGAGGCGATGACCTCCTTCATCTGGCGGTACCCGGCGTCGAAGCGGCGCATGAAGCCGACCTGGACCAGGCGGCGGCCGCGGGCGCGTTCGGCGTCGACGATGCGGAGGCAGTCCTCGGCGGTGGTGGCGAGGGGCTTCTCGCAGAACACCGGCTTGCCGGCCGCGACGGCGCCCAGGACGTGCTCGGCGTGCGTGGGGCCCCAGGACGTGACGAGAACGGCGTCCACATCGGGGGAGCCGATCAGGTCGGCGCCGGTCGGCAGGGCGGTGGCGCCGACGCCGGCGGCCACCTCGGCGGCGCGGGCCGCGTCGATGTCGGTGACGGCGGTGACCTGTGCCCCCGTGACGACCTCGGTGAGTCGTCGTATGTGGTCCTGGCCGATCATTCCGGCGCCGATGACACCTACACGTACGGTCATGGTCGAGTCCTTCAGACAGTGGTCAGGAGAAGCGGGCGCGGAGTTCGGCTTCGAGGGTTTCGAGCGAGCGGCCCTTGGTCTCGGGGACGTAGAGCTTGACGAAGGCGAGCGAGAGGACGCCCGCCACCACGAACAGGAAGAAGGTGTTGGAGATCCCGATCCCGGAGACCAGGGACGGGAAGACCAGGCCGATGACGAAGTTCGTCAGCCACAGCACGACGGCCGCGACGCCCATGCCGAAACCGCGCATCCGCATCGGGAAGATCTCCGACAGCATCAGCCAGGTCACCGGCGAGATCGCGCCCTGCTGGAAGGCGAGGAAGGTGACCGTCATGGCGAGCACCGCGTAGGCGCGGCCGTCACCGGAGGGCAGTACGAGGGAGAAGACACCGATCAGCAGCAGTGCGGCGGTGGTGCCGATCTGGCCGGTCATCAGCATCGGGCGGCGGTTGACCCGGCCGAGCAGCCAGATGCCCACGAAGGTGGCCAGCACCGAGATCACACCGTTGGCGATGTTCGCGGTGAGGGCGCTGTCCGAGGCGAAGCCGGCGTCGGTGAGGATCTGGGTGCCGTAGTACATGATCGTGTTGACGCCGGTGATCTGCTGCACGATCGCGATGCCGAAGCCGACGAACATCAGCTTGCGCACCCACGGCGTGGCCTTCATGTCCTGCCAGCCGCCCAGCTTCTCCTGCGCCTCCTTGACGGCGAGCGCGGAGACCTCCGCCAGCTCGGCCTCGGCCCGCTGCCGGGACCGCACCTGCCTGAGGACGTCCAGGGCCTCACCGAAACGGGTCTTGGAGGCCAGCCAGCGCGGGCTCTCCGGCATCACCAGCATGCCGAACCAGAGCACGACGGCCGGGAGCGTGGCGATCACCAGCATCCAGCGCCAGACGCCACCGGACTCGCCGCCCACCCGCGCGATGATCGCGTTCGAGGTGAAGGCCAGCAACTGCCCACTGACGATCATGAGTTCGTTGCGGGTGACCAGCGCGCCGCGCCGTTCGGCGGGGGAGACCTCCGCGAGATAGACCGGCACCGTCACCGAGGCACCGCCGACCGCGAGGCCCAGCACGAAGCGCGCCACGACCATGACCGCGGTGTTCGGCGCGAGCGTGCAGCCCAGCGCGCCGATGAAGAACACCACCGCGAGGGTGAGGATCGTACGGCGCCGGCCGCGCGCGTCCGACAGTCGGCCTCCGCACACGGCGCCCAGCGCGGCGCCGAGCAGGAGCGAGCTGGTGACCATGCCCTCGGTGACCGGGGTCAGACCGAGGTCGTCCGTCATGTACGGCAGGGCGCCGTTGATGACGCCGGTGTCGTAGCCGAAGAGGAGTCCGCCGAAGGTGGCGATGACGGTGATGAGCCGCAGCCGCCGGGAGACGGACGGCGGCGCGTCGTCCGTGACCGTGGTGGCCTGTGTCGTTTCGTCCCTGACGTCCATGGGCGCCTCCTACCGTGCGAGAGTCGGACGGCGGGTACCCGTCAGCCCGCAGCCGGCCAGGTGCTCACGGGTGCTGACCGCGATGGGCAGCGGCACGTCGGGAGCGCACGGGTACAGGTCCTGCTCGACGATCACGAACAACTCGGCGTCGAGGGTGGAGAGTTCGGCCACCACGTCGGCCGGGTTCGGCACGCCCGCCGGAGGCGAGACGCACACCCCGCGCTTGACGGCCTCGCCGAAGGAGAGGTCCTCGGCGGCGACCTGGGCCAGGATCTCGGGGTCCATCTGCTTGATGTGGACGTAGCCGACGCGCTCGCCGAACCGCCGGATCAGGTCGAGGTTGTCGCCGCCGCCGTAGGCCACGTGCCCGGTGTCCAGGCAGAGGTTGGTGTAGCGGGAGTCCGACTCGTTCAGCAGCCGCTCGATCTCCGGCTGCGTCTGGATGTGGCTGTCGGCGTGCGGATGGATGACCAGGCGTACGTCGTACTCCTCCAGGAGCAGCTTGCCCAGCCGGTCGGCGGCCCGGCCGAAGCCCGCCCACTGCTCGGCGGTCAGCTCGGGCGACTCGGTGAACGCGCCGGTCTTCTCGTCCCGGTACATGGGCGGGATGAGCACCAGGTGGTGCGCTCCCGCGGCGGCGGTCAGCGAGGCCACCTGCCGGACGTGGGCGAGCATCTCCTCCCACGCCTCCGGCCGGTGCAGCGCGCCGAACGCGGTGCCACCGGAGACCTGCAGCCCACGGGAGTCCAGCTCTTCCTTCAGCCGCTGCGGATCGGTGGGGAGGTAGCCGTACGGCCCGAGCTCCAGCCAGCGGTAACCGGCCGCCGCGAGTTCGTCGAGGAAGCGGGTGTACGGCACCTGGTGCTCGTCCTCGGGGAACCAGACCCCCCAGGAGTCGGGGGCCGAGCCGAGGCACAGGTTGCCCGCGATCGTGCGGAGTGGGGTTGGCGCCGTTGCCATGGTGTGTCCTTTGCGGAGAGGGGCAGGGACGACCAGGAGGTATCGCGCTCTACTAGCGCGCTCTAGTCCGAGTACGATGACCCCTGTCCAAATGTCATGTCAATAGCTTGTTGCCGGGAGATTTCGCGTCCGCCCGCTAGGGTCTGTCTGACAAATTCCCGTCGTCCGTCCGCGGGGCAGGCGGGAATTTGTCAGACAGGCCCTAGGGTGGGCGCCGTCGGAGGGTGGGTGCACTGGTGGATGCGTCGGGCAAGCAGCGGCCCACGATGGCGGACGTCGCCGAGAAGGCGGGCGTGTCCCGGGCGCTCGTCTCGATCGTGTTCCGCAACCAGCCGGGGGCGAGCGAGGAGACCCGGGAACGGGTGCTGCGGGTCGCCGACGAGATCGGCTACCGCCCCGACAGTGCGGCCCGGCTGCTGGCCCGCGGGCGCAGCCGCACCCTCGGTGTGATGTTCACCGTCCACCAGACCTTCCACACCGACCTCATCGAGGGCATCTACCCCGAGGCCGAACGCCTCGGCTACGACGTCCTGCTCTCCGCGGCCGCCGAGGGCCGCAGCGAGGCCAAGGCGGTCGAGGCGCTGCTCAGCCACCGCTGCGAGGCGCTGATCCTGCTGGGACCCGATGCCGAGGCCACCTACCTCGACGAACTCGGGCGCCGTACGGTCACCGTCTCGGTCAGCCGCCGCGTCCCCCGGGCCCGCGTCGACTTCGTGCACAGCGCCGAGGGCAAGGGTGTACGGCAGGCCATGGACCACCTGGTCGAACTGGGGCACCGCCGGATCGTGCACATCGACGGCGGCCGGGGCCCGGGGTCGGCCGAGCGGCGGCGTGCCTACCGGGCGGCGATGCGCCGGCATGGGCTTGAGGCCGAGGTGCGGGTGATCCCCGGCGATCACACGGAGCAGTCGGGCATCGATACGGGGCGCATGCTCCTGGCGGAGCGGGACCGGGGGCTGCCGCTGCCGACGGCGGTCCTCGCGGGCAACGACCGCAGCGCCATGGGCCTGCTGATGTCCCTGACGCGGGCCGGCGTCGAGGTGCCGCGCGACCTGTCCGTCGTCGGATACGACGACAGCCACCTCTCCCATCTGATGCCGATCGGGCTGACCACGGTCCGTCAGGACGCGGTGCTGATGGCGGAGCACGCGGTGCAGTTCGCCGTGCAGCGGCTGGAGAAGCCGGAGCTGGAGCCGAGGGAGGCGGTCCTGGACCCGAAGCTGGTGGTACGGGGGACCAGTGGGCCGCCGCCGGAGGGTGCGGTCTGAGCACACGGGGGCGGGCCGGCACCGCGCGCGCGGTGCCGGCCGATCGCGGTGATCACCACGGTCAACGCGTTCCCTTCGCGGCGAACTCCGCGACGGCGTCGACGTTGTCCTTCGTCACGAACGCCGGTCCGGTCAGGACGGGCGCGGTGCCGCCACCGCTGACGTTGCCGTTGGTCTTGTACAGCCACAGCGCGTCCACGGCGAGGTAGCCCTGCAGGTAGGGCTGCTGGTCGACCGCGAACTCGACCTTGCCGTCCTGGACGGCCTTCACCAGCTCCTTGTTGAGGTCGAAGGTCGCGACCTTGGCCTTGCTGCCGGCGTCGGACACCGACTGCACGGCGGTCAGCGCGATGGGGGCGCCGAGGGTGACCACCTGGTCGATGGAGGAGTCCTGCTTGAGCTTGGCGGTGATCGTCGACTTCACGGACGGCATGTCGGTGCCGTTGACGTAGATCGTGTCCGTCTTGCCCTTGAAGCCCTTCTCCAGGCCGGCGCAGCGGGCCTCCAGGGCGACCTGCCCCTGCTCCTGGATGACGCACAGGGCGTGCTTGGCGCCGAGCTGGTTCAGCCGCTCGCCGAAGGCCTGGCCGGCGATGTTCTCGTCCTGGCCGAAGTACTCGAGCATGCCCAGCTCTTTCCACTGGTCGACGCCGGAGTTGAACCCGACGACCGGGATGCCGGCCGCCTTGGCCTTGGCCACCACCTTCTTCATGGCGTCCGGCTTGGCCGCGGTGAGCGCGATGCCGTCGACCTTCTGGTCGATCGCGTTCTGCACGAGGTTGGCCTGGTTTCCGGCGCTGGGGTCGCTGGAGTAGACGAGCTTGATGTTGTCCTTGGCGGCGGCGGCCTGTGCGCCCTTGCGGATCAGGTCCCAGAAGGTGTCGCCGGGGGAGGCGTGGGTGACCATGGCCACGGTCATGCGGGGGGTGGTGGCCTTCCCCGCGGACGCGGCTGCCCCGCCCTCCTCGGACTTCTTCCCGCCGCTGCTGCTGGAGCAGCCGGCGGCGAACAGGGTGCCGACCAGTACGGTGGCGGTCAGGGTGACGGCTCGGCTGTGTCTGTGCATGTCCCTCGCACCTCGCTGTGCTGGTCAGGGTGGGTGTCCATATGGGTCACGGTGACTGGTGCATCTGGGTCACGGTGACTGGCGCGCTTCACTAGCGCGCTCTAGTGGCACGTAACTATGAGGCCGCCCGTCGGTGATGTCAACGGTTATGTCAGGACGTACCAACAAAGGCTCCGGCATGGGTGGCGCCCCTGCCGGGGCGGCTTCGGCGCGGCGTGCCCGTACCGCGGGAGCGGGCCGCGGCGCCGGAGGCGGTGTGCGGCGGGCCGAGGGGGCCGACGCGCGGGAGTTCGCGGTCGGCGCGGGCATCACGGCCCCGATCGTCGCCGCCGCGTCCACCGCCGGTCACGCCGGTGGCGGGTGCTTGGCGCCTTCTGCCGGTCCGCGCTGGACGGCGTCGGTCCTCGCGCAATTTTTGAACACGTTCAAGAACTGGGCGTAGAGTGCCCGCATGAGCGACAGAGCCGCCCTGCTGAGGGGCATCCGCGTGTGGCTGGTCTTCTTCGTCGTCTGCCTGGTGCTCAGCGGCGCCACGGCCTTCCCCCTGGTGCACGAACTGCGCTGGACCGAGGACCTGCTGCGGTCCCTGTCCGTACCCGAGCACCTGCCGGGGCTCATGGACTGGATCGAGCGCGTCCGGCGCGGCCTCGACGAGACCGACGCCGAGCACCCCTTCGTGCTGTACGGCACGGACTGGCTGGCCTTCGCCCACCTCGTCATCGCGGTCGCCTTCTACGGCCCCTACCGCGACCCGGTCCGCAACATCTGGGTCGTCGAGTTCGCGATGATCGCCTGCGCCGGGATCATCCCGCTCGCCCTGATCTGCGGCCCGATCCGGGAGATCCCCTTGTGGTGGTCGGTGATCGACATGTCGTTCGGAGTCTTCGGGGTCATTCCGCTGTATGTCGTCCGCAGGAAGATCAAGCGGCTGGAGGCGCTCACCCCGGGTGCTGTTCCGGCCCTGGCCACTTGAGGGCGTCCGGCCCGATCCGTCCGGCGGCCGGATCGGTCGACGCGTGGGTGATCAGTCGGCGTTCTTCTGCCGAGCCGCACGGTCGAGCTCCCGGGTGAGCGCGTCCTCGCCCCGGCCGACCAGGATCTTCTCGATGCTGTGGTCGTCGTGCCGGGAGATCCGCTCGCCCTGGGCGAAGCCGTCGGTGCCGAGGACGCGCCCGCACCACTCCCCACGGCCCACCACGTGGTCGTCGAACGGTACGACCGCGCCCTCGCCGAGGGCCACCCAGCGGTCCTCCTCCCAGCGCAGGGCGAGGATGTAGGTGTGGCCGGGGACGACGCGCGGGGCGGCTCCGGTGAGCTCGTCGACGCGGGTGGCGCCGTCGGAGCGGAGGACCTTCCAGCCGGGGGCGACGTAGTCGACGGTGGAGCCGACCGCGGGGTGCGAACGGGCGCGGGAGGTGAAGGCGACGGCTTCCCGGGTCAGTTCGACGGTGCGCTCCAGCTGGTAGCGGTACGCGCCGGCGGGCAGCTCCTCGCGGTCGCTCTCCCGTTCCCGGACGGCGCGTCCCACGATCACGACATCGGCGTGGCGGACCCAGTCCCGTGCCGTCGCGGACGGATACCGCTGGACCGGGAGCCCGCAGCCGTTGACGGTGTCGAGGCCCCGCCAGCCGGTCAGCACGCCGGCGACGACGCCGACGGCGGCGAGAACCACGACGACCGGGCGGCCCAGCGCGTGAAGTAAGGAACTGTTGGAGCCTGTGAGGTTTCTGAACACCTGCTGATCTTGGTCCGGCGGTGATCGATCCGACGTGGTGGAAGCCACACCTCCGGCCACAGCAGTGTTACAGACCGAGGCGGCCTTCTGTTCTGCGTCCGGCCAGATCCCGGCGGAAAAAGTGTTATCCGGCCCGCCTTCACCCCGTCTCCCCTCCCGTCCCTCACGTCCCTCACACAGGGAGGCGCCTTCATGTACCGCCCGTACCGGGAACAGGCTGTGATCCCCGACATTGCCCACGGCACAGGCTCGGCTGAGAAGGTGCGGTAGGGCAGCAGGTGACCCAGGGGACCCCGGAGGGGACGTACGTGGACGAAAGGGCCGGGCGGCAGTGGCGCTCCACCATCGCGGCGGCGCAGGCCGGTGACCGGCAGGCGCTGGACGAGCTGGTCGCGGGCTGGCTGCCGCTGGTCTACAACGTCGTCGGCCGCGCCCTGAACGGCCACGCCGACGTCGACGACGTCGTCCAGGAGACCATGCTGCGCGCCGTCGGCAACCTGGGCTCGCTGCGCGATCCGGACAGCTTCCGGTCCTGGCTGGTGGCGATCGCCATGCGGCAGATCCGGGACCGGGCCCGGCGCAGGTCCCCGTCGGAACAGCTGGACGAGGGGACGGCCCGGGAGGCCGCCGACTTCGCCGAGCTCAGCGTGCTGCGGCTGCAGCTGGAGGGGCAGCGGCGCGAGGTCGCCGAGGCGGTGCGGTGGCTCGACGACGAGGACCGGCAGCTGCTGTCACTGTGGTGGCTGGAGGTCGCCGGCGAGCTGACCCGGCGTGAACTGGCGGCCGCCGTCGGCATCACCCGGCAGCACGCCGCCGTACGCGTCCAGCGGATGAAGGAGCGCCTGGAGACCGCCCGCGGCATCGTGCGCGCCCTCGACGGTGCCTGCCCCGAGCTGCGCGAGCTGACCGCCCGCTGGAACGGCCGCCCCGACTCGGTGTGGCGCAAGCGGCTGGCCCGGCACGTCCGGGGCTGCGCCTACTGCGGCGACACCCGCGAGTCCGTCGTACCGGCGGAGCGGCTCCTCGTCGGGATCGCGCTGGTCCCGGTCCCCGTCGGCTTCACGCTGTCACTGGCCTTCGGTGGCAAGACGGCCGTGGCCGCCACGTCGGCGGGCTGGTCCGCCAAGCTGCTCGGGGCGCTGACCAAGCCGGCCGTCGCGATGACGGCGGGCGCGACGATCGTCGCGGGCGGCGCGTACGTCGTGACGCAGACGCCCGACGCCCCGCCCCCGCGCGCGGCCGTCACCCCCACCGCGGCGACCTCTCCGGCCGCCCCGCCGCCACCGTCCGCGGAGCCCACGCCCACGCCGACCCCGACCCCGACCCCGACCCCGTCGCCCACGCCGAAGGCCGACCTGTACGGCACCGTCGTCGACGCCGTCGACCGGGCTCCGGACCCGAACGCGCGCCCCGCCGCCCTGCCGCACCGCCCCGAGTCCGGGATCACCAGCACCGGGGGCCCGATGGCCGTGATGCAGCACCGCGGGGAGAGCGTGACCCTGACCGGCCGGGGCTACGTGCTGGTGCGCTGGCAGATCTCGCCCAAGTACCGGCCCGGCGCCGTGGTCATGCCGGCCTGGACCGGCCTGAAGGGCAAGCTCTTCCACGTCGCCTCCGGCGGTGGCCGCCGTATGGACGACCCTCTCCAGGGCAGCCCCGGCGGCTACGCGACCGGTATGGGCGGCCCGGACATCGGCTGGGCCGTCCTGCCGTCCGGCACCCAGCAGATGTGGCAGAACGAGTACTTCTACCTCGACGGCACCGTCACCCTCATCCAGAACGAACGCGGCTGCGACTACGGCATCACCGTCTTCCCGTCGAGCTGGGAGGCGGCGAACAAGGACGTCAACACCGGGCCCGACCAGGGCGCCATCCGCTACGGCCTGGTCCGCGACAACGGCGAGGACACCGCCCCCGTGCCGCAGTACGTCACCCGCGGGACTCCGGCCGATCCCGCGACGGTGCCTCAGCGTTCCCGCGTGTAGCGCTGCCGCGTACGGCGGTTCCGCGCAGCGCGGTGAGCGTGTCGATGCGGTTGGTGGTGATCGAGTCGACCCCGGCACCGAGGAGGCGGCGCATCGAGCGGCGGGTGTCGGGGGTCCACACGGACAGCAGGTAGCCGTCGCGGTGGACCCGGTCGGCGATGGCCGCGTCCACCAGTCCGAAGCGGTAGTTGAGCCACCGCGGCCGCACCGCGTCCAGCAGCGCGGGCCGCGGCGGCGCCAGCGTCGTCCAGGTCAGCGCGATCTCGGCGGCCGGGTCGGCGGCGCGCACGGCGAGCATGGCGGCGGCGCCCGCGCAGTAGTACACGCGGTCCTGCGCCCCGCACTCGCGTACGACGTCCACAACCCGGCGGACCGCCCGCAGGCCGGGGCTGCCGGGCAGGTCCAGCATGACGCGGCTGCCGTCGGTCGCGGTCAGCGCCTCGGCGAGCGTCGGCACCCGGCCGTCCGTCAGCCCGCGCACCTCGGCCGCCGACAGCGCGAGCAGCGGACGGTCCTGTTCCCACAGCCGCTTCAGCGTCTCGTCGTGCAGCAGCACGGGCACGCCGTCCCGGGTGAGCCGTACGTCGATCTCGACCGCGTCCGCGCCCAGGGCGAGCGCGGAACGCAGCGAGTCGATCGTGTTCTCACGAACGCGGTAGGGGTCGCCGCGGTGGGCGACGGCGGTCACGGTGCGCGGGGTGGTCATGGCGTGTCCCGTGGGTGTCAGCGGGCGAGCCAGGCCGCGGTGTGGGCGTCGATCTCGTCCTTGATCCTGGCCTTGCCCGGCTCGTCGAGGAAGGACGCCTCGACCGCGTTCTTGGCCAGCTCGGCCAGACCCCGCTCGTCGAGGTCGAGCAGGCGGGCGGCGACCGCGTACTCGTTGTTCAGGTCGGTGCCGAACATCGGCGGGTCGTCGGAGTTGACGGTGACGAGGATCCCCGCCTTCACGAACTCCTTGACGGGGTGCTCGTCGAGCGTGCGGACCGCGCGCGTGGCGATGTTCGACGTCGGGCACACCTCCAGCGGGATCCGGTGCTCGGCGAGGTGCGCGAGCAGCTTCGGGTCCTGCGCGGAGCTGGTGCCGTGCCCGATGCGCTCGGCGCGCAGGTGGGTGAGGGCGTCCCACACCGTCTCCGGGCCGGTGGTCTCGCCGGCGTGCGGCACGGAGTGCAGTCCGGCGGCGATGGCCTGGTCGAAGTACGGCTTGAACTGCGGCCGCGGCACACCGATCTCGGGCCCGCCGAGCCCGAACGAGACCAGACCCTCGGGACGCAGCCGGTCGTCGGTGGCGAGCCGGACGGTCTCCTCGGCCGACACCAGCCCGGCCTCGCCGGGAATGTCGAAGCACCAGCGCAGCACGGTCCCGAACTCGGCCTCGGCCGACTTGCGGGCGTCCTCGATCGCGTCCATGAAGGCGCGCGCGTCGATGCCGCGGCGGGTGGAGGAGTACGGGGTGATGGTCAGTTCGGCGTAGCGCACCTGCTGCCGGGCCAGTTCACGGGCCACCTCGTACGTCAGCAGGCGGACGTCCTCCGGGGTGCGGATCAGGTCGACGACGGACAGGTACACCTCGACGAAGTGGGCGAAGTCCGTGAACGTGAAGTAGTCGGCCAGGGCCTCGGGGTCGGTGGGGACCTTGGAGTCGGGGTGGCGGGCCGCCAGCTCCGAGACGATCCGGGGGGAGGCGGAACCGACGTGGTGCACGTGCAGTTCGGCCTTGGGCAGCGAGGCGATGAAGTCCCGCAGATCGCGCGGGGCACGTGCGTCGACGAGGTGCTCGGTCAAGGGTTCCTCCCCGGAACGGCGTCCCCGGACCGTGCGGACGGCGGGACGCGGGTGATCGGCTGATCGATGACTCCGGGTCATCGTAGGCGGTGGAGGAGGCGGGGTGAGGCGGCTGGGGGAAGGGTCCGGGGAGCCCCGCCGGGGAGGGGGCGGTGCGGGGCGGGGGCCACGCCGGCCTCGCCGGGTGAGGAGGCGTGGAGTGCGGGTCATGCCGGCCTCGTGGGTGCGGAGGCGTGGGGGTCGGAGCGCGGGCCGGGCGCGGGACGGTGGGGCAGGTGGCGTGGGACCGGCGGTGGTGGGTGGCGAGGGAGGTCGTAGCATGGCGGCACGATCGATCCAGGGGGGACGCGACATGACGGACGCAGCGCAGCCGGGCGGGGACACCGCGGGCGGCCACGACCCTTGGGCGCCCCCCGAGAGCAGGACGTCGCTGGAGAAGGGCCACGGCCCCGCCGCGGGTCAGCCGCCCCAGGTTCCGGGGCAGCCGCCTGCCGCCGGTGGGCCGCCCGCGCAGCAGCCGCCGTCCGTGCACGACCAGGCCACGATCGCCTCGATGCCGGCCACCGGGTTCGGCGCACCCGGCTACGCCCCGCCCGGCGGGGCCGCTCCGTTCGACGGCTCAGGGGCCGCGGTGCCGCCCCCGCCCGTCGCGCCCAACGGCCCCGGCGCTCCCGGCGGATACGGCTACCCCGGCTATCCGCAGGGCTACGGCTGGCCCGGTATGCCCATGCAGCCGCAGAACGGCATGGGCATCGCGGCGATGGTGCTGGGCATCCTCTCCTGCTGCCTGTTCTGCCTGTACGGCGTGGTCTCGGTCGTGCTCGGCATCCTCGCCGTGGTCTTCGGGATCAAGGGCCGCAAGAAGGCCGAGCAGGGCCAGGCCGACAACCACGGCCAGGCCCAGGCCGGCCTCATCATGGGCGTCATCGGCATCGTCCTCGGCGTCGCGGTGATCGTCCTGATCGCCGTCGGCATCACGGCCGCCATCAACAGCGACCAGTCGGACGAGGACCCGTCCTACGGTGCCCTCGGCCCGTCGGTCACCGTCCTCGCCGACCGCTGAACCCGTCGGGCGTCAACCTCCCGCACACCCTCCACACAGCACATCCCCGCAGGCCTCCGCAAAAGGGCCCCCTCCATGGCGAACAGGGCCATTACGATGCCTTGACTGTCAACGGAGGGGAGATCGTTTCATGTCCGCCACCAATCCGCCGCCCGGCGGTTTCGGCCCGCCGTCCCAGCCCCCGCAGCAGCCTGCGCCGGGGTACGGCTACCCGCAGTCCGGCCCGGGGTACGGCTATCCGTCGGGTCCCGCGCACCCCGCCACGCCTCCCGCGGCCTACCCGCAGACGCCCGGCTACGCGATGCCCACGCAGCCGAGCAACGGCATGGGGACCACCGGACTGGTGCTGGGCATCATCGGCGTGGTGTGCAGCCTGACGTTCTTCCTGTGGTTCTTCGGCGTCGTCCTGGGCATCCTCGCGATCATCTTCGGCGCCATCGGCCGGGGGAAGGCGAACCGCGGCGAAGCCACCAACAAGGGCGCGGCGACCGCCGGTCTCGTCTGCGGCATCGTGGCCACCGTGCTCCTGCCGCTGCTGGGTTTCGTGCTCTTCGCGAGCATCATGGGCGGACTCGGCGCGGCCTGAACGGGGCTCCGCTCGGCCACAGGGGGCCGGTCCGGGGACCGGCCCCTCGTTCATCCCGCCCGCAGCCGTCTCCGCGCCTCCATCAACGCGAACCCCAGCAGGTTCGGCCCCCGCCACCGCTCCGGGTCCGCCGCCGCCTCGTCGTCCGCGGCCAGACCGATGCCCCACACCCGGTCCACCGGACTCGCCTCCACCAGCACCCTCTCGCCCGTGTTCAGCAGGAACTCCCGCAGCTCCGCATGCGCGGCGAACTTGTGGACGCTGCCCTCGACGACGATCCGGAAGCGCTCCCGCTCCCACAGGGGCTCCTCGAAGCCGCGCACCAGCCGCCCGGCTCTCTTGGCGAGCGCGGGACTCGGCGCCGACACGGCCCTCTCCTCCGCCTCCGCGTCACCGAACCGCCGGGCCTTGCCCGCCATCATCCAGTGCTCCGCGGTCGCGTACTCCACCCCGTCCACCGTGAACGGCGACGGCCACCACTGGCTCAGGCAGCTCGCCCCGATCCGGCCGTCGGGCCGCGGCCGGTGTCCCCAGAAGTGCAGGTACTCGACGCGTGCCCCGGCACGGACCGCCCTGATCAGCGCGTCCCGCGTATCGATCGCCCCCGTGATCTCCACCATGCCCGCGAGTCTGGCACGCACCACTGACAACGGGTCCTGTCTTTTTCAGGCCCGCTCGACACCAGGTCGACAGATTCCGTCGCGTAACCAAAAGGCAACAACGGAATCCCTTGTTGGAGTGCCGTTGCTCTGTCAGGATCGGCACCCAAATCGAGCTGGAGCTACGCCACCCGCCTACTCGGGCGTGGCGGGGAAGGACTGGCACCGCACGATCTTCGGGGACCGGCAGTAGTTGTGACGACAGGCCGCCGACCACGGCCGACAACCTTCCCGAAAGGGCACCACGCGCATGGAGCAGTACGAGCCCGACCGCCTGTCGCCGGTCCAACTGGCCGCGACGCGGCGTAGTTTCCGAAACGGCAGGGCCGCCCTGACCCGCCGTTCTCTGCTGCGCGCCTCCGCGGGCGGCGCCCTCGCGCTCGGCGGACTCGGCACGCTGAGCGCCTGCGGCATCCCCGCGGCGGCCACGTCGCAGGGCGGCGTCCCGGCGGAGGACCACTCGGCGAAGGAGAAGGTCGTCGACTTCTCCAACTGGACCGAGTACATGGACGTCGACGACAGCGGCAAGCACCACCCGACGCTGGACGCGTTCACCCGGCGGACCGGAATCAAGGTCAAGTACACCGAGGACATCAACGACAACAACGAGTTCTTCGGCAAGATCAAGCCGCAGCTCGCCGCGGGCCAGGACACCGGCCGTGACCTCATCGTCCTCACCGACTGGCTGGCCGGGCGCCTCATCCGTCTCGGGTGGGTCCAGAAACTGGACCCGAGCAACCTGCCGCACGCCTTCGCCAACCTGTCGCAGCAGTTCCGCAGCCCCGACTGGGACCCGGGCCGGGCCTACTCGTACCCCTGGCAGGGCATCTCCACCGTCATCGCCTACAACAAGAAGGCGCTGGACGGCATCGAGGTGACATCGGTCTCCGACATGCTCGACAACCCCGGGCTCAAGGGCCGCGTCGGCTTTCTCACCGAGATGCGCGACACCATCGGCATGACCCTGCTCGACATGGGCAAGGACCCGGCCGCCTTCACCGACGACGACTACGACGCGGCCGTCGCCCGCCTCCAGAAGGCCGTCGACAAGGGCCAGATCCGCCGCTTCACCGGCAACGACTACACCTCCGACCTCGCCAAGGGCGACTTCGCGGCCTGCATCGCCTGGGCCGGTGACGTCGTCCAGCTGAAGGCGGACAGCCCGGACGTCGACTTCGTCATCCCGGACAGCGGCTACCTGACGTCCAGCGACAACCTGCTCATCCCCAACAAGGCCCGGCACAAGACGAACGCCGAGCGGCTCATCGACTACTACTACGAGCCGGAACCCGCGGCCGAGCTCGCCGCCTACATCAACTACGTCTGTCCCGTGGACGGCGTGAAGGAAGAGCTTGCGAAGATCGACAAGGATGCGGCGAACAACCCGCTGATCATCCCCGACAAGGCCATGCAGGCGAAGTCCCATGCCTTCCGCTCGCTGAGCTCGAAGGAAGAGACCGCCTACGAAGAGAAGTTCGCGAAGCTCACTGGGGCGTGACCACCATGACGAACGGCAACAGCGGCGACGTCCGCCTCTCCGGGATCAGCAAGACGTACGGCTCCTTCACCGCCGTACACCCCCTCGACCTGACCGTGCCGCAGGGCTCCTTCTTCGCGCTGCTCGGCGCCTCCGGCTGCGGCAAGACCACCACCCTGCGCATGATCGCCGGTCTGGAGGAACCCTCCTCGGGCACCGTCCACCTCGGCGGCCAGGACGTGACCGCCCTCCCGCCCTACAAGCGCCCGGTCAACACGGTCTTCCAGTCCTACGCCCTCTTCCCGCACCTCGACGTGTACGAGAACGTCGCCTTCGGCCTGCGCCGGCGCGGCATCAAGTCGGTGAAGAAGCAGGTCGAGGAGATGCTGGAGCTCGTCCAGCTCGGCGAACAGGCGCGCAAGAAGCCGCACCAGCTCTCCGGCGGCCAGCAGCAGCGCGTCGCCGTGGCCCGCGCGCTGATCAACCACCCCCAGGTGCTCCTGCTCGACGAGCCGCTCGGCGCCCTCGACCTCAAGCTGCGCCGCCAGATGCAGCTGGAGCTCAAACGCATCCAGACCGAGGTCGGCATCACCTTCGTCCACGTCACGCACGACCAGGAGGAGGCCATGACGATGGCCGACACGGTCGCCGTGATGAACGCCGGCCGCGTCGAGCAACTCGGCTCGCCCACCGACCTGTACGAGAACCCGCGGACGACGTTCGCCGCCAACTTCCTCGGCACGTCGAACCTGATCGAGGCCGAGGTCGACTCCCGGAGCGGCGAGGAGATCGTGCTGAAGGCGGGCGGCGGCAAACTCGTCCTCCCCGATGCTCGCTGTTCCGCGCCCACGACGACCGGTGGCAAGGTGCTGGTCGGCGTCCGCCCGGAGAAGATCACCCTCACGCACGCGGACGACGCGGGCGGGATACCCGAGGGCCGCAACCGCATCACCGGCAAGATCGCCGACTCCAGTTTCATCGGCGTCTCCACGCAGTACGTCGTCGACAGCCCGGTCTGCCCGGAGTTCGAGGTCTACGCCCAGAACATCGACCGGGACGCCCGTCTCGTGCCCGGCGCCGACGTGGTCCTGCACTGGAACCCGGCCCACACCTTCGGCCTGGACGCCGCACAGGACATCGACGCGGGGACCGAGGAAGAGGTCGCCTGATGGCCACGGTCACCGAAGCGCCCCCCTCGGCGCCCGCCCCCGAGAAGAAGCCCCCGCGGGGGCGCGGCCGCCGGACCCCGTACTGGCTCCTGCTCCCCGGCATCCTGTGGCTGCTGGTCTTCTTCGCGCTGCCGATGATCTACCAGGCCTCCACGTCCGTGCAGACGGGCTCCCTGGAGGAGGGCTACAAGGTCACCTGGCACTTCGCCACGTACTGGGACGCGCTGTCCGCCTACTGGCCGCAGTTCGTCCGCTCGGTCCTCTACGCCGCCGCCGCGACGATCCTGTGCCTGCTGCTCGGCTACCCGCTCGCGTATCTGATCGCCTTCCGCGCGGGCCGCTGGCGGAACCTGATCATGATCCTGGTGATCGCGCCGTTCTTCACCAGCTTCCTGATCCGCACGCTCGCCTGGAAGACGATCCTCGCGGACGGCGGCCCGGTCGTCGGCGCGCTGAACGCGCTGCACGTCCTCGACGTCACCAACTGGCTCGGCTGGACCTCCGGCGACCGCGTGCTGGCCACCCCGCTCGCGGTCGTCTGCGGACTGACCTACAACTTCCTGCCGTTCATGATCCTGCCGCTGTACACCTCCCTGGAGCGCATCGACGGACGGCTCCACGAGGCGGCGGGCGACCTGTACGCGAGGCCCTGGACCACCTTCCGGAAGGTGACCTTCCCGCTGTCGATGCCGGGTGTCGTCTCCGGCACGCTGCTCACCTTCATCCCGGCGGCCGGTGACTACGTCAACGCCGAACTCCTCGGCTCCACCGACACCCGCATGATCGGAAACGTCATCCAGACCCAGTTCCTGCGGGTCCTCGACTATCCGACGGCCGCGGCCCTCTCCTTCATCCTCATGGCCGCGATTCTCCTCATGGTCACCTTCTACATCCGCAGGTCCGGGACGGAGGAACTGGTCTGACATGTCCTTCGTCAACTGGCTCAAGCGACATCTCGTCGTCATCGCGGGACTGCTGACGCTCGCCTATCTCCTGCTGCCCAACGTCGTCGTGACGGTGTTCTCCTTCAACAAACCGAAGGGGCGCTTCAACTACGCATGGCAGCGGTTCTCCATGGACGGCTGGAAGGACCCGTGCGGCGTGGCCGACCTGTGCGGCTCACTGTCGATCAGCCTCCAGATCGCTTTCTGGGCGACCCTCGGCGCCACCCTGCTCGGCACGATGATCGCCTTCGCGCTGGTCCGCTACCGCTTCCGCGCGCGGGGTGCGGTCAACTCGCTGATCTTCCTGCCGATGGCGATGCCCGAGGTCGTCATGGCGGCCTCGCTGCTCACCCTGTTCCTCAACATGGGCGTACAGCTGGGCTTCTGGACGATCCTCATCGCCCACATCATGTTCTGCCTCAGCTTCGTCGTGACGGCCGTCAAGGCGCGGGTGATGTCGATGGACCCGAGGCTGGAGCAGGCGGCGCAGGACCTCTACGCGGGCCCGTTCCAGACGTTCCTCCGGGTGACACTGCCGATCGCGGCACCAGGCATCGCGGCGGGCGCGCTGCTCGCCTTCGCGCTCTCCTTCGACGATTTCATCATCACGAATTTCAACGCCGGTTCCACCGTCACCTTCCCCATGTTCGTCTGGGGCTCCGCGCAGCGCGGCACGCCCGTCCAGATCAATGTCATCGGTACGGCCATGTTCCTCGTCGCCGTGCTGTTCGTCCTCACCTCCATGGTCATCGGCAACCGCCGGAACAGACCCAAGGCATAACGCTGACGCTCTGTAGGGAGTTGACATCATGGCCCCGAGCGCCATGAACCGTTGGACCTCATCACTCGCCGACGCCCAGCCGGTCCCGTACTGGCTGGAGGACCCCGGCAGGCCCCGCCCCGAGCCCGCCCTCACCACCTCCGAGACCTGCGACCTGCTGGTCGTCGGCGGCGGCTACAGCGGGCTGTGGACCGCGCTGGTCGCCAAGGAGCGCGACCCGCGACGTGACGTGGTACTGCTCGAAGGCCGCGAGGTGGGCTGGGCCGCCTCGGGCCGCAACGGCGGCTTCTGCGCCGCCTCCCTCACCCACGGCCTGCCCAACGGCCTCACCCGCTGGCCGGACGAGATCCACCGGCTCCAGGAGCTGGGCGCCCGCAACCTCGACGAGATCGAGGCCGCGGTCGCCCGGCACGGCATCGACTGCGACTTCGAACGCACCGGCGAGATCGACGTCGCCACCGAGACGTACCAGGCCTGGGAACTCCGGGACTGGTACGAGGAGATGGAGCGCCGGGGCCTCGCCGACGGCGTGGAGTTCCTGGACACGGACGCCGTACGCGAACAGGTCCGCTCACCGACCTTCCAGGCAGGCCTGTACGACCGCAGGGGCGTGGCCATGCTCCACCCGGCGAAGCTCGCCTGGGGCCTGAAGCGGGCCTGCGTGCGGCTCGGCGTGCGCGTCTACGAGCACACCCCCGCCCTCACCCTGAAGCCCTACGGCGCCGGCATGGCCGTACGCACCCCCTACGGCCAGGTCCGTGCCCGCAAGGTGGCGCTCGGCACCAACATCTTCCCGAACCTGGTCCGACGCGTCCGGGCCTACACCGTCCCCGTCTACGACTACGCCCTGATGACCGAGCCGCTCCCCGACGACCGGCTGGCGTCGATCGGCTGGAAGAACCGGCAGGGACTCGGCGACAGCGCGAACCAGTTCCACTACTTCCGCCTGACCGCCGACAACCGCATCCTCTGGGGCGGCTACGACGCGATCTACCCGTACGGCGGCCGGGTGCGCGCCGAGTACGACGACCGCCCGGAGACGTACGCCAAGCTCGCCGGGCACTTCTTCACCTGCTTCCCGCAGCTGGAGGGCGTCCGCTTCACGCACGCGTGGGGCGGCGCCATCGACACCTGCTCCCGCTTCTCGGCGTTCTTCGGCACCGCCCACCACGGGAAGGTCGCCTACGCGGCCGGATACACGGGTCTCGGTGTGGGCGCGACCCGGTTCGGCGCCGAGGTGATGCTGGACCTGCTGGCCGGCGAGCGCACGGAACGCACATCGCTGGAGATGGTGCGCAAGAAGCCCCTGCCCTTCCCGCCCGAGCCCTTCGCCTGGACCGGTATCGCCCTCACCAAGTGGTCGCTGGCCCGCGCGGACGCACACGCCGGCCGCCGCAACCTGTGGCTGCGCACGATGGACCGGCTGGGGCTGGGCTTCGACAGCTGAGCCCGGCCGGCTGCTCCCGCCGGGCGCTGCTCGAACCGGCGATGCACGAGGCGGCGGCGGTCCTGGCCGCGGCGGAGGAGGGGGTGACGACTCCTACGGCTGCTGCGGCCGGGACGGCTGCTTCGGCTGCGTGGCGACCGTCCGGCCGAGGAACAGGAGGAACCCGGTCAGCAGCGCCGTACACAGGCACCAGCTGGCCGCGACGTCCAGCGGCCAGTGGTAGCCGCGGCGGACCAGGCCGAAGCCCACGCCCAGGTTGACGGCGGCGCAGAGCACGGCCAGGGCGCGGCGGGCGAGGGCGGTGCGCAGCCAGGGGAGGAGCAGCAGGGTCGCGGCCCCGTAGGCGACGGCGGCCGTGGCGGTGTGGCCGGAGGGGTAGTAGCCGGTGCCGGGCGGCACGACCGGAGTGCCCGGGCGGTCGGTGAGTTCCTTGAGGGGGACGACCAGCGCCGGGACGAGGGCCATCGTCAGGGCCGCCGCGGCGGCCGGCAGCCACCAGCGGTCCGTACCACTGCGCCGGGTCCGCCAGGCGACGTACACCAGCGCCACGACCAGCACCGGCAGGGCGGCCTGGACGTTGCCCAGGTCGGCGAGGAGTTCGGAGAGACGGTCCGGGTGGACCAGGGCGCGACTGACGCGTTCGTCCACGCCCACCAGCAGGCCGTCGGTGACGACCTGCCAGGTGAACAGCGCGAAGAGCAGGGCCGGAAGCCCGAGAAGGAGGAAGAGGGAGGTCGGCCGCCCCGGAACAGGGGGGGTGATTCCGAGGCGGCCGACCGGACCGGAACGTCGCGCGCCCCGGGGGGTTTGGGGCGAGCGACCGTCCGATCGGTGAGGAGATCCAGAGCCGCAGGCTCCGGTTGTGTGCGCGAGGGCACGACCAGGTCGAAGCTGGGGAGGCCCCGGCCTGATGTCGCCCACAGTCCCCTGTGGGCGGGGTGTATCTCTCATCTGGTTAGAACCTACGACAGGGGGTGCGCGTGCGACAGATGGAAAGGCCTCCTGTCATCCACCTCGCACACCTTCTTCACACGCTCTGTCGCTCGCCGCGCCAGACGTGCACGCAACGGGCTCAGATGCGCGTGAAACCCTGCTCGATGATGTCGAGGCCCTCGTTCAGCAGGTCCTCGCCGATGACCAGCGGGGGCAGGAAACGGAGCACGTTGCCGTAGGTGCCACAGGTCAGGACCAGCAGGCCCTCCTGGTGGCAGGCCTTGGCCAGCGCGGCCGTGGCCTCGGGGTTCGGCTCCTTGGTGGCGCGGTCCTTGACCAGCTCGATGGCGATCATCGCGCCACGGCCGCGGACGTCGCCGATGAGGTCGAACTTCTCGGCCATGGCGGTGAGACGGGACTTCATCGTCGCCTCGATCGCCTTCGCCCGCGCGTTGAGGTCGAGCTCCTTCATCGTCTCGATCGCGCCGAGCGCGCCCGCGCAGGCGACCGGGTTGCCACCGTAGGTACCGCCGAGGCCGCCCGCGTGCGCGGCGTCCATGATCTCGGCGCGGCCGGTCACGGCAGCGAGCGGCAGGCCACCGGCGATGCCCTTCGCGGTCGTGATCAGGTCCGGGACGATCCCCTCGTCCTCACACGCGAACCACTGCCCCGTACGGCAGAAACCGGACTGGATCTCGTCGGCGACGAACACGATCCCGTGGTCGGAGGCAAACTTGCTGATCGCCGGCAGGAAGCCCTTCGCCGGCTCGATGAAGCCGCCCTCGCCCAGCACCGGCTCGACGATGATCGCGGCCACGTTCTCCGGACCGACCTGCTTGGTGATCTGGTCGATGGCCTGCGCGGCCGCCTCCGGACCCGCGTTCTCCGGGCCGGTCGGCCAGCGGTAGCCGTACGCCATCGGCATCCGGTACACCTCGGGCGCGAACGGCCCGAAGCCGTGCTTGTACGGCATGTTCTTGGCCGTCAGCGCCATCGTCAGGTTGGTCCGGCCGTGGTAGCCGTGATCGAAGACGACGACCGCCTGCCGCTTGGTGTACGCACGGGCGATCTTGACCGCGTTCTCGACGGCCTCGGCGCCGCTGTTGAACAGGGCCGACTTCTTGGCGTGGTCACCCGGCGTCAGCTCGGCCAGCGCCTCGGCGACGGCCACGTACCCCTCGTACGGCGTGACCATGAAACAGGTGTGGGTGAAGTCGGCGAGCTGCGCGCCGGCCCGGCGTACGACGGCCTCGGCGGAGGCTCCGACGGACGTCACGGCGATACCCGACCCGAAGTCGATGAGCCGGTTGCCGTCGACGTCCTCGATGATCCCGCCGCCCGCACGCGCCGTGAACACGGGCAGCACGGAGCCCACCCCCTGCGCGACCGCCGCGGTACGGCGGGCCTGCAGCTCCTGCGACTTCGGTCCGGGGATGGCGGTGACGACGCGGCGCTCCTGCGGAAGTGCGGTCATGCGGGGCTCCTGGGGTTGTGCGGAGGGGCGTTTTGCGGGACGTTGCCTTCTTTTCTCGCAGGCTAGGACGGACCGAGGGGGGTGGGCATGCTCCATGTGGGCGTTGTCCGCAGGGCCGGTTGTCCGTCGTGGACATAGCGTCGCGGTGATACCTGGGCGCGGGCCCGGCCGCGTAAACGGTGAACTCCCCAGGGTAGGGCGTTAGATTGACTCGCTGATGGTGGACGGAACGGCTGGTCAGGGGGCAAGGGCGATGGACAGCGACGGGAACCGGGACGCGCAGGGTACGCATGCGAATCCTGTGCCGCGTCCGGCGGGGCCGCCGGAGGTGCCCGCGGTGCCGCCGCGACCGACCCGGGCGCCCGGTGTGCCACCGCTGCCGGACGGGTCGGCGTTCCTGTCCTGGCTGCGCACGCCCCGGCCGGAGGCCCAGCCCGGCGTGTGGCGGTTCGGGCACCGGCCGCGGCCGGCGGAGGAGCCGGAGCGGATTGCGGGGCGGCAGCTGTTCAGCGGTGCAGTGATCGCCTTCCTCGTCGGCTGGCTGATCTGGTCCCTGCTGTGGAACGGCTACCTCGGCGGCTGGTGGCTGCTGCCCCTGTACGCGATGATCCCGGACTCGTGGGCCCAGCCCCACAGCTTCGCCGCCGTCGTGGTCGTGTACGCCTACTACGTGCTGGTCGCGCTGATCATCCTGGTCGGGGTCGGCCGGCTCGGCCGGTGGGGCGAGATCTGGCGCCGGTACGGCCCCACCGCCTGGCGTCGCGCCACGCCGGGCGACGCGCCGCCGCCCGCCCCCGAAGCCGACCCCGCCGAGTATCCGCAGCTCCGCGCCGCCGGGGCCGTCGACGCCGCCGAGCGGCTCGCCGCGGAGGCCCGTTCCGGGCTCATGCGGGACGTCGACCACGCCCGGATCACGCGTGCCTGGCAGGGCGTGCGCAGTGGCCGGCACAGCATGGCCGCCTTCACCAGTGCGGTGCTCAGCGAGGGTGCCGCCGCCTGCCTGCATCCCTCCGGAGCCCGTGACCTGCCCGGCCGGCAGGCCCGGCACGACCTGGTCACCGGTCAGGTGCGGCTCGGCACGACCGCCGACGACCCCCGCAACCCCTACGCCTACCGCGGCACCGGCCTCGCCCTCGGCCCCGACCTGCTCGGCACCTCCCTGCTCGCCGTCGGCCCGGCCGGCTCCGGCAAGACCAGCACCATCGTCAGGCCGCTCGCCGAGTCGCTGTGCCTGCACGCGCTCGCCGGACGGGCCGCCGTCGTCGTGGTCGGCGCGGCCGGCGCGGGGCTGGGCCCCACCGACGCCTACGACGTCGTCGTACGGGTCGGCAACCCCGAATCCGTGTACGACCTCGACCTGTACGGCGGGACGACCGACCCGGACGAGGCCGCCGCCGTCCTCGCCGAGGCCCTCGTCGGGGACCTCGCCGACCCGCACCCCGGCAGCGACAGCCGCCGGTCCACCACGGTCCTCGCGCAGCTGCTCGGGCCGTTCCGGGCGGTGCACGGGCGGTTCCCGTCCGTGCCGGAGCTGCGGCAGCTGCTGGACGGGGCGCCCGGACCGCTGGCCGCGCTGCGCAAGGGGCTGCAGGACACGGGGCAGGAGGCGCTGCTGCGGGAACTCGACGCGCGCGAGAGGCAGCTGGGGCATCCCGGTGACGTGGGCGGGGTGCTCGCCGACCGGGTGGCGCTGCTGGACCGGCCCGCCTTCGCGGGGTTCTTCGACACGTCAGGACAGTCGCGGCCCTTCTCGCTGAAGGCACTGGACCATCCGGTGCGGGTGCGCATCGACCTGCCCGAGCGCGGGCACGCGGACGCCTCGCGGATGCTGGCGCGGCTGGTGCTCGCGCAGTTCACGGCGAGCGTCGCGGTACGGGAGGACCGGTCGCTGTTCGCCTGCCTGATCCTGGACGACGCGACGGGCGTGGTGACGCCCGAGGCCGTACGGGGCATCCAGCGGCTGCGGTCCGCGGGCGCCGGTGCCGTGCTGACGCTGCGCACCCTGGACGACGTACCGAGGCCGCTGCGCGGGCCGCTGCTGGGGGCCACCGGGTGCCGGATGGCGCTGTCCGGGCTCACTCCGTGGGACGGTCAGGACTTCGCCGAGGTGTGGGGCAAGGAGTGGACCGAGGCACGCGACGTCACCGACCGTCAGATCATCGCCGAGACCCCCGCCGGCAAGGCCGTGCACATGCTGCGCCGGGTGATCACGGGGAAGGCGCCGACCGCGCGGGCGGTGACCGTGCGGCAGGTGGAGCGGGAGCGGTGGTCCGCGTCCGAACTGGCGCACGGGGTGCCGGCGGGGCACGCGGTGCTGTCGCTGACCGACGTCAAGGGGGAGCACGCGCCGCCGCTGCTGGTGGATCTGCGGGGTTGAGGTCTTCCCTGCCGGTGCGCGCGCGGGGACCGTACAGTGAGGCAGAATCGACACAGGCCGTTCATACATCGCGGCCAAAAGATCACAAAGATTACACAGACCTGAAGGCCTCATGCCCCCGACGCTCGCCTCGCTCGTCCACCACTCCGCGCTGAAGCTGACCGTGCGAGCGGGCGAGGACCGCCTCGATGTTCCGGTCCGCTGGGCGCACGTCAGCGAGCTGGCCGACCCCGTGCCGTACATGGAGGGCGGGGAGCTGCTGCTGATCACCGCGCTCAAGCTGGACGCGGAGGACTGGGAGGCGATGCGCCGCTATGTGAAGCGGCTGGTCGGAGCCGGTGTCGTCGGGCTCGGGTTCGCCGTCGGCGTCAATTACGAGGAGATCCCCGAGGCGCTGGTGGAGGCGGCGGAGGAGGCGGGGCTGCCGCTGCTGGAAGTGCCGCGCAGGACGCCGTTCCTCGCCATCAGCAAGGCCGTGTCCGCCGCGATCGCCGCCGACCAGTACCGGGCCGTGACGGCGGGGTTCGCCGCGCAGCGGGAGCTGACGAAGCAGGCACTGACGGTCGGGCCGGAGGGGCTGCTGGCCGCTCTGGCGTCGCAGGTCGACGGGTGGGCGGCGCTGTACGACGCCTCGGGCGCCGTCGTCGCCACGGCACCGGAGTGGGCGGGACGCCGGGCGGCGCGGCTCACGGCGGAGGTGGAGCGGCTGCGGGAGCGTCCGGCGCCGGCGTCGTCGGTCGTGGGCGGGCCCGAGACCGAGGACCGGGTGGAGCTGCATTCGCTGGGCACGGGCCGCAGGCCCCGCGCGGCGCTGGCCGTGGGCACGGCCGCGGCCCTCGGCACCGCCGAACGCTACGCCGTCCACTCGGCCATCGCCCTGCTGACGCTCACGACGGAACGGTCGCGGTCGCTGTACGCGGCCGAGCAGCGGATCGGTGCGGCCGTGCTGCGCATGCTGCTCGCCGGGGAGCCGGATCACGCGCGCGCGGTCGTCGGGGACCTGTACGGCGGTCTGCTGGACGCGCCCTTCCGGCTGATCGTCGCCGAGGCGGTGCCGGCGTCGTCCGCCCGCGTGTCGGCGGGCAGGCCCGCCGACACCGACGGCGATCCGCTCGGGGCCCTCGCCGAGGTCGTGGAGTCGGCGGCGGCCCGGGCCGGGGAGGCGGTGCTGGTGGTGCCGGAGGGGGAACGGCTGGTGGTGCTGGCCGCGGACGGGGGCGCCGCCGTCGCCGCGTGCGAGAAGTACGCGTCGGCGCTGGAGGCCGCGCGGGGCGCGAACGGGCGGGAGCCGGCTGCGGGCGGGGACGAGGACGCGCTGGTCGCCGGGTTGTCGGCGCCGTCCGGGCCCATCGCCGCGGCCGGCGCGTACAAGCAGGCCGAGCAGGCGCTGTCGGTGGCGCGGCGGCGGGGGCGGGTCCTCGTGGAGCACGAGCAGCTCGCGGCCGGTTCGGTGCTGCCGTTGCTCGCCGACGACGCGGTGCGGGCGTTCGCCGACGGGCTGCTGCGGGCGCTGCACGAGCATGACGCGACCGGGCGGGGCGATCTGGTGGCCTCGCTGCGGGCCTGGCTGTCCCGTCATGGGCAGTGGGACGCGGCGGCCGCGGACCTGGGGGTCCATCGGCACACGTTGCGGTACCGGATGCGGCGGGTGGAGGAGATCCTCGGGCGGTCGCTGGACGATCCGGATGTGCGGATGGAGCTGTGGCTGGCGTTGAAGGCGACGTCGGGGGAGTAGGCGGGCGGTGCTGGGGCCGGGGCCGGGGTGTCTCGCCCCCGCCGCCCCTACCCGTCCCGTCCCGGGGCGCTGCCCCGGACCCCACTGGGGGCTGCGCCCCCAGACCCCCGCTTCGGCCTGAACGGCCTCGTCCTCAAACGCCGGACGGGCTGGGTTTCTCAGCCCCTCCGGCGTTTGAGGAGCACGGGTCCGCGGGGTCGAAGGGGCGGAGCCCCTGGAGGACGGGACGGGTAGGGGCGGCGGGGGCGAAACCCTTCGGCCCGCACCCCGCCACCTCGCCAAACCGGCGCACCCCCACCCCCCACCACTCCACCCCGGACAAACGACCCCTGGCCACCCCGCGCCTACCGTGGACCCCGGCAACCCGAGAACACCCCAAAGTGGAAGGGCCGGAACCCGACATGACTTCCCCCCATGCCTTCTGGCTCGCCGGCCGCCAGGTCACCGGCGAGGACAGCTTCGACGTCACCTCGCCCTGGGACGGCCGCCTGGTCGGCAAGGTCGCCGTGCCGAGCGACGCCCAGGTCGAGGAGGCCGTGGCTGCCGCGTACGCCGTGCGGGACGAGTTCGCCGCGACCCCCGCCCACGTACGCGCCGCCGCCCTCGACCACGTCAGCCGGCGCCTGGCCGAACGCACCGAGGAGATCGCCCGCCTCATCTCCGCCGAGAACGGCAAGCCGGTCAAGTGGGCCAGGGGCGAGGTCGGCCGGGCCGTCTCCGTCTTCCGGTTCGCCGCCGAAGAGGCCCGGCGGTTCAACGGCGGCGAGGCCCAGCGGCTCGACACCGACGCCGGCGGTCAGGGGCGCCTCGCCTTCACCCGCCGCTTCCCCAAGGGCGTCGTGCTCGGCATCGCGCCCTTCAACTTCCCCCTCAACCTGTGCGCCCACAAGGTCGCCCCGGCCATCGCCGCCGGCGCGCCGATCATCCTCAAGCCCGCCCCCGCCACCCCGCTGTCCGGGCTCGTCATCGGCGAGCTGCTCGCCGAGACCGAGCTGCCCGCCGGATCCTGGAGCATCCTCCCGGTGGCCAACGACCGGATGCCCGCGCTCGTACAGGACGAGCGGCTGCCGGTCATCTCCTTCACCGGCTCCGAGAAGGTCGGCTACGCGATCATGGACTCGGTGCCGCGCAAGCACTGCACCCTGGAGCTGGGCGGCAACGGAGCGGCCGTCGTCCTCGCCGACTACGCGAGCGACGAGGACCTCGACCGGGCCGCGAACCGCATCGCCACCTTCTCCAACTACCAGGGCGGCCAGTCCTGTATCTCCGTGCAGCGCGTGATCGCCGACGCCTCCGTGTACGACCGTCTGCTGCCCCGTATCGTCGCCGCCGTCGAGGCCCAGGTCACCGGTGACCCGAACGACGACAGCACCGACGTCGGCCCGCTCATCAGCGAGGACGCCGCCAAGCGGGTCGAGGCGTGGGTGCAGGAGGCCGTCGACGCGGGGGCCGCGCTGCTCACCGGCGGCAAGCGAGACGGCGCCTCGTACGCGCCGACCGTCCTCGCCGACGTGCCGGCCGACGTCACCATCTCCTGCGAAGAGGTCTTCGGGCCCGTCCTCACCGTGCGCAAGGTGGACGGGGAGGCCGAGGCCTTCGCCGCCGTCAACGACTCGAAGTACGGCCTCCAGGCGGGGGTGTTCACCCACGACCTGCAGACCGCCTTCCGCGCCCACCGCGCCCTGGAGGTGGGCGGTGTCGTCATCGGCGACGTGCCCTCCTACCGCGCCGACCAGATGCCGTACGGCGGTGCCAAGCAGTCCGGCGTGGGCCGGGAGGGCGTGAAGTTCGCCATGGAGGACTACACGTACGAGCGGGTGATGGTGCTGACCGGTCTCGCCCTCTGACCGGCCGCACACCCAGCCCTAGCTAATGGGAACCATTTTCATGTAGGGTTCTCGAAGAGGCCCGGCACCGATGCCTTCCGGTGCCGGGCCCCTTCTTTCCGTCGGCCTGGTCCGGACCCTCAACCGGAGAAGCCGACGCGCGCGAGCCGCAGTGGGCCGCGCAGCCTGAGGTGCACGTCGTGCACGCCGCCGGCGACCATCCCGGTGCCGAGCGTGGTGTAGTCGTACGGGCCGGAGGTGGGCGCCTCGGGCCTCAGTACGGCGAGCGTGGGGCCGCCGTCCAGGGACAGCTCGACGCTGCCCTCACCCGCCACCTCCACGGTCACCTCCGTCACACCGGCCCCGAAGTCGCAGGCCCGGTAGACCAGTTCCCCGGACGTGCCGGCCACCGGAGTCACCGCGTCCCCCGACACCTTCGTGCGGTCGACGATCTCGGTTCCGCTCTGCTCGTCGAAGTCGGCCGCCGCCAGCCCGCGCCGGACGACCGGGCGCGGCGCGACCGGCTCGCCGTCGAGCGTCACCGTCGTCCGCAGGCGCACGTCCTCGCTGGAGGCCCCGGCCAGCAGGGCGTACGGTCCCGGCTCCAGGCGCCACCGGCCATGCGCCACGTCCCAGAACTCGAAGGCGGAGAGGGGGAGGGTGAAGGAGAGGCCGGTCCGCTCGCCGGGAGCGAGCGTGACGCGTCGGTGTGCCACCAGCTCGCGGCGCGGGCGCGGCACCGACGGCTCCAGGGCCTGGATGTAGAGCTGGGCCACCTCGTCGGCCGTGACGTCGCCGGTATTGGTGACGGTGAAGGAGACGCGCACCGTCCCGTCCGCCACCCGGGCCTGAAGGTCGCCGTAGGAGAAGGACGCGTAGGACAGGCCGTGCCCGAAGGGGAACAGGGGCGTGCCCTCGAAGTACAGGTAGGTCTGGCGGCTGCCGATCACGTCGTAGTCGAGGAGGCCGGGCAGGTCGGTGTCGTCGGCGTACCAGGTCTGCGGGAGCCGGCCGGCGGGGGAGACATCACCGGCGAGGACGCGCGCCAGGGCGGTGCCCGCGGCCTGTCCGCCGTGCGCGGTCCACAGCACGGCCGGAAGGTCCGCCGGTTCGACCGCGTACGGGTAGGCGGAGACCAGCGCCAGTACCGTGTTCGGGTTCGCGGCGCGGGCGGCGCGCAGCAGGCGCTCCTGGTGGGCGGGCAGCCGCAGTGTGGTGCGGTCCTCGGTCTCGCGGCCGTTGATGTGCGGGTCGTTGCCCGCGACCACCAGGACCACGTCGGCCTGCTCCGCGACGCGGGTCACCGCGTCCTCGCCGCTCTCGACGACGACGAGCTCGAAAACGTGCGGGTCCTCCTCGGCAACCTTTACGCCGTCGGCCGCGACACACACGGGATGTCCCGTGCCGATGTGCCTGAGGAGGTGGCCGCTCCCATGGGGTTCCAGACGGAAGGTCTCCTGGACGATCCAGCCTCCGGGCTGGTCGGCGGAGGCGCGTACGCAGCCGTCCTCGGCGACCGACAGATAGCGGCCGTCGGGTGCGCGCAGGGTCAGCACGCCCTCACC
The DNA here is from genome assembly GCF_030386795.1 of Streptomyces sp. S.PNR 29. GTDB lineage: Bacteria > Actinomycetota > Actinomycetes > Streptomycetales > Streptomycetaceae > Streptomyces. Next base: position 271,483 of record NZ_JANUQM010000014.1, read on the forward strand.
CCAGTCGACGAGCGCGAACTCGGTGCCGGCGGCGTCGGTGGTGAGCGGGGGCAGGTCGGTCCGTCCGGCGAGCAGGGCCGGATCGAGGGCACCTTCTGCGCCGCGCACCTCGTCCGCGGCGTCTCCGGCCGCCGGTACATGCAGGAACGTGCCGGCGCCGGTCTTGAGGAGCACCCGGTCCACGCCCTCCGCGAACTGGACGCGCTCGGCGCCGAACCGCTCGTACAGGCCCTCCAGCGGGGTCGAGCGGTGGATGAGCGTGCCGCTGTACCAGTCGAGCTTGCACTCGTCGGCGAGCAGGCCGACGACGGCGACGCGGGTGTCGGGGGCGAGGGGGAGGAGACCGTCGTTCTTCAGCAGGACGATCGCCTGCTCGGCGGCCTCCCGCGCGAGCGCGCGGTGTGCCGGGGTGTCGAAGTCCTTGGTGCCGGCGTGCGGGTCGTAGTGCGGGTCGAACTCGCCGAGGCGGAAGCGGACCGACAGCTGGCGGCGGACGGCGGTGTCGATGTCGGCCTCGGTGAGCAGGCCCCGGTCGAGGGCCCTCCTGACGCGTCCGGTCATCTGCGAGCTGTCCGTGCCGTGGTCGGTGAAGCTGTCCACGCCGGCCCGGAGCGAGGCCGCGGTCGCCTCCTCGTGGGTCTCGTAGTAGTGCTCGGAGTCGACCAGGTTGGAGGGGGCGCCCGCGTCCGAGCAGACCAGCAGGTCCTCGTCGGTCCAGGCGCGCAGGTGCTCCCTCAGATAGGGCGAGACGTGGTTGGGGCGGCCGTTGACGAGGTTGTACGCCGGCATGACCCCGGCCACCGCGCCCGCCTCCACCGTCTCGCGGAAGGCGCGCAGGTCGTACTCGTGCAGCACGCGCGGGCGGACCGAACTCGACGAGGTGGCCCGGTCCGTCTCGTTGTTGTGTGCCAGCCAGTGCTTGAGGACGGGCGCCGTACGCCAGTACGTCGGGTGGTCGCCGCGCAGGCCGCGGGTGTACGCGGTGGCGATGGCCGACGTCAGCTTCGGGTCCTCGGAGTAGCCCTCCTCGTTGCGGCCCCACAGGGGGTGGCGCAGCAGGTTCACGGTCGGGGACCAGACATTGAGGCCGACGCGGTCGTCGCGGGCGCGCATCGCGCGCACCTCCTTGGAGACCGCCTCGCCGACCCGCCGTACGAGGTCCTCGTTCCAGGTGGCGCCGAGGCCGACCGCCTGCGGGAAGACCGTCGCCGGGCCCATCCAGGCCACGCCGTGCAGGGCCTCCTGGCCGGTGCGGAAGGCGGCGATGCCGAGCCGCTCGACGGCGGGGGTGAACTGGTGCAGGAATCCGGTCTTCTCGTCGAGCGTGAGCCGCGACAGCAGGTCGTCGATGCGCTTCGCGAACGGCAGGTGCGGATCGCGGAACGGCGGAGTGGGTGGCGTGTGTGCGGTCACGTGGAGATCCCTTTGCGATGGAGCGACGAGGCGCTTTCGAAGCGCTTCGATGCTCATTCGACACCGGGGTGGGTGTCAAGACACTCCGACGCAACTGGTCCGACTCCTCACGGCCTTTCCAAGCAGCGTAGGAGTCCTGCCGGATCGCTAGCACCTCGGAGGAATCTTGGAATCGCCCCTTGTGCGCCCTTGGGTGTTCACTTAACCTCGCAGCAACATCGAAGCGCTTCGACTACCGGGTCTGCCCGCCGGGCGGCGCGCAGTCCTCCGAAAACCGCTTCAGCTCAGCCAGTTCCACTCAAGACACCGCAGCCGACGGCTCCCGCCGGGTGTCCTGGTGCGCCATGAAGGGTTGACGCAATGACGCCGAACGCCGCCTCCGCCTCCCCGAGCCGGAGAAGTTTCCTCGCCTCGACCGCGGTCGCCGCCGCAGCGGTGGCGGGAGGGATGCCGCTGCTCACCGCCTGCGGCGGTGGCCAGGAGGGCCGCAAGGAGGGCGCCACCTCGGGCAAGGACGCCAAGAAGATCCTCCCGACGTTCGTGGCCTCCAGCGTCGTGTCGCCGGACATCCCGTCGAAGAACGGCTCGGCGGCCGGGTTCACCAAGGCGATCGCCATGGCCGACCTGAAGACCTCGGTCAGGAAGAAGAGGGGCAGCGGCGGCAAGCTCACCATCATGGCGCCGCTGTGGGGCACCCCGCCGCCCAACGGCAACCCCTACTACAAGGCCATGAACGAGGCCATCGGCGTCGACGTCACCTGGCAGAACCAGGACGGCAACACCTACGACGAGAAGCTGGGCGCGGTCCTCGCCTCCAGCGACATCCCGGACGTGGTGGTCGTCCCCGGCTGGAACCTGATGGGCAAGATACCCAGCGCCCTCAACGCCAAGTTCGCCGACCTCGGCCCCTACCTGTCCGGCGACAAGGTCAAGGAATACCCCAACCTCGCGGCCGTCCCGACCGACGCCTGGCAGCGCGCCATCTTCGGCGGCCAGCTCCGCGCGATCCCGATGCCGGGCTCGTACGTCCCCAACATCGCGCCCTTCTACCGCAAGGACGTCTTCGACCAGAAGGGCTGGACCCTCCCCAAGACCACGGACGAGTTCCTGGCCTGGGCGAAGGAGGCCACCGACCCCAAGGCCGGCGTGTGGGCCTGCTCCGACATGAAGTGGACCGCCTGGAACGCCTTCGGTGTCCTCAACGGCGGTGACAAGGCGCTGTGGTGGAACATGCAGGACGGCAAGCTGATCAACCGCGTCGAGACCGAGGAGTACCTCGAGGCCCTGGAGTGGGCGCGCAAGCTGTTCGCCGCCGGCGTGGTGCACCCGGACGACAGGGCCGGCAAGACCGCCAACCCGCCCGGCACCCGGTTCACCGCGGGCAAACTCCTCGTCTACAACCAGGACCTGTCCGACTGGTTCGGCAAGACCTCCGAGCAGCGCACGCAGAACCCCGAGTTCGAGATGGGCGCCATGGACATCTTCACCCACGACGGCGGCGACCCGCTGGTGTGGGCGGGGCAGCCGGCGAACATCTTCACCTTCGTCAACAAGAAGGCCTCCGAGCAGCAGATCAAGGACCTCCTCGCCATCGCCGACTTCTGCGCCTCGCCGTACGGCACCAAGGAATGGCTGCTCACGAACTACGGCGTCGAGGGCGTCGACTTCGAACTGAAGAAGGGTGTGCCCACCAAGACCACCAAGGGTGTCAACGAGGTCCTCGGCGCCTTCGACTACACCGGCGACCCGGCCGCCTTCGTCGCCCACCCCGACTTCCCCGAGGTCACCAAGGGCATGGTCGAGTGGCAGCAGCGCGTGGGCGCCTTCACCAAGAAGTCCTCCTTCTACGGCCTGACCGTCACCGAGCCGAACCGCTGGTCCAACCTCGCCGACAACTTCGAGCAGCTGGAGGACGACATCACCCGCGGCCGCAAGAAGATCAGCGACATGCAGCAGGCCGTGTCCGACTGGAAGAAGCAGGGCGGCGACGACCTGCGCGACTGGTACAAGAAGCTGCTCGACCAGACCGGCTCGGCTAAGTGACCCGCGGCGTGCAGGGCTGAGGCAAGGAGAACGGGCCGTGTCACACAGCACGGTGCCTCGCAGCAGGGCCGAGGCGCAGACGACGAAGACCCCGGTGGCGTCCGACGGGGCCACCGGACCGGGGAAGGACGAGGGGCGCTCGGGGAGGCTGAGTCTCCGGCTCAGGTTCAGACGCGACCGCACCCTGATCCTGATGACGCTGCCCGCGGTCCTGCTGCTCCTGCTGTTCAACTACATACCGATCCTCGGGAACGTGGTCGCCTTCCAGGACTACGACCCGTACCTCAGCGACAACGGCTTCGTCGCGATGTTCCAGAGCCCGTGGGTCGGCTTCGAGCAGTTCGAGCGGGTCTTCGCCGACAGCGAGTTCTGGCACGCCGTGCAGAACACGTTCGTGCTGTTCTTCCTCCAGCTGGTGCTGTTCTTCCCCATCCCGATCCTGCTCGCGCTGCTCATCAACAGCGTGGTCAGGCCCCGGGTCCGGGCGGTTTCCCAGGCGATCATGTACCTGCCGCACTTCTTCTCGTGGGTGCTGGTCGTCACCGTCTTCCAGCAGATCTTCGGCGGCGCCGGCATCATCGCCCAGACCCTGCGCGAGCACGGGTACAGCGGCTTCGACGTCATGACCGACCCCGGAGTCTTCAAGTACCTGGTCACGGCCCAGATGGTCTGGAAGGACGCCGGCTGGGGCATCATCGTCTTCCTGGCGGCCCTCGCCTCGGTCCCGGGTGACCTGTACGAGGCGGCCGCGATGGACGGCGCGAGCCGCTGGCGCCGTATGTGGCACATCACGCTGCCCGCGCTGCGCCCGGTGATCGCCCTGCTGCTGGTGCTGCGCGTGGGCGACGCGCTGACCGTCGGCTTCGAGCAACTGCTGCTGCAACGCCAGGCGGTGGGCCCGGACGCCTCCGAAGTCCTCGACACCTACGTGTGGTGGAACGGCATCCGCAACCAGGACTTCAGCTACGCCGCCGCAGCGGGCCTGATCAAGGGCATCGTCGGACTGACCCTCGTCCTCGTGGCGAACAAGGTCGCCCACCTCATGGGCGAGCAGGGGGTGTACAAGAAGTGACCGCCGTCGTCGACCGGCCGCAGGCCGGGAAACCGAGCCGCTGGGCCGCGCCTCCCCGGCCCACCTGGGAGGAGGAGCCCCGCAAGGCCGGGCTCGCCGCCAAGGGACTCGTCCTCGGCATCGCCTGCTTCGCGATCCTCTTCCCGCTGTGGATCGTCATCGTCACCAGCCTGTCCTCGAAGAAGACCATCGACGCCACGGGCGGCCTGGTGGTGATCCCCAAGGACATCACCTTCGTCGCCTACCAGGAACTGCTCAGCGGCGGCCAGGTGCAGCGGGCCACACTGGTCAGCCTCGGCATCACCGTCGTCGGCACGCTGTTCAGCATGACCGTGTCGGTGCTGTGCGCCTACGGCCTGTCCCGCAGCGGCTCGCTCGGCCACCGCTGGATCCTGATGACGCTGCTCACCACGATGTTCTTCAGCGCCGGCCTCATCCCGACGTACCTGCTGGTACAGGCCCTCGGGCTGACCGACACCTATCTGGCGCTGATCCTGCCCAGCGCGGTGAGTGTCTTCAACATCCTGGTGCTGCGCGGGTTCTTCATGGGGATCTCGCCCGAACTCATCGACAGTGCCCGCATCGACGGCGCGGGGGACTGGCGCATCCTCTGGAAGATCGTCCTGCCGCTGTCCCGCGCGGTCGTCGCCGTGATCGCGCTGTTCTACGCGGTGGGCTACTGGAGCGCCTGGTTCAACGCGTCGATCTACCTGACCGACCAGGACATGATGCCGCTGCAGAACGTCATGATCCAGCTGGTGCAGAAGCAGCAGCGGCCCGTCGGTCTCGCCGCCCAGATCAACACCGGTCAGCTCTCGCCGCTCTCCATCCAGATGGCGGTCATGGTGCTCGCCCTCCTCCCGGTCGCCGTCCTGTCGCCCTTCGTCCAGAAGCACTTCAAGAAGGGCATGCTCACGGGTGCCGTCAAGGGCTGACGGTTCCCGGCCGCAGGGCTGTCCGCCATCTCCCGCCCGCGGCTCTCGTCGTGGCTGGTCGCGCAGTTCCCCGCGCCCCTTTCGGGGCGCTCCACGATCCCCTCTCCCGTCAGACGAGGTATGTGTCATGCACGCGTCCTACCTGAGCAGACGTGCCGTTCTCGCCGGGACCGCGGCGGCCGCCGCGCTCACCACCGTCCCGTTCCTCCCCGGGGCGGCCCACGCCGCCGGGACCACCACGGCCGCCGCCCCCGCCTACCGCTGGCGCAACGCCGTCATCGGCGGCACCGGCTTCGTCTCCGGCGTGCTGTTCCACCCGTCGGTGCGCGGCCTCGCCTACGCCCGCACCGACATCGGCGGCGCCTACCGCTGGGACGACCGCGCCGCCCGCTGGACCCCGCTCATCGACCACATCGGCTGGGACGACTGGAACCTCCTCGGCGTCGAGGCCATGGCCGTCGACCCCGCCCACCCCGACCGCCTGTACCTCGCCCTCGGCACCTACACCCAGTCCTGGGCCGGCAACGGCGCGATCCTGCGCTCCGAGGACCGCGGCGCCACCTGGCAGCGCACCGACCTCACCGTGAAGCTCGGCGCCAACGAGGACGGCCGGGGCGCGGGCGAACGGCTCCTGGTGGACCCGCGGGACAGCGACACCCTGTGGCTCGGCACCCGGCACGACGGGCTGCTGAAGTCGACGGACCGGGGCGCCACCTGGGCAGCCGCGCCCGGCTTCCCGCCCTCCCCCTCCGCCACCGGGCAGGGCGTCGTCCTCCTCGTCGCCGCCGGCCGCACCGTCTACGCCGGCTGGGGCGACTCCGACGGCACGGCGGCCGAGCCGAACCTGTACCGCACCGCCGACGGCACCACCTGGGAGGCCGTCCCCGGCCGGCCCACCGGCACTGCCGCCAAGGTCCCGATCCGCGCCGCGTACGACCGCGGCGCCCGCGAGCTGTACGTCACGTACGCCGACGCGCCCGGCCCCAACGGCCAGTCGACCGGCAGCGTGCACAAGCTGTGCACCGCGAACGGCAGGTGGAAGGAGGTCACGCCGGTCAGGCCGGGCGGGACCACCCCCGACGGCGAATCCGACACCTTCGCTTACGGCGGGGTCGCCGTCGACGCCCGCCGCCCCGGCACCGTCGTCGTCTCCACCAACAACCGCTGGGCGGCGATCGACACCCTGTACCGGACCACCGACGGCGGCCGGACCTGGACGTCCCTCAAGGACAGGGCCGTCCTCGACGTCTCGGAGACCCCCTTCCTCACGTTCGGCGCGGACCGGCCCAAGTTCGGCTGGTGGATCCAGGCGGTCGCCGTCGACCCGTACGACTCCCAGCACATCGTCTACGGCACCGGAGCGACCCTCTACGGCACCCGCGACCTGAAGAACTGGGCCCCGCAGATCCGTGGCCTGGAGGAGACGGCCGTACGCCAGCTGATCTCACCCCCGGCCGGGACGGCGCATCTGATCAGCGGATCCGGGGACATCGGCGTGCTGTACCACGAGCGGCTCACGGCGTCCCCGTCGCGCGGCATGGCGACGAACCCGGTGTTCGGGACGGCGACCGGACTCGCGCAGGCCGCGAAGAAGCCGTCGTACGTCGTCCGCGCCGGCTGGGGCGACCACGGCAACGGCGCCTACTCGAACGACGGCGGACAGACCTGGGCGCCCTTCGCCGCACAGCCCGCCATCGCCAAGGACGCGCCCGGGCCGATCGCCACGAACGCCGACGGCAGTGTGCTGCTGTGGTCCTTCGTGCACTGGGACGGCACCAGGTACCCGGCGCAGCGTTCGGCGGACAACGGCGCGAGCTGGACGGAGATCTCCTCCTTCCCGAAGGGCGCCACGCCGGTCGCCGACCCGGTCGACCCCACCCGCTTCTATGTGTTCGACACCGACACGGGGACCGTCCTCGTCAGCACGGACAGTGGCCTGACCTTCACCAAGGGCGCCACCGGCCTGCCCTCCGGGGACACCCAGTTCAAGCTGGTCGCCGCGCCCGGGCGCTCGGGTGACCTGTGGCTGAGCACCAAGGGGAACGGGCTGTACCGGTCCACCGACGGCGGGGCGGGCTTCACCAAGGTCGGCAGCTGCTGGGCCTCGTACGTCCTCGGCTTCGGCAAGGCCGCCGACGGCGCCGACTACCCGGCGATCTACCAGGTGGGCTCGACCGAGAGCATCACCGCCGTCTACCGCTCCGACGACGAGGCGAAGACCTGGGTGCGGATCAACGACGACGCCCACCAGTGGGGCTTCATCGGCGACGCCATCACCGGTGACCCGCGGATCTACGGCCGCGTCTACCTGGCCACCAACGGGCGCGGCGTCCAGTACGGGGAGCCCGTCTGATGCCGGACCTCGCTGCGGCCACCCGGGGCCGGATCCTCTTCGGCGGCGACTACAACCCGGAGCAGTGGCCCGAGGAGACCTGGCACGAGGACGTCCGCCTGATGAAGGACGCCGGCGTCAACTCCGTGACCCTCGGTGTCTTCTCCTGGTCGAAGCTCGAACCCCACCCGGGCGCACGGGAGTTCGGGTGGCTCGACACGCTGATGGACCTGATGCACGACCACGGCATCGGCGTCGTCCTGGCCACCCCCACCTCCTCGCCCCCGCCCTGGATGGGCCGGCTGCACCCCGACACCCTCCCCGTCACCGAGGACGGCCGCACCGAGTGGTGGGGCGGCCGTCAGCACTTCTCGCACTCCAGCGCCACCTACCGGCGCTACGCCGCCGCCATCACCGAGGACCTGGCCGCCCGCTACGGCGGCCACCCCGCCCTCACGATGTGGCACATCAACAACGAGTACTGCACCTTCGACCACGGGGACCAGGCGGCGGCGGCCTTCCGCCGCTGGCTCCGCGAGAAGTACGGCACGCTCGACGCCCTGAACACCGCCTGGGGCACGGCCTTCTGGAGCCAGGGCTACGACAGCTGGGACGGCATCCTGCCGCCCCGCCTCCCGCACTACATGAAGAACCCCACGCAGGTGCTGGACTTCCGGCGCTTCACCTCCGACATGCTCCTGGAGTGCTACGTCGCCGAGCGCGACATCGTCCGCCGGCACACCCCGCACATCCCGGTCACCACCAACTTCATGCCGCTGTGGTTCGGCCAGGACGCCTGGCGCTGGGCCGAGGAGGAGGACGTCGTCTCGGTCGACCTCTACCCCGACCCGCGCGACCCCCTCGGGGCGCAGAACGGCGCTCTGGTCCAGGACATGACCCGGTCCCAGGCCCGCGGTCCCTGGGTGCTCATGGAGCAGGCGGCGGGCCCGGTCAACTGGCGGGGCGTGAACCACCCCAAGCCACGCGGCCTCAACCGCCTGTGGTCCCTCCAGGCCGTCGCCCGGGGCGCGGACGCCGTCTGCTACTTCCAGTGGCGCCAGTCCCGGCAGGGCGCGGAGAAGTTCCACTCCGGCATGGTCAGCCACGCGGGGGAGGAGGGCCGCACGTATCAGGAGGTCAAGCAGCTCGGTGCCGAGCTCGCGCGGATCGCCCCCCATGTGACGGGCCGCCACATCACCGCCGACGTCGCCGTCCTGCACGACTGGCACTCCTGGTGGGCCGGCGCCCAGGACGGCCGCCTGTCCACCCGGGCGGACTACCCGGACGTCCTGCGCGCCTGGCACCGCGCCCTCTGGGAGGCCCACCTCACCACCGACTTCGCCCACCCCGAGCACGACCTGACGCCGTACACGGTGGTCGTCGTGCCCCAACTGTACGCGCTCACCGACGCGGCGATCGACAACCTCCTCGCCTACGTCCGCGGCGGCGGCACCCTCGTCTGCGGCTTCCTGACCGGCATCGCGGACGAGGACGACCGGGTGCGGCCCGGCGGCATGGACGCCCGGCTGCGCGAGCTGTTCGGCATCCGCACCCTGCACGAGTGGTGGCCGCTGGACGCGGGGGAGACCGTCGCGTGCGAGGGCTTCCGCGGGACGCTGTGGTCGGAGGAGATCGAGGCCGCCGAGGACGCCGAGACGATCCCGTACCAGGGCGGCGAACTCGACGGACTGCCCGCCGTCCTGCGCAGGGGCCGTGCCTGGTACGTCTCCACGCTCCCGGAGCCGGACGCGCTGCGCGACCTGCTCGCCCGGATCGCCGCCGGCGCGGGAGTCCGGCCGGTGCTCGACGCGATCCCGGCGGGCGTGGAGGCCGTTCGTCGCGGTGACCTGCTGTTCCTGCTCAACCACGGGCGCGAGGCGGTGACCGTGGAGGTGCCCGGCAGCCACCGGGACCTGCTCAGCGGGTCCACCATGAGGGACGAGGTCACCCTCGGCCGCTACGGCGTGGTGGTGTTGCAGTCATGACCACCTCACCCGTGCACGGCACCTGGGAACCGCAGCCGGCCGCCCGCTGGGAGGACGCCTTCCTCAGCGGCAACGGCCACCATGGCACCCTCGTGTTCGGCGATCCGAACGACGACCGCGTCATCGTCACGCACCACACCCTCGTAAGGCCCGACGGCGACCCGCGGCACCGCCGCCCACCGCAGCTCGCCGCCGGACTCCCCGCCCTCCAGGACCGCCTGCTGTCCGGCGACCTCACCGCCGCCGAGGGCTTCACCGACGGCCGCCCGCTGCAGTGGGTGCAGCCCTTCCACCCGGCCTTCCAGGTACGGCTGCGCCGAGCCGGTGGCACAGCGCTCCGCTACCGCCGCTCCGTCGACTTCACCACCGGCGAGGCGACGGCCGCCGGCGGAGGCTGGACCAGCCGCGTCTTCGTCTCCCGCGCCGACGACGTGATCGTCCAGCACGTCACCGCCCCGCACCTCACCCTCGACCTCTCCCTGGACCCCCGCCTCCCCGGCGCCCCCGAGGGGCTGGGCGTCGGTCACGGCGCCGTGCTCACCCCCGAGGGCGCCCTGCTGAGCCTGCGCGCCCGCTACCCGGGCAGCGACCGCGCCTACACGGGCGTCACCCTGGTCGCCGTCACGGGCGGCACGACGAAACTCGTCCCCCCGGGTGTACACGTCGCGGGCGCCGAGGCGGTCCTGCTGCTCACCCGTGTCCGCCGGCACACCGGCGAGCTGGACGTGGTGGCCGAGGGCCGCGCCCTGCGCGACCTCCTCACCGCCGCCTCGTACGACGACCTCCTCGACCGCCACCTCGCCCTGCACCGCACGGCCTACCAGCGCGTCACCCTCGACCTCGCCGCCGACCCGGCCGAACGCGCCCTGCCGGGCTCCGAGCTGATCAAGCGCCCCCGCAGCGCGGCCCTGACGGAACGGCTCTTCGCCGCCGGCCGCTACCACCTGCTGTCCGCCAGCGGTCTCAACCCGCCCCGGCTCACCGGCCTGTGGACCGGCGAGTGGGACACGGCCTGGTCCGGCGCGTTCACCCACGACGCCAACCTCAACCTCCAGACCGCCTCCGCCGCGGCCGCCGCGCTCCCCGAGGTCACCGAGGCCCACGCCGCGCTGATCCACCGCCAGCTGCCCGACTGGCGGGACAACGCACGCGCGGTCTTCGGCACCCGGGGCGTCGTCGCGCCCGCGCACAGCGACGGTGAGTCGGGGCACTCGTACCACTTCAGCCGCGAGTACCCCCTCCATCTGTGGACCGCGGGCGCCGACTGGCTGCTCAAACCGCTCGTCGACCACGACGAGACACGCGGCGGGCGCGACCCGCGCACCGCCGCCGCACTCGCCGAAGTCGCCCTGTTCTACGAGGACTTCCTCACCCGCACGGACGAGGACGGCCACCTGACGATCGTTCCCTCCTACTCACCGGAGAACCGGCCCGCGAACGCGAGCTGGGGTGCGATCAACGCGGCCATGGACCTCTCGGCGGCCCGGCACGCCCTGCTCACGGCCGCCGAGTACCACCCCGAGCACGCCGACCGCTGGCGTGCCCTCGCCGACCGGCTCCCGCCCCACCGGATCAACGCCGACGGCGCCCTGGCCGAATGGGCCTGGCCCGGTCTGGAGGACTCCTACGACCACCGCCACCTCAGCCACCTCTACGGCGTCTGGCCGCTCGACGAGATCAACCCCTACGACACCCCCGGCCTCGCCGCGGCCGCTCACCGGGCGCTGAAGCTGCGCGGCGCCGAGAACGACTCCGCGCACGGCCACCTCCACCACGCCCTGATCGCCGCCCGGCTCAGGGACGCGGGCCGCGTCGCCCACGCGCTGGGCAACGTCCTGGACGGCGACTTCTTCCACGCCTCCCTGATGAGCGCCCACTACCCGAACCGGGACGTCTACAACGCGGACGCCGCCCACACCCTCCCGGCGGTGCTCATCGAGATGCTCGTGCAGTCCACGCCGGATCGGCTGGTGCTGCTGCCCGCGCTGCCGGCGGCGTACCCGGCGGGCGAACTGAAGGGCGTACGCACCCGGTTCGGCGCAGAGGTCGACCTCACCTGGAGCCCGCGTGAGACACGAGCGGTCATCCGCCCGAACCGCGCCCACCGCATCGAACTCACGACTTTCTCCGGCACACAGCTGCTCGACCTCGTCGCCGGAGAAGACCACGTCCTCCGTCTGGAGACGCGGTGACCCCCCCACTTCCCCCCACCCATGGAAGGGACACCATGGCATCACGCACGCTGAGCAGGATCACCAAGGCGATGCTGGCCCCGGCCCTCGCGATCGGCGCCACCGTCGGCCTCGCCTCGGCCCCCGCCTCCGCCGCCGTATGGAACTCCTGCGACCAGTGGGGCAACACGAGCCTGAACGGCTACACGCTCTACAACAACATCTGGGGCTCCGGCGCCGGCAGCCAGTGCATCTGGGCCAACTCCGGTACCAACTGGGGCGTCTGGGCCAACCACCCCAACACCGGTGGCATCAAGTCGTACCCCAACTCCAAGAAGGTGATCAACAAGACGATCACCTCGCTCGGCTCGCTCTCCAGCAGCTACAACGTCACGGTGCCGTCGTCCGGCGCGTACAACACGTCGTACGACATCTGGGACACCGACTACGACTACGAGATCATGCTCTGGGTCAACAAGACCGGAGCCGTCGGCCCCCTCGGCTCCTCGCAGGGCAATGTCACGCTCGGCGGTCACACCTGGACCGTCTACAAGGGCAACAACGGTGCGAACGAGGTCTTCTCGTTCGTGCGCACCTCCAACTCGACCTCCGGCACCGTCAACATCCTGCCCATCCTGAAGTGGATCAAGGACACCAAGGGCTGGTTCGGCAATGAGACCATCGGCGACGTGCAGTTCGGCTACGAGATCACCTCGTCGAACGGCGGCCTGAACTTCACCACCAACAACCTGACCGTCAGCGGTAGCTGACCGTCACACCAGGGCCGGGGACGACCGTCAGGCGCGGTCGGCCTCGGCCCGCAGCGCGTCGTAGCCGGCGAACGCCGACTCCACGTCGGAGCGGGTCAGACCGTAGCGGGCCAGGTCGTAGGTGTGACGGCGGGTGCCCTTCGGGCGGGCGGTGACCGCGGGGAGGCGGGCCGCGTCCGCCTCGGTCCAGCGGGCGCCGACGGCCGCGTAGAGCTTGGGGGCGCCCGTGGCCGGATCGGAGCCGAGCCAGGAGTACGGGACGTCGACCAGGTCCCCGGGCGGGATGGCGGCACGGGCCGCAAGGCCCCGCTCCATGGCGCGGCTCAGCAGGCGCAGCCAGGTCTGTCCGATGCCGGGCAGGTCGAGGGGGCGGGTGCTGACGGCCATGCCGTGCTCGATCAGGCTGCAGAAGGACGCCACGGCGGTGACCGGGTCGCGGTGGCACCACACGATCGTGGCGTCGGGGAAGACGGTCCGCAGCGCGTCGAGGTTCTCCAGGTGCATGGGCGACTTCAGCATCCAGCGGCGGCGGGGACGGCCGTGCTGGAGGACCTGGAACACCTGCTTGAGGTACCGGTAGTCGGGGACGAAGTCCCGCGCGCAGTGCCAGTCCACGTACGCGGGCAGCAGGGCCTGGGACAGCGGCATCAGGGAGTGCGGGAGGGCGAAGGTGCACTCCTCGGGGCCCTCGGCGGCCATCGGGTGGATGTCACGGAAGCGCGGGGCGAACAGGTGGGTGCCGCGGACCATACCGCGGGCGGTCGCGATCGCCTTCCGCCGCTGCCGGGGCGGTAACTCCAGGTCCGGCGTGAGCAGCTCCCACAGCAGGGGACACCGGTGCTCGGACGAGATCGACAGCACGCCGTGCGTGACGGTGGTCGCGGTGCGCGGCAGGCCCACGACGAACACCGGCCTCTCGATCGGCTCCTGCTCGATCTCGGGACGCTCGCCGATCAGCCGGCGTACGCGGGCCCGGTTCGCCAGGTGCCTGCCGACATGGAACTGCGCGGACCGCCAGCCGACCGGGGTCAGGCCAGGGGCGTCGGCCCACCACCCCAGCAGGCGCCGGAAGTCGTCCACGAAGGCCTCGTCCCCCTCCGCCCGCCCGGACTCGGCGAGGAGACGGTCGAAGACCCGGTAGGGGGTACGCCGGGAGCCCGACCGCGGCAGGAGCAGCAGATTGGCCAGGGTGAGGGGGAGCGGGGTCACGGACACGGGAACGACACCCTTCGAAGGCGGGTTGGCGGGGCCCAGGGGACACTACTGGCCGAACGGGCTTGCCGGAACGGCGCGTTGACGCCGACGGGCGGCCGGTCCCGCCGCTCCGGGACCGGCCGCCCCGCCGCATCCGGGGCTGCTACTCCGCTACAGGCAGCCGTGCCCCGTCCCGCAGGAACAGCGGGATGCGGTCCAGCGGGGCGTCGACCGTGACGGTCGTACCGCCCTCGTACGTCTCACCCGTCCACGCGTCCGTCCAGCGCGCGCCCGCCGGCAGGTACGCCGTACGGGCCGTGGCGCCCGCCGTCAGTACCGGGGCCACCAGCAGGTCCGGGCCGAAGAGGTAGGAGTCGTCGACCGACCAGGCCGTCTGGTCCTCGGGGAACTCCAGGAACAGCGGACGCATGACCGGCAGGCCCTCCTCGTGGGCCGCGCGCATCACGTCCAGCACGTACGGCTTCAGGCGCTCACGCAGCCGCAGGTACTTCTCCAGGATCGCGCCGGCCTCCTCGCCGTACGACCACACCTCGTTCGGGCCGCCGGTCATCTCCGGGCCGAGCGGCATGCCGGGGTCCCGGAAGCCGTGCAGGCGCATCAGCGGGGACAGCGCGCCGAACTGGAACCAGCGGACCATGACCTCGCGGTAGGCGGGGTCCTCCGGGTCGCCGCCGTGGAAGCCGCCGATGTCCGTGTTCCACCAGGGGATGCCGGACAGGGCGGTGTTGAGGCCGGCCGCGATCTGCCGGCGCAGGGTGGGGAAGTCGGTGCCGATGTCGCCGGACCACAGGGCGGCGCCGTAGCGCTGACTGCCCGCCCACGCCGAGCGGTTGAGGGTGATGACCTCGGTCTCACCGGCGGCCACCAGGCCTTCGTGGAAGGTGCGGGAGTTCTCGGCCGGGTAGATGTTGCCGACCTCCAGGCCCGGCCCCGCCCAGTAGCGCAGGTTCTCCTGGAATCCCGGCTTCAGCTCCGGCTCGCAGGCGTCCAGCCAGAACGCCGTGATGCCGTACGGGTCGAGGTAGTTCTCCTTCACCTTCGACCACACGAACTCCCGGGCGTCCGGGTTGGTGGCGTCGTAGAAGGCGACCTGGACGGTGGAGGCGACCTCCTTGTCCGGCCAGTCGGCGTGCGCCATCGGGCCGTACTGGGTGCCGATGAAGTAGCCCTTCATCTCCATGAGCTGGTGGTTCTCGCTCAGCGGGGAGACCGACGGCCAGACGCTCACCACCAGCTTGATGCCGAGCTCCTCCAGCTCCCGCACCATCGCCGCCGGGTCCGGCCACTCCTTCGGGTCGAACTTCCACTCGCCCAGGTGCGTCCAGTGGAAGAAGTCGCAGACGATGGCGTCGATCGGCAGGTTCCGCCGCTTGTACTCCCGGGCCACGGCGAGGAGCTCGTCCTGCGTGCGGTAGCGCAGCTTGCACTGCCAGAAGCCCGCCGCCCACTCGGGCAGCATCGGCGTACGGCCGGTCACCGCGCTGTAGCGGCGCTGTGCGTCGGCCGGGGCGCCCGCGGTGATCCAGTAGTCGATCTGGCGGGCCGAGTCCGCCACCCAGCGGGTGCCGTTGTGCGCCAGCTCGACGCGGCCGATCGCCGGGTTGTTCCACAGCAGGGTGTAGCCGCGGCTGGAGGTGAGCACCGGGATGCCGACCTCGGCGTTGCGCTGCACCAGGTCCAGGACCAGGCCCTTCTGGTCGAACCGCCCGTGCTGGTGCTGGCCGAGGCCGTACAGCTTCTCGTCGTCGTAGGCGGCGAACCGCTGCTCCAGGCGGTGGTGGCCGTTGCCGACGGCGGTGTGGAGGCGGGGGCCGGGCCACCAGAAGTGGGCGCGCTGCTCGGCGAGGAGCTCGCCGCCGTCCTCCGTGCGCAGGAAGCGGATCATGCCCTCGGCGTCGACCTCCGCGGTCAGCGCGCCGACGGTCAGCGTCCCTGTGCCGTCCTCGATCTTGACCGTGCTCTCGGTGGCCGGGGCCTCGTCGAGCAGCGCGCCCGGCAGCCCCTCCAGGACCGGCCCGCCGAGCCGTGCCCGGACCCGGACCGCGTCCGGACCCCACGGCTCGATGCGTACGGTCTCCTGGCGGCCGCTCCACTCCAGCGCGCCGGTCCGCTCGCGGAACGTGCCGATGGTGGGGGACGACTGCGCGAGGCTGACCTGGGGCTGGTTTTCGGCAGGCTGATTCACGTGGGGTGCTCCTGAAGGAGTGCAGACAGGGGATGCCCCAAAGGGCAGCGTGGATCGGGTCAGGAAGCGGCGGAGGGAGCCGGTCCCGAGCTCGCCCGGACCGTCAGCTCGGGCGCGATCAGCACGACCTCGTCGCTGCCGCGCCCTTCGAGCTTGGCGACCAGGCGTTCCATGGCGTGCCGGCCCATCTCCTGCGCGGGGATGGCGACGGACGTCAGCCGCACCGAGGCCTGCGTCGCCACCTGGTCGGGGCAGATCGCCACCACCGACACGTCCTCCGGCACGGCCCGGCCCTGCTGGCGCAACAGGGCGAGCAGCGGCTCGACCGCCGACTCGTTCTGCACGACGAGGCCCGTGGTGCCCGGACGCTCGTCGAACACCCGGGCGAGGGTGACGGCCATCGCGTCGTACCCGCCCTCGCAGGGGCGGTGCAGCAGCCGCAGCCCCAGCTCCTGCGCCCGGGTACGCAGCCCTTCGAGAGTGCGCTCGGCGAACCCGGTGTGCCGCTCGTAGACCGCGGGGGCCTCGCCGATGACAGCGATGTCGCGGTGTCCCAGCGACGCGAGGTGCTCCACGCACAGCGCGCCGGTCGCCCTGAAGTCGAGGTCGACGCAGGTCAGGCCGGTGGTGTCGGCGGGCAGGCCGATCAGCACCGACGGCTGGTCGGTGCCCCGCAGCAGCGGCAGCCGCTCGTCGTCCAGCTCGACGTCCATCAGGATCATCGCGTCGGCGAGCCCGCTGCCGGTGACCCGGCGCACCGCGTCGGGGCCCTCCTCACCGGTGAGCAGCAGGACGTCGTAGCCGTATGTGCGCGCGCTGGTGGCCACCGCTATGGCGATCTCCATCATCACCGGCACGTACATGTCGGTGCGCAGCGGGATCATCAGCGCGACGATGTTCGACCTGCTGCTGGCCAGGGCGCGAGCGCCGGCGTTCGGGTGGTACCCGAGCTCGCGGATGCTCCGCTCGACCCGCTGCCGGGTGGTGGCGGAGATGGACCGCTTGCCGCTGAGGACATAGCTCACCGTGCTCGCCGAGACTCCGGCGTGCTGGGCGACCTCGGCGAGGGTGACCATCCAGCTCTCCAAGCTTTGTGAAGCGCTTCGACAGTGCGCGTAGCTGACATGTGCGGGTGAGGGTGGTTCGACAGTAGCTTCAGCGAGAGTGGGTGTCCATAGGCTGTCGAAGCGCTTCGACACCTTTTCTGCAGGGAGCGGACCGTGCCCGTCCGCCCGAGGCCATTCCCGGCCTCGAAGGCTCCACCCGGACCCTCGTTCGGCGCAACCGCTCGCCGACGACAGGCACGGCCCCGGCACCGCGCCCGGCACCGGGGCCCGCAGGGGTTCCGGCCGTCCGGACACGGCGTCGTATCCGGTCCCCGTCGGCTGAACGGTTGCGCGAGGGGTGGTGGGGCCGCCCCGGATCGGGTAGATACGAACGGGTAGTACCCGTCGGTAGCCAAAACGGCCCATGATCCCGATTCGCGGCGAGGTGAGCCTCATGTCCGCAGCACCCACGAAGCCAACCGTCACCGAACGTGAGGCCCGCCAGGTGGCGGAGGCCGCCCGGGAACAGGACTGGCGCAAGCCCAGCTTCGCCAAGGAACTGTTCCTCGGCCGGTTCCGCCTCGACCTCATCCACCCCCACCCGCTGCCGACCGACGAGGCCGCCCAGCGCGGTGAGGAGTTCCTCGCCAAGCTGCGCGACTTCGTCGAGACGAAGGTCGACGGCGCCGTCATCGAACGCGACGCCCGGATCCCCGACGACGTGATCAACGGGCTCAAGGAGCTCGGCGCCCTCGGCATGAAGATCGACACCAAGTACGGCGGGCTCGGCCTCACCCAGGTGTACTACAACAAGGCGCTCGCGCTGGTCGGCTCGGCCAGTCCCGCGATCGGCGTGCTGCTCTCGGCGCACCAGTCGATCGGCGTGCCGCAGCCGCTGAAGCTGTTCGGCACGCAGGAACAGAAGGAGCGGTTCCTGCCGCGCTGCGCCCGCACCGACATCAGCGCCTTCCTGCTCACCGAGCCCGACGTCGGCTCCGACCCCGCCCGGCTCGCCACCAGCGCCGTCCCGGACGGGGACGAGTACGTCCTCGACGGGGTGAAGCTGTGGACCACCAACGGCGTGGTCGCCGACCTGCTGGTCGTCATGGCCCGGGTGCCGAAGAGCGAGGGGCACAGGGGTGGCATCACGGCCTTCGTCGTGGAGACCAACTCGCCCGGCATCACGGTGGAGAACCGCAACGCCTTCATGGGCCTGCGCGGTATCGAGAACGGCGTCACCCGCTTCCACCAGGTCCGCGTCCCCGCCGCCAACCGCATCGGTGAGGAGGGCCAGGGGCTGAAGATCGCGCTGACCACACTGAACACCGGGCGGCTGTCCCTGCCCGCCTCCTGCGTCGCCGCCGGCAAGTGGTGCCTGAAGATCGCCCGGGAGTGGTCGGCGGCGCGCGAGCAGTGGGGCAAGCCGATCGCCCACCACGAGGCGGTCGGGTCGAAGATCTCCTTCATCGCGGCCACCACCTTCGCCCTGGAGGCGGTGACCGACCTGGCCTCACAGATGGCCGACGAGGACCGCAACGACATCCGTATCGAAGGCGCGCTCGCCAAGCTGTACGCCTCCGAGATGGCCTGGCTGATGGCCGACGAACTCGTCCAGATCCGCGGTGGCCGCGGCTTCGAGACGGCGGCGTCCCTGGCCGCCCGCGGGGAGCGTCCGGTCGCCGCCGAGCAGGTGCTGCGCGACCTGCGCATCAACCGCATCTTCGAGGGCTCGACCGAGATCATGCACCTGCTGATCGCCCGTGAGGCGGTCGACGCCCATCTGTCGGTCGCGGGCGACCTGATCGACCCGGACAAGTCCCTGCAGGACAAGGCGAGGGCAGGCGCGCAGGCCGGGGTCTTCTACGCCAAGTGGCTGCCGAAGCTGGTCGCGGGCCCGGGACAGCTCCCGCGCTCGTACAGCGAGTTCCACCCGTCGGGCCATGTCGACCTCTCCCCGCACCTGCGCTACGTCGAGCGCACCGCGCGCAAGCTGGCCCGCTCCACCTTCTACGCCATGTCCCGCTGGCAGGGCCGGATGGAGTCCAAGCAGGGCTTCCTGGGCCGGATCGTCGACATCGGTGCCGAACTGTTCGCGATGAGCGCCGCCTGCGTCCGTGCCGAACTCCTGCGCGGCCAGGGCGACCACGGCCGCGAGGCCTACCAGCTCGCCGACGTCTTCTGCCGCCAGGCCCGCATCCGCGTCGAGGAGCTCTTCGG
The DNA here is from genome assembly GCF_030386795.1 of Streptomyces sp. S.PNR 29. Taxonomy (GTDB): domain Bacteria; phylum Actinomycetota; class Actinomycetes; order Streptomycetales; family Streptomycetaceae; genus Streptomyces. The sequence goes on from NZ_JANUQM010000014.1 coordinate 290,867, forward strand.
CCGGCTGTGGACCAACACCGACGACCTCGACCGGAAGGTGGTCAAGGGCGTGCTGTCGGGCACGTACACATGGCTGGAGGAGGGCATCGTCGACCCGTCCGGGGACGGCCCGTGGATCGCGGAGGCGACCCCCGGACCGTCGCAGCGGGAGAACGTGCACCGCCCGATCCGGTAGGCCCCTCAGCAGTACTTGTCGCTCGGATCCCGCGTCGTCCAGGAACAGGAGTCGGCCTTGGTGCCGCTCGCCTTGGTCAGGGTGGCCGTGTCGCTGGTGTTGTTCCAGACGTACCAGCCGCGGTCCTGGTACTTGGTCGACGTGGTGTCCGAACCGCTGCCCGTCTTCACCTTCATCGTCTTGCCCGCGCCGATCCTGACGTTCGGGAAGACGTACTTGTGATTCGCCTTGTCCTTCAGGATCCAGCCCTTGAGCGAGATCGCGGACCCACTGGTGTTCTTGATCTCCACCCACTCGCCGTTGAGGCTGGAGTTGGAGCCGGTGTCCGAGCCGGGGCTGTCGAACCACACGTGGCGGATGACGACGCCACCGGCGGCCTCGGCCGGGACGCTGAAGACGGTGGCGGTCAGGGCCGCGGCGCCCGCGAGCGCGGGCAGCAGAGCGCGTATGCGCATGAGAGATCCCCCCAGGATGTCGTCCACCGGCCGGACCTCCGCCGGCCAGGAGTGAATTGTTTATCACGGGATCTTCACCAAGACTTCACAAAGGGAGATTTCGTTCCCCGGACTGACACGGTCTGCCGAGGAACCCGCCCGAGGGACGCGCTGTCCTCTCGCGGTGCCGTTGCGGCCACAATGGGGGGATGAGCGACAGTCCAGCCCCCCTCGCCGACCCGCACCTCGTCTACGACCCCGTGGCGGGAGACGGCCCGAAGGACGTGGTGATCCTCGGCTCCACCGGGTCGATCGGCACCCAGGCCATCGACCTCGTACTGCGCAACCCCGACCGGTTCCGGGTCACCGGCCTGTCCGCCAACGGCGGCCGGGTGGCCCTCCTCGCCGAGCAGGCCCACCGGCTGAAGGCGCGCACGGTCGCCGTCGCCCGCGAGGACGTCGTACCGGCGCTGCGCGAGGCGCTCGCCTCCTGGTACGGCACGGGCGAACCGCTCCCCGAGATCCTCGCCGGACCGGACGCGGCCACGCAGCTCGCCGCCTCCGACTGCCACACCGTCCTGAACGGCATCACCGGCTCCATCGGACTCGCCCCGACCCTGGCCGCCCTGGAGGCGGGCCGCACCCTCGCACTCGCCAACAAGGAGTCGCTCATCGTGGGCGGCCCGCTCGTCAAGGCCCTCGCCAAGCCCGGACAGATCATCCCGGTCGACTCCGAGCACGCCGCCCTGTTCCAGGCCCTGGCCGCCGGCACCCGCGCCGACGTGCGCAAACTCGTCGTCACCGCCTCCGGCGGCCCCTTCCGTGGCCGCACCAAGGAGGAACTGGCGCAGGTCACCGTCGAGGACGCCCTCGCCCACCCGACCTGGGCCATGGGGCCGGTGATCACGATCAACTCCGCGACCCTCGTCAACAAGGGCCTGGAGGTCATCGAGGCACACCTGCTCTACGACATTCCCTTCGACCGCATTGAGGTGGTCGTGCATCCCCAGTCGTATGTCCACTCGATGGTTGAGTTCACGGACGGATCGACACTGGCCCAGGCGACGCCCCCCGACATGCGCGGGCCCATCGCCATCGGCCTCGGCTGGCCCGAGCGCGTCCCCGACGCGGCCCCGGCCTTCGACTGGAGCACGGCGTCGACGTGGGAGTTCTTCCCGCTCGACAACGACGCCTTCCCCTCGGTCGGCCTCGCCCGGCACGTCGGGCAGCTCGGCGGCACCGCCCCCGCGGTGTTCAACGCGGCCAACGAGGAGTGCGTGGAGGCCTTCCGGGCCGGCGCGCTGCCCTTCAACGGGATCATGGAGACGGTGACCCGGGTGGTGGAGGAGCACGGCACCCCCCGCGCGGGAACCTCACTCACCGTGCCGGACGTCCTCGAAGCGGAGACCTGGGCGCGCACCCGGGCCCGGGAACTGGCGGCACAGACGGCGGAGGCCCGTGCATGACGACCCTGATGTTCATCCTCGGCATAGTCGTCTTCGCGGTCGGGCTGCTCTTCTCCATCGCCTGGCACGAGCTGGGGCACCTGTCCACGGCCAAGCTGTTCGGCATCCGCGTGCCGCAGTACATGGTCGGCTTCGGCCCGACCATCTGGTCACGCCACAAGGGCGAGACCGAGTACGGGATCAAGGCGATCCCGTTCGGCGGCTACATCCGCATGATCGGCATGTTCCCGCCCGGCCCCGACGGACGGCTGGAGGCGCGTTCCACCTCGCCCTGGCGCGGCATGATCGAGGACGCCCGTGCGCAGTCCTTCGAGGAAGTGCGCCCCGGCGACGAGACCCGGCTGTTCTACACGCGCGCGCCCTGGAAGCGCGTGATCGTGATGTTCGCGGGCCCCTTCATGAACCTGATCCTGGCGGTGGCGCTGTTCCTCACCGTCCTGATGGGCTTCGGCATCACCCAGCAGACCACCACCGTCAGCTCCGTCTCCCAGTGCGTCATCGCGCAGAGCGAGAACCGCGACGACTGCAAGAAGTCCGACCCGGCGTCCCCGGCCGCCGCCGCGGGCCTCAAGGCGGGCGACAAGATCGTCTCCTTCGACGGCGTCGCGACGGACGACTGGAACCACCTCTCCGACCTGATCCGCGCCAACCCCGGCAAGGAGGTGCCGATCGTCGTCGACCGCAAGGGTGAGGAGGTGACCCTGCACGCGAAGATCGCCACCAACCAGGTCGCGAAGAAGGACTCCAGCGGACAGATCGTCGAGCGCCAGTACGTCTCCGCCGGCTTCCTCGGCTTCAGCGCGGCCACCGGCGTCGTGAAGCAGGACTTCGGCGAGTCCGTCACCTGGATGACCGACCGGGTCGGCGAGGCCGTCGACTCCCTCGTCGCCCTCCCCGGCAAGATCCCCGCCCTGTGGGACGCCGCCTTCGACGGCGCCCCGCGCGAACCGGACTCCCCGATGGGCGTGGTCGGCGCGGCCCGCGTCGGCGGCGAGATCTTCACCCTGGACATCCCGCCGACCCAGCAGCTGGCCATGGCCGTCATGCTGGTCGCCGGCTTCAACCTCTCCCTGTTCCTGTTCAACATGCTCCCGCTGCTGCCGCTCGACGGCGGCCATATCGCGGGCGCCCTGTGGGAGTCCCTGCGCCGCAACATCGCCAAGGTCCTGCGCCGGCCGGACCCGGGTCCGTTCGACGTGGCGAAGCTGATGCCGGTGGCGTACGTGGTGGCCGGGATCTTCATCTGCTTCACCCTGCTGGTGCTGGTCGCGGACGTCGTCAATCCCGTGCGCATCTCCTGACGGCCGGCAGCGGGCCGGGCACGGGCCGGCCCGCTCCCGGCCGCCGTCGACAATGAGGCACCGGATGCCGCCCAGGTCCAGCGCAGGAGCCTCAGGCTCGCCGGCCCTCGATGGACAGCCGGATGTACGACTGATGCACCACCTGAACGCCGCGTGGTGATCACGGTGGACGCCCGGGGCACCTTCCAGTCTCCTGCCGGTGTCCCGGCACTTCTTCGTGCAGACCTCCGCGTGACCACAGGCCCCCTGGGGCGGAGAACACCTCCGCTCCAGGGGGCCTTCGCGGCGCCGTGTGCTTTCGTTCATGTCGGTGCCGTAATCTCAAGGGTCGGAGCCCGCTGCCTACGGGACCGACCTTGATCCACGACATGGGGTTGCACAGCAGATGACTGCGATTTCTCTCGGCATGCCGTCCGTTCCGACCAAGCTCGCCGAACGCCGGAAGAGCCGGCAGATCCAGGTCGGATCCGTGGCGGTGGGCGGGGACGCGCCCGTCTCCGTGCAGTCCATGACGACCACGCGTACGTCGGACATCGGCGCCACTTTGCAGCAGATCGCGGAGCTCACCGCGTCCGGCTGCCAGATCGTGCGCGTGGCGTGTCCCACGCAGGAC
>NZ_JANUQM010000015.1 GCF_030386795.1 Streptomyces sp. S.PNR 29
CGGGTGGCTCGGCCGGGGCGGCCGGGGCGGTGGCCCGGCCGCGGCGCCGGCGCTGGGGCAGCCCTCCGGCGTCGCGCGGCCCGCGGTGGCCCGATCCGGCGGCGGAGGCGTCGGATTCCTGCTCGGCTCCGTAACCGTGGGTGGAGGAGGGAGCGTCGGTCTCGTCCCGTACGGTGCCGGACGGGGCGGACGCCGGCTGCGGCGCGGCGGTCGCGGCCCTCTCCTCCCGCAGGGCCCTGCGCGTCGGGCGTGGGGCGCTGGCCGCCGGCGGCTTCTCCTCGGGGTCGAGATGGGTCAGAAGGTGGCTGTCGACTCTGACCACCGCACGCACCCCGCCGTACGGGGACGGGGACGACACGTCCACACCCAGGTCGAACTGCCGGGTGAGCTGGCCGATGGCGGCGAGGCCCATGCGCGGCGGATCGCCGAGGTCGGTGAGCAGGATCGGTTCGGAACCGGCCACCAGCCGCTGGGCGCGCGCCCGTTCGTCCTCCGTCATACCCAGGCCGGCGTCGTCGATGGTGACGCAGACGCCGTGGTGGACATGTTCCAGGTTGACCACGACGTCGGTGTCGGGCGCCGAGTGCCGCAGCGCGTTGTCGAGGAGCTCGGCGACGATGATCGCGACCGGCTCGACGGCGTGCGACATGAGCGCGGTGCCCGCCTTGAGGTGGTTGTGGACCCGCACCCGGTGGTAGCCCGCGAGCCGTGCCTGACCGCCTGTCACCGCGTCCACCAGGTGGGAGTCCTCCCGGGCGAGCCCCACCCAGGCTCCGCACACGACCGCGGCCACCTGCGCCCGGCGCAGCGACTGCTCGTTCTCGTGGTCCAGTGCGAACAGGGTCTGCGCCAACTCGGGATCGTCGAACCGCTGCTGCAGACCTCGAAGCGCGTCCTGCAACCGGTACAGGGCCGCCTGGATCTCCCGTGTGGCGCCACGCATCCCGGCCTGTGCGGCCGCGTCGATCCGGGTGTGCTGCGCGACCAGCTCGGTGCGCAGCTGCTGCAGGACCTTCTCCAGTGCCTCGCCGAGTTGCGAGTCGGCGGTCAGCGGCTGCAGCGGACCCGGCACGGTGAGGTGGGGGTGGGCCAGCTGACGGGCGGCGGCGGGTATCCGGCGCGTCGCAAGATGCTCGACCTCCGCCGCGACCGCCCGCCGTAAGCCGTCGAGCCGGGTGCGCAACGTGGCCAACTCCTCGCGTTGCGCGGCCCGTTGGCGTCGTGATCGCAGTAGCCCGCCGCCGAGGGCAAGCGCGGACAGCGTGCCGGCCGCGAGACCGCCGGCCACCAGGTCCGGTAGTTCGATCATCGAATCGGTTCCAAGGGAATCGGTTCCAGGGGGAGAGGGGCAGGGTGGGCTCCGAGACCCCGGTGACGAGGTGCTCGCAGCACAGTACACACCGTCATCGACCGCTCTCGCGCGAGTGAGCGACACTTCGCTTCGAAAGTGACCGGTCTCTCTTCGATTCTGCGTGGACTGTCTGAATTGGCGTGAGGTAAAGGGGAGTTGAGGAGGAGAAGGAGCTTCCATGCTGACGCGATATGTCGCAATTGAGCAGTCTTGGCCGGTATCGTCCCGGTCGTCCCGTCCCAGGCTGTGTGCCTTGCTGAAGGGCGGGTACCCGTCCGGCGCTGAAGGGGTCCGCTGCCCGGGCGCCGCGGGGCCCGGCCCATGTGGACCCGGACGAGTACCGCGACTAGGAGGCTCGCATGACCAGTAGCACGGAGACCGGCGGTGTGACCGGCACCCGCGACAAGAACTACGACCTGATCTGGTACGTCGAGTCGTGCCTGGAGAACGCGCTGCGCCTGGAGACCTACATCCAGGACGCCGAGCGCGACAACGACTCCCAGCTCGCGGAGCTGTTCCGCAAGGCTCAGGCGGACAGCCGCAAGGGCGCCGAACTGGGCAAGGAACTCCTCCGTACACGGCTGAACGGCGGCTGAGCGCGACTCACCCGGAAGGCCCGGACACCGTGACGAGACCGGTGTCCGGGCGCGTTCGGACACAGACGGGGCGGGGTCGCACCGACGACGGCTAGCTGATCGGCGGCGTCGCCACGGTCGTGCGGGCGCGGTGCCCATCTCTGAGGAACGGGCGGAGCAGCCCGAGCAGGGCGTCCGGGCGGTGCAGCGGGATGATGTGGCCGCAGTCCTCGACGAGACGGCCGGTGAGGTCGTCGGCGAAGGGGCGGAGCTGGTGCTCCAGGGCCGTGCCGACGGGATGCGAGCCCACCGTCATCACCGGAACCGTCAGCCGTGACGTGGCGACCGCCTGCTGGATCTGCGCGGCACTGAGAGGCAGAGCCCGGTAGTACGAGAAGGCGCACCGCAGGGCCTCGCGGCCGGTGTAGGCGCGCGTGAACGCGTCCCGTATCACCGGGCGTACGCCTTCCCCGAGCGTGCCCGCGTCGAGGAACCAGTCGACGTAGCGGTCCTCGTCGCCGTCCAGGACGCTCTCCGCGAGACCGGGAGCGGAGTGGAAGCCGAACCACCACGGGGCGCCGTCCGCGAGAAAGGTCTCGGCGCCGGGGAGCCTGCCGAGCAGGGACTCCATGAGCACCAGCCGCCGCACGAGGCCGGGACGGCGCATCGCGAGGAGAAAGGCGGGCGGGGTGCCTGCGTCGATGCCCACCACGGCGGCCGGGGACTCACCGAGCGCTTCCAGCAGAGCTGCGGCGTCGTCGGCCAGGGAGCCCGCGTCATAGCCGGACTCCGCCCGGTCGCTCGCCCCGAACCCGCGCAGATCCGGCGCGATCAACCGGTACTCGTCGCACAGGCCCGCCATGACGTCGGTCCACAACTCCCAGGTGTGCGGGAAGCCGTGCAGAAGCAGCACGGCGGGCCCCCGGCCGGCCAGGGCCACGTTGAGTTCGACGCCGTTGACGGGGACGCGGCGCAGCTCGGTCACAGATCCTCCTGTGGTAACCAAAAGTGACAACCGCACGCTAGGTGACTAGCCTGGTGGGGCCAAGAAGGCACTTTCTCCTCAGGTGGTGAGCTCCAGGTGACCCCGGTGCGGCGCGGCGACCTTTTCGACCCCGAGTGTCCGACCCGTCGTCTGCTGGACCGTATCGGCACCAAATGGACCTCGATGGCGGTCAAGGTGCTGGCCGAGGCGTCCCCGGAAGAGGTCCGTTTCGCCGACCTGCGCAGACGTATGCCGGGGATCTCACAGAAGATGCTCTCCGCCACCCTCCAAAGCCTCGTCCGGGACGGCCTGGCCGCTCGCCGTGTCGAGCCGACGGTGCCCCCGCGCGTGCACTACCGGCTCACCGAACTGGGCCTGTCCCTCGAAGGCCCCCTGGCAGCGCTGCGGACCTGGGCCGAACGTCACATGCCGGAGATCGAGCGCAACAACCGTCTCGACGAGGCAGCGGAACCCACGGGCCCGGTCGGCACCGCCGCTGACGCGTCGTGAGCCCGCGTGCGGGTCGGCCTCGCGTGTGACTTACCCCGCCTCATCGGGTACTCGGGCTGCCTCGCCTGACGGCAGACACGAGTCCAAGGAGCCCATGAAGATGACGGACGTATCGAGCCAGGGTCCCGCCCCGGGCGACGACCGCAAGGTGCTCACGAACCGGCAGGGCCACCCGGTCTACGACAACCAGAACCAGCGCACGGTCGGCGCCCGCGGCCCCGCCACGCTGGAGAACTACCAGTTCCTGGAGAAGATCAGCCACTTCGACCGGGAACGCATCCCCGAGCGCGTCGTCCACGCCCGTGGCGTGACCGCGTACGGGTTCTTCGAGGCCTACGGCACCTGGGGCGACGAGCCGATCGACCGCTACACCCGGGCCAAGCTGTTCCAGGAGCGGGGCAAGCGCACCGACGTCGCCGTCCGGTTCTCCACCGTCATCGGCGGACGCGACTCCTCCGAGGCGGCCCGGGACCCCCGGGGTTTCGCGGTGAAGTTCTACACCGAGGACGGCAACTGGGACCTCGTCGGCAACAACCTCGGAGTCTTCTTCATCCGGGACGCCATCAAGTTCCCGGACGTCATCCACGCCCTGAAGCCCGACCCGGTGACGTTCGAACAGCAGCCCCGCCGCATCTTCGACTTCATGTCGCAGACGCCCGAGGCGATGCACATGCTGGTCAACCTGTTCAGCCCGCGTGGCATACCGGCCGACTACCGCCACATGCAGGGCTTCGGCGTCAACACCTACAAGTGGGTCAACGCCGAGGGCCGCACCGTCCTCGTCAAGTACCACTGGATGCCCAAGCAGGGCGTGCGCAGCATGACCGAGGAGGATGCCGCGAACGTCCAGGCAGAGTCCCTGGGACACGCCACCAAGGACCTGTACGAGGCGGTCGCACGCGGCGACTGCCCCGAGTGGGAACTCCTGGTCCAGATGATGGACGACCACGAGCACCCGGAGCTCGACTTCGATCCGCTGGACGACACCAAGACCTGGCCGGAACAGGAGTTCCCGCCGAAGCCGGTCGGCCGGATGGTGCTCGACCGGATGCCGCAGGACTTCTTCGCCGAGAACGAGCAGATCTCCTTCGGCACCGGTGTACTCGTCGACGGCCTGGACTTCTCCGACGACAAGATGCTCGTCGGCCGCACCTTCTCCTACAGCGACACCCAGCGCTACCGGGTCGGCCCCAACTACCTGCAGCTCCCCGTCAACCAGGCCAAGAACGCCGATGTCCGCACCAACCAGCGCGACGGCGCGATGACGTACCACGTGGACGGCGCGGGGGAGAACCCCGACGTCAACTACGAACCCTCGATCAGGGGCGGTCTGCGGGAGTCGGAATACCCGACCCACGACGAGCAGGGACCGGAGATCCGGGGGCGGCTGACCCGCAAACGCATCCCCCGCACCAACGACTACCTGCAGGCCGGTCAGCGCTACCTGCTGCTGGAGGACTGGGAGCGCGAGGACCTGGTGAAGAACTTCGTCACCCTGCTGTCGCAGTGCGACCGGCCGGTGCAGGAACGCATGGTGTGGCACTTCCTCCTGGTCGAGAACGACCTGGGACTGAGGGTCGGCGAGGGCCTGGGCATCAGCCCCGAGGACGTCGCCGGGCTGGAACCGCTGGCCAGTCAGGACCTCACGGACGAGGACCGCAAGCGCCTGTCCAACCTGGGCAAGAACCCGCCGCGCGACGTGGAGGGCCTCACCATGACCCACTGCGTCCCCGACGAACGGCACGTCGTGACCCGCTGAACGGTCACTGGGCCAGAGCCGCCCGGGCCACCGCGAGGGCCTGTTCGGCATAGCCGCGGCCGAACAGCACCGCGTGCACCAGCAGTGGGAACAGCTGGTGCACGCCGACCCGCTCGGCCCAGCCGTCGGCGAGCGGCGCGGCCTCCTGGTAGCCCTCCAGCACCCGGTCCAGATGGGGACAGCCGAAGAGGTGAAGCATCGCCAGGTCGGTCTCCCGGTGCCCGCCGTGCGCGGCCGGGTCGATCAGCCACACCTCGCCGTCGGCGCCCCACAGCACGTTGCCGTTCCACAGGTCGCCGTGCAGGCGGGCGGGCGGCTCGTCCGGCCCCGCCAGCTCGGGCAGCCGCTCGCAGACCTGCTCGACGACACCGGCCTCGGCGGCGCGGACAGTGCGGTCGTCGACCGCGCGGCGCAGATACGGCAGCACCCGGTGCTCGGCGTACCAGTGCGGCCAGTCGCTCCCCCGGGCGTTGCGCATCGGGGCCAGCCCGATGTACGCGTCCTCGGGACCACCGGGCGGTGCGGCGCCGAACGCGGGCGCACCGGCGGCGTGCAGCGCGGCCAGCTCCCGGCCGAACCGCGTCGCCGCCGCAGCGCCGGGCCGGCCCCCGGGCACCCGGTCGACGACCAGCCAGTGCGGGTCGTCGCCGTGCACGGCCGGAACGCGCACCGCGCCGGCGTCGGCGAGCCAGCGCAGCCCCGCCGCCTCGGCCCGTACCGCACCGTCGCCCTCGGCCCGCTTGGCCATCACCACCCGGCCGTCGTCGAGGGTCACTTCGGCGAGCGTCGAGGACAGCCGGCGCTCGCCGGTCACCGCCCGCCCGGTGAGACGTGCCGCGGCGGCCCCCGGTCCCTCGCCGTCCGCAGAGCCTGGAGATGAGGTCATGACATGCACGGCGACCAGGGTACGGCCCTGCCACCGACCGGCGGACGGCCGGGCGCCGCTCCCGCCGACCCGGTGAAAAATCCGCCGCACGCCGATCGAACACCCCGGCACCGGGGGAGCAGTGGGATCATGACGAGTTCACCCTTCCACCGCACCATCACCCTGCCGGCCTCCGTCTGCGAACAGGCCGCACAGCACCTGGAGCACGCCGTGCAACGGGCCATCGACGGAGCCGCAACTCCCTGGCGTGCCTTCCGCGGAGCCGACAGCAGCAACTTCGCGCTCTCCGTCTCCGTCGTCGAACAGGCCGCCGCCTGCCTGCTGGTGCTGGCCGCCGAAAGCGCCCAGACCCTGCGGCCCTCCGCCCTGCGCGCCGTCATCAGTGTCGCCCTGCACCTGCGGGACGCCGCCAACGCCGCCCACCAGCCGGCCCTCACCAGCGGCCCGTGGTGACTGCGGCCGTGACCTTCCGAGCCGGCGCCCCTGCGCGCTGACGGCGCGGCCGGTACGGCAGGCCGCCACGCTTGTCGGATAACCGCATGCCCCCGAACGAGGGACATCACCTCATCCGATGCGGGGCATGACGGGCGCCGGGCGTACCACCACGTCCGCGGCCGCGTTGCAGGGAGCATGAAGTGGACAGTCACCGCCGGGTGCCTCCTCCTGAAGGCCGAGGGGCAACCGGCACGGTATGGAGAACCCTTCGCAGCGCCGCACGGGGATCCGCCCATCTACGCCGCCCTCGTCACGGAGTGGCAGGACGTCGGCCGGATGGTCCCGGGCGCGCGGGACGCGCAGTGGACCGTCCTCACCTCCGTCGGCCCCGCCACGACCGGGTCGTACGGGTACTCGGCCGCACAGCCCCGCTACGGCGGTTGGGACGGTGCCGTCGACCTGCCCCCGGAACGACGGACGGACCTGATCCCCGTTCACTGAGCGGCACGGCAACCGGTACTCAGCCGGGCCCGTCACCGCTGTGGGCCCGGAGCCCGGCGGCGGGCCCGCCGCAGGTCGGGCACCGGCCCCTCGCACTGGCCTGCGCGGCGAGCGTACCGAGCGCCTGCTGCAACGCCAGCTCCACCGCCGACGGCACGAACAGGGTGCCCGTGCCGTCGGGCGGAACCAGCCAGCGCAGCCGTCCCGCGGCCCGGTGCGGTGCGGGCACCGCGATCCACGCCTCCTGGCCCAAGTACCGGATGTCCGAGCCGATCCAGTGGCCGGCCGGATCCGGCGGCAGGAAGAAGCCCACCCGTCGGGAGCCGGCGTCGGCGAGCGCGGGACCGGGCGCCTGCGGACCGCACAGCAGCGCGTCGAGAGCCAGCACACCCAGCTCCTCCGGCACGCTCAGCACGTCCCAGAAGCGTCCGCAGGCCAGCACCGCGACCCCGGACTCCGAATGCCACTGACGCTTGCAGGCCCGTGGATCGGTTGCGGCGGCGGCGAGCCACTCCGTGGCCTGCCGCATGACTCCTCGCATGGTGTCCCTCCGCTCGGTCGGCCCGTGCCGACGAGAGGCACCATCGTTGTGGATATTTCTATGGCGCGGAAGGGGTGGCGAACCGTGGCGAATAGCTCCGTAATGTTCGCTCGGAGAGCAGGTGTTCCCCCGGTTGCGGACGGCGCTGCGACGCCGTGAGGGCACTCGTGCAGTGGGGCCGGCGCTCCAGGGCGCCGCGGATGACGTGGGCGGCGCTTCGGTGGCACCCGTTCCGCAAGGACCCGTTGGAACCGCTGGTCAGGACCGCGCGGGGACTGGACTACGGTGCCGGCCGGCGGGACGGCACCGGGTGGTCAGATGCCGACGGCGTGCAGTGTGCCCCAGAGCGCCACGGTGGAGGCCAGGAGGGTGGCCGGTACGGTCACCAGACCGAGCCGGGTGAAGTCGCCGAGCTCCGCCCGGGTGCCGTGGTGGAGCAGGATGCGCCGCCACAGCAGGGTGGCCAGTGAGCCGACGTAGGTCAGGTTGGGGCCCAGGTTCACGCCGATCAGCACCGCGAGGACCGGGCCGGGGCCGGCTGCCGCGGTCAGGGGGATCAGGGCCAGGACGGCCGGCAGGTTGTTGATGACGTTGGCGAGCACCGCTGCCACCACCGTCACACCCAGCAGCGCCGGCAGCGAGTCCCCCTCCGGCAGCAGACGTGAGAGCCCGGTGGCCAGGCCCCCCGCCACCACGCCCTTCACCACGACACCCAGCGCCAGGACGAACAGACAGAACAGCGGGGAGGCGGCGCCGATCAGCTCCCGGGGCGTGGTGCGGCGCCGCGCCAGCGCCCGCGCCCCGAGCACCACGACACCGCCGAGCGCCGCCCACGCGGGCTCCAGTCCGGCGAGGGAGGCCACGGCGAACCCGGCGAGCGTGAACGCCAGAACGACGAGCGTGAAGACAGGCACGTCCGGGCCCTTCTCCGGGATGCCGGGTGCGGCGGGCGCGGCGAGGTCGGTGCGGAAGAAGCGGCGGAAGACGGCGTACTCGACGGCGATCGAGGCCAGCCACGGCAGGGCCATCACGGCGGCGAACCGGGTGAAGGACAGCCCGCTGGCGGTGAACGCCAGCAGATTGGTCAGGTTGGAGACCGGCAGCAGCAGGGAGGCGGAGTTCGCCAGGTGCGCGGTGGCGTACACATGCGGACGTGCCGTCGCGCCCGCGCGGGCCGCCGTGGCGAAGACCACCGGGGTGAGCAGGACGACCGTGGCGTCCAGGCTGAGCACGGCCGTGATCGCCGAGGCCACGGCGAACACGCCGGCCAGCAGCCGCCGTGGACTGCCGCCGCACCAGCGGGCGACGGCCGCCCCGGCGGCCTCGAACAGCCCCTCCTGGGCGCACAGGTGCGCCAGTACCAGCACCAGGGCCAGAAAGCCCACGACCGGCAGCAGACTCCGGGTCTGTTCCCAGGCCTCGTGCGGCGAGACGGCGCCCACCGCCACGGCCAGCACGGCGGCGGGTACGGCGGCCACGGCCTCGGGCCACCCCCGCGGGCGTACGACGGCGAAGCCCAGCACGCCCAGCAGCAGGGCGACCGAGACGGTCTCGGGGACGACGGTGGTACTCAGCGGACTTCCTCCAGCACCGGGACGGACGGCACCGTCTGATCGACAACGCCCCAGGGTCCCATCCACGGGTAAGTCCTGGATCAGGGGCATGGGATCGGCGCCCGCGCTCGTGTGCCCCGTCCCCGGTGCTTCCGGCTCCCGGTCAGTCGTCGCCCTCGTCGTCGCCTTCCTCGTCAGCGTTCTGTGTGGAGGAGGGCGTGGCCGACGGCGCGCCGCCGCCCGTGGTCGACGATGGTGACGTGGACGGGCTCGCGGGCGTGGACGGCCTTGCCGACGTCGACGGGCTCCCGGACGGGGATGGCCTCACCCGTGTGGACGGGCTGGTCGGCGTCGCCGCGTCCGCGGGCGCCGGCGAACCCTCGGGCGGGGGGCTGGCGGACGCGGACGGCTCGGCCTGCGGGCGCTGCGAGCCCGTGTCGGGCCCGAACCAGGCCAGGCCGGCCACCAGTGCCGCGACGAACACGGCCACGGCACCCACCACGGCCACCAGGCGGGACCCGCGGGCGTACGACTGCTGCCGGCGCCGCGCCGCGGCACGGTGCACGGTCGTTCTCCACTCCGCGTCCGTCACCGAGGCGGCACGGCCCTGGTCCGGCTGTTCCCGTGGCAGGGGATCCGATGCCCCCCGCCAGGCTCCGCGCCCGAACCAGTCCGCCACGTCGTCGGCCGTGGGCCGGTCCTCGGGCCGCTTGGCCAGAAGACCGAGCAGATAGTTCTCGAAGGCGTGCGGGAGGTCGGCGCCGAGCTGCCGGGGCGGCACGGGAGAGGCGTCGAGATGCTGGTGGAGGACCGCCAGCGGGCTGTCGGCATGGAACGGCGGGTGGCCGGTGAGGAGCTGGTAGAGCACACAGCCCAGCGCGTACACGTCCGAGGCCGGTCCGGCGGGATGGCCCAGGGCGCGCTCGGGTGCCAGATAGAGGCTGGTGCCGATGATCTGCCCGGTCGCGGTGAGCGCGGCGCCGGGGTCGTCGAGGAAGCGGGCGATGCCGAAGTCGCCGATCTTCAGTGTGCCGTCGGCGTCCAGCAGGAGGTTGGCCGGCTTGATGTCGCGGTGCACGATGCCCTGCCGGTGAGCGGCGGCCAGCCCGGCAGCCGCCTCCCCGGCGATGCGGGCCACCCGCTCGGCGGGCAGTGCGCCGCTGCGGGCGAGCACACTGGCGAGGCTGTCGCCCTCCACCAGCTCCATCACCAGGAACAGACGGTCCTCGTGCTCGCCGAAGTCGCGCACGCCGACCACATGCGGATGGGCGAGCCGGCCGGCGGTCTGCGCCTCTAAACGGAAACGGGACGTGGCGGTGGGATCCGAGTCCTGGGGGAGCAGGAGTTTCACCGCCACGGGTCTGCCGAGCGTCTCGTCGAAGGCCCGCCAGACCTCGCCCATCGCGCCCCGCCCGATCGCGTCCTGCAGCCGGTACCGGCCCGCTATCAGCACCTGTGTCTCTTCCTCATGCAGTGGTACGTCCGACTCGACCGCCGCGGGCCGGACCTCACCACGTCGACGCAGGTGAGGTGGGGGGAGCCGCAGCCGCCTCAGACTACCGGTCCTTGATCACCTCGGTGGGCGCTTTGCGACGCCGGGCAGCGCCGCCCCGCCGTGGCCGGGCGGATGTGGCCGAAGCCACGCATCGGAGGAGGGCCGGGCCATGTCCCGCGCCGGGTGCCGCGGGCTACGGTTTTCGCAGTCTCCTTGTCCCGACGAACGCAGCTCGGACGGCCCTGCAGTGCAAGCAGATCTCTCCCCGGTCATAGCGGCGACCGCCCAATGGCTGACCTGTGCCTACCCCTCCAGCGGCGGCGCGCTGGCCTCCGCCCTGTGCGAGGTGCAGGCGCGGCAGGCCGTGACGGTCGCGGCGTGGCTGCGGTACCCGACGCCGATGGACGCCGCCCTGGTCGGGATGGCGGGGCCCGGAGGCTCCGCTCGGCTCGACTGGATCACCGGCGCGGACGGTGCCGCGGACGATCACACGGACGGGCAGGCCTGGCGTACCTGGGTCGACGAGGTCGTCGCCAGCTGGGCGGCCAGCCTCCTCACCGACCCGGAACTCGCCGTCCTCGCGGTGGCCGCGGTCGCCGAGGGCGAGCACACGACCGGTACGCCGTCCACGTTCCGGCGTCTGGTCACACCCGATGAGAGCGACCGCCGCGCGGCGGCGCTCCTGCGCCACCCCGACCTCCTGGCACCGGTGGCCGAACTGCACCACGCGCAGCTGCTCGACCGTCTGAACCCGGGGCAGGCGCTGACCGCCTGAGGCGGGGCCGGGACACGACCGCCCGACCGGGACAGGCCTCACTTCCTGAGCCGGTACGGAGGCAGCCCAGGCCCGAGACAACACCTCCCGCCTCGCCGGTCCGGCAGGGGCGGCACCGCTCGGACGCCGTCCAGCGGATGCTCGACACGTGACCCGAATCGCCGCCGAACCGGCCCGCAGCGGGCGCGGGAGGTACCGAGGCGAGGTACGGGCTCGGCTCGGCTGCGGGCCGTACCGGCTGGGGGCGGGCCGAGCGGTACGACTCGACTCCGAGGGGAGCGGTACCAGGCACCCGGCCACGCCGACACCAGCCGGTCCCGAGCCGAGCGGCACGGTCCCACCCCCGGGCCGAACGAAACCGCCCCCCACGCCGACCCGAAACGGCCCGACGCCGAGCCGAGTGAAGGCCCCGCGTCGAGCCGGTGCAGGCTGCGCGCCCGGCGCCCTGCTCAGGCCGCCGTGCTCAGCGCCGCCTTGCCCGTCACATCGCCCTCCTCGGTGCGCAGCACCACCGTCGTCGTGGACCTGCGTTCGCGCAGGAGGTAGCCCGCGCCGATGGAGCCGGCGATGATCAGGCCCCCGGTCACCAGGGCGCCGCGCGCGCCCGCCAGCTCCATCAGGAGGCCGAGCGCAGGCGGCCCGCCGAGGCTCCACACCGTGCCGATGCTGCCCCACACGCCGAGCACCCGGCCCCGCAGATGAGCGGGCGGATCGGTCTGGAGGACGGCCGTACCGGCGGTGTCGGAGACGGACTCCACCACGGCCATGGGCAGCACGAGCACCAGCAGCACCGCCAGCGACGGCGACAGCCCGGCGACGACCTGGAGGAGCGCGCCCGAGGCCGCCAGGAGACCCACGACCCGTACGGAGGGCCGCCGCAGCCGGGCGCCCAGGAGCGCACCGAGGATGCCGCCGACGGCGAGCACGGTGGAGACCGTCCCGAACGCTCCGGCACCGCCCGCGAGAGGTCCGGTCACCAGCACGGCCAAGGTGAGGCCGTAGTTGCGCCCGAAGACCGCGCTGACCCCGGTGACACCGGCCAGCGCGAGCAGCCGGGGCCGCCGCACGAAGAACGCCAGACCCTGGCGCACGGTCATGTCGGCTCCCTCGCGCCCCCGCCCGGTGGCGGACCGCACACCGGCCCCGGCGCCCTTGACCGCCCCGTACGCAGGGCGGAGGAACGGGATGACGGAGGCCACGAACAGGAACGACAGCCCGTTGGCGGCGTACGCGGCCGCCGTGCCGAGGAAACCGACCGTCACTCCGGCCAGCGCGGCACCCACGAGCCGCCCCGCCTGGTGCACCAGCGCGCCCACTCCGATGGCGGAGGGCACGTCCTCCACGGGGACGAGGTCGTTGCCCAGCAGAGCACACGCCGGACCGTCCACGGTGGCGATGACGCCGGTCACGGCCGCCAGCACCATCAGCGAGGTCATGTCGAGCCGGTCCAGCGCGACCAGGGTCGCCGTGGTGAACGCGACCGCCCCGAGCAGGGCCTGGCTGACGGCGGCCGTCAGCTTCCGCGGCCAGCGGTCGACGGCCGCACCGCCGAGCACGCTGATGAGCAGGGCGGGCGCGGCCTGGACGGACATGGACAGCCCCGTCGCGGCGGCGGAGCCGGTGATCTGGAGGACCAGCAGGTTCTGCACCGTCAGCTGCATCCACGTGCCGGCGTTCGACACGAAGTTCGCGACGGACCACCAGCGCATGCTGCGGTGCCTCAGGGACCGCCAGGGCGAGCGGGACCCACCCTTGGGCGGCGCGGAGGCGGGTTCGGGCGCAGGAGCGGGCAGGGCAGGGGAAGGCGAGGAAGACACAGTGCGCTACTCGAAGACGGGTCGAAGGACCCAGAAGGGGAAGACGACGGGAGCGAGGAACGCCGGCTGCGCTGCGCGGCCGCTCCACTGAGCCGGTTGTACGGCGCGGACCATGGTGGCAGAAGGGACCGCCGAGTCGATGACGGCTCACTTCGCCGCACCCGCGCCCGGAGGCCAACACCGAAACCCGCAAGGGAGTTGGCACAGCGAGTGTGCTTGATCACAGCGTCCGCCGACTCCGGCGCCCACCCCGACCGGCGTGACGACGGCCACAGCGAGACCCCCTCCGCACCGGCTCCCGCCACGTTCACCCAGACGTCAGATCGCAGCCTGTCACCTGGGTGGCGGACGAAGTAGA
Source organism: Streptomyces sp. S.PNR 29 (assembly GCF_030386795.1). GTDB lineage: Bacteria > Actinomycetota > Actinomycetes > Streptomycetales > Streptomycetaceae > Streptomyces. The sequence goes on from NZ_JANUQM010000015.1 coordinate 13,542, forward strand.
CATCAGGGAATGAAAGCGACTCGGTGGGGCACCCGGGGTCCGTCGTCAGCGCTGTCTTTCGGGGAAGGAAGGTCGTCCTCATGGTGCCGATGACGACGTTCACCATGAACGCCGATGCACGAGCCCCCTGGGGCCGCGCCCTGGTGACCGGCGGCGCGGGCTTCCTCGGCTCGCACCTGTGCACGCGGCTGCTCGATTCAGACGTCGAAGTCGACTGCGTGGACAACCTCTCGACCGGACGGGCCGAGAAGGTGGCGCACCTGGCAGGACGCCCCGGCTTCCGGTTCCTGGAGCGCGACATCGCCGACGCCGACAGCGTGGACGCCCTCACCGGCCCGTACGACCTGGTCCTGCATCTGGCGGGCCCCACGGCACCGGCCGACGGGCCGGAACGCCCCCGGGAGGTCCTGGACGCGGGCAGCCTCGGCACCCGCAACGCGCTCACGGTCGCCGACCGGGACGGCGCCAGGTTCCTGCTCGCCTCCTCGCCCGAGGCCCACGGGGACGACTCCTGGGACGGCACCGACCCGGTCGTCCCGTACAGCGCGTACTGCGAGGCCACACGGTTCTCCGAAGCGCTGGTCGCCGCCCACGCCGGTGACGGCAGCAACGCCGGAATCGTCCGCCTGTTCACCGCGTACGGGCCCCGGATGCGGACCGACGACGGCCGGATGATCTCCACCTGCATCGAGCAGGCCCTGTCCGGCGGGCCGGTCACCGTGCCCGGCGACGGCGGCCGGAGGCTCTCCCTGTGCTACGTCGACGACATGGTCGACGGTGTACTGCTGCTGGCCGCCAGCCGGTCGGTGCGGCCGGTCGACATCGGCGGCGACGAGGAGACGACGGCCGAGCAGATCGCCCGCCGGGTGATCGACCTGACCGGCTCCGAGGCGCCGCTGACGTTCGTCGACGGGCCCGACGGCCCGTTGGGACGGGGCGCGCCCGACACCGGCTTCGCCCACGAACTCTTCGGCTGGACGCAGCGCGTCCCCTGGGAGGAGGGCCTCGAACGCACCCTCGCCTCCTTCACCGCCCCGCCCGAACGCACCCCGGCGGTCGTGGGACGCGGAGGGGAGTGGCCGGCGTGAAGGCGCTCGTCGCCCGCCCGGGCGGATTCGGAGACGTCCTCCTGACCGGCCCGGCCGTCCGGGCCGTGGCGACGCGGGCCACCCGGGTGACGATGCTCTGCGAGGCCGACGGCGCGGCCGCCGCCCGGCTGCTTCCCCACGTCGACGACGTGGTGGTGTGGGACACGCCCCAGGACGGCACCGACCCGCCGGCCGAGGACACGGACACGGACACCGAGAGCGTGATCCGGCGCCTGCGGAACGAGGCGTACGACGTCGCCCTCGTCCTCACCTCGGACGGGCGGTGCCCCCTGCCCACGGCAGAGCTGCTGCGCAGGGCGCGGGTGGGCCGTGTCGTCGCCGACGGTACGGCCCGGGCCGGCGGCCTCCTCCCCGAGGACCGTCACCGGCTCCCGCCCGGCCGGCACGAGGCCGAGGCGGCGCTCGACACGGCCACCGCCCTGGGCTTCGCCCTCAGGGCCGGGGACGACGGACGGCTGCGTGTGCTGCCGGCGCCCGACACCGCGACCCTCACCGGCAACGGCCCGTACGTCGTCGTCCACCCCGGATCCGGCGGTCCGGCAGACGCCTGGGACCCCGAGCGCTGGGCGGAGGCCGTCGCCCTGCTCGCCGACGCCGGTCACCGCGTCGTCGTCACCGGCGCACCGGAGGAGGCCGCCCTGACCCGCCGTGTCGGCGGTGACACGGCCGTCGACCTCGGCGGCCGTACGACCCCCCGGACACTGGCCGGCGTGTTGCGGTCCGCCGACGTCCTGGTCGCCGGCGACACCGGTCCCGCCCATCTCGCCGCGGCGGTCGGCACACCGGTCGTCTCGCTGTTCTCCGCCGCGGTGAAGCCGGCGGAGCACGGGGCGCCCTACCGGGTGCCCACGGTTCCCCTCGGCGAGCAGGGCCTGGCAAGGGTCACCGAGCAGGACGTGGTCAGGGCCGTGCGGAAGCTGCTCTGCTGAAGGCCGGCAGGTGAAACGGCAGACGAAAGGCCCGTCGCCATGGCGACGGGCCTTTCGCCCGGGTGCGGCGCGGGCGCCCTGCCGGGCGCCCCCGGCGGGGGAGCCGTCATTCCGACTTGCCGCGCCCCGTCAGGGCGTCGCGCAACCGGTCGACCATCCCGGCACCCGGTGCCAGCAGCTTGTTCATCGGCGGCTTGTCCGGGGCGGACGGGTGCGGCCGGGTCGGGGCCATCTTCTTCGCCTGCCGGACCTTGTCGCCCAGCTCGTTGAGCGCCTCCGGCGAGCAGGCCTCGCGGAGCATGGGGAAGAGGTTCTCCTCCTCGTCGGCGACGTGCGAGCGAATCTCGTTCATCAGCATGCCGATGAGCCGGTCGAACTCCCGGTCCTCGGCGTCGCAGCTCTCCAGGTCCTTCATGAGCTGCTCGGCCCTGGAGTGGTCGTCGATCTCCTTGTCGGCCACGGCGTTCCCGTTCGGCAGATACTCGCGCACGGCCGGGTAGAGGTACTCCTCCTCCGCCACCGAGTGCCGTACCAGCTCCATCGTGGCCTGGTCGGCGTACATCTTGCGGTCCTTGTGTCCGGGCGGCAGCCCCTCGATCTTGCCGAAGAGCTCCTCGACCTCCCGGTGATCGGTCACCAACTCGTCGATGACGTTTCCACCGTGTCCCATGTCTTTCACCTCCAGCCAGGTCGTGGCGGCCTGGAAACCGGTCCGCCACGAGCGTCGAGTCCCCCCGCCCTCAGTGGACTAACGTCGCTTCAGTCGTCCGGCCCACCTGTGGACACCCGACCACACGCGGTCCGCCGCCGCCCGTCCGACTACTCCTTCCGGTTTGTGACCATGTGCGCCGGGCACCCGCAGGCCGGAGCCGAGCGGAGGGAGCACGTATGGCCTCGCGCCGCACACAGTCCGGCGGTCGCGCCCTGCTGGCGGACCCGTTGCGGAACAAGGGAGTCGCCTTCACCCAGGAGGAACGGGAGCGCCACGGACTGGTCGGCATGCTGCCGCCCGGCGTGCTCTCCCTGGAGCGGCAGGCGCGGCGCGCCTGGGAGCAGCTGGCGGCCCAGCCCGACGACCTCGCGAAGAACGTGTACCTGGAGCAGCTCCACGACCGTAACGAGGTGCTGTACCACCGGCTGCTCACCGACCACCTGACCGAACTGCTGCCCATCGTCTACGACCCCACCGTCGGCGAGGCCATCAAGCGGTACAGCCACGAGTACCGACGCCCACGCGGCGTCTACCTCTCCGTCGACCGTCCCGAGGACGTCCGTCCCGCCTTCGAGGCGCTCGGCCTCGGCCCGGACGACGTGGACCTGGTGGTCGCGACGGACGCCGAGCAGATCCTCGGCATCGGGGACTGGGGCGTCGGCGGCATGCAGATCTCGGTCGGCAAGCTCGCCGTGTACACGGCCGCCGCCGGTATCGATCCCGCCCGCGCGGTGCCGGTGGTGCTCGACGTCGGCACCGACAACCAGGCGCTGCTCAACGACCCGCTCTACGTCGGCAACCGGCACAGCCGCGTACGCGGCGAACGGTACGACGCCCTGGTCGCCGCGTACGTCGAGACCGTGAACGACCTGTTCCCGCACGCGCTGCTGCACTGGGAGGACTTCGGGCCCGGCAACGGGCGGCGCCTGCTGGAGAGGTACGGCGAGAAGGTCTGCACGTTCAACGACGACATGCAGGGGACCGGTGCCATCACCCTCGCCTGCGTGAGGAACGCGGCCCGGGTCAGCGGCACTCCGCTGCGTGACCAGCGCCTGGTCGTCTTCGGCGCCGGTACCGCCGGGGTGGGCATCGCCGATCAGCTGCGTGACGCCATGGTCCGCGACGGCCTGGACCGCGACGAGGCCACCCGGCGCATCTGGTGCGTCGACCGTCAGGGACTGCTGCGCGAGTCCACTCCCGGCTTGCGGGACTACCAACAGCCGTACGCCCGCCCCGACAAGGAGTGGCGCGACGACGGGCCGATCGGGCTCCAGGCCGTGGTCGACCGGGTCCGTCCGACGGTGCTGGTCGGCACCTCCACCGTGCGCGGCGCCTTCACCGAGGACGTGGTGCGCTCCATGGCCGGGCACGTCGAACGACCGGTCGTGCTGCCCCTGTCCAATCCCACCGAGAAGATCGAGGCCATGCCCGAGGACATCCTGCGATGGACCGACGGCAAGGCCCTCGTGGCCGCCGGCATCCCGCTGCCGCCGGTGGAACTGGACGGCACCACCCATGTCATCGGCCAGGCCAACAACGCGCTCATCTACCCCGGTCTGGGGCTCGGCGCGATCGTGGCCCGGGCGAGCAGGGTCACGGACGGCATGCTCCAGGCCGCGGCGGAGGCCGTGGCAGGGCTGGCCGACCTGGGGGAGCCCGGAGCCTCACTCCTGCCCCAGGTCGAGAACCTGCGCATCTCCTCCGCCACGGTCGCGACCGCCGTCGCACGCCGGGCAGCCGACGACGGCGTCGCCCGCGCCCGGCTGGACGACGTCATCCAGCAGGTGCAGGACGCCATGTGGGAGCCCGAGTACACCTGAGGCGCCCCACTGGACACTCAGCACCGGATGCTCAGCACCGGATGCTCAGCACTGGACGTTCAGCCACCCAGCTTCGCCTTGATGCCCCCGGCTGCCGCCGCCGGGCGGGCCGTCGCACGGACCGTGCGGCTCACCAGGTGCGCGTCCCGCCGCAGGTCCGTGGCGGCGTGGTGGCCGCGCCACCGCAGTGACGGCTTGCCGGCGGTGTCGTCGGCTGTGATCAGCAGGCCGCCCAGCATGGAGAGGTTCTTCAGGAAGTGGATGCGCTGCTGGGTGCGCTCGGAGGGGTCGTCCGCCTCCCAGAAGCGATGGGCCGCCAGCGTGGTGGGTACCAGCGTCGCGGCGATGGCCAGGGCGGACAGTCGCGGAAGGCGGCCGATCCCGAGGAGCGCGCCGGCCACCACCTGTACGGCGCCGTTGAGCTGCACCAGCTGTTCCGTGCGGTCCGGCAGCGCATCCACCCGTTCGGTCACGGGGCGTACCACGGGCTCGGCGACCGGGGACACGTCTTCGGGATGGCGAAGGGACTCCAGCCCGCCGGCGACGAACATCGAGGCGAGCATGGGGCGGCCGGTCACACGCAGAAGACTCATGACGCTCTCCAGAGGTGTTGTGCTCTACAGAGGGTCACCGGGTTCCCCACCCCCTCCGGGCCAATCGAACGCCCGCGCACCTCTTGACCCTGTATGGATCACGCACATAGCGTTCCGCCGCTAGGCAGTGGTTGAAACCGGCATGGCGACGGCGAACACACCGGCCAGGGCCTTCTACGACCGTATGGGCTTCCACGAGATCCACGTACCGGACCCCGGATCGGCCAGCTACCTCGGACGTACGGCGGGCGATCTCGACCGGCTGTGAGGGCCCGGCCGGTCAGACGGGCTGCTCGGCGGTGTGCAGCTGGTACACGCTGAACGCCTGGCGGATGACCGGCTGCGCCACATTGCGCACCCGGACGCCGCCGGCCGTCATGCCGTGCTCGGAACCCATGTGGGCATGGCCGTGGACGGCGAGGTCCGCACCGGCCGTGTCGATCGCCTCGGCCAGCAGGTAGCTGCCGAGGAACGGGTAGATCTCCAGTGGCTCCCCGGCAAGGGTGTCGGCCACGGGCGAGAAGTGGGTGAGCGCCACCCGTACCTCGCAGCCCTGCCGGTCCAGGCCCTCCAGCGCGGCCCGCAGAGCGTCCGCACTGCGCCGCGTGGTGCGGACGAACTCCTTCATCAGCGGCTCGCCGAACTCCCCGGCGCAGCGGCCGACGAACCCGCCCCCGAAGCCCTTGGTGCCGGCGACGCCGACGCGCGTGCCCGCGCAGTCCACGACCGTCGCCTCGCCCTCCAGGACCGTCACGCCGGCGTCCCGGAGGATGGCGGCGACCTTCTCGGGCTGCTCGTCGTGGTGGTCGTGGTTGCCCAGCACCGCCACGACCGGCACCGGCAGACCACGCACCTCCCGCGCCACCACCCGCGCCTCCTCCGGGGTGCCGTGACGGGTGAGGTCCCCGGCGAGCAGCAGCAGGTCGGCGCAGTCGGGCAGGGTGTCGAACGCGGGCCGCAACAGCCCTTGGCTGTCGGGCCCCATGTGGATGTCACCCACAGCGGCGACGCGGATCATGACAGCTCCTCCGCATGGTCGGGAGAGGTCGTCTCTGCCACCACGATGTCGGTGTGCACGGTGAGCCCGGCCAGTTCCTCGTGGACGGTCCGCAGCACGGTCTCGCGGCACTGCGCGGAGGGGACCGTACCGGTGAGCACCACCGCTCCGGCCCGGACCTCGGCCCGTACGCCCAGTTCACCGAGCTCCTCCGCGGCGAGCCGGTCGTGGAGGTGGGCGACGCGGTACTCGATGTTCCCAGGGGCGTTCTCTGGGGCGTGTCCTGCCGCGTCTTCCCGTCGCGCGGCCGGGTCGCTCATCGCTTTTCCTCCTTCGCCGGAATGATCTCCAGCCGTTCCAGGATGAAGAAGAACGCGGCGGGCATCGGGGCGTCCCCGCAGGCCCGGCGTACCGCGTCCCAGTCGATCTTCTCCCGCAACGTGCGGGCGATCGGGAGCACCGCCCCGAAGTCGCAGTGGTGCTCCGAGAAGGCCGCCAGCAGGCTGTGCATGAGGTCGGTCGGCGAGAGCACCGGCATGAGCACCGAGTCGACCGACAGCTCCTCGGCGCGCGACAGGAGTTCCGTGGAGACGGGCTCGTGCGCCAGCTCGAAGATGAGGTCGACCTGCTGCCCGAAACAGTTGGCCTTCAGCAGCCAGTCCTCCGGGGGCGTGTAGACCGTCAGGCCGGCCTCGCGCAGCGTGTCCGCGACGCTTTCCGCGTCCTCGGGCCTGATACAGAAGTCGACGTCGTGCTGGAGATTCTGGGTGCCGCCGTGGGCGTACACGGCGACACTGCCCGCCAGTGCGAACGCGTGCTCGTTCCGCTTCAGGATCGACCCCACCTGTTTGGCGGCCTGCAGGATCGCCTGGTTGCGGTCGAGGGGGAGATCCCCTTCCCGTACGTCGTTCTGGGGGACGAGCTCGGGATCGCCCGCGGCCAGACGGAGCTCGGGAACGCCGGCGCGCTGGTCGAGAGCGCGGTCGTCGGCGTGCTGCGTCATTGCTGCCCCCTTCTTCGGCGCCAGGGACCGTTTCGAAGCCCAGTGACCGTGAACCCTCGGGTACCCGGTGCGTCCCCGTCGACACGAGTCCGTCCGGGTGTACGTTCCCCACCGGATTCCGGGAACTCGCACGTCATGAACAGCAAGGACATGCAGCAGCGGATGTCCTCCGACGAGCGCCGGACCGTGGAACGGCTGGTGTCGGCGTGGCTGGAGGAGACCGGACGGCACGACAGCGCCGCGGCCCGCGAGGCCCGCACCGGCTGGGAACGGGGCTCACTGTCGGACCGGTCCGCCGAGGATCTGGCCACCTGGGTCACCGCCCGGGTCACGGACACCGCGTTCAACGAGGACGAAGGCCCGCAGACCGAGGGCCCCGTCCGGATCACCCCGTCGGACAAGGACACCGTTCATGGCTGGCTGAGGTCACAGGGACACACGGTGTGACCTTTTCGTACCGCCTGAACAGGGAACTCCGTGAGCCAGGCCGGGTACGGCGGCGTATCCCCAGGGGACCGGCCCGGCCAGGTTCTCCCGGTTCGGAGCATGTGCCGGGAGAACCGCCCTGTGTACGGGCGTTCACCGCGACGGGCTGCCGGTCTCGCAGACGCGGCGGGCGATGTCCCGCAGCTTGGTGTTGGTCTTCTGGGAGTGGGTCCGCAGGATGTCGAAGGCCTGCTCCTCGGTGATGTTGTGCCGGCCCATCAGGATGCCCATCGCCTCACCGATCATGTGCCGGGTGTTGATGGCCTCCCGCAGCTGGGCGTCGCTCCGGGCGCTGGCGAAGGCGACCGCGGCATGGGAGGCCAGCAGCCAGCCCGCTGTCTCACTGGCCTCGGTGAAGGCGCCGGGTGACCGGGAGTACAGGTTCAGCGCGCCCAGTTCCTCCTCCCGGGTGTAGAGCAGGAACCCCATCATGCTGCCCAGCCCGAGCTCACGGGCGTGGGGCACGAAGGCCGGCCAGCGCAGGGCCTCCTCGGTGAAGTCGGGGATGCGGAAGACACGCTCGCCGTACTCGGGCCGCGCGGCGTCGAAGCACGGACCTTCCCGCAGCTGCCCCTGCAGCCGGTCGCTCTCCACCACCAGCTCATCGGTGGGCGCCAGCGAGTGCACCTTCTCACCGTCGAGGATGAGGATGCCGGCCGCGTCGCAGCCCTCCACCAGCTGCACCGCCGAGTCAGTGATCCGTTCCAGCGTGGCGCCCAGTGTCTCCTGCGCCAGAAGATCGCGGGCCATGGACGCCATCTGCTGCGCGAACACCCGCCAGTCCATGTGCCGCCTCCACCACCCGACCGTCCCACAGAACACGGCCCATGGTGGCACGCCTCGCCCGGCGAGGCCCTTTCTCCATCGCCGTACGGCGTCCCGGGTTCGGCTCCCGCAGACCGGGCACACGTCCCGTCGCACGACACCGAACCGAGGGGAGTGGTGCCACCATGACCGAGTACGAGCGTTCCCGCACCATGCCCGCGCAACCCGAGCACGTGTTCGATCAGGCTGCCAATGTCAGCCGGCTGGACACCTGGATGCCGGAGGACCTGCATGTCCACGCCGAGGATCCGCCCGCGGTCACTGTGCACGAGGACCACACCGACGAGGACACCCCCGCCCTGCTGCGTGCCCGGCCCGAGCAGTTGCGCCTCGAATGGGGCACCCGCGAACAGGGCAGCTACACCGGCTGGCTCCAGGTCGCCGGTCTCGGCAGCGGAGCCAGCGAGGTGACGGTGCACCTGTCGTTCATCGACGACAGCCACGACCCGGGCCGGCAGACGGTGGACGACGCCCTCGACACCAGCCTGCGGCGCCTGGAGGAGCAGGTGCGGCTGCGCGTGGAGAACACGGCGGGCTGATCCACCGACGCAGTTTTCCCCCTCCTCGCCCGGGTACCCCGCCGGTGTCTTGAGATCCGGCAACCCGACGAGGAGGGATCCAGGTGGCCCTGCCTCCGCAGCAACAGCAGCCCCCGGGCACCGAGTCCGCGCTCGAACCGAAGGCGGACCACGGCGAACACAGCTACCGCGGGTCCGGCCGACTGGAGGGCAAGGCGGCCGTCGTCACCGGCGGTGACAGCGGCATCGGCAAGGCGGTCGCGCTCGCCTTCGCCCGCGAGGGCGCCGACGTACTGTTCACCCATCTCCCCGAGGAGGCGGAGGACGCCCGCGACACCGCCCGCTGGGTGGAGGACGCCGGCCGCAAGGCGGTAGCGGTCCCGGGAGACCTCGCGGACCCTGCCCACTGCCGGGAGGTGGTGGCGCGCGCGGTGGACGCCTTCGGCCGGATCGACGTCCTGGTCAGCAACGCCGCGTTCCAGATGACCCGCCGCTCGCTGGAGGAGATCCCCGACGAGGAGTGGGACCACACGATCGCGACCAACCTCAGCGCGATGTTCCACCTGTGCAAGGCGGCCGTACCGCACATGCGGCCCGGCGCGTCGATCATCGCGTCCAGCTCGGTGAACTCCGACATGCCGCCGCCGGCCCTGCTGCCGTACAACGTGACGAAGGCCGGCCTCGCCAACATGGTCGGCTCGCTGTCGCAGATGCTGGCCGACCGCGGCATCCGGGCCAACAGCGTGGCGCCGGGCCCCATCTGGACACCGCTGATCCCGTCCACCATGCCGCCCGAGCAGGTCGAGGACTTCGGCGGCGAGCAGGCCCCGCTCGGCCGCGCAGGCCAACCGGCCGAGGTGGCCCCCGCGTACGTGCTGCTCGCCTCGGACGAGGCCTCCTACATCTCGGGCGCACGGATCGCGGTCACCGGCGGCCAGCCCATCCTCTGATGAGAACGCCCGTGGACTGGCACCCGCTGCGGCTGACCACCCCTGTCAAGCAGCACGTCTTCGGCGGGCGGGCCCTGGCCGACCGGCTCGGCCGGACCGGACTGCCCGACGGCCCGGTCGCCGAGACGTGGGAGGTCAGCGATGTCGACGGCGACGCCTCGACCGTGGTGGACGGCCCGCTCGCCGGCCGCACCCTGCGGCAGGTGATGGAAGAACACCCCGAAGAACTGCTGGGGCGACACCTCCCGTCCGGCCCCCGCTTTCCGCTGCTCACCAAGTTCATCGACGGCAGCCGCCCGCTCCCCGTGCACCTGCACGCCGACGACGCCACCGCCCGGCGCCTGGAGGGCGAACCCCACGGCAAGACCGAGGCGTGGCACGTCCTCGACGCGGCCCCCGGCGCCACCGCCCTGGTCGGGGTCCGATCCGGCGTCGGCCGCGACCGACTCCGACAGGCGCTGCTCGCACAGGACTTCGACGCGGTCATGCGCCGCCTGCCGGTGCGCCCCGGGCAGACCGTCTACGTCCCCGGCGGCACCCTGCACAGCTTCGGCCCGGACACACTGGTGTACGAGATCGAGCAGACCTCCGACATCCAGCAGCACGCCATGCCCTGGCACATGGAAGACGGCTCGCCCGTCGACGAGGAGGAGCGGCACGCGAACATCGCACGGCTCCTCGACGAGTGGCGCCCGGAGCCACGGCCCGAGTTCCGGCCCGGCCTGAGCATCGCGGTGGACGACGGGGTCGAGCGCACGGTGCTGTGCGCGGGCCCGTACTTCGCCCTCGAACGGTGGACCGCCGGCACCGCGGCCCCGCTGGTGCACACCTTCTCCACCGCCCTGATCCTCAGCAACGCCGGAGCACCCGTGACCGTCACCTCCGGCGGCTGGTCCGGGCGGCTCGACCGCGCGCGGACCCTGCTGCTCCCCGCCGTCCTGGGCGACCTGCGCATCCAGGGCCCGGCCGACGTGCTGATCGGTTACGTCCCCGACCTCGAACACGACGTCCGCGCCCCCCTGTTGGCCGCGGGGCACGGTCCCGCCGCCATCGCCGCCCTCGGCGAGGGCCTCGGCCCCGGGAACGCGCCCGGCTGACGTCACCGCTGTTGCCCGCCGGTGACATTCGGCACGGATCCGTAGCAGATGCGGAGGGCAACGGATGGGGGTGGTGACGGGTCGTATGTGGTGCAAGGACCAAGAGCCGCAGGGGTTTTGAGGCCGAGCCGCGCCTGACGCCCCGGGCAGCACCTCACAGGGGGAAACACCATGTACGTCCGTGCTCGACGTGTCCGACTGGCCGTGGCCGCCCTCGCGGCGGTGGCCGGTGTCGCCGCGACCGCCGTACCGGCGGCTGCCGGCACCGCAGACTCCGGCACGCCCCGGTTCCTGGCGCCGGACGAGTTGCCGCCGCACCCGACCTCCGCCTGGTACGCCGGGGACGTCACCGCCGGGCAGCCGGACCCGCTGCCGATCTGCGTCGGCGACGCGCTGCCGTCCATCTCCAGCCACCGCAGGTACTGGACCGAGTACGACACCGGCGCCCTGCAGGTCACGGTCGTGGAGCGGGACGCACAGCGGGCGAAGGAGTTCGCGGCCCTGCTCCGCAAGGACCTCGCCGACTGCGCGAAGAACCTGATGAAGAAGTACCCGGACATCACGGCGACGCAGAAGTACTACGGCAAGCTGAACGTCGAGGAAGGCGCACACGTCTACGGCATCCACACCGTCGCCGAATGGGGCGCCTCCGACATCGGTCTGTTCTCGGTCGGCCGGGACGGCAGGACCGTCACGGTCGTGCAGTGGGGCCAGATGGGCACCTTCCAGCACGCCCAGGTGGCCGACTTCAAGAAGACCACCGTCACCGCGGTCGACAAACTGTACTGACCGGCGCCGCCAGCACCGGGCGGCAACCGCGGGCGGGCCGGTCACCCGGCCCGCCCCGGGCGACGTCGGCCGACGCCGGACCCCCACCTCACCGGCGGACGGCCGTGAAGTCGATCGGCCGGGACCGCGGCAGCCGCGCACGTTCCGCCGGCGATCGCAGCCGGCATGACATCTCGTCGGCGGCCAGGCGGTGGCGGTCACCGTGGCCGGCAGGACACGAGCTGACGACACCCGCGTCGGGGGCTCGGGCCCGCGTCCGCGCAGCCCCGCCCCCGCGCGGGCACGTCCTGCGTCGATCCCTGAGCCCCGCGCGCCACTCCTCCTCGTGCCTTACCGCTTCAGCGGAGGGCCACTGCCGCACGGGGTGCTGCCGGGTGGTCAGGATTTGGCGGAAGGACCGGCGTGCAGCGCGTCCAGGCGGCGCCGGTACTCCTCCTCGTCGATCTCCCCGCGGGCGAACCGCTCACCGAGGATCTGCTGCGGTGTGGCTGCGGCGGAGCTGTGCGGGGTGTGAGTGTGTTCGTGGGGCCGGTTGGCAGCGCGAAAGACCAGCACGAGGGCTGTGATGACCAGTGCCCAGAACGCGACCATGCCGATCGACATCCCGAACCAGCCCCACCCGTTCATACCGTGGGCGTACCAGAACATCATCGCCACTCACCTGCTTATCGGCGACCGGGCGCTGGACGGGCTCCCGGGGACTTCTTGCCTTCACGTCCAGCATCGCTCTGTCCGGTGCGGCGGTCTGGGGCCGGACGGCCCAGGACCAGTGGGCCGTTCAGCCCCTACGTGGCAGGTGGATGCCGGGCCGGCGTGACGGCCGGCGGCAAGAACAGGGCGGTCACGCGCGTCCCTCAGTCGCCGTGGAGGCCGGTCGGTCCGGTGTCGAGCAGCGTGACGCGGCGTGGGGTGGCCGGGCCTTCGGTGCCGTATCCCAGGCGGATCAGCATCTGGGGGTGCCCGATGAGGTGGGGTGTCGAGTTCGCCCGGCGGTCGTGTTCGGTGGTCAGCAGCGCGATGACCGGGTTCGTCTCGAAGGGCCGGGCGGCAAGCCGCTCGGTGTGCCGCTGCGCGGTGAAATCGCGCATGGACAGGTGTTCGTGGGCGTCCTGCGGGCCGAGGGCGGCTTGCGCGAGCCCGACGTCGGTGAGCGCGTCCCGGTCGCGGTGGATCCAGCGGCGGCTCTCGGCTCCCCGGTCGGGATCTGCCCGGTTGCGGTGCTCGGCCTCGGCGGTCACCCGGAGCAGACGATCGGTCTCGGCGGCTGCGGGGAAAGCGAGCACCGCACCCTCCGCGCGGGCGGCCTCGGTGAGTTCCGCGCACAGCGGGGGCGGCAGCGGCCTGTCAAGGAACGGGAACCGGCTGCTGTGCCTGCGGCCGATCGCCTCGTACAGGTTCCCGCGATGCCCCGTGGCAGACCGGGAAGCGGGGCCTGTCAGGCGGACGGTGGCGAGGAGCTCCGGATCCTCCGGTGAGGGCAGCAGACGGGTGACGGGGCGCCGGCCGAAGCGGGCCACCGCGACACGGAGGTTGAACACGGACGCGCCCACCGACAGATGCAGGGCACGGCCCGCGGGGTCCACGTGCCGCAGACCTCGCTCCGGAGCCGCGCGGACCTGGAGTGTGACGGTCTCGGGAGCCAGGCGGAAGCGCCATGGCTGGGTGTTGAAGATCGAGGGCGCGGCGGTCGCGGCCGCGAGGCAGGCTTCCAACATCGAGGCGTCAAGAGTGGTGGATCGCATGAGGGCCCTCCTTGCCCGTCCCGGGCCGCGCGGAGGCCGCGCGGATCGTGCTCTCACCGATGGTGGGAGTGCCCTGGCGGTGTGGGGGAGGGGCCGGTGGTCCCGCGACGTGGCCCGTACGGGCCAGACGTGCTCGGCGGCTCCGATCTGCGTGTGGCCGTCCTGCTCGGCGAATTCCATGGTCATGACCGCGGTCGCGGGCCTGTCGCGCACGTGCACGCCGATCGACGGAACAGGCGGCCACTTGGTGGAAGCCGTGGCCACGGGGCGCTGGTCGCGGGTGACGGGCGGACGTATGGAGAGGGAGGCGAGCCGTCACGGGGCGGATGGTTGTGGTCGGCGTGGACGGTTCGGTGGGCAGCCGGACCGCCGGTGACGGGGCGACACGCTGGGCTCGTCGGCGGCGGTGAGCCGGATTCCAGTGACCAGGTCGGGATGGATGCGGACCGCGTAGTCCATGGTCTGTTTCACCCAGGGATGGAGCAGTGCCTGGTAGCGGGCCAGTTCGTGGGGGTCGGTGATCAGCCGGGCGTAGCCGGTGACGACCACGCTCCAGCCGAGGTGGGTGTCCGGGTCGATGGCGTCGGCCTCGTAGGCGACGACGACGCCCGAGCCGTTCGCATGGCGGGTGTGCGCGGTGATCGCCGAGCCTTCGTGGGTGCGGATGACGATGTCGCCGTCTTCGAGGATGTGGTTGACCGGCCTGATCGTGGGGAGCGCGTGCTGGGTGAAGACGATCCTGCCCAGGGAGACGCTGCCCAGGAGTCGCAGGGCTTCGGCGCTGTCGAGTTCCACGCTGTGCCGTGGTCCGGCGGTGGGGAGCGGGGTGTTGTCGGTGGTCATAACGGGTTTCCGTAGGGGTTCGTCGCTCACTGCTCGGGGCTTCGGTGGGAGTGTCGTTGCCGTTGCCGTTGCCGTGACGGGGCCGGTACCGCATCGGCGTGTCCCTTCGGAGATCGGGGGCATGGAACCGCCGAAGCCTCGGGGCGGAGCCCGGTGGACGGCGGGTCACCGGCAGGGGTGGATCAGGCCATTTGAATGCGGGTGGTGAGGGGCTCGGTAGGGCCGTCCGGCCCCGGTTCGCTCCACATTGCCGGGCCCAAGGGCCTGACCTGCAGAGCCGTTGGGCCTCGATCGAGCCGAGGAGGCCGACAGGGGGACCGATCGGCGGATAAATGGATTGCAGTTGTGATGCGTGGGCCGCGTGCCCTCACGTCTGCACTTCCGTCTGCGTTGTCCGAGGAGACCCATGCTTTCGCCCGAGTCCGCCGCTGTCGTCCGTGCCACCCTGCCCGCCGTGGGCGGTGCCCTGGACGAGATCACGACGCGCTTCTACCGGACCATGTTCAGCGAGCACCCCGAGCTGCTGGACGGCATGTTCAACCGCGGCAACCAGGCCAGTGGCGAACAGCGGAAGGCGCTGGCCGGGTCCATAGCGGCCTTCGCGCAGGCGCTGCTCGACGACCCCGACGCACGCCCCGACGCCCTGCTGTCCCGGATCGCCCACAAGCACGCCGCGCTCGGCGTCACCGAGGACCAGTACACGGTCGTCCACAAGTACCTGTTCCGGGCCATCGGCGACGTCCTCGGCGACGCGGTCACCCCCGAGGTCGCCGCCGCCTGGGACGAGGTGTACTGGCTGATGGCCGGCGCCCTCATCGCCCAGGAGGCCCGCCTGTACCTGGAGGCACAGGTCGACCCGCGCCACCCCTGGCGGCAGTGGACCGTGGTGGAGCGGCGCGAGGAGACCCCCGACGCCGTGTCCTTCCTGCTGCGGCCGGCTGACGGCGCCCCCCTGCCGCCCGCCCGCGCCGGACAGTACGTCAGCGTCCGCGTCCGCATGCCCGACGGCGTGCACCAGACCCGCCAGTACAGCCTGTCGAACGCGCCCGGTGACAAGCTGCGCCGCATCACGGTCAAGCGGGTCGCGAGCGTGGCCGACGCCCCCGAGGGCGAGGTGTCCAACCAACTGCACCGCACCGTCCGGACCGGCGACGAGCTCACCCTGTCAGCACCGTTCGGCGACGTGGTTCTCGACGACGCCGACACCCCGCTGCTGCTCGTGTCGGCGGGCATCGGCTGCACCCCGATGGCCGGCATGCTGGAGCACCTCGCGGCCACCGGCAGCGACCGTCCGGTCCATGTGCTGCACGCCGATCGCTCCCCGGCCGACCATGCCCTGCGCGCCGACACGCACCGACTGCTCGGTGAACTGCCGGACGCCCGGGCCCAGTTCTGGTACGAGCAGGACGCCACCGACGAACCCGGCGCCCGCACCGGCCTGATGGACCTCGCCGACCTGGACCTCCCGGAGAACGCGGACGTCTACCTGTGCGGCTCGGTGCCCTTCATGCGCGCCGTGCGCTCGCAGCTGCTGGCGGCCGGCGTCCCCGCCCGGCACATCCGTTACGAGGTCTTCGGCCCCGACCTGTGGCTGGCCCACGCGGAGGGCTGAGAACGAACAACCGGCCCCCGCGACCGACGAGGACATCGGCGGTCGCGGGGGCCGGCGTCGTATCAGGCCGCAGCTGAGGTCGCAGTGCCCGGTGCAGGCGTGCCCCGGAGAGCGCGGCGATGACCAGGGCGGTCACGGCGGCGAAGGCGCCCAGTCCGAGCAAGCGTGCTGGGGAAGCCGAAGAGGTTGCCCTGCCGGCCGGGCCGACGACACCGGTCCCAGTCATGAGCCGGCCGATGCGCCTCCCCGGCGCCCCTCTCATGCGGCGCGTCGGGTACGCGGCCGGTGCGCCCGGGTGCTGGGCGCCTCCGGTGCCGGGGTGGCCGCTCGTCGGCGGTAGACCAGGTACGGCCGGGCAAGGTATCCGATCGGGGCGCTCCACACGTGCACCAGCCGGGTGAACGGCCAGGCCGCGAAGAGCAGGAAGGCGGTCAGGGCGTGCACCTGGAACAGCAGCGGGGCGCCGGCGATGGCCTCGGGCCGGGGCTGGAGGACGAACAGGCCGCGGAACCAGACGGAGACGGTGGAGCGGTAGTCGTAGCCGTGGCCGAAGACGTTGTGGGCGAAGGTGGCGGTGACGCCCAGCAGGACGGTGGCGGAGAGCAGAGGGAAGAGAAGTTTGTCGCTGCGGTCGGTGCCGAGGCGGATCCGGCGGGTCAGCAGCCGGCGGGCGCACAGCATGCCCAGGCCCGTCACCATGGCGACGCCCGCCACCGAGCCCGCCCAGACTGCCATGGCGTGGTAGGCGTGCTCGGTGATGCCCACGGCCTCGGTCCACGAGTCGGGGATGGCCAGCCCCACGACATGCCCGGCGATCACCATGAAGGCGCCCAGGTGGAACAAGGGGCTGCCCCAGCGCAGCCACCGGTGTTCCAGGAGCTGGGTGGTGCGTGAGGTCCAGCCGAACTGGTCCTGTCTGTAGCGCCAGACGTGCCCGACGGCGAAGACGGCAAGGCAGACGTAGGGGATGGCGACCCACAGGAGCAGGTCGGCTGCGGAGGCGTTCATCAGCGGTCCTCGTGGCGGTGCGCGGCAGGTGGGCAAAGTGTGGGCGGGGCCTGCTCCGGCGGGACGAACGCGCCGGGCGGGGCGAACTCGCCCGCTCCGTACGGGTCGAGGCCGACGTCCTCATGGGGCGGGCCCTGGGCGGCCAGTTCGGCCACGGCCCGCAAGTCGGCCTCGGTCGGCGGTGGCAGAAGCGCGATCAGCGCGGCGATGACGTGCCGGTAGGGGGAGTCCGCGTCGGTCAGGGCACGATGGATCAGTTCGATCCCGCGCCGGTGCCAACGCAAAGGCGCTTCGCCCCGGCCCGGTCCGGTGAGGGCGGCGAACTCCAGGACGACCGGGAGGTGGTCGGGGAGTTCACCGCCGTCGGTGTCCCAGCCGGCGGCGCGGTAGCGCTGGGCGAGGGTGAGCAGGGCCATGCCGCGGCGGCGGGTGTCGCCGTGCAGGTAGTAGGTGAGGTGGAGGCTGCTCTTGCGACGCAGGTCGAACATCTCGACGTAGTGCCGCTCCAGCGCCTCCGGCTCCTGCTCGGCGAACCAGGCCGTGAAGGCGGTCAGGTGCTCGGCGGCGGGCGAGGGCGGCAGTGCCACGACGGTGCTGGTGAGCACGGGACGGGCGGCGGTGAGGTCGGCGTCCGGGTACTGCAACAGCAGGGACATCAGCCGCAGCAGAAGGGCGCGTGCCTCGGCCTCCTCCGGGGTGATCAGGGTGGGACGGGTCGGGCGGGACGCACGGTCCGGGCGGCGCAGGGCCGCGCGGACGCGGGTGCGGACGATGGCCGTCATGGAGGGGGATCCCCCCGGGCGTTCAGTCCTGCGCGAGGGCAGCGGGCTCACAGGTGGCCTCCGGCAGGGGTGTCGGTCGTACGGCGGCGCAGGGTGGGGATGCCGAGCATCACGCGGCGGCCGCCGGCGGGCTGCGGGGCGCCGGATGACTCGACCGGACAGCGGTTCTCCAGCGCGGTCAGCGCGGCGGCGTCCTCCTTGTGGGCGGCGGGGACGACGTACCGGTCGGCGTACTTGGCGACGGCGAGGAGTCGGTGCAGGTCCTGCGCCTCGCGACCGGTGAGGCCCACGGCCTTGAGCGCGATGTCGTCGCCCGGCTCGCCGAGGGTGCGCTCACGCATGTACGAGCGGAGCGCGGTGAGCTTCATCAGGACACCGGCGACCACGTCGGTGTCCCCGGCCGTGAAGAGCTCCGCCAGGTACTCCAGGGGAATGCGCAGCCGGGTGACGGCGGCGAAGACGTGGTCGGGGTCGTCCCGGTCGCCGCCCGCCGCGTCGACGGCGTCGAGGACGGGGGAGAGGGGCGGGACATACCAGACCATCGGCATCGTCCGGTACTCCGGGTGCAGCGGCAGGGCCACCTTGTAGCGCATGACCAGGTCGTACACGGGGGAGCGGCGGGCGGCGTCCAGCCAGTCCTCGGGGATCCCCGACTCCCTTGCGGCGGCGATGACCTCGGGGTCGTGCGGGTCGAGGAAGACGCCCCGTTGGGCATCGAGGAGATCCTGCTCGTCGGGGCCGGCCGCGGCCTCGCCGACCTTGTCGGCGTCGTAGAGGAGCAGGCCGAGGTAGCGGAGCCGGCCGACGCAGGTCTCGGAGCAGACGGTGGGCTGTCCGGCCTCGATGCGCGGGAAGCAGAAGGTGCACTTCTCGGCCTTGCCGGTGGCGTGGTTGACGTACACCTTCTTGTACGGGCAGGCCGTGACGCACATCCGCCAGCCGCGGCAGCGGTCCTGGTCGACGAGGACGATGCCGTCCTCGACCCGCTTGTACATCGCGCCCGAGGGGCAGGCGGAGACGCAGGCCGGGTTGAGGCAGTGCTCGCACAGCCGGGGGAGATGGAAGAGGAAGGTCTGCTCGAACTCGAACTTGACCTTCTCGGCCCAGGCGCCGGTGAGGTTGGGGTCGCCACCGGCGTTCTCGGGTGCGCCGCCGAGGCCGTCCTCCCAGTTGGCGCCCCAGGTGATGGCGGTGGGCTTGCCGGTGAGGACGGAGCGGGGGCGGGCGACGGGGAGGTCCTTCCGGGCGGGTGCGCTGACGAGGCTGTCGTAGTCGTAGGTGACCGGCTCGTAGTAGTCCTCGATGGACGGCAGGTCGGGGTTGGAGAAGAGGGACAGCAGCCGCTTGATCCGGCCGCCGGAGCGCAGGACGAGACGACCGCGCTTGTCGAGCGTCCAGCCGCCCTTCCACTGCTGCTGGTCCTCGTAGCGGCGGGGGTAGCCGACGCCGGGTTTGGTCTCGACGTTGTTGAACCAGGCGTACTCGACGCCGGTGCGGTTGGTCCACGTCTGCTTGCAGGTGACGGAGCAGGTGTGGCAGCCGATGCACTTGTCGAGGTTCATCACCATCGCGACCTGGGCCATGACGCGTCCGATGGTGGCTTCGCCACGGGGCATGTCAGTACTCCACATCCTGGGAGCGCCGGCGGATGACGGTGACCTCGTCGCGCTGGTTGCCGGTGGGCCCGTAGTAGTTGAAGGCGTAGGTGAACTGCGCGTAGCCGCCCGCGAGATGGGTGGGCTTGAGCAGCAGCCGGGTCAGGGAGTTGTGGATGCCGCCGCGACGGCCGCTGACCTCGGTCTTCGGGACGTTCACAGTGCGGTCCTGGGCGTGGTACATGTACACCGTGCCCTCGGGCATGCGGTGGGTGACCACGGCGCGGGCGGC
Source organism: Streptomyces sp. S.PNR 29 (assembly GCF_030386795.1). Taxonomy (GTDB): domain Bacteria; phylum Actinomycetota; class Actinomycetes; order Streptomycetales; family Streptomycetaceae; genus Streptomyces. The sequence continues at coordinate 33,244 of NZ_JANUQM010000015.1, forward strand.
GACGACGCCGTTGCGGTTGTACGCCTCGATCCACTCGTTGTCCTTCACGCCGATCTTGTCGGCGTCCGCCACGGACATCCAGATCGTGGGCCCGCCGCGGGACAGGTCGAGCATGTACTTGTTGTCCTGGTAGTTCGAGTGGATGGACCACTTGGAGTGCGGGGTGAGATAGCGGACCGTCACCTCGGCGCGGTCGCCGCCGAGTTCCTCGTTGCCGTAGTGCCTCGGCGTGTTCAACGGCGGCCGGTAGACGGGAAGTTGTTCGCCGAGTTCGGCGATCCAGTCGTGCTGCACGAAGAAGTGCTGCCGGCCGGTGAGGGTGTGCCAGGGCTTCTTGTGCTCGGTGTTGATGACGAAGGGGGAGTAGCGGCGTCCGCCGGTCTCGCTGCCGGACCACTCGTAGGAGGTCATCACCGCGCGGGGCTGGGTGCGGGTGTCGGCGAAGGTGATCCGCTCGGCCTCGCGTTCGGCGGCGAGCTCGGCCAGGCCTTCGCTGCCGGTCTGCCGCTCCAACTCGCGGAAGCCCTCGGTGGCCAGACGTCCGTTGGTGGTGCCGGACAGGGCGAGGATCGCCTCGCACATGTCGGAGGCGGTGGCCAGGGAGGGGCGTCCGGCGGCGATCCCGTCGCGTACGGTCCCGTTGCGGCGCCGCAGGTCGTCGATCTCCTGGTCGGGGTGGACGGTGATGCCCTTGGTGGTGGTGCCCAGGGTGTCGAGCAGGGGGCCGACGGCGCGCATCTTCTGGGCCGTCGCGGCGTAGTCGCGTTCGATGACGACCAGCTTGGGCATGGTGCGGCCGGGGATCGGTTCGCACTCGCCGGTCTTCCAGTCCCGTACGACCCCGCCGGGCTGGGCGAGTTCGTCGGGCGTGTCGTGCAGCAGCGGCACGGCGAGGACGTCGGTGCGGGTGCCCAGGTGGTCGACGGCCAGCTCGCTGAACCGGTCGGCGATGGTCAGAAACGTGTCGTAGTCGGTGCGGGCCTGCCACGGCGGGGCGATGGCGGGTGTGAAGGCGTGCACGAAGGGGTGCATGTCGGTCGACGACAGGTCGTCCTTCTCGTACCAGGTAGCGGCCGGCAGTACGACGTCGGCCAGCAGGCCGGTCGAGGTCATCCGGAAGTCCATGCAGACCAGCAGGTCGAGCTTGCCCTCGGGCGCCTCGTCCCGCCACACCACGTCCTTCGGCCGGTGCTCGGGCGGCGTCTGTTCGGAGCGGACGGCCGCGTCGGTGCCGAGCAGGTGGCGCAGGAAGTACTCGTTGCCCTTGCCGGAGGAGCCGAGCAGGTTGGCCCGCCATACGGTCAGGACGCGGGGGAAGTTGGCAGGGTCGTCGGGGTCCTCGGCGGCGAACCGCAGCCGGCCGGACTTCAGTTCGCCGACGATGTGCTCGGCGACGGGCCGACCGGCCCGCTCGGCTTCGTCCGTCAGGTCGAGCGGGTTGCGGTTGAATCCGGGGTGGCCGGGCGTCCAGCCCAGTCGTACGGCCTGTGCCAGGCAGTCGGCGAACCCCTTGCCCGCGAACCGCCCTTCTCCGAGCGGCGAAGCCAACTCCTGCGGCCCGAAGGCCTCGTAGCGCCACTGGTCGGAGTTCAGGTACCAGTACGAGGTGCCCGCCATGTGCCGGGTGGGCCGCTGCCAGTCGAAGGCGAACGACAGGTGCTGCTGCCCGGTGACGGGGCGGACCTTCTCCTGGCCGACGTAGTGGGCCCAGCCGCCGCCGTTGACGCCCTGGCAGCCGGTCATCGTCGTCAGGGCCAGGAAGGCCCGGTAGATGGTGTCGGAGTGGAACCAGTGGTTGGTACCGGCCCCCAGCGCGATCATGGAACGGCCGTTGGTGCGCTCGGCGTTGCGGGCGAACTCCCGGGCGATCCGTGCCGCCTGCCCGGCCGGCACCGAGGTGACCGTCTCCTGCCAGGCGGGGGTGTACGGCTCGGAGGTGTCCTCGTACGACGACGGCCAACTGCCCGGAAGACCCGGCCGCCGAACCCCGTACTGCGCCAGCATCAGGTCGAAGACGGTGGTCACCAGGCGCCCGCCGAGCCGGCGGACCGGGACACCGCGCACCATGAACGAGCCGCCTTCGGTCGCCCCCTCGTCGAAACGTGGAAGCGCGAGTTCCACCGTGTCCTCGGCCCGCTGCAGCAGGCTCAGCTCGGGCTCGACATCACCCAGGTCCAGATTCCAACGGCCTCGCCCGGCCTCCCCCCAGCGGAAGCCGAGCGAGCCGTTGGGGACCACCGGTTCCCCGGTGGCCCGGTCCAGCAGGACGGTCTTGAACGCCGCGTTCTCTTCGGTCTCCTCGTCCTGGCCGAGGTCGGCCGCGGTCAGGAACCCGTCCGGGACGAGACCGTGGACCCCTTCGCGCAACGCCACCAGGAAGGGCGCGTCCGTGAACTTGCGCAGGTAGTCCTGGAAGTACGGCACTTCGCGGTCGACCAGGAACTCACGCAGGATGACGTGCCCCATGGCCATCGCCAGCGCGCCGTCGGTGCCGGGGTGCGGGGCGAGCCACTCGTCGGCGTGCTTGACGTTGTCGGCGTGGTCGGGGCTGACCGCGACGACCTTGGTGCCGTTGTAACGGGTCTCGGTGAGGAAGTGCGCGTCGGGCGTGCGGGTGACGGGGATGTTGGAACCCCACATGATCAGATAGCCCGCGTTCCACCAGTCGGCCGCCTCCGGCACGTCCGTCTGGTCGCCGAAGACCTGCGGCGAGGCGATCGGAAGGTCGGCGTACCAGTCGTAGAACGACAGCAGCGTGCCGCCGATCAGCGAGTGGAACCGGGCACCGGCCGCGAAGGACGCCATCGACATCGCCGGGATGGGCGAGAAGCCCGCGACGCGGTCGGGGCCGTACGCCTTCACGGTGTGCACCTGGGCGGCGGCGATCAGCTCGGACACCTCGTCCCAGTCGGCGCGCACCAGGCCGCCCTTGCCGCGGGCCCGCTTGTAGGCGCGGGCCTTGGCCGGGTCGGAGGTGATCTCGGCCCAGGCCGCCACCGGATCGCCGAGCCGCTTGCGGGCCTCGCGCCACAGCTTCAGCAGCGCGCCGCGCACGTACGGGTAGCGGACCCGGCTGGGGGAGTACGTGTACCAGGAGAACGACGCCCCGCGCGGGCAGCCCCGCGGCTCGTACTCGGGGCAGTCCGCGCCGATCGAGGGGTAGTCGGTGGCCTGGTGCTCCCAGGTGATGATGCCGTCCTTGACGTACACCATCCACGAGCAGGAACCGGTGCAGTTGACCCCGTGGGTGGAGCGCACCACCTTGTCGTGGGCCCATCGGTCGCGGTAGAAGCCCTCCCACTGCGGATCGCCCGTGCCGAACACGGCGCGCCCGTCGGCCGACACCTCTCGGCGCGTCAGCAGTCGCCGCGCGTCAAGCGGCCAGTCCTGGGTGACGCGCGACTGTCCCCGTCGGGCGTTCTGATCGTTCTCCATGGCCGGGAACGCTAGGCTCCCGCGGCGTGCCGAGCCTGGGGCCGAAGGTCCCTCTCCGTGCGTCCTTCCGGCCCGACCTTCCTCCGCACCGGTGGGACCGAGGGCCCCGTTCGGGCAGGAGAGCGCCTGTTTCGGGACGGAGCGCAGCAGCGGTGGCCGCCCCGTATGGAGTGGCGGGATCTGCGCGAGGCGATGCGCGACCTCGCGGCCAAGCGGTGCCATCCGCAGCTGCTGATCCGGTTCGGCTACGGACCCGAGGGCGAGCCGACCCCGCGTGCGGCAGCACGTCCGAACGGCCGCGGTGCCATGGAAGGGGAAACGGCGACAGCCGAGGACGCCCGATCCGGCCCTGGGGCACCGGCTCGGACACCAGGGGACAGGTGATCCGCCCCGCAGGTTCCGAGGGTGTCGGCACACCCTCGCGTACGGACGTTCCGGGGCATGGCTGGAAGCTCAGGTGGAGGCGCTCACGCGGTCCGTGCCCCGGCGCCCACGAGCTCCCGGCCGGTGACGAGTTCGGACTCGATCCGTACGAAGACGGGGTCCGCGATGGGTGCCCATGAGCGGGGACCGGTGCGGGACAGCCGTTGCCGCTCGGCGGAGTCGGTGATGACGGTGGCCCGGCCGGTGACGATCACGCTCCACCCGCAGTGGTGGGCGGGGGAGAAGTCGTCGGCCTCGAAGGCGACGACCACGCCGTCGACGGCACGCACCAGGTCGGAGCCCGCCGAGGTGCGCAGCACCACAGCGGAGTCGGTGTCGAGGCTGTAGTTCACCGGGAGGACCGCGGGCAGTGCCTGGCGGGTGTAGACGACTCGGCCCACGGGTGCTGTGGCCAGCAGACGCAGACACTCCTGCCGGTCGAGCCTGCGAAAGCCGTCGTTCTCGTGCATGTGGGTGGCTCCTCCACTCCCTGCGGACTGACGGCCATCAGTGCCCGATGCATGGCCGCACTTCCACTGTCCTGGACACCCCGGCGTCGATTCATGGGGCCATAGGTCCTTTCGCAGGCCGACCCGGGCCACCGGGCGGGGCCCGCTCGGCGTGCGGCGAGGGACTTTCGGCCCACCGCGCGACGGCGCTCGTTCACCGACTCTGGCTCAGGGCCCACGCGGTACGTCGCGGACGGGGCTCGGTCCTGGCCGGAGGAGCCGGCCGGACCAGAACTGTGAGCAGGAGGAGCGGCAGCATGCTGCAAGCACCGAGGAAGAACGACGACGGGCCGGCCACCGTGTCGGGCCGGGCGTGGCTGATGCTGGCGCTCGCCACGGTCGGCTTCGCCGTGAATTTCTGGGCGTGGGCGCTGCTCAGCCCGCTGGGCCCGCGTTTCAAGGACTCCCTGGAGCTGTCCTCGTTCGAGCAGTCGTTGCTGGTGGCGGTGCCGGTGGTGGTCGGTTCCCTGGGGCGGATCCCGGTCGGGGCGCTGACCGACCGGTTCGGCGGGCGGGTGATGTTCCCGCTGGTCTCCGCCGCCACGATCGTCCCGGTGCTCTGTCTCGGTCTCGCGGGGCACTCCTCGCTGACGGCCCTGCTGGTGGGCGGGTTCTTCCTCGGTATCGGCGGCACCGCCTTCGCCGTCGGGGTGCCCTTCGTCAACGCCTGGTTCCCGCCCGAGCGGCGCGGTCTGGCCATCGGTGTCTTCGGCATGGGCATGGGCGGCACCGCGATCAGCGCGCTGACCACGGTCAGGTTGGTGGACGCGTACGGCATGGCGAACCCCTTCCTGATCACCGCGGGCGTGCTCGCCGCGTACGGCGTGGCGGCGGCGCTGGTGCTGCGGGACGCACCCGGCCGTACGGTGCCCCCTGAGCCGCTGGCCTGTCGTCTGGCAGCGACTTGCAAGCTGGGCATCACCTGGCAGGCGTCCGCCCTGTACGCCGTGGCCTTCGGCGGCTATGTGGCGTTCTCCGTCTACCTGCCGACCTATCTCAAGACGGGCTACGGCCTGACCCAGGCGGACGCGGCGAACCGCATGGCCGGCTTCGTGCTGCTGGCGGTGGCGATGCGCCCGGTCGGCGGCTGGCTGTCCGACCGGCTGGGCCCGGTGAGGGTGCTGGCCGGATCGCTGGCCGTCGTCCTCGTGGGCGCCTTCGCACAGTCGCTCACTCCGTCCCTGGCTCCGGGAGGCACGATCGCGTTCCTGTCGATGGCCGCCGCGCTCGGCGCGGGCAGCGGCGCCGTCTTCGCCCTGGTGGCGCTGGTGGCCCCGGCGAACAAGGTCGGCTCGGTCACCGGCATCGTCGGCGCCGCGGGCGGCCTTGGCGGGTTCGTACCGCCGCTGGTGATGGGCTCGCTGTACGGCGCCTACGGCAGTTACGCGATCGGACTGATCCTGCTGGGCGTGGTCGCGGCGCTGGCGCTGGCCTTCACGGGCACGGGTGTACGGCACGCGCTCACCCGCCGGTCGCCCGCCGTCCACTCGCACTGATCAGGAACGGAGCCTGACATGTGCGAATACTGCGGATGCCAGTCCCTCACCGCGATCGACGAACTGACCCGTGAGCACGACACGGTCGTGACCCTCATCAGCCACGTGCGCGACGCCCACCGCGACGGCAGGGTCACGCGCATGGCGGAACTGGCCCGGGAGATCGCCGCCGTGCTCGATCCGCACACCCAGGTGGAGGAAGGCGGCCTGTTCCCCGCGATGGCCGCTGAGTTCCCCGAGAAGATCGCCGCGCTGGAGACCGAGCACCGCCGCATCGAGGTGGTGCTGGCAGAGGCGGACGGGCCGTTCCTGGCCGATCCCACCTGGCCGGAGCGTCTCATCAAGACGCTCGCCCTGCTGCGCGAACACATCCTCAAGGAGCAGGACGGGGTCTTCCCCGCCGCACTGGCCGTACTCGACCCCGAGCAGTGGGAGGCCGTCGAGGCGGTACGCGCCCGCGTCGGCAGCCGCCTACCGGCGACGTCGCCCTGACCCGATGCCCCGAAGGGGGCGCTGACCTCGATCGTCCGCCCGGCGCAGTGCGCTGCCGCCGGGCGGACGAGATTGCGGCGCGCTGGCCACGGAACCGGATCCCACGGCTTCAGATTGGTTCGCCGGACGGTGCTGCCGATGCCGGCGCCAGGGTGCGCAGCGCCGGCGGCCGGCAGACGGACGGGTGTTGCCGCAGATTCACCGGGAGGCCCGGGCCATCTGGTGACGGGTGGCGGTGGAGATGGTCGCAGCCGCGTGCATGTGCACACCATCAAGGCGTACGGGTCGGACCGGCTCGCCGGGTTCTCGCCGATTCCGGCGATGGCGATGGTCTCCCACCGAACTGCCGCTCTTTGTCACGTCGGCCGGGCGCGAGCCGGGGCAGCACCGCTGGGTCCAGGGGCGGGGCCTGGATTCTCGTCACCGGCTGTCGCTCACCTCGGTCCCCGACAGCGCGGCCCGTCCGGCCTCCAGGCGGGCCACCGGGACGCGGAACGGCGAGCAGGAGACGTAGTCAAGTCCCGCACCGTGGAAGAAGTGCACCGAGTCGGGGTCGCCGCCGTGTTCCCCGCAGACTCCGATCTTCAGCTCCGGCCGCGTCGCGCGGCCCTCGGCGACGGCGATCCGGACCAGTCGGCCCACGCCCTCCCGGTCGAGGGTCTCGAACGGTGAGGTGGCGAAGATGCCCTGGTCCAGGTAGGCGGAGAAGAACTCGGCCTCGACGTCGTCGCGGGAGAAGCCCCAGGTGGTCTGGGTGAGGTCGTTCGTGCCGAAGGAGAAGAACTCCGCCTGCTCGGCGATCCGGGCCGCCGTGAGTGCGGCGCGGGGCAGCTCGATCATGGTGCCGACCGGGCATGTGACGGGAATACCGGTCTCCGCGGAGACCTCGGACAGCACCCGTTGCACCTCGTCGCGCTCGATCCGCAGTTCCTCGACGGCGCCGACCAGCGGCACCATGATCTCGGCCTGGGGGAAGCCTCCGGCCCTCGTGCGTTCGACCACGGCTTCGGCGATGGCCCGCACCTGCATGGCGACCAGACCCGGCACCACCAGGCCGAGACGAACACCCCGCAGGCCGAGCATCGGGTTCTCCTCGTGCAGGCGGCTCACCGCGTCGAGCAACTCGGCATCGTGCGGGTCCGGAAGACCGCCACGGGCCTCGGCGGTGGCGGTCCGCACGGCGAGTTCCGTGCGGTCGGGCAGGAACTCGTGCAGCGGCGGGTCCAGGAGGCGGATGGTGACCGGCAGGCCGTCCATCGCCTTCAGAATGCCGATGAAGTCCTGCCGTTGCAGGGGGAGCAGTGCGTCCAGCGCACGCCGGCGCGTGGTGTCGTCGGAGGCGAGGATCATTTCCTCGACCAGCTTGCGGCGCTCGCCGAGGAACATGTGCTCGGTGCGGCACAGACCGATGCCCTGCGCGCCGAACCGTCGGGCGCGCGCGGCGTCCTCCGGGGTGTCCGCGTTGGCCCGCACCTCCAACCGCCGTGCCCCGTCGGCCTGTTCCAGGACGCGGGCGACCGCGGTCACCACGCCCTCCGACCGCTCACCGGTCTCCAGGTACCGCATGACCTCGGAGTCGACCAGCGGGGCAGCGCCCGGGTACACGGCACCTGCGGAGCCGTCCACCGAGATGACCGAGCCCTCCTCGACGACAGTGCCGTCGCGGGTCGTGAACCGCCGCCGCTCGCTGTCCACGGTGAGCTCCTCGGCGCCGCACACGCAGACCTTGCCCATGCCGCGGGCCACCACGGCAGCGTGGCTGGTCTTGCCGCCGCGGCTGGTCAGTACCGCCTGGGCGGCGACCATGCCCGGCAGGTCGTCGGGGGTGGTCTCCTGGCGTACGAGGATCACCCTCTCGCCGGCCGCGGCGCGCCGTACGGCCGTGGCGGAGTCGAAGACGGCGGAGCCGACCGCGGCGCCCGGCGAGGCGGGCAGGCCGTGGGCGAGCGCCTCACCGGTGGCCGAGGCGTCGAAGCGGGGGAACATCAGCCGGGCCAGTCCCTCCCCACTCACCCGTGCCAACGCCTCGTCCGCGGTGATGAGCTGCTCGTCGGCCAGCTCCGCGGCGATGGTGAACGCGGCTTCGGCGGTGCGCTTTCCCACTCGGGTCTGCAGCATCCACAGGGTGCCGCGCTCGATGGTGAACTCGATGTCGCACAGGTCCCGGTAGTGGTTCTCCAGGGTGCGCATGTGGGTGAGCAGCTGCCGGTACGACCGTGTGTCGAGGCGTTCCAGTGCGGCCAGGGGCACGGTGTTGCGGATGCCGGCGACGACGTCCTCGCCCTGGGCGTTGGGCAGGTAGTCGCCGTACAGGCCGGGGCGTCCGGTGGCCGGGTCGCGGGTGAAGGCGACGCCGCTGCCGGAGTCGGAGCCGAGGTTGCCGTAGACCATGCGCTGGACGGTGACGGCGGTGCCCAGGTCGTCCGGGATGTGCTCGCGTCTGCGGTACAGGCGGGCGCGGTCGCCGTTCCATGACTGGAAGACCGCGAGGATGGCCCGGCGCAGCTGCTCGGCGGGCGACTGGGGGAAGTACTCGCCGGTCTCGTCGTGAATCAGGTTCTTGTACGTCTCCACCAGCTGGGCGAGATCGCCGGCGTCCAGGTGTACGTCGTCCGGGACGCCCCGGAAGTCCTTCAGCAGCGTGATGGCCTGCTCGAACAGCGCGGAGTCGACCCCCATGACCGTACTGCCGAACATCTGGACCAGGCGGCGGTAGGAGTCCCAGGCGAACCGCTCGTTGCCGGACACCTTCGCCAGCCCCAGCACGGAGTCGTCGTTCAGGCCGATGTCCAGGACCGTTTCCATCATCCCGGGCATGGAGAACCGTGCCCCGGAGCGCACGGACAGCAGCAGCGGATCGTCGGGCTGACCCACACGGCGCCCGGCGGACTCCTCCAGCGCGGCCAGGTGGCGGGAGACCTCCCGGGACAGCCCCTCGGGCTCGGCACCAGTGGCCAGGAAGGCCCGGCATGCCTCGGTGGTGATGATGAAACCGGGCGGCACAGGCAGACCCAGCCGGGTCATCTCGGCCAGGTTCGCTCCCTTGCCGCCGAGCAGGTCGGCCATGTCACGGCCGCCCTGGTGGAAGTCGTACACGTAACGGACCATGGTGTCGCGCTCCTCAGCCTCATAGGGCGGTTCTGTGGCCGTTCCAGCGTCGAACGGGTACCCGCCTGGAGGGAGGTGCCGGATGTCCCGGCCGGTGGGCCGGTCGGCCCTCGGCCACCCAGTACCTCGCCCGTCAGGCCCGCCGACGGGAATCGGGCTCGGCGGGCCCTGGCCGTTACGCTCTGAAGCGGGAAGGATCCCGTATGGGGAGCTGACAGCCCATGGCGGGCTGACAACGGCGCATGACGCATGATCCCGGCGCATGACCAGACGTATGGCGAGGAGTGCTCGGTGGCGGACAGCGAGCAGCCGATCGCACCGCCGAGGGCCCCGCCCGTAAGATCCTGCTCGACGCGTCGGCCACCGCCGACCTGATGGTTGTCGGCGCCCGACGCCACAAGGGCGCCTTCGGACTCCGGCTCGGCCGCGTCGCCCACCCTCTGCTGCACCACTCCGCCTGCCCGGTCGCCGTCGTACCCGGCACCGTCTGATCCTGTACCGTCCCCTGCGGTGGGCCGTACCGTGGCACATGACCGGTCACGGTCGGTTGTCGGCGCGCTGGATGGGGACCTGGAGGATCACGGGTGGGAAGTTCCGAGGAGCCTCGGGAGGCCCGCGTACAGCTGCCCCAGCTGAGGCTGGACGAGCTGCTGGAGGAGCTGCAGGCCCGTCTGGACGCGGCCCGCGGCACCCGGGACCGCGTGCACAGCCTGCTGGAGGCGGTCCTCTCGGTCGGCCGGGAGCTTGACCTCGGACAGGCGCTGCGCAGCATCGTGGAGGCCGCGGCTGTGCTCGTGGACGCCGAGTACGCCGCCCTGGGTGTGATCGGTCCGGACGGCAAGCGGCTGTCGGACTTCCTCACCGTGGGCATCAGCGACGAGCAGATCGTCCAGATCGGCAACTACCCGGAGGGCCACGGCATCCTCGGTGAACTCATCCGCCACCCGGAGCCGCTGCGGCTGACGAAGCTCTCCGAGCATCCCGCTTCGTACGGCTTCCCGCCCCACCACCCGCCGATGAACACCTTCCTGGGCGTTCCGATCCGGGTGCGTGACCAGGTCTTCGGCAACCTCTACCTGACCGAGAAGCGGGGTGGGCAGCAGTTCGACGACGAGGACGAGTCGGTGCTGTCGACGCTGGCCGTGGCGGCCGGTGTGGCGATCGACAACGCCCGTCTGTACGAGGAATCCCGGCTGCGCGAGCGCTGGCTGCGGGCGAGTGCCGAGATCACGCACAGCCTGATGTCCGGCAGCGATCGCAGCGAGGTGCTGCAGCTGATCGCCGATCGGGCCCGGGAGATCATCGGTGCGGCCCTGGCCGTGGTCGCGTTGCCGATGCCCGACACCGACTCGCTCACGGTGGAGCTGGCCATCGGACAGCAGGCGGAGGCGCACCGCGGACTGGTACTGCCCGTGAACGGCAGCCTGATCGGCCAGGCCTTCTCCGACGTGGCTCCCGTCTCCACCCCGGACATTTCCCGCGACGAGCGCGTGGCGACGGACCGGCAGCGCTTCATCGGCCTCGGTCCGGCCGTGGCCGTGCCCATCGGCTCCGGCGACGGACTGCGCGGCGTGGTGCTGCTCGTCAGGGAGGCGGGCCGGAAGGTGTTCGCGGAGCAGGAGACCGAACCACTGCAGGGCTTCGCGGCACAGGCCGCGGTGGCGATGGAACTGGCCGAACGCCGCCGGGACGCGGAACAGATCGCGGTACTCCAGGACCGCGACCGGATCGCAAGGGACCTGCACGATCTGGCGATCCAGCGACTGTTCGCCACCGGTATGACGCTGCAGAGCGCCGGCCGCTTCATCGAGCACGCGGAGGCCTCGGAGCGCGTGGTGCGGGCGATCGACGACCTGGACGAGACCATCAAGATCATCAGGTCCACGATCTTCGGGCTCCGGTCGCGCGACGAGGCCGCCGGACCCGGCCTGCGGGCACGGGCGGTACGCGTGGTCGGCGAGACCGCTCCGGTGCTGGGATTCGCCCCCAGCCTGCGGATGGAGGGGTTGCTGGACACCCACGTGCCCAAGGAGATCGCCGACCATGTGGTGGCCGTCCTCTCCGAGGCCCTGACCAATGTCGCCCGGCACGCGCGGGCCAACCGTGCCGAGGTGGTGCTGGAGACCGACGGGCGCGAAGTGCGGCTGGAGGTCTCCGACGACGGCGTGGGCATCCCGGCCGAGGGCCGACGCAGCGGCCTGCGCAACATGGCGGAACGGGCACAGCAGTTGGGCGGGAACCTGGAGTGGACCAGCCCGGCCACCGGCGGCACCGTCCTGCGCTGGCGGGTGCCGGTGACGGGCCAGTAGCCGCACCGCCTCAGCGCCGACAGGTGCTTCCGCCCTGGTCGGCGGGGCGGACTCCGGCGGCGCGCTCGCGCTCCGCCGTGCGCAGCAGCGGTCCGGGCACTGTCGTCAGTTCCTCCCAGGGGCCGCGCCGGCGATGCGGCCGTGGCCGGTCCCCGGGGCCACCGCCCCGGGCGGCCAGTTCCAGCACCGTGCGTGTATGGCTGGACCGGGACGGCGACCTCACCGGTCCACCGATGAGCGGGCTCAACGACGACCACCGGCCGGTTCGTGGGCGGTATGGCCGCGATCGGCGTGGGCGCCGGGTTCTACGCGGGCTACACGAAGATGCTCGTGCGCCTGCGGTACGGCCCCAGGGCCCGGGCACACCGCGCGGCCCGGTGTCGGAACATCCTGTGTGACCACGTCGAGGGCGCAGCCCACGCCGCGGTATCCGCACGTGGTGCGCGTCCGGGCCTGAGCCGGGTGGAACGCCGAGGTGATTTGCTGCCGGAGCCGTTCCGCTCAGTCGGCGATCCGCAGCAGCAACTTGCCCGTTGACCCGCGCCCGCCCATGAGCCGGTGGGCCTCGGCCGCGTCCCGCAGGGGGAACTCCGCGGTGACCGGAAGGCGCACGGTGCCGTCGGTGACGGTCCGGAAGGCGCGCTCGGCGAGCGATCGCAGTGCGTCGGGCGCCGACTGCGCGAGTGCCAGAATCGAGAAGCCCCCGACGGAACGGCCCTGTGCGTAGAGTTCGGGCTGCCCGACGTGCCACGGCTCCGCCCCGCTCGCGTTGCCGAAGGACACCAGGCGTCCGAAGACGGCCAGCGTGTCGAGGCCCTGGCGCAAGGTGTCGCCGCCGACCGGGTCGAGGATCAGGTCGACGCCCCTGCCGCCGGTGGCGCGGCGGACGCCGTCGGAGAAGGTGTCGGTGGTGAACACCTCGTCGTAGCCGTGCTTGAGGGCATGATCGGCCTTGGCCGTGGAGGAGACCACGCCGTACACCGCACCGGCGCCCCCCGCCCGGGCGAGCTGCCCGGCGACCGTGCCGATGCCTCCCGCGGCGCCGTGCACCAGCACACTCTCTCCGGCCCGGAGCCGCCCCACCTCGTGGAGCAGGGCGTGCGCGGTCGGCAGTACGGTGGGCAGCGTGGCGGCGGTCCGCAGATCCAGGCCCTCGGGAAGCGGGAAGACGGTGGCGGTCTCGGCGACCACGACTTCCGCGTAGGCGCCGCTGTTGACGAGGGCGGCGACCTCCTGCCCCGGTGCCAGCCCCTCGACGTCGCGGCCGACGGCCCGGATCCGTCCGGAGACCTCCAGACCCGGGCGGAAGGGCAGCGAGTCCACCCGGTATCCCTCCGCGCGCGCCTTGAGGTCCGCGAAGTTCACGCCCACGTATGCGGCGTCGATGGTCACCTGGCCAGGCCCGGGCTGGGGGGTTTCGGCCTTCACGAGCTGCAGCACCTCGGGATCGCCGTACTCCTGGAACTCGACTGCACGCATGGCGGAACGCACCCTTCAACAAGGTGTTCAATGGAAAGCGAACACTGGCACTGTAAGATGCTCATCGAACACTAAGCAAGCGGCTGGAGCACTCCCCGGGGTGCCCCAGCGGGATGTGCGCGGCAGGAGAGGGGTATGTCGAACCAGGTGGGGAGCAGTCACCGTGCGGCCCCGGTGCACACGGACCCCGAGGACGTCTCCGTGCTGACAGCACTGTCCGCGCTCGCCGATCCTGTGCGCATCCAGCTGATCCGCGAGTTGGCGGGCTCCGCCGAGTGGACGCGCAGCTGTGGCAGCTTCGACGTGCCGGTCGGCAAAGCCGCTCTCAGCCACCACTTCTCGGTACTGCGCGGTGCCGGGCTGGTCGAGCAGCGCGACGAGGGACCCAGGCGGGTCAACCGACTGCGCCGCGAGGAGTTCGACGCGCGCTTCCCCGGGCTGCTGGACCTGCTCCTCCGTACCGACGACATCGACTGAACAGGCCGATGGCATCAACTGAATAGTCGGTACGTGGCAGCCCGGCCAGTCAGAAGTCGCACGCCTGCGCCGGTGATTCCACCCTCATCATTGCGCCCGGCCGCGCCTCGCGCAGCGGCCTGGGCCTGACGCGTTCTACCACGCGCTCGTCCTGGTGGTCTGCGGAATGCTCTCCGATACCGTCATCAGCGGGCAGGTGGATCATGCCCTCGGCTATACCCACAACGACCTGGGCCCGCTGTGCCGGCATCGCGCGCTGATCCGGGCGACTCCGGTGCAGGCCCTCGCCATCAGCAGCACCCTCATGGTCGGCCTGTCCCCGCTGATGGGGACCCTGGTCACCGTGTGGCGCCACCACCCCCATCGAGGCGCTGCCCGGTTTCTGCCGCCTCCTGGCGGAGTTCAAGCCGCTGCGGCAGATCACCGGCGCCGTCCACCCGGTCCTCCACTACGACGCCCAGACCGACGCCGGTCTGACCCGGAGCTGGGCGATGATGGCCGCTGAAGGTTCGGGGCCTGGATGCCCACGCTCTCCAGCACGCTGCCGCGCGCGGTGACGCCCTGCGGGGTCATCCATGCCGGGCGGGCCCGGTTGACGGTGTCGGCCAGCGGGAGCGCGAGTCGTTGGTCGGCGGCGCTGTCCTGGACGAAGCCCAGGTCTTTGATGAGGTAGCGGGCCGGGCCGGAGGGGGCGAAGTCGTTCTCGGCGAGGTGGTGGCGCTTCCGGGCGAGGACTTCGGAGCAGGCCAGGCCGCAACCTCGGCCGGGGGGAGAGAGAACACCAGATCTTGCCTACGTGGCCGCCGAGCTCAACAGCCGTCCCGCAAGGTCTTTTGACGGAAGACGGCTAGGTTCTCACGCCTGTCAGCGGCGCCAGGGCAATCCGGTGGTGGCGGGGCCGTGCGGGTCGGTGAGGGCGTTGAGGATGGTTTCGCAGATTTCGGCGAAGCAGCGGGTCTGCTCGGCGGTGAGGTGATCGAAGACCGCGGCACGGACGGTGCTGACGTGGCCGGGTGCGGTCCGTTCCAGGGCGGCCACGCCCTCATTCGTCAGGACGGCGAACTGGCTGCGCTTGTCGGTCGGGCAGTCCTCGCGGCGCACCCAGCCCTCCTCCTCCAGTCGGCGGACCATGTGGGTGAGCCGGCTGCGGGAGATCTTCAGCTGTTCGGCGATGTCCGTCATGCGTAGACGCCTGCCGGGGGCCTCGGAGAGGCGGACCATCACTGCGTAGTACAGCTGGGGGACGCCCATCGTACTTCTGAGCTGCTGATCGATGGTGTCTTCCAGAAGGGCGCTGGCGTTGCAGTAGGCGCGCCAGGCGTGCTGCTCTTCGGCGTTCAGCCAGCGGGTCTCCTTCATGCGGGCGACCGTAGCGCTACTTCAACTTTTAAGCAACTTCTCGCCAAGTGCTTGAAGTTTTGAGTTTCTCGCTCTAGCTTGAGCCGTGACGAAAGTGCTCAAAAGTTGAAGTAACTGAATCCCGGGAGCTGTCATGACCCCCATGCGCAAGACCCTGATCGGAGCCCTCACGCTCAGCGTGCTGGCGGGCGGCGCCACCGTCGCTCTCGCCGACTCCGCCTCCAGCGGCGCCGACAGCACGAGCACCGCACAGTCGAGCGAGCAGGCTGAGCTGCAGAAGCTGTACCAGCAGGCGCTGGCGGAGGGCGGCACCCTGACCGTCTATGCCGGCGGCGACACGCCTTACCAGGCCGACTACCTCCGTGACGCCTTCCTCAAGAAGTTCCCGAAGATCAAGTTCAATATGGTCACGGACCTCAGCAAGTACCACGACGCCCGCATCGACAACCAGATCGCCACAGGCAGAGTCGTCGCGGACGTCGTCCAGCTGCAGACCCTCGACGACTTCCCGCGCTGGAAGAAGGAAGGCGCGCTGGCGAAGTACAAGCCGGTCGGCTGGGACAAGGTCTACAACCAGATCAAGGACGCGGACGGCTACTACACCGGCGCGATGTTCTTCGGCTTCGCCAACGTCACCGCAACCAGCCTCGGCAGCAACGCGCCCGTCGAGGCGAAGGACTTCCTCAAGCCCGAGTTCAAGAACAAGCTCGTCTTCACCTACCCCAATGACGACGACGCCGTCCTCTACTACTTCAAGCAGCTCACCGACAAGTACGGCTTCGACTACCTGAAGAAGCTCATGGCCCAGCAGCCGAAGTTCGTCCGCGGCACCCAGGCCGCCGCCGACACGGTCGGCACCGACGGCTACGTGGCCAACTTCGGCAGCGCCGGCAGCTTCTCCGGCCTGTCCACCGCGAGCATCCCCCGGCACAGCCCCTGGGTCACCTGGCCCCAGACTGCCGCCATCCTCAAGAAGGCCCCGCACAAGGCCACCGCCAAGCTCTACCTGAGCTGGCTGCTGTCCAAGGACGCCCAGCAGAACTCCATCTTCACCTGGAGCGCCCGCAACGACGTCGCCGCACCCGCCGGCCGCAAGGGCATCTTCGACTACAAGAACACGAACCCGCTCGGCCTCGGCACGTTCATGAGCAACCGCGCCGCCCTGGACCGCTACAAGGCGCTGATCACCCTCTACGTCGGCGACGTCAAGGGCGTCGACCCCTCCGACCCCAACGGCGTCCTCGGCCTGTACCCCATCAACCGCGACGGCACACAAGGCTGATGCGCTCTCGGCTTCGATTCGAAGCCGCACCCCACGCGTCCTCGCATCAGACGTGATGCACAGGGCAACGGCCTGGGCCAGGTCGGCCCTGCTCGACCTGGCTTTTCGAGTGAACTGGAGATGGACATGGAATCGTTGAACCGGCGGACTCTCCTCGGTGCCGCTGCTGCTGGTGTGCCGCTGGCTGTGGCCCCTGCACTGGTGGCGCCCGCTTCGGCGTCGCCTCAGTGGCCGCGTTCCGGCGGCAGGTACGAGCTGGAGAAGGACAACTGCATCCACTTCCACATGGTCGACTTCGTCGCCTGGAACAACCGTAAGTTCGACATGCAGGCCTACTACCACGCATCGGATGTCTACGTGGAGATGGGCGGTGCGGCGACCACCACCGTCGACGAACACATCGCCGCCATGAAGGACATCCTGGTCGACAACCCCGACGCCCGGATACTCCAGCACTACCCGCAGGTGGCCCAGGGCGAGTGGACGGCGGTCGTCGGCCACTACGTCCCCGGCGATTTCCGCCTCTGCACCTTCGCCCGCCACCACAAGGGGCAGATAGTGGAGGAATACCTCTTCATGCGAGAGCTGGCAGAGGGAGAGCCCGACCCGTACGCCGATGAGAAGCCCTTCGTCACCATCACCAGCCCCGACAGCAAGCTGCTTCAAGTCGCAGCCGACGTTCGTCCCGGCTGGAGCGCTGTCATCCGCGGCAATGAACTGGGCAAGCGATCGGCCACCTTCACCAGACGGGAGGGTGGCGAGGTGGTTGAACAGCTCCGGTTCGCGGCGGTCTAGCACGCGCCCGGAGTGGTTCGCCCGCGGCTGCCGAACCTCAGAGCACGACGTCATGGTGGTGCCTGTCGATGGGCCGGTCGAGCGAGTAGTCCGCGGCGTCGGCGCCAGACCCCGCGACGCCGGGATGATCCAAGCGACAGGGCCTAGGGGTGCTCGACAAGGGCGGCGACCTGCCCTCCGACCCCACCAGCGGCACCGACGAGCACGTCGACCTCACCGAGCCCGGCACCTACGAGGTCTACGTCGTCCAGTACGCCCTCCCGAAGGGCGTCATTAGCCAGCCCTACACCCTGCACACCTGGCAGACCGGCAAGGACACCAGGCCGGACCGGCCGGTCACCGTCACCCCGGCCGAGCAGCGGGTGAGCGCGGGCGTCCACCGTAGCCTCCGCGAGGGGGATCGACGCTTGGCCCCGGGCAACGCGCAGCGAGCGGATGCGTGCCCGGTCCGCACACCCGTGGGGACGGGGCGGGTGCAGTGAACGGCCCGGCCGCGGAATCACCGACGCCACAGGAGTCCGCGGCCGGGTCTCCTCTCCGATCCTCGTACATGACTGCGGCAGCCTCCAACTCAAGTGGTGGGCTCGGGTTGTGCCGGGCTGAGGTAGGACACAGCGGTCTGTCCGGCGTGCGGGGCGAGCGGGCCTTGCAGTTCGTCGGCCGCGACCTTGCAGAGGTCGCCGTCCCGGCCGGCCTGGAGGCCCAGTGTCATCGGTCAGGTCCGTCGAGAGGGAGGACGGGGGCCGCGAGGGTTTCGTCGCGATCGCACACGAGGGTGTCTCCGCTCACCCGGAGGCGGGCGACATGGACCGAACTCCGGCGGTCCTCGCGGCTGGTGTGGGGTCCGGGGTGCTCGTCGGAGCGCCCGGGGTGCGTGAAGTAGAAGATGAACGCGCCGAGTTCGCTGGTGACGACATCAGCGTGGTAGCCGTATCCTCCGTCGTCCGGGCCCTGCCCGGGGCGATCGAGGATGAGTCCTCGCGGTTCCCATGTCTCCAGGTCCGTCGAGTGGAGTACCCGCTGTCCGTGCCACTCATCGATGATCATCCAGTGGCTACCGCCGAACTCGAAGACGTTCGGACCTTCGTGCGTCGAGATCTCCACGGAGGGCCCCCGGACGGTCCACTGGGCCAGATCGTCGCTGTCAGCCGCGTAGGTGTGCGACTGATCGGCCTCGTCCTTGTACCACATGCGGTAGCCCCCCGTGGGCAGACGCAGGACGCAGGCGTCGATCACTCTGTCGGACGAGAGCGACAGGGTGGAACGGTAAGTCCATGAGAAGAGGTCGTGGCTCGTGTAGTGGCGGATCACACGTGCGTGGCCGTCCCACTGGGTGGGAACACCGCGGATCACGCTGACGTACATGTGGTACTGGGTTCCGTCGTCGATGATCTCGGGGGCCCAGTAGGTATGCCGCCCGGGCTCGATGTTCAGCCCTTCGGCGATTCCCCGGTACAGCCACGTGGCTCCGCCGTCCGCGGAGGACGCGATCCCGATGTCCGTCCCGTGCACCCAGCTCACGTCGTTCATGGGGGGCGCGTCGGCACGGCGGTTGGTGTAGAACATCCACCATGCGCGGGCGTGCCGGTTCCAGATGAGAGTGGGGTCGGCCGCGCCGTCGTGGATGGGGTCGCGGAACAGAGGTCGGGCAATGGGGGTCATCGGTTCTTCCCAGGCGTGAGCGTGATGGTGGCCTTGGCCGTGGTCGGCAGGCCCATGGACGGCGGGTACGTCGGAGTGGTCAGCCCTTTCGTCCGCGCCGAACACCAGCTCGCCGCCAGGGCCGAAGGCGAGGTGGCGAGGACGGGCAAGGATCAGCTTCGCCCTGCGAGGATCCCTCCCGCTCCTCGAGCGGCTCGGTGGGCGGTCACCGGAGGGCGAAGCGGATGGCGACGGGTAGCGCCGTACCAAGGCCGCCAGTCGTGACGTGGACGCCGACCGGGGCGGCTTCCGCCTCGACGGGATGACCGTCCAGGCGTTCCGCCGTAGCCGGATCCAGCAGTCCCTGCCGCGTCTTCAGGACGACACGTCCGCCTGCCACGTCAGGGATGTCGGCCACGAAGGCGTAGGCGTGGTGTTCGTCGCGGGTCCAACGGACCCACGGAGCGCCGTCCTGCGGCTCGACGTCACCCGGATGCAACGGCCGCGTCGCGTGCACGGCGCCGGTATGGCATGCCATCCAGGACGCCATGCCCTCCAGAACGGCGCGTTGCTCCGGCGGGAGTGTGCCGTCGGCCTTCGGGCCGACGTTGAGCAGCAGGTTCCCGCCGCGAGAGACGACGTCGACCAGCAGCCGGACTGCGCCCGCCGGATCCAGCAGGTGCTCGGGTCCTTCCGTTTGGTTGTAGCCGAAGGAGAAACCGATGCCCCGGCAGTTCTCCCAGCAGGCGGCCCGCTCGTTGGCCCGGCCCGCCTCGTACTCGGTGGTCAGGTAGTCGGCGTGAGCGCTGTCCCAGCGGTCGTTCACCACGCCTTCCGGCACGGTGGCGTAGTAGTGGGAGAAGAGCTCCGGGAGGTCGGGGCGGCCCGCTCGGGGCCAGCCGATGTCGTTCCACAGCACGTCCGGGCGATGGCGGTCGATCAGGTCGAGGACCTGCCGGTACGCGTAGGCGGCGTAAGCGGCCTCGTGAGGCCGTCCCTCGTCCATCCGGTCCTCGTGGAGAATGGGATCCCGTCGGCCGGCATACCAGTCGATGCCGCCGGAGTAGTACACGCCGAACCGCAGGTCGCGGGCCCGGACGGCGGCGGCGAGGTCGGCGATCAGGTCGCGGCGCGGACCACAGTGGACGGTGTTGCGGGTGCCGGTGCCCGGCGCCTCCCACAGGGCTATTCCGTCGTGGTGCTTGGTCGTGGGAACGACGTAGCGCGCACCCGCCCGGGCGAACAGGTCCACCCAGTCCGCGGGGTCGAAGAGCTCGGCCTTCCACGCGTCGAGGAACTCGTCATAGGGGCGTCCGCCGTGAACGGTGCGATGGTGTTCCTGGGCGGGGCTGCCCTCGATCTGGATGGTGTTCCAGTACCACTCTGCGTACGGGTTGTGCTTGAACCACACGTCGGGGTCGACGACGCCGAGCTCGCCGGTGGGCTCGGCCCACGCCGGCACCGAGTACGCGCCCCAGTGGAGAAAGATGCCGAACTTGGCGTCGGTGAACCACGTGGGGACCGGCCGACCGCTCTGAGGGAAGTCGTTCACGCTGCAAGCTCCGGATACATCGGATTGATTTCGCGAGAGAACCGTAGATGTTCGAGAGGTAAAGCGCCAGATTGCGACAGTCTTCCCAGATAGGTAGGAGGTCTAGTCGTGCACTTCCTGTACCTCTTGGCCTCGCCCGTCCGGCTGACGGTCCTGATGTCGCAGTATCGGAGGAACCGCATGCCCCAGCCGGCGCCCCGGCTTTCGAGCCGCGGAGTACGAACCCGTCCCGTCGTGTGCCGGGTGCAGACGCCGCTCGGTCTAACCGCGTATGCGGAAGCCGTCCAGCGTCGCGTATTTGCCGCTGAGCTTGACCAATTGCACGGTGTGCTCACCGGCCGTCAGCCCCTCGACGGAGAAGATCACCTGCTGCACCTGGCGCGTGGGGGAGGTGGTGTCGACGACGCCCTGGGAGGTGGCGTCCACGAAGATCTCCACGTTGCCCTGGTCGGAGTACTTCTCGCCGAGGACCTCGATGCCCGTGCCGTGGAAGGTCAGGGACGCGGAAGCGCCATTGCCGGTGGTGTAGTGGACGTCGTCGGCCAGGTCACCGAGGCCGCGGCCCGCGGAGAGACCCCAGGTGCCGGTGAACGCTGTGCCTGCCGTGTTGTTGACGGTCTCGACCCCGGTCGGCTTGTGCACGGTGAGGGTGGCGGCAGCCTGGTTGCGCCAGAGTGTCAGCTTGATCTCCGAACCGGCGGGGAGCTTGGTGTACGGGCGCCAGAAGCTGTTCCGGTCGGTGACCTTCGTGCCGTTGATCTCCTGGATGACGTCGTTGGTGCGCAGTCCCTGTTGGTAGGCGTACGAGTCTCCGGGGACGGTGCGCAGCACCAGGCCGTCGTAGTCGGTCAGTCCCGTCGAGGACTTGACCTCTTCCGAGTAGACCATGGTCACGGGCGCGCCCCACAGTGGCTCGGCGAGTGCTTCGTACGGGTCGATCGGGGCGGCGGCCTGCCACGTGAGCGGCGGCGGCGTGGGTGTGCCCGGTGTGCCGAAGTTGTCCATGGGGACGTTGCGGAATCCCAGGGCGAGCGCGGGGGAGTCGTCCGTGACGGTGTAGTCCAGGTTCTTCGGGTCGGTGAAGGGGTTGGAGCCGCTGAACTCCGGGTCGGCGACGACCGAGTTGACGTCGAGCCCCTGGGCACGCCAGGAGTCGCTGATGTCACGGACGGGTTTGCCGTCCGCCCAGAAGAGGTTCTTGTCGATGACCGGCCTGGACTTGGCCATGTCGACGCCGATCAGGCTGTACGGCTCGCCGGTGACGAAGACGTTCGTCTCGATCACGTCGCTGCTCTCCGCGTACCAGACGTGGAAGTGGGCGCCCCCGTTGACGAAGATGTTGTTGCGGACGGTGCGGTAGAAGCCTTCGCGTAGTTTGACACCGCCGTTGAGCAGCAGGTTGTCCTCGATGAGGTAGTTGGATGAGCCGTCGTCGAGGTCGATGTCCCACGCGGAGTGGTGCCGGATCCGGTTGTGCCGGATGACGATGGTCTCGATCACGTCCAGCTTGGCGTACCTCTTCTTCGTCGCGTCGTCGGCGTCCAGCGGCCAGAAGCGGTCGCGGCCCCAGGAGTTGAACGGGCCGTGGTCCGAGGTCTCCTTGACGGCGTTGAAGATGGAGTTGTCCTCGATCAGGTGACCGCCCCAGGTGCCGTCGTTGATGTTGACGCAGGCACGGGGGCCGTCGTGCATGGTGTTGCCCTTGACGGTGATGCGGCTGCTCATCGAGATATGCACATTCGAGGTCTGCTTCTCGAACTGCCCGTTGTCGTGCATGTGGTTGTCGCTGACGGTGATCTCGCGCGGGTAGTTCTCGGACTGCGGACCAGGTGTGGTGTCGTCGATGGTCTTGCGGAAGGCGTCCCAGGTGGACGGCTCGCGCACCGCGTCGGGGCGGCCGACGATCGCGACGTCGGAGGCGCCGGAGTGGCTGAACTCGTTCCGGGCGACGGTGTTGCGGCGGTTGTACCCGTCCATGAAGACCGCGTTGCCGCCGAGCTGGTCGAAGAGAGAGCCCTCCACGGTGATGTACTCGGTGTTCCGCAGGTAGACGGCGCCGGTGCGGGCGATCGCCCAGTCACCCAACTGGAGCTTCTCGTAAGGCGTGTTGAAGAGGGTGCGATGGGTCTGGGTGAAGGTGAACCCGGAGAAGGCCAGGTGCGCGACCGGCTTGCCGGGGCCTTCGCCCTCGACGTGGATCAGCTCGTTCAGTTCGGCGGTCTCGATCCGGGCCGAGGCCAGGTCGGTGCCCTCGGGCGGGTAGAAGTAGAGCTGTCCGGCATCCTTGTCGTAGAACCACTCTCCAGGGGTGTCGAGCTCCTCGAAAACGTTCTCCACCATGCGGTGGGTGCGGTGCATTCCGCTACCGCGGTTGTTGTCGCCGACCCATTCCAGCTGCGGGGTGCCGTCCTCGTTCACTCCGGTGATCTTGTAGCTGTTCCCACCCCACTCTCCCTGGTGGAGGGCACGGACCAGGCCGGTGGCCGGGTTTCGCCAGGTGGCCACGCGCGCGGGGGATATGGCGTCGGCGGCGGTGCCGCCGAGGACCTGGGCCTTGGGGTCGTAGCTGGGATAGCGGGCGAGTGTCTGGCGCTCACCGTTCAGGAACAGCCCGTCGAAGTCGAGGCCGGTGCCGATGTCGGCCACCATGATGCCGCCCCGGTACTCCTGCCATGTCGGCCTGAGCAGCCGGCCGCCGCTGAGTACCACCGTCTCGCCCGGCGCGGCCTCGTAGGAGACCGGAGCCCCGGCCGTGCCGGAGTCCTCGACACCGAACGTGAGGGTCTTCTTCAGGTGGTAGGTGCCGCTGTGCACCACGACCTTCACCGGTCCCGCCTCGGTGCGGGCGGCGACCCGTGCCCTCTCCTGGGCGGCCTGCAAGGTGAGCAGCGGCCGCGCGGAGGTGCCGGGGGCCCGGTCGCTGCCACGGGGGGAGACGTGGATGCTGACACCGGGTGCGGCGGCGGTCCCGGCCGCGGCCGCTGTGCGCGGCAGGGCGGCACTCGAGAGCAGGGCGGCCGCCGCGGTGACCACAGGCCGCCGGGGGATTCTCGGGGACGTCATGGGGCTCCTTGGGAACGCAAGGTCAGCCATCGGATGTATGGGCGAATGAGCGACCGGATCGATCGTCGACTGCAGCGGAACGCTAGGAATTCATCCGATCACTGTCAAGGAGTTTGGCGGAGGAACCGAAACGACAGCCGGTCGGGTGTGCTCTGCCGGCCCAACGGCGCCCTGGAGCCGTTCAAGACACCGGTCAGTACCCGCTCCGCCGAGATGCCCGGTGCCGTCCGTGTGGTGGATGAGGGTCGCAATCCACGCCGAATCCAGAAGGCCCTCACCCTGGCAAGTTCCCGTTGCCAACGGGTCGAGACAGCACACCTGGGCGCAGGCCTCTTGACTGATCCGGCGCGATGATGTCAGCGTTCTGTAGCGCTACAAGAAACCGGTTACTGGCCGATTCCAGCGCCTCGAAGACGAGACAGTCATGGTCAGGGAATGCCGCACCCCCCTGCTCGCGACCTCCCAACCAAGCGCCCCCTGCACCTCAGCACACTATTCGATCAAGTCGACATCACCGTTGGTCTGAGCCGCTCGGGGCCCACTTGAGCTACACCACCCCGGTGGCATCAACCGCGCCAAGGTCAAGGTGGCCGCGCGTGCCGAGCCCTGGCGCCCCCGATCAACCCATCGTCCACGCCACGCCTGAGCAGGAGTACGTGGCGTGATCAACACCGACGAGAAGGGGGACCGGCTTCTGGATGCCGAAGAAGGCCCGCAACGAGGAGGCGGCCGGCGGGTCTCCGAGTCAATGACTGGATCGCGGCGGGCGCCGTGATGTACGTCGTCCCGAGCCTGCCGATGTTTCTCGTCGCCCAGCGCGGTCCCGTCGCCGGGATGGCCACCTCCGGTCTCAAGTGACCACCCCGCTTTCCACGCGTGTCTCTCATCTCCCCCTTATAGCTAAGGAACTGCTCCATGAACGACACCCAGGGCACCGGCCTGACCCGGCGCACCGTTCTCCAGGCTGCGGGTGCCGCCGCGGCCGCCTACTCCCTGATCGGCACCGCGGCCGGCACCGCGCTCGCGGACGACACCCCCGCGTCGGACAACAAGCTGGTGGTGTACCCCATCCCCAGCGGCGTCCCCACCAATGCGAGTTACTCCGTCAAGGCCCGTACGCCGGGCGGCGACTGGCAGACGGTGCCCGTCTACCGCGCCAGAGCGAAGCAGATCGATCCGAACACGGGCAGTGGTCCGGTGTTCAACTCCTCCGTGGCCATGTTCGACTTCCAGGGCACCGTGGAGGTCGCCGCCACGTCCGCCAAGGGCACGATCGGCACCGCGCGGATCCGCCCCCTGTCGTACGGCACCCAGTTCACAGTGGACGGCGCCACGATCAGCTTCACCCTCACCGAGCCGCGCAACCTCTCCATCGAGGTCGACGGGGACATCTTCAACAACCTGCAGCTGCACGCCAACCCGATCGAGACGTACGTCCCCGACCCTGGGGACGAGGACATCATCTACTTCGGCCCCGGCCTGCACAGGACCGCGAACAACGTACTGACCGTGCCCAGCGGCAAGACGGTCTACCTGGCCGGCGGCGCGGTGCTGACGTCGCGGGTGGCGTTCCAGAACGTGGAGAACGCCCGGCTGCGGGGTCGCGGTGTGCTGTACAACTCCCCGAGCGGCGTGCTGGTCGAATACTCGAAGAACATAGAGATCGACGGCGTGACGGTACTCAACCCCAGCAGCGGCTACGCGATCAACGTGGGCCGGTCCCAGCAGGTCACCATCCACAACTTCCACGCCTACAGCCACGGCCAGTGGGGCGACGGCATCGACATCTTCTGCAGCGAGGACATCCTGATCGACAACGTCTGGATGCGCAACGCCGACGACTGCATCGCGATCTACGCCCACCGCTGGGACTACTACGGCGACTGCCGCAACATCACCGTCCGCGACTCCACCCTCTGGGCGGACGTCGCGCACCCGGTCAACGTCGGCACGCACGGCAACACCGACAACCCGGAGACCATCGAGAACCTCGTCTTCAGCAACATCGACATCCTCGACCACCGCGAACCGCAGATGAACTACCAGGGCTGCATCGCGCTCAACCCCGGCGACAGCAACCTGGTGCGCAACGTCCGCGCCCAGGACATCCGGGTGGAGGACTTCCGCTGGGGCCAGCTGATCAACATGCGGGTCATGTTCAACAAGTCGTACAACACCTCCATCGGCCGGGGCATCGACGGCGTGTACATCAAGAACCTGTCGTACAACGGCACGCACGCCAACCCGGCGATCATGGTCGGCTACGACGCGGACCACGCCATCAAGAACGTCACCTTCCAGAACCTGGTCATCAACGGCAAGTTCATCGGCAACGGGATGAAGAAGCCCGGCTGGTACACGTTCTGGGACATGATGCCCGCGTACGCCAACGAGCACGTGCTGAACGCGCGGTTCCTGAACTCCACCGACGCCACGTCCACGAACGCGCCCCAGATCACCAGCCCCGACCAGGCCGCGGGCACCAAGAACCAGGTCTTCAACTACCTGATCACGGCCAGCGAGCTGCCGACGTCGTTCAGCGCGGACGGGCTGCCGAAGGGGCTGGACATCGACACGGGCACCGGTCTGATCTCCGGTGTCATGAGGGACAACGTCGGCTCCTTCGACGTCACCGTGTCGGCCGCCAACAGCGTCGGCACCGCGACCCAGACCGTCACGCTCACCGTTCAGTACCCGTGATGCGGCACCACTGATCCAGAAGCCACCCAGTGACCCCCCGTGCTTCCCCTCAGCAGACGTTCGTTCCTCGGCGCATGCGGGGCTCGTAGTCGCTGCCGGAGGCGGCCTGCTGTCCGCCTCCCCCTCGGCTGCCTGGGCCCAGGACGACACCACCAGGCTCCGGGCTTTCACCCACCCCGGGCTGCCGGCCAGATCACCACTTGGGTCCGCGGCCCCACCAACTTCCAGAACCAGGCCGTCGCCGACTCGGCCGCCGCCTACCAGCTGGCCCTCATGTGGTGCATCACCGGCAACCGGGTCTACGCCGACAAGGCCCGCGACATCCTCAACGCCTGGTCGGCCTCCCTTACGGCCATCTCGGGTGCCGACGGTCCACCTTCACGGGCAACGCGGCAGTCAACGCCCCCTGCCTGCTGCGGCTGAAGCGCACCGGGACACACTTCGCCGCTTCCGCCTCGACCGACGAGGGCGTCAGCCGGCCCCCCTCGCTGTGGGAGACATCCCCGGCTTCGGTGACGCCCCTAGGCCGTGTCCGCAAAGTCCCTCCTGCCCCGCGACGCCTGGCACGCACTCTCGCCGCACCGGGCGCAGACCCAAGTACGTCCAGTACGAGGGGCTGCACCCGGCACGCCGAGAGCACGCACCAGACGCCGCAGGGCCCGCCCTCCGGGCGGACGGAGGGACTTTGCGGACACGACCTAGTACGTGGGCCTCGTGGTCTGCTCCCGCAACCCCCTGGCCCGCAGCACCACCGAGTTCGACGAGGTGAGCATCACCCCCATGTAATCCTCCACACGCCCTGCGCTGGAAGGTCGGCGGTACCACGGCCAACGCCGATTGTGCGGCCCGCATCTGCAACGCCTGGGCGAACACCCTCACATCCATCCAGGGCACCGCTGACCGGTGGCTCGCATCGGGGATCTACGGCTGGCAGTTCGCCAATGCGGGGGAGCTGTTGCGCGGCTATCCGGGATTCGACCTGAACAAGTTCAAGCAGATGCTGCTGAACGTGTTCTACCCGATGCAACGACTTCCTGGTCCGCCACAACGGCGCCTGCATCACCAACTACTGGGCGAACTGGGACCTGTGCACCATGGCCTCGATCATGGCCATCGGGATCCTGTGCGACGACGGCGCCAAGTTCGACCAGGCCGTCAACTACTTCCAGACTGGCGCGGGCAACGGTTCCATCCAGCACGCGGTGCCGTTCCTGCACACCGACGTCGACGGCTTCGACCTCGGCCAGTGGCAGGAGTCCGGCCGCGACCAGGGCCACTGCATGATGGGCATGGGCCAGATGGGCGCCCTCTGCGAGATGGCCTGGAACCAGGGCGTCGACCTGTACAGCTACGACAGCAGGAGGTTCTTCAAGGCGGCCCAGTACGTCGCCAGGTACAACATCGGCCTCGACGTGCCGTACACCACCTACACCTGGGGCAGCGGCACGACCTGCACCCAGTACTCGCAGACGGTGATCAGCTCCAACTCCCGCGGCCAGGTTCGCCCCGTATGGGCCATGATCCACTTCCACACTACAACCTCGTCGGGACCGAGGGCGGAGGAGGTGACTACGGCTCCACCAGTGGCGGCTACGACCAACTCGGCTTCGGCACGCTGATGTACACCAAGTAGCCCCTGGGCGGCCCCCGCGCTCCCCCGCGGGGGTCGCCCCCGAGCCACCGATCACTCACGCCACGCCCACGCAGGAGTACCTACGCACCCGATGCGACCACGGCCCCGGCCCTCCGCAACGTCCCGCCCCGTTCCTTCACCGTCCTGCGCCCCCGTACCGCAAGCGACCGGTGACGGCAGTGACGACGACGTGGTCCCCTGCGCGGAGGTGTGTGAAGAACACGGCGTGCAAAGCCGTCACGCCGCCGGCCAGTACGACCGCGTCCTCTTGGCCGCGTCGAGCCGAACGGATCCTCGGGCAGGGTGCAGGAGTTCGCCGTGACGATCGGTGTACGGATCGCGCCCGTGCCGACGTCAGCCTGGTTCCCGCAGTGCACCGCCTGGGTTTGGAACGCGAGCGTGGCCGGATCATACTTGTCGGGCCCGGAGGGCCGAGTGCTCGCATTCGGCATGGCATTCCCTCGAATCCCTGCGGTCGATTGTGTTGCTGGTAGGTGAGGCCTCTCGGGTCTCAGGTGGTGACCTGGGGTTGTGCGGGGCTGACGAAGTGCACGGCGGTCTGTTCGGCGTGGGGGGCGAGCAGACCCTGCAGTTCGTGGGCCGCGACTTCGAGCAGGTCGCCGTCCCGCGCGGCCTGGAGGGTCTCGAGGACGAAGACGACGTGGGTGGAGTCCTCGGTGACGCGGGTGCGGTGGGCGTCGCGGTGGTTCCAGTGGCGGGTGAGGACGCCGGTGGTGTCCGCGTAGATGATTTCGCCGGCCTTGGGGTTCTCGACGGCGTCGGGTTCGCCGAGCGGGGTGAAGGACTCGGTGCCGTCCGCGTGGCGGATGTCGACGTCACCGGTGACGTGGTCGAGGTCGAAGGCGCCGGCGGGCAGACCGTGGCGGACGGAGACGGCGTTGTAGGAGTCGACGGCCGGGTTGATGCGCGGCAGCGCTCCCTTCTTGGCGAGGCGGCGGCCGAGCGCGTCGACGCTGGGGCGGATGCGGCGGGGGTTGGTGCCGAAGGAGCGGTAGGCGGTGTGCCACGCCTCGATGCGGGGGTCGGTCTCGTCGGCGGGGCGCCAGATCCCGTCGGCGAGCTGTTGCTCCAGCTCCTCCAGGGCGGCGGTCGTGCGGGGCCAGGGTTCGCGGCCGCGCAGGCCGGTGGCGGTGACCAGGGCGATGAGGGCGTCGGGGAAGGCGTCTGCGACGGTGGGGGAGAGGCGGAAGGCGGGCATGGGCGGGGTTTCCGTTTCCTGCGTCGGGGCGGGGCTGGGGAGATCAGGGTTGCCAGGGGCCGATGCGGTCCAGGCGGCGGCGTTGCTGGCGCGCGGTGGGCACGTCCAGGCTCTGGTTGCGCTCGGTGAGGTGGTCGGCCACGGCGGCGCGGTGCTCGACGGGCTTGTGGTCGTCGTACTTGAACTTGGACCGTACGTCGGTGACCTCCAGGCGCAGGCCGCGGATGCCGGGCAGCATGCGGCCGTAGGGAGGCTGGTCGACGGCCACGGGGGCGTGGTCGCCCTCGGGCTGGAAGTGGGCGAGCTGCCGGCGTAGCAACTCGGCCTTGGCCTCTGGGTCGTCGACGATGGCGGCGCGGCAGGTGAACTGGACGGCCGCGTAGTAGCTGGTGGGGACGCCGTCGGTGGGCGGGGTGCCGGTCTTGGCGCGCCACGGGCCGGGGATGAAGGCGTAGTCGCCGATGACGGTGAAGATGACGTTCGGGTCGTGCGCGATCGCCTTCCAGGCCGGGTTGGGCCGGGCGAGATGGATCAGGAGGTGCTGTCCGTCGTAGGTGAAGTGGGTGGGGACGACGATGGGCGGGTGTCCGGGGAGGCCGTTGACGCTCAGCTGCCCGAAGTCGTGGCCGTCGGCGATCCAGGTCTGCCATTCGGCTTCGTCCAGGCCGGCGTCCCAGGGCTGAACCAGCATGCCGTACTCCTTGGTCGGGGGCTCAGGTCAGGGCGAGGAGGCTGACGGCCGCGGCGGCGGTGCCCAGGCCGACGAGCTGGCCGCGGTGGATGCGTTCGGCGAGCACGCCGCGGGCGAGCAGGACCGTCCCGGCCGGGTAGAGGGCGGTGATCACGGCGACGACGGCGAGGTCCCCGCTGCGGGCGGCGAGCAGGAACAGCAGGTTTGCCACGGAGTCCAGCGCGCCCGCGGCCGCCGACATCGCGTACGCGGGACGCTCGGGGCCCAGCCTGCGGTGCATCAGTCCCGCCGCGGTCAGGGTGACAGCCGAGGAGACGGCCCGGCCGATGATCAGCGGGGCCACTCCGCTGTCGGACGGCGCCTGGTGCAGGAAGATCAGCTGAAGGGCGATGGCGGCGCCCGCCCCGAAGGCCAGCAGCAGTGCCGTACGTGACGGGCGTGCCGAGCCCGCGCCGTGTCCGGCGCTGACCAGGACCACCGCCACCAGCGCGAGCGGCAGACCCACCAGGCCAGTGGCTGCCAGGTGTTCGCCCTGCACCAGACCCACACCGATGGGCAGCGCTGCGGACACCAGCGCGGTCACGGGCGACAGCACGTTCATCGGACCGATCGCCAGGGTGCGGTACAACAGGGCGAACGCGGCGGCCGAGGCGACCCCCGACGCGGCACCCCAGGCCAGGGTCGCAGAGCTGAACGAGGCACCGAGCACCGGCCACAGCAGCAGCTCGACCACGAGACTGGCCGGGGCCGCGATCATCACGGTCCGCAGCACATGAGCCTTACGGGCGCCAAGGCCGCCGAGGAAGTCGGCGCATCCGTAGGCGAGTGAGCTGCCCAGGGCCAGCAGCAGAGCGATCACGACACATCCCTTACCATTCACTGTAACGACCCGACCGTACAACAGAACGACCGATTGAAGTCAAACCGAATGACCGGACGGTTCATTGGAATGGCCCGCCGTGGAGGATGGTGATCAGGTGGCCGAGACAGCCACAGCCCTGCGGACGGTCGCGCACAACGTCCGGGCGGCCCGCATCCGCGCGGGCCTGTCCCTGGAGGAACTCAGCCGGCGTGCCCAGGTCAGCAAGGGCGCGCTCGTGGGACTGGAGAAGGCCCAGGGCAACCCCAACCTGGCCACCTTGGTGCGGCTGGCCGACACCCTCGGTATTTCGGTGTCCGCCCTGATGCAGGGACCGTCCGAAGGGCGTGTCCGTGTCGTGTCCGCCGACGCCGTGGCACCCCTGTGGACCGGGGAGCGGGGCAGCGAGGCCCGGCTCATGCTGACGACCTCAGGCCCGGCCCCGGTCGAAGTCTGGCGCTGGCAACTGGAGCCGGGTGAGGAATATCCCAGCCACCCCCACCAGGCCGGAGTCGTGGAAACCGTCAGCGTCACCTCCGGCCGGATGACCTTGGTCGTCGACGGCACCGAACACACCCTCGACGCCGGGCAGACCGCCACGTTCGACGGCGACACCTCTCACACCTACCGCGGCGCGGGCACGGAGACCTGCCACCTGATCATGACGGTTCACCTGCCGCCCGGTCCCGCTGCCACAGCCTGACCTGACCAGCGCACCACGGATCACAGGGCCGCGGCCACCGCCGGGAGAAGGCGCCACAGTCGAGTGCGGTGCGTGGGCTCGGGGAGGGCCCGGTCGGTGACGAAGGCGAACGCGACGCCGGACTCCGGGTGGGCGAAGGCCAGGTGTCCGCCGAGGCCGTCGTGGCCGAACCAGCGAGGTCCACACGCCTTCCCTGGAGCCCGCCCTCGGGGCGGTGACCGTCGCCCGGTCGGACGAGTTCAGCCGCCTGTCGACTCCCGGATCACCAGCGAGAAGTCGCCGACGGACTCCGCGTGACCGGCCGGGGGCTCGGTCTGCTCGATGCGCCTGATGAGCAGGTCGACCGCGCGCTCGGCCATGCCGTCGTGGTCCGGATCGACGGTGGAGAGCGACGGAATGAGGAATGTGCTCTCCTTGACGTTGTCGAAACCGATCACCTTGACCTGGTCGGGCACTCGTATCCGGGCGTCGGCCAGGCCCCGCAGCACGCCCATGGCCAGGGAGTCGTTCACGCAGAACACGCCGTCGAAGTCGAGCCCGCTCTTGGCCATCTCCCGGGCACACTGCGCACCCTCGCCCATGTCGAGCCTGCTGACCTGCTGGATGAGGGCGGGGTCGGCCGGCAGGCCGGCGTCGTGCAATGCCTGCTGGTAGCCCGTGAGCCGGAGGCTGGAGGTGTCGACTTCGTCCACCGCCCCGCACAGGATCGCGATGCGGCGGCAGCCCCGCTCGATCAGGTGGCGGGTGGCCGCCCGGGAGGCGTCGAGGTTGGGCATGGCGACGTGGTCCACGGGTCCGTCGAAGATGCGGTCACCGAGAATGACGACCGGGTGGTCCACCCTGAGCCGCTCGGCGTCGCCCTGTCCGAGGCCCGCGGCGGTGAGGATGAGTCCGTCGTAGAGCCGGTTGCGCGACAGGGACAGCGCGTCCAGTTCGTTCTCCCGGGTGCCGGTCTGTTCGATGCTCACCCGGAGCCTGCGGCGCTCGGCAGCGGTGATGATGGCGGATGCCAGCCGCCCGTAGTAGGGGCTGTTCACATCGGGAACCGCCAGCCCGATGGTGCCGGTGCGGCCCTTGGCCAGATTGCGGGCCGCGACGTTGACACGGTAGTCGAGCCGGGCCATGGCCTCGAGGACCTTCTCCCGCGTCGAACTTCGCACATGGGGATGGTTGTTGATGACGTTCGAGACGGTCATCGGTGAGACCCCTGCCGCCTTCGCGACATCCTGAAGCGTTGCCATGTGCACCCCCTTTCTGTGAGCCCGGGGACGGTTTCCCCCGAGTATGTCGTTCGGCGTTGCCAGGGGGGCGGAGTGGGTGGATGTTCACCGTCGGACCAGCGCGGCCTGGAGGGTGAGGAAGGAGTGGGGCGGCAGCGTCAGGCCCAGGCCCCGGTCGGTGACGGTCACGGCGTCGAACGGGCGCGGGGCGACCGCCGCCGGGTCCTGGGGGGTGTTGTGGGCCTGCAGCTTGTCGGCTGCCAGCAGGCGGGCGACCGGCTCGCCGACTGTGCCGCCGCGCAGGTCGAGCGTCACCTCGGCCGGTTCTTCGGCGTCCAGGTTGGACAGGGAGACCAGGACCGTGCCGTCCTTGACGCTGGCCGAGACGGACAGCGTGTCCAGGTCGGTGTCTCCCACGCGCCGACGGGCGCCGTCCGCGTTCAGGTGCACGGCGAGCGAGGCGGCGTCCTGGTGGCCCTTGTTCATCTCGAACACGTGGTACGTCGGGGTCAGCACCAGCGCGTCGCCGTCGGTGAGGACCATCGCCTGGAGGACATTCACGGTCTGGGCGATGTTCGCCATGTGAAGGCGTCCCGCGTGCTTGTGGAAGATGTCGAAGTGTGTGCTGGCCACGAGCGCGTCGCGCAGGCTGTTCTGCTGGAACAGGAAGCCGGGATGGGTGCCCGGTTCGACATCCCACCAGGTGCCCCACTCGTCCAGGACGAGGCCGACCTTGCGGCCAGGGTCGTAGATGTCCATGACGGTGGAGTGGCCGGCGATGATGCGGTCGATCCGCTGGGCCGAGACCATCGTCCGGTAGTAGTCGTCGGTGTCGAAGACGGTGGCGCTGCCCTTCGCCTCCCAGGGACCGGCCATCGTGTAATAGTGGACCGAGACGCCCTGGAAGAAGTTGCGTGGGGTGGCTTCGCAGCCGAAGCAGCTGATCTGCTGCATCAGCCTCTCGGTCCACTTGTAGTCGTCGCCGTTGGCTCCCGCGGCGATGCGGTAGAGCTTGTTGTCACCGTGGTCACGGCAGTACGTGGCGTACTGCCGGGCCAGGTCGGCGAAGTACTCGGCGCGCATGTTGCCGCCACAGCCCCAGGCCTCGTTGCCGATGCCCCAGAACTGCAAGCGCCACGGCTCCTCGCGCCCGTTGGCCTTGCGCAGCCGCACCATGGGGCTGTCGCCGTCGCGAGTGAGGTACTCGACCCACTCGCTCATCTCCTGCACGGTGCCGGAGCCGACGTTGCCGCTGATGTAAGGCTCAGCACCGAGCAGCTCGCACAGGGCCATGAACTCATGGGTGCCGAAGTGGTTGTTCTCCTCCACGTTGCC
The DNA here is from genome assembly GCF_030386795.1 of Streptomyces sp. S.PNR 29. GTDB lineage: Bacteria > Actinomycetota > Actinomycetes > Streptomycetales > Streptomycetaceae > Streptomyces. Next base: position 67,024 of record NZ_JANUQM010000015.1, read on the forward strand.
CCAGTGTGTGTTGACCATCCTGGGCCGCCGGTCCCTGGGGCCGATGCCGTCCTTCCAGTGGTACTCGTCGGCGAAACAGCCTCCGGGCCAGCGCAGGTTGGGTATGTTCAGGGCACGCAGGGCTTGGACGATGTCGAGCCGGATGCCTCCCTCGTTGGGGATCGGTGAGTCCTCCCCGACCCAGAAGCCGCCGTAGATGCAGCGGCCGAGGTGTTCGGCGAAGTGGCCGTAGAGGTGGCGGCTGATCCTGGGTCCCTCGATGTCGAGGTTGATGACCGCGGTGGCGTTGGGCACGGACGTACTCCTGCGTATCGGGCTGATGGCGTGAGAGATGCGTTTGAGGCGTTGGCGGGCAGCGGCGGGACAGGGGGTTCCGGGGTTCGCAGCAGGGGTGGTGCGGCGTTACGGGCTCATGGTCGCCTCGCTTGAGGAGCTATGACGCCGTTCCAAGCAGTTTCTTGTAGCGCTACAAGAAACTGGCACCGTGGTGCCGGAGGTGTCAAGAGTGTTACGTCATGTAGTCCGACCGCGGTACCGCGGGCATTTGCTCGGCGGGACAGCCGGACCTCTTGACACTGCTTGGCGGACCGACTTACGGTTCGCCGCAGTTTTCCGCATCCGGTCGGCACGGGTGGGGGCGTTGCGGGGCGTGACGCCACACCGTCGAAGAACCGGTGCACAGGCCGTCCGCACTCGTCAGTGCATGCCGACGGCATCCGCTGACGGCTGAGCTGCGGTGAAGCGCTGCGGGAGATCCCCGCGGTCGCCACTGGTGGTGTCGCCGCACGCCTTCCTTTGACGGATCTGAGCGCACGACCGTCAGAGGGGCGGCAGCGACCACCTCCGAAGCCGGACTGGCCCCTGGGCTCGTCGAACAGCCCGGGAGCCGGCCCGCCTCGACGGTCATGCGCCACGGCTGACCGCGGAACTGCGTCTTCTTCCCCTTCTCTGCGCGCCTTCTGGCGCGGCGGCACCCGCCTTCCGTGTATCCCGCATCCACGGCACACCACACAAATGGAGCACAACTATGCCCAATTCACCCACGGGTTCGCTCGACAGACGCCGTTTCCTTGCCGTCTCCGCCGGTACCGCGCTGGCCGCCGTGGCTCTGCCCGGATGTGCCGCCTCGGTGGACGACGGTGGCAGCTCCGCCGGCAACGAGAAGACGACGCTCACCATCATGTCGTCACTGTCCGACAGCGACGTCAAGGCCGCCGAGAAGGCGCTCGGGATGAAGATCAACCTCCTCACCCAGGACACCACCAAGCTCAACGCCATGCTTGCCAGCAAGAACCCGCCGGACGTGGTGCAGGGCAGTGGTGCGTTGGAGACGCCGTACTTCGCGGCGCGCGGACTGATGACCGAACTGGACTCCTACTTCGCCGAGAGCTCGGTGCTCAAGCCGTCCGACCTCGACCCCGTCAACGACCTCTGGCGTTTCGACGGCACCAAGCAGGGAGCGGGCCCCCGCTACGGTATGGCGAAGGACTACTCCCAGGACGGCATGTTCTGGTACCGCACCGACATGTTCGACGCCGCCGAGCTGGACTACCCCAGCGAGACCGACCCGCTGTCCTACGACGAGTGGCTCGACATGGCGAAGCGGTTGACGCGGCGCAGGTTCGGCAAGGTCAAGGTGTACGGGCTCAGCGCCACCGGTCTGGGCAACTTCGCCCTGCTGATGAACATGACCGCGTCGGCCGGCGGCAGTCTGTTCGCCGAGGACCTGGCGTCAGTCGACTTCTCGTCGCCCGAGGCGCGCAAGGCACTGAACTGGTACATGGAGTACGCGCGGGCCAACATCGGTCCCAGCGTGGCCAACCCCAATCCGGACGGGTGGGACTGGCCGACGTACCAGGCCGGCCGGATGGCGATGGCCTGTGACGGCTACTGGTTCGGCGGAGTCATCACCGGCGACGCCAAGACGACCGAGGTGTCGCGTTTCGCTCCGGCGCCCCAGATGGGAGGCGGCAAGCGCGTCAGCCCGTGCTTCGGCGCCACCGGGTACTGGATTCCCAAGGAAGCCAAGAACAAGGAGGCGGCCTGGAAGTTCTTCGAGTGGTTCTTCGGCGGCAAGCCCGCCCAGGACCGGGCCACCGGCGGTGTGGGCATCCCCTCCCTGAAGTCGTTGCGCCCGAAGATGCCGCAGACCACAGCCTTCCAGAAGCAGGCCTACCAGGTGCAGCAGCAGGAGCTTCCGTACTTCTCGGTGCTGACCTTCACCCCGTACGTCCAGTCGGCGGCTCTCGAGGGTGTGCTCAGCAAGGTGCTGTCCAACGCCATCAAGTCCGGCACACCCGCCGGCAAGGTCGCCGACCAGCTGAACTCGCAGATGAACTCCCAGATCGCTCAGGGCAAGGAGCACGTGGGGTGAGTACCGGCCAGCTCACCGGCCGGACCAGCCGGCCGCCGCGCGTGCCGTCCCCGGCATCGGGGACGACAGGCTGGTCCACTCGCAAACGGCTCACGCTCAGGCAGCGCAGGGCCGCAGCCTTCTACGTCTTCGCGGGCCCGTGGGTGCTGGGCTTCCTGGCCCTGACCGCCTACCCACTCGGGTACGCGCTGTGGCTGAGCCTCACCAACTCCGACGGGCTCTCCAGCCGCTCCCGATTCGTCGGACTGGCCAACTACAGGGAGATCTTCACCGACCCCGACACCATGGCTTCCCTGGGGCGCACCGCGCTGTTCACGGGAATCACGGTGCCGCTGTCGATCGTGGCGGGGCTTGTGCTGGCGGTGCTGGTCAACCAGCCGATCCGCGGCCGCGGAGTGTTCCGCACGTTGTTGTACGTGCCCGCCGTCGTACCGCCGGTCGGCGCGGCCCTCACCTTCAAGCTGATCTTCGACCGGGACTCCGGATCGGCGAACGGCATCCTGGACCTCTTCCACATCGACGGTGTGGCATGGCTGCTGGATCCCTACGCCCGCTGGGTGCTGATCATGCTGACGATGTGGGCGGTCGGAAACGTCATGATCATTTCGCTGGCCGGCCTCCAGGACATACCCAAAGAGCTGCACGAGGCCGCACGTGTCGACGGCGCCGGCCCCTGGCAGTCCTTCACCCGCATCACCCTGCCGCTCCTCTCCCCGGTGATCTTCTTCCAGGTCGTCACCGGGATCATCGCGGCACTGCAGAGTGTCCAACCGCTGCTGATCGCCGTGGACTCCTCCCCGCAGGGGATGGCGCGCGTCCCGGAGGGCAACAACCTGTTCATCATCAGCGTCTTCACCCAGTACTTCGCCAACGGACGCTACGGCTATGCCTCGGCCATGCTGTGGGTGCTCTTCGCGATCATCAGCGTCGTCACCTTCCTCGTCTTCAGGCTGAGCAAGGGCGCGGTCTTCTACTCCGTGGAGCCGGAACCGGCGAAGACCAAGCCCCGGACGATCGGAGAGTCGTGATGGTGTTCACCCGGCGCGGCGCCGTCTACATGGTCCTGGTGGCGCTCCTCGTGCTCTTCCTCAGCCCCTTCGGGTGGCTCCTGATCACCGCCTTCAAGGACCCGTCGGAGCTGCGCGCCTTCCCCATCCACTGGTGGCCTCACCACCCGACCCTGGGCAACTTCAAGCAGGCCCTGACCACGTTCGACTACCTCGGCTACACCCGCAACTCGCTGACGATCTCGGTGATCTACGCGGGGCTGATCACGCTCGCCTCGGCCTGGGCCGGGTTCGGTTTCGCCCGGCTCGACGCACCAGGGAAGCGGCCGATCTTCGGGGTGCTGCTGGCGACGATGATGCTGCCGCAGGTCATCACCCTCGTCCCGACCTATCTGATGTTCGCCAAGCTCGACCTGCTCAACACGTACGTGCCGTGGGTCCTGTGGGGCCTGTGCGGTGCCCCATATCTGATCTTCCTGTTCCGGCAGTTCTTCTCCAACATGCCCAAGGAACTGGAGGAAGCGGCGATCGTCGACGGCTGCGGGCAGCTCCGCATCTTCTGGAGGATCTTCCTGCCCCAGTCGTGGCCGGTCATCGCCACCAGCCTCATCCTGTCCTTCACCTGGGCCTGGGGTGACTACATAGGACCCGCGCTGTTGCTTGACAGCGACCGCACCACCCTGGCGGTCAAGCTCGCCACCGGCTACCTCAATGATCAGGGCGCACCGATGAACAACGCCGTCGCTGCCGGTGCCGTGATGTACGTCCTGCCCGTGCTCGCGCTCTTCTTGATCATGCAGCGCGGCTTCGTCTCGGGTATCGCAACCTCCGGGCTCAAGTAAGGACACTCTGCGCGCCACCGGGCGGCCCGGCGCCCGAGGGCACTTGGGTGACGTCTGCTTGCCGCGCCCTCCGGCAGCGAGGGCCCGGCAAGCAGACGTCACCTCGCCCGCGTAGCTCGTGACGATGCCCCAGCGGACCAGGAGTCACCCGTGCTTTCCCTCAACCGACAGCTGATCATCGGCGCAGCAGAGTCCGCAGCCGTGGCCGGAAGGAGGCCGATATCCGTATCCGCCATACCCTGGTGGGTCCTGGGCCCACACCGGCGTCGCGCTGTCCCTCACCAGGCGGCCCGCCAGGTTTCCACCGCGCCCGCCGGCGGCCATGCCAAGGCGTCGGTCGTCGTCCTCCCGGGACGTCGCATGGCAGCGGGCGTCCCGTCCGGGAAGGCCTGGTCGTGACCGCACGTCCTGCCCTCACACCGGAGCTGAGCCGGACCCGGGTGATGGCCGTCCTCCGGTCGGCCGACGCCTCCGGGCTGCCCGCCACGGCCCGGCCGCTCGCGGCCGGCGGCGTAACCGGCCTGGAGATCACACCGACGACCTCAGGTGCACTGGACGCGGTGGCCGAAGTCCGGGGCGAACTCGGCCCCGAAGTCGCGGTGGGCGCGGACACCGTGGTCACCGGGGCGCAGGCCCGGGACGCCCTCGCGGCGGGGGCACAGTTCCCGGTCACCCCGGTCGACGCCGACGTCGTCCGCACGGTCGCGGAAACGGGCGTCACGTGCCACTCGGGCGCCTGGACGCCGACCGAGGCGTCCACGGCATGGCGAGCGGGCGCGGCCGCCGTGAAGCTCTTCCCGGCGGCAACCGGCGGCCCGGCGTATCTGCGGCAACTGCCGGCCCCGCTGCCCGACCTGCCGATCGGCGTCGACATCCACCAGGCGCGCGAGTACACCGGCGCGGGGGCCCACGCTGTCGGCGTCGGCTCCCCGCTGCTGCGCGGTGCGGACCGGAACCCGACCTCACGGCACCTGGACCGTCTCACCGAAAGGGCATGTGCGTTGCTGGAAGCGGCCAGCCCGGTCGGGCACACCGAGGAGGCGGCCCGGTGAACATCCACCCGAAGGAGCCCTACCTGGTGACGGTCGGCGAGGTCCTGGCGGTGCTCGCCGCGCCGGAGCCGGGTCCACTGGCCGTGGGCGCCGGGATGCGGCTCGGGCTCGCCGGCGCCGAGTCGAACGTGGCGGTCGGTGTCAGCCGGCTCGGCGGCGCCGCCGTATGGATCGGCCGGGTCAGCGAGGACGCGCTCGGTGAACTGACCCTCCGTGAGTTCCGCGCCGAGGGAGTCACGGCCCTCGCCACCCGGGACTCCGCTCCCACGTCGCTGCTGCTGAAGGAGCGGCGCACGGCCACGCACAGCCGCACGCGCTACTACCGCACCCACACCGTCGGCTCCCGGCTGTCGGTGCGCGACATCCCCGAGGACGCCGTCGCGGGCGCGGCCGTGCTGCACATCACCGGGATCACGCCGGCGCTCGGCACCGGACCGGCCCTGGCCGTCCGCCGCGCGGTGGACATCGCCGTCGCCGCGAAGGTGCCGGTCTCCCTGGACATCAACTTCCGCTCCCTGCTGTGGACCGAGGCCGAGGCGCGGCAGAACCTCCTGCCCCTGCTGTGCATGAGCGACGTGGTGTTCGCGGGCATGCACGAGGCGCGGCTGATGGTCCCGCACGCCCAGGATCCCGAGGAACTCGCCAAGGCCATCTGCGAACTCGGGCCGGGTGGCGCCGTTCTCAAGCTGGGCGCCGAGGGGGCGTTCGCCCTCATCGACGGCAGGCCGTACCGTCAGCCGGCCGTTCCCGTCACCGTTCACGACTCCATCGGAGCCGGAGACGCGTTCGCCGCCGGCTACCTGGCCGAACTGCTCGCCGGTGAGCCACCGGAGCGGCGGCTGCGCACAGCGGCCCTGCTCGGCGCCTTCGCGGTCAGCACCACCGGCGACTGGGAGGGCCTGCCCCGCCGCTTTGAGCTGGCACTGCTCGACCACCACGACGACGTCGTCCGCTGAACCGTCCCACCGTCCCGGCCGACCGAGGACCTTCATGACAACGCGTCCCAGCACCGAACCGATCCGCGTTCTCACCGGCGCCTGCACCCGGGCACCGACAGTGACGGCGCCGGGCTGACCGAGAGCTGCCGAGCGGCCCGGCCTCCTCGACGAGACGCGTTCCAGCCCGCACGGTCCTTGAAGACCATGCCTTCACTGTTCGGCGTGGCCCAACGCGCCGCTTCGTCCTGCCTTCTGAAGTCTTCCTGTGCGGCGGTGCTCATCCGTCCGCACCGCCCACCACTGTCCGAGGGAAACAGCCATGCGCCAAGAACGCCTCAAGAACTTCAACGACGCCCGGTTCGGGATGTTCATCCACTGGGGTCTGTACGCCATCCCCGGCAGAGGCGAATGGGTCCGATACCAAGAAGACATTCCGCCCGCCGAGTACGCGAAACTCGCCGACCAGTTCAATCCCCGCCACTACGACCCCAGGGCCTGGGCACGCATCGCCCGTGAAGCCGGAATGCGCTACATGGTACTGACCGCCAAACACCACGACGGCTTCTGCCTGTTCGACAGCCAACACACCGAATTCACCTCGGTGCGCACCGCCGCCCGGCGCGACCTGGTCGCCGAGTACCTCGACGCCTGCCGAGCCGAAGGCCTCATGGCTGGGCTGTACTTCAGCGTCAAGGACTGGAGTATCCCGGCCTATTTCCGCGGCCCGGAGGCCGACCCGTCCGGCTGGCAGGAGTGCGTCGACCGGTTCCACCGGCAGACTCTGGAGCTGATGAGCAACTACGGCCCCATCGACATCCTGTTCTACGACTGCGCGGACGACGCGGACTTCCGCGGAGGATGGGGAGAGCGCACGGCCGAGGTGTGGGACTCGGAAACTCTCAACGCGAAGGTCCGCCAACTGCAGCCCGGCATCCTCATCAACGACCGCTCCGGCCTCCCCGAGGACTACGCCACACCCGAGCAGACCGTACCCATGGAGGTGCCCGACGACACACGCATGTACGAATCCTGCGTCACCATGAACGACAACTGGGGATACGCCATCGGAGACGGGAACTGGAAGAGCACCGACCTACTGATCCGGCAGTTGATCGCCTGCGCCGCTCGCGGCAGCAATTACCTGCTCAACGTCGGCCCCGACCCGGACGGCGTCATCCCCGCCCCGTCCGTCGATCGGCTGCGCGAGATGGGCGGCTGGCTCAGGACACACGGGGAGGCCGTATACGGCACGGAACGCCTCTTGCCGAACTACTTCGACGTCCACTCCACCGGTCGCATCACGACCAAGGGCAAACAGGCCTTCCTGACGCTCGACCAATGGAGCACCACCGGCGAGCTCGTCATCACGCAACTCGCGAACGAGGTGCTGGCAGCACGCCTGCTGCCCACCGGCGAGCAGCTCTCCGTGCACCGCGAGGGACGCCGGGTCGTCATCACAGGCCTGCCTGCCCACTCGCCGGCGCGCTACGTCAATGTCGTGGAACTGGACCTCGACGGTCCCGCCCGACCTCAGTACCACTCGCATTGACCGCCACGCCCCGCGAACACGAGCCGATCCCCGCCCACCGTGCCGCTGAGGGCGGCGATGCCGCGTGTCATGACGGCTCCTTCGACGGCGTGGCTACGGGGACGGGGCTGCCCGGGGCCAGCAGCCCCTCGGCACGCAGTTCGTCCCACAGCGCGTCCGGGACCGGGCGGCACAGCTGCTCGCAGGTGTCGCGTACCTCTTCGGGGGAGCGGGCGCCGGTCAGGACGCTCGCGACCGCGGAATGACCGAAGGGGAAGTGCAGGGCTGCGGCGCGCAGCGGCACGCCGTGGCGTTCGGTCACCTCCAGCAGACGCAGCGCGCGGTCGAGCACCGGCCGGGGCGCCGGGGCGTAGTCGTACGTGGCGCCGGGGCGCGGGGCAGTGAGCAGCCCGGAGTTGAAGACGCCGCCGATGACCACGCTCCGGCCGCGGGCGGCGGCTTCCGGCAGCAGTTCGGCGAGGCCGTCCTGGTCCAAGAGGGTGTAGCGGCCGGCCAGCAGCACCACGTCGATGTCGGTCTCACGCAGGAAGCGGGCGGGCAGCGCGGACTGGTTCATGCCGACGCCGATGGCCCCGACCACGCCTTGGGCGCGCAGGCGCTCCAGTGCCGGGTAGGCCTCACGCAGGGCCTGCTCGGCGTGGTCGTCCGGGTCGTGCAGCAGGAGGATGTCGACCCGGTCCAGGCCGAGGCGGTTCAGGCTCGCCTCCAGCGAGCGCAGCACCCCGTCGGCGGTGAAGTCCCAGACGCGGCGGTGGGTGGCGGGTACGGCGAAGCCGTCGGCGAGGTCGTCACCGGCACCCGCCGTCTTGTTCGGTACGAGCAGTCGGCCCACCTTGGTGGAGACGGTGTATGTGTCCCGGGGGCGGCCGCGCAGTGCCGCGCCCAGCCGCCGTTCCGACAGGCCGAGCCCGTAGTGGGGTGCGGTGTCGAAGGTTCGGATTCCGGCGTCCCAGGCCGCGTCCACGGTGGCGAAGGCGGCCTCGTCGCTGACCGGCTGATAGAGGTTGCCGATGCCCGCGCAACCGAGCGCGAGCTGCGTGACCCCGACCGCGCTCCCGCCCAGCGTGGTGGTCCTCATGACTGGGCCGCCGGGCGCAGCCGCAGCCCCTGCATGCCGCCGTCCACCGCGAGTGCGGTGCCGGTGACGGCGGCCGCGGCGGGACTCGCGAGGTAGACGATGGCGGCTGCCACCTCGTCGGCGGTGACCAGACGGCCCATGGGCTGGCGGGCATTGAGCGGGGCACGCTCCGCTTCCGGGTCGTCGGCGGCGTCCAGCAGCCGGCCCACCCAGGGCGTATCGGCGGTGCCGGGGCTGACGCAGTTGACGCGGATGCCCTCGCGGACGTGGTCGGCGGCCATGGCCAGGGTGAGGGACAGCACGGCGCCCTTGCTGGCGGAGTACAGGGCGCGCTGCGGGAGCCCGGCGGTGGCCGCGATGGAGCAGGTGTTGACGACGGCCGCGGTGCCCGGACGGGCAGTGGCAGTGCGGCGCAGATGGGGCAGGGCGGCCCGGGTGGTGCGGACCATGCCGAGGACGTTGACGTCCAGGACGCGGTGCCACTGCTCGTCGGGGTTGTCCTCGACGGTGCCGCTGGCGCCGATGCCGGCGTTGTTGACGAGGATGTCGATGCCGCCCAGCCCCGCGGCCGCGGCCTCCACGGCGACGCGTACCGAGGTGTCGTCGCTCACATCGGCCTTGAGCCCGAGCAACGGTCGTGGCACACCGGCGGGTTCGAGGTCGAGTACCACCACCGCAGCGCCCTGCGCGGCCAGCGCGCGGGCCGTGGCGAGCCCGATACCGGACGCGCCTCCGGTGACGACGGCTCTGAGACCTGACAGATCACTCATACCGCGTTCTCCTGCCCGGTGCGGTCGGCCACCCAGAACGTGCCGTCCGGGTATCGGAATTCTGCGATGGACTCCTCCTTCATGGTGGCGGAGAAGCCGGGGGCGAGCGGCGCGGTGTAGTGGCCGTCGCGGATCACCACGGGCGCGGTGAAGTGCTGGTGGAGGTGGTCGACGTACTCGATGACGCGGTTCTCGGTGGTGCCGGACAGGGCCAGGTACTCGAACATCGACAGGTGCTGCACCAGCTCGCACAGGCCCACGCCGCCGGCGTGCGGACACACCGGCACCTCGAACTTCGCCGCCAGCAGCAGGATCGCGAGGTTCTCGTTGACCCCGCCGACCCGGGCGGCGTCGATCTGGAGGACGTCGATGGCGCCGGCCTGGAGAAGCTGCTTGAAGACGATGCGGTTCTGCACGTGCTCGCCGGTGGCGACCTTCACCGGCGCCACCGCCCGGCGTACGGTCGCGTGGCCGAGGACGTCGTCGGGGCTGGTGGGCTCCTCGATCCAGTACGGATCGAACTCGGCGAGGGCGTTGGTCCAGCGAATCGCCTCGTCCACGTCCCACCGCTGGTTGGCGTCGACGGCGATGCGGATGCCGTCGCCGACGGCCGCTCGGGCGGTGCGCATCCGCCGGATGTCGTCGTTCAGGTCGGCGCCGACCTTGAGCTTGATCTGGGTGAAACCGTCGGCGACGGCCTGCTGGGCGAGCCGGGTGAGCTTCTCGTCGGAGTAGCCGAGCCAGCCGGGTGATGTGGTGTAGCCGGGGTAGCCGCGCTGCAGCAGCGTGGCCTCGCGCTCGGCGAGCCCGGTTCTGCCCTCACGCAGCAACCGCAGGGCGTCCTCGGGGGTGAGGGCGTCGGCGATGTAACGGAAGTCGACCTGGGAGACCAGCCACTCGGGGTCGGCGTGGGCGAGCAGGCGCCACAGTGGCTGTCCGGCCCGTTTGGCGGCCAGGTCCCACACGGCGTTGACCACCGCGCCGATCGCCATGTGCATCACGCCCTTCTCCGGGCCGAGCCAGCGCAGTTGGCTGTCGCCGATCAGATCGCGGTCGAGGGTTCCGGGGTCGGCGCACAACTCGTCGACGCTGCGGCCCATGACATGGGACCGCAGCGCGTCGATGGCGGCCACCTGGACGTCGTTGCCGCGTCCGATGGTGAAGGTGAAGCCGTGGCCTTCCAGCCCGGCGCCGGCGTCGGTGCGCAGCACCACGTAGGCGGCCGAGTAGTCGGGGTCCGGGTTCATCGCGTCCGAGCCGTCCAGCTCCCGCGAGGTGGGGAAACGGACGTCGTAGGTGTCGACCGCGGTGATCCGGGCGGAGCTTGCAGTCACGGGGGTGCCTTTCACGCTTGGCAGAAGGTCTGGCGCTGGCTGCCGAGCCCGTCCACGGACAGCTCGACACGGTCCCCGGCACGCAGGAACGGGGTGCCGGGCAGGCCGAGGGCCACGCCCGCGGGCGTACCGGTGTTGATCACGTCGCCCGGCTCGAGAACCATGTACTGGCTCAGGTACGACACGATGCGGTCGACCGGGAAGATCGTGTCGCTGGTGTGGCCGCCCTGCCGCTTCACGCCGTTGACGCTCAGGTGCAGCCCGAGGTTCTGGGGGTCGCCGACCTCGTCGGCGGTGACCAGCCAGGGGCCGAGGGGATTGAAGGTCTCGCAGGACTTGCCCAGGTCCCACTGCGGCGAGTACTCCAGCTGGAACTCCCGTGCGGAGACGTCGTGGCTGACCGCGTAGCCGGCGATCACGGTCCGCGCGGCGGCCGGCCCAGCGTGAATCAGCACCTCGTCGTACGGGCCCACGACCGTGCCCGGGTCCTTCATGAACACCACCGGACGCAGCGGGATCTGTGCACCGGTCTCGGCGGCGTGGTCCCGATAGTTCAGTCCGACGCAGACGACCTTGCCGGGGCGCGCGACCGGTGCGCCGACCCGCAGACCCTCCGTCTCCAGTTCGGGCAGCTCGCCCCCCGCGACCGCCGCTCGGGCCCGTCCGACACCGCCCCCGGCGAGGAAGGCGCCGTCGATGTCGGAAGCCACGGAGGACAGATCCAGCAGCCGTCCGTCGTCGGTGCGGACAGCGGGCCGCTCCTCGCCGGGCGCGCCGACTCGTAGCAGTTTCACTGGGCAACTCCCTTGCCGTCGGTGGTACGTGAGGAGACCGGCCGTACGGGCCGCGCCGCCGTCGATGCCATGAGCGGGACCTGCGGAGGGTTCGAAGCCCTCTTCACAGTCATCGGAGGAATGGCGGCATGGCGACTGTAAACGCAGAAGGACCCGCAGACAAAGGAGACCTCGGATGTATTTCTTCGTTGTTGGCGGTTGTGTCCCGCCTGCACGGTCAATATGAGCGGGTTTGTTCGCGAAAGGAGATGGTCCGTCGGGCGTCTGACGCCCAGCCGGGCCCGTGCCGCCCTGCGGGTGGCCGTCATGCACACCTGCGATGGCGCACTCCTGTCAACGCCGACAACAGCCTCGTAACGCCCTCGACGTCCGAGATACATCGGATGAATCATCCGCATGGTCCTGTGCGCGCACGCGCCTCGCGCAGTGCGGCCGTGCGACCTCCACGTCTCGGTAACCGGCAGGCGAGTACGCCCCTTCAGCCTCGCCGACGGTCTCCCCGCCCTGCATGAAGAGAGACACGGTCATGAAGCTTCCTCGGTCGGTGGAGCGCGACGGGACCCACCCACCTCCCACACAGAGGCACCGCCATGGCACTGACGGACGAGGCGATGGACAAGATCAAGGCGATGATCGTCGCCGGCGAACTCGTGCCCGGCTCCCGCCTCCCCAAGGAAGGTGTCCTCGCCGGCCAGCTCGGCGCCTCTCCCGCAACTCGCTGCGCGAAGCCGTGCGGGCCCTGACCGCCACTTCGCAGCGGACGTCTCCCAGGGACGTGCCGCTCGAACCCCAGGTGACCGGACTGGCCGCGTCCGTGCTGCAACCGCACGATCTCCCACATCACCGCCGTCGAGCAGTGGCTGGCGACAAACTGCGTCGACGACCCTCTCCGCCCGATCGACGGCTGCTGAACTCCGGCGTCACCGGGGCTCAGACTTCGATGGTCCGGTACTCCACACCGAGTCCGCCGAGGAACGCGAGCAGGTCCTTGGTGTCGATGAAGATCGTTGCCCTGTTGTCCCCCGGGTGGAAGGTGAGGATGTCCTCTTGGAGCATCTCGGTGTCGAACAGCAGCGACACCTCGCGGTGGTCCGGGTCGATGAGGCCGAACGGTGAGACCACGCCGGGCTCGAGCCCGAGCGCGGCCGAGAGCCGCTCCGCGGATCCGAACGACAGCCGGTTCTCGCCGAGCGTTCTGACCAGCCTGCTCAGGTCGAGGTCTTTCTGGTCATCCATGATCAGCAGGTACTGGGCTGTGCGCTTGCGGTTGACCAGGAACAGGCTCTTCGTCCGTACTCCTTCGTACCCCTCGATGAACGCGTCGGCCTCTGCGGTCGTTCGGGCCTCCTCGTGTTCGACGAGCGAGAACGCGATGCCGGCCGCGTCGAGCGCCTCAGTGATGTCACTGCGGGTGATCATGTGTGCTCCTGTGTGGTTCTTGTCTGGATGTCCGTCACGCTGATCGGGCCCCTGGGTCATCCGGTGGCCAGCAGTACTGTTCCGAGTAGTGCCAGGCTCGCGCCCACCGTCTGCAGCCCCTGCAGCCGCTCGCGCAGGAAGCCGCGTGCGGCCAGTGCGGTCACCACCGGGTACAGCGATGCCAGCACGGCGGCGATCGTGACGGGACCATGCTGAGCGGCGATCGAGTAGGTGCCGTTGGCCGCGACGTCGGCCAGTCCGACGAAGGCGAGGGCCGGCACGGAGGCCCACGGGAAGCCGGCGTCCGGCAGCGCGGGGGCGCCGCGCCGCACTGAGACGCAGAGTGCGGCGCCGCCGGCGATCACGTTGGTGACGCGCTGGACGAACAGGGCGAGGAAGAGCCCGGGGATGGTCGTCGACGCCTCGGCGATCAGCGCGAAGACCGTGCCGAAACCCAGCGCGGCCACCAGGGCGAGCAGTATGGCCCGGCGCTGCACCGGAGCACCTTTGAGTTGCGGTCCGCCCGCGAGCACCACGCCCGTGACGGCGATCACGATGCCTCCGACCGTCACCAGGCCGGGGCGCTCGCCCAGAGCGAGTCCGACGCCGACGGGGACGGCCACGCCCAGGGTGCCCAGCGGTGAGACGACGCCCATGGGCCCCAGGGCCAGCGCCTGGTAGAACGCGATCATGGCGACCGGTCCCACGAGTCCGGCCGCGACGGCGAACCACAGTTTCGGCCCTGCCTCACTCCACGCCCCGGTGGTGACGACGATCAGGCCGAGCACGACCGCGGAGATCAGCTGCGAGACCACGACCACCGTGAGCGCGGGTATGCGACGCGTCAGCAGCCCGCCGCCGAAGTCGGCCAGCCCGTACAGGACACTGGTGGCCAGGGCAAACAGCGCCGTCACAACACGCCTCGCAGTACAGTAGAGTGAACGGTCAAGTCAGTGCAGTGTAGTGCAACACATTGGATACACCGTTCAAAATAGTAGACTATTTCGTGGGTGAAACGTGTCGGACCTTGATCAGTTGACCCAGTCCCTGGCGGGCAACGTCAGGCACTGGCGCGCCGCGCGCAATCTCACCCTGGACGCGCTCGCCGCCCGGGCCGGTGTCAGCCGCGGCATGATCGTCCAGATCGAGCAGGCCCGCACCAATCCCAGCATCGGTACGGTGGTCAAGATCGGCGACGCCCTCGGGGTCAGCATCACCACCCTGCTCGACTACGCGCAGGGGCCCGCAGTCCGCATCGTCCCTGCCGAGCAGGCCGTACGGCTGTGGCACACCGCTGCGGGCAGCTACAACCGCCTCCTCGCAGGTACCGAGGCCCCCGGCCCCCTGGAGATGTGGGACTGGCAGCTGATGCCCGGCGACAGCAGTTCCTCCGACCCGCATCCCCCGGGCACGGTCGAGCTGCTCCACGTCACGGCTGGCGAACTGACCCTCACGGTCAATGGCACCACATTCCAGGTCCCGGCGGGCTCCAGCGCCTCCTTCGAAGCCGGCACTCCCCACACCTACAGCAACGACGGTGACACCCCGACGGCGATGGTGATGGCCATCTCCGTCCCGCCCTCGCGCTGAGTGCCAATCGCAGAGCAGTCGCGGCAGGGCCGGTCCCCGGCGGAGACTGTGACCCGCTGCGCCAGTTGACATGCTGGTGCGACGGCAGGCTGCTGATCGCCGGTGTTGTGGTCGGATTCGTGCTGGTCATGGTGTCTGGGATGCGCCGCTGGAGTCGGAGGGCGTCAGGGACGCGTAGTTGATCTGCCGTGTTCGCGTCGTGTGCCGTCGCGCAGGGCGATCTCATGACGCATCGCCTGTGCGAGCAGGTTGGCGACCTGATGCACTCTCAGGGGTAACGCCTGCCTTCGGTAGTCGAGGCACCTCCGACGGATCGCGGCTTTACTTCCCGGCGGTCGGAGGGAAGCCGTTGGCTCAAGGTTTTGATCAGTTCCTGCATCTGTATCCGCATCTGCATCAGCGATGGCCGCGCGGATGACGCTCTGACGTCTCCTGCTCGCTAATCCTGCCCCCGCACTTGCACCCGGAAACCGATCGGTTTACGGTGAATGGAAACCGATCGGTTTCTCGTTGGGGCAGGGAGTACATGATGAGCACGTATCGGCCGGTGGCACTCGTGACGGGTGCGTCATCCGGCATCGGGAAGGCGGCCGCGCTCGCGCTGGTCGAAGCGGGGTTCGACGTGGTCGGCACAAGCCGCGACACGTCCCGCGTCACCCCGCTCGACGGTGTGACCTTCCTCGACCTCGACGTGGCGGACGACGCGTCGGCCACCACCGCGGTCCAGCAGGTGGTCGACCGGTTCGGGCGGATCGACGTCCTGGTCAACAACGCCGGTATGGGCTTGATGGGCGCGGTCGAGGAGAACTCCGTCGCACAGGCCCAGGCCGTCTTCGACGTCAACGTCTTCGGCGTGATGCGCATGGTGAAGGCAGTCCTGCCGCACATGCGCGCCCGGGGACGCGGACGCATCATCAACCTCTCCTCCGTGGTCGGCTTCCTCCCCTCGCCTTACATGGCCGTCTACGCCGCGTCCAAGCATGCGATCGAGGGGTACTCCGAGTCCCTGGACCACGAGGTCCGCGGGCACGGTGTCCGGGCACTTCTCGTCGAACCCGCCTATACCAACACCGGATTCGAGGCCAACAGCCCGCGGCCCGACACACCCCTGCAGGTCTACGCGGACCAGCGGCGCGCCTTCGACCGCATGATGGAGACAGCGATCAAGGACGGCGACGACCCCGCCACCGTCGCCAAGGTGATCGTCGCGGCGGCGACCGACCCCAAGCCGAAGCTGCGCTACACCGCCGGCCCCCTGGCCGGACGCGCCAGCACACTGCGCCGCCTCGCTCCTGCCGGGGTCTTCGACAAGCAGATCCGCAAGCTCAACCGGCTGCCCGGCTGACATCTGACCGCGCCCGAGCACAAACCACGAGAAACAGACCCCTGGCGGGCGGCCCGCCACCGACATGGCGGCGGGTGTCGACGCACCCAAGGCCGACCCCCGCGACGTGGCCGCGGCCCGCTCGACGGCATTTGCGGCGTGGGCCCACAGGCCCTGGCCGCCGACCTCAGGAGCTGGCTCAAGGCGCAGCTGTCCGCCGATCGGGCCCTCGCCCGCCTCGACGGCTCGTCGCCCCGATGACACTGCGCAGAGTCCGCCTGGCCGACACGGTTCGGCGGGATGAGGGCCCAAGTCCCATGCGGAGGCGGCCATCGAGCTCAACGACTTCGTCATCATCGACCGCTTCCGGCGGGCATGGTCACCTCCACGAGTCCGACCGAGACCCTGGTCTGCCACGGCGCCGAGCGACGGCGTAGACCCCGGGCGACCGAAGCGGCCCAAGACGGTCGCCGGCCGCATTCTGTGGACCCACCGCCGACCCGCGAGCGGACAGGCCGGGCCGAACTGCCGAGGCGGTCCGGCCCGCCACGGGGCGGCGTCCACCTCCCCGTTACAGGGAGGCACCGAAGTGACCAGATGGAGCAGCCGCGTGCGGAAGCGACACCCGCGACGGCCGGAGGGCTGACCCGGCCGCCGGGGTCGGTGATCCGTCTCCCCACCGCGGGGCCTGAGGGCGATCCTGATGGCGCGCCGCGCACCGCGGGCCGTAAGGGGCATGGGGCACATCCTGCAGTTTGCGCCGGGCGGCACGGAAGCGTCCGGCGCCGGTCACGTCACGTCCTGGCGCAGGTGGTTCCGTTCAGGCTGAACCCGCCCGGCACGGCGAAGGCGCCGCTGTAGGTGCCCTGAAACCCGAACGTCTGGCTGCCGCCGGGGGCGATGCTCGCGTTGTGCGTCAGGCCGCTCGCCGTGACAGATCCCGTGGACGGGGAGACAGAGGCATTCCAGGCGCTGGTGATGCGCTGGCCGGAGGGCAGGGTGAAGGCCAGGTGCCAGTCGTCGACAGGTGCCGAACCGGTGTTGGCGACGGTGACGTTCGCGGTGAAGCCTCCCTGCCACACGTTCGTGGTGTACGAGACCTCGCAGGTCGTGCCACCGCCCGGGCCACCGGGTCCACCACCCGTGTTGACGGTCGACGAGAACGAGTTCACGGTCAGCCCCGTGCCGTTCTGCCAGGGCTCGAAGCCCGCCTGAATGCTCGTCAGGTACCAGCTGCTCTGCGCCAGTCCGCGGGCTACCGCCTGCCGGACGAAGTCCATCACGTCGAAGCTCCAGCTGCCGATCGCCGACGGGGCGACGAAGGACAGCACGTCGTTGGAACCGTTGCTGCCCGACCACATCTGCCAGGTCCGTCCGCCGACGGTGGCCGTGCCGACCTGCGAGCCGATGGGCTGGATCGGGCCCACCTTGTTGAACCAGATCATGATCTCGGTCCGGTTCACGCCGTCGGTGCGGGGCGTCGGGTCCAGCCAGATGTCGTACGAGGCGTTGAACACGGCGCCGCCGACGTAGCCGTACGAGATGCTGCTCGGCGCGCTGGAGATGCGGGCGAGCTGCGCGGGGAGGTTGGTCCCCGGCGAGCAGTTGGTGTAGTGGCAGCCGTTGAAGAGGGACGGGTAGGACTTCGGCGCGCCGTTCGTGGGCACGGAACCGTCGGCCCGGGTGATCCGGAAGCCGGTGTCGGTCGCGGTGACGCACTGGGGCTCGTTGGTGCCCCAACGGTTGTTCTGGACGACGTATCGCCCCTGGATGACGGTCGAGCCGAACTGTTCGCAGACCGTGGTGTCGGCCTGAGCCTGCGGCGTGGCGGCGAAGAGCGCCACCACGGTGGCGAGTGCGGTGACGATCGCGCCCAGCGTGCCGCGCACGGTACGGGGAAAGTGCGGTAACGGTCGCATGCGGGGCCTCTTTCGGAGGTACGGCCGGAGACAGAGGGGCTTCGGGGAGCTTTCGCCTCCCCATATACGGGAGCGTCGTATGGGAGCGCTCCCATAGGCTGTTTCTGACGGACTGTAGGGCGCCCGCATGTCCCTGACAACCTCCTGGGCCGGGCCGTGTCGAACTGCGCGGGGCCCGCCTCGATCCGGGCACTGCACTCCGCCCTGTGATCCGGTGACAAAGCCCCACCGGGAAGCTGCAAACCTGTGAGCACCGCCTGAGCACACGGCGTCCGCGGTCCTACCGTCCGGCCATGGACACGAGCCGCAGCAGAAGAAGAACGTGGCGGAGCGCCGCGCTGGCGGTGCTGCTCACTGCCGGAACCCTCACGGCCGCCGCCCCGCACTCCCAGGCCGCGGGCGCCCGGACCGAGACGCCCGTGACATCGACGTCCCCGGTCACCGAGGTCAGCGAGTCGGCGGTACGGGTCAAGGTGCCGTTGCCGGCGTCGTTCGGGGCCCGACCCGAGGCGTGCGACTGGCTGTCGTATCTGCGCTACCGCGCCGCCGACGGCCCCGCCGCGTCGGCCGACGCCGACCGGATCCTCATCGCCCAGCCGGGCATCCTGGAGGGCGCCGGAGCCTTCGACAGCGTCGCCCGCAACACCGTCGCGCGGGCCGCCGAACAGGGACAGCACATCGAGTTCTGGGCCCTGGACCGGCGTTCCAACTGCCTGGAGGACCGTACCGGCATAGCGTCCGGCGACCAGCACACCGCCGTCGACTACTACTACCGGGACAAGGAGGTGGGAGGCCGGACCTTCGACGGGTTCGTCGGCAACGACAAGCTGGGCTGGATGGCGAAGCTCGGCATCGAGCAGACCGTACGGGACCAGTACGACCTGCTCGCCGCAGAGTTGCCCGACCAGAGCCTGCGCAAGCAGAAGGTGCTGTGCGGCGGGCACTCGCTGGGCGGTGTGATCACCGGCTACTTCGCCGCCGCCGACTTCGACGGCAACCGCGCCACCACGACCGACGCCGGATACAACCAGTGCGCCGGCTACTTCGCCCTCGACACCACCGTCTCCACGACACTGGCCGACCTGAGCGGCAGCATCCCCGACGACACCAACCTGCCCGACATCGGGCTCGGTTACGGCGCGGTGCAGGCCGGCCTCGACAGCGGAATACTGTCGCGGACCCTGTCCGCGCCGGTGCTGCTCAACCCGGAGACGATGATGCTGCTCGCCATCGCCGGTCTGGGCGCCCTCCAGGACGCCGACGGCGAGGCCGACTTGCCCCGCTACCTGCCCTCCAACACCAACATCGAGGCCACCAACCGGTTCCTGTTCTCCGAGGACACCGCGACGTTCCTCACCGGCTCCCCCGCGGTGAAGGACTACCGGCTCAGCAATGCGGCGGTGCTCGGAGCTCTGATGGACGACCAGTCCGTACCGCTGGCCTTCCTGCAGACCAGCGTCGGCTTCTTCGACGGCGGACCGATCGCCGACAAGAACTTCCCCGCCGCCAACGGCAGTTCACAGCCGACAGGTCTGTACGGCACCGAGTACAAGGCCATCCCCGACCAGCCGCACGGGCCGCTGTACACCTGGCGCGACTACGACCGCGTCGGCGACAGCGACGACCCCGTGTACCGGTCGGCGGACGGCACGCCGTTCACGGCCGCCGGGAAGGAGGTCACCGACCTGCGGGAACTGGCCCGCAGCCTGGCCGAGCAACCGCTGGACTTCACCGAGCAGTACTTCCCGACCAAACTGGTCACCGACCTCCAGCTGGCCACCTCTCCGCAGGTGAAGCGCCTGGTCGTCCACCCCGCGGGGCTCACGGCCAACCCGGCGCTCACGGTCCTCGCGGGTGACGGACTGCTGGCGGGCCGGATCCCGTCCGATCTGCACCCCGTGGTCGCCGACGGCTACCAGCACCTCGATGTGCTGACCGCTGCTCCCGAGCAGAACAACGGCCGCCCCGAGATCGTCTCCACCCATCTCGCGCGGTTCGCCGCATCCCCTCGATAGCCCTCTCCACACGACGGCCGGGCCCGGGAGGACCTCCTCCCGGGCCCGGCCCTGTGTGTCGCCCGGCTCAGACCTTGCCCGCGGCGAAGGTGGCGGCCGCGTCGGCGTTCGCGGTGTACCCGAGGTGCGCCCCCACGTCGTTCCCGCCGCTCTCACAGATGGGGTCGCCCTTCGCGCAGACATCGAAGGTGCGGCTCTGGTAGGTGCCGGTGACGCTCCTGCCGATGGCCCGGATCGGGTTGCCGAACAGCAGCACCGCGGAGACTCTCGGTTCGAGGGCGGCGGGAATGGTCGCGACGATGCGGCTGCCGACCACCGCGCCGTCGCTGCTGATCCCCAAGGAGTTGTCGACGACGTTCGCGCCCTGCGAATAGCCGACGAGAACGAACCGCTGGTTCGGGCAGGCGGCAGCCTGGCTCCGGACGTGGTTCACCAGGTCCGCATTGCCCTGCGCGGCCGAGGTCAGGGAGAGATCGGCAGGATAGTTCACCGCATAGCTGGACAGGGATTTCCCGCTCAGTTTCTTCTGCAGTGCGGAATACACCGGGTCGCCGACGATGAAGCCGAGCGTGCCCGGCTCGAAGGTGCCGCGAGCCGCGACGACGTCGATGTCGGTGCAGGCCGCGGCCGATGCCGCGGGTGCCGAGAGGGTGGCCAGTCCGGCCCCGCCGACCAGCGAGAGCGCGGCGAGGCACAAGCGGATACGCATGGGGATCCTCCGCGTGTGGGGCGCGTGAAGCGCTTGCGTGAAAGGACGGTCCCGAACGTATTCGCTTTTCCTGACGGGGTGTTATGGACAGAAATGCAGAAGTGCCCCGTGTTTTTGTTCCGACATGAGTGGGCGGGAAATCTCTACGGCCGGTCCCGCAGCGCCTCGGCGCGCAGTGCCAGGATGAGGTCCAGGCGGGTGTCGGGATCGTGCAGGGCGTCGCCGAAGAGCTTCTCCAGCTGGCGCAGGCGGTAGCGGACCGTCTGCGGGTGGATGTGCAGCCGGACGGCGACGTCGGGCACGTTGCTGCCGCTGAGCAGCCAGGCCAGCAGTGTCTCGGCGAGCCGGGCGCGCTGCCCCGCCGAGACCGAGTCGAGCGGACCGAGGACGCGTGACTGCAACTGGGCGAGGAGCGGTTCGTCGTTGTGCAGCAGCAGCGTCGAGAGGTGGTCGGCGCACCGCACCACGCCCTGGCGGGGCAGAACGCCACGGCCCATCAGCCCGAGCGCCCGGGTGGCCCACTCCAAGGACCGGGCGGCCTCCGTGACGGGGACCGTCGGACCGATCGCGGCCGGTCGGCCACGCAACGCCAGGGCGAACGCCCGACCGGCGAAGCGCCCGGAACCGTCCGGGTCCGGCACCAGAAGGCGCGGCGGCCGCGACTCCATGTCCACCAGGGCACCCGCCGCGACCAGCGGCCGGTCCTGCTCCCGCTGGTCCGGGCCGGCGGCCAGCGCGACGACGGCGACCTGCCGCGGCACCGGCCACCGTGCCCCGTGCGCCAGGTCCTGCACCGCCTCCGACGACACGGGACCGTCGCCCAGCAGCAGACCGAGCAGCCGGCGGCGACGCCGTTCCACCTCGTCGGTGCTGCGCAGCCGGGCCTCCGCGTACCCGGCCGCGGCGGCCTCCGCGACCTCGTGCACCGTCCGGAACGCCAGCTCGCCCAGTGCCGCGACCACGGTGGAGTCCAGCCCCAGCTCCTCCGCCGTACGGCCCATCAGCCGCCAGGCGTGCAGCCCGCCGACGCGCAGCGCGGACTGCAGCGCGTCCAGGCTACGACCCTCCAACGCCTCGCCACGCCCCAGTTCGTAGTACGTCGCGGCGATCCCGTCGCCCTGGCTGCGCGGGTCCGCGATGTGCTCGACGAACAGCGTCAGCGCCTGCACGACCCCGGCTCGGAGGTTCCTGACGTACGCCCCGTCGGACGGCCGCGCGTACTCGGGGACCTGTCTGCGGACCTCGGCCTCCACCTCGTCGGCGACGGTCTCGAGCTGGGCGCGCAGCAGCTGGGCCAGATCGGGCGGCACCGATGCGGCCACGCGACCCTCCGGCACACCGTGCGGGGTGGGGACAGCCATCGCGGACACTCCTTTCACCCGGAAGCGACTCACCCGCGGACTGTTTCCCGTGGGGCGGGGGAGCTGTCCGGTGTTCGGCCGTCCCCTGCGCTCCGTTCCGTGCCCCGTCGGCACCGACATCACTCCGGCAGGCCCAGTGCATGGGCGAGCATCGGCCATGATGCCCTGAACTCCCGTTTCCAGTAAGTCCAGTTGTGCTCTCCTCCCGTGTAGAAGTGGGTGGTGGCGGGGATGCGTAGCCGGGCCAGCTCGCCGGTGAAGGCGTGGGCGGACGGCCACAGCGCGCTCTCCAGCGCCTCCGGCAGGGGTTCACCGCCGCCACCGGCCAGCCCGCTGCCGCTGGAGACGTACAGAGCGGTGCCGCGCAGCCCCGAGGCGCGGGCACGCGGGTTGAAGTCCCGCCAGGTGGTGAGCAGATCCAGCACCGTACCGCCCCACAGCGAGGCGGGCAGCAGGTTCTCCCGGGCGACGATGGCGTTCACGATGTGGGGGACGCCGGGTGCGGTCGTGTCGAGGATGCCGCTGTAGGACGCGGCGGCGGTGAACGCGCCCGGGTGCCGTGCGGCGTGCGCCATGGCCCCGTAGCCGCCGGTGGAGACGCCCGCGACGGCCCGCACCCCGGAGGCCCGGTAGTCGCGTTGGAGCAGGGCCCAGACCTCCTTCATCTGGAACGTCTCGTAGTCGGGGCCGCCGCGCCAGGCACTGGGGATGCCGGTGGGGCCGCCGTCCGGCATCGCCACGACCAGGTCGCGGCCCTCGGTGAAGGCCTCGATGTCCGTCTCCCGCGTCCAGGACGTGTAGTCGTCGTGCGCGCCGTGCAACAGGTACAGGACGGGGTACGTCCGCCCGGGCTGGGAGTCGAATCCGGTCGGCAGGATCAGCCGTACCGGTGCGCTGCGGCCCAGGGCGGCGGAGGCGACCGTCACGTCGAAGGTGCGAGGGCCGATCCGGGTGGCCGCCTGGGCGCGGCCGGTAGCGGCCGCGGCACCGAACAGGACGGCCAGGCCGGCGGCTGCCCCGGCCTTGGCGACGGTGCGCCGGGACACGGCGGGGGTGCGGTGGTGCATGGCGGCTCCTCGGGTTCTGCGTTCAGCGGATCTGCTCGGCGAGCACCCGCCGCAGATGGGCGGCGATCTCGTCGACGTGCGGGTCGTCGAGCAGCGACAGGTGGTGCCCGGCCACCGGTACGACCTCCAGCCGGGGGCACACCTCGTCCCAGCCGAGCGCCTCGTCCTCGCGCTCGTACGCCGGGTCGCGCACGGTGTGCGGTGCGGTTTCGGTGGCCCGGTACAGCACCACCCGGCCGTCGTAGCGACCCGGACGGTGGGCCTCCCCGATCCTCATGTCCAGGTAGGAGGCGCGCTGGTGCTCCAACGCGGCCGGTGGCACGTCGGCGGCCGCCCGCAGGACGCTCAGCACGGCGTCGATGCGCTCGCGGTCGTCGTCCATGGCCACGAGGTCGTCGTACGGCAACTCCAGCCGGACGCCGTACGTCTCGGCGACGTGGTGGGCGAAGCCGGTGAGGTGCGCGCGGATCCGGTCGGCCGGGGACCGGCCGGGGCGGGGGAGGGGCCGTACGGAATCGATGAGCACCACCAGCTCCACCGCCCGCCCGGCGGCCGTCAGGTGCCGCGCGGTCTCCTGGGCGACGAAGCCGCCGAAGGACCAACCGCCCAGCGCCAAGGGCCCGTCGGCGTGGGCTTCGGTGACGGCTTCTGCGTAGCGGCGGGCCTTCTCGGTGATCGTGCGGGCCTCGTCGACGCGCTCCAGCCCGTACACGGGCCGGTCGTCCCCGAGCCGCCCGGCGAGGGTCCGGTAGACGTCGGTCGACCCACCGGCGGCGTGCACCAGAAACAGCGGGGCCCCCGAGCCGGTACCGTGCAGGACCTGCAGGGGCGAGTCGCCGTCCGCCGGGAGCGCCCGTCGGACACGGGCGGCCGCGTCCCCGATGGTGGTGGCGCCGAGCAGGTCGCGCAGCGGGAGCTCCACGGCGAACTCACGTTGGACGGCGGTGCGGATGCGGACGGCCATCAGCGAGTCCAGGCCGAGGTCGGCCAGGGCGGTGCCGGCGGTGAGACGGGCGGGCGAGTGACCGGTGACGGCGGCGATGTGGTGGCCGAGGCGGGCGAGGACCGGGTCGGCCTCGGGTCGGCGTGCCTCCTCGACAAGCGCCGGAGCGCTGCTCGCCGCGGCGGGTCCCGGGCCGTCCGTCCACCAGTGCCGGGTGTGCCGCCAGCGGGGCACGGGCACGTCGATGACACGGCCGGGCGGCAGCGGCAGGTCGAGGCCCTCGGCGTACAGGGCGCCCACCTGCGCGGTGAACGCCACCGCGTCGTCCGCGTCCCGGCGCAGCGTGCCGATGGCGAGGGCGCCGGGCACCGTGTCGGTGACAGCATGGGACAGGACCGGATGCGGGGAGACCTCGACGAAGGCGGTGTGCCCGTCGGCCGCAGCCGCGGTGACGGCCCGGTCCAGGCGCACGGGCCGGCGCAGGTTGGCGGCCCAGTGGGCGGCGTCGAACGTGCAGGGACCGCGCGGGTCGTCCAGGACGGTGGAGTAGACGGGCACACGCGGCGGCCGTGCCTGGATACCGGCGAGGGCGTCGGTCAGCTCCGGCAGCAGCGGGTCGACCTGCGGCGAGTGCCCGGCGCCGACCACCCGCATGGCCCGGACGGCCCGCCCCTGCTCCTCCAGCCGCCGCACGAGCCGGTTCACCGCGGGCTCGTCACCGGTGACGACCTTCTGCCGGGGCGAGGAGTGGACGGCGACATGCACACCGGGGAACTCCCGCACCACAGCGCCCAGTTCACCATCCTCCAGGTCGACCACCGCCATCGCGCCGCCGCGCAGCCGACTGAGCAACCGGGCACGTACGGCGATGACGCGGGCCGCGTCCGGCACGTCCAGGGCGCCCGCGCACACGGCGGCGGCCACCTCGCCCACGGAGTGGCCGATCACGGCGGCGGGTTCGACGCCGTGGGAGCGCCACAGCTCGGCCAGCGCGAGCTGCAGCCCGAACAGCACGGGCTGGGCCACCTCCAGGCGGTCCAGGCCGTCCCCGGAGGCCAGCTGGTCGTACAGCGACAGCCCGCACTCGGTGGCGAGCTGCGCGTCGAGCTTCTCCACGGCGGCGGCGAAGACGGGCTCCTCGGCCAGCAGCCGGCGCCCCATGCCGGGCCACTGGCTGCCGTACCCGGAGAACACCCATACCGGGCCGCGCCCGATCCGTCGGTGGTCCGCCCACGCGACCCGCGGGTGAGCATGTCCGGCCGCCAACTCGCCGAGAGCCTTGGCCAGTTCGTCCCGGTCGCGGGCCGAAACGGCGGCGCGCACGGGCCCGCGGCCGGTGCGCCCGGCGAGCGTACGGGCCACGTCCGCCAGGCGTGCGGCGCTTCCCTCGGGCCCTCGGAGCCAGCCGGCGATCCGCCCCGCCGTGTCCCGGAGGCGGTCGGAGTCCACGTCGCCGAGCAGGTACAGGCGCGCGGCCGGCGCGTCGGCCGGCGCCGGCGGCAGGACACCGGACCGCCATTCCTGCAGCACCGCATGGGCGTTGGTGCCGCCGAACCCGAAGCCGGACACACCGGCGGTGGCGGTGCCGCCGTACCGGGGCCACGGCTCGGGCTCCGTCACCACCCGCAGCGGCGCGTCACCGAGGGCGCTGTCGTCGGCGCAGTGCAGGGAGGGCGGGATGCGGTCGTGATGGAGGGCGAGCACGGTCTTGACCAGGCCGGCGATGCCCGCGGCCGCCTCCAGATGACCCAGATTGCTCTTCACCGAGCCCACCAGCAGCGGCTGGTCCACGTCACGGCCGACGCCGAGCACCGCGCCGAGCGCGCCCGCCTCGATCGGGTCGCCGAGCGGGGTGCCGGTGCCGTGCGCCTCGACGTAGTCGACGTGCGCCGCGTCGAGCCCGGCCCGCGCGTAGGCGGTCGCCAACAGTGCCTGCTGCGCGGCCGGGTTGGGAGCCATCAGGCCGCTGGAGCGGCCGTCGGAGTTGACGGCGGTGGAGCGGATGACCGCGAGGATCCGGTCGCCGTCCCGCTCGGCGTCGGACAGCCTCTTCAGCAGCACCGCCGCACACCCCTCACCCCGGCCGATACCGTCGGCCGCCGCCGAGAACGGCTTGCACCGCCCGTCCGGAGCGAGGGCACCGGCCCGCCGGAAGGCGGCGGTGACGGTCGGGGACAGCAGCAGGTTGACGCCGGCGGCGATCGCCGTGTCGCTCTCGCCGGTGCGCAGGCTGACACAGGCATGGTGCACGGCGACCAGCGACGAGGAACAGGCGGTGTCAACGGCCATGCTCGGCCCACGCGTGTCCAGTACGTACGCCAGGCGGCCCGCGGTGACGCTCAGGGCCGCACCGGCCGGGGCCAGGGCGTCGACGGTGGCCGGGTCGGCGCCGGTCAGCTGCCCGTACTCGGGGGCGGAGACGCCGACGAAGACGCCGGTGGAGGTACCGGCGAGGGAGACGGCCGGGACGGCGGCGTGGTCGAGCGCCTCCCGGACGACCTCCAGCAGGATCCGCTGCTGGGGGTCCATCACGGCGGCCTCGCGCGGGGTGATGTGGAAGAAGTCCGCGTCGAACCCGGCTATGTCGTCGAGGTAGCCGCCGTACGCGGGGACGTCGGCCGGCGGGAACGGGGTGAAGTCGCGCCACCGGTCCTCGGGCACGCGCCGGATCGCGTCGGTGCCCTCGCTCAGCAGCCGCCAGTAGTCGGCCGGGCCGTGCACGCCACCGGGCAGCCGGCAGCCGACCCCGATGACCGCGACGGGTTCCCCGGTCGGCTGCGGCGCGGGCGGAGGCGCACTCTCGGCCACCGTGCCGCACAGGCGTGCGACCAGGTCGTCGCCGGTGGGTGTCTCCCACAGCAGCGTGGCCGGCAGGTCGCGGCCGGTGGCCCGGGACAGCTCGCCGGCCAGCGCCACCGCGTCGCGGGAGGACATGCCGAGATCGGCCAGCGGCCGGTCCATCGGGACCTGTTCGGGGGGCATGTCGTTCCAGGCGGCCACCCGTGCGGCGATCAGTCGGCGCAGCCCCGCTTCGTCGGCGGCCGTCACGACGCGCCTCCCCGGCTGTCGGCGGCCGGCGTCGCGTAGGCGCCCTCCAGGTACCGGGCGCGGGTCAGCGACCGGGACACCTTGCCGCTGGAGGTGCGGGGCACCGTGCCCGGCGGGACGACGACGACATCGGCGAGCCGCAGCCCGTGCCCGGCGGAGACAGCCGCGCGCACGGCACGCACCAGGGCCGGTACGTCGAGGACCCCGATGCTCGCGGACCGCTTGTGCTCGGCCACGACGACGACCCGCTCACCCTCCGTGCCGGGCACCGAGAAGGCGGCGAGCCGGTCGCGGCGTACGGCCGGATGCGCTTCCTGCGCGGTGGCCTCGACGTCCTGGGGGTAGTGGTTGCGGCCGTCGACGACGATGAGGTCCTTCAGCCGGCCGGTTACGATCAGCTGCCCGTCCAGCACGGTCCCCAGGTCGCCCGTCCGCAGCCACCGGCCCGCCGCGTCCGCGGAGTCCGTGAACTCGGCCCCGAACACCTGCGCGGACTGCCGCTCCTGCCGGAAGTAGCCGCGGCCGACGTTGGGCCCCTGCACCCAGATCTCACCGACCTCCGCCTCGGACAGGACGGCCCGGGTCACCGGATCGGCGATCCGCACCCGCTGTCCCGCCGGGGTACCGCAGCCCGCCAGCAGCACCGCCCGTGGATCGTCCGCCCGCGCGGGCAGCGCCTTCCCGGCGGCGAGGGCGTCACGGTCCAGGACGAAGCGGCGCAGCGGCTCACCGGGCCGGGCGGCGGAGACGAACACGGTGGCCTCGGCGAGCCCGTAGGAGGGGCAGTGGCTGGTCGGGGGGAGGCCCTGTGCGGCGAAGGCGGCGTGGAAGCGGTCGGCGGTGGCCGGCCGGACCGGCTCACTGCCGTTGATCAGCGCGGCCACGCCGTCCAGCCGCAGCTCGGCCTTCTCGGCGCCGGTGACGGCGGACGCGCAGTAGTCGTAGGCGAAGTTGGGCGCGGCGGTCAGCGCACGCGGGTGCGCGGCGAGCAGCCGCAGCCAGCGCGCGGGCTGGTGCAGGAACGCGGCCGGGTCCATGAACACCGACAGCAGACCCCGTACGACGGGCGCCGCCACGCTCAGCACGAGCCCCATGTCGTGGTAGAGCGGCAGCCAGCCCACACAGGTCACCGGTTCGGTGTCGGCGCCGTAGGCGGCCAGTGCCTGGCGGGCGTTGGCGACGACATTGGCGTGGGTGATCTCCACGCCCGCCGGGTTGCGGGTGGAGCCGGAGGTGTACTGGAGGTAGGCGGTGGCAGCGGCGTCCACCTCGACCGGCTTCCAGTCTCCGGCGTCGTCGTCGCGCACCTGGTCCGCGGCCACGATCCGCACGTCCCCGCCATGGACGCGCGCGCAGAACTCCCGTACCTCGTGCAGGGCACGGCCGGTCGTCACCACCACCGCGGGATGCGCGTCGGCCAGCACACCGGCGAGCCGGTCGGCGTGCCCGGGCAGGCCCGGCGGATACAGCGGTACGGCGACCCGACCGGCCGCGAGCGTGGCGAGGAAGGCGGTGACGTACTCGGTCCCCTGCGGGCACAGCAGCGCGACCCGCGCGCCCGGCTCGGCCTCCTCGGCGAGCCGGGCGGCCAGCGCCCGCACCCGCAACTCCAGGCGCTGCCAGGTCAGAGTGCGGTGGACGCCGCGCGAATCCGGGGCGGGGTGGTCGACGAAGGTGAACGCCCGCCGGCTGGGGGTGGTGTCGGCCCAGTGCCGCAGAAACTCCGGCAGGGTCCGGCACGCGGGCGCGAGCGGGCGGCGGCTGTCCATCGGGCGTGGCTCCTCACGTCGCGGGGTGTCGGGCAGGTCAGAGCGGGATGTTGCCGTGGCGGCGCTGCGGCATCGGCGCGCGTTTGCCGTGCAGCGCGCGCAGGGCGCGGCAGATGTGGGCGCGGGTGTCGCGCGGGGCGATGACGTCGTCGACGTAGCCGCGTTCGGCGGCCGGGTACGGTGTGCCGTGGGTGCTCTCGTAGGCGGCGACGAGGCGGGCCCGCAGCGCCTCGGGGTCGGCGGCCGCGGCCAGTTCGCGCCGGTGCAGGAGGCCCACGGCGCCCTCGGCGCCCATGACGGCGATACGGGCGGTGGGCCAGGCGAGGTTGATGTCGGCGCCGAGGTGCTTGGAGCCCATCACCGCGTACCCGCCGCCGTAGGCCTTGCGTACCACCACGGTCACCTTGGGGACGGTGGCCTCGGCGTAGGCGTACAGCAGTTTGGCGCCGCGCCGGATGATCCCGGCCTGTTCCTGCCGCACACCGGAGAGATAACCGGGGACGTCGGCGAAGGTCAGCAGGGGGATGCCGAAGGCGTCGCAGAACCGCACGAACCGCGCGGCCTTCTCACAGGCGTCGATGTCGAGGGCGCCGGCGGCGTGCAGCGGCTGGTTGGCGACGACCCCGACCGAGCGGCCCTCGACGCGGGCCAGCGCACAGATGATGTTCGGCGCGAAGAGTTCCTTCACGTAGAGCAGATCGCCGTCGTCGACGACCGCGCGCAGGACGGCGCGCATGTCGTAGGCCTGCCCGGTCCGGTCCGGGACGACCGCGTCCAGAGCGCCCCCGTCGGGAGGGGTCCCGGGGGCGTACTGCGGTGGCTCCTGGAGGTTGTTGGACGGCAGATAGGACAGCAGGTCGCGTACGGTGTCGAGGGCGTCCTCCTCGTCCGCGGCCAGGAAGTGGGCGTTGCCGTTGACGGTGTTGCTGGTGCGGGCCCCGCCCAGGTCCTCGGCGGTGGTGCGTTCGCCGGTGACGGCCTCGATGACGTCGGGACCGGTGACGAACATGTGCGAGGCGCCGTCCACCATCACCGTGAAGTCGGTGATGGCGGGCGAGTACGCGGCGCCGCCGGCGCACGGCCCCAGGATGACCGAGATCTGCGGGATCACCCCGGAGGCCTGCACATTGCGCCGCACCAACTCGGCGTACAGGGCCAGGGAGGCGACGCCCTCCTGGATGCGGGCGCCGCCGGAGTCGTTGAGCCCGACGACCGGACAGCCGGTCTTCAGGGCGAGGTCCATGAGGGCCACGGTCTTCTCGCCGAAGGCCTCGCCCATACTGCCGCCGAAGACGGTGGAGTCCTGGGCGAACACGCACACCGGGCGGCCGTCGACGGTGCCGTGCCCGGTGATCACGCCATCGCCGTACGGCCGGCGGCCACCGTCGGCCGACGGCCGGGCCCGGACGAAGAGCCCCGTCTCGGTGAAGGAGCCGGCATCCAGCAGTCGTTCGATCCGCTCCCGAGCCCCGAAGTCACCCCCTCTTCGCGGCCGG
This sequence comes from Streptomyces sp. S.PNR 29, assembly GCF_030386795.1. GTDB lineage: Bacteria > Actinomycetota > Actinomycetes > Streptomycetales > Streptomycetaceae > Streptomyces. Next base: position 97,422 of record NZ_JANUQM010000015.1, read on the forward strand.
CCCGGAGCCACCGCCTGAGCCCGTCGGCGCTCCAGGTCGGTGATGCGGTCGGCGGTGCGGTCAGGGGCGAGGCCCGGGGCGCGCTCCGTGATGCGCTCTGCCGTGGGCTCCGGGCCACGGCCGCCTCCGCCGGCTGCCGCCGTCCTCGTATGGGAAGTTGTCGCCTCTCGCGTCACAGCCACCTCCGAAGGGGCTTTCGAATATGGCAGCGAGGAGGCGGCGAACCGGGCTGATCGCCGTGGTGTTTGCGTGAGGTGAGTCCTGCGGGGCGATAGTTCGTCCGTGTGTGACAAGGCCGGCCGGTGCGGTATGATCTTCTTGAGCGCGCCACGGAACTCCGGTGGGTGCGCCCGGCGTTGGTGGTCCAAGGAAAGACGCCCCGCTTCCTGCGGGGAGATGCAGGTGCAAGGCCTGCCCGGCGCTCTGAAAACCCCACCTCCGGATGTCCGGAGGTGGGGTTTGTGTGTTGTGGACGGGCCGCCGGAGGTCCGGTCTCCCTTCCGCCCGTTCAGGCGGCATGTCGCCCCCGATGGGCATGGCGTCCGCTGCCCGCCTCCGACGAGGCCTTGGCGGACGTGCTCTTTCCGCCGGGGATCAGACGCAGATGGCGCGGGCGGGGCCCCTGTCGCGAGCCGCCGCCCTGCAGCAGCCTGTCCTCGATGTGTGCCATGACGAACAGCAGCAGCCCCAGTCCGGGCAGCAGCAGGAAGGCAACCGCGAGCACGGCTTTCCTCTCTTCGTGGACGATGTGCCCTCCGAGTGCCCAACAGGTGACGTCAGTACCCTCGCTCGCCGTACCCGGGTGGCGGCCGTCAGAGGCCGGACGCGTCCGGGTCGCGGTCCGAGGCGGGCCAGACGTACGGCAGGTCGTCCGGCTCCCCGGGGAACACGGCCGCGTAGAAGTCCGGGTCCTTGCGGACCAGCGCCGACCGGTGGCTGCGGTGCACGGCGTCGTCGCCGAGCCAGGGGGGCAGCTCACCTGCCCGGGCGAGTTCCCGCTGACCGCGCACCGGCGCGCCGGGGCGTACCACGGCCAGATCGGCGACGAGCGTGGCGGCACAGCTGTCCTGGTGGCCCCGTTCCCGCCACACCCGGCAGACCTCCAGGCCGTACCGCACCAGCGCCTCCTCGTAGCCGGCCCACATACGAACCGCCGGATGCCGGCGCCACCCGTAGCCGGGCACCGTCAGGCCGCGCAGGACCTGCAGGGCCTCGACCCGCTGTTTGCCCAGCCGGCGGCGGTCGAGCACCAGCGCGGAGGCGCCGAAGTCGGGGTAGGGCAGAAACGTCTGCATCTCGTCGTCCGTGTGTGCGGTGTAGCCCGCCCCCTCACCGTCATGGTGTTCCCGTTTCGCCTCGACGCGTACCAGCAGCGCGCCACGTGGTGCCGGGCGACGCATCGACGGTTGGTGTCCGCTTCCCCTGGGCAGGGAGCCTGCGGAATGTCATGCGCACGACTACCTTCCCCCACAAGGAGGTCGACCATGCACCACCGCACGCTGACAGCCGGCCTGGCCACCGCCCTCGCGGCGACCCTGTCCCTGACCGCCGGCCAAGCCGTGGCCGCCTCTTCCACGACGGCGGACCGCACCCTGGCGGCACAGGTGTTCACCTACGACGCGAGCGGCGCCGCGGAGTTCAAGGCCGCCGTCGACCGGGGCGCGGCGATCTGGAACGAGAGCGTCGACGCCGTCGAACTGCGCCCGGTCGCATCCGGGCAGCGCGCCAACATACGCGTCCTGGCGGACAACGGCTGGCCCCGGGCCCTGCCCACCACCCTCGGCAACGGAACCGTCTACATCGGCCGGCAGGCCGTCGACCAGGGCTACGACACCATCCGCATCTCGGCCCATGAACTCGGCCACATCCTGGGCCTGCCGGACCGCAAGCCCGGCCCCTGCTCCAGCCTGATGTCCGGTTCCAGCGCGGGAACCGCGTGCAAGAACCCCTACCCGAACGCGGCGGAGAAGGCGGAGGTCGAGGACAACTTCGGCGGCGCGCTCACAGCGCCGGGTGTGGCAGCACGCGAGGCCGTGATCGTGGACTGACGCGCACCCTGCGCGAGGGGCCCTCTTCCGTCATCTCACCATCGCCGGGCCCCTCGCGCGGAGCACCGGCAACACGGCCACCCCGGGCGGCTCACCGGGCGGTTCCCACCTCTGTTCCGCGCCGGGCCAGGGCAAGCACGCCCACGACGACCAGGGCGACACCGAGCACCTGCGGCGCCAGCCACCAACTGGTCCGTACGTGTTCGCGGTAGAGGAGGACACCGAGCACCAGACTCACCGTCGCGTCCCCCAGGTGAGGGCGGGCTGGGAGGCGACCAGGGGCCCACCCTGCATGGCGTGCTCCAGCAGGAGCACGGCACAGACCCCGGCCGCGGCGAACGCGTACGTCTGCCACGCGGTCAGGAAGCCGGCGAGGCCACCGCGGTCCAACTCTCCCATGGCGGCCTTCATCAGACCGGCGGTCAGCGCGTAACACATCGCGGTCGCCGCAGCGAGGCAGCCGGCCCGGGCCTTGCCCACCGGCCGCCTCAATCCGGCACCGGTCAGCAGGACCACCGCCGCCGCGGAGGCCACCAGCACCGGGACCCAGCGCTCGACGGACACGTGGGTCTGCTCGCCGGACGGCGCTGCCGACGCCAGCGCCAGGCCGAGCCCGGCGATCACCGCGGCCACGGCCACCCACAGCGCCCCGGGCTGCCGCTGCCCGGCCATCAGCGAGGCCAGCAGCAGCGCCAGCGGGAGTTCGAGCACGAAGAGCGGCTGCACGAGGGACAACGGGCCGGTCGCCAGGGCCGCCGCCTGCCCCACGCCGGCGACGACGACGGCCAGCATCCCGACGAGCCACACCGGCCGCCGCACCAGGTCGACGACGAGTCCGGGACGGAACCCCTTGCTCTGCGGCACGTTCAGCGCGGCACGCCGCTGCAACACGGTGGCCAGCGCGTTGCTGAACGCGGCGCACAGCGCGAAGAGGACCGGCAGCAGCACACCCATCCACCGATCCTCGCGCCGTCCCCGCCCGCTCGCGCGCCGGACAGGAAGCCGACATGCGGAGCCGGTGATCGTGCGCTATGCTTGATCTTGTTCAGGCCGCCAGAACTCCTGGCACCTGGCCGCGCGTTGGTGGTCCAAGGAAAGACGCCCCGCTTCCTGCGGGGAGATGCAGGTGCAAGGCCTGCCCGGCGCTCCACAGACGAAACCCATCCCGAGAGCCACGGGGTGGGTTTCGTGCGTTGCGGCAACCGCGCGCCCCGGGGGCGCACCGGGACAGGGCCTCGTACCTACATTGGCGTTCCCCGGCATGCCGGACTGATCGGGCCGACGTCTAATGAGAGCTCCGAGTGAGACGCCCGACAGAAAAGGCTGAGGCCATGCCAGCCACCCGCGCGGACGCAGAAGTCCGGGGCACCGCCGCGAAGGGGGTGCTCCGACGGCAGGGGGAGTGGTGTGCGCGCCACTTCGTGGTGGTCATCGTGTCGTGGCTCGTGGCACTGGTCGTGCTCCAGGTCGTGGACCGTGCCGTCGGCGGTGACTACTCGGACGACTTCTCCCTGCCCGGCGTCCAGTCCGAGGAGGGCCTCGACGTCCTGCAGCAGCACGATCCGGCGGCCGGCGGCTACGGCACCCAGATCGTGCTCCACGACGCGAACACCCCGCTGACCTCCTTCGGTTCGCAGATGTCCACCACGGTGGGCGACCTGCAGAAGCTTCCGCACGTCCTGTCCGTCCAGAACCCGCTGTCCGCCTCCGGCTCTTCCGACTCCTCGGGGCAGGGGGAGCAGAACGTCGGGCCGCTGTCCTCGGACGGCAGGACGGCTTACATCACCGTCCGTTTCGACGTGCAGCCCTCGACCCTGGGGGACAGCTACCTCGATGGAGTCGACGATGCCGTGCAGCCCTTGCGGGCGGCCGGCGTCGAGGTCGAGTACGGAGGCTCACTCGGGGAACTGGCGCGGCCTCCCGCCGACGACCGGGTGAGTGAACTCATCGGGTTCGGTGTGGCCGTCATCGTCCTCCTCGTGGGCTTCGGCAGCGTGATCGCCGCCGGATTCCCCCTCGTGACGGCACTGGTCGGCGCGATCGTCGGGCTCGCCTGCCTCGGCCTGCTGGCCGCGGCGTTCACCTTCGCCACGGTCTCGCCCACCCTGGCCACGATGATCGGCATCGGCGTCGGCATCGACTACGCCCTGTTCCTGATCACCCGGCACCGGCAGAACCTCATGGACGGCGCCGACCCGGTGCAGGCCGCGGGGCAGGCCACCGCCACCAGCGGCCGGGCCGTGCTGGTCTCCGGCTGCACCGTGATCGTCGCGCTCGCCGGGCTCTACGCCTCCGGGGTGAGCTTCATCGGCAAGCTCGGCGTCGCCGCCGCCGTGACCGTCGTGTCGGCGGTGGTGGGGGCCCTGACCCTGGTGCCCGCCCTGCTCGGGCTCATCGGCGCCCGGATCGACCACCTCCACGTGCGCCGCCCGGTCGCCGAGACCGACGCCGCCCCCGGCACCACGCCCCAGGGAACCTGGCACCGCTACGCGCAGCGGGTGGAGCGCAGGCCCTGGCAGTTCCTCGCCGTGGGCGTCACGACCGTCGTCGTCCTGGCCATCCCGGTGTTCTCCCTCCAGCTCGGCCACATCGGCGACGGCGCCGACCCCACCTCTTTCACGGACCGGCGGGCCTACGACCTGATGACCGACGCGTTCGGGCCCGGTTCCAACGGCCCGCTCACCGTCGTCATCGACGAGAGCGGCGTGCCGGAATCCCAGCGGTCCGCGCTCGCGTCGAAGACCCAGCAGGCCCTCGACGACGTCGACGGCGCGGCCGTGGTCACCCCCCTGGCCCCCACCCAGGACGGCGACGTACTGGTCGGCACGGTCTACTCCGCGACCTCCCCGCAGAACGCCGACACCACGGACCTCACCAACCGCCTGGTCGACGACACACTGCCCGACGCGCTCTCCGGCACCGACGCCAAGGGCTACGTCACCGGCACCACCGCGGTCCAGATCGACTTCCGCGACATCGTCGCATCCCGGCTGCCCCTCATCATCGGCGTCGTCGTGGCCCTGGCCTTCCTGATCATCCTGGCCGTCTTCCGCGGCCTGCTGGTCGCCGTGAAGGCCGCCGTCCTCAACGTGCTGTCGATCGCGGCGTCGTACGGCGTCGTCGTCGCCGTCTTCCAGTGGGGCTGGGGCGGGCCCGCGCTGGGCGTCAACGGCAAGGTGCCCATCGAGAGCTACGTGCCGATGATGATGTTCGCGATCATCTTCGGACTGAGCATGGACTACGAGATCTTCCTGCTCTCCCGGGTCCGCGAGGCCTGGCTGCGCACCGGGGACGCCAAAGCGTCGGTCGCCCACGCCCTGGAGATCACCGCCCGGGTCATCACCTGCGCGGCACTGATCATGGTGAGCGTTTTCGCGGCCTTCATCATCAGCGACAGCATCGTGGTCAAGATGCTCGGCCTGGGGCTGGCCGTGAGCGTCCTCATCGACGCCACAGTCGTACGCCTGCTGCTGGTACCGGCGGTGATGACCCTGCTCGGACGGCACGCCTGGTGGACACCCCGTTGGCTCGACCGCCTGCTCCCGCACATCGACGTCGAAGGCGGGAACGAGCGGGCGTGACGCCGTGCCCGCGCTCCTTTTCAGGCGTAGCGTCCCGGTTAGGGCGCGGCGCGTCCGAACGACGGCAGAGCGCGCCCGTACCCGGTCCGGCGGGCTGACGCCCGCCTCGACACCGGACGGGAGGCACCATGTCCGGGACCGACGAGCTACCGGTGGCCACCGGGTCACTGGACGACGCCCTCGCGGCGGCGCTGGCCGACGTCGTACGCGGCACCGGTGCCTCGATCGGCGGCGTGTACCTGATCGAGGAGGGAGAGCAGGTGCTGTCGCTGGTGGCGTTGAGCGGGCTGCCGGCGGACTTCACGGCTCCCTGGCGGCGGCTGTCCCTGTCCGCTCCGGTTCCGGTCGCCGACGCGATCCGGGACGACCGGCTGGTATGGGTCGCGGACCAGGACGAGATGGCCCGCCGCTACCCACGCGCCGCGGCGGTGCTGCCGTACGGCTTCGCTCTCGCCGCGGTGCCGTTGACGGGCGTGCGCCGCTGCTGGGGCGGCATCGTCCTGATGTGGCCCGGTGACCGCCCACGGCAGACCACGCCCCGCGAACGCGGGCGTCTCACCGCCGGCACCCACCGCATGGCCCGGCTTCTCGACGACAGCCCCGTGCCGCCCTCGTACCCCGAGCGGCCGCGGAGCGTCCCCGCCCATGCGATGCGGCAGCCCGCACAGACGGGACCGGCCGGTGCCGACTACCTCGAACGCCTTCCGGAGGGCGCGGTCTCCCTCGACCTGGAGGGACGCGTCACCTTCGTCACCACGACCGCAGCCGAACTGCTCGGACGCAGCGCGGACCAACTGCTGGGCACCCGGCCCTGGCAGTCGCTGCCCTGGCTCGACGATCCCGTGTACGAGGACCACTACCGCACCGCGGTCGTCAGCCGCGCACCCGTGTCCTTCACCGCGTGCCGCCCGCCGGACCACTGGCTGACCTTCCAGCTCTACCCCGACACCAGCGGCATCAGTGTCCGCGTCGTCCCGCAGGGGGACCGCACCCCCGACATGCCGGCGCCGGCGCCCGCGCGGCACCGCGCACAGGCGACGACAGGGCGCCTGTACCAGTTGGTGCATCTTGCCGCCGCGCTCACCGAGGTGGTGACGGTGAGTGACCTCGTCGCATTGATCGTCGACCAGATCCTGCCCGCCTTCGGCGCTCAGGGTCTCGTGCTGTCCGCCGCCGACGCCGGCCGTCTGAAGATCATCGGCTACCACGGTTACGCGGACGCCGTCATGGAGCGGCTCGACGCGCTGCCGCTGGACACCGACCTGACTCCCGCCGGCCCCGTCCTGGCCGGCGGCGTCCCCGCCTTCTTCGCAAGCCCCGGGGAACTCACTGCCAGTCACCCGAAGGCACCGCAGATCAGCGGCAAGCAGGCCTGGGCGTTCCTCCCGCTGATCATCGTGGGAAGACCGGTGGGCTGCTGCATCCTGTCCTACGACCGGCCGCACACCTTCACGGCCGACGAACGCGCCGTACTGACACCCCTGTCCGGTCTGATCGCGCAGGCCCTGGACCGGGCACGCCTGTACGACACCAAGCACCGCCTGGTCAACGAGTTGCAGCAGGCCCTCCTGCCACGTGCCCTGCCGAAGGTGGCCGGCCTCGATGTCGCCGCCCGCTATCTGCCCGCCGGCCACGGCCTCGCCGTCGGCGGTGACTTCTACGACGTACTGCGTCTGGACGACAGCACGGCAGCGGCCGTCGTCGGTGACGTGGAGGGTCACAGCGTCGCCGCGGCCGCCCTCATGGGCCAGGTGCGCACCGCCGTCCACGCCCACGCCGCCGCCGGCGCCAGGCCGGACCAGGTGCTCGTGCGGACCAACCGTCTCCTGGCCGACCTGGAGTCCGACCTGCTGGTCTCGTGCCTCTACGCACATGTGGACCTCGCCGGCGGTCAGGTCACCCTGGCCAGTGCGGGGCATGTGCCACCACTGCTGCGGCGTGCCGCACAGGACGCGCGTGTCCTGCAGGTCGAGCCGGGGCCGCTGCTGGGTATCGACACCGACGTCCGCTATCCCGTCACCAGGGCCGACCTGCCCGCCGGCGCCGTTCTGGCCCTCTACACCGACGGCTTGGTCGAGATCCCCGGCACCGACGCCACGCGGGCCACGTACGAACTGGCCGCCCGCCTGGCCACCGCCGACGACCGTGACCTGGACCGGCTCCTCGACGCCCTGGTCGGGCGCACGGCACCCGCGGGTCAGCACGCCGACGACATCACCGTCCTCCTGCTGCGCCCGACGGTCGGTCACCGCCTCCCCGAGGATTCCTTTGCGGCGCGGTAGAGATCCTTGGACGAGGTGATCAGCTCACGCTGTTCCTCCTGCGAACCGACCATCGGCTGCGACCCGTTGAGCGGCACCTGCGCGCTCTCCGGCAGGAACGCCACGGCTACCAGACCGATGACGCCGGCCGCCATGAGATAGAAGGCGGGCATCAGGTCGTTGCCCGTGGCGTCCACCAGAGCCGCCGTGAGCAGCGGGGTGGTGCCGCCGAAGGCGGCGACGGCGAAGTTGAAGCCGATGCCCATGGCCGCGTAGCGCACGGCGGTCGGGAACAGCGCGGGCAGCGTGGCGGCGCTCGGTGCGGCGAAGCAGGCCAGCAGAGTGGAGAGGATCAGCACCCCGAGAACCGGACCCCAGGTCCCGTCCATCTTGATGAGCAGGAAGGACGGCACGGACAGGACGATCATCGCGCCCGCGGCGACGCCGTACACCGGGCGCCGGCCGACGCGGTCGCTCAGCCGGCCGATGAAGGTGATCAGCAGCACGATCCACACCATGCCCGCCAGCACCAGGACATCGGCGAAACCGCTGGACCGGTCCAGGGTCTCCGTCTGGTAGGTGGGCATGTAGCCGGTGACCATGTAGTTGGGGACGTTGTACAGCAGCACCAGCCCCATGCAGACGAGAAGCGGACGCCAGTGCTTGCCGACGATGGTCCTGAACTCGCTGCCCGCCGACTCCTGGGCGAGGCTCTTCTCGTGTTCGTCCAACTGCTGCTGGAACGCCGGCGATTCCTCCAGCTTGAGCCGCATGTACAGGCCGATCACACCGAGCGGCCCGGCGATCAGGAAGGGGACGCGCCAGCCCCAGGACAGCATCTCCGCGTCCGTGAGCAGGATGTTGAGCAGGGTGACCAGCGCGGAGCCGAGCGCGTACCCGACGAAGGTACCGAAGTCGAGCCAGCTGGACAGGAAGCCCCGACGCCGGTCCGGTGAGTACTCGGCGACGAAAGTGGTGGCGCCGCCGTACTCCCCGCCGGTGGAGAACCCCTGCACCATCCGGGCGAGCAGCAACAGGATCGGGGCGGCGATGCCGATCGTGGCGTAACTGGGGATCAGGCCGATGGCGAACGTCCCCACGGCCATCATGATCATGGTGGTCGCGAGCACCTTCTGCCGGCCCAGGCGGTCCCCGAGGGGGCCGAAGACCAGGCCGCCCAGCGGACGTACGACGAACGCCGCGGCGAACGTCGCGAAGGAACTGATCACCTGGGCGGCCGGAGACGCGCCGGGGAAGAACACCTTGCCGATGGTGGCGGCGAGGTAACTGTAGACACCGAAGTCGAACCACTCCATGCAGTTGCCGAGTGCCGAGGCACCGACCGCACGCTTGAGCAACGGCGGCTCGACGACCTGGACGTCCTCCTCGCGGAAGGCCCGTTTCTTCCGGCGCAGCCGCCGGGCCAGTTCCTCACGGACTTGCCGCGGCATGCTCGCAACCGTTCCCGGCTTTCCCCTGCCCGAGGGATCGGACCGCCCATCAGGCACTGCGTCGAACACACCGTCGCCTTTCTCTCGCCTTGCCTCTGTACACCTCTGCGAACCGTGCGCCCGCAGCGCATGCCGGCACACGTCGGTGGGTGCTGCCCGAGTTCCCGGCGGGCATACCGACAACGTGCACATCAGGTGGAGGTGTTGTGTTTGCAGGCTCAAAGGCCTGTCGTCGTCCCCGCATCCGGCGGGCCGACGACGCGGAACGTCGCCGGACCGAGGGAGAGCACCCCGTCGCTCAGGGGTGTGCACCGCACGCCGCCCTTGCCGCGCAGCGCCCGCTGCGCACCAGGACCGACGGTCACGTCCATCCAGGCGCAGGGCCGGGCGGGACGGTTCACGGCGAAGAGCACGGGACCAGGACCGCAGTCCAGCGAGATCGTCGCGCCGACGCAGGAGTCGATGTCGACACCCCTGAGCAGGACGTTCCGGCGCGTGTGCCGCAGGTCGACGGACGGATCGATGTCCAAGGGGAGGTTCTCCGCGGCCATCATGGTCACCGCCGCGTTCCGGTGGGCGGGCCGGCCGTAGTATCGGTCGCCGACCAGCCCCATGCCGCGCCGTACTTCCACCCGCGCAACGCGTTCGTCGGACGGGCCGGGGGAGGGCCCGTCGGAGGGCCGCCCGGCCAGCCGGTGTGCAGGTGACACCAGGAGTTGCAGCACCTCCACCTCGGTCATGGGCTTCACCCTATGCGGTTCCGTCGGCGACGAGGTTCGGACGCGGCTTCAGTCCGCGGCCCGGCAAGGGGGAAGATGAGATCGCGAGCGGATTCACGACCGATGTGGAGGAGTGAGCTCATGCAGCATGAGCGAGCGGGCAAGCCGGCCGACCCCGGGGATCTGATCGACGTGGCCCGGCTGGTGACGGCGTACTACGCGCTGCACCCCGACCCGTCCGAGCCCGGGCAGCGGGTGGCGTTCGGTACGTCCGGGCACCGCGGATCCTCGCTGGCCACGGCGTTCAACGAGGACCACATCGCCGCGACCAGCCAGGCCATCTGCGAGTACCGCACGGCACAGGGCACCGACGGCCCCCTCTTCCTCGGCGCCGACACCCACGCCCTGTCCGAGCCGGCGAGGGCCACCGCGCTGGAGGTGTTCGCGGCCAACGACGTGACCGTCCTCATCGACAGCGCGGACGGCTACACCCCCACCCCGGCGGTCTCGCACGCCATCCTGACCCACAACCGGGGCCGCGACACCGGCCTCGCCGACGGCGTGGTCGTGACTCCCTCCCACAACCCGCCCACCGACGGCGGCTTCAAGTACAACCCGCCCAACGGCGGTCCAGCGGGCTCCGAGGCGACCTCCTGGATCCAGGACCGGGCGAACGAGATCATCGCGGGCGGCCTGAAGGACGTACGGCGCCTGCCCTACGCCAAGGCACTGGCCGCGCCCGGCACCGGCCGCTACGATTTCCTCGGCGCGTACGTCTCCGACCTGCCGAACGTGCTGGACCTCGACGCGGTCCGCGCCGCCGGCGTCCGCATCGGCGCCGACCCGCTGGGCGGAGCCTCCGTCGCGTACTGGGGCCGCATCGCCGAGCAGCACCGCCTCGACCTGACCGTGGTCAACCCGCTCACCGATCCCACCTGGCGGTTCATGACGCTGGACTGGGACGGCAAGATCCGCATGGACTGCTCGTCGCCGTACGCGATGGCCTCCCTCATCGAGCAGCGCGACCGCTTCCAGATCGCGACGGGCAACGACGCGGACGCCGACCGGCACGGCATCGTCACCCCGGACGGCGGGCTGATGAACCCCAACCACTACCTCGCCACCGCCATCTCCTACCTGTACGCCCACCGCACGCGGTGGCCCGCCGAAGCCGGTGTGGGCAAGACGCTGGTGTCCTCCGGCATGATCGACCGGGTCGCCGCCGACCTCGGCCGCCGACTGGTCGAAGTCCCGGTGGGATTCAAGTGGTTCGTGGACGGACTGGTCGGTGGATCGCTCGGCTTCGGCGGCGAGGAGTCCGCGGGGGCGTCGTTCCTGCGCCGCGACGGTTCGGTGTGGACCACGGACAAGGACGGCATCATCCTGGCCCTGCTCGCGTCCGAGATCACGGCCGTCACCGGCAAGACGCCTTCCGAGCACTACGCCGCCCTCACCGCCCGCTTCGGCGAACCCGCGTACGCCCGCATCGACGCACCGGCGACCCGTGAGGAGAAGGCCCGCCTCGCCAAGCTGTCCCCGGCACAGGTCAGCGCCGACACCCTCGCCGGAGAGCCGGTCACCGCCGTCCTCACCGAGGCACCGGGCAACGGCGCACCCATCGGCGGCATCAAGGTGACCACCGAGAACGCCTGGTTCGCGGCCCGGCCCTCCGGCACCGAGGACGTCTACAAGATCTACGGGGAGTCCTTCCTGGGCCCCGACCACCTCCGCCAGGTCCAGGAGGAGGCCAAGCTGGTGGTCCTGGGGGCGCTGGGCGGCTGACCGGCCGAGGCGTCCGACGGGCAGGCCCGTCGGACGCCGCACTGGCACGCCGGAAGCAGCCGTTCCTAGACTTGGAGCGAAAGCCCGGCCCCGGGCGGTGTGTCCGGCGCGGGAAGGCGGTGGCGCCCCATGCCGTACGTCGCTGTGAGCGCGTTGAGCCATCCCGGTCTGATCCGTGACCACAACGAGGACAGTCTCGTGATCGGACCGTGGACCCTGTGCGCCACTGTCACCGAGAACCCTCAGACGCTGTTCTTCCCGTACGCGAGCCCCGTCGTCGTCGCCGTCGCCGACGGTCTTGGCGGACATCCCGGTGGCGACGTGGCCAGCGCGCTGGTGGCCCGCCGGATCGCGTGGCTCGGGCCCGCCCTGAGCAGCGAGGTCGCCGTCCGTGATGTCCTGAACGCCTGCAACCGTGCCGTGTACGAGGCCGCCGACGGCGATGACGGACGCGCGCTGACCGCCATGGGGACGACGGTCGCCGGCATCGTCGTACAGCCCGGCTCACTGCTCACGTTCAACGTGGGCGACAGCCGGGTCTTCGCGGTCACTCGCGACGGGCTGCGTCAGGTGAGCGTCGACGACAGCCCGCCGCTCGAACCGGGACGGCGTACGACGAGCCTGGTCACCCAGTGCCTGGGCGGCAGCGTCACCTACCGTTCGATCCGCCCGCATGTGACAGCCGCGCCCGTGTCGCCCGGTGACCGCTATCTCGTCTGCACCGATGGTCTGACCGATCCGCTGACGACGGACGTCATCGACGAGGTGCTGAGGGAACACGACGACGGCCGCGCGGCCTTCGAGCTGTGGAAGGCCGCCATCGCGGCGGGCGGCCCCGACAACATCACCCTGGCGGTCGTGCGCGTCGGTGACGAGTAGGGCAGGCCCTCCGCGCCGTACACCTCGTCAGGGAAGCTCCGCACCGCCCTGTGGGAAGCCGTACCGCCCCTGCAGCCGGACGAAGCGGGCCGCGGTCAGCACGCGCTCCCGCTCCAGACCCGACGTCCCCCGCACGAAGCACACCACCTGTTCGTGCCCGCCCGGCCCGATGGGCTGCACCAGGCGGCCGGCCGGCCGCACCTGCGCGACCAGCGGCTCCGGCACCTCCGGGAAGGCGGCCGACACGACGACCGCGTCGTACGGCGCGCGGTCCGGCACCCCGCCGCTGCCGTCGCCCACCCGCAACTCCACGTTGCGCACACCGTGCCGTGCGAGATTGCCACGTGCCTGCCGGGCGATCTCCGGCCGCATCTCGATGCTCACCACGTCGGCGGCCAGCCGGGCGAGCAGCGCGGTCTGGAAACCGAGGCCGGTACCGATTTCGAGGACGTGCTCGTCCCCCCGCAGACCGAGGCTTTCGATCATCATGGCGGAGAGCGACGGCTGCGTGGTGACCTGCCCCAGCCCGATCGCGACGGGTACGTCCCAGTAGGCGGCGGCGAGCTGACCGGCCGGCACGAATCCCGCCCGGGGCGTCGTCCGCACGGCCCTGAGCAGCCGCTGGTCCGTGATTCCGGCGGCTGTGAGGGCTCGCACCAGATCCTCCGGCTCTCTGGGCGCGGAGCTCGCCAGAGGCACCACAGGCCCAGAGTAGGCGCACGGCGTGACGGGGTGGGGCCGGCCGCGGCACGAGGCCGATGGCCGGGCTTGCCGACTGGCGCAGCAGGAGGAGCATGGGGGGTGAGCGACCAAGGGAGGCCCACCATGAAGACCGGAGCCTCGGACTACGACACCTGGTTGTACTCCCACACCCCGTCCCAGGCCGAGGGCGAGCGCGACGAACCGGCCGAGCGTGCCGCCGCGGAACAGCACCCGGACGTGCCCAGGACCGAGCCGTCCCAGGCGGAGGGCGAACGGGGGGACGACACCGGGACCGGATGAGCGGCGCGGGGCATGCGGATCCGGGACGCCGCCGCGCGGAGCGGCGTGCGTCTTGCCTGCGCCCGGCGCCAGGCGCAGGCTGGTCCTATGGCTGCGCAGGACGGCCCCACGCTCATCACCTCGGTGCAACGAGCCTTCCGCCTGCTGGAGGCGGTGAGCGCGCACGACAACGGCGCGCCGGCCAAGCAGCTGGCACGTGAGACGGGCCTGCCCCTGGCCACCGCCTATCACCTCCTGCGGACGCTGACACACGACGGATACGTCCGGAAACTGGACGACGGCGGGTTCATCCTGGGCGACAAGCTGCAGGCGCTGCACACCACGAGCCGTGGGCAGGCGCTGCTCAGCCGCGTCCGTCCCACTCTCGCCGCTCTGCGGGACGAGCTGGCGACCGCCACCTACCTCACCTTCTACGAGGAGGGTGAGATCCGGGTCGCCGAGATCGTCGACGGCCCCCGGGCACCCCGGGTCGACCTCTGGGTGGGCTTCGAGGACGCGGGACACGCGACGGCGCTGGGCAAGTCCGTGCTGCGGGAACTCGACGACGACTCCCGCAAGGACTACCTCTCCCGTCACGACCTCGCCGACCTCACACCGCGGACCATCACCAGCCTCCCGGAGCTTCTGCGGCGGCTCGACGCCTCGCCCGCGGCCCCGGCCGTCACGGACCTGGAGGAGTACGCCCTCGGCACGGTCTGCGTCGCCGTACCCGTCTACAGCGGGGACACGCTCGGCTCGCTCGGTGTCTCACTGCCGGCGGACCGCCTCTCCCGGCTCGCGGAGATCCGGGAGCGGCTGATCCCGGCCGCGAACCGAGTGACCAGAGGCCTTTCGCTCACTATCTGAAAATCCGGTCCTTGTGGCGCCCGCGCCGAACCCGTTTCCTGGACGAAACGGACATGCCGGGAGTAAATCCCGCAGACAGGTGAGGACCGCGGACGGAGACATGACTGAGGCCCGAGACGATGGTGGCGCCCCCTGGCCGATGCGGCCGTTCAGGAACCGAGGGGCCGACTCCGGAGCGTCAGCCCGCAGGCGTGCCGCCACCCAGCTGGCCGCCGGGGCGCCCGTACTGATCGTCTCCGTCGTCGTGCTCATCGATCTCCTCGGCGGAGCGGGGATGATCTGGTGGCCGCTGCTCGCGGCCGGGCCGGCGCTGGCCGCCACCACCAGCGGGCCTCGCGGAGTCCTGGGTGTCGGGCTCCTCGCCGCTGCCGTGGCCGTGATGCTCGGCATCCAGGACGGGGTCCCGGGGAGTGAAATGGTGGCCGTCCTGTCCGCCGTGGTGGCCGTCACCCTGGCCAGCGGCCTGGCCGGCGCGCTGCGCGAACGTCGTGAACAGGTGCTCGCGGACGTCCGCTCCGTCGCGGAGGCCGCTCAGCACGCCCTGCTCAAACCCGTTCCGGAGACGGTGGGCCCCTTCCGGGCGGCCGTCCGCTACAGCGCCGCGGCGGCGGAGGCCCGTATCGGCGGGGATCTCTACGCGCTGGTGTCCACCCCGTACGGGGTCCGGACGATCGTCGGCGATGTGCGCGGCAAGGGACTGCCGGCCGTGGGGACCGCCGCGCTCGTGCTCGGCGTCTTCCGTGAGGCCGCCTACGACGAACCCGATCTCCTCGCCGTCGTCGGCCGGATCGAGCGGAGCCTGGCGCGCAATCTGGGGAGCGACGACTTCGTGACCGCCGTGGTCGCCGGATACCCGCGGACGGGGCATCTCGAGGTGGTCAACTGCGGTCACGCGCCTCCGCTGCTGGTCCGCGGAGACGGAAGCATCATGGCGCTGGACCCCGCTCACCCGGCCCCGCCCCTCGGGCTGCGCGCCCTCTCCGGCCTGGCCCCGAGCCTCCAGGTGCTGCCCTTCGCCGACGGAGAGCAACTGCTCCTGTACACCGACGGGGTCACCGAGGCCCGCAACGACGGCCGGGAGTTCTATCCGCTCGCCGAGGGGCTGGCGCGTCATGTGTCCGACGAGCCGGCACGCACGCTGACCGCACTCCACGACGAACTGCTGGCGCATGTGGGCGGCCGGCTGCACGACGACGCGGCACTGCTCCTGCTCCGCAAGCCGGCCACCCTCGACGCAGCCGGGTCGGAGCGGGCGGTTCCCGAACCGGGCTCCGAGGCCGCTCGTGGCTGTCTCCCCGTCCCGTCGCACCGCTCGTCGTGAAACGGCCGTGGCACCTCCGGCCGCGTGCTCACGCCGCGACGAGATCGGCCCACCGGGTGACCCCGCCGGCGTGGACCCGGATGCCGTGCCGAGTCGCCAGCGCGTGGACGATCGCCTCGCCCCGGCCGTGCTCGTCCGGATCGATCTCCGCGGCCGACCTCCCCTCCGCAGGAGCGGGCCCCGCGTCGGTGACCTCGACGCGCAGGGTGTCGAGGCCATCGCTGCGGAACCAGGACAGCCGCAGCTGTGCCGGGGGCAGGGCGTGGACGAGCGCGTTGGTGAGCAGCTCAGACACGACCAACAGGGAGTCCTCGATCACCTCGGGGGACACCTTCCACTCGGCGAGTACCGTCCCTGCCCCTCGGCGCACGGCCGAGACGGCCCCGGTGGCGGGCTGCAGCGGCCAGACGTGTTCGACCGCCTCCCGAGGCATCGTGTTGAGCTGTACCGCCATATGCCTTCCTCCGGTGGGCGCTGCTGGCCAGACGCCGGCCGCAGCGCGAGGTGCCGGGCCTCGAAGCACGCTATGGAGTGAAAAAAGGGCGGTCAATGAACGGCGGTCGGCATTACCGAACGACCACACCCATGTGCCGCTGAAACGTCCACTTGCACGTACAGCGAACCGTCCCTGACGGTAATAGGCTCGCTTCATGGCCGGCCCAGTCCAGTCGATCGAACGGGCGGCGGCGATTCTGCGTCTGCTCGCCGGTGGGCCCCGCCGACTCGGTCTCGGCGAGGTGGCCGCCTCGCTCGGGCTGGCGAAGGGCACGGCCCACGGCATTCTGCGCACGCTCCAGCACGTGGACTTCGTGGAGCAGGACGAGGCGACCGGAAAGTACCAGCTCGGGGCCGCTCTGCTGCACCTCGGCACCAGTTACCTCGACGTCAACGAGCTGCGGTCACGCTCGATCAACTGGGCCGACGCCCTGGCGGCGCGCAGCGGGGAAGCGGTCCGCCTGGGCACGCCCCTGGAGGGCAAGGTCCTCGTCGTCCACCACGTGTTCCGGCCGGACGACACGCTCCAGACCCTGGACGTGGGCTCGCTGCTGCCACTGCACGCCTCCTCGCTCGGCAAGGTTCTGCTGGCCTTCGGGACCGCGCCCCTGGAGTCGGCCCTGGAAGTGGGGCTGGAGGCATACACCCGGCACACCCTGGTCGTGCCGGAGCAGCTCACCCGGGTACTCGCGGAGATCCGGGAACTCGGGTGGGCCGGTGAGGTCCAGGAAATGAGCATGGGGGAGGCCGGCGTCGCCTCGCCGATCCGGGGGCACGGTGGCCTCGTCGTGGGCGCGATCGGACTGTCCGGCCCGGTCGAGAGGATCTGCGACAGCCAGGGCCACCCCCGGCCCAGCCTGATCACCCTGCTCCGCGAGGCCGCACGGGCGATCTCCAGAGACCTGGGTGCGTCCCGCTTCTGACTCCACCGCCTCCTCGACTCATCGGAAGGCAGACCCGATCATGGTTGAACGGTACGTAATGTCCATCGATCAGGGCACCAACTCCACCCGATGCATTCTGTTCGACCACCACGGGCGGCTGGTGACGGTGGCCCAGCGGGAGCACCAGCAGCACTTCCCCAGGCCCGGATGGGTCGAGCACGACGCGGTCGAGATCCTCCGCAATCTGCAGCGCGTCGTGCCCGATGCGCTGTCCGAAGGCGGTGTCGGCGCGGGAGAGGTCGCTGCCATCGGTGTCGCCAACCAGCGGGAGACGACGGTGCTGTGGGACCGGCGGACAGGAGCCCCGCTGGGCAGGGCGATCGTCTGGCAGGACACCCGAACGGCACCGCTCGTCGAGGACCTCAGACGCAGTCCCGGAGACGAGTTCTTCCTTGAGCGGTGCGGTCTGCAGCCCTCGACCTACTTCTCGGCGCTGCGGATCCGCTGGCTGTTCGACCATGTCAACGGTCTGGAACGGCGGGCCAGGGAGGGCGAGGTGCTGTTCGGCACGATGGAGAGCTGGCTGATCTGGAACCTCACCGGCGGCACGGACGGCGGCCTGCACATCACCGACGCCACCAACGCCAGCCGCACCATGCTGATGAACATCCGCACGCTCACCTGGGACGAGGAGCTGCTGTCGTTCTTCGGGGTCCCCCGCCCCATGCTGCCCGAGATCCGATCCTCCGCCGAGAACTACGGCGCCGCCCGCTCCGTCCTCCCCGGCGTCCGCATCACGGCCGCACTCGGTGACCAGCAGGCCGCCCTGTTCGGCCAGACCTGCTTCTCCCCGGGCGAGGCGAAGTGCACGTACGGAACTGGAAGCTTCCTGCTGCTCAACACGGGCACCGACGTCGTGCGGTCCCGGCACGGACTCCTCACGACCGTCGCGTACAAGATCGGGGACCAGCCTCAGGTCTACGCCCTGGAGGGCTCGATCGCCGTCACCGGCTCTCTGGTCCAGTGGTTCCGTGACCGGCTGGGACTGATCAGCAGCGCGCCGGAGATCGAGACCCTCGCGCGGACGGTCGAGGACAACGGCGGGTGCTACATCGTCCCCGCGTTCTCCGGACTCTTCGCGCCCCACTGGCGCAGCGACGCGCGCGGCGTCATCGTCGGCCTCACCTCGTACATCACCAAGGGTCACCTGGCCCGTGCCGTCCTGGAGGCCACCGGATGGCAGACACGAGAGGTCGTCGACGCCATGAACGCCGACTCCTCGGTCGCCCTGACGCAGCTCAAGGTGGACGGCGGCATGACAGCGGACAACCTGCTCATGCAGTTCCTGGCCGACGTGCTCGACGTTCCCGTGGTGCGGCCCATGGTCGCCGAGACGGTCTCCCTCGGCGCCGCCTACGCCGCCGGGCTCGCCGCCGGCTACTGGCCGGACCTTGAAGTGCTGCGCCGCAACTGGCACCGGGCCGCCCAATGGCTGCCCGACATGGACCCCGAGCGGCGGGAGTCGGAGTACGACAACTGGCAGCGGGCCGTCGAGCGGTCGGTGGGGTGGATCAAACAGCCGGGGGCCACTTGATCCCGCGGGCGTCCGGGACACGCAGGCGGCGGGCAAGCGCCGTCCCCGCCGAGCTTCCCAGGATGGCAGGTCCGCGAAGGCCCACTCTGCATCGAGCGACTGTCGGCCGGTTCCGGCATACTCCACGGCATGTCGACCGCCGATATCACCCTCGACGAGTGGCTCCGCTTCGACGAAAGGGCGGCTGCAGTCACCGCCGAGGCAACCGCTCGAACGGTGGGTGGTGTCGTCACGTCCGTCCGCCTTCACGAATTCGCCGGACGAACCGCCTACAACGCGATCATCGAGGTCGACGGGAGACCGTTCGCCTTCGTCCCCGGCGGACACGCCCGGCTCGGCTTCGACCCCGAATCGTGGACACCGACCGACGAAGAAGTTCTGTCCTATCTCGGTAGCTGTACGGCGTTGGACCCGTTCCCCGAGTACGCCGACCTTGAGCCGGACGACCGAGCTGAGGCCCGCGCCCGCCGGACCGACAGTACTGTCGACGAGATCCGCGAGCACATCGCCGCGATCACCTCGCGCCCCCGTACCGCGCATGTGAAAGCCTTCCTCGCCGCAACGCACGCTGACGAGGCCGGCGTGAGTGAGGCTCCCCTCGACCACCCGGTCATCACCGCGCTCATACAGAAGTGGAAGCCGGGATACCAGGAACTCGTCGACGATCTCATCCTGCCCGAAACCGACATGGACACCCACGGCCGAGTCCGCTTCGCCCCGGACGGAACACCCACGGCGGCGTGGCTCGCGGCCCACACCACCTACGACACGATCACCGAGGAGCTGGCACGGACGGGCCGACGCCTGCCCACTCCCGACGAATGGGAACACGCCTACGCATTCGGCGCGCGAAGCCTGTTCCCTGGGGCGACCGCATGCCGACCCGATGGCTCGAAGACGACAACACCCTTGTCATGCCCGACGGCGTCCGCGTCGCCACGGCATCGCCGATGCTGTCAGGACTGCACATGGCCCAGAACTCCTACAAGTGGGAGCTGACCGCCGACCGCCGCGAGGTCCGCGGCGCCGACGGGGGCGGTGCCGAATGCGGCGGCGAACCCTGGTTCACCAAATGGCTGATTCAGGCCAGTGCCTACCGTGACCCCGAACAGGGCGATTTCGTCGCGCAACGCCCGCATACCCGAGGCGCCCTCGTCAGGCCTGTCATCCCGCTGGATTGATGACGGTGGCCGGCCTCAAGCCACCGGCAAAGGGCAGCCGCGGCGGGCGACTTCAGCAGGCGCATCACTTCACGGACCGCGTCCAGCGCGTCCGCGTCCAGGCGGCGTCGGCTGCGAACAACTGCCCGGCGACATCGCACGGCGCCGCGCGGCGGCGTGGATGGGTGACTGCAAGGCGTGGTCGATCAAGCACTCTTCGCGCCGTTGAGCGCAGGTAGGCGCCGACGCGTAGCGTAGAAAAGACATCTTTTCGGTCAATTCGCTGGAAGGGGAGCGCGATGGCCACCAGATCGACGCATGTCACGCTCAACAACCACGCCACGCTGACAAGAGGGGCGGACCGCCGAAACCTGAGGCTCAGGCGTACGGCGATGCGCCTCGATCGCGGTGAGTGGACCTCGAGTCCGCCGGAACTCATCAGCGACAGGGGAGAGTGGGAATTCCGGACTGACGAACCCGCGACCGGTTCCGCAGGACAGGTCGTCTACCAGCTGGAGGACCCCGACGGTGCCCCCGCGGGTGAAGTACGCGTTGGATGGGGCACCTCCTCCGCCGATCCTGACTCCCAGAACGGGGGCTCCGCCCCCGCGGCCGTGGTGGAAACCGAACTCGGCTCCACGGTGCTGCAGACAGAGGACGGCGACGCCTCGGACGTGACCTTCGAGCTGCACGACGCCCTCCGTGAAATCAGCGAAGGTGAGCGCGTCACCGGCGCCACCGCGGCCCCGGGCGTGCAAGAGGCCATCGACACCCAGCGCTTCGCCGCGATCTGGGAGCAGTCCGCGGGGCCCTCATTCCACGCGATGCACGGTCTGACGGCCGGCCAGTACCAGCAGAGGTTCAACGACCTCGTCGGCCAGGGCTTCCGGCCGGTGAACGTCAGCGGCTACTCCAGTGGCGGTGTCGACCTGTTCGCAGCGATCTTCGAGCAGCGTTCAGGAGCGCCGTTCCAGGCTCGTCATGGTCTGACGGCCGGCCAGTTCCAGCAGACGTTCAACGACCTTGTCGGCCAGGGCTTCCGGCCGGTGCAGGTCAACGGTTACCTGAGTGCGGGTGGTGGTGAACGGTTCACCGCCATCTTCGAGCAGCGTCCTGGGCCGCCGTTCCAGGCTCGTCACGGTCTGACGGCCGGCCAGTACCAGCAGACCTTCAACGACCTCGTGGGCCAAGGTTTCCGGCTTCTGCACGTCAGCGGTTACCGGAGCGGCTGAGCTGGAACCGCGCGTCGCGGCCCTCGTGCTGACCGAACAGCGGGGCATCACCTCAGGTCCGCCCGGTGGTGGTGCGGGTTACAGTCGGGGGGCGGTGAGGTGCCGCCCGTCTCCCTCCGTACCCGTCAGTGAGGTGGTAGCCCCATGGATATCGTCGACCTCGCCGCGCTCGGTGAGTCCTTCACCCGCGACCCGTACCCCGTGTACGCACGGTTACGGGCCCAGGGCCCGGTGCACCGCATCCGGATACCGGAAGGAGGTGCGGAGGCCTGGCTCGTCGTCGGGTACGAAGCCGGGCGCGCAGCCCTCGCGGACCCCAGGCTCTCGAAGGACTGGGGCAAGGCATCGCCCTCCCTGCCACTGGGGGCCATCTCCTCCGGCCCCCACATGCTGAGGGCCGACCCGCCGGACCACACGCGGCTGCGCAAGCTGGTCGCCCGGGAGTTCACCGCGCGCCGGGTCGAGGAACTCGCCCCGCGCGTCCAGAAGACCACCGACGCGCTCCTGGACCGGATGCTCACCGCACCCGACGGACGAGCCGACCTCGTCGAAGCGCTCTCCTTCCCACTGCCCATCTCCGTGATCTGCGAACTCCTCGGCGTTCCCGACCTGGACCGCGAGTCCTTCAGGACGTGGTCGAACGACGCGCTGGGCGCCATGGACCGGAAAATCCGAGAGGCCGCGGCGGCCTCGATGGCGCAATACCTGCGGGAGCTGGTGGAGGGCAAGCGGCAGCGGCCCGGCGACGACCTCCTGAGCGCGCTGATGCACGGCTCGGACGACGACGGCGACAGGCTGTCCCACGAGGAACTCCTCGGCATGGCCTGGCTCCTGCTCGTCGCCGGCCACGAGACGACGGTGAACCTCATCTCCAACGGCGTCCTCGCCCTGCTCACCCACCCCGATCAGCTGGCCGCCCTGCGCACGGACCTCTCCCTCATCGACTCCGCCATCGAGGAGATGCTGCGCTACGAGGGCCCCGTGGAGACCCCCACGTACCGCTTCACCACCGAACCGGTGACGATCGGCGACACGGTCATCCCCGAAGGCGGAGAACTCGTCCTCGTAGCCCTGGCCGACGCCAACCGCGACCCCGCGCGCTTCCCCGCGCCCGACCGCTTCGACATCTCCCGTGACGCCCGCGGACACGTTGCCTTCGGCCACGGCATCCACTACTGCCTGGGAGCCCCGCTGGCCCGCCTGGAGGCACGCATCGCCATCAGGACACTGCTCGAACGCTGCACCGACCTCGCCCTGGACATCCACCCGGCAGCGATCACCTGGCGCCCCGGAATACTGATCCGCGGCCCGCGGAGCCTGCCCGTACGGTTCACCCGGTAGCCCGGCTCCGCGGCGCCTCGGGCGCGCCGTGTGCGGGCACCTCGTCGGACACCGGCGGGGCACGCCGGATGGGGAACAACGTCGGGACGGCATCGTTCCCGAGGAAGTCGAGAATGAGCCGGTTGACCTGCTCGGGCTTCTCCATGGGCAGCGCATGTGAGGTCCCGGGGACGACCGCCAGCTCGGAACCGGGGATCGCGCGATACAGGGCGATCGTGTGCTCGAATGTCGCCAGGTCGTCGTCCCCGACCAGCACCAGCGTGGGTGCTCCGATACGCCCCAGGTCGCCCTTGGAGATGGTCGGCTGTGTGCGGATCATGTCGCCGACCTTCGCGACCACGATCGGCCAGTGCGCGGCGCCGTCCGGCGACGTGGCTGCGTACATGTCACGGAACATCGCCATGTCCGGCGCATCGGGCGTCATGTGGTCGAGCGTCTCCGGCGCCGCGAAGCTCTGCGGGCCCGGGAGGAAGGTGGCCCCCATGGCCACGACCTTCCGGGTCAGGTCCGGACGCGCGATGGCGACGAGCAGAGCGACGATCCCGCCGTCGCTCCATCCGACGAGATGCGCCGGGCCCCCGACGACGGACTCGATGAAGGCGATGGTGTCGTCGGCCATGGCCTGGTAGGAGAGCGGTCCGTCGACGTCGGGGGTGTGCCCGTGCCCTCGGCGCTCGGGAAGGAACAGGTGATAGTGCGCCGCGAGCGCGGCCCGCTGGGCTCCCCATGTCTCGTTCGTACACAGACCGCCGTGGAGGAGGAGCAGCGGATCGCCGGCGCCTTCGGACTCGTACCACGTCCTGACGCCAGGGAGCTCGACGTATGTGCCCATCGTTCCAGGCCCCTCCGGAGTACGGCCGCTACTGGCAAGTTTTCGTGAGCGACCGGACAGCCCGCAACACGAAGGATCCGGGTCGGTGGTAACCGGCAGCTCGTCGGGTACTCGTCGCCACGGGCCCGGACCGCCTGTGGGCCGATGGGCCTCCAGAAGCCGATCAGCGAGAACGGAGGCGCACAGATGAGCACGGTCAAGGAAACGGTAGAAGTCGACGTTCCCGTCCACACCGCCTACAACCAGTGGACTCAGTTCGAGGAGTTCCCGAACTTCATGGAGGGGGTCGAGGAGGTCAGGCAACTGGACGACCGCCACAACCACTGGACGACCAAGGTCGGCGGAACCCGGCGGGAGTTCGACACCGAGATCGTCGACCAGCTCCCCGACGAACGCATCACATGGCGCACCACCAGCGGTGACACCAGGCAGAAGGGCACGGTCCGCTTCGAGCGTCTGGACGACACGCACACCCGGGTGGAGCTCGTGATGGACATCGAGCCCAGCGGTGCGGTGGAAAAGGTCGGGGACCTGCTCGGCACCATCGACCGGCGTGTCAAGGGGGACATGAAGCGCTTCAAGCAGTACATCGAGGAGCGCGGAGGAGAGTCCGGAGCGTGGCGCGGACGCATCAAGCCGGGCGACACCGGTCCCTCCAGCTGACACCACGGCCCTGCCCCCTCGGCTGCCCCGGCGGCCGGGGGGCCCGCCGGTTCCCAAGCCCCCTGGCGCCCAGCTGACCTCCGTCAGTCGACCGGCCAGGTGTGGACGGGGGCGTTGAGGTGCATGTAGTCGATGTACAGCTGCGTCATCCGCCGCAGGGCCTCGTGCCGCCCCGAGCGGGTGGAGGCGTCGATGTGGTGGAACATCTCCTTCTGCCACACCGCTCCGTTACGGCCGGTGACGCACCGCTGCTCGATGATCCCGAGCAGCGGCTCCCGCCAGGCCTCGTCCATGCCGGAGCGCTCCAGCCCCCGGTGCGCCAGCGGCAGCAGACGCCGCAGAACGAGTTCGGGCACCGGGACCTCGCCCGTCCCTGGCCAGTACAGCCGTGCCTCGATGCCGTCCCGCGCCGCCATGTGCAGGTTTTCCTCGGCGGCCGCGAAGGACATCCGGGACCACACCGGCCGCTCCTCCTCCACCAGGGCACGCGTGAGCCCGTAGTAGAACGCGCCGTTGGCCAGGGTGTCGGCGACCGTCGGGCCGGCGGGCAGGACACGGTTCTCCACCCGCACATGCGGCATGTCGTGGGCGACGGCGTAGACCGGACGGTTCCAGCGGTAGATGGTGCCGTTGTGCAGGGTGAGCTCGGCCAGGTCGGGGATGTCGCCCTGGTCCAGCGTCTCCAAGGGGTCCTGCTCGTCGCACAGGGGCAACAGCGCAGGGTAGTAGCGCAGGTTCTCCTCGAAGAGGTCGAAGACGCTGTTGATCCACCGCTCTCCGAACCAGACCCGGGGCCGCACCCCCTGCACCTTGATCTCCTCCGGGCGGGTGTCGGTGGCCTGCTCGAACAGCGTGATACGGGTTTCGTGCCACAGCTCCTTGCCGAACAGGAACGGCGCGTTGGCCGCCAGCGCGACCTGCACCCCGGCGATCGCCTGTGCGGCGTTCCAGTAGTCCGCGAATTGCTCCGGGGCCACCTGGAGGTGGAACTGCGTGCTGGTGCACGCGGCCTCCGGGGTGATCGTGTCCGCGTAGGTCCGCAGCCGGTCGACGCCGTCCACCTCGATGCGCAGGTCTTCGCCCCGTGCCGCGAAGACCTGGTCGTTGAGCATCCGGTAGCGCGGGTTCTCCGACAGCGCCTTCTCGCCGACGTCCTCCTGCCGCAGTGTGGGCAGGATGCCGATCATGATCAGATGCGCGCCGATCGAGGAAGCGCGTTGCTCCGCGTGATTCAGCGCGGTGCGGATCTCGGACTCCCAGGAGTCGGGGCCGCCCGCCGTCAGACGGCGGGGCGGAATGTTGATCTCGAGGTTGAACCTGCCCAGTTCGGTGGACCAGGCGGGATCCGCGATCGCCTCAAGCACATCGCTGTTGCGCATCGCCGGCTCTGCCTCGCCGTCGACCAGGTTCAGCTCGATCTCCAGCCCCACCTGGGGCCGCTCGGACTCGAACCGTGACTCGCGCAGCATCTGCGCGAAGGCGTCGAGGCACTCCTGCATCTTGTTCCGGTACCGGCGGCGATCCTCGCGGGTGAAGACCAGCGCCGGGACGTCCCGTCCCATCGGCCCTCCCGGGGTTCCCCTCCTCGTACACCTCTCAGTCCCAGCGTCCCATCACCGAGCGCCTCTGACCAGGCGGGACGGGCGGCGCCTCAGGGGACCGGCGGTGCGGATGCCGCATCCGCACCGCCGGGATCCGCTCGGACATCACTGACGGGCGATGCCTCGATCGGCGGGTCAGGCTATGGAAGCCGAAATGACGGCGGACACAGCGAGGTTGCAGGACGCCGTCACCCAGACCGCGGGGTGCGGCTCGGACTCGACCAGCGTCGCGCCCAGCCGCCCCGGCGTGATCAGGTCCACCACCAGGAACGCCAGGGCCATCATCACCAGCCCGAGCAACCCGAACGCGGCGGTCGACACAAGTCCCTTGCCGAAGTCCTCGTACGTCGTCCAGATGGAGGTGAACACGATGCCACCGATGCCGAGCAACGAGGAACTGAGCACGGTCGCAGCGTTGCGGTTGCGCTCTTCCCAGATCTGTCGGCCGAGCTTTCCGGGCGTCAGCACGTCGACCAGGACGATGCCGAGGACCAGCAGGATCAGGCCCAGGCCGCCGTAAGCGGCGGCTCGGCCAAGTCCGTTGACGATGTCGCTCATGGGGTTGCCGACTCCGTAACGTGAGAGATCGTGAGTGATCGTGGTCAAGGAGATGCAAAATCTAGCGGACACGTCCGATCCCGAGGGAGGACAGGTTCCATGAGGCCACTGACGATCCTTTTCGCTCCGGAGAGCGCGTACGGGCCGACCAACAACTGCGTGGGCATAGGAGACGTACTGCGCCGCCGAGGCCATCGCGTGGTGTTCGCGGCCGAGGCGTCCTGGAAGGGCAGGCTCACCCCGTTCGGCTTCGAGGAGGAACTCGTCGACCTGTCCCCGCCGCCCGAAGTGCCCCAGGAAGCGGGTCAGTTCTGGAAGGACTTCGTACGGGACACCGCTCCCGAGTTCAGGAAGCCGACGATCGAACAACTGGGGACCTGGGTCAGGCCGGTGTGGGAGGAGCTGATTTCCGGCGCCCGGTACTGCGAACCCCGGCTCAAGGAGATCATCGACCGGGTCCGGCCTGATGTGATCGTCGAGGACAACGTCGTCTGCTTCCCCGCGCTGACCACGGCGGGCGTGCCCTTCGTGCGGATCGTCTCCTGCAACCCGCTTGAGATGAAGGGCGAGCACGTCCCACCGCCCTTCTCCGGCTACCCGGCCCGCGACCGCACGGAATGGCCCGGGTTCCGTGCCGAGTACGACCGTACGCACCGCGACTTATGGGCCGCGTTCAACGCCTGGGTGGTGGAACAGGGCGCACGGCCGTTACCCGACCTGGAGTTCGTCCACGAGGGCGATCTGAACCTGTACGTCTACCCGGAGATCGCCGACTACACGGAAGCCCGCCCGCTGGGCCCCACCTGGCACCGGCTGGACTCCTCGGTCCGCGAGACGGACGAGGAGTTCACCCTGCCCGCGGAACTGGAGGGCCCCGCCAAGGGTTCGGACGACAGCGCACTGATCTACTTCAGCCTGGGCTCGCTCGGTTCCGCCGACGTCGACCTCATGCGCAGGGTCATCGCATCGCTGGCGCGCACCCCGCACCGCTGCATCGTCTCCAAGGGGCCGTTGCACGAGGAGATCGAACTCCCTTCCACCATGTGGGGTGCCGAGTTCCTGCCCCAGACACGCATCCTCCCGCTGGTCGACCTCGTCATCACACACGGCGGCAACAACACGACCACCGAGTGCTTCCACTTCGGCAAACCCATGATCGTGCTCCCGCTCTTCTGGGACCAGTACGACAACGCACAACGGGTCGCCGAGCTGGGCTACGGCATCCGCCTCCAGCCGTACGGCTTCACCGACCGTGAGCTGCACGCGGCGCTGGCACAGCTGCTGGGCGACGGACGCCTGCGGCGCACCCTGACGGAAGCCTCCAGAACCATCCGAGCCCGCGACGGGCTCCGTACGGCGGCGGACCTCATCGAGCAGTGCGGCCGTGCCCACCGTGCCGACGGGCATCGGTGAGAGCCGAGCGCTCCGGGCTCTCGTAGGGGTGGGCCTCGGTGCGGTCAGCCGAGGCCCTCACGGAAGCCCCGCCGGCACGCGGCCACGCCTTCCGCCATCCGTCCTCGCGGATGCCGCTCCGACTGGCGTGGGTTTGCTGGATGCTAGGGTTTTCGATGTTCGTGTCTTCCTGAGCCGAGGAATGTGCGGGAGGTGAGGTTGATGACCGCGCTCAAGGCCACTGCCGCGCGCAGCGCCCGGACCATCCTCACGTCCCGGGCGACGGTCTGACCTCATCCGGATTCGCCCTCGCCGGGAGCGTGAGCTCGCGAGGTGACACCTGCACGAACCTCATCCCGAAACGGATCTGCATCCCGTCATGAGCATTCGCACCGACTGGATCACGCGTGCCGAGACCGGCGCCGACATCCCCGCCATCCGCGAGATCGACCTGGCGGCGTTCGACACCCCGCTGGAAGCCGACCTCGTCGAGGCTCTGCGTACCGACGCCTCCTGGATCGACGGCCTGTCCATCGTCACCACCGACCAGGAGGGCAAGCCTGTCGGCCACGCCCTGCTGACTCGCTGCCACATCGACGCCACCCCGGCCCTGTGCCTGGGACCCGTCGCCGTACTTCCCGAGTACCAGAAGAGCGGCGCCGGATCCGCGGCCATCCGCGCCGCACTCAAGGCCGCCAAGGACAAGGGCGAGCACTTCGTCACCGTCCTCGGACACCCGGCCTACTACCCGCGGTTCGGCTTCACCCGCGCCTCCGGCCACGGCATCAGCGTCACCCTCGACGTCCCGGACGAGGCCATGATGGCCCTCACCCTCGACGCCGGCCACCCACTGCCCAGCGGTACCGTCCGCTACGCGGCACCGTTCGGCATCTAGCCGGACTCACCGTGCGGGGGCGTCACGCCCCCGCACGGCTCCGCCGGGTCACCTGCCATTCCCCCCAACACCTCCGGCCCGCTCGGCGGCCCCGGGCGGTAGCGGTGTGTTGTCAGTGGTGTTCCCTAACCTGCTGAGCATGGCCCGTTCCGGGAAACGACGGAGGTAATGGTGCGCAGGCCGGTCGAGGGGGAGGTCCATGTTCACTACGGTCAGCTCTACGTCGAGAGCGATCCGGGCGGTTTCGGCCCGGACCTCGCGGAGTCGTTCGCCGGGCAGAGCGCCGGACTGTGCGGGGCGGCGATCCCCGGCGCGCTGTGGCTGTCGACCGGGCTGCACACAGGCAACGTCGGCTTCACCGTCGAGGTGCACGACCAGACCCCGCTGCTGGAGGAGGCGTGGGAGGACGTCGTGGAGGTGTCCTTCCGCCCCGTGTCGGGCAGCACGGCCCTCGTGCAATGGGCAGGCGAGGCCTCCTGGGAGCTGGACCTGGAAGAGACCGACTACCGGGTGCGCTACTGCGCCAAGGGCATGGACGAGGCGAGCCGGCAGGACACCCGACTGGACGAGGAACTCCCACTCGACTCCTACCTCCTGCAGTTCTGGCCCGCACCACCCGCGCCGGACCGCATACTGCGGCAGACTTCGGCGACTGCCGCCTACTGGCACGACCACGCCCGGCGGCAACCACCCCCTCCCACACCCGCCGAACGCGCCGAAGCGGAACGGCTCGCCCACCTCGCAGAGGAACAAGCGGAGACGGAACGCCGGCTCGCCCACGAACGATGGGACTGGGGCGGGCAACTGCCGAGCCAGGCACTGCGCAACGTCCGTGGCAACGTCCGCGGACTGCTCCGCTTCGACCCGGCCCTCGTCCACGCCATAGACGCCGCCGGCCCCGCCACCCAGCGTGCGGTAGCCCTGCTGGCGGCACGCCACGCATGCCAGGCGGCCGGTCTCGCCGACCTCGACTGGATCGCCGCCGGACTCACCGCCCTGGCAGAGGGGCGTCCGCTGCCACCACCCTTCGACGACCCGACCCGCGTATGGCAGGCACTGGAATCCGACCCGCGCGTCCCCGACAGAACCGTCGCCAGCGCAATCCCACCGGAGCGGCCCCCCTTCGAGCCGCCCGCCCATGACGGCGCACCCACGGCCAAGCCCGAGCCTGATCCGACCTCCCGGATCGTGGGCCCCGCGGCCGCCGCGCTGAAACCGCCGAGCCGACCACGGCCGCCGACACCGCAGGCCGGCGAAGCGACACCGCACACCTTGATGATCACGATCGGCGCGCCGGACCCGTCCTTGAGATTGTCCCAACCGCACATGGCCGTCCCCGCACTGCTCGGCGCCGCCGAAACCGACCCGCTCCAGGCAGCCCTCGATGCGGTGTACGCGGCCGTGGTCACCCAGGGCGAGGACTATCGGACAGTCCTGCGGGAGGTCTGGTCCGTGTGTCAGGGACATCCATAGGTCCTGCCCGCCCTATGACTTCCGAGGATCACAACCGCCCTGCCCTCCTCTCTAATGGGAACCAAGCCGACGGGGGAGTCGGAAGACGGCTGATCCGGTCCGTACGACCGGACGAAGGCAGGGGGTGGCCACGGTGCGGGCTGCGAGGTTCGTTTCCACGGTGGCACTGTCGATGTGCGTGGCGGCCATGGCGGGCGGCTGCGGGCAAGGCGCGGATCAGAACGATGCGGGGGAGTCGCGGTCCGTACCTCGGTCACCCCGGGACCAGGACGATCTGCTGAAGAGCGCCGAGTCCGCTCTCGTAAGGCGTTGTCTGACACGGCGTGAGGTGGCGCTGCCACCGAGCCCCGACGGGCCGGTGAACGGGGCCGGCACCGGCAGGGGCACCACGCAGGACCAGAAGGCCTCACGACAGCGCCAGTTCCCGTACGGTATCGACGACCCCGCCTGGGCCGCCGAGCACGGCTTCGGCAGCGCGGCGTGGACCACGGGCCCGGACCACGGGGACGGACCCCGCGACGCACCGCGGACACGGCGGACCCAACAGGCACAGCAGGCCCCCCAGCCCGGAACACAGGCGGCGGAGCAGCAACAGCGGCTGTCCGACGCGCTGTTCGGCACCGGACGCCGTGAACTGTCCACCCGGACGGCCACCGGACTTGTCGTCAAAGCCAACAGCGACGGCTGCCTCGCCGAAGCACAGCGCGTCCTCTACGGCGACCAGGCGCGCTGGTTCCGAGCCGAGGTCGCGGTCAACAACCTTGAGGCCGCCGCCCACCACCGTGTGACCCGAGACCCTGCCTACCGGGCCGCGCTCGCCCGCTGGGCACACTGCGTCGCCCCGGTGCACAAGGCCGAGGATCCGGCGGAGCTGCGCCGCGCGTGGCAGCGCCGTGCCCGCGATCTCCAGCCGCGTCAGGCCACGGATCTGCAGCGGCGGTACGCCGTGGCCGAGGCACGGTGTGTACAACGCACGGACCTCGCAGACACCGGCGCCCGGCTGGAGAAGCGCCACGCGGCGGACCTGAGCGCCGAGTACGCCGACCTGATCGCCGAGCACCGGCGGATGCGCGAGCGCGGCCTGCGCTACGCCGTCCAGCACGATCTCTGACACGCCTTCCTCCGGCCGACACCACCGGGCCCCGCAGACGCCTCATGACCTCCGCGGTGGCACCGTGCCGCGGTGCCGAGCGCCGCACCACCGCAACCGGACTCCCGGAGCCAAGACCGGCCGACCGGCCGGCAGGCCACCGGGCTCAGCGAGTGGGTCCCGTCAGGGCTCCGCTCGACTCCACTCACCGAAACCGCCCGACCACACGGCGTTTTCACAGCGAAGGGACCGACATCATGCGCAAGACCTTCATCACCGCCGCCGGCGTGCTCCTCGCCGCCGGTGCCGCCCTGGCCGCCGTTCCCGGTACGGCCCAGGCCGCCGCCCCCTGCGCCTCCGGGAGCTTCTGCGCCTACACCGACGCCGACTTCGGTGGCCTGGCCGTGGGCTGGACCGGCGACGACGGCTGGTGGGAGGGCAACATCGCCGACCAGGACAGCTCGTGGGCCAACCACGGGATCTCCGGCCCGGGCGTCAAGGACCACGTCAAGGTCTACGCCGGCGCGTGGCAGGGCGGCGGCGTCACCATCTGCCTGGCCCCCGGCCAGGAGGTCGGCCACAACGCCACCGCCAACGACCGGGGCGACTCCCACACCTGGACCTCCAGCTGCTGAACGTACCGGGGAGACCGGCTCACCACCCGGGTGCCACACCCGGGTGGTGAGTTCCGTCCGGTGCGAGAACATCGGCGTTTGCCGCAGGAAGTCGCACGGCATGAAGGGCCGGACCGGAGGCTCACGGCTCCCGGGTGGACGGCTGAGGAGGCAGCATCACGTCTCCGCTGCGCTTGAGCCGCTGCCACGGCAGCCGGTAGCCGTTGATCGCGGTGAGGCACGCCTGAGTGAGAACCAGGTACATCAGCTGACGGTAGACGATCTGCTGAAGAGGAAGCGCCCACAGGGGCCCGAGCCTCTCACCGTCCAGATGGAACGCGTAGGCGGCACAGACGAACTGCACCGCCAGCACACCGGTCCAGGCCAGCATCGTGCCGAGCGGGTCGCCGAACAGCAGACCGTAGAGGGTCAGAATGTCGATCAGTGGGGCGAGGAGAGGGGTGAAGATCTGGAAGACGGCCAGCAACGGCAGGCCGAGACGGCCGAAGTGGCCCGCATGGCCGCGCTGGAGCAGTGCGTGACGATGCTTCCACACGGCCTGCATGGTGCCGTAGCTCCATCGGTAGCGCTGGCGCCACAGTTCCCGCAACGTGGCCGGCGCCTCCGTCCACGCCAGGGCGTCCTCCACGTAGCGGATCTCCCACTCGGCCCGGTGCAGGGCCATGGTGATGTCGGTGTCCTCGGCGAGGGTGTCCCCGCTCATCATCCCGGCGTCCCGCAGGGCCGTGGCGCGGAACGCCCCCACGGCACCGGGAATGGTGGGCAGACAGCGCAGCAGGTCGTACATGCGGCGGTCGAGGTTGAAGCCCATGACGTACTCGATGTGCTGCCACCGGCCGAGCAGACGCCGGCAGTTGCCGACCTTGGCGTTCCCGGCGACGGCGCCGACGACGGGGTCGGCGAACGGCTGGACGAGGCGGCGCACGGTCGAGGGGGCGAAGACCGTGTCGGCGTCCAGCATGACGATGATGTCGTGGGAGGCCCGCAGGATGCCGGTGTTGAGCGCGGACGGTTTGCCGCCGTTCGGTCGGCGGATTACGGTGACGTGGCCGAGGGCGAGTGACTCCGCGATGTCGGCGGTGCCGTCGGTGGAGCCGTCGTCCACCACGATGATCTCGACGGGATGATCGCTGGCGGCCAGTGAGCGGAGCGTCTTGGCGATGCACAGCCGCTCGTTGTAGGCGGGGATGACGACGCTGACGGGCCGGGTGACGGGCCGGCCCCGGCCGGTGGGATGGCGCAGGCGCCGACGGGCGTGGTGACGTGCCAGGACCAGGAGCAGCACACACCGTGCGAGGACCAGCGAACCGACCACCAGAAGCAGCGCGGTGGCGACCGACACAGCTGTCCCCGACACGGTCACAGCGGCTACGAAGATCCGGCCCTTCCACAAGTCCGCCGTTCCGACGGGGCTGGTGAGACTGTCGGTGCCGAGGATGTCCGCGAGGGTGGTGAAGCGATAGCCCTGGGCCTGGAGCCGGGGAAGCAGGGTCTTGAGGGCTTCCACGGTCTGTGACCTGTCTCCTCCCGCGTCGTGCAGGAGGATGACCGCACCTCTGCCCGGTGGACTCGGCGTGGCCGCTTCGACGATCGCTCGGACGCCCGGCCGCCGCCAGTCGTTGGTGTCCTGGTCCATGAACGCCAGCACATACCCCTTGTCACCGAGGCGCTGGGCCACGGACCAAGCAGGGTCGTCCAGGGCGGAGGTGGTCGAGGAGTAGGGCATCCGCAGGAGCGAGCTGTTGATGCCCCCGGCCCCCGCGAGGGCGAGTTGGGTCAGGGCCAGCTCTCGGTCGATGTCGCTCGCGGACCGGGTGGCCAGGTCCGGATGGGAGAAGGTGTGCACACCGATCTCATGGCCGGCCCGGATCAGCTCGCGCACGGTTCCGGGGTGGCGGGCGACCTGCTGCCCGGTGACGAAGAACGTGCCGGGCACGTCGTAGCGGTCGAGAACGGCCCGTACACGGGGCGTCCAGGTGGGGTCGGGGCCGTCGTCGAAGGTCAGGGCCACGGTCCTTGCCGGTGTGCGATAGGTGCGCAGGTGATCACCCGTGGTGTCGACGATCGGCCCGCCGTCGGTGATCTTCCGAGGGACGCGAGTGGCCGGTTGCCCGCTGCGCCCTTCCTGGTCACCGGCGAAGCCCCTGTGTGTGTACCCCTCGACCAGAAGCATCGAGACGAGGAAGGCCAGCAGTACGAGCGGAACGACGATGCGGAAGCGATGCCGGGACGGCAGAGGCCCCCGGATCCGCCGCGGACCGGCTGACGTCGGTGCGCGGCGGACGGGCCGGTGAGGGCGCCGCCGCATCAGGGGGCCTCGGTGACCGATGTGCTGGACGACGGTGCGGTGCTCGGCGCCTGTGACGGTGTGGAGGGGCCGGCCGTCGGCGTGCTGGGCGTCGGAGTCGGTGTCGGCGCCGGGGGTGAGGGCGTCGGTGAGGCCGGAGTGTCACTGGATCCCGGAGCAGGTACGGGCGACGGCGGGGGAGAGGTGGGAGTGCCGCCCGTGCCGGGCGCAGGTGCGGGGGCAGCGGGTTCACCGGGGGTCGGGACCTGAGGTGGTGCCGGCGAGGGTGGCGTCGATGTCGTCGGCGCTTCCGGTTCGGCTGTGTCCGGAGGCTCCGGCGCGCTGCTGTTCGGCGGGCTCTCGGGCACGACGGGCGGAACAGCGGGCGAGCCGGGCGGAGTGAGCGGGCCGGGCGGAGTGAGCGGACCCGGCAGAGTGAGCTGCGGAATGAGCAGGCTGTCCGGACCGGCTGAGGGTCCCGGGCCGGCGGGCGCCGGGCGGTCCGATGGGAGCGAGTCGCCGGGCGGCGAGGGGGTCCTGTCCGACGGGTGCCGTTCGGGCGCGGCAGGTGCCGCGGCGTCACCGGGACCGGGCAGGATCGTCCCCGGCGCGAAGGGAGTTGCTCCCATCAGGCTCAGTCCCAGCACTGCCAGGTACGCGGCTGCCAGCCCGGCCAACCCGTATCCGGTACGCCGGAGAATCCGCGCGCGCCGACCGGAGGAGTCGACGAAGACAGGGGTGCTCTGACCGGTCGACGCTTCGCTCCGTATATGCCCGTATTTAGTATGGCGAAGCACCATATGCTCAGCGTACGTCGCTGGAGGGCATGACCAGTACGTTATTTGCTTTCCACTGCCGTCCACGGTCTTCACGTCGCGGTGGTCGGCGGTCGCGCCCCGCCGACGGACGGCATGGAGTCACGGACGCTGCCGCTGACGCTGAAGCCGTAGTGGGCGTCCCCGTGTCGGCGGGCCCGCGCGCCAGGTCGGCCGCCCGCACCATCCAGTAGGCGTGGGCCCGGCCGTATCCGACCCGGGGGAGTGGCGCCGAGGCGCGGGTCATGCGGCCCGGCGCCTGCCCGACCCCCTGGAATGCCGTGTCAGCGCCCGGACGCGTAGAGCTCCTCGATGTCCTTTGCGTACGCCGCCATCGCCTCCCGCCGTTTCACCTTCAGGGACGGAGTCAGCAGGCCGTTCTCCTCGGTGAACTCGCCGTCGACGATGGTGAAGGCGCGGATCGACTCGGCGCGCGAGACTGCCTGGTTGGCGTGGTCCACGGCCTTCTGGACGTCGGCGCGCATCCGGGGGTCGCGGGCGATCTCGGACACCGGGGTGTCCGCGGGCAGCTTGCGGACGGCCAGCCAATGGGCGACGGCATCGGGGTCCAGGGTGATCAGGGCGGCCACGAAGGGGCGGTTGTCACCGACGACGAGGCACTGACCGACAGGAGGGCGGCTGCGCAGCCGGTCCTCCAGGACGGCAGGGGAGACGTTCTTCCCGCCGGAGGTGACGATGATGTCCTTCTTGCGGCCGGTGATGGTGAGGTAGCCGTCCGCGTCGAGGGAGCCGAGGTCGCCGGTGGCGAACCAGCCGTCGGTGAGGACCGCGTCCGTGGCGGCCGGGTTGCTCCAGTACGAACCGAAGACGATGCCGCCCTTGATGAGTACCTCGCCGTCGTCGGCAACGCGGACGGTGGTGCCGGGAACGGGGAGGCCCACCGTGCCGGGGCGGGGACCCAGGGGCGGGACGATGGTGGCGGCGGCCGTCGTCTCGGTCAGGCCGTACCCCTCGTAGACGATGATCCCGGCCGCGTAGAAGAACAGGTTGAGATCGCGGTCGAGCGGGGAGCCGCCGCTGATGGCATAGCGCATGCGGCCGCCGAGCTCCTTGCGGATGCGGCGGTATACCAGCAGGTCGTACAGCGCCCAGGCGGCGTACAGGCCGGGGCCGGGTCCCTTGCCCCTGCCGAGGAACCTGTTCAGGTGCGCCTCGCCGAAGCGGACGGCGATGCGGTGAGCGCGGTCGAAGGAGGCGCCGCGGCCGATCTTCTCTGCGGTGGCGCGGCCGGTGTCGTGGATCTTCTCGAAGAGGTACGGAACGCCGACCAGGAAGGTCGGGCGGAACGCCTTGAGGGCCGGGCGCAGTTCGTCGGGCTTGATGCTCGGGCAGTGGCCGATCTCGATACGGGCCATCAGGCAGGCGATCTGCAGGGTGCGGCCGAGGATGTGGGCGAGCGGGAGGAAGAGGAGGGTCGAGGCGGTCTGGCCGGTGACCTCCTTGAACAGGGGGTGCAGCAATTCGACGGTGTTGGCGGCTTCGGCGTGCAGATTGGCGTGGGTGAGGACGCAGCCCTTGGGCCGTCCGGTGGTGCCGGAGGTGTAGCAGAC
Organism: Streptomyces sp. S.PNR 29; assembly: GCF_030386795.1. Classification (GTDB taxonomy): domain Bacteria; phylum Actinomycetota; class Actinomycetes; order Streptomycetales; family Streptomycetaceae; genus Streptomyces. The sequence continues at coordinate 133,830 of NZ_JANUQM010000015.1, forward strand.
CGTCGCGATGGTCTCGGGGGTCAGGGCGGTACGGCGCTTGGTGACCTCCTCGTCGGAGATGTCCCGGCCCAGGGCGGTGAGGTCGGACAGCGCTCCGCCGTCCAGCTGCCAGACGCGTGGGGGTTCCGGGCGGTCGGCCGTGCCGGTGGTGACGGTGGCGGCGTTCTCCGCGGTCTCGGCCACGACGTAGCGGGCGCCGGAGTCGCGGACGATCCACTCCACCTGGTCGGCGGAGGAGGTGGCGTAGATCGGCACGGTCTGGCCGCCGGCGGCCCAGATCGCGAAGTCCAGGACCGTCCACTCATAACGGGTGCGGGACATCACCGCGACCCGGCCACCGGCCTGGAGGCCTGCGGCGATCAATCCTTTGGCCACGGCCGTCACTTCACGGGCGAAAGCCGCCGCAGTCACGGGCTGCCAGGTGCCGCGGTGCTCGCGGCGCAGGACCACGGCGTCGGGAGCCTGCGTGGCGTTGGTGAACGGAATGTCGGCGGTACTGCCCGTGGCCGCCCTCGGCGCGAGGGGCGCGGCGCGGACCTCACGAACGACGCCGCGCTCGTCCCTGAAGGTCTCGATCTTCGTGCGGGTCGCCAGGCCGGTGCGCCGCTGCGCCCGTTTCAGATCCTTGCGTACGCCCATGACGGCTCCCGGTCGCGATGAGGTTGACGTGCACCCGTGGGTACTTACTCCAGAGTCAACTTACTCACGCGTAAGGAAAGGTCAATGGGTCCGGTGCACTTCAAACGGTCTGTGTTGCCGTCCCGACCAGCGGGGTGACCGCGAGTTCAGGTGCGCCGCCCGGCTGTCATCCGTGCTGTCGGGCCGACAGGAGTTCGCCGGTGAGCGGGATGTCGGGACTTCCGGTGTTCGTGACGATGGCGAGGCGGGGGCCTCGCGGGCTCGGATGCCACTGGCCGCCGACCAGGGGGAGCAGGGCGGTGTTGGGCGTCGGTCCCCGTGTCCAGTCAAGGGTTCCGGCGATCGTGGTGAGGGTGGCGCCGGCCAAGGCCTGCGCGACGGCCGTACGGTCGGTGGGATCGATGGCCGTCGTCAGGGCGTGGTGGGCGGTTTCCAGCAGGGCATGGGCCAGGCCCAGCGGCTGTAGCCAGGGAGCGCCGGTGTCCTGCTGGTAGGCGTGGGCGAGGTCGGTGCAGGTGGTGCCGTCCAGACTGGAGCGGTAGGGATGATCCGGACTCCAATAGACCAGGGTGGCCACGCGTGCGTCGGCGAGTTCGGTGTGGATGGCCGGGGCGGAGGTGGTGTGGGTGTGGGGGTAGGTCAGCCATCGCGAGCAGGTGATCAGCCTGGGACGCAGCCCCGCCTCGCGGGCCTGGCGGTGGAAGAGGGCCAGGTCGGAGGCGGTGGCAGCACTCGTGACGAGGTCGGCGCCGTGCTCCCGCATCCGGTCGACCTGCGCGCGGAAGTCATGGGCCGGTTCCCGGTAGGTGCCGAGGTCGACCAGTGTGTGTCCGCGCGCGGACGCCACCGGACCAAAACCGTACGTCTCGTGACGCAGCAGGCTGCCTTGCAGGTCGTCGTTCCACAGGCAGCCGACGGAGCGCCGGCCGCTGATGCCCTCCCACATGTGGGCGAAGACGGTGGCGATGTCGTCCAAGCCCCACGCGAAGTGATACGTCCACTGGAAGCGGTGCCCCGGATGGACGCCGCGCGCGTGAACGTATGCCTGCCAGGGGAACGTGGTCGAGACGCAGGCAATCTGCGAGGCCTCGCAGGCGTCGGCGACGGCAGGCAGCACCCGAGTCCCGGCCATGGTGAGCACAATGTGCGCCCCGTCGACGGCGACCAGGTCGCGGACGGCCCGCTGGGCCGCGCCGGGATCGGAGCGGCTGTCGCGTACGGCGACCGACACGTCGTACCGGCGCGTGCCGTTGCGGATGTGAGTGAGCCTGGGCGCGAGCCTGCGCAGAACGTACGACAACGGCTTCCCGAGTGATGCCAGCCGTCCCGTCAGGGGCGCCACCACGCCGATGGACAGCCGCTGTGGCCGAGTGTTCACGGGCCGCTCTTTCTCTCTGTCCCGCTGCCCGCGGACCGGGGCGCTGTGTCGGCGCACACCGGTCACAGGTCACCGGCCTGCGGGCATGTTCCGTCCTGTCCGGCGTCAGTGGCCGGGGCGGTCCACGGTGACGCAGGTGGTGCGGCTGAACACCGCGACCGTTTCGTTGCCGCAGTTGTTGCTGTGGCCCGAGGCGTTGCGGGCGAACAGCAGGTTGGACAGCACGCCTCCGCTGGGGCCCGCCTGGTCCCCACCGCCCGATCGGCGGTCCTCGGCCACGCAGGTGCGGTCCTTGAAAAGAGCCAGCTTGCCCGTGCCGCAGAGGTTGGTGTGGCCGGAGGAGTTCCTGCCCGACAGGTTGGACAGCACACCGCCCGCCCCCGCGTCGCCGTCACCGGCATGGGCCAAGCCGGTGGGGACCGCCAACAGCACGCCCACCATCGAGGCCATCACTGCGATACGCCGTGCACCGTACATCTGTGTCGGTTTCCTTCCGCTGAATCGGGGCCCGGCCGCACCGACCGGGCGCACCAGGCCTAACGACTCCGCGGATGATCGGCACGGCCCCGTCGCGGTGAATCATCTGCAAGACGGTTGATCACGTACTCCGATGGGTTCCGGTTTCCTGAGGTGTTGACAGCACACCTAGGCCCGAGCCGTCCGGTACGGCCCCTCAGCCGCCTTCAGCCGCTGCATGGCGGTCAGCCGGACGGCGAAGTACACCGCAGCCGCAGCGGCGGCAACGTCCAGGACGTCGGCCGCCATGTACTGCACCACGGCGTCACGGACCTCCGAGAGGGTCTCGGCGGCCTCGTATCGCGAGCCGGCGTATCTGCGGAACAGCGCACTGGCGACGAACAGACCCCACCACAGGTTCACCGGCCAGATCGACGTCCGGTACGGCTCGCCGCCATCCGGCAGGGGGGTGCCTGCGCCCCACATGTCGACGGCGACGCGGTACGGCATCCAGAGGTTCGCCAGCGGAATGGCCCAGCCTCCGATGGCCCAGCCGGGCCCGTTGCGGAACCGGTCGGGCGCCAGCAGTCCGGTGTTGCGGCGCATGCGGAAGAACCAGACGACGAACAGGACCGCGCACGGCACGTACAGGATGACCTGCAGGTTCCCGGCCGTCTGGTACAGCGAGTACGCGGCGTCCAGGTCCTGCTGGGGAGCGGTGGCGAAGCCGTGGTCCTCGTCGATCAGCGCGTGGATCCGGGCCCCGGCGAACACGGCGAACAGATCGCTGAGGGCGACGACAGCGAGCAGCGCCGAAACGGCGGCCAGGAGGCCGCGAGACGAGCGCGGCACCCCGCCGGGCAGCAAGGGACGCGGACGCAGATCACTGGATGAGGACATGACGGTGGCCCCCCACGGGCAGAGAACGGAACAGCCCGCGGAGAACGCGTGCTGAGAAACGATAAGCGGGGCACAGACATGACGTCCATGACAATCCGCCGCCGGGCCTGGCAGGAGCGTGAGACGCGGCCGCACCTCTACGCGGGACTCGCGCCGCACAAGACGTGCGGCATGCCGCTTGGCACGACGCGGTGCGTGCGCTGCCCTGGACGCCGGGGATCACGTCGTCATGGAGGGCATCCTGTACGCCGGCCACTACGGCGACATGCTCGCGCAGCTGCGCGCCGACCACCGCGGCCCGACCCCAGCTACTACCGAAGAACGCCACCGGCCGGCATTGACCTTCCAGTTGGTTGAAGCCCAATGATGGCGGGGTGCCACCTTCTGACGATCTGATGCCGATCGGGGCCTTCGCCCAGCGCAGTGGTCTGACCGCGAGCGCGTTGCGGTTCTACGCCGATTGCGGGCTGCTGCCCCCTGCCGAGGTCGACCCGGTCTCGGGCTACCGCTACTACAGGGGTGACCAGGTGGCGCGGGCAACCGCGCTTCGTCAGCTCCGTGAGATCGCCATGCCCCTCACCGCCGTTGAGGCGGTCCTCGACGCCGTGTCCGACGAAGCGTCCCGGCTGATCGACGAGCACCTCGCGAAGGTCGTGGCAGACGCGGTCGCCGCGCAGCAGAAGGCTGCCGTCATCAGGTCCTCGCTCACTCGTGTGCCCAGCCTGCCGATCGCCGCGTTGAAGGGTCCCGTGCTGGCTGACGCCGTCGAGCAGGTGTTGACTGCAACCGCACGCGAGCCGGGGATGCCGGTACTCGGTGGTCTGCGCATCGAAACGACTCATGAGGCAGTCGCACTCACCGCGACCGACCGCTACCGGCTCTCAACACGAACGCTGGTCCCTGCCGAACCGCCCACCACGACATGGGCTGCCACAGTCCGAGGCGACGAGTTGCGGACCGCGGTCGCCGAAATCCGCCGCAGCGCGCTCGTCCGAGTCGAAGCGACGCCACACGGGATCTGGCTACGCGTGGCAGAGGGGGAGGACCAGCACTGCCGACTGCTGACCGAGGAGTTCCCCGACTACCGGCTGATGCTCGGGGCGCTCCCTGAGGCCACCACCCGTATGACGGTCTCGAAGGATCTCCTCCTGCGCGCTCTGGAAGAACACCCCGGCCACCGGATCACGCTGCGCGCGACCGACCACGGAGTGCACATCCTGCCCACCGATGACGAACACCCTGAAGTCCCGCTCCCCGCGACCGCGACGGGGCGGACCCTCAAGATCTCGTTCGAACTGACCACCCTCTATCCAGCGGTCAGCACCGCCATCGGCCCTGACGTGGTGATTGACCTGCGAGGCCCCGACCAGCCCGCCACCATCCGCTCCGCCGACCGTGGCGATCTCACCACCTTGGCCATGCCCATCAAGCCCGACCACTCCAGCTGAGCACGACGACAAGGACTATTCCATGACCGCCACTCCCACCAGCACCGACCCGACCATGGAAGCCATCGGCAAAGCCGTCGCCGAGGGCCGAGCAGGTGACGTCGCTGCCGCCCGTCAGGAACTCCTGGACCTCTGGTCCGCGATCGGAATCACCGGCGACGCGCTGCACCGCTGCACCCTCGCGCACTACCTGGCAGATCTCCATGAAGACCCCGCCCAGGCCCTGACCTGGGACGTTCGGGCCCTGGACGCTGCGGATGCCGTGACCGACCAACGCGTGCGGCAGCACCACGCCGGCCTCCGTATCGCCGGCTTCTACCCGTCCCTGCACGTCAATCTGGCGGACAACTACCGCCGACTCGGGTCGTTCGAAGCCGCGACCGAGCACATCGACGCGGCCAGGGAGCATGCCCCCGATCTCCCTCAAGGCCTCTACGGTGACCTTCTTCGCGCCGCCATCGAAGAGATTGCCGAGGCCATCGGCCGGCGGGACACCGCGAAACGCGCATCCGCACCTGGCCCCAGCGCCACTTCATAACGGTGCGAGTGGGTGCCGCAAAGGGAGAAGCGGCACCACAGACGCCGTGACATCGTGGTGTCATGACCATCGACGTGCGCCCGGCTTCGGTCTTCGAGGATGTCCGTACCGTGCTCGGCCCGAAGTCGCCTGGAGCGAATGTCTGCTGGTGCCTGAGCTACCGGATCCCGTCCAGGCTCAACAACGAGCTACGCGGGTCCGCCCGAGGGGAGTACGTCGCGGAGCTGTGCCGTACGGAGCCCCCTCCGGGGGTGCTCGCCTACGACGGCGACGAGCCGGTCGGCTGGGCTGCCGTGGCTCCGCGCTCGGACACCTCCTTCGCACGCAACCGCAAGATCCCGCACGTCGACGACCTGCCGGTCTGGTCGCTGTGGTGCATCCGAGTACGCCCCGGTCACCGCAAGAGGGGGATCTCGCACGCCCTCATCGCCGGCGCGGTCGACTTCGCCCGCGCCCACGGTGCACCGGCGGTGGAGGCGTACCCCCTCGACAATGGCGACGCCAAGGTCGACCTGACGATGGCGTACGCCGGAATCCGGAAGAACTTCGAGCGCGCGGGGTTCACCCACGCCGCCGACACCACGTCGGTGCTGGCCGGTCATCCCCGGGTCCTGATGCGTCTCGGCCTGCGCTGACAGACCGCCGGTGGCCTCGGGCTGACGTAGGACGGTAGGACGTCGATGCCGACGCTCCGCGTCATGGTCGAGGGACGTGGAAAGCTGACGGGCAGGTGTCGATCTGCCGACGGCGTTGCGTGAGCTTCTCCTCCGGATGCGGCAGACCCAGGTCGCCGCCGATGCGCTCCGGGCTCGCCGTACGCGCGGTCGACTTCCGGCTCGGCGACTCCCGCTATACGCAGGGAGCAGCTGGGTACGTGCCGCAGGAGGAGCGCGACGAGGACCTCGAACGCATACCCGGCTGGCTGGAGCGTGCACGCGGACGCCGACGGCACACGCCAGCCTCGCGCCTCCGCTCGAAAAGCCATGCGACGCATGCTCACCGTTCGCGCGGTACGCCACACAGGGCGAGCAGATCGTCCATCATGTTCTCGAACAAGGGCAGGTAATCGTCGAACGACGAGGCCAGATGTCCGTAGACGGCCATGCAAAGCAGTCCGTAGATCTGACGCCAGCAGGTGATCATCACCATGGCGACACCGACCGGGTAGTCGTGCCCCATCAGCCGCTGGTAGGCCGCCACCTGCGCCCGAAGGCGCGGCTCCAGCTTTTCCTCTGACGGATGTGGCAGGATGCCCCGACGCCACAGCTGCATGAAGGTTTGTCCGAACAGGCCGCCCAACTCCCGGACCAGTACCTGGTCGACGTGGCGCCCCGAGGCGACCAGCCGTGCGTAGCCGGCGCCCATGAGAAGGTCGAACTCGCCGGGGTTGGCGACCGACCAGTCCAGCACCGCCCGGGTGGCCGCGTAGAGCTGGCCGCCGAAATCTTCCGGGTCTCGGGCGCCTGCCGCCTTCGCGACGATGGCGACGAAGTCGCGTGTGACAGCTTCGTAGACAGCGAGCGTCAGGCCCGCCTTTCCCTCGAAGTACCGATACAACGCCGGTGGAGTGACGCCCACTTCCCGGGCCACCGCGGACAGGCTCAGGGCCTCGGCGCCCTGCGAGGCGATGAGCTCGCGCGCCGCCGTGAGCGCATCGCGTTCCAGTTCGGCGCGCAGACGCTCACGGCGTGACACGGACCGAGCGGCTTCCCCCTCGGTGGACGGTCGCATACTCACTCACACCCCTCTGGCGCTTCATACACACAACTCGGCGCCGCAATCCGGTAGTTGACGGATCATACGACTTGCAGTGAGGCCATGTTACGTGGTTAATACTCTTCACTACGTTTCCGGGTGTCACGAATCGCCACCCGGGGTCGTGAAGGGACAGCGCATGGCCATGAAGCGCGGAGCGGGTCTGGCGCCGCGGCGAGCGGAAGTTGAGCTCACCCCTCGCACACCCGTGCAAGACCAGGTGGCGAGGAGTTCCCCTCATCGACTTCGGTTGCCGGACGGCACGACTCAGGGATGTATCTGCTCGATGAGACGGATGGTGCATGAAGCGTGGCCCTTGCCGTTCTTCGGCAGGATCCAGAAGGAGCCGTCGCTGTCGCGTCCCACCACGCGTGAGGTGCCCTTCAGCGAGTCGGGCACGTGGCTCTTGGCCGCCTTGTGCAGCTCGACGAGTGCCTCTTCCCGGGTTTTGTTCACCGTCCGAATGACCTTGATCTGCCGGTGGGGTGCTGCCCCGTCGGCTGTGACGGTCTCCTCAGCGGTAATCAGCCATGTGGTCATCCACCTGTCTCCTTGTCACTGGTGTCGGCGGCTCGCACCTCGCGAGCCGGGAAATGCATCCGAGCTCGAGCTGGTCTGCTGGTCAGGCGGAGCGGCGCGACAGTCTCCATGTGCGCCTTCGCCGTCCGAATGTCTGCGAGGGGGAGGGGCAGGGGCCGGAGCCCCTGCCCACCTGGTTCGGCCGCGTTCAGCCGCGACCGTTACACGCCTTGCAGTCCCCGCTGCCTCGGCAGCTGTCGCACTTCCATACGCCCCGGTAGCCGGAGCCGCCGCAGGTGGTGCACTTGCCGTCACCCTTGCATCGCTGGCACATGGTGGTCGTTCCTTTCCTGGTCGGTGTGAGTACCTCGGAGGTGGACGGGGTGAGTCAGTAGGCGCGGGCTCGCTCCCAGCCCCGGGAGTTGTTCAGCGAGGTGGTGAAGTAGTAGTTGGGCGCCTTGAACTTGCCGTCGGGCAGGTAGGCGCTGGTCAGGGCGGGGCTGTAGCTACGGAAGATCGCGAGGGACTTGGTGAGACAGTTGTTGGTCAACACGGCGTAGCCGTTGGCCTTCATCTGGCGGTACGTCTGCTGGGCGGACGTGAGCTTGCCGCTCGCGGTGTTGATGCATCGGTAGTAGTCGTAGCGGGCCAGGTTGATGCTGCCGCGCAGCTGCGTCCAGCTGCCGCCCTTGATCCAGCTGCCGTTGTTCTTGCCCGGAGCGGTGTAGCTGTCTCCCTCGGCGTTCTCCGTCGCGCCCCAGATCCAGTGGCTGGAGTTCTTCGGGTCGCGGATGGCCCATGCCACGTGGCCGGCCCCGCGGGCCCCCTCCTTGTCCTGGAACAGGCACACACGGCCGAGCGGTGCGGCGTTCGCGGGGGTGGGCGAAAGAGCGGGCGTTGCAGAGCCGATCAGCGCCGCCGCCAGGGCGGTCAGTGCAGCACGAGGCATGCGTACGTTCGTTCGAATCACGGTTTGTTCCTCTCTCGGAGTTACGTGAGTTGCGGGCTTCGGCGGCGCGGCGGAGCGCCGCCGGAATCGACAGTGCCAAGGGGATCCGAGAGAGGCCACAGCGTCGGAGCGGTGCATGTTGCAGTACAACTTGCACCTCTGTGACCAGCGGTTTCACCGTCACGGTGCAAAAGAGAAGGGGTGTTCAGGTGGGGGATTCACCACCGTCATTCGAGAAACTGGCCGAGGACTTCGCTGACGCCCTCGACGCCTGGTCCCAAGAGGTGAAGGTTGCGCTCAACGGACGACCGCAGAAGGTGCTCGTCAATGGGCTGGGCGTCAACCCGGGGAACGTCTCCAGGTGGCTCGGCGGCCGGGAGCAGATCTGGAAAGGCGGAGCAGCTCTCCCCGGCGCAGGGCTTACTCAGGGAGTCGCAAAGGTCCTTCAGCTTCAAGAAGGCGGGTCCACCCGCCTGATGCAGTTGGCCGGCCAAGTGGACTACCTACAGGCACAGTTGACGGAGCACGGCAGGGACTGGAGGAAGAGAGCCGGAGATCATCTCCAGAGCCTCACCGGGGCACCGCCTGGCACCGTCATCTCTCCAGAGGCGCCTATCGGCGCTACGGAGGATGGGAGCGAACCTGCCTCCCTGTCGCCCACGGGCGGCGACCTGCCTGTTGGTCCTGGTCAACCGGTCACCCAGGACAGCCCGGGCCGGGCGCGCCGGCGGGATCGCATCCCGAAAAAGGCGAGGGTCACTTCCGCTGTCCTCGCCACGCTCGCAGTCGGCGGCGTACTGGGAGCCGCGATCTGGAACGGCGGCACGTCCGATGGGCCTGTTTCGTCGGCCGGTGGTGAAGAGGGTGCTGGCGCGGAGGGGGGAGCCACTGCTGCTCCCGGAGCGCTGGAAAAGGGAGTCCTCGGCGAGGACAGCCGGTGCAGCGCTCCCTTCCACGGTCCGGAGGCAGTCACCTGGAGAGTGTGCGCACGTGTAGAGGCAGAGCGCGTCTCCTTCGCCCTCAAGCTCACCAACCAGGGCCGGGCAGCATCCACGGTCAAGATCCGCCTGGAGTATGTGCGAGCCACCGAATTCCACCCCTGTCCCAAGGCGAGTAGCACCCATTCCCTCAGCATCCCGGCAGGGAGGACCGTCATCACGGATCCCGGGCAGTGCACCGTGCCCCGGGAAGAGGCGCCCGCCGCGTACCAAGGCGCCGGCTGGGTATTGGCCGAGAACGCGAACGCGGGCTCGTACGAGCTGTCCCCCACCGCGAACGTCTACCTCGACCGGGTTATCTGGAAGCCGGACCTGGTGGAGGCGTCGCCCACGAAGAGCCCAGCGCAGGTCGGTGTCCTCGGTGGATGACCGAGGGGCGGTCAACGGTGCTCATGTGCCGGTCTCGGTCGACCCATGCACCGGTGTGGTCAACGACCAGTTGGAACTCGCCGGCCATGTCACGGTCTCGCAGTGACAACACCCTGGGTGTCGATCCGGCAGACCCGCCAGGTGCCCCGGGCCATCAGAGGTCCCTACCGCCCTCGGGCCTGCTCCAGGTTCGACTGGTGGATGGCGGACAGCCAATCCGTATCCGGCCCCAGACGCGCATCGACCGGTTCCTCTCCTCGCCGCAGCGCGTTGATGTAGGCACGATCGGCGGCGAGGCGGGCCGCCACCTCGGGGCCCTTGGCAACGGCGCCGTGGCCGGGGACCACGACATCGACGTGGCCGGCGGCCTCATTCAGCCGGTCGAGTGCCGTTTCGTAGGCGCCCACCTGATCGTCTTGGCGGAAGTCGAAGAGCGGGATCAGGACGTCGGAGAGCATGTCGCCGGCGAGCAGGACGCCACGGTCCGCGAGGAGGATCGCGGCGTGGCCGACAGCGTGCGCTTGATGCTCGATGATCTCGCCCGGCACGGGGCCGCCGTCCGCAGGCAGCGGGGTGACGAGCGCGATCGGCTCGAGAGGGATGCCGGACGCGCTCTCCGCCGCCATCGCCTGTGCCCGCTCTCGGGCTTCACCGGCAACGTGGGCGGCGGCCGGGGTGGCGTGACGTGGCACGTCGCCGAACCGGGGATGCCAGAGCAGATGGTCCCAGTGGGGATGGGTGGAGAACCCGGCGACCACCGGGATGCCGAGCTGGTCCACGTCATCGGCGAGTTGGTTCAATTCGGAGCCATTGATGCCGGGATCGATCAGGATCAAACCATCCTCCCCGCGCACCGCGATGGAATTGGCCCAGACCCAATCGCTCTGCCGGACCCAGACACCGTCGGCCACCTGCTTCAGCTTGCCCATTTCCACTCCAATCGGTTGGTACGGAGCTGAGACTGCGATCCGCGGCCAAATTCATCGCTCTCAGCCCAGGACGCTGCCGCTGACCGGATACCCGATGATCATTCCGAGGCCGACGCGGTCCGAGAACGCCGCCTTCGCACCGCGCGGCGGCTGCGTCCGGGGCCGATCGTGACGTGGTCAGGCCAGGATGCGGAAATGGGCATTGGAGCCCATCGACGAATCAGCGGGGGAGCGGGCAGGCTGGCCGCAGGCCGGTCGAGAGCAGTGGCCGCAGCTCATGCTCGGGGTACGCGGTGACCGACAGCAGAGACAGAGGAATGAAGAGGAAGGCGTCACGCGGTGTCCCTGTTCTGGCGGATCTTCGCTCTCAATGCCGTGGTGCTGGGGGCTGCGACCGCGCTGCTGCTGTGGGCTCCCGTGACCGTTTCCGTACCGGTCTTGCTGACCGAGGCGATCATCCTCCTGGCCGGCCTGGTGGTCATGTTGATCGCCAACGCGGCCCTGCTGCGGATCGGGCTGGCCCCTCTGGACCGGCTGACGAAACTCATGACCACCGTCGACCTGTTGCGCCCCGGGCAGCGGCTGCCGGAACACGGCCGTGGCGGGATCGCCGAGCTGATCCGCACCTTCAACGCCATGCTGGAGAGGCTGGAGCACGAGCGGGCCGCCAGCAGCGCCCGCGTCCTGCTCGCTCAGGAGGCCGAGCGACGCCGCATCGCCCAGGAACTCCACGACGAGGTCGGCCAGAGCATGACCGCGATCCTGTTGGTGCTGAAGCGGGCCGCGGACGAGGCGGACGAGTCCCTGCGCGGTGAGCTGCACCAGGCTCAGGAGATCACCCGGGACAGCCTGGACGAGGTGCGCCGCCTGGTGCGCCGGCTGCGGCCGGGCGTCCTGGAGGATCTCGGCCTGGTCAGCGCCCTGACCTCGCTGACCACCGAGTTCGCCACCCACACCGGGCTGCGCGTTCTGCGCCACTTCGATGCCGGCCTGCCCGCGCTGGATCAGCAGACCGAACTGGTGCTGTACCGCGTCGCCCAGGAGGCCCTGACCAACGCGGCCCGCCACGCTGAGGCCGGCCAGGTGGAGGTGAGCCTGCGCCACAGCGACGGCACGGTGGTGCTGGCCGTCGCGGACGACGGCCGAGGGACAGGGGTCGCGCGCGAAGGCTCGGGGATCCGCGGGATGCGTGAGCGGGCCCTGCTGATCGGGGCCACGCTGGACATTGCCTCCCAGCCGCAGGCCGGTACGCAGGTCCGGCTCGCCGTGCCCGTTCCCAGGAAGCAGCCATGACCACAACCGACACGTCCACGATCCGCATCCTCCTCGCCGACGACCACGCGCTGGTGCGTCGCGGCGTGCGGCTCATCCTTGACCGGGAGCCGGACCTTCAGGTCGTCGCCGAGGCCGGCGACGGCGCTGAGGCCATCGCCCTGGCCCGGACCCACGAGGTCGATCTGGCCGTGCTGGACATCGCCATGCCCCGGATGACGGGTCTGCAGGCCGCCCGCGAGCTGAGCGCTCTGAAGCCGGATGTGCGCGTGCTGATGCTGACGATGCACGACAACGAGCAGTACTTCTTCCAAGCGCTGAAGGCCGGCGCCAGTGGATACGTGCTGAAGTCCGTGGCCGATCGCGATCTGGTCGCCGCCTGCCGGGCTGCGATGCGGGATGAGCCGTTCCTGTACCCGGGCGCGGTCACCGCCCTCATCCGCAACTACCTCGACCGTGTCCGCCACGGCGAGGAACCCCCCGACCAGGTGCTCACGCCCCGGGAGGAGGAGGTGCTCAAGCTGGTCGCCGAGGGCCACTCGTCGAAGGAGATCGCCGAGATGCTCTTCATCAGCATCAAGACCGTCCACCGGCACCGGGCGAACCTGTTGCAGAAACTCGGCCTGCGCGACCGCCTGGAACTCACCCGCTATGCCATCCGTGCCGGTCTCATCGAACCCTGACCCGCCCGGCCGTTTCCGCTCCTCAGCGGGGATCTTGAGGCCCTCGCAGAACAGCTCCTGCCCAGCCGGGGGAGAGACAAGAAGAGAGACAAGAAGGGGGACGGCGTATGGCGCGCTCGTTGCACACCGTTCCCCGCGCGGGAGGCCTCGGCCCAGCAGCGCTGCTCGCTGTCCTGCTTGCGGTCCTCACCGCCCTGATCGGCCCACCAGCGCAGGGCGGCACCTCCGCCACCGACGGCGTGTCGCCGGCTTCCGGTGCCGTCCATCTACAGGCCGGCAGCGCACCGTACGCAGACGGCGGGCACTGCGCCGCCTGCGATGTGCTGGTCCGAAGCCTTCGAGATACCCCCGGCGAGCGTTTTTCGCCGCCGACCTGCGCCACCTTCGCTTCGTACTGCACGGCGTACGGCCCGCCCTCGTCCACCCGCACGCCCCTGCCGGCGGCGAACCCACCCGCCTCCCCGCACCCGGCTGACCGTCACCAGGGACGGGCACCACCCGCGCCCGCAGGCACCTGACCTTCCCCCTTTCTTTCCGTTGGCCGCAGCCACTGTCCTGGCCGCGGTGTGCCTGCCGGAGGCCCACTTTGACCCGCGCTCTGCGCATCCGAGGGCTGCTCGCCCTCGCTGCTGTCGCCCTGTCGCTGTACGTCGCCCTCACTGTGCCCGTCCACCTCGGACTCGATCTGCGCGGCGGCACGCAGATCGTGCTGGAAACCCGCCCCACCGCCACCTCCGACGCCGACAGCGAAACCACCGACCGCACCATGGAGGTGCTGCGCGGGCGCATCGACGCGCTCGGCGTCGCCGAACCCACCCTCGCCCGCTCCGGCAGCAACCGGATCGTCGTCGAACTGCCCGGCGTGCAGGACCCGGCCAAGGCCGGGGACGTGCTCGGCCGCACCGCCCAGCTCACCTTCCACCAGGTGCTCGGCACAGCCGCCCGCGCCGACGACACTGCCGAATCGCTGCCGAAACGGCCCCGCCCGCAGGTTCTGGCCGACGAGTCCAGCCGGCTGCTGCGTCTTGAGGCAGCCTCGCTGACCGGCAAGGACGTCAAGGAGGCCACCGCCCGGTTCGACCAGCAGGGCGGCGCCGGGTGGCAGGTCACCGTCGACTTCAAGGGATCGGGCCGCGACGGCTGGGCCCGCCTGACCGGCCAGGCCGCCTGCCACCCGGCGGGGGACCCGTCCCGAAGGGTCGCCATCGTCCTGGACAACAGGATCATCTCCTCGCCCCAGGTCGACGCCTCGGTCGGCTGCGGCTCGGGCATCAGCGGCGGCTCCACGCAGATCACCGGATCCTTCACCGCTGACGAAGCCAAGGAGCTGGCCCTGCTCATCAACGGCGGCGCCCTGCCCGCACCCGTCGAGACCGTCGAGCAGCGCACCGTCGGACCCACCCTGGGCAAGCAGGCCATCACCGCCAGCGCCTGGGCCGCCGCCGTGGGCACCGCGCTGACCGCGCTCTTCATCATCGCCGTCTACCGGTTCCTGGGCACTCTGGCCACGGTGGCGCTGGCCTGCTACGGCCTGATCTCCTACGCCGCCCTGGCCGCGCTCGGCGCCACCCTCACCCTCCCGGGCCTTGCCGGGTTCGTGCTGGCCATCGGCATGGCCGTCGACGCCAATGTCCTCGTCTTCGAACGCGCCCGTGAAGAGTACGCCTCCCGTAACCGGCCCAGCCCGCGCTCCTCGCTGACCGCGGGATTCCGCGGCGCCTTCAGCGCGATCGCCGATTCCAACACCACCACCCTCATCGCCGCCGGCCTGCTGTTCTTCCTCGCCTCCGGGCCCGTGCGCGGCTTCGGCATCACCCTGGGCATCGGCGTCCTCGCCTCCATGTTCAGCGCCCTGATCATCACCCGCGTCCTCGCCGACCTGGCCGTCTCCCGGCCCTGGCTTCGCCGCCGCCCACACCTGACGGGCATCGCCCACACCGGCATCGTCCGCGACCGCCTCACCCGCATCAATCCCCACCTGATGCGCCGCTCTGGGCGGTGGCTGGCCGTCTCCGCGGCCGTCCTGGCCCTGTCGGCCTCCGGGATCGCCGTGCGCGGCCTCGACTTCGGTGTCGAGTTCACCGGGGGCCGCCTCATCGAATACAGCACCGCCACCCCCGTCGACCCCGACCGGGCCCGCGCCGCTCTCGCCGACGCGGGATTCCCCCGCGCAGTCGTCCAGACCTCCGGCGACAGCCGGCTCACCGTCCGCACCGACCAGCTGACCAACGCGCAAGCGGCCACCGTCACCGACACCATCACCACTCTGACCAGCCGCGCCGATAAACTCCGAGACGAAGCGATCGGCCCCAGCCTCGGCAAGGAACTACGCCACGGCGCCCTCATCGCTCTCGGCAGCGCCCTCGGCGCCCAGCTGCTCTACCTCGCCGCCCGCTTCCGCTGGCTCTTCGGCACCTCCGCGGTCGCCGCCCTCGCCCATGACGTGGTCATCCTCATCGGCATCTTCGCCTGGCTCGGCAAACCCATCGACGGTGTCTTCCTCGCCGCGTTGCTGACCGTCATCGGCTACTCGGTCAACGACTCCGTCGTCGTCTTCGACCGCATCAGAGACCTGACCCGACGCGAGCCCAAGACAGCCTTCGCCGCCACCGCCAACCGCGCCCTGCTGCAGACCCTGCCCCGCACCGTCAACACCGGCCTGGGCGCCGCCTTCATCCTCGGCGCCCTGGCCGTCCTCGGCGGCGACTCCCTCACCGACTTCGCCTCGCCCTGCTCATCGGCCTCGCCGTCGGCACCTACTCCTCCATGTTCACCGCCACACCCTTCGCCGTCGAACTACACAAACGCACGTAGGCGCGGCCCGGTGCTCGTCGACCCCGCAACGGGAGTGTGAAGCAGCCGGCGATGGCGGGGGTGAGGACCGGTCACCGGGTTGGAGGGTGCTGCGGGGCTTCGGTCTCCTCATCCGTGTCGGTCAGCACGCTGATCATCCCGTTGGGCTCCAGGTGGGCCAGGTGCACGCGGGCAGGGTCCTGGATGCCGTGCAGGCGGAGCTGGCTGAGGAGTTCCTGGTCGGTCATGAGCTCGCGGCGCATCACTGTGCGGTCGGGCCGCCCATCCTTGATCAGCTTCTTGGGCCGGGCCTTGAACACCGCTGCGAAGCGAGGGAAGCGGTAGGCGGCGGCGTCGACGGCTGCAGACGGGGCGGGGGCGCGGGACCGGGTCGCCGCCAGGGTCGGCTCGGCAGCGGGTGCCATCGGACCGCGCAACGGAGCTGAGCGGATGTCTCACAGCTCTGCTCCCTTGGCCGCCCCTTGATGCGGGCCGGCCACCCTCGCGATGACGAAGACCGCCGCCTCTGGCTGGACGAGATCGCACGATGGCTGACATCACCTCCGTCGCCGGACCAGTCGCCATCGCCGCAGCACTGACCATCACCATGAACGTGGCCGCGGGACTGCTCACCTCATCGCCAGCTACGTCCTCGTTCTCGCTGTCCTCAGCCCCATCGTCGCCGGACGTTCCCACCTGCTCGCCCACGCCCTGGAGACCGCACACTCGCCGCTGCCCGAGCGCCGAGTGCAACACGCCCATGTGGTCCCCCGCGCACCGATCCGGCGCCGGACCCATCCGACACCACGGCTTCGCCTCCCACCGGCGAAACCGCCCCAGTGCCCTCGTCCGCTGCGACCGCGGAGACGGAGCGATAACCGTCCGATGTGTGCTGAGACCGGCATCGGCTGCGACACGGCTCCAGCGGCCCTGCGAGCCAGTTCGCGGCCCGTCGTTCCGCGACCGCCCGCCGCGGCCGCTGCACCGTCACGACGCCACGGAGTAGCTGAGGTCCGCCGCGGTGAGCGAGGCAGGCTTCAAACGCAGCCACATCGTGCCTCGTTCGCCCGGGTCATCATGCAGGTAGTGCACGAAACGCTCGTCCCACAGAGCCTCGTTCACTCCCAAGTAGCGGGCAAGCTTGCGCCGCCCCCTCGGCACATCGAAAGGCACAAGCTCGGCTCGGCCCCGAGCGATCACTTGCCGGACACGCCCCGTCGCGAGATCGCATTCGTCCACCACGAGGGCGACGTTCGGGTCATCCTTCACGCGGTTGAACAGCCGGGCCCACGGGCCTGTCAAGGTCCAGAAGGCTCCCTCTTCCCAGAGGTACCAGACAGGACGCACCGTTGGCCCGCTCGTCGCGATGCGAGCGGTGAGCGGCTGCTGCAGGAAGGCGTCCACATCGAAACCAGGAGATTCCACATCTCCAATCTTCTGTTGCCGCCGATCACTTGACCACCGACCTACGACCTACGACCAAAGCCCCAGAATGAAGACGTCCCGTGGTGTCCGGCATCCGGACGACGGTGACCTCCCGCACGCGCAGCCGTCGGGCCTCGGACAGGGCCTTCGAGCAGCACACCGAGCTGCCCCGGGCCGGCCTGGACGGCGGCGGGGGCACGGCGACCGTCCTTGTCGGCGACTTCACTCGGATACCTCGGCGAAGGCCGCGACCAACTGCGCCTGGAGGTGCGCGAAGCGGCCCGCGCGACCCTGCTCGGCGGCGGACCGTTCCCCGAACCGGTCCTCATGTCGTGGCACTTCGTCGCCCGCACCCGCGCCGAGATCGACGCCGCCCACGCCTCCTGGACGGCCCAGGACGACCGCTTCGGCCGTGTCTGCTCCGCCCTGCCCCTCACTCATGGGGAGGTGGTCCACCGGCGGGCGGTCCGCCGCCATTCGGCCTCCCATGCGCGCATACGACGCTGGTCCAGGACGCGTGCGGTGAGCCGGTAGGCGAATGTGCCGGTGACGAGCACCGTGATGGCGGTGAGGGCGCTCGCGCCGACGGCGCGGTTGCGGATCTCGTCCGTGGGCATGGGCGGCTTGGTGAGCTTGCCTTCGGTGTTGGTCCACACCCGTACGCGGTGCCCGGCCGGAAGGCTGGGGTCGACGTCGGTGGTGGCGGTGCGGGCGGTGCCGTCGGGTGCGGTGTAGCGGACCTTGACCGGGTACTGGGTTTCTCTGGCTTCTGCTGAGCCGGGCTCTGGATGCCCTGGCGCGTCGTTGAGGAGCACAGCCGTGGTGACGTCCGCTGCGGGCCTGCTCGGAGGCGGTGGCCGTGAGCGTGTCGCGCACAGCCGTGCCGACCGCCCACGCGGCCAGCGGGGCGGTGATCACCACCGTGATGGCGAGGATGAGGCCGATCCATGCCTGGAGCAGGTCGCTTGGGCGGCGCAGCTGGTTGCGCCGCCACCGCCACCAGCGGATGGTGCGGATCGGCGGCGGCTGAGCTCGCGGAATCAGGTCGGGCACATCGCCTCCAGCCACGAGTCGGGAAACGGAGCTGCCGGGACCGCTTGGGGGCGGCTCCATCAATGGCGATCGCGGGGCAGCGTCGGCAGGCCGGCCACGGCGGGCGACGAATCGTGGCATTCATGAGCGGGCCTCCCTGACCTGGTGGCAGCGCCCGCAGTAGCGAGCCTGCGGCACGATGCGCAGCCGCGCCGGCTCGATGGGGCGCCGGCACTGCCGGCAGATGCCGTACGTGCCCTGATCCATGCGCTCCAGAGCGGCTTCGACGTCGGCGAGGACCATGCGGGCCGAGGCACACAGCTTGATGTGGACCTCCAGCTGGGCAACCGCGGCCCGTTCGCGGACGCGCTGGGCCCGGGTGGGAGCGACCTGCCACAGCTGGGCGAGCTGATCCAGACGAAAGGCACGCTGCTCATGGAGGTTCTCCCGCAGCGCAGACAGTTCGGCCGCGCCCAGGCCCGCATTGGTGTCGGCCACGACGACCTGCTGGTTCACGACTTCACCCCTTCAGGAAAGAAACAGGGGGCGGGATGCCCAGAAGGCTCCGGCCGCAGCCGCAGCCGCAGCCGGAGCGGGACGGAGACGACGGCCCCATGCCCCTGCGTGCCCCTTGGCGCAGGGAAGGCCGCGCTGATCAGCCGGTGCGCTGCTGGCAGGGCACGCAGCACCGCGCGTACGGCAGGATCTCCAGCCGTTCCACCGGGATCGGCCTGCCACATCCCTGGCAGATGCCGTACGTGCCCTGCCGCAACCTGGCGAAGGCGGCGTCGATCTCCTTCAGCGCCCGCTCGATCGCTCCCTTCTGCATGACCTGCAGATCATCGGCCTGCGGAGCACCGCCAGAGGCTTCGTCGACGGCCTGCAGCTGGGCAAAACGGGCGCCGCGCTCGTGCTCCAGACGCTGGCGTGCCTCAGACGCACTCAGGCGTTCGACAGCAGAACCGGCGCGGGCAGCGGAGTCCAGCGACATCACGAAACAGTCCCTTCCCACATCAGCCGAGCAGGGAGACCACCGCGTTCGTGGCACTCTCCCCTTGGCCTTCCACCCTCACCGCCCGGGCACCAGACGGCCATCGGGCACAGACCCCATTTCGGTGGGGGCACACAGTGCAGAGGGGCCCGCCAGACTCAGGGAAAGAAGGAAGGGCTGACCGGAATCGGCGACAAGATCCCATCGAGTTCGCCGCGAGGGGTAACGCTCTCTTGGTCTGTCGTGGTCCCGTATGGGTCGCTATGGGTAGCGGGACCCCCCAACCCCGCCTCGGGGCCGACCTCGGGCGGGACGGCGGTGACGATCACCGGCATCAGCCTCGACACCACCGACTCGGTCACCTCCGGCGGCAGCCCGGCACCGTTCTCGGTGACTCTGCTCGCGGCCGCGAGCAGAGTCACCCCCGTACCCGGCCGGATCAGCCCGGTTCCAGGCACGTGAGCCCGGCGCGGCCCGAAACCCTGACCCCAGGCCGGCGCCCGCGCCTATGGCCGCACGGCGTACACGTAGCGGCTGAAGGGCGCCTTGGGGTCGTCATCGCCCACGTCGTTCGCGTACTCCCCGAGTGTCCACAACGCCCCGGAACCGCTGCCGTCGTAACTCAGGTCCTCACAGCCGATGTTCAGCCGGGACCTGTGCCGGGGGGCCGCGCCTGCGGCGTCCCTCCAGGTGCGCAGCGCGCCGGCCCTGCGAGAGCCGTTGCTGGTGGTCAGGTAATAGGTGGAGCCCACCTTGACCGCGCCCTGTGTGCGCACGCCCTGCGGCACTGCGGCGGCCCACTCCGCCTGCGGCCGCAGACCGCCCGCTGTCTGGAAGGGCCAGCGGACGAGCCGGGGGCGGCCGCCCTTGGCGTACTCGCTGACGAGCAGTCCGGGACCGCTGGCCGTCCGGTCCACGGATACCTGGGAGAAGGTGAGGTCCCGTGCGCTGCCGCTCCAGTTGTAGCCGTAGATCTGCGGCAGGACGTACTCGTAGCCGTGAGCGTGGAACGTCCTTCCGTCCGGCTGCCGCCCGATACCGCGCCCCCGGGCGACTTTGAAGAACCTCCGCAGGTCGAAGACCCTGATCCCCACCCGCATGGTGCCTGTCGCCAGGTAGCCGCTGTCGGCGACGTACAGATGGTCGCCGTACCAGGCGATACCACCGGCGTGGATGTCCGTCGCGCCGATGTCGTCCCGCAGCTCATCCTGGTCGTCCCGTTCCGAGAACGGCTCGACCAGCAGCACGTGTCGGTAGGTGATGGCGCCCGTCTGCGACCAGTTGACGACGGTGAGCCGGGCGCCCTGGTGACGCGCGCTTCCACGGGCGTACCACGACACGAGCAGGGTCTTCGCGGGACTGGCGCCGTCCCCGTCGTAGTCCTGGGTGATGCCCTGCGGACGCCAGCGTTTGTCCGTGAAATCGTCCGGGTCCCACCGGAACGCGTGCCCTGCCAGGCGTCGCTGCGGCGACACGTCGAAGCGGTACGGCCGGCCAGAGCCGCCGGACGGCCTGGGCCACCGGGCGACGCGTACCGCCGTCCTGTTGGCTGCCGCTGCCACCGCCGTGAGCGGGACGGCCGGCCCGAGGTCGGGCGCGAGGCGCCGCATCACTCCCTCGTAGGGGTAACGGGGTGCGAACAGCGGGTGGTCGCGGCCGGTAAGCCGGTAACCCGACGCCGGCAGCGGTGCCGCCTCGGCGGTGGCAGGAACCAGCAGACCGCCCGCCGCGGCCGCGAAAGGAACCGCGGCCATGCCCCTGAGTAATGTCCTTCGTGTCGTGTCCATGGCCATCGACGGTATGACCGGAAGGCGAGCTTCGGCACCCCTCGTCCTGTCCGGGACAACCCACCTCCTCCCCACCAGGAACAACAACCTGTGTCCCGGACAAGCACGGGACGTGTCTTGGTGGTGTTGAGGCTCTAGAGGACCGTTTCGGCAGGGTGTTTCCTGCCGTGGCGAGCAAGACGGGCGAGGGTGTGCCGTCTCCCGGGATCGATGTTCGCACGACTCGTCCGGGCCGGTGCCCGGACTGCCGCAAGCAGGCCCAGGTTCCGGGCCTGTCCGAGCGGCACCGCCGCTCCAGCACCGGGCTCACGGGATGGCTGCGGTCGATCGCGATCGCGATCGAGCTCGGCGGCCGTCCTGCTGCCCGGCTGTGCCGGCGTCCGCGGATGGCCGTCGGCCGAACACGACTGCTCAGGCTGCTGAAGACGCCGGCAGTGCGGGCCTCGCTCCGCGGGTGGGACCAGGACCAGGACCAGGCCGTCACGCGCCGATCGACAGCGGTTCGAGCTCACCAAGTTCCGTTAGCTCACTCAGGTGTACCGGCACCGCGTCCGGCACAGGTTCGACCCGCAGGCATCGGCCGCGCCGCGGTGCAAGGTGAGGGCTTGGAGGCGTCGGCTGGAACCGTTTCGCGAACGGACACAGTGACCGCTGGCCGGACGCACGGCAGGGCGACGCTGTCCGGATGTATACGGTCTGTTTGGCGTGTCCACGCTCGGATTCGTAGGGTCGCCCTGACATCGAGCGGGGCGGGGCGGCAGCGGCTTCGACTGTGGTCCGGGGGGACGGCTTGGTGGCAGTGACAGCGGCGGCCTCGCCGCCGGATGATGAGCGGATCCGCCGCCGACTCGTCCTCAGCGCGGCGGCGGCCTTGGCGGTGGGCTCCTGCGGGGCCTGGGCCTACGGCAGAGCGGGGGCCTCCTGGACCGATGTCCTGCGGGACCTGGCGGTGGGCTGGTCCTATGCGGGCGCCGGGCTCGCCGCCTGGTGGCGCAGACCGGCCAACCGCACCGGCCCGCTGATGCTGGCGGTGGGGCTCACCTGGTTCCTCGGCAATCTCCAGGGCACGAACGTGCCGCTCCTCTTCGCCCTCGGCGCCTGGACGGAGGCCCTGAACCTGGCCGTCCTCGCCCACCTCCTCCTGGCCTATCCGGAGGGTCGTACGACGACCGCCACCGACCGGCGCGTCGTGTCCGCCGGCTACCTCCTGGTCGGCGTGGGCGGACTGCTCCGTACGCTCCTGTACGACCCGGCGGCCGCCGGCACCGCCAGTTATCTCAACTGCCGAACCTGCGGCCCGAACGCCCTGCTGCTCCGCTCCGAACCGGACCTTTTCGCTGCGGTCGATCTGGGCTACCGGTGGCTGGGCGTGGTGCTCACCCTTTGCTGCACCGCCCGCCTCGTACGCCGCTGGCGCGCCGGGGGACCTGCCCGCAGGCGGACATTGATGCCCGCCTGGATCGCCCTGTCGGTGGCGGTCGCGTTCATCGGCTGGGAGATGCTGTACGTCATGGCGCCCGACGCGCTCGGACCTGCCGCCACCGTCCTGGCCTTTCCTTCCGACCTGAGCCAGATCGCCGTACCCTTCGCCTTCCTGGTCGGACTGTTGCGGATGCGGCTGCGCCGCGCCGCCGTCGTCGACCTGGTGACCGAGGCCGCCGCCGATCCCGGTCTGCGGCGCCTGCAGGAGGTCCTGGCCCGGGTACTCGGGGACCCCTCGGTGCGCCTGGGGCTGCGGACCACGGGCAGAGCCGTCGCCACCGCAACGGCTGCTTCCGGCGCCCCGGCGAACACCGAGGACCCTCGGGCCGTCGCGCACGGCTACATCGATCCGTACGGGCGTCCGCTGCTCCTGCCCGCTGCCGAAGATCCCGCACTGAGCGTCACCTCGTTGGGCGGGGAGGAGGCGGAGGATGTCGTCGAGGCCGTGCTCGTGCACGACTCCGCCCTCGACGACGAGCCCGAACTGCTGGCCGCGGCAGGCGCCGCCGTACGGCTGTGCCTGCGGACCTCCTGGCTGCGCTCGGAGATGCGGGCCCGAGAGGAGGGCGCCGCCGAGGCTCGCTCCCGTCTGCTGCGTGCCGCCGACGAGCAACGACGGCAACTGGAACGGAATCTGCACGACGGTGCGCAGACGCGGCTCGTTCTGGCCCTGATGACTTTGCGCCGGGCGGGCTCCATCGTCCTGCGGGGCGACGGGGAGAACGAGAGGGACGGCACGGCCGGGACGCCGCAGGAGGACGCGGCGCTGCGCCGGGCGGTCGCCGACGCCGAGGAGACCCTGCGCCAGGCCCTGGAGGACCTCCGGGAACTCGCCCAGGGCATCCACCCGGCCGTACTGACCCGCGAGGGCATCGGCCCCGCCGTCACCGCCCTCGCGGAACGCTCCACGCTGCCCGTCGAGGTGACCGCCGAACCCGGCCGGTATCCGCCGTTCATCGAGTCGGCCGCCTACTTCACCGTCTGCGAGGCACTGTCGAACGCGGTCAAACACGCCCGTGCCGAACGCGTGCAGGTATCCGTCCGCAGGGAAGGGGCCGTGCTGGTCGTCGAGGTCGCCGACGACGGCACCGGCGGTGCCGACCCGGCCCGAGGCACCGGGCTGAGTCTGCTCGCCGACCGGCTGTCCGCGGCGGGCGGGGTACTGCGGATCGGCGACGGCCCGCACCGCGGCACCCGGGTCAGGGCGGAGCTGCCGTGCGCGTGATCGTGGCAGAGGACTCCGGCCTTTTCCGGGAGGGGCTGGTGCGGCTGCTCACCGATGCGGGCATCGAGGTGGCCGGGCAGACCGGCGACTGCGAGAGCCTGCCCCGGCTGGTCGCGCACCACGCCCCCGACGTGGTCCTGCTGGACATCCGCATGCCCCCGACCCACACCGACGAGGGCATCGCGGCGGCGACCGCTGTTCGGGCCCGCTTCCCGGCCGTCGGGGTGCTCCTGCTCTCGCATTACGTGGAGACCGGCGGCGCGATCCGCGCGCTCGCGGCCTCTCCCCGCGGATTCGGCTACCTCCTGAAGGATCGGGTCGCCGACGTCGGTGAACTCCACGACGCGCTCAAACGCGTGGCGGCGGGCGAGTCCGTCATCGACCCGCAGGTGGTCGCCCGGCTGCTCGGCCGCCCACGCGCGGACGGCCACCTGGACAGTCTCACCCGCCGCGAGCGCGAGGTGCTCGCTGCGATGGCCGAAGGCCGTTCCAACGACGCCATCACCCGGATTCTGGACATCAGCGGCAAGACGCTGGAGACCCACATCCGCAGCATTTTCACCAAGCTCGGGCTGGAACCCGACCTCGCCTACCACCGGCGGGTCCAGGCCGTCATCACCTACCTCCGCGCCTGACTCAGGGTCTGCCCCGATGTGCGCCCCCGCGCCCGGCCGTAGATTCGCGCTCGCCCACCGGAAGGGCCCGCACGCGGGGCCGCGAGGCGGGTGGACGACGACGTATCACCAAGGCAACGGACAACGGAGGAAGCATGCGCACACGCACGAGGCTTGCGGCAGTGAGCGGTCTGGCCGCGATGGCCGCGTCGGCGGGACTCCTGCTGGGGGCGGCCCCCGCCTCGGCAGGCCCCAACTGCGCGTCCGGGTACCACTGCGTCTACTACCTGGGCATCAACGACTCGGCCCGCCACTCCTACTTCGACTCCGACACCGACTTCCGCAACGACACCTTCAACCAGCTCACCAGCCGTACGGGCGGCGGTCAGACGGTGCACAACAACGTGGCCTCCGCCAGCAACTCCAGCACCGGCGGGTACGAGAGCCACTACTACACCGGGGTCGGCAGCGACTGGGAGGGCTTCCTGTTCTGCGTGAACCCCGGGTCCCACGTCGACTACCTGCCGGGCAGCCTGCAGAACCGGGCCAGCTCCCTCCGGTTGCGCGGCACCACCAGCATCAACTGCTTCTGAGCGGCCCCACGGGCCGGGCGCCGGGAGGCGGCGGTCACCGCACCGCCTCCCGGCCCCGTCCGCCCACCGACCCCGCCAGGCCGGCCACCGACCCGGCCCAGGCCGGCCGCCGTCCTGGACCACGGAGGGAAGGCCCACCATGCCACCGATCAGATCGCGCCGAAGTGCGGGCATCGCCCTGCTGCTGCTCCTCCCGCTCGCCCTCGCCGCGACGGCTGCCTGGGCGCTGACCGGCCGTACCCCGGCCTCCCCGCAGTCGTCCGGGCCCGAGCCGGCGCCCACGGCGCTGCGGGCCCGACTCCCGCTGCACGGACTGCTCCATGCGTCCACCGACGCCTCCCGACGGGTCCACCAGGCGGAACAGCGGCTGGTGGCCGCGTGCATGGCCGCCCGCGGCTTCCGCTACGACCCCGCTCCGGCGGCCGCGGCGGACTCCGGTACGAGCCCGGCCCTGTTCGGCATCGAGACCCTCGACCGGCAGGGCGGCCCCGGCACCCGGGAGCCGATGCCCAGGGAGCGGCCCCGCGACGAGGGCTTCGACCGCGCGCTGTACGGCGACCCCGCCCGGACGATCTCCGCCCGGAACAAGGTGCTGCGGGTGACGCGGCCCGCGACGGGATGCCTCGCCGAGGCCCAGACCCGGCTGCTGGGCCGGGACGGGCGGACCCGGGACCTCACCCTGCGGCTCAGGCTCGACCAGGGGGAGCGGGACGCGTTGCGGACGCTGGAGAAGGACCCGGCCTTCCGCGCCGCCGACTCTCGGTGGCGGACGTGCATGGCACGCGCCGGAGTCGCCGCCGCCAACCCCCGGGAACTCGCCCGCGGTCTGCCGCGCGGCACGAACCCCGCCACCCACCCCTCGGTCCGCGCCGACCTGGAGTGCAAGGAGCGCACCGGCTACCTGGAGCGTGCCTACGCCCGGCTCGCCGCGATGCAGCAGCGCTGGCTGGACGACAACCAGGACGCGGTCACCGAGTGGAAGGCCCTGCGGCTGCGGGAGGACAGGGCGGCCCGGCAGGTGTTGAAGTCCGCCACCCCCTGAGCTTGAGATGCAACCCCGCAGTTCGAACAAGACTCGCCGGGCCTGACTGGCGGGCGCGTTGATCACGCCGACAGGCCGCACGCCGACAGGCCGCGCCTTGATGATGCCGTCCGGGCCCTGCCCCGTCCGCCCTCGTGGCCGGCCACCCGGACGCGCGCCGCTCGGTGGGCCCAGGAGGTGCTGGCCGATCCTGACGTGTTACACATCCGGCAAAAGTGGTCAACTCCTGTCTTTGTGCAGCATCAGCCAATGGCCTGATGGAGGCTTGTGGGCAGAGGTGAATGTCGGCATGACGGAGCGGGCCCATGAGTTGGTGGCGGAGACCGCGCTGGGTCAAGGCCGTCTGGATCTCCACCGTTCTCGCCGTGGCCGCGTTCTTCGTCGTCCTCGGGGAACTGGACAAGATCGACAAGTGGGCCAGCGCCCTCGCCTTGTTCGTCGGCCTCCTGGGACTCCTCGCGGACTTCCTCTCTGCCGAGCCCCCAGCACCCACTCCCGAATTCTCCGAGCGCCTGCGCCGGGCGGCGGAAGACCTGGCAGCGGCAGTACGGGAGCAGTGGCGCGCGGAGGAGAGGTTTCGCCGGCTGCAAGACCCCTTCCCCCTGCCGGTTCGCTGGACGATGGCCGATCCGCTGATCACCGACCACTGGGCGAACATCCGCAGGCAGTCGGGCAACATCGCGCCATTGGACGTGGCGGGTGAACTCGCCGATGTCCTGGGGGCATTCGACACGGTCCCTTCCAAGAGACTGGTCGTCCTGGGCAAGCCCGGCGCGGGCAAGACGGTGCTCACCTTGCGTCTCGTCCTCCAGATCCTCGAGGCCCGCCGGCCCGGGGACCGGGTGCCGGTCCTGTTCTCCCTGGCCTCATGGCGCCCGGGAGAGCAGAGCCTTCGGTCCTGGATGTCCGAGCGCGTCGCGAAGGACTTCCCCGCGCTCAGTGCCACCGCGCCCTCCGGGGCCACCTGGGCCACGGAATTGATGGACCACGTCCTCCCCGTCCTCGACGGTCTGGACGAGATGCCCGAGTCCTCTCGTCCGGATGCCATCCGGCACCTCAACGCGACGCTCGACCTGGAAACGCCGGTGATCCTGACCAGTCGTACGGACGAATATCGGCGCACCATCGAATCCGCCGATGTGTTCACCGCGGCCGCGGTCATCGAGCTGCAGCCGCTGAGCCTGGACCAGCTGGTCGGTTACCTGCCCTTCACCACGCGGCGCACGAACGGCGAAGCACATGGGGCGCTCACCACCAAGTGGACGCCGGTCCTCGACTACTTGCGAGAAAGCGGCACCGACGCCGTCGCGCAGGCGCTCATCGAGGTGCTCTCCACGCCGCTGATGTCGTCCATGGCCAGAGTCGCCTACAGCGACACCTCGGCCGACCCCCTCGAACTCATCGACATCAGATTCGCCGACACCTCAGTGCTCGAGAAGCACCTGCTCAACTCCTTTGTCTTCGCTTCGTATTTCCCGCACGCGTCCACCAGCACCGCGCCGCTCGGATCCGCGCGAACGGGCCGCTACCGTCCGGAACAAGCCCAGGTGTGGCTCACCTTCCTCGCCTCTCACCTGAGCCGACTCGGTACGCGTGACATCGCGTGGTGGCAGTACATCCATGGCGTGCCGCGCGGGGTGCGGGGGCTTGCGGCCGGCCTCGTATCGGGAGTTCTCTTCGGCCTCGTCGGGGGCATCGCGGCCGACCCGGCCATCGGGTTCGCCTACGGACTGTTCTTCGCGCTCGCCGCCGGGACCTGCTGTGCGCTGGACTCGGAGCCAGAACCGTCCTGTCTGGAGGCGCGATTCCGGGGAACCGCAGGACCCTTCCTCCTCCGATTCCCGGTCGGCGTGGTCACCGGACTCGCCCTGGGGACAGCGTTCGACTTCCCAGGGCCCATCGTCCTCGGGCTGGGCCTCGCCTTCGGTCTCGCGGTGGGGCTGCACGTGTGGCTGGACGTCCCGGCCAATGTGGCCAACGCCTCAACGCCCCTGGTCGTCTTCCGGCGGGACAGGACCTCAGCACTCGCTCATTGCGCGTCCTTCTCGTTCTCGCTCGGAATAAGTTACGCCGCGGCGATCATCTTTACCGAGGAGGCCTCCGGCGGACCCATGCTGGACCTTCCCCTAGGGCTCCGCATGGGGGTCGAATTCGGTCTGTCGGGAGCGGTCGCCGGAGCGGTCGTCGGTGGAGTCGCCTATGGGCGCCTGGGAGCATGCGCGTACAGCCCGGCCGGCGCGGTTGCCGCAGGTCTCGCCTTCCCTCCGACCGACTCGGTGGCATTCGGCCTGGCCGTGGGTCTTCTGTTCGGCCTCGCCGTGGGATTCACCGTGCTGTCGTCACGGGCATGGGGGGTTTTCTTGCTGGGCCGCGGATGGCTCACGGTGTGCGGACGCCAGCCAGGGCGACTCCTTGGATTCCTGGCGGACGCGCACCGCCGCGGGATCCTGCGACAGACAGGCGGGGTGTACCAGTTCCGGCACGCCCGCCTTCAGGAGCGTCTGGCGGAGCAAGCGCGAGCCGGCGACTGATCCCACGTACCAGCCGTGCCGTCCCAGACACGTGGCTGCCGGCTCTCGGCTTGCTGTCGCGGCCACGGCGCGTTGTACGACGCGCTGAAAACTGCGGCCACATCGACACGAAGGGGCTGCGGCGGCACGCTGATCCGCCTGAAGGTCGCCCACCTGCCCGGCGGCAAGGACCCGCTGCCGATCCGGCTGTGGTCCTCGAAGACCGTGATGACCTGCGAGGACGTCTGCCGCAAGATCACGCCCACTGGAAATGACCCCGTAGTCGTTGCCCGGAGTGATGTCAATGCATGACACGCCATCAGTGGTGTGAAGGCGTGTCAGCTCAGTCCCCCGGTCGGCTCAACGTCCACGTCAAGGTACCTTTCGGCGAGACAATTTGATGGCCAGTCACATATTCGACCTAGGCCTATCGAGCACCCAGTCGGCCCCATTCATCACCCTCAGCCGCTTTCTGAAGTGGCGACAGTGAAATGCGCAAGTATGTTCATCATGGTCGGCCGCTCAGCTGACATCCCTGAGAAATGGAGAAACGGAATGCCTGAAAGAAGGAGGAACGGAGCGCGTAGGCGTACCGTTGTGGCGATCGCAGCGTCGGTGGGCGTCGCGGCCCTGGCCGCAACCGGTGTGAACTACGCCTCAGCTTCCAGTTCCGTCCCACAGTCAGCCCCGGCTGTGGAGGAGGCCGCAGCCTCTGTTCCTCTTGGAGGCGACGGCCAGACGCACCCCGGCTTCAGGAGCGACGAGGATCGGATCCACGTCAACGAGCGAACGTATGCGGCCCAGCCGGGCGTGTGCACCGCTGTGGTCAGTAGTCCCGCCACCAGCTTCAACGTCCGAAACGAAAGTGACAAGACTGTCGAATTCTTTACCGGTATCACTTGTGATAACGGCGGTGCAATTGCGACTATTGGGCCCCGAAACTCCAGCAGCGCAATCCCCGGTACGACGGTCTTCGACGGGGCTGTGGTGCCTTTCGCGCTTGTCGGCAGCTTCCGAGTGATCCACGACCACCACTGACCCCGGCTTGTACCAAGGGCAGACAAACTCTGCCTGCGAGGTGGACCCTGGACCGCCGCGATCGGGCCGGGGTCCACAATGGCGACCCGTTCAAGGGAGGCCCAGCCTGAATCACGGACCTCAGGCAGATCACCCGCGAGCACGTCGTCGCCGCAGTGAAAGACACCGAGCCCACCCGACGGCACTCCGTCCACCCCCGCTGCGCTCCCTCTTCCTCGCCCTGCGACGCGAACGCCGCATCTTCCGCGACCCCGCACGCCATCTCATCCTCACCACCGCCCCACGACTTGCGGCCCCCCTGCCCGGCGACGCGCTCAAGACGTGGGAATCCCGGCACGCAGACTGCGCAAGGACCGCATCTGCGACGAGGCCCGCCGGACCGCCGGCCCCGTCCACCTCATGCAGCTGTTCGGCCTGAGCAAGAACACCGCGAAGAAGTACGTCATGGCCGCTCACCCCCGCCAAACGACCCGACCCGATCGCTCCCTGAACGTCGGCCCGGGTCGTCGGGGCCGATAGCCACAGACCAAACGGAACACATACCTCCGATAGAAACACGCCATGGAGTTGGATCAGTGCGGATCGTCGGCGGTCAGGCGCAGGGACGACGAAGCTGGGTGCGGCAGTGCCGGGCCCGCTCTGGGCGAACCGACGACCTGGAGAGCGCCCCCTGGCTAGGGTGACCTTCCTGTCCCCGAAGACGATCGGAGTGCTTCGTGAGTCGTCGTTCAGCACCGTGTGCGTATCAGGTGACGGATGCTCAGCGATGGCTGGGCCAGCCGGTCAGTCGATGCCTTCGATGATGCGGAAGTCGCGCTCGACGCCGTCGGGGAGGGCCACCAGCGCCTTCTGGTATGCCTCGCTCTCGTATGCCGCGACGGCCTGTTCAAAGCTGTCGAATTCGATCAGAACGACGCGTTGCGTGATTCCGGCCTCGTGGGCGACGACTCGACCGCCACGGGACGGGATCCGGGACAGGACGCGCCCGCCCCCAGCCTGGACAGCCGGACCGGCCAGCTTGTCGTAGGCAGTCAGCCTCTCAGGGTCGGAAATGGCGGGGTAGACACTGACCCAGTAGCCCTTAGTCATGGAAACCTCCTGTGTTCGGCCGGACACGTCCGACTTCGAATTGACACTCAGATCGATCGATCCCGGCGACGGGTACTGCGGTCAGTTGAATCGTCATATGCGCAGGCTAGGGCTTGATGTGCGGTCGAGGGAAAGACCGGTACGAGATGGACTCAGAACGGATCGTTATCAATCGGCAGGGAGGGCACGTGGCGCCGGATACGGTGAGCCTGCGGTACTTCCTGGTGCTGGCGCAGGAGTTGAACTTCACCCGCGCGGCCGCACGGATCGGTATCGCACAGCCCGCACTCAGCGCCCGGATGCGCCGACTGGAGGCGGAACTCGGTACGGCCCTGCTGGTCCGCAACACGCGTAGCGTCGTATTGACCACGGCCGGTGCGGCTTTGGCGGAGTCCGCGCCGCCCGCGCTGGCCGCGCTGGACCGGGCATGGGACACCGCCCGAAGCGCGGCGGCCGGTGAACTGGGCACGCTGCGCATCGGATACAGCCTCAGCGCCGGGGCCGAGACGGCACCGGCCCTGGTGGACAGGCTGATTCGCGACAACAGCGGACTCGAGGTCGGTGCGGTCCCGATGGCGACACCGGAAATCTCTCCCGCGGTCGCCGACGGCCGCATCGATGCCGGGATCACCCGCGGTGAACAGCCGGGCCGTGGCGTGCGCCGGCTCCTGCTGCGGCGTTTGCGCGTCGGGGTCCAGCTGGCGCAGCACCATCCGCTGGCCGAACACCCGGAGATCGAGATCGCCGACGCGGCTGCGTATCCGCTGCGCCTCCCGGACCGTGCGGCCAACCCCGTGATCCACGATCAGCTGTCCGCACTGTTCCGAGACACCCGACCACACCCCCGATTCCACACGCCCGCAGTCTCTTTCGACATGTCTCAGCGCGACCTGCGCGACGGGGTCACCCTCGCCCCGGCCGGAGAAGCCGCGGTCACGGCACAACCGGCCGGTCTCACCTGGCGACCGCTGCGGGGCGCGCCCAGCCTGACGATCCACCTGGTCCTCCCACGCGAGCAGTCGCCGCTACACCGCCGCATCCGTGCCGTCGCCAAAACCCTGGCGCACGAGCTGCACTGGCTGCCGGACTGACGCGCAAGAGGTCAAGCGAGACGGACGCCTGCGGTGGCGAGATCGAAGACCTTGCGCCCGGCGGACCTCGCGGTGATGACGACGGCGGTCTTGCTGAAGGGTCCGACACGACCTCGCTACGCCAGCGGATCAGCATCCGATGATGGCAGCCGTCAACGGCGTCCATGACGTCGGTCCATGCTTAACGCCAACCACTGTTCCCGTTCCTGCACCGGTCGCCGCGCTGCTGCTGGAGCACATCGCACACCGCGGAAACATGAACACTGCTAACAACCCTGCGTCCCGCTGGCTCTTCCCCGGGCGCCGGGCGGGCGAGCCGTTTCTCCCCGACCACCTGTCTGCGCTCTTGCACGAGGTCGGGGTCCCGGCCGCCGCTGCCCGCGGTGCTGCCATCCGACAGCAACTCCTCGAAGTACCCGGCCCCGTCGTTGCGGACGCCCTCGGCTACCGGGACAAGACCACCAGCCGCCTCATCGGAGAGACAGGCGGGACATGGAGCCGATACGCCCCAGGAGATCACGCAGTCACCAACAGGCTGGCTTCCTCGAGGACCAGCGACAGTCGATCAGAGCCTGTGAACAAACCCCGTCTGCGAGCAGCGGCGTCCGGTGCGCCCGCCCTTCGGGCGGACGGCGGTTGGTTCACCGGCTCCGAGCTGAACCGCCGACGGGGTGGTTCCGGAATGCGCCAGAGACCTGCCTTCTGCCAGCGGCAGAACACCGGCCCGACCGGGCTCGACGATCACTACAGTCCAGGCGTATGACGACGGTTACAACGCGCACGATCGAGTACGCGGCCGACGGCCTGACGATGATCGGGCATCTCGCGCTCCCGGCCGGTGCCGACCGCCGGCCCGCGGTCCTGGTCGGGCCCGAGGGGGTGGGGCTCAGCGACGTCGAGCGCCGCCGGGCCGATGCGCTCGCCGAGCTGGGATACGTGGCCTTGGCCTTCGACCTCCACGGCGGGCGCTATTTGGGCGACCCTGAGGAGATGTTGGCCCGTTGCATGCCGCTGCTCGCCGACCCCGACCGGATGCGAGGCATCGGCCACGCGGCGCTCGACGTGCTCCGCGCCGAGCCGCGGGCCGACCCGGACCGGATCGCCGCCGTCGGCTACGGCACCGGGGGCGCGATCGCGCTGGAACTCGGGCGCGACGGCGTCGACCTGCGCGCGATCGCGACAGTCAACGGACTGACCACGGGCCGACCAGGCGAGACGGCGCGCATTCAGTGCCCGGTGTGGGCCGGGGTCGGGTCGGAAGACCCGATCATGCCGCCGGCGCAACGGGACGCATTCACTGCCGAGATGCAGGCTGCGGGCGTTGACTGGCGCCTCGTGGTCTACGGCGGCGCCTTGCACGCCTTCCATCACCCACCGGTCGACCACACTGTGCTCCCCGGGGTCGGTTTTCACCCTCAGCACGCGCAGCGAGCTTGGCGGGACGTCGTAGACCTGCTCGCCGAGTGCCTGCCCATAACGGAGTGATCTGGTCGGCAACCCGCGGGTGTGCGTGCCGGACGCCGCTGTGTAGATGGACTCGAAGGGTCCCTGGCCGTGGCCGATGAAGTCGATGAATGAGGGACCCGCCGCGAACAGTACCCACGCTCCCGGATCCGTCGTCTCTCCCGCGGTGGGTTCGAGGGGAAAGCCCTCCGAGAATCATGGAACCCGTTGAGTTTGGTCGGCGTGCGGGTGCAGGTGGGCACCGGATTACTTCGTTCGTGTGATTGAGGGGGGCGAGCCCTTGTCACTCGAATGGGCGCGTGGGTCACTGAGAGTGTGAACCGGCAGGCTGCCCATCCTCGTGCCGGAGGACGTTGAGACGGCTGCTCTCGCCGGTTTTCTCTTTGCCCACAGGAGACGCCGGGAAGCTGCTGCGTGCCTGGCCGTGCCGCGGTAGTGGGTCGACTCTGTTCCGCCCCCCTTGCCTGTTCCGCGTCATGTCCCTGTGCGCACAGCGAGGCGTTCTGTCCTGCCTGCCACTCCGCAACAGGGGTCCACCGGAGCGGGACGCTGGTCCGTTCGGCGTCATGGGCGGGCGCTCCGCTCGAAGTGACGTACCCCAGAAGGGAGTTGTCCGTGTCCGTCGATCTGCTTCCGCCCGCGCGTGCCATGAGTGTCACGATTCCCGCCGCCCCCATCGCCACCATCCAGGTGGGCGACGACCCCACCGGTGTCGCCATCGCTCGCGTCGGCCGGGCCGGTTACGTGACGAACTTCGGCTCGGGCACGGTCACCGCCCTGGACACCGTCACCCGGTCCGCCATCGCCACGGTCACCGTGGGTTCCGGCCCGTGGGGAGTCGCCGTCGACCCCACCGGGGCGGAGGCATATGTGGGCAACTCAGGTTCCGGGACGGTCAGCGTGATCGCCACCGCGACGAACGCTGTCACCGCGACGATCGGCGGTATCTCCGCACCGGCGGGCATCGCCTTCTCCCCGGACGGCACCCGCGCCTACGTGGTCAGCCAGGACACCGGCAGTCTGGTCGTGCTGGACACCGCCACGCGCGCGGTGGTGGCGAGCGTGGCGGTGGGTGGTACCCCCTACGAGGTCGCGCTTTCCCCGGACGCCCCCTATGCGTACGTCAGCGACCTCGGCAACGGCACCGTCACGGTCGTCGACACCGCGACACATACGGCCGTGGCCACGATCGGCGGCTTCGCCCAGCCACGCGGTCTGGCCCTCACTCCTGACGGCCAGCGGCTGTACGTGGCCGACCACGGCGGCGGCACGGTCGGCGTCGTGGACACCACCACGTACGCCGTCGCCACCACGATCGGCGGCTTCAACGGCCCCCTCTCCCTGGCCATCGGCCCCCGAGGCGCGCTCGCCTACGTCACCGAGAGCGGCTCCGGCTCGCTCACGGCGATCAATCTGGCCACCAACGCCCGTGCCGCCACCGTCACGGGGCTGGGCGAGCCCAAAGGGCTCGGTGTCACCCGCGACAGCCGTCACATCTATGTGGCCGACAGCGGCACCGACACGGTCAGGGTTCTGAACATTCCGGTGGCCGTCTCACCCGAGCAGGGTCACATCGGAGGCGGCACCCCGGTCACCCTCAGCGGACGCGGCTTCCTCGGTGTCACCGGGGTGCGGTTCGCAGGCCGTCCGGCCGCTTCGTTCTCGGTGGTGGACGACTTCACCATCGCCGCCGTCACCCCCGCCGGCATGGGCGTGGCCCCGGTCACCGTCACCCTCGCCGGCGTCGCCTACACGGTCGGGAAGTTCTTCTACCTGGAGTCCCCACGGATCCGGGCCGTCTCCCCCTCCACCGGGCCGAACGCCGGCGGCAACACCCTCACCGTCACCGGCACGGGCCTGTACACCACCCAGGAAGTCCGCTTCGGCACCACCGGCGTGTACCCGACCGTCGTCTCGGACGGTCAACTCATCCTCACCGCGCCCCCGGCTCCCCCCGCTCCGCCCGGGCCCGCCATCAGGACACCGGTGGTGGTGACCACCCTGGGCGGCACCGCCGGCGGTCCCGCCTACACGTATCGCGACCCGCTCACCACCATCACCCTGAGTTCCTCCGCCGAGCTGCCCGTCGTCGGCGAGCAGGTGACCTTCACCGCGACGGTCGGGGCCGTTCCCGCAGAGGCCGGCACGCCCACGGGCACGGTCTGGTTCTACTTCGGCGACGGCACCGTCCCGGTCACCGCCGTGGTGGTGGACGGGCTGGCAACCGCGACGCACAGCTACAGCACCACCAGCGGCAGCCCGTACACCGTCATCGCCGCCTACAGCGGGGACGACGACTTCGCCCCGTCGTCGGACACCGCCGAGCAGGCCGTGGCAATGGCGTCGACCTCGACCACCGTCCTGTCCTCGCCGGAGCCCTCCAATCCCGGCGGATCGACGACCGTGACCACGCGGGTCATCGTGGCCGCCCCCGGCGCCGGGCAACCCACGGGCACGGTGACCGTCGACTTCGGCGACGGCACGCCGTCCGCTGTGCAGATGCTCGTGGACGGCCTGGCCACGGTCACCCACACCTACCCCGCCACCGAGGCCACCTACACGATCACCGCCGCCTACAGCGGAGACACGAACCACGCCCCCTCCGGAGGCGTCCGCACCCACCGCGTGCTGTCCGACGTCGAGGCCACCCTCACGACCGTGACGTCCGCACCGGATCCGTCGACGGCCTGGCAGCCGGTGGCCTTCACCGCCACGGTCGCGTCCACCGCTCCTGGAGGGGGCACCCCCACCGGCACCGTCACCTTCGACTTCGGCGACGGTACGCCGACAGTCCAGGTGCCTCTGTCGGACGGGAACGCCGCCGTCAGCCACACCTACACCTCCGTAGTCGGCAGCCCCTACCCGGTCGTCGCCGTCTACACCAGCGACGACGAAGCGATCAGTGCCTCCGCGGGCCAGAACCTCCAGACGGTGAACCCGGCCCCCACGTCCACCACCCTCAGCGCCTCACCCGAGCCGTCCGTGGCCGGCCAGCCGGTGACCTTCACCGCAACCGTCGCAGCGGACGCGGCGGAGGCCGGCATTCCGACCGGCACGGTGGTCTTCGACTTCGGTGATGGGTCGCCGCCGGCCGCCGCCCCCGTCGACAGCGGCACGGCCGCGATCGTCCACACCTACGCCACCACCACCGGCAGCCCGTACACCGTCACCGCGACGTATGGCGGCGACAACTTCGCCGGTTCCACAGCGACGGCCACCCACACCGTGGGACAGGCGTCGACGAGCATCGCGGTGGCGTCCGTACCGAATCCGTCCCATGTGGGGGCACCGGTGACCTTCACCGTCACCGTCACACCCCAAGGCCCGGGGGCGGGAATCCCCACCGGCACCGTCACCTGCGACTTCGGTGACGGTACTGCCCCCGTCACGCTGCCGCTCACCGATGCGTCGGCCACGACATCCCACATCTACACGCACGCCGCCGACATCCCGTACCCCCTCACTGTCACCTACGGCGGTGACGCGAACTTCACCGGCTCCACCGCGACGGGCACCCACAGGGTGAACCGGGCACTCACCCTCACCACCGTGACCGCGGCGCCGGATCCGTCGGTGGTCGGCGAGACCGTCACCTTCACCGCCGCGGTGGTGGCCGTGGCTCCCGGTGCGGGTACTCCCACCGGTTCCGTTGTCTTCGACTTCGGTGACGGCACTGCTCCGGTCACCACCCCCCTGACGAACGGCATCGCCACCGCCACCCATGCCTACACCGCCAGGACCGGCAGCCCGTACACCGCGACCGCCACCTACAGCGGAGATACGGACTTCGTCTCCTCCAGCGGCGCCGGGCTCCACACGGTGGGCCGGGCGTCGACCACGACGACGCTGAGTTCGTCGCCGGATCCGTCGGTGGTGGGCCAGCCGGTGACCTTCACTGCCACGGTTGCGCCTGTGGCTCCTGGTGCGGGTGCCCCTGCCGGTTCCGTTGTCTTCGACTTCGGTGACGGCAGTACGCCGGTCACCGCCTCCCTGACGAACGGCATCGCCACCGCCACCCATGTCTACACCGCCAGGACCGGCAGCCCGTACACCGCGACCGCCACCTACAACGGAGATACGGACTTCGTGCGTTCGACCGGGGTGGATTCGCACACGGTGGGCCGGGCGTCGACCACGACGACGGTGAGTTCGTCGCCGGATCCGTCGGTGGTGGGCCAGCCGGTGACCTTCACTGCCACGGTTGCGCCTGTGGCTCCTGGTGCGGGTACTCCCACCGGTTCCGTAGTCTTCGACTTCGGTGACGGCAGTACGCCGGTCACCGCCACCCTGTCGAACGGTGTCGCCACCGTCACCCGCCCCTACACCGCCAGGACGGGTAGTCCGTACACGGTCACCGTCACTTACAGCGGTGACACGGACTTCGTGGGCTCGACCGGGGTGGATTCGCACACGGTGGGCCAGGCGTCGACCACGACGACGGTGAGTTCGTCGCCGGATCCGTCGGTGGTGGGCCAGCCGGTGACCTTCACTGCCACGGTTGCGTCCGTGGCTCCTGGTGCGGGTACTCCCACTGGCACCGTCACGTTCGACTTCGGTGACGGCACCACTGCGGTCACCGCCACCCTGTCGAACGGTGTCGCCACCGTCACCCGCCCGTACACCACCAGGTCGAGCGGCCTGTTCACCGTCACCGCCACCTACAACGGCAGCAACAGCTTCGCAGGCTCCAGCGGCAGCGACTCGCACGTCGTGAACCGGGCGCTGTCGGCCACCACGGTCGTCTCCTCCCCGGATCCGTCGGCCCCGGGCCAGACTTTCACCATCACGGCAACGGTCACAGCCGTTCCGCCCGGCGCGGGCACACCCACCGGCTCCGTCACCTTCACCATCGACAGCCGCCCTCCCATCAGTGCCCCCCTTGTCAACGGAACAGCCGGCATCTCCACCAGGCTTCAGGGCGTGGGCAACCACTCCATCACCGCCGCCTACACAGCCAGCGCCGACTTCGACGCTTCCAGCGGCACGGACACACATACCGTCAGGCCCTAATACTGCCGCGAGCAGTTGCCGGACGCCGGTCGTGTCCCTACGTACGGCTGGCGTGCTGCCGACCGGAAGACCAAGGCGAAGGCCATGGAGCGCGGTAGAAGTGCTCCAGGGTCTGCTGGGAGGCGGGCTCTGCTTTCATGCCGGTGATGTCGCCAGTCGTCCCACGTCTGCGGTCGTGTGTCGGTGTGCAGAAGGGCTACTCGCAACACGCCGGCGGCACCGGTCTCATGGGTCGACGAGGGGAAGTTCGCACCCGGCACGGTGGACGTCCTTGCCGAGAACGGCCTTCCGGCCGACCTGCCCTGGGGCCACCTCGACGCCCGAGCCGGAGCGGCGTCCTTCCAGTACGTCCGCCGCGGTGTCCAGCTCGCGATGGCCCACGAGATACGGGCTCTGGTGACCGCGCCGATCAACAAGGAAGCACTGCGTCTGTCCGGCGTCCCCTATCCCGGGTACACGGCCTGTGGTGATCGCGCCGATTGCGGTGCGGAGCTCTTTTCGGCCGCGAGGACCTGGACATCATCACCCCCGCCATCCAGACCGCGCAGAGCGAAGGCATCCAGGCCGGCGGACCCTGGCCCGCCGACACCGTCTTCATGCGAGCCCGCGCCGGAGCCTTCGACGCCGTGGTCGCCCAGTACCACGACCAGGGCCTCATCCCCGTCAAGTACCTAGGGATCGAACACGGTGTCAACATCACCATCGGCCTGCCCTTCGTCCGCACCAGCGTCGACCACGGCACGCCCTTCGACATCGCAGGTCTCGGCACGGCCGGCCACACCAGCCTGCTCGCCGCCCTGACCCACGCCGACCGCCTGTCCTCAGGGCCGCCGGGCCGCCCCTGACTCACCGGCTCCCATCAGCCCGGCACAGAAAACCGAAGGACACCATGGACTTCATCTTCATGCTCACCCGCGACGACCGCACCGTCACCGACTGCCTCGAGGCTTGCCTCAGTACGAACCGCCACCGAACTCGGCGTCGACTGGCTGATGGGCGGCACCTGGATCGAGGAGACCCTCACCTCGCCGGCAACCCGGTCCGCATCGCCGATGACTGCCGACGAGCGGAGGCCGCCGGCTGCGCCGGCGTCGACCTCCTCGCATACCGCGCCACCGATGCCGACCCTCTCGACCTGGTCCGCGCCGCCCGCGCCGCCACCACCGGCCGCCTGGTCGTCGCCGGCTCCATCGCCAGCACCGACCAGATAGAGGCGCTCGCATCAGCCGGAGCCGACGCCTTCACCATCGGCTCCGCCGCCTTCGAGGGCTCCCTGCAGCCCCACGCCGGCACCCTCCGATCCCAACTGGCACCAGTGGTGGGTCCGTAGCGAGGGCCGCCCCCCGGGAACTCAGAAGCAAGCCGGCGCGGAGCGCCCCGTGCGTGGGGGAGCGGTCACCGCTTCGCCGTCCGGGATGAAGCGGCATCCGCCAGTGCACGAAGAACGGGCAGGGTCACGGGCGAGATGAGGTCGAGTCACGCGGCCACCCGCAGGACCTCTTGACTCCTCCCTGAGCCACTGCCATTCTCTGTGCCAGATAATAGCACAGCGTACCACATTGTGGCACATAGGTCGTCCGAGAGCTGGGGCGGCTCCCCATAACCCGGGACGAACGCGAGCCTTGGGTCCCCAAGGGTGCGTCCCCCTCCAAGTCGCCACCAAGCATCCTCACGCTCGGGGCCCAGCTTGCGGCCCGGCGATACGAAAGGAAAGTCCTGTGTCAGCTGCGAGGAAGCGCGTCGCCGTGGTCGGCGTGGGAACGATGGGCAGCCAGGCCGCCTGGCGGCTGGCGGCACGGGGCGCCGAGGTCGTCGGCTACGACCGCTTCGCCCCCGGCCACGACCGCAGCGCCGCAGGCGGTGAGACCCGGGTCTTCCGCAGCGTGCAGACCCACGACGGCCGCTATGTGCCGCTCGTCCGGCACGCCGACGCCCTCTGGAAGCAGTTGCAGGCGGAGACCGGGCGGGAACTGCGCCGCCTGACCGGGGCCCTGGTCATGGGGCCGGCCGACGACCCCGAGATACGTACCGTCATGGACGGCATCGCCGAGCACGGCCTCGACCACGAGGTGATCGACACCGAGGCGATGGCCAAGCGTTTCCCGCAGTTCCGCGTCGACGACGGCGACCTGGTGGTCCTCGACTCCCACGCGGGGTTCGTCCGCCCCGAGCTGACGGTCCAGACCGCGGCCCGGCGCGCCGAGGAGTTGGGCGCCCGCATCCGCCGCTACACCCCGGTACGGGAAGTCACTCCCGTCACCGGGGGAGGCGTGGAGATCCGCACCGACACCGACACGGAGCGCTTCGACGCCGCGGTCGTCACCCCCGGCCCCTGGGTGGGCGACCTGCTGCCCGACCTGCCGTGGGAAGTGAGCGTCTACCGCGCGATCAGCGCATGGTTCCTGCCCCACGAGGACCACCCGGCAGACGCGGAGCGTCCCGCCTTCATCCGCTGCGGCGACATCCCTTTCTACGGCATCCCGTCCCCGGACGGCCTGGCCGTCAAGCTCGGACTGCCCCAGGCCCACCACCAGCCGGTGGACGACCCGAACCGGCTGAACCGGACCGTCGCACCGGAGGAACTGGAGGCCTTTACCACGGCGGTGCGACGCCACCTGCCCGGCCTGAACCCCGACCCGGTGCGCCTGTCCGTCTTCATGGAGGGTTACACCGAGAGCACCCGGCCGCTGGTCGGCCCGCTGCCGGGCTGCGACGACATCGTTCTGCTGGCCGGCTTCTCCGGCCAGGGTTTCAAGCTCTCGCCCGCCATGGGCGACATCGCCGCGGACCTCGCCCTGGACGGCCGCACCTCCCATCCGATCGACTTCGTCACCACAAACGGCCGCGTCGCCGCCTGAGTTCGAAGGGGCAAGACATGACCCTGACCATTGGCCCGCTGCGGGCCGAGCCCGGCCAGAAGACCCGCGGGAGCCTGCCCGCCGACCTGGGCATCACGACGGTGGACGTTCCTCTGATTCTCGTCAACGGCTCCCGCCCCGGCCCCAGGGTCGTGATCACCGGTGGTGTCCACGGCGGCGAGTTCATCCCCGTCGACGCCACGACCCGCCTGGCCGGGCTTCTGGAACCGGACGAGGTCGCCGGCCAGCTGGTGATCTGCCCCGTAGCCAACCCCCCGGCCGTCTACGGGGGCAGGCTCAACATCTCACCGCTGGACGGCGTCAACATCAACCGCGTCTTCCCCGGCGACAAGGACGGCGGCCTCACCGACCGGATGGCGGCCTGGCTCTTCGAGCACCTGATCGACGGCGCCGACGCCTACATCGACCTGCACAGCGGCGGCATCGACCAGCACCTGCTCGACTTCGTCGGCTACCGCCTGACCGGCGACGACGAGCTGGACGCCAAGAACAAGGCGATGGCCCACGCGGTCGGATACGAGCGGGTCATCTTCGGCACCAGCCCGGACGGCGGCAACAGCCACGCCGCGGCGAACCGGCAGGGCATCCCCGCGATCCTCGTCGAAACCGGAAAGCTCGGCGACCGCGACCCCGCCACCGTGCGCAGGCTCCTCGACGCGCTGTACCGGCTCCTGCACCACCTCGGCGTCATCGAGGCGTCGGAGCACATCAAGCAGCCGACCGTGCAGCCACGCGAGTGGATCTGGACCGGTGAGGTCGAGTCTCCGGCCGCAGGCCTCTGGTACCCGGACGCGGTCACCGGCGACGAGGTGACCGAGGGACAGCCCATCGGCCGCATCCTCGACCCGATCGACGGAGCCGAGCACAAGGTCTCCGCCGTCTCCAGCGGAACGATCATCTACAACATGAACGGGCTGTCCGTCCGCCCCGGCACACACCTCGCCGCCATCGCCGCCCCCCACGACTGACGGGCCTCATCCCGCCCATTGATCCGCCCCCAGGTCACCCTGCGCAAGACATGGCCCTGCGCAAGACACGGCCCTGCGCAAGACCTACGGTGATGTCGTCGCCGTCGGTGTGACGTCTGCAGAGATCGCCGGTCCCTGGTCCACCGCCCGCCGGGCCTCATGGACGAACCGCTCGGCGCCCTGACAAGCGGGATCGAGCAGTTCGACACCCCCGGGGGACTGTTCGAACGGCCGGAACCCACTTCGTCGCGGACCTCCTCGGTGCGGCCAACTTCCTGCCGGCCGGGTGGAGGAGCACACCGACGAGCACACCCTTGTCACGGGTGATCTCGCCGAAGTGAGCCGGGATGCCGAAGACGATCCGCGAAGGAGACGGTCCGCCATGGACGCCATCGATGAGAAGATCCTCGCCGAGTTGACCCGCAACGCCCGCATCTCGCACTCGGAGTTGGCCGGCAAGGTGCTGCTGTCCCGCAATGCGGTGCGCCAGCGCATCGAACGGCTTGAGCGCCGGGGCCACATCGCCGGCTACACCATCGTCCGCGCGGGCGAGGACACCGGCGATGTCGTCTCGGCGCTGGTCCTCGTCTACCGCGAGGACCGTATGCGCGGGGGCGACGTCCTGGCCGGACTCAAGCGCATTCCGGAGGTCGTCATCTGCGAGATCCTCAGCGGTGACTTCGACATCGTGGTGCGCGTGGAAGCGGCCTCACTGGAACGCGTACGGGGCATCTGGGAGAGTATCGCCCAGATGCCCGGTGTACGGGACACGGTCACCGCGCTCACCCTGTCCAGGGTGGTCAACCGTAGGCGAGAACCGCGGAGTTCAACGGAGCCGGGGTGAGCAGCGCATCGGCAGGTCCCCGCCGGTTACCGTTCAGTGCCAGGGGTTCGCTCGGTGCGGAGGGCGGTCATTGGACCACGTCGGTGATGTGGTTGACGCAGACGACCTTGGGCTGGGTCATTTCCTCGAAGGCGAAGCGCACGCCTTCGCGGCCCATGCTGCCGTACTTGAAGCCGCCGAAGGGCATGGCGTCGAAGCGGTAGTCGGACGAGTCGTTGATCATGACTCCGCCTGCTTCCAGCAGGCGGGCCGCGGTCAGGGCGCGGTCCAGGCGCGAGGTGAAGATGCCCGCGTGGAGGCTGTAGTCGATGGCGTTGGCCTGCTCGATGGCGTCCTCGAAGGAGGTGAACGGCTGCAGCACGACGACCGGGGCGAACACCTCCTCCTGCCAGAGCGAGCAGGTCGCCGGGACGTCTACCAGGACGGTCGGCGTGTACAGGGCGCCGGTGACGTGATTGCCGCACAGCAGCACGGCGCCCTGGGCCACCGCCGTGTCGACCTTGGCCCGGGTGGCGGCCGCGGCCTGCGGGGTGATCATGGGGCCGACGTCGGTGTGCTCGTCGAGGGGGTCGCCGACGCGGAGCAGCTTGGTGCGGGCGACGAAGGCGTCGCGGAAGCGCTCGTAGACCTCGGCGGCGATGAGGATCCGCTGGGTGCCGATGCAGTTCTGGCCGGCGGCCCAGAACGCACCGGAGACACAGGAGGCGACGGCCTCGTCCAGGTCGGCGTCGTCCATGACGATGACCGGGGCGTTGCCGCCCAGGTCCATGGCGAGCTTTTTCAGGCCGGCCGTGCGGGAGATGGCCTCGCCGGTGGCGAATCCGCCGGTGAAGGACACCATGCGCACGTCGGGGGCGGCCACGATCGCGGCGCCGATGTCGGCATGGCCGTTGACGACGGTGACGATCTCCTCGGGCAGGCCGGCCTCGATGAGGGTGTCGACCAGGCGCAGCGCGGACAGCGGGGTCAGCGCGGACGGTTTGAGAATGACCGCGTTGCCGCCGGCGATGGCCGGGCCGAGCTTGTGGGCGACCAGGTTGAGG
Source organism: Streptomyces sp. S.PNR 29 (assembly GCF_030386795.1). GTDB lineage: Bacteria > Actinomycetota > Actinomycetes > Streptomycetales > Streptomycetaceae > Streptomyces. The sequence continues at coordinate 177,583 of NZ_JANUQM010000015.1, forward strand.
GGATCGTTGAACGGGGTGATGGCGGCGATGATGCCCAGCGGTTCGCGGGTGAACCAGCCCTGCCGTTTCTCCGAGCCCTCGTAGGAGTCGAAGGGGATGACCTCGCCGGCGTTGCGCCGTGCCTCGGCCGCGGACAGCGAGAGGGTGTTGACCGCTCGGGCGACTTCCTTGCGGGCCTGGGTGATGGTCTTGCCGGCCTCGCTGACGATCAGCCGGGCGAAGGATTCGGTGCGCCGCTCGATCAGGCGGGCGGCGCGTTCCAGGACGGAGGCCCTGGAGGCGCGGGACAGCGCGGCCGCGGTACGGCGCCCGCACCTGGCCTGCTGCAGGATGCTGCCGGCGGCGCCCGCGTCGACGGTGGGCACCGAGGCGATGACCTCGCCGGTGTAGGGGTTGTGCACGGGCGTGGTGTCGGCGCCCAATTCGATGCCGGGGGGCACGGCGGTGTCAGACACGGTGAGTCTCCTGGAGAACCGGGCGGGTGGGGGCGGTGTCGTCGTCCGCGTGGCGCTGGTGGATGGCGATGATGTCCGACAGCAGGGCGTAGGCGGTCTCGATGCGCCCGGCGCCCGGCCCGCAGACCGTGACGGTGCCCAGGAGGTCGGTGTGGAAGGCGACCGCGTTGACGGGACCGGAGATCCCCGCCAGCGGGTGATCGGCGGGCAGGGCGAGCGGGGCGACGCGGGCATCGACGCTGCCGTCCTCGTGGCGGGTGGCGGAGCCGACCAGCTTCCAGCGCAGCCCCTTCGAGGCGGCGTCCCGTACCTCGTGGGGGGTGATCGCCAAGATGCCCTCGCAGAAGACGTCCTCGCGGCGCAGGTCTCCGCCGAGGACCTCGTTGGCCAGAATCATGACCTTGAGCTGGACGTCGTGGCCCTCGATGTCCGCGGTGGGATCGGCTTCGGCGTACCCGAGTTCCTGGGCTTCGGCGATGGCCGCCGACAGCTCGATGCCCTCTTCGAGGCGGCCGAGGATGTAGTTAGAGGTGCCGTTCATGATGCCCTGGACGCCGGTGATCTCCAGGCCGCCGAACAGGCGCTCGGCGGTGCGCAGGATGGGGGTGCCGCTGAGTACCGAGCCCTCGAACTCGAAGCCGACACCGCGCTCGGCAGCCAGCCGCTTCAGTGCACGGCCGGCGAGTGCGACCGGTCCCTTGTTGGTGGTGCACACGTGCTTGCCCGATTCCAGGGCCCAGCGCACATGGGAGAGGGCGGGTTCGCCGTCGGTGGGGTTGGTGAACGTCGCCTCCACGAGGATGTCGGCCGGGACCTCGCGGATCACCCACTCGTTGCGCGGATCAGCGCTGCCGCCGGCAAGGCCCGCGAAGCTGAGCTCCCCGGGATCGGCCGCCAGCAGCGGCGCCAGATCGATACCGTCGGTGTCCACCAGGGAACCGGCCCGCAGATCGGTGATCGCCACCACCCGCAGGGCGAAGCCCAGCTCCCTGGCCAGGCGGTCCCCTCGTTGGGATATCAGCTCGGCGAGCGCGCGATTGACGCCTCCGAACCCGATGAGGGCGAGATCGTATCGGCCCATGAGATCGCTCCTTCACAGTCCGCCGCCTTCACGGTGCGGCTGCTCAGAGCCTCGCTTCCCTGCCTGTCACCTCCTCCATGTCACAACGGCCATGGCACATGCCGATCTGCCGTGTCCCCGGGCGATTCGCCCACCCCACCTCCTGCGACACCGCAGACGCTTCGGCACGGACGCAGTGCGCCCGCCGCGTTGGCGTCGCCGACTCGCTTGGCCGTCGGTCGGCTTGTACGAGATCCCCGGTCCGCTCTTCGGACCCGCCGCAGGAGGGCAGTGCAGTGGTCAGGACTCCGTGCTCAGGCCGAGAGCCTCGGCCAGTTCGTCGAGGCATTGTTCGAAGAGCGGTCCCATGTCGGCCCGGACGAAGTCCATCTGGTGGAGGACTTCCAGACACAGCAGCCCGTAGAGCGTGGTCCAGCTGGTCACGTACACGTACACCGCCTCGGGCGGCAGGCGCCCGTCGACCAGGCGTGAGTAGGCGCGCAGTTGCTCGCGCAGGGAGGCGGGCAGCTCGTCCAGGTCCGGCACCGGGAACGGCTGGGTGTTCCACAACTCGATGAGCATGTCGAGCAGGACGTACGCGAAGCGCAGACCGGCCTGGAAGCGGGCCGAGCCGGGCTGGTGCTGCGCACCGCTCATGGGACTCGCGAAGATCCACTCGAACTCGGCGGGATGGGGCACGGCCCATGTGCGCATCGCGCGGCAGGCGGCCAGGAGCCGCTCCGCGAGCGGGGCGTCGGGCGTCCCGGCTGGCGTAGTAGTGGTACAGCGAAGGGCCGCTCATACCCATCTCGCGTGCTACCGCGTTGATCGTGACCGCCGTCGACCCCTTGGTGACCAGGAGCGTCCGGGCGGTCTGGTGGATCTCTCTCACTGCACTTCATGCTCGGCATGACCCTGAGCGTGACGTTCACCTGCCTTGGCGCGGCCGCCCGCCGCTGGGCTCACATCCGGCTCTCCCGGGCAGACACGACCGGTTACCGGGAGGCAACACGGCCTGCTCGGCTCTCCGCACCCCCGGGTGTCTGACACCCGTCCACCTTCCACCTCCCCGACGACACCGAGAGATCTTCGGCCCGAAGAGCCCGTTGGTCCTGCCTCCTTGGAGCGCACTTGAGCACCGAGTCCATCACACAAACGCCTCCGCGCGGCATGCGCAAGGTCTTTCCTGACCACTGGTCGTTCATGCTGGGCGAGGTCTGCCTCTCGCGATCCCGACCGCGAGGGGGCATGATCGCCCACCGGAGTCCGGTGCCGGGCCCGCGCCCGAATGCGGCGGCTGCATCGACGCTCCTGAGTGTCACCTGCACACTCGCCGCAGCAAACAAGCCATTCCCCTGACGAGTTAACCCGGTGTTTCAGGAGTGGTGGTCGATCACTGCCGATGAGCCGCTAGGATCACGGCATGGTTACGGCTTGGTCGCTCTGGCGCACAGTCAGGACCCGCCCCGGTGCGGGTCCGTTGCTGCGCCTGCCGGCCTTGGTCGTGCTGCTGTTCGGGATCCTCGTCACACACGGCGCGCATGTCGACAGTGTCAAAGGGCACATCTCGACCAGCGCAACGGCACCTGCGGCTTTCTCGGGCGACGAGGTTCGCCATCCAGCCGTCGGACCTGCGCCGTTGTTCGCCGCGGAACCGGGCGATCACCACGGTGGTCATGATGCGTCACATCCTGGCGAGCATTGCGCATCCGGTCAGCCACAGCAGGGTCCGGGCCTGACATCGCCCTGCTTTGCAGCGTCGGTTCGCGAATCAGCCAGTGCCGACGACGCCTCGGCCGTGCGAGCGTCTGTCGCTCGTAGCCCCATGGACGGTGCCCCACCCGCGGCCCTGAGAGCAGCCTCCGTGGTGCAGCAGGTCTAGAAGTACGGAGTCCTCCAGCCGGCCTGCCGGTAGTCACCGGCTCGGCTGATACCGCGCGACGAGCGTCGTGTCCCGTGCTGATGATGGGTCGTCACGTTCGTCGATGCCGTCCTGCCCCCACCCATGCCTGCGCCTTGCTCCGGCTCCGTCGGAGACGTGGCAGCAGCGCGGAGGACCTGTGCCGACACATTCCCGTATGCCTGCGCATGCCAGATCGGCCCCATGCGGCTCATCAAGGCGGCGCCGACTTGTCTCGGCGATCCGCGGCGCCCTGCTGATGGCGCTCATGCTGTGCGCCGTCATTCATGGCCTGTCCGAGGAGACGCACGGGCCGGTGTCCGTCCCTGCCGCTTCGTCGGCGATGGCCGTGGGCGGGGAGCCCCACGAGCCCCATAAGCAGCCCCATGAGCCCCACGGTCCTCACCGGGCCGAGGAGTGCACGGCGGACGTGATCGTCCGTGCAGGGGCCCAGTCGGTGGAGGATCTTGCCCTCGGCGCGATGGCCGTGGTCGTACTCATCGCCGTGTCCCTTGTGCTGGGGAGACCCCTCGTACGGCAAGAATCCCGCAGACGTCGCCGCGCACGCACCGGCCGTGTGGCGCTCGTCCGTACGTCGCGGTGGCGGATCTAGACCACTCGCTCGCAGCCGACCGATCTCACGGCTGCCGCGCGCCAATGCCCGAAACGCGGACCCAAGGTCCGTCCTGTCGACGTGGCGCGCGAGATGAACCCTCACCGTGCATTCATCGAGCGAGAGTGAAAACACAGACATGCAGTCATTGACCAAGGCGGCGGTCAACTCGGGCCAGTCGGCCCTGTCCGGGCTGGTGGGCAACACCCCGCTGCTTCGGGTGTCGGAGCCGCTGGCCCCGGCCGGACATGGCTTCTGGGCGAAACTCGAAGGGTTCAACCCCGGCGGCATCAAGGACCGTCCGGGGCTGCACATGGTGGAGCGGGCCCGGGCCCGTGGCGACCTGCGGCCCGGCGGGCGGATCATCGAGTCCACCAGCGGGACCCTGGGACTGGGGCTGGCGCTGGCCGGGATGGTGTACGGCCACCCGGTCACCCTGGTCACCGATCCGGGGCTGGAGTTGTCCATGACCCGGCTGCTGACCGCGTACGGCGCTCGCGTCAACGTCGTCTCCGAGCCCCATCCCACGGGCGGCTGGCAGCAGGCCCGCCGCGACCGGGTGCAGCGGCTGCTGGAGCAGCACCCCGGCTCCTGGTGCCCGGACCAGTACAACAACCCCGACAACGTCGCCGCTTACACCCCGCTGGCTCTCGAACTCGCAGCCGAGATGGGCCATATCGACGTGCTGGTGTGCAGCGTCGGCACCGGCGGCCACTCGGCCGGTGTCTCACGGGTGCTGCGGCAGCTCTACCCGGAGCTGACCGTGGTCGGCGTGGACACGACCGGCTCGACGATCTTCGGCCAGCCCGCGCGGCCCCGGCTGATGCGCGGCCTCGGCTCCAGCATCTACCCCCGCAACGTCGCCTACGAGCAGTTCTCCGAGGTGCACTGGGTCGCCCCGCACGAGGCCGTGTGGACCTGCCGCCAACTGGCTGCCTCCCACTACGCCACCGGCGGGTGGAGTGTCGGCGCGGTCGCGCTGGTGGCCGGCTGGCTGGCCCGGACGATGCCCGCGGACGCACGGATCGTCGCGGTCTTCCCCGACGGCCCGCAGCGTTACTTGGGGACGGTGTACGACGACGACTACTGCGCCGCCCACGGCCTGCTGGACTCGCCTCCGGCGCCCGAACCGGAGCTGATCGGCCGCCTGGACGAAAAGGAGGTCACCCGCTGGACCCGGTGCACCACCGTGGTCGACCCCCTCACTCTGCACGACACGGAGCAACACGTCGCCGAGGACGTTCCCGCCGTCGAGTCCGACCCCGCTGAGGAGGACCGGTGAAGGGGCTGTTCATCCAGGTTCGGTCGTACGAACGCAGTGTCCAGCTGTTGATGGTGAACCAGTTCACCATCAACCTCGGCTTCTACATGCTGATGCCCTATCTGGCCGCTCACCTGTCCGGGACGCTCGGGCTGGCCGGCTGGATCGTGGGACTCGTCCTCGGTGTACGGAACTTCAGCCAGCAGGGCATGTTCCTGGTCGGCGGCACGCTCGCCGACCGGCTCGGCTACAAGCCCATGATCATCGCCGGATGCGTGCTGCGCACCCTCGGCTTCGCCACGCTGGGACTCGTGGACTCCCTGCCCGCACTGCTCGCCGCCTCCGCGGCCACAGGGCTGGCCGGGGCGCTGTTCAACCCGGCCGTACGCGCGTACCTCGCGGCCGACGCGGGGGAGCGCAGGGTCGAGGCGTTCGCCCTGTTCAACGTGTTCTACCAGGCCGGGATCCTGCTGGGCCCGCTGGTGGGCATGGTGCTGACCGGGGTGGACTTCCGCGTCACCTGCCTGGTGGCGGCCGCGATCTTCGCGCTGCTGAGCGTCGTACAGATCCGCGCACTGCCCGCCCGGCGCGCCGACGCCAAGCGGCAGGACGGCGACGGCGGTCAGGGAGTGCTCGCCCAGTGGCGCGGCATCCTCGCCAACCGGCCGTTCCTGCTCTTCTCCGTTGCCATGATCGGCTCGTACGTCCTGTCCTTCCAGGTCTACCTGGCGCTGCCCCTGGAGGTGCGCCGGCTCGGCGGCGACGGGGAGTCCGGCACGGCGGCGGTGGCGGTACTCTTCGCCGTGTCCGGGCTGAGCACGATCCTCGGCCAGACGCGGGTGACGGCCTGGTGCAAGGCGCGGTACGAGCCCGGGCAGGCGCTCGTGCGCGGGCTGGCGGCCATGGGCCTGGCCTTCGTGCCTCTGCTGGCGGCCACCGCCGTACCCGTACCGGAGTCCCGGATCGGGCTGTGGCTGCTCGCGGCCGTGCCGCCGACGCTCGCCGCGCTGCTGCTGGCCGTCGGCACGATGATCGCCTACCCGTTTGAAATGGACACCATCGTCCGCCTCTCCGGCGACCGTCTCGTCGCCACCCACTACGGGCTGTACAACACGATCTGCGGCATCGGTATCACCGTCGGGAACCTGGGCACGGGCGTCGCGCTCGACGCCGCCCGCGCGGCAGGGATGCCCGCGTTGCCGTGGATCACGCTGGTCGCGCTCGGCCTGGCGTGCGCGGCAGCCCTGTACGGCCTGCATCGCACCGGCCGACTGGCGGCGCCGTCTGCTTCCGAGGCGCTTCCCGCCGCCGTCTGACCCACCGGCTCACCGGCCCTCTGGCGCAGGGGTGGGGCACCACACGGTGCCCCACCCCTGCTGGGCCCTGCCCTTCCGGGCGGAGCGCTACGACGTGGGCCGCGGCCTGGAGAAGGGCCGCGGACGCGAGCCTGACGAACGGATGACCGGCGGACCGGCGCAGCGGTTCCGTCCGCCGGTTCACTGGCTCTCGCCGCCGACGAGCTCGTAGCCGGCCTCGTCGACCGCGGCGGCGGTGGCTCCTCATCCACTAATGTCCTTAGTGGATGCTTTGTTCGCCTCACCCAGTGCCATGGGCCGCGCCTGCACGGCCCGAACCAGCCGATCGCGCAACATAAGCGGTACGACGCCGAAGACGGAGGTCGGGCGGGATGAACGCATGGCTGCCGATGCTGGTCCTTCTCGGCGTGGTAGGGGCAGGTCTGGCTGCTCTGTATGGACTGGGGCTCTGGCTCGCGGCAGCGCGGACTCCCCTCGAAACGGGTCCTTTCGCCGGGGGCCTCAAGCCGGGTGAGCACGCTGTGTCCCGGTTTCATGTGCGCTGGTACGCGGTCACCATGATTTTTCTGGCCTTCGACATGGAGATGCTGTTCATGTACCCGTGGGTGAAGGTCGTTTCCGAGGTGGGCACCACGGCCGTCGTGGAGATGTTTCTCTTCCTGGGCATCCTGTTCGCGGCGGTGGCCTACGCCTGGCGTGAGGGGGCCCTGAGGTGGACCTGAGGAGCCTTTTGCGGCGTACCGCGATGCAGCGCCCGGCGGTGCTGACGGTCACGCTGCCTGGAGCGACGGAAGTCCGGATGGCGGTGGAGGCGGAGGTGCGTCGGCGGGGGTGGCCGGTGGCGGGCGCCCCGGCCGACGCCGACCTGTTGGTCGTCTGCGGCGCCCCGGAACCGGGGGGCGCGGAGTGGCTGGACGGCATCCAGCGGTCGATGCCGGAGCCGGTCGTGCGGATCGTGGTGCGGGAGGCCGGACAGGTCGCGCACGTGCTCGACATGGCGTGCAGGGGTCTGGCGGACGGGGCGGTGACCCCGGGTCAGGCCGACGCAGGCGACCAGCAGGAGACCGTTGTGGGCGAGCCTGGCGGCCATGCGCACGGCGGGCAGCACGGCCACGGCGACCACGCGGCTCACACCGGTCATGAGGGTCATGAGAATCACCAGCCCGACGACCATGCGGCGCACATGGACCACATGGATCATGAAGACCATGCCGGCCATATGGATCACATGGGTCACGACATGCACGCCATGGGGGAGGTCGCAGGCCTGCCGATGGCAGAGCGGGGCGATGACCGTGACGAGTTGAGGCTCGACCAGCTGCACGTGCCGATCGGCCCCGGCCTGACCGACTGGCCAACGGGGCTCATTCTCCGGCTCACTCTGCAGGGTGACGTCGTGCAGGGCGTTGAGGTGGACCATCTCCCCGTGCCGTCCGGCCTTCGCCTGCCCTTCTGGGACGAACCGTGGCTGCGGGCCGCGCGGGGCGAGGAGGTCACGAGGGGGAGTGCGGCGCGTCGGCGCTGTGCCGCGCATCTGGACAGCGTGGGGCGGCTCCTGGCTGTCGTCGGCTGGGACGACGCCGCAGCGCGGTGCCGTCGGCTGCGGGACGAGTTGCTGTCCGGAGCGTCGCGTGAGGGGATCAGCGGTGACCTGCGCGGCGCACTGCGCAAGGTGGAGAGGTCGCGCACCCTTCGCTGGACGGTCGCCGGACTGGGGGAGTTGCCGTCGTCCAGAGCGCGGGCGGTAGGGGCGACCGGGCCGGCGCTCGCTGCGGACGGGGACGCCTACGACCGGCTGCTGATGTGGCTGGGCGAGATCGGGCGCGGCCTCGATGGGCTCGATGACGAGCGGCCGTTGACGCCGGACGAACTCACCGGCCCGCGCGGACGGCTCGACGGAGAACAGCCGCCGTCACAGGCCCTGCTCGACATCCTTCCGGAGCTGCTGACCGGCGCCGAGTTCGCCTGCGCGCGGGTCATCGTCGCCAGCCTGGACCCCGACATCGAGGAACTCGCGCTCGCGACCGTGTCCGGGGCGGCCCATGTCTGATGCCGCGCCCCTGTGGGCGACCATCGTCCTTCCTGTCGCCCTGGCGGTGGCTGCCGTGGTTACGGCCGGGTTCGATGCGGTGCTGTCCGGCTCGGCCGAGCGGGGTTCCCCCGGGAGCATCCGGGAGGCCGGGCTGCGTGCCGTGGCTCCGTTACGGGAAGCTTTGCGGCTGCTCGTCCAGCAGCCGCGCCGTACGACGGCCGCGGACCGGCTGCTCGGCAGGCTGGGCGTGGTGCTGGTTCCGGTGGCCGCGGTGCTGGCGGGTGCCGTACTGCCGTGGGGCTTTCGGTCCGTGAGCGATCCGTCCGTCGGTGTCGTGTGGTTCAACGCCATGGAGGCGCTGGCCTGGGCGGCGGTGTGGCTGGCGGGCTGGGGGCCGAACTCGGCGCTGTCGCTGATCGGCGGGTACCGGTTCCTCGCTCAGGGACTGGCGTACGAACTCCCGCACATGTTCGCCATCACCACCGCCGCTCTCGGTGCAGAGTCCCTGCGGGTCGGGGACGTGGTCGCGGCTCAGGACGGGCTGTGGTTCGCGGTGTGGATGCCTGCCGCCTTCGTCGTCTATCTGCTGAGCGCGCTCGCGATGGCCTTCTGGGGGCCGTTCGAACATCCGCTGTCGCGGGACGCGGCCGGTGGTGCCGCAGCCGAACTGGCGGGCGTGGACCGGCTGGTGTTTCTGGGCGGGCGGTGGCTGCTGCTCGTGGTGACCGCCGGCTTCAGCGTGCCGCTGTTCCTCGGGGGAGGGCACGGACCGCTGCTGCCGGGCTGGGCGTGGACGTTGCTGAAGACCGCGGCGGTGCTGGCGCTGCTGGTGGCCGGGCGCCGCCTGGTGCCCACGCTGCGGATGGAGCGGTACATGGAGCTGGCGTGGATGGTGCCGGTGCCGCTGACGCTGCTTCAGGCGCTGGTCGTGGCCGTCGTCGTCCTGAACCGATGAGTGAGGTGCTGGCCATGCTTGACGACGTGATCTTCTGGGTGCTGGCCCTGCTGGCGGTGGCCAGTGGCGTCATGGTGTTCCGGTTCGACTCCATGGCCCGGGCGACGTACGCGCTGCTGACCTCGCTGCTGTGTGTCGGCGGCGAGGTGCTGCTGCTCGGGCTGGACTACCTCGGGGTCGTGATCGTGCTGATGATGACCATCGAGATGGCCATCATGGCCGTGTTCATGGTGATGTACATGATGAACCCGGCCGGGCTCATGCCGATGACCATGGTCCACAACAAGAGGGGCGCGGGCGTGATCTGCGCGGCGCTCTTCGCCGTGCTCGCCGCCGGGATCCTGCTCGCCCCGTGGCCGTCCCGGCGCGGCCGGCCGTCGGCCGATCCCACCATGGATCTGGGCTTGTCGCTGATGGGGCCGCAGATGCTCACCATGATGACCCTCGGACTCGCCTTGTTCGCCACCATCGTCGCCACCGTCGTCCTGGCCACCCGCCGAGGCCGTTACGACCGGTTCGGCGACGACCTCACAGCAGGTACCGCCCAGGACCCCGTGCGGGGAGGGATGGCCGGTGACCTTTGAACTCTTTCTGCTGCTGGCCGCGGCTCTGTTCAGCATCGGACTGTTCGGCGCGCTCACCCAGCAGTCGATCGTGATGCTGATGATGGGCCTGGAGCTGATGCTGGGCGGCGTCATCGTCGGTGCGGCGGCCGTCTGGCACTACGTCGCCCCGGCCGCCGCCGAAGGACAGGTGCTGGTCGTCCTCGCGGTCACGGTGATGGCGGTGGAGATGGCCATCGGGTTCGCCGTGGTCACCGCGCTCTTCCGGGCTCGTGAAGTCGACATGACCGACATGGCGGCGGAGTTGAGGGAGTGAGCGCGCTGCTGTGGGCGCTCGTCGCGCTGCCGCTGGCGGTGGGGACGCTGTTGGCGGTCGCCGGCCGCCCAGTGGACCGATACGCCCCCGGTATCGCGGTCGGCACGGCCGTAGCCGCGTCCGGCCTCGCCGTCGCGGTGGCGTTCGAGCACCCGCGGGCCGAAGCGCCACTGCTCGAAGGGCTCCCCGCCGGGCTCGCGGCCGACGGACTGTCGGGGCTCATGGTCGTAACCGTCACGGCGGTGACCGCGGCCGTTCTCCTCTTCAGCGTCGCGGACATCGGGCCGGACGAGGCCCGTGCCCGCTTTTTCGGGCTGATGCTGTTGTTCAGCGGTGCGATGCTGACCACGGTCACCGCGACCACGCTGCCGGTCCTGCTGATGGCGTGGGAGGTCATGGGGGCCACCTCCTGGGCGCTGATCGGCTACTGGTGGCGCGACCCCGAGCGCGGTGATGCGGCCAACACGGCCTTCCTCACCACCCGCGCCGCCGACCTCGGCCTCTATCTGGCCGCCGGGGCGGCGCTGGCGAGCGGACAGGCCCCTTCCCTCGCCCTCGATGAGCTCCCGGACACGACCGGCGCCTGGTCCACGGTCATCACCGCCGGCGTCATCGCGGCCGCGTTCGGCAAGTCCGCGCAACTGCCCCTCAGCTTCTGGCTGTCCAGGGCCATGCAGGGCCCGAGCCCGGTCTCCGCCCTGCTGCACTCGGCGACCATGGTCGTAGCCGGGGCCTATCTGTTGCTCCGGCTGGAGCCGTTGCTGTCCGCGTCCGGGTGGGGCGGGCCCGTCGTCGCGTGGACGGGTGCGGTGACCGCGGTCGTGCTCGGCCTGGTCGCCGTGGCGCAGACCGACCTCAAGCAGTTGCTCGCCGCTTCCACCTGCGCCCAGATCGGCTTCATGGTCCTCGCCGCCGGGGCCGGAGCGGTCACCGGCGGAACCCTCCAGCTCATCGCGCACGCCGCCGCGAAGAGCCTTGCCTTCCTCGTCGCGGGCGCCTGGCTGACGACCCTCGGCACCAAGGCACTTCCCGCCCTGCGCGGTGCGGCCCGGCGGCATCGCACCGTCGGGCTTGCCTTCGGCGTCGCGGCGCTGACTCTCGCCGGGGTCCCGCCTCTCGCGCTGTGGGCGGCCAAGGACGTACTCCTCGCCGGCGCCCTGGAAGACACCGCGGCGCTGTATGTCACCGGTTTGGCCGCTGCCGTCATCTCCGCGGTCTACAGCGCCAAGGCGCTGTGGTTCGTCTGGCAGCCCGCCTCCGCGACGGAGGACACGGAGGAGCCGCTGCCTTACGTGACGCGACTGCCGCTGGTAATCCTGGCCGTCGCCTGTGCCGCCCTGACCGTCACGTCGTTCCCGCCCGTACGGAACGCGGTCGAGCGGGTGCTCGGCGGAGAAGCCCAGCCTCCCCCGCAGGTGTGGGAGTTCGCGCTGTCCGGCGCACTCGCGGTCGCCGTCTCGGCCATGGTCGGGGTCCGCGGCCCCCGACTTCTCACCCTGCCCAGCCGGATCACCACCTGGGCGTCGGACTGGCTCCGCCTGGAGAACGCGGCACGCGCGCTCCTCGTGCGCCCGGTCCTGCGCCTCGCGGACGCCCTCGCCGCCTTCGACGACCGGGTGCTGGATCGCGCGGTCGAGGGCACGGCCCGTGGGGCGGTGGGGCTGGCCCGGTGGAGCAACCAGCAGGTGGAACGGCTCGTCGACGCCGGCGTGGAGGGTGTGGCGGGCGGTGCCCGCGCACTCGGCCGCTGGGCGCGCAGGCCGCAGACGGGGCAGCTGCACCAGTACCTCGCCCAGGCGGTCGCCGCCTTCACCGTCCTCGCCGTCGTCCTCGTCCTCGTGAGGTGACCGCCGTGCTCACGGCCATCGTCCTGCTCCCGACCGCCATGGCGGCCCTCCTGCTGTGCGTGCCCCGCAGCGCGCCCCGCCTCCTGTTCCTGTCGGCGTGGGCGGCGACCACCGCCACAGAGCTGGTCCTGACCGTGATCGTCTGGGCGGGCTACCGAGCCGACGGCGGGATGCAGTACGAAACCCGGGCCCGCTGGATCCCCAGCGCGGGAATCACCTACCACGTCGGCGTCGACGGACTGTCCCTGCCGCTGGTGGCCGTCACCTGCGTGCTGTTCCTCGCCTGTGCGCTGTACGCGTGGCGCGAGACGCGGCGGGTCAGGGAGTTCGCGGCGCTGTTCCTCTTTTTGCAGACGACGTGCCTCGGCCTGTTCGCGGCCCTCGACCTGATCCTGTTCTTCGTCTTCTTCGACCTGTCCATCGTGGCGATGTACTTCATCATCGCCGGGTGGGGACACAAGGGCGCCACCCGCGCCGCGCTGAAGTTCTTCCTCTACACCTTCATCGGCTCCCTCGCCCTGCTGCTCGGCTTCATCGGCCTCTACCTGGCCGCCGACCCGCACACCTTCGACATCGTCGAACTGACCAACGCCAACCCCCTCGCCGGACGCTCCGCCTACGGAGCCCTGATCCTCCTCGCCATCGCCGTCGGGCTGGCGGTGAAGACCCCGACCGTGCCCTTCCACACCTGGCTGCCGCCCGCCCACACCGACGCCCCGGCCGCCGGGTCGGCGATCCTCGCCGGCGTGCTGCTGAAGATGGGCACGTACGGCTTCCTGCGCATCGCGATGCCCGTCCTGCCCGGCGCGTGGCGCGACTACGCGCTCGTCTTCGTCGTCGTCGGCGTGGTCTCCGTGCTGTACGGGGCACTGGTCGCCCTCGCCCAGACCGACTTCAAACGGATGGTCGCCTACACCTCCGTGAACCACATGGGCTACATCATCCTGGCGATCGGGGCGGCCGGGGCCGTCGGCGCCGGCCAGGAGGAGGCCCGCCGCCTCGCCGTCACCGGCTCGGTCTTCCAGATGGTCAGCCATGGCCTGCTGACCGGCGCACTGTTCCTGCTGTCCGGCGTGCTGTACGGGCGCGGGCGGACGTACGAGATGTCCGCGTACTCGGGTGTCGCCGGGCGGGCGCCCGTCTTCGCCGCGCTGACCGGCGTCGCCGCGTTCGCCTCGCTCGGGCTGCCGGGCTTTTCCGGCTTCATCGCCGAGTTCCAGATCCTCACCGGGAGCCTGGGGCCGGAGCCGGTCGCCACCGGCCTTGCCGTGCTCGGGATCCTGCTCACCGCGGGCCTGTTCCTGCGCGCCCTGCAACAGGTCTTCCTCGGGCCGCTGCGGCTGCCCACCGTCGCGCCCGGCGCCGACCGGCCGTTCCCCGACATCCGTCTCCACGAAGGGCTCGCGATCATCCCCCTGCTGGCGCTGGGGGTGGTCCTCGGCCTCGCGCCCCGGTTCGTCCTCGACGTCATCGGACCGGCCTCTCGCGCCGTGCTGGAGCTGCTCGCGCGATGAACGAGATGACCGGGATGAACGAGAACCCCCTCGACCTCCTCCCCGAGGTGCTGCTGGCCGCCTCGGCCGTGCTCGGGCTGCTGCTCGGAGCGTGGCTGCCGCGTCGCCGCCAGTGGCTGACCGGGGCCATGGCGGGCGCGGCCTGCATCGGGGGGATCGTGGCTGCCGCGATCGCCGCGGCCGGGCCGGTGGAGACGGCCTTCGGTGAGTCCTTCGCCATCGATCCGGTCACGGCCACCAGCAGGATCGTCATCCTCGGCGCCACCCTCCTGGTCCTCGCGCTCGCCATGCCACGCGTGCACGCCCACCCAGGCGAAACCGAGTTCTACGTCCTGCTCCAGCTGGCTTCTGCGGGCGCCCTCGTACTGGCCGGAGCCCAGGACCTGCTGCTCCTCGCCGCCGGCTACCTGCTGGCCAGCGTGCCCGCGTACGCGCTCGCCGGATTCCGCAAGGACAGCCCTGGTACCGAGGCGGCGCTGAAGTACTACGTCGTCGGCGCGCTCCTCGGCGTCCTGATGCTCACCGGCATCACCGTCCTGCTCGCCGCCGGTCGAGCGACCGCGTACCCCGTGCTGCGCCCCGAGCTCGCTGAGGCACCGGCCGGACTGGTGGCGGTCGGCACGCTCGCCCTGCTCGCCGGTGTCCTGTTCAAGGCCGGAGGTGTGCCCGGCCACTTCTGGGTGCCGGATGCCGTCCAGGGCAGCTCGGCCCCGGTTGCCGCCTTCCTCACCACCATCCCGAAGATCGGCGCCCTGGCGGCGCTCTACAGACTCGCCGCCGTTCCGCTGGCGGACGCCGAGCTGCCCTGGACCGACCTGGTGGCGGTGCTCTCGGTCGCTTCGATGACCCTGGGCAACCTGGCGGCCTTCTTCCAGCAGGACGTCAAACGGCTGCTCGCGTACTCCACGATCAGCCAGGTCGGCTATCTCCTGCTCCCGGTGGCCGTCGCCGGACGCACCGGCCTCGACCAGGAGGCGCTGCTGTACTACCTGGCCGGGTACGCGCTGACCAACCTCGGGGCCTTCGCCGTCGTCTGCGCACTCCCCGGAGCCGACGCCATCGACGACTACCGGGGCCTGGCGCGGGCTCATCCGGCCCTGCTGGGCTCGCTCGTCGTCTGTCTGCTGGGCCTGGTGGGCACGCCTCCGACGGCAGTCTTCCTCGGCAAACTGGAGGCCTTCAGCGCAGCCATGGACGGCGACTACGCCTGGCTGGCCGTCGTCGCAGCCGTCAACACCGTGGCCTCCCTCTTCTACTACCTGCGCTGGATTGCCCCCGCGTTCCTCGCACGCGGACCGGCGGGTGACTCCCGTACGACGACAGTACGGACGGCAGCCGTGATCGCCTACGGGTCAGCCACCGGATCCGTCGTCCTCGGGCTGCTCGGTGGGACCGTCCTTGACGTACTGGGCGGTCCACTCGCCCCCTGAGCAGCGTCCAGGTGAGTGTCGCCGCTGCTCGGCGGGAGTACGCGCTTGATGTCCATCCTGGTCGGTGAGGCGGCACGGCCACGGTGGCCTCCACCGGCGAGGCTGCGGGGGCGCCGGACGGCTCTGGCCGCCGCGGAGCAGTGGCTCGTCGGCCTGCGGATGCACGGCCGCGTACCAGTTCCACGGAGATGGGCTCCAGGCCCCGCTCGGGGCCTGAGTGGCGGCGACCTACTGCCAAGTCGCTTAGTAGTATCCCGGTAGGTCGAGTACGGAGGACAAGCTGAGAATGAGCGGGCGGCTGCGCGCAGGTGGGGCCTTCGGGTACCTCTTGCTGGTCGTCATGCTCACGCTGGGCGTCTTCGCCATGCACACGATGGGCCACCCGGAAGAGTCGTCCGGTCACGGCATGAGCGGCACCATGCCTGCGGTCGCAGGTACCCACCAGGACGGCGTGGCCCAAGAGGCCCCGGCCCCTGTGCCCCCGGCCCGGTCCGAGGTGATGGCCGAGCACGGGACCGGGGCGTCGGCTGCCACATTGCCGGTGCACGAGCTCCCGAGCGGCATGGACCTGATGTCCGTGTGCGTGGCGGTGCTCACCGTGTGGCTGCTCGGGCTGTTCCTGCGGGCGGCGGTGGCAGGTCGGCAAGAGCGTTTGACCGCCCTTCTGGCTCGATCGATGGCCCTGGCACGCCCTGACACTCCGCCACCAAGACCACTACTCTCTCAGTTGTCAGTTCTGCGGATCTAGGCCGAACCGCCGCGCGGCCCATTCAGTGCTGCCCGCGCAGACGTGTACGCCACAACCACAGAACGGACCACAAGAGGTACTCCACACATGACTGCCTACAACCACGCCCTGAACCGTCGTCTTCGCCGCCGTCTCGCGGTGGTGGGCGTCACCATGACGGGCGGGCTGCTGCTCGCCGCCTGCGGTGGGAACGACATGGAGGGCATGGACCACGGCAGCGGCAGCTCCGCCTCCGCCACGCCCACCCAGGAGGCGGGCGACACCCCGGCGCCCGGGGCGTTCAACGACGCTGACGTCACGTTCGCCCAGATGATGATCCCGCACCACGAGCAGGCTCTGGAGATGGCCAAGCTCGCGGGCGGCCGGGCCTCCGACGCGGAGATCAAGACCCTGGCAGCGGACATCGAGAAGGCACAGGACCCCGAGATCCGGACCATGAAGTCCTGGCTGAAGGCCTGGGGCAAGCCGGAGTCCGCCGAGGAGAGCATGCCCGGCATGGACCACGGGTCCGGCGGCATGGACCACGGCTCCGGGATGTCCGGAATGATGTCCGACGAGGACATGAACCAGCTCCAGGCCGCCGAGGGCGCCGAGTTCGACCGCATGTTCGCGGAGATGATGATCGAGCACCACAAGGGCGCGATCACCATGGCGGAGGACGAGCAGAAGAACGGCCGTAACGCGACGGCCAGGAAGCTCGCCGCCAACGTCGTGAAGACCCAGTCCGCCGAGGTCGAGAAGTTCGAGAAGATCCTCGCTCGGCTCTGATCCCCATCACCCGCTGACCGCCCAGGCTCCGAGGCGCGCACGCGAGGAGCCCGGGCGGTCCTCTCCCCATGCCGGCCGACCGTCACGGCGGTCGCCGCTCCTGTGCACCCGTACGCATCCCGAGGAATCATGAACAAGCGCCCCGCCGCAGTGACCACCACCGCCCTGGCTCTCACCCTCGCCCTTGCCGCATGCTCCGACGGCGGAGGCAGCGACGACGCGGCCGGCTCGTCCGCCGCTTCCGGGACGACCGTGAGCCACATCCACGGTGTCGGTCTGGACCCCGCCGGCCAGCGCCTCTACGTCGCCACCCACGAAGGGGTCTACACCCCCGACGCCCAGGGAGGGCCTTAGCTGGTGGGCGACAGCAAGGACGACTTCATGGGCTTCACCGTGGCCGGCGACAAGACGTTCTACGCCAGCGGCCACCCGACCTCCGGAGGCAACAAGGGGCTCATCAAGAGCACCGACGCGGGCAGGACCTGGAAGTCCCTGTCCTTGTCGGGCGAGTCCGACTTCCACGCCCTGGACTTCGCCCATGGCACTGTCTACGGCTACGACTCCACCCACGGCCAGGTACGCACGACCACGGACGGCGTCTCCTGGAAGGACGGGGCGCGGCTGGAAGCCCTCGACATCGCGGTCAGCCCACAGGACCCCAGTCTCGTCCTCGCCACGACCGCCGATGGCATAGCCCGGAGCACCGATGGCGGCAAGACATTCGCCAAGGGGGAGGAGCCGGTGATGGCCTTCCTCTCCTGGGCGGCGAAAGGGGCTTTGTACGGCATCGACACCTCCGGCGGTTTGCACCGCAGCAGCGACGGCGGGAGCACCTGGAAAGAGGTCTCCACCGTGCCGGGAGGCCGGCCCCAGGCTCTGACCGCCGTTGACGCCGAGCACGTTCTGGCGGCCACCCAGACCGGGGTGTACGAGTCGAAGGACGGCGGCAACGCGTTCACAAGGCGCCTCGCCGTCGAATCGAAGGACAGCCACTGAGCGGAATCCCGCACGCCGGGCGGCCCCCGAGCCGGAGCCCGACTGGGCGTCCGCTTGACCCCTGCGGCGCCGGGTGGCTCCGCGCCCCGGAGTCCGGCGGGCTCATCCTGTGACCCAGGCGCCCCGGGCGGGGACTGCAAGGTGGAGTTCGTAGCCGCCATCGGCCGTGGGGCCGTGACGGAGAGTGCCGCCGAGGAGTTCGGCGCGCTGACGCAGGCCGACCAGACCCTGATGTCCGCCGGGCAGGGGGAGGGCCGGACTTTCGGGGGCCGTGTTGGTGACCGTGATGTGGACAGTCCCGTCCTCGTGGTTGGCGCAGACCGTCGCCGTTGCTCCGGGCGCATGCTTGCGGACGTTGGTCAGTGCTTCCTGCACCGTGCGGTACACGGCTCGCTGGACGGTCGGCGGGAGGTCGTCGGGAAGGTCGGTCCGCAGCTCTGTCTCGATGCCGCTTCCGCTCACCAGCCGCGGCAGGTCGGCGAGGGACGGCTGTGGGGTCAGTTCAGTGGGACGGCTGCCGGAAGCGCGCAGCACGCCGACCATGTGCCGCAGCTCGTCAAGGGTCTGCACGCTCAGGCGCCGGATCGCAGCCGCGGTGTCCTTCACCTCAGAGTCCCGAGTGCCCACCTGAAGTGCTCCGGCCTGTACCGCGATAAGGCTGACCTGGTGGGATACCACGTCGTGCATCTCTCTGGCGAGCTGTGCGCGTTCTTTGGCCAGCAAGGACTGGGCGGTCAGCAGTCGTTCGCGCTCACGTGCTGCGGACACTTCGGCGAGTCTCATGGTCAGGTCGCGTCGGGCTTGGACGAGCTGGCCGAGGAAAACGGGAGCGGCTGCCGTGGCCATGGCGTAGCCCAGACTGACGAGCAACGAGCTGTCGGAGATCCCGACCGCTTCCAGCGACGGTGGCCAGTGCCACGGAACGATGTCGCTGATCGTCAAGGCGGCGGCGCAGACGACCAGCACCGAGCGCCGGCGTGTATGCGAGGCGAGGGTGTACAGCGCGGCCAGGGTGGCGAAGACCGCGTCGGTGACCAGGGTCGCGGGCAGGGTCAGAACGAAGGTGAGGAGGGGCAGCCGACGACGCAGTGCCAGACCCGCGGTGGCGAGCAGGCCGCAGGCCATGGCCAGCTGGTCCTCGGTATCGACGTTGACCCAGACATCCAGCAGCGAGGCCGCGATGAGCGTGCCGTCCAGCAGTGCGGTGACGACACCGACCCGACGGGGTGTCACCTGTCCTCTCCTTCCTGCGGGAGTCTCAGCAGGCCGGCGCGTTCGGCGAGCAGGGCAGCCTGGACACGGCTGCCCACTCGCAGCTTGGTGAGGATGGAGCTGACATGCTCTTTCACGGTGCCGACGCTGAGGTGCATCCGGCCGCCGATGCCGCCGTTCGACAGTCCCTCGGCGACGAGGACCAGGATGGCGCGCTCCCGGTCGGTCAGCCGGGCGACGGCGCGGGCGGCAGGCTCACTCGGTTCGTGGTCCAGATAGCCGTCCACCACGGTCCGTGTGACCTTGGGTGATAGGACGACGCCGCCCTCGGCCAACGTGCGTACCAGATGCACAAGGTGTGCGGGATCGGTGTCTTTGAGCAGGAAGCCCGCGGCACCCGAGCGCAGTGCTGTCGCCACGTACTCGTCCATGCCGAAGGTCGTGAGCATGGCGACCACCGGAGGGTTCGGCAGTCCGCACAGGTCGGCCAGCACGGTAAGACCATCCACATCAGGCATTCGGATGTCGAGGAGAACGACGTCGGGCCCCACTTCCTCGGCCGTCCGGACCGCCCGGCTGCCGGGGACTGCCGCCACGACCTCGATGTCGTCGGACGCGTTGAGGATGTGTGTGAACCCCGTTCGGATCAGGGCCTCGTCGTCGACCACCAGCACCCGGATCACCTGCGGCTCCATTCGTCGGGACTCGTCAAGGGGACCGCTGTCCGACCCATATCTCATCGAGGACCTGCCGCCGGACGCCCGGCATCGGGTGCCGCCAGGTGACCGGGCCGACCTCCGCCAGTCGGCAGGGTGGGTCCGGAAATCTGCGGTATGGGCAGAAATGGGTTGAATGCACACTCTAAAGAGGTATGACACACAACGCCCCCTCACCCTCACCCACGCGCCCTCCTGCGGCATCCGTCACGGCGATCGGGGAGGGGGACGGCCCCCGTGTCCCGCTCCGTCCCCCGTCGTCGGCCGGACGACTGATCGGCATCGACCTGGCCCGCGGGCTGGCGATGTTCGGCATGTTCGCCGCTCATGTCGGCCCCGAGCCGTCGCAGGGCGGGCTCCTGGGCTTCCTGATGGAGGCGGCACGCGGGCGTTCCTCCGCGCTGTTCGCCGTACTCGCCGGCTTCTCGCTGGTCATCATCACCGGCCGCCCGCAGCCCCGAACCGGCCGCGCGGGTCGCCAGGCAGGGGGAAAGATCGTCCTTAGAGCCGTCGTCCTTATCGCCCTGGGCTTCGCCCTGGCCGCGCTGGGCACCTCGGTCGAGGTGATCCTGGCCTATTACGGGCTGACGTTCCTCTCCGTGCTTCCGCTGTATCGGCTGTCGGCCACGACGCTTGCGGTCGTGGCCGCCGTGGGCGCACTCGTCCTGCCCCAGATGCTGTTTCTGATCCGCCAGTGGATCGACGAAGGAAGCTGGGCCGACACCGTCATCAACTGGGACCCGCTTGCCCGGATCAGCGACACGGACGGCCTGCTCGACCTGCTGTTCACCGGCGCTTATCCGGTCCTCACCTGGGCACCGTTCATGATCGCGGGCATGGCGGTCGCCCGACTCGACCTCACGCGCGCCCGTCTCCGCACACGGCTGGCCCTGACAGGCACCGGCCTGGCCGTGCTCGGCTACGGCGGCTCCTGGCTTGCCCTGCGCCTCGTCCCGCACGCGAGCGCCGCGATCTCCGCGGTAACGGACGGCGGCTCGGCATCATCGGCCTGGTGGTCCGACGCCGTGGGTGAGCCGGTCGGCCGCACTCCGGCCTGGCTTCTGATGGCCGCACCGCACAGCCAGACGACCGCCTCCATACTCGGCAACACGGGCGTCGCCCTGGTCGTCCTCGCCACGTGCCTCGCCGCCACCGCCCGCATGCGCCGTTTCACGCGTCTGACCACACCCGTCTGCGCGGTCGGCGCGATGTCCCTGACCGTGTACACCCTGCACATAGTCGCCATCCGCGTGCTCGGCACGGACAGCAAAGACGTCCCGGAGCTGCCGGTGCTCCTGGGGTTCATAGGCGCCGCCATGGTCCTGGCGTCCGCCTGGAGCCGCGCGTTCCGGCGCGGTCCCCTCGAGTACCTGCTCCACACCATCACCAGAGTCACCCGCCACATCAAGTGATCCGCCGCAGTGGAGCGACACAGCGTGGATTCAGTCACTGACGACGGGCGCCCACTTCGAGACTCCTGCTGGTGACACGACCGCCAGGCGTTTGAGGACGGCGCCCGCCTGACGACTGATGACCGCCACTCGCCGAGGGGCACCGACGAGTCGACTACCTCGAAAGCGCGGGAAAGGCGGGCGACGGGGTCGTCAGCCGGCCATCATGACGAGCATGGCGCACATCGTGCCGCCCATGCCGATGTGGGCTGTCAGGGCCGCGGCCGGTGACGTACCCGGCGGGCGGCGGCGGCTCCGGCTGCCTTGTGCCGCGTGTGCCCGGCGCTTGTCGCCTCCCAGCCGGGCCTTGTCCCAGACGGAGATGGCCAGGGACGCGGTGAACACCACGATTGCGTCGGGCAGGGCGAGTAGCCGCCGCGCCCAGCGGCCCCTGCCCGCGCTGCGGCCCGCACCCGTCCGCCGGTCGGTGCCGCGGAGTCGCGCCCACACGGACGCGACGATCGAGATCAGGAAGTACGCGGCAAGCGCGATCAGGACGACACGCCACACCGCAGTGGAGTCTCCCGCCGCGGCGCCGCGGGTGGTGCCGGACGCCATGTCGTGGGCGGCCATCCCCGAGGAGTGGTCCATGCCCTCCGTCCCGGCCATGCCCGCCGTCTCCGTGGCGTCGGCCGTTCCGGCGGATCCGTGCCCGTGTCCGTGACTCGCGCCGGCCATCGAGTGTCCGCCCAGAGCCAGAACCGGCGCGGAGTGAGTGCCCGGCATGGCGAGCGTCATGACCACCATGGCGGCACTGCCGATGATGTGATGCGCCCAGCGACGGCCGTGCCGCCAGCCGTGCAGCCGAGCGTGGCGTACGGACAGGGCCACGCTGCCGAGGCCGACGGCGGTGAACGCCGCCACCCACCACAGGCTGTGGTCCCCGAAACTGGTGGCCGTCGCGGGCAGGAACATCGCGGCCATGCCCCCGGCCATGACGAGGTCGCCTCCGGCCGCGAACCGCGCCTCTCTGCTGTCGGCCGCAGCCACACGGGCCGTGCTCACGACAGCCACGAGCAGGGCGACCGCCGCCAGCGTCCAGTTCAGGGCCGGACTTCCCATCGCTGCCCTCCGCATCGACCGTCGTCGCCGGCGCCCTGTTCCGCGGGCCCGTCGACTCCCGTCGTCCTCTGGCTGTTATCTACGTATGTCCTTAGTACGTAAGGGCGCCAAGAGGTGTTCAGCAGAAGAAACTTCTTCCCCTGAGAGTGTCAGTCCTGTGGAGGGCGCACGCCCGCCAGGGTGACCGTGACCAAGCGCCGCACGGCGGCCTCGGACGGCAGGGTTCGTGCCGCTGCCAGGGCGCTGAGGCAGTAGCGCGTGAGTTCCGCGGGCGGGATGTCGTCCCTGACGTCACCGGTCTGTGCTGCCTCGGTGAGCAGGGCCTGAACCATGTGCTGAAGGCGCTGGTGTGCGTGCGTCAGGTGGTTGCCGTTGTCCCTGTGCAGAAACGCGCCCAGGTCTGTGTCGTGGTGGCCGTGGGATCCCTGGGTGATGAGGGCATAGGCCTCCAGCACCGCTTCGAGGCGCGCAGGCGCACCTTCGGTCCGGTCCCGGACTTCCGCCAATTGGGCGAGGTGACCCGCGATCTCGCGCGCGTGCCAGGCATGCAGGATCGCTTCGACGTCCGGGAAGTACTTGTACAGCGTGGCCCGCCCGATGCCGGCCTTCTCGGCGATCTGAGACATCGTCACCGACAGGGGGCCCTTTTCGGCCGCCAGGGCGGCTGTGCTGTCCAGGATGGCGTCGCGCACTTCGCGGCGGTGCGCGTCGATCGTCTCGTTCCACAGCTTCGGCACGCGGAAAGCGTACGCGATGCCGATGTTGTAACACTATGGTTTGACAGTGACAGAGTGTCTCGATAAAGCTGGCGTCGTGCGAAGGGCATGCCGCCCAGGCGTAGGTGAGACAAGGAGAACCCCTCATGGTGGATCCGCCGCAGGAGTCGAACTCTCACGACAAGACGGGTGAGGTTCCCGGCCGGACCCCGGCCGTGGGGATGCCGCGCTGGGTGAAGGTGTCCGGGCTCGCGCTGATCGTGGTCCTTCTCTTCGTGGTCATGCATCTGGTCACGGGCGCGGGTGACCATGGCCCGGGGCGTCACCTGGGGGGACAGGCTCCGCTCGTCGGTGTCACGGAAGCCGTCGGACCGGATGCGGGGGATATCGGATGACCATGCCGCCCCGCCTGCGCAGGCTGGCCCTGATTGCGCACGTCACGTCCTCGGTTGGGTGGCTGGGTGCGGTCGTCGTCTTTCTCGCGCTGGCGGTGATCGGCGTGACTGGCCAGGATGCCGCGACAGTGCGCGGCGCGTACCTCGTGATGGAGCCGGCCGCCTGGTACGTCCTGGTCCCCCTGGCCTTCACCGCGCTGCTTACCGGCATCGTCCAGTCCCTGGGTACGCCCTGGGGCCTCTTGCGGCACTACTGGGTGCTGTTCAAACTCCTGATCAACGTGGTCGCCACCGGAGTGCTGCTGATCTACATGGGGACGTTCAGGTCAATGGCGCACATGGCTGGCGACCCGGAGACCGAGCTGTCTTCGGTGCGCAACTTCTCTCCCGTGCTGCACTCCGTCCTGGCGCTGGTCGTGCTGCTGCTGGCCATGATCCTCGCGGTGTACAAGCCGCGGGGCGTCACTCCGTACGGGCGGCGAAAGCAGCAGTCGGAGCGCGACAGCCGCAGCACGCCGGGGGCGGTGTCCGTGTCTCAGGCGTGAGGGCGCCAGACACACACCGCTGGTGGGCGCGGCCGCGGCACCCCGGAAGCGCCGCTTACCCCCTACCGGTATATTGGCGGCACTCCCATATCGAGAACCCAGAGGGATGCGATGACAGCACGGGGAGCCTGGCCCCCGCGGATCCGCGCCTCGCAGGGCGTCGCCCGCCTGGCGCGTGCTGCCGTCATCGCTGTCCTCGCGGCATTTGCCGTACTGGTCCACCACGAGACGGCAGCCGCGGCGGTGAGCTCGACCTCTGCGTCCGTCGCACACGTGATGACGCCCGGCATGGTAATGGCGGACAGCCCCGTCGCACCGGCGTCGGCCATGTCCGGTCACGCGCACGGAAGCACCACCGTGCATGCCGCGGACCAGACGATGAACAGTGCTGATGGCCTGGCCTGCTCCGGAATGGCCATGCAGCACTGCTCGACCGCGAGCTTCGAGGTGGTAAAGCTGGCGGCCCCGGGGCTGACCCCGGGGCAACCGGGTCTCGCCGCGCACAGCGCCGTCGCCCCAGGGCCGAAGGCCGCCGGGACGCTGGACCGAGCGCCCCCGGACCTGTCCGTTCTCTCTCAGTTGCGCATTTAGGCCGTGCCCAACGGCTTTCCTCGCGCCTTTGCCAGGCCGAGGAGCCGTCCCAGCACGCCAAATCCCATATGCGTACACAGAGAACGAGGACATCCATGCACAGCATCAACCGCCGATCCGTCCTGCTCGCCGGACTCGGCGTCGCGAGCACGGGCGCGCTCGCGGCCTGCAGCAGCGGCTCCAGCTCGACGCCCGCTCTGGTCAATCCCTCCGGCTCGGCGGTCACTGCGACCGAGAAGAAGCGAAAGGGCACCGGCAGGACGCGGAAGGTGACCCTGACCGCAGCGCCCGCCATGCTCGACCTCGGCGGCGTCATGGCCAAGAGCTGGGCCTTCAGCGGCCAGGCCCCGGGCAAGGAAATCCGGCTGTCCGCCGGCGACACTCTGGCGGCCGAACTCTCCAACCAACTGCCGAACAAGACCACGACTTCCATCCATTGGCACGGCATCGCCATGCGCAACGACATGGACGGCGTGCCCCCGGTGACGCAGCAGGCGGTACGGGCGGGCTCCAACTTCACATACCGCTTCATCGCCGACGCCCCCGGCACCTACTTCTTCCATCCCCACGTCGGCGTTCAGCTCGACCGGGGCCTGTACGCGCCGCTGATCGTCGAGGACCCCGAGGAACCGCTGTCGTACGACGACGAATGGGTCGTCGTCCTGGACGACTGGGTCGACGGAGTCACCGGAACCCCCGACGAGGTCTTTGCCGAGCTGCGGCAGGGAATGGGCGGCATGGGCGGCCACTCCGGCTCCAGCGGCCATGAGGGCCACGACATGGGCGACATGGGCGACATGGGTGGCATGGATACGGGGGAGGACTCCTCGTCCCCGTCCGCCTCTGCCTCGTCCGGCGGGATGTCGATGAAGTTCATGCTGATGGGGGCCGAGAGCGAGCTGCTCGGCGGCGACGCCGGCGACGTGAAGTACCCGTACCACCTGGTCAACGGCCGTGTTCCCGCCGACCCCGACGTCTACCAGGGCAAGCCCGGCCGGCGGATCCGGCTGCGCATCATCAACGCGGGCGGCGACACGGCGTACCGGGTGGCGCTCGGCGGTCACAAGCTGACCATCACCCACACCGACGGGTTCCCCGTCGAGCAGCAACAGGCCGATGCCCTGCTGATCGGGATGGGGGAGCGGTACGACGTCCTGGTCACCCTCGGCGACGGCGTCTTCCCACTGGTCGCGCTGGCCGAGGGCAAGGACGCCACCGGCATGGCCCTGGTGCGCACGGGGTCCGGTGGTGCCCCGACGGCCACCGTCCGCCCGGAGGAGCTGAACGGCAAGATCCTTATGGCGTCCCGGCTGCGCGCGGCCGACGATGTCCGTCTGCCGCCCAAGAAGGTGGACCGGGTGCACCGCGTCGAGCTGACCGGCGGTATGGACAAGTACAACTGGGCCATCAACGGCAAGGCCTTCGACATGGAGGACCCAGCCGCGAATCCGCTCACGATCGAGGAAGGGCAGCGGGTCCGGCTGGACTTCGTCAACACTTCGGAGATGTGGCACCCGATGCACCTGCATGGCCACACCTACCAGCTCGGAAACAGCGGCCCACGCAAGGACACCGCCATCGTCCTGCCGAAGAAGGAGCTCTCCGTCATCTTCGACGCCGACAACCCCGGCCAGTGGATGCTGCACTGCCACAACGCCTACCACGGGGAGGTCGGCATGATGGCGATGGTCGCGTACCAGACCTGACCGCCACCGCCGTGCTCGGTCCGGGGCCGGCTCCGTCCGGCCGGCCCTCGGACCGGGTGTGTCTGCGTGCGTGCTGCCATGAAGGAGGACGCGATGACCACCAGTGGCACCCCAACCCTGGGCAGCGAATCACGCGTTCGAGAGTGGCTGTGGCCAGCGGATCAGGGCTCACCCAGTGTGCGGCAGGCCGAATCGATCAAAGGCCCACGCGTCGAGCTCACGGTTCAGACGGGGATGTGGACGGTAGCGTCCGTACCGATGCGCTCTGCCACCATCTGCCGGAAATGGGCACACTGGGTGAAGTCCTCGTGGTCGCAGCCGAGGGCGCACTCGATGAGTTCGAGGGAGGCCTGCGCGGCCGCGATACGGGAGCGAAGCGCCTGGGCCTCTTCGCGCAGCATGTCTCTGCGCCTGGCGGGATCGGTGGTAGCGGCCAGGGAACGAATGGTGTCGAGGGAGAGTCCTGCCTCCTTGGCACGAAGGATGACGGCGACGCGTGTGAGGTCGGCGGTCCCGAAGCGGCGGCGGCCTGCGGCGTCGCGGGCAGGAGTGAGCAGGCCCATCGCTTCCCAGTGACGCAGAACGTGCGTGGCCAGACCGAAGCGTTCGGCGAGAGCGCCGATGGTCATCGAGTCGCGCTCTTCGTGAACGGGCGTCCTGTGCTCGCTTGACTTCATGCCGACATTAAGTCGCAGCCTGGCCCTCATGACCAAGGAAGCGGAACAGACTCACCAGTCGACGGACGACCTCATCGCGCTGCTGGATGCCACCGACCGACTGCCAGGCGCCAGTGAACTGCGCGCTCGGTCCTACGACCTGCTAGGCGCCAAACCGGGTCAGTCCATAGTGGACGTGGGCTGCGGCGCCGGACGGGCCGTGGCGGAGCTGGCCGAACGGGGCGTGAGGGCTGTCGGCGTCGACCCGAGCGAGCGGATGATTGCTGTTGCCCGAATCCGGTGGCCCGAGGCGGACTTCCTGAACGCGGGAGCGTACGGACTGCCTTTGGCGGACGCCTCGATGGACGGCTACCGGGCCGACAAGGTGTTCCACGAACTGGGCGAGCCGGAGCGGGCGTTGGCTGAGGCGCGCAGGGTTCTCGCACCCGGCGGGCGGATCATTCTGGTCGGGCAGGACTGGGACACGTTCGTCATCGACTCCGACGATGCGGCCCTCACCCGCAGGATCGTGCACGCCCGCGCAGACCTGACCTTCGGCCCGCGTGCGGCTCGCCGGTACCGGAACCTGCTTCTGGATGCCGGCTTCGGTGACGTGACGGTCGAGGTGCATACCGGTGTGTTCACCGGACCGGCGATGTTGCCATTGCTCACCGGACTCGCCGAAGGAGCCTGCTCCACCGGCGCCATCACACGCGAGCAGACGGAGAACTGGATCGCTGAGCAGGATGCGCGGGCGGAGGCCGACCGGCTCTTCCTGGCACTGCCGATGTTCATGGCCGCGGCGACCGCACCGCGGTAGCGCCAGGCTCTGGGAGGTCTCCTCATCGACCCAATGAGGGCCTCCAGGCGAGCTGGTTCGGAGAAGAGAACGCCCCCACTGAGGTAGCCAGGACGGCGATCCTGGGGCAGGACGGCGGCTTCGATCTGAGGTGGGGTTCCCATCCTGAGACTCGTTTCTCGTGCCTTGCCGTCGGCTTCGATCAAATACGCGAGAACTGAGTAGCTCCGTAGATGGGGCACGGTTGCAATCCATGCCGGGAAAGCGAGGTCGCCCGCATTACCCGATGGCCGGTATGCAGCCGAACAACAGCGGGATCACCGGCACCACCGCTGCTGCGGCGGCTACGGATCCACGGAGCGCGAAATGCGGCCGTCGCTGCGGGGTGAGCACCCGACGCAGCCGGACCCCCGCGCTCGGGCCGCCCATGGCGAACGCGCCCGCAGGGGCGGCCTTCGCCGCCGCCATCTCGTACATGGCTGCGGCCAGCACCTCGCGGGACTGGCGGCGCAGCGCCCGGTCGTCGGCGATCATCTCCAGGAGCATGGAGGTCTGCTCCTTGGCGTGGTGGGCGAGTGGAAGGCGTCGGAAGACCCGGGCGAATGCCTGGGCCGCGGCCAGCGCCAGGTGGTGGCGGCCCGCGATGTGCGCGCGTTCGTGTTCGAGTACGGCCTCGAGTTGGCCCGGGGACAGCAGCCGCAGGGCGCCCGCGCTGACGACGACGCGCGGCTTGTATCCGGGGAGGCTGTAGGCGGCGGGCAGGTCGTGCTCAAGGATGGTCGCGCACAGGTGCCGCGAACGTCGGCCCACCATGTCCAGGACTTGCCGGTGGCGGGAGCGGGCACGTCGGCCAAGGAGCACTTCGTAGACGAAGCAGCCGAGCATGAGAAGTACCACCGAGAACGGAAGGGCGATGGCCAAGCGGTCGGCGATCGTTGGGTATGGCGCGGCAGTCGCGGTGGTCAGGCCGCAGGAATGCAGCACGCCGATCAGGTTGGCGTGCAGGTGCTCGGCAGGGGCGGCGAGGTGGTGGGCGGCCAGCGCGACGGCAAGGGTGAACGACACGGTCAGCCCGTGCCAGACGGCCACGGCAAGGACCGGCGCCCGATGCGGCCAGGCGCTGCGCAGCAACAGCCGCGGTGCGAGGAAACCGACTCCTGCCGCGTAACCGAGCAGCGCAGTCGCCGCGTTCACGACTCGGCCTTCCGCCCCGCCGCGCGTAGTGCCTTGCGCAGCGCGCTGATCTCGTCGGGACTCATCTGCTGCACGAAGTGGGTGAGAGCCACCGGGCGGTCCTCGCTCGCGCCGAGCGCGTCCTCCATGAGCGCCGCCGCGTACTCCTCCCGGCTGCGGACCGGCGTGTACGCCCATGCCCTGCCCTGCTTGCTGCGCAGCAGCCAGCCCTTGGTGTAGAGGATGTTGGCCACGGTCATCACGGTGGTGTAGGCGAGCGGTCGCTCCTTGTTGATGTCGTCGACGATCTCGCGCACCGTTGCTGGACGCCGCCACCGCCAAAGGCGGTCCATGATCTCCGCCTCCAGGTCCCCCAGACGCCGCATGATCGCTCCCTTTCCACCGCACATACGCAGCGCCATAGTAGAACGTGCCTTCGGCCGTCCCATATCCGCGATGTCGTCGGGGCTTCGACGGAGCTCCTCGTCGATCGGCTGTCTAATCTTGTGCCTGAAGGTGGGCTGGGAATCTCTGGCGCAGGGGGAGAAGGAAGGCTACTGAGGTTGAACTCGTGATGTCGCATACGGCTGACCCGGGCCTGCTCTGCGCGGTATCACCGTTGGATGCGGCATCCACAAGGGCGCGGGCTGACCGCCGAGCGCCGGGAGCTTCGGGAACGGTTACGGTTGGAAGCGGCCGAGCGGTTCGAACGTGGTGAGGCGAACGCGGTGGTCGCCAAGGAAGTTGCGGGTCAGCGTCCGGTCGGTGCAGCGGTGGCGCCGGGCCTGCGCCGAGGGCGGTTGGCGGGCCCTGAACTCCAGTGGCCCGGCGTCGCCGCCGCGACTGAGTGACGAGCAGTTCGCTCATCTGGAACGGGAGCTTGCCAAGGGCCCGGCCGCGCACGGCTGGGAGGACCAGCGCTGGACCCCGGGCCGGATCAAGACGGTGATCGGCCAGCGCTTCCACATGACCTACACCGTCCAGGGTGTGCGCAAGCTCCTGGTGCGCAACGGCTGGTCGTGTCAGGTCGCCGTCCGCCGGGCCCCGGAGCGGGACGACGAGGCTGTCACCGGCTGGGTGAAGGAGGTGTGGCCGTGCGCGGAAGGCTCGCGGCGGCCCGTGGAACATGGCTCGTCTTCGAGGACGAAGCCGGCTTCTCCATGACGCCGCCGCACGCCCGAACCTGGTCGCAGCGAGGACGCACCCCGGTGGTGCGGGTTCGCGGCCGCTCCCGCAGACGCATCTCCATCGCCGCTTTGACCTGCTACAAACCCGGCCGCAGGTCACGGCTGATATGCCGGCCACGCCGCGACGACGGCAGCCGTGACGGACGCAAGAGTTTCTCCTGGCGCGACTACCGCGACCTGCTCATCGCCGCCCACACCCAGCTCGGCGGCCCGGTAGACGGCTGCCTCGCAGAAACGGGACTGACGATCAACCCCTGACCACCGATATCACGAGTTCAACCTCAAATGGCAGGGACTGTTCCAGCAGGGCCACCTCCAGGCGGGGCGGAGCGTCCTAGTGCACGGTGCGGCCGGCTCAGTCGGGTCGACGGTGACTCAGCTCACCCGTGAGTTCGACGTCTACGTCATCGGTACCGGAAGCGCTGCCGACCGTCACAAGGCACTCGACTTCGGCGCGACAGAGTTCGCCGACCTCGACAACGACACCCGGAAGACATCGGCGGCGTCGACCTGGTTTTCGACGTCATCGGCGGGGACATCCAGAAGCGATCCGCGCGCCTGATCAGGCCCGGAGGAACACTCGTGACCGTCGTTGGGCCGCCCGGGGCGCGGGCTGCCCACGGCCAGGCGATCGACTTCGTCGTCGAGTCCGATCGTGCCCAACTGGGTGAGATCGTCCAGCGGGTGCGAGACGGTCGGCTGCGCACGAACATCGGCAACGTGGCGGTGCTCGACGATGCCGTCGCCGCCTTCAACCCGACCGAGCGGGTCAAGGGGAAGGCGATCATCCGCGTTCGTCCGTAAGAACTCAGGGACAGCGACCGGGCCTCGTGGGTCAGCGTCAGCTGCGTGGCCCGGTCGGTCACGCCGTAACGGCGGCTCCCACATGCGTCGATCTCACAGTCAGCGGTGTACGTTCTTTGATTGAGGCGCGGCGGTGTAGCCGCGCTCTCATGCCAGCTCGATCTGCGTGGTATGACGGCGAGCTTTGGCGGCGCCAATAGCTTGTGGACCGACGTGCCGTGCAGGCATTACGCGGCCTGTTCGCCCGCTGCCGTGTCACCTTCCAGCGCACCAAGACATGGAAGGACTCCTCCGACCCCGACCGTGAGGCGAAGCTGGACCGGATCGAGGAGGTCATTGACCGCTTCCCGGACCGGGTGTTCGCCTTCGACGAGTTCTGCCCGCTCGGGATCCGGCCCCCACCGCGGGCTCGGGCTGGGCCGAACTGAAGCATCCCGACCGGGTGCCCGCCAGCTACCACCGCACTCACGGGGTGCGCTACTTCCACGGCTGCTACTCGCTCGGCGATGACCGCCTGTGGGGCATCAACCGCCGCAAGAAAGGGCCTGCGAACAAGCTGGCCGCGCTGACGTCGATCCGCGCCGTCAGGCCCGACGGCACACCGATCTACGTGCTCATGGACAACGTGTCCGCCCACAAGGGCGCCGCCCTCCGCCGCTGGGCGAATAAGCACAAGGTCGGGCTGTGCTTCACCCCGACCTACGCCTCGTGGGCGAACCCGACCGAGGCCCCCTTTGGGCCGCTGCGGCAGTTCACCATCGCCAACTCGAACCACCCCAACCACACCGTGCAGACCCGGGCCTGCACGCCCACCTGCGCTGGCGCAATGCCAACACCCGCCACCGCGACGTCCTGGCCGCTGAACGACGTGAACGCGCCCGCATCCGCAGCGAGAAGGGCATCCGCTGGGGAGGACGCCCCCTCGCCGCTGTGGCCTGAACAACCTGGCGGACTTATGCGGTCAGAGCCCTAGCTGACACCCTATCCGCCTTACCACCAACGGTGTTCGCTGACGCCCTCGACTATGAGGGAGGTGCCGATGCCCAGCAGCCAGACATCCTTGGCCAGCGCGGTTCCAGGCTCAGTGGGTCGCAGGCTGCCCTCCTTGCGCATGCCCGGCGCGCGCAGATATAGCCCGAGCGTGCCGGCAGAGAACGCGGTCAGCGCGGCTCCGGCAACAGCGGCAGGGACCACCGGCAGGAGCAGCGCGGCGGCAACGGCGGTCTCCCCGGCAGAGAGCAACCTGACGAACTGCTGGGCATCGAGCTTGCCCAAGAAGGGGTAGGCGGTGGTGGCGAACTGCTGCAGTCCCTCAGCGGTGGCCTGGTCCGCGCCGCGTTTCGACAGCGCGGAGTTGAGGAAGAACGTGCCGACGGGGAGCCTGAGCGGCAACTGTCGCGCTGCGGACCGCCAGATGGAATCGGATGCCATGCCGAGCCTCCCAAAGTGGGCAGTTGGCTCCTGGAGAACGACCGAGGGCTACGAAGCACCGCCGAGTCACGGAACGTCACAGATCAAGGCGGAGCGACACCACTTCTCAGCGCGTCGCGCAGCACTGAGACGGCCTGGGCAACGGCCGCACGGGTGGCATGGGTGTCGCTGAGAGGGTTGAGCATCATGATGTGGGGCCTCGCCCTCGTCGCGTAGGACGTCTGCCTCGTCGACGAGGAGGAAGGCCGGTGGGAGACCGGCGAGCTGATCGAGGTCGGCCTTCAGGGGAGGGGCGGTGATCTCGCTGCGCTGCGCGCGGTCGGGAATGCAGGCGTTCCAGAACCACTCCATGGCCTGGGCGGTGAGGAAGTAGCCGCCGACCGAGTCGACCGCCACCGCCATGCGGTCCGGATCGAGGCCATGGGCAGCGCCTTCCCGGACGATTCACTGAGCGGTGGCGTTGCCCTGCTCGATCGCCACCGGGTAGTGCGCCTCGGGAGAGCGGGTGTACTCGACGAACACGACCGCAGCCTGCGCCCGTCCGCGAACTCGCGCACCGGCCGATCATGCTGTCGGCGTTGCCCGGAATCCAGCCACCGCCGTGCATGTAGAGAACCACGGGGAGGGGTGGCGCGGCGCCGCGCGGCCGAACGATGCGGACACGTACATCGCCGACATCGGCAGGAACGGTGATCCACTCTGAGTCGACATCGAGCTTCTCGATCGGTTCCGCTTGAAGGTCGTCCAGCACCCTGCGGGCCTTCTCGGGCCCCAGTTCGTACAAGAACGGCGGCTGGGACGTGGCATCTGCGAACTGCTGGGCTGCGGGCTCCAGAACGATGGAGCCAGAGGGAGCGGTCATGACCAGCTCCGTGAGGTCTGGGGCTGAGAGATGCTGAGGACTCCTGCACGGCCTGACCGCGGAGCGTCAATGCGCCCCGCCACTGGGCAGGCAGCGCAGCATTGCCACAAGCAACAGCCTCGTCCCTCCGAGGCATGATCGCATCCGTGCAGTCGCCCACCCGGCCCGTACCACCACTGTGCTGTTGCTGCCCGAGCCGAGGCCGAAGCGGGTGGAAGGCCGGCTGCGGGCGGCCAGGCGCCTCGGTCGAGATCTCGGGCAGATCTTCGGTTGCGAGTCTTCCGGCCACCATTGGCCAGGCGGCCCCTTCCCTCGGATCTGCCTCCGTCACGGGCTCAGCCTGGGTACGCCCCGCTGTCGAAGCGACTGTCTGGGACACCGGTTCAGGTCCACGTCGCGCGGCCAGGATCGGTTCAGTTTCGCCCCGATCTGCCGGGGACCGAGCAGCATGCACCGTAACGCGACCTTCGCGACACCGGGCGTCCGGTCGTGCCGATGTGCGGACAGCCAGGAAGCCACGGAAGCGATCGCCCACCGGAGGGGCGGCGGTGCAGAGCGTGCGCCGGCGGGCCGCCACATCATCGCTGCGGTTGTACGACAGCTGTTCGAGGTCGACGATTGTTACAGCCCTGCATTCGGAAGGAGGGCCATGAGCGAGCCGACGACCAATGCCCCGCCGATCGTGCTGATCCACGGGCTTTGGATGACCGCCAGAAGCTGGGATCGCTGGGCGCAGTATTACCGGGCGAAGGGCTACGAGGTGGTCGTGCCGACGTACCCAGGGTTCGAGATCGAGGTGGAGGCGCTGCGTGAAAAGCCCGAGATCATCGCCGCGGCATCCGTCCCCGAAACCCTCGACCATCTCAGCGACGTGGTCGAGAACCTGGACCGTCCTCCGATCATCATGGGCCACTCCTTCGGCGGGACCTTCACCCAACTCCTGGTCAACCGAGGGTTGGGCGCCGCCGCCGTGACGATCGACTCGGCGCCACCCGAGGGAGTGCGGGTGAACCCACCGTCTCAGATCAAGTCCCTGTTTCCGATCCTCGCCAACCCGGCCAACCGGCACCGCGCGGTGGGCTTCACCAAGGAGCAGTTCCACTACGCGTTCGCCAACACGTGCAGCAGGGAGGAGTCCGACGCGGCCTACGACCACCTCCACATCCCGGCGCCCGGCAGCTGGGTGTGGGCCTACGGCCTGATAGCCAACTGGAAGCCGGGCCACCAGGAGACCTGGGTCGACTACGACCTGGACGACCGGGCGCCGCTGCTGTTCATCATGGGCGGCAAGGACCACCTGATGCCGCCATCGGTGATCCGCTCCAACGCGAAGAAGTACCGCAACTCCGAGGCGCTGACCGAGACCTACGAGTTCCCGGACCGCTCACACTTCACCGGTGTCGAACCCGGCTGGGAGCAGGTGGCCGATTACGCGCTCGAATGGGCGACCAGCCACGCCCGAACCCAGACGAGCTGACAAACCGCATCGTCGTCATCGGCGGCACCGGCAACATCGGTTCGAAACTCGTGCCGCAACTCGCCCAGCACGGCCACGACACGGTGGCGGCAGCACCAACGACAGGGGTCAACACCCTCACCGGCGAAGGACTCACCGACGCGCTGGCCGGCGCATCCGTGGTGATCGATGTATCGAACTCGCCGTCCTTCGAAGACAGCACGGTGATGAGGTTGTTCGAGACCTCCACGCGCGATCTGCTCGCCGCCGAAGCCGCAGCCGACGTCGCCCACCACGTCGCACTATCGGTGGTGGGGGCCGAGCGATTGCCCGAGAGCGGCTACTTCCAGGCGAAAGTCGCTCAGGAGCAGCTGATCGATAAATCCTCGATCCCGTACTCGATCGTGCACGCGACACAGTTCTTCGAGTTCGTCGCGAGCGTCGCCGACGACGCCACCGCCGACGGCACGGTCCGGCTGGCCCCGGTGCTCTTCCAACCCATCGCGGGCGACGACGTCGCCCAGGCGGTGGACCGAATCTCGACCGGGCCGCCGCTGAACGGCAGGGTCGACGTCGCCGGGCCCGAGCGGTTCCAGATGGACGAGTTCTTCCGGCAGGCCCTAGCTGCCCGCAACGACCCGCGTGAGGTCGTCACGGACCCCCACGCCCGCTACTTCGGAGCCGAACTGAGCGAGGGAACTCTGGTGCCGGGCAGCGACGCGATCCTCGGCGAGACCCGCTACAGCGACTGGCCGGGCCGGACAGCGGCCTGACGGTCCCCGACCTACGCCTCCCGGGCCCCGTATCGACGAGGCGGAAGCGGAGCGCGTCGCGGCTACCGAAGCCCGCAACCGCGACCGCGTGGGACGGTTGCGTTCGTCCGCAGACAACGCGCAGGCGCACTGGCCGCCAGCACGCCGACACCGGGGACCTCGTCACCACCCATCCAACCGCCAACCCGGTGAACCTATGCGGTCACAGCACTAGATACGGGGAGGTGTCCAAATGAAGGCGATTGTGGTGACGGATCAGGCCGCGAGGACGGCCAGGATGAAGCTGGTGGAGCGGCCCGAGCCGGATGCGGAGAGGCTCGCCAGCCTCTCGGGCGCGAACTACGGCGATGTCGTCGTCGAAGTTCATGCGTCGGGATTCACCGGGAATGAGCTGGAGTGGCCCTCGACCTGGACCGATCGCCTCGGCCGCCGACCGCACGCCGTCGATCCCCGGCCACGAGCTGGCCGGAGTGGTCACCGCCCTCAGCTATGGCACAACCGCCCTGTCGGTTAGGACAGCGGGTGTTCGGCCTCACGGACTGGACGCGCGACGGCACCCTCGCGGAGTATGTCGTCGTCGAGGCACGCGCCCTTGCGCCGCTGCCGAGCCACAGGCACGGTCCATCAGCGGACGAATCCACCATGCACGCGCGAAGGCCTGCACGCATCCCGTCGCCACGCACATTCGGCGCGGGCGACGGCATCGACGCCGTCGAATGCCTCGTGGCCGGGACTGCCAGTGGCTCACGGCCTTGTGCCCGGGTGCCGGAGCTTGGTCTTATGCCGTGCTCACGGCGCCTACCTGCCGTTTCCCGCTGATGTGCCCTGCGGCAGACGAAGCGCTCTCGGGCTGCGGGTAGTGCTCAGCCCTGGCGGGCCGGGCCGGTGCCTGCCTGGCCCGCGTCTTTGGGGCGGCCGTGAGCCGGAGCACGGTCCCGCGCCTGGTCGACGTTCGTCCGGAACCGGGGGTGCCCGCGCCGCGCGTGGGCGGTCGCGACGAATCAATCCGCCTCCTTCTCGGGCCCCGATCTTGCGGATCCCCGTGAACGGTTCAGCAATGGCAAGGCCGTCAGAGGAAACACGACCACTGACAGCAGGCCTGCCGCCACCAGCGCGGCGGCGTTAGCCGGTCGGATTGCCTCCAACTTCAAGCCGATCGTCGTCGCAGCCACGATGACCGGGAGCGAGGTGGCCTGCAAGAGTCCGCTGGCCATGACCTCGGCGCGCGAGAGGCCGGCGCTGTGGTAGACCAACGCGGGCACTCCACGAACGAGGAGGAGCGCGGCAAGGAACATGGGTACCCGCAACGCCGTTCCGGCGTCCGCGAACAGGGCTCCAAGGTCGAACTGGATGCCGCTCGTCACGAAGAAGACCGGGATGAGAAAGCCATAGCCGAGGCCCTCCAGTTTGACGTGGAACTGCGGGTGCGTCTGTTCGGAGTCGGGGTCGACCAGCCGTAGCACGGCCCCTGCGATGAAGGCACCCAGAACGGCCTCGAATCCGAGATGCAGGGCGACCGCGGACAGACCAACGATCAGAACCATTGTCAAGCGGACCCTGACTTGAGCGCTCGTGTCCGCCAGGTTCATCACCGTCTGGGACAGCCACATGGAGCGTCCTGCGCGTATTGAGGCCACCACGATGAGCACCATCAGGCAAGCAAGGCCGAGCAGGAGAAGCAGCCTGGAAGCCGGGCCCGATGCATGCTCGGAGAAGAACAGCGACAGCAGCACCACAGCGCTGATCTCACCTGCCGAGCCTCCACCGATGGTCAGCTGGCCAACTGGCCGGTCGACCGCGCCGGCGTCCTCGAGGATCGGGACCAGAAGTCCCAGAGACGTGGCCACCAGCGCGGTGCCGAGGAGCAGCGGGCTCTCGAACAACCCGGCGATGTGCAGCATCCAGCCGACGGCTGCGGCCAGCGCAAGTGTGCCGGCCAGACCAATGCCGACGAGCCTCGCCCGCGGCCCGCGTAGTTGCTTGAAGTCGATCTCGAGCCCGGCAAGGAACAACAGGAAGCACAGTCCAATGATCGACAAGGCCTGAACGGTGGCGTCCGGCTGCACCACATTCAGCACCGCCGGGCCAAGAACGACGCCAGCCACGATCTCGAGGACCGGGCCCGGGAGAGGGACGCGGGGCACCAGGGCGAGGAGGAAGGGGACGCCGGCGGCTACCGCGAGAACGATGACCAGGTTGTCGTACGACATCGTGACTCCGGCGGCCGGTCGGCGGGGCAAGGTTCTGACCCAGATTGCCCCATCCGCGATGGTGTTATGGCCGGTCGAAGAACGAGAAGGTCACTGATATCCAACGGAGATCCGTGGGTCTGGAACGAACCTCCAGGGTGCGGTGGCTGCGGGCCTCACTGATGTGGGGGCGTGGAGCGTTCAGGCTCCGGCAGTGTCGACGATGATGTTGGTGCGACCGTCAAGGTGGCCGATTCCACCGTGTACGCCACGGTCGGCGGCTTCCGGGCTGCTGATCGTGACGGAGGCGAGAATGCTCACAGTTGGTTACGCTGTCGATACGATGGGTGGTGAGCGACGCATGGTCACGCGCGGATTCACGGGACGTCCTCGACGCACGGAAGGCGCGGTCCCGCCGGGGCAGTTCGTCACCAGTGACTTCCCGGTCCTCACGGCGGGCCCGACCCAGCACGTACCGACCCGCGCGTGGGAGCTGGTGGTCACCGACGGGACCACGGAGAGGACCTACGCGTGGGCATCGCTGCGCGATCTGGGCGTGGTGGACCTGACCACCGACATTCACTGCGTCACGCACTGGTCCAAGCTGGGGACGACCTGGCAGGGCGTTCCGGTGGCGGCCGTGCTGGAGGACGCCGGGGTGGCCGACGAGCCCTACGCGCTGGTGTCCTCGTACGGCGGCTACACCACGAACGTCCCGGTGGAGGACCTGGTGGACCGCGACGCGATAGTCGCGGTGGGCTACGAGGGCGGTCCGATCCCGGCCGAGCACGGCGGGCCGGTCCGGCTGCTGGTGCCGCACCTGTATCTGTGGAAGTCTGCCAAGTGGTTGCGCGGGATCCGGGTGATGCCCGAGGACGAGCTAGGGTTCTGGGAGAACGCCGGCTACCACCACCGCGGTGACCCGTTCCTCGAACAGCGCTACTACGGTGACTGACCGTTCAGCCATGCCACCGCGCGTGCGCCCCGTTCACGGCTGGCGAGCCGCCACTGTGGCCGGTACGGCGCGTGAGAGCGCCTCGGCGCGCAGCATCCGGCTCGCCGTCGCCGGCTGGCCGGGGCATGTCGCCGGCCAGCACATCGACGTCCGGCTCACCGCCGAGGACGGGTACCAGGCCACCCGCAGCTTCTCGCTGTCCTCCGCGCCCGGGGAGGCGCCGCAGATCACCGTGGAACGCGTGGACGACGGCGAAGTGTCTCCGTACCTGGTCGACGTCGCCACCGACGGTGATGCCCTGGAGGTCATGGGACCGGTGGGGGGCTATTTCGTGTGGCAGCCCGGCGACGACGTACCGCTGCTCCTGGTCGCCGGCGGCTCCGGCATCGCGCCGATGCGCGCCATCTGGCGGGCCGCCCGCGCTCACGGCACTCCGGTGCGACTGGTGTACTCCGCGCGCACCGCGGACCGGGTCATCTTCGCCGACGAGCTGCGCAGTCCCAACGGGCCGGAGAGCACCGTCCACCTGACCCGGGAACGCGCGGCGGGGTTCGAGCACGGCCGGCTGAGAGCCGAGCAGCTGAGCGCGCTGCTTCGTCCGGGTGGTGTTCGCGAGCCGCGGCTGCGGGCTTACGTGTCCGGCCCGACCGCCTTCGTCGAGGAAGCCGCCCGCGGACTGATCGGCGCCGGCTTGGACGCCGACTCGTTGAGGACCGAGAGGTTCGGATAGGAGGCCCGCAGTGAACGCAGAGGAAGACCTCCTCTCCGTGCCCCCGGAGGACGGCTATGTGGACGGCAACGCCGTCGCCGGGGCGATGTCCCTGGCTCTGGGCCGGGACGCAACCACGATCGTCCTGGAGTGTGCCGAGTGCGGGGATCGGCACCGCGTCGCCGAGTCCAGGGTCTATCTGCGCTGTCCCGGCATGGTGGTGCGCTGTCCGGCGTGCTCGGCGTGCGAGGTGCTGCTCGTCGACCGACCACGCCGGCTCCAGCTCACCCTGATGTCGGTCCGTACCTTGGGGCTGCCGTGACCCCCGCCCCGCCGGGCGAAGACCTAGAGGCGGTGGCCGAGCGGCGTGCTCGGGCGGCCCGGTCGCTGGCATGCGCGGACATCGTCGACGCCCTCGGACGAATCCATCGGCACCACGCACACATTCACGACCTCGTCACTCCGACACCAGGCCGGGTCCTGTTCGGGCCGGCGGTCACGATCTCCTTCTTGCCCTCCTGTTCGGTGATGGTGGACCCCGAGACCCACACCTTCGGCGCTCTGCTGCAGTCCTACCCCTTCGCGGCCTACTGTTCCGCGGAGGCAGTACGTCTTCGCCGACGACTCCGGCGCGGTGGTGATCCCCGAACCCGACATCGACGCCGTGCTCGACGGAGCCGTGACGGTGGGCAAGGAGGAGGCCGCGTTCCGTGCCAGGGTCGAGCAGGAGCGCACAACCGGCGGAGCCGGCACCGAAGGACAGTGAGAACGCTGACACACCAGGGCAACGAGGGACGTCACTCCGGCCGAAGCGGGCTCTGCGAGTCAAGCTCGCTCGGGGCGCCATGACCTCGCGTCGCCGACATGGTCGGATCGCGCGGTTCCCGGTGTTCCTGCCCGACCCGGCCGGTAGTGTTGCGCTGGTCAGGATGGGGGATGTCAGCAGCCGTTGAGGACCGAGGACAGGGCGCTCTTCTCGGTGGAGTCGACCGACATGCCGTAGTAGTTCACCTGGACCCAGGCGCGGGCGTAGGTGCAGCGGTACGCGGTGCGGGAGGGCCACCAGGTGCCAGGGTCTTGGTCGCCCGCTGTGGGAGGCCCTCGCCCACGAGGCCGTCACCGGCCCGCTCGAGCACTCCCAGGCCCTCGCCGTAACCCTCGCGCACGCCGCCCAGGCCGTCACCCGCCCAGTGTTCGACCCCACCGGCGTCGACGACCTCACGGCAGACTGGACGACAGCCCAGCGCACCACCGGTGATACCGCACAGAGCAGGCCCCGGTCAGCCGTATGCGGCAACACGAGTTCAACCTCAGTAATCGGTGGGTGACCGGGGAGTCGTCGACACCCTAAGGACAGAGGTTGGGTGTGCGGGGGTGGCTGGGAGGTGTGCGGCGGAGTGACGGCAAAGGATCATGTGCCGTCGGCTCCGGTAGCATCGGCGACATGTCCGGTGCTTCCTGCGCGGCTGCTTGTGCCGCGGTGACGAGGACGCTCCGCTAGCGGCGGGGCGTTCTCTCACTTCTGTTGAACGTTCTGCCGCTCCGTGGTTGGACCGGAGCGGCATGTTCGTGCTGCTCGGAACTTCTTCTGGGCAACGGAGCAGTCGGTGTTTTCAGGCATTCTCTCTTCGCGCCGGGACGGATCGTCCCCAGTACGTGCGTGGCTGGTGCTGTGCTGCATGGCCATGCTGCAGTTCTTCAT
Source organism: Streptomyces sp. S.PNR 29 (assembly GCF_030386795.1). Taxonomy (GTDB): domain Bacteria; phylum Actinomycetota; class Actinomycetes; order Streptomycetales; family Streptomycetaceae; genus Streptomyces. The sequence continues at coordinate 218,447 of NZ_JANUQM010000015.1, forward strand.
CGCGGTCGACGTGACCGTGGTCAATGTCGCCCTACCCTCCATCGGCGCCGATTTCGGGGTCGACGGGCACGCCCTGACGTGGGTCGTGGTCGGGTACACGATCACCGGCGGCGGGCTGCTGATGCTCGGCGGCCGGCTGGGCGACGTGCTCGGCAGACGCCGCATCCTCCTGCTCGGCACAACGCTCTTCGGCACCGCGTCATTGCTGGCCGGGCTCGCGCCATCCTTCGCCGTGCTGGTGACAGCCCGGCTGATGCAGGGTGCCGGAGAAGCGATCGCGCTTCCGGCAGCGATGGCAGTGATCGTGCTCATGTTCCCCGAGGGGCCGCTCAGGTCGCGGGCGCTGAGCGTGTGGGCGGCCGTCGCAAGCTGCGGCCTCGTTTTCGGATTCGTGGTCTCCGGGATCATCACCGAGCTGCTCGGCTGGCGGTGGATCTTCCTGGTGTCCGTGCCGTTCATCCTGGTCGTGCTCGTTGCCGCGGCCCTCCTCGTGCCGAGCGAAGGGACCGCCGAGCCCACACCACTGGACCTTCCCGGTTCGCTCCTGCTGATCGCGGCTCCGCTGCTGTTCACCCTCGGCGTCATCGCGGCAGGAGAGGCGGACAGCACGTTGCCATGGCTGCCGCCGACGGCGTTGGCCGGCGCGGTGGCGGCCGGAGCCCTGTTCGTCAAGGTCGAGCGCCGTTCACGGAACCCGCTCGTGCCGCTGCGGTTCTTCCGCAACCGGCCGCGTGTCCTGGCCAACCTCGCCACGGCTCTGCTGAGCGCGGCACTGTCAACCTCGTTCCTGCTGTTCACCTACTACCTGCAGGATCGGTTGGGTGCCGGCCCGCTCCAGGCCGGTCTGGCCATGCTGCCCCTGGCGGTGTCCCTGGTTGTGGCCTCGGTGCTGGTTCCTCGGCTGCTCGGAGGGTGGGGCGCCCGGGCCTGTGTCCTGGCCGGGATCGGCTTCACCGTGCTGGCGATGGCAGCCATCGCTCTGGTCTCCGCCCTCGGGGCCACAGGCTGGGCGATGATTCCGGCCATGACGCTCATCGCGGCCGGGATGGGGTTCGGGATCGTCGGGCTGCAGTACGTCGCGGTGACCGGCGTGACCGGGGACGACGCCGGCATCGCCTCCGGCATCCAGCGAGCCGCCGACCAACTGGGCGGTTCCACCGGTGTCACGCTCTACGTCGGCATCGGGTTCGCTCCCGCTCTGGACGGTACCGACCCGTTCCTCGCCAGTAGCTCCCTCGCCGTCGCTGGGCTCGCTGTGGCTGGGTGCGTCGCCTGGCGAATCTCCCTGCCCGCCGCGGTGAGGGAGGAAACGCCCGGGTGATCTTGGACAGAGCTGCGCTCGTCCGGCGGTCCGGCTGGGCCGGGCGCAGCCCTGGAAAACAACAGGTCCACGATCACCACCGGCCAAGCAGAAGGTCACGTGCCCGTCCTGCCTCATCCATCACCGACCCTCTGTGGAGCGGCCGCTTCCCGTTGTCCGCGTACATCAGCTACCACGACGTGTGTTGTGGGTTGGTCATCTGCCCAATGTCCACGACGCCTGCGGTCTCAATAGGGTGAGGGCGAGTATCAACTCTCGGAGCCGCCGACGCCATGATCAAGAACTCCATGCGGTTTTTGAGGTCAGCCGCGTCTTGGCCGTGTGATGTCACGGGCTCTGGTGTCGACGTACCGCAGGACGGCCATGACTCGGCGATCGCTGTCGTCGGTGGGGTGGAGCCCGAGCTTGGCGAAGATGTTCCGGATGTGCTTGTGTACCGCGCGTTCGGTGATGACGAGCCGCGCGGCGAAAGCAGCATTGCCCAGTCCTTGTGCCATCAGTGAGAGCACCTCGTGCTCCCGTGCCGTCAGCCGACGGATGGTCTCGTGCACGTGGTGGCGGGCGAACAGGCGTGCCACCAAGTCGGGGTCGATGGCCGTGCCACCTGACGCGACCCGGTGCAGTGCGGCCCAGGTTGGTGACGAGGCCCAGGCCCGGGCGACGCAGCAGCGGGCCGCGACATGCGCGACGAAGTCTTCGAGCCAGGCGGGCGGATCGGAGAGTTGGTCGCGGAGGTGTTTGCCGCGGATGAAGGGGCGGCCGGGGTGCCGTTGCCAGCAGGCCGAGCACAAGCCCAGTCCGGCATGCCGCCGCAGCTGGCCGCACTCAGGCAGATCCGGGGCGGCTGTTTCGGCGTACCTGGAGCGGAGCACGACCGCACCAGCCGGTGTCCTCGCGCAGACAGCCCAGCTTGCCGCAGCGCGGGCAGAGCTGATGGGCGGCGAGCCGCTTGCTCGGTCTCGGCCAGGATCCCGCGCTCGGCGAGCCGCTTGAGCTTCAGGCGGGTGTTCTTGCTGTTGTTGGGCGCGATCTCCAGATCCATCGCCTCGCAACCTGCCGCGCCCGCAGTGGCGTGTCGGCCGCGGCGAGCACCACCATGCTGGTAGGCCGGATGGCCCGGCAGTTGCGGGGCCGGCCGCGCGGGCGGCTGCGGATCGGGCAGCTCCAGGAGCGTCTTGCCGTAGCGGCGAAAGCAGGCGGTGTGCGCCCTCGGCCACTTCCCCGGACAGGGCGATGCCGACGAGAAACGCGCCGAGGGCCGCTGAGACCTACAGCCCTTGCGCGATACCGGCGACGAGGAGGGTGAGGCCGAGAACACCAGCTTCTCGGGTCCGCGCTGGAGACGAACCGGGAGACGTGCCGCCCGTAGCGCACCGCGAGCAGGAGCACCAGACCGGCGACGCCAAGAGCGATGGCCAGTGTGATGCTGCCGGCGGCGAGGCTGGCCCTGGCCAGGAAGGCGGTGATGATCGGCAGGTAGACGGCCATGGAGAGGTCTTCGAGGACCAGGATGCTCAGGAACACCGGTGTCTCCCGGTTGCCGAGCCGTCCGAGGTCGCCGAGCACCTTGGCGATGACGCCGGAGGAGGAGACCCAGGTGACGCCGGCCAGTACGACCGCTGTCACGGGGCCGCAGCCCAGGAATGCGGTCGACGCCCGATGCGGCGAAGAACGCCGCGGCCCGGCGTAGGAGCCTGCGCAGGTGGTGGCCGTCTCGGACGGGTGTGTCTCGCTGCAGGGCGGCTGTGGTCGTCGAATGACGGAGTGGACGTACCCGGAGCCAGCGCTGCTGCGGCGGGCGCGGGCGGCCTTTCGGCCCAGGACCTTGTGGCCGCTGCCGTCGGGGATCCAGCCGGGGTCGGCGAGCTGGGCCGAGTTTGCGCACCGGTCGCAGGCGGCGTACCCGGGCCTACACCGCTGTCGCGGTGTGGAGTCGTCAGTCGTCGGCTGAGCGGTTGTGCAGCCCTGGCTCGCCGTCTGTCCGCCAGCGGAGGATCCACTTGTGTGCCATGGCGCCGGGATTAGTCCTCTTCGGAGGTGGTGGGGCGCGTCCGGCCGGGCTCCGGGGCCTCGCCCAGCTGTGCACGAATGTGAAGCACGTCGCCGATGAACAGGTCGTAAACCAGTACTCCGATCACACCGCCAACGAGCGGCCCGACGATCGGAATCCACCAGTAGCCGCTGAACGCCCCTGCCAAGCTGCCCGGAAACGCCAGATCTTCCCAGCCCGCCATCCAGGTGAACAGGCGCGGTCCGAAGTCGCGGGCCGGGTTGATGGCGTATCCCGCATTCGCTCCGTAGGACATGCCGATGGCCGCCACGACAAATCCGATCACGAGCGGGCCGAGGTTCGCCTTCACGGCCGTGTTGCGCAGGTCGATGACTGCCACCACCAGCATGACCAGGAAGGCGGTGCCAACGATTTGGTCGATCAGGGGGCCCCAGATGCCGCCGTGGAAGAACGGCGCCGGGAAGGTGGCGAAGATCGAGAACGAGGCGAGTGTGTGCCCGTTGGTCTTGGGTCCTTTCATGGCGTCGTCGAAGGTGTTGATGGCGTCGTGGTACACGGCGTACACCAGTGCCGCCCCGGCCAGGGCGCCGAGCACCTGCGACACCCAGTAGGGGACGACCTTGACCCACGGGAACTTGCGACGAACAGCGAAGGCAAGGGTCACCGCCGGATTGATGTGCGCACCGCTGACCCCGCCGGCCACATAGATGCCGAAGACCACGGCCATGGCCCATCCCCAGGTGATCAGCAACCAGTCCCCGGCACCGAGGAAGAACGTGGTTGGCCCCTCAGTGCGCCCCGAGCCAGGCAGAGCCGCGACCGCCATCGCGACCACGCCGCAACCGAACGAGATGAGGACGAAGGTCCCCAGGAACTCCGCAAGGCATTCGCCCCACAAGCCTCCGCGGCGCCTGAGCCGAGAGGGCTTCAGCAGGGGCTGGATCTCGACGGCCATGTGATCCTCCCAGACATTCGTCCGGCCGCGTCTGAGCGCGGCTGCCCGCGCCGTTATGCGGCGGGGGGAACGGGATGCAATGGGTTCCCGCGTTCCTGCCGCCTGTTTTATCTTCATGCCGTGTCGCTAAGGTAAATCCGTGCTGCGGCCGCCGCGAGTCGACACCGGGGTGCTTCGGGTCAGGGGCCTGTCGAAGCGCGAGCGAATCGTCCGCATAACCACGTAAGGTGCTGCTCAGACTGCCTGCAGGCCCACCAGTACCCCAACGGTGGCTGGCCCAGCACCGGCCAGCCAGCCGGTGAACGCCCTCAGCCCGGCCATTCCGTACAGTTCGCCAGCCTAGGTATCGCGCGATTGCGTTTCCCAAAAAGACGCCCAACGTGAAGCAGCCACTGAAATTGATCACGAAAGCGGACCACGGAAAAGGGTAATGAGGCCACACTCTGAAAGTCCTTTTTCGAGGACGAGACGCAATGCTGCTCCGCCCACTGCACCCAAGAACATCATGACTGGCACCATGGGACGCATTCCTCTCCCCAATGTTCCTCGTCGGGCTTCCCGCCCACGCGGACTTGGCTGGCCCTGTAGCCGCCGTCGGCGTCGAGCGTGCCGTGGGCGGCACCGGATCCGGCGCCGGACCACTACCGGTTCGGCCCGCCCCACGCCGCCCCGGTGGTGACCCTCACTGCCAGACCGGCCAGGGCATGACGGGGCATTGAACCGCTCATCGGTGCATTTCGACGGGCTGGGCGGTGCGGATGATCGTTTGAAGAAGTCCTACCCCGACGATGACCACATCGGCGTCGATCGGGTGCCGTCGGGGTACTGCACCCCGTCCGCCGCGCCTCCGCTGCCGGTGATCTCGCCAACCCGCGTCCCGAACCGCACGTCCACACCGCGGTCGCGGTGCAGGTCCGCGAAACCTGGACGACCTCGCGGCCGAGGACGCGCAGCAGCGGCAACTCGGCCTCCGACTGGCCCCCACGATCACACACGCGTCGTTCGTGGGCACCGTCAGTTCCCTGCCACGGCTGCGGGCCGGCTCCGCAGCGTTTCGGCGAGTTGCTCGGCCAGCTCCTGCCAGCTGGCGTCGAACTTCGACACACCTTCGTCCTCAAGGGTTTGCACGAGGTCGTCGTAGTCCACGCCGACGGACCGCAAGCCGTCGAGAACCCGCTGAGCGTCACCGTAGTGGGCGCGGACCGAGTCGGCCGGTACGCGGCCGTGGTCGGCGACCGCGCGCAGCGTGGCCTCGGGCATGGTGTTGACCACGCCGGGTGCAACGAGCTCGGTCACGTAGCGGGTGTCGGGGTAGGCGGGATCCTTGACGGAGGTCGAAGCCCACAGCGGACGCTGGGGGTGGGCTCCCGCCTGTCGAAGGGCATGCCAGCGGGGTGAGGAGAAGACCTGTTCGTAGTGCTGGTAGGCCAGTCGCGCGTTGGCGATCGCCACCTGGCCGCGCAGTCGGGCCGCCTGGGTGGTGCCGGTCTTGTCCAGGCGTGCGTCTGCTTCAGCGTCGACGCGGGAGACGAAGAACGATGCCACCGAGCCGATCCCGGACAGCTCCCGGCCCGCATCGCGGGCGCGTTCCATCCCGTCGAGGAAGACGGCCATGACCTCGTCGTAGCGGGCGAGGGAGAAGATCAACGTGACGTTGATGCTGATTCCCTCGGCCAGGCACGCGGTGATCGCCGGCAGGCCCTGCCGGGCGGCCGGGATCTTCACGAACAGGTTGGGCCGGTCGACCAGCCACCACAGTGCCCGCGCCTCCGCGATCGTCGCCGCGGTGTCGTGCGCGAGCCGGGGGTCGACCTCGATGGAGACCCGCCCGTCGACGCCGTCCGTAGCGTCGTGGACGGGGCGCAGCACGTCGCACGCCCACCGGACGTCGGTTGTGGTCAGCGTCCGCAGCGCCTCACCGACCCCGACTCCGCGTGCCGACAGGTCACGGATCTGGCCGTCGTACGCGTCGCCGCTCGTGATGGCCTTGGCGAAGATCGTCGGATTGGTGGTCACCCCCACCACCCGGTCCCGCGTGACCAGGTCCTTCAGGCTCCCGGACACCAGTCGCTCCCGGCTGAGATCGTCCAGCCAGATCGACACTCCGGCATCGCTCAGTGTGATCAAGGGATTCATGACGCCGCCACTCCTCCCGCGCGCGAGGCGGAGTGAGGAGCTCAAGGCCCTGCTCGTCCGCGGCCCGCACCCGAGCTTGCCTCTCGCTCCATCGTCTCTGGAAGTCCAGCGGCCCGCAATCCGCTCCAGGCAGGCGCCGTGTCGGCCAGCCTGTGCGGCTCGCCGACCATCCCATACGCGCCGGGCGGGGCTGGCGCCGAAGACGCTTTGGGATGCTCGCACTGCGAGGGAAAATCGTTTGGGGTGTATTGGTATACAAGCCTGTGGCCGGTGCTACCGGACTCAAGGTCACCGACAGGGACCAACGCTCCCGTCTCTCAGCACCCAGCTTCTATCGAGACGCAGGCAGTCGCCATGAAGTCAGCGCTCACCGTGGGTCTGGCGTCGGCCGGCGGTTACTTCCTCGGCGACGTCAGCATGGACGTCGCATCACGGACCGAGCGGCCGGTGGTCCTCGTACGGCGAGCGTGGGGGAGAGGAGCCCGTCCCCCCCCCGTACACGAGGACAATTGGGTGGTGGTCGGCCTGAGCCTCCCAGATTCAAGCGACGATCTGTGCAAGTTCGCTTTCTCTACCGCCTCGCGCGCGGAGCGCCATCAGATTGGTGCACCACTCCCACCAGCCAGAGCCCGGCGACTGGCCGCAACCGTCCGCTGCCGCCGGGTGTCGCCCTGTCGACGGCGAATCTCGCCGATCGCGGTCATGAACACCAACGTGGCATGAACCATGGACACAAGGCAGCATCGCCGCGGGACAGGCCGCCACGCCCCCACCACGACGAGGTGCTGCACGACGCGGGCGCGGGGATTCCCCCGCCTCACGTACGAAGCGGGCGGCGCACCGCGCGAGCAGCCCGTCCGCTTCGACCAGGATCAGTACCAGCGCCGCAACGAGGTCGAGCGGACGACCAACCGCCTGAAGAGCTACCGCGCCGCCGCGACCCGCTTCGACAAACGGGCATACGTCTTCCTCGGCACCGTCACGGTGGCCGCGATCCGGCTCTGGCTCCGAGCGTGATGCGCCGACGGCGCCTCAGCCCGTGAAGGGATCTTCCACCGTCGGGATGTACGGGGTCAGCAGCGCCTCCGTGTGCTGAGTGACCATGCCTCGAACGAGCTTTAGCACGCGCACATCGTTCTCGTGTCCCGGTTCCTCGTCATCGCGAACGTGGAGGAGCCCGTAGGAACCAGGGGCTACCGCGGCCACATGCTCGAACAGTTCGACCACGTCAGGCGACGATCGGTGATTGGAATAGCCGCCGAGGTGGATGAACGGCTCGCCGTTCATCCACCTGAGGTCAAGCAAGTAAGGGCTGTCCATCTGGGCAATGCGAAGACGAAGCTCATCGACGATCTGCCGCAGCCGGGGCTCATCGGGGTCATCGGCCGCGGTCTCCCTGACCGTGATCCACCCGTGGTACTCAAACATCCTGCGATCGTAGTGAGATGGCCCGCTTCACCGTTCCAGCCGGAGCCATGATCCGCCGGACACGCCTTAGCGCTCTGACCGGAATCGATCACCGGATTGGTATCGACTGGCCTTGTGCCGGTTGGTGTCGACGGTCATGGAATTACCTACCCTGAAGTGGGTTCGGCATGAGATAATTCCCCACCCTCACGGTCACGTTTCCCCAGGGGATGACGGTCGCGCCGGGCGACGTACCGGCCTCCGCTGTCAGCCGTCGGCAGGCTGCTCAAGGGCAGGGCATGCTCATGTAGAGAGCTTGTTCGCCCGATGAGGGTGTGCCGTCGTAGAGCGTCGTGTCCAGGCCGCAGAAGGTGAATCCCAACCGCTGGTAGGCGTGGATCGCCGGGGCGTTGATGTTGGTGACTTCCAGCCAGATGTGCCCGGCGCCGGACTCACGGGCCAACTTGACGGCGTGGCCGATCAGGGCGCGGCCGACGCCCCGGCCCCGATGTGCCGGAGCGATTTCGATGTCCTCGATGACCAGCCGTCGGTTCCACGAAGCGTAGGAGACAGTGGCGAAGCCTGCCAGACTGCCATCGGTGCCGACGGCGACGAAGGTGCGGCTGTTCGGATCCTCCTCATCCACGGGGGCATCCGCGTCGTCGGTGTTCTCGGCTGGGAAGACCTTGTGGATGGGCGGGTCCACCGGGATTTCCTGAAGGGCGAACTCATTCTCGGTGATGGCCACCTGGAAGATGGTGTGGGTGGTGAAGGACCCGTCGAGTGCCTCGATGGCCTTGGTGTCCTCAGGCCGGGCAGTGCGGAACTCGTAGCCCATGTCGTCAACGGTCGTCATGGCATGAACCTATGACCGGTCCGACCGGCATGGATCGAGTTCTGGACGGCTTGCAACCCGGGCTGCCGGGCAGGCCGCGGCGACCAGCGCACCTGAGACAGGTCAATACTTTCGCCTTCGAAGAGTTCGGGCGGCTCGGCATCCGCCCCAGCGGCGGATCCTGCTGGGCGGAGAAGGGCAGGCCCGACCGGGTGCCGTGGATCTACCACCGCATCCACGGGGTCACGTCCTTCCACGGCTGCTACTCGTTCGGCGACGACACCCTGTGGGGCGTCAACCGGCGCCGCAAAGGGATCAACCCGATCTGGGCCGCACTCAAGACCATCCGGTCAGCGCGTCCCGACGGCGCCCCGATCTGCGTGCTCCTGAACAACCTGTCCGCCCACAAGGGCAGCAAGATCCGCCGATGAGCCCGGAAGGACAAGGTTGAGCTGTGCTTCACGCCCGCGAATGCCTCCTGGGCGCACCGGATCGAGACGCACTTCGGTCCGCTGCGGCAGTTCACCCCGACCAACTTCCTCCACCCCAACCACACCGTTCAGACAAGGGAGTTGCAGCGACGACTGCGCTGGCGCAACCAGAATGCCCGGCACCCCGGTACCCCGACGTCCTGGCAGCTCAGCGCCGTGAACGTGCCCGCATTCTCAGCGAGAAGAGGATTCGCCGGGGCCGCCCCACGCACCCAAGCAGCCTGCTCACCCCAACCGGCGCACCCTCACGGACAACTCACCAGTTGGAAGGGGTTGCCCTCTTGCCTCGCGATACGGTGCTGTCATGTCTCGATCAGCCGAAACCGGATCAGTCTTGTCTCCCGTCACCGCGGACGACGTCGACCTTGCCGTGCGACTTGCTGTGGGCGTCCTGCGGGACGCACCCCCGGAGGGGTGGGGCGGTAAGGCCGGTTCGCTGAAGTGGGACTGCTGGGAGACCGTCGAACACCTCGCCAACGACCTGTTGTACTACGCCGTGCAGCTGGGGCCGCAGAGCCCGCCGCTGGACACCCATGTGCCTTTCGCGTTGCGTCAGAAGAGGCCGGACGGGCCCGCGTACTTCCTCTTCGCGGAGCGTGATGCGGGTCCGGCTGGCCTGGTGCAGGTGCTGGAGGCGTGCGGAGCGCTGCTGGTCGCCATGGTGCGTACGACGCCGCCCCGGGTCCGCGCCCACCACGCCGCCGGGGTGTCGGATCCTGAGGGCTTCGCGGCGATGGGGGTGGTAGAGACGCTGGTACACATGCACGATGTGGCGGAAGGCTTCGGACTTGCCTGGACCCCGCCCTCCGCTCTCTGCTCGCGGGTGCTCGCCCGTCTGTTTCCAAAGGCTCCGGGCGGCGAGGATCCCTGGCTCACTCTGTTGTGGGCCACCGGCCGCGCCGAACTACCGGGGCACCCTCGTCTCACCACGTGGCGCTGGGTCAGTACACCGCGATCATAGGGGGTCGGCTTCAGCCGCGGCCAGGCTGATGATCGTGCCCTTACCGAGGCGAGAGCGCACGGGGCCACCCGTCCCAACCGGCAACCCTATGCGTCAGGGCAGTGCAGAACTGCCATGTCGCTCTCCTGTTTGTCCATGGGATGGGTTGGCTACGAACGGCCGTCAGCCGGCCTGACCGGGGCGGCGTCCCAGACACCGGTGGCCGCGGCTTCCCGCGCGTAGTTGGAGAAGCCCTTGGGCGTTCGGGCCAGTGCTTCCTCGACGCCGTGGACCAGATGGGCGTTCTGGCCGTCCAAGCACACGATTCCCCAAGCCGAAGAACCAGCGGGACAAGCACCATCGCCGCGGCAGCAAGGCCGGCCGGCCCGTCGGCTTCGACAAGACGATCTACAAGCGCAGGAACGCAGTCGAGCGAACGATCAATGCGCTGAAGAACTCCCGGGCCGTGGTCACGAGATTCGACAGGCGCGCCTATGTCTTCCACGGCACCGACACCGTGGCTTCGATCCGCGTTTGGCTCAAGCCGTGATCACTTGGCCTTCGTGACAAGATCTGGGCGTGACGACGTTGTTCCTGACGGTTGGCCTGCCCGGAGCCGGAAAGACCACGAGAGCTCGACAACTGGCCGAGGAGCACAACGCGCTTCGGCTGACGCCGGATGAGTGGATGCTCCCGCTGTTCGGCGATCCGCAGCCGGCCGGGAAGCGCGATGTGCTGGAAGGTCGGCTGCTCTGGCTGGGGCTGGAGGCGCTGAAGCTGGGAACGAACGTCGTCCTGGATTTCGGATGCTGGTCTCGTGACGAGAGGTCCGCGATCCGCTGGTTGGTGATGTCTGTGGGTGCGTCCTGTCAACTCGTGTACGTGCCGGTGGACCATGAGACCCAACGTGCTCGGATCGCCCATCGCCAGTCGACCACACCTGATCAGACCTTTGTGATGAGCGAGACGGACCTCTTGCACTGGAGGACGCTGTTCGAGGAGCCCGACGCCATGGAACTCGATGGACATGAGGTAGCAGGTCCGCCTCCTGGGTGGTCAGGATGGCTCGAGTGGGCCGCCGACCGGTGGCCATCGCTCGCGTGACTGTCCGGCCAACCTTGGTGCCGGCCAGCCACGCAGCCGTGCCAGGAGTGCCGAGCCCGGAATGATCCGCCGGACAGGCTCTAGCCGAGGCAGCGGGACGGGCGAGCCAGAATCCTTGCGTTCCGAGACACGGATCGTCCGCAGTAGGAGCGGAGCCTGCCTCAGACCACGCCCGTCCACTATCCAGCCGATTGGGTGACGTGCTCGGGGCGCTGGTTACCGGGCGGGCCTGGGAATTCCCAGCAACCGATGGCCGCGGTCCGCTCCGCTTGGGAACAGCTCGCTGCCGAAGGGCTGGCGACCCTCCGCGATGGCTACCCTCTGTGAGCCGCGAACCCGAGGCAGGGGCGAGCTCGGCCAACAGCGCAGGGGCAGAGAGCGGGCCTTGATGCTGCCGCTGACAGGGATCCCAGTTGCTCCGACGTCGTCGCGCCAGCGGTGGTGATCACGAGAGGAAGAAGCACAGCGACCCTGCCCCGCCAGCGAGGCTTGACCGAGCAGGCCGCTACCAGGCCATCGACACCACCTGCCGCCTGCTGCGGCTGCCGTCAATCCGCCACGAGTTCGCCGAGTTCGCCGACCGGGCGGCCAGGGATCAGATGACCTACCGCGGCTTTCTCGCCGATCTGCTGCATCGACGAGCTCGGATACATGGACCTCGACCGGCACGGCGCTGAACTGCTCTTCCAGGTCCTGATCGAGCGCGAGGAGAAGAACAGCGTCGCCATCGCCTCCAACGAGTCCTTCGGCGGCTGGACAAAAACGTGCACTGATCCCCGTCTCTGCGCGGCCATCGTCGACCGGCTCACCTTCAACGGAACGATCATCGAGACCGGCACCGACCGCCACCGGCTCGCCAGCACCCGGGCCCATGCCGAAGCCCCGGTCAAGGCCGGTTGATCCTGGCGCCAGAGCGTTGGTCCTGCCGGCCTGGCGGCAGAACCAACGACATCACAGCTCGTCGTTCAACAGCGAATACATGAACATGTCCCGGCGTCCGTCCCCCACCTGCTGCCAGCTCCGCAGCAGCCCCTCACGTCGGAACCCAGCACGCTCGGCAGTGCGCATGGAGGCTGTGTTCCACGGTTCCACCCACAGTTCAAGCCGGGGAATCCGCAGCTCACGCAAGGCCCAGCCGACCACTGCGTCGACGGCAGCCACGGCGGCCCCCTGACCACGCGCCGACGTGACAACCCAGTAGCCCAGCGACGCGCGGCCCTGTTCCAGGTCCCTCAGCCACAGCCCGACCTGGCCAACTGGCCGATCGTCAGAGGTCACGATGACGAACGTATACCCAGCCCTTGCGATTGCTCGGCCCCATTGCCGTTCGATGAACGCGACGCCTGCCGACTCGGAATAAGGCGACGGCACCGTCGTGATCAAGGGGATGCAGCCGTCTTCCGACGCCTCACGGACAAGCGGAAGGTCCGAAAGGCGCCACGGACGAAGCGTGAATCCACCACCAGCGGCGAGTTCAGGCACGTCAAGAGGCTGCTCCATCCACCCATCCTGCCGAGTGCTCCAAGCCGGTCCGCACCTGGGTTTCGGCACCACCCCGCACCCGTCGCTCCCTCCAGGACGACGAGCGACGTTGGGGCAGGTGACGTCATTTCTCGTGACCATCCGCTGGCCCTCTGATCACCAACCGCTGCTGAAACCGATCGACAAACGCTGCCGCTGAACGTGAACAAAGCCGCGCCTGCGAACAGCAGCTCCAGCGCATCGCTGCCGAAGGGCGCGCCAGCTGAGAGCCTGCCTGCGAACGCCGGGTCCTGAAAGGTGAGGTACTGGCCTGCTGGGGCTTGCCCTGGTGGCCGCCCAGCAGGCCGCCGTTCTTCCCTGGGCGCGGCTGGTGGCGCCCAGGGGGAGCATGCACTCTTCCAGTTCAGGCTCTCACGCCTGCCACCGCGCCGAGTCGCAGAAGCGGTCGTCACCCGTGCCTGAACCGTCGTGGTCGAGACAGACCCGGAAGGTGTAGTAGGTGCCGTCGTCAAGGTTGTATTGACCGCCGTCGTCGGCGCTTCGATCGTCGCAGTCGCCGTTCCCGCTGGCCCTGAGTGAGTAGCGGGTGCTTCCGTTCGGGTTGATGACGTAGGCGACCGCGCTCCAGCCGTCCGCTTGCTCGTCACAGACCTTTGTCTTGTCCCCGTCGCTGTTGAACGTGAGCTTGCCGCCCGGGTTGTCGTCGTCGGTCTTCATCTCGTGGCTGGCGGCATGGGCCCCCGTCGCCATGGTTAAGGAGACGACGACCGCCGCCGCCATGACGGTCAAGGGCTACAAGACCGAACGGTCCGAAGGCGGCCTGCCCTCGGCCGCCATGCAGGAACTCGGCATACAACTCCCGTTGTAACCGGCGCGCCTTACCACGATGACCAACGGGCTGAGCATCCCTACCTGGTCAGCTCCTCTATCGGGGCACCGCACTCGCGAGGCCATCAAAGATCGGCTGATCTACCCGGACGAGGACGCGATGCACCTGATCGGCTACCAGTTCCGAATGAGGCCGTGCGCGCAAGCTCAGGCGGGCTGTCTCTAGCGGTCCTTGGCCTGGGGCCGGGCGCCGCGTTCGTCGATGAGTGCCGCGAAGCCGTCGAGCACGCAGCGCAGGCCGAACTCGTAGGTGTGGTCGGGGTTGTACGCGCCTTGGTGGGCTGCGCCGGCCGCGCTGCCCACACGGGTGGCGAGTGGGTAGCGGGCGGGGTCGAAGACACGGGCCAGGAGGGGGGCGTTAGCGGCCCACCACTGCTCGTCCGACATGGCGCTGTCACGGTGGGCGGCTTGGGCGTCGTGTGCGGTGCGGGCGGTGGACTGGACGAAGGCGAGGAGGTGGGTGAGCGCGGCGTCTCTTTCGATGTCGTCGAGTCCGGTCCCCTCGAAGGCGCCCAGTTCGCGCTCGTACTTGGCCATCAGGCCGGGTCCGAGGGCCGGACGGGTGCTGGGCAGGGTGGCCGCCCAGGGGTGTCGGCGGAAGAGGGCTCGGTTCTCGTGGGCGACGGTCGTGACACGGGTGCGCCAGCTGGTGCCCGGAGGGTGCTCGGTGCGCGGCATCTGCTGGTAGACGGTGTCGAGCATGACGTCGAGGAGCTCGGCTTTGCCCGGGATGTAGGTGTACAGCGTCATGGGCGTGACGCCGAGCTCCTGGGCGATACGGCGCATGGTGAGCGTGTCCAGGCCGTCGCGGTCGGCGAGCTCAATGGCGGTCTGCACGACGACGTCGATGCTGAGCTGTTGCTTCGGCCCGCGTCTGGCGCCCTTGTGGCCTGCTTCGCGCCAGAGCAGTTCGAGCGTGCGTGCCGGGTCGCCTGCGCCGGTGCGGTCCTTCGCCTTCGCCATGGCTCACATCCTCTCGCGGGCTCTTGCGTGTGGTTCGGGATCTTGGAGCGTATCTCTATACTCAGTATAGAGTACAATGTATAGAGTTACTGAATGTGGCCGACTCGTCTGCCGGTTCCGGCGGCCCGTCCCCCTGGAGGAGAACGTGCAGGTCACCGCCACCGCCATTTCCCTGAACGTCGACGACGTCGCCGCTTCCGCCCACTTCCTCACCCAACACTTCGGCTTCACGGAAGCCGCCGCTGCAGACGGCTTCGCGTCCCTCGTTCGCGAAGACGCGGCCAACGTGATCTTTCTGCGGCGAGGGATCGAGGTCCTGCCCGAGGGCTTCAGGGATCAGCACGTCGCCGGGCTCATCGTGGCCTTCACCGTGACCGATCTGGAGGCCGAGTACGAGCGACTGCAGAACGAGCAGGTCTCCATCACCATGCCGCTGAGGGAAGAGCCGTGGGGCGAGCGGCTCTTCCAAGTCACCGATCCGAACGGCGTCATCATTCAGTTGGTCGACTGGGTCACCCCGCCCCAGTGAAGCGGTTCTCTCTGGCCGCCGCGCTGGTGGGGGCGGCCCTTGCGCTGGTGGCCTTGACCGTGTCGCTCCGGCCAACGGCCAGCGGGCGATCTCGATGCTTCAGCTGCTGCGCGGCCGGATCTACGGGGCCGACCACGATCACCCGGGACCGAAGCCGGGACCGAGCTACCCCGTCGGGTGAAGATACGGCAGCGGCGTTACTGTCCCAGGGGGCCCGGGCGTAGTGCCGTACATGGACCGATCCACGAGACGCATGTGAGGGAGCCGGGCTTGGTCGTCGTCGACGTGGCGGCCGCCGACGACGCCACAGCGCTTGCCTTCCAGCGGCTGCTCGCCGACCGGTGGGCGACGGCGATGGCGGAGCACACGGCGCGGGACGCCGCTCAGTCCGGCGTACGGCTGCGCTGCCATCGGGACCTGCGCCAGCAGTTCACCGCGGCCCTCCGTGGTCGGCCTGGCCCTGGAGGCAACCACGGCCCGGGCCTGACTTCATGACAGGTGCCGCCTTCGCCGAACAGCGGCATCTCCTGGACTTCGATGTCCGCGCGGAGGCGGTGAGGGCGGGTCGGGCGCCGCCACCGTCCGGTGCTGTCACGGGCGGCGTCGATGTCGACTTCCATCACGACATCGGGCTGCACCAGGACGGCATCGAGGGTGCGCTGCGTTGCCCACCCTGCCGAGGCCATCCAGCCCGTCCACGGATGCGCGCCGCGCGGCGTGTGCGGGGGTGGGCAGGCAACGGGGGGATGTACCTGCCCACCCCTCGTACGAGACTCACTCACGGGGGGAAAGCGGGCCTCGCGGGGTCGATCTCGCGACCCACTGGCTACAGCGCACCGTGGGTCTCGGATGTCACACCCGGGAGTGCGGCTGGTCCAGCTGGTGTCTGCCCAGCAGCTGGGCCGCCTGGGGCTGCGCGTGCTCGGCAGCCGACTGAACATCTGCCACGACGTCTCCTCGCTCGCGCACCAGGTCCTCGTAGATCGGTGGGTGATCTGGCTCGTTCGGACTGCCTGTCACTGTGCTGGCCTTTCCATGTCGAGCGCTTTCCGCAGTAGTGGTTCCGGCGCGGCACTCGGCTGTCGCGAGGCACCAAAGAAGCACTGCGTTCACGTCACATCAGGCTCGGTTGATCCGTGCGGCGATGCCGTGACCGATCAGCAGATAAATGACAGCCGGAAGTCCGTAATTGAGGACGATGCGTAGCCCTTCTGTGTTCATGGTGAAAATGTCTTGTGCCCAGCCGGACAGCCAGTCCGCCGCTCCGTGCACGAATTCGACAAAGGAGTTCGCCTGGTTGGCGTCGAGCAGGTAGAGCACGATCCACAGTCCCAGCAGACCGGCCGCGATGTCGGCGATCGTGCAGATGGTGAGGGCTGTTCTGCGTGCGGCGGCCTGGTTGCGGGCGGAGTGGTCGGGCGCTGAGGGCTGGTCGTAGGTCGGGTATCCGGAAGCCGGGCCGGTGTTGTTCATGGGGAATCCGCTCTGACGGGTTTGCTGCCTCCCTCTACAGCGCCCGGTATTCGTCGCCGCGTTACACCCGGCACCTGGAACACGACAATGTCGCGGCTTATTCGGTCACGTACGCAAAAGGTCACCCTGTGGCGTACATTCCGGGCACCGGAAAGCATGCCTAAAGGTTGTCCCGCGATGTTGGGCAACGGCCGGGCGCTTGCGGGGGTGTAGTTACCGCGTCGGAAATCAAGCGGCCCAGGTTTCCTCCTCCAGGAGGAGCCCGTCGGCCACATAGCTGATGGTTCGGTACCAGCCGATCACTACGAAGAGTTCGAGTAGCTGAGTGTCCTCGCAGTGAACGCGCAGGGCCTCCCAGGCGGACTACGAGAGCTTGGCCGTGTCGTGCAGTTCGTCGACTGCGTCGAGCAGCGCCGCATGGCGTGGCGACCATGCGACACTGCCCGCCAAATCGGTGTCGGTGGTTGCCCGGAGCTGTTCCCGGCTGAGTCCGGCCTGCTGTGCGAGAGTCGCGGCGTGCACGCCCCATTCGTAGGCACAGCCGGCGCGCGCGGTCACGCGGGCGATGACGATCTCGCCGTCGATGGCCGGGAGGAGCCCATGGCCCAGCAGTCCGGTACCCAGCGAGGTCCCGACAGTGGCTGCGGACTGCCAGCAGGACGATCAGCCCATAGCGGTCACAGAATCCGACCTGGTTGAAGTCCACCTCGACACGCCGGGAGCCGCAGAGCACGGCCGCCTGGGGTGTGCCTGTCTGTATCCGGACCGGTGATGCCGTTTGTCGAGCGACCGCTGCAGGTGACGGACACGGGCCCACTGCTGCTGGCGGAAGCTGCCTGATCAGCGATCGACCACCGCCCACGGCTCGCTGCTTGGGTGTAACGCTTGGGGCGCCCGGTGCTTGTCATCGGTGGGCCGCAACCGCGGCTCCGCAAGGCCCGCGTCCCCCGTTGTGCCGGAACGGGCAGGTGTTCCCCCCGTCGCTTGCCCGCCCCGCCCTTCAGCGGCACACGTATCTGCAGTGGCCCAACCGCACATGCCCCTCTCGCGCAGCGCCCACACGGCACCCGAGCTGGTGATCAGACTGGGTCGGTATGTTCGGCCCGGAGGCGCTGGGCGACGTCGCGCAGCTTGACGTTGTGATGCTGGGAGATGCGGCGCAGCACGTTGAAGGCCTCGCCCTCGCTCAGCTGGTGGCGCTCCATGAGGATGCCCATGGCCTCGCCGATGGCGTGCCGGGTCTCCATCGCGTGCTCGAGCTGGTCGATGGTGCGGGCGCTGGCCAGGGCGACGGCGGCGTGGGAGGCCAGCAGCCAGCCCGCGTTCTCTATGTCCTTGCCGAAGGCTCCGGGGCGGCGTGCGTACAGGTTCAGTGCGCCGAAGTCTTCGTTGTCGGTGTAGAGCAGTACGCCGGTCATGCTGCCGATTCCCAGCTTGCGGGCCTGGGCCGCGAAACGCTCCCAGGCTGGCTGGGGCTCTGTCAGGTCAGCGATCCGGTATATGCGCTCGCCGTCCTTGCGGCGGGCGAGGTCGAAGCAGGGTCCCTCGCGCAGTTCACCTTGCAGGCGGTCGGACTCCTGGACCCTGTCCCCGCAGGCGGCCAGGGTCACGGCCCGGCCTTTGCGCACCGCGAGTATGCCGGCGGCGTCGCAGCCGTCGACCAGCCTCACCGCGGAGGCCGCGATCTCATCCAGGGTCGACTGGACAGAGTCCTGGGCCAGTAGATCCCGCGCGAGCAGCGCCATCTGCTCGGCGTACTCACGCCACTCCACCGCCACCACCCGCCTCGATCATCGGTCGGGTCACAGTACCCCGAGCCGCGCCACATCTTGGCCTGGCCGATGTCACCAGGAGCGCAGGGAGACGTGGGACGTCCCATCCGTGGATGCCTCAGCCCGCGCCCGCTCACCGTTGCGCCATCTGGTTTGTGCTTGGGGTTGCGCCTACGGCCCCTTGGCTGGAGTCAAGGAGAAGGGATGGGCAGGGTGGGCGGCGCGGCCTGCGGCCGGGGATCGCGGTGCGCGCTCAGGCGGCTGCGCGTCGGCGGGGCCTCCGCGCCCGTGCCGCGACAGTGCGACGACGTCAGGCGGGGCAGGTCAGTGGGGGAGAGGCCGGGGCGGGTGCGATGCCAGCGCGTGGGATGCCGCCACCAGCCGGAGGCGTCGCGGGCGACGTCGACGCCGACTTCCACCACCAGCTCCGGTTCCACCAGCGCGACGTCCAGCGTCTCCCGGCTGCCCCACGTGGCGGAGAACGACCAGCCTGTCCAGCGATGACTGTGCTGCGCGGGTCGAGTAGCCCGGCGACCGTGCTGCTTGCCGGGTGGGCGAGAGTGGTGGTGCGGCCGGTGTACGGAAGTCGGCGGTTGTCGTCGTACCAAGGCTCGTACACGCTGTCCAGCCGCTTGAAAAGCACGCCCGCCGTCCCGACCGACGTCCACGTCAGCCACTCGCGCATGGTGTCCGGGTCGGTGGTCGACGGACACAGCGTCCACGGCGCCGTCAGCTGACGGGCGCGGCGAACACGGATTCAAGCGCGGTCCTGCGCCGCTGATATGGGCAGCTGGTCGTGTCAGTGCCGGACAGCGTCAGGAGGTCAAAGGCGACGTAAGTGGGCCGGCCACCTCGTCAGCCGCCCGGGCCGCCCCGGCGCCGTGCCGCTGAACGGTTCTGCAGATGCTCGAAGGCCAGCCGACCCGCGGGGTCCCATACGACCAGCCGACGCCATGGCGGTGCCAGATTCACCATCTTGAATTCGCTGGTCACGAGGCTGGTGTGGGTGGTGGGTTGTGCATAC
The DNA here is from genome assembly GCF_030386795.1 of Streptomyces sp. S.PNR 29. Lineage (GTDB taxonomy): Bacteria > Actinomycetota > Actinomycetes > Streptomycetales > Streptomycetaceae > Streptomyces. Next base: position 237,778 of record NZ_JANUQM010000015.1, read on the forward strand.
AGTTCTTCAGCTGGGCCCCTCGAGATCGCCGTCAAGTAGGTGCAAGCCGCCACTCGGACAGGGCGCTGCCCCGGAACCGTTGACCAGGCGAACCGCCCACTGCCATCACCCCGCAGTGGAAGACATCGACCTGCCGTCGGCCTGTCACTGCCGGAGCCGACGCTCGCCATGCCTACCTCGGCCCGTACTCCTTACGGGTCACGAACCCAACGTGTGGCCAGGGTTGCATGCCGCGGCCCGTTGCCCGCGTCCAACACCGAAGCGCGGGTCCTCGACCGGCGGTGGTGAGCGCGACGGTTCTGTGACGGGTGGGTGTGGTTCCGTGTCAGAGGGTTCGGGCCGTGGCGGCGTCGCGGAGGAGGCCGGCGAAGGTCAGGGCGGCGGGGGTGGGTGAGTGGTCGGCCATGCGGACCAGGAGGATGCGGCGGATGGGGGCCGGCGGCTGTAGGGGCAGGACCTTGACGCCTCCTCGGATGCCTTCCAGGGCCAGGGTGGGGGCGAGGGCGACGCCGATGCCGGCGGCGACCATGGCCTGGGCTTCCTGGTAGTCGTGGGCCTCGTAGGCGATGTGGGGCTCGAAGCCGGCGGCGCGGCAGCCGCGGACGAGGGCTTCGGCCACCGGGTGATGGTCGGCGCGGGTGATCCAGGGGTCGTGGGCGAAGTCGGCGAGTGAGGCGGCGTCGCGGCCGGCGAGTGGATGCTGGTCGCTGACGAGAAGGGCCGGCGGGTCATCGAGGAGGGGGGTGACGACGATGTCCTCCCGGTCGATTCGGCTCCAGTCGTAGTCCCACATCAGCGACATCTCGATCTCCCGGTTCTCCAGCATCGTCCAGAGTCCGGCGATGCGGGCGCTGCGGACGGTCAGCCGTACGTCGGGGTGGGCGTCCCTGAAGGCGATCACGGCCTGCGGGAGGAGCGAGGCTCCGACGGTGGGGAAGGTGCCGATGCGCAGCGTGCCCGCGCGCAGGCCGGCGTAGTCGGCGAGTTCGTTTTCCGCGGCCTGCAGTTCGCGTTCGATCCGTTGCCCTCGTTCGGCCAGCGCCCGCCCGGCGTCGGTGAGGGTGACGCCCCGGGCGTGGCGTTCCAGCAGGGGCTGGCCTGCTTCCGTTTCCAGGCGGCTGATCTGCTGCGACACCGCTGACGGTGTGTAGTTGAGGGCGCGAGCTGTCGCGGTCACCGAGCCGCGCCGGGCGACCTCCGTGAACAGCAGGATGCGCCGGACGTCGAGCATGCCGCCACCTCCAGCGTTCACTTCACCTTAATAGCCATACAGATTTCCGAGATTGTACTTCACGCTGCTGTCACCCACCGTGGAGGACACCACGCACGGCGAGACCGCCGGTGGGCTTCCCCTTCCATGCCTGTGAGGAGTCAGTTGTGCTGCGTCTGCAGGGCGAGATGATCCGCGGAGGAACCAGCAAGTGCTGGATCTTCGACCACCGCGACGTGGCCGCCACAGGCGTGGACGTCGATGACCTCCTGCTCGCCGCCTTCAACGCCGCCGACCCCCGCCAGATCGACGGCGTGGGCGGCGCCTCCTCCACCACCTCCAAGGCCGCCGTCGTACAGGCGTCGACCCAGGTCGGCGTGGACGTCGAGTTCGCCTTCGCGCAGGTCGGCATCGGCGACGAGCGCGTGGAGTGGGCCAGCAACTGCGGCAACTGCGCCACCGCCGTGGCCCTGTACGCCGTCCACCACGATCTCGTGCCGATCGTGTCGGACACCACCACGGTCCGCATGCTCAACGTCAACACCGGGGCCCGCCTCACCGGCACGATCCCCACCCCCGCGGGCGCGGCCCCCGAGGAGGGCACGGCCGTGGTCCCGGGTACCTCGGCACGGGGCGTGCCGGTCCTGCTCGGGTTTCAGGACCCGGCGGGCTCGACGACCGGCCGCGCTCTGCCGACCGGCCGGACGCTGGAGGAGCTGACCGGCCCGGACGGCCCCGTCGAGGCAACCCTGGTGGACGCCGGCGCTCCGGCCGCGCTGTTCGAGGCCAAGGCGTTCGGCCTCGACGGCACGGAATCCCTCACCGCGTTCGCCACCGCCGTACCCGCGCTGACCCTGCTGCGCCGCCAGGCAGCGCTGGCCATGGGCCTGGCCCGCGAGAGCGATCCGATAAGCCACGCGGTGCCGAAGGTGGGCATCGTCGCCCGACCTGCTCCCTATCGCACCACCCACGGCATACTCGTCAACCAGGACGAGTACGACCTGGCCGTGCGCATGGTCTCCATGCACGCCCCGCACCCGGCGATCGGCCTGACCTCCGCCGTGGCCCTGGCCACGGCCGCCGCCACCCCTGGCACCCTCGCCCACCGCGTCGCCCGGCAGACCGCCGACGGCACGCTGCGCCTGGGCACTCCCGCCGGCGTGATCACCACCCAAGCCGTCCCCGCACCGGACGGCGCGTCCCCCACGGTGCTCCTGCACCGCGCCGCCCGGCGTATCGCCCGAGCCGAACTCCTCGTTCCCGTCCTGGAAGGACGCCCCGCATGAGCCGCAACGACGCCGCCCCGGGTACCGTCACCACACCACCGGGCCGCACCCGCCGCATGCTGTCCCACCTCTACGTCCAGTGCCTGATCGCCGTCTTCCTCGGCGCCGCAGTGGGTTGGCTGTGGCCCTCCGTCGGCGCTGACCTCAAGCCGCTCGGCGACGGCTTCATCGCGCTGGTGAAGATGCTCATCGCGCCGATCATCTTCTGCACGGTCGTCCACGGCATAGCCTCCATGGGCAACGCCCGCGCGGTCGGCCGCGTGAGCCTGAAGGCCCTGGTCTACTTCGAGGTGCTGACCACCGTGGCCATGGTGCTCGGCCTGGTCGTCGTCAACGTCGTCAAGCCGGGCAGCGGTCTGCACGTCGACCTCTCGACCCTGACCACCAAGGGCCTGCCGCCGGAGGCGACCACGGCCCACGAGGGCTTCGCCGAGTTCGCCCTCGCCATCATCCCGGCCACCCTGGTCAGCGCCCTGACCGGCAACGAGATCCTGCCGGTGCTGCTGGTGTCGGTGCTGTTCGGCTTCGGCCTGCACGCCAGCGGAGAAGCCGGCCTGGGCATCGCCCGGGGCATCGAGAAGTTCTCCACGGTCCTGTTCACGCTCATCCGGTGGATCATGCGGCTGGCCCCCGTCGGCGCGTTCGGCTCGATGGCCTTCACCATCGGCAACTACGGCCTGGGCACCCTGCGCCACCTGGCCCTGCTGGTCGGCTCGTTCTGGCTGACCGCCCTCTTCTTCGTCCTCGCCGTCCTCGGGACCGTGATGCGCCTGAACGGGCTGCGACTGCTGCCCTTCCTGCGCTACATCAAGGAAGAACTGCTGATCGTCCTGGGCACCTCTTCCACCGAGCCCGTCCTGCCGCGCATGATGGCCAAGCTCCAGCACGCGGGCGCCTCGAAACCGGTCGTCGGCATCACGCTGCCCGCCGGGTACTCCTTCAACCTTGACGGCACCGCCATCTACCTGACCATGGGCTCGGTCTTCCTCGCCCAGGCCCTCGGTATCGACCTCAGCCTCACCCAGCAGCTGACCATGCTCGCCGTCATGCTGCTCACCTCCAAGGGCGCCGCAGGTGTCACCGGCTCCGGCTTCATCGCCCTGGCCGCCACCCTCAGCGCCATCCCGCACGTCCCCGTCGCCGCCCTCGCGCTGATCTTCGGCATCGACCGGTTCATGTCCGAGGCCCGCGCCCTGACCAGCCTGGTCGGCAATGGCGTCGCCACCCTGGCCGTCGCCCGGTGGGAGGGCGAGCTCGACGAGGACCGCGCCAAGGCCGTCCTGCGCGGAGAGATCCCCTACGCCCCCACCTCCGCTCCCTCCGCGGTGACAGCCCAGCTCGATCCGATGGAGACACCCGCACCAACCCACGACCCCGTCACCGCCGCACGCTGACGTCGCATGGGCGGGCGGCCCGGAGCGAGACGCCGGGCCGCCCGCGATGTCACTCGATGAGACAACTTCAAATACCTGGAGAACCATCGGACTTGGGCTCCGCGGCCCAGCCTGGCCGTAGATCGGGCCCGGGCGGGGGAGTGCTCAGCATCGGCTCCGGCAGGGTCCACGAATGCGTCCGTGTCATCGGCAGAGCCCGTCGCGCGGCGATGAGGCTCGTCAGGGACGGAAGCTGGCCCGGTAGTCGGTGGGCGTGCGGCCGGTCAGCTCCTGGAAGGCGGCGTTGAACGCCGACAGGGAGGTGTAGCCGACCATGAAGGCAATCTTGGTTACCGGGGTATCGCCCGCGGCGAGTTCCTCGATCGCGCGTAGCAGGCGCATGCGGCGCAGGGCTGCCCGCCAGGTCATGCCGGTCTCGTCCGAAAATCGACGTGCCAGCGACCGCGGCGCGAGGCCGACCTCTTGTGCCAAGTCTTCGAAGCGGACTGCACTGTCGAGCCGTTCCTCGGTCAGTCGCAGGGCTCGGCGCAGTTCCGGAGATCGCCCCACCGGCACGACGACCGGGCTCGGCTGTTCGGCGAGCCGCCAGGTCACTGCGGCGAGCGCGGCGAACAGGGTCTCGGCGTACGCAGTAAGGGGTGGGTCGCTGTCGCCCCACGTGCCACACTCAGCCACCAGGGAGCGTGCGAGGGGGCTGAGGTCGAACACGGTCAACGGCGCCGGCGGGGGCGGGGCAAATCCGGTGTCGAACAGCACCGACGCGGTCGTGACTGGCCGCGGGATACTCACCTGAATCGCCCGGCCCGCCTCGATCAGAGCAGCTCGGGCCGGCGGCAGCAACCACGCCCGACCCTGCGCCTCCAGCCGGAGGGCACCGGCGGAGGCGCAGAGCAGGTAGTGCCGATCAACGCAGACATCGCGAGCGGACCCTGCGGCGAAGGTGCGGACGAAGCTGTACGCCTTCCGGGTCATCGATGGCCTCGCACGGATGGATCGTAGTAGTCCGTCGTGATACCGGTCAGGCGACCGTCGCCAGCAACTCGGCGCGGAAGCGCCGGCTTACCGGCGCGCCGACCATGAGCGGGCGGATCGTCTCGCCGAAACGCGCGAAGGAGGCTGATCTCAGGTAGCCGTCGAACGACGCCTCGTCCTCCCACTCGTGCACGATGGTGATTCGGCTGTCGTCCTCCCGGGAGGCGTAGACCCGGAAGGCGAGGTTGCCGGGCATGGTGCTGATCTGGTCACGTTCGGCGTCAAGATGGTTGAGGGCAGCCGCGCGATCGGTAGCGGCGGTGTCAAAGTCGACGATGGCAATGAGCACGGGGACCTCCTGGACCAGGGCAGCGATTGCTGCGGATGAGATGCCTATGATCCTCACGCGGCACCGGCTCGGCCGGCTTCCGTCAACCGGACGCTTTCACGCTCCCATCGGACAGACTCGCTCCTCACCGCAAACCCAGCGGGACTCCTGGTGGCAGGAGCTCGCCGGGATGCTGGAGAAGGTGTCGGCCGTGAACACCGACCGCGTCGCCCTACGACAGCAGTACACGGACCGGGCGATCCCCCAGTTCGTCGGCATCCCGGGCACCCGCCGCGACCTGCTGGACCACCGCCCACTCCGACGTGCACTGGGCGAACCTCACCGAGCTCCTGCGGCTTTTGGACTGGGAGGCCCGAGGCCGCGCGCCGGAGGGGGTCGACGCCGCCACGCTCCCCGCCTACACCCTGCTTCAGCCGGACACCGCCGCCCGGGTCCTCACCGTCTTCCCGATCCTGGGCAGCCCGGCCGGCCTCGCCGCCGAAGCGACCATATGCGCCCGGCTGAGACCGTGGCCCGCGGCGATAGCCTGGTCCTTACCGATCCGCTCCATCAGTGGGCCGCCGACCTGCGCCGCCGCGCTGGCGCGTAAACCCCGCAGCCATCTCGTTGCCCCCGTTAGACCCAACGGGGGCAGCGCGGTCCGGGGCGACGCGCACGAAGTTGCTGCGGCCAGTGACCGGGTTCAGCACCGCGACCTTGAGCGGCGTCCGGGCGGCGGCCTGGATACGAGAGAGCCACGTTTGGTTCGGCACCAGGATCGTCAGTTCCTTCGGCCACTCGGCGAGCGCTGAAGGGTCAGGGCACACCACACCGGCCAGCGTGAACCCGTCGCTGGCCGACCGCGGCCGGGCGTAGACGAGTAAGCCGTTGCCGTGGGAGGGACTCGGGTTGCCGTACCTGATCGCCTTGTCGGAGGCGGAGCGAACCATCTGCGTGAACGTCTCCCACACGGCGGCATCCAGGCCCGCGTGCTCGAAGAATCCCGCCAGGCGCTGCAGCTCCGCCTGCCGCTTCTGCGCCCGCTCCCGCGCCCGCTGCTCGACGTCCCGGCGGCGTTGCGCGGCCGCGGCTGCCTGCTGCTCGGCCTTCAGGCGCCGGCGCTCGGCGGCAGCGGCCCGTTCGACGGCTTCGGCCTCGGCCTCCATCCGGGCGCGGGCAACGGCCAGGTCCTCGTACGCGGGCGCAGTCCACCACACCGTGCCGTTCGCGCCGGTGTGAGCGCGCACCCGCCCGTCGAGAATCCACTTGATCGCGTCGCCGAGCGGGCAGGTGATGTGCACCCACTTCGCCTTCGTCTTCAGCATGCGCGGTGACCAGGTGTAGCGCGCCAACCCATGGCACACCGTCCAGGTCTCGCCCCGCTGCTGCGGGAAACGCACCCGCAGGGAGGGGACGACCCGCTCCCACGGCCGGTCCTGCACGGCCACCCAGCACACCGCCACCCCGTCCTGCGCATAGCGGTCCGTACGCATGCGCGCGTCCTGCGGCGTCATGGGCGACAACTGCGCCTCCAGCGCCATGAACGGGCGGTCCTGCTCGTCGAAGACCATCACGTCGGCCCGCCAGTTCCGGGCCTCGCTGCTCACCTCCAGCTCCGCCCGCCAACCCGCCGCCCGAGCGGCCATGGCCAGCTCCAGCTTCAGCAGGTGGTGCTCCGGCGATTCGTTCGCCAGCTCGCAGTCCTTCGGCCGCACCTGGTGGTAGAAGTGCCGGAAACTGCGCTGGGAAACCCGGGCGAAGACCCGGCCCCGGCACTCCGGGCAGACCAGCTCCAGCCCATTGACGCGGTGGATGTCCGTCCAGGCACGGCCACACCCGAGATCGTCCAACGACGCGTCCAGCCGACCCCAGACCGGGTGTACGGCGGTGTACCCCATCAGCCCCCCCTCGTGCGCCCAACGGCCCCAGCGTCCCCACGCCGGGACGCCCCCACGCTGCCGATCCAGGAGAAGGGCGGGAACCCAGCGCCTTCCCGGCCGGGTGCTGACTCTGGTTGGCCCTATTACCCCTGACAGGGGCAGCCGTCCGTCGATCCGCAGGTCGCCGCCGCGTCCTCCACCAGGTCCTCCACCGGACGGTGAAGGACTCCTGTTCCGACCGCTGTCCTCTTTGCAGGTCACGCTGCCGTACGTACTGCCGCCCGTACGCGGCCGCGCGCCAACTACAGGGGTTGGGAAGGGGGGAGACGAGGAGGACGGGCGCCTACCGGGAGCGGGCGGAGCGCCGGCGGTGGACGCGGGGAACGGGCGAAAGCCGCGGGGACGGCTGGCAGCCCACCGAGGAGGACGAGCAACTGCTGCCGCTGGCCACCCGCTACAGCACGCTGACGCTCCACCAGGCCGCCCGCCTGCTGAGTGGACGGATGGAAGCCGCCCAGCAGCGGGTACGGCTGATGACCGAGGCCGGGCTGCTCCACCGCTCCACGGAGGTGCGGTGGGCGGGCACCGTCGTGGTGGACGACCGAGCGCGGCGCCCGGGGCGCCGGGGTGAGAGTGGGTGTTCCGCACCCGCCGGGCGAGCGGCCTGCACGGCCAGGGGCTTTCCGCCGGCGAGCGGAAGGATCTCAGGGCGTGCGGTGACACTCCGGGAGGGGCCGCGGCCTGATGCGTTGGTGTGCAGAACTTCCAGGTCGTCGACGGGGCCATTCGCCAGCGGGACGCGAAGAACGTTCCTCCGGGCTGCTTACGTCCCTTCTCACCGTATGACTCCGACGCTCGCGCCGGCGCCAAGCGAGGCACCAGCTGGACTGGCTATCTGGTGCAGCTGACGGAGACGTGTGAGCCGGACACACCCAACTTGATCACTCATGTCGCCACCACGGACGCGTCCGTGAGTGACCTGAAGATGGTCGATGCCATTCACGCGGATCTGCGTGCTCACGGCATGCTTCCTGCCATGCATCTGGTGGACGCGAACTGCATCGACGCCCAGGGCCTGGCCGACGCCGAGCAGGCGGGCATCAGACTGGTGGGGCCGGTCGACAAGAACACCACCACCCAGCCCACGGGCAAGTTCGCCACGGACGCGTTCGCCGTGGACTGGGGGAACAAACGGGTGACCTGGCCCAAGGGCCGGGTTGCGGACAGCTGGTATCCGCGCGTCTCCTCGCACGGCATCCCGGTGATCCGAGTCCGGTTTCCCGCGGTTTCCCGCGGTCGGCTGCCGGGCCTGCCCGGACGTGAATGCCTGCGCGCCGTCGAAAGCCGGCAGGGGTCGGGAGAACATGCTGCGGGAGAGAGCCGCACATGAGGCGATGCAGCGCAACCGTGCTGACCAGCGGGAGCCTGAGTGGTGGAGCCTCTACCAGCACCGACAGGGCATCGAGGCCACCGTTTCACAAGGTGTCCGGGCCTTCGGCCTGCGGCGGTCCCGATACCGCGGCCATCCCAAGACCCGCCTTCAGCACCTCTTCACCGCCACCGCGATGAACCTTGCCCGGCTTGATGCCTGGATCACCGGAACACCCCGGCCGGAACCCGCATCTCCCGCTTCGAACGACTGCGTCCCGCTGTCTGACGGCAGCGGGACGCAACCAAGGGGCCATGTACCAACAGAGTCCGGCTGGCGCGGCCCCGTGATGAGACGCGATGTCCGTGGTGCTCAGCGGTCCTGGGCAAGGGCATACAGCTCGCCCAGCAGACTTCCCTCGGTCGCGATGAGCTCGTCGAAGGAACCCTGCTCCCGGATGCGTCCCTGGTCGAGGACAATGACCCGGTCGGCCATCCGCACGTTGTCGAGCCGGTGCGTGACCACCACGGTGATCCGGTCCGGAGCCATGGCCCGCAGCTCCCGGAAAATGGTGTGCTCGCCGCGGGCGTCCATCTCACTGGTCGGCTCGTCCAGGACGAGCACGGCCAGCTCACGGTACATCGCCCTCGCACACGCCAGGCGCTGCCACTGGCCACCGGACAACTCGTGGCCGCCCCACACCGCGCGGGCCAGCAGCGTGTCCAACTGATCAGGCAGGTCACTCAGCGCCTTGGCCATGCCGACCCGGTGCGCCGCGTCCCAGACCCGTTCATCGCCGTGCTCGCGGGGCTGGCCCAAGGTGATGTTCTCCCGGGCGGCGAGCGGCCAGCGCCCGTACTTCTGCGGGACCAGACCAACGTGCCGCCACACCGACTCCGCGTCGGCGGTGGCCAGATCGGTGTCGTCCCACAGCACCTTCCCGCCGTTGGTGGGAACGGTCAGCCCGGTGAGCATCCGGATCAGCGTCGACTTGCCGGCGCCGTTCTCTCCCACCAGCGCCACCACCTCGCCACGGTTCAGCGTGAGCGTGATCGGCTGCACGGCCGCAATGTCCTTGCCCGGGTAGGTGTAGGAGGCGTCCTCCAGGCGGATCTGCCGCGGCGGCTTGGCCTGTGCGGTGCCGCGGGCGGTGGTCATGGCCCGGACCTCCTCGATGAAAGCGAAGTAGTCGGAGAGGTAGAGGCCGTGGTGGAACATCACCGTGCTGTATCTGATGATCGAGTTCAGGGCGCGGCCGGCGGTCTGCGAGGCGACGACGGCGGTGCCCGCGATCGCCGTCGACATGGCGCCGGTGAGCACCAGCCCAGCCAGCGAGGCCCACATACCGAGCGTGAACAGGCCGCCGAGGGACGCGGCCAGCAGCGTGATCAGCAGATAGGGGCGGGCGCCCTCTAGCTCGCGGCCTTCAACCCGGTCGCACATCGCCCGGTACCAGAAGTACAGGTAGCCGCGCATCGTGTTGGCACGCAGCTCATCGGCGAGGTCCGCCGTCGTCAGCCACCAGCGCATCATCCCGCGCACGTTGCGGGCGGAGATCGTCCGGTCGTGGACGCGGTAGTCGACCCGCGCGGCGATCACTCCACCCATCCCCCGGGGAATGACGGACAGCAGCAGCACGCCGAGCAGCAGCGGATGCAGGGAGGTGAGCACCGTCGCCGCGGACACCAGTTGGACGAGGCCGTTGGTGAGGGTCTTGGCGTCGTTGGCGAGGTCGACGGCGCGCAGCGCGCCGATCTCCGCCGCCTGGCTCCGGTCGCCGAAGCCCTCCGCGTCGTACGCGGCGAGCTCGGCCCGCATGTGGAGATCGACGAGTTCCAGATCCGCGGCTGAGGCGATCTTCGGGTTCAGGCGCCGGGTCGCCCAGTCGGCCAGGATCCACATGGCCGCGCCGGTGGCCATCGCCACGACGGCGACGGTCAGCGCGGGCCACGCGTGCGCCAGGCCCTCGCGGGGATCGTCGACCATCAACCGTGGCAGGGCCTCGGCGACGGCGCTGAGCATCACGGCCGTGCCGATGCCGGACAGCAGCTGGCACACGACGATCGTGACGGCCATGCGCCGGTCGACCGTCCACGCCAGGCGGGCCGTCTGGAGGAGTGCCGCGGGGATGCGGCGTGCCATGTCCCACAATGTGGCGTCGTCCATCGCCCGCCGGTGCTTGCGCCCGTTGTAGTCGAGCTCCGGCGGCGCGGACGGCTGCGGAACCCCGACCCGCGCCGCGGGGACGGACGCCGGCCTGTCGCACCCGCTCGCCTCGTCCACGTCCGGGGCTGTCGTCTTGTCGTGCGGTGCCGTCATGCGAACACCCCCGCCATCAGCCGGTCCAGGGTGCGCCGTCCGCGTGCGGTGACATGGGGATCGTCGTGCGCGGGACCCCAGGCCAGGCAGCTCACCGCATCGAGCGCCGCCAGGCACGCCAGGGCGTTCTGCTCCTCGGGGGTGAGATCACGGCCATAGCCCTGGAGGCATGCGGCCCGTAGGTCGGGCCGATCCGCCCAGGGGGTACAGGCCATCAGCACAAAGTCCTGCACCGCCGTCGCGAGCCGGGACCTCTCGAAGTCGATCCATCCGGCCTGTCCCAGGCCGGTCGACCACATCAGGTTGCGCTCCCACGCGTCGCCGTGGATGAACGCGAGCGGCGGCGGTGGAAGGGTACGCAGTTGCTCGGCCAAGTCGCGCACCAACTTCTGCTCCGCCGCCGTCAGTCGGTCCCCGGCCTGCTGCAGATGGTGGTCGGCTCCATCGGAGGCAGCCTGCAGAGCCTGCTCGGCCTCGGTGCGACGAGGGCCGGACAGGTCGCCGGCCGCGTAGAGGCGGGCCAGCAGGGCGCCGCCTTGCCGGTGGGCGCTGGTTTCCTCGGCGGGCGTCAGCGTCAGCTGCTTGAGCGGGCGGCCTGGGGCGGCGGTCAGGAGCAGAGTCAGATGGTCCGTGCTCGAGGCCCGCAGCTGTGGCGCGTGGCCTACGCCGAGGGCCAGCGCCGAATGACGCAGGGCCACGGTCTCGCGCTCGTACATCAGCGGTCGCGGCGAGACCTTCAGGTAGAACCGGACGTCCCCGGGCACAGAGAGCTGCCAGACACGGGAGTTCTCGTGCGGGTTCGAGGCGTCCTGGACGACCGGCCGGGCGCCGAGTGCCCTGCTGGCCCAGGTGAGCAGGGCGGGCGCGGGAGTGATCGGGTTGGTCATGCCCCCCACCTCGATGACGGTCGTGATGCGGATGAGAACAGGGCGCGGCGCACGTCGACCGGACGCCGGAAGGCGGTGGCCTCGATGGCCTGAGCGGGAGGGTTTTCGAACGCGGGGCAGAGGGCGGGAAGCACGAGGACGGGATTCACGTCAGTCTCCTTCAGCGCGGAACGGGCAGAGCAACCGGACAACGTCCCTGACCACAGAGGCGACACGGGCTCCCTCGGGCGATGGATCGAGTGCAAATTCGATGCCGGGCAGGGTGAGGCAAGTGCTGTCGGCCTAGCCGCATGGCGCCTGCCCGTTCGATTCACCCGACAAGGGGACATCGGCATCGGCGCGGCCGGTGCGCTGGTCGAGAAGGCATGACGGCGTCGACGGCACCGGTCTCCTTCGGCGAGGCGTAGGGGTGGGCTCTGCGGACGTCACCCTCGTCCACGCCACTGACAATCAGCGGGGGACAACACCGTGATCCGGACAATCCGAGTCGGCGGTGCGGTGCAGCCTCAGCCTGATGACACGGGCCGATGACCTGGGGCGGAGCAGGACGAAAGGATTCTCGAACCGCCATGCTGCAGACCGGAATTGAGCGGCGGGGCAAAGTGGCTTGATCTGCCTTCTGGCGGGGCACCGACCGGGGCGGCGAACCCCTGCATGGGCATCCCGGCAGCTAGCATCAGCACCTTCTGCAGGCACCCGTGCAGGCAGTGCTCTTGCACTCCGTGCTGCCGTCAGGGATACGTTGGCACGTACGAGGTTGGGTGCAGCTCGGACGGAGTGATCATTCGGGCAGCTTTCGTCAGGTCGTGGCTGAGCGCCATAGCCAGCGGAGCGCATCGGGGAGTAGGACTCCGCCGTGGTTGGGATTGTGGCCACCGTCGCCGAGCACGAGACGGAAGTCGTAGCCTGCTTCCGCGAGAGCGGCTGCCACACGCAGATTGCTGGCGAGCCAGTTCCTTTCGGGCCCGTTCCAGTTGAGGTCGCGGTGGCCTGCTTGCATGAAGATGCGGAGCGGTTTGCGGGGGGTGTTGGGGATCAGGGCAGGGTACGGGTTTCCGTTCGGCATCTGCGTGAAGCTGGAGAGGCAGCAGATGACTCGGCGGAACTTGTCCGGGCGCATCCACGCAGCCGTGAAGGCGCAGTTGCCGCCGCTGCTGCCACCGCAGATGCCCCATCGGTCGGCGTCCTCGGCGATCGAGTAGCGCCGTGTGACCTGGGGGATGATCTCCGTCAGGAGGAAGGTGACGTAGCGGTCGTCGAACGCGTCGTACTCGGCGTTGCGGTTCTTCGATTGTTCGGCGTTCTTCAGGACGCCGGGGTCGACGAAGACGCCGATAGTGACCGGGATGTCGCCGCGGTGGATGAGGTTGTCCAACACGACGGCGCCGCGGACTTGCCCATCCGGGTCCAGGTACCACCATCCGTCCTGGAACACCATCAGCGACGCGGGTTCGGAGGGGTCGTATTGCGCGGGCACATGAACCCAGTACCGCCTCGTGGTGCCGGGGTAGATCGTGCTCTCGCACCAGTCGAACTCCACGGTCGAGCCGACGGGGACGCCCGGCTGTATATCCGAATCGGGCCCGTGGGCGTAGCGAACGTCTTGCTGGTCCATGGGGAGCGGACGAAAGGGCAGTTCGATGGTCACGTCCGCACCCTAGAGATGCTGTCCGATCGACTCAAAGGGATTGTGTGCGGGTTGTTCGGATCGACGGCCGGGAGCAAGAGGTCAGGGCGTAGGCTCCGGGAAGGCCTCAGCGGGCGCCGGTGATGTCAAGGCGGTCGGCGATCAGGTGGCGGCAGGCTCCCTCCACCGTGCCAGTGGCGATCGGCCACCCGATGTCGAGCGCGGGTGTTGTAGTGAAGCTGGTCGAGATGCCCTGCGGGACTGCCGCCTGAAGGGGCAATGGTGTTCACCAGACCACAGAGGGCCACGATCAGCGGGCACCGCTGGTGGACCGCCGCGGAGTTGGCCGCGACGTCCGATGTGTTGCGGTCGGCCGGCTTGCCAGAACTACTGGCGTCCTTGCTGATGGACGGACCACCGGCCCAGCCGATCACCGTGGACGGCAGAGCCTTGTCGGGCTGTCCGTGATCACGGCTGTGTGAGGAGTTGGTGAACCAGGTCGGTGAAGCATCGTGCGAGGTCGCAGGCTCGTGTGATGTCGGGGCAGCGAGCCGGATCTGAAGCAGCCGCTCTTCTGACTTGGGGTGAGAGTGTCACGGGGGCGCATGATCCATGAGGTGATCTTGCGCGGGCTAGGTATGTTGGCGCGGACGGGTTCGGCGGTGCCGGCTCGCAGGGCGGCGAGGTGCTTGCGGACAACCTGGATGCTTCCCCGGTATTCGTGTTCACGGATCTCCAGGAAAGCCGCTTTCTGTCGACCTGGCCGAGCACCTCGGTGAAGCGGGCATTGAGATAGGGCTTAACGGTTCCAGGACGGCGTTGGGCCGGCGGCTGCGGGCCGGGGCCAGTAGCTCGTCGAGGTCGGTGTCGCGGAAGCGGCGCACGGTCTTGCGGTTCAGGTTCAGTCGCGGGCGATGGCGCTGATGGTCCATCCCGCTTCCTTAAGGCCTCGACCGTCTTGCTCGCCATGCGGGAAACACCCTGGCGAAACGATCCCGCGTTCCCGCCCTGACACAGGGATTCACGTAACTGCGGACAGAGCCATTTTCAAAGGTTCTCATCAACGGGGCGTGGCAGTGGCTGACGCCAGTCGCCCAGCGTCGTGAGGAGAAAACGGCGGGCGAGACGACGGATGTCGTCCCACGCCGGATCTGTGGCCAGGGCGTTGGCCCAGAGGCCAATGCGGCAGGCCGCATCGATCTCGCCGAGGCGACGGCCGATGGCCCGAAGATCGCGCAGATCCTTGGGCGCGAAAACTCCACGCTCCGCGAGTCCTTCGGAAACGCGGCAGAGGAGTTCCACCTCTTCAACGACGTCCTTCGTCTCCAGCTCATGCTCGCCCAGCCAGGCAAGCTGATCCTGGGTGTCGGCTGCGAGCAGGGCCATAAATCGCAGCGTCCAGGTGCGAAGGTGCGCGTCGCCCAGATCGTTCATACATGCAGCATCGCACCTTGCTTCCGCAACCGTGTTCGATGGCACGGAAGGGCGTCAATATCCGGCGCGGCACCCACGGAGATTGAAGCGCGAGTGCTGCTGCCGCAATCGAACAGCACCGGACAGCGGCGCCTCCCGAAGTGAACATCTGCTGTCCGGTCTCGTGAAGAGAGCCACCCCCCGCGACCGGCACGTGGAGGAATCTCGGCGTGGATTGTGCGTGGGCCGACATCGTCCTCACCGCCCCGGAGGTGGGGCTGCCGCTGTTGTCCAGCACAGTACGCAGGGCCGCGTGTCCAGCACTCGCCGCCCGCCCTTGCCCCCCGCCGGCAGCAGCCCCTCGATCACCTCCGCGCCCAGCCGCACAGCCCGCACGCCCCGCTGTTTGCCACACCTTGGCGGCTGTGCCTGAAGTCCACCGTCCACCAACGCCACGGAGACCCCGACGAACTTCTCCCGGACGTGAACGGCCACCAGAGGGTCGAGCCCCTGGCCCTGTCCCGGACAGACTGCGGACAACGCTCTGACCAGTCCGGATACCGAGCCGGCTGTCCGGGACAGCCGTTCCTGTTGCACTCCTCGGGCTGCCCCGGCAACCGTGGGATCGGCCCGGCACCCAGGACCACGACCAGCCGGCGAGAAGGAGCTGACCCATGGAGCAAGTGACACGGTGGGTGGTGCCGGCCTGTGCTGCGATCGCCCTCGGCATCACCACTGCGGGCGGCGCTCACGCGAACGTGCTCCTGGGCGCCGACCACGCCGACGCTGGCTTCGTCGGCCACGGCGAGAAGGTGTACGTGGAGCAGTAGGCGAGCTGGTCGAGCACCAGCGTGTACTGGAGTACCGACTACGGCCGCTCCGGAAGATCCACCGGAGTTCGGCCTGACGCCCGGTAGCGATTCGGAAGAGAACGCTCCGTTCGCGTTCTGATGCAACCACCCGAATGCCGCACCACCCGCGATCACTCAATCGTCGGCAGCAATGCATTCCTGTGTGTCTACGACAGCGATTTCCAATGGAGGAATCTGAATGGATTCGGTACGAGCTTGGAAGGACCCGGAGTACCGCCGGACTCTGGCGGCCCCTCCGCAGCATCCGTCGGGAACCCCAGGGCTCAGCAAGCTCGACTCGGCAGGGCTCGCAGCAGCGGCAGGCGGTGCCGGCACAGGCGCCATATGCCTGATCAAGACCGCAACTCTGACCATCCCGGTCTGGTGCGTCGTCACCCTGGCCGTGTGCCCCTGACCTGAACACCCGTCCACACCAAGAGGAAAGAGAAGTAAATGGATGCGGTAAAGGCATGGAAGGACCCGGATTACCGGGCCACCCTCTCCGTGGCCGACCGAGCAGCATTCCCTTCGAACCCTGCCGGAATCGTCCCCATGTCCCGCACGCAACTGTCGGGAGTGGCCGGCGGAACAACGTGGTGGTGCTTCGGGATAACCGTCAGCATCGCGGCGTGCGCAGGCACCAAAGGCATCTCGAGTCTCGGCTGTTGCTGACCAAAAACCAGTAAAGGAGCAGCACATGGACATCGTCCGCGCCTGGAAGGACCCGGAGTACCGGAGCACCCTCTCGGCAAGTCCGGAGCACCCGTCCGGTGTTCCCGGCCTCGTGCGCCTCGAAGCCCCGGAGCTCGCCGCCGTCGCCGGCGCCGGCTCCCAGTCGCTGTTGACCTTCGGCTGCTGCCAGTCCCCCCAGACGTTCACACTGACCAGCCCGATCGCCTGCAGCATCTCGCTGGCGATCTGCTGATCAGCAACCCGGATACACCGGCTCTCCCCGCGTCGCCGCCCAGCGGCGCGGGGAGCAGCGTTGGAAAGGCAGGACATGTCTCTTCGTAACCTTCCCTGGCACAACGCGGCCTTCCTGCACGAGAGGTCTCCCTCTGCGGTGACCGACGGTGCAGTCGAGAAGAAGCGGTGGATCGATGCCTTCGGCTCGGACGAAACCGTCGCAACTGTGGCCGGGGCGCTGGGGCTCACCCTCGACGACTTCCGGGCACGTCTGGGACCGGGGGACAGGTCGGCACCAGTGCCGTCCTGGGTACAGGATCTGCAACGGCGCGCTGAAGCAGGAGAGACGGACGAGTCTCCGTCCTGGTTCGCCGAAGACGTCAGCGTCTCGCTCCTACGCCCTGCCGCGGCACTCGTCCGAGGCAGCCAGCGCGAGCTCCACCAGCGCATTTCCGAACTCACCGCGGGGTCACGGCTTGCCGGCCTCGCTGACGCCCTCAGTGCGGCCTGGCCACAGGAGGAGATCACCAAGGCCCTCGTGCGCACCATGGTGCTGGAGCTCAACGTGGCCCGTGTCGAGGGCCGTCTGTGCGGCGACACACCTCAAGATCGGTACGCCGACTACATCCGGCTGCTCGGCGAGGAGTCCGTACAGCGGGAGCTCTGGGCCGAATACCCCGTCCTCCTCCGGCACATCGGCGACATTCTCACCGGCTGGGTCGACTCGCGCGCCGAGTTCGCCGAGCGGCTGCTGGCCGACCTCGACGAGCTCGACACCTGGTGCGACGGAGGGCTTGGCGACCTCGTCGACGTACAGTTCGGCGCCGGTGACACCCACCGCCGCGGTCGCAGCGTCGCCGTCGTGCGCTTCACCCACAAGAAGCTCGTCTACAAACCCCGCTCCCTGGCCTCCGACATCGCTTGGGAAGAGGTGCTGAGCTGGTTCCACAGGCAGAACCCCCAGCATGATCTCATCGCCCCGAGGACACTGGCGGGCGAGGGCTACGGCTGGTCCGGCTTTGTGGACCACCAACCCTGCCGGTCAGAGGCTGAACTCCGGGGATTCTTCTGGCGCACTGGCGCGCTGCTTGCCCTGAACTATGCCCTGTGCGGCGTGGATGTCCACCACGAGAACCTCATCGCCCACGGCGCCTACCCCGTGATGGTCGACATGGAGGCGCTGTTCCACGGTGCCCTTCCGACGACCGGGCGGCCCTGGTCCACACCGGCCGACGACCTCATGGTGGACGGCGTGCTCCGGGTCGGCCTGCTGCCGTCCAAACTCGTTGTCCGCAACGAAGGAGTCGCCCACGCGCTCGAGACCAGCCCTGTAGGGGTGGAGGGGCGCCAGAAGACACTCATCCCCGTTCCCGTCCCGCAGAACACCGGCACTGACGAGATGCGGTTCGTCGAGCGGCATGTGGAAATGCCCGGTGACACCACCAGTAGGGCTCGGCTGGACAGCGGGGTGGTCGATCCCCGGAGGTACGCTTTCGAGGTCGAGGCGGGTTTCGCCTGGACCCACCGCGCCATCGCAGCGGACAAGAGCAGCTGGTCGGCTCTTCTCGACCGGTTCGCCGATGTCGGGATGAGACACATCGCCCGAGCCACGGCGTACTACACGTGCCTTCTGGAGGACAGCAGGCACCCCGACTTCCTGCGCGACGCCCTGGACCGCGACCGGTTCCTCGCCCGCCTGGCCATCACCGCCGACGGCACCCAGTCATGGGAGAAGCTGGTGCCCTCGGAGATGCGGGACCTGCGCAGGGGCGACATCCCCTTCTTCTCCTCATTGCCCGGCTCCCGTGACCTGGTGGACAGCGAGGGCGTCACGATTCCCGACGTTCTCGACGAGGCGCCCATCGAAGCCGCACGCAGGCGGCTCGCCCGGCTGGACCAGAACGACCTCGACACCCAGACCATGCTGATCCGGCGGGCGTTCGACTCCCTCGAGCCGGCCTCGACTCCCCATGCCGGCCTCATCAGCCTGGATCTGCCGGACCACCCCTCCGCTCCGGACGATTCGCTGTCCGCGGCAGTCCGGCTGGCGCACAGCCTCTGTGACACGGCCATCAGACAGGGAGAGCGACTGGGCTGGATCGGACTCAACTTCGTCGACGAGTCGATCTGGCAGGTCGGCCCGACAGCCATGGACCTGTACTCCGGCATGCCCGGAATGGGCCTGTTCCTCTCCGTGGCGGCACGGCTCAGCGGCGATCCACGGCTGCTTGAGTACGCGGAGCTGACCGCGGACTCCCTGAAAGGGCAGGCACTCGCCGCCGCCGACCAAATAGCGGACACGCCCGCACCGCTGCTCAGCGAAGCTCTCAAGGAACAGGCCGATGCCGGTGCCTTCGGCGTGACCGGCAGCATGGTCTACTACCTCACCCACGCCGGTGTTCTCCATCAGCGGGCCGACCTCCTCGACGCCGCCGAGCGCACCCTGACCACCCTCGACCAGCACATCGCACACGACACCAAGTACGACGTCATCATGGGCAGCGCGGGAGCGATCCTCGCCGCGCTGGCGCTGCACGCCGTACGTCCGGACTCCGCCGCGGTCCGCACCGCCGAACGGGCCGCGGAACGGCTGTTGCTCACCGCCGAGCGCACCGGCGAAGGCATGGGGTGGCGGACCAACCTCGGTCCCGCGCCCCTCACCGGAATGTCCCACGGCGCCTCCGGGATCGCCTACGCGCTCGCTCGCCTGCATGCCGTGCGGCCACGGCCCGAGTACCCGCAGGTTGTCGAACAGGCCCTGCTCTACGAGCGTTCCACCCTCGACGCCAAGCAGGGCAACTGGCCCGACCTGCGGTACGAGGACATGGGCGGCGGCAACGGCTGCGGCATGGCCTGGTGCCACGGCGCCCCGGGGGTGGGGATGAGCCGCCTGGGCATCCTGCGGACCGTCGAGCAGGCCGACGAGGGCACGTTGTCGCTCCGGAGACTGGCCGAGGAGGACTTGCGCACTGCCGAGCGCACCACGCGAGCGGCCCACTTCGGCGTGGACGGGACGTCGCTCAACTCCTCCGGGAACAACGGCATGTGCCATGGCGACCTGGGCAACCTGGAGTTCCTCCACCTGGCTGCTCGGCACCGCGGGGACGACGCCGGCGTACACCGCGTCCAGCGGGCGGTAGCGGCTCTGCTGGAGCTAGGCAGGGACGGCTGGCTCACCGGCCAGCTCAGCCCCGAGTCACTCCCGGGGCTGATGTACGGCCGGGCCGGCATCGGCTACAACCTGCTGCGGCTGGCCTATCCGGACCAGGTCCCCTCCGTGCTGCTGCTGGACCCGCCGTCGCGGGAGGCAGACGCCTGATGGGTGACAGCCGGTGGGTGCGGCTCCGTCCCGGCGGAGCTCGCACCCGGGTTCCCGTACTGCTGCAGGACAGCATCGCCGAGTGCGGAGCCGCCTGCCTCGCCATGCTCCTCTGCGCCCACGGCCACCACGTGACCGTGCCGGAGGTCCGTGACCGTCTCGGCATCGGCCGTGACGGCGCCAACGCCGCCGCGCTTGCCGCCACTGCCGAGGAGTACGGCCTGACGGTCGAGGCATACCGGGCGGAGCCGTGGGCGCTCGCGAAGCTCACGCTCCCCGCACTGCTGCACTGGAATCTCAACCATTACGTGGTGCTCGAGGAGATCGACGCGCACCACGCCACCATCGTGGATCCGTCCGAAGGCCGGAAGAAGATCTCCCGCGAGGAGTTCGACGGCTCCTTCAGCGGTGTGGTGCTCGTTCTCGCACCGGGCCCTGAGTTCCGGGCGAAGGCCAGACCACGCGGCGAGGTCCTGGGCTTCCTCGCCCGGTACGCGCCCCGGCGTCCCGCGCTCATCGCCGGCGTACTCGGTGTCTCCGCGCTGCTGACCGCTCTGGGGCTGCTCCCCGCGCTGATCACCCAGTACGTCCTCGACGAGGTGGTCGGGAGCAGTTCCCCCCAGGTGATGTACACGCTCGGGCTGGGCATCTCCGCTCTGGTCGTAGGCCAGGCGCTGATCGGTTTCATCCGGAACCAGCTGCTGCTGCACATGCGCAACCGGATCGACCACGCCCTCATGACGTCGTTCCTGCGCCATCTGTTCCGGCTGTCGTATCCCTACTTCCAGCTCAGGAACAGCGGCGACATCCTCACCCGCGTCTCCAGCAGCATGCTGGTGCGCGAGGTACTCACGTCCCACACCCTCTCCCTCGTCCTCGACGGCGGCATGGGCCTGCTCTACATCGTCGTCCTCTGGCGACTGGCCCCGTCCATGGCCCTGGTGGTGATGGGAGCGGCCGCGTGCCAGATCGTGATCGCGCTCGCCTTCACCCCTCGGGTGCGGGAGACCAGCCGTCAGGAGATCAGTGCGATGACGTCGGCGCAGGCGCAGCTCGTGGAGTCGCTGTCGGGCATCGAGACCCTCAAGGCGGCAGGCGCCGAACGGGTCGCCCTGGACCGCTGGCAGGAGCTGTACGAGCGACAGTTGGCCTCGACTCTGCGCAAGGGCACCGTGAGCAACAAGATGGACGGCGTCATGGACCTGACCAGGTTGGGCGCCCCGCTGGTGCTGCTGTGGACGGGCGCCTGGCTGGTGATGGACGGGAACATGTCCGTCGGCACCCTGGTCGGCGCCAACACCCTGGCGGGTATGGCACTGAGCCCCATCAGTACGCTCTCCCAGACGTACCACGCCCTGCAGGGAGCGGGGGTACACGTACGGCGCCTGCGCGACGTGCTCGCCGAGCCTCCGGAACAGCCGGACCCGCGGCCCGAGGTCCCCGCCGTCCGCGGCGATATCCGGCTGGAGTCGGTGCGCTACCGGTACCAGCCGGATGCGCCGCCCGCCGTGGACGCCATCGACCTGCACATACCCGCCGGCAGCATGGTGGCGGTCGTGGGCAGGTCCGGATCAGGCAAGAGCACGCTGGCGCGGCTGATGCTGGGGCTCTACCAGCCGGTGGAGGGGCGGGTGCTGCTCGACGGCGTTCCGATCGACCGGTTCGACGTGGAGTCGGTTCGCTCCCGGTTCGGCGTGGTCGTCCAGGACAGCTCGGTGTTCAGCGGCAGCATCCTCGACAACATCAGGATCAACCGGCCGGGCGTGGGCGTCGATGACGTCGTCGAGGCCGCCACCATCGCCTGCCTGCACGCCGACATCGAGCGCATGCCGTTGGGGTACTTCACCGCGCTCGGGGAGCGGGGCAGCGGTATGTCCGGCGGTCAGCGCCAGCGGCTCGGGCTGGCCCGGGCCCTCGTCGGGCGGCCGAGCGTGCTGCTGATGGACGAGGCGACGAGCCACCTCGACACCCTCACCGAGGAAACCGTCCAGCGCAACCTTCGAGAACTCCACTGCACCCGCATAGTGATCGCGCACCGGCTCAGCACCGTGCGTTCCGCAGACCGGATCGTCGTGGTCGACCAGGGCAGAATAGTTGAGCAGGGCACCCATGAAGAGCTCATCGCCGCCGACGGCGCGTACGCGGAGCTGGTGCAGAGTCAGCAGGACCCGGCGCCGGCGAGCCTCGACTGAGCTCGACGTTTCAAGTCGCCGGTCCTCCGGCCTGCTGAGCTAGGCCGGGCCGCCTGAGGGGGACGGGCCGGACGGCAGGCCTGCGTCCCCTGTCCCTCTCAGGACCCGTCCCAAAAACCGGGGTGATGAACTGCTGCGGGTCTGATGGAGGCCCGCAACAAGGCCCCTGAACTGGCATCAACGACGCTGAGATCGCCGTCGCCGAGTACATCGACTGGTTCAACCGGCGCCGCGACCACGGCGAAGTCGCCACGTCCCACCCGCCGGGTTCGAAGCCCTCCACGCAAACGGCCACTGCACCACAAGCACCTCTGGAAACCGGCTGACCCACCCTCCACGACCCGGGCTTGACATAGACCCCCGGGCTCACAGCATGGTGCCGCGCCGGGGCATGTGCTGTGCCCGCCGGCCCGTCGGGCGGGACTCCGTCGCACTCCGTGAGCAGCCGCCCAACCGCTCAACTCCTGACCGCTTCAAACACGAAGACCTGCCCCACGCCCTCTTGTGAGCAGGACAGTTGGAGTACCTCCGCCCAGCTGTCCCGCGATCCCTCGCGGATGCCGAGGCACAGGTTGGTGTGCCGTGGGCGCAGTCGGAAACCACGGGCCGGGGCGGTAGTGCGTTCCAGGGTGAACGTCTCGGCGTCGCCTCGCCTGCCGCACGCCGCGTTCTCCATTGACGCGCCGATCGCGCGGTCCTGGCCCCTCACACCCATGCATCCAGGGCCGAACTCCGGGTGGTCGGTGGCTATCCGCCAGCTGCCCTTGCCTGCGGCTTCCAGTGAAAAGCGGGGAACCGTGTCCGCGCAGGAGGCCTGGAAGACCCGCCCGTGATCCGTGCCGACCTTCTCGGTCAGACACAGCCTCGAGTGGGCGACACGGATCCTGTAGGGCCCGGGCTTCGGGAGGTCCGATGCGTCGACGTGTGGGCTCGGCGCCGCATTCTCCTCTGCTCGGGGCCGTTCGTCGTCGCCTGTGCCCCGAAGGCCGACGATCGCTCCGGCCAGGGCGATCGCAAACACCGTCAGGACAGCGAGCACTACCTCGGTACGAGGCCGGGGACGATGGGCGGGCGACTCTGGTGCGGGCCGCGGTGCGCTCTTCGCGCCGTCGTCCTTCAGCAGGGGCACCTCCGGACCACTCGAGGAGAGTGCCACGACCGGTGCCGACTCGGCTTCGCGTGGCATGAAGCGCTGTGGCATGGCGCGCCGGTGTGTGCCGTCGAGAGCGGCGATCTGCTTGTAGACGGCCAGCCACTCTGCTATCTGGGCGGGCGAGCAACCACAGGCGCGTATGAAGGTCAGTGTCTGGTCTTCGCTCGGCAGGACCGGCCGCTGAAGCAAGTTCGCCACGGTGCTGCGAGGCAGGGTCGTCCCCAGTGCCTCGCTCCGGGTCTCCAACTGCCGGTAGGTCACGCCGGCCCAGTCCTTCAACGCGCGCAACAGCCCCACGTACTCCGCCGCGTCCGTTGCTGTCGCCGGGTCCGGTGGAAGGGACCGCTCCCCCATGTACTGCCGCCTCCTTGTGTCTGGGACGGCGGCAAAGCCGCGTCATCCCTCCTCGCACTGTTCGGGACGTGTCCCGAACGGACGTTCACCCTTGTTGCCTCATCGAAGGCAAGGCAAGAGTCGTTCACGTCAATCTCGGCGCAATCCAATTAACCTCGTTGAAAGCAGCTGATCCAGGCCCCGCTGACCCCGTCACACCAGCTCCAGAGTCACCCGGCTGGTGATCGCGTCGGCCCGGCCGGCAGCGGGCAACAAAGCCGACGCACAGGTCTGGCGCGAGTCAGACCTGCCCGCCATGGCCGCAGGAACGACGGTGATCGCGGACGGCGCTTACCTGGGCACCGAGCTGATCATCCCGCATCGCAGAAGGGCCGGACACCCCCTGCTGCGCGGCCAGGAGGAAGACAACGCCGAAGAACGACGGGTCAGGCCCCCGTCGAGCAGCCCCCTTCGCCCGCACCCCCCCGGCGCCCGCATGAGCGTCGTACGTGCCGCCGTGGTCGCCTTGTCACCGCGTAGGGAGCGGGGGTCAAGAGACGCTCCAGCGAGGGTCGCGGCCGAGGTAACGCAGGAGGACCGCCACGTCGTCGTCGCCCTCGTCGGGGGCCAGGGCGGCGGTGTACGCGCCGCGGGGGCGCAGCGGCTCGACGATCTCCCTGGCGACCTTGAGGAGAGGGCGGGCCAACTCGGACGTGAGCGGCGACGGCCGGCCCGTCGCCCGGGCGATGTCCCAGGCGTGGACCGCTGCGTCCAGCCCACACGCTGCCGAGCCGGACCACGAGGACATTCTGTGCGGCGGCACCGGCACGGGCACCTCGGCGACGTCCCGGTCGACCCCCGCCCACGCCTTCGCCGCGCGTGCCAGGGCGTCCTCCAGGAACGCCGCCGGGTCCACCCCCTCCATGTCGCCCGATGGGGCGAACGGGTCGAAGTCGGGGCCGGGTTCACCGGTCAGCCCGGCGGCGTAGCCGATCTGGTCGCCGACGGCGTGCTGGAAGACCTGGGCGACGGTCCAGCCCGCGCAGGGCGTCGGCAGCTGCCAGCCGTCGGCGGGGACGGCGCGGACCGCCGTGCGCAGTGCTTCGTGGGAGGCGTCCAGGACGTCCCAACCGCTGGAGATCACGCCATCGCTCATCGGAGAGCCCCCCATTCGTGATGCCCTCACAGTGATGAAGGTTGTTGTCATGCGTCCACTCTCGGCTTGTGGCGACAGGAGAACCAGTGCCCTCTGCGACGAGAGGACTGCCAGTACCAGGCACAACGAGCTGCCGGGCCTGCGCCGGGGCCGGCCGGTCACGGCCGCAGTCGATCCGCAAGCAGGCCGCGGCGAAGAACCGGTCGGCGTGACCTGATCAGCATCGGGTTGGAGAAGGCCGTGGAGGCCGGGCTGGAGCTGCTCGAGTTCTCCGCCTTCGACGAGATGGCCTCGAACGCGGTGATCTTCCACAACGTCCTGGACATCGCGGAGATCGTCTGCCAACTGTTGGAGAAGGGGTTGGGAGATCGCCCCCGGAGAACCTGGCCCGCATCTCGCCTTACCGGACCGAGCACATCAACCGGTTCGGCGAGTACTCCACTCACGAGTTCGGCATCCAGCCCGAGGCGTACGGCCCGAAGCCCGACGTCTACTTCGCGTCGCTGACTGAGCAGAGCATGACCACCGTCGGGTTCGGCCGGGCCGTTTGAGGCGAGCTGAAGGGCTGCGGAAGCTCTGCACAGCCTGGAGCAGCGCCGCAAGCTGGCCGAGACACTGACCAACGCGGTGTTCGTGCCCGAGGTGGGGCAGTTTGCCCCGCCCGCGCGGGTCGGGGTTCCAGGTGCACTTCGTGGAGCGCGAGCCGGACATGCCGGCGATCGGCGGGCGGCTCCTGGTGGACGCCGGACCGGACGCCGACCTCATGGTGATCGACGTGGCGGTGATGGACGGGGACTGGCGCCAGGAGGTCCGGACCCAGGTCGTAGAACGCCGCCTGGCGGCGATGGCCGATGCCTGCGGGCGTGCCGAGCCGTCGCCCGCTTGGTGGGTCAACTTCCGTGTCATCGACGAGGGAAGCCGGGGCTCGCGCGGCGGAGTGCTGTCCGAGGAGAAGGCCAAGGCCATCCGCGCCCGCCTCGGCGCCTGAGCGGACTCACACCAAAGCCCCCGGCGATCAACGGCCGGGGACTCGGGTGTTGGTGCCTGCCCTTGATGCGGCGGCGGTGATGAGCTTCGTAGAGGAACTGCGGTCCACCAGCGCGGAGTTCGCCCGCCTGTGGGACGAGGGCACGGTCGGCCCGCACGTCTCGGCCCGCAAGACCGTCGTACACCCCCAGGTGGGTGAGGTGATCTGCGACTGCGACGTGCTCACCGTCCCAGGCTGTGACATCCGCCTCGTCGTCTACACAGTGGCCGCGGGTTCCACCGACGCGGAAAAGCTGGAGTTCCTACGGGTCACCAACGGCGTCCGCGCCGACGGCCCCACGCCTCCGGGGCCCGGCCTGTTCTCCACGCCGTAACGATCGGGCCAGCCGGATCTCGTCCAACGAGCAGAGATCAGGTCCGCCAGTGGCAACGACCGCCCACGGCCACTTCGACTCGGTGTACGGCCGCAGGAACTTACCGCATCCTAAGTGAGCGTTTGATTCTCCGTTATCCGTTTGATTTCGATTAGCAATCGCGCCAGTTGGTGGTGGTTTCATGCGTGAGGCGGCGGGTCATGAGGTTGATGGCAGCGAGTTGGATCATGGCGGCTGAGCGGTGGGGGCGGGTTTCGTAGTCGCGGGCCAGGCGGCGGTGGTGCATGAGCCGGCCGAGGATGCGTTCGATGACCCGGCGGCGGGGCTGGACGTGGAAGCCGCGGGTGGCGGGGTCGCGTTGGACGATTTCGAGGTCGATGCCGAGGTGGGCGGCTTGTTCCACGGCTTCGGTCTTGTAGCCGTTGTCGGCCCAGGCTTTGGTGGCGGTGGGGTGGCGCTCGCGGACTTTGGTCAGGAGTTGGGTGCCGGCGGCGGAGTCGTGGACGCTGGCGGCGGTGACGGCCACGGCCAGCAGGAGGCCGAGCGTGTCGGTGACGATGTGCCGTTGGCGGCCGATTTTCTTGGCCGGGTCGATGCCTTGGCTGGTCAGGGGGACGGTGGCGGAGGTTTTGATGTTCTGGCTGTCGATCAGTCAGGCGCTGGGCTCGCTGGAGCGGCCTTCGGCCTGGCGGACTTTGCCGCGTAGGAGGCCGGTGAGCTGGTCGAAGATGCCGTCGGCTTCCCAGCGGGCGAAGTAGCCATAGACGGTCTGGTGGGGTGGGACGTCGTGGGGCAGGTAGCGCCAGGGGATGCCGGTGCGGTCGACGTAGAGGATGGATGGCGTTCATCAGGGCGCGCAGGTCGTGGGTGGGCTTGCGGATGCCGTTGCGGGCCTGGCGCCAGGCTTCGAGGGTGGGGCGGATGAGTTCTCAGCGGGCGTCGGACAGGTCGCTGGGGTAGGGCCGTGAGGGCTGCGTGGTGCCTGGGTGTTCGGTGGCGGCTGGCTTGAGCAGGGCCTGTGCGGGGTGTCGGTTGCACCGGGGCGTGCGTTCTCGATCTCGCGTGAACCGGTAGGTTTCTAGATGAGACGGGAACTCTTGAATGGAAAGCGGCGCATAGCTGGTCTACCGATTGCCGCAGAAGCCATTTTTCCGGCGGATCGCTTGGTTCGATGCTCGTGTCTGGCCGCTGAAAAATGAGGTTTCTGAATCGTCGGGAATGACGGTGTGTCAGTTCTCGGCGTAAGCGTCTGGATAGTCGCAAGGTGCTGTGCGGGATCCTGTTCGTGCTGTACACCGGGATCCGCTGGGAGTATCTGCCCCAGGAGCTGGGCTTCGGCTCGGGGATGACCTGCTGGCGACGGCTGCGGGACTGGAACGAGGCCGGGGTCTGGCAGCACCTGCACGAGCTGCTGCTCTCCGAGCTGCGAGCCGCAGGGCTGCTGGACTTCTCCCGCGCAGCGGTCGACTCCAGCCACATCCGCGCGATGAAGGGCGGGCAGGCCACCGGTCCGTCCCCGGTAGACCGGGGCAAGGTCGGCAGCAAGCACCACGTAATCGTCGAGGTGCACGGCATCCCGCTCGCGGCAATGACCACCGGCGGCAACCGCAACGACGTCACCCAACTCATCCCGTTGATCCAGGCCGTCCCGCCGATCCGCGGTAAGCGCGGCCGGCCACTGCGCCGCCCCAAGCACCTGTACGCCGACCGCGGCTATGACCACGAGGTCTACCGGGACAAGGCCCGCCGGTTCCAGATCACCCCGCACCTCGCCCGGCGCGGCACCGGGCACGGATCCGGCCTGGGCGTGTACCGCTGGGTCGTGGAAGGAGCGATCGCGCTGCTGCACTGGTTCCGCCGCCTGCGCATCCGCTGGGAGATCCGCGACGACATCCACCACGCGTTCATCACCCTCGGCTGTGCCGTCATCTGCTGGCGACGACTGCGCACCACACGCTGTTGAGAGTAAGGGCAAGCGATGGGCTCCAGGGAATGACCTGCTCGATGCGTCAGAACGTACGTGGCCAGTCCGGCCCCCACAGCCTCACATCCGGGATCTCAGCACGTCGACCTCACAGCCCGGCGCGAAGGGGTCGAAGCCGTGCTCGACCAGCCAGCGAACCACCAGCAGGCTTCGCAACGACCACCACGCGTGGATCACGTCGAGGTCGACGTCGGTGCCATAACCTGCGATGACGTCGTCGAGGTGCTCCTCGTGTCCGAGCGTCAAGGTGGCGAGGTCGAACAGGGCATCACCCCGGCCCGCCTCGGACCAGTCGATGATGCCCGTGACCTCGTCGCCGTCGACGAAGACGTGATCGATCTGCAGGTCGCCGTGTGTGAACGCCGGAGTCCACGGCCGGAGCGCGGCCTCGGCGACCTGGCGGTTGCGGGTGACCAGGTCGGCGGGCAGGATGCCGTTCGTCACGAGCAACTCGCACTCGCCGTCGAGTTCCGCCATCAACTCGTCGGGACTCCGGCGGCGCCGGCCGGCCCAGGGCGGCAATGGCGCTTCGTGCAGCTTCCGGATGGCGGCGCCCGCCGCGGCCCACGCCGCCGGCGACCCGGTCGACGGCTCACCGAGACGGCCGAGCACCGTCCCCGGGAGTGCGGCGATCGCGAGCACGGGCGGTTTGCGCCATAGGACCTCCGGGGTCGGGACCGGCGCGAGGGACATCGCCTTGACCTCGACGTCGATGCGCGCCTGATCGGTGTCCACCTTCAGGAACACATCGCCGACACGCAGAGTCGCGCGCTCGGAATGGGCGACCACGACTTTGACCTCATCCATGGGCGACCAGTATCCCGGGGGTGTTCGCCGACGTCGCCGGGTTTATTGCGTGCGATTACGCGGCTGACCGCGTCCCGCTACCCGGCGGCCTCGTGCACAACACCGCCCTCTGACCAGGTCAAGCCCACCATTTTTGTTAGGAGTCCTTAGACGACGTTTTCTTTGGCGAGGCGCTACCTGTTGGGGGAAGATGGCGCAAGTGTGCAGCTCATGGTGATCGTTCGCGGAGAGGAACTCATTGGGTATGTACTGAGCAGTGGTCGCGGCTTGTGTACGTCGTTCTTGGGCTGATATTCCTTGCCGTGTTCGTCTGGCTGGGCATCGCTCTCTTCAGCGCCGGATGATGATGGTCGACTCCACTGTCGTGCGGGCCCACCAGCACGCCGCCGGAGCCCTCAAAAGGGGGCCGAAGGGCGAAACGAGCTGGCCGACCACGCACTCGGACGCTCCCGCGGCGGGCTGAGCACGAAGATCCATCTGGCCGCAGACAGCCATGCACGGCCCTTGGCTCTGGCCATCACAGCGGGCCAGGCCGGTGACGCGGCCGCCTGCGAGGCGGTCATCCCGCGGATCCGCGGCCACCTGCGTCGCCGGCAGATCCGCGCGGTCATCCTGCAGCCGTCCGACCAGGTCGGCCACCCACCCGGCTTCGACGCGGATACCTACAAGCAGCGCAACACCGTCGAGCGGTGCATCAACCGCCTCAAGCAGTGGCGCGGCCTGGCCACACGAACTGACAAACTCGCCATCGCCTACCAGGCCGCACTCCACCTCGCCGCCATCCTCATCTGGGCAGGACGCTGACCAAAGAGACAGAACCTAGGTGTTGCGGGTCAGGACGTTGGTGACGGCGCATAGTGGTGGGCAAGATTGGTGGCGAGGTCGCGGAGGTGAGCCCTGGCTTCGGTGGGGCCGTGCACAGTGATGGCGCTCCCGAACGGCAGTAGTGCTCGCACATCCTCTATATGCAGGAAGCGGATTGTTACCTTGTGGCCGGTGGCGGATTCTTCATGGCCGTCCCGGACGAGTCGTAGGCCAAAGATCCGTTGCGCTCGCTCGATCTGGGCCTGGTCGATGGTGGCGCTGACCTCTATCGCGTGGTTGTGTTCCCACTGATCAATGAGCGCTGCAGCGACGGTGGCCAGAGTCTGGTTCTCGCGGATCCGTCGTGGCTGGTCGACTTCTTTCCACGTCGTGATCCGTTCGAGTCGGTACATCCGTGGCGCTCGGGCACAATCGGCGACGAGGTACCAGATGCCGGCCTTGGCGAACAGCCCGTAGGGATCCACGACCAGGTCGCGTGGGCATGACTCGCGTGGGCTGTCGTATTCGATCCGTAGCCGGCGACCTCTCCGCACCGGGCCGATCAGCGAAGCCGGAGTGCCGAAAGCTCGTGCCTGACGCCAGGGACGGCTGTCCACGTGCACTACGTCGGTGAGCGGCAGGAGCTCATGAACTCGACGTGGCTGTGTAGCGGCGATCTTGGAGAGCGCGCGCTGGCTTTCGACCGATGCGTTGAGCTCCGCACGTTGCTTCTCATCCAGCCCAGTGAGCGACAGATGATCACGCTCGCCCGGTGTGAGTCGCGTGAGGTCGAGTCCGGATCCGGGCAGCATGGTCACGCCTCCGAGGCGGCCCCGGTGTGCGGTCACCGGTAGGCCGGCGTCGCGGAGCCAGTTCAGATCTCGGGTGATGGTTCGAAGGGACACCCCGAGCGCTGAGGCGAGTTCCTGTGTGGTCACGGCATCCCTCGATTTGAGGAGCAGCATCAGGGTGAAGAAGCGGTCTGGGGTCACACACCAATTTTTTCAGTAATTGCGACACGATGCGGCGCATATCCCGGTCAGGCTGGTGGATGCGTACCTACGACCTGTGAGAAGGAACAACCATGACCACATCCGTCGTGTCCATCGTCTACGTGAACGACGCTCCCGCCGCAGCTCGTTTCTACGGCGACCTCCTCGGCATGAGCCCCTCGTTCGAGACTCCGGGATACATCACCTTCGACCTCGGGTCAGGCGCTGACCTCGGTCTGTGGTCTGGCCAGTTCGAGGATCTGTCACCGGACGTCCCGCGCACCAGTGAGGTTTGCCTGGCCATCGACGGTGGACCCGATGAGGTCAACGCGACCTTTGAGCAGTGGAAGTCCAAGGGGGTCACGATCCTGTGCGAGCCTCATGATGCGGGGTTCGGGCTGACCTTCCTCGCAGCCGATCCTGACGGGAACCGTATCCGCGTCGCACCGCAGGACTGAGAGGCCGCAATGCGGCAGGCGCGCACGATAGGTGTCGCGCCTGCCGTCGTCTGGCTTCGAGAGGACGACGAGTGCCCCACGCGAATGCGCCCCTGAGCGTCGAGGGCCGTAGGCGGCTCGTGAAGCGGTGCCAGACACGTCCCATCGCCCACGTCGCCGCTGAGATGGGTATCTCTCGCACATGCGCCAGCAAGTGGGTAAATCGCTGGCGGCTACACGGTGATACGGGATTGCAAGACCGGCCGTCGAGTCCGCACCGGAGTCCGAACGCGACTCCAGCACGGGTCATCGAGCAGATCGAGTCCTGGCGCCGCGAGCTCAAGTGGTCCGCGCAACGGATCACCGACGAACTTGTCAGTATCGGTTTTGTGATCGACCGGCGAACTGTTAGCGGACATCTGATCCGGCTCGGCCTCGGCAAACGCCGCTTCCTCGACCCAGGCGGTGAGAACAACCGGAAGCCGGGGGAGATCCCTGCTCGCTGGCCCGGACACATGGTGCACCTGGATGTGAAGAAGGTCGACCGGACCCCTGATGGCGGCGGGTGGCGGATCCACGGCCGGAACAGCGATCAGGCCAAGGTGGCTAGTCGGGCGAAGTCGGCCGGGGCAAAGCGTGGCCATGTCTACCTGCACTCCGTCGTCGACGGTTTCTCACGGCTCGCCTACACAGAACCGCTGGGCGATGAGAAGGGCGCGACGGCTGCTGCTTTCCTCGCCCGGGCGAAGGTCTGGTTCGCCGCCCACGGCATCAACCACATCCACCGGGTCGTCACCGACAATGGCGCTTGCTACCGCTCCGGCGACTTCGTCCGCATCGTCGGGCAAGGCACCCGGCATCAGAGAACCAAGCCATACACACCTCGGCACAAGGGGAAGGTGGAGCGCTACCAGCGCATCATGGCCGAGGAAGTCCTCTACGCCCGCGAGTTCACCAGCAAGGACGCCCGGTCAGGAGCAATAGTCAAGAGTTGTGGATGGGGCCTTCCGGCGCGGTGATCTCGGCGGCCGCGAGCCGGGCGTTTTCGCGCACCTACGAGGCGGTATTGGCGGACAACGGCGCGGCGGTAGCCCCCAGTGTGACAACATCAACGCATGGGCATCTTCGACTCCATCGCGCGTGGCCTCGGTAGCCTCCGCCCGCTGGCCGACGCGGAACTCGAAGACGAGCGCGAGGCGCTGCGACAGCGTTACGTATCTAGTGGGGATGTCAACGAGGCGTCGAAACTCTACGACGAGCTGCACCACTACGACGAAGAGATGACGCGCCGTGCAAACGAGGCCTATGCCCGCGAGAACCCGAACCCACCAAAGCCTAGGCATCGCGAGCACGGGTGGTACCTGCCGAACGACGACTAAGCGTTGTCCCGTAACTGCTGGTCGCAGTGAGCCGGTAACGCCCGCCGGTGTCAGCCGAAGAGAAGGTCGACGTCCTTCTCGATGCAGAGCTGCAAGACGACCACCAACTGTCCGGCGTCGTCTATGTGCCGTTGGAGAAGTGGGTCGGTGCTTCCGCCTTGAGGCTGGTCGGCGACCTCCTGCAGGCGGGGCAGGATCGCGGCGCACTGGGCCGGCGTGAGGTCGGGGCCGTCATCATCGGGATGGTTGAGGAGTGGTGCCAGGGCGGTGAAGACCTCGTTCCACGGGCGCTGTCCGCCGAAGCCGTGCATCTCGTCGAGTGCGAACCCCTCGGCCTGTGCAAGCCACCGCCGGAACACTCCGAAGCCGGTGTAGGACCACGAGACGTCCGGGCTGCTGGTGTCATCGTCTCCTGGGAACAGAACGAGCCCCACATGTCCTCCTCGTTGACCGAGCACACAGGATCGGCCTCAGGGAAGGGCGACAGCAACTGAAATGACTCGCCGTGACTGGTGTGATCACGGCGTCGGAGTCGTCCTGGATAGCTCCGTTCACCGGGCTGAACCCTCGGCAGTTCGGCAAGCTGGTCACCGCGCTGCGGCGTGAGGGTGCCGGCCCGGTCCGCAAAGGCGGCCCTGGAGTCTGTCGCTCAAGGACCGAGTGTTGCTGGTCGCCGCGTACTGGCGCACGAACCTCACCCTGCCCCAATTGGCGCCGGGGTTCGGGATATTGAAGTCGGCAGCCGACCGCATCATCGGCGGCCTCGGCCCGTCGCTCGCATTCCAGCCCACAGACGGTTCCGCAACCGCACCGTGCTGATCGTGGACGGCACCTTGGTGCCCACCCGCGACCACACCATCGCCGAGCAGTCGGAAAATTACCGGTACTCCACCAATCATCAGGTCGTCATCGATGCCGAGACCCGGCTCTCCGTCGCCGTCGGCCGGCCAGTGTCCGGCAACCGCAACGACTGCAAGGCGCGGGAACTGTCCGGCGTGAAGAACGTCGTCGGCCACACCACGGTGATCGCGGACGGTGGCTACCGCGGCACCGGTCTGGTCATCCCGCACCGCCGCGAACGCGGGCGGGCCGAACTCCCGGACTGGAAAGAAGAGCACAACCGTTCGCACCGTAAAGTCCGCGCCCGCGTCGAGCACGTCTTCGCCCGCTTGAAGACCTGGAAGATCCTCCGCGACTGCCGCCTCAAAGGCGACGGGGTTCACCACGCAATGCATGTCCTTCACGCCGCCACCTCGGACCGTTCGACCAGGATGCCGTTCTCGAAGCGTGCACCGGCGCGGACCAGGGGGACCAGGTGGGCTCCGGTGATCGCGTGCCACCGCGCCTGGGCGGACTCGACCAGTTTGAACACCATCGCGAGCGCGGCCGCCGGGCTGCTGGCGCCTCGGGTGACCTTGGTGCGGAGCTTGACCGTGGAGAAGGTCGACTCGATGGGGTTGGTGGTCCGCAGGTGGATCCAGTGCTCGGCCGGGAAGTCGTAGAACGCGAGCAGTTCGTCCCGGTCCTCGGTGATCTTCGCGACGGCCTTGGGGAACTTGGCGCCGTAGGTCTTCGCGAACGCCTCGATCGCCTTCTCGGCGTGAGTGCGGGACTCGGCGTTGTAGATCTCCTGCATTGCCTTCGTCGCGCCGGGCAGTGCGGACTTGGGCAGGAAGTTGGTGACATTGCGGGATTTGTGAACCCAGCACCTCTGCGGCCTCGCGGCCGGGAACACCTCGGCGAGCGCCCGCCAAAGGCCTATGGCGCAGTCCCCGATGACCAGCTCAGGGTCGCGCATGCCGCGTCGGCGGCAGTCGCGCAGCAGGTCGGCCCACGGCTCGGTCGACTCCCGCAGGCCCTCGGCCAGGGCGATCAGTTCCTTGGTGCCGTCCAGCCGGACGCCGAGCAGGACCAGGACGCAGGAGTGGGCTTGGCCGAGTCGGACCTTGGGGTGCACGCCGTCGGCCCAGACGTAGACGAAGTCGCGATCCGACAGGTCCCGGGTCTGGAAGGCGGCGTGGTCCTCGCTCCACTGCTTGGTCAGCCGGGTGGCGGTGGCCGGGGACAGGCCGGCGGTGCCGCCGAGGAACTGCTCCAGGGCGGGGACGAAGTCTCCGGACGCCAGGCCGTGCAGGTAGAGCAGCGGCAACACCTCTGAGATCTTCGGCGACTTGCGGCGCCACGGCGCCAGGATCTTCGAGGAGAACCGCTTGCGCTCGCCGGTGGCGTCGTCGACGCGGCGGTCGTTCACCCGCGGAGCTCTGACCTCGACCGGTCCGGCGGCAGTGACCACGGTCCTCGCCTTGTGGTGGCCGTTGCGGACCACCAGGCGCCGCCCGTGCTCGTCAATCTCGGCGGTCAACTCGGCTATGTACTGGTTGACTTCCGCCCTCCAGAGCGGCAGCCAGCATCCGGCGGGCGCCCTCCCGGACGATCTCGTCGATCAGGGAGCCGGACTGGGTGGAGCCGCCGTCGGTCACTACGCTGAGCGCGGGCGTACCTTCCCGACCCGCGCTGCAACGCGGGCCTACTCGCTGACCATCAAAGGATCATTCGAGAAGGTACGTCTTCCGCGTGCCTGCCGGAACTGATCCACAGGTCTCCAGCATTGCTCCCCGGTCAGCCGCGATCGCAGTGTGGAACATCCACTACAACTACCACCGGCCGCATAGTGCTGCCGCCGGAAAGCCGCCAGCAGCATGCCTGCGCGAGAGCGTCATCAACGTCGAGCCCTCATACATCTAGTGGGGTGCGAGTGGGTTTTGAGTGGGGGGTTGGATGGTGGGTGGGAGTCTGGGAGGGATGTTTATGGATGGTGTTGGTGGGGCTGTGT
>NZ_JANUQM010000016.1:0-93197 GCF_030386795.1 Streptomyces sp. S.PNR 29
GACGTTCTGCCGCTGTCGCCGTTGCAGGAAGGCCTGCTCTTCCACGCCCTCTACGACACCGACGGCCCCGACGTCTACACCACCCAACTCGCCCTCCGACTCGAAGGACACCTCAACACCACCCAACTCCACAACGCCGCCCACGCCCTCCTGCAACGCCACCCCAACCTCCGCGCCGCCTTCCACACCCGACCCAACAAACCACCCATCCAAATCATCCCCACCACCACCCACATCCCCCTCAACGAAATCGACCTCACCCACCTCACCCCCACCCAACAAACAGATCAACTCGCCCACATCACCAACCAGGAACGCCAACACCGCTTCGACCCCGCCAAACCCCCACTCATCCGCCTCACCCTCATCCACCTCACAACCACCACCCACCACCTCCTCATCACCAACCACCACATCCTCCTCGACGGCTGGTCCATGCCCCTCATGGTCCGCGAACTCCTCACCCTCTACACAACCAACGGCAACACCAACCCCCTCCCCCCCACCACCCCCTACCGCGAATACCTCACCTGGCTCCACCAACAAGACAAAACCACCAGTCTCACCACCTGGAAAGACCACCTCAACACCCTCACCGAACCCACCCGCATACACCCCCACACCACCACCGCAACCACCACACCCCACACCCACCACCACACCCTCACCCCCACCCAGACCACCCAACTCCAACACCACGCCAAAACCCACAAACTCACCACCAACACCATCCTCCAAACCGCCTGGGCCCTCCTCCTCCACCACCACACCGGCCAAACCCACATCACCCACGGCACCACCGTCTCCACCCGCCCCACAGACATCCCCGGCATCGAGTCCATGATCGGACTCTTCATCAACACCATCCCCGTACACACCACCATCACCGCCACCGAACCCCTCAACCAGCTCCTCAACCGCACCCAGCACCAACACACCCAGCTCCTCCCCCAACAACACACCAGCCTCACCGACATCCAAAACACCATCGGAATCAAACAACTCTTCGACACCACCTTCGCGTTCGAGAACTACCCGGTCGAACGTGACGGCCTGGCCACCCTCGCCCCCGGTCTCACGATCACCGGCGTCGAGGGGCATGACGGGATCCACTACCCGCTCAACGTCATCGCCTCCCTCACCGACGACACCCTCCAGCTCCGCTTCGACTACCGGCCCGACTGCTTCACGGCCGAAGCCGTCATCACCATCGCCGACCACCTCACCAACATCCTCGACACCATCACCACCAACCCAACCCTCCCCACAGCACAACTCAGCCCCCTCTCCGCCGTGGAACGCCGACACCTTGTCGATGCGTGGAAGGAGCGGATTCCGGAAGCGGAGTCGGGCACGGTTCACGGCCGGTTCAGCGAGGTGGCCACACAGATTCCGGACGGGACCGCCGTGCGGTGCGGGAACACCGGTCTGACGTACGCCGAACTCGACGCCGAGGCCACCCTGTTGGCCCACCACCTCACCGCGCTGGGAGTCCGCCGGGAGTCCCGCGTCGCCGTCCTCCAGGAACGCTCAGCCCACCTGCTGGTGGCACAGCTGGCCGTACTCAAGGCCGGCGGATGCTACGTGCCACTGGACACCCGCTCCCCTTCCGACCGCCTCACCGAGCTGGTGCACGAGACCGGCGCCAAACTCGTACTGACCGACGGCTCAGCCCCCACGGTCGACTTCGGGCCGACGGTGCGGCTGGTGACGAAGGCACCGGCCGAAGGCGCTGCCACGACCGCTCCCCGGACGCATCCGGACCAGTCGGCGTACGTGATGTACACCTCCGGTTCCACCGGCCGCCCAAAGGGCATCGAGATCTCCCACCGCAGCATCCTGCGGATGGTCGGCGCGGACCACTACCACACGTCCCCCGACGACGAACCGGAACGCGTCCTTTTCCACTCCCCCCATGCCTGGGACGCCTCGACCTGGGAAGTCTGGGCCACCCTCCTGCGCGGCGGCGAAGTCCACATCGCGCCACCCGGCGACCTCGACATCGACGATTTCGCCACCCGACTCTCCGAGACCGGTGCGACCCGACTGTTCGCCACCACCGGCCTGTTCCGCCTCCTCGCCGAGGAGCGCCCCCACGCCTTCGCCACTGTGCGTGAAGTCTCCACCGGCGGCGAGATCGGCTCTGCCGCAGCCGTCCGACGGGTCCTGCGGGCCTGCCCGGACACCGTCGTCACCGCCGCTTACGGCCCCACGGAGACCACCGTCTTCGCCACCAAGCACCCGATGACGGATGTGGCGCAGGTCCCCGACAACCTGCCGCTCGGCCGACCCCTCGGCGACGTCCGGACCTACGTCCTGAACAGTTACCTCCAGCCCGCGCCCGTCGGCGTGACCGGCGAGCTCTACCTCGCCGGCGACCAACTGGCCCGCGGATACGTCAACCGCCCCGACCTCACCGCCGAGCGTTTCGTAGCCGACCCGTACGGCCCGGCGGGCAGCCGCATGTACCGCACCGGCGACCTGGTGCGCTGGAGCACCGACGGCACCCTCGATTACGTCAGCCGCGCAGACGAACAGGTCAAAATCCGCGGCTTCCGCATCGAGCTCGGAGAAGTCCAGGCAGCTCTGACTCACCATCAGGCGGTCGCCCAGGCCGTGGTGGTGGTCCGTGAGGACCAGCCCGGAGACAAACGCCTCGTCGCCTACCTCGTTCCCGCCGAGGGCCGGACTCTCGATCTGGACGGCCTCCGTGAATACGCCGCGCGTACCCTGCCCGACTACATGGTCCCGTCGGGCTTCGTGACGCTTCAGCAGCTGCCCCTCACGCCGAACGGCAAGCTCGAGCAGAGAGCACTGCCCGCTCCGGTCGGCGGCCTCTCCACCTCAGGCCGCGCTCCGCGCACGGCGCAGGAGGAGACCCTCTGCGAAATGTTCTCGGCGGTCCTCGGACACAACCTGGTCGGTATCGACCAGAGCTTCTTCGAACTCGGCGGCAACTCCCTGCTCGCCACCCGTCTGGTCACCCGGATCAGGTCCGCTTTCGGGACCCAGCTGCCCATCAGCCATCTCTACGCGGCTCCGACGGTTGCGGGCCTGTCCGACCTCCTCACCGGAGAACACGCTCGGCCGTACGAGAGCGAGGACGCCTTCTCCGGTCTGCTACCACTGCGGCCCACGGGTGAACGGCCGGGTCTCTTCTGCGTCCACGCCGGCGGCGGCCTGGGCTGGCGCTACGCCGAGTTGCTCCGGCACATCCCCGCTGAGTACCCGGTGTACGCCCTGCAGGCCTCGGGATACTCCGGGGGCGGGCTTCAGGACAGCGTCGAGGAGATCGCCGCGCTCTACGTCCGTCGGATACGACTCGTCCAGCCGAGCGGACCTTACCGGTTGCTCGGCTGGTCCTTCGGTGGTCTGGTCGTCCAGGCGATGGCCACCCAGCTGCAGCAGTCGGGTGCGGAGGTCGACCTGCTGGCAGTATTGGACTCCTATCCTCAACCCGCCGCCAGGGGGGAGGACGCTCCGCCGTCCGGGGAGGCGGTTCTGGCAGGGCTGGCCGAGATGGTCGGCTATGCGCCCCCTTCCGGGGAGCAACCGGACCTGGACCGCGTCGAGGAGTGGCTGCGGTCCGACAGGGCGGGCATGGGCAGCGCGCTCGCCGGACATGTCGAGGACTTCGTCACCGTGTTCAGCAATCACATCCGGCTGGCGGACCGTTTCACCCCGGAGAAATTCGATGGGTCTCTGACGCTGTTCGTCGCGGAGCGCGACGCGTCGGAGGGTCCGAAGCCGGTGGACTCCTGGGCGCCCTACCTGACCAGAGGGGTCGAGCTTCACCACGTGTCCGCGACACACGACAGAATGATGGATTCGGCGCCGTTGCGGCAGATCGGCCGGACCGTCGCCAAGAGCCTCCAGCTCTGCGACGAGCGTTCGGCGACATCCCGCTGATCCGATCGACGACTAGGCAAGGAGAACTGAAGATGCGGGAGATCTACCGACCGGGCGAGCTTCCTCCGTTGGGCGAAGTCCCCCCGTACATGCATGCGGCGATGATCCGGCAGGAGCGTTACGGCGAGCCGGAGCAGGCGATTCGGATCGAGGTCACCGAGGTGCAGGAGCCAGGGCCCGGCCAGGTGCTGGTCCTGGTGATGGCCGCAGGGGTGAACTACAACAACGTCTGGGCCGCACTGGGGAGTCCGGTGGACGTGATCGGTGCCCGGCAGAAGGCGGGCGCCCAGGAGGACTTCCACATCGGCGGATCGGACGGCGCGGGCATCGTCTGGGCCGTCGGCGAGGGGGTCAGCCAGGTCTCGGTCGGCGATCACATCGTGATCGCGCCGGTGGTCTGGGACGAGCGGGCGGCCGACATCCGGATGGGTGCCGATCCGATGACCTCCTCCTCGGCGCTGGCCATGGGATACGAGTCCAACTACGGCTCCTTCGCCCAGTTCACGGTGCTCGACGAGTACCAGTGCCATCCCAAGCCGCCTCAGCTGACATGGGAGGAGGCGGGCTGTTTCCTGCTCACGGCGGCCACCGTGTACCGGCAGCTGCGCGGCTGGCAGCCCCATGTTGTCGAGCCGGGCGACCCGGTCCTGATCTGGGGCGGCGCCGGCGGGCTCGGCTCGATGGCGATCCAGATCGTCAGGCAGTTCGGCGGCATCCCGGTCGCCGTGGTCTCGGACCCGTCCAAGGAAGAGCACTGCCTGCGACTGGGCGCCAAGGGGGTGATCAACCGGAAGGAGTTCGACCACTGGGGCCGGATCCCCTCCGCCTCGGAGGAGGCCGCGTACGCGCGATGGCTGTCGGGGCTGCGCGGTTTCGGCCGGCGGATCTGGGAGGTCCTGGGCGAGCGCCGCTCCCCACGGATCGTCCTGGAGCACCCGGGCGAGGACACCATCCCGACGTCGATGTACGTCTGCGACAACGCCGGCATGGTGGTCACCTGCGGTGGAACCAGCGGTTACAGTGCGGACGTCGACTTGCGCTTCCTATGGATGCGGCAGAAGCGGTTGCAAGGTTCCCACGGCGCGAACACCTCGCAGTTCAGGGCGGTGACGGAGCTGGCCGCACAGGGCGGGCTCAATCCATGCCTGTCTGCGGCCGTGCCGTTCGAGCGCACCGCGGACGTCCATCAGGTGATGTACGAGAACCGCCATCCGGCGGGCAACCAGGCGATCCTCATCGGAGCCGCGCACCCCGGTCTGGTCGGCCTGCCCGGCTGACGGTGGATGGCAACTAGCTGTCGGGGCGAGGTCCTGACAGCTGGTTGTGGTGCCCCGTGCCACATGGGGCCGTAAGACTGATCACCATCGCGGCGGGCGGCGCACAACCGCATGGGTGGAGCCCGCCTACCGCCCTTCGGGCCCGCGCCCCACCGACACCCAGTCCTCAGGAAAGAGGTCTCCGCGATGACCAATCCCTTCGAAGACGAGAACGGCTCGTACCACGTGCTGGTCAACCACGAGAACCAGCACTCGCTCTGGCCGGCCTTCTGCGAGATCCCGGATGGCTGGACGGTGGTCCACTCGGCCGACAACCGCAAGGCGTGCCTGGACTACATCAACGCCAACTGGACGGACATGCGCCCGAAGAGCCTGATCGAGGCCATGGCCGACTGACGTCCGCCCCCCGAAACGGACTTTCACCATGTCGAATCTCTTTGCCGCCGAATCCAGTTCGGCCGAGCCGAATGGTCTGCTGAAGTCGCTCGACCCCCTGGAGCGCACCGACGAGATCTCCATCGACGGCTACGGGCTGCGGGCAGCCGAGGTGGCGGCCGTGGCTCGCAGCACCGAGCGGCCGCGCGTCACGCTTTCCGCCGACTCCTGCCACCGGATGGCGCAGTCACGTCGGCTGAAGGATCAGCTGACCGCGTCGGGGATACCGATCTACGGTGTGACCTCCGGCTTCGGCGACAGCAACACCCGGCAGATCTCGGACGCCAAGGCGGCCGAGTTGCAGAAGAACCTCATCCGCTTCCTGGGGTCGGGTGTCGGTCCCGCCGCCCCGGACGAGGTGGTCCGGGCCACCATGCTGGTGCGGGCGAACTGCCTGGCCCGGGGTGCCTCCGGGGTGCGCCCCGAGCTGGTCCGGTTGCTGATCGACTGTCTCAACCTCGATCTGCTGCCGGTCATCCCGGAGCGCGGGTCGGTGGGTGCCAGCGGCGACCTGGTACCCCTCAGTTACCTGGCCGGCCTGCTGACCGGCCAGGCGCAGGCCACGTACCAGGGGATCCGCAAGCCGGCCGACCAGGCGCTGGTGGAACACGGTCTGGCGCCCGTCGAACTGGTCGCGAAGGAGGGTCTGGCACTCGTCAACGGCACGTCGTTCATGTCGGGGTTCGCCGTCCTGGCCCTGCGCGACGCGGCCGAGCTGGCCTTCGCCGCCGACCTGTGCACCGCGCTGACCAGCCAGGTGCTGCGCGGCAATCCGGGTCATTTCGCCGACTTCCTGTTCGAGCACAAGCCGCACACGGGAGTCCGGCAGAGCGCGACCCTGGTTCGGCGGCTGCTGAGCGGCTCCGCTTCGTTCGACGCGAACGTCGAACGGCCGGCGCCGGTCGCGGGGGGTGCCGACTTCCGTGAGCTCGACCAGCCGATCCAGGACCGCTACTCGATCCGATGCGCACCCCATGTCACCGGTACGGTTCGCGACACGCTGGAGTGGGCGGAGCAGTGGATCACGACCGAGATCAACTCCGCCAATGACAACCCGCTGTTCGATGTCGAGGCCGGTGTCGTCCGCAGCGGCGGCAACTTCTACGGCGGACACGTCGGTCTTGCCATGGACGCTCTCAAGACCGCCGTCGCCGGCCTGGGGGACCTGCTCGACCGCCAGCTGGAGCTGACGGTCGACGAGAAGTTCAACAACGGGCTGACCCCGAACCTCATTCCCCGGGTGGCCCCGGACGACCGCCGTGCCGGACTGCACCACGGTTTCAAGGGCATGCAGATCACCGCTTCCGCGCTGGCTGCGGAGGCGCTGAAATGGACGATGCCCGCCAGCTCCTTCTCCCGGTCGACCGAGGCGCACAACCAGGACAAGGTCAGCATGGGCACCATCGCGAGCCGGGACGCCTACGCGGTCGGCGGCCTGGTGCGGAACATCGCCGCGATCCACTTGATGGCGCTGTGCCAGGCGGCGGACCTGCGCGGGCCCGACTCGCTCAGCCGCCCGACCCGCATCGCCTACGAGCTGGTTCGCAAGTACTCGCCGCACCTCGACGGGGACCGTCCGCTGGACACGGAGATCGAGCTGGTGTCGCGGCTCATCGCCTCGGGCGAGCTTCGCCGGGCTGTGACGGCCGAGCTCACCGACTGAGCCCGTACGTCCAGCTACCAGTCCGTCACCATCAACAGTGTCCGCTGTCGGCCGGTGTGGCCGACGGGGCAGACCGGGAAGTCGTGATGCCAGAGGTCAACATCAGCCCCGCGCTCGCGGTGCAGCACCATGCCCTGCGGCAGGGTGACGCGACGGCGCTCGTCTACGGGCCCGACCGTGTCAGCTATGCCGAGTTCGACGCTCAGACGGCGACCCTCGCGACACTGCTGGCGGCGGGCGGGGTCGGCCGGGGCGAGCGCGTGACCTATCTGGGGCTGAACAGCCCTGCCCTGTTGGCGACCTTCCTGGCCTGTGCCCGGCTCGGCGCGGTCTTCGTACCGGTGAACCACCGGCTGACCGATCAGGAGACCGCGCTGGTGCTGAACGACTGCGCCCCGGCCGCGCTGGTCGTGGAGGACGGCAGGCGTAAGTCGGCGGCGCTCGCCGGGCAGGCGCTGGTGCTCCCCATAGGCGACCAGCCGGGACG
The DNA here is from genome assembly GCF_030386795.1 of Streptomyces sp. S.PNR 29. Lineage (GTDB taxonomy): Bacteria > Actinomycetota > Actinomycetes > Streptomycetales > Streptomycetaceae > Streptomyces. The sequence continues at coordinate 7,772 of NZ_JANUQM010000016.1, forward strand.
GCCCTGGCTTCCGGCGTCGGCCGCCGACTCGGGTTCTGCCCCGGCCGCCCAGCCGACGCCACTGGCCGCGGGAGACCTGGCCGCCCTGCTGTACACGTCCGGAAGCACCGGCCGTCCCAAGGGAGTGATGCTGACCCAGGGAAACCTGTGGTGGAACCAGGTCAACGTGTGGTCCGCGCTGGACTGCCGGCACGACGACACCACCCTGGCCGTCGCGCCAATGTTCCACATCGGCGGACTCAACGCGCTGACCCTGGGCACACTGGTCCGCGGCGGCACCGTGGTCGTGCATCGGAGCTTCGATGCACAGCAGTGCCTCAGCGACTTGCAGACGCATCGCGTTTCGGGGCTGTTCGCGGTGCCCGCCATGTTCGCCGCGCTGGCGGCGCTGCCGCAGTTCGCCGAGACCGACTTCTCCGCACTGCGTACCGCGGTGGTCGCCGGAGCACCGGTACCACCCAGTCTGATCAACCGGTACGCGCAGCACGGCGTGCTGCTCCAGCAGGCCTGGGGCCTGACAGAGACGGCGCCTTTCGCCACTTATCTCCCGCCGAGGGACACCCTGGCCAAGCTCGGTTCGGCAGGACTGCCCATGCCGTACACCGAGCTGCGGGTGGTAGCCCCCAACAGTGCGGGCGACGACGCCGGACCGGACGTGCGGGGTGAACTGTGGGTGCGCGGTCCGAATGTGACGCCCGGTTACTGGAACAGTCCGGAAGCCACGGAAGAGGCCATCACCGCGGACGGCTGGTTCCGCACCGGAGACGTGGGCTATCTGGACGACGAGGGCTATGTGTACGTGGTGGACCGCATCAAGGACATGATCATCACAGGCGGTGAGAACGTCTTCCCGTCGGAGGTGGAGCATGTGCTGACGGATCTACCGGGCGTTGCGGAGGCGGCAGTGGTCGGCCGGCCTGACGATCGCTGGGGCGAGGCGGTCACCGCCTTCGTCTCCCTCATGCCAGGCACCACTGAGATTCCGAGCCTGGAGGGCGTCAGGGCCTTCGCCGGACAACGTCTGGCCCGCTACAAGCTCCCGACCGAACTTCTGATCGTCGACCGGATTCCCCGCAATGGCACCGGAAAGATGGACAAGCCGCTTCTGCGCAGCCAGTTGACGGACCGGCGCACTGCGGTAGCCACCCGGTGACCGTGAAGGCCGGCGTGTTCGGGACTTCTGTCGCCGATATGAATTCCCCGCCCAGACGAATGCCTGGGCGATAGCAGCCGTAGTGGACCTCGACATCTCCGACGCACCGGCACCCGCCCCACGAGCGTCGTCAGTCACCGCCTCCTTCCCCGCCCCTGGCCCGGGTGGCCCCGCCCTCCTCCGAGGGGGCGACGAGTGCGTCCGCGATGCGCGCTGCCCAGGCCTCGATCACGGCGAAGTCCCGGAAGTCGCCGCCCTTCCCGGATTCCACGATCTTGCGGGCGATGAATCCCTTCGCGCCCTCCTCCAGGCAGCCACCGAAGGTGACGTGCTCCGTGGCGTCGAGCCGGAGCATGGCCTTGCGCACGCCGCGCACGGGCGGGATGTCCCGTTCCGAGGCCGAGGCGTCGAGCGGTCCGCTGCTGAAGAACCACAGCGGGCGCTCGGCGAGGGCGCGCCGGTGGCGGCGGACGAAGCGGCGGGCGTGCTTCTGCCAGCGCCCGGCGTACAGTCCACCGCCGACCACGACCGCGTCGTAGAGCGCCACACTCTCCACCGACTGGGCGGGCCGGGCCTCGGCCGTCAGTCCCTCCTTGGACAGGACTTCGGCGATGGCCTCCGCGATCTGGGCGGTCGATCCGTTCGTTGTTCCATAGGCGACCAGCACGCTGCTGGGCATGGCGGTCCGCCTCCTCTCACAGCTTGACCACGCCGTCGATCCGGCGTGTCAGGGAGACGGCGATCCCGTCTCGCTTCTGCGTTCCATGGGGCCGGAGACGTCGATGGCAGGCGGCCTCGACGACGGTGTCCTGGGTGCGCACGGTGACCGGCTGTCCGGTCGGCAGCCGGCCGGCGGTACGGGCGTTCGCCTGGGCGGCCTGTGCTGGCGGGTGCTGACGCCGGTGGCCTTCGTGGTCATCTCGTGGTTCTCGCACGACGCCTCTCCTCATAGAAACCCTGCACCGGCCCCCGGTCGGGCGCCACCGGGCGGATGCGCACGGTGGTGCCGTCGGCGAGCTGGGCGCGGACCCGGGGTCGGCTGAACGCCTGCCCCCACTCGCCCCCCGGTCACGCTTCCTCGGGCACGACCACCACCGGGCAGGAGGAGTGGTGCAGCACCGCGTGGGCGACGCGGCCGAGTTGGAGCCCGTAGTGGCCGCGGCGGCGCCGGGCGCCGACGATCAGCAGGTCGGCGTCGTACGAGGCGTCCGCCAGCACCCTGCGGGCATGGCCCTCGGCGGTGCGCCGGTGCACCTCCACGTCAGGCGGGGCGTCGTGCAGAGCGGTTTCCAGCGCCTCCACGGCGCGCTCCTCGTGCAGGCGGGCGGGTTCACCGGCCGGCCGGGGATGGGCGGTGGTCCCGTGCGCCGGACACCGCCAGGCCCGTACGGCCTCCAGCCGCGCCCGGCGCAGCCGCGCCTCCTCGTAGGCGAAGCGCACGGCCGCCGAGTCCTTCGCGTTGTCACCGACGCCCACGACGATGCGGCGGTGGGTCCCGGGGACCGCCTGGTCGTCGTGGCTGCCGCGCACCACGACCACCGGGCAGTGTGCGTGGCCGGCCACGGTCAGACCGACGGAGCCCAGCAGCGCCTCGGCGAGGCCGCTGCGGCCACGGGTGCCCACCACCAGGGCGGTGGCGTACCGTCCCTCCCTCGGCAGTGCGTACTCCGGCTCCTCGGGCACCACCTCAGTGGACACCTGCACCTCGGGTCGACGGGCACGGGCTCGCCGGGCGGCGCTCGCGACGATGTCTTCGGCCGGCACCTGCTCGGACGGATCGCCGAGGTCGTGGGCGAGTGCGGCGCCTTCGTAGCGCTCCCACAACGAGGCGTACACCAGACGCAGCGGCAGCCCGCGCAGGGCGGCCTCGTCGGCCGCCCAGTCCACGGCCCGCATGCTCGGCTCGGAGCCGTCGACTCCGACGACCAGGGGACGTTCGAGATCCATGGCGCTCACCGACCCGTACCGAGGTCGAAGACGATCCGGGCCTTGATCTCGCCTCTCAGCACGGCGTCGATCGACTCGTTGACGGAGGCGAGCGGGCGGGTCTCGCAGATGACCTTGGTGCGTCCGGCCGCGTGGAGCTGGAAGACCTCCGCGAGGTCCTGCCGCGTGCCGACGATCGAGCCGATCACCGAGGTGCCGTTCAGGACGGTGTCGAAGATCGGGACCTGGATGGTGCCGTGCGCGGGCAGGGCGACCATGACGAGCTTGCCGCCGCGCCGCAGCCCGGAGTTGACCGCGGTGAACGCGGCCTCGTTCACGGCGAGCGCGATGGCGGCATGCGCCCCGCCGTGCCGCTTGAGGACCTCGCCCACGTCGTGCTTGCGGGCGTCGATGACGAGGTCGGCGCCGAGGTCGGCGGCGAGGTCGAGCTTGTCGTCGGTGACGTCGATCGCGGCGACGGTCGCTCCGGCGATCTTCGCGTACTGCACGGCGAGGTGGCCGAGTCCGCCGATGCCGGAGATCGCGACGAGCTGGGTGGGCTTGACGTCGGCGACCTTCAGGGCCTTGTACGTCGTCACGCCCGCGCAGGTCAGCGGGGCGGCCTCCACGGCGGTGATCCCCTCGGGCACCGGCTGGGCGAAGTCGGCCCAGGCCAGCATCTTCTCCGCATACCCGCCGTCACAGCCGTACCCGGTGTTGATCTGCTGCTCGCACAGCGTCTCCCAGCCGGACAGGCAGTGCTCGCACCGCCCGCAGGCCTTGCCGAGCCACGGGACGGCGACCCGCTGTCCGACGCAGAGGTGGGTGACTCCCTCCCCGAGGGCCTCGACCAGGCCCACACCCTCGTGGCCGGGCACGAAGGGCGGGTTCGGCCTGACCGGCCAGTCGCCGTGCGCGGCGTGGATGTCGGTGTGGCACAGTCCGGAGGCCTCGACCCGGATGCGGACCTGGCCGGGGCCCGGCTCGGGGTCAGGGCGCTCCTCGATGACCAGGGGCTCACCGAAGGCTCGTACGACCGCTGCCTTCATGATCTCTACCCTCCTCGGGATGCGTCAGTCGTGCGCGACGACGGCGACGGGCGCGGTGGCGTGGTGCAGGACGGCGTGGGTGACGGAGCCGATGTGGATGCCGAAGGGGCTGCGGCGGATCCGGCGGCCGACGACCACCAGAGAGGCCTCGCGGGAGGCGTCGACCAGGTGGTTCGCGGGGCTGCCGGAGCGGGACTCCTCGATGACCGCCACCTGCGGGAACTTCTCCTTCCACGGGCGCAGCACCGCGGCCAGCGCGGCGGCGTCCTGTCGGCCCAGCTCCGCGTTCAGCCCGGGGTCCGCCGGCAGGCCGTACGCGAAGTAGGGCGGGAGGTTCCAGCCGTGGACGACGCGCAGCGAGGCCGTGCGGCGGGCGGCCTCCTCGAAGGCGAAGGCGATCACCGTGTCGTCCGGCCCGTCGGTGTCGAGGCCCAGTACGACGGGCCGGAAACCGGTCGCGGCGGACGGGATGCCGACCGGGTCCATCTCGTGCTCGTCGGCGGCCTGCTCCCACGCCCGTACGAGGACCACGGGCCCCTCGGCGCGCGCGATGACGGCCTGTCCGACGGAGCCGACCAGGAAACCGCCGATCCCGCTCAGTCCACGCGAACCGAGGACCAGCAGATCGGACTCCTTCGCCGCCTCCGCCAGCACCTCGCTCGCCCGGCCCGCCGGCTGCTCGACGGTGATCTCGACGCCCGGATGACGCGACCGGAGACCGGAGGCGGCCTCCCGGGGAATCCTCCCCCAGCCTTCGGCCGGGGGTACCCCCGTCTCGCTTCGCTCGCTCCAGTGCTGCTGGGTCTCGGCCCCCAGGAGGGGCGCCTGTGCCATGGGCTCGGGGACCGGCTCCCAGACGGTGACGATGCGCAGGGGCAGCGCGCGGAGCGTCGCCTCGCGGGCCGCCCACTCGGCGGCGGCCAGGCTCTCACGCGAGCCGTCGAGACCCACGGTGACGGTGCGGGACATGGTGCGTACCTCCTGAGGTCTGGGGGATGGGGTCTCAGGATCAAGCCGAGAAGGAGGGGGTGTGCAGGGGCCGCAGGGCCCGCCTCAGGGGCCGGACGGCCCTACCGGCCTGCCCGAGCCGTCCCGGTGGCGAGGCCCGGCCGTGCACCGTGGGGAGCCCACAAGGCCGGAGCTGGAGCGGTTCTTGTGCCTCGGAGCGTTCCGTCGGCACTAGGCGATGTCGAGGACGTCCCGGATCGGACGGCGCGGTGTCGCGGGGCCGTGGGGTCCGTGGCCGATGCGCAGCACCATCTGCACATGGCCTGTCCCCGACAGCGGGTCCCGGGCCAGCAGGCGCAGGTCGGGAGTCTCCAGTGGGTGGGACGTGAGAGAGGTGGCGAGGCCGGCCAGGGTGGCTTCGAGCAGGACGCGCTCCAGCGCCTGCCCCGCGAGCAGCCAGTCGGCGGGCGTGTCGCCGCGGGTGCTCAGCAGCGCCAGGTGCGGATGCTGCTCGAAGGCGGTGGTGCCGCGGTCGGCCACCGGCCGTCGTCCGGCGAAGTCGCGGAGGGGAGCCTTCCCGCTGCTCCGACGGGGCCCGAACGCGTACTCGGGGACGCCGTCGGTGGCGACGTCCGCCTCCGGTCCGAGCCTGGTCCAGCGGTGCAGGTCTTCTCTTCCGCCGGCGTCCAGAGCGTCGCGGCTCTCCGCGTCGTGGACCAGTTCCAGCAGGGACTCGACGTGCCAGGGCCCCGGGAAGAGCAACTCGGCGCCCTCCCGGGCCGCCGCTTCCCGAAGTGCGGACCGCAGGTCCTCCGGGATCTTCTTCTCGTCGAAGGGGTAGCGGCTGGTGTGCCGCTGTCCGATCGCCGGATGCAGCCGCGCAAGGTCGTCGTCCTCGGCCCGTCCAGCAGGGCCGTCGAAGCGTACGGCGGCCAGCAGCAGCGGATCCGCGGGCTCGGGCAGCAGGTGGATCTGTGGTGCCGACCCGGCGTGCGCGGCGGCGACGCGCAGGTTGAACAGTGCCGCCCCGCACCCGATGTGCAGGGCCCGGTGGCCAGGATCGGCGCGGCGCAGGGCCCGGTCGAGATCGGCGCGCAGCAGCAGAAGGTTCTCGCCGGTGACGAAGCGGAAGCTCCACGGCTGAGCGTTGTGCAGGGATGGGGCTGCTGTGGCTTCCGCGACCAAGGTGGTCACGGTTTTCACGCCGAGGGGTTGTATGGCCATGGCAATCTCCTTTTCCGCCGTGGGCCTCACTCGGGCGGACGGACGAGGGTGTTGTCACCCGTACGGCCCGCGACGTAGTCCTCGACATTGGCCACGGTCGTCTCGGCGATCTGGCCGACCGCGTCCCGGGTGAAGTACGCCTGGTGCGAGGTGACCAGGACGTTGCTGAAGGTCATGAGCCGTGCGAGGCGTTCGTCGGTCATCACCTCCAGGGACTTGTCGAGGAAGAACACGCCGGCTTCCTCCTCGTACACGTCCAGACCGACGCCGCTGAGCCGCCCCGCGCGCAGCGTGGCCAGCAGCGCGTCGGTGTCGACCAGGCCGCCGCGGCTGGAGTTGACCAGGATCGCGTCGTCCTTCATCAGCGCCAGGGCTTCGGCGTCCACCAGGTGGTGGGTGTCCGGCAGCAGCGGCACGTGCAGGCTGACCAGGTCGGACTCGGCGAACAGTCGCTCGCGCGGGACGTACCGCATGCCGAGAGCCGCGCAGTCGGGGTTCTCGGCGATGTCCCAGCCCAGCAGCCGCATGCCGAAGCCGTGCGCGATCCGGGCGAACGCGGCGCCGATCTTTCCGGTTCCCACCACTCCGGCCGTACGGCCGCGGAAGTCGCGGCCCATCAGACCGTCGAGCCGGAAGTCGAACTCCCTGGTGCGGTGGGCCGCCCGGACGAGCCTGCGGTTGACGGCGAGGGCCAGCGCCCAGGCGAACTCGGCGACCGAGTACGGCGAGTAGTACGAGACCCGGGCGACGGTCAGCCCGAGCTTCTCGGCCACGGACAGGTCGATGTTGTTGTAGCCGGTGGACCGCTGGGCGATCATCCTGGTTCCGCCGTCCGCCAAGGCCCGCAGCACCTGGGCGTCCAGGGTGTCGTTGACGCTGCTGAGCACCACCTCGTGGCCCACGGCGGTGGGGGCGGTGTCCCGGTCCAGGAACATCCTCAGACACCGCAGTGCGTGGTGACCCGCGAACACACGGTCGAATGCCTGCTGCAGCAGGGTCTCCTCGTCCGCCAGGACACCGTAGGCGACGATCTCCACGTGCCCTCCTTCGACAGTCAGTTCCGCGGAAGGCGTGCCCCGACGTACTCGGTGAGGTCGAGCAGCCGGTTGGTGTAGCCCCACTCGTTGTCGTACCAGCCGAAGAGCTTGACCAGCTCACCGTGCGCCTGCGTGAGAGGGGCGTCCAGGACGCACGAGGCGGGGTCGCCCACGACGTCCCGGGACACGATCGGGGCGTCGGACACCCGCAGCACGCCCTTCAGGGGCCCGTCGGCGGCCTCCCGGAACGCCGCGTTGACCTTCTCCGCGCTCACTTCCCGGTCGAGGATGACGCTGAGATCGGTCAGCGAGCCGTCCTCGACGGGCACGCGTACGGCGACACCGTCCAGGGCGCCGGCCAGCTCGGGCAGGACCAGGCCGACGGCGCGGGCCGCTCCGGTGCTGGTGGGGATGATGTTGACGGCGGCGCTGCGGCCACGCCGCAGGTCCTTGTGCGGGCCGTCGAGCACGACCTGGTCGTTGGTGTAGCCGTGGATGGTGGTCATCAGACCCTTGACGATGCCGAAGTACTCGTCCAGCACCTTGACCATCGGGGCGACGCAGTTGGTGGTGCAGGAGGCGTTGGAGAGGACGTGGTCGTGCTCCGGGTCGTACGTCCCCTCGTTGACGCCCATCACGACGGTGGCGTCGACGCCCTTGCCCGGCACGGACAGCAGCACCTTGCGGGCCCCCGCCTTCAGGTGCTCTCCGGCCTGCTCGCGGCTGCGGAAGCGGCCGGTCGACTCGATGACGACGTCCACCCCGAGGTCTCCCCAGGACAGTGCGGCCGGGTCGCGCTCGGCCGTGACCGCGATGCGGTGCCCGTCGACGGTGAGGGAGGTCTCGTCGTGCTCGACAGGGCGGCCGAGACGGCCATACGTCGAGTCGTACGCCAGCAGATGGGCCAGCGCCGCCGGTGAGGTGATGTCGTTGACCGCCACGACGTCCACCGGAGTGCCGGTCCCGCTCTGCGTGCGCTCCAGGGCGCAGCGGAGGTAGTTGCGTCCGATGCGGCCGAAGCCGTTGATGCCCACGCGCACGCTCATGTCCGTGATCCTCCCGATCGGCGTCCGGTGTGTTCCGGAGACGCACTGCCAGCCTGCGGCGAACCGTCGGGAGGCGGATGGGCCGGACGGGGGCGAACCGAGGGACCTTCGGCCCCGCCGGGTCGTCGGCTCCGCGGGCCGCGGTGCCCCGGCGTCGGGTCAGCGGCCTTCCCGGTGCCGCAGTCGGTCCCGTGCCTCGGTGGCGATCACGGCCGCCTGGACGCGCCGCTCCACTCCCAGCTTGGCGAGCAGCCGGGAGATGTGGTTCTTCACCGTCTTCTCGGCCAGGTACAGCCGCCGGCCGATCTGCCGGTTGGTCAGCCCCTCACCGATCAGCGTGAGGATCTCCCGTTCCCGGTCGGTCAGTCCCGGCAGGGCGTCCGGCTCCTCCTTCTGCTCCCCGCCGCGCAGCCTGGCCATGAGCTTCGCGGTGGCGCTCGGGTCGAGCAGCGACTGGCCGCGGGCCACCGTGCGCACGGCGGACACCAGGTCGGAGCCCTGGATCTGCTTCAGTACGTAGCCGGAGGCGCCCGCCATGATCGAATCCAGCAGTGCCTCCTCGTCGTCGAACGAGGTCAGCATCAGGCAGGCCAGGTCCGGCATGTTCGAGCGCAGCTCGCGGCACACCGTGACACCATCGCCGTCCGGCAGGCGCACGTCGAGGACAGCGACCTGCGGGCGCAGAGCGGGGACGCGTGCCAGGGCCTGCTCGACGGTGGCCGCCTCACCGACCACGGTGATGTCCGGCTCGTCGTTCAGCAGGTCGTGCACTCCGCGCCGCACCACCTCGTGGTCGTCCAGCAGGAAGACCCGGATCGGGTTGTCGGGGCCGGGCCGCTCGCCGTCAGCCATTGAAGTACTCCTCGGTCCGCTGTCCGCGCCGGTGTCCCCGCAGGACTCATCGGCTCCACGGAATGACCCTTCCCGTTCCCGGGCCGAAAGGCCAGGGCCGATCGGCCCTGTTTCCTTCGGAGCATGCGGGTCAGCCGTCCCAGGTCCAGTCGGCGACCTCCGGGAGATCGGTGCCGTGGACGCGGATCCAGTCGTGGTGGCGCAGGCGTGCGTCCTCCATGCGCTGCCGTAGGGCCGCGGCGCGCACGGCCAGGCCCGGGACGCGGTCGATGACGTCCATGACCAGGCGGTAGCGGTCGAGGTCGTTGCGGATGACCATGTCGAACGGTGTGGTCGTGGTTCCGATCTCCTTGTAGCCGCGTACGTGCAGGTTCTGGTGTCCGGTACGGCGGTAGGCCAGGCGGTGGATCAGCCAGGGATAGCCGTGGTAGGCGAAGATCACCGGCTTGTCGGCGGTGAACAGGCCGTCGTACTCGAAGTCGTTCATGCCGTGCGGGTGTTCCTCGCTCGGCATGAGACGGGCGATGTCGACCACGTTGACGACCCGCACGGCCAGCTCGGGCAGGTGCCGGCGCAGCAACTGGGCGGCCGCCAGCACCTCCTGGGTCGGCACGTCGCCCGCGCAGGCCAGCACGACGTCCGGTTCGCGGCGGCCGTCCTCGGTCCCGGCCCATTCCCAGATGCCGGCGCCGCGGGCGCAGTGGGCGCTGGCCTGTTCCATGGAGAGCCAGTCGAAACAGGGCTGCTTGCCCGCCACGATCACGTTCACGTAGTCCCGGCTGCGCAGGGCGTGGTCGGCGACCGACAGCAAGGTGTTGGCGTCCGGCGGCAGGTAGACCCGTACAGCCTCGGGGCTCTTGTTGAGGATGTGGTCGACGAAGCCGGGGTCCTGATGGGAGAAGCCGTTGTGGTCCTGGCGCCACACATGCGACGTCAGCAGGTAGTTGAGCGAGGCGATGGGGGCACGCCACGGCAGGCGCCGGGTCACGCGCAGCCACTTGATGTGCTGGTTGACCATCGAGTCGACGATGTGCGCGAACGCCTCGTAGCAGGAGAACAGCCCGTGCCGGCCGGTCAGCAGGTAGCCCTCCAGCCAGCCCTGGCAGGTGTGTTCCGAGAGGATCTCCATCACCCGGCCGTGCCTGTCGAGGTGCTCGTCCACCTCCAGGGTGCGGGCCTGCCAGGCCTTGCCGCTGGCGGCGTAGACGGCCTGCAGACGGTTGGAGGCGGTCTCGTCCGGGCCGACCAGGCGGAAGTCACGCCGGTCGGCGGTGGCCGCCATGACGTCCTTGAGCATGTCGCCCAGCACACGAGTGGGTTCATGCGTGGTGGCGCCGGGCTTGTCGGCCTCGACGGCGTACTTCTCCAGGGGCGGCAGGGGTAGTTCGCGCAGCAGCAGCCCGCCGTTGGCCCGCGCCGTGGCGCCCAGCCTGCGGGTTCCCTCCGGGATGCAGAGCATCACGTCCGGGCGAGGGCTTCCGTGCTCGTCGAACAGTTCCTCCGGACGGTACGAGCGCAGCCACGCCTCCAGAGCGCGCAGGTGCTCGGGGTTGTCGCGTACCGCGGCCAGCGGGACCTGGTGGGAGCGCCAGGTGCCCTCCACCGGCAGGCCGTCGACCTCGGGCGGGCCGGTCCAGCCTTTCGGGGTACGCAGTACGATCACCGGCCAGTACGGCCGCTCGGTGACACCGTCCTCGCGCGCGGCGCGCCGGATCGCGGCGATGCGGTCCAGGGCGGTGTCCATGGCCCCCGCCATGGCGCGGTGGACAGCTGCTGGGTCGTCGCCGGTGACATGGATCGGATCATGGCCGTAGCCCCGGAGCAGTTCGTCGAGCTCGGGTTCGGGGAGCCGAGCGAGGACCGTGGGGTTGGCGATCTTGTAGCCGTTGAGGTGGAGGATCGGCAGGACGGCGCCGTCGTGGACGGGGTCGAGGAACTTGTTGGAGTGCCAGGACGCCGCCAACGGTCCGGTCTCGGCCTCGCCGTCGCCGATCACGCAGGCGACCAGCAGTCCGGGGTTGTCGAAGGCGGCACCGTACGCGTGCGACAGCGCATAACCCAGCTCGCCGCCCTCATGGATCGAGCCCGGCGTCTCGGGTGCGACATGGCTGGGCACCCCGCCGGGGAACGAGAACTGTTTGAAGAGCCGCGCCATGCCGTCAGCGTCCCGGGTGACGTCCGGGTAGGTCTGCGTGTACGAACCTTCCAGCCAGGAGTTGGCCACCACGGCCGGCCCCCCGTGGCCGGGGCCCCAGACGCACAGGGCGTCCAGGTCGCGGGATGTGATCACCCGATTGAGGTGGGTGTACACGAGGTTCAGGCCGGGCGAGGTGCCCCAGTGGCCGAGCAGCCGTGGCTTGACGTGCTCGGGCCGCAGCGGTTCGGTCAGCAGCGGGTTGGCCATGAGGTAGATCTGGCCGACGGACAGGTAGTTGGCCGCGCGCCAGTGGGCGTCCAGCGCCTTCAGTTCCTCGTCGGCCGGCGCGGCGGGCGCCTGCCGGGTGTCGACGGACATGGGGGTCCCTTCCCGGGTCGGGGTGTCGGTCGGAGGTGCGTACGGTCCGTTGTTCCCACCCTCCGCGGGCTCCCGGGTACCCGACAGGGCCGTTCGGGCCACCCTCGGGGGCCACAGAGCCCGCAGACCCCGCCCCGGTCGGGCGTCGGGTTGTCGCTCAGCGGGAAGGGCAGGCCGAGGGCGTCGTCCCTGTGGGCGCCGAGCTTGTGGAACGGCAGGACGTCGACCCGGTCGAACATTGGCCGACCCGGTCGAACGTTGGCCGGCCCGGTCAGGAAGGCGCCGAGGCCGTCGATGGCCGCCGGGTCGTCGCTCCAGCCGGGACCAGCACCCAGCGGACGTGGACCGGGACGCCCAGCCGGTCCGGGCGGGTGGCGGCCTCCTTGCAGCGCAGCACAGCGCCGGTGCAGGCCGGCTGGGATCAGACCTCGTTGTCGGGCCAGCCGAGCAGTCGGGCGCCGATGACGGCGGTCTGCAGGGTGTAGCGGTGCACGGGGTCGGCCGGGTTGGTGCCGGTGAGCTTGTGGATCCGCTCCAGGCGGTAGGTCAGGGCGCGCACGCTCAGGCGCAGACGGCGTGCTGCCTCTGCCGCGACGCATCCCGAGTCGAAGTACGCCGTGAGGGTGTCCAGGAGGGGCTGGGCACCGCCGCGTGCCGCCTGGAGCGGGCCCAGGGCGCTGTGCACGAGCTCGGCCATGGCCTGCCGGTCTCGGGTGAGGACCGGGTAGACGAGCAGGTCGGCGGAGCGCAGCACGGGCTCCTCAAGATCCAGACGGCTCGCCAGATCGAGGGCGTTGAGGGCCTCCTCGTAGGAGTGGACGACCCCGCCGGCACCGGGGTGGGCGCGGCCGATGGCGACCCGGCCGCCGTCGGTGGACACGTGCGCCTGCTTCGCGAAGAACGCCAGGGCGTCGTCCTGGTCACCGGGCGCGATGCAGATCAGCCTGCCGTCCTTGGTGGTGAGCAGGATGCGGCGCTCGCCGAAGCGGGCGACCAGCGCCCTCTCCACCTGCCGGGTCGCCGGGTGGGTGTCGTCGACCGGCGTACCGCCTTGGGCCACGGCGACGGCGTGGGCCCGGGAGAGGAGCAGGCCGAAGCGTTCGGCCCGCTCGGCCAGGCGGCCGAGATCGCTGCGGCCGTAGAGCAGGTCGTCGATGAACTCCCGCCGGGCGGCCTCTTGCTGACGTACCGCCAGTTTCTGCGCTCGTTCGTGTCCCTCGGCGAAGGCGTCGACCGCCTGCTCGACAGCGGCGAGCACGCGGTCGACCCCTGCGGTCGACAGGGTGGGCGAGAGCTCACGGGCCGCGAGCAGATGCCGGCGGACCAGGGCACGCAGCCCGAGGCCCGCTTCCGCGGCCTGCTCCCCCTGGGCACGCAGGGACTCCAGCTCGTCCCGGGTCAAACGGCGGCCGGTGGCACAGACGTCGGCCAGGATCCGGGCGTACCCCTCCAGGTACTCGTCGGGTACCGCTGACCGTGCCACACGTCCTCCTGGATCTTTCGGCATGCCGAGGGCGGGTGTTTCCCACCCGGTGGGGCCATGACTCCGCCTGTGCGGGTGCCTTCGGACCACCGGAGCACGCCATCGGTTCCGGGCCGGCCAGTATGACGGCTGTGCACCCGATCAGGTGCGGGCCCGGCGGTTCGACGCCGTGTGAGCCCCTGAACCGGGTGCCTGACTCAGCCGATCTGGATCTTTCCGTTGGCCTCGGCGGCCGGCGTCGTCGGGGGCTGAGCATCGCCGTTGCGCTGGGTGATCCCCTTCAGCAGCTCCGCGAGGTCGACTCCCGTGGTGGAGCTGAGGAGTTCGACGCCCTGGGCGACGTTGTCGGCGACCGTGCGCGACAGCCGGCTCGCGCCGTCCGTGGAAATCACCGTCATCTTGTCCACGGCGCTCAGCGGCTCGGACGCCTTGGCGACGACCTGCGGCAGCACCTCGACGAGCATCTGCAGCACGGCTGCCTCGCCGTACTGGGCGAAGGCGTCGGCCTTCTTCTGCATCGCCTCGGCCTCGGCCGCTCCCTTGGCGCCGATCGCCGCCGCCTCGGCGTCGCCCTCCAACCGCACCGCCTCGGCGATCGCCGCACGCCGAGACCGCTCGGCCTCACCCTGCTTGAGACCCTCGATGGCCTCCGCCTCGGCCAGCGCGGACCGCCGCTGCTTCTCGCCCTCACCGACGAGCCGGGCCCGCTCGGCCTCCGCCTGCGCGGCCGCGATGCCCGCCAGCCGTTCGGCCTCGGCCTGCTTGACCCGGGCGACCCGCTTGGCCTCCGCCTCCTGCTCGGCCGCGTACCGCTGCGCGTCGGCCGGCTTGCGGACCTGCGTGTCGAGCTGGCGGTCGGTCAGCGCGGCCTGCCGTTCGGCGACCTTCTCCTGCTCGGTGAGGATCTCCTGCTGCCGTGCGGCCTCGGCCAGCGGACCGGCGGCGGCCGCACGCGCGGCGGCCTCGTCGGTCTCGGCCTTGATCTCCGCCTGCTTGAGGGAGAACGTCCGCTGAGCGATCGCGATCTCCTCCTCGGCCTTCAGCCGGGCCTGCTCGGCGGCGCGCCGGGCGACCGCCTCGGCGATGTCGGCCTCCTGCTTGGCGCGAGCCGCCTCCGGACGGCCCAGGTCCTCCAGGTAGGAGCCCTCGGTGGTGATGTCCTGGATCTGGAAGGCGTCCAGCACCAGGCCCTGACCGGACAGGCTCGCCTCCGCCTCTTCGGCCACCTGCCCGGCGAACGCGGCCCGGTCCCGGATGATGTCCTCCACCGACATCCGTCCCACGATCGCGCGCAGGGCGCCGGACAGAACCTCCTGGGTGAAGCCGACAATGCCGTCCTGCTGCATCAGGAACCGCTGCGCGGCCGCGCGGATCGAGTCCTCGGTACCGCCGACCTTGACGATCGCGACCCCCTCCAGGTTGGCCTTCACCCCACGCAGTGTGACCGCACCGCGCACGGCGACCGGGATGTGCCGCGAGGACAGGTCGAGCGTGAACCGCTGCTGCACGAACGGCACGACGAAGACTCCGCCGCCGACCACGACCTTCTGCCCGCTGTTGTCGGTGAAGACCCGGCCGGTCTCCGGGTCGGTGGCCTTCTTGCCGCGTCGGCCGGTGACGATGAACGCCTCGCTCGGCCCGGCCACCTTGTAGCGGCTGACGACGACCAGCGCGATCAGTACGAGGAGGACGACAACTCCTCCGACCGCGATGACGACAGAACTCATGGTGGTGTCCCCTCAGCCCTCCCTGAGGACGGCGTTCGGTAAGGATGTGTGGATGAACGGCACCACTGGACCGGGTGCCGGATGACCGACGGGCCGACGGGCCGACGGGCCGACGGGCTCAGCGTTCGACCGGGCGTACGGACACCGCCGACTGCGACAGCGTCTGCTCGACCCAGACTTCGGCTCCCCGGGCCACGGCGATCGAGCTCTTCGCGGAGAGCTTCACCGGCTGCCCGGCCAGGTGCACCAGCACTTCGCCGTAGCCGTCGGCGGGGATGGCGGTCACCACCGAGCCGGACGCGCCGATCAAGTCGTCGTCTCGCGGTGCCGCTCCGGAGGAGTCACGCATCAACGCCCGGCTGAGGCTGTAGGCGAACCAGCCGGTGAGGACACCGGCCGGCACCCCGATCACCGCGGCTCCCACCGCGCCCAGCCCGGTTGCCTCCATGACGATGGCCCCCGAGAAGCCGAGCATGGACAGGAACCCGGCGAGCACCGGCAGCGACAGCAGTCCGTCGACGACGCCGTCCAGAACGGCGACCCCGTCGAGCAACCCCTCCAGCACGCCGTCGAGGACGAACGACAGGGCAAGGAGGACGACCCCCGCAATGCCGAGTCCCAGAAACCAGGCCACCCGCGCACACCGCCTCTCCTTGCCCTCCCCCGTTGTCGCAGGCATCGTCACACGCGGACACCGGATGGAACATTGCCTGATTCCGGCAATCTTTACGCGTCCTTGATGCCGCGTCCTGCACAGTCGGGCACCGTGGTGCTGCTCAACGGCGGAGTGGTCACCATGGAGGGCCGGCATGACGAGGTGGACGCGGTGGTCGAGGCGTGGCTGCCCGGCCAGGCCGGCGGCGCCGTCGCCGACGTGCTCCGGCTGAGCGACACCCCGTCGTACCTGAACTTCCCGGGCCAGCAGGGCCATGTCCGCTACGGCGAGGGCGTCATGGTCGGCTACCGGTACTACGAGACCGCCGACATCGCCGTCCGCTGCCCGTTCGGCCACGGCCTGAGCTACACCACCTTCGACCGGACCGGCTTCCGGGTCACCGCCGACGGCCCGGACACCGCCGCGGTCAGCCTCACGGTCACCAACACCGGCGACCGCTTCGGCAAGCACGTGGTGCAGGTCTATGTGACCGCGCCCCGACGCCCGGTCAGCAGTCCGGCACGGGAGCTGCGCGGCTTCGCCAAGGTGGCGCTCGCCCCGGGCGAGAGCACCACCGTCGAGATCGCCCTCGACCGTCGCGGCCGGGCGGTACCAGGCGCAGTTGGCCGACAACGCGCACGACGTCGTCGCCACCGCCGCCCTCGACCTGCCCGGGGACAAGCTCGTACCGCCCCTGAGCCTCGACTCGCCCGCCGGCGAACGGTTCGGCCACCCGGCCGTCGGCCCGGCCCTGACCTCGGCGCCGACCTCCGGGCTGACCGAGGAACAGGCCACGGCGTGGCTGTCCGCACGCCCCTCGGGCATGTGGTGCGTCGGCGTGCCGACGCGGGTGGCGGCCTCAGCGCTGGAGCGGCTGGTAGTCGTACCAGTCGAAGTGGACGGAGCCGGCTGAGGCGAACATCCCGATGACCCGGCCGGTGAAGCCGCCCGCGACCTCCGTGGAGAGGTACCGACCGTCCAGCGAGGCGAGCTCGACGTATGCGCCGTCCGGTTCCTCGATGCCGACCGAGACGGTGTCGGGGCCGGTGCGCGCATCGTTCAGGGTCGGTACGGGGGCCGTTTCGATGCGGAGAACCACGGGCCCGGCGGGTGTGGGCCGGGACGCCACGACGCTGTCGAGCGGGCCGATCCGGGCCCGCACGCGTACCTCACCGGGCGCTGCCTCGATGTCGTAGTGGTGCTGTTCGTCGAGGCGGACGGCCAGGCCGCCGCGTCCATGCGCCGGATCGATGAGGGAGCGTACCCGGCAGGCATGGTGCTGCTGCCGCCGGCCGACGAACGTGACGTCGGTGTCGTCGAGCGAGCCGCCCCGGGCGTGCAGGGTCAGCCAGCCCGGCCGTTCCTTGGTGGTGCAGTCCTCCTCGGGGCGGTGACGCAGCGAGATCCAGTACGGGGCCAACTCGCTGAGGTCGAAGTCGTCCCGGCCCGGGGCGGCGGCACCGGGCTGCAGGGGCCACGCAGGCGCGGGCATCACCAGCGACAGCTCACCGACCACCGGCCAGCCGTCGACCCAGTCGACCGGCACCAGGAACGTCTCCCGGCCCAGTACGTGCCAGCCGGGCGTGCCACCGCCCGGCCGCACGCCGAGCAGCACCATCCACCACGAGCCGTCGGGCGCCTGTACGAGGTCGGCGTGGCCGGTGTTCTGGATGGGGTGGTCGGTGCCACGGTGGGTCAGGATCGGGTTGGCCGGACACGGCTCGAACGGGCCGTGGGGCGTACGGCCGCGGGCGATCGAGACGCCGTGGCAGCGCTCGGTGCCGCCCTCGGCGATGAGCAGGTACCAGTAGTCGCCGATCCGGTACAGGTGCGGTGCTTCCGGTGCCTTGGCGCCGGGGGTGCCGGACCAGAGGCGTCGCGGTTCACCGAGGGTCTCCCCCGTGTGCGGATCGATGCGGAACTGGCTGACTCCCGCGACGGTGCACCAGCAGTTGCCGTCGTCGTCCCAGGCGAGATCCGGGTCGATGCCGTGCACGCCGGGCAGCCGGACCGGATCGGACCAGGGGCCGGCCGGGTCGGTGGCCGTGAACAGCAGATTGCCGCCGCTGCTCACGTTCGTGACGATCAGCCAGAAGCGGCCGTCGTGGTGGCGCAGCGTGGGTGCGTAGAGACCGCCCGAGGAAGGCGCGTCGGGCGGCAGGCGCAGTTGACTCGGCCGGTCGAGCGCGTTGCCGATCTGGGTCCAGTGCACCAGGTCCCGGCTGTGGAAGAGGGGCACGCCGGGGAAGTACTCGAAGCTGGAGCAGGCGAGGTAGTAGTCGTCGCCGGCCCGGCAGATGCTCGGATCCGGGTGGAAGCCGGGGATCACAGGGTTGCTGATGGTCTGGCCCGTCTCGGGCACGCTCGACACCCTCATCGAGTCCTTTCACTGAGGAAAGAAACTTTCGCGTATTGCGATGGATAGTTTCCAGCGGTTCCCAGCGGACGCTAGCGACAGCAGCCGGCCCGGTCAATGGCGCCGGGTTCGCGGCGTCAGGTCTTGGGCGGGGCCGTGCTGGCCCGGACCGTCAGGGTCGTCGCGATCTCCAACCCGGCCTGAGGAGCCTTCTCGCCACGGCCGAGCGTGAGCGCCAGCTCGGTCGCGGCCACGGCCATCTCGGTCAGGGGCTGGTGGACGGTGGTGAGGGGCGGGTCCACCCAGGCCACGACCGGCAGGTCGTCGAAGCCCACGACGCTCAGGTCCTCGGGAATGCGCAGGCCGGCCTCGCGCGCCGCCTGGTAGACACCGAGCGCCTGCAGGTCGTTGGCCGCGAAGATCGCCGTCGGGCGTTCGGGCAGGGCCAGCAGGGAACGTGCCGCGGCGCAGCCGTCCTCGCGGGTGAGCCCGGCGTGCACGATGATCTCCGGATCGATCGGCAGGCCGGCGGCCTGCAGCGCGGAGCGGTAGCCGTCCAGCCGCGCGGAGCAGCACAACTGGCCCTCCGGTCCGCTGATCATCGCGATGCGCCGGTGGCCCAGTTCGGCGAGGTGACGGGTCGCGGCCCGGCCACCGGACCAGTTCGTGGCCCCCACGTACGGGACGTCGTCCGGCAACTCCATGATCGGGTCGAAGACGACGAACGGGATGCCCTTCGCCGTCAGCTGTTCGCGTTCGGCCTGGGAGAGCTGCGCCACGGACAACACGCAGTTCGGACGCCGGGACACCGTGTCCTCCCAGGTCGGTGCCGCGGTGTCGTGCAGACCGAATTCGGACACCATGACGCCGACGCGGTGCCGGCGGGCCACCCGCTCCACACCCCGGATAATCTCGACCGCCCACATGTCCTTGAGCTCCCGGAACACGAGCTCGACGACGTTGCTCCGGTTGGCTCCGGCCGGTTTGCGATAGCCGTACCGGTTGATCAGTTCCTCGACCCGGGCGCGCGTGTCCGCGGCCACCCCCGATTTTCCGTTCAGCACCTTGGACACGGTCGGGACCGACACCCCGGCCGACTCGGCGATGTACGCGATCGTGACCGACTTGGGGGCGTCACTCTGCTGGCGTTCGCGAGCCGCCGGCCCCTCTGCTGCGTGATCCGCCAAGGTCGCCTTCCCGATCATCGGAACCCAGGTGTGCCGGGTCATTCTCGCATCTCTTGCCGACGCACCTGTGGCCCCGGACACATCTTCATGTTAATTTCTCCGCCGCGCTCAGCGAAAGTTTCCTCAGCGGTCCGAGCCTCCGACCAACCGGAAGGTGCACGTGATGACGAGGCGACTGGCACGATTCCTCCCGCGACGACACCGATCGTCGCGCCCCCCGCGGAGACTGGCAGCACTCCTCCTGGCGTTCGCCCTGCTCCCGCTGGTGCCCGCCACCGCGCAGGCCGCCGACCCGCCCCCGCCCAGTGCTCCCGCCGCCCGCAGCGCGGTGGCAGCGATGCAGCCCGGCTGGAACCTGGGCAACACCTACGACGCCATCCCGGACGAGACCTCCTGGGGCAACCCTCCCGTCACCCGGGCGCTCCTCAAGAAGGTCAGGTCACAGGGCTTCAAGAGCATCCGGCTGCCCGTCACCTGGGGCATCCACCAGGGTTCGGCACCCGGATACACGATCGACCCGGCCTGGATGGCGAAGGTGCGGCAGGTCGTCGACTGGGCGCTGGACGAAAACCTGTACGTGATGCTCAACATGCACCACGACTCGTGGATGTGGGTCAACACCCTGCCGACGGATCACGACGCCGTGCTCGCCCGCTACACCGCGACCTGGACCCAGATTGCGGAGGAGTTCCGCGACGAGCCGTCCAGGCTCGTGTTCGAGAGCATCAACGAGCCGACGTTCAGCGACACTTCCGGCGACGACCAGAACTACCGGCTGCTGGCCGAACTCAACCGCGTGTTCCAGCGGATCGTCCGCGAGTCCGGCGGTGGGAACACCGACCGCCTGCTCGTCCTGCCCACCCTGTACACCAACTCCGACCAGGGCCGGCTCGACGCGCTGGCCGCCGAACTCACCGCCCTGCGCGATCCCATGGTCGCCACGACGATCCACTTCTACGGATGGTGGCCGTTCAGTGTGAACATCGCCGGCTACACCCGCTTCGACGCCACCTCGGAGCAGGACCTCACCGGTCAGTTCGACCGGGCGTACCACACCTTCGTCGCGCACGGCATCCCGGTCATCATCGGCGAATACGCCCTGCTCGCCTACGACCACACCCGCCCCGGCATCATCGAGCGGGGCGAGGTGCGCAAGTACTTCGAGTACGTGGGGTACTACGCCCGCGAGCGCAGGCTCACCACCATGCTGTGGGACGCCGGCCAGTTCCTGAACCGCACCACCCTCCAATGGCGCGACCCCGAGCTGTTCGCCCAGATCAAGTCGAGCTGGACGGTCCGTTCGGGAACCGCCTCCAGTGATCTGCTGTTCCTCCCCAAGTCGGGCGCCCTCACGAGCCGGACCCTCACCTTGAACCCGAACGGCACCGGCTTCCAGGGACTCCGGCACGGCAGCCGCACCCTGGTGAAGGGCAAGCACTACACCGTCTCCGGCAACCAGCTGACGCTGACGGCCGCCGCGCTCACCGAACTGGCCGGCGACCGGACGTACGGCGTCAACGCGACGCTGGAGGCCAGGTTCTCCCGCGGCGTCCCGTGGCGGATCGACGTGATCACGTACGACCCCCCGGTTCTGTCCAACGTCTCCGGGAGCACCAGCGGTCTGACCATCCCCACGCGGTTCCGGGGCGACATGCTGGCGACCATGGAGGCCCGGTACGACGACGGAGGCAACGCCGGCCCCGCCGACTGGACCCCCTACCAGCAGTGGGACACCGCCTTCTCGGCGTACACCGGCGACTCCATCAAGCTGACCCCCGAGTTCCTCGGCTCGCTGAAGGACGGCTCCCGGGTCACGCTCACCTTCCACTTCTGGAGCGGCGCCGCAGCGACCTACCACGTCACCAGGACGGGGAGCACGGTGACCGGCACGACCGCCTGACCTCGCCGGTTGTCCCTCCGCAGCACAGCCGCGCGGCCGGACCACGGCCGCGCGGCCCCCAGGCCCGCTCTCAGCCCCCGGCCAAACGGCCCGGACAGTCGACGGTGTTCCGGGCAAGGGCGGCGGCTACACCGCGGTCACACCGCTGTGGGGCACGATTCCCGCCCCGGGAACTGGTACCTGGCGACTCGCCCCGATCCCGCGACCCTTGCCGCGCTGCCGGCCCGCGTCTGCGACGAGGCCGGCGTCCAGCCGGTCCTCGCCACCCCGCTGCACGGCATCGAGGCCGTCCGGCGCAGTGGCGCGGACGCCGACTACCTGTTCCTGATCGACCACGGCGGGGCCGGTGCCCAGGTCCCCGCCGAAGGCGTCGAACTCCTCACCGGCCCCGGTGGCTAGAAGAAGGAGCGCAGGCGGGACTCGATGTGCGCGGCGGCGCCCTCCATGAGGGTGTCGGAGATGGCCTCGACCGTGCGGGCCCGCCAGGGCTGCAGGGACGTACCGGCGACCGCCTGGTTGAACGCCCCCATCGCGGGGCCGCAGTGGACCAGGTAGTCGACCCGGGATCGCGGGTCGCCTGTTGTCGCGAGGCGGAAGCCGCGGTCGAAGTAGCCGCGGAACAGGGCGGCCAGCTCCGCTTTCGGGTCCCGGCCGAGGGAGCGGGACGGGGCCGGCTCTCCTGCGAGGTAACGGTCGAGCACCTGGCTCCTGGTCTCCTCGTCGAGTTCGGCCAGGGACGCATGGCGGCGCCAGAGTTCGTGCAGCCTGGCTGCCCTGGCGGGGAAGAACAGCCCCCGCTTGAGGTACCGCGCCTGCACACCGAGTTCGAACATCTCGCCCCAGGGGGCGGTGTCCACGTCGTACTCGCGTGCCTCCTGCAGGATGTCCTTCACCTCCGGACTGGTCGCCGCCTCCACCGAGCACTGGTTGACCGAGCCGGTCAGCACGAACTCGGCTCCCAGCAGGAAGGCCGCCGCGACCGCCTGGGGGGTGCCGAGCCCGCCCGCGCAGCCGACGTGCACCCGGTGGCCGGGAAGGGCCTTCTCGTCCCGCAGGCGGAGCACCGTCGGCAACAGGGTCGGCAGGTCGGCCGTGCTGCTCAGCCAGCCGCCGTCCGCCTCCACGCACAGATCGTCCGCCATGGGACGCGCCGCCGCCGTGCGGGCCTCCGCGTCGGTGACCTCCCCGGCTTCGAGCAGTTGCCGCACCAGACGCTCCGGCGGCGGGGCGAGGAACTCCGCGGCGACGTCGCTCCTGGACACCTTCGCGATGATCCGTCCGCCCTTGAGCCGGAACCGGACCAGGGCCGGGGTGATCAGAGGGAAGCCCGAGGCCTCGACCAGGTCCACTCCGTGCCGCAGCAGGAGGTCGACCAGTGCGGATTCCTGCTCCGGCGCTCCGTGCCGGTAGAGCAGGTTGACGCCGAAGGCACTGCCGAGTCCCAGTTCGCCGGTCAGCTCACGCAGGTGCGGGTCCAGTTCGGCGGTGGTGAGACCGCCCGTGCCCAGGAAGCCCAGGAGCCCCGCCTTGGCCAGCGACGTCAGCATCTGCCGGCCGGAGATGCCGCCGTACAGCGAACCGGCCAGATAGGCGCGCCGCAATCCGTACCGCTCGCGGAAGCTCCGGGCCCCGAGGCCGTCGGCGGTCACTTCGTGGCGCTCCGCCGTGGCTGGGGCCGGGGTGGTGCGGGAGACCGCGGGCGCGGGCGGGGCGGACGGTGCCGGGAGCGGTTCGGCGGCCTCCCTGATACGGCTCACCAGCTTGGTGAGCACCCGGCCGGGGCCCAGTTCCACGAACTCGAAGTCGCCGTGTCCCATCAGTGTGCGCACCGTCTCGGTCCAGCGGACCGGGGAGGAGATCTGTGCCGCCAGGGTCTCCTTGAGCGCCTCGAACCGGTACGGCCGGGCATCGACGTTGGCCAGTACCGGGATGTTCGGTGGCCGGAGGGTGAATCCGTCCAGGAAGCGCGCGAACTCCTCCGCCGCGCCGCGCATGTAGCGGGAGTGGAAGGGCGCGCTGACATGGAGCCGGACCGCGCGGGCGCCGGCGGCTTCCACCGCGCGGCAGGCCGCGTCGATCTGCTCACCCGGGCCGGACAGCACGAACTGGTCCATGGCGTTGTGGTTGGCCAGGTCCAGGCCGTCGAGTCCGGAGTCCGCGAGCACGCGCGTGACGGTCGCCTCATCGGCCCCGACCACCGCGGCCATCGCACCGCCGTCGGCGGCCGCCATCAGCTCGCCGCGCCGCTGCACGAGTCGCAGCCCGGTCTCGAAGTCGAAGACGCCGGCCGCGAACAGGGCCACGTACTCGCCGAGGCTGTGCCCGATCAGGTAGTCCGCCGGCACCGGATCCTGTTCCACCCGGTCCAGGTAGGAAAGGGCGCTCACCACGTAGAGCGCGGGCTGGGTGAACTCGGTACGGCCGAGGCGGCGCTCGGGGTCCTGGGTGCACAGTTCCTCGATCGAGTACCCGAGCACCCGGTCCGCCGTGGCCGTCTGCTCGGGGAACTTCTCGAACAGACCCCTGCCCATCCCCCGCTGCTGGGACCCTTGACCTGGGAATCCGTAGATTTTCATGCCGTGTGCCTTCCTGGGTGTCCTGGGAGCGGCGAGCTGCTGGGCTCTGGTCAGCACGCCCGGGTCGTGTCCGAAGGGGCTGAGCAGGGGGAGGGACCGGGAACGCGTCCCCGACGGGAGGTTGTTGCGCACGAAGTTGTGCAGGGTGCCCGAGGGGCCGAGGTCCAGGTAGAGGAAGTCACCCCGCTCCCGCATCGCGGTGATGGTGTCCTCGAACGCGATGGGCCGTCGGGCGACCCGCGTGAAGTGGTCCACGGTCGGCCGGTCCACCGGCCCGCCGTCCACGCAGGACACCCAGGGGATGCGCGGCGGTGCGAACTGCACGCCGCGGAAGGCCTCTTGGCAGTCGGCGAGTGCCGGGTCCATCAGGCTGGAGTGGTAGCCGTACTCGACCGGAACGCGCTGGTGCACCACGTCGGCGGCGCGCAGTGCGGACTCGGCGCGGGCCAGATCCTCCTCGGTGCCCGCGACCACGAAGTGGCCCGGGTAGTTGCGGGCCGCGATCTCGCACGCCCGCAGGGCGGGTATCCGGTCGGTCACCTCCGGCCCCGCGAGCACGGCGAGCATGCCGCCGCGGGGCCCCGCCCGCAGCGCGCGGGCCTGGCGGACCAGCAGCCGCAGGCAGTCGGCCGGGGGCAGGCTGCCGGACACGGCGGCCGCCGCGTATTCGCCGAGGCTGGCGCCCAGCAGGTAGTCGGGCTCGATCCCCGCGGCCTGCAGGGTCTCCGCCAGCGCGAGCTCGATCATGACGATCGCCGGGTGGGTGATGCCGGTCTCGGTGAAGGGTTCGTTCCTGCGTTTCGCGGGGTCGAAGACGCGTGCCAGCACCGATTCCCCGAGTTCCTCGGCGACCACGGCGTCATGGCGTTCCAGGGCGGCGCGGAACACCGGGTTGTCGTCGAAGAGTTCCTGGCCCATCCGGTAGTACTGGGAGCCCTGGCCGGAGAACATGAAGACGACGGGCAGAGTCCCGCTGAGGGCGGCGGGCCCGGCGGGCAGCCCGGCCGGGGCCGCCTCGCCGGGGCGGCGGTCGCCGCGGGGCGTCGGATTCCTCATCGGTAGCTCTCCCAGAACAGGCCCGCGGCCGGCGTGGGCGCGGGATCGGCTCCGACCGGCTCGGGCGTGGGCGCGGTCCCCCGGATGACGAGCCGCCGGTTCAGTACGGGCTGCGGCAGCGGGGCACGGGTGGGGCGAGGACGGGCGGGGGCCGGGGCGAGCAGCAGATGCGCGTTGGTGCCGCCGTCGGCGAAGCAGTTGAGGGCGGCGACCTCGGCCGCATCCGGCCAGGGCCTCGGCTCCCGCGGGAAGTACAGCGGCGAGGCGGCCAGGTCGAAGTGGTCCAGCGGCTCCTGACCGGAACGGAAGGGCACCTGCTCCCGGTGGTGCAGCATCAGGACGACCTTGATGAACGCCGCGATGCCCTCCGCCGCCAGCGGGTGGCCGATGTTCGGCTTGATGGAGCCGAGGGCCACCGGCTGGGCCGAGCCGGAGCGGTAGACCGCCTCCACCGCCTTGAGTTCGAGCAGGTCGGTGACGGTCGACCCGGACCCGTTGGCCTCTACCCAGCCGATGTCCGATGGGGTGTGGCCGCTGCGGGCCAGCGCCTCGGTCATCACCTCCTTCTGTGCTTGGAGGTTGGGGGTGGCCGGGCCCGCCGTGCGGCCGTCGTTGTTGATCGCGATGCCCTTCATGACGGCGAGCACCCGGTCCCCGTCGGCCTGCGCCCGGGACAGGGGCTTGAGGAGGACGACGCCGACGCCCTCACCGAGGACCAGTCCCGCCGCCCGGCGGTCGAACACGTGGAACTCAGCTCCCGGGTTGAGCAGGCCGCGCCGCCCGAACACCTGGTGCGCGCGGTCGTCCGCCAGCAGGCTCACCCCGGCGACCACGGCCGACTCGATGTCCCCGGCGCGCATCGCCTGCACGGCCATGTCCATCGCCACGAGGGACGAGGAGCAGGCGGTGTCCACGACCACGCTGGGGCCGCGGAAGTCGAAGAACTGCGAGACGTTCGCGGACAGGTAGTTCTGGCCGGTGACGACCACCGGGTTCTTCGCCCGCTCCAGCCGCGCGGGATCCGGCGTGTGGGTGGCCCGTCCCCCGACGTACACACCGATACGGCGGCCCTTGAGCTCGGCCGGGCGGTAGCCGGCCTGGTGCACGGCGTTGTTCACCTCCTCCAGCACGAGCAGCGCCTGCGGGTCCATGGACGCGGCGTCCGCCTCGGACAGCAGGAAGGCCTCGGGATCACAGCGCAGGACGTCCTCCAGCAGTCCCGCGTGGTGGTCGACGGGCCGGCCGAAACGCTCCTCGGGGACGGGCCGCAGGGCCGAACGGCCCTGCCGCAGCAGCTCCCAGTACGCGTCCACGGAACCGGCACCGGGGAACCGGCAGGACAGACCGACCACGGCGATGTCCTCGGTGGACGCGTCGGGTCGCCGCGGGGCCGACGGCGCGGGGGCCGTGAGCACGTCGGCGGCGTCGCGGGCGGCGGTGGCTGCGGCGGGTGCGGACTCGTCGGCGACCGGTCCCTCGGCCGTCACCGTGCCGAAGGC
The DNA here is from genome assembly GCF_030386795.1 of Streptomyces sp. S.PNR 29. Taxonomy (GTDB): domain Bacteria; phylum Actinomycetota; class Actinomycetes; order Streptomycetales; family Streptomycetaceae; genus Streptomyces. Next base: position 33,961 of record NZ_JANUQM010000016.1, read on the forward strand.
GGCGACGAGTTCCTCCGGGTGCGCCGCGCCGAGGTGGGCGGCGAACTCGTCGATCGTCGGGTGCTCCAGCAGTGCCGAGGGGTCGACCGAGACGTCGAGCCGTCGGGCGATGGTCTGCACGAGCTGCGAGACCATGATCGAGTCCACGCCGTAGTCGGCCACCGGCACGTCGCCGGCCAGCTTGGCCCGGTCGAACCGCAGGTCCGCGGCGAGCCGGTCGAGGAGCCAGGAGGCCGCGGCGCCGACTGCGCCGGTGACCGCGGCGGAGCCCTCGTCGTCGCGGGGCGGCGCCGGGGCCGCGACCGGGGCGGCCGCCGTGGTCACCTGTGCGGGGCCCGCGTCCAGACGACGGGCCGTCAACCGCTCGGGGTGCCAGTCGGCGTCGGGCCGTACCACGACCGGCATGACCACGCGGGCACCGCTGTGCAGCGCGCGCTCCAGCAGGGCCAGGCCCTGCTCGTCGGAGAGCGCGGCCAGGCCGGAGGCCTGGTAGGCGGAGCTGCGCGCCTCCCCCATGCCGGTGTCCTTCCAGCTCGGCCACTGCACGCTGACCAGGGGCAGACCGTACGGCCGCGCCTCGGCGACCGCGTCCAGATAGGCGTTGGCCATGGCGTAGTCGCTCTGGCCGACCGCCAGCGCGGGAACCGTCGCGGCGATCGACGAGTACAGCACGAACAGGCTCAGCGGCTCCTCGCGGAAGCACTCCACCAGCGCGTCGAGGCCGAAGATCTTCGGGCCGAGCACCCGGGCGATGCCGTCCTGCAGCTTGCGGACGAACGCGGGGTTGTCGAAGTCGGTGAATCCGGCGCTGTGGATCACTCCGCCGATGGGACCGAGCTTCTGCTTCACCTCCGCCAGAACCTTCGCCAGGGCTTCCCGCTCCTCCAGCGGTACGGCGACGACCTCCAGCTCCACTCCCCGGTCCGCCAATTCGGCGAGCGGGCGGAGCTTGCGGCCGAGGGCGCTGTCCGCGGAGATGTGCGCGGCCCACTCCGCACGGGGCGGGAGTTCCTCGCGTCCGGTGAGGACCAGCTTGCGGACACCGTGCCGGGCGACGAAGTGCCGGGCGGTGAGCAGTCCGATGCCGCGGGTGCCCCCGGTCACCCAGAGCACGTGCCCCGCGGGGAACCGCACCTCGTGGTTCTCCGGGCCCTCGGGCAGTTCGCGCAGCTCGGCGTGGTGCCGGACGCCGTCCCGGTAGGAGACCTCGGCGCACTCCGTGTCCGCGCGCAGTTCGTCGATCGTCCAGCGGCACACCTGGTCGTCCGTGGTGTGCTGTCCGACGTCCACGTGGCGGGAGCGCACCTGGCGGTACTCGCTCTGGAGCATCCGGTAGAGCCCCACGCGGGCCGCGCCGCCGAGGCCCGGGGCGGCGTCGGTGCGGGCCTGGGTGCCGCGGGAGACCAGCAGGGCGCACAGGCCGCTGCGGCCGTGGTCGACGACGTGCTGCAACCAGCGCAGCCACACGGGCAGCACCGAGTGCGCGGGCGGCAGGGCGGGATCGGCGCAGCCGGCCAGGTCGACCACCGCGTCGAAGCGGTCCCAGCGGGTGTCGGCGGCGGCGAGGTCGGCGGCCATCCGGTCGTGATCGAGCACCTCGGCGGCGGGCAGCGCGGCGGCCAGGCGGGCGGCCAGCTCCTCGGTGCCCGGCACGGCCAGCAGGGCGGTCCGGCCGGGCAGGGCGGTGCGCTCGGCCGGTTCGGCGGGAACCCAGTGCCGGGTCAGCAGCAGCCCGTCGGGGGCGGCCCGGTCGACGTCCTGGCGTGCCAGTTCCTCGTCGGCCGCCGCGAGCCAGACCCGTTCGCCGAGGAAGGGGTAGCCGGGCAGCGGCACGCGGGCCGGTCGGCCGGCCGGGTGGAGGGCCGACCAGTCCACCCGCTGTCCCGAGCACCAGGCGGCGGCGTGGGCGGCCGGGCCGGGGGCGGGAAGCGGTTCCCCCTCGATCGGCCGGCGCGGGTCGACCACGCCGGTCCAGCTGTCGGCGGGTGTGCCGCCGGTGGCGAACTCGTCCAGGCGCGCGGCCAGTTCCGGCAGGTCCTGGAAGAGCACGGCGAACCGGTGGGCCATGGCCTCACGGCCGGCCTGGAGCGTCCAGGCGACCTCCTGCGGCGCCGAGGCGGTGCCCTCCGCGCGCAGATGTGCGGCGAGGCGGCGTGCCTGCGCCCTGAGCCGGTCGGCGTCCCGCGCGGACAGCACGGCCACCTGCGGGCCGGTGGCGCCGGGCCGGGGCTTCGGGGCCTGGAGGTACTCCTGGAGGATGATGTGCGCGTTGGTGCCCCCGGCGCCGAAGGAGCTGACGCCCGCGGTCCTGGGCAGCGCGGTGCCGTCCGGGCCGACGCGGCGCGGCCACGGGGCGCGTTCGCGCTGCACCCGCAGGGGGGTGGCCGTGAAGTCGATGTTCGGGTTGAGCCGGTCCGAGTGCAGCGAGGGCGCCAGCTCGCCGTGCCGCATCTGGAGCAGCACCTTGGTGATGGCGGCGATCCCCGCCGCCGACTCGGCGTGCCCGATGTTCGACTTCACCGAGCCGATCGGCAGCCGTTCGGGGGCGTCGTCGCGGAAGGCCCGCAGCATGCCGGTGACCTCCACCGGGTCGCCGAGCGAGGTTCCGGTGCCGTGCGCCTCCACATAGTCGAGGTCACCGGGGCGCAGCCCGGCGCGGTCGAGCGCGGCCCGCAGGAGGTCGCCCTGCGCCTGCGGGTTGGGGACGCTGTAGCCCGCGCCCGCCCCGCCGTGGTTGACGGCGGAGGCCTTGACCACGGCCAGGATCCGGTCGCCGTCGGCCAGTGCGGCGTCGAGGCGCTTGAGCAGGACGGCGCCGGAGCCCTCGGCGGGAACGTAGCCGGTGCCGCCCTCCCCGAAGCTGCGGCAGCGGCCGTCCTCGGCGAGGAAGCCGCGCTGTGCGAGCTGCAGGAACTTCACCGGGTGGCTGGAGATGTTGACGCCGCCCGCGACGGCGATGTCGCAGTCGCCGTCGCGGATGGCCTGGCACGCCTGGTGGATGGTGACGAGCGAGGAGGAACACATGGTGTCCAGGGCGACACTGGGGCCGGTGAAGTCGAAGAAGTATGAGACCCGGTTGGCCACCGAGGCGTAGGACGAGGAGGTGGCGAAGCCCTTGCCGTGCAGCGCGTCCTGCACTCCGTACAGCTGGTAGTGGCCGTACATCATGCCCACGAAGACACCGGTGCGGCTGCCGCGCAGCTGCTCGCGGGTGCAGCCCGCGTCCTCCAGCAGGTGCCAGACGGTCTCCAGGAACACCCGCTCCTGGGGATCGGTGTGCTCGGCCTCGATCTGTGACATCCGGAAGAACAACGGATCGAACCGGTCGGCGCCGCGGACGAACCCGCCCCACTTGCCGTAGGTCTTGCCGAAGACCGACTTGTCCGCGTCGTAGAACCGGCTGTGGTCCCAGCGGCCGGCCGGGATCTCCTCCACGCTGTCCCGGCCGGCCCGCAGGTTGCGCCAGAACTCGTCCACGTCGTCGGCCTGCGGGTAGCGGCCGGCGACGCCGATGATCGCGATGTCGGCACCGGCGGTACCGGGCCGCGCGGGCGAGGCGGCGGTGGGGACCTCGGGGGCGGGGACGGCGGTGGTGGCGGGGGCGGTGGCGGTGGCGGTGGCGGTGGCGGTGGCGGCCGTGAACGTTTCGGGGTGCGCTTCGGTGAGGTGCTGCGCCAGCTCACGCACCGTCACATGCTCGAAGAGCAGGGTCTTCGACAGCGGACCGACGTGTTCTTCGAGGCGCCGGATCAGACTCATGGTGATCAGTGAGTCCACTCCGTAGTGGTCGAAGGGCTCGGTGACGGCGATCTCCGTCTCGGGGAGCTTCAGCTCCTCCGCCATGAGTCGCAGGACCAGCTGTTCGGCGGTGTCCCGGCCGCCTGCCGCGTCCTTCGGTGCGGCGACGGGACGCGGGTGGGCGGGCGGTGGCGTCGGGGTGCCGGTCCGGAAGGGTCCGCCGTCCAGGGCCGCCAGTATCCGCGCCGGGTCACCGGGCGCGAGCAGCAGCCTGGGGGCGGTGCCGGCCAGGGCGCGCTCCAGGGCGTCCAGGGCGGCTTTGGTGGCCACCGGGCGCATGCCGAGCACCCCGGCCATGTACTCCTCGGCCGTGGAGTCGATGCGCATGCCGCCCTCGGCCCACACCGGCCAGGCGGCGGCAAGGGTGCGGCCCCGGCGTGCCCCCGTTCGGCGCTGCCGCTCCCGCCGTTCGGCGAAGTGGTCGAGGAAGGCGTTGGCGAAGGCGTAGTCGGTCTGGCCGGCGTTGCCGAACGCGGCCGCCGCCGAGGAGAAGGCCACGAAGTAGTCCAGGGGTTCGTCCCGGGTGGCCTCGTCCAGCAGTACCGTGCCGTGCACCTTGGCGGCCAGCACCGCGTCCGCGTCCGCGCGGTCCTTGCGTTGCAGCAGGCCGTCGCGCAGGACGCCGGCCGTGTGCAGGACGCCGCTCACCGCCCCGTGGGCGCGGCGGGCCTCGGCGATCAGGGCGCGCACCGCGGCGGCGTCGGCGACGTCCGTCGGCACCACCCGGGCGCCGATGGCCTCGATCCGGGCGCGTGCCGCGGGCCCGGGGGCGGTCCGGGCCGCGAGGACGATCCCGCCGTCGGACACGCCCGCCGCGCGCCGGACGGCCGCGATGTGCTCGGCGAGCAGCAGGCCCAGCGCACCGGTACCTCCGGTGATCACATGCGCGCCGGTACCGGTGAACAGCGGCTCGGCGGCGGGGAGGTTCACCTGGCGCCAGGATCGGCGGGCCCGGCCGGAACGGTCGACGCGCACCTCGGGATCGCCGCCGGCGCCGAGTTCGCCGACCACGGCGTCGGCGAGCGAGGCGGCGTCGACGGCCAGGACGCCGAAGTCGACGGAGGGGTGTTCCTGGCGTACCGAGCGGGCGAACGCGGCCATCGCCGGGTGGGCCGGCGAGGCGGCCGGCTCCTGATGGACGTACAGGTAGCGCAGTGCGCCGCGCTGTTGCCGCTGCCAGGCCTGGAGGAAGGCCATCGCCGTGTGGAAGCCGTGCTCCACCGCGCTGCCGGTGTCGGTGTGCTCTCCGGCCAGATGGACGACGTGCAGCGGTGCGGTCCCCTCGGTGCGCAGCACGGCATCGGCGTCGAAGCCGGCGGCACCGAGTTCGATGCGCCGGTTCGCCAGCCCCGCGGCCGTCAGGGCGGCGCACACCGCGATCCCCTGAGAGCCGGGGTCCAGCACCAGGACCGTTCCGTCCGGCAGGCGCCCTGTGTGCGGGGCGGGCTGCCAGACCGGTTCGAACGCGGCCACGGCGTCGGGCGTGCGGACCGGCCGCAGCATGAAGGCGTCGATCGCGGCGACCACGGCTCCGTCGGCGTCCAGGAGCGCGACGTCGAAGCAGAGCGTGCCGGCCGGGACGGTGCGTGCCGAGGGCGTGGCGTACGCGTACAGCCGCTCCGGCAGCTCGGCGTACAGCCGGACCTGCCCCAGGGAGAACGGCAGGTACGGCACCGGCCGTGCCGGGTCGTCCGTGCCGGGTGCGAGCATCCCCGCCACCTGCAGAGCCGCGTCGAACAGGGACGGGTGGAAGACGTACTCGCCGGCGTCCGCGCGGCGGTGGGCGGGCAGCCGCAGCGTCGCCAGCGCCTCGCCCTCGCCCAGGACGAGGTCCTCGATCACCCGGAAGCTCGGTCCGTAGTGGAAGCCGAGCCGGCCGAAGTCGTCGTAGCAGCTGTCACCGGTGCGGGTGCGCGGGCAGCGCGACCGCACGGCCGTCAGGTCGATTCCCGGGCGCCGCGGGCCGGGGTCGCCGAACAGCAGGGTTCCGCGGGCGTGTACCGGGGTGCCCTCCTCGGCGCCGCGCACCTCGAAGGACGCCCCGGGCTCCTCGCGGGCGACCCGCACCACCAGGCGCCGCTCGCCGGCTGCGGGGAGCCGGACCGGGGCCGCCCAGACGAGGCCGTCGATGCCGCGGACGGGGGCCCCGGCGGCCAGTTCGCCGGCCAGGCGTGCCATCTCCAGATGGGCCACTCCGGGCAGCACCGGTTCGCCGTCCACGACGTGGTCGCGCAGGAAGAACTCCTCGCCCGTGAGCGTCTTGGCGAAGGCCTGTGCACCGAAGGTGGAGACGTTGGCGTCCAGGAGAGACGTGTGCAGTCGGCCGGTGGGCCGCCCGGGTGCGGGCGTCGGGCCGGAGCCGGGCGCGACCCAGTGGCGGGGCCCGGCGAAGGGGTAGGCGGGCAGGTGCACCCGGCGGCGGCGTGTCCCCTGGTGCAGTGCCTGCCAGTCGAGGTCGGCGCCCGCCAGCCAGGCGTCCGCGGCCGCGGCGACGTCCCCCGCCGCGGGGGCCGCCTGCGGTGCCGGGCGGTGCTCGACGTGCGCGGTGCGCACCGCGGACGGCCGGCCGGACAGGAACTTCTCCAGCTCGCCGCCGAGTCGGGCGGTGCTGTCGGCGACGACGGCGAGGCGGTGGGCCATCGGCTCGCGGCCGGTCTGCAGGGTGTAGGCGAGGTCCCCGGGCGGGACGTCCTCGTCCCGGAGGTGGTCGGCGAGCCGCCGGGCGGCCCGCCGCAGCGCCTGGGGGTCGCGGGCGGACAGCACGAACAGCTGCTCCTCCGCGGACTCCTCGCGGGTGTCCTGCATGTGCGGTTCCTCCATCACGATGTGCGCGTTGGCCCCTCCGAACCCGAAGGAGCTGACCCCGCCGCGACGGGGCAGTTCGCCGCCCGCCTCATCGCGCGGGCGCGGCCAGGACCGGGTCGCGGCCGCCACCTCGAACGGGCCGCCGTCGAGTTCGAGGTAGGGGTTCTGCTCGCGGAAGTGCAGGCTGGCGGGGATGACGCCGTGCCGCAGCCCGAGCACGACCTTGAACAGGCCGGCGATGCCCGCCGCGGCTTCCAGGTGGCCGATGTTGGTCTTGACCGAGCCGATGGCGCAGCCGGGTGCGGCGGTCGTCCCGCTCTCCGCGCGCAGCCTGCGGAACGCGGTGCTCAGTCCGGTGGTCTCGATCGGGTCGCCCAGGGCGGTGCCGGTGCCGTGCGCCTCGATGTAGCCGACGCTCTCCAGGGGGACGCCCGCGGTGCGGTAGGCCTCAGCGAGCAGGTCGGCCTGGGCGTCCGGGCTGGGTGCGGTGAGCGAGGTGGTCCGTCCGCCGTGGTTGACCGCGACCGCCTTGATCACGGCGTGCGGGGCGTCGCCGTCCCGCTCCGCCCGGCTCCGCGGTTTGAGCACGACGACGCCGGCGCCCTCGCCCCGTACGTAGCCGTCGGCCCTGCTGTCGAAGGCCTTGCAGCGGCCGTCGGGGCTGAGCATCTCGCCCTGGCTCAGTGCCTCGTACACCGTGGGCGACAGGATCAGGCTGACGCCGCCCGCGATCGCCAGGTCGCAGGTGCCGTCGCGGAGCGCCGCGCAGGCCTGGTGGACGGCGGTGAGCGAGCCGGAGCAGGCGGTGTCCACGGCGATGCTGGGGCCGCGCAGGTCCAGGATGTAGGAGATCCGGTTCGGGATGATCGACAGCGCCGCGCCGGTGAGGGTGTGGCCCTCGCTGTACCGCCCGGCGGCCCGCTGCACCTCCAGGTAGTCGGAGTTGGTGGCGGCGACGAACACGCCGACCCGCTTGCCCGCGAGTTCGGACGGACGGTAGCCGGCGTCCTCGATGGCCGACCAGACGACTTCCAGCATCAGCCGCTGCTGCGGGTCCATCAGTTCCGCTTCGCGCGGGGAGATGCCGAAGAAGGCGGCGTCGAAGCGGTCCACGTCCGGGAGGAAGCCGCCCCAGCGCGAGCGGGAGCGCGGCTGCTCCCGCCAGTCCCACCGGTCGGCGGGGATCTCCTGGATCAGGTCGTCCTCGGCGACGAGGTGGTTCCAGAACTCCTTCAGGTCGTGGGAGCCGGGCAGGCGGCCGGCCATGCCGATGACCGCGATGTCGTCCCGGCCGGGCGCGGCCGGTGCCGGCTCCGGCCGTTCCTGCTCGGGGTGCTCGGCCGGCCGGCGTACGGCGGTGGCGGGCAGGGGGGCGGTGTCGAGCCGTGCGGCCAGTTCGGCCCGGTGGTGCTCCCACAGGTGTTCGGCCAGCGCGGCCAGGGTGCCCCTGCGGTAGAAGAGCGTGGGGTACACCTCGATGTCGTAGGCCTTGCGCAGTTCGGCGCTGAGCGCGGTGAAGGTCACCGAGTTCATGCCCACTTCGCCGAGCGGGGTGTGCGCGCCGATCTCCTCGGGGCGCAGTCCGGCCAGCCGGGCTACCATCCGGGCGAGTGCGGCCACCAGTGCCTCGCCGGGACCGGTGGGTTCGGCGGGGTGCTCGGGGGCGGCGGCCGGGGTGGCGGCGCCGAAGCGGGCGCGCAGTTCCGGCAGGGGCAGTGCCGCGAGCGTGGCCCGGTCCACCTTCTCGTTCAGCGTGCGGGGGAAGCCGGTGACCCGGATCAGGGCGTCGGGAACCATGTGGTCCGGCAGCCAGGCCGCCAGGTGCTCCCGGGCCGGCTCGGCGGCGCCGTCCTGCAGCACGTAGCAGCCCAGGAGGGAGTGCCCGCCGGTGCCCTGACCCCGTGCCACCACCACGGCGTCCTGGATTCCGTCCAGCCGGCGCAGGGTCGCCTCGATCTCCTCCAGCTCCACTCGGAAACCGCGCACCTTGACCTGGGAGTCGATCCGTCCCAGGTACTCGATCCGCCCGTCGGCGAGCCGGCGGACCAGGTCGCCGGTGCGGTACATGCGTGCGTCGGGCCCGTCCCCGAACGGGTCGGGAAGGAAGCGCTCCGCGGTCAGCTCGGGGCGGCCCAGATAGCCGTCCGCCACGCCGTGGCCCCCGATGTACAGCTCGCCGGCCACGCCGGTGGGCACGGGGCGGCGTGCGCTGTCGAGCACGTGGAGCCGGGTGTTGGCGATCGGAGCGCCGATCGTGACCCGGTCGCCGGGGTGCAGCCGGCTCGCCGCGGACCAGATGGTGGTCTCGGTGGGCCCGTAGAGGTTCCACACCTCGCGGCTGCGGGCGAGCAGCGCCTCCGCGGTGTCCGCGGGGAGCGCCTCGCCGCCGCACAGGACGGTGAGCCCGGGGTCGCCCTGCCAGCCGGCGGCGAGCAGCATGCTCCAGGTCGCCGGGGTGGCCTGGATGACGGTGGCCGCGCTGCGTTCGACGGCCTCCCGCAGCCGCAGCCCGTCCCGGGCCGTCTCGGTCGGCAGCACCTCCACCGTGCCGCCGGTGATCAGCGGCAGGTACAGCTCCAGTCCGGAGATGTCGAAGCAGACGGTGGTCAGCGCCAGCAGTGTGTCCTGCGGCCCGAATCCGGGCTCGCGCGCCATCGACCAGAGGAAGTTGGTGAGGGCGCGGTGCGGGACGCGGACGCCTTTGGGCCGGCCGGTGGAGCCGGAGGTGTAGATGACGTACGCGGTGTCCGAGGGGCCGGCGGGTCCCGGCGAGTCGGCCGCGGGCGGCTGCTCGTCGCCGTCGATGAGCAGGCGGGGCACCGACCCGTACCCGCCCTCGATGCCGGAGTGGGTGAGCATCAGGTGCAGCCCGGCGTCCTCGGCCATGTAGGCGAGCCGTTGCCGCGGGTAGGCGGGGTCGAGCGGGACGTAGGTGCCGCCGGCGGCCTGCACCGCCAGCAGGGCCACGGGCAGATCGGCGTCGCGGGGCAGAAGCACCCCGACGGTACGGCCCCGCCCCACGCCGGCGGCGGTCAGCCGGGCGGCGAGTTCCGTGACCCGCTCCATGAGCCGGGCGTAGGTCAGCTCGGTCTTCCCGTGGCGGACCGCGACGGCGTTCGGGCAGGTCTCGGCCTGGCGTCGCACCAGCTCCCAGACCAGGGTGTCGGCCGGGTAGTCGGCGGCGGGCGGCGGGGTGAGCAGTGCCCGCTCGGCCTCGGTCAGCAGGTCGAGCTCGCCGACCTGGGTGTCGGGTGCCGAGACGGCCGATGCCAGCAGTGTGGTGAAGTGGTCGCCGAGCCGTTCCACCGTGGCGGCGTCGAACAGGTCGGGGTCGTACTTCAGCGAGTACCGGCAGCCGTCGGCCTCCTCGACCACCTCCAGGGTCAGCTCGAACTCACCCTCCTGGTGGACGCCCGGCACGTGGCCGCGCACCAGGCCGTCGGCTTGGGCGCCGCGGGTCCAGTTCTGGAAGTAGAAGGCGACGTTGAAGGGTGCGGGCGGGGCGGCGGGGTCCTGGCGTTTCAGCTCCTCGGCGAGAGTGATCAGCGGGTACGCGCCGTGCTCCAGCGCTCCCAGCACCGTGCGGTGCACCCGGTGGAGCAGACCGCGGAACGCCTCCTGGCCGTCGATCCGCTCGGCCAGTACGACCATGTTCATGAAGTAGCCGAGAACGTCGTCGTAGCCGTCGGGACGGCCTGCCGTCGGTGTGCCGACGGCGATGTCCGCCTGGTCGCTGTAGCGGTGCAGCAGCGCGAACCAGCCCGCGAGCAGCACACCGAACAGGGAGGTGCGCTCGGCCGAGGCGAGCGCGCGGGCCCCCTCCGCCACGGCGGCCGGGACGCGCCCGTCCACACTCGCGCCCCGGAAGCCGGGCACGGCGGGGCGCGGCCGGTCGAGCGGCAGCGGCACGGTGGTCCGCCGGCCACGCAGCCGTTCGGTCCAGTAGGCGCTCAGGCGCCGGCCCTCGGGGCCCGCGAGCAGCTCGCGCTGCCGGCGGGTGAAGTCGGCGTAGCTGCGGGCGGGGCGGTCCTGCGGCAGCATCCGGCCGGCCCGGACGGTGCGGTAGCCGCGTTCCAGCTCGGCGAGCAGCAGGGCGATGGACACGCCGTCGAAGACCAGGTGGTGGAAGGTCAGGAGCAGGGCCTGGCGGCCGTCGCCGAGGGTGTAGAGCGTGGCGCGTACCAGCGGACCGGTTTCGAGGTCGAAGGTGCGGCGCAGGTCGGCGCGCATGCGGTCCCGGAGATCCTGCTCGGCGACGGAGGTCAGGAAGACCTGCTGGAAGGGGAGTTCGGGCTCGGCCGCTATCCGGACGACGGGGCCGTGCTCGCCCGTCCGGACGGTCGCGCGGAGTTCCTCGTGCCGGTCGAGCAGGTCCTGCAGGACGACCCGCAGGGCGAGCACGTCGACGTCGGGGTCCAGCCAGAGGGCGAGCGGCAGGTTGTAGGCGTAGGTGCCGGGCGCGATCTGCTCGATCACCCACAGTGCGCGCTGCCCTTCCGACAGCGGGTGGGTGGTTGCTTCGAGGTCGCTGCGCGGCCGCAGGACCAGCTCGGCCGCGGGTGCTGCCGACGGTGGTGCTGCCTGGTCCGCGCCGCGGGCGGGGCCGGCCGGGGACGGGGCGGCGGGCGGGGCGGCCGCGGCGTCGGCGAGCCAGCCGGTGGCCAGGTGGGCGGACAGCTCGCGCAGGGTGGGGCGTTCGAAGAAGTCGCCGAGCGGCACGGTGACGCCGAAGGTCTCGTCCACGGCGGACACGATCTTCATGCCGCTGAGCGAGTCGAAACCGTAGTCGGCCAGGGGCCGGTCGGGGTCGATCCGCTCGTCCAGGCCGAGGACCCGCTCGACCAGCTCGCTCAGCCGCCGCGCGACCGCATCGGCTCCGCCGCCGTCCGTGCCGGCGGTCGTGGTCCCGGTGGCGGGCGCATGGCCGAGGGCCGGTGCCGCACTGAGCACCACCCCGTCGCTCTCCGCGACCAGTACGGTCTGCCCCAGGTCGGCGTGCTCGCCGCCGAGGGCCCGGACCGGCGCGTAGCCCTCTTCGTGCAGCAGCCTCAGCCAGCCTTCCGGGGAGGCCAGCGGCGAGTCGGGCAGGCGCAGTTCGGCATCGTCGAAGAGCCACCAGCCCTCCAGCACGCCGCCGCCGACGGTGAGCAGCGGCCGCACGGCGGTCAGCTCGTTGAGCACCAGCCAGCCGCCGGGCTTCAGCAGCGCCTTGGCCTTGCGCAGGGTGGCCCGCAGGTTCCTGGTGGCGTGCACCACGTTCGTGGCCAGGACCAGGTCGGCGCCGGCCGGTTCGAAACCCTGCTCGGCGAGGCCACGCTCCAGGTTGAGCACCTGGAACCGGGTGAACGGGTAGCTGTCGGCGAAGCGTTCGCGGCCGTGGTCCACGAAGCGCGGGGAGATGTCGGTGAACGTGTACTCGGCGCGGCCCGGATGGGCGGCCAGCACCGGCAGGACCCGCTCGCTGGTGGCTCCGGTGCCGGCCCCGAGCTCCACCACGCGGATCGCGTCGCCCTCCGGCATCCGGGGCAGCCGCAGGTCCAGGAAGCAGCGGACGGTCTCACGCACCAGCAGGTTGAAGGAGTCGGTGAGCGGATTGCCCTTGTAGAAGTTCTGCACGAGCTTCATCGAGGAGCCGGGGAACATGATCTCCGTGGCCCCGACCTCGCCCCGCAGGATCCTCGGGTACGCCTCGAGGAACAGCCGGTTGAGCGTGATCGTCGGTTCGATGTCCGGGTAGGCGGCGGCGAGTCTGTCGAACTCCGCGTCGAGGCGGGCCGCCGGCTCGCGGCCCGTCGCGTCGACCTGGGCGGTCGTGGTGACCCACTCGCCGTCCCGGATCAGGAAGCCGGCCTCGGCCAGGATGTTGAGCAGCGCCCGGTGCAGCCGCTGGAACTTGTCGAGGATACGGAGCCGGGTGCGCAGCTCCTCGCACCGGTGGCGCTCACCGGGCCGCTGGAAGACGCCCATCCGCCGGTAGACGTCCAGCAGCAGGGGCGCGGAGACGGCCTCCAGTTCCTGGTAGCCGTCGAGCACCCGGACGGCGGCGGCGTCGGTGCCGCTTGCGGCGCCCATCAGGGGCGGGGCGTCCGCGAGTGCGGCCGGGTGGCCGCCGCCGAGCAGTTCGCCGTCGTGGGCCGGGTCGTGGCCCATGGCTTCCAGCGCCCGGCGGCCGGCCCGGATCGGCATGACCTGCGGCAGGCCACTGCCCAGGATGCGGCGGACCGCGGCGATGCCCTCCGCGGCGCTGAAGCCGTCGATGCCCAGTCCCTGGAAGATCTCGGGCAGGCCGGGCTGGGCGCCGGAGCCGATCCGGCCCCAGTAGCCCTGGTTGACGACGGTGACCGGGTACGGCAGTCGCTCGCGCAGGAACAGCCCGTAGGCGTCCTCGGTCGCGGAGGCGCAGATGTAGGCGCCGTTCCCGGCGAAGCTGCCGAAGGAGCCGGCCGAGGAGAAGTAGGCGAGGAAGTCCAGCGGTTCGCCGGCGACGGCCGCGGCCAGTGCGGCCGCTCCCTCGGTCTTGACCCTGGTCGCGGCGGTGAAGCCGGACTCGTCGAGTGCGGTGAGCTGGTGGTTGTCGAAGACCATGGCCGCGTGCACGACGCCGTGCAGTGCCCCGAAGCGGCGGTGCGCCTCGGCCACCGCCGTTGCCAGGTCGTCGGCCGAGCAGGCGTCGCCGCGCACATGGAGGACCTCTCCCCCGTGGGCCCGGACGTCGTCGGCGACGGCTCGCTGCTCAGGGCCCGGTTCACTCCGGCTGAACCAGACCAGCCGCGCCCGGTGACAGCGGGCCAGGTGCCGGCTCAGTTCCAGCCCGATGCCGCCCGTGCCGCCGACCAGGAGGTAGACACCACCGTCCCGGAACACCTCGGCGGTCTCGGGCAGGGCGATCCTGCCGAGCCGGCGGACGTAGCGGACCCCGGCGCGCAGGCACACGGTGCGGCCCGTGCCGTCGAGCGGCTCGGCCAGGATCGCGTCCGCCAGGGCCCGGACCTGCTCGGTCCCGGCCGCCTCGGCAGAGGCGAAGTCCAGCGCGGCGACCCGCAGTCCGGGGCGCTCCTTCGGCGCGACCTGGAGCAGGCCGTGCAGGCCCGCACTGAACGGGTTCTGTACGGTGCTGCCGGCGACGGCGTGCACATCGCTGGTGACGACGACGATCCGGTCGGCACCGCCGTCGCGCAGCACATGGAACAGGGAGAGCGGGCCGTGCCGCAGATGGTCGGCGGCCTGCCCGGCGCCGACACCGTCGGTGACCCGGGCCCCCACCCCGCCCAGGTGGAGGACCAGTTGGGCGCCGGAGACCCGGGGCAGCCAGGCCGGTACGGGCTGTTCGTCGGTCCGGACCAGTTCCACCGAGGCGTCCGGGCAGCGGGCCGCCAGCGCCTCGCCGAGCCAGACCGAGGCACCGGTCACCAGAACGACGATCCGGCCCGTGGTGGGGGGCGTCGGTCCGACGGCCGGTGTCTGCGCCCGCACCCACATCGGGCGGTAGAAGTCCGGCAGGTCCCGGTCCGCGACCTCGGTGGGCTCCGCGCCCGGGGCGCCAGTGGCGGTGGCCGCGGGCAACGGCCGGGCGGCGGGCGGCTGGGCGGCGGGCGGCTGGGCGGCGGGCGGCTGCGGGATCCAGTAGCGCTTGCGGGCGAACGGGTAGCCGGGCAGCTCGATGCGGCGGGCGGCGGCGGAGGTGATCCGCTGCCAGTCGACCTCGGCGCCCCGCACCCAGTGCTCCGCCACCACGGTCAGGTCGCGCCGGTCCAGCGCCTGTTCCAGGGCGGTGGCCTCGTCGTCGGACAACCGCACCCGGGCGCGGGCGGCCCGGCCGACGCTGACGGGTGCGTCGGCGTCGCTCGCGGCGTACGCCGCGAGCAGGTCGGCGGCCTCGGCCACCGTGCCGGCGGACAGGGCGAGCCGGAACTCGTAGGCGGTGCGGCCCGACTGGAGGGTGTGGGCGACATCGGCGAGCCGGAGGGCTCCGTCCTCGACCACTGCCGGAGCCGGCCGGGCGGCGGCCACCGCCCGGGCCACGGCGGCGAGGGTGCGTGCGGACGTGGCGGCCGCGGGCAGGTCCGTGTCCGTCTCGGCGGCCAGCAGGGCGTGGAAGCGGGCGCGTTCCGCCACCTGGAAGCCGAACTCGGTGAGGTCGGTGCCGAGGTCCAGGTCCCGCGGCGTCACGCCGATCGTCTCGGCCGCCAGGCGCAGGACCAGGGCCTGGGCGTCGGCCGGCGGCTGCGGATCCACCGTGTCGTGCGGTGTGACGCCGCGGCGCAGGAACGCCGCCAGGTCGGCCGCGTAGGCCCGCAGACGGTCCTCGCTCCGCGCGGACAGCACCAGCAGCTGCGGTGCGGTGTCCTCGACCGGCTCCGGCGCGCCCGTGGGGAGGTACTCCTCCACGACGAGGCAGGCGTTGGCGCCGCCGCCGCCGAAGGAGCTGACGACGGCGCGCAGCGGCAGCCGCTCGGACTCCGCGTCGGAGCCGGCCGGCACCGGCCTCGCCCAGGGCCGCAGGTCCTGCTGCACCTCGAACGGTGTGGTGGTGAAGTCGATCTCGGGATTGGGGCGTGCCGAGTGCAGTGAGGGCACCAGCATCCCGTGCCGGAACTGGAGCAGCACCTTGGTGAGGCCGGCGATGCCCGCCGCCGACTCCAGGTGACCGATGTTGGTCTTCACCGAGCCGACCGCGACGGTCGGCCGCTGCGCGCGCTGCTCGGGGGCGATGCGCCCGCCGAAGGCCTCGACCAGGCCGGCGATCTCGATGGGGTCGCCGAGCGGGGTGCCGGTGCCGTGCGCCTCGACGTAGCCGATGGTGTCGGCCTCGACGCCGGCGCGGCTGAGCGCGCCGCGGATCACCTCGCTCTGGGCGGCCGCGCTGGGCACGGTGTAACCGCCGGTCTTGCCGCCCGCGTTGATGGCGGAGCCGCGGATGACGCCCAGGATGCGGTCCCGGTCGGCGACCGCCGCGGCCAGGGGCTTGAGCAGTACGGCGCCCACGCCCTCGCCGTCGACGAATCCGTCCGCGTCGGCGCCGAAGGCCTTGAGCCGGTCGTCGTGCGCGATCATGCCGCGCTGC
Organism: Streptomyces sp. S.PNR 29; assembly: GCF_030386795.1. Taxonomy (GTDB): domain Bacteria; phylum Actinomycetota; class Actinomycetes; order Streptomycetales; family Streptomycetaceae; genus Streptomyces. The sequence goes on from NZ_JANUQM010000016.1 coordinate 49,628, forward strand.
GCCAGGGTGCGCAGGTGCATGGGGTGCAGGATCAGGTTGACGCCACCCGCGATCGCGGCGGCGCACTCGCCGGTCCGCAGGGACTCGCAGGCCAGGTGGATCGCGGTCAGCGAGGCCGAGCACGCGGTGTCCACCGCCATGCTGGGTCCGGTGAAGTCGAAGACGTACGACACCCGGTTGGCGATGGACCAGTGGTTGGAGTGGGCGTCGGTGGGCACGCCGAGCGCGTTCGCCTCGCCGCCCATCCACTCGTAGTTGCTGTTCATGACGCCCACGAACACGCCGACCGGTCCCCGCTGTGCGAGCCGGGCCGCCGGGTAGCCGGCGTCCTCCAGCGTCGCCGCCGCGGTCTGCAGGAAGAGCCGCTCCTGCGGGTCCATCGCCTCGGCGTCGGCGGGCGATATCTGGAAGAACAACGGGTCGAACTTGTCGACGTCGTCGATGAAGCCGGCCCACTTGCTGTAACTGCCGTGCTTCCCGGCCGGGTCGAAGTGCGCGTCGGCGTCCCAGCGGTCGGCCGGGACCTCCCGGATGCAGTGCCGCCCCGCGACGAGGTTGTCCCACAGCTCGCCGACCGTCCCGGCCAACGGGTAGCGGCCGGCGACACCGACGATCGCCACGTCCGTGCGCGCCGCCCCCGGGGCGGACGCCCGGTTCAGCAGGCTCAGCAGCAGCTTTCGCTTGTCGTCCACAGTTGCTCTCTCTCACAGGTCTTGGGGTCGGCCGCTGCGGGCCGGGAGGCGACGGCCGTCGGGGGCGGTGGCCTCAGGCCGTGCCGCCGTACCGGGCCGCGGCCCGCTGTGCTCGCCGGGACGTCCGCACGGCGGGCTCGTCGGGGCGCGTCCCCGGGGCGGGGGCGAGGCCCATCAGTTCGGCGAGGTTGTCGACGAACGCACGGATGGTCGGGAACTCGACGAAGGAGGTGGCCGGGACGTCGAAGTCCAGTTCCTCGCTGAGCTTGGCGACGACCTCGATCAGTACGAGCGAGTCGAGGCCCAGGTCGAAGAGGTTGGTGTCCAGGGCGGCACGCCGAGGGTCGCCGAGCACCTTGCCCACCTGCTCGACCAGGTAGTCCGTGACCATCTGGACGTTCCCCCGCGGGTCCTGCGGGTCGAACCGCGTGATGAGCCGGTCGCCGTCCTGCGACGCGGCGGCGGTGACGTGACCGCCGGGCTCCACCCAGTGGCGCCGCCGCTCGAACCGGTGCGTGGGCAGGGGGACGCGGCGGGGCTCGGTGTCCGCGTGGACGGCCGTGAAGTCCAGCGGCGTGCCGTGCACCCAGGCCTGCCCGGCGAGCGTGAGCAGATGGCCGAGACCGGCCGGGGCACCGTCCTGCGGTGCCAGCCGGAGGAGGAGACGGCCGGAGCCGACGTGCGAGGTGTCCGGCTCCCCCGGACCGCCGGTGCTCGTCCAGCTGCCGGGCAGCCGGCTCTCGTCCTCGGTCATCCACCGGCCGGTGTACGGGGAGAGGACCGGGACGCGCGGGACGGCCACGCCGGCCGGGGCGGTGCCCTCCGCCAGGGCGAGGGCCTGGTCGAGGGGCAGGGCCTCGCTGAGGGCCGCCGCCACCGCGAGACCGGTGCCGCCCGCCGCCAGGCCGGCGGGTTCGACGCCCCAGGCGAGGAGGGTGGTGGCGAGGGCGTACTCGTGGACGAAGGCGGAGAGCGTGCCCCGCCCGTCGAGCGGGCCGTAGGTCCCGGCGGCCTGGCCCAGGGCCGCGGCACAGGCGTCGACGGCGGATCGGTACGAGGGCACCGCACCGTACAGCTCGGCGCGGTCCGCCTCGTCCGCGCCGGCGCCCGTCAGGATCAGTACGGCCGCGGTGGGCTCGTGGTCGTCGGCCGTGCCCCGCAGCAGCCGCTCCTCGTCGCCGAGGGCGAGGGCCATGGCGGCGTCCCGGGCGCTGCGGGCCACCAGCGCCAGGCGGTGCGGGTGGCCGCGCCGGCCGAGGCCGAGGGTCTGCGCGACCGCGCCGAGGTCGAGGTCGGGGCGCTGCTTGAGGTGGCGGGCCAGTGTCGCGGCGGTCCGCCGCAGCGCGTCCTCGGACCGGGCGGAGACGACCAGCAGCTCACGGTCGCGTCCGGGCTGGACGGGGGTGCGGGCCGGAGGTTCCTGCAGGATGACGTGGGCGTTGGTGCCGCCGATGCCGAACGAGCTGACGCCGGCTCGCCGGGGCCCGTCCGCGGCCGGCCACTCGGTGGTCTCGGTGTTGACGTAGAACGGACTCGCCGCGAAGTCGATCTCGGGGTTGGGCGAGGTGTAGTGCAGGCTCGGCACCAGGGTGCCGTGCTCCAGCATCAGCGCCGTCTTGATCAGGCCGGCCATGCCGGCGGCGGTGTCCAGATGGCCGATGTTGGTCTTCACGGAGCCGAGGGCGCAGAACCCGGTCCGGTCCGTGCCGTGGCGGAAGGCCTGGGTCAGCGCGGCGACCTCGATCGGGTCGCCGAGCGGGGTGCCGGTGCCGTGCGCCTCGACGTAGCCGATGGTGTCCGGCGCCACGTCGGCGACCTCCTGCGCGTCGGCGATGACCTCGGCCTGCCCGGCGATGCTCGGCGCGGTGTAACCGGTCTTGTGGGAGCCGTCGTTGTTGACCGCCGAGCCCTTGATGACGGCGTGGATCCAGTCCCCGTCGGCCAGCGCGTCCTTCAGCCGCTTGAGGACGACCACGCCGGCACCGCTGCCGATCACCGTGCCCCGCGCCTCGGCGTCGAAGGCGCGGCAGTGGCCGTCCGGCGAGAAGATCATGCCTTCCTGGTACTGGTAGCCCTGGTGGGGTGGCGCCAGGTGCACCGCTCCGGCGAGGGCCATGTCGCACTCGCCGCCCAGCAGACCGAGGCAGGCGGTGTGCACGGCGACCAGGGAGGTGGAGCAGGCCGTGTTGACGCTGATGCTGGGGCCGCGCAGGTTGAGCTTGTAGGAGACGCGGGTGGCGAGGAAGTCCTTGTCGTTGGCCAGCATCAGCCGGTAGTGGTCGACCGAGGAAGCCGCCCGGTAGCGCTCGCCCAGGTTGTGCAGCAGATAGGTGTTCATCCCGGCGCCGGCGTAGACACCTATGTGTCCTTCGCTGCGGTCGGGGTCGTACCCCGCGCGCTCCAGGGCCTCGTGGGCGCACTCCAGGAAGATCCGGTGCTGCGGATCGAGGATCTCGGCCTCGTCGTGGGTGAACTGGAACAGCTCGGAGTCGAACAGGTCCACGTCCGGTATGGACTGGCCGGCCTTCACGTAGCGGGGGTCGGCCAGCCGCTCGGCGGGCACACCGGCGGCGAGCAACTGCTCGTCGGTGTACCGGGTCAGGGTCTCCCGGCCCTCGCGCAGCACGTCCCAGAACCGGTCGGCCGTGTCCGCACCGCCCGGGAAGCGGCAGGCCATGCCGATGATCGCGACATCGGAATCCGAAAAGGTCATGGTGATTCTCCTACGCAGTTCTCAGCCGAGGCGGATGCCGAGGTCGGAGGCGACCGAGCGCATGTCGAGGAAGCTGCGGGCGACGAAGCGGGCCGCGTCCTCCGACGCGTCCATCCGCTGGAAAAGGTCCACCAGCGTCTGTTCGTGCTGCTCCCGGCTGCCCTCGCCGGCGGCGATGGCCATGACCACCTGCCCGAGCCGCTCCTCGACGTCGGCGAGGTCCAGCGAGCGGGGGAACTTGATGCTGAAGGTGTTGCGGTCGTAGTCGGCGTTCCGCTTCACCGACCGCACATGGCTGGCCGCGTTGAGCTTGTAGAACATGCAGTCCCAGTTCTTGAACGAGTAGTAGTTCAGAAGCGGGAAGAGGGTGCAGTGGGTCTCCAGCGGCGAGGACTGGTAGAGCCCCTTCGCGCGGAGTTCCTCGACGATCCGGTCCGGGTCGTAGTCGTGCCGCATGGCGATGAATGGGAAGACGATCTTCGGGAGGTTCTCGTCCTCGTCGAAGAGCAGCTCCTCCAGTTCACCGCCGAAGAGCGTGTCGGTCAGCCGCTCGCCGAACGTCTTGTAGAAGCCGCGGACGACTTCGCGGACGTTGGACTCCATGGTGAGGATCTGCTGCGGGTCGGCGCACAGGGCGATGTACGGGATCTTCTGCCGGTAGGCCATGAGGATGGCCCGCAGGACGAAGAACGTCCGGCAGGAGACGCAGGGCAGCTTCTCGTCGAGGTACTTGCCGGGCTTCTTGGGCGCGGGACGGTTGAACACCTCGCGCATCATCAGCTTGATGTTGTCGTCGTCGGCGTCCAGGACGAACGTCGCCGGGATCTTCTCCCGGGCCAGCGCGATGTTCTGCGCCGCGTGCACGCTCTCGAACGGGACGTCGAAGGTGAAGGCCAGGACCCGCTTGCCGTACTCGTTGACGAACTTGTCCAGCATGTAGGTGCTGTCCTTGCCGCCGCTGTACATGAACAGGCAGTCGTACTCCCCGGCGGCGGGCGGCGCCTGCTGGAACTCGGTGAACACTTCGCTGGTGTAGCGGTAGTTGGTCAGGAGGTCCTCGGCGAAGTCCAGGTTGCAGAGGTTGCACACCTGCTGGTCGTCGAGGGTTATCCCCGGGTGGTCGGCCTTGAGCGAGCAGACCTTGCAGCTGGACACGGAACCCCCTGTGGAACCTGTGTGAGATCTTTTTCCGGTGTGGGCGGCGGAGTCGGTCATCCCCGCCCCTTCCTTCGGCTGCGCCGCTGGGCCAGCGCCGCGACGTCCCGGCCGCGCCGCTGCTGTCCGGCGGCGGGTGCGGTGTCGTCGGACAGGTGCGCGGCCATGGCCCGCACGGTCGGATGCCCGAACATGTCGAGCCGGGTGACGGGCCGGCCGAGCCGCTCCCGCAGCATCGCCGTCACCGAGGTGAGCCTGAGCGAATCGCCGCCCAGGTCGAAGAAGTTGTCCTCCGCGCCCACCCGGTCCACTCGGAGGACCTGGCACCAGACCTCGGCGATCCGGCGCTCCAGGTCGGTACGGACGTCCGCGCCGGCCCCCGCGGTCCTGGCCGGACGCGGCACCGGCAGCGCCTTGCGGTCGATCTTCCCGTTGGGCGTGAGCGGGAGCTCCGGCAGCACCACGACCGAGGCCGGGACCATGTAGGCGGGCAGTCCGTCCCGCAGCGCGGCCCGCAGGTCGGCGGGTTGTGGCAGCCCGGCCGAGCCGGTCACGTACGCCACCAGCCGGCGTTCGCCCGGCCGGTCCTCGCGGACCAGCGCCACGGCGGAGGTCACCTCGGGGATCCGCCGGAGCGCGGACTCCACCTCGCCCAGCTCGATCCGGTAGCCGTTCAGTTTGATCTGGCCGTCGATCCGCTCCAGGTACTCCAGGCGGCCGTCGGGCAGGTACCGCACCAGGTCCCCGGTGCGGTAGGCCCGGCCGGTGCCCCAGGGGGCGGTGACGAAGCGTTCGGCGGTCAGTTCGGGGCGGCCCAGGTAGCCGTCGGCGACGCCGTCGCCGGACAGGTACAGCTCGCCGGGGATACCGGGCGGGACGGGCATTCCCCGCTCGTCGAGGACGTGGCAGCGGGTGTTGCCGATCGGACGGCCGATGGTGACCGGCTCACCGGGCCGGACCCGGTCCACGGTCGACCAGATCGTGGTCTCGGTGGGGCCGTACATGTTGTACAGCTCCCCGACCAGGCCGGTCAGCCGGTCCGCCAGTTCGGCCGGCAGGGGCTCGCCGCCGCACAGTGCGCGCAGGCCGGGGTCGCCGGTCCAGCCCGCGGCGATGAGCATCTGCCAGGTGGTGGGCGTGGCCTGCAGCACGGTCGGGCGGGTGCGCTCGATGCGCTCGCGCAGGGCGACGCCGTCGGCCGCCACCGGCGCGGGCAGCACCTCGACGGTCCCGCCGCGCACCAGGGGCAGGAACAGTTCCAGGCCGGCGATGTCGAAGCAGACCGTGGTGAGTGCCGACAACGAGTCCCGCGAGTCGAATCCGGGCCTGCGGGCCATCGTCCACAGGAAGTTGACCAGCGCCCGGTGCCCCACTTGCACGCCCTTGGGCAGTCCGGTGGACCCCGAGGTGTAGATGACGTACGCGGCGGCGTCCGGCTCCGAGCGGTCCACGGGTGCGGCGGCCGGTTCCGGGGAGCCGGGCGCGGTGTGCGGGGCGACGGTCACGGGGGTGACCGGGAAGGCCGTCAGCGTCCGGCCCAGAGCCTCGTCCGTCACCACGAGCCGGGCCCCGGAGTCCTCGATCATGTGGCCGATCCGGGCCGGCGGGTAGATCGGGTCGATCGGCACGTACGCCGCCCCGGTCTTCATCACCGCGAGCAGTGCGACCAGCAGGTCCGGGGAGCGCTCCAGGAGGACGCCGACGAGGGAGCCTCGTCCCGCGCCCTGCTCGAGGAGGTGCCGGGCCAGCCGGTCGGCGGCCTGGTCCAGTTCGCCGTAGGTGAGTTCCCGGCCCTCGAACCGGACGGCGGGCCTGTCCGGGGCGGCGCAGGCCAGGTCGGAGACCAGCCGGCTCACGGTGCGCTCTGCCGGATAGTCCTCGGCCGTGTCGTTCCAGCGGTTCTGGACCAGCTCCCGTTCCCCGGGCGTGAGCAGCGGCACCTGCCCGAGCGGACGCCCCGGCTCGGCCGCCACGGTGTCCAGGAACAGCGCGAGGTGCTCGCCGAGCCAGCGCACCTGATCGGCGGTCAGCTCTTCACCACCGTGGAACCGGACCGTGCCGTGGGCGTCGATCCGGATCGTCAACGGGCGGTCCGCGGGCCCCTCGTCGTCGCCGGGCAACCGGACGGCGACGGGCAGTCCCGCGCGAGCGGCGCCGGTCATGGACGGGTGGCGCAGCAGCAGGTCCCTGCGGTAGGGGGAGCGTCCCCGGAGCGCCGTGACCTCGGCGGCGACCAGCTCGGTGAGGCCGGGCAGTGTCCTGTCGAGGAGTCCCTCCGGGAGGCGGAGCGGCACCTCGGCCGCCAGCAGCCGGCCGGCCCCGGCGCTCGGGGCGGGCAGGGCGACGTCCCGCTCCCCGTCACGGGCGAGCCGGGCCAGGAAGGCCAGCACGGCGGCCAGGGCCGGCCACACCGGCTCGGTGGCCCCGCCGCGCAGGGCCGCGGGCAGCGCCACCGGGTCCGCGGGCCGGGTGACGCTTCCCAGCGCGCCGAACCTGGGCGCGAGGACGGGCTCCAGCGTGCCGAGGGTACGCAGCCACCGGGTCTCCTGACGGTGTGCCGCGCGGCCGGCCCGGGTCAGCTCGGCCACCTCGGCGTCGGTCAGGTGCGGGAAACGGCCCGAGTGCCGTTCGGTCAGGGTCCCGGCCACGTCGAGCGGGTCGAGCCGCTCCCCCGTCAGATCGGCGAGGTGGGTGAGGCGGACGTCCCGGTCGCCGGTCGCCACGGTGAGGGCTTCCGCGGCGGCGTCGACGAGCGTTCCGGGTTCGGCGGGCGAGGGCCGGTCCAGGATCTCGACGGCCCGTACGGCGATCAGGGTGTCGCCGAGGGCCACCAGCGGGATCCCGAAGCCGTTGGGCCGCCGTCCGAACGACGTCGCCCGCACCAGGGCGTCCAGGTCCGCGGCGGGCTGACGCCAGTCGTACAGACCCGCCCGCGGTGGTCCGTCGTACTTGCCGTGGTAGGTGCGCAGGCCGAGGTCCTGCGGGGTGCGGGTGGCGGTGCCCGCCGCCAGCTCGTCCACCAGCTCACCGAAGGACTCGATGCCCGCGTCGAAGCAGGCGATGTCGAGGTCGTGCACGGTTGCCGCCGGATCGACCGGGACCGGGCGCTGCTTGAGGACGTCGCCGGTGTCGGCCTCGGCGGTCATCACGTGCCAGGTGACGCCGTGCTGTTTGTCTCCGTCCAGGATGGCCCAGCTGGTGGCGAACAGTCCGGCGTGCCGGGGCAGTGGGCCGTCGTGGAAGTTGACCGGCAGCCGGGCCGGCAGCGCCAGCACGTCGTCGGGGAGCATCCGCAGGTTGGCGATGCTGAACAGATAGTCGAAGCGCAGGGGCGCGAGCCGCTCGGCGAGGTCCGGCCCGAGGGGTACGGTCGCCAGCCCCTCGCCCTCGGCCCAGGCGATCAGGTCCGGGGCCGGGGACACCACGGCGGTGACCTCGTGCCCACGGGCCAGGAGCAGTCGGGTGCACTCGACGAGGAGGGCTTCCTCCCCCACCACCACACAGCTGAACGGCTCAGGGGTCATCGTCCGCCTCCTTCGGACTCCCCGCGCTGGGAGAGCAGTTGGGTCAGCAACTCGTCGACGGCCTCGTCGGACAGCTCGGCGACCAGGCGCTCCGCTTCGCCGGACACGGCGGCCTCGGGTTCCGGCGTGGCCGGCGCCGCCGGCTGCGGGACGGTCTCGGCGCGGAAGAAGTCGGCCAGCTGCCGGATGGTGATCCGCTCGAACAGCAGGGTCGCGGGCAGCGGGCCGTACACCGCCTCCAGGCCGCGTGTCAGTTCCAGCACCACCAGCGAGTCCACGCCGTAGTTCTCGAAGGTGAGGTCGGGGTCCAGCTGTTCCGGGGTCATCTCCAGGACCCGGGCGAACACCGACGTCACCTGCTCCAGCGCGTCGTCGTGGCCGGCGGGGGCCGTGGCCGTCGGCGCGGTACCGGCGCGCGGTTCCTGCGCCTCGGCGGTCACTGCCTGGTCCCGGTGCCCCTGGGGCACCAGGCCGTCGCTGACCGCCGCGATCACGCTCTGGAAGGCCGGCCCCACCGAGGTCGTGGGCGAGCCGGTGCTGATGTCCCGGTAGCCGCACGCCGCCAGCACGTCCCGCCACTGCTGCTCGGACGCCAGCGGCGAGCCGGGCATGCGGTGCTCCTGATCGCCGAACAGCCACCAGCCGGGCGTCAGGCCGAAGATCAGCGCCAGCTGGTGCAGCGGCCGCGTCCCCTCCGTGACGAGCAGCACGCCGCCGGTCCGCAGCAGCCGCTTGACCTGCGTCAGGGTGTCCGCCAGGGAGCGGGTGGCGTGCAGGACGTTGGTGCCGAGGACGATGTCGTGGTCGCCGGGTGTGAATCCCTGGTCCGCCGGGTCGGCCTCGATGTCGAGGACCTCGAACCGGGCGAAGGGGTGGTCGGCGCCGAACCGGGCCCGGGCCTTGCGGACGAAGGCCGCGGACACGTCGGTGAAGACGTACTCGACCGATTCGCCGTGCCGCGCCAGCGCGGCGAGCACGGCCGCGCTGGTGCCGCCCGTCCCGGCGCCGACCTCGAGCACCCGCACGGTGGTGCCGGGCGCGGCGGCCTTCCGGGCCTCGACCTGCTCGACGACGAGCCGGGCCACCTCGGCGTTGCAGCGGTCGGTGACCGGGTCGCCCCGGTAGACGGCTGCCACCCGGTCCGGTGTGCCGTCGGGGAAGAGGATCTCCATGGCGCCGCGGCGTCCGGTGAGCACGTCGGGCAGCGCGGTCAGGCAGTCCCGCAGCAGTCCGGCGACCGGCTCGACGCCGGGACGGCGGGCGATCAGCTCGTCCACCGCCCGGACCACCTCGCTCTCCGGCTCCACCGGGCGGCCCGTGGGCTGGACCCAGTCGTCCCCGGTACGCAGGTGTCCGGCGGCGGCGAGCAGGTCGAGCTGCCGCTGGAACAGGGCCGTGTGCTCCGGCACCACGCCCAGCCGGGCGGCGAGTGCGGCGCGGTCGTGCCGGCGTTCCGGCTGGGCGAACACGCCGGCCCGGTGCAGCACGGCCGCCAGCAGGCGTCCGGCCAGCTGCTCCGTCTCCGCCACCGCATGCTGATGCTCGGTCAGTTCGGGATCGGGCACGGGCGTACGGCCGAGCCGGACGGCGGGCAGCACGGGCGGGGCACCGCCGGGCAGCGCGACGAGCCGGTGGTCAGCGGCGACGCCCAGGTTATCCAGGATGTCCTGATCCGCGTCGAGGGCGAGCAGTTGGGGCAGTCCGGCGCCGAGCGCCCGCTCGACCACCGTCATGCCCTGCTCCGCCGTCAGGGGCCGGATACCGGCCGCCGCGACACGGCGCAGCACCCGCTGACGGTGCTCGTCGCCGCCCGCGTGCCAGTAGCCCAGGTTGAGCACTCGCACCGGGAAGGGCAGGTCACGTGCGGCGTGCAGGGCGTAGGCGTCCGCGAACGTGCAGCCCGCCGCGTAGCCCGCCTGGCCGTGGTTGCCCTCGAAGGCGACCCCGGAGGAGTAGAACAGCACGAAGTCCAGGGCCTCGTCGCGCACGGCGTGCAGCAGGCTCCAGGTGGTGTCGGTCTTGGATTCCAGCGCCGAACGCAGCTCTGCCTCCGGCAGCTCCCGCACGACCCGGTTGACCAGGACCATCGCGGCGTTGATCACGCCGTGCAGGGCACCGAACTCCCGTTTGGCCAGGGCGACGGCCTCGGCCAGGGCGGCCGGATCCGTGGCGTCCAGGGAGAGGTGACGCACCTCGGCACCCGCCGCCTCCCACTCGGCGATCTGCTCACGCCGGGGCCCATCGAGCGGGGAGCGCCCCACGACCACCAGCTTGGCCCGGTAGGTGCCGGCGAGGTGGCGGCAGGTGTCCCGGCCGACGGCGCCCAGACCGCCGACCACCAGGTAGACGCCGCCGGGCCGGAACACGGGCGGTGCCTGCGGGAGTTCGACCCGCTCCAGTGTCCGGACCCGCCGTACGCCGGCCCGCAGGGACACCGGCACGGTGCGGGCCGGGAACGGCTCGGCGGCCACCGCGGCGGCCGCGTCGGCGGCCTCGGCCAGCCGTACGTCGACCAGGGCGACCCGGAGGTTCGGGAACTCCTTCGCCACCACCATCGCGGCTCCGGCGAGCCCGGCCTGCCACGGCGCGGAGGCGTCGTCCGCGGCGAGCGGATACGCGTCCGCGGTCACGACCTTCAGCCGGAGCGGCCGGTCGAGCAGGCCGTGCCGGTCCAGGGCGCGGACCAGGCGGTAGAAGGAGACCACCCCGCGGTCCATCACCGCCCGCACGCCCGCGCGGTCGGCCGGTTCCTGCTCCACGGCGGCGCCGACGAAGTAGATCAGGTCGGGTGCGGCCGTTCCCAGCGCCCGGTCCAACTCGGCGTCGGTGAGGCCGCCCCGGCCGACGGCGAGCGGGCGCACCTCCGCGTCCGGGTGCGCCGCGGCCACGCTCAGGGCCGGTTCGGCGTCCGGCCGCGCCGCGACGAGCAGCACCCGGCGGGCGGGCTCGGCGGTGTCCTCGGCCGGCGACGGGGTCCAGGCGGGTCGGTAGGCCGCCACGGTCGCCGGGAGCGGCGGCTTCGCCTCGCGGTACACCAGGTTGGTGAACCGCACGCGCACCGCACCCGTGTCGTCGACAAGCAGCACGTCGCAGCGGTCGTTCCCGGTCTCCCGGATGTGGGACCACCCGCTCGCCGGAACCGGCCCGAAGACCTCGACCCGGTCGGCCGCGAAGGGCAGCAGCGGCCGGGCTCCCGGCCCCCGGCGCCGGACCAGCAGCGCCGCGACGGTGTGCAGAGCCGCGTCCAGGACTCCCGGGTGCAGCCGGTGCGAGGTGTCCTCGGTGACCGGGCCCAGCCTGCCGAGGGCCTCGCCCTCGCCGGTCCAGACCTGCTGGACGCGGCGGAAGAACGGCCCGTACGGCAGGCCCTGTTCTTCGAGCAGCCGGTAGAAGGCCGTGTGGCCGGGGCCCTCGTCCAGGCGAGCCCGCAGCGCGGGGACGTCGACGGCGCAGGGCGCGGGCGGAGCGTCGATCAGACGTCCGCACGAACGGACGGTGTCGTCGTCGCCGAGGACCTCGTAGCGGTCGCCGTCGAAGCGGACCGACACGCCGGCGCCGGCGCCGGTGACCGCCAGCGGCGCGATCCAGCGCACGTCGGCGAAGGACGGCCCGGCCTGCTCGCCGCGGGCTTCGGCGACGAGGTCGAGATGCCCGACGCCGGGCAGGATCGCGCGGCCCTCGACGACATGGTCCCGGAGCACCGGCGCGGTGGCCGCGAGGGTGCGCCGCCACGGCGCTCGGGCGCCGTCCGGAGCCGCCGGTGCGGGCCCCAGGTCCAGCCAGTGCCGGGCGCGCTCGAACGGATACGTCGGCAGCGGTACGCGGCGCCGCACGCCCGGCCGGCCCCGGTCCATCAGGTCCCAGTCGACGGCGACGCCGGACACCCACAGCCGACCGAGCAGGTCGTCGTTCCCGGAGCGGATCTGAGCGGTCAGGAAGTCATCGCCGCCGACGCTGTCGCTGAACAGGCCCGCGAGGGGCGGGTGGGAGGTGACCCGGCCCCGGTGCAGCCACTGCCCGTCCTCGCCGCGTCCGACGGCGGCGAGCCGGGACGCCGCCTCGGCGATGTCGGTGGCGACGAACGCCAGGCGCTCGGCCATCGGCTCGCGGCCCACCCGCAGGGTGTGGGCGACGTCGGCGAGCCGCAGGGGCGGATCGGCCGGGGTGTCCAGTGCCCGGCCGAGTGCGGCCGCGTAGTCGCGCAGCCGCTTCTCGTCGCGGGCGGAGAGCACGATCAGCTCGGGAGCCGGTGGCGCCTCGGGCTCGGCCGGGGCCGGCTCGGGTGCGACGTATTCCTCCAGGATGACGTGCGCGTTGGTACCGCCGGCCCCGAAGGAGCTGACCGCCGCGCGGCGTGGCAGCGGACGCCCGTCGGGGTCGTACGGCCGGGGCCAGGGAGCCGTCTCCCGCTGGACGGTGAACGGTGACCGGGTGAAGTCGATGGCCGGGTTCGGCTCGTCGGCGTGCAGGGTGGGCAGCAGCGTGGCGTGCCGCAGCTGGAGCACCGCCTTGGTGAGCCCGGCGATGCCGGCCGCGCCCTCCAGGTGGCCGATGGCGCTCTTCACCGAACCCAGGGCGCAGAAGCCGGTGTCGGAGGTGTGCCGGGCGAAGGCCTGGGCCAGGGCGGTGTGCTCGATCGGGTCGCCGAGGGCGGTTCCGGTGCCGTGCGCCTCGACACAGCCGATGGTGCGGGCGCTGATGCCGGCGGCGGCCAGCGCCTGCTCCACGAGAGCCTGCTGGGCGTGCGGGTTGGGCACGGTGAACCCGCTGGTCCGGCCGCCGTGGTTGACGGCGGTCGCCCTGATCACCGCGTGCACGGTGTCCCCGTCCCGGACCGCCTCGGAGAGCCGTTTGAGGACGACGGCGCCGACGCCCTCGCCGGGCACATAGCCGCTGCCGCCCGCGCCGAAGGCCCGGCAGCGGCCGTCGGCGGAGAGCATCGTCTTGCGGCTGAGGTGCACGTACTTGTCCGGGTGCACGGCCACGTTGACGCCGCCCGCGACGGCGTAGCCGCATTCGCCGCGGCGGATGCTCTCGCAGGCCTGGTGGACCGCCACCAGGGACGCCGAGCAGGCGGTGTCCACGACCACGCTGGGCCCGCGGAAGTCGCCGAAGTAGGAGACCTGGTTGGCGATCGAGGACCGGTTGGCGAGGACCACCTGATGGTTGCCGCGTGCGGACTCGGTGGCCGCCAGCACGGCGTAGTCGTCCCACATGACGCCGACGAACACGCCGACGTCGCGTCCCTGGCCGCCGAACCGGGGCGCGGGGAGGCGGGACGGCGGGTACCCCGCGTTCTCCAGCGCGGACCAGGCGGTCTCCAGGAAGAGACGCTCCTGCGGGTCCATGGAGCGGGCCTGCATCGGCGAGATCTGGAAGAACAGCGAGTCGAAGGCGTCCACGTCGGACAGGAAGCCGCCCCAGCGGCTGTAGCTGCGGCCCGCGGCGGTGGGATCGGGGTCGAAGAGGGCCTCGGCGTCCCACCGGTCGGCGGGGACCTCGGTCACGCAGTCGCGTCCGGCGGCGAGATTGCGCCAGAACTCGTCCAGGTCGCGGGCCTGCGGATAGCGCCCGCTGATGCCGATGACCGCGATGGGCTCGTCGGCGGCCCCGGGCGGCGGTGCAGTCGGACGCGCGGCGGCCGGTGCCGCGGAGACGGAGGCCTCCGGGGCCGGTGCCTGTGCGGCGGGTGGCTCGGTCCGCCGTGTGTCGCCCGGCCCCGGGAACAGGCGGGCGACGGCGTCGGGGTGCTCCGCGAGCAGGTGGTCGGCGAGCTCGTCCACCGTCCGGTACTCGAAGAACACCGTCCCCCTGAGCCCGGGAAAGTCCCGGCCCAGCACCGTGTTGGACTCCATGATCAGCACCGAGTCCAGGCCGTAGTCGTCCAGCGCGACCCGGCTGTCCAGCCGGCCCACCGGAAGCTTGAGCACGCCGGACAGGATGCCGCGCAGATGCTCGACGAGCTGGGCCCGCCGGCCGTCCACGGCCGCCCGGCCCGCCGGTGCGGCTGTCGCCCGTACCGCTGTTCCGGCCGGTCGGGCGGGCGGCCCGGACGGGGTGACCAGTGCCGCGTCGATCCGTGCCGCATCGCCCCAGGCGGGGACCAGCCAGGGTGCCGGAACGGCGAACGAGCGCTCGAAGACGGCCAGTGCCTCCTCGGGCTCCAGGGCCGGCATCCCGCTGCGCCGGGAGTACGCGGCCAGCTCCGGCCGGCCGACCAGCGAGTCCACGCCGCCGACGGACCACAGCGGCCAGCCCAGCGACAGGCTGCGGCCGTGCCGGGCGCCGCGGCGCACCCAGGAGTCGCGCAGCACCGTGTACAGGTCGGCGAAGCGGTTCGCCGTGGCGTAGCTCGCCGCGCCGAAGTCACCGATCAGCGAGGAGATCGAGGAGAACACCACGAACAGGTCGAGGGCGTCATCGCGGGTCAGCCGGTCGAGGTGGACCAGGCCGCGGGTCTTGGCCGCGAGCACCCGCGCGAACCTGTCGTGACCGAAGTCGTCGTCGGTGGCGTGGCCGTCGTCGGCGGCTCCGGCCAGATGGAACACACCGTGCAGCGCGCCGAAGCGCTCGCGGGCGGCGTCGAGGGCGGCGGCGAGTTCCCCGGCCCGCGTCACGTCGGCGCGCAGCGCGAGGACGTCCGCGCCGTACCCGGACAGTTCCCGGATCAGGCGGTGGTCGGGCTCGGAGCGGCCGACCAGTACCAGCCGGGCCCGGTGGGCGCGGGCCAGGTGCCCGGTGAGGACGCGTCCGATGGCGCCCGCGCCGCCGGTGACGACGTAGACCCCCCGGTCGCGCAGGGGCGGCCCGGACCGGCCGGACGCGGACACGGGGCGCAGTCCGCGCAGTTCACGGTCGCCCGCTGCGGTACGGCGGACCTCCAGCCCGGCCGCTCGCGGCGCGGCACGCAGTTCGACAGCCATGGCAGCGGCCAGTTCGGCGGTGGGCGCCTGTCCGGGGACGCCCAGCGTCAGCAGTTCGAAGCGGGCCACGGCGGCGGTGGATCGGGCGAATCCGGCCAGGGCGGCCCACTCGGGCCGTTCTTCGTCCCCGTCCTGGGGGTGGATCAGCAGACACCGCACCCGCCCCGGCAACTCGCCGGATGCCACGGCCCGCAGCACGTCGAGCAGCAGGAAGCAGGAACGGTCGAGGACGTCCGTGGGCGAGGCGTCGACGCCGTCCTCGGGGGCGTACGCCGGCGGGCGGAGGAGGCCCTGGGCGACGGCGATGTCCAGGCCGTCCTCCTGCGCCGCGCCCGCGAGCAGGCGCGTGAGCCCGTCCGCGTCCCCGGGGAGGCGGACCACCCGGCGCCAGGCGCCGGTCGCGGCCAGCGCGGCCTCCAGCTCCGGGGCGTCGCCGAGCAGGGCGAGCGTCCGGGGCGCCTCCGACGCGGGCTCCGGGTCGGTGGCGGGTCGCCAGTACGGCTCGTAGAAGCGCGCCTGACCCTCGCTCCGTTCCTGCTCCCCGACGGGAGCACCCGGTGTCGTGGAGGCGGCGGCGCCCGGCGTGCGGCCGGCGAAGTCCCGCAAGGAGACCAGCGGGCGGCCCTGCTCGTCGTGGACGGTGACGTCGAAGCGGCGTACGCCGGCGCTCTCGCCCACCAGCCGGGCGTGGGCGTACACCACGGGCGGCAGCGGAGCGAACACGTCGAGCGCGCCCAGGCTGAACGGCACGGGCAGCTCACCGGGCCGCGGCGCGGTGTCCCGGCCGACCCAGTGGCAGGCTCGCAGGGCTCCGTCGAGCAGCCCCGGGGGCAGTGCCGTCTCCCCCTCGGTCAGGCCGCCGCCGCTCAGCCGCAGCACGGCTTCCTCGGACGTGCTGCGGATCTCGTCCACGACCTGGAACGACGGGCCGTACACGAAGCCCGCGGCCCGGTAGTCGGTGTAGGTCGCGGCCCGGTCCCGTACGACGGGCAGCCGTTCGCGCACGCCGGCCAGGTCCAGGGCGTCACCGTGCGGGCCGACGGCGCCGACCGCGTTCCCGCGGGCGTGGGTCGCCCGGCCGTCCGCGGCCTCGCTGTACACCTCGAAGGCCAGCGCGTCACCGTCCGGCCGGAAGGCCACGTACAGCGCCAGCTCCGCGTCCGCGGGCTCGATCGCCCGGCCCCACAGCACATCGCGCAGCGCGTGCCGCACTCCGGGCTCGGCCAGGTCGGCGGCGGCCCGGACGAACTCCAGGGTCGCGGCGCCGGCGACCATGGGCCGGCCCTCGATCACATGGTCCCGCACGAGCGGGTCACGGGGGCGCAGCGTCTTGCGGAACCGCAGCTCCGTCACGGTGGACTCGTTGGCGTCCACCAGCGGATGCGGTGCGCCGGTCAGGTCCGGGTCGAGGGGAATCCAGTAGCGCTCGTCGGCGAACGGGTAGCGCGGAGCCCGGGTCCGGCGCGGCGCGGGGCCGGGCCGGGAGGCGTGCCAGGCGGCCCAGTCCACCTCGGCGCCCGCCAGCCAGCGCCCGGCACGCTCACCGAGCGCGCCGTCGGCCGGGACCCGCGGCAGCGGCCCGCCGTCGGCGAAGCGTTCCAGCGCCGCGACGACGTCGGCGCCGTCGGTGGCCACCACCGCGAGCCGGGCGTCCAGGCTCTCCCGACCCACCTGGGTGGTGAAGCAGAGGTCGGCGAGCGGGACGCGCTCGGTGCGCAGGAACCGTGCCGCCTGCCCCGCGTAGACCCGCAGCCGTTCCTCGTCACGTGCGGACAGCAGGAACACCACGGGCTCGTCGGTGCGCTGCTCGCCCGCCGGGACCGTGGAGCGTGGCTCGGGCCGCGGTGACTCCTCCAGCACCAGGTGCGCGTTGGCACCGCCCGCGCCGAAGGAGCTGAGCCCGGCCCGGCGCGGACGGTCCGCGTCCGGCCACTCGGCGAGTTCGCGCTGCACGCGGAACGGGGAGCGGTCGAAGTCGATGTTCGGATTGAGTTCGCCGGCGTGCAGCGAGGGCACGAGCGTGCGGTGCGTGAACTGCAGCAGCACCTTGGTCAGTCCGGCGATCCCGGCGGCGGACTCCAGGTGTCCCACGTTGGACTTGACCGACCCGATCGGCCAGTGGCCGGGCTCCGCGGCGGCCGACCGGTAGGCGTTGGTCAGTCCCGTGAGCTCGATCGGGTCGCCGAGGGCGGTGCCGGTGCCGTGTGCCTCCACGTAGCCGATGTCCTCGGGGGCGACGCCCGCCTGCTCCATGGCACCGGTGATGGCCCGTTGCTGGGCGTGCGGATTGGGCACGGTGTAGCCGTTGGTCCGGGCCCCGTGGTTGACGGCGCTGCCGAGGATGACCCCTTGGACGCGGTCGCCGTCGGCCAGCGCCTGCCGGTACGGCTTCAGCAGGACGGCGCCGACGCCCTCCCCCGGGACGTAGCCGTCGCCGCCCGCGCCGAAGGCACGGCAGCGGCCGTCGGAGGACAGGAAGCGGCCCTGGCTGAGGAAGGCGTACTTGTAGGGGTGCAGGGAGACGTTGACGCCGCCGGCGATCGCCAGTTCGCTCTCGCCCCTGCGCAGGCTCTCGCAGGCCAGGTGGATCGCCGTGAGCGAGGAGGAGCACATGGTGTCCAGGGCCAGGCTGGGCCCCGACAGGTCGAGGGCGTGGCTGACCCGGTTGGCGATGGTCGCGAACGAGGAGCCGGTGAGGGGGCGGCCGCCGCGCAGGGCGTCCAGCGCGCCGTGGAACTGGTACTCGCCGTACATCACGCCGACGTACACACCGACGGGGCGTCCGGACAGGTCGGCGCGGCGGTAGCCCGCGTCCTCCAGCACGTGCCAGGCGTTCTGCAGGAACAGCCGCTCCTGCGGGTCCATCAGTTCGGCCTGGCGTGGGGAGATGCCGAAGAACAGCGGGTCGAACCGGTCCACATGGCGCAGGAACCCGCCCCAGCGGGTGTGCGCCCGGCCCGGCGCGGCGGGGTCGGGGTCGTACCAGCGGGTGCTGTCCCACCGGTCCTCGGGGATCTCCTCG
The DNA here is from genome assembly GCF_030386795.1 of Streptomyces sp. S.PNR 29. Taxonomy (GTDB): domain Bacteria; phylum Actinomycetota; class Actinomycetes; order Streptomycetales; family Streptomycetaceae; genus Streptomyces. Next base: position 67,657 of record NZ_JANUQM010000016.1, read on the forward strand.
ACGCAGTCGCGGCCCGCGACCAGGTTGGCCCAGAACTCCTCGACGTCATCGGCCATGGGGTAGCGGCCGGCCAGGCCGATGATGGCGATCGCCCGGTCCTCGGGACCGGTTGCCCGAGCGGGGCGGTCGGTCCGGCCGCGGCGCGGCGATGCCGCGGTGGTCGGGGCGGGCGGGGCGGGCTCCTCCCGGCGGTCGCCGCCGAGTTCGGCCGGGTGCTGTTCGGCGAAGTAGGTGGCCAGCTCGCCGAGGGTGGCGTACTCGAAGAACAGGGTCTTGGACAGGCCGGTGAAGCGGCGGTCCAGCTCGCGGTTGAGCTTGGTGATCATCAGCGAGTCGATGCCGTAGCGGTCGAACGGCGCGTCCTCGGCGAGTTCCGAGGCGTCCAGGCCGGTCTCGGCGGCGATCAGCTCGCGCAGCAGCCCCAGGGCGGCAGCGTACGGGTCCACGCCGTCGGCTGCGGCCGGACGGCCGGTGGCCGCCGCCGGTGCGGTGGTGAGCGGGGCGTGCAGCGCGGCGGCTATGCGTCCGGTGTTCCCGTAGGCCGCCACCACGGCGCCGGAGGCGCCGAGCGCCTGTTCGAGGAGGCGCAGGCCGGTCTCGGTGGGCAGCACCCCGAAGCCGGTGCGGGCGGCGATGTCGGCGGCCGCCTCGGCACTCTGCCGCATGCCGCCGTCGGCCCACATCGGCCAGGCGACGGCGGTCAGCCGGTCCCGGCGCTCGGCGTACGCCTCGGCGAACGCGTTGGCGTAGGCGTAGTCGGTCTGGCCGGCGCTGCCGATGTGCGCGGCGATCGAGGAGAAGACGACGAAGAAGTCCAGCGGATCGTCCGCCGTCGCGGTGTCCACGGTGCGCAGGCCGGCGACCTTGGGGGCGAGTACGGCGGCGAAATCCGCCGCGGACTTGGTCGGGACGAAGCCGTCGCGCAGTACGCCCGCCGCGTGGACGACACCGTTGAGCGGACCGAACTCCGCTCGGACGGAGGCGAGTTGCGCGGCGAGCGCCTCGGTGTCGGTGACGTCGGCGCTGCGGTACACCACCCGTGCGTCCAGCTCGGCCGGGGGCTGCGCGCTGCGGCCCAGGAGGACGACCCGCGCATCGGCGCGGCTCAGCACCCACTCGGCGACCACCCGGCCGAGACCTCCGGCACCGCCGGTGATCAGGTAGACGCCGCCGTCGCGGAGCGGGACGGGCGGTGCGGCCGGGGCGGGGACCAGGCGGGGGACGCGGCGTCCCGCGGCGGTGTGCTCGACCTCGGGATCGCCGCCCGGACCGGCGAGTTCGGCGGCGAGTGCCGCCGCCTCGTCCACGTCGCCGGCGAGCCCGACGGCCTGGAGCCGCAGCAACGGGTTCTCGGCCCGCACGGCGCGGGCGAACCCGGCCAGGGCGGCGTGTTCGGGGCGGGCACCGGCCGCGTCATGACGGTGGATCAGCAGCACCCTGACCGGGGCGGTCGGCCGGCCGCTCAGCAGCTGCTGCACCAGCTGCAGGGCCTGCTCGGGTTCGGGCTCCTCGGCCAGGACGGTGTCCGGCAGGCCGCGCGATACGGCCGGTTCGCCAGGCGGGACGGCGATGACCTCCTCGGCCCCCAGCGACGTCAGCGTGCCGGCCAGGGCCGCGCGGCGGCCGGCGTCCGCGGCGACGACCAGGGCGGTACCGATGCCGAGGTCGGCGGTACCGGCCGGGGAGTCGACCCAGCGGCGGGCCAGCAGCTCCGCCCCGTCGGGCCGGTCGAGTACCCGTACGACGAGGTCACGGAGCCGGGCCAGGACGTTCCCCCGGGAGTCCAGCACCGTCACGTCGGCGTGGGCGGAGCGCTCACCGAGGCGGCTGACCGTCACATGGGCCCGGCACGAGCCGTCGACCGGGGCATGCGTGGACAGTTCTCCCAGGGCCATGGGCAGGAAGCCGCCGGCCGTGGCGCCGTACGTCCGGGCGAGCAGCAGCACCAGGCCGTGCAGGGCCCCGTCGAGCAGGGCGGGGTTCAGCATCGCGCCGTCCAGCGAGGCGGCGTCGGGGAGTTCGAGGGCGGCGAGGGCCTCGCCATCGCCGATCGCCAGCCCGGACAGGGCGCGCATGCGGGGGCCGTAGTCGAGGCCGAGGTCCCGCAGCCGGGCGTAGCAGGCCCGGTGGTCGACGGACTCGGTGCAGCGCGCGGCGATCTCCGCCAGGTCGAGCGGGGCCTGCGGCTCCCCCCGGCCGGTGCGGATCTCGCCGGCCGCGAACACGTTGTCGGCCTCCGCGACCTCGAATCCGATCGCCTCCCGGTCACGCCAGAGGGAGACCAGCACGTCGCGTGGTCCGGAGGCGTACGAGAGCAGCTGGTCGAAGGTGACGTCGTGCAGACGCACCGGTGAGCCGACGGACAGTTCACCCGCGGCGCGGGCGAGTTCGAGGTAGCCGACCGCCGGCATTACGGGCTCGGCCTCCACCCGGTGGTCGGCCAGGTAGAACTCGTCGCCCGTGCGCGAGCTGCGGTACGCCACGGTCTCCAGGGTGGAGACGTTCTCGTCCAGCATGGGGTGCGGGCCGGTTCCGGCGGCACCCGCCGGGGCCGGTGTCCGCGGGCCGGTCAGCCAGCAGCGGCGGCCCTCGAAAGGGTAGGTGGGCAGCGGTACCCGGCCGCGTTCCTCGCCCGCGAACCAGGCCTGCCAGTCGATGTCGGTCCCGGCCTCCCAGGCGCGGGCGACGGCACCCCACGGTCCGTCGGCCACCCCGAGGGCACGGCCCCGGACTTCCTCCTGAGCGCCGCGCAGCGGGAAGCGGGAGTCCGCGGCGAACAGCGGGGCGGCGGATTCGTCGAGCCCGGCCAGGCCCTCGGCCAGGGGCAGCGCCCCGGTGACGCAGGCGGCGACCCGGGCGGCGAGGCCGTCGCCGTGCAGCGCGAGGGGCTGCACACCCCAGCCGAGCCAGAGCCGGCCCAGCGCGTACTGGAGGGCGAACGCCTGCCCCGCCGCGCCGTGTTCGCCCGCCCCGGCCGACATCGCCGACCGGTGGTGCTCGGCGAAGGCGGGTTCGGCGGCGCACCACTGCTCCGCCAGGGCCGCGGCGTCGGCGACGTGCTCGGCGAAGACGAAGGAGACCTCGCCGGTGGCCTGCCGTTCGGGGATCGTGGCGCCGCGCAGGGCGGCGGCCAGGGCGGTGCGGTCGGCGCCCAGCACGGCAAGGCGGTGCTCGTGGGCCCGTCGCCCGACCGCCAGGGTGTAGGCGACGTCGGCGAGCGCCGCCGTGTCCTCGCCCTCCAGGTACCCGGCCAGTTCCTCGGCGGCCGTGCGCAGCGCGCTCGCGGAGCGTGCGGACAGGACCAGGACCTGGCTGGAGCGGGAGTCCCCGGTCACCGGCGGCCGGGGGGCTTCCTCCAGCACGGCGTGGGCGTTGGTGCCGCCGATGCCGAAGGAGCTGACCCCCGCGCGCCGGGGCTCGGTCGCCGGCCACGGTTCGGTCCCGGTGCTCACCTTGAAGGGCCCTGCCGCGAAGTCGATGGCCGGGTTGGGGGTGCGGTAGTTCAGCGTGGGCACCAGCGTGCGGTGCTTCATCATCAGCACGGTCTTGATCACACCGGCGACGCCCGCGGCCGCGTCCAGGTGGCCGATGTTGGACTTGACCGAGCCGATCGAGCAGAACTGCGTGTCGGACGTGGCGGCCCGGAACGCCTTGGTCAGCGCCGACACCTCGACCGGGTCGCCCAGCCGGGTGGCGGTGCCGTGTGCTTCCACGTAGCCGATCGAGCGTGGGTGGACGCCGGAGACCGCGTGTGCCTCCCGGATGACGGCGGCCTGGCCGGCCGCGCCGGGGGCGGCGAAGCTGACCTTGCCGGAACCGTCGTTGTTGGTCGCGGTGCCCTTGATCACCGCGTGGATGGTGTCCCGGTCGGCGAGTGCGTCGCGCAGCGGCTTGAGCACGAGGACGCCCACGCCGTTGCCGAGCACGGTGCCGCTGGCGTCGGCGTCGAAGGCGCGTACGTGCCCGTCCTTGGACAGGATCGCGCCCTCTTCGTACAGATAGCCCTTGGTCTGGGGGAGCTTGACGGTGACGCCGCCGGCCAGTGCCATGTCGCACTCGCCGTTGATCAGCCCCTGGCAGGCCAGGTGGATGGCGACCAGCGAGGTCGAGCAGGCGGTCTGGACGGTGTAGCTCGGCCCTTTCAGGTCCAGCTTGTACGACAGCCGGGTGGCCAGGAAGTCCTTGTCGTTGCCGACCATGACCGCGAAATGGTTGGAGGTGGTGGTCTGGTCGACGTGCGGCAGGACCTGCTGCTGGAGATAGGTGTTGATCGCCGCTCCGGCGTAGACGCTGATCAGTCCGTCGAAGCGGGTGGGGTCGTAGCCGGCGTGCTCCAGTGCGGCGTGTCCGGCCGTGAGCAGGATGCGGTGCTGGGGGTCGGTCATCTCGGCCTCGGCCGGGGTGAGTTCGAAGTAGCCCGTGTCGAACAGGTCCACGTCCGGGATCACTCCGTGTGCCGGGACGTATTGCGGATCGTCCAGCAGCCGGGGGGAGGCACCGGCGGCGGCCAGTTCCTCGCGGCTGAACCGGGTGATGCCCTCCCGGCCCTCGCTCAGCAGGCGCCAGAAGGAGTCCAGGTCGTCGGCGCCGGGGAAGCGTCCGGCCATGCCGATGATCGCAATGTCCGTCTCGGCCACCATCGGGTCGTCCGGGCTGCTCACTGAGCCAACACTCCTTCTTCCGTGCGCCTGACCGGGCAGGCGGTTTCGCTCGGTACCTATGCGGGCGTCACCCCGGCGGTCCTGCTGTGTTTGCGGGATTCACGGGCCGCCGGGGGCGCGCAGGCCGGAAGCGGGTGCGCGACTCCGCCTCCCCGTGACCCTTCACCGGGGCGGGGTGCGCCGGACAGCGTGGGCCGGCGGACCGGGTGCCCGGACCGGCCGGAGCCGCGCGTCGCACACGGCTCCGGCCCCCGGCGGGCTAGGCCCTGTCGTTTGGATCATCCCGGCGTCGCGGGGTCTGGCACGCACCGCACCTCACGGACGGCCTGATCCGAACGACGGCGCCTAGCGGGCGGCCGCCTCCGCGAGAATGGTGTCGCCGTGGTACCAGGGGTTCCCGGCGGCCTCGGATATCAGGTTGCGCGACTCGGTCTCGTGCGCGCGGCCGAGCGCGAGCGTGAGGTGCTGGACGAACTCCAGGGCGGTGAAGTACTTCCGCATGAACGTCGGCCCGGTGAGGGGGATCTGGGTGACCTCGATGTTGCGGTTCTGGGGGAGGTCGCTCGTGAGCAGGCCGAGCAGGTTCTTCATCTTGCCCTTGGTGTAGTCGTCGTCCTCGTCGTCGGCGAAGACCAGCACGCTGTGCTTGCGCGTCGGGTCGGACAGGGTCGCCACCTCGCTGTGGCAGAACTCGTGGAAGTAGTTGCGGGTGGCCGGGACCATGGCGATCTCGTTGAGATGCATCTTGGCCAGCTTGAGCAGGCTCTCGTGCCACGCCGGCGAAGCGATCATGATGACGTTGGCTTCCCGGCTGCGCAGGGCCGCGGTGTCGGCCAGTTCCCGGTGGGCGTCCGTGAAGTCGTGGGCGAGGTGGTCCGGGAGTGCCCGGACCTCGTCCCCGAAGTCCTGCCGGACCAGGCCCAGCCGGTAGAAGACCTCCAGCAGGATGGCGAAGTACTGCCCCACGTGGAACAGGGGGTACTCACGGTCCGGCTCGCTCAGCTCCCAGCGGATGATCGAGACACCGGCCTCGCGGCCCAGTTCGGCCAGGCGTCCGCCGGAGGTGAGCAGGATCATCCGGTGGTGGGCGTGCGCGAGCGCGCGGAACGCCCGCGCGGGCTCCATGGAGTGGCCGCTGTAGGAGCTCAGGATGATCAGGGTCTGTTCGTCGTCGATCACGGAGGACGGCAGCAGATACGCGTAGTCGTAGTCGTTGAAGACGTGGAACTCCACCTCGGTGCCCGTCGAGATGAAGAAGGCGCGGACGACGTCGGAGACGATCGCCGAGCACCCCATGCCGGTGAAGACCACGCGTTTGAAGTGGCCTTCGGCGATCCGGGCCCGCAGGCTCTCGGACAGCTCGTCCAGTGAGTATTCGTCGGACTTCGTGAAGCCGTGCCGATACTGCTCGGTCAGGAACGCCTCGTACCGGTCCATACGTGAACGCACGTGCACAGTCCTCTTCTCGCGAGATCAGGTGGGTCGTCCGGTCCTGCCGCAGGGGGCGGCCTCAGTCACGCCATCGTCATCACCACATGAACTGGCCACCGTCCACAATCAATTTCTGTCCGGTGATGTACGAAGCTTTCTCACTGATCAGGAATTCCAGCGCATCGGCCATCATGTCGACGTCTCCGATGCGCCCCTGCGGAATCTCTTCGAGCAGCTTTTCGCGGTAATACGGTTCGTCGGTCCGGAACCGTGTCCGCATCTCCTCGGTGTCGATCATACCGGGAATGAGTGAGTTCACGCGGATGGTGGGGGCGAGCTCCAGCGCAAGGCATTTGGTGAAATGCAGCAGCCCCGCCTTGCTGGCACAGTAATTGATTCCGTTCAGCCGTGGGCGGATCCCCGTGGTCGCCGCCACGTTCACCACCGAGCCGCCGCCCGCGGCGAGCATCGCCGGCGCCAGCGCCCTGGTGAGGTAGAACGGAGCGGACAGGTTGGCCTCGATCACCCGGTTCCAGTCGTCGAACGACATGTCGAGGAAGGGGCGGTCGATGTTCCGACCCGCGTTGTTGACCAGGACTTTCGGCGCCCCGTACGTGGTGGCCAACTCGTCGGCCACGGCGGTCACGACGTCGGGGTCCGCCAGGTCCGCCTGCACGGCGCGCAGGCCGTCACCGAACGCGCGCTCCGCCGCCGCGGCCGATTCCTTGTCGCCCCGGTAGAGCGCCACCACCTGATAGCCCAACGACACCAGGCGCCCGCTCAGCCCGAGCCCGATTCCCTTGGTCCCCCCGGTGACCAGAGCGAATTCTTTGTGCACTGTCAATATCCCCCTCACGCGTCGACCACCGGCCGACCAGCCGAAATTCATCCGTGTTCGTCATGGCAACGCAACCGCCCGGCCGAGCAAGGCGGCCAAAGGCAAGGCAGAACCGACCGGACACGGGAAAGAACGGGACCGGCCGAGCCCGGTCGACAGGAATTCGGCAGTCACTCCGGAAATCCTGGTCAGGTTAACCCGGCCGCTTGTATCCGGCAAGGCGCACCCGGGAAAGCCCGGCCGAATTCCCGGCGATATCCCTGGGATTCGTTCCCCGTGCCGTCGTGGTCAGGTCCGCGCGGTCAGCTTGCAGCGGACCTGGCCGGTGGGGCGCAGGGTGATTCCGGTGTTCAGCGGTATGTCGGTGTCGACCGCGGTGAACGAGTAGTGCTGGAGCAGCACGGCGAGCGTGAGAGTGGCGTTCAGCATCGCCAGGTGCTGGCCGATGCAGGCTCGCGGGCCGCCGCCGAACGGGAACCAGGCGTAGCGCGGGCGCTCCGCCTCCCGCTCCGGCAGGAAGCGGTCCGGGTCGAACGTGTCGGGGTCCTCCCAGAGGTCGGGGTGGCGCTGGATGACGCCGGAGCTGACCACGACATCGGCGCCGGCCGGAATGGTGTACGGGCCGACCTGCACGTCCTCGGTGGAGATCCGGCCCAGGGCCGGCGCCGCCGGGTAGAGGCGGAGCGTCTCCTTGAGCACCCGCGTCAGGTAGGTGAGGCTCTCCAGGTCCTCGGCGACGGGCTCACGGCCGCCCAGGACGCTGTCGACCTCCTGGTGCGCACGGGCCAGGACGTCCGGGTGGGTGGCGAGCAGATGCAGGGTCAGGCCGACGGTGGTGGCGGTCGACTCGTGGCCGGTGACGAGGAAGACCAGGACCTGGTCCCGGGTCTCCTGCGCGCTGATCGGGTTGCCCTCGTCGTCCTGCGCCCGGGACAGCAGGGTGAGCATGTCGTGCCGGTCGCTGGGGGCGGCGGACTCCTCGGCCCGGCGGGCCGCGATGATCTCGTCGCACACCTGGTAGAGCTCCTGGTGCGCCTTGGCCGCGCGGAGGTTGCCCGGCGTGGGGATCTTCCGGGAGAGGTTCACCGGGGCGAAGGCCCGCTTGACCGCGTATTCGTTGATGCGCGGGAAGTTGCGCTGCACGATGGGGACCATCGCGTCCACGTCGTTCTTCCGGCCGAAGAGGATGCGGGAGATCGTCCGCAGCGTGTGCCCGGTCATCTCCTGGGCGACGTCGACCGTGGCGTCCGGCGCCGTCCGCCACCGCTCCACGAGGTTGCGGGTCTCCTGGGTGATCTCGGAGGCGTAGTTGTCCACCTGACGCGGGGTGAAGAGCGACTGGAGCATCCGGCGCTGCCGCAGGTACTCGTCGCCCATGCTGGTCAGCAGCCCGTTGCCGAACGACTGCCGCAGCTCACCGAGGAACCGGTTCTCCTTGCTGAAGGTCTGTGCCGAGGAGGCCAGCACCTGCTGTGCGCCCTCCGCCGAGAACACGCCGTAGAACTCCGCCCGCATGCCGGGCGGGCCCACGGTGAACCGGACCACGTCACCGTGGTCGCGCTGCGCGCGGCGGTACGTCCCCAGGGTGTCCCGCTGCAGATCCATCAGCGACCCGAACAGCGGGTGGCCCTCCATCGTGGGCGGCGTCGATACCGTCGGAGTCGTCGAAGCCATGGTGCTGTCTCTCCTGTTCACTTTCCTCCGCGGGGCCGCGCTGCCCTGCGTCTCGGACTGGTCGGGTGCGGCCGGCGTACGGGGGGAGACCGCCGCGGGTTCGGGTCCGGGTTCAGGCGGTGTCGGCTGAACCGGGCCGGTGGTCACGGTCGCCGCGGCGCGCAGCCGGGCCGCATCCGCCTCCGGGGCCGCCGCGACCTCCTCCAGCAGCCGCTCGTAGGCGCGGGCCATCCGCTCGGCGGTCCCCCTGGCGAAGAGGTCGGTGCTGTACTCCAGGTAGCCCTGCAGCCCCGCGGCCGTCTCCTCCACCACGAGGTTGAGGTCGAACCTCGTCGTCGTCGTGGCCGCGCGGAGGGGCAGCACCTCCAGGTCCGTGACGGCCGTGTCGCCGCCCACCGCGGGGGCGGGCGCGGGCAGCAGGTTGAACATCACCTGGAACAGCGGGGAGCAGCCGGGGTCGGGATCGGGCACAAGGGCCCGGGCCAGGTCGGGGAACGGCAGGTCCTTGTGTTCGTGGGCCTCGGTGGTGACGCGCCTGGCCTGCGCCAGGACGTCGGTGAAGGCACGGTCCGCGGGCACGTCGAGCCGCAGGGCCACCAGGTTGACGAAGTAGCCGACCACGCCCTCCAGTTCGGTGCGGGGCCGGTTCGACACCGCGGAGCCGATGGTGAGGTCGCTGCCCTCGGTGTGGCCGCCCAGCAGGACGGCGAACGCCGACAGCAGCGTCATGTAGAGCGTGGCCCCGCGCTCCTTGCTCAGCCCGCGCAGGCGGTCGAGCAGTTCGGCGGGGACGCGGAGGTCCACCGAGGAACCCTGGTACGTCTTCACCGGGCACCGCTCGTAGTCGGTCCGCAGCGGCAGGCAGGCCGGCAGCCCGTCCAGTTGCCGCCGCCAGTAGCGCTCCTGCCGGGAGAGCTCCGCGGCGTCGGTGGTACGCGCCTGCCAGCGGGCGAAGTCGGCGTACGACAGCGGCAGTTCGGGCAGCCGGGGTGCCGTGCCCCGGCTCAGCGCGCGGTACAGCACCAGCAGCTCGGACAGCACGACGTTCACGGACCAGCCGTCGAAGACGCCCCAGGGCCGGGTGAGTACGGCGATGTGCGCCTGGTCCGACAGGGTGAGCAGGTGGGCGCGGAGCATGTAACGGTCGTCCGGGGCGAAGGGCCGCAGCCGCTCGGCGCGCAGCCACTCGGTGACGGCCTCGTCGTCGGTCTCCAGCACCGGCACCGCGAAGCCGGCGGCGGGGTTCACCCGCTGGGTCACGGTGCCGTCGCGCCGGACGTAGCCGGTGCGCAGTACCGCATGGCGCTCCACCAGGGCCCGCACGGCGCCCACATAGGCCTCGCGGTCCAGGGGGCCGTTGATCCGGAATGCCAGCTGGACGTTGTCGTGCGCGGCTGCCAGGTGGTCGGGCCGGTTGAGGAACCACAGGTCACGCTGTTGCAGGGCGATGGGTGCCGCTCCCTGCTCCCCGCTCTCCTCGTCCGCGGCGACCGGGGCCGGCGGCTCGCTCTCCAGGGTCGCCGGCCGCTGCTCCAGGGCGGCGGACATCTCCTCGACCGTGGCTCCGCTGAAGATCAGCTGGAGCGGCAGTTCGGCGCCCGTCTCCTGCTTCACCCGGAGGGTGAGCCGGGTGGCGAGCAGCGAGTGCCCGCCGAGGTCGAAGAAGTTGTCCTGGAGTCCTACCCGGCTGAGGCCGAGGACGTCGGCGACGACCCGGCACAGCACGCGCTGGGCGTCGGTGCGCGGGGCGACGTAGGTCTCCTTGGTCACGTCGTCCTCGTCCGGGGCGGGCAGGGCCCGCTTGTCCACCTTGCCGTTCGCGGTGACGGGGAGTTCGTCGAGGACCACGAAGAGGCTGGGGACCATGTAGTGCGGCAGCCGGGTGGACAGGTAGTCCTTGAGCGACCGGGCCAGTGACGGTCCCCTGTGTCCGATCTGCGGGTGGTTCGTCGCGGACGGCGCGCGATAGGGCGCACGCGCCCGCACGGGGGGCAGCTCACCCCTGCCCAGTACCAGGTCGAGGCCGTCGGGCCGGTCCTGCGACCAGGTGGCCGCCACCTGGTACCCCAGCTTCTCGGCATGCCGAAGGACGGCTTCGAGCTCCCGGACCTCCTCGGCGGCCCGCGCGGACAGCCGGGCCCCGGGGGCGTGCGGCTCCACCTCACGGGCGCCCGCCCGGAGGCCGAGCCCCTCGCTGAAGCGCACGTCGTCCGCCACACGCGGGTTGGTCAGGCCGCTGACCCCGAACCGGTCGGGGGCCCCGCCGTCCAGGAGGGCGCGCAGCTGTTCCGGGGTGGCGGCCTCCCGCCACGGCAGGGGCTCGGCGGGTGCGGTGGCGCCCTTGGTCAGGATCACGTGGTAGCGGTACGCGAGCCTCTCGCTGTCTCCCGCGCCGTGCTCGACCACGAGGTCCACGGAACCCACCTCGGGGAAACGCTCCGTCGCTTGCGCGAAGTAGGTGGGGCTGACGAGCAGTTCGGTCTCCTGGCGGCGGCTGCGCTGCACCTGGGCGGCCAGGGCCCCGGCCGTGGTGCCGTGGTCGGCGCGAGCGCGCTCGGCGGCGTACAGCTGTGCGTCGAAGAGGTCCAGGTTCCGCACGTCGCCGACCAGGATGCGGCCGCCGTCCTGAAGGAGCGGGAGCAGCAGGCCGAGGAGCTCGTCCAGGTAGTGCCGGTTCGGGAAGTACCGCACCACCGAGTTCAGCACGATCGTGTCGAACTCCCCGGCGGGCAGCTCCGCCACGGTCAGGGCGTCGCCCCGGGTCAGGGTGATGTGCGACCAGCCCCGGCGTGCCACCCCCCGGCGGACGGTGTCGAGCGCCGTGGACGACAGATCGAGCGCGTGCACCGAGGCGCAGTCGCCGGCGTAGCGGAAGAGCAGCGTTCCCGTGCCGCAGCCGATCTCCAGAACCCGCTTCGGCCGCAGCCGCTCCAGGTGCCGGACCATGGCCTCGACCAGCTCCTCCTCGCCGGATCCGGGTACGGGCTCGCCGTGTCCGTCGGTCGTGGGCGCCGGGCCCGTGACGTCCTCCGGTGCTGCGTACCGGTCCTCGAAGTGCCGCCGCCAGTGGTCGAGATGGGCTGCGTTCTCCTCCGGGTCGGCGGTGTGCAGCCACTGCGGCGCCGGGCTCACATAGGCGGCCAGCCTGCGGGCGGCGCCCTCCCCCTGGGGGACGACCACGGCGCGGTGCACCGAAGGATGGGTGAGCAGCACGTTCGCGACCTCTCCGGGTTCGACCCGGAAGCCCCGCACCTTGACCTGGTCGTCGACGCGGCCGAGGTAGTCGAGCGTGCCGTCCGGACGCCACTTGACGAGGTCACCGGTGCGGTACATGCACCCCTCGGTGTCGAACGGGTCGGCCACGAAACGTTCGGCGGTCAGCTCCGGCCGGTTCAGATAGCCGCGGGCCAGGCCGTCGCCGGCGGCGTACAGCTCTCCCGGCACTCCCGGCGGCACCGGCCGCAGCGCCTGGTCCAGCACGTACACGCGGGTGTTCCACACGGGCGGGCCGATGGGCACACCCGTGGCACCGGGTTCGGCGCGGTACAGCCATGCGGTGACGGGGCCGGCCTCGGTGGGCCCGTACAGGTTGTGCAGTTCGGTGTCCGGCAGCAGGCGCGCGAACCGCTCGGCCAGCTCGACCGGAAGCGCCTCGCCGGCCGCCTCCACGCGCCGCAGGCCGGTGCACCGGGCCGCGGCCGGTTCGGCCAGGAACTCGGCGAGCATGGACGGCACGAAGTGGAGGTCGGTGACGTGCTCGTCGCGGATGAGCCGCGCGAGGTACTCCGGGTCACGGTGGCCGTCGGGGCGGGCGATCACCAGGCCCGCGCCGACCTGGAGCGGCCAGAAGAGCTCCGGCACCGACACGTCGAATCCCACCGAGGTCTTCAGCAGCATCCGGTCGTCGCCGCTCATGCCGTAGCGGCCCTGCTTCCACGCCGTCCAGTTCAGGCCGGCGCGGTGGGAGATCACCACTCCCTTCGGCCTGCCCGTCGACCCCGAGGTGTAGATCACGTACGCGGCATGGTCCTTCGACACCGCCACCCGGGGGTCGGTGTCGGGGTGGGAGTCGGTGTCCGGCAGGTCCTCCAGGACGAGCAGGGGCTCGCTGTCGGCGAGCACCTGGTCCACGCGCTCGTCCGGGAGGTCGGTGTCGAGGGGCAGATACGCCGCTCCGGTCTTCACCACCGCGTAGATCGCGGTCACCAACTCGAACGAGCGCGGCATCCGGACCGCGACCAGCCGCTCGGGACCGGCGCCCCGCTCGATCAGCCAGTGCGCGAGACGGTTGGCGCGGGCGTTCAGCTCCGCGTAGGACAGGGTGCGGCCCTCGAAGACGAGCGCGGTCCGGTCCGGGGTGCGCTCGACCTGGGCCTCGAACGCCGCGGCGAGCGTCTCGTGCGCCACGGGTACGGCGGTGTCGTTCCACTCGGTCAGCAGCCGCCGCCGCTCCTCGGCCGGAAGGACCTCGATGTCCAGCGCGGCGGTGCCGGTGCCGTCGTCCCCGGCGAGTGCGCGGACGATCCCCGACAGCGCGGTTTCGACGTAGTCGGCCACCGCCTCGCAGGTGACCGTCTCCTCGACCTGGATGTCCAGCGACAGCTCGGTGCCGAAGTCGTCGAGCGACACCGTCACGGGGTAGTTGATCGCGTCGACGGCCGCCAGGAAACGCACCCCGTGGTCGTCGATGCGCGGTGCCGCCGCGTCACCGTGCTCCGCCTCGAAGTGACGGAAGTTGACGACCGCGCTGAACAGGGGTGCGTCACCGTCCAGGCCGCTGCACCGCTGCGCCAGGCTCAGCGGGCTCTGCTCCCGGGCGATCAGCTCCCGCAGTCCGGTGTCGACGTCCGCGATCAGGTCCCGCACGGTCCGGTCGGCGAGCCGGGTCCGCAGGGGAAGCGTGTTGATGAAGTTGCCGAGCATGCGCTCCACGCCCGGCACGCCCTGCAGACGCCCGGACAGCACGGCGCCGAACACGATGTCGTCACGTCCGCTGGAGGCGGCCACGACACACGCCCAGGCGGCGTGGAAGAGGCAGGCCGGGCTCAGTTGCAGACGCTGGGCCTGCGTCCGCAGATCGCGGGTGAGGTCCGCGGGCAGGGCGCGGCGCAGCCGGCGGACCCGGCGGCCGTCGCCGCGCACGTCGGTGAGGCCGAACGGCGTCGTCGGTTCCGTGACGTCCGCCAGGACCTGGCGGAAGTAGGTCTCCGTGTCGTCCGAGGACTGCTGGGCCAGGGTGTGCGCGACGAAGTCGCGGTACGGCGCCGGGGGTGCGAGCAGGTCGGTCCGGCCCGCCAGGTGGATCCCCAGCTCGCCGAGGAGCAGCCGCAGCGAGGTGGCGTCCTCGATGAGGTGGTGGGCGTTCAGCACGAGATAGCGCCGGCCGGAGGCGGGATCCTCGGCCACCACCAGCCGCAGCAGCGGGGCCCGGTCGAGTTCCATGCGGCCGAGCCGGTCCAGCAGGGCGTGCGCCTGCTGCTCGGCGTCCCCGTCCGGGTCGAGGCGGGTGCGGGTGACCGGCAGGCGTGCGCTGCGGCACACGACCTGCACGGCCTCGGGCAGCCCGGCGGTCAGCACGGCCGTGCGCATGACGTCGTGACGGTCGATGATCGCCTGCAGGGCGTCGACGAACGCGGTGCAGGCGGCTTCGTCCTCGGCGACGTACAGGGTGGAGACGAGGTACGGGTCGTGGTCCGGGTCCATCAGGTGGTGGAAGAGGATGCCCTGCTGCGTCGAGACCAGCGGGTAGATGTCCTGGACGTTGGGCGCGCCGCCGGGGACGGTGGCCACGATCGCGTCGATCTGCTCCTGGTCCAGGTCGATCAGCGGCAGCATGCCGGGGGTGATGCGCGTGCAGCCCTCCGGGATCAGGTTCGGCGGAGCGCCGTGGTCCGCTCCGCCCTCCGTATCGTCGATCCGCGCGGCCAGGCTGCGGAGCGTGGGGGCGCTGAACACGTCCCGCACGCTCACCGCCAGCCCGTGCTCCTTGAGCCGCGCCACCAGCACGGTGATCATCAGCGAGTGGCCGCCCAGGGCGAAGAAGTTGTCCTCGACGCTGAGGCGTTCTCCGGCGAAGCCCAGCAGTTCGGCCACCACGGACACCAGGAGCCGCTCGGTGCCGGTGTCGGGGGCTGCGTACGCGCGCTGGGCGAAGGCCTCGATGCCGGGCGCCGGCAGGGCCTTGCGGTCCAGCTTTCCGTGCGCGGTGACGGGCAGGGCGTCCAGCATGACGAAGGCGCTGGGCACCATGTACTCGGGCAGGCCGGCCTCGAGGTGGCCGACGAGCTCGGCGCGCAGGTCGGTGCCGGTGTGGCCGTCGGCCAGGACCGCGTACGCCACCAGCTGGGGATGGCCCGGCTGGTCCTCACGGACGACGACCGCGCAGGCCTGTACCGCGGGGTGTCCGCTCAGGCGGTGCTCGATCTCGCCCGGTTCGATACGGAAACCGCGCAGCTTGACCTGGTCGTCGGCCCGGCCGAGGTATTCCAGGGTGCCGTCGGGCAGCCAGCGCGCCAGGTCGCCGGTGCGGTACATGCGGGCGTCGGGGCCGTCGCCGAACGGGTTGGGCACGAACCGCTCGCGGGTGAGCTCCGGCTGGTTGAGATAGCCGCGGGCCAGTCCGGTGCCCGCGATGTGGAGGTGGCCGACGCATCCGATGCCCTGGGGTTCCAGGGCGTCGTTCAGCACGTAGAGCTGGATGTTCTGGATGGGGCGGCCGATGGGCACGGTGCTCGGCACCCGGTCGGCGGGGCAGGTCCAGTGGCTGACGTCCACGGCGGCCTCGGTCGGGCCGTAGAGGTTGTGCAGGGGCGCCGAGTGGAGCTGGTAGTGCCGTGCGCACAGCTCCGCCGGGAGGGCCTCGCCGCTGCAGAACACCTGGCGCACGGAGGTGCACCGCGACCAGCCGGGCTCCTGAAGGATCGAGCGGAGCATGGACGGCACGAAGTGCAGGGTCGTCACCCCGAACTCCTGGATGGCCGCCACGAGGTAGCCCGGGTCCTTGTGGCCGCCCGGTTCGGCGACGGCCAGCCGGGCGCCGAAGAGCAGCGGCCAGAAGAACTCCCACACGGAGACGTCGAAGCTGAAGGGCGTCTTCTGCAGGACGACGTCGTCCTCGGTGAGGCGGTACTCGTTCTGCATCCACTCGATGCGGTTGACCGCGGCCCGGTGCTCGATCATGACGCCCTTGGGGCGGCCGGTGGACCCGGACGTGTGGATGACGTACGCCAGGTGCTCCGGGCCGAGGCCCAGGTCGGCGGCCGGGAGATTGTCCTCCCGCGGCGGCGCGGTCCGCGCGTCGGTGCCGTCGCCCACGCGACCGTCGCGGTGCAGGGCCAGCGCGGGAACGTTTCCGAACGCCGCGGTTTCCAGGTGCGGTTGGGTGAGCACGACGCCGGCGCCGGAGCCGGTCATCAGCTCCTCGATGCGGGCGGCCGGGTAGGAGGGGTCGATCGGCATGTACGCCCCGCCGGCCTTGAGCGTGCCCAGGATGGCCGCCACCATCTCCGCGGAACGCTCCAGGCACAGGCCGACCAGCCGGTCGGGCCCGATGCCGTGGCCCCGCAGACGGTGACCGATGCGGTTGGCCCAGGCGTTGAGCTCGGCATAGCTCCAGGAACGCTCGCCGTCCACCAGGGCGGTGCGCTCCGGATGGCGTGCCACCGCCTCCTCGAACAGCTCGTGCAGGCACCGGTCGTCGGTGTAGGGGCGGCGGGTGTCGTTCCATACCTCGACCACCTGCCGCCGCTCCCGCTCGCCGGCCATGCCGAGCCGGGAGGTACGGACGCCCGGGTCGGACGCGATGGCGGAGAGCAACTCGGTGTAGTGGTCGGCGAAGCGCCGGATGGTGTCCCGGTCGAACAGGTCGGTGTTGTACTCGACGCTGCCGAGCAGGCCGTCGGGCGTCTCCCGCAGATCGACGGTGACGTCGAACTTGGTGAAGGCGGAGCTGATCCCGACCTCGGACACCGTGAGGTCGCCCAGGGCGGCCTCTCGCTCGGTCTGGGCCTGCTGGAGCACCAACATCGTCTGGAAGACGGGCGAGTGGCTCAGGCTGCGCTCGGGCTCGAGGGCGTCCACCACCGCCTCGAAGGGCACGTCCTGGTGCTCGTAGGCCCCCAGTGCCGTCTTCTTCACCCTGGCCAGCAGCTCGGTGAACGCGGGGTCGCCGGACAGGTCCGTGCGCATGACCAGGGTGTTGGCGAAGTAGCCGACGAGCGGTTCCACTTCGGGCCGGTTGCGGCCGGCCACCACCGTGCCGACGGCGACGTCGGTCCGTCCGGTGTAGCGGTGCAGTACGACCATGTAGGCGGCCAGGAGGGTCATGTACAGGGTCACGCCGTGCTGCCTGCCGATGTCCCGCAGCCGGTCCAGCAGTTCTTCCGGACAGCGCAAGCTCTCCCGTGCGCCCCGGTACGTCTTGACCGCCGGCCGCTCCCGGTCCGCGGGCAGCGTCAGCCTCGGGTCGACCCCGGCGAGCTGTTCCTTCCAGTACGCCACCTGGCGTGCCTGGACCTCGCCGGCCAGCCACTGGCGCTGCCAGTGCGCGTAGTCGGCGTACTGGACGGGCAGCGGCTCCAGCGGGGAGGGCAGCTGCGCGCAGAACGCCTCGTAGAGCGCGGCCAGATCACGGAAGAAGACGCCGACCGACCAGCCGTCGGACACACCGTGGTGGGTCGTCACGAGCAGCACGTGCTCGTGGTCGTCCTGCCGCAGCAGCCGCGCCCTGATCAGGCAGTCCCGCTCCAGGTCGAAGGGGGTGGCCGCCTCCTGTTCGCAGATCAGGGGCAGCTGTGCCGGGTCGGCGAGCTCCTCCTCGCGGACCGTGAAGTCCCGGCCGTCGCCGATGTGCTGGTACGGGACGCCCTCGTGGTCCACGAACCGGGTGCGCAGCACCTCGTGCCGCTGCACCACCGCTTCCAGGGCGCGGATCAGGGCGGCGCGGTCGAGGCGGCCCTTCAGCCGCATCGCCATGGGGATGTTGTAGGCCGAGCTGGGCCCGTCCATCTGCGCCAGGAACCACAGCCGCTGCTGGGTGAAGGACAGCGGGACCGGCGTGTCGGCGGACCGGGGCAGCCTCGGGACGGCATCCAGCGCGGAGAGGTCGACGCCCTGCTGCCGGAGCAGCGCGATCAGGGCGCGCTGCCTCTTGGCCGGCAGGGAGCGGATCTTCCGGAGCAGGGCCGGCCCGGTGTCCTGATGAGTGCTGCTCATCCTCGTTCTTCCTGCCTAGTTCTCGAGGTCCAGGGCGTCCAGCTCCTCGTCGCTCATACCGGCGACGAGGTCGATGCTGCGCAGGATCAGGTCCGCGTCGAGCGCGCCGGCCGCTTCGGCCGTCGGCGTCCGCCGGTCCAGTTCGGCCGCCATGTCGGCCAGTCGCGGTGCGTTGAACACGGCTTCGACGGGCAGGTCCACGCCGGTGCGCTGCTTCAGCAGGTTGGTCAGGCGGGTGGCGAGCAGTGAGTTGCCGCCGAGGGAGAAGAAGTCGGTCTTCACATCGATGCCGCCCAGCTGATCGGCCTCCAGCTGGAGCAGTTCCGCCCAGGCGGACAGCATCAGGCGCTCGGTGCCGGTGAGCGTCCCGTCCTGGGGTGCGTCTGCGGTGTTCGTACGGGGCACCGGCGCGGTTCCCGCGGGTCCTGCCGCGGCCGGTGCCGCGGGCCGGTGACCGACCCAGTAGCTCCGGCGGTCGAACGCGGTCAGCGGCAGCGGCACCAGGCGGCGTGGCCCGTCGTGGAGGGCCCGCCACGGCACGCGCGCGCCGCGCACCCAGAGCTCGGCGAGCCGCTCCAGGTCTCCGTCCGCGATGAGGCCGGTCAGGAAATCCGCGCCCCGGTGGCCGGACAGGAGCGTGCCCAGGGGGCCTGCGTCCTCGTCCGCGTTGCCCCGGTAGAGCGCCATGGCCCGGAAGCCGTCGTCGTCGGTCCCGTCCGCCAGGGCGTGGGCGAGTGCCTGCCGGAGTTCCGCCGGGGACGCGACCACCACGGCGAGCCGTTCGGGCAGCGCTTCCCGGCCCAGTTGCAGGGTGTAGGCGACGTCGGCGAGTCGCGCCGTGTCGTCATGCACCAGGTGGTCGTGCAACTCCTGTACCGCCGTCCGCAGCCGGTCGCGGTTCCTGGCGGACAGCACGACGAGCTGGGGCCCGCTGTCCGGTGCGGACTCCCCCGGTGCCTCGGGGCGCGGTGGTGCCTCGACGACCAGGCTGACGTGGCTGCCGCCCGCAGCGACCGAGTTGACGAGCGCGCGCAGGGGGGCCGGTGAGCCGTCCTCGGCCGCATCGCCGCGCGGTTCCCAGGGCGTCAGGCGGTCGCACAGCCTGAGCGGAGTGTCCGCCAGCTCCAGGTTGGGGTTGGGCGCGCCGGTGTCGACGAGGGGTGCCAGCTCCTGGTGCCGCAGTTGCAGGACGACCTTGGTGAGCTGGGCGATGCCGGAGGCGGCCTCGGGGTGGCCCAGGTTCGACTTCACGGTGCCCACCGGCACCGGTTCGGCCGAGTCGGCGAACACCTCGCGCAGGGCGCGCAGTTCGACCTCGTCGGCGAACGTCGTTCCGTTGGCCGCGGCCTCGACGTAGCCGATCGAGTCCGGTGTGGTGCCCGCCCGTTCCAGGGCTCGCCGCATCACGTCCACCTGTGTGCGATGGCTCGGCGTCATGAAGCCGTTGGACCGGCCGGCGTGCATCGAGGCGGTGCTCTTGATGACGGCGTGGATCGTGTCCCCGTCGCGCAGGGCCGCGTCGAGCGGCTTGAGGAGTACGGCGCCCACGGCCTCGGCGGGCAGATAGCCGTCCCCGTCGCGGAAGCTGCGGCTGCCGGTGTGGCTGCCGAGCAGCTGCATCTCGTCCAGCGCCACGAACTTGTCCGGGTGCAGCGTGAGGTTGACGCCGCCGGCGAGGGCCAGTTCGCACTCCCCGCGCAGCAGGTCGGAGCAGGCGAGGTGGACGGCCATCGCGGAGGACGTGCACATGCTGTCCACCGCCAGGCTGGGGCCCTGGAGTCCGAAGAAGTGCGAGACGCGATTGGCGATCAGGTTGTACGACGCGGAGGAGGTGAGCGCCGCGAGGACGGGGTCCGAGGCGTCCGCCCGGTACATCAGGTACGCGGCTCCGACGTACACGCCGACACGGCGGCCGTACCGCTCCTCGATGACGTCCTGTGTCACTCCGCTCTGCTCCAGCAGATGCCAGGCGGTCTCCAGGAACAGCCGCTGCTGCGGATCCATCGCCGCGGCCTCACGGGGGGAGATGCCGAAGTGCAGTGGGTCGAACCGGTCCACGCCGTCGAGGAACGCTCCCCACATGCCACGGCCCGTTTCCGCCGCACGGTCCGGCAGGTCCCAGCGGTCGGCCGGCACCTCGGTCACGCTGTCCCGGCCGGCCCGCAGATTGGCCCAGAAGGCGTCCAGGTCGTCGGCGTGCGGGTAACGGCCGCTGATCCCGATGACCGCGATCTCCTCGCCGCCGGAGCGGCGGACCGCCCGGCCGGCGGCGGGGTGGGCCGGGGGCGCCGGTGCGCGTTCCGCGTCGCCCTCGGCGGAGTGGGCGCGGGTCGGCCGGGGGGTGCGCGGCTCGCCCAGCAGGGTGCGCAGGGCCTGGGTGTGCTGTTCGGCGAGGGCCTGCGCCAGCCGGCGGACGGTCTGCACCTCGAAGAGCAGGGTCCGGGACAGCGGGCCGAAGGTCTCCTCCAGCCGGGAGGTCAGATTGACCGCCATGACGGAGTCCATGCCGTACCGCTCCAGCGGTGTGTCGGCATCGACGCGCTCGGGGGCGAGCTTGAGGGCTGCCGCCACCATGCGCCGCAGGTGTTTCACGGCCCTCTCCTCCAGGCCGCGGACCTCGTCGGCCGCCTCGGGAGCGCGGACCGTGGCGGCTTGTGCGGCGGCGGGCGGGGCGTCGACCGGGTGTGCGGCGGGAGGGGTGAGGTCATGGCCCGGGAACCGGGACAGCAGCTCACGTCGCCGGCCGGCGACGACCAGCAGCGTGCCGGCTTCGGAGCCCGGGCCGTCCGTGGTCAGCGCCCATCGCAGGGTCGCCAGCCCACGAGCGGTGTCCAGCGGCGCGAGCCCGAGGCCGCGCAGTTGTTCCCGCACGGGCCCGTCGGCCCCCATGCCGCCCTCGTCCCAGAACGGCCAGCCGACGGACAGCGTCCTGCCGTGGCGCAGTCCGGCCTCGACGAGTCGGGTGCGGTAGGCGGCGTAGCCGTCCATGAAGGCGTTGGCCGCGGCGTAGTCGGCCTGTCCCGGGTTCCCGAAGGCCCCGCCGATCGACGAGAAGCACACGAACAGGTCCAGCGGCTGGTGTTCGGTCAGCTCGTCGAGGTGGACCAGCCCGGAGACCTTCGGTGCCAGAACGGTCTGGAGCTCTTCGGGGCTCTTGCGCAGGATGAACTTGTCGTCGATGACGCCGGCGCTGTGCAGGACGCCGGTCAACGGCCCGTGGTTGTCGGCGATGTGCTCCAGCAGCCGGCCGACGGCGGCCCGGTCGGACACGTCGGTGCGCCGGTAGTCCACGGTCAGGCCCGCCGCGCGCAGTGCGCCCAGCGCCTCGCGCCGCTCCTCGTCCAGCGGTGACCGCCCGGCGAGTACGACCGTGGCGTGACCGACCGCCGCGGCGATGTCCTTGGCCACGAGCAGCCCGAGTGCCCCGGCGCCCCCGGTGACCAGGTAGACGCCGTCCTCCTTCCAGGGAGCGCGCGCCGTCCCGGCCGGGTCGGCCTCCGCCAGGCGCACGACGTACCGCTGTCCGTCCCGGTGGCGCACCTCCGGCTCCAGGATCCCGGTGCTCTCGGCCGCCAGGCGGGCGGCGACGGCGGCGGGGGACGCGCCGTCGAGGCATTCCACGTACTGGGTGTGCAGGAGGGACTGTTCGAGCTGAGCCGACTTCAGCAGTCCGGCCAGCCCGCGGAAGCAGCCGAGGCGCTCCCGTTCGAGGCCGGTCTCCGGCCCGCCCACCAGGGCGACCTGGAACAGCGTCGGCCGTCGTACGCCTCGTTCGAGGAGTTCGCGGACGAGGGTGAAGACGTGCCGCGTCAGCTGGGTGTACTGACGGTCCAGCGCGGTGTCCTCGACCTCGACGAAGTGACACACAGCGCGGGCGGGCAGGGCTGCCCGGAACGCGTCGCGCTCTCCGGCGGCGACACGGCCGACCAGGACCACGTGCTGCTCGGAGAAGCGCTCCGGCCCGGTGGCGTCCGCGGCTCCCTCCCGGGGGGCCTCGTCCTCGCCGGCCCAGACAGGGCGCAGGAGCAGCACTTCGTCGGTGTCGGGGGTGTCGTCGGGCCGTCGGACCGTCCGGTCGCCGCCGAGGCCGCCGGAAGTGTCCTGGCCGGTCCGCGGGGTGTCCGCCCGCTGCGGCGGGGCGAGGGGGGCGAGCGGGGTGTCGGGTTCCGCGGTGTCCAGGTCCACCCAGCACCGCTCACGTGCGAAGGGGTAGCCGGGCAGGCTGATGCGGCGGGCCGACGCGGCCGAGGGGTGCACGGTCTCCCACTCCACCGTCGCGCCCGCCGCCCACAGGGCCAGCAGTGTGTCGTGCCGTCCGTGCCGGGACCAGGCGGTCACCGCCGCCCGAAGCGCCTCGCCGTCGGTCTCCCGGTGAGGCGGCACGGTGTCCCGAACCCATACACCGCCGTGCCCCGGGTCCGTGACGAACGACTCCAGCACGGCCCGGGCGGCGGCCAGGGAGGGCGCGGCGAACGCGAGGCGCTCCTCCAGCTCCATGCGGCCGGTCTGCAGTGTCCACGCGACATGGGGCAGGTCGCCCTCGTCGAGCTCCCCCAGCCGGTCGCGCAGCCGTCGAGCCGACTCGACGAGCTGGGCCTCGGTGCGCGCGGACAGCACGATCAGTGAGGGCCGGTCGTCGGCGGAAACCGCCGCGGGCGGCGCCGGCGGATCGTACTCGGCGATGACCACGTGGGCGTTCGAACCGCCGCCGCCGAAGCTGGAGACACCGGCGATCCTGGGGAGCGCCCGGTGCGTCCCGTCGGTCTCCAGCGTGGGCCGTTCCCAGGACTCCAGGCGCTGCTGGACGTGGAACGGTGTGCGGGCGAAGTCGATGTGCGGGTTGAGGGTGCCGGAGTGCAGGCTCGGCACCAGCTCCGCGTGCCGCATCTGCAGCAGCACCTTGGTGACGCCGGCGATGCCCGCCGCGCTCTCGGCGTGGCCGATGTTCGACTTGACCGATCCGATCGCACAGCGCCGTGGTCGGCCGCCCGCCCGGCGGAAGGCGCCGTCGAGTCCGGCGATCTCGATCGGGTCGCCGAGGGAGGTCCCGGTGCCGTGTGCCTCCAGGTAGCTGACGGCACGGGGGTCGACGCCGGCGGCGGCGAACGCGTCCGCGATGACCTCGCCCTGTGCCACGGGTGTGGGCACGGAGTAGCCCGAGGTGCGACCGCCGTGGTTCAGGGCGGTTCCCTTGATCACGCCGTAGATGTGGTCCCCGTCGGCGACGGCCCGCTCCAGCGGTTTCAGCAGGACCGCCCCGACGCCCTCGCCGGGCACGTAGCCGTCGCCGCCGGCGCCGAAGCTGCGGCAGCGGCCGTCGGTGGACAGGAACTGGCGCTGGCTCAGCATCAGGTACTTGTTCGGGTGCGGGCTGAGGTTCACGCCGCCGGCGATCGCCGCCCCGCACTGGCCGCTTCTGATGGCCTCGCAGGCGAGGTGGATCGCGGTCAGCGAGGAGGAGCACATGGTGTCGACCGCCATGCTCGGCCCGTGGAAGTCGTAGAAGTACGAGACCCGGTTGGCGACCGTGGCGGCGCTGCCCCACAGGGCGACCGGCCGTCCGCGTTCCTGCGCCTGCGCGCCGTAGAGCTGGTACTCCTGGTACATCACGCCGACGAACACGCCCACCTTCGCGGCGCGGGACAGCCGGTCGCCGGTGTATCCGGCGTCCTCCAGCACATGGTGGGCGCACTGGAGGAACAGCCGCTCCTGCGGGTCCAGGTGTTCGGCCTCCAGCAGCGAGATGTTGAAGAACAGCGGGTCGAACCGGTCGATGTCGTCCAGGAAGCCGCCCCATCGGCCGGGCACCGGGCCACCGCCGTCGGCGTAGCGGCGGTGGTTCCAGCGCTCGGCGGGCACCTCCCGGATGCAGTCGCGGCCGGAGCGCAGGTTCTCCCAGAACGCGTCCAGGTCCGCTGCCTCCGGGTAGCGGCCGCTGACTCCCACGACCGCGATGTCGAGGGGCGCGCCCGCCGCCGGTCGGTGCGTGGGCTCGCCGAGGGTCCTGTCCTCGGTCGCCCCGCGGAGGTCCGGCTCGGGCGTCGAGGCGGTTTCCCGGGCCTGCTCCGCGCCGGGCGCGGCCTGCGGCAGTACGCGGGTGCTCAGCCCGGACAGGTCCACGCAGACCCGGCCGTGCTGGTCGAAGAGCGTGACGTCCAGCCGGGCCGCGGCGGTGTCCGTTCCGCTGTCGGGCCGGTGCCTGATCCAGGCATAGGACCGGGTCGGCGTGGCGGCGGCCACATCGAGGCGTTCCAGGGCGAAGGGCAGGGCCAGGCCGGCGCCACGGCCGTCCGCCGGCCCTGCTCCCAGCCAGAGGCCGATCGTCGCCTGCAGGGCGCCGTCGAGGACGGCGGGGTGCAGCAGCCGGTCGTCGAGCCGTTCGACCGTCGGCAGGCTCAGCTCGGCCAGCACCTGGGGGCGTCCGCTGTCGTCGACGCCGATGCCAAGGTGTGCGAGCGAGCGCTGCGCCGGGCCGTAGTCCAGGCCCAGGCCGGCATACACGTCGTAGACGTGCGCCGCGCTGAGCGTGCGCTGTGCGCAGGCGGCGCGTACGTCCTCCAGACGGGGCAGGTCCGGCCGGCCGGCGGGGCTGACACTCGCGCGGCCCTGGCTGCACACCGCGTCACCGTCTGCCGTGTCCGGACAGTGGATCACGAACTCGCAGCCGCCGGGTGTGGTCCGTACGGTCACGCGCAGTTCCAGCCCGTCCGGGCCGCAGACGGCGGGCCGCAGCCATACGACGTCGGTCAGCTGTACGGCGTCGCTGTTCTCCCGGCCGAGGAACCTCGTCACGGCCGCGCGCGCCATCTCCAGGTGGGCGACTCCGGGCAGGACGCGAACGCCTCGCACCTGGTGGTCGCGCAGGTACGGCTCGCTGCCGTTCAGGCGGGTCCGGTAGGTGACGCCCGTCGCGTCGGACTCGGTCGTCTCGTGGAGCATCGGGTGCGGCGCCCGCGGTCCGGGCGCGGCGACGGAGTCCTGGGTGCCGGGCTGCCGGGGCGGGAGGGGGGTGGATGCCTCGGCGCCGCTTGCGGTGTGCGCGAGGTGGGCGGACACGGCGGACACGGTCCGGTGCTCGACGAAGTCGGCGGAGGTGAGCGTGGTCCCGAAGCGGGCGTTGAGCCGGTCGGCGAGGCGGGCGAGGCCGGTCCAGTCGAGTCCGAAGTCCCGCAGTTCGGCGTCCGGGTCCACGTCCTGCGCCGATACGTCCAGCAGTGCGGCGACCTCGTCCACGACGGCGCTGCGCAGGACGGACGGTCGGTCCGCGGGAGCGGTGCCGCGGTCCGGCTCGGCGGCGGTTTTGTCGCCACCGTCGAGGACGGTGGCAGGCCGGTCCGCCGGGACCTGGCCCTCCAGCCACGCCGCAAGCTCCGCGATCGACCCGTGCTCGAACATCACCGTCGGCGACAAGGACACCGACAGCCGCTCCTCCAACTCGGCCACCAACGCCAACAGATCCGCCGACCCCAACCCCAACTCGTAATAACCCACCGCAACATCCACACCCGACGACGGCACCCCCAACCTCACCGCCACCAGATCCCGCACCACCCCCACCAGATCCCCACCCACCGACACCGGCCCCGCCACCACCTCACGCACAGGCTCGCCCCCGACATCGGAGGCCGCCACAGGCCGGTCCGCCGGGACCTGGCCCTCCAGCCACGCCGCAAGCTCCGCGATCGACCCGTGCTCGAACATCACCGTCGGCGACAAGGACACCG
>NZ_JANUQM010000016.1:93297-245601 GCF_030386795.1 Streptomyces sp. S.PNR 29
CCAACCTCACCGCCACCAGATCCCGCACCACCCCCACCAGATCCCCACCCACCGACACCGGCCCCGCCACCACCTCACGCACAGGCTCGCCCCTGACGTCGAGGGCCGCCGCGGCCCGGATCCTCTTCGCCACGAACCGGCCGACCTCGGCGACCTTCGCCCCGTCGGCGTCGTAGAACTCCACAGCCAGCCGGATGAGTTCGTCGTCGCGATGTACCGACGCGGCCGGGACACGGACGAAGCAGCGGGTGCCGAGCGGGGCCGCCGCCCGGAACGACTCGAACACGAGCGGCAGGTACAGTCCCGCACCGTCGTTCCCCGCGTGCAGCATGCTGAGGGCCACACCCCCGCCGAGCAGCCCTGCCTCGAACAGTGCGGGGTGGAAGAGGAAGCCGTCGGCGCTGTTCTGGTACTCCGGGGCCAGTTCCAGTTCGGCGACCCAGTCCTCGGGCCGGTGGTGCACCTTGCCCTCGATCTTCATCATCCCGGAGTGCACCAGGTCGTACTGCCTGCACCAGGTGTAGATGTCGGTGAGCGGTGTGACCTGATGCGCCCCGGTGAGCGGCAGCGCCAGTCTCTCCCCGAAGGCGGAGGGCTCGCGCCGCCTTGCCCGCACCACGGCGTGCACGACGTCGTCGCCGTCGTTCGCCCGTCGGCTCCGCACCTCGATCCGCCAGCCCCCCGTTGCGGCGGGACGGCCCTCCACCGTGGTCAGCACCCGCTCGCCCGGGTTCGCGACGAGCGGCGCCAGAATGGCGATGTCGCGCAGTTCCACATCCCGCAACGCGTGACCGTGCCGCGCGAGAACCTGCAACACCAGATCGACATATCCAACGCCGGGCAGCAGGCTGCGCCCATAAACGACGTGTCCGGCCAGCAATGGGTTGTCGGCGGTAACGGTGAAGGTCTCGGTGAACGTGCGCGATTCGGTCATCGATATCCATTCCAGAAGATCGTCAAACCGGCTGGGGCGCCTGATTGCAGGAGCGGTCGGAGAAAGGCCCGGAGCGCATGGAAAAGACTCCGGTATCCCCATGCCGATTTTCGCTGCGGGCCAAGACGGTCGACGAATTCATCAGCCCAGCCCAAAGAGCGCCAACACCGTTGGCTCGGCACTGCCGAAGAAAAACCGCACCTGGGCAACACGGCCCAGATCCGTACACGGAAGACATGCCGAAGAGGCCGCTTTCCGGAATGTCCAGAAGCGACTCGGCTAAGTCCCGCAGAACTTCATCCTGACTCCCCCGTAAACTCGGCCGACATGGATGCCGGCTGACTCAACCCCGTAGCACTGGTCTTGTCGATGGGAGCCCCACGGCCACATCGCCCTGACGTCCAGTTTCCTGGAGCTTATCAGGACCCCGCCCCTCCAGATCAAGACCCAATTTCGATCGGCGGGTCCCGCACGCGCGGCATCGACGGTGCCAGGTCCGGTGTACAGCCGTGGAAGTCCGCCGACCGGCTCACCACCCGGTTCGCGCCGACTTCCCGGGTACGCCCTTCAACCTTTGCCGATCCAACCCGGAATTCAACATTCCGGAAATCCCCCGTGCTTGCGGTCGCCGCTTGGAATTCCGCCTACTGGTCCGTCGAGGGCCCGTGCGGTCGCGGAACCACGAGGGCTTCGCCGCGTCGGGAATCGTGGAGCCCCTGGTGCACACCCTCGACCCGGCGCAAGGCTCGGGCTGTGGGCCACGGGACGCGCCGAACCGCCCGGGCGCCCTCGGCCGGCCGCGTGGTGCCGGCACGCGACACCCAGGGCACAGGAGAGGCCCGGCCACCCGTCCGGCGGGCCTCTCCTGACGGGCCGTCATCAGACCGTGGAGTGGGCCCCGGGCAGCGCTTCGCCGAAGTCGATGTCCGAGTACCGGCGCTTGAGACCGGCGCCGGTTCCGCTGATCGTCGTCGATCCGCTGGTCACCGGTCCGGTCGCGGCCCCCCGGGCCGTCCACAGCAGGCCGTCGGAGTTCTCGCCGGGGACGCCGACCGCGACCTCCGCCCTGCCGTCCTTCGTGAGGTCGACCAGATGCGTGGCCGTGGCGAACAGGTCCCCGGCCTCGGCGGTTCCGGGCACGCCGCTGGTGTTCTGCGAGTAGGTGAGCGAGCCGGTCGTGGTGAGACCGGCGGCCGAACCGCGCAGCAGCGTCGCCTGCCCCGCGGCCCTGGCGGACCCCAGGGCCTCCCCGGGAGCACCGACCAGGACGTCGGCGTACTTGTCACCGTTGGTGTCCCCGACGCTGAGCGACGCCCCGAACTGGTCGCCGTCCTCACCGGTGCCGGGTACTCCGGCGGTGTCCTGGTGGATGACCTGCGGCTTCTGGTCGGGGGTGATGCCCTGGGGTCCGCCGTAGAGGACCTGGATCTCGCCGCCGCGGTGGGCGGGGGTGGAGCCGGACGTCAGGGACGCGTCGTAGGGCACTCCGGTGACCAGGTCGCCGTAGCCGTCACCGTCGATGTCGCCGATCCGGCCGGACAGGCCGTCGGCGAGGGGCAGTTCGGTGTAGGTGCCGTCGTGTCCCTCGGCGTAGACGGGGCCGCTGACGTCTCCGTCGGTGGGGCCGGGCAGCCAGAAGCGCTCGGCCCGTCCGTCGCCGTCGACATCTCCCATGACGACGCCGCGGTTGGTGCCCAGCTCGTTGACGAAGGTCCGCTTCGCCGGAGCGCCGGTGCGGGTGAACGGCCCGGTGTAGGAGGTGGCGCCGCAGTCGCCGGTGACTCCGACATCGGGGGCTCCGTCGCCGGTGACGTCCCCCACCGCGATGCCGGCGGCGAAGCCGCAGCCCTCGTCCAGTCCGGTGGGCGGTGGGACGGCCGCTCCGCCCTGGAGGCCGGAGGAGCTTCCCCACACCACGGTGAGCGAGCCGACGCCTCCCATGGTGCCCGCGGACTCGTCCGGGGTGCCGATCAGCAGGTCGGCGTAGCCGTCGCGGTCCAGGTCGGCGGAGGCGACCGCCGTGCCGAACCGGTCCCATTCCTCCGGGGCGCCGGGAATGCCGGAGGTGGCCTGGGTGATGACCGTGCGGCGGGAGGCCGAAACCCCGCTCGCCGAGCCGTACAGCACGACGACCGCACCGGCCGCGTCGACGGTGCCGTTGGCGGCGCCGGGCGCGCCGACGGCCAGGTCGCGGTAGCCGTCACCGTTGAAGTCGTCCTGTACGGCCGCCGTGTTGGCGCCCTTGTACGGCGCGTCGGCCGCTGCGGTACCGGCCGGCAGCGTGACGGCGGTGAGCGTGGCGGCCGCGCTGACGGCGATGGCGGAGGCGAGGAGTCGCGAGGTGGAGGTGCCCGGGGTGCGGACGGAGGGGCGGAACGGCATGACGGCTCCGGGTCGGGGGAGGGACAGGGCGGGGCGGGGGCGCGTCATGGGCCGGTCACCACGCTTCCGAATCGGGCGGCACCGGCCGAGCCGAGGCCCGCGCCGCCGGTGCTGACGCTGGTCGAGCCGGTCGCGGTGACGGACGTCGCCGAGCCACGCAGCGACCACAGGGCGCCCGCGCCGCCGTTCTCGCCGGGGGCGCCGACGACGAGATCCGCGTAGCCGTCCTTGTTGGTGTCGACGACACGCACGGCCGTCCCGAACGCGTCGCCCGCCTCCGAGGCGCCCGGAACACCGGGGCTGTTCTGCGTCCAGGTGCGGGCGTGGGCGGCGTCCAGTTCGCCCGTGGTTCCGCGTACGACGGTGACGGCTCCGCTGCCGCCGTTCTCGCCCGGGGCACCGATCACGAGGTCGGCCCGGCCGTCCTTGTCGGTGTCACCGATCGCGACCGAGGCGCCGAAACGGTCCTTCGCCTCGCCGGCACCGGCCACGCCCGGGGTGTCCTGGGTGATGGTCTGGACCCGGCTCGGCGAACCCCCGTACCCGGCGTCGTAGTAGATGGTGACCTGGCCGCCGAGTGAGGTGCCGGGGCTCTGCGAGGGGTCCTCGGGGTTGCCGATGACGAGGTCCAAAGAGCCGTTGCCGTTCAGGTCGCCGACCGCGGACGCGGTGCCCGCGGGCAGGCTGGTGCCCTCGAAGCCGGCCGGGTCGGCGAAGTACGTGCTGGGGTCGTCGCCGGTCCCGTCGTAGCCCCAGCCGCCGTCCGAGACACCCCGGCCGTGCACGATCAGGCGGTCGTCGTCGGTGTTGGGCAGGTCGATCGGGGTCATGGCCACGATGCCGTGAGCCGGGTTGAACGCGTAGCCGTTGCCGGAGGTGCCGGACTGCGCGGACAGGTCGGCCGGCATGAAGGTCACCTCGGCGTCGTTGGCGCCGACGGCGATCGACAGCTTGCCGTCGTTGACGGGGTTCAGGCCGTTGTAGGTGCCCACGGCCAGCGTCCGGCCGTACGCGTCGTGCGAGGTCGGCCACGGGTCGTCGACCGTCTTCGCCTTCGTCGGGCCGGACGCGGTGCCGTAGACGACCGTGACCGAGCCGCCGCCGTCGTCCCCGGCGACGTCCTCGCCGGGGGCGCCCACGACCAGGTCGCTGTACCCGTCGCGGTTCAGGTCGTACACGACGACGGCCGCGCCGAAGCGGTCACCGGCTTCGGCGGCTCCCGGAACGCCGGTGGAGTTCTGTGTCAGCACGGTGCGTCTGGAGGGATCGATGCCGTGCGAGGTGCCGTACAGGACGACCACGGCACCGGCCTTGGCGTGACCCGCCACCGCGGCGTCGGGGGCGGAGACCACGACATCACGGTAGCCGTCCTTGTTCACGTCGCCCGGCGTGCCGGCGGCGGCCTCGGCACTCGACATGACCAGCGGGGTGAGCCCGGAGGCGAGCAGTGTTGCGGACATCAGCAGAGTGCGTTTACGCACGGGGCTCCTCCAGAAAAGGTGCATCCGGAATAAAAGGGCGACGCACCGACCCACTTCAGGAGCCCTGCCCGGCACGGCATCGGCGGGATCGGCGCACACAAGACTTCTGGAGGGACGGGAGGGTTGTACGGGGACGGGGAGCTGCCAGGAATCAAGGACGGACAGCACGGAGACATCCCCGTGATCTCCGCCACTCCCCCCGGGCATCGACCGCCGTAGTCAGGCGACTCCGCTCGCGCATCGACGCGATGATGTGACCATCGCTATGCCAAACCTTCACCCGTCGAACACATTTCGGCTAGGTTGACGCACACCTGCTTGATCGCCGTCGCGACGGCACGGCGGGTAAAGCACGGAAGGAGAACGTCTTTTCTATGGCGCCGGAGCAGAACCTGGGGCTGGCGGGCAGCGAGCCGAGCCGTGACGAGGTCAGGCGACACATCAACAGCCTCTACGACCGGGCCGAGTCCGACACCGGGAACTTCAACGCGACCCGCGCCTGGGCGGCGGGAGCGAGCACCCGTGTCGACCCGGCCGGCGGCCGGGCACGCGGGGGTTCCGGCTCCGGCCTCGACTCCATCAAACAGCGGTGGTTCAACGTCGCTCGCGCCTCACTGGGCCCGACCGTCCCGGCCGTCCTGCCGGCCGACCGGCTGAGACCGCAGGCGGCCAAGAGCGCCTCCGCGGGGCCGGCGGTGCGCGCGACCGAATCCGCCGCCCCTGCCAGGGAGTTGGCACCCGGTCGTCCCGCGCCGGAGTTGCCGGCCGCCCCCGCAGGGCGGCCGGCCATCGGCCCGGCAGAGACCGCCGCCGTCCCGGCACTCGCCCTTGAGGCGGCACCGACCGCCGTGGCGCCGTCGGCGCCCGCGGTCGTGGCAGCGCCGGCCGAGACCGCGCAGGCCCTTCCTGCCGCGCCGACGACTCCGTGGCCGTCCCCGGAGGAAACGGTGTCGTGGCTGTCGACTCCCACGCCGGCTCCGGCACTGCCGTCCCCGACGGAAACGGTGTCGTGGACGTCGGCTCCCACGCCGCCGTCCCCGGAAGAAACGACGCCGTGGCTGTCGACTCCCACGCCGGCTCCCACACTGCCGACCCCAGAAGAAACCACATCGTGGACGTCGGCTCCCACGTCGGCTCCCACCGTGCCGTCCCCCGCGGAGCCCGCGGTCGGGTACGAGTCGCTGCCCTGGCAGGCGGCACCTGTTGCAGACCCACCGACCGCACCGACGACCGCCGACTTCGCGGCAGCCGACGGCGCCTGGGCCATGGGCCAGGGCGGGGGGACATACGCCCAGGGCGCGGGCGGCAGGGGTCCGACGGCGGTCGCCTTCGCCCGCGCGCAGACCGGCAAGCCGTGCCTCTGGGGTGCGACCGGGCCCGACTCCTACGACTGCGCCAGCCTCACCCAGGCGGCGTGGAGAGCCGCCGGGGTCGACCTCCCGCGCACCGCACAGGACCAGGCGCGTGCCGGGACGCCGGTCTCGCTCACCGACCTCCAGCCTGGCGACCTCGTCTTCTTCCATGCCGATGCCCGTCACGTCGGTCTGTGCACCGGTGACGGGATGATGGTCCACGCGCCCGCCCCGGGAGCCGTCATCCGCGAGGAACCGGTCCTCGCCGCCGTGGAGGCAGCCCCCGTCCACAGCGCCGTGCGCCCCGCCTAGGCCCCTGACACACGAGCGCCCCCGCCGGAAGACGGGGGCGTTCGCATACCTCACTTCATGTGGCTTCGTACCCGGCCACGCGGCTACCCGTGCCCGTTACGCATGGACGTGCCCACGCCGGTGTCCGCGCCCGTGCCCGCGACCGGTGAACAGCCGGTACAGCGCCAGGAGAATGACGGACCCGACGATGGCCGCGATCCAGGTGGACAGGTCGAAGAAGCCGTCGATCGAGTCGACTCCGAAGATCACCTTGCCCAGGAAGCCTCCCAGCAGCCCACCGGCGATACCGATGAGCATGGTGATGATGATTCCGCCCGGGTCCTTGCCCGGCATGATTGCCTTGGCAATCGCCCCGGCGAGCAGACCGATGACTATCCACGCGATGATGCCCATGACAGAACAACTCCTTGCTGTCGGCTCGCCGAACGAGTGTCCAAGCCGCACGTCGCCAAACCGCCTGCCCTGCCGAAGCGCCGATGCCCTGCCCCGCAAGGGGTCTGACGTGCAGTGACCAGCCCCGCTACGCCACCGCCTCCTGCGCCGGCGCCGGCGCCGTCTCGGTCCACTCGCCCGACTGGCGTTCGAACTGCGTCCGGTACAGCTGCGCGTACCGGCCGCCCGCCGCGAGCAGTTCCTCGTGGGTGCCGCGCTCCACGATCCGGCCGGCCTCGACGACCAGGATCTGGTCCGCCGCGCGGACGGTGGAGAGGCGGTGGGCGATCACCAGGGCCGTCCTGCCCTCCAGAGCCTCCGTGAGCGCCTCCTGGACGGCGGCCTCGGAGGTGTTGTCCAGGTGGGCGGTGGCCTCGTCGAGGATGACGACGCGCTGGCGGGCGAGGAGCAGCCGGGCGATGGTCATCCGCTGGCGCTCGCCGCCGGACAGGCGGTAGCCGCGTTCGCCGACCACCGTGTCGAGGCCGTCGGGCAGGGACCGTACGAGGTCGTCGAGGCGGGCGCGGGACAGGGCGTCCCACAGCTCGGCGTCGGTGGCGGTCGGGCGGGCCAGGAGGAGGTTGGCGCGCACCGTGTCGTGGAAGAGGTGGCCGTCCTGGGTGACCATGCCGAGGGTTTCGCGCAGGGACTGGGCACTCAGGTCGCGGACGTCGACGCCCGCGATGCGTACGGCGCCCTCGTCGACGTCGTACAGGCGTGGCAGCAGCTGTGCGATGGTCGACTTGCCCGCCCCGGAGGAGCCGACCAGCGCGACCGTCTGGCCGGGTTCGGCCCGGAACGTCAGGCCGTGCAGCACCTCGGTGCCGCCGCGTGTGTCGAGGGACGCCACCTCCTCCAGAGAGGCGAGGGAGACCTTGTCGGCCGACGGGTAGGCGAAACGGACGTCCGTGAACTCCACCGACACCGGGCCGTCGGGGACCTGCCGCGCGTCCGGCTTCTCCTCGATGAGCGGCCGGAGGTCGAGCACCTCGAAGACCCGCTCGAAGCTGACGAGCGCGCTCATCACCTCCACGCGCGCCCCGGCGAGCGCCGTGAGCGGCGCGTACAGGCGGGTCAGAAGCAGCGCCAGGGACACGACCGCGCCCGGCTCCAGGGTGCCGCGCAGGGCGAACCAGCCGCCGAGGCCGTAGACCAGGGCCAGTGCCAGGGCGGAGACGAGGGTCAGCGCGGTGATGAACGCGGCCTGGGCCGTTGCCGTGCGGACGCCGATGTCCGCGACCCGGCGGGCGCGCACCGCGAACTCCTCCGACTCCTCCTCCGGTCGGCCGAAGAGCTTGACCAGTGTGGCGCCGGGTGCCGAGAAGCGCTCGGTCATCCGGGTGCCCATCGCCGCGTTCAGGGCGGCCGCCTCGCGCTGCATGCGGGCCATGCGGCTGCCCATGCGCCGGGCCGGGATCACGAACACCGGCAGCAGCGCCAGCGCGAGCAGGGTGATCTGCCAGGACAGGGTGAGCATGACGGCGAGGGTGAGCAGCAGCGTGACCAGGTTGCTGACCACTCCGGACAGGGTGTTGCTGAACGCGCGCTGGGCGCCGATGACATCGTTGTTGAGACGGGA
This sequence comes from Streptomyces sp. S.PNR 29, assembly GCF_030386795.1. Taxonomy (GTDB): domain Bacteria; phylum Actinomycetota; class Actinomycetes; order Streptomycetales; family Streptomycetaceae; genus Streptomyces. The sequence continues at coordinate 101,770 of NZ_JANUQM010000016.1, forward strand.
GACGAGCGCCCCCGTACGAGTGCGTGTGAAGAACGCGACCGGCATGCGCTGCACATGATCGAACACAGCCGTGCGCAGATCGAGGATGAGTCCCTCCCCCAGCGTCGCCGACAGCCGTCTGCCGAGGATGCCCAACGCCGCCTCCGCGAGGGCGATGAGGGCGATCAGCAGGGCCAGGCGTACGACCCTGCCCTCGTCGCCGCCCGTCACGATCGCGCCCACGACATGCCCGGCGAGGACGGGGGTGGCGACGGCGAGCAGCGCGGTCAGCACCCCAAGCACGACGAAAAGGGCGATACGGTGTCGGTGCGGGCGTGCGAAGGCGCCGATGCGGCGCAGCGTCGCCCGCGCGAAGGGGCGGCGTTCCTCCTGGGCGTTCATCACGCTGTGCAGCTGTGTCCACGCTGTGGTCTCCATGCTCATGGGAGAGAACGTAGAACCTCAAGCATCATTGAGGTCAATGCCCGATCCTCGGCCCCCGCTCAAGAGGTCCCCGACTCCCCCGCTCGCAGGCCCGGACTCCCCGCTCGAAAGCCCCGACTCCCCCGCGCAAAGGCTCCGATGACGCTTCCTCCCCAGCCGCTTCCCGTAGGTAAGCCGCCGTCTCCGCATTCGCAACCCGCCGTTGGTGCGGTGGGGAGAGCCTCTCAGGACGTGACAGCGGTACACCTCCCCGACAGCCCTCCGGGACGACTCCCCCGGCTTTCCCGTCGTGTCCCGGTCCGCAAGATCCTCTGCCTTCTGCCGCTCCTGCTCGTCACCGTGGTCGCGGTGCAGCACCGGTCCGTGCTCGCCGCGGGCTTCGCCCATCTGGGCACCGCCGAGTGGCCATGGCTGCTCGCGGCGGCCGGTGCGACCTGTCTGACCTGGGTCGCCGCCGCGTGCACCCGGCAGGGCGCGGTCGTCGAGCGGCTGCCCAGACGGCGGCTGCTCGCCACGCAGTTCGCGGCGGGGGCGGCCAACCACCTGCTGCCGACCGGGCTGGGCGCGAGCGCGGTCAACCTGCGGTTCATGACGGTGTGCGGGCTGCCGCTCGCCCGCTCGTCGGCCGCCCTCGCGCTGTATCTGCTGGCGGAGAGCATCGGCCGGCTGGCTCTGCTGGGCGCGCTGCTCGTCGCCTTCCCCGGCGCGCTGCGGCTCGGCGTCCTCCTGCCCGAAGGGGCGCTCGGCCCGCTGCTGCTGGCCGCCGGCCTGGTGCTGCTCGTGGCGGCGGGCACGCTGGCGTGCGTACGGCGGCTGCGGACGGCTGCGCTCTCCTTCCTGCGCACGGCGCTCGGCGAGGCCCGCTCGGTGCACACCCGTCCGTCCCGGGCGCTGGCGCTGTGGGGTGGTTCGCTCGCCTTCCCCGCGCTGCAGGCCTCCGTGCTGGTCCTGGTCGGGCTGGCCCTGGGTCTGCAGGTGCCGCCCGCACACATGGCGGTGGCGTACCTGGCGGCGACGGTCGCCGTGGCGCTGGTGCCCACGCCGGGCGGGGTCGGCTCGGTGGAGGCGGCGCTGGTCGTGGCGCTGGTGGCGGCGGGCGGCCCGGCGGCCGTGGCCACGGCGGTGGTCCTCGCCTTCCGGATCATGACGGTGTGGCTTCCGCTGCTGCCGGGGGCGTTGACGCTGGGGGCGCTGGTACGGCTGAAGGTCATCTGACCCGCGGCCCTCACCGGACATCACCAGGGCGGTGCCGGCCCGGGAGGCGTTCACGATGGGCCTCGCCAACCGGGTCGTGCCCACCGGTACCGCCCGTACCGAGGCCGAGGAGCCGGCCGCCGCGATCGCCCGGTTCCCCCAGTCCTGCCTGCGCTCCGACCGCGCCTCCGTGCTCGACCAGGAGGGGCTGGACGAGGAGACGGCGCTGCGGAGCGAACTCCGGCACGGCATGGGCGTGTTGGCCGAGAGCTGGAAGGGGCCGCCCGGTTCGCCTGCGGTGCCGGGCGGCACGGGTCGTTCACGGACGGGTCAGCCCCACCGCGTGCGTCTCAGCCGACCGTGACGCGCACCGGCCCGCCCTCGGGGTCGACGCGGGGTGTCCAGCGTGCCGACAGGGTCAGGGTGCGGTTCGGAACGGCGGAGAGCAACGGTTGGCGGTGCAGCCGGCTGCCGTCCTGGGTGACGTACAGGACCGGGCTGCGCAGCGGGGTCGCCGTGCGCAGGACGTACGGCCTGCGCACGGCCGGGGTGACACGGTTGGGGGCGATCCAGCGCAGGGGCGGGTCCACGAGCAGCGGAACGCCGACGGGCCAGCGCGCCTGCGCGAGCCACTCCCGTACGGCGGCTGCCGCGTGCGCACCCTCGCGGGTGGCCGTGGCCGCGCTTTCCACGGCGTGCAGCATGCTGCCGACGGCGAACACACCCGGGTGCGAGGTGCGCAGGGCGCCGTCGACCGCGGGGCCGCGGGTGCCGGAGTCGAGGGTGAGTCCGCCGCGCCGGGCCAGCTCGTGGTCGGGCATGAAGTCGCCCGTGAACACGACGGTGTCGCAGCGCAGGGTCGCCGCACGGCCGTCGCGGTGGCGGACGCGCACACCCGAGAGCCGTCCGTGGCCGAGGAGTTCGGTGACGGTGGTGTCGGTGAGGAGGGGCACGCGGCGACGGAGCCGGGCGTCCAGGGCACGGGCGGGTGCCGTCTGGGCGCAGGGCAGCTCCGTGACCAGGGCGACGACCTCGGCTCCGGCGGCCCGTACGGTGTCGGCGGCGGCGTAGGAGACGTCCTCCGCGCCGACGACCACCGCGCGGGTACCGATCCGCTGCCGGTACAGATGCACGGCCTGCTGGAGCTCTCCGGTGGTGTAGACGCCGGCGGGCCGGGTGCCGGGTACCAGGCGGGCGGCGCGGGGGCGTTCGCGGGCGCCGGTGGCCAGGACGACCGCCCTGGCCTCGATGGTCTCGGGGCCGGCCGGGCCGACGGTGGTGAGCACGAGCGGGCCCGCCCAGTCGAGGGCGGTCACTCCCGTCCGTACGACGGCTCCGGTGCGTACCGCCGCACCGGCGAGCAGACGGGCGTACGCCGGACCGGTCAGCGGACGCAGCCACGTGCCGAAGCCCCCGTGCGCGCAGTGCCTCGGCACTCCCCCGGCCTGCTGCTCCCGCTCCAGGACCTCGACACGGGTCCCGTCGGCGGCCAGCCGGGACGCGGCGGCGAGTCCGGCGGGACCGGCGCCGATCACCAGGACGTCGACCTGACGGGTCATGCCCGCGCCTCCTCGAACAGCGCCCGGACCGCCGCCCCGCAGGAGAAGCCCTGGCAGCGGCCCGCCCGCGCCCGGGTGCGGCGGCGCAGCCCGTCCAGGGTGCGCGGCGGGATCGTACTGGCGAGGGCGTCGCGGATCTCTCCGCGGGAGACGCGCTCGCAGTGGCAGACGAGGGTGCCGTACTCCGGATCCCCGGCGATGAGCTCGTGCCGCTGGTACGGGCGGGGGAAGGCGTCGCCGATGTTCGGCATGCGCACCGGCTCCAGTTCCCGCGCCGGGCCCGGGTCCAGCCCGGAGTCGGTGAGCAGGCCGGTGACGTGGGCGGCGATGGCGAGGGAGGCGGTCAGGCCGGTGGAGCGGATGCCGCCGACCGTGACGTAGGCCTGGCCGGGATGAGCGGCGATCTTGTAGTCGTCGTGCTCGGTGGCGGCCCGCAGCCCCGCGTAGACGGCGGTGACCTCCTCGTCGAGCAGCTCGGGCAGGATGCGGCGGCCCTTCTCCCGCAGCAGCGCGAGACCGTCGGCGGTCGAGCCGGTGGCGTGCTTGTCGTCCAGGTCCTCGGCGGTGGGGCCGAGCAGCACGTTGCCGTGGACGGTGGGGGCGACCAGGACGCCCTTGCCGAGGGAGGTGGGAACGGGCAGCAGGATGTGGCGGACCAGGCCGCGGGCGAGCTTGTCGTAGACGATCAGCTGGCCGCGGCGCGGGGTGACGGTGAAGTCGTGGTGGCCGAGCTGCCGGTCGAGCGTGTCGGCGTGCAGTCCGGCCGTGTTGACCAGCCATCGGGCGCGCAGGGTGCCCCGTGAGGTGGCGAGGACGTGCGTGTCGTTCTGACGGCTCACCCGGTGTACGGGGGAGTCGAGGTGGAGGTGGACTCCGTGGCGGACCGCCTGGGTGGCGTACGCCAGGGTCGTCGTCCAGGGGCAGACGATGCTCTCGCCGGGGACGTGCAGGGCGCCGAGGGCGCCGGGGCCGAGGTGGGGTTCGTGCGCGTACGCCTCGTCGGCGCCCATGATGCGCGTCGCGTGGTACTCGTTGCGCTCGGCCTTCTCCGCGAGGCGGGGCAGCGCGGCCAGCTGTTCCTCGTCCCAGGCCACGAGCAGCGCGCCGACCGGTTCGACCGGGATGCCCGACTCGGCGGCGTAGGCGGCCAGTGCGCGGGCGCCCTCGCGGACCAGCCGCGCCTCCAGTGAGCCGGGGGTCGCGTCGAACCCGGTGTGCAGGATGGCGGTGTTGGCCTTCGAGGTGCCCTGGCCGACGTCGTCCTGCGCCTCCACGAGGGCGACACGCAGCCGGGGGTGGCGGGCGAGGGCGCGGGCGGTCGCGCAGCCGACGACACCGGCGCCGACGATCGCCACGTCGTACGGCTCCGGCGGCAGCGGTCCTCGGGCCGTGACCGTCATACGGGCGTCCGGTCGAGCAGGGCGGTGACCGCGGAGCGGAACGCGGCCAGACGCTCGGCGGCCTCGTCGGCGCCGATTCTGGGCTCGTGGACCGCGGACGGCTTGCCGTCGGGCAGCGCCTCGGCCACCGTCAGCCCCGGCTCCGCGCCCAGCCGGGCCAGGGCTCCGGCGCCGAGCGCGGTGGCGTCCGGCAGCTCGGACACCTCGACGGGGCGTTGCAGCAGGTCGGCCTGGGTCTGCATGAGCAGCGCGGAGCGGGTCAGGCCGCCGTCGACGCGCAGGGTGACCAGCGCCTCGCCCAGGTCGGCCGCGGCGGCCTCGGCCAGTTCGGCGACCTGGGCGGCCAGCCCCTCGCACAGGGCGCGGACCAGGTGCCCGGGGGTGGTGTCGAGGCCCAGGCCGGTGAGGGAACCGCGCAGGTCGCCGCGCCACCAGGGGGCGGCGAGCCCGGCCAGTGCCGGTACGAAGGTGACGCCGCCGCTGTCGGGCACGGAACCGCCCACCGTGTCGAGGTCGGCGGGGCCCTGGATGACGCCGAGGCCGGTGAGCCAGCGCACGGCGGAGGCGGCCGTGTACACCTGACCGTCGAGGCAGTAGCTGGTGCGTCCGGCGAGCCGCCAGGCCACGCAGCTGACCAGGCCGGAGGTGCCGCGCCGGGGCGCGCCGCCGGTGGGAGCGAGGAGGAAGGCGCCGGTGCCGTAGGTGCACTTGGCGCCGCCGGGTGCCGTGATGCGCTGGGCCAGCAGGGCGGCCTGCTGGTCGACGGCGAGGCCGGTGAGCGGGATCTCGGGGCCGAAGGCAGTGGTCGTACCGACCAACTGCGCGTTGTCCACGACGTCCGGGAGCCGTTCGCCGGACAGGCCGTACAGGTCGAGTGCGCGCGGTGACCATTGCGCGTGGTCGAGGTCGAGGAGCTGGGTGCGGCCGGCGGTGGCGGCGTCGGTGACGTACGCGCCGGTGAGCCGGTGGATCAGCCAGACGTCGCTGGTGGTGACGACTCCTTCGCGGGTGAGGTGCCGTCGAATCCAGGCCATCTTCGGCGCGGCGAAGTACGGGTCCAGGGGAAGGCCGGTCAGCTGCCGTAACTCGGCCGCGGCTGGGGCGAGTTCGGTACACACCGGCTCGGCGCGGCGGTCCTGCCAGACGAGGGCGTCGGTCAGCGGGCGTCCGGTGTCCGGGTCCCAGGCGAGGACGGTCTCGCCCTGGTTGGCGAGACCCAGCGCCATGACGGGCTCGCCCGCCTCGGCGAGGGCGCGGCTCCCGGCGTCGACCACCGAGCGGTACAGCTCCTCCGGGTCGGCCTCCACCCGGCCACCGGGCAGGTGACGGGGATGGACGGCGGCGAACCCGCTGCCGAGGACGCCGCGTTCCGGGCAGACGACCAGGGCCTTGGTGCCGGACGTGCCCTGGTCGACGGCGAGCACCGGACCCCTCATCGCGTCCCTCCCGCTGGGTGATCACTGCCGCGCCAGCCTGCCGCCGGCGAGCACGCCGCGTCAAGCGGCGCTGACGCACGGTACGCCCGTCTGCTCGTAACGGAGTTCGAAAACGAGCCGGAAAACGGCGGAGATCCGGAACCTCCGCCTCTATAGTGGCCGACCGACCGAGCGCGCGACTCCTCAACTGCCGCCCAGAGGAGGGCTGTTTGTTACTCCACCCTGTCGTCCTGCCCGGTCCGCTCCCGGGAGCGGACGGGTGATGGCGAGAGAAGGAGCACGACCCGCGTACGATCCCGCCGGCCACGACGCCGCGCTGCGCGCCGCCTTGCAGGAGGTGCGGGCGGGGCGCTGGATGTCGATGCGCACCCTGCTCGACCAGACCACGACCTGGTGGCAGTGGACGCAGCGCACCCAGATCCTGGCGGCCGCGGCCGCCGGCACCGATGTGGTGCGGGCCTGGCTCAGGGAGGAGCCGCACAGCGTCCCGGCCACCGTGATGCACGCCCGGGTCGCGGTGGAACGCGCGTTACGGGCCCACCGCGAGCACCATCGCCACACCCACGAGCTGTGGCAGGAGGCGTGGCACGCGAGCGACGCGGCGACACGGGCCGCGCCGCACGACCCGGTGCCGTGGGTGTGTCTGCTGGCGCTGGCCCGACTGGACCCGGCGCAGCGCTGGGAGGAGCACCGGGTGGCACCGCCGGAGCCGATGCTTCCGGCGGGCCCGTGGGGACTGCTGGCCCAGGCCGGCAAGCGCGATCCGTACAACCGCGAGGCCCATCACCGGATGCTGCAGTTCCTGTACGCCCGCGGGACCTCGGGCCGGCTGGCGGAGGCGGCGGGCTACGCGCACTGGGCGGCCGATTCGGCCCCGCCGGGTTCCGCCCTGCACGTCCTTCCGCTGTACGTGCGGGTCGAGCGCTACCGCCGCTCGGGTGGTCGGGACGCCGCCCTCGACCTGCACTGGGTCGCCGAGGACGCCACCCGTGAGGCACGCCGGGCGTTCCACTCCTGGTTCGAGCTCAGCACGCCGGCCGAGCGTTCCCTGCCGGACCTCAACCACCTGGCCCACGCGCTGTGGGGCGCGCTGCAGTTTCCCGAGGCGGCCCGGGTCTTCGACGCGCTCGGCCCGTACTACACGCCCCTGCCGTGGGCCTACCGCGCCGCCGATCCGGGCGATCTCGCCCAGGCCGCGGGGGTCTTCCTGCAGGCCCGCAGCAGGTCCGCCGCCCGCCGCTGACGCGGACCGGCCCTGCGCTGCCGTCAATCCTTTTGATACGAATCAACCCTTTTCTGGAGGTTTCCGCATGTCTCCGACTCCGGCCCACCACGACGAGGAACAGCGCCTGCGCGAACTCGGCTACCGGCCAGTGCTCGCCCGCCGGATGGGCGGCTTCGGCAACTTCGCGATCAGCTTCTCGGTGATCTCGATCCTGTCGGGCTGCATGACCCTGTACGGCTTCGGCCTCGGCACGGGCGGTCCCGCCGTGATGCTGTGGGGCTGGGCGGGCGTCGGCCTGTTCGTGCTGTGCGTGGGGCTCGCACTGGCGGAGGTCACCAGCGCCTATCCCACGTCGGGCGCCCTCTATTACATGGCCGACCGGTTAGGGGGCCGCCGCTGGGGCTGGTACACGGGCTGGCTGAACCTTCTCGGCCTGCTCGGCGCGATCGCCGGGATCGACTACGGCGCCGCCCTGTTCACCGGCGCCTTCCTGAACCTCCAGTGGGGATTCGCGCCGACGCCGGAGAAGACGATGCTGATCTTCTGCGTCATCCTGCTGCTCCACGCCGTCCTCAACCTCTTCGGCGTGCGGCTGGTCAGCCTGCTCAACTCCATCAGCGTGTGGTGGCACCTGGCGGGCGTGGCGCTCATCGTCGGCGCACTCGCCGTCGTCCCCGACCACCACCAGTCCCCGTCCTTCGTCTTCACGACCTTCGTCGACGACACCGGCTGGGACAACCCCCTCTACGTGGCCGCGATCGGCCTGCTGCTCGCGCAGTACACCTTCTCCGGCTACGACGCCTCCGCCCATCTGTCCGAGGAGACCGCCAACGCCTCGGTGTCCGCCGCGCGTGGCATCGTCCGGTCCATCTGGGTGTCGTGGATCGCGGGCTTCGTCCTGCTGGCGGGGCTCACCTTCGCCATCCAGGACTACGACGCCACACGCGGCAGCGAGACCGGGGTGCCGCCCGCGCAGATCCTGCTCGACGGCCTGGGCACCGACGGGGCGAGCGCACTGCTGCTGGTCGTGATCGTCGCCCAGTTGTTCTGCGGCAACGCCGAGGTCGCCGCCGCCAGCCGCATGGTGTTCGCGTTCAGCCGGGACGGGGCCCTGCCCGGCTCCGACCTGTGGCGCAAGGTCTCCTCCCGCACCCAGACGCCGGTCGCCGCCGTGTGGCTGTCGGTGGCGGTCGCCTGCGTCCTCGCCCTGCCGTCCCTGTACTCGGCGACGGCGTACGGCGCGGTCACCGCCATCAACGTCATCGGCATCACGCCCGCGTACGCCATCCCCGTCCTGCTGCGGCTGCGCGCGGGCGACCGCTTCACGCCGGGTCCCTGGAACCTCGGCCGGTGGAGCAAACCGGTCGGCTGGATCGCGGTGGTGTGGGTGTCGTTCGTCACGGTGCTGTTCTGCCTGCCGCAGTCGTCACCGGTGACGGCCAAGACGATGAACTACGCGTCGGTCGCCCTCGTCGTCGTCCTGGTCCTGGCCAGTGTGTGGTGGTACGTCGCCCGCCGTTCGTACGGAACGCCCACCACCGCCGCCTACGGATCGGACCAGGAACAGGCCGAACTGGCCGAAGGTATCGTCTGAGGCCCCGCCGCTCGGTACGAACTCCTGTTCCAGATACGGCAGGATGGTCCCTCGCGCCGGCCGCGCGGCACCGCCGGCCGGCACGGTGGCACATCCCGGAATCGAGCAGGTGACGACGTGACGACACTTCACATCCGGCCGTCGGCGAGGCACTTCGCCGCAGCTGCACTCCCCGGAGGTGACCGGTGACGCGAACCCTCACCGTGGACGACCTGGTCATCGCCGGCATCTGGCTGGCCGCGGGCCTGCTGGCGGCGTTCCTGCTGCGCATGCTGCTGCGCTGGCTGGGCAAGCACGCCGACCGCACCCGCTGGAGCGGGGACGACGTGATCGTGGCAGCGCTGCGCACGGTGGTGCCGTGGGCGGCGGTCGTGGGCGGCGCGGCGAGCGCGGCGGCGGCGCTGCCGCTGACGAGCGCGGTGCAGCGGCACACCAACCAGGTGCTGACCGTGCTGCTCATCTTCGTCGCGACGGGGACGGCGGCCCGGGTCATCGCCGGTCTGGTGCGCACGGTGACGCAGTCCCGCTCCGGGGTCGCCGGGTCCGCCACGATCTTCGTCAACATCACCCGGGTCGTGGTCCTGGCGATCGGTTTCCTGGTGGTGCTGCAGACGCTGGGCATCTCCATAGCCCCGCTGCTCACCGCCCTGGGCGTCGGCGGCCTGGCGGTCGCGCTGGCGCTGCAGGACACCCTCGCCAACCTCTTCGCCGGCATCCACATCCTCGCCTCGAAGACCGTGCAGCCCGGTGACTACATCCGGCTCAGCAGCGGGGAGGAGGGGTACGTCGAGGACATCAACTGGCGGCAGACGACGGTACGGGCCCTGTCCAACAACCTCATCGTCATCCCCAACGGGGAGCTCGCGAAGACGAACATGACCAACTTCATGCGTCCCGAGCAGCAGCTGACCATCCTGGTCCAGGTGGGGGTGGCCTACGACAGCGACCTGGAGCACGTCGAGCGGGTGACGACCGAGGTCGTGGCCGAGGTGATGACGGAGATCACCGGCGCGGTGCCCGAGCACGAGCCGGCGGTGCGCTTCCACACCTTCGGCGACTCCCGTATCGGCTTCACGGTCATCCTGGGCGTCGGAGAGTTCAGCGACCAGTACCGGATCAAGCACGAGTTCATCAAGCGCCTGCACAAGCGGTACCGCGAGGAGGGCATCCGCATCCCGGCGCCCACCCGGACGGTGGCGCTCCAGCAGGGCTCGGTCACCATTCCGCACCAGCGTGTCGAGACCGAGCCGGACGAGGTGGCCTCCGCCCGGCTCGACTGAGTCCCTCGGGACAGCAGGGGGCCGTGGGGTGATCCGGGGAACTGCCTCGAATCTCTGCGCGGACCCCTGTCGAGACGAGGTCGATCAGGAGATATCTTGATGTCGAGCAATGTTGCAGACGTGGAGCGGAGCACCCGGTGACTGACTCGACCATCATCTATACGCACACTGACGAGGCCCCGGCCCTGGCAACGTATTCCTTCCTGCCGGTGGTCCAGGCGTACGCCTCGCAGGCGGGTGTCGCTGTGGAGACCCGCGACATCTCGCTGGCCGGGCGCATCATCGCCGTGTTCCCGGAGTACCTGGCCGAGGAGCAGCGCATCCCGGACGCCCTCGCGGAGCTCGGCGAGCTGGCCAAGACGCCCGCCGCGAACATCATCAAGCTGCCGAACATCTCGGCGTCCATCCCGCAGCTGAAGGCCGCCATCGCCGAGCTGCAGGGCCAGGGCTACGCGCTGCCGGACTACCCGGACGACCCGAAGACCGACGAGGAGCGCGAGATCCGCGCCCGCTACGACAAGGTCAAGGGCTCCGCCGTGAACCCGGTCCTGCGCGAGGGCAACTCCGACCGCCGCGCCCCGGCCTCGGTGAAGAACTACGCCAAGAGCCACCCGCACCGCATGGGCGCCTGGACCTCCGAGTCCAGGACGAACGTGGCCACCATGGGCGTGGACGACTTCCGCTCCACCGAGAAGTCCGTGGTGATCCCCGAGGACGGCACCCTGCGCATCGAGCTCAAGGGCGACGACGGCACCACCACCGTCCTGCGCGAGTCCGTACCGGTCCTCGCCGGTGAGGTCGTCGACGCGTCCGTGATGCGCGTCGCCGCGCTGCGCGAGTTCCTGACCGCGCAGGTCGCCAAGGCCAAGGCCGAGGGCGTGCTGTTCTCCGTGCACCTGAAGGCCACGATGATGAAGGTCTCCGACCCGATCATCTTCGGTCACGTGGTGCGCGCCTTCTTCCCGAAGACGTTCGCGCAGTACGGTGACAAGCTCGCCGCGGCCGGCCTGACCCCGAACGACGGTCTGGGCGGCATCTACAAGGGCCTGGAGTCCCTGCCGGAGGGCGCCGAGATCAAGGCCTCCTTCGACGCCGAGCTCGCCGAGGGCCCCGACCTGGCGATGGTCGACTCCGACAAGGGCATCACCAACCTGCACGTCCCCTCGGACGTCATCGTCGACGCCTCCATGCCGGCCATGATCCGCACCTCCGGCCACATGTGGGGCCCGGACGGGCAGGAGCACGACACCCTCGCCGTCCTGCCGGACAGCAGCTACGCGGGCGTGTACCAGGCCGTGATCGAGGACTGCCGCGCCAACGGCGCCTACGACCCGTCGACCATGGGCTCGGTGCCGAACGTCGGCCTCATGGCGCAGAAGGCCGAGGAGTACGGCAGCCACGACAAGACCTTCGAGATCCAGACCACCGGCACGGTCCGTCTGGTCGACGGCAACGGCAACGCCGTCATCGAGCAGACCGTCTCCGCCGGTGACATCTTCCGCGCCTGCCAGACCAAGGACGCCCCGATCCGCGACTGGGTGAAGCTGGCCGTCACCCGCGCCCGCGCCACCGGCGACCCGGCGGTGTTCTGGCTGGACGAGACCCGCGCCCACGACGCCAACCTGATCGCCAAGGTCAAGCAGTACCTGCCGGAGCACGACACCGAGGGCCTGGACATCAGGATCCTGTCCCCGGTGGAGGCGACCAAGCTGTCGGTGGAGCGCATCCGCCGCGGCGAGAACACGATCTCCGTCACCGGCAACGTGCTGCGTGACTACCTGACCGACCTGTTCCCGATCCTGGAGCTGGGCACCAGCGCCAAGATGCTGTCGGTCGTCCCGCTGATGGCGGGCGGCGGCCTGTTCGAGACCGGCGCCGGCGGCAGCGCGCCGAAGCACGTCCAGCAGCTGGTCAAGGAGAACTACCTGCGCTGGGACTCCCTCGGTGAGTTCTTCGCGCTGGTGCCGTCCCTTGAGCAGTACGCGAAGGTCACGGGCAACGCCCGCGCCCAGGTGCTCGCCGACGCCCTCGACCGCGCCACGGCGACCTTCCTCAACGAGGACAAGTCCCCGACCCGGCGCGTCGGCGGCATCGACAACCGCGGCAGCCACTTCTACCTGTCCCTGTACTGGGCGCAGGAGCTGGCCAAGCAGACCGACGACGCGGACCTGGCCAAGGCCTTCGCGCCGATCGCCGAGACGCTCACCGCGAACGAGCAGAAGATCGTCGACGAGCTGAACGCCGTCCAGGGCAAGCCGGCCGACATCGGCGGCTACTACCAGCCCGACCCGGCCAAGGCCGCTGCGGTCATGCGCCCGTCGGCCACCTGGAACGAGGTGCTCGCGTCCCTGAGCTGACGCTCCGGGCCCGAAGGCCACTCCTGGCTCCGCCCCGGCCGGCGCACCGCCCGGCCGGGGCGGAGCCGTGTGCGCGTCCCCTCAGCCGGGAAGGACGAGGTCGAGCCGCAGCCACTCGGCCAGGTCCTTGATCTCCAGGCCGATGTCCGCGGTCATGGCCTTGGTGAACGGCATGTCCTCGTGGAGCGCGTGGACCCGCAGCACACCGGCCCTGCGGTCGGCGGTCGCGTCGAGCTTGCCGACCAGCCGGTCGCCGTGCAGGACCGGCAGGGCGAAGTAGCCCCAGCGGCGCTTGGCGACGGGCTTGTACATCTCCAACTGGTACTCGTACTCGAAGAGTTCCAGCGTGCGTTTGCGGTCGTGGACGAGCCGGTCGAAGGGCGACAGCAGCGCCGTACGCCCGGAGAACGGCCGGCCCAGCTGCGCGGGGTCGACGCGCCAGGTGCCGCGGACGCCCTCGACCACGGCCGGCTCCCCGGCCTCGCCCACGTCCGCCGGCTCGACGGGGCACTCCGGGCCCCGGGCACGGGCTATGCCCAGGGCGCGCAGCCGCCGCTCGTCACGGATGCGCAGGGCCTCCCCCACCGGGACCGCGGGGACGTCCGGGTAGACCCGCGCCGCCAGGTCCCAGAGCCGGTCGCCGCCGGTGCGTCCCGCGACGGCGACCTCGCCACGCTGCACCATGAGCTCCAGGAGCTTGGTGACGTTGCGGTTGTTCGTCCAGCCGCTCGACCTCCACGGCTTCGCGCAGGTGTCCGGCAGAGCGCGGGAGGGCAGCGGGCCCGAGGCGCCGAGCCGGTCGAGGATGTCCCGGCGGCACGCGTCGTTGGCCTGCACCCAGGTGCGGTGGTACTCGCGCCAGGACGAGGGCGTGCCGCGCTCGGGCCACTCGGCCATCTCGCCGCGGTACAGCGCCAGATCCTCGCTGGGGCGGATCATCGCCTGCAGCTCCAGCAGGGCCCGGTCCTCCAGCGCGGCACGCAGCTCGTCCGGGGCGTACGCCGATCCGAGCCGGCTCCACGCCACCAGATCGGCGTTGGGCGCCACGGCGGCCGTCGGATCGATCTGCAGCAGCGTCAGCCCCCGCACCACGTCGAGCAGCCGCGCCGGCCGCGAGCCGCCCAGAAGCTGCGCGCGCACGGCGATACGGCGGGCGTCGGTACGGGAGAGCTTGTGTACGGTCACGGAACGAGGCTAGGTGACGGGTCTGACAAGGGGCCCTCGTGCGGGCCGCCGGTCGGTGATCGGCATGACGCCCCCTGCCCTGGCTGCTCGATGTGGCACCTTGATCCTGCCGCACGCCACTGCCAGCGCCCCCGGAGCAGCCTCATGACCGACGCCCCGCCTTCCTTCGCCCTCCTGCCCGGCGCCGCGGACTCCCCCGTGATCCTCCATGTGCCGCACTCCGCGCGGGAGATACCGCCGGCCGTACGGGCGGGCATCGTGCTGGGCGACGCCGAGCTGGAGCGGGAGCTGGACCACATCACCGACGCCTACACGGACCGGATCGCCGACGCGGCGGCCGGGCGGGCCGCCGTCACGCCCTGGCGGTTCGTGAACCGGCTGTCCCGGCTGGTCGTCGACCCGGAGCGGTTTCCGGACGAGCGGGAGGAGATGCTGGCCGTCGGGATGGGCGCCGTGTACACGCGGACCACCCACCGCACCGCCCTGCGGCCTGCGGACGCCGACCCGGAACCGCTCGTCGAACGGTACTTCCGGCCGTACGCACAGGCGATGACGGAGGCGGTCGCCGACCGGCTCGCCGCCACCGGGCGGGCCGTGATCATCGACGTCCACTCCTACCCGACCGCCCGGCTGCCCTACGAGCTGCACGGCGAGGGCCCCCGGCCGCCGGTCTGCCTGGGCACCGACGCCTTCCACACACCGCCCGAACTGCTGACCGCGGCCCGGAAGGCGTTCGCCCGGTGCGGGGAGACGGGGCTCGACAGCCCGTTCAGCGGGGCCTATGTCCCACTGGAGTTCTACGGCAGGCGACCCGACGTCAGTGCCCTCATGGTGGAGATCCGCCGGGACGGATACATGAGCGAGCCGGGCGGCCCCGCCGGTCCCGGGCTCTCCCGCCTCGCCGCAGCGCTCGCGGCCGTCGTCGACGCCGTCCCACGCTGACAGCGAGGGCGGGGATGCCCAGGTGGCGCGGCGATCAGGCCCGCAGCCACTCCGTGACCACCACATCGCCGCCTGCCCGCAGCCGCAGGGCGAACGGACCTGCGGGCGGGGCGTCCGCGGTGAACCGGCCCATGTCGTCGGCCATGAGCGGCAGGGCCGCCTGCGGGCCGCTCAGCACCTCGATGCGAGCCGGCTGCGGCGGCAGCACCTGCCCGATGAGGCCCTGCCCGGTCACCTCCACGTCGACGGTCACCTCACCCGCGCGGAAGGTCAGCATCCGCGGCGGGTCCGTCGCTCCCCTGACCGGGATGCCGTCGACCAGCGAGTCGAAGGTCAGCTCGGCGATGCGGGCGTCGAGGTCGTGCAGCGCGTAGGCCTCGACGGCGATCTGCCGCAACTCGGCCGGCACCGGATCCAGGATCGCGGCCGCCTGCCGCAGCTCCTCCTCCAGCAGCCCGTCGTCGAACTCGCCGTCGGCGAAGTCACCGGTGGACTCGTCCGTGAAGTCGTCCGCGGTGTCGTCGGTGAAGTCGTCGTCGAACATGTCGTCGTGCAGGTCGCTCATACCGCCCCCCGTGCTTCGAGTCGCGCCCGCAGGCGCCGCAGACAGCGCTGCCGCATCGGCCCGATGCTGCCCACGGCGATGCCCAGTGCGGTGGACACCTCCTGGTAGCTGGGCGGCGGCGAGGCCATCAGGACGCGCAACAACTGCCTGCACCGCTCGCCCAGTTCCTCGAACTCCTGCCACAGACGCCGCACGCGCTCGCTCTGGGCGGCGGCCTCCTCCGAGTCCAGCACCGACTGCTCGGGCGTACGGTCCTCGCTGACCCGGTCGAGGAGTTGCGGATCGTCCGTCACGGTCAGTCGCCTGAGCGTCCGGAGCACCTTCAGGCACTCGTGCCGCGCGGTGCTCGCCAGCCACGAGCCCACCTTGTCCGGTTCGCGGATCCGGCCCAGGTGCTGGGCGAAGCGGAACCACACGGTCTGGTACACCTCGTGCGCGTCGGCGTCGGAGAGCCGGTGGGACCGCACCACGGACCACACCAGCGGTCCCAGCCCTTCCACCAGCGCCTTCCAGGCCGCCGCGTCGCCGTCGGCGGCAGACTGGACGAGCACCCCGACATCTGCACGTTCCACGGCCCCACCCCTCGTGTACGACACGTCATCGTACGCCGTGGAGGGGGTGGTTCCGCCCCTCATACGCCGTCAGCCGGCCGCACGACCGGGACCGGACTCCAGGTGGGCGGCCGCAGCGCCGGGACATGGGCCCCCCGCACCTCCGCGAAGCCCGCGTCGCCTGCGAGCAGTTGCCGCCGGGCCGCGCGCGGGTCGGTCTCCTTGTGCGCCGTCATGTGCTCGGCGACCAGTCCGGCGACCACGGGGGTGGCGAACGAGGTGCCGCTCCAGTGCGCGAGTCCCTCGAACATCACCTGGTCCGGCTTGGCCGAGGCGGTCTCGTCGCTCAGCACGCCCGCGTGCCGGGGCGACTGGCAGGTGCAGGCGTAGGTGAAGCCGTACCGGCAGGTGTCGTACGTGGAGTGCTGGTACACGTACGGCACGGGCGAGTCGAAGCCGGTGAGGGAGCTGGTGAGGCGCTCGCCGGGGGCATAGACCTTCACCCAGGGGCCGTGGTTGCTGAAGCAGGCGCCGAACTCGCCGTCGCTGCGCAGCGCACCGACGGACAGCACGGCGTTCTCGTAGCCGGGCAGGTCGGCGTAGGCGGCGGGCCAGAAGGGCGTGGCGCTGGCGTTGTTGCCTGCGGCGGCGACGAGCAGGGTGCGCCGGTCGCGGAGTTCCTCCATGAAGGCGTCCACGCCGAGCAGTCCGTCGGTGCGGCCGTTGGACGTGCCGGCGGAGAGGCTGAGGACGTCGGGCCAGCCGTGCCGGTCGACGGCCTCGAAGAGCTTCTCGCCGAACTCGGACTCCAGGACGGCACCGGCGTCGTTGAGGCTGCCGAGGACCGTGACGTCCGTGTTGGGCGCGACCGCCGCGACGAGCCCGGCGATGAAGGTGCCGTGCCCGCAGTACTGCTTCAGGACGCCGTTGTCGTCGCACTCCTCGGCCTGGGCGTCGCCCTGGGTGTGCGCGAGGAGCGGGTAGGAGCCGTAGTCGTGCACGAGGCCGGTGTCGATGACGAGGACGCCGACCGCGGTGTCCGCGTCGTACGGCGTCCCGGCCGCCGCCGGGTTCGGCGGCTGGGTGAGCGGGGCGGGCACGGGCTCGTCGCCGGGGCAGGCGTTGACCGCGATGTGCACCACGTGGTTACGGCTGACCAGCCGGCGTCCCGCCCGGTCCTCCCGCTCCCGTACGGCCCGCAGCGCCTGCGCGACGGTGCGGTCACCCTGCCGGCCTCCCTCCCCCGGGTCGCCGACCCGGATGCGGGTGATGCCGGAGCGGTTGGCCTCCGGGCTCGCCCGGCGCACATGGTCCGCGGTCAGGTCGGGGGCCTCGGTGAAGTGCGCCCGCACGGTGTTCTCGACCTCACGCGCGTCCTCGCCGTCGCGGACCAGGATGACGCCCTTCTCGTAGAGGAATTCGGCCGAGTCGTCCGGCCCCATGGCCAGGGGGACGTCGGGCAGGGAGCGCTGGATCTGGTCGAACTGCTCGCGGAATCGCTGTGGTGCCATGGCGTGTCCTCCCACTGAGGCGGAGCGGTCGTCGATCAGAGCGGAGGGGGATCGCTGACTGATGTCGTCAATCAGAGCCAGGGGGGCGTCGATTGATACAGACACAAACCTGTGTGGCCCGGTTCCGGACCACTACCATCCGGAGGGTGACAGCGGGAAGCGACTCGGTTCTCGAACTGCTGCCGATGGTGTTCGCCGCCCCCAACGAGGCTCTGGAGCGGGCGGAGGGGCTGCTCGACGCCGATCCCCCACCGCTGCACGCCTCCGTCGCCCACCAGGTGATCGGCATCTGGCAGCGGGACTTCGGCGACATGCGGCTCGCCCTGACCCATCTGCGGCGGGCCCGCGATCTCGCCGCCCGCGCCGAGTCGGCCGACCGGGAGGCCGACGTCCTGTCGACGCTCGGGGTGGCGCTGGTGCACGCGGGCCGCACCCGGCAGGGGCTGGCGGCGTTCGAGCGAGGGGTCGGGCGGGGCAGCGCGCACACCCGGGCGCGGGTGCTGTACAAGCGGGCCTACGCCTGGTGGGTGCTCGGCCACCACCGCGAGGCGCTGGAGGACGTACGGCGCGCGATACCCGTGCTGCGGCAGGCGGACGACGTGATCTGGACGGCGCGGGCGCTGACGCTGCGCGCCACCGTGCATCTGGCGCTGGGTGCGGTGGAGCGGGCCGACGCCGACTTCACCGCGGCGGAGGCGCTGTGGGACACCACCGGCCAGGAGCACGACAAGGCCGACGCCGTGGAGAGCCGGGGACTGGCCGCGTTCCGGTCCGGTGACGTCCCGGCGGCGCTCAGGCTGCTGGACGAGGCCGAGGAGCGGTACGCCAAGCTGGGCACGCCGACGTTCATGCTGACCATCCGGCGCTGCGAGGTGCTGATGGCGGCCGGGCTCGCCCCGGAGGCGCTGGCCGAGGCGGACGCGGCGATCGCCGTGCTGGACGGCATCGGCGGGCAGTCCACCCGCAAGGCGGAGCTGCTGCTGGTCGCGGCGCGGGCCGCCCGGCTGGCGGGCGATCCGCAGACCGCGATCGCCCGCGCGGCCGTGGCCGTACGGCTGTTCGCGGGGCAGCGGCGCACCTGGTGGGAGACGCACGCCCGGCTGGTGCTGACCGAGGCGCGGCTCGCCGCCGGGCGGGGCTCGGGGCGGCTGGTCGCGGACGCCGCCGCGGTGGCCGAGAAGCTGGCCTCCTTCGGTGCGCCGGCCGCGCCGGAGGCGTCGCTGCTCGCGGGCCGGATCGCGCTCGGACTGGGCTGGACGGCGGACGCGGAGCGGCACTTGGCGGTCGCCGCCCGCAGCAGGCACAGCGGGCCTCCGCTGGCACGGATGACGGGCTGGGCCGCGCAGGCGCTGCGCGCGCGGGCGGCGGGTTCCACGCGCGGTGTCCTGGAGGCTTGCCGGCGCGGCCTGGACGTGCTCGACGACCACCGGATGACGCTGGGCGCCTCGGAGCTCAGGGCGCGCGCGACCGAGCAGGGCGCGGAGCTGGCGGCGCTGGCGCAGCGGGCGAGTCTCGTCTCCGGTGGGCCGCGGCGGCTGCTGGTGTGGAGCGAGCGCTGGCGGGCCACCGTGCTGACCGCGCCGCCCACCCGGCCGCCCGCCGACCCGGCGCTGCTCAGCGGCATGACCGCGTACCGGGAGATCGCGGCCCGCGCGGAGGAGGCCCGGATGGAGGGCCGGCCGGTGCCCGCCCTGGAGCGCGAACAGCGGCGCCTGGAGCGGGAGATCCGTTCCCGGACCCTGCACATCCGCGGCGACGCCACCGGCGGCGGGGACCGCTTCGACCCCGGCAGGCTGCTGGAGCGGCTGGGTGATGGCGTACGGCTGGTGGAGCTCGCCGTGCTCGACGGGCGGGTGCAGGTGCTGCTGTGCGGGCAGGGGCGGGTGCGGCGGTTCGAGGCGGGGCCGCTGGTGGAGGCGGAGCGGGAGGCCGAGTATGTGCAGGCCGGCTTGCGGCGGCTGGCCCACCCGGGGGCGGAGGCCCGGCTTCCGGTGGTGGAGGCCGCGGGCCGCCGTCTGGAGGAACTGCTGCTCGGCCCGGCCGCGGCGCACCTGGGCTCCGGCCCGGTCGTGGTCGTTCCGCCGGGCCGGCTGCACGGGGTGCCGTGGGCGCTGCTGCCGTCGCTGCGGGAGCGGGTGGTGAGCGTGTCGCCGTCGGCGAGCAGCTGGCTGCGCGCCCGGGAGACCGCGCCGCCGCCCGACCACCGGCAGGTGCTGGTGCGCGGCCCGGGCCTGGCGACCGGCGGCGCGGAGGTGCCCGAACTGGCCGACCGGTACGGCATGCCGACCGTGCTGGAGGGTGCTCAGGCGCGGGTGCCGCGGGTGCTGGAGGAGCTGGACGGGGCCGCGCTGGCGCACATCGCCGCGCACGGCGCGTTCCGTGCGGACAGCCCGCTGTTCTCCTCGCTGCGGATGGCCGACGGGCCGCTCATCGTCCATGACTTCGAGCGCCTGGACCGCAGCCCGTACCGGATCATCCTCTCCTGCTGCGACACGGCCCGCTTCGCGTCCGTCGGCGCCGACGAACTGCTGGGCCTGGTCACCGCCCTGCTGCCGCTGGGCACGGCGGGCGTGGTGGCGTGCAGCGCGCCCGTCAACGACGCCGCGGTGGTGCCGTTGATGCTCGCGCTGCACAAGGGGCTGAGCGTCGGTCTGTCGCTGGCGGAGGCGCTGCGCGACGCGCGTGCCGCGCTGCCGGGCGACGCGGTGCACCAGGCCACGGGGTGGGCGTTCTCGGCGTTCGGAGCCGCCTGAGCCCGGGTGCCGGGCGGGGCCTACGCCGGTTGCGTGGCAGGGAGGTCCACCAGCCAGGGCAGGTCTCCGCGGTCGCCGGCGCCGAGCCGGGCGTAGGCGCTGTACAGGTGGTTGCCGACGGTCCGGACCGAGAGGGTGAGCCTCTCGGCGATCTGCCGGTTGCTCAGACCGGCGGCGGCGAGCGTGACGATCTGCCGCTGACGGGCGGTGAGTTCCCCCAGGACCAGTCCCGACAGCGCCGGGGTACGGGCGCCCTGGCAGCGGCGGGCCAGCGCGACGGCACGCGTGCGTGAGGTGCGGGCGGCGCGCGGGTCGCGGTGGGCGCGTGCGGCCTGGGCGTGCGCCTCGGCCGCGAACAGCAGGAAGCCGCGTGCCTCCAGTTCTTCGGCCGCCCGGTCCAGGGCCGCTCCGTCGGCGCGGGTGAGGGCGTCGGCGTGGGTGGCGAAGACGCCGGTGAGCCGACCGGCGGCCCGGTCGGGGGCGCCGAGGCGGACGGCGTCGTAGGGCTCCTCGGTGACGGCCGCGAGGGCCGCGTCGAGGTGGCCCCGGGCCGCCGCCCGCCAGGTGGCCGCCCCACCCCCGTGGGGGCGGGCCACGAGCGCGCCATGACCGTTCGTCACGTCGCCCGACTGCGCGGCGGCCAGGGCGAGTTCGGTGTGGCAGGCTCGGTCGCCGGCGGCGCCCCGCAGTCCCGCCCGCGCCCATGCCGCGGCCTCGCGCAGATCCCCGCGCAGCCGCGCGAACCGAGCGCGTACGGCCGCGTACCCGGCCGGCACCGGCGCCCCTTCCGCCACGAGCCACTCCCCCACGGGCGTCGGCAGCTCCCGTACGTCGGCCTCGGCGATCCGCCGCGTCAGGGCGGCCGCCTCCGCCTCCAGCGCCGGGCCGCACTCCCGCGGTGTGCGGGCCAGCCGCCGTGCCCGCAGCCGGCCGGCGGCGGCACGCAGCACCGGGCCGTGCAGGGGGTGGGCGAGCCGGACGGAGACGGGCGTGTCCGCCGGTCG
This sequence comes from Streptomyces sp. S.PNR 29, assembly GCF_030386795.1. Classification (GTDB taxonomy): domain Bacteria; phylum Actinomycetota; class Actinomycetes; order Streptomycetales; family Streptomycetaceae; genus Streptomyces. The sequence continues at coordinate 122,749 of NZ_JANUQM010000016.1, forward strand.
AGCGGAGCCGAGAGCGTGGGGGAGGTCGTCGACGCGGACCAGGCCTTCGGCCTCCAGGTGTTCGAGGACCGTGACGTCGAGGTCGTCCAGGTGCAGGGGCAGGGGTTCGGCGAAGGCGAGGCGGTCGAGCATCTCGCGTTCCTCGGGACGTGCGCGGTCGAGCAGGTGGGCGGTGCGTTCGCGTACGGTCGCGGTCATGGGCACCGTTCCTCGCCACGCCCACTCGTCGGCGCCGGGGACGCGCGTCAGCGGTCCCCGCTCGCGCACCGCGCCCAGCAGCTCGCGCAGCAGCCGCAGGTCGCCCTGGGAGAGGCCGTGCAGCCGGTTGACGGTGAGGGCGTCGAGGCCCGTCAGCAGCTGGGCCGCCTCCTCCCGCGGCAGCCGCTCCAGGGCGAGGCGGGGCAGCAGTTCCCCGGTCCACAGCCGGGACACCGCGCCCGGCACCGGGGTGCCGTCGGTGGCGACGACGATCAGGCGGGTGCGTCCGTGGACGGCGAGCTGGTGGACCAGGGCGGCGGAGGCGTCGTCGAGCAGATGGGCGTCGTCGACCAGCAGCAGGCGTACGCCGGACAGGAGGTGCACCGCGCGGTGCAGGGTGACCGACTCGGGCAGCAGGTGCGCGAACGCGGCGAACGGGATGTGACGTGTCTCGGGTGTCCCGGCCGCCCGGGCGCAGTCGGTGCCGCGGACGGCCTCGGTGACGAGGCGGGTCTTGCCGCAGCCCGCCGGTCCGGTGACCACGATGCCGTGACGTCCGGCGGCCAGGGAGCCGCGGACCAGTTCCAGTTCGTCCTCCCGCCCGGTGAACGGCCAGGGCGTCTCCAGCGTCTTCGCGTCCCGCTCGAAAGTCATCACGGCAACGGGAGCGCGGATACTCACGTCTGATACAGGGGGACTTGAGTAGCCCCCGACTCAGGCGCCCGGGAGGGCCGGACGGCAACCTGGGCGCATGACCGCACGCTACTGCTCCCTCGTGCAGCAGCCTGCCCCCGCCTTCGCGCCGGGGCTGGCCGCCGAGCGGATCGGTGCGCTCGTCGCGGGGCGGCGGATGTGGGTCAACGGCACCGTTCTGCACTACTGCTTCTTCGACGGCGACGCCGACGCGTCCGTCATCGCCGTACCGGGAACCGGACGGACCCGACGCGTCACGTGGGTCGGGGGCAAGGAACAGCGGGACGTGGTGCGCGAGTGCTTCCAGGAGTGGCAGGGCCTCGGCATCGGGGTCACCTTCGCCGAGGTGGAGGACCGCTCGGAGGCCGAACTGCGCATCGGGTTCCAGCTGGGCGACGGCTCCTGGTCGGCCGTGGGCAAGGACGCGCTCCAGGTCGGGCAGAACGAGCGCACCATGAACTTCGGGTGGGACCTGACCGTGCCCGGGGAACGCGGGACGGCCCTGCACCAGATCGGGCACGCGCTCGGCATGCTGCACGAGCACCAGAGTCCGTTCGCCGGCATCCACTGGGACGACGAGGCCGTCCACGCCGAACTGGCGGGACCGCCGAACTTCTGGAGCCGGGACCGGACGTACCACAACATCCTGCGCAAGCTCGACCCGGACGAGGTCAACGGCTCCGTCTGGGACCCGCAGTCGATCATGGAGTACCCCTTCCCGTCGGGGCTGATCCTGGAGCCGGAGCAGTACCGCGCGGGCCTGAACCCGCCCGGCACCCTGTCCGCCGCCGACAAGGACTTCGTTCTGCGCTGGTACCCGCCGGCCGGCCCGCCGGAGCCATCGGCGCTGGCGCCGTTCCGCTCGGTGCCGCTCGGTCTGGGCCCCGGTGAGCAGGCCGACTTCGTCGTGGAGCCGCCGGAGACCCGCGCGTACACCGTGGGAACCTTCGGCGACAGCGACGCCCTCGTCGTGGTCTTCGAGGAGCGGAACGGGGAGCCCCGCTACCTCGCCGGGCAGGACGACGGCGGAACACCGGGGAACACGGCCATCAGGGCCCGTCTCGTCAAGGGCCGCCGCTATGTCGTCCGTGTGCGCCTGTACTCCGCGTGGGGTCCGGGCCGGACGGCGGTCATATGCTGGTGACAGCACGGCGCCGCCGCCCCACGCGGACGCACGGACCACAGTCCGGCGCCGGGGGAGCGGCCGCGGACGTCACCTTCGGGGGAGGGTGACGTCCGCGGCCACGTCATGTAGCGCCGGCCGACGGGGCCCAGCGGCCCGCTGCGGACGGTCGGCACCGGCCACGGCGACGCCCCCACCATCGGTGGCGAAGCCCCCCACCTCCAGGAACGGATCCAACGCGGCCACTGACCGGGTTCTCCGTCACGCCGGTTCGCACGTGAGACGGATCAGCAGAACACCGGGCGTACGCGGCAGCGACACCCGCAGCCCCTCCCCGTCCCACACCGCCGAGCCCGCGGCCGGGGCGGACGGGTGCAGGACGTCCACGCGGATCTCACGCCCTGCCAAGTGACCCACGGGAAAGCGCAGTTCGCCGGCACCGCCACGGCGCCAGACCGAGACGTACGACGTACGGTCACCGGGCACCCGCATCCCGAGGGCCAGCCACTCGTCCGTCCACCCCGGCAGACCGAGCGGCCAGAACGGCGCGGCCCGGGTGAGGTCCCCGCGGATCGACTTGTACGTGGTCACCGCGTCCCGTACGAGGGCGAGTTGGCGCACCGACATCCGGTTCAGATGGCCCGACAGATGGATCCGCCCGAGCAGCGCCCCACCCAGCGTGAAGGTGATCAGGTCGTCGTCGTACTCGGGCTGCGGGTAGGCCCAGACGGCGCCCTGCTCGGGCGGCACCGCCGTCGGCGCGGCGGCGGCGATCGGCGGGCAGCGCAGGGGGTCCTGCTGGTCGCTGGTGGACTGCAGCTGGGTGACGGCCAGTGTGGCGCCGTCCATGCGCATGCCGCCCGAGGCGCAGTTCTCGATGACCAGCCCGGGGTGGCGGTCCAGGACGGCGGAGAGCCAGTCCAGGTAGGCGTGGGCGTGGCCGAGCAGGCCGGCGCCCGGTGAGATGTCTCCGGGGGCGCACGTCCCCGGATCGACCACGATGTTGTAGTCGAGCTTCAGGTAGCCCACTCCCCAGTCCCCGACGATCCGGTCCACCGTCCGGTCGAGGTGCGCGCGGGCGGCCGGGTGCCGCAGGTCGAGCTGGTGCCGGCCCTGTTCGGCGAGGCGCACGCCGTCGCGCTGGAAGAAGGCGTCCGGTGGGAGCGCGGACACGACGGGGCTGCGCACCCCGACCACCTCCGGCTCCAGCCACAGCCCGGGCACCATGCCGCGCTCCCGGATCCGCTCCAGGACCGCCTGGATTCCCCCGCCGGGGAAGCGGCGCGAGGAGGGCTGCCAGGCTCCGACGCTGTCCCACCAGCCGCCGTCCGCGGAGTCGTCGTACCAGCCGGAGTCCACGCAGAAGTACTCCGCGCCGGCCCGTGCCGCCGCGTCGATCAGGGGCAGCAGCTTCTCCGTCGTCGGGTCGCCCATCAGCGTGTTCATGTAGTCGTTGAAGACGACGGGGAGCGTGGCATGGTCCGGGTGCGGGCGGCGCACGGCACGGCGGTACGAGGTCAGCGCGCCCATCGCCTCGTCGAACCCGGCACCGAGGGCCAGCGCCACCGGCACGGTGGTGAACTCCTCACCCGGCGTGAGCCTGGTCCGCCACTGGTGCTCCGCGTCCGTGGGGCCGTTCAGCGCCAGGTACGTACCGTGCGCGCGCTCCCCCAGGTCCCAGCGCCAGCCGGCCGGGGACTCGATCTGCCACAGCCAGGTCCGGCCGCCGTCCCTCTCCGTGAGCGCGCCCATCGCCAGATGGCCGTCGGTGGGCCAGCTGCCGCGCCCGGCGAGGACCAGGGCGGCCCGGCTGTCGTGCTGGTGTGCGTCGACGCTGATGTCACAGACGGTGTCCCGCAGCGGCTCCGCGTACCAACGGCACTCCGCGAGCCAGTCGTTGCGGGCCCGGTGCACATCGAGGGCGTCCGGCGAGGGCAGGCCACCGAGCAGCAGGCTGCTGACGGACTGGACGACCAGGGGCTGCGTCCCTTCGTTGCGGAGCCGGACGCGGGAGCGGAGGACGGGCACTGCGGTGGGGGACGTCAGCTCGACGAAGGCCGTCAACCCGGTTGCCTCGTCGTGGAGTTCGATGGTCAGCCACTCCCAGTCGGCGCGTCTGCCGCTGCGGTGGTCCCGGTATCTCAGCCGTGTCCCGAAGGCCGTGCCCGTGAAGCGTGGGCCGGACCAGCCGCTGCCGTGACCGAGGGCGGTCAGTTCGACGAGGTGGAGGGCGGCTTCGGGATCGGCGGGCCGGGTGTCGCCGGGAGGGGCGAGGCGGACCAGCCGCAGCGTCCCGTCGGGGGCGGTGGCGAACTCGGCCCCGAGCGCCGAGTGTCCCCAACTGAGCCCGCTCTCCGGCTGGTCGGAGTCCGTCCGCGCCCCATTCGCCGTACCGGTCAAGGTGCTTCCCCCTCCTGAGCCCTCCCTGCCCGTCCGCGGGCAGCGATCCGCGTCAGTCGCGTGCATCCGTCGTCACGGTCTCTTGACGACCGTAGTGTGACCGGTCACAATCCTGGCATGAATGTGACCGGTCACACAAGGCGCCCGGCGAGCATCAGGGATGTCGCGACCGCCGCCGGAGTCTCGTACCAGACCGTCTCCCGAGTGATCAACGGCCATCCCAGCGTCAGGCCGTCCACCCGGGAGCGGGTGCTCGCCGCCATCGACGAGCTGGGGTTCCGGCGCAACGCCACCGCGCTCGCCCTGGCCAGCGGGCGCAGCAGGGCCGTGACCGTGCTCACCGCCAACACCACCCATTACGGCTACGCCTCCATCCTCCAGGGCATCGAGGAGGCCGCCCGCGCCGCGTCCTACGCGGTGGGGATCGGCGTCCTGGAGTCGGCGGAGGAGTCCGCCGTCACCGCGGAAGTGCAGCGGGCGGCGGACGCGGGCGGCGGACTGATCGTGATCGCCTACGATCCGGCCGGTGTACGCGCCCTGGCCGCCGTCCCCGCGGAACTGCCGGTCGTCGGCGTGGTCGAGACCCCGGCGAGCCCGCCCGCGGGCGACCGCCCCTGGGTGTGGACCGACGACCGCGAGGCCGCCTACGAGGCGACCCGCCATCTGCTCTCCCTCGGCCATGAGACCGTGCACTACGTCGCCATCCCGTCCAGCACCCGGCGCACCAGCGCCCGCACCACCGGCTGGCGACAGGCGCTCAAGGAGGCCGGAGCACCGCAGCCCCGTCCCGTGCAGGGCAGTTGGGGCCCCGCGGGCGGCCACGCCGCGGGCCTGAAACTGGCGCGGGACCCGGCCGTCACCGCGATCCTCTGCGGCAACGACGACCTCGCGCTCGGGGTACTCCGCGCCCTGCACGAAGCGGGCCGTGCGGTGCCGGACGAGGTCAGCGTGGCCGGCTTCGACGACGCCCCGCACTCCGCCTATCTGACCCCGTCCCTGACGACCGTACGCCTGGACTTCACCGGCCTCGGGCGGGCCGCGTTCGCCCTGCTGCACGGGGTGCTGGAGGAGTCCGCGCAGATCGCCCCGCATCGCGTCTCCGTACCGGAGCTGGTGGTGCGGGAGAGCTCGGGGGCCGCCGCCCGCCGGTGACCGAACCGCCGCTCGTGAGTCCTGCTTCCTGAACCACTTGTTCCGAAAGGCACGTGATGAAGAGAAGAGCTCTCCCTGCCCTGGCCCTGATATGCGCCGCCGGACTGGCCGCCACCGCGTGCAGCGACCCCACCGCCGGCGACTCCGGTCAGGACGCCAAGCGGACCGCGGTCGATCCGACCGCCCGCCTGGACGGCGTCGAGCTGACCATGTGGACCGCGCAGAACACGGTCAACGCGCCCAAGCAGGTCATCGACGCCTTCGAGAAGGCCACCGGCGCGAAGGTGGAGACGCAGGCGATCCCGGACCTGTACGAGCAGAACGTGCCGACCAAGCTCGCCTCCGGCGACCGGCCGGACCTGATGTTCTGGCAGCCGTCCATCTCCACGTTGCCCTTCGTCCAGCCGCAGCAGAACCTGCTCACCCTCGACGGGGAGGACTGGGTCTCCAGGCTCGGCGGCACCGAGAGGTCGCTCGGCGTCATCGACGGCAAGCGGTACGCGGCCATCGTCACCAGCCCCGCCATGCTCGGCGTCTACTACAACAAGGACGTCTTCAAGCAGGCCGGACTGACCGAGAAGGACTTCCCGACGTCGTACGACGAGCTCCTGGCCCTCGGCCACACCATCAAGGACAAGACGGGCACGGCCGCCTTCTACGAGGCCGGCGGCGACAAGTGGCCCCTGCAGTGGCAGATGCAGGTCCAGCTCACCGACCTGGACAAGCAGTGGTGGGCCGACCTGAACCGGAACAAGGAGAAGTGGACCGACCCGGTCGTCGTCGCCGCGATCAAGAAGTACAAGGAGAAGCTGCTCGACGCCGGTCTCGCCCAGAAGAACTACCGCACCGGCACCTTCACGGGGCAGGCCGACGCCCTGTGGAAGGGCGACGTGGGCATGGTCCTCAACGTCACCTCCTTCCAGACCCAGCTGCAGGCGGGGCACTCCACCGCCGAGATCGACAAGAGGATCGGCTGGTTCCCGATCGCCAACTCCTCCGCGACCGGCATGTACTCGCCCGACCAGACCAACGGCGTGGTCGCCTTCAAGACGGGTGACGAGAAGCGGCAGAACGCGGCCCGGCAGTTCCTCGCCTTCTGGCTCGGCCCCGACTACGCCGACTACATCAAGGCGATGAAGATCCCGTCCGTGCAGCCGTCCGTGCCCACCCCCGACGGCCTTCCGGGGACCTCCAAGGACCAGGTCGCGGCTCTGCCCAAGGCCATCGGCGTCTTCCAGGCCAAGGCGATCGTCGCCCCCGACACGCATCTCTATCTCGCCGACATGATCTACGGCAAGAAGAGCCCGCAGCAGGTCGCCCAGGCGATCCAGGACCAGTTCGCGCAGGTGGCCAAGGCCCAGGGCGCTCCCGGGTTCTGACCATGGCTCACACCGTCGTACGTGACGAGCCCACGGTGGCGGCAGGCGCGCCGAAGAAGGCGGGACGCCTGCCGCGCGCCGCCGTGCACCACCCCTGGTGGTTCGCGTTGCCCGCGATCGTCGTCTTCGCGGGCTTCTTCCTGATGCCGAACCTGCTCAACTTCTACTACCCGTTCACCGACTGGTCGTCCTACCACGCGGACATCGCCTTCACCGGCCTGGACAACTTCAGGACCATCGCCGACGACGGTTCGCTGCTGCGCGCGATCCGCACCACCCTGCTGTACGCGCTGCTCGCGGCCCTCTTCCAGAACGGTTTCGGGCTCGTACTGGCGCTGCTGCTGGAGGACGACACCCGCTTCAACCGGTTCTTCCGTGCCGTCTTCTTCCTGCCGGTCCTGATCTCGGCGCTCGCCACCGGTTATGTCTTCCAGGCGCTCCTCGACCAGGACGGGGCCGTCAACTCCCTGCTGGGGACGGACGTTCCCTGGCTGGGCTCGACGACGTGGACGCTGGTCCTGGTCACCCTCATCCACGGCTGGAAGTGGATGGGCCTGTCCATGCTGATCTATCTGGCCGGGCTGAAGGGCATCCCCGGCGACATGCTGGAGGCCGCTCGCATGGACGGTGCCGGGCCGTGGCGGACCTTCCGGTCGGTGCGCTGGCCGATGCTCGCCCCGGCCGTCACCTTCAACGTCACCACGGCGCTGATCGGTTCGATGAACACCTTCGACATCGTGCAGGCCACGACGGGCGGCGGGCCCGCGGCCTCCACCGAGGTCTTCAACATCTACATGTTCCGGATCTTCGGCCAGGGCCTGTACGCCCAGGCCTCCGCGATGAGCCTGGTCCTCTTCCTGGTCGTGGTGGCCGTGGCGATTCCCCTGGTCATCGGCCTCAGGCGAAGGGAGCAGATGCTGTGACCGCGGCATGGCGGTACGGCCGCCCCGCCCTTGTCGTCCTGCTCGCCGCACTGGCCGTCGGCGTCCCGCTGTGGCTGGTCGCCGTCACCTCGGCCAAGCCGCAGGCGGAGGCCGTCAAACCCAACCTCGACCTGCCCCGGCACTGGCAGCCCGGGAGCAACTACGCGGACGCCGTCAGCGAGGGCGAGATGCTGCGGGGCTTCCTCAACTCCCTGCTGATCGTGGTGCCTTCGGTGATCCTGGTGCTGCTCCTCGGGGCGGGCGCCGCGTGGGTCTTCGCCCGCCGCAAGTCCAGGCTGGTCTCGGCGGCGTACGCGCTGTGCATCAGCGGGCTGCTGCTGCCGCCCGCCGTCATCACCGTCGTGATGGAGCTGCGCCAGCTCGGCCTGGCCGGCACCCGCCCCGGGATGATCGCCGTCTACACCGGGATGTACCTCTCGACGTCGATCTTCTTCATGACCGGCTTCGTCCGCGCCATCCCCATGGAGCTGGAGGAGGCCGCCCGGATCGACGGGGCTCCGCCGTGGCGGATCTTCGCGCGGATCGTCCTGCCGCTGCTGAGGCCGGTGATCGCCACCGCGACGATCATGGTGATGCTCTACGCCTGGAGCGACATCTTCTACGCCTTCTTCGTCCTCGGCGGCGGAGAGCGGGCGACCCTCCCACTGAACCTGTACAAGGTCGCCAGCGCCCAGCTCTACCTCAACAACTGGCATCTCGTCTTCGCGTACGTCGTGGTGATGAGCCTGCCCATGGTCGCCGTGTTCCTCGTCGGCCAGCGAAAGATCGTGTCCGGAATCACCAGTGGAGCCGTCAAATGACCGGAGGTCCAGCAGCGTGATCACCCCCGCCCGCACGAGATCCCGAACCGCACTGCTGACAGCGGTACTTGCCCTGGCCGCCCTGTTGCCCACCGTAGGATCCGCGTCGGCCGCGGACCCGCAACGCCTCACCGTGGACCTCGCCGCCTCCGAGGGTCCGGTGACGCTCGGCGCCAACGGCGCGCTGTACGGGCTCAGCGACGACGGCGTACCGAGCGACGCCGCCCTGGAGCCACTGAAGCTCACCAGCATCTCGCAGAAGCCGGACGGCGGTGCCCAGCACCCCAACGGCGACGCGATCGCCGTCTCCAAGTCGTTCTTCCGCAACGGCGGCGGCGAGATCAACGTGATGATGCAGGACATCTACGCCAAGTGGCCGTACGAGGACCTCGGCATCGACGACTACCTCCCCAAGGTCGACAAGATCACAAAGGAGATTGCGTCCGCCCCGAACAGCGACCGGTTCGTCTACATTCCGTTCAACGAACCGGACTTCATCTGGTACAAGCTCAACGGACCCCAGGCGGAGTACGAGGTCGAACGCGACCGGTTCCTCGCGCACTGGAAACTGGTCTACAACCGGATCCGCGCCATCGATCCGGACGCCAGGATCGCCGGACCGAACGAGACCGGCTACTACCCGCGCTTCCTGCGGGACTTCCTCACCTTCGCCAAGCGCGAGAACGTCATGCCGCAGATCATGACCTGGCACGAGCTGAGCTCCGGATCACTGCGTGACTTCCAGGCGCACTACGACAACTACCGTTCGCTGGAACGCGAGTTGGGCATCGACCCGCTGAAGATCAACATCGACGAGTACGCCAACCGCCGTGATCTTTCGGTGCCGGGGCAACTCGTGCAGTGGGTCTCGATGTTCGAGCGGAACAAGGTGTACGCCAACATGGCGTACTGGGACGCCGCGGGCAACATGAGCGGCCATGTGGTGCGCTCCAACATCCCCAACGGCGGCTGGTGGTTCTTCCGTTGGTACGCGGGCCTGACCGGCGACACCGTGAAGGTGGCCCCGCCGCAGCCCAACACCATCGACACCCTCCAGGGGCTGGCTTCCCTCGACACGTCCCGCCGTCAGGCGCAGGTCCTGCTGGGCGGCTCGGCGGGTGACTCCGACGTCGTGGTGAAGAACGTCCCGCGGTCCGTCTTCGGCCGGACCGTCACCGCGACCGTGGCCGAGGCCGCCTGGTCCGGCTACGAGGGTCAGCACGCTACGCCGCAGGTCCTGGCCCGGACGAAGGTCAAGGTGGCGGACGACGGTTCGGTGACCGTCCCGCTGCGCGGCATGCGGAAGATGTCGGCCTACCGGATCGTCCTCACCCCGGGCGGAGCCGGCAGCCCCTCCCCCGTCTCCGTCCCCTGGTCGGCGTCGTACGAGGCCGAGGAGGCGGCCATCACCGACGGCAAGGTCTACACGCAGGGCACGGTGAGCAACGCCAACGGCTACGCGGCCTCCGGCACGAAGGACGTGGGCTCGCTCAACCAGGCCACCAGCAAGGTCGACTTCACGGTGTCGGTCCCGAAGAGCGGGACGTACGACCTGGCGATCCTGTACGGCAACCAGTCCGGCGGTCCGGCCACGCAGAAGCTGTCGGTCGACGGCGGCGCCCCGGCCACCGTCTCCTACCCCTCGACGGAGAACTGGACCTACCGCGCCAAGAAGGACGTCTCCCTCCGGCTCTCGGCGGGCACCCACGTCCTGTCGCTGGCCAAGGGCGACGCCGAGGTCACCCTCGACCGCATCGACCTGACCGCCCGTACCGGCCCGCCCACCGCGTCGTACGAAGCGACCCTGGCGGACATCAGCGGCAGGCCGTCGTACGACTACTCCTCCTCGGCCGGGACGGGCACGGGTGCCCTCGTGCTGCGCTCCGGCGACCAGGCGGTCTTCGACGTGTACGCGCCGCGCGACGGTTACTTCTCGGTGGTGTCGCGGGCCTCGGCGCCGGTGAGGCTCGGTCTGCACGGTGAGACGGTGACGGCGCGGCCCGGACAGCCCCTGAGGCTTTACCTGGAGGCGGGCAACAACCGCATCGCCATGACGGCGGGGCGCGCCGCCGTCCGCTCCCTCGATGTCTCGGGCGACGGCTCGACGGCCGGTGTCCTCTCCTACGAGGGCGCCTCCGCGGTCCTCGCGGGCGGGGCCAAGCTGGTCGACTCCGTGCACGCGTCCGCCGGCTCCTACATCGGTTCGCTCGGCAACAGCCCGTCCAGCACGGCGGACTTCACGGTGACCGCGCCCCGCTCCGGCCGCTACCTGCTGGTCGTCCACTACGCGCACAACGACCGGCGCGACAACGGCCACGCCTACAACACGGACATCGTGTCCCGTACGGCGGACATCACGGTCGGGGGCGCCGCTCCCCGGAAGGTGACCTTCAAGAACACCTGGAGCTGGGACGACTACTGGACCCTGGGCGTCCCCGTCGACCTGAAGAAGGGCTCCAACAAGGTGACGTTCGGCAACGCGACCGCGTGGGCCCCGAACATCGACCGCATCGAACTGGGCCGGGTCATCGGCTAGCTCCCCGTCCGGCCTTCCGGTCTCTTCCGCCCGCCCCGATCCTGACCACGAGGTTGCGTCATGCCTGCGTGGCCCGGACCGGGGCGGGTTGCGGTATTGTCCCGCCACTGCTGCGGGGAGGGCGGGGAGACCTTGGACTGGTGGTCGGCTGAAGCAGCGGGCGTCGGCGTTGCCGCGCTGGCGCTTGCGGTGTCCGTGTTATCCATCTTGTACCTCGCCAGGCAGACCAGGATCAGCAACGCGGTGGCCGCCGTCTCGGCGAACGACATGGTGCTCCGTTCGCTGCGTGAGGTGCACGCCCTGATGCTCCAGTACCCGGGCTCACGCGGGTGCTTCTACGACGGAAAGCCACTTCCCGAGGAAGCCGACCAGCGCGAGGCGATCGTCACCATCGCCGAACTGCTCGCCGACGTTCTGAGCAGCGGCATCCACGTCCACCGGAAGGTCCCCGACAGCACCAGTGCGGCGCCGTGGGAAGCGTATTGCCGGTACACGCTGGCAAACAGCCCGGTCCTGGAGGCTCTGGTGCGGACGCACCCCGAGTGGTGGTTCTACCTCCCTCCTCTCCTGCCCGCGGAATCGTCGCGCGGCACGCTGTAGGGCCTGGTGCGCTCCGACGTCCGCCCGGCTGCCAGGTGGTCGACGTGTTTCAGTGCAGGTCGGCCCGTGCGGGGCTGTCGTCGAGGAAGCCTCCCGACTGGTGCTGCCACAGCTTCGCGTAAGCACCGTCCAAGGCGAGCAGTTCATGGTGCGTGCCCTGCTCGACGATCCGTCCCCGGTCGAGGACGATGAGCTGGTCCATGGTGGCGACCGTGCTCAGCCGGTGCGCCACCACCAGCGCCGTCCGCCCCTCCATCAGCCGCCACAGCGCCTCCTGGACCAGGAGCTCGCTCTCCGAGTCCAGAGCGCTGGTCGCCTCGTCGAGCAGCAGGATCGGTGCGTCGCGGAGGATCGCCCGGGCGAGAGCGACCCGCTGGCGCTGTCCGCCGGACAGCTTGACGCCGCGCTCGCCCACCATGGTGTCGAAGCCGTCCGGCAGCGTGTCGGCGAACTCCGTGACGTGCGCCGCCTCGGCCGCGCGGCGGATCTCGGCGTCGGTGGCGTCCGGCCGGGCGAACGCGATGTTGTCGCGCAGGGTGCGGTGGAACATCGCCGGTTCCTGCGGCACATAGGCGATCAGGCTGCGCAGGTCCGCCTGGCGCATCCTGCTGATGTCCTGACCGCCGATCAGGATCCGGCCGGCGTCGATGTCCGTCATCCGCAGCAGCAGCCGGCTGAGCGTGGTCTTGCCCCCGCCGGAACGGCCGACGAGACCGAGCTTCGCCCCGCTCGGCACCACCAGGTCGAGGCCCTGGAACAGCGGATCGGAGCCCGCGTGGGCGAAGGTCACCTGTTCGAAGCGGACATCGGCCGCCCGGGACGGCAGCGGTTCCGGCGACGCCGGATCGAGCACGGTCGGCGGCTCCAGCAGCAGTTCGGTGAACTGCGCGGCCTCCGTCATCGAGCTCTCCAGACGGCGGTAGATCTGGTTGAACTCGAACATGATCCGGGTCGCGTTGGTGTAGTACGTGAAGGCGACCACGACCGCCTCCACCCCGTGCCCGCCCGCGCCGAGCGTGACCGCGAGCAGCAGGCCCAGCACGTTGGTCAGCACGGACATCGGCGCGACCAGCGTGTCGATGCGCAGGTTGCCGTAGTCCCAGGACCTCAGCGTGAGCCGCCGCGACTCCGCGACCCGTGACCGGTGTTCCGCGGCCTCGCGCTCCTCGGCGGCGAACGCCCGCACCGTGTCCATGTTCGCCAGGCTGTCGGCGACATGGCCCGACACCCGGGCGATCGCCTCCTCACGCTGGTCGACGAGCGCCTGGCGGCGGCGAATGAGGGGCACCACGCACAGCGCCGTCAGGACGATCATCGCCAGCAGCCCGAGGACGAGCAGCGGTTCGTAGCGCCACAGCACCACCGATCCGAACAGCAGCGGTACGAGGCGGCCCATGATGTGGAACGTCAGCGTGTCGACGAACTCCTCGAAGCGGGAGGCGAAGCTCAGGACGCGCTTGGTCAGCGACCCGGCGAAGTTGTCGTGGAAGAACGCGGCGTCCTTGGCGAACAGTTCGTCCATGCCGATCACGTACAGGTGCTCGATACCGTGCGCGTCAAGGCGGTTCAGACAGTGCAGGCCGATGCGCCACAGCGCCTCCGCGAGCAGCAGGACGCCGGCGAAGCAGAGGACGTACGGCAGTGTCGAGCCGAGGCTGGCACCGCCGTCGCCGGCGATGCGGCCGACGAGCTTCGCGACGACCAGCGGCGCGATGTAGTTGATGCCGATGTTGCCCAGGGCCGGCAGCAGCATCGCGGGCCCCGTCAGCCGCCGGAGCCGGACCAACTCCCGTCCGTAGTGACGAAGCGCGAGGAGCACCGAGCCCCTGCTCGGCGGAACGCGCGATTCAGGAGATCCCATCCCACCCCTGTGTTGTCGTGCGGCAGCCGGCCATGCGCTTCTCCGGCGAGATGCCGTCGCCTCGACGGCCGTGCGCGCCGCGGTTCGAGTGAGCCCCCTCCCCCGGTCCGCCCTCCGCCGAGCGGGGCGATGACGGGCCCCTGCACGCGAGTACGGGCAGGCCAGGAATGGCAGTGTCCCGCGTCGGCGCTCGCGCAGTCCAAGCTTTTTTACCCGGCCGGCTGACACCCCGCACACATGTGCGGCATCGACCGGACGGTGTGCAGCCAGGCGTTACGCGTGCTGCGCCTGGGGTCCGTCCGGCTCTGCCGATCGGTGCCAGGGAACGATCAGAGGCCGCTGCGGATCACTCCGCAACGGCCTCTGATCCGCGGTCGGCGCCGCTGTGTCGCGGTCACTCCCGAAGGGTGCACCATTCGTCCGCGCGGGCGGCGACGCGCTGCCAGACCTCCTCGGCCTCCTCGAACGACATGAACGCGGCGTCCGCCTCGGGAAGCGGCCGGCAGCCGTCCACGATCGCCTTGATCGCGTCCAGACTCGCCTCGATGATGGCGCGGCCCTCGTCCACGGAGGCCAGATGGGCGTCCTCGCCCTGGGCGAAGCGGCCGAGCGGCGTGGTGTCGCGGTCGCCGATGCGGCCGAGGTCGACCAGGTCGGGACGGACGTACATCAGCTGGGAAACCTCGTACCGGCCGGCGTGGTCGCCCTCGAACTGCCCCATGACGAGTTCCGGGTCGCTGACGGCGGTGATCGGGATGTCGCGGGCGCGGCGGAACTCCTCCACTGCCAGCCGCAGATCGGGCTGGTTGGCGTTGTGGCCGGTGAGCACGACGACGGCTCGGAAGCCCGCGTTCACGAAGGCCCGGAGTTGGTACACCAGCAGCCGCAGGACGACGTCGGGCGGCAGGCTGCCCATGCGCGGATTGACGTCGCCCATCACCTCCTTGAGCCAGGGACGGTGGTAGCCGGTCTCATGGATCTGGTAGGTCTGCGTCGGGGCGACGATGCCACCGAAACGGTGGGCGGCCTCTTCGCAGAGGTGGACGGCCTTGTGGGTGTCCAGACCGAAGGCGGCCACATGGCCGTGCGGCTCGCAGAGGCCCATCGGCAGGTAGACCAGCGGCAGTTGGGCGAGCCGCTGCTCGAACTCGCGCGGCAGCAGGTCTTCCCAGCGGACGGTTTCGCGGTGTTCGGATGGTGAGGTCGTCATCGGTACTCCCCAAAGATCTTGGTTTCGTTGAAGTTCTTGATGAAGCGGTGCTTGAAGCGCAGCAACTCATGGATCTCGGAGGGGAGTTCGGGTTCCTCCAGTGCCGCGATGTTCGCCTCGCAGAATTCCCGGACCTGCATCGAGGAGATCGCCGTGGTGACCCCCTCCGCCTGGACGACGAACTTCAGGGCGAGCGCGGCGAGCGAGCCGGCGTACCGTGGCACGTACTGCCGTAGCGCGTCGACCTTCTCCAGATAGACGGAGCGCGGCACGATCTCGTCGAAGTACGCGTACCGGAAGTCGTCCTCGGCGAAGACGGTGTCCTCGGTGAGGGTGCCGGTCAGTCCGCCCTCGTCCAGGACGCACCGCGCGATCACGGCGACGTCGTGTTCGACGCAGGCCGGCAGAAGGTTGTCCAGGGCCAGGGGATCGAAGATGTTGATGATGGTCTGGACGGAGTCGATCAGGCCGGACTGCACCAGCGGCAGCGCCATGTCGGAGCGGTGGTCCGGGATCGAGACCCCGATGTGACGCACCAGCCCCTCCTGCTTGAGCTGTTGCAGCTCGTCCATCCAGTACCCGGTCACGCCCCACGTGGGCCACCAGATGTGCAGTTGCAGGAGGTCGACGTGGTCGAGGCCGAGTTCGGTGAGCGAGCGCTGGGCGCTGGCGCGGATATGGCCGGGCGGGTGGGCGAGCCGGGGCTCCACGGGGGTGCCCCAGCCGCGCTGTCCGGAGAGGTTCTCGACTTTGGTGGCGACGAAGGGGCGGGGTCCGGACCACTGGCTCAGCGCTTTGCCGACGATGCGTTCGGAGGTGCCGTAGGCCCGTGCGGTGTCGATGAAGTTCACGCCCCGGTCCAGGGCGTACAGCAGGCTGTCGATCCAGTGGGATTCCGAGTCGTCGGCGGTGCCGCCGAACCAGCCGGCGAATCCCATGGCTCCGAAGCCGAGTTTGCTGATCGGCTCTTCGGAGCGGGGGAAGGACGAGTGACGCATGGGGTGGTGCCTCCTGTTCAGCTCGGTACCCGCTGTTCAGCTCGGTGCCTGCCGCAGCAGGGTCTTGAGCGGGATGGCCGGGTCGCCCAGCGCGGCCGGGTCCGGGGCGGCCCGGCGGGCGATGAGCAGTTCCGCCAGTCGGATGTCCTTGGCCACGCTGTTGCCGGGGCCGACCGCGGCGGCCGACAGCAGCCGGCCGTCGGCTTCGAGTCCGAACCGGATCCGCACCCCGTCGGGGCGGGCGCGCACCACCGCGCGCGCGGCGGCGTCGGTCAGTCCGGCGATCTGCAGGGTGAGGTCGAACTGGTCGGACCAGAACCAGGGAACGGCGGCGTACGGCCGGTCGTCCCCCAGCATGTTCCGCGCCGCGGCCCGGCCCTGGTCCCGGGCGTTGCGCCAGGCCTCCAGGCGGATGCGGCGGCCGCCGTAGAGCGGGTGCGGAAACGAGCAGCAGTCGCCGGCCGCGAAGATGTCGGGGTCGGAGGTGGTCAGGCGGTCGTCCACCCGCACCCCGTTCTCGACGGCCAGCCCGGCCTTCTCCGCCAGGGCGGTCTCCGGTACGGCACCGACGCCCGCGACCACCGTGTCGTACTCCGCCGTCTCGCCGCCGGCCAGTTCCAGCAGCAGCGCCCCGTTCCGGCGCACGAGCCGTTCGACCCCTTGCCCGCAGCGCAGATCCACGCCTGCCTGCCGGTGGCGGTCGGCCACCGTGGCGGCGAGGTCGGCCGGCACCGCGCGGCTCATCGGGCGCGGCGCCGCCTCGATCACGGTGACGGCGCAGCCCCGCGCGGCTGCCGCGGCGGCCAGTTCCAGGCCGATGAAACCGGCGCCGATCACGCCGATGCGCGCCCCGGGCCGCAGCCGGTCGCGCAGGACGATCGCGTCGGCCCGGCTGCGCAGATAGCGCACGCCGCCCGCGTCGACGCCGGCCAGTGGCAGGCGCCGTGCGTTCGCCCCCGTGGCCAGCAGCAGCCGCTGATAGGGGATGCGGCGGCCGTCGGCGAGGACGGCCTGGTGGCGGTCGCGGTCGATGCCGGTGACGGTGGCCCCGGCGAGGAACTCGATTCCGGCGTCCTGCAGCGCGCGGTCCTCGCACAGCGCGGGCGGCTCGCGGGCGCCCTCGGGTTCGGCGAGCACGGACTTGGACAGCGGCGGGCGTTCGTACGGCAGTGCGTTCTCCGCGCCCACCAGGGTGACCGGGCCGGTCCAGCCCGCCTCTCGCAGCTCGAACGCGGCCCGTACGCCGCACTCACCGGCCCCGGCCACGACCATCCCGGGTGTGCCGTCCACGGGTCAGCCGACCTCGATGAAGACGGTGCCGTCCTCGACCCGGACCGGGTAGGTCTTCAGGTCGACGAGGACGGGGGCGCCCGCGGCCTTGCCGGTGGTGTAGTCGAACCGGCCGTTGTGTTTGGGGCATTCGATGGTGTTGTCCATCACCAGGCCGTCGCAGAGCAGCATCCGTTCGTGGGTGCAGTGCCCGGCGGTGGCGTAGAAGTCGTCGTCCGGGGAGCGGTAGATGGCGTAGTCGACTCCCTCGTGCTGGAAGGGGACGACGTCCTCCGGGTCGACGTCGTCGGTACGGCAGGCGGCGATCCACATGCGAGGTGTCCTCCTAAAGGGCGAGCGCCCGTCCGTCGGAGCGGGCGTGCAGCGGGGGTGCGCCCGGGGGCAGTTCGCGGCGCACGTAGTGGGTGGGGTCCTTCAACTGGCGCAGCACCGCCGGGACGATCTCCTTGTAGGCGGCCCACAGGGACGGGTACGCGGGAGCCAGTTGGTCCTTGATCTCCTCGTGCAGCTCCGGCAGCCGGTGGTAGGGGATCATCGGGAACATGTGGTGCTCGACGTGGTAGTTCATGTTCCAGTACAGGAACCGGTTGATCCGGTTCATGTGCACCGTGCGGGTGTTGAGCCGGTGGTCGAGCACGTTCTCCCCCATGCCGGCGTGCTGGGTGAGGCCGTAGACATAGAGCATGTAGCCGCCGTACATCCGCGGCAGGCCGACGAACATCGCCGGCAGGATCGATCCGGTCAGCACGCAGGCGGTGATCACGGCGGCATAGACCGCCAGCCAGACGCGCGCCGTGCGGAACACCTTCTGCCGCTCGGTGTCGGGGACGAAGGTGCGCTGTTCGGCGGTGAGCCGTCCACACGCGTGCAGGACGGTGTCACGCATCGCCAGGGGCACGTCGACCAGGCCGAGGAAGTTGGCCAGGATGCGGGCCAGCCGGGCCGGCCGCATCACCTGGATCTCCGGGTCGCGGCCGAGGATCAGCGTGTCGGTGTGGTGCCGGGTGTGGCTCCAGCGTGACACGGTCGGATTCCTCATGACCATGAACGACGCCAGCCCGTACACGGCGTCGTCGAGCCGGCGGTTCCTGAAGGCCGTGCCGTGGCCGCACTCGTGCCAGCGTGAGTCCGACGCCGAGCCGTACAGCACGCCGTAGGCGGCGAAGAAGGGCACCGCGAGCCAGCTGCCCCAGAAGACCGCGCCCAGTGTGCCGAACACCGCCATGGCGCCCAGCCAGATGACCGTGTCGCGGATCGCGGGGCCGTCCGAGCGGCGCATCAGCTCCTTCATCCGGCGGCGCGGCACCTCGCTGCGGAACCAGTCGGTGCCGCCCGCGAGCCCCGCCGCCTCCGCGCGTTCGCCCTCAGGACCGACGAGGCTGTAGCGCTGCAGACGTTCCCTGGACCTCACCATGCATCCCTGTCCTCTCCATCGAGCCGGCCATGCAGATGGTTGGAGCGCTCTAATTCCGGTTATGGTGAAAGCGGCCACACGTCATGTCAAGACATACTGCCGCGATGAATCGACGGGATCTTCTACGGCAACGCGACGCTCCTGCTCCCTCCGGTGTAGCTTGGGCAGGCAGCGGGACGGTACGGAGGTGCACCGGTCGATCCAGAGAGCCGCCTTCCCGCGGTATCTCCGCTGGAGCGCTCCACCGCCCCACGCGGATCGGTTCGGTGTACAGGCGGCCGGCGGAGGCGACGTTGATCACTGCCCACAGCGGCGGACACGACGGCGACGGACGCGGGGGCAGGCGTCCGACGATGGAGGACGTCGCCGAACGGGCCGGTGTGTCCAGGTCCTTGGTGTCACTGGTGCTGCGCGATTCCCCGAAGGTGAGCCGGGACAAGCGTGAAGCCGTGCTGCGTGCGGTGACGGAGCTCAACTACCGCACCAACTCCGCCGCCCGGAGCCTCGCCGAACGGCGCAGCCGGGCCGTCGGAGTACTGCTCAACGACCTCCACCAGCCGTGGTTCGCGGACATGCTCGGCGGACTCACCCCACCTCTGCACGCCCGCGGCCAGCGTCTGCTGCTCGGCGACGGACAGCTCAACCGCCTCACCGACGAGGCCCTGACCGCGACCTTCCTGGAAATGGGGATCGACGGGCTGGTTCTGGCGGGCACGATGCCGCAGTCCCCGAACATCACCAAGATGGCGGGGGAGGTGCCGACGGTCGTGGTCGGCAGTCGTGACATGGACGCGCCGTGCGTGGACACGGTGGCCAATGACGACACGGCCGGGGGCGCTCTGGCGACCCGTCACCTGATCGAACTCGGCCACACGCGCATCGCCCACATCTCCGCCCCCACCGGAGCCGTCGGAACCCTGCGACAGCAGGCCTACGAAAACGAGATGCGGGCCCACGGGCTCGGCGCCCATATCGCCGTCGAGCCCGCCGACCTCACCGAGGAGACCGGCTACCGGGCGGCGCTGCGCCTGCTGAGCCGGACGGAACCGCCCACCGCGATCTTCGCCGCGAACGACCTGTCCTGCATGGGAGCGCTGGCCGCGGCAGCCGAACTCGGCATCGCGGTGCCCGACCGTCTGTCCCTGGTCGGCTACGACAACTCCCACCTGGCGAAGCTCCGTACCATCTGTCTGACCAGCGTGGACGGCGCCGCCGTCGAAGTGGGCCGACAGGCGGCCGAAGCCCTGCTCGCGCGTATCGAGGAACCCGCGCGTCCGGCCACCACCCGGCTGATCACGCCGGCACTCCAGGTCCGGGGCTCCACGGCCCCGCCGCCGTCCGGACGCGGATGAGAGTGGCTCCGGGGGGGAAGCCGGTGCCCGGGGTTGCTCCGCCGGCGAGTGGACAAGGGGCTCAGTCGAGACAGAACTCGTTGCCCTCGATGTCCTGCATCACGATGCACGACTCGTTGTCGTCATCGGCAAGCAGCGTTCGCACGTGTACCGCACCGAGCGCGACCAGTCGTGCGCATTCGGCCTCCAGCGTGGCGAGGCGCTCTTCACCCACGAGTCCGGTGCCGGCCCGCACGTCGAGATGCACCCGATTCTTGACGATCTTCCCTTCGGGAACGCGCTGGAAGAGCAAGCGCGGGCCCACGCCGGAGGGATCACTGCATGCGAAGTAGGTGACCTGATCCTCAGGCGGCAGCGAGCGATGGTAGTCCTCCCAAGTGGCGAACCCCTGCGGGACCGGCGGTACGGCATATCCCAACACCTCGCACCAGAAACCGGCGAGGCGCGCAGGTTCTGCGCAGTCGAAGGTGACCTGGAACTGCTTGATCGATGACATCGGCGAACCATAGCAAGGGGACTCTGTTGCTCATCTCCCGGCGCGGACCGGCCTGTTGGCGGGAGCAAGAACTCCTCCCCCGACAACCGCCTGGCATGATCGACACGTGACCGAACCTGGGCGGCCGGGCCGCATGAAGTACGTGCTGTTCGATGTCGATGGCACGTTGATCGACGCCGTGAGCAACCAGCGCCGGGTCTGGGGAACCTGGGCGATGCGGTACGGGCTGGATGCCGACGAGGTCTACCGGGTGGCTCTGCGGACGCGGCCGATGGAGACGTTCGCTGAGGTCGCCGCCGACCGTGATCCGAGCGAGTGCCTGGCCCTGCTGCACGAACTGGAGGACGAGGACGTGCGGTCCGGCGTCTATGCGGCTTTCGACGGCGCGTCGGAGCTGTTGCACGGCCTGCCGCCGGGTGCCTGGGCGCTGGTGACCTCGAACTACGAGCACCGGGTGCGTGGCCGTTTCCTGCGCACGGGCCTGCCGGTGCCGGACGTGATCGTGGACGCGGCCGCTGTGGAAGAGGGCAAGCCCTCTCCCGTGCCGTATCTGCAGGCCGCTGCACGGCTGGGTGCCGAGCCAGGGGACTGCCTGGTCATCGAGGACGCCCCGTCCGGAGTGCGGTCCGGGCTGAGCGCCGGGATGACGGTGTGGGGCGTGAACGCCGCTGCCGCGGTGGAGGGCGTGCATCGCCACTTCGTCAGCCTGCGTGACGCAGTCCCTCACATCCTGGCCCGCATGTCCGGCCCACAGGAGGATGCCGGAGTCTGAGCCCTTCCGCCGGCACCGGACAGTACTGGGAGGTCGTCTTTGCCTGGGTGGGGCACAGCGATCCGGGGTTCGTCCCGGAAACGACCAAGGGCCCCGTCCCACCGCAGTGGAACAAGGCCCCGACCTGGGCAGATACCCCCCAGGTACTCTGTCGGGACGACAGGATTTGAACCTGCGACCCCTTGACCCCCAGTCAAGTGCGCTACCAAGCTGCGCCACGTCCCGGCGCGCTTCACCCGGAGTTCCGCGTGATCGCGCAGGTCGAGCCTACCTCATGCGTGCGACAGGCTCCGGCTCGGCCAGGAGGTCGGTGTGCCTGTAGTCGCCACGGTCAGGACGCGCGGTAGAGCGAGGTCAGCAGTTCCAGCACGGCCTGTGTGGCGGGATGGGGGTCGTCCTGCCACCAGGCGAGCCGTACGGCGATGGGCTCGGCGTCCGGCACCGGCCGGTAGACGACACCGGGCCGCGGGTACTGGTTGGCGGTCGACTCCGCGGTCATGCCGACGCAGCGGCCCGTGGAGATCACGGTCAGCCAGTCGTCCACGTCGTGCGTCTCCTCGATGGCCGGGCGGGCGTCCGGCGACCACAGGTCCGGAGTGGCGGTGCCGGTGCGGCGGTCGACGAGGAGCGTACGGCCCGTGAGGTCCGCCAGCCGCACCGAGCGGCGCCGGGCCAGCTGGTCGTCGGAGGCCAGGGCGCACAGCCGCCGCTCCAGCCCCACGATGGCCGACCCGAACCGCCGGTCGTCGAGCGGACGGCGTACGACGGCCAGGTCGCAGGCGCCCTCCGCGAGGCCGGCCGAGGGCGAGTTGACGCGCACCAGGTGCAGCTCCGTCTCCGGGTGCTCGGCGCCCCAGCGGCGCTGGAATGCGAGGGTGTGCCGGCCGAGCGCCGCCCAGGCGTACCCGATCCGCAGATGGGCGTGGCCGGACAGGGCGTCCCGCACCAGATCGTCCACCTCGGCGAGCACCCGCCGGGCGTGCGCCAGCACGCGCAGTCCGGTGCTCGTCGGCGTCACCGCGCGCGAGGTCCGTCTGAGCAGCCGTACGCCCAGGGCCCCTTCGAGGGAGGCCAGCGTGCGGGAGACGGCAGCCTGCGAGACGCCGAGTGCGAGGGCGGCGTCGGTGAAGGTGCCCTCGTCGACGATCGCGACGAGACAGCGCAACTGCCTCAGCTCCACATCCATGAGCGCAGCGTATAGATCGAACAGCGAATGCATTTTGCGCAAGTCCCGGGCGGGGGCACGATCAGCGCATGCAAGAAGCCCCCGCACACCCCGTGAAAGCGCCCGCGACACCGCAGTTGCCGTCCCGCAACCGCCTGGCGGGGGTGGCCACGATGGTCGGCAGCGGGCTGTCCAACCAGACCGGGGCTGCGATCGGCGCGCTCGCCTTCCCCGTCATCGGGCCCGTCGGCGTGGTCGCGGTGCGCCAGTACGTCGCCGCGGCGGTGCTCCTGGCCGTCAGCCGTCCCCGGCTGCGGTCGTTCACCTGGCGGCAGTGGTGGCCCGTGCTGCTGCTGGCCGTGGTGTTCGGGACGATGAACCTGTCCCTGTACAGCGCGGTCGACCGCATCGGCCTCGGGCTGGCGGTGACGCTGGAGTTCCTCGGCCCGCTGACGATCGCCCTGCTGGCCACCCGGCGGCGCGTGGACGTGTGCTGTGCGCTGGTCGCCGCGGCGGGGGTCGTCACGCTGATGCGGCCGCAGGCCTCCACCGACTGTCTCGGCATGGGGCTGGGGCTGTTGGCCGCCGTGTGCTGGGCGTCGTACATCCTGCTCAACCACACCGTCGGCCGACGTGTCCCGGGCGCGCAGGGGTCGGCGGCCGCGGCCGGGGTGTCGGCCGTGCTGTTCCTGCCGATCGGGTTCGTCGTGGCCCTCCACCATCCGCCGACGGCGGGGGCCGCCGGGTGTGCCGTGGCCGCCGGGGTGCTCTCCTCGGCCGTGCCCTACCTCGCCGACCTGTTCACCCTGCGCCGGGTGCCACCCGCGGCCTTCGGTCTGTTCATGAGCGTCAACCCGGTCCTCGCGGCCGTGGTCGGCCGGGTCGTCCTCGGGCAGCACCTGGGCGGGCCGGAGTGGGCGGGTATCGCGGCGGTGGTCGGGGCGAACGCGCTCAGCATCCTGACGTCGCGCAGGTGACGGGCGGGCCGGTACGCGAAAGCCCCGGGGCGCGTGGATCGGCGCGGTTTCCTCCCCGGCCGCGCTTCGGACCGGACCATGCGAGCCGCCGTATCAACCAGGCGGACCGGGGCACGACCTGACAGGAGGTCACGCGGAGAGTGGGAAGTCGAGCGGAATCCCGGCGTGGCAGACGAAGCCGGCGGCCCGGTGAAGCGACAGCCCCGCCACGGCCAGTCAGACGCTCCTGCCTGGCCGGCCCGGCCGGCCAAGGGAGACTCGGCCATCGCCTCCCGTCCTCCGCGGCGGAGCGGGCCTTCGTTCCGGCGTCGGCGCCGGGGGCCGCCGAGAAGGCCGTCGTCACCTTCGACGCTTGGCGGCGGTCCTCCGGGGCGGCGGGGCCGTCGTCCCGCGGATCTCCAGTGTCGGCGCGGCGAGGTGGACGCGTCCCTCTCCCCCCGGCGTGTCCATGCGGTCGAGGAGGCAGCGGGCCGCGCGGCGGCCGACCTCGTGGCCGGCGCTGTCGACGGTGGTGAGCCACACGTGGCGCAGCCGGGAGATGCTGGTGTTGTCGTAGCCGATCACGGACAGGTCGTGCGGGACGCGCAGACCCAGTTCCTCGGCTGCCGACACGGCGCCGACGGAGGCGATGTCGTTGACGGCGAAGACGGCGGTGGGCCGGTCGGCGCGGCTGAGCAGCCGGACGGTGGTGCGGTAGCCGCCCTCCTCGGTCATGTCACTGGGCTCGACCAGCGCCTGGTCCGCGAGGCCGTGTTCGCCCATGGTCGCCTCGAAGCTGCGCCGGCGCAGCTCGCCGACGGCGCCGAACCCCGCGATGTGCGCGATGCGGCGGTGACCGAGGCCGACGAGGTGCTCGGTGACCAGCCGTGCGCCCTGCGCGTCGTCGTTGGCGACGACGTCCACGCCGGGCGGCACCGGCTCGTGGGCACCCGCGACGACGACCGGTATGCGAGCGGCGACCGCCCCGAGCGCGGCCGGGTCGGGCAGTGTGCCGACCACGACCAGGCCGTCGACGCCGAGGTCCAGGAAGGGATCGGTGGGATCCTGGCCGGTGCGGCGGTTCAGGCGGGCGTCGGCGAGCAGCATGTGCAGGCCGTTGTCGTGCAGCAGGGAGTTCAGCCCGTCGAGGAGGTCGACGAACCAGGGGTTGCGCAGGTCGTTGAGGAGGACGCCGATCGTGCGCGTGCGCTGCTCGCTGAGGCTGCGCGCGGCCGCGTTCGGCCGGTAGCCGAGCTCCCGTACGGCCCGCAGCACCGCCTCCCGCTTCTCCGGCCGGACCTGCTCGGAGCCGCGCAGCACCAGCGAGACCAGCGACTTGGAGACACCTGCGCGTTCGGCCACGTCTCGGATGGTCGGCGCTCTCATGCATTGGACCGTTCCATGAGTCGCCTCGCCTTGTCAAAGGGTTGACATCGCTGCATCAGGGCCCACAGGGTGGGCTGGAACGTTGATGGACCGGTCCAAAGAGGGGCTCTCATGGTGGTGGACACGCTCGGCGTCGCCGTCGTCGGTTTCGGCTGGATGGGCCGGGTGCACACCCAGGCGTACGCCCGCGTCCCGCACCACTATCCGCACCTCTCCCTGCGTCCGGAACTCGTGACCGTCGCCGAGGAGGTGCCGGGCCGGGCCGAGGAGGCCGCCGCGCAGTTCGGGTTCGCCTCGACGACCCGTGACTGGCGTGAGGTGGCCGCCGATCCGCGCGTCAAGGCGGTCAGCATCACCGCCCCGAACTTCCTGCACCGCGAGATCGGCGTCGCGATGGCCGAGGCCGGCAAGCACATCTGGATCGAGAAGCCGGTGGGCCTGACGGCCGAGGACGCCCGCGCGGTGGCCGACGCGGTCGCCAAGGCCGGTGTGCAGGGCGCGGTCGGCTTCAACTACCGCAACGCGCCCGCTGTCGAGGCCGCCCGTGATCTGATCGCGTCCGGCGAGATCGGCAGCGTCACCCATGTCCGCATCCGCCTGTTCAGCGACTACGCGGCGCACCCGGAGGGCGCCCTGACCTGGCGGTACGAGCGGGAGCGGGGCGGCAGCGGAGTGCTCGGCGACCTCGCCTCCCACGGCGCGGACCTCGCCCGGTTCCTGCTCGGCGACATCGCGTCCCTGACCGCCGACACGGCGATCTTCCTGCCGGAGAGGGCCCGCCCGGCCGGCGCCACCGCGGGCCACAGCCGGGCGACGGGCGGTGAGCTCGGGCCGGTCGAGAACGAGGACTACGTGAGCTGCCTGCTGCGCTTCGCCTCCGGCGCCCGTGGCGTCCTGGAGGCCTGCCGGGTCTCGGTCGGCGAGCAGAACAACTACGGCTTCGAGGTGCACGGCACCCAGGGCGCGGTGTTCTGGGACTTCCGCCGGATGAACGAGCTGGGGATCAGCCGGGGTACGACCTACCAGGACCAGCCGGTCAGCGCGGTGTACGTCGGCCCGGGGCACGGCGAGTTCGCCGCCTTCCAGCCGGGCGCCGCGAACGCCATGGGCTACGACGACCTGAAGGTGATCGAGGCCTACCGCTTCCTGCGCTCGATCGCCGAGGGAACCCCGTACGGGGCCACCCTCGCGGACGCCGTGCACAGCGCCGCCGCGCTGGACGCGATGGCGCGGTCGGCTCGAAGCGGTGCCTGGGTGACGGTGGACTCGCCGTCGTGACCGGGGTCAGCGTGCCCGGCGAGCCCGTCGGCCGAGGATGATCTTGGCCGGGATCAGGACGAGCCACCACAGAATGGCCCCGGACCCCATCACCAAGGTGAGCGGAATGGTGAGGAGGAACACCGCCACCGTCGTGGCGAGGTCGAGGCCGTATTGCCCGAAGCCCGCCTCCGGGGTCGCGGCGTCGCGCAGCCAGGGGCGCCGGTCCAGGACCACGAGCAGCGCGAGATGGCCGGCGCCGAGCGAGGCGACCGCCGCCGCGTAGACGGCGACCGAGACGGCTTCGTCGCCGTAGTCGGAGATCAGCCTGGTGGGGAAGGGCAGCAGCGCCGCGACGCCCAGACCGAACATGGACAGGGTGATCACCTGCCGGTCCACCTGCCGGACGGTGCGGAAGATCTGCCGGTGCCCGCGCCAGAAGCCGGCCAGCACCACGAAGCTGAGCGCGTAGGCCCCCAGTTCCGGGACGAGTTCGCGCAGTGCCTCGTGGTACTGCGCGGAGGTCAGCCCTCTCGGCACGGTGAGATCCAGGACGAGCAGGGTGATGGCGATGGCGAACACGCCGTCGGCCAGCGCGATCAACCGCTCGGGCCCGCCGTCCGGGGGTGACTTCCACATGCGGTCGACGGTAGGGAGCCGAGGCCCGCCACGCGGTCGTACACGCCCGGTCCGTCGCTGAGGCGGGTCACACGGCCGTCGCCTGCGTCGGCATGTTGTACGGCGTCACCACCTGGATCGCCGACGGCAGCGTGGGCCCCGCGGGCGGCAGGGCGCCATGGGCCCGCATGACGATGTGGCAGGCCTCGCGCATGTCCTGGCGCAGGTCGTGGTGGAGCACGGCGGACAGGCGGTGCTCGCGCAGCAGCCGGGTGTTGTCGTGGTCGAGGTCGTGGGCGACGAAGACGGCGCACTCCCGGCCGAGATCCTCGAAGGCACGCAGGGTGGCGATGTTGCCCCCGCCGATCGAGTACACCGCCCGGATCCCCGGGTCGCGTTCCAGCGCGGCCCGGACGAGGTCGTACTGGGTGGCGTCCAGCCCCTGACCCTCGGAGAGTTCGACGAGTGCGCGCTCGGGGTGCCGGGCGCGCATGGCGCTGCGGAACCCCATCTCGCGCTCCTCCTCGTTGCGGAAGAAACCGCTGCTGAGGCTGGTGAGGATGTTGCCGGGGCGGTCACCCAGCCACTGGCCCATGAGGTACGCGGCCGTCGCCCCCGCCGCCCGGTTGTCCGTGCCGACGTAGGCGAGCCGCGCGCTGGCGGGCAGGTCGGTCACGAGCGTCACGACCGGGATGTCCGCGGCGACCAGGCGGCCCACGGCGGCCGTCACCTCGGGCACGTCCGGAGCTTTGAGGATCACCCCCTGGGAGCCACGCCGGGCTATCCGGTCCAGGGTTCCGATCAGCTCCTCGACGGGGCCCGTCTCCCGGAAGTGGAAGCGGGAGCGCACCACGGCCGGATGCAGGGACGGCAGTTCGGCCTCCAGGGCGGCCCGTACGGCGGTGGTGAACCGCTCCGGCGCCTGCATCACGATGTCGATCATGAAGGTGCGGCCGACCAGGCGTACCTGGGTGCGCTGCCGGTCGAGGTCGGCTATCGCCCGGTGCACCTCCTGCGCGGTGCTCTCCCGCACGCCGCCCCGGCCGTTCAGCACCCGGTCCACGGTGGCCTCGCTCAGGCCTGCCTGACGTGCGATCTCCCGGATCGGGAAGGGATGGCCCATGCGCCGGCTCCTTGAGGGGTTTTTGATGGGTCCCTGCTGGTTGTTCGACGGGTTTGTCAGAACAAGAATGACAGCGCTGCGTCGCCCCTGTCACCGAAAGGACGACCATGTCCGTCACCGCCGCACACCGCCGTGCCTGGCTGTCCGAGCAGGATTGCGACCTCGACACGTTCCGCGCCCTCGTCGAGCGGACGACCGACCCCGCCGACTACCCGCACGCCTCCTGCGTGGAGCGGAACGTCCTGGTCTACGACGCCGACCGGCTCCGCCGCCCCGGCGGGGACCGTCGCGAGATCCAGGCCGAGCTGGTCCGTGCCCTCGCCGACGGACCCGGCATCGTGGTCTTCCGGGGTGCCTTCGCGGACCTGGGCGTCGTCGACCGGGCCACCGAGGTGTTCGGCGCCCTGATCGCCGAGCAGCGGGCCTCGGGGGCGACCGCCGGCGACCACTTCGCCAAGCCGGGCGCCAACGACCGGGTGTGGAACGCGCTGGAGAAGGCGGCCCTGTACGACCCGGCCGCGTTCGCCGACTACTACGCCAACGACATCCTGGCCCTGGTGTCCCAGGCCTGGCTCGGCCCCGGCTACCAGGTCACCTCCCAGGTCAACGTCGTCAACCCGGGCGGCGCCGCGCAGACCGTGCACCGCGACTACCACCTCGGCTTCCTCTCGGGCGAGGTCGCGGCCGCCTACCCGGAGCACGTGCACCGTCTCTCCCCCGTGCTCACGCTCCAGGGCGCCGTCGCGCACTGCGACATGCCCGTCGAGACCGGCCCGACGATGTACCTGCCGCACTCGCAGAAGTACGGCCCCGGCTACCTGGCCTGGCGCCTGCCGGAGTTCCAGGCCTACTTCGGGGCCCACCACGTCCAGCTCCCCCTGGCCAAGGGCGACGCGGCCTTCTTCAACCCCGCGCTGTTCCACGCCGCCGGCACCAACCGCTCCACGGACATCCGGCGCATGGCGAACCTGCTCCAGGTGTCCTCCGCGTTCGGGCGGGCGATGGAGACGGTGGACCGCGAGGCGATCGCGGGTGCCGTGTACCCCGTGCTGTTGCAGCGCAGGGCCGAGGGCGTCGGCGAGCAGTGGCTGGAGAACGTGATCGCGGCCAGCGCCGAGGGCTACCCCTTCCCCACCAACCTCGACAGCGACCCGCCGGGCGGCGATCTCACCGGGCCGGCCCCGCCCTCGCAGGCGGACGTCGTGCGGCGGGCGCTGCGCGAGGAGTGGACCCCGCGGACCCTGCGGCAGGAGCTGCGGGCCGGCGCCCAGCGGCGTGAGAGCTGAAAGGACCTGACACCCATGGGACTTCTCGACGACAAGATCGTCCTGGTCAATGGCGGCAGCCAGGGCGTGGGCGCCGCCATCGCGCGGGCCGCCGTCCGCGAGGGGGCGGTCGTGGCCGTCACCGGGCGCCGCCCCGAACCCGGCGAGGCCCTGGTGGAGGAGCTGGTCGCCGCGGGCGGCAAGGCCACGTTCGTCCGCGCCGACCTCGCCGACGCCGAGCAGGCGAAGGCCTCCGTCGCGCAGGTGGTGGACGCCTACGGCCGTATCGACTGCCTGGTGAACTCCGCGGGGCTGACCTCCCGGGGGACGCTGCTGGACACCACGCCCGAGCTGTTCGACCAGCACATCGCGATCAACCTCAAGGCGCCGTTCTTCGCCATGCAGGCGGCGGTCGCGGACATGGTGGCGCGGAAGGCGCCCGGCACGGTCGTCAACATCATCACGTCCTCGGCGCACGGCGGACAGCCGTTCCTCGCGCCGTACGTGGCCGCGAAGGCCGGGCTGATGGGTCTGACCCGCAACGCCGCGCACGCGCACCGCTGGGACCGGGTGCGGATCAACGGTCTGAACATCGGCTGGACCGCGACCGAGGGCGAGGACACCACCCAGAAGACGTTCCACGGCGCCGGGGACGACTGGCGCGAACAGGCCGCCGCGAAGCTGCCGATGGGCAAGCTCGGCCAGCCGGACGAGATCGCCGACTTCGTGGTCTTCCTGCTGTCGGACCGCTCCGGGGTGGTCACCGGCTCGGTGATCGACTGGGACCAGAACGTCCTCGGCGGCCTCGACTGATGAACTCCCTCCGCTCGTAAGAAACCCGCACTAAGGAGCACCCACCCCCATGCGCATCGGAATCCTCGGCCTCGGCCGCATCGGCGCCTTCCACGCCGAGACCCTCTCCGGACTGGACGCCGTCACCTCGCTCGTCGTCACCGATCCGTTCGCGGACGCCGCCAAGGCCGCCGCGGAACGGTTCGGTGCGGAGGTCGTGGACTCGCCCCAGGCTCTGCTGTCCGCCGGCGTGGACGGCATCGTCGTCGCGGCCGCGACGGACGCCCACCCCGCCCTGATCCTGGCCGGGGTCGAGGCCGGTATCCCCGTCTTCTGCGAGAAGCCCGTCGCCAGGACCATGAGCGAGGGCGTCGACGTGCTGAAGGCCGTCCAGGGCAGGGAGGTGCCGATCCAGATCGGCTACAACCGCCGCTTCGACGCCGGTTTCGTCGCGGCACGGGCCGCGGTGCAGGGCGGTGAGCTGGGCAAGCTGCACACCGTACGGTCCACCACGCTGGACCCGGCGCCGCCCCCGGCCGCGTACATCGCCGCTTCCGGCGGCATCTTCCGGGACTGCTCGGTGCACGACTTCGACATCATCCGCTGGGTGACGGGCCGTGAGGTGACCGAGGTGTACGCGGTCGGCGGCAATCGCGGCGCCGACTACATCAAGGAGGCGGGGGACGCCGACACCACCGGCGCGATCCTCACCCTGGACGACGGCACGATCGCCGTGGTCTCCAACTCCCGCCACAACGCCCGGGGTTACGACGTCCGCATGGAGATCCACGGCTTCACGGACTCCATCGCCGTCGGCCTGGAGGACAAGCTGCCGCTGCGCTCGGTCGAGCCCGGCGTGACCTTCCCGGCCGGCACCCCGCACGACTTCTTCATGGACCGCTTCACCGAGGCCTACCGCGCCGAACTCACCGCCTTCACCGAGGTCGTCGCCGGCACCCGGCCCTCCCCCTGCACCATCGAGGACGCCCTGGAGGCGGGCTGGATCGCCGAGGCGTGCACACTGTCGCTGCACGAGCACCGTCCCGTGACGATCGAGGAGGTACGGGCGGTCTGACCTACGGCAGGCACGGGGCGGGCGAGCCGCAGATCACGTGCCGGCTCACGCACCGCGCCAGACGTTGGCGAACGCCGCGTCCTCGATGGCCCGCCGGTGGCGGACGGCGTCCAGTTCCGTCACGGCGGCGGCCACCGCGGCGAACACGGCCTGGGCCGCGTCGTCGGAGACCGTGAGGTCCTCGGGCACTTCGTCGCGTGCCCCGACGACCGCCGCGAGGGTGGCGAGCACCGGCTCGTCGGCCGCCCAGCGGTGCCTGGCCCGCTGCCGGGCAGGGGACTCGACCGGCGTCGGCCTGGCGCTGCGGAAGGGGATCCAGGAGGCACGGGGCCGTGAGACCAGTCCCTCCTCCTGGAGGGCGGTCACGTACTCCTGGGCCAGTCCGCGGCCCCTGCGCCACAGCCAGTCCTCGATCGACTCGAACGGCTCGTCGCGCCGGAGCGCCGTCGCGGCCTGTTCCAGCAGAGGGTCGTCTAGGGGCGGCGCCAGGCGCGGCAGGATGCGGTCGCCGTCCAGCGTCACCGCCTCGTCACCGTGCAGGTCGATCATCTCGGCCCCCGCCAGCCCGAGCGACAGCTCGCCCTGCGGCACCGGACGGATCGCCGCCACGTCCAGGGCCACGATCACCAGGTCGCGTGCAGTGCTCATCGGTGCTCCCCTCTGCCCGCCGGGCACTGATCACGCTACGCCGCTGCCGCCCGCGGGGCGAGCGGATCCGTAAGACGCCCCGGCAGCCCCCGCGCCGTCCAGGACGCCCTGGAGGCGGGCCCGAACCCCGAGGCGTGCACACTGTCCCTGCACGGGCACACCGTCCCGTGACGATGGAGGAGGTACGGCAGGCATGAGCGATGCGGGCCGGGAACCACTGCGCATAGGACTGCTGGGAGCGGCACGGATCACCGAACGCTCCCTCATCGCCCCCGCCCGGGCGACCGGCCACCGCCTCGTCGCGGTGGCCGCCCGCGACCGCTCCCGCGCGCAGGCCTACGCCGAGGAACACGGTGTGGAGCGGGTCGCGGACTCGTACGCCGACCTGGTGGCGGACCCGGAGATCGACGTCGTCTACAACCCCCTCGCCAACGGCCTGCACGGCCCGTGGAACGTGGCAGCGCTCGCGGCCGGAAAGCACGTGCTGTCCGAGAAGCCGTCGGCGAGCAACGCGGAGGAGGCCACGGACGTCCGGAAGGCCGCCGAGAAGGCCGGGACGGTCTTCATGGAGGCCTTCCACTACCTCTTCCACCCGGTCACCCGGCGCCTGCACGAGCTGCTGGCCTCCGGGGAACTCGGCGAACTGCGCCACGTCGAGGCGCTGGTCGCGATCCCCGCCCCGCCGGACACCGACCCGCGCTGGTCGCTGCCGCTGGCCGGCGGCGCCCTGATGGACCTGGGCTGCTACAGCCTGCACGCGCTGCGGATGCTCGCGCCCTGGGCGGGCGGTGCGCCACGGCTCGTCTCCGCCCGGGGCGGGGAGCGCGCGGGCGCGCCCGGCGTCGACGAGTGGCTGGACGCCGACCTGGAGTTCCCCGGCGGCGCGACGGGTTCCGCCCGCTGTCACATGGCGTACGGCGAGCTGGAGATGAGCATCCGGATCGCCGGCACCCGGGGTGAGGTCACCGCCCCGAACTTCGTGCTGCCGCAGATGGACGACCGGGTCGTGGTGCGCACGGCCGACGGCGAGCGCACCGAACAACTCGGCACGCGCTCGTCGTACACCTATCAGCTGGAGGCCTTCGCCGCCCGCGTCCGTGAGGGCACGCCGGTGCCCCTGGACGCGGACGACGCCGTGGCGACGATGACGCTGATCGACGCCTGTTACCGCGCTGCCGGCTTCGATCCGCGGCCGCGCACCGCCGTCGGGAGCTGACGCGCTCAGGAACAGTCGAACCAGTGGCCGATCGGGCGGTCGGGACAGGAGCGGCCTCGAATATGTGGACGCCGCCCGCACGACGCGCAGTCCGGCCAGGCGGGTTCCTGGCTCCAGCCCGGGTGGCCGCCCAGCTTGGTCCCGGGCGTGTCGGCGAGGTGGTGGTCGAACAGCCGGCCGGTGTCCTTCCGCAGGCGGTCGACGCGCTCACGCAGGGCCTCGCGGAGGTCTTGCGGCCGGTGGTAGTCCTCGCCGGCGGACCGCCAGTACACCCGGGGCAGCGGTCCGCCGACCGAACTGAGTCAGTCGGCCCCTCACCCGTAGAGCGACGGCCTCTCCACGAGGTGCACCTCCACCCGGCCGCCTTCCTCCAGCGCCCGCACGCCCGCCTCGCAGACCGCCGCGGCGGCATAGCCGTCCCAGGTGCTCGGGCCGGTCACCCCGCCGCGGCGGGTGGCGTCGACCCAGGCCTGGATCTCGCGGTCGTACGCCGCCTCGAAGCGCTCGGTGAAGTCCTGGGCGATGGTGCCGCCCCACCGGCCGGCCATGTTGGTGACCAGGGCGTGACCGTCGCCGATGCGGGCGGTGCCGCGTTCGCAGACCACCTCGGCCTGGACCTGGTAGCCGAAGCCGCAGTTGACGAAGATCTCGACGTCCGAGATCGCGCCGCCGTCGGTCTCGAAGACGACGAACTGGGGGTCCGTCATACCGTCCGGCGCGTTCGCGGACGGTGTCGGACGCAGCACCGTGACGGCCGTGATCTCTTGGCCGAGCAGCCAGCGGGTCACGTCCGTCTCGTGGGCCACGGAGTCGCTGATGAGCATCTCACTGGTGAAGAAGGGCGGGCTCGCGACGTTGCGGTGCCGGTTGTGCAGCATCAGCGGGCGGCCCAGCTGGCCGGTCGCGAGCAGGGCCTTGAGCTTGGTGTACTCCGGGTCGTAGCGGCGCATGAAGCCGACCTGGACCCGGCGGTGGCCGAGTCGCTGCTCGGCCTGGAGCACGCGCAGTGCGGAGGCCGCGTCCGGGGTGAGCGGCTTCTCGCACAGCACGGGCAGGTCGTGCTCGAAGGCCGTCAGCAGCGTGGCCTCGTGGGCGGGGCCCGGGGAGGCGATCAGGACGGCGTCGACGTCGGCCGCCGCCATCGCGGCGGCCGGGTCGGTGTAGGCGGTGCAGCCGTCGACGCGGGCCGCCACGGCCTTCGCGCGTTCCGCGTCGACGTCCACGACGGCGGTCACCCGTGCCCCGCTGGTGACCTCCTGGATACGGCGCACGTGGTCGGCGCCCATCTTTCCGGTACCGATGACTGCGACTCCAAGGGTGGCGGACTCAGTCATGGCCGTCCTTTCGGGTCGTCAGGCGCCGCAGGACCTCAGGAACTTGCGGGTGCGCACCGCGATGGGCAGCGGCTTGTCCGGCTCGCAGGGGTACATGTCCTGCTCGACGATGGCGAAGAGGTCCACGCCCAGGTTCTGGGCGGCCGTGAGGACCGGTCCCAGCTCCGGGACGCCGGCGGGCGGTTCGCACATCACACCGCGCTGCACGGCGGGCCCGAACGGAATCTCGTTCGCGCGGACGTCCGCGAGGATCTCCGGGTCGACCTGCTTCAGGTGCAGGTAGCCGATGCGCTCGCCGTACGTCTCGATCAGCTTGACGCTGTCGCCGCCGCAGTAGGCGTAGTGCCCGGTGTCCAGGCAGAGGTTGACCAGGTCGGAGTCGGTCGAGTCGAGGAAGTGCTCGACGTGCTCCTCGGTGTCGATGTGCGTGTCGGCGTGCGGGTGGACGACGATGTCCAGGCCGTACGTCTCCTTCACCTCGTGGCCGAGCCGCTCCATGCCCTTGGTCAGGTACGCCCACTGCTCGGTGGTCAGCTCCGGCGGCTCCAGGATCTCGGCGGTCTTGTCGTCCCGCCAGAAGGACGGGATGACGACGAGGTGCTTGGCGTCCATCGCCTGGGTGAGGGCGGCGACCCGGCTGACCTGCTCCCAGGTGGAGTCCCACTCGGAGGGGCCGCGGTGCAGGCCGCAGAAGATCGTGCCCGCGGAGACCTTGAGGTTCCGCTTGTTCACCTCGTCGGTGAGGCGGGCCGGGTCGGTCGGCAGGTAGCCGTACGGGCCCAGCTCGATCCACGAGTAGCCGGCCTCGGCGACCTCGTCGAGGAAGCGTTCCCAGGGCACCTGCTGGGGGTCGTCGGGGAACCAGACGCCCCAGGAGTCGGGGGCGGAGCCGACCCGGATGCGGTCCAGGGGGGAGGTCATGTCAGGACTTTCCTTCCGGAGACGCCGCTACGGGGGCGGTGAGGTCCTCCTCCTCGGGGAGTTCCTCGACGTCGACGCCGCGGACCTGCGCCAACTCGTGCTTCAGAGCCGCCAGTTCGGCGCCGCCGGCCATGTGGTTGGTCAGCTCTTCCAGGCTGACCTGGTCACGGGCGGCGCTGAGTTCCATGGTGCCCAGGCGCAGGACGCTGAAGTGGTCGCCGACCATGTAGGCGTGGTGGGGGTTGTGGGTGATGAAGATGACGCCCAGGCCCCGGTCGCGGGCGGCGGCGATGTACTTCAGCACCACGCCGGACTGCTTCACGCCGAGCGCGGCGGTGGGCTCGTCCAGGATCAGGACACGGGCGCCGAAGTAGACGGCGCGGGCGATCGCGACGCACTGGCGCTGGCCGCCGGACAGGGTGCCGATGGGCTGCTCCAGGTCGTCCAGGACGATGCCCATGTTGCGCAGCTCTTCGTCCGCGGTCTTCTTCATGCGCTCGATGTCGAGGCGGCGGACGGGCCAGGGGCCCTTGGTCATCTCCGAGCCGAGGAAGAAGTTGCGCCACACCGGCATCAGCGGGACCACGGCGAGGTCCTGGTAGACGGTGGCGATGCCCTTGTCGAGCGCCTCGCGCGGGGTGGCGAAGTGCACCGGTTCGCCGTCGACGAGGAACTCGCCCTCGGTGTGCTGGTGCAGTCCGGATACGATCTTGATGAGGGTGGACTTGCCGGCGCCGTTGTCACCGAGGACGCAGGTCACCTTGCCGGGGTGGACGGCCAGGTCGACGCCGTGCAGGGCGCGGATGTTGCCGTAGGACTTGCCCGCGTTCTTCAGCTGGACGACGGGGCGGTCCTTTTCGGGGGCGGTGTCGGCGAGGACGGCGCCGTGGGTGCCGGTTCCGTTGGTGCTGGTCATGGAGATCACCTCCGGGTCGCCGACTGGCGGACCCACAGATTGACGAGGGTGGCGCCGAGCAGCATCACGCCGAGGAAGGCCTTGAACCAGTCGGGGTTCCAGCCGGCGTAGACGATGCCCTGGTTCACCATGCCGAACATGAAGGCACCGAAGACCGGGCCGATCGCGGAACCGTAGCCGCCGGTGAGCAGACAGCCGCCGATCACCGCAGCCGCGATGTAGATCAGCTCGTTGCTGACGCCCTCACCGGACTGCACGGTGTTGAAGGTGAACAGCTGGTGCATGCCGACGAACCAGGCGCCGAAGCCCACGCCCATGAACAGGGTGATCTTGGTGAAGTTCACCGGCACACCGACGGCCCGCGCGCTCTCCTTGTTGCCGCCGACCGCGAAGATCCAGTTGCCGTACTTGGTGCGCAGCAGCACCCAGGTGGCCAGGGCCGCGAAGACCAGCCAGTACACGATGGTGATCTTGATGGTGACACCGCCGACCTGGAAGGTCGAGGCGAAGATCTTCTCCGCCTGGGCGAAGCCGTCCATGTCGCTGATGTCGTCGGTCGCGACGTTGCTGGTCACCAGCTTGGTGATGGCCAGGTTGGCGCCCTGCAGGATCAGGAAAGTGCCGAGGGTCACCAGGAAGCTCGGCAGGCCGGTCCTGACCACCATCCAGCCGTTGAAGAAGCCGATGGCGAGCGAGACGACGAGGGCGACGATCACGCCAACCCAGACGTTCAGGGTCAGCTGGTAGCTGAGCATGCTCGCGGTCAGCGCCGAGCTGATCACGGCGACGCCGGACGACAGGTCGAACTCGCCGCCGATCATCAGCAGCGCCACCGGCAGGGCCATGATCCCGATCGTCGACGACGCGTACAGGATGTTGGCCATGGAGCTGCCGTCGCGCACCGGGGGTGCCATGACGAGGAAGAACACGAAGACGGCGACGGCTCCGAGGAAGACGCCGACTTCGGGCCGGGCGAGAAGTCTGAGCGCCAGGGGGCGCTGAGCGGTGCGCCCGTCGGCTGCCTTGGGGCCGGGGGCCGGCGGTGTGGTCACCGCCGGCTCGGCGTGCTGGGTCATGCTCATCACCGGGTACCCTTCGCGGCGAACTCGGCGATCTTTTCGACATTGCTCTTGTCGACGAACGCCGGGCCGGTCAGCACGGGCTGCTCACCGCCACCGCTGTAGTTGCCGTTGTTCTTGTAGAGCCACAGGCCGTCGACGGCGAGGTAGCCCTGGAGGTAGGGCTGCTGGTCGACGGCGAACTGGATGGTGCCGCCCTTGATGGCGTTGATGAGTTCCTTGTTGAGGTCGAAGGTGGCCACCTTCGCCTTGCTGCCGGCATCGCTCACGGACTGCACCGCGGTCAGCGCGAAGGGAGCGCCGAGCGTGACGACGTAGTCGATGGAGGGATCCTGCTTCAGCTTGGCGGTGATCGTCGACTTCACGGACGGCATGTCGGTGCCGTTGACGTTCTGGGGGTCGACCTTGCCGTCGAAGGTCTTCGCCACGCCGTCGCAACGCTGGGTGAGGCCGACGTTGCCCTGCTCCTGCATGACGCAGAGGACATGCTTGGCGCCGACCTCGTTCAGCTTCTTGCCGAACGCCTCACCGGCGACGGACTCGTCCTGGCCGAAGAACTCCAGCAGGTTGAGCTTCTTCCAGTCGCTCAGGCCGGAGTTGAGGCCGACGACCGGTATGCCGGCCTTCTCGGCCTTGCCGATGACGCCCTTGAGCGCGTCGGGCTTGGCGAGGGTGACCGCGATGCCGTCGACCTTCTGGTCGATCGCGTTCTGCACCAGGTTGGCCTGGTTGCCCGCGTTCGGGTCGGCGGAGTAGACGAGTTTGATGTTGTCCTTGGCAGCCGCGGCTTCGGCACCCTTGCGGACGGTGTCCCAGAAGGTGTCGCCGGGCGCCTGGTGGGTGACCAGGGCGACGGTCATGCGGGGCGTGGTGGCCTTGCCGGCGTTGGCTTCCGCCCCGCCCTCCTCGGCCTTCTTGCCGCCGGAGCTGCTGGAGCAGCCGGCGAGGGTCAGGGCCGATGCCGCGGCGAGGGCCACGACGGAGGCGATTGTGCGGGAGCGGAAGTGAGAGTGGGCCATCTTTCCTGCACCTCACTGTGCGACGGGGGGAAAGGGATCGCGTGGATCTTACGGACCCGGAGCTCGGGACTCCGGGGCAGGTGCCGATAAGGCGGTCGTGTTGGGACGGGATCCAATCCCCTGGCACGCCCGCTGTCAATACTTTGTTAAGACATCATTTCACAAGCAGGTCCGAATGTAAGTACAAAGTATTGACAGGGCCGCCCTCCGAGCCCTACACCTGAGAGGCGGCAGGCCCCTGGGACCCGCTGCTCACCGTCGCAGGAGGCCCTGGGACCCGCATCCCCGGCAGCTCAAGGAGCGTGACGCATGACCGAGTCAGCCCGGCATTTCGATCTGATCACGATGGGCCGCATCGGGGTCGACATCTATCCCCTGCAGACGGGCGTCCCCCTGACCCAGGTGGAGACCTTCGGGAAGTTCCTTGGAGGTTCCGCCACCAATGTGGCGGTCGCTGCCGCGCGGCTCGGCCGTTCCACCGCCGTGATCACCCGCACGGGCAACGACCCCTTCGGCGCCTATCTGCACCAGGCGCTGAAGGAGTTCGGGGTCGACGACCGCTGGGTGACACCGGTCGACGCCTACCCGACCCCGGTCACGTTCTGTGAGATCTTCCCGCCGGACGACTTCCCGCTGTACTTCTACCGGCAGCCCAAGGCCCCCGACCTGGAGATCCACACCGACGAGCTGGACTTCTTCGGCATCCGCGCGGCCCGCATCTTCTGGATCACCGGCACCGGCCTGAGCGAGGAGCCGAGCCGCTCGGCCACGCTCGCCGCCCTCAAGGCGCGCGACAAGGCGGGCACCACCGTCTTCGACCTGGACTGGCGCCCGATGTTCTGGAAGGACCCGGAGGAGGCCCGCCCCTACTACGCCGAGGCGCTGCGCCACACCACGGTCGCGGTCGGCAACCTGGACGAGTGCGAGGTCGCCACCGGCCTCCGCGAACCCCGGGCGTGCGCGGAGGCGCTGCTGGAGGCGGGCGTGGAGCTGGCCGTGGTCAAGCAGGGCCCGAAGGGTGTGCTCGCCGTGCACCGCGACGGGACGACGGCCGAGGTGCCGCCGGTGCCGGTCGAGGTGGTCAACGGCCTCGGCGCGGGCGACGCGTTCGGCGGCTCGCTGTGCCACGGACTGCTGGCGGGCTGGGAGCTGGAGAAGATCATGCGGTACGCCAACGCCGCCGGTGCCCTCGTCGCCTCCCGTCTCGCCTGCTCGTCCGCGATGCCGACCGAGTCCGAGGTCAAAGACCTCCTCGCCCGCGGCTGACGTCAGCCCTCCCTGAACGGAGCTTGTCTTGAGCATCAGCATCCCCGACCTCACCGCGGTCAGAGCCCGCCGGCCGGAGGCCATCGCCGAGGCGGCCGCCCGCCGGGTGCGCCGCCCGCTGATCGGCGACAGCGGCCGCCTGATGATCGTGGCCGCCGACCACCCGGCGCGCGGCGCCCTCGGCGTCGGCGACCGCAGGCTGGCCATGGCCGACCGGGCGGATCTGCTGGAGCGTCTGTGCATCGCGCTGTCGCGGCCCGGCGTGGACGGGGTGCTCGCCACCGCGGACATCCTCGAGGACCTGCTGCTGCTCGGCGTGCTGGACGACAAGGTTGTCATGGGCTCCATGAACCGGGGCGGCCTCGCCGGCGCCGTCTTCGAGATGGACGACCGCTTCACCGGCCACCGCGCCGAGGACATCGAGCGCCTGCGCTTCGACGCGGGCAAGCTGCTCGTGCGCATCGACTACGACGACCCCGGCTCCCTGGCCACCCTGGAGTCCACCGCCCGCGCCATCGACGACATGGCCGCACGCCGGCTGCCCCTCTTCGTCGAGCCCTTCATCTCCCGCCGGATCGACGGCAAGGTCCGCAACGACCTGTCCGCCGAGGCCGTCACCCGCTCCATCGCCATCGCCTCGGGCCTGGGCGGCACCTCCGCCTACACGTGGCTGAAGCTCCCGGTCACCGACGACCCGGACGACATGGCGGAGGTGCTGGAGACCTCCACGCTGCCCGTCGTGCTGCTCGGCGGGGAGGTCGGGGACGACCAGGAGGGCGCGTACGAGCGGTGGCGCAAGGCGCTGCGCCTGCCCACCGTGCAGGGCATGGTCGTCGGCCGCTCGCTGCTCTACCCGGCCGAGGGCAGCGTGGAACAGGCGGTGGACACGGCCGTCGGCCTGTTGTGACCCGGAGGCACACCATGACCCATCACCTTCCCGCCGGAAAGGCCCTCGGCGGCCCGTACGTCGTGGACATCACGCCCGAGAAGGCCGGCTGGGGCTACTCCAGCCTGCGGATCCTGGAACTGCCGCCCGGCGGCACGCACACCTTCGAAACCGGCGACAGCGAGTGGATCGTCCTGTCGCTGACCGGCGGCTGCACGGTCAGCGCAGCCGACGACTTCGGCCAGGAGACATTCGAGCTGCACGGCCGCTCCGACGTGTTCAGCGGCGTCAGCGACTTCGCGTACGTGCCGCGGGACGCCCGCGCGACCGTGACGTCCACCGGCGGCGGACGGTTCGCGCTGACCGGCGCGCGCTGCACCCGCCGGCTGCCCGCCCGCTACGGACCGGCCTCGTCCGTCCCCGTGGAGCTGCGCGGCACCGGGAACTGCTCCCGCCAGGTGAACAACTTCGGCGCGGCCGGGGTCTTCGAGTGCGACAAGCTGATCGCCGTCGAGGTGATCACCCCGGGCGGCAACTGGTCGTCCTTCCCTCCGCACAAGCACGACGAGCACCGGCCCGGCGAGGAGTCCGTGCTGGAGGAGATCTACTACTTCGAGTTCGCCGGCCACGACGGCGTCCCCGGCCTCGGCTACCAGCGCGTCTCGCCCTCCGGACACGGCCGTGAGACCGATGTCCTGGCGGAGGTGCGCGGCGGCGACGTCGTACTGATCCCCGACGGCTGGCACGGGCCCTCCATGGCCGTGCCCGGCCACCACATGTACTACCTCAACGTCATGGCGGGCCCCGAGGCCGAACGCGCCTGGCTGATCTGCGACCACCCCGATCACGCCTGGATCCGCGACACCTGGCCCGAGCAGCCCGTCGACCCCCGTCTGCCCCTCTACACCGCGCCCGAGAGGTCCTGATGAGCGCAACCACCCGCCGACTGACGACAGCCCAGGCGCTGGTCGGATTCCTGTCCGCGCAGTACACCGAGCGGGACGGGGTACGGCACCGGCTGATCGCCGGCA
The DNA here is from genome assembly GCF_030386795.1 of Streptomyces sp. S.PNR 29. Taxonomy (GTDB): domain Bacteria; phylum Actinomycetota; class Actinomycetes; order Streptomycetales; family Streptomycetaceae; genus Streptomyces. The sequence continues at coordinate 163,920 of NZ_JANUQM010000016.1, forward strand.
CCTGGGGCATCTTCGGGCACGGCAACGTGGCCGGCATCGGGCAGGCGCTCGTCGAGTACGCCGACGTCATGCCGTACCACCAGGGCCGCAACGAGCAGTCCATGGTGCACGCGGCAGTCGGCCACGCCCGCCAGCTCAACCGGCTGTCGGCGCAGGCCGTGACGACGTCCATCGGCCCCGGCGCCACGAACCTGGTCACCGGAGCCGCCCTCGCCACCATCAACCGCCTTCCGGTCCTGCTGCTGCCGGGCGACTACTTCGCATCGCACGCCCCCGACCCGCTGCTCCAGCAGCTGGAGCACCCGACCGAGGCGGACGTGTCGGTCAACGACACCCTGCGCCCGGTCTCGCGCTACTTCGACCGCATCACCCGCCCCGAGGCCCTGATCCCCTCCGCGCTGAACGCCATGCGGGTGCTCACCGACCCCGCCGAGACGGGCGCCGTCACGCTCGCGCTGCCGCAGGACGTGCAGGCGGAGGCGTACGACTGGCCGGAGGAGTTCTTCGCCGAGCGCGTGTGGCGCGTACGGCGCCCCGCGCCCGACCCGGTGGAGCTCGCCGAGGCGGTCGCCGCGATCCGGGCCGCCGAGCGCCCCCTGATCGTCGCGGGCGGCGGAGTGCACCACAGCGAGGCCGAGGAGGCGCTGCGGGCGCTGGTGGACGCCACCGGCATCCCGGTCGCCTCGACGCAGGCCGGCAAGGGCTCGCTCCGCTACGACCACCCCGCCGACCTCGGCGGCATCGGCCACACCGGCACCGCGGTCAGCGACGAGCTCGCCCGCACCGCCGACCTGGTGATCGGCGTCGGCACCCGGTACACGGACTTCACCACGGCCTCCGGCACGCTCTTCCAGAACCCTCGGGTGCGGTTCCTCAACCTCAACATCACCGGGTTCGACGCGCACAAGCTGGCCGCGCGCACGCTGGTCTGCGATGCGAGGGCAGGGCTGGAGAAGCTCACCGAAGCCCTCGCCGGACACCGCGTGGGCGGGTCGTACGAGGCCGAGTACCGCGCCGGCAAGGAGCGCTGGGACCAGGTCGTCGAGTCGGCCTACGGCGCCGAGGACGAGAACGCGGTACCGACCCAGACGCAGGTGCTCGGCGCCCTGGACGCGGTCGTGGGCGACGACGACGTGGTGATCAACGCGGCGGGCTCGCTCCCCGGCGACCTGCACAAACTGTGGCGCTCCCGCAGCCCGCGCCAGTACCACCTGGAGTACGGCTACTCCTGCATGGGCTACGAGATCCCGGCCGCGCTCGGCGTCCAGCAGGCCGCTCCCGGCACGCCGGTGTGGGCGCTGGTCGGCGACGGCACGTACCTGATGATGCCGACGGAGATCGTGACCGCCGTCCAGGAGGGCCTGCCGGTCAACGTGGTCCTCATCCAGAACCACGGCTACGCCTCCATCGGCGGCCTGTCGGAGGAGACCGGCGGCGAGCGCTTCGGCACCGCCTACCGCTACCGCGCGGCCGACGGCACCTTCACCGGCGCCCCGCTGCCCGTGGACCTCGCCGCGAACGCCGCCAGCCTCGGCATGGACGTGCTGCGCGCCAAGACCGTGCGCGAGCTGCGCGAGGCGCTGGCCACGGCGCGTGCCTCGGACCGTCCGACGTGCGTGTACGTGGAGACCGACACCGCCACGCCGACCGCTCCCCCGGCCGAGGCCTGGTGGGACGTGCCGGTGGCCGAGGTGGCCTCCCGTGAGGCGGCCGTCGAGGCCCGCGAGCGGTACGACCGCCAGGTCGCCGGACGCCGCCACCACCTCTGAAGTCCCCCGCTGAATTCAGGCTCACGAAAGGCCCCTTGCGCACCATGAAGACCATCACCCACTGGATCGGCGGCAAGCCCGTCGAGGGCACCTCCGGCCGCTTCGGCCCCGTCTACAACCCGGCCACCGGCGCCCAGGAGAAGCAGGTCACGTTCGCGACCGTCGACGAGGTGGACGCCGCCGTCGCCGCCGCGAAGCAGGCGTTCGAGACGTGGGGCAGCTCCTCGCTGGCCAAGCGCACGCAGATCCTGTTCAAGTACCGCGAGCTGCTGGACGCGCACCGGGACGAGATCGCGGAGCTGATCACCGCCGAGCACGGCAAGGTGCACTCCGACGCCCTCGGCGAGGTGGCGCGCGGACTGGAGATCGTGGAGCTCGCGTGCGGCATCTCGGTCCAGCTGAAGGGCGAGCTGTCGACGCAGGTCTCCACCCGTGTGGACGTCGCCTCGATCCGCCAGCCGCTGGGCGTGGTCGCGGGCATCACGCCGTTCAACTTCCCGGCGATGGTGCCGATGTGGATGTTCCCGCTGGCCATCGCGTGCGGCAACACCTTCGTGCTGAAGCCGTCCGAGAAGGACCCGTCGGCGTCCTTCCGGCTCGCCGAACTGGCCGCCGAGGCCGGGCTGCCGGACGGTGTGCTGAACGTCGTGCAGGGCGACAAGGTGGCCGTGGACCGCATCCTGGAGCACCCGGACATCGAGGCGGTCTCCTTCGTCGGCTCGACACCGATCGCGAAGTACATCCAGCTCAAGGCGGTCGAGCACGGCAAGCGCGTACAGGCCCTGGGCGGCGCCAAGAACCACATGCTGGTCCTGCCGGACGCCGACCTGGACCTCGCCGCCGACCAGGCGATCAACGCGGCGTACGGCTCGGCGGGCGAGCGCTGCATGGCCGTGTCGGTGGTCGTGGCCGTCGGTGACACGGGCGACGAGCTGGTCGGCAAGATCGCGGAGCGGGCGAAGAACCTGCGCATCGGCCCCGGCAACGACCCGGCGAGCGAGATGGGCCCGCTGATCACCCGCGAGCACCGCGACAAGGTGGCCTCGTACGTGGCGAGCGCCGCCGAGCAGGGTGCCGAGGTCGTGGTCGACGGCACGGGCTACACGGTCGACGGCCACGAGAACGGCTTCTTCCTCGGCGTGTCGCTGCTCGACCGGGTGCCGGTGACGGCGGACGCGTACCAGGACGAGATCTTCGGCCCGGTGCTGTGCGTGGTCCGGGCGGAGACCTACGACGACGCCATCAAGCTGATCAACTCCTCCCGCTGGGGCAACGGCACCGCGATCTTCACCCGGGACGGCGGCGCCGCCCGCCGCTTCCAGCTGGAGGTCAAGGCGGGCATGGTCGGCGTCAACGTGCCGATCCCGGTGCCCGTCGGCTACCACTCCTTCGGCGGCTGGAAGGACTCCCTCTTCGGCGACCTGCACATCTACGGCAACGACGGCATCGCCTTCTACACGCAGGGCAAGGTGATCACCACGCGCTGGCCGGACCCGGCCGACGCGGGCATCAACCTCGGGTTCCCGAGCAACTCCTGATCCCGTCCCCGGAGGAGGTACGTCCATGGCGAAGACCGGTGACCGCGCACGTGCCGGGAGCGCCGGCGCGCTCAGCTCCCTGGACTTCGCCCTGGACCGCGGCAGTCCGGTGCCGTTGTACTACCAGCTGGCACAGCAGCTGGAGGCGGCGATCGAGCACGGCGTCCTCGCCCCGGGCAACCTCCTGGGCAACGAGGTGGACCTCTCCGTACGCCTCGGCCTGTCCCGTCCCACCGTCCGCCAGGCCATCCAGTCCCTCGTCGACAAGGGGCTGCTGGTCCGGCGGCGCGGGGTCGGCACGCAGGTGGTGCACAGCCAGGTCAAACGGCCGCTGGAGCTGAGCAGCCTGTACGACGACCTGGAGGCGGCCGGGCAGGGCCCGACCACGCAGGTGGTGCGCAACGAGACGGAAGCGGCGTCCGCGGACGTCGCGGCCGCCCTCGGCATCGCGGAGGGCAGCGAGGTGACCGTCCTGGAGCGGCTGCGCTGCACGCACGGCCAGCCCGTGGCCTTCCTCTGCAACTACCTGCCCGCGCCGCTCCTGCAGCTGGACACCGCCCGGCTGGAGTCGACCGGCCTGTACCGGATGATGCGCACCGCCGGCATCACCCTGCACAGCGCCCGGCAGACCATCGGTGCCCGCTCGGCCACCGCCGAGGAGGCCGCCCGCCTCGACGAGCAGCAGGGTGCGGCGCTGCTCACGATGCAGCGCACGGCGTTCGACGACACCGGGCGGCCGGTCGAGTACGGGACGCACATCTACCGGGCGTCCCGGTACGCGTTCGACTTCCAGCTGCTGGTCAGGCCTTGATCAGGTCTTGAGGGTCGCGGTGAACGGCGTGACCGGGCGCTCCCGGCGCTCGCCGTCCACGGTGATGTCGACCGCTTCGTTGAAGAAGGCGAGGAGTCCCCGTACGGCGGCCACCGCGGGCAGCGGATCCGGATAGCTCCAGACGATGTTCGGCGGCACGTCTCCTCCCCCGCGCCAGGTCCAGTACCGCGCCGTGCCCTTGTACGGGCACTGGGTGCTGTGGCCGGTGGGCTCGAACAGATCGAGGCGGACGTCCTCGGCCGGGATGTAGTACCGCGTCGGCAGGGCGGTCTCGAAGAGCAGCGCCGGGCGGCGGGTGTCGGCGACGACCGTGCCGGCGATCTCCACGCGGACATGGCGGCTGCTGGGCATCGCGTCCACCCGTTTGTGCGGGTCACGGGGATGGACGAAGATCTCCTCCTCTTCCTCGTACCAGTGGTCGAGGCTGTGGCCCCAGCGCCGGAACCACTCGAAGGCGATGTGGCCGGCGAGGTCGTCGGCGGGAAAGGTCCAGGCCGCGTTCTCCAGCAGCTCGCCGTGGACTTCGAGGTCGTAGAAGATCTGCGATCCGGCGTGCGTGCCCCTGCGGGGGCTCTTCGCGGGACGGAGCAGGTCCTCGCGGACCTCCTCGCGCGGGAAGGCGTACTGCGGCACGGGGAGCCCGGGCTCCCAGACGAGCACCGGGTGCCGGCTGTCGACGACGGTGACGTCGGCCTTGCGGCCCCGCACCCAGCGGTCGCTGGGCTCCCACAGCAGGCCCTCGGGGGTGGTGCGGATGCTTCGTTCGGTGGGGAGGAGGGTCATGGCCCGCTCTCCTTCCGGCAGGTTGCGGAGGCGACGGGGCGGGCGGCGGTCGCCAGGACCGACACGCCCAGAAACACAGCATGCCTCCGCTCGGCCCTCCGGCACGAACTCCTCCCTGTCGACCGTCAGCCGCGGCCTCCGCGTGACTCCGCTGCGTGGGCCGGGACGGGCCGCCGGAGGCCGCTGAGCCGGCCCCGGCGACGGGCCCCGGTCGGCCTGTGCCTCCGCGGCCCGCCGCATGCGACCGACGGCTGCGCCTCCGCACCCCCTGCCGCGTCGTCGTGCTGCCCCGGGGGCAGATCGCCGCGAGCGGGCCGGTGGCCTCAGTGGGCCCCGTCCAGCCGCGCCCGCTGCTCCGGCGTCAGCTGAAGGTCCACCGCTGCCAGGTTCTCCTCCAGCTGCGCCACCGACGACACCCCGGCCAGCGGGACGACCGGCAGCTCGCCGCCGATCTGCCAGGCCAGCACGACCTGGTTGACGGTCGCCCCGGTCTCCTTCGCCACCTCGTGCAGGACCGCCAGCCGCGCCGGGGTGCCCGGGTGGTCGAAGTCCCGCGGCAGCCGGTCCGGGTGGGTGTAGGCGCCCTTGAGCAGCGGCGAGTAGGCGACCAGGGTCAGGGCGGGCTCGGCCCTCAGGTAGCTCAGCAGCTCCGGGCCGGCGTGGCCGAGGCTGCCGTCGGGGAACAGATCGTCGGGTATGTCGGTGCGGGGCCGCAGGTGGCTGTGTGCGTACTGGAGCACCTCGTAGCCGGGCAGGCCCGCCGCGGCGGCCAGGGCGCGGGCCCGCTCCACCCGCCAGACGGCCTGGTTGCTCACGCCCAGCAGGCCGACCGTGCCCTCCGCGACCAGTTCGGCGAAGCCCTCGACGGTCTCGCGGAGAGGCACGGTCGGGTCGTCGATGTGCGCGTACAGCAGATCGAGCCTCTCCACTCCGAGCCGTTCCCGGCTGCGCTCGGCCGACTCGCGGATCACCTTCGCCGACAGGCCCTCCGCGTTGTCGAGGTAGCTCGTACCGGGGGCCAGGGGGCGGGCGCCGAGCTTGGTCGCGATCGTCACCTCGTCGCCGATGCCGCGGCTGCGCCGCCACCGGCCGAGCAGTTCCTCGCTCTGTCCGCCCTGGCCCCCGTCGACCCAGAAGGCGTAGTTGTCGGATGTGTCGATGAAGTTCCCGCCGGCCTCGACATACCGGTCCAGTACGGCGAAGGACGTCTTCTCGTCCGTCACCGATCCGAACAGCATCGTGCCGAGCGCGAGCACGCTCACCTCACGGCGGGTCGTCGGGTCGGTGCCGATGGTGCGGTACTGCATTGCGGTTCCCTCCCGTCCGCGCCCACGTCCGGGGCGCGTGACGGGAGTCTTCAGCTTGAAGCGCACTTCAAGGCAAGCCATGCGCCGCCCGGGACCGGCGGCTCAGCGGAAGTTCACGTCACTGCACAGGAAGTAGGTCTGGTCCATGTGCGACGCCTGCCAGATCGTGTAGACGACATGGCGGCCGCTGTAGCCCGAGGTGCTCACGGGGATCGAGTAGTTCTGGCTGGGGGCGTACCTGCCGGTGCGGGCGACCAGTTGGAGGTCGCTCCACTTCAGTGGCTGGGTGGTGGGGTCGTAGCCCTGCCGGGTGACGTACACCAGGAAGTAGTCCGCGCCGTGGCTGGCCTGGTCGTACAGCTTCACGGTGAAGTTGGCGCCGATGTCCGTCGTCTTCCAGGCCCCCACGGCGTCCAGCGAGTTGTAGCGGCCGCCCTCGGTACGGCCGCCGCTGCACAGCTGGCCGTCGGGGATGACGGCCGGGAAGTTGCCGCCGGAGCCGTTGCGGTACAGGCCGTTCCAGTTCCACATGGCGTTGGGGTTGTCCTGCCAGGCCTGCCAGCACATGGGGTCCTGCTGCGCCATGGCCGGATTCTGGAAGTCGTTCCCCCAGCGGAGCCAGCAGCCGTAGTTACGGGATGCCGGATCGACGACGGAACCGTGGGCACTCGCGGTGCCGCTCCAGGGGATCAGACAGATCAGCGCTGCGGTGATCAGGCTGAGGGCGAGTGTCCGGCGAGGGCGGACCCTGATGCGCTCTTGGTCGTGATCATGACAAACCAAGGACATGTCTCTTCTCCCGAGATGTGGGGGATTCGGGGTGCGGAAGCAGAGCGTGGGAGCGCTCCCGCACTGCACAGGCTGCGCGCGCTCGGGCAGGGCGGCAACATTCGATTGCGCCACTTCCGCACCGTGTGGCGCGATCCCGTTGCCGGGATGCGCCACACCCCCCGCTGCAAGGTTCATGACCGGCCGTGGGCCCCGTCCCCCAGGTGCGCGAGCACCTCGGCGAGCGGCAGCTCGTACCGGTCCTTGTCCTGCTCCCACCGCCGCATCACCGCTGCCGCGGCCTCGGCCATCTGGGGAGGCAGCCCGGAGGCGCGCAGGGTGTCGGCGGCTTCGCCCATTTCGGGAGCCCAACGCCACGCTCGGGCGGCGACTGAGGACAGGTCGGCGGGGTTGGAGAGGAAGTCCGCGGGCATGCGCCGGGCCTCGGCGGTGAGAAGACCGGCGACTCCGTGGCTGTCCGCCAGAGCGTGCGACACGGCGGCGAGCGTGCGGGCGGCTTTCTGGAAGGCCGCGAAGGACATCTTCAGAGCAGACGCGGCACCGACCCGGTCCCCCGCGGCCTCCACCTGGACGCGGGAGCCACGGAAGACGAAGCGGAGGAGATCCACCGCCTGCGGACCCCCCGCCAGATAGAGACGGCACGTGTGCCGGTCACCGGGTGGCGGGCCGATGACGGCACCGTCGAGCACCGAGGAAGCGGGCCGGACCTCGTGCGCGATGCGTTCCATGCGCTGGGGGCTGATGGCGTTGGCCTCGACATACAGTCCCGTGAACCCGTGCCGGGCGACGGACACGGCGACGTCCTCAGCCGCGTGCGGCGGACAGAGGGACAGCACCACCTCGCTGGCGCCGAGAGCTTCCGCGAGCGACGGACAGTCCGTCAGTCCCGCCTTCCGGGCCCGTTCCCGCGTCGCGGCGCTTCGGTCAGCAGACACCCAGAGGACCTGATGCCCCGACCGGGACGCCTGGACGGCGACGGCCGCTCCCATGGCCCCCGGGTGCAGCACGGTCAGCGTGGTCACCGCGTACCCCCCGGTGCCCGGGGCGTCGTGCCGACCGCGGCCAGGACCGGCGCGTCGGTGGCATCGAGGCTGCGCAGGATGTCCTCCACCCGCTCCTTGGCGTCCCCGAAGAGCATCTGGGTGTTCTCCCGGAAGAACAGCGGATTCTGCACGCCCGCGTAACCCGTGGCCATGGAGCGCTTGAAGACGACGACGTCGGCAGCCTCCCACACGTGCAGCACCGGCATCCCCGCGATGGGACTGGCCGGGTCCTCTGCGGCGGCCGGGTTGACGGTGTCGTTGGCGCCGATGACCAGGACGACCGAGGTGGCGGCGAAGTCGTCGTTGATCTCGTCCATTTCCAGGACGATGTCGTACGGCACGTTGGCCTCGGCGAGCAGCACGTTCATATGACCGGGCAGGCGGCCGGCGACCGGGTGGACGGCGAAGCGCACCTCGACGCCCCGCTCGCGCAGCTTGCGTGCCAGCTCCGCGACCGGGTACTGGGCTTGGGCGACCGCCATCCCGTAGCCCGGCGTGATGATCACCGAAGAGGCGGCGCGCAGCAGCTCCGCGGTGTCCTCCGCGCCGATCTCCCGGTGCTCCCCGTGGTCACTGGCGTCGCTCGTCCCCGCCGGGGCACCGAAGCCGCCCGCGATCACCGAGATGAAGGAACGGTTCATCGCCTTGCACATGATGTACGACAGGTAGGCGCCGGAGGAGCCGACCAGCGCGCCGGTGACGATGAGCAGGTTGTTGGCGAGCAGAAAGCCCGAGGCGGCCGCGGCCCAACCGGAGTAGCTGTTGAGCATCGACACGACCACCGGCATGTCCCCGCCACCGATGGAGGCGACCAGATGCACGCCGAGGGCCAGGGCCAGGACGGTGACCGCGATGAGCAGTCCCACGTGCGGGCGCGCGACGAACGCCACGGTGAGTACGGCGAACGCGGCGAGCGCGCCGAGGTTGAGGGCGTGTCTGCCCGGAAGCATGAGCGGCCGGGACTTGATGCGCGCCGCCAGCTTCAGGTAGGCGACGACGGAACCGGTGAAGGTGACCGCGCCGATGAACACGCCGATGAAGACCTCGGCGTGGTGGATGCGCAGCAGCGAGCCGGTGAGCTCTTCACCGGCATGGCCTCCGGCGTCCACGTCGAGGTAGCCGTTCCAGCCGACGAACGCGGCGGCGAGGCCGACGAGACTGTGCATGATGGCGATCAGCTCCGGCATACCGGTCATCGCCACGACCCGGGCACGCCACAGTCCGATGCCCGCGCCCACCGCCGTGGCGACGGCGATCAGCACGAGACCGGTGACGGTGATGCTCCGGGAGGCGAGACCGATGGTGGCGGCCAGCGCGACGACCATGCCCGCGATGCCCCAGACGACTCCCGAGCGGGAGGTCCGGTGCTGCGAGAGTCCGGCGAGGCTCAGGATGAACAGCAGCGCGGCGACGACGTAGGCGGCCTCTGCGGCCGTGACTGTGGTCATCCGTGATCAGCCCTTCGAGAACATGCCGAGCATCCGGCGGGTGACGGCGAATCCGCCGAAGATGTTGATGCTCGCCAGCAGGATCGCGGCGAACGACAGCACGGTGACCGCGGTGTTCCCGTGCCCGATCTGCAGCAGCGCGCCGACCACGACGATCCCGGAGATGGCGTTGGTGACCGACATCAGCGGGGTGTGCAGCGCGTGATGCACATGGCCGATGACGTAGAAGCCGATGACGATCGCCAGGACGAAGACCGTGAAGTGGCCGATGAGTTCGCTCGGGGAGAAGGCGGTCACCAGGAAGAGCCCGAGTCCTCCGGCCCCGACGAGCGCGTACGCGGACCGCTCGGAGCGTGCGGGCTTCGCCGGGGCTTCGGAGGGCGCGGCGGGTTCCGTGGCCCCGGCGGGGGCGGGCGCGGCGGACACCTGAACCGGTGGTGGCGGCCAGGTCTTCGCGCCGTCGCGGACCACGGTCATCGCGCGCTGCACCACGTCGTCGAAGTCGAGGACGAGCCGGCCGTCCTTGCCGGGCGTGAGCAGTTTCATCAGGTTGACGAGGTTGGTGCCGTACAGTTGCGACGCCTGGGCCGGGAGCCTGCCGGGCAGATCGGTGTAGCCGATGATCGTCACGTCGTTGTCGGTGACGACCGCCTTCCCTGCGACCGTTCCCTCGACGTTTCCGCCCTGTACCGCGGCCATGTCGACGATCACGCTGCCGGGTTTCATCCGCGCGACATGCTCGGCGGTGATCAGCTTCGGCGCCGGCCTGCCCGGGACGAGGGCGGTGGTGATGATGATGTCGACGTCGGCGGCCTGCTCGGCGTACAGCCGCGCGGCGAGCCGGTTGTAGTCGTCCGAGGTTGCCTTGGCGTAACCGTCGGTGCTGACCTCCTGTTCCGCCTGATCGGGCCGCACGGTCAGGAACTCGCCGCCCAGCGAGCGTACTTGCTCGGCGACCTCGGGCCGGGGGTCCGTGGCGCGGACCACGGCACCGAGGCTGCGGGCCGCGCCGATCGCCGCGAGTCCGGCCACCCCGGCGCCGGCCACCAGCACCTTGGCCGGCGGCACCTTGCCCGCGGCGGTCACCTGGCCGGTGAAGAAGCGGCCGAAGGCATGGGCGGCCTCGATCACGGCCCGGTATCCGGCGATGTTCGCCATCGAGCTGAGGACGTCCAGGGACTGGGCGCGAGAGATACGCGGGACGGCGTCCATGGCGAGCACGGTGATCGGCCGCCGCGCCAGCTCCTCGACCAGTTCCGGGTGGAGGGCGGGTCCGATGAGGGCGATCAGCGTCGCGCCGTCGCTCAGCCGGCCGATCTCCTCACGCGACGGGGCGTTGACCTTCAGTACGATCTCCGCCGGCCAGGGGTCGCCGAGCCGGGCCCCCGCCTCCTCATAGGCCGCGTCGGAGAAGCGGGAGGACTCGCCCGCTCCCGGTTCGACGATCACGTGGTACCCCAGCGCGACGAGCCGGCCCACTGTGGACGGTGTCGCCGCCACCCTGGTCTCCCCCGCGGCGGACTCGGCGGGTATGCCGATGCGTTGGGGTTCCGCTTCCGGTTCCCGTTCCGGTGCGACCATCGTCTTCCTCTCTCGTCGGTGACGTCCTGGCGCCGGGCCTGTCCGCCCGGAGATTCGTATGTCTGTCCACCCATCGCTGCCCTGATCCCTCGCGTTCGACCCTGCGAGAAGGTCGAGCCCAGTCATTCGTCGGGAATTGGACGTTCCTGCCCCGTGCGAAGGACCAGCAGGCGACCGGCACCGGGACCGCCCGGTCGCGGCAGGAGTCCGAGCAGACGGCCGAGACCGTCACGCCGACACCCCCGGGCCGGTGGTTGTACGTCTCCTCCGACGTCCCATGGCCGCGCACTGGGGCGCCGAGGCATTCAGCAACGCACGCTGGGCGCCCCTCGCCACGGAGCGGGCCCCCTACCCGTTCTGACTGCCATGTCCGCGAACTGCCCTGCGGAATTCGATCGGGGACTGCCCCGTGCGGTGCATGAAGTACTCGCTGAACTGGGACGGGTTGGCGAAGCCGAGCAGGCCCGAGATCTGGGCCGCGGTCCGGTCGCCGTGCGCCAGCAGACGCTTCGCCTCCAGCTCGACCCGGCGGTCGACGGTAGCCGTCACCGCAGGGGCAACTCGGGTCAGGGCCTAACATGTTTGGCTGACTACACAGACCTCGGAGAAGCGGGAGACTCGTGGAGATCGGCTTGACGGACACCATCAAGGCGCTGCGCAGTGAGCTGGCACAGGCCATGGCCGACGGCGAGGGCCAGCCGGTCCGGCTTCGTGTGCAGTCGGTGAAGCTCGACATGCAGGTCGCCGTGTCGACGTCGACGGAAGCCGAAGCCGGGGTCAAGTTCTGGGTCCTGTCCGCCGGTGGGAAGGCGACCGAGGACGTATCCGCCACGCACACCATCTCGTTGGAGCTCACCGCTGAGACGGCCGACGGCGGCTCGATCCTGACGAACTCCGGACGTGCGGCTGTTCTGGATGACTGACGCCGTGGCTGAGTCAGCCCGTAGGCAGCGGCTCGGACCATGTCCGAGCTGATCACCGTGCCGGATGCCGTGGACCGCGTGGCCATGGTGGTCCGTCGCGGCTCCGACGGCGTCCCTCGTTTCGCTGCTTCCGGTTTCGTGCTGGCCACGCGACTGGTCATCTGTGCCGGACATGGCCTCGCCCGGTCCGATGACACCTTTGAGGTGCGGTTGCCCGGGCGGTCCGCGATACGGGTACCCGTCACCGCCGTGGTCCGGCATCGGATCCACGAGGTGGACCTGGCCCTGTTGGTCCTCGGGGAAGGCGCGCCTCCCCTCTCTCCCGCCCGGTGGGGCGTGCTGCCCCAGGCGGTGGGGGCCGTTCCGTTCGTCGCCGTCGGATTCCCCGATCACGCGTCCCGGCAGGACGCACCGACGGCGCGTCAGCTGACCGGTTCGATTCTCCTGGGCTCGTTTCTGGGCGGCCATGAGATGGAGCTGTCCCTGAGCAGCCCTGCGCCACGGCAGGCGCAGGGGTCTCCATGGCAGGGCATATCCGGGGCAGGGGTGACCACCACGGATGGTGTTCTGGTGGGCGTGTGCACGAGCCACCATGTTCCGTCCGGAGCGGCGAGCCTGACCGCGACCGGTTTCTCCCGGCTGACCCATGATGCGGACTTCGCGCGCCTGCTCACCGAGCACGGGGTGGAACCAGTGTCGTTGGGCGGCCTCATGCCGTCTCCGTGGAACGCGGCCAGGCACGATCGCGTCCGCACTCACGCCGATGTGGTGCGCGGCCTTCTCGGACGGCGCAGCTACCTCGACCAGGCGCACCTGCCCTTCGTCCATCCGGGAATGGATCACCCCTCGCATCCGGACCGCCTGTTCGGTCGACTGAGCACGGCCGGCTCCCGCGGGGTCCTGCTGATCGGACCAGCAGGTTCGGGAAAGACGCGGACATCCTTCGAAGTGGCGGGCAGGGCCCACCGTGCCGGGTGGCAGGCACTGCACGTACAGCCCGACAGCGCCGTCACCGTCGAGGATGTGGCCGCGTCGGTTCTGTCCTGTGAGCGGCGACGGGTCCTGCTGGTGCTGGACTACCTCGACGCCTGTCCTCAGTTGGACCTGCGTGCCCTTGCCGAAGTACTGCTCCCGGAGGCCCGCAGGCGCGGGATCACCCTGGCTTGTCTGGCTTCCGTCCGCCCCGGGTCTCTGCGGGCCGTTCAGCTCCGTGGCAGTGCCAGTGCCTTTGACGAGGTTTGTCTGCGGGACGACTGGCCCCACCAATCGGCCGTCATCACCCAGGTCATCCAGTACGCAGCCCCCAAAGCCGTTCGCCTGTGGGGCGGGGAAGCACTGGCCAGGCTCTGCGGCCGCCGTCCGATCACCGCACTTCTGATCGCGCGGGCGATCGAGGAGCAGGATCTGGCCCGGCTGCCTCTGCCGCCGGCGGTCTCGGCCCGGCCCGGCGAACTGCTGGACTGGCTACGCGAAGGCATGCGGCGAGACGCTCTTGCAGCGACCACCGATCCCACGCCCTCGCCATTGCACGTCACCAGCCCCGACACCGCCCAACTGGCGTTCGCCGTGGCAGTCGCAGCCGGCCCTCAACCCAGGGAAACCGTTGAACAGGCCGTGGACACCCTCCTCAGCACGGCCAACGGCTCGGCCGGGTCGCTGGGGGGCCGACGGGTCGTCGACACACTGATCTCTCTGGGATGGCTCGACGAAACCGACGGCCAGTTGGTCGTTGTGCACGACGTCGTCACCGACGAACTCCTGCTGCACGCCCTGATGCCCCCACCCGGGTGGAGCGTCGACGAGAACTCCGCCGCCTCGGTCTTCTCGGCGCTGATGCGGCATCCTCGTACCTTCGCGGTGCTGACCGGCCATGTACGGCGGCTGGCCGCCGACATGGAGGAGCGGGGATCCACCCATCGCATCGCTGCACTGGAACGATTCTGCCGGGAATGGATCACAGCCCACGCCGGTCCGCTGGGACGTCTCCTGGCGAACGCGGGCCATGACGGCGGGCAGGCACTCCTGGCGCTGGTGACGAGCCGCCCATGGCACGGGTTCGATCACACCGTGTGGGAGCGCCTCGTGGAACCGTGGCTCGCCCGCGCCGAGGCCGACCACATCGCGCAGCCGTTCCTGACAGCCGCCCTGCAGAGCGTGGACCGCGCGCCCACCTGCCTCGTGGAGGCAGCCGTGGGCTGGCTCCTGCGTCGAGGCGAGCAGACCGACACCGAGCATCTGCTGCTCGCCCTGCTGGATCGTCCTGATCTCACTCCGGAAGCCGAGGACGTGGCGGTCGACCGCACCCTTGCCTGGGTGCCTTCCCGGCCAGGCTGGCGCCACACGCCTGCCCTGATGAAACGGCTGCTCCGGATGGACCACACCGACGACCGGCTGGGGCGTGTGGTCGAGGTCGTGCGGGATTGGCTGACCCCCCATCGCAGCTTCGGGGTGGCACCGGTGGTTCGCGCCTTCCTCCAGCGTGAAGACGTCGGCGCGGCCGCCCGCCAGGAGATCGTCGACCGGATGCTGACATGGCTGCGCGCCGCTCATCGCACAGGCTCGGACGCGGGTCCGGAGCTGTGCGCCCTCCTGGAGTACGACGGCCTCGCGGAAAGCGACCGTGCCGAGCTGACACGCTGTGCACTGGACTGGCTGGAGCAGCAGCGCAGCCACCCGAGTGCGGGCAGGGTCCTGCGAAACCTCCTGTCCAAGGACGGCTGCCCGCCGGACCTCCGGCCCCGGTTGGTCACCTTTGCCCAGTCGTGGGCCACTGGAAGGGCAGCGGGTCTCCCGGCGCAATCCGGCGTACTCCACGCACTGCTGACCGACGGCAGTTCGCCGGAAACCGTCGCTTCCCTTCTGCACCGGCTGACCGAGCAGCCGGACGCTCCCTCCGCCCCGGCCATGCTGCACCGTCTCCTGCTCCACTACGAGCACCTCGGCCGTGACCGAATGCGGGTCGCCGTCACGCTCGCCTTCACCTGGCTCGACGGCCACCCGGAACACGAGGAGTGCAGTCTGGTGCTCGGTCCCCTCCTGTCGGTGCCGGACCTGTCGTCCGCGCAGCTCCGCCACGCCGTCCGCCTGGGAACCGCGGCCCTCCTCGCGCGTCCGGACGATCACAAGCTGATGGCGATCATGCTCAGCCGGCTCGAGGGCCTGACCGCCGAGCAAGCGCGTACCGTCGCAGACGTCAGCCTGGAGTGGCTGGCGTGCCACGGGGGCAAGGCACAGCGCCGGGTACTCGCCTCCTTCCTCACCCGCCCGGACCTGTCGGTCGAGCAGGCACATATCGGCATCGACATCGCACTGGACCGCCTGAGCACCGAAACGTCGGCCAAGGGCCGCGCCATGCTCTCCGGTGTCCTACGCCATCCGGCTTTGGACGAGGACCGCCGGTCCCGCGCCGTGGACTGCGCTGTCCGGTGGCTCAGGGAACACGGCAGGCTGGCGAAGGCACGTCTGGTCATCGAGGATCTGCTCACGCTCCCGGCCCTCCGCCCTGACCAGAGAGGTCCGGCGATCCGCTTCGCCGAGGACTGGTTGGCGCATCACGGGAACGAGCCGTTCGCCCACCGCCTGCGCACCGTGCTCGGCACGCAACCGGATGCCTCACTGTCCACCTAGCCGGCGTCGCCCTGGGAGGCGGTCACAGGGGAGCCTCTGGTCTCTCTCGCCGTGAAATGCCCAAACTCGCCGTGAAATGCCCAAAGGCCGCATCGAATGTTCCGATGCGGCCTTTGACCTGCGACTCTCACAAGTCGGGACGACAGGATTTGAACCTGCGACCCCTTGACCCCCAGTCAAGTGCGCTACCAAGCTGCGCCACGTCCCGGTGCGCTTCCGCGGTGAACCGCGTGATCGCGCGAACAGCACTTTACCTCACACCGGGGCCTGCATCGAAAGGGGGCACGGACGCGGGACAATCGGTGTATGAGCAGTACATCCTCAGGCCGGCCGGTGCACGCGCGGGACCGTGACAGCGAGGGGCGGGCGCGCAACGCCCGGCCGCGGGACGGGCTCGGGCGGCCCCTGCCGTACGACGCTGACGGCGTGCCCCGGCAGCCCGAGGGGGTCGTGCGCACGCCGGAGGAGTCCCTCGCCGAGGCCCAGCGGCTGCTGGACGAGGGGAAGCCGTTCCACGCCCACGAGGTCTTCGAGGACGCCTGGAAGTCGGGTCCCGAGGAGGAGCGTGCGCTGTGGCGGGGTCTGGCCCAGCTCGCCGTGGGGCTCACCCACGCGGCCCGGGGCAATGTCACGGGTGGCGCCCGGCTGCTGCGGCGCGGAGCCGGTGCCGCGGAGGCATGGGCGTCGGCCTCCGGGCGGCAGCGGCCGTACGGGCTCGATCTCCCCGGCGTCGTGACCTGGGCGCGGGAGCTGGCGGAGGACGTGGAGCGGGACGCCGGGCCCGTCGACGCGGGGACGCGGGCGCCGCGGTTGCGGGGGCGCGGGGCGCCGTAGCGGGGCGGGCAGGGCGTCCTGGCCGGTCAGCAGGGGTGCGATGCACCGGCTGTCAGTGGCGTGCGGCAGACTCGGGGCGTGCGAAAGATTCATGTCATCGGTATCGGCGCGGGCGACCCCGACCAACTGACCCTGCAGGCGGTCAAGGCGCTGCGGAGCACGGATGTCTTCTTCGTCCTGGACAAGGGCGAGGTGAAGGCGGACCTCGTGCAGCTCCGCCGGGGCATGCTCGACGCGCACATACCGCAGGGGACGTACCGGGTCGTGGAGGCGCGTGACCCGGAGCGTGACCGCAACGCCGGTGGCGCGGCGTACTCTCCGGCTGTCGGGGACTGGCGCAGTGCGCGCGCCGACATCTACGAGCGGCTCATCGCCGAGGAGTTGCGGGAGGACGAGAGCGGGGCCTTCCTGGTGTGGGGTGACCCGGCGCTGTACGACAGCACGCTCGGGATCCTGGAAGAGGTCCTCGGGCGCGGCGCGGTGGAGTTCGAGTACGACGTCGTGCCCGGCATCAGCAGTGTCTCGGCGCTCGTCGCCCGGCATCGGACGGGGCTCAACCGCGTCGCCCGGCCCGTGCAGATCACCACCGGCCGACGGCTCGCCGAGGGCTTCCCCGAGGGCGTGGACGACGTGGTGGTGATGCTGGACGCCCACCAGACGTTCCGGCAGTACGCCGACCAGGACATCGACATCTACTGGGGCGCCTACATAGGCACCGAGGACGAGATCCTCGCCTCCGGGCCGATCGCCGAGGCCGCGCCCCGTATCGAGCGGCTGCGCGCCGAGGCACGTGAGCGCAAGGGCTGGATCATGGACACGTATCTGCTGCGGAGGCGTCCGCGGAACTGACACGACTGGGGCGTGGGTCATGCGGGTCTCGGTCATGGGCGGTCGAGGCCGAGACGCTCCAGGGCGCCCGCCACGTCGGGTACGACGGTGACTCCGGGCGGCACCGGCGGCCGTCGCACGACCACGACCGGCAGGCCGAGCTCCCGCGCCGCCGTCAGCTTGGCGGCCGTGGCCTCTCCCCCGCTGTCCTTGGTCACCATCACGTCGATGCGGTGATCGCACAGCAGCGCGGACTCGTCGGCCACCGTGAACGGTCCGCGCGCCAGCAGCACCTGTGTGTCCGGCGGCATCGGCGGCTCGGGGGGCTCGACGGACCGTGCGACGAAGTGGAGTTCCGTCAGATGCGCGAAGGCGGCCAGTCCCATGCGGCCCGTGGTCAGCAGCACCCGGCGGCCGAGGCGGGGCAACAGCTCCGCGGCCGCGCCCAGGGACGTGACCGGGTGCCATCGGTCCCCCGGGCCGGGCCGCCAGCCCGGGCGACGCAGGACCACCGCGGGTATGCCGGTCGCCGCCGCGGCCCGTGCCGCGTTCGCGGTGATCGAGGCGGCGAAGGGGTGCGTGGCGTCGACGAGGGCGTCCACGCGATGCTCGCGCAGCCAGGCGGCCAGCCCCTCCGCCCCTCCGAAACCCCCGACCCGGACCTCCCCTGCGAGCGGCCCCGGCCGGGACACGCGCCCCGCGAGCGACGTGGTGACACGGACACCGGGATGCGCCGCCAGTTCGGCGGCCAGCCGACGGGCCTCGGTCGTACCGCCGAGGATCAGGACGTGCGGAGGCATGGCGTCGAGCGTACGGGGGGCGCCCCGGCACGTCGGCGCCGAGTCCGCACGGCGGGCGTGGCCCGGCGCGGCTATCGTCCGGACATGGAATCCGTACGGGCCGTACTGATCGACATCGACGGGGTCCTCACCGTCTCGTGGGAGCCGCTGCCGGGGGCGGTGGATGCGTTGCGGGAGATCCGTGAGGCCGGGTGGGGCGTCGCGCTGGTGACGAACACGACCTCCCGGACCCGGGCGTCGATCGCGGGGACGCTTCGGGGCGCGGGGTTCCCCGTGTCCGCCGAGGACATCCTGACCGCGCCCGCCGTCACCGCCGCGTACCTCGCCGAGCACTGTCCCGGCGCTCGCTGCACCTTGCTGAACAGCGGTGACATCCGGGAGGACCTCGATGGCGTCACCGTCCTCGACGAAGCCGGCTCGGGGGCCGTGCCGGACGTCGTCATCGTCGGCGGTGCCGGTCCCGAGTTCGATTACGCGGCGCTCAACCGGGCCTTCGGGCAGCTGCAGCGCGGGGCCCGGCTGGTGGCCATGCACCGCAATCTGTACTGGCGCACGGACGAGGGACTGCAGCTCGACTCCGGTGCCTTCCTGATCGGCCTCGAACAGGCCGCCCGTACCGAGGCCGAGATCACCGGCAAGCCGTCGCGGGCGTTCTTCGAGGCGGCGCTCGCCCGGTTGGGGGTCGGCGCGGAGGAGGCGGTGATGGTGGGGGACGACATCGAGTCCGACGTGCTGGCGGCGCAGCGGGCCGGTGTCACCGGGGTCCTCGTCAGGACCGGCAAGTATCTGCCGGAGACCCACCGGGCCGCCACCGGCACACCCGATCACGTGATCGATTCCTTCGCGGATCTGCCGGGGCTGCTGCGGGGGGCGGCGCTGCAGTGAGCGGGTCGGCGCGGTGGCGACCGGTCAGCGCAGCAGCAGTTGGAGGCCACCCACGACGGTCGCCGCGATCACCAGTTGCTCGAACAGACGCTGGTTGATCCGGTTCACGGCCCATGTGCCGAACAACGCTCCGGGCACGACGAACACCGCGAGCGCCGCGTCAAGGAGCAGCGAGCGGCCGTCGATGAGGCCGAGGCCGGCGCTGAAGGGCAGCTTGGAGACGTTGACGATCAGGAAGAAGAACGCCGACGTGCCGAGGAAGCCGAGCTTGCGGAAGCCCGCGGAGAGGAGGTACATGGACATCACCGGGCCGCCCGCGTTGGCGACCATGGTGGTGAAGCCGCCGAGGATTCCGTAGGACCGGGCTTTCATACGGCCCGCCCGGCCGGTGACCGCGTCCGGCTCCTCCTCCGCCTCGGCCCTGCGCCGGCGCCACACCGTCACGCCTGCCATCAGCAGCAGGATCGCCCCGATCGACGTCCGTACGATCGCGTCGTCCGCCCACATCAGGAACAGCGTGCCGACGACCACTCCGGCCGCGACCGCCGGGAACAACCGCCACAGCGTGGGCCAGTGGGCGTGCCGCCGGTAGGTGAGCACGGCCAGCACGTCTCCGGCGATCAGGACCGGCAGCAGCACACCGGTGGAGGCGCGGGCGGGCAGGACCGCCGCGAAGATCGCGAGGCTGACCGTGTTGGCACCGCTCACGGCGGTTTTGGAGAAGCCGACGAGAAGGGCTGCGAAGGCGAGGGCGGCGAACTCCCAGCCGGTGAGGTGCCAGAGCGTCATCGTGTTCATGCGGTGACCGATGCTATGTGCAGGCAACCGGTGCCTGTAAGTGCCGTCTCGCCAGGTGGCACCCGACGGACGCTGCCGGCCTCGCCGGGGGATGCCGCGCTAGTGCCGCTCCACCAGCACCGCGCTCCCCTGCCCCACCCCCACGCACATCGTCGCCAGCCCGCGGGCCGCCCCCGTACGCCGCATGCGGTGGAGCAGGGTCGTCAGGATGCGTGCCCCCGAGCAGCCGAGCGGGTGGCCGAGGGCGATGGCGCCGCCGCTGGGGTTGACCAGGTCAAGGTCGATGCCGAGTTGGTCCACGCAGGCGAGGGCCTGGGCCGCGAACGCCTCGTTGAACTCGGCCTCCTCGATGTCACCGACGCTCCAGTCGGCGCGTGCGAGTGCCTTGCGGGTGGCGGGGACGGGGCCGATGCCCATGACGTCGGGATGGACGCCGGCCGAGGCGCCGGCGACGTAGCGGCCGAGCGACTCCAGGCCGAGTTCGTTCAGGGCCTCCTCGCTGACCAGGAGGAGCCCGGCGGCGCCGTCGTTCATCGGTGAGGCATTGCCCGCGGTGACCGTGCCGCCCTCGCGGAAGACCGGCTTCAGCTTCGCCAGCTTCTCCAGCGAGGTGTCCTCGCGGATGCACTCGTCGGCGTCGACCACCATGCCGTCCGGGCGGTCCACGGGCAGGAGTTCGTCGTCGAAGTGGCCGTTCTTCCGGGCGTCCGCGGCGAGGCGGTGGCTGCGCAGGGCGAACTCGTCCTGGCGTTCGCGCGGGATGCCGTACCGTTCGGCGACCTCCTCGGCGGTTTCCCCCATGGACAGCAGACCGTGCAGGTCCTTCATGGCCGGGTTGACCAGGCGCCAGCCGAGGCGGGTGTCGAAGGTCTCGACGCGGTGCGGCAGGGCCTCGTCCGGTCGGGGCAGCACGAAGGGGGCGCGGCTCATCGACTCGGAACCGCCCGCGAGCACGATGTCGGCCTCGCCCGCGGCGATGGTGCGGGCGGCGGCGGTGACCGCTTCGAGACCGGAGGCGCACAGCCGGTTGACGGTGGCGCCGGGCACGGATTCGGGGAGCCCGGCCAGCAGCGCGGCCATGCGGGCGACATTGCGGTTGTCCTCGCCGGCCTGGTTGGCGGCGCCCCAGTAGACGTCGTCCACGCGGGCCGGGTCCAGTGCGGGCACGTCGGCGACCAGGGTCCGGATCACCGTGGCGGCGAGGTCGTCGGGCCGCACGGTGGACAGGGCACCGCGCAGTCTGCCGATGGGGGTGCGGCGGGCGGCCGCGAAGTGGACGGGACGCACTACCAGGACTCCTGACCGTCATCGCTCAGTCGTCGGGCGCCGCGGAAGTCGCCGGCACCGACCTTAATTAGCGCTGCTAGTTTTTACTATAGACCGGCGGGCGGCCCCCTGGGAAGATCTCACCGGGCCTTCACCGACGCAGCTGGAGGAGCTATGGCCGAGATCCGCGAGCACGTCCTCACCGGAACCCGGGGAGCGGTCGCCGTCCGCGAGTGGCCTCGGGAGCGGCCCCGGTACGTGGCGCTCGTCATGCACGGATACGGGGAGCACGCCGGCCGCTACGAGGAGCCGGCCGGTGTGCTGGTGGCCCACGACGCGGCCGTTTTCGGGCCCGACCACATGGGGCACGGGAGGTCGGCGGGCGAGCGGGTGCTGATCGAGGACTTCGAGGACGTGGTCACCGATGTGCGGGCTGTCGCCGAGTCGGCCCGGGCCGCCCACCCGGACCTCCCCGTCGTCATGATCGGGCACTCCATGGGCGGTCTGATCGCGGCCCGCTACGCACAGCGCCACCCCGGCGAGCTGAGCGCGCTGGTGCTGTCCGGTCCGGTGATCGGCGACTGGGAGCTGCCGCGGCGGCTGCTCGCCCTCGACGAGATCCCCGACACGCCGATCAACCCGGCCGCGCTCTCCCGCGATCCGGCGGTCGGCGCGGCGTACGCCGCTGATCCGCTGGTCTGGCACGGCCCGATGAAGCGGCCGACGGTGGAGGCGTTCGCGCGGACGCTTCAGGCCGTGTCCCAAGGCGGTGACGTCGGACGGCTGCCGCTGCTGTGGCTGCACGGCGACGACGACCGGCTGGTACCGCTCCCGGGCAGCCGCGTCGGCGTCGAGAAGCTGAGCGGCGGCGACCTGACCGAGCGGATCTACCCCGGCGCCCGGCACGAGGTCTTCAACGAGACCTGCAAGGCAGAGGTGTTCACCGACCTGACACGCTTCCTCGACGGCGTCCTGACACGCTGATCGCGCTCTCACCGGTCACCGGCCGCGCACGCCGAAACCGCTCTCCAGGGCCATCACAGGCCGCGTTTGCACCGGTTCGGCCTGGGCACCCGCGCACGCATGGAGTGGTTGCGGCGCGCTGCCTGCGTAGGCGAGGACCCCGAGTTGTTCTTCCCCGTCGGCACGTCCGGCCCTGCGCTGCGGGACATCACGGCGGCGAAGCGTGTCTGCGCCCGCTGCCCGGTGACCGACGACTGTCTGCGTTTCGCGATCAGCAGCGGACAGGCCGCGGGCGTGTGGGGCGGCACCTGCGAGGAGGAGCGCGACGCACTGCTCCGTGTCCCCAGAGACGACGCGAGGAGGAGAAGCGCGCTATGACCGTCGTGAAGAGCACGCTGCCCGACGACGCCCGCCGCGTCGCCGGCGATGCGCTCCAGGACACCCTGGTCGATCTGCTCGGCCTGTCACTCATCGGCAAGCAGGCGCACTGGAACATCGTGGGACCGAGGTTCCGCTCCATCCATCTCCAGCTCGACGAGGTGGTCTCGGCCGCACGGGGTTTCTCCGACACGGTGGCGGAGCGTGCCGCGGCGCTCGGCGTCCCGCCGGACGGCCGCCCGGAGACCATCGCGGCCCGCTTCCACCTGCCCGGCCCCAAGGACGGCTGGCTGCAGGACAAGGACGTCGTCCAGGTGATGGTGGAGTCGCTGGAGGCGGCGATCGGGCGGCTGCGCGAGCGTATCGAAGCGACCGAGAAGCCGGACCCGGTCACCCAGGACCTGCTGATCGGCATCACCGCCGAGCTGGAGAAGCAGCGGTGGATGTTCGACGCGGAGAACTGGCCCCGCGACTGACTGGCGCACGGCCCGAACACATACGTACCAAAGGGTCACGCGAGGGCTCCCGCCCGGGGGCCACGCGAGGCTCGCACCAACGGGGCCACGTGAAGGCTCGCCCGGCCGAGTCGTCCGATGGCCCGCACGGAAGGGGCACCCATGACCGACGCCCTTGAACTCGACGCGCTGTGGGAGGACTTCCACCGCGTGGTGAACATGACCTCGGCGGAACTCGCGGCCTGGCTGCGGGTGCGCGACGCCGACGAGAACGCGGAGCCGCTGCCCGAGGACGCGGGCTCGCCCACCGGGCAGCACGTCCTGGCGATCCTGCAGAAGCGGCGCACGGACCTCACCGAGGACGATCTGCGCGTGATGCGGAAGGTCGTGGACACCGTCACCGCGCAGGCGGACGTGGAGAACGAGCCGGAGACCGAGGAGTCGGCCGAGGACACGCGCCGTCGGCACCGGCTGATGACCCTCGGCCACGATCCGCTCAAGGCGTAGCCGTGAACCGCGACGAGCGCGTCGTGAGAGAGCTCGTCGGCGCGCACGGGCAGACGTACGCCGAGGAGGCGGGCATCCGGCTGAAGGACACCCCGCAGCCGCTGTACCGGCTGCTGGTCCTGGCCCATCTGCTCAGCGCCCGCATCCGCGGCTCGATCGCCGTGGCCACCGCCCGTGCCCTGTACGAGGCGGGGCTGCGCGATCCCCGTCGTATGGCCGGGGCCGACTGGCAGGAGCGCGTGGACGCGCTCGGCCGGGGCGGCTACCGGCGCTACGACGAACGCACCGCCACCCAACTGGGCGACGCCGCCGAGCTCTTGACCGAGCGCTGGGGCGGCGACCTGCGACGGCTGCGGAGGGAAGCGGACGGCAAGCTGTCCGAACTGCGTCATCTGCTCCAGGAGTTCCCCGGCGTGGGTCCGGCCGGCGCCGACATCTTCCTGCGCGAGGTCCAGCTCGTATGGCCGGAGGCGGCCCCGTACCTCGATCGCAAGGCCCTCCAAGGCGCGGAACGCCTCGGGCTGCCGAAGACCCCGGACCGGCTTGTCGAACTGGCCGGGACGACCGAACCGGCCGTGCTCGCCGCCGCGTTGGTGCGCGCCGCGGTCGACAAGGAGGTGGCCGAAGACGCCCTCCGTCGCGCCGGATGATGCATGTCAGACTGCTCGCACATACCGGCGAGCAGAGGAGCACCCGTGACCGCGACCGAGCCGGCCGCCCAGCGGATCGACACGTCCCGACCGCATCCGGCCCGGGTGTACGACTGGTTCCTCGGCGGCAAGGACAACTATCCGGTCGACGAGGAGCTCGGCCGGCAGATCGCGTCGATCAACGGTCAGGCCCCGCGGCAGGCGCGCGCCAATCGCCGGTTCATGCAGCGCACCACGCGGTTGCTCGTCCAGGAGACGGGAATCCGCCAGTTCCTCGACATCGGGTCCGGCATCCCCACCGAGCCCAACCTGCACCAGATCGCACAGTCGTTCGCGCCGGACGCGCGAGTCGTGTACGCCGACAACGACCCCATCGTCCTCGCCCACGCGGCCGCCCTGCTGCGAGGTACTCCGGAGGGCGTGACGCAGTACGTCCAGGGCGACGCGCGCGAACCGCGCGAGATCCTCGAACGGGCCGCGGCGGCCCTCGACTTCGGCCGGCCCGTCGCCGTCTCCCTGAACGCCCTGCTGCACTTCATCGCCGACGAGGACGGCGCCCATGACCTGGTGGACACCCTCGTCGACGCGCTCGCGCCGGGCAGCTGTCTGGTGCTTTCGGCGATGACCGCCGACTTCGAGCCGGAGAACGTACGGCGGGGCATCGCGGCGTACGCCGCCTCGGGGGTCACGCTCGTGGCCCGCTCGCACGCCGAGATGTCCCGCTTCTTCAAGGGACTCGACGTGCTGGAGCCCGGGATCGTGTCCGTGTCGGACTGGCGCCCCGACCTCGCGACGGACGAGACCCCGGACGAGGACGGGCTCGTGTCCCTGTACGGCGGGGTCGGGCTCAAGCGCTGACGGGCCCGGAGGGTACGTCACCCGGCCTCGCCCCACGCCGCGCCACCCGGCGCTGTCGTCAGCGTCGCCGCGCCGGAAACACCGCCCGTACCTCCCAGCCTCCACCGACCCTCGGCCCGGCATGCAGCGCGCCGCCCAGCGCGGTCACCCGCTCGGTCAGGCCGACGAGGCCGAAGCCGCCGCCGTGCGCGGCCTCCGGGAGCTGTCCGTCACCGACACCTCCAGCCGGTCGCCCTCGCGGCGCAGGCCGACGGTGACCTCCGCCGCGTCGGCCGCATGCCGTCGTACGTTCGTCAGCGCCTCCTGCACGACCCGGAAGGCGGCCGCCTGCACCTCGTGGGGCAGGTCGTCGGGCACCGCGGGATCGCGGCGCAGCGTGACCTTCTGGACGGGGCTCGCGAAACCCTCCGTCAGCTCGACGATGGAGGCCAGGTCGCCCACCGGGCGCCGACCGAATGCTGGTACCGCAGAGGCAGCGCGAGGAGGGCCACGCCGTCCAGCGCGCCGCATGTCACGGCCCACGGCCGGGGGCGAGAACATCACCGTGGTCGCGGAGGCCCCCGACGGCGAGGAGGCCGTGGCGCTGGCGCGCCGGGAGCGGCCGGACGTGTGCCTGCTGGACATCCGGATGCCGAAGCTGGACGGGCTGGAGGCGACGCGCATGCTGGCCGGGCCGGACGTTCCCGATCCGCTGCGGGTGGTCGTGGTCACCACCTTCGACCTCGACGAGTACGTGTACGGGGCGCTGCGCGGCGGCGCCTACGGGTTCCTGCTCAAGGACTCCGGCCCCACGCTTCTCGCGGAGGCGGTCCGCGCGGCCGCGGCCGGCGACTCGCTGGTCTCCCCCTCGGTCACGGTCCGTCTGCTCAGGCATGTCACCAGCGCGGGTACCGCCGAGCAGCGCCCTCCCGCGCCCGCACCGGCCCCGCTCGCGGAGCCGCTGACCGAGCGGGAACGCCGCGCCGCACGGGCGCCGCGAGCCCTCACCACGCCCCTCCCCCCAGCCCTCACCCGAACGGTCCGCTGCGCTGGTGACCCGACCGGCCCGATGGTGCGCTGAAGGGCACGCGTCCCGTTCCCAGGAGGCATACGCGATGAGCCGTCGTCCGTCCCGTCCCGTCCGCGTCCTCACCTCGGCCCTGGCGTCGGCGACGCTGCTGACCACCGCGGCCTGCTCGGACGACGAGACGGGCTCGCGCGCCTCGGAGGTCGCCGCCTCACGGCTCGCCGCACAGCCCACCACCGCCTCCCCCTCCCCCTCACCCACCCTCACCGAGGCCGGAGCGCGGGCCGCACTGATCACCGAGGCCGATCTGGAGGACGACTGGACGCGGGTCGCGAACGCCGACCGGTGGGACGACAGACTGCTCATCGGCAGGGTCGACGTCGCCGACTTCGTCACCGCGAAGGCGGACGCCGCCGACTGCCAGCGGCTGCTCGACGCCCTCTACGACGACGACCTGCTGGGCAGGCCCGCGGGTGCGTCGGCGCTGGCCGGCTTCCAGATGGGCGACTCCCGTCTGCTCCACCAGGTCGCCGCCTACGACCGGGACCAACTGGACGACTCGCTGGCCTGGATGAACGACCTGCCGGTCACCTGCGACCGCTTCACGGCGACCGACCCGTCCGGCGGGCAGCGGACGGTCGAGGTGATCGAGACCTCGGTGCCCGACGTGGGTGACGCCCGGCAGGGCCTGCATGTGACCGTCCAGGGCACGACCGCCGGCGCCCCCGCCACGCTCACCCTGGACATCGCCGCGGTACGCGTCGGCGCCGACGCGATCACCGTCACGGCCGGCGGTCTCGCCGGCGGCGAGGACGACTCCATGGAGCAGGCGGCGCGGCAGGGCACCCAGCGTCTGCAGGACGTGCTGGCCGGGAAGACCCCCTCCCCGCAGCCCGGCGAGTTCGACTGAACGTTCCCCGTCACTCCTCCCGTTCCTCGGCCGATTCCCCGGACAGAGTGATCACCGGGCGGCACAATGGGCGGCGACGGCCGCACCCGCGTGAAGGAGCGAAGACGTGACCGAGAGCCGCACACCGGCGAGCGGGGCCGCGAGGCTGAACACCGGGGTGGCGCACAACGCGCGCGTGTGGAACTACTGGATCGGCGGCAAGGACAACTACGAGATCGACCAGCAGGTCGGCGAGCATGTCGCCGGCATGTTCCCGGTCATCCGGGAGATCGCCCGGGCGGACCGCTGGTTCCTGGGCCGGGCGGTACGGTTCCTGGCCGAGGAGCGCGGGATACGCCAGTTCCTCGACATCGGCACCGGGCTCCCGACGGGGGACAACACCCACGAGATCGCGCAGCGCATCGCGCCCGAGTCGCGGATCGTGTACGTCGACAACGACCCGATCGTCCTCGCGCACGCCCGGACCCTGCTGACCGGCACCTCCGACGGCGTCACCGACTACATCGACGCCGACGTGCACGACCCGGACGCCATCCTCGAACGCGCGGCGCGGACGCTCGACTTCAGCCGGCCCGTCGCGGTGATGATGCTGGGCGTCCTCAACTTCGTCCTCGACACGGACAAGGCGAGGGACATCGTGCGCCGGGTCATGGCCGCGATCCCCTCGGGCAGCTGTCTGGCGCTGACCCACCCCACCTTCGACGCCGATCTCGGCGGGGAGGGCCAGATCCCGGCCATGACGTTCTGGAACGAGAACGCCACCCCGCCGATCACCGCCCGCAGCCGCGAGGACGTCGCCACGTTCTTCGACGGCCTGGAGCTGCTGGAACCGGGCCTGGTGTCGTGCTCGCAGTGGCGTGCCGGGCCCGGCTCCGCGGCTCCCGTGCCGCAGTTCGGCGCGGTGGCCGTGAAGCCCTGACACCCGGCCGAGCCCGCCGAGCCGTCCAGGAGGACATATGACCACCCTCGCCGACCACGTGCCCGGCGGGCGTCCCGGAGACGTCGAGCGGGCCACCGCGCTGAGCGGCGAGCTGTCCGGGCGGGGCGTGCACGGGATCGTGCTGGCGTACGTCGACACCGCGGGCATCGGCCGGGTGAAGGCGATCCCCACGGCCAGGCTGGCCTCGGCCGCGGCCTGGGGTGTCGGCATGTCGCCGGTGTTCGACACCTTTCTGGCCAACGACACGATCGTCGCCACCGACGTCCTCGGCTCCCCGGACGGTGATCTGCGCCTGTATCCCGATCTCGACCAGCTGGTGGTGCTGGCCGGGCAGCCCGGCTGGGCGTGGGCGCCGGTCGACCGGATCACGCAGGAGGGCGAGCCGCATCCGGCGTGCGGCCGTACCGTCCTGCGCCGGATCGTGACGGAGGCCGCCGAGCGGCACGGCGTCACGTTCAAGGCGGCTGTCGAGATCGAGTGGGCGGTCGGCCGCGGGGACGCGCCCGACGGCGCGTTCGTGCCCGCGGTCTCCGGGCCGGCCTACGGCGCGACCCGGCAGGTGGAGCTGAGCGACTGCGTCGCCGACCTGCTGGCGGCCCTCGCGGCGCAGGGCGTGGACGTCGACCAGGTCCATCCGGAGTACGCGGCGGGACAGTTCGAGATCTCGGTGGGTGCGCTCGACCCGGTGGCGGCGGCCGACCGCAGCGTGCTGGTGCGGCAGACGATCCGGGCGGTGACCCGGCGCCACGGACTGAAGGTCTCCTTCGCCCCGGCCGTCTTCGCGCGGGGCGTCGGCAACGGCGGCCACATCCACCTCTCCGCATGGCGCGACGGGGTGAACCTGCACACCGGCGGCGACCGCCGGTACGGCATGACATCCGCGGCGGAGTCGTTCGCGGCCGGGGTGCTCGCCCACCTCCCGGGACTGATGGCGGTCACCGCCCCGAGTCCGGCGAGCTGTCTGCGGCTCAAGCCCTCGCAGTGGGCCGGGGTGTTCACCGCCTGGGGCCGGGAGACCCGCGAGGCCGCGCTGCGCGTGATCACCGGCACCGCGGGCGTCCGCGAGCACGCGGCGAACCTGGAGGTGAAGCCGGTCGACCTGGCCGCGAACCCCTATGTCGCGCTCGCCTGCCTGATCGCCGCCGGGCTGGACGGCCTCGTGTCGGAGGCGTCCCTGCCCGAGGAGACCACCGGAGATCCGGCGCGCCTCGACGCGGCGCAGGCGGCGGCCCGGGGCGTACATCGGTTGCCGACCTCGCTGGAGCGGGCGGTGGAGGAGTTCCGCGGCGACGAGCGGCTGCGGGCCGCGCTCGGGCCGGTCCTCGCCGACGCGGTGATCGCCGTACGGCGCGGGGAGCTCGCGGCCGTCGCCGGGATGGACGACGAGCAGGTGGCGGCGGCGTACCGCTGGGCGTACTGAGATGACCGCGGTCCACGAAGCGCTCACCTCCCTGAGGCTGACCGACCACCACTGCCACGGTGTCGTCGCGGCCGACCTGGACCGGGCGGGCTTCGAGTCGCTGATCACCGAGGGCGAGGCGTGGCCCGGTGTCTCGCCCTTCGACAGTCCCGTGGGCGTCGCCGTCCGCCGCCACTGCGCTCCCCTGCTGGACCTGCCGCGCCACGCCCCCGCCGACGCGTATCTGGCCCGGCGGGCCGAACTGGGCTGGCGCGAAGTGAACCGGCGTTTTCTCGCCGCCGCGCGCACCGACGTGTTCTGTGTGGACACCGGCTACGCGCCCGACCGCATCACCACCCCGCAGGAGCTCGCCGGCGACTCCGCCCACGAGGTCGTACGGCTGGAGAGCGTCGCCGAGGCCGTGGCGGCCGAGGGGGTGGAGCCGGACGCGTACGCGGAGACGTTCCGCACGGCCGCGCGGGAGGCGGTGCAGCGGCCGGGCGTGGTGGCGGTGAAGTCGGTGGCCGCCTACCGCACCGGCTTCGACCTCGACCCGGCCCGCCCCTCGGCCGCCGAGGTCACCGAGGCGGCCCGGCGCTGGCTCCCGCGCGGCGGCCGGCTCGATGACCCGGTTCTCGTACGGCACCTGCTGTGGACCGCCGTCGACCTCGGTCTGCCGCTCCAGATGCACACGGGGTTCGGGGACAGCGACATCCGCCTGCACCGGGTCGATCCCACCCATCTGACGGACTGGCTGCACCTGACGGCCGGCACGATCCCCGTCCTGCTGCTGCACTGCTGGCCCTACCAGCGCCAGGCCGCCTACCTCACGGCGGTGTTCGAGCAGGTGTATCTCGACGTGGGACTCACCCTGCACTACGTGGGCCCCTCCCGAGCCGGGGCGGTCCTGGCGGAGGCGCTGGAGATCACTCCGTTCCGCAAGCTGCTGTACAGCTCCGACGCCTACGGGGTGGCCGAGTTCTACCACCTGGGAGCCCTGTCCTTCCGGCAGGGGCTGGCGGGGCTGCTGCAGGAGCGGGTGGACGCCGACGAGTTGAGTCTGCCGGACGCGCTGCGGATCGCGCGGTGGGCCGGGCGGGACAACGCCCGCCGGGTCTACCGGCTGCCGGACGGTGGCTGAGCGACGTGTGGCCGATCACAGTTGTCCCCGAGCGGCTCCCGCTAAGCGGAAAGGCCTGAAAGTATGATCAAACAATGTCTGACATGACCGAAACCACGCCCGGCTGGCTGACTTCCGACGAGCTGGAACTGGTGCGCGCCCGCATGCCGATCCTGTACGTCGAGGCCGTGCCCGTGCGCGTCGACGACAGCGGCGAAGTCACCAGCGTCGGCCTGCTGCTGCGCATCGGGCCCGACGGAACGGTCAGCCGGACGCTGGTCTCCGGCCGGGTGCTGCACCACGAACGCGTCCGCGACGCCCTTCTGCGCCACCTGGAGAAGGACCTCGGCCCGGTGGCGCTGCCCCGGCTCCCGGCCTCGTTGCAGCCCTTCACGGTCGCGGAGTACTTCCCGACGCAGGGCATCACGCCGTACCACGACCCACGGCAGCACGCGGTGTCGCTCGCGTACGTGGTGCCGGTGACCGGCGACTGCCAGCCACGGCAGGACGCCCTCGACCTGGTCTGGTTCAGCCCGCAGGAGGCCCTGTCGCCGGCGGTGCAGAGCGAGATGCCGGGCGGGCACGGGGTGCTGCTCAAGCAGGCGCTGGCGCATGTGGGCTGCGTGATCTGACCCCGTGTCGGTCGTCGTGGTCGGCGCCGGGATCGTCGGTTCCTCGGTGGCGTACCACCTGGCACGCCGTGGTGTGTCCGTGACACTGCTCGACCGGGGACCGGGACCGGCCACGGGGGTGACCGGTGGCTCCTTCGCGTGGATCGGGGACCGCGGCGGGGACTGGCCCGGTGGCGCCCGGGATCTGCGCGGGTCGGTGCGGGCGGACTACCGGCGGCTGGAGTCGGAGGTGCCGGGCGTCGCCGTGCGCCGGTGCGGATCGCTGGACCTGGCTGCCGACGCCGAGCCCGGTGAGGGACGGTTCCGCGTCGGTCGCGACGAGATCCGGGCGCTCGAACCGGAGCTCCGTTCCCCTCCCGAATGGGCGGTTCATACGCCCTCCGACGCGGGCGTCGATGCCGTGGCGGTCACCGCGGCGCTGGTGCGTGCGGCTCGCGCGCTGGGCGCGCGGGTGGTGTTCGGCGCGGACGTGACGTCCCTGGAGGCCGAGGGCGGGCGGGTGCGGGGCGTGGCCTCGTCCGTGGGGTTCCATGCCGGGTCCACCGTGGTGCTGGCCGCGGGCACCGAGGTGGTGCGGCTGGCCGAACCGCTGGGGATCCGGCTGCCGGTCCGCACCTCTCCAGCCTGTCTGATACGGCTCGCGGCGCCGCCCGGGCTCGTCAGGACCATCGTGGCCGCGCCGGACTTCGAGGTGCGGGAGGTCAGTGACGGGCAGCTGCTGATGACCGTATCTCTGACGGGTGACACGACGTCCCCCCTGCGGCTGCTGCGTGCGTCCTTCCGGCGGGCCGACTCCTGCCGGGTCCTGGAACGCCGGGTCGGCGGGCGGCCCGTGCCGGCGGACGGACCGCTGATCGGACCCGTCACGCCGGACGGGTCCGTGTACGCGGCCGTCACACACTCGGCCGTCACCCTGGCCCCGACCGTCGGACGGCTGGTCGCATCGGAACTCGCCACCGGCGCACCGGCGGCCGAGCTCCGCCGGTGCCGGCCGCGGGGTCTGTCCCCGGGCTCCGGGGGGCGTTAGGTCACGGGAGAACTCGGTGGGGACCTTCTCAGCCGGCCGCCTCCTGATGGGTCAGGTTCGCTCCGGTCGCCGGATCGAACACATGGGCCTTGGCCATGTCGACCCGCAGCTCCACCGGTGCACCCTCGCGGGCACGCGTGGCGGCGTCCAGACGGGCCACGATCTGCTGGGCGGCCTCGGTGCCGCCGGTGTCCCGCGCGCCCGAATCGGAGGCGAGTTCCTCCAGTTCGGCGGTGGTCGCGGGTCCGCCCTCCGCCGAGAAGTAGACGTACACGTCGGAGCCCAGCGACTCCAGTACCTCCACGGTGGCGGTGAAGACGGGGCCGCGTCCCGCGTGCTCGGGCGACAGGGCCGCGTCCTCGAAGGCCTCGGGCCGCAGCCCGACGATGACCTCGCGGGGCGCGTTCCGCCGCTCCAGTGTCTGCCGCGTGCGGTCGTCCAGGGGCAGTTCGCCCAGGGGCGAGCGCAGAACCCCTTCTTCCAGGCCGGCGTTGAGGAAGTTCATCGCCGGCGAACCGATGAAGCCGGCGACGAAGAGGTTGCGCGGGAAGTCGTAGAGCTGCGCGGGCGTGCCGATCTGCTGGACCAGGCCCTGCCGCATGACCACGACCCGGTCGCCGAGGGTCATCGCCTCGGTCTGGTCGTGGGTGACGTACACGGTGGTCGTGCCGAGGCGTCGCTGGATCCGGGAGATCTGCGTGCGCATCTGCACCCGGAGCTTGGCGTCCAGGTTGGACAACGGCTCGTCCATCAGGAACGCCTTGGGGTCACGGACGATCGCCCGTCCCATGGCCACCCGCTGGCGCTGCCCGCCCGACAGGTTGGCGGGCCGGCGGTCCAGCTGCTCGGTCAGGTCGAGGACCCGTGCGGCCTCCTCGACCTTGGCGTCGATGGTGGCCTTGTCCACCTTGGCGAGCCGCAGCGGGAAACCCATGTTCTCCCGCACGCTCATGTGCGGGTACAGGGCATAGCTCTGGAACACCATGGCGACGTCCCGCTCCTTGGGAGCGAGTTCGTTGACGACTCGGTCGCCGATACGCAGGGTGCCCTCGGTGATGTCCTCCAGGCCGGCGATCATGTTCAGGGTCGTGGACTTCCCACACCCGGACGGACCGACCAGGATCACGAACTCGCCGTCGGCGATGTCCAGATTCACGTCCCTCACGGCAAGGGCTCCGTCGGGAAAACGCTTGGTGACTCCCTCAAGGATGATCTCGGCCATGGGTGGTGCCTCCTTGCCTTCATGCCTTCCGCGTCCGGGGGGTGCGGCCGGTCAGCCCTTGACCGCCCCGGAGGTCAGTCCGGCGACGATCCGCCGCTGGAAGAACAGGACGAAAACGATGATCGGGATGGTGATCACCACAGCGGCGGCGGCGATCGACCCGGTGGGCTGCTGGAACTGCGAGCTGCCGGTGAAGAACGCGATCGCGGCGGGCACGGTACGCGCGGACTCCGTGGAGGTCAGCGAGATCGCGAACAGGAAGTCGTTCCAGCAGAAGATGAACACGAGAATGGCCGTGGTGAACACGCCCGGCGCGGCCAGCGGCACGATGACCAGCCGGAAGGCCTGTGCGGGCGTGGCCCCGTCCACCTTGGCCGCCTTCTCCAGATCCCAGGGGATCTCCCGGAAGAACGCCGACAGCGTGTAGATCGCCAGCGGCAGCGAGAAGGTCATGTACGGGATGATCAGCCCGATCCAGGTGTCGAAGATCCCGATGATCCGCTCGATGTTGAACAGCGGGGACACCAGGGAGATCGGCGGGAACATGGCGATCAGCAGGGACATGCCGATGAGCACCTGCTTGCCGGGGAAGCGCAGCCTGGCCACCGCGTAGGCGGCCATGGTGCCGAGTGCCACCGCGATCACCGTGGCGATCAGCGCGATACCGATCGAGTTGAGCAGCGCTCTGGTGAATTCGGAGGTGTCGAAGATGCCCCGGTAGTTCTCCAGGGTCCAGTCCCGGGGGATGTAGTCGCCGTCCGTGAGGGTGCTGGGGTCCTTGAACGACAGCGCGGCGATCCACCACACCGGGAACAGGGCGTACAGCACCACCACCACGTTGACGACACCCCAGCGGACGGCGTGCGTCTTGCCTACGGCGGCCATCAGCGCTTCACCTCCGCGCCGGGTGCGGCCGCGCCGAACAGCTTGACGAAGGTGAAGGCGATGATCCCGACGCAGATGAAGATCAGCACCGAGATCGCCGACCCGATGCCCAGGTTCAGCGCGGTGAACAGGTTGTCGTACCCGAGGATCGACACGGAGCCGGTGTCCTGTGCCCCCTGGGTCAGCACGTAGATGTTGTCGAAGATCCGGAACGCGTCGAGCGTGCGGAACAGCAGGGCCACCAGGATGGCCGGTTTCATCAGCGGAACCATGACCTTGGTGAAGCGCTGCCAGGGGGAGGCACCGTCCACCATGGCCGCCTTCAGCGTCTCCTCCGGGACCAGCGCCAGGCCTGCGAGCAGCAGCAGGGCCATGAACGGCGTCGTCTTCCACACCTCGGCGAGGATGATCAGCCACAGGGCGGGCCATTGCTCGGTCAGCGGGGCCTCGCCCTCGGGCAGCAGCTCGGCGAGGTATCCGAGGTCGGGGGTCCAGGCATACTGCCAGGAGAAGGCGGCGACCACGGTGACGATGCCGTACGGGATGAGGACCGAGGTGCGGACGGCACCGCGGGTGAAGATCGTGCGGTGCATCACCAGGGCGAGCCCCATGCCGAGGACCAGTTCGATGGCCACGGACACGGCGGTGATGAACAGCGTGACCCAGAAGGCGTCCCACCAGAACGAGGAGGACAGCACCGCTCCGTAGTTGCTCAGGCCCACGAACTCCGCCTGTGCCGGAAAGCGCAGGTCGTACCGCTGAAGGGACAGATAGATGGCGTACCCGATCGGATAGGCGGTCACGGCGAGCATGACGACGACGGCCGGCGCGCACAGCAGCCAGCCGAGCCGGCGCTCCTGCCGGGCGCCCGCCGAGACTGCGGCCCGGTCCTGCCGTACCCCTTCCGCTTCGGGGGGCACCGGGGCCCCGGCCGGTTCCGCCTGCATGCTCATCGCGGACCGCCCGGTGGTGAGACCCGCGCGCGGGGGCGCCGGCCGACGGGATGGTGCGGGTGGTGGTTCACGGGATCACACCCTCGGATCGCAGGGCATCGTCGATCTGGTCGCCGATGGTTTCGACCGAACTCACCGGCTCGATCGCCGACGGCGGCGACAGTGTGTGGGAGACCGCGATCGACACGTTCTGGTAGGCAGGGGTGATCGGGCGTACGCTCGCCGATTCCAGGGCGGCCAGTACTTCCCGGGAGAACGGGTACTGCTTCATGAACGCCGGCTCGTCGTACAGGGCGCGCAGGGTGGGTGGCAGGCCGCCCATCAGCGCGGCGGTGAGCTGGTTCTCCCGGTTGCGCAGGCACAGGGCCGCTTCGAAGGCCAGGTCCGGGTGGCGCGAGTAGGCGCTGATCGCCAGGTCGATGCCGCCGATGGTGGGCCGCGACGGGCGGTCGGCGTCGACCCGGGGGTACGGCGCCCAGCGGAAGTTCTTGAACAGCTGCGGGTTGTTCTGCCTCATCGACGGATAGACGAACGGGTAGTTGATCTCGAACGCCGCCACGCCCGCCTCCATGGCGAGGCGGTTCTGGTCCTCCATCTGGTTGGGCAGGGAGGGGTCCGCGGCCACGGAGTTCGCCAGCTCTCGCATGATTCCGGCGGCCCGCGCGGCGGGAGGGCCGAGGGAGGGCTCGGTCGCGGTCGGGTTGAGGATGGAGCCGCCGGCGCTGTTGATCAGCGTGTTGAACCAGACGGTCAGACCCTCGTACTGGGCACCCTGGATCTCCACGAAGTGCGGTTTGCCCTGCCGGGCGAGGTCGCGGGCCATGTCCAGCATCTCGGACCAGGTCTTGGGCGGGGTGGGCACCAAGTCCGAGCGGTACCACAGGAGTTGGGTGTTGGTGTTGTACGGGACGGCGTACAGCTTGCCCTTCCAGGTCGACGTCTGCAGCGGTACGCGCAGGGTGCCCTCGGTGGCCTGCCGCTTCGCCGCCCCCGTCCACTCCCGGATCCAGCGCGCCTCGGCGAACTCCGCCGCCCAGGTGACGTCCAGCCCGAGGATGTCGAGCGAGTCGTCCTCGGCGGCGAGCCTGCGGACCATCTGCTGACGCTGCCCGTCGGCGGCGCGCGGCAGCTTGTTGTAGCTGATCCGGTAGCGGCCGCCGGACGCCCGGCTGCACCGGTCGGCAGCCATCTGGAGCGCACCGGAGTCGTCGGGGAAGTTGTACCAGTTGAGGGTGGGCCGACCACCGCCCTCGTCACTGCCGCACGCGGCGAGCGTCGACGCCAGCAGCGGCAGGACGGCGAACGCCCTCAGCCAGCGCGTCCCTTTTGAGCGGCACCTCACGTGCACGCGCTCCACACCTCGCTTCCGGGACGGCGGCGCGGGACTCACACCCCGCGGAGATGGTCTCCCGGCGAACGCTAAGCACAACATAAGGCAACATCAAGGACATAACTACATAAATCACCCAATACGCAGCGTCGGGTCGCGGCACGGATGGTCAAGCGGTGGAGACGCAAGGTCAACGACAGCGGCGGCTCGGACCAGGAAAATGACTGAGGGCCTTGTTCCACCGAAGTGGAACAAGGCCCCGCCCTGGCTGACACGCCAGGCATTCTGTCGGGACGACAGGATTTGAACCTGCGACCCCTTGACCCCCAGTCAAGTGCGCTACCAAGCTGCGCCACGTCCCGTTGCCCGCCTGACCTGGGGTTTCCCCTGGCCGGACGCGCATGGAAACAATACCGCACTCGGGCCGGTGGTCGCGCGCCGGTTTCCTGGGGGCCGGCGACACCCCTCGCCGCACCCGGCGCTTGACCTGAATCGGGAGCTTCCTGCCGGGCGGGGCGGTGCCGGTGCCCGGGTGACAGCAGCCCCCGAGCAGGTCGGCTCTGCCGACGGCGAAGCTCGGACCGGGAGGCGGAGGCCACGCGTCTCCGCCTTTTTTCATTTCTTCTTACCTTCCCCGCACATCGAAACGATTGAGTTTCGTTGCAGGCCTGCCCTAGATTCCTGTACGAAACCGTTTCGGACTAATTGTGGGTGAGTGCCATGACGACAGAGCCCTCGGCCGACACCGTCCAGGCCGGGCTGTACGGCCGGACCCCAGCGCAGGCGAAGCATCGATGGTGGGCGCTGGCCGTGATCGGCCTGGCTCAGCTCATGGTGGTGCTCGACGCGACGATCGTGAACATCGCGCTGCCGTCCGCCCAGCAGGACCTGGGCTTCGACAACAACGGACGGCAATGGATCGTCACCGCGTACTCGCTGGCGTTCGGCAGTCTGCTGCTGCTCGGCGGGCGACTCGCCGACCTCTTCGGCCGTAAGACGACCTTCATCATCGGCATCGTCGGCTTCGCCGCGGCCTCGGCGCTCGGCGGCGCCGCCCATGGGTTCACCATGCTGGTCGTGGCGCGTGCGGTGCAGGGGCTGTTCGGTGCCCTGCTCGCTCCGGCGGCGCTGTCGTTGCTGACGACGACCTTCACCGACGCCAAGGAACGCGCCCGGGCGTTCGGCGTATTCGGTGCCATCGCCGGCTCAGGGGCCGCCGTGGGACTGGTTCTCGGCGGTCTGCTCACCGAGTACCTGGACTGGCGCTGGACGCTGTACGTCAACGACATCATCGCGGTGCCGGCCCTGATCGGTGCGATCGTCTTCGTCAGCCGTTCCGTCCCGGCCGTGCGGCCGCAGTTGGACATCTTCGGTGCCGTCCTGGTCTCCGGCGGCCTGTTCGGCATCGTCTACGGCTTCGCCAACGCGGAGACCCACGACTGGGACAACTGGATGACCTGGGGCTTCCTCGCCGGAGGTGGCGTCCTGCTGCTGGCCTTCTTCCTCTGGCAGGCCCGGGCGAAGCACCCCCTCCTGCCGCTCAGGGTGCTGGCCGACCGCGACCGCGCCGCCGCCTTGTCGACCATCCTCATCTCGTCCGCCGGGATGTTCGGCGTCTTCCTCTTCCTCACCTACTACCTGCAGTCGACGCTGGGCTACTCGCCGGTGAAGAACGGCGTGGCCTTCCTGCCGATGGTGGGCGCGCTGATGGTGCTGGCGCAGTTGTCCACCAACTGGCTGGTGCCGAAGATCGGACCCAAGATCGTCGTGCCCGTCGGCCTGCTGGTGGCCGCGGGCGGCATGGTCTGGCTGACCCGCCTCGGCCTGGACAGCAGCTACGCGGCACATGTGCTGCCGCCGCTGCTGCTGTTGGGCGCGGGGCTCGGTATGTCGATGCCCGCGGCGATGAGCTACGCCACCCTGGGAGTGCAGGCGAGCGACCAGGGCGTCGCCTCGGCGTCCGTCAACACCACCCAGCAGATCGGCGGTTCGATCAGCACCGCGCTGCTGAACACCCTGGCCGCGAGCGCCGCCACCGACTATGCGCAGGACCACCTGAACGACCCGCTGGTCAAGGCGAACGCCGCGCTGCACAGCTACGAGGTCGCCTACTGGTGGTCGGCCGGGTTCTTCGCCTTCGCCGTGATCGTCACGGTGCTGCTGTTCCGCTCCAGGAAGAGCGCGAGCGCGCCCGCCGAGGAATCCGAGGAGCAGGCTGAGGCCCCGGCCGCGGTCGGACCCGAGGCCGCCGGGCAGACCGCCCCCACGGCTGCGCCTCCGATCGCCGACCCGGTCATCCGCGGACGCGTCCGGGACGGGGCCGGCGCACCCGTGCCGCGCACCGCGATCACCCTGCTGGACTCGGCCGGCCACCAGGTGGCCCGCACCACCTCACGGGAGGACGGCTCGTACGCGCTGGACACCCCCGAGCGCGGCAGCCTGGTCCTCATCGGCTCGGCACCCGGTCACCAGCCGCAGGTCGCCACCCTGAGCCTGAACGGCACCCCGGTCTCCCACGACCTCGTGATCCTCCCCGGCAGGGGCGGCGTGGCCGGTACCGTGCGCGGCGGGGACGGCGACGCCCTGTCCGGCGCCCTGGTGGTGGCCACCGACCAGGGCGGTGAGGTGACGGCCTCCACTACCACGGGAAACGACGGCGGGTACCGCGTCAGCGACCTGCTGCCCGGCGACTACACCCTCAGTGTCAGCGCCCCCGGCCACCGCCCGGCCGCCGTGCCGGCCACCGTCACCGCCGAGGGCGCGCACTGCGACATCCAGTTGCTCGTCGCGGCGACGCTGCGCGGGACGGTGCACACCCAGGACGGCCGTGCGCTCGACGACGCCCGCGTCACCCTGCTCGACGCCGCCGGCAACGTCGTGGGGACGCACACGACCGGCGTCGACGGGAGCTACTCCTTCGCCGACCTCTCCAGCCAGCAGTACACCGTGATCGCCAGCGGCTATCCGCCGGTCGCCACGTCGATCACGCTGAACGGCAGCGAGGACGGCGTCGACATCCTGCTGAGCCACAAGGAGGCGTGAGCCCCCTGCTCACACGGAAGCGTCCGCCTCCCGGGATCATCCGGGCGGCGGACGCTTTGACGTCGGCGCCTGTCAGTCAAGGGGCCTCACAGGGCACCGGCGCCCACGAGCACCGGCTACCGCACCGGCGCGGGGGTCGGCTCCCGCTCGATGGACGCAACCTCCGGGTTGGCCTGCGCGCGCAGGCCCTCGCCCTCCACGTCCACGTTGGGCAGGGCGCGGTCCAGCCACTTCGGGAGCCACCAGGCCGCCTTGCCCAGCAGGGCCAGGACGGCCGGGACGATGGCCATACGGACGATGAACGCGTCGAAGAAGACCGCGATCGCCAGCCCGAAGCCCATCATCTTGATCATGGACTCGCTGGAGCTGATGAAGCCGGCGAAGACGGCGATCATGATGATCGCGGCGGCCGTGACCACGCGCGCGCCGTGCTTGAAGCCGGTCACCACGGCCTGCTGGGGCCGCTCGCCGTGGACGTAGGCCTCGCGCATGCGGGTCACGAGGAACACCTCGTAGTCCATGGCCAGGCCGAAGACCACGCCGATCAGGAAGATCGGCGTCATCGACATGATCGGGCCGGTCTCCTCGACGCCGAGCAGATCGGCCAGCCAGCCCCACTGGAAGACCGCGACCACGGCACCGAGCGCCGCAAGCACCGACAGCAGGAAGCCGAGGGCCGCCTTCAGCGGGACCAGGATCGAGCGGAAGACCACCATCAGGAGCAGGAAGGCGAGGCCGACCACCAGGCACAGGTAGGGGATCAGCGCGTCGGTCAGCTTCTGCGAGAAGTCGATGTTCATCGCCGTCGTGCCCGTCACCAGCACTCGCGCGTCCGTGTCGGCCTTGACGCCGTCCGCCTTGTCACGGATGCCGTGCACCAGGTCCTCGGTCTCGGTCGAGGACGGCTTGGAGTCCGGGACGACGGTGATCGTCGCCGTGTCGCCGGCCTTGTTGAAGGCCGCCGGAGTGACGGTCGAGACGTCCTTCAGGCCCTTGATCTCGTCGCTCACCGTGGTGGCGGCCGCCTTCGGGTCGGCGCTGTCCTTCGCGTCGACGACGACCATCAGCGGGCCGTTGAAGCCCGGGCCGAAGCCCTCCGAGAGGAGGTCGTACGCCTGCCGCTGCGTCGTGGACTTCGGCTGGGTGCCGTCGTCGCCCAGCCCCAGCTCCAGCTGGGTCACCGGGACGGCCACCGCGCCGAGAGCGGCCACGGCCAGCAGCAGGACGGCGGCGGGACGGCGGACGACGAAGCTCGCCCAGCGCGTGCCCATGTTGGGCCTGGTCTCGGCGTTGTCGTGCACCTTCTTGCGGCCCCACCGCTTGCTCTTCCTGCCCAGCGGCTGGATCTTCCGGCCCGCGTACCCGAGCAGCGCCGGGATCATCGTGAGGGCGATCAGTACCGCGATGGCGACCGTGGCCGCCGCCGCGATGCCCATCTTGGTCAGCATCGGGACATTGACGACCGCGAGCCCGACGAGCGCGATCACGACCGTCAGTCCGGCGAAGACCACCGCCGAGCCCGCCGTGCCGGTGGCCCGGCCGACCGCCTCCTCGCGCTCGCGGCCCTCGGCCAGCTCGGCCCGGTAGCGGGAGACGATGAACAGGGCGTAGTCGATGCCGACGGCGACGCCGATCATCAGGGCCAGCGTGGAGGTGGTGGTGCCGAGGTCGAGCGTGCTGGCGAGGGCCGTGATGCCCGCCACGCCGATGCCCACTCCGATGATCGCGGTCAGCAGCGGCAGCCCGGCCGCGACCAGCGAGCCCAGGGTGACGACGAGGACGACCGCGGCGATGGCGAGGCCGACGATCTCTCCCGCTCCCGTCTCGGGCGTCGCCTGGAGCGCGTCACCGCCGACCTCGACGGTCAGCCCGGAGTGCCGGGACTCCTCCACCGTCCTGTCCAGGTAGTCCTTGGTGGAGTCCTTCAGCTCCATGGCGGGGACGTCGTACCTCACCTGGGCGTAGGCGATCGTCCCGTCCTTGCTCACCGCGTGCGAGGTGAACGGGTCGGTGACGGAACCGACCTCGGCGCCTCCACGGAGCTCCTTGACGGTCTGCGTGACGACGGCCTTGTTGTCGGGGTCCCTCATCTTCTCTCCCGAGGGAGCCTTGAAGACGACCCGCGCGGTCGCGCCGTCCGCGCTCATGCCGGGGAAGCGCTGGTCCAGCAGGTCGAAGGCCTTCTGGGCCTCGGTGCCGGGGATCGAGAAGGACGACGATCCCGCGGAGGGGGCGTTGAACGCCGCGACGCCTGCGACGGCCAGCAGCGCCGCCCAGAAGAGGGCTACGAAGTGCCGTCGCCGGAAGGCGAACCGGCCGAGTTTGTAAAGGAAGGTGGCCACGGGACGTACTCCCGGTCAGTCGTGGGTTGTTCAGGGCAGGGGGGACCGGCCCGACGACGATGGGGGTCCCGCCCATGCCCTTGAGGCAATGGGGGAGGTCGTGTCAGGTACGGCTGAACTGCGTTGCTGGGGACTGGGCGAGGGGTCAGACGCCGAGAACGGGGAGGACCACGGCGTCGAGGTAGGAACGGAAGAACGCCCGCGTCGGCGGGCGGTTGTCGATCACGGTACGGGCGACGAGCGCGCCGATCAGCATGTGCGCCACATAGTCCAGCGCGGGGTTGTCCGCACGGACCTCGCCCCGGTCGACAGCGCGCTGCGCCACCCGGCGGCAGTCGTCCATTTCCGGTTCGACGAGCTGTTCCCGGAAGACGCGCATGAGGTCCGGGTTGTGGTGCATCGCCATGGCCAGACCGCGCATCAGCGAGGAGGTCTGTTCCATGGCCGATTCGTCCCCGCGGGAGAGCAGGGCGTGAAAGTCGCCCCGCAGTGATCCCGTGTCGACGTCGGCGCTGCTGCCCGGCTTGGTGTGCCGCATCGCCCTGACGACCAGCTCGGCCTTGCCGCCCCACTGGCGGTAGAGCGTGGCTTTGCTGGAGTGGGTACGTGCCGCCACTCCGTCCATGGTCAGGCCGTCATAGCCGACCTCGCGGAGCACATCGAGCACGGCCGAGTACACCTCGGCCTCGCGCTCGGGCGTGATCCGACCGCGACGCGGCGCTGCGACCTCGGTCATGTCACTCACCTCTCCAGAGCGCAGCCAGAACGAAACTGTTTCGTTCCCCTCACTCCTCCGCAGTGTAGTACGGAACCGTTTCGTTTCGCACTCCCCATGCGGCTCTCAGCCGAGAGCCGGCCGCGGGACCGTTGAAACGGCTTCCCGGGCAGTGCCGCCCGCCAGGGCAGTGCTTACGTGAGGCCTCACGGCAGGTTGCGGTGGGTCATGAGTGACGGTGAGTCAGTTCCGGCTCGTGCTAAGGCGTGTGGTCGCGTCGGGGAAGCAGGAGCGGGGTGGTCAGGACGAGCAGTCCCGCGACCGTGATGGCGGTGCGTGGGCCGGTGGCGTCGGCGAGCAGCCCGGCGAGCGCGGTGAGGACGGCGATGGACGCCTGCTGGCCGATGGACCAGGCCGACAGGGTCCGGGCGACGAGATGTCCGGGCGTGCATTCGAGCCGGTAGGTGGCGAGCACCGGGGTGTACAGGCTCATGTTGATGATGATCGCCAGCTCGACGGCTATCACGGTGATGAGACCCACGACGCCGGGACGGACGAAGGCCAGGCCGATGAGCCAGACCGCTCGCAGGGTGCCGACGGTCCGGAAGACCCGGTGCCGTCCGTAGCGGGCCACGACGCGCCGGGCCAGCCGGGAGCCGATGAGTCCGCCGAGGCAGGGGGCGGCGAAGGCGAGGCCGTACTGCCACGGCGGGAACTCGAGCCGGCGGAGGAGCAGCACGGCCAGCAGCGGCTCGGTGGCCATGATCAGACCGGAGA
The DNA here is from genome assembly GCF_030386795.1 of Streptomyces sp. S.PNR 29. Lineage (GTDB taxonomy): Bacteria > Actinomycetota > Actinomycetes > Streptomycetales > Streptomycetaceae > Streptomyces. The sequence continues at coordinate 207,082 of NZ_JANUQM010000016.1, forward strand.
CGAGCATCTGGTTGAGGTAGAGCGCCCTCAGACCGGGGTGGCCCATGATGTGTCGCCAGCCGGCGAGCAATGCGCCTGCCCGGACCGGGCTTTTACCGGTTGGTCGCGGCGCTTCTTCTCGACCGCGGATCGCGGTGATGCACAGCGCTGAGAGCAGATAGCTGAGCCCGTCGGCCACCACAGTGGTGACCGGCCCGAACAGACCGATCGCCGCCCCGCCCAGCGGTGGCCCGACCGCGATGGAGCTCCAGTTCGTGGACTCGAACCGCGCGTTGGCGACGAGCAGGCCATCCGGCCGGACGAGGGCCTTGAGGCAGGCGCCACTGGCCGCGTTGAAGGCGATCTTGGCTGCGGCGACCAGCGCCGAGATCACGAGCAGCTGGACGAAGCCGAGCCGGCCGAAGGCGTAGGCGACCGGGATCGTCGCCATGGCCGCGAACCGGGTCAGGTCCATCGCGATCATGACCGGGCGTTTGCGCCGGAACTCCACCCACGGCGCGAGTGGCACCGCGATCAGCGCACCCACCGCGGGCCCCACCGCAGACAGCGCGGACACCTCAGCGGGGCCGGCATGCAACACCAGCACGGCGATCAGCGGCAGCGCACCGAATCCCAGCCCGGACCCATACGCACTCACCGCGTATGCCGCCCACAGCCAGCCGAACTGCCGGCCCAACGGTCTCCTGCCCAGCATGCTCAGCGCGCTCCCCTTGGCGACCCACACGAACAAACCGACGTTGACCATGAGAGCTAAGCGGGCTGGATAACAGCAGGTCAAACAACTGCCCTACCGGCTTTCCACAACCATCCGTTGTTCACTAACGTGGCTCGGCGTGGATCTGCAAGCAGTACGCACCTTCGTCGCCGTGGCGGAATCGGGCCAGTTCCAGAAGGCCGCCGCCGACCTGTCGATCACCCAGCAGGCTGTCTCCAAGCGCATGGCCGCGCTGGAGCGCGACCTCGGCGTGCGCTTGTTCACACGCACGCCGCGCGGCGCCGAGCCGACCATCGACGGACAGGCGTTCCTGCCCCACGCACGCGAACTGCTGCGCGTTGCCGAGCGCGCGGTCGCGTCCGTGCGCACCGGCCGCCGTCCACTGCGCGTCGACGTGATCGCCTCGCGCGGCGCGGCGTCGGGTCTGATGCGCGGCTTCCACCGCGCGTACCCCGAGATCGACCTCGACGTGCTGATGCTGTTCGAGATCGAGACGGCCGTCGCCGCCATCCGGTCCGGTGCGATCGACGCGTCCTTCCGCGCCGTTGCGATGCCCGGCCGGCCCCTTCCCGAGGGCATCGAGTCCGTCCGGGTGCTCGACGAGCCGCTTCAGCTTCTCACCGGCCCCGCCCACGCGCTGGCGGACGCCCGGTCGGTGACCCTTGCTCAGCTCGTCGGGCACCGGATCTGGATGCCCGGCATCGTCCCCGGTACCGAGTGGGGAGCGTTCTACGACGACCTTGTCGCCGAGTTCGGCCTCACCATCGAGGCGACCGGTCCCAACTTCGGCTCCGACGCGCTCCTCGACACCGTCGCTGACACCCCGGCCCTGGCCACCTTCATGGGCGAGCACACCCGCCTGGTCTGGCCGGACGGCCACGGCCTGCGCCGCATCCCGGTGACCGACCCGACCCCCGTCTACCCGCACTCGCTCCTCTGGCACCGCGACAACCCCCACCCGGCGCTGGCCACCCTCCGCGCCCACCTCGCCTCCGCAACGGCCGGCCACGACGCCGCCGGGACCTGGAGGCCGGGCTGGGTGATTCCGCGCTGAACGACGCCGCGTCTTCGTTTCACCGTGGACCAATGAGCCGGGGGGGTCGAGCAGGTCGGCAGGGCGCTCGCCGCAGGTCGGCGAGGAGATCCCGAGCGAGGTCGCGGCAGCAGTCGGTGGCGGAGGCTGGACGGATGCCCCTCATGAGGGCGGCGGCCTTCTCCGCGGACAGGGTCCACCACGTGCTCGCCGGCGGAGGCTTCCCAATGATGTTGTCAAGCGGCGCTGTTTCAGCGCTGGATGGTGACGACCATCTGCGGCAGCACTCTGCCGGCGATGGAGCCCGAGGGGACGTTTCCTATGCGGACTGCGCCCATCGCGCGGTAGAACGGCTCGGCATTCGGGTCCGCGTCGATCGTGAGTTGAGCGAACCCCAGGTCTCGTCCAGCAGCGATGGTGCGTTCGAACAGCAGGCGGCCGATCCCCTGGCCAATGGCCTGCGGCTCGACGAACATCATGCCCAGAACGCCTGTGGGTGGCTCTCCCTCAAGAGTCGTGAAGCCCAGGATGTGGCCATCTCTGTCAGCCACCGTGGCTCGTCGTCGTGCGACCTCGTGCGCGGCAACGGTGAGCTCGTCTCGACACGCTTCCAGGAACTCGGCGTCATAGCCCCAGTGCGCCTTGGACCGCAGTGCCAAGTCGGTCAGTATGTCCGCTTCCGTTGCCCGTGCGGGCCTGATCAGCACGTCCATCTACGTCCCCCGCTCAGGTGTAGGTCTTTCGATCTTCGCACCCTGCAGTCGTGCGGGACCAGTACGCGATGGCCTCCGGCTGGACAGGACGAGCGTTCAGCAGGCCGCTGCTGGAGGTTCGACTTGGTAGCACCGTCGGTCGCGGATGAGTGCCCACAGGACGTTGACGCGTCGCCGGGCCAGCGCCAAGACGGCCTGGATGTGGCTCTTTCCTTCGCCTCTGATTTCCGCTGGTCTTGCCGGAATCGTGCGGGGCGGGAGCGACACCACCGAAGGCCGCGAGCCGGTCCGCGGTAGGGAAGCCGTCCAGGCTGCCGCCGACGGCGACCAGGAATTCGGCACCGAGCTTCGGGCCCATGCCCGGCATGCTGAGCACTATCTCGGCGAGTTCGTGTTCGCGGAACCGGCCCTCGATGAGCTTGTCGGTCTCAGCGATCTCCTCGTTGAGGCCCATCACCTCCTTTGCCAGGGTGTGAACCATCTGGGCGATGACCTTCTCGCCAGCGACGGCTGTGTGCTGACGCTCGGCGGCCTCCACAGCTGCCTTGGCCAGGTTCTCGGCTCCACGGACCTTGCGATTGCGCAGCCAGGTCGTCAGCCGGCTGATGCCGATCCGGCGCAGAGCGGCTGGAGTCCGGTAGCCGGTGAGCAGGAGCAGCGGTCCGGCGTTGGTGAGTTCAACAGCCCGCTCCAAAGCGGTCGGCGGCCGAGTCGTCGTGGAGAGCGGGGCGGCCAAGCCTCCGAAGCCATGGACGGCAGCGCAGCTGAGAGCCACACCCCACTCCCCTGGGTGCCACAACCCTACGAATGGCTGGGGCCAACCCATGATCTGAAAGGTAGGGCCAGCTGCTGCCCCGCGTTTGACGACGTAGCGCCGCTGAGGTCTGTCAGCACCTCACCCGCAGCGGGTTGGGGTGGCGACGGTGGCCGGGAAGCCGCGAGTCAGGCGCGCGAGCGTCTCAGGGACCCCGCGTACCGTGATGCTGTGCTGCAGGAGTTCGAGGTCGGCGCCGTGAGTACCGAGGTGGGCCAGCAGCGGCTGGTACCGGTCAGGGCGATCACGGAGGAACTCGGTGGTCAGCCGAAGCTCCAGCCGCACGCATGCGATGCGGTGCCCGCCGCAGTCCACGGTGACGTAGTGCCGCCAAGGGCCGGGCCCCTGACACTCCCACCCCTCCTCGTCGCACGGCACTTCCACCGTGCTGACCTCGAATCCGACACCGTCCACGCTGTAGCGGGCGAAGTACTGACGGGCCGGTGCGAGCCATTGCGGAGCAGTCACACAGGGCAGGTCAGCCAGCGCCTCAGCAACGGCGTCCACGTCCTGGCGTCGCTCGACCAGGATGTCGACGTCGCCCACCGGCAGGTCCACGCCCTGCAGGCAAGCCGCTGCCGTGCCAACGAGCCGGTACCGCAGCCCCGGCGCGACAGCCCTGATCCGGTCCTGACATGTGCCCGCGGTGACGCAGGCATGACCAGCTCCCCAATGGTATGGGGTGGCCGGACGGGCTGCTGTCACCCGATCGAGGGGATTAGCACACTGGCACCCTGCACCAGCTTTTCTGCGGCTGTACGGTCTGTGCGTCGCCCGGGCGGGGCGGCGGCAACTCGCATACGACGCAGCCCTGTTGGTGACACCGGGGCAGTGCCGGTCATCCACGGTCGACCTGCCTGGAGGGGCTTTGAGGATTCCTGGGCGCCGGAGTGTCTGTGACGTAGGCGTCGCGCCGGCGGCCCTGGGCATCGTCGGTGGGGCGACCGCGTGAAGGTCAGGGACTTACATCACTCCTACCGTCGTCGCGCGGTGCTGCGCGGGGTCGACTTCGATCTGCCTCCCGGCGCACTGGTCGGAATCGTCGGTGAGAACGGTGCCGGCAAGTCGACTCTGCTCAGGATCCTCTCCGGGGAGCTGCGCCCCTGTCGCGGCACTGTCCGGCACAGCGGCCGCTTCGGGTACTGCCCGCAGCACGCCGTCCTCAACGACGCCTTCACCGTCCGGCAGCACCTGGAGTTCTTCAAAACCGCCTTCGGCCTGGCTGACCTGGGCCACGCCGAGGAGGCGATGGACGTCCTGGGGTTCGCCGAGTACAGCAACGTACGCGCCGGGGTGCTCAGCGGTGGTACGCGGCAGAAGCTGAACCTGACCCTGGCCCTCATGCACCATCCGCAGGTGCTGCTGCTCGACGAGCCCTACCAGGGTTTCGACTGGGACACCTACCAGCGGTTCTGGGAACTCGCAGCCCGGCTGCGCGATGCCGGGCGCTCGGTCCTGGTCGTCTCGCATCTCGCCTACGACGCCGAGCGACTGGACGAACTGTGGCGGCTGAAGGACGGGATGCTCCAGCCCACCGGGGGTGCGGCATGAGCAGGCACCTGGGGCTGTTCGCCACCGCGACGCGGTACGCCGTGACCGAGCATGTACGCAACCGGTTCGCGATGGTGCTGGTCGCCGTGTTCATCCCGCTGTGGACGATGCTGGCGTACTCGGTCATGCCCGACTCCCCGGCCCGGATGCGGCTGCGGGCCACCGGGGAGATGCTCGCTCCGCGAGGGAACGAGATCACCGAGATCAGCGGTGCGCTCAACGCCGTCACCCTGATCACCGGGTTCATGATGTTCGCGGCCACATTCTCCGGTCACGACTTCGACCGCCGCCTGGCCATGGCCGGCTACCCCCGCGCCCATCTCGTGCTGGCGAAGGTCGCCGCTCTTGCCATGGCTTCCGCGGCCGTGTCGGCCTACGCCACCGCCGTCACCTGCCTGATCTGGACACCGCGCCAGCCCGTCCTGCTCGCCGTCGCCCTGTTCGGCGCCGCCCTGACCTACGGCGTTCTCGGCGTCGGCTTCGGCGCCGTGATGCGTCGGGAGGTCGAGGGCATGTTCGCCATCCTGATGACGAGCATCATCGACCTCGGCCTGCAGAACCCGATCACCAGCTCGGGCAGCGAGAGCCCCGTCACTCGTTTCCTGCCCTCCTACGGCGCCATGCAGGCCAGCACCGCCGCCGGCTTCTCCACCGCGGACGTGCCCGGCCACGTCGCCGTCCAGTTCAGCTGGTTCGCCGGAGCCGGGCTCGTCGCTCTCCTCGCCTTCCACCGCCGCACCCGCAACGCCCTGCTCCCGGCGTCCCGGCCGCACCTGCCGGGACCTCGCCGATCCAGTGAGGATCAAGCAGCCAATGCCAGCTGACACCGACCTCAGGGCCGCTTATCGCCTGTGCCGCCGCATGACACGCGGGCAGGATCCCGAGACGTACGCTCTCATCCGCCTGCTGCCTGCCGCGCTGCACGAGGCAGGCTGGGCTCTTTGGGCGGCGGTGTCGGCGATCGACGATCTGATCGACGACCGGGATGTCGCGGCAGCCGAGCGGGCCGCCCGGGCCGAGGGCTGGATCGCCGCACTGGAGGACGATCTGGTCTCCGGCACGAGCACTGACCCGATTCGTCTTGCCCTGGTGGACACCGCCACCCGGTGGCACGTGGACGTGTCCGCTCTCCGGGACGGGATGCTCGTGTCTCTCGACGACGCCCACCTCCGGCACTTCGACGACTGGGCCCAGTGGCGCACCTGGAGCCGCGGTCATGTCGTACCCACCTTCGACCTGGTACGGAGTCTGCTCGGCCGGGCAGGCGTGCCGGTGGTCTTCCGGATGGACCGGCAGATGAGTTACGAGCGGTTCCTCGATGGCGTCCGCCTCGTCGAAACCCTCACCGACCTGGCGGACGACCTGGACGAGGCCGGGCTCCTGCTTCCTCGCGAGTTCGTGGAACAGTTCCCCGGGGCCGAGGACGACCTGCGGCACCGCCGGTGGACCGAGGCCGCGGCGGCGCTGGTCGTCGAACTGACCGGCATCGCCCGCCGCTGGGTGACCCAGCCCGGCCTGACCCACGGCATGCACCCAGGACCCGCCACCGTGGTCAAGGCGCTGACCGATCTGCTGCTTGCCCAGCTCGACGCCGTCGAGACGGCAGGCCCGGCCCTGCTCCGCTCCGCGGCGCGTCCCTCACTGGCGACGCGGGCACGTATCTTCGTCCCCGCGCGCATCCGGTCGGCCCTGGCCTGGAGCCTGACCCCAGTCACTGTTCCCTCCGTCCCACGACGGCCCACGGCAACCGGCCCCCGTACCACAGCGCCCCTGACTCCTGGTACGACGACGTTCCAGCGGCCACCCGGCCACCCCAGCGGCTGCCGGCCCCCGCAGATCGGCCCCGAAGCCATGCCGACCCACGTTGCCATCATCATGGACGGCAACGGCCGCTGGGCCGAGCACCGCGGCCTGCCCCGCTCCGAAGGCCATCGAGCCGGCGTCGCCGCCCTGCACGAGATCGTCTACGGCGCTTTGGAGATCGGCCTGCCCCATCTGACCTTGTACGCGTTCTCCACCGAGAACTGGAGACGCGGCATGGCGGAAGTCACGGGCCTCATGGACACCCTCCAGAAGGAGCTGGCCGACGACCCCTTCCGTGATCTGGACGTGCGCATGCGCTGGTCCGGTCACCCGGAGAAACTGCCGGCAGACCTCGTCGAGTCCCTGCGGCACAAGGAGGCCACCACCCGCACTCGTACCGGCCTGACCTGCACCCTCTGCCTCAACTACGGCGGCCGGGACGAAATCACCCGGGCTGCCGCAGCCCTCGCCCGGGCGGCGAAGGCCGGCGACCTGGACCCCGACTTCATCGGCGAGGACGACGTCGCACGTCACCTGTCCTTCCCTGACATGCCGAGCGTCGACCTGCTGTGGCGCACCGGAGGCGAGCAGCGCACCTCCAACTTCCTTCCCTGGCACGCCACGTACGCCGAACTCCACTTCACGTCCGGCTACTGGCCGGACGTCGACCGGCGCGACCTGTGGCGAGCCATCACCGAATACGGGAACCGTCAGCGCCGGTACGGAACCGCGGGGCCGAGGTCAGCCCCAGCCACGGGCCGAGGGACGGGTGCGGGGCGGCAGGCTGCCGGCGGGGTGATCAACAGGGCTCAGTGACGCCCTGTCCCCGCTGCGGCCACGATGTCGCCCTCGCCCTTTTCAGTCCGCGGCCGGCAGCCCCAACCGCGGGTGTATCTCCAGCAGTCGGGGCGGGGCCGCCTGGCGCCAGGAGTCGGCGAGGATGTCCCGCAGCTCCTCCTCGCCGTCGAGTGCGGCGAGGCGGGCCCTGACCCAGGCGAACTGGGCCTCGTGGTCCGCGATCCAGAACTTCTCCGGCTCGGCCAGGACCAGTTCGTCACGCTCTTCCTTGGGACAGCGCACGGCCATGGAGGTCTCGTCCTCGGGCAGGGTCGCGAACATCTTCCCCGCGACCCGGAACGTGGGCATGCTCCAGGCGATCTTCTCCGTGGTGTCCGGCAGGGACAGGGCGATGCGGCGTACGTCTTCGGCGTCTGGCATGGGAGGCACCGTAGCCGCTGCCACTGACAATCACCCGTCGACCGCGGCAGCCCCGACCTGCTTGAAGTACAGCGTCGTCGGCCGCAGCACTCCGGCCGGGTTCGCCGCGTAGTCGGGGATCACGCCGGCCCGGGTCCACCCGGCGGAGCGGTAGAGGTGCTCGGCAGGGCTGTCGGTCTCGGTGTCCAGGTGCAGCAGGGTGATGCCGGCAGCGGCGGCCGCCTGCTCCGCGGTCCTCAGGAGCCTGCGGCCGAGTCCCCGTCCGCGGGCGTCCGTGCGCACCATCAGTTTCACGAGTTCGGCCCGATGCCGGCTGTTGGGCTTGTCGGGGAGGGCGAGGCTGACGGTGCCGGCGACCCGGTCCCCGTCCGTGGCCGCCCACACGGAGAGTTGCCCGGCGGCCACGGCGGCGGCCCTGCCCTTCCACCAGGCGACGGCCTCCGCACGGTCGAGCGGCGAGAGGAAGCCGACCGAGGCACCACCGTCCACGGTGTCGGTCAGCAGGCCGGCCAACTCCTCCAGCAGGTCGAGGAGTCGGGATTCACTCAGCTGGGTCACGATCACGGCAGCACCACCGCCAGCACGTACCGCACGTCCTCCGGGCCGGCACACCGGAACCGCGTGGGCCCCCACACCCGCAGCCGCAGGCAGTCACCCGTGCCGAGCCGGTGTTCGACATCCTGTGCCGTCACTTCGAGGACTCCTTCCAGGACCCAGATGTGCTGCTCCAGGCCGGGCACGGGCGGCCGGTCGTACGCGATGTCGGCGCCCTGGGCCAGCCGCGCCTCGACGAGTTCGCCGCGCAGCCCGGCATGCGGCGGGGACACGCACCGGCGTACGAAGCCGGAGGCCCGGTCCTCCCACACCTGCTGTTCGGCGGCCCGCACCAGCAGGGCGGGCTCCGCCTCGACCTCGCTGAGCAGCTGGGACATGGTCCGGCCGTACACGGCGCACAGGCGGTTCAGGAGGGAGGCGGTGGGGCTGATCTCCGCCCGCTCGGCCCGGGACAGGGTGGACCGGCTCACCCCACTGCGTTCGGCCAACTCCCCCAGGGACCAGCCGCGTTCGGCACGCAGCTCGGCGAGCCGCGCGCCGAGCCGGACATCCACCGCGTCTTCCGGCGGGCTTCCGCCCTCCACTCTTTTCATATCCGGGACGTTATCCCGGATATGAAACGCCCACGTTACGGGGCCCTCACACCCGTGCCGCCTCCACCAGCGCCTCCAGCACCGGGCGGATCAGTGGATGCCCCTCCGCTCCCCGCCGTACGGCGGCGAACACCCGGCGGGTCGGCGCGATCCCGTCGACCGGCCGGACGACGACCCCGCTCAGATCCATGCCCCTCAGCGCCCGGCGCGGCACCAGCGCCACCCCGGCGTCCGCGGAGGCCAGGGCGACCACGGCACGGAAGTCGTCCGACGAGTGCTCCATACGGGGCTGGAAGCCCGCGTTCTCACATGCCAGGATCACCACGTCGTGGCAGGGATTGCCCGGATACGGGCCGATCCACGCGTCCTTGGCCAGCTCGGCGAGCGGCACCTCCGCGGCGCCCGCGAGGCGATGGGCCGAGGGAACGACCGCGTCGAAGGGCTCCGCGTACAGCGGGACATGCGTCAGACGGGGGTCGTCGGCCGGAGGCGCCCCGCGGTATTCGACGGCGACCGCCACGTCGACCTGCCGGTCCAGCACCATCGGCAGGCTCTCGTCGCCCTCGGCGTCCTGGACGCGGATGCGGATGCCGGGGGCCGAGTCGGCGAGGCGGGCCACCGCGGGAGCGACGACGAGGGTGATGCCGGTCGCGAAGGAGGCCACGGTGACCGTGCCGGCCGCGCCCGAGCTGTACGCGGCGAGCTCGGCCTCGGCCCGCTCCAGCTGGGCGAGGACCGCGTTGGTGTGGCTGAGCAGGATCTCGCCGGCCGGGGTCAGCCGTACACCCTTGGCGCCTCGTTCGACCAGGCGGTGGCCCGTCTCCTGCTCCAGAGCGGTGAGCTGCTGGGAGACCGCCGACGGCGTGAGGTACAGCGCGGCGGCAGCCGCCGTCACCGTGCGATGGTCGGCCACCGCACGGAGGATGTGCAGCCGCCGCGCTTCGATCATGCGATCGATTCTCTCAGCTCTCCGGGGTTCTCAGGCGTCCAGTTCCGCCCGAGCCGCCACGAACGCCTCGACGACCCTGTTGACGTCCTCGGTCGAGTGGGCTGCGGACAGCTGAACGCGGATGCGGGCCTGGCCCTGCGGCACGACCGGGTAGGAGAAGCCGATCACGTACACGCCGCGCTCCAGCAGCAGCTCCGCCAGGCGGCCCGCCCGCGCCGCGTCGCCGATCATCACCGGCGCGATGGGGTGGTCACCGGGCAGGATGTCGAAGCCCTCCTCGGTCATCCGGCGGCGGAACAGGGCGGTGTTCTCGGCGAGCCGCACCCTGAGGTCGTCCGCCGACTCCAGCAGATCGAGCACCTTCAGGGACGCGGCGGCGATCACCGGGGCCAGGGTGTTGGAGAAGAGGTACGGCCGTGAGCGCTGGCGCAGCAGCGCGACGATCTCGGCACGGGCGGCGACGTAACCGCCGGAGGCGCCGCCGAGTGCCTTGCCGAGGGTGCCGGTGATGATGTCGACGCGGTCCATGACGCCGTGCAGTTCGGGCGTGCCACGACCGCCGGGGCCGACGAAGCCGACGGCGTGCGAGTCGTCGACCATGACCATGGCGTCGTACCGGTCGGCGAGGTCGCAGATCTCACGCAGCGGGGCCACGTAACCGTCCATGGAGAAGACGCCGTCGGTGACGATCAGCTTCCTGCGCGCACCGGCCGCCTCCTTCAACTGCCGTTCCAGATCGGCGAGATCACGGTTGGCGTAGCGGAAGCGGCGCGCCTTGGACAGGCGGATGCCGTCGATGATCGAGGCGTGGTTCAGCGCGTCGGAGATGACCGCGTCCTCCGCGCCGAGGAGTGTTTCGAAGACGCCGCCGTTGGCGTCGAAGCAGGAGGAGTACAGGATCGTGTCCTCCTGGCCGAGGAACGCGGACAGCCGCGCCTCCAGTTCCTTGTGCACCTCCTGGGTGCCGCAGATGAAGCGCACGGACGCCATGCCGTAGCCCCAGCGGTCGAGCGCGTGGTGGGCGGCGGCGATGATCTCCGGGTGGTCGGCGAGGCCGAGGTAGTTGTTGGCGCAGAAGTTGAGCACCTCCCCGGGGCGGCCGCCGGCGGTGACGTTCACCGTCGCGGACTGCGGGGTGCCGATCACACGCTCGGGCTTGTGCAGGCCGGCGGCGCGGATCTCGTCGAGGGTGGCGCGCAGGTCGTCGCGCACGGAGTCGAACATCGGGAAGCTCCTAAGAGGCCTGAAAACGAAAGGGAGTCACGCGGTCCAGTCGAGGATGACCTTGCCGCCCCGGCCGCTCGCCGCGTCCGCGAACGCCGCTTCGAAGTCGCGGTAGCCGTACCGGCCGGTGATCACCGGGGCGAGGTCGAGGCCGCCCTCCAGCAGCACCGACATCGCGTACCAGGTCTCGAACATCTCCCGGCCGTAGATGCCCTTGAGGGTGATCATGGAGGTGACGATCCGGGCCCAGTCGACCGGGAACTCCTGCGCCGGCAGCCCGAGCATCGCGATCCGGCCGCCGTGGGTCATGTTGGCGATCATGTCACGCAGCGCCTCGGGGCGGCCGGACATCTCCAGGCCGATGTCGAAGCCCTCGCGCAGGCCCAGTTCCCGTTGCCCGTCGGCGATCGCGGCCTTCGACACGTCGAGTGCCAGGCTGACGCCGATCTTGCGTGCCAGCTCCAGCCGCTCCTCACTGACGTCGGTGATCACGACGTGCCTCGCCCCGGCGTGCCGGGCCACGGCCGCGGCCATCAGGCCGATCGGCCCCGCGCCGGTGATCAGCACGTCCTCGCCGACCAGCGGGAAGGACAGCGCGGTGTGCACGGCGTTGCCGAACGGGTCGAAGATCGCCGCCACGTCGAGGTCCACCGGCACCCGGTGCACCCAGACGTTCCCGGCGGGCAGCGCCACGTACTCGGCGAACGCCCCGTCCCGGCCGACGCCGAGCCCGACCGTGGCCCGGCACAGGTGCCGGCGTCCGGCCTGGCAGTTGCGGCACTTGCCGCACACCAGGTGGCCCTCGCCGCTGACCCGGTCGCCGACCCGGACGTCGGTAACGTTCCGCCCGGTCTCGACGACCTCGCCGACGAACTCGTGCCCGAGCACCAGCGGGGTGCGGATGGCCCCCCGCGCCCAGCCGTCCCAGGACCGGATGTGCAGGTCGGTGCCGCAGATGCCGGTCCGCAGCACCTTGATCAGTACGTCACCGGGCCCGACCGCGGGTTCCGGGACGTCCGCGAGCCAGAGCCCGGGCTCCGCCTTCTCCTTGACCAGCGCCTTCAACGCTACGGCTCCTGACGGTGAGATCCCGGCCGAAGGGCATGCCGAACGAGCCCGCGGCCGGGAAAGGGAGGGGAATCGCACAGCAATCTGCCGTACGGCGCCCACCCCGGTCCATCGAGGTTTTCTTAAGCGGCGCCACAGCTTTCCTTCAGGCCTCACCAGCCCGGGGAAGCCGGTCAGACCTCATCAGCCCGGGGAAACCCGGCCGGCTCAGAGCGGGAGCCCGTCCTCCGCTCGCTGCTCCAGTCGGGCCACCAGTTCCGCCGCCGCCGACTTGATGGTCTCCAGACCGGCCTTCCCCCACGGCCGCGGCTGCACGTCGACGGCGCACACCGTGCCGAGCACCATCCCCGTGCTGTCGATGAGAGGGGCACCGAGATAGGACCGGACGCCGAACTCGTCGACGACCGGGTTGCCCGCGAACCGCGGGTAGTCGCAGACGTCCTCCAGGACCAGCGCCTTGCGCCGGACCACCACATGGGGGCAGAAGCCGTGGTCCCGCGCAAGGTAGCGGCCCAGTTCGGGCTTTCCCTCGTCGGTGTTCACGGTGAGGACGGTGCTCCCCGGCGTGTGCAGGCCCGCGAAGAACTGCCTGCTGACGTCGATGAAGTTGACCATGGCGTACGGCGCCCGGGTGAGTTCGGCGAGGCGGTCCGCGAAGGCGTCGAGGGCGGGCTCCGGGCGCTCCCCCAGCCCGAGGCTGTGCAGCCGCCTGGTGCGGGCGGGGGCCTCCTTGTCCTCGGGGGTGAGCAGCAGACGACCGGCCGGGCGCGGCGGGTCGTAGCTCATGGTCGGGCTCCGTCGCTGTGGACGTACGTCATATGCGGGCTCCGTGGCGGTGTGCGGGTGTCACATGTGGGCGCCGTGGCCCGTCGTGGGGGCGGCCGGCGCGTGGGCGATGAGGTGGCGTACGAGGGTCAGCAGGGTCTGTACGCCGGAACTGGAGATCCGGGCGTCGCAGCGCACGACGGGGAGCCCCGGGGGGAGGTCGAGGGCGAGGCGCACCTCCTCGGGGTCGTAGCGGTGGGCGCCGTCGAACTCGTTGACGGCGACGATGAAGGCGATACCGCGCTGCTCGAAGAAGTCGACGGCGGCGAAGCACTCCTCCAGGCGACGGGTGTCGGCGAGGATGACCGCGCCGAGCGCCCCCTCGCACAGCTCGTCCCACATGAACCAGAACCGCTCCTGGCCCGGTGTGCCGAACAGGTACAGCACGTGTTCCGGGCTGAGGGTGATGCGGCCGAAGTCCATGGCCACGGTCGTTTCGAGCTTGTTCTCGATGCCGTCGAGGTTGTCGGTCCCCTCACTGACCGTGGTGAGCAGTTCCTCCGTGCTCAGCGGCGCGATCTCGCTGACCGCGCCGACGAAGGTCGTCTTGCCCACGCCGAAGCCGCCTGCCACCAGGATCTTGAGCGCGGTGGGGAACGGGTCGGTGTCGGTGCCGTCGTCGTAGTCAGAGCTGTCGTCGTAGTCCATCGAGCACTGCCTCCAGAAGGGCCCGGTCCGTGGGGTTGTGGTGCAACGCGGGGGGCTTGGTCGTCAGCGCCCCGCAGTCGACGAGGTCCGACAGCAGCACCTTGGTGACCGCCACCGGCAGCTTCAGATGGCCGGCGACCTGGGCGACCGGGACGGGCGCGCGGCACAGGTCGAGCGCCTGCGCGTGCTCGGGGCCGAGGTAGCCGAGAGGGCTGGTGCCGGTGGCCATCACCTGCGACATCAGGTCGAGCGCCACGGTCGGCCGGGTGCGGCCGTTACTGACCGTGAACGGGCGCACCAGCCGCCCGGCCGCGTCGTCGAGCCAGGGCCCGTCGCCGGCCGCCGTCACGCTCAAGGCCTCATCGCCGGCGATTCGGCGGCGTGCTGGCGCGGTGCCGTCACCAGGTAGGGGCGGACGCTCTTGACCAGCATCGCCATCTCGTAGCCGAGCACCGCCGCGTCCGCCTCACGGCCGGCGAGCACCGCGAGGCAGGTGCCGGAGCCGGCGGTGGTCACGAACAGCAGGGTCGAGTCGAGCTCGACGACGACCTGCCGTACCTCCCCGCCGTCGCCGAAGCGGACGCCGGCGCTGCGGCCGAGGGAGTACAGGCCGGAGGCCAGGGCGGCCATGTGGTCGGCGCTGTCCGGGTCCAGGCCGTGGACGGACTTCACGAGCCCGTCGCACGACAGGAGCACCGCGGCGGTCGTGTGCGGTACGCGCTGCACGAGGCCGCTCATGAGCCAGTCGAGATCGGATACCTGGGCGGTCGGTGCGTCGGGCGCCATGCTGGATCTACTCCTTGAGGTACGAGGGTCTGCGGGAGCGCCGGGGGTGGCGGCGGGAAGGGGGGTGGTCATCCGGCCGGTGCGCTCCCGTCGTGGCGGGTGATGTGGTCGGTGCGGGGCGTGGGAACGCCGCGCTCCCGGGTGATGCGGGTCGCGTCCAGGGGCCGCGCGGCCCCGCGCAGTGATGTGTCGGTGCGCGTCAGGTCTGTCGCCGTCAGGTCCCTGTACGCCGGTTCCGGTTCCCGGTGCTCCTGGTCCAGGTGCTGCTGGGCCTCGGCGAGACCGATGCCGCGCTGGAAGGCGGCCATCAGGCCGGGGTCGTGGCCGACAAGGTGTTCGGGCTCCTGGCGGAGTGCCGGGCCCTCGCGCAGCTGGGGCACGATGTGCTCCTGGGCGCGGCGGCGCGGCAGTTGGGGCTTGCCCATGGTGCCGCGCACGGCACCGCCCTGCGCAACGGGCGGCGTGGTCATGTGCTCGGCGACGACGCGCTGACCGTCGGGCCGGATGCCGGGCACGGCCTCGGCCGGGGTGGGCCGCGCCTCGTGGGCGCCGCGCACCGGCAGGGGCGGCGGGGCGCCGTCGCCGGCCGCCGTGAGGGTGTCACGCGACGGCTGCCGCGGTACGGCGGTGGGGGCAGCGGGCGTCACGCGCGCCGCGGGCTCGGGCGGGTGCGCCTGCGAGGGGTGCGGTGGTACGGCCGCCGGCTCCGCGTCGGCGGTGTCCTGCTGCTGATTCCCGGCGCCGGGACCGTCCGGTGGCGTGCCCAGCAGGGCCCCCGGCACCACGAGCACGGCCTGGACACCGCCGTAGATGTTGTTCTGCAGGCGGACGGTGATGCCGTGCCGCCGGGCGAGCTGGGAGACGACGTACAGCCCGATACGGCCGTCCGCGAGCAGGCGGGCGACGTTGACCTGGTCGGGGTCGGCGAGCAGGGCGTTCATCCGGTTCTGCTCGTCGAGCTGCATGCCGAGTCCGCGGTCCTCGACCTCGACGGCGAGACCGGAGGTGACGAGGCCGGCGCGCAGCAGTACCTGGGTGTGCGGGGCGGAGAACACCGTGGCGTTCTCGACGAGTTCGGCGAGCAGGTGGATGACGTCGGCGACGGCGTGTCCGCGCAGGGTGCCTTCGATGGGCGGCACCAGCTTGACGCGGGAGTACTGCTCGACCTCGGCGATGGCCGAGCGCAGCACTTCCGTCATCGAGACCGGGTTGCTCCACTGACGGCGGGAGACGGCGCCGCCGAGCACGGCGAGGTTCTCGGCGTGGCGGCGGATACGGGTGGCGAGGTGGTCGACGTGGAAGAGCCCCTTGAGCAGATCGGGGTCCTCCATCTCGTTCTCCAGCTCGTCGAGGATGGAGATCTCGCGGTGCACCAGCGACTGCAGTCGCCGGGCGAGATTGACGAAGACCTCCAGCTTCTGTTCGCTGCCGGTCTGGCTGGAGAGCTGGGCGGCCTGGAGGACTGCGGTGACGGCGCCGTCCTGTGCGCGGGCCAGGTCGGCGGCGAGCAGCTCGAAGTCGTCGGCGTCCTCGGCGGGTCCGCCGCGCGGCTCGCGCGGGGGTGGGCCGTCTCCGCGGCGCAACGCCTGGACCAGGGCGTGCAGTTCGTCCTCACCGCGCGCGGTGCTGCGGCGCAGGGCCTTGATGCGGTCGTGCACGGACCTGGCGGCGCGGTCGGCGGCCACGGCGGCGATCAGGATGCCCGTGAGGGCCACCGTGACCGCGCCGGCGAGCACGGCCCACAGGGTGAGCCCCGGACGTGCTCCGGTGGAGCGGACGGTGAACAGCACGGCCGCGCAGGCGCTGAGGGCGACGGCGACGGGCGGCAGCACGGCGAGACGCAGCAGTTGGGGCCGTATGTGGGTCTCGGGCAGCGCCGGAGCGGTACGGGCGGCCGGCCGGCCGTGCCGCCCGCCCTCACGGCGGTCTGCGCGGGCGGCCGGGGCGCGAAGGTGAGACATCGGTGTCCTCGAACTGGTCCGTGTACTGGTCCGTCGGGCCTGGGGGCCAGGGGGACCCGGCACCGTCTCCTCGCACTCCGGGGACAGCCGGCCGACGCGGTCGGTGTGGCTCGCTCGTCCGCCTTGCACCTGCACGTGCCAGACCCCGCTCCCTGATCCGCTGTGATCCCACGGCTGTGATCCCATGACGCGCCCTGCGTCGCCCGACGGACACTCACAGTAGTTACCACCGCATCATGTGCGGTGGGCAGTTGACAAACTCGCACGGTCAGCATCCCGCTCTGGTATGAGCGTTCGTACGACCGACCGATAAGCCACTCACGCATCCGTGCCCGAATGGAAAGAGAATGATCCAACCTGGTCAGAAGCGGTCATGACGAAACGGCGAGGGCCGGGGAGCCTGTTGCTCCCCGGCCCTCGCCGTGCGTCACCCGACCGCCCCTCGTCGGCCCGCCGGGACCGCCGCGGAGGCTTCCGGCCCCGCCGACCGGCCGGCCAGAATCGTCACAGGGCGTGTCGACCGGGGCGGGGGCACGACGATACGGCCGCGCCTACACGGGGGCGTCCGCGTCGGCGGAGCCGCGGCGGCCGGTCACGCGGTCGCGGCCCAGGGCGACGGCGAGGACCAGCACGGCCGCCAGGACGGACATGATCACCTGTTCCCGGCCGGCGGGGTCGGTGAGCATGTAGACGAGCACGAACGAGATCAACGCGATGGTGGCCCACGTCAGGTACGGGAACAGCCACATCCGCACGACCAGCTTCTCCGGGTTCTCCCGCAGCACGATTCCGCGCATCCGCAGCTGGGCGAAACAGATCACCAGCCACACGAACAGGGCCACCGCGCCGGAGGAGTTCAGGAGAAAGGCGAAGACGGTGTCCGGCCACTTGTAGTTGAAGAACACCGCCACGAAGCCGAACAGCACGGAGACCAGGATCGCGGCCCGCGGTACTCCGCGCGCGTTGGTGCGGGCGAAGGACGCCGGGGCGTCACCGCGCGCGCCGAGCGAGAAGGCCATCCGGGAGGCGGTGTACAGGCCGGAGTTCAGACAGGACAGCACGGCGGTGAGCACGATGAAGTCCATCGCCTCGCCGGCGTGCGGGATGCCGATCGAGTCCAGCGCGGCCACGTACGAGCCACGGGCGGTGATCGCCGGGTCGTTCCACGGCAGCAGCGTGACGACGACGAAGATCGAGCCGAGGTAGAAGACCGCGATCCGCCAGATGACGCTGTTGGTGGCCTTGGCGACCGCGCGCTGCGGGTCCTGCGACTCGCCGGCGGCGAGGGTGACGATCTCGCTGCCCATGAAGGAGAACACCACCATGAGCACACCGGTGAGGATCGCGCCGGGGCCGTTGGGCAGGAAGCCACCGTGGCCGGTGAGGTTGGCCAGCCCCGCGGTGTGGTTCTCCGAGCCCGGCAGCACGCCGAAGACGGCCAGTCCCCCGACCACGATGAACGCGGCGATGGCGACGACCTTGATCCCGGCGAACCAGAACTCGAACTCCCCGTAGGAGCCTACGGAGGCCAGGTTGGTGGCCGTGAGGACGACCATCACGATCAGCGCCCAGGCCCACTGCGGAACGGCCGGGATCCACCCCTCCAGGATCTTGGCGCCGGCGGTGGCCTCCACGGCCAGCACCACGACCCAGAAGAACCAGTACAGCCAGCCGATGGTGAACCCGGCCCAGCGGCCGAGGGCCCGGTCGGCGTAGGCGGAGAAGGAGCCGGAGGTCGGGTTGGCCGCTGCCATCTCGCCCAGCATCCGCATCACCAGGACCACCAGCACGCCCACCAGGGCGTAGGAAAGGAGGATGCCGGGGCCGGCGGCGGCGATGCCCGAGCCGGAGCCGACGAACAGACCGGCGCCGATCACGCCGCCGATCGCGATCATCGACAGATGACGGTTCTTGAGCCCGGCCTGGAGGCTGCCGGAAGGGGGCGTCCGGCCGGGGTCGCCGGACGTCTGTGTGGGAGCAGGTTGCACACTCATGAGTTCCTCAAGGGGAAGGGGTTTCAGGCATGTACGGCTGCATGGAGTGCGCGGGGCGGGCGAGGCGCACCGCGGGGCCCTGTGGGGCCCGCTGCGGATACCGCACGGTTCAGGGGACGAGATCGTCAGGTCAACAGGCCGATGCGACAGCCCGGACGTCCCAGTGAGCCAAGAGAGTAACCACCGGTGGGGAATCCGTACATCCCCCGGCGACGAGAGACGTGACGTTTGAGCATGTGTATGAATCACAGCCACTGAGAGCGTGGCATCTGTCCATGGTCCGGTGCACGTGCCGCTCCTACCTTCGGGAAGCACGCGAGATTCCGCGCCGGGCGACCCCTGGCGCCTCTCTCCGGCCAGGAGGCCCCGATCCGGGGCCGGCGAGTCCTGGCCACCGTCTCTTTTTCTTCGACGGCAGCGACCGTTGTCTTGACGTGTCCATTTCTGTCATTAACCATGCCGGGAGCTCGATTGGTTGTGGTCGTTTCTGTTTGCCCCGTGCAGTGAGGAAGTGGCGTGTCCAGCACACCCAACAGACCCAACAGACCCAACAGACCCCGCAGATCCCCTAGGCATCGCGTCGCCCGGGCGTTAGCCCCCACCACCCCCCTCCTGCTCGCCGCAGGCCTCGTCACCGCACCCATCGCCACGGCGACCCCGGCCTCCTCGCCGACGAACACGGTCACGGTACGCGTCGACCCGTCCTACCAGCAGCAGGAGTTCGAAGGCTGGGGAACCAGCCTCGTCTGGTTCGCCAACGCCACCGGCCGCTACCCGGACCCCATCCGCAAGAAGCTCGTCGACATGCTGTTCGGGGACGACGGTCTCCGCCTCAACATCGCGCGCTACAACATCGGTGGCGGCAACGCCCCGGACGTCCGCAAGGACTACATGAAGACGGGCGCGACCATGGAGGGCTTCTGGAAGGCCCCCGCGGGGACCACCCGGCAGGACATGGAGTGGTGGGATCCGAACAACCCGGACCACTGGAACTGGGACGCCGACGCGGGTCAGCGCTGGTGGGTGGACCAGATCAAGAAGAAGGTCACCCGCTGGGAGGCGTTCAGCAACTCACCACCGTGGTTCCAGACGGTCAGCGGATATGTCTCCGGGGGCTTCGACGCGAGCACCGACCAGATCCGGGCCGACCGCGTCGACGACTTCGCCACCTACCTGGTGCGCGTGGCCGAGCACCTGGAGAAGGAACACCGCATCAGGTTCGACACCATCGACCCGCTCAACGAGCCCAACACCCCTTACTGGGGTACGCAGATCGGAGCGGACGGCCAGCCCACCGGCGGTCGCCAGGAGGGCGCGCACGCCGGGCCCGAACTCCAGCAGAAGGTGCTCCTGGCGCTCGATGAGGCGCTCGGCAGGGCTAAGACCCGGGCCGAGATCTCCGCGATGGACGAAACCAACCCCGGCATCTTCACCCAGAACTGGAACGCCTACGGCGCCCCGACCCGGGCCGCCGTCGACCAGCTCAACGTGCACACCTACGGCACGGGCATGCGCACCAGCGCACGCGACATCGCCAAGGGCGCGGACCGGAAGCTGTGGATGAGCGAGGTCGAGGGCACCTGGGGCACGGGCACCGACTTCACCGGCATGGAGCCGGGGCTCGGCATCGCCACCCGGATGGTCGACGACATGCGTGAACTGGAGCCTTCCGCCTGGGTGTTCTGGCAGCCGATCGAGGACTCCATCCCCCAGGCCGCGGCGGGCAAGAACTGGGGCAGCATCCACGTACCGTTCAACTGCACGGCCGAGGACACCCTGGAGACCTGCCCGGTCCGGGCCAACTCGAAGTTCCACACCATCCGGAACTTCACCCACTACATCCGTCCCGGCGACCGCTTCGTCAAGGTCGACGACGCGTCGAGCGTGGCCGCGGTGCGGAAGTCCGGCCGCGCGGCGACGGTCGTGCACGTCAACAGCGGCACCTCCGCGCGCTCCGTGACCCTCGACCTGTCGCGCTTCGGCACCGTCTCGCCGCGCGCCACCGTCACACCCGTGGTGACGAGCGCCGACGGCGCTCTCGTCCGGGGCACTCCGGTCCGGGTGACCGACCGGTCGGCCACGCTCGCCGTCCCGGCCAAGTCGGTCACCACCTTCCTGGTCGAGGGGATCAGCGGGGTGGCGAAGGACGCCTCGCTCGTCAAGCGCGGCCATGTCTACCGGCTCCAGGGGGCGCAGAGCGGCAAGTCCCTGGCGCCGTCGGGCGACGGGAGCGGCGTCGTCATCCGCGCGACCGATCCCGGCAGCCCGGAACAGCTCTGGTCCGTCAGGAAGCTGACGCACGGCATCGACAACCGGGAGCGCTACACCCTCACCAACGCCATGAGCGGCAAGCGGCTCGCGGTGCGCGAGGACCAGGCCGTCCTGGAGGCCCCGGAGGGCGGCCGGGTCGGCGAAGCCGCCCAGTGGATCATGTCGACGACCGGCGACGGCACCTGGACGTTCGTCAACGCCGCCACCGGCCGCCTGATCGACGTCACCGGGCAGTCCTCCGCGGACGGCGCGAAGGTGTCGACGTACACCCCGACCTCGGCGGCGAACCAGCGGTGGGCGGTGACGGACGAGACCGTGCTGCGTACCGAGCCGGCCGAGGCGTTCACCGTCCCCGGCCTGGCGCCCGAGCTGCCGCGGACGGTGAACCCGGTCTTCCGTGACGGCGCACGCGGCAGCCTCCCCGTGGAGTGGACGCTTCCGCCGGACCGCACGTGGCGCGCCCCCGGGACGGTACGGGTCAAGGGCACGGCGACCGATCCCCTCGGGCGCAGGATCCCCGCCCGGGCGGTGGTCACCGTGGACACGATCGCCTCGACCCTTCCCGGCCGGGCCAAGACCTACGTCGGTGGGAAACCGGAGCTGCCCGCCACGGTGGTCGGTGTGGGCGAGAACGGCGGCAGGGCCGACCTCCCGGTGAGCTGGGACCCGGCACCTGAAGGGGCGTTCGACACCGCCGGTGTCGTGACGCTGCACGGCGTCGCGCGGGTCGTCGGCGGCGGCACGGCCCGGGCGAGCGTACGCGTGCAGGTCACCGAACCGGCTTCGGCCAACATCGCGCCCGACGACGACGTCTCGGTCGACGCGACCTTCACCGAGAACGGGTACTCCGTGGAGCGTCTGCGCAACGGCGACCTCTCCGAGAAGGCCTGGTCGAACTGGAAGCCGGGCACCACCAAGAACCCGTCCGACACCGTCACCTTCACCCTGCCGACGGCACGCGACCTGACCCGCGTCGTGGCGCACTTCCACCGTGACGGAAGCACCGCTTCCTTCCCCGGGAGCCTGAAGGTACAGGTGCGGGCGGCCGACGACGGCACCTGGGCCGATGCGAGTGACACCGTCGAGATCGGGACGGAGGGGACCCCAGTGATCGACGTACCGCTGAGCTCGGGACCGGCGACCGGGGTGCGGGTGGTCATGAACGCCCGTCCAGGCGGCTACATCACCATGAGCGAGATCGAGGTGTACGCCAAGACCCCTGGCGTCTCCTCGGACGCGGCGGCCACGTCGGTCGAAGTGGCCGGCGTCCCGGTCGCGTCCTTCGACCCGGACACGACCGACTACCGGGTCCCGACCGCCGACCCGCACCGCAGCGCGGTGACGGCGACGGCCCGGGACCCCTACGCGACCGTCGCGGTCGACCGGGCCGGAGAGCCCGGCCGGACGGTGGCCGTCGTGTCGGTGACCAGCGAGGACGGGTCACGGACGCGGCAGTACCGGGTCGAACTCGTACGACGCTGAGCCGACGAGGGGGAGGGCAGCCGCGACCGGGCTCCCCTCCCCCTCGGAACGCGGGAAACTCAGCTGCACTTACGTCCGGTGTTGATGCACTGGACCATCTTGTTCATCAGCTTCTGGTCGAAGACGTTGATGA
Source organism: Streptomyces sp. S.PNR 29 (assembly GCF_030386795.1). Classification (GTDB taxonomy): domain Bacteria; phylum Actinomycetota; class Actinomycetes; order Streptomycetales; family Streptomycetaceae; genus Streptomyces. Next base: position 229,418 of record NZ_JANUQM010000016.1, read on the forward strand.
AGTCACCGTGGTCGGTGACCGGCTTGTGCGCCTGCTCGGGGAAGCCGTCCAGGGCGAAGAGCGGACGGGTCTTTCCGTTGTCCTTCAGGCTGGGCGCGTCCACGTCGTACACGAGGCGCTGCACGAGCTGCGGAATGGCCTTGAAGCCGCTCGGGCAGTTGCCGGCTGCGTCCGCGAAGGCCACGTGCGTACGGTGGTTGGCGCTGTCGATGTTCCTGCCGTCCCAGCAGCTCTGGAACTTGAAGGTGCGCACCACGTCGCTGCCCGAGGGGCAGAGCGGGTACTTGTCCTTCAGCTGCACCTTGTTCTCGAAGCCGGTGCAGCTCCAGGAGGCGTTGGCGTTGGCCGTGCCGTTGGTGAACGCCTTGGCGTCACCGGTGATGACGCGCAGGAACCGGGGCATGGCGACCACCTTGCCGCGGGGGCTTCCCACGAAGTCCAGGGTGGCCTTCTTGGCCGTCAGGATCCGGCCGGTGTTGCCCTCGGCGCCGCCGCCCAGCTGCTTGGCGTCGAACTCCTGGGTGCCGTCCTGAAGACGCAGCACCGGCCAGTAGTAGGTGGACCTGTCGCCCTGGTTCTGACAGGTGGTCTTGCCCTTGGCCAGGACCTGGTCGCTCGCGAAGGCGTTGTTGGCCTGGTTGCCGACGTAGTCGTGCATGTGGTGTGCGCCGTTGGTGACACCGGGGGCGACGATGACGTTGTCGGAGTTGTACAGCTTGTTGGCGTTCACTCCGCACTTGCTGACGAAGACGCCGTTGGAAGCGTTCCCCGACCTGCGCGGGTTGCGGACATTGGGCCGGACCTTGGTGATGTCCACGAAGTCGGCGGCGACGGGACCGTTACCGGTCTTCCCCGCGTTGCCGTTGCCCTGGTTGTTGCCGCCCTGACCGGCGTTGGTCTGGTTGCCGGTGGCGCGCAGCGTGCAGGCCGCCAGGGCGTCGAGTCCCTGCGGCTTGGCGGTCACACGGCCGATGGCGATGACGATCCGGTTGATCGCCGCCGCCCGCTTGTCCTTCAGCGGACCCACGATCGCGTTCTGCGCGAAGTTGGCGTCCTGCTGAATCGCCCGCTGGGAGGTGGACAGGCGCTGGTACGCCTCGGATATCTGCTTGTCGAGCAGCGCCAGTTCCCTGTCGACCTGGGCCCGGGCCTGGGCGGGAACCGCCTTCAGCTGCTGGCCGACGTCGGGGCAGTCGATGGTGGAGGAGGCGGCCGCTGCCTTGGTCTGTGCGCCCGTGCTGCTTTCACCGGCCGAGGCATAGATGTTGGCCGCCACCAGTCCACCAGCTCCGACGGCCACTGCGGCCACCGCGCCTACCACCCGGCGGGTGGTCCTCGATCTCTTTCGCGTGTTGCGTCTCATCAGGCCTCTCTAGGCATCTTCGGAGCCGGAAGAACTTCCGGTGTGAGCGGCGAAGCTCTCTCCGATACGGATGCGGGGCCCGAATGTTCAGCGACCTCTCAGATTCGTAGTTTCCTCCGGCTCGAACCAGTCCCGACGCGACCGGACTGGCTGGAATCATCCATGGCGATGGCGGTCGAAAGGGAGGGGGGCAGCGTCACCGCTCGCCGGCAAGGTCGACGTCGGCGCGGGTGACCTCCGGCACGGCCTGCGGACCTTCGGGGCGGCGCCAGTGAGGCGTGACAGGCGCGGACACGGCTCGCCACCAGGGATCGGTGGGGAGGGCTCCGGCAGGCTCGAAGGGCTCGCCGGGCCGGGGCAGCGCGACCGCCTGCCCGGCCTCCTCCGCGGCGTCCTTCGTCCACTCCCCGGGTTCCGCCCACGGGTGTGCCGCCAGATTGAAGGTGCCCCAGTGGATCGGCATCATCACGCCGCTCGGCTGACCGCCCTGAAGGTCGAGGTGGGCGCGCAGGCCCTCTTCGGGTGTCATGTGGATGTCCGGCCAGAACTCGCTGTACGCGCCGATCTGGATCATCGTGGCGTCGAACGGACCGTAGTCGGCGCCGATGTCCCGGAAGCCCTCGAAGTAGCCGGTGTCGCCGCTGTGGTAGATCCGGTGCTGCTCGCCGGCGACGGCCCACGAGGCCCACAGGGTGTGCTGGGTGTTGCGCAGGCCGCGGCCGCAGAAGTGGCGGGCGGGGGTGGCGGTGAGCGTGAGTCCGCCGGCCTTCGTCGCCTCGTGCCAGTCCAGCTCGCGCAGCCGGCCGGAGGAGACGCCCCAGTGCTCCAGGTGGGCGCCGACGCCGAGCGGCACGGCGAACAGCGTGTCCGTGCCGGCCAGTGCCTTGATCGTGGGCATGTCCAGGTGGTCGTAGTGGTCGTGCGAGATGACGACGACGTCGACCGGGCCGAGCGCGGCCAGCGGCAGGGGCATGGGATGGAGGCGCTTGGGCCCGGCGAAGGGGAACGGGGAGCAGCGCTCGCCCCAGACCGGGTCGAACAGCACCCGCCGCCCGTCGATCTCCGCGAGGACGCTGGAGTGGCCCATCCAGGTCAGCCGCAGTCCGGTGGCGGGCGGCCGGGACGTGTCGGCGAGCGTGGTGGCGTGCACCGGGACCGTGCCCCGGGGGGCCCGGCGGGAGCGCGCGTCCTTGTCGAAGAAGACCTTCGCGAAGTCGAGCCCGGAGCCGGAGGGCCGGGTCCGGGCGGCACCCCCGGGATTCTGGAACACGCCGTCTCTGAAGTGGGGCGATCTGCGGATGCGCGCCATTCGCTCACCGCTCGGATCCACGCCGAAGGCCGCGGGCCGCAGCGTGCGGAGCCCAGGGCTCGGGGAACGGAAACCGGCCACGGTACCTCCAGGTGGAGTCGGTCAGGCTTTCCATTATGGTCGGCCCCTTTCGACATCCCTCTGGCCGCACCAGCCGTACACCAGCACTACTGATGATCCGTTCAGTACGCTGACCGGGTGCACCGCCCTTCCGCACCCGCTTCGCCTCCCCGGGAGCCCGCATGACCGCCCCCTTGCTGTCGCTCACCTGGACCGACCACGTCACCGGCCACCAGGGCTTCCTGGTCGTCGACCGGCTGGTGCGGGGCGTCGCCAGCGGCGGGCTGCGGATGCGGGCGGGGTGCACGCTGGAGGAGGTCACCGGGCTCGCCCGCGGCATGACCATGAAGGAGGCGCTGCACTACGACCCCGAGGGCCGCTACATCCCCCTGGGCGGCGCCAAGGGCGGAATCGACTGCGATCCGCAGGACCCGGAGGCCTACGGGGTCCTGGTCCGCTATCTACGGGCCATGCGGCCGTACGTGGAGAGTTGCTGGACCACCGGTGAGGACCTGGGACTCACCCAGGACCTGGTGGACCGGGCGGCGGCCGAGGCGGGGCTGGTGTCGTCGATCCAGGCGGTGTATCCGCTGCTCGACGACGAGGCGGCGGCCCGGCGTCGGCTCGCGGACGCGTTCGCGGTCGAGGTGGACGGCATCGGGCTCGACGAGCTGGCCGGCGGCTGCGGGGTCGCCGAGTCGGCGCTCACGGCCCTGGACCGGGCCGGTGTGCCCTACGCGGGCACGCGGGTCGCGCTGCAGGGCCTCGGGACCATGGGCGGGGCCACGGCACGGTTCCTCGCGCGCGCGGGGCTCACGGTGGTGGCCGTCGCCGACATCAAGGGCACGATCGCCAACCCGGCCGGCCTCGACGTCGAGGCGCTGCTGGCCGCGCGGGACGCCCACGGCACCGTGGACCGCGCGGTGCTGCGCCCCGATGACCGTGAACTGCCGGGCGACGCCTGGCTGTCGGCCGACGCGGAGGTGCTGGTGCCGGCGGCGGTGTCGTACGCGATCGACACCGCCGACCAGCAGCTCGTCGTGGCCCGTTGGGTCGTCGAGGCGGCCAACATGCCTGTGCTGCCCGAGGCGGAGGAGCTGCTCGCCGCGCGTGGGGTGACCGTGCTGCCGGATGTGGTCGTCAACTCCGGGACCAACGCCTGGTGGTGGTGGACGCTCTTCGGCGACATCGGCGCCGACGCCGGCGAGGCGCTCGCCCACACACGCCGGGCGCTGCGCGCCCTGACCGGTCAGGTGCTGGACCGGGCGGAGGCCGACGGGACGACGCCGCGGGCCGCCGCGCACGCCCTCGCCGCCGACCGGCTGCCGGTGCTGGCCGAGCGGTTCGGGTGGTACCGGTGACGGCGGGCAGACGCCCTGCGGGGCCCTGCGTGAACGGCCGGAGCGAGACGTCAGGAGGCTACGGGCGTCTGTGTAGTGTGACGGCGTGACGAGAGTCCGGTTGAGCGTGGCGGAGCGGCGGGAGGAGTTGCTGCGGGCCGCCGTCGAGCAGATCGAGGCGCGGGGCGTGGCGGCGCTCAGGATCGCCGATGTCGCCTCCTCCCTGGGCGTGAGCAACGCGCTGGTGCTCTACCACTTCTCGACGAAGGAGAAGCTGGTCGCCGCCGCGTTCACCCACGCGGCCGAGGGCGACCTCGCGCATCTGCGCAAGCTGGTGGGCCGCCGTACGTCGGCGCTGCGCCGGCTGCGGACGGCCGTGCGCTGGTACGCCCCGACCGGCCAGGCCAAGGGCTGGCGGCTGTGGATCGAGGGCTGGGCGGCGGCACTGCGCGAGCCCGCCCTGCGGGAGGTCGCACGGGACCTCGACAGGCAATGGAAGGCCGCCATCTGCGAGGTCATCGCGGAAGGCGTGGCGGCGGGCGAGTTCCACTGCCCGGACCCCGACGGAACGGCCCTGCGCCTGACCGCCCTGCTCGACGGCCTCGCCGTGCAGCTGACGTGCTACGAGGGCGCGGTGTCCCGCGCGCGGGCACAGGAGTGGACGGACGAGGCGCTCGCACGGGAACTCGGGCTGGACAGGGCGGCGTTGACGGCGTCCGTGCGCTGAGGACGGAGCACCTCGGACCGGACGGCTGCGGGAAGGCCGCACCGGCCTGCGGCGACGGCGGATTGCCGGCCCCCCGCGCGCGGGGCCGTGCGCGCCGGTGGCGAGGTGACGACAGGTGGGCCGTGACACCGGTGGCGGCACTCGCGCCGCCGACCGGGCGGCCCCGAGAGGCGGCCCGGGCACACCCGGCCGCAGGAACACCGCACAGGGCATGTGCCGACGGCGGCCCGCGCCTGCGCCCCCAAGTCGCCACCGCCACGAAGGCGGCCGGACCGCGGCGGCCCCCAAGCGCACCGCCGATCAGCCGACGGGGGCCGACGGCATCCGGCGGCCCGCTCCACCCGCCCGGCGGCCGCACCACCCGCGGCCACCGCCCGGCGGCGGCACGCCCCCGAGCACGGCCCGGCCCGCGTCGCTGGTCCGCCGACGCGGCTCGCGCGCCTGCGTCCGAGGGCGGCCGGGCCCTGCCGGACCTCCGCGGACCGCCAGGCCACGGAACGGCCTCAGGCCACCGAAGCGATCCGCATCCTGATGTCGTCCGGCGACAGCACCCCCTTGGCCGTCACGTGGTCCCCCGACGACTCGCCGCGCAAGCGGCGCCCGATCCACGGCACCAGGTACTCGCGTGCCCAGTGGACGTCGTCCCGCCGGACCTCAAGGGTGCCGCGCGGCGGCAGCGGCGGCCAGGGCTGCTCCGGGTCGGCCGGCACCTGAAGGCCGAGGACCTGGCCCGCGCGCAGCGCCACGCGCGTGTGCCCCTCGGGTGACAGGTGCAGCCGGTCGGCGTCCCAGGCCCTGCGGTCCTGGACGCTCCTGAGCGACCACAGGTCGAGCACCGGACAGCCGTAGCGGTCGGCGATGGCCCGCACATGGCCGTTGTACGTGGCGATCTTGCCGCGCAGGTGCTTGAGCACGGGCACGCCGCGGGTGTCGAAGCCGGTCGTCACCATGACCGTGCCGGCCACCGCGGCCAGCGCGGCGACCGCCTGCTCGAAACGCTCGGCCACCTCGTCCGGGTCGGTGCCGGGGCGGAGGATGTCGTTGCCGCCGGCGCAGAACGACACCAGGTCCGGCGCGAGTTCGACGGCCCGCGGCACCTGTTCCGCCACGATCTGGTCGAGCAGCCTGCCGCGTACCGCGAGGTTCGTGTAATGGAAGTCGCCCTCGGGCCGCCGGTCCGCGAGCAGCACCGCGAACCGGTCGGCCCAGCCGACGAACGCCCCGTCGGGGCCGGGGTCGCCGACGCCCTCGGTGAAGCTGTCCCCCACCGCAACGTACGACCCGATCACTGATCTGCTGTCACTCTTCGAATCGTCTGCCACGTCGGCCATGATTCACCTTGGAATGTGACTTACGCGACCGTAGGAAGGGGTTGACGGGCGGTGACATAAGCCACTCCTAAAGAGTTGGCCAACCAGGGAATAGCGTCCCCGGTCAGGCGCGTCGAGGCAGGGACCAGACCTTGAAGTCGCTGATCCGGAAGTGGCTCCACGTGGTGCGGAAGGCGAAGTGCCCGCTCGTGTACGGTTCGGGGTCGCGGTGGTCGAAGACGAGCCGCCCGTTGTTCCACCACCGCACGAGGGAGCCGTCGGAGACGACGCGGACCCGGTGCGGCTGGTTCGCCACGAGCAGCGGCTCGGTGTAGTCGTACACCAGCGGGCGGACTCCGGCCTCGCCCACGTAACGGCGCAGCCGGGTCGTGGTGTTGTAGTTGGCGCCGTATCCGACGTAGTACGTCCTGAGGTGGTCGTACTCCTCCAGTGCCCCGCTTCTGCGCGTGGCGAAGAGGTCGTCCGGTGAGCGGACGTCGGTCGCGTTCCAGAAGTTGTTCAGGTCCGAGACACGGTCGTTGACGCCGCCCTCCGACACGGGTGTGGCGGTGTACTCCAGCTCGTACGGCCCGGCGAGCGGCCGCCTGAACCAGACCGTCGCGCCGCTCGGCACGTCGATCTCCAGGACACCGCGGGAGGCGGTGACGGTGCCGCCGTTCTGCAGCTCGGTCACCCACTGGCCGAGGCCGTGCCGGAAGTCGTCGCAGGCGATGAGCCGACCGTGTCGGCGGCCCGGGGAGCCCGGCGAGGCGCCGGCGGTCCCCGCGGGGGCGAGGGCCGCCAGGGCGGCACCGGCGGCGAGGGTTCCGAATGCTCTGCGCGTGGTCGTCACGTCGTACGGCTCCTTCGGGACAGAAAGGGCAGAAAGCGCTTGCACTGCTGACAGGGCATCACTCTGGCCCGCATCGCCCCTCACTGTCGACACCCCACCCCGGACAGGCCGAAGGCCGGACCCGGGGATCGGGGTCCGGCCTTCGGCAGCGTGTCAGGCAGGTGGTGGTGGACGAGGTGGCCGTCAGCCGACGGAGACGCCGTGCGAGCGGAGGTAGGCGACCGGGTCCACGTCCGAGCCGTAGTCCGGCGTGGTACGGATCTCGAAGTGCAGGTGCGGTCCGGTCACGTTGCCGGTGGCGCCGGAGAGGCCGATCTCCTGACCCTCGGTCACGGACTGGCCGGTCGAGACGGAGATCGAGGACAGGTGGGCGTACTGGGCGTAGTAGCCGTCGTTCAGCTTGATGACGACCTGGTTGCCGTACGCGCCACCCCACCCGGCGGAGACGACCGTACCGGCGGCCACGGCCTTGAGGGACGTACCGGTCGGGACGACGAAGTCGACGCCCGTGTGGTAGCCGCTGGACCACATGCTGCCCGCCATGTGGTACGGGGTACCGACGGTGGCCCCCTCCACGGGAAGGGTGTAGCCGCTGGAGGTGCTCGTGGTCCCGGCGGACTGCGTGGTCGTCTTCGGGGCGGTCGCCTTGGCAGGCGACTTGGACGCCTTGGAGGACGACTCCGACGTCTTGGCGGACGGCTTGGACGGCGCGGACGACTTCGGAGCGGACGAAGTCTCCGGGGAGTTCGCCGTCGCCTGCATGACGACGGTGAGCCGCAGGCCGGGGTGGATCAGCGACGGGTCGTCGCCAACGGCCTCGCGGTTGTCCGCGTAGAGCTTCTTCCAGCCACCGCTGACGTGCTGCTCCTCGGCGATCTTCGCCAGATAGTCACCGGCCTTCACGGTGTAGAGCCGTGCGTCCACCTTCTGCTCCGCGGCCTGCTTCTCGGTCGCGGGAAGGGACTGAACGGCCTTTTCCGAAGCGGACTGCGCGGGAGCGGCGTGGGCGCCGGTGGCCCCCATGAGCGGGAGGGCCAGCGCGGCGCCGCCGGTTCCGGCGACGGCGATGGAGCGGGTGAAACGCTGGGTCTTGGGGCGGCGATGCTTACCCTTCGCGGGCATGGCGAATTCCTCTCCGGCGCCTGCGAGGTGAGCTGTCGGGTGCGGACTGGAGATGCCCGGCCGCGCGAGGGCGCGGCTTTACCCCAAGCCTGTTGCCGGAGGACGGAACAGGCGGTCGTACCTGTGGGTCCCCCGCTCCTGCCGTGCACGGGTGGTCGGTGTGGGGCTCCGGTCGGCGGCAGGATTCGGCGTCCGCCCGGATCGGTGTGGAACGTAAGCGACCAAGACGCAAAGGGACAAGCGAGAGGTTCCCTGTGCATGCGTTCCACTCGGTCCCTTACCGGGAATTCACGGTCACCCTCCGTCGATTCCAAGGCGCCGCACCACACGAACCCCCTTGAGAAGTGTGTGCATTACGTGAACATGACGTGCAACGCACCGTCACGAATATGACGCTCCTCACGCGACTCCACTCCAGGGCCTGCCATATCAGAGCGAGTTGCGATGAAGAGCGTCAATTCGGATATTAGGCTCAGATGCGCCGCAGCCGGATAACTGCCGCATCAAGGTCGCCGCGCAGCCCCGTCCGCAGCCCGTGGTGCAACAGCACGGCACCTCGGTACACTTCGCCCGTTTCGCGGCATTCGTACGATGCTGTCGGGTCGAGCCCGCGCAGTCTGAGCGCCGGGACGGGCTCGCCGTAGCTCTGCGCCTGGAGCCAGGCCAGGACGACGGCCTCGTCACCGAGCACGTACTGCACGGCGCTCAGGCCGCCCCGCGGCGGCCTCAGCCGATAGAGGTCCCCGCGCTGCACCAGGGGCCGGATCTCCTTGTAGAGACTCACCCAGTCCCGGGCCTCGGCGAGCTCCTCCGCCGTCCACTTGGTGAGGTCGCCGCCGACCCCGAGCACCCCGGCCATGGCGCTCACGAACCGGAAGCGCAGCGAGCTGATCCGGCCGTTGAGCATGACGTTCGGGCTGTCGGTGACCCAGGCGGCCATCACCCGGGCCGGGTGGATCTGACTGAAGCCCTCCTGGATGGCGAGCCGGTCCAGCGGGTCGGTGTTGTCCGAGGTCCACACCTGGTCGGTACGGCTCAGCACACCGAGGTCGATGCGGCCGCCACCCCCCGAGCAGGACTCGAAGGCGACACCCGGGTGAGCCGCCCGCAGCCGGTCGAACAGGGCGTACAGCGCGTGCACATGGTCGACCCACAGCCGCTGCGGGTATGGGTCGCCCGGCCAGCCGGCGTCGGTGAAGCAGCGGTTGAAGTCCCACTTGACGTAGTCGATCGGGGCGCTGGAGAGAAGCCCGTCGAGCTGTTCCCAGAGATACTCCTGGACGTCCTCGCGGGCGAGGTTGAGTACGAGCTGATTGCGGAATTCCGTCCGCTTTCGTCCCGGTTGGTACTGCACCCAGTCGGGGTGGGCGCGGTACAGCTCGCTGTCCGGGTTGACCATCTCCGGCTCGACCCAGATGCCGAACTGCATACCGAGGCCGTGCACGTGGTCGGCGAGCGGCTTGAGTCCGCCGGGGAAGCGGTCGGGGTTGGGCGTCCAGTCGCCGAGCCCGGCCCGGTCGCTGGTGCGCGCACCGAACCAGCCGTCGTCGACCACGAACAGCTCGACGCCCATCTCCGCGGCCCGCTGCGCGAGCGCCCGCTGCTGTTCCTCGGAGATGTCGAACTCCGTGGCCTCCCAGGAGTTGAACAGCACGGGCCGGTCCCGGCCGGCGTCCGGGATGACGTACGCCCGCTGGTACGCGTGCCAGGCGCGGCTGGCACCGCCGAAGCCGCCGTCGCTCCACAGGCCCGCGAAGACGGGTGTCGTGAAGGACTCCCCCGCCGCCAGCCGCAGCAGGCCCGAGTCGTCGTGGCCGGCGCCGCCGGTGATCTGCACGCGCGCGTCCGGGAGCTGGGCCACCGCGATCCGCCAGGAGCCCGACCAGCCGAGCGCGCAGCCGTAGACCTCGCCGCTCTCCTCGGTCGCGTCGGAGTCGAGCGCGACCCAGGGCAGGTGCTGGTGCCCGGTGTGGCCGCGGCGGCTGCCGATGACCTTCTCGCCATAGGTGAGGTCCGAGCGCACCAGCCGGGACTCCGCGGCCCAGCGGCCGTGCAGCTGGGACAGCCGCCAGCCGTCGCGGTGGGGCAGCGTCCAGGTGGCGGAGTCGGCACGCAGCACCTCGATCACCGGCCCCTGGTTCTCCAGGGTCACCCAGCGCTCCACGACGTCGCCCCGGATCCGGTAGTGGAGCGTGACGGTCAGCCCGGCGTCACGGAAGCGGATCCGCAGCTCGTCGCCGTCCGCCTCGTACCGTTCGAAGGTCCACTCGGTGCCGCGCCGCTCGTCGGTGCGTACGGACAGGGCCGGCCGGGTGAAGCGGGGGCCGCCCTCGACCGGGTACTCCTCGCGTCCGTCGAGCGGGGACTCGAAGGGCCAGTACTCCGGCAGCGGGCGCACCGCGAGGGCCTCGGCGTCGGCGAGCGCTATCCGGGCACCCCAGTGCAGGTGTACGAGCTCCTGGTGTTCGGTCACATGGAGGGCGTAACTGCTGGTCGGCCCGGACAGTATCCACGTACGACCGTCTTCGGAGATCTCCAGCATCAGTCCCTCACAGATTCAAACAGGTGCACTCAAGCAGCAACATCATCGAGGTCCGTGGGCCCTTCGGCAACGCCTGTGGACAACTGATTGGCCCTGGAAGCCATGTCGTATGGTCGAGAACGCCCGCCGATGAGCCGCGTCGGCGGCGCCGAATGGGAGGAGCCCTCGTGACGCAGCAGGTCCCGTCGACCGAACCCGAGCTGGCCGGTGTGCGCAACTTCCGTGACGTGGGCGGACTGCCGACCGTGGACGGTCGGCGGGTGCGGCACGGGCTCGTGTTCCGCAGCGGCCACCTCGCGCACGCGACCGAGGAGGACGCCGCGTTCCTCGCCTCCCTGGACCTGCACACGATCTTCGACTTCCGCAACGCGGCCGACCAGAAGCTGGAAGGGCCGGACGTCGAGCTGCCGGGCGTGCGCAATGTGAACCTGCCGCTGAGCGACCCCGCCGACGGCGCCGAGTTCTGGAAGATGGTCCGCGACGGCGATCTGGATCAGCTGCGGGCGATCCTGGCCGACGGCAAGGGCGCGAACCGGATGATCGCCTCGTACCGCATGATCATCAAGGAACGCACCGCCGAGCACTCCCAGGTGCTGCACGCGCTCGCCGACGACAGCGTCCCGGTGCTGATGCACTGCGCGGCCGGCAAGGACCGCGCGGGCCTGTCGATCGCGGTGACACTGCTCGCCCTGGGCGTCGAGCGCGACGCGATCCTCGACGACTACCTGAAGTCGAACGCCAAGCACCGCCGCTACAGGGTGCGCCGCAGCAGCACGTCCCCCTCGGCCTACTCCCCCGAGGTCATGGAGCTGCTCAGCCCGCTGTTCGACGCGCGTGCCGAGTACCTGACGGCGGCGTTCGAGACCATCGAGGAGACCTGGGGCGGCGTGGACACCTACCTGGAGAAGGGCCTCGGGGTCACCCAGGAGGTGCGGGAGCGGCTGCGGGAGCGGCTGCTCGACTGACGCCCGTCACTTGGCCCCCACCTCGAACAGGAGGTAGACGAAGGCCGAGAAGACGTGCCCGGCCGCGATGTAGATGATCAGCCGCACCCACAGGGCGCGGGGGAACTTCTCCTCCATGTCTTTCACGGCGTCTCTCCAGGGGTGGGCCCCAGGCACAGCGTGGCCGTGGGGCTCTGCAGCAGGGTGTGGACGAACAGGAGCTCGACCCCGTCCGGGTCCTGGGCGGCGATGCGGTGCGGGGTCAGCGAGTCGAAGTGCGCGCTGTCGCCCGGGGCGAGCCGGTGCGCGGCGTCCCCGAGGCGCAGCCTGAGCCGCCCCTTGAGGACGTACAGCCACTCCTCGCCGGGGTGCACGCGCACGATGTCGCCCTGGGAGGCGTACGGCACATGGACACGCAGGGCCTGCATGCCACGGCCGGGCGCGCCGGCCTGCCAGTACGTCCAGCCGCCCGCCGCGGTCGGCTCCATGTCGGCGGCGCGGACGACGGCGTCCCGTTCGGCGACCGTCTCGCCGAGCAGCTCCGAGACGGTCGTACCGTAGATGCGGGCGAGGGCCAGCAGCATCGGCAGTGAGGGCTGGCGCTGCCCGGTCTCCAGGCGGGAGAGGTGGGCGGGCGACAGCCCGGCGGCGCGGGCCGCGGCCTCCAGCGTGAGGGCGGCACGGCGCCGCAGGGCACGCAGCTGCGGCGCCACGACGGGCGCGGCCTCGGCCGGCCCGTCCGGCGGCTCGGACTCGGGAGAGCTCATGCCTCCATTCAGCCGGAGCCTTGCCTGGGCGGCAAATTTCTTGCCTCAGAGGCAAACCGGGCCGTCAGCGGTTGGCCACCGCCTGCTTGACCAGCGTTTTTCCGAAGTCCCAGATCAGAGCGCCACCGTTGTGCGCCTCGTCCATCACCGCGGTGAAGGCGTCGACGAACCGGTCCACCTCCCGCTCGCCGATGATCAGCGGCGGGATCAGCTTGATCACCTCCATGTGGTCGCCGGAGACCTGGGTGAGGACCCGGTGCCGCTGCAGCAGCGGGACGACCACCATCTGTGCGAACAGTCCCCTGCGCGCGGCCTGCAGCATGGCCCAGCGGCTGCGCAGCTTCAGCGAGCCGGGCCTGCCGAACTCGATGCCGATCATCAGGCCCCGGCCCCGCACCTCGGCGAGCAGCTCGTACTTGTCGACGAGCTCCGCGAGCCGGGAGGTGAGCAGTTCCCCCGTGGCGGCGGCGTTCGCGACGATCTGCTCGTTCTCCATGACGGACAGCACGGCCAGGCCGGCCGCCATGGCCTGCGCGTTGGATCCGAAGCTCGCCGAGTGGACCAGCACCCGGTCCATCGACGAGTAGACCTTCCGGAAGATCCAGTCCCGGCCGAGCGTGGCCCCGACCGGCACATATCCGCCGGACAGGGCCTTGGCCACGCACACCAGGTCGGGCTCGACACCGTCCTCGTGCTGGTAGGCGTAGAAGCGGCCGGTCCTGCCCAGCCCCGTCTGCACCTCGTCCGCGATGAGCAGCGCCTTGTGCTTGTGCAGCAGCTCCTGGGCGGCGCGCAGGTATCCGGGCGGGGTCTGGTGCACGCCCTTGCCCTGGACGGGCTCGACGATCAGTGCGGCGACGTCGCCCCGCATCAACTCGCTTGCCAGCGCGTCGAGATCGCCGAGCGGGACGGGGGTGTCGGGCAGCAGCGGGGCGAAGCCGTCGCGGAAGCCGCGCTCGCCGTTGACGGACAGGGATCCGGTGGTCAGGCCGTGGAAGGCGTGCTCGCAGTACAGGACGCGGGGCTTGCCGGTGGCGAACCGGGCGAACTTCAGCGCGCCCTCGACGGCCTCCGTACCGCTGTTGCCGAAGAACACCCGGTCCAGGTGGGGGCTGTACGACAGGAGCTTCTCGGCCAGCAGCCCGGGCAGCGGCTGGCAGTCGAAGCGGGTGAGGTCGGCGAGGGACGCGTCGAGGACGTCGTGCAGCGCCTTGCGGACGACGGGGTGGTGGCGGCCCAGGCCCATCACCCCGAACCCGGCGAGCATGTCCAGGTAGTCGTTGCCGTCCGCGTCCCAGAAGTACGCGCCCTCGGCACGCTCGTAGACCTTGTCGAAGCCGATGGTGTGCAGCATGCGCGGGAGCTGGTGGTTGAGGTGCTTCGCGTGCAGCTCGTAGCGCTCGGCTCCGCGCTCGGCCAACAGCGCGCCGAGGTCGAACTCCGTGGTCATTCGGTTGTCTCCTTGACTGGCGTGACGGCCTCGGCGGTCTGCTGTGCCGGGACCGTCCCGGCCTGCGACGTGACCGCCAGGCTCGCGCTGATCCGCCCGGCGACCTCGACGGGCGTGAGGCCGATGTCGGCGAGCACCTCGGCGCGCTTGGCGTGCGCGAGGAACTGCTCGGGGATGCCGAACCGCCGTACGGGCACGTCCACATCGGCGTCGCCCAGCGCCAGCGCCACCGCGGCGCCGACCCCGGCCGCGCGGCTGTTGTCCTCGACGACGGCGACCAGTCGGTGCCCGGCGGCCAGTCCGGGGAGCGCCGGGTCGACGGGCTTGACCCAGCGCGGGTCGACGACGGTGCAGCCGATGCCGCGGGCTTCGAGCAGCTCGGCCGCCTGGAGGCAGACGGGCGCCATCACGCCGACGGCCACCAGCAGCACGTCGGGACGCTCGCCGGTGTGCAGCACGTCCATGCCGCCCACCCGGTCGATCGCCGGGATGTCCGGCCCCACCGACTCCTTCGGGAAGCGGACGAGGGTCGGCGCGTCGTCGACGGCGACGGCCTCGCGCAGCTGGGCCCGGAGCTGGCCGGCATCACGTGGCGCGGCGATCCTGAGGCCGGGGACGACCTGGAGGACGGACAGGTCCCACATGCCGTTGTGGGAGGGGCCGTCGACGCCGGTGACGCCGGCCCGGTCCAGTACGAAGGTCGCTCCGCAGCGGTGCAGTGCCACGTCCATCAGAAGCTGGTCGAAGGCGCGGTTGAGGAAGGTGGCGTAGACGGCGACGACCGGGTGCAGTCCGCCGGTCGCCAGGCCGGCCGCGGACACGGCCGCGTGCTGCTCGGCGATGCCGACGTCCCACACGCGGTCGGGGAACCGTTCGGCGAACCTGCCGAGGCCGACCGGGTGCAGCATGGCGGCCGTGATCGCCACGACGTCGTCGCGCTCCTCGCCGATCCGCACGATCTCGTCGCCGAACACGGACGTCCAGGACGGGCCGCCCGCGGGCGCGAGCGGCTCGCAGGTGAGCGGGTCCATCACGCCGACGGTGTGGAAGTGGTCCTCCTCGTGGGCGAGGGCCGGTTCATAGCCGCGGCCCTTCTCCGTCAGGCAGTGGACCAGCACGGGCCCGTGGAAGCGTTTGGCACGCCGGAGCGCCGACTCGACGGCGCCGATGTCGTGCCCGTCGATGGGGCCGACGTACTTCAGGCCCAGGTCCTCGAAGAGGCCCTGGGGGGCGAACGCGTCCTTGAAGCCCTTCTTCGCGCCGTGCAGGGCCTCGTACAGGGTCGTGCCGACGACGGGCGTGCGCAGCAGGACGTCCTTGCCCCAGGCGAGGGCCTTTTCGTAGCCGTCGGTGGTACGGAGGGTCGCGAGGTGGTTGGCGAGGCCGCCGATGGTGGGAGCGTACGACCGCTCGTTGTCGTTGACGACGATGATCAGCGGCCGGTCCTTGGCGGCCGCGATGTTGTTCAGCGCCTCCCAGGCCATGCCGCCGGTGAGCGCGCCGTCCCCGATCACCGCGACGACGTGCCCCTTCTCCCCCTGCACCTGGCGGGCCTTGGCGAGGCCGTCGGCCCAGCCGAGCGCGGTGGAGGCGTGGCTGTTCTCGATGACGTCGTGCTCGGACTCCTCGCGCGACGGGTAGCCGGACAGGCCGCCCTTGCCGCGCAGCTTGGAGAAGTCCTGGCGTCCCGTCAGCAGTTTGTGGACATAGCTCTGGTGGCCGGTGTCCCACAGGATGCGGTCCACCGGTGACTCGAAGACCCGGTGCAGGGCGACGGTGAGCTCCACCACCCCCAGGTTGGGCCCGAGGTGGCCGCCGGTCCTGGCGACCGCGTGGACCAAGAACTCACGTATCTCGTCGGACAGTTGACAAATTTCCGCTTCGGACAGCGCCTTCAGGTCGCGTGGTCCCCGGATGTTCTCCAGAATCGTCACGCTCGGGCCCCCTTCGGTCCGTGCTGTTCAACTCACGGTGACGGCCGGCTCGCCCGACGCGACGCCGTCCTGCTCCATCTGCTCGGCGAGCTTCATCGCCTCCTCGATGAGGGTCTCCACGATCTTCGACTCGGGGACGGTCTTGATGACCTCGCCCTTGACGAAGATCTGCCCCTTGCCGTTGCCGGAGGCGACGCCGAGGTCGGCCTCGCGGGCCTCGCCGGGGCCGTTGACGACACAGCCCATGACGGCGACGCGCAGCGGGACGTCCATACCGGTCAGGCCCGCGGTGACCTCCTCGGCCAGCTTGTAGACGTCGACCTGGGCACGGCCGCAGGACGGACAGGAGACGATCTCCAGGCCGCGCCGGCGCAGGTTCAGCGACTCCAGGATCTGGATGCCGACCTTGACCTCCTCGGCGGGCGGGGCCGACAGGGAGACGCGGATGGTGTCGCCGATGCCC
>NZ_JANUQM010000017.1 GCF_030386795.1 Streptomyces sp. S.PNR 29
ATACGCCAACTGATCCGGCACCGGGATCAGGCCCAGCGCTTCACCGGACTGCGCCTGCACCTCCGGATCGTCCGGAGCCACCCACGGCACCCCACCGAACGGCACCACACCCGACCCCACCACCACCCGCACACCACTGTCCGCCACCATGAAAGCCAGCCGGTCCGCCGGATACTCCGGATCCAGCGGCACGAACGCCCCACCCGCCTTCCACACCGCCAGCTCCGCCACCACCATCTCCACCGACCGCGGCAGACACAGACCCACCCGCGCCTCACGCCCCACCCCAAGCCCCACCAGATACCGCGCCAAACGGTTGGCCCGCACCTCCAACTCCCCATACGTCAGCGCTTCCTGACCACACCGCACCGCCACCGCACCCGGCGACCGGCCCGCCCAACGCGCGAACAACTCCGGCACCGACCCATCCGGCACAGCCCCCGCCGTGTCGTTCCAGGACACCGTCACCCGCGACCGCTCGGACTCGTCCAGCACGTCGACCCGGCCGACGGGCACCTCAGGATCGGAGGCCACTATGCGTTCCAGCACCCGCACCAGCCGCTGTCCCACCTCCGCGGCCCGCTCCTGGTCGAACAGGTCGGGCCGGTAGGTGACCCGGGCCTGGAGGCGGTCGGTGACGAGGACGCCGAGAGTGAGCGGGTAGTTGGTGGCCTGTTGTCCCGCGGAGGCGGAGAAGGTCGGCATGCCGGGAGCGGAACGCCCCGCGTCGGACGTGGGGTAGTTCTCGAAGACGACGAGGGTGTCGAAGACGGCGCCCGGGCCGGCGATCCGCTGGATCTCGGCCAGGCCGAGGTGCTGGTGGTCGATCAGCCGGGACTGCCGTTCCTGGAGTCGCGTCAGCATCTCGACCATCGGCTGGGCGCCGTCCAGCGGCACCCGTACCGGCAGGGTGTTGATGAGCAGGCCGACCATCGACTCGGCTCCGGGCAGCTCCGCGGGGCGGCCGGCGACCGTGGCGCCGAAGACGACGTCGGTACGCCGGGCCAGCCGGGCCAGCACCAGCGCCCACGCGCCCTGGACGACCGTGTTCACCGTCAGGCCGTGCGTACGGGCCCAGTCGGCCAGCGCCCGGGTGGTGCCGGCGGAGAGTTCCACGTAGCTCTCCGCCGACAGGACCGGCTCGCCGCCACGGTCCGACGGCGCCACGAGGGTCGGTTCGTCGAGCCCGGCGAGCTCCGTCCGCCAGGCGGCGCGCGCCGCGTCCTTGTCCTGGCGGTTCAGCCACGCCAGGTACTCCCCGTAGGAGGCGGCCCGGCGGAGGCCGGAGGCGTCGCCGCCCGCCTCGTACACGGCGGCGAGTTCGCCGAGCAGCACCGGCATCGACCAGCCGTCCATGAGGAGGTGGTGGGAGGTCACGATGAGGCGGTGGCGGTGCTCGCCGAGCCGGATCAGCAGCAGTCGGAGCAGGGGCGGGACCGTGAGGTCCATGCGTTCCGCGCGTTCCTGTGCGGCGAGCTTCCCGGCCTGTTCGGACAGGTCCGGCTCCGCCAGGTGCGACAGGTCGGCCTGCCGCCAGGGCAGCGGCACGTTCCTGGTGATGAGCTGCACGGCCTTGCCGTTCTTGCGGCGCTGGAAGCTCGCCCGGAGCGCCGCGTGCCGGGTGAGCAGGGCCTGCCAGGAGGCGCGTAACCGCTCGGCGTCCAGCGGTCCGTCGACGGCCAGGTCGAACTGCACGGCGTAGACGTCGGGGCCGTTGTCGTCGAAGCCGGAGTGGAACAGCAGCCCCTCCTGCAGGGGCGACAGCGGCCATATTTCCGCCAGGGCGGCTCCCTGGGAAGCTGTTGAAGACGTCACCGGGACAGCCCTTCCTCCAGTTTTGCTGCCATCGCTTCGAATTGCTCGATCTCGTCCTGGTCGAGGTCGAGGAGACCGAAGTCGGACGGGGTGTGCCCGCCCGAGGTCGGCTCGGACGTGTGGGCCGCCAGGCCGCCCAGCATGTGCACCCAGGCCTGTCCCAGCCGCTCCACGTCGTCCTCGTCCAGCAGTGCGGCGGGCCAGTTGAGCGTGACGGACAGGTCGGGTCCTGCCGGGGTGTCCCGGACGACCGCGAGGCCCTCCAGCGCGTGCATCGCGGGCAGCCCGGGGTCGGCCGAGCCTCCGACCGCCGCCTCGCCGGCCAGCTGCCAGGCGCCGACCGTGCCGGAAGGTGCCGCGGCCGTGAACCGGCCCAGGTAGTTGAAGCCGATCTGGGGTGCCGGGGCGGCTTGCAGGACCGGTGCCGTGTCCGGGTTGAGGTGGCGCAGCAGTTCGTAGCCGAGGCCGTCCCCGGGCACCGTCCGTACCTGTTCCTTGACCGCTTTCAGGAGGCGGCCCGCGGCCGGGCCGCCCGTAGCGACGTCCTCGACGTCGGTGTCCGTGAGGTCCAGCCGGGCCGGACGCGCGCTGGTGAACCAGCCGACCGTGCGGGCGAGGTCGACGCCGTCGAGCGGTTCACGGCCATGGCCCTCCACGGCCACGAGGAGCGTACGGGGTGCCGTGTCCTGCCGCCACCGCACGACCGCGGCGGCCAGCCCGGCGAGCAGCACCTCGTGCACGCCGCAGTGGAACGCGGCCGGCATCCGCTCCACCAGCACGGCCGCCTGCTCCGCCGGAATCACCCACGAGCGGCGGCGCAGAGTGTCGGCGGTGTCCGTCACCGGGTCCAGAGCACGACCGCCCAAGGGGGCCTCGGGTTCGCCCAGCAGGGCTGTCCAGGCGTCGAGTTCGGCGACCCGTGCCGCGGAGGCCGCCTGCTCGGACAGCAGGTGCGACCAGCGCCGGAACGACGTGCCCACCGGATCCAGCACCGGCCGGCGCCCGTCGGCGACCGCCTCGCAGGCCGCCTGGAGGTCCGGCAGCAGCACCCGCCACGACACCCCGTCGACCACCAGGTGATGCGCCACGACCACCAGTCGGCCCACCGTGTGCGGGCCGGCGTCGACCCACACGGCCTGGACCATCACGCCCGCCGCCGGGTCCAGCCGTTCCGCCGCCGCCCGGGCCGCCCGCCCGGCGCACTCGTCCAGGTCCGCGGGTCCGGCCTCCACCCGGGAGATGAGCGCGGCGGCCTCCACCGAGCCCCGCTCACCCACCACCAGCGTCCGCGCACCGGGGACGGTCCGGGCGCGCAGCATGTCGTGGGTGTCCAGTACGGCCGTGAGACCGGCGGCCAGCACCCCAAGTCCGAGCCCGGGCGGTGCCCCCACCGTCATCCACTGCGCGAAGAGCGGCCCGGCGGCCCGTGGCCCGAACGCTCGCATCACCGGGGTCCACGCCACCTCGCCGACGCCCAGGTCGGCGGTCGCCGCGGCCTTCCCAGCGGGCTGTGCGACCGCCGCGAGTCGTTCCGGCGTCTTCTCCTCGAAGACCTGACGGGGGGTCAGCAGAAGTCCGGCCCGGCGGGCCCGCGAGACCAGCTGCATGGAGCTGATGGAGTCGCCGCCGAGTTCGAAGAAGCCGTCCTCGACGCCGACCTGCTCCAGGCCCAGCATCTCGGCGAACAGCCCGCACAGGACGCGCTCGGTCTCGGTGCGGGGCTCGCGGCCGGTGGTCCGTCCGGTGAAGTCGGGTGCGGGCAGCGCGGCGCGGTCCACCTTGCCGTTCGCGGTGCGCGGCAGCGTGTCGAGGACGACCACGGCCGCGGGCACCATGTACTCCGGCAGGAGGCCGGCGACCGTGTCCCGTATCGTCCGGCCGTCCACGGTCTGCTCGTCGGCGGCGACGTAGCCGACCAGCCTGCGGTCTCCGGGGCGGTCCTCCCTGATGATCACCGCGGCCTGGCGCACCCCGGGGCAGCCCGCCAGGGCGGCCTCGATCTCGCCGGGTTCGATCCGGTGACCCCGGATCTTCATCTGGTCGTCGGCCCGCCCCACGAAGACCAGCTCGCCGTCGCCGGTCCACCGCACCACGTCCCCGGTGCGGTACATCCGCTCGCCGCTGCCGTACGGGCAGGCCACGAACCGCCCGGCCGACAGTCCGGCACGGCCGAGGTAGCCGCGCGCGAGCCCGGCACCGGCGACGTACAGCTCCCCCGCCACACCGGCCGGCACCGGTCGCAGCCGCTCGTCCAGCACGTACACGTGGGTGTTGGCCACGGGCCGGCCGATCGGAGGTGGGCCGTCGTGGTCGCCGATCCGGCCCACGGTCGAGATGACCGCCGCCTCGGTGACCCCGTACTGGTTGTACATGGCGCGGTCGGCGGTCCAGCGCCGGCGCAGTTCCTCGGGGAGCGCCTCACCTCCGGTGATCAGTACGCGCAGGTCGGGCAGGTGGTCGCACGGCATCTGGGACAGGAAGGTCGGGGGTATCGCCGCGTGGGTGATGCGCCGGGTGCGGACCAGGTCCGTCAGTTCCTCTCCGGACAGGGCCAGCCTCGGCGGGGCCAGGACGAGCCGGCCGCCCGCGCACAGCACGGGCCAGATGTCGGCCATGGCGACGTCGAAGCTCGGCGAGACCAGTTGCAGGACGCGGGTGTCCGCGTCCATGGCGTACCGCCGGGTGTTCTCCACGACGAGGTTCCGCAGGCCGTGGTGCGGCACCGCGACGCCCTTGGGGCGTCCCGTCGAGCCCGAGGTGTAGATGACGTAGGCCGCGTTGCCGGCCCGCAACGGCACGGTGCGCTCGTCGTCCCCGACCGGCCCGCCGTCGTACGCCCCGACCGCTTCGGCCACCGCGGGGTCGTCGGTCACGACGACGCGGCCCGTATACCACTCGGGTACGACGTCCCGGGTGTGGGCCAGGCACAGCACCACGGCCGGGTCGGAGTCCCTGAGCAGGTATTCCGTCCGGTCCGCCGGGTAGTCGGCGTCGACGGGCACATACACGCCGCCCGCCGTCGCCACGGCGAGGAGGGCGACGGCCATCGCCGCCGACCGCTCCACCACGACCGCCACGCGGCACTCCGGACCGACTCCGGCGTCGATGAGGTAGCGCGCGAGGCGCCCGGCGTCCGCCGCCAACTCCCCGTAGGTCAGTGATCGTTCGGCGGACTCGACGGCGACCGTGTCCGGTTCCTGCCGCGCGCGGCGGGTGAACAGCTCGGGCACGAGTGCGTCCGGCACGGCCGTCGCGGTGTCGTTCCAGTCGGCGGTCAGCCGGGTGCGCTCGTCGTCGGTCAGCACGTCGACGTCGCTGAGCCTCAGGCCGGGGTTCGCGGCGACCTGCTCCAGCACCCGCGTCAGCCGGCGCGCGAGCGCCTCGACGGTCTCCTCGTCGAACAGGTCCGTGGCGTAGAGGATCTCTCCGGTGAGACCTGCCGGCGCTCCTTGCGCGTCGTGCCGTTCCGTCAGGGACACGGACAGGTCGAACCGGGCGGCGGCCTCCCGCAGGAGCGTCGTCTGCCGTACCTCCACCCCCGGCAGGTGCCATTCGGGTTCGGGGACGTTCTGCAGCGCCAGCATCACCTGGAACAACGGGTTGCGGGACAGCGAGCGGACCGGGTTGAGCTCGTCCACCAGCCGCTCGAACGGCACCTCCTGATGCGCGTACGCCGCCAGGTCCGCCGCCCGCACCCGCTCCAGCACCTCCGCGAACGTCGGATCCCCCGAGACGTCCGCCCGCAGCACCAGCGTGTTCACGAAGAACCCGACCAAGTCCTCCAGCGCCGTGTCCGACCGCCCCGCCACCGGCGTCCCCAGCACCACATCCCGCCCCGCGCCCATCCGCGCCAGCAGCACACACACCGCCGCGTGCACCACCATGAACATCGTCGCCCGGCCCTTCCCGGCGACCTCCACCAGCCCGGCGTGCGTGGCCGGATCCACGTCCACCGGCACCACACGCCCGGCAAACGACGGCACGGCCGGGCGGGCCCGGTCCACGGGCAGCGTCAGCTCTCCCGACACCCCCGCCAGCTCCGACCGCCAGAAGTCGAGGTGCCGTGCCATCACCCCGTCGGGGTCGTCGGGGTCGCCGAGCATCTCCCGCTGCCACAGCGCGTAGTCCGCGTACTGGACCCGAAGCCCGTCCCACTGCGGCACCCGCCCCGCACACCGAGCCGCATACGCCGCCCCCAGATCCCGCGCGAGCACACCCATCGACCAGCCGTCCACCGCCACGTGATGCGCCACGACCGACAACACGAACTCACCCGGCCCGGCCATCACCAGCCACACCCGCCACGGCACATCGACCCGCAGGTCGAAGCCGCACCGGAGGTGTTCGGCCAGCACGTCCTGGAGCCGGTCGGCGTCGCCGCACTCCACCACGGGCAGTGCCGGGCGGGCGTCCTCACCGCTCAGGATGTGCTGGTAGGGAGTGCCGTCGACGTCGGGGAACACGGTCCGCAGGCTCTCGTGCCGCTCGGCGACATCCCCCAGCGCCGCCTCCAGCGCATCCACGTCCAGGTCGCCCGAAAGACGCAGCACCAACGGCAGGTTGTACGCCGCGGCCGCACCCGGAACCGTCTCCTCCAGCCGGTTCAGGAACCACATCCGCTGCTGGGCGAACGACAACGGCAGTACGTCGGGACGACGCTCCCACGCCCGCACCACCGTCCGGCTCCCGCCCAGGCCGTGGCCCGCGTCGACCACCCGCGCCAGCCCGGCCACCGACGGCTCCGCGAACAACTCCCCGATCCCCAGCTCCACGTCGAGCACCGCCCTGACGCGGGCCAGGAGCCGCATCGCCAGCAGCGAGTCACCGCCCAAGTCGAAGAACGACGCCTCGGCGCCGACCCGCTCCAGCCCCAGCACCTCCGCGAAGAGACCGCACAGGTGCCGCTCGGTGTCCGTCTCGGGTGCGCGTCCGGCCGCACGGTCGGCGAAGTCGGGAGCGGGGAGTGCGGCGCGGTCGAGCTTGCCGTTCACGGTCAGCGGCAGGGCGTCCAGTTCCACCAGCGTGGGCACCATGAACTCCGGGAGCCGCTGCGACAGGTACGCCCGTACGTCCCGCACGTCCACCGTGTCGGCGGCGGGTACCACATAACCGACCAGCCGGTTGTCGCGTACGACCACGGCGGCCTGGGCAACGGACCCGTGCCCCGCCAGAACGGTCTGGACCTCCCCCGGCTCCACCCGGAAGCCACGGATCTTCACCTGCTCATCCGCCCGCCCCGCGAACAGCAGCTCACCCTCCGCCGTCCACCGGGCCAGATCACCCGTGCGGTACATGCGCTCACCGGGGGCGTACGGGCAGGCCACGAACCGCTCCGCCGTCTGACCGGGCCGCCCGACATAACCCCGGGCCACCCCCGGACCTGCCACGTACAGCTCGCCGGTGACTCCGGGCGGGGCGGGTTGCAGCAGGTCGTCGAGTACATAGGTACGGACGTTGTTCAGGGGGCGTCCGATGGCCGGCGGCCGGTCCTGCGGGCCGATCCCCGCATCCACCGCACCCGCGGTGGCCATCACCGTCGCCTCCGTCGGACCGTACGTGTTCCACACCCGCGCCCGACCCGCCCACCGACTCGCCAGATCCGCCGTCAACAACTCCGCACCCAGCACCCACGTCCCCACACCCGGCACCGCATCCGGATCCAGCACACCCAACAACGACGGCACCACACTCGCCGTCCGCACCCCCACCGCACCGATCATCGCCGCCAACGCAGCGGCATCGGCACGCTCCACCTCCCCCGCGATCGCCAGCGTGCCACCCGAGGACAACGTCACCGCCACATCCAGCACCGCCGCGTCAAAACTGAACGAGGCGAACTGCAAAGCCGTCACACCCTCACCCACACCCAGCACCGGCCGCATCGCCCCCACCAGGTTCGCCACACCACCATGAGCCACCGCCACACCCTTCGGCCGCCCCGTCGAACCCGACGTATAAATCACATACGCCAACTGATCCGGCACCGTCCTCAGCCCCAGCGCTTCACCGGACCGCGCCCCCACCTCCGGATCGTCCGGAGCCACCCACCGCACCCCACCGAATGCCGCACCGCTTCCCACGACCACCCGCACACCACTGTCAGCGATCATGAAAGCCAGCCGGTCCGCCGGATACTCCGGATCCAGCGGCACGAACGCCGCACCCGCCTTCCACACCGCCAACTCCGCCACCACCACATCCACCGACCTCGGCAGACACACCCCGACCCGGTCCTCACACCCCACACCGAGGCCCACCAGATACCGCGCCAAACGGTTCGCCCGCACCTCCAACTCGCCATACGTCAACACGGCCTCACCACACCGCACGGCCGGCAACTCCGGCGACCGCCGCGCCCAACGCGTGAACAACTCGGGCACGAGTGCGTCCGGCACGGCCGTCGCGGTGTCGTTCCAGTCGGCGGTCAGCCGGGTGCGCTCGTCGTCGGTCAGCACGTCGACGTCGCTGAGCCTCAGACCGGGGTTCGCGGCGACCTGCTCCAGCACCCGCGCCAGCCGGCGCGCCAGCGCCTCGACGGTCTCCTCGTCGAACAGGTCCGTGGCGTAGAGGATGTCACCGGTGAGACCTGCGGGGGCGCCCTGTTCGTCTCGGCGTTCGGTGAGGGTGATCGCGAGATCGAACCTGGCGGCCGGGGCGACCATGGAGGCCGACCGGACCTGCGCACCGGGTAGGTGCCATTCGGGTTCGGGGACGTTCTGCAGCGCCAGCATCACCTGGAACAACGGGTTGCGGGAGAGCGAGCGGACCGGGTTGAGCTCGTCCACCAGCCGCTCGAACGGCACCTCCTGATGCGCGTACGCCGCCAGGTCCGCCGCCCGCACCCGCTCCAGCACCTCCGCGAACGTCGGATCCCCCGAGACGTCCGCCCGCAGCACCAGCGTGTTCACGAAGAACCCGACCAAGTCCTCCAGCGCCGTGTCCGACCGCCCCGCCACCGGCGTCCCCAGCACCACATCCCGCCCCGCGCCCATCCGCGCCAGCAGCACACACACCGCCGCGTGCACCACCATGAACATCGTCGCCCGGCCCTTCCCGGCGACCTCCACCAGCCCGGCGTGCGTCCCGGCACCCACCCCCAGCGGCACCACACGCCCCACGAACGACGGCACCGCCGGCCGTACCCGGTCCACCGGCAGGGTCAACTCCCCCGAAACGCCTGCCAATTCCGACCGCCAGAAGTCGAGCTGACGGTCCACCAGTCCGGGCCCACCGTCGTCCGGACCCCCGAGCATCTCCCGCTGCCACAGCGCGTAGTCCGCGTACTGGACCCGAAGCCCGTCCCACTGCGGCACCCGCCCCGCGCACCGAGCCGCATACGCCGCGCCCAGATCCCGCGCGAGCACACCCATCGACCAGCCGTCCACCGCCACGTGATGCGCCACCACCGACAACACGAACTCACCCGGCCCGGCCACCATCAGCAACACGCGCCACGGCACGTCGACCCGCAGATCAAAACCACACCGCGCGTGCTCGGCGAGCATCG
This sequence comes from Streptomyces sp. S.PNR 29, assembly GCF_030386795.1. GTDB lineage: Bacteria > Actinomycetota > Actinomycetes > Streptomycetales > Streptomycetaceae > Streptomyces. The sequence goes on from NZ_JANUQM010000017.1 coordinate 9,323, forward strand.
CGTCGATGCCCTCGGCTCCGGGAAGTCGGACGACCGTCAGCGGTGGCCGTCCCTCCGCGCTGGTCAGAATGTGCTGGTAGGGGGTGCCGTCGACATCGGGGAACACGGTCCGCAGGCTCTCGTGCCGCTCGGCGACATCCCCCAGCGCCGCCTCCAGCGCATCCACGTCGAGGTCGCCCGAAAGACGCAGCACCAACGGCAGGTTGTACGCCGCGGCCGCACCCGGAACCGTCTCCTCCAACCGGTTCAGGAACCACATCCGCTGCTGGGCGAACGACAACGGCAGCACCTCGGGACGCTCCATCGCGCGCAACGGCGGACCACCGTCACCGTGCCGTCCGAGGCGTGCATCGACCACCCGCGCCAGCCCGGCCACCGACGGCTCCGCGAACAACTCCCCGATCCCCAGCTCCACATCCAGCACCGCGCGCACCCTCGCCACCAGGCGCATCGCCATCAGCGAGTCACCACCGGAGGCGAAGAACGACGCCTCCACGCCCACCCGCTCCCGCCCCAGCACCTCCGCGAACAGGCCGCACAGCATCTCCTCCAGCGCTGTCGCGGGCCCGCGTCCGGCTCCTGCGGTGGTTACATCCGGCGCGGGCAGGGCCGCCCGGTCGAGCTTGCCGTTCACGGTCAGCGGCAGGGCGTCAAGTTCCACCAGCGTGGGCACCATGAACTCCGGGAGCCGCTGCGACAGGTACGCCCGTACGTCCCGCACGTCCACCGTCTCGGCGGCGGGTACCACATAGCCGACCAGCCGGTTCTCGCGTACGACCACGGCGGCCTGGGCAACGGACCCGTGCCCCGCCAGAACGGTCTGGACCTCCCCCGGCTCCACCCGGAAGCCACGGATCTTCACCTGCTCATCCGCCCGCCCCGCGAACAGCAGCTCACCCTCCGCCGTCCACCGGGCCAGATCACCCGTGCGGTACATGCGCTCACCGGGGGCGTACGGGCAGGCCACGAACCGCTCCGCCGTCTGACCGGGCCGCCCGACATAACCGCGAGCGAGGCCGGGGCCCGTCAGATACAGCTCACCCACGACACCCGGAGCCACCGGCTGAAGGGCACCGTCGAGAACGTGGACGCGGACGTTGTTCAGGGGGCGTCCGATGGCCGGCGGCCGGTCCTGCGGGCCGATCCCCGCATCCACCGCACCCGCGGTGGCCATCACCGTCGCCTCCGTCGGACCGTACGTGTTCCACACCCGCGCCCGACCCGCCCACCGACTCGCCAGATCCGCCGTCAACAACTCCGCACCCAGCACCCACGTCCCCACACCCGGCACCGCATCCGGATCCAGCACACCCAACAACGACGGCACCACACTCGCCGTCCGCACCCCCACCGCACCGATCATCGCCGCCAACGCAGCGGCATCGGCACGCTCCACCTCCCCCGCGATCGCCAGCGTGCCACCCGAGGACAACGTCACCGCCACATCCAGCACCGCCGCATCAAAACTGAACGAGGCGAACTGCAAAGCCGTCACACCCTCACCCACACCCAGCACCGGCCGCATCGCCCCCACCAGGTTCGCCACACCACCATGAGCCACCGCCACACCCTTCGGCCGCCCCGTCGAACCCGACGTATAAATCACATACGCCAACTGATCCGGCAGCACCTCCAGACCCAACGGACCACCCGCCTGAGCCTCCACCTCCGGATCGTCCGGAGCCACCCACCGCACCCCACCGAACGGCGGCACCCCCGACCCCACCACCACCCGCACACCACTGTCCGCCACCACGAAGCCCAGCCGGTCCGCCGGATACTCCGGATCCAGCGGCACGAACGCCCCACCCGCCTTCCACACCGCCAACTCCGCCACCACCACATCCACCGACCTCGGCAGACACACCCCGACCCGGTCCTCACACCCCACACCGAGACCCACCAGATACCGCGCCAAACGGTTCGCCCGCACCTCCAACTCGCCATACGTCAACACGGCCTCACCACACCGCACGGCCGGCAACTCCGGCGACCGCCGCGCCCAACGCGTGAACAACTCGGGCACGAGTGCGTCCGGCACGGCCGTTCCGGTGGTGCCGGCGTCCGGGGGCGCTTCGAACGTGCCGATCCGCCCCAGGGGCGCGGTGGGTCGCCTGACGGCACCTTCAAGGAAGGTGAGGAAGGACCGCTGGGTGGCCAGGACCCAGTCGTGGTCGTAGAGCGCGGAGTTGGCCTCGAAGGTGACACGCATGCCTTCGTCCGCGGTCCAGCCGCTGACCAGGACGCCGAAGTCCTCGGCGCGGCGGGTCGACAGGTCGCGCACGATGCCGCGGTGCGGTCCGAAGTCCAGGGTCTCGCCGGCCGTCGGCATGACGTTGACGTACGGCCCGAAGTGCCGGCGGTCGCCGTGCGGCCAGTTGAGGTCGCGGCGCAGCTGTTCTCCGCGGAAGCGCTGGTGGACGAGGAGGGCGTCGACCTCCCGGCCGGCCTCGCGGGCCAGGTCGAGCAGGCTGGTGCCGGCCGCCGTGGACAGGCGGACGGGCAGCATGTTGGCCAGGGTGCAGGGGGTGCGCCGGGCCTGGTCGCTGATGCGGCCGGAGACCGGGACGCTCAGGACGGCTTCGGCGGATCCGCTCAGGCGTGCGGTGAAGGCCGCGACCGCGGCGATGACGAGCCGGGGCCAGCTCACGTCGGCCCGGGCCGCGGCCGTGCGCAGGGCCGCGACGGTGCCGGGCGGCAGGTGGCCCGTCGCGCGCAGCACGTCGGGGATGCCGCCGCCGGTGCCGGCTGTCGCTGCGTGGCCGGGTACGGCGGGTGTCTCGGGCCGGTCGGCGAAGTGGTCGTGCCAGTACTGGCGGTCGCGTGCGTACTGCTCGGAGGCCCGGTAGGCGGACTCTTCCGTCAGCAGATCGCTGAGCGGACTGTGGGCCACGGGGGCGGGAGTCTGTCCTCGCAGGAGCGCGGTGTAGACCTCGGCGGTCCTGCGGGCCAGCAGGGAGCAGCCGAAGGCGTCCATGAGGAGGTGGTCGTAGCGCTGAAGCCAGATGTGGCTGTTGGGATTCAGCCGGAAAAGGGTGTGGGAGAAAAGCCTTCCGGTGTGGTGGCCGGTTTCCTCAAGGAGTTCCGCCTGCATGGCCCGCTCGGCGGCCGTCTGCGGATCGTCGGTTCCGGTGAGATCGACGAGGTGGAGCAGGTCGTCACCGGAATGCGGTGGTTCCGCGGGCGGGTCGATGATCTGGAGGACCTTGTCGCCGTCTTCGGCAAAGCGGGTGCGCAGTATTTCCGTCTCGGTCACGACGTGCCGGAGTGCGCGTTCAAATACGTGTGCGTCGATCGGTCCGTGAATTTCGACGTATTGGCCGGCGCTGTACGAACGGCGGGAGCCGTCCACCCGTTGCGCCAGCCATATTCCCTCTTGTGCGTCGAACATGGGCAGGGCGCGACCGGTGTTTCCGTTCATCTTTCCCCCTCGTTCCCCATTCGCCGAACGCGAGCGCGAGCCATCAGCATCTGCTGTTTCGTCGGCTTCGGACCAGCCCGTCCAACCGTGCGCGGCGCACGGTTGGACGGGCTGACAGGAATGGTGGATGCGCGCGCGGAATGGCGCCGCGGATTACATGCTAAGGGCTGTCCCGCAAATGATCTCGGTCGTACAGGCGGCGGGTGATGCCGAGCTTGGCGTGGTGAACGCCGTCGCCTTTCAGACGGCAGTCACGGAGGATCTTCCGGCCCTTCATCCGCGCGAAGGTGTGCTCGACGCGGGCGCGGATCTTGCGGTGGGAAGTGTTGTACTCCCCTTCCCAGGCCGGCAGTTCGCCCTGGCCGTGTTGGCGGCGGTGCGGAATGATTAGGCCAGTGCCACGGTAGCCGCCGTCCGCAATCGCGGTGGTGTTGCCGACAGCGGCCTTTGTCCCGGACAGCTCCCACACCTTGCAGTCGTTGCGGTTGCCCGGCAGTGGCCGGCCGACGGCGACGACGACGAGCCGGGTGTCGGCGTCGATGACGACGTGGTGGTTGGTCGAGTACCAGTAGTTCTTCGACTGCTCGGCAACCCTGTTTGGTCACGCGGGGAACACCAGGGTGCCGTCCACGATCAGCACGGTGTCCCTGCGAAATCGCTTGCGGCACCAGTACTCGGCGACCAGTACCCGGTCCTCCAACGGCAGGCTCCACGGCCGACCCTTGCGAACCGGGCCTGCCGCCTCCCACCGTAGCGCAGTGATCAGCTTCCCGAACCGACGCGGGCTCAGCCGACGAACAGACCCGTCCAGTACGGACTCGACGCAGTGATCACAGCAGTCACGTCGGGATCATTCCACGGCTTCAGCTTCTCCTTGATCGAACGTGATATCACATCGGTTCAGTCTGTTCGACCACTTACTGCATCAACCACCGTCTGATCGCCCAGGAGATGCGTGCCCGTCGGACCGTGAACGGCCAGCTCGCTCGTCCCAGCGACGAGAACAACCAGTCGGCTCCCAACAGTCCCAGGGTCATCCCGACAGCGTTGGCGCACAGGAAGAGTACGTTCTGCCCCATGGACAACGGCTCCGCCTCGGGATCGGTCGTCACCCGACGGCGCCGATAAGCGTGCCCCGCCGCCCTGTGGCACGTCCGCTGCGAACAACTCCACGGCGTCCGACGCCAGAAGGAGCGGGCTGATGAGGCGCTATGCCTCGTGCCCCCGACGGTACGGGCGGAAGACACCCCCCCGACCAGGAACAGCGGGTCCTGGAAGCCATGTACCGCGGCACGAAGGACTTCTGACCCGCGAGCGGGGCTGGATCTGAGCTTGCCGAGGGACTTTCCATGTTGGAAAGTCGGGGTAGACTTTCCAACATGGAAAACGTCACGCCCGAAGGACCTGCCGCCGCCCGTGCCGCCCTCGACAGCGCCGCCGCCGCCCGTGCCGCGGTCGCTGACCGCGCCGCCGCCCCCTGGTGGTACCACGCGGGGCTCGGCCTGGGCGTCGGTCTCGCCTTCCTCTCGATCGATGTCGGCGGAAGCATGGTGCCCACAGGGGTTCTCGTTGGCGGAGTGTTACTGCCCGCCGCGCTCACCCTGACCGTCGCCCGCTCCCGAGGCGTCTCCGTCAATCGCTCCCTGTCCGCGCCCGGCACCCGTCAGCTCAACGGCCTGTACCTGATCATGCTCATCGTCCTCGGCGGCCTGGGCCTGGTCCTCAAGCTGGCCGCGGACCTGCCGGGTGCCATGTCGGTGGCAGGCCTCGCGGCGCTGGCCTTCACCATCTACGTCAGCAGGAGCAACGACGACGCCCTGCGGCACGACCTCCTGCGTCGGCCATGACCGCGTCCGGCCTCGACGAGGTGATCCATCCGACGAACCGGCTGCAGATCTGCGCCATGCTCGCCGCGGTGGAATCCATGGAGTTCTCCGCAGTGCGCGACGCCCTGGGGGTGAGCGACTCCGTCCTGAGCAAACAGATGAAAGTGCTGCAGGAGGCGGGTTACGCCACCGTCAGGAAGGCACCCGTGAACTCCCGGACCCACACCTGGCTCGCCCTCACTGACGCGGGCCGCACCGCTCTCGCCGGACATCTGGCAGAGCTGCGGCGCATCGCGGCACTCGCCGACCCGGCGAAGCAGTAGCCGGACTCCCGCGCAACCCGATGGTCGGGCGGGAGAGGGGAAACCGTACGCCCCCGGCGCGCCACTTCCGCGTCCCGATGGTTCCTCACCCGCTCGGCGTAGTTCCGCACGCACTCCGGCGAGAGTCTCCCCGGCCAGGTGGGGCGCCACCCGCACCCGGACGAAGACCCGGCCGGTGTCCAGCTTGACGTCCCGTCCCGCGTACACCTCGAAGCCCGCGCCCCCGCCGCGCATCCGGGCGGCCAGCCTGGAGCCGAAGAAGCCGCCGAACACCGCTGTCGCCAGATAGTGTGCCGCCTCGGTCGCCTCGCGCATCTTCCGTCGGGGCTGCTGGCTCCGGTGCGCAGAAGGTGAGCGGGACTTCGCGTTCGGGGTGCGACCGCAGCATCAGCAGCCGGGCTCCCGCGGCCCGCCTTGGGACGCCGCCGGTACGGGGGGAGCGAGGTGAAACCGACCTCCCCCGGAGAACTGGCGCGAGGAACAGCTGAGGCGCATCGACATGCTCCCCATCAGCAAGCACGCGGCCGCCCAGGTCCTCGCCTCCTCCGTCCTGGACACCGTGCTGCGCGCCATGGTCCGAGCGGCCCCCCGCATTCAGGGCGCGAAGGGCCAGCTCCACTTCAAGAGCCTGCCGCGAAGCTCCCGAAGGCCTCGCCGGACACCCTGGTCGGCCAGTTCCGCGCGTACTGCATCAACAGCATCCACAAGGCGTACGAGCAGTACTTCGGGCCGCCAGCACCCGAGGAGTACAACCGTCACGCACTGCCCACGCGGCAGGCCCGACGCAGATCACGCTCGCCAACGCCCTCGCCGCGGTAATGCTGGCCGGTCGGCCTGGTCCGGGAACTGGAGGAGGCGCAGCGGCCTCTCAGTCCGGCCGGATGACCACGGCCATCGCCGACAGACGGCGGCCGGGGAAGAAAGACTGTATTCCCCGGCCGCGTCCGGCGCTCATCCCGCGATCAGGCGTCAGCCCGGGCGTACACGTGGGGCACAGCGAGTTCTCCGGGGCTCGCACTGTGACATGTTCACAGACGGTCGTTCGTGCAGCTCAACACCGGTGCAGCTCACCGTAGCGGCAGCAACAGGTGTGGCAGGCTAGCTGAATCGAGGGATTACTGCCGGGCCAAGCTTGGCATCCTCGATTCTGATCGGCGTGTGGAGGCCCGGCTCGACCTGGGGCCGGTTGCCGCCGTGCCCCGCCCCCGCACATCTGCCGGCGCCGCCGGCCGATCACGCACGCAGCCTCGTTGAGGAACTTCCGGGTTTCATCGACGCGGCGCCCCCCCCCGAGTCGGCCGCGAATCCGAGTGGACTCATCTCGACCGGCTAGGTGGTTAAGAACCGACAACTAAGCCGCTCACTGCGTGGGCTCGCGGTTGTAGAGCTTCGTGGCCCACAGGTAGCCGCCCAGGGCGATCAGGGCGCACCAGCCGAGGGCGAGAATCGCGTTGTTGCCGATCGGGGTGCCCATCAGCAGCCCACGCAGGGTCTCGATGAACGGGGTGAACGGCTGGTAGTCGGCGAACCATTGAAGCCCGGCGGGCATCGAGTCAGTAGGGACGAATCCGCTTCCCATCATCGGCAGGATCATCAGTGGCGTCAGCATGTTGCTCGCGGCTGCGACGCTCTTGGCCATGATGGCCAGCGCGACCGACAGCCAGGTGAGCGCGAAGATGATCAGCACGCACACGCCGATCACGCCGAGCCATTCACCGAAGTCTGCGGTGGGCTCGAAGCCCACCAGTAGTGCGACGCCGGTGACGATGGTCATGCTCAGCAGGGTCTGGGCCAGGCTGCCCAGCACGTGGCCGGTGAGCACCGAAACCCGGGCGATGGCCATGGTGCGGAACCGGGCGACGATGCCCTCGGTCATGTCGAAGGCCACCGAGATCGCGGTGCCCTGGGCCGCGGTGGCCGCGGTCATCAGAATGACGCCAGGGACGGCGTAGTTCACGTAGGCATCCCGGCCGCCCGACGGCCCGCCGAGGCCGCTGCCGAGGATGCCGCCGAGGACATAGACGAACAGCAGCAGGAAGACCACCGGGACCCCGGCGGCCGTGAGGGTGAGCGTCGGGTAGCGCAGCATGTGCCGCAACTGGCGGCGCAGCATGGTCACCGAATCGGTGAAGGCGTGGGTGGCGGTGCTCATCGGACGGACTCCTGTTCCGCGACGGGGTTGCCCGTCAGTGCGAAGAAGACGTCGTCGAGATCGGGGGTGTGGACATGGAGTTCGTCTACGGTGAGCGAGGCGCGGTCGAGCCAGTCAAGGAGTGCACGCAACGACCGGACGTCGCCCTGGCTGGCGACCTGCAGAGTGAGTGCCTCATCGTTGCGGGACACCACGTCCAGGGTCTGGGCCGCGTAGTCGAGGTCGCGTGCGTTGGCGAACCGCAGGGTGGTGTGGCCCCCGCCGACCTGCCGCTTGAGCTCCTGTGCCGTGCCCTGGGCGACGATCTTTCCCTGGTGCAGCACCGCGATCCGGTCGGCGAGCTGGTCGGCCTCATCGAGGTACTGGGTGGTGAGGAAGATCGTGACGCCTTCGTCGGTCACCAGACGGCGGATGATTTCCCACATGGTCCGCCTGCTGCGCGGATCGAGGCCGGTAGTCGGCTCGTCGAGGAAGATCACCCGGGGGCGGCCGACGAGCGTCATCGCGAGGTCCAGGCGGCGGCGCATCCCGCCGGAGTACGTCGCCGCAGGCTTGCGGGCCGCGTCCACCAGGTCGAATCGCGCCAGCAGGTCGGTGGCGCACTGCCGCCGTTCCCGGCGGGTCAGGTGGTGCAGGTCGGCCATCAGCAGCAGGTTCTCCTCGCCGGTGAGAAAGCCGTCAACCGCGGAAAACTGGCCGGTGACGCCGATCGCGGCACGGACCGCGTCCGGATCACGGACCACGTCGTGGCTGGCGACCCGGATGTCGCCGGCATCAGCGCGGATGAGCGTGGACAGGATTTGCACCATCGTGGTTTTGCCTGCGCCGTTCGGGCCGAGTAGCGCGAAAACCGATCCTGCGGGGATGTCGAGGTCGATGCCGCTCAGCACCACGTGGTCGCCGTACGCCTTGCGTACCGCGGTCACCGAAAGGGCAGGGGGGCCGAGGTTGGTGGTCATGGGTTTCGCTTCCGTCGATGAGCTTTCAGCCGGCCTTCATGACTCAGTAATAGTTGCGTTGCATGCATTGATTCGTCAATCGCATTCACGTGAAGCAACAGCATTTGTGCAGGTGAGCAAGGCCAATCGTTGCATGACCGGTGACAGGTAATGCAACGGAAGGGCGTTGCATTAAGCTGGTTCGTACGTCGAACAGTGGAGGACGCCCCGATGCCTGGCGACCGACTCACGCTCCAGGACCGGCAGCAGATCGCCGCGGGCCTGCGCGAGGGGCTGACCTACGCCGCCATCGGCCGCCGCATCGGGCGGCCGACTTCAACCGTCACCCGCGAGGTGATGCGCAATGGCGGGCCGCGCGGCTACCACGCCGAGGCGGCGCACCAAGTGGGCGCAGGGCACGTGCGTCAGCGCAGGACCCCAGCGGCAGCGACCTCACCGGGAAGGGTCGACCTCGGCGGGCGCGATCCGCGGATCGTGGACGAGGTGGACGCGCAGAGCGTGGAGCTGATGATTCAGGCCGGGCTCCCGCAGATGATGGCCAAGGTGCTCGCCGCGCTGTTCACCACCGACAGCGGCAGCCTCACCTCTGCGGACCTCGTGCGACGCCTGCGGGTCAGTCCCGCCTCCGTCTCCAAGGCCATCGGCTACTTGGAGAACCAGGCACTCATCAAGCGAGAGCGCGACCCCCGCAGCCGCGCCGAACGCTACGTCATCGAAGACGACGCGGTGTTCACATCCATCATGGCCAGCGCGCGCAACCAGACCCGGATCGCCGAAGCCTGCGCGGCCGGAGCCCGGAAGCTTGGCGTCACCACCCCTGCCGGTGCCCGACTGGAGAACACGAGCCAGTTCCTCCGCCACGTCATCGACGACCTGGTCCGCTCGGCCGAGCACTGGCACAAGGTCTACCCCACCCGCCCTCAACAGACATCCGAAACCGGCTGAGCGGGTCACGTTGGCCGCGCCCGATCCCGGGGGCGAGGCCGGGCACTACTCCGCCGAAGGTGCCGCTGAACTACGACCAGGGGTCGGCGACGTGAGTCCGGGCATGCATGCCCGGACTCACTCAACAAGGGCGATGCTTGTGAAGGCTACGCAAGGTGACCTGTCGCAGAATTCTCCTCCACTCACCCGGAGAGCTGCTAAATCCCCAGCCCGGAAGCAAGGCCGCCCGCCGGACGTTGCAGGCGTTCAGACCGTTCAATCCCTGGTTCAGGGCTCTTGTCAGCTGACGGTTCGCGGCGCGTGCCGCTTCGAGTTCGGCCTCTCCGTCCTTAACCCGACGGGTCAGCTCGGCGTTGCGCTGTTCGAGATGCGTAATCGTGGTCCTCAGCTCGGCGACATCGGCGCAGCCACCCAACCCGGACTCGGCCCACGCTCTCTCGCCGAGGCGTCTGGACAAGTGGTCCTCCGACTGCGTGAGGCGAGCGGCCAGACGGGCGGCGCGTCGGCGTTGGCCAGATCGGTTCGTAGGTAGCGACTCATCGCCGCCGGGCAGTGGCACGAGGGAGACCCGTCGTCCTTGTCGTAATCGACTCCGGGTACGACGCCCCGCGCATCGCGCACCTGCTGGGCTCCCTGCCTGTCGAGATCCTCGGCCGGCTGCGCTCGGGCCGGGTGATGCGCCGGCCGACGCCACCACGCGTCTACGAACCCCGAAGGCGGCCGACCGCCCAAGCACGGGGCGAGTTCACCTCGGTGACCCGGACACCTGGGGCGACGAGCAGCCAGTGACGGTCACTGATATCCGTCTCTACGGAAAGGCCCCCGCGCAGGCGTGGGACCGGCTGCATCCGCGGCTGACGAGACGGGCAGCCTGGAGCGACTACGAGGGGCCGCTGCCCATCATCGAGGGCACCGTCATCCGCCTGGTCGTCGAGGACCTGCCGTCGGGCGGGGTGAACAAGCCGGTGCGGCTGCCGTGGTCGGGCACGGACGCCACCATGGCCGATGTCGACCGCTGCTGGCAGTCCTTCCTCCGACGCTTCGACATCGAGCACACCTCTCGCCCGTTCAAGCAGACCCTGGACTGGACGAAGCCTCGGTTGCGGAGCCCGCAGGCGGCGGACCGCTGGACATGGCTGGCGATCTCGCCCACCCCAGCTCCGGCTCGCCCGTCCGCTCGCCGCTGATCTGCGACGGCCTTGGGAGAAACCGACCGAAGGCGAACAAGCTCACCCCGGCCCGCATCAGGCGGGGATTCCGGAACCTGCACACGAAGACCTCATCACCAGAGCGTGCACCGAAACCCTCAACACCCGGCCCCGAACGCCCTCCCGGATCGACAACGGCCGCCCAGCTTCACGCCACGACGTCGGGCGCGTCCTTGCCACCGGGGCGACCTACACCCGCCCCGCCCACCACAAGAAAGGCACCAAGCCACGGCGCACACAGGGAAAGGAAACGTTCCCGCCGACGGTAGGGTTCCCGCATGCAAGACGGGTGATCTACTCGGCTCCGGCCGCAGCGCGGACGTGTTCGCCATCGATGCACCAAGCTGTGGGGCAAACCAGCATCTGTTTGGACCTCGGAGCCGACACCAGGGACACATGACGCGGGGCTTTTGGGACCCCCGGCTGCAAGCGGGACAGCCCTTAGGAAAGAGGGTCGCTCAGGGAAACCGGGATCGGCGTCGGAGCCGGGAGGCCGGCCGTGCGCGGCGGGAAGGACACTTCCACGGCGAGTCCGCCCCGGGGGCGGGCACGGGCGATGAGGGTGGCGCCGTGCGCGGTGGCGATGGACCGGACGATGGACAGGCCGAGGCCGTGGTGGCCGTCGCCGGCGACCCGGTCGAGACGCTGGAACGGTTCGAAGAGCCGGGCGACCCGGTCCGGGGGGATCTCGGGGCCGGTGTTGGCCACGCGGACGACACAGCGGCCGTTCTGGACGCCGGTGAAGATCTGGACCCATCCGTCGGGCACGTTGTAGTCCAGGGCGTTGTCCAGGAGGTTGGCGAGCAGCCGTTCCACCAGGGCGCCGTCGCCCCAGATGTCCGCTGTGCCGATCGTGGCCTCCAGGCGCAGCCCGCGTGTCTGGGCGTCCCTGCGGCGGCCGTCGACGACCTGGTCGGCCACCTCGGACAGGTTCAGGGGCTCTTGGTGGTCCAGGCCGCGTTCGCTGCTGGAGAGGGTCAGCAGCGACTCCAGGAGGCGGGCCTGCTGCCGACTGAGGTCGAGCAGGCGTTCGAAGTTGGAGCGGAACGAGTCGACGGTGGCGTCGCGGTCTATGAGCGACTCCTCCAGCAGCGCGTGCTCGACGGTGAGCGGGGTGCGCAGCTCGTGCGCCGCGTTGGCCACGAACCGTTTGTGGGAGTCGAGGGCGCTCTCCAGCCGGCTGAGGAGTCCGTCGACGGTGTCCGCGAGGTCCTTCAGTTCGTCGCCGGGGCCCTCGACGGCCAGTCGTTCGTGCACGTTGCGGGCGGAGATCCGCTGGATGGTGGACGTCATGGTGCGCAGCGGGCGCAGCACGCGCCCGGCGACCAGCCAGCCCAGGCCGATCGCGATCACCGACATGATGGCCAGGGCTATGCCGGACTGGACCAGCAGGTGGTGCATCTCGGCGGCGTGTTGTTCCAGGGCCTGCTGCCGCTGTGTCTCGGCGATGGGATCGACGTTGCTGGGGAGTTGCCCGTCGGGGTACACGTGCAGGCCGTCGCCGGGTGAGGCGGGGCCGTCGATGACGGGGCGCCGGTAGATGTAGATGCCGTTGGGGCGGTTGACCAGCACATAGGTGATGCCCAGCAGTACGGCGCCGGAGGCCACGAAGAGCAGCCCGTACAGGAGGGTGAGCCGTACCCGGACCCGGCGGGGCAGGAGCCGGCGCGCGGCCCAGGAGCGCAGCCGGAGCGCGCGGGGTGAGCTGAGCGGACGCATGGTTCTCACATCACTTCGTCAGATCCGGTAGCCGCCGCGGGGCACGGTGTCGATCACCGGCGGGGAGCCGAGCTTGGACCGCAGCCGGTTGATCGTCGCCTTGACCGTGGTGGTGAACGGATCGGCGGCCTCGTCCCAGACCCGTTCCAGGAGTTCCTCGGCGGACACCACACGGCCCTCGGCCGCCATCAGGTACTCCAGGACGGCGAACTCCTTGGGGGTCAGGGCGAGCCGCTCCCCCGCCCTGGTGGCGAGGCGTTGCGCGGGGTCGAGCCGCAGGTCGCCGTGGACCAGGACGGGCGGTACGGCGGGTCGGGCACGCCGGGCGACCGCGCGGATGCGGGCGACGAGTTCGGCGTAGGCGAAGGGTTTGGGGAGGTAGTCGTCCGCGCCGAGGGTGAGGCCCTCCACGCGGTCGGCGATGGTGCCGGACGCGGTGAGCATCAGGACGCGGGTGTGGACGGGTTCGGAGACCAGGACGCCGCAGACCTCGTCGCCGTGTACTCCGGGCAGGTCCCGGTCCAGGACGACGACGTCGTAGTCGACGACCGACGCGCGTTCGAGCGCTCCCTCCCCGTCGTAGACGACGTCGACGGCCATTCCTTCACGACGCAGTACGCGGGCCACCGAGTCCGCGAGCTGTACGTGGTCCTCGACCACCAGCACCCTCACCGCTCACCCCCCATGAGACGGGGTGCGACCGGGCCGGGCGATCGGGAGAAGCGGATCATGGCTGCTCACGATGCCCGACCGATCGTCACACACTGGTCACAGTCCACCGCGGACCTTACGCCGGGCACACCGGTTCCTCACAGTAGCGGGGCCGACACGCGAACGTGCGGTGTCCGCGGCGAGAAGTCCCGCCACGGACACCGCAGGGTCACGCCGGCCGCGTTCGGTTCAGTCCTGCCCCGGGGGAGGGCCGCCGAGCAGTCTCGGGCCCGGGCCGCCGGGGCCGGGGCCGCCCTCACCGCCGGGCGGTGCGGGGAAGAGGAACAGGCCGGGTCCGCCCGGTGCGCCACCGGGCATCGGGCCGCCGGGGCCTCCGTTGAGGACCGCGCCGGGCGGCGCGCCGACCGGCTCCGGTTCGGGCATCGGCGCGTTGCCGTTGGCCGACGGCTGGTGCGCGAACTGCGTCCGGTACAGCTCGGCGTACAGCCCGTCCAGGGCGAGCAGTTCCTCGTGGGTGCCGCGTTCCTGGACGCGGCCCTTGTCGATGACGAGGATCTGGTCGGCGTCGCGGATGGTGGACAGCCGGTGGGCGATCACCAGCGACGTACGTCCCTTGAGGGCGGTCTTCAGGGCCCGTTGCAGCGCGGCCTCGGACTCGGAGTCGAGGTGCGCGGTGGCCTCGTCCAGAACGACGATGGGCGGTGCCTTCAGCAGCAGCCGGGCCATCGCGACGCGTTGCTTCTCACCGCCGGACAGCCGGTAGCCGCGGTCGCCGACGACGGTGTCGAAGCCGTCGGGCAGCGACTCGATGAGCTCCCAGATCTGGGCGGCCTTGCAGGCGTCGATCAGTTCCTGCTCGGTGGCGTCGGGCCGCGCGTAGGTGAGGTTGTCGCGGATCGTCGCGTGGAAGAGGTGGGCGTCCTGGGTGACCATGCCGACGGTCTCGTTCAGTGACTTCAGGGTCACGTCGCGCAGGTCGTGCCCGCCGATCCTGATGGCGCCCTCGACCGGGTCGTACAGGCGCGGCACCAGGTGGGTGATGGTCGTCTTGCCCGCGCCGGACGGGCCGACCAGGGCGGTGAGCTTGCCGGCGGGCGCGGTGAAGCTGAGGTCGCTCAGCGTCCAGGTGTTCTGGGTGCGCTCCGGCATCGGCAGGGCGATCGACTCCAGGGAGGCGAGCGAGACGTCGGACGCCTTCGGGTAGCGGAAGGACACGCCGTCGAACTCGACCTCGGGTGCCGTGCCCTCGGCGGTGGTCGCCGGCAGGGGCTTGGCGCCGGGTTTCTCGGAGATCAGCGGCTTGAGGTCGAGGATCTCGAAGAGGCGGTCGAAGCTGACGAGCGCGGTCAGGACGGCCGTCTGGGCGCCGGAGAGCTGGTTGATGGGACCCATCAGCCGGGTGAGCAGGGTGGCGAGGGCGACCAGGGTGCCGATCTGGAAGGTGCCGTCGATGACGAGGCCGCCGCCGACGCCGTACACCAGCGCGGTGGCCAGGGCGCCGACCAGGGTCATCGTCAGGAAGAGCATCTTGCCGTAGACGGAGGTCATGATGCCCAGGTCGCGTCCCTTGCGGGCGAGGCGGGAGAACTGTCCCGTCTCGCTGCCGGGGCGGCCGTAGAGCTTGGCCAGCAGCGCGCCGGTGACGTTGAACCGCTCGTTCATGAACGAGCCGACCTCGGCGTTGACCTGCATGTGTTCCCGCATGATCCGCTGCAGGCGGCTGCCGACGACGCGGCCAGGGATGATGAACAGCGGGATGATCACCAGCGAGACGAGGGTGACGATCCAGGAGAGGTAGAGCATGGCGGCCAGCACCAGCACCAGGGTGAGCCCCGCGGACACCACGGTGGACAGCAGCGAGGTCACCGCCTGCTGTGCGCCGACCACGTCGGTGTTGAGCCTGCTGACGAGTGCGCCGGTCTGGGCGCGGGTGAAGAACGCCAGCGGCTGCCGTTGCACGTGGTCGAAGATCCGGGTGCGCAGGTCGTAGATCAGCCCCTCGCTGATGCGGCCGGAGTACCAGGCTTCGACGAAGCCGAGGCCGGTGCCCAGCAGGGCGAGTGCGGCGACCGCCACGGAGATCCACACCACGAGCGAGGTGTCTCCCTTGGCGATGCCGTTGTCGATGATGTATTTGAACAGGACTGGGGTGGCCACCGCTATTCCTGCGTTGAGCGCGGTGACGACCAGGAGAAGGGCGATGTGGGCTCGGTACGGTTTTGTATAGGGGACGATCCTTTTCGCCGTGCCGGGCTTGATACGCTGCCTGGTCACCGACTCGTCCGGCCCCATCCCCCGTATCACCATCGGCCCCGGGCCGATCATGGCCACGAAAACCTCCCGTTTTCGCTGTCGTTGTCGGGCGGGGTGTTACTGACCCGTCTGTCTAACCGGCGGCCTCGGCCTGCTCCAGCCTGTCCATCTGCTCGGCGAGGCTCTTGGGCCGCATGTCCGTCCAGTTCTTCTCGATGTACTCCAGGCAGGACTTGCGGGTGTCCTCGCCGAACACGGTCTTCCAGCCGGCCGGCACCTCGGCGAAGGCGGGCCAGAGCGAGTGCTGGTTCTCGTCGTTGACCAGGACGAGAAAGGTACCGTTTTCGTCGTCGAACGGGTTCGGCATGACTGCTCCGATCGCTTTCCCTCGTCGGCTTGCGTTGCCTTGCGTGGTATTTCTTTGCGGGCGGAACCTGGTTCACGCTAGCCGCACGCCCGCGGGACCTACAAGGCCGTCCAAGTGGGCAATGCGCGAGCGTGAATTCACGGCCTGTCGGTCGTGGTTGAAGAATTCGATGATCGCGGAATTCACGGCAGCCGGGTTCTCGAGATATCCGTAGTGTCCGCATCCGGGAATCTCGGTGTACCGGGCGCCGGGGATGGCGGCCGCGACCTCGCGCGACAGGTGCGGGCGGACGACGAGGTCGTCCTGGAACCCGATGACCAGGCAGGGGCGGCTGATGCGCCGGTAGGCCGCGCGGCGGTCCGGGATCAGCTGGAGGCCGAGCTGCCCGCGGAAGGCGGTCGGGTCGGGGGACGCCAGCTCGAAGACGGCGAGCCAGTCCTGCAGGCGTTCGTCGTCGTTGAGGGTGCGCGGGGAGAGGTTCTGCAGGGCTTTCACGTACGCGCTGAAGCGGGGCGGAAGCCTGGTGGCGGCGTCGCCGAGTTCCAGGTCGGCGGCCGTCATGGCCTCGGTCAGGGCGTCGGCCCGGGCCGCGGTCGCCATCAGCACCGCCTGCCGGACCAGGTCCGGGCGGGCCAGCAGCAGTTCCTGGACGGCGATCGCGCCGAGCGAGTAGCCGACGACCCGGCAGGGGCCCACGTCCAGCTGCTCGATGAGCCGGGCGACGTCCCCCGCCATGGCGTCCAGGGTGAAGTCGTCGGGGCACGGGTCGCTGGGCGGGATGCCCCGGTTGTCCAGGGTGATCACACGGTGGCCGGCCGCCGTGAGGGCCGGCACCTGGTGGGTGCGCCACATACGGCCGGGGGCCCCGGTGCCGGTGACCATGACCACCGGCTCACCCGCGCCGTACTCGTCGTAGGCGAGGCTGACCCCGCCCGCACGGACGACCGGCATCGCGTCAACTCCCTTCGTCTGCTTCGAGCTCAGCCGCCGAAGCACTCACACGACGACCGGCCGCCGTCAACCCCGACACCCGGCGAGCCCGCCGCACACGGCCAGCCCCCCGGGCACCGGGGACCAAGACCACCGGCCACCGGCCACCGCATCCACTCCCCTCGCCCGGCTGCCGGCTCAGCCGCCGAAGCACTCACACGACGGCCGACCGCCGTCAACCCCGACACCCGGCGAGCCCGCCGCACACGGCCGGGCTCCTCGGTGTCGGTGGCCAAGACGACCGGCATCGCGTCAGCTCCCTTCGGCTGCCGGTGTGGCGAAGCGGCCGGCCTTGTCGAGGACGTCCTCGCTGTACAGCCTGAGCGCCTGCTGGAGTGCGAACTCCGCGACGTAGCCGCGGAAGGCGTCCATCGACTCGTCGGCGAGGTTCAGCATCCGCCGGTTGGCGAGCACGGCCGCGTTGTCGAGGCGGGTCAGGCCGCGTTCGACGGCGGCGTCCATCTCCTCCGGCTCCACGACCTCGTCGACCAACAGCCGGGCGTCGGGTTCGCTCGCGCGGATGCGGCGCCCGCCCAGCACGACCTGCCGGGCCAGCCGTGGGCCGGCGTAGCGGCCGAGACGGAAGTTGGCGACGCCCGGGATGATCCCCTCCTTCGCCGCCGGCAGGCTGAGGTAGGCGTCGGACGCGGCGATCACGTGGTCGAAGACCAGCAGCAGCTGCATGCCCCCGCCGATGGCGAAGCCGTCCACGGCGGCCACCCACGGTTTCTCGATGCGGGGTGAGTGCCACTGACCGGGGTGGTCGCTGAACACGCCCCGCAGGATCTTGTGGAGGTAGCCGAGTTCGCGCCGCAGCAGGAACCCGGCGAGCGGGATCCCGCCGGAGCTGAGGCTCTTGAGGTTGATGCCGGCGCTGAACACCCGCCGGCCCCGGTGGCGTGGATGGCTCATCGGCCCGCCGCGCACCAGTGCCAGCCGGGTGGCGGGGTCGAGCAGGACGAGGTCGACGGCGGTCTCCATGTCGTCGACCTGCCGGACGTCCTCGGCGTTGAGGCAGTCGTCGCGGCACAGGGTGAGGCGTGCCACGCCGTCGCCGCGCCGTTCGATCCGCACCGCTTCCAGGTCGGCCACGCCGGTGCGGGTGAAGTCGGGCAGCATCCGCAGGGCACGGTCGGTGGGCTGGAGCATGCTGTCGAGCAGGTGCCCTCCCGCGGTCGGCGAGCGCAGCACCGCCCGCAGGAAGATGCCCTGGTCGATCTCGTGCCCTTCCTTGCCCGCCTGGGCGAGTCCGGCTTCGTCCGCGAGCTGTGCCGCGGTCGGCACGAGGCCGGGGAAGGCGTCGGCGGCCGATGCGAGGAGTTCGTCGAGCCGGGGGCGCAGGGCACGGCCGTTGGTGAGCCGGTCGTACACGGCGTCGGCGTACGCGTCCAGGAACCGGGTGCGCAGGGCGCGTGCCGCGTCGTGGGCCGCCGCGGCCTCGGCCCGCTGCCGTGCGGTGCGGGCGGCGGGGGCGGGCAGGTCCGTCAGCAGGTTCTCGACGCGGGTGATCGCACCGGATTCGGCGGACAGTTCCTTCCAGGCGGTCTGGACGTCGCCGTGGTCCGGCCGGATGGGCGGAGGCGCCGTCATGAGGCCTCCACCGTCCGTCCGGTGCTCTGGCGCAGGGCGCGGTCGCACGCGGCGAGGTGGGCGCCGAGGGCGTCCTCGAAGCTGGTCGTCGTGGCGTCGAACAGCAACTGGCGGCGAATGGCGAGTTCCTGGCCGGACACCCCGCGCGTCACTTCGGCGGCGGCGGCCAGGGCGGCGGCCGGGTCCTCGGCGATCTCGTCGACGATGCCGAGGTCCAGCGCCTCGGCAGCGGCGATCGGATGTCCGAACAGCACGGCCTTGCGGGTGCGTGCGGCACCGGCCAGCTGCACCAGCCGGTAGCCGGCCATGCCGGGCCAGGTGGCGGTGGCGTCGCGGGGCACGAGCAGCCGGGTGTCCGGCAGGGCCATACGGATGTCGGCGGCGAGGAACGCGTCCAGCGCGGTGCCGCCGCAGTCGCCGGAGGCGACGGCGACCGTGGCGCGGGGCAGCCGTTCGAGCCGGCGCAGCACCCGTTCCCACTTGGTGACCAAGATGACGTCGACTCCGCTGGTCCAGGTGAGGTCGGGGGCGCCGGTGACACGTACCGTCACGATGCCGTCGGCCGCGTCCTCGGCCTGGTCGCACAGCACGGTGACGGCCTTCACCGTCGCCGCCGTGAGCGGCTCGCTTCCGTCCAGTGCGAGGGTGAGCGGGGTCTGCGGGGCTGTCTTCGTGGTCACCATCGCACCAATGCCGTTTCGATCGTGGAGCCGGGCCCCATGGTCATGAGCACTCCGTACTCGCCGGGCCGGGTGACGGCCTCGTCGAGGAGCCGTTCGTAGGAGAACAGGAAGGAACCGCTGGAGACGTTTCCGTGGTCGCGCAGCACGCCCACGGTGTGCCGCACGTCGTGGCGGGTCAGACCGAGGTTGACGACGACGGCGTCGATGACCTTCTTGCCGCCGGAGTGCACCAGCCAGTGCCGGATGTCGCTGCGCCGCAGGCCGGTGCCGGCCAGCAGGCGGTCGACGACGATCTCGGCGTGCGCGCCGACGACGTACGGGATCTGCGGGTCGAGGAAGAAGCTGAACCGTTCCAGCGTGCGGTCCCAGTCGTAGCGCATGGCGTCCACGGCCTCGGGGATGATGCAGCTGGCGAACTTCAGCACGGTCGGCCCTCGCGGGGCGTCCGGCACGCCGAGTGCCGGGTCGCGGCCCGCGACGAGCGCGACGGCCGCGGCGCCGTCCCCGAACAGGCTGTTGACGACCGCGGTCCGCATGGAGGAGTCCATGGCGTAGGCGGCGGAGCAGGCCTCCGCGCACAGGACGACGGCGAGTTCGCCGGGGTGGGCGGTGGCCCAGCCGGCCACCACGCCGAGGGCGTTGAGTCCGGCGTTGCAGCCCATCCCGACGATGTCGCTGCGGCTGCAGTGCCGGTCGATGCCGAGTTCCCGGATGAGCAGGGCGCTCAGCCCGGGAGTGAGGAAGCCGGTGGAGGTCACACAGCACAGGTGCCGCAGGTCGGCGAGGTCCGCGCCGGCCCGCTTCAGGCAGGCGCGCAGGGCCTCGGCACCCATCTCCAGGGCGAGTTCCTTGTGCTTGTCGATGAGGTCGCCCTGCGACTCCGGGCTGCGGACCCCGTCGGCGTCCGCGGGCGGCAGGGTCAGGTTGCGCCGCTCGATGGCGCTGTTGAGGAAGACCGACCGCACCTTGGGGTCGGTGATGTCGAAGGCGTCGAGGACGTCCTGCTGGGTGTAGGAGGTGGGGGTCACGGCCGTGCCCACGCCCACGATCCGCGGGTAGGCGGGGAGACGGCCGAAGGGACGAGTGTCCTTCGGCTCCACCTCGGGCATTTCGCCGAGGATCTCGGGAGGGGCGGTGTCGATGCTCATCGGAAGGTCCACCCCCACATGCGGGGCTTGCTGCGCAGTCGTGCGTCACTGGTGCCGGTCACGTGCCTGTCCCTTCTGCTGTGTCACGGGTCGGTGGTCGGGCGTGGCTACGGCCGCTCGGCCTCGGCTTCGATGAACCGGGCGAGCCGTGCCGTGCCCTCGGTGATCTCGGCGGGGGTGAGGTAGCTGGTCGACAGCCGGATGCCGTCGAGCCCCCCGCCGTCGGGGTAGAAGTACGTCATCGGCGTCCAGATGACGCCGAAGTCCTGGGCGGAGCGGGTGAGGGCGGCGTTGTCCGCGCGGAAGGGCACGCGGACGGTCAGGAAGAAGCCGCCCGTCGGTTCGTTCCAGCTGACGCCCAGGGCCGTCCGGCGCGCGGCGGGCAGATGCGCGTCCAGCTCCCGCAGTGTGGCCCGCATGGCGTCGCCGTAGTAGGTGGCGGCCGCCGCGTTCAGCTCGGAGACCCGGCCGTCCGCGGTCAGCAGGGTGCCGGCGACGGCGGCCTGGCTGAGGGACGAGGTGTTGACGGTCACCATGCTCTTGATGCGGGCGAGTTCGTCCGCGAGGAGGTGGGTGCGGCCGTCGTCGTCCACGACCGGCTGGTCGGCGACGACGAAGCCGACGCGGGCGCCGGGGAAGACCGTCTTGGAGAAGGAGCCGAGGTGGACGACCGTGCGGGTGCGGTCCATCGACTTCAGCGTGGGCAGCGGCGGGCCGGGGCTGACCAGGCGGTACGGGCTGTCCTCCAGGACGAGGATGCCGTACCGGGCCGCGAGGTCGAGGAGTTCGGCCCGGCCGCGCTCGTCCATGGTGGTGCCGGACGGGTTGGAGTGGTCGGGGACGACGTACAGGGCGCGGGGGCGGCGGCCGCGGGCCCGCTCCCTGAGGACGGCGGCCTCCAGGTCCGCGCAGGACAGGCCGTTCTCGCGTTCCTCCACGGGGGTCACCGCGATGTCGAGGAGGAGGGCCGCGCCGGTGATGCCGACGTAGCAGGGGCTGGCGACCAGCAGCACGTCGTCGGGGCCGGTGATCAGGGCGCGCAGCACCAGCAGCATGGCTTCCTGGGCGCCGACGGTGACCACGACGGATTCGGCGGGGACGTCGATGCCCTCGTCGGCGCGCAGGGCGTCGGCGATGATCTCGCGGATCTGGCCGGCGGTGGGGCCGTACTGGTACATCGCGGTCCGGATCTGCTGCGGTGAACTGCCCTGCTCCGCCAGGTGGTCGAGGTACGTCCGTACGTGGCGGAAGATCTGCTCGGTGTCGAAGAACCCGTCGTAGGGGCGGCCGGGGGCGAAGGAGATCGCGTCCGGGTAGCGCAGGGTGACCTCGTTGAGGAAGGTCATGGTGTCGAGGACGGGGTCGCTGAGGCTCGCGTGCAGGTCGGACCTGCGCAGGCCCGGTGCGGACTCCTCGGTCACCGGCCGGCGGGGGGCGGGCGTCCGTGCGCCCGGTGAGCCGTGTGACGTGTGCGCGGGCCCGGTGCCGGGCCGCGGGCGGGCCGGGCCGGGTGCGATGCGGATGAGGTCGGGGCCGGCGTCGGCGACCGTGCCGGTGCCGGTGAACGCCATCGCCTCGGTCAGCTCCCGGACCAGCCCGTGCAGGGTCTCGGTCACACCGGCGCGTCCCCCGGCCCGCAGCCCCTCCAGTACGGGTTTGCCCACGACGACGGCGTCGGCGCCCGAGGCGAGCGCGGCCAGGACGTCCGCGCCGCGGCGCACGCCGCCGCTCAGCAGGAGCGGGCAGCCGTCGGCCACGGCTTCGGCGATCCGCGGCAGTGCGGCGAGGTCGGTGACCACGATGCCGTCGGCGCCCGCGTCCACCGCCCGCTGGGCGTCGGCGGCGGTGTGCACCCCGGACAGCAGCAGCGGCAGTGCGGTGGCCGAGCGCAGCCGCGCCACGGCGGCCCAGTCGGTGTGGGCGTCGAGCAGCCGCCGTACGTCCGTGATCGGGCCGGTGGCGGGCAGGTTGACGGGGGCGGCGACGGGGCCGAGCCGGATGGCGTCGCGGTCGCCGAGCGCGAGGACCACGGCGTGGAAGCCGGCCTCCTCGGCCCGTCGGGCAAGCTCACGCCCCGTCCCGGCGTCCTGGAAGGAGTAGGTGCGCAGCCACGGCGGGACCTCGGCGGCGGAGGCCAGTTCGCCGAAGGTCCGCTCGGCGAAGGCGCTCACGACGGGCGGCAGACCCGCCGCGCCCGCCGCCCGCACCACCGCCAGCTCGGCGCCGGGCCGGGGCGCGGCGGTGAGCGGTCCGACCACCAGCGGTGCCGGCCATGGCCGGCCGAGGAGCTTGACGGTGGTCTCCGGCGTTCCCGGACCGCGGCGTACGCCCTGCCGCAGACCGGTGCGTTCGAACATCTCCCGGTTCGCGGACGCACCGCATTCGGGTGCCGGGGAGCGCTCCGGATACGGCGACTCGGTTCCGCCGTCACCTGAACCCCCAATTACCGGACGCCCATTTTCCGGACTCCCGCTTTCCGGACTCCCGCTTTCCGGACTCCCGCTTTCCGGACGCCCGTTTCCCCCACGTCCCTTTTCCGCACGCCCGGTGCTGCCGTCACGTGCAGTACGCACGCGACCGTCGGAATGCACCATGGATTTCCCCCCGGTTGTCCGCGCTCCACGGGACGGCCCTTATCCGGCGTTCAGCGTCACACGGATCACGGACCGCCAACAACAGCGTCCAACCGGCCGGTTCGGGCACTTGGACAGGCATGCGGATTCCGGCGTCACACCGGCAGCACGACGTTCTCCCGCACTGCGGGCCAGCCTTCTTCGCGCAGCTCGGCGACCATGCGGTCGGCGGCCTCGGACGGCACGGCGAAGCGTACGACGAGACCGTCGGCGTCGCCGTCGACCTCGGCGTCCTCCGCCACCACGCCCAGGCCGACGGCGGCCGTCACCAGCCGGGCCAGCTCACCGGCGCGGTCCGCCACCCGTACCCGCACGCGGGGGTCACCGGCCGTCGGGACGGGCCGGGCGCCGGGGATGCCGGCCAGGCCGAGGATGCCCCGGTCCAGCAGGTCCACCAGTGTGCGCATGCCGGGCTCCCGGTCCCCGTCACCGGTCCGGGCGAGCGCGTCCAGCGCGGGCACCAGCCGGGACAGATCGGCGTGCAGGGCCCTGAGGACATCGGCGATCGCGGGCGCGTTGGACTGCAGGATGTCGCCCCACAGCCGGGAGTCACCGCCCGCTATCCGGGTGACGTCGCGCAGGCCCTGCCCGGCGAGCCGGGACGTCCCGGCCGGCGCGTCCCGGAGCCGGGCCGCCATCAGGCTGGCCACCAGGTGCGGGACGTGCGAGGTCACGGCCACGGCACTGTCGTGTTCCTGGCTGGGCATCACCACCGGGACGGCACCGCACAGTTCCACCAGGCCGAGGGCACGGTCGAACGTGTCGGGCGAGGTCACCGGCGACGGGGTGAGGACCCAGTTGCGGCCCTGGAACAGCTCGGCGCGGGCGGCGAGCGGCCCGGAGCGCTCGCGGCCGGCCAGCGGATGACCGCCGACGTACCGCTCGGGGTCCGGGGCACGGCTCAGCGCGGCCCGCTCGGGACCGGCCTTCACGCTGGCCACGTCGGTGTAGTCGAGGGCGAGCCGACTCGTCTGGGCGTCGGCGAGCACAGCGCCGACCTGGCTGGGCGGCACCGCGATCACCGCCAGGTCGACCGGCCCCACGGGGGCGCGGGCGTGCCCGGCACCGAGGGCGGCGGCCGTCCGCGCGGCCACGGGATCACGGTCCGTGAGGAACACCGTCACTCCCCGCCGGCGCGCGGCGAGGGCTACCGAGGTACCGATGAGACCGGTGCCGATGACGGCCATGGTGCGCAGCACAAGACATCACCCGTTCACAAAAGGCCATCGTTCAGGAACCGAAAGGCCAGGCGAGTTTACGCACCGCCCCGTATGGCCGCCACATTTCCCGGACGTCTTCCCCGGACCCAACCGTCCCGGACGGTCGGACAGTTCGTTTTCCCGAACCAGAACCATAGAGTTCGCATCAATCCATGAAACTCACCTCGAACCATGGAGTTCCAAAAACCCTGTTCTCTCCTTTTCCGGAGACACACATGCTGGATTCATCGAAAGCAGCGGTTCCGCTGGAGGACCTCTCGATCGACCACGTCGGGATGTATGTCACGAACCTGGAGGCGTCCGTGTCCTCCTGGGTGGACGAGTACGGCTTCACCGTGGTCGGCACGAGCGCTTCGTCGCGGCACCGCGGGGCGGCGCTGCGTCAGGGCGGTATCACCCTGGCGCTCACCCAGGCGACGTCGGACCAGCACCCGGGGGCGGGGTACGTCCTCGCACACGGGGACGGCGTCGCCGACATCGCGCTGCGCACCGCGGATGTGGAGGCGTCCTTCCGGGCTGCGGTGGACCGCGGGGCCCGGGCGGTACGGCGGCCGACGCGGCATGCGGCCGGTGATCCCGTCACGGCGGCGGTCGGCGGCTTCGGCGACGTCGTCCACACGTTCGTCCAGCGCGAACCTGATGAGGGGCCGGGTCTGCCCGCGGGCTTCTCCCCGGTGACCGGCGCGGAGCCGGCCGCCGAAGGCGACGCGGGGCTGCTCGCACTGGACCATGTGGCGGTGTGCCTGAACGCGGGCGAGCTGCGGCCGACCGTCGACTACTACCGCACGGCCCTCGGTTTCCGGGACATCTTCCGGGAACGCATCGTCGTGGGCGCCCAGGCGATGGAGTCGACGGTCGTGCAGAGCCCGTCGGGTTCGGTGACGCTGACGCTGCTCGAGCCGGACGTGTCCGCCGCCCCCGGGCAGATAGACGAGTTCCTGAAGGGGCACCAGGGAGCGGGCGTCCAGCACCTGGCGTTCTCCTCCCGTGACGCGGTCGCCGCCGTACGGGCCCTGTCCGCACGCGGTGTCACCTTCCTGCGTACGCCGTCCGCCTACTACGACCTGCTCGGCGAGCGCATGGGGCTGGACGCGGGGCGGCTGGCGGACCTGCGGGAGACGAACGTGCTCGCCGACGAGGACCACGACGGGCGGCTGTTCCAGATCTTCACCGCCTCGAAGCACCCTCGGCAGACGATCTTCTACGAGGTCATCGAACGCCAGGGCGCGGCGACCTTCGGCAGCGCCAACATCAAGGCGCTGTACGAGGCCGTGGAACTGGAGCGGACGAAGCAGCGTGGATTTCCCCGGCGCTGACGTGGACGCCGCCGTATCCGGGGCGCACCGGCTGGAGGAGGCGCTCTGTCTCGCCGACGTCGAGCGGCTCGCCGCCGCCGTGCTGCCGGCGGGGGTGCGGGACTTCGTGGCCGGGGGCAGCGGCGGCGAGACGACCCTGGAGGCCAACCGGGCCGCGCTGGAGCGGGTGTTCGTCGTGCCCCGGGTGCTGCGGGACGTGGCGCGGTGCACGACGGACGCCGCGCTGCTCGGGCGGCCGGTGCGGATGCCCGTGGCGGTGGCGCCCGTCGCCTACCAGCGGCTGCTGCATCCGGAGGGGGAACTCGCCGTCGCCCGTGCGGCGAAGCGGGCGGGGGTGCCGTTCACGGTGAGCACGTTGAGCAGCGTGCCGATCGAGCGGATCACCGCGGTGGGCGGCACGGTCTGGTTCCAGTTGTACTGGCTCCGGGAGCCGGGCCGGGCGCTGGACCTGGTCCGCAGGGCGGAGGACGCGGGGGCGGAGGCGGTGATGCTCACGGTCGACGTGCCGTGGATGGGCCGCAGACTGCGCGACCTGCGCAACCGGTTCGCCCTGCCTGACGGCGTCCGGGCCGCCCATCTCGCGGCGGCGCCGTCGACGGCGCACCGCAGACCCTCCGGGGCCGGGTCGGCGGTGGCCGCGCACACCGGCGAGACCTTCTCCTCCGCGGTGACCTGGTCGTCCGTGGCCGAGCTGCGGGAGCACACCCGGCTTCCGTTGGTGCTGAAGGGCGTGCTGTCGCCCGAGGACGCGGTGCGGGCCGCCGAGTGCGGAGTGGACGCCGTGGTGGTCTCCAACCACGGGGGTCGGCAGCTGGACGGAGCGGTGCCCAGCATCGAGGCGCTGCCCGAGGTGGTCGCCGCCGTCGCCGGCCGCTGCGACGTCCTGCTGGACAGCGGTGTGCGCGGTGGTACGGACGTGCTGCGGGCGCTCGCCCTGGGAGCCTGCGGCGTCCTGCTGGGGCGGCCGGTGCTGTGGGGGCTGGCGGCGGGCGGCGAGGCCGGTGCGAGCCGGGTGCTGGAGCTGCTGGCCGACGAGTTGCGGGACGCCCTGGGCCTGGCGGGCTGCCCCGGCGTGGGAGCGGCCGGCGGTCTGCGCACGGTCCGGCGAGGAGCATAGAAGGTGAACGCCGAAAACGGCGAGCCCCTGTCGGGGCCCGCCGTCACCGGTTCACCGGTTCTCCGGTGCGCCTCGCTCAGGCGCTCTCGGCGACCGTGCGCTGCTCCAGTCGCGTGGCGAACTCCGCCCACATGCCCGCGCATTCGCTGGCCAGGCGGGCCACGATGCCGCCGCAGTGCGGCGGTACGTTGTCGATCATCTCCTCCCAGTTCTGGGCGCTGGCCGTGTTGACCGTGAGCAGCCTCAGCAGGGTGCGGCCCGTCTCGTTGAACCGCAGGGCGGGGTCGGCCCTGAGCCGTTCCACCACCGCCGTGCGGTGCTGCACCTGGGTCCGTTCGAGCACGGTGCTGACGGTGGGGACGGCGAGGTTGCTCGTGGTCTCCTGGCGCGGGGTGCCGCCTTCGGCGTGTTTGCGGGTGCGCGGCTTCGGCAGCGGGTCCTCGCCGCGGAGCATGCGGTTGCGCACGTCGCGGGCCGTCTCCGGGGAGATGGACGCCGCGCGGGCGATCTGACGCAGCGACAGCCCGGGGTTCTCGGCGATGAGTTGCCCGGCCAGTCTGCGTCCTTCGGCGATGTTGACGGGGCGGATCCGCCCGTCCTGACCGATGCGGGCGGTCTCGGCCGCCGCGCCGTGCCGGCTCTGCCGGCGTATCGCCGCGACCGTCCCCGGAGCTATGCCGGCGACCGAGGCGATCATGCGGTCCGACCACTGCGGATGCGAGGCGATGATGCGCCGGGCCGCCAGCTTGCGCTCCGCCGTGGTCAGCGGAAGCCCGTGTGTGGTGTTGGACTCCACCGCCAGGACGAAGGCCTCGGCCTCGTCGCCGTCGAAGAACACCACGCTGATCTTGTCGTCGCCGCGGAGCCGCGCGGCGCTCAGCCGGTGCAGTCCGTCGATGACCCGCAGGGTCGGACGGTGCACGATGATGGGAGGCAGCGGCGTCTGTGCCGCCACGAGAGCCTCCACGTGTTCCGGATCGGCTCCGGAGACACGCGGTGAATCGCCTGTGGAAAGGGATTCGATTTCGACTTCGACAACCAGGTTCTGATCTACCGTCCCGTGCCCAGCTTGCAATTCCACTTCCCCCTATGTGAACTGATGTGCCCGGTGCCCGGGTGTGCCCTCGAACGCGCGCCACCGGCACGTCGACGGCCGCTCCGCCTCCCCATTGGCTGAAGCTGCCGGCCCCTCCGCGCCGAGGGCGCAGCAGGGCGTGCACGGGCGCACCTCGTCGTCCAGGAGGTGCGCCGGCGAGGGTGGTTGGCCTGGTCGGCGGTCGGAACCGGGATTCGACGTGCACTCCGGACACGGAGTCGCCGGGGTCTCCGACGCATTCCCGAGTGGGCCGGATGAATGCCGTACCGCCTTCGTTCCGGGCGGTGCGGTGGATGGGTGAGAAGTGGCGTGTGCAGTCGAATGCGAGAACCCAGTCCGAAGCCGGTGTTATTCACTTTCACCTGGCCTCACCGCACTACCTGCGGTGATTAGCCCTCGATGAGCAGCCACAGTAACGCAGCCGCTTTGCGGCCAGTACCCCTATCAACGGGATCACGGTGACTGGCACCCCTAGCCACCCCTATGCGCTCCCCTAGAGGGGCGGAGAGCACGGACCGGGCACCGGCCGTAGGGGGAGCCGGCGGCGTCTCAGGGGGAGGAGCGGGCACGGGTTCGGGTACCAGGGTGGCCGTGCGGAGGTCACACACTGGTCACCGGTCACACAGGGTTTTCTGACCGTCGTGTGACCGGACGTCTCGTAGAACTGTCGGGACACGGGACCGCTGCCGCGCACAAGGGGGACAAGCCGTGCACTTCCGGGGCCGAGCCCTGCGACGTCGTGCCCCGGTGCACCGGCGCGACCCCGACCGCCTGACGGCCGGGGGCGTGCCAGGACTTTCGCAACAGGCCCTAACAGGACCGCATCCGGTCCCGGGTCCCGTCCTCGCCCTGTGCCGTGGTGCGTTCGGGTTGCTCCGGCTGCTCGGAGCGGTGCTCCAGCAGCTCCGCCAGGCCCGTGCGGCGCCTGACGTTGAGCTTGCGGTACACGCGGGTCAGGTGCTGCTCGACGGTGCTGACCGTGATGAACAGCTGGGCGGCGATCTGCCGGTTGGTGTGTCCACGGGCGGCGAGCGTCGCCACGCGCAGCTCAGCGTCGCTGAGTTCGTCCACCGGCTGCGGGCGGGCTCCGTCCGTCGACGGCCACGACCGCTCATGCGTGGACGGTTGTTCGACTCCGGTGTCGGCCACCGTCCCGGACGGGGCGGGCGGCATGTCGTACGCCGGCTGCTCGACCCCGCACGCGCGCAGCAGCCGCAGCGCCGTACGGGCCAGTGTCCGGGCCGGTCCGATGTTGCCGAGTTCGCGGTGGGCCCGGGCCAGGTCGTCCATGGCGCGGGCCGCTTCGTAGCGGTGGCCGCGCTCCCTGAGGATGTCCACGGCTTCTTCGAGGAGGGCCGGCCGCTGTGTGACGGGCACGGTGGCCGCGAGGACGCGCAGGGTGACACCGCGGGCCCATGTGCGGTGCTCGCCGACCCGGTCGAGCTGGTCCTCGACGAGGGTGCGGGCGCGTCCTGTGTCGCCGAGGACGAGGCAGGCCTGGGCGGCGTCGGCGCGCCAGGGCGGACCGGCCGGCAGGTCGAGGCCCCAGCGGGTGGTCAGCCTGCCGCACTCCAGGAAGTCGTCCAGGGCCGCGTACGGCCGTCCGGCGGCGAGGTAGTAGTGGCCGCGCGCCCAGAGGTAGAGCACGCCGCCCCACGTATGGAGGGCCGCGTCGGGCAGGGGTTCGCCGAGCCGGTCGGCAGCCTCCTCCAGTCTGCCCGTGGCGGCCTCGGTGTACAGCAGCGCGCCGAGCGGTGCCGCGACGGCCACTCCCCACCCCTCGGGCGGGACCAGGGTGAGGGCGCTGCGGGCGGATTCCCGGGCGGCTTCCAGTTCGCCCAGTCTGATCTCGACCAGGGCCTTCGCCGTCGCGAACAGGGCCTGCCACATCGGTGCGCGGCGTTCCTCCGCCTCTTTCACCAGCAGGCCGCACCAGGAGACGGCCTTGTCCAGTTCGTCGACGACGAAGAGGACCGACAGCGCGATGAGGATGACAGGGAGCGTGTGGTCGTCCAGGCGGGTGCCCTGGAGCATCTGTTCGGCCCGTGCGCTGGCGACATCGCGTTCGCGCTGTTCGCCGGGGGCCCCGTCCAGGATTCCGGCCAGCAGCCGCATGGCACGCTGTTCGACGCCCTGCGTGTGGGGCAGGCAGCGACGCAGGGCGCCGACCATGCCGGAGGGTGTGGGCCCCGAGAGTCCCGGAAAGCGGACGGCCATGCGCAGCCGTACGGCGTCGAAGCGTTCCCGGGGGCCCGGCCGGGTGTCGCCGTTGCCGGGGCCGGACGCGGGGGTGGCGCGCCGTTCGGCGGTGTCGAGCACGTCGAGCGCCTGGTCGAGCTGGCCGAACCAGAGCAGGTGCGCGATCAGCGACTCGGTGTCCCGGGGTCCCAGTTGCCCGGCGAGGGCGGCGGCGGTCAGTTCGGGCAGCTGACCGGAACCGGCGCCGGGGCCGGAGCGCCAGCCCACCCGCATGATCAGGGCCTTGATCGACAGGGCCTGCCGCTCGTCCGTGCACTTGTCGCGGGCGGCCCGCAGGCAGTCAAGGGCGAGGCCGGTCTCGTCGTCGGCCAGTGCCCGGTTGGCCGCCTCCAGCAGCGTGGGCAACGCCCAAGGGGCGTCGAAGGGTTCCGCCGCGATCAGGTGCCGGGCCAGTACGGTCGCCGACGCGCCGTGGTCGTGCAGCACCTGGGCGGCGCGGGCTTCGAGGCGGGTGCGGTGCACCGGGTCCATGCTGTGCAGGACGGCCGACCGGACCGCTTCGTGGCGGAACCAGCCGGAGCTCAACAGCCCCGTCTCCCCCAGTGCGTCCAGACTCCGGCGCGCCAACTCCGGTGTGGTGGCGAGGACGTCGGCCTGGGTCGCGTGGGAGGCGCCGGGGCCGAGCACCGCGCGGGCCCATGCGGCGTTCCGCAAGGTGACGTCGCTGCGGTACAGGCAGGTGGTGACGGCCTGTTCGAAGGCCGGCCCGGGGAGGCGTTCGCCCGTCGGGCCGCCGTTCGCCTCGACGTCCGGCACGCTCCGCTGGCGGAGGTCGTCGAGCAGGGCCCGTACCAGCAGGGGGCTACCGCCGCTCAACCGGTGGAACTCCTCGACGAGCGGGCGCGCCCGCCACCCGTCCTGGTCGGCGGCGATCATGCGGCCGACGCCCTGGCGGGTGAGCAGGCGCAGCCGGACGTGCCGGCAGCTCGGCAGCCGGAGCAGCTCTATACGGAATCGCGGATTCTCCACCGGGAAGCTGCTGCTCTCTCCGAGCACCACCAGAATTCGGCCAGTTTCACTTCGCCGCGCCAGATACAGCAGGCATTCCAGCGAATAGGGATCGGCATGCTGTACGTCGTCCACGCACAGTACCAGCGGAATTTCTTCCGACTTTTCCATCAGAATGCCGCAAATTCCGGTGAGATCATTCACCACGGACGCGGGCAGCGCCCCCGCCCCCGGGTCCTGCGGGCCGGCTGCCGCGCCCCAGTCGTTGCGTCCGACGGCGACCTCCGCGCGGGCGCCCGGCACCGCGCAGCCCAGCAGCAGCTGCTCGATCACGCCCAGCGGCAGAGAACGCTCGGCATCTGACGCTGTGGCCTGCACAAACAGCACCTTCGCGGATGCGGCGCGCGCGCCGAGCTCACGCAGCAGCGCCGTCTTGCCGGTGGCCGCCGCGCCGCTCAGCAGCACCACTCCGCCGCGCCCGGCCGCACACGCCTCAAGCGTGTCGTTCATTATCGATAACGCGGTGCCCCGCTCCACCAGTTCCATGAGTCAGTTCCCCCGTATCCTGACCATGCGTTCCCTTCAGCAAATCTCACTAAAGAGCCGACAATGATCGTTCCACTCTGACTTGTCCCACCCGGCCCAATTCTGCCACACCAGAAAAATGCGCGCCATCGATACGAGACGTCCGGTCTTGTTGAATTGCGCCGCGATATGCGACTGAATCGGACTGGAGTGATCCGTGCGACGGATGTCCCGGATTCGATCAGTGGACGGTGCGCATGTGAAGGTGCCCGTCCAGGGGGAACGCGGGCGGCGAAGCGGGCAGGAGCGCGCTGAAGGCGTATCCGGTCTTCTCCGCGACGCGGCAGGACGCCACGTTGTCGATCTGGTGCAGAAGGTCGAGGCGCGTCAGTCCGCCGTCGCCGAAGGTGGCGAAGGCCCAGTCCGTCACCGCCCGCAACGCCCGGGGGGCGACTGCCCGCCCGCGTGCGTGCGCCGCGGTCCAGTAGCCGACCTCGGCCGCCGGCGCACCGGGGCTGACGTTCTTGAGGACCGCGTTGCCTACGACCTGCCCGTCCCCGGCTTCGCCGACGGGTTCGACGACCGCGAACGCGAACCGGTCCCCCCGCTGCCATCCCCGTCGCTGCTCCTCCAGCCACCGCTCCGCGCCCCCCATGCCGTCGACGCCGGCGCTCGCCCAGCGGCGCAGTGCCCCGTCCCGGTACAACTCGGCCAGAACGGACGCGTCCGACGGTCTCCAGGGACGCAGAAGGAGAGCGGGAGCGCCCGGAGCGGCTTCCGTCTCCAGCAGCAATGCGGTCATGTCCATGCACAGAGCGTAGACGGCCGGGGGAACAAACCCGCCCGGAATGCCGGAGGGACCACACGTGCCGGTTACAAATCGCTCAAGCTCTGGAAGCGGGGCGGTGAGCAGGCGACGATGTAGACCTCCACCGTGCAACTTCCACCGCGTCACCCTGCTGCCGCGCGACAGCACGGGCAACGGCTGAGTACGCAACCCTCTCGCAACCTCCCGTGTGCTGTCCTGGTCGGCATGGACGAGGACACCCCGCACGTCGGTCCCGAGGAGATCCCGCGCGTCGCACTCACCCCCGCGGCCGCCGGCCTGCTGCGCCGGCTGTGCGCCGCACACGGCCCGCTGATGTTCCACCAGTCCGGCGGGTGCTGCGACGGCAGCGCCCCCATGTGCTATCCCGCGGGCGAGTTCCGTACGGGCGAGTCGGACGTGCTGCTCGCGGAACTGGACGTCGAGGGAGTGGCGGAGCCGGTGCCGTTCTGGATCTCGCGGAGCCAGTACGCGGTGTGGAGCCACACCCGGCTGATCGTGGACGTGGTCGAGGGCCGGGGCAGCGGTTTCTCGCTGGAGGCACCCGAGGGGGTGCGCTTTCTCATCCGTTCTCGCGTAGTCGGCGCCTGACCGCCTCCGAAGTCACCGTCTTCTGCTCCACTGAGGGGAGTTGACGGGACATCAGGAGGCAGGGTGACGAGTCGTCGCAAGCGTTCCGGAGCGGGTGGATCGGCACTGACGTTTCTCGCGTTGCTCAGCACGCTGGCCGGTGTCGCCCTGGTGGGGGCGGCACCGGCCGGCGCAGTGCAGGAGGCCGGCGGGGTCGCGCCGGGTGTCCGCTACGAGGAGTTCGACATCCCGGCGGCAGGGGGCGTGACGCACGCTCACTTACTGAGCGTCGACCTGCGCGACCCGCACGTACGTCTCGGCCTGCTGCATCCGGGAGCGGTGGCCGCGCGGGGCCGCGTCTCGCAGCTGGCCGACGCCCAGGGGGCGATCGCGGGCATCAACGGCGACTTCTTCAACATCAGCGAAACCCAGCACCCGGGCGTCGAGGCGACCGGTGCGAGCGTGGGACCGGCGATCGCGGGCGGCCGGGCGCTGAAGGCGGCGGTGCCGGACGGCCAGCGCTTCGGCCCCGCGCTGCCGCCCGGCACGACCACCGAGGACGTGTTCGGCGTCGGGATCGACCGGCGGGCCCGGCTGGACGGGCTCGCCCTGCGCGGGTCGATCCGCACACCCGAGGGGCGGCTGCCGCTCGGCGGGCTCAACCAGTACGCCCTGCCGGTGGGGTCCATCGGCGCGTTCACCCCGAAGTGGGGCAGCGCCTCCCGGGTCCGCGCCACCTGCGGCACGGACACCGACCGGGCCGCCCCGTGCAGCACGGACACCTACGAGGTGACGCTCCGCGACGGCCGGGTCGTCGCCGCCTCCGACACGCCGGGCAAGGGTCCGATCGCCGCGGGCACGACCGTGCTGGTCGGCCGGGAGGCCGGCGCGCAGCACCTGCGGAAGCTCTCCACCGGCGATCGGGTGCGGGTGAGACACAGCCTGGTGGCGGCCGCGACCCGGATCCCCTACAGCTTCGCCCTCGGCGGCTACCCGGTCCTGACGGACGGTCAGCCGCTCCCGGGCCTCGACGGCCGGACCTCGGCGGTGCGCACCGCCGTCGGGATCGCGGACGGCGGGCGGCGCGTGCTACTGCTCGCGCTGGACGGGGCGACCCAGTACCGCAGCGGTCTGACGATCGCGGAAGTCGCCGATGTCATGCGGGAGTTGGGTTCGGTCGATGCCTTCAGCCTGGACGGCGGAGGCTCGACGACCCTGGTGGCCCGCGAACCGGGCGCGTCCGTCGTCTCCGTGCGCAACCACCCCAGCGGCGGAGCGGAACGTCCCGTCCCGAACGGCATCGGGGTGTTCCGGGCGCCGTGACCTCACGGTCTCAGGCTGCCGACGAGGTCCGCCGTCGCCGTGAGGCCGCTGTGGATCGTCGGGGCGATGCTGGTGCTGGCCAGGTAGAAGCCCAGCAGCATGCAGACCAGCGCGTGCGAGATCTTCAGCCCGCCGTTGCGCAGGAAGATCACTGCCAGGACCAGGAGCAGCAGTACCACAGAGATGGAAACGGCCATCGGACAACCTCCTCCGCCACGTCCGTTTCGCGGCGTTCGGCCGCAAGTGTGGCGTAGCGGAGGGTTCGTCCGGGCGGCTGACGTGTCCCCCGAACGTGTGGTGTCCTAGGCCGGCTGGTCGTGGGCGTCCAGGAAGGCCTCCAGGCCTGCGAGGTCGTCGGTGTTGAGGTGGTCGACGCCGGCGGCGAGCAGTTCGGTCCACACCGCCTCCCGGGCGGGGCCCGGCAGGTCCGGGGTCGCCCAGAACCGCACCCGCTGCCCCCGTGCGTGCGCCGCGCCGACGACGGCGTGCAGCTTCTGCCGCTCGGCGCCGGGGAAGGCGCCCACGCCCTGCCAGGTGAAGTGCAGCGTCCAGTTGTCGGAGATCAGCGGGACGAAGGAGGCCGGGGCGGCGCTTGTGAGGTCGCCGATCCGGCCGTCGTAGAAGGCCCGCCGGACGGTCTGGGCCTCCATGGGTGCACGGGCCGCCCGGTCACCGGAGATCACGGCGGTGACCGGGCCGGGGCACACCCGGCCGTGGGCGTACGTCGTGAAGAGACGCTTGTAGCGCTTGAGGTGACGGTCGAGTTCGAGGTATGTCGACGAGCCCTCGGTCTTGAGGTCGATGAGGAGTTGCAGGGATCGGCGGTCACCCCGGTGGACCGAGCCGTGGTTGGCCCTGACGCGGGCGGCGAGCGGGTCGAGGTAGAGGGACTCCAGGGTGCGGGACGGGTCGAGGTCCTCCGGGCCGTGGGCCACGAGGAGTTGGTCGCCGACGAGGTGGATGTCGGCCTCGACGCTGCCGAAACGGTGGTCCAGGGCGTCGAGCAGCGGGCGGGGGTGTTCGTAGTCGTTGTGGGCGTGGGCGCGCCACAACGGCCTTGGGCCGTGCTGCTGTTCGCCCGCGAGGGCGCGGGCGGCGGGCAGGGCGACCGAGCCCGCGAGGGCGGCGCCGAGGGTGCTGAGGGCTCTGCGACGGGTG
Source organism: Streptomyces sp. S.PNR 29 (assembly GCF_030386795.1). Taxonomy (GTDB): domain Bacteria; phylum Actinomycetota; class Actinomycetes; order Streptomycetales; family Streptomycetaceae; genus Streptomyces. Next base: position 44,570 of record NZ_JANUQM010000017.1, read on the forward strand.
GTGAGGGCCATGCTCTGCCTCCCTGGAAGTGCCGGACGGAACCCTTGCGAGTATGCGTCCCGGTCGGCTCAAGGAGCAGGCCCGTGCGGGGAGTTGGCCGGACCGCCGCCGTACGTTCGCTTCACCGGGGCTGGGCACGGCGAAAGGCCCGCCCCCTGGAGGCGCATTCCAGGGGCCGGGCCTTCCTGGTGCTTCACCCAGGTGTAGGTCAGGGGGCCTGGAGGTCGACCAGTCCGGCCAGTGCCTCCCGGTGGGCGCCCGCGGTGCCGTAGGCGATCGAGTCGGCCTTGGCCCGCTTCAGGTACAGGTGCGCCGGGTGCTCCCAGGTCATACCGATGCCGCCGTGCAGTTGCAGCGCTTCCTCGGCGGCGTGCACCGCGACGGAGGCCGCGTACGCCTGGGCGACGGCGACGGCCACGTCGGCGTCCTCCCCGGTCGCGAGGGCGTCCGCGGCGTTGCGTGCGGCCGCGCGGAGGTTGACGACCTCCAGCCACAGCTGGGCGAGCCGGTGCTTGAGCGCCTGGAAGCCGCCGACGGGCCGGTTGAACTGCTTGCGTTCCTTCAGATAACGCACCGTCTCGGTCAACGCCCAGTCTGCGACGCCCAGTTGCTCGGAGGCGAGCAGCCCGGCCCCGGCCCGCAGGGCCCGTGGTACGGCGGTTTCGGCGTCGCCCAGCAGGCGCCCCGGCGCCCCGTCGAGGACGACCTTCGCCACCGGACGGGTCAGGTCCAGGGACACCTGTTCCGTGACGGTCACGGCGTCCGCCCGCACCGCGTACAGCCCGCCGTCGTCCGCGGGCACGAGCAGCACGTCGGCCACGACGGCGTCCGCGATGCCGGTCAGCTCACCGTGGAGGGCGCCGTTCTCGTGGCGTACGAGCGGGTAGGCGCCGCCCGGGGCGACGTTCAGGGCGACGGCGAGGGCGCCGATGGTGCGACCGGACGCCAGCTCGGCCAGCAGGTCGTCGGCATCGCAGGCCAGCAGGGCCTCGGTGGCGACGACGGCGCTGGTCAGGTACGGCACGGGAGCGACGGCCCGGCCCAGCTCCTCCAGGACGACGGCGGCTTCGCGGTGGGTGGCTCCCTGGCCGCCCTGTGCCTCGGGCACGAGGAGGCCGGCGAGGCCCATGCCGTCGGTGAGGGCCTTCCACGCCTGAAGGTCGTGCGGGGTGCCGGACTCGGTGCGGGCGATGACGCCCGGCGCGTCGCAGTGGTCGGCGAGCAGGTCGCGGACGGCGGCGCGCAGCGCCTCTTCCTCCTCCGAGTAGAGCAGGTCGGGCTGCGTGCTCATCGGGCCAGGTCCTTCCATGCGACGTCCTTGTCGGTGCGCGGCTCGGCGGGCAGGCCCAGGACGCGCTCGGCGACGATGTTCAGCAGGACCTCGGTGGTCCCGCCCTCGATGCTGTTGCCCTTGGAGCGCAGGTAGCGGTATCCGGCGTCCCGGCCGGTGAAGTCCACCAGCTCCGGGCGGCGCATGGTCCAGTCGTCGTACAGCAGGCCCTCCTCGCCGAGGAGTTCGACCTCCAGGCCGCTGATCTCCTGGTTGAGGCGGGCGAAGGCCAGCTTCATGCCGGAGCCCTCGGGGCCGGGCTGCCCGGCGACGAGCTGCTGGCGCAGGCGTTCCCCGGTGAGGCGGGCGACCTCGGCCTCGACCCACAGCTTCAGCAGCCGCTGGTGCAGGTCGTGGGTGCGCAGCTCGGGGCGTTCCCGCCAGGTCTTCGAGACGGGGCCGATCATGCCGCCCTCGCGGGGCAGCCGCATCCCGCCGATGGAGACGCGCTCGTTCATCAGGGTCGTCTGCGCGACCCGCCAGCCGTCGCCGACCTCGCCCAGGCGGCGGGAGTCGGGGATGCGGACATCGGTGAGGAAGACCTCGTTGAACTCGGCCTCGCCGGTGATCTGCCGCAGCGGCCGGACCTCGACACCCGGGTCGGTCATGTCGCAGACGAAGTACGTGATGCCCCGGTGCTTGGGCACGTCCGGGTCGGTGCGGGCGATGAGGATGGCCCAGCGGGCGAGATGGGCGCTGGATGTCCACACCTTCTGCCCGTTGACCACCCAGTCGTCGCCCTCACGTACGGCACGGGTGCCGAGCGCGGCCAGGTCGGACCCGGCGCCGGGCTCGCTGAAGAGCTGGCACCACACCTCCTCGCCCGTCCACAGGGGCTTGAGGTACCGCTGCTTCTGCTCCTCCGTGCCGAACTGGAGGATCGTCGGCGCGGCCATTCCGAGGCCGATGCCGATGCGTCGCGGGTCGTTGTCGGGGGCCCCGGCCGCCTCCAGCTCGGTGTCGACGACGGCCTGGAGGGAGCGGGGAGCGCCCAGTCCGCCGAGGCCCTCCGGGTAGTGCACCCAGGCGAGTCCGGCGTCGAAGCGGGCCCGGAGGAAGTCCAGTCGGTCCGTCTGCGCGGGCTGGTGCGCGGCCAGCAACTCCCGTGTACGGCGGCGCAGTTCCTCGGCGTCGATCATGCTGCCTCCTCCAGGACGACGGCGATCCGGCCGGTGGTCAGGCCGTCCGCCACCTTCTGCACCGCGGCCGCGGTCTCCCTCAGCGGCACCCGCTCGCTGACCAGCGGCTTGATCGCGCCCCGGGCGGCCAGCTCGGTGAGCTGCTCGTGGCAGTGCTGCACCAGCTTGGGGTTCTTGGTGTTGTACAGGCCCCAGTGCAGGCCGAGGATCGAGTAGTTCTTCACCAGTGCGTGGTTCAGCGCCGGACTGGGGATCGTGCCGCTCGCGAAGCCGACGACCACGATCCGGCCCTCGAAGGCGACGACCTTGGCGGACTGGGCGTAGGCCGCACCGCCGACGGGGTCGTAGATCACGTCGGCGCCGCGGCCGCCGGTGGCCTCCTTCACGGCGGCGACGACGTCCTCGCCGCGCCGGTCGATCACCACGTCGCAGCCCAGCTCCCGGGCGACGGCCGCCTTCTCGGAGCCGCCGACGACACCGATGACGGTGGCGCCGGCGGCCTTCCCGAGCTGCACGGCCGCGCTGCCGACCCCTCCAGCGGCAGCGTGGACGAGCAGGGTCTCCCCGGCCTCCAGGCCGGCCCGGCGGTGCAGCCCGAACCAGCCCGTCTGGTACCCGATGTGCAGGGCGGCGGCCTCGGCGTCGTCCAGCGCGTCGGGCGCGGGCAGGAGGGCGGCGGCGTCCGCGACGGCGTACTCGGCGAAACCGCCGTACGGCAGTGCGGGGTTGGCGATGACCCGGCGCCCGTCCTCGGTCTCGCCGCAGATCTCCACGCCCGGCGTGAACGGCAGCGGCGGCCTGACCTGGTACTGCCCCCGGCACAGCAGTGCGTCCGGGAAGTTGATGTTCGCGGCGCGCACCCGCAGCAGGACCTGGCCGTCGCCGGGCGTCGGCGGCGCCACGTCCTCAAGGCGCATCACCTCGCTCGGCTCGCCGTTCTCGTGCACTTGCCATGCCTGCATGCGGGGCCTCCACGGGACTGCGTCGTCTGGCCGGGGTATGACCGGGGTATGACCGGGGTCCCCAGCATACTAAGCGGTCGCTTGCCATCTGGGAACAGTCCGGCAACAGTCCCGGGAACAGTCAGGTGTGTCACGTCCCCCGGGCGGGCTTTGCTCGTACGTGCATCCGCTCCCCCTGCGGCCCGAACAGGCTCAGGAACTCCACCGGCCCCTCCCCCGTCGACCCGAACCAGTGCGGCACCCGCGTGTCGAACTCGGCGGCCTCCCCTGCCCGCAGCACGACATCGTGCTCGCCCAGGACGAGCCGCAGCTTCCCGGACAGCACGTACAGCCACTCGTAGCCCTCGTGGATCCGCAGGTCGGGCTCCAGCGTCCGCTGCGGTTCCAGCACCTTGTACGCCTGGAGCCCACCGGGCTGACGGGTGAGCGGCCAGTGGGTGCGGCCGCCCCGGACGATCGGCTTGGACCGCACCCGGGGATCCCCGACCGGCGGGGCGCCGACCAGCTCGTCCAGGGGCACCTGGTGCGCTTGCGCGATCGGCAGCAGCAGTTCGAGGCTGGGTTTACGCAGGCCGGACTCCAGGCGGGACAGGGTACTGACGGAAATGCCGGTCGCCTCGGACAGCGCCGCCAGGGTCACCTCCCGCTCCTTCCGGATCCGCCGGAGCCTCGGCCCCACGCCCGCGAGCACGTCGTCGGTGGTCATCTCCTCATTGCAGTTTCGGCAAACATGTTTGTCAATGCCGCACCGGGTGGGTGACCGTCGTCGCGGAGGTGGTCACCATGACCGAGAACATCGAGCGGCACGACGAGCCGTACGAGGTGATCGTCGTCGGCGGCGGCCCGGCCGGGCTGTCCGCCGCGCTGGTCCTGGGCCGGGCGCGGCGCCGCACGCTGGTCGTCGACGCGGGCGAGCCGCGCAACGCGCCCGCCGCCCACATGCAGGGCTATCTGTCCCGGGACGGCATGCCGCCCGCCGAGTTCCTGGCCGTCGGCCGGGAGGAGATCGCCCGGTACGGCGTGGAGCTCGTCGGGGACCGGGCGGTGGACGCCATCAGGCACGACTCCGGGGACTTCGCCGTGGTGCTCGCCGGCGGGCGGACCGTACGCGCCCGGCGGCTCGTGATCGCCACCGGGCTGCGGGACGAGCTGCCGGGCGTGCCGGGCGTGGCCGAGCGGTTCGGACGGGACGTGCTGCACTGCCCGTACTGTCATGGCTGGGAGGTGCGCGACCAGGCGTTCGGCGTGCTGGCCTCGACGCCCATGAGCGTGCACCAGGCGCTGATGGTCTCCCAGTGGTCGAAGGACGTCGTCCTCTTCCTGCACACCGTCGCCGAGGACGAGCTGCCGGACCAGGACCTGCGCCGCCTCGCCGCGGCCGGGGTCCAGGTGGTGCCCGGCGAGGTCGCCGGGCTGGTGGTCGAGGAGGACCGGCTCACCGGGGTCCGGCTCGCCGGCGGAACCACTCACGACCGCTCGGTGCTGTTCGTCGCGCCCCGCGCCGTACCGCGGACGGGTCTGCTGGAGCGGCTGGGTGCCGAGCTGCGCGAGACTCCGTTCGGGGCGTACCCGGTGGTCGACGAGACGGGCCTGACGACGGTGCCCGGGGTGTGGGCGGTGGGCAACGCGATGGGCTTCGCCGAGCAGGTCGTGCACGCGGCGGCCGGCGGATACCGGGCGGCGGCCACGATCAACGGCGAGCTGCTCATGACCGACCTGGACGCGGCCGTACAGGTGTAGAGGGGCCGCCCGAGGTGCACCATGGCTGCATGCTGCTGACCCGGCTGGCCCGTGTGTCCCGGGAGGTCGCCGCCACCTCGGCGCGGTCCCGGAAGATCGCCCTGCTCGCTCAGCTGTTCCGGGACGCGGAGGCGGAGGACGTTCCGGTGGTCATCCCGTATCTGGCGGGACGGCTGCCGCAGGGGCGGCTCGGCGTCGGCTGGAAGGTGCTCGGCCGCCGCGTCGAACCGGCCGACGGTCCGACCCTGACCGTGCGCGAGGTGGACGCCCGGCTCACCGAGCTCGGCAGGGTGTCGGGGCCCGGCTCGCAGGCCGAACGGTCCCGTCTCGTCGGGGAGTTGATGGGCGCGGCCACGGAGGAGGAGCAGCGCTTCCTGCTCGGCCTGATCACCGGCGAGGTCCGGCAGGGCGCACTGGACGCCGTCGCCGTCGAGGGCCTGGCCGAGGCGACCGGCGCGCCCCCGGCGGACGTGCGGCGGGCGGTGATGCTCGCGGGCTCCCTGCAGACGGTGGCCGAGGCCCTGCTCACGGACGGCATCCCCGCCCTGGACCGGTTCCGGCTCACCGTCGGCCGCCCCGTGCTGCCGATGCTGGCGCACAGCGCCTCCTCGGTGGCGGAGGCCGTCGACAAGCTCGGCGGCTGCGCGGTCGAGGAGAAGCTGGACGGCATCCGCGTCCAGGTGCACCGGGACGGCGAGACCGTACGGATCTACACCCGCACCCTCGACGACATCACCGACCGCCTGCCCGAAGTGACGTCGGCCGCGCGGGAGTTGAGGGGCGAGCGGTTCATCCTCGACGGCGAGGTGATCTCCTTCGACGGGGACGGCCGTCCCCGCTCCTTCCAGGAGACCGCGGGGCGCGTCGGCTCCCGCGTGGACGTGGCGAGGGCGGCGCAGGAGGTGCCCGTCTCCCCCGTGTTCTTCGACGCGCTGTCCGTCGACGGCCGCGACCTGCTGGACCTGCCGTTCACCGAGCGGCACGCGGAGCTGTCCCGTCTGGTGCCGGAGCCGATGCGGGTGCGGCGCACGGTCGTGTCCGGACCGGAGGATGTGAGGGCGGCGGAGGAGTTCCTCGCCGAGACGCTGAAGCGGGGCCACGAGGGCGTCGTGGTCAAGGCACTGGACGCCGCCTACAGCGCGGGCCGGCGCGGCGCGTCCTGGCTGAAGGTCAAGCCCGTCCACACGCTCGACCTGGTCGTCCTGGCCGCCGAGTGGGGCCACGGCCGCCGCACCGGGAAGCTCTCCAACCTGCACCTCGGCGCCCGCACCGCCGACGGCGGCCTCGCCATGCTCGGCAAGACCTTCAAGGGCATGACCGACGCGATGCTGGCCTGGCAGACCGAACGGCTCCAGGAGCTGGCCGTCGACGACAACGGGTATGTGGTGACCGTACGCCCCGAACTCGTCGTCGAGATCGCCTACGACGGCCTGCAGAGGTCCACCCGCTACCCGGCCGGCGTCACCCTCCGTTTCGCCCGCGTGGTCCGCTACCGCGAGGACAAGCGCCCTGAGGACGCGGACACGGTGGACACGCTGCTGGCCGCCCACCCGGAGGTGAGGCCATGACGGAGCCCGTCGGCAGACGCAGCGCGGGCCTGCTGCTCTTCCGTCGCGCCCCCGACGACGGCCTTCAGGTGCTGCTCGGCCACATGGGAGGCCCCTTCTTCGCCCGGCGTGATGCCGGGGCGTGGACGGTACCGAAGGGCGAGTACGGCCCCGGCGAGACCGCCTGGGAGGCCGCCCGCCGTGAGTTCCAGGAGGAACTGGGTCTGCCGCCGCCCGACGGTGAGGCGATCGCCCTCGGCGAGGTCCGGCAGTCAGGCGGCAAGATCGTCACGGTCTGGGCGATCGAGGCCGACCTCGACCCCGCGACGATCGCCCCCGGCACCTTCCGCATGGAGTGGCCGCCGAAGTCCGGGCGGTTCCAGGAGTTCCCCGAGCTGGACCGCGTGGCGTGGTTCGGCGTGGACCGGGCCCGGGACGTGATCGTCAAGGCGCAGGCCGCGTTTCTCGACCGCTTGGCGGAGCACTCGGACTGACGAGATGCGGTACCCGGTACCGCGCGGGAAGGTCGAAGCACAGCCCGCTCCGAGGGAGGTCGGTCATGCCCATCGCGACGGTGAACCCGGCGAACGGGGAGACACTCAAGACGTACGAGGCCATGGGCGAGGAGGAGGTGGAGCGCCGGCTCCAGCTCGCCGAGGCCACCTTCCGTACGTACCGCACGACCAGCTTCGACGAGCGCGCCCGTCTGCTGAACCGGGCCGCCGACCTCCTGGAGGAGGACCAGCAGGAGATCGGCCGCGTCATCACCACCGAGATGGGCAAGCCGATCAAGCAGGCCCGCGCGGAGGCCGCGAAGTGCGCCAGGGCGATGCGCTGGTACGCCGAGCACGCTGCGGAGCTGCTCGCCGACGAGGAGCCCGCCGCGTCCGATGTGAAGGACTCCGGCGCCTCCCGCGTCCTGGTCCGCTACCGGCCGCTCGGCCCGGTCCTCGCGGTGATGCCGTGGAACTTCCCGCTGTGGCAGGTGGTCCGGTTCGCGGCGCCCGCGCTGATGGCGGGCAACGTCGGCCTGCTCAAGCACGCCTCCAACGTGCCGCAGACCGCCCTGTACCTGGAGGACCTGTTCCACCGGGCGGGCTTCCCCGAGGGCTGCTTCCAGACCCTGCTGATCGGCTCCGCGGCGGTGGACGACGTCCTGCGCGACGAACGCGTCCGGGCGGCCACCCTCACCGGCAGCGAGCCCGCCGGCCGTGCCGTCGCCTCCACCGCCGGGGAGATGGTCAAGAAGACGGTGCTGGAGCTGGGCGGCAGCGACCCGTTCGTCGTCATGCCGTCCGCCGACCTCGACCGGGCCGCCGAGGTCGCGGTGAACGCACGGGTGCAGAACACCGGGCAGTCCTGCATCGCCGCCAAGCGGTTCATCGTGCACACCGACGTGTACGACGCCTTCGCCGAGCGCTTCACGCAGGGCATGAGGGCGCTGCGGGTCGGCGACCCGCTGGAGGAGGAGACGGAGGTCGGGCCGCTGTCGAGCGAGCGGGGCCGGGACGACCTGGAGGAGCTGGTCGACGACGCGGTGCGCGGCGGTGCCACCGTGCTGTGCGGCGGTGAGCGTCCCGACGGGCCCGGCTGGTACTACCCGCCGACCGTCCTCGCCGGCGTCACCCGCGAGATGCGCATCCATCGGGAGGAGGCCTTCGGACCGGTGGCCACCCTGTACCGGGCGGGCGACCTGGACGAGGCGATCCTGATCGCCAACGACTCGCCGTTCGGACTCAGTTCCAACGTCTGGACCCGCGACGAGACCGACGTCGACCGGTTCGTACGGGACCTGGAGGCCGGTGGCGTGTACGTCAACGGGATGACCGCCTCCCACCCGGCGTTCCCGTTCGGCGGAGTGAAGAGGTCCGGGTACGGGCGTGAGCTGTCCGGGCACGGAATCCGGGAGTTCTGCAACATCACGACGGTTTGGCACGGTGCGTGAGGCTTCCGCGGCTACGATCCCGTCTGTGAACCGCGAAGTGACTCTGCCTCTGATCGTCGACGACCGCGGTACCTTGCAGGTGGCCGCGGCCGACGTGAGCAAGCTGCTCCGCATGGTGGGCGGGCGGTGGGTGCGTCTGGTCGAGGCCGGTGAGGAGGGGCTCGACGAGGACACGGTTGCGGCTTTGACCATTGAGCTCGCCAAGCTGGCCGACCGTATCGACGTGGCCTGCATCGCGCACAGCAGTGGCGCTGCGCCGTAGGGTCGGTCCCTACGCGGTCGGCTCGTGCAGCGTCGACCAGAACATCGCCTCGTAGCTCTGGAGCAGGCGGCCGTACGTGAAGGCGAGGTTCTCGTCGAGCCGGCCCCTGTCCAGCCCCGCCTGCACGGCGGCCGTTGCCTTCTGGTCCAGCTCGGGGGCCGGTTCCGCGAAGAAGTCGAAGAAGGAGCAGGCCTCGTCCGGGAAGCCGTAGTGCCGGCGCAGGGCCTTGGCGATCGTGGCGCAGTAGCCTCCCCAGGCGGAGAAGTTGGCGTGGAGTGCCAGGACGACATCGGCCGGTGAGGCGTTGAGGGCCAGCCAGGCTACGTACGCGGGGTACGTCTGGCAGCCGGGGAGCGGCTCGTACGCGGCCGTCCGCGCCTCGTCCACGCCGCATGCTGCGGCGAACGCCCCCAACCGCTCCCCCGCCAGCGCCTCGCCCTCCGCGAGCGCCCCGAAGAACCCGGCCGCCTCCTCGCCGTCGCGTTCCGCCAGGTGGAGGAAGGCACGGCGGTCGGCGGCGATCACCCAGCGCTGTTCCAGGGCGAGCAGGGCGAGGGTGTCCCGGGTGGCGGCGCCCCGCGCGATCAGCGGGACGAGCGGGTTGGCCCGTGGGTCCGGGGCCAGCTCGGCAGTGATCGTCTCCAGCAGCTCCCGGGCCGTACGGGCCATCGGTACCTCCGTCAGGTCGGCGACACGGATACTGTTCCCCGCCCTGACCCAGGGCTCCCGCTATCGAATCGGCATTCCCGACAACGTGCGGGCGATCACCAGCCGCTGGATCTCGCTGGTCCCCTCGAAGATGGTGTAAATGGCCGCATCACGGTGCATGCGCTCCACCGGGTACTCCCGCGTGTACCCGTTGCCGCCCAGGATCTGGATCGCCTGCGCGGTGACCTTCTTCGCCGTCTCGCTCGCGAACAGCTTGGACATCGAGCCCTCGGCCGCGGTGAACGGCTTCCCGTTGATCGCCATCCAGGAGGCACGCCACACCAGCAGTCGCGCGGCGTCGATCTGCGTGCGCATGTCCGCGAGCTGGAAGGCGACCCCTTGGTTGTCGATGACCGGCCGGCCGAACTGCTCGCGCGTCTTGGCGTAGTCGAGGGCCACCTCGTACGCGGCCCGGGCGGTGCCCACCGCCATCGCGCCGACCGCCGGACGGGACGCCTCGAAGGTCGCCATCGCGGCGTTCTTGACCCGCTCTCCGTCCTTCTTGGCCTTCTCCCGGGCGCGCGCGAGGCGCTCGTCCAGCTTCTCCTTGCCGCCGAGCAGACAGGAGCCGGGAACGCGTACGCCGTCGAGGATCACCTCGGCGGTGTGCGAGGCGCGGATGCCGTGCTTCTTGAACTTCTGCCCCTGCGACAGGCCGGGCGTGTTCGGCGGGATGATGAAGGAGGCGTGCCCCTTGGAGCCGAGCTCCGGGTCGACCACGGCGACGACGACATGGACGTTGGCGATGCCGCCGTTGGTCGCCCAGGTCTTGGTGCCGTTGATCACCCACTCGTCCTTGGCCTCGTCGTACACCGCGCGCGTGCGCATGGAGGCCACGTCGGATCCGGCGTCGGGCTCGGAGGAGCAGAAGGCGGCGACCTTGACATCGTTCACGTCGCCGTACATCTGGGGGATCCAGGTGCCGATCTGTTCCTCGGTGCCGTTGGCGAGGACGCCGACGGCGGCGAGGCCGGTGCCGACGATGGACAGGGCGATGCCCGCGTCACCCCAGAACAGCTCCTCCATGGCCATGGGAATGCCGAGGCCGGTGGAGTCGAAGTACTGCTGGGCGTAGAAGTCGAGGGAGTAGATGCCGACCTTGGCGGCCTCCTGGATGACCGGCCAGGGAGTCTCCTCACGCTCGTCCCACTCGGCTGCCGCGGGGCGGATCACATCGGCGGCGAAGCCATGGAGCCAGTCCCGGACCTCCTTCTGCTCGTCATTGAGCTCCATGGTGAACTCGGCCATGTCCCCTCCAGCGGCGCACATGCTGTTACTTGCGGTAACACCAGTCTGTTACTGGCCGGTAGGAAAGTCAACTCCTGGTGACCCGTCGGCAGCCCGTTCGATGTGCAGGGCATGTTTCAGTGTTAGTTTGCGCAGGGCGTCACCGAACCAGCACGGGTGGGGGAGAGCACATGGACACCACGCAGCGGACCGATCAGCAGCGGTCGGCCGACCGCCGGCGGCGCGAGCTGCTGGAGGCGGCCGACCGGGTGGTGCTGCGCGACGGCCCCCAGGCCTCGATGAACGCCATCGCCGCGGAGGCCGGTATCACCAAACCGATCCTCTACCGGCACTTCGGCGACAAGGGCGGACTTTACGCAGCGTTGGCCAAGCGCCACACGGACGCCCTGCTGGACTCCCTCCGCGCCGCGCTGGACGCCCCAGCCGACAGACGGGAACGCGTCGCGGCCACGCTGGACACCTATCTGGCGGCCATCGAGGCGCGCCCCCAGGTGTACCGCTTCCTGATGCACCCGGCGGAAGGCTCACAGGGCGACCAGGGCTTCGACGTCGGCAAGCACAGCGCGCCGCTGCTGCGCAGGATGGGCGAGGAGCTGGCGCAGGTCATCGAGGACCGGCTGGACCTCGGGCCGGAGAGTCAGCAGCTGGCGCGGGTGTGGGGGCACGGCATCGTCGGCATGATGCACGCCGCCGGGGACTGGTGGCTGGGCGAGCGCCCGTGCTCGCGAGCGGATCTGGTGCGGAGCCTGGCCGACCTGTTGTGGGGGCGGCTCGCCGCCGCGGGGGACAAATTGGGAGGTCCGGGGTTCTGACGGTGGTCCCCTAGGGACGCGGCACCCGCCCATGCCAGGAAGCGCGCGTCACCTGTCGCATGAGCCGGCGGTGGCGCCAGCCGGTCAGCCGGTCCGCGTACACCCGCCCCTCCAGGTGATCACACTCGTGCTGCAGGCACCGCGCGAAGAACCCCGTCCCATGGACGGTGACCGGCTCCCCGGTCACCGTGAACCCCTCGACCACCGCATGGTCGTACCGCTCCGTCCCCGCCTCCAGCCCCGGCAGCGACAGACAGCCCTCCGGCCCCCGCACCACCACCCCGTCGGCCGTTTCCAGCCGCGGGTTCACCACATGCCCCAGATGCCGTACGTCCTCGTCGTCCGGGCAGTCGTACACGAACACCCTGAGCGGCTCGCCGATCTGGTTCGCGGCCAGTCCCACCCCTTGCGCCGCGTACATGGTCGCGAACAGATCCTCCACAAGTGAGGCCAGTTCGGGACCGAAGTCGGTGACCTCCCGGCACGGCTCGCGCAGTACCGTGTCGCCGAGCAGGGTCAGAGGCCGGACGCGCCCGCGGGCGCCCGGGATCGAGCCGTTTCGCATGGCGGCAAGGGTACGGATTCGGGAGTGCGAATGGATCTCGATAGGCTGACCACCACCACGTTGCCGTCAGGCAGGAGCGGCGCGTACGCAAGGAGGATCGAGAACTGATGGCAGGCAACTCGGACCCGCTGACGCCGCGGGCCAAGCTGGCCGTGACCGCGGGCAAGGCGGTCGCGGCGGCATCGCGCGCCGCGGGGCGCGGCAGCGGTTCGGTGATCGGCGGCCGGGTGGCCCTGAAGCTCGACCCCGACCTGCTGGCCCGGCTGGCCCAGAACCTGGATGTGGTCCTGGTCTCGGCGACCAACGGCAAGACCACCACCACCCGGCTCATCGCCGAGGCGCTGCGGGCCGCGGGGCCGGTCGTGTCCAACGCGCTCGGCGCGAACATGCCGGCCGGTATCACCTCGGCCCTCGCGGGCGGCTCGGACGCGCGGTACGGCGTGATCGAGGTCGACGAGAAGTACCTCGCCGGGGTCGCCCGGGACACCGACCCCAAGTGCATCGCGCTGCTCAACCTCTCCCGCGACCAGCTCGACCGCGCCGCCGAGACCCGTATGCTCGCCGAGAACTGGCGTGAGGGCCTGGCCGGTTCGAAGGCCGTCATCGTGGCCAACTGCGACGACCCGCTGGTGGTGTGGGCGGCCTCCTCCTCCCCCAACGTGATCTGGGTCGCCGCCGGGCAGATGTGGAAGGACGACGCCTGGTCCTGCCCGTCCTGCGGTGGCGTGATGCAGCGCCCCGGCGACGACTGGTTCTGCGGCGAGTGCGGCTTCCGCCGGCCCACCGCGAGCTGGGCGCTGTCCGGCGACCACGTCCTCGACCCGCACGGCTCCGCCTGGCCGATCCACCTCCAGCTGCCGGGCCGCGCCAACAAGGCCAACGCCGCCAGCTCCGCCGCCGTCGCCGCCGTCTTCGGGGTGCCGCCGCAGGTCGCGCTGGAACGCATGTACCAGGTGCAGGCGGTGGCCGGGCGCTACGACGTCGTCCAGTTCCAGGGCCGTGATCTGCGGCTGCTGCTCGCGAAGAACCCCGCGGGCTGGCTGGAGACGTTCTCCCTGATCGACCCGCCGCCGACCCCGGTGATCCTCTCGGTGAACGCCCGCTCCGCCGACGGCACCGACACCTCCTGGCTGTGGGACGTCGACTACGCGCGTCTGACCGGCCACCCGATCTGCGTGATCGGCGACCGGAAGCTGGACCTCGCGGTGCGTCTGGAGGTCGCGAACCAGCAGTTCCAGGTGTGCGACGACCTCGACCAGGCGGTGCAGCTGTGCCCGCCCGGCCGGATCGAGGTCATCGCGAACTACACCGCGTTCCAGGACCTGCGCCGCCGCGTCGGCAACTGACCACGAACACTCAGGGGACTTTTGTGAGCGACAACCAGCTGCGGATCGTCTGGATCTACCCGGACCTGCTCAGCACGTACGGCGACCAGGGCAACGTCCTCGTCGTGGAGCGCCGGGCCCGGCAGCGCGGTCTCGACGTGGCCCGGCTCGACGTGCGCAGCGACCAGCCGATCCCGACGTCCGGCGACATCTACCTGATCGGCGGCGGCGAGGACCGGCCGCAGCGGCTCGCGGCCGAGCGGCTGCGGCGTGACGGTGGTCTGCACCGGGCCGTGGAGAACGGCGCGATCGTGTTCTCGGTGTGCGCCGGCTACCAGATCCTCGGCCACGAGTTCATCAACGACCTCGGCCAGCGCGAGCCCGGCCTCGGCCTGCTCGACGTGGTCTCGGTGCGCGGCGAGGGCGCGCGCTGCGTCGGCGACGTGCTGGCCGACATCGATCCGCGCCTGGGCCTCCCCCCGCTGACCGGCTTCGAGAACCACCAGGGCGTGACCCACCTCGGCCCCACCGCCCGTCCGCTCGCCCGGGTCCAGCTCGGCAATGGCAACGGCACGGGTGACGGCACCGAGGGCGCGTACAACGACACGGTCTTCGGCACGTACATGCACGGTCCCGTGCTCGCGCGGAACCCGCTGATCGCGGACCTGCTGCTGAAGCTGGCCCTCGACGTCAACGCACTGCCCCCGACCGACGACCGCTGGTACGAGGCCCTGCGCAACGAGCGCATCGCGGCTGCGCAGCAGCCTGCGTAGGTACAGCTGCGCAGCAGCCTGCGTAGGTACAGCTGCGCAGCAGCCTGCGTAGGTACAGCTGCGCAGCAGCCTGCGTGACCAGGGGTGTACGGCAGCCCGCGTGAGCTGCCGTACACCTGGTGTCAACCGCCTTGTCAACGGCCCGTCTGACGGCCCATCCGCACAGGTGAGCGGCCCCGTCCAGCAGGCGGACGCGTGGTGCTGCCCCGCCCCCTTGTGCCGCTAGGGTGTCGGGGATCGAGCCGGACAGCGTGGTCCGGTCCCCGTGCCCACGTTGAGAAGGTATTTCGGGCTATGCGCATTGGTGTCCTCACGTCCGGCGGCGACTGCCCCGGCCTGAACGCCGTCATCCGGTCCGTCGTGCACCGTGCCGTCGCCGACCACGGCGACGAGGTCATCGGTTTCCGGGACGGCTGGAAGGGCCTCCTGGAGTGCGACTACCTCAAGCTCGACCTCGACGCGGTGGGCGGCATCCTCGCCCGCGGCGGCACCATCCTCGGCTCCTCCCGGGTCCGTCCCGAGCATCTGCGGGACGGCGTGGCCCGGGCCAAGGGCCATGTCGAGGAACTCGGCCTCGACGCCATCATCCCGATCGGCGGTGAGGGCACGCTGAAGGCGGCCCGGCTGTTGTCGGACAACGGCCTGCCGATAGTCGGCGTGCCGAAGACCATCGACAACGACATCGCCGTCACGGACGTCACCTTCGGTTTCGACACGGCCGTCGGCGTCGCGACCGAGGCGCTGGACCGGCTGAAGACCACCGCCGAGTCGCACCAGCGTGTGCTGATCGTGGAGGTCATGGGCCGCCACACCGGCTGGATCGCCCTGCACTCGGGCATGGCGGCCGGCGCCCACGCCATCGTCGTCCCCGAGCGGCCCTTCGACATCGACGAGTTGACCAGGAAGGTCGGCGAGCGGTTCGAGGCGGGCAAGCGGTTCGCCATCGTGGTGGCGGCGGAGGGCGCCAAGCCGAAGCCCGGCAGCATGGACTTCGACGAGGGCGGCAAGGACATCTACGGCCACGAGCGCTTCGCCGGGATAGCGCGGCAGCTCTCGGTGGAGCTGGAGCGGCGGCTGGGCAAGGAGGCGCGGCCGGTGATCCTGGGCCATGTCCAGCGCGGTGGGACGCCCACGGCGTACGACCGGGTGCTGGCCACCCGGTTCGGATGGCATGCGGTGGAGGCCGTGCATCGCGGGGAGTTCGGGCAGATGACCGCGCTGCGTGGCACCGACATCGTGATGGTGTCCCTGGCGGAGGCGGTGGAGACGCTGAAGACGGTGCCGGAGGACCGGTACGCCGAGGCCGAGTGCGTCCTGTAGATCGTCCTGGGAACCACGTCGTCCGGAACTGAAGAATCCGCCCCCGGCCGCAGCTGCGGCCGGGGGCGGTTCTAGTCTTGTGCCGGACAGATTGCGCTCAACCCCCACGAAACAGGAGCCGCGGATGGATCACAGCGGGCACGGCATGATGACGGATCTGCCGCCGTTCACGCTGGGACGAGGGCTCGAATGGTCCGCGGACCCGTTCTTTCTCACGGCCTGCCTGCTGGGGCTGGCGCTGTACGGGTGGGGCGTCGTGCGGCTCGTGCGGCGTGGGGACAAGTGGCCCGTGGGGCGGACGGTCGCGTACGTCGCCGGGGTGCTGAGCATCGGGCTCATGATGTGCACCGGGCTGAACGACTACGGCATGGTCATGTTCAGCGTGCACATGGTCCAGCACATGGTGATCAGCATGGTGTCGCCGATCCTGATCCTGCTCGGCGCTCCGATCACCCTGGCGCTGCGTGCGCTGCCGACGGCGGGCCGTGGCCGCAAGGGGCCGCGGGAGCTGCTGCTGATGCTGCTGCACAGCCGGTACATGCGGATCATCACGCATCCCGCGTTCACCATCCCGCTGTTCATCGCGAGCCTGTACGGGCTGTACTTCACCCCGTTGTTCGACTTCCTGATGGGCTCCAAGGCCGGGCACATCGCGATGATGGTGCACTTCCTCGCCGTCGGCCTGGTGTTCTTCTGGCCGATCATGGGGGTGGACCCGGGTCCGCACCGGCCCGGCTATCTGTTGCGGATGCTGGAGCTGTTCGCGGGCATGCCGTTCCACGCGTTCTTCGGCATCGCGCTGATGATGGCGTCCGCGCCCATGGTGGAGACGTTCCAGAACCCGCCCGCCTCGCTGGGTATCGAGGCGCTCTCCGACCAGAACGCGGCCGGCGGGATCGCGTGGGCGTTCAGCGAGGTTCCGTCCGTGCTGGTGCTGATCGCGCTGCTGTTCCAGTGGTACGCGTCGGACCAGCGGCAGGCCCGGCGCCAGGACCGGGCCGCCGACCGTGACGGGGACAAGGAACTTGAGGCGTACAACGCCTATCTGGCCTCACTGCACGCACGCGGGCGGTGAAGGGCGGCGCCCTTCAGTGGCGTGCCCGATGTGCTGGCGCTCGACGGGCTGCCCTGGGGCGTCACGCCGGACCGCACGGGGTCGCCGTACGGCCGGGTCCTGCTCGCCGGCCACGGCGGCTCGGGGCCGCCGGACTCCGGTGGGACGCCCACCGCCGACCTGTTCTCGCTGGGCCGCACGCTCTACTTCGGCGTCGAGGGCCGCGAGGGACGTGCCGCCGTCCGACTACGGATTCGACCCCTCGGTCTACGAGGCGGGGTCGTGGACCGGCCACGGCCCCAGGAAATCCGGCACACATTACGTCGTGTGCACCGTGCGGAAGCAGAACGGGGGCACCATGGAGAGGGACGAACCATGAGGAGGGTGTTGCGATGCCCGGTTCTACGGACGGTTCAACGAAGACGATGGGGGCGCTCACACTGGGTGGGCTCGTGGTGGTGACGGCCTACACGGTGGCGCTCGGCAGCAACGGATGGCTGTGGTTCGGTTGGGTCGTCCTGGGGCTGATCACCCTCGGCATGATCGTCACCACCCGCAGCACCTGAGGTTCACTCGCGGGTGAGCCGCCCGGCCGAGTGCACGCCCGGCTGGTATTTGGGCAGCCGGACGGTGATCTTCATGCCCGCGCCCACGGCGGTCTCGATCACGAGGCCGTGGTCGTCTCCGTAGACCTGGCGGAGCCGGTCGTCGACGTTGGACAGGCCGATGCCGCCCGAGGGGCTGACCTCGCGGGCGAGGATGCGGCGCAGCAGTCCGGGGTCCATGCCCGCGCCGTCGTCCTCGATGACGACCAGGGCCTCGGCGCCGGCGTCCTGCGCGGTGATCTGGATGTGGCACTTGCCCAGGGACACGGCCTTGCCCTCCAGGCCGTGCTTGACGGCGTTCTCGACGAGCGGCTGCAGGCACAGGAAGGGCAGGGCGACCGGCAGCACCTCGGGGGCGATCTGCAGGGTCACGGAGAGGCGGTCGCCGAAGCGTGCCCTGACCAGCGCCAAGTAGTGGTCGATGGCGTGGAGTTCGTCGGCGAGGGTGGTGAAGTCGCCGTGCCTGCGGAACGAGTAGCGGGTGAAGTCGGCGAACTCCAGGAGGAGTTCGCGGGCGCGTTCGGGGTCGGTGCGGACGAACGAGGCGATCACCGCGAGCGAGTTGAAGATGAAGTGCGGGGATATCTGGGCCCGCAGTGCCTTGATCTCGGCCTCGATCAGCCGGGTGCGGGACTGGTCGAGGTCGGCCAGCTCCAGCTGGACGGAGACCCAGCGGGCGACTTCGCCGGCGGCCCGGACCAGGACGGCGGACTCGCGGGGCGCGCAGGCGACGAGGGCGCCGTGCACCCGGTCGTCGACGGTCAGCGGGGCGACCACGGCCCAGCGCACCGCGCAGTCGGGCGTGTCGCAGGTCAGCCGGAAGGCCTCGCCGCGGCCGGTCTCCAGCGGCCCGGCGAGGCGCGCCATGATCTCCGTGCGGTGGTGTGCTCCCGCGCCGTCCCAGACCAGGACCTCCTTCTCGTCGGTCAGGCACAGCGCGTCCGTGCCGAGCAGGGAGCGCAGCTTGCGGGCCGACTTGCGGGCCGTCTCCTCGGTCAGTCCCGCTCTGAGCGGGGGCGCGGCGAGGGAGGCGGTGTGCAGGGTCTGGAAGGTGGCGTGCTCGACGGGGGTGCCGAGCCCGCCGAGGTTCTGCGGCCGGGCCGTACGCCGCCCGAGCCAGAACCCGGCGGCCAGCAACGGCAGCACGGCCACGCACAGGCCCGCGAGGAAACCGCTCATGCCGTCACCTCCGTCCGCAGTTCCTCCGGCAGGTGGAACCGGGCCAGGATCGCCGCCGTCCCGGCCGGCACCCGGCCCGGGGTGGCGAGGGACACCAGCACCATGGTGAGGAAGGCCAGCGGCACCGACCACAGCGCGGGCCAGGCGAGCAGCGCGTGCAGCGCCCCGCCGCCCGGGATGCCCGCCATGGTCGCGGTGACGGCGAGCAGCGCGGAGCCGCCGCCCACCAGCATCCCGGCGGCGGCGCCCGGCGGGGTCAGCCGCCGCCACCAGATGCCGAGGACCAGCAGCGGGCAGAACGACGACGCCGACACGGCGAACGCGAGCCCGACGGCGTCGGCGACCGGCAGCCCGCCGACGAGGACGCTCGCCGCGAGGGGTACGGCCATGGCGAGCACCGTGCCGAGCCGGAAGTGCCGTACGCCGCGGGAGGGCAGGACGTCCTGGGTGAGGACGCCCGCGATGGCCATGGTCAGCCCGGAGGCGGTGGACAGGAACGCGGCGAAGGCGCCCCCGGCGACCAGCGCCCCGAGCAGGTCGCCGCCCACTCCCCCGATCATGCGGTCGGGCAGCAGCAGGACCGCGGCGTCCGCGTCCCCGGTGAGGGTGAGTTCGGGGGCGTACAGGCGGCCCAGCGCGCCGTAGACCGGCGGCAGCAGGTAGAAGGCGCCGATCAGGCCGAGCACGGCGACGGTGGTGCGGCGGGCGGCGACGCCGTGCGGGCTGGTGTAGAAGCGGACCACGACGTGCGGCAGGCCCATGGTGCCGAGGAAGGTGGCGAGGATCAGTCCGTACGTCGCGTACAGGGGGCGTTCCTCGCGGTTCTCGGCCCGCGAGGGTGCGAGACCGCCGCTGCTGCGGGATTCCGCCCGGGGGACCGTGCTGCCCTGGGCGAAGGTCAGGCGGGTACCGGCGTCGATGTGGTGGGTGCCCGCAGGAAGCCGTAGTTCGGTGCCTTCGTGGGGGCGGCCGTCGACGGTGCCGTCCACGGTGACGGTCAGGGGCTCCGCCAGCTTCAGGTCGAGGCTGTCGTCGACGCGGACGACCCGCTGTTCGCGGAAGGTCGCCGGTTCGTCGAAGGCGTGACGGGGAGCTCCGTCGCCCTGCCAGGCGAGGACCAGGAAGAGGGCGGGGACGAGGAGGGCGGTGAGCTTGAGCCAGTATTGGAAGGCCTGTACGAAGGTGATGCTGCGCATGCCGCCCGCGGCGACGGTCGCGGTCACGACGACGGCGACGATCACTCCGCCGAGCCATGCGGGCGCCCCGGTCAGCACGGTCAGTGTCAGCCCGGCGCCCTGCAGCTGGGGCAGCAGGTACAGCCAGCCGACGCCGACGACGAACGCTCCCGCCAGCCGCCGTACCGCCTGGGAGGCGAGCCGGGCCTCGGCGAAGTCGGGCAGGGTGTAGGCGCCGGAGCGGCGCAGCGGGGCCGCGACGAACAGCAGCAGGACCAGGTATCCGGCGGTGTAGCCGACCGGGTACCAGAGCATGTCGGGGCCCTGCACCAGGACCAGGCCCGCGATGCCGAGAAAGGAGGCGGCGGAGAGGTACTCGCCGCTGATGGCGGCGGCGTTGAGGCGGGGGCCGACGGTGCGGGAGGCGACGTAGAAGTCGGAGGTGGTGCGGGAGATGCGCAGGCCGAAGGCGCCGACGAGGACGGTCGCCACGACGACGAGGGCGACGGCGGGGACGGCATAGCTGGAGTTCACGCGCGGTCCTCGGTCTTATCGGTCCTCGACGAGGCGCACGAAGTCGCGCTCGTTGCGCTCGGCGCGGCGCACGTACCAGCGGGCGAGCAGGACCAGCGGGGTGTAGAGGCCGAAGCCGAGCACCGCCCATTCCAGGCGGCGGGCGTCGGGCATCGCCGCGAACAGCAGCGGCAGCGGGCCGACGAGCAGCCCGAGGACGGCGAACACGGCCAGGGCGGCGCGCAGCTGGGTGCGCATCAGGGAGCGGACGTAGGTGTGGCCGAGGGTGGTCTGCTCGTCGATCTCGGTGCGTGGGCGGTAGTAGCCGGAGGCCCTCCGGCGGGTGCGGCGGGGCGGACCGGTGACGACGACGCGGCGTTCGGTGTGGTCCTGGGGCACGTCTCACGGCCTCCTCATCAGCAGGTCCCGCAGTTCGCGCGCGTGGCGTCGGCTGACCTGGAGTTCCTCGGTGCCGACCAGGACGCTGACGGTGCCCGCGTCGAGGCGGAGCTCGCCGATGTGGCGCAGGGCGACCAGATGGCGGCGGTGGATGCGGACGAAGCCGCGGGAGCGCCAGCGCTCCTCCAGGGTGGACAGCGGGATCCGGACGAGGTGGCTGCCCTTGTCGGTGTGGAGGCGGGCGTAGTCGCCCTGCGCCTCGACGTGGGTGATGTCGTCGACGGCGACGAAACGGGTCACGCCACCCAGTTCCACGGGTATGTGGTCGGGGTCGGGCTCGTGCACGGGTATGCGCGGGGCGGTGCCGCGCAGCTCGGCGGCCCGGCGCACGGCCTCCGCGAGGCGCTCCTTGCGGACGGGTTTGAGAACGTAGTCGACGGCCTTGAGGTCGAAGGCCTGCACGGCGAAGTCCTCGTGGGCGGTGACGAACACGACCAGCGGCGGATCGGCGAACCCGGTCAGCAGCCGGGCGAGGTCCAGGCCGTCGAGGCCGGGCATCTGGATGTCGAGGAAGACGACGTCGATCGCCTCGGGCCCGTCCGGCCCGGACTGCAGGGCGCGGTTGATGCGGCGCAGCGCCTCGGTCGCGTCACCGGCGCCCTCCGCGCTGCCGATGCGGGGGTCGGCGTTCAGCAGGTAGAGCAGTTCCTCCAGCGAGGGGCGTTCGTCGTCGACAGCGAGGGCGCGCAGCATGAACCCGGAGTGTAGGTGCAATCCGTACGTCTGGACATGTGCCGGGGGATGGACGTTTCCGCTGGATACAGTGCCGACATGAACAGCAGGCCCACGCCGTTCGACGAGCTCGACCGGAAGATCATCACCGCGCTGATGGCGAACGCCAGGACCAGCTTCGCCGAGATCGGCGTGGACGTCGGGCTGTCGGCGACGGCGGTGAAGCGCCGGGTGGACCGGCTGCGCGAGACCGGCGTGATCACCGGGTTCACGGCCACGGTGAGGCCGTCGGCGCTGGGCTGGCGCACCGAGGCCTACGTGGAGGTGTACTGCGAGGGCGCGGCTCCGCCCCGGCGGCTGGCCGAGGTGGTGCGCAACCATCCGGAGATCACCGCGGCGATGACGGTGACCGGCGGCGCGGACGCGCTGCTGCACGTGCGGGCGCGGGACGTGGAGCACTTCGAGGAGGTGCTGGAGCGGATCCGGGCGGAGCCGTTCATCCGGAAGACGATCAGCGTGATGGTGCTGTCCCACCTGATTCCGGAGAGCCCGGAGGCGGGCGCGAGCCATCCCGCCCCGTAAGGCGCAGCAGACCTGCGCCGACACCGGTGAGAACGCAGCATTCCTGCGCGAACACGCAGTGCTCGTTGCTTGTGGCCCGTCTCCGAGACTTCCTACCGTGGTGTCATCACACCGTCACACTCTGTAGGAAGCGGAGGAACCCCTCTGTGTCCGACTCCCGTGTGCCGCGCCGGCGGCGCTTCCTCGTCTGTGAACCCAGACACTTCGCCGTGCAGTACGCGATCAACCCCTGGATGCACCCCGACGCACCCGTCGACGTGGGCCGCGCCCAGGCTCAGTGGCAGGCGCTGATGCGTGCCTACCGCGCCCACGGCCATACCGTGGAGACCGTGGAACCGGTCCCCGGTCTGCCGGACATGGTCTTCGCCGCCAACGCGGCGGTCGTGGTCGAGGGCCGCGTCTTCGGCTCCCTCTTCCACGCGCCGGAGCGCCGCCCCGAGTCCCTGCCGTACGAGGCGTGGTTCAAGTCGGCGGGCTTCGACGTCTACCACCCCGAGTCGGTCTGCGAGGGCGAGGGCGACCTGGTGCCCACGGGCCGCTGGATCCTGGCCGGCACCGGGTTCCGCACCACCCGGGAGGCCCATCGCGAGGTGCAGGAGTTCTTCGGCGTCCCGGTGATCAGCCTGACTCTGGTGGACCCGTACTTCTACCACCTGGACACGGCGCTGTTCCCCCTCGACGAGGAGAACGTCGCCTACTACCCCGAGGCGTTCTCGCCCGGCAGCCGCGAGGTGCTCGCCCGGCTGTATCCGGACGCGGTGATCGCGACCGGCGAGGACGCGAGGGCGTTCGGGCTCAACTCCGTCTCCGACGGACGCCATGTCTTCATCTCACCGGGGGCGACCGCCCTCGCCGACCAGCTCGCCGACCGCGGCTACGTCCCCGTCCCCGTCGACCTGTCCGAGTTCCACAAGGCCGGCGGCGGCATCAAGTGCTGCACCCAGGAGATCCGCTCATGACCGCACCCGCTCACTCCCGCAGCTCGGCGGACCTCATCCGCGCCGAGGAGCCCGTACTCGCGCACAACTACCACCCGCTCCCCGTGGTCGTCTCCCGCGCCGAGGGCGCCTGGGTGGAGGACGTCGAGGGCCGCCGCTATCTGGACATGCTGGCCGGCTACTCGGCCCTGAACTTCGGCCACCGCCACCCCGCGCTGATCGAGGCCGCGCACCGCCAGCTGGACCGGCTCACCCTCACCTCCCGCGCCTTCCACAACGACCGCCTCGCCGAGTTCGCCGAGCGGCTGGCCGCGCTGACCGGCCTGGACATGGTGCTGCCCATGAACACCGGCGCCGAGGCCGTCGAGAGCGGCATCAAGGTGGCCCGCAAGTGGGCGTACGACGTCAAGGGCGTCCCGGCCGACCTGGCGACGATCGTGGTCGCGGCGGACAACTTCCACGGCCGTACGACGACGATCGTCAGCTTCTCCACGGACGAGACGGCCCGGTCCGGCTTCGGGCCCTTCACGCCCGGCTTCCGGATCGTGCCGTACAACGACCTGGCCGCGCTGGAGGCGGCGATCGACGACACCACGGCGGCCGTGCTCATCGAGCCCATCCAGGGCGAGGCGGGCGTGCTGATCCCGGACGACGGCTACCTCACCGGCGTACGGGAGCTGACCCGCCGCAAGGGGTGCCTGTTCGTCGCGGACGAGATCCAGTCGGGCCTCGGCCGCACCGGGCGCACGCTCGCCGTGGAGCACGAGTCGGTCGTCCCGGACGTGCTGCTGCTGGGCAAGGCGCTGGGCGGCGGCATCGTGCCGGTGTCCGCGGTGGTGGCCCGCCGGGAGGTGCTCGGCGTGCTCCGGCCGGGCGAGCACGGCTCGACGTTCGGCGGCAATCCCCTCGCGGCCGCGGTCGGCACGGCGGTGGTCGAACTGCTGGAGACGGGCGAGTTCCAGCGCCGGGCGGCCGAGTTGGGCGAGGTCCTGCGGGACGGCCTGGCGGCGCTGGCCGGCAAGGGTGTCGTCGGGTTCCGCGCGCGCGGGCTGTGGGCGGGCGTCGATGTCGATCCCGCCCTCGGCACCGGCCGTGAGGTCAGCGAGCGCCTCATGCGGGAGGGCATCCTCGTCAAGGACACCCATGGCTCCACGATCCGCCTGGCGCCGCCGCTGACGATCACCGGCGGGGAGCTCGAAGAGGCCCTCGGCACGCTGGAGAAGGTGCTCGCGCTCTGACGTCCATGCCTACGGAACCGCTCGGCACCCTGCCCGCCATCACCAGCGGGAGCTGAACGGACGCCCATGACACCGAGGCGGCACTCGCACACTCAGGTGCGTCTCTACGGAACGGCTCGGCTGCGGTCGAGCCGTTCCACGCGTTCGACGTTCCCCCGGTCCTCGGCGTCCTCGCTGGCCTGGCCGGCGAACCAGGCGTCGAGGATCTCCTTCAGCAGCGGCTCGGACGTCAGCCGCAGGCTGAGCGCCAGCACGTTGGCATCGTTCCAGCGGCGTGCCCCGTCCGCCGTGTACGCGTCCGTGCACAGGGCCGCCCGCACCCCGGGCACCTTGTTCGCGGCGATCGACGCGCCCGTGCCGGTCCAGCAGCACACCACGGCCTGGTCCGCCGTCCCGGCGGCCACCTCACGGGCCGCCGCCTCCGAGCACACCGCCCACTGGGGGTCCGCCCCGGGGTGCAGCGCCCCGTGGGTCAGCACATCGTGGCCGCGCCTGCGCAACTCGTCGACGAGGAGGCGGGCCACGGGTTCGTCCATGTCCGAGGAAACGGCGATCCGCATGCTCAGGAGCCTACTCACCGGACCCTCATCGGACGAGCCGGGAGCCTCCGCATGCCGGTGCGGTTCCGGGCGGCTGCGTCGGGATCTACACTGGCACCCCACGGCATGCCGGTTGACCTGGGCCTCGAACGCGGCGGTTGAGCCTGCCCCGGCAGAGTGAGGAGCGCCCCCCTTGTTCTACTACCTGCTCAAATACGTGCTGCTGGGCCCGCTGCTGAGACTGCTCTTCCGACCTCGGATCGAGGGGCTGGAGCATGTGCCGTCGACGGGAGCGGCCATCGTCGCCGGCAACCATCTGTCGTTCTCGGACCACTTCCTGATGCCCGCGGTCCTCAAACGGCGTATCACCTTCCTCGCGAAGGCGGAGTACTTCACGGGCCCCGGCATCAAGGGCCGGCTGACCGCCTTCTTCTTCCACAGCGCCGGGCAGATCCCGGTCGACCGCTCCGGCAAGGAGGCGGGCCAGGCCGCCATCCGCGAGGGGCTCGGCGTGCTCAGCAAGGGCGAGCTGCTCGGCATCTATCCCGAGGGCACGCGCTCGCACGACGGCCGGCTCTACAAGGGCAAGGTCGGCGTCGCGGTGATGGCGCTGAAGGCCGGGGTACCGGTCATCCCCTGCGCGATGATCGGTACGTTCGAGGCGCAGCCGCCGGGCAAGGTCATTCCGAACATCCACCCCGTGGTGATCCGCTTCGGTGAGCCCCTCGACTTCTCCCGCTACGCCGGGATGGAGAACGAGAAGGCCGTCCTGCGCGCGGTCACCGACGAGATCATGTACGCGATCCTGTCGCTGTCCCAGCAGGAGTACGTCGACGAGTACGCGGCCGTGGTGAAGGCGGCGGAGGCTGCCGACAAGGAGCGCAAGTTCCCGCGGATGCCGCTCAGCTGAGCTCTGCTGAGAGCCGAGCGACCTGGTTCGAGGGCTCGTCGACCCGTACGGTCGCCCCATGAAACGAGCGGTGGTGATCGGAGCGACGGGCCAGATCGGACGCCCTGCCGTGCACGCGCTGGCGGGGGACGGCTGGCAGGTGACCGCCACGTCACGGGGCGGTGGCCGGGACGCGTCGTGGCCCGAGGACGTGCGGGCGGTGCGGCTGGACCGGGAGGACGACGCGGCGCTGGCCGCGGTGATCGGCGACGGCTGCGACCTGGTCGTCGACATGGTGGCCTACGGGGCCCGGCACGCGCGGCAGTTGACCGCGCTCGCCGATCGGATCGGCTCGGCGGTGGTGATCTCCACGGTCTCGGTGTACGAGGACGGCAAGGGCCGGAACTTCGACACGATGGCGGACCCGGGCGGGCATCCCGAGTACCCGGTGCCCATCCCCGAGAGCCAGCCGACGGTCGCGGCCGGCGACGCCACGTACAGCACGCGCAAGGCCGCGCTGGAACACGAACTCCTCGCGGCCGGCGTGCGCTTGCCGACGACGCTGCTGCGCGCCGGCGCGGTGCACGGGCCGTACAGCCCGATCCCCCGCGAGCTGTACTTCGTGAAACGCAATCTCGACGGCCGGGGCAGGCGCGTCCTCGCGTTCGGCGGTCAGAGCCGGTTCCACGGGGCGAGCGCGCGCAACATCGCGGAGCTCGTCCGGCTGGCGGCGGCCCGGCCCGGCCCGCGGGTGCTCAACGCCTGTGACCCGGAGGCCTTGACGGTGGCCGAGATGGGCGCGGCGGTCGATGCGGTGATGGGCGTGCGCACGGAGACCGTGCTGCTGGACGGCCCTCCGCCCAGCCCTTCCGTAGGCAGGTCACCGTGGTCGGCGGAGCGTCCCGTTGTGTGCGACATGTCCGCCGCGGCACGGGAGCTGGGATACCGCCCGGTGGTGGGCTACGCCGAAAGCCTGCCGGAGACGGTCGCGTGGCTGGAGCGCCGACTGGAGGAGCAGGACTGGCGGGAGGCGTTTCCGACTCTGGCCGGGGTCTATCCGGATCTCTTCGACTATGCGGCGGAGGACGCCTGGTTCGGCGCGCTCGGCGCATGAGAAGGGGGCGGCAGGAGATCCTGCCGCCCCCTCCGGCTGTTCTACGGCTTCGGCGTGGCGTGCGGCGCGCACGTCACGTCGGCGCCGTCCAGCTTCCCGGTGAGCAGGTAGGCGTCCACCCGGTCGTTGACGCAGGGGTTGGCCAGGCTGGTGACGCCGTGGGAGCCCGCGTCCTTCTCGGTGATCAGGCGGGAGCCCTTGAACCGCTTGTGCAGTTCGACGGCGCCCCCGTACGGGGTGGCCGCGTCACGCTCGGACTGGACGATGAGCACGCCCGGCAGTCCCTTGCCGGTCCTGACGTTCAGCGGGGTCTGCTGCTTGACCGGCCAGGTGGCGCACGGAAGGTTCATCCACGCGTTGGCCCAGGTCATGAACGGGTAGTCCTGGTGGAGCCGCGTGTTGTCGCGGTCCCACTTCCGCCAGCTGGTGGGCCACTTGGCGTCAGTGCACTCGACGGCCGTGTAGACGGCGTTGCCGTTCTCGGAGGAGGCGTTGCCCGCGGTGTCGGACATGTCCGGGGCAGCCGCGTCGACGAGAGCCTGCGTGTCCCCCGCGACGTACTTGCTGAACACGGTGGCGACCGGCACCCAGGAGGAGTCGTAGTACGGGGCGCTCTGGAAGAAGGAGATCAGCTCGGCCGGGCCGACGACCCCGCCGATGGGGTTCTTCTTGGCGGTGGCGCGCAGTTCGAGCCACTTCGCCTGGACCTCGGCGCGGGTGTCGCCGAGGTGGAAGGTGGCGTCGTTCCTGGCGACCCAGTCCTGCCAGTCCTTCCAGCGGCCCTCGAAGGCGATGTCCTGGTCGAGGTTGGCCTCGTACCAGATCTTGTCCCGGGAGGGGTCGACGACGCTGTCGACGACCATGCGGCGCACGTGCCCCGGGAAGAGGGTGCCGTAGACCGCGCCGAGGTAGGTGCCGTAGGAGACGCCGAGGTAGTTGAGCTTTTTCTCCCCGAGCGCGGCACGGATGACGTCGAGGTCGCGCGCGGTGTTCGGCGTGGTCATGTGCGGCAGCATCTCGCCGCTGCGCTCGTAGCAGCCCTCGGCGTACTCGCGGGCCAGCTTGCGCTGGGCGCGCTTGTCGGCCTCGGAGTCGGGCACGGGGTCCATCTTCGGCGCCTTGACGTACTCCTGCGGGTCGGCACAGGAAATGGGCGCCGACTTGCCGACGCCGCGCGGGTCGAAGCCCACGAAGTCGTACGCCTTGGCCGTGTTGGCCCACACCGGGGCCTTGGTGGTGACCCGGCGAGGGAAACGCAGGCCGGAGCCGCCGGGGCCGCCGGGGTTGTAGATGAGCGCGCCCTGGCGCTCCGCCTTCGTTCCCGTGTTCCCGATCCGGTCGACGGCGAGCTTGATCTGCTTGCCGTTGGGCTTGGCGTAGTCGAGCGGCACGGTGACCCAGCCGCACTGGATCGGCTTCTCCAGGCCCCAGTCGGCGGGACAGTCCTGCCAGTCGATCCCGGCCTTCGCGGCCCGGGCGGCGGCGATGGTGGCGCCGAGCGCCTCGCGGTCCTGGCCGTGGCGAGCGGTGGTCGGGCTCGCGCTCGCCGAGGGTGCCGCGAAAGCGCCGGCTATGAGCGTCGCGGTGACGAGCGCACCGGCCGAACCGAGCGCCGTCGCCCTCCGCTTCAGTGTTCTCTTGGTCAAGAGGTTTCTCCCCGTACCTCGTTGCTATGGGTACGGGGATCTTCGCGGCTGTGCGTTCTCCGAGGACAGGGGCGACCGGACTTCTTTGCCAATCCGATAAACGGAGAGAGGCGTTCGGTCGGCGGACTTCAGCTCATCCCAGGATCACCAGGGCCTCGTCCAGCAGCCGCCGCAGCCGCAGGGCGTCCGACGCAACAGCGGTCACGAGCACGGCGGGCCCGGACAAGGGTACGGCTGCCGCCCCGTCACCCAGCACCCGCGCCACCGGCGGGAGGTCGGCGAACTCGGGTCGTACGACGACGAGTTGGCCAACTGCACGGTGCCCGGCCAGCACAGCCGGCCCGTCCCATCCACCTGGCGCCCCGGGCCCACAGGCCAGTTCCTGGTCGAGGACGCACCGCCCGGCGATCCGCACGGTCAGACGGCTGACGAGCCGTCCCGGTTCCTCGCCGGCCCGCCCGAGCACCTGCTCCTCGCGCAGCACGAGCCGTGCCGACGCGCCGAGCTCCACGCGCGTGGAGACGTGCAGATCGCTGTCCCGGGCGGAGATCAACTGCTCGGGCAGCCAGTGCAGTTCGCCCCCGTCGGCCACGGTGATCCGTACGTCGTAGCGGGCCTCGCCCTTGGCCTGTCCCGGCAGTGCGATGGTGGCGGCGGCCGAACCGACCCGCAGCCGGGCCCCGTCCTCCACCTCGGTGTGCACCGCGAAGTGATCCCCGCCGAGCGGCCCGCTCATCGCTCCGACGAGCATGACCCGCGCCTCGGCGCCACTCCCCCGGGTCCGCCGCAGCGCGAGCGGGCCGTCGCCCTCCAGTTCGGGCAGGCAGGTACCGCCCCGGCCGTCGTTCCGAGCGCGCATCCTGGCGACGGCCCGCACCCCGCCGGCGTTCATGCCGTCCACGCGGCGAGCCGCGCCCGCACCCACTCGGCGACGTCCTTCACGCCGCGCTCGCTCCTCAGCGACTGGAAGACGACCGGCAGTTCCGCGCGCTGCGCCTTGGCATCGGCCGCCATCCGCGCGAGGTCGGAGCCGACGTACGGTGCGAGGTCGGTCTTGTTCACGACGAGCAGGTCTGCGGTGGTGACGCCGGGTCCGCCCTTGCGGGGGATGTCATCGCCGCCGGCGACGTCGATCACGAAAATCTGAGCGTCGACGAGACCTTTGGAGAAGGTGGCGGTCAGGTTGTCCCCGCCCGACTCGACGAGGATCAGGTCAAGGGGCCCGACCTCGTCCTCCAGATCCTCCACCGCTTCGAGATTGGCGGAGATGTCGTCCCGGATCGCGGTGTGCGGACACGCCCCCGTCTCCACGGCGGTGATCCGCTCCGGCGGCAACACGGCCTCACGCAGCAGGAACTCGGCGTCCTCGCGTGTGTAGATGTCGTTGGTCACGACAGCCAGCGACAACTCGTCACGCAACGCCCGGCAGAGCGCGGCAACGGTGGCGGTCTTACCGGAACCAACGGGCCCACCGAGCCCGATACGCAACGCCCGACGCGTGCCATCGGGACGGCGAGCATCGGCGCCGAGGGCGGCGGGGCCGTCGTGAGAGTGATCGAGGTGCATGGGATACGGCTCCTGTTGTCCTTCTGATGTGCCTGTGCCGGTCGGCTTTAGGGGGTGCCGGGTCGGTTTGCCGCTGTACGGTGCCTGTGCGGTTCGCCGTCGCGCTGGTCTCTGTCCATTCCCTCTCCCACCCGGTCGGGCTCAACGAGCCCGACCGGGTGGCGTTTGAGGAGGGGACGGTTCAGTCCGGCGGGGGTCCAGGGGCGGAGACCCCTGACGGGGTGCAGGGGCGAAGCCCGCCGGCGAGGTACAAGGGCGAAGCCCCGCGGGTGGGGCCCAGGGGCGAAGCCCCGCGGGTGGGGCCCAGGGGCGCAGCCCCGCGCGGGTCCAAGGGCGAAGCCCGCCACCGAGCGCAGAAGCAGAACCCCCCGGCGAGGAACCAAGGCCAAAGCCCGCCGAGGGGTCCAGCGGCGAAGCTCCCGCCGGAGTCCAGAGGGCAGAGCCCCACCGGGGCCCAGGGGGCGGAGCCCCCGGTGGGGTTGAAGGGGCGTAGTCCTGCGCGGGTCCAAGGCCGAAGCCCGCCAGCGGGACGCAGGGGCGAAGCCCCGCGCGGGTCCAGCGGCGAAGCCCGCCGCCGAGCGCGGAAGCAGAACCCCCGGCGAGGAACCAAGACCGAAGCCCGCCGAGGGGTCCAGCGGCGAAGCTCCGGCCGGAGCCCAGAGGGCAGAGCCCCACGGGGCCCAGGGGGCGGAGCCCCCGGTGGGGTTGAAGGGGCGGAGCCCCTGGGGATGGGAATGGGTAGGGGCGGCGGGGGCGAGGCACCCTAGGACGCGAACAGACGTACGGGCCAAGCGGCATGCACCTCCGCACTGATCTCCAGCAACGGCGCAGAAGCCGCAGGCAGCGCGTCGACTCCCTCACCGACCACCCTCCGCCCCGCCTCGACCGCCTGATCCGCGACACGGTCCAGCTCCGGCGCCAACCGAGCCAGCACCGCCGTGGCGTCAAAGGGATCCAGACTCAACAACCGCACCGTCGCAGTCGCCGGCCCGCTCACACTCTCGTACGCCGCACAGTACGCCGCATCCACGGCCCCCAGCCCCGCGGCCCGAGCCGCGACCCCCAGCACCACCGGCTGGTGCGCCCCCTTGGGGAACTGCCGCGCCACGGCGTCCAGTTCCCCGGACGGCCACGTCGCACGAGCGGCCCGCATCAGCTGCCGCCCCAACCTCCGCGCCGCCCCCCGCAACGCGGGCGACGGCGTCCGCGCATCGGCCGCCGCGTCCAGCTCCACGGGGTCGACGCCCAGCGCCGCCGCCGCGGCCAGCGAGGCCGCCACCAGTCCCGCCGTATGCAACCGCCCCCGGCAGAACTCCTCCAGACTCGCCGCCCCGGTGACCCGCCCGGCCTTGACGGCCGCCTCGGCCCCGCCGGAGTGCGCATGCCCCCCGGCGGGAAAGCGGCCGTCGGCCAGGACGAGAAGCGCTGCTCGTGACATCACCACCGTGCCCTCAGAACAGGAAGTACCGCTGGGCCATCGGCAGTTCGGCAGCCGGAGTCGCCTCGACCAGCTCCCCGTCGATGTGCACGGCGAAGCTGTCGGGATCCACCCGCACCTCGGGCCGCGCGTCGTTCTCCCGCATGTCGGCCTTGGTGACACCCCGCGTCGACTCGATCGCCACGAACCGCTTACCGAGCCGCAGCCGCTCCGGCAGCCCGTCCTCGATCGCCGACGGGGCAACGAAATTGAACGAATTCGACGCCGGCGCCCGCCCGATCGCCCCGTACATCGGGCGCGGCAGGATCGGCTGCGGCGTCGGGATGGAGGCGTTGGCGTCACCCATCTGCGCGTACGCGATCTGCCCGCCCTTGAGGACGAGCTGCGGCTTGACCCCGAAGAACGCCGGCTCCCACAGCACCAGGTCGGCCAGCTTGCCGCTCTCGACGGAGCCGATCTCCCGAGCCAGCCCCTGCGCCAGCGCCGGGTTGATCGTGTACTTGGCGACATAGCGACGCACCCGGCGGTTGTCCGCCCGCCCGTCCCCCGGCAGTGCCCCGCGCCGCCGCTTCATCACATGGGCCGTCTGCCAGGTCCGCATGATGACCTCGCCCACGCGCCCCATCGCCTGGGAGTCCGACGAGATGATGGAGATCGCGCCCAGATCATGCAGGATGTCCTCGGCCCCGATGGTCGACGGCCGGATCCGCGACTCGGCGAACGCCAGATCCTCCGGCACGGCGGGGTTCAGGTGGTGGCACACCATCAGCATGTCGAGGTGTTCCTCGGCGGTGTTGACGGTGAACGGCCGGGTCGGGTTGGTCGAGCTGGGCAGCACGTGCGGCTCGGACACCACGGTCATGATGTCCGGCGCGTGCCCGCCGCCCGCACCCTCGGTGTGGTACGCGTGAATGCCGCGCCCGGCGATCGCGGCGAGCGTGTCCCCCACGAACCCGGCCTCGTTCAGCGTGTCCGTGTGGATGGCGACCTGGATGCCGGTCTGCCCGGCGACGGTCAGCGCGGCGTCGATGACGGCCGGGGTCGATCCCCAGTCCTCGTGCAGCTTCAGACCCAGCGCACCGCCCCGGATCTGCGACAGCATCGCCTCGTGCGAAACGGTGTTGCCCTTGCCGAGCAGACCGATGTTGAGCGGATAGGCCTCCATCGCCTCCAGCATCCGCGCCAGATGCCAGGGGCCGGGCGTCACGGTCGTCGCCTTCGAGCCCTCCGCCGGACCGGTACCGCCACCGACCAGCGTCGTGATGCCCGCCGACAGCGCCTCGTCGGCGATCTGCGGACAGATGAAGTGCACGTGCGCGTCGATGGCACCGGCCGTCAGGATCCGCCCGTTGCCGGCGATGACCTCCGTCTCCGGCCCGATGACCAGGTCCGGGTGCACGCCGTCCATGGTGTCGGGGTTGCCCGCCTTGCCGATGCCGGTGATCCGGCCGTCGCGGATGCCGACGTCGGCCTTCACGACACCCCAGTGGTCGACGATCACCGCGCCGGTGATGACGGTGTCCGGTGTGCCGTCCGCGCGCGTGGCGCGCGACTGGCCCATCGACTCGCGGATGACCTTGCCGCCGCCGAAGACGGCCTCGTCCCCGGCGAGCCCGGGTCCGCCGGAACGATCCTCCTCGATCTCGACCAGCAGGTCGGTGTCGGCGAGCCGGATCCGGTCGCCGGTGGTGGGCCCGAACAGGTCGGCGTACGCGGCGCGTGAGATCTCAGGCATCGAGGGCACCTCCGGTCTCCCCGCGCAGCCCGGGCACGAACCGGGCACCGGTGAGGGGGACGAGTTCGACGTCGACGGGGATCCCGGGCTCGAAGCGCACGGCCGTGCCGGCGGCGATATTGAGCCGCTTGCCGCGCGCCGCGGCGCGGTCGAACTCCAGACCGGGGTTGGCCTCGGCGAAGTGGTAGTGGGAGCCGACCTGGACGGGCCGGTCGGCGGCGTTGAGGACGGTCACTCGGGTGATCTCGCGGCCCTCGTTGTAGGCAATCGGCCCGTCGGCGAAGAGGATCTCACCGGGAATCATCAGGCTCCCTCAGACGATCGGGTCGTGGACGGTGACGAGCTTGGTGCCGTCCGGGAAGGTCGCCTCGACCTGGACGTCGTGGATCATCTCGGGGACGCCTTCCATGACGTCGTCCCTGGTGAGCAGCTTGCGCCCGGAGGCCATGAGCTCGGCGACGGTACGGCCGTCACGCGCACCTTCGAGGATGTGCGACGTGATGAGGGCGACCGCCTCGGGGTGGTTGAGCTTCAGCCCGCGGGCCCGGCGCTTCTCGGCGACGTCGGCCGCCACGTGGATGAGCAGCCTCTCTTGCTCGTGCGGGGTCAGTTGCACGTCCCACCTCACAGTCCTCGCTCCGGACCGTGCGGGGTCCGGTTGCCGCAGCCCCGGGCCGACGTCCCTGGTGGCGTGGATCGGCAGGCTAGTTGGACCGGGTTTCGGGCACGTTAACCGAGCTGTGATCCATTCAGTCCCTCGCCTCGGGGAGCACCCCCCTCGAAAACGAGTACACGGCGGCGCGGCACCGACCGATCATGTCGGTATGACCGATCAGCCGGCGATCAGTACCTTGACCTTGCAGCACCGGATCCCCGACGACTGGGCGGCGGACCCCTGGGCCGAGGTGCGGCCCCTGATCGACGGCGTGGACGTGCTGAAGGAGGTCCACCCGGAAGGGGTGGCACCCAGCTGCCGGCACTGGACGGGCCCGGCCGAGAGCCGGCCGCTGGCGGTCACCGAGGAACCCCGCAGGGTCATGATCACCGAGCCGGTGTGCACCGCCGGCTGCTGCGGCGCCCTGTACGTCACCATGCGCCGCGAGGGCGATCGGGTGATCTGGGACTCCTGGGAGAACACCAGCGACATCGCTGCGCCCGTGCCCGCGGCTTTCCACTTCGACACCGCCCAGTACGAGGCCGAACTCGCGCGGGCCGCGGGGGACCGCAGTTGGGAGGAGCCGGTCGACACGGCCGCCCGGCTCCTCCAGCAGACCCTCGCGGACAGCGGCTGGTTCGAGCGGTGGGGATGCGTCCTCACGAGTGTCTCGCCACGCCGCGAGGAGCCCGGCCTCCCCGAGGAGCTCCGGATCGCCGAGGGCGTCGACGTCGTGTTCCACCAGGTCCAGGGGCCGGGCGGGCGCACGGACTTCTACCGGTACGAGTTGTTCGTAACCCCCGACCGGCCCGTGGAAGAGCAGGTACGACAGCTCGCGGCGCGCATCCTGGGGGACGACCCCCGCAAGACCGCTGAGCCTTGGTGAGGCTCCGGGCCGGCCACCGCCCTCACGGAGCCGCGTCCGGGAACGGATGACCGGGGGCCCTGTGCCTCTCCCGTCGCCGCACTAGGAGTGCGTCGGGCCCCGGTGTTCCGCCGCGATCCCGAAGCGCTGCCGTTCGCGAGGAGCGGACGCGACCTCGCGGACGCTGGAGACCGCGCTGATCACCTGCTCCTCCGCAGCCTCCTTCGACTCCTCCAGCTGGTCGAGTCGTTCCAGGTCAGCGGCGGACACGAGGGCGACAAGGGGCTTGCCGTGGCGGGTCACGACGACGCGCTCACCGCCGTACACCACGCGGTTGATCAGGTCGGCGAGCTCAGCCCTGGCTTGCGTCACCGGAATCTCGTAGGCCATATCCCCATCATAACGTCACGTACGTCCTGTACATTTTTTACAGACAGCGCTCTCCGAGGAGGGGTACCAGCCATGGCCATGACCCGACCGTCCGCCCGTTACGTCCTGCCCGAGTTCACCGAACGCACCAGCTTCGGCACCCGCTCCATG
This sequence comes from Streptomyces sp. S.PNR 29, assembly GCF_030386795.1. Taxonomy (GTDB): domain Bacteria; phylum Actinomycetota; class Actinomycetes; order Streptomycetales; family Streptomycetaceae; genus Streptomyces. The sequence continues at coordinate 79,648 of NZ_JANUQM010000017.1, forward strand.
GATCCGTACTCCAAGCTGCTGGAGGAGCGGATCGTCTTCCTCGGGACGCAGATCGACGACACCTCGGCGAACGACGTCATGGCGCAGTTCATGTACCTGGAGCACCAGGACCCGGACCGCGACATCTCGCTGTACATCAACTCGCCCGGCGGATCGTTCAGCGCGATGACGGCGATCTACGACACGATGCAGTACGTCACCTGCGACGTGGAGACGACCTGCCTGGGCCAGGCCGGCTCGTCCGCCGCGGTGCTGCTGGCGGCGGGCGCGCCCGGCAAGCGTGCCGTACTGCCGGGTGCCCGGGTGGTGATCCACCAGCCGGCGCTGACCGAGCCGGTGCAGGGGCAGGCCAGCGATCTGGCCATCCAGGCCGACGAGCTGACGCGCGTTCGGGCCCTCCTGGAGGACCTGCTCGTACGGCACACGGGACGGACGCCACAGCAGGTCAGCGCGGACATCGAGCGGGACAAGATCCTGGACGCGCGGGGAGCGCTGGACTACGGGCTGGCGGACCGGATCATCCCCAGCCGCAAGGCGTCGCGCCCCGCTCCCGGCACGAGGTGAACCGACGATGCTGCCACCGGAACTGCCGCCGCTGCCCGCCCTGACCCGGGCGGAGGCCGAGTTGATCGACCGTTACCTCGACGTGGTCGACCTGCTCGGCCGTATCAACCCGGCGCACCACGGGGACACCTACCGCGGACTGCGCGCCGCACAGGCGCTGGTCGGCAAGGCGACCGCCCTGCGTGACGCGCTGACGCTGATGCACAACCGCGGCGAGAACGAGCTGCACGCCCCGACCCTGGCGCGGGCGCTGCGCGTGCTGGACGGTGAGCGCCGCACGGCGCGTGTCACCCTGCCACCGCGCTCCGACAGTTGAGTCACACCGCATCCGGTCCGGGCCGCCCGTCCGGCGACGGCGCGTCCCGGACCTGAGTTGAAACGGGCTGAACGACGTACCTCCTTTCGGCGTAGACGGAGATCCTGTTTCGGGGCCGCCACGGTTGCGCAAACCCCGCACCCGGAGGGCGGAATGGGGCATTCCATCCCTGGTCCGGGGGTGTTCGGCCCTCTTGACACCGTCCCGAACGTACGGGTGTCCACCCGAACGGGCGAGTGGTGAGTAACAACACAAATCCCCGGTTCCGTTGGGATTTTCGGACATCCATGCGCCAAGATCCGTGTCTGACGACAAGCCCCCGCCACCGCGGCGGGGCGGTCCGGGCGGACGCCGAGTCCTGCCGCCGCCCGGATGACCGGTCGACAGGAGTGGATCGGCAGGAGTGGAGGACCCAAGCACGACGGGTCGCCGGAACGACCGACTCCGCACAGGAGGCGCCGGACCGAGCAGCCCTTGGGGTGAAGCCGCGTCAGCGGCCGGGCAACTTCGCCAGCCCGAATCCGACAGGTCATCCTTCACAGGCGGCTGACGAAGGGTTGCGCATGACTGCGCTCAATCGTGTCCCGTCGCTGATGGCCCGGGCCGGTACGGCCTCGGCCCTGACCATCGCCGCCGTGGGCGGCTCGATCGTGGTCCCGGGTGTCGCCTCCGAAGCATCGGCGGCCACCCCGGCAACGAAGGCACTTCAGGTCGCGGCCTCCAAGAAGGGCTCCCCGTACAAGTGGGGCGCCACCGGACCGAACAGGTTCGACTGCTCCGGGCTGACGCTGTACTCGTTCAAGAAAGCGGGCAAGAAGCTGCCCCGCACGGCGGCCCAGCAGTACAACAAGACGCGCCACATCTCCGCCAAGAGCCGCAAGGCCGGAGACCTGGTGTTCTTCCACTCGGGCAGCAACGTCTACCACGTCGGTATCTACGCGGGTAAAGGCAAGATCTGGCACGCCCCGAAGTCCGGGGACGTGGTGAAGCTGCAGAAGCTCTGGACCAAGAGCGTCTGGTACGGCCGGGTCAGCTGACCCTTCCCAAGGGGGTGCCGACGCATCGGGACGCCGGCACCCCCTTGGGCCTCCCCGGTTGCGCCCTGGCGTGACATGGGCTCAAGTGGTTACCCGTACGGCATGGCCGACCATCGTCCGTGCACCGCTCGCAACGAGACACCGCTGGAGCGCGCCGACCGCAACTTCGGCGAGCTGCTCCAGGAGCTGCGCGTCACCCAGACCGGGGTGCAGATCCTCTTCGCCTTCCTGCTGTCCCTGGCCTTCACCCAGCGCTTCGAGGACCTCGACACGGTCCAGCGAGCCACGTACGTGACCACGCTGCTGCTCGCGGTCCTCGCCGCGGCGCTCTTCACGGCGCCGGCCGCCCTGCACCGCTCGCTCTTCCAGAAGGGCGCCAAGCCCCGCATCGTGCAGGTCTCCTCACGGCTCGCCACGATCGGCATGGGCGTACTGGTGTTCGCGTTCACCGGATCGGTCATGCTCGTCGTGGACGTCACCACCGGCAGGGCCGGCGGGGTGGCCGCCGGTGCGGCGACCCTGTGCGTGTGCCTCGGGCTGTGGGGGCTGCTGCCCCGGCTGGTCCGGCGAGCGGGCCTCGCCGACGAGCGGGACACCGCCGTCAGGACGCCGGCGGTGACGATTCGAGGCACAGAGCCGCACCGCGAGCCGTCGGTGCGCTACCGGACGCCCTTGCCGGTGCGTGAGCGGGGATGAGCCCTAGGGCTCCTGCTGGCCCGCGGCCGTGACCGGCTCGGCCGGGACCGTCCACGGCAGTTCGATGGAGACGGTCTTGCCGCCTTCCCGGGTGGGGCGGATTCTCAGCCTGCCGCCGCACTCCGCGGTCAGCCAGCGGATGATCACCATGCCGCGGCCGTTGTCCTGCTGCACGGCGGCGGGCAGCCGCTTCGGAAAGCGCGGATGACTGTCGGTGACACCGATCCGCAGCTGCTCGTCCCGGTCGAGCTCGATGCCGACCGTGAACGTGGGTGACTGCCCGAAAGTGTGCTGGACGGCGTTGGTGGCGAGTTCGGAAACGATGAGCCGGATGGTGTCGGCCACTTCCGTGTCCGCCGGCAGGCCCCACTCCACGAGCGTGCCGACCACGTAGGTCCGGGCCGCGGAGACCGAGGCGGGATCGCTCGGCAGAGTGACGGATGCTTCCAGATGATCTGCCATGGCGACGTCGTCCCTTTCCCACGGGACCGCAGTCCGACACGGAGCCGGATGGTTCGAGTACGGTCCCGGACTGGTGCTTGGTCGCCAGAGTGCCATCATCACGCCGATGAAGGGCGGCGATCCACCAAGATATGCATATATCTGTCGCTCGAAGCGGTGAACTCTACGACCCGAGCACGTATTTGGGCGGCCCGGAAGGAGTAAAGGAGTAGCCCATGCAGCACGGTCCTGCGGTGCGCCGCCGGAAGCTGGGCGCGGAACTGCGTGCACTGCGCGCCGCAGCGGGACTCACCAGTGGTGAGGCGGCCCGGCTGGTGGGCTGGCACCAGTCGAAGGTGAGCCGGATCGAGACCGGCACGAGCGGGGTGAAACCGGCCGATGTCCGGTTACTCCTCGACGCCTATGGAGTGGGTGATCCCCAACTACGCGAACTGCTCCTGGTGTTGGCGGGTTCCGACGACATCGGCGGGCGGCACCACTGGTGGCACGCCTACCGCGGGGTGCTGCCGCCGACCTACCGGGATTTCATCAGTCTGGAGTCCCAGGCGAGCGCGATGCGCACGCTGGAGACCACCGTCGTCCCCGGGCTGCTGCAGACGTCAGAGTACGCCCGGGCGGTGACGCGGGCCGCGGTGGACGGGCTGTCGGAGGACCAGCTCGACGCGCTGGTGGAGGTGCGACTGGCCCGGCAGGACGTGCTCCGTACGGATCCACCGCTGAGGCTGAGCGCCGTTCTGGACGAGGCCGTGCTGCGCCGGGAGGTGGGCGGACCCGACGTCATGGCCTGTCAGCTGCGGCGACTGGTGGAGGCGGCACGTCTGCCCCAAGTGCGGTTGCAGGTTCTGCCGTTCGGTGCCGGGGCGCACATTGGCGTCACCGGCTCTTTCGTTATTTTCTCATTTTCGAGCACTTCCGATCTGGACGTGGTTGTTCTCGACCACTTGACGAGTAGCCTCTACCTCGAACGGAAAGAAGACCTGGAGGCCTACACCGAGGCCTTCAACACCCTTCGTATCCACGCCCTTTCGCCCGAGGACTCGTTGGATTACATCGCCGGGATCGCTGAGGGCGCGTAAGGAGGCACACCCCCCATGTCCGCACTGCCTCGTAACGTCCTTTCCTCCACCGATCTGCACGGCGTGCGATGGCTGCGCAGCAGCTACAGCACGGGAGCGAACAACTGCGTCGAGACCGCTCGGCCACAGACCGGTCCGTGGGCCGGGCTGCTCGCCGTGCGCGACTCCAAGGACCCGGCCGGACCCGCGCTGCTCTTCTCCGCCGAGAGCTGGGCGGGCTTCACGGCCGGGGTTCACCACATCTGATCAGTCCGGCCCAGCGCGACGCACGGCCGTGTCACGCCGACTCACGGTCGCGTTTCGCCGATCACCCGTACAGCGCGTTCCATCTGCTCCCCGGTCAGATCCGCGCGGGCGGTCAGCCTGAGCCGTGAGATGCCGTCGGGCACGGAAGGAGGACGGAAACAGCCCACGGACAGGCCCGCCGCACGGCAGTCCGCCGCCCACTGCACGGCCTCCTCCGGGGAGGGCGCACGCACGGAGACCACCGCGGCATCCGGACGTACCGCTTCCAGACCCGCGGTGGTCAGGCGTGCGTGCAGTTCGGCCGCCACCTCCCGCGCCCGTGCCGCCCGCCCGGGCTCGCGACGCAGCAGCCGCAGGGCCGCGAGAGCCGCGCCCGCCGCCGCGGGGGCGAGGCCCGTGTCGAAGATGAACGTCCGGGCCGCGTTGACCAGGTGCTCGATCACCCGGGCGGGGCCGAGCACGGCGCCGCCCTGGCTGCCGAGCGACTTGGAGAGCGTGACCGTCACGACGACGTCGCCGGCGCCCGCGAGTCCCGCCGCGTGCGGGGCGCCCCGGCCGCCGTCACCCAGCACGCCCAGGCCGTGGGCGTCGTCGACGACCAGCCCCGCGCCGTGCTCCCGGCACGCCTGGGCGAGCGCGGCGAGGGGTGCCGCGTCCCCGTCGACCGAGAAGACCGTGTCGGAGACGGCGACGGCGGGCCCGTCATGCGTCGTCAGTGCCTTGCGCACCGCGTCCGGGTCGGCGTGCGCGACGACCTGGGTGGTGCCGCGGGCCAGCCGGCAACCGTCGATCAGCGAGGCGTGGTTGCCCGCGTCGGAGACGATCAGCGAGCCGTGCGGCGCGAGCGCGGTGACCGCGGCCAGGTTGGCCGCGTACCCGGAGGAGAAGACGAGGGCCGCCTCGAAGCCGCAGAAACCGGCCAGTTCGCGTTCGAGTTCCCCGTGCAGTTCGGTGGTGCCGGTGACGAGCCGGGACCCGGTCGCGCCGCCGCCCCAGGTCCGCGCGGCCCGGGCGGCGCCTTCGACGACCTCGGGGTGGCGGGCCAGGCCCAGGTAGTCGTTGCTCGCGAGATCCAGCAGCGGTGAGTCGGCGGGCCGGGGGCGCAGGGTCCGTACGAGGCCGGCGCGGCGGCGCAGCTCCGCCTGCTCGTCGATCCAGCCGAACGCCATGGCTCCTCCGGGTTTTTGTAGGCAGTGCACAGACACTAGCGGCACGGTCGGCGGGGCACGGTGTGGCAATACCCACACGTCGAAGTGCCTCTGTTGTGCGAACTCTCCTTGGCCCGAGGCCGCTCCGTAGGACAGGATCGGCTCTCATGGACCTGCTGAACACGCTGGTGGACAAGGGGCTTCGGCGCGAGGTGCCGACCCGCGAGGAGGCGCTCGCCGTCCTCGCCACATCCGACGACGAACTGCTCGATGTGGTGGCCGCGGCCGGGAAGGTGCGCCGGCACTGGTTCGGCCGACGGGTGAAACTCAACTATCTGGTGAACCTGAAGTCGGGGCTGTGCCCCGAGGACTGCTCCTACTGCTCCCAGCGGCTCGGCTCCGAGGCCGGGATCCTGAAGTACACCTGGCTCAAACCCGACCAGGCCTCCGAGGCCGCCGCCGCGGGCGTGGCCGGGGGCGCCAAGCGGGTGTGTCTGGTGGCCAGCGGCCGGGGTCCGACCGACCGTGACCTGGACCGGGTCTCCGACACGATCAAGGCGATCAAGGAGCAGAACGAGGGCGTCGAGGTGTGCGCCTGCCTCGGTCTGCTCTCCGAGGGCCAGGCGGAGCGGCTGCGTGAGGCGGGTGCGGACGCCTACAACCACAACCTCAACACGTCCGAGGCGACGTACGGGGACATCACGACCACACACACGTACGCCGACCGCGTCGACACCGTGCAGAAGGCCCACGCGGCCGGGCTGTCCGCCTGCTCGGGGCTGATCGCGGGCATGGGCGAGAGCGACGAGGACCTGGTCGACGTGGTCTTCTCGCTGCGCGAGCTGGACCCGGACTCCGTTCCGGTCAACTTCCTGATCCCGTTCGAGGGCACCCCGCTCGCCAAGGAGTGGAACCTCACCCCGCAGCGGTGCCTGCGCATCCTCGCGATGGTGCGGTTCGTCTGCCCGGACGTCGAGGTGCGCATCGCGGGCGGCCGCGAGGTCCATCTGCGCACGATGCAGCCGCTGGCCCTGCACCTGGCCAACTCGATCTTCCTCGGGGACTACCTCACCAGTGAGGGCCAGGCGGGCAAGGCCGACCTGGAGATGATCGCGGACGCCGGGTTCGAGGTGGAGGGCACCGACCAGGTGACGTTGCCGGAGCACCGCGTCGCCACCGGCTGTCACGACGGCGGCGGGGCCTGTGGTTCGGAGGGTGGCGGTGTCTGCGGGTCCGCCCCCGCCCCGCAGGCGGCCGGCGAGCCCCGTACGGACCTGGTCGCCGTACGCCGCCGAGGTGCCGGAACGGACCTCGCGCCCAATGCCTGAGCTCGGCGTGCCGGACCTGCTGGAGCTCGACCGGCGGCACGTCTGGCATCCGTACGGCCCCATGCCCGGCCGTCAGGAACCGCTCGTCGTGGAGTCGGCGAGCGGGGTGCGGCTCAGACTCGCGGACGGCTCGGGCGAGCTCGTCGACGGCATGTCGTCCTGGTGGTCGGCGATCCACGGCTACAACCACCCGGTGCTCAACGAGGCCGCCCGCGAGCAGCTGGCGCGGATGAGCCATGTGATGTTCGGCGGGCTCACGCACGAGCCCGCCGTACGGCTCGCGAAGCTCCTTGTCGACATGTCGCCCGACGGTCTGGAGCATGTCTTCCTCGCCGACTCCGGCTCGGTGTCGGTCGAGGTCGCGGTCAAGATGTGCCTGCAGTACTGGCGTTCGCTGGGCCGCCCCGGCAAGCAGCGCCTGCTGACCTGGCGCGGCGGTTACCACGGCGACACCTGGCAGCCGATGTCGGTGTGCGACCCCGAGGGCGGCATGCACCAGCTGTGGGCGGGTGTGCTCCAGCGTCAGGTGTTCGCGGACCCGCCGCCGGCCCAGTACGAGGAGTCGTACGCGGATCATCTGCGCTCGCTCGTCGAGCGGCACGCCGACGAGCTGGCCGCGGTGATCGTCGAGCCGGTGGTGCAGGGCGCGGGTGGGATGCGGTTCCACTCCCCCGCGTATCTGCGGGTGCTGCGCGAGGCGTGCGACGCGCACGACGTGCTGCTCGTGTTCGACGAGATCGCCACCGGCTTCGGGCGCACGGGCGCGCTGTTCGCGGCGGAGCACGCGGCGGTGACGCCGGACGTGATGTGCGTCGGCAAGGCCCTGACCGGCGGCTACCTGACCATGGCGGCGACGCTGTGCACGCCGAGGGTGGCCGACGGCATCTCGCGGGGCGAGGTGCCGGTGCTCGCCCACGGCCCGACGTTCATGGGCAACCCGCTGGCGGCGGCCGTGGCGTGCGCGTCGATCGGGCTGCTGCTCGGCCAGGACTGGCCGGCCGAGGTCAAGCGCATCGAGGCCGGGCTGCGGGACGGACTGGCTCCCGCCCGCAAGGTGCCCGGCGTGCGGGACGTGCGGGTGCTCGGTGCGATCGGGGTCGTCCAGCTCGACCACCCGGTGGACATGAAGGCGGCCACGGAGGCCGCCGTACGCGAGGGCGTGTGGCTACGGCCGTTCCGCGACCTGATCTACACGATGCCGCCCTACGTCACGGGCGACGCGGATGTGGCGCGGATCGCGCGCGCGGTGTGCGCGGCCGCGCGGGAGGGATGACATGCCGGTACTGGTGATCACGGGCACGGGCACCGAGGTCGGCAAGACGGTCACGACGGCCGCCGTCGCCGCCGCGGCGCTGGCAGCCGGCCGGTCGGTGGCCGTGCTGAAGGCGGCGCAGACGGGCGTCGGGCCGGACGAGCCGGGGGACGCCCAGGAGGTCGCGCGGCTCGCGGGTGAGGTGGCGGCGACGGAGCTCGCCCGCTACCCGGAACCGCTCGCTCCGGCGACGGCCGCGCGGCGGGCCGGTCGCGCGCCGGTGCACCCGCAGGAGGTCGCCGAGGCCGCCGCCAAGCTGGCCACCGAGCACGACCTGGTGCTGGTCGAGGGGGCGGGCGGACTGCTCGTCCGGTTCGACGCGGCGGGCGGGACGCTGGCCGACGCCGCTCAGCTGCTGGGAGCGCCGGTGCTGGTCGTGGCGTCGGCGGGCCTGGGCACGCTGAACTCGACCGAGCTGACGGTACGGGAACTCCGCTCCCGCGGGGTCGACCCCCTCGGCATCGTCATCGGCAGCTGGCCCGAAGCGCCGGACCTCGCCTCCTGCTGCAACCTCGCCGACCTGCCGGACGTGGCGGGGACACCGCTGCTCGGCGCCCTGCCCGCGGGGGTGGGAGCCCTCGCCCCGGCCGACTTCCGCGCGACGGCACGGCACTGGCTGGCGCCACGGCTGGACGGGACGTGGGACGCCGAGGCGTTCCGGATGCGGCACGCTCCCTGAACGACTGGGATGGAGCGGCCCCCTACCGGGGGGAATCCCGGTAGGTCCCGCCCAGCGGCGGAGGTCCTCATGCCTGGGCGGGGTGCGAGAAGCTGCTCGCCGGGCTGCCCGGGCGCGTGATCGAGGTCGGCGCGGGCAACGGCCTGAACTTCGCGCACTGTCCGGGCACCGTCTCCGAACCGCAGCGTGTGGCCACCGCTGAACGGCGGCTGCCCTCTGGCCCGGGACCCGGTGGCCGCCCTGAGTGCCGGAGTTCAGCGAACCGGCCGCCGGGGCGTGATCACAGGCTCCACTGGCGCAGCTCCTCCGCGATGTCGTACACCGACGCCTCACCGCTCTTGACCAGCCGGGCCAGCTCGCGGACCTGCTCGGGCGAGGTGGTGACCTTCAGGCCGCTGGCGACGAGGTAGGCGTAGGCGACGGCGGAGGCGAACAGGGCGTTGGAACGCTCCAGCGCGGGGACGTGGATCAGGAGCTGGAGAAGCGCGGCTGCGCGTGCGTGCGGGCTGTCGTAGACGGGGACGTCGAAGATCTCGGCCTGGTGGCGTGCGACGGCGGCGACGAGGGCGCCCCAGTCGGTGACCTGGGGGTCTCCCGGCGTCCGCTGCTCGGCGAGCATCAGCAGCCAGGCGAGGTCGATTCTGAGGTTGCTCAACGGATCAGCGGCGGGGCTCGCCGACCTCCTCGGAGAACACCTTCTCGTACTGCTTCATGAAGTCGGCGGCGGCCTCCACGAACGTCTGGCCGACCTCGCCGGTGTCCTGTCTGACCAGCTCCTCGATGTAGCGGTTGACGCTCATGCCGCGCGCCAGCGCGCGCTCGCGTGCCGCTCGGGCGGTGCCTTCGTCCACCCGTACATTCAGCTGGGTCTTCGCCATACCTTGAAGCTAGCGCCGGATTGCTAGCACCGGCAAGTGGTCACACGGGGGACAACAGAGTGCCCCTTACACGGGCATCAGGTGCCCGACCTGGGGTGGAGACCAGGCCTGGACCCCTGGAGGATTCCGGGTGTGGGACGCATCACATTACCCTCGGGCAGAACAAGGAAGTCCTGCATCTCCCCGAGCTACATCTCCCCCGGCTAGGAGGCGGCCTTGTCCACACCTGCTGCGGAGCACGCCCCAGGACTCGCGTCGGCCGACGGGATCGCGGCCCGCGCCCGCGGTCTGACCAAGGCGTACGGCTCGGGCGAGACGGCGGTGCTCGCCCTCGACTCGGTGGACGTGGACATCACGCGCGGCCGGTTCACCGCGGTCATGGGGCCGTCGGGCTCCGGGAAGTCCACGCTGATGCACTGCCTGGCGGGGCTCGACACCGTTTCCGCCGGTCAGGTGTGGCTCGGTGACACCGAGATCACGGGTCTGAAGGAGCGCGAGCTGACCCGGCTGCGCCGCGACCGGATCGGTTTCATGTTCCAGTCGTTCAACCTCATCCCGACGCTGAACGCCCTGGAGAACATCACCCTGCCCATGGACATCGCGGGCCAGAAGCCCGACGAGAAGTGGCTCGACCAGGTCATCGACACGCTGGGGCTGCGGGACCGGCTCGGGCACCGGCCGTCCCAGCTCTCCGGCGGCCAGCAGCAGCGCGTGGCGTGCGCCCGGGCGCTGGCCTCCCGCCCCGAGCTGATCTTCGCGGACGAGCCGACCGGAAACCTCGACTCGCGGGCCGGGCTGGAGGTGCTCGGCTTTCTGCGCGAGGCCGTCGACGAGCTCGGGCAGACCGTCGTCATGGTCACCCACGACCCGGGCGCCGCCGCCCACTCCGACCTCGTGCTCTTCCTCGGGGACGGGCGGATCGTGGACGAGATGGGGCGGCCTACCGCGGAGGCCGTGCTGGAGCGGATGAAGCGCTTCGATGTGATCCGCGGCCAGTTCGACGGCGACAGTCCCGGCGACCCGCCGCCCGGCAAGGACTGACGCCGTGCTGAAGGCGACACTCAGGAGTTTCCTCGCGCACAAGGGACGGCTGCTGCTCTCGGCGCTGGCCGTCGTGCTGTCCGTGGCGTTCGTCGCGGGCAGCCTGATCTTCTCCGACACCCTGAGCCGCACCTTCGACCGGTTGTTCGCCTCGACCGCGGCCGACGTCACCGTCAGCCCGAAGCAGGGCCTCGGCGAGGCGTTCCCCTCCGGTATGACGGCCACCCTGCCGGCCGCGGTCGCCGACCGCGTGGCACGGGTCGACGGGGTCGCGTCCGCGCGCGTGGACGCGGAGGCCGAGAACATCACCGTCGTCGACCGGGACAACAAGCCCGTCGGCCCGACCACCAACGCCCCCACCATCGGCACCGACTGGAACCCGACCGAGCGCAGCCCGGTGGAGCTCACCTCGGGGCACGCACCCCGGGGGCCGGCTCAGGCGCTGCTCGACTCGGAGACGGCCGACCGCAAGAACGTGCGCATCGGTGACACCCTCACCGTCATCGCGGCGCCCGGCTCGTTCAGGGTCGAGGTCGTCGGCATCGCCACGTTCACCACCACCAACCCCGGCGCCGCCCTGCTCTTCCTCGACACCCCGACCGCGCAGACCAAGCTGCTGGGCGACGCCCGGGCGGCCACCAGCATCTCGGTCGATGCCGAGGAGGGGGTGAGCGACGCCCGGCTCAAGCAGCGGGTCGCCGCCGCGCTCGGCCCGGCCACGTACGAGTACCGGACGGCCGACGAGCAGGCCAAGTCCGACGTCGAGCAGCTGGGCGGATTCCTCGACGTCATCAAGTACGTCATGCTCGGCTTCGCCGGGGTGGCCGTGCTCGTCGGCGTGTTCCTGATCGTCAACACCTTCTCGATGCTGATCGCCCAGCGCACCCGTGAGCTGGGCCTGCTGCGGGCACTGGGCGCCGACCGGCGCCAGGTCCGCCGCTCGGTCCTCACCGAGGCGCTGCTGCTCGGACTGGTCGGCTCCACGCTGGGCCTGATCCTGGGCATCGGGCTGGCCGCCGGGCTCATCGAGCTGATGGGCCTGCTCGGCATGAACATCGGTTCGGACGAGATGGTGATCGGCTGGGCGACACCGGTGATCGCCTATGTCGTCGGCGTCGGCGTGACCTTCGTCGCGGCGTACCCACCGGCCCGTCGCGCGGCCGGTGTCTCGCCGATGGCGGCGCTCGCGGACGCCGAGGTCGCCGGGGTGGGCCGGCCGCTGCGGGTGCGGGCCGTGGTGGGAGTGGTCGTCGGGGCGGCGGGCGTGGCCGCACTCGTGGGGTGCGCGTGGTCGTCGAGGACCGGGTCGGCGGCCTCCCTGCTGGGGCTCGGCATCGTCCTGACGCTCATCGCGACCGTGATCGCGGGGCCGCTGCTCGTCCGCCCGGTGATCCGTGTCCTCGGCGCGGCCTTCCCCGCGCTGTTCGGTTCCGTCGGCCGGATGAGCCAGCGCAACGCCCTGCGCAATCCCCGTCGTACCGGCGCCACCGCCGCCGCCCTCATGGTGGGGCTCGCCCTGGTCGGCGGGATGTCGGTGGCGAGCGCCTCCATGACCAAGTCCTTCGACCAGCAGATCGACAGGACGCTGGGCGCCGACTTCGTCGTGCAGAACTCCAACTTCCAGCCGTTCCCGCGCGAGGTCACCGACAAGGTGCGCGACACGCCGGGCGCCGGGCTCGTCGTACGGTCGCGGTTCACGCCGGTGGCGGTACGGCTGCCGGACGGCGACCGGGTGGAGACGACGGCGGCGGGCTACGACCTGCGGCTCGACGAGGTCGCCAACATCACGTACGCGCAGGGCGGCACCGCCGCCGCGCTCGCCGCCGGGCGCATGGCGATGGACGTGGACTTCGCGCGGGACCACGGCGTACGGCTCGGCAGCACGCTCCCGGTCGAGTTCCAGGGCGGGCGCACCGCCGAGCTGAGGGTGGGCGCCCTCACCGACCAGGAGCAGGCCGAGGGGTTCGGGACTCAGGGCGGGATGTACTTCGGTCTGGACACGCTGGAGCGGTACGCGCCGGGCGGTCAGGAGTCCGCGCTGTACGTGAACGCCGCCCCGGGCACGAGCGACGGCGAGCTGCGCGCGAACCTGGAGCGGACGCTCGATCCGTATCCGCAGGTGCAGGTGCGGGACCTGGCCGACTACAAGGACCTCGTGCACGACCAGATCGCGGTCCTGCTCTACCTGGTGTACGCACTGCTCGGACTGGCGATCGTCATCGCGGTGCTCGGCGTGGTCAACACCCTCGCCCTGTCGGTGGTGGAGCGCACGCGGGAGATCGGGCTGCTGCGGGCGATCGGACTCGCCCGGCGCCAGCTGCGCCGGATGATCCGGCTGGAGTCGGTGGTGATCGCGGTGTTCGGCGCGGTCCTGGGGCTGGCGCTGGGGCTGGTGTGGGGGGTGTGCACCCAGCAGGTGCTGGCGCTGCAGGGCATGACGGCGTTCGCCGTGCCCTGGGGCACGATCGTCGCGGTGGTGATCGGCTCTGCGGTGGTGGGCGTGGTGGCGGCGCTGCTGCCCGCGTTGCGTGCATCGCGCATGAATGTGCTGGCGGCCATCGCCCACGAGTGATTGACTCGTCCGCGGCCTCAAGTAGCTTGCCGCGGAGGAGAGTTCATGACCCACCCGTTCCGTTTCGGCGTCAATCTGACGGTTCCGGCCCCGGCCGAGGAGTGGCGCGCCAAGTGCCGCCGCGCCGAGGAGCTCGGCTACGACGTGATCCTCGTCCCCGACCACCTCGGCATGGTCGCGCCCTTCCCGGCGCTGGTCGCGGCGGCCGAGGCCACCGAGCGGCCGCGGCTCGGCACGTTCGTGCTCAACGCCGGGTTCTGGAATCCGGCGCTGCTGGCCCGCGAGGTGGCGACGACGGACGCCCTGACGGGTGGGCGCCTCGAACTCGGGCTCGGCACCGGCTACGTGGAGGCGGAGCACGAGACGGCCGGGCTGCCGTTCGGCTCGCCGCGCGAACGGGTGGACCATCTGCGGCGCACGATCGAGGAGCTGGACCGGCTGCTCGGCTCCGCGGAGCACCGGCCCCAGCCGGTCCAGCGGCCCCGGATCCCGCTGCTGATCGGCGGCAACGGCGACCGGATGCTGCGGCTCGTCGCCGAGCACGCGGACGTCGCGGCGTTCACCGGCGCGCGGCCGGCGCCGGGGAGCCCGGCGGGGCTGGCCCCGCTCACCGCCGAGGAGCTCGACGAGCGTGTGGCGCGGTACAGGGAGCTCGCGGCCGGCCGCAAGGAACCGGCGGAACTGAACCTTCTTCTCCAGATGGTCATCGTCACCGAGGATCGCGAGGCCGCGGTCCAGCCGTTCCTCGAATACCTGCCGGACCTGACCCCGGAGCAGGTCATGGACCTGCCCATCGGCCTGGTCGGCACCGAGGAGCAGATCACCGCGCAGATCCTGGCGCACCGCGAGCGCTACGGGTTCACCTACCTCACGGTCCTGGAGCCGTACATGGAGGCGTTCGCGCCGGTCATGGAGGCGCTGCGCGGCGCGTGACCGTCCGCACGCCGGAATACACCGTGACGCATCCTCGCGCGAGATGTGATCGCCGTACTCCCGGAAGACGGGGAGCCGGCCGGCACGGCGATCGCGGGCCTCGGCGGGCAGAGCGTCCACCTCCTCGGCGAAGCGCCCCGACGTCCGGCTCGCCTGTCCTGAACGGTCGAAGACCAGTGCCACGACCTCCGGGCGCCATGGACTCGACGCGGTGGACTAGACGTCGCCCTCGGGCCGGATGTTCAGGTTGCCGCGCAGGACATTGCCCGGATCGTACTTCTTCTTCACGGCCATGAGCCGTGCGTGGCGGCCTCGGCCGTAGATGGCGGACGCCTTCCTGTCGCCCTCCTCCTGGACGTAATTCACGTATGCGCCACCCGTACCGAATTCCCGTATGCGTGCGACCGTTTCCCTGGCCCAGGCGATGTGCTCCTCGTCGAGGTCCGGGTCGGTCCAGTGCGACTCCACCGTCACTTGATAGGGGGCATCGCGGCCGGGGAACGCGGATTCCTCGTCCGGCACGTCGGAAATGGCTCCGCGCAGGAATTCGAAATCGATCGAGCAGAGCGCGGACGGTTCGTCCAGGGTTGCTTCGACGAGCCGGCGCACGGCCTCGGGGGAAAGGTCGTCGAGGTAGCAGGATTTGATGAAGTACCGGTCGCCCTTGGGTTCGCTCTCGTCTCCGAGCGCCTGGAGCTGGGGATACGACATGGTATGGCTCACGTGGGCCGCGGGCACGACCTCCTCGAAGAGCTCCGCGGTCCGCGCCGGGCCGTCCTCGGGATCTCCGGACCACACAGCGATGAGGAAGAGCACGGGCTTTCCCCGCAGGTGGGGAGGAATCCACTCCTGCTGACCCGCGCGTTTCAGCCCACCGACCGTGTGCATGGGGAGCGGCTGACGCTCGGTGTACTTCCGGTAGGCGGCCAGCGCATGCGGAACCTCGTCCAACGCGTAGACGCCCATGCTGAACCGTACGGGCCCGACGGAACGGAGCCGTAGGGTGAAGCGGGTGACCACACCGAAGTTTCCGCCCCCGCCGCGCAGCGCCCACAGCAGTTCGGGATGGCTTTCCTCGGTGGCCTCGACCACCGTTCCGTCCGCGAGGACGACTTCGGCGGCGAGGATGTGGTCACAGGTCAGACCCCACTGACGGGCGAGCCAGCCGTATCCGCCGCCGAGGGCCAGTCCGCCCAGGCCGGTGTGGCTGATGACGCCCGAAGGACAGGCCAGCCCATAGGGAGCCGTGGCGGTATCCAGGTCGCGCAGCAGACATCCGCCTCCCGCCTCGGCGACCTCGGCCACCGGATCGACGGTGACCGTACGCAGGGGCGACAGGTCGATCATCACCGCGCCGTCGGCGACCGCGCTTCCCCCGACGTTGTGGCCTCCGCCGCGCACGGTCACGTCGAGGCCCCTGGCCGCCGCGTACCGCAGTGCCTCGCTCACGTCCGCCGCGGTGCGGCACCGGGCGATGTGGGCGGGGCGGCGGTCGTGCATGCCGTTCCACACCCTTCGGGCTTCGTCGTAACCCGGGTCACCGGGGCTCAGCCAGTGTGCGGGCGGCGCCGGATCCCGGGACGTGTCCTCCTGCATGTGGTGATCTCTCTCCCTCACAGACGAGTGAGGGCAGCATGCCCCGTCAGCCGGGGCCGGCCACCCCATGATCGATACATGGCGCAAATGCGACGGGCGGCCCGCACAGCCGGCTCGTCGTCCGGTTCCGGCCATCATCCCTGCCGTCGCGCGCGCCCCTCGGCGGCCACCGCCGGCAACCCGCTCAGCGCGAAGCGCCGCAGTCCAGCGGTGGATCACCCGCGTTGCTCCGGAGGATTCCGGGACCACCGAGACGGTGGCGCATTCCCATGGCCCGAGCGACACACGGGGTCGAACTGGTGGACCCACCGTGCTTTGCTTGCTTGCAGTTGGCATCAACCACGGAGCAGCAGCGGGGAGATGGATGGCTGGTACCGGAGATGCTCTGCGTGGGCCACGTCGGCCCACAGTTGCCCGCTACCGTGATCGTGGCGTCCCCGATCTCCATCACCGGTTCATCCGTGATGCCAGGTCGCACGACTGGGAACCGGCCGAAGTGGTGCGCCGGGCCCTGCGCGACCGGCCCGAGCCCGCCCCTCCCTCCGAGCTCTCCTGGCTGCTCGCCAGCGGCAGCACGTACGCCGAACAGGTCGGCATGGACGTGGCAGCCGGGCTGCTGCACGAGTGCCGCGAAGGCGACATGAAACTGGTGCTCGCCACGGCCGTGGCCGACGAGGCGAAACACTCGGCCGTCTTCCACCACTACGCACACGCCGTCGCCGGATCCGTCAAAGAGCCCGGCGAGGCCCAGCAGGAACTCTCGCGCGACCTGTGGTCCCTGGACGACTACATCGCCCGTTTCCTGGCTCACACCCTGGCCGAGGGTTTCGCGGCCGACGAGTTCCGGTGGTTCGTCCAGGGACTGCGCCAGGACGGCCTCGGCGAGGTGTACCGGCTGGTGCGCCGGGACGAGTCCCGCCATGTCGCACTCGGCATGGCCTACCTCACCCACGGCCCCGGCGCGGAGCAGCTGCGCCGCCTGCCGGCCGATCTGCTGCTCGCCGGCGAGCAGATCGTGTTGAAGCACAACGACGTGGACGGCCTGGCCGCGCTGGTGCACCGTCTGCTTCCCGGCACGCCGGCGGAGCAGGTCGCCGCCTGGCTCCGAGCACGCCACACCACCCGCATGCGGGTGCTCCTGAATGTCCGGGACGACCGCGCAGAACTGTCCCGGCGCCGCAAACACATTCGACAGATCATGGAGGTCTGATGGAGATCAAGAAGGTTGCGGTACGCGCCCAGACGAAGGCGGCCAACAAGTACAGCGTGGGCACCACCCGCCGTGTGAACGACAACACCAAGCGCTAGTCCGCACCCAGGCGGCCGTACCGTGACGGTACGGCCGCCTCTTGACAGCCGGAAAGGCCAGGAATGCGTATCGCGCTCGTCTCCATGCCGTGGCACGCACTTGAGATGCCGTCGCTTCAAGTGGGCCTCTTGCACTCTCTCCTCACCAGGGAACGGCCGGCCGACCAGGTCACGGAATATCACGGGTGGCTGCGCTGGGCCGAGTTCCTGCTGACGCACAGCGACGGTGAACTGACGCCCCGGGAGTACATGACCGTCGCGGACGACCAGGTGTTCGACGGCTTCGGTGACTGGGTCTTCTCGGGCTGTCTCTACGACGACGAGCAATGGGGCGTCGACCAGTTGACCGCCTACGCGGCCAGGACCGGGACGTCCGTCGACAGTGTGCTGCGCATGCGGCCGTACGCCTCCGGGTTCATCGCCGAGGCGGCGCGGGAGGTGCTCGCCTCGGACCCCGATGTCGTCGGTATGACCAGCACCTTCCTCCAGAACGTGCCGTCGCTCGCCCTCGCCCGGGAGATCAAGCGCATCCGGCCCGAGGTCCTGACCGTGCTCGGCGGGAGCAACTGCGACGGTGTGATGGGACACGCACTGCACCGCAACCACCCGTTCCTGGACTACGTCGTACGGGGCGAGGCGGAGAAGAGCTTCCCCGCGCTGCTCGCCCATGTCGAGCACGGCACCGCACCCGCCGACGTCCCCGGAGTCTGCTGGTGGGACGGCGGCACGTCGCGCGCCAATCGGGAGGCCCAGGGGACCCTTCCCATCGGGCTGCTGCCCAGCCCGAACTACGACGCCTGGCAACAGGACATCGACTCCTCGCCGGTGGCCGAGTTCGTGGAGCCCAAGCTCGTGGTGGAGGGCGCCCGGGGCTGCTGGTGGGGAGAGAAGCACCACTGCACGTTCTGCGGACTCAACGGCAGCCTCATGGAGTTCCGATCGAAGTCCGGTGAACAGCTGTGGTCCGAGATCAAGCGGCTGGTGGAGCGGCACAAGCTGCTGGACATCATCACCGTGGACAACATCATCAGCATGGACTACTTCCGTGACTTCCTGCCACGGGTGGCCGACTGCCCATGGGACCTGCGCATCCACTACGAGGTGAAGTCGAACCTCTCCAGGGAACAGATCGCCCTCCTGGCCCGCGCCCGGGTCACCCATGTCCAGCCCGGCATAGAGAGTCTGAACAGCCGGGTGCTCGGCCTGATGGACAAGGGGGTCAGCGGCGCTCGCAACGTCCGTACGATGCGCGAGTGCGAGAACCACGCGCTCACCTGCGTGTGGAACTACCTCTACGGCTTCCCCGGCGAACGCGACGAGGACTACACGGACATCATCGACCAGCTACCGGCGCTGCGCCATCTCCAGCCGCCGAACGGCGCCACACGCATCGCACTGGAGCGGTTCAGCCCCCACTTCATGAACCCCGCTCTGGGCTTCACCACCCGTCGCCCCGCCGACATCTACCAGCACGTCTACCAGTTGCCCGCGGAGGAACTGGAAGACCTCGTCTTCCTGTTCGACGCACCGGCAGCCGGTATCCGGGGCGAGGTCGAGCAGCGGCTGGTGGAGGAGATCGACCGATGGGCGGCCGCCTACCCGTCGTCCCGGCTGTTCCTCGAACCGTCGGCGGACGGCGACGACGCCCTGGTCATCCACGACGAACGCGAGGGCTGGCCGCGGCGCACTCACCGGCTGACGCACTGGCAGGCAGCCGCGTTCCGGGAGCTCGACCACGGCCGTACGCTCCCCGCCCTCCAGCGGCACCTGGCCGGGGCCGGGTACGAAGTCCCCTTGGACACGCTCAGGGAATGGAGCCGCGAACTCCTGGCGCAAGGGCTGGTGTTCCGGGACGGGGACACGTTCCTCGCGCTGCCCACCCAGGCGGTGGCCGTGCGCGCCCCCGGCCAGGACATCTGGCTGCGCACCGGCAGCCCCACTCCCGAAGGGGTGGCGTAATGCCCATCGCGAAGCCGTCACTGGAGGCGCCCGACCGGCCGGACCTGCCCGATGTCCTGCCGTACCGGATGAACGGCCACCACGTGGTCGTCGTCGAGCCGGTGCCGCTCGGCGCGGGCGGGAGGCCCACGGCACAGGCCGTCCAGTTCCTGCGGGAGTGCCAGAGCCACGCGCTCACGGTGACCTGGTCGGTGCCGCAGGACGACGCCCTGTGCCGCACCCCGTCGGCCCTGGACTTCCCGCTCCACCATCTCCGCCACCTGCCGCCGCCGGACGGGCCGGTGCCGGACGACTGGCGATCCGCCTACGCCTACGGGCGCTTCTACCACCGGCAAGGACCGGGCTTCGTCCAGATCAAGGACCGCCGGGACCCGGACGCCGCGGTCCGCCTCACCGTGGACCACCCCGACCTGGTGTCCACGTTCGGTACCTGCCTGCAGCCGACCCCCCTGGACGATCTCAGCAGTACAGAGCGGGAGGCGGTGTCCGTACTGGCTGCCGAGGGCCTCGTACTCGTCACCCGGGGCTGGGCAGTGACTCTGCCGCCACGCATCCGCCACTGGCCCGTGCCCGACACAGGAATCTGACCCATGGGATCGTCCCCGACCACCGAACCGTCCGTGCCCCCGGAGTCCGGCCCGCCCGCACCGCCCCCGGACGGCAGGCCGGTGCCACTGCGCCGGCACCGGCCGCTGCTGCTCCTGCTCACAGAACAGCTGACGAGTTCGGTGGGGCGCCAGGTCACCGCCCTGGCACTCCCGCTGCTGGCCATCGCCCATCTGAGCGCCGGTCCGCTGGGCGCCTCCGCGCTCATGGCGATGACCTATCTGCCCGGTGTCCTGCTGAGTCCGCTGATCGGGGTCGCCGTCGACCGGGCCCGGCTGCGCCGTCTGCTGGTGAGCGTCACCTGGGCCCAGGTCCCCGTCATCGGCAGCGTGCCGCTCGCGGCCGCACTGGACGGCCTGACCTGGCCGCACCTCCTCGCCGCGGCCGCCGTCTCCGGCGCCCTGAACTCCACGCAGAGCGTGGCCCTGCAGTCCTGCCTGCCCCGCGTGGTGCCGTCGGAACGGCTCCTGCCGGCCAACTCCTCGCTCACCGGGGCCCGGACCGTCGGCCTGATCGGCGGCCCGGCGCTCGGCGGCATCCTGATCGGCATCGTCGACCCGGCACCGGCCCTGCTGGTGGAGTGCGCCGCCTACGTCATCGGCGGGGCACTGTTCCTCGCGCTGCCGACGGCGCTGAACCGGTCGGTGAACGACGCCGACGCGAACGCGAAGTCCCGGATCGACGCCCTCAAGGAAGGACTGGCGGTGATCCGGCGCGAGACGCTGCTGCGCCGGCAGGCCCTGGCCGCGGCCGGGCTCAACCTCGGCGGCGGCGCGGGAAGCGGGCTGTTCATCCTGTACGCGGACCAGGAACTGGGCTTGCCTCCATGGCAGCTGGGCACGGTGTACGCCGCGTACGCCGTCGGCATGGGGACCGGTGTGCTCGTCGCGACCGCGGCCACCCGTGCGCTGGGCATGGCCCGGACCATCCAGGTGTGCGCCCTGGGCGCGGGGGCGGCCCTCTTCCTCATCCCCGCGGCCTCCCTCGGGCCGGCGTTCCCGGTGCTGGTGCTGTACGAGCTGCTGTTCGGGCTGCTGGCCACCGTGTGGTCGATCGCCATGACCACGGGGCGGCAGCTCATCACCCCGGCCCACCTGCTGGGCCGCGTCAACTCCTTCCTCCAGGCGGTCCTGACCGCCACCCTGCCCCTCGGCGCCTTCGCGGGAGGGTGGCTCGCCTCCCGGGTCGGCATCGTGCCGGTGCTGATCGGGGCGGCGGCCGTCGCCCTGGCGGGCGCGAGCAGTCTGTGGTTCCCGCGCGATCTGCTCGCCGACGTCGAGCGAGCGGCGCAGAAGTCCTAGTCACGACGAACAGGAGCACGCGAATGCCCGGTACAGCGGGGACGGCGCTCATCACGGGGGCGAGCAGCGGCATCGGAGCGGCCACGGCCCGCCGGCTCGCCGCCCGCGGATACGACCTGATCCTGATCGCCCGGCGCGAGGAGCGGCTGAAGGCGCTGGCCGGGGAGTTGTCGGCCGAGCACGGCGTCGCCGGCCTCGCGGTGCCCCTCGACCTGGAGCAGACGGACGAGTTGTCGGACGCGTTGACCGACGTTCTCGCGACCGCGCCGAGCCCGCTCGCGGCCGCCGTGCTGGCCGCGGGGCACGGCCGCGGCCACGGGCCGGTGCGGGAGGCCGACGCCGGGCCGTGGGAGTCGCAGCTGCGGGTCAACCTCCTCGCCCCGATGCTCCTGGTGCGTCGGCTCCTTCCCGAACTGGACGCCACCGGCGGGGACCTGGTGGTGATCGGCTCCCTGTTCGGCACCCGGCCGTCACCCGGCTACGCGGCGTACGCGGCGACCAAATACGGGCTGGCGGGTTTCGTCCGTTCGCTGGCCGAGGAGGAACGGCCCTCCGGTGGCTGCCGGATCTGTCTGATCTCGCCCGGCGCGACCAACACCGAGTTCGCATCGGTTCTGGCGGGGGCCCGGGATCCGCGCGTTCACGACGTCACGGACTGGCCGTATCACCCGCTGCTCGCCGAGGACGTGGCGGCAGGCGTGGAATGGGTGATGGACCGCCCCGCGCACGCACGCGTGACGGAACTCACGGTCGATCCCATCGATGCCCGGTACTGAACGCCTCGCACCCGACCAGGGAAATACGCTTGCTCCTCGATCCGGTGGAACCCGCGAAGCACGGGGGTCCGGCCGACGAGCTCGCGGCTTGCGGCACCGGGACCAAGCCCACCCTGCGTGCTCCCCCGGCATGGAAACCGCTCGCCAGACAGGCCGGCGCTCTGCTTGGCTCGTCCCATGAGCGATCTCCACATCCGGCACGCCACCCTCTCGGACATCGACACCGTGCTGCGGTTCTGGCGTGACGCCGCGGAAGGAACGAGCATCAGCGACGACCACGACGGAGTGGGCCGGCTCATCACGCGAGACCCCGAAGCCCTGCTCCTCGCAGAGCGCGACGGCATCCTCACCGGCACCGTCATAGCCGGCTTCGACGGATGGCGGTGCTCCGCCTACCGACTGGCCGTACACCCCGACCACCGCCGGCAGGGCATCGCCACCGCGCTGCTGGAAGCCGCCGAACAACGCTTCGCCGCCCTGGGCGGGCGACGGGTCGACGCCATGGTCCTGGAGGCCAACGAACGGGCCCACCACACGTGGGCCGCGGCCGGCTACCAGCGCGAGGACCACTGGCGGCGCTGGGTCAAGCCGCTGTAGGCGCGGGCAGCGCTTCGGGGTGTCCGGGAGCGATCAGGACCGGCGACGCCGGGTGAAGCCGCTCGACGGCTGCGCCGGCGGTTCACCGCCACGCGTTTTTTGCCCATCCTTTACCAAGGGTGGGCCACTCGGTCCACCATGAAAGGTTGTGAGCGTCCGCCCATGGGCGAGCCTCCCGGCAGCGGACATCGCGCGTTCCTCCCCGCCAGGACCGACCATGGGACGGAGGTGACGACGCGATGACCGAAGTGCTCCTCCTCCTGGTGGCGGTCCTCCTCTCGCTCGCGTGTGGCGCCTTCGTCGCGGCGGAGTTCGCGCTGACCACGGTCGAGCGCGGCGAGCTGGAACGGGCCGCGGCCAGGGGCGAGCGGGGTGCGCAGGGTGCCCTGAAGGCCGTACGGAACCTGACCTTCCAGCTCTCCGGGGCCCAGCTCGGCATCACGGTCACCAACCTGGTGATCGGCATGCTCGCCGAGCCGTCGATCGCCGCGCTGATCGCGGGTCCGCTGGAGGACGCCGGCATCTCGCGCTCCACCGCGCACTCCCTCGCGCTGGTGCTCGGCACGGCCCTGTCCACCGTGTTCCTGATGGTCGTCGGCGAGCTGGTGCCGAAGAACTGGGCGATCTCCTCGCCGCTGGCCGTCGCCAAGACCGTGGGCAATGCGCAGCGCTGGTTCAGCGCCGGATTCCGGCCCTTCATCACCCACCTCAACAACACGGCGAACCGCGTCGTGCGGCGACTCGGAGTGGAACCCACCGAGGAGCTGGCCGCCGCGCGCGGACCGCAGGAGCTGGCGGCTCTCGCCCGGCACTCCGCCCGGCAGGGGGCCCTGGAGCCCGACACCGCCGAGCTGTTCGTCCGCACGCTGAACCTCGCCGACCTCACCGCGGAGAACGTGATGACCCCGCGTGTCCAGGTCATCGCCCTCGACGCCATGGCGACCTGCGAGGACGTGGCGAACGCGACGCGGGCGACCGGCCTGTCCCGGTTCCCCGTCTACCGCGGCAGTCTCGACTCGGTCGTGGGGACCGCCCATGTCAAGGACGTCCTGACGGTGCCCGCGGAGCGCCGGCCCCGTGTGCCCGTCTCGGAGGTGATGCGCGAGCCGCTCCTCGTCCCGGAGTCCCTCACCGTCGACCGGCTGCTGGACCGGCTCTCCGGCAAGCGCACGATGGCCGTGGTGATCGACGAGTACGGCGGCACCGCGGGCGTGGCCACGCTGGAGGACATCGTCGAGGAGGTCGTCGGCGAGGTGCGGGACGAGCACGACCCGCACGAGACGCCCGACCTCGCCCCGGCCGGCACGGACCAGGACGGGCACGCGCTGTACTCGGCCGACGGTTCGGCACGGGTCGACCATCTCGCGAGTGTCGGGCTCCGCGTGCCGGAGGGGCCGTACGAGACCCTCGCCGGACTGGTCGCGAACGAGCTCGGCCGCATACCCGCCGTCGGTGACAGCGTCGAGATCGCCGGCTGGCGGATGGACGTGGTGGACGCGACGGGACGCCGGGCGGCCCGTGTGCTGCTGCACGCCCCGCTGGACGACCAGGCGGAGGGTGCCCGATGACCGCCGTACAGATCCTGATCGGTCTGGCGACGCTGGTCGTCAACGCCTTCTTCGTGGGCGCCGAGTTCGCGCTGATCTCGGTGCGCCGCAGCCAGATCGAGCCGTACGCCGAGCAGGGCGACCGGCGCGCGAAGAGCGTCCTGTGGGGCCTGGAGCACGTGTCCGCGCTGATGGCGGCCGCGCAGCTCGGCATCACGCTGTGCACCCTGGTCCTCGGTGTGGTCGCGGAGCCGGCGATCGCGCACCTGCTGGAGCCGGTGTTCCACGCGGTGGGCGTGCCGACCGGTGCCGGACACGCGGTCTCCTTCGTGATCGCGCTGACGCTGGCGACGTATCTGCACATGCTGCTCGGCGAGATGGTGCCGAAGAACGTCGCGCTCGCCGAGCCGGTGCGCAGTGCGCTGCTGCTCGGTCCGCCGCTGGTGACGCTGTCCCGGGCACTGCGGCCGGTGATCTTCACCGTCAACGCCTTCGCCAACGCCGTGCTCAGGCTGCTGCGGGTCGAGGCGAAGAACGAGGTCTCGGCGACCTTCTCGGACCGTGAGCTGGCCGAGATCGTGAAGGACGCGAGTGAGGCGGGCCTGATCGACGACCGCGCCACGGAGCGGCTGCACGACGCGCTGGAACTGGGCCGCCGCCCGGTGCGCGACGTGGTGCTGCCGCTGGAAAAGGTCGTCTACGCGCGCGTGGGCGTGACCCCGGAGCAGTTGGAGCACCTGTCGGCCGAGTCCGGGTTCTCCCGTTTCCCGGTGGTGGACGAGGGGCGCCGGATCGTCGGCTATCTGCACGTCAAGGACGCCTTGGACGCCTCTCCGCGGGACCTGCCGTTCCGGCTGCGGGACATGCGGTCCATCGCACGGGTGCGGGAGAGCACGCCGCTGGACGACGTGCTCACGGCGCTGCGGGGCAGCCGTACCCACCTCGCGGCCGTCCTGGGGACCGACGGGCGGCTCGCTGGGCTGGTGACCATGGAGGACGTGCTGCGGGAGCTGTTCGGCCAGCGTGCGTGAGCCGTCCAGGAGGTGCTCAGGGCCGACCGACCGACGGGTATGTGCACGGGATACCCTTTCTGCCGCCATGCAGACGAATCCCACCCACACCAGCCTGGTCGCGGTCGGCGACTCCTTCACCGAGGGCATGTCGGACCTGCTGCCCGACGGTTCCTACCGGGGCTGGGCCGATCTCCTCGCCGCGCGGATGGCCGCCCGTACCCCCGGGTTCCGGTACGCCAACCTCGCGGTGCGCGGAAAGCTGATCGCACAGATCGTCGACGAACAGGTGGACGCGGCGGCGGCCATGCGGGCCGACGTGGTCACGCTGGTCGGCGGGCTCAACGACACGCTGCGCCCCAAGTGCGACATGGGGCGGGTCCGCGGCCTGCTGACGGAGGCCGTGGAGCGCCTGGCACCCAGCTGCAAGCAGCTGGTGCTGATGCGCAGCCCCGGCCGCCAGGGCCCGGTCCTGGAGCGCTTCCGGCCACGCATGGAGGCACTGTTCGCCTGCGTCGACGAGCTCGCCGAGCGGCACGGCGCCCTGGTCGTCGACCTGTACGGGGCGCCCTCGCTGGCCGACCCGCGCCTGTGGGACGTGGACCGGCTGCACCTGACCGGCGAGGGGCACCGCCGGGTCGCGGAGGCCGTGTGGCAGGCGCTCGGGTACGAGCCCGAGGACCCCGAGTGGCACGCGCCGATACCGGCCACGGCGCCACCCGGATGGGTCATGCGGCGGGTCGCGGACGCGCGGTTCGCCCGGCAGCACCTGCTGCCCTGGATAGGCCGCCGGCTGACGGGCCGGTCGTCCGGGGACGGCCTGCCGCCGAAGCGGCCCGAGCTGCTGCCGTACGAGGGTCCGGCGTAGGTCCTCAACGTCAGGGGCCGGCCGCACGAGTACGGACCCCGGCTCGAACGCGCCCCCGCGGACGTCGTCCACGTCGGCCGCCGCTGGACGCTGGGATGTTGGGACCTTCCTCGGGGCGGTGTGCG
This sequence comes from Streptomyces sp. S.PNR 29, assembly GCF_030386795.1. GTDB lineage: Bacteria > Actinomycetota > Actinomycetes > Streptomycetales > Streptomycetaceae > Streptomyces. The sequence goes on from NZ_JANUQM010000017.1 coordinate 105,629, forward strand.
CCGGACCTGTGCCACGCACAGGTACTGACCGAGCTCGCCGATTCCGGGGTGACGCCGCTCTCGTAGGATCCGCCGAACAGACCCGCGGCGCTGGCCTGCAGGAATCGCCAGTAGAATCCATACACGTGACTTCTGCGCCCGCCAAGCCCCGCATCCCGAACGTCCTCGCCGGACGCTACGCCTCCGCCGAGCTCGCCACGCTCTGGTCGCCCGAGCAGAAGGTGAAGCTGGAGCGGCAGCTCTGGCTCGCCGTGCTGAGGGCTCAGAAGGATCTCGGCATCGAGGTGCCGGAGGCGGCGCTCGCCGACTACGAGCGGGTGCTCGACCAGGTGGACCTGGCCTCCATCGCGGAGCGCGAGAAGGTCACGCGGCACGACGTGAAGGCACGGATCGAGGAGTTCAACGACCTCGCCGGGCACGAGCACGTGCACAAGGGCATGACCTCCCGCGACCTGACGGAGAACGTCGAGCAGCTGCAGATCCGGCTGTCGCTGGAGCTGATGCGGGACCGCACGGTCGCCGTGCTGGCGCGCCTGGGCAAGCTGGCCGGTGAGTACCGCGAGCTGGTCATGGCCGGCCGCTCCCACAACGTGGCGGCGCAGGCCACGACCCTCGGCAAGCGCTTCGCGACCGCCGCCGACGAGCTGCTCGTCGCGTACGGCCGGGTGGAGGAGCTGCTGGGCCGCTATCCGCTGCGCGGCATCAAGGGCCCGGTCGGCACGGCGCAGGACATGCTGGACCTGCTCGGGGGCGATGCCTCGAAGCTGGCCGAGCTGGAGCAGCGGATCGCCGACCACCTGGGCTTCTCCCAGGCGTTCACCTCGGTCGGCCAGGTCTACCCGCGCTCGCTCGACTACGAGGTCGTGACCGCGCTGGTGCAGCTGGCGGCCGCGCCCTCCTCGCTGGCGAAGACGATCCGGCTGATGGCCGGGCACGAGCTGGTCACCGAGGGCTTCAAGCCGGGCCAGGTCGGCTCCTCCGCGATGCCGCACAAGATGAACACCCGCTCCTGCGAGCGCGTCAACGGCCTGATGGTGATCCTGCGCGGGTACGCCTCGATGACCGGTGAACTGGCGGGCGACCAGTGGAACGAGGGCGACGTGTCCTGCTCGGTGGTGCGCCGGGTCGCGCTGCCGGACGCGTTCTTCGCGCTGGACGGCCTGCTGGAGACGTTCCTGACCGTGCTCGACGAGTTCGGTGCCTTCCCGGCGGTCGTGGCCCGTGAGCTGGACCGCTACCTGCCGTTCCTCGCCACCACCAAGGTGCTGATGGGCGCGGTGCGCGCGGGCGTCGGCCGGGAGGTCGCGCACGAAGCGATCAAGGAGAACGCGGTGGCCACGGCGCTGGCCATGCGTGAGCAGGGCGCGGAGCGCAACGACCTCCTCGACAAGCTGGCCGCGGACGAGCGCATCCCGCTGGACCGGGCCCGGCTGGAGGCGCTGATGGCCGACAAGCTGTCCTTCACGGGGGCCGCGGCCGACCAGGTCGGCCTGATCGTCGGCCGCATCGAGGAGATCGTGAAGCAGCACCCGGAGGCCGCGGGCTACACGCCGGGAGCGATCCTCTGACGCGCTTCACACCGGAGGAACTGGAGGCCGCCCGCGACCGTCTCGTGCCGGACGTCGTCGCGGACGGCCTTCACGTGCTGTTCTGCGGAATCAACCCCGGTCTGATGACGGGGGCGACAGGCCACCACTTCGCCCGTCCCGGCAACCGTTTCTGGCCGGTGCTGCACCTGTCCGGGTTCACGCCGAGGCTGCTGAGGCCGTCGGAGCAACGGGAGTTGCTGTCCTACGGGCTCGGCATCACGAACGTCGTGGCGCGGCCGACCGCGCGGGCCGACGAGCTGACGGCGGAGGAGTACCGGGAGGGCGGCCGGCAACTGGCGCTGAAGGTGGCGCGGTTGCGGCCCCGTTGGCTGGCCGTGGTGGGCGTGACCGCGTACCGGGCGGCATTCGGCGACCGCAAGGCCCAGGTGGGCCCGCAGGCGCGGATGATCGGGGACACCCGTGTGTGGGTGCTGCCCAACCCGAGCGGGCTGAACGCGCACTGGACGGCGCAGACGATGGCGGAGGAGTTCGGGCGGTTGCGGGAAGCGGCCGAGGGGCTGTGACTGGTGCGGTTGCCGGCGACCTCGTTGCAGCATCGGCACGCCGAGTCGGACATCGTCGTGCGGTGCGGTCGGTGCTTTCACACCACACCCGAGCCCGTCACGGCGGGTCTGTCTCCGTGACGACGGCCAGGAGTTGGAACGGGAGCTCCTTGTCCCACTGGGAGACGCCGAGGGCGACCCAGCGGCCCGACTCCGGTGTCTTCCACAGGTGCAGGTCCGGCACGTGGGAGCTGAGCGAGGCCCACGGCTCGGGTATGTCCTCGCCGCTCTGCGCGCGCACGAAGACACTGGCCAGGCTGAAGACCTGCGGCCGTCCCCAACGCTCGGCCAGTCGTTCGCTCAAGCCGTCCCTGTCGCACTCGTACTGCGCCTCCGTCTCCTCCCGCTCCGTCCCGTCGTCCTCCCAGAAGTCGCCGCTCGTCGCTAATTCGGCGACGAGGTACCCGGGTCCTCCCGTGCCGGCATCCGTCCTGCCGTGCTCCGCGGGGAAGCCCCGCGTGCACAGCAGGTCGATGGTGGCGAGGTACTGCGCGATGTCCATGTGATCCAGTAAAGCGCCGACCACTGACAATTGGCGGGGGGTCAGGCGTCCCGACGCCGCAGGCTCCGGGCACCCGCCACGAGCGCCGTGGCCGTCCAGAGCGCGGTCGCCGCGAGGCCCGTCCACGGCCCCAGGGGGCCGTCGTACGACTCGTACAGAACCACCTGCCCCGCCTTGTCGGGCAGGACGTCGGTCGCACCGCCTGCCACGGGTCCGGATCACGAACGAGACGATGAGGATGAAGGGGATCATGATCGAGAGTGTGCCGACACCGCTGCGGAGCAGGACCGCGAGTCCGGCCGCGAACAGGGCCATCAGCATCAGACAGATCCCGCAGCCCACCACGCCGCGCACCTGCTCGCCGACCGTGAGCCCGGTCGCTGCGGAACCCATGCCCACGCGCGCCGCGACGAGCGCCGCGAAGGCGGTCACCCACCCCACCGCGAGGACCGGTACGGCGATGGCCGTCACCTTGGCCGCGAACCACCGTCCGCGCTGCGGGACCGCGGCGAGCGACAGCCGGAGCCCGCCCCTGTGGAACTCCTCTCGGAGTGGAGGATGGCTGCGAACGGCATGGTCAGGCCTCCTGGCGCTGTGCGGTGAACTCGGCTTCGGCGGCGGTCAGGTCCAGGTAGGCCTGCTCCAAGGTGCCCTCCTCCGCGGCCAGTTCGAGGAGCTGCACTCCTGCCGCGGACGTGAGGAGCCCGATGTCGTCCACGCGCGCGTGGGGCACGGTCCAGTGGCCGTCGTCGTGCTGCACGGCGTCGTGACCGTGCCGGGCGAGGACGCTCTTGAGGGCTTGAGGGCGAGGGGATCGGTCGTGCGGATCCGCACGCTCGGCTGCACGCGCGCGGTGTTGAACTCCCGCATCGGGGTGTCCGCCAGCAGGCGGCCTCGGCCAAGGACCACGAGGTGGTCGGCGAAGGAGGCGGTATCGCCTTCTGGAGTCCGCGCGGGCCTCGGGGGCCAAGATCGACGCCGAGCGGTCGGGCCCCTGGAGACCGTTCCGGGCCCGGTGTCCCGTGAGGTACCGGATGGGCGGTGGTGGAGCGGGCCCGGTTGACCGAGCGGGAGGGCGAGGTGCTGCGGCTGATGGCGCGCGGCTTGTCGAACGCGGAGATCGCCGCTCGGCTGGTCGTCGGGACGGCGACGGTGAAGTCGCATGTCAGCGCCTTGCTGGCGAAGCTGGGGGCACGGGACCGCACGCAGGCAGTCATCGCTGCGTAGGAGTCGGGGTTCGTGACGCCGGGCTGATCCGCCGGGTGCGCGGGGCTCGGGGGTGGCGTCGGTGGGCCGGGGTTCGGATCGGGCCGGCCGGGGGCCTGCTCGGGCGAGCCCGGGGCCTGTGTGCCGCCCCAGCAGGGGGTTGGACCGGCAGGGTCGGCGGTGCGCTCCCGCCTCGGTCCCGCCGGGCTGAGCGGGCCGGTCGCGTCGGGGGCGGTCGGCCCTCGCCCGGGTCCGCCGTCCCGAGTACCATCCGGCCAACACGGGCACGAGCTGGGAGGACGGACGGTGGGGCGGCTGACCGGCGGGGATCCCTCGCTGCTGCGAAGGATCAACTCCGCGGTGGTGCTGCACGCGCTGCGTGCCACGGACTGTGCCACGCTGACCGAGATCACCCGGGTGACGGGACTGTCCCGGCCGACCGTCGAGGGCGTCGTCGAGGGGCTCATCGAGGCCGGTCTGGTCGTCGAGAAGGCGGCCGAGGAGGGCGCGGCCCGGCGCCAGGGGCGGCCCGCGCGGCGGTTCCGGTTCCGGGCCGAGGCGGGGCATCTGCTGGGTCTGGAGATCGGGGCGCACCGCGTCGCCGCACTGCTGGCCGACCTGGACGGCCGGGTGATCGGCGCCCAGGCCAGGGACGTCGACGAGACGGCCTGTGCCGACGAGCGCCTGGAGCGGTCGCGCACCGCGGTCGCCGAGCTGCTGCGCCGGGCGGGTGTGGCGCGCGGCTCGCTGCGGGCGGTGGGGGTCGCCACGCCCGGGATCGTCGAGGCCGACGGCACGGTCCGGCTGGGTACCGCGCTGCCGGAGTGGTCGGGACTGCGGCTGGGCGAGCGGCTGAGCCGGTCCTTCAAGTGCCCGGTGCTGGTCGAGAACGACGCCAACGCGGCGGCGGTCGCCGAGCACTGGAAGGGGGCCGCCACCGAGTCCGACGACGTGGTGTTCGTGCTGGCCGGGCTGAGCCCGGGCGCAGGCTCGCTGATCGGCGGGCGGCTGCACCGGGGGTTCGGCGGAGCGGCCGGTGAGATCGGTGCGCTGCATCTGCTGGGCCGGGAGGCGGCTCCGGAGAGACTTCTGTCGACGACGGACGAGCCGCTGCACCCGCTCGACGAGCAGGCGGTCGCCAAGGTGTTCGCGCGGGCCCGCGAGGGCGACCAGCGGGCCCGCGCGGCCGTCGACCGCTTCATCCAGCGTCTGGTGCACGACGTGGCGGCGCTGGCGCTGGCCCTCGACCCGGAGCTGGTCGTCATCGGCGGCTGGGCGGCCGGGCTGGACGGCGTGCTCGAACCGCTGCGGGCCGAGCTGGCCCGTTACTGCCTGCGGCCGCCGAAGGTGACGCTCTCGCTGCTCGGCGAGGCCGCCGTCGCCACGGGCGCGCTGCGGCTGGCCCTCGACCACGTGGAGGAACAGCTCTTCGCGGTGGAGGGCACGGTGACGGGCCGCTGACGGCGAGGCCGGCGGCGCACCGACTGCCTGCGGTCAGGAGGCCCGGCTCTGCGGGCCGTGGTGGATCTCCACGCCACCGGAGTCGCCGAAGGTCAGCCGGCAGGTGTCGGCCCGGTACGTGGCGACGGAGAGGGCGGCGACGCGGCCCTCGGCGACGTAGCGGGTGGTGACGACGAGGACGGGCGCTCCGGGGAGGCGGTCCAGCTCCTTGGCGTCGTCCGCGCGGGCCGAGCCGAGCTCCACGGCGTTCTCCTGCCGCTCCAGCTCCAGGCGCTGCAGTTCGCGCAGCACGGCACGCGCGCGTGCCGCCCCGGACGGGGCGTCGATCGCGGAGAGGTCGGGCACCGACGACGACGGGATGTAGAGCAGCTCGGCGGCCACGGGCTGGCCATGCGTCATCCGGGAACGGCGCACGGTGTGCACGGGCTCGTCGCCGTCGGTCCCCAGCACGCCGGCGACGGCGGCGGGCGGAGCCGCCAGGGTGCTGTCGACGGGCTGCCAGTCGTCCCCGGCCGTTCCCGGCCAGGCGTGCTGCTCGGTGCCGACGGCCACGCCGACACGGGGCGGCGCCACGGTCGTACCGACACCGCGGCGGCGCTGCAGCCGGCCTTCCAGTTCGAGCTGTTCCAGGGCCTGGCGGAGCGTGGCGCGGGCGACGCCGAAGCGGGCGGCGAGGTCACGCTCGTTGGGCAGGATCTCGCCCACCGTGAACTCCGAGTCCAGCGCCTCGCTGAGCACGGTCCTGAGGTGCCAGTACTTCGGTTCCGGCACCGATTCCAACTGCGTGGTCCCCACCCTGTCCTCCGCAATCGCCGTGGTCCGGCGGCTTTTTCGCGCCCTTGTTTATTAAAGGTTGTTGCACTTATCTGCGACCATAAGGCGGCCCTCACCCTTGGTCAAGACCAATCCTCGATCGCTGGAGCACCGCCCGGGCGCGGTGCCGCGCAGCGTTCACGAGACGTTCGTACAGGGCCGTGTTCGTGACACCGCGGCAGAGCCTCCGTCACGAAACGGGGGCTTCGGCCGAACGGTGGACCGGGCCTATACGTGGGCCAGGGCCTGCAGCTTGTCGGGGTTGCGGATGATGTACACCGCCTGGATGCGCCCGTCGGCCACGTCGAGCTGGAAGACCGCGTCGGGCTTGTCCCCGGACAGGGCCAGCACGGCGGGCCCGCCGTTGAGCTCCAGGACACGGACGGACAGGTCCGGCAGGCTCTTGCGGGTGGCGCCGACGAGGAAGCGGCCCACCTTGTCGGCGGTCTCCAGCACCCGCAGCGGCGCCTTGGCCTTGCCGCCGCTGTCGCCCACGAGGCGGACGTCCGGCGCGAGCAGCGACATCAGCCCTTCCAGGTCGCCGTCCGCCGCGGCGGCGAGGAAGCGCTCGGTGAGGTCGCGGCGCTGGGCGGGGTCCACCTCGTAGCGCGGACGCCGCTCGTCGACGTGCTTGCGGGCCCGGCCCGCGAGCTGGCGCACCGCCGGCTCAGCGCGGTCGAGCATGGCGGCGATGTCGGCGTACGGATAACCGAAGGCCTCCCTGAGGACGAACACCGCCCGCTCCAGCGGCGACAGCGACTCCAGGACCACGAGGACCGCGAGGGAGACGGAGTCGGCGAGCACGGCCCGCTCCGCGGTGTCCGGCACGGTGTCACCGAAGTCGGTGACGTACGGCTCGGGCAGCCACGGGCCGACGTACGTCTCACCGCGTGCCTTGATCTGGCGCAGCCGGTCGATGGCGAGGCGGGTCGTGACCCGCACCAGGTAGGCGCGCGGTTCGCGCACCGCGGACCGGTCGGCGCCGGCCCAGCGCAGCCAGGCCTCCTGGACCACGTCCTCCGCGTCGGCCACGCGCCCCAGCATCCGGTAGGCGACGCCCACCAGGACGGGACGGTGTTGTTCGAAGACGTCGGTCGCGATGTCGGTGGTCACTTTTCCATCCCAGCGGACGCCCGCGGACGTGTCCAGGCGGAATCAGGGCCGGGGCGCCGGCCGGACAGGTGAGATCCTTCACGTGCCCCGCAGGTGCGCGGGGCACGTCGAGGGGCGCGCGGCCCGCAATTCACCGGAACCAGGGGCTACCCGGCGGTAGCTTTTGCTGACACTCTGTCTACGCCACGAACGCCTGCGAGCCCCGACGAGGAGCACCATGTCCAGCACCGTCTCCTTCCAGGTCCCCTCTCCGTCCGGCCCACGGAGCATGACCCTGGCCTACGCGCGCGTGGGCACCGGCGAGCCGCTGCTCCTGCTGCACGGCATCGGCCACCACCGTCAGGCCTGGGACCCGGTGGTGCACCTCCTCGCCGCCGAGCGCGATGTGATCGCCGTGGACCTGCCCGGATGCGGCGAGTCCCCCGCCCTGCCCGACGGGATGGCCCACGACCTGGCGACGATGAACGCCGCGCTCGGCGCGTTCTGCGTGGCACTGGAGATCGAGCGACCGCACGTGGCGGGCAACTCGCTCGGCGGGCTGCTCGCGCTGAACCTCGGCAGCGCCCGTCTCGTACGTTCCGTCACGGCCCTGTCTCCGGCCGGGTTCTGGGTACCGGCCGAACGGCTGTATGCCTTCGGCGTTCTGATGGGCATGCGGCACACCGCCCAGCGCCTGCCGCTGCCCCTGGTCGAGTTGCTGTCCCGTACGGCGGTCGGCCGTGCGGTCCTGACGAGCACCATCTACGCCCGCCCGGGCCGCCGTTCGCCCGAGGCCGTGGTCGCCGAGACGCTGGCGCTGGCCCGCGCCGAAGGGTTCCACGAGACACTCCGGTCCGGAAGGGACGTCCAGTTCACGGACGACGTGTCCGGAGTACCCGTCACCGTGGCGTGGGGCAACAGGGACCGGCTCCTCGTCCCCCGGCAAGGCGTCCGCGCCAAGCACGTCATTCCGCGCGCCCGGCTGATACGGCTTCCGGGCTGCGGTCACGTCCCGATGAACGACGACCCGGCCCTGGTCGCCCGCGTGATCCTCGACGGCAGCCGGAAGCAGGACGCCGGTGCTTCCAGGACTTCCCCCAGCACCGCCGTGTCGTAGGGCAGGACGCGGTCAGCACCCGGCGTCCAAGGTCCCCTTCCACGGCGTCGGCACAGCCCGGTCCGGGTGGCCCCCTGCGCTCCGGGGCCCGGACCGCCGCCTGTGAGTTGCCGCTCCCGGCCGCCTCGGCACCGGCACGCGCGCGTGGCCGGTCACCGCAGGCGGCGCTGCGGGAAGCGTGACGCTCGGGGCGGCTCGCACCGGGGACCCGGCTGCCGTCGGGCCGGGATCTCGTCGCCGACCTCGGCGGGTCCCGCGGGCTGGTGACGGAGGCGTACGAGCAGGTGACGGCGGAGGGCTGTCTGCGCGGCGACCGGGGTGCGGGGACCTGGGTGAGCGGTGCCGTCCGGGCCGCCCGCCGGAGCCCGCGTGACCTCGCGCCGCGCTCCCCCGGTGCCCGTATCGGCTGGGTGCCCGGGGCACCGGACGTATCGCTGTTCCCCCGCTCCGCGTGGGCGGCCGCACCAGGAGGAGCCCTTTCCCGGCACCGAGGTCGCCGGGATCGCCGCTGGACTGCGTGTCATCGGCCGCACTGCCCGGGCTCTACGCCCCGAGGAGCGCTTCCTCGCGCGCGTGGCCGCGGCCGGAGTGGCGGTGCGTCCCCTGGCGGAGTACACGCGCGTGCCGGTGACGGGAAGGCCGGGGAGGAGGACCAGGAGGTGCGGCTGGCGCTGGGGCACGCGCATCTGTCGCCGGTGCGGATCCGGGAGGGTGTACGGCTGATGGCCGAGGCCGTCCACGGCTGGCCGCCTGCCGTCGCGCGTCCGGCGCGCGCCTGTTCCCCTGTCCCCGCGCCCAGTTGTTCACTTGGGGTTTCCGTGTGCGCAGCGCCGTACCAGTAGGTGTGGCACTGCACATTGGCCGGATCCCGTCCCTGGAGGCGCATCCATGTCACACCGTCCGTTCCCCGGCCGCCGCGGCGTCCTGCGCGGCTCGCTCGCCGCATCGGCGGCCCTCACCCTGCCCACCGCCCTCGGCGCGGCGCCGGCGTTCGCCCTGTCCGGCCGCCCCAAGGCGGGCTGGGGTGTGCAGACCGGGGACGTGACCTCCGACTCCGGGCTGGTGTGGGTGCGCTCCGACCGCCCGGCCCGGATGATCGTCGAGACGTCCGCGACCGAGTCGTTCCGCAACCCGCGCAGATGGCACGGTCCGCTGCTGGGCGCGGACACGGACTTCACCGGCACGACCCGGCTGCACGGGCTGCCCTCGGGTGAACAGGTCCACTATCGCGTGCTGCTCGCCGATCCGGACGACCCGCGCCGCACCGGTGAGCCGGTCACCGGCACCTTCCGCACGGTCCCCGCACGCCGGCGCAGCGGGGTGCGCTTCCTGTGGTCCGGCGACCTGGCGGGCCAGGGCTGGGGCATCAACCCGGACCTCGGCGGCTACCGCATCTACGACGCGATGGCCAGGCTGGACCCCGACTTCTTCCTCTGCAGCGGCGACAACATCTACGCGGACGGCCCGATCGCGGCGACGCAGGCCCTGCCCGACGGCAGCACCTGGCGGAACATCACCACCGAGGAGAAGTCCAAGGTGGCCGAGACCCTGGCGGAGTTCCGCGGCAACTTCCGCTACAACCTCCTCGACGACAACCTCAGGCGGTTCAACGCCCAGGTGCCGTCCATCGTCCAGTGGGACGACCACGAGGTGCGCAACAACTGGTACCCGGGGCAGATGATCGCCGGCACCGACACCCGCTACACCGAGAAGAGCATCGACGTGCTGGCCGGACGGGCCCGGCGCGCGTTCAGCGAGTACTTCCCGATCTCGACGCTGCGGCCGGGCGCGCGGGAGGGCCGCGTGTACCGGGTGCTGCGGCAGGGCCCGCTGCTCGACGTGTTCGTGCTCGACATGCGGACGTACCGCAACGCCAACTCGCCCGACGACCAGACCGTGGACCCGCAGGGCATCCTCGGCCGGGAGCAGCTGGAGTGGCTCAAGCGGGAGCTGTCCCGGTCGCGCGCGGTGTGGAAGGTGATCGCCGCCGACATGCCGGTCGGCCTGGTCGTCCCCGACACCACCGAGGGCAGGAAGAACATCGAGGCCGTGGCGCAGGGCGACCCGGGCGCGCCGCTCGGGCGTGAGCTGCAGATCGCGGAGCTGCTGCGGCACATCAAGCACCGGCGGATCACCGGCACCGTGTGGCTGACGGCCGACGTGCACCACACCTCGGCTCAGCACTACCAGCCGTCGCGGGCCGCGTTCACCGACTTCGAGCCGTTCTGGGAGTTCGTCTCCGGCCCGCTCAACGCCGGTGCCTTCCCGGCGAGCGCGCTCGATGGCACCTTCGGTCCCGAGCGTGTGTTCGTGAAGGCGCCGACCGCCTCCAACGTCTCGCCCGCCGGCGGCTACCAGTTCTTCGGCGAGGTCGACATCGACGGCGACAGCGGCGAGATGACGGTACGGCTGCGCGAGCAGGACGGCACCGTGCTGTTCACGCAGGTGCTGCAGCCGGGCCGGGTCGGCCAGTGACTCCCGTAGCCTGAGACGTGGCCGCGCGCCGGCGTCATCCCCCGGTGCGCGGCACGTGCACACGGCCGCCAACTCGCCGCCATCCACGGCGTTTTTTGCAGGTCAGGGCCGATTGTCAGTGGTCGCCTCTACGGTCTTCTCCATGACGCGATCCTTGCAGGCCGTGGCCTATCGACGACCCTCCGTGCTCACCTCCGCGGCGGGTGGAGCACTCCTGGGGCTCGAAACCTCCGGTGGCTCGACGCCCTCGGGTGCCGTGGACCATCCGCGGTTCTTCTCCGGTTTCCTGACCTCTCCTCAGGTGGCCTCGGCGGGCCTGCTCGCGGTGGCGGACGTGGCGGCCGCGCGTTACTTCCAGCGGCAGCTGCGCGCCTTGCTCGACCCGGTGGTGACGGGCAACGGAGACCGGCTGCGTTTCGAGTCCTTCTCCGGCTGCGGCGGGGTGTACGCGCGTCTGGACGTGCTGGAAACGGGCCTCGACGGTGACGAGGTGGGACACGGCACGACCAACGTCGACGTCAACAATCCCCTGCGCGAGGCACTGTCGAGGATCGGTGGGGACGACCCGCTGCATCTTCGCGTCGGGCCGGAGGAGATGGCCGTGACCACGCTGGACGGTCCGGTCGTGGAGAAGAAGGTGCCGCTGCCGGACCGGTGGCTGCGCGGCTTCGCGGAGGCCCAGGTGATCGCGGCCGGCTTCGACCTGCGGGCCGAGCTGCCCGCCGCCGAGGCCGTACGGTTCCTGCGCTCGCTGTCGCGCGGCGGAACCCGCGGCACCTCCGTGCACCCGCGGTGGGTGGTGCCTGCCGGGCGGGGGCTGCGTCCGACGACCCGGGCCGTGCCCGGCGCGGTCTGCCTGCCCGAACCGGAGCGGCTGGTCGCGCTCCAGCGGGTGCTGCGGCACGCGACGGCCCTGCGGGTGTACGGCCCCGCCACCGCCGTCGGCTCCGCCGCCACGTCGTCCGCCTGGGAGGCCGTCCTGCCCGGCATGCGGCTCACCCTCACTCTGTCCCCCGACGCCTCCCGCGGTTTCTCCGGCGAGGGCGGTGTCCTGAACGCGCTCGCCACCGACGAGGCCGCCGCGGACGCCGAGCTGATCTCGGTGCTCCTGAGCTGGGAGCCCCGCATCGACGTCGCCGACCTCGCCACCGCGTCGGGCCTGAGCGCCGAGCGGGTCCGCGCCGCCCTGATCCGCCTGGGCACCTCGGGCCGGGTCGGGTACGACACGGCGGAGGCGGCCTACTTCCACCGGGAACTGCCGTACGACGCCGAGCGCGTGGAGCGCCACAACCCACGGCTGCGCTCGGCCCGCGATCTGGTGGCGGCGGGCGCGGTCACCGTGGACGGCACGCTCGGGACGGTGACGGCCGAGGACGGGCACGTGCACCGGGTGCGCGACGAGGGGGGCGTGCTCAGCTGCAGCTGCCTGTGGTGGGCCCGGTACCGGGGCGGGCGTGGGCCGTGCAAGCACGCGCTGGCGGTGCGGATGGTGCGGCGGGGCGCCGCGGTGGAGCGGGAGACGGTACGGGTCGACGGGGGTGTGCGGTGAGCGCTCTGACGGATGCGGTACGAGCCGGGCGGACGGACGAGGTGGTGCGTCTGCTGGACGGGATGACGGACGCCGAGCGGCGTTCCGCCTTCCCCGAGCTGAAGGCGCTCCGCAAGGAGCTGCGGGGGGCTCCGTGGAACGCGGAGTCGCGCCGCGCGTACCCCGCCCTGCACATGGCGGGGGCGGCCTGCCAGACCGGTGCGGCGGGTGTGGCGAGCTGGCTGGCGGCCGCCGACATGCGCTGGTCGCAGGCGTCGCCCGCGCTGCTGCTCCACATGCTGGGCGACCGGGACCGCGACTGGCTGGCCGACGTGGCGCACCGGCTGGCGCAGCGCCCGGAAAGCGCCCAGGTGCCGTACGAGCTGATGGCCGGTCTCGTCCGGCTCTCCGGCTGCCCGGTGCCCACGACGGACGCCTACGTGCGGGGCTGGCTGATCCACGTCGGCGGCAGCTGGCAGCGAGGGGGCACCGTGTGCGACCGCCTCCGCCAGGACCCGCATCTGGCACAGCTCGTGGCTGCCCTTTTCGAGACCGCCGACATCGGTTCCCTGCTCGGCTGGCTGTCCGGCGACGGCCCGGACAGCTGGACCGGAGCCCTCGCGCAGCTCACCGCCGAGGGTGCGCTCGACCGGAAGACGATGGTCGAGGCGTGCGTGGCCCGGCTGCTGCGGGGCGGCGCGCCCGCCGATCTCCGGGTGTTCCTGCGTCTGCTGAAGGCTCTCGCCCTCACCCGTGGCGAGGAGCGGGAGCGGACGGCCGACTGGGTGGCGCTCGCCTCGGACGCCCCGTCCACGGTGGCCTCGCACGCGCAGTCGGTGCTGGGGTCCCTCGCCCTGGAGGGTGACCTGCCGCCGCGCCACCTGGCCGAGATGTCGGGCGCCGTGCTGTTCCGCACCGAGAAGAAGCTCGTGCGCGCACAGCTCGTGCTGCTGGGCAAGGTGCTCGCACGGGACGCGTCCACGGCCGGGGAACTGCTGCCGGCCGTGGCTCAGGCCTTCGGGCACGAGGACTCGGAGGTACAGGAGCGGGCGTTGAAGCTGGTGGAGCGCCATGCCGGCAAGGCGACCGGTATCCACGAGGAACTGGCGGCAGCCGCCGGTCAGTTGATCCCCGCCCTGCGGGATCGGGCAGCCCGGACCCTGGGCGTCGCGGCATCGGCTGCGGAGCCCGTGGTGTACGAGGAGACGCTGCCGCCCGCGCCGGAGCCGACGCGCCTCGCGCCCGTTGCCGGGTCGACGACCGAACTCGCCGAAGAGACAGGGGCGCTGCTGGCGTCCGGTGGTGACGTGGCCGCGTTCGAGCGGGCGCTGGACGGACTGGTCCGTCACACCCACAGGAACCGCGACGCTCTGCTGGAGGCGCTGAGCCCGGTGGTCGCACGCCGCTGGTGGAACAACGCGAACTACGCGAACTACGCGAACTACGCGGACAGCGTGTCCGTGCGGCCCGAGAGCGACTATTTCCGGCATCACGGCCTGGTCAACGCGCAGTTCGGTCTCGATCTCCTCCTGGCGACACTGTGCGGAAAGGTCCTCACCACCACGCTCCACAGCGAAGCCCGGCGCTGGACGGCGACGCATGACTGCGTCCACCGCCCGCTGTCCCGGGCCTTCGACGCGCGGCTGTGGGAGGTGGCCTACCGGATCCGGACGGAGCCGCTGCCGTTCCTGCTCTCGACGCCCACCTGGAGCACGGGCCTGCTGGAGCCGGACGACCTGGTGAAGCGACTCGACGACTACCGCCGGCTGGGCGCCCGGCCATCGGCGGCCGATTTCGCCCAGGCACTGCTGCGCGTCCGGCGCGGGGACCGTACGGCGGCCGTCGCCGCCGCGGAGCGCGCGGAGGCTCTCGGCACCGCGGAGGGAGCGCGGCTCGCCAGGTGGCTCACCTCCGGGGCTCCCGAGCTGCCGACGGCTCAGCGGACCTCTAACGACCGCATCCTGGTCGATTTGGGGGAAGTTCCGGAGCTGCAGGAAGACTTCCCGCCGGAGTTCCGCACACTGGGCCGGCCGGTCAGGGGCTTTGCGGAACACCGCTACTGCTCCCACTGGGACGAGTCCGTACGACAGCACTGGCTCGCCCTGCTCCCCGAGCAGCGCGAACTGGTGGCGGTCCGGATGCTGTGCGACCTGTCCGCCGTCGCCGTGGACGACACCCGTGGCTCCGCCGCCGTGCTGCCGCAGCTCGCCGAGTCCGGCGGCGAGGCGGGCGAGGCCGTGCACCTGTGCGTGGCGTACGGGCTCGGCGCACGGCACCCGGAGGACCGGCTCGCCGCCGTGGACGCCCTGCTGGTGCTCGCGGCGCGCGGTCGGCTCGACCCGGCCCGGCTGGGCGCGGATCTCGGGCAGTTGGTGCGGTGCGGGGCGGTGAAGCCGCTTCGGCTCGCCGAGTCGGCACGGACGACCGCGGCCACCGGGGCGTACGCCACCCTCTGGGACGTGCTGCGCCACACCCTGCCCGTGCTGCTCGCCGATCTCGCGACCGCCGGGGCTGCCACGCCCGCCCGCGGGCTCGGGGACCTGCTGGCGGTGGCCGCCGAGTGCGCCGAGCGGTCCGGGGCCCGGGGCGAACTGCCGCACCTGGCGCAGACGGCGGCCCGGCGCGGCTCGTCCCGGCTCGTGGCCGAGGCCCGTCGGCTGCGCAGTGCGCTGGTGGAGCAGGTGGCCGCATGACGTAGACGTGACGTAGTCATCGGGCGGTGGTCGTCCACCCCGCTCCGGGTGTCACGGGGCCTGAGCAGGCACGTTCGCCAGGCACTCGGCCTCCGCCCCCACCCTTGCAACACATCTGTAAAAAGAGCAACAAAAGGTGCAGATACACTCTTTACCGATCAGTCACAAAGCGTTCGTGATCACGCAACACCATTCCTTCACAGTGGCTGCATGAGTCGAGAAGTTTCTGATGTGACGCCTGTGAAGCACAGGCACGGTCGTCCCGTACACCACTGGCGGCGGGACGTTGTCGAGCTCGCCGCTCTGTTCACGGCGGTGGCGGTGGCGGACGCCGTGGCGAACCTGGTCGGGCACGGCCCCGAGGGCCCGGAGCTGCTGCTGTCTTCGGCGGTCGTCCTGGTCGCCACCGCGGTGTTCCACATCTGGTGGGCACGGCGACACGGTCATGCGCCGCCGACGGACCATACCGGTGCCCGGCCGCTGTCCTCGGGGCGGCAGGCCGGGCCGTCCGACCCGTCGCCGGAGGCGTCCGAGGTCGTGGCCGAGGAGAGTGCGCTGTGGCGGATGCGGACGACGGTGAAGGACGAACCGGGGTCGCTGGCGGCGCTGTGCACGGCCCTCGCCGAGCGGCGGGTCGACATCCTCAGCCTGCAGACGCATCCGCTGGCGGAGGGCACCGTGGACGAGTTCCTGCTGCGGGCCCCGGGTGAGCTCGCGGGGGCCGAGCTCACCCGGGCGGTGTCGCTCGCGGGCGGTGCGGACACCTGGGTCGAGCGGGCCGACGCCCACGATCTGGTGGACGCGCCGACCCGGGTGCTCGGGCTGGCCGCCCGTACCGCCCTGGACGCTGCGGAACTACCGCTGTCGCTACGGCAGTTGCTGGGCCGGTGCACGATCCGGTCGCTGCCCGCCACACCGGCCGGCGGCGGCCGGGGGCCGGACGCCGTGCCGGTGGAGGGGGCCCTGGAGGACACCGTGATGCGGCTGCGTGCGCCGGAAGGCGGAGTGATCACGGTGGAGCGGCCGTATCTGCCGTTCACGCCGACCGAGTTCGCCCGGGCGCGTGCACTGGTGGAGCTGGACGCGCGACTCGGCCCGCGGGTCCCCGCCGGCCAGGACGTGCTGACCCTGCCCGAGGGCAGTGACATCACGGTGCGCCGGGCCGACCCGAGCGACCTGGAGGCCGCCAAGGCCATGCACCAGCGGTGCTCGGCGCGGACGCTGGGGATGCGGTACCACGGGCCGGTCGGTGACGCGGACCGCTACCTGAACCACCTGCTGAGCCCCCGTTTCGGGCGGACGCTCGCCGTGCAGACCGCGTCGGGGCGCATCGTCGGGCTCGGTCACCTGCTGTGGGACGGGGACGAAACGGAGGTCGCGCTGCTCGTCGAGGACGCCTGGCAGCGGCGTGGCATCGGTGGCGAACTCCTCGGCCGTCTGGTGGCGATGGCCGCCGAGGCGGGCTGCACGAGCGTGTACGCGGTGACCCAGGCGTCCAACACCGGCATGGTCGCCGCCATGCGCGGCCTCGAACTGCCCCTCGACTACCAGGTCGAGGAGGGCACCCTGGTCATCACGGCCCGCCTGGACGCTCCGCTGGGAAAGCCGGAGGGCGCCGTAGGGGTCACCGGGCGGTTGTCGCGTGCGGATGGCTTCGGGAAGGCCGAGGCGCCGTAGCGTCTGAGGGCCGACCGGCGGCTGCGGGTGCGCCGCGGCCGGTCGTGCGGTTCCCCGCCGTCGTTCCCAGCGCCTGGTCCAGGTCGGCCCACAGATCCTCGACGTCCTCCAGCCCCACCGACAGCCGTAGCAGCCGGTCGCTCACCCCGGCGTCGCGGCGGTCGGTGGCGTCCACGATGCGGTGACTGATGGACGCCGGGTGCTGGATGAGGGTGTCGACACTGCCGAGGCTCACGGCCGGAGTGATCAGGCGGACGCCACCGATGACCTGGTGCGGGTCGCCGTGGACCTCGAAGGAGACCATCGCGCCGCCGATGCGCGGATAGTGGACGCGGGCGACACGCGGGTCGGCGGTGAGGCGGCGGGCCAGTTCGGCGGCGTTCACGGACGCGGCCCGCATCCGCACCGGCAGGGTCGCGAGGCCGCGCAGCAGCAGATAGCCGGCCAGCGGATGCAGGACGCCGCCCGTGGCGAACCGGACCTGCCGCAGCCGTCCCGCGAACTCCTCGTCGCAGGCCACCACGCCCGCCATCACATCGCCGTGCCCGCCGAGGTACTTGGTGGCGCTGTGCAGCACCAGCCGTGCGCCCTGTTCGGCGGGGCGCTGGAGCACGGGCGTGGCGAAGGTGTTGTCCACCAGCAGCGGGACCGACCCACAGGCATGGGCGACGGCCCGCAGGTCGAGTTCGGCGAGCGTGGGATTGGCCGGGGACTCGACCAGCACCAGTCCGGTGTCGGGGCGCAGCGCGTCCGCGATGCCCGCCGGATCGGTCCAGGTCACCTCCGAGCCGAGCAGTCCGGCGGTCAGCAGGTGGTCGCTGCAGCCGTACAGGGGACGTACGGCCACGACGTGGCGCAGGCCCATCGAGGACCGTACGAGCAGGGTGGCCGTCAGCGCGGCCATGCCGCTGGCGAAGGCGACGGCGGCCTCGGTGCCTTCCAGGCGGGCCAGGGCGGTCTCGAAGCGGGCGACGGTGGGGTTGCCCAGCCGCCCGTAGACGGGCGGACCTTCCAGGGGTGCCCCGGTCGCGGCGAAGGCGTCGATGCGGGCGGCCTCGCCTTGGCTGTCGTACGACGGGTAGGTGGTGGACAGGTCGATCGGCGGGGCGTGCAGTCCTTGCCGGGCGAGGTCGTCCCGCCCTGCGTGCACGGCCTCGGTGGCCAGTGCTCTCGACGCGGTGACGCGTATGCCGTCGGATGACGCGTGCATGCTCGCTGAGTCCATGGGCGGAAGAGTGAACACCGACCGGGTCATCGGGGCCGGACACCGTGCTACGTTCGGCCGGTGTCCCAATCTGTCGTACTGGATCCGGTGGATCTCCACCTGCTGCGGCTGTTGCAGAACGACGCCCGGATGACGTATCGCGACCTCGCCGCGCAGGTGGGCGTGGCGCCGTCGACGTGTCTGGACCGGGTGACCCGGCTGCGCCGCTCGGGCGTGATCCTCGGGCATCGGCTCGAACTCGATCCGGCGAAACTGGGGCGCGGCCTGGAGGCGCTGCTGTCCGTGCAGGTCAGGCCGCACCGGCGGGAGTTGGTGGGACCGTTCGTGGAACGGATCCGGGCGCTGCCGGAGTCACGGACCGTCTTCCATCTGACCGGGCCGGACGACTATCTCGTCCATGTCGCGGTCGCGGACATGACGGATCTGCAACGGCTGGTCCTGGACGAGTTCACGGCGCGGCGTGAGGTGGCCCGCGTGGAGACCCGGCTGATCTTCCAGCAGTGGGACTGCGGGCCCTTGCTGCCGCCCGCCACGCTCTCGGCGAAATCGGGCTGACGCCGTACATGACCTGGTAAACCAGGCTGACGCGGCCCCGGTCGGCGTACGAGGATGGTCCGCATGTCAGAGACCAAGAGCCCGCTGCCCCGCGAGGTCGCCGACGCCTACGTCGACGAGCTCGTCGCCCTCGACCCGGTCACCGGTACGTACCTCGGTGTGAAGGAGAGTTCCAGCCGTCTGCCCGACCTCTCGCCCGCGGGCCAGGAGGCGCTGGCGGAGCTGGCGCGGGCCACGCTCGCGCGGCTCGACGAGGCCGAGGCCCGGCCGGGCGCGGACAGTGACATCGAGCGCCGGTGCGCCCGCCTGCTGCGCGAGCGGCTCACCGCGGAGCTGGCCGTGCACGAGGCGGACGAGGGCCTGCGCTCGGTCGGCAACATGGGCACGGCCGCGCACTCCGTGCGTGAGGTGTTCACGGTGACGCCGACGCAGACGGACGAGGACTGGGCACAGATCGCCGAGCGGCTGCGTGCGGTGCCGGCCGCGCTGGCGGGCTACCGCGAGTCCCTCGCTCTGGGCCTGGAGCGCAAGCTGTACGCGGGGCCGCGCCCGACGGCCACCTTCCTCGACCAGCTCACCGAGTGGGTGGACACGGGTGAGGGGCGCGGCTGGTTCGAGGACTTCGCGGCGGCCGGACCTCAGGTGCTGCGCGCGGAGCTGGACGAGGCCGCCCGGGCCGCGACCGCGGCCGTGGTGGAGCTGCGTGACTGGATGCGGGACGTGTACGCGCCGACGATCGAGGGCGCGCCGAACACGGTGGGCCGGGAGCGCTACGCCCGCTGGTCGCGCTACTACAACGGCACGGACCTCGACCTGGACGAGGCGTACGCGTACGGCTGGTCGGAGTTCCACCGTCTCCTCTCCGAGATGAAGGAGGAGGCCGAGAAGATCCTGCCCGGCGCCGAGACGCCGTGGGTGGCGCTGGCGCACCTCGACGAGCACGGCAAGCACATCGAGGGCGTCGACGAGGTCCGCGAGTGGCTGCAGGGGCTGATGGACCGCGCGATCGAGGCGCTCGACGGCACCCACTTCGAACTCGCCGGGCGGGTACGGAAGGTGGAGTCCCGCATCGCGCCGCCCGGCAGCGCGGCGGCACCGTACTACACGCCCCCGTCGGAGGACTTCTCCCGCCCCGGCCGCACCTGGCTGCCGACGATGGGCCTGACCCGCTTCCCGGTCTACGACCTGGTCTCGACCTGGTACCACGAGGGCGTCCCGGGCCACCATCTGCAGCTGGCGCAGTGGGTGCACGTGGCCGAGAACCTCTCCCGTTACCAGGCCTCCGTCGGCATGGTCAGTGCCAACGCCGAGGGCTGGGCGCTGTACGCGGAGCGTCTGATGGACGAGCTCGGCTTCCTCACGGACGCGGAGCAGCGGCTCGGTTACCTCGACGCGCAGATGATGCGGGCCGCCCGTGTCATCGTCGACATCGGCATGCATCTGGAGCTGGAGATTCCGGCGGACTCCCCCTTCCACCCGGGGGAGCGCTGGACGCCGAAGCTGGCCCAGGAGTTCTTCGGCGCGCACAGCAGCCGCCCGGCGGACTTCGTGGAGAGCGAGCTGACCCGCTACCTGACCATCCCCGGTCAGGCGATCGGCTACAAGCTCGGTGAGCGGGCCTGGCTGCTGGGCCGGGAGAACGCGCGCAAGCGGCACGGGGACGCCTTCGACCTCAAGGCCTGGCACATGGCGGCCCTCTCCCAGGGTTCCCTCGGTCTGGACGACCTGGTGGACGAGTTGTCGGCGCTGTAGCGGGCGTCAGGGGGCGGCCACCGCCGGCAGCGGAGGGCCGCCCCATGCCCCCTAGCGGTGCGCGAGCCGTCTCAGCTGTACCAGGCCCACCCAGGTCTCCGGCCCGGGCTGCACCTGGGCCGCGCGGACGGCGTACCGGCCGGGCTCCAGGACGACCCGGACGTGCTCGGCGCTCGTGGAGTCGTCGCCGGGCCAGGCCGCGTCGAACAGGAGCACCGCGCCGGGTACGTCCCAGGAGATCTCGGGCTCCCACTCGGCCGCATGCAGCGCCACCGGGACGCTCGCCAGCAGTTCGTCCTCGGAGTTCCCGGCGCACCACCGTACGAAGGTGCCGTGGTCGGGGAGGAAGGCGGTCGAGGCGGGCTCGTCCCCGAGCACCAGGGCCGTGGAGTCGCCGACCGGGAGGAGTCCTACGGACCCGTCGACCTCGCAGGCCCGGTCGTAGTCCGAGGCCGTCTCCTCGCCGTCGGCCCCGGTCCAGAACGGCAGCACCGCCTCCGGTACCGCTATGAGCGGTCCGCCGCCCGACTCCACCCACTCCGCCACGCCCGGCTCCGCGTATCGCACCATGCGCCGAACCTATACGCAGGGAATCCGCACGGGTCCCTGTCCTCCAACCCTCCCCGTACTCTCACTCAACTCCCACGACGTGAAACGCGGTGTCGCAGCCGCGGTCCGCCGCCTCCACGAGCGTCGTCCAGCGTCGCCGCCCCGCCGCACGCTGGGCCGGTGAGACGCCTCAGCCGGCGCCCCGCTGCCGCAGCACCGACCCGGAGCGTCCCTTCACCACCTCCAGCTGTGCGTGGATCCGCCGCCGCAGATCGGCGACGTGGCTGACGATGCCGACGCTGCGGTCCCGCTCGCGCAGGGAGTCGAGCACGTCGAGGACCTCGTCGAGGGTCTGGTCGTCGAGACTGCCGAAGCCCTCGTCGATGAAGAGGGTGTCCAGACGGACCCCGCCGGCCTCGTCCGTGACGACGTCCGCGAGGCCCAGGGCGAGCGCGAGCGAGGCGAAGAACGTCTCGCCGCCCGACAGCGTCGCCGTGTCGCGCTCCCGTCCGGTCCAGGCGTCCACGACATGCAGGCCGAGGCCGCTGCGGCCACGTCCGGTGCGGTCGTCGGAGTGGACGAGGGTGTAGCGGCCGGAGGACATGCGCTGCAGCCGTACGGTCGCGGCGGCGGCGACCTGTTCCAGACGGGCCGCCAGCACGTAGGACTCCAGGCGCATCCTGCGCTCGTTGTCGGCCGAGGTACCGGCGGCGAGGCCGGCCAGACGGGCCACCCGGTCGTACTCCTCCCGCAGGGGCGCCAGCCCTCGTACGGAGGCGGCCGCTCGCGCGGAGAGCCGGTCGAGTTCGGCGCAGCGCCGGTCGGCCGCGTCCCGCGCGGAGGCGGCCTCGCGGAGCCGCTGGGCGGCGGCAGCGGCGGCGCCCTCGGCCGACGCGAGGTCGGCGGGCGGCTGCTGGGCGGCGGCAGCGGTGTCGGGCTCGGCCAGGACGGCGCGGACGGCCGCCTCCTCGGACTGCCAGGCGTCCAGGCGCCGTTGCAGCTCCCGGTGGGCCGTGCCGTCGAGGAGGGCTGCGGCCGCGGCCTGCGGGGTGTCGAAACCGGCCCGGAAGGCGGCGTCGGCGAGGCGGGCGTCGGCCTCCTTGAGGCGCTGGGCGGCGTCCTCGGCGGCGCGGACCGCGTCGGCGGCCTCGGTCAGCAGCGCGGCCTCCCGCTCCAGCTGTGCGGCCCGCGCGGCCACGCTGCCGGCGGCGCCTCGGGCCTGCGTCAACTCCGCCTCCAGCGCGGCCCGTTCCCGGTCCAGCCGCTCGCGGTGGCCCACTCGGGAGGCTGCCCGGACCGCGGCCTGTTGCTGCGCGGCGAGCCGCTGGTCGCGTTCGCGCTCGGCCCGGCGCAGCTCCTCGTGGGCGGCATGCAGCCCGGAGGCCTCGGCGCGCGCCTGCGCGTACCGTCGCTCCAGTTCCTCGGCCTCGTCGGCCAGTCGGTCGGTGGGCGTGTCCCCCGCCTCGGCGGTGGCGGCGGCGAGCGCCTCCCGTACGACGCCGAGGCGCCGCTCGTCCTCGGCGCGCTGTTCCTCAGCGCGCTGGTAGACGGCCAGGGCGCGTTCCTCCGCCTCGCGGTCGACATGACCCGCGACCTTGCGTGCGGGGGCGGGGTGTTCGGTCGCTCCGCAGACGGCGCACGGCTCGCCGTCGGTGAGCTGCGCGGCCAGTTCGGCGGCGATGCCGTTGAGGCGCTGTTCCTTGAGGTCGAGCCAGTGGGCCTTGGCCCGCACCGCGCGTTCGCCCGAGTCGAGGGCCCGCTTCTGGGCCTCGTCGGTGTCCCCTGACAGCTGGTCCCGCAGCCGGGCGGCCCCCAGCCGCTTCTGCGCGGGCTCGCGCTGCACGGCCAGCTGTTCGGCGCGGGTGGCGGCCTCCTGGGCGGACTCGATCCGGGCCTGGAGGCCCGCTCGGGTCGCCTCCCACCCGGCGAGCCAGGCCTCCGCCTCCTGCAGGGCGTCCTCGTCGGCCCGCTCCTGGCGGTCCAGGCCGTCGCGCTCCGCGACCAGTTCGGCCAGCCGCTGTTCCGCGCGGCGGGCGGACTCCAGGCCGCCCAGCTCCTCGGCGGCCCGGCGTGCGCCGGCGGCGAGCCCGGCCGCCCCGGCGTCCGCGTAGGTGTCCGGCAGCAGGGCACGCGTGCGTGCCTCGGCGGCGGCCGCCCTGCGGTGTTCGGCGTCGGCGGACTCCCGCAGGTCCAGGGCGGGCGCCACCGCCTCGGCCTTGCGGGCCCGCTCCATACGGGCCTGCGCCTCCCGGTGGGCGCCGGCCCGCTCCTCCAGCCGCGCGGCCCGCTCCCGCGCCTCGGCGAGCCTGCGCTGCAGCCGGTTCAGTTCGCGTACGTCGGCCAGCTCCCGTTCGGCGGCGGCCTGGGCGGACTCGGCGGCAGCCAGGCGGCAGTGGGCGACGGTCAGCTGCTCGCGAGCCGTGCTGCGGGCGACGGCGGCGGCGCTCAGGACGGCCTCCGCCAGCCCCGGATCTCCCGGCGCCAGCTCCGGCAGCTCCATGGCGTCGCCCGCGGCCTGCTGCATGCGGTGCGCGTCGGCGAGCAACGCCGCGTCGCCGTCCCGTACCTGCGTCTCGGTGGCCTTGCGCCGCTCGGCGAGGCGTTTTTCCACCTCGGCGAAGCGGCGGGTGTCGAACAGGCGGCCCAGCAGTCTGCCGCGTGCCTCGGCGTCGGCGCGCAGGAAGCGGGCGAAGTCGCCCTGGGGCAGCAGGACGACCTGGCAGAACTG
The DNA here is from genome assembly GCF_030386795.1 of Streptomyces sp. S.PNR 29. Lineage (GTDB taxonomy): Bacteria > Actinomycetota > Actinomycetes > Streptomycetales > Streptomycetaceae > Streptomyces. Next base: position 129,154 of record NZ_JANUQM010000017.1, read on the forward strand.
CTCGCGGCTCATGCCGAGCAGCTGGGTGATCTCCTCGCCGATCTCCTGGTGCGAACGGCTGAGGTCCTTCCACGCCCCGGCCGCCGCGTCGTACTCGCGCAGCCCGCTCTGGGCCTTGTCGACGGTCATGCCCTTGCCGCGCAGTTTCGGGCGCTCCCAGGGCGGCTGCCGGGTGACTTCCAGGCGTCGCCCGGCCACGGTGAGTTGGAGGCGCACCTCGGTGCGGGTGCCCACGGCGGCGTGGTCGCTGCGCAGGCCGATCCCCTGGCCGCTCTGGCGGGCCCCGGGCACCGAGCCGTACAGCGCGTAGCAGACAGCGTCCAGGACGGAGGTCTTGCCTGCGCCCGTCGGGCCGTGCAGCAGGAAGAGCCCGGCCGCCGACAGCTCGTCGAAGTCGACCGTCTGGGATCCCCCGAAGGGCCCGAAGGCGGTGATGTCCAGCCGGTGCAGCCTCACCGCGCCACCTCCCGCACGGCGTCGTCCGCGCGGACCGCGTCGAACGCGTCCCGCAGCACGGCCTGTTCCCGCTCATCGGGCCCGGCGCCCCGCACATGGGCGACGAAGTCCTCCGCGATCTGCTGGTCGCTCCGGCCCGCGAGGCGGCGGGCGTAGGACACTTCCGGGTCGTCGGGAGCCCGCTCGGGATCGAAGACGAGGCTGAGGGTGTGCGGGAAGCGCTCGGTGAGCCGGGCCATGGGCTCGGCGGGGCGGACCGGGTCGGTGAGCGTGGCCTCGACCCACGCCTCCTCGTGCCGGGCGAACGAGGGGTCGGCGAGGAGTTCCTCCAGGCTTCCCCGGAGCCGGGCCAGCGGACGCGGCACGGGGCAGTCGACGCGCTCGGCGGTGACCGAGCCGTCGGCGCCCAGGTCGACGAGCCACATGGTCTTGCGATGCTCGGCCTCGGAGAAGGAGTACGGCAGCGGGGAGCCGGAGTAGCGGACGCGCTCGGTGATGGTCTGGCAGCCGTGCAGATGTCCGAGCGCCACGTAGTCGACGCCGTCGAAGACCCCGGCGGGCACGGCGGCCACCCCACCGACCGTGATGTCCCGTTCGCTGTCGCTGGGTTCGCCGCCGGTGACGAAGGCGTGCGCGAGGACCACGGAACGCGTGCCCCCCGCGCGCGTGGCGAGGTCGGCGCGGACCCGGTCCATGGCGGCGGCGAGCACGGTCTCATGGCCCGCCTTCTCGACGCCGAACTCTCCCTTCACCAGGGCCGGTTCGAGATAGGGCAGGCCGTAGAAGGCCACCTCCCCGAACTCGTCCTCCAGCACCACCGGCGTGCCGCACGCCGAGGGCTCGGTGCGCAGATGGATGCCGGCGCGTCCGATCAGCCCGGCACCCACGCCGAGGCGGCGGGCCGAGTCGTGGTTCCCGGAGATCATCAGCGTCGGCACGCCGAGGTCGGCGAGGCGGTGCAGGGCGTCGTCGAACAACTCGACCGCGGCGAGCGGGGGGACCGCCCGGTCGTACACGTCTCCCGACACGACCACCGCGTCGACCTCGCGCTCACGCACGGTCGTCACGAGGTGGCCGATGAACTCGGCCTGGGCGCCGAGCATGTTCACCCGGTGGAAGGCCCGGCCGAGATGCCAGTCGGAAGTGTGCAGCAGCCTCATGATCCCCGAGACTAACGGCCGGGTCTGACATCACGGGTGGTAACTCCCGTATCGCCACGTCATGACGGCCCCCGCGCATGTCCGTTGCGCGCCGCTTGCCCAGAACGTCACGTGTCCTGTCCGGACGTCACGCGTCGCCGTAGGCCTCTCCCCCGAGTTCGAACCCGGCCGTCCCGGCCGTCACGTCGGCCAGCCACGCCCGGAAGGCGTCCACGTCGGCATCCGGCAGCCCGATCTCGATGGTGACCGCCTCCCCGTACCGCACGTCCCGCACGTCCCGCCCGGTCGCGCGCAGGTCGTTCTGCACCTTGCCCGCGCGCTGGTGGTCGACGGTCACCGTGGCCAGCCGGAAGCGCCGCCGCGTGCGGGTGCCGAGCGCGTCCAGGGCCTCGCCGACCGCTCCGCCGTACGCGCGGATGAGGCCCCCCGCGCCGAGCTTGACGCCGCCGTAGTAGCGGGTGACGACGGCGACGACGTACCGCATGTCACGGCGCAGCAGCATCTGGAGCATGGGGACGCCGGCGGTGCCGCCCGGCTCACCGTCGTCGCTGGCCTTCTGCACCGAGGCGTCCGCGCCGATGACGTACGCCCAGCAGTTGTGGGTGGCGTCCGCGTGCTCCTTGCGGACCGTGGCGATGAAGTCCTGGGCCTCCTGCTCGGTGGCCGCCGGGGCGAGGGCGCACAGAAAGCGCGAGCGGTTGACCTCGGTTTCGTGCACGCCCGCGCGGGCGACCGTGCGGTACTCGTCCTGCATCCGGCCAGCCTATGCGCTCACCCCTTCTCACCCCGCGGCACCGTCACCGCCGTCAGCAGTGCCGTGCCGGGGGCGAGGGCCCGCCAGGAGGCGCCGTACCAGGAGAGGACGGCGATCGCCGAGGTGGGGAACTTCACGCGGACCCGGTCCAGTGTGTCGTCCAGCCCGTCCCCGGCCAGTTCCAGCACCAGTTCCTCCAGGCCGGGATTGTGCCCGATGAGCAGCAGTGTCCCGATCTCGGCGGAGACCTCGTGCACCGCGGCCAGCAGGTCGGGGACGCCGGCGGCGTACAGCCGTGGGTCGTGACGCACCGGCGGCGGCGTGCCCCACTGGGCCGAGGCCAGTTCCCAGGTCTCCCGCGCGCGTACGGCGGTGGAGCACAGCGCGAGGTCCGGCAGGCAGTCGGCCTCGGTCAGGGCACGCCCGGCGGCCCGGGCGTCGCGGCGGCCGCGCGGGGCGAGTGGGCGCTGGTGGTCGGCGACGCCGTCGGGCCATGCGGACTTGGCATGTCGCAGAACCACCAGGCGGTGCAGCGGGTCCGCTTCCGCGCCGGCGGTCATGCGGCCCCTCCCGGGCCGCGGGTCCGCTCCCCGGTCACGCCGGCGCTCCCAGGTCGCGGGTCAGCTCCAGGCCGAGGAGCCGGTCGGCGTAGGCGTACGTCTCGAAGCGGGCACCGTCCGGCAGGCCGGGCTCGGTCTCCACGCGGCGCAGGACACGGAGCACTCCGGGAGCGTCCAGATCGTCCTCCCAGGCGGTACGGAGCTGTCCGCGCACCTCGTCGGGGACCGGCCGCGAAGGCTGTCGCGCCCAGACGGCGACGGCGTGCCGCCAGCGGACGAGGGTTCGGTGGGCCTCGCCGAGCTCCTCCGTGTCGAGCCGCAGGGGTTCGTCCCGGTGCCGGGCGAGCAGGGCCAGGCGCAGGGCGGAGGGGTCGGTGCCGGTCGCGGTGTGCGGCTCGTGGACGGGCGCGACGGCGACCCGGACACCCTCGGACGGTGCCGTACGGCCCTCGCCCACCACATGCACCACCTGGGCCTCGCCGAGCCCGGCGCTGACGTCCCGGCTGTCCTCGAACGGCCGGATGCCCAGGGAGGCGGCGCCCGCCCGCAGCTCCGCCTGCTGCCGCTCGCCGGTCATCAGCGCCCAGACCGGTGTGCCGCCGAGCTCCAGGGCTCGGACGAGCAGGTCGGCGACGAGGAGCACGCGCAGGTTCGTGATGTCGAAGCCCGACGCGTGCGCCTGGACACGGGTCAGGCCCCGGCGGGCGGGGGCGGCGACGACGGGTTCTCCGGTTCGGGTGTCGATGATGCGCAGCACGGGGCCGAGCGTAGGCGGCCGAACCGTTGTGCGCAGGTATGCGGTGCGTTTTCCGGGCACGGCGCCCCGCCTTCGACGGCCCGAGCGCGGGCGCCCGGGAATCATCGGGCGGTGTGCGCCGTTGTCCGGACGAGACAGCGTTCGGGGAGTTCAGGGAGGCCGTCGGTGTACGGAGACGAGGCAACCGTCCGTAAGATCCTCACCGAGCTCGGCGACACCTGGGCCGTGGTGGGCCTGTCGTCGAACCGGCAGCGTGCGGCGTACGGCGTCGCGGAGGTGCTGCAGCGCTTCGGCAAGCGTGTCGTGCCGGTGCATCCGAAGGCGGAGACGGTACACGGGGAGCGGGGGTACGCGTCCCTGGCGGAGATCCCGTTCGACGTGGACGTGGTCGACGTGTTCGTCAACAGCGACCTGGCCGGGCCGATCGCCGACGAGGCGGTCGCGAAGGGGGCCAAGGCGGTGTGGTTCCAGCTCGGCGTCATCGACGAGGCCGCCTACGACCGGACCCGGGCGGCGGGCCTGGACATGGTCATGGACCGCTGCCCCGCGATCGAGATACCGCGGCTGCGATAGGGCCTGCCCGGCGGATGGGGCCGACTGCCAGGAACGGCATCCGTCCGCGCCCAAGGTTTTCACTGCGCCCGGAATTCCTGAAACACCGTCCAGGAAACACCCGCAGACAAGTCAAAACTGCGCCGGTGCTCTTCGGCGGGACGGCGTCCGATTCCTAATCTGAGGCCTCTTGTACGTGGCACGTGCGGATACGCATCTGTGCTTTTGTGAGAGGCCCCTGAATTTATGGTGAGCGTCGGCCAAGCAATTCCGGAGACAAAGGGGATCCCTGGTGGCCTGCGGCGGGATGTCGGGCTGGTCGGGCTGATGTGGGCGTCGGTCGGATCCATCATCGGCTCCGGCTGGCTGTACGGCGCGAAGAACGCCGTCGTGATGGCCGGCCCCGCTGCGGTCATATCGTGGGTGATCGGCGCCGTGGCGATCGTCCTGCTGGCACTGGTGCACGCCGAACTCGGCGGTATGTTCCCGATCGCGGGCGGCACGGCTCGTTATCCGCACTACGCTTTCGGCGGCCTGGCCGGCATGTCCTTCGGCTGGTTCTCCTGGCTCCAGGCGGCGACCGTGGCGCCCATCGAGGTCGAGGCCATGATCGGCTACGCCGGGCACTGGCGCTGGGCGCAGGGTTTCCAGCACGCCAAGGACGGGACGCTGACGACCAGTGGGTTCGTCGTCGCCGTCGTACTGATGGCCGTCTTCGTCGTGGTCAACTTCCTCGGCGTGCGGGTGCTCGCACACACCAACAGCGCCGCCACCTGGTGGAAGGTCGCCGTGCCGCTGGCCGCGATCTTCGTCATCGCGGTGATCAACTTCCACCCGCACAACTTCACCGTCCACGGCTTCGCCCCGTTCGGCGCCAAGGGCGTGCTGAGCGCGATCAGTTCCAGCGGCATCATCTTCGCCCTGCTGGGCTTCGAGCAGGCGATCCAGTTGGCGGGCGAGAGCCGCGATCCGAAGCGGGACCTGCCGCGGGCGACCCTCGGCTCGGTCGCCATCGGTGCGGCCATCTACGTCCTGCTGCAGATCGTGTTCATCGCCGCGCTGCCGCTGAGCACTTTCGCGCACGGCTGGGCGAAGCTGGACTACGCGGGCATCAGCGGACCCTGGGCCGGGCTCGCCACCCTGGTCGGCCTGGGCTGGCTCAGCGTGGTGCTGTATCTGGACGCCGTGGTCTCCCCCGGCGGCACCGGCCTGATCTACACCACCGCCACCTCCCGCGTCTCGTACGGCCTGGCCAGGAACGGCTACGCGCCGAAGATCTTCGCGCGCACCGACGCCCGTGGCGTGCCGTGGTTCGGCCTGGTCATCTCGTTCGTCACCGGCGTGATCTGTTTCCTGCCGTTCCCGAGCTGGCAGCAACTGGTCAGCTTCATCACCTCGGCGAGCGTCCTGATGTACGCGGGCGCGCCCCTGGCGTACGGCGTCTTCGCCGACCGGCTGCCCCACCACGAACGTCCCTACCGGCTGCCCGGCGGAAAGGTGCTCTCCCCGCTGTCGTTCGTGGTGGCCAACCTCATCATCTACTGGTCCACGTGGGACACCCTCTGGCGGCTCGGAGTGGCGATCGTGCTCGGGTACCTGCTGCTGGGCGGCTACGCCTGGTACGCCACCAGCACGGGCCGGCCGGACGCGCCGCGCCTGGACTGGAAGGCCGCCCGGTGGCTGCCCGTGTACCTGCTGGGCATGGGGGTCATCTCCTGGCAGGGCGGCTTCGGCGGCCGGGGGCACATCGGCCTGTGGTGGGACATCGTGGTCGTCGCCGCCTTCTCACTCGGCATCTACTACTGGGCGAAGACCTCCGCGTCCCGCCCGGAGGAGATCCAGCGGAGCATCCGCGAGATCGAGGTCACCGAAGTCCCCGCGCACTGAGACGCACCGCATAATGAGCCGGTGACCGACACCACTGCCCACCCCAACTGCCCGTCCCAGCAACGCTTTCCGGTCGTCATCGTCGGAGCCGGCCCCGCAGGACTCACCATCGGCAACATCCTGCGCGCGGCCGGCGTCGACTGCCTGGTGCTGGAGACCGAGACCCGGGAGTTCATCGAGCAGCGGCCGCGGGCGGGTGTGATCGAGGAGGGCGCCGTCCGTGGGCTCGAACGGCGGGGCCTGGCAGGGAACCTGCTGGAGCGCGCGGAGGTGCACACCGAGTGCGAGTTCCGCTTCGCCGGAGAACGGTACCGGTTCCGCTACGCCGAGCTGACGGGGCGTCACCACTTCGTCTATCCGCAGCCCCTGCTGGTGACGGACCTGGTGCGGGAGTACGCGGACGTGCGGGGCGGGGAGATACGGTTCGGCGTCCAGGACGTCCAGCTGCACGGCATGGACTCCGACCGGCCCTCGGTGTCGTACCTCTGCTCCGAGACGGGTGAACGGCAGTTCGTCGACTGCGACTTCATCGCGGGCTGTGACGGGGCGCGCGGGGTGACGCGGGCGGCGCTGCCGCCGGAGCGCGCCCGCATCGCGCGGTTCGACTACGGCATCGGCTGGCTGGCGCTCCTCGCCGAGGCGCCGCCGTCCTCCGACTGCGTGCTGTTCGGCATGCATCCGCGCGGGTTCGCCGGGCACATGCCCCGCAGCCCCGAGGTCACCCGCTACTACCTGCAGTGCCCGCCCGGCGACGACCCGGAGAACTGGTCTCAGGACAGGGTCTGGACCGAGTTGCAGGAGCGGCTCGGGGCCGTGGACGCCGCGCCGCTCACCGAGGGGCGGCTGATCGAGAAGCGTGTCCTGGACATGCACAACTACGTCGTCGAGCCCATGGCGTTCGGCCGGCTCTTCCTCGCCGGAGACGCCGCGCACCTCACCGCGCCCATCGCGGCCAAGGGCATGAACCTCGCCCTGCACGACGCCTTCCTGCTGGGCGATGCGTTCGTCGCGTACCTGACGAAGGGGGAGGACAGCGGGCTGACCGGCTATTCGGAGGCCTGTCTGGCACGGGTGTGGGACTACCAGGAGTTCTCGCAGTGGCTGTCCGAGGTGTACCACGGCACGGCCTCGGGCGACCCGTACCGCGCGGGCACCACCCTCGCCCGCCTGCGCCGCCTCTTCGCCTCTCCCGCCGCGGGGGCCGCGTTCGCGGAGCAGTATCTCGGCGCGGGCGGCGCGGACTGAGACTCAGTCGTGGACGGGCCGGTCGCTGAGCCTGTGGTCGGCCACGTTCAGTGCCTCGTCCAGGAGCCGGCGCAGATGGCCGTCGCGGAGCGAGTAGACGACGCGGCGGCCCTCCTTGCGGGTGCTCACCAGCCCCGCGAGCCGCAGCCGCGCCAGGTGCTGGCTGACGGCGGGCCGCGCCGCCGCGCACGCCTCCGTGAGAGTCGTGACGTCGGCCTCCCCTCTGGTCAGGGCGTGCAGCAGGGTGAGGCGGGTGCGGTCGCCTAGGAGGGCGAGAAGTTCGGCGGCGAGCGCGAACTGTTCCTCGCCCGGGCTGCGCGGGTGCGCATCGTGCGCAGGTGACAGGTGCATGCGTGCGCTCATACGCACATAATGACGCCGTGGGCGCTCCCGCGTCCAGCTCCAGTACCGGAAGGGGAGTCACGTGAGCGACCGGCACGAACACCACCATCACCACCATGGACCCGCCTCCCCCGGCCTGCGCCACCGCCTCGCCCACCTCCTCACCCCCCACTCCCACGAGACCGCCGACAAGCTGGACCCGGCCCTGGAGTCCTCGGCCCGCGGCATGCGCGCGCTGTGGGTGTCGCTGGCGGTGCTGGGCGCGACGGCGCTGGCGCAGGCGGTCGTGGTGCTGGCCTCCGGGTCGGTCGCGCTGCTCGGCGACACGGTGCACAACACCGCGGACGCGCTGACCGCCGTACCGCTCGGCATCGCCTTCGTGCTGGGCCGCCGCGCCGCGACCCGGCGCTTCACCTACGGCTACGGGCGCGCCGAGGACCTGGCGGGCATCGTGATCGTGCTGACGATCGCCGCGTCCGCGGCCTTCGCGGCGTGGACGGCCGTCGGCCGGCTCCTCGACCCGCGCCCCGTCGCGCACATCCCGGCCGTCGCCGTGGCCGCCCTGGTCGGATTCGCGGGCAATGAGTGGGTGGCCCGCTACCGCATCCGGGTCGGCCGCGCGATCGGCTCGGCCGCGCTGGTCGCGGACGGGCTGCACGCGCGTACGGACGGTTTCACCTCACTGGCCGTGCTGCTGGGCGCGGGTGGTGCGGCGCTGGGCTGGCAACTGGCCGACCCGATCGTGGGGCTGGCGATCACGGCCGCGATCACGCTGGTGCTGCGGGACGCGGCGCGCGAGGTGTTCCGGCGGGTGATGGACGCCGTGGACCCGGCGCTCGTGGACCGCGCCGAGCAGGCCCTCGCGGAGGTCCCCGGGGTGTGCGGGGTGGGCGAGCTGCGGTTGCGCTGGATCGGCCACCGGCTGCGCGCCGAGGTGGCGGTCGTCGTGGACGGCGAGGCGACGGTCCGCGAGGCCCACCGCATCGCCGTCGACGCCGAGCACGCCCTGTTGCACGCCGTGCCCCGCCTCACCGCGGCCCTGGTCCACGCCGACCCGGAGCCGGCCCCGGGCGAGACGGACCCGCATCTGGCCCTCGCCCACCATGCGGCGCCCTAGGGGGGGGTCCGCACAGTCGCGCCTGCCCCGCGACGCCCGGCACGCTCCCCAAGCTGCTGCGGGCAGGGGGACCCCCACTCGCTAGGACTGGGCGGTCCCCAGCCCCTCCAGCACCACCGCGCCGGGCAGTTCCGCGAACGCCTTCCCCGGCACCAGCAGCTTGCCGCGCCGCCGTCCGCTGCCGACCAGTACGTACGGCAGGTCGACGACGGCCGAGTCGACCAGCACCGGCCAGCCCTCGGGCAGTCCGATGGGGGTGATGCCGCCGTACTCCATACCGGTCTCCCCCGTCGCCGTCTCCATCGAGGCGAACGAGGCCTTGCGGGCGCCGAAGTGGCGGCGTACGACGCCGTTCACGTCGACTCGGGCGGTGGACGGCACCACGCATGCCGCGAGGGTGGTCTCACCGGCGCGCTTGGCCGCGACCACGACACAGTTCGCGGACTGCTCAAGCAGCTCCCGGCCGTAGTGCTCGACGAAGACGGCCGTGTCGGCCCACTGCGGGTCGGTCTCGACGTAGACGATCCGGTCGGCGGGGACGCTGCCGCTCCAGTGCCGTACGGCGTCGGCGACCGGGCGGGTCAGCTCGTCGAGGCAGCCGGGCGCGGGCCTGGCGTTGTCGAAGTGTCCGATGGGTGCGTCCATGACCGCACGCTAACAGCACGGCCGCGGGCGGCTCAGCGCACGGGCGGGACCGAGACGGCCATGATCATCTCCATCGGCACCTCGTCGCTGTTGCCGTACATGTGCGGGGCGTTGGCCTCGAAGGAGACGCTCGCGCCCGCCGGGACCCGGTGCTCCACGCCGTCGACGGTGAGCGTCAGCTCCCCGGCGATGACGTGGAGCAGCTCGGCCGTGCCGCCGGGATGCGGATCGGAGGCGCTGCTCTCGCCGGGCATGAGGCGCCATTCCCACATCTCCAGCGGGCCGGGGGCCTCGGCGCCCGCGAGCAGCCGGTTGTAGCTGCCCGCCTCGGTGTGCCACAGCCGTACGGTCTGCTCGGCGGGGACGATCCGGACCTTCGGGCCCTGCTCGTAGTCGAGGAGCGTGGTGATGCTGACGCCGAGGGCGTCGCCGATCTTGACGACGGTGCCGAGACTGGGGTTGGTGCGTGCCTGCTCGATCTGGATGAGCATGCCGCGGCTGACACCCGCCCGGGCGGCGAGCACGTCCAGGGTGAAGCCGCGCACCGCGCGCCAGTGCTTGACGCTGCGCGCCAGGGACTGGGTCAGCAGGTCGAGGTCCGACACATTCCGTCCAATATGCTGGATGACAGAGTTCATTGCGCTGAACTATGGCGTTCGTCGTGCTGAACTACGGTGTGGTGCACCCGATCGTTCACCGAACTGTACTGCGAGGCGCGTCGCCGCTGCCGACCGCGGCACGACTCAGGCCTCGGCCTCCAGCTCGGCCAGCCTGGCCGTCGTCTCCTCGTCCAGCTCCGACAGCGCCAGCAACTGCTCCGGCGTGACGCCCTCGGGTATCGGCACCGGCGCCGGGGTCCGCAGGGGCGGCTGCCAGCCGTCGGCGGGCGTCCACCGCCGTACGACCCGGGCGGGCGCGCCCGCCACGACGGCGTGGTCGGGCACGGCGCCCCGGACCACCGCACCGGCGGCCACCACCACGTTCCGCCCGATCCGCGCGCCCGGCAGGATCACGGCACCGGTGCCGATCCAGCACCCGGGCCCGATCTCCACCGGCTCCATCCGGGGCCACTGCTTGCCGATGGGCTCGTGCGGATCGTCGTAGGAGTGGTTGGTGGAGGTGACGTAGACGTACGGGCCGACGTAGCAGTCGCTGCCGATGGTGACGGTCGTGTCGGCGATGACATGGCTGCCGCGGCCCAGCACGACTCCGTCGCCGATGCGCAGGATCGGCTCCGGGCCGAGGTCGAGGTCGGGCATCAGACCGGCGGTCAGGGTGACCTGCTCGCCGATGATGCAGTGGGCGCCCAGGTGGATCCACGGTTCGCCGAAGACCGTGCCGAGCGGGAAGGCCAGCCTGGTGCCGGCTCCCATGGCGCCGAAGCGGAACCGTCCCGGATGCTCGGCGGTGACGGAGCCCGTGCGCTGCACCCAGGCCCAGCCCGCGTGGACGGCCCGCTGCGCGAGGCGGCGCCCCCAGGACGAGAACGTGTTCTTGCTCTTCGGCACCCGCTCACGGTACTCAGCGGGCGGCGCGGTCATGCGGCAGGACTGCTGTGATCTTCGCCCCACCGGGTGGCGTACGGTGCCGTTGTTGTCGACGACGAGGAGAGAGCGATGGCGCACAGGGCGTTGATCACGGGCATCGGCGGCAAGGAGCCGACGATCGACGGGGAGGCGTTCGTGGCGCCGACGGCCTCGGTGATCGGGGACGTGACGCTTCGGACGGGGGCGAGCGTCTGGTACGGGGCGGTGGTCCGCGGCGACGTCGAGCGGATCTCCGTCGGGGCGCAGAGCAACATCCAGGACAACTGCACCCTCCACGCCGATCCCGGTTTCCCCGTCACCATCGGCGAGCGGGTCTCCGTCGGCCACAACGCCGTGGTGCACGGGGCGACCGTCGGGGACGACTGCCTGGTCGGGATGGGGGCGACCGTGCTGAACGGCGCGGTGATCGGGGCGGGGTCGCTGGTCGCCGCGCAGGCGCTCGTGCCCCAGGGCATGGAGGTGCCGCCGGGCTCGCTGGTCGCCGGGGTGCCGGCGAAGGTCAGGCGGGAGCTGACGGAGGAGGAGCGCCAGGGCATTTCGCTGAACGGCACGATGTACGCCGAGTTGGCGAAGGCGCACCGGGAAGCGCATGCGGAGGACCGGCAGTAGGGCGTCTCAGTCCGCGGCGGGGAGGGGCTCCGCTTCCGCCTGGTGCTGCTCGGCCTGTGTCTTCCTCGCCTTGCGCTTGAGGACCAGCATCGACGTGACGCCGATGAGCACGGCCAGCACCAGGCCCAGCCACGAGAAGCGCTTCAGCCAGGACTCGGCGACGATGCCGACGTAGTAGATGACGGCGGTCGTGCCGCCCGCCCAGAGGATGCCGCCGAGGACGTTCGCGATCAGGAACTTCCAGTACGGCATCCGCAGCACGCCGGCGAGCGGGCCGGCGAAGATGCGCAGCAGGGCGACGAAACGGCCGAAGAAGACGGCCCACATGCCCCACTTCTCGAAGGACTTCTCGGCGGTGGCGATGTGCCCCTCGCTGAAGTGCTTGGGGAACTTCTTGCCGAGCCAGGCGAGGAGCGGGCGTCCGCCCTTGCGGCCGATGGCGTAGCCGATGGAATCACCGACGACGGCGCCGACACTGGCGCACGTACCGAGGATCACCGGGTCGATGCCCGCGTGCTGGGAGGACAGCAGGGCGGCCGAGACCAGGATGATCTCGCCCGGCAGCGGGATGCCCAGGCTCTCCAGACCGATGACCAGGCCCACCACGGCGTAGACGGCTGCCGCGGGCACCGTGTCGAGCCACTCCTGGACGTGCAACGCCGGTTCCTCCCCATGTCGCATCCCTGCGGTCCCGGGAAGCCTACCCGGTCACCTGGCGGCTCCGGCGTCCCATGGAACGCGCCGGTGTCTCCTCTGCACTCCGTCACCATACGTTTGACGCTCCGACTCCGCTCATGGACGATCCCGGACCGTGACGAAGAGCAACGAACAGGCCCGGCACGACCAGGAGCGGACGCCCTCCGCCGCCCGCCCGCTCGCCTTGATCACCGGTGTGGGACGCACCGTCGGTATCGGCGCCGGCATCGCCCGCCGGCTGGCGGCGTCGGGCTGGGACATCGCGTACACCTACTGGGGCGCCTATGACGACCGCATGACCTGGGGCAGAGAGCAAGGCGCCGCTGAAGCGGTCGGTCGGGACCTGGCCGAGCAGGGCGCGTCGAGCGTGGCGATCGAGGCGGACCTCGCCGACCCGGAGGCGCCCGGACGCGTCTTCGACGAGGTCGAGGAACGGCTGGGCGGGGTCACCGCGCTGGTGATGTGTCACTGCGAGTCGGTCGACTCCGGGCTGCTCGACACCACCGTGGAGAGTTTCGACCGGCACTTCGCCGTCAACGCGCGCGCCACCTGGCTGCTGATCCGCGAGTTCGGGCGCCGCTTCACCGCGGAACGGGGAACCGGCCGGATCATCGCTCTGACCAGCGACCACACCGTCGGCAACCTGCCCTACGGAGCGAGCAAGGGGGCACTCGACCGCATCACCCTGGCCGCCACCCACGAGTTCGCCCACCTGGGCGTGACCGCCAACGTGATCAACCCGGGGCCGGTTGACACGGGGTGGATGACCGACGAGATCAAGGCGGAATGCGTCCGCCACACCCCCCTCGCCCGGCTGGGCACCCCGCAGGACACCGCGCACCTCGTGGACTTCCTGTGCTCCCGGGAGGGCGGATGGATCAACGGCCAGTTGCTGAAAAGCAACGGTGGTATCGCCTAGCCAGGTGTGCTGTCCAGGTGCGTCGGGCCCGGCGGGCTTGGATTGCACTGAACCATTTCCTTCCAAGCCGCAGAGCACACGGCGAAACGCGCGTCCGTCGGAAAGCAGGTGCCTGATTGGTGCATACCTTCCGCGAGCCCGGCTTTTGCCCTCTCGCGGGGACGTCACCCTCGCACAGGCGTGTCACAGGAAACAAGGAGTGCGAATGACCGGGATTCAAAAAGCCGGAATTTCAGATAAGTTACCGGCGGTATCCGCACCGGCATTCGAACTCTCCGGGACGGCGCGTTCGACTTGTGCCCGCCAAAAGCCCGTCGGCACACGAAATCTCCCACCTCCGAGGGCGCCGGACGACCGCCGCGCGACCCACAGCGATCTCCCATGTCCCTCTCGGCGTACTCCCATCCCGCCACGCCAGCATGGGCCGCATGATCGTCCCCCACTCTTCGACCGAGTCCACCCCCGTCCGCACCGTCCGCAAGGCGGTCGTCCCGGCCGCCGGGCTCGGGACGCGGTTCCTGCCCGCCACCAAGGCGACGCCCAAGGAGATGCTGCCGGTCGTCGACAAGCCGGCCATCCAGTACGTGGTCGAGGAGGCGGCCGCAGCGGGACTCGACGACGTGCTGATGGTCACCGGCCGGCACAAGCGGGCCATCGAGGACCACTTCGACAACGCCTTCGAGCTGGAGCAGACCCTCGCGGCCAAGGGCGACACCGTACGACTGGACGCGGTGCGCGACCCGGCCCGCCTGGCCAGCATCCACCACATCCGGCAGGGCGACCCCCTCGGCCTCGGGCACGCCGTGCTGTGCGCCCGCCGGCACGTCGGCGACCAGCCCTTCGCCGTTCTCCTCGGCGACGACCTGATCGACCCGCGCGAGACCCTGCTCAGCCGCATGCTCGACGTCCGCGAACGGCACGCCGGCAGCGTGGTCGCCCTCATGGAGGTTCCCGAGGAGCAGATCCACCTTTACGGCTGCGCGGCCGTGCAGCCGACCGGGGAGGACGGAGTCGTCCGCGTCACCGGCCTGGTGGAGAAGCCGTCATCACAGCAAGCACCCAGCCGTTACGCGGTCATCGGCCGCTATGTCCTCGACCCCGCGGTCTTCGACGTCCTGGAGCGCACCGAGCCGGGCCGGGGCGGGGAGATCCAGCTGACCGACGCCCTCCAGGAACTGGCCACGGGCGGCACGGTGCACGGGGTCGTCTTCGACGGACTGCGCTACGACACCGGCGACAAGGCCGACTATCTGCGCACGGTGGTACGGCTCGCCTGCGACCGGCCCGACCTGGGGCCCGAGTTCATGGCGTGGCTCAAGGAGTTCGTCGGCAGCCTGGCAGGAAGCGGCGCCGGCGAGGAGGCCGGGGGCCGACGGCTCGCGGCCTGACCGGAGGGCCTGGGCCCTGGCCGGGACGGATGCCCGACCGGGGCCGCCGCTCACGCTCCGACCGAGGCTCAGCCGTTGGGGCGCAGGGTCCAGACGACGGTCATCTCACCGGTGACGGCGCCGTCGCCGCGCTGGATGGCGATGGACACGGGGAACTCGGGGCGCTGTCCGGCGTCGAGTTCGGCGACGACCTCCGCGGCGGGGCGGCCGAGCGTGGCGGTGGCCGTGACGGGGCCCATCGCCAGCTTCTTGTAGGCGATCTCCGCGCGGACCGCGAGCGGCACGGCACGCGAGAGCTGGTCCCCGAACGCGGCGAGCACGATCGCCCCGCTCGCCGACTCGCCCAGCGTGAACATCGCTCCGGCGTGCGGCCCGCCGACGTGGTTGTGGTACTCGCTCTGGTCGGGCAGGGCCACCACGGCCTTGGCCGGCGTGGTCTCCAGGAACTCCAGGTTCAGGGTCCTGGCCATCGGCACCGTGGCGGCGAGCATCTCGCCGATCGACATCTGGTCTGCGCTCATGGCGCGAGGTTACCCGCGAGTAGCCTCGCCTGGCCAGATCTGTGCGCCTCCGAGCGCTCCAGAGCTGCCTTTGCTACGTCCCTGACAAGCCCCGGTGACCGAATCGTGTCCCCGGCGGCACTAGGGTTGCTGGCCATGTGGCCAGGACAGCAGCCGCCCGGGGGCGAGCAGAACCCGCAGAACAACCCGTACCAGCAGCCGGGGTACCAGCAGCCGAATCCGTACCAGCAGCCCGGCTACCAACAACAGCCCGGCTACCCGCAGCAGTCCGGCTACCCGCAGCCCAACCCCTATGCGCAGCAGCCGCAGTGGGGCGCTCCCCAGCCGGCGGGGGCTCCGCAGCCGCCCCAGGGCGGTGGGGGCGGCAACCGGACCAAGCTGGTCGCGATCGTGGCGGCCACGGCCGTGGTCGTCGCCGCGGGCGTCACCGGTTTCCTGGTACTGGGCGGCGACAAGGACGACACGGCGGGCGGCGGCGGGGACGACAAGCCGTCGGCGAGCGCGTCCACGAACACGTCCCCCGAGCCCACGGCGACCGCCTCCGAGGACAATCCGCGGGGCGGTGAGGCGGAGAAGGCGACCGTTCCGGGCTGGAAGGTCGTCGTCAACCCCAAGTGGGGCACCGCCTTCGACGTCCCGGCGGACTGGACGGTCGACACTCCCGGTACGTTCATCGGCTTCGAGGACGAGGACGGCAAGGCGCTCATCGGCATGTCGGCGCCCGCCTACTTCAAGGAGAAGTGGTGCACGTCCGACCCCGACAAGGACGGCCGGAGCAGCGACAGAAGGCTGGCGGCGGCCGGCACCAAGGGCCAGGACGGCGCCAAGAACACCGACGACATCGCGCGCAACGACTCGGCCTGGTGGGTCTTCGGCGGTTACACCGACCAGAAGGACGCCTCCAAGAAGCTGCTCACCCTGGTCAAGCCGAAGGCGTTCACCACGGCGTCCGGCGTCAAGGGCAGCGTCGCGGCGGCTTACTCCTCGGGCGTGCCGAAGAAGGACAAATGCGACTCCGACGGCAAGGCCACCACGTTCGCCTTCAAGAACTCGGCGGGTGACTTCGTCTCCTGGACCTTCTACGGGGCCAAGGGCGTCAAGGACGAGGTGCCCGAGAAGACGATCATGAAGATCCTCAGCACGGTACGGCTGCACGGCGAACCGACGGGCTGACCTCAAGAACGGGCTGACCTCAAGAACGGGCCGGCCTCAAGAACGGACTGACGGAAAAGAGGTGGCAAGGCGGGGGCCGGGCGGCGATAGTCGCCCCGTGACCTCCGCCGCCGCCTCCCGCCGACGCCCCCGCACACCCCTCTGGGCAGGGCGCAACTACAGCCTGCTGACCGCCGCCGCGGTCGTCACCAACCTCGGCAGCCACGGTGCGCTGATCGCCGCCGCGTTCGCCGTGCTGGACGCGGGCGGCGACGGCGGCGACGTGGGTCTGGTGGCCGCCGCCCGCACCCTGCCGCTGGTGCTGTTCCTGCTGATCGGCGGCGCCGTCGCGGACCGGCTCCCACGGCATCGCGTGATGGTCGCGGCCAACGCCCTCAACTGCCTGTCGCAGGCCGCGTTCGCGGCGCTGGTCCTCGCCGGTGAGCCGCACCTGTGGCAGATGATGCTGCTGACCGCGCTCGGAGGCACCGGCCAGGCCTTCTTCAGCCCGGCCGCCGAAGGCATGCTCATGTCCTCGGTCGACGGCGAGCAGGCCGCCCGCGCCTTCGCGGTGTTCCGGATGGCGATGCAGGGTGCGGCGCTCGGCGGTGCCGCAGTCGGCGGCGCGATGGTCGCCGCGATCGGCCCGGGCTGGGTCCTGGCCGCCGACGCGGCGGCGTTCGCGCTCGCCGGGGCACTGCGGGCCTTCCTCGACGTGAGTCACATCCCGCCGCGCGCACCGGGCGGCGGCATGCTCGCCGACCTCCGGGACGGCTGGCGGGAGTTCGCCGGGCGGCCGTGGCTGTGGAGCATCGTCGTCCAGTTCTCCATCGCCAACGCGGTCGTCGGCGCCGCCGACGCGGTCTACGGCCCCCTCGTCGCCCGCGACCACCTGGGCGGCGCGGGCCCCTGGGGCCTGGCCCTGGGCTTCTTCGGCGCGGGCACGGTCGCCGGCGCGCTGCTGATGACCCGTTGGAAACCCCGCCGCCTGCTGCTCGCGGGCACCCTGTGCGTCTTCCCCCTGGCCCTGCCCTCCGCCGCGCTCGCGGTGCCGGTGCCGGTCGGTGTGCTGTGCACGGTGATGTTCGTGACCGGGGTGACCCTGGAGGTGTTCGGCGTCTCCTGGATGACCGCGCTGCACCAGGAGATCCCGGAGGACAAGCTCTCCCGGGTCTCGGCCTACGACTGGTTCGGCTCGGTGGCGCTGGTGCCGCTGGCGACGGCGCTGGCGGGCCCGTCGGAGTCGGCGTTCGGGCGGACGGCGTCGCTGTGGGGCTGCGCGACGCTGGTCGTGGTGATGACGGCGGCCGTGCTGTGCGTGCCGGACGTGCGGAACCTGCGCCGGAGGAGCAGGCAGGTGGCACAGGGCGGCGGGAGCGAGTCAGCCGATGCCGAACGCCCCGTCGGGGGGCTCGGGTGACGGTACGGCGTCCTCGTCCCGTACCGGCCGGGCGTCGCCGATGAAGTCCCGCAGGGCGGCGCCGTGTCCGACCCGGGCGGGGAAGGCGTCGGCTGCGGTGAGCCGGGTCAGGGCGGCGGTGTCGACGGGCCGGTGTGCGGCGACGAGCACGGCGTTGCCGAAACGACGGCCGCGCAGCACGCCCGGCTCGGCGATGAGCACCAGCTCCTCGAACACCGCACCGAGTGTCGCGAGTTGCGAGCGCAGGAAGGCGAACGGCGCCGCGTCGGGAAGGTTGGCCAGGTAGACGCCGTCGGCCCGCAGCACCCGCCCGGCCTCGCGGACGTAGGCGACGGAGGTCAGGTGCGCGGGGACGCGGGAGCCACCGAAGACGTCGGCGACCAGGACGTCGGTGGAGTCGGCGGGGGCGGTTTCCAGCCAGGCTCGGGCGTCCGCGGCGTGCAGGCGCATATCGGCGCCGACCGGGAGCGGCAGGTGCTCGGCGACGAGCTCCAGCAGCCCCCGGTCGGCCTCCACCACGTCCTGCCGGGAGCCGGGCCGGGTCGCGGCCACGTACCGGGGCAGCGTGAGCGCACCGCCCCCGAGGTGCAGCACGTCCAGTGGCCGCCCCGGCTCCGCCACGGTGTCCAGGACGTGCCCGAGCCGCCGCGCGTACTCGAACTCCAGATGCGCCGGCTCGTCGAGATCGACGTACGACTGCGGGGCCCCGTCGACGGTCAGCAGCCAGGCGCGCTTGCGGTCGATGTCGGGCATGAGCTTGACGGTGCCCTGGTCGGTGACCGCGGTGACGGGCATGGGTTCGTTCACGAGGACCATTGTGACGCGCCCCAAAGGGCCGCGGGGCTGTGTCGATATGCGGCTCCGCCGCCTGGGCGTGACCAGCTACAACGGCCCCGCAGCCCCCCATGCGCAGATCCCCTCTCACAGAAGGGCCGTCACGGTCCCCGCCCCGACGGTCCGCCCACCCTCACGGACGGCAAAACCGAGGCCGGGCTCCAGAGGCACCGCACGCCCCAGCTCGACCGCCATGGCGACCGTGTCACCGGGCAGGGCGACGGCGACCTCTCCCAGGTCCACGGAACCCACCACATCCGCGGTCCGGATGTAGAACTGCGGCCGGTACCCCGTGGCGACGGGCGTCGTACGCCCGCCCTCCCGCGACGACAGCAGATACACCTGCGCCGAGAAACCACGGCGGGGCACCACACTCCCCGGCGCGGCCACGACATGCCCCCGCCGGACGGAGTCCCTCGGCACACCGCGCAGCAGCAGCGCCACGTTGTCCCCGGCCTGCGCCTCCTCCATGGGCTTGCCGAAGGTCTCCAGCCCGGTGACGACGGTCTCCACGTCCGCGCCGAGCACCTCGACCCGGTCGCCGACCCGGACGGTGCCGCGCTCCACGGCGCCGGTCACCACCGTCCCCCGGCCGGTGATGGTCAGCACGTTCTCCACCGGCAACAGGAACGGCGCGTCCAGATACCGCTCCGGCATCGGCACATACGTGTCCACCGCGTCGAGCAGCGCCTCGATGGACGCCGTCCACCGCGGGTCGCCCTCCAGGGCCCTCAGCCCCGAGACCCGTACGACGGGCACGGTGTCGCCGCCGTAACCGTGCGCGGTGAGCAGCTCGCGGATCTCCAGTTCGACGAGGTCGGCGAGCTCCTCGTCCCCCGCGTCGGCCTTGTTGAGGGCGACGACGATGTGGTCGACGCCCACCTGCCGGGCGAGCAGGACGTGTTCGGCGGTCTGCGGCATGATCCCGTCGAGCGCGGAGACGACGAGGATCGCCCCGTCGAGCTGTGCGGCGCCGGTGACCATGTTCTTGACGTAGTCGGCGTGGCCCGGCATGTCGACGTGCGCGTAGTGCCGCGTGTCGGTCTCGTACTCGACGTGCGCGATGTTGATGGTGATACCGCGCGCCGCCTCCTCCGGCGCCCGGTCGATGCGGTCGAACGGCACGAACGTGCCGGTGCCGCGCTCGGCCAGCACCTTGGTGATGGCGGCGGTCAACGTGGTCTTGCCGTGGTCGACATGGCCCATGGTGCCGATGTTCAGGTGCGGTTTCGTACGGACGTACGCCGTCTTGGGCATGGCTGTACCTCGAAGCGTCTCGTGGTGAACGTGGCGTGGACCCCGGGGAGCTGCCCGACCCTCCCCCTGCGGGGTCCGCCGGACGAACCGGAGAGGGTCAGCTTCGGGCGCCGTCGGCAACAGCCGTGAGGACGGCGACGGCAGCCTTCGGGGCATCCGCGACGGCGGATGCTGCGAGGACGAAGGCGTGCCGGAACATGACGCCGATCCTCGTCGGCACCGCGCTACAAGTCGAATGATTTTTCGATCCCTGTGACGCTCGTGAGACGAACCATACGGCGATCACACACATGTGTCGGTTAGTGTCGCCGGATGCTCGATGCCACCACCCGCTCTGGCGGCACCGGCACGGCCTCTCCCCGGGCCGCCGCCACAGCCATGCCCGTCCCACCCGTCACCACCACGGGATTCACCGCCCGCTGCAGCAGAGTGCTGCTCTCGCCGTGGTCGCGGCTGTCCCTGCTCGTCCTGCTGCTCGCCTCGGCCGCGTCGGTCGTGCTGCTGTTCGAGCCGCAGAAGGTGCTGACGGACGGCTGGCCACAGCAGCTCGGCGGAGCCGCGGCGGTGGTGGCGTACGCGGTGGCGTACGGGCTGTGCACCGTGGCGTTCGTGCCACGGCCGCTGCTGAACCTGGCGGCCGGTGCGCTCTTCGGCTCCCAGCTGGGCACAGGTTCGGCCCTGGCGGGCACGGTCCTCGGCGCCGGCATAGCGTTCTGCCTCGGCCGGGTGCTGGGCCAGGACGCCCTGCGCCCGCTGCTGCGGGGCCGGTGGCTCAAGGCCGCGGACGGGCAGCTGAGCCGTCACGGCTTCCGTTCGATGCTGGCGGCGCGGCTGTTCCCGGGTGTGCCGTTCTGGGCCGCGAACTACTGCGCCGCCATCTCCCGCATGGGTCTGCTGCCGTTCCTGCTCGCGACGGGCCTCGGGTCCATCCCGAACACGGCCGCGTACGTCGTCGCCGGTGCCCGCGCCTCGACGCCGACGTCCCCGGCCTTCCTGATCGCGCTGGCCTGCATCGCCCTGCCGGGGCTCGTCGGCGCGGTGGTGGCCTGGCGCAAGCGCCACCACCTGCGGGGCCACTGACGGCCCGTTACACCCGTTCCAGAACCATCGCGTTGGCCAGCCCGCCCGCCTCGCACATCGTCTGCAGGGCGTACCGGGCGCCGCGCTCCCGCATCGCGTGCACCAGAGTCGTGGTCAGACGGGTGCCGCTCGCGCCGAGCGGGTGGCCGATGGCGATGGCCCCGCCGTGCACGTTGACCTTGGCCAGATCGGCGCCCGTCTCCTGCTGCCAGGCCAGGACCACGCTGGAGAACGCCTCGTTGACCTCGAACAGGTCGATGTCGTCGAGGCTCAGGGACGCCCTGCGCAGCACCTTCTCGGTGGCCGGGACGACGCCGGTCAGCATCAGCAGCGGGTCGGAGCCGGTGACGGCGAAGCTGTGCAGCCGGGCGAGCGGGCGCAGCCCGAGGCGGGCCGCGGTGTCGCCGGACGTGATGAGCACCGCCGAGGCACCGTCGTTGACGGGGCTGGCGTTGCCCGCGGTGACGTTCCACTCGATCTGCGGGAAGCGTTCGGCGAAGGCCGGGTCGTAGTAGGCGGGCTTGAGGCCGGCGAGGACCTCCGTGGTACTGCCCGGCCGTACGCACTCGTCGTGGGAGACGCCGTCCAGTGGCGCGATCTCGGCATCGAACAGTCCGGCGTTCCATGCCGCGGCCGCCTTCTGGTGCGAGGAGACCGCGAAGGCGTCCATCCGCTCCCGTGAGATGGACCACTTGGCGGCGATCAGCTCGGCGCTGATGCCCTGCGGAACGAGCCCCTCCGGGTAGCGCTCGGCGACCCCGGGGCCGAAGGGGTCCTTGCCGGGCGGCACGTTCGACCACATCGGCACCCGGCTCATCGACTCCACCCCGCAGGCGACGACGAGGTCGTAGGCCCCCGCGATGACACCCTGCGCGGCGAAGTGCACGGCCTGCTGGGAGGAGCCGCACTGACGGTCCACCGTCGTCGCGGGGACCGACTCCGGGAATCCGGCCGACAGGGCGGCGTAGCGGGTGGTGTTCATGGCCTGCTCGCCGACCTGGTCGACGGTGCCGCCGATGACGTCGTCGATCAGCGCCGGATCGACGCCGGAGCGCTCGACGAGGGTGCGCAGGGTGTGGGCGAGCAGCTCCACGGGGTGGACGTGCGCGAGGGCGCCGTTCTGCTTGCCCTTGCCTATGGGCGTGCGTACGGCTTCGACGATGACTGCGTCACGCATGATGCGGGCCTCCTTGGCCGCCGGGGCGATGACCGGAGCGGTCTCCTGGGCGTTTTCTCCTGGGCGATTACTGGTGAGTAGGAAATCCGAACTCACCATAGCTCGCCAGGTTGGAAAATCAAACCCATGAGCGTGCATGCGGGTTGGAAAAACGGACCCTCCCCTAGACTGGCGTCATGGCCGCCACCAAAGACCCCCGCCCCTGCTCGATCGCCGACACCCTCGCACTCGTCGGCGAGAAGTACTCCCTGCTCGTCCTGCGGGAGGTGTGCCTCGGCAACGGCCGTTTCGACCAGCTGGTGCGCAACATCGGGGCCCCGCGCGACATCCTGGCCACGCGGCTGCGCCGTCTCGTGGACGCCGGGATCCTGACCAAGCGGCCCTACAGCGAGCGCCCACAGCGCTTCGAGTACCTGCCGACCCGGGCGGGGCTGGAACTGGAGCCGGTGCTGCTGACCCTCATGGCGTGGGGCGACCGCCATCTGCGCGGGGACGACGACCGCCCCATGGTGCTGGAGCACGTCTGCGGCCACGAACTCGTCCCGGTCGTCACCTGCCGGACCTGCGGCGACACGGTCCACCACGACGACCTGACCGCCCATCCGCAGGTGCCCGGGTGGACGGTGGGGGGACCCACCGCGGCGTGAACCGCACCTCGGGCGCGGTCCCTCGGGTGTCCGGTATTCGAAACCCCTGTGCCCGGCCTGTCACCGAGGGGCGCTACGCTGCCCCTCAGCACTCCCGATCACCGCACGCGGCGGTTCGGTGTGCCCGTCGCCCGTTCCTCGCCGGCTCTTGGACTCCGTAACTTCATGTCTTGGTTTGAATCCCTCATCCTCGGACTCGTCCAGGGGCTGACCGAGTTCCTCCCCGTCTCCTCCAGCGCGCATCTGCGGCTGACTGCGGCCTTCTCCGGCTGGAAGGACCCGGGCGCCGCCTTCACGGCGATCACGCAGATCGGCACGGAGGCCGCCGTGCTGATCTACTTCCGCAAGGACATCGGACGGATCCTCTCGGCCTGGACCCGCTCGCTCACCAACAAGGCGCTGCGCAAGGATCCCGACGCGCGGATGGGCTGGCTCGTGATCGTCGGCTCCATCCCGATCGGCGTGCTCGGCGTGACGCTGAAGGACCAGATCGAGGGGCCGTTCCGGGACCTGCGGATCACCGCGACCATGCTGATCGGCATGGGCATCGTCCTGGGTATCGCCGACCGGCTGGCCGCGCGCGACGAGATCGGCGGTCGGCACCGCGCGCCCAAGCAGCGCAAGAGCCTGCAGGACCTGGGCGTCCGGGACGGCCTGATCTACGGCCTCTGCCAGGCCATGGCCCTCATCCCCGGCGTCTCCCGCTCCGGCGCCACCATCAGCGGCGGTCTGTTCATGGGCTACAAGCGCGAGGCCGCGGCCCGCTACTCGTTCCTGCTCGCCATTCCCGCGGTGCTCGCCTCGGGTCTGTTCGAGCTCAAGGACGCGATGGAGAGCGACCACGTCTCCTGGGGCCCGACGATCTTCGCGACCGTCATCGCCTTCGGCACCGGATACGCCGTGATCGCCTGGTTCATGAAGTTCATCTCGACCAAGAGCTTCATGCCGTTCGTCTGGTACCGCATCGCCCTCGGCGTGGTCATCATCGTCCTGGTGACGATGGGCGCCCTGAGCCCGCACGCGGCGGAGTCGGCGGGCTGACCTGACCCCATGTGATCCCGGTCTCGTGACCAAACCCATACGGATCGGGTAGCCGTCCGGTAGCGCACTGTCAGTGCCTGCCCCTAGGCTTGTCGGCATGTCCCCCGATTCCGTGACCCCTGGTTCCGTGCGGTCTGCTGCCGAAGTCAACGAGCAGATTCGAGCCCTGTGGCGGCGTGCGGGCGGGTCCCTCTCGGCCCAGGAGCGCGAGGAGTACGAGCTGTTGGTCGTCGAGTGGGCGACCGCGCTCCGCGGTGAGGTCATCGAGGCGGCCTAGGCGACGCACCGGCGCCCGGGCCCGTCAGCGATCACCTCGCCTCAGGCCCGCAGATGCGCGAGTACGTCCTCGTCGACCGGGTACGGCCGTTCCTCGGGCAGCAGCCCGGCGGCGCGCTGGAGTTCGCCCGCCCGCACCAGCGCGTGGACCTCCGAGGCGAGCGGTGTGACGTCCTCGATGCCCACGATCCAGTCGTCGGCGTACCGGGCCGCCGCCTGCCCCGCGAGCCCCAGCTGAAGCGACCGGTAGGGCAGCGGGTTGAGGTGCAGGTCCCGTTCCGGGTCCCACTGCACGCGCGCGGGGGCCCGCCGCAACTGCCGCTTCCAGGCGGCGCTGTCGCCGTGCAGGGCGGGGACGTGGTGCGAGAGGCAGGCGTTGCGCAGCGCCCAGAGGAATCCCTCCCGGCTGATCTCCACCGCAAGGACCGTCTCCTGGCCTTCCTTCGCGCCCCAGCCGCAGCGGTACATCATCCACAGAAAAGACGGCTTGATCCACGTCATGCGGTCGCGCTTCCAGGACGCCGGGAAGCGGCCGTTCCGGGCGGCGGGGCGGCCGATCTCCGGCCGGTAGGCCTGGTAGACGGTGACCGTGGACTCCGTATGCCGGGCGCGGATGCGGAACTTGGGCTCCTGCTGATCATTCACAGGGACAGAATCCGTCCTGGCGACCGCCACGGCCACCGATTATCGTCGGGGCCCTTGGCGCCGGCGGTCCCATGCCCAACACTGAGCCGATGACGCAGCGTGTGGAGCTCGCGACCGTGAGGGACCGGCTGGCCGTCGACGAGCTGATCACCGACTACGCGGTGGCGGTGGACGACGGCGACTGGGAGGCGTACCGGAAGCTGTTCGCCCCGGACGGGCGGGCGGACTACCGGTCGGCCGGAGGCATCGAGGGTGACGCCGGGAAGGTCGCCGCGTGGCTCGCCGACAACCTGCGGCTGTTCCCGGTACGGCAGCATCTGATCGTCAATCGCCGCGTGCGTTTCGGCCTGTGGGAACAGGACACTGGGGACACGGCCCAGGTCCAGGCCGACTACGTCAATCCGATGGGCTTCGTCGGCCGGGACGGGGGCGGCCCGGCCGCACCGGACCTCGTATGCGGCGGCCGGTACGCCTTCGGGCTGCTGCGGACGGGCGACGGCTGGCGGCTGAGCGAGGTGGTCGTGCGGGAGAAGTGGCGGCACATCGCCGACCGCGAAGCCGCACCTGTGATCAACTGAGCCGGCGCGTCTGGTCCTAGATCGTCCGCAGGGCGCACACTGGAAGCACCACGGGGTAGGAGGCGCCCATGAAGACGCTCGGCCACTGGCTCGCCTCCCCGTGGCGGCGCTCGGCCGCCGCCGTACTGGTGGGCGCCCTGCCCGTACTCGCCTTCCCGCAACCGTCCCTGTGGTGGTTCGCCTACGTCGCGCTGGTCCCCTGGCTGCTGCTCGCCCGCTCGGCGCCGACCGGGAAGCGGGCGGCGTACGACGGCTGGTGGGGCGGCTTCGGGTTCATGCTCGCCATGCACCACTGGCTGCTGCCGTTCCTGCACGTGTTCACGTTCGTCATCGCCGCGCTGCTCGGCGCGCTGTGGCTGCTGTGGGGCTGGCTGGTGCGCCGCCTGCTGGCCGGGACGCCCTCGCGGGGTCGGGTCGCGGCCGCGCTGGTCGTCCTGCCGTCGGGCTGGCTGGCCGTCGAACTCGTGCGGTCCTGGCAGGGGCTCGGCGGCCCCTGGGGCATGCTCGGCTCCAGTCAGTGGCAGGTCGAGCCGGCGCTGCGGCTGGCCTCGGTCGGCGGCGTGTGGCTGCTGAGCTTCCTGATCGTGGCCGTCAACGTCGCGGTCGCCGTCCTCGTCGCACTCCCCCGGGCCCGCGTGCCCGCCGTGGCCGGCCTGGTCGCCACCGCCGCCGCCACTTCCGGCGCCTGGGTGGCATCCCCGCGCCCCGCCGTCGACGACACGGCCAGGATCGCCGTCGTCCAGCCGGGCGTGGTGACCGGCGGGGACCGCCGGTTCGACCGCGAGGAGCAGCTGACCCGCCGGCTCGCCGGCCAGGACGTCGACCTGATCGTCTGGGGCGAGAGCAGTGTCGGCTTCGACCTGGACGACCGTCCCGAGTACGCGCACCGGCTCGCGGCACTGTCCCGCGAGACCGGCGCGGACATCCT
This sequence comes from Streptomyces sp. S.PNR 29, assembly GCF_030386795.1. Taxonomy (GTDB): domain Bacteria; phylum Actinomycetota; class Actinomycetes; order Streptomycetales; family Streptomycetaceae; genus Streptomyces. Next base: position 155,344 of record NZ_JANUQM010000017.1, read on the forward strand.
GGTCAACGTGGACGCGCGCCGCTCCGACAAGCCCGGGATCTACAAGAGCTCGATCCTGGTCGGCCCGGACGGCCTCACCGGCGAGCGCTACGACAAGATGCGGCTCGTCCCCTTCGGCGAGTACATCCCGGCCCGCTCACTGCTGGGCTGGGCCACCTCCGTCGGCAAGGCGGCGGGCGAGGACCGCAGGCGCGGCACGGAGCAAGTGGTGATGAACGCGGGGAACGGCCTGCGCTTCGGCCCCATGGTGTGCTTCGAGACCGCGTTCCCCGACATGACCCGCCGTCTCACCAAGGGCGGCGCCGACCTGCTGATCGGCCAGTCGTCGACGTCGACGTTCCAGCAGAGCTGGGCCCCGGAGCAGCACGCCTCGCTCGCCGCCCTGCGCGCCGCCGAGACCGGCCGCCCGATGGTGCACGCGACGCTGACCGGGGTCTCCGCGGTCTACGGCCCGAGCGGACAGCGCATCGGCCCGTGGCTCGGCACCGACGCGAGCACCGCACAGGTCTACGAGGTTCCGTTCGCGCACGGCACCACGCCGTACGTCCGCTTCGGCGACTGGACGGTGCACGCGGCCGTGCTGATCCTCGCCGTCTGGGGCGTCACCGAGGGCGTACGGACGCTGCGGCTCAGGCGGACCGCTCCTGAACCGCGCGTACCACCCGCTCGCACAGCTCATGGGTCTCCAGCGCGTCCCGGGCGCTGAGCACCTTCCCCGCACGCACCGCGTCCAGAAAGGCCAGTGCCGCCTGCTCGATGCCGCGCTGCCGGGCCACCGGCACCCAGTCGCCGCGCCGTCGCAGGGTCGGCTGCCCCTTGTGGTCGATCACCTCGGCGAGGTTGACCACCTGCCGTTTGCTGTCCTGCCCGGAGACCTCCAGGACCTCCTCCGCCGAGCCGCTCAGCCGGTTCATCACGCCGAGCGCGGTGAAGCCGTCCCCGGCGAGCTGCAGCACGACGTGGTGGAGCAGGCCGTTCTCGACGCGGGCCCGCACGGTCACGTCGTCCACGGGGCCGGGCACCAGGAAGCGCAGGGTGTCGACGACGTGGATGAAGTCGTCGAGGATCATCGCGCGCGGCTCCTCGGGCAGCCCGATCCGGTTCTTCTGCATCAGGATCAGTTCGCGCGGGTGGTCGGCGCACTGCGTGTACCCGGGCGCATAACGCCGGTTGAAGCCGACGGCGAGGGAGACGTTCCGCTCCTCGGCGAGCGCCACGAGCCGCTGGGAACCGGCCAGTTCGTAGGCGAGCGGCTTGTCGACATAGGTCGGCACGCCCGCCTCCAGCAGCCTGCCGGCGATCTCCGGATGCGCCACGGTCGGGGCGTGCACGAAGGCGGCGTCGAGATCCGCGGCGAGGAGGGAGTCGAGGTCGTCGTGCCGCTGTCCGGCGGGGAGGTGGAGGCCGTCGGCGACCCGGGCGAGCGTCGCGGGCGTACGGGTCTGCAGGTGCAGCTCGACGCCGGGCTGGAAGGCGAGCACCGGCAGGTAGGCCTTCTGCGCGATGTCGCCGAGTCCGATGCAGCCGACCTTCACGGGGTCTCCCTACCGCTCGCCTGTGCCTGCTCCGACCGAAGCATACGGCTGCTGCGGGGGCCGCCAGTCGGCGATGCCGTCGAAGCCGCGCAGGAACAGCGCCGGTCCGGTCCTGGACAGCGCGGCGACCGCCAGATTGCGTACGGCGATCCCGGCGCGGTTGGTCATCAGGTTGAGGCGGGCGACCTTCAGGGCCCTGCGTGCGACGGCGGTCGTACGGGGGAGGCGGGCGGCCGTGTAGGCGGGGAGGTCGTCGCAGTGGTGGGCGAGCACGATGGCGTCCTCGATGGCCTGGTTGCCGCCCTGCCCGAGCGTCGGCGGCATGGCGTGCGCGGCGTCGCCGAGGAGGGCGACCCGGCCGCGGTGGTAGGAGGGGAGCGGCTCGGCGAGGTGGTGGACGTCGTGGCGCAGGACGTCCTCGGGGCGGGCGGCGGCGAGGACGGCGGGGATCGGCGCGTGCCAGTCGCCGAAGCGGCGCAGCAGCTCGGCCTTCTCGTCGTCGCGGGCACGCTGTGCGGCGGGGGCGACGGCGGCGGCGTACGCGTAGACCCGGCCGTCCTTCAGGGGGTGCGTGCCCCAGATGCGGCCCCTCCCCCAGGTCTCGTGCGAGGCGAACCGCACGCCGGGCACCAGGATCACGACTCGCCAGGTGGTGAAGCCGGAGTGGACGTGACCGGGGTGGTCGGGGAAGAGCACCCGGCGCACGGCGGAGCGGACGCCGTCCGCGGCCACGACGAGGTCGGCCTCCAGCTCGCCGTCGGGTGTGCTCACACGGGCCGGGCGGCCGGTGTCTCCGGGGTCGGTGACGGTCGCGGGGCATGCCGTGCGGACGGCGTCCGAGGGGAGCCGGGCGGCCAGGCCCGCGATGAGGGTGGCGCGGTGCAGCAGGACCAGGGGGCCGCCGAAACGCTCCGCCGCCGCGTCGGCGCTCGCGCGGGCCAGCCACCGCCCGCCCGGGGTGCGCAGCCCGCCGTCGCCCTGCCAGGCGGCCAGGTCGCGGATCTCCTCGCCGAGGCCGACGACGTCCAGGGCGCGCAGGGAGTTGGGGGCGAGGGAGATGCCCGCACCGGCCGGCTCCAGGGACGGCGCCCGTTCCAGCACGGTCACCTCCCAGCCGCGCAGCTGCAGGGCCGTCGCCGCGGTGAGGCCACCGATCCCACCGCCGATCACGACGACCCGCCTCGACTGTGCCATGGCTCCTCCTCGATCGGTACTACAGATGTAGTTCGATGACATCGCCGACCTTACTACAGATGTAGTGAGAGAGGTAGGTTGACGTCCATGTCCGTACGCACCGCGGGCGCCGCGCGCGCCGATCTCGTCGCCGACACCGCTCTGGCCCTGCTCGCCGAGCGCGGCATGCGCGGGCTCACCCACCGGGCGGTCGACGAGGCGGCCGGCCTTCCGCAGGGCTCCACGTCCAACCTCGCGCGCACCCGGCAGGCGCTGCTGGAGCTGGCGGTGCGGCGCCTCGCCGAGCGGGAGGCGCGTGTGCTGGCGCTGCACGAGATGCCGGACCCACGCGCCGGCCTGGACTCCCTGGTGGACGCGCTGGCCCTGGCGACGCACCGCGCCCTCACCCGGAACCGCGAGCTGACCCTCGCCCGCTATGAACTGGCCCTGGAGGCGACACGCCGCCCGGAGCTGCGGTCCTACTTCGACGCGACCGGCGCGCGCTTCCGCGACCAGCTCGGCGCCCTCGTCACCGCGATGGGCTCGACGGACCCGGCCCGGCATGTGCTGTCGCTGGTGGCCTGGGCGGACGGGCTGATGTTCTCCTGCGTGGCCGGGTCGTTCAGCGCTCAGGTGCCACGCCTGGAGGAGGTACGGGCGGGGCTGCGCGAGCTGCTGAGCGGCATGCTTCTCGACTGAAAACTCATGGTGTGGGTCGGGCGAGGTGGGTGACGATACGGAGATGACCACCGAACGACATGAACCCGCCAACACCGCCGACGAACGCACCATGCTGGAGGGCTGGCTGGCCTATCACCGGCAGACCCTCGCGTGGAAGTGCGAGGGCCTGAGCGACGCGCAGCTCAGGACCGCCTCGGTGGAGCCGTCCGAACTGTCTCTCATGGGTCTGGTGCGGCACATGGCGGAGGTGGAGCGGGGCTGGTTCCGCAAGGTACTCGCGGACGACGACGCCGGCCCGATCTACTACAGCGAGGCCGACCCGGACGGCGAGTTCCACCTCACCGAGGCGGACACCTGGCAGGAGGCGTACGCCACCTGGCAGGCCGAGATCGAGATCGCCCGGCGCAACGCGGCCCGCTTCGGTCTGGACGACATCTCCGAGGGCAGGCACCGCCGCACCGGCGAGCGGTACAACCTGCGCTGGATCTACACGCACATGATCGAGGAGTACGCGCGGCACAACGGCCACGCCGACCTGATCCGCGAGCGCCTCGACGGCGCCACCGGCGACTGACGTCACCCTCGGTATGCGAGAAACCCCCGTGCGGGGACGGAGATCACCCGTACGGGGCATCCTGCGGTGCTCCGCTGTACCCGAAACGCGCCGGAGTCAGCAGAGTGGCGCGGGTGCATCGAACGACGACCACCGCAACGCTCCTGGTGACCGTGGCTGTCTCGGCCCTCTCCGGCTGTATGACCGTCCGGCACCCGCCCGTGCCCGGCCCGCCGACGGCGTTACGTCCACCGGCGGCCCCGTCCGCGCCGGTGGTGCGGCGTCCGGACGTCCGGTCAGGGCCGCAAGTCGTGCAGGCCCCGGCCCGCGAGGCCCTGGAACTCATCGTCTCCTCCCGGCGCCCGGAACGGACCCCGCCCACGGCCGCACCGGAGGGTACGGCCCCCGCCGGGGCCCCGGCGCCCTCGCCGAAGCGGAAACCGCCCGCCGCTCGCCCGAAACCGCACCCCCGGCCGGACCGACCCCGCCCCCGCGAACTCGTACCCCCTCACCCGCAATGGCCGCACGCCGAGATGCCCGACACCGCCGAGTCGGTCCGCAAGAACGTCCGCAGGAACACCGACGTGTGCGCGCTCGGCAGAAAGTACGGCGGCTGGCGGGCGGACAGCCCGGAGGCGACGATCTGCCGGCAGACGTACGGCCGCTGAGCGACCGCCGCTGAGCTACGGCCGCTGCCGCGGCGGCGCCCAGCCGGACCCCCCGTCGCCCAACCGCGTCTCCAGCCGGCTGATCGCCGCCCACACCCCGTCCCCGTAGCTGTCGTCCCCCAGGGCGTCCGCCGCTCCGCGAGCCCGGCGCAGATGGGTGCGGGCCGCCTCGGGGTGACCGAGCTTGACGTAGTCGGCGGCGAGGTTCAGGTGCAGCGAGGGATAGAGGGCGCGCACGGCGAGCGCGCCCTCGTGCTCGGCCAGGGGGTCACCGGTGAGTTCCTCGGCGGCCGTCAGTGCCCGCAGGTCCCAGGCCAGCTCGTCCGCAGGGTCGTCCTGCGTGTCGGCCAGATAGTGGGCCAGCGTGCAACGGTGCAGCGGGTCGCCGTGCTCGCCCAGCTCCGCCCACAGGCCGAGGAAGCGGTGCCGGGCCTCCTCGCGGTCCCCGGCGTGGTGCAGCATGACGACCTGCCCGATCCGCGTCAGCACGGCATCCGGTGCCGCCTGCTCCGGTCCCTTGGCCACCGTGTCCTCCGCGCACTCGCCGGTCGTCCCGGACGACGCTAGCGGCAGCCATCGGCAATCCCGGTCAGGCGCCTCCGTACGACACGGGACCGGCCCGGTGGACCTGCCCCCGCGCCGCTCAGCCCAGGTTCGGCACGGCCCAGTCGATCGGCTCGTGGCCCTGCCGGGCGATCGCCTCGTTGATCTGTGTGAACGGGCGGGAACCGAAGAACTTCTTCGCCGACAGGGGCGAGGGGTGCGCGCCCTTGACCACCGCGTGCCGGGTCTCGTCGATCAGCGGCAGCTTCTTCTGCGCGTAGTTGCCCCACAGCACGAACACCGCCGGGTCGGGGCGGTCGGCCACCGCGCGGATCACGGCGTCGGTGAACTTCTCCCAGCCCCGGCCCTTGTGCGAGTTGGCCTCGCCGCCCCGGACCGTGAGCACCGCGTTGAGCAGCAGGACGCCCTGCCGGGCCCACGGCATCAGATAGCCGTTGTCCGGGATCGGCGTGCCCAGCTCCTCGTGCATCTCCTTGTAGATGTTCCGCAGGGACGGCGGGACCTTCACTCCCGGACGGACCGAGAAGCACAGACCGTGGCCCTGGCCCTCGCCGTGGTACGGGTCCTGGCCGAGGATGAGCACCTTCACCTGGTCGTACGGCGTGGCGTCGAGCGCGGCGAAGACCTCCTCGCGCGGCGGATAGACGGGACCCTTCGCCCGCTCCTCCTCGACGAACTCCGTCAGCTCCTTGAAGTAGGGCTGCTGCAGTTCGTCACCCAGCACGGCACGCCAGGACTCGGGCAGCATGGCGATGTCGGTCACGTCAACTTCCTTACGCTGTGCGGTCGCTTCAGGCCACAGAACCTACAGGCGACCACTGACAACGGACCCCACGGGCCGGAAGCCGACGCCGTCGACCCGTCCTGGCTACCAGCTGGTCTTCCTGTGCAGCTCCCACATCATCATGATCGTCGCCGGGTCCAGCGCCCGCTCCACGCCCGAGATGTCCTCGCTGGCGGCCGCGTACTGCTTGCCCTGCCACAGCGGCAGCAGCCGCGCGTCCTCCACGAGGATCTGCTGGGCCTCCTCGAACTCCTTCACCACGTTCCCGCGGTCGCTCTCGGCGCGCGACCGGGGCAGCAGGTCGTCGGTGATCCTGGGTTCCGGATACGGCGTACCGAGCGCGTTCTGCTCGCCGACGAAGGGCGCGATGAAGTTCTCGGCATCCGGGAAGTCGGGGAACCAGCCGCGCCCGAACACCGGGTATTCGCCCTTCTGGTAGCCCTCGACGTAGGTCTTCCAGGGGCGGCTCTTGAGAGTGACCTTGAACAGGCCGGAGTCCTCCAGCTGACGCTTGAGCTCGGCGAACTCCAGGGCGGTCTCGGAGCCGTAGCGGTCGGTCGTGTACCACAGGGTGAGCGGGACGGGCCCGCTGATGCCCGCCTCGGAGAGGATCTTGCGGGCCTTGGGGACGCTGGGGTCGCCGTAGTCGTCGAAGAAGCCCGTGGTGTGGCCGGTGAGGCCCTTGGGGACCATGGAGTACAGCGGGTCGACGGTGTCCTTGTAGATCTTGTGGGCGATCGCCGACCGGTCGACGACCTGCGCGACGGCCCGGCGCACGGCCTTCTTCTGCGCCCACGGGTCCTTCGGGTTGAACACCAGGTAGTTGATGTCGGTGCCGGAGCCCTCGATCAGCTGGATGTCCTGCTCCTTGGCCGTCCTGCCCTGGAGGTCGATGATGTCGCCGGCGGCGAGACCGCGGTAGGTCACCTGGATCTGCTTGTCCCGCAGCGCCTTGACCATGGTGCCCGAGTCCTGGAAGTAGCGGATGGTCACCGCGTCGTTCTCGCGCTTCGCGAAGCCCTTGTAGCGGTCGTTGCCGACCAGCTCGGCCTGCTTGCCCTCCTGGTACGACTTGAGGGTGTAGGGCCCGGAGCCGACGATGCCGCTGCTCTTGCGCAGGGAGTTCGCCGGGTAGCTGTCGGGGTCCACGATCGACATCGCGGGCGTGGCGAGCACGAACGGGAACGTGGCGTCGGGCTTGTTCAGGTGGAAGACCACCTCGTGCTCGCTGGGCGCCTGGACGCGGTCGAGGCTGCCCAGCAGGCCGGCGGGACCACCGTTGATGTTGATGTCCCTGATGCGGTCGATCGAGTACTTCACGGCCCGGGCGTCGAGGGTGTTCCCGTTGGAGAATCTCAGGCCGTCGCGCAGCTCGCAGCGGTACACCTGGTTCGACTTGTCGGTGAAGGCGCAGCTCTCGGCGGCGTCCGGCTGCGGCGTGGTCGCCCCGTTCGGATAGCTGAGCAAGGTCTGGTAGACGTTGCGGAACAGCTCCCAGGAGCTGTCCCAGGAGGCGGCAGGGTCCAGCGTGCTGGGGGCACTGGTCGTGCCCACGACGATCGGTCCCTCGTCCTGGGAGGCGTCCGACGACAGGACGCCGCACCCGGTGACCAGGGACGATATGGACGCGATGGCCGCCACGTTCCGCAGGCATCGGTTCCGGTTGAACACGCGCACGCTCCTCGATCTGCCGTACCAAGGGTCGGCAGACCATACCGCAGCGTTCCGCCCGCCGGACCTCCCAGGGAGCACGCCTCTTGATCGACTCGGCTGTGACGACGTTGTCATCGGCCTGTGCACGTCTCGCGGAGGCGGCAACGAGCCGATTCGTCAGGCCGGCACGGGCGCGTTTCCGTCGGCGCCCGTGCCTCCTGGTCGTGCGGATCAGCCCACGCCGGCGTTCAGGAAGATGCCGCCGTCGACGACCAGTGTCTGGCCGGTGATCCAGTCGGACTGCTCCGAGGTGAGGAACGCGGCGGCGCCGCCGATGTCGGAGGGCACGCCGAGCCGGCCCAGCGGGTAGGCCGCGGCGGCCTCCGCCTCCCGGCCCTCGTACAGGGCCTGCGCGAACTTGGTCTTCACGACGGCCGGGGCGATCGCGTTGACCCGCACCTTGGGCGCGTACTCGTGCGCGAGCTGCAGGGTCAGGTTGATCATCGCGGCCTTGCTGACCCCGTACGCGCCGATGAACGGCGAGGCCGAGACGCCCGCGACGGAGGCGATGTTGACGATCGCGCCGCCGCTGTCCTTCTGCCAGGCGTGCCAGGTCCGCTGGGCGAAGCCGAGCGCGGAGATCACGTTGGTCTCGAAGACCTTGCGCGCCACGTTCAGGTCGAGGTCCGCGATCGGCCCGAACACCGGGTTGGTACCGGCGTTGTTGACCAGGAAGTCGACGCGGCCGAAGGCCTCCATCGTGCGCTCGACGGCGGCGGCCTGGTGGGCCTCGTCGTGGGCCTTGCCCGCGACGCCGATGACCCGGTCGGCGCCGAGCTTCTCGACGGCCTCCTTCAGGGCCTCCTCGTTGCGGCCGGTGATGCACACCCGGTCCCCGCGCGCCACCAGCGCCTCGGCGACGCCGTAACCGATGCCGCGGCTGGCGCCCGTGACGAGGGCGACCTTGCCGGAGAGTTCCACTGCGGTCATGGTGCCGTCCCCCTAGTCGAGCGGTCCGCCGGCGACGTACAGCACCTGGCCGGAGACGAACCCGGCCGCCTCGCCCGTGAAGAAGGCGATGGCGTTGGCGATGTCCTCCGGCTCGCCGACGCGCTGTACCGGGATCTGGGTCGCGGCGGCGGCCTTGAAGTCCTCGAATCCCATGCCGACACGGTCGGCGGTGGCCTTGGTCATCTCGGTGGCGATGAAGCCGGGCGCGACGGCGTTGGCGGTGATGCCGAACTTGCCGAGCTCCTTGGCGAGGGTCTTGGTGAAGCCCTGCAGACCGGCCTTGGCGGCCGAGTAGTTGACCTGGCCGCGGTTGCCGAGCGCGGAGGACGACGACAGGTTGACGATGCGGCCGAAGCCGGCGTTCACCATGTGCTTCTGGCAGGCCTTCGACATCAGGAAGGCGCCGCGCAGATGCACGTTCATGACGGTGTCCCAGTCGGAGACGCTCATCTTGAACAGCAGGTTGTCGCGCAGCACGCCCGCGTTGTTGACGAGGATCGTCGGCGCGCCGAGCTCCTCGGCGATGCGCGCGACGGCCGCCTCGACCTGCGCCTCGTCCGAGACGTCGCAGCCGACCGCGATCGCCTTGCCGCCCGCCGCGGTGATCTTCTCCACGGTGTCCTTGCAGGCCGCCTCGTCGAGGTCGATCACGGCGACCGCGCGGCCCTCGGCGGCCAGGCGTACGGCGGTGGCGGCGCCGATGCCGCGCGCTGCGCCGGTGACTACGGCGACCCGCTGCTCAGTGGTGGACATTGCTGCTTCTCCTCGCGCTCGGGATGCGGCTCGTGCGGGGCGGCGCCCTGCGGTGAGCGACCGCTTAGTACCTTCAGCAGACGTGACGCTAGAAGCCCTGGCACCCCGTGTCAACGGCCCACCCGGCGCGTGTGATCCATTACCCGGTCCGTGACCCCATCCGTGACCGGACGGGTCACTTCACCAGCAGCTCCAGCAGCCGCTCCGCCTCGGCCGCCGGATCGGTGGTGAGTCCGGTGTGCACGGGCCCCGGCTGGACCACCGTGGAGCGGGGTGCGACGAGCCAGCGGAAACGCCGCCCGGCGTCGTCGTGGGCGGCCTGCCCCGCCGCCGCACCGCCGGTGCACACACCCTCGACGCCACGCAGCGCGGCCCGTACGCCGGCCACGTCCGCGTTCGGGTCGAGGGCCAGCAGCCTGGTCTCGTCGAGGTGGGTGCGCGCGGCGACGAACGCCTTGGCACGGCAGTACACGAGCACGCCGGCGTTGACGCACTCGCCGCGCTCCACGCGGGGGACGACGCGCAGCAGGGCGTACTCGAAGACGTCCCGGCCGCCGCCCTGCCCCGCCTTGATGATGTGGCGCTCGCTCACTTGGTCTCCTCGATGCCGGTGACGCGCTCATGGATGAGGGCGGCCCGCGCGACCAGCGGCTGCGCGTAGGCCCGCCGGAGGTCGTCCGGTGTGTCGAAGCCGGGTTCGTCCGCGAGCCACGCGTCCGGGATCTCGGCGGTGACCTCGGCCAGGAGTTCCTCGGTGACGAGGGGCGCGAGGTGCGAGGCGGCCGAGGCGACATCCGGCGCGAAGGGCGCCAGCGCGTGGTCGGAGGCGTCGTACGGGCGGGCGGCGGAGTTCGACGCGCCCGGCCAGTTGTGGTGCCAGATCATGGTCGCGCCGTGGTCGATGAGCCACAGCCCGCCCTGCCACATCAGCAGGTTGGGGTTGCGCCAGGACCGGTCGACGTTGTTCACGAGCGCGTCGAACCAGACGATCCGCCCGGCCTCCTCGCGGCTCACCCCGAAGGCGAGGGGGTCGAAGCCGATGGCTCCGGAGAGGAAGTCCATCCCGAGGTTGGTGCCGCCGCTGGACTTGAGCAGCTCCTGCACCTGCGGATCGGGTTCGCCGAGGCCGAGCACCGGATCCAGGTCGATCGCCACCAGTCGCGGCACCCGGAACCCCAGCCGGCGGGCGAGCTCTCCGCAGACGACCTCGGCGACGAGCGTCTTGCGGCCCTGTCCCGCACCGGTGAACTTCAGGACGTATGTGCCAAGGTCGTCGACCTCGACGAGTCCCGGCAGCGAGCCGCCCTCGCGCAGCGGAGTGATGTAGCGGGTCGCGAAGACTTCCTTGAGCATCGCCCCAGGTTAATGGGGAGTCCGCGAGGGACGCGCGAGGCGGCCCGTCTGACCGTCGGACAGGGTGACAGGGAATCGATAACTCCGTTTAATCCGGTCCTCACCCCGAACCCCTCAGGATTTCGACATCCTTGAACAGCCGTGACGCACGGTCCGTAACTCTCCTCAGATCACGCAAGCAGATCATGTAAGCACCGCGGAAGGAACGTCAGCATGAGCAGCGCATCGCATCAGCCCGCAGCAGGACCGGCCCGCCGTACCGTCGTGGCGGCGGCCGGAGCGGCGGGGCTCGCCGTCGCGCTGACCGCGTGCGGAGGCTCCGAGGACGACTCGTCGAGCTCCTCCGCCTCCTCGGGTTCGTCCGGCGCCGCCCAGGACACCAGCGGGGCGAGCAGCAGCCCTTCGAGCGGCGGCGACAGCGCCGGAGGCGGTACCGCGCTCGCCTCGACCGCCGACATCCCCGAGGGCGGCGGGAAGGTCTTCGCGGACCAGAAGATCGTGGTCACACAGCCGACCGCGGGCGAGTTCAAGGCCTTCTCGGCCACCTGCACCCACCAGGGCTGCGCCGTGAAGAGCATCGCCAACGGCGTCATCAACTGTCCCTGCCACAACAGCAACTTCTCCATCACCGACGGCAGCGTGAAGAGCGGTCCGGCGACCAAGCCGCTGCCCGCCGTGAACATCAGCGTGAGCGGGGACTCGATCACCCTCGCATGAGGGTCAGACGCGTCCCGCCCGCCGGGGCCGTCTGAAGCAGGCCAGCACCTCGTCCGTGGTCGCGACCGTGGCGACCAGTGCGAGGGTGTTGTGGATCATCGCGGGGGTGTAGTCGGACGGCACCCCCGCGATGGCATCCCTCGGCACGACGGCGGTGTAGCCGCGGTTCACTGCGTCGAACACCGCGTTGGGGATCGCCACGTTGGCGGAGACGCCGGTGACGATCAGCGTGCGGCAGCCGAGGTTGCGCAGCAGCGCGTCGACGTCGGTGCCCTGGAGGGGCGAGAGCCCGTGCAGCCGTCGTACCACGAGGTCCTCCTCGGCGACCTCGATCGGGGGCGCCACACGGACGGCCGTGCTGCCGGTCAGCTGCTGGACGGGCAGCCGTTCGGCGGCGCGGAACAGGCGGGCGTTGCGGCTCGCGCCCCGGCCGTCCGGGCGGCGCTCGGCGATCGCGTGGATCACCTGGACCCCGCTCGCGTGGGCGGCGGCCACCAGCCGGGCGACGTTGGCGAGCGCGCCCGAGGAGCGGGCCTGGTCCGCCAGTTCGGGCAGTGCGCTGCCCGGTCCGACGACACCCTGCTGGCACTCGACTGTCAGCAGGACCGTGGTGGCCGGGTCGAGGAGGGCTCCGAGCTGCTCGAACGACGGCACTGGGCCTCCCGGTCGCCGGTGGTGTGGGGCGGGCGAGCGTAGCGGCCATTGCGTGGGGGCGGAAGACGACCCATTCTTTTCTGACGTGATGTCAGAGGATCTCTCCTCTGGCACGACGTGAGAGAAAGAGGGGGCCGCATGACCGTCACTCAGCGCCGTGGCCGCAAGATCATGATGACTCCGGGTGAGCTGGACGAGTTTCTCACCTACCAGCGCACCTGCCGGGTCGCCACCGTGTCGGCGAACGGCGCCCCGCATGTGAGTACGCTCTGGTTCGCCTGGGACGGCACCTCGATATGGCTGTACTCGGTCGTGCGCAGCAAGCGCTGGGCCGACCTGAGCCGTGATCCGAGGGTGGCGATCGTGGTCGACACCGGCGAGGAGTACGACGAGCTGCGGGGGGTCGAGCTGTCCGGGACCGCCGAGTTCGTGGGCGAGGTGCCCCGCACCGGCGAGCTGCGCGCCGAACTCGACGTCCCGGAGATGCTGTTCGCCCGCAAGAACTTCCGCATGGAGGAGATGCCGCACGACGGCCGGCACGCGTGGATACGGCTGACGCCCGAGAAGGTCGTCTCCTGGGACTTCCGGAAACTCAGTTCGCGGTAGCCGGTCCGCCGAGCTTCTCCCCCGCCGCCTGGAGGGACTCCACCGCCGCCCGGATCGACGGGCGGCGGTCGGCGTCCGCGCGCCAGACGACGAAGACATGGCGCCGCACCCGCTGCCTGAGCGGGACGGTGACGACCCCGGCGGGCATCGGATGGCGGCCCAGCAGGGGGGCGACGCACACACCGAGCCCGGCGGCGACCAGACCGAGCTGGGTGTGGGTCTCGGCGGCGCGGTGACCGATGACGGGCTCGATGCCCTTCGAGCGCAGGGTGAACATCAGCCACTCGTGGCAGAACTCGCCCTCGGCCCAGGTGATCCACTCGTCCTCGGCGAACTCGGCGAGGTCCACCTCGTCACGGCCGGCGAGCCGGTGCCCGGCGGGCATCGCCACGTCGGCCGGATCGTCCAGGATCGGCGCCTTGACCAGGCCGTCGGGCAGCGACATCGGCTTGTTGTACCAGTCGAGCACGACGGCCAGGTCGAGGTCGCCGCGCACCACGCCGGCGATGCCCCGCTCCGGCTCCAGCTCGCTGGACCGCACCCGCAACGCCGGATGCCGCGCGCGCAGGGTGGCGAGCGCGGTGGGGAACAGCCCGCGCGCGGCGGTCGGGAACGCCGACAGCCTGAGCTCGCCGGCCACCTGTCCGCGCTGTGCCTCCAGGTCGGACTGGGCGAGCTCGACCTGCGACAGGATGCGCGCCGCGTGCTCGGCGAGCAGCCGGCCGGCGTCCGTGAGCCGCACGCCCCGCCCGTTCTTGGCAAGGAGCTGCTGCCCGACTTCCCGCTCCAGCTTGGACATCTGCTGCGACACGGCCGACGTCGTGATGTGCAGCCCCTCGGCGGCGCCGCTGACCGATCCGTGCCGGGCGAGGGCGTCGAGGGTGCGCAGGCGCTCCAGGTTCAACATGTAAGCAATGCTACGAGATACCGGGCGTGAAATCTCGATTGTGCTACGAGGTCGCGGTGCGTCATGGTTTCCCCATGAGCAGCCTCACCACCTCCCGAACCCCTGCCCGCACCACGTCCCGCCCCGCCCTCGACTGGCGTCTGCGCTTCGCCGCCCTCTCACTCGTCTGGGGATTCAGCTTTCTGCTCATCAAGGTGGGCACCGACGGCTACGCCCCCTTCCAGGTCACGCTCGGACGCCTGGTGTTCGGTACGGCGGTGCTCGCGGTGGCGATGGCGATGAAGCGGGAGCGGTTGCCGCGCGGCGCGCGGACGTGGGGGCATCTGGCCGTCGCCGGGTTCCTGCTCAACGCACTGCCGTTCTCGCTGTTCGCCTTCGCGGAGCTGACGATCCCGTCCACGCTCGCCGGCATCTGCAACGCGACCTCACCGCTGTGGGGCATGGCCCTGTCCCTGGTGGCCCTCTCCGAGGACCGGCCGACGCGGCTCAGGGTCGCCGGTCTGGGCGTCGGCTTCCTCGGCGTCCTGACGGTGCTCGGCGCCTGGCAGGGCTTCACCGGCCTGGACGCCAGGGGCACGGCGATGGCCCTGCTGGCCTCGCTCAGCTACCCGATCGGCTGGATCTACGTCCGCCGCACGCTGGCCGGCTCCAGCCAGTCCCACCTGTCCCTGACCGGGGCCCAGTTGCTCCTGGCCACGCTCCAACTGGCCGTGGTGACCCCGCTGTTCACCACGCTGCCGACCAGCTTCCCCGTCCTGCCCCTCCTGGCGATCGCGGCGCTCGGTGCGCTGGGGACCGGAATCGCCGTCCTCATCCAGTACGGCCTGGTCGCCGAGGTCGGCCCGACGACGGCCCAGATGGTCACGTACTTCATCCCGGTCATCGCCACGGCCGCCGGCGTCGCGATCCTCGGCGAGTCGCTGACCTGGTCGACGCCGGTGGGCGCGCTGATCGTCCTGGCGGGGGCGGCCCTGACGCAGGCAAAGCCCAGGGCGACCGGTGACGCTGCCGGTGACAGGCGGAACACTCCGACGGGGACCGTGAGCGACAGCCGGGGACGGGGCCGCCTGGAGGCGACGCGTTAGAGGGGAGCTTCTGGATCAGGCCGGCTGCGAGGCAACAGCGCCTTGCAGCCGAGCCGCGCGGTCCGGGGCATGGGGGCGCGCACCGGGGTTTGCTGTGAAAGTCCCGTCGTCCGCCCGAAGGGCGCGCCACGCGGCGTCGTGGGGAACTGCCAGGCGTCGCAGGGCAGGCAGGGCCGTCGCAACAGGCCCTAGACGTAGCTCCGCAGCCCGCCGGCCCCCAGCACGGAGGCAACGGCCTCCGCCAGCGGACCCGCCTCGTCCTCCCCCAGGGTCGAGACGGTGATCCTGATGCCGGGTGGTGCGCTCATGCGGAAGCGGGCGCCCGGTGCCACCGCCCACCCGGCCTGCAACAGCCGCGCGACGGCACCGGTCTCGTCCGGGACGGAGATCCACACGTTCATGCCGCTGCGCCCGTGCGCCGTGATCCCGCGCTTCGCGAGCGCGCCGATCAGCGCGTTCCGGCGCCGCCCGTACGCCGCCGCCACCTCCCGCGTGTCCACCGCCCCGTCGGCCCAGAGCCGCGCCACCGCCCGTTGGGTGATCCGGCTGACCCAGCCGGGCCCCAGCCGCTGCCGTCCCCGCACCCGGTCGAGGGTGACCGGGTCTGCGGTGAGCACGGCGAGCCGCAGGTCGGGGCCGTAGGCCTTGGCGGCGGAGCGGACGAAGGCCCAGCTGTGGGTGCGGCCCGCGAGGGGGTGCAGGGGCAGGTCGACGATCCGGTGGCCGTGGTCGTCCTCGATCAGCAGGATCTCCAGGTGCTCCGCGAGCACCGACCGCAGGGCACGCGCGCGCGTGGCGCTCAGCGCGGCACCTGTCGGGTTCTGCGCCCGGTCGGTGACGATCAGGGCGCGCGCACCGCCGGCCAGAGCGCGGCGCACGTCCTCCGGGAGCGGCCCTTCGTCGTCGACACCGACCGGAATCGTGCGCAGCCCGAGCGCCGGGACCAGGTCGAGCAGGCTGCCCCATCCCGGATCCTCGACGGCGACGGCGTCCCCGGGTCTGAGGTGGGCGGCGAGCACCCGCTCCATGGCGTCCAGCGACCCGGAGGTGACGGCCACAGGCCCCTCCGGCACCCCGTCGGCGTCCAGCTCGGCCCGCGCGAGTCGCGCCAGCTCCGGCTCCACCGGGGCGTCCCCGTAGAGCACCGGCTCCCGGTCGCCCTGCTCGGCGGCCGCGGCGAACACCCCGGCCAGCGACGGCAGCAGCGCCGGGTCGGGGTTGCCGCTGGACACGTCCCGCACGCCCTCCGGCACCTCCACCCGGATGAACTCGCGTCCCGTGGTGGCCGGTGTGGCACGCACCCGGCTCCCCCGCCGTCCGGCTGTCTCGATGACCCCGCGCTCCCGCAGGGTGCGATACGCGGCCGCGACGGTGTTGGGATTCACCCCGAGTCGCTCGGCCAACTCGCGCATCGGTGGCAGCAGTTGGCCCGGCTCCAGCTCCCCGGCGCCCACCGCGCGCTCGATGCTCGCGGCAATGTCTGCTGCGCCACGCCCTTTGATCGGATACTCTCCTAGCACAAAACTTATTATGCACTAGTGCAATGGAGAGCGCCATGCAGCGGACCGATCAGACGCCGTCGCAGCCCACCACGGCCTACCCGCCGACCGACCGCACCGTCCCCACGCGCTCCCCCGGCCGGGCCTCGTACGACAAGGACCTGGTGCACGCGATACTCGACGAGGGCTACGTCTGCCACCTCGGCTTCGTCCGCGACGGCGCGCCGGTCGTGCTGCCCACGCTGTACGGCCGGGTCGGCGAGCGCCTCTACGTGCACGGCTCGACGGGCTCGCGCCCGCTGCGGATGGCGGGCCTGGCCGACCCGGGCCTCGCCGTCTGCCTGACGGTCACGCACGTCGACGCGCTGGTGCTGGCCCGCTCGGCCTTCCACCACTCGATCAACTACCGGTCCGTGGTGGTGCACGGGATCGCCCACGACGTGACGGACCCCGAGGAGAAGCGCCAGGCCCTGGACGCGCTGGTCGACCAGGTCGTACCGGGCCGCGCCGCCGACTCCCGTCCGGCCGACAAGAAGGAACTGGCCGCCACCGCCGTGATCCGCCTCGATCTGAACGAGGTCTCCGCCAAGGTCCGCACGGGCGGGGTGAACGACGAGCCCGAGGACCTCTCCCTCCCCCACTGGGCAGGCCTCGTCCCGCTGCGCAAGGGTTACGAGCCTCCGGTCGCCGACCCGGGCCTGGCCCCCGGGACCGGGCTTCCGGACTACCTGACGGTGCTGTGATGCTGGTCCACCCGTGGGACGCGCCACGTGAGGACGCCGAGTGGCAGCGGTGGCTGGCCGTCCACGACTTCGGGCAGCTCGCCGTCAACGGTCTGCCGGGCGAGCCACCACAGGTCCAGCCCCTGCACTTCGCCTACGACGCCGAGCGCGGCGAGGCCGTGACCCATCTCGCGCGCCCCAACCCGCTGTGGCCCGCGCTGGAGGCGAACCCGGACGTCCTGCTGAGCGTGGTCGACGACTATGTGTACATACCCGGCCCCTGGCAGGCCCCGCCGGGCACCCCGTCCGAGCACGGCACCCCGACCAGCTTCTACGCGGCGGTCCAGCTCCGCTGCCGGGCCCATGTCGTGGACGATCCCGTCGAGAAGGCCGAGCTGCTCAACCGCCAGCTGGGCCACTTCCAGCCGGAGGGCGGCTCCGCGCGGGCGGCGGTGGGCGAGGCACCGTACGGGCGGCTGTTGTCCGGGATCCGCGGACTGCGGCTCGAAGTGACGGACGTACGGGCGAAGTTCAAGTACGCCGGTCACCGGCCGGACGAGGTCAAGGACCGGATCGTGGCGGGTCTGGCCGGCCGGCGCGGTCCGCGGGACGCGGCGGCGAGCGAGCACCTGCTGCGCCGCCGCGAAGCGTGATCCGGGGTTCTGCCCGACCGCGTGGAACGCCGGTGGAGGGGCCCCACACCGCCACAGCGGGAAACCGTCACGGCAGGAACCGTCACAGCGGGAAATCGACACCCTGGGTGGCCGTCCCCCGGGCCGGCAGCTCCCTTTCCGGGCCGCCGCTCGCCACCGGCCGCGCGGACGCCTTCGAGGGCGCCGGCGACTGTGCGACGAAGGCGCCCGCCAGGACCACCACGCCACCGATGATCTGCGGCGCCGAGAGGTGCTCGCCGAGCAGCACCCAGGCCAGCACGGTCGCGATCACCGCTTCGAGGCACGCCACGACACCGGCGACCTGCGGCGAGAGCCGCCGCACGGACAACACGCCGGTGACGTAGGCGAGGACCGTGGCGAGGAGCACGATCCAGGCCAGCAGCAGGGCAGCCGCCACGGGCGTGCCGTTCAGGTCGGCGGTGCCCGCGAGCACGGACCAGTGCATGGCCCAGGGGCGGGCCACGACGGTGAGCACGGCGGCGCCCACGAGCAGGCCGTACGCGATGACGCCGAGCGGGTCGGGCGCCCTGTCGCCGTCGTCGCCGCCCTGGCCGGACAGGATGAAGTAGGCGGCCTGGCAGCAGGCGGCGCCGAGCGCGAGCAGCAGCCCGAGGGCGTCGAAGCTCAGGCCCGACCAGACCTCGACGACACAGGCGAGTCCGCCGACCGCGAGGACCACGCCGAGCGCGGCGGCGCGCGTCACCGGCCTCCGCTGCACGAACCGCACCCAGCCGAGGACGAGAGCGGGACCCAGGTACTCGACGAGCAGGGCCACGCCGACGGGCATACGAGAGATCGCGGCGAAGTAACAGGCCTGCACACCGGCCACGGCGAGCAGCCCGAACCCGGCGAGCAGCCCTGGGCGGCGGCGCAGCAGGGCGCGGTGGCGCACGGCCAGGGGCAGCATCACCAGGGCCGCGCCCGTCACGCGCAGCCACACCACCTGGAGGGGGTCGAGGCCCGCCACGATCAGCGGCTTGGCCGCGACACCGGATCCTCCGAAGGCGACCGCGGACACGAGCGCCAGACCGAGCCCGACACTCTTGCGGTGACCTCCGTGACTGCTGGCATGTGTGCGCACCCGGCACATGATGCCAGGGGATGACATGAGCGTCATCCCTGAAGCACCTGTCTCACCGGCCCGGGACCGGTCGCCCCGGCCGTCTTGTCAGACGGTCCTCCCCAGGCGTTCCTCGATCCGCCTGTACACCACGAGCGGGTCGACGCCGGCGCGGGTGAGCACCTCGACGGCCCGCGCCTGCGGGTCCGCGACGACGGCCGCGAGCAGGTCGATGCCGCCTGCCCGGCCATCGCCGCGTCGTGCGGCGCGGGCGCAGGCGTACTCCATCGCGGCCGCGGCCAGCGGCGAGAAGCCCGCTGCCGCCGTCACCACGGGTACGGCGCCGGAGTCCTCGACGGTTCCCTGCCAGCGCAGGCCGTAGCCGATGCTGCGCTGCACGAGGTAGCCGAGCAGCCGGGCGGTCTGCGGCTCGTCGTCGAACAGGGCGCGCACCTCGGGGTCGCACTCCAGGAGGGAGTGCAGCAGATGGGCCGTGTCGATCTGCCGGTCCCCGTCCCGCACCGCCCGGCGGCGGGCACCGGAGACCACCGATGCCAGCTCGTCGCTGAACCGGGCGTCACAGTCGAAGCTGTCCGGTCGGCGGCCGTCCTGCTCGCGGGCCGACTGCCGGGGGATACGGGGTTGCACGTCCCCTACCCCATCAGTCCCGCGGCGCTCGGGTCATCCTCGACCGGAACCATTTTCGCGTCCCACGCAGAGTGGACGTCGCCGGCCGGGATCTCCTCCTTACGGATGAGATCCCGTCGTTTCTCCGCCGCAGGGGCGCGCCGCCTTGCGGCGTTGACGGCACCGTCCGGCATCGCTGTCTGACAGTTCATCAGTATTGAATGTTGGAGGCCCTGCGGCTACGTTCCGCGACACCCGGGACGACACGGAGAGGTGGTCGCATGGCCGAAGTCAGCGCGGAGGCACGCATCCAGGCACCCGCGGAGAAGGTCTGGGCGCGGCTGACGGACTGGTCCTCGTACGGGGAGTGGAACGCGACCCACACCAGCTTCCCCCGGGGCGGTCCCGACCCCCTCGCGGTGGGCGGGACCTTTCAGGAGAACATGAAGCTCATGGGCTTCCCGGCGGAGGTCGAGTGGACCGTCGAGGACCTGGAGCCGGGCCGGCTGCTGGCCGTCCGCGGCAAGGGCCCGATGGCCGTGACCGTCGCCACGCGCTACACGCTGACCCCCGACGGCGACGCCACGGCGGTCCGCATCGACGGCGAGTTCACCGGCGCCGCGGTGTCGTTGATGGCGGGCAAGCTCAAGGACTCGGCGACGGCGGCCCTGAACGAGTCGCTGCGCAGGCTGGACGGCCTGGTGACCTGACGGCCGCATGCGACGAGGCGCCCCGCGGATCACTCCGCGGGGCGCCGGGCCGACGGCGGTGAGGCCGTCGGCATTGCACGCTGTCAGTCCTCGTCGGCGAGGATCAGGTACAGCTTCTTGCGCGCTTCGTTGATGACGCCGAGCGCCTTCTCGCGCTGCTCCTTGCTGCCGGTCTTCCAGACCTGCCCGAAGGCCTCCATCAGGCCGAAACCGGCCTGCCGGATGTCGTTCAGAGCCTCCCAGTCGACCCCGCGCGAGGCCTCTTCCCAGGGCGCCTCGGGACCTTCGCCGGCCGCGGCGCGGCCCGCCTCGGTGAGCGAGAACAGCTTCTTGCCGCCCTCGGTCTCACTGGCGATCAGCCCCTCGTCCTCCAGCAGCTGGAGCGTGGGGTACACCGAGCCGGGGCTGGGCTTCCACGCCCCGCCACTGCGCTCGGCGATCTCCTGGATCATCTCGTAGCCGTGCATGGGCCGGTCCTTCAGCAGGGCCAGGATCGACGCGCGTACGTCACCGCGCCGCGCCCTGCCCCTCGGTCCGCCGCGCCCTCGCCCACCCCAGGGGCCCGGACCGAAACCCGGACCGAAGCCGGGGCCGCCGGGGCCGCCGGGGCCGCCCGGCCCGAAGGGACCGAAGGCCGCACGCCGCCCGTCGAAGCCGCCCCGGCCGTGCCGGAAGGGGCCGCCCTGTCCATGCTCACGCTCGAAACCGTGGGTGCGCATCACCATCACTCCATTCCATCGTTGATCAGTCGCGATACCTCAACGATATATCGGGAGTGTTCGAATGACAAGGGTCTTCCTTCGCCCTCGACACGAGAGGGTGGCGAACAGCTCCTGCCACGGGTGTTCGTTGGAGTGGCTGCACGAGAGGCGGGTGCCCGGCTGGAGGCGTAGGTGAAGAGCCCTGACAGCCACCAGCTACCGACGCTCGGGCGAGTCGGCGCAACCCGTCAGCTCACGCGTCGTCGCTTGCTGTCCGTGCCGCCCCGGAAGCTGTCGCCGTGGACGCGACGTCTAGGGTGCGGGCATGACCTCGCAGAGTTACCTCGCCCAACTGTTCTCACTGGACGGCCAGGTCGCCGTCGTCACGGGCGGCAGTTCCGGCATCGGCCGGGCCATTGCCGGGGCTCTGGCGCGGGCGGGGGCGAGCGTGGTGCTCGTGGCGCGCAGGGAGTCGGAGCTGGCCGCCACGGTCGACGAACTGACGGCGGACGGCTGCCGGGCGGCCTGGGTGAGCGCCGATCTGAGCACCCGCGACGGGGTGCGCGCGGCGGCCGAGCAGGCAGCCGAGGCGTTCGGCGAGCCCGACATCCTCGTCAACAGCGCCGGGATCAACCTGCGGCCGCCGATGGGCGAGTTGGACGAGGACGTGTGGGACGCCACGATGGCGGTGAACCTGGAGGCGCCCTACCTGCTGGGCCGGCGGTTCGGGCCCGGCATGGCCGAGCGGGGCTTCGGGCGGATCATCCACATCACCTCCCAGCAGGCACACCGGGCGTTCGTCCAGAGCGGCGCCTACGGAGTGTCCAAGGGGGCACTGGAGTCGCTGGCCCGCTCACAGGCCGAGGCGTGGTCGCCCCACGGCGTCACCTGCAACACGCTGGTGCCGGGCTTCGTCATGACCCCGCTCAACGCCCGGTTGTCGTCCGATCCGGAGAGGGTCGCGGCGCTCGCCGCGCGCACGATGGCCGGGCGCAACGGCGTGCCCGAGGACTTCGCCGGAGCCGCTGTCTTCCTGGCCGGCCGCGCCTCCGGCTATGTCACCGGGCAGGCGATCTTCGTCGACGGCGGATTCTCCGTCCACTGAGGCCGAACAAGCCCAGCCGCTACCGTGGGGCGCATGTCCGCAGCCTCAGCGAGGGACTTCTACGACGATCTGGCCTCCGACTACCACCTGATCTTCCCGGACTGGGACGACGGGTGCTCCGCGATGACGGGCTGCTGATGATCACGGTCCGGGCCTACGACGAGGCCGGCAGACCCGCCCCACAGCGACACCTCCCCAGGTCTCGGAAGCCCCCGACGGCAGAGTGATCACCTTTCAGCTGTGGCACTGGCACGAGGACGGCGAACACTACGACCTGGAGCACTTCCAGCTCATCCCCGCAGCGCACACCTGGGCGGTACGGCACCGCCGGACCACCTACTGGGCGCTGACCGCCGGCAGCTGACCGACTTCGTGGCTGCAGCCGGCTTCACCGACATCACCTGGCACACCCCGGACTCCACCGGTTACCACCAGCCCGTGCTGACCGCACGGCGCGGCGTTCGGCGCCCAGGCGGGCGTAGTAGGCGATGAGGCCGGGGGCGTCCACGGCGGCCGGGTCGACGACCTGCCCGGCGGGGGCGCCCTGGAGGAGGCGTTTGACGGGGACCTCCAGTTTCTTGCCGGTGCGGGTGTGCGGGATGGCCGGTACGGCGAGGATCTCGTCGGGGACGTGACGGGGGGAGGCGCCGGTGCGGACGGCGTCGAGGATCCTGTCGCGGAGGGTGTCGTCCAGGACCGCCCCGGCCGTGAGGACCACGAAGAGCGGCATCCAGTAACCGCCGTCCGGTTCCTCCGCGCCGATGACCAGGGCCTCCGCGACCTCCGGGAGCCGTTCGACGACGTCGTGGATGTCGGCGCTGCCCAGCCGCACGCCGTTGCGGTTGAGAGTGGAGTCGGAGCGGCCGTGCACGATCACCGAGCCGTGCGAGGTGAGCGTGATCCAGTCGCCGTGCCGCCACACACCCGGGTAGACCGAGAAGTACGCCTCGCGGTAGCGGCTGCCGTCGGGGTCGTTCCAGAAGTACAGCGGCATGGACGGCATGGGCCGGGTAACGACCAGCTCGCCGACCTGGTCCACCACCGGCAGGCCCTCGGCGTCGTACGCGGCCAGCGCCACGCCCAGGTGGGGCGCGGACAGCTCCCCCGCCCGGACCGGCGTGGTGGGCGCGCCGCCCGCGAAGCCGGAGACGACGTCCGTGCCCCCGCTGACGGAGACGAGCTGGACGCGCTCACCGACGTGGTCGCGGACCCAGGGGTGGGCGGAGGCGGGCAGGGCCGAGCCGGTGCAGCCGACGGCGCGGATCGACGACAGGTCGTGCACGGACGGATCGATGCCGAACTTGGCCATGCCCAGCAGGTACTGGGGGCTGGTGCCGAAGAGGGTGACGCGGTGGCGGGCGGCCAGCTGCCAGAGGATGTCCGGCTGGGCGTGCGGCGCCGGGCTGCCGTCGTAGGTGCAGGTCGTGGCGCCGGTCAGCAGGGCGGAGACGACCAGGTTCCACATCATCCAGTGGGTCGTGGTGTACCACAGGAGGCGGTCGCCCGGCCCGAGGTCGGACTGGAGGCCGAGCGTCTTGAGGTGCTCCAGCAGGACGCCGCCGTGGCCGTGCACGATGCCCTTGGGCAGGCCGGTGGTGCCGGAGGAGAAGACGACCCAGAGGGGGTGGTCGAACGGTACCGGTGTGCAGGCGAGTTCCTCGGCGCGGGTGGCCGCGTCCTCCCACGGCAGCGCAGAGGAGGGAAAGTCCGCGTCGGACCACGGCCGGCCGACGTGGTCCACCAGCACCGTGGCCTTCAGCGTCGGCAGCGCACGGGCCAGATCCACGGCGGCCTCGCGGCGGTCGTGCGTGGTGCCGTTGAAGAGGTACCCGTCCGCCGCGATCAGGACCGTGGGTTCGAGCTGGGCGAAGCGGGCGGCGGCGGCCTCGGGGGCGTAGTCCTGGCCGCACACCGACCAGACCGCCCCGAGGCTGGCCGCCGCGAGGAAGGCGACGATGGCGTGGGGGGTGTTGGGGAGGTACCCGACGACCCGGTCTCCCGTGCCCACTCCCAGGTCGCGCAGGGTGGCGGCGACCGAGGCGACCTGAGCGCGCAGCCGGGCTCCGGTCACCTCGTAGCCGGAGCCGGTCTCGTCCAGCGCGACGATCGCCGGGCCGTCGGACGCCAAGGCGCGCAGGGCGTGGTGGGCGTAGTTGAGTCCGGCGCCGGGGAACCAGCGGGCGCCGGGCATCCTCTCCTCCGCCAGCACCCGCTCGTACGGCGTGGCCGCCTCGATGCCGAAGTACTCCCAGACGGCTCCCCAGAAGCCTTCCAGGTCGGTCACCGACCAGCGGTGCAGGGCCGCGTAGTCGGAGCCCGTCTCCACACCCCGGTGCCGGGCGGCCCAGCGGGCGAAGTCGACGATGCGGCTGCGTGCGACGGAGTCCGGGTCGGGGGTCCAGCAGGGTTCTGCTGACGGCGTGGTCATCGCGTGGCGCTCCTCGGCGAGGGGACGGGAAGGCGGGAGGTGCACAGCAGGGGCGCCCAGGCGGCGGTGTCCGTGAAGTGGTCGCCGCCCGAGGGGAGGACGTCGACCACGACGCGGTCGGGGCGCAGCAGGACGGCGTCCGCGCGGCCGGCGCGCAGCCAGGCGGCGAGGGTGCCGTCGTCGCCGGTCTCCAGCACGTCCACGACCCGGGCGCCGAGCCCCTCGGTGAGGGCGCGCGGGGCGGGCGGGAGGGGGACGGCGGTCAGGACGGCGAAGGAGTCGCCGAGGATGTCGTCGAGGCGGGTCCGCCCGCCCTCGGCGGTCACCCAGGTCTGCGGGCAGAAGGTGCCCGCCAGGCCGCGCAGACGGGTGCGGCGTACCAGCGGGCCTGCGGGCAGGGGGCGTCTCAGGGCGTGGGCGGCCGCGGAGGTCACGCCGGGGATGCGGCAGAGCGCGCCCACGGCCGTGCGGCGCAGCGCGGCGGCTCCGTCCTGGCCGCCGGTCATGGCCCAGCCGGTGGTGACGGCGAGGCGGATCAGCCGGCGGGCGTGTGGCTTGCGTTCGTGCTCGTAGGTGTCCAGCAGCCGCTCGTCCGCGCCCTGTCGGAGGACCCGGGCCAGCTTCCAGGTCAGGTTGCGGGCGTCCCGCAGGCCCGCACACAACCCCTGCCCGACGAACGGCGGGGTGAGATGGGCGGCGTCGCCGAGCAGGAAGATCCGGCCGCGGCGCCACCGGTCGGCGACACGGGCGCGGAAGGTGTACCGCGCCTGCCGGATGACGCGGAAGTCGTCGGCGTACGAGGTGTCCACCCACGGCGCGACCAGTTCGCGCAGCCGCTCGTGGTCGAGCTCCTCCTCGTCCCGCAGCCGGAACTCCCAGCGGTAGCGGTCCTCTCCGACGCGCATGAAGGTCGCCGGACGGTGCGGGTCGCAGACCTGGTCGACGCCCTCCCAGCAGCGGACCCGGGCTTTCGTCGTCACGTCGATGACGGTCCAGCGTTCCTCGAAGCGCAGGTCCTCCCACCGGGCGCCGACGGCCTCGCGGGTCGGGCTGCCCGCGCCGTCGCAGCCGAGGACGGCGTCCGCCCGGAGCCGGTGCTGACCGTCCTCGTCGCGGAAGGTGACGTGGACGGGCCCGGCCTCGTCCTGCTCCACGGAGGTCACCTCGACTCCGCCCCGCAGCTCGCACTCCGGGCGCCGGGCCAGAGCGGCGCGCAGCAGCCGCTCCAGCTCGGGCTGGTCGAACATGCTCGTCTCCGGGAAGCCGTGATGGCCGTGCGGGGACCGCTGGAACTCGGCGATCAGCCGGTGCCGGGCGTCCAGCAGGCGAAGGCCCCTGCCGGGCCGGGCGACGGATGCGAACTCCTCGTGTACGCCGGCGGCCTGGAGGATCCGGCGTACCTCGTCGTCCATGGCGACGGCACGCGGCAGGGGGTAGACGTCCCGGTGGCGTTCGAGGACCACGGTCCGCACTCCGTACCGGGCGAGCAGGAGCGCGGCGGTGACGCCCACGGGCCCGGCTCCGACGATCACCACGGGTATGTGGTCCGGCCCGGGCGTGGTGTCCCGTGGTCCGGCCTGGTCGGCGGTCATGTGCGACTCACCTCGGCTCGGTTCCCGTCGGTCACGGGCGTGCGCTGTTCGCCGAGGTCGATCCGCCCGTCCGGGGTGGCGATCGTGGCGGTGATCAGGTCGCCTTCGCGCAGGTAGTGCGGATTGCGGTTCTGGCTCTTGAAGAACGCCTTCCACTTCAGCGCGGGCGGCAGCAGTGCGCCGATCTTCTCGACCGGCTTGGGCGGGGCCTTCAGGGCCGTGCCGCCGGGGGTACCGGTGAGCAGCAGGTCGCCGGGGTCGAGGGTCTGGAAGCGGGCGAGCAGCGTGAGCGCCCGGGCCGGACGGACGATCATGTCGGCCAGCGTCCGGTCCTGGCGCAGCTCGCCGTTGACCGACAACCTCAGCCGCAGGTCGGGGAGATGGGCGAAGTCCTCCGGCTCCAGCAGGGCCAGGTGGGGCCCGGTGGGTGTGAAGGTCGGGTACGACTTGCTCTCGTAGAACTGCGTCTTGGTCAGCTGGACGTCGCGGGCGCTGACGTCGTTGGTGATGACGAGCCCGGCGACGTAGGAGGGCAGGTCCTGCTCGGTGACGACGGTGCCGACGGGCAGGGGTGCCCCCATGACCAGGCCGAGTTCGACCTCGTAGTCCAGGAACCGCACGTGGGAGGGCCGGACGACGGCCTCGCGGGGGCCGCTGACCGAGCCGGAGGCCTTGCGGAAGAAGGCGGGCGGGATGTCGCCGGTGAAGCCCGAATCGCGGGCGTGGCTTCGGTAGTTGACCATCTGCGCGACCACCCGGCAGGGGGTGGTCACCGGGGACAGTGCTGTCAGGCCGGCGACGGGCGTGCCCGCCTCGCCGCTCGCGGCGGCCTCACGTACGGCGGCGCGGTCGGCCAGCAGTTCGGCGGTGGTGGCGGCCTTGGTGGCGACGGGGACGGCACGGTCGCCGATGACGGCCCACCAGCCGTCGGCGGTGCGCAGGACGTTGGTGCTCATGAGTTCATCGCTTTCAGCAGGCCCAGCAGACGCGCCGGGTCGAGTTCGTTGTCGCCGCGCAGGGCCTGGAGGACCTCGCGGACTCTGGCGGGCGAGGGGGAGGCACCGAGGAAGTCACGGGTGACCGGCGGTCCCCACTGGGCGAGCCCGCTCGCCGACATGGGCGCCCAGCCGGGCTCGACGTCGCAGGAGAACAGGTCGCCGTCGGCGTAGTGCTCCAGCATGAAGTGGTCGGGGTCGCGCCAGTAGTCGAAGAGCTGGCTGCCCTGGATGTGCCGGCCGATGCCCCAGCTGCGCCGGTAGCCGCGTTCGGCCAGGTACTCGCCGCCGGCGGCGATCGCGTCCAGGTCGGTGACCTGGTAGGCGGAGTGGACGTATCCCGTGCCGGGGCCCAAGTGCATGGCCAGGGTGTGGTGGTCGACGGCCAGGCTGCCCCGGTCGCAGCGGAGGAAGGCCATCGTCGGCCCGCGCTCGCGCTGCCCGTCGAGGAACAGGAAGTCGCTGACGATCATGCCGAGCGTCTCCAGGTACCAGTCCAGCGCACGGGCGAACACCCGTGTCTCCAGCACCACATGCCCCAGGCGCTGGATCCGGGACGGCTCGCGGGGCGGGCGCTGTGTGACGTCGACACGGGCGGGCCGCGTGCCGAAGTTGAGGGTGAGCGGCAGCTGTCCGGGCAGCGCGGGCAGTTCCTCGGCGCAGTGCACCACCCGGACGGGGAAGCCCGAAGGGTCGAGCAGGTCGACCGTGCGGCCGCCGGGGGCGGCCGCCTCCTCTGCGGCTCGTACGGCGGTGCCGGTGGCGCGGGCCAGCCGGTCCAGGTCGGCCCGCTCGGCCGCACGGAACGCCGGGCCGATGAAGCGGGACGTACGCCCCTTGCGGATCACCATGCAGGGCGAGCCGGCGAACGTGCCCCGCAGCCACAGCTCGCGCTCGGTACGGGCGGCGATCGCGAAGCCGAAGTCGCGGGCGAAGACCTCCGCCCGGTCCAGGTCGGGCTTCTCGAACTCCAGCCAGGCCAGGTCGGCCACCTTGATCACGGGGTTCCGGGAGCGCCCGGGGTGCTCGCCGCGCAGGGCGCCCCGCTCACTGTGGAGGTCCTGGTGGGCCGTCTTGGACATGGCGTCCTCCAAGCAACATCGCTGTAATGAGGAAATCATCAACTTTGACAATCTCGTCGTCAATAGCTCACCGACGAGAAGTGATGGATTCATCAGAACTGCGGTCGCGATCGTCCCCCGGCTAGACTTCCGGCATGCCTACGTCAGCTCCGCCCAGCAACCGCTTCGAGCGGCGCCGCGCCGAGACCCGTCAGGCGCTGGTCCGCGCGGCCCGGCAGATCCTCGCCGAGACCGGGGAGACGAGCGCGAGCATCCAGGCGATCGCGGAGCGCGCGGACGTGGGATTCGGCTCCTTCTACAACCACTTCGAGTCGAAGGCGGAGCTGTTCGACGCGGCGGTGGTGGACGCCCTGGAGGAGTTCGGGCAGGCATTCGACGAACGGCTGCGCGACGTCGACGACCCCGCCGAGCTGGTCGCGGGGGGCTTCCGGCTCAGCGTCCGGATGGCCGACTCCCACCCCGAGCTGATGCAGGTCCTGCGCCACCGTGGCCTCGGCCACCTGCACTCCCCCCGGGGCCTCGCTCCCCGTGCCCTGCGCGACCTGGACCGCGGCATCACCTCGGGCCGCTTCTCCCCCGTCGACCCGACCGTCGCCCTGGCCGCGCTGGGCGGCTCCCTGCTGTGCCTGCTGGAACTGCGGTTCGCCCGCCCCGAACTCGACGGCGACGAGGCGGCGGCGAACCTGGCCGAGATGGTCCTGCGCATGCTGGGCGTCCCCCCGGACGAGGCCCGCGAGGTGGCCCGGCGCCCCCTGCCCGACCTCGGCTGACGAGGCCGAGGAGCACCAGGCCCTGTCGTCCGGATCATCCCGGCGTCGCGGTACTTGGCACGCCCCCGCTCTTCGGGCAGGACAGGGCGGGACCACCATCACGTCGCCCGTCGCGGATGGGGGCGCCCCCGCCCGAGTGCAGGCGAGCGGGGCGGCTGATGTCACAGCCTCCCCCGCCGTGCGGCTGCACGCTCGAACAACCTCGCGCGGGGCCCCGGCGCCCCCGGCTCGGCCGAAACGCACCACCCCTCACGGCCCGCCGATCCGAAGAACAGGAATCAGCGGGATTCGCTGTACTCCTCCACGCGCTCGTCGGAGGCCTCCGTCGGCTGCTGCGGCGCCTGGTGCCGTGCAGCCGCCTTGCGGCCGGGCAGGACGGCGAGGACGATCATCGTGCCGGCGGCCATGATGATCCCGCCGACCAGGCTGGTCTGGGCGACGCCGTGGGCGAAGGCCTGGTGGACGGCGTCCACGACGGCCTGCGCCTGCTGCGGTCCGGCGGCGGGGTTCTGCGCGATCTGCTCCGCGACCGCCAGGCCGCCGCCCACCGAGTCCTTGGCGGTGTCCAGCGCGGCAGCCGGGAGCCGGCCGCCGACCAGATCCGTCAGCTCGTCGCGGTAGGCCGTCCCCAGCAGCGAGCCGAGGATCGCGATACCGAGGGAGCCGCCGAGCTCCAGCGCGGTGTCGTTGGCGCCGCCACCGACGCCCAGCTCGGCCTCGGGGAAGGAGTCCATGATGGTGTCCGTCGCCGGGGACACGCTCAGGCCGACCGCGAAGCCGAGCAGCAGCATCGAGGGCAGGAAGTCCGGGTAGACCGAGCCCTTGTCGATCTGCGTGAGCAGGAAGACGCCCGCAGTGCCGATGGCCATGCCGGCGGTCACCATCGGCTTCATGCCGAGCTTGGGGGTCAGGCGCCCGGTCACCGCGGCGCCGGCGAACACGGCCCCGGCCAGCGGCAGCAGCCGTACGCCGGTCTCCAGGGCGCCGTAACCGAGGACGAACTGCAGGAACTGCGTGGAGTAATAGATCGCGCCGAAGGTCCCGAAGAAGAAGAACAGCACCGCGATCATGGAGCCGCTGAACGGGCGCTGCCTGAACCTGCGCACGTCCAGCATGGGGCGGGGGTGGCGCAGTTCCCAGGCCACGAAGGCCAGCAGTCCCACGCCGGCCACCACGGCGGCGGTGATCGGGCCGGTGCCCCAGCCGAAGTGCGGGCCCTCGATGGTCGCGTAGACCAGGCTGCCGACGGACACGATGGACAGCAGGCCGCCCACGTAGTCGATCCGGCCCATACCCTGCGCCCGGGACGGCGGCACGAGGACGAGCGCGCCGATGACGGCGACGACCGCGATGGGCACGTTGATCAGGAAGGTCGAGCCCCAGGCGTGATCCTCCAGCAGATAACCGGCGACCAGCGGACCGACGGCGATGGCCAGACCTGAGGTGGCGGTCCAGGCCGTGATGGCGCGGGCCCGCTCACGCTTGGGAAAGATCGCGACCAGCAGGGAGAGCGTCGCCGGCATGACCACGGCCGCACCGACGCCCATGATCGCCCGGGCGGCGATGACCAGTTCCGTCCGGTCGACCAGGCTGCCCATCACCGAACCGCACGCGAAGACCAGCAGTCCGGTGATCAGCGCGCCACGACGGCTGTACTTGTCGCCGATCGAGCCCAGGACCAGCATCAGCGCGGCATACGGAACGGTGTAGCCGTCGATGACCCACTGAAGGTCGCTGCTGCTCAGACCCAGGTCCTTGGTCATGTCGGGCGCGGCCACGATCAGCGATGTGTTCGCCATGACCACGATCAGCAGGCTCAGGCACAGCACGAGCAGCGCCCACCAGCGCCGCGCGTACGGGCCGGTCATCTTCTCGACGGGTGTGGTGACAAGGAAGGGCATAGGAGGCTCCCAGGGGACGAGGGACCAGAAGGCACGTTAATTGCTCATCGATGTGCAGACTAGTTTCCTGCCCATCGATGTGCAAACATCTCGGTGGCCCTCTCCTCCCGACGCTCCGAGGTACCCGATGTGACCAGCCGACCAGCGCCGCACCGACCACAGCGCCGTACGACGCGCATCACGCGCGCCCGCATCCTGGAAGCGGCCAGGCGGGAACTGGGCCGCGACCCCGACAGCAGCCTCGCCGACATCGCCGGGGCCGCCGGTGTCGCGCGGCGCACCGTCTACACGCACTTCGCCGGCCGGGCCGCGCTCGTCGAGGGACTCGCCGCGGACGCGGCGGAAGCCGTACGACTGGCAGTCGCCGTCGCCGGTACGCCGACCCCCGACGCCGCGACCGCGCTGGCCCGTTTCGTCCTCACCCTGTGGCCGGTCGGCGACCGCTATCGCACGCTGCTCGGCCTCGCCCACCAGGACCTCGGCCCCGACCGGGTGAGCGAACTCCTCGCCCCCGCCCGCGACACGGTCGCCGCGATCCTCCGCCTCGGCCGGCGGCAGGGCGTCTTCCACACCCACGTTCCGGCCGGCCCGCTCAGCAGGGCGCTCGAAGCCCACCTGCTGGCTCTCCTGGACAGCGTCAACTCCGGGAAGTGGGCCGACGACGGCACGGGCGCCGCCACCGCGGCGTTGATCGCCGCGGGCGTCACGAGCGACGCAGCGGCCGCAACGGTGCATCGCGTGCGCGGCACGGGCGGGACGCGACCGCCGCGTTGAAGGGGGGACCTGGAGATCTCCGGGGGCACAGCCCCGGACAGGTCGGCGCGAGCATGTGCTCAACAAGATCCGCGAGCATCCGCCGGGGACGCCTGACGGGCGTCCGCCCGTTCACCGTGCGCTGTCGACGGGCCTTCCCGCGGTCGACGCGACGTCGTCGACCACGACACGCGCCTGCTTCTCCGGCACACCGGCCGCGATGAGGTTGGCGACGGCGACCCGGGTCCAGTCGTCCTCCAGCGCCCCGGTGTTGACCTCCTCCAGGAGAGCGACCGTCATCGCCTCCAGCCCGGCGCTCAGCACGGCGGGCGGCAGATGGGTGTGGAAGACGCCGTCCCGCTGCCCTCGGGCCAGGATGGCCGTGGCCTCGTCGCGGGCCGGGGCCAGGATCTCGGCCACGCGTTCCGTGCCCAGGTCGTGCCGGGCCAGCGCCAGGAGCAGGCGGTAGCGGTCCGCCACCGGCCACAGGGAGAACACGAAGTGTGCGAGCGCCCGCCCGGCCGGCTCGGCCGGATCCACCTCGGCTGCCAGCGCGCTGCGGAGGGAGTCGGAGGCCTCTTCGGCGAGAGCCTCCAGCAGCGCCGTACGTCCGGGGAAGTGACCGAAGAGGGTGCGTCGCACGACACCGGCGGCGCGCGCCAGCTCCTCCAGGGTGATGTCCGGGTCACGCCCCAGCTCCCGGCGGGCCGTCTCCAGGATGCGCGCCCGGTTGGAGCGCGCATTGCGCCGCAGCGGCTCGCGGGCGACGGGCTTGGTCACGGAAACCTCGGTGGGTCGGTGCGGCGGACGAACGGAGGAGGTTGAACGGCGCGTCCAACGGCGCGTCCATTCTGACACGGGGGGATTCCACGGTCCGGAACCCGATCCGGAAGCCCCGCACCGAGTACCGGACCGGGAAAACCGGTCCAGTGGTCCAGGATTGGCCTTGGCTTGTGGCTCTACGGGCCCCTAGCGTCAAGGCCATGCGAATCCGAATCGTCGACGCCTTCACCGACCGGCCCTTCGCCGGCAACCCTGCCGGGGTCCTGCTCCTCGACGCCTTCCCGGACGACGACTGGCTCCAGAAGGTGGCCCTGGAGGTCAATCACGCCGAGACCGCGTTCGCCCACCGCCTGCCCGAGGGCGGCGAGGCCGACTGGGCGCTGCGCTGGTTCACACCGGCCACCGAGGTCGCGATGTGCGGCCACGCCACGCTCGCCACCGCCCACGTCCTGCACACCACGGGCGCCCACGACGGTCCGGTGCGGTTCGCCACCCGCAGCGGCGTCCTCATCGCCACGCCCGGCGAGGACGGCTCGATCACCCTGGACTTCCCCACCGCCCCGCTCACGCCGGTCGACGTTCCCGAAGGGATCGCCGAGGCCCTGGGAGCGGAGCCGCAGGCGGCCCGCGACACGGGCCCCGACGTCGGCGACCTGCTCGTCGAGGTCGCCGACGAGAAGACGGTCCGCGCCCTGACGCCCGACCTCAAGGCCCTCGCCGCCTACTCCGAGCGCGGCCTCATCGCCACGGCCCGCGCCGAGGACCCCGCACAGGGTTACGACTTCGTGTCCCGTTGCTTCTTCCCGAACGTCGGCATCGACGAGGACCCGGTCACCGGCAGCGCCCACACCGCCCTCGCGCCCTACTGGGCCGAGCGCCTGGGCCGGCCCGACCTCACGGGCCTGCAGGCCTCGCCCCGCTCCGGCCGCGTCCGTACGGAGCTGCGCGGCGAGCGCACCCTGCTGAGCGGCCGCGCGGTGACGGTCATCGACGGCGAGTTGCTGGCCTGACAGGCCGGCAGGGGCGTGCGGAACGCTCGTACGCCCCTCTTCTCGCCGCTCACGCCGTCGGCAGCCAGCCGACCTTCCCGGCCAGCAGGGCGTACCCGACGAAGGCGCCGATGTCGAGCAGGGAGTGCGCCACCACCAGCGGGCCCACCCGGCCCCAGCGCCGGTACAGGAGCACGAACACCACGCCCATGACCATGTTGCCGATGAAGCCGCCGATGCCCTGGTAGAGGTGGTAGGAGCCGCGCAGGACGGAGCTGGCGGCCAGCGCGGTGCCCGGCGTCCAGCCCAGCCGGCCGAGGCGGCGCAGCAGGTAGCCGACGACGATGACCTCCTCCAGCACGGCGTTCTGCACGGCGGAGAGGATCAGCACGGGGTACTTCCACCACACG
Source organism: Streptomyces sp. S.PNR 29 (assembly GCF_030386795.1). Taxonomy (GTDB): domain Bacteria; phylum Actinomycetota; class Actinomycetes; order Streptomycetales; family Streptomycetaceae; genus Streptomyces. The sequence goes on from NZ_JANUQM010000017.1 coordinate 188,842, forward strand.
CCGGGCAGCGCCTCGGGCACCACGGTGAGGTTGAAGCCGAGCCCCCGGGCGGCCAGGTAGAAGGCGATGCCGGTGCTGCCGATGACGGCCGCGATCGCGGCTCCGCGGCCCAGGTCCGGCCAGGGGCGGGTACGGTCGAAGCCGAGGGTGCGCAGGCTCTGGCCCTCGCGCAGCAGGAAGTGCGCGACGAGCGCGACCGGCACGAGTGCCGTGGTGATCCCGAAGAGCTGCCAGGCGAGGTCCAGCCAGGGGCGGCCGGGCGCGGCCGAGGCGTTGAGGGTGGCCGCCTGGTCCTTGAGGCCTCCCGGCTTGGTGACCGAGCCGACAAAGCTGATCAGGGCGGACACCGCGCTCGCCCCGAGGGAGAGCGCCAGTACGAGCAGCGTCTCCTGGCGGAGGACCCGTCGCGTCGGCCGCTCCTGGGGGAAGGGTTCGGCCTCCGGGCCCGCTGCCTCCTGCACACCTGCCTCCACTCGGGTCGCCCCCCGCCCACCGTACGGCGGGGATCGGACGTCACAGCTTGCCCGATCCCTTCGAGGCGGGTACCGGCGGCCCCTCGGAGTAGGGCCCGCTCGCCCTCAGCCCAGCGCCACCGGCTCCGGCAGGCCCACCGGCCACAGGTGCACCGGCTCGCCCTTGCGCATGAGCTCGCAGTACCGCCGGGTCGTAGCGGCCAGCGCGGCATCGCGTGTGAGGCCCGACTCCAGCGCCCGGTGGAAGGTGGCGGCCTGCCAGGACGCTCCGTTGACCCGGCGCCGGCAGCGTTCGTCGATCACGCCCAGATAGTGGTCCCGGTCGGCGGGCTCGACGCCCCACGCGTCGAGGCCGGCTTCGGCGAGCGGCAGCAGTTCGTCGCGTACGAGGCTGACCGCGTCGACCTCGGCCGTGCCGCCGTACCGTCCACGCCGGGGCCACTCGAAGCGGGCGTCGATGCCGTGGCGGCAGGCGGCGTCGAAGTTGGCGGCGGCAGCCTCGAACGGCAGCCGGGTCCACACCGGCCGGGAGTCCTCGGCGAGGGCGCGGACGACGCCGTAGTAGAAGGCCGCGTTGGCGATGACGTCGGTGATGGTGGGGCCGGCGGGCAGCACCCGGTTCTCCACACGCAGGTGCGGGACACCGTCGGCGATGCCGTAGACCGGGCGGTTCCAGCGGTAGATCGTGCCGTTGTGCAGGACCAGCTCGGCGAGACCGGGGACGCCGCCGGCGTCCAGGACCTCCAGCGGGTCCTCGTCGTCGCAGATCGGCAGCAGCGCCGGGAAGTACCGCAGGTTCTCCTCGAAGAGGTCGTACGCCGAGGTCACCCACCGCTCCCCGAACCAGGTGCGCGGCCGCACGCCCTGGGCCTGCAGTTCGGGCGGGCGGGTGTCGGTGGACTGCTGGAACAGCGGGGGCCTGGACTCGCGCCACAGCTCATGGCCGAACAGGAACGGCGAGTTGGCGCCGATGGCGACCTGGGCGGCGGCGACCGCCTGGGCCGCGTTCCACACGTCGGCGAAACGCTCCGGCGTGACCTGGAGGTGCAGCTGCACGGAGGTGCAGGCAGCCTCGGGCGCGATGGACCTCGACGTGCACGTGAGGTGCTCCACGCCGTCGATGTCGAGGGTGAAGTCCTCTCCACGGGCGGCCACGATCTGGTCGTTGAGCAGCGTGTAGCGGTCGACGTCGGAGAGGTTGGAGGACACCAGGTCGTCACGGTCGAGAGTCGGCAGAATACCGATCATCACGATTCCCGCGTCCACCTCGCCGGCTTTACGGTCGGCATATGCCAGAGACGTCCGGAGTTCCTCGCCTAGCCGGTCGAATACGCGCCCGCCCAAGCGGTGTGGAGCTATGTTCACTTCCAGGTTGAACATGGCGAGTTCTGTTTGGAAGTCGCGGCTCGCGATGCGTTCCAGGACTTGCGCATTCAACATTTTCGGCAAGCCGTCTTCGCCCACGAGATTCAATTCGATCTCCAGCCCCATCAGGTTCTTGGGGCGATCGAACCGCTTCTCCGCCAGGAGTCGCCGCAGGCCCGTCAGGCACCGCCCGAGCTTGTCGCGGTAGCGCTGGCGATCGGACAGGTCGAAGTGACCTGCCACGACCTTCTCCCCCATCGAAGCGTCCTTCCTCGCGTGGCGGGCCGGGGATCCCGCCGCCGGTGTCCCGGTCAGGTGGGATGATGCCCAGCCGAGACGATCGATAACGTCCCCGGACCCGTCCGGCAGCCGCTACGCTGACCTGACGTGACCGGCGGCACATTCACCGGGCATGGCGCACCGCGCAGTTTCGGGGATCAGCGAACTCGTGAAAAACGCCGATGACAATTGGCCGACCGCTTCGCGCACATTTCCCGAGGTCACCGCTGCGCAGTCGGCCCGAAATCGGGATGATTACCGCGTATCGCCGACCGAATGTACCCTTGTTCTGCTTGCCGGAATCGGCTAGTTGAAACACAGTCTGAACATACGTCGTATAAACTCCGCGACAAGGCAGAGAAGGTTGGCGCCCACGGTCGAAGGCTCCTGCCGCCGAGGTGTCACGCGGCAGACCTCACCCCTCACTCCGCGTTCTCTTCAGTTCCCCCAGCCCTTCGGACCTCGGCCCCTGCCTCTCTGACCCCGTGAGCTGACAGCGTCGTCCGCCCCACCCCGCCCTCGCGCCACTGTGCCTTCAAATGAGAGGCGACCCATCATGCCGCTGCATGTACCCCCGGCACCCGCGCCCGCACTTCGCTCCGTCCTCACCGCGCTCTCCTCGCCCACCGCGGTTCGCGAAGCCCGAACTCCCTCCCTGCTCGGCGCGCAGGGACCCGCCACACCCGAGCTCCCCCTGCCGGTGCACGTCCTGCCTCATATCACCGCCGAGGGCGCGGCCGCGACCCGGCTGACGGGGTGGCGGTTCCTGATCCGCTGCGGCGATCGTGCGGTGGCCGCGGCGGAGACGATGCTGACGCCCGACGGCTGGGCGTTCTCGCACTTCTTCGAAGGCCCGTACATCGCCTCGACCGAGCGCGCCCTGCGTCAGGCCGAGACGATGACGCAGTCCTACCAGCCCCGCCTGCTGTCGGTCCCTGGTCTGTACATGCTCACCCTGTGGCTGCACGGCGACTGCACCGCGGACGCCGCCACCGGCCACCCCGCGGCCACCGACCTGCTCGTGCCGCTGGCGCCAGCGCCACCCGGCATCGCGGCCCACCGTCCGCACCAGGTCGCGGACCTGCTGCCGCTACTGACCCATCGGGTGACTCCGACACGACTGCTCCGCTCGCCCGCCTGAGCACCGCACCGCGCACGACCACGCGTACCCCGTCACCGTTTCACCGGTGGCGGGGTACGACGCCGTTTTCGGCGCCCATTGCTCGTACGAGCACTTAAAGGCTCGTACGAGCCACAAAAACCTTGCCGCCCGACCGGACTAGCCCTATACGGCCACTACGAACCACCCGAAGTGACAGGGCAGTTGGGGTGAACCATCCACCTGGGCGATGCGTCATCAACCTGTGAAGAAGCGGTGATGCGAAATCCCTGCGGATTGACGCCCGTGGGGCAACACTTGGTTCCGACCGACTTATGACAACGGGGGGCGGCCATGAGCGATACTTCACGCCGCGGGTCAGACATCACAGCCATCTCACACGACACGACAGAGCGAAAGATCCCACCAATGTGCCAGCACCAGCCACCGTGCCCCTCAGCCGACTCCGCCGACCGGGAATCCGCCCGCCTCATGGCGCACCACCCGGAGCAGGGATGGAGCCTGCTGTGCAACGGCGTCGTCCTCTTCGAGGACACCGGTGAGCTCCTGCCGGACGGCCAGGTCATCGCCCCTCACCGCCTGCTGGACCCCAGCCGGGTGATGACCGCCGCCTGAGCACCGCCGGGCGGGGTGACGTCCCGCCCGGAGACAGGAGGGGCCGGCCGCAGGTTTCCTGCGACCCGGCCCCGACGCATGTCCAGGGGTGGTCCCTCCCGGTAGTGCCTCGTGACGGGGCCTGTCTGTGTCCCGTTGTCCGGCACGGTGTTGCGTGGAGACCGCTTCCCACACCTGCCTGTTTTCCGGAAGACTCCTGGAAGTTTCGCGGTGGGCGTCGACGGAGGTGGGCAGTGGCAGCACGCGAGGACGGTGCCGGGGCTTCCGAGGTGCGGGGCAGGGTGACGATCACGGAGATCGCCCGGCGGGCCGGGGTCTCCGTGCCGACCGTGTCCCGGGTCGTCAACGGCCGGTCCGACGTGTCGCCGCAGACCCGGGCCCGGGTCGACGATCTGCTGCGCCGTCACGGTTACCGCAGACGCACCGCGGCCTCCGGCTCCCGGGCCGCCCTGCTCGACCTGGTCTTCAACGACCTCGACAGCCCCTGGGCGGTGGAGATCATCCGTGGCGTGGAGGAGGTCGCCCACGCGGCCGGGGTGGGCACCGTGGTGTCCGCCATCCACGGGCGCTCGGGGGACGCCCGCGAGTGGATGCGGAACCTGCGGGCGCGCGCCTCCGACGGTGTCGTCCTGGTCACCTCGGTCCTGGAGCCCGTGCTCCACCAGGAGTTGCGGATCCTCGGCGTGCCGCTGGTGGTCGTCGATCCCGCGGGCTCCCCCGCCCTGGAGGTGCCCACCATCGGTGCCGCCAACTGGTCGGGCGGCATGGCGGCCACCGAGCACCTGCTGGCGCTGGGCCACCGCAGGATCGGCCTGATCGCCGGGCCGCCCCGCCTGCTGTGTTCCCGGGCCCGGCTCGACGGCTACCGCGCGGCCCTGGAGGGCGCGGGAGTCACGGTGGACGGGTCCCTGATCCAGCCCGGCGACTTCCATCCGGAGTCCGGCTTCACCGGCTGCGACGCCCTCCTCGACCTGCCCGAGCCGCCGACCGCCGTGTTCGCGGCCAGCGACCAGATGGCACTCGGCGCGATCGAGGCGCTGCGACGGCGCGGGCTGCGCGTGCCGGAGGACATGAGCGTGGTCGGTTTCGACGACCTTCCGGAAGTCCGCTGGTCGGCTCCGCCGCTCACCACCGTCCGCCAGCCCCTCGCCGACATGGGCAAGCTCGCCGCCCGCACGGTCCTCCGCCTGACCCGCGACGAACAGCCGGACGCGGCACGGGTGGAGCTGGGCACGGAACTGGTGGTCCGGGCCAGCACGGCGCCCCCGGCCCAGGCGTAGGAGGGGGCAGGGAAGGGGGCGGGCCGACGCGAGCTGAGGGAGGCGGGACGGGTGATGGGGGCGCCCCGCCTCTGATGCGGGGCGACGCGCCTCGGGGCGGAGCAGACGACTGCCCGGCGCCGGACGCCGCGGACGCACTCGTACGGCCGTTTTCGCCACGGCCCCTCGGGCCCTCGGCACTGCGCTGGGCCGCGCGACGATCGTGGCCGGCCGTCCGGTCGGCGAAGGCGGGCCCCACTCGGCCGCCGACCGCGAGGCCGACCACCACACACGCAGCGCCGAGGGCGGCACCGACGCCGAGCGCGGCGCCCGACGAGCACAGTGGACGGCAGCCCGTTGTCGGGCGGCCCCGGCATACGCACGCCGCCCGCCACCGGCCCGAGCACGCGACACCGTCACCCGACCCGGCCACATCTGCCCCCATCACCCGAGGAGGCCGCCCCGCTCAGCGCGCCGCTACTTCCCGCCGAGCGCCTCACGGATCGCGAAGTACGCCGGCTTCGGGCGCAGTTGCTCGTCCCACGGGAGGGCCGCGCCCTCGCCGGGGAAGAACGCCGGGATCCAGGAGTACTTGTCGGTGTAGTCCCACAGCGTGATGCCCACGCACCGGCGCACCGCGAGGCAGGCCTCCGTCAGGTCGCGGTACCACTCGGCCTGCGTGGCCAGCTTCGCCTCGTCCGCGGGCAGTTGCATGCGGATGTCGACCTCGGTGAGGGCCGTGTCCAGGCCGAGCCGGGAGAAGCGGCGGAGGTTGTCCTCAAGGGTGGCCGGATAGCCGTACTGCAGGGCCAGGTGGGCCTGGAGCCCGATGCCGTGGAGCGGGACGCCCTGCGCCTTGAGCTCCTTGGCCAGCCGGTAGTAGGCGTCGCTCTTCGGGCCGATCGCCTCGATGTTGTAGTCGTTGAGGTACAGCTTCACTCGCGGGTCGGCCTGGTGCGCCCAGCGCAGCGCGTCGGCGATGTAGCCGGGGCCGAGCGTGTTGTAGAAGATCGTCTCCCGGTAGGTGCCGTCCTCGTTGAACGCCTCGTTGACGACGTCCCAGGCGAAGACCTTGCCGCGGTAGTGCCGTACCTCCGCCTGGATGTGCTTCTTCAGTACGGCCCTGAGCTCGGCGGCGGTCCACTGGCGGCTCGTGAGCCAGTCGGGCAGCTGGCTGTGCCAGACCAGGGTGTGACCGCGCACCTTCTGGTGGTTGGCGCGGGCGAGGTCGACGATCTCGTCGCCCTTGGACCAGTCGAAGACGCCCTGCTGGGGCTCGGTGGCGTACCACTTCATTCCGTTGCCGGGGGTGATCTGGTCGAACTCGCTGCCGAGCAGTGCCGTGTACGGGGCGTCGGTGAGCTCGGGGTTGTCGGTGGCGCTGCCGAAGTAGCGGCCGTGACGCTGGGCGAGGTCGGCCAGCGTCGTCGGCTTCTCACCCGCCTGGGCGGCCGGTCCCGTGGCGACACCGGCGGCCACCAGGACGCAGGCGAGCGCGCCGGCGAGTCTGAGCCGGGTGCGGGAGCGGATGGTCGTACGGATGGTGCGCATGGTGCGACTCCTCACGGTCGGGAAGGGGGTGAGCCGTACGTCCGCGGGCGCGTGTCATCCCTTGGTGGCGCCGGCTGTGAGGCCGCCGACGAGCTGGCGCTCGGCGACCGAGTAGAAGGCGAGTGCGGGGACCATGGCGAGGACCAGGTAGGCGAAGACCCGGGCGGTGTCCGTGGAGTACTGGCCCTGGTACTGCTGGACGCCGATGGGGATGGTCCACCAGGTGGATTCGGTGAAGACCAGCAGCGGCAGGAAGAAGTTGTTCCAGCTGGTGACGACGGCGAGGACCGACACCGTCCCGAGCGCGGGCCGCGCCATGGGCAGCAGTACCCGCCAGAAGAAGCCGAAGGGGCCGCAGCCGTCGAGGGTGGCCGCCTCCTCCAGCTCGCCGGGGATCTCCCGGAAGAAGCCGCGCAGGATGATGATCGTCATCGGCAGTCCGAAGGCGGCCTGCGGAAGGATCACGCCGAGCGGGTTGTCCAGCAGGCCCATGGAGCGCAGCAGCAGGAACAACGGAAGCGCGGCCACCGCGAAGGGGAACATCAGCCCCATCGTGAAGAGGGTGAAGAGCAACTCCCGCCCGCGGAAGGCGAACCGCGCGAAGGAGAACGCGGCGAGCGCGGAGACCGCGACGACGAGGACGGTGGTCACCACCGCGATCAGCGTGCTGTTGCCGACCATCCGCCAGAAGTCCCCCGAGCCGAGGACTCCGGAGTAGTTGCCGAACACCCACGGGTCGGGCAGCCCGACGGGGTTGCGGGAGAGCTGGTCGGTGGACTTGAAGCCGGACAGCACGGCGTACAGCAGCGGCACGGCCATCACGGCGCCGACGACGACGAGGACCACATGCAGGGGCAGGGTCCTCTTGCTGGACTTGGCCGTCACTTGGCGTCTCCCCTCATCGTCGTGGTGGCTCCTTCGAGGTCACGGCGGAGCACGAACCGCTGGTAGGCGAGGGCGAAGACGAGGCTGATGCCGAACATGGCCACGCTGATCGCGCTGGCGTAGCCGACCTGGTAGCGCTTGAAGCCGTACTGGAACATGGTCACGGCCATGGTCTCGGAGTGGTGGTCGGGACCGCCCTGGGTGACCACCCACACCAGGTCGAACAGCTGGATGGCCCCGATGACGGACAGGAAGACGCTGATGCGCAGGGTGGGCGCGAGCAGCGGCAGGGTCACGCTGCGGAAGCGCTGCCAGGGCCCGGCGCCGTCGATCAGCGCCGCCTCGGTCAACTCGGCCGGGATGGACTGCAGTCCGGCCAGGTAGAGCATCATGTGGAAGCCGAAGTACTTCCACGTCATGACCAGGAACAGGGTCGCCATGACGGTGGAGGGGTCGGCGAACCACTCCCCGCCCAGCCCGTCCAGCCCGACGCTGCCCAGGACATGGTCGGCGAGTCCGTCGTCCGGGGCGAAGATCATGCTGAACAGCACGCCGGTGATGGCCTCGGACAGCACGTACGGCGCGAAGAACAGCATCCGGTAGACCGCCCGCCCGCGCAGCTTCTGGTTGAGCAGGACGGCCATGGCGAGCGCGAACGGCAGCTGGAGTGCGAGGGAGAGGACGACCAGGACCAGGCAGCGCCACAGGTCGCCGAGGAAGACCGGGTCCTTCAGCAGCCGGGTGAAGTTGTCGCCGCCGATGTAGTCGGAGGGCATGCCGAAGCCGCCCCAGCGGAAGAAGGCGGCGTACAGCGCGAACAGCATCGGCAGCAGGACCAGCCCGATGAACAGCACCAGGGCGGGCACCTGGAAGCCGACCGCGGTGAGCCAGTGCAGCACGCGCCGCCGGGACCGCCCCCGGCCCGCCGCGGCGGGCGGGGGCGCGAGGTCGGTGTCGGGGCCGGTCCGCTTGTCCGGCAGGAACGTCGAGGTCATCGCGGGCTACTGCTCTTCCTTGGTGGTCTGCGTGATCGACGTGGTGACCTGCTCGGGAGACTTGGAGCCGGCGATCAGCGCGGCGACGCTGTCGTTGATCTCCTGGCCGACGGCGGGCGCGTAGGCCTGGTCGAGGTAGAGCTGGAAGCCGGTGGCGGCCCTCAACTGCTTCTGTACGGCCTTGAGGTTGGGGTCGGTGAGGGCGCTCTCGGCGGCCGGGACCACCGGCAGGACGCCGGTCTTCTTGACGAGTTCGACGTCCGTGGTCTCGGAGGCGAAGAACTTCAGGAAGTCGACGGCCGCCTGCGGGGCGCCGCTGCGCACGGCGTGCCCGCCGCCCCCGCCGAACACCTCGGTGATGGCGCCCTTGCCGCCCTCGACCGCCGGGAACGGGAAGAAGCCGAGGTCCTTGCCGAGGCCCTTGCCCGCGTCGGCTTCCACGACCGGCGCCCACTGGCCCATGAGTTCCATCGCGGCCTTGCCGTTGCCGACGGCGGCGGCCTGGCCGGTGGGGGTGGAGTAGGCGGCGCCGAGGAACCCCTTCTGGAAGGGCTGGAGATCGACCAGTTCCTTGAGGTGCTCCCCCGCCTCCACGAAGGCGGCCCCCGTGAAGTCCTTGGCGTCGTAAGCCTTCTGCAGGGCCTCGGCACCGGCGGTGCGCATCGCGAGGTAGGCCCAGTAGTACATGCCGGGCCACTTCTCCTTGCCGGCCAGGGCGAGCGGCGTGATGCTCTCGGCCTTCAGCTTGCGTACGGCGTCGAGGAAGCCGCTCCAGGTGGTCGGGGGCGTGCTGATGCCGGCCTGCCGGAAGAGCGCCTTGTTGTACCAGAAGCCGATCATGCCGATGTCGAACGGGATGCCGTACACCTTGTCGTCGAGGAGGTACGGCTCCTTCGCGACCGACAGCAGACCCCCGGACCACTCCTTGGTTCTCTCCGTGAGATCCTCGACGAGCCCGGCGTCGACCTGCTGCTTGAGTACGCCGCCGCCCCAGGTGTGGAAGACGTCCGGCAGCTTCCCGGAGGCGGTCAGCGCGGTCATCTTCGACTTGTAGGCGTCGTTCTCCAGCTGGACGATCTTTACCTTGACCTTGGGGTTCTGGGCTTCGAACTTCTTCGCGAGAGCCGCCCAGACAGTCTTCGCCGGCTCGGTGGTGGAGATGTTCCACCATTCGATCGTGGTCGTCCCCGACGACCCTCCGTCCGAATCTCCGCCGCATCCGCTCAGTGCCGTCATGCCCAGACCGGCCGCGGCGGAGGCCGCCAGGAAGCCGCGGCGGGACAGTGCCGGGTCGCCCATCATGCGCTCCTTGGGTACAGGACGGCGCGTCCACGCCCGTCCGATGGACCGAAAGTTTCGTAATTCTTTATGAAAGCTGCGTTGCTGCCGCACCCTAGAGACACTTTCCGAACGGTGGCAACCCCCTGTACGCGGTGAATCTCTAGCCATCGTCCGCCGCACTCGGGATAATGGGTCGCCGCACGCCTCCTGATCGGCAGTCGGCGAGGGTAGGGTGCGCGAAACATTCGGATCTCCGGCCGAACGTTACGCCGCCGCACCCCGCACGCCGGCAGCAGTTCCGTGCGGACCGGCCTCCCGCAGGGCGGCAACGGCCGTGCCGGGGAGCCGGGACTGCGTCAACAACCGCCGAATACCCGCAGAGTTGCGTCAAGAGGTCTTGCCCCGGTGCCCGAAGTCCCTACCGTCAGCACCATGGGGCGCCCCGACGACGTGCGACGCGAGCCGGCCGGCACCTGGCCGTGGCAACCGGGCGTGGCGGTGTACGACCGCCGCTGGGTGAAGGACGTGCGCAGTTCCGCCCGCTGCGCGGCCGCTCTCCTCGTACTGCTCCTGGTCACCGACTGGGGCGGGGGCGAGTTCGCCGCCTGGCACAGCGCGCTCTGGCTGGGCCTCGCGGCACTGCTCTTCGGCGTCCTCTGTCCGCCCCGGATCCGCGCCGGCCGGGGCTGGCTGGCCTCCCGTGGACTGCTGCGCGAACGACGGGTCCGTACCGACCTGCTGGAGTCCGTGCACTGCCTGGACGGGGTGGAGCAACGGCTGGTGCTGCGGGACGTGTTCGGCGGTCGGGTCGAGATCGACCCTCAGGTCCTTCTGGACAACCCGGACTTGTGGCACCGCCTGGCCGAGGACGCCCGCAGCTCCGCGGCCCGCGGTTCGCTCACCTGCGGTACGCCGGAGTTGCGCCGCGTCTCGGAGCGGATCGAGCGCGAGACCGCGTTGACCGTGCTCAGGCTGTCGGGGATGGAGTGAAAACAGCGGCGGTGATTCGGCGCCGCGCCGGTCCCGGGAGCCGAGGGCCACGCCATACGCCATGACGCTGGGTACCCACCCCTGGCCGACATGCGCCACCCCCTCCGTACGCCCCGATCGGGTGCTCGACCGGGCCTCCATCTCGGCTCTCGATGGTCCGTCGACGTCCGTCGGCCCAGTCTTAACGGAAGCTTGACGCGCTCACCCCCCTCATCCGTGGGCCCACGCGTCACTCTCCGCTTACGCTGAACCCGCCGTCCGCGTGATGGCCGGAACCGCAAGCTGAGCCGCACATCAGGAGCACACCGATGGCCACCACAGAGCAGCAGCCAGCCGGCCGACTGCGCGCCTGGATGCTGGAGGGGCTGTCCGACATGGGCAGGAGCGGCGGCCATCAGGGGCCGCACGCCGAGCCCGAGCCCGCCCACAAGGGCCAGCCTTGGTGGCGGGTCATGTGTCTCACCGGCGTCGACTACTTCTCGACGCTCGGCTACCAGCCGGGCATCGCGGCCCTCGCCGCCGGTCTGCTGTCACCCATCGCGACGATCGTGCTGGTGCTCGTCACTCTGGCGGGCGCCCTGCCCGTGTACCGGCGGGTGGCGGAGGAGAGCCCCCACGGTGAGGGCTCGATCGCGATGCTGGAACGACTGCTCTCCTTCTGGCAGGGCAAGCTGTTCGTGCTGACCCTGCTCGGCTTCGCCGCCACCGACTTCCTGATCACCATCACCCTGTCGGCGGCGGACGCCTCGACCCATCTCATCGAGAACCCCCATCTGACCGGCGCCCTGCACGACAAGCAGATGCTCATCACCCTGCTCCTCGTCGCCCTGCTCGGCGCGGTGTTCCTCAAGGGCTTCCTGGAGGCGATCGGCGTGGCGGTCGCCCTGGTGGGCGGCTATCTCGCGCTGAACGCCGTAGTCGTGGTGGTCGGCCTGTGGCACGTCGTCACCGCGGGCCACGTCGTCACCGACTGGTCGAGCGCCCTGACCACGGAACACGGCAACGTCTTCGTCATGATCGGTGTGGCCCTGGTCGTCTTCCCCAAGCTCGCCCTCGGCCTTTCCGGCTTCGAGACCGGCGTCGCCGTGATGCCGCACGTCAAGGGCGACCCGGGCGACACCGACGAGCGGCCGGTCGGCCGCATCCGGGACACGAAGAAGCTGCTGACCGCGGCCGCCGTGATCATGAGCGTGTTCCTGATCACCACCAGCTTCATCACCACGCTCCTCATTCCCGAGAAGGAGTTCGAGTCGGGAGGCAATGCCAACGGGCGCGCGCTGGCATATCTGGCGCACGACTACCTGGGCAGTGTCTTCGGCACGGTGTACGACATCTCGACGATCGCCATCCTGTGGTTCGCCGGCGCCTCCGCGATGGCCGGCCTGCTCAACCTGATGCCGCGTTACCTCCCCCGCTACGGCATGGCCCCGCACTGGGCGCGCGCGGTACGGCCCATGGTCATCGTCTTCACCCTGATCGCTTTTCTGGTCACCTGGATCTTCGACGCGGACGTCGACGCCCAGGGCGGCGCGTACGCCACCGGTGTGCTGGTGCTGATCAGCTCCGCCGCGATCGCGGTGACCATCGCCGCCCGCAAGGCGCGGCAGCGGAACTGGACCATCGGATTCGCCGTGATATCGGCGGTGTTCCTCTACACGACGGTCGTGAACGTCATCGAGCGTCCGGACGGTGTGAAGATCGGCGCCTGCTTCATCGCCGGCATCATTCTGGTCTCCCTGCTGTCCCGGCTGGCCCGCGCCTTCGAGCTGCGCGTGACCAGCGTGACGCTGGACGACATGGCGGAGCGGTTCATCCGGGACATGGCCAGCCGGAAGATGCGGTTCATCGCCAACGAACCCGACCAGCGGGACAAGGCCGAGTACCGCGACAAGATCGAGCAGATACAGAACGACAACGACCTCCCCGGCGAGGACTTCGTCTTCCTCGAAGTCACGGTCGTCGACCCCTCCGAGTTCGAGGCGGGCCTGACGGTGCGCGGCGAGGTCCTGCACGACCGCTACCGCGTCCTGACGCTGGAGTCCTCCTCGATACCGAACGCCCTGGCCGCCCTGCTGCTCCACGTCCGTGACACGACCGGCCGCATCCCGCACATCTACTTCGAGTGGACCGAGGGCAACCCCTTCTCCAACTTCCTGCGCTTCTTCCTGTTCGGTCAGGGCGAGGTCGCCCCGGTCACCCGAGAGGTACTGCGCGAGGCAGAACCAGACCGGGAGCGACGGCCTCGGGTCCATACCGGGTGAGAGCGGGTCTTCCAGGCGCACCGGGTGAGAGCGGGGCGGGCACAGCGGCTGAGGACCGGCAGGACACACCGGGCACACCGGGCGTGAGCCGGTCGGGACCCGGCGGCCTACCGGGGCCCAGCGGCCGGCCGGACACACCGGTCGAGCACGGGCCGTGGGGCACAAGCCGTGAACGGGCATCACATCCACACCCGGCGAGCACCTGAACGCCCGGAGCAGACTCGGCGGCACAGGGCACAGGCCTCGCACCGTGAGCACCAGCTCGCCGTGCCCGGCCCTCGCTTTCCCCCTACGCCTTCCTGCCGAACACGCGCCGCGACGGCTGCCGCACCACGACCTTCCCGAAGCTGATCTCCCCCGTGATCTCCACGCGCAGCACCACCGGCACATCAGCACCGCCGGTGTGACGCGTCTTGGTCGTGGCGTAGTGCGTCACCAGGGAGTCGGTGTCCACCACGATGCCGGGCCTGGTCACCAGCTTCAGCGCGCCGCCCCGTATGTCGAGATCGAGGTGGAGGGTGTCGCACACGATCACCGCCCGTGTGAAGTCGAGCGTCACCTCGCCCCACGCGGACTGGATCTCCATCCGCCGCGGCACCACCCAGTCCCCGTCACGCCGCGTCGATGCGCCCTCCTGCTCGATCCGGACGACTTCCTTGGCCTCGACCGGGTCCCCACCGAGCACCGTCGGCAGGTCCGCCGTCAGCACGGCCAGCTCCCCCATCGTGCGCGCGGACAGGGCGGCCTCCACCCGTCCGTCGAGTTCCTCGGCGGTCAGCCGGCCATCTGCCGCCGCAGCGCTGAGCACATCGACGACGCGGTCCCGGTCCGCGTGAGAGGCCCGCAGCTCGGTCGGCTCAGCGGTGCGAAAGAAGTCCCCGGACATGCTCCACCCCGATCCCCCCGGGCGATCTCTCCCGGGCTCACCCGCTCGACAAAACTAACGCTATATCGCGTTATACCCAACGGCCAACCCCACGTCCACAGTTCCCCGGTCGTCCCCCTATCGTGACCGGCATGCAGTCCTACACGATCGGCCAGGCGGCGCGGCTGCTCGGCGTCAGCCCGGACACCGCCCGACGCTGGGCGGACGCGGGCCGGATCACCACCCACCGCGACGAGAACGGGCGGCGCCTCATCGACGGACGGGACCTGGCCGCCTTCTCGGTGCAGCTCGCGCGGTCCGGCGGCGAGGAGGGCGCCGCCCCGTACACCTCGGCCCGCAACGCCTTCCCTGGAATCGTCACCGCGATCAAACTCGGCGACGTCGCCGCCCAGGTCGAGATCCAGGCCGGCCCGCACCGGCTGGTCTCCCTGCTGACCCGCGAGGCCGTCGAGGAGCTGGGCCTGGAGGTCGGCATGGAGGCCACCGCCCGCGTGAAGTCGACAAACGTACACATCGACAGGGTCTGACACGCGCCACCCATTCCGTCGACACGCACATGCCAGCTCACTCGCCATGTGAGCGGGCTCATGCGATGCAACAGCACACTTACACCTCGCACCTGCGGAAGTATGATCGGCGCATGGGAGAAGTCCGTCACGCTCTTCCACCGGACCCCAGAGGAGTGGCCTCGTGATGACCCGTTCCGCACGCCGGACCCGCCGGACCCTGCAGATGGCCGGCGCGGGAGCCGCCGCGTTGCTGACCCTGAGCGCCTGCTCCTCCTCCGACCCGGGTTCCGACTCCGCGAAGACCGGTCCCTCGTCCTCGGCGTCACCGCGACTCTCCGGCACGGTCACCGTCTTCGCCGCCGCCTCGCTCAAGGAGAGCTTCACTACGCTCGGCAAGCAGTTCGAGAAGGAGCACCCGGGCACCAAGGTCACCTTCAACTTCGGTGGCAGTGACACCCTCGCAGCGAGCATCACGAACGGCGCCCCGGCGGACGTGTTCGCCGCCGCCAGCGCCAAGACGATGAAGATCGTCACGGGCCGGGGCGACGCGGTCGGCCCGCCCGCCACCTTCGTCCGCAACCAGCTGGAGATCGCCACGCTGCCGGGCAACCCCGACAAGATCTCCTCCCTCAAGGACCTCACCAGGTCGGGTCTGAAGGCCGTCCTGTGCGACAGGACGGTGCCCTGCGGCGCCGCCGCGCAGACCGCCCTGAAGGCCGGCGGCCTCAGGCTCACGCCGGTGTCGTACGAGCAGGACGTCAAGAGCGCGCTGACGAAGGTCGAGCTGAACGAGGCCGACGCGGCCGTCGTCTACAGGACCGACGTGAGGGCGGCGGGCGGCAGGGTGCGGGGCGTGGAGTTCCCCGAGTCGGCCAAGGCCGTCAACGACTACCCGATCGCCCTGCTCAAGGACGCGCCCAACGCCGATGCGGCGAAGGCCTTCATCGAGCTGGTGAAGTCCGCAGAAGGCCAGAAGGTGCTGACCGAAGCCGGGTTCCTCAAGCCGTGAGCCGCCCCGCCGAAGCCGTGCCGCCTCCCGACACGCTGGAGGGCGGATCGCGGCGCGGCCGTGCCCGGGCAGGCGGTGCCCGCGGAGTCCCGCTGCCCCTGCTGGTGCCCGCCCTCGTGGGCCTGGCGTTCCTCCTGCTCCCCCTGATCTCCCTGCTCGTAAGAGCCCCCTGGCGCAGCCTCCCGGAGCAGCTGACCAGCGCCGAGGTCTGGGAGGCACTCCGCCTCTCCCTCGTCTGCGCCACGGCGGCGACCGCGCTGAGCCTGGTCATCGGCGTCCCGCTGGCCTGGCTGCTGGCCCGCACCGACTTCCCCGGCCGCGGCTTCGTCCGCGCCCTGGTGACGCTGCCGCTCGTCCTGCCCCCGGTGGTCGGCGGCGTGGCCCTCCTGCTCGCCTTCGGCCGCAACGGCGTGGTCGGGCAGTGGCTGGACTCCTGGTTCGGGATCACGCTGCCGTTCACGACAACCGGCGTCGTCCTCGCCGAGACCTTCGTGGCGATGCCGTTCCTGGTCATCAGCGTGGAGGGCACGCTACGGGCCGCCGACCCGCGCTACGAGGAGGCGGCCACGACCCTGGGCGCCTCCCGCTTCACCGCGTTCCGCCGGGTCACCCTGCCGCTGATCGCCCCGGGCGTCGCCGCGGGCTCCGTCCTGGCGTGGGCCCGGGCCCTCGGCGAGTTCGGGGCGACGATCACCTTCGCGGGCAACTTCCCCGGCCGTACGCAGACCATGCCGCTGGCCGTCTACCTGGCCCTGCAGAACGACCCGGCGGCGGCGATCGCCCTCAGCCTGGTACTGCTGGCGGTCTCGATCGCCGTACTGGCAGGCCTGCGAGACCGCTGGATGACACCATCATGACCCCCGCACCACCCGCACTCGCCGACGGCGCCGAACCACCCCGGCCGGAGGCCGGGCGCCCCCTCCCTTCCCGCACCCACACCCACACGTTCGCCCCCGCGTCCCCCGCGTCCCAGGACACCCCCTCATGACCGACCCCGCCGCCACGACAACAACCGCCGCCCCACCCTCCAACGGCTCCCGCGGTGAGGGCCTCGACGCCCACCTCGTCATCGACCGCGGCGCCTTCCGCCTCGACGTCACCCTCACCGCCGCCCCCGGCGACGTCGTCGCCCTGCTCGGCCCCAACGGCGCCGGCAAGACCACCGCCCTGCGCGCGCTCGCCGGCCTCGCCCCGCTCACCGGCGGCCACCTCCGACTCGACGGAGCGAGACTGGAACGTACGCCCCCGGAGTCCCGCCCGGTCGGCGTCGTCTTCCAGGACTACCTGCTCTTCCCCCACCTGTCCGCCCTGGACAACGTGGCCTTCGGCCCGCGCTGCCATGGCGCCACCAAGGCCGAGGCCCGCGCTCAGGCCGCCACGTGGCTGGACCGCATGGGCCTGGCCGACCACGCCGGCGCCAAGCCCCGACGCCTCTCCGGCGGACAGGCCCAGCGCGTCGCCCTGGCCCGCGCCCTCGCCACCCACCCGCGGCTGCTGCTCCTCGACGAACCCCTCGCCGCTCTCGACGCCCGCACCCGTCTGGAGGTACGCGCCCAGCTCCGCCGCCACCTGTCCGACTTCGAGGCCGTCGCCGTCCTGGTGACGCACGACCCGCTCGACGCCATGGTGCTGGCGGACCGCCTGGTCGTCGTCGAGCACGGCCGGGTCGTCCAGGAGGGGACCCCGTCCGACATCGCCCGCCACCCGCGCACGGACTACATCGCGCAACTCGTCGGCCTGAACCTCTACCGGGGACAGGCCGACGGCCACACCGTCCACCTCGACACGGGCCCCGCCATCACCACCACCGAGCGCCTCTCCGGGCCGGTCTTCGTGGCGTTCCCCCCAGGCGCGGTCACCCTTCACCGGGACCGGCCCACCGGCTCCAGCGCCCGTAACCTCTGGCACTGCGAGGTCGCCGGTCTGGAGACCCACGGCGACCAGATCCGCGCCGGCCTCACCGGCGACATCCCCCTCGCCGCCGACCTCACCACGGTCGCCGCGGCCGAGCTGGACCTGCACCCGGGCGCCCAGGTCTGGGCGACAGTCAAAGCGGCGCAGACCCACGCATACCCGGCCTGAAGCGCCTCTCAGGGCTACGGTGGGTCGAGACCACGCCCCCCACTGTCTGCGAGGCGCCCTCCATGAGCCTGAGCATCCGCAACCAGCTCCCCGGCACGGTCACCGACGTCACCACCGGCGAGGTCATGGCCACGGTCAAGGTCCGTCTGACCGGCGGCCGGCACCTCACCGCGGTGATCACCCTGGAGGCCGCCCAGGACCTCGCCCTCACCACCGGCACCGCCGTACGCGCCCTGGTGAAGTCGACGGAGGTGTCCCTCGCCACAGGCCGGACCGACGGCCTCTCCATCCGCAACCAGCTCCCCGGCACGGTCACCGACGTCACCACCGGCGGCGCCATGGCATCGGTCAAGATCTCGGTGGACGGCGGCGACCTGACGGCGGCGATCACCAAGGAGGCCGTCACCGACCTCGCTCTGACAGCCGGCTCACCCGTCGTCGCACTGATCAAGTCGACGGAGGTCTCCCTGGCGACGCCGTGACACAGAAAGGGCTCCGCCCGGAAGCGGAGCCCTTTCCGCCCGGCTACGCCGGCTCAGTCCTCGTACGCGTCCAGCGGCGGGCAGGAGCAGACCAGGTTCCGGTCGCCGAAGGCCTGGTCGATGCGGCGCACCGGCGGCCAGTACTTGTCCGCGGCCGACACCCCGGCCGGGAACACGGCCTCCTCGCGGCTGTACGCGTGCTCCCACTGGCCGCCCAGCGTGGCGGCCGTGTGCGGGGCGCCCCGCAGCGGGTTGTCGTCCGCGGGCCACTCGCCGGAACCGACCTTCTCGATTTCCGCGCGGATGGCGATCATCGCCTCGCAGAACCGGTCGAGTTCGGCCAGGTCCTCCGACTCGGTCGGCTCGATCATCAGCGTCCCGGCCACCGGGAACGACATCGTCGGCGCGTGGAACCCGTAGTCGATGAGCCTCTTGGCCACATCGTCGACACTCACTCCGGTCGCCTTGGTCAGCGGCCGCAGGTCGATGATGCACTCGTGCGCGACCAGCCCGCCGGGGCCGGTGTACAGCACCGGGTAGTGCGGCTCCAGCCGCTTGGCGATGTAGTTGGCGCTGAGCACCGCCACCTGAGTGGCCCGCTTCAGCCCCTCACCGCCCATGAGCCGGACGTACGCCCACGAGATCGGCAGGATGCCCGCCGACCCCCAGGGCGCCGCCGAGATCGGGCCCACACCCGTCTCCGGCCCGGCGGCGGGCTGCAACGGATGGTTCGGCAGGTACGGCGCGAGGTGCTCACGCACCGCCACCGGACCGACGCCGGGACCACCGCCGCCGTGCGGGATGCAGAACGTCTTGTGCAGGTTCAGATGGGAGACGTCACCGCCGAAGTGCCCCGGCGCGGCCAGCCCCACCAGTGCGTTCAGGTTGGCTCCGTCGACGTACACCTGCCCGCCGGCCTCGTGCACCTGCGCGCAGATGTCGGCGACGTGCTCCTCGAACACGCCGTGCGTCGAGGGGTACGTGATCATCAGCACCGCCAGCTCGTCACGGTACTGCTCGATCTTCGCCCGCAGGTCCTCGACGTCGATCTCGCCGTCCTCGGCGGTCTTCACGACGACGACCTTCATGCCCGCCATCACCGCGCTGGCGGCGTTGGTGCCGTGCGCGGAGGACGGGATGAGGCACACGGTCCGCTGCTCGTCACCGCCTGCCCGGTGGTATCCGCGTACGGCGAGCAGACCGGCCAGCTCACCCTGCGACCCGGCGTTGGGCTGCAGCGACACCTTGTCGTACCCGGTCACCTCGGCGAGACGTTCCTCCAGCTCACGGATGAGCGTGAGGTAGCCCTGCGCCTGCTCGGCCGGCGCGAAGGGGTGCAGCTGCCCGAACTCGGGCCAGGTCACCGGCTCCATCTCGGTGGTCGCGTTGAGCTTCATGGTGCAGGAGCCCAGCGGGATCATGCCGCGGTCGAGCGCGTAGTCGCGGTCGGCCAGCCTGCGCAGGTAGCGCAGCATCGCGGTCTCGGAGCGGTGCTGGTGGAAGACGGGGTGGGTCAGGAACTCGTCGGTGCGCAGCAGCGCGGCCGGCAGGGAGTCCTCCGTGGCCGCGTCCAGCGCCTCGACGTCCCCGTCGGTCCCGAAGGCGGTCCATACGGCGCCCACCTGGGCCCGCGTGGTGGTCTCGTCGCAGGCGATCGAGACGTGGTCGGCGTCGACGTGCCGCAGGTTGACGCCGTTCTCGCGCGCGGCGGCGACGATCTCGGCGGCCCGCCCTTCGACCCGCACGGTCAGCGTGTCGAAGAAGGCGCCGTGCACGACCTCGACCCCACCGGCCCTGAGCCCCTCGGCGAGGATCGCGGCGTACCGGTGGGTGCGCCGCGCGATGCCCGTCAGCCCGTCGGGGCCGTGGTAGACGGCGTACATCCCGGCCATCACCGCGAGCAGCACCTGCGCGGTGCAGATGTTGCTGGTGGCCTTCTCCCGGCGGATGTGCTGCTCGCGCGTCTGCAGGGCGAGCCGGTACGCCTTGTTCCCGTCGGCATCGACCGACACCCCCACGAGCCGCCCGGGCAGGCTGCGCGCGAACTTCTCGCGCACCGCCATGTAACCGGCGTGCGGCCCACCGAAGCCCATCGGCACACCGAACCGCTGCGTCGTACCGACCGCGATGTCCGCACCGAGCTCACCCGGCGACTTCAGCAACGTCAGCGCGAGCAGATCGGCGGCGACGGTGACGAGCGCGCCGAGCTCGTGCGCCTGGTCGATGACGGGCTTGATGTCCCGTACGGCACCGGAGCCGCCCGGGTACTGGACGAGCACGCCGTTGATCTCCCGCTCGGCGACCTCGGCCGGAATGCCCTCGCTCAGGTCGGCGACCACGACCTCCACACCGGTCGGCTCGGCACGCGTCTCGATCACGGCGATGGTCTGCGGCAGCGCGTCCGCGTCGACCAGGAACAGGCCCTTCTTGTTCTTGCCCATGCGCCGGGACAGCGCCATGGCCTCGGCGGCGGCGGTGCCCTCGTCGAGCAGCGAGGCGCCGGAGGTCGGCAGCCCGGTGAGGTCGGCGACCATCGTCTGGAAGTTCAGCAGGGCTTCGAGCCGCCCCTGGGAGATCTCCGGCTGGTAGGGCGTGTAGGCCGTGTACCAGGCCGGGTTCTCCATGACGTTGCGCAGGATGACAGGCGGGGTGAACGTCCCGTAGTACCCCAGACCGATCATGGAGTCGAGCACCTGGTTGCGATCGGCCAGCGAACGCAGCTCGGCCAGCACCTCGGCCTCGGTGCGCGCGCCCGGCAGGTCCAGCGCGTCGGTGTTCTTGATCACCTCCGGCACCGCGGCGGCCGTCAGCTCGTCCAGTGAGCCGTAACCGACCTGCGCGAGCATCTTGGCCCACGCCTCCTGGTCGGGCCCGATGTGACGCTGCTCGAAGGGGATGCCCTTTTCGAGCTCGGAGAGCGGAATGCGGTGGGCGGTCATTGCGGAGGCCTCCTGGTCTGACACGACCTTCGAGGGGCACCACGGACGGGTACCCGGACGGCCTCCCCCTCTGTCATCTCAACCTGAGAGCTTCACCGGACCGCCCGAGGGCCGCCGGCTTGCACCGTCGGTGAGAGCGGAAGCCGTCGACACCCGCTCTGCTTTCCAGAGTGACCTCGTCCGTGCGGTACGTGTGCCTGAGAGATTCCGGGGAGGATTTGCTCCTTCGGCGCCTCCGATGGTGTCCGGAGGACTCTCCCGCACGGGGTCAGCAGCCGTTTGTCAGCGTACCAGCGAGGGCAACGCCAGAGTCTTCGAGTGGCCGCCTTCCTGATTGTGCTCTTTGGTAGTGCTTACGGATGTATTGCGACCTAGTGGAGGGCCCGTGCAGACCGACATCGATCCGCGCAACCTGATCGGCCGCAAGGCGTTCGACCGAAACGGCAACAAGATCGGCACCATCGACGAGGTCTACCTCGACGACGCGACCGGCGTGCCGGAGTGGGCGGCCATACGCACCGGCCTGTTCTCCAGGGACGCGTTCGTCCCCCTGGAGCCCAGCGAACTGGTCGACGGCACCCTCCGCGTCCCCTTCGACCGAGCCCTGATCAAGGACGCCCCCGACTTCGGCGTCGGCCGCCACCTCTCGCCCGAGCAGGAACTCCAGCTCTACCACCACTACGGCCTCGACGTGGCCTCTCCTCCCCAGCCCCCGGACCACCACGTCGGCAAGCTGGCGGGCAAGGAGGAGACCTGACGGGCGTGCTCGACACCCCGCCCTGCCGCCCCCGAACAGCCACCGAGAAGCCCTACAGATACCCCCCGCTCTCCACCTCCGCCCGCCCCGGCGCCACAGGCGTCACCTCCGCAGGTCCTTGCCCCCTGGCCGATGAGTCGGCCTCCCCGGGTCTTCGCCGGACCAACGGCAACGGATCCGCCGGCTCCAGGTCCTGGTCGTCCACCCGAAAGGTCCGCACCCGCCCGGGGCCCGACTGGGGCGTCTCGAACCGCACGGTGACCCGCCCCAGCCCGCTGCCCTGCACCCACCCATGCCCGTACTCGACGTGCCGTACGTCATGCCCCGCCGACCACCGGCGCTCGGCCGGCGCCTGCTGCTCGGCGGGCTCGTCGCCGGACTCCTCGGCCCGATGGTCCGCGGCAGCGGCAGCCGCCTCCCCGGCCGCCTGAGCGAACAGGTCCTCCTGTGTGTAGTCCGCGAGTCCGCTCACCCCCACCCCGAGCAGCCGCACCCCGCCCGTCGTGTCCACCGCGTCCAGCAGCCGGGCGGCCGCTTCCCGCACCACCGCCGGGTCGTCCGTGGGCCCGCGCAGCGTCTCGGACCGGGTCAGCGTGGAGAAGTCGTACCGCCGTACCTTCAGCACGATGGTCCGCCCGGACAGACCGGACCCACGCAGCCGCCGCACACAGCGATCGGCCAGCCGCTGCACCTCCAGACCGATACGCACCCGGTCATGGATGTCCACGTCGTACGTGTCCTCGACCGACACCGACTTGGCCTCCCGCTCGGCCACCACGGGCCGCTCGTCCCGCGCCAGCGCCATCGCGTACAGCGCGTGCCCGTGGGCCCTCCCCAGCAGCCGTACGAGTTCGTCCTCGCCCGCCTCGGCGAGCTCGTCGATCGTGTGGATCCCCACCCTCCGCAGATGGTCACCCGTCGCCGGCCCCACACCGGGCAGCGTCCGCACGGACAGGGGACCCAGCAGCGCCCGCTCGGTCCCCGGCTCGATCAGTACCAGCCCGTCGGGCTTGGCCTGCTCGGAGGCGATCTTGGCAAGCATCTTGGAGGCGGCGAGCCCCACCGACCCCGTGAGCCCGGTGACCTCCCGGATGTCCGCACGCAGCTTCGTCCCGGCCAGCCGCGCCGACTCCGCGTCCCAGGCCGCCCCACCCGCCTCCAGATCGACGAACGCCTCATCGAGGCTCAACGGTTCCACCAGCGGCGACAGCGCCCGCAGCAGCGCCATCACCTGCTCGCTTATCGACCGGTAGAACCCGAAGCGCGGCACGAGATACGCGGCGTTCGGCGCGAGCCGCCGGGCCTGCGCCATGGGCATCGCCGAGTGGACGCCGAAGACCCGCGCCTCATATGACGCGGTGGCGACCACCCCGCGTGGCCCGAGCCCGCCCACGATGACGGCCTTCCCGCGCAGGCTCGGCTTGGACGCCTGCTCCACCGAGGCGAAGAAGGCATCCATGTCGAGATGCAGGATCGTGGGCGCGTTTCTCACATCTCCGATGCTGCCCTACGCCACTGACAATGCCCTGTCGCACCGACCGGAGCCCCGCTGCTGAAA
Source organism: Streptomyces sp. S.PNR 29 (assembly GCF_030386795.1). Classification (GTDB taxonomy): domain Bacteria; phylum Actinomycetota; class Actinomycetes; order Streptomycetales; family Streptomycetaceae; genus Streptomyces. Next base: position 212,138 of record NZ_JANUQM010000017.1, read on the forward strand.
CCGCTTGCACAGACCGAGGAGCCTCCCGGGACACGAAGCCCCACACCCCCAGCCGGCCGGACGCCTCAGCCGGCCCGGTTCCGCCGCCGCGCCAGCTCGTCCGCCGGATTGTGACCGACGAGAGTCTCACCGGTGTCGATCCGCTCCCCGTGCAGCTGCGACAGGGCGCTCTCGACGTCCCGCCACACCACCCCGACGGCGATACCGAAGATCCCCTGACCGCCCTGAAGCAGGGCGTGGACCTCGTCCGGCGAGGTGCACTCGTAGACCGTGGCGCCGTCGCTCATCAGCGTCATGCGCTCCAGGTCACGGAAACCGCGTTCCCTCAGATGCTGGACAGCGGTCCGGATGTTCTGCAGGGAGACCCCGGTGTCCAGGAACCGCTTGACGATCTTCAGGACGACGACGTCGCGGAAGCTGTACAGGCGCTGGGTGCCGGACCCGTAGGCAGGCCGCACACTCGGCTCGACAAGCCCGGTGCGGGCCCAGTAGTCCAGCTGCCGGTAGGTGATACCGGCAGCCGCACAGGCCGTCGGGCCGCGATAGCCGATCTGCTCGGACGCCATGGACGTCGCCCCTCCGCTGCTCGGCACGGCCGTCGGTCGCTGCGGAGCGTGATCGGCGGCGCTGCTGTGATGGGGGTACCCCCTGCTCGAACGGAGCCGAGAGCTTGGGGGAGGGTAAGCGCTGCTCGCCCCGAGACTGGGCCCGGAGGCGCCCCCAGCCGTACCGTCGCCGCTGCTTCTCACGCCGACCTCCGTCCTTGACCTGCCTTCTCGACGGTAGGCAGCCACCAGGGGTGCGTCAACGACCGCCACACTCGGCACGCCGAGTGATAATCACCCTAGGGGTGGTTTTCCATGCCCAACCGCGGGGAAAGGCTAGCCGAATGCGCTCAGAGCAGGGCGCAGGACGCTCTCACTCGACGCCGGCCCAGGCCGACGTGTCCTTTCTCACCGGCTGTGGGCGCGTCCCGCACGGACCGTGCCTTCTGCAGCGTCCGCCGGCCGCCCACGCGCCTCACTGACTGCTGCTGCCGAAGTCCTCCGGCGAGATCTGGTCGAGGAACTCGCGGAACTTCTCCACCTCGTCCTCCTGCTCGTCCGGGATCGCGATACCGGCGTCGTCGAGCACCGTGTCACTGCCGTAGATCGGCGTTCCGGTGCGCAGGGCCAGCGCTATGGCATCGGACGGCCGGGCGCTCACCTCGACCCCGCTGGCGAAGACCAGCTCCGCGTAGAAGACCCCCTCACGCAGGTCCGTGATGCGTACCTCGGTGAGCTCCTGACCGACGGCTTCCAGCACGTCCTTGAACAGGTCGTGGGTCAGCGGTCGCGCAGGAGCCATGCCCTGCTGGGCGAAGGCGATCGCCGTCGCCTCCCCCGGTCCGATCCAGATGGGGAGGTAACGGTCGCCTCCCACTTCACGCAGCAGCACGATCGGTTGGTTGGAGGGCATTTCGACCCGGACACCTACGACATCGAGCTCGTTCACACAGCAACCCTAGGCTGTGCTCGGGACGTTTGGGTAGTCGGGCCGGGAACGGGTGGCCGATCCGGCCTCGCGATACGACCCGTTTCAGGGCAGCCGCACCCCGAGGGCCATCTGCACCAGAGCCGTGTGCAGCTTCACCGTCAGCCCCGCCAGTTCCTTGGCCCGGGCCTCCGCATGCGCCCTGGTCTGCGGATTCCGGTGACGCTTCAGCGGGGCGACCACCTGGTCGACCAACCCGGCCTCGCGGTCGGCTGCGGCCTTCATCACCCTCAGGTGCCGCGGCTCGATCCCGAACCGCCCCAGCTCGGCGATAAGCGAGGCCACGGTCGCCGCCTCGGCTTCATACGCCCCGTCGGGCAGCGGAGCGATCAGCCCGTACGACTCCCACTCTTCGAGCTCCTGCTCACCGATCCCGGCGGCCGCGAGCAGCTCGGCCCGCCCGATCCGCGCCGCCGCCGGCCCGTCGGAGGGCTCCGGCGCGGTCTCGCCGTCCCGCTGGCGGCTCAGCGCCGGAAGCTGCACGGCCTCGCCGCGCTCCATGGCGTCCAGGTGCTCACGGATCACCTTGAGCGGCAGATAGTGGTCCCGCTGCATCCTCAGGACATGGCCGAGACGCTCGACATCGCCCTTGCTGAACTTTCGATACCCCGAGGGAGTCCGCTGCGGCTCGATGAGCCCCTCCGACTCCAGGAAACGGATCTTGGAGACGGTCACTTCCGGGAACTCGTCGCGCAGCACGTTCAGCACCGTGCCGATGCTCATCAGCCCACTGTCCGTGGCGGCGGTGCCGTGCCCGGCACCGCCGCTCGGTGTTTGACGCATGGACCTTCCCTGGGGTCCCCCCGGACGGAGCCCGGGGGCCGGTCAGTAGCCCCGCTGGCTCGCGTAGAAGACCAGCCGGTACTTGCCGATCTGCACCTCGTCACCGTTGGACAGAGCGACCTGGTCGATCCGCTCGCGGTTGACGTACGTGCCGTTCAGGCTGCCCACGTCGGCGACCGTGAACGTGCCCTCCGCACTACGGCGGAACTCCACGTGCCGGCGGGAGACCGTCACGTCGTCCAGGAAGATGTCGCTCTGCGGGTGGCGCCCGGCCGTGGTCAGGTCGCTGTCCAGCAGGAAGCGGCTGCCCGAGTTCGGACCGCGGCGCACGACCAGGAGCGCGGAGCCCTGCGGCAGCGCGTCGACGGCCGCCTGCGCCTCCGGAGAGAGCATCGGCATCTGCGTCTGCCCTGTGGCCTCGGCGTCGTAGGCCTCCAGACCGGAGATGGAGATCGTGGAGGTCGTCTCGGAGGAACGCTCCGCCGCAGCCCCCGCCCGCAGCGGCGCGCCGCAGTTGGAGCAGAAGCGGCTGTTCTCCGCGTTGCGGTTACCGCACCTCGTACACACCAGGGCCGACATCGGATCCTCCTGCCGCGGCTGCCCCTCCGGGGCGTTCGACGCATACGGGCCGGAAAACCCTCCACCCGTACCTGAGGTTGACGGTTGTCCGAAACCTATGCCGCTGGACTGCGCAGGGTCAACCGACGGCGCGCCCTGACCAGCCACCTGGTCCCGGAACAGCGGACGCTGGCCCTCCGCGTCAGGCTGTGCGCGGTGCCGGGCGGTCGCGTTGTCGCTGCCCTCTCGCGCGCTCTTGCCGAACAACTTCGCAAACAACTTCACGGGCGATTCCCCTTGACCGAAACAGACCCGCCCGTGGGGCAGGACGAACCCTGACTGAACCTACTGGCCGACCCGGACATCCTGACAACGTCCGTCTCCACCAGACAGTTTCCACCACGCACCACCCATTCGGTGCGCCGACCCCCCGCAACCTCATGCCCCCGCCGGACGGCCCCCATGCACCCCCGGTTCACTGGGAGGACGACCGAGCGTAGTCAGGCCGCTTCACCGCCCGCAAGGCGTCCACGACGATCTTGCTCGACCGCTCAACCGTAACGGTGGCCTGTTCCTTCTCCAGAGTCTGCACCACGCCTCCAGGGATGTTGAGCGCCGGTTCCAGGTCCTGCGGCTTGCCGATGACCTTGAAACGATAGGGCGCGTTGATCTTGTTCCCGTCGACGCTCACGCTCTTGCCCGAGTCCGTGAGATAGGTGCCCGCCACGACCCGCACGCCGTTCACCTGGATCGCCTCGGCGCCGGCCGCGCGCAGCTCCTGGACCGCGTCGAGCAGCATGTCCGCCTCAACCGTCCCCTTCGTGTCCTCGATCGTCATCGTGATGCCAGGGCCCTGCGCGGCCACAGTGCCCGCCAGGATCCCGAGTTGCCGCTCCTTCTCGACCGTCTGCCTGCGAGCCTCCTCGGCCTGGTCCGAGCTGTTCTCCAGCTCGTCCCGCTGCTTCTCGAGCCCCTGCTTCTCGTCCTCAAGACGCTGAGTACGGTCGTCCAGTTCATCGAGGATGCGCACAAGATCTTCCTGCCGCGCGCCCCGCAGGGCACTGTCGCTGTCGCTGTTCGACGCCACCTGGACGGCCAGACCGAAACCGAGACCGAACAGCAGCACCGCGACGATGAGTTGGGCCCGGGTGACGCGCGGCGGCCACAGTCCCTTCACCAGCCGCTCCCTGCCGGTCAGCTCGGGCTGCCTCTCCTCCGGAACGGCTTCCGCGGCCGCGGAAGCCGTTCCGGGCACCTCCTCGGGCAGCTCTTCACGGAGCCGGTTCTGGGGCTTCTCGTCCGCCTTCTCGTGCTCGCTCATCGGCCTCACGCCCGGAAGACGTGCCGTCGGATCGCCGCGGCGTTGGAGAAGATGCGGATGCCGAGCACGACCACGACACCGGTGGACAGCTGAGCCCCCACACCCAGCTTGTCGCCCAGGAACACGATCAGTGCGGCCACGACCACGTTCGACAGGAACGACACCACGAAGACCTTGTCGTCGAAGATGCCGTCGAGCATGGCCCGCAGACCGCCGAAGACGGCGTCGAGCGCCGCCACGACGGCGATCGGCAGATAAGGCTCGACGGCCGCCGGAACCTCGGGCCGGACCAACAGGCCGGCCACGACTCCCACGACGAGGCCCAGTACGGCGATCACGATGTGCCTTTCTCAGTTCTCGGCTGTGCTGTACGTACGATCACACTCGGCGCGGCAGGAAGCCGGAGGTCGTCCTCCACCGAGATGCCGGTCCGGATTCCATAGCTCTCCTGCAAGGCGTGCAGATACAGCCCGTCGGGGCTGTTCTGGAACCTGGTGCTCAGCCGCTCGCCGTCCCCCACCGCCAGCACCGTGTACGGCGGCACCAGCGGCCTGTTGTCGACCAGTATGGCGTCACCCGCGGCCCTGATCGCGGACAGCGCCGTCAGCCGCTGCCCGTTGATGGAGACGGCCTCGGCACCCGACTCCCACAGCCCGTTGACCACGCGCTGCATGTCCCGGTCCCGCACCCGGCCGGTGTCGGAGAACCCGGAGGTCTCCCGCGGATCGCCCTCACCGCCCGCGGTGGCTTCCTTCGCGTCGTTCACGACCAGCTTCACCCCGGGACCGTGCACCTCTGTGGCCCCCGAGAGGATGCCCACCAGCTGGGACTGGTCGCTGCCGCCGCTCTTCTCCAGCGCCTCCCGCTGCCGCGCGCTCACGTCCTCACGCAGCTTGTCGACGCTCTCCTCCAGCTTGTCCGCCGTCTCCGTCTCCCGGTCGATGCGGTCGACGAGCTCCTCGCGTTCATGGGCGACGACGGGGGCCGCGACCCGCGCCTGTGCCGCTCCGACGGTCACGACGAGGGCCGCGAGCACCAGGCCGGCGGCCAGTCCGAGCTTGGCCCTGAGGGTCTTCGGCATGCCACCGGAGCCGTCGGCCTTCTTCCGCGCGGCGGCCTCGGCGTATCCGTCGTCGAGGCTGTGGTCCATGACGTTGGTGATCAATGACATGGACGCGTCCGGGCGTGCGGGCCGCGTAGGACTGCTCCGAACGGGGGGTTGCTGCGGCATGCCGCACATCGTCGCACGTCGCGACCACTACCCACGAACGGCCCCACCGGCGTGCCGGACAGGCCCCCTTGGGGACACTTGTCCGGCACGCACGCGTGCAGCGCGTTTTACCGACCCGCGCTGTCCACGACCGCCGACCACTCGTCGAGCAGCGCCTGCGCGGAGGCGTCGTCGGGCCCCTCGGCCCACAGGTGGGTGACCGCCTCGGCAGGGTCGGGCAGCACCATCACCCAGCGCCCGTCGGTCTCCACGACTCGCACGCCGTCCGTGGTGTCCACGAAGCGATCTCCGGCCGCTTCGACGACCCGCCGCATCACGAGCCCCTTGACGGCCCACGGAGTCGCCAGATCCCGCTTGAGGACGTGCGCCCGCGGGATCCGCGCGTCGATCTGGCTCAGGGTGAGCTGCGTCCGCGCCACCAGCCCGATCAGCCGTACGAAGGCGGCCGTACCGTCGTAGACGCCGCTGAACTCGGGAACGATGAACCCGCCCTTGCCATCGCCGCCGAAGATGGTCCCTTCCTCACGCCCGACACGCGTCAGATCGTCGGGAGAGGTGGTCGTCCACTCGACCTGCGTGCCATGGTAGGCCGCCACCTGCTCGGCGATCCTGGTGGTGGTCACGGGCAGCGCCACCCGCCCGCTGCGCCGCTCCGCGGCGACCAGGTCCAGCATCACCAGCAGCGCCCGGTCGTCCTCGATGATGCGGCCCTTCTCGTCGACCAGAGACAGCCGCTCACCCACCGGGTCGAACCGCACACCGAAAGCGGCCCTCGAGGACGCCACGATCTCCCCGAGCCGCACCAGCCCCGACCGCCGCATGTCGGCCGACTCCGTCGGCCGGGACTCGTCCAGACCGGGATTGATGGTCAGCGAGTCGACCCCGAGCTTCCCGAGCAGACTCGGCAGCACGAGCCCGGCACTGCCGTTGGACGCGTCCACGACGACCTTGAGCCCCGACTCGGCGATCCCGGTCGTGTCGACGTTCCGCAGCAGGGATCCGGTGTACGAGTCGAAGACACTGGCCGGAAAATGCAGGTCACCGATCTCGCCGGGGAACGCACGCCGATACTCCTGCCGCGCGAACACCCGGTCCAGCTTCCGCTGACTGCCCTGCGACAGGTCGGCGCCCTGACTGTCGAAGAACATGATGTCCACCGAGTCCGGAACCCCGGGCGTCGTCCGGATCATGATCCCGCCGGCACTCCCCCGCGCGGTCTGCTGCCTGGCCACGGGCAGCGGTACGTTCTCCAGGTCCCGTACGTCGATGGCGCTGGCCTGCAGTGCGGAGATGACCGCGCGCTTCAACGCTCGGGCACCGCGGGAGTGGTCGCGGGCCGTGGTGACGGTGGAGCCCTTCTTCAGCGTCGTCGCATACGCGCCGGCGAGACGCACCGCCAGTTCCGGAGTGATCTCCACGTTCAGGATTCCGGACACACCGCGGGCGCCGAAGAGATGCGCCTGTCCCCGGGACTCCCAGATGACCGAGGTATTGACGAAGGCGCCGGCCTCGATGGTCTTGAACGGGTAGACCCGCACATTGCCCTGGACGATCGATTCTTCGCCGATCAGGCACTCATCGCCGATGACCGCGCCGTCCTCGATGCGGGCCGCGCGCATGATGTCCGTGTTCTTTCCGACGACACAGCCCCGAAGGTTGCTGTGCGGCCCCACGTACACGTTGTCGTGCACCACGGCCTTGTGCAGGAACGCCCCGCTCTTGACGACGACGTTCGAGCCCACGACGGAGTGCTCGCGGATTTCGGCACCGGCTTCGACCTTTGCATAGTCCCCGATGTAGAGGGGTCCACGCAGAACGGCATCCGGATGCACCTCGGCGCCCTCCGCCACCCATACACCGGGGGAGATCTCGAAGCCGTCGATGTCGACGTCGACCTTGCCCTCCAGGACATCGGCCTGCGCCTTCACATAACTCTCGTGGGTGCCGACATCCTCCCAGTAGCCCTCGGCAACATAGCCGTAGATCGGCTTGCCTTCCTTCATCAACTGCGGGAAGACGTCGCCGGACCAGTCGACGGGCACATCGGGCTCGACATAGTCGAAGACTTCGGGCTCCATGACATAGATACCGGTGTTCACGGTGTCCGAGAAGACCTGTCCCCAGGTCGGCTTCTCAAGGAAGCGTTCGACCTTGCCCTCTTCGTCGACAATGGTGATGCCAAATTCCAGCGGGTTGGGCACACGGGTCAGACAGACCGTGACCAGCGCGCCCTTTTCCTTGTGGAAATTGATCAGCTCGGTGAGGTCGAAGTCCGTCAGGGCATCACCGGAGATGACGAGGAAAGCATCGTCCTTCAACGCCTCTTCGGCGTTCTTGACACTTCCGGCGGTACCGAGTGGCTTCTCCTCGTTGGCATAGGTGAGCTCCATCCCGAGCTCTTCCCCGTCACCGAAGTAGTTCTTGACCAGGGAGGCCAGGAACTGGACGGTCACGACGGTTTCGTTGAGCCCATGCCTTTTGAGCAGCCTCAGCACGTGCTCCATGATCGGGCGGTTGGCCACAGGCAGGAGCGGCTTGGGCATGCTTGAGGTCATGGGACGAAGGCGTGTGCCTTCGCCTCCGGCCATCACGACGGCCTTCATGTCGGAAGCGTCCTCCTCTAAGAGACGACGGTCTAGCCGACTTCACCCGCCAAGATTGTCCCGCACTTTTCCACCGCGGGCCATCGCGGCGCTACGGCCGCACCGAGCGGCGAGTTCAATCGGCCATGGCGTCCGCACGGACCAGGCGGCGGACTTGTACCACGTAGAGGACTCCTGCCCACCAGTACAGCGTTGTACCCCATCCGGCGAACGCCCATCCGAAAATAGCAGCGAGTGACGAGATCCATCCACTTCCGTCACTGAGCAAGAGCAGCGGGAAGGCATACATCAAGTTGAAGGTGGCGGCCTTCCCCAGGAAGTTCACCTGCGGCGGCGGATAGCCGTGCCGCCTGAGGATGCCCACCATCACCAGCAGAACCAACTCTCGCGCCAGCAGCACAATCGTCAGCCAGAGAGGCAGAATCTCGCGCCAGGTGAGGCCCACCAAAGTCGACAGGATGTAGAGCCGGTCGGCTGCGGGATCAAGCAGCCGGCCAAGGCTGCTGATCTGGTTCCACCGCCGCGCGAGCTTGCCGTCCAGGTAGTCACTGATTCCGCTCAGGGCCAGCACCAACAGCGCCCAGCCGTCGCTCTGCGGGCCACCGAACTCGGGCCTGAGGATCAGCCACAGGAAGACGGGCACGCCGACGAGACGCGCCATGCTGAGGATGTTGGGGATGGTGAGGACCCGGTCAGTCTGGACGCGGGTCTCCTGGACCTCCACCCGGGAGCCTCCTGTGGGAAACGAGCCAACGATGCCTCCTGACCTTACCTCAACGCAAAAAAGCTCTGGCCCCTGGGCTGTGTGCCCAAGAGCCAGAGCTCTAAAAGGAGTTCGGCGGCGTCCTACTCTCCCACAGGGTCCCCCCTGCAGTACCATCGGCGCTGTAAGGCTTAGCTTCCGGGTTCGGAATGTAACCGGGCGT
>NZ_JANUQM010000018.1 GCF_030386795.1 Streptomyces sp. S.PNR 29
CAGGCCCCCGCGCCCGGCGCCCCGGCATGGGCGGGGCGCCTGCGGGGGCGGCGGCCGGCGGGTAGCCGTAGCCGCCGCCGCGTCCGCCTGCCGGGGCGCCGGGCGCGGGGGCCTGCTGGCTGCTGGAGGAGGCGAGCGTGCGGCTGCGTACCCGGTACAGGCCGGTGTCGAGGTCGTCCGCCTTCTCCAGGTGCACCTTGATGGGGCCCATGAAGGTGTAGCGCTGCTGCTTGGCGTAGTCGCGCACCATGCCGGCCAGCTCGTCGCCGAGCTGGCCGGAGTACGGGCTGAGCCGCTCGAAGTCCGGCGTGCTCAGTTCCACGATGAAGTCGTTGGGTACCACGGTGCGGTCGCGGTTCCAGATGGTGGCGTTGTTGTCGCACTCCCGCTGGAGCGCACCCGCGATCTCCACGGGCTGCACCTCGGACTTGAACACCTTGGCGAAGGTGCCGTTGACCAGACCTTCGAGACGCTGCTCGAACTTCTTCAGGACTCCCATGGGGCACCTCCTCCGTCGCTGCCGTCCTGTGTACTGCTTACCTGGTGTACCTGGTACTGCTCGCTGATCGTATCCACGCGCCGGTGAATCGGCTGGTTCCCCCTGTCGGCCCGGTCGACGGGTGTCGACGCCTGACGACGTTCCCTTCGGAGCTCGTCTTCGAACTCCTCCGCGAGTACTCCTGCGCGTCCTTCCGCCCGCGTCCTTCTGCCAAGGATCGTAGAGGCGGTCGAAGACCAGTGTCCCGCACCTGACTGTGGAGCCCGCCCGCCTCCTGGGGAGACGGGCCCTACCGGTACGAGGTTGATACGTGAACCGGTACGCGTTGATACGGAGTGGAGGCCTCCGCGCTGGTCGGGGCCGCCGTGGGCCGGGCGCGGGGAAAGCGATGTGAACCCACCCCGGCCAGCGTGCTAATGTTCTGGGTGTCGGAAGGCGCCGGGCCCCACGGGGCAAGGGCCGGAAGACACACCCAATGCGCGGGTGGCGGAATAGGCAGACGCGCTGGATTCAGGTTCCAGTGCCCGCAAGGGCGTGGGGGTTCAACTCCCCCCTCGCGCACAACGAGAAACCGATGAAACGGGTCTCTGCAGGTGACGGAAGTCACGGCAGGGGCCCGTTTCTCGTTTCCATGATCGCTGTGAGGCATCACACAGGCTGCGTCAGGGCATACGGCAGGCCCCGCGCGTGAGCTATCTCACGGCCGGGGCCTGTCTCGGTGGTGCTTGAGCGTCAGACGTCCGACGGCGGTGCCGGGTACGTCGGACAGCGCCCCGCTCACCTTCGGTGACCTGGCCTTCGACCCGGAGACTCTGGACCGGTCACGAGAAGCCTGCGAGTCGGTGGCCGGCAGGAAGAAGCCCCGGCGGGACAGGGTGGAGTGTCCCGCGGTGACGCGGACGCCCGCGCTGGTGTTGCCGGCGACGCTGGTGCCGGCGGAGAGGTCGGCCCGGTTGGTGCGGCCGATGAAGACATGGCGGATGCCGGTCTAGTTACGCATCAGGCCGAGCTGCTGTGCGGTGACGAAGACGTCGGACCCGTCGTCCATGCCGTTCGCGATGCGGTTGGCGATGGGGCGGAACCGGGAGGCCTCGGTGATGGCGATGATGTAGCGCAGCATGCCGCGCGCCTGGGCGGTGCGGTCGGTGCCGCGGCTGGCGAGGTCCCTGAGGCTGTTCTCAAGGCTGGACTCGCTCAGGTCGACGGCGGTCAGCGACTGGTTCGCGACGCGGGCGAGGGCGTCGTGGCCCTCCTTGCCGAGGAACCAGTTGTCGTCGGTGGCGTCCTCCTTGCCCGGGGCGTCGGAGGCGAGGTTCAGGACGAAGTCGTGCGGGGTGTCGCTGGAGGAGAACCGCACGACGTAGAAGTCGCTGAGCCGTACGATCGCGTGCACCGTGGGGGTGTGGTGGCCGCTGCTGATCACAATGTCGGCGAAAGCCGAGGTCTCGGCGAGGTTCCGCAGCTGATCGAGCATCGTCAGATAGGCGCCCGAGCCACGGGTGATGTTCCAGCGGACCTGTGGGAAGTCGACGTGTTCCTTGCCGGCGACGGTCTCGGCGTCGATCGTCACATGGTCCGCCGCCGTCGAGGCGGATGTGTCGGTGCCCCTGGGCGCCAGCGCGATCACCAGGACTCCGAGAAGGACGGACAAGGCGACCACGATGAGGACGCTGGTCGGCATGGTGTGCTCCGGTTGTTCGACGTGCAGCGGTGTCGCGACCGACGCTCACAGCCGGGAGGTTGTTTGGCAGGCCCCTTTTGCCGCCGCATACAATTCCGGAAGATCGAATTCCACATTACTTGTCCGGATGTAAAGGTGTCGTCGCGGAAGCGGAAGCCGTACGTCGAGTGGGGCACGCGCCAGGCGCTGCACCACTCGGGCCCGGACGCGAAGGCACCTCGGGAGCCGCCGGCGCCGCAGTGGACCTCGGGGCCGCGCTACCGGCCCCGAGGGGTACAGCCGGCCGTCAGGGACGCACGACGACGGTCCATCCGGGGTTGTAGGTGTCCGGCACCGGGAATCGTTGCCAGTCGCGCGCCCAGTGCGGTGGCTTCCGCTCGCGAAGGACCAGCGCACCGGGGTGCGCCGGGGGATCCGTCTCCGTGACAGTGCAGCCCGCGGTGTGGGCGATGGGAATCGTCGCTCTGTTCCCCGCGAGGACACACGGCGGGTGCACCCCGTGCTCGCGCAGCACGGAGGCGATCCGGTCCCAGTCTTCGCGGGCCTGCTGCTGGATGCCCGCATGAGTGTGGACGAGACCGGCCTGAATGCCCCAGTGCCCGAGGAGTGCCAGGGCGAGCACCGCGGCTGTGGGCAGCGAACGGCGGGTGCGGGCCCGGTGGACGACGGCGAGGAGCCCGACAGCGGCGGGGAGCGCCAGCAGGGCGTAGGCCGGCAGCAGGAACCGCGGCGCGGCGTAGGGGACGAGGAAGAGATACGGAGCCGCCGTGGCCACCGCCACCGCCACCGACACCCACAGCGGTGCGGCGGACCGGCGCGCCCGGCGCTCCGCCCACAGTCCCAGGCCGACCAGCAGCGGCAGCAGCACCCACCACTCCATCGCGTGCAGCCGTACGCCGTCGCCCGTACAGGGACGGCACAGCAGCGGGCCGTCCAGCGCGGTGAGATGGGCGGGCAGGGAGAAGACGGCCCCCAGGCCGCCCTGGACCTGGTCGGCCTCCGCGAGCCGGTTCCGCACCCCGCCGAACCGCACCTCGGCCTCGACGATCCAGGGCAGCGCACCCGCCACGAGTCCGGCCGCCACGGCCGGCAGACGCCCCCTCAGGCGGCCGTGGCCGCGCAGTGTGGGCACCAGCACGGCGGCCAGGAGCAGCGGCACGGCGACGGCCACACCGTCGTTGGGCCGCATCAGGGTCACCACCGCCAGGCCTGCCGCGACCCCCGCGTACCGGGGACGCGGGGCGAGGAAGCAGCCCACCGCGGCGGTGGCACCCATCGCGGTGTAGTGGTTCGGCATCGCGGAACCGGCGTAGAAAAGAGTGATCCACAGGCTGCCGTACAGCACGGCCGCCACCCACACCGCCGCCGGGCGGTGCAGGATCCGCAGCCAGGGCCGGAATCCCAGCCAGAGCGCACCGCCGGCCAGCAGGAGCAGCCACACCCTGAGCAGTACCGTCGAGCCGCTCCAGGAGGCGATCGGAGCCAGCAGCAGGGGGACCCCGCGGGTACGCGGGGCGCTGAACGGGGTCGCGGGACCGTACGAGTCGAAGCGGCTGGCGTACACGCGCTCGTCCCAGCCGAGCGGCAGGGTGAGCGGTACGAGGACGGCCGACAGCAGACAGAACCCTGCGGCCACGATCCACAGCATCCGCTGCGCCGAGGCCGCTGTGCGATCCGCGTTCATCCGACCCGGCCCAGCTTGCGCCGCCCGCGGCGCACCGCTGCGCGGGAGAGGATGCCTGCCGTGGCGGCGAGCACGGTGGCATGGTCGCGCCAGTCGGCCGGGCCGGGTGGTGGAGGAGCGGGCCGGGCGGCCCGCTCCTCCACCAGTGTGCTGAACAGGCGCTCGTAGCGGTCGGCGATGTCATCCGGGGCGAATCGTTTCGCCGTGCCGGCCCGGGCGGCCTTGCCCATCTCCGCACGCCGTTCGTCGTCCCGCATCAGTGCCAGCAGCGCGTCGGCCACGGCCCGGGTGCTGTCGCGCGGGACGAGAAGGCCGTCCACACCGTGGCGGATGATCTCGCCGGGCCCGTGGGGGCAGTCGGTGCTCACCACGGGCAGGCCGCAGCGCATGGCCTCCACGATCGTCATTCCGAACGACTCGTGCGCGGAGGTCACCGCGGCGATGGAGCCCTTGACCCACTCGGCCTCGATGGGAGTGGCCGAACCCATCAGGAAGACCCGGTCATCCAGGCCGTGGTGGGCTATCCGGTCGGCTATCCGGGCGCGCTCCGGGCCGTCCCCGTAGATGCGCAGGGACCAGTCGGGGCAGGCCGCACCGGCCAGGGCGAAGGCGTCGACCAGCATCTCGTACCGCTTGACGCGGGCCAACCGTCCCGCCGCGACGACGACCTTGGCCGCCGGGTCGGCCGGCGGCACCGGGGGTTCGGGGACGCTGTTGGGGATGGCCAGCACCCGGGTGCGCGGCAGCCGCATGCCGCGCCGGTGGTCGCGCGCGTCGGCCTCGGTCATGGTGACCAGCGCGTCGAGACCGCCGTACCAGCGCTGGAGTTCCGTCCGCAGTCGGTGCGGGTGGTTGTCGTGGGTGAGGTGCTCCTGGCCGACGCGTACGGCATGGCGTGGCCCGAACCGGGCCAGCAGCGCGTTGAGTCCGGCCCTGGTGCCCACGACGACGTCGGCGTCCGTCTCCCGCAGCCAGTCGATGACCCGCTGCTCGGCGAGCCGGTGGTACTGGTGCGAGCGGCTGTCCCCCTTCGGGAAGACCTCTCCGGCCCGCCGGGCGAGAGGGTCCGCCGCGTCCGCGGATCCCTCGCGCCGGTCCACCAGGGCCCGCAGCGGCACCTTGGGCGACCGCCCCAGTCGTGGTTTCTCGCGGTGCCGGAAGACCGACACGAGTTCCACCTGGTGTCGCCCGGCGAGCGTGTCGGCGAGTGTCATGGTCGTCCGTACGGTGCCGCCCATCGCGTAGGCGTTGTGCAGCAGGAAGGCGATGCGCACGTGCGGCGTCCCCCGGTTTCCCTGTATGTGGCTGGTCAGTGTCACTGTGTTGGCCTTCGGCGAGGCGACCGCACCCGTGCCGGCCAGATCCGGCGGAGCAACGGGCGGGCCCTGCCGCCGCGTTCTGCGAAGGCTCCGCGCGGGTCGGGTTCGAGCCCGACACGGCCGGCGACCGGTCCGGGTGGCCGGCGCTGGCGCCTTGCGCGGGCCCGGTCGGGCGATCTTCAGGCGGAGGGTGCTCCGGTGAGGACTTCTACGCGGCCGGTGTCGAGTGAGTGGCAGGCGCTGACCACGGCCAGGTCGCCCCTCTTCACGAGCGAGGTCTGCTTGGTGTGGACGCGGATCATGGCGTCGACCGGATCGGGGTGCTTGTCCTTGACCGCCTCGGCGTCTGCGACTTTCCAGCCGCCCTCGTGCGGCGCAGCCGCGCTCGCGCTCTGCAGGACGCCCAGCGGGCCGAGCAGAGTGGCGAGGACCGACAGCGCCGGGGTGCGGCGTCGCGGCGGCGGCTGTCGAGGCGCTTCCGCTTCGGGGAGCGTCATCGCGTCGGTGGCAGACATGTGCTCTTTCCGGGTGACTCAGGGCGCCGGGATCCGGCCTTGCTGCACCGACGCTCGCAACCGGAATGTTGTTTGGCACGTCCCTTCTGCCAGGTCGGACAATCCTGTGGGCGGTTGCGGACTGGCCGGCGTCAGAGTCTTCTGCCTCTACCGGGACGCCCCTTGAGAGTGCTTGCCCGGCGCCCGCGTACTGTTCTCGGCTCCGGGCGACCAGGTGTCCGCCATCGCCTCACGCTCCGGGACGTCGCCGAAGGCCAAGGCCGTATGACACCGGACCCGGCAAGGAGGACTTCGGCCGAGGCGGGATCACGCCGGCCCGTCGGCGGTGGGTCGCCGGTGAGGGGATTGTTCGACTTGGTGGGATGGCTGGAGGGACAACTCCCGGGCCCTTGACG
Source organism: Streptomyces sp. S.PNR 29 (assembly GCF_030386795.1). GTDB lineage: Bacteria > Actinomycetota > Actinomycetes > Streptomycetales > Streptomycetaceae > Streptomyces. Next base: position 6,094 of record NZ_JANUQM010000018.1, read on the forward strand.
ATCGACCCGTCGCTGCCCCGGTCCGGACTTCCCCCCCTCGGCCGGGGCAGCGGCCCGACCCGATCAACGGGTCGAGGCATCCGACGGGAGAGCTGTCCATGAAGATCCGGAGGACCGGCCGCCGCCGAACGGCCGTGCGGGCGCAAGTCCCCCTTCATGTCACCGGGGACGGTCAGGAGCAGACCCGCCTGTAGGGCTGGTCCGGAATGTATGTGCGCCACTGCGCACGAGTCAGCTCGGCATTCCCGGTACGGGCGCAGACGAGGGATACCGCCCGCTCCGGATCCACCACGTACCGCTGGAGCGGGACGCGCGCGCCGCCCGCGTACAGCGTGGTGCTGTCCGGGCTGAAGGCGAGCGTGTCGACGCTTCCACCGGGGGTGGGCAGAGAAGGACCGAGGGGTTGCTGGGTCGCGATGTCCCAGAGTTGGACGGTTCCCGAGTTGCCGCCCACGGCGAGCGTGCTGCCGTCCGGACTGAACGCGAGAGCTGTGATCGCCTCGGCCGCGTCGGAGGACGGATCGACGGGCGCCAGGAAGACGTTCCTCAGGATGCCCGCCCGGTGCCGGAGGTCGCCGTCCCAGAGGGCCACCCGCCCGGTCCAGTCGCCCGCCGCCAGGCCGGAGCCGTCGGGCGCGAAGGCGATGGCTCCGATGCCGTCGCGCTGGACGAGGTCATGGGCGTGGGACCGGCCCGCTCGGACGACGCGGTTGCCGGTCACGAGGAGCTTGCCGTCGGGGCTGACGGCAAGCTGATCGCCGCCCGGGCCGGGGATCAGCGCCGTCCTCCGCTGCCGCATCGTGTCCCATGTCTCGTTGACGAAGCCGTCGGAAGCCACCCGAGCCGTGAGGAGCGTACGACCGCCGGGTCCCAGGGCGATCCTGTCCCGGGGCTCCAAGTACGCCGCCGCGGGCCTCACGGGCGCCGTCACCAGGTCCAGCGTGGTCTTGACGTGTCCGGCGGCCACGTCCCACACCGTCAGAGGCAGAGGCGACGTGTCCTCGCTGCCGGGGACGAAGACTGCGTACGCCAACGCGCCTCCGTCGGGGCTGAAGGACAGCAGAGGCTCGGTGTCGTCCGCGAGGACCGTCGGTGTTCCGGTGCGCCGGCCGGGAAGTGGCGGGGTCGGCAGGGTGCGCAGCAGGCGGCCGTCGCGCGTGTTCCGCAGCTGGAAGACATAGCGGTCGCCGTTGCGTTCGGCGGTGGCGAGCGTCCTGCCGTCGGGGCTGAGCCGCACCCCGGCGAGCGGATTCCCGCGCCAGGCGCGGGTGAGCGTCGAGGTGAGGTCGAGGGTGTGGACCGTCCCCCCTTCGAGGTACCGCAGCAGGGGCCGCGAGGAGTCGAAGGCGAGACCGGAGAGCGACGCGTTGTCCAGAGAGTGCCGGAAAACGGGGGCGCCGCCGCTGGGCAGACGCCACACCCTGACGTCCTCGCCGCCGCCGGTCGCCAGGAACGAGCCGTCAGCGCTCACGACGGCCGAAACGACTCCCGGGTGGGGGACGTCGGCGAGTTCCCGTCCCGACGTGGTGTCCCATACACGCACCGGGCGGCCCCCGGTGAGGGCGATGAGCCGGCCGCCGCTGAGGACGAGGTGGGTGCTGTCGTCGCAGACGCCGCGAGCGCTCGTCCAAGCACCGGACCGTTCGCCGCGCGTGGCGGTGTCCCAGACCCGCAGGGCCCGGCCGTAAGGGCAGACGGCCAGCAGCCGGTCGCCGTCGGTCGCCGCGTCGGCGAGCCGCGCACTGCCGGCCGACGGGGTCCGGAAGACCAGACGGCCGTCGGTGCCGGAGTAGAGCCCGACCCGGTCGTCGATCACGCTCGTCATCAGGTAATTGCGGCCACTCGCCCCGAACTTCACGTGGTGCCTGAGCGGCAGGGCGCTCCCGATCCAGCGCCTGGTTCGGGTGTCCCACAGCCGCTGGGTCCTGTCATTGGCCGAGATGACGAGCACCCGGCCGCCGGGGCCCGCATCGAGTACGCCCCCCTCAGGTACCGGCCCCGAGGCGATACGGCGGTGGGTGTCCAGGTCCCACGTTCGCGAAGTGGAGTCGGCGCCGATGCTGAGCAGCGTGCGCCCGGAGACGTCGAGGAACCGCGTCGGTTCGTCACCGGGCGTGGGGTCGGTGAAGTTGCCCAGTTCGGGCTGGGCCAGCGCGCCCAGCAGGGCTCGGCGGGACTCCGGGAGCTCGGAGGTCCGCCATGCGGCGACGCCGAGCAGCATCGCGGTGCGCGGGTCGGTGGTCCGCAGCGCCTCGGCGACCGCGGCCACCCGGCGGGCCGCCGTGTCGGTGGTCTGCTGCTCGCTGTCCTGACGCAGTCGTACGGCGGTCAGGCCGACGACCAGGGCCACCGCCAGCACGGCGCAGAGCGAGGCCGTGAGCGTGCGGCTCCGGCGCCTGGCCCGGGTGGCGGCCCGCTCCTCCGCCGCCCGCTGCTCCGCCGCGGTGACCAGGAAGGCCCTCTCCTCGGACGTCAGACCGTCGTAGCCGCGGTCGTCGCCCGCGAACAGTTCCTCGGCCCGCGCCAGACGGGTGCCCCGGTACAGCGTGCCCGGGTCGCGGTCGTGCTCCAGCCAGGTGCGGGCGGCATCGGTCAGCTGCCGGTGGTGGCGCAGCCGCTCCCGGTCCGCGTCGATCCACTCGCGCAGCCGCGGCCAGCAGGTGATGAGCGCCTCGTGGGCGAGCTGCGCTCCGTCGTCGTCGGTGGTCAGCAGCCGGGCCCGGGTCAGCCGCCCGATGACGGGCCGCACTTCGGGGTCCTGCCACCCGGCCATTTCCTCCCAGCCGAGCGGGCGGCGCGTGTCGGCGTTGCCCTGGCCGGGCTCGACCATCCGCAGGAGCAGATGCCGGGCGGCGTGCGCCTGCGCCGGTGAGAGGTCGCCGTACGCCTTCTCGGCGCTGGCCGCGATCGCGCCGCGCACCCCGCCGGCCGCTTCGTACGCGGCCAGGGTCAGCATCCGTCCCTTGCGCCGCCGCCAGGTCTCCAACAGGGCGTGGGACAGCATCGGCAGTCCGCCGGGCTCGTCGAGCACGTCCTCGACGATCCGCGCGGTCAGGGTCCGCTCCACGATGAGCCCGGCCGCCTGCGCGGGACCGATCACCGCCTCGCGCAGCTCGTCGGCGGTCATGGGCCTGACCAGCAGCCCACTCCCGTGCAGCGCCTCGGCCAGTCGCGGGTGCTCGGCGCACCGCGCGTAGAAGTCGGACCGTACGGCGATGAGCACGCGCAGTCGGCTTCCCGGGTCGCGCGCGGCGAGCAGAAGGTCGAGGAAGCGGTCCCGCTCGGCGCGCTCGCGGCAGAGGGTGAAGACCTCCTCGAACTGGTCCACCACCACCCAGCTCTCCGGATCGTCGGCCGTCGGCGTCAGCAGATGTCCGTAGGTGGTGGCGGGCCGGGCTCCCGGAGTGAGGATCCGGAGCACCGCCGTACGCCCCTGCTGCGCGATCCTCTCCCGCAGCAGGGGTATGAGACCGGCCCGCAGCAGGGAGGACTTGCCGCTGCCGGACGCCCCGAACACCACGGCGAACGGGGACCCGCACACCAGCTCGCTCAGCTCGTCGATCAGCCGGTCCCGGCCGAAGAACAGCTCACGGTCGTCCGGCTCGAAGCGCGCGAGGCCACGGTAGGGCGGCGCGGCGTCGGCCTCCTCCTGCCGCTCCTCCCCGGCCAGCGCCTCGGCCTCCGCCCACCGTGCCTCCCACGGAGCGGGGTCCTCCCCGCATGCCCGGACGTACGCCTGGAGCACGGCGAGCGACGGCAGCCGCTCGCCGCTCGCCGCCTTCGCCAGGGTCGTCACCGAGAAGCCGGCCTTCTTCGCCATGGCCCGGTACGACACGCCACCCGCCGAGCGGCGCAGCTCCCGGAGATCGTGGGCGAGTCGCTGCACGGGACCGGCCGCCGGGTCGACCGGTCGTTCGGGACGCCCCACCGCGAAGCCTCTTTCGCATACAAGAAGAACAAGTTGATCGGCAGAACAAGGTACTTTTCGCCTCGCTCCGGCGAGAACCCTTTCCGACTGTGATGTCCGCCGGAGAAGTTGTTCGTACCCGCGGTGCCGAGTTGGGCCCCATCGGACGTGGCCATGACGGACCCCGTACGGACCTCTCGTCGCCGAAACCAAACGATCCCGACGGCGATGACGCTCTCGATGACGGCCGAATCCCGGCCCTTCACGTCCGCGGCAGCCGGAGCCGCCGCTCTGGACAACGCCCACCGGGATCAGCCTGGTCAGGTCGCATCACGGGCCCCGACGCGTGAGCTGTCTCGCGGGCGGGGCCTGTTTTCGCCGGCACCCGCGGGAGGTCGCTCCGCGGAACCGACCTGTTGTTAATATAGGTAGACCTACCTACCTAGTTTGGGGTTGTGGATGAGCGATACCGAAGCGAGTGCGGCTCGGAAGGGAAGGCGGCGTCCGGCGCGGGAGCGGCTGCTGGCTGCTGCGGCCCGCCGGTTCTACGCCGACGGTGTCGCCGCGACGGGCATCGACACGATCACCGCCGACGCCGGCGTGGCGAAGATGAGCCTGTACAACAACTTCTCCTCAAAGGCCGATCTGGTCCGCGCCTACCTGGACGCCCGGCACGAGGAGTGGCTCGGCCTGTACCGGACGCGGCTGGAGCAGGCCCAGGGCCCGCGCGACGGCGTGCTGGCGGTCTTCGACGCCTACGCCGATCACGCGGCCTTCGCCTACGAGCACGGGTTCCGTGGCTGCGGCCTGCTCAACGCCGCCGCCGAGCTTCCGGCCGGGGACGAGGGCCGTGCCGTGGTCCGCGCCCACAAGGAACAGGTGGAGCGTCTGATCGCCGGGCACCTGGAGCACTTGCTGCCCGACCGTCCCGACGAAGCCCGGGCCATGGCCGAGCACCTCGCCTTCCTGCTGGAGGGCGCGATGGCCCGGGCGGGTCTGGAAGGCGACGGCGAACGCCTGCAGCATGCCCGTTCTCTCGCGGCAGCCCTGCTGGACCGGCTGTGAGAGGCAGAGGACACGGCGGGTTTGCCGGGATGGGGGCGCTGTGCGTGCTGGCGGCCTCCGCGCTGTGGGGGACGACGGGCACGGCAGCCACCTTCGCCCCGACGGTGGGACCGCTCGCCATCGGCGCCGTCGCCATGGGCCTGGGCGGACTCCTCCAGGCCCTCGCCGCCACGCGGCAGATCGCCCGCAACACGGCCCGGCTGCGCGACCAACGCGGCACAGTGCTCCTCGGCGCGGCCTCGGTGGCGGTCTATCCCCTGGCGTTCTACACCTCCATGCACCTGGCCGGGGTCGCCGCGGGCACCGTCGTCTCGATCGGCGCCGCCCCACTGGCCTCGACGGTGATCGAACGCATCATGGACAATCGCCGGCTCACCCGCCGCTGGATGCTCGCCGCCACCCTCGGCCTGCTCGGCACCGCCTTGCTGTGCGTCGCCCAAGCCACCCACGTCACCGACGGCACAGGGCGGCCTTCCGTGGCCGCCACGCTGCTCGGCGTCAGCCTGGGCCTGGTCGCCGCCACGACGTACGCCCTTTACTCCTGGGCCGCGCACCGGCTCATCACCCGCCGGATCCCCTCCCGTGCGGCGATGGGCGCGGTCTTCGGACTCGGCGGGCTGCTGCTCGTCCCCGTCCTGCTGGCGACCGGTGCCCCGCTCGTCAGTTCCTGGTCCAACGCGGCAGTCGGCGCCTACATGGCGTTGGTCCCCATGTTCGCCGGTTACGTCCTGTTCGGCTGGGGGCTCGCCCAGGTGCCCGCCAGCACCGCCACCACACTGTCCCTGCTCGAACCGGCCGTGGCGGCCGTCCTCGCCGTCGTGATCGTCGGCGAACGCCTGTCCGTCGCCGGCTGGGCCGGCCTGGCGCTCGTCCTCGCCTGCCTTGCGGTCCTCACCGCCCCGACACCCACCGCCGTCCGCCGCCGCCGGCGGCTGCCGGCCGAGTCTGCCTCGGGAGACGACGCCGCCGACGCCGGGCGAGGGGACCTGGTGCCCCCAGCCCCGGCCCGGCCGACTCGGTGGACCACTGCCGCGGGCCGTGGGCCGAGGATCGCGGAGGTGACCCCGGTAAGGGGATCCCGCGAGTCGCGATGAGTCCTGCGGCGTCCGGCAGTCGTACTGTCGAACCCGTTACCGAGGAGAACGCCGATGCGCAGCGTGACCTATTCGATGAGCGTCTCACTCGACGGCTACATCGTCGGACCCGACGGCGGCTTCGACTGGACGCCGCCCGACGAGGAGATTTTTCGCTTCGCCACCGACGAGATACGACAGGTCGGCGTCCACCTCCTGGGACGACGGCTGTACGAGGCGATGCTGTACTGGGAGACCGCCGACCGGAGTCCATCGCTCGACGGCCTCGCCGCGGTCGGCCGCCACTCGGTGCTGGAGTTCGCCGCGCTCTGGAAGGCACTCCCCAAGGTGGTGTTCTCCACCACGCTGTCGGCGGTGCAGGGCCATGCCCGCCTGGCCTCCGGCAGCCTCGCGGAGGAGATCGAGCGGTTGCGAGCCGGGCCGGGGAAGGGCGACATCGCGATCGGCGGCGCGACTCTCGCGGCCGAGGCGGCCGCGTCGGATCTGATCGACGAGTACCGGGTCAGGGTCCACCCGGTGCTGGTCGGCGGTGGCATTCCGTTCTTTCCCCGGCACGAGCGCCGGGTGGATCTCGAACTCGTCGAGACCCGCACCTTCCGCTCGCGAGTCGTCTACCTCCGCTACCGCGTGGCGCGCTAGCCGGCTCGTCGCGAAAGCTGCTCCGCCCGTCGTTCCCCACAGGTCGAGAGCCCCGTGGGTCTCGGACCTACGGGGCTTCCGCCTTGCCGGGGCGGGGCGGCGGGGGCGAAGCCAGAGGTGAGGACAACCACACCCTGTTCCCCGCCGGGCGGGCCTACGCGGCGAAGCGCTGTGCCAGCTTCTTGGCCTTGGCGGCGGCGTCCTCCAGGGCCCGTTCCCGGGAGGCCTCGAAGAGCGGGACCAGCTGGGCCATCTCCGGGTTGTGCGGGGCCATGGTGAGCTCCGGGACGATGAAGTCGAGCTCGGTGCCGAGGGTGTCGGCGAAGATCGCCTTCAGGTAGTTCTGCACGTATTCGTAGGACTCACGCGGGGTGCCCGGCGCGTAGGAGCCGCCCCGGCTCGCGACGACGGTGACCGGGGTGCCCTTGACCTTGGAGTCCTCGGTCATGGCGGTACGGCCGATGAGCAGCACGTTGTCCAGCCAGGCCTTGAGGGTCGAGGGGACCGAGAAGTTGTACATCGGCGCGCCGATCAGGACCGCGTCCGCCTGCTCCAGCTCCTCTATCAGCCGCACCCGCTCGGCGAAGGCCGCCGCCTGCTCAGGCGTGTGCGTCGCCGGATCGGAGAAGCCGGCCGTGTGGGCGTCGGCGGTGATGTGCGGGACGGGCTGCGCGGCGAGATCGCGGTAGATCACCGTGCCCTCCGGGTGTTGTTCCTCCCAGGTCCGGCGGAAGGCGTCGGTGACGGCGCGGGACGCGGAGGCGGCGGCGGGGAAGACGGACGAGTCGATGTGCAGGAGCGTGGCCATGGGGTTCTCCAGGTGAGAGGTGGGCTGAGGGTCCGGCGGCTGTGACGGATCCAGTGGTTGTGACGAGTCCTGTTGCTGTGACGAGCCTTGTTGCTGTGACGGACCTTTGCTAAGAATCCGTACTCGACTATGGATAGCACAGCTACTTACTTTTTTTCATCCCCATACGGCGAAGCAGTACGCTGAGGGCATGGCGCTCGAGCAAAATCACGACGCGGCTGTGTGCAAGCGGGTGGACGGCGGCATCACACGCGTCTTCCAGCTGCTCGGAAAGCGCTGGACGGGCCCGATCGTGTCCGTCCTGACCGAGGGCCCCGCGTACTTCGTGAACCTCCGCAGGGCGATCCCCGGCATCAGCGAGCGCATGCTGTCCGACCGGCTCACCGAGCTCGGCGCGGCCGGGCTGGTGGTGCGGGAGGTCGACGAGGGACCGCCACTACGGGTCTCCTACCGGCTGACGGAGGCGGGGGCCGCGCTGAAGCCCGCGCTGGGAGAGCTCAAGGAGTGGGCGAAGAAGTACCTGCCGGACGGGGAACGCGGGGCCGGTTGCTGACCGCGATGCCTGGCGGCCGGCAGGGGTTGTCCACAGCCCTGGAGTTGTCCACAGGGCCTGACGCGATTTCGCCCGTCGGCTGTACCGTCGGCACGAGTTGATGTTCGTGCACGTGCGGGGGAGGCGGTCACTGTGAGCGAGGACGGTGCGAGGCCGGCGGAGACAGGCGCGGGCCCGACCCGGGAGGCGTCGGACGGAGCCGTGCAGGCGCGCCGGCTGCCGCAGGTGCGGGGCTTCGCCGGGTGGCCGGCCGAGGGCTCGCCCAAGGACGAGGGGAAGGCACTGCGCAAGCGGGTCCCCCGCAGCGCGCATGCCGCCCTCGACCTGGACGCCGCCCGGCCCGACGCCGTGCACGCGGTGGAGGAGTCCAACCGCGGCCGGATCCCCGAACTCACCCCCATAAGGGTCGGCCGGATGGCAGCCACGCCCTTCGCCTTCCTGCGCGGCGCGGCGGGCCTGATGGCGTACGACCTGGCGCGCACCCCCATGACCCGGATCCGCGCCCAGATCTGCGGCGACGCGCACGCGGCCAACTTCGGCCTGTACGGCGACGCGCGCGGCGGCCTCGTCATCGACCTGAACGACTTCGACGAGACCGTCCACGGCCCCTGGGAGTGGGACCTCAAGCGACTCGCTGCCTCACTGGTCCTCGCGGCCCGCGAGGCCGGCGCGGACGAGGACATCTGCCGCAAGGCCGCCCACGACGCGGTGGGCGCCTACCGCCGCACCATGCGGCTGCTGGCCAAACTCCCCGTGCTGGACGCGTGGAACGCCATAGCGGACGAGGAACTCGTCTCCCACACCGACGCCCACGACCTGCTCGGCACGCTGGAGCGGGTCTCCGAGAAGGCACGGGCCAACACCAGCGGCCGCTTCGCCGCCAGGTCGACCGAGGCGACCCAGGACGGCGGACGCCGCTTCGTCGACGCCCCGCCGGTGCTGCGCCGCATCCCGGACGCGGAGGCGGCGGCGGTCGCCTCGTCCCTGGAGCAGTACCTGACCTCACTTTCGGAGGACCGGCTCCCGCTGCTGGCCCGGCACACGGTCCATGACGTGGCGTTCCGCATAGTCGGCACGGGCAGCGTGGGCGCCCGGTCGTACGTGGTCCTCCTCCTGGACCACCGTGGCGAACCGCTCGTGCTCCAGGTGAAGGAGGCCCGCCCCTCGGCGCTGGTGCCGCATCTGGCGACCGCCGGCTTCGAAACTCCCGAGGTGGAGCACGAGGGCCGCCGCGTGGTCCTGGGCCAGAAGCGCATGCAGGTCGTCAGCGACATCCTGCTGGGCTGGACGACGGTCGACGGACGGCCCTTCCAGGTACGCCAGTTCCGCAACCGCAAGGGCAGCGTCGACCCGGCCGCCCTGGCCGCCGACCAGATGGACGACTACGCCCGCATGACCGGCGCTCTCCTGGCCCGCGCCCACTCCCACAGCGCCGACCCGCGCCTCATCGCCGGCTACTGCGGGAAGAACGAGGAACTGGATGAGGCGGTGGCCACCTTCGCCGTCACCTACGCCGACCGCACGGAGGCCGACCACGCGGCGCTGGTGGCTGCCGTTCGCGCTGGGCGGGTTGCGGCTGAGATGGGGGTGTGAGGGGGGCTGCTTGGTGGGGCTTGCTGGGGGCGGGGGAGGGAGGGGGAGGGGGGAGGGGGGGAGGGCCCCAGGCATGGCGATCAGCGTGCGGCGGCGTGTGAGCCGTGGCCTACGCTGGTCGGGTGACGACCCCGGAAGCTGAGCAGGGTGGTGGCGGCGCCGGTGAGGAGCGGGTGGCGCCCGACAGTGGTGCGCCGCGGCCCGAGGAGCGGCTGGAGCAGGCCGTGCGGGCCGCCGAGCACGCCCTCATCGAGTACGAGATCGCGGTGGAGACCTTCCGTGTGGAGGTCGAGAACTTCTCGCGGCTGCACGAACAGAGACTCGGTCCCATGTACGCGCGCCTGGAGGAGCTGGACGCGCAGATCCTGGAGGCCAGGGCCGCACGCACCGGCGACCCCGAGGACCGGCGCCGCGCGGACGAGGCGCGGGCCCGTCTGATGCCGATCCCCGGGGTCGAGGAGCTGCTGCACGGCTGGATGGACGGGGGCGGTCTGTTCCCGGAGGCCTCGGCGATGCTCACGGACCAGGCGGTACGGCCCCCGGAGCGGGTGCGGCCCAGTGAGGAGGCCCGCAAGCTCTACCGGGAGCTGGCCCGCAAGGCCCACCCCGACCTGGCGCAGGAGGAGAGCGAGCGGATCCGGCGCGAGGAGTTCATCACCCGGGTCAACGCCGCCTACGCCCGCGGTGACGAGGTGGAGCTGCGGGAGCTGGCCGAGGAGTGGGCGGCCGGCCCGAAGCCGAAGGAGCAGGGCCCGAGCCGTGCGGAGGAGCTCTACGCCCGCCTCGAATGGCTGGCCCAGCGCAAGGAGCTGCTGTCACTCCTGGCGAAGGAACTGGAGGAAAGCGCGATCGGCGCGATGCTCCGGCTCGCCCCCGAGGACCCCGACCGCCTCCTGGACGAGATCGCCGAACAGCTGACGGCACAGGTCAGCGAGCGTGAGGCGGAGCTGGCGGCGCTGCTGGGGCAGACCTGAGCGGAGCCGATGGTGCGTGGCCGGCGTGCGTGAGCGGTCCGTGCGGTGGGCGGCGCACCGCGGTGGGCGGCTGTGCCGTGGGTCCGGTCGGGTAGCGTCGGGGGCATGAGTTTTGGAGCTGGTGTGCCCACGGTCGAGGTCACGGACCTCAAGGACGGCGACTTCCTGCTGGACGTCCGCGAGGACGACGAGTGGCAGGCGGGCCACGCCGCCGGGGCTCTGCACGTCCCCATCAGTGAGTTCGTGGCCCGGTACGGCGAGCTGACCGAGGCGGCGCCGCAGGACGGCCGGGTGCATGTGATCTGCCGCTCCGGCGGGCGTTCGGCGCAGGTGACCATGTACCTGGTCCAGCAGGGCATCGACGCCGTGAACGTCGACGGTGGTATGCAGGTGTGGGCAGCCGCGGGCCGCCCCGTCGTGAACGACAAGGGCGAGACCGGGTACGTCCTGTAGGGCGCGCCGCTTTCCTGGGTCAGCCCAGTGGATGGGCTGCCAGCAGGTCGCCCAGGGCCTCCTCGTGTGCCGCGGCCGGGCCGAGTGACAGCTCCAGGTGCTTGGCCCAGGCGTGGTACCGGTGCAGGGGGTAGTCGACGTCGGCTCCGAACCCGCCGTGCAGATGCTGCGCCGTCTGCACCACCCGTCGTACGCCCTCCGCGGCCCAGATCTTGGCGACGGCGACATCCCCCGAGGCGGGCAACGCGCCCGGCGCCCCCGAGCTGATCCGCCAGGCGGCCTGCCACAGCGTGGCCTCCATCGCGCGCAGGTCGATATAGCGGTCGGCGGCCTGCACGGCCACGGCCTGGAAGGTGGCGAGGGGGTGGCCGAACTGCTCCCGTTTGCCGGTGTACTCGCTCGTCATCCGCAGGACCTGCTCCCCGAGCCCGAGCGCCAGCGCACACGTCCCGGTCGTCAGCAGGTCCCGCAGCCACTCCCATGCCCCGTCGGCGTCGATGACGTCACGGTCCGCGATCCGCGCGGACTGCAGGCGCAGTTCGCCGAGTCGCTCACCGGTGGTCGAGATCTGCTCGGCGAGGACGACGCCGTCGTGGCCGCGCGGGATCAGGGCGAGGACGGTCCGGTCGGCCGCCGTGTGCGCGGGGACGAGCGTGATGTCGGCGTCGTACACCCACGGCACCGCCGTCTGCGCCCCGTCCAGTACCCACGTGCCGTCCTCCTGCCGTGCGGTCACGGCGCGTTCGGCCGGGTCGTGGCCGGTGCGGCCGTGCGCGGCGAGGGTCAGCACGACCTCGCCCCGGCCCGCCCGCGCGAGCAGTGCCGTCTTCAACTCGTCGCCGCCGTAAGCCTGTACGGCCGCCGTGGCCGCGCTGCTCTCCAGCAGCGGCACCCGCGCCAGGCCCCTCGCCGACTCCCGCAGCACCAGGCACAGGGCGATGGCGTCCAGGCCCGCCCCGCCGTACTCCTCATCGAGCAGCAGGCTCAGCAGGTCCGCGTGGGCGAGCCTGGTCCACAGCGCGCGGTCGAAGCCGTCGGCCACGGCGCCCGGGGTGAGCGCGGGACTGGGCACTCCGTCGGGTGCGACCCCGGCGAACACGCCCTTCGCCGCCTCGGCCGCCGCCTGCTGCTCCTCGGTGAAGGTGAAGTCCACGGTCCTGTCCCTCCGGCGGGTCCGTTGAGCTGACGGCCCGTCAAGATAGAACAGGTTCTAGAAGAAGGGAACGGCGGGGAAGGAACGGCGGGAAGCGAACGGGCGGGAAGCGAACGGGCGGCGGGCGCCGGCTCACCTGTCGAAGTCCAGCTCCACCTTCTCCGTCACCGGATGCGACTGGCACGCCAGCACATACCCGGCCTCCGTCTCCTCGGGCTCCAGTGCGAAGTTGCGGTCCATCCGGACCTCGCCCGAGACCAGGAAGGCCCGGCAGGTCCCGCACACCCCGCCCTTGCAGGCGTAGGGCGCGTCGGGCCGGTTGCGCAGCACCGTCTCCAGCAGCGACTCGCCGTCCCGCACCGGCCAGGTCCCGCCGCGGCCGTCGAGCCGGGCGGTCACCGTGCTGTGCGCGGGGGTGGGGGACGTCGGGGCGAGGGCCGTGCCGGCATCCACATGGAAGATCTCCTCATGGATGCGGGTCCGGGCCACCCCCAGCCCGCGCAGCGCCCGTTCGGCCTGCTGCACCAGCCCGAACGGCCCGCACAGGAACCAACCGTCCACCTGCTCCACCGGCAGCAGCGCCGGCAGCAGCCCGGTCAGCCGCTCCCGGTCGAGCCGCCCGGACGGCAGCCCCGCCTGCTGTTCCTCCCGCGACAGCACCGTCACCAGCTGCAGCCGCTCCGGGTAGCGGTCCTTGAGGTCGGCGACCTCCTCCAGGAACATCGTCGAGGCGGACGTCCGGTCGCTGCGTATCAGACAGAACCGGGCCCCGGGCTCGCGGGCCAGCAGGGTGGAGACGATGGACAGCACCGGGGTGATGCCGCTGCCTCCGACGATCGCCGCGTACAGGCCGGGCGCGGGCCGGAGCGTGAAACGGCCGGCCGGGGTCATGACCTCCAGTTCGTCTCCGACGTTGATCTCCTTCAGGGCGTACGCCGAGAAGGCGCCGCCCTCGACCAGCCGCACCCCGACCCGCAGCTCCCGGGGACCTTCGCCGTCCGGTGCCGGGGAGCAGATCGAGTACGTGCGCCGTATCTCCTGCCCGTCGGCCGTGCGTCGCAGGGCGAGGTGCTGGCCCGGGATGTGGCGGTATTCCTCGCGCAGTTCCGGAGGCACGGCGAGGGTGAGGGCCACGGAGTCGTCGGTGAGCCGGTCGACCGCGGCCACCCGGAGCCGGTGGAAGCGGGCCATCACAACTCCTTGAAGTGGTCGAACGGTTCACGGCACGACAGACAGCGCCGCAGTGCCTTGCAGGCGGTGGAGGAGAAGCGGCTGAGCATCTCGGTGTCGGCGGATCCGCAGTGCGGGCAGCGGACGGGGTCCTGACCCGTGGTCAGGCTGCGCGTCGGTCCCAGTGCCACGGGGACCGGTCCGGTCGCCTGCTGTACACGCGGCGGTGCTATGCCGAACTCCCTCAGCTTGCGCCGCCCCTCGGCGGTGATGTCGTCCGTCGACCAGGGGGGCGTCAGGACCGTGCGGACCGTGACCTCGCGCATGCCGTGGTCGCGCAGCGCCCGCTCTATGTCCAGGGACATCGCCTCGATCGCCGGGCACCCGGTGTACGTCGGGGTCAGCTCGACCTCGACGGTGTCCGCGCCGTGGACGTGCACCGCGCGGAGCACGCCCAGCTCCTGCAGGGTGAGCACGGGCAGCTCGGGGTCGGGCACCGCGCCGGCGATGTCGAGGAGTTCCGCCTCCAGCGGAGTCGTCGTCACCATGACGCCCCCGGGTGGCTGCGGTGCAGGTGCTGCATCTCGGCGAGCATCCGCCCGAACGGCTCGGTGTGCAGACCCTGACGGCCCGCGCCGGCCGTCCACGCCCCCGACCTCGCCCCCTCGGGCACCGCCAGGGTGGCCCGGCGCAGCACGTCTCCGACGGTTTCCAGCCAGGCCGACTCCAGCCCGGACCAGTCGACGTCGATGCCGTCCACCGGCTGGAACATCTCGCCGGTGAACCGCCACAGCGCCGTGCACGCCCGCTGCATGCGCTCATGGCTGACGTCTGTGCCGTCACCGAGCCGCAGGGTCCACTGCTCGGCGTGGTCGCGGTGGTAGGCGACCTCCTTGACGGCCTTCGCGGCGAGGGGCGCGAAGGGGCCGTCCCCGGCGGCGAGTGCCGCGTACAGCAGGTGCTGGTAGGTGGAGAAGTACAGCTGGCGGGCGATGGTGTGGGCGAAGTCGCCGTTCGGCTGTTCGACCAGCTGGAGGTTGCGGAAGGCGCGCTCCTCGCGCAGGTACGCCAGTTCGTCCTCGTCGCCGGCCAACGACAGCAGCACCCGGGCCTGGCCCAGCAGGTCGAGGGCGATGTTGGCGAGGGCGACCTCCTCCTCCAGGACGGGGGCGTGGCCCGCCCACTCTCCCAGGCGGTGGGAGAGCACCAGCGCGTCGTCGCCGAGGGCGAGGGCGGCGGTGGCCGGGACCGTGGTCGTCTCGGGTGTGGTCACAGGTGCTTCACCCCCTCCGGGATCTCGTAGAACGTCGGGTGGCGGTAGGGCTTGTCGGCGGCCGGTTCGAAGAACGGGTCCTTCTCGTCGGGGGAGGACGCCGTGATCGCGGAGGACGGCACGACCCAGATGGAGACGCCCTCGCCGCGGCGGGTGTACAGGTCGCGGGCGTTGCGCAGGGCCAGTTCCGCGTCCGGTGCGTGCAGGCTGCCGGCGTGGGTGTGGGACAGGCCGCGGCGCGAGCGCACGAAGACCTCCCACAGAGGCCAGTCGGTGTCGGTCATGCTCAGCTCGCTCCCGTCTCGCCGGTGCGCTGTGTCGCACCGCTGTGCTTGGCCGCGTACGCCGCGGCCGCCTCCCGTACCCACGCGCCCTCGTCGTGGGCCCGCCTGCGCTGGGTCATCCGCTGTTCGTTGCACGGGCCGTTGCCCTTGAGCACCTCCCAGAACTCCGTCCAGTCGATCGGGCCGAAGTCGTAGTGCCCCCGTTCCTCGTTCCACTTCAGGTCCGGGTCGGGGAGGGTGAGGCCGAGGGTCTCGGCCTGGGGGACGCAGATGTCGACGAAGCGCTGGCGCAGCTCGTCGTTCGAGTGCCGCTTGATCTTCCAGGCCATCGACTGCGCGGAGTGCTGCGAGGCGTCGTCGGGCGGGCCGAACATCATCAGGGAGGGCCACCACCAGCGGTTCACGGCGTCCTGGGCCATCGCGTGCTGCTCCGGGGTGCCACGGCTGAGGGCGAGCAGCAGCTCATAGCCCTGGCGCTGGTGGAAGGACTCCTCCTTGCAGATGCGGATCATCGCGCGCGCGTACGGCCCGTACGAGCAGCGGCACAGGGGCACCTGGTTGGTGATCGCGGCGCCGTCCACCAGCCAGCCGATGGCGCCGACGTCCGCCCAGGTCAGCGTCGGGTAGTTGAAGATCGAGGAGTACTTCTGGCGGCCGCTGTGCAGCTTGTCGAGCAGTTCGTCGCGGCTGGTGCCGAGGGTCTCGGCGGCGCTGTACAGATACAGGCCGTGTCCCGCCTCGTCCTGGACCTTGGCCATGAGGATGGCCTTGCGGCGCAGGGAGGGAGCGCGCGTGATCCAGTTGGCCTCCGGCTGCATGCCGATGATCTCGGAGTGGGCGTGCTGGGCGATCTGCCGGACGAGCGTCGCGCGGTAGGCGTCGGGCATCCAGTCGCGGGGCTCGATGCGCTCGTCCGCGGCTACGGCGGCGTCGAAGGCGCGCTCGTATGCGGTGGTGTCGTCGGCCCCGTCCCGGGCGTGGTGCGCCTGGACGGTGGGCGTCTGTTGCGCGGCTGCTGTCGCCATGAGGTCCCCCTCGACCTGGGCTCGCTCGGAACCCGCTCCCGACCGATCGTTCGGTTCATGCGTTTCCATGGTGAGACGGGCGCCGAGAGGTGTCAACCGCTGTGGATAACCTGCGGTGGCTCCCTGTGGACAACCTGCGGGGCATCTCTGGGGACAAAGGGGACCTTCTCCCCCGGGCCGCCGCGAGCGGCGCCCGGTCGCGACCGTGTGTGGTGACGGCCACGGCCCCGGCCTGCGGAGAAGGGCTGTGCGCGGGTGGGCAGCCTGAGTACCGTTCCCGTGCGAGCGCCGTGGGGCGGTCCGTACGGGCACAGGAGGCGCCCTGCGGCCGGGCGGGTGGAACGACGGACCGGGGAACGGGGCGGAATGGACGCGCACGACACAGGCTCGGACGCCCGGCACGGGCCGGACGAGCCAGGTGGGCCGGTCGTCGCGCCCGAGATACCCCTGTCCGGTGAGGCCCGCACCGGTGTCGCCGCGCTCTCCCCGCGCTACCAGATCGGCGCCGCGCTCGCTCTCGCGGTCGTCGCCATCGCCGTCTGCGTCCACCTCGGCATGACGTTTCTGCACGTGGCCCCGGTGAACACCATCAGCAAGCAGCACGGCAAGGCGATCGACGAGTGGATCTACCCGGAGTTCGAGCAGAACTGGAAGCTGTTCGCACCCAACCCGCTGCAGCAGAACATCGCCGTCCAGGTCCGCGCCCAGGTGCGCACGACGGACGGCGGCACGCGGACGACCGGCTGGTACGACCTGTCCGCCCAGGACGGCCGGGCCATCGACGGCAATCTGCTGCCCAGCCACTCCCAGCAGAACGAACTGCGCAGGGCCTGGGACTTCTTCCTCGCCACGCACGACGGCGACAACCGTCCGGTCGGGCTGCGCGGCGCGCTGGCCGAGACGTATCTCCGCCGCATCGCGGTGCTGCGCCTGGACCGGGAGGACGCGGCCGGCCCCGGTGGCGTCGTCGCGCGCGTCCAGGTCCGCTCACGTACCACCAACGTGCCGGCGCCCGAGTGGAGCGGAGAGAAGGTCTCGGACCGGCCGGTGTACCGCGAACTGTCGTGGTGGTCGGTACCTGACGACGAGGCGAAGGGGGGAGTCGCGTGAACCGGTTCGCCCTGTGCGTCTCGCGTGGCATCGCCCGCGTCACCGAGTCCGCCCTCGGTCCGTACCAGACCGCCGTGATCCGCATCGGCTTCAGCGCGACCTGGCTGCTGTTCCTGCTGCGGGAGCTGCCCCACCGCCAGGAGCTGTACGGCCCCGACGGCCCCTGGAGCTGGGATCTCGCCGAGCAGCTGGTCGCGACCAACGGAGCGTTCACGGCGCTGATGTGGTCGGACGGCCGGATCTGGTTCGAAGCCGTCTACGCGCTCGCCGTCCTGACCAGCGTCCTCATGCTGCTGGGCTGGCGCACCCGCACCATGTCGGTGCTCTTCATGGTCGGCGTGCTCTCGCTGCAGAACCGCAGCATCTTCATGGGGGACGGCGGCGACAACGTCCTGCACCTGATGTCCGTCTACCTCGTGTTCACGCGCTGCGGCCAGGTGTGGTCGCTGGACGCGCGCCGGGCCGGGCGCGCGCGGGGGGCACGCGCGCGTGGCGAGCGGTGCGCCGACCGGACGGGACCCGCCCTGTGGGGGGTGCTCGGGGTCGTGCTGCTCGCGGTGACCCTGGCGGGCCGCCTCGACGGCGACTGGTTCGTGCCGGCGCTGCTGTGGGCCGTGTGGCTGGCGCAGGGCCTGTGGTGGGTGGTCGGGCGCAGGGCGAAGAGCGCCGAGCCGCGCATCCTGCTGGACGTCATCGCCATCATCGTGCACAACGCCGCCCTGCTCGTGATCATGGCCGAGGCCTGTCTGATCTACGCGACCGCCGGCTGGTACAAGATCCAGGGCTCGCGCTGGCAGGACGGCACCGCCGTCTACTACCCGCTGCACCTGGACTACTTCTCCCCCTGGCCCGCGCTCGCCGACCTGCTGTCCTCCAGCGGCACGGTCGTGATGCTGGTGACGTACGGGACGGTGATCGTGCAGGTCGCCTTCCCCTTCACACTGTTCAACCGCCGCGTCAAGAACGTCCTGCTGGCCGCCATGATCACCGAGCACGCCGTGATCGCCGTGGTCCTCGGGCTGCCGTTCTTCTCGCTGGCGATGATCGCGGCCGACGCGGTCTTCCTGCCGACGTCGTTCCTGCGCCGCCTGGGTGGCTGGGTGGCACGCGCGCGTGCAGAGCTGTTTCCCGGCCGGGGCCGTACGGCGGAGCAGCGCGCCCCGGAGGAGGACCGGCACACGCACGTAGGGTTCAGGTCATGACGGACCCTCTGCACGTCTGGCGCGGGCTCGCCGGTACCGCCGTGCTGCTCGACGGCTTCCACGCCCTGAAGCACGCGGTGCGCTTCGGTGCCGAGGTCCCGGTGGCGGTCACCGGCGACCGCGGGGCCGCTCTCGCCCTCGCCGACGAGCTGGCCCCGGACGTACGAGACGCCCTGGACGCACTCCTGACCGAGGTCCCGGAAGCGACGTACCGGAGTCTCGTGCCGCGCCCGCATCCCACCGGGGTCGCCGCCCTGGCCGTACGGCCCTCCCGCGCGGACCACCTCACGAGGCTGGCGCACACCCCCCGCACCGCGCCCGTCGTCGTCCTCGACAATCCGCGCAACCTCGGCAACGCGGGGGCCGTGATCCGGCTGGCCGCCGGGTTCGGGGCGACCGGCGTGGTCACCACCGGCACCCTCGACCCATGGCATCCCACGGTCGTGCGCGGCGGGGCAGGGCTGCACTTCGCCACCGCCGTGGAGCGGCTGGCCGTCGACGAGCTGCCGCCGGGGCCGATGTTCGCCCTGGACCCGGAGGGCGAGGACATCCGGGGGCTGAAGCTGCCGGACGACGCGGTGCTCGCCTTCGGCTCGGAGCGCAGCGGACTGTCGGCCGAGCTACGCGCGCGTGCCGACCATCTGGTGGCACTGCCGATGCGCCCCCAGGTCTCCAGCTACAACCTCGCGACCAGTGTGGCCATGACGCTGTACCACTGGAGCGCCACCGGGGGCGCGCGGCACGTCCCCTAGGAAGCCCCCTGGGCCTCCCGGCGCACTTCCACCACCCGGAACCGGTTCGCCACGAACGCCCCGTCGCACAGGGCCGAGTTGGCCGCCGGGTTGCCTCCCGAGCCGTGGAAGTCGGAGAAGGCGGCCGTCTGGTTGACGTACACCCCGCCCGTGAGGTTCAGGGACAGCTGGGCGGCCTCCTCCAGGCAGGCTTCCCGCACGGACTGCTCGACCTCCGCGTCGGTGGTGTACGCGCCCACCGTCATCGCGCCCTTCTCGCGGATGCTGCGCCGCAGCACCTCCACCGCGTGCGGGGCGGAGTCGACGGCGACGGCGAAGGAGACCGGCCCGAAGCACTCGCTCATGTAGGCGGCCTCGTCGTCCGGCTTGGCGCCGTCCAGCTTCACGATCACGGGCGAACGGACGACCGCGCCCGGGAACTCCGGGTTGCTGATCTCCCGGGAGGCCAGGGCGACCTCGCCGAGGCCCGCCGCGGCCTCCAGGCGTGCCTTGACGTCCGGGTTGACGATGGCGCCGAGCAGGGCGTTCGCGCGCGCGTCGTCGCCGAGGAGGCCGTCCACCGACTTGGCGAGGTCGGCGACCACCTCGTCGAAGGACTTGGGGCCCACGTCGGTGGAGATGCCGTCCCTGGGGATGAGCAGGTTCTGCGGGGTGGTGCACATCTGGCCGCTGTACAGGGACAGGGAGAACGCCAGGTTGGCGAGCATCCCCTGGTAGTCGTCGGTCGACTCCACGATCACCGTGTTGACGCCGGCCTTCTCCGTGTAGACCTGCGCCTGGCGGGCGTTGGCCTCCAGCCAGTCGCCGAAGGCCGTGGAGCCCGTGTAGTCGATGATCCGGATCTCCGGGCGTGTGGCCAGCGTCTTGGCGATGCCCTCGCCGGGGCGTTCGGCGGCCAGCGCCACCAGGTTCGGGTCGAAGCCCGCCTCCGCGAGGACCTCACGGGCGACCTGCACCGTGAGCGCGAGGGGGAGCACCGCGCGCGGGTGGGGCTTGACCAGGACCGCGTTGCCGGTGGCGAGGGAGGCGAACAGGCCCGGGTAGCCGTTCCACGTCGGGAAGGTGTTGCAGCCGATCACCAGGCCGATGCCGCGCGGGACCGGCGTGAACTGCTTGGTCAGTGCCAACGGGTCGCGCTTGCCCTGCGGCTTGGTCCACTCCGCGGTGCCGGGCGTGCGGACCTGCTCCACGTACGCGTACGCCACGGCTTCCAGGCCGCGGTCCTGCGCGTGCGGGCCGCCCGCCTGGAACGCCATCATGAACGCCTGGCCGGAGGTGTGCATGACCGCGTGCGCGAACTCGTGCGTCCGGCCGCTGATCCGCTTGAGGATCTCCAGACAGACCATGGCGCGCGTCTCCGCGCCCGCGTCCCGCCAGTCCTTCTGGCCGGCCTTCATGGCGGGCAGCAGGACGTCGATGTCGGCATGGGGGTAGGTCACGCCCAGCTCGATGCCGTACGGCGAGACCTCGCCGCCCACCCAGTCGTCCGTGCCGGGCTGGCCGAGGTCGAGGCGGGTGCCGAGGAGAGCGTCGAAGGCGGCCTTGCCCGCCGCCGCGTCCAGGCTGCCGTTCTCGCCGTAGGCCTTGGGGTGCTCGGGGTGCGGGGACCAGTACGCGCGTGTGCGGATCGCTTCCAGCGCCTGGTCGAGGGTGGGCCGGTGCCGGGCGATCAGCTCGTGCGCCGTGAGTGCGGCGGTCATGGATGACCAACTCCTCGTCTCAAGAACTCTTCGTCGAGCTCATGACCTGGGCAGAAACCTGGGCAGGAACAGACGGACAGAGTTAGAGTAACCGAACGATCGGTCGGGACAAGGGGGACCGCCGCATCTGTGGAAAACCCCGTGCGGGAGGATCGCGCACATGACAGCACTCGACCTCAGCAGGCCCGTGGCCGTCGTCGGCACCGGCACCATGGGCCAGGGCATCGCCCAGGTCGCGCTGGTCGCGGGGCACCCCGTGCGGCTGTACGACGCCGCCCCGGGGCGCGCCCGCGAAGCGGCCGCGGCGATCGGCGCACGCCTCGACCGGCTCGTCGAGAAGGACCGGCTCACCGCCGCCGACCGGGACGCCGCACTGGCCCGCCTGCTGCCAGCCGAGAGCCTCGCCGCACTCGCGGACTGCTCCCTGGTGGTCGAGGCGGTCCTCGAACGGCTGGATGTGAAGCAGGAGCTGCTGAGGGAGCTGGAGGGCATCGTCGCCGACGACTGCCTCCTCGCCACCAACACCTCCTCCCTGTCCGTCACCGCCATCGGCGGCGCCCTCGACACCCCCGGCCGCTTCGTGGGCCTGCACTTCTTCAACCCCGCGCCGCTGATGCCGCTGGTCGAGGTGGTCTCCGGGTTCGCCACCGACGTCACGTCGGCCACGCGCGCGTACGAGACGGCCCGCGCCTGGGGCAAGACCCCCGTCGCCTGCGCGGACACCCCCGGCTTCATCGTCAACCGCATCGCACGGCCCTTCTACGCCGAGGCCTTCGCGGTCTACGAGTCCCACGCCGCCGACCCCGCCACCATCGACGCCGTCCTGCGCGAGTCGGGCGGCTTCAGGATGGGCGCCTTCGAGCTGACCGACCTCATCGGGCAGGACGTCAACGAGTCCGTCACGCACTCCGTGTGGCAGTCCTTCTTCCAGGACGTGCGCTTCACGCCGTCCCTCGCCCAGCGCCGCCTGGTCGAGTCCGGCCGCCTCGGCCGCAAGAGCGGACAGGGCTGGTACGACTACGCCGACGGCGCCGAGCGCCCCGAGCCGCACACCGCGGAGCGGGCCGAACCGCCCGCGTACGTCGTCGCCGAGGGCGATCTGGGTCCCGCCTCCGAGCTGCTCGCGCTGATCCGCGAGGCCGGTATCTCGGTACGCGAGGAGGCAGAGGACCACGGCACACGCCTGGTGCTGCCGAGCGGCGGGCAGCTGGCCCTCGCCGACGGCCAGACCTCGGTGGAGTTCCGGGACGTCGTCTACTTCGACCTCGCTCTCGACTACCGCAGGGCCACCCGCATCGCCCTGGCCGCCTCCCAGGACACCTCCCCGCAGACCCTCTCCGAGGCCACCGGCCTGTTCCAGGCGCTCGGCAAGCACGTCAGCGTCATCGGCGACGTCCCCGGCATGATCGTCGCCCGCACGGTCGCGCGGATCGTCGACCTGGCGCACGACGCCGTCGCCAAGGGCGTGGCCACCGAGGAGGACATCGACACCGCGATGCGCCTGGGCGTCAACTACCCGCTCGGTCCCTTCGAGTGGAGCCGCAGACTCGGCCGCAACTGGGCGTACGCCCTCCTCGACGACCTGCATCTGCGCGACCCCTCAGGACGCTACGCGCCGTCCCTGGCGCTCTACCGCCACGCGTACGCCTCCGACAAGCGGGAGGGCAGCCCCTCATGACCACCGCCAAGCGCGACACGTACACCCCGGAGACGCTGCTCTCCGTCGCCGTGCAGGTCTTCAACGAGCGCGGCTACGACGGCACCTCCATGGAGCACCTCTCCAAGGCGGCCGGCATCTCCAAGTCGTCGATCTACCACCACATCGCCGGCAAGGAGGAACTGCTGCGCCGGGCCGTGAGCCGGGCCCTCGACGGTCTCTTCGGAATCCTGGACGAGGAGCACGCGCGCGTGGGGCGTGCCGCCGAGCGTCTGGAGTACGTCGTGCGGCGCATGGTCGAGGTGCTCATCGCCGAACTGCCGTATGTGACGCTGCTGCTGCGGGTGCGCGGCAACACGGACACCGAGCGGTGGGCCCTGGAGCGGCGGCGCGAGTTCGACCACCGGGTCGCCGCACTCATGAAGGAGGCGTCGGCCGACGGGGACATACGCGGCGATGTGGAGATGCGGCTCGCCACCCGACTGGTCTTCGGCATGGTCAACTCGATCGTGGAGTGGTACCGGCCGGACGGGCGGGGCATGGGGGAGCGCGAAGTGGCCGACGCCGTCGCGCGGTTGGTGTTCTCCGGGCTCCGCAGGGACTGAGATCAGCCCTCCGGGTCCAGGTCCTCCTCCTCGAACACCAGCAGCGTCCGTGTGCTGAGCACCTCGGGGATGGCCTGCAGCCGGGTGAGGACCAGCTCGCGCAGCGCCCTGTTGTCGGACACGTGCACCAGCAGCAGTACGTCGAAGTCGCCGCCCACCAGGGAGATGTGGGAGGCGCCGGGGAGCTGTCTGAGCCGTTCGCGCACCGTGCGCCAGGAGTTCTGGACGATCTTCAAGGTGATGTACGCCGAGGTGCTGTGCCCCGCGCGCTCGTGGTTGACGCGGGCGCCGAAGCCGCGGATGACGCCGTCCTCGATGAGCCGGTTGATGCGCGCGTAGGCGTTCGCGCGAGAGACGTGCACCCGTTCGGCGACCGACCGTATCGAGGCACGGCCGTCCGCCTGGAGCATGCGCAGGATGTCCTGATCGATGGCATCGAGGGGGCGAGGCGGCGGCAGAGGGCCGGTGTCGTCGAGGTTCTTGGCGTCCTCGGCCATTTGTTCAGATGCCATGCGCCCCTGCCTCCCTACCATGGACGTACTGCGTACATACCAAGCTGTGGAGAACCGTTTGTCCACAGCCTGAGGGTGCCTGTAGCCAAAATGTGCCGACGACCGAACAATCGGTAGGTGAGGCGCATCACACCCGTGGCGCGCCTGAAGCCGCTCCCACGAGGAGGTGCCGTCATGACGGTCATGGAGCAGCGGGGCGCGTACCGGCCAACGCCGCCGCCCGCCTGGCAGCCCCGTACCGACCCCGCGCCGCTGCTGCCCGACGCGGAGCCCTACCGCGTCCTCGGCACGGAGGCAGCCGCGAAGGCGGACCCAGAGCTGCTGCGGACGCTGTACGCCCAGCTGGTCCGGGGCCGCCGCTACAACGCGCAGGCCACCGCGCTCACCAAGCAGGGCCGGCTCGCCGTCTACCCCTCCACCACCGGCCAGGAGGCCTGTGAGGTCGCCGCCGCGCTGGTCCTCGAAGAGCGCGACTGGCTCTTCCCCAGCTACCGCGACACGCTCGCCGTCGTCGCCCGGGGCGTGGACCCGGTCGACGCCCTCACCCTCCTGCGCGGCGACTGGCACACCGGCTACGACCCCTACGAGCACCGGGTCGCCCCTCTGTGCACCCCGCTCGCCACCCAGCTGCCGCACGCCGTGGGCCTCGCGCACGCCGCCCGCCTCAAGGGCGACGACGTGGTGGCGCTGGCGATGGTCGGCGACGGCGGGACCAGCGAGGGCGACTTCCACGAGGCGCTGAACTTCGCCGCCGTCTGGCAGGCCCCGGTGGTCTTCCTGGTCCAGAACAACGGCTTCGCGATCTCCGTACCGCTCGCCAAGCAGACCGCGGCCCCCTCACTGGCCCACAAGGCCGTCGGCTACGGCATGCCGGGACGCCTGGTCGACGGCAACGACGCGGTCGCCGTGCACGAGGTCCTCGGTGACGCCGTACGACACGCGCGCGCGGGAGGCGGCCCCACGCTGGTCGAGGCGGTGACCTACCGGATCGACGCCCACACCAACGCCGATGACGCGACCCGCTACCGCGGGGACGCCGAGGTCGAGACCTGGCGGGAGCACGACCCCATCCTGCTGCTGGAACGGGAGCTGACCGCCCACGGCCTGATCGACGACGACGGCATCCAGGCCGCGCGTCAGGACGCCGAGGTCTTCGCCGCCGCGCTGCGCGAGCGCATGAACCAGGACCCGGCGCTCGACCCCATGGACCTGTTCGCCCATGTGTACGCCGAGCCCACCCCGCAACTGCGCGACCAGCAGGCCCAGTTGCGCGCGGAGCTGGAAGCGGAACAGGAAGGGGCGCACCGATGACCACCGTCGCCCTCAAGCCGGCCACCATGGCGCAGGCCCTCACGCGCGCGCTGCGCGACGCGATGGCCGCCGACCCGAGCGTCCACGTCATGGGCGAGGACGTCGGCACCCTCGGCGGCGTCTTCCGGGTCACCGACGGCCTGGCCAAGGAATTCGGCGAGGACCGCTGCACGGACACGCCGCTGGCCGAGGCCGGCATCCTCGGCACGGCCGTCGGCATGGCGATGTACGGGCTCAGGCCGGTGGTGGAGATGCAGTTCGACG
This sequence comes from Streptomyces sp. S.PNR 29, assembly GCF_030386795.1. Taxonomy (GTDB): domain Bacteria; phylum Actinomycetota; class Actinomycetes; order Streptomycetales; family Streptomycetaceae; genus Streptomyces. Next base: position 31,198 of record NZ_JANUQM010000018.1, read on the forward strand.
CCTTCGCCTACCCGGCGTTCGAGCAGCTCGTCTCGCACGTCTCCCGCATGCGCAACCGCACCCGCGGCACGATGCCCCTGCCCGTCACCATCCGCGTCCCCTACGGCGGCGGCATCGGTGGCGTCGAGCACCACAGCGACTCCTCCGAGGCGTACTACATGGCGACTCCGGGGCTCCATGTCGTCACGCCCGCGACCGTCGCCGACGCCTACGGGCTGCTGCGCGCCGCGATCGCCTCCGACGACCCGGTGGTCTTCCTGGAGCCCAAGCGCCTGTACTGGTCGAAGGACTCCTGGAACCCCGAGGAGCCGACGCCCGTTGAACCGATAGGCCGCGCGGTGGTGCGGCGCTCAGGGCGGAGCGCCACGCTCATCACGTACGGGCCGTCCGTACCCGTCTGCATGGAGGCGGCCGAGGCGGCCCGGGCCGAGGGCTGGGACCTCGAAGTCGTCGATCTGCGCTCCCTGGTGCCGTTCGACGACGAGACGGTGTGCGCCTCGGTGCGGCGGACGGGACGCGCGGTCGTCGTCCACGAGTCGGGCACCTTCGGGGGCCCGGGCGGGGAGATCGCGGCCCGGGTCACGGAGCGCTGTTTCCACTACCTGGAGGCGCCGGTGCTGCGTGTGGCCGGGTTCGACGTCCCGTATCCGCCGCCGATGCTGGAGCGCCACCACCTGCCCGGCGTGGACCGGATCCTGGACGCCGTGGGGCGCCTGCAGTGGGAGGCCGAGAGCTGATGGCACAGGTGCTGGAGTTCAAGCTCCCCGACCTCGGTGAGGGGCTCACCGAGGCGGAGATCGTGCGCTGGCTGGTGCAGGTCGGTGACGTCGTCGCCGTCGACCAGCCCGTCGTCGAGGTCGAGACGGCCAAGGCGATGGTCGAGGTGCCCTGCCCCTACAGCGGCGTGGTCACGGCCCGCTTCGGCGAGGAGGGCACGGAACTGCCCGTCGGGGCGCCCCTGCTCACGGTGGCGGTGGGCGAGCCGGATCCCGGCAGCGGGACGGCGGACTCGGGCACCGGCCGGACCGAGGGGACGGCCACGGCCGGGGCGCGGGACGCCGGTGCCGCCCGGACCGAGGGCTCGGGCAACGTCCTGGTCGGATACGGCACGTCCCAGGCGCCCGCGCGGCGACGCAGGGTACGACCGGAGCAGCCGGTCTCCGCGGCTTCCGCGGCAGCCGCGGCAGCCGGGCGAGCGGGGGTTCGTGAGACGGTGAACGGGCAGGTCGGCGCCCCGGAGCCGACGGACAGCCCGGTCGTCGCCACCGAGCCGGCGGACCGTCCGGTCACCGCACCCGACCCGGTGGACGGCCCCGTCCCCGTGATCTCGCCCCTGGTCCGCAGGCTGGCCCGGCAGAACGGCCTGGACCTGCGGGAGCTGACGGGCTCCGGCCCCGACGGGCTGATCCTGCGGGCGGACGTGGAGTACGCGCTGCGTGCCGCCGCCGCCCAGGGCGGTACGGCGGCGCCGGCCGAGCCGCACGCGCGCGTGGCACAGGCGCCGCGCACGGCCCCCGCACCACAGGCCCCCGCCGCGGCGACCCCCGGCGGCATCCGTACGCCCCTCAAGGGCGTCCGGGGAGCCGTAGCCGACAAGCTCTCCCGCAGCCGGCGCGAGATACCGGACGCGACCTGCTGGGTGGACGCCGACGCGACCGAGCTCCTGCGGGCCCGGACAGCGATGAACGCCACCGGCGGGCCGAAGATCTCCCTGCTCGCCCTGCTGGCCCGGATCTGCACCGCGGCCCTGGCCCGCTTCCCCGAACTGAACGCCACCGTCGACATGGAGGCCCGGGAGGTGGTCCAGCTCGACCGCGTCCACCTCGGCTTCGCGGCGCAGACCGAGCGGGGGCTCGTCGTACCGGTCGTACGGGACGCGCACACGCGGGACGCCGAGTCGCTGACCGCGGAGTTCGCCCGCCTGACCGAGGCGGCCCGGAGCGGCACGCTGACGCCCGGAGAACTCACCGGCGGGACCTTCACGTTGAACAACTACGGGGTGTTCGGCGTCGACGGCTCCACACCGATCATCAACCACCCCGAGGCGGCCATGCTCGGCGTCGGCCGCATCGTCCCCAAGCCCTGGGTCCACGAGGGTGAGCTGGCGGTGCGGCAGGTCGTCCAGCTGTCGCTCACCTTCGACCACCGGGTGTGCGACGGCGGCACGGCGGGCGGCTTCCTGCGGTACGTGGCGGACTGCGTGGAACAGCCGGCGGTGCTGCTGCGGACGCTGTGACCGCGCCGACTCCCCCGTGTTTCCCCGTGATCGCGAGGTCGCGCATACTCAGGGGGTGACCGCGTACGAGCCTCCAGGCAACCCCGGCGCCGGCGGCGACACCGCGCCGGGTGCGGCCACCGGCGCGTACGACGCCGTCGTCCTCGCCGGTGGTGCCGCCCGGCGGCTCGGTGGCACGGACAAGCCCGGTGTGCGCGTCGGCGGACGCCCGCTGCTCGACCGGGTCCTGGCCGCATGCGCCGGCTCCAGGACCACCGTCGTCGTAGCCGATCCCCGGCCGACCGCGCGGCCCGTGACCTGGGCGCGCGAGGACCCGCCGGGTGGCGGACCGCTCGCCGCGCTCGACGCGGGGGTACGGCACTCCACCGCCGACGAGGTCGTGGTGCTCTCCGCCGACCTGCCGTTCCTCGACGGGCGAACCGTCGGGCGCCTGCTGGCGGCGCTGCGGGAGGGAACGGCCGACGGCGTGGTCCTGACCGACTCGGAAGGGCGGGACCAACCGCTCGTGGCGGCGTACCGCACACAGCCTCTGCGCCGGCTGCTCGCGCTCCTCGGCGCCGAGCACGGCCGTCTCACGGGGCTTCCCCTGCGGCGGCTGACCGCCCACCTCGAACTCGTCCGTCTCCGGGACCCCGTCGCGTCCTTCGACTGCGACACCTGGGACGACATCGCCACGGCACGAGCACGGATCAGGGAGCATGGGCACGTGTTGGATGAATGGATCTCCGCAGTCAAGGACGAGCTCGGCATCGACCTCGACGTCGACACGGGCGTCCTGCTCGACCTGGCCCGTGACGCCGCCCACGGCGTGGCCAGGCCCGCGGCACCGCTGACCACCTTCCTCGTCGGTTACGCGGCCGCCCGGGCCGGAGGCAGCCCCGAAGACGTCACCGAGGCCGCCCGCAAGGCCGCGGCCCTCGCCGTCCGCTGGGCCGAGGAGGACACCGCAGCCGCCGACGCCGAGCCCGCCGACGCCAAGCCCGACGTGGCTCCCGACGCCACGCCCGACACCCGCCCGGACGCCGGATGACCCCCCACGGCACGCGCGCCGACGAGGACGCCGAGGACTTCGACGTCGAGGAGGTGCTCGCTCTCGTGAAGGACGACCACGATCACACCCCCGGTGACCACGCGGCCGGACCCACCGCACAAGGCGGCCGGCACGACGCTTCCCCTCGCCCGGACACCCGTCACCAGGCCACCCCCTGGCCCGAGGCCCGCGAGACCGCCGCCCGAGCCGCCCGTACCGCCACCCGGAGCGCCCGCCGCACCCCGGTGTCCGTACCCCTCGACGCCGCCCTCGGCCTCACCCTGGCCGCGCCCCTGACCGCCCTCACCGACCTGCCCTCCTTCGACACCTCCGCGATGGACGGCTGGGCGGTCGCCGGCCCCGGCCCCTGGGACGTACGCGAGGAAGGTGTCCTGGCCGGGCACATGGCGTACGAGCCGCTCACCGACGGCGAGGCCGTCCGTATCGCCACCGGCGCCCGCATCCCTCCGGACACCACCGCCGTGCTCCGCACCGAGCACGGCCGCACCGACGACAAGCACCGGCTGCACGCCACGTGCGAGGTGGTCCCCGGCCAGGACATCCGGCCCCGCGCCCAGGAGTGCCGCAGCGGTGACCAGCTGCTGTCCGTCGGCACTCTCGTGACACCGGCCGTGCTCGGACTCGCCGCGGCCGCCGGATACGACACCCTCACCGCCGTCCCCCGCCCCCGCGCCGAGATCCTCGTCCTCGGTGACGAACTGCTCACCGAAGGCCTGCCGCACGACGGGCTGATCCGGGACGCCCTCGGCCCGATGCTGCCGTCCTGGCTGCGGGCGCTCGGCGCCGAGGTCACCGCCGTCCGCCGGCTCGGCGACGACGCCGAGGCGCTGCACCAGGCGCTCACGACCTCCGACGCGGACGTCATCGTCACCACCGGCGGCACCGCCGCCGGCCCTGTCGACCATGTCCACCCCACGCTGCGCCGCATCGGCGCGGACATCCTCGTCGACGGTGTCAAGGTGCGCCCCGGCCACCCCATGCTGCTGGCACGCACCAGGGAGAACCAGCACCTCGTCGGGCTGCCCGGCAACCCCCTCGCCGCCGTCTCCGGCCTGGTCACGCTGGCCGAGCCCCTGCTGAGGACCCTTGCCGCGCGTCCGGCGCCTGAGCCGTACACGCTGCCCCTGCAGGACGCGGCGCACGGGCACCCGTACGACACCCGGCTCATCCCCGTCGTTCTGCGTGGCGACCGTGCCGTGCCGCTGCACTACAACGGCCCGGCCATGCTGCGTGGCATCGCGGTGGCCGACGCCCTGGCCGTCGTACCGCCGGGTGGCGCACGACCCGGTCAGGAGGCGGAACTGCTCGACCTGCCGTGGGCGACCGGCGGGATCGGGGTGTGTTTCACGTGAAACTTCCCGGGCAGGACGCGATCGCCCGCCAGGCGGACGAACATCTCGTGACCCATCGGGTGAAGCTCCCGAGGAAAACCGTGGAGCGGCCGATACGGCAGGTCGCCAAACGGGTCGTCATGGCCCTGCTGGTGCTCGTCGCCACGGCGTTGATCGTCTACGCCGACCACGACGGCTACAACGACAACTCCGACGGTTCCGTCGACTTCCTCGACGCCTGGTACTACGCGACCGTCTCCCTCTCCACCACCGGATATGGCGACATCACGCCCGTCAGTGACGCTGCCCGGCTGACCAACATTTTCGTGATCACGCCCCTGCGCGTGCTGTTTCTGATCATCCTCGTCGGCACCACGCTTGAGGTCCTCACCGAGCGCACCCGGGAGGAATGGCGTCTGAACCGCTGGAGGTCCACGTTGCGCGATCACACCGTCGTCATCGGCTTCGGTACCAAGGGCCGCTCGGCGATCCAGACCGTCTGCGCGCAGGGGCTGAAGAAGGAACAGGTCGTCGTGGTCGACCCCAGCGGGAAGGTGATCGACGCGGCGACGGCCGACGGTTATGCGGGCGTGGTCGGTGACGCGACGCGCAGCGACGTCCTGAAGCGGGCCGAGGTGCACAAGGCGCGGCAGATCATCATCTCGACCCAGCGGGACGACACGGCCGTCCTGGTGGCGCTGACGGCCCGGCAGCTCAACCGCGGGGCGAAGATCGTGGCCGCGGTGCGCGAGGAGGAGAACGCTCCGCTGCTGAAGCAGTCCGGCGCCGATGCCGTCATCACCAGCGCCAGTGCCGCGGGCCGCCTGCTCGGGCTCTCCGTGCTCAGCCCGTCCGCCGGCATGGTCATGGAGGACCTCATCCACCAGGGCAGCGGCCTCGACCTCGTCGAACGGCCGGTCATAAAGTCCGAGGTGGGCAAGAGCCCACGGGAGACGGAGGACCTGGTGGTGAGCGTGATCCGGGGGCACCGGGTGCTCGGATACGACGATCCGGCCGTCGGCAGGCTGGAGTTGACGGACCGTCTGATCACGATCGTACGGGCGACGCCGGGTACGCAGGTCGCGCCGGACGCCCGCCCGCTGCCGCTCGACTGACGGGGCCGCCGGTCCTGGGCGTGCCGTGGAACGGGGCAGGGCCGCGAAGGGCCGGGCCGGGCGTCGAGGAGTAGCGTCCCCCTCATGCATGCGATCACGATTCCCGAACCTGGTGGTCCTGAGGCGCTGGTCTGGGACGAGGTCCCCGATCCGGTGCCCGGCGAGGGCGGGGTCCTGGTCGAGGTGGTGGCCAGCGCCGTCAACCGCGCCGACATCCTGCAGCGGCAGGGCTTCTACGACCCCCCGCCCGGCGCGTCCCCGTACCCCGGCCTGGAGTGCTCCGGGCGGATCGCCGACATCGGGCCCGGCGTGGCCGGCTGGGCCGTCGGTGACGAGGTGTGCGCGCTGCTCGCGGGTGGCGGGTACGCCGAGAAGGCCGTCGTCCCGGCCGGACAGCTGCTGCCGGTCCCCCAGAACGTCGATCTCGCGAAGGCCGCGGCTCTGCCCGAGGTGGCCTGCACGGTCTGGTCGAACGTCTTCATGATCGCCCATCTCCGCCCGGGCGAGACCCTCCTCGTGCACGGCGGCTCCAGCGGCATCGGCACCATGGCGATCCAGCTCGCCAAGGCCGTCGGAGCGAAGGTCGCCGTCACGGCGGGCAGCAAGGAGAAGCTGGACCACTGCGCCGGGCTGGGCGCCGACATCCTGATCAACTACCGGGAGCAGGATTTCGTCACCGAGGTCAGGAAGGCCACGGACGGCGCGGGCGCCGACGTCATCCTCGACATCATGGGTGCCAAGTACCTGGACTCCAACGTCCGGGCCCTCGCCGTCAACGGCCGGCTGGCGATCATCGGTATGCAGGGCGGCGTCAAGGGCGAGCTCAACATCGGCGCCCTCCTCGGCAAGCGGGCCGCCATCACCGCGACCTCGCTGCGGGCCCGCCCCCTTGAGGAGAAGGCGTCCATCGTCGCGGCCGTGCGGGAACACGTCTGGCCGCTGCTCGCCGCCGGCCACGTACGGCCGGTCGTCGATCGCGAGTTCCCGATGCCGGACGCTGCCGCCGCCCATCGGGTGGTGGAGGAGAGCGGGCATGTGGGGAAGGTGGTGCTCGTCGCGCCGTAGGCCGGTCCGGGGCCGCCGAGGCGGGCGGCCTCACGCCCTGCGCAGGCGGAGGGCGACGAACGCCAGGCCCAGGCCGAGGCCGATGAGGACCAGGCCGCTGCCGAGCGGCAGGATGTGCAGCACGGGCTCGGTCCTCCGCTCGGCGCGCGAGACGGTCCCCGGGTCGTGCCGCAGCGGGGGCGCGGAGGGTACGAGCCCGGCCTCGTCGGGCGACGCGGAGCCGTCTGGGTCGTCCGGGAAGAGCCCGTCACCGTCGGCCTCCGGATGCCCGGCGTCCTCCTCCGCCTCCGGCATCACCAGCCGCCCCGGTCGTTCCCGCCCCTCACCCGCTCTGCTCCCCGCCCGGGACGGCTCGGTGGCGTGGGGGGAAGGGGACGCTTTGGCGACACGCCCGAGCGCCGCGCTGCTGGCCGAACCGGAAGCCATGCCGCCGGCGGCGAAGACGGGGACGGAGGCCGAAGCGGAGGCGGCATCCGGAACCAGCGGAACAGGCGGGGCCGGAGCCGGCACCAGGGACACGGGTGAAGGCGGCGCCGACCGCGAGGCGACGGCACTGGGCGACGGGGCCTCGGGCCCGTACGGCGACAGTGCTCCGTACGGCGACAGCGCTCCCATCCCCGACACCGCTCCGTGCCCCGACACCGCTCCGTGAGCCGACGCACGGTGCACCGGACCGGCACCGTACGCCCCCGGCACACCCCCGCACAGCGTCACCCCGACCCCCGCCACCACCAGTCCCGCCTTCCGCAGTGCCCGCAGCCTTGGAGTCACGCCAGTGACCCCCTCCCGGTAACCAGTCGAACAAGATCAACAGATCAAGCCTCACATTCATCGACGAATCCGGCATGTCTGATTCCATCGAAAGGTCGAAAGGAGGTGACCCCTACACGGTGGATCACGCCCCCCGGGGGGCACCACGGTGATGAGATGTACGGGTGCGAGAGAATGGCGGCATGGAGATGCCGAGGAACGACAGGTCGCCGGACAACCCCCAGATCCTGGTCGTGGGCCAGGACGGGATGGCCATCGGTGGCGGTGGGGACGACGAATCCCGCGAGACCCCGGTGACGGATCAGGTGGAGCAGCCTGCGAAGGTCATGCGGATCGGCAGCATGATCAAGCAGCTCCTTGAGGAGGTGCGCGTGGCGCCTCTGGACGAGGCCAGCCGGGCCCGGCTCAAGGAGATCCACGCCAGCTCGGTGAAGGAGCTGGAGGACGGTCTGGCGCCGGAGCTCGTCGAGGAGCTGGAGCGGCTCTCCCTGCCGTTCACGGACGACGCGACCCCCACCGACGCCGAACTGCGTATCGCGCAGGCCCAGCTGGTCGGCTGGCTGGAGGGCCTCTTCCACGGCATCCAGACCACCCTTTTCGCCCAGCAGATGGCCGCGCGCGCCCAGCTGGAGCAGATGCGCCGCGCGCTGCCGCCGGGCATCGGCCATGACGGCGACGACCCGCGCGCGGGCGGCCGCTCGGGCGGGCCGTACCTGTAGGACGTACCGCGATCCCAGGGGGACCGCGAACAGCGGAAGGGGCCCGGCACAGGGTGTGCCGGGCCCCCTCGCTCACGTCACGCCCAGGTGATCAGCCGCTTCGGCTGCTCCAGGATCGCCGCCACGTCGGCCAGGACCTTGGAGCCGAGCTCGCCGTCGACCAGGCGGTGGTCGAAGGAGAGCGCCAGTGTCGTGACCTGGCGCGGCTTGACCTTGCCCTTGTGGACCCACGGCTGGAGCTTGATCGCACCCACCGCGAGGATCGCGGACTCGCCGGGGTTGAGGATCGGGGTGCCGGTGTCGACGCCGAAGACGCCGACGTTGGTGATGGTGACCGTGCCGCCCTGCATCGCCCCGGGGGAGGTCTTGCCCTCCCGTGCCGTGGCCACCAGATCGCCCAGTGACTCCGCGAGCTGCGGCAGCGTCTTGGCGTGCGCGTCCTTGATGTTCGGGACGATCAGGCCGCGGGGGGTCGCGGCGGCGATGCCCAGGTTGACGTAGTGCTTGACCACGATCTCCTGTGCCGCCTCGTCCCAGGACGCGTTGATGTCCGGGTTGCGCCTGATCGCCACCAGCAGCGCCTTGGCGATCAGCAGCAGCGGGTTCACACGCAGGCCCGCGAACTCCGGGTCCTGCTTCAGCTCCTCGACCAGCTTCATCGTGCGCGTCACGTCGACCGTCACGAATTCCGTGACATGCGGCGCGGTGAACGCCGAGCCGACCATCGCCGCCGCCGTCGCCTTGCGGACGCCCTTGATGGGGATGCGGGTCTCGCGCGCCGTGTCGTACGCGACGGAGGGCGCCGCCGCAGCGGGCGCTTCCGTCACCGGCTCGGGCGTCTTCGGCGGAGCCGCCGCCGCGTGGACGTCCTCGCGCGTGATGACGCCGTCCGGGCCGGTCGGGGTGACCGTCGCCAGATCGACGCCGAGGTCCTTCGCCAGCTTGCGCACCGGGGGCTTGGCCAGGGGGCGCTGCTCGACCGGAGCGCCGGCGCCGTGGCCGTTCAGCTCTCCCTGGATCGCGCTCGACGCCTCCTGGACCGGGATCTGCGGGCCCTTGCGGGGGCGGCGGCGCGTCGAGGAGGTGGAGACGCCGTAGCCGACGAGCACCGGCTGGCGGCCCTCCGGCTTCGGCTGCTCCTTCTCGGTGGGCTGCTCGGTGGGCTGTTCGGCGGGTTGCTCGGCGGGAGCGGGCGCCTGCGCGGGAGCGGGTGCACCGCCCGACACGTCCACCGCGATGATCGGCGTGCCCACGTCGACCGTGGTGCCTTCGGAGAAGTGCAGTTCGCGGACCACGCCGTCGTACGGGATGGGCAGCTCGACGGCCGCCTTGGCCGTCTCGACCTCGCACACCACCTGACCGTCGGTGACCTTGTCACCGGGCTGGACGTACCACTTGAGGATCTCGGCCTCGGTGAGTCCCTCGCCCACGTCGGGCATCTTGAACTCGCGTACGGACCCTTCAGTCATCGTCGTCACGACCCTCTCCTCAGTACGCCAGCGAGCGGTCGACGGCATCCAGCACCCGGTCGAGGTCCGGCAGGTAGTCCTCCTCCAGGCGGGCCGGCGGGTAGGGGGCGTGGTAGCCGCCGACCCTGAGCACCGGGGCCTCCAGGTGGTAGAAGCACCGTTCCGTGATACGGGCGGCGATCTCCGCGCCCGAGCCGAAGAACACCGGCGCCTCGTGCACCACCACCAGGCGGCGGGTCTTCTCGACCGACGTCTGGATGGAGTCGAAGTCGATCGGGGAGACCGAGCGCAGATCCAGGACCTCCAGGGACCTGCCCTCCTCGGTGGCGGCCTCGGCCACCTCCTGGCAGAGCTTGACCATCGGGCCGTACGCCGCCAGCGTCAGGTCCGTGCCCTCGCGGACCACGCGCGCGCTGTGCAGCGGGCCCGGGATCGCCTCGGTGTTGACCTCGCCCTTGTCCCAGTAGCGCCGCTTGGGCTCGAAGAAGATCACCGGGTCGTCGCTCTGGATGGCCTGCTGCATCATCCAGTAGGCGTCCGAGGCGTTGGACGGGGAGACGATCTTCAGGCCCGCCACGTGCGCGAACAGGGCCTCCGGGGACTCCGAGTGGTGCTCGACCGCGCCGATGCCGCCGCCGTAGGGAATGCGGACGACGACCGGCAGCTTGACCTTGCCCAGGGAGCGGGCGTGCATCTTCGCGAGCTGCGTGACGATCTGGTCGTAGGCCGGGAAGACGAAGCCGTCGAACTGGATCTCCACCACCGGGCGGTAGCCGCGCAGGGCCAGGCCGATCGCCGTGCCGACGATGCCGGACTCGGCGAGGGGGGTGTCGATGACGCGGCTGTCGCCGAAGTCCTTCTGCAGGCCGTCCGTGACGCGGAAGACGCCGCCGAGCTTGCCGACGTCCTCACCCATGACGAGGACCTTGGGGTCCGCCTCCAGGGCGCGGCGCAGCGACTCGTTGATCGCCTTGGCCAGAGCCATCTTCTCGGCCATGTCAGTGACCCCCCTCTGTGTCGGCGAACGACGCCTGATAGGCGGCGAACCGGGCTCGTTCCTCGTCGACGAGCGCGTGTCCGTCCGCGTACACGTTCTCGAAGATGGCGAAGTGGTCCGGGTCGGGCATGGCGCGGACCGCCTCGCGCACTCGTTTGCCCAACGCCTCGCTCTCGTTCTCCAGTTCCGCGAAGAATCCCTCGTCCGCGTGGTTTGAGGCCTCCAGATAGCGGCGAAGGCGCAGGATCGGGTCCTTCGCCTCCCAGGCCAGCCGCTCCTCGTCACCCCGGTACCGGGTCGGGTCGTCGGAGGTGGTGTGCGCGCCCATGCGGTAGGTGAACGCCTCCACGAGGGTCGGGCCCTCGCCGTTGCGGGCCCGCTCCAGGGCCCACTTGGTGACCGCGAGGCAGGCGAGGACGTCGTTGCCGTCGACGCGTACGCCCGGGAAGCCGAAGCCCTGCGCGCGCTGGTACAGCGGGACGCGGGACTGCTTCTCGGTCGGCTCCGAGATCGCCCACTGGTTGTTCTGGCAGAAGAACACCACCGGGGCGTTGTAGACCGCCGAGAAGGTGAACGATTCGGCCACGTCGCCCTGGCTGGAGGCGCCGTCACCGAAGTACGCGATCACCGCGCTGTCGGCGCCGTCCTTGGCCACGCCCATCGCGTAGCCCGTGGCGTGCAGCGTCTGCGAGCCGATGACGATCGTGTACAGGTGGAAGTTGTTGCTGTTCGGGTCCCAGCCGCCGTTGTTCACACCGCGGAACATGCCGAGCAGGTTCGTCGGATCCACCCCGCGGCACCAGGCGACGCCGTGCTCGCGGTAGGTCGGGAAGACGTAGTCGTCGTCGTGCAGGGCCCGGCCGGAGCCGATCTGGGCGGCCTCCTGGCCGAGCAGCGAGGCCCACAGGCCCAGCTCGCCCTGGCGCTGCAGGGAGGTGGCCTCGGCGTCGAAGCGCCGGGTGAGCACCATGTCGCGGTACAGACCGCGCAGCTCGTCCGGGGTGAGGCCGGTGACGTACGGGTCGTACTCGGCGTTCTTGACGCGTTCGCCCTCGGGCGTCAGCAGCTGCACGAGCTCGGGGTCGGTGCCCGGAGACTTCTTGGCGCTCGCGCGGGTGGTGCGCTTGGTGCCGGTGGTGCCGGCCTTGCTTCCGGCGCTGCGTCGCGGCTTGCGCGGGGCAGTGCTCTCCACGGTCACGTGTGCTCCTCCGTCGGTCCGGCTCCCCGGGTTCGCCGGGTGCCAGTGCGGCTCACCTGCGGCCCGGCCGACGCACAGGGTGGGTGCGGCCCGGTCGGGAACAGGCGTACAGGTGCCCCGGCGAGCGCCCTGCACAAGGCACGTTACCCAGTGCGCCACATTCCTGTGAAACCCCTCCTGACCTGCGTTTTTGCTTGGATATCCAAGTAAATCGCGAAAGTCGGGAACAGTTACTGGTCACAGCCTTGCAGGGGGCCGGAACAACGGCACGTTATCCCGGTGACCCAGGTCACGGGAAGAGTTCATTCGGGGTGGGCACGCCCTCACGTAGGGGTACGTAGGGGGCGTAGGGGCCCGATATACGGCACGCGCGCGTGCCGCCCGTTTTCCGGGCCGCACGCGCGCGTGGAGGCTGCTTGCCGGGCGGGGACGGTCAGCCGTCGCCCTCCGCGCCGCCGTTCGAGGCGCCGGCGTCGGTGCCGCCCGTGGGCGGCGACGGCAGCGTGGGCTGCGACTGCGACGGCGTCGGCTCCTGGTCCGTCGGCTCCTCGGTGGTCGGCTCGTCCGTCGGCTCGTAGGACGGCTCCTGCGAGGCGGTCTCCGACGGCGTGTACGAGGGCTCGTACGACGGCGTCCCCCAGTTCGAGCCGGTGCCGGCGCCGGTGCCGTCGTCCGTGGCCGTGTCGCTCGGCGTCTCGGGGGCCGTGTCGCTCGGCGTCTCGCTGGGCTTGTCGGTCTCCTTGGACTGCGAGGCGGTCGGGGACTTCGTGGGGCTGGGGTTCTTGTCGCCGGAGCCGGTGTTCTGCAGCGCCAGCGCGACACCCGCCACGACGGCGATCACCGCGAGCACGGCGAGGATCCACAGCTTGCCGCGGCCGCTGCCCCGGTTGCCGTGCCCCTCGAAGCCGTCGTCGTCGCCGCTGCCGTACCGGTTCGGCAGGATCGGCTGCGGGATCTGCGTGGTGCCGGAGCCGTGGTCCGGGTGCGGCAGCACGGCCGTGCCCGCGAGGCCCGCCGCCGGCGTGTTCCGGCCCTCGTGCGTCGTGACGGGGCCGGTGTTCCAGGTGCCGGTGTGGCCGCCCTGGTCGTACAGCATCTGCAGCGCGTACTGGACCAGCCCGCGCATCTCCTCGGCCGTCTGGAAGCGGTCGTCGGGCTCCTTGGCGAGGGAGCGCATGACGAGGCCGTCCAGCTCCGGCGGCACGGCGTCCGAGACGTCGGACGGGGGCGTGGGGATGTCCTGGACGTGCTGGTAGACCACCGACAGCGGGGTCTCGCCGGTGAACGGCGGCCTGAGCGCGAGGAGTTCGTACAGCAGGCAGCCCGTCGCGTACAGGTCGGAGCGGTGGTCGACGGCCTTGCCGAGCGCCTGCTCCGGGGAGAGGTACTGCGGGGTGCCCATGACCATGCCGGTCTGTGTCATCGTCGTGGAGGCACCGTGCAGGGCGCGGGCGATGCCGAAGTCCATCACCTTCACGGCACCGTTGTTGGTGATGATGACGTTGGCCGGCTTGATGTCGCGGTGCACGATGCCGTGCTGGTGCGAATAGGCCAGTGCCTCCAGGACACCCGAGACGATGATCAGCGCCTGTTCGGGGCCGGGCGCCTCGGCGTTCAGCAGCAGGTCACGGATGGTGCGGCCCTCGACCAGCTCCATGACGATGTACGGCACGGACTGGCCGCCGACGACGTCCTCGCCGGAGTCGTACACGGCGACGATCGCGTGGTGGTTGAGGCCCGCCACCGACTGCGCCTCGCGCGTGAAGCGGGCCTTGGACACCGGGTCCTCGGCGAGGTCGGCGCGCAGCAGTTTGACCGCCACGGTGCGCCCGAGGCGCACGTCCTCGGCGGCGAACACCTCGGCCATGCCGCCCCGCCCGAGTCTGCGGGTCAGCCGGTACCGGCCGTCGCCGACCAGCCCGCCGTTGCCCCAGCTCTCCGGCGCGTCCGACATACCGCCGCCAGTCGCCTCGGGGTCGGACGGGCCCTGAGCGCGCTGCTGCTGTGCCATCAGTCCTCGCCGTCGTTTCTGCCCGCGGTGCGCGCGGTGTTGTTACGGTCTCCGTCGGCCACGCTACAGCCTCCGCGCAAGCCTCCGGTCCGCGATGGGTGTGGGAACCGGCACGAGACGGACCGGTCATGAAACCGTGGGGTACCGGTGTCGTGCAAATTCTGTGTACCGGCCGTAGGGACCCTGTAACGCTTCCGCGACGCTTCTTTCGCGTACGGTCACGGAACGGGCACCGCGCTTGACGTGTCAGTGCCCTGGGGCAGACTTGGCCGGAATAGGGCATTGGATCAACGACGGATCAACGAAGGTCGGCGGCGCCCTGAGGGCTACGGGGGAAACAGAAGATGAGCCAGGACGGCGCACAGGGCCGGTTCGCGGGGCGGGCGCTGGCCGGCGGCCGGTATCAGCTGCGTGATCTGCTCGGCCAGGGCGGCATGGCCTCGGTGCACCTCGCCTACGACTCCGTGCTCGACCGGCAAGTCGCGATCAAGACACTCCACACCGAGCTGGGCCGGGAGCAGGCCTTCCGTGAGCGCTTCCGCCGCGAGGCCCAGGCCGTGGCGAAGCTCACGCACACCAACATCGTCTCGGTCTTCGACACCGGCGAGGACGATCTGGACGGGATGACGACCCCGTACATCGTCATGGAGTACGTCGAGGGCCGTCCGCTCGGTTCGGTGCTCGACGAGGACGTGCGGCAGTACGGTGCGATGCCCGCCGACAAGGCCCTGAAGATCACCGGGGATGTGCTAGCCGCGCTGGAGATCAGCCATGAGAAGGGCCTGGTGCACCGGGACATCAAGCCGGGCAACGTGATGATGACCAAGCGCGGCGTGGTCAAGGTCATGGACTTCGGCATCGCGCGCGCCATGCAGTCCGGTGTGACGTCGATGACACAGACCGGCATGGTCGTCGGCACCCCGCAGTACCTCTCCCCGGAGCAGGCGCTCGGCCGGGGCGTCGACGCCCGCTCCGACCTGTACTCGGTCGGCATCATGCTGTTCCAGCTGGTCACCGGCCGGCTGCCGTTCGACGCGGACTCCCCGCTGGCCATCGCGTACGCGCACGTGCAGGAGGACCCGGTCGCGCCCTCCTCCATCAACCGTTCCCTTCCGCCCGCCGTGGACGCGCTGGTGGCCCGGGCGCTGAAGAAGAACCCCAACGAGCGTTTCCCGAGCGCGGAGGCCATGCGGGACGAGTGCCTGCGTGTGGCGTCGTCCTTCCGGGCGGCCCCGCCGAGCATCGTCGCCGGTGCGCAGACACCGAGCGGCGCGGGCGTCGGCTCCGCGGTGTTCCCGCCGGTCGACCAGGCCACGCCGGCGCCCGCGGGCAACGTCCAGACGCCGTACCAGCCGGCCCCGAACCCGTACGGCACCCCGGCGCCTTCGGCGCCCTCCCCGGCGTACGGCTATCCGCAGCAGCCGGGTTTCCAGACGCCGGCCCCGTCGCCGTACGCGCCGCAGCAGGGCGCGTCGACACCCCCGCCGTACACCATCACGCCTCCGTCCGCCGCCCCGTCCTCGCCGGGCGGCGGCAAGAGCAACAAGCCGGTGATCATCGGCTCGGTGGTCGTCTCCCTCGTGGCGGTCGGGGGCCTGATCGCGGCGCTGCTGATGAACTCCGGTGGCAGCACGGAGGAAGCGGGCGGCGACAACAGCGCGAGCGCGTCCGCGTCGACCCGTGCCGCGGGTTACCGAGGGCCGGACACGTCGAAGACGATCGAGACGACCGAGTGCACCGAGCCGGAGGAGTCGTACAACGACCCGGAGAAGATCCGGGTGCCGGACTTCCGGTACAAGTACATCAAGTCGGTCAAGTCGTGTTTCCAGGCCGCGGGCTGGTCCATGGAAACCAAGGACGTCGATGAGAACACGTACGGCGAAGGAGCGGTCCTCGACCAGTTCCCGTCCGCCGGTACGGATGTCGATCCCAAGGAGATGCCCACGATCGAGCTGAGCGTCTCGACCGGCAACCCCTCCTGAGAAGAGGGCAGCAGAAAGCCGGGGTACCCCCTTTCGGGAGTCCCCGGCTTCTTCGGTGTCAGCCCAGCTTCGCGAAGCCGTAGTTCAGCAGCTTCTTCGCGTCCGCCGCACGGGTGGGGGCGTCGGTGGAGGCGAGGACCGTGCCGTAGACGGTCTTGCCGTTGCGCGTGGCGGCGAAGACCAGGCAGAACTTGGACTCCGGGCCGGAGCCGGTCTTCACACCGATCGCGCCGGTGTAGGTGCCGAGCAGCGGGTTGGTGTTCTCCCACGTCGTCGACCGGGTGCCACCGGTCTTGGTGATCGTCTTGGCCGTGTACTTCTTGGTCTTGACGACCGTGCGGAGCGTGGAGCTCTTCATCGCGTTGCTGGCGAGCTTCGTCAGGTCGCGCGGCGTGGAGTAGTTGGCGCCGTTGCCGAGGCCGTCGAACGAGTCGAAGTGCGTGTTCGTCAGGCCCAGGTTCCGCGCCGTGGTGTTCATCTTGCCGATGAACGACTTCAGGCGGGCCGACCGCGTCGAGCCCGAGCCGAACTTGTCGGCGAGCGCGTACGCGGCGTCGCAGCCGGACGGCAGCATCAGTGCGTACAGCAGCTGGCGGACGGTGACCTTGTCGCCCACGATCAGGCCGGCCGACGAGGGGTAGCCCTTGTTGACGATGTAGTCGCTGACCGCCTTGGGGACGGTGTACTTCGCGTCGAGGTTCAGGTTCGGCTGGGAGAGCACGACCTTGGCGGTCATGATCTTCGTCGTGGAACCGGTGGAGCGCTTGGTGTCCGCGGCCTTGGTGTACAGCGTGTTGCCGTTCGCGTTGTTCATCACGTAGCCGCCCTTGGCGGCGATCGTGGGCGCGGTGACGGCCTGCGCGGGCGCCGCGAAGAGAGCACCGGACGCGAGCACGGCGCCGGTGGTCACGGCGGCGGCGGTGGCTCTGCGGATACGGATGCCCTGAATTCCGGTTTTCAAGTGAGGTACCCCGATTACGTTGAATACGCCTGGTGTGCGGCCTGGTTGAGGCCCGGCGGTGCGAAGGCGAGCTAGGCCGCACATGTGTGACACGTAACTAGCACAGAAGGTTGTGCGGTTGCCGAGGCGGGGTGCCGTCTTCTGTCCAAGGGCCCGGGCCGGTCCGGATGCTGGACGGATGCATCCACGCGTACGTGTTGTATCTATCCTGTCGGCATGTCCCTGGCCGTGAAGCAACCTCCCGCCGCCGACCGCGTCTACACCCACGTCAAGCAGGGTGTCCTCGACCGCCGTTACGAGGGCGGCACGCTCCTCACCGAGGGCGAGCTCGCCGAGGCCGTGGGGGTCTCGCGCACGCCGGTGCGCGAGGCGCTGCTGCGCCTGGAGGTCGAGGGGCTGATCAAGCTCTACCCGAAGAAGGGCGCGCTGGTACTGCCCGTCTCCGCGCAGGAGATCGCGGACGTCGTGGAGACACGGCTGCTGGTCGAGGAGCACGCGGCGCGCAAGGCCGTACCCGCCCCGCCCGGACTCATCGAGCGCCTGGAGGAACTCCTCGCCCGGCAGAAGGAGGAGGCCGCCGCCGGTGACCTCGCCGCGGCCGCCGTCACCGACCGCTGCTTCCACGCGGAGATCGTCCGCAGCGGGGGCAACGAGATCCTGTCCAGGCTGTACGACCAGTTGCGGGACCGTCAGCTGCGCATGGGCGTCGCCGTCATGCACTCCCACCCCGACCGGATCGCCAAGACCCTCGCCGAGCACGAGGAGATCCTCGACGCGCTGCGCTCCGGCGACGCGGAGGCGGCCGTCGGCGTCGTGCACCGGCATGTCGGCTGGTTCTCGCACCTGGCGCGGGGGGAGGTCCGATGAGCAACGCCACGTCGCCGGGGGATCCGCCGGGCGGCCGGCGGGCCGTCACCGTCTGGGGCATAGGCGTCTCGGTCTACTTCGTCGCCGTCATCTTCCGTACGTCGCTGGGAGTGGCCGGCCTCGACGCCGCGGACCGCTTCCATGTGGGCGCCTCCGCCCTGTCCACGTTCTCGATCCTCCAGCTGCTGGTCTACGCGGGCATGCAGATACCCGTCGGCCTGCTGGTCGACCGGCTCGGCACCAAGAGGGTGCTGACCCTCGGGGTCGTGCTGTTCACGGCGGGGCAGCTGGGGTTCGCCTTCTCTCCCTCGTACGGCATGGCGCTCGCGTCCCGGGCGCTGCTCGGGTGCGGGGACGCGATGACCTTCATCAGCGTGCTGCGACTGGGCACACGGTGGTTCCCGGCGCGGCGCGGGCCGATGATCGCGCAGCTGGCGGGGCTGGCCGGCATGGCGGGGAACCTGGTCTCCACGCTGGTGATCGCCCGGCTGCTGCACGGGGTGGGCTGGACGGCGGCGTTCGCGGGCAGCGCGCTCGCGGGGGTCGTGGTGCTGGTTCTGCTGCTGCTGTTCCTGAAGGACCACCCCGAGGGGTACGAGCCGGAGCCCTTCCCGCACCAGGGGGCGGCGTACGTACGGCGGCAGATCGCCGCGGCCTGGCGGGAGCCGGGGACGCGGCTCGGGCTGTGGGTGCACTTCACGACCCAGTTCCCGGCGATGGTGTTCCTGCTGCTGTGGGGGCTGCCGTTCCTGGTCGAGGCGCAGGGACTCACCCGGGCCACGGCCGGGGAGCTGCTCACCCTCGTCGTGCTGTCGAACATGGCGGTCGGGCTGGTGTACGGGCAGATCGTCGCCCGGCACCACGGGGCGCGGTTGCCGCTGGCGCTGGGGACGGTGGGTTCGACGGCTCTGCTGTGGGCGGTGACGCTGGCGTACCCGGGGGGCCGGGCGCCGATGTGGCTGCTGGTCGTGCTGTGCGTGGTGCTGGGGGCGTGCGGGCCGGCCTCGATGATCGGCTTCGACTTCGCCCGGCCGGCCAATCCGCCGGAGCGGCAGGGGACGGCGTCGGGGATCACGAACATGGGTGGCTTCGTCGCCTCCATGACGACGCTGTTCGCGGTCGGGGTGCTGTTGGACGCGACCGGGGACGACTACACGGTCGCCTTCTCGGCGGTGTTCGTGCTGCAGGCCCTGGGGGTCGGACAGATTCTGCGACTGCGGAAGCGGGCGGCCCGGCGGGAGCGGGAGCGGCTTGTCGCGAGCCGGGTGGAGACGGTGCACGTGCCTGCGTAGGCGACCGGCGTTGCGGCCGACGTCCCTGGGGGCTGCCGCCCCCAGGCCCCCCGCTTCGGCCTGAACGGCCTCGTCCTCGATCGCCGGACGGGCCGGCCTTGCCGACCGGCGCCGCACGGTACCGCTACTGCGTCACCGTGAAGTTGCGCAGGATCGCCGCCGTCAGTTCCGGGTCGCCCTCCGTCTTCACACGGTCCGCCGCCGCTTCCGGCGTCACGCGGCCGCAGGCCAGGCGGACGTAGGTTTCCCAGTCGAGGGTGAGGGTGGCGGCGGGGCCGAGGGCGGGGGCCGTTTCGAGGGTGCCGCGGCCCTGGATGTCGACGCGGATCGTGCGCAGGAACTCGACGGGGCCGTGGACGTCGAAGACGATGGCGGAGCTGCGGGGGGCGTCGGCGAGTTCGGCGACGATGCGCGGGAGTTCGGCGAGCAGCACGTCACGGGCGACGTGGGCGCCGGGGGAGTCGAGGTTGCCGGGGCGGCCGAGGGCCGTGCGCAGGTCCTGTTCGTGCACCCACACGTCGAAGGCGTGCCGGCGCATGGACTCTTCGAGGGTGAGGTCGGAGCCGAACGGGCCGCGCACCTTGGTGCCCGGGTCGCGCGACTCGTTGCGCAGCTGGCGGTTGCGGCGGATGATCATGTACTCCAGCTCGGACGTCATCTCCGGCGCCGTGTGGTGGCGGCGGACGTCGACCTGCATCTCCATGTAGCGCTGGTGGTCGTTGGTGACGTGGAACAGGTCGCGCGGGAGCGTGTGGATCGGCCGCGGGTCGCCGAGCATCTCGGAGTCCAGGCCTATGACATGGGAGACGATGTCGCGCACGGACCAGCCGGGGCACGGCGTCCGGCGGTTCCAGTCTGCCTCCACAAGCGGCTGGACCAGCTCGGATATCGCCTCGATGGAGTGAGTCCAGGCGTCGGCGTAGGGCTGGAGGGTGGGATGCAGACTCACGGAACGGGACCCCTCGGCGGTCGGTGCACGGGCAGGTGGTGGCGGCGTTGCCAGTGGGAGGTGGCTGCTGTCGGCGGGTGTCTTGAACGCTAAGTTACGCTGCTGTGAGGCACACCGGCAGTGCTTTCGTGTGACGATCGTAGGCCTGTATGGACGACTCGAAATGCCAGGACGGTGGTAGTGTGCGCGCCTCGCTGATCCAGATCGCCGTAGATGAGGGCGAATCGGTCGAAGCACGTCGGCGGCGGGTGACCGCGTTGGTACGGGAACAGGCGGGCGCCGCCGATCTCGTGGTACTGCCGGAGCTGTGGACCACGGGCGCGTTCGCGTACGAGGAGTTCGGCAGTGAGGCCGAGCCGCTTGAGGGGCCGACCTACGAGGCGATGGCGAAGGCCGCCGGCGATGCCGGGGTGTGGCTCCACGCGGGGTCGATTCCCGAACGTGATCCTGAGGGACCGCTGTACAACACCTCCCTGGTCTTCTCCCCCTCCGGTGACCTGGCCGGCGCCTACCGCAAGATCCACCGGTTCGGTTTCGACAAGGGCGAAGCCGTACTGATGGGGGCGGGCGAGGACCTGGTGACGGTGCGTCTGCCGGAGACCACCCTCGGCGTGGCGACCTGCTACGACCTCCGCTTCCCCGAACTCTTCCGCGGCCTCGTCGACGCCGGCGCCGAGACCCTGGTCATCCCGGCGGGCTGGCCGGAACGCCGCCGGGCGCACTGGACGCTGCTGGCTCAGGCGCGGGCGGTGGAGAACCAGGCGTTCGTGCTTGCGTGTGGAACGGCCGGGACCCACGCCGGAGTTCCGCAGGCGGGTCACTCGATCGTGGTCGATCCGTGGGGTGAGGTCCTGGCGGAGGCCGGCGCCGGCGAGGAGGTCCTCACGGTGGAGTTCGACCCGGCGAAGGTGGCGGCGACGCGGGAGCAGTTCCCGGCACTGAAGGACCGGCTGCTGGGGCTGCCGGCCCCGCGCCGCTGACACCCGCCGGACGGCACGGGCCGCGGCGGCTGCGGTGACCAGGCCGAGCGGGCTGCCGTGAACAGCTACTCGTCCCCCTCCTGCCCCTCCCTGTCCGCCTCCCGCTCCCGCTCCTTCTCCGCCAGGTGCAGCACGCACACCGCCACCGCGATCAGCAGCGCCGGATCCGCGTCCTCGCGGACGACGTCGATGCCGTACGTGTCCCGCACACGCAGCCATCGCCGGGAGATCACGGCGAGCAGCTCACCGTCGTACTCGACGGCGAACTCACGGTCGAGGATCTTGCCGCTGACGTCCAGTTCGGTGCCGTCGACCAGGGACACCCGGTAGTGGTTGCGCAGCAGCGACAGCCGTTTCCGCCTGATCGTCGCCAGCGGCTCGCCGCCCCGCTCGATCACCATGGTGTCCCGCAGGGCGAGCATCTTCTGGTGGATGTCGATGAGGACGCGCCCCTGGGTGTCCTTCAGTTCCCAGGTGTCCCGCAGCCGCATCGCCTTGCCGTCGACGAGGTACGCCTTGTCGCCGTGCTCGTTCTCGATCCAGTAGTCGTCGCCGATGCCGAGGAGCCGGTCGTACACGAGGAATCTCATGCACCCACCGATTCCCCGGCGGCCGGTCCGAAACGCCGCCGGTAGGCCGAGGGGCTGAGTCCCGTCTCGCGCCGCAGCCGAGCCCGCAGGTTGGCGGCGGTCCCGAGGCCGCTGCGCGCGGCCACCACGTCCAGCCGCTCCTCTCCCCGCTCGATCAGCCGGCAGGCCAGCGCCACCCTCTCCCCCGTCAGCCAGGCCAGCGGCGTCGTCCCCAGCTGCGCACGGAAACGCCGGTGCAGCGTCGCCGGGCTGACCGCGGCCCGCGCCGCCAGGTCCCCCACCGTCAACGGCTCGTCCAGCCGCTCCTGCGCCCATGCCAGCAGCGGCCCCAGCGACTCGTCCGGCACGTCCGGCACGGGCCGCTCCACGAACTGCTTCTGCCCACCGTCCCGGTGCGCGGCGAACACCAGCCGCCGGGAGACGGCGTTGGCCAACTCGGCGCCGTGGTCCCGGCGCCAGATGTGCAGGCCCAGGTCGAGCGCGGCGGCGCTGCCGGCGGCCGTCAGGACGTCACCCTCGTCGACGAACAGCACGTCCGGCTCCAGCAGCACCTTCGGATGCAGGCCCCGGAAGGCGTCCGCCCACATCCAGTGCGTCGTGGCCCTCCGCCCGTCGAGCAGCCCGGCCTCGGCGAGCGCGAAGCTGCCGGTGCAGAAGCTGATGACACGGGCGCCACGCGCGTGTGCGTGGCGGATGGCGTCGAGGACGGCGGGACCGCGCGGGACGACATTGTCCGGGCGGCCGGGTACGACGAGGGTGTCCGCGTCGTCCACGGCCTCCAGGCACCGGACTCCCGTCAGGGTGAAGAACCCGTGGTTCATCCGGATCTCGGGCGTCGGCGCGCACAGTGTCACCTCGTACAGCGGACCGGGGAGCCCCAGCTCGGGACGGGGCAGCCCGAACAGCTCGGTCGCCACGCCCACCTCGAAGGGGTTGGTGCTCTCGTCGACGATCACGGCGACCCGGTGGGGGCGAGGCGGCTGAGAGGATCGTTGCGGCATGTGCGATGTCTAGCACTCGTACGGGGACCGGGCACCCCGCACGATGACCTCATGGAACCGATCTCCCTCGCCCAGGCCCTCTCCTCCTTCACCGACCAGTGGAGCCCCCGCATCGTCACCGCCGTCAACGACTACGACGTACGCGTCGCGAAGGTCGAGGGCGAGCACGTCTGGCACGCGCACGACCACACCGACGAGTTCTTCCTCGTCCTCGACGGCGAACTGCACATCGCCCTGCGCGAGCCGGCCGGCGAACGCACGGTGGTCCTCGCGAAGGGCTCCGTCTTCACCGTCCCCCGCGGCACGGAGCACAAGCCGTACGCCCCCGTTCCCACCGCCATCCTCGTCCTCGAACCCACCGGCACCCTCACCGTAGGCGACCGCCACGACGAGGTACCGGACCATGTGGACGCGACGACGGGGCATGCGCTGAGCTGACGGTCGGTGCCGGGTGACACCCTGGACGCATGAGCCACTCCGCACCCCGACGCGTCCGTGTCCGTGCCCCCGAGCTGACCGGCAAGGGCGGCTGGCTGAACACGGGCGGGAAGCAGTACACCCTCGCCGACCTGCGCGGACGCATCGTCATCCTCGACTTCTGGACGTTCTGCTGCATCAACTGCCTGCACGTCCTCGACGAACTCCGCGCGCTGGAGGAGAAGCACCGGGACACGGTCGTCGTCATCGGGGTGCACTCGCCGAAGTTCGTGCACGAGGCCGAGCACGCGGCGGTGGTCGACGCCGTCGAGCGGTACGGGGTGGAGCACCCGGTGCTGGACGACCCCGAGCTCGCCACCTGGAAGCAGTACGCCGTGCGGGCCTGGCCGACGCTCGTCGTCATCGACCCCGAGGGGTACGTCGTCGCGCAGCACGCGGGTGAGGGGCATGTGCACGCCATCGAGCGGCTGGTGGCCGAGCTGGAGGCCGAGCACGAGGCGAAGGGCACGCTGCGGCGCGGCGACGGGCCGTACGTGGCGCCGGAGCCGGAGCCGACCGCCCTGCGCTTTCCGGGCAAGGCGGTCGTGCTGCCGAACGGGAACTTCCTGGTCAGTGACACGACCCGGCATCAGCTGGTGGAGCTGGCGGCGGACGGGGAGACGGTCGTGCGGAGGATCGGGTCGGGCGCGCGCGGGTTCGGCGACGGTACGGCCGAGGCGGCGGCCTTCAACGAGCCGCAGGGCCTCGCCGTCCTCGACGACGGCTCGGTCATCGTCGCCGACACCGTCAACCACGCCCTGCGGCGGGTCGACCTCGGCTCCGGTGACGTGGCGACCCTTGCCGGTACGGGCAGGCAGTGGTGGCAGGGCTCCCCGGCCTCCGGCCCCGCCCGCGAGGTCGACCTGTCCTCCCCCTGGGACGTGGCCTGGTGGCAGGGCAGGGTGTGGATCGCCATGGCCGGCGTCCACCAGCTGTGGACCTACGATCCGGCCGACAGCACCGTCACCGTCGCGGCCGGCACCACGAACGAAGGGCTCGTCGACGGGCCGGGCGCCGAGGCATGGTTCGCCCAGCCGTCCGGCCTCGCGGCCACATCCGAGCGGCTCTGGCTGGCCGACTCCGAGACCTCCGCCCTGCGCTGGGTCGACCTCGACGGCACCGTCCACACCGCGGTCGGCACCGGCCTGTTCGACTTCGGTCACCGTGACGGCGCCGCCGACCAGGCCCTCTTCCAGCACCCGTTGGGCGTCACGGCCCTGCCGGACGGCTCGGTCGCCGTCAGCGACACCTACAACCACGCCCTGCGCCGCTACGACCCGGCGACGGGTGAGGTGACCACGCTGGCCACCGACCTGCGCGAGCCGAGCGACGCCGTGCTCGTCGGCGACGACATCGTGGTCGTCGAGTCGGCCCGGCACCGGCTGACCCGCCTGCGCCTGCCGGAGGAGGCCGTGCGCGTCGAGGCCGTCGCGCACCGCACGCGGCGTGCGGCCACGGAGGTCGCACCGGGCACGCTCCGGCTGGACGTGGTGTTCCAGGCACCGGCCGGCCAGAAGCTGGACACCCGGTACGGTCCGTCGACCCGGCTGCTGGTGTCCTCCACCCCGCCCGGCCTGCTGCTGAACGGCGAAGGCGCGGGAACCGAGCTGTCCCGCGCCCTCGAACTCAACCCCGCCGTCACGGAGGGGGTTCTGCACGTCTCCGCGATGGCCGCCTCCTGCGACGACGATCCTTCGAACGAGTACCCCGCCTGTCACGTCCACCAGCAGGACTGGGGGGTGCCGGTCCGTCTCACCGCAGCGGGGACGGACCGGCTGCCCCTGGTGCTCGCCGGCATGGACAGCTGACGCCCTGTCGGGTCAGACGCCGTACCCGTCGGTGTATCCGTCGCGGCGGTGGTGGGTGACCGCCGGGTCGTCGACGACCGGCGTCGTGGGCGGCACCACCACGCGCCTGCGCCTGGCGATGCTGCTGAACGTCGAGACACCGATCAGGCCGACGATCATCAGGATGATGCCGACCAGGTCGAGGTTGACCCCCTGCATGTCCCAGTCGGTCGCGAACGTGAGGATGGCTCCCACGGCGATGAGGATGATGCATCCGCCGAGGCCCATGAGTGTCGCCTCCCTGTCGGTCCGGTCGTATCCGGGCTTTCCGGTCGTTCCGGTTCCGTTCGGGTACCCCCGGGTCCAACAGACATGCGGCGGCCGGGCGTTCTAGCCCTCCAGGAACGCCACCAGCGCGTTGGCCAGCAGATGCGGGTCGTCGGCGCCGCACAGCTCCCGCGCGCTGTGCATCGACAGGATGGCCACGCCGATGTCCACGGTTTTGATGCCGTGCCGGGCCGCGGTGATCGGGCCGATCGTCGTGCCGCACGGCATGGAGTTGTTGGAGACGAAGGACTGGAAGGGGACGTTCGCCTTCTCGCAGGCAGCGGCGAACACCGCGCGGCCCGAACCGTCCGTGGCGTAGCGGTTGTTGACGTTGACCTTGAGGATCGGGCCGGCGTTGACGCGCGGGTGATGGGTCGGGTCGTGCCGCTCGGCGTAGTTGGGGTGCACCGCGTGGCCGGTGTCCGACGACAGGCACACCGTCCCCGCGAAGGCCCTCGCCCGGTCCTCGTAGGAGCCTTGGCGCGCGAACACCGAGCGCTCCAGCACGCTGCCGAGCAGCGGGCCGTCCGCGCCGGTGTCCGACTGGGAGCCGTTCTCCTCGTGGTCGAACGCGGCCAGCACGGGGATGTACGGCAGCTCCGCGCCGGAGCTCGCGACCGAGGCGAGCGCGGCCACCCCGGCGTGCACCGACAGCAGGTTGTCCATGCGGGGCCCGGCCACCAGCTCCTTGTCGCGGCCCAGGTAGGCCGGCGGCTCCACGGAGTGGGTCATCAGGTCCCAGCCGGTCACCTGGCCCGCCGCGATCTGGGCCGTCTCCTCCAGGAAGGCGATCAGGTCGCCGTCGCGGACGTCGTCGCCCAGCCCCCAGATGGGCTGCAGATGCCGCTGCTTGTCGAGCTTCAGTCCCTCCGCCGACACCGAGCGGTCCAGGTGGATGGCGAGCTGCGGGACCCGGAGCAGCGGGCGGTCGACGTTGACCAGGCGGGTCGAGCCGTCGCGCAGGGTCAGCCGGCCCGCGATGCCGAGGTCGCGGTCCAGCCAGGAGTTCATCAGCGGTCCGCCGTAGATCTCCACGGCCACCTGCCGCCAGCCGTGCGCCCCGCTGTCGGGCCGCGGCTTGACGCGCAGGTTGGGGGAGTCGGTGTGGGCGCCGATGATGCGGAACGGCGTGTGCGGCGCGGCGCCCTCGGGAACGTACCAGGCCACGATCGCGCCGCCGCGCAGCACGTACCTGCCGCCGGTGCCCGCCGCGGAAACCGCCGAGGTCCCCTCGTCCCAGGCGTCCGTCTCCGCGACCTGCCGGAAGCCGGCCTTCTCCAGCCGCTCGGCAGCGTTCGCCACGGCGTGGTACGGCGACGGGCTCGCCGCCAGGAAGGAGATGAGATCGTCGGTGTGGCCGCGGTCGAAGCGGGTGCCTGTGGTCATGGGTTCACCTTAACGACGGACGAGGGCCCGCTCCCGTCGGAAGGGAAGCGGGCCCTCGCCAGAGGACAGGGGTGGGACTAGAAGGCCGTCTCGTCCAGCTCCATCAGGTCCAGGTCGACGCCCTCGGCCACCTTGCGGGCCAGGGTGACGCCCGGCAGGACGCTCGCCGCGAAGAACTTCGCCGCCGCGATCTTGCCCTGGTAGAAGGCCTTGTCCTTGCTGGAGGCCGTCTCCAGCTTCTCCGCGGCGACCGCGGCGCCCTTGAGCAGCAGGTAGCCGACGATCACATCACCGGAGGCCATCAGCAGGCGGGTGGTGTTGAGCCCGACCTTGTAGATGTTCTTGACGTCCTGCTCGGTGGCCGCGAGGTCGGTGAGCATCAGGCCGACGATGGCCTCCAGCTCGACGGCCGCCTTGGCGAGGTGCTCGCGGGCGCCGGCCAGCTCCTCGCCGCCGGTGCCGAGGGCCAGGAACTTCTTGATGTCCTCGGCGAGGGAGTTCAGCGCGGCGCCCTGGTTGCGGACGATCTTCCGGAAGAAGAAGTCCTGGCCCTGGATCGCCGTGGTGCCCTCGTACAGGGTGTCGATCTTGGAGTCCCGGATGTACTGCTCGATCGGGTACTCCTGCAGGAAGCCGGAGCCGCCGAAGGTCTGCAGGGACTGGGCGAGCTGCTCGTAGCCCTTCTCGGAGCCGTAGCCCTTGACGATGGGCAGGAGCAGGTCGTTCAGCGCGTGCTCGGCCGAGGCGTCCTCGCCCGCCGCCTCCTTGACGGCGATCGCGTCCTGCACCGAGGCCGTGTACAGCACCAGGGCCCGCATGCCCTCCGCGTACGCCTTCTGCGTCATCAGCGAGCGGCGCACATCCGGGTGGTGGGTGATGGTGACCTTGGGCGCGGTCTTGTCCATGAAGTTCGCCAGGTCGGGACCCTGGACGCGCTCCTTGGCGTACTCCAGGGCGTTGAGGTAGCCCGTCGACAGCGTGGAGATCGCCTTCGTGCCGACCATCATGCGGGCGAACTCGATGATGCGGAACATCTGGCGGATGCCGTCGTGCTTGTCGCCGATCAGCCAGCCCTTGGCGGGGTGCCGGTCGCCGAAGGTCATCTCGCAGGTGTTGGAGGCCTTCAGGCCCATCTTGTGCTCGACGTTCGTGGCGTAGACGCCGTTGCGCTCGCCCAGCTCGCCGGTCTCGAAGTCGAAGAGGTACTTCGGGACGAGGAACAGGGACAGGCCCTTGGTGCCGGGGCCGGCGCCCTCGGGACGGGCGAGCACGTAGTGGAGGATGTTCTCCGACATGTCGTGCTCACCGGACGTGATGAAGCGCTTGACGCCCTCGATGTGCCAGGAGCCGTCCTCCTGCTGGATCGCCTTGGTGCGGCCGGCGCCCACGTCGGAGCCCGCGTCGGGCTCGGTGAGCACCATCGTCGAGCCCCACTGCTTCTCGACGGCGATCTGCGCGATCTTCTTCTGGACCTCGTTGCCCTCGTCGTGCAGGATCCCGGCGAAGGCCGGACCGGAGGAGTACATCCACACGGCCGGGTTGGCGCCCAGGATCAGCTCCGCGTACGACCAGATCAGCGACGGGGGAGCCGTCGTACCGCCGATGGCCTCGGGCAGGCCGAGGCGCCAGTACTCGGAGTCCATGAAGGCCTGGTAGCTCTTCTTGAAGGACTCCGGGACCGGAGCGGTGTTGGTCTCCGGGTCGAAGACCGGCGGGTTGCGGTCGGCGTCCGTGAAGGACTCGGCCAGCTCGTTCTCCGCGAGCCGCGTCAGCTCCTCAAGGACGCTCTTCGCGGTGTCGACGTCCATCTCCGCGAACGGGCCGGTGCCGTACAGCTTGTCCCGCCCGAGTACTTCGAAGAGGTTGAACTCGATGTCGCGGAGATTCGACTTGTAGTGCCCCATGGCGACGGCTCCCGGCTCCGTAGAGAGATCGGCGAGGCACTGGATCCTCGCGCTAGTTCACGTACCAACAAGTAGCTACGATGATGCTACCCGTCGGTAATAAGAAGCAAGCCCCGATCGGTCAGGTGTGACGCGTCAGACGGGGACGCCTCAGACCGGCACCGTGAGCGTCGCCGTGTAGCCCTGCTTCGAGTTGCCCGTCACCGCCGCCAGCTGCTGCTCGTGGCCGTCGCTGAAGATGTTGTCCGTCTCCAGGGAGAGCCGGCTCAGGTTCTCCACACTCCGGCTGTAGCCGTCCGTCGCGTACACCGTGTCGCAGACGTCCTTCGGCAGCGCGAGCTGGGAGGTGTTCGTGAGGGAGGTGGCCGCCGTGGCGTCGTCCAGGCTGCCGTACACCTCGAAGTGGATGTGCGGCCAGCGGCCGGAGTAGCAGGCGGGGAAGATGCTCTTGAAGGTGACCTGGCCCTTGTCGTCGGTCTCCTGCACGCCGCGCAGGTAGTTCTCCTCCGTGACGCCCTCCGAGTACAGGGAGTAGTTGCCGTCCCGGTCGCAGTGCCAGAGGTAGACGGCGGCGCCCTTCTTCGGGGTGCCGCAGCCGGACGCGGCGTCCACGACCGTGAGCGTGATGGTCAGGGGCACGCCCTGTGCGGTGCCGCCCGCGGAGTCGCCGAAGCTCTTCGTGATGTCGCTGCGGACGACACCGCTCTCCTTCAGCACGTTCACGCCGTTGGAGCCGTCGCCGGGGTAGGGGCCGGCGGTCTCGTTCGGGATCTCGGCGCACTCCGCGGAGGAGGAAGAGGAGGAGGTGGATGACGAAGCAGGAGACGCCGAGGTCTCCTCCTCGGACGTGCAGCCCACCAGCGGGACAAGGCTCGCGCCGGCCATCAGCCGGATCATCCGGCGGCGGGCGAGGACGGGAAGGTCGTGGGAGAGGCCTCTGTCGTGCTCGTGCGGGTCCTCGTCATGGCGTGCGTTCATGGCACCGACGCTATGAGGGCCGGCTGTGGCGATCCAGGGCGGCAGCTGTCGACTCGCTGTCGGTCTGCCGGGGTCCCCGTACCGGCCCGTCCTCCCGTCCGCTCTCGGTACGCTTGCGCCCATGTACGGCTACGACCAGAACGTCGGTGCCCAGCAGGGCTACGTCCCGCCGCAGCAGATGCCCGGCGGGTACGGACAGCAGCAGGCGCCGCTGTACCCCGAGCCGTCCCCGCCCTCGCTCGCGGACGCCGTGCGTGCCTTCACCACCGGGCAGATGGCCGCGGAGGACTTCCAGCAGGTCTTCGCGACCTCGAAGGTCTACTGCCCACGCGGTGACAACCCCGGCTTCCTCGCCCTGCACAACACCCAGCAGCCGGTGATCCCGATGTTCACCACGCTGAAGGAGCTGCGCCGGTACGCGGGCAAGGAGTCGAAGTACTTCGTGATCACCGGCGCCGAGGTGCTCGACCTGCTGCCGACCGGCTACGGCTTCGTGCTCGATATGGAGGGCGAGCACCGGATCGTCTTCGACGCGAAGGCCGTGGAGCAGATGGTCGAGTTCGCGATGCGCCGGATGTACGGCTAGGCCCTGTCGTTCGCCCGGTCAGTGGGCCTGTCGCGGCAGCCGTAGGGCCAGGCCGTCGAGGACGACCTCCAGGCCGTAGGCGAACTTCTCGTCGCGCAGGGCGACGGGGTCGACGGTGGCCGCTTCGGCCGCGGTGTAGTCGGCGGCGAGGTGGGCGTAGCCTGCGGCGGTTTGCCGGGCGGCGGGCAGCAGGCGGGAGATGAAGTCCGCCTCGCTCTCGCCGGAGCGGGCGATGGTGGTGAGCCAGGCCGCCTCCGAGGTGCTCATGCCGATCACGTACGCCAGGAGGGGCTCGATCGCGCGGCTCGGCTCCGGGAATCCCGCGGTGGTGAACAGGGCGGCCAGGCGCTCGGAGAAGGACATCAGGTTGGGGCCGAGGTAGGCGAGTCCGGCCTGGCCGAGCACCGAGGACAGCCAGGGGTGCCGTAGCACGGTCGCGCGGAAGGACTGCGCGGCCTCGGTGACGGCGGTACGCCAGTCGGGGCTGTCGGCGGGCGGGACGTGGATCTCGGCGGCCACCTCGTCCAGGGCGAGTTCCATCAGCTCGTCCTTGGTGGCGACGTGCCGGTACAGGGAGGTCGCGCCGGCGTTCAGGCGGGCGCCGAGCTTGCGCATGCTGAGCGCCTCGATGCCGTCGGCGTCCAGCATCGTGACCGCCTCGCGGACGATCGCGTTCCGGCTGAGGGCGGGCTGCTCGGCCTCGCGTGTCCGGCGTGCCCACACGGAGGGGATCGGGTGGGGCCTGGTCTTCTCGGCAGCCATGTGAGCCTCCTGCTTTCCGTGTGCGCCTACTGGCCGCGTACATCGTTCGCATCCAGCGTACAGAGTTCAAAGCTTGCGAACACTGTTCCGCTGTGCGTACAGCGTTCGCATCGAAGGAACAGTGTGCGCAGCAGGCGCCGCGTCGCGAAAGGAAGCCCCATGGAAGGCCGCACGGAAACCCGCAATCCACGCCGCTGGTGGATCCTCGTCGTGCTGTGCCTGAGCACGCTGGTCCTGGTGGTCGACAACATGGCGCTGACCGTCGCGGTGCCCTCGATGACCGAGGACCTCGGCGCGAGCGCCCAGGACACGCAGTGGATCCTCGACTCCTACATCCTGGTGTTCGCCGGGCTCCTGCTGACCTCCGGCAGCCTGGGGGACCGGTTCGGGCGGCGCAGAGTGATGCTGATCGGGCTGCTGCTGTTCGGGGCGGCGTCCCTGGGGGCGGCCATCTGCGCCACTCCGGGCGAGGTGATCGCCGTACGGATCGCGATGGGTGTCGGCGGGGCACTGATCATGCCCTCGACGCTCTCCATCCTCATCACCGTCTTCGACGAGGAGGAGCGCGGCAAGGCGATGGCGGCGTGGGGTTCGGTGTCGATGCTGGGGCTGGTCGGAAGCCCGGTTCTGGGCGGTGTGCTGATCGACCACTTCACCTGGCAGTCGATCTTCCTGATCAACGTGCCGATCGTGGCGCTGGCCATGGTGGCGGGTGTGCTGCTGATGCCGGAGTCGAAGGCGCCGTGGCAGAAGCCGGACCCGCTGGGCGCGGTGCTGTCGGCGGTGGGCATGGCGGCGCTGGTGTGGTGGATCATCGAGATCCCGCAGCACGGCGCGTTCGGCGGTGACGCGACCGTCACCCTGGCCGTCGCGGTCGCCGCCCTGGCCGCGTTCGTGGTCTGGGAGAACATCACCAAGTCCCCGATGGTCCCGCTGGTCCTCTTCAAGCAACGCAACTTCAGCGGCGGCTCGCTCTCCCTGGCTCTGGTGCAGATGGGCAACGGCGGCCTGCTGCTGGTCATCACCCAGTACCTGCAGTTCGTCCTCGGCTACTCCCCGCTCAAAGCGGGCCTGGCCTTCCTGCCGCTGGCCGTCACCGCGCTGGTCGGCAACGCGGGGGGCGCCCAGCTCGCCGCGAAGATCGGCAACCGCTTTGTGATCCTCTCGGGCATGCTCCTGATGGCCGCGTCCTTCGCCCTGCTGGCCACGGTGACCGCCGACACCGGCTTCACGCTCCCGGCCGTGGCGCTGGGTGTGCTGGGTCTGGGTGCGGGCCTGGCGATGCCGGCCGCGGTGGCCGCGCTGATGGGCACCATCCCGGAGGACAAGGCGGGTGTCGGCTCGGCCCTGAACGACACCGTCCAGCAGGCCGGCACCGCCCTGGGCATCGCGATCCTCGGCTCGCTGCTCACCAGCGGTTTCGCGGACGAGATGCCGGCCGGCACGCCGGAGCGGGCCAAGGAGTCGATCGCCGGGGCGCTGGCGGTCGGTGGCGGTGACGCGGGCCTGGCGCAGACGGCCCGGGAGGCCTTCACGGCCTCGATGTCGACGACCTTCACGGTCAGCGCGATCGGTGTCCTGGCCGCGGCCGTCCTGGCCACGCTGGTGATGCGGGACCGCAAGCCGGAGGCGGCCGAGGAGGTGGAGGAGCGGCACGAGCTGGTCGCCTGACCTGGCTGATCCGACCCGGTTCGACGGCCGGTGCCCCGCCGAGGGCACCGGCCTTGCCCGTGTCGGCGCGTCGTGGCCGGTTCCGGCGGTAGGGAGGGAATGCTCTCCCCTCCTTCTCTGTTAGGGGTGGCAGGAAGTTCAACGCTCAACTAAACTGGGCGTACACCGAGGAGGTACCGACATGCCTGCTGTGACCGTCGAGAACCCGCTGACGCTGCCCCGCGTGACCGCACCCGCCGACGCCGTGGCACGTCCCGTGCTCGCCGTCACGACCGCGCCCAGCGGATTCGAGGGCGAGGGCTTCCCGGTGCGCCGGGCGTTCGCCGGGATCAACTACCGCCATCTCGACCCGTTCATCATGATGGACCAGATGGGCGAGGTGGAGTACGCGCCGGGCGAGCCCAAGGGCACCCCCTGGCACCCCCACCGGGGCTTCGAGACCGTCACCTACATCATCGACGGGATCTTCGACCACCAGGACTCCAACGGCGGTGGTGGCACCATCACCAATGGCGACACCCAGTGGATGACCGCGGGCTCGGGTCTCCTCCACATCGAGGCCCCGCCGGAACACCTCGTCATGTCCGGCGGGCTCTTCCACGGCCTCCAGCTGTGGGTGAACCTCCCGGCCAAGGACAAGATGATGCCCCCGCGCTACCAGGACATCCGCGGCGGCAACGTCCAGTTGCTCACCACCCCCGACGGCGGCGCGCTGCTCCGTGTCATCGCGGGCGAACTGGACGGCCACGCCGGCCCCGGCATCACCCACACGCCGATCACGATGATCCACGCGACGCTGGCGCCGGGCGCGGAGATCACGCTCCCCTGGCGGGAGGACTTCAACGGTCTGGCGTACGTCCTGGCGGGCAAGGGCTCGGTCGGTGCTGAGCGGCGTCCGGTCCACCTGGGCCAGACCGCCGTCTTCGGCGCCGGTTCCTCGCTGACCGTCCGTGCGGACGAGACGCAGGAGTCCCGCTCGCCGGACCTGGAGGTCGTGCTGCTCGGCGGGCAGCCGATCCGTGAGCCGATGGCGCACTACGGGCCGTTCGTCATGAACACCAAGGACGAGCTCATGCAGGCGTTCGAGGACTTCCAGAAGGGGCGGCTGGGGACGATCCCGGCGGTGCACGGGATGACCGCGGAAGGTCCGCAGAGCTGAGCCCGCACGAGCGGGCCGACCCGCCGTCGCGTGCCGTGGCGGCGGGTCAGGCGGCGTCCTCGGTCTTCTCCCACGTGGTCACGTTGAGCGTGAGTGAGGACAGGCCGTAGCTGTCCGTCTGCCAGCCGAGGACCCGGATCGCCGCGACCCGGTTCTCGTCGGTGAGCACGCAGGCGGTGAGCCCCTTGCGGATGGTCTTCTCCTTGATGGTGAAACCGAAGTCGGTGGCCGCGGCACAGCTCTTGGCGTCCGCGTCCCCGCTGACGGAGGCGAGGTCGCCGTGGTCTCCCATGAGGGTGTAGCCGTCGCCGTTCGACGGCAGGGAGAGCGTGATGTCGGGCTGGGCGTCGGTGAAGTCCACGTCCAGGCTCCAACCGGTACGCAGCACGACTTTGCGCTCCTCGCGGACCGCGGCCGCCCCGGTTCCGCCGCCGGACGCCGGAATGCCGGCGGGGCCGGGCGGGGAGGGCGCGCCGGTGGCGGTCGGCGAGGCGGTGGAGCCGGGCGCGCCGGTCGCCCGGTCCGGGCCGGCCGTGCCGCCTGAGGGCGTGCTCCCTGGTGGCGTGTTCCCTGACTGCGTGCTGCCTTGCTGCGTCAGCACCTGGTAGGTCACCACGCCGCCCACGGCCAGCAGAGCGGCGGCCGTGAACGCGAGGGTGGGGCCCTTGAAGGCGAGCTTGAAGCCCCGGCCGCCCACCGAGAAGCTGGACGAGGGAGAGCCGGCCTCCCGCATCACGCGCGTGGCCTCGGCGTCCGCGGCGGCCCGGGTGCGCCGGGCCTCTGCCTCGGCGTTGGCCCGGATGGTCATCGCGTCGGCCTCGGCCTGTGCCTGGATCTTCGCCGACTCCGCCATGCCCGCGCTGTAATCGCGCATCATCTGCGGCGTGAACGAGGCCCCCTCGGCCCCGTCCTTCCTGGGTGCGGACTTGCCCATGTCGCTCCTTGCCTGCCGTCGGGAAACGGCCAGGGCACACATCGTGCAGCCCGGGAGGCAGCGGCCTCCGTCACTCACCCAGGGGTCACTCGAAAGGGTGGGAGTGGCTGAGAGGTTGACGTTCGGGCTGTTTCTGACGTTTCGTCACCCGGCCGGCCCGCTCCCGAGGGACAGCCCGCCCGCCGCGTGATCCGCTGGAACCGTGCAGGACTCCCGCCCGCTGCTCCCCGACCCCGCCCGCCGCCTCGGCGCCTGGTGTGCCGTGATGCTGCTGTTCGCCGGGGTGGTGTGGGTGGTGATCCGGCTCTGCGCGGAGTTCCGTACCGCCGTCGTGCCGGTGCTGCTCGCGCTGCTCGGCACGGCGCTGCTCGGGCCGCTGCACCGGCGGCTCGTCAAGGCCGGGGTGCAGCGGTCGGTCGCGGCCGGGCTCACCTGCGTCGCCGTCGTGGCCGTGGTCGGCGGGGCCGTGTACATCGTGGTCGCCGCGCTGATCGACACCGGGGACGAGATCGTCGCCTCGCTCAGGGACGCGGCGCAGGGGATCGCCGACCACTTCGGGGCGGCCGGGACCTCGCTGGACGACGTCGCCGCCAACGCCCGGGACCTGCTGACCAAGTTCGGCGGGACGGCCGCCTCGGGAGTCATCAGCGGGGTGAGCGTCGTCGGCGAGACCATCGCCATGGCCGTCCTCGCCCTGCTGCTCGTCTTCTTCTTCCTGCGGGACGCGGACAAGGCCGCCGGCACCCTGCGCGCCCTCGCGCCGCGCGGGACCGCCGACGCCCTGGTCGCCATGGCCCGGCGGGCGTACCAGGCCGTCGAGGGCTTCATGCGCGGGACCACCCTCATCGCCCTCATCGACGCCCTGTGCATCACGGTCGGGCTGCTCGTCCTCGACGTGCGGGGAGCGGTGGGGCTGGGTGCGCTGGTCTTCGTCGGCGCCTACATCCCCTACCTCGGCGCCTTCATCTCCGGCGCCCTGTCCGTGCTGGTCGCGCTCGCCGACCGGGGGTTCGTGATCGCGCTGTGGGCGCTCGGGGTGGTGCTCGCGGTGCAGGTGCTGGAGGGGCATGTGCTGCAGCCGGCGATCCAGAGCCGGACGGTGCAGATGCATCCGGCGGTGGTGATGGTGGCGATCACCGCGGGGGCGTCCGTCGCCGGGATCCTGGGGATGCTGCTGGCCGTGCCGCTCACCGCCGCGGGCTTCGGTGTCCTGCACGAGCTCCGTACGCGCTACAAGAGCGGTGCTCCGGCCTCCGACTCGTAGAGCTCGAACCAGATGCTCTTGCCCTCGCCGCGCGGGTCGACGCCCCAGGCGTGTGCCAGGAGCTCGATCAGCAGAAGGCCGCGTCCGGAGGAGGCCAGCTCCCCGGGTCTGCGCTTGTGCGGCAGGTCGTCGCTGGAGTCGGTGACCTCGATCCGCATCCGGCGCTCGCCCGGCTCGCCCCGCACCTCGGCGAGCAGCAACGCGTCGGCGTCGGTGTGCACCAGGACGTTGGTGAGCATCTCCGACAGCAGCAGCACCGCCGAGTCCACCTGGTCCGGCGAGTCCCAGTCGTGCAGCAGCTCCCGCAGTTGCCGCCGGGCCGCGGCGACGCGCTCCGGCTCGGCCTGCGCGACCGTCAGCAGCATGCGGCGCACGGAAGGCCGTACGGCGAACGGGTCGCCACCGCCGGGACCCTGCCCTTCCCGGGACAGCAGCAGGACGGCGATGTCGTCCTCGCGCCGGTCGGCCAGCGGGCCGGTGGTGTGGTGCGAGGAGGGCCCGTGCACGCCCTGCACCAGGGCGTCGGCCAGCTCCTCCAGGTCGCCCTTGTGTTCCTCCAGGATCGTGCGGACGCGCTGCCAGCCGGTCTCCAGGTCGTGGCCGCCGGTCTCGATCAGGCCGTCGCTGCAGAGCATCAGGATCTCCCCGGGCTCCAGGGCGATCCGGGTGGTGGGGTAGTCGGCGTCCGGGTCGATGCCGAGGGGCAGCCCGCCCGCCGTACTGCGCGACAGCACCGTGCCGTCCGGCATGCGGATCGCCGGGTCCAGGTGCCCGGCGCGGGCCACCTCCAGCACGCCGGAGGCGGGGTCGACCTCGACGTACAGGCAGGTCGCGAAGCGCGGCTCGGCGTGGTCGTCGTCGGTGATCCCGTGCAGGAAACGGGAGGCGCGGGAGAGCACCGCGTCCGGTCGGTGCCCCTCGGAGGCGTACGCCCTGAGCGCGATCCGCAGCTGCCCCATCAGCCCGGCCGCCCGCACGTCGTGCCCCTGCACGTCGCCGATGACCAGCGCGAACCGCCCTTCCCCGGGCTTCGTCCGGGAGGTGCCCCCGGGCAGCGGGATCACGTCGTACCAGTCGCCGCCGACCTGGAGCCCGCCGCCGGTGGGGACATAGCGGCCGGCGACGCTCATGCCCGGGATGTGCCGGGGGCCCAGGGTCGGCAGCATCGAGCGCTGCAGCCCGTCCGTGAGCTCCCGCTCGGTCTCCGCCGCGCCCGCCCGGGACAGGGCCTGCGCCAGCATCCGCGCGACCGTGGTCAGCACCGACCGCTCGTCCGGCGTGAACGCCACGGGATAGGTGAAGGCCGCCATCCACGCGCCGATCGTGCGCCCGGCCACGATCAGCGGCAGGAACGCCCAGGAATGGCGTCCGAAACGCTGGGCGAGCGGCCACGCCAGTGGGTAGCGGGCCTTGTACTGCTCGGGGGAGGCCAGATAGACCGCACGGCCCGTCCGTACGACCTCCGCGGCCGGGTAGTCCGTGTCCAGCGACATGTGCAGGAACGGGTTCTCGTCCTCGAACTGCTGCCCGTGGTGGCCGGTCAGCGTCAGCCGGTCGCCCCGCACCCCGAACACCGCGAGGCCGTCCGGCTCGAACCCCGGCATCGACAGGCCCGCCGCGACCCGCAGCACCTCCTCCGTCGACCGTGCCTCGGCCAGCGCCCGGCCCGCGTCCAGCAGGAACGCCTCGCGCGAACGCCGCCAGTCGCCCGTGACGGCCCTGCGCCCGGCGGGTGTGCCGGGCGCGGGTTCGGTGACCTCCTGGAGGGTGCCGATCAGCTCGTACTCCTTGCGTACGGGATCGAAGGACGGTTTCGCACGGCTGCGGACGACCCGCGTCACCCGCCCCCGCTCGTCCATGACCCGGATCCGGACCTCGGCGAGCGTGCCCTCGGCGACGGCGAGCTGTACCACCCCGGTGATCTCGTTCCAGTCGACGGGGTGGAGCCGGGCCCGTGCCTGGGCCTCGGTCAGGCTGACCTGTTCGGCGGGCAGCCCGAGCAGCCGTGCTGCCTCGGCGTCGACCGTGACCAGCCCGGTAGCGGTGTCCCAGTGCCACAGACCCGTTGCGAGGGCAGCGAGGACTTCCCCCACGGCGGGCAGGGGCTCACCAGTGCGCATTGCCCCACTTTAAGAAGAGGTGATCGAACGCTGCCACCGATCGCGTATTTGTGTGCGATGTTTCTGCGGCGGTAATGGTGAAGAGCCGATCTTGGGGTGCCCGGTACGCTGGGGGGTGTTTCACGTGAAACAAGGTCATGTGAAGCAGGCCCCGATCCGCGAAGACTGGATGAACGACGATGCATCGGTACAGGTCCCATACCTGCGGCGAGCTCCGCGCCTCTGACGTCGGCACCGACGTCCGGCTGAGTGGCTGGCTGCACAATCGGCGTGACCTGGGCGGCATCCTCTTCATCGATCTGCGCGACCACTACGGCATCACGCAGCTCGTCGCCCGCCCGGGCACGCCGGCGTACGAGGCGCTGGACAAGCTCTCCAAGGAGACCGTCGTCCGCGTCGACGGCCAGGTCGTCTCCCGTGGCGCCGAGAACATCAACCCCGAGCTGCCGACCGGCGAGATCGAGATCGAGGTCTCCGAGGTCGAGGTGCTGGGCGCGGCCGCCCCGCTCCCCTTCACCATCAACACCGAGGACGGGGTCAACGAGGAACGGCGCCTGGAGTACCGCTTCCTGGACCTGCGCCGCGAGCGCATGCACCGCAACATCATGCTGCGTACGGCGGTGATCTCGGCGATCCGCCAGAAGATGACGGCGCTGGGCTTCAACGAGCTGGCGACCCCGATCCTGACGGCGACCTCCCCGGAGGGCGCCCGCGACTTCGTCGTGCCCTCGCGTCTGCACCCGGGCCGGTTCTACGCCCTGCCGCAGGCCCCGCAGCAGTTCAAGCAGCTGCTGATGATCTCCGGCTTCGACCGCTACTTCCAGATCGCGCCCTGCTTCCGCGACGAGGACGCCCGCGCGGACCGTTCGCCGGGCGAGTTCTACCAGCTCGACGTCGAGATGTCCTTCGTCGAGCAGGAGGACGTCTTCCAGCCGGTCGAGAAGCTGATGACCGAGCTGTTCGAGGAGTTCGGCAACGGCCGTCACGTCACCTCGCCGTTCCCCCGGATCCCGTTCCGCGAGGCGATGCTGAAGTACGGCTCCGACAAGCCGGACCTGCGCGCCAAGCTGGAGCTCGTCGACATCACCGACATCTTCGAGGGCTCGGAGTTCAAGGCGTTCGCCGGCAAGCACGTGCGGGCGCTGCCGGTGCCGGCGGTGCAGGACCAGCCGCGCAAGTTCTTCGACCAGCTGGGTGACTACGCCGTCTCCCAGGGCGCCAAGGGCCTGGCCTGGGTGCGCGTCGCCGAGGACGGCTCGCTGTCCGGCCCGATCGCCAAGTTCCTCACCGAGGAGAACGTCGCCGAGCTGACCAAGCGCCTGTCGCTGTCGGCGGGCCACGCCGTCTTCTTCGGCGCGGGCGAGTTCGACGAGGTCTCGAAGATCATGGGCGCGGTGCGGGTCGAGGCCGCCAAGCGTGCCGGGCACTTCGAGGAGGACGTCTTCCGCTTCTGCTGGATCGTCGACTTCCCGATGTACGAGAAGGACGAGGAGACCGGCCGGATCGACTTCTCCCACAACCCGTTCTCCATGCCGCAGGGCGGCCTGGAGGCCCTGGAGACCCAGGACCCGCTGGACATCCTGGCCTGGCAGTACGACATCGTCTGCAACGGCGTCGAGCTGTCCTCCGGCGCGATCCGGAACCACGAGCCGGACATCATGCTCAAGGCCTTCGAGATCGCCGGTTACGACCGGGAGACCACCGAGCGGGAGTTCGCCGGCATGCTGCGCGCCTTCCGCTTCGGCGCCCCGCCGCACGGCGGTATCGCGCCGGGTGTCGACCGCATCGTCATGCTGCTGGCCGACGAGCCGAACATCCGCGAGACCATCGCCTTCCCGCTCAACGGCAACGCCCAGGACCTGATGATGGGCGCGCCGACGGAGCTGGACGAGGCCCGGCTGAAGGAGCTGCACCTGTCGGTGCGCAAGCCGCAGCCCAAGTAGGCCAGGGCCTGACAGGCCCGAGCAGCGTGAGTGGCCCGGAACCGGCGTCGGTTCCGGGCCACTTGTGTGTCCACAGCAACCCACAGGTCTTTCTGGGCTTCCTTACAGTCCTCTTACCTAACGTCCCGTCCATGACGGGAAACGAGAACACGGGAAACGAGAACACGGAGAACGAGCAGGCCCAAGGGCCCAAGCACCGGCGGAACCTGACGCGCCGTAAGGTCGTGGTCGCGGGAGCGGGCACGGTCGCCGCGGTGGGCGTGGGCGGCACGCTCACGGCGGGCGCCTTCGCCGGGGAGACCGGCGGCAAGGGCGCCACGCCCAAGGCGAGCAGCACGGCCACCGGAGCGGATGCCTGCTACAAGCTCACCTCGGAGACCACCGAGGGCCCGTACTACATCGACGCCGACAAGATCCGCCAGGACATCACCGAGGACAGGGAGGGCATCCCGCTCACCCTCCGCATCAAGGTGATCGACTCGGAGACCTGCGAGCCGGTCCGCAACGCGGCCGTCGACATCTGGCACTGCGACGCGCTGGGCCTGTACTCGGGGTACGAGTCCCTGTCGACCGGCGGCGGAGGCGGAGGCGGTACGCCGCCCAGCGGTGCGCCCACCGATGTGCCGTCCGGTACGCCGACCGGCTCTCCGCCCGCGGGCGGAGGTGGCGGCGTGCACGAGGAGCCCACCGACGACAAGCGCTACCTGCGCGGCACCTGGAGGACCGACAAGCAGGGCTTCGTCACCTTCAAGACCATCTTCCCGGGCTGGTACCGGGGCCGCTGCGTCCACGTCCACACCAAGGTGCACGTCAACGGTGAGTGGACGGACGCCGGTTACGAGGGCGGCAACACCTGCCACACCGGCCAGTTCTTCTTCGACGAGGAGTCCGTGCTCGCCTCCGCCGAGGTCGAGCCGTACTCGACGTCGACGACCGAGCGCACCAAGCTCGACGAGGACACCATCTACGACGGGAGCGGCGTCCAGGGCGGGCTGCTCAAGCTGAAGTACAAGGAGAACGACATCGCCGAGGGTGTCGTCGGCACCATCACCGTCGGTGTGGACCCGGAGGCGACCCACACCGGCACGGAGTAGGGGCCGCCCACACCGGCTCGGGTAGGGACGTAAAGGGGCGGACGTGTGACCACGCGTCCGTCTCTTATTCATATACATGGACTTCTGTACAACCCGTTGACCCGGAACAGATGGACCGCACGAACGTCGGCTTCATCCAGGACGAACTGCGGGCCGGCGTCGGCGTCGGCGCCACCGCCTACGGGCTCGGAGCGGGCCTGTTCTTCATCGGGTACGCCTTGTTCGAGATCCCGAGCAACATGGTGCTGGAGCGCCTCGGTGCCCGTGTCTGGCTGACCCGCATCATGATCACCTGGGGACTGGTGATCGTGGCGATGTGCTTCATCCACAGCGTGTGGATGTTCTACGTGCTGCGCTTCCTCCTCGGCGTCGCGGAGGCGGGCTTCTTCCCCGGCGTGATGCTCTACTTCACCCAGTGGCTGCCCGACTCCTCCCGCGGCCGGGCCGGCGCCATCTTCCTCGGCGGCTCGGACGGCGCGGCCGTCGTGACCGGACCGATCACCGGCGCCCTGCTGGAGCTGCACGGCATCGGCGGGATCGCCGGCTGGCGCTGGATGTTCGCACTCGAAGGGACGTTCTCGGTCGTGGTCGGCATCGTCGCCGGCTTCTTCCTCGTCTCCCGGATCGAGGACGCGAAGTGGCTCACGGCCGAGGAGAAGACGGCGCTGCGGGCCGCGGTCTCCCAGGACCAGGAGGAGCGCAGCCGGGCCCCCAGGCCTCGCGGCTCAGGCTTCTCGTCCACCCGCAGGTCGCGCTGCTCATCGGCGTCTTCTTCGCGATGACCCTCACCGGTTACGCGATCACCTTCTGGCTGCCCAGCCTGATCGAGGAGATCGGCGGACTGTCGTCCTTCCAGGTCGGTCTCCTGGCGGCCGTTCCACCGGTCTGCTCCATCATCGCCATGTACTCGATGAGCCGCTTCACCGACCGTGCCCCGGACCGCCGGCCCTATCTGGCCGTCGCCCTGGTCCTGTCGGCCGTGGGCACCTTCCTCGCCACGCTGGGCTCCCCCTGGTTCGGTTTCGCGGCGATCACCTTCGCGGGCGTCGGCGCGAAGTGCGCGGCCACCCTGTTCTGGCCGATGGCCCAGTCCGGCCTCGACCTGAAGATCGCGGCGGCCGGGCTGGCCCTCGTCAACTCCGTCGGAAACCTCGGCGGCTTCGTCTCCCCCACGGTCTTCGGCTACCTCAAGGACACCACCGGCAGCACGCACGGCGGCCTGTACATGCTCTCCGCGGCGTCCGTCCTGGCCGTGGCCGGAGTCGCCTTCATCCGACGGCACTCAGGCACATCGCCGGGTGGCGGCGAACCGGCCCCGGTGACGGGGAAGGTGGCGACCGGGGAGGCGTAGAGCGGGTCGGCAAGACAGAGCGGCAAGACAGGTCGGCAAAGACAGGTCGGCAAGACAGATCGGAAATACAAAGCGGCAAGACAAAGGGCGGTGGCTCACTCGTCGGGCGGGGACTCAAGAGCCTGGTCCTCCAGCAGGCGCTCCGCGATGTCGTTCGCCCAGGTCTGGGCCCACTGCCGGAGGGAGGTGACGGCCCGTTCGTCGAGGCCGTGCGCGGCGAACGCACGGTCGTCGAGCCATTCGGTGCCCTCCAGGCGGGACTGGAGGTCGGCGAGGTCGAGGGCGTCGTGGGCGTGGCGGCGGCCGAGTTCCTCCAGCTCGGTCAGGCTCCAGCGGTCGGCGGCGGCGTGGACGTCGATGAGGTCACGGGCGGCGCCGCGGTCGGCGAGGGCGCGGACCCGTATGCCGACGACGTCCTCCAGGGAGAGGGCGAGGCCCAGGCCGGTGGTGACCGGCGGGTGCCAGAAGGTCTCCTTCAGCAGGTCCAGCGTCTGTTCCTCGCCCGTGCCGGGGTCGGTGACGATCAGGCGGGCGGAGAGCGGGTCGGTCTCCAGGGGACGTACCAGCCAGCCGCGGTCCGTGAGTCCGGAGCGGACCGTGGCCGCGATGCGCTCCATCGGCTCGGCGGCCTCGGTCGCCACCTCCAGGTCCTGCGCCCGCCGGTCGACCAGGCCGTGCGCCCGGACGGCCAGGTCGCCGGTCAGGGCCAGGGGGTAGGCGGCGCCGACGGTGAGGACGTCGTGCAGGAGGCGGGGGAGGGCGCTGTCGTTCATGTGGCCGCCCGGATGCGGAGGGTGGTCATGGGCCGATTATCACGGGCGGGGCGTGCGGAGGCCCTCCGGCCGCGGGTGCGGCGGCAACCTTTGGCACCCGCGCGGCCACTGGTGAGGCGGAAGCGCCTTCAGCGGGTGCTCCACGCAGACCCGTGTTCACGAACCGCACGAACCCGGGTTCCAGCGACCCCCCACGTCCGAGCCACGTAAGGACTCTCCGTGGCCTCTGCCTCCCACCGCCGCTCCCTCCGGGGGCGCCGCACCCTCGTCGTCGTCGTGGCGGCCGGTGCCGGGACCGTCGCCCTGGTGATGAACACGCACGCCGGTACGGTCACCGCCGCTGCCGACCTGTACCACCAGGCGCTGCCCGCCAAGGACGGCTGGGCGGCCTCCGGCTCGGGCACGACCGGTGGCTCGGCCGCCGACTCGGCGCACACCTTCACCGTCAGCACCCGCGCGGAGCTGGTGAAGGCGCTGGGCTCCGCCTCCGACACCACTCCGAGGATCATCAAGGTGAAGGGCACGGTCGACGCCAACACCGACGACGCCGGCAAGAAGCTGACCTGCGCGGACTACGCCGCGGGCACCGGCTACGCGCTGACTGATCAGGACATGCGGCCTCATGCAGGGCCCCCGTCGGACACGGCCCTGGGTGCCTCCGGCTCCTCCGTGAACAGGTGCTCCGCCTGGGTGACCGTACCCGCGCGGTCGAGCCAGTCATTGAGGCGGTCGAGGTCGGTGCAGGTGGTGATGCGCTCGCGGACCTCGTCGGAGACGGGCAGACCGCGTACTTCCAGGACGCGCAGGATCCCCTTGGCTTCGCCCTTGGCAAGTCCCATGGCTTCACCCTTGGCAAGTCCCATGGCTTCACCCTTGGCAAGTCCCATGGCTTCACCCTTGGCAAGTCCCTTGGCTTCCCCTATAGCCACGCCCTTGGTCTCGCCCTCGCGGTAGGCCTTCTCCAGCACCGTGCCCCGGCCAGGGAAGTAGTTGACGAACGTCAAGATGTCCCTCCATTTGTCTCCGGCGGGGGTGTTCCCCAGCGACGAGTCCAGGAATTGAGAGAAGTAGGCGGCGGCGTTCCAGTCCATGCTCGACAGGGCACGGCCCAGTGCGTCCAGTATGGCGTCGATGTCGGGGCCGTTGGCGTGCGCCAGGGCCGCGAACGCGGCCATCGCGGGTTTCTCCGCGGCGGTTCTCACGTCGGTGATCACCGGGAGGTTGTCCGGTCCGACGACCAGGGGGTACGTCCTCTGGGCGGTCCAGCCGCGCGTGCCGCAGGC
This sequence comes from Streptomyces sp. S.PNR 29, assembly GCF_030386795.1. Classification (GTDB taxonomy): domain Bacteria; phylum Actinomycetota; class Actinomycetes; order Streptomycetales; family Streptomycetaceae; genus Streptomyces. The sequence goes on from NZ_JANUQM010000018.1 coordinate 75,582, forward strand.
GAAGGGGCCGGTCGCCCATTTGGTCGTGGCCCGGTCGCGGCAGACGACGAGCAGCAGCACAGGCAAGCCGTACTTCGCCTGGAGGTAGGCGATGTAATACGGCCAGCTCGACTCCTTCTTCGCGTCTCTCCTCTCCTGCGCCTCCACGGCGAGCAGGAAGTCGTCCCCGTCGGACGGGCCGATGCGCAGCACGGTGTCGACGTGGCGGGCCATTGGCCTGGTCTCCGTCACGTCGGTGCCGATGGCGTAGACGGCCGCCTTCTCGGGGAACGCGATGCCCAGCACCCCGAAGAGCGGGGAAAGGATTTCAGGCCGCTCCTGGAAGATCCGGTGCATGCCTTCATGGGCTGATGTGACCATGGGGGAACGGTCGCCGATCAAGGGCCCGTCTGCCCGGTGGATCCGCGGTGTTCACTCGTTCGAGCGGCGGCGAAACGTTCAGGGAAGTCGCAGGCCCGGGGCACGTTGACGGTGCCCCGGGCCTGGGCGGCTGGTCTACTTGGCCACGAACTGCGTCAGGATCGCCTGGACCTCGTAGATGTCGACGCCCTTGGTGAAGGTCTTCTGGATCGGGGTCGCGTTGCCGGAGAGCCAGATCTTCAGTTCGGCGTCGAGGTCGAAGGTGCCCGCGGTTTCGACGGCGAAATGGGTGATGCTGCGATACGGGATGGAGTGGTACTCCACCTTCTTGCCGGTGATGCCCTGCTTGTCGACCAGGATGAGACGGCGGTCGGTGAACAGGATGGTGTCGCGGATCAGCAGGTACGCGGCGTGCACCTGCTCGCCGTGGCCGAGCAGGCGTGCGTAGTCCTGCTGGGCCTGGGCCGGATCGACGGTGTGGGCGTTGCCGAACAGTGCCATGGACGAATCCCCTCCGGAATGCTTCAGAACAGACCCTTGTAGCCGCCGTAACCGGCGCTGATCCTGGTGCGGGCGCCGAAGGAGCCCTTGCCGTCACCGTTGTTGCGGTACAGGTACCCGGCACTGTCGCGGGACACGATGTCCGCCTTGCCGTCCCCGGTGAGGTCGCCGACACCGACTACGGCGTTGTACGAGCCGCCCCACGAACCGAACAGCTTCACCCGGGACTTGAAGGTGCCGGAGCCGGTGCCGAGGTAGCGGTACAGGTTGTTCGCGGTGTCCTGGGCGATCAGGTCGCCGATGCCGTCGCCGTTCAGGTCGCCGACGCCGACGACCTTCTTGTACGTCTTCCAGTTGTCGTACAGCTTCACGCGGGCGGACAGCGTGCCCGTGCTGGTGCCCTTGTAGAGGTAGACCGCGCCGGTCGACGCGTTGCGGGCGATCAGGTCCGGTCGGCCGTCCTTGGTCACGTCGCCGGGCGAGGTCAGCACGTCGTACTGCTTCCAGCCGGTCGACGAGATGGTCTTGTACGCCGTCGAGGTGGTCGGCGCGGCACCGCAGCCCGGCGTGTACCGGCGGAGGGCGTCGCCCACGCGGATGAGCAGGTCGTTGCAGCGGTCGCCGCTCAGGTCGCCGAACGGTACCGCCTTGATGCTGGTCGACCAGCCGGAGCCGGACTTCTTGCCGTAGAAGTCGCCGTTCGGTATCTCGCCGTACTGGAAGGTGAGCGTGCCCGAGGAGTTGAGGGTGAGCAGGTCGCCGATGCCGTCGGGGGAGCCTGCGGCGCTGCCGAAGTCGCGGACGACGGCGGCTCCGCCGGTCACGGTCAGCTGACCGGTCGCGAGCGTGGAGGTCGCACCGGTGCCGGCGTGCACGGCCTTCAGGGTCCAGGTCAGCCGGCCGTTCGGGGCGAAGGCGCCCGAAGACGTACGGCCGTTCCAGGAGGGGGCGATGCTGGTGCCGCCCGGGGCGCCGGTGAGGGTGCGCAGGGTCCGGCCCGCCGGGTCGGTGAGGGTGAGCGTCCACGACGAGACGGCGGTGTTCGTCGTCCACGTCGGCTGCCACACGGCGCTCGTGTTCGTCGAGCCTTTCAGGTTCGCGGACGCCGGTACCGACTGGGAGATGACCTTGAGCGCGGGCCAGGCGGTGCGGGAGGCTTCCAGCCGGGTGCTGTTGTCGGACCATGTCCTGCTCCACACGGCCGTGGCGGCGCCTGCCGAGCTCGCCGCGATCTCGCCGTGCACCGCCTCCTGGACGTTCCCGACCTGGCGGGCGGCGGACCAGGAGCCGTCGGTCAGCGTGGCCTCCATGAGGCGGCGGCTCTGCTGGTCGGCGGTGGACTGCGTCCACAGGGCGTGGACCGAGCCGTCCCGAGCGATCGACACGTCGTACTGCTCGGGGACGTAGGCCGTGGACAGGGTCTGCGGCGCCGACCACGCCCCCGTCGACTCGTCGAAGGTGGTGGTGCGGACGCTGGAGTTGGTGGTCCAGTCGACCCAGACCAGAGTGATGTCACCGTCCGGGCCGATCAGCGGCTCCGGCGGCTCGGACGGGTCGTCGACCCCGGTCGCGGCGGTCTGCGGGGTGCTCCAGTCGGAGGCCGCGTCGTTGCGGCGAACGGTCTGGAGGTTGCCGCTCGGGTCCTCCCACACCAGGTGGACGGTGCCGTACGGGCCCGAGGCCAGGGTCGGCGCGCCCGTGCCCGGGGTGGGCTGGGTGAGCTTCGCCGGGGTCTGCCAGGCGTCCGCGCCGGCGGGCTTCGCGGTGGTCATCACCGTGCTGTTGCCGTCGACCATCCGGTACGCCACGACGGTGCCGCCGTGCGCGTCGAACGCGATCTGCGGGCTGAGCGCGTCCCCGCCGTACGCGGCGGCGTTGCTGACCTTGACCGGGGTGGCCCAACCGCCGTCCCCGGAAAGGGTGGTGGCGTACGCCTCACCGGTCCGGGAGGCCAGCGGGCGGGCCCGCCAGGTGGCGCCGAGGAGGCCGCCGGGTCCCTCGGCGAGGTCGAGCTGTGTGATGTCCAGCTTCTGTGCCACGCCGACGACCTCGACGGGCTCCGACCAGGCCGACGCCTGCCCGGCGGGCAGAACCGAGGCGACGACACGCGTCTCGTTCGTGCCGGAGAAGGGCGAGGGCTGGTTCGGGTGCTCGGTCCACAGTGCGGTGACCGACCCGTCCGCCCGCGCCACGACCCGTACCTCGCTGTCCTCGGTGGGCGTGGTGGCCAGCAGCACCGGGGCGCTCCACGTGTCACTGCCGGACGGGCGCGTCGCGGCGTAGAGATAGCGCGTGTAGTCGGTGGCGGTGAGCTGGTTCCAGACGGCCACGGCGGTGCCGTCCGGGGTGACGACGACCTCTTGGACGTCGGTCTTCTCGCTGGTCAGCGTCACCGGGCTGGTCCACGGCGGCAGCGCGGTCGCCGCGACGGCCGGTGTGGCCGGGAGCGCGGCGGCGCCGGTCAGGACGAGCGAGGTGGTGACGAACGCGGCGGCCACGGCACGGCGGCGTGGCAGGGCAGATCTGCCCATGTGTGGTGGTCCCCTCCCTCGGAGGGCCCCCGCCCTCCGCAGGGGAACCATAAGGGGAGGGGACTCCGGGCTGTCCAGCCGTCCGCGCCGCAGGTGAAGCGGGTTACTCCGACTCGCCGCCGAAGCGGTCCTTGTAACCGGCCAGGTCCTCGTCGGTGAGCTTCGCGAAGAGAACCGGGGGGACCGTGAAGGGGGTGCCCGCCGGGACCGAGGCCAGGGTGCGCGCCTCCTCGGGAGTCACCCACGTCGCCTTGTCGTCCGTCAGGTCGAACGCCGCGCGCATCGCCGCCGCCGTCGTCGGGATGAACGGCTCGGAGACCACCGCGTAGAGGTGGATCAGGTTCATCGCCGTGCGGAGGGTGAGGGCGGCACCGTCCTTGCTGGTCTTGATCTCCAGCCAGGGGGCCTTCTCCTCCAGGTAGGAGTTTCCCGCCGACCACAGGGCGCGCAGGGCTGCCGCCGCCTTGCGGAACTGGATGGCCTCCATGTGGCCTTCGTACTCCGCGAGCAGGCGCGCGATGTCCTCGCCGAGCCTGGCCTCCGCCTCGCCCGGTTCGCCGCCCTCGGGGACGGCGTCGCCGAAGCGCTTGCGGGAGAAGGACAGGACACGGTTGACGAAGTTGCCGAGGGTGTCCGCGAGGTCCTTGTTGACCGTGGCCGTGAAGTGCTCCCAGGTGAAGGACGCGTCGTCCGACTCGGGGGCGTTGGCCATCATGAAGTAGCGCCAGTAGTCGGCGGGCAGGATCTCCAGCGCGTCATGGGTGAAGACGCCGCGGCGCTGCGAGGTGGAGAACTTGCCGCCGTAGTAGTTCAGCCAGTTGAAGGCCTTGATGACGTCGACCTTCTTCCACGGCGCGCGGGTGCCCAGCAGGGTCGCCGGGAACATCACGCTGTGGAAGGGGACGTTGTCCTTGCCCATGAACTGCGTGTAGTGGACGTCCGCGTCCGACTCCCACCACCACGAGCGCCAGTCACGGTTCTGCGGGTCCTGGTCCGCCCACTCCTTGGTCGCGCCGATGTACTCGATCGGGGCGTCGAACCAGACGTAGAAGACCTTGCCCTCGGCCGCCAGGTCCGGCCAGGTGTCGGCCGGGACCGGGACGCCCCAGTCAAGGTCGCGGGTGATGGCGCGGTCGTGCAGGCCTTCCGTGAGCCACTTGCGGGCGATGGAGGAGGCGAGGACCGGCCAGTTGTCGGCGCGCTCGTCCACCCAGGCCTCGACCTCGCCTGCCAGCGCCGACTGGAGCAGGAACAGGTGCTTGGTCTCGCGGATCTCCAGGTCGCTGCTGCCGCTGATCGCCGAGCGGGCGTCGATCAGGTCCGTCGGGTCCAGGACGCGGGTGCAGTTCTCGCACTGGTCGCCGCGGGCCTTGTCGTAGCCGCAGTGCGGGCAGGTGCCGATGATGTAGCGGTCGGGCAGGAAACGGCCGTCGGCGTTGGAGTACACCTGGCGGATCGATCGCTCCTCGATGAAGCCGTTCGCCTTCAGCTCGCGGGCGATCTCCTGGGTGATCTCGTGGTTCTGCGGGGATGAGCTGCGGCCGAAGTAGTCGAAGGCCAGGTTGAAGCCGTCGTAGATGGCCTTCTGGGCGTCGTGTGCCTGCGCGCAGAACTCGTCGACCGGGATGCCCTGCTCCTTCGCGGCGAGTTCCGCGGGGGTGCCGTGTTCGTCCGTCGCGCAGATGTAGAGGACCTCGTGACCGCGCTGTCGGAGGTACCGGGAGTACACGTCCGCCGGGAGCATGGACCCCACCATGTTGCCCAGGTGCTTGATCCCGTTGATGTACGGAAGGGCGCTGGTGATGAGGCGTCGAGCCATCGCGGGCTGCTCCCAAGTCGCTACGTGGGGTGACGACAGTCGATTTTCGGGGTCGTCTGTGTCGTTTACGAACTTTGAAATCGTAGCTGACGTGGGTGCGCCGCCCGCTTCCCGTTTTCCGGGTGGGAAGGGGCGGCGCTGGTGGGTGTGGGTGCTACGGGCGCCAGTCGGCCAGCACGCCCTCGTAGAGCTCGGCGTCCGTGAGCTCGCGGGGGGTGGGGCCCGCGTGGAAGAAGGACGTGTTGTCGGTCTTCAGCTTGCGGAGGTAGTCGAAGGCCTTGTTCTCCGGGTCGCCGAACGCCACGAAGGAGAAGAAGACCTGGGGGTGCTTCTTCGCCGCGTCCGTGAGGGACTGGGTGGCGGGGGTCTTGGCGTCGGGGGCGCCGTCCGTCTGGAAGACGACGAGGGCGGGGGACTTGGGGTCGGCGGACTGGCCGTGGTGCGTGAGTACGGCTTCCACGGCCGCGTGGTAGCTGGTACGGCCCATGCGGCCGAAGGAGTTGTGGAGGGTGTCGATCTTGTTCTCGTGGTCGGTGAGGGTGAGCTCGCCGGTGCCGTCCACTTCCGTGGAGAAGAAGACGACGTGGACCGTGGCCTCGGGGTCGAGGTGGGCGGCGAGGGCGAGGGTCTGCTCGCCGAGGGCCTGGGCTGAGCCGTCCTTGTAGTACGGGCGCATGGAGGCGGAGCGGTCGAGGACGAGGTAGACCTTGGCGCGGGCGCCGGTGAGGTTCTTCTTCTTGAGGGTGGTGGCCGCGGCCTTGTAGGCGGTGGTGAGGCCGGGGGCGCGGGAGCGGAGGCGCGCGGCGGGGACGGCGGGCTTGCCGGCCTCGGCTTCGCCTTCGGCCGGGGTGGTCCCACCGGCGGCGTCCGTGGCGCTCTCGTCGTCGGGGGCGGGGGCCTGCGGGGCTTGTGCGTCGTCGGCCGGTGCGGGCTCGGGGGTGGTTGCGGTCGGGGTGTCGTTCCCGCCCGCACCACCCGTGGCGTTTTCGTCGTCGGGTGCGGGTGGCCCCTGTGGGGCGGCCTCGCCGTCGGCGGCTGCGGGTTCGGGGGTGGTGGTCGGCTCCGCTTCGGCCTCGGGGGCAGCCTTGTCCTCCGGTTCCGGCTCGGCCGTGGCGGTGTCTTCGGACTGCTCCGGCTCAGCCGCCGCAACCGGCTCGGCCGCCGGCGTCGGCTCGGTGTCCGGCTCGGTCTCGGCCCGCGCTTCGGGCTCCGCCTTCGGCTCCGGGGCCGCTTCCGTCTCGGCCTGGGGCTCCGGCGCCGGCTGCGTCTCCGGCTCCGCCACCGTTTCCGGCTCAGGCTCCGCCACCGTCTCCTCAGCGGCCGCCGGGGTCTCGGTGGCCGTCGGCTCCTCAGCGGTCGCCGGGGTCTCGGCGGCCGTCGGCTCCTCAGCGCCCGCCGGCGCTTCCGTGGCCGTCGGTGTCTCCTCGGCCGCCACCGTCTCCTCAGCGGCCGCCGGGGTTTCCGTGGCCGTAGGCGTCTCCGCCTCCGTCGGCTTCTCGTCCGCCGCTGGCCGCTGTTCGGCCTGCGTCTCCCGCTCGTCCGGCTGTCCCGGCCTCGGGACTGTCACGTTGTTGAAGGCGGCGGAGACGAGTTCGTGTTCGCTGCGGGGTTCGGGGACGTGGGGCTTCGGGTCGGCGGACGGGGACGGGGACGGGGACGGAAGGGTCGGCTCGGGGGCAGGAGCCGGGGGCTGTGCCGCCGGCGTCTCCTGCGAAGTCGTCGCATCCTCCGCTTCGGCGGCCCGTGCTTTGCGTGACCGGCCGAACGCGTTCCGCAGGAGAGTGAGAATGCCCATGTGCGCAACCCTTCGCTGAGGTGAAGCCCGTCAATCCCTGGCCAGGACGGACACGTAAGGTTAGCTGCCCCGGCTTGTGATCTTGTGCAGGGTCTGCCACGGAAGCCCGCCGTCGTCAAGGGCCGCATCCCGTCTCTCTGTGCGCCCTCGCCCCGGACGCCTCCAACTTCCTTCCGGCTGCCGGGGGTTCACCCGCTGTTCACCCGGCCGCCCGACTCCCGCACGTATGCGCCCCTACGGTCACGCTGACACCAAGGGCATCCCAGGGGAGAGCAAAGTGCGCAAGCTGCTGCCGTTGATCGGAACGCCGTCCGGATCCCACCCCGGCGGCCGGTCCGCCATGACCTGTCGCTTCCGGTGTGGTGACGCCTGCTTCCACGAGGTGCCCAACACCAGCTCCAACGAGTACGTCGGCGACGTCATCGCCGGCGCCCTCAGCCGCCGCTCGATGATGCGCGCCGCCGCCGCGGTGACGGTTGCCGCCGCGGGTGCCGGGGCCGCCGGCGTCGCGGGTGCCCCGCAGGCGCACGCCACCCCGACGGCCTCCGGCCCACAGCGCGGCGCGCGCGGGCTGCGGTTCACTCCCGTCGCGCCCAACACCACCGACGCCGTCACGGTGCCCGAGGGGTACCGGCAGAACGTCGTCATCCGCTGGGGCGAGCCCATCCTGCGGGGCGCGCCCGCCTTCGACCCGGAGAAGCAGACCGCCAAGGCGCAGGCCGGGCAGTTCGGGTACAACTGCGACTTCCTCGCGCTGCTGCCGCTGCCGGGTGAGCGCGGCCGGCAGCTCCTCGTCGCCAACCACGAGTACACCGACGAAGTGCTCATGTTCCGCGGCTACGACGCCGCCGACCCGACCCGCGAGCAGGTGGAGATCGCCTGGGCCGCGCACGGGCTGTCCGCCGTCGTCGTCGAGGAGGACCGCCGTACCGGCAAGCTGACCGCCGTGCCCCGGCACCACCTCAACCGGCGGGTCACCGCCACCACCGAGTTCCGGCTCACCGGGCCCGCCGCCGGGTCGGACCTCCTGAAGACCTCCGCCGACCCGACCGGTACGAAGGTGCTCGGCACGCTCAACAACTGCTCCGGCGGCACGACCCCCTGGGGCACGACCCTGCACGGCGAGGAGAACTTCAACCAGTACTTCGCCAACAGCGGGCGGGCGACCGACAAGCGGTACGGGATCGGGACCGGGGCCACCGAGCGCAAGTGGGAACGGTTCGACAAGCGGTTCGACGTCGCCCAGGAGCCGAACGAGCCGCACCGGTTCGGGTACGTCGTCGAGTTCGATCCGTACGACCCGGCCTCGACGCCCCGCAAGCACACCGCCCTGGGCCGCTTCAAGCACGAGGCCGCCAACATCCGGCTCACCGCCGACGGCCGTCCCGTCGTCTACTCCGGCGACGACGAGCGGTTCGACTACTTCTACAAGTTCGTCAGCAGCAAGCGGATGAGGAAGGGTTCCTCGCGGGCCGTGCGGGAGCACAATCTGTCGCTGCTCGACGAGGGGACCCTGTACGTCGCCAAGCTCACCGGCGACTCCCCGGCCATCGAGATAGACGGCACCGGCAAGCTCCCGTCCGACGGGGAGTTCGACGGCAGCGGCGAGTGGATCCCGCTGGCCACCGCCACGGCCGAGGGTGCCGTCTCGCACGTCGAGGGCATGACCGCCGAGGAGGTGTTCGTCTTCACGCGGCTCGCCGGTGACAAGGTGGGCGCCACGAAGATGGACCGGCCGGAGGACATCGAGCCGAGCCCGGTCACCGGCAAGGTGTACATCGCCCTCACCAACAACACCAACCGCGGTGTCGGAACGAACGCCAAGGCGGACGAGGCCAACCCGCGCAATGCCAACAAGCACGGGCACGTCCTGGAGCTGACCGAGCGCTGGAACCGGCCGGAGAGCACGAAGTTCGCCTGGTCGCTGTTCCTGGTCGCCGGTGACCCCGACGACCCGGCCACCTACTTCGCGGGCTTCCCGAAGGACAGGGTCAGCCCCATCTCCTGCCCGGACAACGTGGCCTTCGACCCGTACGGCAACCTGTGGATCTCCACCGACGGCGCCCAGCTCGGGTCGCACGACGGCCTCTTCGGGGTCGCCACGCGCGGGGAGCGGCGCGGTGAGCTGAAGCAGTTCCTGACCGTGCCGAAGGGCGCGGAGACCTGCGGACCGATCATCCAGGACCGGCGCGTGCTCGTCGCCGTACAGCACCCGGGCGAGGTCGACGGCGCGTCCGTGGAGAAGCCGGCCAGCACCTGGCCCGACGGTCCCGGCACCTACGTCCGCCCGGCGGTCGTCGCGGTGTGGCGCGAGGACGGGCGCGACATCGGCGCCTGATGCCGGCCGGCCGCCGGTCGGCTCGGGGGCGCCCGTGGCCCTACCCGGCTGCGGGCGCCCCCGCCGTCATGCCCGCCGGTGGAGCGTGAGGTCGACGACCAGGGCGCGGTGGTCGGTGTCGGCGAGGTCGAGGAAGCGGGCGCTGCGGGCGGAGAAGTCCTCCGAGACCAGGACGTGGTCGATCTGGGCGCCGAAGGACGGCGCGGTCCGGGACGGCCAGGTGGCGGTGCGGTCGGCGCCGGTCAGGCGGGCGGCGTCCCGCAGGCCGGTGTCGAGGATGCGGCGGAAGGCGGAGTGGTCCTGGGAGGCGTTGAAGTCGCCGGCGAGGACGGTGGGGGTCGTCGTGTCGCCGGCGGCGTAGGCGCGCAGCGCGCCGAGTTCCGCGCGCCAGAGCCCGGTCTGGCCGGGGAGCGGCGGCATGGGGTGGGCGAGCTGGAGCCGTACGGTGTGTCCGCGGACGTCGGCGGTGGCTCCGGGCATGCCCATGGTGCCGGGCACCCCGGCGGTGCCCCGCAGCGGGAAGCGGCTGAGGATGACGGAGCCCTCCGAGCCGCCGCCCTCGACGGCCCGGCGATGGGGGTAGGTGTCCGCGAGGGCGCGCTTCAGCGCCGCGTCACAGCTGTACTCGCACTCCTGTACGAACACGATGTCCGGTTTCTCGTGCCGCACCGCGGCGATCAGCGCCCCGGTGCCCTGCCCGAACTCGACGTTCGAGGTGAGCACCCGCATCTCGGCGACCGGGCTCCCCGAGGGCTCGCCCGCCTTCCCGTACGGCTCGATGAACCATGCCAGCAGCCCGAGCACGGCGATCCCCCACACCGCCCCGGCCCACCAGCGGGCGAGCAGCGTGAGCAGCAGCCCCACGCCGGTGGGCAGCAGCAGCCACGGCAGGAAGGCGAGCAGTTGCGGCACGGGCGTGATGCCGTCACTGTCCGCGACCCGGAATCCGAGGACCACGCTCACCGCCGCGAACAGCAGCCCGGCGCACCCCGGCCCGAGCCGTCGCCCGCCCCGACGTCCCGGCACGTCACCGGTCACCGGCACCCCGGCAGCCGCAGTGTCCACACCCCCGGCCCTTTCCCTCGTGGATGGGATGCCCGAATCATCCCTCAAAGACGTGGGGCGGGGGCGGAAGGTTGTTCCGGAGCGGGTGCTCGCCGGCGTCGTGGGAGGGGCCCGTACCGGCCGGTGAGCCAGGAGGCCAGGCAGACCGACAGGCCGAGGGCGACCAGGATCCAGGAAGCGGTGCGGAGGGTGGCGGTGTGGGCGTCGTAGACGGCGACCGCCGCGGGGCGGTGGGGGCCGGCGGGCACCCCGGTGACGATGAGCCGGCGGCCGACCGCCACGGCCGCGACGAGCAGCGCGCCGCCCAGGGCCGTGCCGAGACCGGTGGCCGTGACCGCGCGGCGACGGCAGACGGCGACGGTGATCACCGCGACGGCGAAGGCGACGGCCGCGAGCGGCAGCCAGCGGGCGGCGAGATCGAGCACCTGGCACCCCTTCCGGAACCGGCTCACTCGTCCAGCCGAACGGGCGACCCCGCCCGTCGACGGCGTCATGCGATGCGGTGGCCCTCCGCGTCCTCGTGCGTGTAGTAGCGGTAGAACAGCACCACGAAGAAGCCCGCGGCGACCACCAGCGCCACCACGGTGGACCACGCCACGGTCCGGCCTGCCTGGCTGAACAGGAAGCCGAACGCGCAGCCGGTGAAGGCGAACCAGAGCAGCGCGCGCAGCTCACGCTTCAGACGCGGGGCCACCGCCCGTACGGCGACGTACAGCACCGCGAACGCGAGCGCGCACAGGAAGCCGAACAGGACGTTCCAGCCGGTGATGGGCCCGCCGTCACGTCGGTTCGCCGCGGCCCAGTAGCCGTAGACGAGCCCCAGCAGGACGGGCGTCGCCCACTTCGCGGCCGTGTGGACCCGCTCGCTGAAGACGTCGGGCGCGGGGGCCCGCCCGGCCCTCGCGCTCACCTCGGCCGGTGTGGGTGCCGCATGAGCCATGAGAGCACTCCTCTCTCTCCGCCCCTGCCTACCAGGGCACACCTGGGGGCCGCCCGTGGCAAGTCGGCGGAGGCGGGTTCGCGGCACCGTGGTTGCAGCCCGGCGCCCCCCTTTGCAGCCGCAGCCGTTACCGTGCTGCCGTAAGTGATCGTGTATGTCGGGGGGAGGGCACCATGCCCGGAACCGTGCTGCTGCTGGCGGCCGCGCCTGTGGGCAAGGGGGGTCTGGTGGACGCGGCATCCGTGCTCCCCGTGCTCGCGGCCGTGCCGCCCGCCGTCCTGGCCGGTACCGACACCGCGAACGTCGTCGAGCTCGCCGACCCGCTGGAGCCGCAGGCCGTGCTGACCCGGCTGCGGGCGGCGGCCGCGGCCCCCGGTCCGCTCACCGTGTACGTGACCGGCCAGCTCCAGCTGGACAGACGCCAGCGGCTGCCGCACCTGGCGCTGGCCCGCACCACACCGGCGACGGTCCGTTACACCGCCCTGCCCTGGCACTGGGTCCGGGAGGAGCTGCGGCTGCGGCCGACGGGTGCGACGACACTCCTCCTCGACCTGCACGCGGACGCGGAGACCTGGGAGTGGCTGCGCTCCCACCCGCTGGACTCGGGGCGGAACAACGCCGTCTACGGTCGCGTCGCGCCGCCGCCCGCCCGGCGGACCGTGGCGACGCCGTCGTACATGAAGGCCGTCGCCACGATCCTGCGCAGCGGGCACCGGCCGCCGCTGGAGCAGCTGCATCAGCAGGCGCTCGGGCGGATCGCCCCGGAGAGCGGGGGAACGGACCTCGTGCTGACCGCGCCGGGTCCCGTCACCGGTGACCCGCACGCCGCGATCACCGCGGCCGTGCAGTCCGGCCGGCACGCCGACGCCGACGCGCTCGCCGCGCGGCACGAGCAGGCCGCCGTACGGGCGCACGGGCCCGCGTCGGAGGAGGCGCTGCACTGGACGGAGGTCCGGGCGGACCTGGCGATGTTCGCGGGGGACCCGGTGCGCAGCTGCCGTACGTGGCTGGCGGTGGCCACCACCCGGCTGAACGCCGGGCAGGCCCCGGACACGCCCGCCGTGGAGGCGGCGGCCGACCGGGCCCACCACCAGTGGAGCCAGATCCACGACACGGCACGGGTCCGTGAACTCGGGGCTTCGCTCGCCGAGTTGCGGGGGAGGGTGCCGGGCCGGCGGGCGGGAGCCCTGGACGACGTCCAGCGGCGCCTGGCCGGCCTCGGCGTGTGACCCGACCCGGCGCGCGAACGAGAAAGCGCTACCGCAGGAGCTCCCGAACCCTCCCCAGTGCGCAAGTGCGATGCCATGATGGTGAGTTATGGCTGAGGGGGATGGAGTGGCAGCCCGTAGCGTCCGCGTGCGGCTGGACGGCGCCACCGAAAGCGATGTCGGGGCCCTGCACAAGTGGCTGGAGCGGGAGAAGCCGCTCGACGAACTGGTCCGTGCCGGCAAGTTGCAGATCCATGAGCGGCCCCGGACGGACGCCGACGAGACCGGGACGCCGATGGGCGTCGACCTGGAGATCGTCGTCACGGTGCTGGAGACCACCGTCCTCCTGGTCGAAGTGGTGGACCTGGTGAGACGGGCCGTGGATGCCTGGAAGCGCAACCGCAGCCAGGTGGAGGACGGTGCTCCGCCGCAGGTCAGCGTCGACCGGGAGGGCCCGGCGGAGCCGGTGGTCCCGGAGGACCGGGCGGCCCCGGAGGGCCGGGAGGACCCGGAGCCCGGACAGGCCGACCGCCGTGACACGGACGACGGTGATCCGCCCGTGGCCCGTGCCGAGGGGTAACCGGTGACCCGTTTCGACCCGCGTCGTCGCGTGAACCGGGCGCTGCTGGTCGGTGTGTCCGAGTACGACTTCACCGAGCCTCCGCACGGCGTGCCCGGCGATCTCCCGGCCGTCAAGCACAACCTGAACCAGCTCTTCGAGGTGCTGGGGCACGGGCGCGTGTTCGGCGAGGACGAGATCAGGGTGAAACGGTCGCCGTACCAGGGCGGCTTCAACCGGGCGCTGAGCGCGGCCGCCGCGGAGGCCGAGGGCGTGCTGCTGTTCTACTTCGCCGGCCACGGGGCCATTCCCAGCGGGGCCGACGAGCTGTTCCTCCAGATGCGCGACGCGCGGGTGATCCGGGGCGGGCACGCGGTGTTCCTGGGGGCGGAGCGGTTCACCGACGTGCTCGCGGTGCTGGACACCAGCCCGGCCCAGCGGATCGTGGTGATCCTCGACTGCTGCAACGCGGGAAACGCCGCCTGGATCTGGGAGCAGTTCCGCGGCAAGCGGCGTGTGCTGCTGCTGATGAGCGTGCAGACCAACAACCGCATCGACGCGGGGGATCCTCGTACGCCGACGCCGTTCACCGGCGAGCTCGTCGAACTCCTCGGTGGTGGCGGGGAGTTGTGGTTTCGTGACCTCGCGGACCACCTGCGGGAGCGGATGGCCCGGGGCGGATATCGGACCCTCCGCCGCGAGCTCTGGGAGCCGCAGTCGCGGGCCGAGCACGGTGAGGACGTGCTGTTGTCGGCGCGCGCGGTGCGGCGGACGTCCGGCAGACCGGGACTGGCTCCGCCGGGGGGAGGAGCCGCGGACGGTGGGGAACGAGCGACGCCCGGGCAGCCGGGCCGGTCGGGCGACGGGCAGGAGCAGGACACGCCGGAACAGCGGGGCGGGGACGACAGACCGCAGCCGCAGCCGCAGCCCGAGCCGCAGCCCGTGCCGGAGCCGATGCGGAAGCCCGAACCGCAGCCCGAGCCGCGCCCTGTGCCGCGAAGCGATCCGGAACCCGAGCCGCGCCCTGTGCCGCGAACCGATCCGCAGCCCGCGCCGCAACCCGATCCGCAGCCCGCGCCGCAACCCGGTCCCCAGCCCGCGCCGCAACCCGAGGGGCACTCCGAGCCGAAGCCCGAGCCCCGACCCGCCCCGGAGCCAGGTCCCCAGACCTCGCCGAACCCCGGTCCGGACCCCACCCCGAATCCCGGCCCGGATCCCACCCGGCAGCCCGAGCGGGACGAGTCACGCGACCTCACCCCGCCACCCGGACCCCGGCCGGCCCTCCTCGCCGCCCTCCTCACCCGGGCCAAGGCCGTCACCGCCTGGTTACGGATCTCCCGCCCGCCCGGCCTGGTCCGTCCCGGCAGCCGCCCCCGCCGCCGGACCGTCACCGGCGTCGCCCTCCTGCTCGGCGCAGCCGTCCTGGGCGCGGGTGTGTACGCCCTGATCCGCTTCGCCGTCGACGGCGGCGCCTCCTGCGCTCCGCCCGTGGAGCTGCGGGTCCTGGCCGACCCCGACCTCCAGCGGACCGTTCGGGCCGCCGCGGACGCGTATCTGACGTCGGAGGAGAACACCATCGGCGACGGCTGCCGCCGCAGCGGCATCACCGTCTACAGCGCGGGCGCCGACGACGCGGTCGACGCGTTCCGCAAGCAGTCCACCCTCTGGCAGGTACCGCCCGACGAGAAGAGCAACCCGCAGCGTGACGTCGGCCCGCAGCCGGACATCTGGATCCCCGCCTCCCCCGCGGACGTGGCCCGGGTCAGGACGGGGCAGGACACGGACGCCGTCGCGCGCCTGGAGCCGGACGAGGAGCCCTTCGCCTACTCCCCGATCGTGCTCGCCGTGCCGCAGGACAAGGCCGCCGAGCCCCTGTTCGAGCGCGTCGGCCCCTCGCTCACCACGATGATCGACGAGCTGCGCGGCCGTGCCGAGGACACCGAGGTGCGCCGCCCCGACCCGGAGTTCACCGACACGGGCCTGCTCGCCACGATCGGCCTGTACGGCCCCGGTGCCCCCGATCCCGCCGTCGCGGAACGCCGGATCGCCCCGGGCGCGCCCTCGCCCACCGCCGCCGACCTGCTGTGCACGCTGCCCGACGACAAGCCCGTGGACGAGCGCACCGCGGCTCTGGTCCCCGAGTTCCTGCTGAAGAGCGGCGTCGACTGCGACAGCGACCGGCGCATGCCGCGGATCGCCCAGTACCCCGGCGACGTACCCGGCTTCGAACCCCTCTTCGTCCGTGTCCGCTGGCAGGGCGCCCACCGCGACGAGACCGACCGGGACGAGGCGGCCGACGGCTTCCGCGCCTGGCTCACCGGCGAACCGGGGCGTGCGGTGCTGGCCCGCGACGGCTTCCGCTCGGCCACGGCCGGCCGTCCGCTGCTGGACCCGGAGGCCGACACCTACGGGCTGACGCTCGATCCCACGCCGCTCGACCGGTCCGCCGGGGGCGACGAGATGGAGAGGACGCTGACGAAGTACCAGGGCGCCAACGGGCCCGGCCGGGTGCAGTTCCTGCTCGACAGCTCCGGTTCGATGGCCGACCTGTGGGAGGGGCCCAGTGGCGGCCCCGGCCTGCTGAAACAGTCGCTGGGCGGGCTCGGCGGTCGGGACGAGTACGGCGTGTGGGCGGTGTCGGGTCTCGGAGAGAGGTCGTACGAGACCCTGCTGCCCTTCGGACGGCACACCCGCAAGAGCGCCGAAACCGCCGTCGGCGACCGGGCCCGGGTGCGGGACGCCGAGGCCGACCCGCACGCGGCGCTGCTCGCCGCGCTGGACGACATGAGGCAGCGCGGCGGCGACCGTCCCCGGCTGATCGTCTACGTGACGGACGACGAGGACGTCGGCCGGGTGACCGGCGACCGGCTCGACGAGGTGCTGGCCGAGGTCCGTTCGGCGAAGGTGCCGGTGGCGATGGTGTCCCTGGTGGGCGGCGGCTGCGACAAGGGCAAGCCGGACGCCGAGATCTCCGCGGCGAGCGGCGGCCGCTGCATCGACGCCGACGAGGACCTCGGCGCGGCCCTGCACGACGAGGTCGCCCGCACCGGAACGGGGGAGCACTGATGGCCCGACTGTCCCGACTGTTCCGGCGGCGGTTCGCCGTCCTGCTGGCCCCGCTCACCCTGGTCCTGGTGGCCGCCTGCACCGGCGGCGGAAGCGGCGGTGCGGCACCCTCGCCGTCCGCCGCCGGGCCCGGACCCATCGTGATCGCCAGCGGCCGGGACGTCACCGGCAAGAACGGCATCCGCCAACAGCTCATCGACGCCTGGAACGAACGGGAGAGCAGGGCGGACACGGGCTACCACGCCCGCCTGGTCGAGCTCCCCGGCAGCGCCGACGAACAGCGCAGCCAGCTGCTCGGCGCCCTGCAGTCCGGCAGCGCCGCCTACGACGTGGTCAACCTGGACGTGACGTGGGTGCCGGAGTTCGCCGCCGCGGCCCTGATCCAGCCGCTGCCGAAGGACATGATCGACGGCGATGTCATCGAGTCCGTGGCCAGCACGGCCTCATGGGACGACGAGGTGTACGCGGTGCCGTTCAACAGCGACGTCGGGCTCCTCTACTACCGGCGTGACCACCTGGAGCAGGCCGATATCCGGCAGACCGACCTGAGCGGCGGCCTCACCCAGGACCAGCTGGAGGGCCTGATGAACACCCTCAACGACCGGCGGCCCGAGGACTACGAGAAGGGCTGGACGACCCAGCTCGCCGCCTACGAGGGCCGCACGGTCAACGCCGTCGAGGCGTTCGCGTCGGCCGGCGTGACGCTCACCGACGAGGACGGCCACTACGACGCGACCGTCGACGAGCTCACGCAGGGCATCGCGGAGCTGCGCCGCCGCACCGACGACCCGTACACCCTTCGCGACGACGACGCCGACGGCGGCGGCTTCGGATTCGACGAGGCCGCCTCCCTCAACGCCTTCACCGACGGCCGTACGGCCTTCCTGAGGCACTGGCCGTACGCCTACCGCACCCTGCACCAGTCCTTCGACAAGAAGCAGCTCGGCGTGGCCCCGCTGCCCGGCCGGGCGGTGCTCGGCGGCCAGAACCTCGCGGTGACCGCGACCTCGCAGCGGGCGGACAAGGCGGCCGAGCTGATCCGGTTCCTCACCGGCCGGGAGAGCGAGCGCTGCCTGCTGGACGCCGGGTTCGCCGCCACCCGCCGGTCGGCCTACCAGAACGACGACGTGCGCTGCACGGTGGCCGCCACGACCCCTTCGGCCTCCCCCACCGGCGAGAGCACCGACGACATGCCGCGAAAGGCCGGCCGCCCCGCCTACGCCGAGAAGATCCTGCTCCCGGCCCTGGAGGACGCCGTCCAGCGCCCCCGCACCCCTCTGTACGGGGCCTTCACCCAGACGTTCACCGCGAAGCTGGGTCCCCTGTTCGCCCAGAGCCCGCCGACGGACACGGCCCTGGCGCAGTCCCTGGACGAGGCCCTCCGCAAAGCCCTCCCGGACTAGGGCACCGGACTAGGGCGCCGGTCTGGGTGCGTGAGGCGCCGATGACGTCGGGGCCGTGAGCTGCCGGGACTGGTCCGTCGGTCTGTCCGTTGCCCTTGCCGGGCCGGCGTTCGCGGCCAGGACCAGGGCGGTCACGGCGACTACGGAGGCGGCGAAGCCTCTGGCGTAACGCTCGGCGGTGCGTGTGCGTTCGAGCACGGCGACCTCGCAAACGACCAGTGTCAGCGGTGTATTAAGCATGTTTAACGCCCGGTTTAACCTAGGGCTGTCGGAGCCGAACGGCAAGGGCCGCAGGGGGAGTTGGCAGTGGGGAATCGTGACGATCCGGCGACCATAGGTCACCGGGTGCAGCGGTTACGCGTCGAACGCGGGCTGACGCAGAGGCAGTTGGCGGAACCGGTGTACACACCCGCGTACATCTCCACGGTGGAGGCGGGCCGCGTCCGCGCCTCCGACGGGGCCCTGCGGCACATCGCCGGACGGCTCGGCGTCGCCTATGAGGAGCTGGTCACCGGCCGCCCGGCCCGCCTCGCCACCGACCTGCGGCTGCGGCTGACCGAGGCCCAGCGCACGCTCGCCACCGGTGAGGCGGAGAAGGCCGCCGAGCAGTACCGGCAGCTGCTCACCGAGGCCGAGACCCACGAACTTCCCGAGCTGCGGGCCACCGCACTGCTCGGCCTCGGGGAGTGCGCGCTGGAGGGCGGGGAGCTGCTGGCCGGGCGGCAGTACTTCGAGCGGGCCGAGGAGTGCCTGGCCGACGTGCCGTTGCCGGGGCGCGTCCCGGCGTTGCGCGGGCGGGCCGTCGCCCACTACCTCGCCGGTGAACTGCGGTACGCCGTCTACCTCATCGAATCCACCCTCGACGAGCTGAACCGCAGCGGGCTGCACGACCCCGACGCGCTGCTGCTGCTCTACGCCAGCGCCATCGGGCCCTACATGGACATGGGCGCGCAGGCCCGCGCCGCCCAGGCCGCCGAGTACGCCCTCGCGCTCGCCCCCCAGTGCGGCGACCCGGCGCTGGTGGCGCGCATGCACCGGTCCGTCGCCCGCACCCTCCTCGCCGAGGGCCGCCTCGCCGAGGCCGACGCCGCGCTGGCCAAGGCGGCCGAGCTGTACCGCACGCTGCACCTGCGCACCGAGCTCGCCAACTGCCACTGGATGCGCGGGTACGTGTACGCCCAGGACGGCCGGCTCCAGCAGGCCGAGGACGAGTTGCGTCAGGCCCTGGACATGCTGTCGGCCCAGCGCGCCGCCCTCTACAGCAGCCAGGTCACGGTCGAGCTGGCCGACGTGCTGCACCGGCGCGGCAGGTCCGAGGAGGCCGCCGCGCTGCTGCGGGGCGTCCACGACCTGTCCTCCGAGCGCGGCGCCGTGCACTCCGCCGCCGCGCACCGGCTGCTCGGCATCATCGCCGAGGACGCCGGGGACACCGACGCCGCCGAGGAGCACTACGTCCGGGCGCTGAGCCTGCTGGAGCGGGCGGGCGCGGCCGGTGACCTGGCCGACCTGTGCCGGCTGCTGGGGGACCTGCTGCGCCGGACGGGCCGGGTGGAAGCGGCGCTCGACGCGTACCGGACGGGACTGGGCCACCGCAGGGCCCCCGGCACGACCACCCTCGGTCCGGCGCCCGCCCAGCCGCCGCTGTGATCCACAGCCGGTTCCCCGGTGAAGGCCCCGTGACGCACAGCGGCACCGGCTAGCCTGCGCGGGGAGCCGGGACGAGTGGGACGAGGCGCGTGGAGAACCGACGAACTGTGGCCGACGGCCTCCGCCTCGCCGTGCGCGCGCTGGTGTACGCCGTCCTCGGCGGGACCGCGCTGATCGCCATCGTCACGGTCGTGTCCGTGCTGGGGCCGATGCTCGCGCTCGACCTGTACACGCCTGCCGTGGCCGCCTGGTGGACCGTCTTCACGGCCGTCGTCGTCCAGGGCGTGCCGTTCCTGCTGCTGGGCACGGTCGTGTCGGCGGGGATCGGGGCGTTCGTGCCGGAGCGGGTGTTCCAGCGGCTGCTCCCGCGCAACCAGGCGCTCGCCGTGCCGGTCGCGGGCGCGGCCGGGGTCGTACTGCCCGGCTGCGAGTGCGCGTCCGTGCCGGTGGCCGGGAGCCTGATGCGGCGGGGTGTCGCCCCGGCGGCGGCCCTCGCCTTCCTGCTGTCGGCGCCCGCGGTCAACCCGGTGGTGCTGGTGGCCACGTCGATCGCGTTCCCCGGTCAGCCGGCGATGGTGCTGGCGCGGCTGGCCGCCTCGCTCACGGCGGCCGTGGTGATGGGCTGGCTGTGGATCCGGTTCGGCAAGGACGAGTGGCTGCGGCTGCCGAAGGGGCGCCGGAAGTCCGGGCCGCCGTCCGGCTGGAACGGCTTCCTCGCCGGTCTGCGGCACGACTTCCTGCACGCCGGCGGCTTCCTGGTGGTGGGCGCCGCGGCGGCGGCCACGTTCAACATCGCCGTGCCGCGTTCGGTGCTGGACGTCTTCACCGGGTCGGCATGGCTCGCGGTGCTGCTTCTCGCCGTCCTCGCCGTCGTGCTGTGCGTGTGCAGCGAGGCGGACGCGTTCGTCGCAGCCTCGCTGAGCGGCTTCCCGCCCACCGCGCGGCTGGCGTTCATGGTGGTCGGGCCGATGGTGGACCTGAAGCTCGTCGCGCTGCAGACGGGCACCTTCGGCCGGTCCTTCGCCGTCCGGTTCTCCGCCACGACGTGGGTCGTGGCCGTGACGAGCAGCGTGCTGGTGGGGTGGTGGCTGCTGTGAGGCGGTACGGTCCGGCGGCCCTCCTCGCCCTCACCGGGGCGGCGGTGCTGCGTGTCTCGCTCTTCAGCGACCTGTACCTGCGGTACGTCCAGGCGGCGCTGCGGCCGTATCTGGTCGTGTCCGGGGTGACGCTGGTGCTGCTCGCGGCGGCCACGGCGGTCACCACCGGGCGGTCCGCCGACGGTGACCATGACGATGACGGGCACGAGGAAGACGGGCACGGCCACGGCCCCGCCGGTCCCCGCGCCGCCTGGCTGCTGACCCTCCCCGCGCTGGCCCTGCTGCTGTTCCCGCCCCCGGCGCTCGGCTCCTACAGCGCCGAACGCGAGGCGGCGCAGCGCGCGGCCCAGGGCGTCGGTACCTTTCCGGCGCTGCCGTCCGGTGACCCCGTGGAGCTGACGCTCGCCGAGTTCGGCTCCCGCGCGATCTACGACAGCGAGCGCTCCCTGACGGGCCGTACCGTCCGCCTGACCGGCTTCGTCACCCACGGCGACGACGGCACCTGGTACGTCACCCGCCTCCTCGTCTCCTGCTGCGCCGCCGACGCCACGACCGGCAAGGTCGAGGTCCGCACCGCCGGATCCGACGGTCCTCCCCCCGCCGACACCTGGGTCACCGTCACCGGCACCTGGCACCCCAGGGGCGAGCTGGGCTCGGACGCCGCCTGGCCGCCGGTCCTGGACGCCACGGACGTACGGCGCGTCGCGCAGCCGGCGAACCCGTACGAGAAGCGCTGACGCGGCCCGTGAGCCGCCCGCACGTCATGCACGGCCGGGGCGGCATGCCGTGCGTGCGCGGCCCCACCGCAGGTGGCCGCGTGGCGAGGGCGCGCGATCCCCTCCGCGCCCGGCCCGGCGGCGGCCGGTCGCGGAGGCCGCCGCCGACCGAGTCGGTGGCTGAAGTGCCCCACACGCGCGGGTGGGGGGTTTCGCCCCCTGGGGCAGGGGTATTCGGGGCTCGTCTCCCGGGCAGGCGGCGCTCTCGGCCTGCCCTGGTCCGGGGACCCGTCGATGTTGCTGGCCTCGGTGTTCGAAGGAGGCGGTGGCCGTGCGCCCCAGGGACGACCGCTCCGGCGGCGGACCGAGCGGCGACGAGCCCCGGTTGTCCGGATTCGGCGCCGAACGGTTCCGGCGGCCGGGCCAGGCACACGCCGCCGATGTGATCGCCGAGGGGGTGCGCGGCGCCCGGCCCGGTGAGGTGCCGGGACGCCTGTGCGACGTCGCGGTGGAGCTGCTGCCGGTGACCGGGGCGAGCGCGTCGCTGCGCAGCGACGGCGTCCCCGTACGGCTGTGCGCCAGCAGCCGGCAGGCCTCGTACGTGGCGGAGCTCCAGGCCACCCTGGGCGACGGCCCCTGTGTGCACGCCGCCGAGACCTGCGCACCCGTGCTCGCCTGCGACCTGACCGCCGGCTACGACGCCCGCCGCTGGCCCGTCTACGCCCAGCAGGCGACGGCCGCCGGAGTGCGGGCCGTGTACGCGCTGCCGCTCGGCAACGACACGGTGTGCGTGGGCACCCTCGACCTCTACCGCGACACCCCCGGCCGGCTCACCGACCGCCAGCTGCGCACCGCACAGCTCGTGGCCGGCGTGATGACGGTGGCCCTGACGGCGCTGCAGCACGACGAGGAGCACGACCCGCTGGACGAGGATTCCTGGCTCAGCGGCCTGGCCACCGACCACGACGAGGTCTACCAGGCCGTCGGCATGATCATGGCCCAGCTCTCGGTGAGCGGTGAAGAGGCCCTGTCCCGGCTGCGCGCCCACGCCTTCGCGTACGGCCGCACGGCCCTGGACGTGGCCCGGGACGTGGTCGCGCACCGCAAGCGGTTCGACCAGGACGAGGACCTCTAGGACAGGCCCTGGTGGGACAGGCCCTGGAGCGGTCCACGGCCGGCCTGTGGAGGCCGCTAGATCTCCACCCGCCCCTGCTTCCTGATCTCCGTCAGCCGCTGTGTCCCGAGTTCCACGGCCTTCCATGTGGCGTCGGCCGGTACGTCGCCCTGGCCGCCGTTGGTGAGGCTGATCGTGTGCTCGCCGACGCGGACGGCGGCGACCTCCACGGTGAGGAAGGTGGGCTCGCCGTCCGCCGTCTCGCCGCTCAGCGTGACCCGCAGGCCCTGCCGGGCGTCCCCGGCGTTCGGCAGCGGAAGGCCGGTGACGTGGACGCGCTGCTCGTCCCCGCTCCGGGTCACGGCCGTGAACCGTTCGCACCGGCCCGGCAGCGCCCTCAGCCAGGCCAGCGTGCGGTCCGCGTCCGCCGGGCGGTGGGCGGCGACGCGGTAGCGCAGCTGGGTCTCGTGGTAGCCGTCGTCGAGGCCGACCACCGCGTGCGGTCCGGTGGCGGCGCCGAAGACCTCCTCGGTGTACAGGACGTCGAGCAGCCGGTGGCAGTCGGGGTCGTCCGTGTCCGCCTTGAGCAGCCGGTCGCGCCAGGTCGCGGCCCCCTGCGTCGGCATCCAGGGCTCCCCCAGATCGGCCTCCGAGATCAGGGCGGCCCGCACCTGCTCCTCGGTCAGGGCGCGCGGTTCGGCGGACGACGGGGCCGTGGCCCGGGACCGCGTCGAGCCGGGCGCCGACGGTGCCGCGTCCGGGAACGCGACGGAACAGGCCGTGGCGGTCAGCAGGGCGGCCGTGGCGAAAGCGGAGGCGACGAGGACGCGGGCGGCCGGGGGGTGGTGCATGGGGGTGCCTCCTGTGGGCCTTTCAAGATCGGGTACGTGTCTCCAAGGGAGCACCGCGCGGGGTCGGCCACCAGCGTTCCGGGCCGTACGGGTGAGGGGCGGGGCGGCAGCGGCGTGAATAATCCGTCGCTCGCGCCGCCGCCCCCTTGTTACGGTCCCCTCATGAAGCGCGCCCGCCCCTCCCTCACGACGACGCCGGAGAGTGTCCCGGCGCGCTGACAGCTGACTGTCCGAGTCCGAAGCCCCGGGGCGAGCGCCCGGGGCTTTCGCGTGTGGTGCTCGCCCTCCCCGCCCAGAGGAGCCCACCGTGCACGACCACCGACGTCTCGGCCGTGACCTCGGCCTGTTCGACACCGACCCGCTGATGGGTGCGGGACTGCCGTACTGGCTGCCCGACGGCGCGATCGTGCGCCACACCCTGGAGGAGTACGTCCGCGAGGCGGAACGCCGGGCCGGGTACCGGCACGTGTACTCGCCCGTCCTTGGCAAACGCGAGCTGTACGAGATCTCCGGGCACTGGAACCACTACCGCGACGACATGTTCCCGCCGATGCGACTGGGCGCGGAGCAGGTCGTGCTGCGGCCCAGCCTCTGCCCCCACCACGCCCTGATCTACCGCTCCCGCTCCCACAGCTACCGTGAACTGCCGCTTCGCCTGGCCGAGTTGGGCGACATGTACCGCTCCGAGCTGTCCGGCGTCCTCGGCGGCCTGACCCGCGTACGGGCCATCCGCCTCAACGACGCGCACATCTTCTGCACCCCGGAGCAGGCGGTGGACGAGGCCCGCGCGGCCCTCGGCCTGATCCGCCGCGCCTACGCCGACCTCGGCATCCGCGCCGCCCGCTACCGCCTCTCCCTGCCGGGCGGAGGCGGCAAGTACGTCGCCGACCCGGCCCTGTGGCAGCGGGCCACCGCCCTGCTCCGGGAGGTCCTGGAAGGGGTGCCGTACGAGGCCGCCGAGGGGGAGGCCGCCTTCTACGGCCCCAAGATCGACGTACAGGTCGTGGACGCCGCCGGACGTGAGGCGACCCTGTCGACCGTCCAGATCGACCTGCACCAGCCCGAACGCTTCGACCTGCACTACATCGGCGCCGACGGCGCGAAACACCGCCCGGTCATGGTGCACCGCAGCATCATCGGCAGCGTGGAACGGGCGGTGGCGCACCTCATCGAGGAGCACGGCGGGGCGTTCCCGGCGTGGCTGGCGCCCGTGCAGCTGGTGGTGCTGCCGGTCGGGGAGGCACAGGAGGAGCGGGCGCAGGACCTGGTACGGCAGGCCGTCGGGCGCGGACTGCGGGCCGAGGTCGCCGGGCCCCGGGAGGGCACCCTCGGGGCGCGGATCCGGGCGGCGCGGCTGGTGCCGTACCAGGCGGTGATCGGCGAGCGGGAGGCCCGCGGCGACCTGGTGGCCGTACGTCTGCGGGACGGCCGGCGGGTCGGGGCCGTGTCCGGCGCGGAGCTGTTGCGGAGGATCGGGGAGCGGGTCGGGGAACGCGGCACCGAGCTCTGGCGATCCGCGTAAGGTCGCTGTCATAGCCGTCGCAGCTGCCGTGTGTGCCCGGTGGAAGGAGTCCTCGCCGTGACGACCGACCAGCCCATCC
Organism: Streptomyces sp. S.PNR 29; assembly: GCF_030386795.1. Taxonomy (GTDB): domain Bacteria; phylum Actinomycetota; class Actinomycetes; order Streptomycetales; family Streptomycetaceae; genus Streptomyces. The sequence goes on from NZ_JANUQM010000018.1 coordinate 100,193, forward strand.
CGGTGATCATCGACTGTGACACGGGCATCGACGACGCTCTGGCCCTGCTGTTCGCGGTCCGTCACCCGGGCCTCGACGTGCGCGCGATCACCTGTGTGGCCGGGAACACCGGCGTGGACGGGGTCGTACGGAACACCCTGACCGTGCTGGAGCAGGCCGGCGCCCCGGGCATTCCCGTCGCGCGGGGCGCCGAGCGCCCGCTGATCGAGTCCGTCCGCAGGGCCCCCGTGCACGGCCACGACGGCATGGGTGACCTCGGCCTGCCCGCGCCGACCCGCACGCCGGTCGACGTGGACGCGGTGACGCTGCTGCGCCGCGAGATCCTCGCGTCGCCGCGTCCGGTGACCCTGATCCCCACCGCGCCCCTGACCAACATCGCGCTTCTCCTCCGCACGCACCCGGAGGTGGTGGGCAACATCGAGCGGATCGTGTTCATGGGCGGCGCGGTGGCCACCGGGAACGCCACGCCGGTCGCCGAGTTCAACGTGTGGCACGACCCGGAGGCGGCGGCGATCCTGCTCACCGCCGGGGTGCCGATCACGATGTACGGGCTGGACGTGTTCCAGCGGGTCGTGGTCCCCGGGGCGGACGTACGCCGGCTGCGCGCGAGCGCCGAGCCGGGCACCCGCCTCGCCGGTGAACTGCTCGCCCACCGCGGTCCGGTCACCGACGAGACCGACCCCGGCGGCGGCCTCGGCGACGCGGGCGCGGTCTGCTCGGTCGCCGACCCGGAGGGCCTGACCACCCACCGCCTGCCCGTCGAGGTCAGCCTGGCCCCCGGCCCCACCCGAGGCCAGACGATCGTCGACCGCCGCGCCCGCCCCGGCGAGTCGGAGATCCACGACGGGACGCGTGAACAGCCGCTGGTGGACGTGGCGTTGGACGTGGACGTGGAGCGGTACGTGAAGCTGTGGCTGACGGCGGTGGAGGGCGTCTAGTCGGCCTCGGCGGCGCGCACCGCCCACCGCTGCTCCACCTTCGCCAGCCGCCAGTACGCGACGGCCGCCGCCCACACCACCACGAACAGGCCGACGATGAGGTAACCGACGCTGTCGAGGTCGATGGAGGCGATCCAGCCGGTGACGGAGTCGTTCAGGGCGAGCTTCTCGTGCAGGACGCCGACGAGTTCGATGGTGCCGATGAAGAAGGCGACGGCGATGGACAGGCCGGTGATGGTGAGGTTGTAGAAGACCTTGCGGACGGGGTGCGAGAACGCCCAGTGGTAGGCGAAGTTCATGAAGGTGCCGTCGAGGGTGTCGAACAGGCTCATGCCGGCGGCGAAGAGCAGCGGCAGGCACAGGATCGCGTACCAGGGCAGGCCGGCCGCCGCTCCGGATCCGGCCATCACCATCAGTGTGACCTCGGTGGCGGTGTCGAAGCCGAGGCCGAAGACGAAGCCGAGCGGGAACATCTGGCCGGGCCGGGAGATGGACTTGGTCAGCCGCCCGAGGATGCGGTTCATCAAGCCGCGGGAGTCCAGGTGCCGTTCGAGCTGCCGCTCGTCGTACGTGCCCGCCCGCATGGCCCGGAAGACACGCAGGATGCCGACGAGCGCGACGAGGTTGAGGGCGGCGATGAGGTAGAGGAACGTGCCGGAGACGGTCGTGCCGATGAGGCCGAGCGTCTGGTGCGTACGGGACTCGTCGTCCATGAGCGTGCCGGCGAGCTGTGTGCCTCCGGTCACCAGCGCGGCCATCACCACGACCACACTTGAGTGCCCCAGCGCGAACCAGAACCCCACCGACACCGGCCGCTTGCCGTCCGCCATCAGCTTGCGGGTGGTGTTGTCGATCGCGGCGATGTGGTCGGCGTCGAAGGCGTGCCGCATGCCGAGGGTGTAGGCGGTGATGCCGAGCCCGATGCCGAAGGCCTTGTCGCCGACCTCGTAGTGTCCGGGGACGACGAGCAGGAACAGCACCCCGAAGGCCACGACGTGCAGGGCGGCGATGACCGCCATCAGTCCCGCGGTCCTGACGGTGTCCTCGCGCCGCCAGCGGAAGGACGCAGGGGCAGACTCAGGCTCGGGCAGGTTCATCCGGTCACGCTCCAGCACCTCGTGGATCACTTCGTGAGATGCCGTGGCCGGTCTCCTGGCTTACGGGTTCCTGCGTGCCCGGCCCGCCTTCCCGGCCGTCGTGCGACGGCCAGTGGCTGTCCCGCACGGGACGGTGGGCCGGGAACTCCCCGATCACAGTGGCGAGGGCCGCGTCGACCTTGCATCGACTTCCCGAGCACCACGGCCCGCCCACGGTAGGCCTGCGGCCGTGCTCCTGCATAGCTGCGCATCCGCGCAGGTAGGAAAGATCACATACGGGCGGCACCGTTCACCGGCGAATGATCCGGAAGCCCACGTCGTCGATCCGGAAGGCCGGGTGGCTGCGGCGCCGCACCGAGGCCCGGCAGCTCCAGTGCGCGTCGGACCAGCCGCCGCCGCGGAGTACCCGGTAGGTGCCGTACACCTCGGCGTCGTAGATGTCCCAGCACCAGTCCCAGGCGTTGCCCAGCATGTCGTACAGGCCCCAGGCGTTGGGCTGCTTGCCGCCGACGGGGTGGATGCGTCCGCCCGAGTTGCCCTGGTACCAGGCGATCTCGTCGAGCGTTCCGTACCGGGGGCCGGTGGTGCCGGCACGGCAGGCGTGCTCCCACTCGGCCTCGGCCGGGAGCCGGTATCCGTCGGCGGAGGCGTCCCATTCGGCCGTCTCGTCATCGGCGTGGAGACGGTAGGCGGGTGTCAGTGCCTCGCGTTCGGACAACGCGTTGCAGAACCGGACCGCGTCCCACCACGAGACCCCCTCGACGGGCAGCAGGTCGCCCTGGGCGGTACTCGGCCGCCGACCGGTGACCTCCGCGTACAGCGACTGGGTGACCTGGCACGCCGACATCCGGAACGGCGCGACCTCGACCGGCCAGCTGCGCTGCGTCCGCCGGTCCGACAGCGTCACCCGCCCCGGGGGAACCGCGACCATCTCGTTGCGTAAGCCTGTGCCCATGACGGAACCCTACGGGGATCTCGTACCCGACCGGACCGGGCACAGGATGTCGGGTCCGCAAGGGTGGGGCCTTCCTACCGTGAGGGAGCGAAAGGGAAGGAGGCCGGGGTGCTGGAGCGGCTGAACCAGGCCATGGAGCACATCGAGCGCCACCTTGATCGGCGGATCGAGGCGGCCGACCTGGCGCGGATCGTGGTGACTTCGGAGTACCACTTCCGGAGGCTGTTCTCGGCGCTGGCGGGGATGCCGCTGTCGGAGTACGTCCGGCGCAGGCGGCTCACGATCGCCGGTGCCGAGGTGCTGGCCGGGGAGCGGACGCTGCTGGAGATCGCGGTGCGGTACGGCTACACGTCGGGGGAGGCGTTCGCGCGTGCGTTCCGTGCCATGCACGGCGTCGGTCCCGGCGAGGCCAGGCGGTCCGGTGCGCGTCTGCAGTCCCAGCCACGGCTGTCCTTCCGCCTCACCGTCGAAGGGAGCAGCAGTATGCGATACCGGGTCGTGGAGAAGGACGAGTTCCGTGTGGTCGGCAGGAAGGTGCGCGTCCCCCTCGTGCACGAGGGGGTGAACCCGGCCATCGCCGACTTCATCCGGGGCATCGGCCGGGAGACGCTGCAGCGCATGGAGAGCCTGTCCGACCAGGAGCCGCAAGGGATCGTGGGGGTGAGTGAGAACCTCGACCCGAGTCGGGCGGAGGGAACCGAACTGGACTACTACCACGGGGTGGTGACCCGGGCCGCCGTGCCCGAGGACCTGGACGCGCTCACCGTGCCGGCCGGGACGTGGGCCGTCTTCGAGAACTCCGGGCCGTTTCCGCAGGCGCTCCAGTACCTGTGGCGGGACGTGTTCACCCAGTGGTTCCCGTCCAATCCGTACCGGAGCCGGCCGGGCCCCGAGATCCTGCGGACCCGGCTGTCCCAGGACGCCGCACAGGCGGACGCGGAACTGTGGATCCCGGTGGAGCGGACCGCCGTGATCAGCGGGGAATGAGAGTCGCCCGGGAACGGGGTGGCGACTGGAGGGTCACGACGTGATACGCCAGGCGACCATCCCGGAGGAGTCCTTCGCCGCGTCGACATCAATCGTGAGAGGGCCGGACGTTCCCGTGATGCGTCGGCGGTCCAAGGTGCCCGCGGCGTCGAGGGCCGCAGTCGCTTGATCTCCCAGCTCCTGCTCATGGGGCTCGTCCAAAACGCCGGGCGTCGGCGTTGCCTTTTCCGTGGCGGGGGCGTCGGGGGAGTCCTTCCCGGACGTACAACCGCTCAGGAGCGCTGAAGCAAGACAGCAGGCGATCAGTCCTGCGGGCAAGGCCCTCATACGGCACCTCGGCATTCGGCTACCCCAAAGCGTCCGCACCCGCCCTGCCGAGTCCGGGAGGACTTCGGCAGGGCGGGGTTCTGTCGTCGGATCGGGGTCAGGCGCCCGTCGCGTTCCGCTTCGCCGCGCGGCGGCGGGTCACGAGCATCATCGCCGCGCCGCCCGCCAGGAGCACCGCCGCGCCGATCGCGATCGGGCCGGTGGCGCTGTTGGCGCCGGTCTCCGCGAGGTCGCCGCCGCCACCGTTCGGGGTGGGGGCCGGGGCGGTGGTGGACTCCGACTCCGAGGGGGTCGGGGTCGGGGCGTCGGTCGACGGGGTCTCGGAGGCGGGCGGCTCGGTCGTCGCCGGGGGCGTCGTCTCCTCGTCCGGGGTGGACGGCTCCGGGGACGTCGGGGTCGCCGGCGGGGTCGTCGGGGGCTGGGACTCGGTGGTCGTGCAGTCCTTCGTGCCGCCGTTCCAGGGCGCGATCAGCTTGTCCTTGATGACCGGGCGGTCCGGGCCCTTGGGCAGCTCACCGTGCTGGAAGCCGTCGTTCGCGTCGAGCTTGCCGTCGAACTTCATCGCGCCGCGGTACAGGTCGATCTGCGCGAAGCAGCCGGCGTCGGGCACCGCGATGTCCAGGGACTCGGTCTGGCCGGGCTTGACCGTGACCGTGTCGAAGTCGACGAAGACCTGCTCGCCGGAGGTGTCGAAGCTGGCGCCGTGGGCGAGGTAGGAGGCGAGGGAGGCGGTGCACGTCGTCGCGTCGCCGGCCGTGCGGACCTTGATGTGGACCTTGCCGTCCTCGGTCGGCTTCAGGTTCTGGTCGTCGACCTTGACGGAGTCGTAGAAGTTCGTGCCGTCGAGCGAGAACTGGCAGCGGTCGGTCTCGGTGACCGTGCCGGCGCCGGTGCCCGGCTGGTAGCGGCCGCCGGACTCCCAGCCGTCGCCGCCCGGCGTACCGGCCCAGGCGGAGGTGACGGTCAGGGCACTGAGCGTGAGGGTCGCGGCGCCCGTCCCCAGCAGGTGGCGCAGGGTGACACGTCTCGCTATGGACATGCGGATCCCATCTTGGCGTGTGCATGACCCCAATGCGGCGTCAGGTCGGCACGGAACGCGCGCCGGCCGCACCGGGGGTGAGTGGTCTGAGAAACACTGCGCTCATTGGTCACATGAGCCACAGCGTGATCCCATGGTCGTACTGGCGCGTAACCCTGTCAACCTGCGAGAACGCAGGGGCAGTTCAAGAGTCATCACGATTCCGTCACACAAGGAATGCTGCGCTCCGCGCGCTTGCCCGTGTGCGCGTTCCCGGTGATATTCCCGGTGATTTTCACGGTGATTTTCACGGTGATGTGGACAGAATGTCCTGCTGACGTCCGTATGCACGCACCGCACCGCCGCAGCGCTCAGAGGAGGCCGCGTGACCGTACGCACCGCCACGCCCCGTCCCACGCCTCACTCCGCCCCCGACCTGTCGTCCCGCGATCCGAACTGGTGGCGGCAGGCCGTCATCTACCAGATCTATCCGCGCAGCTTCGCCGACGCCGACGGAGACGGGCTCGGCGATCTGCGGGGCGCCGTCCAGCGCCTGACCCATCTCGCCGCCCTGGGCGTCGACGCCCTGTGGCTGAGCCCCTTCTACCCGTCCGAACTGGCCGACGGCGGCTACGACGTCGAGGACTACCGGGACGTCGACCCGCGCCTGGGCACGCTCGACGACTTCGACGCCCTCGTCGCCGAGGCCCACCGGCTGGGCCTGAAGGTGCTCGTCGACCTCGTGCCCAACCACACCTCGCACCGGCACGCGTGGTTCCGGGAGGCCCTGCGGGCCGGGCCCGGGTCCGCCGCCCGCGACCGTTACGTGTTCCGCGACGGCCGCGGCCCGCACGGGGAGCTGCCGCCCACCGACTGGCAGTCCGTCTTCGGCGGCAGCGCCTGGCGGCGCGTGCCCGACGGGCAGTGGTACCTGCACCTGTTCACGCCCGAACAGCCCGACCTGAACTGGGAGAACGAGGAGGTCCGCGCCGACTTCCGGACCACGCTCAGGTTCTGGTCCGACCGCGGGGTCGACGGCTTCCGCGTCGACGTCGCGCACGCCCTCGCCAAGGACCTGAGCGAGCCGCTGCGCGACCTGGGCGCCCCCGAGCTCAGCCGCGAGGACGCGCTCCCCCTGTTCCCGCCCGGCACGCACCCCTTCTACGACCGCGACGAGGTGCACGAGATCTACCGCGACTGGCGCAAGGTCCTCGACGCCTACAGCCCGCCCCGCATGGCGGTCGCCGAGGCCTGGGTGCCGGGCGCCCGGCGCGTGCTCTACGCACGTCCGGACGAGCTGGGCCAGGCCTTCAACTTCGAGTACCTGCTGGCGGGCTGGGACGCCGAGGAGCTGCGGCGGATCATCACCGGCTCGCTGGCGGACGCGCGGGCGGCCGGGGCGTCGGCGACCTGGGTGCTGTCCAACCACGACGTCGTCCGCCACGCCTCCCGCCTGATGCTCCCGCCGGGCACGGACGAGAACGCCTGGCTGCTGTCCGGCGGCCGCGCGCCGGCGATCGACGAGGCGGCCGGGCTGCGCCGGGCCCGCGCCGCCACGCTGCTGATGCTGGCGCTGCCCGGATCGGCGTACGTCTACCAGGGCGAGGAGCTCGGGCTGCCCGAGGTGGCCGACCTGCCCGTCGAGGTCCTCCAGGACCCGATCTGGGAGCAGACCGGGCGGGTCCGCAAGGGCCGCGACGGATGCCGGGTGCCGTTGCCGTGGACGACGACCGGACCGTCGTACGGCTTCGGGGCGGGTGCCGCCTGGCTGCCGCAGCCGGAGAGCTTCGCCGGGTACGCCGTTCAGGCCCAGGACGGCGTGGAGGGCTCCACCCTGGAGCTGTACCGCACGGCCCTCAGGCTGCGCCGCAAGCTGCTCGACGGGGAGTCGCTGACCTGGGCCGACGATGCCCCGGCCGGGGTGCTGCAGTTCGACCGCTCCGACGGCTGGCGGTGTGTCGCCAACCTGTCGGACACGGTCGTCTCCCTGCCGGCGGGCGAGGTGCTGGTGAGCAGCGCCCCGCTGGAGGACGGGCGGCTCGGACCGGACACGACGGTGTGGCTGGCGCTGTAGGGCCCGTCACCCGGTGGGCAGGGCCGGCGGGCCTATGGCGTCCTGGGCCGTTCGGGCTACGGCGATCGTGCGCTCCGTTACGCCGGCCAAGCGGCCTCAGGAGACCTGGCCCGCCTCACGCGGCGCCCCCGGCTGCGGCTGCGGGTGCCCGCCGGCCTCCAGCAGCGGGGCCGTGTGGCGTTCGGGACGGTGCAGGCCCTCCGCCGGCACGCGGCTGCGGGGTGCCTCGGGGGCGCCGGGCAGGGGGACGGGGCGGCGCGCCACGAGGCGGCCGACCCAGCGCCGCCCGCACTGTCCGCAGGGCGGTGCTCCCTGCGGGGTGTAGGGGGACGGGACGGCGGTGTTGTCCCGGTAGAAGTACTCCCACTCGTCCCCGCGGCCGTCCAGGTAGCGCTGGACGTCGTAGTCGACGCTCCAGCGGTGCCAGCACGCACCACAGGTGAACTCGACTCGTTCGACGGCCAGTTCGGTGATCACTGCGGCACACCTCCGTTCGGGCGGGCGGGGACGGGTCGGCGCTTTGCCTTGTTCACTCTTCTTTCTGGCTATACCTCGCGATTTCGACCTTGACAAGAGGCCGCTCAAGTTTTATTCAGACTGATAGGCAAGTTGAAGTGGAAACCGCAGCTCACGGCGGCCTGAGGGGCGCCGAGGAGGTGGCCGGAGATGCAGGCACCGGACCTGTATGCGGTACTGGGGGTGGAGCCCTCGGCACCGGCCGAGGCGATCACCTCGGCGTTCCGCCGCCGGGTGCGGGAGCTGCGTCCCGACACCAGGGTCGACGCCGTCACCGCGGAGCGGTTCGGGAGGGTGCTGGCGGCGTACCGGACCCTCCGCGAGCCCGGGCCGCGGGCGGCGTACGACCGTGAGCGCGCCCGCACCTCGGTGCGCCCGGTACGCCGCGGCCGGGTGTCCGGGACCCCGACGGCGCCCGGCCCGCCGCTGCGGGCCGGCCCGGTCCGTTGGGTCCCGTAGGCACCAGTACGAGGAGGGAGAACCCAGATGGCGCGCTCGGTCGGTATCGATCTCGGGACGACGAACTCGGTGGTCTCGGTCCTTGAGGGTGGCGAGCCCACCGTCATCACCAACACGGAGGGCGCCCGGACCACCCCGTCGGTCGTGGCCTTCGCGAAGAACGGCGAGGTGCTGGTCGGCGAGGTCGCGAAAAGGCAGGCCGTGACGAACGTCGAGCGCACCGCGCGCTCCGTCAAGCGGCACATGGGCGAGCACGCCTGGCGCTTCCCCGACAAGGGCGAGATCGACGGCAAGCGGTACACCGCCCAGGAGATCTCCGCGCGGGTGCTGCAGAAGCTGAAGCGGGACGCGGAGGCCTATCTCGGCGAGGACGTCACCGACGCCGTGATCACCGTGCCCGCCTACTTCGACGACGCCCAGCGGCAGGCGACCAAGGAGGCGGGCGAGATCGCCGGCCTCAACGTCCTCAGGATCATCAACGAGCCGACGGCGGCGGCGCTGGCGTACGGGCTCGACAAGGAGAACGACCAGACGGTGCTGGTCTTCGACCTCGGCGGCGGCACCTTCGACGTCTCGCTGCTGGAGATGGGCGAGGGCGTCATCGAGGTGAAGGCCACCAACGGCGACACGCACCTCGGCGGCGACGACTGGGACCAGAAGATCGCCGACCACCTCATCACGCAGTTCAAGAACAACTACGGCGTGGACCTGAGCAAGGACAAGATGGCCGTGCAGCGGCTGCGGGAGGCCGCCGAGAAGGCCAAGATCGAGCTGTCCAGCTCGTCGGAGACGACCATCAACCTGCCGTACATCACGGCCTCCGCCGAGGGCCCGCTGCACCTGGAGGAGAAGCTCACCCGCGCCCAGTTCCAGCAGCTGACGAGCGAGCTGCTGGAGCGCTGCAAGGGGCCGTTCCACCAGGCGATCAAGGACGCCGGGATCAAGCTGTCCGACATCGACCACGTCGTCCTCGTCGGCGGCTCGACGCGCATGCCGGCCGTGACCGAGCTGGTGAAGGAGCTGACCGGCAAGGACCCGCACAAGGGCGTCAACCCGGACGAGGTCGTCGCCGTCGGCGCCTCCCTGCAGGCCGGTGTCCTCAAGGGCGAGGTCAAGGACGTCCTGCTGCTCGACGTCACCCCGCTGTCCCTCGGCATCGAGACCAAGGGCGGCATCATGACCAAGCTGATCGAGCGCAACACCACGATCCCGACCAAGCGCTCGGAGATCTTCACCACGGCCGAGGACAACCAGCCGTCGGTGCAGATCCAGGTCTACCAGGGCGAACGGGAGATCGCCGCCTACAACAAGAAGCTCGGCATGTTCGAGCTGACCGGTCTGCCGCCGGCGCCGCGCGGCATTCCGCAGATCGAGGTCTCCTTCGACATCGACGCCAACGGCATCATGCACGTCTCCGCCAAGGACCTCGGCACCGGCCGGGAACAGCGGATGACGGTGACCGGCGGCTCCGCCCTCCCCAAGAACGACATCGACCGCATGGTCCGCGAGGCCGAGCAGCATGCCGAGGAGGACCGCAGGAGGCGCGAGGCCGCCGAGACCAGGAACCAGGCCGAACAGCTCGTGTACCAGACCGAGAAGCTCCTCAGGGACAACCCGGACAAGGTGCCGGGCGAGGTGAAGAGCGAGGTCGAAGGGGCGCTCGCCGACCTGAAGGAACAGCTCAAGGGTCAGGACACGACGGCGATCCGGCAGGCCACGGAACGTGTCGCCCAGGCCGCGCAGAAGATCGGTACGGCGATGTACGAGCAGGCGAGGACCGAGGAACCCCCGCGTACGCCGGGCGAGTCGGCCGAGTCGGCCGGGTCCGGGGCGGACGAGGACGTGGTGGACGCCGAGATCGTCGACGACGACAAGGCCGACAAGGCGGGCTGACCATGGACCGCCGTCCGCAGCAGAGCACCGAGGAACTGCGTCGCCTGCTGCAGGAGCGCACTGCCGACCTGCAGCGGGTGAAGGCCGAGTACGACAACTACCGCAAGCGGGTGCGGCGCGACCGGCTCGCCGTGCGGCAGATCGCGGTGGCCAACGTGCTCACCGCCCTTCTGCCGGTGGTCGACGCCGTCGACCGCGCCCGCGCCCACGAGCCGCTCACACCGGGGCTGAAGGACATCACCGACACGCTGGAGAGCCAGGCGGGCGCACTGGGGCTGGTGGCCTTCGGGGAGGTGGGCGAGCCCTTCGACCCGAACCGCCACGAGGCCCTCACCCACCACGTCAGCGAGGACTCCGACCGGCTCGTCTGCACGGCGATCCTCCGCCCCGGCTACCGCCTCGGCGACCAGCTGCTGCGCCCGGCCACGGTGGAGGTCACCGGCCCGCCTCCACCGCCGCGCACGCGGAACGCCGGGCCCCGTACGGCCCACCAGCACATGCTCCCCGTGCGGGCGGACCGGAAGAATCGCTCCCAGGTGTGACCGACGTCCGCACAGGGAGCCCCGCCGACGATGAGCAGGTCCAGGAAGACAGCGACAGCGGTGCGGGCGGCCATGGGCTGGACGGCCGTCGCGGGCTTCACGCTCGCGTCGCCCGGACCTGCGGCGGTGGCGGACTCCCGGGACGCACGGGATTCCCGCGCCCTGCGGGCACCTGCCGTCACCATCGTCCCCGGAGGGGAGGGGATCCTCGCGGTGGCGGGCTACACGGGACCGCGCCTCGGTGCCGGGTCCGTGCTGACGCTGACGGCGCCCGGCGGGAGCACGGTGACGGGCACACCGCTCGGCGCACGCGAGTACCGGGGCGCCGTCGCGGCCGACGGCGGCAGCGGTACGTACACCTTCACCGGCCCCTCGGCCGGGCGGCCGTGGCAGGGCCGTGGCTTCCCCTTCGTCCTGGCGGTGCCCGCGGACGCCGTACCCGGCACGCGGCTGCCCGGCTGTGCGCTGCGCCTCAGCGACGCGGAGGGCCGACGGCAGGCGAGGGGCACGTGCAGCGTGACCGTGGGCATGCCCGGACCCACCCTGACCCGGCCCGAGTCCGGAGTGCCGCTGCACGCCCGTCCGGAGATCTCCGGCACGGCCTACCCGGGCGCCCGGATCACCGTCCGTGACAAGGACGACCGCACGGTGTGCACCACGACCGCCGCCGCCGACGGCACCTGGACGTGCACCCCCCGACCGGCCTTCCCGGCCGGCGCCAACCGTCTCCAGGCGACGGCCGGGCTGAACGGGGTGAGCGCGACGAGCGAGCAGATCCGCATCACGGTGCGGCCCCGCACGGTCGGGGCCCCGGACCGACGGCGTCAGTAGCGCACCGCCCGGGCGACCACCGTGTTCACCTCGTCACCCGGCAGATCGTGCGTGCTGCGGGCGGTGGCCCGGCCGGACTCCCCGGCCGGTACGTCCTTCAGGGTGACGACGACGACGTCGATCAGCTGGTCGCCGGCGTCGGTGAAGTCGACCTGGACGGCGAAGGACTTCGCCGAGTCGGCGGTGTTGCGCGCGGTGACCTCGACCGTGGTCCGCCCGTCGGAAGCGGTCGCCGGGGTGCCGAGCCGCACGTCGTCCTTGGCGTCGACGCCGTTCTTGATCTCGTTCAGCTGACGCCCCGCCTCCGCCGTCGCCGACGCCAGCGCCTCCGCGGCCTGGGAGGCCAGCGAGGTGGCGGCCTCCGAGGCCTCCGAGGCCGCCGACCGGGCCACGTCCCCCACCGGGTTGTCGTCGTCGGAACAGCCGGCCAGCGCGGTCGCCAGCACCGCCGCGACCGCTGTCAGCGCCGCACCTGTCGTCCGGCGCGCCCGGTGAACGGCCATCTCGCCTCCAGTAGGTGGGTCAGGACACTCAGACGTGCCCCAGGCCTCCGCTGCCGAAGCCGCCGCTGGAGCCGGGCAGCCAGCGTCGTCGGTGCTGGTCCTTTCCGGTGCGGGTGTTCGTGTTGTGGAGCTGGTACGGCATGAGCCGCTCCCGCCCGTCCGCCGAGACCGGCACTTCGTCCGGCTCCCGCATCTCCCGGATCTCGTGGACCGGGCCGGTGTCGGGAAGCTTCGGCTGCTCCTCGGGACCGGGGTGGCCGGTGTCCTGCTCCATGACCCGCATGCCCACGCGTACGGCCCAGATCAGCGCGCCGGCCACGACCAGCCCGCCGATGAAGGCCGCCGTCATGTTGAGCGCGTGCTGCCCCGACGCGGCCAGAAGTTCATACGTCGCCGTACTCATGTTCCGATTATCGCCGACAGAATGCGAAGAAGCGCCCGGAAGGGGAGGAAATAAAGGCATCCAGGGCGGCCTTCCGCTCCCTGTGTGACGGTGCGCGCCGGCTCCCTCCTCGGTCGGTGGGGGGCCCGGGTCCGCCACGGCACAGCCGGCTGAGGCCGCCGACAACTGGAACCCGCCGGCGAACCTGGTCCAGCCACTGAACGAGGTCCGGCGGCACGTCGAGTCGACCTATCCCGACCCCTACGGCTTCCGCAACTACGGCTGGGACCAGGTCATGGCCAACAAGGGAAGCATCAACTACTGCGTGCGCTGGGAGTCCGACACCCCGGTCACCGCCGCCCTGCGTCCCCGTCAATATCGTCGGCTGGGCCGTGAAGAACCGCTCGACCCTGCAGTGGACCGACAACTCCGTCGACATCCACACCGGCATCCTCGACGGCGGCGGCTCGCCGCAGTGCGCCCCCGACTGCGGCCGCTTCTTCCACCAGGACGGCAACTACTCCAGGTGCCCCGGCGGCGCGGCCCGCCACTACGACCAGTCCCTGTGGCTGACCAAGGGCTTCCAGGGCGGCGTCGGCGGCGACTGGGGCCAGCGCGTGGGCCAGGAGTACTTCACGAACGCCCTGAACCAGGTTGGCGTCACGTGAAGAGCCGCTACGGCCTCTGACGGCCGTGACCACGAGCGGTGCGGGCGGCCGGCGACGGGGTACCCGGCGGGGACCGAGGAGCCCGAGGTGAGGAGTGCCGGCATGTCCCTGCCGCTGACCGTCGACGCCCGTGAGTACGGCCTGGTCGGGGACGGCACGGCCAATGACCAGCCGGCGCTGCAGAAGCTGGTGGACGCCCTCGGCGAGGCCTGTGCCGCGGACGGCCGTCCCCGTACCGTCCACGTCCCCGCCGGCCGCTACGTCATCCAGGACCAGCCCGTGCTGTGGCGCAGCGGCGTCTCCCTGATCGGCGCCGGGCGGGGCACCACCTGCTTCACGCTGTGCAACCCCGGCGCCCCCACGACTCCGGTGCCGCTGGCCTGGTTCACCGCCGCCCAGCACGGCGCCGGCCGGGACAACCACCTCGCCGACCTCACCTTCGCCCACTTCGAGGTCGACGGCTCACGGGCGCGGACACAGGAGTACGACCCTCTCGCCAAGGGCCTCGGCCTGCAGTACGTGCTCCGCGGCCGCTTCAGCGACCTGTACATCCATGACACCGCCGCGACCGGCTTCGGCTGCGACTTCCTTCAGGACACGGTCGTCGAGGGCGTGCTGGCCGAGCGGTGCGGGGCGCAGGACCCCGGCGAGAAGATGGGCGGCGCGGGCATCGGGATCGGCATCGGCGGCTGGGGCATGGTCGAACGCCTGACGATCACCGCCTGCACGGCGACCGGCAACGGCACCAACGGCATCTTCGTGGAGCTCCAGCAGGAGAACTGGCCGCCGCCCCGTGGCATCCGCATCACCGCCTGCCACGCCGAGGACAACCGCTTCGGCATCTCCGACTGGGGCGCCGACGGCCTGCTGGTGACCTCCTCGACGATGCTCGGCAACCACCAGGCCGGGTTCGACGTGTCCTCGCAGGGCACCTCCGGCGTCGGCGGCCGGGGCGGCATCGTCACCGGCTGCGTCATCGACGGCAACGTCCGCGACGGCATCGGGCTCGGCAACACGCCCGGTCCCTACGCCTTCCGCGGCAACCGCATCAGCAACAACGGCCGGTACGGCTACTGGCAGCACAACCTCGCCGAGGGGGACCAGGAAGCGGCCACGGACATCGTCCTGGAGTCCAACGACATCCGGGACAACGCCCTGGACGGCGTTCGCATCGACGCTCCCCTGCGGGAGCCGGCGATCCTGGGCAACCGCATCCGCAACAACGGCCGCCGCGGCGCACCGGCGACGCGGGGCGGCGGCGAGGGTGTCCACTGCACGCCTCTGACGCTGACCGACGAGAACGCCGACTGGGCCCCGGACTCGCACCGCGGCAAGCGGCTGACGGTGGGAGCGCAGACGGCCCTGGTCGCCTTCAACACCGAGACCGAGCTGGCCCTGGTCCCGGTCCGCCCCGGCGCGGACACCGCCTGGCCCGACGGCACCCCCGCCCCGGGCTCCGCCTACCACCTGCCCGACGCCCCGGCCCCCCGGGCCGGTGTCACGGCGGCGGCCACCGTCAGCCATCCCCACCTGGCCGGCAACCGCGTCCGGGACGACCAGCAGCCCAGGACCCAGACTCACGCCCTGTGGCTCACCGAGGACGCCACCTGGACGGGCGGCCGGGTGTCGGACAACGACTTCAGCGGCAACGCGTCGACGGCGACACGCTTCGACACACCACCGACGGGTGGGTGGTGGCGGGACAACGACGGGTGAGCCGGGTGCAGCCGCTGCGTCAGCCCAGGCACAGCACCAGAACGCAGACCTGCGCCGGTGCGGTCGCCGCCGGGGTGGGGCTGGACTCGCCCGTGCCCGAAGAGGTTCCCGAGGACGTTCCCGAGGAGGTGTCGTTGCCGGCGGCGGCCGGCGGCGGGGACGTCTGCTGGGTCGTCGTCGTACCCGAATCGGTGCCGGAACCGGTGCCGGTGCCGCTGCCGCTGGTACCGGTGCGGGCGGAGGACTGTCCGCCGGCCGTGGTCCGGGACGGTGCGGTGGGGGTCGTCGTGGGGCGAGGTGTGGCGGCGGTGTCCGTGTGCGTGTCCGGGGATGTGGCCGCGTGCCCGCGGCGCCGGGTGTCCGCCCCGGGTGACCGGGCGGGGTGCGTGGGGGTGGACCAGTCGGCGTCCTGGCGGGCCGACGTCGGGTGGGTGCGCTGCTCCGTGGGACGTTCCGCGGAGCCCATGCCCGTGACGTCCGGTGCCGAGGAGGCCTGGGTCCGGTCGGGCGAGTGACGGTCCAGGGAGGCGAACGTCAGGCCGCCGCCGACGAGGGCGACGGCGGTCGCCACCACGGCCCGGCGCTGGTTCTTCTTCCAGCGGGCCCGCTGGCGGCGCCGCGCCGCACGCCCCTCCGGCGCGGGGAGGGCGCTCGCCTCGTGCGCGGACGGGCCGGTCCGCGGGGTCTCGTCCGGGTCCGTCGCCGGGGGCTCCCAGGCCGGCGCCCCAGCGGTCGCCGCCGTACCCGTCATGGCCCGGCCCGGAACGGCGTGGCCGTCGACGACGCCCGGGGCGATGTCGGGAGCGTAGGCACCGCACCCCGGGCACACCAGGGCGCCGTTGAGGTGCCGACGACACGTGGAGCAGTAATCCATCTGTTGTCTTCCTGGTGTTGACAACGCACAGGGGAGCGATTGGCGAGAACGGTAGCGAGGCTTTCGCAAGACCGTGTGCGTGCCTTGTGACACTCCTGCGGGGATTCTCGGGGGAGGTCCGGTTGCCGTTCTGCTCTCCTTCCTCTCTTTTCTTCCGTGCGAGACAACCTCGACAGCGCTTTCACCAATCTCACAGGTTGCTCACAGACCTGACCATGGCACTCGAAGACGAGGAACCGATGAGACCGATGACCAGTCAGGAAAAAAGCAGCCGCTTACACCGGGCGGCGCTCGCGGCGGGAGCCGCGCTCACCGTCGTCGTCACCGTGTCCGGAGCCGCACCGGGCGCCGGGGCGGCCCAGGCGAAAGCGTCCGCCGGAAAGCCGAAGCTGAAGCTGGTGGCCGCGTCGAACTCCGTGACCCTCGACCGCTGGAAGGACGAGCCCGGCGTCCAGCTGGATCTCGGCACGTACCTCACGGTCGACGACGCGCCCCTGGAGTTCAAGGTGACCAGGAAGTCCTACAAGGACCCTGTCGTCGCCCAGCAGATCCTCCGCGACGGCAAGGGCACCCGCGCCAAGACCCTGCCCGCCGGTCTGGTGAAGGACTTCTCCGGCCTGACCGGCTTCCTCGACGTGTCCATCACGAACGCGGCCGGTGAGGAGGTGGCGAAGACCAGCCAGGCGTTCTGCCCGAACAACGCCTCCGGACGGCTCCGCCCGGACGCCCCGGCGACCTCGCACTATCCGCAGAGCTGCCCCACCAACCCCTTCACCCTGGGCTCGGTGTGGGGAGTCGAGAAGGGCTGGGCGGCCAACACCAGCAACGTCGACTACAGCTACCAGCCGGTGGACCTGCCGGCGGGCGAGTACACGGCCAAGGTGTCGGTGGCCAAGAAGTACCGCGACCTGTTCACCATTCCCGACGACCGGCCGACCATCAAGGTGACGGTGCGGGAGCGCGACTGGGACGAGGGCGGCGCGGGCCTGGCCGCCCGGCGGTCCTCCACCCGGCACGCCGGCGGCCACGGCGGCCACGGCGGGCACTCCGGCCACCAGGCCGCCGGGCAGGGAGCGCACTCCTCCCACCACTACGGCCCCCGAGGCGCCGACGTCCCCGTCCCGCCCGCCTTCCCCCACGCGCTCGCCGACCGCGGCATGACCCCGCACCTCGGTGACGGCCCCGGGCACACCGACGGCTCCCGCGTCGCGCCCGCGCTGAAGCCCGCCGCCAAGCGGCCCACCGGCAAGGCGGGCGCCCCGGCGAACACCCCCAAGCCCGACCTGCGGTCGCTGCCCGCCTGGGACATCGCCATCACCGACGGCGAGGACGGGGACGTACCGGGCAAGGACTACCTCGCCTTCAGCGCGAACGTCTGGAACGCGGGCCCCGCGCCGCTCGTCGTGGACGGCTTCCGCAGCCCCGGCAAGGACCTGATGGACGCGTACCAGTACTTCTACGACGCGAAGGGCAAGCAGGTCGGGTACACGCCCACCGGAACCATGGAGTGGGACCCGCGGGAGGGCCACGAGCACTGGCACTTCACGGACTTCGCCAGCTACCGCCTGCTGAGCGAGGACCAGACCAAGGAGGTGCGCAGCGGCAAGGAGGCGTTCTGCCTGGCCAACACCGACGCCATCGACTACACGGTGAAGAACGCCAACTGGCACCCGGAGAACACCGACCTGTCGACCGCGTGCGGTCAGCAGAACTCGATCTCCGTCCGCGAGGTCCTCGACGTCGGCTCCGGTGACACGTACACCCAGTACCGTCCCGGCCAGTCCTTCGACATCACCGACCTGCCCAACGGCACGTACTACATCCAGGTGATCGCCAACCCGGAGAAGCGGCTCCAGGAGACGAACACCGACAACAACGTCGCCCTGCGCAAGGTCGTCCTGGGCGGTGAGCCGGGTGCCCGGACCGTGACCGTCCCGCCGCACGAGCTGATCGACGCGAAGTAAGGAGCCCCGCACCGACGGGGTGGAGACCACGCCATCCCCGGGCCCGCGCGGGCCCGGGGATGGCTGTCCGCTGCTCAGGCGTGCGGGGACCCGGTCACCCGGCCCGAAGGGGATCGGCGTCGAGCCCTCGTGTCAACTGCCCGGACGCCACAGCCCCGGGCGTGGCCACGAGGTGCTCGCGTACGGCGATGGCCGCCGCCTGTGTGCGGTTGGGGCAGTTCATCTTGGCGAGGATGTTGGCCACCAGCCGCTTCACGCCGTGCTCCGAGATCCTGAGCCGGCGCGCGATCAGTTTGTTGCTGAGTCCCTCCACCAGGAGCAGCAGCGTCTCCCGTTCGCGGGGGGTGAGCGCGGCGATGCGCTCGCGGTGGCTGACGGACGAGGCCGCGGGCCGTTTGAGCAGGGCGTGCGAGAAGGCGAGCGGCATGGGGAAGCCGCCGGTGCGCACCTGGGCCAGCGCCAGGGTGAGGCTGTCGGAGGTCAGCTCGTGTTTCAGCAGGATGCCGTGGGCCGTGACGCCGCGGACGGAGTCGGGGTCGGAGGCCATACGGTCGTCCAGGAGGAGCAGCACCTTCGCGCCCGCCGCGCTCGCGCGGCCCGCGGTCTCGCGGGCCCACTCCTCGCGGGGGCAGGACAGCAGCAGGATGTCCACATCCGCGAAGTCGATGGCGGCGGCCGCGTGCGGCTCGTACGCGTAGTCGTGGACGGACGCGATGCCGGGTGTCTGCGCGAGGAGGCTGCGGACCCCCATGCGGAGCACTTCGCTTCGGGTGAGTAATGCCACGCGGTGAGCGGCTGTGAGCATGCTGCGTCCCCCCTGGAACATCGACGCCCTGGTCGGCCGGACGGTCGACGCTGACCGTGCAACAGCGGTGGCTCGGACCGAGTGGGCGGGCCGGCGAACTCGTAGCGCGCCGGAAATCAGTGTGACGTCGAGGAGGGGGGCGCGCAAGCGCTTTCTGTCCGAGAGCCGCCTTGATCTGTCCGGGGATCGTGTGTGAGGGGTCGCCCACCGTTGCGAAAAGCCCGGGCCACGGGCGTGCGGCGCGGTGTCCGGCGGGGGCTGATGCCGGGGGCGAGGTGGTGGGAGGTCGGGGGCCGGGGTGGTGGGGAGGCGGGGGCCAGGGGCTGCGGGCATCGCGGGGAGTTGGGGGGGGACCATCACGTGTCCGCAGCCGTGGGAACCGCGCCCCACCCGGCTCAGGTGAAAGGACCCCTCAGCCCAGTACCCCGTCCACCCGGCGCGGAATGCCCAGCGGATTGGCCTCGCGGAGCTCCGGCGGCAGCAGGGTGTCGGGTACGGACTGGTAGCAGACGGGGCGGAGGAACCGGCGGATGGCGGCGGCGCCGACCGAGGTGTGCTCGGCGGAGGTCGTGGCGGGGTAGGGCCCGCCGTGGTGTGTGGCCCAGCCGACGACGACGCCCGTGGTGAACCCGTTCCAGACGATCCGGCCGCAGGTGCGGCCGAGCCGGGCCAGCAGCCGCCCGGCCAGGTCCGACTCGCCGTCGGTGGAGTGGATCGCGGCGGACAGCTGACCGCCGAGCACCCCGGCCACCTCCTCCAGTTCGGAGACGTCCTGGTACTCGGCGACGACGGCGAACGGGCCGAAGCACTCCTCCAGGAGCGGGGAGTCTCCGGTCAGCAGACGCTTGGCGTCGACGGTGACCAGGGCCGGGCTCACCGTCCGCCCGTCGTCCCCGGCGGACCCGCCGACGGCGGCCGTGCGCACCCCGGGCAGCGTCGAGAGCCGCTCGACGCCCTGCTGGAACATCGCGCGGATGCCGTCGTTCAGCAGCCAGGAGGGAGCGAGCTCGGCCACCCCGCGGGCGACCTCCTCGCGCAGCGCCGCCCCGTCGTCACCGGCGGGGACGAGCAGCAGGCCCGGCTTGGTGCACACCTGGCCGTGCCCGAAGGAGAAGGACTGCACGAAGCCCCGGCCGACGGCCTCCGCCCGCTGCCGTGCCGCACCGGGCGTGACGAGGATCGGGTTGAGGCTGCTCAGCTCGCCGTGGAAGGGGATCGGCTCGGGCCGCGAGGCGGCCAGGTCGTGCAGATGCCGCCCGCCCGTGAGAGAGCCGGTGAAGGCGACGGCCCGGATGCGCGGGTCGAGGACCAGCTCCCGGCCCGCCTCGAAACCCCAGACCAGCCCCAGCGTGCCCACCGGTGCGCCCACCGCCGCCACGGCTCTGGTCGCCGCCCGGAACGCCGCCAGGGAGGTGGCCGGGTGGGAGGGATGGGCCTTGACGACGACGGGGCAGCCCGCGGCCAGGGCCGACGCGGTGTCGCCGCCCGCGACGGAGAACGCCAGGGGGAAGTTGCTGGAGCCGAAGACGGCGACCGGGCCGAAGGACAGCAGCACGCGCCGCATGTCCGGCCGCTCCGGGCCGGCCGGGCTCGCCGCGGCGGCGTGGTCGATCACCGCGTCGAGGTACGAGCCCTCCCGCAGCACCTCGGCGAAGAAGCGCAACTGACCGCAGGTACGGGCGAGTTCGCCGCGCAACCGGTCCGCGCCGAGCGCGGTCTCCCGGTCGGCGACACCCACCAGTGCCTCACCGTCCGACTGCAATTCGGCCGCGATCGCCTCCAGCAGCTCCGCCCGCCCGGCCGGCCCCATCCGGTCCAGTCCGGCCGTGGCCTCGGCGGCGACCGCGCACACCCGCGAGACCTCCGCGGCGTCGGAGTCCGACGCGACCATCTCCACCGTCAGCCCGGTACGCGGGTCCATGGAGTAGACCTCACTCATCGCCGCTTCCCTCTCTCGTGTCCGCTCTCGTGCCGCACGCCGCCTGAGTGGTCTCGGTCGACTCGGCCTCCCCCGAGCCTCATGGAGCGGACCGCGTTCGGGGAGATCCGCCCGACCGCTCCGTCGGAGTAGCCGGTCGGCTACTGCCCGATCGGGCACGCCGGGCGAGCGGTCGGGCGGCCATTCCGTGTGCCCGCCGGGCCACGGAGGCTTTCTGCCGTCACACAGCGACACATGAGTTGGAGGCGGCTGTGGCGGATTCGTACGGCAGCAGACGCAGCTTTCTGCGGTCGGTGGGCGCCCTGGGCGGCGCCGGGGCACTGTGGGCGACGATGGGTGCCCTCGGTCTCGCGCCCGACGCCCGGGCCGCCGGGTCCCCCTCGGCGTATGTGCCGCCGCGCGCGGGCGATTTCACCGGGGGACGCCGTCCGGCACGTGTGGTGATCCTGGGCGCGGGCGTGGCGGGCCTGACGACGGCGTACGAACTGGGCAAGGCGGGCTACGACTGCCGGATCCTGGAGGCCAAGTCCCGCCCGGGCGGCCGTAACTGGACGGTGCGCGGGGGTACCCGGGAGCGGGAGTCCGGCGGCGTCACGCAGCGCGCGCGGTTCGCCTCGGGGCAGTACCTGAACGCGGGCCCCGCGCGTATCGCGCAGCACATGATCACGCTCGACTACTGCCGTGAACTCGGCGTGGCCATCGAGCCGTTCGCCAACAAGAACGCCGACGCCTACGTCTATCTGGACAAGATCGGAACGCCGCTGCGGCACCGCACCGTGCAGGCCGACACCTACGGTTACGTGTCGGAGCTGCTGGCGAAGGCGGCCGACCGCGGCGCGCTCGACAAGGAGCTGTCCGCCGAGGACCGTGAGCGGCTGCTGACGTTCGTCGAGGACTTCGGTCAGATCGGCGGACGCGAGGACGGCTGGGCGTACCGCGGCGGTACGCGGCGCGGTTACCGCACGCCTCCCGGGGCCGCCGGCGACACCGGCGAGCGCTACGGAGCGCCGCCGTCGCTGGAGGACGTCTTCGCCCGGGCCAGTGGCCGGTACATCTCGTTCGAGTTCGACTACGACCAGGCGATGATGATGTTCCAGCCGGTGGGCGGCATGGACCGCATCGTGCGGGCCTTCGTGGACCGGATCGGCGAACGGCGCATCACCTACGGGGCCGTGGCCGGGGAGATCCGCGACCGCGGCACGGGCGTCGAGGTGCGCTACAAGGGCGCGGACGGCCGGGAGCACGTCGAGCGGGCCGACTTCTGCGTGGCCGCGCTGCCGCCGCACGTGCTGGCGCGGACCGCGCACAACCTCGGGGCCGGGGTGGGCTCGGCGCTGCGGGTGCCGCGCCCGCTCGCGGTCGGCAAGCTGGGCCTGGAGTACCGGCGCCGGTGGTGGGAGGAGGACCACCGTATCTACGGCGGCATCACCGAGACGGACCTGCCGCTCACCCACGTCTGGTACCCCTCCCACGGTTTCCACTCCGAGCGCGGGATCGTGGTCGGCTACTACCACTACCGCGACGACGCCGTGGCGTTCGGCCAGCTGCCGCCCGCCGAGCGCATCCGGCGGGCCGTCGCCCTGGGGGAGCGCATCCACGGCCCCGCCTACCGGCGCGAGCTCGACTCCGGCTTCGCCGTGGCCTGGCACCGGATCGAGCACATCGAGGCCGGCTGGATCGAGTGGCCGGAGAACTCGGGCGCCGCGTACGAGCTGCTCAACCAGCCCTCGGGCCGGGTCTATCTGGCCGGTGACTGGCTCACCCAGTACATCGGCTGGCAGGCCGGGGCCATCAGTTCCGCCCGCCGCGCGGTGTCGCTGCTGCACGCACGGGCCGTGGGCGCATGAACCGGCCATCCTTCGCCCGCCGGTGCATGGCGCGTTTCGGGTGCTGGTTGCGGCGGGTCAACCGGCGCCTGGAGGAGCTTTACCAGTCCATGACATACCTTTGACCGGCCCGCCCGCTTTCCTGACGCCCCGTCATAGCTGCGAGGAGAGGGTCCGTTTTCGGCCACCGCGGGATGGTCGCCGAGAAATCGAGGCCGGATCCATTCCCCTGGATCGTAGAATCCAAGAATCGTTCAACAATCCCTGGATTCCGCGGGTCCTGCCCTGCGCAGCACAGCTGAACCACAGCCACGCTGATCCACACGTTTCGAAGGGACCCTCCTGTCGTGCTGACCAACGACGAAGAAGAGCTGTTCAACCAGCGCGGGTACTCCCGGCGCGAGTCGGCGACCATCCAGGGCGGCCGGCACGTCCGGATGGGTGTCAACCCGCCGCTCATCACGCCCATCTACATGACGGCCGCCTACGAGTTCCCGAACGCCGACATGGCGGCCGGGCTCTTCGGCCTCGAAGGCAACGGGCACGCCTACACACGGCTGGGCAACCCCACGCTCAACGTCCTGGAAGAGCGCATGACCCAGATAGACGGCGGAGTCCAGGGCCTCGCCACCGCCTCGGGGCACGCGGCGGTGACGCTCGCGATCCTCAACCTCGTCGAGGCCGGCGACAACATCGTCTCCTCCAACGAGCTCTTCGGCGGCATCTGGAGCCTGCTGGGAGCCACGCTGCGGCGGCTCGGAGTCGAGACCCGGTTCGTCAGCCCGGCCGACCCGAAGAACTTCGAGCGGGCGACCGACGACCGCACCCGGCTGTACTTCGGCGAGACCCTGCCCAACCCGCGGCTGAGGATCTTCCCCATCAGCGAGGTCGCCGAGATCGGTGAGCGCTACGGCATCCCGCTCATCATGGACAACACCCTCCAGCCCTTCACCTGCCGCCCGTTCGACCACGGCGCCGCCGTCTCGGTCTACTCGGGCACCAAGTACCTCGGCGGCCACGGCTCGGCGATCGGCGGCATCATCGTCGACAGCGGCACCTTCGACTGGGACAACTCCCCCCGCCACCCGCAGATGACCCAGCCCGACCCCGCGTACGGCAACGTCGTGTGGGGCGAGGAGTGCAAGAAGGTCCCCGACACCCGCGGCCGCAGCAGCTACCTGTTCAAGGCCCGCGAGACCCTGCTGCGCGACCTCGGCCTGTGCATGAGCCCCTTCAACGCCTTCCTCATCCTCCAGGGCATCGAGACACTGCCGCTGCGCATGCCCGCGCACTCCGCGAACGCCCTCGCGGTCGCCGAGTTCCTCAACGAGCACCCCAAGGTCGAGCTGGTCCGTCACCCCAGCCTGGCCGAGGGCACCGAGGCCGAACAGGTCAAGCGGTACCTGGGCGGTGAGTACGGCCCGATGGTCATGGTCGAGCTGAAGGGCGGGCGCCAGGCCGGAGCCCGGTTCATCGAGGCGCTCAAGCTGTTCTCGCACGTCACCAACGTCGGCGACGTACGCTCCCTCGCCACCCACCCCGCCTCCACGACCCACGCCCACCTGCCCGAGAAGGACCTGCTCGGCGCCGGCATCACCCAGGGCTCGGTCCGTCTCGCGGTCGGCCTGGAGCACGCGGACGACCTCGTCCACGACCTGGAGCAGGCGCTGGCCGCCGTATAGCCGCAGCAGGACCGACGACTGATCAGGGGGAGATGGTGGAGTTCACGGGTTGGTCCGCGCCGACCAGCAGACACATGGCACTCGCGGTGCTGTTCCCGCCCGACCGCCCGCTGCGGCTGGCCTCGGGCGAGCGGCTCGGACCGGTGCAGGTGGCGTACGAGACGTACGGGCGGCTGAACGGCGCCGGGGACAACGCGGTGTTCCTCTGCCACGCCCTGACCGGTGACTCCCACCCGGCACGGCACCGCGCCGACGACACGCCGGGCTGGTGGGAGACGATGGTGGGCCCCGGCAGACCGGTGGACACCGACCGCTACTTCGTGATCTGCGCGAACGTCCTCGGCGGCTGCGCGGGCACCACCGGCCCGTGGACGGCCGGGGCCGACGGGCACCCGCACGGATGGGGGTTCCCGGACATCACCGTGGCCGACATGGTCACGGTCCACCGCGAACTCGTGTCCGCTCTGGGCGTCCGCCGGCTGCGCGCGGTCGTCGGCGGATCGCTGGGCGGCATGCAGGCCCTGGAGTGGCTGCTGCGGCACCCGGACGACGCGGACGGATTCGCGATCATCGCGGGCACCGGCCGCCAGAGCGCCGACAACCTCGCGTGGAACGCGGTCGCGCGCTACGCCATCCGCAACAGCGCCGCCCTCTCACCGGGACCTGCGGCGGAGGCGGACTCCGGCGCCGGGCTCGGTACGGCGCGGATGATCGCACACCTCACCTACCTCTCCGAGCAGTCGTTGCACCGCAAGTTCGGCCGCGCGCCGCGCCGGGAGGGGACCCGCACCCACGCCTCGACGACGGTGCAGGGCGACTTCGCCGTCGAGAGCTATCTGGAGCACCAGGCGGACAAGTTCCTGCGCCGCTTCGACCCGCGGAGCTATCTGCACCTGCTGGGCGCCATGGACCGCTTCGACGCCTTCGCCGTGCCCGACCGGCTGCGCCAGGCCGCCGTCCTGCCCGAGGTGCTGCTCTACAGCTTCGCCCACGACCGGCTCTTCGGCCCCGAGCACAGCGCGCGCATCCAGACCGAGCTCGCGGCCCGAGGGCTGGCCGCCCGGCACGAGCAGGACCGGACCACCGACATCGGCCACGACGCCTTCCTGCTGGAGGTCCCCGGCTTCCTCGACGTCGCGGACCGCTTCCTGCAAGGCCTCGACACATGTCCACGCGCGCTGTGCGACGACCTCGTGTCCAGGTGACCGACGACCACCCCCCCACAGACCCACCCGATCGACACCTGGGAGAGATGACGAGATGAGTTCGAGCCACCGCATCGGCGTGGCACAGGGAACCGCGCTGTACGTGGGCGCGGTTCTCGGCGGCGGTGTTCTCGCCCTGCCCGCACTGACGGCACGTGAAGCAGGTCCGGCCTCCCTGGTGGCCTGGGCCCTGATGGTCGCCTTCTGCATCCCGATCGCGGGCTCCTTCGCGGTGCTGGGCATGCGGTACCCCGACGGCGGCGGCGTCGCCACCTTCGCCGCCAAGGCGTTCGGCCCCCGCACCTCCGCCCCCGTGGGCTGGCTGTTCTACTTCGCCGTCCCCGTGGGCACCGCGAGCGCCGCGATCGTCGGCGGGTCCTACGTGGCCGACGCGCTGGGCGGCGGCTACCTCATGTCCCTCGCCGTCGCGGCGGCCCTGCTCTTCGCCGCGTACGTCAGCAACTGGATGGGCCTGAGGCTGTCCGGCGGGCTGCAGCTGCTGCTCGTCGGGATGCTCGCCGCGCTGATGGCCGTCGCCATCATGGTCGCGGCGCCGGACTCGCGCGCGGAGAACTTCACGCCGTTCGCGCCCCACGGCTGGATGGCCGTCGGGCACGCCGCGACGCTGCTGTTCTTCGCGTTCTCCGGGTGGGAGGCGGTCTCCCACCTGGGCGGCGAGTTCTCCAACCCGCGCCGCCAGCTGCCCATCGTCACCGGCCTGACCATCGCCGTCGTCGCCGTGCTGTACCTGGGCGTGGCCACCACCTCGATGGCGGTGCTCGGCTCCGACCCCGAGCGTGGCTCGGTACCGCTGACCCTGCTGCTGGAGCGCGGCATCGGCGACTCCGCCCGCGCCGTGACCGCCGTCGCCGCCGCGCTGCTGACGTTCGCCACCGTCAACGCCTACATCGCCGGCGGCTCCCGGCTCGGTGCGGCGCTCGGCCGCGACGGCGACCTGCCCCGCTGGCTGGGCAAGGGCAACGGCGCGGGGGAGATCCCCAAGCCCAGCCTGGTCGTGCTCGCGTCGCTGACCGCGGTGCTGCTGACCAGCGCGGCCGTCCTGGACATCCGGCTCGACCCGATCATGACCGCTGCCTCGGCCTGCTTCGTCGCCGTGTACGTCGCCGGACTCTCGGCCGCGGCCAAGCTGCTGCGCGGCAGCCCCTGGGGCCGTCTCGGCGCCGTCGTCTCGCTCGTCGCGGTGCTGGTCGTCTTCCTCTTCTTCGGCTGGTACCTGCTGCTCCCGGTCTCCCTGGTCATCGGCGCCAAGATCTTCCAGCGCGTGACGGCCGGACGGTCCGGGCCGGCCGGTACGGGCCAGGACACCGCGGACAGCGGCGCGCCGGCCGCCGAGGACAGCCGTACGGCCGAAGCGCCGATCGTCTCCTGAGCGGCGCCCGCCGCCCGGGAGAGCCGTCTCGCACAGCAATCACCAACAGGGGGAACGTATGAAACGCGCAGCGGATGCGGTGCGCATAGCTCTGCTCGGGCACGGCAACGTCGGTGCCGAGACCGCTCGCGCGCTGAGCGGGCGCGCCGAGGAACTGGCCGCCAGGGTCGGCGCTCCGGTCCAGCTCGCCGGCGTCGCCGTACGCGGTCCACGGTCCCTGCCCGGCATCGACGACGCGCTGGTCACCACGGACGCGGAAGCCCTCGTGACCCGGGGGGACATCGACGTGGTCGTCGAGCTGATCGGCGGCGTGGAGCCGGCCCGTACCCTGGTCGCCGCGGCCATGGAGGCCGGGGCGTCCGTGGTCACCGCCAACAAGGCGCTCATCGCGAGCGAGGGCGTCGACCTGCACCGCATCGCCCGCAAGCAGGGCGTCGGCCTCGCCTACGAGGCCGCCGTGGCGGGCGCCGTACCGCTGCTGCGTCCGCTGAACCAGTCCCTGGTCGGCGACCGGGTGCGGCGGGTGACGGGCATCGTCAACGGCACGACGAACTACATCCTGGATCGCATGTCGGCCTCCGGGGGCACCTTCCAGGGCGCCCTGCACGAGGCCCAGCGGCTCGGCTACGCGGAGGCGGACCCCACCGCCGACGTCACGGGCGCGGACGCCGCCGCCAAGATGGCGATCCTGGCGCGGCTCGCCTTCGACGCCGAAGTGCCCGTCGGGGACGTCCACTACGAGGGGATCACCCACATCGGGCCGGGTGACATCGCGCACGCCGCGGCCAACGGGTGCGTGATCAAACTCGTGGGGGTCTGCGACCGCACGCCGGACGGGGTCAGCGCCCGGGTCCACCCCATGCTGATCCCGCTGGAGCACCCCCTGGCCGGTGTACGCGGCGTGTACAACGGCATCCTCGTGGAGGCGGAGGCCGCCGGTGAGCTGATGTTCCACGGTCACGGGGCGGGCGGGCTCGCCACCTCCAGCGCCGTTCTCGGCGACATCGTGGAGCTCAGCCGCGACCGGGTGGCGGGCCGGGTCGCCCCGCCCGCCGGGTTCTCCCGCATCCTGCCGCTCAGGCCGATGGCCGAGGTGGCCAACCAGCACCACCTCAGCATGCTCGTCACCGACGAGTCCGGCGTCCTGTCGCAGGTCTGCGCGGTCTTCGCGCAGCACGGGGTGTCGCTGGAGACCGTCCGGCAGGAGGGCCTGGGCGCGGAGGCGCAGCTCGTGGTCGCCACGCACCAGGCCACGGACGCCGCGCTCGCCGAGGTGATCGCACAGCTCAAGACCCTGCCCACCGTGCGCGGCATCACGCGCAGCATCCGCATCCTGCAGACCCGGAAGGAGCCGGTCGGGTGAGCCCCGCGCCGCACACCGCGTCGGCCCTCCCGGAGGGGGCCGCCCCGGCGGGCGACACGGCGGATCCGTCGGTTGACCGGGTCGCGTCCGTGGGTGACTTGGCGGGTTCGTCCGGCGATCGGGCCGCGTCTGCGGGGGACTTGGCCGGTTCCCCGGTCGGCTCGGCCGCGGAGCCGGGTGGTCCGGTCGTCCCGGCGGCCGGCTTGGCCGGTGCGTTGGCTGATCGGGCTGGGCCGGGGGCTGATTCGGCCGGTGCGTCGGCTGATCGGTCCGCCCTGTCCCGCCTCTTCAAGGCCCGCTGGATCGAGCACTGGGAGCCCGGTGATCCGGCGTTCTGGAGGAGCACCGGGCAGCGGGTGGCCCGGCGCAACCTGGTCTGGTCCGTGGCCTGCGAGCACCTGGGATTCACGGTCTGGACGCTGTGGAGCGTCGTCGCCGTGGAACTCACCGACCGCTCCTTCACCGCGGACCAGCTCTTCTGGCTGGTCGCGCTGCCGAGCCTGGTCGGCGCCGTGCTGCGGATCCCGTACACCTTCGCCCCCGCCCGGTACGGCGGCCGCAACTGGACCGTCGTCAGCACCCTGCTGCTCCTCGTCCCGGCGATCCTGCTCGCGGTCGCCGTCTCCGACCCCGGCACGCCGTACTGGTTCTTCCTGCTGTGCGCGGCGACGGCGGGGCTCGGCGGAGGCAACTTCGCCTCCAGCATGGCCAACATCACGCACTTCTACCCCGACTCCAAGCAGGGCGCCGCCCTCGGCCTGAACGCCGCCGGAGGCAACGTCGGCGTCAGTTCCGTGCAGCTCGTGGTCCCGCTCGTCATCGCCGCGGCGGGGCTCACCGCGGCGGGGCTGATGTGGGTCCCGCTCATCGTCCTGGCCGCGCTCGGTGCGCTGCTCCGCATGGACAACCTGCGGACCGCCCACGCCTCGCCCGCCCGGCAGTTCGCCGCGGTCAGGTCGGGAAACACCTGGCTCGTCGCCGTCCTCTACATCGGCACCTTCGGCTCGTTCGTCGGCTTCTCCACCGCGCTGCCGCTGCTGCTCACCGTGGAGTTCCCCGGCTCGGCCGCCGTGTCCTACGCCTTCCTCGGCGCCCTCGTCGGCGCGTGCGTCCGGCCGCTCGGCGGCGTGCTGGCCGACCGCTACGGCGGCGCCCTCGTCACCCTGGTCAACTTCCTGCTCATGGGGGCGGCTTCGGTGGGCGCCCGGGCGGCTCTCGAGGCGCACGCGCACACCGGTTTCCTGCTCTCCTTCCTGCTGCTGTTCCTCACCGCGGGCATCGGCAACGGCTCCACGTACCGGATGATCCCCGCGCTGTTCGTCTCCCGCGCCCTGCGCGCCGTCCCGCAGACGGACGCCCTCGCCCGGCGCACCGCCCGTGCCGAGGGGCGCAGCCTGGCCGCCGCCGCGCTCGGGCTGGTCTCCGCGATCGGTGCGCTCGGCGGATTCCTCGTCAACCGCGCGCTGGGCGTCTCCATCGACGGCACCGGCGACTCGGGGGCGGCCCTGTTCGCCTTCGCCGGCTACTACGCGCTGTGCACCGCCCTCACCTGGGCCTGCTGCCTACGGCGCGGCGACCGCGGCGACCGCGGCGACCGCGGCGACGAGGAGCGAACCGACGATGCGTGAGACGACGCGTGGAACGACGAGCGGGACGACGAGCGGGACGACCCTCATGGACCAGGGCACGGCCACGCACTGCCCGTACTGCGCCCTGCAGTGCGGCATGTGGCTGCGCCCCGACGCCTCGGGCCGCGTCACGGTCGCCCCGCGCGACGTCCCCGGCAGCGGCGGCGGGCTGTGCCGCAAGGGCTGGACCGCGACCGACCTGCTGACCTCCGGGCGCCGGCTCACCACGCCCCTGGTCCGGCGCGGTCCCGGCCGGCCGCTGGAGGAGGCCGGCTGGGAGGAGGCCCTGGACCGGGTGGCGGCCGGGATCGAGGAGATCCAGCGGGCCTCCGGCCGGGACGCCGTCGCGGTGTTCGGCGGCGGCGGGCTGACCAACGAGAAGGCCTACCTGCTGGGCAAGTTCGCGAGGGTCGCGCTCGGCACCGCGAACATCGACTACAACGGCCGTTTCTGCATGTCCTCGGCCGCCGCGGCCGGCCTGCGCGCCTTCGGCCTCGACCGGGGCCTGCCCTTCCCGCTCACCGACGTGGGCCGGGCCCGGGCGGTGCTGCTGGCCGGCGCCAACCCGGCGGAGACCATGCCGCCCTTCGTACGGCACCTGGACGCCCAGCGGGCGGCCGGCGGCTCCCTGATCGTCGTGGACCCCCGCCGCACCGCCACCGCCGCCCGGGCCACCCTGCACCTGCGCCCCGTACCCGGCACGGACCTGGCCCTGGCCAACGGCCTGCTGCACATCGCGGTCGCGGAGGGGCTCGTCGACGAGCGCTACGTCGCCGAACGCACCCGGGGCTTCCCCGCCGTGCGCGAGGCCGTCGCCACCTACTGGCCGGAACACGTCGAGCGCATCACGGGCGTCCCGGTCACCGACCAGTACCGGGCCGTACGTCTCCTCGCCGAGGCGCCCCGGGCGCTCGTCCTCACCGCGCGCGGGGCCGAGCAGCACAGCAACGGCACGGACACCGTCAGCGCGTTCGTCAACCTGGCGCTGGCCCTCGGACTGCCGGGCCGGGAGGGTTCCGGATACGGCTGTCTGACCGGGCAGGGCAACGGCCAGGGCGGACGGGAGCACGGGCAGAAGGCGGACCAGCTGCCGGGTTACCGGCGCATCGACGACCCGGGGGCCCGCGCCCACGTCGCCCGCGTCTGGGACGTACCGGCCGACTCGCTGCCGGGCCCCGGCGTCAGCGCGCACGAACTGATCGGCTCCCTGGGCACCCCGGGCGGCCCGCGCGGCCTGCTGGTCTTCGGCAGCAACCCCGTGGTCTCCGCCCCCAACGCGAACCTGGCCGAGCGGCGGCTGCGCGGCCTGGACCTGCTGGTGGTGTCGGACCCGGTGCTCAGCGAGACCG
The DNA here is from genome assembly GCF_030386795.1 of Streptomyces sp. S.PNR 29. Taxonomy (GTDB): domain Bacteria; phylum Actinomycetota; class Actinomycetes; order Streptomycetales; family Streptomycetaceae; genus Streptomyces. The sequence continues at coordinate 131,124 of NZ_JANUQM010000018.1, forward strand.
CGGAGCTCGCCGATGTCGTCCTGCCCTCGGCCCAGTGGGCGGAGGAGGACGGCACGATGACCAACCTGGAGGGCCGCGTCATCCGCAGACGCCGCGCCCTCCCGGCGCCCCCCGGTGTCCGCACCGACCTGTGGATCATCACCGAGCTGAGCCGCCGGCTCGGCCGGCCCACCGGCTTCTCCGCCGAGCCGGCGGAGGTCTTCGAGGAGCTCCGCCGCGCCTCGGCCGACGGTCCCGCGGACTACTCGGGCATCAGCTACGAGCGCATCGACGACGAGGGCGGGGTGTTCTGGCCGAGCCCGGCGGCCGCCGCCGGGCAGGACGCCTGTGACGACGGCGCGGGCACCCCCCGCATGTTCCTCGACGCCTTCGCGCACCCCGACGGCAAGGCCCGCTTCGTCGCCGTGCAGCACCGGCCGGCGGCGGAGGAGCCCGACGCACGCTACCCCCTGCACCTGACCACCGGACGGATCATGCAGCACTACCAGAGCGGTGCCCAGACCCGTCGCATCCCCGCGCTGACCGCCGAGGCGAGCGGACCGTACGTGGAGATCCACCCGGATCTCGCGGCCCGGCACGGCATCGCGGCGGGCGACCGGGTACGGCTGGTGAGCCGTCGCGGGACGGCCGAGGCGGACGCCAGGATCACCGCGGCGGTCCCGCCGGACACCCTGTTCATGCCGTTCCACTGGGGCGGCGCGGGCCGCGCCAACTCGCTGGTGGGCGACGCCCTCGACCCCGTGTCCCGGATGCCGGAGTTCAAGGTCTCCGCCGTACGACTGGAGCGAGTGGCATGACGCACGTCGTGGTCATCGGCAACGGCATGGCCGGCCACCGCGTGGCGGCCGAGACGCACCGCCGGGGCACCGGGGTGCGCGTCACCGTCGTCGGCGGCGAGCCGCGCCCCGCGTACAACCGGGTCCTGCTGACCAACCTGCTGGCGGGACGGGCCACCGAGGAGAGCATCGACCTGCCCGGTCTCCCGCCGGAGATCTCCGTGCGTACCGGCCGGACGGCCCTCGCGGTGGACCCCTCCCGGCGGACGGTGACCCTGGACGACGGTGACGTCCTCCGCTACGACCGGCTGGTCCTCGCCACCGGCAGCCTGCCCTTCGTGCCGCCCGTGAAGCGGCTGGCCCGCGACGACGGACGGCTGCTGCCGGGAGTCGTGCCCTTCCGCACCCTCGACGACTGCCGGCAGATCATGCGGCTCGCCGGCACGGGGGCCCGCGCGCTCGTCCTGGGCGGCGGCCTGCTCGGCATCGAGGCCGCGCGGGGTCTCGCCCAGCGCGGCCTGGACGTGCAGATCCTGCACGTGGCCCCGCACCTGATGGAGCGCCAGCTCGACGGCCCCGGCGGGCGGATGCTGGCCGCGTCCCTGGCGGAGCTGGGCATCCGTGCCCTCACCGGCATCGATGTGGTGGCTGCGACGGGCGGTGACCGGTTCACGGGAGTGCAGCTCGCCGACGGCCGGACCGTCCCGGGCGACCTCCTGGTGGTGGCGTGCGGCACCCGGCCCGACACCGCGCTGGCGCGCTCCGCGGGCCTCGACACCGGCAGAGGAGTGCTGGTGGACGCGTGGATGCGGACGAGTGACCCGTCCGTGTACGCGGTCGGAGACTGCGCCGAGCACGCGGGAACCGTCTCCGGCCTGGTCGCCGCCGCCTGGGAGCAGGCCCGCATCGTGGCCGACGCGCTGACCGGCGCCGCGGACGCGGTGCCGTACCAGGGCGCCGCGGCGGTCACGCGCCTGAAGGCGGCGGGCATCGACCTCGCGGCGATGGGCGACCCGTACGCCGGGAGCCACGCCGGCGCCGACGCCGAGGGCGCGTCCGGGGACGCCGTCGAGGTCATCGGGTACACCGACACCCGCCGGGGCGTCTACCAGCGGATCCTGCTCAGGGACGACCGCATCGCCGGGGCGGTCCTGCTCGGCGACACTTCGACCGCCGGCCGCGTCACCCGGCTCTTCGACCGTCAGGAGCCCGTGCCCCGGGACCGGCGCCTGCTGCTGTTTCCCGAACTCGCCGACGGCGGGCCCGGAAAGAGCCCGGAGTCACTGCCGGACGACGCCGTCGTCTGCCAGTGCAACGGCGTCACCAAGGGCGCACTGCTGCGGTGCCGCGCCGACGGCGCGTCCGACCTGGCCGCCGTCGCGGAACGGACCAGGGCCACCACGGGGTGCGGAGGCTGCACCTCGCTGGTGGAGGAACTGCTCGACCGCTAACACCTCTCGACCATCAGCACCTCTCGACCATCAGCACGTCGGACCCCGAACCCCCTCGGACACCCTGCGGGCCAGTCCCGCAGGCAGGAGAAAGGACAACGAATGGCGCTCGTCGTGCAGAAGTACGGCGGCTCCTCGGTGGCCGACCCGCAGAGCGTCAAGCGGGTCGCCGGACGCGTGGTGGCGGCCCGGGAGGCCGGACACGACGTCGTCGTGGTGGTGTCGGCCATGGGCGACACCACGGACGAGCTGCTCGACCTGGCGGACCAGATCAGCACCGGCCCCAACGGCCGGGAGCTGGACATGCTGCTCACCGCCGGCGAACGCATCTCCATGGCGCTGCTCGCCATGGCCGTCGCCGAACTCGGCCACCACGCGACCTCGTTCACCGGATCGCAGGCGGGCCTCATCACGGACGCCGCCCACGGCCGGGCGAGGATCGTCGACGTGGTGCCCGCCCGGCTCCGTGCCGCGCTCGACGCCGGGTCGGTCGTCATCGTGGCCGGTTTCCAGGGGATCGCGCAGGACACGCAGGACGTGACGACCCTGGGCCGCGGTGGCTCGGACACCACCGCCGTCGCGCTGGCCGCGGCCCTCGGCGCCGACCTGTGCGAGATCTACACCGACGTCGACGGCGTCTTCACCGCCGACCCGCGGATCGTGCCGGCCGCGCGTCTCATCCCCGCCGTCCGCTACGACGAGATGCTCGAACTCGCCGCGCACGGCGCCAAGATCCTGCACTCGCGCTGCGTGGAGTACGCCAAGCGCTACCGGGTTCCGCTGCGGGTGCGGTCCTCGTTCGCGGACGACGCCACCGGCGATCTCACCGCCGGACGCCGCACGGACATCATCGCCGACACCTCCGGTCCGACCGACACAGAGAGAGCGACGGAAACCGCCATGGAAGACCCCATCATCTCCGGGATCGCACACGACCGCAGCCAGGCGAAGATCACCATCGTGGGCATCCCGGACAAGACCGGCGCGGCCGCCACGGTGTTCACCGCGCTCGCCGAAGCCGGCTGCGACCTCGACATGATCGTGCAGAACGTGTCGGCCGAGGCGACGGGTTGCACGGACATCTCCTTCACGCTGTCGACGGCGGCGGCGCCGGCCGCGCTGCGCGCCCTCCAGGAGATCGAGGACCGCATCGGCTACCTCGGCCTGCGTCACGACGACCGCATCGGAAAGCTCTCCGTGGTCGGCGCGGGGATGCGCTCGCACCCCGGGGTGTCGGCCACGCTCTTCGCGGCGCTGGCCGAGACCGGGGTCAACATCCAGATGATCTCCACCTCGGAGATCCGTATCTCGGTCGTCGTGCACGTCGAGGACCTGGAGTCCGCGGTCGCCGTCGCGCACACCGCCTTCGGCCTGGACAGCGAACATGTCGAGGCCGTGGTCTACGCGGGCACGGGCCGGTGACCGCGCACCGGCCGGTGACCCCGTACGGGCCGACGTACGCGTACGGTCCGCTGAACCGTACGCCCCGGTGGGCGCGTACGAGCCGATGAACCTGTACCGACCGATGGGACGAACGAGCCGATGAGCACCCCTTCTTGTACCTCCCTGGCATCCGGCACCGTCCGTGAGGCCGCCCTCGCCGCCCGCTCCGCCGCGACACGGCTCGCCACCACCACCGGAGCCGAGCGCGACGCGGCCCTCACGGCGATCGCCGGGCGGCTGACCGCCCGCGCCCCGCAGATCCTGGCCGCGAACGAGAAGGACCTGGCGTCCGCCCGTTCGGCCGGACAGCCGGAGGCGGTGATCGACCGGCTGCGACTCGGGGAGCCGCAGATCGAGTCCCTGGCGGCCATGGTGCGCGATGTCGCCGACCGGCCCGACCCGCTCGGCGAGGTGACCAGCGGGTCGGTCATGCCGAGCGGTCTGGAGGTACGGCAGATCCGTACGCCCCTCGGTGTCGTCGGCATGATCTACGAGGGCCGTCCCAATGTGACCGTCGACGCCGCGGTGATGTGCCTCAAGACCGGCAACGCGGCCCTGCTGCGCGGCTCGTCGACCGCCCGGCAGACCAACGCCGCGCTGGTCGACGTGATGCGGGAAGCCCTGGCGGGCACCACGCTGTCGCCGGACGCCGTCCAGCTGGTGCCCGGCACCACCCATGCCTCCGTGCACGAACTCATGTCCCTCACCGGCCTGATCGACGTGCTGATCCCGCGCGGCGGCCGGCAGCTCATCCAGACCACGGTGCGCCACTCGGCGGTCCCGGTGATCGAGACGGGCGTGGGCAACTGCCATGTCTACGTGGACGAGCACGCCGACGTCGACATGGCGCTGGACATCCTGCTGAACGCCAAGACACAGCGCCCGTCGGTCTGCAACGCCGCCGAGTCGCTCCTGGTGCACGCCGCCGTCGCCCCCGCGTTCCTGCCGCGCGCCCTCGCGGCCCTGGCGGAGCGGAACGTGACCGTGCACGGCGACGCCAGGGTGCGCGCCCACGACGCGTCGGTGGTGCCCGCGACGGACGAGGACTGGGGGTGCGAGTACCTCTCCCTGGACATCGCCGCCGCCGTCGTCGACTCGCTGGACGCCGCCGTGGACCACATCCGGCTGCACGGCAGCGGCCACACGGAGGCGATCGTCACCGACTCGCAGGCCGCCGCCCGCAGGTTCGTCGCCGCGCTGGACACCGCGGTGGTGGCCGTCAACGCCTCCACCCGGCTGGTCGACGGCGCGGAGCTGGGGCTCGGGACCGAACTCGGCATCTCCACCCAGAAGTTGCACGCGCGCGGCCCGATGGGCCTGACCGCGCTGACCACCACCAAGTACGTCCTGACGGGCGACGGCCACATCCGCGGCACCACCCCCACCGCCCCGGGCCTGAGCTGCGACGCCCTGGGCGCCCCCCGCTCCTGAACCCGCGCACCCCCGGGCACGCGGGCCGACCGGACGGTACGGACGTCCTCCGTGCCGCCCGGGCGTCCGCGTCGCGGGCCGACCGGACGGCACGGCCGTCAGCCGGTGAGGCCGGCGCCGTCGGCTTCGGACGGCCGGCGCGGCTCGTGTCCGGCCTGCCGTCCCACGGTGCTCTCCCGCACGACGAGCCGGTGGGGTGCCCGGATCTCCAGGCCCGGTACCGGCGTCGCACTGCCGATCCGGTTGAGCAGCCGTTCGACCGCGGTCTCGGCGATCATCCTCTTGTCCGGCGAGATCGTCGTGACGGACGGGTTGGAGTACCGGCCGTCCTCGATGTCGTCGTAGCCGATGACGGCGACGTCCTCGGGCACCCGCAGCCCGCGCGAGGCCAGCGTGCGCATGGCGCCCAGGGCCACCAGGTCGCTGTAGCAGAAGACGGCGTCCGGCGGCTGCTCCAGGTCCAGCAGATGGGCCATGGCCTCGGCGCCGTCGGAGCGGTTGAAGCGCGGCGTGGAGATGACGAGCTCCTCGTGGACGGGCAGCCCGGCCCGCTCGTGGGCCAGCCGGAAGCCGCGGGTGCGCAGCTGGGCCGCCTCGCCGGTGCGGTAGGGCTGGTCGCCGATCGCGGCGACGCGGCGCCGGCCGAGGCCGAGCAGGTGCTCGGTGGCCTCCATGGAGGCGGTGACGTCGTCGATGCCGACATGGTCGAAGGTGCCGTCGCTGACCCGCTCGCCGAGGATGACGAGCGGCAGGCTCGTGTCGCGCACGGACAGGTCGGACTGGGACAGGCCGAGCGGGCTGAAGATGACGCCGTCGAAGAGCAGGCTGGTGGAGCCCCGGGTGAGGAACAGCTTCTCGTGCTCGGCGTCCCCGTCGGTCTGGTCGATCAGGACGTTGTAGCCCTGGACGCGGGCCGCGCGGATGACGCCCTGCAGCAGTTCCGCGAAGTACGGCGTGTCCAGGTAGGGCACGACCACCGCGATCTGCCCGGAGCGGCCGGCGGCGAGGTTGCGGGCCAGCACGTTCGGCCGGTAACCCAGCTCGTCCACGGCCTTCTGCACGCGGGCCCGGGTCTCCTCGGAGACCCGCGCGTACCCGTTGACGACGTTGGACACGGTCCGGCTGGAGACGCCCGCGCGCGCCGCTACGTCGCGAAGTGTGACGCCTCTGCCCATGGGACACCTTTGCTCGTCGTGGAGGTGTGCAGTAGGTGAAGTTTCTACCAGGACCCAGGTTCCCGGCGAGCTGTGGCAACGTGCGCGCCAAATGCCCCAAAGCATTGGCAAAAGGGCCTGGGAAAGGGGCGGCCGACCGTGTCATCGTGCGGCTCATGACCACCGAGCACCTCCGTGACGACCTCGACGCCCGCCCTCGCGGTCCGCTGCGCACGATGGCGAACAAGGTGCCGGAGGTGACGGTCTACTTCTGGATCGTCAAGGTGCTGACCACCGGCATGGGGGAGACGGCGTCCGACCTCCTGGCCCGTGAACTCGGCCCCGTCCCGGCGGTCGCCCTCGGCGGTCTCGCCCTGGTGGCCGCCCTGGCCGTCCAGCTCACTCTGCGCCGGTACGCGGCCTGGGCCTACTGGACCGCCGTCGTCATGGTCAGCGTGTTCGGCACGATGGCCGCGGATGTACTGCACGTGGGCCTCGGCGTCCCGTACCAGGTCTCGGCCCCCGCCTTCCTGCTCGTCCTGGCCGCGGTCTTCGTCCTCTGGTACGCGAGCGAGCGCACCCTCTCCGTCCACGGCGTCCGCACCCGCCGGCGGGAGGCGTTCTACTGGGCCGCGGTTCTCGCCACGTTCGCGCTCGGCACCGCCGCGGGCGACCTCACCGCCACGGCCGGCCTGGAGTATCTCGGCTCCGTCGTCCTGTTCGCGGCCGCGATCTGCGTCCCCGCCCTCGCCCACCGCTTCGGCGGCCTGGACGCGGTCGCCGCCTTCTGGTCCGCGTACGTCGTCACCCGCCCCCTCGGCGCCTCCCTCGCCGACTGGATGGCGGTCGACCACGCCCGCGGTGGTCTGGCCATGGGTTTGGAGCCGGTCACTTTCGCCTGGGCGCTCGCGATCGTGGGGTTCATCGCGTACGGCGCCATGGCCCAACACGATTTGAACACATCGCTGTTGCAATCTCGTTAACCGGTGCCGCTTGACGTCGCAGGCCGCCCCCGCGTTGGCTTTTCAGTCACCCCGGTTGCTCTGCTGCACTCCCGCCCCGGAAGGCACCTGTAGTGAACGCTCATCCCCTCCGCAGGACCGCTCCCCGCCGTTTCGCCCTGGCCCTGACCGCCTCGGCGTCGGCCCTTGTGCTCGCCGCGTGCGGCGTCATCGAGGACGTCAGCGGAAGTGCCAGCTCCGCGAGCCCGCACAAGGGCAACGACATCACGGTGGGTCTCCTCCTGCCCGACCGGGACACGAGACGCTTCGAGAAGTTCGACTACCCCCTCTTCAAGAAGAGGGTCGCCTCCCTCACCGACAACAAGGGCAAGGTGCTCTACGCCAACGCAGAGGCCAGCTCCGCGAAGCAGAGCAAGCAGTTCGAGCAGATGATCGCCGACAAGGTGGACGTGCTCCTGGTGGACGCCGTGGACGCCAAGGCCATCGCGTCGGACGTCCGCAAGGCCAAGGACGCGGGCATCCCCGTCATCGCCTACGACCGGCTCGCCGAGGGCCCCATCGACGCGTACATATCCCACGACAACGAACTCGTCGGCGAGGTGCAGGGCCGCGCCCTCGTGCAGGCGCTCGGCAAGAAGGCCGCGACGAGCAAGATCGTCATGATGAACGGCTCCGTCGCCGACCCGAACACCGCGCGGTTCAAGAAGGGCGCCCTCAGCGAGCTGGAGGTCAAGGTGATCATCGCCAAGCAGTACGACACCCCGGAGTGGCTCCCCGCCACCGCCAAGGCGAACATGAAGAAGGCGATCGACGCCATCGGCCTGAACAACATCGCCGCCGTCTACTCCGCGAACGACGGCATGGCGGGCGCCGTCATCGAGGCGCTGAAGGAGGCGGGCGTCACCAAGATGCCGCCGGTGACCGGACAGGACGCCGACCTGGCGGCGGTCCAGCGGGTCATCGCCGGCGAGCAGTACATGACCGTCTACAAGTCGTTCCTGCTGGAGGCGGACAACGCCGCGGAGATGGCGGTGGCCAAGGTCCAGGGCAAGGACATCCAGTTCGACGCCCTGACCCGCGACCGGGTCGACAGCCCGACCCAGAAGAACATCCCGACCATGCTGGTGCCGGTGGTCGCCCTCACGAAGGACAACGTCAAGCAGACGGTCATCCAGGACGGCGTCTACACCGCCAAGGACATCTGCACCGCCGAGTACGCGGCGGACTGCGCGGCGATCGGTCTGTCGTAGCAGGGCCGCACGCCACCGGGCAGCGCTACGCGTTGACGGGATAGTCGGTGTAGCCGGTCTCCCCGCCCACGTACATCAGGTACTTGTTCCGGACCGGGTTGACGGGCGCGCCGGTACGGAGGCGTTCGACGAGGTCGGGGTTGGCGAGGAAGGGGCGGCCGAGGGCGATGAGGTCGGCGCCGGCGGCCAGGAGCCGTTCGGCCGCGTGCCTGCCGCCGTCGGCGGGGATCTGGCCGGCGGGCAGGACGGGGTTGGCGATGAGCGTGCCCGGCCACTGCTCGCGGATGTCCTGGTAGACGGCGGAGTCCGGGTCGGCGAAGCCGACGTGGAGGTAGGCGAGGCCACGGTCGGCCAGGGCGGAGACCAGCGCCGCGTACAGCGCTTCGGTCTCGTCGCCCTCGTCGATGCCGTTGACGGTGTTTCCGGGGGAGATGCGCAGCCCGGTCCGCTCGGGGCCGATCTCGGCGAGGACCGCGTCGACGACCTCGACGGTGAAGCGGATGCGGTTCTCCGGGGGGCCGCCGTAGGCGTCGGTGCGGCGGTTGGTGTTCGGGGCGAGGAACTGGTGGAGGAGATGGCCGTTGGCGCTGTGCACCTCGACGCCGGCGAATCCCGCCTCCAGCGCGTTGCGGGCGGCGGTCGCGAAGTCGGCGACGGTGGCGCGGATGTCGTCGGTGGTCATCTCGCGCGGGGTGACGGCCGGTTGCTTCCCGCCGGGTGTGTGGATCGGCTCGGGAAGCGGGACCGGGGACGGCGCGAGCGGCATGTGGCCGCTGGTGTCGGGGTGGCCGACCCGTCCGCCGTGCTGGATCTGCAGGAACATCGGCCGGCCCCCGGCGGCGCGCACGGCATCGGTGACCCGACGCCAGCCCGCTATGTGTGCGGTGTCGTGGATGGCGGTGATGTTCGGGTAGGTCTGGCCCACCGCGTTGGGCGTGGAGGCCTCGGCGATGATGAGGCCCGCGGAGGCCCGCTGGGCGTAGTAGGTGGCCATGAGCGCGGTCGGGACGCCGTCGGCGGTGGCGCGGTTCCGGGTCAGCGGTGCCATGACCAGACGGTTCGGAAGGTCCAGGGGGCCGAGGCGGGCAGGGGCGAAGAGGCTGGGGGCAACGCGTGTGTCGGTCATGCCCGTCACGCTAGGAGTTAACATCCATGTCAGATTCAAGCGGCAGGGATGTGAGGTGCGTCATGCGGATCGGTGAGCTGGCCCGGCGTACCGGGGTGAGCCCGCGGTCCCTGCGCTACTACGAGCAGCAGGGGCTGCTGAGCGCGGAACGCACCCCCGGCGGGCACCGCGAGTACCCCGAGGGCGCGGTCGCCCGCGTCGTCCGCATCCAGGAGCTGTACGCGGCCGGCCTGTGCAGCTCGAAGATCGCGGAGCTGCTCCCGTGCATGCGGGACTCGGATGGCGGCCCCTCCGCCGTCGCCGACGCCCGGCTGATCACCGACCTCACGGCGGAGCGGGACCGTATCGACGGCATGATCGAGGACCTGCGGCGCTCCCGGGCGGCACTGGACGAGGTGATCGCCGCGGCCACGGTTCCCCGCGACGCGTCGTCAGGAACGGTCGTGCCAGGCCCGTGAGTGACCTCAGGACGGAGCGGGGCGGAAGGGGGCGCGGCGGGCCGGCTCACGCACCATGAACACGTCCACCGGATCCTCGCTGTGGAGCGTGAACCCGTGCCGCTCGTACAGCCGCCGGGCCGCACTGCCGTGCAGTACGTTCAGCCGGACCACGATGCCGTCGCGGTCGCACTCTTCCAGCAGCCCCCGCAGCACGGCCCCGCCGATGCCGCCGCCCTGCAGATGCGGAGCCAGGTAGAAGTGCTCCAGCCAGTGGGCGTCCTCGGCCGGCCGCAGCGCCACACAGCCGGCGAACGTGCCGCCCACCTCGATCACCCAGGTGTGCGCCGGAGCGAACCCGTCCCGCAGTCGCTGCCGTACCCGCTGGTCGTCGTAACGCCCGAGCCGCTCAAGATCCGGCCGCAGTACCACGGCCCGCAACTCGGCCACCGCCTCGACGTCCGCCACCGAAGCCGGCCGGATCTCCCAGTCCCCCATGATCGCCAGGCTAGCGCCGCCGGCTTCTTCCCTGACCGCACCCAACTCGGCGCGGAGCACAACCTGTTGACGGGTTGGCATGTCATGTAAGCGGCAACATCCGGTTTTCCATGAAAGGGATCCATGAAGCTTCATCGTGCTCTGCCGGCCGCGACCGCCGTCGCCGTCGTCGGCTTGGCGACACTGCTCGCTGCTCCTGCCGCGCAGGCGACGGGGAGCGCGTCCGCGCACAGCGGCTCGGTGTCCGTGTCGCCGTCGCCGACGTACACCCGCCCGGCCTTCTGCTCCGGCATTCCCGAGGAGGACCGGGGGAAGACCGGGCTGCGCGGCCTCCCGAGCGAGATCGTCGCCGGATCCGGGTGGCACGAGTTCACCTACCGCGTCACCAACGTCTCCACGGTCAAGCTGATGGAGACCGACCTCACGCTCTACGTCGGCACCGCCGACCCGAAGATCGACGACGTGTCCGAACTCGCCGTCACGGTCGAGTGGTCGGACCCGAGGAGCGGCGCGTGGAAGCCCGTCGAGGGCGAGGGCGCGGAGTGGGACGACAACACGAACTTCGCCACCCTGGGCAGCCTTGAGCCCGGCGAGTACGCGGACGCCCGGATGCGCATCAAGATCGGCAAGGACGCCAAGGCGGGCACGGGCTACTTCTTCACGACGGGCTACTCGTACGGCGAGGACGACCAGTGCGGCTACGACGAGATCAGCCAGTTCGACTTCACCGTCCTGCCGGCGGGCAGTAGCTCCACCGGCTGACACCGCCTGGGCCGGGGCCTCCGCCTGACCGGGAACAACGGACACGTCCGGTCACGGCAGGGGCCCCGCCTCAGTGGGGCACACGCCGGCTGGTGTCCACAACGGCGAACACTCCCCGGCCTCGGGTGCCGTCCGGCAGGGTCCAGGAGCCGCTGACGTGGCCGGTCGCTCCGGGTGGGGGGAGCGGCGAGCCGTGCGGGGCGGGGTGCAGGATCCGGTGCAGGCGGAGAGCGGTGCCGTGCGGTGCCCGCAGTTCGGTGCCCTCCTGGTCGTCGACGGCAGCGGTGGTGAAGTCCGTGGGCACGGGGCCTTCACCGGCGTAGGCGCGGGTGACGTCCCGGGCGGGCAGGTCGCTGGTGTTCTGGTCCTGGGCCTGGACCCGGCCCTCGATCAGGGCCGACAACTGGGCGAGCAGGACCGGGTCGTGGAAGCCGTCGTAGGCCCAGCGCCGCCCCAGCACGCCGTGCTCCATGGTGCCGACGAGGGCGTGCTCCGCTCCGTCGAGCGGGGCGCCTCGGTAGGTGAGCGGCACCAGATAGGTGGTCGGGTGAGGGCCACAGGAGTCGTTGACCACGATGAACTCGATCCCCACCTCGCCCTGCGGGTCGTCCAGCCGGAAGCCGCCCGCCTTGGTCAACGCCGGTTCACCCACGCCGCCGCGGTACCACGGGCGGGAGGGCAGCCAGGAGGTGAGCAGCTCCAGCTTGGCCGGCTTGAGGGACGTGTGGTGGATGACAGCCATGCCGAAGGTTCTCTTCCGCTGAAGCCCATGTGCAAGGGGATGGCGAGAACCGTCTGCCGCAGCGGGTGGGGCATGCCCCCATGGGCTTCGGCCAATGGCCGAAAGATAACCTGCGACTGTCAACTTCTCGTTGATTTCCACCTGTTCACTTTCGCTACGGGGGACACCCAGGCATGTCCGCACCACCGCAGTACCAGAACCAGCCGCCCCACGGTCAGCCGCAGCCGCCGGGCGGGCCCCGGCAGCCGCAGCCCGGAGGCCTGTTGCGGGCCGTCAAGTCCGCCGTCGTCGTCATCGCCGTCTTCGGCGCCGTGGGCTACTGGGTCTGGGACTACAACACCAGCCCTACGGGCGGTAAGGCGAAGGCGGAGGCCTCGGCGTCCGCGGCGGCCGCGGAGGCCGAGACCCACGACCCGGAGGTCGGCGACTGCGTCAAGGTCGACGACCCCAAGGGCGAGCCGCTGCCCACGATCGTCGACTGCGACTCGGCCGAGGCCGAGTACAAGACCGGCGACAAGAAGTTCGGCCCGAACGAGACGTGCGGATCGCAGTACGACTACGGCATCGAGTACTCCAGCAACCGGGGCGCCGACTACACCCTGTGCTTCACCAAGGTCTGACCTCGGCCTCCCTGCCGGCCGCCGCCCACGGACCGGGCGGCGGCCGGCCCCTGTGAGACGGGCCCTTACGGCGCCACCTGGCTGCCGCCGAAGGTCACCACGAGACGGCCGTCGGCGGCGAAGGACCACTTCATCGCCCCGGTGTACGAGGAGCACCGGGACCCGTTCGAGCCGGACCAGAACTGGTTGGAGCTGTCGGCGTCGCCGATGACGCGGTCGTTGGTTCCGCTGCCGCTGCGGCACGAGGTGTTGTTCCGGAACACCGAGGTGCCGCCGTCGAAGTTGAAGTTGCGCTGGGTGTTGTCGATGCTGACGTTGTCCGACACCGTCATCGTGCCGGGGTTGCTGTTGTAGGTGAACCCGTGCTTGCCGTTCTTGTAGGCGATGCTGCGCCGGATGACGTGGTCGACCTCGATGTCCTCGCCGCCGAGCTTGTAGCCGTTGCGGTCACCGTTGCCGGCCTGGGACCCGTCGCTGAGGGTGCCGTTGTCATGGGCGAGGGAGTCCTCGATGGTCACCGGGCCGATGGCTCCCGTGTCCGACTTGGTGTAGAGGTCCCAGCCGTCGTCGATGTTGTTGTGGGCCACGGCGTAGCGGAAGACGTTCCCGGGCCCGGAGGTGAGCTTCGCGGCGAAGCCGTCGGCGTCCTCGCCGTCGGAGTCGGCGTTGTCGTGCGACTCGGCGCTCAGGATGAGGTTGTTGGACGGCCACTGGTCCTTCGGGGTGCTGGAGGCCATCCGCGACAGCTGCAGTCCGGTGTCCCGGTTGAAGCGGGTCACCGTGCGCTCGAAGATGTTGTTGCTGCCGCCGACGAAGATGCCGTTGTCCCCGGCGCGCTCCACGACGATGCCCTTGACGTGCCAGTACGACCCGTTGACGGCGAGCCCGCGGTTGGCGGAGTTCTCGCTCTGGGCCGAGAAGTTCAGTACGGGCGTCTCACCCGGGTAGGCGGCCAGCGTCTTGCGGGCGCCGGAGGTGCCGTTGTTGCCCTGGGCGATGGTGACCGTCTGCGCGTACGGGTAGGTCCCGCCGCGCATGTAGATCGTGCCGCCGGCCGCGACGCGGGTGATGGCCGAGGTGAGCGTGGTCGGGCTCGACTCCGTTCCGGCGGCGCTGTCGGTGCCGTTCGGTGCCACGTACAGGGCGTTGCCCGACGGCGGCGGGGTGGTGCCGCCCGTCTCCACCTCCAGGTGGTCGATGTTGGCCAGCCCTGCGGAGGTGGTCGGGTTGAGCCGGATGGTGTTGCTGCCCGAGCCGAGCGACACCGTGAGCGTCTTCGTCGCCCATGTGCTCCAGGCCCCGGTGCCCTCGAACGAGGCCGATGTGACGGTCGAGCCGTTCACCACGACGTCGGCGGGCCGCGCGGTGGCGGTCCCGTTGGCGAAGCGGATCCGCAGGGTCGCCGTGCCCGCGGCAGGGGCGTTCACGGTGAACTGCGCGTAGGCGCCGGTCGCGTTGGTGCCGTTGCAGAATCCGCTGCCGGAGTAGCCGGCCCAGTCGGAGTCGATGGTGCCGGTACAGACCGCCGGGGAGCTCTCGGCCTCGTAACGGACGGAGGCGGCCTGCGCCGTGGGGCCGGACAGCGCGACGAGCGCGCCGGCCAGCAGGCCGACGGACGCGATGACGGGTCTCAGCTGCATCGTTGGTCTCCTGTGACGGTGTCGGGTGCGGTGCCGATCGGTTCGCTGATATGAACGGTCCGTGCGAAAGGTCACCCGGTTCCGGGTGGAGAAAGCGCTTTCTCGGACGCTAAATCCCCGCCGCAGGAGCGTCAATAGACTCGTACTTGATTCTTATTCACCATGATGAACAAGCGGCGGATGCGACGAGCCCCCGGCTCCCCGGCAACGACGAAGCGCCGGACCATGGGGCCCGGCGCTTCGAGGGTGGTGCGGAGATGGAGTCAGTGCTGGGTCAGTGCAGGACGCCGAGGCGGTCGAGGCGGTCGCTGACGCCGTGCCGGAGCTCGCCGAGCGTCGTCCCGGACGGGGCCGTCGTGGGCGTGGAGGACGGCGGCTGGGTCTCGTCCGCGCAGGTCGTGCCACGGGCCGGGACCTTCAGGTCGACCAGATAGCCGGTGACCGCGTCCGTCGCGCAGGCGCTCCGGCCGAAGGCGGTGTGCCCCTCGGCCCTGAACGTGAGCAGACGGCCGTTGTCGAGCTCCCGGGACAGGGCCACCGCGTCCCGGTACGGGGTGTCCGGGTCGCCGGTGGTGCCGATGACCAGGATCGGCGCGGAGCCCTTCGCGCGGTAGGAGCCGTCGTAGCGGCTGACGCGTTCGCCGGGCCACTGGGCGCAGGCCGTGGCGTGCTGGTGGTCGTAGGTCGGCGGGCCGTACGCCATGGCCGGGCCGAGCAGCGGCGCCAGCCTGGCGTTGGTCGTGACCTGCCGCTTCAGCAGGGCCGGGTCGCTCGGGTAGTCCTTGTCGATGCACTCGACGACCACGTTCGGGTTCAGGAAGTCGAAGCTCGCCGGGGACGGCGGCCGCAGCAGGAAGGAGGTGTTGTCGCGCTGCTGCGCCTTGCGCAGGGCCTCGCCGAGCGAGGGCCAGATGACCTTGCCCTCGTTGATGTTGAACATCAGGCGGTAGACGAGGGTGTAGCCGTTCGCCCGGCCCCCGTTCGCGGTCGGCACCGGGTCGGCGTCCAGGTCGGCCTTGAGCTTCTCGAACGCCGCCCGCGGATCGCCGTCACCGAACCCGCAGGTGGCCTGGTCGGCCTTGCACCAGTCGAGGAAGCGGCTCATCGCGCCGTCCAGGGCCAGGTACTGGGGCCGGTCGTAGGCGTACGGCCGGTTGGCGTAGTGCTCCGGGTCGTACGCGCCGTCGAGTGCTAGGGCGCGCACACGCTCCGGGAACATGGCGGCGTAGACGGTGCCTATGTAGCTGCCGAACGAGCGCCCGTAGTAGGTGAGTTCGTCCTCACCCAGGGCCTGGCGCAGGAGGTCGATGTCGCGGGCGACGTACTGGGTGCCCACGTAGGGCAGCAGATCGCCCGCGTTGTCCGCGCAGGCCTGGTCGAAATCGGCGGCCTGGCGCACCGCCGGCTCGTAGGCGTCCGGGCCGGGGACACCCTTGGCCGCGGTGACGGCCTGCGTGTACGTCGGGTCGTCCCAGCACTGGACCTGCGAGCTGCGCCCGACACCGCGTACGTCGTATCCGAAGACGTCGAAGGAGTCGCGGAGGGCGGCCGGCAGGCCGGCGTAGTTGCCGCGGACGAAGTCCACTCCGGAGTTGCCGGGCCCTCCGGGCTGCAGGAAGAGGGTGCCCTTGCGCTTCGCCGGGTCCGCGGCCTGCTTGCGTATCACCGCCAGGGTGATCGTGCGGCCCTGCGGGTCACGGTAGTCAAGCGGCACCTCGGCGTTCGCGCACTGGAAGCCGTTCTGACAGTCGGACCAGGACAGGGACGGCACCGGGGGGTCCTGGGGGGCCGTCGGGGCCGCCTGGGCGACCACCGCCTGGGATCCCACCCCGGCGACGGCGAGGGCCGTCACCGCGGCCGAGGCGATCCTCAGACGCGTGAAGCGTCTCAGCGCCCGGGAACCGGAACGGCGCCCGAGCCGGGGCGTCAGGCGTCTGTCCCGGCCGGGCGGGACGTGATGGGGCGTAGTCACTGTGTGTTTCCCCTCGGGTCAAGTGACGCCAAGCACTCACCGATGCCGGCGAGGTTGGAGAGTTTTTCGCTCAACTGGAAGGGAAAGACTGACAAGAACGGTCTTGTGATCGTCCTTCTACCATATCTGTCCACTACCTGACGGTAGTTGGCTTGTTCGTCACCCCGTCGGTGAAGACAGAACGGCAGCGCGGGGCATCGACCGCCGCCACGCGGGGTACTGCGGAGGGCCGGGCCCGATCCCGGTGCCGGCCGCGGGCGCCTCAACGGCGTTGTCCGCCTCGGCCATTCGGCCGGAAGCCGGTCGCGGAATCCTCGGCCGTACGGCCGATCCGCAGGGTGACGGCCGCTGCCTACGATCTTTTCGCAGTCGTGGGACGCCCCTGGCCGGGAGCCTGACGGGGGAACCCGGTCCACTCAAGCGAACCCGGAGGATCAGCGAACATGCAGTCCAAGAACCGCCGTCTCAGGGTTGCTTCCCTGGCCCTCGCCGTGGCGCTCACCGGCCTGTCCACGGCGGGAACCGCCGTCGCCGCCACGCATCAGGCCGCCGGCGCGCAGTCCACGGGCGCGCGGGGGCAGGCACCCGCCCTCCCCGTCGGCTTCGTGGACCTGCCCACCAGCCCCCTCCCGTCCGACAGCAGGCAGCACGAGTTCACGGCCACCTACCGCAACACCTCGTCGGCGGACAGGACGGTCGCCCCGCAGCTCCTGGTGGAGTCGCCGGACGCCGGACCGTTCCTCAAGCAGTCGGACATCCAGGTCGAGCGGCGCACGGCGACCGGCCACTGGACCCGCACAGAGCTCGGCAGCCAGAGCGGCACCCTTTACACCGGCCTGTCGACCGCCCAGCGCACGGTGCACCCGGGCGCCACCCTCACCGAGCACTACCGGCTCACGGTCACCGACCCGGACGCCGAGGGCACGGTGCAGCCGAGGGTGGCACTGCTCGACTGAGCCGGCGCCCCGGCGTTGGGCCGGCTGGGCGGCCAGGAACGGGCCGCGACCCCATGGCACGTAGGTGCGGGCGCGGACCACGGCCCGATGAGCAGCCCGGCGGTCCATCGCTCGTTCCGGCGCGCGCCGCACCTGCGGGAACTCGCCATCGAGGAACGTGGATGCGGTGCTTGCCGGCCACGGCGGCCGCGAGGCGGCGGAGCACCCGAGCTTCGAGCCGCGTACCCGTGAACGGGCGGGGCAGATAGCGGCCCGGTCCATCGCCTGCGTCAACACCGGTCGCCGCCCGAGTGGCCCGTCCGGCAGGGCGCCCGCCGCCTCCGGCGCCCGCGCCGTCGCGGATGCGTGGGGCGTGGGCGACGGCGTTGAGACAGTGCGACTGCTGCTCGCCGTCGCGTGAGGAAGACCTGGGTCCTCACCGATCGGCCGGCTCGGTCAGATCGCGGCCTCGATGTGGGCGAGTTGGGCGGCGAGGATCTCTTCGAACGCCGCGCGGCGGTCTGCCCCGAGGGGGCGGATGTCGCGCGCGAAGTGGGCCAGGGCGGGGAAGCGTTCGGGGTCGGCGCCCAGTACCGCGACGCGGAACAGCTCCATGCCCTGCTCGTACTCTTCGGCGGTGATGGTGCTGACCCCGGCCTCGGAGGCGATCAAAGCGGCGATGAGGACCGCGAGCCGGTGGTAGCGCGCCGGGATCTCCTCCTCGGGCAGCCCCGACGCTCGCAGGGCCTGCAGCAGCTCTTCCATGACCAGCCGGGAACCGGTGCCGCTTGACGCGTAGCGTCCCCAGACCGCGGCGAGCTGGGGTTGCTGGCCGAAGGCGTCTCTCACGCGCAGGGCAAGAGTGGTGATGCGCTGCTTCCAGTCGCCCTCGGGGCGGTGGCCGTCCATGGCGGCCAGGAGGATCCGGTCGGCCACCGCGCGCAGCAGTTCGGTCTTGCTGCGGAAGTGCCGGTAGAGGCTGGAGGAATCGGTCCCGAGGGCCGCAGCGAGCTTGCGCACGCTGAACGACTCGGTGTCGCTCGTGCGCAGCAGCTCCGCCGCCGCATCCAGGATCTCCTCGGTCGACCAGCGCCTTCGGCCTGCCATCCCACTCCTCTCGCCGACCTTCAGCCTAACCTATGCACTTGGTGTTGCACGCACTGCGTGCATAATGAGGGGCGTGAGCGTGCCGAGGCTCCCGGCAGCAGGCGCGCGCCGACGTGTCACCCGTGCCCTGTTGCCCGGGCCCGGCGACCGACGTGGAGCTCACCTCGGGGAATGCGAAAGGACGCAGGTTGTGAGGAACCCACTGAATCCCGCGGAGCTGAACGCCGCCCTGGAAAACGTCCACCGTGCCGGGATACCGGGACTGTTTGCCGAGGTGCGTGACGGCGACCAGGTCTGGCGCGGCGCCGCCGGGGTCGCCGATGTCGCCACCGCTCGCCCTGTCACCGCCGACATGCGTCACCGCGTCGGCAGCGTCACCAAGACTTTCACCGCCGCCGCGGTCCTGCAGCAGGTCGAGAGCGGTCAGATCGGTCTCGACGCGCCGATCGGCCGGTACCTTCCGAAGCTGGTTCCCGGGGAGCGCGGTGACGCGATCACGGTCCGGATGCTGATCAACCACACCAGCGGCCTCGCCGAGTACCTCCCTTGTGCCTACCCCTCCCTCAGGGCGTTCCCCGTCCTCGCGGACACTGGGCCCCAGAGCCTGGACGACCACCGGTTCACGCGGTTCGCCCCCACCGAACTGATCGAGATGGGGGTCACCGCACCTGCCGTCGGCGCTCCGGGCGGTACGCCGGGGGTGTACTCCAACACCAACTACCTGCTCCTCGGCGAACTCCTGGAAAAGGTGACCGGTACCACGGCCGAGTGGTACATCACCCGGAACGTCATCGAGCGCGCCGGGCTCCGGGACACCGCATTCCCCTCCGGACCGTACGTCGACGGGCCGCATGCGCAGCTCTACGAGGCGTGGTTCGGCATGATCGACCCGCCGCGCGACTACAGCGTCTACGACATGTCATGGGTGGGGCCTTCGGCCTCGCTGATATCGACCGTCGCGGACCTCAACCGCTTCTTCCGCATGCTGCTGGCCGGGGAGATCGTCAGCCCGTCGTCGCTGGCGCAGATGCAACGCACGGTCCCGGTCGTCTCCCAGGAGGGAAGGACGATCGGCTACGGCCTCGGCCTGCACCCGATGGAGGGTCCTGGGCAGGGCGTCTTCTGGGGCCATGGCGGCACGGTCTGGGGTGGCGGAACGCTGGCCATGACCCGTGCCGACGGCAAACGGCAGTTGGCCGTCGCGGTGAACCTGCAGAGGTGGAACAGGCTCGACTCCTCCGGCAAGCCGCAGCCCCATCCCATCGACGACGCGCTTGCGGCTCTCTACCGCGTGGCGATGTACGGCTGACCGGCCGAGGATCCGGCGAGTTCGCGCAAAGGACTTGAGCCGTCGGGGGAGACGGAAGGGTCTGCGAGCGCGCGGTCAGAACCAGTGCAGGCAGTGCGGGGGGCGGTCGGCGCGGAAAAGGGCGTCAGCGAGGGTGGCCGCGCCCGGGCGGTGGGCCCGGATGTGTCCGGCGCGCACGAGCGTGCTCGGGGCGGTGCCGCCGAGGTAGACCGAGCCCAGATCGCGGATGTCCAGGGACAGGTCGGGCTCCCGGTCCGTCGGCACGCAGTCGGCCTTGCCCTCCCGGACGGTCAGCAGGTAGCGGCCGTGCTCGCCGAGGAACGGGTCCTCGACGTCGAGGACGAGCTCGCCGTCCATGAACCAGCCGCGCGCGGTCAGTGCGCGCGGGACGTCCAGCAGCCGCACCCAGAGCCAGTCCATGTCGCCGCTCACCTCGCCGGCGCGGAAGTCCGCCAACTGCCAGCGCAGCGGGTGATCGGACGGGACGTGCTGGAACACGGCCTGAGAGACCAGGTCGTGTCCGAGCACGAACCGGGCCAGGGCCGTGAAGACGGCGTCGTCGGTGGCGATGGTCTCGTCGACCGTCAGGGTGCCTGCGTCGACCGAGTAGCTGGCGTACCCGTCCGGGACGCCGTCGGTGTCCCGGTGGACGGCGACGTAACGCGGCGCCGGCGAGATCGGGGGCTGCCCCGCGCGCAAGGCCCACCAGCGGTGCGGCCGGGACAGCGCGCCGGGCTGGGCACGGCGGTACCGGTCGTAGACCTCTTCCAGGATCTCGCCGCACTCGGCCCGACGCAGCACCTCGACCGAGCCGTTGTCCGGGCCGGTCGCCGGTGCGTCGGCCGTTCCGCGCGCCCGGGGGAGGGCGAGGGCGGCCCGGTGGCGCTGCACCGTCAGGCGTGCCGTGTAGGTCGCCGGTCCGTAGCCGAACCTGCCGTAGATCGAGGCCTCGGAGGCCAGCAGCACGGAGAGGAACTCCCCGCGGGCGCGCACTTCGGCGAGCTGATGCCGCATCATCGCGCTGAGCACGCCCTGGCGCCGGTGCGAGGGCAGGACGCCGACGGCGGTCACGCCGGCGGCCGGGACGAGGGTCTCACCGGGCAGGGTGAGCTCGAAGGAGTGCGCGGCGGCGGTGCCGACGGGCCGCCCGTCCGCCGTCAGGGCCAGCAGGCAGCGCTCCGTTTCCAGCGCCGACCACCAGAGCCCGCCGCCCTCGACCGGAGTCTCCGGGAAGCGCCCGAACGCGGCATGGACTGTGTCGACGAAGACGTCGAGATCCTCGTCGGTCGTGGGACGGATCTCCATCGCTGCCGCTGCCTCCTCGGAATACCGGCACCACGACTGGTGGTGCCTGGCAACAATGCAGGCCCGCCCCGTGGCCCGGTCAAACGAATTACGGCCGGGCCCGCGGCCGCGTCGACGGCACGCCGCCGCATGGTCGCTCACACCCGGGTTGCCCGGGATCAGCTCGGCGTCAGGACGATCGCCTGGCCGCCCGCACTGGCCATGGCCACGTCCAGGACGGTGTCCGAGGTCACGGCCTGGGTGCTGACCACGACGGGGGTGCGGAAGGGGCTGCTGCCCGGTGTGCCGTCGGCGTAGACGGTCGCCGTGTACGTGGTCTCGTCGTCCAGGAAGGACAGCGGGACGGACAGCGTCCGGGCCGTCTCGTTGGTCATCGCCCCGAGGTACCAGGTGGAGCCGTTGCGGCGGGCGACCGCCACGTACTCCCCGATCGATCCGGCCAGGGTCCTGCTCTCGTCCCAGGTCGTGGGGACGGCATTGAACCAGGGCAGTCCCGGCCAGCCGGAGGTATTGGCGTACTTGGACGGCTTGTCGTACCAGAACAGGAAGTTGAGCGGCTGGTAGTACACCGCGGCCATCGCCATCTGGTGGGCGTTGGTCGTCTTGTTGCGCGACTGCCCATAGCAGATCGTGTAGTCCAGCGGGCCGCCGATGTTGCGGGCGAAGGGCAGCGTCACGTTGTGCGTGGCGGTCGGGAACTGCTCGTTGCCCCGGACACCCTCCAGGCTGATGTAGTTCGGGTACGTGCGTTCGTAGCCGAACGGCCGGACGTCGTCGTGCATGTCGATCAGCAGCTGGTACTTGGCTGCCGTCCGGGCCCAGCCGGTGATCTGGCTGGTCATCGTCTGGGTGCCGTCGTTGATGAAGCCGAGCTTGATGCCCGCTACGCCCCAGCTCTTGTAGAGGCCGAACAGCGAGTCCGCGTCGGTCAGCGCCAGCCGGTTGACGTAGAGGAAGACACCGATGCCCTTGCTGGTGGCGTACGAGATGACGGACGGCAGATCGATGGCGGCGATCGGCTTCGTCGCGTCGGGGGTGGTGAACTCGGGCCCGTACCAGCCGGCGTCGTACTCGATGTAGTCGATGCCGCGGGCCACGGCGAAGTCGACGCCCTGGAGACCGGCGGCGGTGCTGAGCTCGCAGCGGAAGACCTTGCCCGGCTTGATCCAGGAGGTGTCGGTGAGGGCGATCTCCGGGGCCAGATTGAGCACCAGCTCGGCGTTGTCGACCAGTTCGGCGTGCGTCGACCCGATCACGACCGCGCGCCACGGCGTCGCGAACGGGGTGGTGACCGTGGACGTCGTCTCCACCGGCCCGGTGCCGCGGGCGGTGTGCTCCATCAGGAAGGCGGACAGGGTGCCGGGCTGTCCCGGCACCGAACCGAGCATCAGCCGGGGGTAGTCGATCCGGGCGGACTCGCAGACGCAGGCGATGAGCCCGTCCGAGAGGTCGGCGGTCAGCGGCAGGTCGGTCAGCGGGCCCTGGTCCGTGCTCGACGTTCCGCCGACCGGGATCTTGTCGGGGGCGACCGGGATGTAGGGGTCCTCGTCACGGGCGCTGTAGACGGTGGTGTCGTCGGGGAAGACGAACGTCGTCAGCTCGTCGGCGATGGTGGCGGTGCCCTGGTCGAGCAGGACGTAACGGAGGGCGACGCCGGTCCTGTAGGCGCGGATCCGGACGCCGAAACGGATGCCGGACGCGGCGTCCCGCAGATCCCAGCACTGCTCCTGGAAGTGGTCGGTGACCTTCTTGTTGCGCCCGTACACCGGTGACCAGGTGTCGTGCACGGTCCGGCGCCGGCTCCCGGTCATCCTGACATCGTTGCCGAGGACGGTTCCGTCGCCCAGCCTGAGCCCCAGGGCCGAGGTGCCGATCACCGTCCTGCCGTCGCGCTCGGCGGACCACTGCAGCGCCCCGTTCACCAGCGACACGGTGACGGCCGTACCGCCCATGCGCGCGGTGGCGTCGGCCGTGTCCGCGTCCGTGCCCGAGGAGTCCGCCGCGCAGGCCGGCCGCGTGGTGGCCGGCCCCATCGCCACCATCCCGGCGGCGACCGCCGCCCCCTTGAGCATCCCCCGGCGGGACAGCGCCCCCGAGCGCCCGCCTCTGTCCGCGGTGGGTTCGTCCTGGTCTCGTGCAGGTCTCATCGTGGAGGACCTCTCCCTCGAGGGCCGCGCCGGTACGCGCCGCTCTGCGGCCGACAGAATTAGGTAGTAACCGTTTACCGACGGTGGGGAAGGTACGTGCCGCGGGGAAGGCGGGTCAAGGTTCCGGCACCTTGAGTTCAGTGCCGGCACGTCCCGTCCGGGCGACGAGCTCGTCATCGACGCCGAGGTCCCGGCCGCCCCCGCAGGCGTACCGTGAGAGACGTGACAAATGGCGCAAACTCCGAACGAAACCGGAGTGTGATGCCATGCCCCGCCGTCGTGCCGTCTCGTCCAGTACGCCCGAAGATCTCCTGCACAAGCTGGGGGATCTGACCGGCCGGATACTGGAGCGGATCAAGCTCCAGCAGGCCCGCGTGGAGCTCGCTGCCGCGTTGCAGCGTCAGGTCCTCGCCGCCGAGCTGCCGGTCCTGCCCGGGCTGCGGGTGGCGGGACGGTACGCGCCCGCGCGGGCCGGGCTGGACATCGGGGGCGACTGGTACGACGGCTTCCTCATGCCGGACGGCTCGGTGGGGTTCGCGATCGGGGACGTGCAGGGCCACGATGTGGAGGCCGCCGCTCTCATGGGGCAGGTGCGCACCTGCCTGCGGGCCGTCGCGACCGCCACCACGGACCCGGCGGAGGTGCTCCGGCGCACCAACGACCTGCTCGTCGCCTTGGGCTCCGGACTGTTCGTGACCTGCTCGTTCCTGCGCTTCGACCCGGTCACGAGCGAGCTCGTCGACGCCCGTGCCGGGCACGTCCCCGCCGTCTGGGCCTGGTCCGAGGGCCACTGCGAGATCGTGCTGAACGAGGGCGGTCTGCCGCTCGGCATCCAGGCCGGCCAGAGCTACCCGTCGACCCGTAGGTCGCTGACCGGCGAGGGAGCGTTCGTCCTGCTCACCGACGGCGTGGTGGAAGGCCCCGGCTACCCGATCGAGGAAGGGCTCGAACGGGTGGCGGCACTGGCCGGCAGCGCCTGTCGCGCCGAGCCGGACGAGCTGGCCGCGCACATAATCAAGGTGGCGGACTTCACCGGCCACAGAGACGACGCCGCGGTCCTGGTCCTTCGGTACGGAGGTCTCCGGGAGCAGGGGCAGGGCGAAGGGTGAGCACCATGCGCGGCCTGGACGACCCCGGTGCGGCCCGCCTCGCCCGGCATGACCGCCCGGGCAGGCCGGGATGACCGACCCGGCGCGCGCGAACCGGTTCCGGCCGTACGCCGTCCAGGGCCTGCGGCTGGCTGCCGTCCTGGCCGCCTACTACGGCAGCGCCGAGCTGGGGCTGCAGCAGCAACTGGTGCGCGGGCAGGTCACGCCGTTCTGGCCGCCCACCGGCATCGCCGTCGTCGCCCTGCTGCTGTGGGGCCTGCGCATGTGGCCGGGGATCGCTCTCGGGGCGTTCGTGGTGAACGTGATGCTCGGGCCGTCGATCCTCCCCGTGCTCGCCATCACGGTCGGCAACACGCTGGCGCCGGTCTTCGCCTGTCTCCTGCTGCGGCGGGTGGGGTTCCGTCCCGCTCTCGACCGGCTGCAGGACGCTCTGGCGCTGATCTTCCTCGGCGCCCTGGGCGGGATGCTGATCAGCGCGACGGTCGGCACGGGCGTCCTGGTGGCCTCCGGCGCACTGAGTTCCCACGACTTCTGGCCGACCTGGTCGGTGTGGTGGACGGGCGACGCGATGGGAGTCCTGGTCATCGCGCCGTTGCTGCTGGCCGTACGCACCGCCCGATGGCCACGCGGCGTACCCGTGCTCCGCTGGGCCGAGGCGGTGGCCCTGCTGGGCGGCACGGCAGTGCTCACCGCGGTGGCCACCCGCAGTACGGTCAACCTGCTCTTCGTCGTCGTCCCCTTCCTGATCTGGGCGGCCTTCCGCTTCCAGCTGGTCGGCGCCGCCCCGTGCGCGCTGATCGCCTCCGTGATCGCCATCGATGCGGGAGCCGACGGGGCGGGACCGTTCTCGGGTCACGATCTCCTCGCCCAGATGGTCATCCTGCAGGCCTTCAACGGCACCGTGGCACTGACCGCCCTGCTGCTCTCGGCGGTCGTCACCGAGCGGAACCAGACCCTGCGGGAGATCGAGGAGGTCTGCGAACGCCTGAACGAAGCGTTGTCCCGGCTCGGGCCGGACGAGGCGCCCGTCCGGTGGCCGTCGTCCTGGCCGGAGGAACGCGATCAGGGGAGCGCGGGCCAGTGACACCGTCCGGGCCGTTCCGGGCTGCGGCCCGGACCCGCCGCGGCCGATGCTGGTGGGGGGCGGGTGCGGCGCGGCCGGGTTCCGCACCCCGATGACGGCCGGCTTCGACGACTCCTACGTCAGGGGACAGCCCGTCCCCCGGTTCGGCGAGCCCGGAGAGGTCGCCCGCATGGTGCTCTTCATCATCACCGACGCCACCTTCTCGACGGGATCCGAGTGCGTCCTGGACGGTGGCATCCTGGCCGGCCCGCCCACCGGCCTGGCCTCCGCCGACTGACATCCGTACCGCGCCCGTGGTACCAGCGGCGGACCTGGAGGCCGGTTCGTACTGCGTTCTCAGTAGGGGGGATTGTCGGCAGGCGCACGACGACAGGACGGCACACATCCCGGCAGCCTGGGCGGACAGTCGGCACCAGATGTGGAGACCCCTGTCGTGGCAACTTTCCTTTACCGAGTGGGCCGCCTGGCCTTCCGGCGACGCTGGTACGTCGCCCTGGTCTGGGCGGCCGTCCTGGCCGCCGTCGGACTGGGCGCCCTGAAGGCTCCGGGAGCATCCGACGAGGGGTTCTCCATGCCGGGCATCGAGTCCCAGAAAGCCTTCGACCTGATGGAACAGCGCTTCCCCGGCGCCTCCGCCGACGGCGCCACCGCCCGGGTCGTCTTCGTCGCGCCGAGCGGTGAGAAGGTGACCGCGACCGAGCACAAGCAGGCCATCGAGGACGCCGTGGCCGAGCTGGCCGACGGATCTCAGGTCGCGAGCGCCGTCGACCCGTTCCAGGCGAAGGCGATCAGCAAGGACGGCTCGACGGCGTTCGCGACCGTCACCTACAAGGTCACGTCGAGCGACCTCACCGACGCCAGCCGACACGGCCTGGAGCAGGCCATCGACGAGGCCCGCGGCTCCGGGCTGACCGTCGAGGCCGGCGGCAGCGCGATGGACGGCGGCGGCGGGCCGGGCGGGCTCGCCGAGGTGATCGGCATCGCGGTCGCCGCGGTCGTGCTGCTGATCACCTTCGGCTCCCTGGCCGCGGCCGGGCTGCCGCTGCTGACCGCCGTCGTCGGCGTCGGCGTGAGCATGGCCACGATCCTCGCCCTGTCCGACGCGCTCGGCCTGTCCACCACCACCGGCACCCTCGCGATGATGCTGGGCCTCGCCGTCGGCATCGACTACGCCCTGTTCGTCGTCTCCCGCTACCGCGAGGAACGCGCCCGGGGCCGTACCCCGCAGGAGGCGGTCGGCCTGGCGGTCGGCACGGCCGGTTCCGCCGTCGTCTTCGCGGGCCTCACCGTCGTCATCGCCCTCGCCGGACTCACGGTGGTCGGCATCCCGATGCTCACCAAGATGGGCCTGGCCGCGGCGGGCGCGGTCGTCGTCGCCGTACTGATCGCGCTGACGCTGGTCCCGGCCTTCCTCGGTTTCTGGCCGAACGCCGTGCTGCGGCGGCGGGCCCGCAAGAGCGGCCGTGTCGAGGAGAGCACCGACAACAACGGGGGCACCCGCTGGGCGCGGTTCGTGCTGCGCCGCCCGCTGCCCGTGCTGCTCCTCGGCGTGGTGGGCCTCGGCGCCCTCGCGGTGCCGATGACCCAGCTCCAGCTGGGCATGCCCGGCGACGAGGCGAAGCCGGCCTCCACCACCGAGCGGCGGGCCTACGACGCGCTCGCCGAGGGCTTCGGGCCGGGCTTCAACGGGCCGCTCACCGTCGTCGTGGACGCCAAGGGCGACTCCGACCCGAAGGGCGCCGCGGAGACGATCACCAAGGAGATCGGCGCCACCGAGGGCGTCGTGTCCGTCTCCCCGGCCCGCTTCAACGACGCCGGTGACACCGCGGTCTTCTCGGTCGTGCCGTCCACCGCGCCGACCGACGAGAAGACCAAGGACCTGGTGAAGACCATCCGGGGCGAGCGTCCCGGCATCGAGTCGGAGACCGGGGCGTCCTTCGAGGTCACCGGCACCACCGCGCTGAACATCGACATCGCCGACAAGGTGCAGGCCGCGCTGGTCCCGTACCTCGTGGTCGTGGTCGGCCTGGCGATCGTGCTGCTGCTGGTGGTCTTCCGCTCCCTGCTCGTCCCGCTCAAGGCGGCCCTCGGCTTCCTGCTGTCGGTGCTGGCCTCCCTCGGCGCGGTCGTCGTGGTCTTCCAGCAGGGCCACGGCGCCGGGATCTTCGGCGTGGAGCAGACCGGCCCGATCATGAGCCTGATGCCGATCTTCCTGGTGGGCATCGTCTTCGGGCTCGCCATGGACTACGAGGTGTTCCTCGTCTCCCGGATGCGGGAGGCGTACGTCCACGGCGAGCGGCCCGGTCAGGCGGTCATATCCGGCTTCCGGCACAGCGCCCGCGTGGTGGTGGCCGCCGCGCTGATCATGATCGCGGTCTTCGCCGGGTTCATCGGCGAGAGCGACTCCATGATCAAGATGATCGGGTTCGGCCTGGCCACCGCCGTCCTGCTCGACGCGTTCGTCGTACGGATGGCGATCGTGCCCGCCGTGCTCGCCCTGCTCGGCGACAAGGCCTGGTGGCTGCCGAAGTGGCTGGACCGGATCCTGCCCCGCGTCGACGTGGAGGGCGAGGCGCTCAGCCGCCGGCCCGAGGCGCCGGATCCCGCTCCCGCCGACCTGGAAGTGGCGCGCACCTGATCCGGCGATCCCCCCGGCCGGGGCCGCCCGTGGCGAAGGACACGGGCGGCCCCGGCGCCCGTTCCCGCCGGGAGCGGTCACGATGGACCCAGTACACCGACCGGAGAACCCGATGAGCAAGCGACCCCGGGACAGCGCGTCGCTCGGACTCGACCGGCGCTACGCGGAGCGCATCGAGGAGTTCCAGGGCCGCCACCCCCACGCCGTCGATCTCGTGATCGTCCTGGCGCTGATGGGCTGCGCGGCCCTCGGCAGCTCGCTCACCATGCCCGGCGCCGACCCGCCCGACCACGAGAGGGCCGCCACCGCCCTCATGGGCGTGTCCTGCCTGGCCCTGCTGAAGCACCGTACCCATGTGCGGATGGCCGTCGCCGTGACCGCGGTCTGCACCGTGGCCGCGGTCGCGCTGGGCTACCTGGTGACGCCGCTGCTCCTGGCGCCCGTCATGGCGGCGCTCTACTGGCTGGCCGCCCAGAGCGACCGCACGACCACCCGCGCATACGGCCTCACGACCATGGCGGCGGTGACGCTCGCGGCCGTGTTCTCCGACAGCATGGGCCACCTCTCGATGCTGCTCAGGACGATCGGCCCGGTCTTCTGGCTGCTGATGCCCCTCGCCGCCGGCAAGATGACCCAGCTGCGTCACGCCTACCTGCAGTCGGTGCAGGCCCGCGCCGAACACGCCGAGCGCACCCGTGAGGAGGAGGCGCGGCTGCGGGTCACCGAGGAGCGCATGCGCATCGCCCGCGAGCTGCACGACGTCGTGGCCCACCACCTGGCGCTGGCCAACGCCCAGGCCGGCACCGCGGCTCACCTGGCGCGCAGCAGCCCCGCCCAGGCGCAGAAGATCCTCGACGACCTGACCGGCACCACCTCCTCGGCGCTGCGCGAACTCAAGGCCACCGTCGGCGTGCTGCGCAGGCCGAACGACCCGGACGCCGCGTCCCTGGAGCCGTCCCCCGGGCTCGGCCGTCTCCCCGAGCTGGTCTCGGCCTGCGAGTCCGCCGGACTCAAGGTCACGGTCACCACCGAAGGGGAGCCGCGGCCCCTCTCACCCGGCGTGGACCTGACCGCCTTCCGGATCGTCCAGGAGGCACTCACCAACGTCACCAAGCACGCTGCCGCGCAGACGGCACACATTCGCCTCGCGTACTCCGGGAACCGGCTGACGATCAGCGTCACCGACAACGGAAGCGCGACCGCCGCCGCCACCCCGCCCCCCGGCCCGGACCGTGGCTTCGGCCTGATGGGCATGCGGGAGCGTGCCCAGTCCGTCGGCGGCTGCCTCAGCGCCGGTCACCGCCCCGAAGGCGGCTTCGAAGTCACCACGGCTCTCCCGCTGCACTCGCACGCCCCGGAAGAGGGAACGACCCCATGACCATCCGCGTCCTGCTCGCCGACGACCAGGCCCTGCTGCGGGCCACCTTCCGGATCCTGATCGACTCCTGCGACGACCTGGCGGTGGTCGGCGAGGCCTCGGACGGCACGGAGGCGGTGGAACTGACCCGGGCCCACCACCCCGACGTCGTCCTCATGGACATCCGGATGCCGGGCACGGACGGCCTCAGCGCCACCTCCGCCATCTGCGCCGACCCGGAGCTGGCCGCCACCCGCGTCCTCATCCTGACCACGTTCGAGACCGAGGACTACGTCGCCCAGGCGCTGCGCGCCGGTGCCAGCGGCTTCCTCGGCAAGGACGTCACGGCCGACACCCTCCTGGCCGGCCTGCGCACCGTGGCCTCCGGCGAGTCCCTCCTCTCCCCCGCCGCCACCCGTTCCCTCATCACCCGCTTCCTCATGTCCCCCGCCCCCGACACCCATCTGGCGCCCCCGCAGCGCCTGTCCGAACTCACCGTCCGCGAGCGCGAGGTGATGGCCCTGGCCGCGGAGGGCAGGTCCAACGACGAGATCGCCGAGGTCCTCGTGCTCAGCCCGCTGACCGTACGGACCCACATCCACCGCGCGATGACCAAACTGGGCGCCCGCGACCGCGCCCAGCTGGTCGTCATCGCCTACCAGACGGGCCTGGTGAAGGCCGTCCCCGACGTCCCCGGACAGCACACCTAGGCGCGCAGATAGGCCAGCACCGCAAGGACGCGACGGTGGTCGTCGGGGGCCGCCGGGGGCAGCCGGAGCTTCTGGAGGATGCTCGCGATGTGCTTGGCGACGGCGGCCTCGGTGACCACGAGGCGGCGGGCGATCGCCCCGTTGGAACGGCCCTCGGCCATGAGGGCGAGAACCTCGTGTTCACGGGGGGTGAGCCGGTCCAGGGGGTCGCGGCGGCGGGCGAGCAGCTGGCGTACGACCTCCGGGTCGACGACCGTGGCGCCGGCGGCGACGCGGGTGACGGCGTCCGCGAACTCCTCGACGTCTCCGATGCGTTCCTTGAGGAGGTACCCCATGCCGGTGCTGCCGCGGCGGTCGTCCAGGAGTTCCTCGGCGAAGGTCTGCTCGACGTACTGACTGAGGACGAGGACCGCCAGTGCGGGCTGCTCGGCCTGGAGGAGGCGGGCCGTGCGCAGCCCCTCGTCCGTCTGCCCGGGCGGCATGCGGACGTCGGTGATCACCAGGTCCGGCCGGTGTTCCCGGGCGGCGGCGAGCAGGGCGGGGCCGTCGCCCACGGCGGCGAGGACCTGGTGGCCGAAGCGCCGGAGCAGATGGACGAGGCCTTCGCGCAGGAGGACGGCATCCTCCGCGATCACTATGCGGAGGGGGTGCCGCACGGTATCTCCGCTCTGAGGAGGGTGGGCCCGCCGGGCGGGCTGGACAGGAGCATTCTGCCGTCGGCGGCGGCGATCCTGTCGGCGAGTCCGGTCAGGCCCGTACCGCGAGCGGGGTCCGCGTCGCCGCCGCCGTTGTCCTCGATGTCGAGGCGGAGCACGCCGTCGTGGCAGCGGGCGGTGATGCGGCAGCGGTCCGCACCGCTGTGCCTGGCGATGTTGGTGAGGGCCTCGGCGGTCACGAAGTACGCCGTCTGCTCGACCGCGGCCGGCAGCCGGCCGGGGAGGTCGATGTCGAGGTCGGCGGGTACCGGGCAGCGCCCGGCGATGTCCCGCACGGCGGCGGGCACGCCGCGCTCGGTCAGGATCTGGGGATGGATGCCACGGATCAGTTCCCGCAGTTCGGTGAGCGCTTCCTTGGCGAGGGCGTGGGCCTCGGCGACCTGTTGCGACGCGGGGCTGCCGGGCGGCAGGTCGAGGGTGGCCAGGCCCAGTTTCACGGTGAGGGCGACGAGGCGCTGCTGGGCACCGTCGTGGAGGTCGCGCTCGATGCGGCGGCGTTCGGCCTCGAAGGCGTCGACGAGCCGGGCCCGGGAGCGTACGACCTCGCGCAGTTCGCGGTCCGGCGGGAAGAGGACCGCACGGGTCACGGCGGCGCGGACACCGGCCCACGCGCCGACGGGATAAGCGGCCACCGGCAGGAGCAGGGCGCCCGCGACGGGGCCGGCCACGCTCTGCCAGGGGGAGGCGGTGGGCTGCAGCGGCGTGAGGAGGAGGAAGCCCGGGATGCCGAGCGAGACCAGGACGAGGGCGAGGTCCATCCAGCCGACCGCCAGGACGGACACGGCGCCGTAGCCGGCGGTGCGCGGACCGCTGCGCGGTTCCGGCCGGTCACCGCGGTCGCCGCGGTCGACGAGGGCGAGGCGGCGCCGCTCCAGGGGGCCGGCGAGGGCAGCGGCGAAGACCACGACGGCGACCGCGCAGAGCACCCTGGCGAAGGTGCCGATGGGCGCGGTGAACAGTCCGCCGACAGCCAGGTAGGCACCGGCCGCGAACACCCCGCCCGACAGCAGGTGCCCCAGTGCCCGCCAGGGCCAGACGCTGCGGAGGAACCCCAACGGGCTGCGGGTCAGGGCCTCCAGAACGGTTCGAGGGGACACACGGTCGACCGTAGCGGCGCCGGCCGGCGACGGCAGTAGTGCCAGATGGAGTATCGGCTCTCGCCCTGGCGGCAATGTGCCGGACCGGGTTCCCGTCGTTGCCTTGGCACATGACCACGAGGAACACGACCACGAGGAACACGACCACGACACCGGGCACGTCGGCCGTCCGGCCCGTCGAGCTGCGGTCGGTGACCAAGCGCTACGGCGCCGGGGAAGGGGCCGTCACCGCTCTCGACGACGTGACCCTGGACTTCGCCGCCGGGACGATGACGGCCGTGATGGGCCCCTCCGGGTCCGGCAAGTCCACCTTGCTGCACTGCGCGGCGGGCCTCGACCGGCCGAGCTCCGGCGAGGTGCTGATCGGCGGTACGGAACTGGGCGGGCTCGACGAGAACGCGCTGACCGTGCTGCGCCGGGAACGGGTGGGGTTCGTCTTCCAGGCGTTCAACCTGGTGTCGGCGCTGACCGCCGCGCAGAACGTCGAACTGCCGCTGAGACTGGCCGGATGCCGTCCGGCGGCGGACGAGGTGCGGGCGGCGCTCGACGCGGTCGGCCTCGCGGACCGTCACGGGCACCGGCCGGGCGAACTGTCCGGAGGACAGCGGCAGCGCGTCGCGATCGCCCGCGCGATGATCGCGCGGCCCGCCGTCCTCTTCGCCGACGAGCCGACCGGGGCACTGGACACCAGGGCCTCACGGGTGGTGCTGCGGCTGCTGCGGGACCTGGTGGACGGCCGTGGACAGACGGTCGTGATGGTGACGCACGACCCGGCCGCCGCGGCGTACGCGGACCGGGTGGCGCTGCTGGCCGACGGACGGCTGGTGGACGAACTGCCGGGTGCCGTCGGTGCCGAGGCGATCGCGGCGCGGACGGCCGCACTGGAGGTGCGGTCGTGATCAGCCTGGCGACGGTGCGGGAACGATGGACCTCCTTCCTGGGGTCCTTCGTGGCCGTGGCGCTGGGCGTCGCGGTCGTGGCCATGAGCGGGCTGGTCCTGCTGTCGGAGGGCACGGGGGTGCCGGAACGGCTCGCGGGGGCGCCGGTGCTGGTGCAGAGCCCGGCCGGAACGCGATCCGAGGGGGTGTTCGTGGAGAACCCGCCGTGGCCACCGGAACGCGCCGAGACGTTGCGGCGGACGCTGGCCGAACTGCCGGGAGTGGCCTCGGCGGTGGCGGACCGGTCCTTCTACGCACAGGCGGTGGGCAGCGAACAGCGGGCGGGGGAACGGCAGGGCCACCCCTGGTCGGCCGCGGCGCTCGCCGCGTACGGCCTGAGCGCGGGCAGAGGGCCGGCCACGGCGGACGAGATCGTCGTGGACGAGGCACTCGGCCGCGCGCCGGGCGAGACCGTCACGGTGCTGACGGCGCACGGGCCGCGGCGGTGGTCGGTGTCCGGCACGGTGAACGGCCCCGGCTACTACGTCACCGACCGGCGGGCCGCCGAACTGGCGGGCGGCGTACGGGTCATCGGGCTGCTCCTGGAGCCCGGTGCCGACCCCGCCCGCGTCGCGGCCGCCGCGCGGGGTGCCGTCGGCGGCGACGGCACGGTCCTGACCGGTGCCTCCCGCGATGCGCTCGCGCCGAGGCAGGACGAGATGACCCGCTGGATCGGCGGCCAGGTGCTCACCGCCATGGCGCTGCTCTCCGCCTTCGTCACGGTCTTCGTCGTCTCCTCGACGTTCGCGTTCACCGTCGCGCAGCGGCGCCGCGAGTTCGGCCTGCTGCGGACGATCGGCGCCACACCGCGGCAGTTGAGGCGCATGGTGTACGCCGAAGCGCTGACGGTCGGTCTTCTCGGCGCGGTGACGGGGGCGCTGCTCTCCGTGGTGCTCGCGCCGGCGATGACCGGGCTGCTGATCGACGCGGGTTTCCAGCCGGCGGGCTTCGAGGTGCGCATCCGGTGGTGGGTGCCGGCCGCGGCCGTCGCTCTGGGCGTGGTGGTGGCACTCGCCGGAGTGGGCGCCGCGTCGCGACGGGCGGCCCGGGTGAGGCCGCTGGAGGCGATGCGGGAGGCGGTGGTGGACAGCAACCCGATGACGCGACGCCGGTGGGCCGCCGGGCTGGCGTTGACGGGGGTCGGCGCGGTCTGTTCGGTGGGCACGGCCCTGGCGGGGGCCGACGGCATGGTGCTGCTGGCCCTCGGCGCGGCGATGGGCCTGACGGCGGGCCTGACCCTCCTCCTGCCCGCGCTGGTCGGGCCCGTGATCGGGGCACTGACCCGGCCGCTCGCCCGGCGTCCCGGTGCGACGGCCCTGCTCGTACGCGAGAACATGCTCACCGCGGTGCGCCGCACCTCCTCCACCGTCGCCCCGGTGCTGGCGACCGTCGCCTTCGCCGTACTGATCACCAGCACCGTGCAGACGACCCAGAGTGCCGACACCGCCCGGCAGGCCGCGGCCGTACGGGCGGAGGCGGCGGTGGTGCCCAGGGGGACGCCGGGCCTGTCGGACGCGGCGGTCGACCGGGTCGAGGGCACGGCGCTGCTGGCGACCACGGTCTACGGCGGTGAGGGCAGGGCGGCCCTGTCCGCGGCCGGGGTGTCGTCCGGCTTCCGGCAGGTGTACGCCGTGCCCGCGCCCCGGGGTGACACCGTCGTCGTCACGGCGGCCGTGGCGGCCGCGCACGGCTGGCGGACAGGCCACGTCGCCCTCCTCACGTTCGAGGACGGCCGTACGCGGCGGTTGCGGGTGACAGCCGTGGCCGACGACTCGATGCCGTACCAGGTCTTCCTCCCCCGCGAACTGGTACGCGCCCATGACCCTTCGGCGCTGGCGGATGTCGCCTACCGAACGGGTCCCGACGGGACGCGGCTCCCCGCGGGACTCGGCGCCGAAGAGATGCCGGTGGCGGCCTACGCGGCCTCGGACGACGCCGAGGAGGACCGGCTGGTCCTGCGGTTCACCCTGATCCTCGTCGCCCTGTCGGCGGGCTACACCGCCCTTGCCGTCGCCTCCACCCTGCTGACGGCCACCCTGGGCCGGGTGCGTGATCTCCGCGTCCTGCGCCTGTCCGGCGCGACGCCGCGTCAGGTGCTGCTGGCGCTCGCGGCCGAAACGTGCTGCGTCGTCACCCTGGGCGCGGCCCTCGGCCTGACGGTGGCCGCTCCCGCCCTGCTCGGCACGGTCCACGGCCTGCGCGAGGAACTGGGCCTGCCGGTGGAGTTGTCGGTGGCCTGGCCCTGGGTCGCGGGCGTGGTGACGGTCTGCCTGCTGCTCGCCACGGCGGCCACCGTCCTCCCGGCCCGCGCCGTCCTGCGGAGGGTGTGACCGGGATCACCGGCCAGGGCCGATTGCTTCCTCGCGCCGGGCCGGTCATACCGGCGACAGCGAGTGAAGGAAAGGAACCGACCGACGTGACCGCATCCGTGAAGGGCCCCGCCAGTTACTTCCCCTCCATCGAGAAGAAGTACGGCCGTCCGATCACCGAGTGGAAGGACCTGATCCGCGCCTCGCCGCTGACCCGGCACAGGGAGCTCGTCACCTGGCTCAAGACCGAGCACGGTCTGGGACACGGCCATGCCAACGCGCTCGTGGCGCACACACTGGCCGAGAACGCCGGCACGTGAACCGCCCCCGTGCCTGCGCGGGCACGGGGGAGGGCAGACCGAACAGCGGGAAGAGTCGCTCATTCCGCACCCCCCCGCACCAAGGTACCGGGCGTGCCGCTATGGCCTGCCGTACGCCGCCACCATGATGTTCTGCGCCACCTTGTTCATGTCCTGGCCCTTGGCGTCCGTGGAGTTGACGCTGTAGACCAGCGTGCGGGAGCCGTTGCGGGTGGAGGCGATGGCCGCGTTGTAGCCCCAGCGGCCGCCCGTCTTGCCCCACACCTCGCGGCCGCCCAGCTTCTTCATCGAGAGGCCGACGGAGTAGGCGGCCGGGTCGCCGCTCCTGAAGTCCGTCACCTTAGGCAGCGTGAACATCTCCTCCAGGAGCGGGCCACGCACCACCCGGCCCTGGAACAGGGCGTTGGTGAAGCGCTCCAGGTCCGCCGTGGTCGAGACGATGTCGCCGGCCGCCCAGCCGTCCGTCGTCCCCCACACCGACACGTCGCGCAGTCCGGTCGTCCCGTCGTCCAGCCGCATCGTCTGGTAGCCGTGGTTGTGCGGGCCGATGATGCGCGGGTTCGTCCCGGGGAAGTACGTGCCGTGCAGCCCGAGCGGCTTCAGGATCCGGCGGGCGACCTGGTGCTCGTACGAGTCGCCCGTGACGCGCTCGATCACCAGACCCGCGATCGTGTAGCCGATGTTGAGGTAGTGCTGCTTCTCGCCCGGCGCGAACTCCCGTCGCTCAGACGTCGCCGAGCGGACCATGTCCTCGGGGTCATGGATCCGGAAGCGGTTCGCGTACGCCTCCTCGACCGTGGTCCCGGGGAAGTCGGGGGCCGGGATGCCGTGGGTGTGGTTGAGCAACTGCCGGACGGTGACGTCCCCGTACGACGCCGGGATCAGGTCCGGCAGGTACGAGCGGGCACTGCCGTCCAGGTTCAGTCTGCCCTCGGCGGCCAGCTGCAGGGCGACCGCCGCCGTGAAGACCTTGGTCACGGAACCGGCGCGGAAGCGGGCGGACGGATCGGCCGGCCGGCCGGTCCTCAGGTCGTGCACGCCCGAACTGCCCCGCCAGACGCCCTCCCTTCCGCCGACCCGCACCAGCGCGGCCGTCGCGTCCGCGGTCGGCAGGCCCGCGATGGCGGTCCGCAGCGGGTCCTGCGGGGCGGGGTCCGTGGATGGTGCCGAGGCCCCGGCGGAGGGGGCGGACGGGGTGGACGCCGCGGCGGGCAGTGCCGAAGGGCCGGCCGCGACGCCCAGGACGAGCGCCGCCGCCAGCAGGGTGCGGGTCGTGTGCCTCATGCTCAACTCCATGGATGGGCACCCTTGTTGCTCAGGTGCTCTTGGGATGGACGGCTCCATCCTGCTGAGCGGCGGCTTGTCGTGGATCGCCCGCGCAGGCGGTCTTCGGGGAGTCAGTCCCTCACCGGCGCGGGGGAGGAACCGGGACGGGACGCTCCCCTGGGCGGGGGATCCCCGGCCGCGACCAGCCCCGTCTCGTAGGCGCAGATCACGGCCTGGATCCGGTCCCGCAGCCCCAGCTTGGCGAGCACATTGCCGACATGGGTCTTGACCGTGTGGTCGCTGACGACCAGCTCCGCGGCGATCTCCGCGTTCGACATGCCCCGCGCGAGCAGCAGCAGCGTCTGCCGTTCCCGCCCGGTCAGCACGTCCAGCCGCGGGTCGGGCCGCCGTCGGCGGGCGGTGGGGCGCGTGTACTGCTCCACCAGGCGCCGGGCCACGGACGGCGCGAGCAGCGAGTCGCCTCGCGCCACCACCCGTACGGCGTGCACGAGATCGTCCCGGCGCACGTCCTTCAGCAGGAAACCGCTCGCACCCGCGTGCAGCGCCTCGTACACGTACTCGTCGGAGTCGAAGGTCGTCAGCATCACCGTCCGGCAGTCGCCCGCCGAACTGATCGCGCGGCAGGCCTCGATCCCGTCCATGCGGGGCATCCGGATGTCCAGCAGCGCCACATCGGGGTCGTGCCGCCGTACCGCCTCGACCGCCTCGGCCCCGTCACCCGCCTCCGCGACCACCTCCATGTCCGGCTGGACGTCGAGGATCATCGCGAATCCGCTGCGCACCAGTTCCTGGTCGTCGGCCACCACCACGCGGATCGTCAACGCGCCACCTCCGCCAAGGACGGTGACGGTACCGGGATACGCACCCGCACCTGGAAGCCCCGGCCGTCCGGGCCGGGCCCGGTGACCGCCGTACCGCCGTGCGCCGCCGCCCGCTCGCGGACCCCGACGAGTCCGTGGCCGCCGCCGGAACCGGACTGCGGACCGCGTCCGTCGTCCGTCACCTCGATGCACAAGTCGGTTTCCCCGTAGGTGAGTTGTATGGACACGGTGTGGGCATCCGCGTGCCTGACCGTGTTCGTCAGCGCCTCCTGGACGATCCGGAAGACGGTCGCCCCGGTCGCGTCCGGCAGCGGACGCGCGGCCCCCGCCGTCCGGTGCACGACATCGAGACCACTGGCCCGGACCCGGTCCAGGAGATCCGGCAGCTCCGCGAGGCCGGGTTGCGGTTCGAGCGGGGCGGCCCCCGGCTCGTCGCCCTCGCGCAGCACCCCCAGCATCCGGCGCAGCTGCGTCATGGCGTCCCGGCCCGTCTCGGAGATCGCGTCGAAGGCGGCCTCCGCCCGCTCCGGGGCCGTACGGACCGCCACCGGGCCGGCCTCCGCCTGCACGATCATCAGGCTCACCGCGTGGGAGAGGACGTCGTGCATCTCCCGTGCGATCCGGGCCCGCTCGCGCGCCGCGGCCTGCTCGGCCTCGACCCGGTTGGCCCGCTGGCGGGCATCGGTCAGCCGCCCGAAGACATAGGCCGCCGCGAACACGAAGCCGGAGAAGGTCAGTTCACGCGCCGAGCGGGTGTTGAGCCACACCGACCCGGGCACGGCGACCAGCAGCACAAGCCCGGTGGCCAGCCGCTTGGCCGGCGACGACAGCGCGGCGATCGTGTAGACGATGACGAGCCCGGGGTACGGCAGCGGCTGCCCGGGCCCCTCCAGCGCCAGCCGGTACAGGGCGCTGGCCGCGATGATCGCGAGCAGGACGGCGACCGGAGCGCGCCGCCGCCAGACCAGGGGGACCACGGTGAGGGTCGTGAGCCCGTACGCGGGCCAGGTGGCCGGCTCCAGCTCGGGCGGGCGCGGCACCACGAACGGCATCGTCATCGCCGCCTGCACCAGCAGCGCGATCCCGATGTCGACCAGCAACGGATTGGCCGCCCCCAGCGCCCGGCCCCGCTGCCACCACCCCCGCACATCCCCGCGTATGTCCGCCACGGCTCCATAAGGTAACGGGCGCCCGGACCCTAAGAGACTGTTAGGACTTGCTCCCCGCTGTTGAACGGCCGCGCCGTGCCGCCGACTCTGTGTGCTCCCGGGCCGCAGACAAGGGAGTTCCGATGGCCACACAGACCACGGCCGTGCGCGAAAAGTCGCGCCGCGGCGAACGCAGGGTCGTCAGCAACATCGTGCGCGGATCGATCGGCAACCTGATCGAGTGGTACGACTGGTACGCGTACACCGCGTTCAGCGTGTACTTCGCCGCCGCGTTCTTCCCCTCGGGGGACCAGACCGCCCAGCTGCTGAACACCGCCGCGGTGTTCGCCGTCGGCTTCCTGATGCGGCCGATCGGCGGCTGGGTCCTGGGCCGCTACGCCGACCGGCGCGGCCGGCGCGCGGCGCTGACGCTGTCGGTGACGCTCATGGCGGCCGGTTCGCTGATCGTGGCGGTGACCCCGTCGTACGGCTCCATCGGGGTCGCCGCTCCGGTGCTGCTGGTGGCGGCGCGGCTGCTGCAGGGCATCTCGGTCGGCGGTGAGTACTCGACCTCGGCCACCTACATGTCGGAGGTGGCCTCGCCCGGCCGCCGCGGCTACTACTCCAGTTTCCAGTACGTCACCCTCATCGCCGGGCAGCTGACCGCGCTCGGCATCCAGATCGTCCTGCAGTCGCTGCTCAGCTCCGCGCAGATGGAGGCGTGGGGCTGGCGGATCGCGTTCGTCGTCGGCGCCGCCGGGGCGGTGGTCGTGCTGTGGCTGCGCCGCGGCATGGACGAGTCCGAGAGCTACCGGCGTGCCGCGGCCGAGGGCGGGGGCGAGGACCCAGGGAGCGGCCCCGCGCGCGGCAGCCTGCGGCTGCTGCTGTCCTACCCCCGGCAGTGCCTGGTCGTCGTCGGGCTGACCATGGGCGGCACGCTGTTCTTCTACACGTACACCACCTACCTGCAGAAGTTCATGGTCAACACCAGCGGCATCGCCAAGCCGACGGCGGCCTGGATCAACTTCTGCGCGCTGCTCGTGTTCGTCGTGCTGCAACCGGTCATGGGCCTGCTCTCCGACCGGGTGGGGCGCCGTCCGATGCTGATCGCGTTCGGAGTGCTCGGCGCCGTCGTGACGGTGCCCTCGCTCACCCTGCTGTCCCACACCGGCGACCCGGTGCACGCGTTCCTGCTGATGCTCGTGCCGCTGGCCGTCAGCTCCCTGTACACCTCGATCAGCGCGGTGGTGAAGGCGGAGCTGTTCCCGACCTCGATCCGGGCGCTGGGCGTCGGCCTGCCGTACGCGCTGACCGTGGCCCTGTTCGGCGGGACGGCGGAGTACGTCGCCCTGTGGTTCAAGAACGCCGGCCACGAGTCCTGGTACTTCTACTACGTCACCGCCTGCGTCCTGATCTCGCTGCTCGTCTACATTCGGATGCGCGAGACGTCGGACGGATCGCCGCTGGAGACCGAGGCCCGCAACTGACGCGAGGGAGGCGGCCGTGCACGTGCTGCTGGCGGAGGACGACGACGGTGTGGCCGGAGCGCTGACCGAGGCCCTGTACGAGCAGGGCCACCTCCCCACCCGGGTGCGCCGCGGCGAGGAGGTCCTCGCCCGGCACCGGCAGGCCGACCTGCTGCTGCTCGACCTCGGCCTGCCCGACCTCGACGGTCTGGAGGTGCTGCGCAAGCTGCGCGCGGTGAGCGCCCTTCCGGTGGTGGTCCTCACCGCCCGGGGTGACGAACGGTCGGTGGTGCGCGGCCTGCGTCTGGGCGCCGACGACTACCTCGTCAAGCCGGTACGGCTGGCCGAGCTGCTGGCCCGTATCGACGCGGTCACCCGGCGGGCCGCCGCCCCCGCCGCTCCGCAAGCGCCGCGCACGGTCCGCACCGGAGACGTCGAGGTCGACCTCGACGCACGCCGGGTGCTGGTCGCCGGCGCCGAGGTGCGCCTGACCACCAAGGAGTTCGAGGTCCTCGCGGCCCTGGCGGCCCGGGCGGGCACGGCCGTCAGCCGCCAGCAGCTGATGGACGAGGTGTGGGGCGACGCGTACCTGGCGGTGTCCCGCTCGCTCGACGTCCACCTCACCCAGCTGCGCGCCAAACTCGGCCGCCCTCAGGCGCTGACCACCATCCGCGGCTTCGGCTACCGGTTCGGCGACTGAGCCGGCAGGGGCCCACCCATGCGTACCCGGGTGCTGACCGTCGTCCTGGCCTTCGCCGTACTCGCGGTGGCCGGGTTCGCCGTACCTCTGCTGGAAGTCACCGCGTCCCAGCGCACCCAGCGGCTCGTCGCGGCGCGCACCGCCGACCTCGACCGCTTCGCAGGCCTTGCCGAGCAGGCTGCCGAGAGCGGCGACACCGGCGCGCTGACCGCCGAGGTGACCCGTTACACCCAGCTGTACGGCGAAGCGGTCGTGGTCGTCGACGCCCGCCGCGCCCCGGTGGCGCAGACGGGCGGCATGCGTGCCGCCGACCCGGCCGTCGCGCGGCTGGTCGACGCGGCGCTGCGCAACCAGCCCGTCTCGCCCGGCGGGACGCTGCGTCCCTGGTCCCGGGCCGACCGGCTGCTCGCCCGCCCCGTCGGCACCGGCACCCGGGTGTCCGGCGCCGTGGTGCTGCGCGCCTCGGTGCGGGCCGCCGCGGACGACATCGCCCTGCGCTGGGCGCTCGTCCTGGTCGGCGCGGTCCTGTTCGCCGTGGCCTGTGGGATGCTCGCCCGCGCCGCCACACGGTGGGTCGTACGCCCGCTGCACCGGCTCGACCGCGCGGTCGGCACCCTGGCCGCCGGGCTGCCGCCCGAGCACGCCCGGGCCGGCGGCCCTCCGGAACTGCGCCAGCTGGCCGCCGGCTTCAACCGGATGGCCGACACGGTGACCGCCGCGCTGGAGCAGCAGCGGCGTCTGGTGGCCGACACCTCGCACCAGCTGCGCAATCCGCTCGCGGCGCTGCGTCTGCGCGTCGACTCGCTCCAGCCGCGGCTGCCCGCCTCCGCCGGCCGTACCTACACGGGGATCACGGCCGAACTCGAACGCATGGAGCACCTGCTCGACGACCTGCTCGCCCTCGCCACCGCCGAACACCGCGCCGGTGAACTGGCGGTGGGCGCGCACCAGGCCTGGTGCGACGCGGCGGCGGTCACCGAGGCGCAGGCACAGCTGTGGCATCCGGTGGCCGAACAGGCCGGGGTCCGCCTGGTGTCCGACCCCGGGCCCGGCGTCCTCGTGGCGTGCGCGGAGGCCGAACTGGCCCAGCTGGCCGACGTGCTGCTCGACAACGCGATCAAGTACGCCGGGCGCGGCGCCCGGGTCGAGATGCGCTGCCGCGCCGAGGGACCGGACGCGGTGTTCGAGGTACGGGACGACGGGCCGGGCCTCGCCACCGGCGAACTCACCCAGGCGGGCACCCGTTTCTGGCGCTCCGAGCGTCACCGGGACATTCGCGGCAGCGGCCTCGGCCTGGCGATCGCCGAACAGCTGGTGACAGGGCGCGGCGGACGCGTCGAGTTCACGGCGGCCGAGCCGCACGGCCTGCGGGTCCGGGTCGTCCTCCCGCGCGCCGAGGACCCGGCATGACCGGCCCCACCCGCCGCACCGCCCTGCGCGCGGCACTCGGCACGGCATGCGCCGGACTGCTCGCGGGCGCCACGACGGCCGACGCCCGCCGCGCGGACCATGGCCCGGTGGGCACGGTGCGCATCGCGACGGGCGAGTCCGACGGTTTCTACGCGGCCTTCGGCCGGCTGCTGGCCGACCAGGTCGCGGCGGCCTACCCCCGGCTGTCCTGCGAGGTGATCACCAGCGAGGGCAGCGTGGCCAACGTGCGGCTGCTCCAGGCGCGCCGGGCCGAAGTGGCGCTGGCCCTGGCCGACATCGCGTGGGCCGCGTACGGCGGCGCGGCGCCCTTCGCCCGCGGTGTCCCGCTGTACGCGATCGGCCGGGTGTACGAGAACTACGCACAGCTGGCCGTACGCGCGGACGCGCCCATCCGTACCGTCGCCGACCTGGCGGGCCGCACCGTCTCGCTGGGCGCGCCGGCGTCCGGCGGTGCGGTGCTCGGCGACCGTCTGTTGCGCGCGGCGGGCCTGACGCCGGGCACGGACGTACGGGTCCGGCATCTGCTGATGCCGCAGGCGGCGCGCGCGATGCGGGACGGCGCCATCGACGCGCTGCTGGTCGCGGGCGGCGTACCGCTGCCGGTGCTGTCCGCGCTGGGCACCCGCCCCGGCATCCGCCTCCTCCCCCTGGCCACCCTGCTGCCCCGCCTGCGGGCCGGCGGGGGGCAGGCGGGTTCGGGCCTCGAAGCGGTGACCGTGCCGGCGGGGGCGTACCCGGGAACGACCGAGGTGGCCACCATAGGAGTCGCCAACCTCCTCCTGTGCCGCCCCGACCTGCCCGGCCCCGTCGCCGCGGCCCTCACCCGCGTCCTGGTCCGGCGCGCCACCCACCTGGTGCCCACGGCGGCCCTCGGCACCCAGTTCCTCGACGTCCGCAGCCTGATCTCCACCGGTGTCGTGCCCCTGCACGCCGGGGCGGTCG
This sequence comes from Streptomyces sp. S.PNR 29, assembly GCF_030386795.1. Classification (GTDB taxonomy): domain Bacteria; phylum Actinomycetota; class Actinomycetes; order Streptomycetales; family Streptomycetaceae; genus Streptomyces. Next base: position 174,264 of record NZ_JANUQM010000018.1, read on the forward strand.
CGGCCTACCGCGAACTGCACGGTTAGTGCTCCTGAGTTGCAGTGAATGCCGCGTTCCGATGGTGCGGTGCGGAAGGTGGAATGTAGCGTCGCGATCATGGAATTACAGACCGGAACCCTCACTGACCAGGCGCCGGCGAACCCGGCCGCCACCGATGACATGCTGGCCACTCAGCCGGTCGGCTACTGGTGCGGCCTGACTCATGCGACCGTCACCCGGCACCTGCGTGACGCCATGGCCAAGATCGACGTCACGCAGCCGCAGTACTGGGTACTCAACCGCGTGAACGGCGGTCCCGCAGCGCCGAGTCGCGAGGAGGTCGTCGCGCAGCTGACGCACCTCGCCGACGGGCCGCACGAAATCGCCCGGGTCGTCGACCAGTTGCTCCACCGCGAATGGCTCCGGACCGACGACGGGCAGCGCCTGCACCTCACGGAGGCCGGGGAGGCCGCCAGAGCGCGGCTCCGTGAGCTGGCGACCGAGGTGCGCGCCGTGGTCCACCAGGGCATCAGCGACGAAGAGTACGTGGCCGCGCTCAAGGTGCTGCGCAGGATGGTGGCCAATGTCGAGGGCGCCGGGGGCTCCTAGCCATCCGCCGTCGGAGCACTTCACGGACCGTCATGTCACATCCTGCCGCGCTGCTTCGTCGGGGAGGTGTAAGCGTCCGTAACCACAAGGGAGTTGACCATGGAAGCGCGCCTGAACCTCTTCGCCAGCCCCGTCGCGAACAAGTTCGTGAAGCACCTCGTCTCCGCGGGCAAGGTGCTGGAGGACTCGACCCTGCCGGCCTCGATCGGCCATCTGGTGACGCTCCGCGCCAGCCAGATCAACGGCTGCGGTTTCTGCGTCGACATGCACACCAAGGACGCCGCGGCCGCGGGGGAGACCCAGCAGCGCCTCAACCTGGTGGCGGCCTGGCGGGAGGCCAAGGTGTTCACCGACGCCGAGCGCGCCGCCCTGGAGCTGACGGAACAGGGCACCCGCATCGCCGACGCGGCCGGCGGTGTCACGGACGACGCCTGGGCGAACGCCGCCAAGCACTTCGACGAGGAGCAGCTCGCCGCCCTGGTGTCCATGATCGCCCTCATCAACACGTTCAACCGCCTGAACGTCATCGTCCAGCAGCCCGCCGGCGACTACCAGCCCGGCCAGTTCGGATGACGAGGGGCGCCTGACGGGAGCACCAGCCGGACGCAACCCCCCAGGTCTCTGACCTGGGGGGTTGCGGCGCTCGGCCCCAACCGGGCCGGTTAGAAACCGGTTGCAGCCCAGTCGCACGACGGGGGGTGTCCGACCGGCCCGCCGACGCCGTACCGCCCTGGCCACAGCGCAGACCATAGGAGGGCACCACTTAGAAACCGGTTGTTTCGAAAATCGGCCGATCCCTTGACGCAGATTTTGCTCGTGCCGCAGATTTCCGCGTGGCGGGTCAGTCCGTCGCCCACACGCCCACCTCCGGCTGCAGATGGCCACCCATCCACGTCCCGTCAAGGAGCCACCATGAGCCCGTCACCGTCCCGGCGAACCACCCTCCAGGGCGTCGGCGCACTCGCTGTCGCAGGCCTGGCCGGCAGCCTCGCGAGCACCGCCCAGGCGGCCGCTGCCACGGCGGATGAGACCGCCGCTCAGGACATCGTCATCAAGCACCCGACCCTTCCGCAGGTGCCGGTCAACAACGCCTTCACGGTCAAGGTCCGCCCGCTCGGCGGCACCTGGCAGAGACTCGACGTCTACCTGGCCAGGCTCGCGCTGATCGACCCCGTCACCGGCAGCAACAGGGCCCAGAACTCCTCCGTGGCCATGTTCGACTTCTCCGGCACCGTCGAGGTCGAGGTCACCTACAACCCGGGCGGCTTCGAGAAGGCCCGCGTCCGCCCCGACTCGTACGGCATCAAGCCCGAGGTGCTCGGGAGCAGCGTACGGTTCACTCTGGACCGGCCCCGCAACGTCGTCGTCCAGCTCGACGACAAGATCTTCGACTGCCTGCACCTGCTCGCGAACCCGATCGAGCAGGACCCGCCCGCCGAGGGCGACAAGAAGGTCATGTACTTCGGGCCCGGACTGCACACCACCCCCGACCGGACGCTGAAGGTGCCGAGCGGCACCACCGTCTATCTGGCCGCGGGTGCCGTCCTCACCTCCCAGGTGATCTTCGAGAACGTGGAGAACGCCCGGCTGACCGGCCGCGGCGTGCTCTACAACTCCCCCGTCGGCGCGATGTTCGTCCGCAAGTGCGAGAACATCACCATCGACGGCGTCACGATCCTCAACCCCCGGTACGAGAACGTCCGGGTCGCCGAGACCCGGAACCTCACCATCAACAACCTGCGCGCCTTCAGCCATCAGGGCTGGGGCGACGGCATCCAGCTCTACTGCTCCGAGAACGTCACGGTCGACGGCTGCTTCCTGCGCACGTCCGACGACTCCGTCGCCCTCTACACCCACCGCTGGGACTTCTACGGCGACACCCGCAACATCACCGTCAGGAACTGCTCCCTGTGGGCCGACGTCGCCCACCCCATCAACATCGGCGTGCACGGCAACTCCGACACCCCCGAGGTGCTGGAGAACCTGAACTTCGAGAACATTGACATCCTCGACCACCGTGAGCCGCAGGTGACGTACCAGGGCGCCATCGCCTTCATGGTCGGTGACAGCAACCTCGTCCGGGACGTCACGTTCGACAACATCCGCGTGGAGGACTTCCGCTGGGGCCAGCTCATCCACATGCGGGTCGAGTACAACCCGAAGTACAACACCTCGGCCGGCCGCGGCATCGAGTCCGTCTACATCAAGGACCTCAGCTACAACGGCAAGAACGCCGACCTCTCGGTGATGATGGGCCTCAGCGAGGAGCGCCTCGTCAAGGACGTCACCTTCGAGAACCTCCGCGTCAACGGCCGGGTGATCGCCGACAGCACGGGCAAGCCGAGGTGGTACCTGGCCTCCGACGGCGTGCCGATGCTCGTCAACGAGTACGTCAAGAACCTCCGCTTCCTCACCACCGAGGAGGCCGCGGCCCTCTGACCGCGGCGGCCGGCCCCGGCGTCTCCTCGGGGACGCCGGGGCCGATGGCGGGATCCCGCCGGCCCGTGCTTCGCAACTTTCGGTACTTGACGACTTCTTGACCCTTCGGATCGGGGCGGTGTAGACATCACGCCGTCGGATGTTTACGTAAACATGACAGCAGCCGGCGAAGCACACGGAAGAGTGGGAGCACCCCGAGATGGCACAGCGCACCCGCAAGAAACGGCTCCTGGGGGCCATCGGCATCACCGCACTCGCGACCGGGACCGTTCTGGCCACCACCTCGCTGCCGGCAGCGCACGCCGGGACGACGGCCGCCACCGCTTCGGTCACCGTCCGGCCCGACCCCTCCTACAAGCAGCAGAAGTTCGAGGGCTGGGGCACCAGCCTGGTCTGGTTCGCCAACGCCACCGGCGACTACCCGCCCGCGATACGGGAGAAGCTCGCCAAGCTCCTCTTCGGTGACGACGGCCTCGCCCTGAACATCGCCCGCTACAACATCGGCGGCGGCAACGCCCCGGACGTCAAGGACTACCTCCGTGCCGGAGGCGCGGTCGAGGGCTGGTGGAAGGCCCCGGCGGGCACCACCCGCGAGGACGTCGACTGGTGGGACGCCGACGACCCCGCCGACTGGAACGACAAGGCCGACGCCACCCAGCGCTGGTGGGTGGACCGCATCAAGAAGGACATCACCCACTGGGAGGCGTTCAGCAACTCGCCGCCCTGGTTCATGACCGAGAGCGGATACGTCTCCGGCAACTTCGACGCGGGCAAGGACCAGCTGAAGACCGAGTCCGTCGACGACTTCGCCAAGTACCTGGTGGGTGCCACCGAGCGGCTGGAGAAGGCGCACGGCATCAAGGTCGACACGCTGGACCCGTTCAACGAGCCGAACACCAACTACTGGGGCACCAAGCTCGGCCCGGACGGAGAGCCCGTGGGCGGCCGCCAGGAGGGCGCCCACATGGGCCCCGAGCTCCAGCAGAAGGTGCTCCGCGCGCTGGGCCCGGTCCTGGAGAAGTCCCGCACCGGCGCGGAGATCTCCGCGATGGACGAGACCAACCCCGGCACCTTCGCCACCAACTGGAACTCCTATCCCCAGGAAGTGCGCGACCTGGTCGGCCAGATGAACGTCCACACCTACGGCACCGGACAGCGCACCAGCGTGCGCGACCTGGCCAAGGCCGCCGACAAGCCGCTGTGGATGAGCGAGGTCGAGGGCGACTGGGGCGACGGCCAGAGCTTCACGGACATGCGGCCCGGCCTGGGCCTCGCCCAGCGCATGGTCGACGACCTGCGTGAACTGGAGCCACGGGCCTGGGTGTTCTGGCAGCCCGTCGAGGACTACGACAACATGAAGCCGGGTGGCGAGTCCGCGAAGGGCGGCAACTGGGGCGAGATCCAGATCCCCTTCAGCTGCACCTCGAAGGACACCCTCGAGACCTGCCCGATCTACACCAACACCAAGTTCGACACCGCCCGGAACTTCACCCACTACATCAAGCCCGGCGACCGGCTGATCAAGACGGACGACACCTCCAGCACCGCGGCGGTCTCCCGGAAGGGCGACGCGGCGACCGTCGTCCACGTCAACAGCACCACCGAGGCGCGTGAGGTCACGCTCGACCTGTCGAAGTTCGGCCGGATCTCCTCCCGTGCCACCGTCACCCCGGTGGTGACCAGCGCCGACGGCAAGCTGGCGAAGCAGAAGGCCGTCCGGGTCACCGGCGAGCAGGCCACGATCACCGTGCCCGCCCAGTCCGTGACCTCCTTCCTCGTCAAGGGCGTCTCCGGCGTCGCCGAGGACGCGGCCGAACTGCGCAAGGGCCACACCTACCGGCTGACCGGCGTCCAGAGCGGCAAGGACCTCACCATCGCCGACAACGGCACCGGGCTCGTCATCAGGAGCGCCGACGCCTCCGACCCGAGCGGTCAGCAGTGGCGGGTGGAGCAGATCCGAGGCACCGACAACCGCAAGCGGTACGTCCTCACCGAGGCCACCGAGGACAAGCGCCTGGCCGTCCGGGACGGTGCCCTGGTGGCCGAGCCCGACGAGGGCCGCCGTGACAGCGCCGCCCAGTGGATCATGTCGACGACCGGCGACGGCACCTGGACCCTCGTCAACGCCGCCACCGGCCGGCTCGCGGACGTCTCCGGCCAGTCCACGAACGAGGGCGCCGGCGTCGGGGTGTGGCTGCCGAACTCCGGTGCCAACCAGCGCTGGAAGGTGACCGACGTGACGGGCGACGGCGGTTCACAGGCCGGGTAGCGTCCCGGCGACGGCATGACGAACGCCCCCGGACAGGCGAGGTGCCTGTCCGGGGGCGTATGTGTGTCCGGTCCGTCGACCGCTACGACGCCGGGGTGACCGCGTCCGCGGGCTCGCCGGGCAGGGGCTCGAACGCCAGGGCGTCCCAGGCGATCGAGTCGTCCCCGGTGCCGTCCGCCGTGTCGGAGCTCAGCGAGACACTCGGGGTGCCGTGGAACTCGTACGAGCCCAGCGAGACCCAGGCGTTCCGGCCGCCGGTGTCCTGGGAGATCGTCTTGTCCACGACGGTGCCGTCACCGAGGTCGATGTGGTAGGTGGCCTGGCCGGTGGTGGCCTCGTGGTCGGGCAGATGCACCATCACCCGCGCCCAGCCCTTGATCGTCCGGTCGGGCGTCCAGGTGCCGGTGACGACCGAGTCGGTGTACTTCGGGTCCCGGGTGTGGGTGAACCAGAAGTGGCCGCCGAAGCCCGAACCGAGCTGGTGGAAGTCGATCTTCGACGGGTAGACGGTCGCGCCGTTCTGCTCCGCGGAGCCGAAGGTGAACGACAGGGTGCCCCGGCTGGTCCAGTTGCGCAGGCCGGCGCAGGGGTTGGTGCTGCCGACCCGGAACTTCACCGTGTTCGGTACGTCGTCCACGATCAGCGCGTTCCGCGGCAGGGTGGAGGCGCAGGACGCCGGGTGCGGGGAGGCGGGCTCCGGCTCGGGGTCGGTCGCCTGGTACTTCAGCACCTCGGTGCCGCAGGTGGTGGCACAGTCCGTCCAGGTCGCCGGCTGGTGCCACCAGCACTTGAAGTCGTCCCGCTGGCAGGGGCCCGTGGGCTGGCTCGATCCCTCCACCTTGCGGGGCTTGGAGGTGTCGCAGTCGTTGACGTCGGGCTTGCAGAAGGCGTCGTGCGGCGGCTGGGCGTCGGGCGCGTTGCCGGTCGGCCAGCTGCCGACGGTGAAGGCCGGGCCGGACGTGCCGGTCGCCGGGTCGGTCTTCTGCTGGGAGTACGCCGCCCAGCCCAGGACCCGCTCCGGGTAGGTCCACAGGTTGGGGTTGCGGGCGTCGTCGGCGCCGGAGGAGAGGAACATCTTGCGGTCCGGCGGGTAGAGGCCGTTGGCCGGGTTGTTGAACCAGCCGAGGCCCCACGGGGCGGCGGCGTCCGAGGCGTCCGGCAGATTGAAGCCGCTGTTGTACGCCCACAGCGCGAACCACCAGTTCTCCAGGTATTCGGGGTCGCCGCCGTTGACGAGCATGCCGTGGTCGTGGAGCTGGTTCCACTTGTCCTGGAGGATCTGCAGACCGGCCGCGATGTTGGCCGCGTAGTCCACGGTGATCGCCTTCTGCTGCTCGGCGGTGTACGTGGCGTCCGACTTGGCCATGCCGCTGGTCACCTGGGCGATGCCGTAACCGCAGTCGGCGGCGGCCCAGTTGACGGTGTGCACGCTGCCGGCGTTGCCGTAGTAGCCGCCCTGGATGAAGTTGCCGCTCTCACCGGCGGACGCCCGGGAGGTGGCCTGCACCAGATTGGACTCCTGGGCGAGCACACCCAGCATGATCTGCGCGGGCACCCGGCCGCCGCCCTTGAGCGCGACGGGCGGGAACAGCTCCTGCGGGGTGTACGACGGCAGGTCGGTGCCGTTCCAGCCCTTCCGGCGGCGTTCGTCGAGCTTGCCCTGCACGGCCAGGTCCGTCGCCCACTCGACCTGGGCGGGTGACGGCTGGAGCGCCTGCAGCTCGGGGTCGTTGCGGGTGACGGCGCAGGCGCGGTCCGGGTCGGTGGTGGTGTGCGCCGGGCCGTCGTCGTCGACGCTTTCCGTCCGGATGCTGTTGGTGTGCATCCCGCCCTCGTCGGGCGTCGCGGTGCGCGCGGACAGGGCCGGGGACTGCTCGGCGCCCTGCCCGGGTCGTGGCGCTCTGGGCTGCACCCGGAAGTCGAACGTGGCGCCCGTGCCCGGTACCAGGGCCTTGATGCCGACGGGCTGCGCGGTGGCGGGGGCGGGAGCCGTGCCCACGTCCTTGCGGCCGGCCGCCTCGGTGCCGTTGCCGACCCGGGTCAGGGCGAGATGGCCGGTGGTGGAGACCTCGGACAGGGCCGGGACGTCGAGTGCCTTCCACCCCTTCGGCAGAGCGGAGCCCGGGATGTCCTCCCGCGCGTCCTTCCCGGTCACGAAGACCCGGCCGCCGCCGCCGCGCACCGCCAGGGCGCCGAGCGGGCCGGAGCCGAGCAGATGGTCGGAGCCGCCCTGCGTGACGCGGCGGACCTGCACCTTCTTGCCGGAGGCCGGGACCTGGTAGGCCAGGCCGTGGTGCGCGTCCGGCACCAGCCGGAACGGCGTCCCCACCGTACGGGCCAGGGTGCGGACGTGTCCCCGGCCGTTCACCGAGACCACGGAGTCACGGGTGGCCGCCGCGATCCCGCCCTCGAAGGGCACGGCGGAGGTCAGCTGCCCCGGGACGGTCTGCCGGCCCGTCAGCTTGCCCTGCCGTGCGTCGACGGTCAGCAGCTGCGTGCCCTCGCCCTCCGGCCGGGAGAGCACGGCGCGTTCGCCCGAGCCGCAACCGGGGTTGAAGTAGGCGAGGGAGACCAGCTGCGGCAGTTTGGTCACCGTGCCGTCCGCCAGGTCGACCACGGCGGCGAAGGCGCCCTGCTGGAAGCCCTGTTGGTCGTTGGTCGCCTGCCGGGGCGCGTAGACCACCACGGCGCGGTCGCCCGACCCCGTGACACAGGTCTGGCCGATCCACTGGTCGGTGTCGATGCCCGGCTCGGACAGCGTGGCCGCGGTGCGCCAGCGGTAGGCGTGGGCGGCATCGGCGACCAGTATGTGCAGTCCGGTGGCGTCCCCGTCGTACGTGACCATCCGGTCGCCCGACTTCTGCCACCCGGACGGCAGTCGGGAGGTGTCGGTGACCCGGTCCGGCAGCGGCTGGGGGGTGGGGTCGGAGGAGCCGCTCAGGGCCGCCGACGCCAGCGGCGCGAGGAGTGCCATCGCCAGTACGGATATCGCGCCGGCCGCCCCTATTCGACCGCGCCGGCTCTTCGGCACCCGCCAGCGGTGCCTTCCTCCTGGGGTTACACGAGAAGTGCGCAAGGCGTTCCGTCCATCTTCATTTGTGCAGGTCTGGTACCGGCGTTGACGGTCCCCCCGAGCCGGTAGGAGCGGAAGGTACCAATCCGAGGTGGCCGCAGTAGGTGCCCGAGGAGACTTACCGGGCGGTATCCACGAAACGTCCACGGGGGATCCGCGCCGTCCTGCACAACGGCTCTGCGAACGCCGCCGCTGTGTTCAGCCGGGGACGACGGTGTGGGGGAAGCTCTGGGTGGAAGGCGGAGCAGTCCGAGCCGTGGATGACGTCGGTGACAACGCTGAGGTCGGTGCCGGGCCGGCCACGAAGCGGAAGGTCGGGCGGGCGTCGTGTGGTCGGCGGGCCACCGCAGGCATGCCTCCGACCGCCACGACCGGCACGGCAGCAATCTCCGGGTTCTGCCACGGATGATGCTTGAGCAGGTGCGCGCCTCAAGCGGAGGGGCTCGGCGCCCCGCAGCACCTGGCGGTCGGCGTGCCCCCGGGATCACCCGCCGTGCCGAACCCGCCCTGTTCACGCACGGCATGCCCGGCCGGGCGCACCGTGCTGCGCCTGGCCCCACCGCGGAGCGACGACCAGGAACGCCCGAGGCGCGTCGTCAGAGGCCGAACTCCTGGGCGGGCAGCCCGAGTACCGAGCACGCCTCACGCAGGACCTGTTCCTCGGCCGGCGCGACGTATCCGTCCGCGCCCGCGACGACGAAGCCGGTCTGCACGACCGCCCGGGCCTCCGTCGGCTTCTTCGCCGCCTTGGCTATCTCCTGCAGGGCCTCGGCCTTGCCCTGCTGGAAGTTGAGTGCCAGCTGGTCGACATGCTTGTTGAAGCGCTGCCGCAGCTGGTCGGGCGGGAAGTTCTGCAGGACGTCGTTGTGCAGCAGCAGCGACTCCACGTGCTGCCGCTCGGCCGGGTCGACCTGCCCGTCGGCGGCGGCGACCAGGGCGCACATGGCCATGCTGGCGTCCCGGTAGGCGCCGCTCTTCAACTCCGCCTTCAGGGAGGTGAGCTGGGACTTGAGCGTGTTCACCAGCTGAGCCCGCGACCCCCCGGAGGACCCCGCACCGGGCCGCCCGTGTCCGCCGGTGCCCCGCGCCCCCTGCGCCTGCTGCAGCGTCTTGGCCTGGTCCTTGATCCGATCCCACATCGCCATCCGTGCCACCTCGGCTTCAGCCCGTGTCGTTCCGGTCGTACGCGTGCGCACCGCGCGTTCTGCTGTCACAACTCCCCCCGGCGCCACGAAAGTTCCATGGGTGCCGAAGGCGGCGGAGGGGAGACGCAGGTCACACGCGCCCATGTCACAGGGGGACGGGCCATCTCGTCTCGGGGGTGCAGGCACCGACGACCGCAGAGGAGCACACCATGGACGCGCGACTGAACTTCTTCGCCGCCCCGACCGGCAGCAAGGCCATCAAGCACTTCATGGCGGTGGGCAAGATGCTCAAGGACTCGCCGCTGCCGGCCACCACCCAGGAGCTGGTGGCGCTGCGCGTGAGCCAGATCAACGGCTGTGCCGTCTGCATCGACATGCACACCAAGGACGCCGCCGCCGCCGGCGAGACCCCGGTACGGCTGCACCTGGTCGCGGCGTGGCGGGAGGCCACGGTCTTCACCGAGGCCGAGCGTGCCGCGCTGGAGCTGGCGGAGGAGGGCACCCGGGTCGCGGACGCGGCCGGCGGGGTCAGCGACGAGGTGTGGGCGCGGGCCGCCCAGCACTACGACGAGGATCAGCTCGCCGCCCTGGTGATCCTGGTCTCCTTCATGAACATGGCGAACCGGGTGAACGTCATCACTCAGCAGCCGGCCGGTGAGTACGAGCCCGGCCAGTTCCACTGAACCAGCCCGTGGAGGAAGGGGATTTCGGCGTGTGCAAGGTCGAGGAGTTCGAGGAGCTGCGGCCGCTGCTGTTCTCGATCGCCTATCGGATTCTGGGCAGTGTGGCCGAGGCCGAGGACGCGGTGCAGGAGACGTGGCTGCGCTTCGACGGCTCCGCGACCCGGCCCGCGTCGACCAAGGCCTTCCTGTCGGCCACGGTCACGCGCATCGCGATCGATGTGCTGCGTTCCGCGCGGGCGCGGCGGGAGGAGTACGTGGGCCCGTGGTTCCCCGAGCCGCTGCTGAGCGATCCGTACGAGGACCCGGCGCGGTCGGTGGAGCTGGCCGACTCGGTGTCGATGGCGGCGCTGCTGCTGCTGGAGCGGCTCAGCCCGCTGGAGCGGGCGGTGTTCGTGCTGCGGGAGGTGTTCGGCTTCGGGTTCGGCGAGGTCGCCGCGGCGGTGGGGCGGTCGGAGGCGGCGTGCCGGCAGCTGCTGGTGCGGGCGCGACGGCACATGGAGGCCGGGCGACCGCGGTTCGCGGCGGACCGGCAGGAGCGGCAGGAGCTGGCGTCGCGGTTCTTCGAGGCGTTGAAGGACGGCGATGTGGGCGGGCTGCAGCATCTGCTGGCCGCCGACGCGCAGTTGGTCGGAGACGGCGGCGGCAAGGCTCCGCAGCTGGCCAGGGCCGTTGCCGGCGCCGAGAACGTGGCCCGGCTGCTGGGCTCCGTCTTCCCCCCGATGGCCCGGGTCGGCGTGACGATCGAGCCGCAGGAGGTCAACGGCCAGCCGGGCGCGATCTTCCGGGACCGGGACGGCAAGGTCCTCAACACCCTGGTGCTCGACGTACTCGACGGGCAGATCCAGACGATCCGCTCGGTGATCAACCCCGACAAGCTCGGCCACGTGGGCCCGGTGGCGGACGCCTGGGCCGTCGACCGCGAGGTGAGGCAGGCCCGTCGTCAGTCGAACCGACCGGGATGAGCGGTCACACCGGACGCACGTACTCGGGTGGATCTGAGTACGTGCGCTCTGTCCGGGCACGGGGGTGCGCCGAAACACTCGAACCATGGAACAACGACTCCCGAATCCCGTGCGCCAGTTGGTGACGGTTCTTGCCCTGGTGGGGGTGACCCTGGCGGCTTGGGCTGCCTGGCTCGGCTGGGACCAGCACCGTGATGTGCACCCGGACGGCACGACGACCGGCCCGTACGAGGCGTGGCAGGTGATCGGCCTGGTGCTGACCCTGCTGGTGCCGGTGTACTGGGCGGCGTCCCGGCGCTACTTCGCGGGCGCCGTGCTCGGCACCACGGCCGGCCTGACCGCTGCCGCCTCCTACGACTGGTCGGACGACTCCAGCGGTCTCTTCGGCGTCGGCGTGCTGCTGGTCCTGGTGGGGAGCCTGGTCGTGACCGTCCCGCTCACCGCCGTGATCGCCGCCGTGAAAAGGGGCGGGCCCCCGACGGTCGCCGCCGCAGCAGAGCCAGGCCCCGGGCGGTGACGACCGCGGTGGAGGCGAGGCACCCGGCCGCCGCGCAGACGACGAGGGCCGGCCAGGCGTAGGCGGTCTGCGCCAGGGTTCCTGAGCGGTGCATCAGGAGGCCGAGCAGCGCGGCGAGCCGGGTGAGGAAGAGGACTGGCAGGGCCTGCGGCAGCAACCGCAGGGCCGTTCGCCACCAGGGGCGCCGTGCGGTGCGCCGCGCCCACCGGGGCGCACGCAGGACACCGCGGATGCCGAGGCCCGTCGCCAGCAGGGTGAGGGCCGCAAGGACCCAGTCGGCCGTCATCGAAAAGGGCTTCGACACCTCGGGGTTCCTGCCCCGCGCGAGATCGACGAGGCCCAGGGAGATCTGGGCGGCGTCGTCTCCGGAGATCATGCCGGTGTTGGTGACGACCGCGATGCCGGTCCCGCTGCCGGGCAGCAGGGTGGCCGTGGCGTTGTGGGTCAGGAGCTGGCCGTTGTGCTGGATCTCCGCGGTCCCGTCACCGGGCCGGTACCGCATCCAGCCCATCGCGTAGTCCGTGCCCTTCGGCGCTGCCGGCGGAGTGTGCGTCAGCTCGATGGTGCGTGCGGTGGCGATACGGCGGCCGTCGGCGGACACACCGCGGTTGTTCTGGACGATCAGCCACTGGGCGAGGTCGTCGGCGGTGGTGACGACGCCGTGACTGCCCGCGGTGAACCAGCGGGGATGGGGACGGGAGAACGTGGTGCCGTAGGCGCGGACGTAGCCGCGGGCCCGGTCGGGCATCTCGGTGGTGGTGTCGACGGATGCGGTGTGCGTCATGCCCAGCGGCTGGAACAACGTGGCGGACAGGTAGTCGGCGAAGGGCCGTCCGCTGACCACCTCGACCAGGCGGGCCGCGACGAAGTAGTTGGGGTTGTGGTAGCGGTGCCGGGTGCCCGGCGTGGTGGCGAGGCGCGCCTCACGCATCGCGGCGACGGCCTCCTTGAGGGTGTGCGGCTGGGCGCGGGTCAGGTCCGGGTACGCGGAGTCGGCCATGCCGGAGGTCTGGGTCAGGAGCTGCCGGACGGTGATCTCCCGGGAGCGCCGGTCGGCCATGGTGAACTCGGGCAGGTAGCGGCGCACCGGCCGGTCCAGGTCGACCGTGCCCGCCTCGACCAGCTGCATGACGGCGAGCGCGGTCATGGACTTCGACAGTGAGGCCACGGGCACGCGCGTCCGCGGTGTCATGGCCCGCCCGGAAGCGGTGTGCCCGTAACCCGCGGTGTGGACGACCCGGTCGCCCCTGGTCACGGCGACCACCGCGCCCGGCAGGCGGGTCTGCTCCACGTAGTCGCGCACGAAACGGTCGATCGAGGCCGCGTTGAGGGGCGCGGTGGACTGCGCGGCCGGTAAGGCAGGTCGGGCCGGTACGACGGTCGCCGCGATCGCGATGCCGAACGCGGCCGCCACGGTGCCGAGCCCGCGGCGCATGCCGGTGTGGACGGTGAACAGCTTCATGGCGCCCAGTGCACCGGTCCGTCCCGTGCCGGCGCACTGGCGTACAGGGGAGTTCGGAGGTAGTGCGGGCACTACCGCATCAAGATCCCCCGCTCGCTAGGGTCGAGGGGTGCGACATCGGACCGCCTGGCAGGCGCTCGGTCAGAACCCGCTGAAGGTGCTCGGCTCCGGCTGGCCCTGGCGGTCCTTCGCCTACCTGCTGTCCGGTGTCGTCTTCGGAGCCGTCACCAGCACGGTCCTGGTGGTCGCGCTCGTGGCGGGAGTGGTCTCGCTGGTGGTGCTGGTGGGCGCGCCGGTCCTGCTCGGCGTGGCACTGTCCGGTGTCGCCGTCACCCGCTTCGAGCGGTGGCGTCTGCGCCTGGTGGACCTGGACCCGGTGCCCGATCCGCACCGGGCCCCCGAACGCACGGGAGCCGTCGGCTGGGTGCGCACCCGGCTGCGGGAGCCGGCGACCTGGCGAGAGCTGGGCTTCACCGCGGTGTCGGCGACCGCCCTGTGGTGGATGGACTTCCTCGTCCTGGGCTTCGCGCTGGTCGTCCCCGTACTGGTGATCATGTCGCCCCTGGACGATCCCGGCGCCTGGCCGCTGGTGATCGTCGGCCTCTGTCTGCTCGCCGCCGCGCCGTACACCATCACCGCCTGGGCCGGTGCGAGGGCCGCGGTCACGCGTCTCATGCTGGCGCCGCGCGACAGCGAACTGGGCCGCGAACTCACCGACGTACGGGCCTCCAGGGCGCGGCTCGTCGACGCCTTCGACGCGGAGCGGCGCCGGATCGAGCGGGACCTGCACGACGGGGCGCAGCAGCGGCTGGTCTCCCTCAACGTGATGCTCGGTCTGGCCGCCCTCGACACCGAGCCGGACTCACCGCTGGCCGGGCGACTCGCCAAGGCGCAGGAGCAGGTGGCGCTCGCTGTCGACGAACTGCGTGAGCTCAGCCGTGGCGTCCATCCGAAGGCTCTCACCGACCACGGTCTGGCCGCCGCGGTCGAGAACCTGGCGGGGCGCTCCGCCCTGCCGGTCACGGTCGACGTCCGCCTGCCGCGCCGTCTGCCGCTCTCCGTGGAGACCACGGCGTACTTCGTGATCTCCGAGGCCCTGACCAACGCCGTCAAGCACAGCCGGGCGACCCGAGTCGAGGTGCACGCCCGCCTGCACACCGACCTTCTCGCCCTGTCCGTCAGCGACGACGGCATCGGCGGTGCCACACCGGAGGCGGGCACCGGCCTCGTCGGGCTGGCCGACCGGGTCGCCGCGGCGGACGGCAGGCTCCGTCTCTCCAGCCCGCCGGGCGGGCCCACCCTGCTGCATGTGGAGCTGCCGTGTCGCTGACCGTCGTACTCGCCGAGGACTCCCCGCTGATGCGGGACGGGCTCGTCGGTGTGCTCACCCGCTTCGGCCACCAGGTGCTCGCCGCCGTGGGCGACGCGGACGCCCTGATCAGCGCGGTGCGAGAGCACCGTCCCGACATCGTCGTCACCGACGTCCGGATGCCGCCGGACCACACCGACGACGGCCTGCGCGCCGCCGTCGCCCTGCGCCACGAGCGCCCCACCCTGCCGGTCCTGGTGCTCAGCCAGTACATCGAGCAGTCCTACGCCGCCCACCTGCTCGACCTGGGCAGCGACACCGGCGTCGGCTACCTCCTCAAGGACCGTGTCAGCGCCGTCGGTGAGTTCGCCGACGCGGTCGTCCGGGTCGCCGCCGGTGCGACGGTCGTGGACCCCGAGGTGGTCCGCCAGCTGCTCAACCGGCGTCACGATCCGCTGCGACGCCTCACCCCACGAGAGCGCGAGGTCCTGGCCCTGATGGCCGAGGGACGCGCCAACGCCGCCATCGCCCGCGAGCTGTACGTCACCGAAGCGGCGGTCAACAAGCACGTCGGCAACATCCTGCAGAAACTCGAACTCCACCTCGACGGCCAGAGCCACCGCCGCGTCCTCGCCGTCCTCACCTACCTGCGCGCCTGACGGCAGCGGCCCGTCTCCGCACGTCCGGACCGGTCCCGACCATGACGTCGCGTAATGTCGCGTAATCCGGTGGTCAGTGTGCTGTTTTTGGTCCAGAGTTGTCGATTTCCAGACGTGAAAGGATTCCGCTCTTTACAGATGTAGGCAGCACCGATCGACAATATTTCGTGGGAGAAGTGAGGAACGGTTCAGCGCTTGATGCGGCTGAGCACACCGCTCACGTTCACAACCTCGTGGCACCCCTGCGCCTGACGGCCGGTGGCCGGTGTGCCCGGCTTCGCACAGGTCACTTCGACGGTCACGGTGTCGTTCGCGGGGATCTTGATAGGGGTGACCCAGTGATAGTCCTGGTTGCGGAAGGTCTCCAGCGCGATCGTGGTGATCTTGCGGTCGCCGAACGCGATCGTCAGCAGCCCTTCGTCGCCCTGGAAGTTGGCGGCCACGAGGTCCGTGACCCCGAAGACGCTGTCCTCGGGCACCTTGTAGGTACCGGTCTTCGTCTCTCCGCTGGACGTCTCCAGGTCGATGGTCGTCGAGCTCTGCTGGCCACCGCCTACCGAGCTGCCGTCGCCGGCCGAGGCACCACCGCCGGTCCCGGTGCCGTCGGTGCCCGATCCGGTCCCCGCGCCCGCCTCCTGACCGCCGGGCGAGGCACCCGAACCGTTGCCGGAACCGGTGCCCGGCGTCTGCCCGCCCCGCTCCCCGGGCGGCGTGGGGCGCGGCTGGACCGCCTCGTTGGCTGCCTCCTTGGCCGCGCTGCGCACCGCCGGACGGACCAGCGTGAACCAGGCGAGCAACAGCGCGAGCAGCACCGCCAGCGCGGCGAGCAGCCACTTCGGGAAGACCGGGATCTGCACGAACTCCGCGTCCAGCGGGGCCCGGACGGCGGTGTCGTCGCGTCCGGTCTCCTCGGGGTCACCGGATTCGGCGGTGTCCACGGTGAACGGCCACACCACCGGGGCGCCGAACCACACCGGCTTGCCGGTGCGGACCCGCAGCCCGACCTCCACCGACTCGCCGGGCTCCAGCTTCGGTTCGGCCGGGCTGAAGGCGAACCCCAGCTCCTCGCCCGCCTGTCCGGGGGTGAAACCCACCTGCACCGGGGTGTTGCCCTGATTGCGCACCGCCAGCCGGTAGCGGCCGCGCAGCCAGCCGCGCCGGCGGCGCGGGGACAGCTCGGTGTGCAGCTCATGGAACTCCTCGATCCGCACGGTGGTTTCGAGGACCCGCACCGACTCGGGGTGCTCGGCCGGCAGGACCCGCACTCCAAGGGGCACCTCACCGGCCCGGACCTCCGGAGAGCGCGGTGGCGCCAGACGGAGCGTCACGGTTTCGGAGGTGCCGGGATAGAGAGAGACCCGCGGGGGTTCCACGGTGGTCCAGGAGGCGCAGTCCCCGACGACCTCCAGGCTGTACGCCTCGACGATGTCGCTGTCGTTGCGCACGGTCAGACTGGTCGTGGCGGTGCCGCCGGGGGCCACCGTCACGGCCGGGATGTCGAGGTCGGGCGCACCGGGACCGGAAGAGGCTGCAGAAGGCGTCACGCCGGCACGGTAGGACCGCTGCCCGGTGTGCGACGAGGAGCGCGAGGGCAACACCCGGGCAGTCGTGGTGCCCGTGAGGTCAAGGGCCGACTTCCTTGGTCCGCCGGTCCGTTGGTGTGGCCGGCCGCCTCCCGCCCGCCCCCTCCCACGCTCCGCCGCACGCGCGCCGCCCCCGGTGGCCCTCACCCACGCATCTCTTTCCTCCGCACGAACCCATGCACCGGACAACCGCCCATCACGTACTGCGCAGAGGAGAACAACCCTGCCATGTCAGCCGTCATCTCACGTGAGCCCGACCCGGTCGGCTTATGGCACCGGGCCGCAGGCTCCGGTCGCCCGGACCGGGCGACCGTGGCCGTCTACGCCGCCGATCCGATCCTGCGGGTCGGCGTCGTCCAGCAGTTGCGCCGGCGTCCCGAGGTCGACCTGCTCGACGACACCGACGCGGAGCGGGCCCAGGTATCTCTGGTGGTCGTGGACAACGTCGACGACGACGTGGCCGCCCTGCTGCACCGGCTGCGGATCAACACCGTCACCCGCACGGGACTCGTCGTCGGCACCCTAGGGTCCGGCGGACTGCAACGCGTCATCGAGTGCGGCGTGGCGGCGGTGCTGCGGCGCACCGAGGCGGACCAGGACCACCTCGTCCACCTCGTCCTGGCGATAGCCAACGGTGAGGGAGTACTGCCGGGCGACCTGCTCGGCACGCTGCTCACCCACGTGGGCAGCCTCCAGCGCTCGCAGCTCGACCCGCGGGGCCCGTCCCTGTCCACGCTGACCACACGCGAGGCGGACATGCTGCGCCTGGTGTCGGAGGGCCTGGACACCGCGGAGATCGCCCGCAAGACCGCGTACTCCGAGCGGACCGTCAAGAACGTGCTGCACGAGATCACCACACGGCTGCAACTGCGCAACCGGGCCCACGCGGTCGGCTACGCGCTGCGCAACGGGCTGATCTGACGACGGGCGGGGGTACCTCGGCAACTGCCCGAAAGCGCACCGGACGCTTCCCCCGGGTACGGCCCCGCCGCCCTGCCGCACCGAGCGCGCCCGGAGCAGGGTGGCGGGGGCACATCCGGGTGCCGTACCTGCCTGCGAGGGGGACGTCATGGGAACCGCTGGCCCCGGCGGTCGGTACCGCCTGGGGAGACTCGGCACGTCGCTGGTGCTGCTGCTCCCGCTGCTCGGGGTGACGGCGGCCTCCGGGCAGGGCAGCGCCGAGCCCCGGCCACGGGCGGCCGACGCCGCCGGCACCCGGGTCGCGTACGCCGGTACCCGGCACCGCAGTCTCGGCCGGGTCGCCACCAGCACCTCCAGCACACCGCTGTTCGGCGACGGTCCGGCCCACTTCGACGTCCAGCCGTCCGCCCTCGGCGACGCGATGGTCTTCGCTAGCCGCCGCGACGAGCGGGACCCGCAGATCTATCTGCGGTCCGCCGACGGTTCGGTACGCCGTCTCACCAGCGGCATGGACGCGGCGCACCCCCGGCTGACGCCGGACGGCCGGGCCGTGGTGTTCGACTCGGCCGGACCCGGCGGCCCGGGCGGCGGGAAGCAGCGCGACCTGTGGCTGGTGCGCACCGACGGCACCGGCCTGACACGGCTCACCGACACCCCCGCGGACGAGGAGTGGCCGACGGTCTCGCCCGACGGGCAGCGCCTGGCGTACTCCGGAGACAGCGACCCACTGGCCGGACAGCAGCTCTACGTACGGCCCCTGGGCGGCGGCACCGCCTCCCGGATCACCGACCCCGCGAACGGCGAGGCCACCGAGCCGGTGTGGAACCCGGTCGACGACGACGAGAACCGGAACTGGATCGCCTACACCGCCACCACGACCGTCGACGGCCGGGCGGTGCCCCGGCTGCGGGTGACGGACGGGAGCAGCGACGAGCCGCTGCTCGGGGGCGCGCAGGCGGACTGGCGTGCCCACGGGGCAGCGTGGCTGCCCGACGGGGACGGCGTGCTGTTCCTGAGCCCGGAGATCACCTGTGAGTGCGAGGGCGACTGGGACCACGTGTTCCGGTCGACCGCCCACTCCGGCCAGGTCCCCTCGCTGGTGCTCGATGAGGACCGGGAGGTCCGCTCGCCCACCTGGCTCGGCGCGCTCGACGGCGGCGGCGTGGTGGTGGAGCGCACCTCGGCGTCCGGCCCGAACGCGGTGACCCTGCAGGACATCCGGGCGGACGGGGCCGACCCCCGCGACCTGGGGCTTGCGGTCCTCAAGGAAGACCCGGCGGCCGACACCAACACCGATCCCGCCAAGGACCCGCTGTTCCGGCCGGCGGCCGGGTACGACCCGTGGACCGAGCGGCAGAACTACACGCCCGACGGCCGTGGGATCGTGGTGACCCGCTTCGAGGACACCCCCGAGGGCCGTGTCGAGCGGATCTGGAGGGCGGACGCCGACGGCTCCGACGCGGCGCCCATGCCGCTCGCCGGACGCGGCCCGAAGGACTGGGACACCGACCCGACGTTCTCCCCGGACGGCAAGTACCTGGCCTTCACCCGGACTTCGCCGGGCGGCGTGGGCGAGGCCGCGGGCCCCAGCCGCATCCTCGTCGCCGACGCGGCCACCGGTGCGATCACCGGCGAGATCATCCCGCCGGCCGGGCAGCTCCAGGGCGGCGATGCCCAGCCCACCTGGTCCTCCGACGGCACCACCCTGGCCTTCACCCGCAACCAGGTGATCGACGGGGGCGGCGGCAACAAGCACATCTGGACCGTGCCCGTGAACGACCTGGACCGGCAGCGCGACCTGAGCGCCACCAACTGCCCCGGCAGCTGCCAGGTCATCGACGACAGCCCGGCGTTCTCCCCGGACGGGCGCAGCATCGCCTTCAACCGCAAGAACGGCGGCGGCCGGATCGACGAACGCAACGGCGTCCTCCTGACGTCCCTGTCGGGCGACGACTGCCAGGTGCTGCTGCCCACCGCCGCCCGCGACCTCCCCGGCGCCTGCCGCCGGGAGCTGCCGGACACCTCGGCCACCGGCCCGTTCCAGCCGCGGGACGCCGCCTGGACGGCCGACGGCAAGGGCCTGGTGTTCAGCTCCCGCGCCGCCCTCGCGGTCAACAGCCCCGAGAAACTACAGCTCCTGGACGTCGCGTCCGGCGACCTCACTCCGCTCACCACCGGTCTGCCGGGCCGGCAGAAGGAACCCAGCGTCCAGCAGTCCGTGGACCTCGCGGTCCGGGCACCCGGCTCCGTCCCGGAGGTCACCGTCGGCCGGTCCACCACCATCCGCGTGGACGTCGTGAACAACGGGCCCGCTGCCTCCCCCGGCACCCGGCTGACCGTCGCTCCGCCGTCCGGCGTGCAGGTCACCCGGATGACCTGGCCCGGGGGCACCTGCGATGCCGCATCCCTCCAGTGCGATGTCGGCGTGGTGCCGCCCGGGACCACCGTCCCGGTGACCGTCACCGTCACCGGGGTCACCCCCGGCGATGCGCCGGTCGGCTGGTCGGTCACCGGCACCGTCCTGGACCCGCGACCCAGCGACAACTCCGGCCGGACCGTGGTGCCGGTACGTGCGGCCACCCCGCCTCCGACGACCCCGCCTCCGGCCACACCGACACCGCCCACCACGGCGCCGCCCGTCCCTGCGCCGCCCGCCCCCGCGCCGCCCACCGTGCCCCCGGAGCCGGAGGCGCCCGAGGCCGGCCCCGGAGTGCGGGTCACGGCCCAGCCGAACCCCGGCTACGTCGGCGGGCGCGTCGTGGTGACGTACACCGTGCGCAACGGGCGCAACGCGCTGGCGACGGGGCTGCGGCTGCGCATCGGCCTGCCACCGGGCATCCCGAACAGCGGGCCGCCGCCGGGCTGCGACCGCTCCTGGGTGTGCGCGCTGCCGGACCTGGCCCCGGGCGAGAACACCGTCGTCCGGGTGGTCCTCAGCCCCGACAAGGCGCTGACCGGCCGTGTCACCGGCGACCTCACCACCACCGGCACCGACGCCGACCGGCGCGACAACACCGCCCGGCAGCGGCTGCGCATCCTCCAGCCGCGCATCGTCGCGGTGCCGGAGGTCGGCAAGCCGGGCTTCGTCACCTCGGTGCGCGGCAAGGACTTCCCGCCGGGAGTGCCGGTGAGGTTCACCTGGAAGCCGGGCATCACCGCGGCGGCGGCGCCGACCGTGCCCAAGCCGGACGGCACGTTCATCGGGCAGCTGCTCATCCTCGCCAAGGACCAGACCGGACCGCGCGTCATCACCGCCAGGGGACGCGGATTCTCACCCGTGACGACCGACTTCCTGGTGGTCAGCGGCAGTGTGCAGCCGCCCGACGAGGTGACCCGCCGGTGATCCACGAGGTCGACGAGGCGCTGCGCCGCCTGCTCGGCGAGTCCGGCCTGGAGGCATCGGGCGTCGAGGTGGTCTTCGATGCCCCCACCCGGGACTGGGCGGCACGCCGCAGCGCCCCGACCATCTGCGTCTTCCTGTACGACATCCGCGAGGACGCCACCCGGCGCGGCAGCGGCCAAGGCGAGGTGTACGACGATGACGGGCACCTGGTGGCGCGGCGCACCCCGCCCCGCTGGTTCGACCTGACGTACCTGGTCACGGCGTGGGCGAGCCGCCCGCAGGACGAACACCGGCTGCTCTCGCAGGTGCTCGCCTGTCTGGTGGCCACCGACACGCTGCCCGCGCGGCTGCTCACCGGCACACTCGCCGAGCTCGGTCTGACCGTGGGACTGGACACCGCCGGGGCCGGGCTCGACGCACCGGCCGCCTCCGATGTGTGGTCGGCGCTCGGAGGGGAGTTGAAGGCGTCGCTCGGGGTGCGGGTGCGGGCGCCGCTCGCCGGGACGACCACGGCCGCCGCGCCGCCGGTCACCGAAGGGCTCGTCGTGCGCTCCGCCGCCCGGCACGAGGGTGGGGAAGCGGCGCCGGGCCGTCGGCTGCGCTACACGGAGACGAGTGATCCGGGACCGGACGGCTTCGCCGGTCCGCGGGAGCGGGGGCCCGCACCCGCCCGGCGCCGCCGCAGGGGGGACCGCCAGCCGTGACGCACACCGCCGAACCCGACGCCACCACCCGGCCCGGTGCCCCGCCCGGCGCCGGAGCCGTCTCCGCCGACGTGGAGCACCTGTGGGTGCGACTCGGTGCGGTGGAGGAACGGGTGCGGCACGCGGTGGCGGTCCGCCGCGCCGCCGACCCCGACCCCGACGACCCGTACCGGGGCCAGTACCTCAGCCCGGAGGCGGTGGCCCGCATCCTGGACGAGCCGGGCGGTCTCGGCCTGCCCGCCGGCGAGCCTTGGCGCCCACCGGCCGGTTCCGTCCTCGACGGCCTCGCCGGGCGGTTCGGCCTGTCCCCGCTGGACCTGGACCTGCTGCTGGTCGCGGTGGCCCCCGACCTGGACGCGCGCTTCGAACGGCTCTACGGCTACCTCAACGACGACCTGACGCGCCGTCGGCCCACAGCCGGGCTCGCCCTGGAGCTGTGCGGCCTCACCGGGGCGGCACCCGCCCGGTTCCGGCTCGCCCCCGGAGCGCCGCTGATCGAAGGCGGACTGGTGGAGGTCACCGAGCCGGAACGGCCGCCGCTGTCCCGCGTCCTGGCGGTCCCCGACCGGGTCACCGGGCACCTCCTGGGCAGCGCGCGGCCCGACGCCCGGCTCGCCGGGCTGCTCGGCGAGGTCCGGGAGGACCCGACCGCCGAGGCGGCGGAGGTCCGGCGCACGGCGGCCGCGGCCGGGACCGGCGTCGGCCTCGTCCACCTGCGCAGCCGGGGCGGCGACGCCGAGGGGCTGGCCACCGCCGCCCTGCGCGCGGCCGGGCTGCGCCCTCTCGTCCTGGACGCGGTGGCGCTCGCCCGGCGCCGGGACGACGTACCGGAACTTGCCCGGGTGGCCGCACTCGAAGCCCGCCTGACCGGTGCCGGGATCGTCCTCGGCCCCCTGGAGGCGCTGCCCGCGGAACCCGCCGAACGCGCCCGGACACTGGGGACGTTGTGCGGGGCACTGCGGGGGATCCCCCTCGTCACGCACGGCACCGTCGGCTGGGATCCCGCCTGGGCGGCCGACACCCCCGTGGTCCTGACCGTGCCGGCACCTTCCCCCGAGCGGCAGGCCGCGCGCTGGCGGCACGCCCTCGACCGGGCCGCCGGTGACGGTTCCGTGACCGGCGACCCCGAGGAGCTCGCCCGGGCGGTCGCCGCGCACCGCCTGGACGCCGGGCAGCTGCGCCGCGCCGCCGACGTGGCGGTGCGCACGGCCGCCCTCGCGGGCCGCCCGGTCCGCCCCGACGACCTGCGCTCCGCCGTACGCGCCCAGAACGGCGCGGGGCTCGACCGGCTCGCCCGCCGGGTGGAGCCGGGCGTCGGCTGGGACGACCTGGTGCTCCCGCCGGTCACCCACCGGCGGCTGCGCGAACTCGCGCTGCGCGCCCGCCACCGGGAGCGGGTGCTCGGGCAGTGGGGGATGCGGCCCGGCGGCGGCCGGGGGCGCGGCGTGGTCGCGCTGTTCGCCGGTGAGTCGGGCACCGGCAAGACCATGTCCGCGGAGGTCGTCGCGGCGGACCTGGGCATGGACCTGTACGTGGTGGACCTGTCCACCGTCGTCGACAAGTACGTCGGGGAGACCGAGAAGAACCTGGAGCGGATCTTCACCGAGGCGTCGGCGGTCAACGCGGTCCTCCTCTTCGACGAGGCCGACGCGATCTTCGGCAAGCGCTCGGAGGTGAAGGACGCGCACGACCGGCACGCCAACATCGAGTCGGCGTACCTGCTCCAGCGCATGGAGTCGTTCGACGGGATCGCGGTGCTGACCACCAACCTGCGGGCCAACCTGGACGAGGCGTTCACCCGCCGCCTGGACGTGGTGGCGGACTTTCCGCTGCCCGACTCCGGCCAGCGCCTCGCCCTGTGGGAGCGGTGCCTGGGCGACCGCCTGCCCCGGGCCGACGACCTGGACCTCCGCTTCTGCGCGGACCGCTTCGAGCTGGCCGGCGGCTCGATCCGGGCCTGCGCGCTGACCGCGGCCTACCTCGCGGCGGAGTCCGGGGAGCCGCTCACCATGCGGGAGCTGGTGGCGGCGGTCGCGCAGGAGTACCGCAAGCTCGGACGGCTGGTTCTGGAGGGCGAGTTCGGTCCGTACCTGGCGGAGGTCACCGGCGCCTGAGGGGCGGGCCGCTCACCGTTGTGCGCACTCGTTCCGGCAGGAGTTGTCAGCCGTCGTAGTTCTCGTCGCTCTCGTTGGAGAGCCGCCCTCGGTGGAGCGGGGTGGGGGCCAGCTGCCATTGGCCGGTCACCGGGTCCTGGTGGTACTCCTGGACCACGTAGTCCAGCCTGGTCGGCACGTCTTCGAATCCGAACTGGTCGCCACTGCCGGACATCCGCACCTCGAACCGCAGGACCCGCCCCTCTTCGAGCACCATGCGTTTGACGTGACTCTCGACATCCCGCTCGAACTGCTGGTTGAGCCTGCTGCTCATGGGGGCGAGATTGTGCGGCTCCGCGGGGCCGTGGAGATGGTGGTTGAGGAGGTGGCCGCGAATGGCGCCGAGTCCCCAGGCGCCGCCTTCCGGTTCAAAGCCTGCCTGTCCGGACGGGGGCCGCAGGGTGAGCGGGTCGGCGACCATCGACGTGCCCATGTCGACGGCGACCTTGTTGCCGTCCTCGTCGATGTCGAAGAAGGTGCCGGACGTGAAGGCGACGACCGTACGCGGCAGATGGCCGAGTGACGTGAAGCCGCGGTGCTGGGTTTCGTACGCGCTGACAGCCTGGTGTGCCGTCTCCAGCACCTCCCTGACCACGTCTCCGTACTCCCTGGTCCAAGGGAACCTCAACTGGTTCCACAGCACGGCGAGCTCGGAGTCGCTGTCGTGCTCCTGGGCCCGGTCGAAGTCGAGTTCCTCGTCCGGTCCGGGACCGCTCCCCGTGTTGTTGATCAGGAAGGACACCCTTCCGGCCTGATCGATCTCGACCTTCTGCTCATAGCCGTCGTCCATCTTCGTGCCGTCGTCGTTGAGCTCGACGACGTGGCAGGTGATCCCCTGGGGAAGGGGATGCGTGGCATCGCCGTGCACCACGACCTCGTAGTGGAAGGTGCCGCGGTCGTTGTAGATCATTTTCTTGAGGGGTTCCTCGACCACCCGGCTGTGCTTGGCGTTGAGTTGCTTCCGGAACGGCGCGAGGTTCTCCGGGGTGGCCGGGCCGTGGAGGTGCGCGTTGAGCAGGTGCCCTTCCACCGCTCCGCCGAGTCCGGCGTAGGTGCCGGTGGTCGCGTCGGAACCGGCGGCACCGCGCAGCGTCAGCGGGTGGGCCACCATGGACGTGCCGCGGGGCACTCCTCCCGCCATGAGGACCGGCCCGAATCGAACGACGGTCTCCGGAACGCCGTTGTCCTCCCCGAACTTGTTGCTGAGCGCCTGCTGCACCTCCCCCATGCCGCTGCTCCAGCCGTTCGACAGCTTCTGGTAGGTCAGCAGGATCTGGTGAACGTCCACCGCGGTCGGCTGCTGCGCGGAGCTGCGCAGGGTGGTCCAGTCCCGCAGGGGACTGGTGTCGTGGGGAGCGGGGTCGCGGTCCCGCAGGAGCTTGATGCCCGGGCCGGGGGCTCGCTGCACGGCGGCCGTACCGGTGCCCGTCGCCCGGGTGTCACGCTGGACGTGGTCGGCGTGCTCCGCGTCCTGGGCGTGCTCGGCGACGGAGCCGGACGAGGCCGGCGCGGGGCCGGACATGACCCGCCGGGCCATGGCCTCGGCCTCGCGCTCGAAGCGGTCGGACGGGTCCGAGACGCGCAGCCCGTCGCCGTGGTCGGTGCCGGAGACCGGGCCCTGGCGCTGCTGGACCACGTGCGTGAGCTCGTGGGCGAGAGTGTGCTTGTCGCCGCCGCCGTCACCGATCACCACATGGCTGCCGGAGGTGTAGGCGCGGGCGCCGATGGCGCGGGCCGAGCGGGCGGCGGCGGCCCCGGTGTGCAGCCGTACGTCGGAGAAGTCGGAGCCCAACCGGGACTCCATCTCCCGGCGTAAGGGCGCGGCGAGCGGTTTGCCGGCCGAGCGCAGCACCTCGTGCACCCCGGTGTCCGGCTGCTCGGCGGCAGGCGTGGTGCGTGCGCGGCGGGCGATCATGCCGGTCACCGCGGCGTTGCCCGCGCCGCGCTGTGCCGCCCGGAGCGCGGCGGCGGTGAGCGGGGGCGGCACGGCGGCGCCCGATGAGGACGTCTCCCGCTGGGCGGTGGCCCCGCCGCGCGCCGACTGCCGGGTTCCGGTCCCTTCGGTGCGCCGTCCGGACCTCTGCATCTGCTGCCTCCTCATCGGCACACCCCTGCTGCCGCCCCCAGTGGACCGCGCGGGTGAACGGCCGTCCAGGTCCCCGAGGGCAGCGCGCGGGCAGGGACGGGTGACGTCCGGACGGTCCGCACGGGGCGTCCGGAAAGGCAGCGTTCTTGCCCTCGGCAAGGTCCGCGGGTCCCTGTCGAGGTGCCGGACCCGCCCCGCAGACTCGCCCTGGACACAGGTGACCCGTAAGGACGCGAAGGAGCGAGCATGCCGACGTACCTCACCCCGGGCGTGTACGTGGAGGAGGTGCAGTCCGGTGCCCGACCGATCGAAGGGGTCGGCACCGCCGTCGCCGCGTTCGTCGGGTTCGCCGAGAACGGCCCGTTCCACACGCCGACGCTGGTCACCAGCTGGGACCAGTACACCCAGCTGTTCGGCGGCTTCACCGAGGGCACCTATCTGGCCCACGCGGTCTACGGGTACTTCGCCAACGGCGGCGGCGCCGCGTACGTGGTGCGGATCGGCGGCTCCGCCGAGGACGCCTCCGCACCGGCCGTGGGCGGCGCACAGCGGCGGCGGGAGACCGGCGCGGCGGAGCCGGTGGAGCTCGGCGGTTTCCTGGTCGCGGCCCGGCCGGGGGTCTCCGGGGTGTCGGTGGAGATCGCCGACGCGGACGGCGAGAACCCCCCGGAGGACCGCTTCAAGGTGCTGGTCCGCCAGGGCGACCAGGTGGCGGAGACGTATGAGGCCTCCACCCGCAAGAACGTCAAAGGGTACCTGGTCGGCCAGGCCCGCGCCTCCAAGCTGATCGAGGTCACCGAGCAGCGGGGCGCCACCCAGAGCAGGCCCGCGAGCCAGACCGTGGCGCTCCCCGACGCCCCGGCCGCGCCCGTCGCGTCCGGCCCCGGCGAGGCGGCCCGCCTCGACCCGGCCGAGTACGTCGGCGACGCCGCGGCCCGCACCGGGTTCGGCGGCCTGGAGACCATCGACGAGATCACCATGGTCGCGGTGCCGGACCTGATGAGCGCCTACCAGCGCGGCGACATCGACGCCGAGGGCGTGCGCACCGTGCAGCTCGCCGTGATCTCGCACTGTGAGCAGATGGGCGACCGGGTGGCGGTCCTGGACACCCCGCCCGGTCTCACCGCCCAGCAGGTGCGGACCTGGCGCAACGACGAGGCGGGCTACGACTCCCGGTACGCCACCGTGTACTACCCGTGGGTGCGGGTCTTCGACCCGGCCGCCGGACGCAACACCACCGTCCCGCCGAGCGGCCACATCGCCGGTGTCTGGGCGCGCAGCGACGCCGAGCGCGGCGTGCACAAGGCGCCCGCCAACGAAGTGATCCGCGGCGCGGTGGACCTGGAACTCCGGCTCAGCAAGGGCGAGCAGGACCTGCTGAACCCGATCGGCGTGAACTGCGTACGGGCCTTCCCCGGCCGGGGCATCCGGGTGTGGGGTGCCCGCACCCTGTCCTCCGACCCCGCCTGGCGCTACCTGAACGTGCGCCGGCTGTTCAACTACCTGGAGGAATCGATCCTCCTGGGCACCCAGTGGGTGGTCTTCGAGCCGAACGACGACCGGCTGTGGTCGAGCATCCGGCGCAACGTCACCGCGTTCCTCACCGAGGAGTGGCGCCGGGGCGCGCTGTTCGGCCGCACCGCCGACGAGGCGTTCTACGTCAAGTGCGACCGCGACAACAACCCGCAGGAGTCCATCGACCAGGGCCGGGTCGTCTGCGAGATCGGCGTCTCGCCGGTCAAGCCCGCGGAGTTCGTGGTGTTCCGGCTGGCCCAGTTCTCCGACAGCACCAGCCTCATCGACGAGTGATCCCAGGGCCGCACGGAAAACGGCTCCGCAAGGAAAGGTGACAGACAGTCATGGCAACGGGCGATGCTCTTTCCACCCATGTCTTCGGCGTGCAGCTCGGGGGTTACCTGGTCGAGTCGATCCAGGAGATCAGCGGGCTGACCGTCGAGGAGGAAGTCGTCGAGGTCCGCCAGGTCAGCGCGGAGGGCAAGCAGATCATCCGCAAGCAGCCCGGCGCCCGGCAGGCGGGCGAGATCACGATCACCCGGGGACTCGACCAGAGCAGCGAGTTCACCAACTGGATCAAGGAGACCCTGAACAAGGGCGCCGTCGAAGCAGCGCGGCAGAACCTCACCATCGAGATCAAGGACTCCGAGGGCACCACGGTCCGCCGCATCCAGCTGATGCAGGGCTGGGCCTCCAAGTGGGAGGGCCCGTCCCTGAAGGCGGGCGAGTCGTCCGCGGCCACCGAGTCCGTCACCATCGTGTTCGAGGAGATCATCGTCGAATGAAGCGCCGTACGGTGACGGCGGGCAACCTGGAGGAGATCCTCCAGGTGACGGCGCCCGCCCCGGCGCCGGAGCAGGCCGCGGCACCCTCCGCCGCCCCGGCCCCCCGGGAGGACCACGGGCTGCGCACCGAGTTCGAGTTCGAGCTGCCGCGCGGGTACGTGGACGAGGCGGGCACGGTGCACCGCCATGGCGCGATGCGCCTGGCCACCGCCCGTGACGAGCTCCGGCCCCAGATCGACCTGCGGGTCAAGGAGAACCCGGCGT
Organism: Streptomyces sp. S.PNR 29; assembly: GCF_030386795.1. Taxonomy (GTDB): domain Bacteria; phylum Actinomycetota; class Actinomycetes; order Streptomycetales; family Streptomycetaceae; genus Streptomyces. Next base: position 202,724 of record NZ_JANUQM010000018.1, read on the forward strand.
ACCTGAGCGTGGTGCTGCTGAGCCAGGTGATCACCCGGATCGGCACGATCACCGATGTGCACGCCGGGATCGTCGAGCGGATGTACGCCACCGACGTCGCCTTCCTCCAGGACTTCTACCGCCGCGTCAACAGCGAGGGCCACACCCGCGCGGCGGTGACCTGTCCGCACTGCGAGGGCGGCTTCGAGGTCGACCTCTCGGGTGGGCGCCTGGGGGAATCGTGACGTACGCCCTTCCCCGGCTCCGGGAGGAGATCGCGTACATCGCCTATCACTTCCATTGGCCACGCGAGGAGATCCTCGACCTCACCCACGGTGAACGCCAGCAGTGGGTCACCGAGATCGCCCGCATCAACACCCGTGTGAACGAAGGCGGTTGAGCACATGGCATGGCGGGACAGGCTGCGCCGCCGGGCCGCCGCGCACGGGGTGGTGCCGGAGGGCGGCGGGCGGGCCGCCGGAGGTGACGGTCCGTCCGGCGAGCGCCCGGACCTGAGCGTGCCCGGTGCCCCGGGTCCTTCCGTGCCCGGCGACTGGGACGGCGGCTGGCGCCGCACCGCAGCGCCGGAACTCACCCTGTCCCGCGCCCCGCTCGGGGTCAGCGACGGCCTCGCCTTCCGCGCGGGCCTCGCCGCCTGGCAGAACCCGTCGTTCGACACCGGCCTCGGTCACGCCCTGACCCCCACGGCCCCGACCGGCCTGGTGCACGGCGTCACCCGCCCGGCCGTCCCGCGGCCCACCCACACCGGCACGGGTCCGCTGCTGCTCCGGGCGCTGCGCCCGGAGGGGGCGGACGGCCCGCCGGACGGTGGACCGGACGCCGGGACCCCGGACGGCGCGACCGGGCCGTCATGCGCCCGGACGTCCCAGGTCTCACGCCGGACGCGTCCGGGAGCGCGGCCGTCCGGCCCGGCACCGGCCGCCGCACGGCTTCCCCGCAGAAACGGCACTCCGGGGGAGGGGAGTCCGGGCGACGCTCCAGGGACCCGTGGCCTCATGTCCGCGGATTCGCCCGTCGTGCTCTCCCCGTCGCCTCCTGCCGTCCAACGGGCCCCGCAGCCGGGCGCCGGCCCGGTCGCGCCCCCCGACGGCACCGGCCGCGAGCCGGCCGCTGTGCGGATCCCGCTGGTACGACGCGTCTCGGTGGTCCCGGGCGCAGCCACCGACGGGACCGTGGCCCGGCCCGCGTCCGGTGGACCCACCTCGGAGCCACGGCCCGGCGTGCCCGGGCCGGACCCGGGGCGCGCTTCCCGGGCGCCGGCCGGTTCCGGGAGCCGCACGCCTTCCGGCCCGGCCGTCCGGCTCCGCCCCGTGGGGCCTTCGCTGACCGTCGCCCGGTACCCGGCCGGACCTGCCCGCCGCGTCCCCGCCCTGCGGCCCGCCGCCATCCCGGCACCCGACAGCGCCACGACCGCACCGGCCGGGACGGGGGCCCGTCCCGCCGCCCCCGTGCAGCGCGCGGCCACGCGCCCGGGAAGCCGCGCGCCTCTCGGCGCCCCGCTGACCGAACTGCCCGCCACGGCCGCACCGTTGGCGGAGCGCGCCTCCGCCCGGCATCCCGCCCCCGGCGCCGGATCCGGTCCGGGGCTGCCCGTAGTCCAGCGTCACGCGGAAGGCACGGCCGGCACTCCGGGACCGTACGACGGCGGTACGAAGGCCACGGACGGCGCCCCGGACGGCCCGGCCGGACCGGCCCGCGCCCCGCGCAGAGCCCCCGGCCCCGGCAGCGCAGGGGCACGCGCGCGCGGTGGCCTGGGCGCACCGCTGTCCGCACTGCCGCCGAGCGCCGAACTGCCCGGCTCCGCCGCGTCCGGCCCCCGTGCTTCCCGCACGACGCCCGGCCCGGACGTCCAGCGTGCTCCGGCACGCCAGGACCGCGGGCCCGCGACGGCTGACGACCGGACGCCCTCCGGGGCCCTCGCGAGCGGAGCGGACGGTGTGCGGCGGCGTCCCACCGCAGGCGCTCCGGCGGACAGCGCAGACGGGTCCGCTTCCCCGCTGGTGACGTCGTCGCCGGCCTCGGCAGGTGGCCCGGATCCGGACGGGCCGTTGCTGGGGGCGGCCGGCGTGCAGCGGCGTCTCGCGGACGGCCCGGTCACCGCAGGCGCTCCGGCGGACAGCGCAAACGCGTCTGCTTCCCCGTTGGTGATGTCGTCGCCGGCCTCGGCAGGTGGCCCGGATCCGGACGGGCCGTTGCTGGGGGCGGCCGGCGTGCAGCGGCGTCTCGCGGAGGGCCCGGTCACCGCAGGCGCTCCGGCGGAGCACGCGGACGGGCCTGCCACACCGCTGGTGACGTCGTCCCCGGCCTCCGCATCGCACCGCCCGGCCGGGGACGCGCGACGCTCCGGCACGACGTCCGGCGGGCAGGTCGCGGACGGGCCGAGCCCCGACGGACCGGGCTCCACCGGGCTGGGCTCGGGTGGGCCGGGCAAAGCGTCGGGCTCCGCCGGGCTGGGTTCCGGTGGGCCGGGCAAAGCGTCGGGCTCCGCCGGGCCGGGCTCCGGTGGGCCGGGCTCCGAGGGGCCGGGCGTCGGCAGGCACGGGCCCCAAGGGCCCGCCGCTCCGGGCTCGGGTGGGCCGGGCAACGGGCCGGGTTCCGGGGGGCCGGGCGTCGGCAGGCACCGGCCTCAAGGAGCCGCCGCTCCGGGCCCGGTCGTCGTCGCCCGGGCCACGGCCGAAGGCACCGGCGTCCGGACCCGCGGCACAGACGGCCCGCGCCCTCTCCCCGTGACCCGCCCCGGAGCGCGCTCCACCCCGGCGGCACCCCGCACCCTCTCGCTGCTTGCCGCGCGCCCGCTCATCCTGAACACCCGGGCCCCGGAAGGGGACGCACCGCCCGCCGTCTCCCGCTCCGGCGACCGTCCCGTCGTGGCGGTGCGCTGGCCCGCACCGGCTGCCCCTCAGGGCGACCCCGCGCGGCCGACGCCGGTCACGACAGCCCCCGCCCCCGCGACGGCGCATCCCGGACCGGCGCGGCAGGCGGGTGTGCGCGGGAGCGGCCCGCCGGGCACCGGCCGGCGCGTCCCGGTCGTCCGGCCCGCGCCGCCCCGGCCAAGGAGCGCCGACCCGGCCGTCGCCGCACCGGCGCGGCCCTTGCCGGTGACCGCCCCGCAGGCCCCGCCGCTCACGGACCGCCCGCCGGCCGCTGCGGCACCGGCGGAGCCCGTCCCCGTGGTCCGGCGCGTGACCGGTACCCCGGGCCCGGGGCCGGCGGCGGGC
>NZ_JANUQM010000019.1:0-166489 GCF_030386795.1 Streptomyces sp. S.PNR 29
TCGACAAGCACGCCGCCGCGTTCCGCGACAGCGTCCCTGTCCTGCGCCCACCGCGGCCGTAGACGGCCGTTCGCGGGCTCTCGGGAACCATGGACCGCGGCCGTGAGCGCCGGGTCAGGGCGGCGGCTTCCCGCAGCGCGCTGTTGGCGCCGGCGCCGAAGCCGGGCCGCATGGGTCGTCCAATTGGACGCGCACCTGCTCGCCGTCCTGCTCGAAACCAGTGACGGTACGGCCGAAGCAGATCACGTCCTCCAGGCCGACGGCCATGATCTGCCGCAGGGAGTGGGCGGGCCCCTCGGTCAGCGCCCGCACCACACGGTCAGGGTCCCGTCAGCCCCACGCCTTCATGAAGCCGGATGTCCAGCAGATGATCCGCGAAGGCGGATGGTGGGCGAGCGGAGTGCAGCGCGGACATCACCACGGTCGGGCCGACTCCGGTGAGGCAAAGGGATACGGAAGGCCGGCACTCAGGGACTTCCCCTCCGTGGCGCCATCGCGTGCCCCGGCGGCGTGCCCGGCCGGTCCTTCGGCAGCAGCACACGCAGGGCACCCGGCCGGATACGGCACACGATGGGCAGAGGAAGCCGCACCGCTTCGCCGTCGACGCCCGCGTCAAGATGCCGCACCTCACCGTGCAGCGTGATGCCGGGGGCAGACCAGATGACGGCCCCATCCCCCGCCGACCCGGCACCGCGTTTGTCCTGTCGCAGTTCGCCGCGCAGATGCCGCAGAAGATCCGGGGGAGCCTGCGCTGGGCGCTTGAGGACGATGACGCCCAGCTGTCCCGTGCTCAGGGAGAAGCGACGCCCCAGCCAACGCGGTGTGGCCAGGTGGTAAGGGTTGTTGGAGATCAGCACCACCTGCGGGAACTCGACGGTCCCCCATGGTGTGTCCACGCGGGCCTCGACCCACTGCCTGCCCTTGAGGTAGCCGGGCGCCACTGCGGCGAACGCGCGAGGCTTGTCCTCCCGGTACCCGGGCTCCAGCAGGGCGTCGGCGTACACACCGAAAGAAACGTTGTTGACGAAGACACGCGAGCCGAGCACCCCCAGGTCCACCTGCGCGGGCTCACCGTCGACCAGGGCGTCCAGCGCCCTTTCTGGATCGCGCAGATCGAGCCCCAGGTCCCGGGCGAAGTGGTTGCGGGTGCCCGCCGGGACCACGACCAGCGACCGGCCCGTGTCGGCGGCCACCGCGGCAACCGCCGACACGGTGCCGTCACCGCCAGCGACCCCCAGCACCTGCGCCCCCTCCAACACGGCGTTCCTCGCGAGCGACGCCGCGTCCTCCTCCGCGCTGGTCGTCCAGACCTGGGCTCCCGTGCCCTCGCCCCGCTGTACCAGGCCGTAACGAGCCGTCTTGCCGCCGCCCGAGCGTGGATTCATCACGATCACCACCCGGGCACGCGTCCGAGCGCCGGCCATCACCGCATCCACTCTCGGTGGACAGGCGGTGAGAAGGAATTGCCGGCCCATGTCCGCCAAGGTCGCCAGGCTTCCGCCGAGCAAGGGTCCTGTGGTGCGGTGCCATGCGGGGGCATGGTGCCGGTGCCTGCTGGGGTTGCGGAGGGGGATGTCATGCCGCCTCACCCTCCCGGTAGAGGGGTGGATCGGTTCCCCTCCATCGTCACTCCGCCCAGCCTCGTACTGCCTGGCGGGAGGTGGGAAACGGAGAGTTTCCAGGTCGGTGCCGACGCCCTGGCTGCCGCTTCGGGCGATCTCTCTGCGATAACAGCAGCGCTGGGAACTCCTCGCTCCAGAAGGCTTGCCGATGCCTCCGGCGGAGACTCTGAACGAGCCGGGGCCGGGTCGGTGGGCATAGCTCCAGCTGTGGGGCAGCAGCTTCCGGGACCCCGGCCGGGGTCGCGGTGCGGGGTGAACGAACGCGAACGAACGAGCCCGAGCACTGGATCGCCCGTAGATTGGAAGTCCAGGAGTCGTGCTCGGCCTCGGAGAGCGCGTGATGACAGCGGACATCGATTTCACGGCGTTCTTCGACGCCACACCAAGCCCGTACCTGGTGCTGGATGCGGACCTGGTGATCCGCTACGTCAACCCGGCCTGCCTGCGGACTGCCGGCCGGACCAAAGACGAGTTGATCGGGAAGTACTTCTTCAACGCCCTGCCGGAAAATCCCGGCTTCGACGACGAGGAACAGAATCTGAAAGCCACCCTGCACCGGCTTCTGGACACCGGGAAGCCGCAAACCGCGGTGCTCCAGCGGTACGACCTTCCCGCCCCCGATCAGCAGGACGGGTTCGAGGAGCGATGGTGGTCAGTGGTCCACACCCCGCTGTCCGCGCCTGACGGCACAGTGAAGTGGATCATCCAGCAGATAACGGACGTCACGTCCTTCGTCCACTCACCCCGGGCACGTCGGCTCGGCGAGGAGTCGCCCGAACGAACGGAGGGCATGGCAGCCGAGCTGTACGCCCGGGCCCGCGAGCTGCACCGGCTGAACCAGGAACTGCGCCAGGCCCACGCCCGCGAACGGCAGGTCGCCATCACCCTGCAGGAAGCCATGCTCTCCGTCCCCGACCTGAACCGGCACAGCAACATCGCCGTGCGCTACCTGCCCGCGACCGCGTCACTGAACGTGTGCGGCGACTGGTACGACATCGTCGACCTGCCACCCGACCGCTACGCCGTGGCGGTCGGAGATGTCGTCGGCCACGGACTGCACGCCGCCGCCATCATGGGCATGCTCCGCAGCGCCCTGAGCGCCGTCATCCGCGCCATCCCCAGCCCCGCCCAGGCCCTGGAAGTCCTCGGCCTCTATGCCCGATCCGTGGACGGAGCCATGGCCGCCACCGCGGTCAAGGTACTCATCGACACCCGCAGCAGGCTGATCATCTACAGCAACGCCGGGCACCCACCGCCGATCCTGCTCCACACCGACGGGACCTGCGACCTGCTGGACCAGGCCACCGACCCGCCACTCGGCACGCGCGAGCACCATGTCCCCCGCCCCCAGGCCGGCCTCCCTTACGGGCCGGGAGACACCCTCGTGCTGTACACCGACGGCCTCATCGAACGCCGCGACGAGGACATCGACGCTGGCTTGGAACGCCTGACCACTGCCATGGCCCAGGACCGAACCCTCGCCCCTGAACTGCTGGCCGACGCACTGCTGACCCGGCTCGACGTCGCCGGGGGTGTCTCTGACGACATCGCTCTCGTCATCATCCGCCTATAACCACCCTCGCCGGGGCCGGAATCCCTCCGACGGGACGGGCCCCCGACCACACGCGTGGCGGGGCCGTGCTCGCGCGTTCGATCAGGCGGGTGGAGAGCTCGGTGCGGGTGCCCTCGGGGCGGTCGCCGTTCATCATGCGGACCAGCAGGCGCAGGGCCGTCGCCGCCATCTCCGACAGCGGCTGGCGGACGGTGGTCAGCGCCGGGGTGGCCCAGCGGGCCTCGGGCAGGTCGTCGAAGCCGACCACACTGATGTCGTCCGGCACCCGCAGCCCGCGCTCGGCCAGCGCCTCGTACACCCCGAGCGCCATCGCGTCCGAGCAGACGAACACGGCCGTCGGCGGCTCCGGCAGATCGAGGAGTTCCAGCATGTGGTGGTGGGCCACCGCCGGGTCGAAGCCGGCGTGGCGGACGTACTCGGCGCGATGGCGCACGCCCGCCGAGGCGAGTGCCGAGCGGTAGCCCGCGACCCGCCCGCTGCTGCACTGCTTGCGCCGCTGACCGGCGATGACGGCGATCCGCTCGTGGCCCAGGGACAGCAGGTGCTCGGTCGCCGTCACCCCGCCCTGCCAGTTCGCCGCGCCCACCGACACCACGCCCGGCGGCGGCTCCAGCACCGGGTCGATCATCACGAACGGGATGCGGTGCTGCTCCAGCCACGCGTACTGGGACTCGGTCAGCTCCGCCAGGTTGAACAGCACCCCGGACGAACCCCGGGCGACGAGTTTGTCCAGCCAGCCGCGCTCCGGCCGCCCGACCCGTGTCCGGTTCAGGCCCGCCGAGACCACGACCTCCAGACCCGCGTCGTACGCGGCTTCCTCCACGCCGTGCAGCACCGCGCCCGACCAGGAGCAGTCCAGCGAGTGCACGATCAGGTCGACCAGGCGGGGCGCCTTCGAGGCGTCGTAGCGGGGTCTGCGGACGTAGCCGAGCCGGTCCAGCGCCTCCGTGACCCGGCGGCGTGTCTCCGGTGCCACGTCCTCCCGGCCGTTGACCACCTTGGACGCGGTCGGCACCGAAACCCCCGCCTCGCGGGCCACCACCGCCAGCGTCGGCCCGGACGCCACGCCTCCACTCCCCGCACGGACCATCGCGAACCCGCCTCTCCGGCCCGCCCGGGGGCCATGAAAGTTTCGACCAGCGCTGCTCCCGCGGTCCTCGGAACCGACCGAGCAGAAAGCGCTTCCTACTGTAGGTCTGCCTCAGGACCACGGGAAGACCGAGGAAACAAGGGGATCTTGCCGATCAAAACTTTCGAAACCTCGAACGCCGCGGTCACGAGGGAGTGCACACCAGCCGAAAACCGGTGAAGTCCGCGGTAAAGGCCGCGTCGACGAGGTCCCGGGCGTGGATGCCGGCCATCGCCCCGGTGAAGCGCAGCCGGGATCCGTGGTCGTCGGAGAGCCGACTGAAGTCCAGCGCCGGACCGATCGCCGTCCGCGCACCGTCGCGGACGTACCAGAAGCGCGCGTCGGCCTCCTCGATCGTCACCCCGAGCGTCAGGGGCGCGCGCGGGTCCACCTCGACCACGGCCACCTCCCGGGTGCCCTCCTCGTCGCGGTCGACGAGGCTGAGCACCGTACGGCCCCCGCCCCGCCACTGCTGGCCGCGCTGCGGCTCGCCCTCGGGCTCCGCCCAGGTGAGGTCGAGACTGAGATACGCCTCGGCGTCGTAGCGCAGCACCAGACCGGCGGCCTGTGTGAAGGTGCGCGGCCGGGCCTCGACCGTGACCTCCGCCTCCGCCCGGTGCTCGGTGATGCGCTGGGCGAGCAGGCTGTGCGCCCAGCGCGACTCCGGTCCCTGCCGGCCGCGCAGCCGGATCCACCCGGGGCGGCTCGTGGTGTCGGCCCAGGAGGGGTCCGGCGGTTCACGCAGGGTGCTCCACGGCCAGGACAGCGGCTCCGGCTGCTCGACCGGTGGCCGCGGATCGGGCCGCGTCGGTACGTCGACCTCCACCGCCGGATGCCAGCCGCCCTGCCGCAGCCGGGGCCGGCCGTCGGCGTCCCAGGTCACGGCCTGGATGGCGGTCTCGCGGCCGAGGGTGCAACGCGGGCCGTGCGGGGTGTGCAGCGGACGGGCCGTCAGATGGCTGAGCACCCACTGTCCGTCCGGGGTTTCGACCAGTTCCCCGTGCCCGGCCTTCTGCAAGGGCACCGACGGGTCGTCCCGGGTGGTCAGCAGGGGCCGTTCGTCGAGTTCGTACGGGCCGGTGAGCTCCCGGCTGCGCGCCACCCGCACACCGTGCTCGAAGCCGGTGCCGCCCTCCGCGAGCACGAGGTGGTACCAGCCGCCGTGGCTGAGCAGCTTGGGGCCCTCGATCAGCCGCTCGTGCTGGAGCAGCAGGTGCGTGTCGCCGACCGTGGCCAGCGTGTCGCGGTCCAGCTCGGTCAGGACGATCCCCGCGAAGCGCCGGCCGCCCGGACGGTGGTCGTTCTGCAGGTTCAGCAGCCACAACCGCCCCTCGTGGTGGAAGAGGGCCGGGTCGAAGCCGTGGCTCGCGATCCGCCGCGGGGCGCTCCACTCGCCGGCCACGTCCGTGGCCGTACACACGTAGGTGTCCACGTCGAAGTACGGCGTCCCCACCGAGCGGACCACCGAGTACACCACCCAGAACCGCTCCCCGTCCCAGCTCAGCGACGGCGCCCAGATGCCGCCCGAGTCGGGCACCCCGGCCAGCGAGCCGCCGGGGGCCGCGCCCCGGACGTGGCCCGCGTACTCCCAGTGGGCCAGGTCCCGGGAACGGTGGACCGGAATCGTCGGGAACCACTCGAAGGAACTGGTCGCCACGTAGTACCAGTCGCCGACCCGGACCAGGGAGGGGTCCGGGGCGAAACCGCGGATGACGGGATTGTGCAGCACGGTCACGTGGGGCTCCGGAAGAGTCGGTTCACCCGGAGACCGCAGGGAGTCAGGGTCACCTGCGGCCCCCGGGAGTCAGGGCAGGCGGACGGCGGTGGTGGTCACTTGAGGGCGCCCATCGTGACGCCGGTGCGCCAGTAGCGGCGCATCGCGATCATCATGATCGCCATCGGGATGATGGACAGCAGCGCGCCCGTCAGGACGAGACTGGTCACATCGATGCCCGACTCCGCCCGTTTGCCGGTCCAGTTGTACAGACCCAGGTTGAGCGTCCAGTTCTCCTCGCCGCGCAGCACGGTCAGGGGGAGGAAGAACGCGTTCCAGGTGTTCACGAAGGCGAGCAGGAACACCGTCGCGCCACCCGTGGTCATCATCCGCAGCACGATGCTGAAGAAGATCCGCAGCTCGCCGGCGCCGTCGATACGCGCCGCCTCAAGGAGCTCGAAGGGGATCGTGGCCTCGGTGTACACCTTGGCCAGGTACACGCTGAACGGATTGATCAGACAGGGGATGAGCATCGCCCACGGTGTGTCGACCAGGCCGATCGCCGAGAACAGCAGGTACAGCGGCAGGGTGAGCAGGGCGATCGGGATCAGGAAGGATCCGACCACGGCCGCGAACACCAGGCCCCGCCCGGGGAAGTCGAAGCGCGCCAGGCCGTATCCGGTGGCGAGGGCGATGAGGGTGCCGCCGAGGGAGCCGACCCCCGCGTAGAGGAACGAGTTGGCGGTCCAGCGCAGGAAGATGCCGTCCTCGTAGGTGAACACCTGATGCAGGTTCTCCCACAGGTGGAAGTCGGAGAACCACAGCCCGTTGCTCTGGTACAGCCCGACCCGGTCCTTGGTCGCGGCGACCAGCAGCCAGTACACCGGGAACAGGCTGTAGACGCTGGCCAGGACCAGACCGAGCAGGAGGAACCGCTGCCCGCCCCGTGACCGGGCAGCGGGGTCGGGGCGGGTGAGCCGCCGCACGGTGCGCCCGCCGGGTGGCGCGGTCGCCGTCTCCGTGCCGTTCTCCTCGCGGTTTTCCGTCAGCGCCATCAGTCCGCCTCCCTCGAGGTCAGCCGGTAGAAGAGGAAGGACGCCACACCGAGGATCAGGGCGAGCAGCACCGACAGGGTCGCGGCGTAGTGGTAGTTGGCGGCGTTGAACGCCTGGTTGTAGATGATCATGATGGGGGTGAAGCTGTCGCTGACCGTCTGCGGGGTCACGTTCCGGAACAGCGCGGGCTCATTGAAGATCTGCAGCATCTGGATGATCGACAGCAGAGCGGTCAGCACCAGCGCGCCGCGCACGAACGGCACCTTGATGCTCAGCGCGATCCGCAGCTCCGAGGCGCCGTCCAGCCGCGCGGCCTCGAACAGCTCGCGGGGCACGCCCTGGAGCGCCGCGTAGATGATCACCATGTTGTAGCCGATGCCGTGCCAGGTCAGCAGGTTGCCGATGGCCGGCCACACCATCGAGGGTGCGAAGAAGTTCCAGTGGAACCCGAACAGCTCGCCGAGCGGAGTCAGCGGGCCCACCTGAGGGCTGTACAGGTTGATCCACACGATGGCCGCGACCACGCCGGGGATCATGTACGGCACCAGCAGCAGGATCCGGAACCGGCCGGCGGCCTTCGCGGTGACCGCGTCCAGGAGGAGCGCCAGCACCAGGCTGATGAGCAGCATGAACGGGATCTGGACACAGGCGAACAGCACCACCCGCAGGATGGAGGTCATGAACGCCGAGTCGGTCAGGCCCTTGCCGTAGTTGTCCAGCCCGACGAACTCCGTGGTCGCGCCGCCGCCGAGCCCCAGCCCGGACTGCTTCTCCAGGAACAGCGACTGGTAGACCGCGTAGCCGATCGGCAGCAGGTAGAGGAAGACGAAGCCGAGCTGGAAGGGCACCGTGAACGCGGCACCCTTCCAGCGCTGGGAGCGAATCATCGAGTCCGCCTCAGCCCTTGACGCTGATACCGCGCTGCTTCAGGTCGTTGACCGTCCACTCCTGCATGTGCGCGAGGAGGTCGGTGACCTTCTGCTTCTTGCTGACGACCTTGGCCCACTCGTCCTGCATCTCCGTGAACATGGCGGTCCAGTTCGGGCCGAAGGTCCAGCCGGTCCGGACGGTACCCAGGCTGTCCGTCACGATCTTCTTGGCCGGCTCGTAGTTCTTGCCGAGCAGCTTCTCGGAGATCGCCTCGGAGACGTAGGAGTCACTGTCGGCCAGGGCCGGCATCACACCGCTGCCGGTCTCCGGGCTCGCCATCGTCTTGACCGCACCGGGGTCGGTGGACATCCACAGGGCCACCTTGGCGGCCTGCTCCTTGTTCTTGCACTGCTCGCTGACCAGCGTCAGGTTGCCGCTCTGGTTGGTCCCGGCCGGCGTCCGGGGCGCCTCGCCCTTGAAGGTCGGCCAGGGGGCCAGGGCCCAGTCGCCGAAGGACTTGGTGAAGTTCTGCACCATGCCGGACATCTGCCAGGTGGAGATCTGCCGGGTCGCCGTGCCGCCGTTGTCGTAGTTGCGCTGCACGGCGGCGTAGTCGGCGAAGGACAGCTTGGAGTCCAGGTCGTTGTCGATGATCTCCTGGATCACCTTCGCGGCCTTCAGCGTGCCCTCGTCCTGGAAGTTCACCTTCCAGGAGTTGCCGTCGATGCTGTACCAGTTCGCCCCGGCCTGCATCGCCAGCACCTCCAGGGTGCTCGGGTCCTCACCGGCGTAGTTGGTGATCTTGATGTTGTGCTTCTTCAGCACCTTGCCCGCGGCGATGAAGTCGTCCCAGGTGGCCGGGGCCTTCAGGCCGTACTTCTTGAAGATGTCGGTGCGGTAGATGGTGAAGGCGGGTGCCGAGGCCGTCGGGACGCCGTAGATCTTGCCCTGGACCTGGCCGACCGCCCACGAACCGGCGTTGAACTTGTCCTTGCTGGACTCGACGTACTGGGTGATGTCGGCGAGCGCGCCCTGCGAGACCCAGCTCGTCACGTACTCACCGGTGTTCTGCAGCAGACAGGGCGCGTTGCCCGCCTTGACGGCGTTGGTCAGCTGCTTCTGCATGGTCAGCTGGTCGGTGACCTTGGTGTACTTCAGCTGGACGTCCTTGTGGCCGGCGTTGAACGCCTTGACCACGGCCTCCTGACCGTTGGCCCAGCCCCAGAAGTCGAGGGTGACGGGACCGGAGGACTTGGACTTGGACTCGGAGTCTCCGGAGTCGGAACCGCCACAGGCGGAGAGCAGACCAGTGAGGGCGATTCCCGCGACGGCGGCGGAGGCGAACCTTCTCCGGGGGCTGGTGAAGTTCATCTGACCGGGATCCTTCGAATGAGAGCGTTCGGAAGAACGAGAGGACGGCGGCTCGGTGGTGCTGGCCAGGAACGGCGGCCGGAAACCGTCGGCTCGCGGTTGCGGGGGGTCGGCCAAGCGGAAGCTGTAGTAAGCGGTTGCAGGGACGGTAGGCCGTGGGATCCGCGTATAGCAAGAGGTGCGCGGAAATTTGTTACGGCGGATCGTCCGTCCGGTGATCTGCGGTCGACCTGGCGAGATGCGCGGCGCGGCGGGCGTCATTGCAGGTCAAGGCCCTGTCAAGACGGTCGGGCCATGGACCGGCCGGTATCCCCGGCTGTCGCCCGCGAGCTCGGAAGCAGTCGAGAAACCGTTTACGTAACAATCGCCGGAGGTTACCGGCGCCGGGCAGGCGGCTGCACGGAGTTGCGTACGACGACATGGGTGCCCAGCACCAGATGCTCACCGTCGGCGCTCTTGCGGCGCCCCGCACCGCCCTCGCGGCGATCGGCCACGGCACGCAGCGCGACCCGGCCCATCTCCTCGTAGGGCACGTGCACGGTGGTCAGTTGGGGGGTGAGCTGGGAGGCGAGCGGAATGTCGTCGTAGCCCACGATGGAGACGTCCTCGGGCACCCTCAGGCCGGCCGCGCGCAGGGCCTGCATGGCGCCCGCGGCGACCACGTCGGTGCCGGCCAGCACCGCGGTGAACTCCAGCCCCTCGCGGAGGGCCTCCTCGACGGCCTCGTAGCCGTGCTCGTAGTCGTACTGGCCGTGCCGCACCAGGTCCGTGTCGAAGGGCACCCCGTACGCCTCGAAGGCCCGCCGGGCACCGTTCAGCCGGCCCTGCGCGGTGGTGAGCTCGGCGTGCCCGGGCAGCACCAGGACCCTGCGGTGGCCGGCCGACAGCAGGTGGCTGGCCATGGCGTAGGCGCCGCCCTCGTTGTCGTAGTCGACCGTGGTCGCCGGGACGTCGCCCTCCAGCGGAGGTCTGCCGACCAGCACGAGGTGGGAGCCGGCCGCGTCCAGGGAACGGGCGAAGCGGGCCATGCGCAGCTGGTACTCGTCGTAGTCGTAGGCGCCGCCGAGCAGGACGACGGCGGCGACGCCCTGCTGGCGCATGAGGTTGACGAGCGCGAGCTCTCGCTCGGGATCATCACCGGTCGTACCCACCAGCGACAGCCAGCCGCGCAGGGTGGCGGCGCCCTCGACGCCCTTGGCCACGTGGGCGAAGGCGGCGCCGGTGATGTTGTTGATCAGGATGGCCACCGTCGGGGTGCCGCCGCCGGCCAGGGAGCGGGCGTGGGCGTTGGTGACGTAGTCCAGGTCCCGGACGACCTTCATCACACGCCGGCGCAGTTCGTCCGAGACCGGGTAGTTGCCGGACAGCACCCGCGAGACGCTCGCCACGGACACGCCGGCGCGCTCCGCCACGTCGCGGATCGTCGCCCGGCCGGCGTCGCTGGGCGCCTTGCGCTGACTCACCGTTGGGGCTCCTTCACCGTCGTGGCCCGATCACACCGGCCGGGGCCCCGCCCCACGCCGGTGCGGAAACCGTATCCCATCGTTACTCCAGGCTGGAGAGGGCTTGTGGAGGGTGGTCGGTGAGGGCGGTGCGGGGGTGCTCCCGGGAGGGCGAGTCACGGGGGGCACGCCGGTGTCGAGAGCCCATGGGGGTCTCCCCGCGCGAGCGTCTGCGGGAGTGGCGGAGCGGTGAAGCCCGGAGGGCTGAGCGCGGTCGGGCTCTCTGCCCCGGCCCGGGTGCCCGGTGGGCGATCGAGCGGGGCGAAGGCGCGGGCGGCATCGTCAGGCGACCCGGGTGAGATCCGCGTGCAGCACTCGGTGAACCGGCGCCACCCCCGCCACCAGCCGTTCCAGTTCCTCGACGACGATCCGCCCGAGGCGCTCCAGCTCGTTCCCGAGGGAGCCGGCGATGTGCGGGGTGAGGAAGACGTTGGGGAGCTGGTAGAGCGGGGAGCCGGCGGGCAGCGGTTCGGGTTCGGTGACGTCCAGGATCGCGCTGAGCCGGCCGGAGACCAGCTCGTCGGTGAGGGCCTCGTGGTCGACGAGGGCGCCGCGCGCGGTGTTGATCAGCACGCCGCCGTCCCGGATCAGCGCGAGCCGCTTGCGGTCGAGCATGTGGTGGGTCGCGGGGATGTCGGGGGCGTGCAGGCTCACGATGTCGCTGTGCCGGAGCAGGTCCTCCAGCGGGAGCGGTTCGGCGCCGAGGGCGGCGGCCTCGGCCGGGCTGACGTACGGGTCGTGCAGCAGGACGGTGAGGTCGAACGGCCGCAGCAGCTCCAGCAGCCGGCGGCCCACGCGCGAGGCGCCGATGACGCCGATGCGGCGGCCGAGGTTGCCGGTGGCCGCGGTCTCGGCGGGGGTCGGGTAGGCGTGGGTGCGGCGGAAGCGTTCGCGGTGGTCGAAGGTGTCCTTGCCGGCCAGCAGGATCATCGCGAGCGTGTACTCCGCGACCGGCAGGGCGTTGCCGGTGACCGCGCTGGAGACGGTGACGCCGCGTTCCCACAGGGCCTGGCCGACCAGGGAGCGGACGGAGCCGGCGGCGTGCAGGACGGCGCGCAGCCCGGGGGCCGCGGCCAGGGCGCCGGCGTCGAGGTGCGGGCAGCCCCAGCCGGTGATCAGCACCTCGGCGCGGGCCAGGGTGTCGGCCGCGGCGGGGTCGGAGAAGTCCTGGACGACCAGTGCGGGATCGATGTCGGCCGTCTGTCTCAGCCGGGCCATGACCGGCGGAGGAAAGAGCAACGGCAGGTGCACCGGATCCATCGCGAACACGGCCCGTGGCTGCTGGGGGCTGGGCATGACTCTCCTGGGACAGTGGATGGAAACATTTTCTGAAAGCGCCTTCTACCGTAGATCTGCGGGAAGGGGCGGTCAATCGGCCGGACGAGTTGAGCGGACCACCAGTTCCGGATCGGGCCCTGTGGTGCACATACGCCCATGTCGTAGCAGGGGCGGACAGAGAGCGCGGCAGGCTGGGGGAGTGCGCCACGCGGGGCGGGTGTGGCCGGTCGGCCGGTGCGGCGTGCACCCCGGGGCTACTGCGGCTGGAAATCGGTTACGACTCTCAGGCCGCGTCCCTCAGTGAAGTCGCGGGGTGCGGCAGCCGAGGTCGTCATCGTGAATCCCTGCCTGTCCGCTGGCAACCGGTTCCCACAACAGCCTGCTGCCGATGCCCGCTCCGGTCATCCCTCCGCCGCCCCAACGGCCTGCGAAATCAAGGATGTTCGTCCTGGTTGAGCGTGTCGTGGAGGTTACACAGTCTTTTCGAAAGTTCGTCAAGGCTCTTGACGCGGTTTCCGGACAGGAAGAAGCTCTGCCCCACGCACAACAACCGGTTGCCAACCTGGCCGTCAGCCGCCGCATCGATCGATGACCGGTACCGGTGTCCCGAACAGACGAAGCAGGAGGTGGTGCGTTCATGCACCCGCGTGCTGGTGCCGACCTGAGCCGCCGCCGATTTCTCGCCCTGTCGGCCGCCGGCGCCGCGACGGGCGCGGCAGCACTGAGCGGCTGCGCGATGCAGGTGTCCAGCGGCGTCAGCGGCTCGGGCGAGACCGTCACCGTGATGGTCAACTCCGGAGACATCCTCCCGGAGCAGATCAAGCAGGCCCGGAAGGACCTCGGTATCAAGATCGTCCTGGTGAAGTACGACATCACCAAGCTGATCGCGATGCTCACCAGCGGCAACCCGCCCGACCTGGTGCGCGGCGTCGGCGCCGTGGACGCGCCGTACTTCGCGGCGCGGGACGTGGCAGAGGAGCTGGACCCCTACTTCGCCCGGAGCAGCGTCCTCAAGCTGGACGACCTGGACCCCGTCAACGACCTGTGGCGGTTCGACGGCACGACCCAGGGCAAGGGCCCGCGCTACGGCATGGCGAAGGACTTCTCCCAGGACTCCATGTTCTGGTACAACACCGCGGCCTTCGACAAGGGCGGCGTCGACTACCCGCCCGAGACCGAGCCGGTCACGTACGAGGAGTGGCTCGACAACGCCAAGCGCCTCGTGCAGCGGAAGAAGGGCCAGACCATCGTCTTCGGCGGCAGTTTCAACGGCCTGACCCGGTCCACCCTCCTGGCGACCATGACGGCGTCCGCCGGCGGCAGTCTCTTCAGTGACGACTTCTCCCGCGTCGACTTCACCACCCCCGAAGCCCGCAAGGCCCTGACCTGGTACATGGACTACGCCAGGACCAAGGTCGGACCGAGCCTGATCCAGCCCGACCCCAACGGCTGGGACGGGCCCACCTACCAGGCCGGCCGGCTGGCCATGTCGAACTCCGGTTACTGGATGGGCGGCATGATCGGCGCCGACAAGAAGCTGGCGGAGGTGTCCCGTCTGGCGCCCGCCCCGGTCTTCGCGGGCGGCCCGCGGATCAGCGCCTGCCAGGGCGGCACCGGGCTGTGGATGCCGCGTGGGGCGAAGAACAAGGACGCCGCATGGCGGGTCTTCGAGTGGTTCTTCGGCGAGGAGCCGGCCAAGGCCCGCGCCTCCGGCGGCTGGGGCATCCCCACCCTGAAGTCCCTGCGCCCGCTGATGCCGGCCAAGGAGGACTACCAGAAGCGGGTGCTCCAGGTGCAGCAGAACGAGCTGAAGCATTTCTCGGTGGTCTCCTTCACCCCCTACACCCGGGCGGACGCGGTCGACGCCCTCTTCAACCAGATCGCCCCCGCCGCGATGAACGGCCAGATCTCCGTCGACACGCTCGCCGGACGCCTCAACTCGGCCATCAACGAGCAGATGAAGCGCGGTAAGGAGCAAGTGGGATGACGGTCGAACAGATCTCCTCCGTCGCGGGCCGGCCCGACGCCGCGGTGCAGACCGGCCGGGCGCCCGCCGCCGACCGGCCGCGGATCTCCATGACCGCGCGCAGGCACCGGGCGTTCTACATGTTCACCTCGCCCTGGATCATCGGGTTCCTGCTGCTGACCATCGCGCCGATGGCGTACGCGCTGTGGCTGAGCTTCACCACGTTCGACGGCATCTCGCCCCACTGGCGCTACGTCGGACTCGGCAACTACCGCGAGCTGGTGAACGATCCCGTCACCTGGGACGCGCTGGGCCGTGCGGGCCTGTTCGCGCTGACCTCGGTGCCGCTGTCGATCGCCGCGGGCCTGGCCCTCGCCGTCCTGGTCAACCGGCCCCTCAAGGCGCGCGGCCTGTTCCGCACCCTGCTCTATCTGCCCGCCGTGGTGCCGCCGGTGGGCGCGGGCCTCGCCTTCAAGCTGCTCTTCGACCCGAACTCCGGTGCGGCCAACGGCGTCCTGACCTCCTTCGGCATCGACGCCGTGGGCTGGCTCGGCGACCCCTACGCCCGCTACGTACTGCTGATGACGGTGCTCTGGGCCGCCGGAAACGTCATGATCATCTCGCTGGCCGGGCTCCAGGACGTACCCCAGGAGCTCCACGAGGCCGCCCGCATCGACGGGGCGAGCGCCTGGCGCACCTTCCGCAGTATCACCGTGCCGCTGCTGTCGCCCGTCCTGCTCTTCCAGACGGTGACCGGAATGATCGCCTCGGTGCAGACCATCATGCCGCTGCTGCTGGCGCCGCTCGGCGACACGAGCGGTATCACCACGGTCCCGCAGTCCAACTACTTCTACATGATGCACGTCTTCGCGCAGTACTTCGCGCTCGGCCGCTACGGCTACGCCTCCGCGCTGCTGTGGGTGCTCTTCGTCCTGATCCTCATCGTGACCGGACTCATCTTCAAGTTCACGTCCGGCGTGGTGTTCTACAACGTCGACCCGGAGGCGAAGAAGTGACCGCCACCACTGTGCCGCCCAAGGCATCGATGAACGAGGTGCGCGTGCGGGTGCGGGTCAAGCGCCTCGCCCTCTACACGGCCCTCGTCTCCGTCACCGGGCTGTTCCTCGGCCCCTTCGGCTGGCTGGTCCTCTCCGGCCTGAAGACCCAGGGTGAACTGGCCGCCTCGCCCGTGCACTGGCTGCCCGAGGCCTTCCAGTGGCACAACTTCGCCGACGCCTTCACCGAGATCGACTTCCTCGGCTACGCCCGCAACTCACTGATCATCGCCCTCCTCTACGCCACGCTCGTCACCCTCAGCTCCGCCTGGGTCGGCTACGGCTTCGCCCGCCTCGACGCGCCGGGCAAGAAGTGGCTGTTCGGCATCCTGCTCGGCTCGATGATGCTGCCGCAGATGGTCACCCTGCTGCCCACGTACCTGATCTTCGCCAAGCTCGGCATGGTCGACACGTACTGGCCGTGGGTGCTGTGGGGCCTGTCCGCGGCGCCGTATCTGGTCTTCCTGTTCCGGCAGTTCTTCGCGGGCATGCCGCGCGAGCTGGAGGAGGCCGCGATCGTGGACGGCTGCGGATACTCGTCGATCTTCTGGCGGATCTTCCTGCCGCAGTCCTGGCCCGTGCTGTCCGCGAGCTTCATCATCGCCTTCACCTGGACCTGGGGTGACTACATCGCCCCGCAGCTGCTGCTGTCCACCGACCGCACCACGCTCGCCGTCGCCGTGATGACCACCTACGTCAGTGAGGCCGGGACGCCCGTCCCCGAGCTCCAGGCCGCGGCCTCCGTGATGTACGTCGTGCCCATCCTGCTGGTCTTCCTCATCGCCCAGCGCGGCTTCATCACCGGCATGTCCACCTCCGGCCTCAAGTGACCTTCCGTATCTCTCGTCTCCGCCTTTACTGAAGGAACCGCACCATGAACGACACCGAGAGCCCCGGCCTGTCCCGGCGCACCGTCCTCCAGTCCGCGGGCGCCGTAGCGGCCGCGTACTCCCTGATCGGTACGGCGGCCGGCGCCGCGCAAGCGGACGACACCCCCGCGTCGGACAACAAGCTGGTGGTGTACCCCATCCCCAGCGGCGTCCCCACCAATGCGAGTTACTCCGTCAAGGCCCGTACACCGGGCGGCGACTGGCAGACGGTGCCCGTCTACCGTGCCAGGGCGAAGCAGATCGACGCGAACACGGGCAGTGGTCCGGTCTTCAACTCCTCCGTCGCCATGTTCGACTTCGACGGCACGGTGGAGGTCGCGGTCACCTCGGCCAAGGGCACCATCGGCACCGCGCGGATCCGCCCCCTGTCGTACGACATCGACTTCACGGTGGACGGCGCCACGGTGAGCTTCACCCTCACCGAGCCCCGCAACCTCTCCATCGAGGTCGACGGCGACGTCTTCAACAACCTGCAGCTGCACGCCAACCCGGTCGACTCGAACGTTCCCGACCCCGACGACCCCGACGTCATCTACTTCGGCCCCGGCCTGCACAAGACCACCGACGGTGTGGTGAACGTGCCCAGCGGCAAGACGCTCTACCTGGCCGGTGGCGCGGTGCTGACGTCGCGGGTGGCGTTCCAGAACGTGGAGAACGCCCGGCTGCGCGGCCGCGGCGTGATCTACAACTCGGCGAACGGCGTGCTGGTCGAGTACTCCCAGAACATCGGGATCGACGGCGTCACGGTGCTCAACCCGAGCAGCGGCTACGCCATCACCGTCGGCCAGTCCAAGCAGGTCACCATCCGTGACTTCCACTCCTACAGCCACGGGCAGTGGGGCGACGGCATCGACATCTTCTGCAGCGAGGACGTCCTGATCGACCGCGTCTACATGCGCAACGCCGACGACTGCATCGCGATCTACGCCCACCGCTGGGACTACTACGGCGACTGCCGCAACATCACCGTCCGCGACTCCACCCTCTGGGCGGACGTCGCGCACCCGGTCAACGTCGGCACGCACGGCAACACCGACAACCCGGAGACCATCGAGAACCTCGTCTTCAGCAACATCGACATCCTCGACCACCGCGAACCGCAGATGAACTACCAGGGCTGCATCGCGCTCAACCCCGGCGACAGCAACCTGGTGCGCAACGTCCGCGCCCAGGACATCCGGGTGGAGGACTTCCGCTGGGGCCAGCTGATCAACATGCGGGTCATGTTCAACAAGTCGTACAACACCTCCATCGGCCGGGGCATCGACGGTGTGTACATCAAGAACCTGTCGTACAACGGCACGCGCGCCAACCCGGCGATCATGGTCGGCTACGACGCGGACCACGCCATCAAGAACGTCACCTTCCAGAACCTGGTCATCAACGGCAAGTTCATCGGCAACGGGATGAAGAAGCCCGGCTGGTACACGTTCTGGGACATGATGCCCGCGTACGCCAACGAGCACGTGCTGAACGCGCGGTTCCTGAACTCCACCGAGGCCACGTCCACCGACGCGCCCCAGATCACCAGCCCGGACCAGGCGACGGCCACCAAGAACCAGGTCTTCAACTACCTGATCACGGCCGGCGGGCTGCCGACGTCGTTCGACGCCGAGGGGCTGCCGAAGGGCCTGGAGATCGACACGGCCACCGGTCTGATCTCCGGCGTCGCCGAGGACAACGTCGGCACCTTCACGGTCACCGTCAAGGCGGCCAACAGCGTCGGCACCGCGACGCAGAACGTCACCCTCACCATCCAGCACGCGTGATGCGGCGCCCGAGCACCATGGAGTCACCCGTGCTTCCTCTCAGCAGACGTTCGTTCCTCGGCGCCGCAGGGCTCGTGGTCGCGGCCGGAGGCGGACTGCTGTCCGCCTCCGCCGCGGCGGCGTGGGCCCAGGACGGCACGGCCCGGATCCGGGCCTTCACCCACCCCGGACTGCTGCACAGCGCCGCCGACCTGGCGCGCATGAAGGCAGCGGTCGCCGCGCAGGAATCACCCATCTACGACGGGTACCTGGCGTTCGCCGCCCACGCGCGGTCGAAGTCCACGTACACGATCCAGAACACCGGCCAGATCACCACCTGGGGCCGTGGCCCCACCAACTTCCAGAACCAGGCCGTCGCCGACTCGGCCGCCGCCTACCAGAACGCCCTGATGTGGTGTGTCACGGGCAACCGGGCCAACGCCGACAAGGCCCGCGACATCCTCAACGCCTGGTCGGCCTCGCTCACCGGCATCACCGGCGCCGACGGCCCGCTCGGCGCGGGCCTGCAGGCCTTCAAGTTCGTCAACGCGGCCGAGTTGCTGCGGCACAGCGACTACGACGGCTGGGCGGACGAGGACATCGCGCGCTGCGAGGAATCCTTCCTGCGCGTGTGGTATCCGGCGGTGTCCGGCTACATGCTCTACGCCAACGGCAACTGGGACCTGACGGCGCTGCAGACCATCCTCGCCATCGGCGTGTTCTGCGAGGAGTACACCCTCTTCGAGGACGCGCTCAGATTCGCCGCGGCCGGCGCCGGCAACGGCAGCATCGCGCACCGCATCGTCACCGACGCGGGCCAGGGCCAGGAGAGCGGCCGCGACCAGGGCCACGAACAGCTCGCGGTCGGCCTGACCGGCGACATCGCGCAGGTCGCCTGGAACCAGGGCGTCGACCTGTGGGGATACGACGACCACCGCCTCCTCGCCAACTTCGAGTACGCCGCCCGCTACAACCTCGGCGGCGACGTCCCCTTCGTCGCCGACCTGGACCGCACCGGCAAGTACATCAAGACGGCGCTCGGGCCAGGCGGCCGCGGCAACCTGCCGCCGATCTACGAGATGGCGTACGCGCACTACGCAGGCGTCCGCGGTCTCGACACCCCGTACACCAAGGCGGCCGTCTTCCGCGGCACCGGCGGCGCCCGCGTCGTCGAGGGCAGCAACGACGACCTGCCCAGCTGGGGCACCCTCACCTACGCCGGTACGAAGGCGCCCTCCCCGGCCGTGCCCACGGCCCCGGCCGGTGTCACGGCGGCCGGCGACGACAAGACGGTCACCGTGACCTGGCTGCCGTCGGCGTGGGCCGAGTCCTACACGGTGCTGCGGGCCGAGGAGGCCGACGGCCCGTACGAGAAGATCGCCTCCGGAGTCGGCAAGCCGACGTACACCGACGGCGGCGTACGAGCCGGGCAGACCTACTACTACACCGTCACCGCCACCAATTCCCAAGGGTCCAGCGACCGTTCCGCCTGGGTGGCAGCCACCGCCGGTCTGCCCGCCCCCTGGTCCACGCGAGACGTCGGGGACGTGAGGATCCCCGGGTCCGCCGTCTTCGACGGGGAGCGGTTCGTGCTGGAGGCGTCCGGCACCGCCGACACCTACCGGCTGGCGCACCTGCCGCTGCGCGGCGACGGCAGCATCACCGCCCGGATCGTGTGGCCGCTCAGCTCCCAGTACTCCAAGATCGGCGTCACCCTGCGCGCTTCCCTCGACGCGGACGCGGCCCACGCCTCGATGCTGATCCAGGGCCTGCCGCTGCACACCTGGAGCGGCGTGTGGACCGTACGCCCGAAGGCCGGGGCGGACATCTCCGCGACCGGCAGCACCCCGGTGCCGCCCTCCCAGCAGACGGCGATCACCACCAGTGCCGCCTTCCCGATCTCCAGCCTCGGCACGCTGCCCGAGTCGGCGACCCCGCTTGAGGCCCCGTACGTCGAGGGCGCGGGCGACGGCTACCGGATGCGGATGCCGTACTGGGTCCGCGTCACCCGCAAGGGTGACCGCTGCACCGGCGCCATCTCCCCGGACGGCATCCGCTGGACCGAGGTCGGCTCCACCGAGGTCGAGCTGGGCCGCACCGCGTACGCGGGCCTGGCCCTCACCTCCTGCCTCGGTGTCGACCAGGACTACGCCGAGACCGGCACCGGCGCCTTCGACAACGTCGTGGTGGACTCCGCGCTCGGAGAGGTGTGGACCGTACCGGAGCCCGCCTACGCGCCCACGGACCTCACGGCCTCGGCGGGAGCGGACGCCGTCGAACTGTCCTGGACCGACCCGGACCTCTCGGCCCGCTACAAGGTGCTGCGGTCCACCACGGACCACGGCCCCTACGAGACGGTCGCGACCGGCGTCGGCCCGGTCGGCTTCGGCACCCGCATCCGGTACGCGGACGCCACCGGAACGCCCGGCACGACGTACCACTACGTCGTCGCCAAGACCAACCGCGGCGGACGCGGCCCCCTGTCGGATTCCGCGGCCGCCGAGATGCCGACGCCGTCCCTGCCCCGGCTCACCTCCGCCGCCTCGGCGTTCGCCAACAAGGGCGTCCCCTTCCGCTTCCAGCTGCGGGCCTCGCACGAGCCCATCCGGTTCGGCGCGGACGGGCTTCCCGACGGTCTGCGCGTGGACAAGCGCACCGGCCTGATCTGCGGAACGCCCACCGGGACCGGTGAGTTCACCGTGACCACCAGCGTGGGCAACGCGGCCGGCGACACGAGCGGCACGCTGACCCTCACGGTCGGCACCCCGCCGCCCGACCCCTGGACGTACGGCGACCTCGGCGACGTCGTCCTCGACGATCGCGCCTACGGCACCTTCGGCGTGGTCGCCGTCCAGACGCCCGGCACTTCCGCATACGAGGACGGGACCTTCGTGGTGCGGGGAGCCGGGTACGAGCTCAACGCCAACGGCCAGGGCATGACGGGCCAGTTCGTACGGCGGCCCGTGACCGGCGACTGCCAGGTCACCGCCCGGCTCGTCTCCCGCACGGGCGCGAGCGGCGACCGGGTGGGCCTGCTCATGGCCAAGTCCCTGTCGCCGTTCGACCAGGCGGCCGGGGCGATCGTCACCGGCGGCACCAGCGCACAGCTCATGCTGCGCACGACCGTCGCCGGAAAGTCCGCCTTCACGGGCAACGGGACGGTCACCGCCCCTTGCCTGCTGCGGCTGAAGCGCACCGGAACGAGCTTCACCGCGTCCGTATCCACCGATGACGGCGTCAGCTGGACCCCCCTCGCCGCGCGAGACATCCCCGGCTTCGGCGACGCCCCCTACTACGTGGGCCTCGTGGTCTGCTCCCGCAACCCCCTGGCCCGCAGCACCACCGAGTTCGACGAGGTGAGCATCACCCCCATGTAATCCTCCACGGATTGGAGATGCACCGCATGAGCCGCACTTCCCCCCACACGCACCTTCCCAGCGGCGAGGTGAGCCGCCGCGGTCTGCTGAAGACCGCCGGCGGCATCACCGCCGCTCTCGCCCTCGGCGCCACCGCCACCGCCACCACGGCCGACGCCGCCCCCGCCACCTTCACCCACCCCGGCATGCTGCACAACTGGGGTGACATCAACCGGGCCAAGGTCAGGGTCGCCGCGGGCGACGAACCCTGGCTGTCCGGCTGGAACCGGCTGACCGCCAACTCCCACTCGCAGTCCACCTGGACGGCCCGTCCGCAAGCCACGGTCTACCGCGGAACGGGCTACCCCGAGAACTACAGCATCCTCTACAACGACATCGCCGCCGCCTACCAGAACGCCCTGCGCTGGCAGGTGGCCGGCACCGCCGCGAACGGCGACTGCGCCGTGCGCATCCTCAACGCCTGGGCGAACACCCTGACGTCCATCCAGGGCACCGCCGACCGGTTCCTCGCCGCCGGTATCTACGGCTGGGAGTTCTGCCAGGCCGCCGAGCTCATGCGCGGCTACGCGGGCTTCGACCTGAACAAGTTCAAGCAGATGATGCTGAACGTGTTCTACCCGATGAACAACGACTTCCTGGTCCGCCACAACGGCGCCTGCATCACCAACTACTGGGCGAACTGGGACCTGTGCACCATGGCCTCGATCATGGCCATCGGGATCCTGTGCGACGACGGCGCCAAGTACGACCAGGCCGTCAACTACTTCAAGACCGGCGCCGGCAACGGCTCCATCGCGCGCGCCGTGCCGTACCTCTACACCGACTCCGCCGGCTACGCCCTCGGCCAGTGGCAGGAGTCCGGCCGCGACCAGGGCCACACCATCATGGGCATGGGCCAGATGGGTGCCATCTGCGAGATGGCCTGGAACCAGGGCGACGACCTCTACTCGTACGACAACCGGAGATTCATGAAGGCGGCACAGTACGTCGCCAAGTACAACCTGGGCATGGACGTGCCCTTCACCACCTACACCTGGGGCAGCGGTACGACCTGCAGTCAGCAGACGCAGACGGTGATCAGCTCCAACAGCCGCGGCCAGATCCGTCCGGTGTGGGCCATGCTCCACTTCCACTACAACCGGCGCCTGTTCCTGGACGACAAGTACATCTCGCAGATGTACTACAACCTGGTCGCCCCCGAGGGCGGGGGCGGTGACTACGGCTCCACCAGCGGCGGCTACGACCAGCTCGGGTTCGGCACCCTGATGTACGCCAAATAGCGGTCAAGCCGGGCACGTGCACCGGAATACACCAGGATGATGGGGTGCTCTGGTGTTTCCGGTGCACGAGCACGCGGTGAAGGGCTGGTGGCGTATGACGGCAGACCGGACACATCCCGTCGTCAGGACGCCGTACGGGGCCGTACGCGGCAGACACGAGCGGGGAATCGCGGTGTTCCGGGGCATCCCGTACGCCGCGCCCCCCTTCGGGCCCCGCCGTTTCCGGCCGCCCGAGCCGCCCGAGCCCTGGGACGGAGTGCGCGACGCGGGCTCCTTCGGGCCGACGGCGCCGAAACCGCCGTACTCCGAGGCCTTCGCGCGGTACCTGTCCGACCCGGTCGTGCCGGGTGACGACTGCCTCAACCTCAACGTGTGGACACCCGAGCCGGGCCCCGGCGCCCGGCTCCCCGTCCTGGTGTGGCTGCACGGCGGCGCCCTGACCAGGGGCTCCTCGGCCGTGCCCGTGTACGACGGGCACGCCTTCGCCCGGGACGGCGTGGTCCTCGTCTCGGTCAACTACCGACTGGGAGTGGAGGGCTACGGACTGTTCCCGGACGCTCCCGCCAACCCCGGCCTGCGTGACCAGCTCGCCGCCCTGACTTGGGTGCACGACGCGATCGAGGCCTTCGGCGGCGACCCCGGCCGGATCACCCTGTGCGGCCAGTCCGCCGGGGCCATCAGCATCGGCGCCCTGATCGCCGCACCACAGGCCCAGGGCCTGGTCAGGAGGGCGGTGCTGCAGAGCGGGCCGCCCGAGGCGGCCGAGCGGGACAAGGTACGGCGCCTGGTCCGCCGGATGGCGGCCCGGCTGAAGATCCCCGCCACCGCCCAGGCTTTCGCCGCCGTCGACCGGGACCTGCTGCTGCGCACCCAGGCCGAGGTCGGCCGGCTCAGCAGCCCCGTGCTCGGCGGACCCGCCTTCGGCATCGTCGTGGACGGGGACGTCGTCCCGCGCGACCCCCGTCAGGCCCTGACGGAGGGCGAGGCGGCGCGGGGCGTGGACCTGCTGATGGGCTGGACCCGCGACGAGTACCGGCTGTGGCTGGTGCCGGGCGGGCTGCTGGAGCGCGTCGAACGGCTCGGCGCGGTCGCCCTGGCCGGCGCCATGGCCCGCTGTCACTGCGGCCACGAGGTGGTCCGCGGCTACCGCGCCCTGCGCCCGCAGGCGGGCACCGCCGAGACCGTCGGCCAGCTGGTCACCGACCACCTGCTCAGGATCCCGCTGCACCGCCTGGCCGACGCCCGCGCGGAGGCCTCGTACGTGTACGAGTTCGCCTGGCCCTCCAGCCTCCCCGACCTCGGCGCCTGCCACGCCCTTGAGCTGGGCTTCGTCTTCGACACCGGCGAGACCCCGGAGTCCCGCAGACTCGCCGGCGAGGGCGCCCCGCAGAGCCTCGCCGACGAGATGCACACGGCCTGGGTCCGCTTCGCCACCGACGGCGACCCGGGCTGGCAGCGCTGGGACGCCTCGCACCCGGTGCGTGTCTTCGGCGACGGCGAGCCGCACACCGCGTACGGCCCCCGCGACCGCGAGCTCGCCCTCTGGACCGCCGACGTCACCACCGGGCAGTCCACCACCGCGTCGGCCCCTGCCGACGGTTCACCCATACCTGGCACGGACCCGCGGTCAGTGGTACGACGGCTGCGACGCTCCGGCACACTCGGCCGGCAGTGACCACGCGTGAGCGACAGGACCGGCCTTCCCAGGTCTCAACGGCCGCTCGGCGCCTCGGGGAACCCCAGGGACGGGGCCAGCGTGCGCGCCTCCGCAGCCCAGCCCGCGAGGAAGGCGAGGGCCGACCCGCGTTCGCGGTAGCGGAGTTCGGCGGAGACCGTGCGCGTGCCGCCGTAGTCGAGCTGTTCCTCGCCCGCGCGGGCCAGCATCAGCGCGGTGAGCCAGTCGTACTTCACGGCCGAGGCGCAGACGCCGAGCCGTACGAGGCGTTCGTCGCCGCGCCAGCCGCTCTCCCGCAGGCCGTGCAGATAGGCGTCGTAGGCCGCCGCCGCGTACTCGGGCAGCCGCGCGGCCGGGACGAACAGGTCGAAGACCGAGTCGGGAACGTAGTTGCCGAGGTCCTCGCCGAGCGCGCCGTCCCCGGCGAACGCCCAGTCGAACAGGACGCTGCCGGTGCCGTCGGAGCGCACGTTGGCGGGCCAGTGGTCCAGGTGGCAGAAGGCACGCGGCAGGGCTGCCATGACGTCGAGGAACCAGGTGCGGTCGTGGTGGAGCCGGACCATCTCCCGGCGCAGCCCGGCGGGGAAGTGGTCGCGGACCAGGGGCTGCTGCCAGGCCTCGTCGTCGTCGAGCAGTTCCGCGCCGCGCGTTTGGGCGCCGACGTACTCACGCAGGAACCGGCGCGAGAGCCACGGCAGGTCCTCCGTCTCGCCGATCGCGCCCTGGGCGGCCCCGAGACGGCGGGCGTGCTCGACGTGCCGGGTGACCGGCCAGGACGGGCCCGGCTCGCCCGGCACGTCCTCCAGCCACAACGCCACATCGCCGTCGGGTCGTTCGACGCCGGCGAGCAGCCGGGGCGCGCGGATGCCGTACGGCTGCCAGAGCCGCGCCGACCCGGACTCGTAGACGTGGGCCTCGCGCCGCCAGTAGTTCCAGTGCCGGGGGTCGTCCGAGGCCGCCCAGCCTCCGGTGGCCGCCTTGCGGCGGGTGAGCACCTTCAGCACGGCCGAGCGCTCGCCGGTCCGGACCCGCCAGACGCCGGCGGTGACACCGTTCTTCGGGTTGTGCACGAGGGGCTCGACCACGGCCCGTTCGGCGGTGCTCCCGAAGATCTCCCGGACCTCGGCGTCCACTGACGCGGTCTCCAGCATGCGCCCAGGCTATGCGGAAGCCTCCTGCGGGTCCCGGCGTCCCCGCAGCCACACGTACACCGGAATGCCCGCGAACAGGAACAGCACGCCCTGGTACACGGCCGCGTAGCCGGCGCCCGCGATCAGCCAGAAGGAGAAGGCGAAGGAGAGGACGGCCACGGTCAGGTCCCGGGCGAGGCCGACGGGGCGGACCCGGTCGCGGGTGCCGCGCGCCAGCCAGTACAGCTGGGCCGCGGCCGACAGCAGGTACGGCACGCAGCCGGTGAAGGTGGTGATCAGCACGAGGACGCGGAAGGTGGTGTCCGGGCCGGCCGTGTAGTTGAGGGCGATGAGGGCCGTGCCGAGGACCACGCAGGCGAGGACGCCGAAGCCGGGGACGCCGCCCTTGCCCACCCGGGCGAACGGCGCCGGGAAGAGGCCGTCGCGGGCGGCGGCGTACGGCATCTGCGCGGCCAGCAGGATCCAGCCGTTGAGGCAGCCGGTGATCGAGGCCACGGCGACCAGCGCGATCGCCGTGCCGCCCCACGATCCACCGGTGATCGCGTCGACGGCGTCGGCGAAGGGGGCGCCGGAGCCTACGAGTTCGGCATGCGGGACGAGCCCGAAGACGGCGACCGTGCCGAGCACGTAGACCACCGCCGAGCCGAGCGTGCCGAGGACGCTGGCCCGCCCCACCGTCCGCTCCGGATCGCGCACCTCGCCCGCGCTGACCGCGGCCGACTCCACGCCGAGGAAGCTGTACAGCAGCAGCGCGGCGGAGGCGGCGAGGGCACCGGAGACGCTCTGGCCGGAGGCGTTGAAGGGGCCGAAGTTGTCCGCGTCGACGAAGAACAGGCCGACCGTCGACAGCAGCAGCAGGGGTACGAACTTCAGGACCGTCGAGACGACCTGGACCGCGCCGACCCAGCGGGTGCCCGCGAAGTTCGCGGCGGCCGGCAGCCACAGGGCGGCCAGGGCGACGACGGCTTCGAGGGCGTGGTTGCCGTGCAGGGGTATCAGGACGTCGACGTAACCGACCACCGCGACGGCCAGCGCGGCGATGCTGACCCAGCACATCGTCCAGTACGACCACGCCGACAGGAACCCGGCGAACTCGCCGAACGCGTCGCGCGGGTACACGTACAGGCCGCCGGTGACCGGGCTGCGCCGGGCCAGCTTCCCGAAGAGCAGTGCCAGCAGCACCGCGCCCAGGGACAGCACGAGGAAGGCGAGCAGGCTGACCGTGCCGTACGGGGCGACGGTGGCGGGCAGCGCGAAGATGCCGCCGCCGATGATGTTGCCCATGACCAGGGCGGTGGCGGCGGCCAGGCCGAAGGTACGGCGGGGCGGGGCGGCCCGGGGCGTCCCGGGCTCGGTGGGCCCGGCGGCCTCGGGGGTGCTGGTGGCGCTCATAACGGTTCCCTGGGGAGGGGGACGGGGGAGGTGTGTGATCGTAACTCCGCATCCCACATGCTGGGCGACCTGTTCATGAAATGGACACACCTGCCTTCCACCGGCTGCTTCGACTAGCGTCGTGACATGACCAGCGACACCCCGAAGCCCGCTCCCTCCCTCGCCGAGGCCCTCGCCGCCGGTCCGGTCGTGCTCGACGGCGGCATGTCCAACCAGCTGGAGTCGGCCGGGCACGACCTGAGCGACGAGCTGTGGTCGGCGCGGCTGCTCGCCGAACAGCCGGAGGCGGTCAGGGACGCGCACCTCGCCTACTACGAGGCGGGTGCCGACGTGGCGATCACCGCCAGCTACCAGGCCACCTTCGAGGGCTTCGCCAAGCGCGGGATCGGCCACGAGCAGGCGGCCGAACTCATGGCGCTGAGCGTCGAGTCGGCCCGCGAGGCGACGCGCCGGGCCGAGGCGGGGCGCCCGCTGTGGGTGGCGGCGTCGGCCGGTCCCTACGGGGCGATGCTCGCGGACGGCTCCGAGTACCGGGGCCGGTACGGCCTGACCGTGGCCGAGTTGGAGCGCTTCCACCGGCCCCGCCTGGAGGTCCTGGCGGCGGCCGGGCCGGACGTCCTCGCCCTGGAGACGGTCCCCGACGCCGACGAGGCCGCCGCGCTGCTGCGGGCGGTGCGCGGGCTGGGCGTCCCGGCCTGGCTGTCGTACACCGTCGCGGGCGACCGGACCCGCGCCGGGCAGCCGCTGGAGGAGGCCTTCGCCCTCGCCGCCGACGCCGAGGAGGTGATCGCGGTCGGCGTCAACTGCTGTGCCCCCGAGGACGCCGCCGCCGCGATCGGGACCGCGGCCCGGGTCACCGGCAAGCCGGTCGTGGTCTACCCCAACAGCGGCGAGGCCTGGGACGCCGACGCCCGCACCTGGACCGGCCGCTCCACCTTCACCACCGAGCAGGTCAACGCCTGGCACGCCTCCGGGGCCCGGCTGATCGGGGGATGCTGCCGGGTCGGCCCGGAGGCGATCGAGGGGATCGCGCGGACGCTGGCGGGGGTGTGACGCCGGGCTCACCGCCGCATGGCCGCGTGGCGCGAAGGACGGCCGACGGCGGCCGTCGGGTCCGGGTTCAGGAGCAGCAGCCCGAGCCGCCCGCGTGGGGTTGTCCGCCGTGGAGGTCGTCGTCGTGGCCGGCGGCGATCCGTGCCCATTGTGCGGTCGGTCGTCCGTCCTTGCGGAACTGATCGCCGAGGGCGTCGAGATCTCGGGCAGGCGCTCGCGCCGGCGGGGTTTGCAGTGGAGCCTGGAGAACACCATGCCCAGCTGGTTCGCCATCTGGACCGGGGGTGCGGTGCCGGGCGTGCGCTCCCAGATGCGCGCAGCGATAAACGCGATAGGGGTCGGCAGGATGATGGGCATGGCTGTGTCGGCAGCAACACGTCAGCTTTGTGACGCCACGTTTCCGGATGCCGAAGCCGCGAGCGTCCTGTCACTCCTTGATCTCTATGCAGGCGCGGAGCGTGAACGTGTGCATCAGGCTGTCGTCCGGCTGAGCGGAGGACGACTCGGCAGGCTTCGCATCTGGCTCGATGAGGCCAAACGCCAGCCGGAGACGGTCCTGTGGTTCGGCGAGTCGCCCTCCGACGTCTCGCAGGACACACACGCCTTCGCAGTGGAGTTCATTAACACCTTTCTGGATAGGCACCTCGACACTCCTGCGGAGCCTACGGACGAGTGACAGACGTCTGTCGGCACACCGCACCGCGACATCGAACGCCTGCAGGGCGACCCGGCATCAGCTGAAGGACGCACAACTCCCTGATGACGTCTCGTCAGCGGCGTCCTCCAGGCAACCGTGTCGCACCTATCATCTTGTGTCACGTCGGCACTTGCTACGGGTGGGGAATGGCTGTGGAGATCCACGTCACCATAGAGACGACAGGCACCGCAGACGTGCACGAGCTGCGGCGGTTTCTGACCGCACAGCCCCGCCTGAGAGGCCGCGTGACACGGGCGGACGCCTCCGCGCCGCCTCCGCCGGGCACCATGGGACTGGTCGCGGACGCCCTGCTCGCGCTGCTGGCCCCGGGCGGTGTGGCGAGCGTGCTGGCGGGCGCCGTCATCGCCTGGGTGCAGAGCCGCAAGGGCGACCAGTCGGTGACCCTGACCCGGCCGGACGGCACGCAGATCAGCGTGACCTCCACCCAGGTGCGCTCGATGGACCCCACCCAGGTGGAGGCGCTCGTCAGGCAGCTCGCCGCCCAGTTGGAACCGGCGGAGGGTGACGCGGTCGCCGGTCCCGAGCGACAGCAACCGGATTCCGGCGCCGGCGGGACCCTCGACCCGGCACACCGGCCGGCCGCCGCACCGGCCGATCCCGCCCGCCGCCCGGGCGCAGGTCCGGACGGCGGGGCGCCGGCCCCGTGACGGCCCCGGGACAGGTGCATCCGGACTCGGCCGGGTCCGGGCTCTCCCTCACCGGCGCCCGCGCCGTGCTCGTCGGCACCGGTCGCCACCGCGACGGCTCCCGCCTGGCCGACCTGCCAGGAGTCGACACCACTCTCGACGACCTGGCCCAACTGCTCCGCGAGCTCTGCGGGATGCCCCCGGAGCATGTCCTGCGGGTGCCCTCCGACTCCGGCCCGGACGTGGTCGTCGAGGCGGTCACCCAGGCATGCGAGGAGGCCGACGGTGTCGTGCTCTTCTGCCACGTCGGGCACGGGCTGCTGGGACCGGGCAACAAGCTGTACCTCGCGACCCATGGGTCCATGGACGCCCAGCGGGTCGCCGGTGCAGTGCCGTACGAGACCGTCAAGGGCCTGCTGGAGGAGGCCCCGTTCGGCAGTGTCGTCATCCTGGACTGCTGCTTCTCCGGTATGTCCCAGGTGCCGCACGGCTCAGGCGCCACCGGTCCCTACGTCCAGGTCCGCCCGTCCGGCAGTTTCCTCCTCGCCTCGGCGTCGTCCTACGCGCCGTCCTTCGCTCCGGAGGGGCAACGGCACACGCTCTTCGGGGGCAAGCTCATCAGCCTGCTCCGTGACGGCGACCCGGCCGGGCCGCCGATGCTCACCCTGGACCGGCTTCACCGCGGCATCGAAGAGAGGTCCGACGACACCACCCGCCCCCACGCGTCCAGCGAGGGAACCCTCGGCGGACTCGTCATCGCGCCCAACCGTGCCTACCGGTTCTCCGGTCCACCCGCCGCCGAACCGCCGGCCCCGCTCCCCTGCCCCTACTTCGGCATGAGGCCGCTCGGGCCGAACGAAAGCACCTGGTTCTTCGGCCGCGACCGTGAACTGGACCGCCTGGCCGAAGCGGTCGAGGCACCGGAGGCGGAGCGCCGGCCCGTCATCGTCATAGGAGCCTCCGGCGCGGGCAAGTCCTCCCTCCTCGGGGCCGGGCTACTCGCCCGGCTGGACCGCTACCACGCGATGGGACGGACGCGCACCTGGCCCGTCCTACGGATGTTGTCGCCCGGAAAGACCCCGCTGCAGTCGTTGGCGAACCAATGGGCCGAGGCAACCGGACTGCCCCCGGGCACAGTGCTGGCGGAGCTGGCCGCCGGACGCTTCCCCGCCCCGCCGGCGGACGCTCGGGACGACCACGAGCAGGCCCGGCGCCCCGCGGTCGCCGTCCCCCGGGTGCTGGTGATCGACCAGTTCGAGGAGGTCTTCACCACTGCGGCGAAAACCGAGCGGACAGACTTCCTCCGTCTGGTGTCCGGCAGCGCCGACGGCGATCGGTCCGGGCCGGACGACGCCCGTCCCCGGATCGTGCTCGCCGTCAGAGCCGACTTCTACGGCGAATGCCTCGCCGACCCGGGACTGCGCGCCGCCCTCTCCTCCACCCCTCCGGTGCACTGTGCCCCTCTGGACGGCACAGCGCTCAGGGAGGCCATCGAGGGGCCCGCCGAGCGGGGCGGGCTGGAACTGGAGCCCGGACTGGTCGACCGCATCCTGTGGGACCTGCGGCGCTCGGACGGCGACACACCCGTCGAGGAGAGGCCCGCCGCGGCACTGCCGCTCCTGGCCCATGCTCTGCAGCGGACTTGGGTGAACCGTTCGGGAGCCAGGATGACCCTGGCCGGCTACCAGGCCACGGGCGGCATCTGGAAATCGGTCACGGAGTCCTGCAAGACCCTGCACGACAGCCTCACCCCCGCCGAGCGACGATCGCTGCGGACGCTGCTGCTCAGCCTCGTGCACCTCACGCCCACCGGCGAACCCGTCGCCCGGCGCGTCACCTTCGAGGACGTGCTCGCGGGTCACGGGCCGGACGAGCGGGAACGTCTGCGGGCAGTCTGCGAGTCGCTCCGGCAGAAGAGCCTCATCACGCTGGACCAGGACGGCTTGCGCATCGCCCACGAGGCGCTGCTGTACGCCTGGACCGATCTGCGTACCTGGATCCTGGGCGCCCGGGCCCGCCTGCTCGCCCGGCAGCAACTGACCGAGGCCGCCCACGCCTGGAACGCCGGCCACCGCCACCGGGACTATCTGTACACCGGCAACCGCCTTTCCGCGGTCCGCGCCTGGGCTGCACCGGGCAACGGGCCGGACACCGCGACACGTCCGCCCGCCCGGCGGACACTGCCCGAATCCCCCTCGGATCCGCCCGGGTCGGGGACTGCCGGCACGGACGACGAGGCCGCCGGCGGAGACGCACCCCCCGTACTCACCGGCCTTGAACGGGAGTTCCTGCACAGCAGCCTGCGGGCCGACCGCCGGCGCAAGCTCACCCGCGCTCTGCTGACCGGCGGCGTCCTTGCTCTCGCCCTCCTCCTCACCGTCGTCGGGACGCTCGCCTACACGGAACGCGCCAAGTCCCGGGAACAGGCCGCAGTCCTGGCCTCCCAGCGGATCGCGGCCCAGGCCGACGTGCTGCGCGCCCAGGATCCGGCGGCCGCGCTGGACCTGAGTCTGACCGCCTACCGGACCTCGCCCACCGAGGAAGCGAAGGCCAGTATGGTGCGCTCGGCTCTGACCCCCGTCCACACCAGGCTCGGCGGACACAGCAAGCAGGTCTTCACCGTCGCCTACCGCCCGGACGGCGCGGTGCTGGCCAGCTCCAGCCGGGACGGCACGGTGCGGCTGTGGCACACCCGCGACCCGTACCGTCCTCGTCCCGGACCGGTGATCCGCGTCGGCGGGAACTCGTCCGTCTTCTGGGCGCCCGACGGCCGCCACCTGTACGTCCAGACTGTCAAGGATCTGCAGGTCTACGACGTTCGCCAGGTCGATCGCCCGCGTCGCACAGCCCGCGCGACCACGGAGGGCCTCGACCGGCCGTACCGGCCCGCTCTCAGCGCGGACGGCACGACCCTGGCCCTTCCGCTGGCCCGGGGCCGCATGGTGCTGTGGGACCTGCGGAACCCGGCGTCTCCCGTTCCGCATGCGGTGCGGATGTCCGACGACTCCCACGACCTGATAGCGGTCGCGTGGCGGCCCGACGGGAAGCTCCTCGCCGTCACGGCCGCGGCCACCAGACCCGGGGGACGGGACAGGGTCCAGCTCTGGGACACCGCTGATCCCACCGAGCCCCGGCTGCGCACGACCCTGCGGAGGTCGGCCACCGCCATGGTCTTCAGTGCCGACGGCCGGTCTCTGACCACCGCCTTGCCCGACCGCGGCATCACGACGCTCGACGTGTCCGATCCGGATCAGGTGAAGACACCTGAGGGAATCAGTGGCTACGGCAATCCGGCCGAGGGCCTCTACTGGCAGGTCGCCCGTTCCCCGGACGGCCGCCACCTCGCCGCGGCCGGCTCCACGGACGGCAACGCGTGGATCTACCAGAACAACGCCACCACCACGACACGGGACAGCTTCTACAAGGGCGAGATGCTGCCCGGCAGTGTGCCGCTGGTCTCCGTGGCCTACCGGCCGGACGGGCGGGGCGTGGTGACCGGTGACGAGAAGGGCGGGGTCCATCTGTGGAGTCCGCCTCCGCACAGCGTGGACGGGGCCTACACCAGCGGAGGACGTTTCAACCCCAGCGACGCCTTCGCACCCGGACATCGCCTTTTCGCCACGGACGACGACGATCTCAAGACCAGCACCATCTGGCGGCTGACCGGGACGATGCCCCGGAAGGTGGACACGTTGCCCACGCCGTGGCGGTACGTCGCCTTCCTGCCGGGCGGGGCGCTCTTCCTCGCCCGGGATCCGGACGGCCGGCGGACCGGCCTGTGGGATCTGTCCGGCGGCCGGCCCGAACTCCGGCACGTCTTCACGGCAACGCACGGTCCCACCGCCGTCTCACCGAACGGCGACCGCCTGGCTCTCCAGACCGGTGAGGACGGCCCCCTGGTCATCTGGGACGTCAGCCGCCCCGACCGGCCGCGCCGTACCGGATCGGTGCCGGTGGACACCGACGGCACCTTCACGCCGGTGTTCACCGCGCCGGACGTCCTCGCGGTCATGTCGGACGAAGTCACGCAGTTGTGGAACCTGGCCGTGCCGGGGAGCCCCCGCCGGGGGCAGAAAGTGCCGGGCTCCGCCTCGGCCGCCGTGCCGCAGGAAGGGAAGCAGCAGGCTTTGTTGCTGGTGAAGCCGGCGAAGGGCCCGAAGGCCGACGAACGTTTGGCGGTCTACCGGCTGTCACCCGCGGCGACGGCCCACAAGCTCAGGGACGATGTGACCGTCGACCGTCAGCGGACCACTGTCGCCTTCACCGTCCTGGACCACCGCTTCGTGGTGACGCTGCCCGCCAAGATCGGTCAGCCCCGCGTGTGGGACCTCGACGAGCCCGCGCCCCGCGGCAGCATGGACCCGCCGGCCGGTCTGCCCGGCTCACACTTCCTCATGGAGGGCATCACGGCGGGTGACACACCGCGGGGCGGGGTGGTCGCCGCCTGGCAGGAGGAGACCGGCGCCCGTGATCTCGCCGTCTGGACCTTCACGGCCGACGCGTCGGCGGACGGCCCGCACACCGGCCGCTTCGAGCTGATCTACGACGTCCCCGCCGTCACGGAAGGAATCAGCGGCTTCTCCGTTCTCCAGCCGAGCCCGAACGGAGACGCCCTCGTCCTCTCCACCGGCCCCGGTCTGACCGCGGGGCTCGGCGGCCAACTCGTCCTGCTGCCCACGGATCCCGACCGGCTGGCTGGACTGCTCTGCGAGGTTCGGCCCGGCACCGTCCCGCGCGGTGTCTGGACGAAGGCCTTTCCCGACCTCGAGTACCACGACCCGTGCGGCTGAGCGGGGACGGCCTCCGCGGCGGAGCGATCAGCACGCCACAGGTGGCCAGTGCGTCGAGGAGTGGCGGCGCAGGCATACTCAGCAGCCCCGGTACACCCACGGCAGGTCAGGACTGCTCGATCAGCTTCCTCAGCTCGGGCGGGAGTTCCTTGACATGGTCGACCACGGCGAGACGGTACTCCCCGGGGTCCTCCGCCACCGCGATGGCGATGTTCGGGTCCACCCCCCGGACGGCGAACGCGGTCGTGAGGGTCGGGCCCTCCCCGTCGTCGCCGTCGTCGGGGGTGTCGTCGCACGCGGGGCGGGTGGCGCCGCCGAGCGACTCCCCTACGGGGAGGTCGGTTTCGGCCCAGCCCATGTATCTGCGGCTGTCGTACTCGACGACGTAGGCGCAGGACGGCGCGGCGTCGCCTCCGCCGTCCGGCACCGACGTACAGGCTGCGGAGAGGGCGGTCGCGAGCAGCACCCATGCCGGGCAGCGTCCGCCGCGCAGGGGTAACGCCTTCATCGGTGACGCCTCCTTGTGGTTGGCCGGCTTCGTACGGGACGTGCCGGGCCGTACGAACGTTCAGTGCGCCGGTGGTCCTTCCGCCACCAGTTGTCCAGCAGCGCCGCCCTCCGGCCCCAGGTCGATCAGCCAGTCGGAGGCGTGGATGACGTCGAGGTTGTGCTCGATGGTGACGACGGAGTGGCCGGCGTCGACGAGGCGTTGCAGGACGTCGGAGGCGGGCGGTGTCGGCAGCGTGCAGGCCGGTCGTCGGCTCGTCGAGGACGTACAGCACGCCCGTCAGGCCGGAGCCCAGCCCGCCTCCACGACGGTCAGCCCCCTACGGTCACCGCCCGGCTCTCCGCCCGCAGCCGGGCGCCCCCGCGCTCTCCGCAGATGCTTCCGGTTCCCGGGCGCGTCGCTGCAGCGGCTCGCCACGAAGAGCCGCCGGAGCCGCTGGCACGTGGCTGGATGCCAACTCGACGGCGGGCCGCGCGAGACGGCACGTCGGACGTACAGCGGACGATCGCACCGAGTGTTCACGATGCGCATTACCGGAGGCAAGCCGCGAATCAGACATGAAGATCGCGATCTAAGGCTGGAGTACCAGCCAACACGGCATCCGGGGAAGCCTTTTGACAACAGCTTCGCTCAGCCGTCGGGGGTCGGGCGTGTCAAACGCGGCCGCGATCTCATCCCGACGTCCGTCGTGAGCACGGGTGTGCAGATCAATCGGGTTCCTGCAAGTTGTGGGCACGGAAACCACTCGCATAGCTCTCCCTGGCGCGCGGCGTAGCTTCGGTCGACCTATACATGGGTCATGACTGATGATGCTGAGGCAGACGGCAATCACGAAGCGCGATCCCAAAGGGAAGCCAATCCGCGGTGGGTTGCGTGGGCGGCGCTTGGCGGCTCCCTCATCGGTGCGCTGACCGGCCTTACCGGCAGCCTGCTGGTCTACAAACAGTCCGAGGACAACCAGGAAGCGACTGCGAACCAGCGTACGTCCGATATTCGCCGAACCGCGTACACCGACCTTGTGAGCAGCTTCCAAACCTTCAAGACGGAAGCCAGCGGTTATCGAAACCTGGTCTTTCAGGAAGCGTCGGTGGAGGATCAGAACAGTCAATTCAATGATAAATATGTGCCGGCCTCCAATAAGTTGCAGCAGGCGGCATCTCTGGTGCTGCTCGTTGGTACGGAATCCGCTCGCACCTCGGTCAAGAAAATGAACGTTCTCCATGACAGGGTGGGGGGAATCTTTGTGGAGGATGTCCTTGACCTGGACAAATTCGACACCACCATCGCGGAATTCACCAAAGTTGTGGATGCTTTTGTGAACAAGGTTGACGTGGAGGTCATCTGAACCGCTCCTCGATTTCGAGAACTTCCTCGGCGGGTGGCGGCTTGGCATTGACAGGCTTGTTGTAGTCGCTCATCACCAAGTCCACGGGATCGTCTCCCCCGGTCTCGCTGAGGCTCAGAATGTACGGCTCACCCTCCGTCGCAACATCCATTCTGGTAGTGACGCCGCCATCCTTTCTCACCACCGGAATTGCAGGCTGGTCATCGACGTCGTGTATCTTGCCTTTGGTCAGCCCAGGGGCAGCGTGATCGGGAATGCCCTTGAGCAGATGGTCCGCATCACATAGCTCGGCCAGCTCATCGAATCCCTCCGACTGGGCGGACAATTTCAGCCAGTGATCCGCCAGCAGGTTGACGTCAGCGCTCCCGACGTCCAGCTCCTTCCAGAAGGTCTCATCTCCTTTGGCATAGGCGGCATCGCCGACTTTGATGATCTCCGCACTGACGTTTTCTCGAGGTCCGATAGTGCCCTTGCACTCACCCTGCTCGTTCAGGGCGAGATCTATCCAGGCCTCATCCGGGCCGCTCGTCGTCCTTCCCTTCAGTCGAAGGGAGTCCGCTCTCTTGGTCACGTCAGCGGCCTTCTCCACTATCTCGTTCGGAGGGAGGTCCTCGATGCCGTTCGAGGCCTGCGCCGTCACACTGCCCGCGAGGCCGACGACCGCCAGCGTCGCCGTGCAGGTCACAGGGGTCAGAACAGTGCGCCGTACATGCATGACCGTGTGCCCTTCCTCGCCTGTCTCCTTCCAGGTTGGCCACGCCGGCTCCGTATGCGCTACTCGGCGCTGACTGACCGGGGCGAGGTGGTGCAGCAACAGTGACGGTTGGCGTCCCCGAGCGCTCCAGTCCCGCGCCGTCGTTGCTGAAGTCCGCGAACCTTCGGGCGGTTGGCCACAGCGGGGCGAGCTGCCGCAGGGCGAGGTTCGTGCGCCAGTAGGCGGCGACCGGTAGAACCCTGTCCTCCAGCGGTAGGCTCCATGGCCGGCCTTTTGAGTGCATGCTACGGAACCATGAGCAGCTGGAGCGCGGCTGCGACGCGATGAGGGGGCACGGTGGCCAAGGTCAATATCAGTCTCGACGCCGAACTCGTAGTGGAAGTGATGGTCCTGGCGGGGATCGGCTCGCCCCAGGATGCGATCGAGGCGATTGTGCGGGACTACATCGCCCGTGGCCACCGCACGGAGGCCCGCACCGAGCTCAAGGACCAACGTCTGCGCGAACTCGACGTCAAGCCGCAGGAGCCGCAAGGCTGAGCACCCTGCCGGGTGCCGCCGCTCAAACCGCCGACATGTCATCTGGCGCGGAGCGCGGTCCCCGGCTACCTGACGCGCGAGCCGCCGAGGCGTTCGACCTCCTCGGCGGCCTGGCGTGCTTCTCGTTCGGCCCGGGAGAGGGCGCCCGCGGCCTCCTCGTGCCGCTCCTCGGCCTCCCGCTGTTCACGGTCGGTCCGGCGGAGCTCCTCCCGCGCCTGCCGTGCCTGTTCCTCGGCGGCGGACACCCGCTGCCGGGCCTGGTCCTGGCGGTCGCGGGCCCGCCGTAGGGCCGCCTCGGCGTCGGACAGCCGGGCCTGCTCTTCGCGCAGTCGCCGCTTGGCAGCCTGGGCCGCCTCTTTGGCGCGGGCGAGCTGCTCGTGGCGCCGGCGCCGGCGCTCGGCGAGTTCGTCCTTGGTGAGGGTCCGGGCCGGTGGCGGCTGCGCCGGCTTCCGCTCGACCGGTGAGGTACCGGTGTCGGCCTCGGCGGGGAACCCCGACGGCGGGGTGAGGGCGCTCTGCAGCCGGCCGGCGGCCCAGCGGTCGGCCGCTTCCTGGCCGGCGAGCACCGCGCGCAGGGTCGCCTCGACCTCTTCCTGCACCGTGCCCGACAGCCGGTGCCCGGCGTCCCGGGCCAGCTGCGCGGCCTGCCGGGACAGGGCGGAGACGACCCGGCGCCGCTGCGCGGACAACTCCTTCAGCCCGGCGGCGTCCAGCGTCTGGTAGGCCTCGCGCAGGGACCGCCCCAGCTCCAGGAACCGCAGGCTCTCCTCCGGCTCGGAACGCAGGAGGAGGTTGGCCGCCCAGGCCGCGAGAGTGGGGCGGCGGGCGGCGTGGATCCGGCGGGCGTCCTCGGCACGGCCGGCCGTCCTGGCCGCGAGGGCCAACTCCTCGCGCCGGGAGACGAAGTCGGACGGCGGTGTGGTGTAGAGCTCGTCGAGGATCTCCTCCACGTCCCGCTCCCCGCCGCCTCGGCGACCCGCGCCCTTACCCTGCATGATCCTCAGCCTGCATCGGTCCCGGCGACCCCGCACGCCGGGACGGCCTCCGCCCGAGGACGGCGACTGTCGCGGAACCGCCGCGCTCCGGCCTCTCGTCCCCGCCCCCCGGCCACTGCTAGCCTCCGCATCGGGAACCGGTTGCTGCGGTGTTGCCACAGCTCCGGCAGGGGGACGGGCGGACCAGGCCCAGGAGAGGGTTGAGGCAGACCATGACGAGGAAGAGCGGGGACGCGAGCCGCAGCACGATACGCGACGTGGCGGCCCGCGCGGGGGTGTCCGCGTCGACGGTGTCACGGGTGCTCGGCGGGGTGTACCCGGTGAGCTCGGCGACCCGCGCGCGCGTGATGCGGGCGGTCCGCGACCTGGACTACGTCGCCGACGCGCGCGCCAAGGCGGTCGCGGGCGTCGGGACGCCCACGCTGGCGTTCGTGCTGGAGGACATCACCGGCCCGTCGTTCGCGCACATGGCGCACGGCGTGGAGCGCGAGGCGACCCGGCTCGGCCATCTGTGCCTGGTGTGCAGCACCAAGGGCGACGTCCAGCACGAGGTGGAGTTCGTCGAGATGATGCGCGCCCAGCGCGCCGCCGCCGTGATCCTGGTCGGCGGCACCGCCGACACGCCCGAGTACCGGGAGCGCACCCGCCGTATCGCCGACTCGCTCGCCTCGGCCGGCTCCCGCCTCGTGCTGTGCGGGCGCCCGCCGCTGGGCCCGGGGGCTCCGGTGACGGTCATCGAGTACGACAACGAGGGCGGCGCCCACACCCTGGTCGCCCACGTGCTCGCCCAGGGCCACCGGCGCGTCCTCTTCCTCGGCGGCGCCGCCGACCACACCACGGCACAGGGCCGCGAGCGCGGCTATCTCTCCGCCCACCGCGCCCGCGGCCTGGACCCCGACCCGGCGCTGGTGCTGCACGGCGACTTCACCCGCGACGCGGGCCACCGCCTGATGCACCAGGCGCTCAAGCAGGGCCTGGAGTTCACGGCCGTGGTCGCCGCCACCGACATGGTCGCGGCCGGCGCGCTCACCGCCCTGCACGAGGCGGGCCTCGACGTGCCGGGCGACGTGTCGCTGGCCGGCTACGACGACATCCCCTTCGCCCGCGACCTGCACCCCGCCCTGACGACGGTCCACGTCCCCTACGAGGAGCTGGGCCGCCTCGCCGTACGCACCGCCCTCGAACGGGCCCCGGACGCCCCCGACGAACACCTGCTGCTGGGCACGCACGTGGTGGTGCGGGACTCGGTCGCGCCGGGGCCCGAGGCGGCGAGCCGGTAGCGGTACTCGACGAACCGCGCGGCGCCCGTCCGCCGACGGCCGCCCGCACCCCCGTGGCGGGCGGCCGTCAGCGCCCGGCGGCTACCCGTGCGCCGCGTGCCGCCCGTTCCTCCGCCGCTTCCGGCGCCCGCGCCACCGCACCGGCACCATCAGCGCGCCCAGGAGCCCGGCGCCCAGTGCGTACGGCCACCAGCCGAAGCCGACGCTGTCCGAGGCACCGGCGCTTCGGGGCCGCGCCGCGCCGGACGGGGACGCCTCCGGTGCCGTGGGGGAGGGGCTCGTGGTGACGGCGGTGAGGACGACGTCGTTGCCGTCGCCGCCGCGGTAGCTGATGCGGTAGGTGGTGTCGGCGAGCTTCAGTTCCGCGCCCTCGCGCAGGCCGGTGAACGCCCCGGTGGTCCGCGCGCCGCCCCGGTGGTCCACGACGGTGATCTCGCGGGCCGGGTCGGTCC
Organism: Streptomyces sp. S.PNR 29; assembly: GCF_030386795.1. GTDB lineage: Bacteria > Actinomycetota > Actinomycetes > Streptomycetales > Streptomycetaceae > Streptomyces. Next base: position 39,668 of record NZ_JANUQM010000019.1, read on the forward strand.
CCAGCGCCGAGACGTCGAGGCCACCCGACAGCCGGACCGCGCCGTGCACCGTCAAAGGCCTCTGGCGCAGGACGAGTTCGCCCTTCCCGCGCTGCGTGTAGCCGCCGGTCACCGTGACACCGCCGGCGACGGTCCCTTCGTTCGTCACCGCACCCTTCACCGTGCCCTTGCCGGTCAGCGACCCCGACACCCGCAGCCCCGCCGTCCCCACGTCGAGCCGTGCCCCGGCCGTGGTGAGCCGGATCGCCCTGCTGTGCGTCAGCGTCGCCCCCGAGCGGAGCGCGAGGGTGCCCCTGGTGACGGTCGTCCTCCCCGTGTACGTCACCGCGCTCCCGGTCAGCGTGGTCGTCGCGGCGCCCGACTGGGTGAGGGAGCCGCTGCCGCCGATCCGGGACAGCGACACGGGGTGCGAGGTGTTCCGGACGACGAGGGAGCCGTCGTTCACGACCCTGCGCCGCTCCGAGCCCATGAGCAGTGAGCCGTCACCGCCCCGCCGGCCCGAACCCAGCCGCAGCACCGCCCCCTTCTCGATGGTCGTCGACCCGTCGTAGTACTGCTTCGCCGCGAAGGTGACGTCGTTTCCGGGCGTCCCCGCGATGACGACGTCCCCGGCGCCCGGCGCGGCCAGCGTGTCGTGGAACCTGCCGCCGCCGATCGGCGCGCCCAGCGTCACCGGGCCGTTGTAGTCGAAGGTGAGCCTGGAACGGGACCGGGCCGCCAGGAGGTTGATGTACACGGTCTCGGCCGTGCCCGGCATGAAGATCCTGTTCGTGGTCCCGTCGCCCCACTGGACGTTCGCGCCCTTGATGTTGGTGCCGCGCTTGTTGACGTTCTTCCGCGCGGGCGTCCAGTTCAGGGCCGGGTCGCTGAGCGAGGGGTTGGTGTCCCCGCCCTGGTCGGACCAGCTGTACTGCCCCGTGAGGACGACCTTGCCGCCCGGCCGTGACTGGACGTTGATGTCGCTGCCGTACTCGCGCTGGTAGAAGTCCATCCCCATCGTGACGGTCCGGCCGAGCGGCGTGTCGATGGTGAACGTGCCCTGGTTGAGGACCTTGCGGACGTGCGGCAGCGACGTCGCGTACTCCGGCCGCCCGGCGTTCAGCTGTGTGCCGTTGTCGATCACCCCGGAGAAGGGGTGGGTGCCCGACAGGTCCCAGGTGCCCCACAGGAACCTCGGCTGGGTGATCAGTCCGGAGCCGCTGATGGTGCCCAGGTTGTAGGCGCTCCTCAGGGACAGCCGCAGGGTGCCGTCGACGCGGATGTTGTTCTTGTTGAGCCGGAACGCCGGGGTGTCGTACGGGAAGTGCCCGATCAGCCCGGTCGTCCCGCCGTTGCCGTACTGCAGGGTCGCGCCCCGCTCGACGGTGATGGCGGGCGGGTCCGGGTCGGCCACGGTGACGTACGGATGGTTGCCGCCGAGCGTCCTGACGGCCTGCCGCTGCCGGGACTTCGGCAGCGTGAAGTCGCTGTCCCTGGTGAGGATCAGCGTCCCGCCGCCGCGCACGGTGAGCGTGCCCTCGCCGCGGAAGACCCCGTCGTACGTCGTCGTCCCGGACGGCACGGTGACGACCGTGTCGCCGGTGAGCGTCACGTCCCGGTCCGCGAGCACGTCGGCGGTGACGTCCCGGGGGCCGGCGGCGTCCGCCGGGGGAGCGGTGACCATGAGAGCGACCGCGGCGAGGGCGCCTACGGCCGCTGTTGTCCTGGGGAGATGGCTGTGCACATGACCGGAGACGGTTCGCAGCGGCGGCCGATAACAAAAACCTGCTCACCTTGTCACGCCGGACCCGTTGACCTCCCCCTGGCACACCCTTACCTTTTCGGCGTTCGTAATGACAGATGTAGTTCGCAGTTTCGAACAACTTCCCCCCTCTGAGAGGCAGTCCGCATGAGCCGCGCCGACGACCTGCCCCACGTTCCAGGCCGCCGACTGTTGTTGAAGGGCGCCCTGGCCGCGGGTGCCCTGGCCGCCACCCCCACCGTGGCCGAGGCCGCCACCCCCGCCGTGCCCCCGAAGAGAGCCCCGTACGTGAACCCGCTCGTCCGCAACCGCGCCGACCCGCACATCCACCGTCACACCGACGGCTTCTACTACTTCACGGCGACCGCCCCCGAGTACGACCGCATCATCCTGCGCCGCTCCCGCACCCTGAACGGCCTGGCGACCGCCGCCGAGTCCGTCATCTGGCGCAAGCACGCCACCGGTGTCATGGGCGCGCACATCTGGGCACCGGAGATCCACCGCATCGGCGGCAAGTGGTACATCTACTTCGCCTCCGCGCCCGCCGAGAGCGTGTGGGACATCCGCATCTGGGTCCTGGAGAACTCCCACCCCAACCCCTTCCAGGGCACCTGGGTGGAGAAGGGCCAGCTGAAGACGGCCTGGGAGACGTTCTCCCTCGACGCCACCACCTTCACCCACCGCGGCACCCGCTACCTCGCCTGGGCCCAGCACGAGCCCAACGTGGGCAACAACACCGCCATCTGGCTGTCCGAGATGGAGAACCCGTGGACCCTGAGGGGCCCGCAGGTACGGCTGTCGACCCCCGAGTACGACTGGGAGTGCATCGGCTTCAAGGTCAACGAGGGCCCGTCGGTCATCGCCCGCAACGGCCGGCTGTTCATGTCGTACTCGGCCAGCGCCACCGACGCCAACTACTGCATGGGCCTGCTGACCGTCGACGCCGACGCCGACCTCATGGACCCGGCGAACTGGTCGAAGTCACCGGTCCCGGTCTTCACCAGCAACGACACCACCCGGCAGTACGGCCCCGGCCACAACAGCTTCACGGTCGCCGAGGACGGCCGCACCGACGTCCTCGTCTACCACGCCCGCCAGTACAAGGAGATCGACGGCGATCCGCTGAACGATCCCAACCGCCACACGCGCGTCCAGAAGCTCGGCTGGAAGCCGGACGGCACGCCCGACTTCGGCGTCCCCGTCGCCGACACGGCCCCTCAGGAGGCATGAGATGAGACGTGCGTACGCGATTCTGCTGGCCCTGTGCTGCGCGCTCGCCGGGGCCCTCGCGACCGCCGGGCCCGCCCAGGCCGCCCCCCAGACCATCACCAACGGCACCCAGTTCACGGACACATCCGGCAACCCCGTGCACGCGCACGGCGGCGGTGTCATCAAGGTCGGGACCTACTACTACTGGTTCGGCGAGCACCGCAACGCCGACAACACCTTCCGGTACGTGGACGCCTATCGCTCCACCGACCTGAAGAACTGGGAGTTCCGCAACCACGTCCTGACCCAGTCGAGCGCCGCGGAGCTGGCCACCGCCAACATCGAGCGGCCGAAGGTCATGTACAACGCGTCCACCGGCAAGTTCGTGATGTGGATGCACAAGGAGAACGGCACCGACTACAGCGAGGCCCGTGCCGCCGTCGCCGTCTCCGACACCGTCGACGGCAACTACACCTACAAGGGCAGCTTCCGTCCGCTCGGCCAGCACATGTCCCGGGACATCACGGTCTTCGTCGACACGGACGGCACCGGCTACATGGCCTCCGCCGCCCGTGAGAACTACGACCTGCAGATCTACCGGCTCACCGCCGACTACACCGGCATCGCGAGCCTGGTCGCCAACCCCTGGCCGGGCGGCCACCGCGAGGCCCCGGCCCTGTTCAAGCGGGGCGGCGTCTACTTCATGCTGACCTCGGGCGCGACCGGCTGGGACCCCAACCAGCAGCAGTACGCCACCGCCAGCAGCCTCGCCGGTCCCTGGTCGGCGATGAAGAACGTCGGCGACTCCACGGCGTACGGCTCGCAGACCGCCTACGTCCTCCCGGTGCAGGGCACCTCGGGCACCTCCTACCTCTACCTGGGCGACCGCTGGGGCAACTCCTTCGGCGGCACCGTCAACGACTCGCGGTACGTATGGCTGCCGTTGAGCTTCCCCAGCTCCACCTCCATGTCGATGTCCTGGTCCCCGGAGGTCACCATCGACACCGCCGCCGGGACGATCAGCGGCACCAGCGCCACGTACAACACGCTGATCGCGCGGCACAGCGGCAAGTGCGCCGACGTCACCAGCCAGTCGCTGTGGCAGGGCGCCCAGATCAAGCAGTACGACTGCAACGGCGGCAACAACCAGAAGTACTGGTTCAAGTCCGTCGGCGGCGGCTACTACCAGCTGATGGTCCGCAACAGTTCCCTGTGCGTGCAGGAGAACGCCGACACGGTCACGCAGGAGAACTGCAGCGGCTCGGCGACCAGCCAGCAGTGGTCGGTCACCACCACCGGCTCCTACGTCAACATCAAGTCCCGCGCGACCGGGGAGTGCCTGGACGTGAACGGCGCGTCCACCGCCAACTCCGCCGCCGTCATCACCTACACCTGCAACGGAGGAACCAACCAGCAGTGGACGCGCGGGACCTGAGAGCCCCTACGGCAGCAGGTCGATCGCGTCGATCGACGTGCCCGCGCTGAGATAGCCCGTCGACCCCGAGCCGCTCACCACGTTGATCTTCAGGGTGTTGTACTGGCTGGTGTCCGTCCTCCAGGCACTGGCCGGGATGCTGTAGGTGAACGTGTGGTTGTTGCCCCGGTACGAGCCGCAGGTCAGTGACCGCGTGCTCGGCTGGGTGGGCGGCGAGGGGATCGCCGAGGTCCAGGTGTCGTTGACGACGACCTGGGGCCGGCCGTTGGAGAAGGCCGTCGTCACGCCGATCCGCAGGGTGTGCGCGGCGGCGGCCTGCGCGGCGGTCAGCCTGAAGTAGACGATGATCCCGCTGTTGACGTCCTTCCAGAGATAGCAGGGGAAGGCCGACGTCTCGCTGCCGCTGCCGATCACCACGTTGCCGGTCCAGGAGGCGGCCCGTACGTCGGACGGATGCGCGTACGTCATCAGGTCCGCGTTCTTGAAGCCGCTCGGAGTGCCGTTCCAGTCGCCGATCCGCCAGATCGCGCTCGCGTTGGACGGGTCGTTCGAGGACGGGACGGCGATCGTGTTGAGGGTGGTCGTGCCGCCCGCGGTGACCGTCACCGAGGTGGTGTGGACGGCGAGTTCGCCCTTGTAGACGGTGAGCGTGTACGTCCCCGGAAGCACGCCCCCGATGGAGAACCAGCCGTCGGAGGCACGGGCCGAAGTCCAGTACTGCGCCGCCGGGTTGGCGAGCCCGACGGTGTACGGGTACGCCGTGTTCCGTCCCGAGATGCCGACGCCCGCGACCCTGCCCCGCCCGCTCGCCGGGACGTATCCGGAGATGCCGAGCGAGTCCGCCCATGAGGTGGTGAGGGTGCCCGGGAACAGCGACGAGGAGGGCGCGCCGCCGTCCGTGAAGGCGATGACGTAAGGGCCCTGGAGGCCGAAGCGCTGGTCCTCGGTCTGGCTCTGGGCGTAGTACAGGATCTCGTACAGGCCGCCGCCGTCCGCGCTCTGGTGGCGCAGCAGGGAGCGGTAGAACGGGCCGCCGGAGGCCTTCTCGTGGTTGCTGCGCACGATCCACAGGCCGACGCCGCCGGAGGACCAGCCGACATAGTCGTAGTCCATCACCCGGAGCCCCGAGTAGTGCTTCGAGCGGGTCTGGCCGTCGGACTTCGCGAACACGTCCGAGGCCTCGACCGTGCTGTTCGTGTAGGTGTAGGAGTCGGGCTCGTCGTTGAGGAACAGGCCCTTCTTCACGCGCAGGATGTAGCGGGTCGCGGAGACGGACGTGTCCGCCTTGTTGGTCCACAGATAGACGTTGTTCTCGCCGCTGCGGGCCGCGTAGTAGTGCCTCAGCGTGCCGTACGCGACGGAGACCAGGATCGTCGACCCGGACTGCTTGATGCCGACCGTGGAGGTGCCGAGGCCGGACTCGATGTGCGAGTTCCTACCGCCGTAGCCCTGGTACTCCGTGCCCTTGTAGACCAGCGAGGTCAGGTCGCCGTTGGACTTGCTGACCTTGAAGACGAGGTTGGCGCCGGTGTCGATGACGTAGTTCGACCCGTCGTCCGTGTAGCCGAAGCCGGCGGCGGACGCGGCGGACGCGGCGGGCGCGGCAGGCGCGAGCGGGCCGGCGAGGGCGGCGGAGCCGGCCGCGGCCGCGGAACCGAGGACGAAGGTGCGGCGTCGGACCGGTCTGTCGGCGGATCCGGACATGGGGGGCCTCCTTCGGAGGTGTGGGGGTGTGCCGGTGGTGCGGGTGGTTGGCAGGGTGACAGTTGAATCGATTTCGCGAAAGGGCTTTCGCTCGCTGTAGGTTGGCAATCTTGTGAAATCCGTCCGGGGTCTAGAAAGCGCTTGTCCCGAGCGAGTACGGTCCAGCGCCAGGCCTTGTCGCCCTGTTCAGGACCGTCGGAGGAGCCGTATGAGACGTTTCAACCCAGCCGTGCTGGCGGCGCTGACCCTGAGCGCCGGCCTCACGGCCGTCCCCGCTCAGGCTCAGGAGGAGCACAGACCCCTCGGCATCGACAACTGCACGGCGACCGCCTGTCACTTCGACGTCCCGCCGGGCACGTACGACGTGCGGGTACTGCTCGGCGGTGCGGCCGCGTCCGGCACGAGCATCGGCGGGGAGACCCGGCGCTCCCTGCTGCCCGAGACGTCCGTTGCGGCCGGCGAGCATGTCGCCCGCAGCTTCACGGTGAACGTCCGCACGCCCGAGGGGGAGCCCACCGGCCCCGCCGGCACCCCCGGTCTCGACCTGACCATCGGCGGCACGGCGCCCGCCCTCGCCGGCATCCGCGTCACCCCCGCACGGCACGCCCGCCAGATCTTCCTCATCGGCGACTCCACGGTCTGCGACCAGCCCGGCGACCCGTACTCCGGCTGGGGCCAGCAGCTGCCGCAGTACCTGCGCAAGGGCCTGTCCGTCGCCAACTACGCCGACTCCGGCGAGAGCACGGTCAGCTACCTGGCGAGTCCCCAGCTGTGGGGCACGGTCCAGCCCCTGATCCGCCGCGGCGACCTGGTGCTGATCCAGCTCGCCCACAACGACAAGACCACCGACGAGGCGACCTACCGGGCCAACCTGGAGGCCCTGGTGGCGGGCGTGCGGGAGCAGGGCGGCGAGCCCGTCCTCGTCACCCCGATCGTGCGACGCTGGTTCAACACCGACGGCACCCTGAACAACAACACCGCGCTCCTCGTCAACGGCCTCGGCGTCGACCACCCGGCCGTCGTCCGCGCCGTCGCCGCCGCCGAGGGCGTCCCGCTGATCGACCTCACCGCGAGGACCAAGGCACTCGTGGAGTCCCTCGGGGCCGAAGCCTCCAAGGCGCTGTACCTCTACAACGAGAAGCGGGACAACACGCACACCTCCGTGCACGGCGCCACCGTGTACGCGGGCCTGGTCCGCGACGAACTCGTCGCCCGGCACCTGGTGCCGAAGGGCCTGGTCAGGGTGGGATGAGCCCCTGGGGCGTCCCGACCGGAACCGGGGCGCCCCAGGTTCACGCCGCTGAGGCGCACCGATGAGAAAGAGAAACGATGCAGCTGCCACCCGACGATCGCACCCTCAGTCCGCACACGGGCTACACCCGCGCCCACTGGGAGGCGGCCGCCGACGCCCTGCTCGCCGCGGTCGAGCCGTACGCCGCCGAGGGCGGCGCGCTCTACCACTTCCCCGGTGACCGGACGAGCTGGTCCGGGCGGCTCTCCGACGGCCTGGAGGGCTACGCCCGCACGCTGCTGCTGGCGGCCTTCCGGCGCGACGAGAAGGCCCTGCAGCGGTACGCGGACGGCCTCGCGGCCGGGGTGTCGGGCGTCTGGCCCCGGATCGAGGACCGCAGCCAGCCGCTGGTGGAGGCCGCGTCGATCGCCCTCGCGCTGCGGATGACGCGGGAACTGCTGTGGGACCGCCTGGACGACGCCGTACGGCAGCGGGCGGCGGCCTGGCTCGGCGACGCGCTGACCGCCGAGGCCTGGCCCTGCAACTGGGAGCTGTTCCCGGTCACGGTCGGCGGCTTCCTCCAGGAGATCGGCCACGAGCCGGAGGCCTCCCGAGCGGCGATCGACCGGGGCCTTGAGCGCATCGAGCAGTGGTACGTCGGCGACGGCTGGTACACGGACGGCGACGGCCGGAAGTTCGACTACTACAACGGCTGGGCGATGCACCTCTACCCGGTGCTGCACGCCTGGCTCGCGGACGACGCCCGGCTGCTCGACCTGTACGGCGACCGGCTGTCGCGGCATCTCGCCGACTACGCCCGCCTGTTCGGCGGTGACGGCGCCCCCCTGCACCAGGGCCGGTCCCTCACCTACCGGTTCGCGACGACGGCTCCGCTGTGGCTGGGCGAGCTGACCGGGCGCACGCCGCTGCCCCCGGGGGAGACCCGGCGCCTGGCCTCGGGGGCGCTGCGGTACTTCCTCGACCGGGGCGCGGTCGACGAGCGGGGCCTGCTGACGCTCGGCTGGCACGGCCCCGACGCATCGGTTCTGCAGGGCTACTCGGGCCCGGCGTCCCCGTACTGGGCGAGCAAGGGCTTCCTCGGTCTGCTCCTGCCGCCGGACCACCCGGTGTGGACAGTGCCGGAGGAGCCGGGCCCGGTGGAGCGCGACGACGCGGTGACCGCCCTCTGCGCCCCCAACTGGCTGCTGCAGTCCACCCGTTCGGACGGCTTCGTCCGCCTCCACAACCACGGAAGCGAGGACGTCCGCTACGACCCGTACTACACGCGCCTCGCCTACTCGACGGCGACGCGGCCCTCGGCGTCGTACGACAACAGCGTGATCGTCGCCGACGACCCGAGCCGCACGGAGATCGAGCCGCTGGGCGTGGGGGAGGGCTGGGCGGCCTCCCGGCACCGGGTCGGCGAGCGCGTCCGGGTCACCAGCCTGGTCGTGGCCGAGGGCGCGGCGGAGGTGCGCGCGCATCTGGTGGCGGGGGCCGGTGCCGGGACGCCGGTACGGGTCACGGGCTGGCCGGCGTCCGGGGAGGGCGCACGGTCCGAGCTCGTCCCGGTGGCCGGCCTGACGGGCGCGTCACCCGAGCTGTCGGGTGCGACAGGCGAGGACGCCACCCTGTTCGTCGCCCTGGCCCGCCTCACCGCCGAACCGGACCCCCTGCCGCTCGATGAGCTGGTCACGGTGGAGGTGCGGGGGCAGGGCAGCACCCGCGAACTCATCGTCCGGTGGGCCACGGGGGCGGGCTCCCGCTTCCGCTTCTCGGAGGAGCGGGGACTGGAGCAGGGCCCGGCCTAGTGCACGGCGTGCGGCAGGGGTCGGCGCGCAGACCGGTGGGTCAGCCCCGGCGGCGGCGCAGCGCCACGTACCCGGCGGCGGCCAGGACCCCTCCGGCGGCGAGGGTCACGCCGATGCCGATGTCCCGGCCGGACGGGCCGGGAGCGGAAACGCCGCCGACTCCGGTGCGCGCACCGAGCGTCGGCACGGGGGAGGGGCTGCGCGCCCTGGACGTGGCGGAGATGTCGGTGCGCCGGGGCAGCGCCTCGCAGGCGACGCCGTCGTCCGGCCCCTGGTCCTCGTCGAGCCGGTTCGGGTCGCTGGGGTCCTGGTCGAACACGGTTTGCGCCTCTTCCTGGAACCTGAAGTCGCTGCAGTCGAGATCCTGGGCGTGGGCGGTCGAGGCCGACGGGACGATGGACACGAACGCGGCGGTTATGCCCGCGATGACGGCTCGGCGTGGCATGAGCGTCTCCTCCTTGCCGTGGTGGCGGCCGTGCTACGACGCTAGGCAACGACCGCCCCGACAGCGCGGGGCGCTGGGCCGGACGGGTGACCGACCCCACCCGCCTCGACCGCAGCCGAGGCCCGGACGACCTGCCCGCACTGGGCTTGCCGGGCCGGGGTCCGTCGACGGGTCAGCCGCGGGTGCAGCCGGTCCCACGCCTGCGCGGTCGCCTTCCCGTAGAGCCGGGTGTCCGTGACCGTCACGGCCTGCTCGGTGCCCCGGGTTGCGGAGTCACCCAAGACGAACCGGCGCTTCCCTGGGTGGTGAAGCCCCGGGGTGGGCGCGGGGTGTCTGCCGCGTCCGCCAGGATGCGCGCCGGTTGTCGCCTATCATGCCTGGGCGGATGCTGGGTGGTCCCATCCGGCGGCAAGAGCTGGAGGCGCCTGTGCCGAGCGGTGTGGTGAGGTGGTCCGATCTCGACGAGGCGTGGGCGCCATTGCTCAGGCCGGCGGCGGCTGGGATGCCGTCTCCCACCGTTCGGCCGTCCACGGCGACGCGGAGCGTGTACTGGTCGCTGGAAGCCGGGTGTGCTTCGACGTCACGCTGGACGCCGCGGGGGTCTGGGCCGCCAATACCCACACCGAGACGCGGCTGTGCTGTGAGCTGGCTGAGGCGCTCGCGGATGAGCAGGCCGGGCAAGCGCCCGCCGGTGGTCTGCTGCTGGTCTGGAGGGTGCCGCCGGGACTGCCGCCGCGTCCTTGGCGGGTCGATGGCGTGATGACGGCGGGCTTGGTGCGGTAGTCCCTCCGTTGCCGGGCATCCGCGGTGGCATGACGACTGAGGAAGCGGCCGCCGCGGGCGGGACGGTGCGGGTCACAGAGCTCGACAGAGCGGACGGCTGCGTGATCGCCGCAGTGAGCGGCGCGATGGACTACCTGACCGGCACCGCGTTCCGTGCCGCCGTCCAAGGGCTGCTCGATCTGCCCAGGACTGCTTCTTCTCCCGATTTGGTTCGGTGTCTGAGGGGCAGGCGCGTGCGGGGAGCAAGGGCATGATGACGGCCCGCTCCGGGATGGGAACAGGCCGCAAGGTACATCTGGTCCCTCGACACCATTCACAGAAAGTGGTCGATCTGCTACGTTGAGGTAACGCGACAAGGGCCGCTGACCTTGATTCCGGGCCTCCTGCCTTCCGTCTTTCGCCCCCGCCGCGGGCCCTCGAACGCCCTGGCGACAAACCTGTCGTTGGGGTTGCCGAGAAGATGGGGGGCCCCGGGATGAGTGGGGGCTGGGTCCTGGTTACCGTCGGAGTAGTAGGGGGCGTGCTGTGCGTGCTGAACTACACTCTCGACTCGGTTCCTGGACTTGCGCGACGGATGGTCACGGCCATTCACGCCCTGCGGACAGTGAAGTCCGCGCTCAAGGGCGCAAAGAATGATGACAACGAGGCCATCCATGCCCCGCGGACTGACGAGACCGCGACAGAGGGCACAAAGGATGATGACTACGAGAACCAACCCTCGTAGTTGAGGTGGCCCTCACGGTAAACCAGCCGTGAGGGTTACACCTCCAGCTCGAGTCCTTCTTGTAGCCGGCGATGGCGAGAGCAGACGCCGAGATCGTCTCCTCCCCGCGGACTCCTTGCAACTCGACGTGCACGCGGCGCCTGGAGGGCGCGAGCCTGCTGCTCCGAGGCGTCCGGCGCGTCTGTCTCCCCGGCGAAGTCGGTGATCTTCCCCGTCGCAACCCTTCCATCCACACCGCCGTGTTCCTCCTTCGCCTGGACCACCTCCGGGCATCCGGCCAACCCGACGACACGGCCCCCGCTGCCAGGCACGCCCATCAGCCAGCACCGGTGGCGTGGGCAGACTTGCTGGTGCGCCGCCAGGTACCCCCGGGCCGGTGCAACGCGACCGGTCCGCGCAGCCACACAGCCCGGGCACGCCGGACCCCAGGCAGCACACCGTCTCCACCCCGTTGTGGAGCCGCGCCACCGGCCTCTCCGTCGAGGGGCCCCAGCGGCTCCTCCCGCATCCAGGTCGGCAACGCGCGGCGTAAGCCCACCTGCGGCACACGACACAGCGGGTCCCGGGCCGCGGCGTTCAAGAACACCTCACTGTCGCCCTGCAGAGCCCCGACGACGCCCTGCTGGCCGGCCACTTCGGTAACCGACGACAGCAGACTCCGCACCGTCAGGCCGTACCTGTCCGCGATCCGCCCCAGGAACGACAGCGTCATCTCACCCTGCAGGGAAGCCATCCGAAAGGCACCCGCAGCCAGCAACAGCTTCCCCACCCATCCCGTCGCGTACCAGCAGACCTCGGCGTGATCAACGTGGCGACTGGCGGGGCGCAGTGACCGTCACAGGGCTCCGGCGTCCCGGGCCGTCCAGACGCTCGGGTAGATCGGCCGGAAGCCGAGCTCCCGGCGGATCCGCTGGTTGGACATGATCCCGAACCACGGGTCGGGGTCCGTGAGCTCGTGGAGCCCGGCGGGCACCTCGACGCCGTTGAGCTGGTACAGCTCGACCGTCGTGACGGGGGCGTCATCGGCGATGTTGTAGATCCGGCCGGCGATGCCCGGCGCGTACAGCAGACGCATCAGGCCCTGGGCGACGTCCGCGTGGTGGGCCATCTGCAGGCGCTGGTGCGGCGCCCAACCGGCTGCCCAGTGCAAGGAGTTGGCGAGATGCGGGTCGCCCTCGCCGTAGACGAAGGGCAGCCGCCCGATACGTACGTCCAGGCCCTTGAGCGCGAGCAGTTCGCGCTCGGCCTCGGCCTTGGACTCGGGATAGGCGCCCCACATCTCACCGCCCGGCCGGCTCTCGTCCTCCTCGGTCAGCGGGCGGCCCCGTCCGACGCCGTACACATTGTTCGTGCTGACCTGCACGAACCGCTCCACGCCCAAGGCCTGCGCGGCGCGGCCCAGGGCCACCGCGGCGTCCCGGTTGACGGCCCACGCCTCCTCGTCGGGCACCCCGCGGAAGGAGGCGGCGACATTCACAACGGCGTCCACGCCGGCGAGCGCCTTACCGAGTGTCTCCTCGTCGCGCATGTCTCCTACGGCGACCTGGGCGCCCAGCTCCGCGAAGCGCTCGCCGCGGGCCGCGTCCCGTACCAGGACCCGCACCTGCTCGCCCGCCTCCCGCTGGGCCAGCAGCCTCGGCACGAAGCGGCGTCCGACCTGCCCCGTCGTACCAGTCACCAAAGTCAGCATGATGTGCTCCTCACGCACTGTGTCGCCTGTCGTCGGCGACCAGCCTCGACGGATGCGGCGATGTCCGGGAGAGACCTCTTCATCAGGGGATCGGGAGTCCCTGGATAAAGTCGGCCGGCGTCCCGCACCCTGGAGAGGTGAACCGAGCCGAACTCGCCGACTTCCTGCGCCGTGCTCGCGCCCGCCTGGCCCCCTCCGACGTCGGTCTCACGGCCGGAGTCCGGCGCCGTACGCCGGGGCTGCGCCGCGAGGAGGTGGCCCAACTGGCCGGCATGTCCGTGGACTACTACACGCGGCTGGAACAGTCCCGGGGCCCGCGCCCGTCCCGCCAGATGCTCACCGCGCTGGCCCGCGCCCTGCGCCTGACGGAGGACGAACGCGACCACCTCTTCCACCTCACCGGTGAACAGCCGCCGCTCCGGGAGGTGACCAGCACGCACGTGCGCCCGGGCCTGCTCCTGGTGCTGGACCGGCTGGAAGACACCCCGGCCATGGTGGCGACCGACTGCGGCGAGATCCTGGCCCAGAACGCGCTGTCGCGGGCGTTGGTCGGAGACGTGCTCGCCCGCCCGCCCCGAGGACGCAACATGATCCGCCGCTTCTTCCTGGACCCGGCGGTCCGGGAGCTGTTCCCGCCCGAGGACCGCCCGGAGCGCGCCCGCGAGCAGGTGGCCGGCCTGCGAGCGGTGGCCTCGGCCCGCCCCACGGACCCCGAACCCGCTGCACTCGTCGCCGAACTACGCGTGGCGAGCGGGGAGTTCGCCCACCTCTGGGACGAACACGAGGTCGCCGCACGCCGCGCCGCCACGAAACGCTTCCGGCACCCTGCGATCGGCATCCTCGAACTCGACTGCGAGGTCCTCGTCAACTCCGACCACAACCAGCAGCTCGTCATCCACACGGCCCGCCCGGGCACGGAGTCTTACGAGCGCTTGCAGTTGCTGCGGGTGGTGGGCTTGCAGGACCTGACGCCGACGGGTTCCTGACCGCGTGCGCGATTTCGAGTTCGCTCCCTGCCCGCCGCGCAGCACCCACGATCCCGAACTCCCGCGCCATCCGACAGCGGCACAGGCAGGCAGACGACCACCCCGACCACCGAGCACTTAAGCCCCTGCTCGACGCCCACCGAGCAGCTGGCCGAGACGATCGACAGCACACCGCGGTCCCGCCAGTGACAGACGGCCGCCCGTGCAGCGGACCAGCCCGGCCGTGGATCCGCCAGCGAGCACCTGCGGCGGGCCTACACCGCGGCGTACGCCCTGCATCCCGAGCCGGGACGCGCCCACAGCGAGGCGATCAAGGTCGTCGAGTGCGCCGCGCACGCCACGCTGGAGCCGAACAATGCCAAGGCCACTCTCGGCACGATGCTGCGCGAGCTGCGCCAGCACGCAGGCCAGTGGGACGTCGCCCTCGCAGGGAAGACCGGCGTCGAGGGGGAGGCCGCGGTCACCGCGATGATGTCCCTGCTCTGGACGGGACAGACGAGCCGCCACGGTGGCCAGCAGCCCACCCGGGAGGAGACCCTCGCCGAGGCGCGCATGGCCGTCGACCTCGCGGTGTCCCTGGTCCGCTGGTTCGCCGACGGCGCCGTACGCCGCCGCTGACCGGTGTCAGCGGTCCGCTGACGGGCGGGGTGGAGCCGTCGGCATGGACGCCTCGCCTCGTACCTCGCGGGGGGGGGGTCTCGGCGACGCGCAGGCCCGGCTGCGGCCACTGGTACATCACGGTCCGCGCGGTCGTGTCGCCGAGCAGGTCGACCGGCACCTGGTAGAAGATCCGGCCGGCCGCCCAGTCCTGCCGCGCTGGCAGCCGTGGCCGGTTCCGAGCCGGTAGGCTCCTCCGGCGTCACAGTTGTGTGGCGTCACAGTTATGCCGATCCTGTGACGCACCGGAGAGCGGATTGGGCGCCAAGAACGGCGAAGCCGGACCGCATCACTTGATCCGGCTTCAACCTCAACCAGCGCTTGGGCTACGAGGCACCACCAGTGCGGCCGAGGATCAAGCGAGTGAGCTCCCTGCAGGTATTGGCGATTGCCCGGCAGTGCTCGCGGATGGTCTGTGCCCTGCCTCCGATTCAGAGCCGCACGGGGCGGCTGGATCAGAGCCGAGCGGGACCAGCGCAAGAAACCAGAACACTGCCGGAGGGCCTCCGCCAAGACCCAGCAACGTCAAGGCCGGCGGGCAGCACTGCCGTATCCGCTTCCAGTGCGCAGGCTGCGACTTCTACCGCCCCGACCCCTCCTGTCTCCCGGCCCTGCAGCAGCAGGTCGCCGAGCTGCGGGCCGACAAGGTTATCCCCGTGGACGGACTGACCATCCGGAGCGCACGTGACCAGCACTGAATCGTCCCGCGACGCCCGCGTAGCCCGCCTGCGCCAGGCCCGCCAGGCGGACAGCGAAACCAAGACCATCCGCACACAACGCGCCATCCGGGACCTGCTCAACGCCGGACAGCGCATATCCTTCGCACGGGTGGCACGCGAAGCAGACGTGTCGACCTGGTTCATCTACGACACACCCGCCATCAACGCTGCGATCCGCAATGCCATGAGCGACCAGGCCCAACACGGCAGGGAAGCAGCCGCAGTGCCCCGGAAGACTCGCCGGACAACGGGAGGAAGCGGAAGAGACCAGCGGATCGCTGCGCCTTGCGCTGCGCAAGGCGATGCGGGCCGTGCCGTGAGACCGCCGGTCCGCCCACGGTAACCAGGCGGAGCAGCAGCATCGGTCTCTCCAGGGTCAGTAGGCACGTGCCACGACGGCGATGTTGCCAGGCTGGTCGTCGCTCTCGGGAACGGAACCGTCTGCGGCGACCAGGCACCGCACGGTGACGCCCTGTTCGGCGAGCTTGGCCTCACCCTCCACGCCCAGCGTTTCCCAGGCAATGCGCGCCCAGCCGGTGCTCGCCGCCTCCGCAGCCTCCTCGACCGTGGTCACCTCGACGGTGCGGTCGTTGCGACGCTTACGGGACTGCGCCAGCAGAAGCGCCTGGTCGTCCTCCAGTACCGTGGGCACGATCTCGGACAGTGCCCCGATCGGCGTCGGCTCCTTGCTTCCCGCTACGCGGCGGACCAGCACGGCAGTCCCGTTCTCCACGTCACGTGGCCCGACCTCGATGCGTACCGGCACCCCCTTGAGCTCCCAGTCGACCGCGCGGCGGCCGAACGGCGTGTCGGTGCGGTCGTCGACGTGTACGCGGATACCAGCCGTCTTCAGCCGGTCACCGATCCCGCGGACCGTGTCCAGGACCGCGTCGTCGCCCTTGACGGCCACGATGACCACCTGAACCGGGGCCAGACGCGGCGGGATGCGAAGGCCGTCATCGTCGCCGTGCATCATCACCAGTGCGCCGACCATCCGGGTCGTGGAACCCCACGACGTCTGCCAGACGTATTCCTCACGGCCGTCCTTCGACAGGTAGCGCGTCTCGAACGCCTTGGCGAAGTTCTGGCCCAGTTCGTGGCTTGTGGTCAGCTGGAGGGCCTTGCCGTCGCCCATCATGCCTTCCAGGGTGAGCGTGTTGATCGCGCCGGCGAACCGCTCCCTGACCGTCTTGCGACCCGGTACGACATCCATGGCGAGGACGTTTTCCAAGAAGTCGGCGTACACCTCCTGGTGGATGAGTGCGGCGTAGTCCCGGGCGTCCTCGTAGGTGGCGTGTGCCGTGTGGCCTTCCTGCCACAGGAATTCCGTCGTACGAAGGAACACGCGCGGCCTCAGCTCCCAGCGGACCACGTTCGCCCACTGGTTGATCAACAGCGGAAGGTCGCGGTAGCTCTGCACCCACTTGGAGAAGTAGTCGTTGACGATCGTCTCAGACGTGGGGCGGACGACGACGGGCTCTTCCAGCTCCTTGCCGCCGCCATGAGTGACTACGGCCAGTTCGGGCGCGAAGCCCTCGACGTGCTCGGCCTCCTTCGTCAGGTACGACTGCGGGATGAAGAGCGGAAAGTACGCGTTCTGCGCGCCGGCCGCCTTGATCCGGGCGTCCACCTCCTGCTGCATCCGCTCCCACAGGCTGTATCCGTACGGTCGGATGACCATGGTGCCGCGCACCGGCCCGTTGTCGGCCAGTTCGGCCTTGCTGACCAGGTCCTGGTACCAGCGGGGGAAGTCGTCCGCCTGGGGTGTGAGAACGGGTGCTTTTGCCATGACGCGCAGAGTAGGACGCGGCTCCCCCAAGGCGCGACCCGATTACTTCCCAGGATCCAGCCACCGAAGGGCTGCTTGCGGTCATAACCGGTGCGGTCCTCCGCGGCGACGGCGAGCCGCGCTTGTTCCCCTGCCGTGGGGTGCACATTCACGCCGACACCTATTCACAGCCCGCCCCTTTGGGCCGCTCGCCCCGTTCTTGGTCATGCTCGATCTCCGCTCAGGGGGCCTGCCCGCACCGGGCTCGTCGCGCCGGTGTCCGGCGGCCTGGGGCGCGAGTCGTCGGGTGTGGGGTGTGCGGGTGTGCCCGTCGGGGGCCGTCGGCGGCCGGACGCGGGGCTCAGCGGTCACGCAGGCGGCCGAGTTCTGCCAGGGTTCTGGCGGCGGCCTCGGCCAGGCGGGGACGGTTGCGTACGAAGCGGCGGGCGGCTCGGGCCGGCTCGCGGGCCAGGCGGTAGGCGGTGCCGCCCGGACCCGGGCGGATCACCGCGCCCTCGTACACCCGTAGGTCACGGGTCTTGAGCGACTCCTTGTAGCGGGCCGGCCCGCTGCCCAGGTCGACCATGCGGATCCCGTCGGCGGCCGCCGCCTCCAGCATGCGCAGCTGCAGCACGCGGCCGGGCGAGAACTTGCCGTACGCGCGGTCGTACGCGGGGAACCACCAGGACAGCACGGTGCGCGAGCGCAGACCGAAGTGAGCGGCCACGGGCCGGCCGGCGGCGTACAGCACCGACAGCACCCCCCGGCACTCGGGCTCGCCGCTGTCCCCGAGCAGCCCGACCAGCCGGGTGATCCACTCCTGCGCGAACCGGTCCCGCCGGCCCGTCCTGCGGTACTGCGCGGACTTCCACCGCATCAGCGCACGCAGCGCCTCCGGGTCCCGCGCGTCGTACACGAACCGCACCTCGCCGACCTGCCGGGCGAGCTTGCGCTCCTTGGCCAGGGTCTGTCCGAGAAAGCTCGCCGAGTTCTCGCGCAGCCGCGTCGTGTACCGCGCGAATCCCCCGTCGAGGTCGACGACCGGGGAGGCGAGCTCCTCGACCGCGTGCGGTGCGAACAGGCTCTGACCGGCCTCCAGATTGTCGAACTCCCAGGACGACAGCGCGCAGGCCCGTAACAACCGGCGGGCGTCGAGCCGGATGCCGGGGCGCAGGACGGCCCCCTGACTGTCCGACACCCCCAGCCCGATGGCCCGGCCCTGACCGAAGGGCCCCCGCTCGTACGGGAAGAATCCGACCTGGGAGCCGTCCTCCTGCAACACCGCCACTCTGGCACCCGGCCTGACCTGCCCGACGGCCGTGGTGAACACGGGATCCAGAAAGGGATTCGCCGGCGCTCCGGACTCCGTCCGGATCTCCCTCCACATCTTGTGGTCGCCCGAGGTCAGTTCGTCGGGCCGCACAACGAGAACGCGCTTGTCGGGCATGATGCCTCCTGTGTCGTCGACCTTGCGGACACACGAAGGCCTGCTCATCACCGCGTATCGGCACCAGGCAGTACTCAGGCCGCACGGCGCAGGCCCTGGTCGGTACCGCCGTCACTCAGCAGCGCAACGTCTGCAGTCCGGCGGCGCCCCGCGCGGAACCACCCGCTCCCGGACCCGGCGCCGTTGCGGCCGGGCGGCCCGCCGTACCGCGCGGACCCACCGCGGACGCCCGCACTGCCGCGCCGCCCATCGCATGGCTCGTCCCGGCAGCCCCTGACGTCCTGGCCGACCGTGTCGGGAGACGGCGGAGCGAGGCGTCCTCCTCGCCGGGACAGGACGGCCCGGCGCTTTCGGACTCGACGCTCCGCGCCTCGCCGCGCACGCCCGTGTCCGCTGCCACGGCGGCCCTGACCGGTGTGCCGCCGTCCTGTGCGGACGCCGGGGCGAAGAGGTGCAGGAACAGCACCGAGGACAGCAGAACCAGCGCCGCTGCCCATCGACACCGCACCATCGGACTCCTGACCTGCGTCCCGGCGGGGGTTCGGCGTTCCCGTTCGCTGTGACCCGTTCGCCGGACGGGGCCGGCACCGGACGGTTCCCCCCTGACGCCCGGCTGTGCCTTCCAGTAGGCCGAGCGCCCATCGCCCCGTCAAGCCCTCGGGGCGCCAATCGGCGCACGCACACTCCGGTCACGCTTCGGTCCGTACCGAAACGAGCCGCCGCTAGCGTTCCTCCATGACCGACCCCACGCACGACAGTCCCGCCGACGCAGTGGCGGACCTGTCATGACCGCCTTCGCCGACCTCCACCACACCGGCGAGCCCCTGCTGCTGCCCAACGCCTGGGACCACGCCTCGGCGCTCGTCCTCGCCGCCCAGGGCTTCCGGGCGATCGGTACGACGAGCCTCGGCGTCGCGGCGGCCGCGGGGCTGCCCGACGGCGCGTCGGCGAGTCGCGAGCAGACGCTCCAGCTGGCGTTCGCCCTCGGCTCGCAGCCGTTCCTGCTGTCCGTCGACGCGGAGGGCGGCTTCAGCGACGACCCGGACGAGGTGGCCGAGTTCGCACGGGAGCTGGCGGCCGTGGGAGCCGTCGGCATCAACCTGGAGGACGGCCTGGGGCCCGCCGACCTGCACGCAGCGAAGATCGCCGCGGTCCGGTCGGCGGCCCCGGACCTCTTCGTCAACGCCCGTACCGATACCTACTGGCTCGGGGACGGCGACGGCACGATGAGCCGCCTGGACGCCTACCGACAGGCGGGCGCGCACGGCGTGTTCGTCCCCGGCCTCACCGATCCCGCCCGCATCGCCGAGCTCGTCGCCGCCCTCGACGTCCCCCTCAACATCCTCTACTCGCCCACCGGCCCCACCGTCGCCCAACTGGCCGACCTCGGCGTACACCGTGTCAGCCTCGGCTCACTGCTGTACCGCAGGGCGCTGGGCGCGGCGGCGGAGGCGGTGGCCGCCATCCGGGCGGGCCGGACACCGCCGGGGACGACGCCGACGTACGACGACGTGCAGGGGTTCAGCGGCGCCCGCTGAGGTCCAGCGCCGCGAGGAGCCGGTCGGCGAACGCCCGCGGGTGCTCGGCGGCGCCGAGGTGCCCGCCGGGGAACTCGGCGAACCCGGCGCCGGTGCGCTCGGCGAGGAACGTGGCGGTCCGGTACAGCAGTTGTCCGCGCGAGTCCGCGCCCGCCGCGAGCGTGAGGCGCGCCGCGGGGGCGTCGAGTTCCGGGACGTAGGAGGAGAAGGGGCGCAGGACGTGGGCGAGGAAGAGAGCCAGGGGAGAGGACGACTCCTCGGCGCGGGACACGGGTCGGGGTTCCTGGTCGGCCTCGGGCTCGCGTTCCTCCAGCACCGCGGCCAGCCGGGCCCCGGCGGCCCGCAGCCCCGCCGCGCGGTAGGTGTCGTACACCTCCCGGAACCTGGCCTGCTGCCGCGCCCCGTCGGGCAGCACCCCCACGACCGGCGGCTCGTGCGCGACGAGGTGCCGCACCCGCTCGGGGTGCCGGGCGAGCAGGTCGAGGGCCGCGATGCCGCCGGAGCTGAACCCGAGCACGTACGCGGACTCCTCCCCGCCGGGCACCGTGTCCAGCACCCGGCACGCCCCCTCGCTCCACTCCTGCACGCGCTGTTCCACGACGGGCAGGCCGAGCCGGCCGTGAGCGAGGCCGAGGGGGTCGTACGTCACCACGGTGAACCGCTCCGCGAGCACCTCCGTCATTCCGTCCAGCCCCATGGGGTGGCCGGCGCCGCCCGGGATCACCAGGAGGACGGGGCCGCCGCCGCGGACGTCGTAGTGCGGGTCAGTCATCGCTCTTCTCCTCGCGGGGCCAGTGTTCGAGCATCACGTGCAGGGCGTCGACCGCCTTGTCCCAGGACGCCTGTACGTCACGGGGGGCGCCGAAGCCGCCGGTGGCCTCCAGGGCGCAGTAGCCGTGGAAGGTGCTGCGCAGCAGGCGGACGGCGTCGGTGAGGTCGGGCTCGGTCAGGCCGTAGGCGCGGAGCATGCCGTAGGTGATCTCGGCGGTGCGGCGCAGGTTGGGGGAGTCGGCGATCAGGGACTGGTCGATGCGGATCTGCGTGGCCGCGTACCGGCCCGGGTGCGCTGTCGCGTACGCCCGGTAGGCGTTCGCGAAGGCGGCCAGCGCGTCCCGGCCCGCGCGGCCGGCGACCGCCGCGGCGATGTGGTCGATCATCTCGCCGCCCGCCAGCAGCGCGAGCTGCGTCCGCAGGTCCCGCAGATTCCGCACGTGCGAGTACAGGCTCGCGTCCTTCACTCCGAAGCGCCGCGCCAGCGCGGACAGGGTGACGTTGTCGAAGCCGACCTCGTCCGCGAGTTCGGCGGCGGCCTCCACGACCCGTTCCTTGGTGAGCCCGGCACGGGCCATGGCGACCACCTCTCTGCGTCTCCACCGAAACCTAGGGTATCTAGGTTAACGCCTAGGATGGCAAGGCGCAGGCGTGAGATCAGCCGATCGGCGCGTACAGCACGCCCAGCTTGTCGATCTCCTCGCCGGCCCGGCCCGTGAAGCCGACGATCTGCCAGCCCGAGGGCGCGGTGAAGGTCTTCGCGTCGGACGTCGCCGTACCGGAGGAGAGGGAACGGCCCTTGTCGGTCGTGAAGGCCGCCGAGAAGATCCTGGTGCGGCCGTCTTTCTGACCCTGCGTCAGCTGCACCGAGGTCAGATGCTCGCCCGAGGCGAGGGTCAGCGAGGTGGCCGTACCGCCGGTGCCGCCGTGGGACAGGACCGTGCCGCCCGCGTGGCTCAGCGACACCGCGTCCAGACGGGCGCCGCCGCGCAGGGTCAGGGTGCGGGGAGCGACGGTGGCCGGCAGGTCGTCCGCGTCGTTGAAGGCCGTGCCGTGCGGGCCGCCGAAGAAGTCACCGGCCCGCAGGGTGGGGTTGAGGGTGTAGGAGAAGCCGACGGTGTGCGGGAAGTGGTCGGACAGGTTGTTGCCGGCCGAGTCCAGGAAGGAGGCCCACTCGTTGTGGTAGCGGGTCGCGTTCAGGCTCAGCAGCTTGCTGCCGCGGTAGAGGATCTTGTCCACCACCTCGCAGTCGTTCGTCGGTGCCGTCGTCGGGCAGAGGAGTGGGGCACCGCCCTGGGCCGGTGGCGTTCCGCCCTTCACCTGCTGGACCCATGCGTCGGTCAGGCCGTTCTCGCTCACGAGCGTGCGGATGTTGTCGCCGGAGCGCGTGTACCGGGTGTTCGTGTCGCCCATGACGATCACCGCGTTGCCCGCGGAGTTCGCCTGGATGAAGTCGGAGAGCTGCTCGACGTTGGCCCGGCGGGCGGCGAGCGCGTCGTCCGTGTCGTCCGCGTTGGTGTGCACGTTGTAGAGGTCCACGAAGACGCCCTCGGCGAGCCGCACCCGCGCCAGCGAGAAGCCCTTCGGGGTGAGGCAGTTGGTGCCGGTGCAGTTCTTCCACTTCACCCGCTGGAAGTCCTCGAAGGGGAGGTCCGAGAGGGTGTTGAGGCCGTCCCCGAAGGGAACGCCGCCGCTGGTCGCGGTGCGGTACGGGTGGTCGTCGCCCGCGTACAGGGCCGCGTGGTAGTTGAAGTCCTCCTGCACGTTGACGATGTCGTACGCCCCGAGGCGCGGGGAGATCAGCGGGGTGTTCCGCTCCGGGTGTCCGGAACTCAGCCCCTCCGGGAGGCCGGCGACGTTGTAGGTGAGGACGTCGAAGGAGCCGGTGGTGGCGGCGGCCGCGGGTGTGGCGGTGGCGGCGGCGAGGCCGGTGACGGCCAGGGCGGTTGCCGTGAGCGTGCCGATCAGTCTTCTCATGGTGGGGGTGTCTCCGATGGGTGACCAGAAGATGAGCACTGCTCAGGTTCGATGCCAACAGGGTGGCGTGCAAGGGTTATTGGGGAAACAGTGAGCGCGGCGGTCGACCCCGCGGGCCGGTCCGGCACCGCATTGCGCGGGTCATTGAACGACGCATATGCCCATATGGCGGATATCTGAGATCGTTCGGCGTCCGGTGCGGAGCTGTGGGAACATGCGCTCCCTCGCGAGCCGCGCCAGGGGGGAGGGCGCCGTTGCGCCCCGCTCTGCGGCTTTCGTGTCGATTCAAGTGAGAACATCGGAGCGTTTGCATTGATAACCCTTGACAAGGACAGGCGTGTTCGCCGGGGGCCGGACGCACGAAGATCCCGTGCGCTGACGGTGCGCAGGGCCGCGGCCATCGCCGTGACCGCCGGCACCGTCCTCCTGGCCACGCCCGTCGCCTCGCCCGCGCAGGCAGCCACCGCGCCCACGGTCAGCGCCAAGGGCGCCTTCCTGCTGGACAACGCGACCGGCACCCGGCTGATGAGCAAGTACGCCGACACCAGACGGCCGATGGCCAGCACCACGAAGATCATGACGGCCCGCGTCGTTCTCAGCCAGACCAACCTCGACCTCGACCGCAAGGTCACCATCAGGCAGGCCTACCGCGACTACGTCGCCGCCAAGGGCGCCAGCACGGCCGACCTGAGGACGGGCGACCGTGTCACGGTCCGGCAGCTGCTGTACGCGATGATGCTGCCCTCGGGCTGCGACGCCGCGTACGCCCTCGCCGACACCTTCGGCACCGGCGACACCCGTTCGGCGCGGGTCAAGTCGTTCATCGGCAAGATGAACAAGAAGGCCGCCGATCTCGGCCTGACCAACACCCACTTCGACTCGTTCGACGGCATCTCGACGACCGGCGAGAACTACACCTCCCCGCGCGACCTGGCGAAGCTCGCACGCAGCGCGATGAAGTACTCGACGTTCCGCGGCGTGGTCAAGACGCAGAAGACGGTGCGGTACGCGACCACGAGCACCGGCGGCACCCGCACCTACACCTGGTACAACACCAACAAGCTGCTCGGCTCCTACACCGGTGCCACCGGCATCAAGACCGGCACCAGCACTCCCGCGGGACCGTGTCTCGTCTTCTCCGCCACCCGTGGTGACAAGACGGTCATCGGTGTCGTCCTGAACGCCACCGACCGCTACAACGACGCCGCGAAGATGCTGGACTACGGCTTCGGCACCAGCACCGCGTCGACCATGCAGCTGCGCTCGCTGCCCGCGGGCGCCCAGCAGGACTGACCGAGGGACAGGTCGGACCGGAACCGCGATGTGGTTCCGGCCGACCTTGCTCCCCCACGGACCACGCTACGCACCCCTGAGCCGTCCGAGTCCCCGATTCCCGCCCACGGTGTCCCCGATTCCTGCCACGGAACCGGCCGGTGCCTCGTTACCGTCGAGGGAGACGAGGTTCGGGCGCACGACGGGCGAGGGGG
The DNA here is from genome assembly GCF_030386795.1 of Streptomyces sp. S.PNR 29. Taxonomy (GTDB): domain Bacteria; phylum Actinomycetota; class Actinomycetes; order Streptomycetales; family Streptomycetaceae; genus Streptomyces. The sequence goes on from NZ_JANUQM010000019.1 coordinate 63,791, forward strand.
ACGGTTCCGTGAGCGAGGGGGCTCTTCACGTACACCGGGTCGGCGTCGCCGAGTTACAGGCGGCGGCCTCCTCGATCCTCGCCCCGCTCTCCGTGACCGCTCCCGACGCGGACGCCTTCCGGGCCGACATCGACGCGGCGGAAGTGGGGCGTCTGGCCGTGGCCCGGGTCCGTGGCTCCGGGCATCTGGTGTCCCGCACCCCACGAGCGATCACCTCCTCCGACCCCGACCTGCTGAAGGTGACGCTGCACCGCTCGCAGCCCACCGTGGCCGACCAGGGCGGTCGCCGGATCCGGGCGGGCAGCGGCGACTTCGTGGTCTTCGACATGACCCGTCCGTACCGGCTCTCGGTCGCCGACGGGTGCGACGTCATGGCCGTCGGCATCCCGCGCGCGGAACTGGGCCGCCACGCCGACACCGTCGCCCGGCAGGCCGCCCGGCGGCTGCCCGCCGACACCGGGGCCCCGGCGGTGCTGTCCGCGTTCCTGCTCGGCCTCGGCCGCCACCTCGACGAACTGCCGGCGCCCGCGGACACCCATGTGGGCGACGCGCTGACCTCCCTGCTGATCGCGGCGTTCACCGAACGCGCGCCCGGCCGGATGGACACGGCCACCGAGCTGGTGGACCGCATCCGCGTCTACGCCCTGGCCAACATCTCCGACCCGTCGTTGTGCGTCAGGTCGGTCGCCGCCGCCCACGGCATCTCGGAACGTCAGCTGCACCGTCTGTTCCGCACCACCGGCATCTCGTTCTCGGCCTGGCTGCGCCACGAACGCTTCGCACGCATCCGCAGGGACCTGCTGGACCCCGCCCACGACGGCCGCACCATCGCGTCCGTGGCTGCCCGCTGGGGCATCCACGACCCGCGCCACCTGGGGCGCGGGTTCAAGGAGCAGTACGGGCAGACGGCCCGCGAGCTGCGTCAGGAGCGGAGCCCGAGCCTCTCCCGAGGCCGGCTCAGGCGTTCGGATTGAGGCCGTTGGACAGCCCGGTGTACGCCGGCTTCGCCCCGTAGCTCTCGTTGTACGGCAGCGCCGCCCCGTACCCGCTGAAGGTGCCCGGCACCCAGGAGTGCTTGTCGGTGAGGCCCCACACCGTGACGCCCGCACAGCGCGGTACGCCCAGGCAGTTCTCACTGGCCGTCTTGTAGTCGGTGGACTGCTGGGCGAGTTCCGCGGAGGAGGCCGGCAGCGGGATGCGGACGTCCAGCTCGGTGAGGGAGACCTCCAGGCCGAGGTCGGAGAAGCGCTTCAGGTTGGCCTTCATCGAGCTCGGCAGCTGACCCACGACGAAGTGGGACTGGAACCCGATGCCGTGCAACGGCACGCCCTGGGCGAGGAGTTGCTTCGCCAGGTTGTACAGGGCGTCGCTCTTCGCGTTGTCGGCCTCGATGTTGTAGTCGTTGATGTACAGCTTCGCGGACGGGTCCGCCGCGTGCGCCCAGCGCAGCGCGTCGGCGATGTGGCCGGTGCCCAGCTTGTCCTGCCACAGCGAGCCGCGCATCGAGCCGTCCTCGTTGAACGCCTCGTTGACCACGTCCCAGGCGTACACCTTGCCCTTGTAGCGGCCGACGGTGGTGTCGATGTGCTTCTTGAGGAGTGTGTTCAGCTCGGAGGCGGAGAAGGTGCCGTTCTTCAGCCAGGAGGGCAGCTGCGCGTACCAGACGAGAGTGTGCCCCCGTACGCCCTGGTTGTGCGCGGCGGCGTGGCTGACGAGACGGTCGGCCGCCGCCCAGTTGTAGCTGCCCCGGCTCGGCTCCAGCGCGTCCCACTTCATCGCGTTCTCCGCCGTGACCGAGTTGAACTCCCGGTCCAGCACGGCGGTGTACGCCGACTCGCTCTGCAACGGCCCGTCGGCGACCGCCGCGCCGATCTTCACGCCGCGCCCGTCGGCGTGGCCGCGCAGCGTGGTGGCGGCCGAGGCGTCCGGGGTGAGCTGGGGGAGTGCCACGGCCGCCGTGGCGACCAGGGCGCCTGCCGCGGCGAGCGTGAGGGGGCGGGAGACGCGGTGACGGCGATGACCGCGTGGGGTGGGGGGCACGGCTCCTCCAGTGGGGTAGCGATACGGGTGTGGTGCGACATCCTCCAGTTGCTGCCGGGCGGCGATAAGGTTGCCGCGGACCGGATCACGGGGAGGCGGCATGACGGGGCGGCGGACGGCACCGGCCGGATGACGTACGGGGCACAGCGCGAGGACGAGGCCGGCAGCGGCGCACGGGACGCCGGCGGCGGCTTACCCCGCACACGTCCGCTGTGGCGGCAACGGGACTTCGGGATCTTCTGGGCCGCGCAGACGCTCTCCGTCCTCGGTGACTCCTTCGCCCTGATCGCCCTGCCCCTGCTGGTCCTTGAGGCGACGGGCTCGGTCGCCCGCATGGGACTGCTGACCGCGGTGGGCGGGGCGGCGTCGGTCGTGGCCGCGGTGTTCGCCGGTGCCGTGGTCGACCGGGTCGACCGGCGGCGGCTCCTCATCGCCTGCGACCTCGTGCGCATGGTGCTGTACGGACTGATCCCGCTGGTGTGGCTGTTCGGCCCGCGGATCTGGCTGCTGTACGCGGTGCTGCCGCTGTGCGAGGCCGTCGGCATGTTCTTCGCCGTCGGTTACGTCACCGTCGTGCGCGGCCTGGTCCGCACCGAGCGGCTCACCGAGGCCAACGGGCGGCTGAACGCCACCGCCGCCGCGGCCGGCGTCCTCGGACCGCTGTGCGCGGGACTCGTCGCCGCCTGGTCCGGCCCGGCCGCCGCCGTCGGCGTGGACGCGGCCAGCTTCGGGGTGTCGGCCGCGTGCTTGCTCCTCATACGGTTCCGGCCCCGCGCCGGCGACGAGCGGGCAGGCCGGCGAACCGGACTCTGGCAGGACCTGCGCACCGGAGTGGCCTTCCTCCACGGGCACCCGGTGCTGCGCTCCCTGACCGCCCTGCTGTTCCTCTTCAGCTTCCTCACCCTCGGCCTGAACGACCTGGTCATCTACCACCTCAAGCACGACCTCGGCCACGACGACGGCACCGTCGGCACCGTCATGGCCGTCGGCGCGCTCGGCACGATCGCCGGCGCCCTCCTGGTGGCCCGGATCCGCCGCAGGCTCGGCTTCGGCCCGACCTGGACCGGCTCGGTCGCGGTGTGCGGGCTGGCCTTCGCCGGGCTCGGCTGGGCCCGCGACGTATCCGCTGTCGCCGCGCTGACCGCCGCCTTCCTCGCCTGTGTCGGCATGGCGGGCACCTGCTCCATGTCACTGCGGCAGGAGGTGACCCCGGAACCCCTCCTGGGCCGGGTCACCTCCGCCTTCTGGACCCTCCACTACGCGGCGGCCCCGATCGGCGCGGCGGTCCTCACCTGGGCCGCCGAGCACCGGGGCACGGCCCCGGTCGCCCTGGTCGCGGGAGCCTGTTGCGTCCTGATCGCGCTCACCGCACTGTTCACACCGATACGCCGGTCCGGCCGGGGCTGATCCCCGGTCCGGCTCCCGCCGTCCGACGCCGGATCAGCCGTTCACCCCGGCGTAGTGCCCCAGGCTCCACCGCCACAGCAGCCGCGCCGCCAGATACGCCAGCAGCCCGAGCAGCGGGGAGCCCGCCGCCAGCCAGTACGGCACGCCGGTGTCCTGGCCGTGCCCGGTCAGGACCGCCGCCGGGAAGTAGGCGACGAACGCGAGCGGAAGGCCGTACGTCAGGAAGCCGCCGACCGCCTTCGGCAGGACGTTCAGCGGGTAGCTGCCGAAGGTGCCGAGCAGCTCCTCCAGCCAGCTGCCCCAGTAGCCGGCGGCCGGGAAACGCAGGGACGCGGAGGCCACCACCGTGAACAGGGCCGCCTCCAGGAGCATGCCGCCGAGCACGGCGAGGACCAGATACGTGGCCCGGCCCGCCGTCCAGTCGAGGTGACTGCGGCTGAGCGCGCCCGCCATCAGTCCCACCGCGACCGTCAGGTCGCCGATCGCGTTGGTCGGGAAGAACGACAGCTGGATCTGGCGGTGCACCGGCATGGGACGCGTCAGATAGATGTCGATCCTGCCCTCCTGGATCTGCCGGCCCACGCCGTGCATCCGGCCCAGCAGCAGCACGAACAGCCCGTGCGCCAGCATCCGGGTCGCCGGGATCAGCAGCACGTCCGAGCTGTCCCAGCCGCCCATCCCGGTGAACCGGGCGAGCAGCACCGTCGCGAACACGAGCACCGACACCTGCCAGATCGCGCCGATCGCGATCATCAGCAGAAACTCGGCGCGGTACTCCATCTGCGCACGGAAGTTGAGCGCGGTGATGCGCCAGGCGATCCGCAGAGCCTTCAGCGACATCTCAGCCTCCCTGCGAGATCACGCGCCGGGCGGCCCGCCGCCACAGCAGCCGGGTGAACAGCGCCAGCACCACCACCCAGAAGGCCTGGACGGAGAGTTCGAAGACCGCGTCGGACAGGGGGATCCGGCCCACGTACAGCGACAGCGGCACGCTCAGCGTGGCCTGGAAGGGCAGCAAGGCGCTCATCGTGACGAACCAGTCCGGGAAGAACCACAGCGGCGCGTACACCCCGGACAGCAGGTTCTGCGCGAAGAGCAGGATCAGCATCGCGGCGGTGTTGCGGACCGTCCAGAAGCACAACTGGTCCAGGACGAGCAGGATGTAGTACAGGACCCACTGGCCCAGCAGCATGCTGAGCACGAACACCCCCGCCACGGATACCGACTTCGGCGGTTCCACCACCCCCGCGGCCAGACAGACCGCGTACCCGGCCAGCGCCCACGCCAGCCCGTACAGCTGCCCGCCGAGGGCGCGCAGGGCGTAGTAGCGCTGGGGCGGCATGGGGCGCAGGTACCAGTAGACGATGGTGCCGAAGTGCATGTGCTGCAGCACGGTGTCCCGGCCCGCGTACTGGTTGTCCAGGTCCCTCAGGCGGGACGCCAGCACGGCCAGCACGGCGTAGGTCACCGCCTGGTCGCGGTCGAGCCCGGCGGTCGTACCCGTGTCCGCGTACAGGCCGCGCCACAACGACCACACCAGCACCACCTGCACGGTCAGCCGGACCAGGACCGCGGTCATCCGGGGCGGGGTGTGCAGCTCGCCGAGAGGGGTGACACGGGCGGCGCGCCAGCCGTGGAGCACGGCCACGTCACACCCCTTCCCGCTCAGGCTCCCCATGGACGTACGCGGCCCGCATCACGTCCTCCAGGTCCGCCTCGTCGAGGGCGATGTCGGTCACCTCGTACCGCTCGACGACCGCCTTCAGCGCCTGGGAGACGGTCGGGGCCTCAGGCCCGTCCGGGCCGAACACCACCTGCGGGCCGTCGTGCCGCAGCAGCGCGATGCCCGGCGGGGGCAGGACCTCGGCGTGCGGGTCGGCGAGGGTGGCCCGCACCTGCCAGGTGGAGCCGAACGTGCGGCGGATCTCGTCGAGGGTGCCGTCGAGGACCAGCCGGCCGTGGTTGATGAGGACGACCCGCTCGGCGAGGCGCTCGACCTCGGTCATGTCGTGCGTGGTGAGCAGGACCGTACGGCCGCGCTCCTCGACCTGGTGGCGCAGGAACTCCCGCACCTGCTCCTTGACCACCACGTCCATGCCGATGGTCGGCTCGTCGAGGAAGACGACCGGCGGGTCGTGCAGCAGCGCGGCGGCGAGGTCGCTGCGCACCCGCTGGCCGAGGGAGAGGTGGCGGACCCGGGTGTCCCAGAAGGAGGACAGGTCGAGCAGGTCGTCGAACTCCTTCAGGCGGGCGGCGTGTTCGGCCTTCGGCACCTCGTAGATGTCTCTGAGGATCGCGAACGACTCCCGCACCGGCAGGTCCCACCACAGCTGGGTGCGCTGACCGAACACGGCCCCGATGTTGCGGGCGTTGCGTTCCCGGTCCTGGTACGGCACCACGCCCGCCACCCGGGCCTCGCCGGAGGTGGGGGTGAGGATGCCGGTGAGCACCTTGATGGTGGTGGACTTGCCGGCGCCGTTCGGGCCGAGCAGGGCGAGGAGTTCGCCCGCGGCGACGTCGAAGGTGATGTCGCGGACGGCCTGCTTGGCGACGCGCTCGGGGTTGACCAGGGATCTGACGGCGCCCAGGAAACCGGGGCGGCGGACGGTGGTGTGGAAGGTGCGGGACAGGCCGCGCACCTCGATGCTGCCGCTCACGTTGGGGACTCCCTTACCGGGCACGTGCAGCGCGGCCGGCCGGCTGAGGAGCCGACCGGCCGCCGAGAACGTCATGACGGTGTCAGAATGCCGATCAACCGGTCAACGGATTAATCGACCGCCGAGAAGACGAAGGAGAACTCCGCCGGCTCGGCCCGCAGGAAGTACTGCGGCAACGGGCCCGGACCGCACGACTGCGAGCCGATGCCGTGCTGCCCGTGGTCGAGGTTGACCCAGACCGTGTCGCCGGCCGCGAGGTCGGTCAGGTGCCGCGCCGCGTCCAGCTGCTCGGTCGTCCAGGGCCGGGCACTGAACCAGAACTCCGGGTCGCCCTCGATCCTCAGCCCGCCGAGCTCCACCCAGCGGACATCGGCACGGGCGCCGTTCTCCTGGGGGCGGACGTACGGCGTCTGCAGTTGCTCCACGGTCGACTCCCAGCGGCCGACCATGGACGCCGTCCTGCTGTCCGGGTACGCCTCACCGGGGCCACCGCCGAACCACGTCACCTCCTCGGCGGACGACAGCCCGAACCGGATGCCGAGCCTCGGCAGCGGCACCGTCCAGTCGCCCTCCGGCTTCACGGACACGGTCAGCCGCAGCCGTTCGCCGTCGGACGTCCAGCGGTAGACCGTGCTCAGGCCCACCTCCCGGGCCGCGGGCGCCACCCGGGTCCGAACCGTCAGCGCGTCGTCGCCCAGCTCCACGCCCTCCAGGCGGTGCCGCATGCGGTGCAGGCCCAGGGTGCGCCACAGCACCCCGTAGCGGGTGTCCGTCTGCCACTCCGCGCCGTCGTCGTTGTCGGTCGTGGCCCGCCACACGTCCAGGCGCAGCCCGGTCACGTCGACGCCGCCGATCGTCCTCAGCGCCCCGGTACGGGCGTCGAAGGCGGCCGGGCCGAGCGTGATGCCGCGCTCGCCGCGTACGGGCCGGTCGGTCGCGGGGACGATCGGCAGCGGCCGGGCGGCCACGGCGAACTGGCCCCAGGCCACCACATGGTCCTTCGGTGCCCAGGCGGTGTCGGCGGGGAGCAGCGCCCGCACCGTCCACTGGCGCTCGCCGCCGCGACCGTCCGCGGGCGGTTCCGGCAGCTTGACCTCGGCCGTCTCGCCCGGCGCCAGCGGCGGCACCGCCAGCGGGCCCGACTCGACGGTCTCGCCGTCCACCTGGCACGACCACTCGAAGGCCAGCGCGGACAGGTCGGCGAAGTCGTACTTGTTGGTGATCCGTACGGTCCCGTCGGTGCCGTCGCCCTCGATGCGGACCGGCTCGATCACCTTCTTGTACTCGACGAGCCCCGGCGACGGCTTCCGGTCCGGGAAGATCAGCCCGTCGCAGACGAAGTTCCCGTCGTGCAGTTCCTCGCCGAAGTCACCGCCGTAGGCGTAGCCCAGCTCCGGGTGCTTGATGCCGTGGTCGATCCACTCCCAGATGAAGCCGCCCTGGAGCCGGTCGTACTTCTCGAACAGCTCCTGGTAGTCGGCGAGTCCGCCGGGCCCGTTGCCCATGGCGTGCCCGTACTCGCACTGGATGAAGGGGAGTTCGCGGCGCTTGTGGGTGCCGCCGTCCAGCTCCTTGCCGATGCTCTCGACCTCGGCGTGGAAGGCGTACATCCGCGAGTAGACGTCCGTGTCGCGGCAGTCCCAGTCGCCCTCGTAGTGGACGAGGCGCGAGGAGTCCCGGTCGTGGATCCACTCGGCCATCGCCGTCAGCCCGCGTCCGGTGCCGCACTCGTTGCCGAGGGACCAGAACACGATCGACGGGTGGTTCTTGTCCCGCTCGACCATGCGGGCGGCGCGGTCGAGGAGGGCGGGGGTCCAGCGGTCGTCGTCGACGGGGTTGTCGCGCCAGGCCTGCTCGGTGAAGCCGTGGGTCTCCAGGTCGCACTCGTCGATGACCCACAGACCGTACTCGTCGCACAGGTCGAGGAAGGCGGGGTGCGGCGGGTAGTGCGAGGTGCGGACGGCGTTGATGTTGTGCCGCTTCATCAGCAGCACGTCCTCGCGCATGGTCTCCAGGTCGAGGGCACGGCCCTTCTCCGGGTGCCACTCGTGCCGGTTGACGCCCTTGAAGAGGACGGGCGTGCCGTTGACCTTGATGAGCCCGTCCTCCAGGACGACGGTCCGGAAGCCGATCCGCAGCGGCACCCGCTCGCCCTCGGTCGCCAGCACACCGTCGTACAGCCGCGGCGTCTCCGCCGACCACGGCTCGACGGCGACCGTCACCGGCTCACCGGTCGCGACGTCGATGTCCAGCTCCGGGACGGTCACCCGCCCGTCGACGTCGGAGTCGACGCGCAGGGTGCCCTCGCCGGTGGTGTGGTCGTAGGAGGCGTGCACGAAGAAGTCGCCCGCGCTGCCCGCCGGGCGGTGCAGCAGCGTCACGTCCCGGAAGATGCCGGGCAGCCACCACTGGTCCTGGTCCTCCAGGTACGACCCCGCCGACCACTGGTGGACGCGGACCGCGAGGACGTTGCCCGCCGGCTTCAGCAGGTGCCCGACCGCGAACTCGTGCGGCAGCCGGGAGCCCTTGAACTCACCGATGTCCGTGCCGTTCAGCCACACCCGGGCGCAGGACTCGACGCCGTCGAAGCGCAGCACCGCGCCGCCCTCGGCCGGCCAGTCCTCCGGCAGGTCGAAGACGCGCAGGTGGTCGCCGGTGGGGTTCTCGGTCGGGACGTGCGGGGGGTCGACCGGGAAGGGGTACAGGTGGTTGGTGTAGATCGGGGATCCGTGCCCCTGGAGGACCCAGTGGCCGGGGACCGTGACCTCGGCCCAGTCCCCGGAGTCGTACCCGGGCGCGGCGAACGCGTCGTCCTCGGCGTCGGCGGTCGCCGACACGCGAAGACGCCACCTACCGTTCAGGGACAGGGACTTCGCGTCCGAGGACGCGTACCAGGCGCGGGGCGGAAGGGCTCCGCTGCCCGGGGAGACGTCCTCGACGTAGTCGACGGATGGGGTCGTGCGGAAAGACATCGGTCTCCTAGCTAGCCCTTGATGCCGGTCTGTGCGATGCCCTGCACCAGCCAGCGCTGGAGGAAGAGGAACACGAACACCAGGGGCAGGATGGAAACGGCCGTGGCCATGAAGATCATATGGAAGACGACGGTCTGGTTGGTCATATAGCTGGAGAGCGCGACCTGGACGGTCCACGCACTCGGGTCCTGGCCGATGACCAGCGGCCACAGGAAGGCGTTCCAGCCCTGGATGAAGGTGATGGTCGCCATCGCCGCGAAGAAGTTCAGCGAGTTGGGCACCACGATGCGCCAGTACGCGCCCCAGTAGCCCAGTCCGTCCACGCGTGCCGCCTCCTCCAGCTCCTTGGGGAACCCCAGGAAGTACTGCCGGAACAGGAAGCAGGTGAAACCACTGAACAGCCCCGGGATGATGAGACCCCGGTAGGTGTCCACCCAGCCGAGCGACGACACGAGCACGAAGCTCGGGACGAAGGTGACGGCGGTGGGGACCATCAGGGTCCCGAGGACCGCGTAGAAGACCTTGTTGGCGTGCTTGTACGGGATGCGCGCGAGACCGTAGCCGGCCAGGGAGCACACCAGCAGGACGCCGACGGTGTGCAGGGTGGCCACGATCGCCGAGTTCCACAGGGACTGGGCGAAGGGGACCGTCTCGTCGGTGAACAGCTCCTTGATGTTCCCCCACTGGATGTCCGTGGGGAAAATCTTCCAGTTCTCGCCCGTGATCTCGGCGTCGGTGGAGAGGGCGTTGCGGAGGAGAACGTAGAACGGGACCAGGAAGAGGAAGGCAGCGACGCCGGTGGCGACGTAGAGGCCGGTATTGCCGATCACACCGCCACCGCGCTTGACGCGGCCGGGCTTGCCGGTCGGCGGCGCGGACTTCTGGATGTCGGGCATGGTGGTGGTCACTTGGACTCGTCCCCCCTTCCGAAGCCCATGATCTTGCCCTGGAGCAGGGTCACGGCACAGATCAGCACGGTCAGGATGAGCGCTCCCGCGCTGCCGGCGCCGTAGTCCTGGCTCTCGCCCAGGGCCTTGTAGTACAGCTCCATGAGGGGCGGGCGGCCCCAGGTGGTCTTCGACAGCAGGTTGAAGAACTCGTCGAAGGCCTGGTAGGCGGCGATGAGCAGGAGCAGGATCACCGCGGTGGACGTGGCACGCAGCTGGGGCAGGGTGATGTGCCGGAAGGTCTGCCAGCCCGGCTTGGCGCCGTCGAGGGCGGCCGCCTCGTACAGCTCGTCCGGGATGTTCTGCAGCGCCGCGATGAACAGGATCATGTAGAAGCCGGACTGGAGCCACAGCCGGGCGGTCACGATGACCAGCCAGTACCAGGGCGGGTTGGGGTCGATCAGCCAGGCGATGTTGTCGATCCCGAACCAGCCGAGGACCGTGTTCATCAGGCCGAAGCGGACGCCGCTGAAGATGGACATCTTCCAGATCAGCGCGGCGGCCACATAACTCACCGCGGTCGGCAGGAAGAAGACCGAGCGGAAGAACGCCCGCATGAACCGCAGCCGGTTCACCAGCAGGGCCAGGCCCAGCGAGAGCGCCCAGGTGGTGGGCACGATGAACGCGGCGAAGACGGTGAAGGTGCCGAGCGAGCCGACGAAGTCGTCGTTCGTCAGCATGTACGTGTAGTTGTCGAACCCGACGAACTTGTCGGGCGTGACGGTGAAGCGGGCCTCGAAGAAGCTGAGCCAGAGGCTCCAGAGGATCGGCGCGTAGACGAAGATCGCCAGACCGATCAGGAACGGCCCGGTGAAGAGCCAGAAGTTGAAGGTGGGGCTGCCCCGCAGACCCCGCCGCGGCTTGGCCGGTGAGGCCTTCGCCGAGGCGGGGCGCGCGAGGTCGCGCGTCGTGGTCGTCGACATGTCGTGGTCCGTTCCGCGGCTTATCCGAACAGCTTCTTGAGCTCGCGGTTGACGGCCACGTCGGCCTTGTCGAGAGCCTTCTCCGGGTCCATGCTCTTGCGGACGGAGTTGGCGAAGACGTCCTCCAGGGCGGTGATCATGGCCTGGGTCCAGCCGATGTTGTCGAAGTGACCGAACTCGTTGAAGAGCCGGACGCCCTCAGCCGCGTTGCCCGACTTGAGCTTGGTGGCGGACTGCGCGAGCGACTTGCGCGGCGGGATGTGGAAGCCGTAGGAGGTGGCCCAGTCCTCCTGGTACTTCTTCTGGTCGATCCACAGCCACTTCACGAACTCCTTGGCCGCGTCGACGTTCTTGCCCTTGGCGTTGACGAACATCGACCAGCCGCCGTTGTAGACCGACTGCTTGCCGGAGTCGACGGTCTTCGGGAAGGGGAAGACGCCCCAGTCGTCGCCGAGCGCCTGCTGGATCTGCGGCATCGCCCACATGCCGCAGAACTGGATGGCGCACAGGCCCTGGTTGAGCGAGGAGGGGTCCCAGGACTCGGTCGGGGCGCCGAGGAGGAGGTGGCCGCTGGTGAACAGCTTGCGCATCTTCTTGAGGCCCTCGACGACGCCGTCCGTGTGGTAGGCGATCTCGTTCTTCTCGTTGAGGGTGTCGGCGCCCGCCGACCAGATCATCGGGTTGATGACGTTGTGCAGGTCGTTGCCCAGGTACAGGCCCTTGACCTTGCCGGTGGTGAGCTTGGCGGCGGCCTCCATCAGCTCGTCGAGCGTGGTCGGCACCTCGACCTTGGCCTTCTCCAGCATCGACTTGCGGTAGAAGAAGAACTGCGGGTCGTCGATCATGCGGACGCCGTATATCTTCCCGTCGACCGTGTGCGACTTGATGTCGGCCGGGTTGAAGTCGTCCTTGACCGGGTCGATGATGTCGGTCAGGTCCGCCACCTGACCGCTCTTCACCATCTGGATCTGCGGGTGGAACTCGAACAGGTCCGGCGCGTTCTTGGTGAGCAGGGCCGAGAAGAGCTTGCTCTCGAAGTCCGCGCTGGTGATCCACTGCGTGGTGACGTTGGCGTCCTTGTAGGCCTTCGCGTAGCGCTTGATGGCTTGCTCGGTGCCCGCCTCGCCGTACGCGTGGAACATCTGCACCAGGTTCGTTCCGGAACCGCCGCCGCTGCCGCGGCCGTTGTTGCTGCCGCACGCGGAGAGCGTGCCGGCGGCGGTCAGGCCCAGGGCGGCCCGCAGTACGTTTCGGCGGTCCCAGTTGCTGTTGCTCAATGCCGACATGCTGACGTCCTTGTCTCGTTTGCGGCTGCGGCTCGGTGGCTCAGCGTCAAGTGGCTCAAAGAGGGTTGCGGTGCGGGACGTTAACCTTCGGCTAAGGCTTCGGCAAGGGGTTGAACGAAGTCTGTTCGAAGCGTTGCGAAACGTTCGGGATGCCGAACCTGACGGGGTATCGGCCCGCCGCACCAGCGGCCCGCCATCCTTGAAGAGGAGGAATTACTTCCGGAATTACTTCAGGAACCAGGCCTGCTTGGTCTTTCGGTCGGAGGTCGGTTCCTTCCGTCGTCATGAAGGCGGCGCGGTACGGCTCCTTGCGGGGACGGTGCGTTTGTTGCTCCTCTGCCCGACGGACTGCAGGGCACCTTCGAGCGCGAACGTCGCCGCGCCCAGGCACACCGGGTCGGTGGGGATCGGAGAGAGGACGATGTCGGTGGCGGCCAGCGGCCGCCGGAGCGCGTGCCGGGCGACGGCCTCGCGCACCTCGGCCAGGAGGGGCTCGCCGAGCGTGGCCGCCACCCAGCTGCTGAGCACGACCACCTCGGGGTTGAGCACGTTGACCAGGTCGGCGATCCCGGCGCCCAGGTAGCGGGCGGTGTCCCGGACCACCTTCACCGCCACGGGGTCGTTCGCGGCGACCCCGCGGGCCAGCGCGTCGATGGTGGCCGTCTGGTCCTCGGGGTGCAGCAGCGTGCTCTGCGGGCTCAGCTCCCTCAGGTTCAGCATGATCCCGGGCGCCCCGACGTACGTCTCCACGCAGCCGTGGTTGCCGCAGTGGCACAGCCGCCCGTCCAGCACGAGCGTGGTGTGGCCCCACTCGCCGGCGCTGTTGCTCCCGCCCCGGTGCAGCCCGCCGCCCAGCACGAGCCCGGCGCCCACCCCGGTCCCGAGGTTCACCACGACCGCGTCCCCGTACCCGCGCGCGGCCCCGAACCACAGCTCGGCCACCGCGCAGGCGCGCAACGGGTTGTCCAGGTACAGCGGGTAGGCGATGTGCTCGGTGAGCAGGTCGAGGAGCGGCACGTCGTGCCAGTCCCAGTTCGGCGCGTACTCGGCGATGCCGGTGTCCCGGTCCACCTGGCCCGGCACGCTCACCCCCACGCCGAGCACCCGGGCGCCCTCGACGCCGGCCTGCGCGACCACCGAGCCGACGGCCGTGGCGACGTGGCCGACCACCTGCTCGGGCCGGCTCTCGCCGGGGCGCATGTCCTCGTCGGCGCGGGCCAGCACGTTCAGGGCGAGGTCGAACAGCTCCACGCGGACATAGGTCTCCGCGATGTCCACCCCGATCAGCGCGCCCCCCGACGCGTTGACGGCGACCAGACCCCGGGGGCGGCCGCCGGCCGAGTCCTCGAACCCGACCTCGGTGATCATCCGCAGGTCGAGCAGCTCGCCGACGAGGGTGGCGACCGTGGCGAGGCTGAGGCCGGTGGCGGCCGCCAGCTCCTGCCGGGACGTGGGTGACTGGGCGATGATCTGGCGCAGCACCTCATAGCGGTTCGCCGTGCGGATGTCACGTGATGTGCGCTTCACCGAACAGCACCCATCCCTTCCAGGCCAGGCCGGGGCTACCTCGGCACCGGCGCGGCGCAAGGCTATGGGGTGCCGGGGACTTTCGACAAGGGGTTAGGAAAGGGGCTTTATAAAGTCGGCGCCCAGCGCGTCGCGCACAAAGGCGTTGGTGAACTTACCGGCCGGATCCAGCTCCCCGGCCAGCGCCCGGAAATCCCCGAGCCGCGGGTACCGCTCCCGCAGCACCGCCGCCGGCACGGTGAACACCTTCCCCCAGTGCGGCCGCGCCTGGAAGGCGTCCAGCGCCTCCTCCACCCGCCGCACCACCGGCAGCACCGCCGCCGTGTCCTCGACCCAGGTGAAGTGCACCGCCACGCTGTCCCGTCCGTACGCCGGGCTCAGCCACTGCTCGTCGGCGGCGATCGTGCGCACCTCACAGATCTGCAGCACCGGGGCGACCGTCGTCCGTATCGCGTCCAGCGCCCGCAGCGCGTCGAGGGCGTGCGGCCGTGGCATCAGGTACTCCGACTGCAGCTCGGCCCCGCTGCTCGGGGTGAACTCCGCCCGGAAGTGCGGCAGCCGCTCGTGCCACGGCCCGGGCACGCCGAACTGCTCGGTGCAGTGGACGGCGGACATGCCCGGTACCGGATGCATCTTCTCGGTGGCGGGCGTGGCCCACGGGAAGCCGGGCAGTGGCTGGTCGGTGCGCCGCTTCAGCCACACCTGCCTGAAACCCGGCGCACGCCAGTCGGTGAACAGGCTGACGCTGTACGCCGTCGCCGCCACGGTCTCGTGGTCCAGCCCGTCCAGCGGCAGCTCGGTGAAGACGTGCTGCTCGACGTCGAAGGAGGGCTCCAGGTCGAGGGTGAGGGCGGTGACGACTCCCAGGGCACCCAGGGAGGTGACGGCGCCGCCGAACCGCGGGTCACCCCGCCCGATCGTCACCGTCGAGCCGTCCGCCACGACCAGCTCGACCTCCCGCACGGCCGACGCCAGCGGTCCGTTGGCCACCCCGGACCCGTGCGTGCCGGTCGCCACCGACCCGGCCACGGAGATGTGCGGAAGCGAGGCCATGTTGGGCAGCGCCAGCCCGTGCCCGTGCACCCGGCGGGCCAGTTCCGCGTACCGGACACCGCCGCCGACCCGTACCGTACGGGCCGTGCTGTCGACCTCCACCTGCGGCGGCAGCGCGTCGAGCGAGAGGAGGACCCCGTCACCGCCGGGTTCGGCGATCTCGTTGAAGGAGTGCCCGCTGCCGAGCACCCGCACCCGCGCGCTGCCGGCGACCAGTGACCGCAGCGCGTCGAGCGAGTGCGGCCGCTGGAGCTCCTTGGCGGTGTAGGTGATGTTGCCGGCCCAGTTGGTCACGGTCTCGGTCATCCGGTCGCCCCTCCCCGGGGAATTCAGGAACCAGGAGTTCAACGCCGGAACCTACCCCGGTCGCCGGAGCTCGGCTCTACCGTGGAGATCGCTTTCTACCCGCCCCGTCACCCGAGCCGGAGGCCACCGTCTTGTCCGAGCGTCCCCAGGCGCTGTTCGCCATGTCCGCCGAGAACGTGCCGCATGTCTTCCCGCCGGAGGTGCTGGCACGGCTGACGGAGTCCGTCGACATCGATCCCGGCCTCGTGGCGGAGGACCTCACCGACCCGAGGATCCTGGAGGCGCTGGCCCGTACCGAGATCCTGATCACCGGCTGGGGCTGCCCCCGCCTCGACGCGCGGGCCCTCGACGCCGCGCCCCGGCTGCGTGCCGTGCTGCACTCGGCCGGCTCCGTCAAGGGCTTCGCCACGCCCGAGGTCTGGCGGCGCGGCATCGCCGTCTCCTCGGCGGCCGCCGCGAACGCGCTGCCGGTCGCCGAGTACACGCTCGCCATGATCCTGCTGGCCGGGAAGGACGTCCTCGCCGCCCGCGACCGACTGCGCGCCGACCGCGCCTTCCCCGGCTGGGGCATCGTGCCCGGCATCGGCAACCACGGCCGCCGCGTCGGCGTCGTCGGCGCCTCCCGCATCGGCCGCCGCGTGCTCGAACTGCTGCGCCCCTTCGACCTGCGCCCCGCGCTCACCGACCCCTACGTCGACGATCAGGAGGCCGTCGCCCTCGGCGTCCCCCTGCTGCCGCTGGACGACCTGCTGCGCAGCTGCGACATCGTCACCGTCCACGCCCCCGAGACCCCCGAGACCCGGCACCTGATCGGCCGCCGCGAGCTGGCCCTGATGCCCGACGGGGCGGTACTGATCAACACCGCGCGCGGCGGACTGGTCGACCACGACGCCCTCGTCGACGAACTGCGCACCGGCCGCCTGACCGCGATCCTCGACGTCACCGACCCCGAGCCGCTGCCCGCCGACTCACCCCTGTACGACCTGCCGGGTGCCTTCATCACGCCCCACCTCGCGGGTTCCCAGGGCAACGAACTCGCCCGCCTCGGCGCCACGGTCGCCGAGGAGGCCGAACGCCTGCGCACGGGAGCCCCACTGGCCCACGCGATCGACCGGGCGTCACTGGAACACACGGCATGACACCCCCCAGGGCCGCGGCGAGGGGGACCCCCGGTACGGCTCCCGCACCCGCGGGGGCATACCGTGAGGAGTCGTACGTGCGCACCGGGAGGAGACACGGGATGGGCAGCCGTACCGCGCTGGTCGAGGATCTGATGGAGCGTTTCCCGCACGTGCCGCGGGAAGCCGTCTTCAAGGAGGACCTGCTGCGGGGTGGTGTGGCGTTCGACCCCTCGGCCCTGAGCGACAACGAGGGCGGTGAGGTCAAGCCGAAGTCGTACTTCATCTTCTCCTTCGACCACGGCACCCTGCCCGAGCTGGGTGAGGCCGCGCTGCGCCGCCCGCCCGAGGAGATCATCCTCACCGGCGGCCCGTACGACCTCCGGCGGACGGTCGTCTCCGTCCGCGTGAACCCGTCGTCGCCGTACCGTGTGGCCGCCGACGAGCAGGGGATGCTCGGGCTGTACCTCGACGGCGGGCGCATCGCCGACGTCGGTGTGCCGCCGATGCCGGAGTACTACCGGCACACCCTCTCCAACGGGAAGTCCGTGATGGAGGTGGCCCCCACCATCCAGTGGGGCTACCTCATCTATCTGACCGTCTTCCGCGTCTGCCAGTACTTCGGCGCCAAGGAGGAGTGCCAGTACTGCGACATCAACCACAACTGGCGCCAGCACAAGGCGGCCGGGCGGCCTTACACGGGCGTGAAGGATGTCGAAGAGGTCCTGGAAGCCCTGGAGATCATCGACCGGTACGACACCCAGAAGGCGTCCACGGCCTACACCCTCACCGGCGGCGCCGTCACGTCGAAGGTCGCCGGGCGCGACGAGGCCGACTTCTACGGCCACTACGCCAAGGCCATCGAGGAGCGCTTCCCCGGCCGCTGGATCGGCAAGGTCGTCGCCCAGGCGTTGCCCAAGGCCGACGTCCAGCGGTTCAAGGACTACGGCGTGCAGATCTACCACCCCA
Organism: Streptomyces sp. S.PNR 29; assembly: GCF_030386795.1. Classification (GTDB taxonomy): domain Bacteria; phylum Actinomycetota; class Actinomycetes; order Streptomycetales; family Streptomycetaceae; genus Streptomyces. The sequence goes on from NZ_JANUQM010000019.1 coordinate 80,996, forward strand.
ACTACGAGGTGTGGGACCGCCGCCTGTTCGAGCTGTACTGCCCGGGCAAGGAGCGGTACGTCGGCCGCGACGAATGGCACCGCCGCATCCTCGACTCGGCGGACGTCTTCGGCCCGCGCAACGTCATCCCCAACTTCGTGGCCGGCGTCGAGATGGCCGAGCCCTTCGGCTTCACCAGCGTCGACGAGGCCATCGCCTCCACCACCGAGGGCCTGCGCTTCTTCATGTCGCACGGCATCACGCCCCGGTTCACCACCTGGTGCCCCGAGCCCACGACCCCGCTCGGCAAGGCCAACCCGCAGGGCGCGCCGCTGGAGTACCACATCCGGCTGCTGGACGCCTACCGCGCCACGATGGACGACTTCGGCCTCTCCTCCCCGCCCGGCTACGGCCCGCCCGGCGCCGGCCGCGCGGTCTTCTCGGTCAGCTCCTTCATGGACAGCCTTCCGGCGGACGAGCCGGTGGACGAGCCGGTGGAGGCGGAGGCCCGTTGAAACGTCCGGGCCCGTCTTCCGTATGACTACCGGAACCGTGTCCGTCGTGGCGGTCGGCCCGGGTATTTGAATACGGCGCTTGTCAGTTGTGTCCAAGCCGTGAAAGGCTCGTGCCCTGCCCCGAGGTTCCGCCAACTCCGTTGCCGTTATGTGGAGTTGACCTCGTTCGTGGATGCAGGAGACTCATGCCCGACCTGCCGACCCCTCAGGACGCCTCCGAGGCCGCGCTGTTCTCCGAGTGCTGGGACGCGGTCCTCTCCTACGCCGATCTGTGCACGGCCGGTTCCGTCGCGGCCACACAGCTGGCGACGGAGGCGTTCGCGCACGGTATGCGCGAGGCCCGTTCCGCCGAGGCCGGGACGATCAGGAGCGCCGGCCGCCGCCCCTCCCGGCTGCCCCGGATACCCCTGCTGCTGACCGCCGTGCGCACCACGGCGGAGGCCTGGGAGACCGGCGGCCAGGGACACAAGCTGGATCCCGAGCTGCGGCTCTGGCTGAACTCCGACAAGGCGGCACGGTACACCGGGCCGCCGCTGCAGCGCCCGCTCGCCCTGCGCGGACTGCGCGACATGCAGGGGCCGGACGCCGAACTGCTGTGGCTCGCCGAGGTGGAGGCGCTGCCGCTGCCCACCGTGGCCCGCCGCCTCGGCCTCGACCCGGCCGCCGTGGCCGAGGAACTCGACCAGGTGCGCGGCCTGTTCCGGGACCGCTGCCACCGCAACCACCTCGACACGCCGATGGACGCCCAGTGCCGCAGCTACGCCCGGCTGCTGGACGCGATCACCCGTTCGCCCGCCGCCGACACCCCGGGCGACCTCTCCCGCCACCTCGCCACCTGCGTCCAGTGCGCCGAGGCCGCGGCCTGCCTCCGGCTGCACGGCGGGGGACTGCCCGCGGCCCTGGCCGGGGGAGTCATCGGCTGGGGCGGCCTCGCCTACCTGGAGCGCCGCCGCCGGGCCACCGAGGTGCGCCTGGGCGCCGGGCGTCCGGAGCCGGCCGACCCGGAGCCCGGGGAGGCGCACGAGGCCGCGCACAAGGCGCGCGTCGCCCGCAACGGCCTGCTCGTCGCGGCCGTCCTGGTGTCCCTGCTGGCACTCGGCGTCTCGATGATGCCGTTCGGCGGCGACCACGACGACGCCGCGGCGCCCGCGGACTCCTCCGACAGCCAGCCGGTGGCCGACCCCGGCCCGTCCGTGCCCTCCGTCGCCCCGCTGCCGTCGTCCGGTTCCCCGAAGCCGTCCGGCAGCGCCGAGAAGGACCCGTCGCAGAAGCCGGGGAAGCCGGACAAGCCGGGGAAGACGCACCCCGAGCCGGAACCCCAGGGCACGTCCTCGTCCACCACCGCCCCGCCGGACCCGGACGAGAGCGAGTCGCCGACCTGCGTCGTCCAGTACGACCTCGTCAACCAGTGGCCCGACGGCTTCCAGGCCACCGTCACTGTCACCACCACCCGTCCCCTCGACACCTGGCGTGTCGCCTGGTCGTTCCGGGACGGCCAGAAGGTCGGCCAGATGTGGGACGCCAGCTTCTCCCAGAACGACTCCCGCGTCACCGCCACCGCCGCCGACTACAACAGGTCCGTCCCCGCCGACGGCAGCCTCTCCTTCGGCTTCCTGGCCTCTTGGCGGGGCAAGAACTCACCGGGGTACGACTTCACGCTGAACGGGCACGACTGCGCGATGTGACGTCGGTGGCCAGGGACGCGAGAGCGTCCCGCACCTGTTCGGCGCTGTCGGTCCGGTCGCGGGTCCACGGCGCGAGAACTCCGTGTCGCCGCCCCAGCGGCTCCAGGCACGGGCCAGTTCCGGGCCGCACAGCGAGACATACGGCAGTTGGTAGGGGTCAGAAAACCGGTGGCGCGCGGGAGAGCCCGCGTCTATGGTGGCTTCGAATCGTGCGGTGGCCGAGTGCCGCCGTGCCGTGCAGGTCCGAGTGAGTGAGGAGGTGCTGACCGATGGCTGTCATTGCGACGAGCGCTGCCCGCATTCAGTTCATCAAGTCCACCTCCGTGGCCTCCGGCTGATTCCACCCTTCTTTCTCCGCGTGCGTTCGCGGCTGCCGGGGCCACCCTTGTGAAGGGTCACCCCTTGAGTTCCACTTCTGCTTTCTCCGCGCTGGCTCCCTATGGCTGGGACGAGGCCTGGGCCGACGCGTTCGCCCCGTACGACACCGAGGGGCTGCTGCCCGGACGCGTGGTCCGGGTCGACCGCGGGCAGTGCGACGTGGTCACCGCCGACGGGCTGCTGCGGGCCGACACCGCGTTCGTCACCCCGCACGATCCCCTGCGGGTGGTGTGCACCGGCGACTGGGTCGCCGTCGAGCCGGCCGGCAGCCCGCGCTACGTACGGGCGTATCTGCCGCGCCGTACCGCCTTCGTGCGTTCCACCTCCTCCAAGCGGTCCGAGGGGCAGATCCTCGCGGCCAACGTCGACCACGCCATCGTCGCCGTGTCGCTGGCCGTCGACCTCGACCTCGCCCGCATCGAACGGTTCCTCGCGCTCGCCTGGGAGTCCGGGGCGCAGCCGGTGGTCGTGCTGACCAAGGCCGACCTCGTGCCGGACGCGGTGACGCTGTCGTACCTCGTCCAGGACGTGGAGACGGCCGCGCCGGGTGTTCCGGTGCTGACCGTCAGCGCGATGGACGGGGACGGGCTGGACGTCCTCGCCGCCGTCGTCTCCGGCGGTACGGCGGTGCTGCTCGGGCAGTCCGGCGCGGGCAAGTCCACCCTCGCCAACGCGCTGCTCGGCGCGGACGCCATGGACGTCCAGGCCACCCGGGACGTCGACGGCAAGGGCCGCCACACGACGACCACACGCAACCTGCTCCTGCTCCCCGGCGGGGGAGTACTGATCGACACGCCCGGGCTGCGGGGCGTGGGGCTCTGGGACGCCGGGAGCGGGGTCGGGCAGGTGTTCTCCGAGATCGAGGAACTGGCCGAGCGGTGCCGCTTCCACGACTGCGCCCACGCGTCGGAGCCGGGGTGCGCGGTGCGGGGCGCCATCGAGGCCGGGGAGCTGCCGGAGCGGCGGCTGGAGAGCTACCGGAAGCTGCTGCGGGAGAACCAGCGGATCGTCGCCAAGACGGACGCGCGGGTCCGGGCCGAGATCCGGAGGGACTGGAAGCGGAAGGGAGCCGAGGGACGGGCGGCGATGGAGGCGAAGCGGGGACGCCTGCGGTAGGAACGCCCGACGCCGGTGCGGACGGATGCCCCGCCCGCACCGGCGACGCAGGGGCCGTCCTGTCCGGTGTGTGTCCGGGTTCAGGGCGTTGGGTGGGGCGGGGTGCCGGTGGTGGGCGCATGGTGCGGTGCCAGGTCATGGCGGGGGTTCGCCGTCGCCCGTATCGGCACGGGGACGCCTGCTCCAGCGTCATGTCCGATTTCCGCCAGCCGTGGCGTCGCGGGCGGCGGAGACTGGACAGCGTGATGGACGAGGACACCAGGTACGAAGCCGTGCGGAGCCGGGACGCCCGGTTCGACGGTGTGTTCTTCTTCGCGGTCGAAACGACCGGCATCTACTGCCGCCCCAGCTGCCCGGCGGTGACGCCGAAGCGGCACAACGTGCGGTTCTACACCACGGCCGCCGCCGCCCAGGGCTCGGGTTTCCGGGCCTGCCGGCGGTGCCGTCCGGACGCCGTGCCGGGATCCGCGGAGTGGAACGTACGGGCGGACGTCGTGGGCCGGGCCATGCGGCTGATCGGCGACGGCGTGGTCGACCGGGAGGGCGTCGCCGGGCTCGCCGCACGGCTCGGCTACAGCGCACGGCAGGTTCAGCGGCAGCTCACCGCGGAGCTCGGCGCCGGACCGGTGGCCCTCGCCCGGGCCCAGCGGGCGCACACCGCGAGGGTCCTGCTGCAGACCACCGACCTGCCCGTCACCCAGATCGCCTTCGCGTCCGGCTTCGCCAGCGTGCGGCAGTTCAACGACACCATCCGGGCCGTGTACGCGGCGACGCCGAGCGAGCTGCGCGCCGCCGCCCCGAAGGGCGGCCGTACCCCCGGACACCCGTCGGCCGGGATCCCGCTGCGGCTCGCCCACCGGGGCCCCTACCAGGCCGGACCCGTTTTCGACCTGCTGCAGCGCGAGGCCGTCGCGGGCGTCGAGGAGGTGAGCGGTCCCCCGGGCCGCCGCACCTACCGGCGCACCCTGCGCCTGCCCTACGGCACCGGGATCGTCGCCGTCGACGAGCGGCCGGGCACGCCGAGACCGCGTGGCGGCGGCTGGCTCCAGGCCCGCCTCCACCTCACCGACCCCCGCGACCTCACCACCGCCGCCGGGAGGCTGCGCCGGCTGTTCGACCTCGACGCCGACCCGTACGCCGTCGACGAGCGGCTCGCCGCCGACCCGCGGCTCGCCCCGCTGGTCGCCGCCCGGCCGGGGCTGCGCTCGCCCGGCGCCGCCGACCCGGAGGAACTGGCGGTACGGGCACTGGTGGGCCGCACCGAGGCCGAGCGGCTCGTCCAGCGGTACGGCAAGGCGCTCGACGCCTCCTGCGGCAGCCTCACGCACCTCTTCCCCGAGCCGGCCGTCCTCGCCGAGGCCGAGCCGGACGGCACCCTGGGCGCCCTCGCCGCCGCCCTCGCCGACGGCGCCGTACGCCTGGATCCGGGCGCCGACCGGGACGACGCGCAGCAGGCCCTGCTCGCCCTGCCCGGCCTTCACGCCCGTACGGCCGCCGTCGTCCGCATCCGGGCCCTCGGCGACCCGGACGTGGCCCTGCCCGGCACCGCCCTACCCGACACCTGGCGACCCTGGCGCTCGTACGCCCTGCACCACCTGCGCGCAGCAGGGGACTTGGAGTTCTGATGACCGGCGAGACCGCCACCTACGAGACCGCCGCCTACTGGACCACCGTCGCCAGCCCCCTCGGCCCGCTCCTCCTCACCGCCGACCCGACCGGCGCCCTGACCTCCCTCTCCGTGCCGGGCCAGAAGGGCGGCCGCACCGTGCGGGAGGGCCGGCAGCACGACCCCGGACCCTTCCGCGAGGCCGAGGAACAGCTCGCCGCCTACTTCGCCGGGGAGCTCAAGGAGTTCCGGCTGCGGCTGCGCAGTGACGGCAGCGCGTTCCGGGAGAAGGTGTGGACCGCGCTCGACACCGTGCCCTACGGGACGACCACGACGTACGGCGAGATCACCGCGCGGATCGGCGCCTCCCGGGCCGCCGTACGGGCCGTCGGCGGGGCGATCGGCGCCAACCCGCTGCTGGTCGTCCGCCCCTGCCACCGGGTGATCGGCGCCGACGGTTCCCTGACGGGGTACGCGGGCGGGCTGGAACGCAAGACGCGGCTGCTGGAGCTGGAGGGCGTGCTCCAGGGGATGGCGGAGGGTTTCAGGCGTCCTCTGCCAGCCCCCAGCTGTGGATCCACTTCGGGTGGATCCGGATCAGCTCCTCGCTGAAGTGCGGGCCCAGGTCGTGCGGGCCGGTGAGGAGTTCGGCCTCACCGCGGATCTCGACGCCGCGCACCCTCCAGGGGCGCACGCTGACGACATCGTCCACGACCAGCGCGACCTTCGGGTTCCGCTGGAGGTTGCGCCACTTCTTGGTACGGCCCATCGCGTGGCCGCCGACCAGGATCGTCCCGTCGTCCTGCGGGAAGAAGCCGACGGGGTTCGCCTGCGGCTGTCCCCCCGGGTCGACGGTGGCCAGCCGCCCCAGCCGCTGCGACATCAGATACCCGCGCTCCGCCTCGCTGAACTCGGTCATGACGGCAGCCAATCACGCCCGCCCGCCGGGCGCATCGGATCCTTGTCCCAGGGCTTCGGGACTACACCGCCGGTGTGGCAGGTCCCAGCGGGGTGCCTCCGCGCCCGCCTCGCCGACCAGCCGCACCCGGCGGGTGGCGCCGCCCGCGCGGACCGCCGGGAGTTGCCGAAGTTCCGGCGCGGTCCTGCGGCTGATCAGCCGCCGAACACCGCCCCGAGCCACGCACCTGTGATCAGCAGGCAGGTGAACAGTTCCGCGAGCACGCTGGAGCCGCCCGAGCGCATGGCGGTCCGCGTCGCCGCCATCGCCTCGCGGTGGCGGCCGAGCCGGAGGCGTTCGGCGAGGTAGACGCCGCCCATGAAGCCGGGGATCGCGCCGAGCACGGGGATCAGGACGAAGCCGAGGGAGGCCCCCGCGCCCGCGTACGCCATCATGCGGCGGGTGGCGCCGCTCGCCCGCAGCCGCCGGGGCGGGAGCGCCCAGCGCACCACCTGGGAGAGGAGCAGCGCGACCGTCGCCCCCACGAGCACGGACCACGCCACCGGCTCCGGGTCCTTCACCGCCCACCACGCGACCCCGGCCCACACCAGCCACGACCCCGGCACTCTGGGCAGCAGCACTCCGCACAGCCCGAGCAGGATGACCAGGCCGGACAGCAGGAGGTCCCACGCTCCCATTTGTCCAGAGTGCCGGAGGAGCCGAGAACGCGCAGGTCAGCGGTTGCCGCCTGGCTCGTATCGCCGTTCGACGCCTCCCCCGGTACGTCGTCGGAAGTGCGTTGATTTTCCGGATGCCCCGTTTTCATACGGCCCCTGCGGTGGACAATTGGGGGCATGAGCCAGCAGGGGGGAAGGCGCACCGGTCATGAGGACGACTGGTGGGGCCAGTTGTACGACGACTCCACCGGCGACACGGGGCCCGCGGCCGCGGGTGATTCCCTGGACGACCGGTTCGCCTCCGCGGCGGGGGCGGTGAACGACGGTGCGGCGGGCGGCGACGGGCTCGCTTCCGGGGCGGGCGCGGCGGGGGAGCGGGCGGGGTTCGAGACCGGGGGTGGGGGCGAGCGGCCCGCTTCCGGAAGCGTCGATCAGTGGGTGCGGTCGGCAGGAGCCGGCGTACCCCCACCGCGAGCCGGCGACGCGGCTGACGTCCCGCCCCGCACCGGCCCGCCCGCGCAGCGCGCACCCTGGGAGCCGCCCCCGGCCACTCCCATGGGTCCCGTGACCTTCCCACCCGGCCCCCAGCCGCCGGAACCGCCCGCGGCTCCCCCCGCCCGGAACGACCCGGAGAGGGTCTCGGAGGGACCTGACTCCTCCGGGGGAGGCGTCGCAGACGCTCCGCCCGCGCGGCAGACCGACGGAGTGGCCGCCCGGGGGAGCACCGCCGGCACCCCCGCACCCGCCCCCCTCCGCGACGACCCCCGCACCACGGTCCTCGGCCACGTCACCACCTCCCGCCCCACCTCTCCGCCCCCGTCCCGCGACCACGTCGGCTCCGGTCCGCCCACCTACGACGCCGAGCCCACGGCGTTGCCGCCCGCGGACCCCGACGACCTGGACGCTCTGGTCGCGGACACCGTGCTCGACGGGGCCCGCTACGGATCCTGCACGTTGCGGGCCGTGTCCGTGCGGGGCGACTCGGCCCGCTATCGGGGAGAACCGCGGCGGGACTCGTTGCTCACCGCGCGCTTCGGGGCGGGGGAGCAGGCGCTGCTGCTGATCGCCATGGCGACCGGTGTGCGCGCCACGCCGAGGGCGCACCGGGCGGCCGCCGAGGCCTGTCACTGGATCGGCCGGGCCGTGGGCCGCAGCCACGCACGGCTGGTCGAGGACCTCCGGGCCGCGCGGCGCGGCGACCTGAAGTCCGGCCTGCACCGCCTCACCGACCGCAGCCTCGGCAGACTCCGCGCCAGCGCCGCCGAACAGGGCATCGAACCGGAGGAGTACTCCGCCGCCCTGCGCTGCCTGCTGCTGCCCGCCGACCCCGACTGCCGTACCCGCGTGTTCTTCGGCGTCGGCGGAGGCGGACTGTTCCGGCTGCGGGACGGCGAATGGCAGGACATCGAACCGCGGGTCGCCGACGTCACCGGCGAACCCGTCGTCGGCTTCGGCTCGGTGCCCACCGAGACGCCCGAGGGCGACCGGCTCACCATGGACCTCGGCATCACGACGCCCCCGAGCCCGTACGAGGAACCCGAACCGCCCCGTGAACCCTTCCGCTTCCGCGCCTCCGTCGCCCGGCCGGGAGACGTTCTCCTGATGTGCACCGCCGGTCTGGCCGATCCGCTGCGCGGGGAACCGGAGTTGTGCGAGTACCTGGCGGCGCGCTGGTCCGGCCGGACCCCGCCCGGGCTCGCCGCCTTCCTCGCCGACAGCCAGGTCAGGGTCAAGGGGTACGCGGACGACCGTACGGCCGCCGGTGTCTGGGACGCCTGACGGCACTTCGGAACCAGTGGTTTCCGGCCAGTTTCGACGGCTGCGGGAACTTGGCCGTGCGGCCGGTGGCGCCCGGCAGCCCGATCTCCCCCGTCTCCACGATCCGTTCCGCCCCGGACGGCTTTCCTGGTGAGTCGTCAGATACGTGGCCGGCACACCTTGGCGCGGGGTGTGCCGTGGCCCCTCCGCCTGGAGGCGTGCCCTCGCCCGCGCACCCGTGGCCGAAGACCCGGTCGCCCGGCGATTCGACATGACTGCCTCGTGTCCGATCGGGCATGGATCCCCGTGAACGTGTTCGAGCAGGAGGGGAACCGACATCGGCACGCGGGCGGGGGACATGAAGAGTCAGGCACGAGGGGGCGGTCCCATGGCGGTCGGGGCCTCCTCGGCGAACCACACGGTGGAGGAGAAGGCCGACGGCGTCATGGAAGCGGCGCCCCAGCTCAGGCGCAGACTCGGGCGAGCGGACCTGCGGGCCGTGTCCGAGGCACGCAGGGCGCTGCGCGAACTGCTCCGGCACTGGGGCAGGCCCGGACGGTCCGAGATCGCGGAACTGCTCACCAGCGAGCTGGTCACCAACGCACTCGTCCACACCGACGACGACGCGGTCCTGACGGCCACCGTCGGACCCCGCGCACTGCGGGTGGAGGTGCGGGACTTCGTGGCCCGCCGGCCCAGACTGCGCGTACCGAACGCCGACGACGGTACGCATGGCAGGGGCCTGGTGCTGGTGCAGTCCCTCGCGGACGCGTGGGGGGTGCGGGCGCACGGGGTGGGGAAATCCGTGTGGTTCGAGCTCGATGCGGAAGCGGTGTGAGAGCGGAAGCGGTGTGAACGCGAAGGGGGCGCGACCTGCCGGGTCGCGCCCCCTTTCCGACGAGGTCGGGGTCAGCCGAACTGCTGCTCCAGGTCCTTGAGCTTGCGCTCCAGGGAGTCGAGGCGCGGCAGGGCCATGGTGTCGTCCTCCGCGGTGAGGTCGACGGTGATCGGGTCAGACCCGCTGCGCACGGGCTGAAGGGAGGGACGCGACCGGACGGGCAGTTGTTCCGGCCCGGATATGGCAGGCTCCGCGGAAACCTGCGCGGAGCCCCGTTCGACGGCCTGTACTTCCACCTGCCGTCCGCCGCCGCGGCCGACGAAGCCGCGGTGACCCCGGCTGATCGCCTTGAGCTGCGCGCGCTCCACACGCTCCTGCTCGCGGCGCCGCCGACGGGTCTCCTCCTTCTGGCGCTTGTCCTCGCGCACCTCCTCGACCGCTTCGTCGAGGCTGCGTACACCCTCCAGGAGCATCAGCGACCAGGCCCGGTAGGTCTCGCGGGGCGCCCGCAGCCAGCGGACGATGCGGATCTGCGGCAACGGGCGCGGCACCAGGCCCTGTTCCCGCAGGGCGGCCCGGCGGGTCTGCTTCAGCGCGCGGTCGAAGAGCACGGCGGCCGAGAGGGACATGCCCGCGAAGAAGTGGGGGGCGCCCGCGTGTCCGGTGCCCCTGGGCGCGTGCACCCAGTTGAACCAGGCCGCGGCGAAGGCGAACGTCCATACGAGTATCCGGGAGCCGAGCGCCGCGTCACCGTGGCTGGCCTCGCGCACCGCCAGGACGGAGCAGAACATCGCCGCCCCGTCCAGGCCGAACGGCACCAGGTACTGCCAGCCGCCGGTCAGGCCGAGGTTCTGCTCACCGAAGCCGACCAGGCCGTGGAAGGAGAGTGCGGCGGCCACTGCCGCACAGCAGAACAACAGGACGTAGGAGACGGTGCCGTAAACGGCCTCCTTGCGCCTGCGGCGCTCCTCGCTGCGCTCCCACGAGTCGTCGGCGCTCGTGTCCTTCCCCGCGGAGCGCTTGCCGCGCGCGAGCACCGCCACCGCCGTCAGCATGCCCAGGAGCAGTACGGCGCCCGGAAGCAGCCAGTTCAGCGATATGTCGGTCAGTCTCATCTGGGGTCCCTTGCATTGGGATAGGGCATAACGCCCGCCATGGTGGCCCAAACCCGCCGGTCCTCAGGGGGTTTCGGGGCAAGAGGCCGCCAAGGAAGTGCAAGGGGATGCCCAAGGTGGCGTTCTGCTCGAACTGCCGCTTGAGGCGCGGGAGTTGAGTTCGAATAAGACTACCTGCACCGGTGGTGCCCCGGGAAGTTTCCGGGGCCGGTGAGGACATTGTGAACTGGCTGTAATCCTGTGGGTGTGCCGTTCGCCGGATGATCCTATGGGGGGCTGACGGTTTTCAACCAGCCGTCGTCAGCAGCTTGGTGACCCGGTCCGCGTCGCAGGTGCGGGGGCAGGTGGCGCAGGTGTCCTCGGGGCGCAGTGTGTAGAACATGCAGCAGCTCGCCCGGTCCCGGGTGTGCAGCGGCTCGCCGTTCGGGCCGGTCAGCTCACGGAACGACGCCGCGCCGATGTACGGCCGGGTCGCCCCCGGCAGCAGCAGCTCCAGCTCGCGCATCGCGCGGTCCTCCTCGCCGAGGAGGTGGGCGACGTACCAGAGCCCCTCCACGACCTCGTCGGTCGCCATGCCCCACAGGGCACGGCCGCGGCGCCGCATGCGCGGTCCGAAGCCGGCGAGGACGGGTTCGATGTGCTCGGCGACGGCGGCCCGCACCTCGGCCCGCAGCGCCTCCTCGTCCGCGACGACGCGGGCGCCGGGGAGGGTGGCTGCCGGGTCGCCGGGGAGGCAGGCGAAGCTGTCCGGCCGGACGGCCAGGCGGCCTACGGAGAGGCCTGGGTGCGTGCGGTCGTACGAGACGTTCGTCACGGGGTAGCGGGGGACCCGGCGGTGCAGGAACCAGGGCACGGTGATCAGGAGACAGGCGGGCCAGGCGTAGCGGTGCAGGCCGAAGCTCGCTATGACGTCCGGGCGGGCCTTCTGGGCGTAGTCGCGCAGTACCTGGGCGTCGTCCCAGGCCAGGAAGGCCTCCAGGCCGGGGCCGCCCTCCGCCAGTGCGGCGGCGGCGATCCATCCGCCGTCGGTCGGGGGCGTGTCCTGTGGGGGCAGCTCCGTGATGACCAGGCCCGGGAAGACCTCGGTCAGGCGTGTGTACGCGGCCGTGACGGCTGAGCGGGGTGCGGGCATGCGGGGTCACCGATCTGCGTCTGACCGACGGACTGTCAAAGGTAAGCCTAACCTTAGTCGAGGGTTGGGGGTGGGAATTGGGATTTGAACTGGCGGCCGGTGCGCTTATGGTGCTTGACGGACGAGTAACAACTCGCCGTAATGACCCCAAGTACCGATACGTCCGGAGGAGGACCCTTGAAGCAGGGCGCGCAGGGCTCCGCCGGGACGGGGGACAGGGCGGGGGGCCCGGAGGTGCGTGCGGGGTCGGTTCGGGTGCCGTCGCAGGTCAGGGCCGTGGACGTGCAGCGGGTGCGGGAGGTGGCGGCCGGGGCGGCGCGGGGCGAGCACACGCGTGGTGAGCACACGCACGGTGAGCAGCCGCTGCCCCGGCCTGTCGTCCAGCGGTCGTCCGTGCGGGGGCAGATCCTGGACGCGCTGCGTACCGCGCTCGTGGCGGGGGATTTGCGGCCCGGTGAGGTGTACTCGGCACCCGCGCTCGGGGAGCGGTTCGGGGTGTCGGCGACGCCGGTGCGCGAGGCCATGCAGCAGCTGGCGTTGGAGGGTGCCGTCGAGGTGGTGCCCAACCGGGGGTTCCGGGTGGTCGAGCGCGGGGCGCGGGAGCTGGCGGAGCTGGCGGAGGTGCGGGCGCTGATCGAGGTGCCGGTGATGTTGCGGCTGGCGCGTACGGTGTGCGCCGAGCGGTGGGTGGAGCTGCGGCCCCTCGCCGAGGCGTCCGTCCGGGCGGCGTCCTCGGGGTGCCGGGCCACGTACGCGGAGTCCGACCGGGCGTTCCACCGTGCGGTTCTGTCGTTGTCCGGCAACGAACAGCTCGCGCAGATCGCCGACGATCTGCATCGCCGTGCTCAGTGGCCGTTGGTCGGGGGGCCGGTCACTCGGGGGCGGGCCGATCTGGTGGCGGATGCGGCGGAGCACATGGCGCTGCTGGAGGCGCTGATCGCGCGGGATCTGGATGTGGTGCAGGCTCTGGTGCGGGAGCATTTCGCGGGCGCGTCCTGAGGGGCATGCCTGCGGCGGCCTGTGCGGGTTTGGTGGGGGTGCGCGTTGCGCCTACGGGTGGTTGGTGGGTCGGGGCCGCGCCGGGGGGTGTCCGTCCTCGGTCCGGCGGGGCTGTCTCCTATGGAGGCGGAGGGTGATGGACGCCGGCCGCTGCGGGCGGACACCCCCCGACACGGCCCCTTCTCGCCGTGGGCGGGTGCGGGTGCGTCCAGCCGGGAACAAGCGTGCGGGCGACGGGGTGCCTCCCCCATGCCCTTCGAGCCGGGAGCACCAGTGTCATCCCGCCCGGGCGTCACGCCGTTGCCGCCCCCGCGGCCGGTGGGGCCGCCGCCAGTTGGCGGGCCAGCCACGTCGGTACGCCGCCCAGCAGGCGGAACAGGCGTCGCGCCTCCTCCCGCAGGCGGGATGCCTCCGGGTCCGTCTCCGTGTCGGCGAGGGACACCAGGGCCGGTGCCGTGCCGACGAGATAGCCCAGTTCCTCGCGGATGCGGAGGGACTCCGCGAAACCGTGGCGGGCCTCGGCCAGCTCGCCGTCCCTGAGGGCGAGCCCGGCCAGGTGGCGCCAGGTGAAGGAGAGCAGCAGCGGGTCGGAGTGCGCGGTGGCGCCTGCGTGGGCGCGGCGGTACGCGGCGCGGGCGGCCTGCGGGGAGCGGGTGAGGTTCTCCGCGAGGAGGCCGCGGCGGAAGTCGAGGAGGGCCCTGCCCGGCGCCCCCGGCGCGATCAGCGCCGCCGCGCGGCCGAGCGCGGCGCGTGCCTCGTCGGAGCGGTCGCGCACGCCGAGGAGCGTGGCGGCGTACGCCAAGTACCCGCGTTCACAAGCGGCCGCCCCGCGCTCGTCGTCGGTGTGAGCCATCGCCTCGGCCGTGCGCAGCGCGTCCTCGGCCTCCTCCCAGCCCTGCTCCGTGTACAGGCATCGTTCGATGAGCAGTGCGGCGCGTTGCAGCGCGGCCGGTGCGGTGACCGGTTGGAGCAGGGCGGCCGCGTCGGCCCAGCATGCGCGCGAGCGCAGCCGCCATACCGCGGTCTGGAGTGGATCGTCACCTGCGGTCGTTCCCGTACCAGACATGGCGGTATGCGCCACGTTGCCCTCCCCTAGCACGCCATCGAGCTGTTGAGTGGTGGCGGCATCTCAGCACGAATCGCACGGCCCGGCCAAGAGGGTGGGTGAAGGATTTCACAAAGTCGTGGGACTCCCCGGGGTCCGAGGTTTCAGCTCATCCGCAGGGCGAGGAAGAAATCCAGCTTGTCCTCGAGGCGTGAGAGGTCACGTCCCGTCAACTGCTCGATGCGGCCCACCCGGTAGCGCAGCGTGTTGACGTGCAGGTGAAGCCGGGTCGCGCAGCGGGTCCACGAGCCGTCGCTGTCCAGGAAGGCCTCCAGGGTGGGGATCAGTTCGGCCCGGTGGCGGCGGTCGTAGTCGCGCAGGGGGTCCAGGAGGCGGGCGGTGAAGGCTCTGCGGACGTCGTCCGGGACGAAGGGGAGGAGAAGGACGTGGGAGGCCAGCTCCTGGTGGCCGGCCGCGGTGACCCGGCCGGGGCGGGCCGCCGCCACCCGGCGGGCGTGGCGGGCCTCCTCCAGCGCGCCCCGCAGGCCCTCCGCCGAGTGCACCGTCGCGCTGACGCCGAGCGTGACCCGTCCGTCGTCGTTGAGGCCGGCCGCGAGCGGCTCCCGGACCGAGTCCAGCAGTACGTCGGCGAGGATGCCGGCCTCCGAGCCGTCGTGCTCCGTCGAGACCGCGGGCAGGGGGACGAGAGCGACGGCCTCGTCACCGGCCTGCGCCACGGCGATGCGGTCGGAGGGCTCGGGCCCGGTGGTGAGCGGGTCGACGAGGATCTCCTCCAGCAGTGCCTGGGCCACCGGACCTCCCTCCATGGCGCTGTCCTCCCACTCCACGCACGCCACGACGACCTGCCAGTGCGGGGCCGCGCCGAGGCCGGGGAGCAGGACCGGGGCCGCCACCCGCAGGCGCGCAGCGATCTCGGCGGGGGCCGCCCCCGCCTGGACCAGTTCGAGGACCTCCTGTGCGAGGCGGCGGCGGACCGTGCGTGACGCGTCCCGGCGGTCCCGCTCGACCGCGATCAGCTGTGTGACGCCGTGCAACAGGTCGAGCCGTTCCTCGGCCCAGTCCCCGGCGTCCGCCTCGACGGCCAGCAGCCAGTCGGACAGCACCGTCTCGCGCACGTCCCGGGCGGGCTGCGGGGAGCGGCTGCCGCTGCGGATCGGGAAGAGGCTGTACGTCGTTCCGCCCACCGGCGCACGGTGCGGGGCGCGGCGGTCCGTGCGGGTGGCCGCCAGATGTTCGGCCGCGAGCGCGGCGCACACCTCGGCGGGCAGCGTCGGGGCCGCGAGCTTCGGGCCCGCGATGAGCCGGCCGGTGGGGGAGAGGACCCAGGCACGCAGGTCCAGGTCGGAGCCGAGGAGGTCGAGGACCACGTCCGGGCCGCCGCCCGCCGGGCCCGAGGTCATCATCCGGCGGTGGCGGTCCACCACGGCCGCCAGGTCTCCCGCGCGCTCGCCCGAGACCTGCCGCACGACATGCTCGGTGATCGTCGCGAACGCCACCGACTCGTGCACCGCGAAGAGCGGGAGGCGGTGGCGGGCACAGGCCAGCACCAGATCCTCCGGGACGTCGCCCAGTTCCGCCTCGCCCGCGGCGAGCGCCGCCACGCCCGCCTGCACCAGGATCCGTACGAAAGGCTCGGAGTCCGCCGCGTCCCGACGCCAGGCCAGGCCCGTGAGCACCAGCTCCCCGCCCGAGAGATAGCGGCTGGGGTCGCGCAGGTCGGTGGTCATGACGCCCCGCACGGCGCGGTCCAGCTCGTCCTCGCCACCGAGCAGCTTGAGGCCCAGCGCGTCGGTGTCCAGCAGTGCGCGCAGCCGCATTCTCGTCGCCCGCCGTCCTTTGTCTCGAATTCTGCGATGGATCTTGAGGGGTGGTTGGGTCACGCGGCTGTGGGGCGCGTTTCACCAGGAGAAGGCGGAGGTTGCCGATGACCTCCGTTCATACGAATCTACAAGATGACCGTGCTGGCCAGTTAACTCCTTCATGGTTTCCGTGACTGACCCGGTCGCGGCACCGCGCTGTGTACTTGAGTCCCGTCCGCGTCACGAGCCCACGAGACGAAGAAGAGAGCCGGTCATGGACTTCCTTCGCCCCGCCAGCTGGGAGGAGGCGCTCGCCGCGAAGGCCGAGCACCCCACCGCTGTGCCGATCGCGGGCGGCACCGACGTGATGGTCGAGATCAACTTCGACCATCGCCGGCCCGAGTACCTCATGGACCTCAACCGCATCGGTGACCTGTCCGAGTGGGAGGTGGGCGAGGACAGTGTGCGGCTGGGAGCCTCCGTGCCGTACACGAAGATCATGGAGAACCTGCGCGCCGAGCTGCCGGGTCTCGCCCTCGCCTCGCACACGGTCGCCTCCCCGCAGATCCGCAACCGCGGCGGGGTCGGCGGCAACCTCGGCACCGCCTCCCCCGCGGGTGACGCCCACCCGGCCCTGCTCGCCGCCGGCGCCGAGGTCGAGGCCGAGTCGGTGCGCGGGGTGCGGCGCATTCCGATCGACGAGTTCTACCAGGGCGTGAAGCGCAATGCGCTGGAGCCGGACGAGCTGATCCGCGCCGTGCACATCAGGAGGGCCGACGGGCCCCAGCAGTTCTCCAAGGTCGGTACGCGCAACGCCATGGTCATCGCCGTGTGCGCCTTCGGGCTCGCGTTGCATCCTCGGAGCCGTACGGTCCGTACGGGCATCGGTTCGGCGGCGCCCACGCCGGTCCGCGCCAAGGCGGCCGAGGAGTTTCTGAACGCGGCGCTCGACGAGGGCGGCTTCTGGGACAACGGGAAGATCATCGCCCCGTCGGTCGCCAAGCAGTTCGCGGACCTGTGCTCCGCCGCCTGCAACCCGATCGACGACGTCCGGGGCACGGCCGGTTACCGGCGTCACGCGGTCGGCGTCATGGCCCGCCGCACGCTGACCTGGACCTGGGAGTCGTACCGCGGCGCCCGCCGCGTCTCAAAGGGAGCTGCCTGATGCGCGTCACCTTCACGGTCAACGGACGGCCGCAGGAGGCCGACGACGTCTGGGAGGGCGAGTCCCTGCTGTACGTGCTGCGGGAGCGGCTCGGCCTGCCGGGGTCGAAGAACGCCTGCGAGCAGGGGGAGTGCGGGTCGTGCACGGTCCGGCTCGACGGAGTGCCCGTGTGTTCCTGCCTGGTGGCGGCGGGCCAGGTGGAGGGCCGGGACGTCGTCACGGTCGAGGGGCTGGCCGACCACGCCGAGCGGCGTGCCCACGGTACGTCGGGGGCCCACGGCACCGACGCCCGGACCGGTGAGCGGACCGACCTCGCCCCGATCCAGCAGGCCTTCGTCGACGCCGGCGCCGTCCAGTGCGGCTTCTGCACGCCCGGCCTGCTCGTCGCCGCCGACGAGATGCTGGAGCGCAACCCCAACCCGACCGACGCGGACATCCGCGAGGCCCTGTCGGGCAACCTGTGCCGCTGCACCGGATACGAGAAGATCATGGACGCGGTTCGCCTCGCGGCCGCCCGCCAGCAGTCCGAGGGGGTCTGAGCATGCCATCGGCCATCGGCGCACCCAAGAAGGTCACCCAGGGGTCCCCGACCAGGGGCGGCATCGGCGAGTCCACGCTCCGTCCGGACGGCACCCTCAAGGTCACCGGTGAGTTCGCGTACTCGTCCGACATGTGGCACGAGGACATGCTGTGGGGGCAGACCCTGCGGTCGACCGTCGCGCACGCCGAGATCGTGTCGATCGACACGAGCGAGGCGCTGGCGACGCCGGGTGTGTACGCCGTCATGACGTACGACGACCTGCCGACCGAGGTGAGGAACTACGGTCTGGAGATCCAGGACACCCCGGTCCTCGCCCACGGCAAGGTCCGCCACCACGGCGAGCCCGTCGCGATCGTCGCCGCCGACCACCCGGAGACCGCGCGCCGCGCCGCCGCCAGGATCAAGGTCGAGTACCGGGAGCTGCCCGTCATCACGGACGAGGCCTCAGCCCTGGCGCCCGACGCCCTCCTGGTGCATGAGGACCGCACCGACCACCACAGCGCCCACGTCCCGCACCCGAACATCGTCCACCGACAGCCGATCGTCCGCGGTGACGTGGCCCAGGCCGCCAAGAAGGCCGATGTCATCGTCAAGGGCGAGTACACCTTCGGCATGCAGGACCAGGCCTTCCTCGGCCCCGAGTCCGGGCTCGCCGTGCCGGACGAGGACGGCGGCGTCCACCTCTACGTCGCCACCCAGTGGCTGCACGCCGACCTCCGTCAGATCGCACCCGTCCTGGGCCTGCCCGAGGACAAGGTCCGGATGACCCTGGCGGGCGTGGGCGGAGCCTTCGGCGGCCGCGAGGACCTGTCGATGCAGATCCACGCCTGCCTGCTGGCGCTGCGGACGGGGAAACCCGTGAAGATCGTCTACAACCGGTTCGAGTCCTTCTTCGGGCACGTCCACCGCCACCCGGCCAAGCTGTCCTACGAGCACGGGGCCACGAAGGACGGCAGGCTGACCCACGTCAAGTGCCGGATCGTCCTCGACGGCGGCGCGTACGCGTCCTCCTCCCCGGCGGTCGTCGGCAACGCCGCCTCGCTCGGTGTCGGGCCGTACCAGGTCGACGACGTCGAGATCGAGGCCGTCGCGCTCTACACCAACAACCCGCCCTGCGGCGCCATGCGCGGCTTCGGCGCGGTCCAGGCGTGCTTCGCGTACGAGGCGCAGATGGACAAGGTGGCGCGGCGGCTGGGCATGGATCCGGTGGAGTTCCGGCAGCTCAACGCCATGGAGCAGGGGACCCTGATGCCGACCGGGCAGCCGGTCGACTCCCCGGCGCCGGTCGCCGAACTCCTGCGCCGTGTCAAGGCGATGCCGATGCCGCCGGAGCGGCAGTGGGAGAGCTCCGAGGGCGCGGACCTACGGCAGCTGCCCGGCGGCCTGTCCAACACCACGCACGGCGAAGGCGTCGTACGGGGTGTCGGCTACGCGGTCGGCATCAAGAACGTCGGCTTCTCCGAGGGCTTCGACGACTACTCGACCGCGCGCGTGCGCCTGGAGGTCGTCGGTGGTGAGCCGGTCGCCACCGTGCACACGGCGATGGCGGAGGTCGGCCAGGGCGGCGTCACCGTCCACGCGCAGATCGCCCGCACCGAGCTGGGCGTCGCGCAGGTGACGATCCACCCGGCGGACACGCGGGTGGGGTCGGCGGGGTCGACCTCCGCGTCCCGGCAGACGTATGTCACCGGTGGTGCCGTGAAGAACGCCTGCGAGCTCGTCCGCGAGAAGGTGCTGGAGATCGGGCGACGCAGGTTCGGCCCGAACCACCCCGCCTGGGCCACCGACGGGTTGCTGCTGGAGGGCGGCAAGGTGGTGACCGACGGCGGTGAGGTGCTCGCCGATCTGGTGGACGTCCTCGGCGACGAGGCCGTGGAGGCCGAGGAGGAGTGGCGGCACCGGCCGACCGAGCCCTTCGACCTGCGCACCGGCCAGGGCAACGGTCATGTGCAGTACAGCTTCGCCGCGCACCGGGCCGTCGTCGAGGTCGACACCGAGCTGGGGCTGGTCAAGGTGATCGAGCTGGCCTGCGCGCAGGACGTCGGCAAGGCGCTCAACCCGCTGTCCGTCGTCGGCCAGATCCAGGGCGGTACCACCCAGGGGCTGGGTATGGCGGTCATGGAGGAGATCGTCGTCGACCCCCGGACGGCGAAGGTGCGCAACCCCTCCTTCACGGACTACCTGATCCCCACCATCCTCGACACGCCGAGCATCCCGGTCGACGTCCTCGAACTCGCCGACGACCACGCTCCGTACGGGCTGCGGGGCGTGGGCGAGGCGCCGACCCTGTCGTCGACCCCGGCCGTGCTCGCGGCGATCCGCGACGCGACGGGACGGGAGCTGAACAGGACACCGGTGCGGCCGGAGCACCTCACGGGTACGTGAGCCTCCGGAAGCCAGGGGCAGTGGCTGTTTTCGAGCCCCTCCGTACAACCGCTGGTAAGGAGACCGACAGATGCTGGACATCGCCGCAGAGCTGCACCGGTGGGTCGAGCAGGGACGCGACTTCGCCCTGGCCACCGTGGTCGCGGTCGGCGGCAGCGCCCCCCGTCAGCCCGGGGCCGCGCTCGCGGTGGACGCCGACGGCACGGCGATCGGCTCGGTCTCCGGCGGGTGTGTGGAGGGTGCCGTGTACGAGCTGTGCCGGCAGGCGCTGGCCGACGGGGAGACGGTGCTGGAGCGCTTCGGGTACAGCGACGAGGACGCCTTCGCCGTCGGCCTGACCTGCGGCGGCGTCATCGACATCCTCGTCACGCCGGTACGGCACGCCGACCCGGCCCGCCCGGTGCTCTCGGCCGCGCTGGCCGCCGCGGTGCGGGGGGAGGCCACGGCCGTGGCGCGTGTCGTGTCCGGGCCGCCGGAGCTGACGGGCCGGGCGCTGCTGGTCCGATCCGACGGCTCGTACGACGGAGGTTTCGGCGCCCATCGCGAGCTGGACCGCACGGTGGCCGCCGAGGCCGGCGCCTTCCTGGACGCCGGCCGCACCGGCACCCTGGAGATCGGAGAGCAGGGCTCGCGCTGCGGAGCGCCGCTCACTGTCCTGGTCGAGTCGTCCGTGCCCCCGCCCCGGATGATCGTCTTCGGTGCGATCGACTTCGCGTCGGCACTGGTCCGTATCGGCAGGTTCCTCGGCTACCACGTGACGGTGTGCGACGCGCGCCCGGTGTTCGCGACGCGGACACGCTTCCCGGAGGCCGACGAGATCGTCGTCGAGTGGCCGCACCGGTACCTGGAGCGCACCGAGGTCGACGCCCGCACGGTGCTGTGCGTTCTCACCCACGACGCCAAGTTCGACGTACCGCTGCTGAAGCTCGCGCTTCGGTTGCCGGTGGCGTACGTCGGGGCCATGGGTTCCCGCCGGACCCATCTGGACCGCAACGAGAGGCTGCGCGAAGCCGGCGTCACCGATCTGGAGCTGGCGCGGCTCAGGTCACCCATCGGCCTCGACCTGGGCGCCCGTACGCCGGAGGAGACGGCCCTGTCGATCGCCGCGGAGATCGTCGCGAACCGGCGTGGCGGGAGCGGGGTTTCCCTGACCGGTGCGCACACGCCGATCCACCACGACGTGACGGGCCCGCCGGCGCGGCGGATCGGTTCGGTGGCCTGAGCCGAGGGGCGTGCGCGGGATCAGGGGGTTCTCAGCAGCCGGTTCACCGCCCGCCCGAACACGTACCGCGCCGTCCGCTCCAGGGGGCCGTCGAACAGGGCCGGCAGCAGCCGGACCCGCAGTTCCTCGCGCCAGAGCACCCGGGAACGGCCGCCCGGCCCCGGCCGCACCTCCACCTCGGCCCAGCCCCGGACCACCCGGCCCCGCTTCTCCAGGCGGCACAGGCCGGGCGTCCCGTCGTCCGACGGCGGCTGCCAGACCGTCACCTCCATCCTGTCGTCGAAGGCGAACGCACCGACGCCGGAGCGGGCCACGAAGACCGTGCCCCGGCCGGTCGGCGGGGGTGTGACCACGGTGACCCGGGTCAGCGGGACCGCGCCGCCGTGCCGCGGCCACTCCGTGAGCCGGCGCCATGCCTCGTCGAGGGGGAGCGGTGCCGTGCGTTCGAGATGGAAGACGACCACGGAGCGATCTTAGGGAATCCGTCCTGCTCAGCGGAGGGCTCGTCCACGGGTCACCCGTTCGGCCCAGGGATGGCGCGTCAGGGCCGGTACACCTTCCCCGGCTCCGCCCTCCCGGGCGCCAGCAGCTGCGGCACCGTCACGAACACGTACCCCCGCTCCTTGAGCGCGTCGATGATCCCGGGCACGGCGGGCACGGTCCCGTCGTAGATGTCGTGCAGCAGGATGATGCCGTCCCGGGAGGCCTGGTCGAGGACGCGGCGGGTGATCAGCGCCGAGTCGGTGGTCGTGTAGTCCTTCGCTGTCACGCTCCACAGGATCTCGGCGAGACCGAGCTCGCGGCAGATCTCGTGCACCGTGTCGTTCGTACGGCCCTGGGGCGGGCGCATGAGGGTCGGGCGCCGGCCGGTCAGGCGCTCTATCTCCCGGTTCGGGCGCTCCAGCTCCTCGCGTATCTCCTCGGGCTCGATCCGCGTCAGGATCCTGTGGTCCCAGGTGTGGCTGGCGACCTCGTGACCCTCGTCCGCCATGCGCCTGACAAGCTCGGGGTATTTCTCGATGTGCCGCTTCCCGAGCAGGAAGAAGGTCGCCGGGACCTGCTTGTCCCGGAGGATGTCGAGCAGCCGGGCGGAGTTCTCGCTGGGTCCCGCGTCGAAGGTGAGCGCGATGCACTTGGCCCGGCGGCAGTCGACGGTGCCGAAGCGGGCCCGTGCGCCGGCCGCGGCGCGGGCGGCACTGGGGGCGGTCGTGTCGTGCTTCGAACAGCCGGTCAGCGCCAGCGTGAGGGAGACGGCCGCCGTGAGGAGGGCGGCGGCACGCAACCCGGTCCCCGTTCTTTTCATCTTCCTGGTCAGAGAAGGCATGCGAGGACTATACATAGCGTGTATATACGCAGTGTATAGTTGATCGTCGAACGCAGATTCGAGGTACGTCGGGCCGTCACCGGGTTACTCGCGCGGACACGCAAGTGAAGGCAAGAGTGAGGAGAGCCCCGTGAGCGGACACCCCTGGCGCCGGGCCCTGGTGACCGGCGGAGCCGGATTCGTGGGATCCCACCTGTGCGGGCGGCTGCTCGACGCCGGCACCGACGTCGTGTGCCTCGACAACCTGGCCACGGGCTCCCGGACCAACGTGACCGACCTGGAACAGCGGCGCGGTTTCCGCTTCGAGCGGGCCGACGCCACCGATCCGGCCGCCCTGCGTGGCCTGCCCGGCCGGTTCGACCTGGTCCTGCACTTCGCCTGCCCGGCCTCCCCCGCCGACTACCTCCGGCTGCCGCTGGAGACCCTCGACGTCGGCAGCAGCGGCACCCGCAACGCCCTGGAGCGCGCCCGCGCCGACGGCGCCCGCTTCGTCCTCGCCTCCACCTCCGAGGTGTACGGCGACCCGCTGGAGCATCCGCAGCGCGAGACCTACTGGGGCAACGTCAACCCGGTCGGCCCGCGCAGCGTCTACGACGAGTCCAAGCGGTTCGCCGAGGCCCTGGTCACCGCCCACCGCCAGGTGCACGGCACCGACACCGCCATCGTCCGCATCTTCAACACCTACGGCCCCCGTATGCGCACCGGCGACGGCCGTGCCGTCCCCACCTTCATCGCACAGGCCCTGGACGGCATGCCCCTCACGGTCGCCGGCGACGGCAGCCAGACCCGGTCCTTGTGCTACGTCGACGACACGGTCGACGGCATCCTCGCGCTGGCCGCGTCCGCCGAGACAGGGCCGATGAACATCGGCGGCGGCGAGGAGATCACCATGCTGGAGCTGGCCCGGCGCATCGTCGAGCTCACCGGCTCCGCCTCCCGCATCCGGTTCGTCGACCGCCCCGCCGACGACCCCGCCCGGCGCCGGCCCGACACCACCCTGGCCCGGGAGCGGCTCGGCTGGCAGCCGCGCGTCGGCTGGAACGAGGGCCTTGAGCGGACCGTGGGCTGGTTCGCGCACGCCGTGGCGGCCTGACGGCGACCCTCGCGCCGCGTCATGCGGCCTCGCCCGTGGGCCGCTCGGTGACGGCCCTGTCCCACGACACAACTGGGGCTATCAGTAACAGAGGGTGAGAAGTCAGTGTTTTTCCGGCATTGAGCTGTCTCCAAGTGTTTGAGACAGCTGCGCCGCGGCACCCGGCCAGCCGAGACGACCCCATAGGCCCAGGCAGCCCCACCAGCCCGGAGAGACCCACCAGCCGCTCGGGACGGAGCACCACCCATGCGCATCCTTGGTATCAACGCCCTGTTCCACGACCCGGCCGCCGCCCTCGTCGTCGACGGCAGGACCGTTGCGGCCGCCGAGGAGGAGCGTTTCAGCCGCCGCAAGCACGGCAAGCGTCCGGTGCCCTTCTCCGCGTGGGAGCTGCCCGAACAATCCGCCCGCTGGTGCTTGGAGCACGCAGGGCTACGGCCTCAGGAGCTCGATGCCGTCACCTACTCCTTCGACCCGACGCTCGCCCGGCCCGCCCAGGAGATGGGCCTGAACGACCCCTGGGACCCGCTGCGCCTGGACTACGCCCGCCGCGCCCCGGAGTTCCTGGCCGAGGCGCTGCCCGGGCTCGATCCCGACCAGGTCGTCTTCGTCCCCCACCACGTGGCGCACGCCGCCTCCGCGGGACCCGCCTCGCCGCACCCCGACAGCGCCGTGCTGGTCCTCGACGGCCGCGGCGAGGCCGCCTCGCACCTGGCCGGACGCTTCCGCGACGGCAAGCTCGACACCCTCGCCGCGCAGGCCCTGCCCGACTCGCTCGGCCTGGTCTACGAGGAGCTCACCGAGCACCTCGGCTTCCTGCGCAGCAGCGACGAGTACAAGGTGATGGCCCTCGCCTCCTACGGCAAGCCCCGCTTCCTGCCCCAGCTGCGCCAGTACGTCCACTCCACCGGCGACGGCGGCTTCCGTGCCCACGGCGTCGACTGGGCCGCCCTCGCCCCGCCCCGAGCCAAGGGCGAACCGTGGACGCAGGAGCACGCCGACCTGGCCGCCAGCACGCAGACCGTGCTGGAGGAGGTCCTGCTCGACCTCGTGCACTGGCTGCACGGCGAGGCCGGCGGCGAGGCGCTCACCATGGCGGGCGGCGTCGCCCTCAACTGCGTCGCCAACTCCAGGATCGCCGCGAGCGGCCCCTACCGGCACGTCTGGGTGCAGCCCGCCGCCGGAGACGCCGGAACCGCCCTCGGCGGGGCCCTGTACCTGGCCGGGCAGGAGGAGAGCCCGCAGCCCATGCCCGGTGCCGACCTCGGCCGCGGCTGGAGCGACGAGGAACTGCGGGACTGGCTCGACACCGCCGCGATCCCGTACGAGAAGCCCGACGACATCGCGGAGACCGTCGCCGAGGAACTCGCCCGGGACGGGGTCGTCGCCTGGTTCCAGGGCCGCAGCGAGTACGGGCCGCGCGCCCTCGGGCACCGCTCCCTGCTCGCCCACCCGGGCCGGGCGGAGAACCTGGAACGGCTCAACCACGTCAAGGGACGCGAGGAGTTCCGGCCGGTCGCGCCGATGGTCCTTGCCGACCGCGCCGCCGAGCTGTTCTCCGGCGGCCCGCTGCCCAGCCCGTACATGCTCTTCGTGCACGACGTGGCCGAGGAGTGGCGCGAGCGCATCCCGGCCGTCGTGCACGTCGACGGCACCGCCCGCATCCAGACCGTCGAGGAGCGCCGGGAACCGCTCGTCGCCCGCATGCTGCACGCCTTCGAACGGCGCACCGGGCTGCCGGTCGTGGTCAACACCAGCCTCAACACCGCCGGGCGGCCCATGGTCGACGACCCGCGCGACGCGCTGGAGTGCTTCGGCTCCGCACCGGTGGACCTGCTGGCGATCGGGCCGTACGCGGTCCGCCGGGGGAGGGCGTTCGGATGACCGCGTACGCCGTCGTGATCCCCACCCTGGCCCGCGACACGCTGGCCGACTGCCTCGCCGCGCTGGCCGCCGCGACCGGGCCGCGCCCCGAGGAGATCGTCCTCGTCGACGACCGGCCCGACCCCGACGCCGACCCGGGGCAGCTGGACCATCCGTTGAGCGTCCTGGGCGACCTGCGGGAGAGCACCCTCGTGCTGCGCAGCGGCGGCCGGGGGCCCGCGGCCGCCCGCAACACCGGGATGCGCGCGGTCGGCTCGCCGTGGATCGCGTTCCTCGACGACGACGTCCAGGTCGGGCCCCACTGGTGCGACCAGCTGGCCCAGGACCTCGCCGAGGCGGCCCCCGACACCGCCGGTGTGCAGGGGGTGATCGCCGTCCCGCTGCCGGGCGAGCGCCGCCCCACCGACTGGGAACGCGGTACGGCCGGCCTCGCCAAGGCGCGCTGGATCACCGCCGACATGGCCTACCGCACCGACGCGGTCAAGCAGGTCGGCGGCTTCGACGAACGCTTCAAGCGGGCCTTCCGCGAGGACGCCGACATCGCGCTGCGCCTCCTCGACGCCGGCTGGCGCATCCAGCGGGGCCGCCGCACGACCCGGCATCCCGTGCGGCCCGCCTCCCGCTGGGTGTCCCTCAAGCAGCAGCGCGGCAACGCCGACGACGCCCTCATGCGGCGCCTGCACGGCCCCGACTGGTGGCACAAGGCGGTCGCGCCGCGTGGCCGCATCCGCAGCCACGTCGCCATCACGGCCGCCGGAGCCGCCGCGGCCACCCTCGCGGCCACCGGTCACCCCAGGGCGGCCGCGGCCGCCGGGCTCGGCTGGGCGGCCGGCACCGGCGAGTTCGCCTGGGCCCGCATCGCCCCCGGGCCGCGCACCCGGTACGAGGTCACGACCATGCTGGTGACCAGCGTGCTCATACCGCCCGCCGCGACCTGGCACCGGCTGATCGGACTGTGGCGGCACCGGGGCGCCGGCGCATGGCGGGAGGTGGCCGCATGAGCCCGGTCAAGGCCGTCCTGTTCGACCGTGACGGGACCCTCGTCGAGGACGTCCCCTACAACGGCGACCCCGAGCGCGTGCGGCCCGTCGAGGGCGCCCGCGAGGCGCTCGGCCTGCTGCGCGCGCACGGCATCCGCACCGGAGTCGTCACCAACCAGTCGGGCGTCGCGCGCGGACTGATCACCGACGCCGACGTCCGCGCGGTCAACCGGCGCATCGACGATCTGCTCGGCCCGTTCGACGTGTGGGGTGTCTGCCCGCACGGCCCCGACGACGGCTGCCACTGCCGCAAGCCCCAGCCCGGGCTGGTGCTGTGGGCGGCGGGCCGGATCTGCACGCCGCCCGAGGACTGCGTGGTGATCGGCGACATCGGCGCCGACGTCGAGGCCGCCCGCCGGGCCGGAGCCCACGGCATCCTCGTCCCCACCCCCGTGACCCGGCCCGAGGAGACGGCGAACGCCGACCATGTGGCGCCGGACCTCCTGACCGCCGTACGCGCGGTGCTCAACGGGCCACCACAAGGACGGGTCCTGGCGGACGAACGCCCGATCGAGTCCGCCTTCGAACCGCCCTCCGACACGGGCCCGAACCCGTCCACCGCGCATTCTGGCGGGCGTGAGTCTGCCGTCGAGCCCGGTGGGCGGGCGTCTGCCGCGGATCCTGGTGGGCGTGAGTCCGCCGTCGAGCCCGGCGGGCGGGAGTCCGCTGCCGGCCCTGGTGGGCGTGAGTCCGGTGCCGTGCCGTGGGGGCGTGAGTCTGCCGTCGAGCCCGGTGGGCCTGAGGCCGCCGGAGGCCCCGGTGGACGTGAGGCCGCCGGAGGCCCCGGTGGGCGTGAGGCCGGGGCCGGGGCGTGGGGGCGTGAGGCTGCCGGCGACACCGTTGAGCGGGCGTCCGCCGGTGATCCGAGCCGGCGTGCCTCTGCCGTCGACACCCGTGGGAGGACGCGGTGAAAGCACTGGTCACCCGTCTCGACAGCTTCGGCGACGTGTTGCTCGCCGGGCCCGCCGTGCGTGCCGTCGCGGCGCGGGCCGACCACGTCACCCTGCTGTGCGGGCCACGCGGGGCGCCCGCCGCGCGGCTGTTGCCCGGCGTGGACGACATCCTCGTCTGGGACGCCCCATGGGTCGGCTTCGAGCCGCCCGACGTGGACCGTGAGGAGACCGACCGGCTCGTCGACGCCATCGACGCCGACACCGCGCTGATCCTGACCTCCTTCCACCAGTCCCCGCTGCCCACCGCCCTGCTGCTGCGCCTGGCCGGCGTCGGCCGCATCGCCGCGGACAGCGAGGACTACCCGGGTTCCCTGCTCGACCTGCGGCACCACCGCGCCCCGCACGCGCACGAGGCGGAGGCCGCGCTCGACCTCGCCGAGGCCGCCGGGTTCCCCCGGCCGGACGACGGCCGGCTGCGCGTGCTGCCGCCGCCCGCCACCAGCGACCTCACCGGCCCCGAGCCGTACGTCGTGCTGCACCCCGGCGCCAGCGTCCCGGCCCGCGCCTGGAGCCCCGAACACAGCGCGGAGGCGGTACGCGAACTGACCGGAGCCGGGCACCGGGTCGTGGTCACCGGCGGCCCGGACGAGCGCGACCTGACCGCGTACGCCGCCGGCGCGCACGGCCTCGACCTCGGCGGCCGCACCGGCGCCCGGGAACTGGCCGGCGTCCTCGCCGGCGCCGCCGCCGTCGTCACCGGCAACACCGCCCCCGCCCACCTCGCCGCGGCCGTCGGCACACCGGTCGTCTCGCTCTTCGCGCCGGTCGTGCCCGCCGAGCGCTGGCGGCCGTACGGCGTCCCGTACGTCCTGCTCGGCGACCAGGACGCGCCGTGCGCCGGCAGCAGGGCGCGGACCTGTCCCGTCCCCGGCCATCCGTGCCTGAACACCGTGACCGCCACCGATGTGGTCACCGCCGTCGAGAAGCTCCTGGGGGAGGCATGAGGATCCTGATCTGGCACGTGCACGGGTCGTGGACCACGGCCTTCGTGCAGGGCCCGCACACCTACATCGTCCCGGTCACCCCCGACCGCGGCCCCGACGGCCTCGGCCGCGCCCGCACGTGGGACTGGCCCGACTCCGTCGTCGAGGTGCCGCCGGAGCGGCTGCGGGACGAGGACATCGACGTCGTCGTCCTCCAGCGCCCGCACGAACTGCCCCTGGTCGACGAGTGGCTGGGCCGCCGCCCGCCGCTGGTGTACCTGGAGCACAACGCCCCGCACGGCAACGTGCCCGACACCCGCCACCCGGCCGCCGACATCCCCGGCGCGACCCTCGTCCACGTCACCCACTTCAACCGTCTGATGTGGGACGCCGGTTCCACCCCGGCCACCGTCATCGAGCACGGCATCGTCGACCCCGGGCACCGGTGGACCGGCGAGCTGGACCGGGCCGCGGTGGTCGTCAACGAGCCGGTGCGGCGCGGCCGTACCACCGGCACCGACCTGCTGCCCGAGTTCGCCCGGACCGCCCCGCTCGACGTCTTCGGCATGGGCACCAAGGGCCTCGCCGACCACATCGGCGTGCCCGGCGACCGCCTGCGCTCCCACGACCTCGCGCAGAGCGAACTGCACGCGGAGATGGCCCGACGGCGTGTGTACGTCCACCCCGTCCGCTGGACCTCCCTCGGCCTGTCCCTGCTGGAGGCCATGCACCTGGGCATGCCGGTGGTCGCCCTGGCCACCACCGAGGTCACCGAGGCGGTGCCGGCCGGCGCCGGCGTCGTCTCCAACCGGATCGACGTACTGACCGACGCCGTACGGGACTTCCTGGCCGATCCGCTGCGCGCGCGCATGATCGGCGACGGGGCACGTGCGGCGGCCCTCGCCCGCTACGGGCTGCCCCGCTTCCTGGACGACTGGGAGCGGCTGCTGAAGGAGGTGACCCGATGAGGATCGCCATGGTGTCCGAGCACGCGAGCCCCCTCGCAGCGCTCGGCGGCGTCGACGCCGGCGGCCAGAACGTGTACGTGGCCCGCCTCACCGAGGAGTTGGCGAAACGCGGCCACGACGTCACGGTCTACACCCGCCGTGACGACGCCGGCCTGCCCGACCGGGTCCCGCTGCCGGGCGGCGCCGTCGTCGAGCACGTGCCGGCCGGACCGGCGGAAGCGGTCCCCAAGGACGAGCTGTTCCCGTACATGCCCGGCTTCGGCGCCCACCTGGCGCGCGCCTGGAGCCGGGAGCGGCCCGACGTGGTGCACGCCCACTTCTGGATGTCCGGCATGGCCTCCCAGATCGGCGCCGGCCGGTACGGCATACCGGTCGTGCAGACGTTCCACGCCCTCGGCACCGTCAAGCGGCGCCACCAGGGCCGGCGGGACACCAGCCCGTACGAACGCATCGGCATCGAGCGGCAGATCGGCCGCACCTGTGAACGCGTACTGGCGACCTGCACCGACGAGGTGCACGAACTGGCCGACATGGGCGTTCCCGCACGGCAGGTGTCCGTGGTGCCGTGCGGCGTCGACGCCGCGCACTTCCACCCCGGGGTGGACACCGATGGGACGCCCGCACGACGGCAGCGGCACCGGCTGCTCGCCTGCGGCAGGCTGGTCCGCCGCAAGGGCTACGACCAGGCCATCCAGGCGCTGGCCCACATCCCCCACACCGAACTCGTCATCGCGGGCGGTCCGTCGGCCGACCAGGTGGCCGCCGACCCCGAGGCACAGCGCCTGACGCGGCTCGCGGAGCGCACCGGCGTCGCCGACCGGGTGCGGCTGCTCGGCGCGGTCGATCCGGGCGACATGCCCGCGCTCATCCGCAGCTCGGACCTCGTGCTGTGCACCCCGGTCTACGAGCCGTTCGGCATCGTGCCGCTGGAGGCGATGGCGTGCGGCGTGCCCGTCGTCGCCACCGACGTCGGCGGCCACCGCGACACCGTCGCCGAGGGCACCACCGGCCGGCTCGTGACGCCGCAGGACCCCGCGGCGATCGCGGACGCCGCGCACGAACTCCTCACCCACGACCGGATGCGCAGCCGCTACGGCAGGGCCGGCCGCGAGCGCGTCCTGAACCTCTACACCTGGCGGCGCGTCGCGGACGGCGCGGAAGAGGTGTACCGCCTGGTCCTCGCCCGGCACGAACAGCGCAAGGAGGTGGCGTGATGACCGTGCACCCGCCCGTCGTCGGACACTGCGACGAACTCCAGGACGCCCTCGGCGCGTTCCGCGCCTCGGCCCACGTCACCGAACGCTGGGGCGAGCAGCTCGCGGCCGTGCTCTGCGGCGGCGGCCGGCTGCTGGCCGCGGGCAACGGCGGCAGCGCGGCCCAGGCCCAGCACCTGACCGCCGAACTCGTCGGCCGGTACCGCACCGACCGGCCGCCGTTCTCCGCGATCGCCCTGCACGCCGACACCTCCAGCACCACCGCCATCGCCAACGACTACGGCGTGGACGAGCTGTTCGCCCGACAGGTCCGTGCCCACGGCCGCCCCGGTGACGTGCTGATGCTGCTGTCCACCAGCGGCGCCAGCGCCAACCTGCTGTCCGCCGCCGACGCCGCCCGCGCGGCCGGCGTACGCGTGTGGGCGCTGACCGGACCGGCCCCCAACCCGCTCATGGCGGGCAGCGACGAGTCCCTCTGCGTGGAGGCGCCCACCGCGGCGACCGTCCAGGAACTGCACCTGGTGGCGGTGCACATGGTGTGCGCGGCCTTCGACGCGGCACTGGAGCGGCGGGTGGACGGGTACGGAGGTGACCGCTCGCATGGCTGAGAAGACGCCGCTGCTCGTGATCGGCGACGCGCTGCTGGACCGCGACCTGACCGGCAGCGCCGACCGGCTCGCGCCCGACGCGCCCGTGCCGGTCGTCTCCGAGTGCGCCGAACGCGTCCGGCCCGGCGGCGCGGCGCTCACCGCGTACCTCGCGGCCCGCGACGGCCGCGACGTGACGCTGGTCGCCGGGGTGGGCGACGACCCCGCGAGCCGCGAGCTGCGCCGCCTGCTCGAACCCTGGCTGACGTTGATCCCGCTTCCGCTGACCGGCGCGCTGCCGGAGAAGACCCGTGTCCTGGCGCAGGACAGCCCCGTCGTCCGCCTGGACCGCGGCGGCGGCCGCGCCCGGGAGGCCACCGCCGAGGCCCGCGCGGCGATCCGCGACGCGCCCGCCGTGCTGGTCTCCGACTACGGCCGCGGCGCCGCGGCCGTCCTCCGGGACGTCCTCGCCGAACGCCCGCCCCTGGTCTGGGATCCGCATCCGCGCGGAGGCCCGCCCGTGCCGGGCACCCGGCTGGTCACGCCCGCCGAGAAGGAGGCCCACGGCTTCGCCGCGAGGGAGGACGGGCCGTCGCAGGGCCTGCGCGCCGCCGCGCACGACGCCGCCGCCCTCGTACGGCAGTGGCGGGCGGCGGCGGTCGCCGTGACCCTCGGCGCCCGCGGCGCCCTCCTCTCCTATGGGGAGCACCCGCTGCTCGTCCCCGCGCCCGCCTCCCACCGCGGCGACTCCTGCGGAGCCGGGGACCGGTTCGCCGCGACGGCGGCCGGGCTGCTCGCGGACGGCACGCTGGTCGGGGAGGCCGTCGAAGGGGCCGTGGGCGCCGCGACCGCGTTCGTCGCCGCCGGCGGAGCCGGAGCCCTGCCCCGCGCCGACTCCCGGCCCACGGCACCGCCGCCCGACACGGACGACCCGTACGCCCTGGCCGCCCGCGTCCGCGCCGCGCACGGCACCGTCGTCGCCGCGGGCGGCTGCTTCGACCTGCTGCACGCCGGTCACGTCGGCCTCCTCCAGGCCGCCCGCCGCCTCGGCGACTGCCTCGTCGTCTGCGTCAACTCCGACGCGTCGGTACGGCGCCGCAAGGGCGACGGCCGCCCGGTCAACCCGCTCGCCGACCGCGTCCGCGTCCTGCGCGCCCTCGCCTGCGTCGACGCCGTCGCCGTCTTCGACGAGGACACCCCCGAACGCCTCCTCGCCGACCTGCGCCCCGACGTCTGGGTCAAGGGCGGCGACTACGCGGGCGCCGACCTCCCGGAGGCGGAACTCCTCCAGGAGTGGGGCGGCCAGGCGGTCCTGCTGCCGTACCTGGACGGCCGCTCGTCGACGGCACTGATGGCACGGGCGGCCGAGGGGGTGCGATGACAGGCGTGCCCGGCACGGGCGGCGGACAGGTCCCCTCGGCGGCCCTCACCGCGACGGGTGCCCCGGCGAGCGGCGCGCCGCAGGCCGCTGCCGACGCCGGGTCCCGTCCGGCGTTCCTGCCCCGCACGCGGGCCCCGCAGGCCCCGGAGAGCCCCCGCCCCCGCCTGCTCGTCCTGCGGGCCCTCGGCCTCGGCGACCTGCTCGCCGGAATCCCCGCGCTCCGCGCCCTGCGCCGGGCGTTCCCCGACCACGAACTCGTGCTGGCCGCACCCGCCGAGCTGGCCCCCGTCGCCGCGGCGAGCGGGGCCGTGGACCGGCTGCTGCCGGCCTGTGCCCCCGGCAGGGCCGTACCCCGCACCCTCGACTGGAGTGGTCCGCCCCCCGACCTCGCGGTCGACCTGCACGGCAACGGTCCGCCCAGCCACCGACTGCTGATGGAGCTGCGGCCGCTGCGGCTGTTCGCCTTCGCGCACCCTCAGACGCCCGAGGTGGACGGCCCGCCCTGGTACGCGGAGGAGCACGAGAGGGACCGCTGGTGCCGGCTGCTCCAGGCGTACGGCGTCGACGCCGACCCCACCGACCTGCACCTGCCTCGTCCGCCCGTACCCTCACCCGCCCCCGGGGCGGTGGTCCTGCACCCCGGCGCCGGTGCGCCCTCCCGCTGCTGGCCCGTCGAGCGGTACGCGGCCGTCGCCCGGGCCCTGCACGAGAGCGGCCACCGGGTCGTGGTCACCGGGGGAGCGGACGAGGGTGACCTGGTGGCTCGGCTCGCCAAGGAGGCCGACCTGCCGGACACGGACGTCTTCGGCGGCGGCCTGCCCTACGACCGCTTCTCCGCCCTGGTCGCCGACGCCCGCGCCGTGATCAGCGGCGACACCGGCATCGCCCACCTGGCGGTCGCCCACGCCACCTGCTCCGTCACCCTCTTCGGCCCGGTGCCGCCGAGTCGTTGGGGCCCGCCCGCGCACCCCCGGCACCGCGCCCTGTGGTACCCGGGCCCGGACGGCGACCCGCACGCCCGCCGCCCCGACCCCGCGCTGCTCCGCATCACCCCGGACGACGTACTGGACGCCCTGAAGGAGCTGCCCGAGATCGACCGCCTGCCGAGGAAACCATGAGCGAGGGCCTGTCGGCCGTCCCGGACCACCCACCCGCCGCCCCCATGCACCACCCACCCGTCGGCGTCGTCATCGCCACCCGCAACCGCTCCGCCCGTCTCGCCGTCACCCTCCGGCACCTGCTAGCCCTCCCGGAACGGCCCGAGATCCTCGTCGTCGACAACGCCTCCACCGACGACACCCGCGCCCTGCTCGCCCGTGCGTTTCCGCAGGTACGCGTGGTCTCGCTGCCCTGCAACCGCGGCGCCCTCGCCCGCACCCACGGCGTCCGCGCCCTCCGCACGCCGTACGTGGCGTTCAGCGACGACGACTCCTGGTGGGCCCCCGGCGCCCTCGGCCGGGCGGCCCGCCTGTTCGACGACCATCCGAGGCTCGGTCTGCTCTCCGCCCGCACCCTCGTCGGCCCGTCCGCGGACCCCGACCCCCTCAACGACGTCCTCGCCGACTCCCCCCTCGGCCCGGCCGCCGACCTGCCGGGCACCCAGGTCCTCGGCTTCCTCGCCTGCGCCTCCGTCGTCCGCCGCAGCGCCTACCTCGACGCGGGCGGCTTCCACCAGCTGCTGTTCTTCGGCGCCGAGGAGACCCTCCTCGCCTACGACCTGGCCGCCCGAGGCTGGGGCGTCACCCACCACCCCGACGTGGTCGCCCACCACGACCCCGACCCCACGCCCCGCACCGACCGCCCGGCCGTCGTCCGCCGCAACGAACTCCTCACCGCCTGGCTGCGCCGCCCCCTGCCGTACGCGCTCGCCCGCACCCGCGACCTGGCCGCCGAGGCCCGCCATGACCCCCACGCCCGGCGCGCCCTGCGCGAAACGCTGCCCCGGCTGCCCGCCGCACTGCGCGACCGCAGGCCACTGCCCCCGCCCGTCGAGCGGGCCGCCCGCCTCCTGGAGGGAGCCTCATGACCGACGCCCGCACCACCGTGGTCGTCATCACCCACAACCGGCGTCCCGAACTGCTGCGCACCCTCGACCGCCTCGCCGAACTGCCGGAACAGCCGGCGGTGATCGTCGTCGACAACGGCTGCACGGACGGTACGGCCCCCGCCGTCGCCCGGCACCACCCGGGCGTCCACCTGCTCCGTCCCGGCCGCAACCTCGGCGCCGTCGGCCGCAACCTGGCGATCCGCCGGGTCCGTACGCCGTACGTCGCCTTCTGCGACGACGACTCGTGGTGGGCGCCCGGCTCGCTGTCCGGGGCCGCCGACCTCCTCGACCGGCACCCCGCGCTCGGCTCCGTCACGGCCCGCATCGTCGTCGAACCGGATGGCGCCGAGGACCCGATCGTCGAGGAACTGCGCAACTCGCCCGTGCCCGGCCCGAGCTGGCTGCCCGGCCCGGCCCTCGGCTCCTTCCTGGCCGCCGCGACCGTGCTGCGCACCGACGCCTTCCGCGCCGCCGGCGGCTTCCACCCCCGGCTGTGGCTGGGCGGTGAGGAGGAACTGCTCGCCGCGGACCTGGCGGCGGACGGCTGGTGGCTGATGTACGCCGATCATCTGACGGTGCATCACCAGCCGTCCGTGGCCAGGGACTCCACGCTGCGCCGGACGCACGGCATCCGCAACACCCTGTGGTTCACCTGGCTGCGTCGCCCGGCCCGCCCCGCCCTGCGCCGCACCCTGCACCTCGCCCGCACGGTCCCGCGCGACACCGCGTCCCTGCGCGCCTTCGCCGAGGCGACGGCCGCCCTGCCGTGGGTGCTGCGGGAGCGCAGGGTGCTTCCGGAGGAGGTCGAGTCGCGGCTGCGCCTGCTGGAACCGGCCCAGCGCCGGTCGAAGGCGCGCAGCTACACGGGCTGAGCCCCGACGCACACGACCCCGCGCCGGCCACCGTGGCCGGCGCGGGGTCGTACGGGTCGGTGTCGCGGACGGACGGCTCAGCCGGAACTCGGGCGCTCGCCCTTCGGCCCCCGGCCGCGCTCGGTCTTCGGGCCGCGGCTGCGCCACTCCTGGTCTTCCTGGAGTTCCTCGTTGGCCGCCCTGTTGGCGTCCTGGTCGGAAATGCCGGACCCTTCGGCGTCCTTGCGGAGCCGGGCCCGCCGGGTGTCGTACTTCTTGCTTCCGGGTTCGGGCACGACGATCACCTCCTGCCGACCGGGTCCCCGGGGCCCCGGAAGGGCAAACGCCTAGCCTTCCGTCCAGCGGCACAGCAGCCTGAACACCGCGAACAGCGCCAGGGGCCACACACCGGCGAACGCCCAGATCACGCCCGGCTCGGAGGTGATGATTCCGGCCACCATGAGGGCGATCGACACGGCGAGCAGGGCGATGACCGTCCGCAGCCGCGGCCGGTACGCGGCCAGACGGTTCGGATCGGGGCGGCGGCTGGGCCGCAGCGTCCGCAGGCGCCGGTCGAGCCGGCGGTCGCGGCGGAGCGCCCGTTCTATCTCGTCGAGGATGCGCTGCTCATGATCGGGGAGTCGGCCGGTGGTCACTGCCTCTCCTCTCGGGGCGACCGGACAGACATGCGGGTGCCCCGAGAAGGCCGGAAACTAACCCTCGGCCCCCGGCGCCAGCGCCTCGACGAGCCGGTCGGCGCTGTCCGGCACGGCACCGTCCCGGAACCCGGCGCCGATCCGCCGGGCGGTCTCCCGGCCGGGGCCCAGGCACCAGTCCCACCAGCGCTCCAAGTGCCGTACGTCCAGCCGCTCGGCGGGCACCAGCGCGGGCCAGCCGCAGGCGTGCGCCTGTGCGGTCACCTTCGCACCGCCCGCGACCGGGTCGACGGCCAGCGCCGGGATGCCGGCACGCAGCGCCAGCACCAGCCCGTGCAGCCGGTCGGTGACGACGAGATCCAGCCGGGCCAGCACCGACTGCAGTTGGGCGGGCGTCGCGCTGAGCCGCCAGTCGTGCGCGTCGAGCCGGGTCTCCAGCTCCAGCCGGGCGCAGTCCCTGCCGGCCAGCCAGCGGGTGATCTCCTCGGCGGCCTCGGCGTGCCGCCGCTGCCGCCCGTACTCCTGCTGCCCGTGCGTGAGGACCACCCCGACCACGGGTGGGACGGGCAGGGCGGGGGCGCGGGCGGCGAGGTCCTTCGTCGGCTCGACGTCCGGGGCGTCGCGGGCCAGCACGCGGTGGAAGCCGGTGACGGCCGGGGAGCCGGGGTCGATCACGGAGGTGCCGACGGCGATCCGCACACAGTGCGCGAACCGCCGGTGCAACTCCTCGACCTGCGGCCCGTGCACCGGCCCGCACACGAACACCA
Organism: Streptomyces sp. S.PNR 29; assembly: GCF_030386795.1. Taxonomy (GTDB): domain Bacteria; phylum Actinomycetota; class Actinomycetes; order Streptomycetales; family Streptomycetaceae; genus Streptomyces. The sequence goes on from NZ_JANUQM010000019.1 coordinate 117,558, forward strand.
GATGGGAGTACGCCTGGGGATCCACGTCCTCGAAATGCAGGCCGTCCGCCCGGAAGCCGGGGCTCCATACGACGTCGTAGGCGTGCCCCGCCCGCCCGAGCACGTCCTGGACCCGGTGCAGCGCCAGCACGTCCCCGGCGGTCGCCTCCCCGTCCAGGAAGCTGAACCACCCGGTCAGCAGGATCCTCGGTCGCCCATGCACAGTGCGGGCCGAGTGCCCTGCCGGCCGGGTCGGCAATCACCGCATGTCACGCATCGCAGGTCACTGGGCGTAGAACGTGGCGTCCGCCCGGTCGGTGGCCGTGCTGGGGGTCTGCACGTACAGCAGGTACTCCCAGTGACGGATGTAACGGCCCGGGTAGTTGTACGACTCGTAGGAGACACCCGCGGAGTCGGACAGCCCGGCGCGCCTGACGAAGGTGGCGTCGGACGCGAACTGGGCCGTGCCGTCGTTCTTCTCCAGCCACACCTCCAAGTTCTTGTGCCGCAGGTAGTAGCCGGGGAAGTTGGCCGACTCCAGCGACACCGTGCCGCTGCCGGCCAGGCCGGGGACGACGCGGAACTGCGAGTCCGCGAGCGGGGAGACATTGGCCTCGATCTTGGCGCGGTAGTCCCAGTGGCGGATGAAGCGGTCGGCGAAGTTGTACGAGGAGAAGCGCTGCGGGGTGACCCCGTCGGCGACGGGGATGCCGAAGTCGGGGGTGCCGTCGGCCTTCCAGTACAGCTTCTGCACGCGGGTGCGGCGGTTGGGGTCGTTGAGCGGGTCGCCGGTGATGTCCTTGTAGCTGCGGTCGTGGTAGACGAGGATGTCCGACTTGCCGTCCTCGGAGACGGTGAAGGAGTTGTGGCCCGGCCCGTACTGCGAGGTCGCGTCGCTGGACTTGAAGACGGGCTGCGAACTCTTCGACCAGGAGGCGGGGTTGGTGAGGTCGGCCGAGGCGGACGCGGTCAGCAGACCCAGGCAGTAGTTCGCGTCGGTGGCGCTGGCGGAGTACGACATGAAGACCTTGCCGCCGTGCTGGATCACCGCCGGGCCCTCGTTGACCTTGTAGCCGACCGTCTCCCAGGACAGCGTGGGCTGCGAGATCTCCGCCGGAGTGCCGGTGATCGTCCAGGGGTTGGCCATCTTCGCGACGAACAGGCTCGTGTTGTTGTTCTCGGCCGGGTTGCGCTGAGCCCAGGCCAGGTAGCGGACGCCGTTCACGGAGAACGTGGTGGCGTCGAGGGAGAAGCTCTCCCACGTGGTCTTGATCTGGCCCTTCTCGGTCCAGGTCGCGGTGAGCGGGTTGGCGCCGGTGCCCTCCAGGACGTACATGCGGATGGCCCAGATGTCGTTGGTGGCGCCGGCCGCGAAGTACACGTACCACTTGCCGTCGATGAAGTGGATCTCCGGTGCCCAGATGTGGGCGCCCATCACACCGCTGGTGTGCTTGGTCCAGATGGTGACCTCCTGGGCCGTCGACAGGCCCTGGATGGTCGTCGCCCGGCGCAGCACGATGCGGTCGTACTCGGGGACGGTCGCGGTGAAGTAGTAGTAGCCGTCGGTGTGCTTGAAGATGTGCGGGTCGGCGCGCTTCTCGGCGATCGGGTTGGTGTACGTCACGGCCGGGGAGGCGGGCACGGCGGCCTGTGCGGTGGTGCCGGGCCCGGCGAGGCAGGCCGCGACGGCGAACAGGGCGGCCATGAGCAGGCGTATGGCGGTGCGTCTCAAGGTGGTTCTCCAGAGGGGGGTCAGGCGGTGGGGACGAGCCGCCACTGCTGGCAGGTGTTGTTCAGCCAGGTCCACTGCCGTACGTCGGTGCCGTTGGCGGTACCGCAGTCGGCGACGTCGGCGACCTTGCCGCTGCTCTCGTTCACGATCCGGACGTAGTCGCCGCTCGCCGTGAACACCAGCCGGAAGCGCTGGCACTTGTTGTTCAGCCAGGACCACTGCCTCAGGTCGGCGCCGTCGGCCGCGGAGCAGTCGGCGGTGTCCAGCACCTTGCCGGTGGCGACGTTGACCAGCCGGTTGGTGTCGTCGCCCAGGTCCTCGACCTTCCACTTCTGGTTGGCGCCGCCGTTGCAGCTCCACTGGAAGACGTTGGTGCCGTCGGCGGTGTTGCCGCCCTCGACGTCCAGGCACTTGCCGCTGTTGCGGTTGACGAGGGTGTACGACGCCGGGGTCGCCGCCGTCTCGCCGGACGGGCCGGGGAGCGTGGTGCCGAGCGCGACGGGCGTGCCGAAGTTCGGGGTGCCGTCGGCGTTCCAGGTGAACTCCTGCGCGCGGGTGGTCCGGCCGTTGCCGCAGCCGCCGTTCGCGGAGGAGTTGGCGTGGTAGACGATCCAGTTCTCGGTGCCGTCGGGCGAGGTGAAGAAGCCGTTGTGCCCGGGTCCGTACACGCCGTTCGCGTCGCTGCGCTGGAAGACCGGCGTCTGCTTCTTGGTCCAGGACGCGGGGTTCAGCGGATCGGAGCCGGTCAGCTCCAGCTGGCCGAGCTTGTAGTCGGCGGTCGCGCAGTAGCTGGCGGAGAAGGTCAGGAACGTCCGGCCGTCGTGGTACAGCGGTTCGGGCCCCTCGTTGACCGCGCCGCCGGAGGTCTCCCAGCTCAGGGTGGGGCTGGAGATGATCGTGAAGGTGGAGCTGCTGAGTGTGTACGGGTTGCTCATCGGCGCGATGACCAGGCTCTGCTTGCTGCCGCCGATGAAGCCGCTGCCCACCAGATAGAGCCGGTTGTCGTGCTCCAGCACGCTCGCGTCGATCAGCCAGCCGTTCGGGGAGAGGTTGGAGCCGGTGAGTGATCCCTTGTAGGTGTACGGCCCCAGCGGGTCGGTGCCGGCGCTCTCCAGGACGTGGGTGCGCTGGGAGTCGCAGCAGGCCACACCGCTCTGGCCGGCGGAGTAGTACAGGTACCAGTGGCCGTTGAAGAGGTGGATCTCCGGGGCCCAGATGTTGGTGTTGCGGGTCGGGGTGGTGTCCGACCACACCTGGATGTTCGGCGCGGTGGCGAGCCCGGCCAGGGTCGGCGACTTCCGCATCCCGAGGATGCCGGTGAACGTCGTGGTGATCAGGTAGTAGTTGCCGTTGTAGTACTGCAGCCAGGGGTCCGCGCCCTTGGTTGATTTGAGGGGGTTGGTGTACGGGCGGCCGTCGGCCGCGGACACCGGCTGGGTGGCGCCCACGAGCGCGAGCAGCAGGGCGAGCACGCAGACCAGCAGGGGTCTGTGGCGCGTGCGGGGGTGGTGAGTCCGAGCCATACGGGACCGTCCCTGTCCGTAATTTCGAACGTAGTTCGTGAATTCGGTCAGAAGATAAGTGGGGGGCATGATCCCGTCAACGATTTGGGCAAGAGCGGGTGCGCGGTACCGGCTGCCGCAACAGCCTCACGCCGCCGTGTAGCTGAAGAAACCCCGCCCGGACTTCCGCCCCAGCAGCCCGGACTCGACCATGCGGCGCAGCAGGGGCGGCGGGGCGTACAGGGGTTCGCGGTACTCCTCGTACAGTGCCTCCCCGATCGCCGCCACCGTGTCCAGGCCGATGAGGTCGGCCAGGCGCAGCGGGCCCATGGGGTGGGCGCAGCCGGCGGTCATCCCGGTGTCGATGTCCTCCGCCGTCGCCGTGCCCGAGCTGACCATCCGTACCGCCGCCAGCAGGTACGGCACCAGCAGGGAGTTGACGACGAAGCCCGCCCGGTCCTGCGCGACGATCGTCCGCTTGCCCAGCACCTCACCGGCGAAGGCCCGCACACGCTGCTCCGTGGCCCGGGAGGTGTGCAGGGACGGGATCACCTCGACCAGCGGGAGCACCGGGACCGGGTTGAAGAAGTGCAGGCCGATCACCGACCGAGGGCGGCTGGTGGCCGCGGCCAGGCGGGCGATGGGGATGGAGGAGGTGTTGCTGGCCAGGACGGCGTCCGGGGCCGTGACCACCTCGTCCAGCCGCCGGAACAGCGCGGTCTTGGCGTCCTCGTCCTCGACGGCGGCCTCGATGACCAGGTGCGCCGCGGCCAGGCGGGACAGGTCGGCGGTGACGGCGATGCCCGCGAGCGCGTGGGCGCGGTCCTGCGGGGTGAGCGTGCCCTTCTTCTCCGCCCGGAGCAGGGAGTCGGCGACGCCGGCCAGCCCGGCGCGGGCCCTGTCCTCGGTCACGTCGCACAACGTCACGGACAGCCCGGCCCGGGCGCAGACCTCGGCGATGCCCCGGCCCATCTGCCCGGCGCCGACGACTCCCACGCGTGTGATCGCGGTCATGTGTCCCTCCCTGTGGTGTCGGATCGAGCGTAAGCCGGGCACATGCCCTCTGACCTGCTCTGATGGAACGCTTTTCGCGCACAAAGATGCGCCGGCCGGACGTCGACGTCAGGTGGCGGAGGCCGTCGCCGGCTCCCGCAGGCGGCGGATCACAGCGCGTACCGCGGGGGAGGTCTCCCCGCTGCGGTACGCGCCCACCAGCCGGGTGGTGAGCCGCAGGTCCGCCAGGGGACGGAAGGCCACGCCCGGGATGTGGACCCGGCTGAGCGAGGCGGGCACCAGCGCCACGCCGTGACCGCCGCCGACCAGCGTCAGGGCGGCGATGAAGTCCCGTACCGGAGGAGCGATGTCCGGGGTGAAGCCGCCGTGGTCGCCCACCTGGAGGATCTGGTCGCGGCAGCCGTACTCCTCGTCGAAGTACGGTGCCACGAAGCGCTCCTCGCGCAGTGCGGCGGTCGGCACCGCCTCATGGGCGGCCTGCGGACCGTCCTCCCGCACCGCCAGGAGCACCTCCTCCGTGAGCAGGCAGGTCGCCGTGACCCCGGGCGGGTACACCGGCCGCCAGCGCAGGAAACCGACGTCGATGTCCCCGGCCGCCAGCGCCTCCAGCTGGGCCGGGGTCTCCAACTCCCGCACGCCCACCGTCAGGTCGCTGCCCGGTGCCGAACAGGCGGCCAGGAGGCCGGTGACGACACCCGAGAAGGCGGCCGAGGCGACATAGCCGATCTCGGCGTGCCCCAGCTCCCCGCGCCCGGCCCGACGGCCCACCGCCTCCGCGCGCGCCGCCTGGGCGAGCGTGCGCTCGGCCTCCGCCAGGAACAGCCGCCCCGCATGGGTCAGCGCCGGGCGCGAGCGCCTGCCGCGGTCGATGAGGCGCACGCCGAGATGCGACTCCAGCGCCCTGATCTGCGCACTGAGCGCGGAGGGCGCCAGATGCAGCCGGTCCGCCGCCCGCGCGAAGTGCAACTCCTCGGCGACGACGGCGAACGAGGCCAGCCAGCGCAGTTCCACCGTCTTCTCCTGCCTGCCGTCTCCGGCCTGCCCTCAGGGGAGCACGACGTAGTTGCCGAACCCGCCGTCGCTGTCGGTGACGCGTCCCGAGATCGCTTCGTTCACCTTGGACAGCGGGAAGGGCTTGGTGATCAGGTAGGACAGGTTCAGGGCGCCGGTGCCCACCATGTCGGCGACCTCCTGGCCCTGCGCGGTGGTGAACCAGTTGGAGCCGATCAGCTGGACCTGCTCGTCCATGAGCCATTTCACGTCCACCGGCAGCCGGTCACCCACACCGCCGACGTTGATCACCCTGCCGCCGCGGCGGACGCCCAGCATCGAGTCCAGCATCGTCTCCACCGGGGCCTTGGCCCCCAGGGCGCTGATCACGAAGTCCGCCCCCTCACCGCCGGTGCGGGACTTCGCCCACTCGCCCGAGGAGCCCTCGCCGAGCCGCATGACCTCGATCCGGTCCGGGGCCAACTCCTTGACACGCTTGAGGAGTTCCTCGTTGCGGCCGGTGCCGAGGACCCTGGAGACGCCCGAGGCCAGCGCGAGCAGGGTGGCGGCCACACCGAGGGTGCCGGTGATCCCGTCGATCAGCCCCACCTGACCGGGGCCGGCGGCGGCGTGCCTGAGGGCTCCGTAGGACGTGCCGATGTAGCCGAGCTTTCCGGCCTGCTCGAACGTCATGGTGTCCGGGATGTTGACGATCGCGTGCTGCGGCGCGGTCATGTACTGCGCGAAGCCGCCGTAGGGGTAGAGGTCGAAGATCCGCTGCCCGTCACGGGACGTGCTGAAGTAGCCGTTCAGCGTGAAGTACCGGCACCGGCTGAGCTCGCCGCCGCGGCACACCTGGCAACTGCCGCAGGAGCGCAGCGGGCTCACATACACCCGGTCGCCGGGCTTGGTGTTGAGCACCGCCTCACCGACCGCCTCGACCACGCCCGCGGGGTCCAGGCCGAAGATCGCGGGCAGCTTGGGCAGCGGCTGGTGCGGGTACCACGTGGGCCAGTTGTTGATCACGTTGGCCATGTTCGGCACGATCCCGCACGCCTTGACCCGTACCAGCACATCGGTCGGACGCGGGGTGGGCACGTCGATCGTGTCCACCGACATCGGCTCACCCAGCGCGTGCAGCCGTGCGGCGAGCATTTTCGCCATGGAAATACTCCTTGAAATCACCGCGCCGAGAGCTACGAATTCGGGAACGGATTCGGGTAATTGGCCTCAAGATCGATGTCCAGCAGACCCATGATGCGGACGCCGGAGTTGTACCAGGCGATGGACAACGACAGTTCGACCATCTGCCGGCTCGTCAGATGTTCGGCCGCGGCACGCCATGTCTCCTCGGAGACGTCGACCCGGAGCGTGGACTCCTCGGCCAGGCGCATCACCGCCTTCTCCGTCTCGTCGAACAGGCCGGACGACTCGAAGTCGGCCACCGCCGCGAGCTGTTCCTCGGTCAGCCCGGCCTTCAGGCCGTGCGACTGGTGGTGCGCGACCTCGTACGCGGACCGGGTCGCGTGCCCCACGGTCAGGATGGCCAGCTCACGCAGGCGGGGACTGAGGTCGGCGGCGCGCAGCGAGTTGGCGTAGGTCAGGAACGCGTCCAGCTGGGCCGGCGCGCCCGCGAGGGCGAGGAAGATGTTCGCCGTCGGTACCTTGCGCTCGGCTTCCAGCCGGTCGTACAGGGGTTTCAGCGACTCGTCCGCGTCCTCGCGGCGAAGGTAGGGCACTCGTGCCATTGACGTCTCCAGGGGGAGGGGATGCGGAAGGTCAGGGGATGGGCTGTTCGAGCAGGAACCGCTCCAGCGACATCGGCTTCGGCAGCTCGGCCGGCGGGGTCTGCGGCACACCGGCGAAGGGCGACGCCTCGAAGTACCACTTCTCCAGGGCCGGCAGGCCCCAGCGGGCGTTGGTGCTCAGCGACGCGGCGTCCCAGCGCACCGGCTCGATCTCGGTGTCGATCGTCTGGTAGTGGCTGTTGAACACCTCCACGCGGTGCCCGTCGGGGTCGCGGAGGTAGGCGAAGAGCATCCCGCCCGGGCCGTGCCGTCCCGGGCCCCGCTCCACGCCGTCGCCGTAGCCGAGGATGCCCGCCCAGTCGCAGGCGGTGAAGATGTCCCGGCTCTCGGAGACGGTGTAGGCGAAGTGGTGCAGGGCGGGCCCGGTGTTCTCGACGATCGCGAGGTCGAGACAGGTGCCCTTGCGGTACATGAACGCACCCAGCAGCTTGTCTCCGTGCTCCAGGTACTCGGAGTTGCGGAAGCCGAGCTCGCTGTAGAACGCGCACAGCTCGTAGGTGTCCGGGGCGAAGACCTGGTAGTGGTCCAGGCGCTGCGCGTGGGCACCCCGGTGGCGCTCGAAGTCGATGTGCAGCCGCGGCCGGGTCTCCATGTGCGCGCACAGTTCGAGCGGTGTGCCGACGGGGTCGCTGACGTGCAGTGTGCGGCCCTGGTACGGGACGTCGGCCCACTCGGCGGGCAGCCCGCGTTCCCGGAACCAGGCGTAGGCGAGATCGAGGTCCTCGTCGAAGAAGACCCGGAAACCGATCCTGCGGCACGAGCCCGCGCCCTCCTCGTCCAGCTCCAGGACGAGGCTGTGGTGGCAGGCCTCCGCCAGGCCGCGGAGGTGGACGGTGCGCGCGTCCTCGTCGCTGACGACGAGCCCCAGCGCGGCCGTGTAGAACCTCTTGCTCTCGGCCAGATCGGCGACGGTGAGACGCACATGGCTGGACCGGGTGATGTGGAAACTCGGGCGCAGATTGACGGGAGGCAGCATGGTGGGCTCCGTGCTCCGATCGGCTCTGGAATTCGATGACTGTAATACCGGGAGGCCGTTCTACGGCGGTCTCGTATTGCGGGGAGCGCGTATTACGGCGTGGCGAACGGAAAAGCGGACCATCCGCTGAATTCCGCGGAGCCGCCGAGGGCCTCCTCGATGCGCAGCACCTCGTTCCACTTGGCCATGCGCTCGGAGCGGGTGAACGAGCCCACCTTCAGCTGGCCGGCGTCCCAGCCGACGCTCAGATGGGCGATGGTGACGTCCTCGGTCTCCCCGGAACGCGCGGAGACGATCGTGCCGAAACCGGCTTCCTGTCCGGCCCGGAGGGCCTGGAAGGACTCCGTGACCGTGCCGGCCTGGTTCGGCTTGACGAGTACGGCGTTCGTCGCACCGGCGGTGGCCGCCGCCTCCACCCGCTTGGCGTTGGTGACCAGGTAGTCGTCGCCGATCACCTGGCAGCGCCGGCCGTAGCGCCGGGTGAACTCCCGCATGCCCTCGTGGTCGTCCTCGCCCACCGGGTCCTCGACGGACAGGATTGGGTACTGCTCGATCCAGCCGCCCAGCATGTCGATGAGTCCGGCGGTGTCCAGCGTGCGGTCGTCCAGGGCCAGCGTGTACCGCCCGGCGGAGCCGAACTGCGAGGCCGCGACGTCCAGCGAGATGCCGACCTGGGCGGGGGAGGCGAAGCCGGCCGTCCCGATGGCCAGGGTCAGCGTCTCCAGGGCCTCCTCGTTGGAGTCGAACGCGGGCCAGAAACCGCCTTCGTCGGCCACCCCCTGGGCCTTGCCGGCCTTGCGCATCAGACTCCCGGCGGCCCGGTAGATCTCCGCCGTCCAGTCCAGGGCCTCGGCGAAGCTCCGCGCGGCGGGGCAGACCACCATGAAGTCCTGGACGTCGACGCGCCGGTCCGCGTGCGCCCCGCCGCCGAAGATCTGGATCTCCGGCAGCGGGATCCGGACGGGGCGGTCGCCCGCCAGATGGAGCCACAGCGGCTTGTCCGCCGCGGCGGCCGTGGCGTGCAGGACGGCCATGGAGGCCGCCACGATGGCGTTGCCGCCGAGGCGGCTGCGGTCGGCGGTCCCGTCGAGGTGCACCAGCAGCCGGTCGACCGCCGCCTGGTCGGCCGCGTCCCGGCCGATGAGGGCGGGGGCGATCTCCTGGTTGACGGAGCCCACCGCGCGGTGCACGTCGAACCCGCCGAACCTGGTGCCGCCGTCCCGCAGGTCCAGCGCCTCGCCCTGCCCCGTCGAGGCACCGGCCGGAGCGATGGCCCGCCCGACCGCACCGCCGGCGAGACGGGCCTCGACCTCCACGGTCGGGCGACCGCGCGAGTCCCACACCCGGCGGCCGTGCAGCCTGGCGATGCGCGTGTCTGTCATGGGGTACGACCTTTCGACCTACGGGTGCGATCGGAGCGGCTCGGCGGCCTGGGCCCGGAGGGAACGGCGTATGTCGGCCGGCTCCTGCACCGCTGCGTCCGGCGGTGCTATCGATAGCGCAATGGTGGGGAGGTGATGCTGTGCGTGTCAAGGGTGAGGTGTGCACGATTCGCCAGGTGGTTCGATCGACGGTGCTATCGTTAGCATGCTGTCGGGTTGTAGGGCCCGACAGGACTCCGGTGGGCCGCGCTCCGCCCGGACGGACGGACAGCACGGGCGGGACCGGCCCACCGGTCAGAGGGCGAGGGCGGGACCGCGCGCGGTCAGTCGCTCTCCAGGCGGCTCAGCGCCTGCATGGCCTCGCGCTCCAGGCGTGCGACATCGCAGAGGATGCTGCCTGCCCGCACGAGGCACTGCTCGGCGCCCGATGCACCGGCCTTCGTGATCAGCGCTGCGACTTCTGTCCACAGGGTGGCCGCCTCGGCGTACAGTCCGTGGCCGGTGCGCAGGTGGCTGCTGTCGAGCTGTTGGAGGCACTCGGCGAGGAAGTCGCGGTAGAGGTTGCGGAACAGGGCGCCGCCGGTGCCGGCCTGCTCCATCAGCAGGGCGGCCTGCGGTAGGTCCCGCTGCGGGTCGTCGGTCCGCCGGAGCCAAGTGCGCACCAGCTTGCCGGCCTTCTCGATGCCTCGGTGGCCGAGGTTGGCGATGGGCGGGTCGAGGAAGGCTTCGGCGCAGGCGGTGATGGCGGGAACGATCCGGTCCGATGGTGACGGCAGGTTCCTCGGAGCGGTGAGGGTGAAGGACCGGTGCCTGGCGGTCATCGGGCCGCGCGCGGCCCTGGCCCGGGCGAGGCTGGTCAGGCTGGTGGACACCGTTCCGCCTTGCTGGTCGGTGTCCACCAGGTAGGCGTCGTGGTCGTCGTAGCCGTACATGGCGACGACATGACCGCCGAAGTGCACCTTGGACCCGAAGTAGTCCAGGTGGTAGCTGTCGAGCTGCAGTCCGACGGGGTGACCGGCGTCGATGGGGGCCACCACGTTCTCCCATGCCCTGCGGGGGGAGGTGGTTTCCTGGACCCGGAGCTCCAGCCCGAGTCCGGTGGCCAGGTTCCTGGTGAGCTCGAACGGTCTGACCCGTCCCCCGAGGAAGGGGAAGCCCATGTTCTTGCTGTCCCAGTAGACGAAGGACAGACCGGAACCGAGGCCGAAGAGCATGGGCTCGGACAGATCGAGTCCCTGGTGCCGCAGCAGCACCCCCAGAGCCGTCGTCTCGCAGTGCTGCGTACCTCGGGCATCGATGCCCCGTACGGTGGTCATGCAGTGCTTTCCCGAGCGGAGTCCGGCCGGTGTCAGCCCACCGCCTTCCTGACGAGGGCGCTGATGCGCTGTTCGTCGGCTGCGGTCAGCTCCTTCAGGGCGTAGGAGGTCGGCCACATGGTGCCGTCGTCGAGCGCCGCCTGGTCGCTGAATCCGAGCGTGGCATACCTCGATCTGAACTTCTGCGCGCTCTGGAAGTGGCAGACGACCTTGCCGTCTCTGGCGTAGGCGGGCATCCCGTACCAGAGTTTGGGCGTGAGGTCCGGAGCGGCGGCCCTGACCACGGCGTGAATCCGCTCGGCGAGGACCCGGTCCGCCTCCGGCATCTCGGCGATCTTCGCGAGCACGTCCCGCTCCGCCGCCGCCTCCTTCTCCGCCCGCGAACCGCGTCGCGCCGCCGCCTTCTTCTGTTCCTGAGCGTGCTCCTTCATCGCGGCCCGCTCTTCGGCGGTGAACCCGTTGTACTGCTCGGCTGCCGTGCCGGAGTTCTCGGCGGGCGACTTCGACGGCGACGTGTGCTGCATGGCAGATGTCCTTTCGTGCACGGAGCGAGGCAGGTGGGAGGGGCGGGAGTTCAGGACCGGGAGTCAGGCGGTGCGGAGACCGTGGACGGCGCGGCGGTGAGTGACGTGCCAGATCGTGCCGTCCGGTGCCCGTACGACGCCGCCGTAGCCCCACAGCGACTTGGTGGCGGGCTTCAGCACCGTGGCGCCGGCGTCCACGGCGGCGCCCAGGAAGCTGTCGACGGTGGCCGGCCCGGACACCGTGAGCGCCAGGGCGAAGCCGCGGAATCCGGTGGAGTGCGCCTCGGATGCCCGCAGGCGTACGTATGTGTCCACTGAGAAGGCGGTGCAGAAACGGTGGGCGGCCTCGGGGTCGGCCACCTCCAGGGTGACGGATGCGAGGGCCGTGGTGGATGCGGTGGTTGCCATGGCCATCACGCTATGGGCTGCCCGGCGGCCCGGGCTTCTCGAATCCTGACCGGTCTGGTCACCCGCTTCGCCACACACGCCGGCATCCCCTCCACCGTGACCGCAGATCCCGCATCACCGGCCGTACTCGCCGCTTCCGCCCGGTCGGCCGCCGCTTCCGCCCGGTCGGCCGCCGCTTCCGCCGCACGGCGCCGGAAGGCTCCGGGCGGCATGCCGACCAGCTCGGTGAAGCGGGTGGTGAACGTGCCCAGCGACGCGCAGCCGACCGCGAAGCAGACCTCGGTGACGCTGAGGTCGCCACGCCGCAGCAGCGCCGTCGCGCGCTCGATGCGACGCGTCATCAGGTACGCGTACGGCGACTCGCCGTAGGCCGCGCGGAACTGTCGGCTGAGGTGTCCGGCGGACATGCTCACCTCGCGGGCGAGCGCCTCCACGTTCAGCGGCTGCGCGTACTCCCTGTCGATCCGGTCGCGGACGCGGCGCAGCCGCGCGAGATCGGCCAGGCGCTGGGCCTCGACGCGTGCACGCCGCCACTCGGGCTGACACATTGCGAGAACTCCCCTTCCCTTCGGTGATGAGGACCGGGCCGCCGGAGCCGGCCGAGCACCCGCACGGCTCAGCGAAGCTCCTGGATGCGCACCAGGTTGCCCGCGGGGTCGCGGAAGGCGCAGTCGCGGATGCCGTACGGCTGCTCGGTCGGCTCCTGGACGACCTCGGCGTCACTGGCCTGCACCTTCTCGAACGTGGCGTCGAGGTCCGGGGTGGCCAGCAGGATCCAGCCGTAGGTGCCCTTGGCCATCATCTCGGTGATGGTGCGGCGCTCGGCCTCGGTGACTCCCGGGTCGGCGGCCGGCGGCGCCAGGAGGAGGGACGTGTCGGGCTGACCGGCCGGGCCGACCGTGATCCAGCGCATCCTGCCCTGCCCGACGTCGCTGCGGACCTCGAAGCCGAGTACGTCGCGGTAGAAGGCGAGCGACGCGTCCGGGTCGTCGTGCGGCAGGAAGCTGGTGTGAATGGTGATGTCCATGCCGAGCAGGCTAGAAGCGGCTCGGTGTCCCGCGCTTCTCGATTCCTGACCGACCTCACCGAAACCGTCCGCCACAGCCTCGGCAAGCCGGCCGATGCGGGAGGCATCGGCCGGCGCGAGTTCCGCGTGGGGCGGTGCTCCCGTGGCGGCTACGCGAGCCAGAGCGAGCCACGCCGATGACGCGCCGGCGGAATGTCCACCGTGTCCGCGGCATCGAGTGCGAGTGCGCCGGCGGTGGAATTCACCAGCCTCAGGAGAGTCCCCACCTGGGCTCGTAGCCGCTGCCGCGCCCGGCGTTCCTCCACCGCGGACCACTGGGCGACGGAGCGGTCCCCCTGGTGTCGGGGGAACGAGTAGAAATCCACCGTGCGGCGGACCACGCCCGGTTGGGGCCTTCTGGACTCTCGTGTCGCATCAGCGAGGCTGCGTGCGCTGTACCTGAGGTCGTAGAGCACCACGGAACGCCAGGGGCTTCCTGGTGAGCGGTCGTGCGTGCTCCGGCTGTGTGCAGGGGGAAGGTGGTGGGCGGTGCGGGTCACGGGACTCCGTTCGCAGCAACCGCCAGGTATTTCCTGGCGGGCTACCTGAAGCCCCTCGGCCCTGTCGAACGTGCGTTGTCCATGCGCGCAACACTATCTCGCCGCTTCCGCGGGCATGCTTGTCACGTGTCCGCGGATCCCGTACCCCGAGGACCTCGGACCTGTGCCGTCACGGGCGGCACCGTGGCCGCTGAGTGAGCGGCGCGGGCCCGCGTGCCGGGGCCGCGCGGACGAAGGACCGGCCCGCACCTGACGGGAGAACGGACCGGGAGGTCGTCACGCCGTCGGCAGCCGTTTCCCGGCCGGTCCCGGAAGAGACCGCCACCGCGAAGGACATGACGGTGAACGACATCACGGTGAACGACGTCCGGAGGCGCCGGACGGAGCCCCTGCTCGACGGCCGCGCGGCCGGCCCTTGGGCGGTGCCGTGCTGCCCCGGACGATCAGGGAGCCGGGGGAGAGCGAGGTGTACGGGCCGTCGTTGCCGGGCTGCGTCCTCAGGCGCCGCAGCAGCCACAGGGCGCACCCGGTCGCCATCTCCTGGACCGGGAGGCCGACGGTGGTGAGCCCCGGGCCCCACCAGGAGAACCCGGGCTCGTCGCCGAAGCCCACCACCGACAGGCTCCCGGGCACCTTGACGCCCAGCTCCGTCAGTTCCTCCAGGACGCCCAGGGTGTGCGGCACCGACCCGAGCACCAGGGCGGTGGGCGGCGACGGCTGCTCCAGCAGCCTGCGCACGGCTTGGCGGCTGTGTTCGGTGGACGACGGCGGTCCCAGCTCGACGTGTCCGGCCTCGTCGGGCAGGCCGCCCTCCTGCAGGGCGGTGCGGAAGCCCCGCAGACGCTCCGCACCCGTGGGCAGTTCGACGGGGCCGCCCAGGTAGCCGAGGTGCTGGTGCCCCTGTGCGACGAGATGGGCCGTGGCCTCGCGCAGCGCCTCGTGGTCGTCCAGGCCGAACCACTGGGAGCCCAACGACGGGTGGCGGCGCAGCAGTTGCAGGTGCGGCATCGCGCGCAGCAGCTTGACGGAGTCGCCGTGCGGGCGCGCGGTGGGCACGATGATGACGCCGGCCACACGGTTCGCGGACAGCTCCCGCAGGTGGCGCAGCTCCACCATCCGGTCGTCGTCGGTCTCGGAGAGCATCAGCTGGAAGCCCTCGGCCTCCATGTTCTTCGACAGCTCGTGCGCGATGGTCGAGTAGAAGCTGTTGCGGATGTCCGGAATCACCAGCCCGACGACGTTGCTGGACGCACCCCGCATCATCCGCGCCGCGCGGTTGCCGACGTACCCCATCTCCGAAGCCGCCTGACGGACCCGGAACTTGGTCTCCTCGCTGATCCTCGCGTCGTCGGCCAGCGCCCGGCCGACCGTCGACACGGAGACCCCCAGGCGTTCGGCGATGTCCCTGGTGGTGATCACGTGATGGGGCCCCCTCGCATGACTGGTCCCGGCGCCGTTACATTCTGTGTGCCAACGATAGCACCGACGTTGCGCTCCGTGGTCGCGCAGATCTGATCTCCGGGTTGATGTGTGCGGTCTGTGCTAACGTTAGCACTGCTGATCGGGCCGTGCAGCCGCCCGCGGCTGCCTAGTTGCGGAGGTCATTCGTGCGGATCGTCAGGTATTCCGTCGGCGGTGTGCGCCACTATGGACAACTGAAATCAGGTGACACCGGGATCACGCGATGCGAGGGCGATCCCTTCACCGGAATGGCTCCCACGGGTGTCACCGACGAAGTCGGCGATGTGACCCTGCTTTCACCGCTGGAGCGGCCGCGGATCTTCGGGTTCGCCTACAACTACGCCGCGCATGTCGACGAAACCCACCGTGATATTCCGGACGTTCCCGTGTGCTTCATGAAGCCGAGTACGGCGGTGGTGGGGCCGGGTGATGCCATCGTCTATCCGGCCGCCGGCGAACTCATCCATTTCGAAGGCGAGTTGGTCGTCATCATCGGAAAGGAAGCCCGCCATGTGAAGCCCTCCGACGCGCAGGAGTACATCCTCGGCTACACGTGCGGAAACGATGTCAGCGACCGCATCGTCCAGCGCGAGGAGAGCGCGTTCGGCACGCTGCTGATCGGCAAGGGCCAGGACACCTTCGCCCCTCTGGGACCGGTCATCGCGACGGACCTCGATCCGTCCGGGCTGTCCCTGACCACCCGTGTGAACGGCACGGTCATGCAGTCGGCGAGCACGGCCGACCTGCTGCTCGGCGTGCCGGAGCTCGTCGGTTACCTCAGCCGCCACCTCACGCTCCTCCCGGGCGACGCGATCATGACCGGAACCCCTGCGGGTGTCGGGCCGATCCGCCCCGGTGACGAGGTCGAGGTCGAGATCGAGGGCATCGGCGTCCTGCGCAATCCCGTCGTGGCCGAGCGCCTTTGAGGTCCCGGTCCGGCCGTGTGACCGCGCGACGTGCGCCGGGGCCTGTCCACCGCCGAGCGGTGGGCAGGCCCCGGTCGTGTGGGGTCACCGTCGGCTCACGGACGGACCGCGTTGTTGAACTGCGAGGTACGGACGAAGGACAGGGCCAGGACGCCCACCAGCGGCAGCAGCGTCACCTGCAGCAGCCCCGCCCGGTGCCACCCGAAGGACTCCACCAGGGCGGCGAAGAGCAGGCCGGAGAAGGCTGCCGTCCCGTAGTAGCTGGTGACGAAGAGACCGGAGGCGCGTCCGATCTGCTCGGGGCGCACGGCCCGCTGGATCGCGCTGTTGGTGTTCGGGTAGAGCACGCCCAGGCCGAAGACGCCCATGAGGAAGGCCAGTACGCACTGCGGGCCGGTCCCGACGTGGGTCTGGTAGATGCCCACGCTGATGACGGAGCAGGCCAGCAGGCTCACGATCAGCAGGTTGCGCTGGTTCATACGGTCACCGAGCCAGCCGCCGAGGATCGACAGCATGCCGCCGAAGCCGAGGAAGCTCATGGCCAGCGCGGCCTGGCCGGAGCCGTAGTGCTGGGAACTGATGAGAAACGTCGGGTACAGGCCGATGAATCCGTAGACGGCCACACCGCTGACGACCGAGTGCAGGGCCAGCGCGACGGTGTTGCGGTGGTAGGGGGAGGCCGGCATGTACTCGTAGGTCCTGGTCGAGGTGACCCTGTCGACGGTCGTCTCGGTCAGCGCTGCCTTCACGAGGAACACCGAGACGGCGGCGATCAGCAGTCCGGCCGTTCCGAACAGGTAGAACGGCGAGTGCCAGGTGCCGTGCGTGTTCATGAGCCAGACGCCGATCAGCGGGCTGACGAACACGCCGAGGGAGTAACCGACGCCGATCGTGCCGAAGGCGAGGCCCCGCCGGTGGGAGAAGAAGGCCCCGACCGCCGCGAAGATGGCCGCGGACTGCATGCCCTCACCGAAGCCCGAGATGATCCGGTACGCCGTCATGTCGGCGAAACCGGTCGCCAGAGGGGTGGCCATCGTGCCCAGGGAGTAGATCACGATGCTGACCAGCAGCACCGTCTTGCGGCGGAAGCGGTCGAGGAGGTAGCCCGCCGGGAGTCCGGCGATCGCCATGCCGAGGGTGAAGTTCGTCGCCAGCAACCCGCCCTGCTCCAGGGAGAACCCGTACTCCTGGCGGATGTTCGGCAGCAGGGGAGGGAAGACCTGCCGGTCCATCGCGTTGACCATGTAGGACAGCGTCAGCAGCAGGAAACCCACCCCGATCATGGGGCGGGAGAGCGGGGCCGGGCCGCTGTCCACCGTGCTCCGGACGGGCACGGTACCGGTGTCGACTTGCGCTGCGTGATTCATTGCGGCTCCTGGGGAAAACGGGGCCACGGCAGGCCGCGGCGGATTCGTCGCCGTACGGGATGTACGGGCGAGGCGATGAGGAGAATCGGTGAGCAGAACACGGACTCGGGGCGGCGACCGATGACGTCGCCGTGCGCGTGAGAGAGGGCGTGCGGTGGTCTGCCGCGCGGTCGAAATGCCGCGTGCGGAATGGCGCGGGCCGGCCGCACGGCCGTAAACACCCGTCGTAGAACGTCCGTGGCTGTGGCGTCTTCGACAGCCGGACCTTGTGTGGACACTTGTCGGCCACACGGTCCTGGGCTCGCAGAAACCATGATGGGAAGACCCCGGCGCGTCAAGACATGAACGGCGGATTTCTTCGGCGGTTTCCGTCTGTCGCAGCCGCCACGCCAAGCCTTGACGTGGTGAAGGCGCTCAATGCTATCGTTAGCACCACGTGGTTGTGACACAGTGATTCGACCTGCATCCCTCTTCCCTCATCACTGGCGGCCCGGTAACGGGCGGGACGCCCGGCGTCCGCTGCGGACCGCACGATTCTGCGAGGACCACCTATGAACCCACCGAGCCGCCCGGGCACCGTGCTGCTCACCGACTACGCCTGGCCCGACGACTCCGTCGAGCGATCGGTCATCGAGAGGGCGGGCCACACTCTGGTGACCGGCCCCGCCGAGCCCGCCGCCGCCGAGGTCGTCGAGGAACTGGTCGCCGAGCACCGGCCCGCCGGGATCCTCACCTGCTGGGCGCCCGTCTCCGCCGCCGCGGTCGGCGCCTCACCGGACCTGCGGATCGTGGCCCGGCTCGGGGTCGGCCTCGACAACATCGCCGTGGACGCCGCCACCGAGCGGGGCGTGTGGGTCACCAACGTGCCGGACTACTGCGTCGAGGAGGTCTCGGACCACGCCGTCGGCATGGTGCTGGCCTGGACACGCGGCCTGGCCGTGTCCGACCGGGACGTCCGTGCGGGCCGATGGGACCCCGCGAGCGCCCGGCTGCGCCGGCTGTCTGCGCTGACCTGCGGCGTCGTCGGATACGGGCGCATCGGGCGGGCCACGGTGCGCAAGCTGGGCGCGTTCGGCTGCCGGATCCTGGCCCACGACCCGCACCCGCCGAAGGACGTCCCCGGCGTGGAGATGGTGGACCTGGAGGAGTTGCTGCGCCGCAGCGACGTGGTGATCCTCCATGTGCCGCTCACGCCGGACACCCACCACATCGTCGGCGCCGGGCAACTGGCGCTGATGAAACCGGGCGGCCTGCTGGTCAACGTCAGCCGGGGCGGTCTGGTGGACACCGACGCGGTCATCAAGGCGCTGGACAGCGGGCACCTGGGCGGGGCCGCCTTCGACGTCCTGGAGAGCGAGCCGCACGTTCCGGCCGGGCTGACGGCCCAGCCGGGCGCGCTCCTCACCCCGCACGTCGCCTTCTCCTCCGACGCGTCGGTGACGGAACTGCGCCGCCGCGCCGCCGAGGAGGTCGTACGGATCCTGGCGGACGAGGCACCCGCCCACCCCTGCAACCGCCCTCGCGCCCTGCCCGCCGGGGCGGGTGACCGGCGATGAGCCAGACCTCGACCCACGCCGGCCCGGACTCCGCGCTGACCGGCTTCCTGCTCGCCCATGACCTCGCCGAACCCGGCGAGGCCGCACAGTGGACGCCGCTGGCGGGCGGTGTCTCCTCCGACCTGTGGCGGGTGGACCTGCCGGGCCGCTCCCTCTGCGTCAAGCGGGCCCTGGCCCGGCTGCGGGTCGCGGCCGACTGGCAGGCGCCGGTGTCGCGCAACGCCTACGAGTGGGCGTGGATGCGCTTCGCGTCCCGGCACCGCCCGGACAGTGTGCCGGAACTGCTGGCCCACGACGCCGGAGCCGGCCTCTTCGCCATGGCGTACCTGCCCCCGGATCGCTACCCGATGTGGAAGGCACGGCTGCTGGACGGCGAGGTGGACGTGGCGACCGCGGCGGCCGTCGGAGAGGTGCTCGGCAGTCTGCACGCCGCCAGCGCCGGGGACGCCGCGCTCGCCGCCCGGTTCGCCACCGACGACAACTTCCACGCCCTGCGCATCGAGCCGTACCTGCTGGCCACCGCGGCCGCGCACCCCGGCCTGCGCGACGAGCTCCGGCGCATCGCCGACCGCACGGCCGGCACCCACCTGGCCCTCGTGCACGGCGACGTCAGCCCCAAGAACATCCTCGTCGGCCCGTCGGGGCCCGTCCTGCTGGACGCCGAATGCGCCTGGTACGGAGACCCGGCCTTCGACCTGGCCTTCTGCGTGAACCACCTGCTCCTCAAGACCCTGGTGGTGCCCGGCCGCCGCGCCGACCTGCTGCGGGCCGCCGGTGCCCTGGCCGAGGAGTACCTCCACAAGGCCGGCTGGGAACCCCGCGCCGCGCTGGAGGCCCGCGCCGCGTCCCTGCTGCCGGCACTGCTGCTGGCGCGCCTCGACGGCAAGTCCCCCGTGGAGTACCTCACCGACGACCGCGACAGGGCGTTCGTACGGGCCACGGCGGGTGCCCTGCTGCACACCCCTGCCGAGACGGTGGGGGCCGTACTCGACACCTGGCGGTCCGGCCTCGTCCGGCACCCCGCTCCCGACAACCGGCAGAATCGAGGAGACACCCATGCGCAGAGTCGTCACCGGTCATGACGACAGCGGCAGGTCGGTCGTCGTCAGCGACGGCCCGATTCCCCGCAGCCGCCGGTTCACCAGCCTGCCGGGCTGGGTCTCGTCCCTGCCCTGGGCGACCGAACCGGGAGCGCCCGTCAGCCGCACGGGCGAGGACCCGACGCCGAAGGTCGCCAGTCTGCTGCCGGCACCCGGCGGCACGCGCTTCATCGTGCTGACCATGCCGCCGGACTCGGCGATGCGGGACCCGTCGTTCGACCCGGCCGCCTTCGACCGGGAACAGCGAGCCGACTCACCCGGCATCGCGGAGCTCATGGAGCCCGACGGCATGCACACCACCGCGACGGTGGACTACGGCATCGTGCTCCAGGGCGAGGTCGTCCTCGAACTCGACGACGGCCACCTCACCCCGCTGTCCGCGGGGGACATCGTCATCCAGAACGGCACCCGCCACGCCTGGCGCAACCGCAGTGACCGGCCCGTCACCGTGGCCTTCGTCCTGATCGGCGCCGAGCGCGTCCGCTGACGCGGGGGCCGGTCGGGGTCAGTCGTGCAGCAGGGTGCGGCCCAGCCAGTCGGAGTGGTCGCGTACGCCGGGGAGGGTGAAGAAGTAGCCGCCGCCGGTGGGGGTGATGTAGTCGACCAGGGGTTCGTCGACGAGGCGTTCCTGCGTGGCCTCGAACTGGCGGACCACATCCTGCTGGTAGCAGCAGAACACGAGCCCCATGTCGAGATTGCCGGCCCGGTCGACACCCCGGTCGTAGTTGTAGCCGCGGCGCAGGATGCGGGAGGCGTCCGTGCCGGCGGTGCGCGGGTTGGCGAGCCGGATGTGCGCGTCGAGCGGGATCGCC
The DNA here is from genome assembly GCF_030386795.1 of Streptomyces sp. S.PNR 29. GTDB lineage: Bacteria > Actinomycetota > Actinomycetes > Streptomycetales > Streptomycetaceae > Streptomyces. The sequence goes on from NZ_JANUQM010000019.1 coordinate 137,977, forward strand.
TCGCCGTGGGGATCCTTGGCGTAGTGGGGGACGTCCCTCTCCCGGGCACCGTCGAGCGGGGCCCCGGTGTCGCGGCGGCGGCCGATCATCTTCTCCTGCTCGGTGAGCGAGACCCGGTCCCAGAACTCCACCCGCATCCGGATGATCCGGACGACCTGGTAGCTGCCTCCGACGGCCCACGACGGCTCGCCGGTGCCCCCGGTCACCCAGACCAGCCTGTTCATCTCCCGGGCGGAGGACGTGTCGGGGTTGGCGATGCCGTCCTTGAAGCCGAGGAGGTTGCGCTGCGCGCCGGACGGCCGGGAGGGGTTCCGGAATCCGTCCACACGCCACCTGATCTGCATCGCGCCCCGGGTGTGGCGGGCGATGTCGCGCAGGGCGTGCAGCACGGTGTCGGAGTGGCCCGCGCAGATCTGCAGCGACAGGTCACCGTGGCACTCGGCCGCGTCGAGGTCGTCGTTCGGGAAGGTACGCATCGGCTTCAGGTGCCGTGGCCGGGCGGAGGCGAGGCCGTAACGGTCGTCGAAGAGGGAGGCGCCCACCCCGACGGTGACGGTCAGCCCGTCGGCGGGGACGTCGGGGCCGAGGATGCCGCTGTCGGACGGCGGGGAGCCCACGCCCAGGTCCTCCGGGACCCCACCGGTGGTCAGGAAGCGGGCCCGTGCGGTCAGCGTGCGCAGCAGGCCGGCGAGTTCGTCCCGGTTCCCGGCGATGACGTCGAAGGAGACGAAGGCGGCGGCGGGTTGCTGCGGGGTGACGATCCCGGCCTGGTGGGCGCCGTGGAAGGGCACCGCACCCGTCGCCGTGGCGCCGCCCTCCGACGCGGCGGCCAGTTCCGCCCCGGCGAGTCCGGCCCCGGCCAGCGCCGCCCCGGCCGCGCCGACGCCGAGGGCGGTCTTGACGAACGTACGGCGCCCCGCGGGGCTCGGCTGCTGGGTCGGCATCAGGGGTCCTCTCCTGGTGGTGCTGTCGTGCGGGTTCCGGGGCTCAGGCCGCCCGGCGGATCTCCAGCAGGTCCGGAACGGGGGCGAGTTCCTCCAGCAGCTGGCCCATGGCGCCGTCGAGCCGCTCACGGGTGCCGGTGGGCAGGCGCTCGACGGGGGTCCAGCCGCCGTCCTCGCGGCGGGCGGCGAGCACCAGGTGCTCGGTGCGGCCCATCCAGCTGCCCACGGCCGTGAGGACCTGCGGGTCGCGCCGCTCGATCAGCGGGCGGAGCAGGCCGAGCAGCTCCCGCGTGCCCTGGAGGTCGGCCTCCGCCGTGGCCAGGTTGGTGCCGCTGCCGTAGTCGTCGGCGCCGGTCAGCTCCTGCTGGAGGGTGTCCTCCAGGATCTCGTGGGTGCGCAGCGGAAGGTCGTTCGGGTCGAAGTCCTGGTGGGGGAAGTCCTTCTGCAGGCCGGCGACGTCGGCGGTGAGCCGGCCGGCGGCCCTGGCGAGGGAGGAGGCCGGCTCACCGTGCCACAGGCCGTACTCGACGCGGTGGAACCCGGTGAAACCGGGGTCCTTCAGCCCACCGGGCAGCCCGGCCGTCGTCCCGTCGATCTTCGCGTCGAAGTTCCCGAACGTGCCGTAGGCGGCGCCCAGCGCGGCGTACGCCTCGTGCGCGGGCACCCAGTCCGCGCGGGCCCGGTCCAGTCGGCCGGCCTCGATGTCGCGCTGCAGGGTGCGGGTCCTGGTCAGCAGTCCGGCCAGACCCTTCTGTACGTAGGCCCGGTACGCGGCCAGCGGCCCGGCGAGGTCCTTCTCCGCCACCGGCAGCACCGGCCTGTCCGTACCGCCACCCGTGACCCGGACCGCTGCGGAGGTGACGGCCCTGCCGCCGGCCGGCACGCAGCGCCAGGCGTACCGCCCGCTGCCGATCGTGGCGATGAGGGCGCGGGTGGTGCCGGGCGCGATGCCCTCGACCTCGCCGTAGACGGCCGACGTGGACGGGTCGATCAGGTACGCCTCGACGGTGCGGCTGCCGTTGTTGCGCACCTGGAAGGACTGCCGTCCGGGCTCGGGAGCGGCGAACCCCCTGCCGCAGTCCGCCGGGGAGACCGTGATGGTGGCGGCGGAGGCCGGCTTGGCCCCACTGACCGCGACCAGCACACCGGCGACCAGCGCGGGCGCGGCGAGCGCGGCTGCCGGTACGACCCAGCGGGGGAGGCGGCGGGCGGTCGGTGCGCCCCAGCGGGGGAGGCGGCGGGTGGTCGGCTCGGGTGTGGGTACGGCGGCGGCCGTCGCCGGTGTGCGGGCAGCGCCCGTACCGCGCACGCCCCGCACGAACAGCCCCATCACCGCCACCAGGTACGCGCCGTACACCAGGATCTGGAGCCACGTCATCTGCGGAGTGAGATTCAGTGTGCCGCTGACCAGCGTGGCGTACCAGGAGCCCGGGTCGATGCTCGCCGACAGGTCGAAGGCGTACGCCGTCGAGCCCGGCAGAACGCCGCCCTCCTCAAGGTCGCGCACGCCGTAGCCGAGCACCCCGGCCGCGATCACGATCAGCGCGGCACCGGTGACGGTGAAGAACCGGGTGAGGTTTAGGTGCAGCACCCGCCGGTACAGGCCCCAGCACACGGCGGCCGCCAGCAGCAGGCCCGCCCCGGCCCCGATCAGCGGGCCGGCGGACTCCCCGGCCGCCTGCCCCGTGGTCCACAGGAACAGCGCGGTCTCCAGCCCTTCGCGCCCCACGGCGAGGAAGGAGGTGGCGACCAGCACGCCCGCGCCCATGCCCAGGGCGGCGGTGACCTTCTCCTTGAGCTCGCCGGAGAAACTCCGCGCCGACCGTCGCATCCAGAACACCATCGCGGTGACGAAGACGACGGCGACCACGCTCAGCGCGCCGCCGAAGGCCTCCTGCGCCTGCCCGGACAGGTTGGCCGCGGTGAACGTCAGCACCGCCCCGAAGCCCATCGACATGCCCACCGCGGCCAGCACCCCGGTCCATACGTGCGGCAGCCGGGAGCGATGGCCGGAGCGGACCAGCGTGGCCACCAGAACCGACACGACCAGGCCGGCTTCCAGCCCTTCACGCAGGCCGATCAGAAAGCTCGGCAGTGCGTTGTCCCACACCAGGGCACTCCTCTCGGGCACAACTCGACGCGATCACCGCTCGGCCAAGGCGGGCTTAGCGTAGGCAAACCTAACTGCCCGTGGTGGAAGGGAGTTGAGGCCCTGTTAAGAGACGGGTGAGAACCCAGTGCATGCTGAATGCCGGTCAGCGGACCGAACCACAAGGAGCCGAGGTGCGACTCGACGCGGTGAGCAAACGCTACGGAAGAGGCGGTTGGGTCCTCCGGGACGTCCACGCCGAGATCTCCCCGGGGGACGTCGTGGCGTTCTCCGGCGGCAACGGGGCGGGAAAGTCGACGCTGTTGCGGATACTGGCCGGTGTCTCCCGCCCGACCAGCGGATCGGTCACCGGCAGGCCCACCGCCGTCGGCTATGTGCCCGACCGTTTCTCCCCTCAGGGCAGGATGTCCGCGCTCTCCTACCTCACGCACATGGGCCGCATCCGGGGACTGCCCACCCGTACGGCGGCCCAGCGGGCCCGGCAGCTGCTGGACCGCCTGTCGCCGGCGGGCGGTGAGGAGGCGCAGCTGCAGACCCTGTCCAAGGGCAACGCCCAGAAGGTCGCGCTGGCACAGGCGCTGATCGTGCGGCCGGGGCTGCTGGTCCTCGACGAGCCCTGGTCGGGGTTGGACGCCTCGGCGCACGGCGTCCTCGCCGAGGTCATGAAGGAGGTCGCCGAGGCCGGCGGCGCGGTCGTGTTCACCGACCACCGCGCGGCCGTCGTCAGGGCCCACGCCACCCGCTCCTACACCGTGCGGGACGGCGGGGTGAGCGCCGGCCCGACCGGCCCGGGCGCGTCCGCACGGCCGGTGACCGAGGTGCTCCTCACCTGCCCGGACAGCGGGCGGATCCCCGCGCCGCTCGACTGGTCCGCGCTCGACGGCGTCGTGTCCGTCAGCGACCAGGGCACCACCACGGCCGTCCGCGTCGACCAGGCGTGCTCCGACGCACTGCTGCTCGTCGCGCTGCGACAGGGCTGGTCCGTGGCGGGCCTGGTCCGCGACGCGGACGGGTTACGCCGTCACGGGCACGGGAGGTGACGGAGGTGATCGCGCTCATCCGCTACTCGCTGGCGGTCGTGCTGCACTCCCAGCGCTACCTCGCCCCGCTGCTGCTGTTCACCGGCCTGATGGGGGTGCTCACCGTCAACGGCAGCGGCCCGCTGCCCCCCGCCTACGCGTCGTCGGCCGGGGCCCTGTTCGTCGCCTCGACCTGGCTGACGGTCGCACTGCTCAGCCTGGACAGCGCCCCGCAACGGGCCATCGTGACCGTCACCGCCGGCCGGTCCTGGCGGGTGCTGCTCGGCTCGATCGCGACGGTGCTGTTCAGCTGCCTGCCGCTGATGGTGTTCGGGCTGCTCTTCCCGCTGTGGGTGGGCTCGTACGACGTCCGCCCGGCGGACCTGCTGCTCGGCACGGTGGCGCAGCTGACCTGCGCGCTGACGGGGACCGGCATCGGCGTGGTGTGCTCACGTCCGGTTCTCCGGCGGCACGGACACGCGCTCGTGGCGGCCCTCGCTCTGGTGATGACCACGCTGTTCGTGCCGGGGCTGCCGCCGGTGAACCGGCTCTTCCGGCTGATGGCCCGCTCCTCGGACTCCGCCGGACTCCTCGCACCCGCGCTGGGCATGCTCGGGATCTCGGCGCTGCTGCTCGTCCTGTGCGGGGCGGTCGCGCAGTACGTGACGACTCGCCGGGACTGAGGCCGGGCAACGCTCTCGCTCACGGCGACCGGCTGCCCCGCCCGCACCAGCAGCAGCGCCAGCAGCGCCCTCTCCTGCGGCCCCCGAGTGCCGGCTCCACGCCGGCCCGCCGCACCCGTACCGCCCCCAGAACCGCGAAGTCCACCGGCGCCGGCGGCACTTCGTCCCCCTTGGATCTGCCCATGCCGCTCTCAGCGGGCCGCGGCGGCGAGGGACCGGGCCGGATGGCGTGGGCCGAGGAAGACGACGATGCCGCCGGCGTCGGGGGAGGGACGGGTGACCCGGGTCCAGCCCCGACGCCGGTAGAAGGCCACGGTCCGGGGCGCCTGGGTGGAGGTGAGCAGCCAGGAGCGGCCTTCCGGGGCGTCTGCGGTGACCGCCTCCAGCAGGGCGGAGCCGATGCCGGTGCCGTGCGCGGCAGGGCGGACGGCGATCTCGTCGACCTCGCGGGCGCCGCACAGCCACTCGACGGTGCGCTCGGCACCGAGGCCCGCGGCGGCCTGGGGGTAGCAGCGGTCGGTGGGGAAGGGGGTGAGGGTGGTCCAGGCGGTGGCGAACCCGACGACCTGACCGTCCTGCACGGCTGTTGCCGCCCTGAAGCCCGGACGCCGTACGTCCACGGGCAGCCGGTCCGCGAACTCGGCGGCCATCTCCGCGTCGGCGTTCCACGGCGGGGCGCTGAAGGCGTCGACGTACACGGAGTACAGGGCGTCGGTGTGGGTGAGCAGGTCCTCGCCCTGGAAAACGCGGATGTCGGTGCCCATCAGGTCCCCTGCTCCTTCGTGCGCGCTTGCGGGTAGGCCATCAGCTGCCCCAACTATGCAACAAGGATTGATCTTCACCCCGCGGTTCGCCACAGTCCTCGGCCATCCGCCGCGTGCGTCGACGGACGCTCCGGGCATGTCGGGTGAACCAGTCGGCCCTGTGCGGTCGCGGCCCTCGCTCACCAGGGACAACCCGGAGAAATGCCCAGGACCGACGCGGTCGGCACCGAACCCGACGGGAGGACCTCATGACCGCCGGGATGCCGCACGCCGACGACGTCGTCACCCGCGGCTGGCCATGATGGCCACGGCGCCCACCCGCCCGCATCCGGGCGGGGAGACCGCGGCGGAGAATCTCGCCGTCGGCCCCGCCGCGGCCGTGATCGACCGGGCCCGTGACGCCGTACGCAAGGCGATGGGCGACGACAGCTGATCGGTTCCGACGGCGGCCGGAGCGGGGCCCCGGGTGGCTGTTGGTCCCTCCCGTGCCGGGTACTCGCTGTCTCAGCGGTGATGGGATACCGCTGCTCAACCGGCGCAGGTGAGGAGGCGACGGTATGCGAGTGCACGATCGAGTGGTGGTGGTGACCGGGGCGTCCAGCGGTATCGGGCGTGCCACGGCCGAGGCGTTCGCCCGGAAGGGCTGCGCGGTGGTACTGGCGGCACGCCGGGCGGAAGCGCTGGAGGCCGCCGCACGGGACTGCGAGAGGCATCGCGGCGCACGGGCCCTCGCCGTCCCGACCGACGTGACCGACGTCGGAGCGGTCGAGGAGCTGGCCCGGCGGGCGGTGGAGCGCTTCGACCGGATCGACGTATGGGTGAACGCCGCCGCCGTGACCGTTTTCGGGCCCTTCCAGGAGGTCCCGCTGGAGGACTTCCGCAAGGTGCTGGACGTCAACGTCATGGGGTACGTCCACAGTGCCCGCGCCGCGCTGCGCGTCATGCGCGAACAGGGCCACGGCACGCTGATCAACGTTTCCTCGATCGCGGGGGTGGTCAGCCAGCCCTACACCCACGCGTACGGCATGTCGAAGTACGCCGTCCGGGCCCTCAGCGCCAGCCTGCGCCAGGAACTGCGGCTGGAAGGCGCGAAGAACATCCACGTCTGCACGGTGCTGCCCGCCACCATCGACACGCCGCTCTTCGAGCACGCGGCGAACTACACCGGCCGCAAGGCGGTGGCGATGCCGCCGGTGTACTCCCCCGAGCGGGTGGCCCGCACCATCGTGGACCTGGTGCGGGTGCCGCGCCGGGAGGTGGTGGTCGGTCCCATGGGCCGCTCCACGGTGCTGGAATCCCGGATGGCCCCGGGCATGGTCGAGCGCATGATGGCCCGGCAGGTCGACAGGACGCACCTGTCCCGCGAGGAGCCTGCCCCGGCCACCCACGGCAACCTGCATGTTCCCGCACCGGGCACGGGCGCGGCCCACGGCGGCTGGGGCGGACGCCGGCGCACCGCCGTGCGCCGGCTGGGAACGGCCGCCGCGCTGGCAGGCGTCGCCGCGGGTGCCCGCCGGCTGGCCCGCACTCCGTGACCGACGGCCCGCCGGCCCAGCGGCACGACGGGAGCGCGGGTGCCGCACGGTCACCGCGGCCGCCGGCGCCCGCGCCCCCGCGGTGGAGCGGGGGGCGTCAACGGCTCAGCAGACACGGCAGTGTGCTCAGGCCGGTGGCGCCGACGAGGACGGCGCAGGCGCAGGCGGCGTGGCGTCTGAGCAGGTCGCGCCGGAGTTCGGCGTAGCGGTTCTCGTACTCCTGCCGCAGCTCCGCGGCCCGCGCGACCGTGGCGAGGAGCATCTGACGCGTGAGGTCGATGCGCTGGCGGACGTAGTGGCTGGTGAGGTCCTCCGCCTGGGCCGCGGTCAGCCACGGCATCCGGGCGCAGAGGTCCGCGGCCTCGCGGCGCGCGTCGTCGTGGTGGGCGCGCGCCATGAGGTAGCCCTCGATCTCGTTGACCAGCGGGCCGGCCCGGTCGCCGTGCGGACCGTCGCCTCCCGGGCGGCTCATGGCCGCGGGCCGCCTTTGTGGTCACTGGCGTCCAGGACGTCGCGCCGGCCGACGTTCTCCCGCTGGTCGAGTTCGGCCAGATCCGGGTGGTGCAGATCGAAGGCGGGGGATTCGGAGCGGACCCGGGGCAGCGTGATGAAGTTGTGGCGCGGTGGCGGGCAGGAGGTGGCCCACTCCAGCGAGCGCCCGTATCCCCAGGGGTCGTCGACCTCGACCCGCTTGCCCTGCTGGGCGGTCTTCCACACGTTGTAGAGGAAGGGCAGGGTGGACAGGCCGAGGAGGAAGGCGCCGATGCTCGACACGGTGTTGAGGGCGGTGAAGCCGTCGGCGGCGAGGTAGTCGGCGTAGCGACGGGGCATGCCCTCGGAGCCCAGCCAGTGCTGCACCAGGAACGTTCCGTGGAAGCCGGTGAACAGCGTCCAGAAGTGGATCTTTTCCAGGCGTGTGTCGAGCATGGTGCCGGTCATCTTCGGCCACCAGAAGCTGAATCCGCCGAACATCGCGAAGACGATCGTGCCGAAGAGGACGTAGTGGAAGTGCGCGACCACGAAGTAGCTGTCGGTGACGTGCCAGTCCAGCGGCGGTGAGCCGAGGATGACACCGGTCAGCCCGCCGAAGAGGAAGGTGACCAGGAAGCCGGCCGCCCACAGCATCGGCGGCTCGAAGGACAGCGAGCCCTTCCACATGGTGCCGATCCAGTTGAAGAACTTCACCCCCGTGGGGACGGCGATGAGGTAGGTCAGGAAGGAGAAGAACGGCAGCAGGACGGCGCCGGTGGCGAACATGTGATGCGCCCACACCACCGAGGACAGCCCTGTGATGGCGATGGTGGCGCCGATCAGCCCCGTGTAGCCGAAGATCGGTTTGCGGGCGAAGACCGGGATGATCTCGCTGATCACGCCGAAGAACGGCAGCGCGAGGATATAGACCTCCGGATGGCCGAAGAACCAGAACAGGTGCTGCCACAGGATCGCCCCGCCGTTCGCGGGGTCGAACACCTGCGCACCGAAGCGGCGATCGGCCTCCAGCACCAGCAGTGCCGCCGCCAGCACCGGGAACGCGAGCAGCACCAGTACCGAGGTGAGCAGCACGTTCCAGGTGAAGATCGGCATGCGGAAGATGGTCATGCCGGGACCGCGCATACAGATGATCGTGGTGATGAAGTTGACGGCGCCGAGGATCGTGCCGAAACCGGAGAGCGCCAGCCCCATGATCCACAGATCCCCGCCGACGTACCCGCTGCGGATGGGTCCGCTGAGCGGGGTGTAGGCGGTCCAGCCGAAGTCGGCGGCACCCTGCGGGGTGAAGAAACTGCCCAGCACGATCAGGCCGCCGAAGAGGAACAGCCAGTAGGACAGCATGTTCAGCCGGGGGAAGGCCACGTCCGGAGAACCGATCTGCAAGGGCATGACCGCGTTGGCGAACCCGGCGAACGTCGGCGTCGCGAACAGCAGCAGCATGATCGTGCCGTGCATGGTGAACGCCTGGTTGTACTGCTCGGTCGACAGCAGTTGCAGCCCCGGACGGGCCAGCTCCGCGCGGATCGCCATCGCCAGCGCCCCGGCGATCAGGAAGTACCCGAACGACGTGATCAGGTACAGGTGCCCGATCTTCTTGTGGTCCGTCGTCGTCAGCCAGGAGACGATCACCTGCCCCCTGCTGCGGCGCTCCGCCGCCGGTACCGGAGCAACCGGTTCAGTGTGTGTCGCCATCAATTCCCTCGATCGGCAGCAATCAGTGCAAGGGCTGGTACAGAGCGCGACGACCAGCCCAGCGGAACGTAGTCCCGCCGCCTTCGAGCCATCACCTCGCAGCGGCTGTCCTTGGGCCGAACGGACGACGGATCCATCCGTCCGGGTGGGTGGCGGCCGGAGTCCTCGGTGTGGCCGGACGCTGCGCGCATCGGCCGGACGCCGTGGGCGGCGCCGGCAGGGCGGGGCGGCGTCAGGCCAGGTCCGCGCCCCGCAGCAGGAGCTGTGCCACGGCCATGCCGGCCACCGCGATCGCCGCCCGGAACGGCCACCGGCTCCGGGGCCCCGACGGAACGGCCGTACCCGCGACCGCGACGGTTCCCGCCACCGCTGTCAGTACCCGGTCCGAGGCCGCCACCGCCCCGGGCGGCCCCGCGGCGACCACGCCCACGGCCGCCAGCATCACGAACGGGGCCAGCCAACGGCAGGCCGGGCGGCCCAGCCGCTGCGGCAGCCCGTGCACGCCCGTCGCCAGGTCGTCCTCGATGTCCGGAAGGACGTTCACCAGATGCGCCCCCACGCCCAGCAGCGCCGCCGCCGTCACCGCCCACCAGGCGGGCCAGGACGGCGACGGCAGACCGAGGGTGACGAAGACCGGCAGCGAGCCGAAGCCCACGGCATAGGGCAGCGGTGAGAGCACCGTGTGCTTCAGCCGCAGGTTGTACGTCCAGCCGGCGGCCACGCCCACCAGGTGTGCCGCTCCCGCGGCGGCGCCGCTCAGCAGGGACAGCGGCACGCACAGCCCCAGGGCCGTCCCGGCCGCGAGGGCCGCCGCCCGGGGCGGGAGTTCACCGGTGGCCAGCGGCTTGTCGTGTCGCCCGCAGGCCGTGTCGCGCCGCGCGTCGGCCGCGTCGTTGCACCAGCCGACCGAGAGCTGACCGGCCAGCACGGCCGCGGCCACCGCGGCCGACCCCGTCACCCCACGGCCCGCCGCCACGCCCAGTGCGGTCACGAACGCCGTCACGGCCACGGCCGGCTCCGGATGGCAGGAGCGCAGCAGCACCGGGACACGGTGTGTCGTACGCGCGAGAACCCCAGACGGGTGGAGAGACACGTACGCAAGGTAATCGGACACGCACGGCGAGGAAGTCATTACCGACATGCGTGTCCCCGTGATCGTCGACCCTGCCCCGTCCGCGTCCCGGTCCCCGTCCACCGCGCCGCGCCCGACGGCCGTGCCCGCCACGGCGACCCCGATCGCCGCCGTCCGCACCGCGCTGCCGCCGCACCGTTACGCCCAGGAGGACCTCACCGAGCCGATCGGCGACCTGTGCCTGCCCCCGGGGGCGGACCGCACCGTACTGCGCCGCATTCACGCGTCCGCCGGGGTGCGCACGCGTCATCTCGCCCTGCCGATCGAGCGGTACGCCGCACTCGGCGACTTCGGGCGGAGCAATGACGCGTGGATGGCGGCGGGCCTGCGACTGGGCGAGGAGGCCCTCACCGGAGCGCTGAAGGAGGCGGGCCTCGGGCCGGCCGATGTCGACCTGCTGGTGTGCGCCTCCATCACCGGCGTCGCCGCCCCCTCGCTCGACGCCCGGCTGGCCGGGCGCATGGGGATGCGGCCCGACGTCAAGAGGCTTCCGGTGTTCGGCCTGGGCTGCGTGGCGGGCGCCGCCGGCCTCGCCCGGGTGCACGACTACCTGCGCGGGCACCCCGACGACACCGCCGTACTGCTCACCGTCGAACTGTGCTCGCTGACGCTCCAGCTGCGCGACGACTCCCGCGCCAACCTCGTCGCCGGCGCGCTGTTCGGCGACGGTGCGGCAGCGCTCGTCGCACGCGGCAGCGGCAGCGCCGGACCGGACGCCGCCGGGCCCTCGGTGGTCGCCACGCGCAGTCGTCTGTATCCGGACACCGAACAGCTCCTGGGGTGGAACATCGGCGCCGGCGGCTTCCGCGTCGTGATCGATGCCGGTGTTCCCGGCCTCGTCCGGGACCACTTCGGCCGGCACGTGCGCGCCTTCCTGGCCGACCACGGCCTGACCACCGGCGACATCGGAACCTGGGTGTGCCATCCGGGAGGCCCCAGGGTCCTCTCCGCCGTGACCGACAGCCTCGGCCTGCCCGCCGGTGCCCTGGACTCCGCGCGGCGCTCACTCGCGGCCGTGGGGAACATGTCGTCCGTCTCCGTACTGCACATCCTGCAGAGCATCCGGGAAACCCGCCGCCCCGAGCCCGGCACATGGGGGCTGCTCCTGGCGATGGGCCCGGGATTCTGCTCCGAACTCGTCCTCCTGCGCTGGTGAGCGTCCTCATGCCGTGGTACCCGCTGCTCGTCCTCGCCGTCGCCGCCGAACGCGTCGCCGAACTCGTCGTCGCCCGCCGCAACGCGGCCTGGACCCTCGCCCGGGACGGCGTGGAGCACGGCCGTGGCCACTACCCGGTGATGGTCGCCCTGCACACGGGCCTGCTCGTCTGCTGTCTGCTCGAACCCGTGCTCGCCGGCCGGCCGTTCCTGCCCGCTGTCGGGTGGCCCATGCTCGCGCTCGCCGTACTGGCCCAGGCCCTGCGCTGGTGGTGCATCACCACCCTCGGGCCGTACTGGAACACCCGGGTCATCGTCGTTCCCGGAGCGCGCCTGGTCGGCGCGGGCCCCTACCGCTTCCTGCGCCACCCCAACTACGTCGCCGTCGTCGTGGAGGTCGCCGCCCTGCCGCTGGTCCACTGCGCATGGCTGACCGCGACGGTGTTCACCGTCGCCAACGCGGTGCTGCTCGCGGTCCGTGTCCGGTGCGAGAACGCGGCCCTGGGCCAGGCGGTGCCCGCGTGAGGGGCGGGCACGACCTGCTGATCGCCGGAGGCGGGCCGGCGGGCCTCGCCACCGCCCTGTACGCCGCACGCGCCGGTCTGGACACCGTCGTCGCCGAGCCCCGCCGGGCGCCGGTCGACAAGGCGTGCGGTGAAGGCCTGATGCCCGGCGCCGTCCGCGCCCTGACCGCCCTCGGCCTGGAGGTCCCCGGTCACCCCCTCACCGGCATCCGCTACGTCCAGGGAAGCCGCCAGGTCCAGGCCGCGTTCCGGCACGGCCCGGGCCTCGGAGCACGCCGCACCGGCCTGCACGGCGCCCTGCACCGGGCCGTCCTGGACGCGGGCGTGCCGGTACTGCCCCTGCGGGTGGGAGAGGTACGGCAGGACACCACGGGCGTGACCGTCCCCGGCACCGGGCTGCGCGCCCGGTGGCTGGTCGCCGCGGACGGCCTGCACTCACCCGTGCGCCGCTCCCTCGGCCTGGAGGTGAAGACCCGGGGCGCACCCCGGTACGGGCTGCGCCGGCACTACGCGGTGCCCCCCTGGTCGCCTTACGTCGAGGTCCACTGGGGAACGCACGCGGAGGCGTACGTCACCCCGCTCGGCCCCGCACTCGTCGGCGTCGCCCTGCTGACGTCCCGGCGCGCCCCCTTCACCACCCAGCTGGAGAACTTCCCCGAACTGGCGGCCCGCCTCCCCCCGGAAGCGGCCGTCACCGCGGTCCGAGGCGCGGGGCCGCTGCGCCAGAGAGCCCGGACCCGTGTCCACGGGCGGGTCCTGCTCGTCGGGGACGCCGCCGGATACATCGACGCGCTGACCGGTGAGGGCGTCTCCCTCGCCCTCACCGGCGCCGAAGCCCTGGTCGCCAACGTGCGCCGGGGCACACCCAGCCGCTACGAGACCGACTGGAGCCGCACGACCCGCCGCCACCGTCTCCTGACCCACCTCCTCGTGCGGGCCCGTCAGCAACCCGCCCTCGCGCCCCGCATCATGCCGACGGCCGAACGCCTGCCCCGCCTCTTCGCGGCAGCGGTGAACGCCCTGGCATGATCACTTGCCTTGGTGACCGCCGCTCACCCCATCCACGGCGCGAATAGCCCGGATACGGAATCCGGATCGCTCAGGGGATGGCGACGGGCGTTCCGGCCCCCCATAGTCGTCGCTACCCGCACGCCGCTGTCCGATCCGCCGCCGGTGTGCGGCCCTCGCCGGCATGCCGTGCGCCGTCTGCGCCCCGTGAGGCATGCCCGCTCCGTCACGCCGTCCCCTGGAGTCGCCATGCCCGGTTCCGTGTTCCCGCCGCCTCCCGCCGCGGTCGATGACGCCGCTCCGTCACCCGTCGCCGTGTCGGGCCCGGCCCATCTGCTGCGGGTGACCCTGCTGATGGCGGGCAGCTGTCTGCCGATCCTGGGGGCGGTGCTGATCGCCCCGGTGCTGCCGAGGATGCAGGACCACTTCGCGTCGAGCCCGGGTGCCAAGGCGCTGGTTCCGCTCGCGTTGACCGTGCCGGCCCTGGCGCTGGCGCTGCTGGCCCCGTTCGCCGGGGTGATCGTCGACCGGCTGGGCCGTAAGCGCCTGCTGGTGGTGGCGACCGTGCTGTACGCCGTGTTCGGCACGGCGCCGCTCTGGCTGGACTCCCTGGGCGCGATCATCGCCAGCCGCGCTCTGGTCGGTGTCGCCGAGGCCGCCATCATGACCTGCTGCACCACACTGATCGGCGACTACTACACCGGTCACCGGCGGGTGAAGTACCTCGCCCTGCAGACGATGTGCGCATCGGCGTCGGCCACCGTCTTCTTCGTGCTCGGCGGCGTCGCCGGCGCGGCGGGCTGGCGCGTGCCCTTCTGGGTGTACGCCGTCAGCCTGGCGCTCGCCCCGCTGATGGCCACCGCCCTGCCCAGGCCGGTGGTGCACGCGGCCGCCGAGCGTGCCCCGGCCGCACGCCGCCCGTTCCCCTGGCGGAAGCTGGCGGGCATCTGCGCCCTCACCTTCTTCGGGGCGATGGTCTTCTACACCGTCCCGGTGGAGATGGCGTACCTGCTGGACGACCTCGGAGTCGAGAACACAGGGGTGATCGGTCTGGCCACGGCGGTCGCCAGTGCCGCCACGGTGGGCGGAGCGGTCGCCTTCGCCCGCCTGAAGCGCGCCCCGGATCCGATGCTGCCCGCCGTCCTCGCGCTCTGCGCGGCCGGATTCGCCGTGATGTTCCTCGCGGGCAGCGCCCCGGTGCTGGTGGTGGGCGCGGTGATCAACTGCCTGGGCACGGGCATGCTGCTGCCCGCCCTCCTCACCAGTGCCATGTCCCGGCTGGCGTTCGAGGACCGCGGCCGGGGCACGGGGCTGTGGACGGCGGCCTTCTTCGGCGGCGAGTTCGTCTGCCCGCTGGCGCTGCTCGCCGTGGAGTCGGCGGTCGGCAGCCTGGCCGGTGCGGTGGGCGTACTGGGGCTGGCCGCCGCGGTCGTCGCGGGCGGCCTGCAGGCGGCCCGCCGCCGCGCGGACGCCACCGGTCCCCGGGCGCTGCCGGAGCGGCCGGCCTGAGGCCGGGAAACCGGGGAGAGCACGGAAGCAGGCGCCCGGCCCCGCCACCTCGGGCGGGCACCCCGCGGGGGCGTGACATCCACGGATGGCGCGGAGGCGGGGCCACGACGTTCCCGGCTGCCGCAGACGCGCGGCTTCGCCGATCACGGGCGGGGCTTTGCCGTTACGGGGCTGCTGTCGCTCAGGGGCTGGTGCCGGTTACGGGCGCTGCCGTCGCTCACAGGCCGCCCGGTCAGACTGCTGCTCCGTTCCTGGGCCGCTGCGGGTCGGGCGGCTGCCCCATTCATGGGCCGCTGCGCCTCTGGGGGGGGCTGCCCCGCTCACGGGCTGCTGCGGGTCTGGGGGCTGCCCCTGCTCACGGGCCGTCCCGCTCACGGGCTGTGCCGCGCAGGGGTCTGTCCGCTCACGGGCCGCTGCCGGCCAGGGCACTGCCCTGCCCTGCTCACGGACCACCCCGCTCCCGGACCGCTGCCCAGCGCAGGACGACTGCCGGTCCCGGACCCTCAGGTCGGGATCGGATCCGGTCCCGCCTCCGGCGCCGGTGCGGCGGAGGCCGCCTCTTCCCCGCTGTCGCCCGTCAGCGTCGCTCCCACCTCCGCCGCCTTCCGCCGTAGCCAGATGTGGGCCGCGTCCTGGGTGTGCACGGGGTGCCACCACATCGCCTGCCGTACCGGTACGGCCTCGAAGGGGCAGGGCAGGACGCGCACCGCGGCGGAGCGGACCGCCCTGCGGGCGAGGCGTTCCTGGATCATCCCGATCCGGCGAGTGCCCTCGATCATGTGGGGGAGCAGCTGGAAGGTCTGGACGGAGACCTCCACCCGCGGGCTGATGCCGAGCATGCTGAGCTGGCGGGCTACCGGCGCGTCATAGGGGCGCTGGTATACGGCCCACGGCAGGCGGGCCAGCAGGTCCAGGGTGAGTGCGTCGCCGACCTCGGGGTGGTCGTCGGCGACCATGCACAGCCAGCGGTCCTGGAAGAGGTCGACGCAGGGGAAGCCGTCGATGACGCCGTGCGGCATCAGCAGTCCGTCGACGGTGCTCAGCAGGGCGGCGGTGTTCTCCTCGACGGAGGGCGCCGGATGCTGGAAGGTGAGCCGGATGCCCGGAGCCTCCTCGTGCAGGGCGTGGGCGAGCGCGGCGCCGAACACGGCCGCGCCGTAGTCCGAGGCGAGCAGGGTGAACTCCCGGGTCTCGGCGGCCGGGTCGAAGTCGGCCTGGCTGGAGAAGACCCGTTCCAGCAGGTCGCACGCGGTGGCGCTGCGGTCGCGCAACGCCACGCCGAGCGGCGTCAGCTCGTAGGCGTTGCCGGTCCGGGCGAGCAACTCGTCGCCGAAATGGCGGCGCAGCCGGGACAGCGCCGCACTCATCGCGGGCTGGCTCAGTCCGACGCGCTCGCCGGCCCGGGTGACGTTGCGCTCCTCCAGCAGCGCACGCAGGGCCACGACGAGGTTGAGGTCGAGTCGGGACAGGTTCACCGGGCACCACCCAAGAGAGCGAGATGTATCCACGCCGTGGATGTGGCACATCCACAGGATTGATTTCCGTGATTCGCCGTTCGAGGCCACAGTAGACCGCAACCCAGCGGGAGGACATCTCATGGCAACACTCGTGCAACCTGCCGGCCCGTTCGCCCTCGGCACCTTCTCGCTTCCGGACGGGGAGCCGTTCCCCGGACTGCTGGCCGGCGGCCGGGTGCTGGACCTCGGCAGGTCCCTGGCCTGGGCGCCGTCCGGGATGCGCGCCGTGCTGGAGCGGTGGGAGGAGGCCCTGCCCGTCCTGCACACCCTCGCGGGCGAACCCGCCCTGGAGTGGCGCCCGTTGGACGGACTGCGCGTGCACGCCCCCGTCGAACCGCGCCAGGTCTTCCAGTCCGGCGCCAACTACCGGCAGCACGTGATCGACCTGGAGGTCGCCCACCGCGCCCCCGACGACCCCCGCACGGCCGAGGAGGCACGCGCCGAGATCGCGGAGATCATGGACCGGCGGGCGGCCGAGGACCTGCCGTACGTGTTCATCGGCCTCCCGAGCGCCATCACCGGCCCGTACGACGATGTCGTCCTGCCGGCCTGGGCCGAAAAACCCGACTGGGAGCTGGAGTTGGCGGCCGTCATCGGCAGGCCCGCCCACCGGGTCGGCGTCGAGGAGGCCCTGGAGTACGTCGCCGGCTACACCATCGCCAACGATCTGACCGACCGGGCCACCGTCTTCCGGCGGGACATGCCGGCCATCGGCACCGACTGGCTGCGCAGCAAGAACGCCCCCGGCTTCACCCCGCTCGGCCCGTGGATCGTGCCCGCCGAGTCGATCGGGGACCCGGGCGACCTGCGCGTCACCCTGAAACTGAACGGCGAGACCATGCAGGACGAGTCCACCAAGGACATGATCTTCGGTGTGGCGCGGATGGTGTCGTACGTCTCCCGGACCGCCCGACTCCTGCCCGGCGACCTGGTGCTCACGGGCAGCCCGGCCGGAAACGGCATGCACTGGGGCCGCCTGCTGCGCGACGGTGACGTCATGGAGGGTGCCATCACCGGGCTCGGCGTCCAGCGCACCCGATGCGTCGGGGAGGCCTCGTGAACCGCCACGATCCCGAGGGTGCGATCGCCGAGGCCGCCAAGGCGTACTCGAACTGGGGACGCTGGGGCGAGGACGACGTGCTCGGCACGCTGAACTTCCTCGACGAGGCCAAGCGGCGCGAGGGCGCCGCGCTCGTACGACGGGGCGTCAGCTTCTCGCTCTCGCAGTCCTTCGACATGAACGGCCCGCAGAAGGGCTGGCGCCGGCGCACCAACCCGGTGCACACCATGCTCGACACGGGCACCGACGCCGCCCTCGGCAACCAGGGCTTCCCGCACGGCATCGGCGGCGCGGACGACGTGATCGCGATGCCGTTGCAGTGCTCCACCCAGTGGGACGGGCTCGGCCACATCTTCGACCACGGCAAGGCGTGGAACGGACGCGACGCCTCGGCCACCGTCACCTCCGAGGGCGACCTGGTCACCGGCATCGAGCACATGGCCCCGCATGTCGCCGGACGCGGGGTGCTGCTCGACGTGGGTCGGGTCGCCGGCGAGGACGGCGAGTTGCCCGACGGTTTCGCGATCACCGAGGACCACCTGACCGCGGCCGCCGAGGCGCACGGGGTGAGCGTGGGCCGGGGGGACCTCGTCGTCGTACGGACCGGGCAGCTGGCCCGCGCCCGGCGGGACGGCTGGGGCGACTACGCGGGCGGGCCCGCGCCGGGCCTGTCGTTCACCACCGCCGGCTGGCTGCACCGCACCGAGATCGCCGCGATCGCCACCGACACCTGGGGCTTCGAGGTCCGGCCCAACGAGTTCGACCACGCCTTCCAGCCCCTGCACCAGGTCGTCATCCCCAACATGGGCCTGCTCATCGGCGAGATGTGGGACCTCGACGCCCTCGCCGCGGACTGCGCCGACGACGGCGTGTACGAGTTCTGGCTCACCGCCGCTCCCCTCCCCATCACCGGCGCTGTCGGCTCCCCCGTGAACCCCGTCGCCGTCAAGTAACCCGCCGAGCCGTACTCCCGCCGCCCGAAGCCGCGCGGCCCGACCTCGGGAGGTATCCCCGACATGGCTGACAGCCTCAACCGAAGAATCCTCGTCGTCGGCGGCGGCGCCTCCGGCAACGCCGTGACCGTCCTGCTGCGCCGGGCCGGCATCGCCGTCGACCTGATCGAGGCCAAGCCCGACTGGAACGCCACCACCGGCTCCGGCATCACCCTCCAGGGCAACGCCCTGCGCGTCCTGCGCGAACTGGGAGTGTGGGATCAGGTGGAGGCCTCCGGGTTCCCTTACAGCGAGGTGGGCCTGACCGCCCCCGACGGCACCGTGCTGGTCGTCGTCGAGGACATCCGGACCGGCGGCGACGACCTGCCCGCCACCCTCGGCATGCAGCGCCCGCAGCTCCAGCAGATCCTCATCGAAGCGGTCCGCGCCTGCGGCGCCACCGTCCGCCTGGGCACCACCGCCGAGTCCCTGGAGCAGGACGCCGACGGTGTCTCGGTGCGGTTCAGCGACGGCACCGAGGGCCGCTACGACCTGGTGATCGGCGCCGACGGCCTGGGCTCCGCCACCCGCGCCGCGATCGGCGTCACCGACCGGCCCGAGCCGACCGGCATGGCCATCTGGCGTATCGCCGCCCCCCGGCCCGAGAGCGTGACGCGCACCGACCTCGCCTACGGAGGCCCGGCCTACATCGCGGGCTACACCCCCACCGGCGACAACACCCTCTACGCGTACCTCGTCGAAGGGTGCCGCGCCCGCTCCTCCGTCGACCCGGCCGACTACGCCGACGAGATGCGCCGACTGGCGCAGGGGTACGGCGGGTCCTGGCCGGAGATCACCCAGCACATCACCGATCCCGGACAGGTCAACTACACCTGGTTCAACCGGCTGCTGGTCGAGGGCTCCTGGCACCGCGGCCGGGTCGTGCTGATCGGCGACGCCGCCCACTGCTGCCCGCCCACCATCGCCCAGGGCGCGGCCATGTCCCTGGAGGACGCCCTCGTCCTCGCCGAACTGCTCACGAGCGGCCGGGACTGGGACGACGAGCTGTTCCAGGGCTACTACGAGCGCCGCGCACCCCGGGTGCGGACCGTCGTCGAGGCGTCCGTGCAGATCGGCCAGTGGCAGCTCGACCGCGTGCGCGACGCCGATGTGCCCGGGCTGATCGGCCGCACGATGAACATCCTGAAGGAGCTGCCGTGAACGGACTCACGGTGGACGTGCACGCGCACGTCCTGCTCCCCGAGGTCGACGCCCTCGTGGCGGACCTGCCCGGACTGGCCCGGGCCCGCGCCCTCGACGCCCGCCGCAACGGCCCCGCGGCCCTCGCCGTCAGCGGCCCCATGGTCCGCGAGCGCGCGCCGAGGATGACCGACGTCCGCCTCCGGCTGGCCACGATGGACGCGCAGGGCGTGGACGTCCAGCTGGTCAGCCCGTCCCCCTCGCACTACCACTACTGGACGGACCAGGAGACGGCCGAGAAGGTGTGCCGGCTCGCGGCCGAGGCGACGGCGGCCCACTGCGCCCAGGCTCCCGGGCGGCTGTACGGCCTCGGCCTCGTGCCCCTGCAGCACCCGCAGCTGGCTGTACGTTCCCTCGAACACGCCCTGGAGCAGGGCCTGTCGGGTGTCGAGATCTCCAGTCACGCCCCGGGCCGCGAGCTGTCCGACCCGGCGTACGAACCCTTCTGGACCCGCGCCGAGGAGACCGGCGCCATCGTCTTCCTGCACCCTTTCGGCTGCACCCTCGACGAGCGCCTGGACCGGTGGTACCTGTCCAACACCGTCGGCCAGCCGACCGAGAACGCCGTCGCGCTGTCCCACCTGATCTTCTCCGGGGTACTGGACCGGCACCCCGGGCTGACGGTGATCGCCGCGCACGGTGGCGGCTACCTGCCCACCCACATCGGCCGCTCCGACCACGCCTGGCGGGCCCGCCCCGACGCCCGGGGCTGCGCACGGGAGCCGAGCAGCTACCTGAAGCGGCTGTACTTCGACTCCCTCGTCCACGACCCCCACGTGCTGCGGGAGCTGGTCCGCGCCGCCGGCCCGGACCGGATCCTGCTCGGCTCCGACTTCCCCTTCGACATGGGCACCGAGGACCCGCTGGGCGCGCTGCGCGCCGCGGGCCTGCCCGAGGCCGACTTCCACGCCGTACGAGGCGGCAACGCAGCCGCCCTGCTGAAGAAGGACTGACCCGATGCGTCTGCTCACCCACCTGCGGCACGTCGACCTCGCCGTGCCCGACTACGACAAGCAACTCGACTTCTACGCCGGCGTCTGGGGCCTGACCAAGGTCGCCGAGGACTCCGGGATCTCCTTCCTCGCCGCCGAGGGCAGCCCCGAGAGGTACGTCGTGCGGCTGCGCAGGGCCGACGAGAAGCGTCTCGACCTGGTCTCCTACGGGGCCGGCAGCCCGGCCGACGTCGACACCCTGGCCGACCGGCTCCTCTCCCAGGGCGTGCGGTTGATCTCCCAGCCGGGGAAGCTCGACACCCCCGGCGGTGGTTACGGCTTCCGCTTCTTCGACGTCGACGGCCGCACCATCGAGGTATCCGCCGACGTCGAGGCCCGGCAGCACCGCAGGATCGAGGAGAAGGAATCCATCCCGGTCCGCCTGTCGCACGTGGTGCTCAACTCCCCGGACCTGAACAGGACCCGTGAGTGGTACGAGCGTCACCTCGGCTTCCGCCTCTCCGACACGCTCAGCTCGCCGCACATGGGCGAGGTCATGCACTTCATGCGGATCAGCAACCAGCACCACTCCATGGCCATCGCCCAGGGCCCGCACACCTCCCTGCACCACGTCTCCTTCGAGATGCGCGGCCTGGACGAGTACATGCGCGGCTCCGGCCGCGTGATGCGCGCCGGTCACCGCAAGATCTGGGGCCCGGGCCGGCACATGGCGGGCGACAACACCTTCACGTACTTCCTCGACCCGCACGGCAACACGGTCGAGTACACCACCGAGCTGGAGGAGCTGGACGAGGACACCTGGCACCCTCACGTCTACGACTTCTCCCGGCCCGAGGTCACCGACCAGTGGGGCACCGCGAACCCCATGAACGAACTGGTCGCCAAGGAGTCGTTCAACGACGTCGACCGCGGCGTCTTCGTCGCGCCGCCGGTGTGAGGGCATCCGCCATGCGCATCGCCAGTTACGTGCACGAGGGGCGCCGCCACTGCGGCGTCGTGGAGGGCACCGTCGTACGGGCCCTGCCCGACGGCACCGCACCACTAGCAGCCGTCGGGGTCCGACCCGTGGGTGCCGCCGTCCCGCTGTCGGAGGTACGCCTGCTGCCCCCGCTGGAGCCGCCCACCGTGCGGGACTTCGTCACGTTCGAGGAGCATGTCGAGGGCGTACGACGGTCCGTGGACGGGGCCGGCGGGGTGCCGGAGCAGTGGTACCGCGCCCCGACGTTCTACTTCACCAACCCCTACGCCGTGTACGGCCCGTACGACGACATCCCCATGCCCCCGGGGTCGAGCGTGCTCGACTTCGAGCTGGAGGTGGCCGCCGTGATCGGCAAGGAGGGCCGCGACCTCACCCCCGAGCAGGCCCGCGACCACATCGTCGGCTACACCGTCCTCAACGACTGGTCCGCCCGCGACCTGCAGTCCGCCGAGATGAGGGTGGGCCTCGGCCCGTGCAAGGGCAAGGACACCGCCACCACGCTGGGTCCCTGCCTGGTCACCGCCGACGAACTGGAGCGGTACCGCGACGCGGACGGCTTTCTGCGCCTGGCGCTGACGGCCCGCGTCAACGGCGAGGTGGTCGGCAGGGACCTGCTGTCCCACATGAGCTGGACCTTCGAGGAGATGGTCGCGTACGCCTCCCGCGGCACCGTCGTCCGCCCCGGCGACGTCCTCGGCTCGGGCACCTGCGGCAACGGCGGCTGCCTGGCGGAGCTGTGGGGCGTACGGGGCAGGCAGGACCCGCCGCCGCTGAAGCCGGGCGACACCGTCACCCTCACCGTCGAAGGCATCGGCACCGTCTCCAACACCGTGGTCCCGGGCGCGGTGCCGGTGCCGCTGCCGGCCGGCCGCCGCCGCAGCCGGGAGCGGCCGTGAGCGACCGGTGTCCCAGGCTGCTCGGCAGGGTCGTCGTCGTCACGGGCGCGGCCCGGGGGCAGGGTGCCGCCGAGGCCGAGGCGCTGACCCGCGAGGGCGCCCATGTGATCGCCACCGACGTGACCGAGGCACCCGGCTGCCGCCGGCTCGACGTCACACGCGACCAGGAGTGGGCCGCACTCGCCGCCGAGCTCAAGGAGTCGTACGGCCATGTCCACGGCCTGGTGAACAACGCGGGCATCACCTGGCGCGCCCGCCTCGGCGACGTACGTCCGGACGACTTCCACCGGGTGCACGCGGTCAACGTCACCGGTCCGCTGCTGGGCATCCAGCACCTCGCCCCGCTGATGCCGCCGGGGTCGTCCGTCGTCAACGTCGGCTCGACGGCCGCGCTCACCGGCCACTACCCGGTCGCCTACACGGCGAGCAAATGGGCGCTGCGGGGCCTGTCGAAGGCGGCCGCCCTGGAGCTCGGCCCCCGCGGCATCCGCGTCAACACCATCCACCCCGGCTACATCGAGACCGACATGACCGCCTCCGCGGCCCCCGCCTTCCGTGCGGCGAACATCCGCGAGACCCCGCTCGGCCGCACCGGCACCGTCGACGAGGTCACCCCGCTCGTCGTGTTCCTCCTCTCCGCCGAGGCGTCCTTCATCACCGGCGCCGAGATCCCCGTGGACGGAGGTCTCACCGCCCACGGAGGCGCCAAGTCCGTGTCGGATGCACTGCGTTCATGACAGCCGTGGCGTGGACGGGCAGGGCCCTGCGAGTTGCGGACAGAAGGTGTCCGCGATCGGCGCTAGCGTGCGGAGCATGACCAAGCGGAGCGTGACCAAGACGACGACCCCGGCGGGCCCCGTGCTCGGCACCCGCGCCCTGAACCGCGCCACTCTCGCCCGGCAGCTCCTGCTGAGCCGCTCGCCGATGTCCGCGAAGGCCGCCGTCGAGCATCTGGTCGGCCTTCAGGCGCAGAACGTGAAGCCCCCGTACTACGCGCTCGCCGCCCGCCTCGACGGCTTCGCACCCGAGGAGCTGTCCCGGCTGATGGCCGACCGCGAGGTCGTCCGGATCGTCACCCTGCGCTCGACCATCCACACCCACACCGCCGACGACTGCCTCACCCTGCGGCCGCTGGTGCAGCCGGCCCGGGACCGCGAGATCAACACCTTCCGCAAGGGGCTCGCCGGCGTCGACCTGGACCGGCTCGCCGCGCTGGCCCGCGACCTGGTCGAGGCCGAACCCCGCACCATGGGGCAGCTGCGCGAGGCGCTGCTCGCCGAGTGGCCCGACGCCGACCCGCAGGCCCTGTCCGTCGCCGCCCGCTGCCGTCTCCCGCTGGTCCAGGTCACCCCGCGCGGACTGTGGGGCAGGAGTGGCCAGGTCGCCCTCACCACCGCCGAACACTGGCTGGGCCGGCCCGCCGAGCCGGCCCCCGCTCCGGACGCGACCGTACTGCGCTACCTCGGCGCCTTCGGCCCGGCGTCCGTGAAGGACATGCAGACCTGGTCGGGACTGACGCGGCTGCGCGACGCCTTCGAGCGGCTGCGTCCCGGGCTCGTCACCTTCCGGGACGAGAAGGGAACCGAACTCTTCGACCTGCCCGACGCTCCCCGCCCCGACCCCGGCACCCCGGCCCCGCCCCGCTTCCTGCCCGAGTTCGACAACCTGCTCCTCTCCCACGCCGACCGCACCCGTGTCGTGCCGCCCGAGCACCGGGGCCGCACCTGGCAGGGAAACCTCGCCCACAGCGCCCTCCTCGTCGACGGCTTCCTGGCCGGGGTGTGGCGGCTGGAGCCGGACGCGCTGGTGATCGAGCCCTTCGGGGGGCTCAGCAAGGCCCAGCGGGAGGAGGTCACGGCGGAGGGGGAGCGGATGCTGAGGGTGCTGCACGGGGAGTCGTCGTACGACATCCGCTTCGGGACCGTGCGGAAGCGGTGACCGTCGCCCGGACATGGAAAGGGGGCGTTGCGGGCCGCTCGTGGTGGCTCGCAACGCCCCCTGGTATGTCACCTGAGGGGTGCTCAGGAGTTCTTGCCCGGTCTGCTCGGCTACGAGTTGACCTGCGCGGTCACCAGGCTGGAGAAGGTGGTCAGCCGGGTGTAGACACCCGGGTAACCGGCCTGGGCGCAGCCCTCGCCCCAGGAAGTGATGCCTGCCAGGACGCCCCCTATGAGCAGGGGACCGCCGCTGTCGCCCTGGCAGGTGTCAACGCCGCCGGAGGTGTATCCGGCGCAGACCATCTCGTTCGCGACGAAGTCGGAGCCGTACGAGCTGCTGCAGCTGGAGTTGGACACGATCGGCACGGTCGCGGTGCGCAGCTGGTTGGAGGAGCTGCCACCCGAGGAGGTGGTGCCCCAGCCGATGATGCGGGCGGTGGTGCCGGCCGCGTACACGGAGGTGTCCGTCGACGAGACGTACTTCGCCGTGGTGTACGGCATCGAGGTCGACAGCGTCAGCACGGCCACGTCCTCGCCCTTGGTGGCCGTGGTGTAGCTCGGGTGGATCCAGATCTTGCTGACTCTGCTGACCGTGCCGTTGGTGCCGTTGAGGTAGGTGCGGCCGCCGACGACGCGCACGCTGCTGGTGGTCTCGCCGACCATGCAGTGGGCCGCGGTGACCACCTTGGTCGGAGACACCAGCGTGCCGCCGCAGAACTGGTTCTGCGAGGCGTCCGTGATCTGCATCATGAACGGGTACGCGGTCGTCGTGGTCGTCGTACCGCCGACGATGGGCTGCGGGGCGGCCACGGCGGTGGGGGCGGTGAGCAGCGCGGTCGCGGCGGCGGCAGCGGTGGCCGCGACGACGGCGGCGGCCTTCTTGGCACGGGTGAGCCCGAACATGGGTCTCCTCATCGGATTGCCGGTGGGGGGTCGCACGGTGGGGGTGGTGCACGGGGGCCGCTGTCGGGACCGGCCCCCGTGTGCCCGGGCGAGCGGCACGGATCCACGCTAGAAGTCGGAGGATCGACCTCCCAATGAGGGAACCCCCTAAGGGAGTTGGGCAGGGAAAACCCTCGGTGGCCGCTCGGCGGACCCTGCGGATCGGCGCGTACGGCACACTCCGCGCGGCTCAGTTCGTACGGCGCCCCGCCGCCAGTCTGACGATGTCGACGCGCGATCGGATCCCCAGCTTGCGGTAGACCCGGGTCAGCGTCGCCTCGACGGTCTTGACGCTGATGAACAGCCGTGCGGCGATCTCCCGGTTGGTGGCGCCCTCCATGACGAGCGCCGCGACCTGACGCTCCATCGAGGCGAGGCACTCCAGGCCGTCGGGTACGGCGGCGGGCGCCGGGGCCGGCTCCGGCGGGCCCGACGCGGCTGCGGCGTCCACCTGCCGCAGCCACGGCAGCGCCCGGCAGCGCCGGAACAGCCGCGCCGCCTCCTCGTACGAGGTCGGAGCGGGCTGCCTGGTGCGCAGCCGGGCGAGCGCGAAGGCGGCCCGTGCCTCCTCCAGGCCGTGCCCCAGCTTGGCGAGCCGGTCCTGGGCCGACGTCAACTGTCCCAGCGCGCCGTCGTGTTCGCCGCGCGCCGCCCGTACGAGGGCCTCGGCCCGGTCGATGACGGCCAGCACGCTCTCCCGTCCGAGCCGCAGCGCGTGATGGCGGGTGATGTCGATGACGTCCTGCGCCTCGGCGGCCTCCCCGACCTGGACCAGGGCCTCGGCCAGATCGCCCTGCCAGCGGCCGCGCGCCGGGTCGGTGACGCCGAGGCCGTGTTCCAGTTCGCGCACCCGGCGCAGGGACACCACCGCTCCCGGGGCGTCCCCGGCCACCAGCTGGGCGTGGCCGAGGGCCGTCAGGGCGCGCGAGGCGTACATCTGGTCGCCGATCTGCTCGGCGTGCTCGACCGCCTCCCGCGCCAGCGCGAGCGCCCGGTCCACGTCCCCGCCGGAGGCCTCCGCGAGGGAGGTGAGCACGGCGGAGGCCGTCTCGCCGATGCCGGAGTCCCGGGCCAGCCTGAGGCCCTCCCGGGCCAGGTCGAGGGCCCGGCCGCAGTGACCGGAGCGCAGTTCGGTCTCGGCGAGGAACCGCAGGAAGTGCACCTCGCTCTCGACCATGCCGCGCCGCCGCACCTCGCGCAGCAGCGCGGTGATGGTGGCCCGGGCCTCGGGCAGCTGGTCGCTCATGATCAGCCAGCGGAAGCGGGCCGAGCCCGCGCCGTTGTGGTGGCAGGCGACCCAAGGGTCCTGGGGCTCCTTGAGCGCCCGTTTGATGGTCGCGGGGGCGTCGGGGTGGCCCATCAGGGTCTCGGTCTGGGCCTGGAAGGCGAGCGCGAGGAGCTCGGTGCGCCGGTCGCCGGCCCGCGCGGCCAGCTCCGCCGCGCGCGCGGCCTCCTCACGCCCTTCGGCGAAGGTGCCCTCGACGACCAGTCCGCGCCACGCCAGCTGGTAGTGGACCTGCGCCAGCAGCCCCGGGTCGTCGCCCGCGTCGGCCAGCGCCTGCGGGAAGACGGCGTCGACGTCGCCGAGGGCGTGCCCGGCCGCCTCGATCACCACGATCCAGGCCCGCACGCGCTCCGCGGGCAGGACGGACCGGGTCAGTACCTCGCGGGCGATGTCCCGGGCGAGGTCGACCTCGCCGGCGGTGATGGCGTCCTCGGCCGCCTGCAGCCGGCGCTCGTCCGGGCCGGGGGCGCTGTCCGCCGGGGTGTGCCGGGCCGCGAGCAGCCCGAGGGACGCGGCGACCGACGGCGCCCCGCGGTCCCGGGCCAGCGCGGCGGCCTCCGCGAGCCGGGCCGCCACGTCCGGGTCGGTGCCGTGGGTCGCCAGCGCCAGGTGCCGGGCCCGCTCGATCGGGTCGGACGCCGCCGTGGACAGCGCGGCGTGCGCGGCCCGCCGCTCCTGCGCCGGGGCCTCCGCGTACAGCGCGGCCGAGATCAGCGGATGCGCGAACCGCAGGGCGGGACCCTCCGGCTCCGTCGCCAGCAGCCCCAGCTCGGCCGCCTGGGCCGTCTCGGCCTCGGCGTGCTCCCGGCCCGCGGCGTGCAGCAGCGCCAGTGTGGGGCGGGCGCCCGCGCTGGCCACCAGGAGGGTGCGGCGGGCCTCGTCGGACAGCATGTCCAGGCGGTGCAGTACGAGGGCGCGCAGCGAGGTCGGTACCGGCAGCGGCTCGCCGGGGCGGGGCGGGGTGGGGTTCTCGGCGAGGGCACGGCCCAGCTCCAGCGCGAACAGCGGGTTGCCGCCGCTGGTGCGGTGGATGTCGCGGACGGTGGAGCGGGGCAGGCCGGTGTAGCCGCGGTGGTCGAGGAGTGCGGACACCTGGTTGCGGGAGAGCGGGTTCAGGCGGACCGCGAGGGTGTCCGGTGGGGACGCGCGTAGATGACGGTCGTACTCCTGCCCCTCGGTCCGTACCGCGCACAGCAGCCGCACCGGGGTGTCGCCCAGGCGGCGGGCGGCGAAGCCGAGGAGTTCGGCGCTGGCCGGGTCCAGCCACTGCAGGTCGTCGGCGACGACCAGGACGGGGCCTTCGGCGGCCAGGGCGCGCAGCGCGGACAGCACCGCCAGGCGCAGCGCCAGCCCGTCGCGCTGGAGGGTGGACTCGCCGCGGCCGGTGAGCGCCGACTCCAGGGCGGTGCGCTGGGCGGCGGGCAGTTTGCCGGACACCTCGTCCAGGACCAGGCCGAACAGGTCGGCGAGGGCGAGGAAGGGGAGATGGGATTCGGACTCGGTGGCGGAGCAGCGCAACACGGTCCGTGCCGAGTGGGCGCATTCCGTGGTCAGTGCCCGCAGGACGGTCGACTTTCCTATTCCGGCGGGGCCGTGGAGCAGCACACTGCCGCCCGAGGCGAGCTGCTCACGCGCCTGCGCGAACAGCTCCTCCCGGCCGATGACCAGGTCGGGGCGGCATCTGGCAGGCTCCTTGAAGTCCCGTCGCACGGTCACCGCTCCCTCCGTGTGTCGTGTCCTGGCCAATATTAGGCAATGGGTCATTGAATTTCGGACGGATGAGATGGTGAGGGAAATAACAGCGGCGAAGCATGGAGAATTACAAAGCGCGCCCGAATGAATAGCGCCCCGCCTGTGGCCTCGTGGGATACGGTGCGGCAAACAGTGCAAACCTACGGCAACCACCCGGCCCGTCGCGCGGCGACCACGGCCTCTCCGCGGGTCCGGGCGCCCAGCTTGCGCATGGCGGAGCGCAGATACGCCTTGACCGTCTCCGCCCGCACCCCGAGCCGCTCGGCGGCCACCGCGTTCGTGGGGCCTGTGGCCACGGGGCCAGTATGTCCGCCACTACGGCAACCACCCGGCCCGTCGTGCGGCGACCACGGCCTCTCCGCGGGTCCGGGCGCCCAGCTTGCGCATGGCGGAGCGCAGATACGCCTTGACCGTCTCCGCCCGCACCCCGAGC
>NZ_JANUQM010000019.1:166589-173158 GCF_030386795.1 Streptomyces sp. S.PNR 29
CGCTCGGCGGCCACCGCGTTCGTCGCGCCCGCGGCCACGCAGGCCAGCACGTCCACCTCGCGCGGGGCGAGGCGGACCTCCTGCGGCGGCGAGGACCCCGCCGCCAGCAGCCCACAGGCGTCGAGCAGCTCCGCCCGCAACGCCGGATCCTCGATCCTCGGCGCCAGCGCCCGCAGCGCCGCATGAGCCTCCCGGACCTGCTCCCACGCCGCGCCGGCGGCCGGAGCGCACGCCGGCTCGGACCGCGCGGCGTCGAGC
The DNA here is from genome assembly GCF_030386795.1 of Streptomyces sp. S.PNR 29. Classification (GTDB taxonomy): domain Bacteria; phylum Actinomycetota; class Actinomycetes; order Streptomycetales; family Streptomycetaceae; genus Streptomyces. Next base: position 166,848 of record NZ_JANUQM010000019.1, read on the forward strand.
AGCCCGCGCGCCTCCTCCCGCACCACCAGCGCCTGCTCCACGTCCCGCGCCGCCTCCACGGCCGCGCTCAGCGTCCGGTCGCCCAACGGCTGGGCCGTGCGCAGGGCGCCGTACAGCACGCCGCGCACCCGGCGCCGTACGACCACCGGTACCGCCAGCACCGAGCGCAGTCCCTCGGTGGCGACGGGGGCGTCGTACTCGTGGCTGATGTGCTGTGAGGCGGAGTAGTCCGTCACCGCGCACGGCCGGGCGAGTGCCACCGCCTTGCCGCCGAGGCCGTTGCCGGAGGTCACCGCGATCGCGCGCAGCGCGTATGTCGCCGTGCCGCTCAGTTCGCTGATGCGCAGCTGCGGACGTCCGGGTTCCACCAGGCCGCCGAACGCGACCGGGAGCCCGGTGGTGCGCCGCAGCCGTACCAGCGCGTTCCGGATGTCCAGCGCCCCCGCCGTGTCTGCTCCCACCTGTTCGCCCTTCCGTTTGCGCCCTCGCTGCGGCGCACACCCCCGTTCGGGGGTAGTGAGACCTGCATCACGGATTAGACGATGGCACAGAGCCGCCCGGCAATGGTCCGGCACGAGCAGGAACAGAGGAGGCCAGATGACGACGGCGACGGAGCTCTTCCGCAGGGCGCGGGACTTCCTGCTGCAGCACCGCGAGGACTACGCCACCGCCTACGAGGGCTTCGCCTGGCCCCGCCCCGAGCGGTTCAACTGGGCGCTGGACTGGTTCGACGTCATCGCGGACGGAAACGACCGGACCGCCCTGCACATCGTCGAGGAGGACGGCACCGAGACCCGCCTCTCCTTCGCGGAGATGTCCGCCCGCTCCAACCGGGTCGCGAACTGGCTGCGCGAGCGGGGCGTCCGCGCCGAGGACCGCATCCTGGTCATGCTCGGCAACCAGGCAGAGCTGTGGGAGACGGCCCTCGCGGCGATGAAGCTGCGCGCCGTCGTCATCCCGGCCACCCCGCTGCTCGGCCCCGCCGACCTGCGCGACCGGGTGGACCGCGGCCGGGTGCGGCACGTGCTGGTGCGCGCGGAGGACACCGGCAAGTTCGCCGAGGTGCCGGGCACCTACACCCGCACCGCGGTCGGCGGCGCGGCCGCGGGCTGGCAGCCGTACGAGGACGCGTACGGCGTCTCCGCCGCCTTCACACCGGACGGCCCGACCCTGGCCGACGACCCGCTGATGCTGTACTTCACCTCCGGGACGACCGCCCGCCCCAAGCTGGTCGAGCACACCCACACCTCGTACCCGATCGGGCACCTGGCCACCATGTACTGGATCGGCCTCAAGCCCGGCGACGTGCACCTGAACATCTCCTCGCCGGGCTGGGCCAAGCACGCCTGGTCGAACCTGTTCGCGCCGTGGAACGCCGAGGCGACCGTCTTCCTCCACAACTACACCCGCTTCGACGCGTCCCGGCTGATGGCGGAGATGGACCGCGCGGGCGTGACCACCTTCTGCGCCCCGCCGACGGTGTGGCGCATGCTCATCCAGGCCGACCTGACCCAGCTGCGCACCCCGCCCCGCGAGGTCGTCGCCGCCGGTGAACCCCTGAACCCCGAGGTCATCGAGCAGGTCCGCCGGGCCTGGGGGGTGACCATCCGGGACGGCTTCGGCCAGACGGAGACCGCCGTGCAGGTCGCCAACACCCCCGGGCAGCCACTGAAGACGGGCTCGATGGGCCGCCCCAGCCCCGGCTACCGTGTCGAACTCCTCGACCCGGTCACCGGAGCACCCGGCGCCCACGAGGGTGAGATCGCCCTCGACCTGTCGGTCAAGCCCGTCGGCCTGATGACCGGCTACCACGGCGACGCGGACCGTACGGCGGAGGCGATGGCGGGCGGCTACTACCGCACAGGGGACATCGGCTCCCGCGACGCGGACGGATACATCACCTACGTCGGACGCGCCGACGACGTGTTCAAGGCCTCCGACTACAAGATCTCCCCCTTCGAGCTGGAGAGCGCGCTGCTGGAGCACGAGGCGGTCGCCGAGGCCGCCGTCGTCCCCGCGCCGGACGAGCTGCGGCTCGCCGTCCCCAAGGCGTACGTCGTCCTCGCGGAGGGCTGGGAGCCGGGCCCCGCCACCGCGAAGGTGCTGTTCGAGCACTCCCACGAGGTCCTCGCCCCCTACAAGCGCATCCGCCGCCTGGAGTTCGGCGACCTCCCCAAGACCGTCTCCGGCAAGATCCGCCGCATCGAGCTGCGCGAGGCCACGGCCGCCGGCTCGGACGCCGAGTACCGCGAGGAGGACTTCCGGTGAGCGAGCTGTCGTACACGCACGGGGCGAGCACAACGGTCCTGCTCGGCGACACGATCGGCGCCAACCTGGACCGGGCGGTGGCCGCCTGGCCGGACCGCGAGGCGCTCGTCGACGTGCCGTCCGGGCGGCGCTGGACGTACGCCCGGTTCGGCGCGGACGTCGAGGAGCTGGCGTCCGCGCTGCTCGCCGCCGGGGTCGCCAAGGGCGACCGGGTGGGCATCTGGGCGGTCAACTGCCCCGAGTGGGTGCTCGTCCAGTACGCCACCGCACGCATCGGCGCGATCATGGTCAACATCAACCCGGCCTACCGCACGCACGAGGTCGAGTACGTCCTCAACCAGGCCGGTGTCTCCCTGCTCTTCGCCTCCCTCAGCCACAAGACCAGCGACTACCGGGCGATGGTCGACCAGGTGCGGGGCAGGTGCCCGCAGTTGCGCGAGGTGGTGTACTTCGGCGACCCGAGCTGGGAGACCCTGCTGGGGCGCGCGACCCCCGGCGCCCCGTACCCGGAGCTGTCCTGCGACGACCCGATCAACATCCAGTACACCTCGGGCACGACGGGCTTCCCGAAGGGGGCCACCCTCTCCCACCACAACATCCTCAACAACGGTTATTTCGTGGGGGAGTTGCTCGCCTACAGCGAGCAGGACCGCATCTGTGTCCCGGTGCCCTTCTACCACTGCTTCGGCATGGTGATGGGCAATCTGGCCGCCACTTCGCACGGCGCCTGCATCGTCGTCCCGGCCCCCTCCTTCGACCCGAAGGCCACCCTGGAGGCCGTCCAGCGGGAACGGTGCACCTCCCTGTACGGCGTCCCGACCATGTTCATCGCGGAGCTGAACCTCCCCGACTTCGCGACGTACGACCTGTCCTCGCTGCGCACCGGCATCATGGCGGGCTCGCCCTGTCCGGTGGAGGTGATGAAGCGGGTGGTCGCCGAGATGCACATGGAGGAGGTCTCCATCTGCTACGGCATGACCGAGACCTCCCCGGTCTCCCTGCAGACCCGCAGGGACGACGACCTGGAGCACCGCACCGGCACCGTCGGCCGCGTCCTGCCGCACATCGAGGTGAAGATCGTCGACCCCGTGACCGGCGTGACCCGGCCGCGCGGCGAGGCGGGGGAGCTGTGCACCCGCGGCTACAGCGTGATGCTCGGCTACTGGAACGAGCCCGAGAAGACCGCCGAGGCCGTCGACTCCGGGCGCTGGATGCACACCGGCGACCTCGCGGTGATGCGGGAGGACGGGTACGTCGAGATCGTCGGCCGTATCAAGGACATGATCATCCGCGGCGGGGAGAACATCTACCCGCGCGAGATCGAGGAGTTCCTGTACGGGCATCCGAAGATCAGGGACGTCCAGGTGGTCGGTGTACCGCACGAGCGGTACGGCGAGGAGGTGCTCGCCTGCGTCATCCCGCGCGACCCCGCCGACCCGCTCACCCTGGACGAACTGCACGCCTTCTGCGACGGGCGGTTGGCGCACTACAAGATTCCCAGCCGGCTGCGGATTCTGGACTCCTTCCCGATGACCGTGTCGGGGAAGGTGCGCAAGGTGGAGCTGCGGGAGAAGTACGCGGCGGACTGAGCACCGGTGGGCGGGGGGAGCGCACGACGGTCGTCGCGCGCCGGTGTCGTAGGCGGCCTCCGCGCTGTTCGAGCGGCTTGCGCGCTCCCCTGTTCGGGGGATTCGGACGTCGTGGTTCTGGCGTGGCGGGACCGGCCGGGCGCGTACTGGTGGTACCGGCCGGGGCCGCCCATCTCCTGCCGGGGGACGGCGGTTCGTGGTGCCCAGGCACCCGTCGCCGCCGGTAGCGGCCCCCGGCAGTGCGTACGGGAGACGGCCCGGACCAGCCCACACTCATGCTGGAGGTCCGCCTCATGCCTGCAACCGTGACCTTAGTCTCCACATCGCCGAATCCGGCGGTCACCGGCCAGCCGGTGACACTGACCGCGACCGTCATCCCCCTCGGGCCCGGTACCCCGACGGGCACCGTCACCTTCGCCGTCAGCGGCGGGCCGACCGTGACGGCGCCCCTCGTGGGCGGCACCGCGACAGCGACGGTCAGCAACCTGCCCGTCGGCAGCCTCCCGGTCACCGCCACCTACAGCGGTGACGCCAACTTCACCTCGTCGACAGGTACCACGGTCCAGGTGGTCCTCAGAGCGTCGACCACGACGACGGTGACCTCCACGCCGGATCCGTCCACCTTCGGCCAGCCGGTGACGATCACGGCGACGGTGGCGCCGGTCGCGCCGGGGACGGGCACGCCGACCGGCACCGTCACCTTCGTCATCAGCGGAGGGCCGACGCTGACGGCACCGCTGGTCGGAGGAACGGCGACGGTCACCACCAACACGTTGAGCGTCGGCCCGCACACGATCACCGCGATCTACAGCGGGGACGCCAAGTACCTGCCGTCGGCGGGGACGGACACGCACACGGTGAAGGACAAGGCGGCCACCACGACGACCGTGACCTCCTCGCCGGACCCGTCGGTGACGGGCCAGCAGGTGAGCATCACGGCCACGGTGGCGCCGGTGCCGCCCGGAGTGGGCACGCCCACCGGGACGGTGACCTTCACCTTCGGGGACGGGTCGCCGCCGGTGACCGTCCCCCTGGTGGGAGGTACGGCCACGGTCAACCACACCTACACCAGCGCCACCGGGAGCCCGTACGCCATCACCGCGACCTACAGCGGCAACGCCAACCTCAAGCCCTCCACGGGCGCCGACACCCAGACCGTACTGCCGGCGGCGACGACCACCACCGTCACCTCCAGCCCGGACCCGTCGGTGGTGGGCCAGCCGGTCACCTTCACCGCCACGGTTGCGCCGGTGGCGCCCGGCGCGGGCACGCCGACGGGCACGGTCACGTTCACCTTCGGTGACGGATCGCCGCCGGTGACGGTGCCGCTGAGCGGTGGCACCGCGACGACCACGCACGCCTACACCACCACCACGGGCAGCCCGTTCACGGTGACGGCCACCTACAGCGGCGACGGGAACTTCACCACGTCGTCGGGCACGGACACCCAGACTGTCGGAGCCTCGGCCACGACCACGACCGTGACCTCCTCGCCGGATCCGTCGGTGGTGGGGCAGCCAGTGACCATCACCGCGACGGTTGCGCCGGTGGCGCCGGGGGCGGGCACGCCGACGGGCACGGTCACCTTCGACTTCGGCGACGGGTCGCCGACCCAGACCGGCACCCTGGTGGGCGGCACGGCGACGGTGACCCACACCTACGCCTCCACGACCGGCAGCCCGTTCACCATCACCGCCACCTACGCCGGGAACGGCGACTTCACCGGCTCCTCGGACACCGACACGCACACCGTCAGCCCCGCGGCCACGACCACCACGGTCACCTCCACGCCGGATCCGTCGACGGTCGGCCAGCCGGTGACGATCACGGCGACGGTGGCACCGGTCGCACCGGGGAGCGGCACACCCACGGGATCCGTCACCATCGACTTCGGCGACGGCAGCCCGGCCCAGACCGTGACCCTGGTGGGCGGCACGGCGACGGTGACCCACACCTACACCACGGCGACCGGCAGCCCGTTCACGATCACCGCCTCCTACGGCGGGGACGGCGACTTCTCCTCCTCCACGGGTACCGACACCCAGACGGTGACCGCGGCGGGGACGACGACCACCGTGACGTCGAGTCCGGATCCGTCGGTGGTGGGGGAGCAGGTGACGTTCACCGCGACCGTCGCTCCCACCGCCCCGGGAGCCGGGTCGCCGACGGGGACGGTCACCTTCGACTTCGGTGACGGCAGCGCGACGGTGACGGTGCCGGTCGCCGGCGGTACCGCGACGGCCACGCACACCTACACCTCGACGACGGGCAGTCCGTTCACTGTCACCGCCTCCTACGGCGGGGACGGCGACTTCTCCTCCTCCACGGGTACCGACACCCAGACGGTGACCGCGGCGGGGACGACGACGACGGTGACGTCGAGTCCGGATCCGTCGGTGGTGGGGGAGCAGGTGACGTTCACCGCGACGGTAGCTCCCGTCGCCCCGGGTGGTG
>NZ_JANUQM010000002.1 GCF_030386795.1 Streptomyces sp. S.PNR 29
GCGGACTTCGCTGCGCGGGCGGCACGGGTCGCCCGGTCGGCGCTGCCCGGCCGCCCCCGTCACTGGCGGGCGGGGCCGCGGGCGCACCTCGCGCTGCGGCCGGCCGTGGCCGAGAAAGTACGGCGGGCGGGCGGGACGGAGCACGCGGCACGACGGGTGGCGGCGGCCCTGGCCGAGCACCCGGATGTGGCCCTCGCGTACTGGGACCACGGGCTGTCCCGGCTGGTGGTGACCGCGACCGAGGAAGCGCTCAGCGACCGGGTGGTCGAGCGGGCGACCGAACTCGCCGAACGGCACGGGCTGGTCCGCGAGGACGACCTGGTGGAGGAACTCGCGCACCCCGGCGACCCGGCCTCGGTGCGCACCGCCGCGACGACCCTCGCGGCCGACGTGGTGGGCATCGGGGCGGCCATGACCGCGTCCGCGCTGCGGCTGCCGCCCTCGCCGCGGCTGGTGACCGCCGTGGCGACGATGCTGCGGGAGAACCCGACCTTCCGGGCCTGGCTGCGCGCCCGGCTCGGTACCGCTCGCAGGGAGCGCGTGCTGGCCATCGCCAACGCGGCCGTCCACGGCGCGGGCCAGAGCCCGACCTCACTGGTGCTCGACGGGGCACTGCGCGCCTGCCAGCTGGCGGAGGCGGTGGCCCGGACGGCGACGTTCGAGGTGGTGCACGACGAGCTGTGCCTGCCGGACCGGGGCAGCCTGCCCGCGGACCCGTCCCAGCGCCCGCCCCTGCGCACGTCCCCGGCCCACGAGTACGCCGCCCACGCCTCCGCAGGCAGCGTGATCGGGGCGGTGGCGACCCTGCTCGTCAAGCACGAGGTCGCCGAGGCCGCGGAGGCGGTGCTCGCGGGCTCGCCCAAGGCCGCCCGGTACGGGCCCGCCGCCTTCCACGCCGTCCTCAGCGGCGCCCTGTCCCGCACGGGCGTGCTGGTCCGCGACCCGGACCGGCTGCGGCAGCTGGAGATGGCCGGCACCGTCGTGCTGCACCCCAGCGCCCTGCGCACACCGGGCGCGGGCGCCGACCCCTGGACCGAGTCCGTCCTCGACGCGGCACGGCGCGCCGGTCTGCGCGTCGTGATGGTGGAGGACCCGGCGCTCGCCGACTTCACCGGCCTCGCCGACCAGGTCGTCAGCGCGAAGCGGCCGTTGAGCGACGTGGTACGCCAACTCCGCGAGGAGGGCGGCGTCGTCACCGTCGTCCGCCCGGGGCCCGACGACGACGAGGTGCTGGCCGGGCTCCTCGGCGGCGACGTGGCGGTCGCCCTCGCCGACGGGGGCTGCCCGGTGGCCTGGGGCGCCGACGTCCTCGCCCCGCACGGCCTGGCCGACGTGTGGCGGCTGCTGCGGGCGGTGCCGGCGGCCCGCAAGGTCGGGCGCCGGTCGCAGGTCCTGGCCCGGTCCGGCGCCGCGCTGTCCGGACTGCTCGTGGCCGTCGGCGAGCGGCAGGGCGGCGCGTCGCCGCTGCCCGGGCTGCGGCACATGCCGGTCGACGTGAGCGCGGCGGCGGCCCTGCTGAGCGGGGCGCGCGCGGCCGTCGGCGTGGCGCTGGCCCGCGCACCGCACCCCCGGCCGCGGGTGGCCTGGCACGCCCTGGACCCGGCGGACGTACGGGAACGGCTGGAGTACGAGCACGCCCACGAGCCGGAGCCGAGCACCGTCGAGCAGGCGAGGGCGCGGATGCGGGCGCTGGCCGAGAAGGCCGGCGAGCTGCCCGCGCTCTCCCCGGCACGCTGGACCCTGCAACTGGCGCGGGCCGTACGCGGCGAACTGGACGATCCCCTCACGCCGGTCCTGGCCGTCGGGTCGGCCGCCGAGGCGATCCTCGGGTCCGCCGTGGACGCCCTGCTGGTCGTCGGCGCACTCGACCTCAACGCCCTGGTCGGCGGCCTGCAACGGTTGCGTGCCGAGCGGGCGCTGGCCGGACTGCTCGCGGGGCAGAAGCAGAAGGCCCGGGTCGCCGACGAGGCCGGGCCGGACGCGTCGGCCGAGGCACACGTCGTGGACGCCGCCAAACTGGACACCGGCGACATCATCGAGCTCAAGGCGGACGACGTCGTGCCCGCCGACGCCCGCCTGCTGTGGGAGGACGGCCTGGAGGTCGACGAGTCCGCGCTGACCGGCGAGTCCCTGCCGGTGGACAAGTGCACGGACCCCACGCCGTCCGCCCCCGTCGCCGAACGGCACTGCATGGTCTTCGAGGGCACGACCGTCGTCGCCGGGCGCGCCCAGGCCGTCGTCGTCGACACCGGCGAGCACACCGAGGCCGCCCGGGCCGTCTCCCTCGCCGCGCGCACCCCGCCGGCCGCCGGCGTCCAGGCCCGGCTGCAGGAGCTCACCCGCAAGGCACTGCCGTTGACGCTCGCGGGCGGCGCCGCCGTGACCGGCCTGTCCCTGCTGCGCGGCGCGCCGATCCGGCAGGCGGTGAGCGGCGGCGTGGCGGTGGCGGTGGCCGCCGTCCCCGAGGGACTGCCGCTGGTGGCGACGGTGGCGCAGCTGGCGGCCGCCCGCCGGCTCGGCCGGGGCGGCGTCCTCGTCCGCACCCCGCGCACGCTGGAGGCGCTGGGCCGCATGGACACCATCTGCTTCGACAAGACCGGCACCCTCACCGAGAACCAGCTGCGCCTGGTGCGGGTGGCCGGCGTGGACGGCACGGTCCGCAGGGCCGGCGAACCCGACGCCGCCGGTGTGGTGCGGGCCGCCGCGCGCGCGTGCCCCCGGCTCAACGGTGACGGTGCCCGTCCGACCCACGCCACCGACGAGGCGATCCTGGACGCCGCCGGGGCCGACCCGGAGTGGACGCAGGACGAGGGGCTGCCGTTCGAGACCTCCCGTGGCTACGCCGCCGCCGTCGGCCGCGCCGGGGACGGCTCACCCGTCCTCGTGGTCAAGGGCGCCCCGGAGACCGTGCTGCCCGCCTGCGCCGACCTGCCGTCCCACGCCTCCGAGACGGCGCACGCGCTGGCCCGCGACGGGCTGCGCATCATCGCGGTCGCCACGCGCCCGCTGGGCGACGGTGAGGAGGCGTCCGACGTCCTCGCGAGCCCCCTGGAGCGGCTGCGGTTCACCGGGCTGCTCGCGCTGGCCGACGTCTCGCGTGAGACGTCCCCGGCCCTGGTCAGCGGGCTGCGCGAGGCGGGCGTACGACCCGTGGTGCTGACCGGCGACCACCCGCAGACCGCCCGTGCCATCGCCGCCGAGCTGGGCTGGCCCGAGGACGCGACCGTGGTGACCGGTGACGAACTGGCCGCCGCGGACCGGTCGGCACGGTCCCGGATGCTGCGCGACGCCGACATCGTGGCCCGGGTCGCGCCCGAGCAGAAGCTCCAGGTCGTCGAGTCCCTGCGGGACGCCGGGCGGGTGGTCGGCATGGTGGGTGACGGGGCCAACGACGCCGCCGCCATCCGCGCCGCCGACATCGGCGTCGGCATCAGCGCCCGTGGTTCGGCCGCCGCCCGGAACGCCGCGGATCTGGTCGTCACCGGTGACGACCTGCTCGTCCTCATCGAGGCGGTCCGGGAGGGCCGGGCTCTGTGGCACAGCGTCGCCGACGCCATCGCCATCCTGATCGGCGGCAACGCGGGCGAGGTCGGCTTCGGCATCGTCGGCACCGTCCTGTCGGGTGCGGCGCCGCTGTCCACCCGTCAGATGCTGCTGGTCAACCTGTTCACCGACCTGTTCCCGGCGATGGCGGTGGCGGTGACGCCGAAGGAGGCCGAGGAGACGGCGGACGGCGAGGGGGCGGTGAGCGACGGTACGGAGGAGCCGCTGGGTACGGCGGTGCTCGGCGAGCCGCTGATCCGCCAGATCAGGCACCGGGCGCTGACGACCTGCCTCGGTGCGACGGCGGCCTGGCTGTTCGGCCGTTTCACGCCGGGCACGGCGCGTCGTTCGACGACGATGGCGCTGTGCGCGGTGGTCGGCACGCAGCTCGCCCAGACGCTGGCCGACCGCCGCGAGAGCCCCCTGGTCCGGCTCACGGTCCTGGGCTCCGCCGCCGCCCTCGTCGCGCTGGTGGAGACCCCGGGGGCCAGCCATGCCTTCGGCTGCACGCCTCTCGGCCCGTTCGCCTGGGTCGGTGTGGCGGCGGCGATCGCCCTCGCGCTGGCGGGGCAGCGGGCGCTGCCGCACGTGGAGGAGGCCGTGATGAAGCGCTGGCCGCAGCTTCGGGAGGCTGTGCCGGCGCTGGGGCGTTGACTGACGCTCGCGCGGTGCGTGGGAGTGCGGATGCGGCGTTGACTGACGCTCGCGCGGTGCGTGGGAGTGCGGATGCCTGCGGCGGCCTGTGCGGGTTCGGTGGGGGGTGCGCGTTGCGCCTACGGGCGGGTGGTGGGTCGGGGCCGCGCCGGGGGGTGTCCGTCCTCGGTCCGGCGGGGCTGTCGGCTGGAGGGTGGGCGGTGATGGACGCCGGCCGCTGCGGGCGGACACCCCCCGGCACGGCCCCTTCGCGCCGTGGGCGGGTGCGGGTGCGTTCGGCCGCGGGCAGTCGTGCCGCCTCGGCGGCCCGGGTGGGCGCTGGGGGTACCCCGTCGCGCCGGGCTGCGCGACCCCCGGGACTACAGCGCCGGGGTGGTGGAAGCCGGCGTGCCGCTGTTCCGCTCCGCCCCCTCCAGCCGCGCAGCCGTCCGCTCCGCCGTGCCTCGGGCCCACCGCCCGTTCGTCAGGGCGCCCAGGAGCAGCACCGCGAGCCCGCACCCGGCGAGGATCCACCAGCCGGGGCGGGCGGCGGAGACGAAGGCGGACCGGTACGGCGACGCGCCGACGCCCGCCGCCAGCACCGCGCCGATCACCGCGACGCCGAGGGTCTGGCCGAGCTGGCGGCTGGTGGAGGCGACGGCGGCGGCGACCCCGGCCTGGGTGCGGGGCATGCCGGAGACGGCGGTGTTGGTGATGGGCGCGTTGACGAAGCCGAAGCCGATGCCGAACAGGACGTAGCCGAGGAAGAGCGCGATGTTCGACGTCTCGGCCTCGAAGGCGGCGAAGAGGATGCCGCTCGCCGTCATGGCCGAACCGGCGATCAGGAGCGGAAGGCGCGGGCCCCGGCTGCCGACCAGACGGCCGGACAGCGGGGCGCACAGGAAGGTCGGCACCGCCATGGGCAGCATCCACAGGCCCGCGTGGAGGGCGTCCAGGCCGCGCACGTTCTGCAGGTACAGCGTGGACAGGAAGAGGAAACCGCCGAGTGCCGCGAACGCGCTGATCGCGATCACGGTGGCCCCGCTGAACGGAGCCGAGCGGAAGAAGCGCAGGTCGATGAGGGGTTCCGTACGGCGCGGCTCGTACCACGTCAGGCCGAGCAGCGCGGCCAGCGCGACCCCGGCGAAGGGCAGGACGGCGGTGAGGCCCGAGTTCGGCGCCTCGATGATCGCGTATGTCAGCGCGCCGAACAGCGCTATCACCAGGACCTGTCCGACCGGGTCGGGGCGGCGGGCCTGCGGGGCGCGGGACTCGGGGACGTGGCGCAGGGTCAGCAGGAGGGCGGTGAGGCCCACCGGAAGGTTGACCCAGAAGATCGAGCGCCAGCCGACGGACTCCACCAGCAGGCCGCCCATCAGCGGGCCCGCGGCCATGGAGATGCCCACCACCGCGCCCCACACGCCGATCGCCCGCGCGCGCTCGCGCGGGTCGGTGAAGGTGTTGGTGATGATCGACATGGCGACCGGGTTGAGCATCGAGCCGCCCACCGCCTGCACCATGCGGAAGGCGATCAGCGCGTCCAGGTTCGGGGCCAGGGAGCACAGGGCCGAGCCGGTCGTGAAGACGACCAGGCCCGCCATGAAGACCCGCTTGCGGCCGATCCGGTCGGCTGTGGAGCCCGCGAGCATCAGCAGCGAGGCCAGGACGAGCGTGTAGGCGTCGATCGTCCACTGCAGGCCCGACGTCGACGCGTCGAGCCCGCGTTGCATGGCGGGCAGGGCGACGTTCAGGGCCGTGACGTCGAGGCTCACGATCAGCAGGCTCATACAGCAGATCGCGAGCACGAGCAGGCGTCGACGGGGGCTGAGCTCGGGCATGCGGCCCAGGGTACGCCGATTTCGATAGTGCGTCTAACTAATGAATTTTACGAACTCATTGCGCGGCACAATGGAGGAATGTCCACGCCCCTGCAGATCGGTCCGCACACCGTCCAGCCGCCCGTCGTCCTGGCCCCCATGGCCGGGATCACCAACGCGCCCTTCCGCACCCTCTGTAGGGAGTTCAGCGGGGGCAAGGGCCTGTTCGTGAGCGAGATGATCACCACCCGGGCGCTGGTCGAGCGCAACGAGAAGACCATGCAGCTCATCCACTTCGACGCGACCGAGCGGCCCCGGTCCATCCAGTTGTACGGCGTCGACCCCGCGACCGTCGGCAAGGCCGTCCGCATGATCGCGGAGGAGGACCTCGCCGACCACATCGACCTGAACTTCGGCTGCCCGGTGCCGAAGGTCACACGGAAGGGCGGCGGCTCCGCGCTGCCGTACAAGCGGAACCTGCTGCGGGCGATCCTGCGCGAGGCCGTGAGCGGCGCCGGGGACCTGCCGGTGACGATGAAGATGCGCAAGGGCATCGACGACGACCACATCACGTATCTGGACGCCGGGCGCATCGCCGTCGAGGAGGGCGTCACCGCCATCGCCCTGCACGGCCGCACCGCCGCCCAGCACTACGGCGGCACCGCCGACTGGGACGCCATCGCCCGGCTGAAGGAGCACGTCCCGGAGATCCCGGTGCTCGGCAACGGTGACATCTGGTCGGCCGGGGACGCGGTGCGGATGGTGCGGGAGACCGGCTGCGACGGTGTGGTGGTCGGGCGCGGGTGCCTGGGGCGGCCGTGGCTCTTCTCGGACCTGGTGGCCGCCTTCGAGGGGCGCCATGACGACTACCGGAAGCCGACCCTGCGCGAAGTCGCCGACGTCATGGTGCGGCACGCCACGCTGCTCGGTGAGTGGATCGGGGACGAGGCCCGCGGAGTGATCGACTTTCGTAAGCATGTCGCCTGGTATCTCAAGGGCTTCGCCGTCGGCTCCGAGATGCGCAAGCGGCTCGCGATCACCTCCTCGCTGGAGGAGCTCCGCTCGGGGCTGGACGAACTGGACCTCGACCAGCCGTGGCCGTCCGGCGCCGACGGGCCCCGCGGCCGTACGTCCGGCAACAACCGGGTGGTGCTGCCGGACGGCTGGCTGAAGGACCCGTACGACTGCGCGGGGATCGGCGAGGACGCGGAGCTGGACACCTCCGGAGGGTGAATCAGCCCTTCGAGGGGTGCGGGGTGGAGCCGTAGGCCGTCAGGAAGCGGTCGCGGAAGGAGCTCATCTTCCACACCGGGGCGTCCTTGGCGGGCTTGAGGCCGTCCGTCCAGTTCCAGCCGGCGATCCTGTCCAGGACCTTCGGGTCCTTCGCGACGATCGACACCGGCACGTCCCGGCTGGCGTGGTTGCCGCTGACCCGGGCGATGGGCTGGTGGTCGCCCAGGAAGACGAGAACGGTGTCCTTGGTGCCGTAGCGCTCCAGCCACTGGGTGAGACTGGTGACGGAGTACTGGATCGACTTGCCGTACTCCTCGCGGGACCTGGTCGTGTCGGCGATGATGTCCGCGGGCTTGTTGCCGGCCTTCTGGATCGGTCCGAAGACCGATCCGTCGCCCAGCTGGTCCCAGCCGACCGTCTTCGGGATCGGCGCCCAGGGCTGGTGGCTGGAGGTCAGGATGACCATCGACATCAGCGGCTTGTCGCGCTTCCTGCCGTGCACCTGGCGCTCGAAGGCCTCCAGCGCGTACTGGTCCGGCATCGTCGACCAGCTGAACTTCGGTCCCTTGTAGCCGAGGTGGAAGGCGTCGTAGACCTTGTCGAGGCCGTACCACTTCTCCTCCGGCCAGCCCTTCTGCACACCCGGCATGACGCCGACCGTGTCCCAGGCACCGGTCTTCTGGAACGCCTTGGTGAGGGTGAGGTGGTCGCCGGCGGTGACGGTGCGGTAGCGGCGCTGGTTGTCGATCCACAGGCCGGACATGGTGGTGGAGTGGCCGAGCCAGCTGCTGCCGCCGTACGTCGCCGAGGTCAGCCAGCCGCTCTTGGCGTGGAAGCCCGCCTTCGCGAGGGCCTTCGTGCGGGTGTCGAGCGTCCGGCCGACGCCGGGAGCCATGATCGGGTCCTCGATGGCGCTGCGGCCGTAGCTCTCGATGAAGGTGAAGATCATGTCCTTGCCGCGCAGGGCGGGCAGTAGCTGGTCGCCCGGTGTGTTGCCGAAGGTGTCCGCCTTGGCCTCCTTCTCGAACGCCGCCTCGTCCCGGTAGGAGTCCAGGGTCCGCTTGGCGTGCATCTTCAGGGCCCCGGCGGCCCGGTCGGAGGCGATCGGCATACCGGCGAACTGGAGGCCGAGGGCGGTGCAGCTGATCCAGACGGTGCCGGCGACCAGCGTGCCCCGGGTCGCCCGGGACCGGTGCCGGACCAGGAGGTCGCTCAGCCGGATCGTCGCCAGGACCATGACGGCCATCAGGAGCAGGACGAGGACGACCGCGCCGACGGCGGCAGCGGTCGCGACGGTCCCGCCCATGGTGTCCGCCACGTACGACTGGGCGTCGTCGAGCAGTCCCCAGTCGAGCGCGGCGTTGAAACCCCGGCCGAGGTACTCGTTGAAGCCCATGTCCAGCAGGTTGACCAGGGTCAGCAGCGCGAGGCCGACCCCGTACAGCACCGCCGCCACCAGCCGCGGCCGGCGCGGCAGGCCGAGCATCACGACGGCGCCGATGATCGCCTCGGCCGGGATGCGCGTGAACCGGTTCGGCTGCAGGGCGTAGACGGCGTTCGGCAGGAGGAGCGCGCCGAGGACGAGGGCGGCGGCCAGGGCGGTGGCCGTCCAGCTGAGCGCGCGGGCGGCGAACGGGTGGCGGGTGCGCCAGGTGCGCCAGTGGGTGAGGCGGGCCTTGAGGGAAGGACGGGTGGACGCCCCTTCGGTTTCCGGGCTGTCGTCCCCGGTGGCGGCCGCCCCGTCGGTCGTCGTGTCGGTCGAGTCGGGCAGCTGACGTGAGCGCGTGAAGACAGGCACCCGAAGGTCCTTCCGTACGAAACCCGTTGGACGGCGGACTCGACGTGGGGGAATCGAGCCCGCCGCAGTTCCGTACGGCCGGTCCTCCAGGTGCGTTCAGCCCGCCGGACCAGCGCTCGGCAAACACCCGGCAAACGACAGGGCCTAAGCGCCCCCGACCGCCGTGAGCAGTGCCAGCGGAGCCGCCGCCGACCTGGACTCCCGTACGCACGCGTGCGGGTAGGGCACCGGCTCCGGGTGGTTGTCGCGGCCGTAGCCCGCGAGGACCTCGGGCAGGCGGTGGCCGGTCGCCGTCGCCGCGTCGACCAGGCCGTGCGCGACCGAGCGGGCCTCGTCGTGCAGCCCGTAGCGGGCCAGGCCCAGCGTGATCAGCGCGTTGTCGTGCGGCCACACCGAACCGCGGTGGTACGACAGGGGGTGGTACGCGGGCTGCCCGGCCGCCAGCGTGCGTACGCCCCAGCCGGAGAAGAAGTCGGGCTCCAGCAGGCGCCGGCCGACCAGCTCGCCGTACTCCTTGTCCAGCAGCCCCGACCACAGCAGGTGCCCGGCGTCGGAGGCCAGCGCGTCCACCTGCCGGCCGTGGCCGTCCAGGGCGAGCGCCGGAAAGGAGCGGTCCTCCATCCAGAAGTCGCGCTGGAAGCGGTCGCGGAGGTCGCCGGCCGCCTGCTCCAGCAGAGCCGCGTAGGTCTCGTCCGCCCACACCGTGCGCGCCACCCACGCCGTGCGGCGCAGCGCGTCGTACGCGTACCCCTGGGCGCCCGCCGCCATCACCGGGCCGCCCGGGCGGGTGCCGTCGGCCGAACAGATGGCGCCGGGGGAGTCCTTCCAGTTCTGGTTGGCGAGGCCGCCCTGGTCGGCGCGGTAGACCAGGTAGCCGCGCGAGGTGAGCCCGCCGTGGTCCAGCATCCAGCCGACGGCCGCGCGGGCGTGGGGCTCCAGGCGGCGGGCCAGGGCCGTGTCGCCGGTCTGCTCGACGTACGCGCCGAGGAGGACGAGGAACAGCGGGGTGGCGTCGACCGAGCCGTAGTACCGGCCGTACGGCACCTGCCCGAAGTGGGCCAGCTCGCCGTGCCGCACCTCGTGCACGATCTTGCCGGGCTGGGCGACCGCCCCCGAGCCGGTGCCCGTCGCCTGGGTCGCGGCGAGCGCGGGCAGCGTGGCGGCGGCGAGCCGGGGGCGGTAGGGGAGGGCGAACAACGACGTCAGCAGCGCGTCACGGCCCAGCAGGGTCAGGAACCAGGGGGCGCCGCCCGCCGGGACGCGCAGCTCCTCACCGTCCGGTCCGGTGGCCCGGACCTGCAGCGCGGCCAGGTCGGCGAGGCCCCGGGCGCAGGCCGCGGCGAGCTCCGGCCAGCCGGTCGGGAAGGCGATGCCCTCCACCAACCGGCCTTCCTCGGCGAGGAGTTGCTCGTTCACGGAGGCCGGGGAGCGCGGCACCCGCAGCGCCCGCCTGTCGCCGTGCGGCCGTGCCATCACGCGCAGGACCAGCTCGGCCGAGCCGTGCGGTGCGAGCTCCAGGGCCCATACGAGGCGGCGGGCGCCGGTGCCGGTCTCCTCCACGGCGTCCGGTTTGGGCTCGGCCGTCACGGTCGTACAGGAGCGCCACTCGCCACGCCGGTAGGTGAACTCCACGCCGTCGTCCATGACCTGGCGGGCGCGGGTGGCGCCGGGCTTGGGGTAGGTGCGGTGGTCGGAGCGCAGCTCGAACTGGTCGGTGAAGTCGGCGTCGACGGTGAGGGCGAGGCGGACCGTCGTCGGCACCGGGCGGTTGCTGGTCACCCGCAGCGACTCGACGAACGAGCCGTCGCCGACGGCCTGTTCACGGAAGAGCGTGTACGCGGGCGGCTCCTGGCGTCCGCCGCGCGGTACGAGCACGCAGCGGGCGGTGTCCCCGTCGGCGACCGGGGTCAGGGCCTCCGGTACGGCACCGTCGACGGTGAGCTGCCACCGGCTGAGGTGCCGGGCGTCGCGTACGAACAGCCCGTCCGGGGAACTGCCCGCCCGCACACCGCTGATGTCCCCGTGGTCGCCCACGACGGCGAACGTCCCACCGTGCACGAGCAGATGATGCCGGTCCGTCATTCCCGGTCCCCTCCCTTGGCCGCCGTGATCGCGTTGACGCCGTTCTTGTCCCGTGCGGGCCGGTCGTGCAGCAGGTCGAGCGTGAGCGCGGCGGTCCAGCTGAAGCCGGTCGCGCCGCAGGCCTCGCGGGTGTACGGGTCGACGTACTCCGCGAAGTCGGAGGTGCCTGCGGTGTCCAGGACCGCCCTGCGCAGGGCGTCCGCCCGGCCGTGCTCGCCGTGCAGCCTCAGGCCGCGCTCCAGCAGCCAGCCGGTGTTGAACCAGGCCGGGCCCCGCCAGTACCGGTGCGGGTCGAACGCCTCGCCGAGGAGGTCGTAGCTCGGTACGAGGCGGGTCGTGCCGCCGAGCCCGAAGTGCGGCCCGCACAGCGTGCGGACCAGGGTGGCGGCGAGGTCGCGGGGGAGCGTGGGCAGCATCAGGGGGACGATCCCGGAGACGCCGCGTTCGCCGATCAGCTCCCCGCCCCGGACGTCCCGGCAGAAGAACATCCCCTCCGCCGGATCCCACAGCCGCTCGACGAGGGCCGCCGTCAGCCGCTGCGCGCGGGCGTGCCGGGCCGTGCCCGCGGCGCCCAGCTCGTGCGCGATCCGGGCCAGCGCGTGCTCGGAGGCGATGAGCAGGGCGTTGAACGCCGGGTCCTCCACGACGAAGTCGCCGGGCCCGTCGGCATACCCTCCGTCCCGGTAGTCCGCCGCCAGCCGCACGTACCGCCCGTAGTCCAGGTCGGTCGGCCGGTCCTCGGCGGCGCCGTGGTCGAGGTCGGCGCGGCGGAAGGAGCGGGCCGGGGCGGGCGCGACGCGGGAGAGCGGGGCGTCCCAGCAGGGGCTGTTGTCCATACCCTGTTCCCAGGGGTGCACCACGGACACCAGCCCGCCGCCGCCCAGGTCCCGCCGGTGCAGCAGATACCGGTGCCAGGCGGCCAGCCGGGGATGCATCCGGGCGAGGAAGCCGCGCGCCCGGGACAGACCCGGGTCCGCGCAGTGCACCAGCCACGCGGCCAGCGCGTGCACCGGTGGCTGCACGATCCCGGAGGTCTGTACGGTGCGCGGGGCGCCCGCAGCGCGCCCCGCGGTCGAGGAGCGCCAGAAGTCGGGGCTCGGGAAGTAAGCGTCGGGGGGCACGGAGGGGTTGAAGACGATGTGCGGAATGCGCCCGTCGGCCCACTGGGCGTCCAGCAGCGTCTCCAGCTCCGTCTGCGCCCTCAGCGGCGACAGGTGTCTGACGCCGATCGCGATGAACGCCGAGTCCCAGGACCACTGGTGCGGATACAGGCTGCGCGAGGGGACCGTGGAGGTGCCGGTCCAGTTGTCCTCCAGTACCCGGGCGGCCCTGGCGTGCAGGGAGGACACCGGGGCGGAGGGATCGGATGCCACGGTGCGTTCCGCGGGACGGGCGGTGAGTTGGACAGAGCGATCCACTCGGGGCTCCCCGAAAAGACGTCCAGCCGGACCGGTTCGGTCCTGAGCATCGTTGAGTTACGTCTATTTAACACGCAGAACCTAATGTGTAACGCAGGGTTGGGAAACGCAAGGGGGTGCACATGTCCGGACGTGGTCAGGCCAGCGCCGGCGATCTGCTCGAACTGGTCCGCAGTGGCCGCGCCACTACCCGCGGCGCGCTCCAGCAGGCCACCGGACTGTCCCGCGCCACCGTCGGACAGCGCCTCGACCGGCTCTTCCGCGCGGGCTGGCTGCGCGAGGGGGCGGGCGGCCCCGTGGACTCCCCGCTGGGTGGACGCCCCTCCATCACCCTGGAGTTCGACGACGCTCACGCCGTCGTCCTCGCCGCCGACCTCGACACCCGGCACGCGCGTGCGGCCGTGCTGTCGCTGACCGGCGAGATCCTGGCCGAGCACTCCGGCACGCTGGTCGTCGAGGACGGCCCCGACGCGGTCCTGGGCGAGCTGGGCCGCTGGTTCGCCGAGCTGCTGGAGAAGGCCGGCCACCGGGCGGAGGAGGTCTGCGGCATCGGCCTCGCGGTGCCCGGCCCTGTCGACAGCGAGACCGGCCGGGTGGTGCAGCCACCGATCATGCCGGGCTGGGACGGCTACGACATACGCGGCCGGCTGGCCCGGGCCTTCACCGAGCACACGGGCGCGCAGGCCGTGCCGGTCCTGGTGGACAACGACGCGAACCTCATGGCGTACGGCGAACAGCGCACCTCGTACGCCGACTGCTCGGCGTTCGTGCTGGTCAAGGTGTCCACCGGCATCGGCGCCGGGGTGGTGGTGAACGGCTCCGTCTACCGGGGGACCGACGGGGGAGCGGGGGACATCGGGCACATCCGGGTGCCGGAGGGGGCCGAGGCGCTGTGCCGGTGCGGTTCGTACGGCTGTCTGGCCGCACTCGCGAGCGGTGGTGCCGTGGCGCGGCGGCTGGCCGAGACCGGGGTGCCGGCGGCCTCCGGCTCGGACGTACGGGACCTGCTGGCGGCCGGGCATCCCGAGGCGGCGGCGCTGGCCCGGGAGGCCGGTCGCCGGGTCGGGGACGTGCTGGCGACGGTGGTGACGCTGCTGAACCCCGGGGTGCTGATGATCGCCGGGGACCTGGCCGGGACGCCGTTCCTCACGGGCGTACGGGAACTGCTGTACCAGCGGGCGCTGCCGCGCTCCACCGCCCACCTGGACGTCGTCACCTCGCGGCTCGGTGAACGGGCTGGTTTGGTGGGGGCCGGGGCGCTGGTCGTGGAGCACCTGTACGCGCCGGAGCGGGTCGAGGAGCGGCTGCGGGCGCTCGGTGTGTGACGGCGTCCGGCGGCGTCCGCATGGTGAAATCCCGCGGTCTGTGGCAGCGTGATTCTCGCCACCCTTGATAAGGGTTGCGCTCAGATGAGCGGATCTTGAGCGACTGCACTTCTCCAAAGGGTGGCACTGAGTGCCACCCTGTGATCGTTCATCGAGCGAAATCAGACGTAGCGAAAGACGCTCAGATGAGCGGCTGGAGAGGGCTGCAGGGGTTGATTCGTTCAAGAAGTGAAAACATCCACGGTCAGTTGCTTGCCCAGCCTTGACTTTCGATCCGCTGGCGGACGAGTGGTTACAGGCGTATGACGCGCAAGTAGACGTACCCAGACGCCTTTGATCTGGGTATGTTCCTCGCCGTCAGGGCAGCCACCGCGTCCTCGAGGAGTCGAGACCCGTGTCGGAAAACAAAGATCCCCAGGTAGCTGAGCACGGCAAGAGCGTTGAGGGCGTGAAGTTCGTTTACGACTTCACCGAGGGCAACAAGGACCTCAAGGACCTCCTGGGTGGCAAGGGCGCGAACCTCGCCGAGATGACGAACCTGGGCCTCCCGGTCCCGCCCGGCTTCACCATCACCACCGAGGCCTGCAAGGTCTACCTGGAGAGCGGCGAAGAGCCCGCGGCACTCCGTGACGAGGTGAGCGCGCACCTCGCCGCCCTCGAAGAGAAGATGGGCAAGAAGCTCGGCCAGCCCGACAACCCGCTGCTCGTCTCGGTCCGCTCCGGGGCCAAGTTCTCCATGCCCGGCATGATGGACACCGTCCTGAACATCGGCCTCTCCGACAAGTCCGTGCAGGGCCTGGCCGCGCAGGCCGGCGACGAGCGCTTCGCCTGGGACTCCTACCGCCGCCTCATCCAGATGTTCGGCAAGACCGTCCTCGGCGTCGACGGCGAGCTCTTCGAGGACGCGCTGGAGAAGGCCAAGGAGGCCAAGAAGGTCACGGTCGACACCGAGCTGGAGGCCGCCGACCTGAAGAAGCTGGTCACCAAGTTCAAGAAGATCGTCAAGGCCGAGGCGGGGCGGGACTTCCCGCAGGACCCGCGCGAGCAGATGGACCTCGCCATCAAGGCGGTCTTCGACTCCTGGAACGGCGACCGCGCCAAGCTGTACCGCCGCCAGGAGCGCATCCCGCACGACCTCGGCACCGCGGTCAACGTCTGCTCCATGGTCTTCGGCAACCTGGGCCCCGACTCCGGCACCGGTGTCGCCTTCACCCGTGACCCCGCCTCGGGCCACCAGGGCGTGTACGGCGACTACCTGCAGAACGCCCAGGGCGAGGACGTCGTGGCGGGCATCCGCAACACCGTCCCGCTCGCGGACCTGGAGCGGATCGACAAGAAGTCGTACGACCAGCTGATGCAGATCATGGAGACCCTGGAGAACCACTACAAGGATCTCTGCGACATCGAGTTCACCATCGAGCGCGGCCAGCTGTGGATGCTCCAGACGCGCGTCGGCAAGCGCACCGCGGGCGCGGCCTTCCGGATCGCGACCCAGCTGGTGGACCAGGGCCTCATCGACGAGGCGGAGGCGCTCCAGCGGGTCACCGGCGCCCAGCTCGCCCAGCTGATGTTCCCCCGCTTCGACGAGTCGGCGAAGGTGGAGCAGGTCGGCCGGGGCATCGCCGCCTCACCGGGCGCGGCGGTCGGCAAGGCGGTCTTCGACTCGTACACGGCGGTGAAGTGGTCCCGCTCCGGCGAGAAGGTCATCCTGATCCGCCGCGAGACGAACCCCGACGACCTGGACGGCATGATCGCGGCCGAGGGCATCCTGACCTCGCGCGGCGGCAAGACCTCGCACGCGGCCGTGGTGGCCCGCGGCATGGGCAAGACCTGTGTGTGCGGTGCGGAGGAGCTGGAGGTCGACACCAAGCGCCGCCGGATGACGGTGCCCGGCGGCCACGTCGTCGAGGAGGGCGACGTGGTCTCCATCGACGGCTCGACCGGCAAGGTCTACCTGGGTGAGGTCCCGGTCGTCCCGTCTCCGGTCGTGGAGTACTTCGAGGGCCGGATGCACGCCGGCGCCGAGGACGCGGACGAGCTGGTCGAGGCGGTCCACCGCATCATGGCGTTCGCGGACCGCAAGCGCCGGCTGCGGGTGCGGGCCAACGCGGACAACGCCGAGGACGCGCTGCGGGCCCGCCGCTTCGGCGCGCAGGGCATCGGCCTGTGCCGTACCGAGCACATGTTCCTCGGTGACCGGCGCGAGCTGGTGGAGCGCCTGATCCTGGCCGACACGGAGGCGGAGCGCGAGGAGTCGCTGAAGGAGCTGCTTCCGCTGCAGAAGCAGGACTTCGTGCAGCTCTTCGAATCGATGGACGGCCTCCCGGTCACCATCCGCCTGCTGGACCCGCCGCTGCACGAGTTCCTGCCCGACATCACCGAACTGTCGGTCCGCGTGGCGCTGGCGGAGTCCCGCCAGGAGCCCCACGAGAACGAACTGCGCCTGCTCCAGGCGGTCCACCGCCTGCACGAGCAGAACCCGATGCTGGGCCTGCGCGGCGTCCGCCTGGGCCTGGTCATCCCCGGCCTGTTCACCATGCAGGTACGGGCGATCGCCGAGGCCGCGGCCGAGCGGAAGGCGGCCAAGGGCGACCCGCGCGCCGAGATCATGATCCCGCTCGTCGGCACGGTCCAGGAACTGGAGATCGTGCGCGAGGAGGCCGACCACGTGATCGCCGAGGTCGAGGCGGCGACGGGGACGAAGCTGAAGCTGTCCGTCGGCACCATGATCGAGCTGCCGCGTGCCGCGCTGACCGCCGGTCAGATCGCCGAGGCGGCGGAGTTCTTCTCCTTCGGCACCAACGACCTGACCCAGACGGTGTGGGGCTTCTCCCGTGACGACGTGGAGGCGAGCTTCTTCACGGCCTACCTGGAGAAGGGCATCTTCGGCGTCAGCCCGTTCGAGACCATCGACAAGGACGGCGTCGGCTCCCTCGTGAAGATCGCCGCCGAGGCCGGCCGCGCCACCCGCCCCGACCTGAAGCTCGGCGTCTGCGGCGAGCACGGCGGCGACCCCGAGTCCGTCCACTTCTTCCACCAGGTGGGCCTGGACTACGTCTCCTGCTCACCGTTCCGCATCCCGGTGGCCCGGCTGGAGGCGGGCCGGGCGGCCGTGCAGGCGAAGGGCAGCGACCACCGGTAGGGCGACCACCGGCGGGGATCTCCGGAGCTGTTGTCGGACACCCCGACCCTCACCGATGCGATGACGGTTCCGGTGTGCAGGACGGGGCGGCACCCTGTGCGGGGGTGCCGCCCCCCTTTGTGCTGTCCGCACACCTGCGGTGGGTGGCACTAGCTCTGCGGGACGTCCTTGACGAACACGATGCCGTCGCTGTCCGCCAGGTGGGCCGGGTCGAGCGGGGCGTAGCCGAACCAGGGGGACTCGCGGGGCGCGGGGCGCGTGTCGCCGAGGACGGTGGCCAGCCCCGGGGCGTCGATGACGCAGCGGTCCTCCGGGAGCGCGTACAGGAGCCCCTCGACGGTGTCCGGCGGCGGCGTGTCCACCCCCTGGTGCCGGATCGTGCCGAGGGCGGTGGCCACGAAGGCGTACTCCTCGCCGAGCCGGGCGCTCACCAGCGCACCGGCGCTCCACCACTCCACCGGCCCCTGCCACATCCGCATCGTGCTCTTCCGCCGCTGGAGATGGGAGTTGTGGGCGTGGACGAGTGCCGGGCCGCGTTCGGCGAGGGCGAGGAGGTTGTGGGCCATCATCACGTCCCGCAGCGCGCACAGCCGCGTCATGCGGGCCGGTGAGGTGTCGGCCATCCAGTGGTGGTAGCGCAGCAGGCCGGTCGCGGTGCGCCCGTACAGGCGCGCCCGGTCCCAGTCCTCCCGCGAGGCCGCCGTGATCAGGTGCGGCGTCTGTGCGTCGAGCAGCGCCACCAGATCGTCGGCGAGCAGCCGCAGCCGGCCGGCCTCGGCGGACTGCCCCACGGACTGGGCCGGGTCCATCATCGCGGCGGGATCGGTCCACCGGTCGTCGGTGCCGATCAGGCGGTCGAGTGTCTCCGCGGTGCAGGGGAGCAGGTCAGCGTCCACCCGGGCCGCGAGGTAACCGTGGAGAGCGGTGAGGGCCTGCCGGGGGCTCGCCGCGGCGGTGATCTCCAGCGGGCCGTCGAAACCGGCGAAGCGGAGCTGCTCGGACGCGGGCCGGCCCTCGTTGTAGGCGCGCATCCAGCGCACCAGCTCGCGGTTGACCGCAAGGGCGCCCCAGCCGTGGCTGATGCCGCGCTCCATGACCTCGTCCAGCGTGCCCGTGCCCGAGGTGACGTAGTCGTCCACGACCAGGCCCATCAGGCAGTCGCTCTCGATCGCGATCGTCCGGTAGCCCTCCTCCTGCTCGACGAGCTGCCGGAACAGCTCGTTGCGCAGGTCGAGCAGAGTGTCCTCGCCGTGGGTGGGCTCGCCCAGGGCGAGCAGCCGGGGCCGGGCCGGGAGCAGCCGCATGACTGCGGCAGCCTCGACGGCATGGGCGGTGTCCTTGATGTCAGTCGCCATGCCTTCAACGCTATCGTTGAACCTTCGGTGGAAACCTGGCCGCGACAACGCCCCGGATATCGTCGGCCCATGGGGAGAAACCTTCAAAGCGGTGAACGACTCAGGCCGATCGATCTGGCGCGCGGGCACGGTCTGTCCACGCAGGCGGTCAGGAACTACGAGGAGGCCGGCATCCTTCCGGCAGCCGGTCGCACACCCCACGGCTACCGCACCTACACCTCGCTGCACGCGGGGGCCCTGCGCGCGTTCCTCGCCCTGGTGCCCGGCCACGGCCACCGGACGGCGACGTCGATCATGCGGGCCGTGAACCAGGGCGCGGTCGACGAGGCGTTCCGCCTCATCGACGAGAGTCATGCACAGCTGCTCGACGACCGGCGGACCCTCCGGGCCGTGGAGAGCGCCCTGCGCGACCTGGAGCCCACCACGGTGTCCGAGCCCGGCGGCACGTTCATCGGGCCACTGGCCCGCAAGCTCGGAATCCGGCCCGCGACGCTGCGCAAATGGGAGCGCGCCGGGCTGGTGCGCCCGCGCCGCGACCCGCGGACCGGGTACCGCGTCTACGACGAGGCCGACGTACGGGACGCCCGGCTGGCCCACCAGCTCCGGCGGGGCGGCTACCTGCTGGAGCAGATCGCCCCGCTGATCGCCCAGGTGCGGTCGGCCGGCGGGCTGGAGCCGCTGGAGGCGGCGCTGCACGACTGGCACGGCCGGCTGTCCGCCCGCGGGCGGGCGATGCTGACCGGGGCCGCGGAGCTGGAGGCGTACCTCCGCGAGCGCGGATGAGTGCTTGATAGGCAAGCCGTTACTTGCCTATGCTGGGGTGGTGCCGGACGACGTCTTCAAGGCCCTGGCCGACCCCACCCGCAGAAAGATCCTCGACGAGCTGACCGAGCGGAACGGGCAGACCCTGTTCGAGATCTGCGCGCGGCTCACGACCAAGCACGGTCTGGGATCGTCCCGTCAGGCGATCAGCCAGCACCTTGCCGTGCTGGAATCCGCGGGTCTGATCCGGACCCGGCGCCAGGGCCGCTACAAGTTCCACGACCTCACCACCGAACCCCTTGAGCGCATCGTGACCCGATGGCTCAAGCCCGATGCACCGGAGAGCACCCCATGAAGATCCACCTCACCAACGTCTTCGTCGACGACCAGGACAAAGCCCTGCGCTTCTACACCGACGTGCTGGGCTTCGTGAAGAAGCACGATGTCCCGCTGGGTGCGGACCGGTGGCTGACCGTGGTCTCGCCGGAGGATCCCGACGGGACCGAACTGCTGCTCGAACCCTCCGGTCATCCCGCGGTGCAGCCGTACAAGACGGCACTGGTCCAGGACGGCATCCCGGCGGCCTCCTTCGCCGTGGACGACGTACGGGCGGAGTTCGACCGGCTGCGCGAGCTCGGCGTGACCTTCACCCAGGAGCCGCTGGAGATGGGCACGATCACCACCGCGGTCCTGGACGACACCTGCGGCAACCTGATCCAGCTCGTGCACAGCGAGTGAGGCGCCGGAGGGCTGCTCCGTCGGGGGCTAAGAGCGGAACGGCCCCTTCACCTCATAGGTGATCCCGCCCGACGAACTCCCGGTCGTCCCCCGCTGGCTGGAGAAGTACAGCCGCGTGCCGTCCGGGGAGAAGGCGGGCCCTGTGATCTCCGACCCCGACTGGCCGTCGATCCGCAGGAACGGGGCGATGACGTCGTCCGGGGTGATCAGGCAGATCTCCATGTTGCCGCCGTCCTCCGCGACGAACAGGTCGCCGGAGGAGGAGCCGGTGATGTTGTCGACGCCGGTGAGAGGCGCGGTGCCCGAGGTGACCAGGGAGTCGTCGTACGCCAGCTCGTAGGTGTTGGTGGTCAGATTGAGCTGCCAGACGCGGTTGTCGCCCTTGGTCGTGAACCAGACCGTGTCATCGGCGTAGTGGCAGCCCTCGCCGCCGTTGAAGGACTTGGAGCCCGAGACCTGGGTGCGGGTGGTCGTCGGGGAGCCGTCCGGGTCGGGGACGTCCGCCCAGCTGAAGGAGCCCGAAGTGCCGCTGCCGGCGACCATGACCTGGAGCCTGCCGGAGGACAGGTCGCCCCACGTCGTCGGCACGAAGCGGTAGAAGCGGCCGTCCGTCTCGTCCTCGGTCAGGTAGACGACCTTGCGCACCGGGTCGGCGGCCGCGGCCTCGTGCTTGAAGCGGCCCATCGCGTCGCGGCGGACCGCCGCCTTCGTGCCCCACGGGTCCGTCTCGTAGACGTAGCCGAGGGAGACCTCCTCGCAGGACAGCCAGGTGTTCCAGGGGGTCTTGCCACCCGCGCAGTTCTGGCGGGTGTTGGAGAGGATGCGGTACGCGCCGGTGATCGCGCCGGTCGCGGAGAACTTCACCGCGCTCGCACCGCCGGACGGGTTGATCTCCGAGTTGGAGACATAGATCCAGCCCGTGCCGTCCGCGTAACAGGCGCCGCCGTCAGGGGCGTTGTGCCAGGTGTACGACGTTCCGGAGACCCTCTGGCCGGAACGGGCGATCACGCGGCTGGTGAAACCGCTGGGGAGCCGGATGCCGTTGGCGTCGGGGGCGCCGAGCGCCCCGTACGGGCCCGTGCCCGGCTGGGCCGGGGCGGCGTACGCGGCGCCGCGCCACAGGGTTCCGCCGAGGACGGCGGAGGAGCCGCCGATGACGGCCGCACGCAGGAGGGTACGACGTTCCACTTCTGCTCCAGGGGTGCTGGACCGCCCCGCCGCCGGTTGGCGGCGGGGTTGCGGGGGGTGCGGTCAGGGACCCTAGGGGCGCGGGGTTATCCCCCTCGGTGACGCGGGGTGGACGGGGCATGGACAGATCGTTACGGTCAAGGGCCGGTCAACGGCAGGTCAAGCGGGCAGCGCCGGTGCCTCGCGGCGGCGTGCGCCCGGTCTGCCGAAGGGGTGGCTCGGCGCCGGCGGATCCGCGCAGGGCAGGTGCACCACCGCGTCCAGGCCGCCGTCCGGCGCGGCCCGCAACTCGGCCTCGCCGCCGCTCGCGTGGGCCAGCCGCTGCACCAGGGCGAGACCGAGCCCCGTACCGCCTTTCGGCGCGTCGGGGGCGCGCCAGAAGCGGTCGAAGGCGCGGCGGCGCTGCTCGTCGGTCATGCCGGGACCCTCGTCCATGACGTGCAGCTCGACCCGCGTGGGGCCGGCCGGGCGGGGATGGAAGCGGCGCTCGGGGACCGCCGGGCGGCGTACGTCGATGGAGACGGCGGAGCCGGGCGGGGAGACCCGCAGGGCGTTGGAGAGCAGGTTGTCCAGGATCTGCTCCACGGCCCCGGGCACCACGAGGACCTGACCGCCGAAGTCGCCGAGCAGGACCAGCCGGACGCCGTGCTGCTCGTAGAGGGAGATCCAGGCGCGGTGCCGTTCGCCGCACACGCGTACCAGCTCGACCGGTTCCCGCGTCACCGCGCCCTCGTCGAGCCGGGCCATCGCCAGCAGTCCCTCGACCATCTTGGCCAGCCGGTCGGTCTCGGTCATCGCGGCGGTGAGCGTGGGCCGGGCGTCCAGCGCGATGTCCGGCTCCAGGTTCTCCAGGCGCAGGCGCAGCGCGGCCAGCGGGGTCTTGAGCTGGTGGGAGGCTTCTCCCGCGAAGGCGCGCTGGGAGGCCAGGAGGTGGGCGAGGCGGGCCGCGGTGCGGTTGAACGCGGCGGCCAGGCTGCGGACCTCCGGCGGGCCCTGGGTGATCTCCACCGGGGTGGCCCGGCCGTCGTCGGCCAGCTCGTGCGTGGCGCGCTCCAGTTCCCGGATCGGGCGGCCGGCCCAGCGGGCGATGCCGAAGCCGACGACGGCGGTGGCCGTGAGGACGGCGAGCCCGCCGAGGCCGAGCAGCAGCCACACGTGGTGGACGCGGCCCTCGACCACCCGCGTGGGCAGCGTCAGCCAGACCGCGCCCTGCAGCGTGTCGTGCTTCACCGGCGCGGCCACCGACAGGTACTGCACCCCGCCGATGGTGGAGGTCCGTACGTCCACCGTCGACGTGCCGCCCAGCGCGGCCGCGATCCCGGGCCGGTCGACCAGTTCCCGGGACGCCCGCGTGGACAGCGGGTGCGAGCTGGCGAGCAGCGTGCCCGTCGTGTCGACGATGACCACCTTGCCGCCGATGCGCTCGGCGCAGTGGGCCGCCCGCGTCGGCAGGTCCTGCGCGGCCCGGCCCGCGGAGATGGACAGCGAGGCGTACGCGGACACCGACTCCGCCTCGTCCTTCGCCGCGTTGACGATCCGTTCCCGCTCGCCCCGCGAGTAGACGAAGCCCAGCGGGATCTCCAGGCAGAGCAGCACCAGCGCGGCCAGGCTCAGATAGCTGAGCAGCAGCCGCCGGGTCACGGGTGGGCCACCTGCGGCTCGCCCGGCCGTGAGTGCACCGCCAGCCGGAAGCCCACCCCGCGCAGCGTCTGGATCCACGCCGGGTGGCCCAGCTTGCGCCGCAGCGCCGCGACATGGACGTCGAGGGTCTTGGTGGGGCCCTCGTAGTGCGGATCCCACACCCGGTCCAGGATCTGCTGCCGCGAGTACACCGCCCCGGGGTCCTCGGTGAGCAGCGCCAGCAGCTCGAACTCCTTCGGCGTGAGGTTCACGGCCTCGTCGCCGACCCAGACCTGCCGTGTGCGCCGGTCCACGACGAGCGGCCCGGGCTCGTAGGAGGGGTCCTGCGGGGCGTCGTAGGAGAACGGGTCCTCGGGCTCGTACGCGGGCGGGGCGTTGTACGACGGCGAAGAACCGTACGACTGCGAAGAACCGCCGTACGCGGCCACGGACGGGGGCGTCGGCTCGTACGCCGGTGCCGGTGCCGTGAACGCCGGCTCCGGGGCCGCCGTCGTGCGCTGCGTCCGCCGGGTCACCGCCCGCACCCGGGCCACGAGCTCCCGCATGCTGAACGGTTTCGCCAGATAGTCGTCGGCGCCCAGCTCCAGCCCCAGCACCCGGTCGGTCTCCTCGCCGCGCGCGCTGAGGATGATGACGGGCACGTCGGAGGTCTGACGGATGCCGCGGCAGACGTCGATCCCGTCCATGTCCGGCAACCCCAGGTCGAGCAGGACGACATCGCCGTACGGGCCTCTCAGGCCGTCGGCTCCGGTGGCCACGTGGGTCACCGCCAGTCCGAAGTTGCTCAGACCCTGGGTGAGCGGTTCGGCGATCGTCTCGTCGTCCTCGATGAGCAGCACTCGTATGCCCATACGTCCTGTCTCTCCATGAAACCGGCAGGAATCCGGGCAGCACTAATTCAATTTCCGTACCACCCGGTCGACACCGTACAAGACTCAGGTGTCCCGGGGAATGTCGCACAAAAAATGTGCTGCGCCTGTCCGTGCTCTGGTGTTCGCTTAACCTTTCTTTGTGCATCACCCCTCTACGGTGGCAGCACCTGGACGAACCCCCAGCTCAGGAGGTGTCGTGAAGACGCTGCTCAACCGTGCCCGCTCACTCAGGAACCGCATTGATTTCGAGAGCGGTGAATACCGGAAACTGGCCGAGGGGCAGTATCCCGAGGCGCTCTTCATTACCTGCTCGGACTCGCGGGTCGTTCCCGCCCTGATCACGGGCGCGGGGCCCGGAGAAATATTCGAGCTACGGAACGCGGGCAATATCGTTCCGCCGCACGGAAAACCGGGGGCCTCCGGTGAGGCCGCCACCATCGAGTACGCACTGGAGGTGCTCGGCGTTCAGGACGTCGTGGTGTGCGGCCACTCACACTGCGGCGCGATGGGCGCGATCATGTCGGGCGACGACCTGTCCGCGCTGCCCGGTGTGGGCGCCTGGCTGGAGCTGGCCCGCCCGCGGCTCGCCCCGGTGCTCGGCGGACCGCCCCAGGACCCGACCCTGCGGGACGTGGTCCAGCTCAATGTCGTCAACCAGCTGGCCGCACTGCGGGGTTACCCCGTCGTGCGGAAGCGGCTGGAGGCGGGCCGGCTGCGGCTGCACGGCTGGTACTACGAGGTCGACACCGGCCGGGTCCACGAGCTGGACGAGGACGAGCGGTTCCGGGTGCACGCCGCATGAGCGGGATGCACGCACGCGGCCGGGTGCCCGCGCACGGCCGTACCGCCGGGAGGGAGTACGGCGGAACGGCCGGGGGACCACCGGAGTCCCGGGAGTCCCGGGCGGCTCAGGGGATCATGGGGCTGGCGGGAGCCAAGCTCCCCAAGGGCGACCTCGGCACCGACATCACCGCCTCCCTCGTCGTCTTCCTCGTCGCCCTGCCGCTGTGCATCGGCGTCGCGGTCGCCTCAGGCGTCCCGGCGGAGCTGGGGATCATCTCCGGTGTGATCGGCGGGCTCGTGGTGGGCGTGGCCCGGGGCAGCACGCTCCAGGTCAGCGGACCCGCCGCCGGGCTCGCCGCGCTGGTGGCGGAGACGGTGCTGGAGCACGGGGTGGCCATGCTCGGCGTGATCGTGCTGTTCGCCGGCATCCTGCAGATCGTGCTCGGCCTGATCAAGCTCGGCCGGTGGTTCCAGGCGATCTCCCTCGCCGTCGTCCAGGGCATGCTCGCCGGCATCGGCCTGCCGCTGATGTTCAGCCAGGCCTACCCGATGGCCGACGCGAAGGCACCGGGCGTGCCCGTCGAGAACATGCTCGGCATCCCCGGACTGCTCGCCGACACCTTCGCGAACCCGCAGGCCCTGATCGCCGCCGGGCTGGGCATCGTCACCATCGCGCTCAGCTTCCTGTGGAAGTCGCTGCCGCTGCCGGAGCCGGTGAAGAAGATCCCGGCCGCGCTGGTCGCCGTCGGCATCGGCATCGCGGTCGCCGCGCTGCCGGGCGTGGACGTGAAGACCCTCCAGGTCGGCAATCTGCTCGCCTCCGTGGACGTGCCGGGCGCCGAGCAGTTCGCGGGCCTGGCGGACCCGGCGATCATCACCGCCATCCTCACCTTCACGGTGATCGCCTCCGCGGAGAGCCTGTTCACCGCCGCCGCCGTGGACCGTATGCACAGCGGCCCGCGCACCCGCTACAACACCGAACTCATCGCCCAGGGCGCCGGCAACACGGTCGCCGGCATCCTCGGCGCACTGCCCATCACGGCGGTCGTGGCGCGCAGCTCGGCGAACGTCCAGGCCGGCGCCAAGACCCGGCTCTCCCGCGCCCTGCACGGCCTGTGGCTGCTCGCCTTCGCGCTGCTGCTGCCGCAGGTGCTCGCGCTGATCCCGATCTCGGTGCTCGCGGGCGTCCTCATCCACAGCGGCTGGAAGCTCTTCTCGCCCGGCGAGTTCCCCAAGATGTGGCGTCAGGACCGCGGCGAGTTCGCCGTCATGACCCTCACCACGCTGGTCATCGTGGCGACCGCGCTGCTGGAGGGCGTGCTCTTCGGGCTGGCCGCCGGGATCGTCCTGGCCGCCGTACGGATGTCGCAGACCGTCATCAGGCAGCACCTGGAGGAGGACACCGCCAAGGTCGTCATGGCCGGCAACGCCACGTTCCTGCGGCTGCCGCAGGTCATCGAGGCGCTGGAGGCCGCCGCCGCGTCCGGCAAGCCCCGCATCCGCCTGGACCTGACCGGCGTGACCCACCTGGACCACGCCTGCCGCAACCAGGTCGAGGAGTTCACCGCGCAGCAGCGGGAACGCGGGCTGCGGGTGGAGCTGCTGATGCCGGGCCCGGCGAAGGGCGCGCAGGACACGCGGACGGAGACCTCCGGCAAGGGGGGCGAAACGGCCTCCGGACGGACCGTACCGCTGCCCAGGCGCCGCCCGGCACCGGCCGAGGACACCGGTCCCCTCCGGCAGGACGGCGCCGACTGGAGCGCCCCGGCCTTCTCGGGGCCCGACGCCGACTGGGGCGCGTCTGCCCCCTCGGCTCACGGCTCCGACCGACAAGCACCCGCCTCCTCGGCGACCGGCCCCCACTGGGACACGCCGGCCCCTTCGGCGCCCGGCCCCGACGCCGAGTGGTTCTACCTGGACACGCGCCCCCTTCCGGAGGAGTACGCCCGCTCCTACCTTTCGTAGCCTGGAGGCCGCAGGCACACCCGAACGCGACAGCTGAGGAGTTCGCCCATGTCCGGCTGGAACACGAGCGACATCCCCGACCAGGGCGGACGCACCGCCGTCGTCACCGGTGCCAACAGCGGGATCGGGTACGTCACGGCGCGGGAACTGGCCCGCAAGGGGGCGCGGGTGGTGCTCGCGTGCCGGAGCAGGACGCGGGGCAAGGCGGCCCTGGACCGGCTCACCACCGAAGTGCCGGGCGCCGAAGCGGAGTTGCGTCTGCTCGACCTGGGCGACCTCACCTCCGTACGGGAGTTCGCGAGCGGGCTCCCGTACGAGCGGCTCGGTCTGCTGGTCAACAACGCCGGGGTGATGGCGCTGCCGTACGGCACGACGGCGGACGGGTTCGAGACCCAGTTCGGCGTGAACCACCTGGGGCACTTCGCCCTCACCGGCCTGCTGCTGCCCGCGCTGCTCGCCGCGCCGGACGCCCGGGTGGTGACCGTGTCCAGCGGGATGCACGCGCTGGCCAACGTCGACCTCGCCGGCCCGGGCAGCGGCCGCCGGTACCGGCGTTGGGTCGCCTACGCCGGCTCCAAGTCCGCCAACCTGCTGTTCACGCACGAGCTGGCGCGCAGGCTGGCGGCGCGGGGCGCGGACGTGGTGGCGGCCGCGGCCCACCCGGGGTACGCGGCCACCAACCTGCAGACCGCCGGGGTGCGGATCGAGGAGCGCACCATCGCCGAGCGGTTCATCCAGATCGGCAACCGGGTCGTCGCCCAGTCGGCCGAGGCGGGCGCGCTGCCGATCCTGTACGCGGCGACCGCCCCCGGCGTACGGCCCGACTCCTTCACCGGCCCGTCCTTCGCGATGTGGCGCGGGGCGCCCGCACCGTCCTGGCGGGCGCCCTGGACCGTCGACGACGCGATGGGCGAACGGCTGTGGACCGTCTCCGAGCGGCTGACGGGCGTGACGTTCGACGCGCTGAAGGCCTGAGGGGCCCTGCAGCGGCACGGCCACCGCGTCGAACGTCGTCTCCTGTCCCGCTTCAGGTGATGGGCGCCAGGAATTCGACAGCCACAGTGGTCAAAATTGACTACTGTGGGCGGCATGGCCGAGAAGACGATAACGATCCTGCCGTGCCGGACCCTCCAGCCCGTGCTCGACTTCTACACCGCTCTCGGATTCGAGGTGACGTTCCGGCAGCGGAGCCCCAACCCGTACGCGGTCGTCGAGCGCGGCGGCATCCACCTCCAGTTCTTCGGGCTGAAGCAGTACGAGCCGGCGCACTCGATCAGTACCTGCTACGTCATCACCGATGACGTCGACGGGCTGTACCAGGAGTTCCGGGCCGGTCTCAAGGCGGCGTACGGGAAGATCCCGACCCGCGGACTGCCGCGTATCGGGCCGCTGAAGGACATGTCCTACGGCATGCGGCAGTTCCTCATGACGGATCCGGGCGGCAACTGCATCCGCGTGGGCCGGCCGACGAGCGATGACATGCACCACCGCCCCGCCCCCGAGGAGACCTTCGCGCGGGCCCTGCATCACGCGTCCCTCCTCGCGGACTCGAAGGAGGACCCGGCAGGCGCGGCGAAGATCGTCGACCGTGCGCTGGGCCTCGACGAGGAGAGGCCGACGCCCGTGCAGCTGCTCCAGCTCCTGGTGCTGCGCGCGGATGTCGCGGGGCGGCTCGGGGACGAGGAGACGAAGGCGTCCGCGCTCACCCGGGCCGCGGAGATCCACCTCACCGCCGAGGAACGCAACGCGGCCGGGGACGCCCTCAGGCGCCTGGAGGACTTGCGGGCCTAGGCACCACTGTCGTGTGGATCAGGCCGGCCGTGAGGTGCGGTGCGGTGCAGCCGAGCGACGCCGGGATGATCCGAACGACAGTGCCTAGTACACGACGGACACGATCCGGCACGCGGCTTCGGCGAGCCGGTGGTCGCCGTGGAGGTCGGCGAGGGGGAGGGCGGTGGCCGGGGTGATGCCGCGTGTGCACAGCCGCCAGGCGGTCTCCGTGTCCAGCCGCACGGTGGCCGCCGGCCGGCCTTCGGGCGGTTCGGCCAGGGACCAGCGGTCCGAACCGGCGGTCACCGTCCAGGTGCCGCCTCCCGGGCCGACGACCGTCAGCGCGACCTGGGTGCCGGCGGGTGCCGCCGTGTCGCGCAGGGTGTGCGGCAGGGCTCGCATGAAGGTGTCCAGGACCAGGGACAGGGCACGCGGTTCGAGGTCCGTGGCCCGGCCGACGGCGTGGCGGATCTGCTGGCGGTGGGTCCAGTACTCGGTCAACTCCCGTGCGCTGTCCAGCCACATCGGTGACGGATCGACCCCGGCCCAGGACACGCCCAGGGACGGCGCGTCGAGGTCCACGTTCTCGAAGTGGTGCACCAGCTCGGCCCCGGCCCGCTCCAGGGCGTCGACGAGCGCGCCGGGGGCGACGTCTCGGTGGAGGTCCACCCATTCCTGGTTGGCACGGTGGATGAACGCCTCCAGCGTCTCTCCCGGAGCGAACACGGGCGGCGGCTCACGGCGGCCGAGGCGTGCGAGGTGATCGCCGAGGACATGAGCGGCGACATCGTGCACGGTCCAGCCCGGCACCGCCGCCCTGCCCCACTCCCCGGGCTTCAGGCCACGCAGCAACCCGAGCAGCGCGTCCAGTTCCTGCCGGAACAGGGGGCGGGCGTCGATGGGGTCGCCGAGCCAGGAAAGATCGGTAGCCATTGCTCAAGCCTCCCCGGACAGCGGGCGACCGTGCTCCGTCGGCGATGACGGTCTTCACATGACCATCACGGAATGGTCACCTTCCTGCCATCTCCGGCCGGTCGGCCTTACGGTCATCCCCTCACGCACGACCTGGGGGGACGACATGACCGATCCGTACACCGCACCGCCCGTGCCGCAGCCCATCCGCCCGGCCC
Organism: Streptomyces sp. S.PNR 29; assembly: GCF_030386795.1. Classification (GTDB taxonomy): domain Bacteria; phylum Actinomycetota; class Actinomycetes; order Streptomycetales; family Streptomycetaceae; genus Streptomyces. The sequence continues at coordinate 29,196 of NZ_JANUQM010000002.1, forward strand.
CGCGGTGGGCGCGCAAGCGCTACGTGCTGCCGGCCCTCGGCCTGGCCTTCTTCCTCGGCGTCGGCGCCGGAGCCGGCGACCGGGACGGAACCAGGACGGACCCGAAGCCGCTGGCCGCCAAGCCGCGGCCGACCGTCACGGTCACCGCCACGACCACCGCGACGCCACCGGCGCAAGAGCCGGAACCGGCGCCCACGGTGACGGCCACGAAGACGGTCAAGGTCACCAGAACGATCACCGCCGCTCCCGCGGTCGGCGGCGGCTCGGGCGATGACGACGACGGGGGCGACGTCTTCTACGCCAACTGCAGCGAGGTCCGAGCGGCCGGCGCCGCCCCCATCCGTCGTGGTGAGCCCGGATACGCCTCCCACCTGGACCGCGACAACGACGGCGTGGCCTGCGACACCTGACGGGCGGAGGCTTCGGCACCGCCGTGTGCGCGAGCGCCGTGGGTGTGGCTGCAGGACCGGCGGGTTGCCCGCCGAGACCGTGCGCGGGGCGACGGACGAGCGGGGGTATCGCGCGGGAGGTGGCCGCGACGGGCCGGCCCGGCTGTTCGTCCGGTGGTCAGGCGGTCTGGCCGCCGTCCACCACCATGTCGGTGCCCACCACCGACGCCGCGTCGTCCGACGCCAGGTAGAGCACCGCCGCCGCGACCTCCTCGACCGCGGACACCCGGCCGAGCGGGACGGTCGCCTTCATGCGTTCCGCCCGGTCGGCCTCCGCCTCGCCCGGTCGCAGCGACATGGAGGTGTCGGTCGCGCCCGGGCTGACCGCGTTGATGCGGACGCCGTCACGGATGTGGTCGCGGGCGGCGCCCCTGGTGAGCGTGGAGACAGCGGCCTTGGTGGCGGCGTACGCGGCTGCTCCGGGGTGGCGGGTGTGCATGCCGAAGGTGGAGGCGATGTTCACGATCGCGCCGCCGGCCGGCTGGGTGCGCATCCGGCGGATCTCGGCCTGCAGGGCGAGGAAGACACCGGTGACGTTGATGGCGAGCTGCGTGTGCCAGTCCTCTTCGGGGAGATCGGCCAGCGGGCTGCCGCCGCGGAACACGCCCGCGTTGTTGACCGCCACGTCGAGCGAGCCGAAACGGTCGACGGCGGTGTCGACCAGGGCCTGCACGTCGGCGGCCCGGGAGACGTCGGCGGTGACGGCCAGCGCCTTGCCGCCCGCCTGCTCGATCAGGGCCACCGTCTCGTCGAGCGGCTCCCGGGTGCGGCCGGCCGCGACCACGTTCGCGCCCTCGGCCGCGAACGCGAGCGCGACGGCCCGTCCGATGCCGGAGCCGGCGCCGGTGACGAGGGCTGTCCTGTCGGTGAAGCGGGCGGTGGTGGTCATGGTCTCCCCTTTTTCTGACCGATCGGTCCAGTATCGTGGCACATAAAAACGCCCCTCGCGTGAAGGGCGTTTCAGTCGAGCAGAGCCAGCGCCTGCTCCGCCGCGTCCCGCACCCGGGCCGGGTCGCCGGACGCCTTGCCGACGACCCGCAGGCCCTGCAGCAGCACCAGCAGCATGCGGGCGAGGGTGAGCGGATCGCGGTCGCCGGGCAGTTCGCCCTGCGCCTGCGCGCGGACCAGCGCCGAGTGCAGCACGGTCTCCAGCTGGTCCCAGTTCCGCTCGACCCGCCGTGCGGCGGTCGCGTCGTGCGGGGCGAGCTCGCTCGCCGTATTGGTGACCAGGCAGCCGTTCAGGCGCAGTTGCGCGTCGGCGGCCTCGGCGGCGTAACGCCGTACGACCGCGCGGACGGCCGGCAGGGCCGGCCCCGGCTGGGACAGCTCCCGCACGATCGGCGGGAGCCCTGCCCGGTCGTAGCGCTCCAGCGCCTTCAGGTACAGCTCGTGCTTGTTGCCGAAGGTGGCGTAGATGCTGGCGCGTCCGATGCCGAGATGCTCGACGAGGTCGGACATCGACGTCGCCTCGTAGCCGCGCTGCCAGAACAGCTCCAGGGCTGCCTGCAGCGCGGCTTCGGGATCGAACTCCTTGGTTCTGGCCACGTGGCGCAGACTACGTGCGTCCAGAACGACCGGTCAAGAAAACCTCTTACGCGGCCCGCACCTCGTACGCCGCCACCCGCACCGCCTCGTCGTCCAGGCACTGCCCGGAGACCAGGTCGAAGCGCTGCTTCAGCAGCGGGGAGGCCACGAACGGGCGGCCCTGGTGGGTGCCGGTCAGGCCGCGGGACAGGACCGCGGCGCCGGTGAACGGGTCACGGTTGTCGATCGCGTACAGCGAGCCGTTGCGGTCCCGGAAGAGGGCCACCTGGCGGCCGTCCGGCAGCAGGGCGGCCACCCCGCGGCCCGGGAGCAGCGCGCTCAGGTCGCAGACCGGGAACCAGCCGTCCGTCAGCTGCAGTTCAACCTTCAGATCGGTCGTCTCGATAGCCAGGGTCATCGCTGGGCGCTTCCTTCCAGGGCGGCTTCCTTGGATTCCGTGGGCCGCATGCCGATGGTCAGCAGCGGCAGGTCGGGCTTCATCTGGTCGCGCTCGGGCACGAAGGCGACCACCGGGTCGGGGGTGTCGGGCGCGTTGACGAAGGACACGAACCGGGCGAGCTTCTCGGGGTCGTTGATGGTCTCCGCCCACTCGTCGCGGTAGTGCGCCACGTGCGCGGCCATCAGGGACTCCAGCTCCTCGCAGATGCCGAGCGAGTCGTTCACCACGACGTCCCGGACGTGGTCCAGGCCGCCGGGGATCCGCTCCAGCCAGGTGGAGGTGCGCTCCAGGCGGTCGGCGGTGCGGATGTAGAACATCAGGAACCGGTCGATGAGGCGGATCAGTTCCTCGTCGTTCAGGTCCTGTGCGAGCAGGTCCGCGTGGCGCGGGGTCGCGCCGCCGTTGCCGGCGACGTACAGGTTCCAGCCGTTGGCGGTGGCGATCACGCCGAAGTCCTTCGACTGGGCCTCCGCGCACTCGCGCTGGCAGCCGGAGACCGCCGACTTCAGCTTGTGCGGGGAACGCAGGCCCCGGTACCGCAGCTCCAGGTCGATCGCCATGCGGACGGAGTCCTGGACGCCGTACCGGCACCAGGTCTGCCCCACGCAGGACTTCACCGTGCGCAGCGACTTGCCGTACGCGTGGCCGGACTCGAAGCCGGCGTCCACCAGCCGGGCCCAGATCAGCGGCAGTTGCTCGACCCGCGCGCCGAACATGTCGATCCGCTGACCGCCGGTGATCTTCGTGTAGAGGCCGAAGTCGCGGGCGATCTCGCCGATCACGATCAGCTTCTCCGGGGCGATCTCGCCGCCGGGGATGCGGGGCACGACCGAGTACGAGCCGTTCTTCTGCAGGTTGGCCAGGAAGTGGTCGTTGGTGTCCTGCAGGGCCGCCTGCTCACCGTCCAGGACGTAGCCGCTCGCGCCGATCGTCGGGGCGAGGGAGGCGATGATCGAGCCGACCGCCGGCTTGCAGACCTCGCAGCCGTCGCCGCCGCGTGCGCCCTCGCGGCCGTAACGGTCCAGCAGGTCCTGGTAGGAGTTGATGCGCAGGGCCAGGACGATCTCGTACAGCTCCTCACGGGTCTGCGAGAAGCAGCCGCACAGGCCCTTGTCGACCTCGACGCCGCTGGCCTCCAGCTCGGCGTTGACGAGCTGACCGAGGACCTTGACGCAGGAGCCGCAGCCGGTGCCGGCCTTGGTGCACTTCTTGACCTCGGGCACGGTGGTGCACTTGTGCTCGGTGACCGCGCCGCGGATCGTGCCCTTGGTGACGTTGTGGCAGGAGCAGATGACCGCCTCGTCCGGCAGCGCGGACGGGCCGAGCTGGGCCGGGGCGCCGGCGCCGGCGGGCAGCACCAGGGACTCGGGGGAGATGGGCGGGACGGAGCCGGTGAGGGCGCGCAGGGTGCCGTACGCCTCCGCGTCGCCGACCAGGATGCCGCCGAGCAGCGTGCCGTCGCGGCCGATGACCAGCTTCTTGTACAGGCCCGCGCGGGAGTCGGAGTAGACGACGTCCAGGCAGTCCTCGGTGGTGCCGTGCGCGTCACCGAAGGAGGCGACGTCCACGCCGAGCAGCTTCAGCTTGGTGGACAGGTCCGCGCCGGTGAACTGCGCCTCGTCCTCGGCGATGGTGGCCGCGGCCGTCTCGGCCTGCTCGTAACCGGGGGCGACCAGGCCGTACACCCGGCCGTCGGCGGCCAGCGCGCACTCGCCGATCGCGAACACGTGCGGGTCGGAGACCGTGCGGCACTGCTCGTCGACCGTGATGCCGCCGCGCTCGCCGACCGCCAGGCCGCAGTCGCGGGCCAGCTGGTCACGGGGGCGGACACCGGCGGAGAACACCACCATGTCGGTGGCCAGTTCGGAGCCGTCGGACAGCTTCATGCCGGTGACGGCGCCGTCCTCGCCGACCACGATCTCCTGCGTGCCCACGCCGGTGTGCACGGTCAGGCCCATGTCCTCGATGGTGCGCAGCAGCGCCGCGCCGCCGCCCTCGTCGACCTGCACCGGCATCAGACGCGGTGCGAACTCCACGATGTGGCTGGTGAGTCCGAGACCCTTCAGCGCGCCCGCGGCCTCCAGGCCCAGCAGGCCGCCGCCGACGACGGCGCCCGTCGTGGCCTTGGTCTTCGCGTACTCCTCGATCGCGAGCAGGTCCTCGATCGTGCGGTAGACGAAACAGCCCGTCGCGTCCTTGTTCGGCACCGGCGGCACGAACGGGTACGAGCCGGTGGCCAGGACGAGGACGTCGTAGTCGACGACCAGCCCGGAGCGGGCGGTCACCTTCTTCGCCTCACGGTCGATCGTCTCCGCCGGGTCCCCGACGTACAGCTCGATGCCGTGGTCCTTGATGAACTGCATGTCCGTCATGGACAGGTCCTCGGGCGTCTTCCCCGAGAAGTAGGAGGTGAGCTGGACGCGGTCGTAGGCCGGACGTGGCTCCTCACAGAGCACGACCACGCGGTGCGTGGCGGTCAGGCCGCGCTCGGCGAGCGCTTCGAGGAAGCGCTGGCCGACCATGCCGTGGCCGACGAGCACGATCGTGGGGGTGTCCTTGGACATCAGGAGCCTCCGTCGTTGGTGAGCAGGTGGAGCAGGGGGCCGCCGTCAGAGGGGAGCGGCTCTGCTCCCTCCCAGGCGCGCGCGAGCGCGCCGACGGTGCCGAGTTCGCCGACGAGGACCCCGCCGACCAGGCGGTCGTCGCGGACGACGACCTTGCGGTAGGTGCCACGGGTGGCGTCGGCGAGCTGGACGACGTCGTCGCCCGGCAGCGCCTCGGTCTCGCCGAACGCGGCGAGGTCGAAGGGGCTGTCGTGACCCGTGAGCGTGAGCCGGGTCAGGGAACGGGTGCCGGTGTAGCGGGCTGCCGGGCTGTCGGCGTCACCGGCGAGCAGCTCGGCCAGCGCGTCGGCCTGTTCCAGGGCCGGGGTGGCGAGCCCGTACAGCGTGCCGTTGTGCTGGGCGCAGTCCCCGATGGCGTGGATGTGCGGGTCGGAGGTGCGCAGCTCGTCGTCGACGACGATGCCCTTGCGCACGTCCAGGCCGGCGGTCTGGGCGAGCCCCACGCGCGGGTGGACGCCGCAGGCCAGGACCACCAGGTCGGCGTCGAGGGCGTACCCGTCGTGCATCTCCACCGAGCGGACCGCGCCGCCGACGCAGCGCACGTCACGTACCCGGCACTCGGTGTGCACCTCGACGCCCAGGTCCTTCAGGTGCCGCTTGACCAGCTTGGAGGCGGCCGGGTCGAGCTGCCGCTCCATCAGCCGCTCGGACTGCTGGGCGAGCACGACCTGCGCGCCGCGCACGGCCAGCGCGCGGGCCGCGGACACGCCGAGCAGTCCGCCACCGATGACGACCGCCCGCACGCCCGGCCGTACGGCCTTGGACAGGCCCAGGCAGTCGTCCATGGTGCGGAAGGCGTGCACACCCTCGGGAAGTACGTGGTCGGGGGTGAACAGGCCGCGCAGGGGCGGCAGGACGGGGTTGGAGCCGGTCGCGAGGACCAGCGTGTCGTAGGCGATCGTCGAGCCGTCGGCGCAGCTCAGGGTCCGCTCGGCGCGGTCGATGCCGGTCACCCGGGCGCGGGTCAGCTCCGCGGGCTCCGGCAGGGCGATCACGTCGGGGCTGTACCGACCGGCCAGCACCTCGGCGAGCAGGACCCGGTTGTACGGGCGGTGCTCCTCATCGCTGATCAGCGTGACGGGCGTGCCGAACTCACCGAGCCGCCGGGCGAGACGTACGCCCGCGAGGCCGGCGCCGATCACCACCACACGCGTATTCGAGGTCATGCACTTGAGCGTGCGGTGCCGGTGTTTCCCGGCAGCATCACCTTTGTTTCCCGAGAGGAACGCTGCCCTCAGCGAGGGTGCGGGGCGGATGTGAGGGTTCGGGACGGGCGCCGGGGGCGCGTTGTGAGGCGGGACGGCCGGGCGCCGGGTTCCGTGCAGGCGGCATCGTCTACGACCGGGATACAGTCGCGATCATGCCCGACATACCGCTGACCATGGTCGCCCTGCTCTGCCTCGCGGCGCTCGCGGCCGGCTGGATCGACGCCGTGGTCGGCGGGGGCGGGCTCCTGTTGCTGCCGGTGCTGCTGCTCGGGCTGCCGGCCGGCACGCCGGCCGCGCACGCGCTCGGCACCAACAAGGCGGTCGCCATCGTCGGCACGACCGGCGCGGCGGTGACCTACGCCCGCAAGGCCCCGGTCGATGTCGGGACGGCCGTGCGCATCGGGCTGGCCGCCCTCGCCGGATCGTCGGCCGGGGCGTTCTTCGCGGCCGGCATGAGCACGGACGTGCTCAAGCCGGTGATCATGGTGGTGCTGCTCGGGGTCGCCGCCTTCGTGATCCTGCGCCCCGCCTTCGGCACGGCCCCCGCGACCGGCCCGGCCACCCGCCGCCAGGTCCTCGCGGCGATCGGCCTCGCGGGCCTCGGCATCGGCTTCTACGACGGGCTCATCGGGCCCGGCACCGGCACGTTCCTCGTCCTGGCGCTCACCGCCGTCCTCCACCTCGACCTGGTGACCGCCTCCGCCACCGCCAAGATCGTCAACTGCTGCACCAACGCGGGCGCGCTCGCCATGTTCGCCTGGCAGGGCGCCGTGCTGTGGCAGCCGGCCGCCCTGATGGCCGTGTTCAACCTGGCGGGCGGCACCCTCGGCGCGCACACGGCCCTGAAGAAGGGCAGCCGCTTCGTGCGGCTCGTGCTGCTGACGGTCGTCTTCGCCCTGGTGGCCGATCTGGCGTACGAGCAGTGGCTGGCCTAGGCCCTGTCGTTTGGATCAGGCCGGCCGTGAGGTGCGGTGCGTGCCAGACCCCGCGACGCCGGGATGATCCAAACGACAGGGCCTGGCGGTATCGGGGGGAGCGCGGGGCGTACGAGGCAACTGTTCTGTCAGTGCCGCCGTCTAGGCTCGTCGCAGGCAGCAGGAGAGGGGGACGACGGGTATGGGGACGACGCGGCGGCCGGGTTCGTACGTCTGCGGGGTCGACGCGGCGATCGACGTGATCGGGGGCAAGTGGAAGACATTCATCATCTGGGAGCTGTCCCTGCGTCCGTGCCGCTTCGGTGAGCTGCGCCGGCAGGTGCCGGGGGTGACGGAGAAGGTGCTCGCCGCGCAGCTGCGGGAACTGGAGGCGGACGGCATCGTCCACCGGGAGGCGTACGACGAGGTGCCGCCGCGCGTGGAGTACTCGCTGACACCGCGCGGAGCCGCCCTCAACGAGGCGCTGGTCCCGCTGGAGGCGTGGGGCAAGGCGAACATCATCGCCGGTCCGCCGGCGCCGCACGGTTCAGCGGCTGCCGGTGAGATGCGCGAAGACGACGACGTTGCCCTGATAACCGGTGCTTCGTGAGTAGTCCCCGCCGCAGGTGATCACCCGCAGTTCGGGCCGTCGGGCCGCCCCGTACACCTTCTCGTCGGGGAAGTCCTCGGCGGTGTACGCCTCGACCGCGTCCACCGTGAACACCGCCACTGTGCCGTCGCGCCGGTGCACCTCCACGGTGCTGCCCTTCTTCAGGGCGCCGAGGTCGTAGAAGACGGCGGGACCGTCGGCGTTGTCGACATGCCCGGCGACGATCGCGGTGCCCGTCTCGCCGGGCGTGGAACCGGCCTCGTACCAGCCGGCGAGGTTCTCCCGCGCGGCGGGCGGCACGTCGAGGCCGCCGCCCGGGGTGAGGCCGAGGCCCGTCAGCGGGGCGTCGACGCGGATCGACGGGATGCGGATGCGGTCCGGCGGGGCGGCGGGCAACGTCGGGGCTGCGGGCGGCTCGTGGTCCTGCCCGGAGCGGGCCTGCGCGGCGGACGGCTGCGGCGGGGCGTGCGTCCCGGCGCCGTCCACCAGCAGCCAGGCGCCGCAGCACAGGGCGGCCACGGTGACGGCCGCTGTGGCGGTGGTGCCGACCCTGCCCATGACGACCCTCTCCTCGAAGGCCCCTGCCCCTCCGGGCCGAGAGGGGCGTCGGACCCGGAGGGGAGGGGAGTTGCGGTACCGGCGGACGGACAGCGGAGGGTGTCCGTCAGATCCCGCCGCCTCTCGCCCGGCGATGCAGGAGCCAGGTACCGCCCGCGGCGGCGACGGCGAGGGCCGCCACACCGGCCGCGGTCTGTACGGGGTCGGGACCCAGAGCGCCCCCGACCCCCGTCTTCACGCTTCCTCGCGGATGCACCCGTTCCTGGAGGGGCGTCAGCGTGACCACCAGGTCGCCGGTCACCCGCCGACCGCCCTCGGCGCAGGTGACGGCGATCTCGTACGTCCCCGGATGCGCGCTCGGCGGCACCCGGAACCGCCCGGTCGCCCCGCCCTCGTGCGCGCTCGGCGCCAGGGCGAAGGCACCGGCGCCCACCGCGCTGGCGTCACCCGCCGCCGTACCGCCGTCGCCGCAGGCCGCCGTGCTCACCGTGACGGGGCCGCCCGGCACGACCGAGGAGGGGAACATCTCCAGGCCGTCGGCGTCCACCGCGTGGGCGGACGGGGTGAGACCGGCGATGGCGACGGCGAGCGCGGCGGCGGCCGGCAGGCGGGCGGTGCGTCGCATCGGTGCTCCTTCGGGGTCGCGTACCTGCCCTTCCGAGGTAAGTGGCACCGGGCCCCGCGCGCTTCCTGAAGGTGTGTCAGAAATGGTGTGAACGGGTGGCGGACGTGCGGCCCGGACGCCGACCGACGTGCCATTTCAGCAGGTCAACGGCTGGTGGAGGGTGTGTCGCGGAAAGAACCCGAAGGGGGCGGGGCGCGCGGGTGAACGGGTGACCCGGGGGCTCCGCGGACCGACGCTTGACCTCAATCAAAGTTGAGGTAGCAGGCTGTCCCGCATGCAGACCACGCCATCACCCCTTCACGTCACCGTCGTCGTCGGCAGCAACCGCCACGGCCGCTTCGGCTCCGTCGTCGCCGACTGGCTCCTCGGCCACGTCCGGGACCGGGACGACCTGGTCCCCGAAGTCGTGGACGTCGCCGAGACGGACCTGCCCACGACCTTCGCCCGCACCCCGGAGGCGACCGCAGCACTGGCCGAGATCACCCCGAAACTCGCGGGCGCCGACGCGTTCGTCGTGCTCACCCCCGAGTACAACCACTCGTTCCCGGCCGGCCTGAAGAACCTCATCGACTGGCACTACGCCGAGTGGCGCGCCAAGCCGGTCGCCCTCGTCTCCTACGGCGGCATCTCCGGCGGCCTGCGCGCCGTCGAACACCTCCGCCAGGTCTTCGCCGAACTCCACGCCGTCACCGTCCGCGACACCGTCTCCTTCCACAACGCGGGCGCGTCCTTCGACGACGCGGGCCGGCTCAAGGACCCGTCGGGACCGGACGCGGCGCTGAAGACGATGCTGGATCAGGTGGTGTGGTGGGGGGAGGCGTTGCGGGAGGCGCGTGGGAGGCGGCCGTATGCGGGGTGAGGCGGCCCGGTGAACAAGCCGGTCTGGCTGTCGTGGTCCGGCACCGGCACCAGGGGTTCCCGGTTCCCTCTACCGCCACTTCGGTTCTGACCCCGCCGCTGCACCGGCTGGATTCGGCACATCACCCTGCCCATGCCGGCGCATGCCTTCCTGGCCGTCATGTCCGTCGACGCCGCGGCAGAGAAAGTGAGACTCATGTCCGGCCCTGCGCCCGAAGCCGTTGATCCGCGGCCAATCGGCCGACCGCCTCTTCGAAGGTGCAGTCGGCCAGAGACGGAATCACCAGATCAGCCTGGGACAAGTCCATGTCGGACGTGAGCTTGTTCGGGACGGCTATGCACAAGAGCCCTGCCAGCTTGGCCGCGCGGATGCCGTTGGGGGAATCCTCGACGGCAAGGGCAGCCTCAGGAGGCACTCCCAGCGCCGCACATGTTCTCAGGTAGAGGTCAGGCGCAGGCTTGCCCGGGATTCGTGGCCCAGCGCATGAGATGGCCGTGAAGCTGTCGGACACGCTCAGACGGCGCAGGTTGCCCAGGACCCACTCGGACGGAGAGCTGGAGGCCACACCAAGCAGCACCCCCTGTTCGCCCGCGTCTCTCAGCCAATTCGTCACTCCCGGCATGACATTCTCCTGCGCACAGAGCTCTCTGCTCCGCTGCACTCGCCAGCGCCGGGCCTCGTGTTCGTCTATCTCCGGACAATACTTCAATAGGTTCGGCATCAAGTCACGGTTCAGCGACGAGCCGATTCGCCGCTTCCACTCGACGAGCGATGGAGGCGGACATCCATGGTGGGCAAACAGATCCATCCACGACTGAAGCAGTGATGTCTCCGTGTCCACAATGACACCGTCGAAGTCGAACACTATGGCTCGGACAGCGATACCGTCGCCCAACGACCTCGCTCTGATGTCGGGTTTCATGCTGTGATCCCACCGCCTTTGGCCAGATGCCCGAAAAGACGTCAAAGTCGCCGCCCCCACAGGTGATGTAGCGACTCGACGAGATTCGGAACAATGTCCCGGTCGCGCGCCACCTTCTCGTGTGCCGACTGGCAGATCTTCCGCGTCTCCTCAATCGAATAGTTGAGCGCACGCCTGATCGCGTCTGTCAGGGATCCGGCCTCGGTAGGCGCGTAGAAGAGCCCTGTCTGGCCGTCCTCTATCTGTTCGAGGAAGCCGTCGCAGGCCGGCGCTACCACGACGGGGCCTCCGTTCCTGGCCCACATGGCCACCTCGAAGGGCACGTTGGCCAACGGCTCACCGAGCGATGTGCAGGCAACGATCCGTGTCTCCTCGAGCGCACACAGGGCTCTCGGAAGCTCGCGCGTGAAGCGAGGGACAAGTGTCGCCCTGACTCCGTGCTCGGCGATGAGCCTCCGGTACTCGTCCAGGATCGGCCCCGAGTGACTGTAAGGGACTGCGACCAGCGCCAGATGCACCTGGTCCCGGAGCGGACCGAGAGCCCGAATCAGTGTGTCAACCCCCTTGATGGGGTCCGCCCGGCCAAAGGACAGAACAATCGGACGGTCAGTCGGGACACCCCACTTGGCAACGGTACGGCGCGCTTCTTCCTGACCGCACGCCTGAAGGTCGCAGCTCGCAAGATCAAGGCTGGATCGAAAAGGAATCAACCGATCCGTGCGCAGACCGTACACATCACGAAGGTGGGATGTGAAAAACTGGCCAATATCCGCCACCCAGGCGTGACGAGAACCGTTCACATGCTCAATGCATTCCTGTTCCCACGCCCTTCTCCCTGTGGTTGGCCTGGTGCCGTGAATCGCGTCCGTGCTGTACAGGGCATGGACTGTCTTGATATGAGCGCCATAGGGACGAGCGCTGTCGGCGATGTAGCGGGAAACACCGGCAAAAGGAGTGTCGACGGCGATGACGGCCAACTCATCCACTTCTTTGGAAAAACGGATCGCGGCTTCGGCAGCCTCCTTGGACAGAGCCTCCCACGTGTCGACGGACCACAGACCGGATGTCGCGCCAGAAGGCAACCCGAAGAGTCGTCCGCCCATGTTCTTGACGATGCGCTGAGCCCACAGCAGATCGTCTTCGTTGTAGGCAAGGGTCTGGCTGCCGGGTGCCGGGAAGGCGACGTCGAGGGCGAAAGAACCAAATTCACTCTCGATGTCAGCCCGACGCTTATCCATTCCCCCCAGGAGCGTCTTCGTTTGCCTGCCGATGCCGTTGGTGTTGTTGCAAACACCGTTATAGGTGCAATAAAGAATACCGCGCTTCACTTTAGTCACCTCGGACTGGTGAGTCACACCTGTAGATTCCTTGCCTGCATATCTTCCCGGCTGGGGACCAGCAACGTGGCCGAACCGCGGATCGTTCCACCCGCCACAAGAGCCAGGGCAGGCCCCAGGCCGTCGCCGAAAACGCCGGTTAGCCAATCTGCGAGGACCGCTCCGAAAATGGCCCCCGTGGGATGGGCCGTCCAGGTGAGCGTCTTCATCGTCGCCACCACTCGTCCCATGCTGGATTCGTCGACGATGGACTGACGAATGGCGGCGGCGTTGATATTCCAAACAGGCAGAAAGAAGGCTGAGGTGGCCGCAATGAGACACATCAGTGAGACCTTCGCGCCTGTCAGTGACAGCGGAACAAAGACCCATGGCGCCCCGAGCATGACCGAGCCAAGGATCATGGTGCGCGCCAGCCCGAGCGCCCTGGTGACCTTCCTGGAGGAGAGTGCTCCGAGACAGGCGCCCAGGCTTCCTGAGGTAAGAATTATTCCCAGCCACAAGGGCTCGAGCCGTAGCCCGCGGTAAACAAACACCGGAAGTACCGCCAATATGACGGCGAAGCCGAAGTTCGATGTAGTTGATTTTAGAGCGAGAGGGAGCAGCACAGCGTCTTTCCTGACCATGATCAGCCCTGCTCTTATCTCGTCCACGATCCTCGAACGAGGTTGCACTCTGAGATGTGTCTCAGGAGCCCTCGGTAGGCCAAGAACGGACACCGCGGACGTCGCGGCATTGGCAATCAGCGAAAAGGGTGCACCGAACATCTTGATGAGAAGGCCGGAGACAGCGGGTCCCATGACCTGGGAGACTGAACGGCTCGCTTCGAGACCGGCATAAGCCGTATGCGGATTCCGGGTGCCCGCAATCGCAGGGACGTAGGCCTGTACGGCGACCTCGAAGAAGACCGCAGCCGTACCGATGATGAATCCGGCAATGTACATTTGACCCAGGTGGAGCAAGTCGAACGCGGCAGCCAATGGTATCGAGGCGACACTCAGCAGGCGGATCAGGTCGGCACAGACAATCATTCGTCGGCGCGAGAATCGATCGGTCAGGGCCCCGGCGAACAGCCCTGCAAGGGGGTAGCCGAGATTGATCACGGCATTGAGTGCCCCGGCCTCGAGGGCCGAGGCATTCAGCACCAAGATCGCGATCGCAGGGAGAGCCGATTCCGCGATCTGGTCGCCCAGCATGCTGGTCGACTGGCACACAAGGAACTTGCTATAGCGTCGGCTCATCCACGGGCCGCATCAATCCAGTCCTGAATCGAATGATTCGATAGGCGCACGTATACTTCCCGATAGAGGTCTGCTGTTCTCTGGATGATCCGGCGGGGGATCTGCGGAGCAGGGAGGGAACGATTCCATCGCTGCGATGTCAACCACTCCTTGATCGCGCGCCGGTCGAAAGACAGCGGAACCTCACCAGGACGCCAGGAGCCCGCAAGCCAGAAACGACTTGAGTCAGGAGTGAGGACTTCGTCGGCCAGGGTGATCCGCCCCATCTCGTCGAAACCGAACTCGAACTTGGTGTCGGCGATGACGATGCCCCGGGTCCTGGCAATGCGGGCGGCCTGCTTGTAGAGATCGAGACTGCGTTTCCTGAGGGTATCGAAGACGTTGCGTCCCACCAGGTCGAGCGCAGCCCTGGACGAAATGTTCTGATCACCGTCCGCGCACTTGAGTGCGGGCGTGAACAGTGGCTCGGGAAAGGGGTCGGCCAACCTCATTCCCTTGGGCATTACGTCACCCCCGACTCGCCCGGTGCTCCTGTACTCGTCCCAGGCGGATCCGGTAATGTGCCCACGCACTACACATTCCAGGGGAATCATCCTGAGTTTCCTCACGACAACCGCGCGGCCGGCGAGATGGGAAATCCGGTCCGGCAGTTCCGATGCCCGCCATGCGAGCAGATGGTGGGGGGCACTGTCCAGGTTGTCCAGCCAGAACTTCGTCAGTGCCGTAACCACCAGCCCTTTGCCCGGAACCTCGTCACTGAGCACCCTGTCGAACGCCGACATGCGGTCGCTTGCTATGAGGGCGAGCTTGCCGTGCGCGCCTGGGCGGTGCGGGGGCACTACCTCGTAGATGTCACGAACCTTTCCTGACGAGCGGAACCGCAACTGATTCCTCGTTGTCTCACTCCACGGTCGCGGCATGCTCAAGCGAGGGCTCTCCCGAACGTCGGGAGCGGATATCTCAGTCACCGCCGATGCCCCCGACCGGGCCTGATGCTTCTCCATATACCGTCACCTCTGCGGATGGAAGGCGAGAATCGACTTCTTTCGGGCCGTCAGTCCCACCCCGTGGTATCCGAGTCAGAGGTGACTTCCTTGATGGCCAGAGGAACGATGGGCGCGGAAAAGTGGCGATGGTCCACGCCGTCAATCATGGCCGTCGCAACGGGCCCGGCGAGACCGAGGACGAGAGTGGTCTTCTTCATGCTCTTGTAGGTGCGGGACATGGTCGGACCTCCATGGCAGGACCAGAAGGACGGACGGGAACCGAAGAGGCGGACTGAGCGACCCTTGCCGCTCCGGATTCAGCTTCGTCGTCGCGGCTGCCGGTTGTCATCACTCGTCGCTGGCCTGATCAGGCAGTTGCATAGTCCGTCCACCGTCCGCTCCACTGAATCCCGCCTCCCGGTCGAAGAACATGCCGACCAAGGCGCCGGAACAACTCGTGACGCGGCAACCGTCCAAGGTCGGTTCCGTGCTCACGGCTCGCGTCGCAACTTCGAGTGCGGCCCTCTCGGCGCTCAACAGGGAGTGCGTCGCAACGAACAGACCAACGGTGACGGTCCCCGGCTGCGTGGTGTGCACACTGACATGGCCGATCGCATCCTCGGACGAGGCTTGGGCGAGAAACAGGTGGCTTAGCTGCTCAGGCGGGACAAAGTTATGGGGCGTAGCGATGCGGACGTGGATGAGATACATCCACCCACTCTCGGAGAGCGACACAAAGGGTGACAAGGCGCATACCAGGACGCTTTATGCGCTAGCCGGAACCGGTCATGTCCGCGGTCAGTCGCCTTGGAGTTGTTTACAACCTCTTGGCGCTCGATCATGCTTGCTTCTGCGTCCCCGAGGGGAGGGATCTGTTGTGCTGGAGACCTTGGGGCTGGATGAAACAGCTGAGAGCGTCTACCGGGCGATGCTCGGCCGACCCCAGGCCGACTTAGCCGACCTCCGAAGACACCTTGGTATCTCCGATGCATCTCTGAGGGCGGCACTCGACCGCCTCAGCGAGCTCGCCTTGGTGCGTCAAGCGCTGGATGATCCGCGATGCTTCCGGGCCGTGGATCCTGCGGTCAGCATGCAGGTTCTGGTTGCCCGTCAGGAGGAACGGCTGGCCGCAGAGCAACAGCGGGTCGAACAGACCAGACTCGCTGCCGCCAAGCTGATGGCGGACTTCGCGGCGTCCAGACCTCGAAAGCACCCCGCCGATGTCGAACAGCTCGACGGGATTGACGAGATCCGTGATCGGATCAACGTGCTGTGCCGTGAGGTGCAGAGCGAGGTGATGACGCTGGCCCCGGGCGGTGGCCAGAGCACCGCGAGTATGGAAGCCGCCAGGCCGCAGGATGCCGAGTTGCTCAGACGGGGCGTGACCATGCGGACGGTCTACCTTGACAGTGTCCGCAACGATCCGCCGACGCTGAGGTACGCGAAGTGGCTCACCGAACTCGGGGGCCACGTGCGCACGGTGCCGTCTCTGCCCATTCGCCTGATGCTCCTGGACCGCAAGTTCGCCGTCCTGCCCACGGATGGCGACAACAGTGCGGCCGGAGCCCTGATCCTTACGGGTAGCGGGGCGCTGATCGCGCTCAGCGCGTTCTTCGAAATCGTCTGGGAGAACGGCAGGCCTCTCGGAGCGCCCGCCGGTCAGCGGGACGGGCACGGTCTGACGAGCCAGGAGTCCGAAGCGCTTCGCCTCCTGGGGCAGGGCTTCACCGATGAGGCAATAGGGAAGCGGCTTGGCGTGTCGCCCCGCACGGCCCGCCGGATCGCCGCTGACCTGATGGAGAGACTGGATGCTCGCAGCCGGTTTCAAGCAGGTGCTCGGGCCGTGGCACGAGGTTGGCTTACAGGACAGGAGTAGGAGCGGCGGCCGCGCCCCGTCTCCCCGGGAGCGGCCGTCGCACGCACCGCAGTGGTCAGCCCACCCCCACCGCCTTCCAGGCCGCCCCCACAGCCCCGTACTCCGCGCTCCCCGCCCCGTACAGATCCCGCGCCGCGTTCAGCGTCGCCGTCCGGGCGCCGGCGTAGTTCGTCGTCGACGTCATGTAGACCGTCAGTGCCCGGTACCAGATCTTGCCGAGCTTTGCGCGGCCGATCCCCGGCACCGTCGAGCCGTTGCAGGTGGGGGAGTTGTAGCCGACGCCGTTCAGCGTCTTCGGGCCGCTGCCCTCGGCCAGCAGGTAGGCGAAGTGGTTGGCGACGCCGGAGGAGTAGTGGACGTCGAGCGAACCGACCTTCGAGGTCCAGCAGTCCGCCGACTTGCCGTCCTTCGACGGCTTGTCCATGTACCGCAGGGCCTCGCGGCCGAAGCCGGAGCGGACGATCTTCTCGCCGATCAGGTAGTCACCGGGGTCGGCCGAGTTGTCCGCGTACCACTCCACCAGCGTGCCGAAGATGTCCGAGGTCGCCTCGTTCAGGCCCCCGGACTCGCCCGAGTACCGCAGTGCCGCCGTCTTCGACGTCACGCCGTGCGACATCTCGTGGGCGGCCACGTCCAGCGACACCAGCGGGCCGAACGTCGTCCCGTCACCGTCGCCGTACGTCATGCAGAAGCAGTTGTCGTCCCAGAAGGCGTTGTTGTACCTGGTGCCGTAGTGCACCCGGTTGAACGAGCCCTTGCCGTCGCCCGCGATGCCGTTGCGGCGGTGGACGTTCTTGTAGTAGTCCCAGGTGACGTCCGTGCCGTACTGGGCGTCCACGGCGGCGGAGCTGCGGTCCGAAGCCGTGCCCGTGCCCCAGTGGTTGTCCGCGTCCGTGAACACCGTCGACGGCGCCCGGCTGACGCAGACCGTCCCCAGCGCGCACAGGTCCGTCTTGTTCGCCGCGTCGCCGGTGTACGTGCCCCCGCGCGTCGGATCCTTGAGCTGGTACGTCGATCCCGACAGGGTCGTTTCCAGGGGGACCTTGCCCCCGTACAGGGACTGCCCGTCGCCCGACGCCGTCTCGATGGTGTCCCAGGCGTCGATCCGATCGCCCGTGGCCGCGTCGGTCAGCACCGTGCGGGCGACCGGATTGCCGAGGGAGTCGCGGGCGACGGCGTTGGTCTGCCAGGCCAGTTTCGGAGTGCCGTGCGTGGCGTCGACGACCAGCAGGGGCTTGGCCGTGATCTTCGACAGCGTCTCGCCGAGGTGCGCGGCACGCAGGGCGTCGACCGCGAGGCCGGCCGCCTCGGGGGCCGAGAGCTTCGGGGTGATGCTCGCGAGCGAGATCGGGGTTCTCGTCGCGCGGTTCGCGGTGCGGTAGCCGCCGTTGCGGTTCAGATGGACCACGAAGTCGCCGCCGAGGACGGGGAGTTGACGGTACGTACGGTCGTAGCGGACGTGTTGGGTACCGTCCTTGTCGACCACCACGTCCCGGACGCTGGTGTCCTGCGCGGAGGTCAGACCCAGCTTCGCGGCGTGCTCCACGAGGGCCGCCGCCGCGTTCTCCAGGGCGGTGGCGCGGGTCGGAGCCGGTGCGTCGGCCGCGTCGGCGGGGGAGAGGGCGGCGGCCAGGAGGGCGGCGGTGGTGGCGGCTATGCCGGCGGTGGCGAGACGGGACCCTCGGGCGGGGCGTATCCGGCGCATCGGTCTCCGTAAGGTTGGAGTGGGTGGGGGGCGACCGCGATCTTGACTGAGATTTAAGAAGGCATGACAAGGCGGTGTCCATAGCGCGCATGTGCCGGTGTGTGAGGGGTGAGAATCGTTCCTGCAAGGCTTAGGTAGCGCTCCTGTGCAGGTGAACGCGTGCGACTCCCCTTCTTCGTCTACGGCACCCTCCGCCCCGGCGAGCCCAACCACGACCTCTTCCTGCGCGGCCGCACGTGCTCCGAGGAGCCGGGGCGGCTCAGCGGGGCGGCGCTGTACGACGGGCCCGGCTACCCGTACGTCGTGGAGGAGCCGGGCGCCGGCGTGGTGTACGGGGAGGTGGTCACCGCCCGGCCCGAGGAGTACGGCGAACTGCTCACCGCCCTCGACCGGTTGGAGGAGTACGTGCCCGGAGACCCGCGCAACCTCTACGAACGCGTCGAACGCGAGGTGACATGCGTCGCCGACGGCGGCGTCGTCCGGGCATGGGTGTACGTCGCCGCACCGGCCGTCGCGGCCCGGCTGCGGGCGCGCGGGAAGCGGATCGAGGGCGGGGACTGGCTGACGCGGCGGTGAAACGGACTGCGCATGAACGACGCCATCGGCCGGTCCGGGAACCGGCCGCCTACGACTGCACCGCCTCCAGCCGCACCGCGCACGCCTTGAACTCCGGCATCCGCGAGGTCGGGTCGAGCGCCGGGTTGGTCAGGGTGTTGGCGCGGCCCTCGCCCGGCCAGTGGAAGGGCATGAAGACGGTGTCGGGGCGGATGCCGGTGGTGATGCGGGCCGGTGCCACCGCGCGGCCGCGGCGGGACACCACCGCCACCGGGTCGCCCTCGGACGCGCCCAGCCGTGCCGCCAGCCTCGGGTGCAGCTCCACGAACGGGCCGGGCGCGGCGGCGTTCAGCTCGTCGACGCGGCGGGTCTGGGCGCCGGACTGGTACTGGGCCACGACGCGCCCCGTGGTGAGGAGGACGGGGTACTCGTCGTCCGGCTCCTCGGCGACCGCCCGGTGCGAGACGGGGGCGAAGCGGGCCCGGCCGTCCTCCGTGGCGAAGCGGTCGAGGAAGAGGCGCGGGGTGCCGGGGTGGACCCCGTCCTCGGCGACATCCCGCGCCGGGTCCTCCGGGGTCACGTCCAGCGCGGCGTCCTCGGAGTCGGCGGCATCGGCGGATGCGACGGACTCCGCGGACCCGGCGGCCCCGGCGGAGCCGTCCGGCGCCGGGCACGGCCAGAACACCCCGTTCTCCTCCGCCAGCCTGCGGTAGGTGATGCCCGAGTAGTCGGCGGGGCCGCCCGCGCTAGCCCGGCGCAGCTCCTCGAAGACCTCCTCGGGGTCGGTCGGGAAGCTCTTCTCCAGGCCCTTCTCACCGCCCAGCCGGGCGGCCAGCTCGTGCATGACCTCCAGGTCGCTGCGGACGCCCTCCGGCGGGGTGATCGCGCGCCGCCGCAGCAGCACCCTGCCCTCCAGGTTGGTCGTCGTGCCCGTCTCCTCCGCCCACTGGGTGACGGGGAGGACGACGTCCGCGAGCGCGGCCGTCTCCGACAGCACCACATCGCAGACCGCGAGGAAGTCCAGCGCCTTGATGCGCTCCTCGACATGGGCCGCGCGCGGCGCTGACACCACCGGGTTGGAGCCCATCAGCAACAGCGACCTGATGTCCGTACCCAATGCGTCGAGCAGCTCGTACGCGCTGCGGCCCGGTCCCGGCAGGCTGTCGGGGTCCACGCCCCACACCTCGGCCACGTGCCGCCGCGCCGCCGGGTCGGTCAGCTTGCGGTAGCCGGGCAGCTGGTCGGCCTTCTGGCCGTGCTCGCGCCCGCCCTGCCCGTTGCCCTGCCCGGTCAGGCAGCCGTAGCCGGACAGCGGCCGGCCCGCGCGGCCGGTGGCCAGGCACAGGTTGATCCACGCGCCCACCGTGTCGGTGCCCTTGGACTGCTGCTCGGGCCCGCGGGCGGTGAGCACCATCGCGTGCTCCGGCTCGCAGAACATCCGCACCGCCTCCCGCAGCTGCGGCACGGCCACGCCGGTGATCCGCTCCACGTACTCCGGCCAGTGCGCCATGGCCGCGGCCCGGGCGTCCTCCCAGCCGGCGGTCCGCTCCTCGATGTACGCCTCGTCCGTGCGCCCCTCGGCCACGACCAGGTGCAGCATGCCCAGCGCCAGTGCCAGGTCGGTGCCCGGCCGGGGCGCCAGGTGCAGGTCGGCCTGCTCGGCGGTCTTCGTGCGGCGCGGGTCCACGACGATCAGCTTGCCGCCGTTGTCCTTGAGCTCGTTGAAGAAGCGGAGCGAGGGCGGCATGGTCTCCGCGAGGTTCGAGCCGACGAGGATCACACAGCCGGTCTTCGGGATGTCCTCCAGCGGGAACGGCAGCCCGCGGTCCAGGCCGAACGCCTTGGTGCCGGCCGCCGCGGCCGACGACATGCAGAACCGCCCGTTGTAGTCGATCTGCGAGGTGCCGAGGACGATCCGCGCGAACTTGCCCAGCGAGTACGCCTTCTCGTTCGTCAGCCCACCCCCGCCGAACACGCCGACCGCGTCCGGCCCGTGCTCCGCCCGCGTGCGCGTGAGGCCCTCGGCGATCCGGTCCAGCGCCTCGTCCCAGGAGGCGGGCACCAGCGTGCCCTCGGAGCGCACCAACGGGGAGGTCAGCCGCACCCGGGACGAGAGCACCGCCGGCGCCGTACGGCCCTTGCCGCACAGCGCACCCCGGTTCACCGGGAAATCCGCGCGCTCGGTCACCTCGACGGTCCCGTCGGCGGCGGGCGTCAGATTCATCCCGCACTGCAGGGCGCAGTACGGGCAGTGCGTGGGCGTCGCGGAGTTCTGCATGCCTTCCACAGTGCGTCGTACGTGTTACGTGCTGTGACGGCTCTTTGTTACGCCGCCGGGACGGTGACCTCCCCGCGGTGCGCCGACGGCCGTGAGGTCGGCCGGTGTCACTTGCACGTTCTTCGTCACCAGGGGACAGCGGGCGTCTCAGCGGAATGCGGCGGTATTCTCCGAAACCCACTGGTGGAATCGCCTGGCAGGGGAGCCGGTGACCCGCGAGACCGTGTCGCGCACCTTCAGAAGCTCGTCGTTGACGTCTCCGCCTGTCACATCGAGCACCGCATCCGCGGCCTCGTCTCCCAGGAACGCGGCCATGTCGCGGTGGGCCTCCTCCCGGCTGATCTCGGCGAACGGCACCTCCCGCTCCAGGGCTGCGGATATGGCCATAACCTGCTGCCGGGCCGTCACCAGCTCCGGGCCGGTCAGGGCATACGTCCGGCCTTGGTGACCGGACTCCGTCAGCGCCACCCGCGCAACTGACGCGATGTCCGCCGGGTGGATCGTGGGGAGCCCGATGTCCGCATACGGCACCCGGACCGGTTGGTGCTCGCGGATGGACGCCGCCCACCACAGGGCGTTCGAGGCGAACTGCGTCGGCCGCAGAATCGTCCAGGCCATGCCGCTGCCCTTGAGGAGTCGCTCGACAGCCAGGTTCTCGTCGGCGGGGCCGAGGTGCGGATGGGTCTGGGCGGTAATGGACGACACCAGCACCACGTGCTCCACGCCCGCCTGCCGGGCGGCATCGAGGATGTCGGCATCCGAACCCATCCGCGACAGGAGAAACAGCGAGCGCACCCCTTCCAGTGCAGGCTTCAGTGAAGCCATGTCGGCGAAGTCACCCTCAACCGCCTCGACCCCCTCGGGGAGTGAAGCTCGCTCAGCGTCACGGGTGAGGCCCCGTAAGGGCCCGCCATCGCACGCATGCAGCTCCTGCAGGAGAGCACTTCCTATGTTCCCGGTGGCGCCTGTCACGAGAATCATGAGCGCCTTCTCCCCTCGCCTGGTGATCAGCTGGAGGACACGCTAGAAGCTCAATCGCGCTTCAGGTCAAGGAGAGTCCTGACCAGAACCCACCCCAGCGCGACCGGTGGCATCGCCGGGCGCGGTCGCCTGTTCACCCGTGGCCAGCGCCCGCCGCACCCCCGGCTCCTCGGGCCCGAGGAACCGCGGATCAGGCCGGAACACGGCGTCCAGGGCGGCCTTGCCCGCCGCGAAGATCTCCCGAGCACCGCCGTAGTACCAGGTCGCGTCGTGCTTGGCGTCGACCCCGACGCCGTACGACGTCACGCCGGCCGCCTGGCACAGCGCCACCGCACGCCGGATGTGGAAGCCCTGGCTGATCAGAACCGCCCGGTCGACCCCGAAGATCTTCCTGGCCCGGACGCAGGAGTCCCAGGTGTCGAAGCCCGCGTAGTCGCTGACGATCCGCCCGTCGGGCACACCGTGCCGGGTCAGGTACGCGCGCATCGCGTCCGGCTCGTCGTAGTCCTCGCGGCTGTTGTCGCCGGTGACCAGCACCACCTCGATGCGGCCCGCCCGGTACAGCTCGGCCGCCGCGTCCAGGCGGTGCGCGAGGTACGGCGACGGCTCGCCCTCCCACAGTCCCGCGCCGAAGACGACGGCGACCTCGGTGCGGGGCACGTCGGCCGTGGAGCGCAGCCGGTCGCCCGTCGCCACGTACAACCATGTCGCCGGCAGCAGCGCCAGTACGCACGCGGCCATCACGGCCTGCACCAGCCGCCGCTGCCCCGCGCGGGTGCGCGGAAAGCGGGGTCTGCCCAGTCTCAGGCGGCCCATCGGACGGTCCCTCCCCCGGTCGGCGATTCGACAGTCAGGGACGCCGTGTCAGGCGGTCCGGTTCACCCGAGCCTCTGTGACCAGGTTCACTCGGACCGCGAAACCGCAGGTCACCTCACCTCACACACCCGATGCACCCCACCGTGAACCGCCGGAAAAGACCCGTGACGCCCGTGCAACGGGGCGGCAACCTCCCGCCGCCACCATCGGTGCATGACGGCCCACCTGGACAGTACGGCGCACCTCATGAACCGGATCAGCAGCCAGCTCGCCCGCCGGCTCAGCACCGTCTCGCTCGACGGGCGACGCCGCCCGGCACCGCCCGCCCTGGTCGTCGTGGCGCACGGCAGCCGCGACCCGCGCGCGCTGAGCACCGTCCGCGCGCTCCTCGACCGCGTCCGCGAACTGCGCCCCGGCCTGCCCGTGCACCTCGGACACATCGAGCTGAACGAGCCGCTCCTCCCGGACACCCTCGCCGCCCTCAAGGACTCCGCGGCCGTCCTCGTGCCGCTGCTGCTCAGCCGCGGCTACCACGTCAAACAGGACATCCCCGAGATGGCCGCCGCCGCACCGGCCCGCACCCGCGTGGCCGCCCCGCTCGGCCCGCACCCCCTCCTCGTGGAGACCCTGCACGCCCGCCTCGTCGAGGCCGGCTGGCGCACGCCCCTGGACGACGCCACCCGCCGGGCCACCGGAGTCGTCCTCGCCGCCGCCGGCTCCCGCGACCCCGAGTCCAGGGTCGACACCGGCCGCACCGCCCGACTGCTCGCGGAACGCCTCGGCGTCCCCGTGGTCCCCGCCTACGCCTCCGCCGCCGCACCGACGGTGCCCGACGCGATACGGGCCCTGGCTTCCCGGGGTCGCGATCGCATCGCCGTAGCGTCGTATTTCACGGCCCCGGGCCGCTTCGCGACCGAGTGCGCGGAAGCGGCCCCGTGGATCGCGGCGGCACCCCTGGGCACCCACCCGGCGATGGCCCGACTGGTACTGCACCGCTACGACCAGGCACTGGCGACCCCGGCCACGACGGAACCGGCACTGGCATCGGCTTGAAGCCGACGGTGACGGTGACGCCCCAAGGGGCGCGGGGCTTGTCAATGTGCGGCTCCGCCGCGTGGGCGCGAAGGGCCACTCGGACCCGCACGCCGCCCCAAAACCGAACCCGGCAGACGAAGAGGCGCTTACTGTCGAGGAATGGAAGGCACCGCACCCCTCCCCGGCTACGACCCGACGTCGGTCGAACGCTGGGCCCCCGAACCCGACAAACGCCCCGGCCGCACCGCCTTCCAACGCGACCGCGCCCGGGTACTCCACTCCTCCGCGCTCAGAAGACTCGCCGGCAAGACCCAGGTGGTCACCCCGGGTGAGCGCAGCACGGCCTGGGACCCCAGCCCCCGTACCCGCCTCACCCACTCGCTCGAATGCGCCCAGGTCGGCCGGGAACTCGGTGCCACCCTCGGCTGCGACCCCGACCTCGTCGAGGCCGCCTGCCTCTCCCACGACCTCGGCCACCCGCCCTTCGGCCACAACGGCGAAGAGGCCCTCAACGAGTTCGCCGACGACTGCGGCGGCTTCGAGGGCAACGCCCAGTCGCTGAGGCTCCTCACCCGCATCGAACCCAAACGGTTCACCGCCGAGGGTTCCGTCGGCCTCAACCTCACCCGCGCCGCCCTCGACGCCGCCACGAAGTACCCGTGGCCGCGCGGCGCCCACCCCACCGACCCGGGGTCCAGGAAGTTCGGCGTCTACGAGGACGACAGGCCCGTCTTCGACTGGGTCCGCAAGGGCGCCCCCGGCACCCGCACCTGCTTCGAGGCCCAGGTCATGGACTGGTCCGACGACGTGGCGTACTCCGTGCACGACGTCGAGGACGGGCTGCACGCCGGCCACATCGACCCCAACTGCCTGCACGCCGAGCCCGAACGCCAGGCGGTGTTCCAGGTCGCCATCGGCCGGTACGTGCCCGCCGGCACCGACCCCGGGGAGCTCGCCGAAGCCCTCGACCGCCTCATGGACCAGGAGTGGTGGCCGCACGGCTACGACGGCTCCGCGGTCGCCCAGGCCCGCCTGAAGGACGCCACCAGCCAGCTCATCGGCCGCTTCTGCCTCGCCGCCGAGGGCGCGACCCGGGCGGCGTACGGCAGCGGACGGCTCAGCCGGTACGCCGCCGAACTCGTCGTCCCCAGAAGCACCCGCATGGAGTGCGCGGTCCTCAAGGCCGTCGCCGACCGGTACGTCATGCAGCGTGCCGAGCAGGAGCGGCTCCGCGCCGACCAGCGGATCGTGGTCGCCGAACTGGCCGAGGCGCTCACCGCCCGCGCCCCGGACGGCCTCGACCCCCAGTTCCGTGCCCTGTTCGACCAGGCCCCCGACGACCGCGCCCGCAAACGGGTGATCGTCGACCAGATCGCCTCCCTCACCGACCTCTCGGCAAGATCGCTTCATGCCCGTCTGACCGGGCAGGCGTGACACTGGGAACAACACGTGTGGCGCAAGACAACCCGAAGGTGACCCTCCGTGGCCTGATCGGGCCACTCCCTCTTCCCGCATCACGCTCCGTGCGGGACGCTCGCATGTGGCGGCACCCTGACGAGGAGGCATCAAGTGGTCGACGCGGATCAGACATTCGTCATCGTCGGAGGAGGTCTGGCCGGCGCGAAGGCGGCCGAGACGCTCCGAGCGGAGGGCTTCACCGGCCGGGTGATCCTCATCTGTGACGAGCGCGACCACCCCTACGAACGTCCGCCCCTGTCCAAGGGCTACCTGCTCGGCAAGGACGCACGCGACAGCGTCTTCGTGCACGAGCCCGCCTGGTACGCGCAGAACGACATCGAGCTGCACCTCGGCGCGACCGTGGACGCCGTCGACCGCGCGGCGAAGTCGGTCCGCTTCGGCGAGGACGGCACCGTCGTCCACTACGACAAGCTGCTGCTGGCGACCGGCGCCGAGCCCCGCCGTCTCGACATCCCGGGCACGGACCTCGCGGGCGTGCACCACCTGCGCCGCATCGCCCACGCCGAGCGGCTCAAGGCCGTCCTGGCCAACCTCGGCCGCGACAACGGCCACCTGGTGATCGCGGGCGCCGGCTGGATCGGTCTGGAGGTCGCGGCCGCGGCCCGCGAGTACGGCGCCGAGGTCACCATCGTCCAGCCCTCGCCGACCCCGCTGTACGGGGTGCTCGGCCCCGAGATCGGCCAGCTCTTCGCCGAGCTGCACCGGGAGCACGGCGTCCGCTTCCACTTCGGCAGCAGGCTGACGGAGATCGTCGGCCAGGACGGCATGGTGCTGGCCGCGCGGACGGACGACGGTGAGGAACACCCGGCGCACGACGTCCTGGCCGCGATCGGCGCGGCCCCGCGGGTCGCTCTCGCGGAGGCGGCGGGACTGCAGATCGCCGACCGGGAGCAGGGCGGCGGCATCGTGGTGGACGAGCGGCTGCGCACCTCCGACCCCGACATCTACGCGGCGGGCGACGTGGCCTCCTTCCACCACGCCCTCTTCGAGACCCGGCTGCGCGTGGAGCACTGGGCCAACGCGCTCAACGGAGGCCCGGCGGCCGCGCGCTCCATGCTGGGGCGCGAGCTGACGTACGACCGGGTGCCCTACTTCTTCTCCGACCAGTACGACCTGGGAATGGAGTACTCCGGCTGGGCGCCGCCCGGGTCGTACGACCAGGTGGTGATCCGCGGGGACGCCGGGAAACGGGAGTTCATCGCCTTCTGGGTGAAGGAGGGCCGGGTGCTGGCCGGAATGAACGTGAATGTGTGGGACGTCACAGAGCCGATCCAGCAGCTGATCCGCTCCAGGGCTCAGGTGGACACGGAGGCGCTCGCCGACCCGCACGTCCCGCTGACCGGCCTCGCCTCGTAGCCGCCGGAACTGTCGGTCCGGCCCCGTAGAATTCACGCGTGGCAGGACGGATCAACGACGAGGACGTGAAGGCGGTTCGGGACGCGGTCCCGATCGACGCCGTCGTCTCCGAGTACCTCCAGCTGCGCAACGCGGGTGGAGGCAACCTCAAGGGTCTGTGCCCGTTCCACGACGAGAAGTCGCCCTCCTTCCAGGTCAGCCCCAGCAAGGGGCTGTTCCACTGCTTCGGCTGCCAGGAGGGCGGCGACACCATCACGTTCGTGATGAAGATCGACCACCTCTCCTTCTCGGAGGCGGTCGAACGCCTCGCGGCCCAGGCCGGCATCACCCTGCGGTACGAGGAGGGCGGGTACAACCCCTCCCACCAGCGCGGCGAACGCATCCGCCTGATCGAGGCCCACAAGATCGCCGCCGAGTGGTACGCGGAGCAGCTCGCCACCAGCCCCGAGGCCGAGACCGGTCGCGTCTTCCTCGCCGAGCGCGGCTTCGACCAGGCCGCCGCCGTCCACTTCGGCGTCGGCTACAGCCCCCAGGGCTGGGACCACCTCACCCGCTACCTGCGCGGCAAGGGCTTCAGCGACAAGGAACTGCTCCTGTCCGGCCTGTCCCAGGAGGGCCGCCGCGGCCCCATCGACCGCTTCCGCGGCCGGCTGATGTGGCCCATCCGCGACATCGGCGGGGAAGTGGTGGGCTTCGGCGCCCGCAAGCTGTACGAGGCGGACAACGGCCCCAAGTACCTCAACACCCCCGAGACGGCGATCTACCGCAAGTCCCAGGTCCTCTACGGCATCGACCTCGCCAAGAAGGAGATCGCCAAGACCAGCCGGGCGGTCGTCGTCGAGGGCTACACCGACGTCATGGCCTGCCACCTCGCCGGAGTGACCACCGCCATCGCGACCTGCGGCACGGCCTTCGGCGGCGAGCACATCAAGATCCTCCGCCGGCTGCTCATGGACAACGGCTCGGCCCGCGTCATCTTCACCTTCGACGGCGACGCCGCCGGTCAGAAAGCGGCCCTGCGCGCCTTCGAGGACGACCAGAAGTTCGCCGCCGAGACGTACATCGCCATCGCGCCGGACGGCATGGACCCGTGCGACCTGCGCCTGGCGAAGGGCGACGAAGCGGTGCTGGACCTGGTCGAACCCCGCACCCCGCTGTTCGAGTTCGCCCTCCGCCAGATCGTCGTCCGCTACGACCTGGACACACCGGCGGGCCGCGCGGCCGCGCTGGACGAAGCGGCCCCGATCGTCGCCCGCATCAAGAACAGCGGCGCGCAGCACGAGGTGGCCGTGCAGCTCGCGGGCATGCTCGGCATCCTGGACACCCAGTTCGTGGTCAAGAGGGTCGCTCAGCTGGCCCGTTGGGCGCGGGAGCGAGGCGGCAAGGGCCCCGCCCCGACCCACCAGCAGCGCGCCCCGCAGCAGTACGCCGCCCCTGCCCAGGCGGCCCCGCGCGGCCCCGCGCTGAATCTCCGCAACCCCGTCTACGCCACCGAGCGCGAGCTGCTGAAACTGGCCCTCCAGCGCCCGGAGCTGGTCTCCCCGGCCTTCGACGCGTACGGCGTCGACGAGTTCACCGCCCCGCCCTACGCCGCCGTACGTCAGGCCGTCCTGGACGCGGGCGGCGCCGAGTTCGGCGCCCACGACCCGCAGGACTACCTGGTCCGGGTCCGTGAGGCCGCCCCGGACGACTCCGTACGCGCCATGGTCACCGAGCTGGCGGTGGAGGCGATCATGCGGCGCGTGGTCGACGAGGCGTATGCGGGCGAAGTACTGGTCCGGGTCCGGCGCCGTGCCGTGGAACGCCGCGTCCGCGACATCCAGAGCCAGCTCACCCGCCTCGGCACCCACGGCGACCCGGCCCAGCTGGCCGCCGTACAGAACGAACTGTGGGTGCTGCAGCAGTACGACCAGGCCCTGCGGGAGCATGGTGCGGCGGCGCTGTGACGCTGGGGGAGCTACTCGCCCGGGGACTGCTCGGGCGGGGTGATCCCGAGATGCTCCATGCTCGTCCCCACCTGCTGCATCAAAGCGACCTGACCGGACACCAGAGCCCCGAGCAGCTTGCCGTGCTCTTCCAGCGTCTTGCCCTGCTCCAGCTGCGTGTCGCGTAGCGCCCGGATCAGCTGCATGTCGGCCCGCCTTCCCCGTCCGTCAGTACGACAGTCAAACGAACTGGGTAACCACCCGGTCACGGACCGGACGCAAAAAGTCACCGCACGCCCCTCGTGGCGACGATGTGTCTTACCCCACACTGGGTTCCGGTGCCTGAGTCCTCGGAGCGCGGCCGATCCGTCCCCCACGGGTCACAGAACCCCGCCGTTCCACTCATCGCGTACGGGACGGACAGCGGCGAGGCCGCCCACTCCGCCCCCGAAGTACCGCTGCCGTACCCCTCAGCAGCGATCATCCTGGAGGTCGCCCCCGTGCAGACCCAGACCCTCACCCAGACCGACATCAGTACCGACGGCACGGAGCCGGACGCGGAGGCCGACGTTCTCGTCGCGGTGCCCCCGCAGAGCCGTGTCGTGCACCACCCCGAGACGCGGCCGGAGGACCCGCCCGAGCCGGCGGAACCGCCCACCGAAGCGCTGGAGGCGGCCGAGCCGGCCGAGCCCGCCGAACCGCCGCCCGCCGCTCGCACCGAGACCGGCGGACCGTCCGCGGACCTGTTCCGCCAGTACCTGCGCGAGATCGGCCGTATCCCGCTGCTCACCGCGGCCGAGGAGGTCGAACTCGCCCGCCGCGTGGAGGCCGGCCTGTTCGCCGAGGAGAAGCTCGGCAACACACCCGACCTGGACAGCGAACTCGCCCTGGACCTGGACCGGCTGGTCGTCATGGGCCGGGTGGCCAAGCGACGCCTGATCGAGGCGAACCTGCGGCTCGTCGTGTCGGTGGCGAAGAGGTACGTGGGCCGGGGGCTGACCATGCTCGATCTCGTCCAGGAGGGAAACCTGGGCCTGATCCGGGCGGTGGAGAAGTTCGACTACGCCCGCGGCTACAAGTTCTCCACGTACGCCACCTGGTGGATCCGCCAGGCCATGTCCCGCGCCCTCGCCGACCAGGCCCGCACCATCCGCGTCCCGGTCCACGTCGTCGAGCTCATCAACCGCGTCGTGCGGGTGCAGCGGCGGATGCTGCAGGAGCGGGGGTACGAGCCGACGCCCGAGGAGGTCGCCGCCCACCTCGACCTGCTGCCGGAGCGGGTCAGCGAGGTGCTCCGCCTCGCCCAGGAACCCGTGTCCCTGCACGCCCCGGTCGGCGAGGAGGACGACGTCGCCCTCGGCGACCTGATCGAGGACGGCGACGCCACCAGCCCCGTCGAGTCGGCCGCGTTCCTCCTGCTCAGGGAGCACCTGGAGGCGGTCCTGTCGACCCTTGGTGAGCGTGAACGGAAGGTCGTCCAGCTGCGCTACGGCCTGGTCGACGGCCGCCCCCGCACCCTGGAGGAGATCGGCCGCATCTTCGGCGTCACCAGGGAGCGGATACGGCAGATCGAGTCCAAGACCCTGAACAAGCTCCGCGACCACGCCTTCGCGGACCAGCTCAGGGGCTACCTGGACTGAGAAGGGGGGCCGCCAGACGGCGGCCCCCCGTACGCGCTAGTCGACCTCGGCGACCGCCTGCGCGAACTGCGCCTTGTACAGCCGCGCGTACGCCCCGCCGGCGGCGAGCAGGTCCGCATGCGCCCCCTGCTCGACGATCGACCCGTTCTCCATGACGAGGATCGTGTCCGCGTCCCGGATGGTCGACAGCCGGTGGGCGATGACGAACGACGTCCGCCCGTGCGCCAGTTTCGCCATCGCCTTCTGGATCAGCACCTCGGTACGGGTGTCGACCGAACTCGTCGCCTCGTCCAGCACCAGGATCACCGGGTCGGACAGGAACGCCCGCGCGATGGTGATGAGCTGCTTCTCACCGGCGCTGACCCCGGTGCCCTCGTCGTCGATCACCGTGTCGTAGCCGTCGGGCAGCGTACGGATGAACCGGTCCGCGTGCGCCGCCCGCGCGGCCTCCTCGATCTCCCCGCGGGTGACGTCCCGCGAGGCCCCGTAGGCGATGTTCTCCGCGATGGTGCCGCCGAACAGCCAGGTGTCCTGCAGCACCATGCCGATCCCGGCGCGCAGTTCGTCCCGGGACATCCGCGCGATGTCGACGCCGTCGAGGGTGATGCGTCCGCCGGTGACGTCGTAGAACCGCATGAGCAGGTTGACCAGCGTGGTCTTGCCCGCTCCCGTCGGCCCGACGATCGCGACCGTCTGCCCCGGCTCCACCTTCAGCGACAGGTCCTCGATCAGCGGCTTGTCGGGGTCGTACCGGAACGACACGTGCTCCAGCTCCACCCGCCCGCGCAACTCCTCCGGCTTCGCGCCCGGGAGCGGATCCGTCTCCTGCTCCTCCGCGTCCAGGAGTTCGAAGACCCGCTCGGCCGACGCCACACCCGACTGCACCAGGTTCGCCATCGACGCGACCTGCGTCAGCGGCATCGAGAACTGCCGCGAGTACTGGATGAAGGCCTGCACGTCACCGATGGACAGCGACCCCGAGGCGACCCGCAGACCGCCCACCACCGCCACCAGCACATAGTTGATGTTCGACACGAACATCATCAGCGGCTGCATCACCCCGCTGTTGAACTGCGCCTTGAACCCGGCCTCGTACAGCGCCTCGTTCTGCTCGGCGAACTGCTGCGCCGATTCCTCCTGCCGCCCGAACACCTTCACCAGCGTGTGCCCGGTGTACATCTCCTCGATGTGCGCGTTGAGCTTGCCGGTCGAGCGCCACTGCTGCACGAAGTGCGGCTGCGACCGCTTGCCCACACGCGTGGCGACGACGAACGACAGCGGCACGGTCACCAGCGCGACCAGCGCCAGGATCCAGGAGACGTAGAACATCATCACCAGCACGCCGATGATCGTGAGCAGCGAGTTGATGAGCTGGCCCATCGACTGCTGCAGCGTCTGCCCGATGTTGTCGATGTCGTTGGTGGCGCGGCTGAGCACCTCACCCCGCTGGCGCTTGTCGAAGTACGACAGCGGCAGCCGCGACAGCTTCGTCTGCACGTCCTCGCGCATCCGGTACATGGTCCGGTTGACCGCCCGGTTCACCAGCCGCGTCGCCACCGCCATCAGCAGACCGGCGATCACGAACACGGCCAGCGCGAGCAGCAGGACGTTCCCGACCGCGGGGAAGTCGATGCCCTTGCCCGGGGTGAAGTCGGTACTGCGGAGCATGTCGGCGACCTCCCCCTCGCCGCGCTCCCGCATGGAGTCGAGGACCTGCTCCTTGCTCGCCCCGGACGGCATCTGCCGCCCGATGATGCCCGCGAAGACCAGGTCGGTGGCCTTGCCGAGGATCTTGGGCCCGACCACGCTGAGTCCGACGCTGACGACCACGCAGAACAGCAGCCCGTAGATCGTCAGCCGCTCCGGCCTGAACTGGGCGATGAGCCGCCTGCCCGAGCCCTTGAAGTCCAACGAGCGCTGGTCGGGACCGCCCCCGGCCATCATCCGCCCCATCGGCCCGGCCATCAGGCAGCCTCCGCTTCCGTCAGCTGGGAGAGCACGATCTCCCGGTACGTCTCGTTGTCCGCCATCAGCTCGTGGTGCCGGCCCGTGCCGACGACCAGGCCCTCGTCGAGGACGACGATCCGGTCGGCGTCCCGGATGGTCGCCACGCGCTGGGCGACGATGACGACGGTCGCCTCGGCGGTCTCGGCTGCGAGGGCCGCGCGCAGGGCCGCGTCGGTGGCGTAGTCGAGCGCGGAGAAGGAGTCGTCGAAGAGGTAGATCTCCGGGCGCTGGACGAGCGTGCGGGCGATGGCCAGGCGCTGGCGCTGACCTCCGGAGACATTGGTGCCGCCCTGTGCGATGGGCGCGTTCAGCCCGCCCTCCAGCCGCTCCACGAAGTCCCTGGCCTGCGCCACCTCCAGCGCGTGCCACAGCTCCTCGTCGGTGGCGTCCGGGTTGCCGTACCGCAGGTTGGTGGCGACGGTGCCCGCGAACAGGTACGGCTTCTGCGGCACCAGCCCGACGGTCCGCGCCAGCACCTTGGGGTCGATGGTCCGCACGTCCACGCCGTCCACGAGCACCTCCCCGTCGGTCGCGTCGAACAGCCGCGGCACCAGCCCGAGCAGCGTCGACTTCCCGCTGCCGGTGGAGCCGATGACGGCGGTGGTCTCGCCGGGACGGGCGACCAGGCCGATGTTCCTCAGCACCGGCTCCTCGGCGCCCGGATAGCGGAAGCCGGCGTCGCGGATCTCCAGATGGCCGTGGCGGCGCAGCCGGGTGACGGGTGCCGTCGGCGGCACGACGCTGGACGAGGTGTCCAGGACCTCCTGGATGCGCTCGGCGCACACCTCCGCCCGCGGCACCATCATGAACATGAAGGTGGCCATCATCACGGACATGACGATCTGCATCAGATAGGCGAGGAAGGCGGTCAGGTCACCGATCTGCATGCCGCCGCTGTCGATGCGGTGCGCACCGAACCACACCACGGCGAGGGACGACAGGTTCACCACCGTCATGACGATCGGGAACATCAGCGCGAGCAGGTTCCCGGTGCCCATCGCCATGTCGGTGAGCTCGGCGTTGGCCTTCCGGAAGCGCTGCTGCTCGTACTCGTCGCGGACGAAGGCGCGGATGACGCGGTTGCCGGAGATCTGCTCGCGCAGCACCCGGTTCACCGTGTCGAGGCGCTCCTGCATGGTCCTGAACAGCGGCCGCAGCCGCCGCACGATCAGCGTCACGCAGATGCCCAGCACCGGCACGACCGCGACCAGCACCCCGGACAGCGGCACGTCCAGGCCGAGGGCCAGCACGATGCCGCCGACGCACATGATGGGCGCCGACACCATCAGCGTGAACGTCATCAGGGCCAGCATCTGCACCTGCTGGACGTCGTTGGTGGTCCGGGTGATGAGCGAGGGCGCGCCGAAGTGGCCGACCTCGCGCGCGGAGAAGGACTGCACCCGGTCGAAGACGGCGGCCCGCACGTCCCGGCCGAGCGCGGACGCCGTCCGCGCGCCGTAGTACACGGCACCGACGTTGCACACGACCTGGGCCAGCGAGATGCCGATCATCAGGGCGCCGTAGCCGAGGATGTAGCCGGTGTCCCCGTGCACGACGCCGTTGTCGATGATGTCCGCGTTCAGCGTGGGCAGGTAGAGGGTGGCGCAGGTCTGCAGGAACTGCAGCAGCACCAGTAAGACGATGGGTTTTCGGTAGGGCCTGAGGAAGGTCCGTAGAAGTCGTATGAGCACGCTGTGGTCTCTCGGAGTCGTCGGTGGGGCGATTGGTTGCCCTTGGCCCCTATCGTCGAACACTCCACCCGCGTTACCTCAACTGATTAACCCAACAGAGTCGGGCGCCTAGGGACGAAACGCCCCCGGGTGGGTCTGGTCCCGTACGGCCACGAACTGCTGGCGCACGGCCTGCCCCACCGCCAGCTCCTCGCCCGGCTCCAGGACCTGCGCGGCCGCACCCTGCCAGGTCGGCGGGGTACGCGGATCGAGCGTGCCCTGGGAGACGCCGAGCGCCCAGGCCGCCTGCCGGGCGGCGCCGATCGCGGCGTAGTCCGCGGGCTGCGGTACGACGACCTGCGTCCCGAACAGCGAGGGCGCCGCCGCCTGCACCGCGGGCAGCTCGGCGGCCTGCCCCAGCAGGAAGATCCGCCGCACGTCCACGCCCCGCCCGCGCAGCACGTCCAGCGCGTCGGCGAGCCCGCACAGCATGCCCTCGAACGCGGCCCGCGCCAGGTGCTCCGGCTTCATCGACTCCCGCCGGAGCCCTGCCAGGGTCCCCGCGGTGTGCGGCAGGTTCGGCGTCCGCTCACCCTCCAGGTAGGGGAGGAGGACGAGCCCGTGCGACCCGGGCGTCGACTTCATCGCCAGGTCGGACAGGCTCTCCAGATCGGGCAGCCCGAGCAGCTCGGCGGTCCCGCGCAGCGTGCGTACGGCGTTCAGGGTGGTGACGACCGGCAGATGCATGCCGGTCGCGTCGGCCAGGGAGGTGATCATCCCGCTCTGGTCGACGAGCGCCTCGGGGTGGACGGCCATGACGGACCCGGACGCGCCCAGCGAGACCACCGCGTCACCCAGCCCGATCCCGAGCCCGAAGGCCGCGGCCATCGTCTCGCCGGTGCCGACGGAGATCAGCAGCCCCTCCGGGGTCGTACCGGCCGCGTCCGCCGGGCCGATCACCTCGGGCACCATGGCCTGGTGCCCGAGCGCCAGCTCGATCAGATCGGGCCGGTAGGCCCCGGTCGCGGCCGACCAGTAGCCGGTCCCGGAGGCGCCGCCCCGGTCGGTGGTCCTGCGGACCGGCCGCCCGAGCAGCTGCCACACCAGCCAGTCGTGCGCCTGCATGAGGATCGCGGTGCGCAGGGCGTTGTCGGGCTCGGTTCTCGCCAGCCAGCGCAGCTTGGTCACCGGCTGCGCGGCCTGCGGCACGGAGCCCACCGCCTGCGCCCACGCCTCACGCCCGCCGAGCGCGTCGATCAGGTCGGCCGCGGCGACCTGCGCCCGCTTGTCGCCGCCGACCATGGCAGGGCGCACGGTGCCGCCCTGCGAGTCCAGCGGCACGAGAGCGTTCTGCTGCGCGGAGACGCCGATGGCCTGCACGCCCTCCAGCAGCCCGCCGCCCGCCGCCTCCCCCAGGGACAGCAGCCAGGCCTGCGGATCCACGTCGGAGGGACGGCCGCTGCCCTGGGGGGCCTCCACCGGATGCGGCGCATAGCCCTGCCGCAGTACGGCACCCGTGTCCGTGTCGCAGACGACGATGCGAGTGAAATCGGGCGAACTGTCCAACCCGGCGACTATCCCCATGGCGAAAATTCTGCCGCACGACGAGGGGTGGCCGTGCCGGGAGAAGGACCCTAGGTGTTACTGGTGCCCCAGTCGTCCGGGCCGCTGCCGTTCGAGCTGCGCTCCCGCATGGACTTGACCCGCTGGGCCACGGAGTCGGGCACGCGGTCGCCGACCTTGTCGCTCACCACGTGGTACGCCCTGTCCGCGAAGTGGCGGCCCTGGTGCGCCGCCGTCTCCGCGGTGTTGCGGACCGCCGGGTTCTGAGCGATCTGCTGTGCGGACTTCTTCAACTGCTCGTAGCGCTCGCGTCCGGCCTTCGTGCCCAGCACGTAACCGACGGCGAGTCCTGCCACGAACGTGAGCCGATAACGCATGGCGGCCACCCTTCCTTGCGTAGGTCTCCGGTGCGGCGTCGGCGCCAGGAGGTACCGATTGGCAAAGCACCCCCCTGCTTGCGCTAATGTATGTGTCGCAGCGAGCGCGCGCCCCCTGGCGGTTACCCAGGTAGGTACGTTCGATGCAACGAGGCATTCCTCCGTAGCTCAATTGGCAGAGCAGCCGGCTGTTAACCGGCAGGTTACTGGTTCGAGTCCAGTCGGGGGAGCTCGGTCCTCCGTAGCTCAATTGGCAGAGCAGCCGGCTGTTAACCGGCAGGTTACTGGTTCGAGTCCAGTCGGGGGAGCATGCTGAACGAGGACCCCACCGGGGTCCTTTTTCATGCCCTTGTCTCATGTCCGGGGAACCGTGCGGGCCGCTGCGGAGTCCTCAAGGTCATGCAGGCCGTGGGAAGCCGCCCACCCGAGGCAGGAGATCGTATGAGCGGCTATGCTGCGGCAGACGGCGCGCACACATGTACGCGACACGCCGCTATGGGGCGGTAGCTCAGCCGGTTAGAGCAGCGGACTCATAATCCGTCGGCCGTGGGTTCGAGTCCCACCCGCCCCACCAAGCAGGCATTTGACCTGCGGAAACGTCTCAGCGGGCGAGCGGGCGACGGATTGGATCCGTGAGATGTCCATGCCGGGGTGGGATGTGGAGGCGTCCCACCCCGGCCGGCTGTCATCGGATGTGCTTCGCGGGCTTGGTGGCGGCGTTGAGGAGGTACTCCAGGGGGCCGCGGCGGAAGAAGCGGGACCAGACGGCGGCGAACAGGGTGGCGCCGAGGATGAACATGAGCAGCGGCACCCAGGACTGCTGGGTGCTGGTCCCGGCGGGCACGGACAGCGCGGACTGTGCGAGGAAGTGGCCGACGTAGGCGGTCAGGGACATGGTGCCCACGGCGATGACCGGTTTCGCCAGGCGGCGCAGTCGAGGCAGGCGGTCCATCGACACCGTCGCGCCCACGATCACGAGGATCGCGACTCCGACGCTGCCGATGATGTCGAACGTGGTGCCGCTGTGCGGCCCGGCCGTCAGGAGCGACGACGCCGGCATGTCGGGGAACGACCCGCTGTCCGGGGGACCGACCCGCTGTCGAGGGGCATCGACCCGGAGCCGCTGGACGACGACCCGTCTTCCGCCATGCTCCGCAACGCGTCCTTACCGGCGAGCAGCAAGGACATGCCGTACGCGGCCACGGTGAGGGCGGCACCGAGCGCGGCCAGGCGCCGCTGGACAGTGCCGGAGGACAGGTCGAGGCGGCCCAGCGCCATGCCCGCGATCACGAACGACATCCACGTGAGCGCCGGGTAGAAGCCGCTGAGCAGCAGGTCGAGCACTCCCACGTCGCTGAGCCGGTAGAGCGGGTCGTAGGCGTTGACGTTCTGTCGGATCGAGTCGGTCACCAGCGAGTTCAGGACGAACGCCAGCTGCGGTGCGACGAGGGCGAACGCGGCCGCGATGATCGCGAGTGTCCTGGCGCGCAGTCGTACCAGGGGCAGGGCGAGGAGGAAGTAGACGCCGTAGAAGCCGAGGATGATCACTCCCCCGTACTCCCTCGCCATCACGGTGCCCAGGGCCAGCAGGACCACGGCGCGGATCGCGATCCGGGCCTTCGCCTGCCGGCCGGCGAGGCCGGTCTTCGGTTCGCGGCGGCCGGCGATCAGCATCAGCGAGAACCCGGCGAGGGTGGCGAACAGGACCGACGAGTGACCGTCCGCCAGGTATCGGATCCAGCCGGCGACGCCGGTCGTGGCCGACAGCGGGGGGCCGATGTGCACGACGTACATGCCGAACACCGCCAGCGCGCGGGCCAGATCCACCCCGACGAGGCGGCCCAGCGAGGGACCGGGCGAGGCCGGCACAGCGGACTCGGGCGGGGTTCGGGGCTGCGGAGGCGAGTTCTCCTGGAGAGCTGACGTCTCCTGCGGCGGCTGTGTCTGTGTCATACGGAGAACCTCGCGCGGACGTCAGGGGGCGGACCATCCGGCAGGCTTCGGTGACGTCCCCGCCGATCGGCGGGTACCGCCCTGCCGACCGGCGGAGTCTCGTCCCCGGCCGGTCCGGCGCGACCGGAGGCCGGTCTTCTCCAGCCACTCGGCGGGGGTGGACCCGACGGTTGCCGGATGGGCGTGCGGAGGCCGGGCCTCCAGGCTGGACCCTCGCCACGAGCACCGTCGGACTCGGCCACTGACCCGGCGCATGCTCACGCCCTGGTGCGCCGGACCGCTGATGCGGTGCCCGGCAGACCGCAGAGGAAAGGAATTCCGTGAACACCGCATCCGCCCCGACGACGGATGAGACCCATGAGGCTTCCCTGTCCGCCCGAGAGACGGTCAAGGCTCTCCACGCGTATGTCCGGCCGCACCGGTGGGCCGTCGTTCTCGGCCTGTTGTGCGCCCTGGCCGGGGCAGCCGGGGGCCTGCTGCAGCCGCTGGCCACGAAGGCGCTGGTGGACCGGCTCGCCTCCGGTGAGACCATCGCCGGGATCCTGATCGCACTCACCGCGGTGGTGGTGCTGGGCACGGCGGTCGAGGCGTTCGGCGCGTATGTGCTGGAGCGGACGGCGGAGTCGGTGGTGCTGGCCGCGCGGCGCACCCTTGTCGGGCGGCTGCTGCGGCTGCGGGTCGCGGAGTGGGAACGGATCCCGCCGGGCGATCTGATGTCCCGGGTCACCTCGGACACGACGCTCTTGCGGGCGGTCAGCACCCAGGCGGTCGTCTCCGCGGCCACCGGCGCGGTGGCCTTCGTCGCGGCGATCGTGATGATGGCGTTCCTGGATGTCGTGCTGCTGGGTGTGACGCTCGGGGTGGTCGTACTGGTCGGCGGGGCCGTCGCACTGGTGATGCCGAGGATCGCGCGGGCCACCGAGCGTTCGCAGGAGGCGGTCGGGGAGATCTCCGTCGCGCTGGAGCGGGCTCTCGGGGCGTTCCGTACGGTGAAGGCGTCCGGTGCCGAGGAGCGGGAGACGGCCCGGGTGGAGGCGGCGGCGCGGCGCGCGTGGCGGCACGGCGTGAAGAGCGCGAAGTGGGAGTCCGTGGCCGGCTCGGCCGACGAACTCGCCGTCCAGCTGGCCTTCCTCGCCGTGCTCGCGGCCGGCGGGGCAAGGGTGGCGTCCGGGGAGATCCCCGTGTCCACCCTCATCGCCTTCCTGCTGTACCTCTTCTACCTGATCGAGCCGGTGTCCACGCTGATCGACGCCGTGACCTCCTATCAGGAGGGGGCGGCCGCGATCTCCCGGATCACTCAGCTGGAACGCCTGGCGACGGAGCCGGCCGACCGGCGGACGGGCGCCCGGCCCAGGCAGGGGGCACCGGTGCCGGGCCCGGCGTCGGTCCGCTTCGAGGACGTGTCCTTCCGCTACCGTCCGGGCCTGCCGTACACCCACCAGCAGGTGACCTTCGAGGTACCGCGCACCGGGATGACCGCCTTCGTCGGCCCCTCCGGCGCGGGCAAGTCGACGGTGTTCGCGCTCATCGAGCGGTTCTACGAGGCCACCGGCGGCCGGGTCCTGGTCGACGGCAAGGACGTACGGGACTGGCCTCTGCCCGAGCTGCGATCTGCCATCGGCTATGTGGAGCAGGACGCTCCGGTGCTGGCCGGCACGCTGAGGGAGAACCTGGTCTTCGCGGCTCCCGGCGCCACGGACGACGACATCCGCGACGTCCTGTCCCGGACGAGGCTCGACACTCTCGTCGAGCGCCTGCCCCACGGCCTGGACACCCCGGTGGGCCACCGCGGCTCGAAGCTGTCGGGCGGCGAGCGGCAGCGCATCGCCATCGCCCGCGCCCTGCTGCGGCGTCCCCGGCTGCTGCTCCTGGACGAGGCGACCTCGCAACTCGACGCGGTCAACGAGCTGGCGCTGCGGGACGTCATCACGGAGGTGGCCCGTGAGACCACCGTGCTGGTGGTGGCCCACCGCCTGTCGACGGTGACAGGTGCCGACCGGATCGTCGTCATGGACGCCGGCCGGGTCCGGGCCGTGGGCACGCATGAGGAACTGCTGGCCCAGGACCGGCTGTACGCGCAGCTGGCGGCCGGCCAGCTCCTGGCCCCCGCGCGATGATCCGCCCTGCGCACCATGCGCCGAACGGCCGCTGGCAGTGGCGGCGTTGTCCACCACACTGCCGCTGTGCCGGCGCCCGCTCGCTCCCGGGCCGCGGCGCACAGGGGCGAGCCGTCAGCATCGGCTGTGGCGACGCGCTCCTGACAGTGGCCGTCGCATGGGTCAGCACCCTGACTGTCGCATGAGCCGGCACCACCCGACGAGGTCGTTTCATTCCGTGCTGAGAGGGATCCGCAGCCGCACCCGGTAGCCGCCCTCCGCGGTCGGGCCCGCATCCAGGGTGCCGTGCAGAATGTCGGCCCGTTCCCGCAGACCGACCAAGCCCTGCTGCGAACCGGGCAGGGACAACGAAGGGCGGGTCGGCGGCGAGTTGGTGACCGTCACCCCGACATCATCGCCGTCCTGCCACAGCTTGACGCTCGCCCTGGCGCCGGGGGCGTGCTTGCGGACGTTGGTCAGCGCCTCCTGGACCGTACGGTAGAGGGCCCGTTGGGCGGGGGAGCCCACGGCGGGCGGGAGCTCACCCGACAACTCCGCGTGAGTTCCGCTTGACTCCACCAGTTTGCGCAGATCGGCCAGGGTGGGCTGAGGCGTCAGCTCCGTGGCGTGGCCGCCGGAGGCGCGCAGCAGGGTGACCATGGTGCGCAGTTCGTCGAGCGTGGTGACGCTCAGCGAACGGATCGTGCGGGCTGCCTCCTTGGCGTCCGCGTCCTTGGTGGCGACCTGCAGGGCTCCGGCCCGTACGGCGATCAGGCTGACCTGGTGGGAGACCACGTCGTGCATCTCGCGGGCCAGTTGGGCGCGTTCGCGGGCGAGCACGGCCTGTGCGTGCAGGGTCCGCTCGTGCTCCCTGGCCTCCTCGATCTCGGCCAGCCGCCGTGCCAAGTCCCGCTGCGCCTGGAGGAGCTGGCCGAAGAGGACCGGGGCCGCGGCGGTCGCGAGGCCGTACACGAAGAAGACCAGTGTCATGGTCCGGTCGACCTCGGCCAGGGGCCACGGAGTACTGCTCGCGACGGCGGACAGGGCGACACACACCGCGAGGAGACGGCGGTTGCGGGAGCGTTCGGCCAGGGTGAACAGCGCCACCAGCACAGCGACGGCGACATCCTGCATCAGCGCGATGGGCAGGGTGAGCAGGAACACGCCGAGCGGGAACCTGCGCCGGAACGCCAACGCGGCGCAGCCGACCGCGGCCGGCGCGACAGCGAGGCGCGTGTGCTCCCACATGTTCAGCCATACGTCCACGGCCGCCACCGTCACCAGGGCGATGTCGATGACCGGCGCGGGCACACGCTGCCACACGGCACGCGCACGGCTCATCGGCCGGCCTCCGACCGCGGGTGCTCGTCGAGCAGTCCGGCCCGCTGCGCCAGCAGCGCGGCCTGCACCCGGCTCGTCACCCGCAGCTTCGTGAGGATCGCGCTGACGTGGTCCTTGACCGTGCCGGCACCCAGGTGGATGCGCGCCCCGATGTCGGCGTTCGACAGGCCCTCCGCCACCAGGACGAGGACGTCGCGCTCGCGGGCGGTGAGGAACCGGACGCGGGCTGCCTCCTCGTCGACGGCCGCCTCGGTGCCGGGGTGGCTGTGCAGCAGGGCCCGCGACGCCTTGGGGGAGAGCACCACGCCGCCCGCAGCCAGGGTGCGCACCAGGTGGGCGAGTTGCTCCGGCTCGGTGTCCTTGAGGAGGAAACCGGCCGCGCCTGAGTTCAGCGCGGTCAGGATGTACTCGTCGGCGTCGAACGTGGTCAGCATCGCCACCACCGGCGGATCCGGCATGGTGCGCAGTTCGCGCAGGACGGTGAGCCCGTCGACGTCCGGCATCCGGATGTCCAGCAGCACGACGCCGGGCCGTTCCCGCCGGACGGTTTCCACGGCTTCGCCTCCGGTCGCGGTCGCGACGACCTCGATGTCCTTCGACGCGCCCAGAATGAGTTCGAAGCCCGAGCGGACCAGTGCCTCGTCGTCCACCACCACTACCCGGATCACGCGCGCTCCGCCTCACCTTCGTCCATGCCGTCCGGCCCATGCCGCCTCGACCCTAAAGCCATGCGGAGACCTTGCGGCCCGGCGGGCGGGAGCTCCAGCCACACGGCGGGGTAGCACCCTCCAGTCGGCAGGGACACGGCAGCCTTCTGCCGGAGAGGCCGTGATCGGCCCGGTCTCCGGCCTGAGGGGCATGACACATCACCCTGTCCGGCACCGGGGCGCTCGCGGGCTTCCCGGACGGCGGCGGAGCCGAGTGGCGCCGCGAAGCACGGGCGTCGGCCGGGCTCCTCAACTGGTCGGCCGACGAGGGCGATCCTGCCGCCTGACGCCACGGCAGCTCACCCGGCACCCACCGTCGTCCGTGTCTGCGAGACCCCCGCCGTCCTGGCCACCGCCGCACATGTCGAGCGGATCGGTCACGCGTCCATCCGGGCGGCCAGCGACCTCGGCCGCATGTCGGTCCAGTTGGCCTCGACGTAGGCAAGGCCGGCCGCCCGGGTGTCCGGCCCATGGGCCACCGTCCAGCCCGGCGGCACGTCGGCGAAGTCCGGCCAGAGCGAGTGCTGACCCTCGTCGTTGACCAGGACGAGGTAGGTGCCGTCCTCGTTCTCGAACGGATTGCTCATGTCGTTCTGCTCCTTGGTGAGGCGCGAACCAGTGCGGCCCGCGGTGATGTGTCCGTGCTGCGGTTGGCGCTTCGGCGTGGGAAGGGCGTCAGGCCGGCGTCACGCCCGGGACGCCAGGCCCCGCCCGACGATCAGGCGCATGATCTCGTTCGTGCCCTCCAGGATCTGGTGGACCCGCAGGTCGCGGACGATCTTCTCCAGCCCGTAGTCGGAGAGATATCCGTACCCGCCGTGCAGTTGCAGGGCCTGGTTGGCGATCGAGAAACCCGCGTCGGTGCAGAAACCCTTGGCCATGGCACACAGTTCGACCGCGTTCGCCGAGCCCTGGTCCAAGGCAGCCGCGCTGCGCTGGAGGAGCGCCTGGGACGCTTCCAGGGAAGCCGCCATATCGGCCAGTTGGAACTGGACCGTGGGCATGTCCAGCAGGCGGGCCCCGAACGCCTCCCTCTGCCCGAGATAGGAGAGGGAGCGCTCCAGGGCACTGCGTGCACCGCCCAGGGAGCAAGCGGCGATGTTGAGCCGGCCTCCGTTGAGGGCGTTCATGGCGATCTTGAACCCCGCGCCCTCGGCACTGAGCCGGTTTCCCTCGGGGACTCTGACCCTGTCCATGATCACTTGGCGGGTCGGTTGGGCATTCCAGCCCATCTTGCGTTCCTCGGCCCCGAAGGAGAGTCCGTCGGTGTCCTTGTCCACGATGAAGGCGGTGATGCCACGAGCACCGTCTTCGCTGGTGCGGGCCATCACCAGGTACGTCTGCGACGTTCCGGCCCCGGAGGTGAACTGCTTCGTACCG
Source organism: Streptomyces sp. S.PNR 29 (assembly GCF_030386795.1). Taxonomy (GTDB): domain Bacteria; phylum Actinomycetota; class Actinomycetes; order Streptomycetales; family Streptomycetaceae; genus Streptomyces. The sequence goes on from NZ_JANUQM010000002.1 coordinate 72,250, forward strand.
CTCAGCACGTACGAGTCACCCTCGCGTTCCGCCCGGGTCCTGATGGCCGCCGCATCCGAACCGGCACCCGGCTCGGTGAGGCAGTAGCTGGCCAGGTCGTCCATGCGGCAGAGCCGGCCCACCCAGCGATCGCGCTGGGCCTGGTCTCCGTAGGTGTCGATCATCGTGGCGACCATGTTGTGGATGGACAGGTACGCGGAGATCGACGGGCACCCGGCCGCCAGCGCCTCGAAAACCAGGACGGCGTCGCTCCGCGACAACCCCGAACCGCCCGACTCCTCCCGGACGTTGATGCCGCCCATTCCCACCTCGGCGGCCTTGCGCAGAACGTCGACGGGGAAGTGCCTCTGTCGATCCCAGTCGACGGCGTTGGGCGCGAGGTACTCCTCGGCGAAGGTCATCGCGGTACTTCTGATGGCTTCCTGCTCGGCCGTCATGGCGAACATGCTGATCAGCTCCTCGGTCCGGGAGCGGACTCCTCCGCGAAGACGTCCCGCAGGTTCATGGATATGCCCCGCACGGGTTCACCTCCCGGGGGTGTGATCGGTACAGGTGATCTGGTCGAGTGCGGCGCCGAGGACCGGCCCGAGCTGGGCCAGGGCGTGCGGCCGCATCAGGTTCTGGTGTTCGCCCTCGATCGGGTGCGTGGTGATCGTGCCGGTCACATACGGCTGCCAGGCCTCGGGCGTGACGTCCATGCCGGTGTCGGAGGGCGATGCGGTGAACAGCAGCACATCGGCGTCGAGGCGCCCGGGCGTGAACCTGTGCTGCAGACCGATGTTGTGGCTGTACGTCTCGACCATGGCGGTGAGGGCGTCGTCCTGGAGGATCTCCGGCGGCAGGAGGTTGCTGCGGCGCAGCAGGTCGACCACCAGGTCCCGGGTGAGTTCCTGCCCCTCCACGTCCTTGGGGCTGTAGCCGGCGGCGTGCAGCAGGAGTCCGAAGATCTGCTGTTCACCGGCCGCGGGGGCTTCCTCCCGGCTCCCCTCGGCACGGACGTAGGTGTCGAGCAGCACCAGCAGGCCGACCTCCTCGCCCTCCTCCCGCAGCCGGGTGGCCATGGCGTGGGCGACCATGCCGCCGAAGGACCAGCCGAGCAGGTGGTAGGGGCCGTGTGGCTGGACCGCGCGAATCTCCCGTACGTAGTCGGCGGCCATCTCCTCCATCGTTCCCGCGACCGCGTCCGGGTCGGTCAGCCTGCGCGCCTGCACGCCGTACAGGGGGCGGTCCGGGAGGTAGCTCAGCAGGCCGGCGTAGGGCCAGCTGAGGCCGCCTGCGGGATGCGCGCAGAACAGCGGGGGGCGGCTGCCGCGGGACCGCAGGGGCAGCAGGAGGTCCAGCGCGGGACGCGCCGCGTCGGTCTGGTTCAGGGCGAGGGCGAGCTCGGCCGGCGTGGGTGACTTGAAGAGGGTCCGGATCTGGATCTCCACCCCCAGGGTGCCGCGGATCCGGGAGATCAGACGGGTGGCGAGGAGGGAGTGCCCGCCCAGGTCGAAGAAGTCGTCCTCGGCGCCCACCATCTGCACGCCGAGCACCTGGGCGTACAGGTCGCACAGCACCTGCTCGACCGGAGTGACCGGGGGCCGTGAGGTACCCGCGGCGGGTTCGGGCGCCGGCAGGGCCCGCCGGTCGAGCTTGCCATTGGCCGTCACCGGCAGCTCCGGAAGGACCACGACCGCCGACGGGACCATGTGCTGCGGCAGCCGCTCACCGGCGAAGTCGCGCACCACGGCCCCCAGGGTGGTGATGTGCTGGGAGGCCGCCGGATGGTTGGTGAGCGGCCCCGGCCGGGCGCCGCCGGCCGCGGTCGGCAGGTACGCCTCGACGCAGGCCCCGCCGGTCAGCGGGTCGGCGGTGGTGAACAGGGCGTCGAAATGGCCTTCGCCGGTGGACGACCAGGTGGTGATGGTCCGCAGGCCGTGGTGTTCACCGAGGTGGTGCAGCGCCTCGGGGTCGATTCCCGGGGTGCCGGGCTCGGCCAGGGCACGCTGGGCGTCCGCCACCGGGCGGCCGGTGCTGACCGCGTGCAGCGCGGCTGCCTCGCCCGCGATCCGCTGATTGGGAATGCCGGACACGTGCAGCACGTCCGGGCGCCGGGTGCGCAGGAGGTTGTCCAGGTCGGCCGTCCCGTTCACCTCCCGGCCCCAGGACAGACGGGATGCCGGCTCCGGACGCGGGGTGGCCGGGACGGGATCGGCGGGCTGCTTGTGGAGGACGGTGTCATAGCGGTGCCGGGTGAGTTCGTTGTGGTGACGGCCCCGCTTGAGGCGGATGTCCACGCCGGCGACGGCGGGCATCCGGTCCCGCAGGGTGGTGAAGAACTCCGGTGCGACCAGCAGTTCCTTTTCGAGCAGCAGGTCGTGCTCGACCGCCCGGCGTATGTTCCCGGGGTGCGCGGCGCTGGAAGCGCGGTGCAGGTGGACGGCGGTGCGCAGGGTGCGGATGAGACGCAGGTCGCGCACGTCGCCCAGGAAGATCCGGCCGCCCGGGGCGAGGAGTTCCATGGCCGAGCCGAGCACCCCGGTCAGGTAGTCGGCGTGGGGGAAGTACTGGACCACCGAGTTCAGGACGATCGTGTCGAAGAAGCCGCTGGGCAGGCCGGTGAAGTCGTCGGCGGCGCGGCAGCGCAGCCGGACCCGGTCGGCCAGGTCCGGGCGAGCGGCGATCTGGCGGCCGAGGCGGTCGATCACCGGCGCGGAGATGTCGGTGCCCCAGTAGGTCTCGCAGTGCGGCGCCAGGTGCGCGAGCAGCAGTCCGCTGCCCGCGCCGATCTCCAGAATCCGCTGCGGGCCGAACTCGCGGATGCGTTCGACGGTGGTCCGTCGCCACTCACGCATCTGCTCCAGGGGGATGGCTTCGCCGTCGTAGCTGCTGTTCCACCCGGAGAAGTCCTCCCCCAGGACGTCGGCGGCGGGCTCCTGCTCGTAGATCGCGTCGTAGATGTCCCGCCACTCGTCGATGTGCTCGCCCGTTCCGGACCCGTCGGCCTCCTCCGCCGGTGGAGCGGGGACGACGTAGCCGACCAGGCGCTTGTTGCCGGGCTGGTCCTCGCGGACCACCACCGCGGCGTGTGCCACACCGGGGTGGGCCGCGAGTGCGGTTTCGATCTCGCCCGGTTCGATGCGGAAGCCGCGGATCTTGACCTGGTCGTCGGCGCGGCCCACGAAGTCCAGCTGCCCGTCGGCGCGGCGGCGTACGAGGTCGCCGGTGCGGTACAGCCGACCGCCGGGTGCCCCGAAGGGGTCCGCGACGAAGCGTTGCGCGGTCAGGCCGGGCCGGCCCAGGTAGCCGCGGGCCAGCCCCGGTCCGGTGACGTACAGCTCGCCCGGCACACCGACCGGTACCGGTTGCAGTCTCTCGTTCAGTACGTACGCGCATGCGTTGGCGATCGGGTACCCGATCGGCGGGGCGCTGCCGTCGGGGGTGAGGGGATCGGTCATCGTCGCGCCCACCGTGGCTTCGGTGGGGCCGTAACCGTTGATCATTCTGCGGCCGGGCGCCCAGTCCGCGACGAGTCCGGCGGGGCAGGCCTCACCGGCCACGATGAGCGTGATGTCACGCGGCAGGCTGTCCGGCGCCATCGCCGCCAGCGAAGTGGGCGGCAGGGTGAGGTGGGTGATCCCGTACGCGGCGCAGGTGGCGGCGAGCGGCTCGCCGGGCAGCAGCCGGTCGCTCGGCGCCATGACCAGGGTCGCGCCGGACAGCAGGGCGAAGCACAGTTCCCACACGGCGGAGTCGAAGCTGGTGGAGGCGAACTGCAGCACACGGCTGCCCGGCCGTGCCCCGAAGCGTTCCACCTGCAGGGCCGTCACATTGGGCAGGCCGGAGTGGGTGACCGTCACGCCCTTGGGGGTGCCGGTGGAGCCGGAGGTGTAGATGATGTACGCGGGGTGCGCAGGCAGCAGGGGCCCGGACCGTTCCTCGTCGGTGAGCGCGGTGTCGGGGAGGGCGTCGAGGGTCTTCACCGTGAGGGGGTCGTTCAGCAGCAGGTGCCGTACGGATGTGTGCGGGAGGCCGTCCACCAGTTCGCCGGTGGTGATCAGCAGGGCGGGGGCGGTGTCCTGCAGCATGAACGCGAGCCGGTCGGCGGGGTAGTCCGGGTCCAGCGGCAGGTAGGCCGCGCCCGTCTTCAGCACCGCCAGGATGGCCACGACCAGCTGTGGCGAACGGGGGAAGGCCAGGGCCACCACCTGCTCGGGGCCCACACCGTCGTCCACGAGCATCCGCGCGAGACGGTTCGCGGCCGCGTCCAGCTCGCCGTACGTCAGGTTCTCTTCCGCGTGCATCACCGCGACGGCCCGCGGATCCCGCGCCACCTGCGCCTCGAAAAGCTCCGGGAACACCGCCGGCGGCACGTCCCGGACCGCCCCGGTACCGGCCACGAGCGCCTCCTGCCACTCCTCGGCGGTCAGCAGGTCGACACCGCTGACGGTCTGATCGGCGTCCGTCACGGCCGCTTCGAGCAGCAGGCGCAGGCGGGCCTGAAGCGCCTCGACGGTGGCGGGGTCGAACAGGTCGGTGCTGTATTCGAGGAGGCCTCCGATGCCCGCCGGGGTCTGGTCGGCCGTGTGCTGTTCGGTCAGGTGGAAGGACAGGTCGACCTTCGACGTGCCGGTGTCCACCGTCTCCACCGTGGCGTCCAGGCCGGGGATGTGCAGGTGCCCCTGGGGGACGTTCTGCCAGGCGAGGGCGACCTGGAACAGCGGCTGGTGGGAGAGGGAGCGGGTGGGGTTGAGGACGTCGACCAGGCTCTCGAAGGGGAGGTCCTGATGTGCGTATGCTTGCAGGCTCTTGTCCCGTACGCGGTGGATCAGGTCACGGAAGGTGGGCCCGCCGGAGGTGTCCACCCGCAGGACCAGGGTGTTGACGAAGAACCCGACGAGGTTCTCGGTTGCCTGGTCCGTGCGGCCCGCGATGCCGATGCCCACGGGCACGTCGGCGCCGGCGCCCAGTCGGGAGAGCAGGGCGGTCAGTGCGGCGTGAACGACCATGAACGGGCTGGCCTGGCAGCCGCGCGCCAGCTCGACTATGCCCGCGTGCAGTCCGGCGTCCCAGCGGAACGGCAGGATCCGGCCGCGGTGGGAGGCCTGTTCCGGGTGCGGGCGGTCGGCCGGAAGATCGATGCGTTCGGGCAGGTCGGCCAGGGTCTGTTTCCAGTAGGCGACCTGCTCCGCCCAGAGGCTGTCCGGGCTCCGGGCGTCCCCCAGCACCCGGTGCTGCCACAGGGTGTAGTCGGCGTACTGCACCGGCAGCGGGGCCCAGTCCGGGGCCCGGCCGTCGCGGCGGGCGGTGTAGGCCGTGGAGAAGTCGCGCCACAGCGGCTGCATCGACCATCCGTCGGCGGCGATGTGATGGACCACCAGCACCAGAACGTGCTCCGCCGGGCCCGCCCTGAACAGCCACGCCCGCACCGGCACATCGCGGGTGAGGTCGAAGACATGGCCCGCCGCGGCGGTCACGGCATCGTCGAGCTCCGCCGCGGACGGCGCCGCCACGGTCAGCTCGGGGACGGCGTCCCGGCTGTCGAGGACCTGCTGGCAGGCCACGCCGTCGATCTCGGGGAAGACGGTGCGCAGCGCCTCGTGCCGTGCCACGACGTCCGACAGCGCCGCACGAAGTGCGTCGGTGTCCAGTTCGCCGGTCAGTCGTACGGCCAGGGGGATGTTGTAGGTCGCCGACGGCCCCTGCAACCGGTTCAGGAACCACAGCCGCTGCTGCGCGAACGACAGGGGCAACCGCTGCGGCCGTTCCTCCGGCACCAGCGGCGGACGCACCGCGTCGGCCTGGTCCAGCGTCCGGGCGACCTCCGCCGGAGTACGTGCCTGGAAGAGGGTGCCCAGCTGGAGTTCGGTGCCCAGGGCGGTGCGGATCCGGGAGATCAGACGGGTGGCGAGGAGGGAGTGCCCGCCCAGGTCGAAGAAGTCGTCCTCGGCGCCGACCGCCCGTACGCCGAGCACCTGGGCGTACAGGTCGCACAGGAGCTGTTCGACCGGCGTGCGTGGCGGGCGTGAGGTGCCGGCGGTGGTGTCGGGGGCGGGCAGGGCGCGCCGGTCGAGTTTGCCGTTGGCGGTCACCGGCAGTTCCGGCAGGACCACGACGGCGTCCGGAACCATGTGCCGGGGCAGCCGTTCGGCGGCGAAGGCGCGCACCGTGGCGGTGAGGTGCGGCGAACCGGCGGAGCCGTCCGCCGGTGCTGCGGGGACGACGTAGCCGACCAGGCGCTTGTTGCCGGGCTGGTCCTCGCGGACCACCACCGCGGCGTGTGCCACACCGGGGTGGGCCGCGAGTGCGGTTTCGATCTCGCCCGGTTCGATGCGGAAGCCGCGGATCTTGACCTGGTCGTCGGCGCGGCCCACGAAGTCCAGCTGCCCGTCGGCACGGCGCCGCACCACGTCTCCTGTCCGGTACATCCGCTCGCCGGGCCGGCCGAAGGGGTCGGCCACGAAGCGCTGCGCGGTCAGGCCGGGCCGGCCCAGGTAGCCGCGGGCCAGCCCCGGTCCGGTGACGTACAGCTCGCCCGGCACACCGACCGGTACCGGTTGCAGGCTCGTGTCCAGTACGTACGACCGGGTGTTGGTGACCGGGTGCCCGATGGAGGGCACGCCGGCGTCCGCGGTGAGCGGGTCGGTCATCGTCGCGCACACCGTGGCTTCGGTGGGCCCGTAGGCGTTGATCATCCTGCGGCCGGGCGCCCAGTCCGCGACGAGCCCGGCGGGGCAGGCCTCACCGGCCACGATCAGCGTGACGTCACGCGGCAGGCTGTCCGGCGGCATCACTGCCAGGGCGGTCGGCGGCAGGGTGAGGTGGGTGATCCCGTACGCGGCGCAGGTGGCGGCGAGCGGCTCGCCGGGCAGCAGCCGGTCGCTCGGCGCCAGCACCAGCGTCGCACCGGACGACAACGCCATGGACAGCTCCGACACGGCCGCGTCGAAGCTGGAGGAGGCGAACTGCAGCACCCGGCTGCCCGCTTCCACCGCGAAGCGCTCGATCTGCGCCGCCGCCAGATCGGGCAGGCCGGAGTGGGTGACCGTCACGCCCTTGGGGGTGCCGGTGGAGCCGGAGGTGTAGATGATGTACGCGGGGTGCGCAGGCAGCAGGGGCCCGGACCGTTCCTCGTCGGTGAGCGCGGTGTCGGGGAGGGCGTCGAGGGTCTTCACCGTGAGGGGGTCGTTCAGCAGCAGGTGCCGTACGGATGTGTGCGGGAGGCCGTCCACCAGTTCGCCGGTGGTGATCAGCAGGGCGGGGGCGGTGTCCTGCAGCATGAACGCGAGCCGGTCGGCGGGGTAGTCCGGGTCCAGCGGCAGGTAGGCCGCGCCCGTCTTCAGTACCGCCAGGATGGCCACGACCAGCTGTGGCGAACGGGGGAAGGCCAGGGCCACCACCTGCTCGGGGCCCACACCGTCGTCCACGAGCATCCGCGCGAGACGGTTCGCGGCCGCGTCCAGCTCGCCGTACGTCAGGTTCTCTTCCGCGTGCATCACCGCGACGGCCCGCGGATCCCGCGCCACCTGCGCCTCGAACAGCTCGGGCAGCGTCGCCTTCGGCGTGTCCCGGACCGCCCCGGTACCGGCCGCCTGCACCGCCTGCCGCTCCTCGGCCGTCAGCAGGTCGATGCCGCCGACGGTCCGACCGACATCGGCCGTGAAGGCCTCGATCAGCCGGATCAGGCGCCCGGAGTGAGCGGCCAGTTCGTCCGCTTCGTAGAGGTCGGCGTTCCCTTCGAGGTTGATCCGTACGCCCGCGCCGTCGGAGCGGTCGTACGCCATGACGAAGAGGTCCTCGACCGGCCCGGAGTACAGGGGGTGGGCGGTGGCGCGGGCCTCCCCGAAGCTCACGTTGTAGTCGAAGAACATGATGTTGACCTGCGGGCCGGTCAGGTCGTTCATACCGCCGGGCAGGGCGAGGTCCCGGACCAGGTCCTCCACTCGGTAACGCTGGTGCCGCAGCACCTGGCCGACCTCGTGGGAAACCTGCCGCACCAGTTCCAGGACCGTGGTGTGCGCATGCACCTCCACACGCAGCGGCAGCGCGTTGACGACCATGCCGGGGACGCTGCGCAGCGCGGCGTCGGTACGGGTCGAGAGCGGCAGGCTCAGCACGACCTGCTGTGCTCCGGTCATGCGGTGCATGTAGGCCGCCGTGGCGGCGATCAGCACGGCGGAGGGGCGCACGCCGGCTTCGACGGCCGCCTCCCGCAGGCGCGCCTCCACGTTCCCGGGCAGACCCGCCTTGTGCCACAGCCGTTCGGTCGGGAGCCGGCTCGGGCGGGCGGCGAGGCGGGGCGGCTCGGGCCGGTCGGCGAAGCGCTGCGTCCAATAGCGCCGGTCCTCGTCGTAATCCGCGGAAGCCCGGTAGCCGGCGTCCCGATCCAGCAGGAGGCGCAAGGGCCCGAAGGGCGTCTCACCGGCAGGCGCTCCCGTGGCCTGGGCCGAGTACAGCTCGGCCACCCTGCGGGCGAAAAGCGCCCAGGTGAACGCGTCCACCACGATGTGGTGATATCCCTGGTACCAGATGCACCGTTGCGGTCCGAGCCGCAAAAGGGCGAACGAGAAAAGGTTGTCGCGGGTCAGGTCCATCGGCCGGGCGGTCTCGGCCCGCATCCAGGCTTCGGCGGCTTCTCGCGGATCCGTTTCGCCACTGAAGTCGAGTACCGGGAAATCCCAGCCAGTACGCTGCTCGATGACTTGCCAGGGCTCCCCGGCGTCCTCGAAGAACCGCGCGTGCATGGCTTCGGCTTCCTCGACGGCGCGCCTCAGCGCCGACTCGAACAGCGCGGGGTCGATCTCACCAGCGATGTCCAGAAACTCCGCGATCCGATACCGCCGGCTGGTCGGTGCCAGCTGCTGGGCCAGCCACACTTCACGTTGAGCCGCCGACAGAGGCATGCGCGCAGCGTTTACGTCGGACAGTGCCATGGTGGCCCTTTCGGATGCTCTCGCGAAGTTTTCGGCAGGGTGAAGGAATATGAGGAACGGCGCGGCTCAGCGGTCCGGTAAACCCGCCAAAAGCGCAGCCTGGGAGCGGTCGGGAATGAGCCGTCCTGAGTTTGTGTGGGGCCGGCAGATAGCCGGTCCCTACCGCCCGTAGACTGACACATCCGGGTCAGCTCGGGGGAACCCCTAATGTCCCCTATACCGTGGCCACAACCGCGTCGGGGCACCCCGCATGAACTTCTTCGGGCATTGGTGCACGGGGGTTGTCCGCGCTCGTGGCTCGCCAGGATTCCCGAAACTGAATCCGCTGCTCGTAAGTGCGACACCTGCCCGGCAGCCGCATGCCGGTTCGGGGCTGGTCGTTCATCCGGCCTGGACGCGCGCCGCGGGCCGTGACCGTGACGCGCCGCCCGTGCTCATGCCTGGGGCGACGGCGCGATCTCCTTGATCAGGCCCTCGACCAGCACCTTGATCTCGTCCCGGATCGGGCGGACCGCCTCGACGCCCTGTCCCGCCGGGTCGTCGAGCCGCCAGTCCAGGTACCGCTTGCCGGGGAAGACCGGGCAGGTGTCGCCGCAGCCCATGGTGATGCAGACGTCCGACTCCTTGACCGCATCGGCGGTGAGCATCTTCGGCACCTCGGCGGAGATGTCGATGCCGACCTCGGCCATGGCCGCGACGGCGGCCGGGTTGACGCGCTCGCCCGGGTCGGAGCCCGCGGAGCGGACCTCGACGCGGTCCCCGGCCAGGTGGGTCAGCCACGCGGCGGCCATCTGGGAACGGCCCGCGTTGTGGACACAGACGAAGAGCACGGAGGGCCTGTCGGACATCAGATCAGCAGCCTGCCCATCGCGGCCAGCACGGACGGCTCGACCCGGTAGTAGACCCACGTTCCGCGCCGCTCGGAGGTCAGCAGTCCGGCCTCCTTGAGCTTCTTCAGGTGGTGGGAGACGGTCGGCTGGGAGACCCCGACGTCGGAGATGTCGCACACGCATGCCTCGCCGCCCTCGTGCGAGGCGACCGCGGAGAACAGCCGCAGCCGCACCGGATCGCCGAGGGCCTTGAACATCCGCGCGGCCGTCTCGGCCTCCTCCGCGGTGATCGGGCGCTCGGTCAACGGCGGGCAGCACCGGGCCACAGCCTCGGGCGCGCCGGTCTCGATCAGCGGCAGCACCTTCGTATTCGACATGTATCTATGTTGGCATATGTCGAACCAGACGGGCGCCGGGCCGCTGATTCGGCAAGCGTCTATGTTGACGCTTGTCAAATCAAGTGCCACCCTGGGTCCAGCAGGACATCGAACCCGGCCCGTGGAGTCGGCGCCCCTGCTGCCTCCGGGCGGCTGCTGAACTCGCCTTCCACTCAAGGAGGTTCGTGATGAACCGCGTACAGCTCGCCCTGCGTGTACCCGATCTCGACGCGTCCGTCGCCTTCTACACGAAGCTGTTCGGGACCGGGCCCGCCAAACTCCGCGACGGCTACGCCAACTTCGCCATCGCCGAGCCCCCGCTGAAGCTGGTACTGATCGAAGGCGTCCATGGCGAGGCGACCCGCATGGACCACCTCGGCGTCGAGGTCGAGACCACCGAGGCCGTCCGCGCCGCCACCGCACGCCTGAGCGAGGCCGGGCTGGCCACCGACGTGGAGAACGACACCACCTGCTGCTACGCCCTCCAGGACAAGGTCTGGGTGCACGGCCCCGGCCAGGAACCGTGGGAGGTGTATGTCGTCAAGGCCGACGCCGACACCGGGCAACCGGCCACCGCGGGCGGCTGCTGCTGACCGGCCGAGGGCCGGCCTCCTTCAGGACCTCGGCCAGTTCCCGTAGGCGTGGAAGAAGTTGTAGGTGACCGAGTCCCACCTGCGCACCTCGTTCCAGACGCGTGTCGGATTCCTCCACTGCGTCGACTGAATTCCCGCCACGCGCAGATCGTCGACGTGGTAGGCGCCGCCTCCGCTGTTACCGCTGACGATGTCGATGTCGTGTTCGTAGCGACTGCCCGGGGAAGCCGTGAACCTCCCGGAGGCGGTCCAGGACGACGGAACGGGCTTGTCCACGGGATAGCCGATGATCGTGTGCCTGCCGTTGAAGTTCTGGGCCGTTCCGAACCAGCCGGTCTGGCGTCCCAGATTGGGCCGTGACGGGCTGAATTCCAGAACGGCGAAGTCCCAGTCCCATTCATTGATGTTCCAGGCACCAGGCAGGGTCACACTGTCGGCGAGGAAACTTCCGAAGGGAGCCGTCGGCGCCGTTGTGTTGGCGCCGAAGGTGATACTCCTCGACGTGATCCAGCCGTTCTGGTAGAAGCAGTGGGCGGCGCACACCGCCGTGCTCGGCCCGATCATCGTGGCCGTGCAGGTCTGTGACAGGTAGGCGTTGGCGCTTGCCGGGAACACCTGGGTGGTGTTGAGGCGTACGCGGTCGTCGATCGGCGGGACCACGAACTCCGGCTTCTGAGCCTCGTCCACGGCCTCGTACGCGTCTGTCGGCGGAGCCTCGTCCATCGCGAGGACGCGCTCGGCGACCTCGTAGTCCGGTTCCTCCAGCAGATACTCGTATTCCCCGACGAGCCGCCTCGGACGCAGTTTCTCCGCCAGGGACCGCACGCTCAGAGTCCGTGCATCCGGCTCAGGAGGCGTCCGGTACTCGGCGCTGATTCTTTCCTGCTCGAACCGGGCGACGTCGATGTCTTTCGGCGTGATCTTCCCCACCGCGAGCCAACGTCGCCCCCGGCCGTCGATGAAATCCTTGCCCGTGGCATCCGCCAGCGTGGGACCCAGCATTGTTGCCTTGGGATCGTACTCGTTCATGACGTCGCCTCCTTGACGGTCAAGGCGAGTTTTCGGTATGCCCCACTTGCCAGCCTCCCACGCATACTCATCGGCTGCATTCCGGAATTCCGGCTGTCGCGCCGATCGGCACCGGGCCGATCAGCACCGCTTGTTGAAGCGTCTACGGCCAGAACGTGCCGGAACGAGAAATGCTGGGATGTGCCCAAGTGGCGTGCCCGGCACACGCTCTGTCGCCGGGTCAGGAGATGTACCTGTCGGCGTCGTCCGATGCACCATGGGGTCTACGGGGGTGACTCTGATGCGACAGGCGCTGCGGGTGCGAACGGTCGTGGCCGTGCTGGGTGCCGTGCTGCTCGCCGGGTGTTCGGGTACGCCCGCACCCGGCCCGGCCGACCCGCACAACTCCGGGGCCGCCGACGGCCCGTGGCGTGCGTGGGTCACGTCCCTCTCCCCGCAGGAGGCGTCCGGAACCTGTGGGGCCACGGAACATCAGGTGGTGTGCAGTACCGCTCCCGACGGTCTCGTCGGGCGGTCCCGGGTCACCGGTGCGGTCACCTGGACCGTCGCCGGCGGCGGAGGCGGCGGGAAGAACGGGGGACTTGTCGTCGACGCGGCCGACGAGCGGGCCGTGACCAGCGGCGGCCGCGTGCTGCGTACCGCGGATCTGCGGACCGGTACGGCGGCCTGGACGCACCGGCTCCCCTCCGGGCGCTCCTACACCGGGACCGGCGCGGCGTCCGGGGTCGTCTACGCCCTCGACACCAGGAGCGGGCGGTCCGGGGACGGCGCGGACGTCGCCCTCGGGGCCTTCCGGGCGTCCGACGGCGCGACGCTGTGGCACCGGGCCGTCGACGCGGACCCGGGCGAAGGCATCGCCGCGTTCGGCGGCCGGGTCTACACCACCGACGGCGCGCAGGTCACCGCCCGCGATGCCCGTACCGGCGACGCCGTGGCGACGAGCCCCCCGGGCACCACATGCCCGCACCTGGTCTCCGGCGGCCGCTACCTGGTCTGCACCGGCAGCCCGGTCTCCGCCGAGGACACCTTCCCGCCTCCGCGCCGCCTCGACCCGGCCACGCTCAGGCCGCTCAGGACCGCCGCGGGCACGGGCATGAGGCCCGCACGGGGTCTGATCTCCTCCGACGGTGTGCTGATGCTGTACGAGGACAGCGCGGAGGACCCGGGCGCCGGCGCCTGGACCGCGTACGACCTGGAACACCCGCGGAGGCTGTGGAGCTACGCCACCACCACGGAGGAAGGCGGCCTGGCCGGTGGGCGGTTCGTCACCCTCACCCCCGGGAACGACACCTCCCGGGGGCGGGTGATCTCCATCGACCTGCACACCGGCCCGGACGGGGCCGGAGCGGCCGCGCCGCGCCTGTCAGCGCCCTATCCGCAGACCAGGAGCGGCGAGCACCCCGCGCTCATCGTGCCGGGAGGCGGCTCGGGTCATGTCGTCGTGGAGCCGAGGACTCATCGCGCCCTGCGCTCGGTACGGCTTCCCTGACACCGAGGGCGGGATCGATCAGAACCTTCAGGGCCGGTTCGGCCTTCTCGGCCGTGGCCCGGTCGGCCAGGGCGTTGACGGCCGCGTTGAACCGCTCCATGGAGGTGGGGCGGTCCGGGCCGAGGACGTACTCCTTGAGCGTGCGGCGGTGCGGGGCCATCGGATCGTGCCGCGGCTCGCGGACCGACCGCAGGATCTCCGGCAGCCGGGTGCAGTCGCGGTCGAGCAGGTAGGCGCCGCCGGCGGTGGTGTAGGCGGCGCGGAACTCGTCGTCGGGCAGATCCTGGGCGTTGGTCAGGACATACGGCTTGAGGCCGGCCACGAAGTCGGCGACCACGGAGGAGACATCGCTGATGAGGATGTCCGCCTGGTTGAAGCACTCGTACAGGGTCGGCAGCGGTTTGAGGATCACGTTGTGCCGGATCGGGCCGCGGCTCTCCCAGAAGATCCGGTGCCACTCGGCGTGCAGTTCCTGCCACTCGGCCGTGCCGTCGCGGTCCGGGATCCGCGCGTCCCGGGTCTGCTGGGTGTAGTCGCCCCCGTGGCGCCCGGCCAGTTCGTCGAGCCGGGCCTGGATCTCCTGCAGCCGCGGCCTGGCGGCGGCGACCGCGGCCTCGGTCTGCGCGGCCTCGCGCTGCTCGTTGTCGGCGCGCAGCATCGCCCGGATGGCCCGGTCGGCCTCCGCCGCCTCGCGCGAGCGCCTGCCGGTGAGCGGATGCGGCTTGTAGATGACGCGTACGTTCTCCGCGAGGAGCCTCTCGACCAGGGGCACGCCCATCGGGATCAGGGAGGTGTGGCAGTCGTCGTCGCTCCAGCCCTCCCAGGTGGGGGCGTACAGGACGACGGGCAGCGGGCCCGGCGTGTGGTCGGCGTGCAGCCGGATCGGCGACAGCTGCGGGCGGCCCACCTCGACGATCGCTTCGTCGCTGATGGCGTGCCGCACGCGCTGGTAACGGTCGCGGCCGGCCCGGCCGGCCACCCATATCTCGTCGTACACCTTGCTGACGCGGTTGCTGCTGGCGAGCTTGTCGCTGTCGCCATGGCCGATGAAGACATGCTTGGCCTCGGCCACGCGCAGCATGTGCACGTTCTTGCCGGCGTTGCCCGGGTAGAGGACGACCCGGACGTCGGGCAGGTCCAGTTCGGCCAGGTCGTCGGCCTTGGGCACGCACAGGACCGGTATCCAGGTCCGGCTGAGGTGGCGGAACGAGGCCTGCTCACGAAGGATGATCAACGGGCGCCGGTCGAGCTGCTCCAGCGTCTCGATCCACATGTTGACCTGGTACATGAAGTCCCGGGACACCGCGGCGAAGCTGAAGTACAGCGCCACCTCGGGCCGGTACCCGGCCAGCTGCCGGTTGACCTCGGCGATCACCTCGTCCCGGCGCGGCGTCCTCAGGGCCCGGCGGTACTGTCCCAGCAGCGCCAGCACCGCCGCCAGGGGCAGCGCGGCCGTCAGCGCGAAGCCGATGCCCGCCGGGTACCACGTGCCGGTCGCCAGCGCCGCGAGCAGGCCAGCGTGGGCCGGCAGGTCGAGATGGAGCAGCTTGCGCAGGAAACGCCGGTAGAGGGAGGCGGGCGGACTCTGCGGGATGCCCGCACCGCTCATGTCGAGGTTGCGTACGGCCACCGGCAGCACCCGTCGTGCGCGGATGGCCCGGTGCAGCGCCGAATACAGCATCACGAGCGCGAAGTGGGCGCTGAAGACGGCCAGTCCGGCGACCAGCACCGCGCCCGGAGCGTTCATCCGGTCGGCCAGGGCGAGCAGCATCACCGTCCTGGCGGCGAACCGCATGGTGCGCGTGAGCTGCAGCGCCGCCAGCCGGCGGACGAAGCCGGGGGACCGGGCGTGCAACGCCTCGTCCGCGAGGTAGCTCACGGCCGACGCGGCGGCGAAGCCCCACAGGGAGGGCACCAGCGCGAAGACGGGCAGCGCCGCGAAGCCGGCGGTGAAGAGGAGCACCAGGAGCAGGTCGGTTTTTCCGCGTACGCGCAGGACAGCACGCAACCAACCGATCGACGTACGCAAGGCTTCCCCCCAAGGACCGCTGTGCGGCACCGATGCCGCTGTTCGCCAGTTCGACGTCAGATGGGGGTGAATGGTTGTACACCTGGCAGAAGGACGGAATTAACCTGCCGGTCGGGCCGGGGGCGCGGGGCCGGGGCCTGCGGGCCTTCGGCGAGGGCGATGTCCTCCGTTTTGTCGCCCTGATTGACACCGGATCTCAGGGCTGACTACAACCCCCGCCATCGAGGTGACGTTCTCGCAGGTCGCGCGGCATGTGTCCGGGCGGTACCGCCGCCTTGCCATGCCCTTCTGCCGTCCTTTCAGGAGTTCACCGTGCAGGTCCTTCCCCGGCGGTTTCTGGTCACCGCCGCCGTTCTCGGCTCTCTGGCGGTGACAACCGCCTGCGGTGCGCCCGACGACCGGCAGGGGGCGGCCTCGGACTCGGTCGAGATCTCGCCGGCGCCCAAGGCGAGCTCTCCCCGCGCTTCCGCCTCGGCGTCGCCGAGCGCCTCCGGATCCGCTTCCGCCAGTCCCTCCGCCTCCGGCCGTGCCTCCGCGTCGGCCTCGGCGTCCGCCTCCGCGTCCGGTCCTGCCGCGCGGGAGAGGAGCGGCTCGGCGAGCGGCACGGAGGAGGGATCCGGTGGTGCGGCGGCGGCCCCGGCACCTGCCGCCCCCGACTTCCCGGTGCCCGTAGAGGTGGGCGACGCGACCCAGCTGATCACCGTCAAGGCCAGCGGCTCCTACGCCACCGTCACCGCGTGGGCCAAGGGATCCTCCGGCTGGAAGGCCCAGTTCAGCACGGGCGCGGCCCGCGTCGGCGCCAACGGCGTGACCGACGGGGCAACCCGCAGGCAGGGCACCTACACCACCCCCACCGGCAGCTACACGATCACCGAGGGCTTCGGCGTCGAAGCCGGCGGCACGGCCATGCCGTACCACGTCGTGACGGACGACGACTGGTGGGTGGAGGACCCCGAGTCCAAGTACTACAACTCCATGCACGGCGAACAGGGCGCGGACTTCCCGCTCACCGAGTCCGGCGACCGGGGCAGCGAGCACCTCGTCAACTACCCCACCCAGTACGCCAAGGCGCTCGTCATCGACTTCAACCGGTGGCCCGCCACCCCAGGTCGCGGCGCGGGCATCTTCCTCCACGTCAACGGCAGCGGCGCCACGGCGGGCTGCGTCTCGGTGCCGCGGGCCACCATGGACCGGATCATGGGCTGGATCACGCCGTCCGCCCACCCCCGGATCGCCATCGGCTGACCGGCTCCCTCGGGGACGCGGCCCACCGGGCGGCGTCACGGACCGGTGGCGTCCTCCGCCTCGGGTACGTCGTCGCGAGCACCCCCGGCCTGCGACGGGATCTGCTCGCTCATCGTGGCGCCGCCGCAGCGTCCGCGTCGGCGGCTCCGGCAGCGCGGGACCGGGTACCCGCCGGACCCGGTGCCATCCGCGCCGGGGGCGGGCGTCAGCCGCGGAGGCGGGCGACCGCCGTGCGCAGCGCCGTGCGCACCTCGGGCGGAGGGGCCGGTCCGTCGGCCTCGGCGCCCGCGGTGACCGCGGCGGCCACCAGCCGCAGCTTGGTGTTGGACAGCTGGGACGCCTCTCGCAGGATGTGCCACGCCTCGTCCGGCGTGCAGGCGTGGATGGCCATCAGCACCCCGCGCGCCTGGTCGATCACCGGGCGGGAGGCGATCGCGTGGCGCAGCTGCTCCACCTCCACCTGCAGGACGTGCAGCTGCTCCGAGCGCTCCAGGGCCACCGCGGAGGAGGCCGGCTCCGGCACGTCCGGCTCCGGAGCGGGCCGGTGGGCCGTGGCACACAGGGGATCGGTGGTGTCCAGTCCGGCGAGTTCCAGGATCCGGCGCGGCTGTCCGTTCCAGTTCGTCGCCGTCACCGGCACCTCGTGCCGTTGACTGAAGTCGTTGAGTACGTCCAGGAACTGCAGTCCGGCCGTGTCCATGAACACCACACCGCTCATGTCCAGCTCGATGCGGTACACGCCGGCCGGCAGTCCGGCCAGGGTCTCGGCCAGCGTGTCCGCGCAGCCGTTGACCAGCTCACCCCGGGGGACGAGCAGCGCCCGGTCCGCGTTCACGCGGGCCTCGACGACCAGGGTGTTCAGCCTCCCCGCTAGTGATGGTGGTGCCGCTGAGGTCATGTCACCGCCTTGTCGGTCCTCGTCGGTCATCGACAGACTTCCAACGTCGCGTCTTCCCCGTAGCCGCCGGGCTTTCCGGGCGTGGAGCCGTCGGCCCGGCTCCGGTGCACCCGTCGGCGCTGCCATGCGCCTGCCCGCCGTAAGGCGGAGTACACCCTGCGTCGAGGATTGACCGGCGTCCGGGTGGGTAAGGGCGCTTCGTCCGGGAGTATGGGAGACGAGGGTGGGCACTCAGCACGAGGCACCGTCCGGAGCCGTTCACACGGGACCGGGGCTGACGGTGTCCCCGCTGACCGGGCGCAAGGGCCTGCGGGCGGCGGGCGAGGTCGTCCTGGCGACGCGCGGACGATGGGAACGCGCGTTGGAGCAGGCAGTGGGCGAGGGTGAGGATGTGTACTACCTGGAGCTGTCCGACGTGACGTTCGTCGACGTCGCGGGCGCCGGCGCGCTCGTGGCAGCCGCACAGCGGCTCCAGGACGGCCGGCGGTTCGTGCTGCACCGGCCGCCACCGACTCTGCGACGGGTGCTGGACACGCTCTGGCCCGACCTGTCGGAGATCGAGGTGACGATGTCATGAGTGCCATGACGGATCCCTTCGAACCCTCCGACACCTTCGCCTCTCCCGGCGCCTTCGTCCACCCCGCCCTCTTCTACCGGGACGAACGGGAGTACGTCGCCGGCACGGTCCCCTTCGTGCGCGGAGCACTGGAGGCGGGTGACCCCGTGGCGGTGGCGGTGCCCGGGGAGAACCTCGCGCTGATCCGGGAGGCGCTCGGCGACGGCGCCGACGCCGTGAAGTTCCTGGACATGCGGAAGGCCGGACGCAACCCCGGCCGGATCATCCCCGGCGTGCTGCGCGCCTTCGCCGACACCCAGCCGTCCGGCAGGCGGGTGCACATCATCGGCGAGCCCGTCTGGGCCGGCCGTTCGCCCACCGAGTACCCGGCCTGCGTCCAGCACGAGGCGCTGATCAACGCGGCCTTCCAGGACCGCACGGTGACGATCCTGTGCCCGTACGACGCCCGGCGCCTCGACGAGCAGGTCCTGGCCGACGCCTACGCCACACACCCCACCGTCATCCCCTCCGGCTCCGCCGCGGAACTCGCCAGCGCCGCGTACGCCCCCGACGCCGTCGTCGCCCGCTACAACGAGCCGCTGTCACCGGTACCGGAGGCACTGGTCTTCGCCTTCGACGCCGAAACGCTCTCCCACGCCCGGCACGTGGCCACCGGTGAGGGCGCACGGCTCGGTCTTGAGGGCGTCAAGCTGGACGACCTGGCGCTCGTCACGGCCGAGCTGGTCACCAACAGCGTGGTGCACGGCGGCGGCTCGGGCGTGCTGCGGGTGTGGGACGAGGACGGGTACGTGGTGTGCGAGGTCCGCGACAAGGGACGGCTCACCGACCCGCTGGCGGGGCGTCGGCCCGCCCCCCGCGACCAGCGCGGCGGGCGCGGGCTGCTGCTCGTCAACCTCGTGTCGGACCTGGTCCGGGTGCACACGGGGGAGGACGGTACGACCGTGCGGTGCTGGTTCGCGCGATGACGGACGGCCGGGCGGGGCGCGGAACCCCGGTGAGCGCGCCCTGACTCAAGGTCAGGTCGCCGGGTCCAGCTCCATCGGCTCGATCTTGCCCTCCAGCATGTAGCCGAGGCCCTGCACGGCACACACGTCGGGCCGTTCGGCGATGTGCACCGGCATGCCGGTGGCCTGCCGCAGCATCTGGTCGAACCCGGGGAGCAGGGCGCTGCCGCCGACCATCATGATTCCGCGGTCGGAGAGGTCGGCCACCAGGTCCGGCGGGCAGTCCCGCAGCACCTTGCCGATGCCGTCGAGGACCGCGGTCAGCGGCGTCTGGATGGCGTTGCGTACGGCGGCTGTGTCGACCTGCACGGAGCGGGCGAGGCCGGTGGCGACGTCGCGTCCGTGGATCTCGGTGGAGGCCGGGCCGTGCGGAGTGAGCCCGTTGCCGGACAGGGCGAGTTGCAGCGGCCGTACGTTCTGGCTGGGCAGCATCAGCTCGTGCTGGTGGCGCAGATGCTGCACGATCGCGTGGTCGACGGCCTCGCCGCCCACCGGGATCCGCTCGGCCGTCACGATCGAGCCGAGGGAGAGCACGGCGACCTGGGTCGCGGCCGCCCCGCACACCATGATCATCGTCGCCTCGGGCTGCTCCACCGGCAGCCCGCAGCCGACGGCGGCGGCGATGAGGGTGTCGACCAGCTCCACGCGGCGGGCGCCGAGACCGACGAGGGTCTCGATGGTGGCACGCTGGGCCAGCGGATCGGCGTCGTGCGGGGTGCAGGCGGCGGCGCGCAGACGGGGCTTGCGGCGCAGGGTACGGCGGATCTTGTCGCCGAGCAGATGCCGCAGCATGCGCTGCGCCATCTCGATGTCGACCACGGTGCCGCCGGTCACGGGCTTGACGACGCGGATGTAGTCGGGTGTACGGCCCGTCATCCGCTCCGCGAACTCGCCGACCGCGATCAGCGCGCCGTTACGGGTGTTCACGGCGGCGACGGACGGCTGGTCGACGACGAGGCCGGCGCCCTTCACATACACCCGCGTCCTGGCCGCCCCCAGATCGACGGCGAAATGGCAGCGGCGCAACTGCTCCAGAGTGGCGGTCATGGCAGTTCCTCCCGAGAGCGCAGACCGGAGGGCCGCCGGACGGCGGTCCACTTCGACATCGTGCGGCCGGGTGGCGACGGGCGCCTGTCCCAGGGGGCCGGCCGGGGCGCGGCCGAACGGGGGATTTCCGTCGCGCGGGTCTCACCGCGTCCCGGGGAGGCGCCGCAGTTCGCCGATCTTCATCAGACGGGCCAGGACCAGATAGGCCGCGCCCAGCGTCAGCGTTCCCGCGGCGAGGGCGGCGACGGTGGGCCACATGCCGGTCCCCAGGAAGCCGGCGCAGGCGCCCGCGGTGAGCCGTCCGAGGCCCGCGGCGAGGCCCGCGGCGCACACCAGCTTGGCGTAGGTGCGGCGAACGGCCCCGTCGTCGAGGCGGCCGCCGACCCGCCTGCGCAGCAGCCGCGCGGTGAGGGCGAGGCCCGCCAGGTAGGACAGGGTGTAGGCACCGGCCATCCCGGTGACCGACCAGCGCGCGGGCAGCAGCACATGACAGGCGGTGGCCAGCGCGATGTTCACCGTCGCGATCCACACCGCCGTGAAGAAGGGCGTGCGGGTGTCCTCGAACGCGTAGAAGCCGCGCAGCAGCAGGTACTGGGCGGAGAACGGGATGAGCCCGAGGCCGAACGCCTGCAGCATGTGCCCGAGCGGCTGGGCCGAGGCGGCGTCGGCGGTCCCGTGGGCGAACAGCAGCGTGGAGATCTGCGGGCCCAGGGCGAGGAACAGGAAGGCGGCGGGCACGATGACGACGCCGCTGGCGCGCAGGGCGTGGGAGAGGTCCGCCCGCAGGTCCGCGATGCGGCCTTCCGCGGCGGCCCTGCTCATGCGCGGCAGCAGCGCGGTGACCAGGGAGACGGTGGCGATGGACTGCGGGAGCATCCAGATGGTCTGGGCGTAGCTGTAGGCGGAGTAGCCGACGCCGGCGTTCGGCAGTTCCTGGTCGGCCGCGTTGGCGTAGTTGGTGATCACCGTCAGGGCGACCTGGTTGGCCAGGACGAACAGCAGCGTCCATTTCGCGGCGTGGACGCCGGCGCCCAGGCCGGTGCCGCGCCAGTCGAACCGCGGCCGGAAGCGGAAGCCCGCGGCCCGCGCGAACGGGATCAGCGCGAGGGCCTGGACGGCGATGCCGGCGGTGGTCCCGATGCCGAGCAGGCGGACCTGCGTGGCGGTGATGTCCTCCACCCGGCCGGGGACGGTCAGCAGGCCCAGGTAGGCCCCGAACATGCCGATCAGGACGATGTTGTTGAGGACCGGGGTCCACATCATCGCCCCGAACTTCTCCCGGGCGTTGAGGACCTGACCGTAGATGCTGAACAGGCCGTAGAAGAAGATCTGCGGCAGCAGGAAACGGGCGAAGGTCACCGTCAGTTCGAAAGCCTCGTGCCTGCCGGGGGTGTCCCGCATGTACAGGCCGACGATCTGCGGAGCCGCCCACACCGCCAGTGCCGTTCCGGCAGCGAGCACGGTCACCACGAGGGTCACCAGGCGCTGCTCGTACGCCTTCCCGCCATCGGGATGCGTGGCCCGTGCCCGCACCAACTGGGGCACGAGCACGGCATTGAGCGCACCGCCGATCAACAGCGTGTACAGGCTGGTCGGCACCGTGTTCGCCGTGTTGTAGGTGCTGGCCAGCAGGCCCGTGCCCAGCGCGGCGGCCTGCAGCACCGTCCGGACGAGCCCCGTGGCGCGGGACACGACGGTGCCCAGCGCCATGAGCAAGGACGAGCGGGCCAGTCCTCCCTTCGCCGCCTTCTGCCGCCGAGCGGCGTGCCGGCCTCGTGTCCGTCGCCCCGACGACACGGCCTGTGTCGTGGTCTTCGCCCCCTCCACCATGGGGCCCAACCTACGCCCGGAAGATCTTCACGATCCATTCACCCACGTCAGGGGTACCGGTCAGCCGACCACCCCCCGGATCACGCCCAGCTCCACCAAGTCCTGCGGACGGATACGGAGTTCGTCCGCCGTCGCCTCCACCTCCTGAGGCGGCCGCTTCAGGATGGCCGCCGCGAGCTCCGGCGCGATGACCGAGAAGTAACTGTCCGGCGTGGCCCAGGTGTTGCCGGGTGCCGCCAGCGCCAGCGCGCCGCCGGAGCCGCCCTCACCGATCACCAGCGTGGTGACCGGCACCCGCGCGGTGGCCACCGCGCCGAACAGGTCCGCGATCGCGGGCCCCACGCCCTGCCGCTCCGCCTCCGCGTCGCCCGCCGCGCCCGGGGTGTCCACCAGCGTCAGCACCGGGATGCCGAGCCGGTCCGCGAGGCGGATCAGCCGGGCGGCGGTGCGGTACCCGGCGGGGCGGGTCGCGCTCCCGGTCTGGGCGGCGTACGCGACCGTACGTCCCTCGTGCTCGCCGAAGCCGCAGAGCATGCCCGGGTCGGTGCCGCCCCCGCAGCGGTCGCCGCCGATCGCCTCCCGGTGGGTGAAGCAGGCGTCCAGGTAGCGGGCGGCGCGGGGGCGCTCGGGAGAGCGGGCGCGCCGGACGGCGTCCCAGCCGGTGGCGGGCAGGCCAGGGGCGCCGAGGGCCGGCGGCAGGGGCGCCTGCCGCGCCGGTGACGTCAGCAGCCGCAGCCACCGGCCCAGCGTCGCCCGCAGTTCCTCCGGACGTACGACCGCGTCGGCCGACCCCGCCGCCACCTGCGCCTCGGCCGTGTACGCCGCCGGGTCCGCGTCCGGTGGCCGGACCCGGGAACCGGCGAAGCCGACCTGGGCGCCGGGCAGCGCGAGGATCACGTCGGCACCCGCGCCGAGCGTCGCCCAGCCGCCCCCGGTGGTCGGGTCCCGCACCACCGCGATCTGCGGCAGCCCCGCCTCCCGCGTGAGCGCCGACTGGCGTGCCACCCGCTGGAGCTGGGTGAGCGCGAGCATGCCCTCCTGCATCCGGCTGCCGCCGGTGGCGACCAGCGGGACGGCCGGCAGGCGGTGCTCACGGGCGTACGTGTACGCCGCCTGAAGCCGGTCGCCGGTGCGCTCGCCGAGCGAGCCGCCGAGAAAGCCGAACTCGAACGCGATCAGCACCGCCCGGGTGCCCTCGACCTGCCCGGTGCCGCAGACGACGGACTCCTCCTCGCCGGTGCGCTCGGCGGCGCGGGCGCGCAGCGCGCCGTAACCCCGCCAGGCGAGGGGGCCGTCGGGGTGCTCGGACTCCCGTATGGGGCAGGGGAGTTCGGCGAAGTCGTCGGTGACGCCGGTGAGGAACTCCCGCGCGGACAGCCGCTCAGTCATGGCTGCTCAGCGACCGCTTCATGATCTTCCCCATGTCGTTGCGGGGGAGCGCGTCGAGATACCGGACGACCCGGGGCCGCTTGTGCGGGGCGAGGCGGCCGGCGACATGGTCCGCCAGCTCGTCGAGCCCGGGCGGGGACTGGGGGTCCGCCGGGACGATCCACGCCACGATCCGCTCGCCCAGGTCGGGGTCCGGCTCCCCGGTGACGGCCGCCTCCCGCACACCGGGGTGCTCCAGCAGCGCGTTCTCGATCTCACCCGCCCCGATCTTGTAACCCCCGCTCTTGATCAGGTCGGTGGCCTTGCGGCCGACGATCCGGACATAGCCGTCGGGATCGCGCACCGCCATGTCGCCGGTGCGGAACCAGCCGTCGGCGGTGAAGGCGGCGGCCGTGGCGTCGGGCCGGTTGAGGTACTCGGTGAACAGGTTCGGGCCGCGCACCTGGATCTCGCCGACGGTCTCGCCGTCGTACGACGTGATCTGCGTGCCGTCGTCCTCCACCAGCCGCAGTTCGACCCCGGGGAGCGGAACGCCCACCGTTCCCGCGCGCGGCTCCCCGTCCGCCCGGACGCTCGTGTTCATCAGCGTCTCCGTCATGCCGTACCGCTCGATCACCCGCCGCCCGGTCGCGGCGGCGATCCGCTCGTGGTCGTGCACGGGCAGCGCCGCGGAACCGGACACGAGCAGCCGCGCCCGGCCCAGCGCCTTCGCCAGCCCCGGGTCGCCGGGCAGCGCCTCCGCGATGCGGTGGTACATCGTCGGCACCCCGAACAGCATGGTGGCGCCGTCGTTCAGCTCCCGCGCCACGCCCTCGGGGCTGAACCGGCCGAGGTGCCGGACCGAGCCGCCGCGCCGCAGCGGGCCCAGGACGCCCAGCACCAGCCCGTGGACGTGGAACAGCGGCAGCCCGTGCACGAGCACGTCGTCGCCGGTCCACTGCCAGGCGTCGGCGAGCGCGTCCAGGGTGGTGGCGACCGCCCCGCGCGAGATGACGGCACCCTTGGGCGGGCCGGTGGTGCCGGAGGTGTACACGATCAGCGCGGCATCGCCCTCGTCGGCGCGGTCCTCGGGGACCGCGCCGGTGGCCCGCACATCGACGTCGATGCGCTCCAAGGCGCCCACCACGGTGGGCAGTTCGGCACCGGGAGCAGCCAGCACCAGCGATGGCGCGCTGTCGGAGAGGATGTGCCCGAGTTCCTTCTCCCCGGACTTCGGGTTGAGCGGCACCGCGGGCACCCCGGCGAGCAGCGCCGCGACCACGGCGACGGCGGTCTCCATCGTCGGCGTCGCCCAGACGGCGACCCGCCCGCCGCCCGCCAGCCGGCCCGCGAGCGCGCCCGCCGCCGCGCCGAGCTCCGCGTACGTCAGGGAGCGGTCACCGAACCGCAGAGCGGGCCTGTCGGTCCGGCCGTCGGTCAGGGCCGGGAAGAGAGAGGACACGCGTCGTAACTCCTTAACTGTCGCTGCCTGTTGCCATGACTGTCGCTGCCTGTCGCCGTCCACGGTGCCTACCCGAAGCCCGGTACGACCATCACCAGCCACACCACCGCGGGTACCACCGCCACCACGATCCCCCCGTACACCATCAGCTGCCGGAAGAAACGCTCGCGGTCCACGTCCGGTGCCGCGGCCAGCACCAGCGCGCCGTTCGTCGAGAACGGGCTCACGTCCACCACCGTCGCCGACACCGCGAGCGCCGCCACCATGCCGACCGCCCCGATCTCGCCCTGCGCCAGGAACGGCACGGCGAGCGGGATCAGCGCGCCCATGATGCCGACGGAGGAGGCGAACGCCGACACGAGTGCGCCGATGTAGCACAGCAGCACCGCCGCAAGGAGCGGGACGCCGATGCCGCCGACGCCCTCCCCGGCCCACTTGATGGTGCCCATCTCCTCCAGTACGCCGACGTACGTGAGGACACCGCAGATCAGCAGGACGGTCGGCCAGGCGATCTGCCCGACCGCCTTGCGGCTGTCCTCCGGCCAGGCGGTGCTCAGGAGCACGGCCAGGGTGATCGCGGTCAGGCCCGCGTCCAGGTCGAGGGCGAGGACGGCGACGACGAGGGCGACCAGGGCGGTGAGGGTGGCGATCCGGGCCGGGGTGAGGCGGGTGGTGCCGGGTGCGGTACCGGGCGCCGTGTCGGGGCGGGTGGCCACGGCGGTGGCGGCGGGGGCCGGGCGTGTGCCGGTGCCGCCCTCCGCCGGGCGGGCCCGCCCCTCGTCGCCGGTGCCGCCCGGGTCCCCGCCGGCCGTCACCGAGCCCCGCGCCCACAGTCTGAGCCCGCCGAAGAGGACGAAGACGATGCCGGCGATGACCAGGTTGACGATCAGGGAGGCGAGGAACAGGACGATCTCGTTGCCCGGCAGCTTCTCGCGCTCGACGATGCCGTTGACGATCGAGCCGTAGATGCTGATCGGCGAGAATCCGCCGGCCTGGGCGCCGTGCACCACCAGCGCGCCCATCAGCAGCGGGCTGATCCCGTAGCGGGCGGCGAAGCTCAGCGCGATCGGCGCGACGATGGCGACCGCGGCCGGACTGAGCGCCCCGATCGCCGTGAGCGCGCCGGTGAGGGCGAACATCACCCAGGGGATCAGCGCCACCCGGCCCCGGACCAGCCGGACGGCCGCGTGCACCAGCCAGTCGGTGGTGCCGTTCGCCCGCGCGATGGCGAACAGGTACGTGACGCCGACCAGGACGACGAACAGGTCGCCCGGGAAGCCGGCGAAGATGCCGTCCGCGTCGAGACCGGCGACGAGTTCACCGACCCCGAAGGCGGCGGCGAGGGCGAGCGCGCCCATGTTGACGGAGCGCGTGGTGGCGATGACGAACACCACGACGAGGACGAGGATCGAGACGAGTTCAGGGGACATACGGGCTCCCGTCCTTGGGTCCCGGAGCGGTTGCGAGTCAGCGGTCGGGGGCAGCCCCTCCTGTGGCTCTGTGGCTCTGTGGCTCTGTGGCTGAGTGGCTGAGCCACTTTGCCTCTGCTGGCACGCCAGCCTGGGCCCGGCGGCGGGCGCCGTCAAGGGGTCGCGCGGAAATTGGCTCAGCCACTCAGCCATCAACGGGTGCGGTGTTACGCTCCCGACGAGAGGGGGATCCCGTGACCGACGCACTGCGCCCCATGACAAGGACACCGCTCTACCAGCAGGTCCTCGACCGCCTGCGCCAGTACGTCACCGAGGGCGGCCTGCGCGCCGGCGACCGCCTCCCGCCCGAGCGGGACCTGGCCCAGCGGCTCGGCGTCAGCCGTGCTTCCGTGAAGCAGGCGATCGTGGTCCTGGAGGTCCAGGGGCTGGTCGAGGCGCGGCACGGCGGCGGTACGTACCTCGTCCGGGACAGCCTCGACGTGGAGCCCGTCGAGAAGATGGTCGAACGCCGCCGGCGCCTCCCCGACGTGCTGGAGGCCCGTGAGGCCCTGGAGACGAAGCTCGCCGAACTGGCCGCCGAGCGCCGCACGGAGGACGACCTGGCCGCGATGCGGTCCGCGCTCGACCACATGGCCGGAGAGATCGAGCGGGGCGGACCCGGCGTGGAGGGCGACCGTCTGTTCCACGCGGCCGTCACGGCGGCCGCGCACAGCGGTCTGCTCGCGGAGTTCATGCGCTCCATCGCCGGCCAGATCGCCGAGAGCCGCACCGAATCCCTCCGCCAGCCCGGCCGCCCCACCCGGTCCCTGGCCCAGCACCAGGCCATCCTCGACGCGATCGCCGACCGCCGCCCCCGGCAGGCGGCCACGGCCATGCGCCGCCATGTGCGGACGGTGGCGAAGGTACGGCTGCTGGACTGGGAGCCGGAGGAGGAACGGTAGCGGGCGGCCGGGCTGTCCCGGTTCCTGACCGGGTTGTTAGCCTGCCGGGCGATCGACCGTACGTACGACGATGGAGCCCGCCGTGCCCCGGATAGCACTCGTCACCTGCCGGCCCGGACCCGAGGTCAGCGTCGACCGCGACCTGCCCGTGCTGGTGCGTGCGGTGGAGCAGGCCGGGGCCGAGGCGTCCGCCGTGCTGTGGGACGACCCCGGCGTCGACTGGGGCTCCTTCGACCTCGCGGTGATCCGCTCGACCTGGGACTACAGCTGGCGGGCGGACGAGTTCACGGCGTGGGCGGAGAAGTGCGGCGAGCTCACGCGGCTGGCGAATCCGGCGGACGTCATCCGCTGGAACACCGACAAGCGGTACCTCGGGGACCTCGCGGCGGCGGGCGTGCCCGTCGTGCCCACCCGCTACATAGCCCCCGGCGAGCCGGCCGACCTTCCCGACGACCACGAGTACGTCGTCAAGCCCACCTCCGGCGCGGGCGCCCGGTTCGCCGCCCGCTACACACCCGACGAGCACGCCACCGCCGTACGGCAGCTGGAGCGGATGCACGCCGAGGGGTTCACGGCGATGGTGCAGCCGTATGTCCGCGGCATCGACGTCAGCGGTGAACGGGCCCTGCAGTTCTTCGGCGGCCGCCTGCTGCACGCCAGCCGCAAGGGCGCCGTCCTGGCCCCCGGTACCCCCTACGACGAGCGCAAGGTGGCCCACCCGGGCCTGGAGCCGTGGACCCCGACCCCGGCCGAACTGTCCACCGCGGAGCGCGCGTTGGCCGCCGTACCGGACTCGCCGGAGCTGCTGTACGGCCGTGTCGACCTGGTGGACGGGGAGGACGGCCGGCCGCGCGTGATGGAGCTGGAGCTGGTCGAGCCCAACCTCTTCCTGTCGCTGCACACCGGGTCGGTGCCGCGGGTGGCCGAAGCGGTGCTGGCGGCGGCTACCGGCTGACCTGCGTCCGCTGGAGCAGGCCCCAGGTGAACTCGGCGACCACCTCGTGCCGTGCGCCCTCGGTGTCCGGGGCCGTGAAGGCCAGCCCCCAGCGGGTCGGGGCCGAGCCCTGGAGGGGGCGGGCGGGGGAGAAGGCCCGGGCCGCCTCGTCGATCGTGCAGGACCAGGGGGTGAGGTCGTCCACGGTGTGCAACGCGGGGCCCCGGGCACCGGGGGCGCGGACCAGCCACTCGTTCCAGACGGCGCCGTTTCCGGCGACGAGCACCTCGAAACGCAGGTCCGGCCAGAGGGGGAGACGCCAGTGCAGGGCCTCGCACTCCAGGTCGCCGATCCTGCGGGACGTGACGGACTCCGGTTCGCCGAGGACCGAGCGGTAGCGGCTCGCTGCCGAGCGGGCGCGCGGGGAGCGGACCATCGCCTGCCACCGTTTGTTGGCCTCGCGCATGTCCGCGATCGAGACGCCCAGCTCATGGCGGGCGTCCTCCACCAGGTCCGGGTTGTGGTCGGCCATGCGGCGCAGCAGCACCAGCTGGAAGTCGAGCGGTGTGAAGGGGCTAGCGGGGCGCTTTCCGGAGGACGGCATGGGACCCATCGTCGCCCACGGTGCGCGGGGCGGGCCGGCGGCCGTCCGGCAGGAACAGCACCGAGTTGACGTAGCGCGGTCCCCGGAAGGGCAGCACGCGGCGCAGCAGGCCCTGGGAGACCACGTGGCAGGCGTCGGCCTGGTGCGTCTCCAGGGGGAAGGAGGCCAGCGGGACCCAGGTGTCGCCGGGGAGGACCCAGCCGTCGTAGCCGAGCAGGGACAGGTACGTCACCACCGGGGCGATCGGCTGGATGCGGCACTCCAGCTCGACGAAGAGGGCCGGGCGGTCGCGGGCCAGCAGGCCCGTCGCGCCGCGCAGCACCGCCGCCTCGTTGCCGTCGACGTCGATCTTGACGAAGCCGACGTCCTTCAGGCCCAGCTCGTCCAGGGTCACGCAGGGGACGTCCAGCGCGCGGGCGTGGATGTCCCGGCGGACCAGGGACGACACACCCCGGGCGCCGGAGTCGTCCGGGGGCAGCCACAGGCGGGCGATGCCGGGGCGGTCGGAGGCCGCGGCCCGGACCACACGGACGTTCCCGGGGCAGCCGTCGGCGAGCAGTCGTGCCAGGTGCGGGACCGGCTCCACGGTCACCACCTGACGTGCGAGGCCGGCCAGGCGGTGCGTCCAGGGGCCGTACCAGCCGCCCACGTCCACGGCCGTGCCGCAGCCGGGCGGGCACAGGTCGGCGAGCCGGGCCAGCTCGGGTTCGAAGCGGGGATAGACGGCTCTGGCGGTCGCCGCCACGAGGCGGGCGGGCAGGAAGGGGGCCAGCCGGGCGGCCAGGGTCATGGGGCCATCCTCTTCAGGAGCTCCTCGTGCTCGTCCTCCGGCACCTGTTCCCCGGAGGACGGCAGCAGCTGCGGGATGCCGTCGACGATCGGGTAGCGGCGGCGCAGGCGCGGGTTGTAGAGGGCCTCTTCGGAGGCGACCCGCTCGTCCGGGAGCAGCAGGTGCAGCGGGCCCTTGTCGAGCGGGCACGCCAGGATCTTCAGCAGGGGGTCGTCGGGAGTCATGGGGGAGTCAACTCTCTGGCGGGGGACTGGGGCGCCGTGTCGTGCTTCGGCATGCTCAGCAGCACGGCGACGGCGAGCACCGTGCCCGCCACGCGCAGCGCCAGCCGCAGCGGCTCGTCCGGCAGCGCCTCGCCGAACGACAGCGTGCCGAGCACCGCCGTGTAGAGGCAGGTCACGGTCGTGCACACCGGCACGATCAGCGAGGCCCGGCAGCGCTGCAGCGCCGCCTGCGACATGACCAGGCCGAACACGCCGGTGAAGAGCAGGAGGTACGGGTACGGGGACGACAGCAGGTCCAGCAGGGCGCCGACCGGCCCGCTGGTCGTCAGATAACTGGAGACCCCTTTGATGGCGAGCGAGCTGACGCCGTAGAGCAGGCCCACCGCCACGCCGTACTCGACGCCGGTCGTCGGCAGGCGGTGCCGGTGGCGGGCGCGGCGCTCGGCCGCGTTGTACAGCCATACGCCGGCCGCCAGCGACGGCACGCACACCAGCAGGATCAGCGGGTACGGCGCCGCGCGGCTGACGGTGTCCGAGCCTTCCCGCAGGGACAGCACGACCATCAGCAGCGCGAGGAGGATGGCGCCGAGCGCGTACCGCTCCCGCCCGGTGGTCTCCTCGCCCAGCAGCCGGGACGACAGCAGCACGAGCAGCACCAGGCCGGAGACGAAGATGCCCTGCGCGGCGGCGATCGGCAGCGTGCGGTAGACGGCCAGCTGGGCGGCGAAACCGGCGGCGAGCGCGAGGGAACCACCGATCCACAGGGGGCTGCCCAGCACCAGCCGCAGCAGCCGGGCGGGCCGCCGGATCGTCACCTCCGGCAGGGCGGTGAGCGCCCGTTTCTCCAGGACGAAACCGAGGCTGTACAGCGTGTTCGCCAGCAGGGCCGAGGCCACTCCCCACCACATGACCCGGCCCCCTCACGTCTTCCGGGCGTGCAGCAGCAGGATCGACGCGAGCGCTGGTCTGGCGCAGGCCAGGCGGTCCAGCGGGCGCAGCGGGCGCGGTACGCCGTGGAAGGGCGCCCCGGCGAGACGGACCACCTCGAAGCCGGCCGCCGTGACGAACTCCCGCAGTGCGCGGGCGGTGTACAGGCGCAGGTGCCCGACGACCTCCCGGCCCGGTCGGCCGTGGATCGCGCGCAGACTGACCTCCGAGAAGACCGGCTGGATCCCGGCCAGCAGCAGGCCGCGGTTGTACCAGGCCGCCAGGTTCGGGGTGGAGAGCATCAGATGTCCTCCCGGGCGCAGCACGCGGCGGATCTCGTCCAGGGCGGCGTCCGGGTCGACGAGGTGCTCGATCACTTCGCTGAACAGCACGGCGTCCGCGGAGCCGGTGGCGAACGGCAGTCCTCGGCCGGTGAGTTCACCGCGCACGGCGTACGGCAGGCGGGTGCGGGCGCGGCGGAGGGCGTCCTGGGACCAGTCGACGCCAATGAGGCGGTGGCCGGGCAGGAGGGGGGCGGCGGTGGCCGCCGCGGTGCCGTCGCCGCAGCCGATGTCGAGGACGGTGCGGGGGCCTGCGGCGGCCGGGCCGAGGGCCTCGGCCAGCATCCGGGCCTGGCGGCGGCTGCGGGGGGTGCCCGAGGCGACGGGGACGGTGGGGTCCTCGTAGAAGTCGCGGAGGTCCTTGGGCGGCGGGGCCGTGGTGGTCACTCAGCTCACCTCCGTCGTATGCAGGTAGTGCTCGAACAGGTCCCTCAGGTGGGCGCCGTCACCGTGGCCGAGGAGGGTGCGGGACCAGCGCAGGGCCAGGTGGAGACGGCCGGCGGTCGAGGCGGTGGTGACGGTGAGTCCGCGGGGCATGCGGGCCGGGGCCGAGAACCAGACGGCGTGCGCGCGGCCGGCCTCCTCGCCGAAGTCCAGGGGGTAGGGAACGCGGCCGATGTTGCTGAGCAGGGTGGTGGACGTCCACGGAGCGGCCGCTCTGCGCAGGCCCCGGGTGAGGGCGGCCCGGACGGTGACCGGGGCCCAGGGGGCGGTGAGCAGGGAGGCACCGTGCCCCAGTTGGGGGCGCGGGAGGGATTTCAGAGCGCGGGTACGGTTCGCCGTACGGCGCAGCAGGCCGGGCATGTCGGAGGGGACCAGTTCCTGTGGGGCGAAGGGGACCTCGACCAGGCGGGTGCCGTTGCCGATGGGCATCGTGGTGTCGCGGGGGCGGTCGTCCACCGGCATGGTGATGCGCAGCGGGCGGGGCCGGACGCCGTGCTCTCTGTTCCAGTGGGCGATGGTCAGGGCCGTGGCGACCATGAGCTGGTCGTTCACCGTGTAGGGGGAGCCCTTGGGGCGGTGCGGGAGGGGCAGTTCGGTGACGAGCAGGCCGTTGCCCGGGGAGGGCTCCGGGGTGCCGGGGGCGACCCTTGCGGGGCGGGACCAGGAGGCGGGAAGGTCCTGGGGTCCTCCAGGGGCGTCGGAGGGACGGGCGGGGGATGCCGCGGGGGAGTTGTCCCTGCCTCCGTACAGCTCCGCGGCGGTGGCGAGGACGCGGAGGCAGGCGGGGCCGTCGAGGGCGGTGTGGTTGATGGTCAGGAACAGCACGCTCTCCACCACCTCCAGCCGGATCGGCGGCGAGGCCGACAGCGGGGGTGCCTGAGCGAGTGCCCGGGTGCGCGCGTCCCGCAACGCGTCCCTTCCCGACGGCGGGAAGCTCACCACCTCCACGTCCGGATCCGCCGTCAGTTCCCACTCGTAGCGGCGCCGGTACCACGGCCCCGGAGCCTCGCGCATGAGGATCCGGGGGTGGCGCAGGAGGGCCTCCGTGAATGCCTTGCGCAGGCGGGTGGGGTCCAGGTGGCCGGGGAGGTGGACCTCGATGTGGACCGTCTCCGGCTCCTCCTCCTGGAGGCAGTGCCGGGACACCTCGTCCACGACCGGGAACGGGATGCGTACCGGTGACGTCATGCGCGCTCGCCCCTCCCCCTGTCTTCTCCGGGCTGGGTGGGCCGCTCGGGCCCCGGCGTCGCCCGGAACTTCGGTCTGCGCGACGCGATGCGGGCGGTCGGCGGGTCGGGGTCGGGGCGGCCGGGGCCGCGCGCGGACACCGTGGGGCCGGCCTCGGAGCGGCGCGGCGCGGTGGGAAGAGGGCCGCTCTCGGCGCCCAGCGGACTCGCGCCCCGCCGCCGGCGCGGCAGCGTCCGCGTCGGTGCCTCCGAGGGCGCGGGCGTCGTCGGCGGCGCCGGGGGAGAACCCCGCCCGTCCGGCTCCCGTACGCTCACCAGCCCCGCGAACAGCCCGATCAGCGCCAGCAGCTGGGCCACCGGCCCGAACGCGCCCTGCTCCGCGCCGGCCGGCTCCCCGGCCCCCGTCGCCGCCGTGACCCCCGCGCCCGCCAGGGCCAGGAAGGCGATCGGCACCAGCAGCGCGTGCCGCCGGTGCGCCGGCACCGCCACCACCGGCACCAGCAGCGCGAGCCACCCGGCGATCACCGCGCCGACCAGCGTCAGCGCCACCGTGCCGAGCCACAGCCCGGGCAGCGGCGGGGCCGGCTGCGGTGCGTCGGGGTTGGGGGCGTGACGGCGCCACAGCACCAGGCCGAGCAGGGCCGCGATCCCGACGCCGCTGCCGATCAGCCCCGCCTCGTACGTCGTCGACGGCTCGTACGACAGCTTCACCGTGCCGCCGGCCCCCTCCGGGATCCGCCAGCCCTGCTGCCAGCCGTCCAGCCGTACCGGCGTGAGGTCGTGGCCGTTCAGCGTGGCCTTCCAGCCGTCGTTGTAGTTCTCGTACGTCGTCAGGTACGAGGCCGCGCCCGAGCCGACCGTCACCTCGCGGCGGTCGCCCAGCCAGTCCCGTATCTCCAGCTCACGGCCCGCCGCGGCGGCCTCGGCGAGCGTGCCGCGGGTCAGGGTCACGTCCGTCAGGGCCAGCGGGCCCGCGTCGCCCCCTTCCAGCCGGTGCGAGCCGGCCGGCAGCCGCACCTCGGCGTCCGCCCGCCCCCGCTGACAGAGCGTCACCTCCACCGCGCGCCGCTCGACCAGGTCCCGAACCGTCCCCTTCACTGCGGTCCGGTACAGCTCGCCGTCCAGCGCCACCACCGGCCCCTTGCCGCACGGCAGCGAGAACGTCCGGCTGCCGGAGGGCTGCGGGGTGCGGTACTGGTCGAGGGCCGGGAGGTACGCCTCCGTCAGGCCCACCGGCAGGCTCAGGTCCTCGTCGGCGACGGGGTTGTGCAGGGTCAGCGGGGCCGTCCGGGTGACGGTGATGTCGAGGCGGTCGGTGGTGATCGGGTCGAAGCGGACCACGCCGTTCTCGTCGACGTCGGCGATCGCCGCGCCGTCCGGGGAGCTGATGTGCACCTGGGCGGGGCGGGTGGACAGGCCGCCCGCAGCGGCCAGGACCACCTCGCCCACGGGTTGCTTCCCGTCCCAGCTCAGATGGATCGTCGGCCGGTCGCCCGCGATCCACGCCGTGGTGAGGTCGCCGTCGGTGAGGTTGCGCGCCGACAGACCCGCGCCGAGGTTCGCCGTGGAGTCGGCGGTGGCGACGATCCGGTTCTGCTGCTCCGGCGCGACCTCGTACAGCAGCCGGTCGAGTTCCTCGCCCGGGACCGGCACCGCCTTCGCCGCCACCTCGTACGTGCCCGCCGTGCCCGTGGTGAAGCCGCGGTGCAGACCGTTCTCGGTGCCGGTCGCGGACAGGCCGGTGGGGTCGGGCGTGCGGTGCAGGGAGACGATGTCGGTGGCGGCGGTGGAGTTCTCGGCGTCCGTGGGCAGCCGCAGCAGGCGCGTCACCTGCACGTCGGGCAGGCGGATCTCGGAGAAGCCCGCACCGGTGAGGCCGGCCCGGCGCTCCACCGAGTCCACGATCGTCAGCTTCATCCACCGCGTCCCACCCGCGGGCGCCCTGACGCTCTGCGTCATGCCGTTCGGCTGGAGGGAGCTCGTCACCGAGCCCTGCTCCGTCTCCACCCGCACCCGCGTCGCCGCCGCCCGCACACTGTCCTGCGGCAACGGCGTGACCTTGACGGAGGACGGCATGTCGTACGTCCCCGTGAACCCGATCCGCAGCCACTGCCCGTCCGCCGAACCGGGCGCCCCCTCCGTCCACGCGGTGTCCGGGTTGCCGTCGAAGGCGTTCACCGGGTCGTACTGCGGCAGATGGAACAGCCAGCTGCCGTACGAGGACGCCGTCACCGAGCGGGCGCCGCGCAGCTCGGCCACCGTCTGATGGTCGAGCCCCTCGGCCGGCAGGATCTGGTGCGGCCCCTCGCCCGCGTCCTGTAGCGCGTCCGGCGCGTTGCGCTCGTTCCGGGTGTACGTGTACGAGGTGTTGGCGTTGACCAGCCCGAACCGCGTGTCCGCGCGCCGCAGCCCGTCTCCGGTGAGCTGCACCGGCGGCGAACCGAGCCCGGGGTGGCTGTCCCCGGTCAGCACCGTCGGCCGGCCACGCAGCTCGGTCGCCGGCGGCAGCAGCGCCTCGGGGCCGCCGGAGACGACGGCCGTGTCGGCGACCGGCGCGAGCCCGGCCTGCCCGGGCCGCGGCACGTCCGCGTCACGCGGCCGGTAGATCTCCACCGCCCGCTGCCGCGGGTACAGGCCCTCGACCTGGAGCGGGGTGCGGGGCGCGATCCGGCCGCCGGTCATGACCGGCCCGAGACCGGTCACCCGCTCGTACCCGGACTGTTCCAGGGACCGCTTCACCGTCGTGGTCGGTACATGGCCGATCTGGTCGGGGTCGAGATCGTTGCGGACGACGACGTAGTAGATCCCCGCGCGGCTCAGGTAGTCGGCCAGCCCCGGCACTTCGGCGCCGGACATCAGGGCCTGCTCGACGGCGTCCATGGCACGCCGGTTGCCGGGGGTGCCGAAGGGGACGTAGTCGCGCTGCGCCCAGCGGGACCCGGCGAGCACGTCCAGGGGCTGGTCGATTGTCGAGCCCCAGGTGTAGAGGCCGTGGGCGGTCGCCGGGACGACCAGGGCGCGCGAGTCGGGCGAGTACTTCTCCAGCCAGTCGGCCGTGGCCTGCCAGTAGGCGGGGAGCTTCCGGAAGGAACCGGGGTTGAGGATCGAGCCGTTGAGGTACGGCCACAGCAGCCCGGGGACGATCAGCACCGCCGCGACCAGCGGGGCCAAACGCCGGCCGCGCACCGGGCGGGCGCCGCGCGGCTCGGCGGCCACGCCCACCAGGTGCGCGAGGCCCAGGACGAGCGCCAGCGCGAGTCCCGTCTGGAACTTGTAGATGTTGCGGAAGGGCGACAGCCAGCCGTCCAGCCAGTCCTGCACGGTGTCGTGGAAGGGAGCGCCGAACGCGCCGCCGTACCCGGCGAGCAGCACCAGCGCCGTCACCAGCACCGTCAGCACCAGCCACCGCCGCTCCGGAACGTCCCGTCTGGCGAGCCCCGCGAGGCCCAGCCCGGCCGCGAGCGCCGAGCAGACGATCACGACGGCCGAGGACGCCACCGTCCAGCCCGCGGGCAGCCACGCCTCACCGAAGTGCAGGTACGCCACCCAGTTCCCGGCGCCGCGCAGCGCCTCCGTCGCCGACATGGTGGCCGTCGTGGTCTCGGAGGTCTCCACGTACGGCAGGAAGTTCTCGCCGTACGCCCCGAGCAGCAGCAGCGGGATCCACCACCAGGCCGTGACCACGAGCACGCCGGGCACCCACCAGGCGATCAGCTTGCGCTGCCTCGGCCCGGACGGGCGGGACAGGAGATACAGCCCGACCGGGAGCAGCGAGGCCAGGGTCGAGGCCGCGTTGACGCCGCCCATGAACGGCACGATCAGCGCCGAACGCAGGGCCGCGACGCGGGCGGCGTACCGCTCGTTCGTCAGCGGCAGCAGCACCCACGGCAGGAACGCGCCGGGCAGCGCCGCCGCCGAGGTGGAGCCGACGACGGTGGTGAACACCGGCCACAGCGCGTACGCCACCGCCGCGAGCAGCCGGGACGCGCCGCTGCCCACGCGCAGCCGCTCGGCCAGCCGCAGCGCGCCCCAGAACGCGACCGAGACGACCAGCGACAGCCACAGCCGCTCCGCCAGCCACACCGGCAGCCGCACGAGGTCGCACAGCCAGTGGAACGGCAGCATCGGCCACAGATAGCCGGCGTACTGGTTGTGGATCCCGCCGAACGAGCCCTGGTCCTGCCACAACTGGCCCAGATCGGCGAGGAACCGGCCGGGGTCGACGGTGACGCCGAGCTTGGTGTCGAAGGTCTGGCGGCCCGGGTGCACCGCCAGGAACAGCACGAAGACCACGGCCCAGAACCCCAGCAGCCAGCGCCGCGACCTCGGGCCCTCCGGCGGACCCGAGGTCGGTGCGGGCGTGGGGACGGCTGCCGGAGGGGGAGCCTGGACCGTGGTCGTCATGGGGGACACCGCCGGAGGATGAGGAGGAGGTTCCAGGTGGCCAGCTCACGGATCCCCGGCGCCTTGACGACGGTCTCCGCGAGGAACGGCCAGTAGCGGGAGCGCGCCGAGACGATCCGCACGTCGTCGCGGGCGCGCACCTGCCGCAGGGTGGTGCCGATGTGGTGCGGGAACAGGTTCTCGCCGAGGGTGTGCTTGGCGGGCCTGCCCGTACGGCGCTGGTAGCGGGCGCGGGCCCGCTCGGCGCCGAAGTAGTGCCACGGGGCCCACTCGTGCCCGCCCCACGGCGACAGCCAGTTGGTGAACGACACGTAGACCAGCCCGCCCGGACGGGTCACCCGCGCCAGCTCGCTGAGGAACGTCTGCGGATCGGCCACGTGCTCCAGGACGTTGGAGGAGAACGTGACGTCGGCGGCCCCGTCCCGCAGCGGCAGCAGATACCCGTCGGCGACCACGGCCGACTCGGGCGGTTTCTCGCCCAGTTCCCGCAGGTCCGGCTCGAAGAGGAACGCGTGCGCGCCGCGACGCCGGAACTCCTCGGTGAAGTACCCGCCGCCACCGCCGACGTCCACGACCGTGCGGCCGGCGACGGGACCGTCGTAGGCCTCGACCTGGTCGACGGCGTCGCGGGCGAGGAGGGAGTAGCAGGACGCGGGGTCGTCCTGTTCGTGCCGGAAGGCGCGGAAGAGGGCGAGGGAGCGGCGCAGGGAGGGGTCTTTGAGACCTGTGGCGCTCATGGGGCCCAGCCCCTCACCGCCTCGGCCGCCACCGCACGGAACTGCCGCACCGTACGATCCCAGCGATACCGCGCCGCGCGATCACGGGCCGCCTTGCCCATGAGCTCCCGCCGGTGCCCGGACAGGGCGAGCGTGCACCAGGCCGCCGCGAACGACGACTCGCCCCGCGCGAGGACACCGGTCTCACCGTCGACCACGGAGTCCCGGACGCCGGGCACGTCGAAGGCGACCGTTGGCGTCTCCCGCGCCGCCGCCTCCGTCACCACCAGCCCCCAGCCCTCCACCGCCGACGGATGCAGCAGCAGCCAGGCCGCGCACAGCAGACGGTGCTTCTCCGCCTCCGGCACATGACCGGTGAACTCCACGCCGGGACCGGCCAGTTGCTCCAGCCGCTGCCGCTCCGGCCCGTCGCCGACGATCAGCAGCCGGCCGCCGGTCACCGGACGCACCCGCTCCCACAACCGGAGCAACAGATCGATCCGCTTGTACTCGACGAGCCGGCCCACCGCCACGAACAGCGGTTCCGGGGAGCGGTCGGCGCGCGGGCCCGGCTCCTCCACGCCGTTGTGCACGACCCGAATGCGGTCCCGTTCGACGCCGATCGCGCGCAGGGCGTGGGCCGTCGAAGCGGAGACGGCGACCAGCAGGCTCCGTTGCTGCGCACCGGTCAGCGCCCAGTGCTCCAGTCTTCGCCCGATGCGGGCGGCCGGGGCCAGCGGCCCGCCGAACCGCATCGTCCACAGGTCGGTGTGAACGTGGTTCACCAGGCACAGCGTGGGACCGCGATGCCACCGGGGCGCCAGGTACGGCATCCCGTTGCACACCTCGACCAGCAGATCGGCCTCGCCGACCTGGCGGGCGAAGGCCGAGCGGGCGCGCAGGTAGTGGCCGTAGGCGCCGCCCGCCGACACGACCCGGTAGTCGCGGCAGGCCGCCGGGCCGCCGCACAGCAGGGTGACCTGATGGCCCAGGTGGGTCAGCCCGTCGGCGAGCCGGTCCACCAGCAGTTCGGAGCCGCCGGCGGACGGATTGCCCAGGTCACGGTGGGCGAGGAAGACGATCCGGCGCGGATGTGGGGGGAGCGCCGGAGGGTGCTGCGGCGCGCTGGGGGGCGCGGGGCGCAGCGAGGGCGGTACGTGCTGGGGCATGGGTGCTCCAACTCGTGTCGGGGTGCGGAACTCAGCGTGGGGGAAGGCAGGGGCGCGGACCGTTCGGCCGGGTCGGCGGCCGGGCTCTGTTGTGGGGGGTCTGAGCTCTTCCTGGGATCTTCCTGGGAGGGGGGTGTGGGTGGGTTGTGCTCGGGTGGGGTTGGACAGTTTTAGCCCGGACGTTCGTCAGGGCTACTCACCGGCGTGACAATTTCCGGCTTTGTTCGAGCTGACGCCCTGTCACATCGTGAGGGCGGGCTGGGGTGTTCCAGGCATTTCGGAGTGCTCCGTCTCCTTCCGCCCTCGCGCCACCAGAACACCACCGACCACCGCGAGGACGAATCCGGCCACAGCCGCGCCGATCGGCAACGTCTCGCTCACCAGGCGCAGCAGACCGCTGTCCTGCTTCGCCTGCCGCACGGCTTCCTTCTGCGTCCCGGTGGTGAACGAGATCTTCCGGCTGTCCAGCAGCACCGCCGCGTCCTTCTTCGCGCCCGGCGCGCGCAGGGTCCGTTTCGGGCCGGTCTGCGCGTAGATCACCCGGCCGGTGCGCTGGTCGACGACCAGCTCGATGCCGTGGTTGGAGTACCACTCCTCGGCCAGTACCTGCGGGCGGTCCGGCCGGTCGACGATGCCGCCCGGAACGAGCCGGGTGCCGGCCTTCGACGGCGGAACGGTCCCGGTGAACCGGTACCCGGTGTAACCCTGGACCTTCTTCGTGCCCCGGTACTCCAGCGTGACCGTCCCGCCGAGGGTGTTGTCCCACCACTGGTAGGAGCGTTTCTGCACGTCGAAGGGGAATTTCAGATAGGCCTCGCCCTCGATGTACGGCTGCTCCCCGCAGCAGTGCACCGGCTTGGTGGTCTTCCGGTCCATGACCCAGCGGTGCGGGGTGAACAGCAGCGCGTCGTGCGGGTCCGCGGCCGGCAGCGACTCGTCGGTGTCGACCGTCGTCGTCACGTCCCAGACGGCGTTGCCGCTGCGTTCACTGCCGGCCACGTCGCCCCGCACCCGCTGGGTGATGGTGATCCTCTGGTCGGCAACCGTCTCGATCCGGTCGGTGTCGAAGACGCTGCCGGTGCCGGTGTAGACGGCGGTGGTGTCGATGTCGATCGGATTGACGGCGGCACGCGGCGACACGTACCACGCCAGCAGGGGCGCGAGCACCAGCAGAAAGGTGCCGAGACCCAGCAGGAGCAGGGAGAAAGGTGAGGCTGAACGGCGCATCCGGCACTCCAGAGGCGTGAGACGAGCCGACGTGAGCGAGCGTCGACACCGTGGGGGAAAGTGCGCGTGCGGTACGGGCCGGGAACCGTAGGCGCCCCTTGACGGACTGTCAATGTCTTGTCAACACTGGGCCGGACAGGCAGGGGTGGGCGCCGGGGTGGGGACGACCTCCGGGCTGACGTCCGGACGGGCTCCGGACAGAGAGGCTGACCCTGCGATGTCCAGACTGCTCGCCGCCGCGCTGACCGTCGCGGTCGCCGCGGCTCTCGCCGCGGGCGCCGCGCTCGGCGTCGTCGCCCTGCTGGAGGCGACCCCCGACCAACCGAACACCCCGCTGATCACCTACGAGCAAGCAGGCAAGGGGAGTTGACCGTGACGGCTCGCTCTCCGGCAACCGTCACCCCCCGGTCGGCCTGGCACGACGTCCCGCGTTTCCAGGTGCGCCGGTTCGCGGCGATCGCCATGGCCGAGGCGCCCGCGCTCGCGGAGGAGATCATGCGCGAGATCCGCCGCGAGTACCCCCATCTGCCCGTGGTCCTCGACGACTCCGGCGAGCCGATGGCCCTCGTCGGCATCCGCCGCGCCATCGAGGTCTTCGTGCGGCACCTGGAGAACCTGGAGAACTCGCAGGGACGGCCCACGGTGCCGCCCGGGGTGTTCCAGGACTTCGGCAGGGGCGAGGGTCTGCACGGGCGCTCACTGGACTCCCTCCAGGCGATCTACCGCATGGGCGTACGGCTGGCCTGGCGCCGCTTCGCCGACATCGGCCAGCGCGTCGAGATCCCGCCGCCCGCGATGTACGAACTCGTCGACGCGGGCTACGAGTACCTCGACGGCCTGGTCGACCAGTCGGTACGCGGCTACGCGGAGGCGGCGGCTCGCCAGGCCGGGGAACGGCTCAGGCTGCAACGCCGCCTGATGGAGCTGCTGCTGGCCGAACAGCACCGGGGCGACCCGGCCGACGCGCTGGCCGAGCGGGCCGCGCGGATCGGCTGGCCGCTGCCCGAGAAGGTCTCGGTGGGGGTGCTGCTCCGCCCGGCGCGGGAGGCGGTGGCGCCCGCGGTGGGGCAGGGAGTGCTGCTGGACATGGAGTACGAGCAGCCACGCATGGTGGTCCCCGACCCGGACGCCGCCGGCCGGCCCGAACTGCTGCACCGGGCGCTGACCGGCTGGTCCGGCGCGATCGGGCCGCCCGTGCGGCCGGCCGACGCGGCGAAGTCGCTGCGGTGGGCGGAGGCGGCGGTGCGGCTGATGGAACGGGGGCTGTTGCCGGCCGGCGAGGTCCTGCACTGCACCGAGCACACCGAAGCGCTGGTCCTGTTGCAGCCGGAGGAACTGATCGACGACCTGGCACTGCGGTGCCTGGCCCCGCTGGCCCACTGCGGTCCCACCCATGGCCGGCGACTCGCGGAGACGTTACTGGCGTGGCTGGAGACCCGGGGCGGAGCGCCGGAGGTGGCGGCACGGCTCGGCGTCCATCCGCAGACCGTGCGGTACCGCCTGAGACAGATACGGGAGTTGTGGGGCGACGAGGTCGACGACCCCGACCGGCGGTTCGAGCTGGAGCTGGTGTTGCGGGCGAAGCGGCTGCGGGGGGAGCTGGGGGCGGCGCGGGGGCACAGGTGAGGGGAGGCTCATTGCCACTTGAGGGTGGTGGCGCTGACCGGGGCGATGCGTGAGCCCGGGGCCGTGCCCACGGCGTCGACGGTGTGGGCGCCCGGGGGCAACCCGTCGAGCACGGCCTCCACCGGATCCGCGCCCGCGATGACGACACGGGCCTGCTCAAGCCGGCCGGCCTCGTCGGACACGGTGAGCCGTACGGCGGTCCGCTCGCCGCTGACCGCGGTCACCCGGACCGTGAGGTCCTCTTCCGCGGTGATCAGTTCGGGGACGTCGAGGCGCAGATGCTCGGTCGCCGGCGCGCGGACCACGATGTCGCGGGCGGCGAGGACGCCTTCGAGTTCGTCGAGGGCGGCGGGGTTGCGGTGGAGGTTGCCGTGGTGGTCGGGGACGCGGCGCAGGGTGTTGCTGTCCATGGGGACGCCGGGGCGGGAGGCGGCGACGAGCGGGACGGTGCCGTCGCCGAAGAGGTGGTCTGCGTTGTAGGTGTCGAGGAGGGTGACGCCGTCGGTGGTGATCCTGGCGGTGGTGGCTGTGTTCTGGTGGATGCCGACGATGGCGTGGGTGGCGGTCAGCGCGGAGGGGCGGGCGGCCTCGGCGTCGTTGAGCTGGGTGTGGAAGCGCATGGCGTCGGTCGTCTGCCCCTGGTCCAACTCCGGGACGGTGACCTCGGTGGTCTTGGCGAGGGCCCCGGAGTTCTCGATGAAGGCGTACTCGGGGAGCAGCTGGTGCAGGGAGGGCATGCTGCGGGCGAAGGCGGTCAGGTCGACGGACAGGGGCCCGATGCCGCGGCGTACGCCGTTGACCAGCTGGTCCAGCGCCTTCGCCGCACCGCGGTAGGGGGTGCCGAAGGTGATCAGCTTGCGGGTGATCTCCGCGCCGCCGCAGTGCTCGATGTACCAGCGGGCCACCAGGCCGCCCATGGAGTGACAGACGAAGACGAGACGGGCGTCGGCGTAGGGGCCGCCTTGGGCGCGCAGGCGCTCCAGGGCGGGTTCGACGAGGGTGGCCAGGCGGCGGCCGTTGTAGCGGTTGGACAGGCGCCAGTCGTAGGGGACGGGGAGGAGGTTGCCGGGAGGAGCGTCGGGCTGGTCCGGGCTCTCGCGGTACCCCAGGGAGCGGAGGCGTTCCAGGAGCAGGTCGTAGCCCTTGAGCGGGGTCCAGACGCCGGGGACGAGATGCAGGTCCGGCATCAGGGCCACGGGCTGCACACCGTCGTCCGGGTGCTCGTCGCCGATGCCTTCCGGGAGCCGGAGACGGGTGAGGGTACGGCCGAGGCTCTTGATCGCGCGGAGCAGGGAACCGGCGGAGGGGGACCAGACCAGCCCGTCGGGGCTGCGGAGGGTGCTGCCTGTGATGCCGGGGAGGACTACGACCAGGTCAGTCGTGGAGGGCGGCGGTAGGGGTGGGGTCATCGGGCTCCTCCAGCCGGGTGGTCAGTCGGGGGATGAGGGTCAGGGCGGCGGGGTGGTGCTGGGCGATCTCGGCCAGGGCGGTGATCCAGGCGGGGACGGCCGCGGGGTGGTGGTCGCAGGCGTGGTCCAGCAGGGTGCCGGCAGCGTCCGGGTCGTCGTCGATGGCCGCGGCCACGGCGAGGTGGAATTCGGCGGTGGCCGTGAGGCTGTCGCTGGTGGCGGCGGTCAGGGCGAGGCACGCGGTTGCTGCCAGCGGGGCCGGGTCGGGACGGCGGGCTGCCGTGGCGAGCAGAGCGGGGAACCCGGAAGGGTCGTCCAGGGCGTCGAGGGCGTCGGCGTCGGCGTCGAGCTCTGCGAGCATGAGCAGGCATTCGGCCTGGGTGCACAGGCGGGCGGTCTCCGGATCGGGGTCGGTGGCGCCGCCGGACAGCGCTTCGAGGACGAGGTCATCGAGCAGGTCGTCGCGCCGTTGCCGTAGCAGGGTCCGCCGGTCTTCCGGGGAAGCGGTGGCGAACTCGTAGGCCAGGACGGAGCTCAGGAGCGGCTGGTAGGCGTGGTCGACGCCGACGCTCCGGGCCAGCCGGCGCAGCTCTCGGTAGCGCTGTGCCGCTTCCTCCTGGAGGTCGAGCAAGACCTCGTCCACGGCGCTGTCGGCCTCCGGTGAGAGGAGTTCCGGGTGTGCCGCGAGATGGTCGCGTTCGGCTTCGTAGCTCGCGGTGCCGATCCAGGCCTCGGCCTGTGCCAGCAGGCCGGGATCGATGGTGAGCCAGGCAGGGGGGTGCGCGCCGGTGAGCCGGTGCCAGACCTCGTCGAAGGTTTCCGGGGCCGCGGTGCGGTGCCGACGGCCTTCCGAGTGCAGGACGCCGACAAGACCGGGGGACGTGGCAGCGGTGATGGCCCGTTCGGCTTCGACGAGCCATGCGGTCGCATCGCCGTCCCCGGCCTGCGCGGTGGACGAACGAGCCAGCAGCAGGAAAGCGGCATGGCCCGGGTCAGCCTCGCCGAGCACACCCTCCCAGAGCTCGTCGGCCGACTGCCCGACGACGGCGTAGTGCTTGCTGACGTTGTTGAGAGCTACGGCGAGGTTGGC
Organism: Streptomyces sp. S.PNR 29; assembly: GCF_030386795.1. Taxonomy (GTDB): domain Bacteria; phylum Actinomycetota; class Actinomycetes; order Streptomycetales; family Streptomycetaceae; genus Streptomyces. The sequence continues at coordinate 116,406 of NZ_JANUQM010000002.1, forward strand.
CAGGTGGGCGGGGTTTTGCCGAGTCAGGGCGTGCCACAGGTCCACTGCTTCCTCGGCGGGGGCGGGTGCCTCGGCCCGTCGGCCTGTTTCGCCGTACACGATGCTGAGGTTGTGGAGGGAGTCGGCGAGATCGGTCAGATGGGCGGGGTTCTCCTCGGCCAGGGCGCGCCACAGGTCCACTGCTTCCTCGGCGGGGGCGGGTGCTTCCGCCCACCGGCCCAATTCGCCGTACACCAGGCTGAGGTTGTAGAGGGAGCCGGCGAGGCTGGGCAGGTGGGCGGGGTTTTCCTCGGCCAGGGTGCGTCGCAGGCGGACGGCTTCCTCGGTGGGGGCGATCGCTTCGGTCAGGCGTCCGACGTCGCTGTAGCGGATGCCGAGGTTGTTGAGGGATCCGGCGAGGTTGGGGAGATAGGCGCGGTTCTCCTCGGCCAGGGCCCGGTACAGGTCGATCGCTTCTTCGGTGGGGGTGACCGCTTCGGCTTGGCGTCCGACGTTGCTGTAGCGGATGCCGAGGTTGTTGAGGGATCCGGCGAGGTCGGGGAGATAGGCGCGGTTCTCCTCGGCCAGGGCGCGCCACAGGAGGACGGCCTCTTCGGTGGGCGGGAGTGCTTCGGCCTGGTTTCCCACGTAGCTGTAGCGGATGCCGAGGCTGTTGAGGGCGCCGGCGAGGTCGGGGAGGTAGGCCGGGTTCTCCTCGGCCAGCGTCCGCGACAGGCTGACGGCTTCTTCGGTGGGGGCGAGTGCTTCGTCCCAGCGCCCGGCGTCGCTGTAACTGATGCCGAGGTTCTTCAGGGCCGTGGCGAGGTTGGGGAGGTGGGCGGGGTTCTCCTCGGCCAGGGTGCGTCGCAGGCGGACGGCTTCCTCGGTGGGGGCGATCGCTTCGGTCAGGCGTCCGACGTCGCTGTAGCGGTTGCCGAGGTTGTTGAGGGCAGCGGCGAGATTGGGCAGGTAGGCGGGGTTCTCCTCGGCCAGGACCCGTCGCAGGCGGACGGCTTCCTCCGTGGGGGCGAGCGCTTCGGTCCGGCGCCCCACTTCGCTGTAGCGTACGCCGACGTTGTTCAGGGACATGGCGAGGTTCGGGAGGTAGATGGGGTTCTCCTCGGCCAGGGCCCGCCACAGTTCGACCGCTTCTTCGGTGGGGGTGAGCGCTTCGGCCCGGCGTCCGACGTCGCTGTAGCGGTTGCCGAGACTGTTGAGAGCGTCGGCGAGGTCGGGGAGGTAGGTGGTGTTCTCCTCGGTCAGCGCACGCCACAGGTCGACTGCCTCTTCGGCGGGTGGCAGTGCTTCGGCCCAGCGGCCGACGTCGCTGTAGCAGCTCCCGAGGTTGTTCAGGGCCGTGGCGAGGTCGGGGAGGTGGCCGGGGTTCTCCTCGGCCAGGCTCCGCCACAGCCGGACGGCTTCCTCGGCCAGTGCGGGGGCTTCGGTCGGGCGCCCCACGTTGCCGTAACACACGCCGAGGTTGTTCAGGGCCATGGCGAGACTGGGGAGATGGGCGGGGTTCATCTCGGCCAGGACGCGCCACAGCCGGACGGCTTCCTCGGTCACTGCGAGCGCTTCCGCCGAGCGCCCCCAGTGCTGGAACCGGTTGGCGACGAGCCCCGCGGCCATACCCACGTCGGGAAGCAGCGACGGTGTCTGCTGCGCCAGGGAACGAAGCAGCGCGATACCGGCCTGACCGGTTTCCGCAGCATGACGCCACAGGTAGAACCACAGGTACGACGGCTTCTCCGCGGCGATGCCTCCTGCGAGAAGGCTCCGGTACCTGTCGAGCAGCGCCTCGGCCACCCCCTGCGCCGCCGGATTGAAGGGTTGCTCCGGGGACCCCCGGAAGGCGGGCCGCAGATGATCGGCAAGGCTCTGATGAGCCATCCGGTACACCGCGATCCCCGCCTCACCGTCCTGCACGATGTGCCGCCCGAGCTGGTCGAGCACCCAGGTGATGTCCTCGCGGGTCACCTCCACCCCGTCCGGCGCCTCCACGTTGGCGACGCACAGCCACTCCTCCTCCGGGAAGCCGGCCCCGTACCCCCAGGTCAGCGCGCGCAGTATGACCCTGGCCAGCGCCGTCGGCACCGGGCCCTGCGCACTCCGCCGCTCCGGTGCCGGAACGACCGCCGCCAGGTCCGTGTCCAACGCGTCCTCGACGGAGTGACTGATCGTGTCCTCCCACCCCTCCACCGAGGTGTCCACCGGTACCGCCGACAACTGGTCCGTCACCAGCCGGGCAAGGAGAAACGTGTGCTGTGCCTCCGCCGCGTCCGTCCCGAACAGGTGATCGGCTACCGCCCCGGCGTCCATACGCGCGTCGACGTCCCGCAGCCGCAGCCGCACGTACTCGGTCAGATCCGCCCTGCCCCGCTGCTGCACAGCCGGATCGTCGAGGTCGATCCCCGCCCCGTCGGGCGCCAGCGTCGCCACCAGACCAGGGTGTCCGTCCCCCCGCTGCATGTCCCGCGTCGACACCACCACCACGGCATGCGCGGCCAGCCGCGTCAGCAGATCATCGGCGACCTTGAACGCCTCACCCCGCGCCTCGTCCAGCCCGTCCACGACCAGAACCGGCGCCCGGGCCCCGTCCTCGACCGCCCGCTGCACCTCCCCCACCAGCTCACTCGCGTTCCGCCGCGCGTCCTGCGCCGTCAGCACCCCCCGCTGCACCAACTGCCCGGCAAGATGATCCGCCGCCAGATCCGCGGTGAGCCCCCGCGCGTGCACGTGTGCGGAAACCGACCGCTCCTCGGGCAGCTCATGGCTCCACGGATGCCCGTCCGCAAGGAGCCGCTCCCGCTCCTCCGGGTTGGACAGGCTGACGACCCGGCCGAGGATCGCCGACTTGCCGGTCCCCGCCGACCCCGTCACCACGTACAGCCCGGGCTGCCGCCGCCGCACCCACCCGACGACCGTGTTCACCTCCGCCGTACGCCCGGTGAACCACGACGGAGCCTCCAGCGGAGCCCCGCTGCGCGCGGCCCGCAGCAGATGCTCGACCACCTGCTCGGGCGCCCCGGGCCGGTACAACGGGTTGGGAAACATCCACCACGCGCTGCCCCGGGACTGGAAGTCCGGCGACTGCGCGCCGCTGCTCCACTCCTTCAGTACGGCATCGCACACGTCGTCGCCCCGCACGTACCGGTTGTGGGGCGACCAGCGCACCCGCAGCTCGGGCATGTCCGGCCCCTGCTCCAGGACCTTCCGCAGGCGCTGCCCGAACAGCCCGTCGCGTGCCGTCTCCAGGGACAGGCAGGAGGTGACCACGCCGACCCACACCTGACGTGCGTTCCTGGTCTCCCGCATGATCTGCGTGGCCAGGTCGCTCGCCGGGATCGCGTCGCCCGAGAAGCACGTGTCGAAGACGAACAGCAACTGGTTCGCGCCCGACAGCGCGCACGGAGCGACCACGTCCCGCACACCGAGGCCCTCCGCCGCGTCCGCGCCGCTGTCCCTGGCCAGCAGCCGGAGGCCGTCTTCCGCGGGGAGCCCGTGACCGCTCCACACGACGACCAGCGGACCATCCGGCGACAGCGAGTTCTTCAGCGACTTGAGGAAGTCCCGCACCTCCGTCTCGGTGGGGTTCCTCAGCGGCTCCCCGTCGAAGTCCGCCCCGAGCACACCGGTCAGAGCGACCACATCGTCCACGGCGTGATCGAGCCGCCTGTGCACCTCCGACGCGTAGTCGCCGACGCCAATACCGACCAGACGACCTCTGAACACCCTCGTCCCCCGATTTCCCCCGCGACACAATGTGACGTGCCGCACACAGAAGACAGTAATGCCATCAGGGCGCACGCCGTGCGGTTCGTGCGGAAACGGCATCGGAAGCGGGGCGGAAACGGCATCGACAGGGCGCCGGGCCATTGCCCAGGCAAACACCCTTGAGTAGCCTGTGTTCGCTATTCCGATCGGCTGTTGAAATCTCGAACGCAGCCTCACTGACATTAGGGAGGGGGCCGGACATGGGACGCCTCGTACCAGCCGTGACCCGGGCTCTCGACATTCTCGAGCTCTTCCTGGACGGGGACGGGACGCTCTCCGCCCCCGACATCGTGCGCAAGCTGCAGCTGCCGCGCACCACCGTGCACGAGCTGGTCACCACCCTCGCCGCCCGGAAGTACATCATCCCCGTGCCCGGCCAGCCCGGACGCTACCGGCTCGGCGTCCGGCCGTACCAGCTCGGTGCGCGCTACGCCGAGCAGCTCGACCTCGCCGCCGAGGGCCAGCAGGTCGCCCGGTCCGTCGCCGAGACCTGCGACGAGACCGTGCACGTGGCGATCCTGGAGGACACCGACGTCATCTACATCGCCAAGGTCGACTCCACGCACGCCGTGCGCATGGTGTCGGCGGCCGGCCGCAGGCTGCCCGCCCACTGCACGTCCGTCGGCAAGATGCTGTTGGCCTCCCTTCCCGAGCAGGAGCTCACCGCGCGCATCCCCGACAGCGCCGAGCTCGTCGGGATGACTCCCAACAGCATCACCGACCCCGGGGCCCTGCGCGAGGCCCTGACCGAGATCCGGGAGCGGGGCATCGCGGTCGAGAGCCGTGAGTCCAACCCGGACGTCTCCTGCGTGGCCGCCCCGGTCCGCGACCGTACGGGGCAGGTCGTCGCCGCGCTGTCCATCTCCGTACCGATGATCCGCTGGAGCGACGACCGCCGCGCCGAACTGGAGCAGCTCGCCGCCAAGGGCGCCGCTGAGCTGTCGGAGCGTCTCGGCCACCGGAGTGTGGGGTGACGATGACGACGTACGAGGTTGCGGTACGGGCGGAGGCGACCCTCGGCGAGGGGCCGACGTGGGACGCGGAGGCCGGGCGGCTCGTCTGGATCGACATCCTGGGCTCCCGCATCCACACCTACGACCCCGTCTCCGGGCGCCGGACGGTCCGTACGACCGAGCAGCACGTGGGTGCCGCGAAGCCGCGCGCGGGTGGCGGGCTGGTGCTGAACCTGCGGGACGGCGTGGGGCTGCTCGACCCCGACGGCGGCTTCCGCTGGCTGCACCACGAGCCCGTTCCCGGCCGCCGGGCCAACGACGCCGCCGTCGCCCCCGACGGCTCACTGTGGGCGGGCACCATGCGCTACGACGAGGCACCGGGCGGCGGCACGTTGTCCCGCCTCACCGGTGACGGGAGCGTGCGGACGGTTCTCGACGACGTGGCGGTGAGCAACGGCACCGGCTGGAGCCCCGACGGGCGGCTGATGTACTACATCGACTCGCCGACCCGCCGTATCGACGTCTTCGACTACGACGGCGGGCAGATCTCGGGCCGTCGCCCCCTGGCCGAGATCGAGGAGGGCGCCGGTTTCCCCGACGGCCTCACGGTCGATGCCGACGGGTGCGTGTGGGTGGCGCTGTGGCAGGGCGCGGCGGTGCGGCGCTACACCCCGGCCGGGGTGCTGGACCGGGTGATCGAGCTGCCGGTTCCGCTGGTCACGGCGTGCGCCTTCGGTGGCGCCGAGCTGACCGACCTGTACATCACGACCGCCCGCGTGGGGCTCGACACCCCGCCTCCGCTCTCCGGCTCCTTGCTGGTGGTGCCGGGCGCGGGCAAGGGGCTGCCGCAGGCGGTGTTCGCGGGCTGACGGGCGCGGGTGCCCGCGGCGGTCTGTGCGGGTGCGGCGGGGGCGCGCGGCGAACGCCGGGCGCCCCTCTCGGTGCAGCACCCGGCGCCTAACCGCCGGTGCGGTCCAGCGTCCGCAGCAGCGTCCGTTCGGCCGCTGTCAACGGCGGCTCCGTCGCCGGCGGGAGGGCAGAGCCGGTGAGCGTGGCCAGGACGGCGCCCGGCCGGAGCAGGCGTTCCGGGCCCGTGCGCAGGCTGGTCAGGTCCCACACGGCGGCGGCCGCGCCGTAGGAGCCGGTGGCCGCCTTCATCACGCGGCGCGTGTACGCGGTGACGAGGCGGTCGGCGGTGCTCGGCCGTCCGCCACGCACCCCGGGATAGAGGACGTCCTGGCTGACCGCCATGGCCCAGGCCGCGTCGACCGACCGGGCGGCCCCGCGCTGCACGCGGCGGGCGAGCCGGGGCGCGGCCGGATCGGTGCGCCGCAGCTCCCGGGCGAGCACCCGGGCGCCGAGCGCGGCCACCGACATGCCCTGCCCGTAGGCCGGGTTGAACGTGGCCAGCGCGTCGCCGAGGACGACGAACCCCTCGGGCCAGTGCGGGGCCTTCTCCAGATAGCGCCGGACGTTGCTGGTGCTGCGGCTGATGTGCACGTCGGTGAGGGGTTCGGCGCCGGAGATCAGGCGGCCCACGATGGGGTCCGGCAGGTCGAGGGTGTAGCGCAGGAAGCCGTCCGGGTCGGCCGGCGGCTCGCCGCCCCGCGTGCCGGCGAGGCTGACCATCCAGCGGCCGCCCTCGATGGGCAGCACCATCCCGCTGCGGCCCGGCCGCGACACGTACGGGTTGGCCTGCACGATCGTCAGCGGAAACCGTTCGGCGCCCTCGGGCGTGCGGTAGACGCGGGTGGCGTTGACGAGGCCGGAGTCGACGGTCCGTTCGCGGATGCCGGACACCCCGAGCGCGGCCAGCCACGTCATGACCCGCGACCCGCGTCCACTCGCGTCGACGACGAGATCGGCGTCGAGTGCCGTTTCACCGGCGGTCGTCGAGACCCGTACGCCGCGGACGCGCCTCGCCGTGCCCGTCAGTTCCAGCGCCCGCGCCTTGCGGAGCTCGACCCCCGTCCCCGCCAGCACGGCGACCCGTACCGCCCAGTCCAGCAGCGCCCGGCTGCAGGTCATCATGCGGGGCCCCTCCCGACGCCAGCGCCGGAACCAGCCCTCGGGGGTGAGGGCGACCATGCCCGAGCTGAGGGATATCTCGCGGGCGCCGGCGGCGAGCAGGTGCTCCCGCATGCTCACGCCCGGCACGAGGTCCTCCATGGCGTCCAGGCCCCCGGCCATCAGCAGGTGCGCGTGGCGGCCCTGCGGCAGGCCCCTGCGGTGCTCCGGGCCGTCGGGCAGGTCGTCACGGTCCAGCACGATCACTTCGTCCACGGCCGTGGACAGGGCCGCCGCGGCCAGCATGCCGGCCAGCCCGGCACCGATGACGACAGCTCTACGCGACATGGGGCTCCTCGGAATCAGCCATGGGTCCAGCCATGGGAGGCCTTCACCGTACCTTCACGTACGGCGGTGGCTGCGGGCGACAGCGCCAACGCCTGTGCCAGCTCGACCAGTCCGCTCGTGCCGCAGACCTCCGTGGCGTGGAGGCGGTACGTGCTCGGGCCGTCGGCGGGTTCCTCCCGGGCGGCGGCGCGGCGTGCGGCGTCGGCGAGCATGACCGCCTCCGCGGCGAGGCGCGCCTCGTGGGCGGAGCGGCCCGCGCGCAGGGCGGCGTCCCGGGCCCGCTCGCGGACCTTGTCGTCGAAGTACGGGGCGAGCGCCAGCAGGGCGTCATGGATGGACACCTCACGCCACTGCAGCCGCGCCTGGGGAAGCTGCCACCACGCGGCGGGCGGCTTCGGGGCGGTGGACGCGAACCGCACGAGCAGCCACAGCGGTCCCAGCCGCCGGTAGTCGCGCAGCCCCCGCCAGTGCGCGACGGCCGTCGGCAGCAGCCGTGGCAGCACGAAGCCGGCGGAGCAGATCAGCGCGCCGAGCGAGGCCATGGGCGGCGCGACGCTCGTGGAGAGGAAGTCGAGGTCGTGGCCCGCCCAACGCGCCATCACCGCGGTGTACTTGGCGAACTGGAAACCCACCACGTCCAGCGCCGCGCCGAGCAGGATCAGCCGCAGTCCGGTCCTGAGCAGGCCGGTGACCTCGCGGGCCCACTTCAGGCACACCGCGCACATCACCAGGGTCGCCGCGCTGTGCCCGAGCAGGTAGAGCAGGATCATCTCCCGCATGTACGGCGTGTTCGCGTAGTACGTGTCGAGATCGGTGAGCCGCTCGGTGTGCGCGTCCGCGCGCACGAACAGCACCACGATGGCGACGATCAGCAGGCCGTAGGCGGCGATGCTGCGCAGCGTCATGCGTCTGATCCGCGCCCGGGGACCGCCCCGCCAGTTGATCAGCAGGATGAGCAGCGAGCAGCTGTACGCGGAGAGCATGCCGTACGTCAGCGGGGCACCGAAGTTGGGAATGCCGGTGAGGTCGTTGACGGCGGCCAGGGTCAGCGGAGCCGAGCACACGAAGACCACCGCGCCGAGGACGATCGCGACCACGGTGGACAGGGTCAGCGGATTGCGCAGGGCGGTGCTCGGCCGGCGCAGCAGCAGCGCGGCGGACAACGCCAGCACCGCGGCGGCCAGGTAGACGACGGGGTTCATGCCCCAGAACTCCGTTCGGTCGGCGTCCGGTTCATGCCGTGCCCGTCGTGGTGGTGCCGCGGGGTACCCGGGCGGCGGCGACGAGGGGCGAGGTGGCCAGCGCGTCGGCGATCCGCACGAGCGCGTCCGGCCCCGGCACCCGGTCCGGGAGCCGGTCGGCCTCGTCGAGAGGCGGCGCGCTCCGCCCCTGGCCGGCCTCGTCCCGGACGGCCGCGACGATCACGGCGGCCCACGCGGTGGCCCCGGCCCGCTCCGGGTCGCCGGTGGCCCGCAGCGCGGCCTCCTGGGTCCGGTCGTACAGGTGCCGGTCGAAGTAGGCGTCCAGGTAGCTCAGTCCGTTGTGGATGCTGGTCTGCCGCCACACCAGCCGGGTGGTGGGGGAGGAGAGGCGCGGCCTGGGCAGCCGCAGGGAGCGGCGGGTGAGGACGTCGTCCAGTTCCCGCTCCAGCGGTTCGAGGCGCACGTACGTCCGCCGGGACTCCTGCCACTGCGTCACCCGGGGCCCCACCAGCGGGATCAGGACGCCCACGACCGTCATCAGGGCGCCCAGCCCGGCCGCGGCCGGGGAGACGTCCGTGCCGAGCGCCGACCAGTCCCGCCCGCACCAGCGGGCTGTCACGGCGGCCAGTTTGGTCACGCTGTACCCGGCGTTGCACAGCGTCCCGATCCCCAGCACCGTCAGGCCCACGCGCAGCCGGCCCCGTACCTGACGGGCCCAGCGCAGCGAGGACACCGTGGTGACGCTGACGGCGGCGAGGTGCCCGACCAGGTACAGCACGATCATCTCGGCGATGAACGGCGTGGTCGCGTAATAGGTGTCCAGATCGGTGCGGCGTTCCACGGGCGCGTCGCCCAGGGCGAACATGAGGGCGATACCGAGGACGACCAGCGCGTAGGCCCAGATCCAGCGGCGGGCGGTCCGGTGCACCCGCGGCCCGCCCCGCCAGTAGACGATCAGCACCTGGGAGGCTGCGCTGTAGGCGGTGATCGACGCGTACGTCAGCGGCGCGGCGAGGTTGGGCACGCCGCTGAGGCGGTTGACGGCCCCGACCGTGGGCGGGGCGCCGAGGAAGAAGCACAGGCCGGCCAGGCCCAGCACCGCGCAGATGGCGCGCAGGTAGGGGTCCTGCCGGTGCCGTATCAGATCCGGCGCCTTCACCACCAGGCCGAGCCACAGCACGGCACAGCTGATGTAGTTGATCAGACCGCTCATCTTCGGGTCCCGCGGTAGTCGAGCGCGGCGCCGATGCGTCCGGCGAGGTCCTGTGCGTCGTCGCCCCGCGCCGCCAGAGCGGAGTCCGCCGAGGCCTCCAGCCAGGTGCGCAGCCGACGGCCCATCAGCATGCCGAAGCGGTCCGCCTCCTGTTCCTCGGCGAGGCTGAAGTCGGTGCGGGCGGCGACGAGCCGGGGGAGCTCACCGTCGGCTTCGGGCGGTGCGCTGCTCTGCTGCCGGTACATGTGCCACACCTCGTGACAGAGGATCACGATCTGGTGCCATACGGCGGCACGCTGGTCGACCACGACGTCGTCGTGCGTGTCGCGCTCAAGCCACAGCCCGCTGGCGGTGTGGGGCGGGAAGGCGGCCCGGTGGACGGCGACCTCGCGGCCCCGCCACGCGCTGACGGATTCGACGAGCGCCTCGAACAGCACCTCCGGGTCGACGGGAACCGGAACCCGTATGGGATCGATGAGGGTGTCGGCGAGGCGACGCATCTCCTTGCTCGTTCGCACCGTTCTCCCCTTGCTCGCCTGGGCGCCGCGCGGTCACCCGTGCACTATGCCAAGACGGTTGAGGCTTCAGCCAGCTCCGCGTTCAATCACCGACCGCCACAGTGCCGTCCGGGGCCTGGGCACGTGTGCGCACCGCCCGGACGGCGTCGGGGTGGCGCAGCACCCGGGACACGGCTCCGATCTCCCGCAGCAGCTCCGTGGTGTCGCGGTCCTCGGCGCCGTCGCCCTCGCGCCCGCCGAGCCGGGCGTCCACGGCGTCCAGGATCGCCACCGCCGCCGCGAGCGCCTTCGCCTGCTGCGGCGGGTGCCCGAGGCCGAGGGCGGCCTCGTACGACCGCCGGCGCAGGTCCTCGTCGATGTGCTGGGCCAGCGGCAGCAGTACGTCCCGGATGAACGTCTCGCGGCGGGTCAGGCGCAGTTCCGGGCTGGCGCGCAGCACGAGCGGGACGCCGCCGCCCTCCACCGTCCGCATCAGCAGGTACAGCGGCCGCAGTTCGTGGTGGGCGAGCCGGAGCCGCCAGCGTTCGTGCAGGTACTGGCCGGCGTGCGGCAGGATGAAGCCGACCGCGATCAGGACGGCGGACATGCAGGCCACGGTCGGCGCCACGGTCATGTTGAGCCAGTCCAGGTCGTGGCCGGTCCAGCGGGCCACCACGGCGGTGAGCTTGGCGGCGTCGAAGACCAGGTTCAGCGCGTAGCCGGCGCCCAGGAACTTCAGGCCCCAGCGCAGCCAGGCGTCGAGCCCTTCGGTGCGGACCCAGTTCCAGATCAGCTTCGAGATGATCAGGGCGGCCGTGGTGTGCGCGAGCAGGTAGAGCAGGATCTCCTCGCGCATGAACGGCGTGTTGGCGTAGTACGTGTCCAGGTCCCGCAGCCGCTCCACGGGCGCGTCCGCGAGGGCGAACAGCACCCACAGCGCGACGATCACCCCCGCGTAGACGGAGACCACCCAGCGCGTGGCACGGCGGGTGGACGCCGAGCGGTCGGACAGGCCGTTGCGCCAGGCGATGATCAGCAGCAGACAGGAGCCGCAGAAGGCGGTCAGCAGGGAGTACACCCACGGCGCCGAGATGTTCGGCACGCCCGTGACCCGGTTGACCCAGGCGATGGTCGAGGGCGCGACGAACACGAACACCGCGCAGGCGAGCAGCAGCAGCCCGCCGACGGCCCGCAGCAGCGGGTCCTTCCACAGCCGGATGATCGTCGGCAACTTGATCGCCAGCGCGGCGGCCAGCACCCCGGCCGGGATCCACCAGAAGGAGGTGTAGAACTCGCTGAAGAACCCGGCCGGACTCAACGCCCGGTAACCGACAGCCTGCGTCACCGGGCCGCTCCGCCGGGGTCCGGGGACGCCGGGACGGCCCGGGCCGCCCGCTTCGGCGCGCCCGCGAAATCCATCGCACCCCCTTCTCGCCGCCCCGCGGCAGCTTGTTCGAGAGTACGCGTCCGCAACTGTCCCCGTCATGCGGTCCCATGACGGTTCGTTCAACCCGAAACGACCCGGAAGCGCACGATCGGTGATCGCGGTTTCTCAAAGTTCCGTCCGAACCATTGACGTTGCAGCGCTGCAAACGTACGGTCCCGTTCGGCTTTACGAGCACAATCCGAAATATCGAACAATCTGGCTTCGGATGTGAGGGCAGGGCATGGGACGACCTGACCTGAATCGCAGGCAACTACTGGCCGCGGCGGGCGGCCTCGCGGTAGCGGGCAGCTTCGGCTTCGCGGCCCTGGGCACGGGCGCCGACGCGCTCGCCTCCAGCGCACGCACCCGGGTGCGGTACTGGAACCTCTTCAGCGGCGGCGACGGCTACAACATGATCGCGATGCTGGACGGCTTCCGTAAGGCCCACCCGGACATCGCGGTGAAGGACTCCACACTCCAGTGGGGCAACCCCTTCTACACCAAGCTCGCCATGGCGGCCGCGGGCAACCGCGCACCCGACCTGGGCGTCATGCACCTGGGCCGGGTCACCGGCTTCGCGCCCGGCCGCCTCCTGGACCCCTGGGACGTCGGCCTGCTCGCCAAGTACGGCGTACGGGAACAGGACTTCAACCCCAGGCTGTGGCAGCGCGGCGTCATCGACGGCAAGCTCTACGCCCTCCCGCTCGACATCCACGTCCAGCTCTGCTTCTACCGCAAGGACGTCCTGAAGAAGGCCGGACTGCTCGGCGACGACGGGCGGATCGTGCCCGTGACGTCGACCAGCGAGTGGTTCGACGTCCTCAAGGAGGCCAAGAAGGCCACCAAGAACGGGCTCCAGGTACTGGGCCTGCACGCCAACGACCAGAACTTCATGTGGTGGTTCTTCGTCGCCTTCTACACCCAGCTCGGCGGCACCTGGTTCAACGACGCCGACACCGAGGTCACCTTCGACACGGACAAGGCCGTCCAGGTCCTGGAGTTCCTGCGGCAGCACATCACCGACGGCTACTCCATCGCGGGTGCCGCCGACGGCGAACAGTTCATCAACGGCGCGCCCTTCACCTGGGAGGGCAACTGGTCGGTGCCGGTCTTCTCCGGAGCGAAGCTCGACTACGGCGCGACCCCGCTGCCGCCCGTCTTCGGCAAGCCGGCCACCCACGCCGAGTCGCACTCCTTCGTCCTGCCGCACCAGTCCGGCCGCGGCGGCGCCACGAACGATGCCGCCCACCAACTCGCCGCCTACGTGGTCACCCACGCCCAGCAGTGGGCGGCGGGCGGCCACATCCCCGCGTACACGCCGACCCTGTCGACAGCCGCGTACCGGAAGCTGTACCCGCAGAACGAGTACGTATCGGCCATGAACCACCAGGCCACCGAGCCGAAGGTGTGGTTCGCGGGCTCCACCGGCATCCTCGCCCAGCGCGTCGGCCCGATCGTCGTCTCCTCGACGATGGGCTCCGCGGGGCCCGAGGCCGCCGCCCGCCGGATGAAGGGCGCGCTCACCCAGCTGCTCACCATGAAGAACCCCATGGACGGCCACACCGCCGCAGAAGGAGGTGCGGCCGCATGACGGCGACCAGCGCCCAGACCATCGCCGCACCCGCACGTGCGAAGACCGCCGCCGGCAGCGCCACCCTCCGCCGCAAGCAGGGCCTGCAGCACGGCGGCTGGTTCGTCGCCCCGTTCCTCGCCCTGTTCACGCTGTTCGTGATCTGGCCGCTGCTGCGTGGCATCTACCTCAGCTTCACGGACGCCAACATCACGGGCCAGGGCGAGAGCTTCGTAGGCCTCGACAACTACCGAGAGGCCCTCAAGGACCCGCTGATGTGGGACGCCCTCGGCCACAGCGCGTACTTCACGCTCCTGGTCGTGCCCTGCATCACCGTCCTCGCCTTCCTCCTCGCGATGCTCGCCCACCACATCGAGCGCGGCAAGTGGCTGTGGCGGCTGTGCTTCTTCGCCCCGTTCCTGCTGCCGTCGACGGTCGCGGGCAACCTGTGGCAGTGGTTGTTCAACCCGGGTACCGGCATGGTCAATTACGTCTTCGGGATCGACACACCCTGGCTGACCGACAAGGCGTACGCGATGCTCGCCATCGTCATCGAAACCCTGTGGTGGACCGTCGGCTTCAGCTTCCTGCTCTACCTCGCCGCGCTCCAGGGCATCCCCGGCCACCTCTACGAGGCCGCCAAACTGGACGGCGCCAACGCCTGGCACCGCATGGTCCACATCACCCTGCCGATGCTGCGCAACATCACCGGCCTCGTCATCGCCCTGCAGATCCTCGCCTCGCTCCAGGTCTTCGACCAGGCCGTCGTGATGATGGACTTCGGCCCCGGACCGGAGGAAGCGACCCGCACCTTCGTCCAGTACACCCTCGAAGAGGGCTTCACCAGCTACCGCGTGGGCTACGCCTCCGCGATCTCCGTCATCTTCTTCGTGATCATCGCGGCCGTCGCCCTCGCCCGGATGTGGCTGCTGCGCAACCGTGAGGAGGCCGCCCGATGACCACCGCAGCGGACATCCGCGTCAAGCCCCGCAGGCCCTGGACCCCCAGCCAGATCATCCTCACCCTCCTCGGCACGGCGGTCTCCGCCGTCTTCCTGGCCCCGTTCGCCTGGGGCCTGTTCACCTCGCTGAAGTCGGAGACCGAGGCCGTCGAGGTGCCGCCGCACTGGCTGCCCGAGGACTGGACGGGCCAGGCCTGGAAGGCCCTGTTCGAGACCGGCAACATCACCAACTGGTTCGTCAACTCCCTGGTCGTCTCCGTCTGCGTGACGACCGTGGTGCTGCTGGTGAGCGCACTCGCCGGATACGGCTTCGCCCGCACGGAGTTCCGCGGCAAGGGCCTCCTGCTGGGCCTGGTCATGGCCGGCCTGATGATCTCGCCCGCCGTCCTCGGCGTCCCGCTGTTCACCACCGTCCAGCAGATGGGCATGGTCGACACGTACTGGGGCATGATCCTGCCGCAGTGCGCGCCCGCAGCGATGGTCTACATCCTCTACAAGTTCTTCCAGGGCATCCCGCGCGAGCTGGAGGAGGCCGCCTTCATCGACGGTGCCGGACGCTGGCGGGTCTTCTTCACCATCGTCCTCCCCCTGTCGCGCCCCTCCCTCGCCGCGGTCGGCATCTTCACCTTCATCGCCTCGTGGAACAACTTCCTGTGGCCCTACATGGTGACCAACAACCCCGACCTGATGACCATGCCGAACGGCATCGCGACCGTCATGAACTCCTACGGCATCCAGTGGGCCCAGCTCATGGCCGGCGGCCTCATGGCGGGTCTGCCGCTGATCATCGTCTTCGTCTTCTTCCAGCGCCAGATCGTGGCGGGTGTCGCGCACACCGGCCTCGCGGGCCAGTGACCGACGACAAGGAGCTGCACGCATGAAGCGCCTCGGACTCGCGGCGACCCTCGCCGCCGTCCTCGCCCTGCTGCCGGCCACGGCCCGGGCGGACACCACCTACCCCGACCCCCTCCCCCTCACCGGCCAGCAGATCATCCACGACCCGACCGTCCACCACCTCAAGAACGGCCGGTACGTCGCCTACTCCACCGGCGGCATCATCGGCGCCCGCCTGTCGACGGACATGCGCCGGTGGGACGACGCGGGCAACGCCTTCACCGAACCGCCCGGCTGGTGGTACGAGTACAACGACAAGGCCGACCCCTGGGCCCCCGACCTCTCCTACCGGGACGGCCGGTACTGGCTCTACTACGCCGTCTCCTCCTGGGGCACCAACCACTCCGCGATCGGCGTGGCCACCTCCCGCACCGGCATGCCCGGCACCTGGACCGACCACGGCAAGGTCTTCACCTCCGAGAAGACCGACCCCTGGAACGCCATCGACCCGGCGATCGTGCGCGCCGACGGCAAGCTGTGGATGTCCTTCGGCTCCTACTGGACCGGCATCCGCATGGTCGAACTGAACCCGAAGACCGGCAAGGCGATCCCGGGCGCCACGGTCCACCACCTGGCCACCCGCCCGGACGCCCCGTACGCCGTCGAGGGCCCGTCCATCGTGAAACACGGCCGCTACTACTACCTGTTCGCGAGCTACGACGCCTGCTGTCAGGGCGTGAACTCCACGTACAAGATCAGGGTCGGCAGGTCGACGAAGGTGACCGGGCCGTACGTGGACAGCACCGGAAAGCCCCTCCTGGAAGGCGGCGGCGACCTCCTGCTGGCCGGCCACGGCCGCTACGTCGGCACGGGCGGCGAGTCGGTCTTCCGCGACAAGGGCAAGGACTGGCTGGCGTACCACTACTACGACGCGGAGGACAACGGCACCCCGAAGCTGGGCCTGAACAGGCTGGGCTGGAAAGCCGACGGCTGGCCGAGCCTGCCTTAGGGGCGCGGGGACCTGCCCGACCAGCCTCATGTGACCCGCAGCCGCCAACGATTCAGAACGCCCACATCGAAAGGCGAACATGCACACCGCTCGCTTCACCCTCGACCCCGCCTTCACCATCGGCGAGGTCGACCCCCGTCTCTTCGGCTCCTTCGTCGAACACCTCGGCCGCTGCGTCTACACCGGCATCTTCGAACCGGACCACCCCACCGCAGACGCCGAAGGCATCCGCACGGACGTCCTCGACCTGGTCCGCGAACTCGGCGTCACCGCCATCCGCTACCCCGGCGGCAACTTCGTCTCCGGCTACAAGTGGGAGGACTCGGTCGGCCCCGTCGAGGACCGCCCCCGCCGCCTCGACCTCGCCTGGCACTCGACGGAGACCAACCGCTTCGGCCTCTCCGAATACATCGGCTTCCTGAGGAAGATCGGCCCCCAGGCCGAACCGATGATGGCGGTCAACCTCGGCACGCGCGGGGTGGCCGAGGCCCTGGAACTCCAGGAGTACGCCAACCATCCTTCGGGTACGGCCCTGTCCGACCTCCGGGCCGCCCACGGCGACAAGGACCCCTTCGGCATCCGCCTGTGGTGCCTCGGCAACGAGATGGACGGCCCCTGGCAGACCGGCCACAAGACCGCCGAGGAATACGGCCGCATCGCCGCCGAGACGGCCCGCGCCATGCGGCAGATCGACCCGGGGGTCGAACTCGTCGCCTGCGGCTCGTCCGGCCAGGGCATGCCCACCTTCGCCGAGTGGGAGGCGAAGGTGCTGCAGGAGACGTACGACCTGGTCGACTACATCTCCCTGCACGCCTACTACGAGCCGGTCGACGGTGACGTGGACTCCTTCCTCGCCTCCGCCGTCGACATGGAGTCGTTCATCGACAACGTGGTCGCGACCTGCGACCACATCGGCGCCCGGCTGAAGTCCAAGAAGAAGATCAACCTCTCCTTCGACGAGTGGAACGTCTGGTACCTCTCCCGCTGGGAGCAGCACGCCAAGACCTTCACCCCCGACGACTGGCCGGAGGCCCCCCGCCTCCTGGAGGACAACTACAGCGTCATGGACGCGGTCGTCTTCGGCTCGCTCCTGATCGCCCTGCTCCGGCACGCCGACCGCGTCACGGTCGCCTGCCTCGCCCAGCTCGTCAACGTCATCGCCCCGATCATGACCGAGCCGGGCGGCCCGGCGTGGCGGCAGACGACGTTCTTCCCGTTCGCGCAGGCCGCCAAGTACGGGCGCGGCCAGGTCCTCGACGTCCGCGTGGACTCGCCGACGTACGAGACGGAGAAGTACGGCGAGGCCGACCTGCTGCACGCCACCGCCGTACGCGCCGAGGACGGCTCGGTCACCGTCTTCGCCGTCAACCGCAGCCGCACCGGGCCGCTGCCGCTGGAGGTGGCCCTGAACGGCCTCGACCTCACGTCGGTCGTCGAGCACAGCGCGCTCGCCGACGCCGACCCGGACGCCCGCAACACCCTCGACGACCCCGAGCGGGTCACCCCGCACACGGTCGAGGGCACGGCCCTCCAGAACGGCACGCTGAAGGCCGTCCTGGAGCCGCTGTCCTGGAACGTGATCCGGCTGGCGTAGTCCCGTCGGAGCAGTCGGAACAGCGCTAGCGCTCGATGCGCACCTGGGCCGGTGGGTACGGCGACGAGGACGTCGTACCCACCGCCCAGTACTCCGCCGAACCGGGCACCGTCGCGAGGGCGGTGAGCAGCACCGGGGTCGTGGCGGCAGGGCCGCGCTCGCTCACCCAGGCCGCGCCGTCCCACCGCAGGTAGTGGGCCCGGGTCTGGTCCCAGAAGTCCCACCCCGCGATGCGGTCGGGCCCGCCCTGCGCGTCGCCGGCGATCGAGGTCAGCATGCCCACGGTGAACGGCGCCGTGACGTACGTCCAGGAGGTGCCGTCCCCGTGCAGGAGAGTGACGCTGGGCGGCTTTCCGGGCGGGCCGCCGACGCCGTACGAGTAGCCGGTGAGCCAGATGTCGTCGCGGGCCACGGGGAGCAGCCCGGTGACGGTGGCGCGGATGCCGGGGGGCGCGGACAGCTCGGTCCACGCGGCGCCGTCCCAGCGGGCGACGAACGCGCTGTCGTAGACCCAGACGTCACCGCCGGCCGTCGCGCGGACCCCCGACGGGGTGGCGCTGGTGCCGCTCGGGGGCGCGGGCACCCATGTCCAGTCGCCGTCGTGGCCGTGCAGCAGCACGGAGCCGCTGCTGCGCCCGGAGATCCAGACGTGGCCGTCGGGACCGGTCGTGACCCCGGTGAGGGAGGTGCCCGACGTTCCCCGGCCGGGGAAGTCGGTGTCCTGCCAGGTCTGCCCGTCCCAGGTCAGCAGCCGGGCCCTGCCGGAGGCGTCGGCACCGACCGCCCAGGCGGAGCCGCCGGGGGTGGCGGCGACCGAGCGCAGCTGGCCGCTGAAACCCAGGTGGGCGAGGCCGGTGCGCGTCCAGGCGGTGCCGTCCCAGGCGAGGGCGAGCGGAGTGCCGCGCGTGCTGCCGTTGCGGCCCTCCTCGCCGACGGCCCAGGCGAGGGCGGGCCCGGCCGCGGCCACGCCCAGCAACTGGGCGGCCGGGGTGCAGTCGGGGGCCGGGACGGCCTGCCAGCCGTGAGGGTCCCCGAGGGGACGGGCGGGGGCCGCTGGTGCGGGCCCGCCGCTCGCCGGGACAAGGCCGAGCCCGGCCCCGGCACCGAGTAATCCGCTGATGAAACGCCGTCTTCGCACGGAGTTCCCCCTCCTTCTTCGGCGGTCTGGGGAGGCAACGGTGAACCAGCCTGCCGGAGAAGGCAATGCGCGGGGACGGCTCGATCCGGTCACACCGGTTCCACCGGCACTCCTCCCGCTGCCGCCCCCAGCAGCGTCAGGCGGACGCTCGCCGGTCCGGACGGGGTGGTCCCGTCGGACAGGACCGCCAGCGCCAGTGTGTTGGTGCCACGGGTGCGCAGGATCCCGTTCGGCAGGACGAAGGTGTGCTGCGGACCCACATCGTTGATGTACTGCCCCAGGTTCCAGCCGTTGAGGAAGATCTGGACGCGGTAGGCGCGGTCCGGATCGTCGTCGAGGACGAGCCCGACCGAGGCGTCGATGCCCGGGGGGACGGCCGTGCGGAAGGTGGTCCGGTACCAGGTCACCCCCTGCCGCCGGTCGTCCCGGGGCAGCTCGGCGGAGGCCCAGTCGCGGTCGTCGTACCCCGGCAGATGCCAGCCCTCGCGCTCGCCGTACAGCCCGCCGTTGTTCAGCGGCCCGCGCACGGGATCGGGCGCGGTCGCGCCCTGGAGCCGCCAACGGACCTTCGGGGAGGCCCCCTTGAAGGTGACCCCGGTCAGCCCGCGGGCCGCTGCGTCGTCGTCCTGCTGCATGCGCCGGACGAGCACGGACAGGACGTGGTCGTCGCGCTCGCGGAGCTTCTCCGGCACGGGGAAGGTCGCCGTCGCCGTCCAACTGCCCTTTCCCGCCGTGCCGTTCTCCGGCACCGGCATCCGGTGGGTGCCCAGCGGCCTGCCGTCCAGCCAGGCCATCAGCAACCCCTGCGTGCCGGTGCTGTAGGCGAGCGACACGGAGTCGGCGCCCTCGGCGTCCGTGACGCGTCCCCGGTACCAGACGTCGCCGTAGTGGAAGCCGTAGTCGTCCGCGAAGAGGACGGGCTGCCCGTCGGGCACGGGGGTGGAGCCGGCCGAGGCGGTCCGGTCGGCGACCGTCCACGCCGCATCGTCGAAGTCCGGCGCCGACTCGGGGTTCTCCGCCCGCCGCCGCCAGCCCTCCAGCGGCGGCAGCGTCACCCGCGGGACCCCGGGCAGCAGGGCCAGGGCCAGCAGGCTGCCGGTGGCGCTGACGCGCGTGCGCACCGCGCCGCCGTTCCAGGTGACGTCGGTCAGGCCGCGCGGCCCCCACACCTCCAGGCCGGTCGGGTCGATCGTGTCGCCGATGAGCTGCACGGTGCCGCCGCGCAGGGTGACGTTCCGGACCAGCGCCGGGCCGTAGACGAGGACCGGGCCCGACGGCGTCCGAAACGGCCACAGCCGCAGCGACGTCGCGTCGTCGGCGAAGAACAGCAGCAGCGGCCGGTCGGACCCGCCGCCCTCGACCCTGACGCGGCTCAGCCCGCCGGCCCCGAGCGGAACCGTCACACGCAGCTTGCCGTCGCTGTACGCCCACGCGGGCTCCACGTCCAGCCGCATCGGCGTCGGCTCGCTCGGGCACTCCAGCACGACCTGCGCCATCTCGCCGCGCCGCCCCGCGAACACGGCGATGTCCTGCTGCCCGGCGTTCAGGAACAGCATGGGCTGCACGGTGGAGAACGCCAGTTTCCGCTCCCCCAGGGGCAGCCCGGTGGCCAGCAGCTTGGCGTCCCGGGCCGCGACGGTCACCGGCACGTCGATCCCGGTGCCCGGCAGCGTCGCGGTGACCGCCTCGTCGGAGTCGTTGCGCAGGACGTACACCTGCGAGCCGGTGTCGGGGTTGGCCAGGTGGGACACCTCGATCCGCCGGTCCGTGGCCCGCACCCGCGCCGCACGGTCCAGCCGGGCGAAGTCCGGGACGTGGTGCAGCAGGTGCCCGAGCTGGTGCAGCGGGGCCAGCTCGGGGGTCTGCTTCCGCCCCTCGTCGATGGCCGCGCCGTAGTCGTACGACGTGTAGACGTCCGGCGCGGGCAGCCACCCCCACGAGGTGCCGCCGAACGCCATGGTGACCTCGTGCAGGGCGACACGGTCGGTCAGCTCGGCCAGGTGCTCCCGCCGCGCGTACGCCGCGCCCCGCACCCGCCGGGTCTCCGCGTACCCCTTGCCACCCCACGGATCCGGCCACCCGTCGGTGTGCCCGTTCCCGTCCGGGGCGTGCGGGAGAAGGGGTACGTCGATGCCGTCGGCGCGCACCTTGCCCCGGTACCGGTCCTCGACCTCGTACAGCAGGACCGTGCCTCTGCCCTTGGTGTACAGGTGGCGCACGGCTATGGAGTCCACCGCCGTCAGCCACGCGTCGACGTGCCGCTCCCGGCTCCCTTCCTCCACCGCCGTCAGCCAGCCCGGGAGGCCGCCGCGGTCGACGTCCGCGCCGATGGCCGGGCCGGGCCGCAGGATCACGTACAGGCCGGTCTCGGCGGCCGTGCGCAGGAACAGGTCCAGGTCCCGCACGCCGGTGAAGTCGTGGCGGCCGGGCGCGGGGGAGTGGTGGTTCCAGGCGACGCGGATGCCGACCGTGTTGTAGCCGTGGGCGCGCATCTTCTCCAGCACGTCCCGCCACAGCGACGGGCTCGGCAGCCGGAAGGGATGCATTTCACCGGCCCACAGCACGAGGCGTTTGCCGTCGATCACCGCCGAGTACCGGTCGAAGCCGACCTCGTGCCGCGCCCCGTCGGCGCGCGGCGGACCCGGCGGTGGGCCGGTGGGCACCGTCCGGGCCGCGGAGGCCCGCGGTGTCGCACCGCCGCTGCCGCCGAGCGCGAGGCCGAGGACCGTGGTGCCGGCCAGGGCGCTGAATGTACGTCTGCTGAGCCCCAAGGGAGTGTCTCCTGTTGCCTGTGCGTGCCCGGTCGACGCTAGCGGCTGGCCGTCGCGTACGCTGCGGCGCCCCATGATGGCCGTA
Organism: Streptomyces sp. S.PNR 29; assembly: GCF_030386795.1. Lineage (GTDB taxonomy): Bacteria > Actinomycetota > Actinomycetes > Streptomycetales > Streptomycetaceae > Streptomyces. Next base: position 137,767 of record NZ_JANUQM010000002.1, read on the forward strand.
CGAGCCGCCGCTCGCCTGGGAATGGCCGGAGATGGACCTGGCCGGTCCATGCCCGGATGCGTACGATGCGACCGCTCCCGTCCTTCACAGGCTCTTCATCTTTTCTCCACAGGCTGGGAGTGCGTGCGCTGCCTTGTTGGCATGCGCATGACGATCACGCGCACCTTCGCACGACTGTCGCCACCCCCCACGGAACGGATCGGAGAACCATGGCCAGTGGCCTGCTCCTGAGCGGCGCGATCGCCGCGCTCGTCACCACCGGGCTGCCCGCGCAAGCCCCGTCCGACGGGTTCGTCGACCCGCCGCCGGACAAGATCGTCATCAAGGTCGCCACGGTGAACGGCTCGGGCTGCCCGCAGGGCACCGCGGCCGTCGCCGTCTCCGAGGACAACACGGCCTTCACCGTGACCTACAGCGACTACCTCGCCCAGGCCGGGGGGAACTCCGACCCCACGGCGGCCCGCAGAAACTGCCAGCTCAGCCTGATCGTCCACGTCCCCCAGGGCTTCACCTACGCCATCGCCAGCGCCGACTACCGCGGTTACGCCTCCCTGCAGAACGGCGCGAGCGGCGTCCAGCGAGCCTCGTACTACTTCCAGGGCTCCCCGAGCACGGCCGCCCGCAGCCACCCCTTCAACGGCCCCTACAACGACAACTGGCAGGCCACCGACACCACGGACTGGGCCCAACTCGTCTACGCGCCCTGCGGTGTCCAGCGCAACTTCAACATCAACACCGAGCTGCGGGTCAGCGCCGGGACGTCCGCGGCCGACAAGGTCAGCTTCATGACCATGGACTCCACGGACGGGGACATCAGCACGGTGTACCACATGGCGTGGAAGGAGTGCCCGGGGTCCTGAACGGGAGGGGCCCGGAGCCGGGGACGTTCCCGGCTCCGGGCCCTTGCACTTCAGGGCACGTCGACCGCCAGGGTGTAGAAGCGGGTGATCTGGTCGGCGTCGTTGTTGTCGTCGGTGACGAGGTACAGCGGCCGGCGGCCCTTGTGCCTGCCGTCCGTCAGGGGTGGGCCGAGGGCCATGCCCTCGACGTTCTCGAGGAGGGGGTTGACCTGGGGCTGGTTCGCCCTGGCGCCGGAGGGCGGGCAGTCGCCGAGGTCCACGAGTTCGCGTTTGCGGACGAAGGCGGAGGACGGCAGGCCTGCCAGGGAGGTGGCCGAGGCGACGTCCGGGAGGCCGTTCAGCGATACCTCGTAGATGCGCACGGTGTTGCCCTGGCCCTCGGTGTAGCCCCGCTCCAGGGCGAGGAAGCGTTCCCCGTCCCCGATCGGCGTGAGCTCCGCCAGCTGCCTGCCCGAGCCCGTCTCGTAGGCGATCTGACGGTCGGGGACGTAGCGGCCGCCCGGTGTGCCGGAGTAGCGGAGGATACGGATGCGGGCACGTCCCTGGTAGGAGCCGTCGCGGCTGAGGGGATCCTCCAGGCCGACGTACAAGTGCCGGCCGTCCGGGGAGAGCGCCAGTGATTCGAAGATCGCGTTGGTCTGCGCGGTGCCGTGCGGAGGGGGCCGGAACATGTCCGGCACCTTCAGTTCGTCCAGCGGCCGGCCCGTCTTGAGGTCGAAGCGGGTGACCGAGGGGGCGGCCTCCGAGGCCACGAGCGCCGTTCTGCCGCCCTTCTCCAGGGCGATCGCCTCGCCGTCGAAGCCCTCGGCGCCGTATGCGTCGCTGTTGTCCCGCAGCAGCTGTGTCATCGCCGTGATCCGGGGCTTCGGGGAGTGTCCCGGTTCGCCCAGGGAGAGGGAGTACAGCACCGGTGGTGAGTTGTCGGCCAGGGACAGCGCCGTGGAGGTGCCGGTCAGGGCGAGGGAGGAGAGGCCGTAGACGCCCTCGCCCTCGAACGTCGACTTGTCGAGGCGGTCCGAGAAGCCGAGGAGCGCGGCGCGCGGGGAGCAGGCGTCCGACGCGGCGCCGCCGTCGCCGGGCCACCACAGGGGAGACGTTCCCGCCACGGCCGCCAGCGCGACACCCAGGGCCACGGCCGCCACGCACCCCCTCCTGCGCCGTGGCGGCGGGTCGGGCGGCGCCTGCACCGCCACGTTGTGCACGAAAGGGAGCGGACCGATCCGGCCCCGGTCCTGCACCTGCGGCACGGGACGCTGCTTGTCCCGCAGGGAGTCCCGGACCTGGTCGTAGATCATGTCCAGGGTCAGGTACCGGTCCTTCTCCTGACCGTTCGTGCCCGGCACACCGTCCCGCAGGACGCGGACGAGCTCTCCGGTGAACGCCGTGCACTCCTCCTTGCGCGGGGCCAGCGCCTTGACGTTCTCCGCGGAGGACGTCACGACGTAGGTGCCGCGCACACCCGCCGCCGCGGACAGCGGTGTCTCCTTGCCCGCCATGTCGTCGATGGCGCGTCCGCTGTAGCAGCAGTCGAGGATGACGACGCGACGCCGGGCCCGGCTGAACTCCAGAAGGGCGTCCCGCAGCCATTCGTACGGCACCGCCGTGTGCCGTGCTCCGTACCTCGACCCGACGAGCGTGAGGTGCAGCGCGCCGTGCCGGTCGATGAACCCGTGCCCGGCGTAGTAGATGATCAGCGTGTCGCGCGCCAGCTTGGCCGCCTCGATGACCGGGTCGATCAGCTCGGCCGATGTCGCCGGATCGGCCTGCGTGAAACACCGTTCCTCGGGCAGGCCCAGGATCCTCTTGTCGCTCAGCACCTCCTTGAACCGGGTGAGGTTGTTGGCCACCGTCGGAAGTCCGGGGATGTGCCGGTACGAGCCGACGCCGAGGAGGACGGCCGCGGAGGCGCCGGGGTCCGGTGGCGCCTCGGTCACCGGTTGCCGTCTTCCGGAGACGGGGCGGGTGGGGAGTCCTCCGGGTCCTCCGGGGGCCGGTCCGTGTCCCGGAGGGTGTCCACGAACCGCTGCACCTCATCGGGGGTGGCGTCGGGCGGCAGCGTCACCGTCGTGCCGTCGTGCTCGATGACGATGGACGAACGGGGCCGCAGGGCCCGGCGCCACTCGACGATCGCGGCGCCGAGAAGGGCCAGTTGGAGAACGGACTCGAGGACGAGCTGCACGATGTCGAGGACGCCGCCCATGCTCGTGTCGTCGGTCTCGGTCTCGATGCCGCTCTCCCGCAACGAGATGTCCGCGTGGTGGTGCAGTTCCTGGTCCCTGATCAACCAGTCGTACAGCTGCTTGAGTTCGCCGCCGTCCGGATCGTCGGGCAGCCGTAGTCTGACGTCCATGCCCTTCCTTCGCCCCCTGCTGGGTCGGGCCGATATGGATCGTTCCTGTGGCAACCACCGTTGCGCGCGGGGTGATTGACCTACCGACCAGCATACGGTTGCCGAGGCACAACCGCAGCGAACACGCCCGCCCGGCGCGCGCCGGGCGGGCGGTGGTGCTGTGTGGCGCTGGTGACGCCGGTCGTGCGTCGGCTACCGCTCGATGCGTTGGTCGAGGCGCGGGCTGGTCCTGGTCGATGCGCTCGCCGACCCCTGGGAGGTGCTGGAGCGGGACGCGGGGCCCGGCAAGACCGTCCGTGCCGAGGTGGACCTGCCTAGCCCGGCCGACACAGCAACGGCCGCTCCAGCTCCGAGCAGGGCCGGTCGCCGTGGGAGCGGATGATGTCCTTGCCGACCTCGTTGGCCAGGTAGCGCAGGAAGCTTGCGGCTGGGGAGTCAGCGGGGGGTTCGCCGTAGGTGTAGGCGTACTCGGTCTGCCAGTACGGGTACGCGCCGTCGTCCACGCCCTCCAGGTCGGCCTTGAAGCCGTCGATGCGGACCGGCTGGACGCCGGAGTGGGCCGTGGCCGCGCCGATCTCGCTGTGGCCGAGGGCGCCGGGGGTGGTGGCCACGGTGTCCAGGAGGGTCTGGGTGTCGCCGACCTCGCAGCGGCCCGGGCGGTCGTCGTCGAGGGACGCGCAGTCGCCGGCCGTGACGGCCGGAAGGGGTTTGTTGCCGAGGACCTGGCGTTCGAGGGTGGCGCGGGTGCCGGAGCCGGGGTAGCGGCTGACGAGGTGGATGGGGACGTCCTTGCCGTTGAGCCGGCTCCAGTTGGTGATCTTGCCGGCGTAGATGTCCCTGATCTGCCGACGGGTCAGATTCTTCACCCCCGTGTCCGGGTTGACGACCAGCGCGAAGAGGGAGAGGGCGACGGGGCGCGGCACCAGCTGGGGGCGTTCGGCGCTCTGGCCGTCGCTGAACGCCAGCCGGTCGCCCATGCCCTGGCCGCCCTTCAGCTTGGCGTTTTCACCCGCCTTCGCCAGGGTGTCGAGCCCCGCGACGCTGCCCTTGAACGTGTCGTCGGTGATGGGGATGCGGGCGCCCGGGCTGCATTTTTTCTCGTACTGGCGCGCGGCCTCCCGCAGTACTGGTGCGAACGCCGTCGACCCGGACAGGGTGAGGGTGCCCTCGGCGCAGTCCAGCGGTGCGGCGACGACCTCGTCGCGGGTGAAGGTGAACAGCGACTGGCCGACCAGAACCAGCACCAGGGCGGCGAGCAGCCATCTGACCCGTCTCGACGCGAACGGGTAGTACTCGGTCTTCCGGATCGCCCCGCCGCGTACTCCGCCGACTATGCCGGCGGTGACCTCGGGGTCGGGAAAGGTGTCGGCCGTGAAGCCCGCCTCGCGTTCCAGGACCGCCAGCACCTTGTAGTAGTCGCGGCGGTTGAGCCTCACCTTGGGCAGCTCGATCCGGCCGTCGGTGACGCCGAGGCCCGGGATGTTCGGAGGGGAGTTCCCGTCCGTGTCGTCCTCGTTGCCGGGCGGAACGAAGAAGGGGCGCAGTTCGTTGCGGCTGAGTTCGGTCACGACCATGCCGACGACGCGGCGGCCCCGGAACCTGACGTGGATGCCCACCGGGCCCTGGGCGGGAGCCAGGTAGTCGTCCTCCACGATCGGGGCCCAGCCGCTGTTCTCGAACCGCAGCAGCACGAACGACGGTTCGTGCAGCGGCGCTCCGCCGGTCTGCTGCATCTGCTGGAGCACTCCGGCGTACGGGTTGGCGGCCGCCTCCCCGGCGGTCGTGTCCATCTGGACCCGGTAGCCGAGCCGTTTGCGGCCGGCGAGGACGAACTCCCACAGGGCCGCGGCGACGGGGACGGTCAGACCGAGGACGGCGAAGGTGATCTCCCAGGGGAAGCCGTTCACGGTCAACTCCGAGCGGGGCCAAGGTGGATGGGGAGGTCATGGTGACCAGCCGGGGTGTGGGTTGGCGAGATGGAAGGTCGTCTTCCTGAGTGAATTCACCAGCGTGTCACCTTCGAGCGCCCGTGGTTATCCAGCCGTTGGGCGAGCGGGGTGTGTGAGAAGCATTGACGCGCAAGGGGTTCGATTCTACGGTCCGTCCGACGACGCGACCGTTGTTCGACATGTCGAATAGATGTCGTTCCCCCCACCGCGAAGGAGCGTCACTGTATGAGCCGCCTCAGAACCGCACTGCTGGCCGTCCCGGCCGCCGCCGTGCTCGCCCTGATTCCGTCCACGGCGTCGGCGTACCCCAATCCGGGCCGGGTCACCGGCTCCGTCGTCGTGCACGACCCGACGATGATCCGCACCTCGTCCGGCCAGTACCTGCTGTACGCCACCGGCGGCGGTATCAGCAACAAGAGGTCGTCCGACCGCACCGCCTTCAGCGCCGGTGCCGACGCCTTCTCCGCACGGCCCAGTTGGTGGTCGCAGTACTCCTCCGTCCCGGAGGCCTGGGCGCCGGACATCTCGTACCAGGGCGGCAAGTACCTGCTGTACTACTCCGTCTCGAAGTTCGGCTCGAACACCTCGGCCATCGGACTGGCGACCTCCACCACCGGGCAGCCGGGCAGCTGGACCGACCAGGGCATCGTCTACACGTCGAACTCGTCCAGCGACTACAACGCCATCGATCCGAACCTGTTCGTCGACAGCGACGGCAAGTGGTGGCTGTCGTTCGGCAGTTGGTGGACCGGGATCAAGATGATCCAGATCAATCCGTCCACCGGGAAGCAGTTGTCCTCCAACACCACCCGGTACTCGCTCGCCTCCCGGCCCACCGGGACCAAGGCCGTCGAGGCGCCCTTCATCGTCAAGCGCAACGGGTACTACTACCTCTTCGCCTCCTACGACACCTGCTGCAACGGGACCAGCTCGACGTACAAGGTCAAGGTGGGCCGGGCAACGAGCGTCACCGGGCCGTACTACGACAAGAACGGCGTCTCGATGATGAACAACGGGGGGACCCCGGTGCTTGAGTCGCACGGCAGCATCATCGGGCCCGGCGGACAGTCGATCATGAAGGACTCCGACGGGGACCTGATCGTCTACCACTACTACGACGGCAACGACAACGGCACGCCCAAGCTCGGCATCAACCTCCTGAACTGGAGCAGCGGATGGCCCGTCGCATACTGACCCTGCTGGCAGCGCTGCTGCTCGCCCTCTCGCTGGGTCAGCCGTCCGCGACCGCGGCCTCGTTCGCGAACCCGGTCAAGGCGGTCAAGGGTGCCGACCCGTGGATCTCGTACCACAACGGCAACTACTACCTGGTGACGACGAGCTGGACCGACGTCATCACCATCCGCAAGTCGGCGACCCTGGCCGGGCTCGCCACCGCGCCCGGCGTGCAGGTGTGGAAGGGCGACGCCGCCTCGCGGTGCTGCAACATCTGGGCGCCCGAGCTGCACTTCCTCAATGGCCGCTGGTACCTGTACTACGTTGCCGGGCAGAACGTGTCCGACTACAACCCGACGCAGCGCACGCATGTGCTGGAGAGCGCCGGGTCCGACCCCATGGGGCCGTACACCTACAAGAACCAGCTCAACTCCTCCTGGATGCTGGACCCGACGGTGGCGACCATCAACGGGCAGCTGTATCTGTTCGGGAGCGCCGGCGGGGGCACGCAGAACCTCGTCGCCGCCCGGATGTCCAACCCGTACACCCTCGCCACCTCCTTCTCGACCATCTCCACGCCGACCTACGACTGGGAGCGCAACGGCACGGTCAACGAGGGGCCGGAGATTCTCCAGCGGGGCGGGAAGACCTTCCTCGTCTACTCGGCCAGCGGATGCTGGACCCCCGACTACAAGTTGGGGCAGCTCACCCTCACCGGCTCCGATCCGCTGGCGGCGTCCTCCTGGACGAAGAAGTCCACGCCGGTGTTCCAGCGCAGCGATGCGAACGGTGTCTACGGGCCCGGGCACAACGGCTTCTTCACCTCGCCCGACGGCACCGAGAGCTGGATCGTGTACCACGCCAACGACTCCGCCTCCGACGGCTGCGACAACGGGCGTACCACGCGGGCGCAGAAGTTCACCTGGAACGCCGACGGCACACCGAACTTCGGTACGCCCGTGAGGCTCGGTGCGAGCATGCCCGGGCCGTCGGGTGAGCCGTCGTCCGTGTCGACGACGTACACGATCACCAACCGGAACAGCGGCAAGTGCCTCGACGTCGCCGGGAGTTCCACCGCCGACGGCGCCAACGTGCAGCAGTACGGCTGCAACGGCGGCAGCAACCAGCGGTGGCGCGTCGAGGACCTCGGGGACGACACCAGCCGGCTGGTGAACGTCGCCACCGGCAAGGTCCTCGACACCGCCGACTGCTCCTCGGCCGACGGGGCCGACCTGCGGCAGTGGTCCTGGCTGAACAACACCTGCCAGCGGTTCCGGTTCCTGGCCACCGACAGCGGCTACGTACGGATCGTCAACCAGGCCACCGGCAAGGTCGCCGACGTCGCGAACTGTTCGACGGCCGACTCCGCCGACGTACGGCAGTGGAGCTGGCTGAACAACGCCTGCCAGCAGTGGCGGCTCGATCCGGTCTAGGGCCTGTTGCGAAAGTGCCGCCTGCCGCGCGACGCCCGGCACGCACTCTCGCCGCACCGCCCGAAAGCCCGAGTACGCCCGATACGAGGGCTTCCGGGCGGCACTCCCCCAAGCTCTTCGAGCAGGGGGTACCCCCAGAGCACGCGCCGGCCGACGCGCGGCCGCCCTTCGGGCTACGACGCCACTTTCGCAACAGACCCTAGGGTCTGTCCCGAGCCGAGTCCGAGTTCAACGGGCCGTTCCCGCCGACCGGCTGGAACGGCCCGTTCCTTGAGCGGCCGCGTGACCGGTGTCCGTGCCCGCAGTCGAGGTGCGATCCGGCGAGCACGAGAGACCGAGCAACGCCGCGCCGACCGGTGTGAGGGTGTGCAGGACGGTGTTCGCATGCCGGTGGCTGGCGATGAGCCCCGCGTCACGCAACACCGTCGTGTGACGGCTGGCGTTGCCCGGAGAGACGCCGACGGCCCGGGCGACCTCGTTGTTGGTGGCGCCGTGTGCCACCGCGCGCAGCACCGCGGCGCGGGTGTGCCCCAGCAGGGCGGGCAGGGGCGCGTCCGCCCGGCGGGGCAGCGGCTCGGGACCGGACGGCAGCAACGGATACAGCAGGACCGGCGGCAGGTCCGGGTCGGCGAAGGAGACCGGCTGCTGCCAGCAGAAATAGGAGGGAATCAGAAGCAGGCCACGGCCGTTGAGGCGAAGATCGCGATCGACTCCGCCCACGTACTCGACCTCCAGGACGGGCGGTCTCCAGCGCATGCCCCGCCCCAGGCCGCAGAGCAGCCCTTCGGTACCGCCGCGCAGCAGATCGCGTCCGCGCAGGGCGCGCTCGGCATCGATGCGGGCCTGCATGGTGTCGCCGTGCGGAATGATGACGGTGTTGTGATACTTGCGCAGCACCGCCACCAGGTCCGCGCGCACGTCCTTGTCGGCGAAGCGGAACAGGTCCGTCGGCACCTGTCTGACCTTCGCGAGCTTGCCGATCTCCCGCCGGACGCGGGCGGGTGGGGTGTCCAGTATCGCGGCGAGTCCGCTCTCCAGGCCCTGGCTCGCCTCAGCCGGTGTGAGGAAGTCGGGGAAATAGGTCGCGCGGGGGAACAACGGGATCAGCACGCTGTGCACCGCGGCGGTCAGCTGCTGTTCGGCGATGGCGGAGCGGGCCTTGCGGTACCAGCCGGAGTAGGCCCAGCGCCCCGTCGAAGTCTGCAGGCGGTGCAGACTGCTGGCGATTTCCCACAGGGGGTCGGGGCTTGCGGCAACGCGGGTCCGTAAGAGGTCCTCCGAAGTGAAATGGATGCGCAGCACGGTCACCCCCCAGGCGTTCGCTGCAAGGTGAGGCCGAGGATGCCGCGCCGCTCTCGACGGGACAACGCTGAAACGGGTCAACCACCGCTTTTGCGTCCAGACGCAAAGGCGTGGCCGGGTGGGCCGGGGCTCGTCACAGTGAAGGAGCGATCACATTCCCTACCCGGAAGGAAGCAACGGTCATGCGAATGAAGAGCCGGAAGGCCGCCGTGGTCGCCAGCGCGCTGGCCATGACCCTGAGCGGTCTCGTGGCGGGCGGCACCACCGCGGGTGCGGCCACGCAGAGCGATGTGGGCATCCAGGCCTGCTACGACACCGCGCGGTCCTACTACAAGCCCGAAGGGTCCTACTACTACCCGTCCGGCTATCCGGGCGGTACGTGGCTCACGGCCACCAGCAACTGCAACGACATCAACATCAGGACCAACAGCAACCGCTGGGTCAGGGTGTGCTTCGATCCGACGTCGGGGAGCCCGTACTGCCAGGACGAATACACGTACGCCGAGTCCGGGCAGTGGGCAGTGATCGCGACGGCAGTCCTGAACGGCACCAAGTTCAAGTTCCAATTCTGGTCGGGCCCGGTGGCCACCGGCAGCTGGGCCGCCTGATCGGCACGCAGCAGTCCCCACTCGTTCCCGGCGGGAAGGAAGCCGTGAAACTCCGCTCCGTCCTCACCGCGCAGGCCCTCGTGCTCGGCGCACTGTGCGCGCCCGGCTTCGGTGTCCTGACCGGCGCGACCGACGCGTTCGCCGTGACCAAGATCAGCCACGTCACGGCCACCTCGATGTTCCGGGAGGCCGGCATCACCTGGTCGTCCTCGGGCAACTGCTCCGACCGCTCCAACCCCACGTGCACCTCGTTCGAGCAGCTCAACCTGGAGACCGCTCAGGGGGCCCAGACCCTCAAGCGGGCCAGTGGCTGCCCGTTGAACATCACCGGCGGCACCGAGACCGGCCACGCCAGTGGCACGTACTCCCACTGGAACGGCTACAAGCTCGACTACAGCAAGTACACATGTATCGGTGACTACATCAAGAGCACCTTCACCTACATCGGACCGCGCGGCGATGGGGCTCTGCAGTGGAGGTCCGGGGCCGGCAACGTCTACGCCGACGAGGGCAACCACTGGGATGTGACCTACTACAACTGCGGTGGTTGCTAGGGCCTGTTGCGAAAGTGCCGCCTGCCGCGCGACGCCCGGCACGCACTCTCGCCGCACCGCCCGAAAGCCCGAGTACGCCCAGTACGAGGGCTTCCGGGCGGCACTCCCCCAAGCTCTTCGAGCAGGGGGTACCCCCAGAGCACGCGCCGGCCGACGCGCGGCCGCCCTTCGGGCTACGACGCCACTTTCGCAACAGACCCTAGCCCGGTCCGGGAGGCCCTACCCCGCCTGCCCCATCCCCGCAGCGTTCGGCCAGCTCTGGGTGCCCGGCCAGCCGGTCGCCGGCGCCGGTGCGAGACCGTTGGTGCCTCTGACCTGGGCGGCCGTGAGACCTCCGCGGGCGGGGACGCCGGGCGGGGTGGGGCCCATGGGCGCGGGGGCCGGGGCCGGGGCGGGCGTCGGAATCGGTGCCGGTGCTGGAATCGGTGCCGGAATCGGTTCCGGAGCCGGCATCTGGGCCACCGGGGCGAGGGGCTGGGCCGGAGCCGGCTGGGGCATCGGTGTGGGCCGAGGCACCGGCGCGGGCTGGGGAGCAGGCTGGGCGGCCGCCGACATCGGCATCCCGCCGCCCATGCCCGCCGGAGCGGCGGACGCGGCGGCGGGGAGCGGCATGCCGGTGCCGACGGCCGGGGCGGGGGCGATCCCCGGGGCGCCGGCACCGGCGGCCTGAGCGGCAAGCCCCCGCATGCCCGACCCGTTGGTCTCGCTCACCAGACGGTCCACCGCCGCCGTACCCGAGCTGTAGCTGGTCCCGGTGCCCAGCTCGGGCACGGCGGCTCCCCTCCTGGACGTCCCGTAGAGCACCTGTTCCAGGCCGGACACCAGGCGACGCACGTCGACCTGGGGGCGCACCACGAGGCGCAGGAAGCGGCTCGATGAACCGATCTTGTTGCCGCACTCGCGGACCAGGATCCGGTGCTCGGTGAGCAGCCGGTCCCGGACCACGGTGCCTTCGGCGCCCACGGGGAGGCGCACGAAGAGGAAGTTGCCCTGGGACGGGTAGACCGTCAGCCCGGGCAGCGCGGAGAGCTGGGCCGCCATGTCCAGGCGGTCGCGGCGGACCTGCTGGAGGCTCTGCGCGTACTCGGCGCCGTGCTCCTTGAGCATGAACACCACGTGCTCCGCGAAGGAGTTGAGGTTCCACTTGGGCAGCATGGAGCGGACGCGGCCGGCGAGCGCCGGGTTGGCGACCAGGTAGCCGAAGCGGATGCCGTGCAGGCCGAAGTTCTTGCCGAGGCTGCGCAGCACGATGACGTTCGGGCGCAGCATCGCCTCCTGCACGACGGACGGTTCGGCCTCGGCGTCGGCGAACTCCAGGAACGACTCGTCGATGACGACCAGGTCCAGGTCGGCGAGCGCGTCCATGAACTGCACCACCGCGTGCTTGTGCAGGAAGCCGCCGTCGGGGTTGTTCGGGTTGCAGATGACGGCGACCCGGGTGCCGCGGGAGCGGATGAACTCGGCGTACTGCGCGAGGTCCAGGGCGAAGCCGCTGGACTCCTGGAGCGGGAACATGTCGACCCGCTTGCCCGTCTCCATCGGCTGGTCGGTCCAGCGGCCGAAGGTGGGGACGGGGATGGCGAGGGACTCGCGCACCAGCAGGTGGTCGATCCAGGTGATCAGCTCCGTGGAGCCGTTGCCCATCGCCACGCACTGCGGCGGCAGCTGGAGCAGGCTGCACAGCTCTGCCGTGATGGTGTCGGCGCTGCTCGGGTAGTACGTGATGATGTCGCGCAGTCTGCCCGCCATCTCCTCGAACATGGCGGGGGTGGGGAAGTACGGGTTGCAGGGGATACAGAAGTCCACCGGGCCGGCTCCGTCGCCGCCCTCGCGTGTCAACGCCGCCATGGACGGGCTGTGCGCCGCAGTGCTGCGGAACAGCGAGGTGACGTTGTCGGCCATGGAACCTCCGTATGGGGCGGATCCGTTGGGCACGGACGGACCCGAGGTTTGAGGGCGGCCCGCGCGGGGGAGCACGGGCCGCCCTTACATACGGAGGCTCGGGTGACACTGTTCAACGCCTGAGGATTCGGCCAGAACTCGTCAACCACCTGTGAAGGCGGGTCGGAGCGTCAGCAGCCGAACGAGTGGATCGTCGTCGTCCGGTACGTCTGCCCCGGTCGCAGCACGGTCGACGGGAACGACGGGTGGTTCGGCGAGTCCGGGAAGTGCTGCGTCTCCAGGCACAGGGCGTCGCCCTGGCGGTAGGTGCGGCCGCTGGTGCCCACCAGGGTGCCGTCGAGGAAGTTGCCCGAGTAGAACTGCAGGCCGGGCTCGGTGGTCGCGATCTTCAGGGTGCGGCCGGAGCGCGGGTCGCGCAGGGTGGCGACGTGCTCGGGCTTCGCGGTGACGCCCTTGTCGAGGACCCAGTTGTGGTCGTAGCCCTTGGCGTTGATCTGCTGCGGGTGGGCGTCGCGGAGGTCCCGGCCGATCGGCTTGGCCCTGCGGAAGTCGAAGGGGGTGCCGGCGACCTCGGCCGGCTCGCCCGTGGGGATCAGGCCGGAGTCGGTGGGCGTGTAGCGGGACGCGCGGATCGTCAGCTCGTGGTCCTCGATCGTGCCGCTGCCCTCGCCGGCCAGGTTCCAGTAGACGTGGCTGGTGAGGTTGACGACGGTGGCCTTGTCGGTGGTGGCCTCGTAGTCGATGCGCCAGTCACCCTGCCTGGTGAGCGTGTACGTCACCTTCGTCCTGAGCGTGCCCGGGTAGCCCATCTCGCCGTCGACGCTCGTGCAGGACAGGTGCAGGCCGACGTTGGAGCCCTCGGTGAACGGCTCGACGTCCCACACACGCCGGTCGAAGCCCGTGGCGCCGCCGTGCAGGCTGTTCGCGTCGTCGTTGACGGACAGCTGGTGGCTCTCGCCGTCGAGGGTGAACCGGCCCTTGGCGATGCGGTTGCCGTAACGGCCGATCAGCGCGCCGAAGTACGGGCTCCTGGCGACGTAGTCCTCGATGGTGCCGAAGCCCGCGGAGACGTTCGCGTACCGGCCCTCCCGGTCCGGGATCTCCAGCGACTGCACGATGCCGCCGTAGGAGAGGACCTTCAGACGGGTGCCGCCGTTCTCCAGCGACCAGCTGTGGATCTCCGTGCCGTCGGCGAGCTTGCCGAAGAGGGTCTTCACCGGCTTCCTGCCTCCCGTGGCGTGTGCCGTTCCGCCGAGTGCGGTGGCGGCCGAGTCCGCCGCAGCCAACTGCTCGTGGAAAGAACCGGGCCCCGCCTTCCGGCGGGGCCCGGTCCGTTCTACGAACCGACCTTGCGCTTGTTCCACACGTCGAATCCGACCGCCGCCAGCAGCACCAGGCCCTTGATGACCTGCTGCCAGTCGGTGCCGATGCCGACGAGGTTCATACCGTTGTTCAGCACGCCCAGGACCAGGCCACCGATGATCGCGCCGAGCACGGTGCCGACACCGCCGCTCATCGACGCGCCGCCGATGAACGAGGCCGCGATCGCCTCCAGCTCGAAGTTGAGGCCGGCCTTGGGAGAGGCCGCGTTGAAGCGGGCGGCGAAGACCAGACCCGCCAGGGCGGCGAGCATGCCCATGTTCAGGAAGACCAGGAAGGTGACCTTCTTGTCCTTCACACCCGACAGCTTGGCCGCGGGCAGGTTGCCGCCGATGGCGTAGATGTGGCGGCCGATGATCGCGTTGCGCATGACGTAGCCGAAGCCGACGAGCAGCACACCCAGGATGAGCAGGACGATCGGGGCGCCCTTGTAGCTGGCCAGCAGCATCGTCAGGGTGAGCACGGCGGCGCCGATCGCGACCAGCTTCAGCAGGAACAGCTTGGTGGGCGGGACGTCCAGGGAGAACTCCTGCTGCCGCTTGCGGTCGCGGACCTCCTGGAAGATCACGAACGCGATCAGGGCGAAGCCGAGCAGCAACGTGAGGTTGTGGTAGTTGGTGGTCGGGCCGACCTCGGGCAGGAAGCCGTTGGCGACCTTCTGCAGACCGTCGGGGAACGGGCCGAGCGTCTGCCCGTCCAGGAAGATCTCGGTCAGGCCGCGGAAGATCAGCATGCCCGCCAGGGTCACGATGAACGACGGTATGCCGCCGTACGCGATGAAGAACCCTTGGACCGCGCCCGCGATCGCGCCCACGGCCAGGCACAGCAGCACGGCCAGCGGCCACGGCATGTCGTTCTTGACCATGAACACGGCGGCCATCGACCCGACGAACGCCGTCAGCGAGCCGACCGACAGGTCGATGTGACCCGCGATGATCACCAGCATCATGCCGATCGCGAGGATCAGGATGTAGCTGTTCTGCAGGACCAGGTTGGAGACGTTGCGCGGGAGCAGCAGGTCGCCGTTGGTCCACACGGCGAACAGGACCACGATCAGGCCGAGGGCGATCAGCATGCCGTACTGCCGCATGTTGCGGCGCATGCCCTCCAGGATCAGCTGGAGCAGGCCGTCGCCCGCGGCCCCTCCGCTGCCGCCCGGCGGCGCGGGGGCCGGGCTCTTGGCGGTCACATCCGTGCTCATCGGGTTACCTCTTTGTCCTTCGTCATCTGACGCATCAGCGATTCCTGTGAGGCCTCGGCCCGCGAGAACTCACCGGTCAGCCGCCCCGCGGCCATCGTGTAGATGCGGTCGCACATGCCGAGCAGCTCCGGCAGCTCGGAGGAGATGAAGACGACCGCCTTGCCCTGGGCGGCCAGCTGGTCGATGACCGTGTAGATCTCGTACTTGGCGCCGACGTCGATACCGCGCGTCGGTTCGTCCAGGATCAGCACGTCCGGACCCGAGAAGATCCACTTGCTGAGGACGACCTTCTGCTGGTTGCCGCCGGACAGCTTGCCCACCGGCTCGAAGACGGTCGGCGCCTTGATGTTCATGGACTTGCGGAAGCCCTCGGCGACCTGCCGCTCCTCGTGCTCGTCGACCACACCCCGCTTGGCGACCTTGCTCAGGGCGGTCAGCGAGATGTTCCGGTTGATGGTGTCGATGAGGTTGAGACCGTAGTGCTTGCGGTCCTCCGTGACGTACGCGATGCCGTGCTTGACCGCCTCGGGGACGGTCTTGGTACGGATCTCCTCGCCGTCCTTGAGGACCGTGCCGGCCGCGTACCGGCCGTAGGTGCGCCCGAAGACGCTCATCGCCAGTTCGGTGCGCCCGGCGCCCATGAGGCCCGCGATGCCGACGATCTCGCCGCGCCGCACCTGGAGCGACACGTCGTCGACGACCTTGCGCTGCTGGTCGATCGGATGGTGCACGGTCCAGCCCCGGATCTCCAGGGCGGGCGCGGCGCCCTCCTCCGGCTGGTGCGGGGTCCGCTCCGGGAAGCGGTGCTCCAGGTCGCGGCCGACCATCCCGCTGATGATCCGGTCCTCGGTGGTCTCCGCGGCCTTCACGTCGAGCGTCTCGATGGTGCGGCCGTCGCGCAGGATCGTGACCGAGTCGGCGACCTTGCGGATCTCGTTGAGCTTGTGGGAGATGATGATCGAGGTGATGCCCTGCTTCTTCAGCTCCAGGATGAGGTCCAGGAGCTTGCCGCTGTCCTCGTCGTTCAGCGCGGCGGTCGGCTCATCCAGGATGAGCAGCTTCACCTTCTTCGACAGCGCCTTCGCGATCTCCACGAGCTGCTGCTTGCCCACGCCGATGTCGGCGACGCGGGTGTCCGGGTGGTCGCTGAGACCCACCCGGCGCAGCAGTTCGGTGGCGTGCTTGAGCGTCTCGGTCCAGTTGATGATCCCGCGCGTGGCGTGCTCATTGCCGAGGAAGATGTTCTCCGCGATGGAGAGGTACGGCACCAGGGCCAGTTCCTGATGGATGATCACGATGCCGCGTTCTTCGCTGGCCCGGATGTCCTTGAACTGGCAGACCTCTCCCTCGAAGAGGATCTCGCCCTCGTAGGTGCCGTGCGGGTGGACGCCGGAGAGGACCTTCATCAGGGTCGACTTGCCGGCGCCGTTCTCCCCGCAGATGGCGTGGACCTCGCCCTGCCGGACGGTCAGGGTGACGTCCGACAGCGCCTTGACGCCGGGAAAGGTCTTGACGATCGAGCGCATTTCCAGGACGGGTCCCGCCATGGTCGTGCCTTCCAATCCCTAGGGTGCGGCGGTTACTTGAGGTCGCTTTCCTTGATGTAACCGGAGTCGACGACCACCTTCTGGTAGTTGGACTTGTCGACGGCCACCGGCTCCAGCAGGTACGCGGGCACGACCTTCGAGCCGTTGTCGTAGGTCTTCTCGTCGTTGACCTCGGGCTTCTTGCCGTCCAGCACCGCGTCGACCATGTTGGAGGCCACCTTGGCGAGCTCGCGGGTGTCCTTGTAGACGGTCATCGACTGCTGACCGGCGATGATCGACTTCACCGAGGCGACCTCGGCGTCCTGACCGGTGACGATCGGCAGCGGCTTGCTCTTGGAGCCGTAGTCGTCCGACTTCAGCGCCGACAGGATGCCGATGGAGATGCCGTCGTAGGGGGAGAGCACCGCGTCGACCCGGTCGCTCTTGTAGGCCGAGGTGAGGATGTCGTCCATGCGCTTCTGGGCGGTGCCGCCGTCCCAGCGCAGGGTGGTGACCTGGTTGAGCTTGGTCTGGCCGGACTTCACGACCAGCTGCTTCTTGTCGATGTACGGCTGCAGGACCTTCATCGCGCCGCCGAAGAAGTAGCGCGTGTTGTTGTCGTCGTTCGAGCCGGCGAACAGCTCGATGTTGAACGGGCCCTTCTTGGAGCCGTCCTTCAGGCCCAGCTTGTCGACGATGTAGGTGGCCTGGAGCTCGCCGACCTTCTCGTTGTCGAAGGACGCGTAGTAGTCGACGTTCGGCGTGCCGAGGATCAGGCGGTCGTAGGAGATGACCGGGATGTTCGCGTCCTTGGCCTGCTGCAGGACGTTGTTCATCGACTTGTTGTCGATGGCGGCGATGATCAGCGCCTTGACACCCTGGGTGATCAGGTTCTCGACCTGAGAGACCTGCTGGTCGGGGTCGTCCTCGCCGTAGACGAGCTTGGTCTTGTAGCCCTTGGACTCCAGGTCCGCGACCACGTTCTTGCCGTCGGCGATCCAGCGCTCGGAGGACTTGGTCGGCATCGCGATGCCGATGGTGCCGCCCTTGGCGTCGCCGCCGCTCTCCTTGCTGCCGCCCTCGCTGTTCTGGCCGCAGGCGGTCAGGGTGAGGGCGAGGGAGGCGGCTCCGGCTATGGCGGTGAGGGCGGCTCTGCGGTTGTGCATGGTCATCATCCTTGATGTGTGAGGCAGGGCTCGGTCAGGCAGTCCGAAGTCGCTCCGGGTGGTCATGCCGGAAAACCGAGAAGAGATGTGTGGGATTGTGCGCGGCTGTGGTTTCTTCTGTGAAGGCGATTGTCCGGAACGTTATGACGGGATTTCGAAACGTTGCAGATCGCCGGGAAGTCGTGAGCCGAGGGGCGCCATGTCTCCGTCCGCCCCATGGCGGGCGAGCAGGTCCAGGGCGAGCCGGCCGCGCCGCACCCGCTCCTTGGCGGTGGCCAGGGTCAGGTCCCGCATGTGGGTGCCGTACGGGTAGATCCCGGGGGCCTTGGACAGGCCGAACTTCAGATAGAGCGGTGCGCCGCGCCGGATCAGCTCGGCGACCTCGTACATCCGCACATAACCGCCGAGGTCGTCGGGGGCCTCGATGTACATGTCCATGGGAGCGCCGGACACCCGGCGGATCTCGGTGAGGTGGTCCAGCGTGAGATCGCTGGGCACGTTGACGGAGTCGGCACCGAGACGCTCGTACACCGCGTACGAGGCCGGGTTGACGGGCCCGATGAGCGCCGACACCTTGAGCGTGGTGTCGGCCGGGATGATCCCCGCCGCCCGTGCCCGGTGCAGCGTCCACAGCACGCCCTCGTCGGCCACGAGCAGGCACTTGACGCCCAGCTCCGTCGCCCGGACGGCGTCTTCGACACAGCCGGCCACCGCGTCGTGGCCGCGGGCTCTGAGACCCCCGCCGCGTGAGTCGGTACGGGTCGAGCCACCGATGTCCCAGGTGCCGCGCGGGCCGGTGAAGAGGCAGAGCTCGATGTCACGTTCGCCGGTCGCGTCGACCATCTCGGTGATCTCGGCGTCGGTCAGCATCCACACGCCGCTGCCCTGGCTGATCCGGTGGATCGGCACGTCGAGCCGCGAGGCTTCCTTGAGGACGACGGCCAGCGCTTCGGGACCCTCGCACGAGGGGATCTCGGTGCGCCAGCGGCCGCCGCCGGGGAAGGAGTGCGGGGAGGCGTCGGCGGGGTCGAGGGCGGGCGCGCCCAGGCCGAGGGCGGTGAGCGCCTGCTCACCGGGCCTGCGGGCTGCCGTGGTGGAAGCGTCGGTCACAAGGTGTCCTTCGTGTTCGGTATGTCGGACGGAGTTCGCGGCTCAGCGTGCGGGGGGATGGGTGTACGCCGGTACGGGAGCCGTCAGGTTGCCCCCGTACCGGCGTACGTCTAGGGGTGGAGCAGTACCTTGCCCACCTTCGGATCGCCGGATCCCACCAGCTCGATGGCGCGCGGGAACTCGGCGAGCGGCAGCTCGTGCGTCACCAGCGGCAGCGGATCGAGCAGACCGGCCCCGAACACCCGCACCGTGTGCGCCCAGGCGTCCGGCGGCGCCCCGAAGACGGTGTGCACCTCCAGCTGCCGTACGACCAGGTCCGTCGGGTCGAGACCCTCGGCGCCCGGCGCCGGGATGCCGGTCAGCACCAGCCGGCCACCGCGCCTGAGCAGCGAGGCCGAGACGCGCGCGGCGTCGGCGGACCCGGCGGTCTCGATCACGACGTCGAAGTCGTCCGGGAGTTCCTCGTCCTTCGTACGGAAGTCGGTGGCGCCGTACTGCCGGGACAGCGCCTCCCGGTCCCTCCGTGTGCCCACGACCAGCAGCTCGGCCGGGGAGCCGGCCTTCAGGAACTGCACGGCGAACATGCCGAGCGTGCCGGTGCCGACGACGGCGACCTTCTCGCCGGGCAGCGCGTTCGCCTTGAGCGCGGCGGCCGCGATGCAGGCGGCGGGCTCCAGCAGGGCCGCCGCGGTGAGGTCGGCGTCGTCCGGCAGCACGTGCAGGAGACGGGCCGGGAGCGTCAGCGTGGTCGCCATGGCGCCCGGCTGGGTGAACCCCGTCTCCTCGTAGCCGGCCGTGCACAGCGTCGTCTCGCCCGCGTGGCAGCGGTCGCACACCTGGCAGTTCCGGAAGCCCTCCCCGACGACCTTGCGGCCGACCAGGGACCCGGGGACGCCGGCACCGACCCGCTCGACGGTCCCGGACCACTCATGGCCGGGGGTGAGCGGGTAGCGCACGTACCCCTCGGGCCGGTTGCCCTGGTACACCTCGCGGTCGCTGCCGCAGATCCCGGCGGCGTGGACCCGGACCAGGGCCTCGCCGGGGCCGGGGTCGCGCGGCTCGTGCGGGACGAGCCGGTGCTCGCCCGGCGCCTCGATGACGACGGCCGAGCTCACTTGGTGGCCTTCGGCTTGCGCTGCTCCCAGCCTTCCGCCCACAGGTCGAAGCGGGCCTGCTGCTGCGGGAACTCCGCCGCCGCGTCCACGTCCAGCTCGACACCCAGGCCGGGCGCGTCGGAGATGTGGAAGCAGCCGTCCTCGGGGTTCACCTGCGGGGCGCCCTTGATCACCTTCTTGATCTCCGCGTCCGCGAAGTCGTTGAAGTGCTCAAGGATCTTGAAGTTCGGTGAGGTGAAGCCGACCTGGAGGGAAGCGGCGGTGAGGACCGAGCCGCCGACGTTGTGCGGGGCGACCAGCATGTAGTGGGTCTCGGCGGTCGCGGCGAGCTTCCGGGTCTCCCAGATGCCGCCGATGTGGCCGACGTCCGGCTGGATGATGTCGACGGCCTGGCTCTCGAAGAGCTCCCGGAACTCGATGCGGTCGTGGATGCGCTCTCCGGTCGCGACCGGCATGTCGACCTTGGCGGCCACCTTCTCCAGCGCCTTCAGGTTCTCCGGCGGGACCGGCTCCTCCAGCCAGGCCGGCTTGAAGGGGGCCAGCTCCTTGGCGAGCCGGACGGCGGTGGCCGGGGAGAACCGGCCGTGCATCTCCAGCATCAGCTCGGCCTCGGGGCCGATGGCGTCGCGAACGGCCTCGATCAGCGACACGGCGTACAGGGTCTGCTCGTGGTCGAGCTCGAAGTGCCCGGTGCCGAAGGGGTCGATCTTGAGCGCCTTGTAGCCGCGCTCCATGACCCCCTGGGCGGCCTTGTGGTAGGCCTCCGGCGTCCGCTCGGTCGTGTACCACCCGTTGGCGTACGCCTTGACCTTGTCGGTGACCTTGCCGCCCAGCAGCTGCCAGACGGGGACGCCGAGGGCCTTGCCCTTGATGTCCCAGCAGGCCATCTCGATCACGGCGATGCCGGACATCACGATCTCGCCGGCCCGCCCGTAGTCGCCGTACTTCATGCGACGCGTGAGGTCCTCGACTGCGAAGGGGTCGGAACCGAGGATGTGGTTGACCTCGGCCTCCTTCAGGTAGCCGAGGAGGGCGTCGGTGTGCCCCAGCATCCGGGTCTCACCGACTCCGGTGACCCCCTCGTCGGTGTGCACCTGGACGTACGTCAGGTTGCGCCACGGCGTCCCGACCACGTGTGTGCTGATTCCGGTGATGCGCACGGCAGTAGCCCCTTGCTGGTTCGTCTGCTTCTTCGGCTTCGTCGGCTCGGTTGGAGTGCTCTGGTGTACGGTTCGTGTGTGTTCGATATTTCGGCACACGTTCGAAATGCTGGCGTGACAGTAAGGACGGGGCACGGGGAGTGTCAATGGGGCAGGCGTATAACGGTTTCGGCAGTTTCGAAAACCGCTTTCGGTACGCCTCGACTGCACATCTCAACTGCCCATGCCGGAACGGCCCGTTCCCCACACAACATTCACAGCTGGCACTAGGAACGTTACCGCGCGGGAACTTAATCTTCCCGCGTCATGGACTTCTGCCACCCGTGCCGACGGCACCTCAACGGCGCCCTCGCCTGCCCGGGGTGCGGCATCTCAGCCGAAACACTCCGCGCGCACGCGGGGGAGAGCGACGTGCGGTCGCCGTACGAGCCCGCAGAGTCGTACGGGATCCCCGAGGAGGCTCCCGCAGAGTACGACGAGAGCCATGACGGGGAGTACGGCGAGCGGTACGACGACGGGTACGAGGACGACGGGTACGAAGACGACCGGTACGAGGACGCCGCCCATGAGGCCGACTACGAGGCCGACGGCTACGAGGCCGAAGCCGAGCGGCCGGGCCGTGCCGCCCGGCGCCGCGAGGGGCGTGGCCGCGGGCGGGCGCGCGGGCGGGAGACCGGCGACTCGCCGGCCGGTCCCGGCGGCGCGGCGAGTCGCCGCGACCGCAAAGCCGCCGCGCACCGTCGGAGGCGGCGCAGAACCCTGCTGATCACCGCCGGGTTCGTGCTGGCGGCCGGTGGTCTGAGCCTGGCGGAGCTGGGCATGGACGCGCCCGGCAAGTCCCCGAAGCCGGCGGCCGCCGGGGACGACTCGGCGGAGGGCGGAGCGTCGGCGGAGGCCGGGGCGACCGGCGAGCCGCTGGACGACGGGGCCGGGGCGGGGGCGTCGGGGTCGCCGTCTCCGAGTGCCTCCGCCTCTGCGTCGGCGTCGGCGTCGAAGTCCCCGAAGGACGACAAGGCGAAGGACCGCCAGGACGACGAGGACAAGGACAAGGGCGCCCGGTCCGCACCGGCCGCCCCGTCCCCGAACGCCCCGACCACGGCCCCCGCGGCCACGCCACCGGCGTCGTCACCGACTCCGACGGCCGAGCCGACGAAGTCGGACCCGTCTCCGAAGCCGTCGCCCTCGGAGACCTGCAACCGCTTCTTGTGGTGGTGCACCTGACCGCGCCTGCGGCGGCGCTCGACGCGCATGCCCTCCGGTTGAGTCGAACAGGTGCACATCGCCGTACCGATCTCCAGGAAAGCCGGCACGCGGCACGCGTATCACGGCGGCATTGACACGTGGTACACGCGAGCGGCGTTCAGTTGGTGAGGAGAGCGGATGACGCAGGAGATCCACGGCACCGTGGCCGACGGATTCGAGGGGGTGCGCGCGGAGTTCGCCGCGTTCGTGGCCGGGGAACGGCCCGACTACGAGGGCCAGTTGTGCGCCTACGTGCACGGC
Organism: Streptomyces sp. S.PNR 29; assembly: GCF_030386795.1. Classification (GTDB taxonomy): domain Bacteria; phylum Actinomycetota; class Actinomycetes; order Streptomycetales; family Streptomycetaceae; genus Streptomyces. The sequence goes on from NZ_JANUQM010000002.1 coordinate 160,059, forward strand.
CGGAAGGTGGTCGACCTGTGGGCGGGGGACGGCACCGACGCCGGCTCCCTGTACGGCGTGTACTCGTCCACCAAGGGGGCCGCGTACCTGGTGGTCGCGCTCCTCGTCCAGGACGGCACGCTGGAACTGGACCGCAAGGTGACGTACTACTGGCCGGAGTTCGCGGCCGAGGGCAAGGGCGGGCTGACCCTGCGCGACCTGCTGTCCCACCGCGCGGGCGTGGTCGGTACGGACACCGGCTTCACCCTCCAGGAACTGGCCGACGACCGGGCGATCGCCGAACGGCTCGCGGACCAGCGCCCGTTCTGGCGCCCGGGCACGGCGTTCGGTTATCACGGCCTGGTCATCGGCGCCCTCGCCGGGGAGGTCGTACGGCGGGCCACGGGCCGCACGCTCCAGGAGGTGTACGAGGAGCGGGTCCGCGCCCCTTACGCCCTGGACTTCCACCTGGGCCTGCCACCCGCGCAGGAACCCCGCTTCCGCACGGCCCGGCCCATGGTCCCGACCCCCGCCCAGCAGGCCCTGCTCGACACGGTCCCGAGCGGCCCGCACAGCCTCTCCTCCATCGCCTTCAACCGGCACGCGGCCGAACCGACCGACCTGGAGACCCTGCCCAACCACGCCGTGATCCGCGCCAAGGGCCCCGCGTCGGTCGGCGGTGTGGCGTCGGCCCGCGGGCTGGCCGGGCTGTACGCGGCGGCGATCAGTGAGGTGGGGGAGAAGGCGGAGCTGCTGAAGCCGGACACGGTGGCGGAGTTCGGCCAGGTCCACTCCGTCGGCTACGACCTGGTGGCCCGCGCCCACCGCACGTACGGGATCGGCTTCCAGGCGACGGCGGACATGAGCCATCCGTTCCTGGGCGCCGGGACGATCGGGCACAGTGGCGCGGGCGGCTGCCAGGCCTTCGCCGACCCGCGCTGCGGGCTCGCCTACGGCTACACCCGACGCCGTTTCGCCTTCCCCGGCGGGGCCGCCCCGGAGAACGACCGGCTGGCGGCGGCCGTGCACCGGGCGGCTGTGGCGAACTGAGGGCGGCTGTGGCGAACTGACGCGAAAGGCCGCACCCCACGTCCAAGGGTGCGGCCTTCCGTCGTACGCAACGACCGCGGCCGGGCGGGCGTCACGGTGCGTCTCAGAGCTTGACGATCATCTTCCCGGTGTTGTCGCCGCGCAGGACGCCGAGGAACGCCTCCAGGTTGTTCTCGATGCCCTCGACGACCGTCTCGCGGTACTTCAGCTCACCGGAGCGGACCCAGGGGCCGACCTCCTCCACGAACCGGGGCTGGAGGTCGTAGTGGTCACCGACGAGGAAGCCCTCGACGCGCAGCCGGTTCTGCAGGATCTTGACCATGTTGCGCGGGCCCGGGACCGGCTCGGTCGCGTTGTACTGCGAGATCATGCCGCAGATCACGATCCGGCCCCGCATGTTGAGCGCGCCGATCGCGGCCTCCAGGTGCTCGCCGCCGACGTTGTCGAAGTAGACGTCGATGCCGTCCGGGGCGGCCGCCTTCAGCTGCTCCCAGACCGGCCCGTCCTTGTAGTTGAACGCGGCGTCGAAGCCGTACTCGTCGAGGAGCAGCTTCACCTTCTCGTCGGACCCGGCGGACCCGATGACCCGCGACGCGCCCTTCAGCCTGGCGATCTGGCCCACCTGGCTGCCGACGGCCCCCGCCGCGCCCGACACGAACACGGCGTCGCCCTCCTTGAAGGAGGCGGTGCGCAGCAGCCCGGCGTAGGCGGTGAGGCCGGTCATGCCCAGCACACCGAGGTACGTCGACAGCGGTGCGGCCTCCGGGTCGACCTTCACGGCGTTCCTGGCGTCCACGGCGGCGTACTCGCGCCAGCCGAAGAAGTGCAGGACGTGGTCGCCGACGGCGATGCCCTCGGCGTTGGAGACGACGACCTCGCCGACCGCGCCGCCCTGCATGACCTTGCCGAGCTCGAACGGGGCCACGTACGACTTGGCGTCGCTCATCCGGCCGCGCATGTACGGGTCGACGGAGACGTACAGGTTCCGCACCAGCACCTGCCCCTCACCGGGCGTCGGCAGCTCCGCCTCGACCAGGGCGAAGTCCTCGGGCTTCGGCCAGCCGACGGGCCGGCTGACCAGATGCCATTCGCGGCTTACGGCGGGGAGGGCGGGGGAGTCGGTCATCGGGGCACCTTTCCTCACTGCTGGTCGAAATGCTTCAGTACCTGAAACAACCATGCCTCTGAACATTTCAGGTTGTCAAACAACCGGGTACCCTGGATCCCATGGCCACACCACACAGGACCGACCGCCCCGATGCACTGACCCTTGAAGTCGTCGAACTCATCGGCGAGGTCGTGGCCCGCTTCTACGCCGACTACGAGGAGGCCGCGGGAGAACACGCGCTGACCGGGGCGCAGGCGCGGCTGCTGAGCCTGCTGTCGCTGGAGCCGCTCCCGATGCGGAAGCTGGCGAGGAAGCTCAAGTGCGAGCCGTCGAACGTCACCGGCATCGTGGACCGGCTGGAGGCCCGGGGCCTGGTCGAACGCCGCCCGGACCCCACCGACCGGCGCGTGAAGCTGGCAGCGGCGACGGACGAGGGGCGACGGGTGGCCCGGAGCCTGCGGGAGTCCCTGCGCTTCGCCCGCGAGCCGCTCGCGGGACTCTCCGGCCAGGAGCGCGAGATCCTGCGGAACCTGCTCCACCGGATGCTCGGGGCCGACGCCTAGGCGCGCCCTGCCGCCCATGGCCTCGGGCGACGACATCATGGGCCCCCTCGTGCCGGGCCGTTCGCGGTCGGCGGCCGGGGAGGCCGGGTGGCTCCGCTTGGGGCGCGCCTGGCTGTGGAAGTGCTGCCGAGGGCGCTCGGCCACCTTGCGCCCGCGCGGCTGCGCGTCCGGCATGCGTTGCTGCGGGCCGAGTGGGTCGCCGGGGACGGGCATCCGTGCCGCCAGGCGGTGACGCCGTGCGCGCATCCGGCGGCTGAAGGCCCGCACGAGCTCACGTGGGTCCCGGCGCCGAGGTGCCCGCGGCGGGGGCTCCCCGTCGCGGGCACCTCGGCGTGTGCCGGAGCCGGCGTCAGCCGGCCGGCTCCACCGTGCCGCCCGCCCGGCGCCGGGCGATCTGCTCGGCGAAGGCCGTGCGGTCGTTGCTGCGGGGGAAGGGCTCGTCGGGGACCGGTACGCCGAGGAATGCGCACAGCGGCTCCCAGCCCTGCGCGACCTCGAAGACCAGCAGCCGGTCGGGGTCGATCTCCCGCTTGACCGCGGCGTTGTGCGCCTCGAACACCTCCAGGGCGTGCCGCTTGTCGGTGAACCGGCCGTCGAAGACCCCGTCCCAGACGACGTCGAGCGCCATCTGGCGCACCTGGGCGAACAGCGGGTCGGCGTCGTCGGGCAGCGGGGCGACGGCGGCGGCGTGAATGGTGCTCTCGGCGCTGGCGTACCAGGCCTCCGGGTCACGTTCGGTGAGGATCACCTTCGCCTCCGGGAAGGCCGCGGTGATCTCCCGCCAGAAAGCCGCCCCCGGCCAGTCGACGCTCGACCGGTACCCCTTGTAGACCTGCGTCCAGTCGACCGGCTCACCGCGTGCGGCGGCCTGCCATGCCGGAACCGTCTCCGGGTCGTCGAACACGTGCAGCATGTGGTGACATCGGCCGAAACCGAGCCGTTCGAGCGCGGTTCTGAGCGACAGGGTTCCGGTGCGCCCGAAGCCTGCGCCGAAGATCTCCAGCATGGTCTCTCCTCCTGTCGTACGGGTGGTTCCAGGACTCACGCGCCGCGCAGCAGCACCGCCCAGATCGTGGCGCCGGGGCCGAAGGCCAGCGCGACTCCGTGCTCCGAAGGGCCGAGGGGCCGGGTGGACCACAACCGCTCCAGGACCCCCAGCACGGCCGGGGCCGCGGTGTTGCCGTACTCGCGCATCACGGCGCGGGCCACGGCCACGGAGTCCTCCGGCAGGCCGATCGCCTCCTCGACCCGGTCGAGGATGCGCCGCCCGCCGGGATGCACCGCCCACCACGCCACGTCGTCCCAGGCGACGCCGTTCCTGGTCAGCAGCTCCTTCGCCGGGATGCCGACGGCCGAGGCCACGACGTCCGGCATGGTCGGCGCCAGCCTGATCCTGAGGCCCAGATCGCCGAGGTGCACCTGCAGATCCCCGGCGTGCGCCGGCACCGTCAGCTGCTCGGCGTCGACCACCCGCACCCCCGGCACGCCCGGCTCGTCGGGCAGCAGCACGACCGCGGCCGCGCCGTCCCCGAACAGCGTCAGCACCACCGCCGCCTCCTTGTCATACGGAGGTGGCTGCAGGTGCGGTGAGAACAGGTCCACGGCCAGCAGCACGGCGGGCCTGCGCCGGGCCGCGACCCAGTGCGCGCAGGTGGTCAGGGCCGGCAGGGCCGCGTAACAGCCCATCGGGCCGAGGGAGAGGATCTCCACGTTCTCGCGCATCCCGAGGGCCGGCGCGAGGGCGTCCAGGCCGGGGGCCGAGTGGGTCGTGGTGGTGACGGTGGCCAGCAGCCCGACGTCCCGCGGGCCCAGCCCGGCCCGGCCGAGCGCCTCCAGCAGCACCCTCCGGCCCAGCCGGCCCGCCTCGGTCAGGCCCCGGTCCATCCGCTGCCGGGTGGGCCACCACCGTGGGTCCTCCACCAGTACGTTGACGGCCATGCCCTTGGTGGTGATGGCGGAGTTGCCGACGACCTGGGCGACGGCGTCACCGCCGGCGTCGGCGGCGACATGATCCACCAGCTCCGCCATCTTCACCGGCGGCGGGGCCCGGAAGACGACGTCCGCTATCCGCGCGTGCGCCATGTCGGCCTCCTCGCTCAGTTCGCCGCCGCGCCGGCGGCGTCGACGGACGTGACGGTCGAGCTGCCGATCACCTTGCCCCGTCCGTCGAGCGCCTGCACCTGCATCCGTCCGGCGGCGCGGGAATCGGCCGGAAGGGTGATCGGCGTGTCGAAGCCGTCCCAGGCGGCGGTCGCGACCGGCTTCAGATCGCCCCCCGGCTTGGCGGCGAGCAGCCGCCAGCGGGCCACCTCCGAGGCGCCGTTCCAGTTGGCGTGGACCACGCCCGAGGCGGCCTCGTCGACCAGCAGTTCCGGCTTGGTCAGCGGCCGGCCCTCCCAGCCGAGCCGGTAGGCACGGTAGCTGCTGACGGCGCCCGGGAACTTCGCGTCGAACACCAGCCGGCCGTCGCGCGTGAACTCCGACATCCGACCCGGCCCGGACACGCCCCAGCTCACGAACGTGTTGCCGTTGCGCAGCGCCTGGCTGCCGCCCTCGAAGGCGGCGGACATCAGGTCCGGGTGGACCTGCTGCCGCACCAGCTCGGCCCTGCCGCGCCGGGGGTCGACCTTGATCCACGCCACCCGTGACTCGTAGCCCTCCATGCCGCGCCGCGTCGCGTTGTCGAAGACGCGGTAGGTGTTGCCGCCGACCGCCCGGACGTCGTGCTGCCAGCTGAAGCGCACGCCCACACCGAGCCGGAAGTCACTGTTCTTGCCGCCCAGGCGCCAGATGATCTCGCCGGTCTTCCGGTCCACCTTGTAGACCGTGCTGGCGGTGTTGCCGGAGATGATCAGATTGCCGTCGGTGTCGACGTCGACGGAGTTCACGTGCAGGTAGTCGTACGGGACGGAGGCGTCGGAGGACGGCCGGATGTCGGAGTGGCCGAGCGGCACGTGCTCCAGCGCGCTCCAGTTCATCACCTTCTTGCCGGTGGCGATGTCGATCTCCTGCACAACGTTGTCGACGACCGTGCCGTTCTTGGGGCCGCCCACCTCGCTCAGGTCGTACGGCTTCTGCTGGTAGCTGAGGATGAGCGCGGTGCCCTTCGGCGTCAGCAGGAACTCGTGCAGGTCCATCACCTCGCCGGGATCCGGCGTCTGCACCGTCGCGATGATCTCGTAGTTCTCGTTGGCGATGTAGCCCACGCCGGCGCCGATGCCGGTGTTCGTGGACTTGCCCTCCCACCACGTCAGGACCTTCTCGCCCTTGTACTCCTGCGTGCGGAAGTCGGCGGCGAAGTAGCCCGCCGGGAGCTTGCGGAACCAGATGGGCCGGCCGTGGTCGTCCATGATCTGCGGCCCGCGGGCGATCGGCGTCGGGCTCTGTGCCGTGACGAACAGATCGCCCTGGGCCCGTCCCGGGCGACGGGTCAGCACGTCGACCGGGGGCGGTTCCTCCACCCCCGAGGTGGCGACGTCTCTCGGCTGCAGCACGGCAGGGGCGTCAGCGGCGGGGGAGGCCGCCACGGCGGCCGGGGCCGTACCCGACGTGTTCGAGGCGACCGCCAGCAGGGCGGTCGCCGCCAGGGCGGTCAAGGTCCGTAAGCGATGGGGCATCCGTTCATGTCCTCTCAGGGGAGGTGGGTGAAGGATGTGCGGAGAGTTCCCGGAGGTGCCTGTCGGCAAGATCGCTGTGCCAGCCCAAGGTTGTACCTGTTCTTCGGTCACGGCCCAGTCACACCTGTGACCGATGGGTGATTTGAGGACGAGGCGGATCGGGGCCGAAGGGGTCTGCGGGCGGCCCGGCCCGTGCCCCCGATAGGGTTCCCCCATGCGCGATCTTGGGGCGGGATTCGGCCACCTTCTGAAGGGCCAGCGCTGGGTGGCCCGGCACGGCAGGAGTTACGGCTTCGGGCTTCTCCCGGGGCTGATCACCCTGGTCGTCTACGCGGCGGCGCTCGTCTCGCTGGCGCTGTGGGGCGAGGACCTCGTGGCCTGGGCGACCCCGTTCGCCGACGACTGGCCGAGCCCCTGGCCCGGCCTCTTCCGCGGCTTCCTCACCGCCGTCCTGTTCGCCCTCGGCCTGCTGCTCTCCGTCCTCACCTTCACCGCGGTCACGCTCCTGGTCGGCCAGCCCTTCTACGAGAACCTCTCCGAGCGGGTCGACCGGGACCTGTCGCCCGACGGCACCGCACCCGAGTCCGGCCTCCCGCTCTGGCGCGAGCTGTGGATCTCGGCGCGCGACAGCCTCCGGATCGTCGTCCGCGCCGCCGTCTGGGGCGTGCTGCTCTTCGCCTGCGGCTTCATCCCGGTCGTCGGTCAGACCGTCGTCCCGGTGATCGGGTTCTTCGTCACGGGCTTCTTCCTCACCGAGGAACTCACCGCCGTCGCCCTCCAGCGCCGCGGCGTCGAACTGCGCGACCGCCTCGCCCTGCTGCGCTCCCGCAAGCTGCTGGTCTGGGGCTTCGGCACGCCCCTCGGCGTGGCCTTCCTGGTGCCCTTCGTCGCGGTGTTCCTGATGCCCGGCGCGGTGGCGGGCGCGACGCTGCTCGCCCGTGAGCTCCTCGGCGAGCAGAACGCCGGGGACGACGCCGCCGAGGAGCCCGAAGGGGATGTCACTTCGTCGCACTGAGCGCGACCGTCACGATCGACCGTACCTGCGCGATGATGTCCAGCCGGTTGCGCACGAACTCCGGATCGGTCACCGTCCCGGTCGCCGGATCGGTGTTGCCCGCCCCGAACTGCAGGACGGGCGTGTGCACATGCCCGCCCGGCAGGACGTCGTGCAGCCCGAGCCGGTCCCGCAGCAGGGTCGCCCGGTAGGCGATCTCGTTGGAGAGGTAGTTCCCGCCGCCCCCTTCACGGGCCGTCGACCCGGGGGTCGGGCCCTGGGGCCGTACGACGGGGTCGGTGCCTCCCGCCGGGATCTCGGTCACCCGGGTGTTGTCGTACACGGGGAAGCGCCCGGTGCGCGCGTCGGCGATCTCCTGGTACGGCAGGGTCGTCGTCGTCCACTGCGGCTGGGAGGCCGGGCCGGCCACCGGGATCGTCTCCGTCCGGCTGATGTTCTCGTTGTCCGGGAAACCGCCCCGCCAGGCCCCGTTGGTCCGCTCGACGTCGAACCGCCCGACCCGCCCCTGGCTGACGGTCGCGAACAGGTCCACCCGCGGCAGGTACGGCCGCAGCGTCCGCTCCACCGTCCCTTCCGCGAAGTCCTGCCAGCGCACCGGGAACACGGCGGTCTCGATCCGCGCCGGCCCGTCCGCCGTCTTCACCACCGTGCCGTCGAGGGCGAGCGCGGTGGCCCCCGACGGGTTGGATATCCGGATGTCCCGGTCCAGCGTGAACGGGTCGAAACCGGTGACCAGAATCCGCCTGAGCCCCTTGCCCACCGGGTAGCGGATGGCGTTCTGACCCCGTGAAGCCTTCTCCAACTCGCCGAGCAGCGCGGCCCGTTGGGTATTCGTCAGACCGAACCCGGGCTCCCAGGTGCGCACTTCCCGGGTCATCCCCAGCCGCGCCCAGTACAGCGGCCGGTCGTCGTCCCGGCTCAGATCCCCACCGGACGGCCCGCGCCCCTGCGCCCGCTCCACGGCCCGCCGCCACAGCGCGGACCCCTCGCGTACGACGATCCGCCGGGCCTCGGACCAGGACCCCGCCCGGCCCAGCTCCCGGGCGAACTCCGCGGCCACCGTGTCGAATCCGGAGCGCCGCAGGATCTCCTGGGGCACGGCCCCGTCCAGCCGCTGTTCCTCGACGGTGGGTGAGGGGGCCGCCTCGGCGGCGGTGGCCGTTGCGGGGGCCGCGAGCCCCGCCATGAGGGCGATTCCGAGAACACCGATGCGAACGCGCAGAGAACTCACGGGAGTTCGGGTCCTTCCGTCAGCGTGGGGGGACGCCCGCAGTATCACGTCACGGACGTGGTCCACGCCATGGCGCGTGGCTCAGGGGATCCGCGCGGCGGCCTCCCGGAGCGCGCCGACGAAGGCCTCGGCGGCCGGCGTCAGCGACCGCCCCCGGGCGCTCGCCACGTACACCGCCCGGGCCGGGGCGCCCTCGTCCAGCACCGGCAGCAGGGCGACGTCCGGGCGTACGGACTCGGCGGCGAGCGCCGGGACCAGGGTCACGCCGAGGCCGGCGGCGACGTACCCCAGCTTGGCGGTCCACTCGCCGACGACATGCACGACCCGTGGCCGGAAGCCCTGACGCAGGGCCGCGTCGAGGAGGGTGCCCTCGGGCCGGGCACTGCCCGAGATCCAGTCGGCGTCGGCGAGCCGGCCGAGCCGCACCGGCCCGTCCTGCCCCGCCAAGGGGTGGCCGGCCGGGACGGCGACATACAGGGACTCGTCGAGGAGGTGGTGGAGGTCGTACGTCTCCAGCGGCGCCCGGCCCGTCGTCGAGACCACCGCCAGGTCGAGATGGCCGGCGGTCAGCCGGTCGAGGAGGCCCGGTGTGAAGCCTTCCTCGCGGGTGATCCGGACGCGGGGGTGGCGGCCCCGGAAGGCGGCGAGGGCGTGCGGGACCAGCGCCGCGTCGGCGGTGGCGAAGGCGCCGAACCGCAGCCGCCCGCCGGCCGCCTCCCGCAGGTCCGCCAGCTCGCGCGCGACCCCGTGCAGCGACTCGGCGACGGCCTCCGCGCGCGGGACGAGGATCCGCCCGGCCTCGGTGAGCCGTACGCCCCGCGGCAGCCGGTCGAACAGCGGGGCCCCGCCCAGCGCCGCCTCCAGCGAGGCGATCTGCCGGGACACCGCGGACTGGGTCCAGCCGAGCGCCCGCGCGGCCACGGTGAACGAGCCGTGCCGCGCGACCTCCAGGAACACGCGCAGCCAGACGCTGGAAAGGTCCGGCACCTCATGCGAGTTGAGCATGACAGCCATGCTAGACATTCGCTTGTCGCATCGATCGGGCCCGCTTAGCGTCGACGACATGGAGAAGATCGCTTTCCTGGGCCTGGGACACATGGGTGCCCCCATGGCCCGGCAACTGCTCGTGGCCGGGCACCCGTTGACCGCCTGGAACCGCACCGCCGAGAAGACCGAACCCCTGGTCGCGGACGGAGCCGTACGCGCCGCCTCCCCGGCCGAGGCCGTGCGGGACGCCGACGTGGTGATCACGATGCTCGCCGACCCGGCCGCCCTCGGCACGGTCGCCGCCGCGATCGTGCCCGCGCTGCGGCCCGGCACCCACTGGGTGGAGATGTCGACCGTCGGCCCGGACGCCGTACGCGAACTCGCCGCCCGGCTCGGCGAAGGCGTCACCCTCGTCGACGCTCCCGTCATGGGCAGCACCGACAAGGCCGCCGCCGGACGGCTCGGCATCCTCGCGGGCGGTGACGCCGACGGTGTCGAGCACGTGCTGGCCCGCCTCGGCACGGTGACCCGGACCGGGCCGCCGGGGTCCGGCGCCGCGCTCAAACTCGTCCTCAACGCGGCCGTCATCGGCGGCGTCGCTCTGGTCGCCGAGGCGCTGCGCCTCGCCGACGCGCTGGGCGCCGACGGGGACGCGGCACGCACCGCCCTCGCGGCCGGGCCGCTCGGCGGCGTCGTGGGGCGTGCCTTCGCCGAGGGCGTGCACTTCGACACCGCGCTCGCCGTGAAGGACATCGCCCTGGCCACGCAGGCCGCCCGACTGCCCGTGTTCGACGCGGCGCTGGAACAGCTCCGAAGCGCCGCAGCGGACCCCGCCCTCGCGCACGCGGACCTCTCCGCGGCCGCCGCCCGCATCCGTACCGCCTGACCACCCGCCACTCCGAAGGACCCCACCCGTGCGGATCACCCTCGACAACCCCGCCTCTGCACCCCAGCCCCTGAGCCCCTACTACTCCCAGGTCGCCCGCGTCGAACAGGCCGACGGCAGCGCCCTGTTGTTCGTCTCCGGCCAGATCGCCGAGGGCGCCACCCTCGCCGAGCAGAGCCGCGGTGTCTTCGAGACCATCGCCGCGCTGCTGCGGGCGCACGGCGCGACCCTCGCGGACGTCATCAACATCCGCACGTACCTGACCGACATCGCCCAGCTGGAGGAATACGGCGCCGTACGCCGGGAGTTCCTCACCGGGACCCCGCCGACCAGCATGACCTTCGAGGTGCCGCGGCTGTTCCGGCCCGAGGCGCGGATAGAGATCGAGGTCGTGGCGGCCGTACCGGCGCGGCGGGGCCCGGAACGGGATGACCAACTCATGGCCGTTTGTGAAGGCTTCGTACGAACTGCGGACGGGACGCTCGATCGCGGACCGCGGGATCGGCGTGACGATTAACGTCTGACGCGGGACGACTCTCCCACCGAAGCCCCGGTCCGGGACCTGACCTCCGGACCGGGGCTCGTGAACGGTCCGCAGGTCCCGTTCCCCGGTCCGGCACTAGCGTGCCGAGAAGCCGTACACCGTCTCCGACCGGAACACCGTCCCCGGCCGCAGCACCGTGCTCGGGAACTCCGGCCGGTTCGGGGAGTCGGGGAAGTGCTGCGTCTCCAGCGCGATGCCGTCGCCGGGCGCGAAGGGTTCGCCCAGGTGGTCCGCCGTGTACAGCTGGAGGCCGGGTTCGGTGGTCGCCACCGTCAGGGCCCGCCCGGACGCGGGGTCGTACAGCTCGGCGACCTCCACGGGTACCTGCGTCAGGCCCTTGTCGAGCACGAAGTTGTGGTCGTAGCCCGAGCCGACCTTGCGGGCCTCACGGAAGTCGAAGCGACTGCCCGTGACGTCCTCCAGGGCACCCGTCGGGATCAGGTCCGCGTCGACCGGGGTGTACCGGGAAGCGGCGAGCCGCAGCTCGTGCCCGCCCGCGTTCCCGCTGCCGCCCAGGTTGAAGTAGCCGTGGTGGGTCAGGTTCACCACGGTCGGCGCGTCGGTGACCGCCTCGTACGCGATCCGCAGCGCCCCCGTCTCGTCCAGCGTGTACGTCGCCGAGACCTCCAGGGTGCCCGGGAAGCCCTCCTCGCCGTGCGGGCTCACCCGCGTCAGGCGGACGCCGTGCCCGGCTCCGGTCATGTCCCACACGCGCTTGTCGAAGCCGCGCTCGCCGCCGTGCAGCGCGTTGGGCCCGTTGTTCTGCGCCAGCGCGTACGTCCGCCCGTCCAGCGGGAAGCGGCCGCCGGCGATCCGGTTGGCGTACCGGCCGACCAGGGCGCCGACGTACGGCTCCGGGTGCGCCAGGTAGCCGTCGAGGTCCGCGAACCCCAGCACCACGTTCGCCGTCCGCCCGTCCCGGTCGGGGACCTCGGCCGACTGAACGATTCCGCCGTACGACAGGATCCGTACCCGTACACCCGCCCGTTCCAGGGTCCAGCGGTGGACGGGAGTTCCGTCCGGAAGTGTGCCGAAGAGTTCGTTCATGTGCGGAACTCTAGGACACGACGCTCAGGACTCCGCCTCATGCCGTCCGTGCCGTGACCGTCCGGTAGGCGATCTCCGCCAGCCGGGCCTGTCCGTTCACGCTGGGGTGGAACCAGTCCCACTGGCTCAGCTGCCGCGGGCCGAACCGGAAGTCGTAGACCGCACCGCCGTCGAACCGGCACCGGCGGTCCTTCGCGCAGACCTCCTGAAGGACCTTGTTGTAGTCCCGCACCCGCTTCTGCACGGTGTCCCGCCGCTGCGTCGCCGCCGCGTCCAGCGCCTCCGCGTCGCCCAGCATCGACGGGCAGATGCCCAGCTTCCACACCTGCAGGCCCATCGGGTTGGCGCGTCCCTCGGACCACAGCCGCTTCAGGTTCGGCACGCTCGCCACGTAGACCTGCGTCTTGGGCAGGGTCCTGCGCAGCGTGCTCATCGCGTCCTGGAAGTCCGCGCGGAAGTCGGCGACCGAGGTCATCGCCGACGTCGTGGGCCGGCAGGCGTCGTTCGCCCCGGCCATCACCGTCACCAGCTCCGGCTTCCGCGCCGCCGCCCGGGCCATCTGCCCGGGCAGGTCCGCCATCCGTGCCCCGGACACCGCGTAGTTCCAGCTCCGCTCGGCCGCCCTGGCCCTGCCCAGCAGCCGTACGGCGAGACTGTCCACCCTGGGGCTGCTGCCCGTCGCCCAGGACGCCTCGGGACAGTCCTGCAGAACCGAACAGGCGTCGAAGGCGCGGGTGATGGAGTCGCCCACGGCGGCGATCGAAGCGGGGCTGGTGTCCCAGGCCGGCGTGGGCCTGGGGGAGGGCTTGCGCGCGTGCGTACTGGACGGGCCGGGGGCGTCGCCCCCCACGGCGTCGCAGCCGGTGACGCCCAGGACGGCCGCGGCCAGGACGGCGAGGGCTGCTCGAGAGCGATGGCGTCGGTTGCGCATGCCCTGGTCCGTCCCTTCGGTCGTCCTGTCATGGTCCCCAACCCATGACAACGAACGAAGGTTCCCGCACCGGCGGTGCAACGGCTCACACCCGTACAAGCGTCCTGCCGGGTGAATGGCGGGAGTTTCCGGGCGCCGGGAGCGACGGTACGTCACACTCCTTGCGCCGCCGCACGGTAGCCTCGCCATCAACGTGGCCCTCCCGGCCACAGCCGTTCCGCCCGTTCCGAGATGTCCCGCTCTGCCCGGAGGTTCCGGTGACGACACGTGGAGTTCTGTACGTGCACTCCGCTCCGCGCGCGCTGTGCCCGCACGTCGAGTGGGCCGTCGCCGGGGTGCTCGGCACGCGCGTCAGTCTGGACTGGATCCGGCAGCCCGCCGCCCCCGGCACCTGGCGCTCGGAGTTCTCCTGGCAGGGCGAGGCCGGCACCGCCTCCAAACTGGCCTCCGCGCTGCGCGGCTGGCACCTCCTCCGCTTCGAGGTCACCGCCGAGCCCTGCGCGACAGCCGAGGGCGAGCGCTACAGCTGCACGCCCGACCTGGGCATCTTCCACGCCGTCACCGGCATCCACGGCGACATCCTGATCCCCGAGGACCGCCTGCGCGCCGCCCTGGTCCGCTCGAAGAGCGGGGAGACGGACCTGGAGGCCGAACTGTCCAAGCTGCTCGGCAAGCCCTGGGACGACGAGCTGGAGCCGTTCCGGTACGCGGGCGAGGGAGCGCCGGTCCGCTGGTTGCACCAGGTCGTCTAGGCCGGAACAGGAAAGGGCCCCCACCAGCCGGTGGGGCCCTTCACGCTGGTGCGACTCAGATCGTACGGAACGCCAGCACCACGTTGTGCCCGCCGAACCCGAAGGAGTCGTTGAGGGCGGCGATGCGGCCCTCGACCGGCAGCTTGCGGGCCTCGCCGCGCACGACGTCGGCGTTGGCCTCCGCCTCGGGGTCGAGATTCTCGATGTTGATGGTCGGCGGAGCCACCCGGTGGTACAGGGCGAGCACGGTCGCGACCGTCTCCACGCCGCCCGCGCCACCGAGCAGGTGACCGGTCATCGACTTGGTCGCGGACACCGCGAAGTGGTCGGTGTCGTCCCCGAACACCTTCCGCAGCGCCTTCAGCTCGGCGATGTCACCGGCCGGCGTGGAGGTCGCGTGCGCGTTGACGTGCACGATCTCCGCCGGGTCCAGGTCGGTGCGCTCCAGCAGGTTCTGCAGGGCGTGCGAGATGCCGCGGCCCTCCGGCTCCGGCTGCACGATGTCGTGGCTGTCGGCGGAGATGCCCTGCCCGACCGCCTCGGCGTACACCCGCGCACCGCGCTGGGCGGCGTGCTCGGCGGACTCCAGGACGATCACGCCGGCGCCCTCGCCGAGGACGAAGCCGTCCCGGGCCACGTCGTAGGGACGCGAGGCACCCTGCGGGTCGTCGTTGTTCTTGGACATCGCCATCATGTTGCCGAACGCGGCGATCGGCAGCGGGTGGATCGCCGCCTCCGTACCGCCGGCGACGACGACGTCGGCGCGGCCGGTGCGGATCATCTCGATGGCGTAGCCGATGGCCTCCGCACCCGACGCGCAGGCGGAGACCGGCGTGTGCACGCCCGCCCGGGCGCCCACGGCCAGACCCACGTTCGCCGACGGGCCGTTCGGCATCAGCATCGGAACGGTGTGCGGGGAGACGCGGCGGACGCCCTTCTCCTTGAGCACGTCGTACTGGTCGAGCAGGGTCGTCACGCCGCCGATGCCGGAGGCGATGACCGCGCCGAGCCGGTCGGGGTCGACGGCCGCGCCCTCACCGGCCTTGGCGTCGAAACCGGCGTCGGCCCAGGCCTCCTTGGCCGCGATCAGCGCGAACTGCGCCGAACGGTCCAGGCGGCGGGCCTGCGGCCGCGGGATGACCTCGGTCGGTTCCACGGCGACGGGCGCCGCGATACGGACGGCCTGGTCGGCCGCCCAGTCCTGCTCCAGGGGCTTGACGCCGGACCTGCCGGCGACCAGACCCTCCCAGGTAGAGGCTGCGTCGCCACCCAGCGGTGTGGTTGCGCCGATACCGGTGACGACCACGGTGCGATTGGTCGAGCTCACGGGAATTCTTTCTCCAACGGATACGGGATTCGTACGGCGCCACCGCCGGGTGGCGGGGCAGTCAGCCCGGAACCGGGCTCAGCCCGGTTGATCGGTCGATCAGGCCTGGTGCTTGAGGATGTAGTCGGTCGCGTCGCCGACCGTCTTGAGGTTCTTGACGTCCTCGTCCGGGATCTTGACGTCGAAACGCTCTTCGGCGGCGACGACGACCTCGACCATGGACAGCGAGTCGACGTCCAGGTCGTCGGTGAAGGACTTGTCCAGCTGGACGTCCTCAACCGGGATGCCGGCGATCTCGTTCACGATCTCGGCGAGACCGGCGACGATCTCTTCCTGAGTGGCGGCCATGTTGGCGCTCCTTCGTAGTATCCAGAGGGTGTGGCGCCCACCGCGTCAGCGGCAGGGGGTGCTTTTTCCGCACCGGACGCATGATCCGGCACGGAGTGCCTAGGGGAGGGTAACGACCGTCGCTGCGTACACGAGACCCGCCCCGAAGCCGATGACGAGCGCGGTGTCGCCGCTCTTCGCCTCGCCGGTCGCCAGGAGCCGCTCCATCGCGAGCGGGATCGAGGCGGCCGAGGTGTTGCCGGTGGTGCGGATGTCACGGGCGACCGTGACGTGCTCCGGCAGCCCCAGGGTCTTCACCATCGAGTCGATGATCCGCACGTTGGCCTGGTGCGGGATGAAGACGTCCAGGTCGTCCGGGGTGATCCCGGCCGCGTCCAGCGCCTGCTGGGCGACCTTCGCCATCTCGAACACGGCCCAGCGGAACACCGCCTGGCCTTCCTGCGTGATCGCGGGGAACTTGACGTTGCCCTCGCTGTCGACGGGCAGCTCGGACAGGTCACCGATCCGGAAGCGGTCCCACGGAACCGTCTGCTTGATCGTCTCGGCCTTGTCGCCCTCGGAGCCCCAGACGGTCGGGCCGATCGCGGGCTCCTCGGACGGGCCGACGACCACCGCGCCCGCGCCGTCGCCGAACAGGAAGGCCGTGGCCCGGTCCTCCAGGTCGGTGAGGTCGCTGAGCCGCTCCACGCCGATCACGAGGACGTACTCCGCCGAGCCCTCGACGACCATGCCCTTGGCGAGGGTGAGGCCGTAGCCGAAGCCCGCGCAGCCCGCGGAGATGTCGAAGGCGGCGGCCTTGTCGGTGCCCAGCTTGTCGGCGATCTCGGTGGCGACGGCCGGGGTCTGGCTGAAGTGCGAGACCGTCGAGACGACCACCGCGCCGACCTGCCCGGCGGTGATCCCGGCGTCCGCGATCGCCTTGCCGGAGGCCTCCAGGGACATCGCCGCGACGGTCTCCTCCGGCGACGCCCAGTGCCGGGTCTCGATACCGGAGCGCGAGCGGATCCACTCGTCGGACGAGTCGATCTTCTCGAGGATCACCTCGTTCGGCACGATCCGGGTCGGGCGGTAGCCGCCCACACCGAGGATGCGTGCGTACGGGGCGCCCTTGCTGGGCTTGATCTTCGACATGCTCTCGGGCTCCTTGTCAGGCAGTGTGCTCTGCGATCAGCTCGCGAGCCGCGTCGAGGTCGGCGGGGGTCTTCAGGGCGAGCGTCTTGACGCCGGGCAGCGCGCGCTTGGCGAGACCGGTGAGCGTACCGCCGGGACACACCTCGATCAGGGCGGTGACACCGAGCTCCTTGAAAGTCTCCATGCACAGGTCCCACCGGACCGGGTTGGCGACCTGGCCGACCACCCGCTCCAGCACCTCGGTGCCGGTGGCGACGGTCCGCCCGTCCTTGTTGGAGACGTACGGGACCTTCGGGTCGCCGGGGGTGAGCTCCCTGGCGGCCTCGGCCAGCTTCTCGACCGCCGGGGCCATGTGGTGGGTGTGGAAGGCGCCGGCGACCTTCAGCGGGACGACCTTGCGCACGCCCTCGGGCTTGTCCTCGCTCAGCGCCGCGAGCTGCTCCAGCGTGCCGGCCGCCACGATCTGGCCCGCGCCGTTGATGTTCGCGGGGGTCAGGTCCAGCTTCTCCAGGTGGGCGAGGCTCACCTCGGGGTCACCGCCGAGGAGTGCCGACATGCCGGTCTCGCTGATCGCGGCGGCCTCGGCCATGGCGAGCCCGCGGGCGCGCACCAGCCGGACGGTCTCCTCGTCGGGGAGCACCCCGGCGAGCGCGGCCGCGGTCAGCTCGCCGACGCTGTGTCCGGCGACGGCGCCGACCTTGCGGGGCAGCTCCGCCGGGTCGTCGAAGAGCATGTGGGCGGAGGCCAGCCCGGCCGCCACCAGCAGCGGCTGCGCCACCGCGGTGTCGCGGATCTCCTCCGCGTCGCCCTCGGTGCCGTAGCGGATCAGGTCGACCTGCACGGCGTCGGACCACGCCTCAAGGGCACCGCGGACACCGGGCAGTTCGAGCCAGGGGGTCAGAAAGCCGGGCGCCTGGGCGCCCTGGCCGGGAGCGACGAGTACGAGCACTCTCACACTCTCTCTTGGGGACGGCCACGGCCGCCCGTGAGGACAAGGACGAAGAACGGAAGGGGGATTTGTGGGTCCTCGACAAAAGCCTAGAGTTGTGGATCTCCATCGGTCAGACGTCCCAGGATCAGCGCGATGCGCAGTGTGAATGCCGACCGTACATCGGAGGGTGACCATCCGGTGACGTCAGTCACACGTCGGAGCCGGTAGCGCACGGTGTTGGGATGCACGAACAGCATCCGGGCGGCCCCTTCGAGACTGCTCGCCTGCTCCAGATAGACGCTCAGCGTCTCCAGGAGTGCGGCCCCGGCCTCCTCCAGCGGTCTGTAGATCTCCTCCACCAGCTGCTCGCGCGCGGACGGGTCCCCGGCGATCGCGCGCTCCGGCAGCAGATCGTCCGCCAGCACCGGCCGGGGGGCGTCCTGCCAGGCAGAACACGCCTTGAGCCCTGCGGCGGCGGCCTGCGCGGAGCGGGTCGCGGCGAGCAGGTCCGGCACGATCGGGCCGGCCACGACCGGTCCCGCGGCGAACGGCCCGATGAGCGACTTGGCCACGGCGAGCGGGTTGTCGCTGCCGCCCGCGATGACCACCAGCCGGTCCCCGAGCACGCCGGTCAGCACCTGGAGCTTGGCGTGCCGGGCCGCCCGCCGGATGGCCTCCACGGTCAGCTCCGAGTCCCCGTCGGGCGCGGTGCCCAGCACGACGCACACATGCTCGGGCGAGTTCCACCCGAGGGCGGCGGCCCTGCTGACCGCCCCTTCGTCGGCCTCACCGCTGAGCACGGCGTTGACGACCAGCGACTCCAGCCGCGCGTCCCACGCGCCGCGCGCCTCGGCGGCCTGGGCGTACACCTGGGCGGTGGCGAAGGCGATCTCCCGCGCGTACACGAGCAGCGCCTCGCGCAGCACGCTCTCGTCCCCGGGAGCGGCGACCTCGTCGATCGCGCTCTCCATGACCTCGATGGTGGTCCGCACCATCTCCACGGTCTGCCGCAGCGTGATGGCCCGGGTCAGCTCGCGGGGCGCGGTGCCGAACACATCGGTGGAGATCGCCTGCGGGGCGTCCGGGTGCCGGAACCACTCGGTGAAGGCGGCGATACCCGCCTGCGCCACGAGCCCGATCCAGGAACGGTTCTCCGGGGGCATGGCCCGGTACCACGGCAGCGTCTCGTCCATCCGCGCGATGGCCTGCGCGGCGAGGGACCCGGACGACTTCTCCAGCCGCTTCAGGGTCCCGACGTGCGGATGGACGTCGTGCGCTGCTGCTTCGTTCTTGCTGGCTTCGGGATGGGGCACGGGGACAAGACTGCCTTATCGGGACGGGCGCATGCGCCGCCGGGTCTACGGTGGGGTGCGTGATGGACGTACGGCGCGCCGGTGAGCGCTTTTCCGGAGGCGACCCCGAGGGTGGGATCGAGACGTTCCACGCCTTCTCCTTCGGACCGCACTACGATCCCGGCAACCTCCGCTTCGGCGCGCTCATCGCCTGCAACGAGGAGCACCTCGCCCCCGGCGCCGGCTTCGACGAGCACCCGCACAGCCACACCGAGATCGTCACGTGGGTCGTCGAGGGCGAGCTGACCCACCGCGACTCCACGGGCCACGAGACGGTCGTCCGCGCCGGGGACGTGCAGCGCCTGAGCTCGGCGGCCGGCGTCCGCCACGTCGAGCGCAACGACGGCCCGGCCCCTCTGACCTTCGTCCAGATGTGGCTGGCCCCGCTGGAGCCCGGCGGTGACCCGGCGTACGAGATCGTCCGCGGCATCGCGGACTCCACCCCGTACGCCGTCCCGGAGGCGGGCGCGATGCTCCACGTACGCCGCCTCGCGGCGGGGGAGCGGACCGCTGTGCCGGACGGGGCGTATGTGTACGTCCATGTCGTCCGGGGCGAGGTGCGGCTGGACGGTGAGGAACTGCGCCCGGGGGACGCGGCGCGCGTCACGGACGCGAAGGCCCTGGAGGCGGTGGCGGTGACCCGGGCGGAGCTGCTGGTGTGGGAGATGACTTAGGGCCGGCCCTGGAGTTCGGCCAGCACGGCGTCCGTGAACGCCGGCCACGCCTCGATCGCCCAGGGCCCGAACGCCCGGTCCGTGAGCGCCACGCAGGCGGCACCGGCATCGGGGTCGATCCACAGAAACGTACCGGACTGCCCGAAATGCCCGAACGTCCGAGGTGAGGACGAACCCCCCGTCCAGTGCGGCGACTTGGAGTCCCGGATCTCGAAGCCGAGCCCCCAGTCGTTCGGGTTCTGGTGCCCGTATCCCGGCAGCACCCCCTTCGTCCCCGGGTACTGCACCGTCATCGCCTCCGCCACCGTCCGCGGATCCAGCAGCCGCGGCGCCTGCACCTCCGCCGCGAACCGCAGCAGGTCCTCGACCGTGGACACGCCGTCCTTCGCGGGAGAGCCGTCCAGCGTCGTCGACTCCATCCCCAGCGGCTGGAGCACCGCCTGCCGCAGATACTCGGCGAACGGGATGTCCGTCGCCTTCGCGATGTGGTCCCCGAGCTGCTCGAACCCGGCGTTCGAGTACAGCCGCCGCTCCCCGGGAGGCGCCGTCACCCGGTGCTCGTCGAAGGCGAGCCCCGAGGTGTGCGCGAGCAGATGCCGCACCGTCGACCCGGCCGGCCCCGCCGGCTCGTCGAGCTCGACCGCCCCCTCCTCGTACGCGACGAGCACCGCGTACGCCGCGAGCGGCTTGGTGACCGACGCCAGCGGGAACCGCCGGCCGGCCGGCCCGTGTACTCCCGGCACCGTGCCGTCCGCCCGCACGACACCCGCCGCCGCGGTGGGAACCGGCCAGTTCTCGATCAACGCAAGGCTCTTCAACGACATGCCAGCGAGCCTATGCCGCTCACAGGTGCAGCCGCATGGAGGGGGCAGGGTCCCGCCGGAAGCCCATCGACTCGTACAGCGGCTCGGCGTCGGGGGACGCGGTGAGCATGACGTAGCCGGCGCCCCGCTCCCGGAACCACTCCAGCAGCGCCTCCATGCAGGCACGCGCGTAGCCGCGGCGCCGTGCGTCCGGGTCGGTCGCGACGCTGAAGACGTAGCCGATCCGCCCGTGCGGATTGCCGGCCCGCCCGATCCGGTACTCCAGCGTTCCGGCCGCCAGCGCCGCCAGCCGCTCGGGCCGTTCCGGGTGGCCGACGACGAACGCCGCGAACTCCCCGTCCGGCTCGGCCAGTCGGGCCCGCAGGGTCGGCAGGGACTCCGCGTGCCACTCGGCGGACGAGGGGCCTTCCGCCGACATGGAATCGATCATCACCTGGCGCAGGCGCATGACTTCCTCGGCGTCCTTGGGCAGGGCACGGCGTACGAGACTCATGCCCCGCACGCTAGCCAGCCGCCCCGCTCCGCGTCCCGCCGATTTTGACCATCTCTTACCGCCCGGCCTTGCTTGGAGTGCACTCCAAGGTTCTAGCGTGGGGGCCATGACGGTGATGCAGACCACGGCCGAGGCGACCCGCCCGACCGGCACCAGGACCGACATCTGCTCCGCGCCGCCCCGCAGGCACCCACGCCCCGACGGCCAGGACCGCTACACGATCAGCGAGGTCGTCGCCTTCACCGGCCTGACGGCGCACACCCTGCGCTGGTACGAGCGGATCGGCCTGATGTCCCACATCGACCGCTCGCACACCGGGCAGCGTCGCTACACCAACCGCGACCTGGACTGGCTCGACTTCGTCGGGAAGCTGCGCATGACGGGCATGCCGGTCGCCGACATGGTCCGGTACGCGGAGCTGGTGCGCGAGGGCGAGAGCACGTACGGCGAGCGGCGGGAGCTCCTGGAGGCGACCCGCCGGGACGTGCTGGCACGGATCGCGGAGCTGCAGGACACACTCGCCGTACTCGACCTGAAGATCAGTTTCTACGCGGACGCAGGGCACGGCCGCGAAGCGGAGAGGACCCGATGACCGACAGCAGGATCCCGACGGCACGGCTCGGCGACGGCGGCCCGGAGGTGGGTGTACAGGGCCTCGGCTGCATGGGCATGAGCTTCGGCTACGGCCCGTCGGACGCGGGGGAGTCCAGGGCGGCCCTGGAGCGCGCGCTGGAACTCGGCGTCACGCTCTACGACACGGCGGACGCGTACGGCGCGGGGGAGAACGAGCGGTTCCTGTCGCCGTTCTTCAAGGCACACCGCGACGAGGTCGTCATCGCCACCAAGTTCGCCCTGTCGATACCGCCGGACGACCCGACGAGGCGGGTCATCCGCAACGACCCGCCGTACATCCGGCAGGCCGCCGAGGACAGCCTGAAGCGGCTGGACGTCGACGTGATCGACCTCTACTACATGCACCGGCGCGATGTGAACGTGCCGATCGAGGAGACCGTCGGGACCATGGCCGAACTGGTCCGCGAGGGCAAGGTGAAGCACCTGGGCCTGAGCGAGGTCACCGCCGACGAACTGCGCGCCGCCCAGGCCGTCCACCCCATCGCCGCCGTGCAGTCGGAGTGGTCGCTGTTCAGCCGGGACATCGAGGCGAAGGTCGTCCCGGCCGCCCGTGAACTGGGCGTGGCACTGGTGCCGTACTCGCCGCTCGGCCGGGGCTTCCTCACGGGCTCCTTCGTCAACGCCGACAAGGACCTGACGGCCGGCGACTTCCGCCGTCAGCAGCCCCGCTTCACGGGGGAGAACGCGTCGGCCAACGCGGCGCTCCTGGACCCGATCCGCACGGTGGCCGAGGCTCACGGAGCCACCCTGGGGCAGATCGCCCTGGCCTGGGTCCAGCAGCGGGCGGCAGTCCACGACCTCCCGATCGTCCCGATCCCGGGCACCCGCAGGCCGGGCCGGGTGGAGGAGAACGTGGCGGCGACGCGGATCGTCCTGACGGAGGAGGAACTGTCCTTGCTGGAGCCGATCGCCACGAAGGTGTCGGGCGACCGGTACGCCGACATGACGTTCACTTCTGCGGGGCGTGAGTAGAGGCTCTCAGGGGCGCGGGGAACTGCGCGACAAGCCACACACGGCCCGCAGCCGAAACCGAACCGCACTCGGCAGACGCTAAAGCTCCGACAACAACTCCGCCTTCTTCGCCGAGAACTCCTCATCCGTCACCAGCCCGGCCTGATGCAGCTCCCCCAGGTGACGGATGCGCTCGGCGATGTCGGCGGGGTCACGGCGCGGCGCGGACGCCGGAACCTTGACAGCCGGCCCGGACTTCCGCACCGCGGCCAGCACAGCCGCGGCGAACGGCAGCGACTCGTGCACGGGCCCGTATCCGAGCCCGAAGACCACCGCTGCCGGATCCTGGTCGGCCTGCGCGGGTGACGCGGCCCCGTCGTGGCGCAACAACCGCAGATGTCCCTCGAACACCTCGGGGGACCGCCACTCCACCCCGCTGAGGTCGGCGACCGGGAAACTCTGGTCGCCGGCCTTCCACTTCGCCGACGACGCCCCCGTCCAGAACCATCTGAAGTGGACCGTGCTGCCGTCGAAGGACGCCTTCCCGTCGTACGCCTTGAACTGCAACGGCGCCTCGGGCGCGGCCACCAGGTGACGTTCGGCCGGCCCCGACTCGGTGAGCCGCGCACGCAACTCGTCCGCGTAGTACTCCGCGAGAGCGTCCCGCTCGGCGGGCAGCACCAGCCGGTACGGGTCGCTGTTCTCCTTCAACTGCCCGGCGGCCGCCTCCATCAGCGGATCGGCGCCCGGCCGGGGCTCGACACGCAGCACGACGGTGCCGCGTCTGCCGGGCGTCAGCGTGACGCCGGCGATCGCCTCCAGGGGGATACGGCGTTCCCCCAGCGCCTGCAACAGCTTCGGTGTCCGGATCCCCCGTTCGTAACGGATGAGCACGGAGTCGGACTCGAACTCCCAGGCGGCATGAAATCCGGCCAGTACGTCACCCATGCGGCTCATCGTATGCGGCATGAGCTCCTCCGTCCCCTCCCCGTGCAGACCGCGGTTTCTGTTGTCTCTACGCGCGTCCGACCGGCGCCGTGCCGGACAAATCCGCCCGGCAGCCCTCGTCTTCGCCCGCGCAGTGCACCGAGCGGTATGCGCCAACACCGATGTCGGCGAAGTTCAGCAGACTCTCCGTGCCCGGTTCGAAGTAGCCGCTGTGACCCTGGGCGCCGCGCGCCGACAGCACCCGTGCGCCGAACGCGGTGGACACCGGGTCGGCGCCGTGTCCCAGCCCGCCGACCTCCAGGTACGGCACGTCCTGGACCCAGTCGTCGGCGTCCCGCATCGACCACACCTGGGCGGAGGTCCGCAGCTGCGAGGCCGTCTCCACGCGCATGCCGGGGCTGCCGGCCACCGCGATGTCGGCCACCCGGCGCGGCAGCGCGTGCGCGGCGATCCCGCACACCACCGAGCCGTAGCTGTGGCAGAAGAGGGAGACCGGTGAGCCGCCGGGGAGCCCGCGCAGCAGCGCGTTCAGGCGGGCGGCGCCGCTCTCCGCGCGCATCGCCGTCGCCGCGTCCATGCCGACCCCGCTGGGTGCCGTGTAGTCGGCCCAGGCGATCACGGCCGTACGCGTCGAGGGGCTCGCCGCGCGCTCGGCCGCGTACAGCGACTTCGCCATGCCGACGGGCGCCGAGTACCTGCGCTGGGTGCGCTGGAAGGTGAGCAGGTTGGTGTCGACGCCGGGGACGATCACGGACACGCGGTCGGCCTTGTCCAGGTTCCCGAACACCTCGGCGACCCGGCCCGAGCCCTCCGGGTCGAAGGCGAGGATGTGCCGGCTCTCGCTCATCAGCGACTCGAAGCGGTGCATACGGCGGCCCGCATCCTGCTGTCCGTCCGGGGTGAGGCGGCTGTCGTGCATGCGTTTCAGCTCGACCTTGCGCGCCTGCCCGAGCGCGATGCGGTTGGCGCGGTAGCGCAGCTCGACGGGGGCGCCGTTCATGTTGCCGACCGCGAGCGGATAGCGGCGGGCGAGGCTGGTGCGCTGCCGCTCGGTGAGCGAGGCGAAGAAACGGGCCAGCCGGGCGGGCGCCGCCTGCGGGTCGGGCAGCCGGTAGCCCTCGATCCGGGCGTCTTCCCAGGCGGCGAGCGAGGCCGCGAGCGCGGTCGGGTTCTTCTGGTTGCGCAGGGCGGTCCAGCCGGTGGTCGCCAGCATCACGAACACCACGGCCAGGGCGAGCAGGGCGCGCCAGACGTTCGGTTGCGGGGAGGTGTCGAAGGAAGTCACTGAGAGGACACATTAGGAGAACGAGAGGGTCTCGCGTGAACCAAGTGACACGGATCACGTTTCGATCATGGTGTACTGGGTTCAGTCTGTACGCCAGTTCCCGGCCAGTGCGGGACCCACCTCGTCGAGGTACCTGGTCATCTGCTCGCGCATCGCCTCCAGGCTGAGGTCCTCCCCTGTGGACCATATCCGTTCCGCGACCCGGATCACCCCGCCGAACAGGGCCACCACGATCCTCGGCCGCGGGTCCGCGTCCACGTCCAGCCCCTCGCGCTCGGCGATGACGCACGCGAGCCGGTCCTCCATTTCCGCCGCGCGCCGCAGGTGGGCGGCGAGCAGTGCGGGGGTCGACTCGATCACCTGGTAGATGCGCAGGTGAAGGTCGACCGGCACGATCTGCTCGATGGTCTCGTGGAGGGCGTCCCAGCTCTCCAGGACGGCCCGGCGGAGCGCCTCGAACGGGGCCTCGGCCGGCGGCCGGGCGCGCACGGCCTCCAGGATGTGCGACTCCCCGATGCGCAGGACGAAGAACGCGGCCTCCTCCTTGCTCGCGAAGTAGCGGAAGAAGGTGCGCTGCGAGACGTCGACGGCCTCGGCGATCTCGTCGACGGTGGTCTGCTCGTACCCCTGGGTCGTGAAGAGCCTGAAGGCGGCCCGCAGCAGCGCGTCCCGCGTGCGCTGCTTCTTGAGCTCGCGCAGCCCGGGCCGGGGTGCCGTGCCTACGGTCGCCGCCGTCTCCATGGGCCCTCCTTCCTGGCTGATCTCCAAGATCAGGCACCCTACAGGGGAGTGCGATGTCAGTCACCGACTTGTGCGTCAGATTGTCAAGTGTCAGTCGCTGACATTACGCTCGCCCGTATGACTAGTCAGACCGCCATCGACGCGACGGGGCCGGGGGGCGACGCGCCGGCATCTTCGTCGGGCGCGACGCCCGGCAAGGGGCTGCGGGGGCACCCCTGGCTCACCCTCATCACCGTCGCCGTGGGGGTCATGATGGTGGCCCTCGACGGCACCATCGTGGCCATCGCCAACCCGGCCATACAGAAGGACCTGGGCGCCACCTTCGCCGAGGTCCAGTGGATCACCAACGGTTACTTCCTCGCCCTCGCGGTCTCCCTGATCACCGCGGGCAAGCTCGGTGACCGGTTCGGTCACCGGCAGACCTTCCTCATCGGCGTGGTCGGCTTCGCCGCCGCCTCGGGGGCCATCGGCCTGTCCGACAGCATCGCGCTGGTCGTCACCTTCCGCGTCTTCCAGGGCCTGTTCGGCGCACTGCTGATGCCTGCCGCGCTCGGTCTGCTGCGAGCCACGTTCCCGGCCGAGAAGCTCAACATGGCCATCGGCATCTGGGGCATGGTCGTCGGGGCCTCCACCGCGGGCGGCCCGATCCTCGGCGGCGTGCTCGTCGAGCACGTCAACTGGCAGTCCGTCTTCTTCATCAACGTGCCGGTCGGCGCCCTCGCCGTGATCCTCGGCGTGCTGATCCTGCTGGACCACCGGGCCGAGAACGCCCCGCGCTCCTTCGACCTGCTGGGTATCGCCCTGCTGTCGGCCGCGATGTTCTGTCTCGTGTGGGCGCTCATCAAGGCTCCCGACTGGGGCTGGGGCGACGGCAAGACATGGGCGTTCATCGTCGCCTGCGTCGTGGGCTTCGCGCTCTTCTCCTTCTGGGAGACGAAGGTGAAGGAGCCGCTGATCCCGCTGGCGCTGTTCCGCTCCATTCCGCTGTCGGCGGGTGTCGTCCTGATGGTCCTGATGGCCATCGCCTTCATGGGCGGCCTGTTCTTCGTCACCTTCTATCTGCAGAACGTGCACGGCATGAGCCCGATCGACGCCGGTCTGCACCTGCTGCCGCTCACCGGCATGATGATCGTCGGGTCCCCGCTCGCGGGCGCGATGATCACCAAGCTGGGCCCGCGGGTTCCGCTGGCCGGCGGTATGGCGGTCACCGCGATCGCCATGTACGGCATGTCCACGCTGGAGGCGGACACCGGCAGCGGTCCCATGTCGCTCTGGTTCGCCCTGCTGGGCCTCGGCCTCGCGCCCGTCATGGTCGGCGCCACGGAGGTCATCGTCGGCAACGCCCCGATGGAGCTGTCGGGTGTGGCCGGGGGGCTCCAGCAGGCCGCGATGCAGATCGGCGGCAGTCTCGGTACGGCCGTGCTGGGTGCCGTGATGGCCTCCAAGGTCGACAGCGACCTGGCCGGCAACTGGGCGGACGCGGGACTTCCGCCGCTCACTCCGGCGCAGGAGCGCCTGGCTTCCGAGGCGGTTCAGGTCGGGGTGGCGCCGGTTACGCCGGGTACCCCGGACTCTGTCGCCGCGAAGATCACGGACGTCGCGCATGACACGTTCATCGCCGGGATGAGCGCGGCCTCCCTGGTCGCTGCGGGGGTTGCCGTGGTCGCGGTGCTGGTCGCGTTCCTCACCAAGCGGGGTGAGAACGCGGCGGCCGGTGCGGGCGTGGGGCACATCTGACAGGGCGTCCGCTCTGACGGGGCGTCCGCTCTGACGGGTCGCCGGCTTTTACGGGGCGTCGGCGTGCGGTTCGCCTATCCGGGTGACAACGGCGACGAACCCCTCCCCTCCGGTGGGGGCCGCAGGTCACAGTGGGTCAAGTCCTCCGCAAGGGCATGGCGGACGACCGGGCTGCGGCGCGCTGCCGGAGGGGGGCAGCGCGCAGGCAGCGAACGAAGTTGAAGGCCGCAGGAATGACGGCCGTATCCGGGGTACTCGCATGGTCGAACCCCAACCGAACCCGAACTCATCGAGGAGTTCCGGTAGTTGATCCAGGGGTTCGGGGAGTTGGTGATGGCGAGCTTCGGACACGGAACGCGCAGGCACCCCCGTTCACGTAGCCGGACGTGGTCACGGAACGGGCCGGATCGCGCGACGCTCGGAGTCATCGGAGTCACGTGCGCGGTCGCCGGGTTCTTCGTGCTGGGGATCATCCTCGGCCCCGTCGCGATCGTCTGCGGCTGGCTCTCCATGGGCCGCACCTGGGCGGGCTCCCGTCCTGTCACGGCCCTGGTCGCCCTGGTACTGGGCGCCATCGACACGCTCCTGGCAGTCATCTGGCTGGCCGGAGCGGGCACCCCGGGCAGCGGCATGTTCTGACCCGCGGGGAAGTGAGGGAAGGGCCCCCGGCGGAAGCGGCCGGGGGCCCACCTTTGTGTGTGCGGGTGCGGATGCGGATGCCTGCGGCGGCCTGTGCGGGTTCGGTGGGGGTGCGCGTTGCGCCTACGGGTGGTGGTGGGTCGGGGCCGCGCCGGGGGGTGTCCGTCCTCGGTCCGGCGGAACTGTCTCTTACCGGGGTGGAGGGTGATGGACGCCGGCCGCTGCGGGCGGACACCCCCCGACACGGCCCCTTCGCGCCGTGGGCGACTGCGGATGAGTGCGGGTACGTGCCGGTCCGCCCAGCCGCGGGCATGCGTGCCGCCTGGGGCGGCACGGGTGGGCGCTGGGGGTACCCCCTGCTCGGAAAGCTTGGGGGAGGCACCCCGTCGCGCCGGGTTGTTCGGCAACCCCGTCACCTCACCGACCGTTCCTGCAGCGCAGCCACCTCCGCCCGCAGTGCCCGTACCTCCTCCGTCAGTCCCCGAATCGCCTCCGTCTGCCGCCGTTCCTCCACGTCGTCCTTCTCGAACCGCGCGATGAACCACGCCGCGATGTTCGCCGTCACCACACCCAACAGCGCGATCCCCGACAGCATCAGCCCCACCGCGATCAGCCGGCCCAAACCCGTCGTCGGCGCGTGATCCCCGTACCCCACGGTCGTCATCGTCGTGAACGACCACCACACCGCGTCACCCAACGTCCGGATGTTCCCGTCCGGCGAGTCCCGCTCCACCGACAGCACCGCCAGCGACCCGAACATCAGCAGCCCGACCACGGACCCCGCGACATACGTGGTCAGCCGGATCTGCGTGGCCATCCGCGCCCGCCGCCCCACCAGCATCAGCGTCGAGACCAGCCGCAGCAGCCGCAACGGCTGCACCATCGGCAGCACCACCGCGCACAGGTCCAGCCAGTGCGTACGTATGAAGCCCCGCCGGTCAGGGGCGAGTACCAGCCGCGCTAGGTAGTCCGCGGCGAACGCTCCCCACACCGCCCACTCGACCACCGTGCACGCGAACGCCACCGACGAGCTCGCGTCGTCGGCGACGATCGGCACGGCATAGGCCACGGCGAACATCACCGCGAGTGCCATCAGGGGCCGTTGGGTCACCGACTCCCAACGGACCTGCGCCGACTGGTCTCTCCTGCCCGCCTTCATGCCCGCATCGTAAAGAAACCGTGAGGGCGGTGGAGCCACAGACTCCACCGCCCTCGTCAGGCACCCTGTGCCTACGCGTCACCGCCTGCGACACCCGGGTCGGCCGCTGCCACGTCGAGCAGCTGGTAGCGGTCGATGGCCTGCTTCAGCACCGAGCGGTCCACCTTGCCCTCGCGGGCCAGCTCGGTGAGGACCGCGACCACGATCGACTGGGCGTCGATGTGGAAGAAGCGGCGGGCCGCGCCGCGCGTGTCGGCGAAGCCGAAGCCGTCGGCGCCGAGGGACTGGTAGGTTCCGGGCACCCAGCGCGCGATCTGGTCCGGGACCGACCGCATCCAGTCGGACACGGCCACGAACGGCCCCTGCGCGCCGGACAGCTTCTGCGTCACGTACGGCACCCGCTGCTCCTCCTCGGGGTGCAGCAGGTTGTGCTGCTCGCAGGCCACGGCCTCGCGCCGCAGCTCGTTCCAGGAGGTCGCCGACCAGACGTCGGCCTTCACGTTCCAGTCCTGGGCCAGGATCTGCTGCGCCTCGATCGCCCACGGCAGCGCGACGCCCGACGCCATGATCTGCGCCGGGATCGAGCCCGCCGTGCCCTCGCTGAGCCGGTAGATGCCCTTGAGGATGCCCTCGACGTCCACGTTCTCCGGCTCGGCCGGGTGCTGGATCGGCTCGTTGTAGACGGTCAGGTAGTAGAAGACGTCCTCGCCGTGCGGGTGCTCCTCCGAGCTGCCGTACATCCGGCGCAGACCGTCCTTGACGATGTGCGCGATCTCGTACGCGAAGGCCGGGTCGTACGCCACACAGCCCGGGTTGGTCGAGGCCAGCAGCTGCGAGTGGCCGTCCGCGTGCTGCAGACCCTCACCGGTCAGGGTCGTGCGGCCCGCGGTCGCGCCGAGGACGAAGCCGCGTGCCAGCTGGTCGGACATCTGCCAGAACTGGTCGCCGGTCCGCTGGAAACCGAACATCGAGTAGAAGACGTAGACCGGGATGAGCGGCTCACCGTGGGTCGCGTAGGCCGAGCCGGCGGCGATCAGGGAGGCCGTGCAGCCCGCCTCCGAGATGCCGTCGTGCAGCATCTGGCCGTTCGGCGACTCCTTGTAGGCGAGGAGGAGGTCGCGGTCCACGGCCTCGTACTGCTGGCCCAGCGGGTTGTAGATCTTCGCGCTCGGGAAGAACGAGTCCATGCCGAACGTGCGGTACTCGTCCGGCGCGATCAGCACGAATCGCTTGCCGATCTCCTTGTCCCGCATGAGGTCCTTGAGGAGCCGGACGAAGGCCATCGTCGTCGCGATGGACTGCTGGCCCGAGCCCTTCTTCACGGTCGCGTACGTCTTGTCCTCGGGCAGCCGCAGAGGCTTGGAGCGGACGACGCGCGTGGGGACGTAACCGCCGAGCCCCTTGCGGCGGTCGTGCATGTACTGGATCTCCTCCGAGTCCCGGCCCGGGTGGTAGTACGGCGGCAGGCCGGACTCCAGCTCCTTGTCGGAGATCGGCAGGTGCAGACGGTCCCGGAAGTGCTTGAGGTCGTCGACCGTCAGCTTCTTCATCTGGTGCGTGGCGTTGCGGCCCTCGAAGTTCGGGCCGAGCGTCCAGCCCTTGATCGTCTTGGCGAGGATGACCGTCGGCTGGCCCTTGTGCGCCTTGGCCGCCGAGAACGCCGCGAAGATCTTCCGGTGGTCGTGACCGCCGCGGCCCAGGTGCAGGATCTGGTCGTCGGTCATGTGCTCGACCATCGCGCGCAGCCGCACGTCGTCACCGAAGAAGTGCTCGCGGATGTACGCGCCGGACTCGGTGGCGTAGGTCTGGAACTGGCCGTCCGGCGTGGTGTTCATCTTGTTGACCAGGACGCCGTCCCGGTCCTGCGCCAGCAGCGGGTCCCAGGTGCGGTCCCAGATCAGCTTGATGACGTTCCAGCCGGCACCGCGGAAGACCGACTCCAGCTCCTGGATGATCTTGCCGTTGCCGCGCACCGGGCCGTCGAGCCGCTGCAGGTTGCAGTTGACGACGAAGGTCAGGTTGTCCAGGCCCTCACGCGCGGCGAGCGTCAGCTGGCCGAGCGACTCCGGCTCGTCCATCTCGCCGTCGCCGAGGAACGCCCACACGTGCGACTTGGACGTGTCGGCGATCCCGCGCGCGTGCATGTACCGGTTCATCCGCGCCTGGTAGATCGCGCCGATCGGGCCGAGGCCCATCGAGACCGTCGGGAACTCCCAGAAGTCCGGCATGAGGCGCGGATGCGGGTACGACGACAGTCCGTACGGCGCCTTCGACTTCTCCTGCCGGAAGCCGTCCAGGTGCTGCTCGCTCAGCCGGTCCAGCAGGTACGCGCGGGCGTAGATGCCCGGCGAGGCGTGACCCTGGAAGAAGACCTGGTCGCCGCCGTCGCCCTCGTCCTTGCCCCGGAAGAAGTGGTTGAAGCCCACGTCGTAGAGCGAGGCGGAGGAGGCGAAGGTGGCGATGTGGCCGCCGACGCCGATGCCCGGCCGCTGGGCGCGCGAGACCATCACCGCGGCGTTCCAGCGGGTGGCGTTGAGGATCTTGCGCTCGATCTCCTCGTTGCCGGGGAAGAACGGCTCGCTCTTGGTGGGGATGGTGTTGACGTAGTCCGTGCTGCGCATCTCGGGCACGGCCACGCGCTTCTCGCGGGCCCGCTCGATCAGCCGCAGCATCAGATAACGGGCCCGCTCCCGGCCGCGCTCGTCCACTGCGGCGTCGAGGGAGTCGAGCCACTCCTGGGTTTCCTCGGGATCGAAGTCAGGAACCTGACTCGGAAGGCCGCCAATGATGATCGGGTTGCGATCGGATCCGGAAGCCACGCTGTTCCTTACCTGTCGGAGGGCCACCTGTCAGAGGCCGCTTTTCGCTGTTTGTCTCGGGGGTCGTCTCGTGCCTGCGCCGATCCCCATCGTGTACCTCCGGGAGCCGGAACGTCATCTCTACCGAGAGGTAACCGGGACCTGGGTCGGCCCTGTGCCGACCCCGGGGCGACTTGGGCAAACTCATTCGAGTCTCGTACCCACAGAGGATTCCCAAACGCGCAAAGCGGGCAGAAAGGTGTGGTGTGCGTCACCTGCGCCTGGGAGGCTGTGCCTGGAGTTGCGGTGACACGGCCAGGATCGTCACCGTTTCGGCGGTCTGAACGGCCGGGTACTTGCGCGATCCGCCCCGCCCGTGTGGACTACGGCCAATGCTTCGCGCACGCGCGTGGCTGAGATATTCCCAAGACATGATCAGGAGGCAACCCGTGAGCGCGACCGCGGACCACGCGGAGGAGCGGACGAACCCTGCCGCCAGGCTGGGGTTCCAGCCCGGGCAGGTGGTCCAGGAGATCGGCTACGACGACGACGTGGACCAGGAGCTCCGCGAGGCCATCGAGGAAGCCATCGAGAGCGACCTGGTGGATGAGGACTACGACGACGTGGCCGACGCCGTTGTGCTGTGGTTCCGTGACGACGACGGCGACCTGACGGATGCGCTGGTGGATGCCACCACGTACATCGAAGAGGGTGGCGCGATCCTGCTCCTCACGCCGAAGACCGGCCGGTCGGGATACGTGGAGCCGAGTGACATCTCGGAAGCCGCTACGACGGCGGGACTGACGGCGTCCAAGAGCGTCAGCGTCGGCAAGGACTGGAGCGGCAGCCGCCTGGCGACGCCGAAGGCGGCCAAGTCCAAGAAGTAGTTCCGGCCACGGCCGGATCCGGACGGGCTGACGACGTCAGCCCGTCCGCAGGCCTCTGGTGATCCCTGCGTAGGGTGTTCTCGCCCGAACAACCCCCCCGAAGGGACCAACAGGACGATGGCGATCCAGGTCGGCGAGAAGGCCCCCGACTTCGAGCTCAAGGACAACCACGGCGCGACCGTGCGGCTGTCCGACTTCCTCGGCGACAAGAACGTGGTGCTGCTCTTCTACCCGTTCGCCTTCACCGGCGTGTGCACCGGCGAGCTGTGCGAGCTGCGCGACAACCTGCCGAAGTTCTCCGACCGCGACACCCAGGTGCTCGCCGTCTCGAACGACTCCATCCACACCCTGCGCGTCTTCGCCGAGCAGGAGGGCCTGGAGTACCCGCTGCTGAGCGACTTCTGGCCGCACGGCAACGTGTCGCGCGCCTACGGCGTCTTCGACGAGGACAAGGGTTGCGCCGTGCGCGGGACCTTCGTCATCGACAAGGAGGGCGTCGTGCGCTGGACGGTCGTCAACGGCCTGCCGGACGCGCGCGACCTCAACGACTACGTGAAGGCGCTCGACACCCTGTGACGCCGCCGTCGTGACGGGGCCCGACACCCCGGTGATTCTTCGGCTCCAGGGCCTGCGTGGGGCGGGAACCCGTTACTAGGATCGACTCGTTGATCCGACATCCGACGCACTACGGGGCTTCCCGCCCCCGGACATCAATGGAGGACTCGTGGGAGTCAGCCTCAGCAAGGGCGGCAACGTATCGCTGACCAAGGAGGCGCCGGGCCTGACCGCGGTCATCGTCGGTCTGGGGTGGGACGTCCGCACCACGACCGGCACCGACTTCGACCTGGACGCCAGCGCGCTGCTGCTGAACAACTCCGGCAAGGTCGTCAGCGACCAGCACTTCATCTTCTTCAACAACCTCAAGAGCCCCGACGGCTCCGTCGAGCACACCGGTGACAACCTCACGGGTGAGGGCGAGGGCGACGACGAGCAGATCAAGGTCAATCTCGCCGGCGTCCCGGCGGACGTGGAAAAGATCGTCTTCCCGGTCTCGATCTACGACGCCGAGACCCGCCAGCAGTCCTTCGGCCAGGTCCGCAACGCGTTCATCCGCGTCGTGAACCAGGCCGGCGGCGCCGAGATCGCCCGCTACGACCTCAGTGAGGACGCCTCCACGGAGACCGCCATGGTCTTCGGCGAGCTCTACCGGCACGGCGCGGAGTGGAAGTTCCGTGCCATCGGCCAGGGCTACGCCTCGGGCCTGCGCGGCATCGCGCAGGACTTCGGTGTGAACGTCTGAGCCGACCGAAGGTCTCACCGCCCGGCGTCGCACGGTTTACGTGCGGCGCCGGACGCGCAGGAAGCCAGAGAAGCATCACCTCGGGGAGGGACCATCACCATGGGCGTCACGCTCGCCAAGGGGGGCAATGTCTCCCTGTCCAAGGCCGCACCGAACCTCACTCAGGTGATGATCGGTCTCGGCTGGGACGCGCGCTCCACCACCGGAGCCCCGTTCGACCTCGACGCCAGCGCCCTGATGTGCAGCGGCGGCCGGGTGCTCGGGGACGAGTGGTTCGTGTTCTACAACCAGCTCAAGAGCCCGGACGGCTCGGTGGAGCACACCGGTGACAACCTCACCGGTGAGGGCGACGGCGATGACGAGTCGATCCTGGTCGACCTGTCCAAGGTGCCGCCCCAGTGCGACAAGATCGTCTTCCCGGTCTCCATCCACCTTGCCGACGAGCGCGGCCAGGCCTTCGGCCAGGTCAGCAACGCCTTCATCCGGGTGGTGAACCAGGCCGACGGCCAGGAACTCGCCCGCTACGACCTGAGCGAGGACGCGTCCACCGAGACCGCGATGATCTTCGGTGAGCTCTACCGGTACCAGGGCGAGTGGAAGTTCCGGGCGGTGGGGCAGGGGTACGCGTCGGGCTTGCGGGGGATCGCCCTGGACTTCGGGGTCAACGTCTCATAGGCGATATGAGCAGAATCCGGGGCCCTGTGGGATACGAACGGAGGCCGACTAGACTCCGGCTTCAAAGGTTTCGTAAAGCCGAGTACGGCGCGGGGGAGACCCGTACATAAGGGATTGGGTAGCCAGTGGTTCTGAAAACCTTCGGCTGGTCGTTCGCGGTCACCGCGCTCGGCCTCGTCGCGGCGGTCTTCTACGGGGGGTGGACCGCCTTCGGCATCGTGGCGATCCTCTCCGTCCTTGAGATCTCGCTGTCCTTCGACAACGCGGTGGTCAACGCCGGGATCCTGAAGAAGATGAATGCCTTCTGGCAGAAGATCTTCCTCACGGTCGGCATCCTGATCGCCGTCTTCGGCATGCGACTGGTCTTCCCCGTGGTGATCGTCGCCCTCAGCGCCCAGCTCGGACCGATCGAGGCCGTCGACCTCGCGCTCACGGACAAGGACCGCTACCAGGAACTGGTCACCGACGCCCACCCGGCGATCGCCGCCTTCGGTGGCATGTTCCTTCTGATGATCTTCCTGGACTTCATCTTCGAAGACCGGGACATCAAGTGGCTGGGCTGGATCGAGCGCCCGCTGGCCAAGCTCGGCAAGGTCGACATGCTGTCGGTCTGCATCGCGCTGATCGTCCTGCTGATCACCTCGATGACCTTCGCGACCCAGGCCCATCTGCACGCCGGGCACGCCGACAAGGCCGAGACGGTCCTGCTCTCCGGTATCGCCGGCCTCATCACGTACATGATCGTCGGCGGTCTCTCCGGCTACTTCGAGGAAAGGCTCGAAGAGGACGAGGAACGCGAGCACGAGGCGGAGGAGGAAGCCGAGCGCACCGGCAAGCCGCGCTCCGCGGTCGCCCTCGCCGGCAAGGCCGCGTTCTTCATGTTCCTCTACCTTGAGGTCCTCGACGCGTCCTTCTCCTTCGACGGCGTGATCGGTGCCTTCGCCATCACCAACGACATCGTCCTGATGGCCCTCGGTCTCGGCATCGGCGCCATGTACGTCCGGTCGCTCACCGTCTACCTGGTCCGCCAGGGCACCCTCGACGACTACGTCTACCTGGAGCACGGCGCGCACTACGCCATCGGCGCCCTCGCCCTGATCCTCCTGGTCACCATCCAGTACCAGATCCACGAGCTCATCACCGGTTCCATCGGCGTGATCCTGATCGGCTGGTCCTTCTGGTCCTCCGTACGCCGCAACCGCGCTCTCGCGGCAGCCGAGGGAAAAGCGGGCTCGGACGAGAGGACTGAGGTCTCGTCCGGGGTGTGACGCGCGCCTGCCGCAAGGACCCGGTTCGCGCCCGCCGCGCCTCGTCGCGGGTGTGAACCGGGTCCCGGCGAGGAACGCTCTGTGCGGGGCGGCCGCCGAGGACGTGTCCTCGGGCCGCCCCGCCGGTCTTCGACGCGAACGTGGGGGCGTGTATGGGCTTCTTGGAGGGATTCTGGCGGGGACGCGAGGCCGACTTCGACTCGGGCAGTGCCGCCAGCAACGCCATCGAGCTGACCAAACGGCACGACAGGGTCTCGCTGACCAAGCAGGGTGCGGCCACCGGCCATCTGCGCATCAACCTGAGCTGGCGGATGCGGACCTCCGACTTCGGCGGCGGCCGGCGGGAGAGCGTGCTGCGCCACCCCTTCAGGGCGCTCAAGCCGCCGGAGGTCGTGGGCCACAGCCAGAGCATGGTCAACGTCGACCTCGACCTGGGCTGCCTGTACGAGCTGCAGGACGGCACCAAGGGCGTCGTCCAGCCGCTCGGCGGCTACTTCGGCGACGTCAACGCCCCGCCGTACGTCAAGCTCAGCGGCGACGACCGGTTCGGTTCGGCGTCCGGCGAGACGATGTACGTCAACCTCGACCACCGGGACGAAATCAAACGACTGCTGGTCTTCGCCTACATCTACGACCAGACGCCCGCGTTCGACCGCACCCATGCCATCGTCACGCTGTACCCCAGCAACGGCCCCCGCATCGAGATACACCTCGACGAACGCCACCCTCAGGCCCGCTCCTGCGCGGTCGTGATGATCGAGAAGGTCAAGGACGAGATCATCGTCCGGCGCGAGGTGAAGTTCGTGTACGGCTTCCAGGGAGAAGTGGACCGGCTGTACGGGTGGGGGCTGCACTGGGGGCGGGGGT
This sequence comes from Streptomyces sp. S.PNR 29, assembly GCF_030386795.1. Lineage (GTDB taxonomy): Bacteria > Actinomycetota > Actinomycetes > Streptomycetales > Streptomycetaceae > Streptomyces. The sequence goes on from NZ_JANUQM010000002.1 coordinate 196,737, forward strand.
ACAAGACGAAGGTGGAGCGCTGAGCCGTGCGCTGCTGACCGCTACCGCCCGATGAACTGCGGCCCCTGCGGCGGCAGCCGGAAATCCGGGTCCGGGACGACGGTCACCGGCGGCGGGAAGGCGTATCCGGACTGGGCGCCGGTCGCCGCGGCCGCCGGCGGGTACCCGTACGCGGGCTGACTCGTCGGATGCGGATATCCGTACGCGGGCTGGGTCGCCGGCGTGGGCGTCGCGGACGGCTGCGGATATCCGTACGCCGGCTGGGACGGCTGCGGCGGCACGCCCGTCGGCTGCTCCGGCGGAAGCGGCCGGGAGACCTCGGGGCCGGATCGGGGCGGCGCGGACGCCTGCTGCTGCGTCGTCGCCGCCGATTCCTCCGCCATCTCCGACTCGTCCACCGAGATGCCGAAGTCGGTCGCCAGGCCCTTCAGTCCGTTCGTGTAGCCCTCGCCCAGCGCCCGGAACTTCCAGCCCTCATTGCGCCGGTACAGCTCACCGCAGATCAGCGCGGTCTCCCCGCCCGTCTCCGGCTTGACGTCGAAGTAGGCCAGCGGCTCCGCGTCAGGGGCCGTCCCGTCCGTCGCGTCGTACAGCAGGATGCGCAGGGCCCGTACGCGGTCGAAGGTGACGCCGTCCGCCGATGCGACCAGCAGAATCCGGCTGACCCCGGCCTCGACACCGGAGAGATCTGTCTGGATCGTGTCGGTCAGGCCTTCGGCGACCCGCTTCTTGCCGAGCCGCCAGACCTTCCCGGAGGGGTGCCGGGGCTGGTTGTAGAAGACGAAGTCCTCGTCGGAGCGCACGCGGCCGCCGGGGCCGAGGAGCAGCGCCGAGGCGTCGACATCCGGAACACCCTGCCCGGGCGTCCAGCGCAGCACGGCGCGCACCGTCGTGGCTTCCAGCGGGACGTTCGACCCCTTCAGCATCGCGTGCGTCATGCCGTCATCCTGCCTTCTCGGTCCTGGTCACGACAACGCGGGGGCGGGTACTCGGACTGCATGGGCAGTCCCTTCGAATGATCGCCGACACAGCCGGGTTACCTGAAGTTCATGCCCTGCGGGAACCCCAGACATGGATCTCTACGTACTATTACCGGCCACCTTCAGACAATCCAGAGGTAGCCCAGACACCACGGGGGAGTACTATGCGTCACTTCGGGCACATCGCCCCTGAGGTGCGGAAGCGCCTGTTCCACCAGGAGCCGTGCGACTTCACGCCCGACTCGCCGACCCGGCTGCTGTCCGCGGCCCTGGGAGCCACGCTCTACAGCCCGGCGACGAGGCCGCGGCTCGCCGACGACATCGTCAAGCAGGCCGGACGAGGCGTGGTGTCGATGGTCCTGTGCCTGGAGGACTCGATCGACGACGCGGACGTCGTGGCCGGCGAGGAGAACCTCGTCCGGCAGTTCGCGGACCTCGCCTCCCGCCCCGGCGCCGACCTGCCGCTGCTGTTCGTCCGGATCCGTGTCCCCGAGCAGATCCCCGACCTCGTACGACGCCTCGGCCCCGCCGTGCGCCTGCTGTCCGGATTCGTACTGCCGAAGTTCACCGAGGAACGCGGCATGCCCTTCCTGGAGGCCCTCGCCGACGCCGAGGCCGAAAGCGGACGGCGGCTTCTCGCCATGCCGGTGCTGGAGTCGCCGGAGCTGCTGTACCGGGAGTCGCGCGTGGCGACCCTGGAGGGCATCTACCGCGCCGTCGACAAGTACCGCGACCGCGTGCTCGCGCTGCGCCTCGGTGTGACCGACTTCTGCTCCTCCTACGGGCTGCGCAGAGCCCCCGACATGACGGCCTACGACGTCCAGATCGTCGCCTCCGTGATCGCCGACGTGGTGAACATGCTCGGGCGGGCCGACGGCACCGGCTTCACGGTGACCGGGCCGGTCTGGGAGTACTTTCGGGTGCAGGAACGTATGTTCAAACCGCAGCTGCGGCAGAGCCCCTTCCTGGAGGGAAAGGCCGTGGAGCTGCGCGAGAAGCTGATCGAACACGCCATGGACGGGCTGCTGCGGGAGATCTCCCTCGACCAGGCCAACGGCCTGCTGGGCAAGACCTGCATCCACCCCTCGCACGTGCTGCCGGTGCACGCGCTGTCGGTGGTCAGCCACGAGGAGTTCAGCGACGCCCAGGACATCCTGCGGCCCGAGCGCGGTGGCGGAGGCGTGCTGAGGTCGGCGTACACCAACAAGATGAACGAGGTGAAGCCGCACCGCGCCTGGGCCGAGCGGACCCTGCTGCGCGCCGAGGTTTTCGGCGTGGCGAACGAGGACATCGGCTTCGTGGAACTGCTCGCCGGCGGACTGCCCGACTGAACACCTGCTCGACTGAACACAAGGAATCCATGGACACGGGGAACACGGCAGACAGGGCGGACGAGGCAGTGGACAAGGGGGCCTGCGGGGTGCGTGACGAGGTGTGGTCCGGCAGCTGGGTCGCGGAGCGGCTCGGTGTCGAGCTCGTCGGGGACGACGAGCTGACCGAGCTGCTGGGGCTGGCGCTGCGCCGCAACCCCAAGCGGGCGCATCTGCTCGTCTCCAACGTGCTGGGCAAGCACGTCCCGCAGTCGCCGTCCGTGGTGTACGGCCACGGCTTCACCCTCGGCCGGCGCGTACGCGACCTGCTGGGTGCCGACGAAGCGGGCGCGGCCGTCGTCCTCGGCTACGCGGAGACCGCCACCGGGCTCGGCCACTCGGTCGCCGACGGTCTCGGCCTCGCCCCCTACCTGCACTCCACCCGCCGCCCGGTCGCCGGGGTCGCCCGGGCCGGCGGCTTCGAGGAGTCCCACTCGCACGCCACCTCGCACCTGCTGCTGCCGGAGGCTCCGGCGCTGCTGGCCGGCGACGGGCCGCTCGTCCTGGTCGACGACGAGTTCTCCACGGGGAACACGGTGCTGAACACCGTCCGGGATCTGCACGAGCGGTATCCCCGGCGGCGGTACGTCGTGGTGGCGTTGGTCGACATGCGGTCCGCGGAGGATGCCGGGCGGCTGGAGGAGTTCGCGCGGGAGATCGGCGCGCGGGTGGATCTCGTCGCGGCGGCTTCGGGGACGGTGCGGCTGCCGAAGGGGGTGCTGGAGAAGGGGCGGGAGCTGGTGGCCCGGTACGAGGCGGAGGGGGCCGCGAAGGGGCGTTCGTCGTCTGCGGCTTCGTCGTGGCGACCAGCCCCCACCGGCCCGCAGCCGAACGTCACCCGCGTAGACCTGTGCTGGCCCCACGGCCTCCCCGACGGCGGTCGGCACGGCTTCACCCCCGAGCACCGAGCACGGCTCGAAGCCGCCCTCCCCGCCATGGCCGCCCGCCTCGCGGAAGCGCTCCCCGCTGACGCGCGCCGCGTGCACATCCTCGGCTTCGAGGAGCTGATGTACGCCCCGCTCCGGCTCGCCCGCGAGCTGGAGCGGATCACGGACGCCGAGGTGCGCTACTCCACCACCACCCGCTCGCCCGTCCTCGCGGTCGACGACCCCGGCTACGCGATACGCACCCGCCTGGTCTTCCCGGCGCACGACGACCCGGCCGACGGCCCCGGCGAGCGGTACGCCTACAACGTCGCGGGCGCCGGCTTCGACGCCGTCGTAGCCGTGGTCGACTCGGTCGCCGACACCCCCGCGCTGCACGCCCCGGACGGCCTGCTGGCCCAGCTCGCCGCGCACACCCCGCACACCTTGCTCGCGGTCGTCCCGTCGTACGTCCCCGAGCCCCCGCACGCCTCCGAAAGGCCCTCCATGCTGCCCGAGCCGCTCCGTGGCCCCGCCTTCTCCTCGTATGCCCCCGAGGAGGTCGGCTGGCTGCTCCAGGACCTCTCGGACGTGACGCTGGAGGCGCCGACCGAGGAACGCGAGGAGGCCATCCAGAGCGGCGGCGCGCACTACGCGGAGTCGCTGCCGGTCGAGTACCAGCCGAGCGAGCAGTACCAGCGGCTGTTCCACGCGGCGCTGGACGCCTCCGCGGCGCGGCTGGCGCAGGCGGCCGGCGCCGTCACCGAGATCGTGCTGGCGGAACGGTCACCGAGACCCGTCCTGGTCTCCCTGGCCCGGGCCGGCACGCCCGTCGGCATCCTGATGCGCCGCTGGGCCCAGTACCGGCACGGCCTCGACCTGCCCCACTACGCCGTGTCGATCGTCCGGGGCCGCGGCATCGACGCCAACGCGCTGCGCTGGCTGGCCGACCACCATGACCCCGCCGATGTCGTCTTCGTCGACGGCTGGACCGGCAAGGGCGCCATCACCCGCGAACTCGCCGACGCGCTGCGGGAGTTCGAGGCCTCCGACGGCATCACCGGCTTCGACCCGGAGATCGCCGTGCTGGCCGACCCCGGTTCCTGCGTACGGACCTACGGCACCCGCGAGGACTTCCTCATCCCCTCCGCCTGCCTCAACTCCACCGTCTCCGGCCTGATCTCCCGCACGGTGCTGCGCGCCGACCTCGTCGGCCCCCACGACTTCCACGGCGCGAAGTTCTACCGCGAACTCGCCGGCGCCGACGTGTCGGTCACTTTCCTGGACGCCGTCTCCGCCCGCTTCCCCGAGGTCGCGGACGCGGCCGACGCCCACGCCAAGGAGCTGCTGTCCGCCGACCGCTCCCCGACCTGGGAGGGCTGGGCGGCGGTGGAGCGCATCAGCGAGGAGTACGGCATCCACAACGTCAACCTCGTCAAGCCCGGCGTCGGCGAGACCACCCGCGTGCTGCTGCGGCGGGTGCCCTGGAAGATCCTGGCGCGGGCCGGTGCGGGCAGCGACCTGGACCATGTACGCCTGCTGGCCGGACAGCGGGGCGTACCGGTGGAGGAGGTCTCCGACCTGCCGTACACCTGCGTGGGCCTGATCCACCCCCGGTACACCCGGGGCGCGACGGGCGCCGACGGCAAGGCGGTGAGCGTCTGATGCCGGTACTCGTCGCGAGCGACCTCGACCGTACGCTCATCTACTCCTCCGCGGCTCTGGCGCTGACCATGCCCGACGCACGGGCACCCCGGCTGCTCTGTGTGGAGGTGCACGAGAGCAAGCCCCTGTCGTTCATGACGGAGACCGCGGCCCAGCTCCTGACCGACCTGGGCGACACGGCGCTGTTCATGCCGACGACGACCCGCACCCGCAAGCAGTACCAGCGCATCAACCTGCCGGGCCCCCCGCCGAAGTACGCGATCTGCGCGAACGGCGGCCACCTGCTGGTGGACGGTGTCTCCGACCTCGACTGGCACCGGCGGGTGACCGCCCGCCTGGCCGAGGAGTGCGCCCCGCTGGCCGAGGTGAGCGAGCATCTGATGACCGCCGCCGACCCGGTCTGGGTGCGCAAGCACCGCATCGCCGAGGACCTGTTCGCCTACCTCGTCGTCGAACGCGAGCTGCTGCCCGAGGACTGGGTGAAGGAGCTCGCGGTGTGGGCGGAGAACCGTGGCTGGACGGTGTCGCTCCAGGGCCGCAAGATCTACGCCGTACCCAAGCCGCTCACCAAGAGCGCGGCCGTGTACGAGGTGGCCCGCCGCACCGGCGCCGAGCTCACCCTCGCCGCGGGCGACTCCCTGCTCGACGCGGACCTGTTGCTCGCCGCCGACCGGGGTTGGCGTCCCGGTCATGGGGAGCTGGCCGATGCGGGCTGGGCGGCTCCGGCGATCAGCGCCCTGCCCGAGCGGGGGGTGCTGGCGGGGGAGCGGATCCTGCGGGAGTTTCTGCGGGCGGCGCGAGGGCTTCGCTGACCTGGGGTTCGGCCCGGTGGCGGGTGCGGCGGGTGGGATGCAGCAGGCGTACCAGCACGAAGGCCGTCAGCGCGAGGGCGGCGGCGGTGAGCACGACCTTGGAGTAGGCGGAGACGACGGTGGTGACCTGGGACCAGTTGTCGCCGAGCAGGTAGCCCGCGAGCACGAAGGCGGTGTTCCACAGGGCGCTGCCCAGCGTGGTGAGCGCCGTGAACACGGGCAGCGGCATGCGCTCCACGCCGGCCGGTACGGAGATCAGGCTCCGGAAGACGGGGATCATCCGCCCGAAGAACACGGCCTTGGCGCCGTGCCTGCGGAACCACGCCTCCGTCCGCTCGATGTCCGCGACCTTCACCAGCGGCAGCCGGGCCGCGACGGCGACCGTGCGCTCGCGGCCCAGCAGCGCGCCGACGCCGTAGAGCGCGAGGGCGCCGACGACCGAGCCGGCGACGGTCCACAGCAGCGCGGCGAGGAGGCTCATCCGGCCCGTGCCGGCCGTGAAGCCCGCGAGCGGCAGGATCACCTCGCTCGGGATCGGCGGGAACAGGTTCTCCAACGCGACGGCCAGCCCGGCCCCGGGCGCGCCGAGGGTGTCCATGAGGCCGGTGATCCACTGGGGTGCGCTGCTCGCCATGCGGTCACGCTAGGCGAGCGAAGCTGAAGGGAACCTGAGGGCCGAGGGGCGCTCAGCCGCAGCAGCCCCCGCCGCAGCAGCCGCCTCCGCCTCCGCCACCGCCCGCCCGGGGCGCGGGGGCCGGGGCGGAGGCCGATCCGCCGACCGCGACTGTGGAGAGCAGTTTCACCGTGTCGTCATGGCCCGCGGGGCAGGCGGCAGGGGCGGAGGACTCGGCCATGGGACGGCTCAGTTCGAAGGTGTCGCCGCAGGTCCGGCAGCGGTACTCGTAGCGAGGCATGCACCACAGGTTAATCGGCGTGAACGGAAATTCCGCCCTCCGCGATTCCTGTCGACCGTTTCTGCCGCACCTCTGTGGAGAAGTTGTAAAGCTCGCTGGTAACTTTCGATCAGTCGCGGGGAGCCGAAAGGCCGGGGGAATGTGGGGGCGCGCTGCTGTCGACCACGGCGGCCATGCCCCTCCGCGCGAGCACCACCATAAGCGGGGAGGGGAGCACAGCCATGACCAAGGCTGGGTGGGAACCGGACGAGACCATGCAGTTGAAGGTCCCCGCTTCCTTGAATCCGGACGAGACCATGCAATTGCGCACGGTCGACCCGGGCGCATCGCGCAGCACGGACCATTCATCTGGAAATGCCTCAGATACGAGTGATACCGGCAGGGCGCGCCGTAGGCGCAAGGCCCCTCGGGCCACCCTCCCGTCCCGTCTGCGCGCCGCCACCGGCCCGCGGCTGGCCCCGCTCCTGGCCCGCGTCGCGCCCTATGCCCGCCGCCTGCGGCCGCAGTACCCGCGCCCCGGCCGCACCGGCTGGCGCCGCTGGGTGCCCTCCTGGCGGCAGTGGCTCGGAGCCACGCTGACGTTCGCCGGCCTGACCACCGTCTTCCTGGGCGCCGCCTACGCCGCCACCGACATCCCGGAGAACCTGAACTCGTACGCCACCCAGCAGGACAACGTCTACTTCTGGTCCGACGGGACGCCCATGGCACGCACCGGCTGGGTGCGGCGGCAGGACATGCCGCTGAAGGACATCCCCGAGGACGTCCGCTGGGCCGTGCTGGCGGCGGAGAACGCGAGCTTCTACAGCGACCCCGGAATCTCCTTCAGCGGCCTCACCCGCGCCCTGTGGCGCACGGTCGGCGAGGGCGACACCCAGGGCGGCTCCACCATCACCCAGCAGTACGTCAAGAACGTCTACCTCAACCAGGACCGCTCGGTCGGCCGCAAGTTCACCGAGGCGATGCTCGCTCTGAAGCTGGACAACGGGATGAGCAAGGACGACATCCTGGAGGGCTACCTCAACACCAGCTGGTTCGGCCGCGGCACCTACGGCATCCAGCGCGCGTCCCAGGCCTACTACGGCAAGGACGTCGGCGAACTCGACGTCAGCGAGGCCGCCTTCCTCGCCTCCCTCCTCAAGGGCGCGGGACTCTACGACCCCAACGTGAACAAGGCCAACCACGCCCGGGCGGTGGAACGCTGGTCCTGGATCCTCGACCGCATGGTCGACCTCGGCAAGCTGTCGAAGGCCGAGCGGGCCAAGTACCGGACGTTCCCCGAGCCGCTGAAGCAGACCCCGGTCTACGACACCGGCAAGCAGAGCGACTACCTGGTGGAGCTGGCCGCGCAGTACGCCAAGAAGGCCGCGCACCTCTCGGACAAGCAGTTCGACCTGGGCGGCTACCAGATCTACACGACCTTCGACCGGAAGCGGGAGACCGCGCTCACCGACGCCGTGGCCAAGGCCCGCAAGCAGGCGCGGAAGGACGGCAAGGCCGCCGCGAAGACCGTCCACTACGGCGCCGCCTCGGTGGCCACCGACGGGCGGATCCTCGCCGTCTACGGCGGCCCCGACCACCGTACGCAGGGCTACAACGAGTCCAACGCGACCACGGTGCCCGCCGGTTCGGCCTTCCAGCCGTTCGTCTACGCCGCCGCGCTGGAGCACGGTGTCCACAAGACCCGCGACGGCGCCACGACCGAGGTCACCCCGCAGACGCTGTACGACGGCGACGACGGCGTCCCCGTCATGACACCCGAGGGGCCCTACTGGGACCGCAGCGGCAAGAAGGTCGCCGCCCGCAACGACGGCGGGAAGTCCTACGGGCAGATCAGTCTGAGCCGGGCGCTCGCCCTGTCGGTGAACACCCCGTTCATGCAGCTCGGCATGGACACCGGCCTGGACACGGTGCGCCGGACCGCTCAGGCGGCGGGGCTGCTCTCCTCCAGCTTCGGCCCGCAGGTGCCCGCGCTGTCCACGGGCAGCGCCACGCCCAGCGCGATACGCATGGCGAGCGGGTACGCCACGTTCGCCGCCGCCGGCACGCACGTCGAGCCGTACTCGGTGGCTCGTATCACCCGCAACGGATCCAAGGTCGCGCTGTCGAAGCCCGCCTCCCGCCGTGCGGTGCGGGGGACGGTGGCCGCGGAGGTCCAGACCGCCCTGAAGGACGCCTTCCGCACCGCCCACCCCGGCGTGGCCCGGTCCGCCGATGTGGCCGGGAAGGCCGGCACCACGCAGGACGACACCGCGGCCTGGTACGTCGGCACGGCCGACGCCGTCTCGACGGCCGTGGTGACCTACCGCATCGACCTCACCAAGAGCCTCGAACCCCTGCCGTTGAACGGGATCGCCGGCACGGCCACCGACAGCGTCCCGTACGACATCTGGTCCGGTGCCCTGGGCCTCGGCTGACCCCCGCGCCCGGCACCACCACACCCCCCAACCCCCTCGCAGAATGAGCCGCGCATGATGTCACCGTCCGGCCGCCGCCGCCGAGCCCGCGCACCCCGCCGCACCGCGCCCCCGGGCATGCTGACCCTGGCGGCCCTGCTCGTCGTCGCGTCCCTGGTCGCGGGCTATCTGGCCCTGACCCGCTCGGACAACACCACCCCGACCGCGTCCTCCGGGGCCCGCGACGGCGGCAAGGCGGCCTCAGCGAAGCCGAGCCAGGAGCCGGAGTGGGACGGGAAGACCAAAGTCCTCGGGGACGGCTCCACCTCCTACACCGGCCCCCAGAAAGGGCAGTTGAAGCCGGTACCGCTCAAACCGGGGGAGAAACCGCCCCAGTTCGTGGTCTTCTCCTGGGACGGGGCGCTGCAGGGCGACGACCAGCTCTTCGCGCACTACCGGGAGCTGGCCGAGGAGTACAACGCCCACATGACCTTCTTCCTCACGGGCATCTACCTGCTGCCCAAGAGCAAGCGGGACCTCTACTCCCCGCCCCGGCACTCCAAGGGCTCGGCGGCGATCAGCTTCGCCACCGACGAGCACATCCGCACCACCCTGGAGCAGCTCGGCAAGGCCTGGCAGGGCGGGAACGAGATCGGCACCCACTTCAACGGCCACTTCTGCGGCAAGAAGGGCGGCGGCGACTGGAGCGTCGAGGAGTGGAAGAGCGAGATCGACCAGTTCTACGAGTTCGTCGAGAACTGGAAGACCAACACCGGCTTCAAGGACGCCGACCCGCTGCCGTTCGACATCCGGAAGGAGGTCACCGGCGGCCGTGCGCCCTGCCTGGAGGGCCAGGAGAACCTGCTGAAGGCCATCAAGGACTACCGGTGGCGCTACGACGCAAGCTCCGCGGGCGACTTCCAGATATGGCCCGGCAAGAAGAACGGCATCTGGGACTTCCCGCTGCAGATGCTCCCGTACGAGGGCGGCAAGTACCAGGGCCTCTCCATGGACTTCAACTTCCTCTACAACCAGTCCGAGGGCGAGACCGAGGGCGACCCGGCGAAGTATCCCGAGTGGGAGCAGCAGACCGTCGCCGCCTACATGGACGGCTTCGACCGTGTGTACTACGGCAGCCGGGCACCGCTGTTCATCGGCAACCACTTCGAGAACTGGAACGGCGGCATCTACATGCGGGCCGTCGACCAGGTCATCAAGAGCGTGTGCACGAAGAAGGACGTCAAGTGCGTGTCCTTCAAGGAGCTGGCCGACTGGCTCGACGTGCAGAAGCCCGAGACGCTGCAGCTGCTGCGCGGCCTGGATCCGGCACAGTCGCCCGACTGGTCGACCGTAGTGAAGTAATAAGCGCAACCCTCTTCACAACAGCCGCACACTCCATGCAAAGATTCCCTACCCCCCGGTATCACTCCGCCGGGGCAAGAGGGGAAACACCAGTGAAGTCAAGGAAATTGAACGTGACGCGCCGCCGCGTCACGATACTCGGGGCTGCGGCGACCTCGGTCGTCGCCGGAGTCGCGCTGCTGCCCAACTGGAGCGCTGGCGCGGCGGTCGTCGACGACCCGACGGTGGACGCGCGGACCAAGGCCACCTTCCAGCGGCTGGCGGACGCGGTCTTCACCGACCGCACCGACGCCCTGGTCACCGGCGAGCAGGGGGAGCGAGAGAAGCCGCTGACCGACGGCTTCTCCGGCGGCGTCACGCTGTCCTCCGGCACGGCCCGCACCGAGGACGCCACCCTGTCCACGCTGGGCGAGCGCAAGGACAAGCTGGCGAAGGCCGGCGAGAAGTACAGCAAGGCCAGCACCACCGTCACCCTGGACGCCACCCGTGTGACGGGCCGTACGGCCAAGGCCGCGGTCACCGAGACCACGACCCTGACCTACGCCCGGGCCCGCGGCAGCGCGCCCCGGACGACCGGCTTCCAGGCCCGCCACGAACTGACCTTCAGGGCCGACCAGCAGGGCAACTGGCAGCTCACCGGCATCCGTGACACCGACCAGGGCGGTCTCGCGGTGAACACGCTCTCCAAGCCGGCGTCCGTCAAGGCGACCACCGCCGACGACACCATGCCGAACGCCCCGCGCGCGGCGACCACCCGCAACCCGGCCGCCGCCCCGAAGACCGGCACCACGTACGACTACAAGGCCATGGCGGCCTACGCCGAGAAGTACTGGAACGTCTACAACAAGGACTACCCGGACTTCAACGGCCACGGCGCCGGCGGCGACTGCACCAACTTCGTCAGCCAGTCCCTCAAGGCGGGCGGCTGGAAGCACGTCCCCGGCTACGTGTACGACTACACCAAGTGGTTCGGCAACAACGAGATCCAGTCGGACTCGTTCATCGGCGTCAACGAGTGGTCCTGGTTCGCCCAGAACTCCAAGCGGACCAAGCCGCTGGCCAACGTCTACCAGATGGAGGTCGGTGACGTCCTCCAGATGGACTTCGACAGGGACGGGTCCAAGGACCACACGATGATCGTCACGTACAAGAGCGGCGGCGTGCCCTACGTGACGTACCACTCCAACAACACCCTCCGCAGGTCGGTGGCGAGCCTCGTCGCGTCGTACCCGAACGCGTACTACTACGCCTACCGCACCTGATGCCGGGCGGGGGCCGGGCTCAGTGTCCGGCCCCGCGCTCCTCGCGGATCCGGCCCACCACATGGGCGGCCGTCTGCCGGATCGCTTCCGTCTCCATCAGGAAGTGCCAGTAGTCGGGGTGCCGGCCCTCCAGGCCGGCGATCGCGTGATCGAGGCGGGCCACCGCGTCGTCCAGGGGGCGGGCGTGCCGTGGGTCGGGGGTGGTGCGGCCCGCCATGGCCAGCCGTTGCGCGTCGCGGATGGCGAAGCGCGTGCGGTCGATCTCCTGCTGGGGGTCCTTCTGTACGGCGTTCAGACGGTGCAGCCGGTCGCCGGCGGCCGACACGGCCTCGTCGGTCGCGTTCAGCAGGGCCCGCACCGTCGACACCAGTGCGGTCGCGTCGGGCCAGCGCTGGGCGTCCCGCGCGGCCTGCGCCTCGCGCAGCTTCAGCTCGGCCTGCCGTACGGTCTTAGCGGCCTGCTCCGGGACGTGCTGCAGGTCCTGCCAGCAGGCGGCCGTGAACCGCCGCCGCAGCTCGCTCAGCACCGGCTCGACCTGCCCCGCGCGCGTGGTCAGCGCCTGCGCTCGCGTGCGCAGCGAGACCAGACGGTGGTCGATCTCGGCGGCCCGCTCGGGGAGCCGTTCGGCCTCGACCCGGATGGCCTCGGCCTCCCGGGTGACCCGCTCGGCCCGCTCCAGGGTCCCCGGTACGCCGTGCTGCCCTGCGCCCTGGTTCAGCTTGGTCAGCTCCGGGGCGAGGGCGGCGAGCCGGGCGGCGAGGTCGTCCGCCGTCAGCCCCGAGGCGCGTATCGCGTCGAGGGCGCCCGAGGCGGCGAGCAGGGACTGCCGGGCCCGTTCGACCGCGGGCGCGAGCCGGGCCAGCTGGGTCTCCGCCTTGCCGAGCAGGGGCCCGAGCCCCTCGGTGAAACGGTCCAGCTCCCGCTTGACCCGGCCGAGCTCCTCCTTGGCGGCGGTCAGCTCGGCACGGGCGCGGGAGGCGGCCGAGGCCTCCAGGTCGTCCCGGTCGAGGTCGTGGGCGTCGACGGCGTCGATGTACTGGCTGCTGGCCTCGTCGATGCGCCGGCCGAGCGCCTCGAAGTCGGCGACGGCGCGCAGGGCGGCGGGGGAGCCGTCGACAGCGGTGATCGTCTCGATGGAGATCCGCAGGTCCCGCTGGGCGGTGTCCAGCTCGTAGAACGCGGCCGCGGCGGCGTCCTTCGCGGCCTGCGCCTCAGCCCGCTGGCTCTCGGCACGCCCGCCGAACCAGCGCCGGGTGCCGCCCCCGGCGAACGCGGCGGGCAGCGCCAGGGCGGCGATCAGCGGCAGGCCGATCAGGGTCAGCGTGTCACGGAGCACCTGACGCGCGGGACGGGCACACGGCACCTTCGGCGACGAGTACGGCTGCGATGGTGTCGCCGTCACATCCCTCTCCCGTGTCGTCCGCCCTGCCCGGGTTCATTGTCCCACCCGTGAAGGACGAACACACGGGCTGATCAGTTCGCCGTGCGGACCGTGACTTTGCCGTCGCCGGTGTGGGCGGTCACCACATGCGCGCTGGAGTTGTCCCGGGGGACGGACACATCGACCCCGCCGTCGCCGGTCTCGGCCGTCACCCGGTAGGTGGCCCGGGGCAGCGCGATCGTCACCGAACCGTCGCCGCTGCGGGAGTCCACCACGTCCGGTACGGCGCCGAGTTCGAGGTGGACCGAGCCGTCGCCCGTGTGCGTGCGCACCCGGCGCGAGGAGACGTCCGCGCGCACGGACCCGTCGCCGGTGCGCAGCTCCAGGGGCCCGCTGGAGTCGGTGACATGGACGGGCCCGTCTCCCGTACGAATGCTCAACGCGTCCCGGAACCCCCGCGCCCGCACGCCGCCGTCGCCGTCCTCGACCTTGACGGCGATGCCGCGCGGCACCTCGATGCGGTGCCTGGCCGCGCAGTCGGCGACCACGCCGGAGCACTTCATGCGGAGCACCAGCCGGTCGTCCTTCATGGACCAGGTCACCTCCGGTTCCCCGCCGATGGCGACCGAGCCCTGGAACCACCGGGTGACCTCGACGGTGCCCGCCTTGGTCGAGTCCGCGGCGACGATCTCCAGCGCCGAGTCGTCGGAGTCGACGGTGAGGGTGCGGCCCTGCAGGGCGAAGGACCGGTGCTCGGGGTCCTTGTCGTCCCCCGCGGAGGCGCCGCATGCGCTGAGGCCCGCGACGACAACCGCGACGGCACCGGTCACGGCGACCACGCGAGCAGGAAACGTACGGGCCATGACGATCTCCCCCTGAGACGAACGGCGAGGCTCGCCGGCCGAGGCGGACGACGAGGCTCTTCGACCGTACGGATCCGGCGCCCGGCGGGGCATCCGGGCCACTGCCGGATCAAGGGTGGGGTTAACCCCCGGGTTTGCGGGACAGCGCCCCGGGCAATGTAGGCTGTCGACTCGTCTCGGGTGCGTAGCTCAGGGGTAGAGCGCCTGCCTTACAAGCAGGATGTCGGCGGTTCGAAACCGTCCGCGCCCACCACGACCGAAGGCCCCCGGAAGCTGTCCGGGGGCTTTCCTCGTACGATGACGCCCGTGAGCATTCCCGAGCAGCGTGAGCAGCGGCCGCCCTCGCGGTGGCGCTGGGCCCTGTGCGTGCTCGGGTTGCTCGTGGGGCTCTTGGGGATGCACGGGCTGGCGCCCGGTGGCGCGGTTGCCGAGCACTCCCCCACACGGTCCATGACAGCCGTGGCCATGGCGCACCACGGGTGCCCGGATGACGGCCACTGCGGTGGCGGGCACGTCCAGCACGCCGATTCGACCTGTGCGGCGGGCGCGGTGAGCGGCGGTCCGGTGCTGCCCGCGCTCGGCCCCGACCCTGCCCCCACGGCCGTGTGCGACGAGGCCGTACGCACCTATCCGGCCTCGGCTCCCGACGGCGCACGCGCGCCGCCCACCCTGGCCGAACTCCAGCTCCTGCGGATATAGGCACCGCCCCGCCCCGCGCCCGCAGTCGGCGCGGCGCACAGGCATGCCGACCTTCCCTTTCCACAGCAGGATCCGCACAGCAGGAGTTCACCCATGACCAGCATCCGTACGCTGACCCGCCGTACCGCCCTCGTGGTGGCGACGGCGACCGCCGCTCTCGCCCTGGCCGCCTGTGGCGGCGACGGGAGCGGCAGCGGGCACGGGGGGCACGGCTCCTCGTCCACGGGCGGCGGGGCGTCCGCGAGCGCCGAGGCGACGAACGGCGCGCACAACGCCCAGGACGTCGCCTTCGCGCAGGGCATGATCCCGCACCACCAGCAGGCACTGGAGATGGCGCGGCTCGCCGCCGAGCGGGCCGGCTCCGCCGAGGTCAAGGACCTCGCGACGCGTATCGAGAAGGCGCAGGACCCGGAGATCAGGACCATGACCGGCTGGCTGAAGTCGTGGGGCGAGGAAGTGCCGAAGGCCATGCCGGGCATGGATCACTCGGCGCACGGGGGCATGTCCGGGATGATGAGCCCCCAGGACATGGACAAGCTGGAGAAGGCCTCGGGCAAGACCTTCGACACCCTGTTCCTGACCATGATGGTCGAGCACCACGAGGGTGCCGTCGAGATGGCCACGACCGAGAAGGACAAGGGCGCCTACGGGCCCGCCAAGGCCACGGCCGAGGACATCGTCACCGCGCAGAACGCCGAGATCAGCGAGATGAACAAGCTGCTCGGCAAGGACTGACGCCGGCCCACGGCAAGGGGCCGGCGCCTCCGCGCGCCGGCCCCTCCTCGTCCGTTCCCTCCCCGCCCGGTCCCTAGGAGGCCTTCCCGGACTCCTCGGTGTCCTCGGGCGGGATCTCGTGGGCGTGCTTCAGCTGCGTCCGGGCGTCCACACGGTCGGGGCCGGTGAGCTCCGACCAGTAGCGGTGGGTGCTGACGAAGACGGCGAGCTCACGCTCACGCCGCCGCAGCTTCTCCACCTCGGCCTGTTCGTCCGCCGACCAGCCGGGGGAGGCGGGACGTTCCACCTTGCGCCAGCCGGTGTCGTCGCTGAAGCCGTCCAGCGGTTCGACGGACCAGGGGAGCCGCTTCAGCAGGGCCGACAGCTCGGCCCGGACCTGATGGAGTTCCTCCTGACCGGCGAGGAGGTCACTCGGAAAGTCATAGGTCGTTGCCACGACCCAATAATACGCCTGTTCGATTTTGAGTGGCGAGTTTCTTTCGCTGCCGTCCGCCGAACGGCGCCTCGCCGTCCGGCTATCGTGGCTCCGCATGACCTCTACCGAGATCGAGATCACCGCGGAGCTGGTCCGGGATCTGCTGCGCGACCAGCATCCGGACCTGGCCGGCCTCCCTCTGAGGCTCGGCGCGCGTGGCTGGGACAACCAGCTGTGGCGGCTGGGCGACGATCTCGCCGTCCGGCTGCCCTGGGCGACGCCGTCCGCGGACGCGCTGCTGCGCAAAGAGCACGAGTGGCTTCCCGTTCTCGCCCCGCGTCTTCCCCTGCCGGTCCCCGTCCCGCAGCGCCTCAGCGAGCCCTCCGAGCGGTTTCCGCGGCCTTGGATCGTCACCACCTGGGTGCCGGGAACGCCCGCCGACCGTGCCCCCGCCACGCGCGGTGCGGAGGCGGCCGACACCTTGGCCGCCTTCCTGACCGCTCTGCACCGGCCTGCCCCCGAAGGAGCGCCGGCCGGCCGCCGTGGGGAGCCGCTGCCCGACCATGCCGAGGGGTTCGCCCGGGGGCTGGCCTCGGCCACCGAACAGGGGCTGCTCCCCGACCCGGACGCCGTCCGCGCGGTCTGGGAGGACGCCGTCACCGCGCCCGACTGGACGGGGCCGGCGGTGTGGCTGCACGGCGATCTGCATCCGGCCAACGTCCTCACCGCGGACGGCACCTTCTGCGGTGTGATCGACTTCGGCGACCTCTTCGCGGGCGATCCGGCCTGCGACCTCGCCGCCGCGTGGATACTGCTGCCGGACGACGCCGTCGACCGCTTTTACGCCGCCTGTCAGCCGGCCCCGGACCCGGCGACCCTTCGCCGCGCCCGTGGCTGGGCGGTGCTGAAAGCACTCGCCTGCATCCTCATCGGAGAGGCGGGCGTGCGAGGCCGTCCGGGCGGCAAGCGCACCTGGGGCCCACCCGCCCAGGCCTCGCTGCGACGCCTCATCGCAACGGCCCGCACCTGATCAGGTGTCTGCCCGGCCCTCAGGGGGCCTTGCAGCGTCCATGCGCTGTGCGCGACCTCATCGGACGCCCACAGCGCAAGGCCCCCTTTTTTAATCGGCTTTCGCGCCCTGCCGAGCGGGCGCTAGTGTGCGGGCAGCGAGTGACTCATGAGGAGCGAAGACATGCCCGGTCGTCCGAGCACGCGTTGACGTCTGAGGCCGTGAGCGGCCTGTCATCGCGTGCTGCCCTTGATGCGCGGCACAGCGAGCTTTCCTTTCCCGCTGCCTGAAACGGTCGGTGCACCTGTCGTGCGCCGGTCGGTCGGGTCTCGTCTTCGGTCATCCGAGGGGTCCCTGTGCCGTTGTCTTCCTCCGCTGTATCAGATTCCGGTCGGCCTGTTCCGTCAAGCCTGTGGCGGGACGCCGACTTCCGCAGGCTCTGGGTGGGCCAGACGGCCTCCCAACTGGGCGAACAAGCAGCTCTGGTGGTGCTGCCGCTCTTCGCCGTCCTGGCGCTCGACGCCAGTGCCGGTCAGCTGGGCGCCCTGCGCGCGGTGGGGCAGGCGCCGATCCTGCTGCTGTCGCTCTTCATCGGCGCGTGGGTGGACAGGTGGCGGACGCTCACGCTGATGGTGCTGACGGACGCCGGCCGGGCCCTGGCGCTGGGCGTCGCCGCCGTGGCCGGCCTCCTCGGCGGGCTCGGCCTGCCGATGCTGCTCGTGGTCGCGTTCGCCGTCGGGGCTCTGTCCGTCTTCTTCGACGTGGCGTACCAGGCGTGCCTGGTACGGCTGGTGAAACGCGATCAGCTGATGCGCGGCAACAGCGCGCTTGAGGGCAGTCGGTCCGCTGCGCAGATCGGCGGTCCCGCCCTCGGCGGTGCGTTGGTGTCCGCGCTGTCGGCGCCGATCGCCGCCGCCTCCAGCGCGGTGTTGTTCGCGCTGTCGTTCCTGTCGCTCCGACGGATCGGCCGCCGTGAATCCGTCCCGGAACGCTCGCAACGTCCTGCTCGGGTCTGGCGGCGGATCCATGAGGGCCTCCGCTTCGTCGCCCGCGATGCCTCGCTGCGGACCGTGTGCCTCGCGTCCGCCGCCTTCCAGTTCTTCTTCGCGGCGGTGATGACCGTCTATCTGCTGTTCCTGCCACGGGATCTGCACCTGTCGGGCACCGCCGTCGGGCTGGCGCTCGCGGCGACGGGGCCGGGCGCGCTCCTGGGCTCGTTGCTGGCCGCTCGCCTGCCGAGCCGCTTCGGACATGGCGCGGTACTCGTGTCCGCGGCAGCGATCGGCGACGGCGTGTTCCTGTTCGTGCCCGCGGTGCACGGCTCCGCCGTGGTGACGGTTCCCGCCCTCCTTGCGGTCAACTTCGTCTTCGGGACCTTCAGTCAGCTGGTGAATGTCACGATCATGGCCGTCCGGCAGACCGTTGCTCCGGACGGGATGCAGGGCCGCGTGGCCGCGACGATCAACTTCGTCGGCATGGGGCTGACCCCGCTCGGCTCGCTGCTCGGCGGCTTTCTCGCGGATGCGTGGGGGACGCGCACCAGCCTCCTGGTGACCGCCGCGGGCATGCTGCTGTCGCCGGTACTGATGGCGCTGTCCCCCCTCGCCCGCCTGGGACGGACGCTTCCCGCCCCGCCGCAGACCCCGGTCGCGTCCGCGTGACGGATTCTGTCGTCGCGCGAACAGCCCGGGTTCAGTGCCCGGCGTCCCCCAGCTCCCGTACGAGACGGGAGGCGAGCGGCACGGGCACGCCGTGCCGCTCGGCCGCGCGCAGCAACGCGCCGCCGATCGCGTCCAGTTCGAGGGGCCGGCCGGACTCGGCGTCGCGCTGCATCGAGGACTTGGTCCCCGGTGGGAAAGCGTCGTACCGGGCGAGGGACTGGGCCGTGTCGGCGGGGCCGCCGCAGGCGCGGCTGACCGCCGCCGTCTCCTCGACCAGGGCCGTCAGCTCCTCGCGGTGGCGGGTGCGTATGTCGCCCAGGGGGAGGCCGTAGCGGGTGGTGAGCAGTGCGAACGGGGCCAGGAACGACATCTTGGCCCACAGCGCCGCCGCCTCGTCCTCCAGGACGCGGGTGGCCGGGCCGGCGGCGGCGAAGGCCTCCGCGAGGGCGTCGAGCGCCCCGCGGGGGACCGCGGTGCCGGTCAGGTCGATCTCCGTGAACGGGCTGCCGTGGTCGATGACGCCCGGGGCGACGCGGGTCGACTCGACGCGGATGACGGCGGGTGCGACGCGGTCGGCGCGGTACTGCGCGCGCAGAAGTGCCGGGTGTTCGACGCCGTTCAGGAACGGCACGAGCAGAGCCTCGCCCAGTACCGGGGCGGGGAGGCGGGTGAGAGCGGTGTCGAGGGCCGTGTGCTTGACGGTGACCAGGCACGCGTCGACCGGTTCGCGGAGGTGGGTGTCCGCCTCGACGCGGGCCGTGAAGTCGCCGAACTGGCCGCTGCGGACGCGGATCCCGTCCGTGCGGAGCGTGTGTGCCGTGTCCTCGCCGGCCAGGCAGATCACGCGGTGCCCTGCCCGGGCCAGGAGTGCTGCGAGCAGTCCGCCCACGCCGCCCGGGCCCAGGACGGCCACGGTGAGGGTGTCGTTCGCCATGTGCGGGGTGTCCTCTCGTCGGTCGGCCCCGGAGCGGTGGCCGCCTCGGGGAGGATCATCGCAGCTGTCAGAGGCGTACGGAGGCTCCGGGCGTGAGCAGGTGCAGCCGGTCGGTGAGGCCGGCCTCGGCGAAGGCCTTCGTCAGCGTGGGGCCGTCCTGGGTGAAGTGGCCCCAGTGCTCGAAGTGCAGCGGTACGACGTGACGGGCGCCCAGGATCACGGCGGCCTCGGCCGCCTGCTCGCTGGTGAGGGTCAGCGGGGCGTCCGGGACGAGGGGGGTGCGGGCCGCGCCCGCGAACAGTACGACCACGTCGAAGGGGCCCTCGCGGCCGGCGATCTCGCGGACCAGGTCGAGGGAGGCGTTGTCGCCGCTGACGTACACCTTCGGCAGGCCCTCGCCGGACAGCACGAACCCGGTGACCTCGCCGACGAGGGGTTCGGAGCCCCGGGGGCCGTGCATGGCGGGGGCGGCGGTGACGCGGAGGGCTGCGCCGGTGTCCGGGCGGGGGAGGTCGATGTGGGCCCACGCGGGGAGCGGGTGGACCGGGGTGCCGAGGCGGGCGTGGGCCGAGGGGGTGGACAGGACCAGCGGGGTCTGTGCGAGGTAGCTGCGGCCGGCGGTGTCGAGGTTGTCCGGGTGGTGGTCGTGGGAGAGGAGTACGGCGTCGATCGGGCCGATGTCCGACGGGGGTACGGCCGGGCCGGTGGTCTTGGTCAGCTTGCGGGAGCCGACGGGGTACTCGCCGGGGGCGTCGAAGGTGGGGTCGGTGATCAGGCGCAGTCCGCCGAGGGTGAGGACCGCGGTGGGGCCGCCGATGTAGCGGATCTCGGTGATCATGTTCAGCTCAATCACGCGGGGATGCGCGGTTATTCCTCCAGGGCATGGGGGCTGGGGTGAGACTGGAGACATGTGCCGGAGTATCAAGACGCTGCGTCCGCCCGTGCTGGCCGAAGAGGCCACGGAAGAGGAGATTCGCGCTGCTGCCCTGCAGTACGTGCGAAAGGTTTCGGGGTTCCGGGCGCCTGCCGCCCATAACCGGGAGGTGTTCGAACGGGCCGTTGAGGCGATCGCGGAGGCCACGGCCGAGTTGCTGGACGGGTTGGAGGTGCGGGGCGCCGGGGTGCGGCAGGCGGGGTAGCGGGGGTTGCGTCGCGCGGGTCCGGTGGTGCGGTGACCTCCCGGCCCCTCAAGGCCTCGTCGCCCGCTGCTACGAAGCCTCCACCGTCCGCCGAGGCCGGCGTATCAGATACGCCGCCCCCGCGCCCGCGCCGAGAAGGGCTGCCAGGGACACCGCCGTCGCCAGCCATGTCGTGCCGAGCCACTGGCCGCCGAAGTAGCCGAGGGCGACGCTGTAGGTGGCCCAGGTGAGGCCGGCGAGGGCGGACCAGGGGAGGAAGTCGCGGGTCCGGCGGTGGGCGGCGCCGGCGCCCAGGGAGACGAGGGAGCGGCCGGCGGGGGCGAAGCGGGCGAGGACCACGAGGGCGCCGCCGCCGGTTGCGAGGGCCGCGCCGAGACGTTCCTGCGCCGTGGCCAGGCGGCGGGAGCGGGCGATCGCGCGGTCCAGGCGGGAGCCGCCCCGCCTGGCGAGGCGGTAGGCCACCAGGTCACCCAGCACGGAGGCGGTGGCGGCGCAGAACGTCAGGGCCAGGATGTCGGGGAGGTCCCGCGGACCCCGCCCGGTCGCCGAGCCCGCGGCCGCCGCCGTGGCGGCCATGATCACCAGCGCACCGCTCGGCAGCACCGGCAGGAACACGTCGAGGAGGACCGAGAGGGCCACCAGCGCGTAGATCCATGGCGCGTAGATCCATGGGTTCGCGGTCAGCGACCCCGTACTCCCGAGACTCTCCAGCACCGCGACTCCCCGTTATTCCCCCGTGGACCAGACCGTGCCGCGACGCGCGAGGGAACGGCAGGGGCGGCCAATGACAGCCCTACAGCGTACGCCTGGGGTGTAACGGGTGATTCACGGGGGGCTTTCGCATTCGGCACGGCTTGTTCACCTGACGGCCGCCGTGCCCCACCCCGTACGACGGTGCCCTCCTCCGAGCAGGAGGAGGGCACCGAAGAAGGTCCGGATCAGGCCGCCACCGGCGTCTGTTCCGTCGTCGGCTTCTCCTGCGCCGACTTGCGCTTCGAGAGCAGCTGGTCCAGTCCGAAGGCGCCGGAGCCGGTGAAGACCAGCAGCAGGAAGGCCCAGCAGTACATGGCCGCGGGCTCCCCGTGGTTCTCGATCGGCCACAGCGCGCTCGGCTGGTGGACCTTGAAGTACGCGTAGGCCATGGCGCCCGAGGAGATGAACGCGGCGGCCCGGGTGCCGAGTCCTATCAGGACCAGGCTGCCGCCGACGAGTTCGATGACGGCCGCGTACCAGCCGGGCCAGGTCCCTGCGGAAACGGTTCCTCCTTGGCCGTCCGCGCCGCCCAGGACGCCGAAGAGCTTGGCGGCTCCATGGCAGAGGAACAGCAGGCCGACGACGATCCGGAAGAGGCCGATGGCGTATGGCTGGGCGCTGTTGAGGCGTCCGGTCATGGTGGGGGGTACTCCTTCGGTAGGCCGGTCCAAGGCGGTGGGCCGGTCTGGGGACAGAACCGAGGGGTCCACGTTAGGTGCGCCTAATAGATGCTTGCAAGTTCAACATTTGGCCATGGCTTGGCCTCCGCTTGGGGTTCCGCATCGGCCATCACTGCACGTAGGGCGGTTCTCGCCACCGTGTCGGCGTCCGAAAGCGTGTCCGAATCCATGCCCGGCCTGACTCTCGTGGCCGCCGGCCGATGTACCCCTTCGGTCGGCACGTCGGACGTGAAACAAGCTAAGTATGCCTATTTTTGACGATCCGTCAGGCGGTGAGGCCGATATGTTGCGTCCCATGCCGCCACTGACCGGTTCTCAGCAGTGCCGGATCGGGTTCCGGAAGCCGTGGCATCCCTTCTGGTCGTTACCGCGGGACTCAAAAGGGATGCCGCGCGTTTCGCGATCATGGGCGCTGGGGTCCAGGGTCCTGAGCGGCCCCGATCCGGTCGCACCATGGACCGAACCGCCGGGGTGGACGTCGCACCGCCCTCCGACCCGTCAGTCCGTGATGACGGCGTCGCGGTGAATCCAAGGGGTCCTTTCACTGTGCCCGTCCGGGTCGCGCGGCCTGATCGGACGCTCATAGTGAAAGGAACCCTGAGCCGCTCGGCGGTCAGGGGCTCACGGTGCCAGCTCGGTCTCCGTCACCGTCCGCAGCCGAGGCTCCGCCCCCTTGACCGCCTGCGCCTGGTCCAGCCGCAGCCGGGCCGAACGGCCCCGCAGGGTCAGGGTCATGAGCTGGTTGCCGAACCAGGGGCCGCCGGTCTTCCGCCAGTCGATCGGCGGCCGGGGACAGCGTCCGTGCCCGGCGACGCGCCTGCCGAGGGCGCGGGCCGGGACGCTCCAGCCGAAGCGGAAGCCGAGGCGGATCGCCAGGTGGATGGCGTTGTGGACGGGGGAGCAGGTCAGCTGGAACACCCGGGCGCCGGGCGCGCCCGACGGCCACTTCGGCTCGGCCACGTACGCGTGGTGCACGTCCCCGGACAGCACGAGCACCGTCGCGGGCGCTCCCGGTCCCGAACCGGCCTCGGCGATCAGTGCCGTCAGCGCGTCGAAGGAGGCCGGGAACGCGGGCCAGTGCTCCAGGTCCGCCGCCCGGCGCAGCTTCTCCCCGAACCGCGCCCAGCGCGCGCCCTTCTCGCCCCGGCACAGCGCCGCGTTCCACGCCTCGGCGTGGTGCACCAGGTGCGGCAGCAGCCAGGGCAGCGAGGTGCCGATGAGGAGGTGGTCGTACGTGCCCCGGTCGCCGAGCGCCTGGTCGCGCAGCCACTCGGCCTCCGCCGGGTCGAGCATCGCGCGGCTGTCCTCGTCGAGCACCCGGGCCGCCCGCGTGTCGACCATCAGCAGGCGTACTCGGCCGAAGTCGCGCCGGTAGCTCCATCGCACCGACGCCGGGTCGGCGTCGGCCCGGGAGGCGAAGGCGCGCAGGACGTCCGTGCCGTCGGGGGTGTCGCGGACGGCCGCGTACAGGGGGTCGGCGGCCAGCTCGTCCGGCCGCAGGTTGCCCAGGTGCTGGTACACCCAGTACGACATCAGGCCGCTCAGCAGCCGCTCCCGCCACCAGTCGGTGGCCCGCATGTCGGCGAGCCAGGCGGCGGAGGTGTTCCAGTCGTCGATCAGATCGTGATCGTCGAAGATCATGCAACTGGGCACGGTGGACAGCAGCCAGCGCACCTCGGGATCGAGCCAGGACTCGTAGTAGAGCCGGGTGTACTCCTCGTAGTCCGCGACCTGGCTGCCCGGCGGGTCGTTCAGGTCGCGGCGGGCGGCGAGCCAGCGGCGGGTGGCGTCGGAGGTCTCGTCGGCGTACACCTGGTCGCCCAGGAGGAGCAGCACGTCGGGGCGTTCGCCCGCCGGGTCGGCCGCGATGCGGGCGGCCAGGGTGTCCAGGGCGTCGGGGCCCACCGGGTCGGGCTCACCGGACGGGGGCGCGGCCCAGCGGCACGAGCCGAAGGCGACGCGGACGGCGTCGTCCTCACCCGGCGTGCGGATGACGGAGGGCGGGAAGCGGGAGTCGGGCAACGGCCACACGCGCGTGCCGTCGAGGAACACCTCGTACGCGGTCGACGTGCCCGCGGTGAGGCCGGTCACCGGGACCAGGGCGTAGTGGTGGCCCGCGACCTGGAAGGTGCGGGCCGTGCCGCCGGCGCCGTCGGCGCAGCGCACCTCGGCGGCGCACGGACGGCTCGCCTCGACCCACACGGTCGCGGACGAGCCGTCGGTGAACCTCAGCAGCGGTCCCAGGCGCAGTTGGGCCATGGTGATCCCCTCTCCGTCGCCCCGTACGGTACGGAACGACGGAGGTCAGCGGGGAGGCTCCGTTACCGAACCGCTGCACGGCCGCCGGGTCAGCAGTTCGCGAGGTAGCTCTGCAGCGCGCTCTTCTCGGCGGAGTCGACCGAGAGGCCGTAGTAGTACTTCACCTGCACCCAGGCGCGGACGTACGTGCACCGGTAGGCGGTCCGCGACGGCATCCAGGTGGCCGGGTCCTGGTCGCCCTTGGCCTGGTTGACGTTGTCGGTGACGGCGATGAGCTGCGGGCGGGTCAGGTCGTTGGCGAAGGCCTGGCGCCGGGAGGTGGTCCAGCCGTCCGCGCCGGAGTCCCAGGCCTCGGCGAGCGGGACCAGGTGGTCGATGTCCAGGTCGGAGGCGGCGGTCCAGGTGGCGCCGTCGTAGGGGGAGTACCAGCTGCCGCTGGTGGCGGCGCAGGAGGAGTCGGTGACGACGTTCGAGCCGTCGCGCTTGAGGACCGTCTCACGGGTGTTGCAGGTGCCGGACTGGGTGATCCAGTGCGGGAAGAGATCGCGGTCGTAGCCGGTGCGGTCCTCGGTCGCCACGGTGAGGGAGGCGAGGTAGGTGCGGGCGGTGGCGGCGCTGACGGGGGTGGGGAGGGCGGCGGAGGCGGTCGGGCCGTTGAAAAGTCCGGCGGAGGCTATGAGGCCGGTGAGGCCCGCGAGTATGCTGAGGCGTCGACGCGCGTAGAATCTGGGCATGCGAACTCCCTTGTGGGGTGGGGGCGTTGGCGGGCGAGCGAGGGAATGCTCGCCGCGCCGCGTTGCGGGGAGATGTGCGTACGGTGAGAAGTTAGTGACGTGTTCATGACACGACAAGGGGTGCGGAGAGCTTCGCGTACCATGGGCGGCGCAGAAGGGGAGTAGCTCTTCGCCGGACCGTCGACATACTGCTCAGCTCGCCTGAGCCGGCGCCCGGAGGCGGACCTCGGACACGACGGGGCCGGCCAGCGAGACCTTCGGCAAGCAGTGCACCGCCTGTGCCGTACGGCACGGGCGTCCGCGTGTGCTGTCCTGCCGAGGTGTCCGCGCAAGGCTCAGCACTCTCGGCGGGGCGGCCCCGACCGATGAGGGATCCTTGATCAGCATCACCGTGACGGCGCTCGTCTTCGGCGTCGTCTTCCTCGCCGAACTGCCCGACAAGACCGCACTGGCCGGCCTCGTCCTCGGCACCCGCTACCGCGCGGGTTACGTCTTCGCCGGCGTCGCCGCCGCCTTCGCGCTGCATGTCGCGCTCGCCGTCGCGGCCGGCAGTGTGCTCACGCTGCTGCCGCAGCAGATCGTGCACGCGCTGACCGGTGTGCTGTTCCTCGGCGGCGCCGCGATGCTGCTGCTGAAGAAGGACGAGGACGAGGAAGAGGTCCGCAGGCCGGAGGACCAGTCCTTCTGGAAGGTCGCCGGGGCGGGCTTCATGCTCATCCTCGTCGCCGAGTTCGGCGACCTCACCCAGATCATGACGGCGAACCTCGCGGCCCGCTACGACGACCCGCTCTCCGTCGGTCTCGGCGCGGTGCTCGCGCTGTGGGCGGTGGCCGGGCTCGGCATCGTCGGCGGAAAGGCGCTGATGAGGCGGGTGCCGCTGCGGCTGATCACGCAGATCGCGGCGCTGCTGATGCTGGCGCTCGGGGTGTGGAGCCTGTGGGAGGCCGTGAGCGGCTGAGCGAACGGCGGGTGAACGATCGCGGAAGGCGGTGGCGGAACCGGCCCCTGTTTTGTACCGTGGAGGAACAAAGTGGCTCCCGCCCGTTTTCCCTGACCGGCGGGCGGGGCCGCCTTGTCCCTCCGGGGTGGGCCCTGCAAGGCCGTGCCCCCTTCCCGCGCCCACGTTTCCGCGTTCTCGCGCCCTGTGGCGCCCTGGAGCCTCTGGAGCTGCCGATGACGGCCACCACCGTTCTCACCGCCCGCGCCCTCCTGCTGGACATGGACGGCACCCTCGTCAACTCCGACGCCTCCGTCGAACGCGTCTGGCGGCGCTGGTCCGAGCGGCACGGGCTGGACGGGGACGAGGTCATGAAGGTCGTCCACGGCCGGCAGGGGTACGCGTCGATGGCGCTGCTGCTGCCCGACCGGCCCATGGAGCAGAACCTCGCGGACAACGCGCGCTTGCTCGCCGAGGAGACCGCGGACACGGAGGGTGTCGTCGCCGTTCCGGGGGCGCCGGAGTTCCTCGCCTCGCTGCGGGGGCTGCCGCACGCGCTGGTGACCTCCGCCGACGTCGCGCTGTCCACGGCCCGCATGGCGGCCGCCGGGCTCGGGCTGCCCGAGGTGCGGATCACCGCCGAGTCGGTCGGCGCCAGCAAGCCCGATCCGGAGGGGTTCCTGAAGGGGGCCGCCGAGCTGGGTGTCACGCCGGCCGACTGTGTGGTGTTCGAGGACTCCGGGGCCGGGATCGCCGCCGGGCGTGCCGCGGGGATGCGGGTCGTGGGGGTGGGGGCGCGGGCCGCGTCGTACGAGCCGGACGTGGCGGTGGAGGACCTGACGCAGGTGCGGGTGGAGGCGGTGGGGGACCTGATGCGGCTGTACATCAGCCAGTAGGCGCCCGGCGCAGGGGGTGGCTCCGGGGGCGGCAGCCCCCGGACGAGGCCGGCTGCGACGCCGGGTGACGCGTCACCCGGGCGGCACCGTCACCGTCGGCTCGGCGAGTGCCGCGTCACGGTTCCTCGGTCTCCGACTCCAGCCGCTTCCGCGTCTCCTTCCCGTACACACCGAGTTCCTTCTGGTCGACGCCACGCGACCACTGGTAGTTGCGGAGGGCGTCCTCGACCCGCTGGCCGAACTCGCCGTCGGGCTCGTCGCTGTAGAGGTACACCTGGCTCAGGCGCAACTGGAGTTCGGTGACCTCGGGGCCGCGGTCGCCGCGCCGCAGCACGGGGATGGCGTTCTGGCGGGCGTTCCCGGGGTCCTCCGCGGAGGCGGTGGGGGCGGGGGAGGTCGGGGTCCCCGTCGGTTCCGCCGACCGGGACGGTGTGGGTGAGGCACTGGTCGCCGACGGGGACGGCGACGAGGGCGACGGGCTCGCACCGGCCGCCGGGGGCGGCGGCGCGGCGGTGGGCCGCGCGGACGGCGTGCTCGGGGCGGCCGGTTCCGCCGAGGGCGCGCTGGTCGACGGGTCCGGGACGCCGGCCCGTATGTCCTCCGGCAGCGCGGTGTCCCGTGACGGTGCCTCGTAGGAGAAGAGCCCGCTCGCGTACCCGGCCGCCGCCACCACGGCGACGACGGCCCCCGCCGCGCTCAGCAGCGCACCGCGTCGCCGACGGGCCGGCTCCTCGCCGGTGCCGGTGCCGGTGCCGTCCGGGCCCGGCGTGGCGCGGCCGGGCTCCGTGGTCTCGAACAGGCGCAGATCGGTGGTGCTGGGGTCGTTCGCCGGGGGCGCAAGGGGGGTGGGAAGCACGGAGGTCGCCTCCGCGTCCGGCGCCTGTGGACCGACGGCCCGCAACGGCATGGTGGCGTCCGGCTCCGGCGAGGGCCGCGACGGGGACGCCGGGGAGGTCTTCGGGGGCTCGCCCCCGCCGTCCAGTTCCACGTACGGCCGTATCCGCAGCGGATCGAAATCCTCCGCGACCGCCGCCTCCGCCTCACGCGCGTCGCGCAGGGCCTCGGACGCGCGCAGTGTGCAGCCGCAGGACGGGGTGTTGTCGGCGCCCCTGGGCGCCCCGCACTCCGGGCACTGGTGCCCCTGCCGTTCCGTCACGTCCTCGTCCCTCCCCTCGCGACCTCCAGAGATTATGCAGATCTTCTCCACACCTTGGGGCGGAAGCCCCCGGAATACCGGCTTCCAACAGGACTCAACAGGCCAGAACTGGACACACCGGCCACCATGGGAGTGTCACAAGAGGGACGGGAGGCCTGGATGGCCGGGGAAGCGCGCGGTATGACGGACCCTGTGCGTGACGCACCACGACCGCCCACCGACGCTCAGGAGCACGTGCCCGGCAACGTCCTCGTCTCGATCGGCGCCCTGCTCCTCGGCATGCTGCTCGCCGCACTCGACCAGACCATCGTGTCGACCGCGCTGCCCACCATCGTCAGCGATCTCGGCGGCATGGAGCACCTGTCCTGGGTGGTCACCGCGTATCTGCTGGCCTCGACGGCCGCGACCCCTCTGTGGGGGAAGCTCGGCGACCAGTACGGGCGCAAGCGGCTGTTCCAGACCGCGATCGTGATCTTCCTGGTCGGCTCGGCGCTGTGCGGCACGGCGCAGGACATGCCGCAGCTGATCGCCTTCCGGGCCGTGCAGGGCCTGGGCGGCGGCGGGCTGATGGTGCTGTCGATGGCGATCGTCGGCGACCTCGTCCCGCCCCGCGAGCGCGGCCGGTACCAGGGACTGTTCGGCGCGGTCTTCGGGGCGACGAGCGTCCTCGGGCCGCTGCTCGGCGGGCTGTTCACCCAGCACCTCAGCTGGCGCTGGGTCTTCTACGTCAACCTGCCCGTCGGCCTCGTCGCGCTCGCCGTCATCGCGGCGGTCCTGCGCATCCCGCGCAAGGCCACACGGCACGTCATCGACTACCTCGGCACCCTCCTCATCGCCTCCGTCGCCACCTGCCTGATCCTGGTCACCTCCCTCGGCGGCACCACCTGGGGCTGGGGATCGGCGCAGATCATCGGGCTCGCGGTCCTGGGGGTCGTCCTCGCCGTCGCCTTCGTGGCCGTGGAGCGCGGGGCGGCCGAGCCCGTGCTGCCGCTCAAACTCTTCCGCATCCGCACCTTCACGCTCTCCGCCGTGATCAGCTTCATCGTCGGCTTCGCCATGTTCGGCGCGCTGACCTACCTGCCGACCTTCCTGCAGGTCGTGCAGGGCGTGAGCCCGACCCTGTCCGGCGTGCACATGCTGCCGATGGTGCTCGGCATGCTGCTGTCGTCGACCGCCTCCGGGCAGATCGTCAGCCGCACCGGCCGCTGGAAGGTGTTCCCGATCGCCGGGACCGGCGTCACCACCCTCGGCCTGCTCCTGCTGCACCAACTCGACGAGAACAGCTCGACCGCCGAGATGAGCGGGTTCTTCTTCGTCTTCGGCCTCGGGCTCGGCCTGGTCATGCAGGTCCTGGTCCTCATCGTGCAGAACGCCGTGTCGTACGAGGACCTGGGCGTCGCCACCTCCGGCGCGACCTTCTTCCGCTCCATCGGCGCGTCCTTCGGCGTCGCCGTCTTCGGCACCGTCTTCGCGGGCCGCCTCGACGACAAACTCGCCGACGCCTTCCGCGGCACCCGGCTCCCGCCCGGCATCTCGGTGGACAGCCTGGAGGCCGACCCGCGCGGCATCGCCGCCCTGCCGCCGGGCCTGCGCCCCTCGGCACTGCACGCGTACGCCGCGTCCATCACCGACGTCTTCCTGTACGCCGCCCCCGTCGCCCTTCTCGGCTTCGTGCTGGCCTGGCTCCTGAAGGAGGACCGGCTGCGCGGCTCGGTCACCGCACCCGACCTCACCGAGACGCTCGCCAGCAACCCGGTGGAGCGGTCGTCGTACGACGAGGTGTGCCGCGCCCTGTCGGTGCTCGGCACCCGGGAGGGGCGGCGCGAGATCTACCGGACGGTCACCGAACGCGCGGGCTACGACCTGCTGCCCGCGGCGAGCTGGCTGGTGCTGCGGATCAAGAGGCACGGCTCGGTGGAACCGGCCGTGCTCGCCGATCGCACCCCCGTCCCGCTGCACAGCATCATCGAGGCCGTCCGGCAGGTCGAGGAGCGGCACCTGGCCTACCGTGTGGGCCTCGACCTCTTCCTGACCGACGAGGGCCACGAGGTCGCCGACCGGCTGGCCCGGGCCCGCGAGGACTCCCTCGCCGAACTCCTCGGCGACTGGTGGGGACCGGACCGGCCCACCGACCTGGTGCAACTGGTCAAGGAACTGACCGACGAGCTGTGCGGCTCGGAACGGGAACGCCCCCACGACGGCCGCCCGGTGAGGCGCATCTGAGCCGTGCGGCGCCCTGAGGGTCTGTCGGGCCCCTACCGCGCCAGCCGCTTGCCGAACCAGTGCTCGGCGTAGGGGCTGTCGTTGTACGGGCCGGTCTCCGTGTAACCGAGGCGGGCGTACAGGGCGCGGGCCTCCACGAGGTCGGTACGGGTGTCGAGGACGATCCGGTCGGCGCCGAGCGCGCGGGCCGTGCCCTCGGCGGCCTCGACGAGCAGCGCTGCGCCGCCCTTGCCGCGCAGCGCCTCGTGCAGGAACACCCGGGTGAGCTCGGCGGTGGCGTCGTCCAGCAGCCGTACGCCCGC
Organism: Streptomyces sp. S.PNR 29; assembly: GCF_030386795.1. Lineage (GTDB taxonomy): Bacteria > Actinomycetota > Actinomycetes > Streptomycetales > Streptomycetaceae > Streptomyces. The sequence goes on from NZ_JANUQM010000002.1 coordinate 227,134, forward strand.
GGTACCGGCCGGCTCGCCCGCGTACCGGGCGACCAGCAGCTGCCCCCGGGGCGGGGCGAGGTCGGCGCCGGTGTCGGCGGCGATCTCCCGTTCCAGCTCGGCGGGGTCGGTCCGCCGCCCTTCGTGCCGCAGGTACCAGCGGTCGCTGACCTCCGTGTAGTAGGCACGCCAGAGGGCTGCGGCGGTGGGGGAGTCGTACGGTTCCGGGCTGATCGTCCAGGTCATGACCGGCATTCTCGGAAGACGCCCTACCGGGCGCGCAACCGAATATGGGTGACCTCCGGCGAGTCCGGCGCACGACGTGCGCCGGCACTGTCGGCCCCCGGTCCGGGCCCCGGCGCCGTTTGAGGGCGCCCTCCCGGGCTACCCGGCCACGGAACCGGCCCGTACGGAGAGCCGGTTGGGTCGAAAACCCGGAAGGCATTCATGTCCACAGGCTGGATCATCGCTCTGATCGTGATCGTGGCGGCCGTTCTCCTCGTCGCGGCCGCACTGACCCTGCGCTCCCGGGGCGCACAGCGCGGCCCGGGCCTGAAGAGGCGCTTCGGACCCGAGTACGACCGGGCCCTGGCCCGGCACGACGGGGACGCCAAGGCCGCCGAGCGTGAACTCGCCGAGCGCGTGGAGCGCCACGGCTCCCTGCGCGAACGGCCGCTGGAGCCCGCCGAGCGCGAGCGGTTCGAGGCACGCTGGACGGCCGCCCAGGAGCGCTTCGTCGACTCCCCGCACGAGGCGGTCGCCGAGGCGGACCGGCTGCTCGCGGAGCTGGCCGGAGCCCGGGGCTTCCCCGACGGCGGGCAGTACGAGGAGCAGCTCGCCGCGCTGTCGGTGCACCACGCCCACCACGTCAACGGCTACCGGCGCGTGCACCGCGTCTCACGCGCGTACATGACCGGCGCCCAGGACGGCGGCGCGGGCACGGAGGAGATGCGCGAGGCCATGGTCGAGGCCCGGGCCCTCTTCGACGAGCTGATGCGCCCCGCCCGGCACAACGGCGGAGAGCACCGCGTCGGCGTGGGCGGCGGCGAACGGCGGGCCCATGCTCGCGGCCAGCACGCGCCGTGGGCGTTCAACCGGCACCACCCGAAGGAGAGTTGAGGCGCATGTCCGATGTGACCCGGCCGCCCGGTGGCGCACCCGCCGAGCGCGGCCAGAACGCCCCCGACGCCCGCGGCGAGACGGCACTGGGCACCAGCCCCGTGACCGCCGCCGAGAGCCGCACCGGCCCGCGTGACACCCGAGGCGGCGACGCCTCCGCCCCGCACACGGGCGGCACCGCGGGCACCCGGCTGCTTCCGCAGGAGGAGTGCGACAAGCTCGGCCTGCGCCTGCAGCACGCGGTCTCCGGATTCGTCGACGGGCCGCGCGACGCCGTCGAGGAGGCCGACCACGTCCTGGAGGAACTCGCCTCCCGCTTCACGGACGCGGTCACGCAGCGGCGCCGCACCCTGCGGATGTCCTGGCAGTCCGCCGACGCGGGCGGCGGCAAGTCCGTGACCGGCGCCGACACCGAACAGCTCCGTCTCGCCCTGCGCGACTACCGCGAGCTGGCGGACCGGCTGCTGCACATCTGACCGCCACACACGCGCTACCGCGCCGCCCGGCGCTCCCGCCACTGACGTACGACCTCTTCGACGTCGTACGGCTTCAGACCCAGCGGGGGGCCGGGCGGCGGCTTGTACATCATGTCGCGGATCCGGACGTTGAGGTCCTCCACGATCTTCCGCACGATCCGCTCGGAGGGGGCGGCGGCAGCCGCCTCCAGCGCGTCCTCGGCCTCCTTGCGCAGGGCCAGCGTCGGCGGCAGGACCGAGACGCCCTCGCGGGCCATCTTCCGCTTGATCCACCACAGTTCGTCGTACGACGCGTCCACCTCGCTCGGCAGCGGTTTGCCCGCCCCCGGCAGCCGGTCGAACTCTCCGCGTGCCTTCGCGTCCCGGATCTGCTTGTCGACCCACGACCCGAAGTCGACGCCGGGTGGCTTTCGCTCGGTCATGCGGCCATTGTGCCGGACGCCGTGCTGCCGGGCGATTTATCATTCGGCGGCGGTGCGCCAATCCGGCCGCCGTGCACGGCCGTTCCCCGGCCGGCGTACCAGGACGTTTCAGGAGGAGCGCACGTGCTCGAACTCACCATGGCCGCCGTGTCAGCGGCGGACGAGGGTGCCACGGCCGGCATGCTCATGGCCGACGCGCCCAGCGAGCCGGGCGCCGTGCTCCGGGTGGGCCGGGACAAGTCCGTCTGCCGGCTGGCGACACCCGACGACTGGCTGTTCGTCTCCCGGGTCCACCTGGAGTTCCTGTGCGGCCCCGACGGGACCTGGCAGCTGACCTGGCTGCGCGGCTCGCAGACCGATCCCTCGTCCGAGGTCCGGCTGACGGTCGGGGAGTACACGCAGCCCGTCGCCTACGGCGGGACGGTGCCGCTGCCGAGAGGTGGCAGCGGCGAGATCGTCGTCCTGGACCGCACCGGCCCGCGCAGCGTCAACGTCGGCTTCTACCACGAGGTGTAGCCCCGGCGGAAGCTATGCCAGGACGCGGGCCAGCGCGAAGCCGTCGTAGCCCTTGCCGCCGACCGTCTGGATCGCCGTGCCGCTCAACCTCGGGTGGCTGCCGATCAGTTCGATGGCGGCGCGGGTGCCCTCGATGTCCGGCTCGGTGCTGCCCGCGTCGGCCACCCGGCCGCCGCGGACCACGTTGTCGACGATGATCAGGCTGCCCGTGCTGGTGAGCTTCAGGGCCCACTCGACGTAGTGCGGGTTGTTGGCCTTGTCGGCGTCGATGAAGACCAGGTCGAAGGGCGGCGGGTTCTCGTCGGCGAGCTTGGGCAGCGACTCCAGGGCCGGGCCGACCCTCACCTCGACGAGCTTGTCCAGGCCCGCGCGGGCGATGTTGCGGGTGGCGACCTCGGCGTGCTTGGGGTTGTACTCCAGGGAGATCAGACGGCCGTCGGCGGGCAGGGCACGGCCCAGCCAGATGGCGCTGTAGCCGCCGAGCGTGCCGATCTCCAGGATGTGCCGGGCGCCCTGCGCCTGGGCGAGCAGCTGGAGCAGCTTGCCCTGGGGCGCGGTGACGTTGACGGGCGGGAGCTCGGCGGCTTCGCTGTCGCGCAGGGCGGCCTCAAGGGCGTCATCGTGCGGCGTGAGGTGGGTGGTGAAGTAGTCATCGACGTCGTCCCAGAGCTGCGACTCGCTCATTACTCCTGTACCTCTCCGTCCGTCTAGTTAGCGTTCCTAACTAGGTGCGCTAACGAACATAGTCGCGCCCCGGTCCCATTGTCAGCGCCATTCGCGTCGGCGTGTTCCGCGACGGAGCACCGTCGGCGTGCTGAACGTCCCGGTGCCGACGGCTTGCCCGGCGTCGCGGTGCCCGGGTGGGGATGCGCGGCCCGGCGCGACGGGGTGCCGCTGCGCCCACCCGTGCCGCCCCAGCGGCACGACTGCCCGCAGCGGCGGCGGCTGAGCGCGTACCCCCACTCACCCGCCCGCCCACGGCCCCGACCCACCACCCACCCGTAGGCGCAACGCGAACCCCCACCCACCCGCGCAGGCCGCCGCAGGCATCCGCAGGCACCGTTACCGGCGTTCGACCGAAGGCGCCGCCCCCGGCAGCGGACGGCCCGCGGACTCGGCCATGAACCACACCGCCACGCCACCGACCACGGCCGCGGCCATCATGTAGTACGCGGGCATCATCATGTTGCCCGTGGCCCCGATCAGCGCCGTCACCACCAGCGGCGTCGTGCCGCCGAAGAGCGAGACGGACACGTTGAAGCCGATCGACAGGGAGCCGTAGCGAACCCTCGTCGGGAACAGGGCCGGCAGTGCCGACGGCATCGCCGAGGTGAAGCACACCAGGAGCAGCCCCAGGGCGGCCATACCGAGCCCCACGGCAAGCAGACTGCCCTCACGGATCAGCAGTAGCGCCGGAATCGACAGGACCAGGAAGCCCACGCAGCCCGCCGCGATGACCGGCCGCCGGCCCACCCGGTCCGTCAGCGCGCCCGCGAAGGGCTGGACCAGCATCATCAGCGCCATGACCGCCAGCACGACCAGCAGTCCGTGCGTCTCGTCGTACTTGAGCTCACTGGTCAGATAGCTCGGCATGTACGACAGCAGCATGTAGTCGGTGACGTTGAAGACCAGCACCAGGCCCATGCACAGCAGCAGCGCCTTCCACTGACCCACGATCATCTCGCGCAGCGGCACCCTCGGCCGAGCCGTCTCCGCCTTCTCGACCTCCGCCGCGAACGCCGGCGTCTCCTCCAGCCGCAGCCGCAGATACAGGCCGATGATGCCCATCGGGCCCGCGATCAGGAACGGAATCCGCCAGCCCCAGGACGTCAGGTCCTCGGAGGACAGCAGGGCCGTCATCAGCGTCACCAGACCGGCGCCCCCGATGTACCCGGCCAGGGTGCCGAACTCCAGCCAGCTGCCGAGGAAGCCGCGCCGCTTGTCGGGCGCGTACTCGGCGATGAACGTGGACGCGCCGGCGTACTCACCGCCGGTGGAGAATCCCTGCACCAGGCGGGCGGCCAGCAGCAGGATCGGCGCGCCCACGCCGATGGTCGCGTACGACGGGATCAGACCGATCGCGAACGTGCCCGCCGCCATCATGATCATGGTCAGCGCCAGGACCTTCTGACGGCCGACGCGGTCACCGAGCGGGCCGAAGACCATGCCGCCGAGCGGGCGGACCAGGAACGCCGCGGCGAAGGCGCCGAACGTGGAGAGCAGCTGGGCGGTCGGGTTCCCCGAGGGGAAGAAGACCTTGCCCAGGGTCACCGCGATGTAGCTGTAGACACCGAAGTCGAACCACTCCATCGCGTTGCCGAGCGCGGCCGCCTTCACGGCACGCCGGACCAGCGCGGAGTCGGTGACGGTGGCCTGGGCGGCCTTCGCGGGGGACGAGAGGGGTGTGGGGGGCTGGGGAGAAGCGACTGTCGCAGCCGACAAGACTTCGCTCGCCACCTTTCGACGGGGACAGGGACGCGGCCCGTGCGGCGGCGCTGTCGCCGGACCGAAAAGCGACCTTAGGCGCAGAGTTGCCCCTTACACCCGGTACGCCGATAGTTGCACAGTGCACGAAAACAGCGTGCACGCAGGGTCGTATGCCCGGTCAGGACGACGATTTCCACGATCCGGATGTGATCCATCTCGCGTCCCGGAGAGACAACCCCGCCCCGCCCGCACTATCGTCATTCGGACAAAAGGGGTCAATGGGGCGAACGGGGCGGGAGGCCAACGAGGAGTGGCGAACGCGAAACGCAGGGGGCGACCGGCGGAGGCGCTCGGAGCGACGACCGCCGGGGCGGCGCTGGCCGGCGCGACAGCGGTCGGCGCGGCCGGAGCGCGCCTGCGCGTGGCGCGGCTCGGCCTGTGGCTGATCGCCACGATCCTCGCCGTTCGGCAGCTGGCCGTCGTCCTCGGCACCCCGCGGGGCGAACGACTGACCGATCTGGAGACCTGGGTCGGCCCGGACGGCGTCCTGCACGTCGAGGGCTCGCTGTACGACTCCACGCGCTTCACCGGCACCCCCTTCGGCGGCCTGGTCCTCAAACCGCTCACCCGTGCCGCCGAGGAGGCCCTCGGCTGGGGCTGGACCTTCGGCACGCTGCTGCTGGTCGTCGCCCTGGGCCTGGTCGCCGCCCGTGCCCTGCCGCCGTCCGTGGGCCGCCGCACCTCACTCCTCGCCGCGCCCGTCGCCGTCAGCCTGCTGATGCTGTCGCTGCCGGTCCGCACCACCCTGTGGCTCGGCCAGACCAGCATCATCCCGGTCCTGCTCGTCCTGCTGGGCTGCTTCACCGTCCGTGGCCAGCGCGCCGGCGGCCTGCTGATCGGCGTGGCCGCCGCGCTCCAGCCGCCCCTCCTGCTGCTCGCCCCCCTGCTGTGGTTCACCGGCCGCCACAAGGCCGCTCTGTCCACCGGCGTCACGTTCGCCGCCTGCACCGCACTCGCCTGGGTCGCGATGTCCCAGGACTCCTACACGTACTGGGTGCACCACATGGCGGGCGTCGGCCTGGGCGGAGAGGCCGACGCCCTCGCCAACCAGTCCCTGCACGGCGCCCTGCTCCGCGCCGGCCTGACAGGTCCCCCGGAGGTCGCCCTCTTCCTCGCGCTCGGCACGACCGCCGCCGCCCTCGGCCTGCGCCGCGCCGTGCGCTACGCCCGCGACGGCCAGCTGCTGCTCGCGGTCGCGATCACCGGCTGCGCGGCGATCGCCATCTCGCCCACCGCCTGGCAGCACCAGCTGCTGTGGGTGCTGCTCACGGCCGTCGGCAGGGTCGGCAGACGCGCCGGTGACCGGTACGTGTGGCCGGTCGCCGTCGTCCTGGTCATGACGCTGCCCGCGCGGTGGATGCTGCCGGACAAGGCGGTGGTGGGGCCGCTCACCGACAACCTGGTGCTCGTCTCGGCCCTCGCCGCCGCCACCGCCGTACCGTTCCTGTCCCGCACCTCGCCCTTCTATCAGTCCCCGATCCCCACCCAGTGCGCCACCCCGGCCCCGGCCCGCCTCGGGAACGTGCCGCTGCTGCCGTTCCTGCGGCGCGTCCTCACCCGTCCGAACCTGCTCCTGGAACTGCTGCTGATCCGGGTCACCTACGCCGTCTACCAGCAGATCCGCATCGCCGCGACCGGTGACCGCGGCACCGCCGAGCACCACGGACGCGAGATCCACGCGCTGGAGAAGCGGCTGTCCGTCGACATCGAGCACTGGGTCAACCACGCCGTGGTGCGGACGGACTGGCTGCGGGGCTTCTTCGACTTCTACTACGCGTCGTTCCACTTCGTCGTCCCGCTGACCGTCCTCGCCGTGCTCTACGTCCGCCGCCCCGTGGACTACCGGTGGGCGCGCAGCGCGCTGGGCCTCGCCACCCTGCTCGGGCTGCTGGGCTTCTGGCTCTACCCGCTGGCCCCGCCGCGCCTGATGCCGGGACTGGGCTTCATCGACACGGTGCACGGCGTGCAGGACTTCTCCCGGCCGGGCTACGGCGCGATGACCGACGTCACCAACCAGTACGCGGCCATGCCGTCCCTGCACTTCGGCTGGTCCCTGTGGTGCGGCATCGTGATCGTGGTGCTGGCCCGCAGGTGGTGGGTGAAGGCCCTGGGCACGCTGCACCCGCTGTTCACCGTCTCCGCGATCGTGGCGACCGCCAACCACTGGGTGCTCGACGCGGTGGGCGGTGCCCTCGTGGTCGGGGCGGGTTTCGGGCTGGTGTACGTGTTCTCGGGGCCGCGCCCGGCCGCCGTGAGCGGCACCGTCGTGGCGGCCCCGGAAGAGTCCAGGGGCTCCGTCGGCGCCGGTCGGTGAGGAGGAGACCATCGGCTCGCGAGCGGACGCCGTACGGGCGTCGGACACGGCGGGCGACGAGGCCCGGCGGAGCGGGAACCTGCCCGGCCGTCCCCGGCTCGGCACCGCCACCGCCGCCGTCGCTGCCGTCGCTGCCGTCGTCGTACCGGCGCTCGTCGCCACGGCACTGGGGCTGTGGGGGATCGAGCGGCAGGACAGCATGTGGCGCGACGAGTCGGTCACGTACCAGGTGGCCCATCGTTCGCTCGGTGACCTGTGGGCGCTGCTCGGCCGCATAGACGCGGTGCACGGCCTGTACTACCTGCTCATGCACGGCGTGTTCGCCCTCTGGGACGGTGGGCTGGTCGCGCTGCGCCTGCCGTCGGTGGCGGCGACGGCCCTGGCCGCCGCCGGCGTCGGGGCGATCGGCCACCGGCTGGCCGGGGCGCGCGCCGGTCTGTCGGCGGGGCTGGTCTTCGCCGTGCTGCCGGTCGTGCAGGAGTTCGCCCAGGAGGGCCGTTCGTACGCGCTGGTCTGCGCGGGCGTCACCTGGGCGACGTACGCCTTCCTGCGGGCCCTGGACACGGGGCGGGCGCGCTGGTGGACGGCGTACGCGCTGCTGCTCGCACTGGCCTGCTGGCTGCACGAGTTCGCCGGACTGGCCCTGCTCGCGCACGGCCTCACCCTGTGGCGGCAGCGTGTGCCTCGGGCGACCTGGCGGCGCTGGGGCGCGGCGGCGGCCGGGGTGGCGGTGAGCGTGCTGCCGCTGGCCCTGTTCAGCGCCGGGCAGTCCGAACGCCAACTGGGCTGGCTCGGACGCCCCGGCGTGGCCCTGTGGCTCCAGTTCCTGACGATCTCGGCGGCCGGCGCGCTCCTGGCCTGGCTGCTGACCCGCCGCTCCGGGGGCGCGAGCCGTCGTCTGGTGACCCTCGCCCTGCCGATGCTCGTCGCCCCTGCCGGGCTGCTGATGGTCGTTTCCCTGGTCAAGCCGTGGTACGTCGAGCGGTACGTCCTGTACGGCATGACCGGACTGGCCCTGCTGGCCGGGGCCGCGCTGGACCGGGCGATCGCCCACCGGGACCGGCTCGTGCCCGCCACCCGAGCCCTGACGGCCTGTCTGCTCGCGGCGGCGGCGGTGGCCGTGCTGCTGCCGTGGTCGTCGCTGGTCCGCTCGCCGGAGAGCCGCAAGGACGATGTCGTCGCCGTCGCCCACGCGGTCGAGAAGGCGGCGCGGCCGGGTGACGGTGTCCTGTTCATGCCGGCCCGGCGCCGCGAGTGGCTGATGTCCTTCCCGGACGTCTACGCGCGCGTGGACGACCTGGCCCTGGCAGGGTCCCCGACCGCCTCGGACACCCTCCAGGGCACCGAACTCCCCGCCGACGGCCTCCGGCGCCGCCTGCTCGCCGCCGACCGCGTCATCGCCCTGACCGACCCGCCCGGCCAGCCCCTCGACCCCTTCCCGCAGGAGGTGGTCAAGCGCCGGGTCCTGAAGACGTCCTTCCAGGTCTGCGACCGCACAGCGGTACGTGGCGCTCAGATCATCGTGTACGCCCGCCGGTGCTGACCCGGAGCTCCTTCACCCCGTTGATCCAGGCGGAGCGCAGCCGGCGCGGGTCGCCGGCCGGCTCGATGTGCGGCATGGCGTCGGCGACGGCGTTGAAGATGAGGTCGATCTCCAGCACCGCCAGGGACTTGCCGAGGCAGTAGTGCGGCCCGCCGCCACCGAAGCCGAGGTGGGGGTTGGGGTCCCGGGTGATGTCGAAGGCGTCCGGGCTGTCGAACACCTCGGGATCATGGTTCGCGGAGGCGTAGAACAGCCCCACCCGGTCGCCCTTGCGGATCTGCTTGCCGCCGAGCTCGGTGTCCTGCGTCGCCGTGCGCTGGAAGGCGGCGACCGGGGTGGCCCAGCGGACGATCTCCTCCGCCGCCGTCGCCGGGCGCTCCGCCTTGTACAGCTCCCACTGCTCGGGGTGTGTGAGGAAGGCGTGCATGCCGTGGGTGATGGCGTTACGGGTGGTCTCGTTGCCGGCGACGGCCAGCATCAGCACGAAGAAGCCGAACTCGTCGGAGCCGAGGTTGCCCTCGTCCTCCGCCGCCACCAGCCGCGTGACGATGTCCTCGGCCGGGCACTGCTTGCGGTCGGCGGCCATGTTCATCGCGTAGGCGATGATCTCGGTGGCCGACTCCCGGCCGATCTCCGCCGTGATGGCGTACTCCGGGTCGTCGTACGCGATCATCTTGTTGGACCAGTCGAAGATCTTGGCCCGGTCCTCCTGCGGCACGCCGATCAGCTCGGCTATGGCCTGCAGGGGCAGTTCGCAGGCGACCTCGGTGACGAAGTCGAAGGGCCCGGAGTGGCCGAGGGCGCCCCGGGCGATGGCGTGGGCGCGGGCGCGCAGCCGTTCCTCCAGCGCGCGGATGGCCCGGGGCGTGAAACCGCGCTGCACGATCTGCCGGACACGGGTGTGCTCCGGCGGGTCCATGTTGAGCAGGATGAGCCGCTGGGCGTCGATCGCGTCCCGCTCGATGTGCTCGTTGAAGCGGATGATCGCCGTGTTGAGGTACGACGAGAACAGCTCCGGGTGGGTGGACACGTACCTGACGTCCGCGTGCCGGGTCACGGCCCAGTACCCCTCGTCCTGGAAGCCGGCGAGGCCCGCGGGCTGGGGGATCCAGCGGACCGGTTCGGCCCGGCGCAGCTCGGCGAACTCGGGCAGGGGCACGCGGTGGTGCAGCAGATCGGGGTCGGTGAAGTCGAACCCGTCGGGCAGCGCTGGACAGGGCATCGGCAGCTCCAGCCATCTGACGGTTCATCAGGATTCGGGCTGCCGTGACGGTAGTAACGGGTTCTACAAGTAGCAAGAGACGTGAACTCCTCAATTGCCCGCACGGCTCTTGCGGACAGTGAGGCCCCGTCAGCAGACTGCACACAGAACTAGAACGCGTACTAGTTCCCTCACGGAGAGGACCCGCACCCATGGCCGCCGAACCCGTGATCGTCGAAGCCGTACGCACGCCCATCGGCAAGCGCGGCGGAGCGCTCGCCAACCTGCACCCCGCCTACCTCCTGGGCGAGACCTACCGCGAGCTCCTCGGCCGTACCGGCATCCCGGCCGACTGCGTCGAGCAGATCGTCGGCGGCACGGTCACCCACGCCGGCGAACAGTCCATGAACCCGGCGCGCACGGCCTGGCTGACCATGGGCCTGCCGTACGAGACGGCGGCGACCACGGTCGACTGCCAGTGCGGGTCCTCGCAGCAGGCCTCCCACATGGTGGCCAACATGGTCGCGGCCGGGGTCATCGACGTGGGGATCAGCTGCGGGGTCGAGTCGATGTCCCGGGTGCCGCTGGGATCGGGGTCCAAGCACGGGCCGGGCAAGCCGTTCCCCGACGAGTGGAACGTGGACCTGCCGAACCAGTTCGAGGCGGCGGAGCGGATCGCCCGCCATCGCGGCCTGACGCGGGAGGACGCCGACTCGCTGGGGCTGCTCTCGCAGGAGCGGGCCGCGAACGCCTGGGCGGAGGAGCGGTTCAAACGGGAGACGTTCGCCGTGCAGGTGCCGACCACGGAGGAGGAGCAGTACGCCGGTCAGGGCATGTGGCGGCTCGTCGACCGGGACGAGGGGCCCCGGGACACGTCCATGGAGGCGTTGGGGGGCCTCAAGCCGATCATGCCGAGGGCCGTGCACACGGCGGGCAACTCCTCGCAGATCAGCGATGGCGCGGCGGCGATCATGTGGGCGTCGAAGCGGATGGCGCGGGCGCTGAAGCTGCGGCCGAGGGCACGGATCGTGGCCCAGGCCCTGGTCGGCGCCGACCCGCACTTCCACCTGGACGGCCCGATCGACGCGACGCGGGCGGTGCTGGGCAAGGCCGGGATGTCCCTGAAGGACATCGACCTCGTGGAGATCAACGAGGCGTTCGCGTCGGTGGTGCTGAGCTGGACGCGGGTGTTCGAGCAGGACCTGGAGAAGGTGAACGTGAACGGGGGCGCGATCGCGCTGGGTCACCCCGTGGGGGCGACCGGAGCGCGCCTTATCACGACCGCCTTGCATGAACTGGAGCGGGCGGACAAGGAGTTCGCGCTGGTGACGATGTGCGCCGGTGGCGGGTTGGCCACCGGGACGATCATTCAGCGGTTGTAGCCGAGGTCCAGGTGAGGAAGGTGGCGAAGGTGGCGGGGGCGATGGTGAGGATCGGCCCCGCCGGGGTTTTGGAGTCGCGGATGGCGATGGTGGTGTGGGGGGTTTCGGCAATCTCGACGCAGTTGCCCCCCTGGTCGCCGCTGTAGCTGGACTTACGCCACCGGATCCCCGTCAGCCTGGCGTTGTTCCCCATAGCGTTCCTCCATCACGCGTCGCATCAGCTCCGCTGAGTCTCTGAGGGAGAGGGCGGCAGCTTGAAGATGATCGTAACGGAGCGAGCAGTTCTTGACGGTGTCCGGGTTGGCGGTGGGATGGCCGCTGCCGTACCCCTCCGTGTAGAGGATGGTCGGGTCGCTCGCAAAGCGGTAGACGTCGAACGAGCCTTGCATCCCCGCGTGCGCTCCAGCTGAGAACGGCAGGACCTGGATGTTGACCTTGGGGTTGTCTTCGAAAGACAACAGATGCTCCAGTTGTCCCCGCATGGTCTCCGGCCCGCCGATCTCCTGGTACAGCGCGGCCTCACTGAGAACCGCCCAGAACACCGGCGGATCCTCCTTTTCGAAGATGCTCTGGCGGGCAAGCCGCACGGCGGTGCGGTCGTCGAGGTTGTCCTTGTCCAGCGCGCCGAGCACAGCACGGGCGTACGCCGGGGTCTGGAGGAGGCCGTGAACCATGTGGGTCTCGAAGGCGCAGATTTCGATGGCCCGCGCCTGTAGCTCCGCCACCTGCTGAAACCAAGCCGGAAGTTGGCTGCGCAGCACCAGAATGACGAGCCGGGACAGCAACCCGCCCGTCCCCAGCGCCGCGTCCGCCCGTTCGCTGAACTCCGGCGTCGGCAGCTTCCGGGCCGTTTCGATCTGGCCGACCAGCGACCCGGTGTAGTTGATGATGTCCCCGAGCTGTTTCTGGGTCAGCCCGGCTGCCTCCCGGTACCGCCGCAGCTCGTAGCCGTAGTAGTCCAGCGGCGAGGCGCCCGGGTCGAGGACGTTGATGTGGGTCACGCAGAGCCCCCTCTCGCACAACTCGGCCCACTCCAGGACCGGTTGTATCCGTTCGGTAGCCCAGAGTAGTCACGGCAGGCCAACCTCGTGGCGTGAACGAACACATTCCCCCCACTCTCGTGTGGCCCGTCGCCCGTCAGTACTCCATGCGCCTCACCGTGGGCGAGCACTCGGCGCGGCACATCCGCCGTATCGTCCGCTCGTACCTGGGCGAGTGGGAGCTGACCGAGCTGACGGACGCCGTCGAACTGGGCGTGACCGAACTGCTCGCCAATGTGGTACGCCATGTCCCGGACCGCCGCTGCCGGCTGCTGTTGCTGCGGCAGACGGAGGGGGTCCGGGTGGAGGTGGCGGACGGCTGTCCTGAACTCCCCGCCATGCCAGCGGAGTTGTCCCTGGACGCCGAGGGCGGCCGGGGTCTCGTGCTGCTGGACGCGGTGGTCGACAAGTGGGGCGTGGATCCGCAGGGCGGGGGAGGGAAGACGGTGTGGTTCGAGTGCCGGGCGGGAATCCAGCACTACGACCTGCCGGCCTTGGGGGACGCATAACGCAGCCCTGATGGGAGGTGTCGTGGCCGTATCCTGCAGGAGTCTCTGAGGACGTGCGCGATCCGTGACCACCGCGCCGAATTCCCGCGCCACGCGCACCAGCCGGCTGTGGTGGTCACGCCACCCTTCCTGATCACCCGTCGATGAGCTCGCGCCCGATGTCGGCGTGGCCGGCGTGCCGTTGTGTGTGGGAGAGCACCCGGACCGGGACGTGGTTCACAGTCACCTCGCGTCGCCCCTCCGGCCACCAGGGGACCTGGCCGGTCGCGTCGAGTGCGAGCGCCGCGATCGTGCCGTCCGAGTCCGCGTTCGGTTCGGCGGTCACGGCGTCAGCCTTGCAGAACCGCTTGCATGACGCTGCGGGCGATCGGCGCTCCGAGGCTTCCGCCGGAAATGGCCTCGCGGGAGATGTCCATGTCTGTCGGGTCGATGAAGACCGCCACCGCCACGGACTTTCCCTTCGCGTTCTTGCCGTAGGAGACGAACCATCCGTAGGGAACCTGATCCGAGACGTTGACGCCCCGCTGCGCGGTTCCCGTCTTTCCGCCGACCGTGATTCCGTCGATCTGCGCGCGGCGTGCACTGCCCTCCCGGGCGGTGAATTCCATCATCTCCCGGACGCTTTGCGCCGTCTCCGCCGAAACCGACTCGCTCATGACGACGGGCTCCGTCTTCTCCAGCGCCGTGAGGTCCGGTCCGCGAACTTCGTCGACGATGTACGGCTGCATCAGCTTCCCGTCGTTGGCCAATGCGGCGGTCACCATGGCCATCTGCAGCGGAGTGGAGGTGAGACTGCCCTGGCCCATGCCGGTGAGCGCGGTGCCGGGCTTGTCGAGGTCGCTCGGGTACAGACTCTTCGTGCCCCTCAGGTCACCGAGTTCGGCCGAGTACACGTCCTCGTTGAAACCGAACTTCTCCGCCGTCTCCCGCATCTTCTCGGCACCGAGTTTGCTGGCCAGATCGAGGAAGACGTTGTTGCAGGAATACTGCATCGCGGTCTTCACGGAAGCCTTGTTGCAGACGCCGTCGCCGGCCTCGCTGCCGATCTTGTTGGTGGACTGGGGCAGTTGGTAGGGGGAGGGGGCGTTCGTCGGAGCGTCGATGTCCGTGACGATTCCGTTCTCCAGGGCCGCTGCCGCCGTGACGATCTTGAAGGTGGATCCTGGGGGGTAGGTCTCCCGCAACGGGCGGTTGGCCATGGGCTTGCGCTTGTCCTTGACGAGCGCCAGGTAGCGCTTCGACTCCTTGAACGTGTTGCCGGCGAACACGGAAGGGTCGTAGGACGGAGCCGACACCAGGGACAGCACCTTGCCGGTGCTGGGCTCCAGAGCCACCACGGCGCCGCGCGCGCCCTTGAGGTCGGTGAGGCCCTTGTAAGCGGCCTTCTGCGCTTTCGGGTCGATCGTGGTCAGCACGGAACCGGCGCGACGCCCCTTGCCCGACACGATGTCGGCGACACGCTGGAACGCAAGGCTGTCGTCCTGACCGCTGAGAATGCCGTCATAGGTGTTTTCCAGGAGCGTCATACCGTTGGACTGGGACGCGTAACCCGTTACCGGCGCATACATGGCCCCGTCCGCATAGGTGCGCTTCCACCTCAGCTCCGCACCGGGAACCTCCTGCGCGCCGGTGACGGGCTTGCCCCCGACCACGATGTCGCCACGAGGTGTGGCATACCGCTCGATGGCGACCCGCCGGTTCTCCGGGTCGGTGGCCAGATCATCGGCGTCTCCGAACTGAAGCCAGTTCGCCCGCAGGAGGAGAGCCAGCATCATCAGTCCGCAGAAGATCGCCACCCGCCTTGACGGCCGGTTCATCGCGATCTCCCGGAAAGGCATATGTTGTTGTGCAGGAGCATGGCAGCACCCTAAACGATGGCCAACGCTTTCCCCTGCGTAGCTGAAATCTGTTTCAAGTCAATTCGCAGCGGAATCTCGCCACATAGGCGCGTCGAAAGTCACCGGGGTCTCGAAGGCCGCCCGGCGGGTGGCGCGGCGCAGGGCCTTGAGGACGGGGCGGCCCAGGGCGAGGGTCAGGACGACCGTGACCAGTGCGCGGCCCAGGTCCCAGCCGAGTGAGGTGGCCAGGCAGTAGGCGAGGAAGCGGGCCATGTTGGCGGGGAGCGGCGCCTGCGGGTCGAAGGCGACGGCCGAGGCGAGGGTGTTCATGAAGGGCCAGCCCGCGAGGTTCATCACGGTGCCGTAGGCGAAGGCGGCGAGGAAGCCGTAGACGGCGAGGAGGAGGAGTTCGGGACGGCCGCGCAGGCGGTCGGGGAAGGGAAGCAGGCCCGCGCCCATCGTGAACCAGCCCATCGCCAGCATCTGGAACGGCATCCACGGGCCCACCCCGCCCGTGAGCAGGGCGGACGCGAACATCGTGACCGAGCCGAGCACGAAGCCGAACCCCGGGCCGAGAACCCGGCCGCTGAGCACCATCAGGAAGAACATCGGCTCGATGCCGGCGGTCCCCGCACCGATCGGACGGAGCGCGGCGCCCGTCGCGGCCAGCACACCGAGCATCGCGACCGCCTTGGGGCCGAGGCCCGTCTCCGAGATCGTGGCGGTGGCCACCGCGACCAGCAGCACCAGCAGGCCCGCGAAGAGCCACGGGGCGTCCTGCGCGTGCGCGCTCAGCCGCGAGGTGGGCGGGGCGAGAAACGGCCAGACGAAGCCGACCACGCCCACGGCACTGACCAGGGCGAGCGCGGCGACGGAACGGGGTCCCAGGCGGACGGCCCGGGCCTGGCGCTGAACGCCGTTCACGTGAGGACCTCCCGCACCTGAGCCACCGTGAGCCACTTCTGCGGTGCCAGGATCTTGGCGACCTGGGGCGCGAAGGACGGGGACGAGACGACGACGTCGGCGGTCGGGCCGTCGGCGATCACCTCGCCGTCGGCGAGCAGGACCACCCGGTGCGCGAGCTCGGCGGCCAGCTCCACGTCGTGGGTCGCCAGCACGGTCGCGTGGCCCTCGGCAGCCAGTCGGCGCAACACCCCGACCAGACGGGCCTTCGCCGCGTAGTCCAGGCCACGGGTCGGCTCGTCGAGCAGGAGGAGGGGCGGGCGGGCCGTCAGCACCACGGCCAGGGCGAGGGTGAGGCGCTGGCCCTCGGACAGGTCGCGGGGGTGGGTGTCGTCGGCGACGCCGGGGAGGAGCGAGGTGAGCAGCGTCCGGCAGGTGCCGGGAGCCGCGGCCGCGTCCCGGTCGGCCGCCGCGCACTCGGCGGCGACCGTGTCCGCGTACAGCAGGTCGCGCGGCTCCTGCGGGACCAGGCCGACGCGGCGCACGAGATCGCGCGGGGGCGTGCGGTGGGGGACCGCGCCGCCGACGCGGACCGAACCGTCGGACGGTTCGACGAGCCCGACGAGCGCCGCGAGGAGGGTGGACTTGCCGGCGCCGTTGCGGCCCATCAGGGCGATGGTCTCGCCGGGGCCGACGGTGAGGTCGACGTGCCGGAGCGCCTGGACGCGGCCCCGGCGGACGGCGAGGGAACGGACTTCGGCCGCGTACGGGGGAGTTGGGGCCGGCTTCGGGATGCGGCGGCGGCGCAGAGGCCGGCGGGAGGTGCGGATGGCCGGGGTGGTCGTGGCGTTGGTGGTCGGCTGCGGCGTGTCCGGGTCCGCTTCCCGGACGGCCGGAGCCAGCCGCTCCCGCAGGGGGGCCGCGCGACGCCGGGCGTCCCGGACCGTCAGCGGGAGCGGGGACCAGCCCGCCAGGCGGCCCAGGTCCACCACCGGCGGGTACACCGGGGAGGTGGCCATGACCTCAGCCGGGGTGCCGAGGACCGGTGCGGCGCCCGGGGACGGCAGGAGGACGACCTGGTCGGCGTACTGGACGACGCGTTCCAGGCGGTGTTCGGCCATCAGGACCGTCGTACCGAGGTCGTGGACCAGGCGCTGGAGCACCGCGAGGACCTCCTCCGCCGCGGCCGGGTCCAGGGCGGAGGTCGGCTCGTCGAGGACCAGCACGTGGGGGTGCGGGGTGAGGACGGAGCCGATGGCGACCCGCTGCCGCTGGCCGCCGGAGAGGGTGGCGAGGGGGCGGTCGCGCAGGCCGGCCAGGCCGAGCAGGTCGAGTGTCTCCTCGACGCGGCGGCGCATCACGTCCGGGGCGAGGCCCAGCGACTCCATGCCGTAGGCGAGCTCGTCCTCGACGGTGTCCGTCACGAAGTGGGAGAGCGGATCCTGGCCCACCGTGCCCACTACATCGGCGAGTTCACGCGGCTTGTGCGTGCGGGTGTCCCGGCCGGCCACCGTGACGCGGCCCCGCAGCGTGCCGCCGGTGAAGTGCGGCACGAGACCGCTGACCGCGCCGAGCACCGTGGACTTGCCGACCCCCGACGGGCCCACGAGCAGGACCAGTTCGCCCTCGGGAACCTCGAAGTCAACTCCTTGGACCGTGGGTTCGGCCGCCCCGTCGTACGTCACGGAGACATCCTCGAAGCGGATCACGACGGCTCCTTGGGGACGACGAAGGCGGGGAGCAGGCCGAGGAGTACGGCCGCGGCGGGCCAGAGGGGGAGGGTGGGGGCGACGAGGGGGACGACCCCGGGGTGGAGGGCGGCCGGGGCGTGGGCCGCGGCGAGGGCGAGCAGGGCGGCCACCGTCGCGCCGGACGCGGTCACCAGCCAGGCGCGGGCGTCCCAGCGGTCCGGGCGGTAGCGGGTGCGCAGCGAGCGGCGACCGCCGAGGTGGAGGCCGGCCAGGGCGGCGGCGACGCCGGTGAGCAGGACCGGCAGGCCGTAGGTTCCGCCTTCGGCGGTGAGCAGTCCGTACGTTCCCGCGCAGACGCCGAGCAGACCGCCCAGCGTGAGGGCGGTGGTGGTACGGCGGACGGCGGCCGGGACCCGGGCGGTACGGCCGTAGCCGCGGGCGTCCATCGCGGCGGCGAGGGCGACGGACCGTTCCAGTGCGCCCTCCAGGACCGGGAGGCCGACCTGCAGCAGGCCCCGTACGCCCTTGTCGGGGCGGCCCCTGAGACGGCGGGCGGCGCGCAGGCGCTGGACGTCGGCGATGAGGTGCGGGGCGAAGGTGAGGGCGACGACGACCGCGACACCCGTCTCGTACAGGGCGCCCGGGAGGGACTTGAGGAGGCGGGCCGGGTTCGCGAGGGCGTTCGCCGCGCCGACGCAGATCAGGAGCGTGGCCAGTCTCAGGCCGTCGTAGAGCGCGAAGGTGAGCGCCTCGGCGGTGATCTCGCCGCCCAGGCGGATGCCCTGGGCCCAGCGGGGGAGGGGGACTTCGGGGAGGGTGACGATCACGTGTGTGCCGGGGATGGGGGAGCCGAGGGCGGCGGCGAAGAAGAGGCGTATGAGGAGGACGGCGAGGGCGAGTCGGAGGAAGGCGGAGTAGGAGCGGGCCCAGGGGGTGTCGGGGCGGTGGGTTGCCACGACGTACGCCGAGACCGCGATGAGGAGGGCGAGAAGGAGGGGGTTGGTGGTGCGGGTGGCCGCGGTGCCCAGGGCCAGGGCCCAGAGCCACCAGGCGCCGGGGTGGAGACGGGCCTGGTCACGCACGACGCCGTGCCTGCCACACCGCCGCACCGCCCAGTACCGCCACCACCCCGATCCCGGTGAGCAGGCCCACTGACGGGCCGTCACCGGCGTTCCCCTCCGGCTTGGACTCCACCTCCGTCACCTGCTCACCGCACCCCTTCCTCGGGTAGCCCGCGATCGAGCACAACAGGGCGTTGGTGTCGTACCTCAGGGGTTTGGCGACCGCCGCCAGCGCCTGGGCCGTCGTCGCGTCCCGGGGGATCACCGCACAGGCCGTCCGGCCCCGGGGCGGGGTCTCACCCGGCGGCGCGTCCGCCGTCGTACCGAAGTCGAGGACCAAGGCCACCCGCTTGCTGCCGTCCCGCGTCGGCGTCCTGGCGCAGATGGACGCGAAGGACGCCGTACCGCGCGGTCGCGTCGCGTCGGCGGAGTTCTCGCTCAGCGCGAAGCGGAAGCCCTGGACGTCGCCGTCGGCGGGGCGGGTGGCCGACGGGCCCTGGGTGGCGTACGTCCAGTGGTCGCCGTCGCGTTCCCAGAACGACCAGTAGCGGTAGTCGGCGGCTCGCGCCTGACCCGTGCCGGACAGCAGCAGGAACGCCGACAGGAGCAGGGCCGCGGCACGGCGGGTGGTCACGGCTGCCGCCTCCGGCCGCTGAGCAGGAAGCCGATGCCGATGCCGGCGACGAGGCAGGCGCCGACGAACCACCAGACCTCGTAGGTGGGGTTGTTGGTCGCCTCGTCCCGGGCACTTCCCTGATACGGCGTGGACTTCGGGGCGCGCCCGGTGGCGTTGAGCAGCTCGACGAGGTCCCCGCCGCCGAAGTCGGTCGGGTCGACGCCCGTGGCGTGGGCGGCGAAGATCAGCTGGGCGTACGCGGCGGGGCCGTTCTGCTGCGCCCACTTCGCGGAGTTCCGCTCCAGCCACCGCCAGGCCTTGGCCGCCTGGCCGGCGCCGCCCTGTGCGGCGAGCGCGACGACGGCGTCGGCGGTGTTGCCGTGGTCGGGCCGGTCGGCGGAGCCGGCCAGGGCGGACGTGAGGTGGCCGTTCTTCGCGAGGGCGTCCGCGAGGTAGGAGGCGCCGTTGGCGGCGGCCTGCCGCGGGGTGAGGTCGCCGTCGGCACAGTCGGCGGGCGCCTTCTTGCCGGGCGCGGCCGCCAGGCCCTTGCCGAGCGCGCCCACCACGGCCGCCGCCGTCGCGTCCGCGTTGGCGGCCAACGTGCCCTTCTTGTCCGGCTGGAAGGCGAACCCACCGCCCTCGTCGCAGGGCAGGGCGAGCTTCAGCAGGGCGTCGTACGGCGACTTGCCGCCCTTGCGTACGTCGTCCGGCCGCTCACCCACCGCCGTCAGCGCGCCGATCACGACGGACGTCGAGTTGGCGTCGCTCGCGCCGCCGGGGGCGTAGCCCCAGCCGCCGTCCGCGTTCTGCACGGACTTCAGCCAGTCGACGGCCTTGCCGGTGGCGGCGTCGTGGCCGCCGAGGGCGGCGAGGGCCTGGACGGCGGCGGACGTCTGGTTCGTGTCGACCATCACCTTGGCGTCGCACGCCTCGCCCGGGTCGGCGCGGAAGGGAGCGAACGCGCCGTTCGCACACTGCTGGCCCAGCAGCCACTCGACGGCCCGGTCGGCGGGCTTCACGCCCACCGTGTCCTGCGCCAGCAGGGCGAGGGACTGACGCCAGACACCGTCGTACGTGGGGTCCTTGGTGCCGTACAGGCCGGAGGGCGTCGACGGCGACGGCGAGGGGGCGGCGACGGCGGGCGCGGCGGAGCCGAGCATGACGGCGGTGGCGGCCAGGGCCGCGGCGCTGCGGCTGAGTCTCATGATCGGCGGGTGCCTCTCCCTGCGGGGAGCCGGACAGCACGGGGCACCCACCCCCGGGCGGCTCGGCTCCGTATACCTCGACGGTGCCGTGCGGCGGCGGGCTTGCCGGCGCACGTGAGCCGGTTCACGAATCCGTGCGGGGCGATCCGGCTCACCGCCCTTTGCCCGGGCGGTTCACGGTTGCGGGCCAGCGCCGGAATTGCACCGGCTTCCCCCCGTACGGGTGTGATGACGACCCGGCCACTGTACCTGCCACCCGTTGCCGCCGGTGCGGCCGCTCTTTAGTCTTGCGACGCTCAACCTCTTGATCTGGTCATGCCGGAAGGACAACGTGTGAGCGGGAACTTAGTGCGGGGATTCGCGGTGGCCTCGGCCACGGCGGTCACTACTGTCGGCGCCGTCGCGGGAGTTGCCCAGAGCAGCTCCGGCCACTCGGTGAACGACGCCGAAACGACGGCGAGCGACTCGACCCTCCTCGCGGACTTACCCGCAGGGCAGCAGGTCCAGGTGCAGACGGCCTCCCTGGCCGAGCAGGCCGACGCGCAGGCCGTCGCAGCGGACAACAGCGCGAGGAGAACCGCGGCGGAGGCGGCCCGCGAACAGGCCGCGAAGGACGCGATCGCCAAGCAGAAGGCGGCCCAGCAGAAGGCGGCCCGGCAGAAGGCCCAGCAGAAGGCCCGGGAGAAGGCCCGGCAGGACGCCGAGGAGCGCGAGCAGGCCCAGCAGAAGGCCGGTGGTTCGTCGAGTTCCCCGGCGGCGGGCGCCGTCAGCCTCGCGCCGCAGTCCTCGTACACCGCTGCCCAGGTCCAGGCCATCGCGCGGCAGATCGTGCCCGGCGATCAGTTCCAGTGCTTCAGCAACATCGTGGACCACGAGTCCGGCTGGAACTACAAGGCGGTCAATCCCTCTTCCGGGGCCTACGGTCTCGTGCAGGCCTATCCCGGTTCCAAGATGGCGTCTGCCGGAGCCGACTGGCGGACCAATCCGGCCACGCAGATCAAGTGGGGCCTGAACTACATGAACGACCGCTATGGCAGCCCCTGCGACGCCTGGGCGTTCTGGCAGGCCAACGGCTCCTACTGAGCCGCCACGTACCTCACCGGATCGCTGCCCGCCACCGCCTCCGCCCGGCCCAGCTTCACCAACCGCCGCAGATGCGCCTCGGCTTCGGAGACCGCGATGTTCCGTGAGCCGTACGGGATCCGGTCCCAGGGTCGGTTCCACTCCATGCGTTCGGCGAGCTGCCAGGGGGTGAGGGGCTCGGAAAGGAGGGTCAGCAGGCCGCAGAGGCGTTCCTCGTGGTGGGTGAGCAACTGCCGTACGCGGGCCGCCGCGTCGGGGAACGCGTGCTGGTGGGCGGGCAGGACCTCGGCGGGGGCGAGGCGGGCGATGCGTTCCAGGGAGTCGAGGTAGTCGCCCAGAGGGTCGGTGACCGTGGTGTCGTCCGGGTCCTCGTACAGGCCGATGTGGGGGGTGATCCCGGGGAGCAGGTGGTCACCGGAGAACAGCCGGCCGTGGCCCGGGAGCCGGGCGGGGTGCTCCTCCTCCAGGTGGAGGCAGACGTGGCCCGGTGTGTGGCCCGGGGTCCAGATCGCGCGGAGGCGGCGGCCGGGCAGGGCGAGGAGTTCGCCGGGAACGATCTCGCGGTCGGGGAGGGCGGGGGCGAGGCCGGGCAGGGTGCCGGGGCGGGCCGTACGCAGGGGAGCGAGGTGCTCTTCGGGGGCGCCGGCCGCCGCCAGCTTGGCGGTCATGTAGGTCAGCCAGCGCTCCGGGCGGGCCTCGCGGGTGCGCCGTACGACCGCGGTGTCCGCCGCGTGCATCGCTATCCAGGCGCCTGACGCCTCGCGCACCCTGCCGGACAGGCCGTGGTGGTCGGGGTGATGGTGGGTGACGACCACGCCGTGGATCTCGCCGGGCGAGGTGCCGCAGGCCGTCAGGCCCTCGGCCAGGGTGTCCCAGGAGTCCGGGTCGTCCCAGCCGGTGTCGATCAGCACGGGGCCGCGGTCGGTGTCGACGACGTACACGAGCGTGTGGCCGAGGGGGTTGTCCGGGATGGGAACCCGGAGGGACCGGACGCCTCCGCCGTGGTCGGTCACCTGTGTCATGGGCTCCCCTGTCGCCGCGTTCCGGTCACTATAACTAGAACGGGTTCCCATGGGAGCCCATGTCACCTGCCCGCCGCGGGGCTTCAGGCGCTCGCGTCGACCTCGTTGATCACCGCCACCGCGTTGGCGTCGTGCAGGGAGGAGAACAGGTCGTCGCTGATGCGCTCACCCGTCGTCGCGTCCGACTCGTAGTGGCTGTTGGCGCCGACGATCTGGGGATTGCCGCCCAGCGCACCGATGAACATGGGGCCGCCACTGGCGCCCTTGCCCATGTCGCAGTCCATCTTCAGCCGGTCGTCCAGCGGCCAGAACGGCTGGGCGTCCTCGGTGTTGCCGTAGCAGTACATCATCTGCTCGCCGTCCATGTCGGTGCGCTGGTAGCCCTCGCCCGGGTAGCCGACGGTGAACGCGTCCTGGTGGTCGGTGACCGAACCGAACTGGTACCCCAGCGCACCGACGTTGTCCTGGAGCCTGCCGTACGTGGTGTTCGGCTGCAGGACGACGGCGGCCAGGTCGGCGCTCTGGTGGTCGCCGTCCTCGATCCACTGGGTCGGGGCGTACTTGCGGTCCGCGACCCACACGCCCCACGGCTCCTGGCCGTCCTTGTAGCCCGGGACGAAGATGATGTCGGTGGACCAGCCGGCCTCCCCGCTGCCGTCGCCGAGGTGCACGCAGTGGCCCGCGGTCCAGATGGTGTTCGCGGTGTCCGAGACGATCACGGACGCTGAGCAGGTGTGGTCCTGGCCGTCGGGCGCCTTGTAGAAGAGCTTGCCCACCACGACGTTGGGGATGGAGGTCGAGGCCGGAACGTCCTGGGCGACGGCGATGTCCTCGGCCGCCGCGGCCTGGAGGGAGGCTTCGGAGGTCGTGGACGACAGGGTCGTGCGGCCGGCCGGAGCGGCCGTGGGGCGGACCGCCGGGGCGGACGCCGTCAGGTGCGGGGTCCCGGCCGCGGAGGACCGCCGGTCCGGCCCGTCCTGCGGCGCGCGGACCGCGCGGACCGGCGCCGGGTTGGCGGCCGCTCTCTCCATCCGCTCCGCCGTCCAGTAGGCCAGGACCTCCTTGGGGGACCCGGCCTCGACGTCGACGGCGACACCGGGCCGGGCCGGCTGCGGCTGCGCCGCCGAGGCCGGGACGGCCGGTATCGCGAGCAGGGCGGTGGTGCAGGCCGCGGTGGCGGCCAGGTGCTTGAGCTTCATGTGCCTCTCCCTGAGTGACGGGTGTCGGTGCGTGGGGGTGGTTGGGGGTGCGTGGGTGTGCGTGGGTGTGCGCGGTCTGTGTCAGGCGCATGACATGACGACTGACACGAGTCACGGTCGGCCGACTCGTGCAGGGGAGGTGTGCGAGCGGTGGGGGGTCGGCCGCCGGGCGGGCCTGCTACCAGCAGTCCGGATCGAAGACGCTCTTGATGCCGTCGCAGGCGGGGACGACCGGCATCTCGGCCGGTTCGGCGTACCTGATACGGGCCTGCTCCAGCCGGTCCCTGATGTCCTCGGTGGCGAGGTCCGAGGTGTCCGGCGGGCGCTGTCCGTGCTCGGTGAGGAGTGCGCGCAGGTCGCTGATCATCTCGTCGCGGGTGGCGGGTGTCTCCGTCTGGACGGCCACTCCGGGGCGGTCCGCGTCCGCCTGTGCGGAGATCGCCCAGCCGGCACCGCAGGCGGCCAGCGACACGGCCGCCACGACGAACGGCCAACGGCGCCCGGCCCTGTCCGCCTTGCTTCCCCTTGGCATCCCCTTTACCTCCCCCTTGGCTTGATCATGCTAGGGCGCCGGAGGTCGGGAACGTGTGGCGAACCGGTGTGAGGTCCGTGGACTCTTCCCAGTGGAACTGGTATCAGTTTCGTATCTGATGAAGTGTCAGAAACCAGCTCGTGGGAGGCGGTCGGCCATGACCGAGCTCGTGGAACACGGACAGCTGTTCGTCGGCGGGGAGTTGACCGACCCTCTGGGCGAGGAGGTCATCGAGGTCGTCTCGCCGCACACCGAGGAGGTCATCGGACGGGTGCCGCACGCCTCCACGGCGGACGTGGACCGGGCGGTCGCCGTGGCGCGCGGGGCGTTCGACGAGGGCCCCTGGCCGCACCTGAGCCTGGAGGAGCGGATCGCGGTCGTCACCCGGATCAAGGACGGGATCGCGGCCCGGCACGAGGAGATCGCGCGCGTCATCTCGTCCGAGAACGGGTCGCCGTACTCCTGGAGCGTCCTCGCGCAGGCCCTCGGCGCGATGATGGTGTGGGACGCGGCGGTCACGGTCGCGCGCGGCTTCACCTACGAGGAGACCCGTGACGGGGTCCTGGGCAGGATCCTCGTCCGGCGCGAGCCGGTCGGCGTCGTCGCGGCCGTGGTCCCCTGGAACGTCCCCCAGTTCGTGGCCGCCGCCAAGCTCGCGCCGGCGCTGCTCGCCGGCTGCGCGGTGGTGCTGAAGCCGTCACCGGAGTCGCCGCTGGACGCGTACATCCTCGGCGAGATCGCGCGGGAGGCCGGGCTGCCGGAGGGCGTCCTGTCCATCCTCCCGGCGGACCGCGAGGTCAGCGAGTACCTCGTCGGGCACCCGGGCGTCGACAAGGTCTCCTTCACCGGCTCGGTGGCCGCCGGGAAGCGCGTGATGGAGGTGGCCGCGCGGAATCTGACACGCGTGACGCTGGAGCTGGGCGGCAAGTCGGCGGCCGTCGTGCTGCCGGACGCGGACCTGGAGACGGCCGTCGCGGGCATCGTCCCGGCGGCCTGGATGAACAACGGTCAGGCCTGCGTGGCGCAGACCCGCATCCTGCTGCCGCGCTCGCGCTACGACGAGTTCGCCGAGGCCTTCGCGGCGGCGGCGAGCGCGCTGGTGGTCGGCGACCCGCTGGACCCGGCGACCCAGGTGGGCCCCCTGGTGGCCCGGCGGCAGCAGCGCAGGAACCTCGACTACATCCGCATCGGCCAGGAGGAGGGCGCCAAGGTCCTCACGGGGGGCGGACGTCCGGCCGGGTTCGATCGCGGCTGGTACGTGGAACCGACGCTGTTCGGCGACGTCGACAACTCCATGCGGATCGCCCGGGAGGAGATCTTCGGCCCGGTGATCTGCCTCCTGCCCTACGGCGACGAGTCCGAGGCCGTGAAGATCGCCAACGACTCCGACTACGGGCTGAGCGGGAGCGTGTGGACGGCCGACGTCGCCCATGGCATCGAGGTCGCCCGCCAGGTCCGTACCGGCACGTACTCCGTCAACACCTTCAGCCTCGACATGCTCGGCCCGTTCGGCGGCTACAAGAACTCCGGCCTGGGGCGGGAGTTCGGCCCCGAGGGGTACGGGGAGTACCTGGAGCACAAGATGATCCATCTGCCGGCGGGCTGGGAGGGGTGAGAGACCATGGGCGACCGCTGGCACGTCGAGGTCGACCGCTCCCTCTGCATCGGCTCCGCCCAGTGCCTCCACCACGCCCCCGACGGCTTCCGCCTCGACACCGGCCGCCAGTCCCACCCCGTCGACGCGGAGGCCGACGCCAACGAGCGGGTTCTGGCGGCGGCGGAGAACTGCCCCGTGGAGGCCATCCAGATCACGCTGCTGGGGAGCGGGGAGCCGGTGTTTCCGCCGGAGGAGTAGGCGGGGCGGCGCTTGCCGGACCAGGAGGTGGTGGCATCGATCGGTCAGCCCGCTGCGGGGCCGTGCGAGACCTGCGCTCGCGTGAATCCGTGGCCCCGCTCCGCTTTCACCGCGTGCGACGTGTAGCTCTCGTACCACTCGGCTCGCCCACGCTTTTGTGCCGCGCGGTGCTCGGCGTAGCCGCGCCCGGCACTCCAGGACCGGGAGGGGCGGGGCCGGGCGGTCAGGTGCCGGGTGCCCGGTAGTCCACCTTCTGCTGGACCGCCTCGTCGATCTCCTCGGCCGACAGCAGGACGACCGTGCTCGTGCGGACGCCGCCGGCTGCGGAGACGACCAGGCCCAGGGCCGCCGCGGAGGTGTTGCCGGGCAGCTCCACCGTGAGGTAGACGTCGTCGTCGCCGAAGGCCCAGTACATCGTCTCGATCCGGCCGCCGAGGCCCTCGATCGTGCGCTTGACGACCTCCCGCCGCGCGCTCCCGCCTTCCCTGAGCAGCCCCTTGAGGCCGTCCTGGGTCAGCTTGACCTTGAAGAGGTACTTCGCCATCGGAGCCACCTTCACCTGTCACTTATGTCTCATCAGTCACTTCCACTCCATATGTTCCTTCTGTCGCGGGTGCGTGTCGCGGTGGCCGGGGGCTGTATGGGCTGTTCGGGAGATTTGGGTAAAAAATCCCGATTGGGGGGTTCCCTTTGCCGACGGAAGTCCTACTCTGGAAATCGGCCTACGGGACGAGTGAGGGAGTCCGACCGGAGATGCCGACTCTGGCGTGAAGCTTCGGCTTCCGCTGGTGCCGACGTCGACGGTAGGGCTGAGAGGCCGGAAGGTCATGTGACCGAGAGGTCGTATGACTGGAAGGCGACCCCCAAAACCTGATCCGGACAATACCGGCGAAGGGAACCCGTCTCGTAGGTCACTTTCGTGTGTCCGGGGCCGTCAGATCGATCAGCCGGCACACCGTCTCGATGTCGATCTTGACCTGGGCGATCGAGGCGCGGCCCGACAGCCAGGTGATCAGCGCCGAGTGCCAGGTGTGCTCGATGACGCGGACCGCGGAGAGCTGCTCCGGTGTCGGGCTCTCCAGGCCCATCGCGTCCAGGATGATCGCCGTGGTCTGACGCGAGACCTGGTCCACCTCGGGCGAGACGCTGCGGTCGGCGAACGTCAGGGCCCGGACCATCGCGTCGGCCAGATGCGGCTCGCGTTGCAGCGCGCGGAAGGCCCGCATCAGGGTCTCCGCCACCCGCTCCGCCGCCGTCTCGCCCGCCGGCGGCTTCTTCCGCAGCGTCCCGTGCATGTGCTCCAGCTGGTCCTGCATGGTCGCGACCAGCAGATGGATCTTGGACGGGAAGTAGCGGTACAGCGTGCCGAGCGCCACCTGCGAGGACTCCGCGACCTCCCGCATCTGCACCGCGTCGAAACCGCCCCGGCTGGCCAGTTGGGCGCTCGCGTGCAGGATCCGGCGGCGGCGCGCCTCCTGCCGCTCGGTGAGGGGTGAGGAGGCGGGGTGCGCGGTACTGACTTCCACCTTGGCCACCTTGTTCACCTTGGCTTCCGCAGGCATGGGTCCCGTTCCGTGACAGTCGGTGAGGGCTGGTGATCGGACAGCATGGCAGGGTGCCGTGCCGTGGTGCGAATCACCTGATCCACTGCTCACAGCACCCCTACCTGCCGGTAGATTCGGAGCCTCTGGACGATCAAGTCTGAAACTTGTTCTAGATTAGCGTCCCGTCGTAGTCTCGCGGGACAGTGCAGGGAGAAGGGGGCCCAGAGTGACCGCTGAGGCCAGTCAGGCGGGTCCCCGTGAGGATCTCGCCGCTGACGGCGAGCGACCGCTCCGCATCGCACTCCTCACCTACAAGGGAAACCCGTTCTGCGGGGGCCAGGGCGTCTACGTACGGCACCTGTCGCGCGAGCTGGCCCGCCTCGGCCACCGGATCGAGGTCATCGGCGCCCAGCCGTACCCCGTGCTCGACGAGGGCCATGACGGCCTGAGCCTCACCGAGCTGCCCAGCCTCGACCTCTACCGCCAGCCCGATCCCTTCCGCACCCCGAAGCGCGACGAGTACCGCGACTGGATCGACGCGCTGGAGGTCGCCACCATGTGGACCGGCGGCTTCCCCGAGCCGCTGACCTTCTCGCTGCGCGCCCGCCGCCACCTGCGCGCCCGCCGCGGCGACTTCGACGTCGTCCACGACAACCAGACGCTCGGATACGGCCTGTTGGGGGACGTGGGCGCGCCCCTGGTGACCACGATCCATCACCCCATCACCGTCGACCGGCAGTTGGAGCTGGACGCGGCGGACAGCCGGCAGCGGCGCTGGTCCGTGCGCCGCTGGTACGCCTTCACCCGCATGCAGAAGCGCGTCGCGCGCCGCCTGCCGTCCGTGCTCACCGTCTCCGGCACGTCCCGCCAGGAGATCGTCGACCACCTGGGCGTCCGGCAGGACCGGATCCACGTCGTCCACATCGGCGCCGACACGGACCTGTTCAAGCCCGACCCGTCGGTGCCCGTCGTACCGGGGCGGATCGTGACCACGTCCAGCGCGGACGTCCCCCTGAAGGGCCTGGTCTTCCTCGTCGAGGCGCTCGCGAAGGTACGCACCGAGTACCCCGACGCCCACCTCGTCGTCGTCGGCAAGCGGCCCGCGGAGGGGCCCGTCGCGGGGGCCGTCGAGCGGTACGGCCTCGAAGACGCCGTCGAGTTCGTCAAGGGCATCTCGGACGCGGAACTGGTCGACCTGGTGCGCTCGGCGGAGGTCGCCTGCGTGCCGTCGCTGTACGAGGGCTTCTCCCTTCCGGCCGCCGAGGCCATGGCCACGGGCACGCCGCTGCTCGCCACGACCGGCGGCGCGATCCCGGAGGTCGCCGGGCGGGACGGGGAGACGTGCCTGGCGGTGCCACCGGGCGACGCCGGTGCGCTGGCCGCCGGGCTCGGCCGGCTCCTCGGGGACGGGGAGCTGAGGGCCCGCCTCGGTGCCGCCGGACGTGAGCGCGTGCTGCGGCACTTCACATGGGCGCGCGCCGCCGAGGGCACGGTGGCCCGGTACCGCGAGGCCATCGCCCGCTCCGGCCGTTCCACACTTCCGGCAACCGGCCGCCCCGCGGCCCCGACAAGTACCTCCTCCGAAAGCAGGGCCACGTGCTGACCGTCGACTTCTCCCGGTTCCCGCTCGCCCCGGGCGACCGCGTCCTGGACCTCGGCTGCGGTGCCGGCCGGCACGCGTTCGAGTGCTACCGGCGCGGCGCGCAGGTCGTGGCGCTGGACCAGAACGGCGAGGAGATCCGCGAGGTCGCGAAGTGGTTCGCGGCGATGAAGGAGGCCGGCGAGGCGCCGGCGGGGGCCACCGCGACGGCCATGGAGGGCGACGCGCTGGCCCTGCCCTTCCCCGACGAGTCCTTCGACGTCGTGATCATCTCCGAGGTGATGGAGCACATCCCGGACGACAAGGGCGTACTCGCCGAGATGGTCCGGGTGCTGAAGCCGGGCGGCCGCATCGCGATCACCGTGCCGCGCTACGGCCCCGAGAAGGTGTGCTGGGCGCTGTCCGACGCCTACCACGAGGTCGAGGGCGGTCACATCCGCATCTACAAGGCGGACGAGCTGCTCACCAGGATCCGCGAGGCGGGCCTGGAGCCGTACGGCACGCACCACGCGCACGCGCTGCACTCGCCCTACTGGTGGCTGAAGTGCGCGTTCGGCGTCGACAACGACAAGGCGCTGCCGGTGCGGGCGTACCACAAGCTGCTGGTCTGGGACATCATGAAGAAGCCGCTGGCCACCCGGGTCGCCGAGCAGGCGCTGAACCCGCTGATCGGCAAGAGCTTCGTGGCGTACGCGACCAAGCCCCACCTGCCGCGGCTGTCCGGAACAGAAGCGGCCGAAGCGGCCGAAGCGACCGAGGCGGCCGCCAAGTGACGACCCCCCGGACAGAACACCTCGTCCTGCCCGGGGTCCTCACCGCGGAGCAGGCCGCCGCGACCGTCCGCGGCATCCTCGCCGTGCAGCGGGAGGACGGCGCGATCCCGTGGTTCCGGGGCCACCATCTCGACCCCTGGGACCACGTCGAGGCCGCGATGGCGCTGGACGCGGCGGGCCAGCACGAGGCCGCGGAGCGGGCGTACACCTGGCTGGCCCGGCACCAGAACGAGGACGGCTCCTGGTACGCGGCCTACGCCGACGGCGACGCGCGGGACGTGACGGACCGCGGCCGCGAGACCAACTTCGTCGCGTACATAGCGGTAGGGGTGTGGCACCACTACCTCTCCACCGGCGACGACACGTTCCTGGACCGCATGTGGCCGACCGTGTACGCCGCCGTGGAGTTCGTGCTGAGGCTGCAGCAGCCGGGCGGGCAGATCGGCTGGCGGCGCGACGACGACGGCACGGACACGGCGGACGCGCTGCTGACGGGCAGCTCCTCGATCCACCACGCCCTGCGCTGCGCGCTCGCCATCGCCGAGCAGCGTGAGGAGCCGCAGCCGGACTGGGAGTTGGCGGCGGGGGCGCTCCGGCATGCCATCCGCCGTCACCCCGAGCGGTTCCTGGACAAGAACCGCTACTCGATGGACTGGTACTACCCGGTGCTGGGCGGCGCGCTGACCGGTACGGAGGCCAAGTCCCGTATCGAGGAGGACTGGGACCGCTTCGTGGTCCCCGGCCTCGGGGTGCGCTGCGTCGTGCCCAACCCTTGGGTCACCGGCGGCGAGTCGGCCGAACTGGCCCTGGCCCTGTGGGCGATGGGCGAGTCCGACCGGGCGCTGGACATCCTGCAGTCGATCCAGCACCTGCGGGACGCCGACAGCGGCCTGTACTGGACGGGTTACGTCTTCGAGGACGCGGTGATCTGGCCGAGGGAACTGACCGCCTGGACGGCCGGCTCCCTCCTCCTCGCCGTCGCGGCCCTGGGCGGCCACGAGGCCACCTGCCAGGTCTTCGGCGGCGACCGTCTGCCGTGGGGCCTGGACCCGGACTGCTGCGGCTGACCTCCGGTGTGCGCGGGGCGCCCCCTTGCGGGGCGCTCAGTGCCGCTGCACCCGGTGGACGCGGTTGGCGATCGCGTGGCCCACGAAGAGGTAGACGATGGCCGCCAGGCCGTAGCCGGCGACGACCCTTGCCCATGCCTCGTCGAAGGTGAACAGGTCGTGGGACCAGCCCGCGAGCCAGCGGGCGACGTCGTGGACGAACTGCACGAAGTCGTTGGTGCGGTTCGCGTCCAGCAGGTACATCAGAATCCACAGGCCCAGGATGAGGGCCATGATGTCGGCTACGGCCGCGATGACCCTGCCGGCCGAATTGGCGCCATAGCGATATCGAGGGGACATGCCCGACAAGTAACCCTGCATGCCCGAACGAAACCTGACGGTCACGAGTTGAGTTCCGCCAGCACGCGCAGCGACTCCCGGTCCGGCGCCAGGGCCAGCAGGTCCGTCACCGGCCCCGTGCGCCACAACTCCAGCCGCTCGGCGATGCGTTCACGCGGGCCGACCAGGGAGATCTCGTCGGCGAAGGCGTCCGGCACGGCGAGCACCGCCTCCTCGCGGCGGCCGGAGAGGAACAGGTCCTGGACGCGGCGGGCCTCGTCCTCGTACCCCATGCGTGCCATGAGGTCGGCGTGGAAGTTGCGGGCCGCGTGCCCCATGCCGCCGATGTAGAAGCCGAGCATGGCTTTGACGGGGAGCAGGCCTTCGGTGACGTCGTCGCAGACCCGTACCTGGGCCAGGGGGGCGACGAGAAAGCCGTCGGGGGCGCCGGCGAGCGAGGCCTCGTAGACCTCCGGCCTGGTGGGTGACCAGTACAGCGGCAGCCAGCCGTCCGCGATGCGGGCCGTCTGGGCGATGTTCTTCGGGCCCTCCGCGCCGAGGAGGACGGGCAGATCGGGACGCAGGGGGTGGGTGATCGGCTTGAGCGGCTTGCCGAGGCCGGTGGCGTCCGGGCCCCGGTACGGGTGGGCGTGGAAGCGGCCGGCCAGCTCGACCGGCGCCCGGCGCGTGAACACCTGCCGTACGACGTCGACGTACTCCCGGGTGGCGGTGAGCGGCGACTTGGGGAACGGGCGGCCGTACCAGCCCTCGACGACCTGCGGACCGGACAGACCGAGGCCCAGCAGCATCCGCCCGCCGGAGAGGTGGTCCAGGGTCAGCGCGTGCATCGCCGTCGTGGTCGGTGAGCGGGCCGCCATCTGGGCAACCGCCGTCCCCAGCTTGATCCTTGACGTGTGTGCCGCGATCCAGGCGAGCGGCGTGAACACGTCCGAGCCCCAGGACTCCGCCGTCCACACCGAGTCGTAGCCCAGCCGCTCGGCCTCCTGCGCCAGCGGCACGTGGTCGGGGGAGGGGCCGCGGCCCCAGTAGCCGAGGGCGAGTCCGAGCCGCATGGGCACCTCCGGGGAGTAGCTGACGGTTCGTCAGCTCTGGTGCCGGTGACTGTACGACAACGGCCCCTCGCCCGGAAGAGCCGGAAGGGCGAGGGGCCGTGAAGAACCCGATGTCAGCCGCGCTGGATACCCGACGTGTCCTGCAGCACTCCGCGGCGGCCGTCCTGCGTCTGGGCGACCAGACCGGGACCGCGCTGCTCGACGGCGAGGTACCAGGTGCCCGGCGCCAGCTCCGCGATCGGCGTCGGCGAACCGTCCTCCGCGAACAGCGGCCGCGGCACCGGCACGGCGAACCAGAACGGCGAGAAGTCCCCGGCCGGCGGCTGCGGCTGCGGCTGCGCCGCCTGGGGCTGGGCACCGTACGGCTGACCCGGCTGCGGACCGCCGTACGGCTGCTGCTGCGCACCCGGGTAGCCGTAACCACCCTGCGGCTGGGCGCCGTAGGGCTGCGGGGCGGCGGGGCGCGGGGCCGGGACGAGGGCGCCCTTGAGAGCGGGGACGAGGG
Source organism: Streptomyces sp. S.PNR 29 (assembly GCF_030386795.1). Lineage (GTDB taxonomy): Bacteria > Actinomycetota > Actinomycetes > Streptomycetales > Streptomycetaceae > Streptomyces. The sequence goes on from NZ_JANUQM010000002.1 coordinate 260,007, forward strand.
GGGTGGCGATGGCGGCGGCGGCCATGAGCACCGTGGCGACGAGGGCGAGGATCAGGCCCGTGCCGGCGTTGGGGCCGTCGGAGGAGCTGCCGACGTTGTCGACGGCCCCGGCCGGGTCGAAGACGTTGCCGAGGGCGCTCCACGCGGCGAAGACCGTGAAGGCGACGCCGAACTGGCCGAGGTCGAGGCCCGCGACCTTGCGCGGCTGCGGCAGGCCCCGGGAGACGACGACGAGCGCGGCCCCGATGATCCCTGCCAGCACGACACCGAGCACTACCGGCCCGCTCCCCCAGAGGTTCGGGAGGTCGATGCTGTCGGGCGCACCATCGATCGAATAGATGTCGAGAAACGACGCGATGAACAGCAACACCGCTGCTCCGATCACCACGCCGTCGCCTCGAGTGAGGGAGCGGATATTCACTTCAGGTCCTTCGTAGGTCGTCTCGTCGTCGGTAGAGGCGTCGCTGTCACCATGTCGCCGTCAGGCACCGGTGTGAAGCGTGGGGTGACCCTCATCGTACGGATGACACTATCGTCCGCCCGGTCAGGCTGTCCGCAGAGAGCAGCGCGCCGATCGCTACCCGCGCAGGAAGCTCACGATTCCCTCAGAGATCCCTTGCGCCGCCTTCTGCCGCCAGGCCCCGCTGGTCAGCAGCGCCGCGTCCTTGCTATCGCGCATGTTGCCGCACTCGATGAACACCTTGGGAACCGTTGACAGATTGAGACCGCCCAGGTCCTTACGCGTGACGAGACCGGTGCCGCCGCCGACGTAGTTGGAGGGGGCGCTGCCCGTGACGCGCACGAAGTTGCCCGCGATGCGCTCGCCGAGGGCGCGGGACGGGCCGACGATGGCGCGGGTGTCGGCGGAGCCCGCGCGCACCGCGCCCGGCAGGATGACGTGGAAGCCGCGGTTGCCGGGCCCCGAACCGTCGGCGTGGATCGAGACGACCGCGTCGGCCTGCGCCTTGTTGCCGATCCGGGCCCGCTCGTCCACGCACGGCCCGTACGGCCGGTCGCCGTCCTGCGTCAGCTTCACCGTGGCGCCCTGCCGCTGCAGGAGCGTGCGCATCCGGTGGGCGACGTCCAGGGTGAACCCGGCCTCCGTGTAGCCGGAGTTGGTGGACGTGCCCGTCGTGTCGCACTCCTTCCAGTTCGTCCCGATGTTCACCTTGCGGTTGATCTCGGCCGTGTGCTGGAAGTTGGCGGGGTTGTGGCCCGGGTCGATGACGACGACCTTGCCCTTGAGAGGCCCGGACGCGGCCGGCGCGGAGGTCCTGGGTGCGGGCTTCTCCGAGGCGCCGGGCTCCTTGGCATCGTCGGTGGGGACATCGTCGGTGGGGGCGTCGTCGGTAGGGGTCTTGTCGGTGCGGGCGTCGTCGGTGGCGGCGGAGCTGCCCGACGAGGGGACCGGGGACGACCGTACGGTCGCCCGCGCCGCGTCACCCCGGTCCGCCGGGTCACCGACCGCCTCGTGGACGAGCCAGCCGAGCAGAGCCCCCGGCACCAGCGCGGCGAGCGCCACGGTCAGGGGCCCGCGCCGGCGACGGCGGGGCTGGGGAGGATCGAATTCCGGGCCTGCGTACGACACGTCTGCGACTCTAACCGGGCCCTCAGATCCCCGCTCCCGTTCGCCGCAGCACGCGGAGCGAGTCGGTCACCGAGATCTCGGTGAACGCGCCGGACTCAAGGGCCCTGAGGTAGACGCGGTACGGGGCCTGGCCGGTGAACTCGTCCGCCGGGTCCGGGAAGACGTCGTGGATGACGAGGAGACCTCCTTCGGCCACATGGGGGGCCCAGCCCTCGTAGTCGGCGCCTGCGTGCTCGTCGGTGTGGCCGCCGTCGATGAAGACCAGGCCGAGGGGAGTCCGCCAGAGGGCCGCGATCTTCGGGGAGCGGCCGACCAGCGCCACGACGTGGTCCTCCAGGCCCGCCTTGTGCAGCGTCCGGCGGAAGGCCGGCAGGGTGTCCATCAGGCCGACCTCGGGGTCGACCGTCTCCGGGTCGTGGTACTCCCAGCCCGGCTGCTGCTCCTCGCTGCCGCGGTGGTGATCGACCGTCAGCGCGGTGACCCCGGCCTCGCGGGCCGCGTCGGCGAGCAGGATCGTGGAGCGCCCGCAGTACGTGCCGACTTCGAGCAGCGGCAGACCGAGGCGGCCGGCCTCCAGCGCCGCCGCGTACAGCGCCAGTCCCTCGCCCGTCGGCATGAACCCCTTGGCGGCCTCGAAGGCGGCCAGGATCTCGGGCTTCGGCGCCGCTGGCATGGCGGTCCTTTCGGTCGTACGTCCGTGTGGGCGTCCATGCTGTCGTACCCCCTGCCGGACGGGCGACAGGGGGTACGGGTGGTGTGGCTCTCAGGCGGTGACCGACTCGGCCGGCAGCGACAGGTCCAGGTCGACCGGGCGGTCCTCGCCCGGGTGGGTGGCCCGGCTGGCGAGCGGGTCGTGGCCCGCCGCCCTCGCGGCCAGCACGTACGGGCCCCCGGCGGGGACCGCGAGCGTGTACGTGCCGTCCTCGGTGGAGAGGGCCGCGCCCGCCTGGCGGCCGTGATGGTCGATCAGGGTGACCTTGGCGCGGGCCACGGGGGCGCCGTCGGCGTCCAGGACGCGGCCGCGGAAGGCGCGGAGCGCCTCGGCGGCGTGGGCCGGGTTCGCGTCCTCCTCGCTGCTCGCGCGCAGCTGAGGGTGGGGTGCGGGACGGCGGCCGGGCAGGAAGAGGGCCAGGATCAGACCGAGGGCGACGGCGGCGGTCGCGATCAGGAACGAGACACGGAAACCGTGCATGGTCGGGATCGCCACGCCGCCCACATCGTTCGCGGTGTCGGCCAGCACCATGCCGATGACGGCGCTGGAGACCGACGTACCGATGGACCGCATGAGTGTGTTGAGGCCGTTCGCCGCGCCCGTCTCCGAGGCCGGGACCGCGCCGACGATCAGTGCGGGCAGCGAGGAGTAGGCGAGGCCGATGCCCGCGCCGAGGACCACCGAGATGACCAGGCTCTGCCAGGCGGCACTCATCAGGCCGAGGCCCGCGCCGTAGCCGATCGCGATGATCAGCATGCCGAGGATCAGCGTGACCTTGGGGCCGTACTTCGCCGACAGCCGGGCGTAGACGGGGGCCGTGAACATCATCGTCAGGCCCAGCGGGGCCACCAGCAGACCCGCGACGACCATCGACTGGCCGAGGCCGTAGCCGGTGCTCCTCGGCAGCTGGAGGAGTTGGGGGAGGACCAGCGAGACGACGTAGAAGGAGACGCCCACCATGATCGAGGCCAGGTTGGTGAGGAGCACCTCGCGGCGGGCGGTGGTGCGCAGGTCGACGAGGGGCGCGGTGATGCGGAGTTCCAGCACGCCCCACAGGAGCAGGACGACGAGGGACGCGGCGAAGAGGGTGAGCGTGGTGGCCGACGACCAGCCCCAGTCGCTGCCCTTGGTGATGGGCAGGAGGAACAGGACCAGGCCCGTGGACAGGCCGAGCGCGCCCAGCAGGTCGAAGGAGCCCTTGGCGCGCAGCGGGGACTCGGGTACGACGAGGAGGGTGAGGGCGATGGCGAGCGCACCGAGACCCGCGGCGCCGTAGAAGAGGGCGTGCCAGTCGGTGTGCTGCGCGACCAGGGCCGCGGCCGGCAGGGCGAGGCCGCCGCCGACGCCGATCGAGGAGCTCATCAGCGCCATCGCCGAGCCGAGCCGCTCGCGGGGCAGCATGTCCCGCATCAGGCCGATGCCGAGCGGGATCGCGCCCATCGCGAAGCCCTGGAGCGTACGGCCGACGATCATGGGGAGCAGCGTGCTGGTGAACGCGCTGACCAGCGCGCCCACGACCATCACGGCCAGGCTGGTGATCAGCATGCGCCGCTTGCCGTAGAGGTCGCCGAGGCGGCCCATGATCGGCGTGGCCACGGCACCCGAGAGCAGCGTCGAGGTCAGGACCCAGGTCGCGTTGCTGGGCGCGGTGTCCAGCAGCTGCGGCAGGTCCTTGATGACCGGGACGAGCAGGGTCTGCATCACCGCCACGACGATGCCCGCGAAGGCGAGGACCGGGACGACGGCTCCGCTCGGACGGGAGGTGGGCTGGTCGATGGGCGGATGTGTCATGTGCGGCATCAACCCGGTGTGCCGGGGCAACTATTCCGATGCTTTGGCACCCTAACGAATCTTTGACTTCTCCTTTGTGATCTGACCCGCCGTCAGGTGGCGTCCCGCTTCAGACGGCCGGGGCGCCGGTCCGTTGGTAGGTCAGGCCGTTGCTGGTGCCGGCGGGGTTGGTCGCGGTGATGGTGACCGGGCCGGCCGGGCCCGCGGGGACCACGGCGGTGACCTGGGTCGGGGAGACCACCGTGAAGGCGGCGGGAGTGGAACCGAACTTCACGCTGGTGGTCGTCGCCAGGTTGCTGCCGGTCAGGGTGACCACCGCACCCGCGTGCGTCGGCCCCGAGGCCGGTGCCAGGGAAGTGAGCGCGGGCGCGGAGAGATAGGTGTAGCCGACGGGGTTGCTGGTGCCGCCGGGGGTGGTCACGGTGACGGCCGCGGCGCCGGCGGCGTGGGCCGGTGCCAGGGCGGTGATCTGGGTGGCGGAGTCGATGGCGAACGAGGTGGCGGACGTCCCGTCGAAGCGCACCGCGGTCGCACCGAGCAGGTTGTTGCCGGTCAGCGTGACGAGCGTACCGCCCGCCGTCGTTCCGGAAGGAGGCGAGAGGGAGGTCAGCGACGGCGGCGCGGCGTAGTAGAAGTGCGCGCTCGGATCGTCCGGGTTGCTGGTGCCGGCGGGGGTGGTCACGGTGACGGCTGCGGCGCCGGCGGCGTGGGCCGGGGTCACGGCGGTGATCTGGGTGGCGGAGTCGACGGTGAACGAGGTGGCGGCGAGGCCGTCGAACCGTACCGCCGTGGCACCGGTGAGGTTCGCGCCCGTCAGTGTCACCGTGGTCCCGCCGGAGGCCGGGCCCCGTTCGGGCGACACGCCGGTGACCGCGGGAGTGGCGAGGTACGTGAAGGTGAGGGCGTTGCTGGTGCCGCCGGGAGTGGTCACGGTGACGGCCGCGGCGCCGGCGGCGTGGGCCGGGGTCACGGCGGTGATCTGGGTGGCGGAGTCGACGGTGAACGAGGTGGCGACGCCGTCGAACCGCACCGCCGTGGCACCGGAGAGATTCGTGCCTGTCAGCGTCACCGTGGTCCCGCCGGCCGCCGGTCCCTGACCGGGCGACAGACTGGACAGGGAGGGAGTCTGCGCGTAGGTGAAAGTGACCTGCTGGGTGCTGGTTCCCTGGCTGGTCGTGACGGTGACGTTCACGGTGCCGGTGCCGGACGGGCTCACCGCGGTGATCTGGGTGCTGCTGTTGACCGTGAACGCCGCGGTCTTGCTGCCGAAACGGACGAGCGACGCGCCGGTGAATCCACTACCGGTCACGGTGACAGTGGTACCGCCGGAGGCCGGCCCTTGGTTGGGACTGACAGAGGAGACCACAGGAGCGGCCATGGCTGTACTCCTTCAGCGAGCAGACGGGCGGGATCATCCACGCATCGCAGGCCAGCTCGTGGGCGTGGCCGTATGGCTGATGCCCCGTCCGGGCGGAGGGGGGCTTCCCGCCCGGACGGGGGTTCGGTGCCTCCCTGGGGAGGTCGCCGGACGGGTCAGATGCCCGGGCCGGCGATGTAGGTGAAGCCGCCGACCGCCGTGTCGGAGCCGGAGGGGTTGGTCACCACCACGTCGGCGGCCCCGGCGGTGCCGGGCGGGGTGACAACCGACAGCGTGGTCGTGTTGATCACGGAGAACGGCGCCGCGGCGCCGTCGAAGGTGACCGAGTCGGTGCTGTCCAGGTTGGTCCCGGTGATGGTCACCGCCGTACCGCCCGAGGTCGGGCCCGAGGTGGGGCTGATGGTCCCGATCGTGGGGTTGTCGACGTAGGTGTACGACAGGCCGTTGTTGGTGCCGCCGGCGGTGGTCACACTGACCGACACCGGCCCGGCCGCGGTGCCCGCGGGCACCACGACGCTGAGCGAGCTGTCGGAGTTCACCGTCGGGGTGGCGGTCACCCCGCCGAAGGACACGCTGGTGGCCGTGGACAGGCCGGTGCCGTTGATGGTCACGGTGTTGCCGCCGGCCAGCGGACCGGAGGTGGCGCCCAGGGAGGACTTGAACGGGGCGCCGACGTAGAAGAACGGCACCGGGTTGCTGGTTCCGCCGGGAGTCGTGACGGTGACCCCGACCGTGCCGGTCCCCGACGGGGAGACGGCGGTCACCTGGGTCGGGGAGACGTTCGTGACGTTCGTGGCCGGCTTGGTGCCGAACATCACCGCGCTGGTGCCGGACAGGTTCGTTCCGGTGATGGTCACCAGCGTTCCGCCGCCGGTGGAACCCTGGTTCGGAGAAATGGGCATGCGGGTACTCCTCGCTGCTCGTCGGGGACATGCGAGGAACCGGCGAAACTCCGGCGACCGCGGCCGCGCCGTGCGGGCAGTCCGCCGTCATGGGACAGGCCCCCCGGCCTCTTGCCGCCTTGTCAGGTGCAGTCGGTACCGCCGGGTCCGGGAGAACGAGGAGCGTCACCTGCGCGACGCCCACGACCGGGCGCCTGGCGTCGGTGCCGGCTTCCTGGGCGTGGAAAAACCGGCATGAGCTGCCCGTCTCGATGTTCCCCCGGTACGGGGATGGGCAGCCCGCCGGTTCACACTCTCAGTGACCCACAGGCCCGACTCAGTGACAAGAGGCCGTCAATGCGCATCACCCGAACGGAGTAATCACCCTCCCGCAGGTCTACTGCCCGCAGCCGACGACGGTCCCAGGAGGGGCGCAGTTGTCGGGGGCGTTGCCGTTGACGGGGGTGCCCGTCAGGATGACGTCTCCCTCGGCGCGGTAGACGCCGCCGCCCTGCCCCCCGGCCGTGTTGCCGGTGACGCTGCCGCTGAGCAGGGTGGACGTGCCCCCGCCGTGGTAGAGACCGCCGCCGTCGAGCCCCGCCTCGTTGCCGCGCACCGTGGTGCCCTGCAGCCGGAGCACGCTTCCGAAGTTGACGATGCCCCCGCCGTGCGAGGTGGCCGTGTTGTCGCTGACCGAGCCGCCGTTGACGGTGAGCGGCCCGGTGGCCGTGAAGATGCCGCCGCCTTCGAAGCTCTCGGTCTCGTTGTCACGCACCGCCGTGTTGGCGAGCACCGTGGTTCCGAACGTGGCCAGTCCGCCGCCGGTGTAGGTCGCGGTGTTGTCGGTGACGGACCCGCCGTTCACGGTCAGTGAGCCGGCGTCCGTGACGTGGATCCCGCCGCCGTCGGACGCCGAGTTGCCCGTGACCACGGTGTTGTTCAGCTGTGCCGTGGCACCGGACGCGACGGCGATTCCCCCGCCTGCGCCCGAAGCGGCGTTTGCGGTGATCCGGCTGTTGTGCGCCATCAGCCTGCCGAGCGTGAGGATGCCGCCACCGGTCGTTCCGGGCGCGGACGTCGCACTGCCACCCGACACGGTGACCCCGTACAGAGCGAGGCTCCCCTGCGCGGCGACCTCGGCGATGCGGAAGGGCGAGGCCGACGCACGGGTGATGGTGGCGCCGGTGCCGCTGATGGTCACGTTTCCGGTGATGGTCGGCAGCCCGTTGGCGCCGTTGGGGCCGGTGGTCTCGGCGTCGGTGAGTACGTACGTGCACCCGGCCGTCAGCGAGATCGATCCCGATCCGCTGGTGTTCGCCGCGCTGATCTGTGCGATCAAGGCGGCGACATCTCCGCACGGCACCAGCGTGCGCTGGGACGCCGGGGGCCCGGCAGCCGCTGGTGTGGCGATGCCGGACGCTGACGCACTCAACAGGGCGGCCACAAGAAGGCAACGAGCAGTGGTCACGGTCATAACCGGTTCTCCCTCGACGTTGTGGGACGGGCGTCGCCCCGGTGACCGGATGTCCACCGGGAACCGCGCCCGAGGGCATGCGGCACCGGCTGGGAAGAGGAGCGCAGCTCCGGCGGGTCGAAGTGCCGCACGCGGCACTACCACTTGATCGGGACCGTGGCCCTTCGGCACCCAGGGGAATGCGTTCGGGTGACGGTCGGACCCGACGGCCTGCGTTCCCGGGCGGTCGGCTTCCCACCGTCCCCGGCGCACGTAGCCTGAAGTGCGCCCCCCGTCGGCCCGTGGACCGCCACCCGCCGAGGCCGGCCCGTGGTCACTCCAACAACCGCTGTCACGGGGAGCGTTGGGCAGAACCCGTCGGCCAGTGGCGAGCCGACCCGCTCCCCGCCACCCGGCCCTCCCACTCCGCCGGGGCGCGAACAATGCGCTGGGCCGTTCGTGTGAGAGGCTCCTGAGCCCCTTGCGGCTCTCGCGGTGACAATGGGTTACTGGCAGGGATCTAACCGGTGGGCGCCCATTCTCGCCGGGGGATGCGGCAGTCGGATCACCCACGGTTCTCCCGGGAGGGCCCGGTGCACACCGGCATACCGCGATGGGCACCCCTGGAGGAGAATTTGGATCCCGCGCGGCCGGTGCCGTTCGTGGCACCGGCCGCGCGGTCGGTATCGCCGCGCCGCATTCCACGGTGGCGGCCTTGTGCGGACCTGCTCCGGGTGTGGGGAGCGGGTGTGTGGAGCGCGAACGTGGGCGGGCGCGGGTCCCGCTTCCAGAAGTGGTGCGGGCCGCGGCCAGGTGACACCCCGCCCGAGGACCGTTCCGGCGGACGGCCCGCCTGGGCATCACGGCGACCCCTGTTGACCTGGGGTTTCACCCCTGTCCGAGCATACGATCGCCGTACACCGAAGGGGGCCTGATGGACCGCTGCATACGCACCGTGGACGACGTACTCGCGCTGCTCGACGGGCTGTTCGCACCGGACGCCGACCGATGGACGGGCCGGGGATCCAGCTGGTGGGACGGGTTCTGCAGCGGCCGTTCCAGGCCGGTGCCGTTCTTCGTGGCGGAGCCGGACGAGAACCTGGTGTCGTACGTCGAGCGCGGGACGGCCGGTGGGGGCCGCGCGCTCGATCTGGGGTGCGGGGCCGGGCGCAATGCGCTGTACTTGGCGGAACGCGGGTACGAGGTGGACGCGGTCGACCTGGCGGCGACGGCCGTCGAGCGGGCGCGGGAGCGGGCCCGCGCATCGGGTGTGCCGGGGGTGCGCTTCCACCGCGGGGACGCTTTCGCCTCGCCGGGAGGCCTGACCCCTATGTGTCACCAAGCATGAGCTGACACCACGTCAGGAGCCTTCACAAGTCGCGGGCACTGGGCTATACAAAGGGCGCCGGACTGGAACGCGTTCTAGGTCGGCCCGAGACGACCTCGGTGCGGCCGACGGTGCGGACGGCCGCGCCGGGGTCTTGCCTGAAGCCATGTCAGGAGCCTCATGCCCATCGACGCAGCCAAGGCCCTTGCCGCCGAGCCCCGTTCCGGCGAAATCGTCTGGGAGCCGAGGGACGTTCTGCTCTATCACCTGGGGATCGGTGCCGGTGTGCCTGCCACCGACCCCGATGAGCTGCGGTACGTCCTTGAGTCCCGGCTGCATGTACTGCCGAGCTTCGCCACCGTCGCCGGTGCCGGGTCGCCCGGTGTGATCAGCGGGCTGTCCATGCCCGGTGTCGACGTCGACCTGGCTCGCGTGCTGCACGGTGGGCAGAGCCTGCGGCTGCACCGGCCGATCCCGGTGCGGGGTGCCGCCACCGCCACCTCGCGTATCGCCGCCGTCCACGACAAGGGCAAGGCGGCCGTGCTCGTGATGCGCACCGATGTCGCCGACGACGACGGTCCGCTGTGGACCAACGACGCCCAGATCTTCGTACGGGGCGAAGGCGGGTGGGGCGGCGAGCGGGGTCCCTCCGGGCGGCTCGATGCGCCCGAGGGCGAGCCCGAGCGAGTCGTCGAGCGGGCGGTCCGTGAGGACCAGGCCCTGCTCTACCGGCTCTCCGGGGACTTCAACCCGCTGCACGCCGATCCCGAGTTCGCCAAGCTCGCCGGGTTCGACCGGCCCATCCTGCACGGGCTGTGCACCTACGGGATCACCCTCAAGGCCGTCGTCGACACGCTGCTCGACGGGGATGTCGCGCGGGTGCGGTCGTACGCCACCCGGTTCGCCGGGGTCGTCCACCCCGGGGAGACCCTGCGCATCCGCATGTGGCGGCAGGACGGTGCCGTACGGGTGGCCGTCGGGGCCGTCGAGCGAGGGGACGCGCCCGTTCTCGCCGACACGATCGTCGAACACTCCTGAGTTCGTACTCCTGAGTCCCGTACTCCTGAGGGGAGCCCACCATGCGCGCAGCCGTACTGCACGAGACCGGGCAGGACAAGGTCGAGGTCCTCGACGACGTCGAGGCGGTGGGCTTCGGGCCCGGCAAGGTGCGGATCCGGGTGCGGGCCACGGGGCTGTGCCACTCGGACCTGTCCGCGATGAGCGGGGTGCTGCCGCAGCCGGCGCCCTTCGTGCCGGGGCACGAAGGGGCGGGGGAGATCCTGGAGGTGGGGGAGGGCGTCCAGCACCTGAAGGCCGGGGACCGGGTGGTCGTGTGCTGGCTGCCCGCCTGCGGGGCGTGCCCCGCCTGCAAGCGCGGGCAGAGCCAGTTGTGTCTGGCCGGGTTCATGAACGCGGGCACCCCCAACTTCCGGCGGCCCGGCGGGGACGTCTTCGGCTTCGCGGGCACCGGCACCTTCACCGAGGAGGTCGTCGTCGACGCCGGATGCGCGGTGCCGGTCCCGGACGACGTGCCCTTCGACATTGCCGCCCTCATCGGGTGCGGGGTCACCACCGGGCTCGGGGCCGCCCTGAACACGGCGGACGTGGAGGCGGGGGCGTCGGTCGCCGTCATCGGGTGCGGGGGTGTGGGCATCTCGGCGATCCAGGGCGCCCGGCTGAAGGGGGCCGCCGAGATCGTCGCCGTCGATCCGGTGGCCTCGCGGCGGGAGGCCGCCCTCAGGTTCGGCGCCACCAGGGCCGTCGCCCCTGACGAGTTGGCCGACGCCAAGCAGCAGATCACCGGTGGTGAGGGGTTCGACTACGTCTTCGAGGTCGTGGGGAAGGCCGCCACCGCCCGGACCGCGTACGACCACACCCGGCGTGGCGGGACTCTCGTCGTGGTCGGCGCGGGTGCCATGGACGACTTTCTGCAGCTCAACATGTTCGAGCTGTTCTTCGACGAGAAGCGGATCCTGCCGTCGATGTACGGCGGCGGCGACGTCCTGCGCTCCTACGAGCGGACCATCGCCCTGTGGCGGGCCGGCCGGATCGACCTGGCGGGGCTGATCACCCACCGGGTGCCGCTCGCCGAGATCAACGAGGCGCTGGACCAGATGCGCACGGGGACCGCCCTGCGTACGTGCATCGAGATCTGACGGCTCGGGTGGTCGAGGTGCGCATGTCACTGCCGCTTGAGGGACTCGCCGCGATCGTCACCGGCGCCGGCCGGGGGCTCGGCCGGGCCGAGGCGCTGGAGCTGGGGCGGCTGGGCGCGGCCGTCGTCGTCAACGACCACGGCCGGCCGGGCCGGGACGGCACCGGAGAGATCTCGGCCGGTCCCGCCGAGGAGGTCGCCGCCGAGATCCGGAAGGCGGGCGGCACGGCGCTCGCCCACACCGGGGACGTCGGCGACTTCCAGCAGGCGCGGGACCTGGTCGAGTCGGCGGTCGGCGCGTTCGGCAAACTCGACATCCTGGTCAACAACGCGGGCATCCTGCGCGACCGGATGGTCTTCTCCATGAGCGAGGAGGAGTGGGACGAGGTGATCCGCGTCCATCTCAAGGGGCACTTCAACACCATCCGCTTCGCCGCCGCGCACTGGCGGGAGCGGGCCAAGCAGGCGGGCGGGCCGGTCTACGGGCGGATCGTCAACACCTCCTCCGAGGCGTTCCTCGCCGGGTCCGCCGGACAGCCCAACTACGCTGCCGCGAAGGGCGGGATCGTCGGCCTGACCACGTCCACCGCCCTCGCCCTGGCCAAGTACGGAGTGACGGCCAACGCGATCTGCCCGCGCGCCCGTACCCGGATGACCGAGGACGTCTTCGCCGGGTTCGAGCAGTCCGGCGACGGGCTCGATCCGCTCGCGCCCGAGCATGTCGCGCCGCTCGTCGGCTATCTGGCCTCGCCCGCCGCCGGGCGGATCAACGGGCAGCTGCTCGTCGTGCACGGGGGCATGGTCGCGGTCGTCGAACGGCCGCGGGTCGCCGCCCGCTTCGACAGCGCCCAGCAGACGTTCTCGTACGAGGAACTGGACGCGCTGCTCACGCCGTACTACGCGGACCGGCCTCGGGGGGAGACCTTCGCGGCGGTGGAGGTGCTGGGGCTCAGGCGGGCCTGAACGGGCCGGAACGGCGAACGGCCCCGCCCGTCGGACGACGAGCGGGGCCGGTGCGCTTCCACCCGGTGGCTGACGTTACGTCAGGCCGCCGTTTCGGTCTCCTCGGCCGGCTTGCGGTGACGGCCACGCGGAGCCGTCTCGCCGTCCTGCTGGGAGACCGGGCCACGGTGCCGGCCGTGACCGACGGCGATCTCCTGAACGTCGGCACCCTGGGCCTGCTGCGGCTGGTTCGTGCTGGCGTTACTCATCGGAAGGAATTCACCCCGTCAACATGATCTTTCTTACAGCCGGGCGAGTCTAACCGGCACACCTCGGCCCGAATCCAGGCGGCCACGCCAACCGGCACTACTTCGTTACAAGTTGTCCCAGGGGCGCCTGTTGCAACGGCACCGGGCGGGGGGCGGAGAGGGCCGGAGGGTCTGGTTCCACCCTTTCCACCCTTTCCACCATGTCCACCCTTTCCGTCTGTGCCGTCTGTGCCGTCTGTTCCGCCGGTGCCGCGGGCGGCGTCGGTGAGGGGGGTCGTGCCGGCTCGCCGGCCGACGCCCCCGGCGGTGCGGGAACCGCCAGCCGGGCCACGCCGCACGGCACCTGCGCCGTGGCGTACGGCAGGTGCAGCACCCCGTCGCTCGTCCACCGTCCCGAGCCCGCCAACCAGCCCTGGGGCGCCGCGAGATGGTGCACCTGCCGCTCGGCGGGCCGCCATACGCCGACCCAGCTGCCGAACGCGCCGTCGATGCGCAGCGCCACCGCGCAGCTCTCCGGCGTCAGCACCTGACCCGGCTGGATCGCGAACGGTGTGACGGTGCACTCCGGCAGCCGCAGGCACTCCGGGAAGCGCACCGGCAGCGTGCTGCCCAGCACGCCCCAGCCCAGCCGGCCGCGCCCCGGCGACGGCGCGTCGGAGCGGATCAGCAGCAGCCCGCTGTCCGGGGCGGCCAGCAGCACCCGGTCGTCGCTGTCCTCCGTGATCTGCAGCAGGGGCGACACCTCCCCGCCGCGCTCCAGGTCCACCACGACCGACTTGGTGCGCCCGTCGGCCTCCCGGTCCAGCGCCAGCATCCGCCCCGTGCCGTCCAGCCACACCCCGCCCGAACAGCGGCCGGGGACCTCGGCGAGCAACTGCGGCCGCAAGGCGCCGCCCGCCACCAGCCACACCGCCGTGGAACCCCGGCCGGCCGCGAGGGCGTACGCCTTGCCGCCGCCCGGGGCCGGGGGAAGCAGCCGCAGCCGGGTCCCGTCGTCCGGGCACTCGACCGCGCCGAGCGGCAGTTCGCCGGTGCCGGGGCCGGTCGGATACAGCAGCGAGAAGGCGTGCCGCCCGGCCACCAGCCGGTGGATGAGGACGCGCCCGTCGCCCATCGGCTGCACCTCGGTGCCGGGCTCCTCCGGCTGGTTGCCGGGCAGCGGCACCGCGTACGGTTCGGGGCCGTGCAGCGTCCAGCGCTCCGGGTACCAGGAGCCGCCGCTGAGGGCGAGGCGCGCGGCGTAGGCGCCGTCCGCGGTCAGGGTGCAGCCCGCCGGGGGCGTTGTGTCGTCGTCCTCGTGGTCCGCCGAAGGTTCGATGGCACAGACTGTCATCGTTCGGTCACCTCCAGTGACGACGCTAGTTTTCGCACGCACAGGCGGGGACCGGTGGACGGCCACTTCACGCATACGAGTGGCAGAGGAACGGTTCCCCTGAGGAAACGGGGGCGAATGTGCTGAGCGAGGCGTGCTGGCTCGTACGGCACCGGTGACGGTTCAACCCCGGAGAACGTCCAGGTAGCCTTGCGTGCGTGCCCCGTCTGTCAGAAGTCATCGCCACGCTGGAGGACCTGTGGCCCGCCGAGCGGGCCGAGTCCTGGGACGCGGTCGGTACCGTCGTGGGCGAGCCCGACCAGGAGGTCTCCCGGGTCCTGTTCGCCGTCGACCCCGTGCAGGAGACCGTCGACGAGGCGGTGAAGCTGGACGCCGACCTGCTCGTCACCCACCACCCGCTCTACCTGCGCGGTACCACGACGGTCGCCGCCTCCACCTTCAAGGGCCGCGTGGTGCACACGCTCATCAAGAACGACATCGCGCTGCACGTCGCCCACACCAACGCCGACACGGCCGACCCGGGCGTGAGCGACGCGCTGGCCGGTGCCCTGGACCTGCGGGTGGTACGGCCCCTCGTACCGGACCCCTCCGACCCCGAGGGCCGCCGTGGCCTCGGCCGCGTCTGCGAACTGGACCACCCGCTCACCGTCCGCGAGTTCGCCGCCCGTGCCGCCGAGCGGCTGCCCGGTACCGCCCAGGGCATCCGCGTCGCAGGCGACCCGGGGGCGACGGTCCGCACGGTCGCCGTCAGCGGCGGCTCCGGCGACAGCCTCTTCGACCACGTACGGGCGGCCGGCGTCGACGCCTTCCTCACCGCGGACCTGCGCCACCACCCGGCCTCCGAGTTCATGGCGGCCGGCGCCCACAGCCCGCTCGCGCTGCTCGACGCCGCGCACTGGGCCACCGAATGGCCCTGGTGCGAGCTGGCCGCCGCCCAGCTCGACGAGATCTCCGACCGGAATGGATGGGGCCTGCGCGTCCACGTCTCGAAGACGGTCACCGACCCCTGGACCGCGCACGCGGCCTCCCCTTCTACGACTGCAGGAGCCCCCAACTGAACGCCGCGCCCGCCGACCAGATCCGACTCCTCGACGTCCAGGCCCTCGACGTCCGGCTGCAGCAGCTCGCGCACCGGCGCAGGTCGCTGCCCGAGCACGCCGAGATCGAGTCGCTGACCAAGGACCACACGCAGCTGCGCGACCTGCTGGTGGCCGCGCAGACCGAGGAGAGCGACTGCGCCCGCGAGCAGACCAAGGCCGAGCAGGACGTGGACCAGGTGCGCCAGCGCTCCGCCCGCGACCAGCAGCGCCTGGACTCGGGGGCCGTCACCTCCCCGAAGGACCTGGAGAACCTCCAGCACGAGATCGCCTCCCTCGCCAAGCGGCAGGGCGACCTGGAGGACGTCGTCCTGGAGATCATGGAGCGGCGCGAGTCCGCGCAGGAGCGGGTCGCCGAGCTGACCGAGCGGGTCGCCTCCGTCCAGGCGAAGATCGACGACGCCACCGCCCGCAGGGACGCGGCGTTCGAGGAGATCGACGGCGAGGTCGCCTCGGTGACGAAGGAGCGCGAGGTCATCGCGGGCGCGGTGCCCGCGGACCTGATGAAGCTGTACGACAAGCTGCGCGAGCAGCAGGGCGGCATCGGCGCGGCCCGGCTGTACCAGCGCACCTGCCAGGGCTGCCGCCAGGAGCTGGCGATCACCGAGCTCAGCGAGATCCGCGCGGCCGCGCCGGACACGGTGGTGCGGTGCGAGAACTGCCGCCGGATCCTGGTCCGCACGGCCGAGTCCGGCCTGTAAGGGGCTTTCGGCGTGCCGGAGTTCATCGTCGAGGCCGACGGCGGGTCGCGGGGCAACCCGGGGCCCGCCGGGTACGGCGCCGTGGTGCTGGACGCGGCGACGGGGGAGCCCCTCGCCGAGGCCGCCGAGTACATCGGCGTCGCCACGAACAACGTGGCCGAGTACCGGGGGCTGCTCGCCGGGCTGCGCGCGGCGCACGCCCTGGACCCGTCCGCCGACGTCCACGTCCGCATGGACTCCAAGCTCGTCGTGGAGCAGATGTCGGGCCGCTGGAAGATCAAGCACCCCGACATGAAGCCGCTGGCGGCCGAGGCGGCGCGCGTGTTCCCGCCGGGGCAGGTCACGTACGAGTGGGTCCCCCGGGACCGCAACAAGCACGCCGACCGGCTCGCCAACGAGGCCATGGACGCGGGCAGCCGGGGGGAGCAGTGGTCGCCGTCGGAGTCCAGGGCCGCCCTGGACACCGCCCAGTCCAGGGCCGCCTCGGACACCGCCGGGACCGGTGAGCCGTCGGGTCCTCCCGGAGACGCGGCTGCCGGTGCGGCACGGGTGCGGGGGGCGCTGGGCGCCGCCGGGTCCGGCTCTCGCCGAGGGGCGACGGAGACCCAGGGGGACGCGGCCGGGGCGGAGCGAGCGGCAGCACCGGCTGCTGAGCAGCCGGGTCCCGAGAGCGCCAAGGCCGGCGACGACGTACGCGCCGCCCGCACGGTGGCCGATGCCGGGACCGCCGTCTCCACCCCGGGCTGGAGCGCGGCCCCCGACCTCGGCGCCCCCGCCACCTTCGTCCTGCTCCGGCACGGGGAGACACCGCTCACGCCGCAGAAGCGGTTCTCCGGCAGCGGCGGCACCGATCCCTCCCTCTCCGACACCGGACGGGAGCAGGCCGAGAGGGTCGCGGCGGCGCTGGCCCGGCGCGGCACGATCCAGGCGATCGTGTCCTCGCCCCTCGCCCGCACCCGCGAGACCGCCGGTATCGTCGCCGCCCGACTCGGCCTCGACGTCAGCGTCGACGACGGCCTGCGCGAGACCGACTTCGGCGCCTGGGAGGGGCTCACCTTCGGCGAGGTGCGCGAGCGCTACCCGGACGACCTCAACGCCTGGCTGGCCTCCCCGGACGCCGAACCCACCGGCGGCGGCGAGAGCTTCGCGGCGACCGCCGTCCGCGTCGCCGCCACCCGTGACAAGCTGGTCGCGGCGTACGCGGGCCGGACCGTCCTGCTCGTCTCCCATGTGACGCCGATCAAGACGTTCGTACGGCTGGCCCTGGGCGCCCCGGCGGAGTCCCTGTTCCGCATGGAACTGTCGGCGGCCTCGCTGTCGGCGATCGCCTACTACGCCGACGGCAACGCCAGCGTCCGGCTGTTCAACGACACGTCCCACCTGCGCTGAGCTCGGCGGCCGCACGGGCCAGCGTCTCGACGCGCGCCCAGTCGCGGGCGGCGACCGTGTCCTGCGGCAGCATCCAGCTGCCGCCCACACAGCCGACGTTGGGCAGCGCCAGATACTCCGGGGCGGAGTCCGGGCCGATGCCCCCGGTCGGGCAGAAACGGGCCTGCGGGAGCGGACCGGCGAGCGACTTCAGATAGGCCGTGCCGCCCGCCGCCTGCGCCGGGAAGAACTTCATCTCCCGCACCCCGCGCTCCAGCAGCGCCACCACCTCCGACGTGGTCGACACTCCCGGCAGGTACGGCACCCCGGACGCCCGCATCGCCTCCAGCAGCCGGTCCGTCCAGCCCGGGCTGACCAGGAACCGGGCCCCCGCCCCCACCGCCTCGCCGACCTGTGCCGGCGTGATCACCGTCCCCGCCCCCACCACCGCCTCCGGCACCTCCCCGGCGATCGCCCGGATCGCGTCGAGCGCCGCGGAGGTCCTGAGCGTCACCTCGATCACGGGCAGCCCTCCGCGGGCCAGCGCCCGCGCCAGCGGTACGGCGTCGCTTACGTCCTCGACCACGACGACGGGGACGACGGGCGCGAGGTCCAGCACCGAGGAGGGCAGGGGAGAGGCCATGGCGTCATCCTGCCCACGTCGATCACTCTGCGCAAAGGGCATTGCGCAGGGTGCAACGCACGAGGGTCCGGTCAGTGAATCTCCGTCACCAGCACGTCCAGCGACCACGCCTTCCCCGCCTTCGCGGGCGCCTCGGCCTCCACGACGTACCCCAGCTCCCGCAGCACCTCCACCAGCTCCGCCGGGCCCTGAGGAGCGACCCCGGCGGTCAGCAGACTGCGCACGATCCGCCCCTTCGTCGCCTTGTTGAAGTGGCTGACCACCTTCCGGGTCGGCGCGTGCAGCACCCGCACGGTCGCCGTCCGCGCGGCCACCTCCCCCTTCGGCTTCCAGGCGGCCGCGTACGCGGAGGACCGCAGGTCCAGCACCAGCCCCGCCCCGGCCGCCTCGGGAAGCACCGACGCCATCGGCGTACGCCAGTGCGCGCCCAGCGCCCCGAGGCCCGGCAGCTTCACGCCCATCGAGCAACGGTAGGAGGGGATCCGGTCGGTCACGCGGACCGCGCCCCACAGCCCCGAGAAGACCAGCAGCGAGCGGGCGGCGCGCTTCTTGGCGGCCGCGTCGAGGGAAGCCAGGTCGAGGGCGTCGTACAGCACGCCCGTGTAGACCTCCCCGGCGGGCCGCGCCCCCGCCGTCCACAGCTCCGCGTTCTTCGCGACCTCCCCCCGCAGCCCCTCACTCAGCCCCAGCACCTCACGGGCCTTGTCCTCGTCACCGCTGCACAGCTCGACCAGCTCGGTGAGCACGGCCTCGCGGGCATCGGTGAGCCCCGGCAGCGACAGCGACTCCAGCTTCAGCGGGGCGCCACGGCCGGAGGATGCCTTTCCTTCGGAGGGAGGCAGCAGGACAAGCACGGGGTCTCCTTCGGTTGAGCTCCGGGACAGGGTACGGCGTGCCCCTACGCCCGCCGGGCGAGGGCGGCCACGAGGCCGTCGGCATCGTCTGCGTGAAATCGGACCGCGCGCACGTCCCGTCGGCGGCCGAAGAAAGTGACGTGGGTGACGGGCTCGGCGAGCTCGATCGTCACCGTCGTCCGCGCGCCGACGGCGAGGTTGAGTTCGCCGTCGGCCCGCTCGTGCGTCGTACGCAGCTCGCGGCGGACGGAGACGATCCGGGCGAGCGGTATGCACACGTCGACGTGCACGGCACGGCGGATCCGCAGCGCATCGACGCCCAGTACGTGCGGTCGGACCACGGACGCAGCGTGCAGCGCGACGACGAAGACGACGGTGTACACGTCCAGCAGGAACATCACCCGGTGCACGGCCGGCCAGTCCCGCAGCAACACGGACATCGTCAGTGTCTCGATCACGCACACGAACGCGAACCCGAACATCATCGCGCCC
Organism: Streptomyces sp. S.PNR 29; assembly: GCF_030386795.1. Taxonomy (GTDB): domain Bacteria; phylum Actinomycetota; class Actinomycetes; order Streptomycetales; family Streptomycetaceae; genus Streptomyces. Next base: position 278,991 of record NZ_JANUQM010000002.1, read on the forward strand.
TGCCCCCGCGTGTACCCGAAGGCCTGCCCGCCGTCCGTCCCGTGGGTCCGCCGCGCCACCCACAGCCCCAGGCTCGCCAGCAGCCGCAGCTCGTGCCGGACGAGCATGTACGCGGCCCTCATCGCCGCTCCTCGGTGAGGATTCGCAGCGTACGGCGGATCGCCTCCGCCTGGGCCGGAGGAAGGTCCGCGTACAAGACGCGCAGGAAGCCGCCATCGGCGTCGACGCCCACGTGCGCGGGGAGCAGTTCGCGGGGCGTGCACCCGGCGAGGGCGTGCGCGGCCTCGTCCACGCGTGGATCATCGGGTTCCGCGTCGGCGAGCTCGTCGAGCAACGCGTACACCGCCAGCGCCCGCTCAACACCGTCCGGTGCGTCCAGGACGCCGCCCACCATGCCCATCAGCCGCTCGCGGTCCTCCGGGCCGGCCATGGTCTCGATGAGCGCGAGCACCTCACGGTCCTTGGCTGCCATGGGGGAGCGGGACACGTCCCCCATGCCCGCGAACAGCGCGGCCAATTCCGGGGCGACCGGCCCTTCGGCGGCCAGCCCGTCCTCCGTCTCCAGCAGCGCCCGCAGCCGCGCCCGGCGCTCCCGGAGCGCCGCCTCCTGCCGCGCCAGGTCATCGTCCAGCTCGGTCAGCACCTCGACGAGGTCCTTGCCCGCATCGTCCGCGAGCACGTCCCGCACCTCCGCCAGCGCCAGCCCCAGCTCGGTCAACCGCCGGATCCGGGCGAGCACGACGGCGTGCCGCAGCGTGTAGTCCCGGTAGCCGTTGGCCCGCCGCTCGGGCTCCGGCAACAGGCCCAGGTGGTGGTAGTGCCGCACGGCCCGCGTGGTGACACCGACGGCCGCGGCGAGTTCTCCGATCCGCATGGGATCAGTAGAGACGTTGACGTCGCGGCAGGGTCAAGCGCCCGGCTCGCCGCCTGACGGCGACGTTGATCGTGTGCCACGATCGAGGGAAGGGGTCCCGATCTCACGGACAGGTGATCAGCGATGTCCCAGTCTGGCGAGCGACAGAGGGAGGGGCGTGACATGACTGCCATGGCCCATGAGCCGCTCACGCAGGAAGAGGTCCTGCTGGAGGGCTTTCTCGCCCTGGACACGCCGGAGGGATTCCGGGCGGAGCTGATCGAGGGGGAGATCGTTGTGACGCCGCCGCCGGACGGGGACCACGAGGACTACATCAGCCTGATCGTGAATCAGGTGATCAGACGGTCCCGGACCGACATGCAGTTCTCCGGGAACAAGGGCCTGAAGCTGGCGAGCGGGGGCGGTTGCCCGAACCACGCGATCCCGGACGGCACATTCGCCCCCACGAAGCTGCGGCTCTACCGTGGAGCCGACTCCTGGATGCCCTGCGACGGCGTCGCCATGGTCCTGGAGGTGACCTCCACAAAGCACAACGCCGACCGCGAGGCCAAACGCCGCTGCTACGCCCGCGGTGGCATCCCGCTCTACCTGCTCGTCGACCGCGAGGCCTCCTCGATCACGCTGTTCAGGGACCCGGAGAAGGACGACTACCGCGAGCACTGCACCCGCCCCCTGGGCAAATCGATCGCCCTGCCGGAGCCCTTCGCCTTCGAGCTGGACACCACCGACTTCCTCTGATCCCCTTGGGCGGGGGGGGGTACGAGGTGAGCGCACAGGAACGGATACGTGAACAGGCCCGCTGGACCCGAGCCCGGCTCGGCCACGGCGGCCCACCCCTGGACCTCCTCACCGCCCGCTTCGACCGGCACGTCTACGCCCCGCACGCGCACGAGGAGTTCACGGTCGGCGTCACCGTCGGCGGACTGGAGGTCATCGCCTACCGCGGCGGTCACATCCGCTCCGGCCCCGGCTCCATCGTCGTACTGGAACCCGGCGAGATGCACACCGGCGGCCCGGCCGCGCCCGACGGCTACTCCTACCGCGCCCTGTACGCGGAGAGCTCCTTGCTGGCCGACGGCACCCTCGGCGGCCTCCCGCACTTCCGCGAGCCCGTCCTCCACGACCCGGAACTGGCCGCCGCCCTCCGCCTCGCCCACACGGACATCAGCGCCTGCCCCGACCCTCCCCCAGTGCCTTAAGGGCCTGGGGGTACCCCCAGAGGCGGAGTCCCGCCTGCCCTGGCTGCTCACGGCCCTGGCCCGCCGCCACTCCACCGCCCGCGCGGAAAGCGACACCGTTCCCGGCGCCGACCGCATCGCCCTCGCCGTACGCGACCGCCTCGCCGACGAACTGCTGACCCCGCCCTCCCTCGCCGCCCTCGCCACCGACCTGGGCCTGTCCCGCTACCAGCTCCTGCGCGCCTTCCGTACGACGATGGGGATACCGCCGTACGCCTGGCTCGCCCAGTACCGGGTGACCAGGGCGCGCGCCCTGCTGGACACCGGCATGCGCCCCGCCGAGGCGGCACCGCTCGTGGGCTTCGCCGACCAGGCGCATATGACGCGCTGGTTCCGCCGGGTGCTGGGGGTGACGCCGGCGGCGTACCGCAACAGCGTTCAAGACACCGGGGCCTGATCCGGCGGAGACTCGCCCCATGACTGCACGCGGCTGGTTCCTGTTCTCCCTGATGGGAGTCGTCTGGGGCATCCCCTATCTGATGATCAAGGTGGCGGTGGAGGACCTCTCCCCGTCCATGGTGGTGTTCACGCGGTGCGCGCTGGGCGCCGCGCTCCTGCTCCCCTTCGCGATACGCCAGGGCGGCCTGACCCGGACCGCAGGCAGTCACTGGAAGCCCCTGCTGGCCTTCGCGTGCATCGAGATCATCGGCCCGTGGTGGACGCTGACGGACGCCGAGCGGCACCTGTCCAGTTCCACGGCCGGCCTGCTGATCGCGGGCGTCCCCATCGTCGGCGTCGCCCTCGCCCGCTTCTTCGGCGACACGGAACGTCTCGGCGCGCGGCGGCTGACCGGCCTCGCACTGGGCCTGGGAGGCGTCGCGGTCCTCACCGTCCCGCACCTGACCGGCGGCGACGCCCGCTCGCTGGGCGAGGTGTTCCTGACGGTCCTCGGCTATGCCACGGCCCCCCTGATCGCCGCCCGCCACCTGAAGCAGGTCCCCTCCCTCCAGCTCACGGCCTCCTGCCTGGCACTGGCGGCCCTCGTCTACGCGCCCGCGGCCGCGGTCACCTGGCCGGACGAGGTTCCCTCCGCAGAGGTCCTGGCCGCCCTCGCCGGCCTCGGAGTGGTGTGCACGGCGGTCGCCTTCGTCGCCTTCCTTGAGCTGATCAGGGAGGCGGGGCCGACGCGGGCGACGGTCATCACGTACGTCAATCCCGCGGTGGCGGTCGCGGCCGGCGTCGTCTTCCTGGACGAGAGCCTGACGCCGACGATCGCGGTCGCCTTCGCCCTGATCCTCGCGGGCTCGGTGCTGGCGACGGCCGCGGGGCCGAGGCAGGGCCGCAGGCCCGGTACCATGGTCGACACGGCAGACGAGCCGGGCGGACGGCCGCGTGAGGTCCCCCTAGCGGGGCTTCCCGAGGAACGTCCGGGCTCCACAGGGCAGGGTGGTGGCTAACGGCCACCCGGGGTGACCCGCGGGACAGTGCCACAGAAAGCAAACCGCCCAGCGCTCCGGCGCTGGGTAAGGGTGAAACGGTGGTGTAAGAGACCACCAGTGCCCAGGGTGACCTGGGCAGCTAGGTAAACCCCACCCGGAGCAAGGTCAAGAGGAGCGCCGTCAAAAGCGCTCTGCGCGGACGTTTGAGGGCTGCCCGCCCGAGTCCGCGGGTAGACCGCACGAGGCCGGCGGCAACGCCGGTCCTAGATGGATGGCCGTCGCCGGGGGGCCCGCGAGGACCCCTCGGAACAGAACCCGGCGTACAGCCCGACTCGTCTGCCGCACTTTGTCTCCGGTCAGTCGGCGGTTCACTCCGCGAGCCCCGCCAGAAAGTCCAGCTGAAGGCCGATGACAGCCCTTCGGCGGCCCCGGGCCCGGCCCCTGCCCCGCACCGCCGCAGGCGATTGGCTCGGATGCGCACGCTCGTCAAGCACGTCGTTCTGATCGCCGCAGGGCTCGTGATGCTGTATCCGCTGTTGTGGATGATCGCCAGCCCGGTCAAACCCGATGCCCTCGAACACCTACAACGTCGCCATCTCCGCGAACTCCACTGCCGACGGCGCGGCCATCATCCAGTGGCCCACCACCGGCGGCAGCAACCAGCAGTGGAAGCTGGTGAGGATCGCCTGCCCCTGACGCAGTGAGCCCCAGGGCGGGACAGGACCGGATTCCGGCCTCGCCCCGCCCTGAGCGCTGGGCCGCAGTTCGGCTTCGTCCGGCCGCGGGCTACGCACCGGAGCCGCCGCGGCGGCCTCGCGGTCGGCGCTGCTCCTCCTTCACGGCGTCGAACAAGTCCGGCTCACGCGGGGGAGTCGGCTGCGCCGTACCGCGGTCGTAGACCCGGCACTCCTCCGGCACCGTCCTTCCCCGTGGAGTCCAGCGCAGTACGCCGACCGGTGGTCCCGGCGTCAGGCCCAGCTCTTCCACCTGTTTCCGCGTCAGGTAGCGGTCTGGAAGCGTGTCCGGGGTGAAGACCGGCAGGCTTGGGCGGTGCGGGCCGGTCCCGGGCTCGCTGTAGTACGGCTCCCCGAACAGGTTCCAGCCCCGGGGTGTGCGCGTGCGGGAAGTCCTTGGCGGCATGGGGCCATCCTGCCCGGTGCGGGAGCAGCGGCGCCCGGGGAACGGGATGCCGGACGTGCGCGTGGCAGGCATAAGGCCGGAGACGGGGGTACATTCACCTTCCCCCGCATGCATGCCGTCCGTTCCTGGGGGCCGCGATACTCCAGGCGGCGCGTGAGGCCAGGGCTGGACGCCACAGAGGAGACCGCATGGAGCGCACCACCCATGTCAGCAGCGACGGGCGCCGCCGCGTGGACGCCATGGGCCCGTCCGTGATCCCGGGCTGGGATCTCGTCTATGACAAGCCCGAGGACAACGCCCAGGTCATCCGCAGGGAGGAGAGCACGTACGCGCTGGCCTGCACGCTGCACCGGCACGCCAAGGCACTGTCCACGCAGAACGAGGAGCGCCAGTGGCGCGAGAGCGGCGGATGGTGCCCCGGCTGTGTGGCCGGGCTCCCGCCGGTCGAGGCCGAATAGGCGCTGCCGGGGTGGGGCGCCTTGAGGTCGCCACCACCCCCGGGACCGTTCACGTCCGCGACTCCAAAGACCCCGCCCGCGCTCAACTCGCCGCCCACCCCACGGAGTGGGCCGCGTTCGTGCGGTTCGCCGCCGGACGCTGACCCCTCCGTCACCCGAACTCCTCGACGTACTCCTCCTCCGGCCCCAACTCGGCCCGGTCCCGCAGCTCCACACGCTCGCCGAGCCGTTCCATCTCCAGCACCGTCACGGTGTTTTCCCCCACCCGCAGCAGCGGTGCCGGGCAGTACAGCGTGACCTGCGGGCCGATCTCCCAGTAGCGGCCGAGGAGGAAGCCGTTCACCCAGACCAGGCCACGGCTCGACCCCGGCAGCGCGAGGAAGGTGTCCGCGGGCGTCTCGACGTCGAACGTCGCCATGGCGAACCCGGCCCGCGTGCTCGCCGGGCCGGCGGCGACCGCGCGGGCCAGCTCCGTGGCGGACCACTCCTGCAGCGCGACGGGCGTGCTGTCCCAGCCCTGCACGATGCGCCGGTTGACGAGGACGGGGCCGAGCAGCCCCTTGTGGCGGCCGATGCCCGGGCCGTAGTTCACCCGGCCGAGGTTCTCGACCAGGATCTCCAGGCGTACGACCTCGCCGGTTCCCCGGATGGGGAGGTCCGCGGAGTCGCGGTCGGCGAGCCCCAGCCACGTCCCGTCGGCGAAGACCAGGGCACGGTCGCGTACGTCGGTGAGGGTCAGTCGGTGGTCGCCCGGCGGGACGCGGGGGTGCGCGGTGTGCAGGACCATGCCCGCGTCGAGGCCGAGTTGTTCGAAGGAGGCGGGGCGCGGGGCGGTCGAGGCCGTGGCCGGTACGGCGCGGAGGCCGGGGAGCAGGTCGGCGTGGTGGTGGAGGGGGAGGCGGGCCGGCCGCAGCTTCGGGCTGTGGGTGGACGACCGTAGGGGGCCACGGGCGCCGAGCGCCTCGCGTACGGCGAAGAACTTGGCCGTGAGGCTGCCGTCCTCCGCGACCGGCGCGTCGGAGTCGTAGCTCGTGACGACCGGCGCCAGCCTGCCCTCGTGGTCGTTGGCGCCCGCCCAGAGGCCGAAGTTGGTGCCGCCGTGGGCCATGTAGAGGCTCACGCTGCCGCCGTCGGCGATGATGCCGCGGAGGGTGCGGACGGCGCTGTCCACCCCGCGGACGTGGTGCGGCTTGCCCCAGTGGTCGAACCAGCCGTTCCAGAACTCGGCGACCAGGAAGGGCTCGTCCGGTCGCCGCGTGGCGAGGAGTTGCCGGGCGGCATCGGGTCCGGAGCCCAGGGTGACGGCCGTCAGGGTGCCGGGCAGGGTGCCGCCGTCCAGCATGAGCTCGGTGGGGCCGTCGGCGGTGAACAGCAGCTCCCGGATGCCCCGGGTGGTCAGGGCCTGGCGATTCCAGTGCAGGTAGGCGTGGTCGTCGCCGTAGCTGCCGAACTCGTTCTCCACCTGCACCGCCACGACCGGCCCGCCGTAGGCTGCCTGGAGCGCCGCGATGCGGGGGACCAGCTCGTCGAACCAGCGGGCCACGGGGGAGGTGAACGCCGGATCCGAGCTGCGGACCGCGACGTCACGGCCGGTGAGCCAGCTCGGCAGGCCGCCGTTGGACCACTCCGCGCAGATGTACGGGCCGGGCCGGACGATGACGTCGAGGCCCTCCTCGCCCGCCGTGCGGATGAACCGCTCGATGTCCCGCCAGCCGTCGAAGCGGGGCGCCAGGTCCTCCCGGGGCTGGTGGAAGTTCCAGGCCACGTACGTGTCGACCGTGTTGAGGCCGAGGTCGGCGAGGCGGCGGATCCGGTCTCGCCACAGGTCGGGGTGGACGCGGAAGTAGTGCAGTGCCCCGGACAGGACGCGGTGGGGCGCGCCGTGCCGGTACAGGCGGCCCCCGTGCCAGGTGAGGGCGCTGGGCGCGGTGCCGGGCGCCGCGTGGGACGTGCCGTTGGCCGAAGAGGTACGGGCCGAAGAGGTGTGGGCCGAAGAGGCGTGTGGTGCGGGGGGCTCGGTCACCGTGTGAGCCTATGTTATCGATGCCATACGTAACAAGACGGATAGGATCGTGGAGGACGTCGCGGGCCGGCCGCGGGGGAGAGGAGCGCCATGACCGAGGGCACCACGAAGCTGAGGCAGCCCAGCATGGCCGACGTGGCCCGGGCGGCCGGGGTTTCCGCCCAGACCGTCTCGCGCGCGCTCCGCGGCTCGCCGAACGTCAACCCCGAGACCAGGCGGCGCGTGCTCGCCGCCGTGGAACAGGTCGGCTACCGGTTCAACAGCGCCGCCAGGGCGCTCTCCTCGGGGCGCAGCCACACCATCGGACTCGTGCTGCTGGCGTCCGGCGGGTACTACTCGCGCTCGGCGGTGACCGCCGGCGTCGAGGCGGCCGCCGGTGAGGCCGGGTACGCGGTGAACATCGCGACCATCGCCGCGCTCGACACCGGCCTGATGGAGCGCGCCCTGTCCAGGCTCGCCGACCAGGGCGTCGACGGCTTCGTCATCGCCGTACCGCTCATTTCCGTGACGTCGAAGATGGAGGACCTCACCCGCGACATCCCGACCGTCACCCTCGACGGTTCGCGGACGGCGGGTGCCCGGGTGCTCGGCATCGACCAGCAGGAGGCGGGCCGGGTCGCCACGCAGCACCTGCTCGACCTCGGGCACCGGCAGGTCTGGCACATCTCCGGGCCGGACGAGTGGATCGAGGCGCGTCAGCGGCGACAGGGCTGGCGGGAGTGCCTGGCCGCGGCCGGGATCGAGGCGCCGCCGCCCCTGGAGGGCGACTGGTCGCCCGACTCCGGATACCGGCAGGGGCAGATCCTCGCGATGATCCCGGACGTGACCGCGGTCTTCGCCGCCGGCGACGAGATGGCCTTCGGGGTGATCCGCGCCCTGCACGAGCGCGGCCGCTCGGTGCCCGAGGACGTGTCCATCGTGAGCGTCGACGACATCGCCCTGGCGGCCTACTGCTCTCCGCCGCTGACCACGGTCCGGCAGGACTTCTACCGTTACGGCGCGGCTGCCGTGGCCCTGTTGCTGCGGGGCGACGCCGCCGACGTCGATGCCTCCGTCGGCACCGTGTCGCTGTCGGTGCGCGCCTCCACGGCTCCGCCGCGCGCCCGCTGAGCAGCGCGCTCGCCCGGACGCCGAAAAGTCTCGGGTGAGCCCTTGCGTCCTTCTGTGGACCAGTGCCACCGTAAGCCGTCATGTTATCGATGCCATCGTAGCGACGACGGCGCCTGTCCCGTCCCAGTCTGACATCGATGTCACGGAGGGGTCCCGATGAAGGAATCGACGTGTACGGCGCTGGCCGCTGTCCGGCCGAGCAAGCGCCAACTCGCCTGGCAGAAGATGGAGTTCTACGGGTTCCTCCACTTCGGCATGAACACCATGACGGACCGCGAGTGGGGCGAGGGACACGACGATCCGGCCCTCTTCGACCCTGACGCACTCGACGCCGACCAGTGGGTGGCGGCGCTCAAGAGCGCCGGGATGACCGGTGTGATCCTCACCTGCAAGCACCACGACGGGTTCTGTCTCTGGCCGAGCGACGTCACGGCCTACTCGGTCGCCTCCTCGCCGTGGCGCGGCGGTCGGGGCGACGTGGTCGCGGAGGTCGCCGACGCGGCCCGGCGGCACGGACTGCGGTTCGGCATCTACCTCTCCCCCTGGGACCGCACCGAGGCGTCCTACGGCTCCGGGACCGCGTACGACGACTTCTACGTCGCCCAGCTCACCGAACTGCTCACCCGGTACGGGCCGGTGTTCTCGGTGTGGCTGGACGGCGCCAACGGTGAGGGACCGAACGGCAGGCGGCAGGTCTACGACTGGGACCGTTACTACGCCGTCGTGCGAGAGTTGCAGCCGGACGCGGTCATCAGCGTGTGCGGGCCCGACGTCCGCTGGTGCGGCAACGAGGCCGGGGACACCCGGCCCGACGAGTGGAGCGTGGTGCCGCGCGCCCTGCAGGACGCCGAGCGGACCGCGGACCGCTCGCAGAAGGCGGACGACGCGGGCTTCGCCCGCTTGGTGCGCAGCGACGACCGCGACCTCGGCAGCCGCGCCGCCCTGGCCGGGCACGAGGACGACCTGGTCTGGTACCCGGCCGAGGTCAACACCTCGATCCGTCCCGGCTGGTTCCACCACCCGGCCGAGGACGGCGCGGTGCGTTGCGTGGACGAGCTGTTCACCGTCTACCTGCGGGCCGTCGGCGGCAACTCCTGCTTCCTGCTCAACGTCCCGCCGGCCCGGGACGGGCGCATGGCCGACACCGATGTGGCGGTGCTGGAGCGACTTGGGCGGCGCATCGCGGACTTCCGGGCGCGGCGGATCGAGGCGACCGCGACTGTCTCGTCGGGGGCCCCGGGCGATGCCGCGACCGCGTGGCCCGGCGCGGGGCGTACGCCGTGGCGACCGGACGACGCGGACCCGCTGCCCGGCGTGACGCTCGCGTTCGGACGGCCCTGCCCGGTCGAGGCGGTCGTCCTGGGCGAGGACATCACGCAGGGGCAGCGCATCGAGCACGTCGTCGTCCGGGGCCGCCGGGGCGGCCGGTGGACGGTGCTCGCCGAGGCGAACGCGGTGGGCTACCAGCGCATCCTGCGGTTCGCGCCGGCCGAGGTCGACGCCGTACGGGTCGACATGTCCGAAACTCGGGACACGCCCGTCGTCGCCCGGGTGGCTGCGATCGGGGCGGCCTCATGAAGGGCACGCTGCCCCGGCAGGCCAGGCCGAGCAGCTCGCGCAAGCCCGGCGCTCCCCGCAAGGCGAGCGCCCCGCGCGAACCGGCCGCCTCCCGCCGACCGTCGCGCCGGGCCGTCCTCCTCGTCACCGGCGTGTGCGTCGCCCTCGCCGCGCTGCTGATCACCGGCGTGACGCTGCTCGGCCACCGCACCGGTGACGAGGTCGCCTCCCTCGACGGGCACCCCGTGACCCGTGACGAACTGCTCTTCCACATGCGGCGGCTCGCGCCGACCGTGCAGAACGAGCTGCGCAACAAGTACCACCTGCGAGACGCGTTCGACTGGAACGCGAAGGCCGGCGACAGGACCGCGCTCCAGCGGCTGGAGGCGCGTGCGCTCGACGAGATCCGGCGGGACAAGACCACGCTCGTCCTCGCGAAGGAGCAGGGGCTCGTGGACTCCGTGGACTACACGGACTTCCTCGCCGATCTGGCCCAGGAGAACCAGTCCCGAGCCGACGCCATCGCGTCGGGCCGGACCGTCTACGGCGTCGCGGAGTTCACCCCCGAGGAGTACTACACGCACCGGCTCACCGAGCTCACCACGAGCCTGGAGAAGCGGCTCGGCGCGGACGACGGCGACCCGCTCCACGTCACCGACACCGAGGTCCGGCACGCGTTCGACGCCGACCGGGACGCCTGGAGCGCCAACGCGACGACGTACCGGTACGCGCGGCTCGTGGTGCCGGTGCCGGCCGGAGCCTCCGCGGACTTCGCCGCCCGCCTGCAGCGCCGGGTGAGCGCGGCGGGGCGCCTCGCGGCCGTCGCCGCCGGGGAGAGGGGGGCCAAGCTCACGACCGGCACGTACGACGGCAGCGGCTCCACCGGGCTGAACGCCCACGACCAGGACCTCATGGCGGTGCTCGGCCGGCTCGCACCGGGCCAGGTCTCCGCCCCCGTCAGGGGCACCGGCCAGATCACCTACTACCAGCTCGGCAGCAAGAAGGTCGACGAGGACAAGGCGTTCGCCGAATACCGCGGGCGGATCCGGCAGTCGCTCGTCGAGGAGAAGTTCACCACGTTCCTCCAACGCCGGGTCGACAAGGGCGACTTCGATGTCGACGCCTCGGCGGTGGACGCCATCAAGGCAAAGGATGTGCAGCAATGAGACCTTTCGATCCCGAACCACCACCCCCGGTCAGCAGGCCGGCGCGGGCGCTCCGCGCGGTCCTCACCGCCCTGCTCGCCGCGCTGCTCGTCGGATCGTTCGTATCACCCGCGCATGCCGCCGCGGCCCCGGACCCCGCCCGTACCGCCACCCTGCCGAGCTGGCCGGGCAACACACCGAACACGACCGGCGGCACCGACTACTTCATCGACGCCACGCACGGTCACGACGGCGCGGCCGGGACCTCGCCGAAGACCGCCTGGCGCACCCTGGCCAAGGCCAACGCGACGACGTTCCGGCCCGGCGACCGCATCCTGCTCAAGGCCGGTGAGCAGTGGCAGGACGAGCAGTTGTGGCCGAAGGGCTCGGGCAGCGCGGGCAAGCCGATCACCATCTCGGCGTACGGCGACCCGGGCGCGGGGCGGCCGTACATCGCCACGAACGGCAAGGTGCCGAGCCCGTTCAACGCGGACGGCACGAAGAATCCCGCCACCGTCGGTCTGACCGGCGCCATCGTGCTGCGCAACCAGCAGTACTGGGACATCGACAACGTCGAGTTGTCCAACGACGACGACTTCGCGACCAATATCACCAAGGGGACGGCCGCAACACCCTACGTCCGTGACGGAATCATGGTGTCGATCAACGCCGATCTGCTGAAGCCCGGCGCGGACACCATCATGGACCACTTCCGTATCTCCGACATACACGTCCACAACATCGACGGTCCGAGCTACTGGCAGAAAATCCACTACGGCGCCGTCGACTTCCAGGTCTTCGGCAGCAAGAGCTACAAGGAATACGGCACCGGCGGCTATCACTTCAAGGACGTCCGGATCGAGGACAACACCTTCGAGAACGTCGAACTGCACGCCGTCCAGTTCGCGTTCAACTGGTTCGCTGCGGACGGGGCGGACGCCGGTCAGTACGACGAGAAGGGGAAGTGGCACGAGGGCTGGGAACAGCTGTGGGTGCGCACCCGGGATTTGTACAGCCGTGACGTCTACATCGGTCACAACTACGCCGAGAGCATCGGCCAGGGCGCGATCCAGCTCGCTGACACCAAGAACATGACGGTCGAGTACAACGAGGTCAATGGCTATCTCAAGCGCTATGACGCGGTGTCCTGCGCGCTCTATCTGTGGGCGGGCGCCGATTCCGTCATGCAGTACAACGAGGTGTACGGCGGCCCCAGTGACGAGTTCGACGGCACCCCGTGGGACCTGGAGTACACGAATTTCAACGTCACGTACCAGTACAACTACTCGCACGACAACGCGGCGGGCTGGATGGCCTACATGGGCAACAGCTCCAACTCGGTGGCCCGCTACAACCTGAGTGTCGACGACAACGGCGTACTCGTGAAGAACATGCTGTCGACGAACTACTCGCCGACCTATTTCACGAACAACACCTTCGTCTACGACGGCGCGGATCTCGACTACGTCCACGACGAGACGTTCCTGAGCCGCGTCTACTTCCTGAACAACATCTTCTACAACACCTCGAAGACGACGGCGACACCGTGGTATCGCCGCACCGGCGCCCTGCGGCAGGCCGTGTTCTCCCACAACGACTACTACGAGGCGAGCGGCACCCACTCCCCGCAGGAACCGGCCGATCCGAAGGGGCTGCGGGCCGATCCGCGGTTCGTCGGTGACCCCGCCGACCACGTCACCGGGGCGGGCGTGGAGCGTATCCGGAAGGCCGCGGCGCACTTCGCCCTGCGCAAGGACTCGCCGCTCATCGACGCCGGGCGGTACAACCCGCACCTGGGCACCGAGGACTTCCTCGGCACGCACATCTACTACGGCAAGGCACCCGACATAGGCATGGCCGAGACGCGGATCGGCCCGCAGGTCACCGACCCGGTGGACACCGACCCGATCGAGGAGGAGACGGACAACCGGGTCGACCTGGCGCTCGGCAAACCGGTCACCGCGAGCTCGACCCACCCCGGCGCGAACGGGACGCTCACCGCGGACAAACTGACCGACGGCGACCTCACGACGCGCTGGGCCGCGGCCGACGACGCGGCCTACCCGATCACGCTCGACCTCGACTTCGGCGCGGACACCACGTTCGACCAGGTCTACCTCGACGAGTACACCGACTCGGGCACCAACCCGAGGGTGCAGTCCTTCGCCCTGCAGCGCTGGGACCCCGGAACCGGCCAGTGGGTGACCTTCGCGCACTACGACGACGGCATCGGGCACGACCGCACCGTGAGCGGCTTCGGCAGCGTCACGGCCTCCCGGCTCCGCGTGGCGCTCACCCAGCAGATCGCGACAGAGCAGTACACCCCGACACTGACCGAGATCGCCGTCTACCACTCCTGACGACCGCCGGCGGGTGGATGCCACGGCGTCCACCCGCCCTGCCCGGTGCGATGGCCGCGGCTCAGCCCGGCTGCCCGACGGCGGGCGGACGTTCCCCGCCCAGCGACCGGTCCCGGACCCGTGCCAGATGACGGCTGAAGACCTCGCGGGTGTCCGGGGTGAGCGTGCGCAGCGCCACCAGGGCCGTGATCACGACGTCGCACAGTTCGGCCTGGACGTCGTCCCAGGTGTGGGTGACGCCCTTGCGCGGGTTCTGGCCGGTCGCGCCGATCACCGCCTCGGCGACCTCGCCGACCTCCTCCGACAACTTCAGCATGCGCAGCAGCAGGCCCTCGCTGCCGTCGGCCGGCCGGTTCGCGTCCAGCCATGTCCACAGGTCGTCGATGGAGTCCCAGAGGTCCGCGGGGGCCTGCCCGGGCGTGCCGTGCTCGCTCATGCGGGGCAGCCTGCCACGGGCACCGGCACCGCCGACAGGGCGCCCCGCGCACACCGGCTAGTCCTCGAACACCGGTTCCTGCTCGCCCTCCTTCTCCTGCCGCACCCTCCTGGTGCGCGCCCCGACGACCAGTGCCGTGGCCGCCGCCGTGGCCGCGAAGGCCGCCGGTACCATCCAGCCGCGGTTGACCGCGTGGCCGAGGGCGTGGTCCAGGGAGAGGCGGCCGGGGCCGGTGACCGCGAGGCCGGCGGCCGTCAGGCCCAGGGTGGCGGCGTACTCGTAGCCGCCGCTCTGGTTGAAGAACCCGTTCGGCGTGTGCACCGCGGCCGCGCCGGCCATCGCGCCGGCCGCCGCCGCACCGGCGGCAGGGGTGGCCAGGCCCAGCGCCAGCAGCGTGCCGCCGCCGGCCTCGGCCAGGCCCGCCGCCGTCGCGCTCTCCTTGCCCGGCGCGTAACCGACGGACTCCATGAACCGGCCGGTCCCCTCGATACCGCCACCACCGAACCAGCCGAACAGCTTCTGCGCGCCGTGCGCCGCGAGCACGCCGCCGGCCCCCAGACGGAGCAGCAGCAGGCCGAGATCACGTCGGTCGAAAGAGGTCACGTCGACTCCTCACCAGACAGCAGTGACAGTCCCCTGGAGTACCCCCTGTGCGCCTTTCCACCGTCGTACCTCCGACACCTCGCGACGCCCCCGGCGGGTCCAGCGGGGGCGTCGTTCGGGTGGCGGGGCCCGGGGGGCGGTGTGAGGCTGGCCGGCATGACGATTCAGACAGCCCGGCTCAGCGACCCGGCCGTCCGTGCCTTCGTCGCCGCCGTCAACGCCCACGACCGCGAGGGCTTTCTGGAGCTGCTCGCGCCCGGCGCGACCATGTCCGACGACGGCGCCGACCGCGACCTCATGGACTGGATCGACCGGGAGATCTTCTCCTCCCACGGCCATATGGAGGTCGACAACGAGTCCAGGGGCGGACGTGCCCTCCTCGCCCGCTACAGCAACGACACATGGGGCGAGATGCGCACCCGGTGGAGCTTCACCGTCGACGAGGACGGAAAGATCGCGCGCTTCGAGACCGGGCAGGCCTGAAGAAACGCCTCGCAGGGGTCTTGCCTTCGTGTGCGCTCCAACTTCTAGCGTCCCCGGTCATGGAGAGCACACGAACACTGGGCCGTAGCGGTATCGAGGTCAGCCCCCTCGGTTTCGGTTGCTGGGCGATCGGCGGGGAGTGGCAGGCCCCCGACGGACAGCCCCTGGGCTGGGGGAAGGTCGACGACGAGGAGTCCGTACGGGCGATCCGGCGCGCCCTCGACCTCGGCGTCACCTTCTTCGACACGGCCGACGTCTACGGCACCGGCCACAGCGAACGCGTCCTCGGCCGTGCCCTCGGCAGCCACCGGGCCGACGTGGTCGTCGCCACCAAGTGGGGCAACGTCTTCGACGAGGAGACCCGCACCCTCACCGGCAAGGACGACTCCCCGGCGCACGCCCGCCGCGCACTGACCGCGTCCCTCAAGCGCCTGGGCACCGACTACATCGACCTCTACCAGCTCCACCTCTCCGACGCGGACCCGGAGCGCGCCGCCGCACTGCGCGACACCTGCGAGGAGTTCGTACGGGAAGGGCTGGTCCGCGCGTACGCCTGGAGCACCGACGACCCGGACCGGGCCGCCCTGTTCGCGGCAGGGGAGCACTGTACGGCCGTACAGTTCGCGATCAACGTGCTGCAGGACGCGCCCGCGATGATCGCGCTGTGCGAGGAGTCGGACCTCGCCGGCATCAACCGCAGCCCGCTCGCCATGGGCCTGCTCACCGGGAAGCGCAGGGCGCACCAGCCGTTGGACACCGGCGACATCCGCAGCCGGCCGCCGGCCTGGCTGCAGGGTTTCGGTGACGGGTCCGGCGCCGACCCGGAGTGGCTCGCCCGCGTCGACGCGCTGCGGGACATCCTCACCAGCGAAGGCCGTACGCCCGCCCAGGGCGCCCTCGCCTGGCTGTGGGCGCGCAGCCCCCGGACGGTCCCGATCCCGGGGTTCCGTTCGGTCGCCCAGGCGGAGGAGAACGCGGGCGCGATGGCGAAGGGGCCGCTCACTGCCGCTCAGATGGCCGAGGTTGAGCGGATCCTCGGCCGATGAGTGACGGTGAGCGGCCCACGTACGCGGCAGCCGTTGCACGCACCGGTGCGCACCCCGCGGTCCCACGCGGGGTCCACCCCCACCCGGTGCCGTGGAACGGCTGCCGCTTCCCCCCGGGAGTGGACTGCGGAAGCTCGCTGCTCCAAGTGTGAAGTTCTGGTGGAGACAGTGATGAGCATAAGCCCGCTACCGGCGGATACATGCCGGATCCTTACATTCCGCTTGTGCAGGTTGAGGAATTGACGATCGGGCGGATGTGCGCTCAGCCCCGCCCGATGTACGGCATCGCCGTCGCCAGCACCGTCGCGAACTGCACGTTCGCCTCCAGCGGCAGCTCCGCCATGTGCCGCACCGTGCGCGCCACGTCGGCGACGTCCATCACCGGCTCGGGCGCCATCTCCCCGCTCGCCTGCAGGGCGCCGGTCCGCATCCGCGCGGTCATGTCGGTCGCCGCGTTGCCGATGTCGATCTGCCCGACGGCGATGCGGTACGGCCGCCCGTCCAGCGACAGCGACTTGGTCAGGCCGGTCAGTGCGTGCTTGGTCGCGGTGTAGGCGACCGACTGCGGGCGGGGCGTGTGCGCGGAGACCGAGCCGTTGTTGATGATCCGGCCGCCCTGCGGATCCTGCTCCTTCATCTGCCGGTACGCCGCCTGCGCGCACAGGAACGCCCCGTTGAGATTGGTGTCCACCACGTGCCGCCAGGCGTCGTACGGCAGCTCCTCGACCGGCACCCCGCCCGGCCCGAAGGTCCCCGCGTTGTTGAACAGCAGATCGACCCGCCCGAAGCGCTCGACGGCGGCGGTGAACAGCCGGTCCACATCCTCGGGTTGCGACACGTCCGTCCGTACGGCGACGGAGGCGCCCTCGGGCACCAGGGCCGCCGTCTCCTGGAGCCTCTCCGGCCGCCGCCCCGCCAGGGCCACCGACCAGCCCGCGCGCAACAGCTCCACGGCGACCGCGCGGCCGATGCCGGACCCCGCGCCGGTCACCACCGCGACCCTCGAATCCTCGGCAGTTCGCATGGCGTTCATGGACCCGCAGCGTAGCGAGGGCCGGGGCTCAGGGGCCCATTCACTTCTCTGAACCAAGACGTCGTCTCATTTGGCGAGTCCGCGGTAGCAGATGAGGCTGCTGGCGATCGCGGTGAAGGCCAGGAAATGCTCGGCCTTGCGTTCATGGCGGCGGTGTAGGCGGCGGCAACCGCCCAGCCCCGCATCTTCGCCGAGTCGATCGCGCAGCGTGACCAGTCCAACTCGCCGCGCGAGCCGAGTTCGTCGAGGACGAGGCGGTGCAGCTTCGCCCAGGCCCGGGCGGCGGACCACTCGGTGAAGCGTCGGCCCGTCGGGGTCGACCGCGCCAACGTCTCGATCACCTCCGCCCCCATGCCCCGAAAATGCCTGCTCACGACTACGGCATGCCAGCTAGTGTTCCTTGGTATGCAACTGACCGTTCTCGGCGGCTGCGGGGCGTGGCCCACCGCAGTTCAAGCATGCAGCGGCTACCTCATCGAGTACGCCGGTTTCCGCCTGCTCATCGACCCCGGGTACGCCACACTTCCACGCCTGCTCGACCACAACACCGTCGACTCCATTGACGCCGTGCTGATCAGCCACGGACACCCTGACCACTGCGCTGACCTCAACCCTCTCCTGCGCGCCCGAGGCCTGAGTGACACGCCACCGCCGGCACTGTCGGTGTACGCACCCCGCGGCGCGGTCGATGCCGTTCTCGCGCTCGACAAACCGAGCATGCTCGCCGAGGCGTACCGCCTTCGCGAGTTCCAGCCCGGCGACCGGTTCGACATCGGCCCGTTCAGAACCGACACCTGGCTCCTGCCGCACTTCGTGCCCAACGCCGGCATCCGGCTGACCACGCCGGATGCCGTGCTCGCCTACACCGGCGACACCGGTCCAAGCCGCGACATCCTGCGCCTCGCTGAAGGCGCTGACCTGCTGTTGTCGGAAGCCACGTATGTCCACGAGGTACCGGCCGCTGACGCACCGTATCTGCTGACGGCACGACTGGCCGGCCAGTACGCGAGCCAGGCGGGCGCTGCCAGACTCATGCTCACCCACCTGTGGCCAGGGACAGATCCGAAAGCCGCACACGAAACAGCCGCGCAGACCTTCCAGCGCCCCATCGATGTCGCCACCCCCGGGCTCGTCACCAACCTCGCCCGTGGAAGCAGTCATACGGCTCCTAGCACCGAGTGACGCGGACGCTGAAAACTCCCATGACCATGCCGTGTTCCAAATGACACGACGTCTAAGGCTTGGTCCCCGCGCCGCGCGGGAAGCTGCTCCACTGATGAACGAATGACGACCGAGTGCGCTTTCCCGTCACCCCGTCGCCCCGTCAGCTCCTGCGCCCGACTGCCTTCGCTTTGCCGCGCGCCCAGCCCGCAACAACCGCGCCGATGGCGACGGCGACGAGGTAGACGGTGATGCCGGCCGCGAATCCGCCTGGCAGCCCGCCGAGTAGGCCGGCGTTGTCGTGGTCGACAAGCTGGCGGATCGCTCCCTGGCCCCCAAGGACGAGGAGCGCCACACCGAGGATCTGTAAGACGTCGTACTTCACGTGATGCCCTCCGGAGCTCAAGAGGTCGCTGCCGTGGTGGAATCACCGCGAAGAACGGTAGTGAACCACGTGTAAACGGGAGCGAGTGTTGGTGGTGCAGGCCATCCATTGATCGTCGCCAGGAGCTGCCAATAGCGCTTGGCGTGTGGGTCAACGGTCATCTGCAGGCGGGCGACGACCCAGCGGCGCAGATCGCCGTCGCCAGCGCGCTCGAATGCGTGGCCGTAGAGGCCGCCCAGTGATTCGGCAAGGGGTGCGGCTTTGGCGGAGGCTGGGAGGATGCCAGCGGATACGGCTTCGTCGATGCGTTCACGCATCGCTTGATTGAGACCGTCGTGCAGGCCCATGACGTCCTGCTGGGAAGGCTCTTTCGCCTGCTCCTCAGCTATGCGCCGTACCGCGGTACGGAAGTCTGGGTTCTTGCAGAGTTCGGCGAGTTCCACCCAAGCCCTGACCTGTTCAGGCGTTGGATCGTCGGGGAGCTCGGGCAGTGCGGATCGCATCAGGGCAACGAACTCGGGGTTGGCGTCGAACCCTTTGAAGGCGTCGTCGATGAAGTCGGTCACGAGGCGGCGTTGTTCGGACTGGGACAGCGTGGCGAGTCGATGCATGAGGTCCATCTCCATGGTGTTGGGGCCGTGTCTGGCGACTGCTCGTAGTACTGCCCGGCGCAGGCGCAGGGTCTGGATCTGTACGTCCAGGGCGTCGGCGTGTGCTTCGGCGACTTCCGGTATGGATGCCTCCCGGTCCAGCACCTTGCGCACGGTCGCCAGGTCGAGCCCGAGATCGCGCAGCGTGCGGGCCAGCTCCAGGCGTGCGAGTGCGTCGAGGCCGTAAAGCCGGTAGCCCGCCGGGCTGCGGTCGGTCGGCGGGACGATGCCCTGGTCGGAGTAGTACCGGATGGTCTTTACCGTCAGACCGGTCCGGCGGGATAGTTCTCCGATGGAATAGAGCGTGTCGCTGTCCATGCCCTCAGCTTGGCCTCTCCCCCCACGGGAGACTCAACTGGGGCATTCCGAGGTGAACGGCACGCTGGGCTGGGGATACCCCGCGGATTCGACGGAGAGTTTCCGGCGTTCGAAGTGGCCGAGGAAGTCCTCCCACTCGGCTTCGGTGGGGATGAACATGCGCCGGAAGTCGTGCGGCGCGAAGTCCATGGGTCGGCCGGTTGTGTCGGTGACGCCGATGAAGGCGAGGACCTCGGCCAGGGCGCGGCGGATGAATTCGCCGGTCATGCGGGAGGGCTCTCCGGCGCGGTCCCACTGGAACAGCAGGGGTGCGGGTGGGTTCCAGAGGCGTTCTTCGTAGTCGTAGGCGGCCACAGCGGGATGGCGCCGGTACGCGGGTCGCGGACCCGGCGGACGATGGTGGCCGGGACGTCGGCGAGCTCGTCCCGTACGAGCGGATCGTCGACGCCGGCCGTCCACACGCCTGAAGCTCACCAAACTAGCAGGAATGGTCTCTGACCTGCGAATACGTAGGCTTTGGTTCAGTCAACGGGACTATGCCCGTCCGGGTCGCGCGGCCTGGCACCGCACCTGACCACGCGACCTGATCGGACGCTCACAGTGAAAGGACCCCTCAGGCCGGCGTGAGTTCCGGCTCGCCCGTTGCGCCGGCTTCGCCGGGGTAGCGGACGCCGACGCGGTCCCGTATCGCGTCGAGCGTCCGCATCACGGCGAGCGTTCCGTCGAGAGGGACCAGCGGGGACTCGGTCTCCCCGGCGCGCAGGGCGCGCATCACCTCACGGGCCTCGTGCTTGAGGCTGTTGCGGGGACCGTCGGCCGGGTCGGCGGCGAACTCCTGCGGGTCGCGGCCGTCGCGGTGCAGCACGAAACGGTCCGGGAAGAAGAAGCCGTACGGCACGTCGATGCGGCCGGCCGAGCCGGTGACCGACGCGGAGGTCGCCGTACCCCCGATGAGGGAGCAGTGCAGCGAGGCGAGCGCGCCGCTGTCCCAGGAGAGCAGGGCACCCGTCTGGAGATCGACGCCCTCCTCCGACAGCACGGCTCGCGCCACGATGTCCGACGGCTCCCCGAGCAGCAGCTGCGCGAACGACACCGGATACACGCCCAGATCGAGCAGCGCGCCCCCGCCCTGCGCCGGGTCCCGCAGCCGGTGCGAGGGCGGGAAGGGTCCCGCCAGCCCGAAGTCGGCGTGCACACTGCGGACTTCGCCGATCGCGCCGTCCCGCACCAGCTCCGCCAGGCGCCGGACGAGCGGATTGCAGTACATCCACATCGCTTCCATCAGGAAGCTCCCGCGCTCCCGCGCCAGCGCGACCAGCTCCTCCGCCTCGCGCGCGTTCAGCGTGAACGCCTTCTCGCACAGCACGTTCCGCCCGGCCCCAAGGCACAGCCCGGCGGCCGCCCGGTGCGCCGAGTGCGGGGTGGCGACGTACACCACGTCGACGTCCTCGTCCTCGGCCAGGGCACCCCAGTCGCCGTACGCCCGCGGTATCCCGAACCGCTCCGCGAACGCCTTCGCCGAAGCCTCGCTCCGCGAGGCCACCGCCACGACCTCCGCGTCCGGCAGGTCGACCAGGTCCGCCGTGAACGCCGCCGCGATCCCGCCGGTCGCCAGGATCCCCCAGCGCACGCTCTCCGCCGTCATCCCGGCCCTCACCCTCGCTCCATGACACCCGGCACCGTGTACGAGCTGAGAGCATAGGGGGCGGACCGATCGAGAGGGAGGGGCACATGCCCGAGCGTGGGGCGTCCATACCGAACCCGTCGCAGGCGGCCGTACCGGACACCGGAGCGGCCGCCCGCGCACACCCCGGCACCGGCCGCACCAGCCTGCTCGTGACCCTGATCCTCGGCGGACTGACCGCCACACCCCCGCTGGCGATGGACATGTACCTCCCCTCGCTGCCGGAGGTCACCGAGTCCCTGCACGCCCCCGCCGCGACCGTCCAGCTCACGCTCACCGCCTGCCTGGCCGGCATGGCGCTCGGCCAGCTGGCCGTCGGGCCGATGAGCGACCGGTGGGGCCGCAGGCGCCCGCTGCTGGCCGGGCTCGCCGTGTACGTCCTCGCCACCGCACTGTGCGCGCTCGCGCCCACCGTCGAACTGCTGGTCGCCTTCCGGCTGGCGCAGGGCCTCGCGGGCGCGGCCGGAATCGTCATCGCGCGGGCCGTCGTCCGAGACCTGTACGACGGCGTGGCCATGGCCCGCTTCTTCTCCACGCTCATGCTGATCGGCGGCGTCGCCCCGATCGTCGCGCCGCTCATCGGCGGCCAGATCCTGCGGGTGACGGACTGGCGGGGCGTGTTCGTGGTCCTCACGGCCGTCGGGGCGCTGCTGGCCGGGCTCGTCTGGGCCAAACTCCCCGAGACGCTGCCGCCCGCCGAACGCCACAGCGGCGGTGCCGGCGAGGCACTGCGCGCCATGCGCGCCCTGCTCGCGGACGCCCCCTTCGCCGGGTACATGCTCGCGGGCGGATTCGCCTTCGCCGCGCTGTTCGCCTACGTCTCGGCCTCGCCGTTCGTCGTCCAGGAGATCTACGGCGCCTCCCCGCAGACGTTCAGCCTGCTGTTCGGCGTCAACTCCGTCGGCCTGGTCCTCGTCGGCCAGATCAACGGCAAGGTGCTGGTCGGGCGGGTCAGCCTGGACCGGGTGCTGGGCGTGGGACTCGTGGTCGTCATCACCGCGGCGACCGCGCTGCTGCTGATGGCGCTGGGCGCCTTCGGCGAGGTGGGCCTCGCGCCCGTCGCCGTCGCCCTGTTCGTGCTGATGTCCGCGATGGGCATCACCCTGCCCAACACCCAGGCGCTCGCCCTGATGCGGGTGAAGCAGGCCGCCGGCTCCGCGTCCGCCCTGCTCGGCACGTCCTCCTTCCTCATCGGCGCGGTAGCCTCCCCCCTGGTCGGCGTCGCCGGGGAGGGCACCGCCGTCCCGATGGCGGTCGTCCAACTGGTCGCCGCACTGGTGGCGCTGGCCTGCTTCGTGGGAATGTGCCGCCCCTGGACCACACGTGCGGCCGAGAACTCGGGGGAAGACAGCTGAGCGCGCCGAAACTGCGCAAGGGCACACCGGAACGAGCCGGACTCGACACCGGCGAACTCGGCCGGCTCGTCCAGGAGGTCCACGACGCCACCGCCGGGGAACGCCCCTGGGCGGCGGGCGCCGTCGTGGTCGTCGGGCGCGGCCCGGTGATCGCCGTGGAGGAGGCGGCGGGCTGGGCCGTCCGGTACGCGTCGTACGACCCGGAGACGGACGCGGGCGTGGAACTGCCCGCCGCCTCCCGGGTGCCGATGACCGTCGACACGCCCTTCGACCTCGCCTCGCTGACCAAGCTGTTCACGTCGGTCGCGGCCGTGCAGCAGATCGAGCGGGGCACGCTCGGCATCGACGCCCAGGTCGGCGCGTACCTGCCGGACTTCCTCGCGGCGGCCCGCCACGGCATCACCGTGCGGCAGCTGCTCACCCACACCTCCGGGCTGCGGCCCGAACTGCCGCTGTACGACTGCGTGGACGACGCCGAGCGGCTGGAGCGGCTGCGCGCCGAGCCGCCGGTCGGGGTGCCCGGCGCCTTCTGCTACTCCGACCTGAACATGCTGCTCCTCCAGCACGTGCTGGAACGCGTCACCGGCCGCCCGCTCGACGTCCTCTTCCGCGACGGCATCACCCGCCCGCTGGGCATGACGGCGACCCACTTCGGGCCGTGCCCCGAGGCGGCCGCGACGGAGGACCAGCGGCGGCCGTGGGCCAAGGCGGACCGGGGGATGCTGCGCGGAGAGGTCCACGACGAGAACGCGTGGGCGCTCGGCGGGGTGGCGGGTCACGCCGGCCTGTTCTCCACGGGACGGGACCTGGCGGTCCTGTGCCGCGCCCTGCTGGCGGGCGGCTCGTACGGCCAGGCTCGCATCCTCGGCACCGACTTCGTCGAGCTGATGCTGACTCCGCCGGGACTGGGCTTCGCCCTCGACGAGCCGTCGTTCATGGGGGGGATGGCGGGCCGGGGAGCCGCGGGTCACACGGGCTTCACGGGAACGATGCTGACCTTCGACCCGGCCACGGACACCTTCCTGGTCCTTCTGGCGAACACGGTCCACCCCCGCCGCCGGGGCCCGGCCAACGGGCCGAGAGCGGCGGCGGGGACACGGGTGGCCCGGGCGGTGCGGGGGAGGTGAGGGACGGCGAGCACACCGGCCGCCCGCGAGAAGCCGCGCGAACCGCCCGTGCCGCTCACGACCGTGTGGCGGTACCGCACCCCGCGTCGCCGGCCTCGCGCATGCGCTCGTCCATCGACTTGCTCCGGTCGTACGGGTCGACCTCGGGGCCGTTCCCCGAGCCCGTGGCCGCGCGCTCGGCGGTGAACTCGGGAGTGAAGTAGCCGGTGAAGCTGTCGCAGCCGCCGTTGGTGGTGTCCACCTTGTACGAGACGAGGGAGAACGTCCCCGGCTCGATCACCACCTTCGCCGGGTCGTCCCAGCTCATCACGACCTCGCGGCGCACGACGGTGCGCGCGACCTCGTCGCTTCCCGCCGCGGCGCGCACGACCGGATAGACGTACGTGACATCGGTGCTCACCTCGACCGCACCGCGCGAACCCTCCCGGTACGTGATCCGCCCGCGGGCCTTGACCACGTCGCCGACCAGCCGCACCTTCGCCTTCTCGAACCGGCTGAACAGCAGCAGAGGGTCGTTCTCCCGGCTGGGTGCGGTGAACGCGGTCGCCAGGTAGTCCTGGACATCCTGCTGATGCGGGTTGAGCAGCGCGATCGCCTTCTTCGGCCGCTCCCCACGCAGCACACCGGGATCCAGACTGGACGCGGCGAGGAAGTCCCGGGTGCGATCGAGTGCCTGCGCGACCTGCTCCTTGCTCATCCAGCCGGTCGCCCGTGCCGCGGGCAGGTGGATCCCCGCCGTCCCGTCGGCCCACCGCGCCGCGGGCGAGCCCCTGAACGGCCGTTCCACCGTGGGCTGCTGGGCTGCGGCCTCCGTCGCGGGCGGCTGATCCGGACGTTCCGACTCCGCGGCGAGCGGCGTGCTCTCGCCGTCTCCGCCCGCGAACCATCCGACCACCCGCCCCGGATCCAGCGCCACGACCAGCAAGCCGACCGCGACCAGCAGACCGACCACGTACCAGCCCTTGCCCCGTTGCCGCCGGGCCGGTCGGTGGGTCCGCCAGCCCTCCGGCGGGCCGGTCTCCTCCCGCAGCCGGCGCGACACCATCCGGGCCCGCGCCGACGGCTCCTCGGGCGCACCCCGCGTGCCGGCCTCGGCCTCCCGCAGGAAGCGCTCCCATTCCTCGTCCGGTATGGACGCCCCGTCCTTGCCCACGGTGAGCTCCCGCCCCTCTCCTAGGCCCCTCCCCAGGGCCGCTCGTTGTGCGGTGCATCATCACACAGCGAGCTGCTCGACGTGGCTGGGTGATGCCGGGGCCGGGGCCGGGGACGTCACGCGACCACCGTCCGGATGCCGAGTGGGCTCATCGCGCCGGCACCCTGCTGTCCGCGATCGCGCCGAGCCATCCGGTGATGCCGCTCGGCCCGGTGACCGGAGGCGAGCGCCGTACCCCATCCCTCATCCTCGTAGAATCACCGGGTGAACGCCCCCGCACTCCCGGCCGCCGATACTCTGCGCGCCGCCCTCGCCGGTCTGCTCGACGGGCTGCCGCCCCGGCAGGCCGCGCAGGCCGTGGAGCGGCTCATCGCCAGCTACCGGGGAGACACCCCGACCGACGCGCCGATCCTGCGGGACCGCGCGGACGTGGCCGCGTACGCCGCCTACCGGATGCCCGCGACCTTCGAGGCCGTCCGGTCGGCGCTGGGGGCGTTCGCGGAAGCGGTGCCCGAGTGGGTGCCCGGCAGCCATGTGGACGTCGGCGGTGGCACCGGCGCGGCGACCTGGGCCGCGGCCGACACCTGGGACGGCACCCGGCCCGTCACCGTCCTCGACTGGGCCGAGCCCGCGCTCGCCCTCGGCCGGGAGATCGCCGCCGCCCATCCTGCCCTGCGGGACGTCCGCTGGCAGCGCTCCCGGATCGGGGCGGCGCTGACCCTGGAGAGCACGGACCTTGTCACCGTCTCCTACGTCCTCAACGAACTCACCGCCCCCGACCGCGCCGCCCTCGTCGACGCCGCCGCGGCCGCCGCGCAGGCCGTCGTGATCGTCGAACCCGGCACCCCGGACGGCTACGCCCGCGTCATCGAGGCCCGTGACCGTCTCGTCGCCGCCGGGTTCCAGGTGGCCGCGCCCTGCCCGCACAGCGCCGCCTGCCCCATCACTCCCGGCACGGACTGGTGCCACTTCTCGGCCCGGGTCAGCCGCTCCTCCCTCCACCGTCAGGTGAAGGGCGGCTCCCTCGCCTACGAGGACGAGAAGTTCGGCTACGTCGCCGCCGCCCGTTTTCCGGTGACCCCGGCCGCCTCCCGCGTCGTACGCAGGCCGCAGATCCGCAAGGGCCAGGTCCTGCTCGACCTGTGCGAGCCCGACGCGCAGCTGCCCCGGCGGACGGTCACCAAGCGCCACGGCGACCTGTACAAGGCCGCCCGCGACGCGGACTGGGGGGACGCCTGGCCTCCCGCGCAGGGCTGACCCTCCGGCCGGGAAACGCCGTTGCCCCGCCCTCCGATGATCACTAGAGTCGGCCGCGTGACTGCCGGGTCGGCCATGGGCCACGCACGAGTGAGGGTCCCGGCCTCGGCGTGAGCCGGAGGCGGGCGAGAGGCCCGCCCCTTCTCCGCGTCTTCGCATCCACGCCCAGCACATCCGAAGACCCGGAGGCAGCCACTCATGCCGTACCCCCACCCCGAGCCGTCGGCCACCGCCGTCCGGCTCGACCACACCGCCGTCTACGCCAGTGACCGGCGCCTGTCCGCCGAGTTCCTCGCCGCCGTCCTCGGGCTGGAGGTCGGCGCTCCGTTCGGCCCGTTCCTGCCCGTCGACCTCGGCAACGGCGTGACGCTCGACTACTACGAGAAGCGGGACGAGCCGATCCAGTCGCAGCACTACGCCTTCCTCGTCCCGGAGGACCGGTTCGACGGGATGATCGCCCGTCTGGAGACCGTCGGGGTCACCTACTACGCCGACCCCGGCCACACCGAACCCGGCCGGATCAACCGGCTGTTCGGCGGCCGCGGCGCGTACTTCGAGGACCCGGACGGCCACAACATGGAGATCATGACCCGGCCGTACGTCCGCCCCTGAGCACGGCCCGATCACCGCCCGATGGGCGTCACCGACGGCGTCCTGACCGCACCGCGCGGCGCACGGGCTTGTGCCGCGCGGTGCCGGCGCCCGACGAGACGCACCGTCTCACCTCCCTGCTACCGTCGGACCCATGGTCACGAAGCCCACCCCCGACGCCACCCGCCGCAGCGAGAAGTCCCGGCGCGCGATCTACGACGCCGCCCTCGCCCTCGTCGCGGAGGTCGGATACCCCAAGACCACCATCGAGGGCATCGCCGCCCGCGCCGGCGTCGGGAAGCAGACGATCTACCGGTGGTGGCCGTCGAAGGCGGACGTCCTGATGGAGGCATTCCTCGACCTCGGCGAGCAGGCCGCCGAGGCCGCGGGGGAGGCGACGTACGCCCTCCCGGACACCGGTGACCTCGCCGCCGACCTCAAGGCCGCCCTGCGGGCCACCGTCGACGAGCTGAAGGACCCGACGTTCGAGGCACCCTCCCGGGCGCTGGCCGCGGAGAGCGTCGTCAACGAGCCGCTGTGCAGGCAGGTCGTGGCCAAGGTGCTGGAACCGTCGCTCCAGCTCTACGCCGACCGGCTGCGCGCCGCGCAGGAGGCCGGCCACGTCCGCCCCGAGGTGGACCCGCGCATCGCCCTCGAACTCTTCGTCTCCCCGCTCGCCCAGCGCTGGCTGCAGCGCACGGCCCCGATCACCCACGAGTACACCGACGCCCTCGTCGACTACGCCCTCCACGGCCTCGCGCCGCGCTGAGACCGCCCGGTGGGGTGCCGTGTCAGCCGTCCGGGGGCGTCGGTGATGATGCCGTCGCAGCCGAGTGCCAGTGCGCGGTCGCGCTGGGCGGGGGTGAGGACTGTGTGGGCCCACACTCGGGGGATTCCGGAGCGTACGGCCCTTACCAGGTCCCTGTTCCGGGCGTTGACGTCGACGTCCAGCAGATCCACGAAGGACCGCCAGCGCTCGGGCCGGTCGGTGCGCAGTTGGCGGGCCGAGCGCCACAACTGGGAGAGCAGGCCGAGGCGGTGGACGCGGCGGGCCACCGCGGGATCGTTGGAGTTCACGAAGACCGAACGGGTCAGGCCCCGGTCCCGGATCAGCCGGGCCAGCCGCCGCAGGCTGCGCGGGTCCTTCACCTCCAGCATCAGCACGATCCGCCCGCCGAGACGGTCCAGCACCTCGGCCACCGTCGGCGGCCGCTCCGCACGCCAACTGCCGGGCAGCGACGCCCTCGGCCGCAGCCGTACGCCCCGCCACCGCGCCAGATCCAGCTCGCGCACCTCGCCGCCCAGGTGCGTCGTCCGGTCCAGGGTCGCGTCGTGCATCACCACCACCGTGCCGTCCCGCAGCATCCGCGTGTCGGCGTCCAGCACCTGTGCCGTACCGCGCTCGTACGCGGCCATCAGGCCCGACATGCTGTTCTCGGGCACCTCGCGGGCGCCGCCGCGATGGGCGACGTACGTGATGCGGGGGAGCGCGTCGACCGTCAGCGGTCCCGCGCCCCACTCCAGGGGGGTCGGCGCGCCGCCCTGCCCCGCGAGGGCCAGCGAGACCACCGACGCCGCGGAGGCCAGGCTCGTCAGCGCGCTCCATGTGACCATGACGACCACGGTAGGTCGGTAAATCCCGCCAAAGCGCGCAATGACACTCGATCCAGGGGCCGGGTACGCCTCGTCCCGCCTCACCCGAATGGGGCATCGGCCCCCCGAAGCGGAGGATGATGGGACCATAGGGCATGCTGTTCCGCACGACAGCGAGGCGAGGGGATAGATGAGCGCGGAGTTCGGCGGCCGGACCGGCCGGCAGGGCAGACTCTCCCAGTGGCTGCGGGGACGCCGTCCGAAGGAGACCACCGCCGACGACGGCGGCCGGGAAGCCCTGCTGCTCGCCGCCGCCGGGGCGGGTCTGCCGCTCGCGCCCGCCGCGTACCCCGCCCCCGGCTACCGGTGTTCCTGCGACCGCGTCGGCTGCCCCACCCCGGCCCGGCACCCGGTGTCGTTCGCCTGGCAGACCCAGTCCACCACCGACCGCGCCCAGATCGAACGCTGGGCCCGGCACCAGCCGCAGGCCAACTTCATCACCGCGACCGGCATGGTGCACGACGTCCTCGACGTGCCCCTCGACGCCGGGCGCGAGGCGCTTCAGCGGCTGCTCGCCGCCGGGGTCGACGTCGGTCCCGTCGCCGAGAGCGACGACGGCCGCATGCTGTTCTTCACCCTCACCCGCGGCACCCCCGAGGACGAGGACGAGTGGTGGCCGTGCGAACTGGACTGCCACCCCGAGACGATGGACGAGCACCCCGGCCTGCGCTGGCACTGCCGCGGTTCCTACGTCCTCGTACCGCCCGCCCGGCTGCCCGGCGAGGGCCAGTCGGTGCACTGGGTCCGCGGGCCCGAGCATCCGCTGCCGGACCCGCTGAGCCTGCTGGAGGTCCTCACCGACTCGTGCGCCCGGTACGTCGGCGAGGAGCCCGACCGCGCGGGTACGGCCTGGCCCCTGCACCACTGAAACCGGCGCGGGCTACTCGCCCTTCGCCGACGTCAGCCCCTGGATGCGCCCGAGGACCGACACCTTCCCGGAGCCCTTCCGCGGGTCCAGCGCCACCTCGTTCGAGACGAGCTCCATCGTCAGCGACTGCTTGACCTCACCCTCCGTCAGCGCCAGCACGGAGTCGTTCGGGGTGGGCACGGAGGTACCGGTGTGGGCCGTCTGCTTCTCGTAGTGGCGCGTGGTGAAGAAGACCAGCGCACCGCCGTCCGCCGTGCGCAGCGCCAGCGGGGCGTAGTCGCCGCCGGTCACCGGCTCGTCGATCCACTGCGTGACCAGGCCCGGCCTGATGGCGTTCTTCTTCCGGTCCGCGCGCCACCCGCTGGTGTGACTGCCGTCCGCGAAGGTGTCCCCGCCGTCCTTCAGATAGGTCGCGTAGTCCTTGCTCAACTCCCCGGGCGGCACGGCCAGTTCGGCGGAGTTCGCGGGGACGGCCTCCGCCCAGCCGTCCTTGTCCGTCTTGAACTCGGGTACGTCGTCGGGGGCGACCAGCGTCAGATACGCCGCCTGCCAGGTCTCGTCCAGGCCGTTCCGGGTGAACACCAGCAGCCAGCGCGCGTCGCCGCCCTTGTTGCCCGCCGCGTCGGCGACGAACCAGCGCGGCCAGCCCGCCTTCTTGGGAATCGTGAACTTCGCGTCCGTCAGTTTCAGCGGAGTGTGCTGCGGATTGCCGTCCGGGTTGTTGGCACGGCCGGCCTTCAGCCGCGCCGAGTCGATGTCGGCGAGGGCGCCGGTCGTGTGGCCGGCGTCCAGGGAACTGTCGTACTCCTTGTCCGCCTTGTTGTACGCGGTCGTGAACTGCTGGAGCGCCTTCGCGGCCTCGGCCCGGGTGGTCGCGGGGAGCACCTCGCGCTCTCCGTGGACCACCACGCATCCGCTCGCCGTCAACGACAAAGCGGTCACCGAGGCCGCTATGAGGGCGCTCCGGTCAAGCCTGCGGAGCCTTCGAGGGCCGCGATCCCTGCTCATCGGGTACCTTCACCTTCCCCTTTCCGGAGGCGAACCCTACCGGGGCGAGGAAAAGCGCGAGCGTCGGGATCAGGTACAGCAGCCACACCGTGACCTGGAGGACGGTCGGGTCGGGCTGGAAGTTGAACACGCCCTTCAGGAGGGTGCCGTACCAGCTGTCCGGCGGGATGGTGTCGGAGATGTCGAAGGCCTTGTCGGCCAGGCCCGGCAGGAAGTCGGCCTCCTGCAGGTCGTGGAAGCCGTACGCCAGCACGCCCGCGGCCACGACGACGAGCATGCCGCCGGTCCAGGTGAAGAACTTGGCGAGGTTGATGCGCAGCGCCCCGCGGTAGAACAGCCAGCCGAGGAACACCGCCGTCACCAGGCCCAGGGCCACGCCGAGCAGCGGACGCGGGGTGCCGTCGCTCGCCGCGTGCACCGACGCCCACACGAACAGGGCGGTCTCCAGGCCCTCGCGGCCCACCGCGAGGAACGCGGTGGCGACCAGCGCGCCGGTGCCCATCGCGAGGGCCGCGTCCAGCTTGCCGTGCAGTTCGGACTTCAGGTGCCGGGCGGTGCGCCGCATCCAGAACACCATCCACGTCACCAGGCCGACGGCGAGGATCGACAGGGAGCCGCCGAGCGCCTCCTGCGCCTGGAACGTCAGCTCCTGCGAGCCGAATTCGAGGACGCAGCCGAAGCCCAGCGCGATGGCGACCGCGATGCCGATGCCGATCCAGATGGGCTTCAGGGCGTCCCTGCGGCCGGTCTTGACCAGGTAGGCGATGAGGATGCAGACGACGAGGCTGGCTTCCAGACCCTCGCGCAGGCCGATCAGGTAGTTGGAGAACACGGCGTCACGCCTCCTCGGAGAACAGCGTGCTGCCCCACCAGTCGTCCTTGTCGCGGACGCCGGGCGGGACGGCGAACACCGCCGAACCCACGTGCTGGATGTACTCGTTGAGCGCGTCCGTCGCCAGGTTCCGCTGGACGGGGATGAAGCCCTTGCGGACGTCGCGCTGGTAGGCGAGGAAGAACAGGCCCGCGTCCAGGCGGCCGAGCCCGTCGGTGCCGTCGGTGAAGGAGTAGCCGCGGCGCAGGATCGTCGCCCCCTGGTTGGAGTCGGGGTGGGCGAGCCGCACGTGCGCGTCGGGCTTCATCGCCTTCAGGAACGGCTCGTCGCGCTCGTGCGCCTTGCCGACCGGGGCGCCCTCGCCCTTGTCGCGGCCGAAGATGTCCTCCTGCTCCTGCAGGGAGGTGCGGTCCCAGGTCTCGATGTGCATGCGGATGCGCCGGGCGACCAGGTACGAGCCGCCGGTCATCCACTCGGGACCGTCGGCGGCGTCCACCCACACGAACTTCTTCAGCTTCGCCGTGTCGGTGCCCGAGATGTTGCGGGTGCCGTCCTTGAAGCCCATCAGGTTGCGCGGGGTCTGCGCCTCGGGCGTCGTCGACGAGGTCTTGCCGAAGCCGAGCTGCGACCAGCGGATGACGACCTTGCCGAAGCCGATGCGGGCCAGGTTGCGCACGGCGTGCACCGCGACCTGCGGGTCGTCGGCGCAGGCCTGGATGCACAGGTCGCCGCCGCTGCGGTTCGCGTCGAGGTTGTCGCCCGCGAACTTCGGCAGGTCCACGAGGGCCTCCGGGCGGTGCTCGCGCAGGCCGAACTTCTCGAACAGGGACGGTCCGAAGCCGATCGTCAGCGTCAGCCGCGACGGCTTGAGGCCGAGGGCCTCACCGGTGTCGTCCGGCGGCGCCTCCGCCAGACCGCCGTACGCGCCCTCGCCGACCGCCCTGCCCGCGGTCATCCGCCGCGCGGCCTGAGTCCAGTCCTTCAGCATCCGCACGAACTCGGCGCGGTCGTCGGTCGTCACGTCGAAGGCGGCGAAGTGCAGCCGGTCCTGCACCGGCGTGGCGATGCCCGCCTGGTGGGCGCCGTGGAACGCGACCGCGGCGCCCGCCCCGGCGGCCGGGTCCGGGTCGTCCCCGGTACGGGCCACCGCCACCGCGCCGCCGGCCGCGGCGGCGCCGAGCGCGAGCCCCGCGCCGCCCCAGCCGAGCAGCGCACGACGGGTGGGAGCCGGAGCGTTGGTGTCGTCCGTCATGGTCGGGTCCCCTACTTCACGACTGCGGCGGCGAGCTTCGACAGCGGCTCCGCGAGGGCGTTGACCGCGTCCGACAGCTCCTTCTGGTCGGCCTTGCCGACCTTGTCGTACGACACGAAGTCGTACGACGACTTGTCGGAGCGGTACTTGTCGAGCAGCGTGTTCAGCGCGGCGAACTGCTTGTCGAGTTCCGTGGCCAGCGCCGCGTCGTTCTCCTTCGCGACGGGCTTCAGCAGCTCGTAGGACTTCTGCGCGCCCTCGACGTTGGCCTTGAAGTCGACCAGGTCGGTGTGCGAGTAGCGCTCCTCCTCGCCGGTGACCTTGCCGGTGGCGACCTCGTCGAGGAGTTCCTTGGCGCCGTTGGCCATGGAGGTCGGGGTGATCTCGGCCTTGCCGACCCGCTCCTGCCAGTCCTTCAGGTCGGTGATCAGCTGGTCGGCGAGTTCCTTCTCCCGGTCGCCGATCTTCTTGTCCTGCCAGAGGGCCTTCTCCAGGCGGTGCCAGCCGGTCCAGTCCGTGGCCGGGTCCTGGCCGTCCTCCAGGCCGTCCTCGCGGACGTCGACCTTCGGGTCGATGTCGCCGAAGGACTCGGCGACCGGCTCGGTGCGCTCCCAGCCGATGCGGGAGGGCGCGTACGCCTTCTTCGCGGCCTCGATGTCGCCGTCCTTGACGGCCTTGGCGAAGGTCTCGGCGAGCGGCAGCGTCTCGTCGGCCTGCTGCTGGACGTAGGCGCGGTAGTCGGCGACGGCCTGGTCCAGGCGCGGGTCGCGCTTGACCGCCTTGCCGCCGGTGGCCTTGACGGCCTGCCGTATGCCCTTGCCCTTCATGCCGGGCTTGCAGGCGATCTGGTAGTCGCCCGCCTTCACCTCGGCGGTCACCCGCTGCTTGGTGCCGGGGCCGATGTTCTCCCGCTCGGTGACCACGCGGTCGTCGGGGAAGAGGATGTAGACCTCGGTGACCTTCGAGCCCTTGTTCTCGACGGCGAGTTCGACGTGCCCGGCCGGGAACTCCTTCTTCGACACTTCGCATGTGTCGTCCGTGGCCGTCACGTTGATGACGTGGTCGCCGTCGTTCGCGCTGCTCTTCTCGGTGCAGCCGGTGACGGCGGTCAGGGCCGCCGCGGTGGCGACGGCGGTGACGACGGAGAGTCTGGCGGCTCGCATGGGGGCTCCAAGGAATGGCCGAAAGTACGCGTGACGGGCCTCACAAGCAAGGTGAGGCTCGCCTAACGTACCTAAGGTTTTCCTAAGTAGCGCCCGCCCATGCGGTGATCCGTCTCTCATGGACGGTGTATGAGCACGAGCCGATTACGCTGCCTCAAAACAACTGCCATAGGGAGGTCAAAGGCGGGTCAAGGAGTGCGTCGCGGGGTGACGAGTCCGTGCGGTCGCGCGGGCCCGTGTGATGCTTCAATGCCCCCGTGACTGACTACGACGTGCTGCGCGTCTTCTGTGGGCCGACCGGCGGATACGGCAACGAGCTCGGCGTCGTCCGCGACGGTTCCGTCCTGCCCGAGGGGAGCGACCGGCAGGAGCTCGCCGCGAAACTCGGCTTCAGTGAGACCGTGTTCGTCGACGACCCCGAGCGCGGCGTCATCGACATCTACACGCCCACTCTGCGGCTGCCCTTCGCCGGCCACCCCTGCGTCGGCACGGCCTGGCTGCTCGACGTGCCCGAACTCGTCACGCCCGCCGGAGTGGTGGGCGCCCGGCTGGACGGGGAGTTCAGCTGGATCGAGGCCCGGGCGGAGTGGGCGCCGCCGCGCACGCTCCGGCAGTACGGCAGCGCGGCCGAGGTGGACGACCTGCCCGTGCCGCCGCCGGGGGAGTGGATCTACGCCTGGGCCTGGGAGGACGAGCCGGCCGGCCGTGTCCGCGCCCGCGCCTTCCCGGGCCGCGACGACGGCATCGAGGAGGACGAGGCGACGGGCGCGGCCGCACTGCTGCTGACCGACCAGCTGGGCCGGGCCCTCAACATCACCCAGGGCGCGGGTTCCCAGATCCTGACCGCACCGCAGCCGGGTGGGTGGATCGAGGTCGGGGGGCGGGTGCGGCTGGAGCGGTGACTCGCCCTTCAGGTCGACGTACGGGTTCTCCTCGGCGCCCGTACGTCCGCCGGGCCCTCGTCGGCGGGCCGGTCGCCGGGGTGTCCGGCGCCCCGCTCACGCCGAGAGCGGGAACTCCTCGCCCAGTGCCCGCAGGACCGCGATGTTCAGCGCGTACGCCCGCTTGCACTCCGCCACGACCCGCTGCCGCTCCAGCTCGTCCGCCCGGACGGAGTCCAGCAACTCCCGGTAACTCCGCTTGAACGCGGCCGGGTTGGCGATCGCCTCGAAGACGTAGAAGCGGACCCCGTCGCCCTTCTTCGCCAGGCCCCAGGTCCGCTCGGCCCTGTCCCGGATGATCTGACCGCCGGAGAGGTCGCCGAGGTAGCGCGTGTAGTGGTGGGCGACGTAGCCACCGGGCCAGCGCTCGGCGCACTCCCGCACCCTGGCGGCGTACGCCTCGGTGGCCGGCAGCGCGGACAGGCCGGCCCGCCACCCCGGCCCCCGCAGGTGCGCCAGGTCCCGTTCCAGGGAGGGCAGCCGGAACAGCTCCGGCCGGACGAACGGTCCCGCCACCGGGTCCGCCGCCAGCCGTTCGGCGCCGGCCTCCAGGGCCTCGTAGACGAACCACAGTTGCTCGGTGTAGCGCGCGTACGCGTCGACGCCGAGCCGGCCGCCCAGCAGGTCGCTCATGAACGTCGAGGTGTTGGCTTCCTTGTGCTGCTCGTGGGAGGCCGCGCGGATGACGGTCGAGAAGGAGTCCATGAGCACATCCTTGAGGTAAGGCTTACCTAAGGCAAGGCCTTTGCCGACGCCATGTCGGTAAAAGCGTAGAAGAAAAAACCCGCCCCCGCAGGGGGACGGGTTCTCCTGCCGGACGGCTACGGCAGCGTGAGGATCTCCGCCCCCGTCTCCGTCACCACCAGCGTGTGCTCGAACTGGGCCGTCCGCTTCCGGTCCTTGGTCACGACCGTCCAGCCGTCGTCCCACATGTCGTACTCGTGCGTCCCGAGCGTCAGCATCGGCTCGATCGTGAACGTCATCCCGGGCTGCATCACCGTCGTCGCGTGCGGGCTGTCGTAGTGCGGGATGATCAGCCCGGAGTGGAACGAGCTGTTGATCCCGTGGCCGGTGAAGTCACGGACCACGCCGTAGCCGAAACGCTTGGCGTACGACTCGATGACCCGGCCGATGACGTTGATCTGGCGGCCCGGCCTGACCGCCTTGATCGCACGGTTCAGCGACTCGCGGGTGCGTTCGACCAGCAGGCGGCTCTCCTCGTCGACGTCACCCACCAGGTACGTCGCGTTGTTGTCGCCGTGCACCCCGCCGATGTACGCCGTCACGTCCAGGTTGACGATGTCGCCGTCGCGCAGCACCGTGGAGTCCGGGATGCCGTGGCAGATCACCTCGTTGACCGAGGTGCACAGGGACTTGGGGAAGCCGCGGTAGCCGAGCGTCGAGGGATAGGCGCCGTGGTCGCACATGAACTCGTGCGCCACCCGGTCCAGCTCGTCCGTGGTCACGCCCGGCGCGATGTGCTTGGCCGCCTCGGCCATCGCCTGCGCCGCGATCCGGCCGGCCACGCGCATCGCCTCGATCGTCTCGGGCGTCTGCACCTCCGGACCGGTGTACGGCGTCGGCCCGGGCTTGCCGACGTACTCGGGACGGCGGATGTTTCCGGGCACGGAACGGGTGGGAGACAGCTCCCCTGGTACGAGCAGCGACTGGCCAGACATGCCAGCGAGTCTAACCAGCGGCCATGGGGGAACATGTCGATGGCGAGAGGAGCCGGTCATGGCCTTGTTCAGGAAGCGCACGGTCGGGAAGCCGGGCGAGTGGTACTACTGCCTGGAACACAGGAAGGTCGAGGAGGGGCCGGAGTGCCCCGGCAAGGACCGTTTCGGGCCGTACGCGTCCCGCCGTGAGGCCGAGCACGCGATGGCGACCGCCCGCGAGCGCAACCTCCAGTGGGAGAACGACCCCAGGTGGCACGACGCCCCGGCGGGCGGCAGGGACGACGACTGAGCAGACCGGACCGACTGATCAGGCAGGCGCCGTGCGCTGTTCGCGCAGCCGCACGGCGTGCTCGTTCGTCCGCACGTCGTACGTCATCAGCTTCGGCAGGCACAGCGCCAGCAGCCCCACCGCGCCCACGCACAGCAGCCCGCCGGACCAGACGGACGCCCGCACTCCCCACCACGCGGCGAAGCCGCCCGTGCGGACCTGGCCGAGCGTCGGCCCCACCGAGTACGACAGCAGCTCGATCCCGGCGAGCCGGCCCCGCAGCTCGTCCGGGATCGTCTGGTTCCACATCGCCGACCGGAAGATGCCGCTGACCATGTCGCAGCCGCCCGCGAGGGTCAGGAACAGCAGCACCAGCCATACGTCGCCGACGACGCCCGCGGCCGCGATGGCCAGGCCCCACAGCGCGGCCGCCAGCACCACCATCCGTCCGTGCCGGTGGATCCGCGAGGTCCAGCCGCTGGTCAGGCTCACCAGCAGCGCCCCGGCCGGGACGGTCGCGTACATCAGGCCCAGCGACCACTCGGCGTCCAGCTCGTCCGCGAGGAAGGGCAGCACGGCCAGCGGCATCGCCAGGAACATCGCGGCGAGGTCGACTGCGTAGGTGCCGAGGAGTTCCTTGCGGCTCCAGGCGTACCGGGCGCCTTCGAGAATGGCCCTGAGCGACGGTTTCGCGGCCTCGTGGGCGGCGGGGGAGGGGGCGATACGGAGGATGAGGGCGACGGACACGACGAAGGTGACGAGGTCCGCCGCGTAGGCCCAGCCGAGTCCCGCGTAGGCGACGACCACACCCGCCAGCGCCGGGCCCGCGACGCCGCCGACCGTCCAGCGCAGCGAGTTGAGCGAGGCGGCGGCGGGCAGATGCTCGTGAGCCACGATCCGCGGCCACAGCGAGTCCAGTGCGGGCCGCTGCACGGAGACGAGGGCGGAGGACAGGGCGGCGACGACGTACAGCGGCCAGACGGCGGGCCGCGGGAGCAGCGCGTTGAGCAGCAGGACGGCGGAGAGCAGCCCTTGCCCGGCCTCGGTGTAGATGATCAGCTTCCGCTTGTCCCAGGCGTCGGCCAGCGCACCGCCGTACAGCCCGAACACCAGCAGCGGCAGCAGCTCCACGGCCCCGATCGCCCCGACCGCCGCCGCCGACCCGGTCAGCTCCTTCAACTGCACCGGCAGCGCCACGAAGGTCAGGAAACTCCCGAAGTTGGAGACCGTGCCCGACACCCACAGCCGCCGGAAGTCGAGGGAGGCCCGCCAGGGAGCGAGGTCGGGGAGGAGGGCGCGGAGGCCGGAGGGGGGTTCGTCGGGGATGCCGTCGGTCACGATCCGTCATGGTGGGCGGATGCCCCGCCCCGCACAACCGCTTTTCGAGCCGGTCGGCTACCAGCGGGCCGGCGGCGGCCCCGTCAGCTGTTCCGCCAGCCTCGCCAGCCGGTCCCGGAAACGCCGCCGCCCCCGGGGAACCGGCACCGCGTTCTCGCCGGCCGCCGCGCTCACCAGGTGCTGCACGGTGTCCAGGTCCAGTTCGGCCCCCTCCGCCACGGCCAGCGCGTCATGCGCCATGGAGGTCAACTCCCCCTCGCCCGCGCCGAGAGCCAGGACCGTCGCACCGGCCCGCCGGGCGTCGCACACCCGCTCAAGCAGCGGTGCGGCGGGGTCCTCGGGCGCCACCACGAGCAGCGTCTCCCCCCGCCGCGCCGCCGCCAGCCGCCCCAGCCCCACCGCCAGGTGCGCCGGATCCGACGGGCGCGGGTCGTGCCGTACCAGCGTCGGGGCCAGCTCCGGCGTCCCCGACCACGCGGCCTCGTCCACCAGATGCGCCGCCAGATGCCACGGCTCGTACTCCGGGGTGCCCACCAGCAGCAGCCCGCCGCCGTGCGACACCACCGAGCCCCGCAGCACACCGGCGAACCTCCGCGTGGCCCCCAGCCACTCGGTCCCGGCGAGCACTTCACGCAGCAACGCGACCCGTACGGCGTCCATGTGGCCGCATCCTGCCGCAATCGGCCGGCTGTAACCCGGAGTTCACCCCGGATTCGCCCGACTTGGGCACAGGGCCGGACCATCCGCAGCTTCATCCGAGGATCCCGCCCACGACAGAGACCGGCGTCCGCTTCCACGCCGGCCGCGAGGGTTGCTCGCCGAGGCCGGGCCACCGCGCACGCCCACTCCGAGGACGGCGGGCAGACCCTGGCCGCCGGGTGCCCGTGACGGAGCTCACCTGATCCTCCCTGATCCTCGGGGAGTGCCGGAGCGGACGTAAGGTCGGCCCATGACCTCTACCGACAGTGCACACAAGGCCCCCGCCAAGGACCCCTGGGACCTCCCGGACGTCTCCGGGCTCGTCGTCGGCGTGCTCGGCGGGACCGGGCCGCAGGGCAAGGGCCTCGCCTACCGGCTCGCCCGGGCCGGCCAGAAGGTGATCATCGGTTCCCGCGCCGCGGAACGCGCCCAGGAGGCCGCCGGGGAACTCGGGTACGGCATCGAGGGCGCCGACAACGCCGAGTGCGCGCGCCGCAGCGACATCGTCATCGTCGCCGTGCCGTGGGAGGGCCATGGCAAGACCCTTCAATCGCTGCGCGAGGAGCTGACGGGCAAGCTCGTCGTCGACTGCGTCAACCCGCTCGGCTTCGACAAGAAGGGCGCCTACGCGCTGAAGCCGGAGGAGGGCAGCGCCGCCGAGC
This sequence comes from Streptomyces sp. S.PNR 29, assembly GCF_030386795.1. Taxonomy (GTDB): domain Bacteria; phylum Actinomycetota; class Actinomycetes; order Streptomycetales; family Streptomycetaceae; genus Streptomyces. Next base: position 317,920 of record NZ_JANUQM010000002.1, read on the forward strand.
AGGCCGCGGCCCTGCTGCCGGACTCCCGGGTCACCGCGGCCTTCCACCACCTGTCGGCGGTCCTGCTCCAGGACCCGGAGATCGAGGAGATCGACACCGACGTCATGGTGCTGGGCGAGGTGCGCGCCGACGTGGAGATCGTGCAGGCGCTGGCCGGCCGTATCCCCGGCATGCGCGGCATCTTCGCCGGGCGGCTGCGCAACGCCCACCAGGTGGAGTCGCTGGTCGCCAACCTGATCTCCGTCAACCGCCGGTACAAGGCGCACGCGGGGCTCCGCGTCACCGACGTATGAGGCGATGGGGGACACTGGTGGCAAGCAGTGTCCCCCGACAGGAGCCGACCCCATGCCCCGCCTTGCCGTCTACTCCCTGATCGTCTGCGTCCTCGCGGTGACCGCGGCCGTGGTCTCCTTCGTGCGGGGAAGCCTGCTGGGGATCGTCTGGGTGCTGCTGGCCGGGCTGTCGTCCAACATGTGCTGGTACTACCTGAAGCGGGCCAAGGCGCGGAAGTCCGTCACGGGCTGACCGAGCAGAAGTCGTTCGTGCCCTGCCAGAAGCGGTACAGCTCCTGACCGCAGTACGTCGAGAACTCGTCGATCCCCAGAGCGCGCAGTATCGCGTCGATCACGTCGAAGAACGCCCCGTTGACCGACGGCACCCACAGCAGCGCGAACACGAACAGCAGGCCGAAGGGCGCGAACGGCTCCACCTGCCGCCGGATGCCGTACGACAGCCAGGGCTCGATCACTCCGTAGCCGTCCAGACCCGGCACCGGCAGGAAGTTCAGGATCGCGGCCGTGACCTGGAGCAGGGCGAGGAAGGCCAGGGCGAACCGGAAGTCGGCCGGCACGCCGTCCAGCGCGTCGAGCCAGAACGGGGCCGTGCAGACGACGGCGAACAGGACGTTCGTCAGCGGGCCGGCCGCCGAGATGAGGCTGTGCCGCCACCGTCCCCGGATGCGGCCCCGCTCGATGAACACGGCACCGCCGGGAAGCCCGATCCCACCCATGATCACGAAGATCACGGGGAGCACGATGCTCAGCAGGGCATGCGTGTACTTCATCGGGTTCAGCGTGAGGTAGCCCTTCGCGCCGACCGAGATGTCGCCGCTGTGCAGGGCGGTACGCGCGTGCGCGTACTCGTGCAGGCACAGGGAGACGATCCATGCCGCCGTCACGAACAGGAACACGGCCAGACCGGGCTGCTCGGCGAACCCGGTCCAGGTGGCCCATCCGGTGACCGCCGTGATGGCCAGGATCCCGACGAAGACGGGGCTGATCCGCCGGTCGCCGGCGCGGGTGGTGGCGGTGGTCATGGGGAGGGCTCCTGAGGGGATGAGAGGGCGGTGACCATGCGAAGCCGCACCGTCGCGGCCACGTAAGTGTGAACCGCGGCCCTCGGGACTGTCACCCTCGGCCGTCAGCCTCCGGCGGCGTTGATCTTCTTCGCCATGGCCACCCGCTGGTCGATGTTCTCGCGCACATCGGCCAGTGTCTCCCGGTACTCCTGCACGACACCCTTCTGGTAGTGCCCGGTGAGATGGCCGACGACTCCCAGATAGTTCACCTTCTGCTGGCAGACGGCGTCCTGGCGGGCGAGCCGCAGCTCCTTCCCGGACGGGCCCCCGGAAGCCGTCGGGGCCATTTCCGCGGCCGCGGACTGCGCGTCCGAAGGTGTCGCGTACGCATGACCGGAATTCCGCATGCAGGAAGCCCAGGAAGAAATCATGGACTTGTAGCGCGGATCGCCTTCCACCTTGTCGGACGCCCGGGATTTCAGATCCAGGATCAGATTGAGAATCTGGGTCGACGACGTGATCTGCTGACCACCGTTGATACGAGGGCGTGTCGTGTTCGCCATGAGCCGGGCATCGGATTCTCCGATGCAGCCGGTGCGGGTGACCGGGCGGCCCCGGTAACTGTGCAGCGCCTCTTCCTTGGGCGTGTTCCCCCAGCCGTTCATCACCGCGTCGATCGTCTCGCGCTCGCTCGCCGACAATGCCGGACGCTTGGTGCTGTTGCTCGTTGCGGGCGGTGTCGAAGGCTGTCCGGAAGGCGCCCGGTACCCATATCGGGCGGCGTCCTGTTCGGAGAGGTAGAAGGGGGCGGGGTTCCGGACCATTCCGGTGAGGGGATCCGTCAGCTCGCTCTGCGGCGGGAGCCCGTAGCGCTTCAGGCACTGCGCTGCCAGCTTCGACCGGGCTTTGAGGATGATGGAATCCTCCTGCTCGGTCTGGACATACCTGTTGATCGGCGCCTGGACCTCACTGAGCGAGGAGAGCCGTGGAATCTCTTGCCCCGGCTCGGATGCCGGCCCGTCCTCGTGGCTGGAACATCCGGAAACGGCCGCCAAAGAAAAGAAGCCGACCGTTATTCCGACGCCTATACGCTTTCTCACTCGCTCGGTCCCTTCCCTGCTTGCTCCGGGCAGGGGCCCGCTCGCTGCGGGAGCGGGCCCCCCTGAGTGGCGCGTCGCCCGTTACGAGATGGCGGACTTGAGGTCAGAGCACGACTTCAGGTTGTTGTGGCTGTCGAGCGTGCAGGCGCGGTAGCGCAGCGGCAGGTTCTCGCTCAGGTCGTACTTGACCGGAACGCCGGTGTTCGCGCCCTTCTTGTTCGGCGCGAAGTTCGGGCACGGCGGGTTGAAGCCGCCACACGGCGTCATCACGGCCCAGACGGCGGCGGTGGAGTAGCCGTCCTTCTTCCAGTCGCCGACCCAGAAGGTGTCGCCGTTCGCCTGGAACCAGGCGGATGCCGAGCCGTTGGCATTCTCCACGTAAGGGCCGTCCTGGCTGGCGGAGGCGGTTCCGGCGCCGAACGCGAGAGTCGCCGCGGCGGCGGCGCCGACGAACGCGAGGCTGGCCTTGCGAAGAGTGGTACGCATTTCATCTCCCTCGTTGATTGTTGCCGCCCGGCCACGATTTAGTGGCGGCAATTCCGCGCACGCAGGACTGTCCAGAACAGAGCGGTCTCTGGGAAATGTGGACAGTCAGAAGGCTCTGCGACGCAAAAGCGCGTCAGGACGCAGAGGTGTGACGCAGCACCGGCAGTGTGGCCATAGGTCGGAACGAAAGGCCGGGTGCGGCACATGGAGCATGCCGTGGGGCATGCAGTGCGCGGATGAAAGGTGAAGTCTCTGCGAATGCAGTGATCGGTCAGATGGTGCGCGTTGATGTGTTGGCGGGTCATTGGCACGAGTGGTCTGCTCGTGCGACCGCGCCCTTCCCCGTATTCCCCCAATGTTGGAGCGGTTGCTTCGAGCTCCATTATGCGCGAGTTCACGCCAGCGATCAACGCTGATGAGCTCAGATGAAGCTCAGATTTCAGATGCGCCCGGTCGGGAATCGGTCATTTTGCCCATCATGCTGATCAGTGCGGATTTTCGTCCCGCAGACCGGTCAGCGGGCGGAGCGGAACCTGCGAACGGCGACCGGAGCCGCCGCGGCGGTGATGGCCGCGGTCCAGAGCAGGGTCATCCACAGGTCGAAAGCGACCGGCCCGTGCGTCATCAGACCCCGGCACGCGTCGGCCAGGTTGGACAGGGGGTTGTAGTCGGTGAACGCCTGCAGCCAGCCCGGCATGGAGCGCGGCGGCGCGAAGATCGACGAGCCGAACTGCAGCGGCATCAGGATCAGAAAGCCCATCGCCTGGACGGACTGGGCGGTCCGCAACGTCAGGCCGAGCACCAGGAACACCCACATCAGGGCCGAGCCGAACAGGACGGACAACCCCACGGCGGCGAACAGGCCGGGCCAGTCGGTGATGTCGAAGCCGACCAGGACGCCGACGACCAGCAGGACGACCGTCGCGAACAGCATCCGCAGCAGCTCTACGGCGATCTTGGCGAACAGCACCGAGCCGCGGCCGATGGGCAGGGACCGGAAGCGGTCCATGACGCCGCTGGTGAAGTCCTGGTGGACTCCCGTGCCGACTCCCTGGGACATGGTCATGCTCGTCATGGCCAGCAGACCGGGCACCGCGTACTGCACATACGCCTGCTGACCGCCGCCGAGCGTCTGGCCGATCGAACCGCCGAAGACGTACACGAACAGCAGCGTGAAGATGATCGGCATCAGGACGGCGTCGAACATCGACTCCGGGTCCTGCCGGATCCACAGCAGGTTGCGCCGTACGAGCGCACCGGTGTGACGCAGATGCCCGCGCAGCGGTATCCGGGCGTCGGCGGTGATGGCGGTGGCACTCATGCGGCGACCTCTTCGCGGGTGTCGGCGGGCTCGGCATCCTGCGGGGCACCGGCACGGTGGCCGGTGAGGGACAGGAACACCTCGTCCAGGCTGGGCAGTTCGGTGGTGAGGGAGGCGAGCGTGACACCGCGCGCGGTCACGGCGGCGACGACGGCGGTGAGCTGCTCGTCACTGAGGATCGGCACGAGCACGGCGCCGCGCTCGACGTCCAGGGTGGTGTGGGCGAGCCCGGTGATGCCCAGGTCGTCGAGGGCGGCGGCGAGCGGCCGCAACTGCTGCGGATCGGCCGGACGGACCCGCAGCGTACGTCCCCCGACCTTGGCCTTCAGCTCCTCTGTGCCGCCGCTCGCGACGACCTTGCCGCGGTCCACGACGGTCAGCTCGGAGGCGAGCTGCTCGGCCTCCTCCATGTACTGGGTGGTCAGCAGGACGGTGACCCCGTCCCCGACCATGCGCTTGACCTCGTCCCACACCTCGTTGCGGGTGCGCGGGTCGAGCCCCGTCGTCGGCTCGTCCAGGTACAGCACGACCGGCCGCCCGATCATGGAAGCGGCCAGGTCCAGCCGCCGCCGCATACCGCCGGAGTACGTCCCCGCCGGCCGCTTCGCGGCCTCCGTCAGCGAGAACCGCTCCAGCAGCGCGTCGGCACGCGCGCGGGCCTCCTTGCGGGACAGGTCGAGCAGCCGCCCGATCATGTAGAGGTTCTGCCAGCCCGGGAGCTTCTCGTCCACGGAGGCGTACTGGCCGGTCAGTCCGATCGCCCGCCGCAGCTGCCGCGGCTGCCGTACGACGTCGTAGCCGGCGACGACCGCCTGCCCGGCGTCGGGTGCGATCAGGGTGGACAGGATCCGGACGAGGGTGGTCTTCCCGGCCCCGTTCGGCCCGAGCACCCCCATCACCGTCCCCTCCCGCACCTCCAGGTCGACCCCGTCCAACGCCTTGGTCTCGCCGTAGCGCTTCACCAGCCCCCGCACACTGACGGCCACGGAGGGTTGCTTGTCGATTCGCGTCATGCCGACGACGCTGTCACCCCCCACCGACAAACCACCGACAGCCACCCGACACCCACCGACAGCCCACCGACGACGGACCCGGGATCCGCCCGGGGCGGGCAGCGCGGAGGCGCGGGGGAGGAAAGGCAGCAGCCCGCCGACGGGGGAAGATCGGCGGGCTGCCCGTGGTGCCGCTATGGCTCAGTGGACGGAGTGCTCCTCCTGGGGGAACGTTCCGCCGACGACGTCCTCGGCGAACGCCTTCACCGCGTCGCCCATGACCTCACGCAGGTTGGCGTACTGCTTCACGAACTTCGGCATCCGGCCGCCGGTCAGCCCCAGCATGTCGGTCCACACCAGCACCTGCGCGTCCGTCTCCGGCCCGGCGCCGATCCCGACCGTCGGGATGTGCAGCACACGCGTCACCTCGGCCGCCAGCTCCGCCGGAACCAGCTCCAGCACGACCGCGAACGCCCCCGCGTCCTGCACCGCCTTCGCGTCCCGCAGCAGCTGCTGCGCCGCCTCCTCGCCCCGCCCCTGCACGCGGTAGCCCATGGCGTTCACGGACTGCGGGGTGAGACCGATGTGGGCCATCACCGGAATGCCCGACTCCACCAGCAGCCGGATCTGTTCGTGCGACCGCTCGCCGCCCTCCAGCTTGACGGCCCCGACCCCGGCCTCCTTCACCAGCCGGGTCGCCGAGCGCAGCGCCTGCACCGGGCCCTCCTGGTACGAGCCGAAGGGCAGGTCGCCGACGATGAGCGCACGGCTCGTGCCGCGTACCACCGCCGCCGACAGCATGGTCATCTCGTCGAGCGTGACGGGCACGGTCGTGTCGTACCCGAGGTGACAGTTGCCGGCCGAGTCGCCCACGAGCATCACCGGGATCCCGGCCTCGTCGAACACGGACGCGGTCATCGCGTCGTACGCGGTGAGCATGGGCCACTTCTCGCCGCGCTCCTTGGCGGCGGCGATGTCGCGGACGGTGATACGGCGGGTGCCCTTCCCCCCGTACAGCGCCTTGCTGCCGTCGGAGGACTTGTGCTGCGCAGTCTGGGCAGCCGAAAGCTGCGTCATTGCAACGGCTCCTTCAGGTCATCTCGAGGCGCCCTGACGGCGTCCCCGGATCGTCTCCATGGTGGCACCTCGTGCCAGAGAGGGCCAGGGGGCCCGGGCAGAGAGCCCCAACCGTGGGAGACCTCACGTAAGGGCCCCCTCACGTAAGGGCCGGGTAAAAGATTTACGATACGGCACCGTCTCGTATCGTAAGGAGCCTACGCTCGCCCGCATGACTACTCCCGCCGCCCCTGCCTCCCGGATACCGGAGGCGGTGCACCGGCGCCGCTGGGCGATCCTCGGCGTCCTCATGCTGAGCCTGCTGATCGTGGTGCTGGACAACTCGATCCTGAACGTCGCGATCAAGACGATCTCGACCCCGGCCCCGACCGGTCTGGGCGCCACCCAGAGCGAGTTGGAGTGGGCGATCAACGCCTACACCCTCGTCTTCGCGGGCCTGCTGTTCACGGCGGGCCTCCTCGGCGACCGGCTGGGCCGCAAGAAGGTCCTGCTCGGCGGCCTCGCGGTGTTCGGCATCGGCTCGGCGCTCGCCGCCTTCTCCGGCTCGCCGGGCGAACTCATCGGCTTCCGGGCCGTGATGGGCCTCGGTGCCGCCTTCGTCATGCCCGCCACCCTCGCCGTCCTCATGAACGTCTTCGAGCGGGACGAGCAGCCCAAGGCCATCGGCATCTGGGCCGGCGGCGTCGGTCTCGCCATCGCCATCGGGCCGATCACCGGCGGAGTGCTGCTGGACCACTTCTGGTGGGGCTCCGTCTTCCTCATCAACGTCCCCATCGTCGTCCTCGCGCTCGGGCTGATGCTGTGGCTGGTGCCCGACTCCCGCGACCCGAACCCCGGCCGCATCGACCCCGTCGGCGTCCTCCTGTCCGTCGTCGGCCTCGTCCTGCTGGTGTACGGCATCATCAAGGGCGGTCAGCTCGCCGACTTCACCGACGCCACCGTGCTGTCGACGATCGGCGCCGGTCTCGCCGTCCTCGTCGCCTTCGTCGTGTTCGAGAAGCGCAGCGACCACCCGTCCATCGACGTCAGGTACTTCAAGAACAAGGTCTTCTCGGCCGCGATCGCCGCCATCGCGCTGGTCTTCTTCGCGCTGATGGGCGTGACCTTCTTCTCGGTCTTCTACACCCAGAGCGTGCGCGGCTACTCGCCCCTGCAGACCGGCCTGCTGATGCTGCCGCTGGCCGCCGCGCAGATGATCTTCGCCCCGCGGGCCCGGCTGCTCGTCGACCGCTTCGGCAACAAGGCCACGACCACGGGCGGCATGGTCCTGATCGCCGCGATGCTCGCCGCGTTCGCCACGCTGGAGGCGGACACGCCGATCTGGCTCCTGGAAGTGATCTTCTTCCTCATGGGTACCGGCATGGCGCACATCATGACCCCGGTCAGCGTCGTCATCATGCAGGCCCTGCCCCGCGAGAAGGCCGGCTCGGCGTCCGCGCTCAGCAACACCTTCCGCCAGGTCGGCGGCGCCCTCGGCATCGCCGTCCTCGGCTCGGTGCTGTCCACCTCGTACCGCACCGGTATCGAGGACAAGCTCGGCCCGCTGCCCGCCGACGTGCGCCACACCGCCGGCGAGTCCATCGAGGCCACGCTCGGCGTCGCCGAGAAGCTCGGCCCGCAGGGCAGGGCGCTGGTCCACCCGGCCCACGACGCCTTCCTGCACGCGATGCACATCACCGCCCTGTGGGGCGCGGGCATCGCCGTGATCGGCGCGATCGTCGTGGCCCTCTTCCTGCCCGGCAAGGCACCCGCCCGTCAGGCGGGTGACCAGGAGCAGGAGTTGGTGGCGGCGGAGTAGTCCCCCGGGGCCATAATCGCCCCAGCCCACGGAAAGGACGAACACGACGTGAGCCTCGCCGACATGCGCCCCCGGCACGACGGCCCCCCACGGGGCCGCCCCCGCAGCGAGGCCGTCGAACGCGCCATCATCGAGGGCGTGATGAAGCTGCTGGAGGAGGGCGTCTCGCTCGGCGAACTCTCCATCGAGCGGGTGGCCCGCACCGCGGGCGTCGGCAAGGCCGCCATCTACCGCCGCTGGAGCGGCAAGGAGGAGCTCTTCGTCGACGTCCTGCGCGCCGCCGAGCCCCCCGACCCCGAACTCCCCGGCACCTCCGTGCGGGACGACCTGGTCGTCCTGCTGGAGCAGGTGCGGCGCCGCGGCCTGGCGAACCGCTCGTCGGCGATCCTGCACAGCGTGCACGCCCAGATGAAGAGCAGCCCGAAGATCTGGGCCGCGTACCACAACACCGTCGTCGCGCCCCGCCGCCGGCTCGGGATCGAGGTGCTGCGGCGCGGACAGGAGAACGGCGAACTCCGCGCCGACGTCGACGTGGAGCTGCTGAGCGACATCGTCGTCGGCCCCATGCTGGTCCGGGCCGTCCTGCGGCCGGACGCCGAACTCCCCGAAGGCCTCGCCGAACAGATCGTCGACACGCTGCTGGAAGGGCTACGGCCCGTCAGTTCACCGTCCGCGCCCCGGTGAATGTGCGCGTTTCGTCACAGAGACCGCTTGCGCCCCGCCTGTTCGGAACTCCGAACAGCGGCTTGTTCGTCCTCGTGCCCGTACGGCCGTCACGGGACGGCGGGACGGAACGGACCTGATCATCCCCTAGGGTCGTAAGACGCGGGGGAGACGGTGTGCACAGCAGGTGGTGAGGCGACGGTATGGCGCAACAGGCGTACATGACGGAGACGGCGGACGGCGGCTCGGGGCCCGAGCACCGGGGAGCCCGGCTTCGGCGCCTGCTCGACCGGCTGAGGAACAGCTTCCGCGGTGACGCGCGGATCTGGCGCCGCGGGGTGATCACGGCCCTGCTCGCGGTGCTGCTGGCGCTGGTCATGCTGGCGCACGCGCAGATTCCCAACGCCATCGGCAACCTGGGCAGCCTCACGGAGACCTTCCTGCCCTGGCTGGGCCTGTTGGTGCCGGTGCTGCTCGCCGTCGCCGTCGTCCGCAGGTCGGCGACCGCACTGATCGCGGTGCTGCTCCCGGCCATCGTGTGGCTGAACCTCTTCGGCGGGCTGCTCACCGACAAGGCCGGCGCCGGCGGCGACCTGACGATGGCCACGCACAACGTCAACGCGGACAACACCGACCCGTCCGGCACCGCCCGGGACGTGGCCGCGTCCGGCGCGGACGTGCTGGCCCTGGAGGAGCTGACGGCCTCGGCGGTGCCGACGTACGAGAGGGCGCTGGCGGCGACGTACAAGTACCACTCGGTACAGGGGACCGTCGGGCTGTGGAGCAAGTACCCGCTGAGCGATGTGAAGGCCGTCGACATCAAGCTGGGCTGGACGCGCGCGATGCGGGCCACGGTGACCACGCCGGCCGGGCAGGTCGCGGTGTACGTGGCCCATCTGCCGTCGGTGCGGGTGAAGATGGAGGCCGGGTTCACGGCCCGGCAGCGGGACAAGAGCGCCGACGCGCTCGGCGAGGCCATCGCCGACGAGAAGCTGCCGAAGGCCGCACTGCTCGGCGACCTCAACGGCACCATGAACGACCGCGCGCTCAACGCCGTGACCTCCCAGATGCGCTCCACGCAGGGCGCCGCGGGCGACGGCTTCGGGTTCAGCTGGCCGGCGTCGTTCCCGATGGCCCGGATCGACCAGATCCTGGTCAAGGGGATCGAGCCGGAGAGCTCCTGGACCCTGCCGGAGACGGGCAGCGACCACCTGCCGATCGCGGCCCGTGTGAAGGTGGCCACATCGGGGTCGTGAAAACGCCTGGTCAAAGGCGTTTCGGCGGATTCCGGCAACCGAGGCTCCACCTCGCGGAATACGCGGGCCGAGAGGCTTTGTTCCGTACTTGAACATACGAATCGCAGACGTACGGACACATTCGCTTTCGAAAGGCAAGACCCTTCATGCCCCTGGCCCTGCTAGCCCTTGCCGTGGGTGCCTTCGGCATCGGTACGACCGAGTTCGTGATGATGGGGCTGCTGCCCGATGTCGCGGACGACCTGCACATCTCGATCCCCAGCGCCGGGCATCTGGTCTCGGCGTACGCGCTGGGCGTCGTCATCGGCGCCCCGCTGCTGGCCGCGGTGACCGCACGGCTGTCCCGCCGGACGGTCCTGATCGGCCTGATGGCCCTGTTCGTCGCGGGCAACGCCCTGTCGGCCCTCGCCCCGGACGAGCACTGGCTGCTGGCCGCCCGCTTCCTGAGCGGTCTGCCGCACGGTGCCTTCTTCGGCGTGGGCGCCGTGGTCGCCACGAACATGGTCGCGCCGGAGCGCAAGGCCCGCTCCGTGTCGCTGATGTTCCTCGGCCTGACGGTCGCCAACGTGGCGGGCGTGCCCGTCGCCACGCTCATGGGCCAGAACCTGGGCTGGCGGGTGACGTTCCTCGGCGTGAGCGCGATCGGCCTGGCGGCGATAGCGTCGCTGGCGCTGCTGATCCCGCACGACCACACCCACGCCACCGCGGCCGGCCTGCGCGGCGAACTGGCCGCCCTGCGTCCCCTGCCGGTCTGGCTGGCGCTCGGCACGACGGTCGCCGGCTTCGGAGCCCTGTTCTCGGCGTACAGCTACATCGCGCCGATGCTCACGGAGTCCGCCGGGTACGCCGAGGGCAGCGTGACGCTGCTGCTGGCCCTGTTCGGTGTCGGCGCGACGGCCGGCAACCTGCTCGGCGGCCGACTCGCCGACCACTCGCTGCGGGGCACGCTGTTCGGCGGCCTGATCTCGCTGGTGGTGGTGCTGTCCCTCTTCCCGCTGCTGATGCGTACGGAGGTCAGCGCGGCCCTGGCGGTGATGCTGCTCGGCACGGCCGCCTTCGCCACCGGCTCCCCGCTCCAGCTGATGGTCATGGAGAAGGCCTCGGCCGCTCCGTCCCTCGCCTCCTCCGCCAACCAGGCCGCGTTCAACCTGGCCAACGCCGGCGGCGCGTGGATCGGCGGCCTGACCCTGGCGGCCGGCTTCGGCGCCACGTCTCCGGCGGTCGCCGGGGCGGGCCTGGCAGCGCTGGGGCTGGCGGTGGCCGGCACGGCGTACGCGGTGGACCGGCGCCGGGTCGTTCCGACGCCCGGCCGCGAGCGCGTGGTCGCCACGCACATACCGCAGCGGACCGAGACGGTCCGGCACTGACCCGCCGTACCTCCACCGCGAAGGGGGCGCCCGGTGACTCCACCGGGCGCCCCCTTCTGCGACCGGGCTGTGTCCGGGCCGGCCACCGACTCACCGGCCACCAGCCCGACGCTGGGCGCTAGGTCGTGTCCGCAAAGTCCCTCCTGCCCCGCGACGCCGGGATGATCCAAACGACAGGGCCTAGCAGGCGAAGGGCGCGCCCGGCGAGTTGGCCCAGAAGGAGAGGAACGACCAGGTCTGGGCACCGATGCGGCCGTCCACGACGATCCGGGCGCACCGCTGGAACTGCGTTGTCGCGGTTTCCGTGAGCCGGCCGAAGTCACCGTCCTCGTCCAGGCCCGCGTCGATCGCGAAGTTCAGATAGCACTGTGCCTGCTGGACCGCGGGGCCGGAGGAGCCGCGCTGCAGTGCGGGACGGGACTTCGTGAAGCCGCAGACGTCGTCCGGGCCGACGGTGCGGACGGCCTCGGCGGTTGCGGTCGGACGGTTCTGCGGCGCCGCGATGGCCGTACTCCCCGCGAAGAGCAGGGAGGCGGCCACCGCTGCCGATGCGAGTGCACACCGCATGATGCTCACCCCCAGAAGGGCACTTCTCTCACAGTGCACTTCTTTCACATGGTGCGCTCCCGGCTCGGAGGTCGCACCCGGGGGCGGAGGCCTACGCGGTCTCCCGCCACCCGTTGGTGATCGGCAGCCGCCGGTCCTTCCCGAAGCCCTTCGCCGAGATCTTCGTGCCCGGCGGGTACTGGCGGCGCTTGTACTCGGCCGTGTCGACCATGCGCAGCGTCTTGGTGACGAGCGCGCGGTCGAAGCCGGCGGCGACGATCTCGTCGGCGCCCTTGTCCCGGTCGACGTACAGCTCAAGGATCGCGTCCAGCACCGGGTAGTCGGGGAGCGAGTCCGTGTCGACCTGGCCGGGGCGCAGCTCAGCGCTCGGCGGCTTGGTGATGGAGTTCTCCGGGATCGGCGGGGTCTGGCCCCGCTCCCGCGCCGCGCGGTTGCGCCACTCGGCGAGGCGGAAGATCGACGTCTTGTAGACGTCCTTGATGGGGCCGTACGCGCCCACCGAGTCGCCGTACAGCGTCGAGTAGCCCACCGCCAGTTCCGACTTGTTGCCGGGGGCGAGGACGATGTGGCCCTCCTGGTTGGAGATCGCCATCAACAGCGTTCCCCGCAGGCGCGACTGGAGGTTCTCCTCCGCCAGGCCCGTCAGGCCCAGCGACCCCATGTACGCGTCGAACATCGGCTCGATGGCGACGGTGCGGTAGTTCAGGCCCGTACGCCGGGCCAGCTCCGCCGCGTCGTCCCGGGAGTGGTCGGAGGAGTACTTCGACGGCATCGACACGCCGTACACGTTCTGCGCGCCCAGCGCGTCGCAGGCGATCGCCGCGACCAGGGACGAGTCGATGCCGCCGGACAGGCCGATGAGGACGGACTTGAAGCCGTTCTTCGCCACATAGGCCCGCAGGCCCACGACCAGCGCCGAGTAGACCTCCTCGTCGTCGTCCAGCCGGTCCGCGTAGCCGCCGGTCAGCTCCGGCTCGTAGGCGGGGAGCGGGTCCTCGGACAGGATCACGCGGTCGATGCGCAGGCCGTCGTCGACGACCACGCCCGTCGCCGGCGCGTCCGCCGCCGCGGCCGGAAGGTCGAGGTCCAGCACCACACAGCCCTCCGCGAACTGCGGGGCACGGGCGACGACCTCACCGTCGGCGTCCACCACGATCGAGTCGCCGTCGAAGACCAGTTCGTCCTGGCCGCCGATCATGGCGAGGTAGGCGGTGGTGCAGCCGGCCTCCTGGGCCCGCTTGCGGACCAGCTCCAGGCGCGTGTCGTCCTTGTTGCGCTCGTACGGCGAGGCGTTGACGGAGACCAGGAGGCCGGCCCTGGCCGAGCGCGCCGCCGGGACACGGCCGCCGTCCTGCCACAGGTCCTCGCAGATGGCGAGGGCCACGTCGATGCCGCGCACCCGCAGGACCGGCATCGAGTCGCCGGGCACGAAGTAGCGGAACTCGTCGAAGACGCCGTAGTTGGGAAGGTGGTGCTTGGCGAAGGTCAGCACCACCTCGCCCCCGTACAGCACCGCGCCCGCGTTCTGCGGGGCCCCCGCCGGCTGGCCGTACTTCGGCTGGGCGGTCTCGCAGCGGTCGAGGTAGCCGACGATCACCGGCAGCTCGCCGAAGCCCTCGTCGGCCAGGCGGGCGGCCAGGTTTCTCAGAGCCGCGCGGGACGCCTCCACGAAGGACGGCCTGAGGGCCAGGTCCTCGACGGGATACCCGGTCAGCGCCATCTCCGGGAACGCCACCAGATGCGCTCCCTGCTCGGCGGAGTGCCGGGTCCAGCGGACGATCGACTCGGCGTTTCCGGCGAGGTCGCCGACGCTGGAGTCGATCTGGTTCAGGGCGAGGCGTAGTTGAGGCACGGGCCCAGTCTAGACGCCACTAATCGTCAAAGCGACACAATGGGGTGTGGTCCAGCCCACGCGTCCCGCGGGTGTGACCTGCGGTACTGCCAGGACGGGCGGCAACGGTGACTATGGGGCCCCATGTCCGACAAGGGAAAGGGGCGCCATGGGTGAGCACGTGCACGTCCGGTTCAGCGAGTTCCTGGGCGTCTCGGAGAACGGGGAGCTGGTCGAGCGGTCCCGCTGCCGGTGCGGGGCCACGTGGACCAGGACGTACCGCGAGGAGGACGGAGAGCCGAGCCCTCCGTCCTCCTCATGATCCTGCTCCTGATCCTGTTCCTGCTGCTCCCGGCAGGGGTCAGCGCCGCCGGTACGACTCGACGTAACCGTTCGCGGGCGTGCCCACGCCGGTGACGTCGTCATAGCCCTTCACGGCCTTCAGCGAGCTGTCCTTGCCGAGGCTGCGGACGGAGGTCGCCAGACCGCCCGTCGCGTCGTAGCCGTTCACGAAGTCGACGCGGGCGACCGCGAGGCCGGAGCCCGTCGGGTTGTCGGTGACGTCGTGGTAGACCTTCGAACCGTACTTCGCGTAGATCTGCGGGTTGGCGAAGCCGATCGGCTTGCCGCCGCGCGCCTCCTGGGCGAGGGCCTGGACGGCCGCGATCACCGGCGAGGCGAGCGAGGTGCCGCCGATGCGGTACTCGCTGTAGGCCTGCCCGCCCTCGGGAAGGGTCTGGGTCTGGCCGACCAGGAACCCGGTGTTCGGATCGGCGATCGCCGAGATGTCCGGGACGACACGGTTGCCCGCGGCGCTGTTGGCCTTGGCGAGCGAGTCCGGGACGACGCCCTTCTGGTAGTACGGCTCGGCCACCGTCCTGCTGGTGCCGCCGCCCGCGCCCGAGGTGAAGGCGCCGGGGAAGTCCACCCAGCTCTTGCCGTCGGAGGAGAGAAGCGCCTTCTCGGTGCCCCAGCCGGTCTCCCACAGGTACGTGTCGTCCTTGCCGACCGCCAGCGAGGTGCCGCCGACCGCCGTCACCCACGCCGAGTTGGCCGGGGTGTCGACCTGCTTGGTACCGGTGTTGGCGACCTCGTCGCCGTTGTCGCCGGAGGAGAAGTAGAAGCCGATGCCCTGCACCGCGCCGAGCTGGAACACCTGGTCGTAGGCGGCGGCCAGGTCCGGCGTCTGGTTGGCCTCGATGTCGCCCCACGAGTTGGAGACGATGTCGGCCAGGTGCTTGTCGACGATCTTGCTCAGCGAGTCGAGCAGGTCGTCGTCGTAGCAGGAGGCGGCACCCACGTACGTGATGTGCGCGGCCGGCGCGACCGCGTGCACGGCCTCGACGTCGAGGGTCTCCTCGCCGTACCAGCCGGCCGCCGAACACTCCTTGGTGTGGACGTAGTGCTTGGGCAGGACCTGGTTCAGCTGGCCGCTGGTGTAGGCCGCGTCGCCGTGCTTCTTCGCGTAGGTGGCCGCGTCATAGGCGATGGTCGGCGAGGCGTAGGCGTCGGTGATGGCGACGCGCACCCCCTTGCCCGTGTGCGTGCCCGCGCCGTACGCCGCCCGCAACTGCTTGCCCGTGTACCCCTTGACCGCGTACGGGATCTTCGTGCCGTACGCGTCCGGCAGCGTGCTCGCGATGTTCGAGCCGTAGGAGGAGGAGAACGGCCCGGCGTTGCGGAACACGGTCTCCGGCGGCGGCAGCTGGTCCTGGTGGTCCGCCTTGTGGGGCGCGTTGTCCAGGCCGGTGACCGTCAGAACGGCGCCGTTCAGGCTCTGCGGCACCGAGGCCGACCGCGCCGGGGCCCGGTAGGTGTGGGCACCCTTGGCGAAGTTGTGCAGCTGGGTGCCGAAGGCCTTCTCGGCGGCGGCCACGTCACCGGTGACGGCGATGTAGTGCGGCGTGACGGACGCGACCTTCAGGCCCGCCGAGGTGAGCCAGGCCCGCACGGCGGCCACCTGGGCCCTGGTCGCCCCGAAGCGCGCCTGTGCCTGCTTGGCGCTCAGGTACTCGCCGTACGAGGCCGAGCCCGGGTCGGACACCGCTCTGGCGTACGCGGCGAGGCCGGACGCGTCCCGGCCGGCGAGGTAGACCCGGGCCGAGACCGGGGCGCTGTCGGAGGTCGTGCCCTTGTCGGCCTTGGTCGTGGCCCACGCGGGCTTGGTGCCGGCGAGTATGTCCCGGAGCGGGTGGTCCGCGGCGTGGGCCGCGGGAATACCGAGCGCCAGCGCGCCGGCGAGCATGGGCAGTGTCGCCGCCATGCTGACCCCGGCGCGCACCGTGGCGCGGTTGGATCTCATGGAACCCCCTGTGCGGTTCGTTCGCGAGTGGATCACTCGACGCTGGCCACTCTTGCGATGAACCGTTCATGCCAGGGGAATGCGGAGGCCAAGAAGCCCCCAAGGACTCGCGAAACAAGGGGATTTGGGCGTTACGTCCGCGAAGCCGGCGGAGCCGGGCGGGACTAGTCCCGTGGCTTCGCGCCCCGCTCCTTGAGCATGTCCGCCATCAGCTGGATCTCCGACTCCTGCGCCTCCACCATCCCCTGCGCGAGCCGCTTCTCCACGCCGACCGCGCACCGGTCGACACAGCCCTCGGCCATGTGCACGCCGCCCTTGTGATGGTCCGTCATGAGCTGGAGGTAGAAGATCTCCGCCTGCTTCCCGCTGAGCGTCCGGAGCTTCTCCAGCTCACTGTTGGTGGCCATCCCCGGCATCAGCGCGCCGTCCTTGCCGGAGGCCATGCCGCCCATGTCCATCCAGGTCATCGGCGGGTCCGACGACACCTTCGGCAGCCCCCACAGGTCGAGCCAGCCGAGCAGCATGCCCCGCTGGTTCGCCTGCGTCTGCGCGATGTCGTACGCGAGCCGCCGCACCTCCTCGTCCTTCGTGCGGTCGCGCACGATGTACGACATCTCCACGGCCTGCTGGTGGTGCACCGCCATGTCGCGCGCGAATCCGGCGTCCGCGGAGCCGGCGGACGGCGTCTCACCGGTGCCGCCGTCCTCGGCGACCGCGTAGGTGATCGCGCCGGCCGCGACGAGAGCCGCCGCGGCGGCCCCCGCGATCCAGCCGACGTGCCGCCTCACTGCGACAGCCCTCCCGTGCACGCGGCGCCCGGCTCGGGCGTCTGCTCGCCCTGGACGTACTTCTCGAAGAACTTGTCGACGTTCGGGTCCTTCGCGCCCGTCACCGTGCGCTGGTGGCCCCAGGCCGAGAGCATGATCGGGTCCTGCTGCTCCTCGTCCGGGCTCATCAGCGTGTACGGCGTCTTCCTCACCTTCGCCGCCAGCGCGTCCACGTCGGCCTTCGCGGCCTTGCTGGTGTACGTCACCCACACCGCGCCGTGCTCCAGCGAGTGCACGGCGTTCTCGTCCTTGACCGCCTTGGTGTAGACGTCGCCGTTGCAGTTCATCCAGACCGGGTTGTGGTCGCCGCCGACCGGGGGCTCGACCGGGTACTTCACGCTCTTGGTGACGTGGGTGCGGGACAGCTTCCCCTTCCAGGTCTTCACGCCGTCGGCACCCGTGACGAACCGCCCGGAGGACTTGGAGTCGCTCGCCACGCTGTCGGAGTCGTCGGACTGCGACCGGACGAGGACGACACCGCCGGCCACGAGAGCGGCCACCACCACGACACTGGCCCCGATCACCAGGATCCGGTTGCGCCGCTCACGGGCCTGCTCGGCACGCCGCATCTCCTGTATGCGCTCCTGGCGCGCGCCGGTGCTGCTCTTCTTGGCGGATCCCATGCGTGAGTCCTTCTGGGGAAAGGGACGGTCGGGTCCGCTGATCGTAATGGTGAAGGAGTGACGTTTCGTAGGGCCGGCACGGGAAAGGCGCCTCGGACGCGGCCTTCCGATGGGACGCCCATTACGGATGTCGGTCCGAGCAGGCAAGATGGGCGGTGAGCAGCACACCTGCCGTTGGTGAGGCGTTCAGGCCGGGGCCGCCCGGCCGATCAAGGTCCGCAACGCGCATGAAATGGTGTTGTGGTGGGATGCTCAGGTGCCCTACCGCCTCCCGTGGTGTGGGAGACAGGCGGCCTGACCAGCAAGGATGGGGAAGCGGAAGATGGACAAGCAGCAGGAGTTCGTGCTCCGGACGTTGGAGGAGCGCGACATCCGGTTCGTACGCCTGTGGTTCACGGACGTGCTGGGCTTCCTCAAGTCCGTGGCCGTGGCCCCGGCCGAGCTGGAGCAGGCCTTCGACGAGGGCATCGGCTTCGACGGCTCGGCCATCGAGGGCTTCGCCCGGGTCTACGAGTCCGACATGATCGCCAAGCCGGACCCGTCGACCTTCCAGGTCCTGCCGTGGCGTGCGGAGGCCCCCGGCACGGCCCGTATGTTCTGCGACATCCTCATGCCGGACGGCTCCCCGTCCTTCGCCGACCCGCGCTATGTCCTCAAGCGCGCCCTGGCCCGCGCGAGCGACCTCGGCTTCACCTTCTACACGCACCCGGAGATCGAGTTCTTCCTGCTGAAGGACAGGCCGCTCGACGGCAGCCGTCCGACGCCCGCGGACAACTCCGGCTACTTCGACCACACCCCGACCAACGTCGGCATGGACTTCCGCCGCCAGGCGATCACCATGCTGGAGTCGATGGGCATCTCGGTGGAGTTCTCCCACCACGAGGGCGCCCCGGGCCAGCAGGAAATCGATCTCAGGTACGCGGACGCGCTGTCCACGGCCGACAACATCATGACGTTCCGCCTGGTCATGAAGCAGGTGGCGCTGGAGCAGGGGGTCCAGGCGACCTTCATGCCCAAGCCGTTCTCCGAGCATCCGGGCAGCGGCATGCACACCCACCTCTCCCTCTTCGAGGGCGACCGGAACGCCTTCTACGAGTCGGGCTCGGAGTACCAGCTCTCCAAGGTCGGCCGCTCGTTCATCGCGGGCCTGCTGCGGCACGCGGCGGAGATCTCCGCGGTCACCAACCAGTGGGTCAACTCCTACAAGCGCATCTGGGGCGGCACCGAGCGCACCGCGGGCGCCGGCGGCGAGGCCCCCTCGTACATCTGCTGGGGCCACAACAACCGCTCGGCCCTGGTTCGCGTGCCCATGTACAAGCCCGGCAAGACGGGCTCGGCCCGGGTGGAGGTCCGCTCCCTCGACTCCGGCGCGAACCCCTACCTGGCCTACGCCGTCCTCCTCGCCGCCGGCCTGAAGGGCATCGAGGAGAGCTACGAGCTCCCGCCGGGCGCCGAGGACGACGTCTGGGCCCTCTCCGACGCCGAGCGCCGCGCGATGGGCATCGAGCCGCTGCCGCAGAACCTCGGCGAGGCCCTGACCCTGATGGAGCGCAGCGACCTGGTCGCGGAGACCCTGGGCGAGCACGTCTTCGACTTCTTCCTGCGCAACAAGCGGCAGGAGTGGGAGGAGTACCGCTCGGAGGTCACGGCGTTCGAGCTGCGGAAGAACCTTCCGGCGCTGTAAGGCGGGTGCGCTGCCTGAGGCCGACGGTCGCGGACCGTCGGCCCGGTGGCCCCGGTCTACTGCTGTCGCGCCGCCGGCTGCGCCAGCACCCGATGCAACGGCTCCGTGGCCCTGCGCCGGTACTCCTGTACCGCCCACCCGTTGCCGTCGGGGTCCTTGAAGTACATGAACGTGGCGCCGTCGTCCGGGGCGTACCGCACCGGCTCCGAGACGTCGAGGCCGCGTTCGACCAGTTCGGCGCGGGCCGCCTCGATGTCGGCGACGCACAGTTGGAGGCCCTGGTAGGAGCCGGGGGCCGGCTTGGGGCCCGGGGCCATCTCCCAGATCGTGTCGCCGAGGGCGATCGAGCAGCCGGAGCCCGGAGGGGTCAGCTGGACGATCCGCATGCCCGGCATGACCTCCTGGTCGATGTCGACATGGAAGCCGAGCTTGTCGCGGTAGAAGTCGCGGGCCCGGTCGATGTCGGTGACGGGCAGCGGGATCACTTCGAGGGTCATGTCCATGGGCGGGGCTCCTTTGCCGGATGCCGTGCGTACGTCCAAGGTGGCACGTCAGTGGAACCGCCACCGCGTCTGGCTGAACGGCTCCCCCTTACCGAAGCCGAAAACCGTGCGGGGCGCCACCGCGAAGACGAGAGCGTGGCCGGAACCGTGATGGAAGGCCCCCTCCCGTACCTCGAAGTGCCAGAAGTCGCCGTACTTCGCCTCCCACGCCGCCGCCAGCTCACGCAGCCGGCCGTCGTCGGACACCCGCACCGCCTCACCCTCGACCACCAGGTCGTAGCCCTCGTCCCAGGCGTTGGTGCCGGTCGTCAGCACGACGTGCGGGTTCCCGGCGAGGTTCTTCGCCTTGCGTTCCCCGGGGCCGGTGCAGAAATGCAGCGCCCCGTGCGCCCACACCGCGAGCAGCGGGGTCACGTGCGGCCGTCCGTCCTGCCGTACCGTGGAGATCCAGAACAGTTCCGCGTCGGAGAGCAGCGCCTCCGCTTCGGGCCAGGGGGTCGCGTCGGCCGTTCCGTCGCTGTAGCGCGGGTCGAGGCGGGTCTCGGGTTGCTTCTCGGTCATCTCGGTCATCTCGGTCATCGCCGGGCCTCCAGACGTTTCCCTCGACAGTGCGGCCCTGCAGTGCAGACCCTGCGCGCAAGCGGAACTCATCGGCCCTTCCGCGAGCCGCTCCGGTTAGGCTCAAGCCCGTACGACCTTGATCCGACGGGAGGCCGGGGATGACGGCGGCGCCGGGGCGCAGAAGCAGTACCTTCTCGCGACTGCTGCGGCACGGCTTCACCGATGCCACGGCCGCCGAGCGGCTGCTGGAGAGCGCGGAGCTCGCGCCGGTCCGCAACGACCCCGTCCTGCTCGAAGCGCTCGGCGCCACCGCCGACCCCGACCTCGCCCTGCGCGGTCTCGTACGGCTGCTCGAAGCCCAGCCCGCCCCCACCGCCCGCCGTGAGCTGCTCGACACGCTGATCGCGGCCAAGCCCCTGCGCGACCGCCTCCTCGGCGTGCTCGGCGCCTCGTCCGCGCTCGCCGAGCACCTCGCCCGGCACCCCAGCGACTGGCAGGCGCTGGTCACGTACGAGCCGGAGGACCTGCACCCCGGCGTGGAGGAGTTCGAGCGCTGCCTGGACGAGGCCACCGACCCCGTCCGGCTCCGCGTCGCCTACCGGCGCTGTCTGCTGTCCATCGCCGCCCGTGACGTGTGCGGCACCATCGACGTCTCCGAGACCGCCGCCGAGCTCGCCGACCTCGCGACCGCCACCCTGCGTGCCGCCCTCCGCATCGCCGAGGCCGCCGCACCGCAGGACGCCGCGCTGTGCCGGCTCGCGGTGATCGCGATGGGCAAGTGCGGCGGGAACGAGCTGAACTACGTCTCCGACGTCGACGTGATCTTCGTCGGCGAGGCCGTCGACGGCGCCGACGAGGGCAAGGCGCTGCGGGCCGCGACCAAGCTCGCCTCGCACATGATGCGGATCTGCTCCGAGACCACCGTGGAGGGGTCCATCTGGCCCGTGGACGCCAACCTGCGTCCCGAGGGCAGAAACGGTCCTCTCGTGCGCACGCTCAGCAGCCACCTCGCCTACTACCAGCGCTGGGCCAAGACCTGGGAGTTCCAGGCGCTGCTCAAGGCCCGCCCGGTGGCCGGCGACCTCCGGCTCGGCGCCGAGTACGTCGCCGCCCTGGAACCCCTGGTGTGGCAGGCCGCCGAGCGCGAGAACTTCGTCGCCGACGTGCAGAAGATGCGCCGCCGCGTGGTGGAGACCATCCCCGCCGCCGAGGTCGAACGGCAGCTCAAGCTGGGGCCGGGCGGCCTCAGGGACGTCGAGTTCGCCGTGCAGCTGCTGCAGCTCGTGCACGGGCGCGCCGACGCTTCCCTGCGGAGCGGTACCACGCTGGCCGCGCTGGGCGCCCTGGCGGCGGGCGGGTACGTCGGCCGCGCCGACGCGGCCCAGCTCGACGACGCCTACCGCTTCCTGCGCTCCATGGAGCACCGCATCCAGCTCTACCGGCTGCGCCGCACCCACCTGGTCCCCGAGGACGACGCCGACCTGCGCCGCATCGGCCGCTCCCTCGGTCTGCGCGTCGACCCGGTCGCCGAGCTGAAGCGCGAGTGGAAACGGCACGCCACCGTCGTACGCCGGCTGCACGAGAAGCTCTTCTACCGTCCGCTGCTCGACGCCGTGGCCCAGCTCGCCCCGGGTGAGGCCCGGCTGAGCGCCGAGGCGGCGCGGGAGCGGTTCGTCGCGCTCGGGTACGCCGACCCGGCCTCCGCGCTGCGGCACCTGGAGGCACTGGCCTCAGGGGTCTCCCGCAAGGCCGCCATCCAGCGCACCCTGCTGCCCGTTCTGCTGGGCTGGTTCGCCGACTCCGCCGACCCGGACGCGGGTCTGCTCAACTTCCGCAAGGTCTCGGACGCGCTCGGCAAGACGCCCTGGTACCTGCGGCTGCTCAGGGACGAGGGAGCGGCGGCCGAGAACCTCGCCCGGGTGCTGTCCGCCGGGCGGCTCGCGCCCGACCTGCTCATGCGCGCCCCGGAAGCCGTGGCGCTGCTCGGCGACGGGGACGGCGGTGGGCTGGAGCCCCGGGGCCGCGCTCAGCTGGAGCAGGAGATCCTCGCCGCCGTCGGCCGGGCCGGCGACGCCGCGCAGGCGGTCACCGCGGCGCGGGGCGTACGGCGCCGGGAACTGTTCCGTACGGCCGCCGCCGACATCGTCGGCTCCTACGGCACCGAGACCCAGCCCGCCGAGGCCGACCAGGGCGCCCTGGTCGACCTGGTCGGCAGCGCGGTGTCGGACCTGACCGCCGCGACCCTCGCGGGCACCCTCCGCGCGGTGGTCCGTGCGGGCTGGGGCGACACCCTGCCCACGCGGTTCGCCATCATCGGCATGGGCCGCTTCGGCGGCCACGAACTGGGCTACGGCTCCGACGCGGACGTGCTGTTCGTGCACGAGCCGCGGGACGGCGTCGACGAGCGGGAGGCCGGTCAGGCCGCGGCCAAGGTCGTCTCCGAGATGCGCCGCCTGCTGCAGATCCCCAGCCTGGACCCGCCCCTCCTCATCGACGCGGACCTGCGTCCGGAGGGCAAGTCCGGGCCGCTCGTACGGACGCTGAAGTCGTACGAGGCCTACTACCGCCGCTGGTCCCTCACCTGGGAGTCGCACGCGCTGCTGCGGGCCGAGTGCGTCGCCGGGGACGAGGAGCTGGGCCGCCGTTTCATCGAGCTCATCGACCCGCTGCGGTACCCGGCGGACGGACTCGGCGACGACGCCGTGCGCGAGATCCGGCGGCTGAAGGCCCGCATGGAGACCGAGCGGCTGCCGCGCGGCGCCGACCCG
This sequence comes from Streptomyces sp. S.PNR 29, assembly GCF_030386795.1. Classification (GTDB taxonomy): domain Bacteria; phylum Actinomycetota; class Actinomycetes; order Streptomycetales; family Streptomycetaceae; genus Streptomyces. The sequence goes on from NZ_JANUQM010000002.1 coordinate 340,943, forward strand.
AAGCTGCACGCCAAGCTGGGGCCCGGCGGCCTGTCCGACGTCGAGTGGACCGTGCAGCTGCTGCAGCTGCGGCACGGGGCGGAGGAGCCGGGCCTGCGCACCACCCGCACCCGGGAGGCCCTCGCCGCCGCGCGCACGGCCGGGCTCATCCCGGAGGAGGACGCCGCGATCCTGGACGAGGCGTGGGTGCTGGCGAGCCGCGTACGGAACGCGGTGATGCTGGTGCGCGGACGGGCCGGGGACACCTTCCCCTCCGACGCCCGCGAACTGGCGGCCGTCGGCCGCTACCTGGGATACGGCCCGGGACGCGTCGGCGACATGCTGGACGCCTACCGCCGCACGACCCGCCGCGCACGCGGCGTGGTGAACGAGCTGTTCTACGGGTCGGCGGAACGATAGCCGGCCGCCGGTGCCGAGCCCGGCCGCGATCCCCCTCCGGGGCCGGCAGGGCTACGCCTTCGACGGCACCAGCGTTCCGCCCGCCCCCCGCTTCGGCACCACCTTCGGCAGGGCGTACGGCAGGCTTCCGTACCACACCCCCGCCACTGCGAACCCGAAGGCCAGGCACAGGATGCCGCCCACCGCGTCCAGCCAGAAGTGGTTGGCGGTGGCGACGATGACCACCAGCGTGACCGCCGGGTAGACCAGGCCCAGGACGCGGACCCACGGGATGGTGGCGAGGGCGAAGATCGTCAGGCCGCACCACAGGGACCAGCCGATGTGCATCGACGGCATCGCGGCGTACTGGTTGGACATGTTCTTCAGGTCGCCGGACGCCATCGACCCCCAGGTCTGATGGACCATGACGGTGTCGACGAACTGGCTGCCGTTCATCAGACGGGGCGGGGCGAGCGGGTACAGGTAGTAACCGACCAGGGCGACCCCCGTGGTCGAGAACAGCACCAGCCGCGTCGCCGCGTACCGCCCGGGATGGCTGCGGTAGAGCCACACCAGCACACCCAGCGTCACCACGAAGTGCAGCGTGGCGTAGTAGTAGTTCATCCCGACGATCAGCCAAGTCACCGAGTTCACGACCCGGTTGACCGACTCCTCGACGGCGATGCCGAGGTGGTGCTCCAGCCCCCAGATCCAGTCGGCGTTGCGCAACGCCTCCGCCCGCTGTTCGGGAACGGCGTTGCGGATGAGGGAGTACGTCCAGTAACTGAGCCCGATCAGCAGGATCTCGAACCACAGACGAGGGCGCCGCGGACTGCGCAGCCGGCGTCCCGGAACTGGCTGGTTCTGGACCGTAGGGGGGTGCGGGACGGCCGCTTCCTCGCGGTCTTCCGGCTCCGTCACGGTCAGGTCACGCATAGGCACAAAGTCTGCCAGAAAGGCCTTCTCACTCCGATGATCCCCCGGTCGGGTCAGGGGCGCATGTTCTACGGCGGGAAGACACGGAGGAGAGACTGTGCGCGGCTACCACCTGCGCATTGTTCGAAAACGGCTCGAAAACGGGGCTCGAGGACGGGGCTCGAGGACGGGCCTCCGCCTCAGGAACGGTTCCGCTCCCCGGGCGCCGAAGCGGTCGAGCCGCGCACCACCAGCTCCGGCATGAACACGAACTCGCTGTGGGGGGCCGGCGTCCCGCCGATCTCCTCCAGGAGCGTGCGCACGGCGGCCTGTCCCATGGCCGGAACCGGCTTGCGGATCGTCGTCAGGGGCGGGTCGGTGAAGGCGATCAGCGGCGAGTCGTCGAAGCCGACGACCGAGATGTCCTTCGGCACGTCCAGGCCGTGCTGCCGCGCCGCCCGTATCGCGCCCAGCGCCATCATGTCGCTGGCGCACACCACGGCCGTACAGCCGCGGTCGATGAGCGCGGTGGCGGCGGCCTGGCCGCCCTCCAGGGTGTAGAGGGAGTGCTGGACCAGTTCCGACTCCACGGCCTGGGCGGTCAGACCCAGCTGGTCCTGCATGGTGCGGACGAAGCCCTCGATCTTGCGCTGCACGGGCACGAACCGCTTCGGGCCGAGGGCCAGACCGATCCGTGTGTGGCCCAGCGACACCAGGTGCGTGACCGCCAGTGTCATCGCCGCCCGGTCGTCGGGGGAGATGAACGGCGCCTGCACCTTCGCCGAGAAGCCGTCGACCAGCACGTACGGCACGCCCTGGGCGCGCAGCCGGTCGTAGCGCGTCATGTCGGCGGTGGTGTCCGCGTGCAGTCCGGAGACATAGATGATCCCGGCGACCCCGCGGTCCACGAGCATCTCCGTCAGCTCGTCCTCCGTCGACCCGCCCGGTGTCTGCGTGGCCAGCACCGGGGTGTAGCCCTGCCGGGTCAGCGCCTGGCCGATGACCTGGGCCAGCGCCGGGAATATCGGGTTCTCCAGCTCCGGGGTGATCAGGCCCACCAGCCCCTCGCTGCGCTGCCGCAGCCGCACCGGGCGTTCGTAGCCCAGCACGTCCAGGGCGGCCAGCACGGACTGGCGGGTGGTGGCGGCGACGCCCGGCTTCCCGTTGAGGACGCGGCTGACGGTCGCTTCGCTCACCCCCGCCTGAGCAGCGATGTCGGCAAGCCGTGTGGTCACAGCACTGGACTGTAGCGGCCGTGGCGTCATCGCGGTCCCTCATGTCCTGGTAGGCGTCCGGTTCGCAACGGATGATTCCCCGCTGCCCCAGCCTGTGGCAAGTGCTTGCAGAGTCTTGCACAAGCGCCCCTGGGGTCACTGACCGGCCGTAAGCCTTGGCCTTCCGTGGCCTCACGGGCCCGGAAGGGAGATCACGGCGCGGTAACTCTCACCCCTCCTTTCACTTTTTTGCTGCAAGGTCTTTCGCAAGTCTTACAGGCGCCGCTACTCTCACCGACGCCCGGCGGCCAACGGCGCAGTCGGCAGCACCACACGGGCCTTCACCCTCAAGGAGAACTCATGCGGCGTGGCATAGCGGCCACCGCGCTCGTGGCGTCCCTCGCCCTCGCGGCGACGGCCTGCGGCTCAGGCAGCGACAGCGGCGACAAGGCCGGCGGTCCGGTCACCATCACCTGGTGGGACACCTCCAACGCCACCAATGAGGCGCCGACGTACAAGGCGCTGATCAAGGAGTTCGAGGCCGCCAACAAGGACGTCGAGGTCAAGTACGTCAACGTCCCCTTCGACCAGGCGGAGAACAAGTTCGACACGGCCGCCGGCTCCAAGGGCGCCCCCGACGTGCTGCGCTCCGAGGTCGGCTGGACCCCCGCCTTCGCCAAGAAGGGCTACTTCCTGCCGCTGGACGACACCGAGGCGCTCGCCGACGAGGGCAAGTTCAAGTCCAACCTGATCGAGCAGGCCAGGTACGAGGGCAAGACGTACGGCGTGCCGTTCACCACGGACACCCTCGCGCTCGTCTACAACAAGGAGCTCTTCGAGAAGGCCGGCGTCGAGGCCCCGAGGACCTGGGACGACCTGAAGAAGGCCGCCGCCACCATCAAGGACAGGACCGGCGTCGACGGCTACTGGGGCTCCACCCAGGCCTACTACGCGCAGAGCTTCCTCCACGGTGAGGGCACCGACACCGTCGACGCCGACGCCAAGAAGATCACCGTCACCTCGCCCGAGGCGAAGAAGGCGTACGGCACCTGGCTGAGCCTGTTCTCCGGCAAGGGACTGCACAAGGCCGACACCACCGCCGACGCCTACGCCCACATCCAGGAGGCGTTCGTCAGCGGCAAGGTCGCCTCGATCATCCAGGGCCCGTGGGAGATCACGAACTTCTACAAGGGCTCCGCCTTCAAGGACAGGGACAACCTCGGCATCGCCACCGTCCCGGCCGGTTCCACCGGCAAGGCGGGCGCCCCGACCGGCGGCCACAACCTCTCCGTCTACGCCGGTTCCGACGAGGCGCACCAGAAGGCCGCGCTGAAGTTCGTGAAGTTCATGACCTCGGCGAAGTCCCAGGAGACCATCGCCCTGAAGAACTCCACGCTGCCCACGCGTGACGACGCCTACACCGCCGAGGTCAAGGCCGACCCGGGCATCGCCGGCTACCAGGGCGTCCTCGCCGCCGCCCAGCCGCGCCCGGCGCTGCCCGAGTACAGCTCCCTGTGGGGCCCGCTCGACGACGAACTGCTCAAGGTCGCCGGCGGCAAGGAGTCCCTGGACAAGGGGCTGAGCAATGCCGAGCTCGCGATCGCCAAGCTGGTGCCGGACTTCAGCAAGTGAGCCCCGGGTGGCCGCCGCGTTCCCCTCGGGGGAGGGATGCGGCGGCCACCGGCCCGTGCGCCGCACTCCTTGATCTTCTCGATCTTCCCGCTCCGCAGACCTTCGAAAAGGTTGTCGAACCATGACAGTCGCCATCGATCGCGCGACCGGCAAGCGCCGCGGTGGCCGCGCTCCACGCCCCGGGCCGGTCCAACGTCTCCAGCACGGCTACCGGAAGTACTGGTACGCCTACGCCATGATCGCGCCCGTGGTCGTCGTGCTCGGCGTCCTCGTGGTGTATCCGCTGGTGTACGGCTTCTACCTCACCCTCACCGACGCCGACAGCCTCAACACCGCACGCACCATCGGCGTCAACCACATCGACGCCACGTACCGGTTCATCGGCTTCGACAACTACGCCGACATCCTGTGGGGCCCGACCGCCTACGACCGCTTCTGGTCACACGTCCTCTGGACGATCGTCTGGACGGCGCTGTGCGTCGCCCTGCACTACGGCATCGGTCTGGGCCTCGCGCTGCTGCTCAACCAGAAGCTGCGCGGCCGGACCCTGTACCGGCTGATCCTGATCCTGCCGTGGGCGGTGCCGACCTTCGTCACCGTGTTCGGCTGGCGCTTCATGCTCGCCGACGGCGGCATCATCAACTCCGGGCTCGAAGCCCTGCACCTGCCGGCGCCGCTGTGGCTGGAGGACACCTTCTGGCAGCGGTTCGCCGCGATCATGGTCAACACCTGGTGCGGGGTGCCGTTCATGATGGTCTCGCTGCTCGGCGGCCTGCAGTCCATCGACACCAGCCTGTACGAGGCCGCCGAGATGGACGGCGCGAACGCCTGGCAGCGGTTCCGGTACGTCACCCTGCCGGGCCTGAGCTCCGTCAGCTCCACCGTCGTCCTGCTCGGCGTCATCTGGACCTTCAACCAGTTCGCCGTGATCTTCCTGCTGTTCGGCAACACCGCCGACGAGGCCCAGATCCTCGTCACCTGGGCCTACCGCCTGGGCTTCGGACAGCAGCCACGCGACTACGCGCAGTCCGCGGCCTACGGCATCCTCCTGCTGGGCATCCTGATCGTCTTCACCTCCTTCTACCGCCGCTGGCTGAACCGCAATGAGCAGCAGCTCGCGATCTGAGGCAGGAGTTCCCATGAGTACGCCCACTGTCGAGACCTCCGCCGCGGTGACCGGGCAGGACCCGTCCGCCGCGTCGCCGCGCAGGGCGCGCCGCCGCGACGAGCGCGGTCTCCTCGCCTCCCTGGCCTCCCACGGCGTCCTGATCGCCGCGAGTCTCGCCGCGCTCTTCCCGATCGGCTGGCTGGCCTTCCTCTCCCTCGGCCCGGACAAGGACGACTATCTGCACCCCGGGCGCATCTGGGGGAAGATGTCCTTCGACAACTACACGTTCGTCCTGCTGCACACGCCCTTCTTCGACTGGCTGAAGAGCACGCTGATCGTCTCGCTCGGCGCCACGCTCATCGGGGTCCTGGCGGCGGCCACCACCGGCTACGCGGTCTCCCGGATGCGCTTTCCGGGTTACAGGAAGCTCATGTGGGTGCTTTTGGTCACCCAGATGTTCCCTATTGCCGTACTGATCGTGCCCATGTACCAGATTCTGTCGGATCTACAGCTCATCGACAGTTACCTTGGGCTCATCCTCGTCTACTGCTCGACCGCGGTGCCGTACAGCGCCTGGCTGCTCAAGGGCTACTTCGACACCATCCCGTTCGAGATCGACGAGGCGGGACGCGTCGACGGGCTGACCCCCTTCGGCACGTTCGCACGGCTGATCCTGCCGCTGGCCAAACCCGGGCTGGCAGTCGCCGCCTTCTACAACTTCATCACCGCGTTCGGTGAGGTCGCCTTCGCCACGACGTTCATGCTGGACGACACGAAGTACTCCTTCGCCGTCGGCCTGCAGAGCTTCATCAGCGAGCACGACGCGCAGCGCAACCTCATGGCCGCCACCGCCGTGCTGGTCGCGATTCCCGCGTCCGCGTTCTTCTACCTCGTGCAGAAGAACCTGGTGACCGGCCTCACCGCGGGCGGCACCAAGGGCTGACGCCCCGGCCCCGGACTCCCGCGCGCCTCGCCGCGCGGGTGGCGGCCGCGGTGCCCTCCGACCCCGCTGCACCGCGGCCGCCTCGTCACCACGCCCGGACCGACACCCATGCCCCATGACCAGCATCCGTCACGTACCAAGGACGCCATGAGCCAGCACTCCGCCGCCCCGGCACCCTCCCCCAAGCTCTTCGAGCAGGGGGGACCCTCAGCCCCGGCCGCCGTCGCCAAGCGCCGCGACTGGTGGCGGGACGCGGTGATCTACCAGGTCTATCCGCGCAGCTTCGCCGACAGCAACGGCGACGGCATGGGCGACCTGGAGGGCGTACGCTCCCGCCTGCCGTACCTGCGCGACCTCGGCGTGGACGCGGTGTGGCTCAGCCCCTTCTACGCCTCGCCGCAGGCCGACGCCGGGTACGACGTCGCCGACTACCGGGCCGTCGACCCCATGTTCGGCACCCTCCTGGACGCCGACGCGCTGATCCGCGACGCCCACCGGCTGGGACTCAGGATCATCGTCGACCTGGTCCCCAACCACTCCTCCGACCAGCACGAATGGTTCAGACGAGCGGTGGCGGAGGGGCCGGGTTCGCCGCTGCGGGAGCGCTACTACTTCCGTCCGGGCAGGGGAGACAACGGTGAGCTGCCGCCCAACGACTGGGAGTCGATCTTCGGCGGGCCCGCCTGGACGAGGGTGCCGGACGGCGAGTGGTACCTGCACCTCTTCGCCCCCGAGCAGCCCGACTTCAACTGGGAGCACCCGGCCGTCGGCGACGAGTTCCGCTCGATCCTGCGCTTCTGGCTCGACATGGGCGTCGACGGCTTCCGCATCGATGTCGCGCACGGCCTGGTGAAGGCGGAGGGCCTTCCTGACCTTGGATCTCACGATCAGGTGAAGCTGCTGGGCAACGATGTCATGCCGTTCTTCGATCAGGACGGTGTGCACGAGATCTACCGGCAGTGGCGTCGCATCCTCGACGAGTACGCCGGGGAGCGCATCTTCGTGGCGGAGGCCTGGACTCCCACCATCGAGCGCACCGCCCACTACGTCCGCCCCGACGAGCTGCACCAGGCCTTCAACTTCCAGTACCTGAGCACCCACTGGGACGCCGAGGAACTGCGTGAGGTCATCGACCGCACCCTGGAGGCCATGCGCCCGGTCGGCGCCCCCTCCACCTGGGTCCTGTCCAACCACGACGTCACCCGGCACGCCACCCGCTTCGCCAACCCGCCCGGCCTCGGCACCCAGATCCGCCTCGCCGGTGACCGGGAACTGGGGCTGAAGCGGGCGAGGGCGGCGACGCTGCTGATGCTGGCGCTGCCCGGATCCGCCTACATCTACCAGGGCGAGGAGCTCGGCCTCCCGGACGTCGTCGACCTGCCGGACGAGGTGCGCCAGGACCCGGCGTACTTCCGTGGCGCCGGCCAGGACGGTTTCCGTGACGGCTGCCGGGTGCCGATCCCCTGGACGCGCACCGGATCGTCGTACGGCTTCGGCAGCGGCGGCAGCTGGCTGCCGCAGCCCGAGGGCTGGGGCGAGCTGAGCGTCGAGGCGCAGACCGGCGTGCCCGGCTCGACCCTGGAGCTGTACCGCTGCGCGCTCGCCGTCCGCCGCTCACAGCCCGACCTGGGCGCCGGCGACGGTGTGCAGTGGCTGCGGGCGCCCGAGGGCGTCCTCGCCTTCCGGCGCGGGGAGTTCGTCTGTGTCGCCAACACCACCGGCGAGTCGGTGGCGCTTCCCGCCTACGGCCGGGTACTGCTCGCCAGCGGTGACGTGACCGAGGCGGACGGCGAGGCGAAGGTGCCGGCCGACACCACGGTGTGGTGGACGACCGCCTGAGGGCCGGCCGCCGCCACTGAGGGCCTCCCCGCAAGATTTTTCGTTCAACTTCGCACGGCCCGCTGCCCTTTCGGGCGGCGGGCCTCTAGCATCTGCGGCACGAAATTCTTGCTGAATGTTTCAGCAAGCGCCTTCAACGACGAAGGAACCCCCACATGGCACGCAGATTCCTCTCCGGCACCCTCGCCCTCGCGGCCGCCGCTCTTGTCATGACCCCGACTGCCGTGCAGGCTTCCCCGCCCGGAACCAAGGACGTCACCGCCGTCCTCTTCGAGTGGAACTTCGCCTCCGTCGCCCGCGAGTGCACCACCACCCTCGGCCGCGCAGGCTACGGCTACGTCCAGGTCTCCCCACCCGCGGAGCACATACAGGGCGCGCAGTGGTGGACGTCGTACCAGCCGGTCAGTTACAGGATCGCGGGGCGGCTCGGCGACCGTACGGCCTTCCGGAACATGGTGAACGCCTGCCACGCGGCCGGCGTGAAGGTCGTCGTCGACACGGTCGTCAACCACATGTCGGCGGGCAGGGGCACCGGCACCGGCGGCTCGTCGTACACGAAGTACGCCTACCCCGGGCTGTACTCGTCCTACGACTTCGACGACTGTACGAGCCCGATCACGAACTACGCCGACCGCTGGAACGTCCAGCACTGCGAACTGGTCGGCCTCGCCGACCTCGACACCGGCGAGGAGTACGTCCGCCGGACCGTCGCCGGTTACCTGAACGACCTGCTCTCGCTCGGCGTCGACGGCTTCCGCATCGACGCCGCCAAGCACATCGACACGGCCGACCTCGCGAACATCAAGTCCCGCCTGACCGACCCGAACGCCTACTGGAAGCAGGAGGTCATCCAGGGCAGCGGAGAGGCCGTCCAGCCCGCCGAGTACACCGGCAACGGGGATGTGCAGGAGTTCCGGTACGCCTACGATCTCAAGCGCGTCTTCCACAACGAGAACCTCGCCTACCTGAAGAACTACGGCGAGGGCTGGGGCTACCTGAGCAACTCCGTCGCCGGAGTCTTCGTCGACAACCACGACACCGAGCGCAACGGGAGCACCCTCAGCTACAAGGACAACGCCACCTACACGCTGGCCAACGTCTTCATGCTGGCCTGGCCGTACGGCGCCCCGGACGTCAACTCCGGCTACGAGTGGTCCGACGCGGACGCCGGACCGCCGCGCGGGGGGCAGGTGAACGCCTGCTGGCAGGACGGCTGGAAGTGCCAGCACGCCTGGCCGGAGATCATCCGCATGGTCGCCTTCCGCAACGCCACGCGCGGCGAGCCGGTCACCGACTGGTGGGACAACGGGGGCGACGCGATCGCCTTCGGGCGGGGCGGCAAGGGCTACGTCGCCATCAACCACGAGCCGGGCCCGCTGACCCGCACCTACCAGACGTCGCTGCCCGCGGGGACGTACTGCAACGTGCAGAACAACACCACGGTGACCGTGAACGGCTCGGGCCGGTTCACGGCGACCCTCGGCTCGAACACGGCGCTGGCGATCCACGCCGGCAAGCCGGACTGCTGAGCGCACCGGAGGTGATGCGTGGGGGATTGACGGGCGCGGAACGCTGCCCTACGTTCCCGCTGGCACCTCCCTGAACGCTGTTCACGATGTCGAACGATCGCCCCTCGGGTCCACCGAGGGGCGACCGTATGAGTAGGGGAGCGCTCCCATGAGCCTCCCGCGAGGGGACGGTACATGCTGCGCAGACTCAGAAGGTGGACGGTGACGTCCCTGGCCTTGCTGACCATGGCCGCCGGTGTCACCGTCGGCAGCCAGTCGGACGCGTGGGCGGCCACCTCGGCCACGATCAACGCGTCGACCAGGCTCCAGCCGATCGACGGCTTCGGGTTCTCCGAGCACTGGCGGGCCGACATCATGCGCGGTTCACAGGGCCTGTCCGCCCAGAAGCAGCGCGAGGTGCTGGATCTGCTGCTCAGCCGCAGCACCGGCGCCGGGATGAGCATCCTGCGGCTGGGCATCGACTCGGGCATTCAGCCGACCGACCCCGGCGGTCCGAACGCGACCCCCAGGTACGTGTGGGACCGCGACGACAACGGCCAGGTCTGGCTCGCCCAGCAGGCCAAGGCGTACGGCGTGAACCGCTTCTACGGCGACGCGTGGAGCGCGCCCGGCTACATGAAGACCAACGGCAGCAGCGCGAACGGCGGCACGCTGTGCGGCCTCGCGGGTGCCGGCTGCGCGAGCGGCGACTGGCGCAGGGCGTACGCCGACTACCTGGTCCAGTGGGCGAGGTTCTACGCCCAGGAGGGCATCCGGATCACCGACCTCGGGTTCGTCAACGAGCCGGACTACACGGCCACCTACGACTCCATGCGGCTCACGCCCGCCCAGGCGGTGGAGTTCACCAAGGTCTTCGGTCCCGTGGCGAACGCGGCCGGGCACAAGGTGGTCTGCTGTGACTCCTTCGGCTGGAACCAGCAGAAGAACTACACCAGCGCCATCGAGGCCGACCCGACGGCCCGGAACCTCGTCGCCACCCACGCCGGCCACACCTACGCCAGCCCCGTCGACGGGCCCCTGCCGACCGGCAGGCGGACCTGGATGTCGGAGTGGTCGCCGAACGGCACGACCTGGAACGAGAACTGGGACGACGGCAGCGGCTACGACGGCTTCACCGTCGCCTCCGCCGTCCACGACGCCCTCACCAAGGGCAACACCAACGGCTACATCTACTGGTACGGGGCCTCGGTCGGCGCCACCCGCGGACTGATCCAGCTGGACGGCGACAACTACCGGGTCTCCAAGCGGCTGTGGGCGATCGCCAACTACAGCCGCTTCATCCGCCCCGGATCCACCCGCATCGGCGCCACCACGTCCGACGCCGCCCTGAAGCTGTCGGCGTACCACAACACCGACGGGTCCCTGACGGTGGTGGCGCTCAACGCGTCCACCAGCGCGACGCCGGTGTCGTTCAGTCTGCGGAACACCGGGTTCACCACCGGGACGGCGACCCCGTATCTGACCAACGGATCGAACAGCACCGCCCGGCAAGCGCCCATCGCGGTCAGCGGTGGCTCGTTGACCGCGACGGTCCCGGCCCGGTCGCTGGTCACCTACACCATCAAGCGATAGGAGGCGTCATGCGGGTGACGAAACGGAACACCCTGCCCTGGCGCCTGGGTTTGCTGACCCGGACCAACTCCACCTGCTGAAACCCGTACGCCGGGGCGTCCTCCGTCGCCGTGAAAGTTCTTGCCGATGGTTTCAGTGCTCTTGCTGTAAGTGTTTCGGCGGCGATACGGTCGCGCGGGGTCGGACCCAACTGAGCCGTCATCGCAAGGAGTCCACGTCCGTGATACCGAGATGGCCGGTGCCGTCCAGGCGCCGTACCGCCCATGCCGGCCGAGTCGCCGCGGTCACCGTGGCCGCGCTCGCCGCGGCACTCGTCCAGCCCCTCGCCGCCAGGGCCGACACCCCGCCCGCGCCCCCGTCCGACGCGAGGCTCGCCGCCGAGCCCGCCCGGCACGACGCCACCCGCGAGCAGTTCTACTTCGTCCTGCCGGATCGTTTCGCCAACGGTGACGCGAGCAACGACAGGGGCGGGCTGACCGGCTCCCGCCTCGCCACCGGCTACGACCCCACCGACAAGGGCTTCTACCAGGGCGGCGACCTCAAGGGCCTGACCAGGAAGCTCGACTACATCAAGGGCCTGGGCACCACCGCGATCTGGATGGCGCCCATCTTCAAGAACCAGCCCGTGCAGGGCACCGGCAGCAACGCCTCCGCCGGCTACCACGGCTACTGGATCACCGACTTCACCCGGGTCGACCCGCATTTCGGCACCAACGAGGACCTGGAAACCCTCATCGACAAGGCCCACGCCAAGGGCATGAAGGTCTTCTTCGACGTCATCACCAACCACACCGCGGACGTCGTCGACTACGAGGAGAAGTCGTACGACTACCTCTCCAAGGGCGCCTTCCCGTACCTCACCGAGAACGGCGAGCCCTTCGACGACGCCGACTACGCGGACGGGAGCAGGAAGTTCCCCCGGGTCGGCGCCGACTCCTTCCCGCGCACCCCGAAGGTCACCCGGAACACCAAGGTCCCGTCGTGGCTCAACGACCCGACGATGTACCACAACCGCGGCGACTCGACGTACGCGGGCGAGTCGACGACGTACGGCGACTTCTCCGGCCTGGACGACCTGTGGACCGAGCGCCCCGAGGTCGTACGGGGCATGGAGAGGATCTACCAGCGCTGGGTGCGGGACTTCGACATCGACGGCTTCCGGATCGACACCGTGAAGCACGTCGGCATGGAGTTCTGGACCCAGTGGGCCACGGCCCTCGACGCCTACGCGGCCAGGCACGGGCGCGAGGACTTCTTCATGTTCGGAGAGGTGTACTCCGCCGACACGTCCATCACCTCCCCGTACGTCACCCAGGGCCGCCTCGACGCCACGCTCGACTTCCCCTTCCAGGAGGCGGCACGCAGCTACGCCTCCCAGGGCGGCAGCGCGAGGAAGCTGGCGTCGGTCTTCGGCGACGACTACAAGTACACGACCGACAAGGCCAACGCGTACGAGCAGGTCACCTTCCTCGGCAACCACGACATGGGCCGCATCGGCTCCTTCCTGAAGCAGGACGATCCCGGGGCGACCGACGCCGAGCTGCTGCGCAAGGACCGGCTCGCCAACGAGCTGATGTTCCTCAGCCGCGGCAACCCCGTCGTCTACTACGGCGACGAGCAGGGCTTCACCGGCTCCGGCGGCGACAAGGACGCCCGCCAGCCGATGTTCGCCTCCCGCACGGCCGACTACCTGGACGACGACCAGCTCGGCACCGACCGCACCCACGCCCGGGACGCCTACGACACCTCGGCCCCGCTCTACCGGCAGATCAGCGCCCTCGCGTCGCTCCGCAAGGCCAACCCGGCCCTCACCGACGGGGTCCAGACCGAGCGCTACGCGGCCGACGGCCCCGGCGTCTACGCCTTCTCCCGTACGGACGTCAGGACCGGCACCGAGTACGTCGTCGCCTTCAACAACGCCGGCGAGGCGAGGACGGCGACCTTCCCGACCGGCTCGGCCCGGATGACGTTCCGGGGGATCCACGGCACGCGCGACACCGTCAGGACCGACGCCGACAGGGAGATCACCGTCACCGTCCCGGCGGGTAAGGCGATCGTGCTGAAGGCGGCCGGCAGGCTCGCCGCACCCGTGACCAAGCCGACGATCACCCTCGGCGCCCCGGCCACCGGCGCCACCGGCACCGTCGAGCTGAGCGCCGACACCGACGGCGGCCGGCTGAACCGGGTCGTCTTCGCCGCCCAGGTCGGCAACGGCCCGTGGCGGACCCTCGGCTCCGCCGACCACGCCCCCTACAAGGTCACGCAGACCATCGGCAAAGACGTACCGGCCGGGACCGCCCTGCGCTACAAGGCCGTCGTGATCGACTCGGCGGGACGCACCGCGAGTGCCACGGCCGCCTCCACCACCGGCACCCCGCCCGCCGACCAGCCGCCCACCGCCTCCTCCCGCGACTACGCGATCGTCCACTACAAGCGCACCGACGGCGACTACGACGACTGGGGCCTGTACGCCTGGGGCGACCTCGCCGACGGCGAGTCGACGAACTGGCCGGACAGCCACCCCTTCACCGGCCGGGACGCCTACGGTGCCTTCGCCCACGTCAAACTGAAGCCCGGCGCCTCGAACGTCGGCTTCCTGGTCATCGACAAGCAGGGCGACAAGGACGTCGCCGTCGACCGCACGATCGACGTCACCAGGACCGGCGAGGTCTGGATCGAGCAGGGCAAGGAGGACGTACGGACCGAACGGCCCGAGTACCCGGACCAGGACAGGACGAAAGCCGTCCTGCACTACCACCGCGCCGACGGGAACTACGACGGCTGGGGCCTGCACGTCTGGGCCGGCGCCGCACACCCCACCGACTGGTCGAACCCCCTGGAGCCGGTGAAGACTGATTCCTATGGCGCGGTCTTCGAGGTACCGCTCACCGACGGTGCCACCAGCCTCAGCTACATCATCCACAAGGGCGACGAGAAGGACCTGCCCGCCGACCAGTCCCTCGACCTCAGGGCGAACGGCCACGAGGTGTGGCTGTTGAGCGGCCGGGAGAAGTACCTGCTGCCGCAGCCCGCGGGCTCGGCGGCCGCCCTCGACCTGACCACCTCCAAGGCGATCTGGATCGACCGGGACACCGTCGCCTGGAACGGCTCCGACGCGGCCGCCTCCACCCAGCTGCTGTACTCGCGGGGCGGCTCGATCGAGGTCGAGAACGGCGCGCTGACCAGCGACGACGAGCGCTGGCTCCGCCTGACGAAGACCGCGCTCACCGACGCCCAGAAGGCCAGGTTCCCGCACCTGAAGGACTACACCGCCTGGTCCGTCGACCCACGGGACCGCGACCGGGTGCGCGAGGCCCTGCGCGGCCAGGTCGTCGCCTCCCAGCGGGCCACGAACGGCGCGGTGCTCGCGGCGACGGGCGTCCAGATCGCCGGGGTCCTGGACGACCTGTACGCCGGCGCGACGAAGGCCCACCTCGGGCCGGTGTTCCGCGACGGCCGGGTGACGCTGGCCGTGTGGGCGCCGACGGCACAGCAGGTGGCACTGGAGCTCGGTGACGACACCGTCGCCATGAAGCGCGACGCCACCACCGGCGTCTGGTCCGTCACCGGGCCCGGCTCGTGGAAGGGCGAGCCCTACCGGTACGTCGTGCGGGTCTGGGCGCCCGGCGTCCGGAAGATCGTCACCAACAAGGTCACCGACCCGTACTCGGTCGCCCTGACCGCCGACTCCGAGCGCAGCCTGGTGGCCGACCTCGACGACAGGTCCCTCGCGCCGAACGGCTGGGCGACCCTGGACAAGCCCGACGCCGTGCCGCTGCGGGACGCCCAGATCCAGGAGCTGCACATCCGGGACTTCTCCGTCGAGGACCGGACGGCGAAGCACCCCGGGACCTACCTCGCCTTCACCGACAGGGACAGCGACGGCTCCAGGCACCTGCGCGAGCTGGCCGAGGCGGGCACCTCGTACATCCACCTCCTGCCCGCCTTCGACATCGCCACCATCCCCGAGAAGAAGGCCGACCAGGCGACCGTCGACTGCGACCTCGCCGCCTACCCCGCCGACTCCGACAAGCAGCAGGAGTGCGTGGCGAAGGTCGCCGCGAAGGACGCCTACAACTGGGGCTACGACCCGTACCACTACACGGTCCCCGAGGGCTCGTACGCCACCGACCCGGACGGCACCGCCCGTACCGTCGAGTTCCGCGAGATGGTCAAGGCGCTGAACGAGGACGGCCTGAGGGTCGTCATGGACGTCGTCTACAACCACACCGCGGCCAGTGGGCAGGCTCCCACCAGCGTCCTCGACCGGGTCGTGCCCGGCTACTACCAGCGGCTTCTCGCCGACGGCTCGGTCGCGAACAGCACCTGCTGCGCGAACACCGCCACCGAGAACGCCATGATGGGCAAGCTGGTCGTCGACTCGGTCGTCACCTGGGCCAGGGAGTACAAGGTCGACGGCTTCCGCTTCGACCTCATGGGCCACCACCCGAAGGCCAACATCCTCGCCGTCAGGAAGGCCCTGGACGCGCTCACGCCCGAGAAGGACGGCGTCGACGGCAAGAAGGTCATCCTGTACGGCGAGGGCTGGAACTTCGGCGAGGTCGCCGACGACGCCCGGTTCGTGCAGGCCACGCAGAAGAACATGGCCGGCACCGGCATCGCGACCTTCTCCGACCGCGCCCGTGACGCCGTCCGCGGCGGCGGCCCCTTCGACGAGGACCCCGGTGTCCAGGGCTTCGCGTCCGGGCTGTACACCGAACCCAACTCTTCCGAGAACAACGGCACTCCGGCCGAACAGAAGGCCCGCCTGTTGCACTACCAGGACCTGATCAAGGTGGGTCTGTCCGGCAACCTCGCCGGCTACCGCTTCACCGGCACCGACGGCAGGGAGGTCACCGGCGCCGAGGTCGACTACAACAGCGCCCCCGCCGGTTACGCGCGGGCACCGGGCGACGCCCTCGCCTACGCCGACGCGCACGACAACGAGTCGCTGTTCGACGCGCTCGCCTACAAGCTGCCCGCTTCGGTGAGCGCGTCCGACCGGGCCCGTATGCAGGTCCTCGCCATGGCCACGGCCACCCTCTCGCAGGGCCCGTCCCTGTCCCAGGCCGGCACCGACCTGCTGCGTTCCAAGTCCCTGGACCGCAACTCCTACGACAGCGGCGACTGGTTCAACGCCGTGCACTGGCGGTGCGCCGACGGCAACGGCTTCGGCCGGGGACTGCCGATGGCGGCGGACAACGCGTCCAAGTGGCCTTACGTCAAGCCCCTGTTGAGCACGGTCAGGGTCGGCTGCGCGCAGATCGAGGGAGCCTCGGCCGCGTACCGGGACCTGCTGCGGATCCGTACGAGCGAGGGGGCCTTCTCCCTCGCCACGGCCGAGCAGGTGCAGTCGCGGCTCTCCTTCCCGCTGTCCGGGAAGGACGAGACACCCGGCGTGATCACCATGCGGCTCGGCGACCTCGTCGTGGTGTTCAACGCGACGCCCAAGCGGCAGGAGCAGCGGGTCGCCGGGCTCGCCGGGCACGGCTACCGGCTGCATCCGGTGCAGGCGGAGGGCGCGGACCCGGTGGTCAAGGCGTCGTCGTACGAGGTGGGAACCGGCACGTTCGCCGTCCCGGCCCGTACGGTCGCGGTCTTCCGCGAACTAAGGTGATCCCCGTTGCCGTAGAACAGGAGTGCTCATGCCGCAGATCACCGTCGACTACTCCGAGCGGCTCGCGGACGGCTTCGACCGGCCGGGGTTCGCGAAGGCTCTGCACGCCGCAGTGGTCGACATCGCGGCCGCCAAGCCGCCGGCGTGCAAGACGCAGTTCCGCCGGACCGAGGACACGACGGTCGGCCCGGACACCGAGGGACACGCCGTCGTGCACGTCCACATCGGCCTGCTCGCCGGCCGCACCGACGAGACCAAGTCCCGGCTCACCGGGGCGGTCCTGGAACTGCTGCGGCAGCACGTGAAGCCCGCGGAGGGGCTCGCCCTGCACGCCTCGGCCGAGGTACGGGACCTGGATCCGTCGTACCAGAAGTTCGACCGTTAGGGGTCCTTAGGACGCCAGGGTCATGAGCCGGCCGAGCAGGTCGCCGAACGGGCCGTCGGCCGGCTCGTCCTTGAGGATGCGGCGCAGCAGGGTGCCCATCTCCTCGTCGTGGGCGGCGCTGACGGCGGTGAGGGCCGCGAAGTCGTGCACGAGCTGGGTCTCCAGCTCCGCACGCGGGATGCGCCGGCCGTCCAGCCAGAGCAGCGCCGTCGACTCGGCGAGCGAGATCCAGGAACGGATGACCAGTTCCAGTCGCGCGGGCGGATCCATCACGTCCAGATGCGAAAGGATCTGGACATACGCGGCCTGCCGTACGGAGTCGATGAGCGCGTTGGTGGTGGAGGAGCCGACGGCCGGGCCGCCGCGCATGAGGGCGTAGAAACCGGGGCCGTGTTCGTCCACGAAGTCGAAGTACCGGCCCATCACCCGCAGCAGCCGGGCTCCCAGGGGACCCTCGCGCGGCTCGACGAACCGGGCCGCCAGATCGTCCGAGGCACGCTGCAACGCGGCCTCGTACAGGCTGAGTTTGCCGGGGAAGTAGTGGTAGACCAACGGGCGCGAAATGCCCGCGGCCGACGCTATCTCGTCGATGGAGACCTCGTCGGGCGAGCGGCGGCTGAACAGTTCGAGGGCGACGCCGATCAACTGCTGCCGCCGCTCCTCGACTCCCATTCTGCGGCGTACCCCGGTAGTCATGCGAACACCTTACCGATCGATTCCAGCCTCGAACGGACCGATTTGATCACGGTGTTCACCTGAACCGGCACAGTCCAGCTCAGTCGGTCAGACCGTAGACGGCGAACTCATCGGAGCCCACTGATGGTTCGGCCATCGGGCAGGGTGCCCTTCAGCTCCGCCCGAGCCCCTCGCCGTGCCGGTACGGCCAGCAGGTGGCCCGGCGCGCTCGCCCGCACCCCGCCCGTCGCGCTGACCGACGACGTCCCGCGGCTGCCGGCGGCCAGCAGGTACCAGCGCCCCGCCTCCGACCTCCACAGCACCCCGGCCAGCACATGCGGGTCACGCTCGCCGCACGCCGGCGCGTCCTCGGCCTTCGCCACGACCGCGCCGTACCGCACGCCCGGCGTGTGGAACTGCGCCAGCGCGCGGGTGCCGCCGCCGCGCCAGGTCTCGGCGCGCGTGCACACCCACGACGCCGACCCGCTCGCGTCGGGCAGCGGCTGCTCGGCGTACCGCCAGGCGTTCACCGACCGCACGCCCTGCCCGCGCACGGCGCTGAGGGAGCAGGCGAACGGCGCCCAGGTGCGCAAGTCCTGCGAGCCGTCCACCTCGCCGGCCGAGCCGGGCCGCCCGGTGGTGAGGCGGGCGGGGACCAGCTCGCCGAGGTCGGTCATCAGCCGCTTGCCGGAACCGTCGGTCAGCTGCAGCACGTTCCACGACGTGCACGCGCCGGACCGCTGGGCGGGGCTGGCCAGCGGCGCGGTCACGCCGTCGGTCAGGGGGAGCTCCATCGCGCCGGACCCCGGCTTCAGCAGGTCCCGCTCGGCCACCTTCGTCACCCAGGGCGCCGTCAGATACCGGACGTTGCCGTCGGCCCGGCCCAGGACCACCGCCGTCGCCTCGGCCCGGCGGGCACCGTCGACCCGAGCGAAGTCGAGGGCCGCGCCTCCCGTGCCGTCCTTCGGCTCGGCGTACCGGGCGATGCGCAGACCGTCGTGGAGGATCACCACGCGCGCGGCGTCGACGGTCCCGGCGTACAACAGCTGCGGGGGGCCGGCCGGGCCGCCGGACGGGGTGCCCGGCGTCGCCGAGACCCGCACGGTCTTGCCGGGGCGGGCCCAGACGGCCAGCGCACGGCGCAGCAGCGCCTTGTCGCCGGTGAGGCCGCCGCGGGCCGGCCACACGGAGAAGTCGGTGCGGGCGGAGGTCTTCCACGCGGCGGGGGAGACCCTGGTCAGCTTGCCCGGATCGAGGGCGTCCCGGGCCGCCGGGTTCTGCGCGTACGGCGGGGCGGCGGCGCCGTCGGGGCCCCAGCCGTCCCCGGGCAGGGCGAGCAGCGCCCCGCACACCACGACGGCCGCCCCGGCGGCCAGCGCGGCCTTCCCGCGCTGCCTGCGCCGCACCAGGTCGGTGGGCCGGGCCTGCAGCGAGCAGGGGTCGAACTCGGGGGAGTCGAGCAGTGCGTACCGGGCGGGGACGCCGTCGGCCTCCTTCAGCGCGGCGTCCACGTCGGCGACGCCCGCGGCCGTGAGTACCTCGCGTGCGTCGCCGTCCTGGAGCTTCTCCAGGCCGCGCAGCACGTAGGCCGCCCGGCCCGCGCCGGACAGGGCGGACAGCTGCTGGTCCAGGGCGAGTTCGTCGGCGCCGCCGGAACGCGGGAAGAGCCTGAGACCCCACACCTGGGGCAGCAGCGGCGGCAGCTGGGACCGCTTGGGCCACGCCCGGCGCCTGAGCGGCAGGCCGGCCTCCAGCGCCGCGCGCACCACCCGGAGGCGGACGAAGGCGTAGCCCGCGTCGCCCTCGCGGCCGGTCGACTGGGCCGGGATCACGGTCGACGGCGTCCGGCCCCGGGGCAGTGCGCGCTGGGTGAGGGAGTGCGCGGTCAGGACACGGCGGTTGCGGCCCAGGCCCGGCGGGAGTACCAGGTAGGCGAGCCGGACCAGCCGTGGGTAGTGCTCGACGAGCGCGGCCTCGGCCTGCTCGACGTCGACGACCGGGTCGGTGGCGGACGGTGCGGGCTGTGGAGCTGCATCCTGTGACGGTGACTGCACGTTTGACTGCACGTTCAGCAGAACGAGCGAATGGGGGGATGGTCACCGACCGTGCGGCGTCACGACTCGGCGCTCATCCGTCCGGCGCAACGAGGAGCCGCGCGTAGTTCGCCATCGACCGCTGGTAGCGCGGCAGATGGCGGGCGAGCGCACCGAGCACCAGCGACAGGCCCTCACGGTCGCGGCCCAGACCGGACAGGCAGAGGGCGAGCGTCGCACGGACGGCGTCGTCCAGCTCGTCGGAGGGCGCGTCCAGTTCGGGCGTCAGCAGCTTGACGCCCTCCTCCGGTTGCCCGATGTTCCTCAGCGAGCTGGACATCTGGATCTTGGCCCGGCGGGCCTTGTATCCGGTGAGGCCTCGGGCCAGCGCCTCCCGGTACAGCGGGACCGCCCGGTCCGAGTGGCCGGTCGAGTCCCAGGCGCAGGCCTGCTCGAACGGGCCGAGCGGGCTGTCGTCCGGCAACTCGGCGACGAGCGCGTCGATCACCGCGCGGAAGTCCGCCGCGTCCTGTTCGCCGTAGCTGTCGAAGGTGGCCCAGGCGGCGGCCACGCGATCTTCCCAGTCCTGGTTCACCGGGTCACCTTCGCACAGGCGGACTGACGGCGGCACCGGTATTTTGAGCGCTCGCTGCTCCGGAGCCGTATCGAAGAGGAGAGCCCCTCGCCGGGGCTCCGTGCGGCATGTCGCCGGAAGGGACCGGAGGAACAGATGAGGTTGACCCGACCGATGCTCGCGCTGACCGGCGCGGTGACGGTACTGGCGCTGGCGGGCTGCGGGTCCGGCGGAGACGGCAAGGCGGCCGTACCGGAGACGGCGACCGGCAGTCTGGAGCACCTGGCCGCCGAGGCCAAGTGCAAGCCGAACATCCAGACCGACGCCGACACCATCCGCCAGGCCATCTGCAAGAAGGGCAAGGAGAAGTACGTCCTCGCCACCTTCGCCACCGACCGCGGCCAGCGCGAGTGGCTGAACGGGGCCAAGGACTACGGCGGTTACTACCTCGTGGGCCGCAAGTGGGTCGCCGTCGGCGAGGAGAAGACGGTCACGGCGCTGCGCGGCACGCTCGGCGGGACCATGGAGGAGGGCTCCGCTCACATGAATCCCGGTGGCAGTCACAACAGTGGCGGCCACCACGGTTGACCGCGCGGGTTTCGGGGGGCGAACGAAAGCCGGCGGTGGGAGATCCCACCGCCGGCTTCCTACTGGTTCAGGACTACTGGCAGTCCTGGCCGCTGTTGATGCACTGGACCATCTGGTTCATCACGTTCTCGTCGAAGAAGTTGATGAAGTCGTTGTGGTCGGTGATCGGCTTGTGCAGCTGGTCCGGGAAGGAGTCGACCGCGAAGGCGTTCTGGACCTGCCCGTTCTGGATCTGCGGGGCCTGGATGTCGTAGACCAGGCGGACCTGCAGCTGGGGGATCGCCTTGAAACCGTTCGCGCAGCTGCCGTCCTCCTGGACGAAGTCCACGTGGGTACGGTGGTTGGCGCTGTCGGTGTTCTGGCCGTCCCAGCAGCTCTGGAAGAAGGACGTGCGCACCACGGAGCTGCCCTCGGGGCAGATCGGGTACTTGTCCGTCAGCTGCCGGTCCTCGAAGCCGGTGCAGCTCCAGTTGGTGTTGGCGTTCCCGAGGCCGTTGACGAAGGACTTGGCGTCACCGGTGATGATGCGCAGGGCCTTCGGCATCGCGACGACATCGCTCGTCTTGTTGCCGACGAACTTCAGCTGGGCCTCGCTGGGCTCGACGATCTTGCCGACGTTGCCGTCCTGACCGCCACCGGGCTGGTTCGCGTCGATGTCCTGCGAACCGTCCTGGATACGGAGCACCGGCCAGAAGTACGTCGACTTGTCGCCCTGGTTCTGGCAGGTGGTGTCGCCGTTCGCCAGGTCCTCGTCGCTCGCGAACGCGTTGTTGGCCTGGTTGCCGACGTAGTCGTGCTGGTGCTGCGCACCGTTGCTGACGCCGGGGGCGACGATCACGTTGTCCGAGTTGCGGTTCTCGTTCTCGTTGGTGCCGCAGCTCGTGGTGAAGGTGCCCGTCGAACCGCTGTCCCCGTTCGCGGGGAGGCCGTTTCCGTTCACTCCCTTCGGGCCGCCGTTCGGCTGGACCTGGGTGATGTCCTGGAAGTCGGCCGCCACCGGGCCGTTGCCGGCCTGGCCGCCGTTGCCCTGGTCCTGACCCTGGTCCTGGCCCTGGTCCTGACCGTCTCCCTGGTTCTGGTCCTGACCGTCGTTGTTCTGGCCCTGGTCCTGACCGTCTCCCTGGTTCTGGTCCTGGCCCTCACCGGCGTTGGTGTCGGCCGGGACGCCCTCACACCCGGCGAGCTGGTCGATTCCCTGCGGGGCCTTGCCGCCGGCACGGTTGATGTTGATACCGATCCGGTCGATGGTGGCCGTCCGCTTGGACTTCAGCGGGGCGAGGATGGCGTTGTCGACATAACCGGGGTCCGCTGCCTGATCCCGGCGCGTGTCCGCGAGACGCTTGTAGGCCTCGGTGACCTGCTGGTCGAGCTTCGCCAACTCCTGGTCGACGCCCGACCGAGCACCGTCCGGCACATCGGTGAGCTGCTGGCCGACGTCAGGGCAGTCGATCGTCGCGATCTGCGCACCGGCGGCCTTGGTCTGGCTCTGCGCCGAGTTCTCCTCGTGTGCCGATGCGTAGAAGTTCGCCCAGATAAGCCCGCCCCCACCGAGCGCTAGGGCCGCCGATGCGGCTATGGCCTTGGTGGCCAGCGGCGTACGGCGTTTTCTTGTGTTGCGTCCCATGGAACTCCTCTGACTTCCTTTTTCGGGGCATCGAGGCGCCCGTCAGGAGTGAAGCGGCTCCCTTCCATACGGACGGTGTCCCACGGGTGTTCAGACGTCTCGGAAATTGATGAGAATCCAGTGCGGCACGTGCGCTCTCAACAGCCCCTGGAGTACCGGGAGTTGTTGATCGTCCACGGGGGGTGAACGAGAGGGTCCGTTATCACCGGCCGCGGTCGAGATACGCGAGAACCGCCAGCACGCGGCGGTTGTCGTCGTCCGAGACCTCCAGTCCCAGTTTGGCGAATATGTTCGCCGTGTGCTTGGCGATCGCCCGTTCCGTGACGACCAGTTTGGCGGCGATCGCCGCGTTGGACCGTCCCTGCGCCATCAGTTCCAGCACCTCCAGCTCCCGTGGCGTCAGCCGGCCCAGCGGCCGGTCACCGCCCGCGCGCCGGCTGAGCAACTGCTGGATGACCTGCGGGTCCATCGCCGTGCCGCCCGCCGCCACGCGCCGTACGGCGTCCACGAACTGCTCCGCGTCGAACACCCGGTCCTTCAGCAGGTATCCCACCCCGCCGCTGCCGTCGGCCAGCAGCTCCCGCGCGTACAGCTGCTCCACGTGCTGGGAGAGCACCAGCACCGGCAGCCCGGGCCGCTCGCGGCGGGCTTGGAGCGCGCACTGCAGACCCTCGTCGGTGTGCGTGGGCGGTAAGCGGACGTCCACCACCGCCACGTCGGGTCGCTCCTCGGACAGGGCCCTGGTCAGCTCGGGGCCGGACTCGACGGCCGCGGCGATCTCGAAGTCGTGGGCCTGGAGGAGCCGGACGAGTCCGTCGCGCAGCAGGAACAGGTCTTCGGCTAGGACAACGCGCAAGGGATCTCCATGGTGACCATGGTGGGACCGCCTGCGGGACTGCCGACGGCCAGGACGCCGTCGAATGTACCCAGTCGCCGCTCGACCCCGGCCAGCCCCGAACCGGCCCCCACCACCGCGCCGCCCCCGCCGTTGTCCGTGACGGACACCCGCAGATGGCCGTCGGTGTGGTGCAGGTCGACCCAGATGCGGTCGGCGCCCGAGTGCTTCACGGCGTTGGTGAGGATCTCGCTGACGGCGAAGTACACGGCCGACTCGACCGGCGCCTCCGCCCGGCCCGGCAGATCCACGCTCACCTCGGTGGCGACCGGCATCCGGAGCGCCAACGCCCGTACGGCGTCGCCCAGTCCGCGCTCGGCGAGCACCGGGGGGTGGATGCCGCGTACCAGGTCCCGCAGTTCGGCGAGCGCGTCGGCGGAGGCCTTCCGGGTCTGCGCGAGCAGTTCCCTGGCCTTGCCCGGGTCCTTGTCGAGCAGCACCTCGACGGTCCCCAGGTCCATGCCCATCGCGACCAGCCGGGCCTGCGCCCCGTCGTGCAGGTCCCGCTCGATGCGCCGCAGTTCGGCGGCGGAGGTGTCGACGGCGTCGCGGCGGGTCTCGGTCAGGACGCGGACCCGCTCGGACAGCTGGGCCTGGTCGGAGGCGAGGACGGCCCGGGTGAGCCGGAAGTGGACGTCCAGCAGGCGCGGGGTGAGGAAGTGCGCCAAGAACAGGAGGACGAGGCCCAGGGCCCCCGCAGCGAGCGCGGACGTCTGCTCGGTGACCGGCACGAAGCCGTACCAGTACCCGTCGGGCAGGACCCGCCACAGCCCGGCCGCGATCGCCAACCCCTCCAGCGGATAGAAGAGCAGCACGGCCGGGAGCAGGGCGGTGATGAACCCCGCGGTCATGTCGACCGGCAGCCACCGCAGATCCCGCCAGGTCGCCGGATCGCGCAGCAGCGCGAACGTGCGCGACCACGGGGTGGCGTTCTCCGGCAGCGGCCGGTACGCCGGTGGTATCCGCACCCCGCCCCACTGCGCGGCGAGCACCCGCCGCCCGTTCGCGAACGCCCGTACCCCCGTCAGCACGTACGGCGTGGTGAGGAGCCCCACCCCGATCGGGATGAGCGCGAGGGAGACGAGGGACAGGCATAAGCACAGCACCGCCCCCGGCAGGGACACGAGCGCCAGCGCCAGCCCCCGCACCGCGGCGAGCGCGAGGCCCCGCCCTTTCGTACGCCCGTTGCCGTTCTTCGTGTCCGTGGTCATGGCGACAGTCTCGTGCAGGGCCGGTCGGCGGTCACGGGGCCGGGACCCCCGGTCAGGGGGTGGTGCCAGGTACACCCCGCAGGGCGAGCACCTTCGCCTCCACCTCCGGATCCAGGCCCTTGCGGGTGCGGTCCGTCCGCTGGGGCGCGACGCCGCCGATGCTCCGCAGCCAGCTCCAGGTGTCGGCCACGGTCTCCTCGACGGGCCGGCAGCTCAGGCCGGTCGCGAGCGCCCGGGAGACGTCGGCGCTGTGCACGGCGTCGTGCAGATCGCTGCCCGGCGGCACCCACACCGGCAGCTGGACCCACGGGGCGATGCCCGCGCCCAGGATCACCTCGGGCTCGGTCCAGCAGAGCTCGGCGGCACCGCCCGTGACACGTACACAGGCGTCGAGGAGCGACCCCATCGTGGCGTGCCCCTGCGGACCGATCAGGTGGTACGGCCCGCTCAGCTTCCGCTCCACCGCCCCGAGGATCCACTCGGCCAGGTCGCGGACGTCGACGTACTGCAGGGGGAGGTCCCGCGGCCCGGGCGCCAGGACCGGGCCGCCGCGGGCCATCCGGGTCAGCCACCACGGCAGGCGGCCGACGTTCTCGTACGGGCCGAGGATCAGCCCGGCCCGTACGAGGACCGAGTGGTCCGCGCCGAAGGCGTCGACGGCGGCCAGTTCACCGCCCCGCTTGTCCCGCTCGTAGTCGGTGTGTCCGGCGTCGGCCGAGGCGCCCTCCACCAGGGGTGCGTCCTCGGTGTACCCGGCGGGCGGGGTGTCCGCGTACACCGAGCAGCTCGACACGTACACGTACCGTCCGGCGCGGCCCCGCAGCAGCCGCGCCGTGTCCCGTACCGCGCGGGGCGCCGCCGACCAGGTGTCGACGACGGCGTCCCACTCGCCCTCGGCCAGGGCGGCGAGCCCGCCGGGCGCGGTGCGGTCGCCGCGCAGCGCGCGCACACCGGGCGGCGGGTCGTGCCGGCCCCGGTGGAAGACGGTCACGTCCCAGCCGCGCCCGAGGGCCGCCTCCGTGACGGCCCGTCCCACGAACTCCGTACCACCCAGCAGCAGAAGCCTCATGCGGCTGACTGTGCCCGGTGCGGCCGCGGGACGGAACGCGAATCTGCCCTCGGCAGAGGGTCAGCGCCCGGTCGGCGGAGCGTACTTGTAGCCGACGCGCCGGACCGTCCGGATCGCGTCCCGGTGCTCGGCGCCCAGCTTGCGGCGCAGACGGGCGATGTGGACGTCGACGGTGCGGCCGTCGCCCACGTGGCCGTACCCCCACACCGTGGAGACCAGCTGGTCGCGGGTGTGCACCCGGTGCGGGTGCGCGACGAGGTGGGCGAGCAGCTCGAACTCCAGGTAGGTGAGGTCGAGTGCGCGCCCGTCCACCTCGGCCGTGCGCCGCACGGTGTCGACGCGGACGAGGGGACCGCCCTCGGCGTCACCGGTCGGAACCGCGCCCGGTGCGTGCCGGTCGGCCGGGACGAGCACCAGGTAGCCGATCATCGGCGGCTGCCCCGGCAGGGTGGGCAGCGTGTGCTGCGGCGCGGGCAGCCAGGTGGCGCCCGGCGGCAGGAACTCCGGGACGTCGATCATCTCGTCGGGGTCGACGGCGCGCAGCCGCTGCCGGGCGGGGGAGGGGGCGGAGACGGAGGACAGAGGACCAGGGGTCGCCATGAGAGGTCAGCTCTTTCGCGCGAGAGGTTCGTCGGAAGGGACGTACGCCGTTGCGCGCTGGCCGAAGGCCGGGTGGATGTACGGCTTCAGAGGGCCGGCGCGTTCGTCGCGCGGCAACACACCCGGTCGAAGTCGTGGTGCTGACGGGAAGGCCAGAAGGGCTCGAGGTCATGGCGACCCGTCGCGGAGTACTTCTGGAAGCCGGCCATGGGCCCATTGAAGCAGACACCCACCGCCGGCAGCAGCCCTTCTCTCACTGTGTGGACGTCTCTTCACGCGGCAACGCCGAGGGGCGCCCACCGCACGGTGGGCGCCCCTCGGCGTGAGCGGGGGTGGATCAGACCTGGCCGGCCTTCTCCAGCGCCGAGCAGCAGGTGTCGACCAGCAGACGCGTCACGACGTACGGGTCGACGTTGGCGTTCGGACGGCGGTCCTCGATGTAGCCCTTGCCGTCCTTCTCGACCTGCCACGGGATGCGGACCGAGGCACCGCGGTTGGAGACGCCGTAGGAGAACTTGTCCCACGGGGCCGTCTCGTGCAGACCGGTCAGGCGGTCGTCGATGCCGGCGCCGTAGTTCTTGACGTGGTCGAGCGGCTTGGAGCCCTCACCGAGCGCCTCGCACGCGGTGATGATCGCGTCGTAGCCCTCGCGCATCGCCTTCGTGGAGAAGTTGGTGTGCGCGCCCGCGCCGTTCCAGTCGCCCTTGACCGGCTTCGGGTCGAGGGTGGCGGAGACGCCGAAGTCCTCGGCGGTGCGGTAGAGCAGCCAGCGGGCCACCCACAGCTGGTCGGAGACCTCCAGCGGGGACAGCGGGCCGACCTGGAACTCCCACTGGCCGGGCATGACCTCGGCGTTGATGCCGGAGATGCCGAGGCCGGCCTTCAGGCAGTTCTCCAGGTGGGCCTCGACGACGTCACGGCCGAAGATCTCGTCGGCGCCGACGCCGCAGTAGTAGCCGCCCTGCGGGGCCGGGAAGCCGCCCTTGGGGAAGCCGAGGGGGTAGCCGTCCTTGAAGAAGGTGTACTCCTGCTCGATGCCGAAGATCGGCTCCTGGGCGGCGAACTTCTCGGCGACCTCGGCGAGCGCGGCACGGGTGTTGGAGGCGTGCGGGGTGAAGTCGATGTTCAGGACCTCGCACAGCACCAGCACGTCGTCGCCGCCGCGGATCGGGTCCGGGCAGGAGAAGACCGGCTTGAGCACACAGTCCGAGGCGTGGCCCTCGGCCTGGTTGGTGGAGGACCCGTCGAAGCCCCAGATCGGCAGCTCGGCACCCTTGGCGTCGTCGGCCAGAATCTTGGTCTTGGAACGCAGCTTGGCCGTCGGCTCGGTGCCGTCGATCCAGATGTACTCAGCCTTGAAGCTCACGGGCCACATCCTTCGGGGGTGGGTCTAGGCGCGTATTGCGGGTGCTTGCGGCGCTGCGGCACTGGGGCGCCGCGGTAATGCCCGGCAGCCTGTCAACAGGCGATTTCCCGGCCATTGCTCGAATGTGAACCCCGTGTTACCTGGCGGTGCTGTGGCGCATTTCACGCTGTGAGGGCGTCTGAGGTGCGGAAACGGACACGAAAAGTCAACTCGGAGACATCGTGTCCTGCGGTGCGGCGTGGCGGTGCCCTGGCTCGTATGCGAAGGGACTCGTATGCGAGGGGACTCGTATGCGATGGGACTCGTCTGTGAGGGGAGGGGAAGGCGCACGGGCGGTCAGGAACTCTCGGCGGCCGCGTCCCGCACTCCGGCGAGGAAGCCTCTGACCGCCGCCAGCTCCCGCTCGTCGTAGCCCCGGAGCAGTTCCACCGACCGGTCGATCAGCGGCCCGAAGAAGTCCCGGCCGAGCCCGACGGCCCGCTCGCTCACCTCGACGACCACCTTGCGCCGGTCCCGTTCGCTCCGCGTCCGCCGCACATGCCCCAGCCGTTCCAGCCGGTCGACCAGGGCCGTCGTCCCCGCCGAGTTCAGTCCGAGCGCCGCGCCCAGCCGCCCCGCCGTCATCTCCTCGCCCGCCCGCGCGGCGTCCATGAGGGCGATCAGGGCGCGTACGTCGGTGGGGTGCATGCCGTTGCGCTGCGCGAACCGGGCGCTGTGCAACCCGAGTTCGACCGTCACCGGACCGCGCCCGGCACCGCGGGCGCTGCGCGACCTGGACCTGCCGGTCCTGCTGTTCCTGGCCGGGAACAGCAGGACCCATGACACGTACGAGGTGGCGACCCGGGTCGCGGCGATACTGCCGCACGTGGAGACCTGCGTCCTGCCGGACGTGTCCCATCACGCGCTGCCGCACGTCGCGCCCCCCGAACTGGGCCGCCGCCTCAGCGATTGCCTGGTTCCCTGAGCGTCACCCCACCTTCTCGATCAGCGCCCGGCGGATCAGGAACTTGCCGGGCTCCCGGACCTGCTCGAACGCCGCGTTGTTGAGCAGAACGCAGCTGCCCGAGACGGATGTGACCTCGACCGTCGTGGACTTGTCGTTGTCCAGGTTGGTGACCTTCAGCTTGGTGCCCGCGGGGAACTGGTTGCTGGACGCCGCAGGCGCGCCACCCTCGCCGGAGAGGGTGACGGTGGAGCCGTTGCACACCTGCTGCCCGGAGGCCGCAGCGCCATCGCCGGCGTTTCCCTCAGGGGCGGCCTGCGAGGGCGGCGTGGTCTGCTGCCCGGTCTCCGGCGGCTGCGTGGCCTGGCCGTTCTGCGCCGGCTGCGTGGCCTGGGAGTCCTGAGCCGACTCCCCGGCCGCGCAACCGGACGCCTCCTGCTTGCGCTCGATCTCGGCGATGACCGCCTCGCGGTTGGCGATCCGCGCCTCGGACTGCGCGTCCGGATCCGCCCGCTGACCCTCGATGAACTTCTGGTTGTTGGCGAGGGCGGTGGCGAGCCCCTGGCAGACGGCCGAGTCCTGGGCGGACAGGGCCCGGGGGGTCTGCGAGGCGTTCGAGGTGCTCGCCATCGCGAAGGCCCCGCCGCCCGCCACCGCCGCGGCACTGACGAACAGCGCGACCTTCTTCTTCGTACTGAGACTTCTCCTACGCGACATGCGCGCCTCCTGAAGAGGTAGGGGAGCGTACGCCGCTATGTACGAGATACCGAACGAGGTTACTCAGCAGTTGCTGGTGTCAATTCGAGTAACGTGCGTCACAGGGGAGTTGAGCCGGACCGCAGTCCCCGTCGGGTGACTCAGTCCTCGTCGTCTCCCTGTTCGTACGCCACCACCTTGTCGTTGACGTACGCCAGCAGGTTCTTCGTCTGCTTCGTGAGCGCCGCCTCCTCGGTCTCCGCACCGTCCCCCCACTGGCCGTTGGCGAACACCACCGAGCGGACCGTCATCAGGCGCTGGAAGATGCCCGGCGAGCCGGGCGGCACGGTCGGCATCCCCGCCTCGGGCGGCGGATCGAGGGAGACGACCTGATACGTCACCGGGTCCATCGATGCCATGGCGAAGACCCGCCCGGCGTCCTCGGCGCGCCGGAAGCTCAGCACCGTGACCGTCACCTGCGACCGCCGCCCGGCGTCGGTGAACAGGGCCGAGGTCAGCCGGGCGCACTTCTCGCCCTGCTCGATCAGCTCGGCGAGCTCCGGCGACATGCCACGGGCGCAGTCGGTGGTCGTGGCCAGGTCGACGCGCTCGTACCGGGAGCCGTCCGCCGCGCGCACGCTCTTCTCCGGGAACGCCTGCTCCGGCCGGATGACAGGACGGGCCAGCAGGGAGGGCAGCGCCGTGGGGGCGTTGGAGGGCATGCCGACGGAGACGGAGGGGGCCGGTGAGCCGGAGGTGGCCGCCGTGGCGGGGGCGGCGGCCGTGCCGGAGCCGCCGCCCGAGCCGCCCACGGCCATCAGTATCCCCGCGGCGGTGGCCGCGACCAGCACGAGCCCGACCCCGCCGCCGACCGCCAGCCGCACGCGCCGTCTTCTGCGTATGTGCTCCTGCTCGGCCACCCACCGGGCGTGTTGCTCCGCCGCCCACCTGGCCTGCTGTTCGGCGGCCCACTGGGCGTGCGGGTCGGGCGCCCACCCGGCGTGCGGGTCGGACGGTCCGTACGGCGTTCCTTGATCACCAAAGGTCATGGCGGCGGAACGTACCAGGGGGAACCCCTCGACATCCCGCCGCTCGACAAACCGTCGGCTAGCGGGACAAGGCGTCCCGGACCGACTCTTCGGTGCGGGCCACCACCGCCGTGCCGTCGTCCGCCGTGATGATCGGGCGCTGGATCAGCTTGGGGTGCTCGGCGAGGGCCGTGATCCAGCGGTCGCGTGCCGTGTCGTCCCGGGGCCACTCCTTCAGGCCGAGCTCCTTGGCGGCCGCCTCCTGGGTGCGGGTGATGTCCCACGGTTCGAGGCCGAGGCGTTCCAGCACGTCCCGGATCTCGTCCTCGCTCGGTACGTCCTCCAAGTAGCGGCGGACGGTGTAGTCGGCGCCCTCGGCGTCGAGCAGGCTGATGGCGCTGCGGCACTTGGAGCAGGCCGGGTTGATCCAGATTTCCATGCCGCCCACGGTACGCGAAAACCCGTTCTCCACCTGCGTCACTGCACCCCCGAAAGCCCTTGTGGCCAGGGGCTTTTGTCAGTGCCGGGCAGTAGAATAGAAGCAGTGTTCGAGGGTGTTGCCGGGGTCGCCGAAGTCTCCGGTGCGACGCCCTGACCGCGACAGGAGGATGCCTGTGCCCGCTGCCGCACTGAAGCCGAAGCCGTTGCCCACGCAGTCGACCGCCCAGCGGCCCGTACTGCTCGACCTGCCGTACGCGCCCCTTGAGAAGCGGCCGTTGCCGCCGGGGCGTCCTCGCGAGTGGTACGTCACGCACAACCGCCGCCTCAAGGCCATGCGCCTTGCGATCGCCCTGCTCGACTCGGGGGTCTACGTGCCCGACCAGGCGCGCAACGAGACCATCCGGAGCACGGCGGAGACGATCGGTGTGCATCCGCCGTCGGACACGACATGCCACATGGTGCGGGCGTTCATGCGGTACTCACGCTGAACCGTGGCGCCGGGCGCCCTCCGTTGCGGAGGGCGCCCGGCGCTGTCGTTGCCGTCCCCGGGGGGGGGGCTCATGGCCGCCCGCACCTGCTGCGGCCGCCGACAACCTGAGGCCGCCGGGGAAGTGTCGCCCGCGGGTCGTCCGGCTTGGCCGCCGGCGCCCTCGGCAGCGCGTTCCGGCCGAGCGGGCCGCGGGGCTGGGCGGCGCCGAGGGCAGGCGGCGGTCTCCGTCGGGCGGGCAGGACCTACCCCGCCAACTCCCGCTCCAGCGGCGTCCGGAAACGCGGCGTCACACGCGCCGTCCCCACCCACCCCCGCAGGCGCTCCGCCTCCACCGCGATCGCCGCCTCCGCCTCACGGCCGACGCCCGCGCCGTCGAGGATCCGCCAGACGATCTCCCCGTCGGCCCGCTGCGCCCAGCCGCCCACCACACGCCCGTCCCACCACACCGTCGGCCCCACATTGCCGCTGCGGTCGAAGAGCAGGGGCCGCAGTTCCGGCGCGAGGAACCAGTCCCGCTGCTGCCATCCCATGGCCGTCGGATCGAGGCCGGGCAGCAGCGCGGCCCACGGCTCGGCGGGCCCGGCCACCGGATCGGCGTCGCCCGCTGCGACGTACCCCGTGCCCTCGTCCAGGGACACCGGCTCCGCCCCGATCGCGGCGAGCGCTCTGCGCACCGCCGTCACCGGCCATCCCGTCCACCACTTCAGGTCGGCCTCGGTCGCCGGGCCGCAGGCAGCCAGCCAGCGCCGCAGCAGGTCCGCCTGGGCCCCGGCGGGCTCAAGTTCGGGATGCTCCGGTGCCAGGGCCCAGCGGAACTGGGTGGACGTCCAGGAGCCCAGCGGACGGCCCCGGACGACCTTTCCCTCGAGGCCCAGCACCTTCAGCAGCCGGGTCGAGACGGTGTGGACGCCCTCGTAGCTCTTCCCGGCCGCGTACACGAACCGCTCCCGCAGGCGCGGCTCGTCCCGGGCCAGTTCGGCCGCCGTCGCCTGCCCGCGCCGGGCCAGCGCGGCCAGGGCCGACTCCTCGACCTCCTTCAGCCAGGTCGCGTCCGGCGCCCCGGCCGCCGCCATGGCCTTCAGCAGTGCGGTCCGCTCCCGGGCGGCGACCGCGAGACCGGTGGAGGCGTGCACCACCGCCGTCAGGTCCGTGGGGAACACGAACACCGTGTGCCGCATGCCGTGCATCCGGACCAGGGTGCGGTCCTCGTACAGCGCCCGCTCGGTCGCCGCCACCGTCTGCGCCGGATCCGTGAGGCGCGCGCCCACGGCCAGGTACACCGTCGCCGGGTCCGAGCCGTGCAGCGCGACCAGTGAGCCGGCGATCTCTTCCGGGCTCGCCGCCCGTGCCGTACCCGCCAGCCGCTGTCGCAGCGCGAGGCGGGCCCGCCGCTCCGCCACGCCGATGTGCCGCCGCCCGTCACCCATACCGGCCTCCACCCGTCACGACCTGCCTGCGGCCATCCTCTCCGACACCACTGACAATCGGGCCCGGCCTGCCTCAGCCGTACCGCTCCACCAACCCGCTCACGTACGCCTCCAGCCGTGCCCCCAGCACCTCTGCCGTCAGATCCGTCCGCCCCAGCTCGCGCCACGGGCCGGCCAGCCTGGCCGCGTCGGGGGAGTAGGCCAGGGCGTCGAGGAGGCGCCAGTACAGGTGGTCCGGGCCGTCGGCCGGGCGGCGGCCGCCGTGGGCCTCGTAACGGTCCCGGAAGCCGAGCCCGTACTCCGGCCCGTGCAGCAGCGCGAGCGCGGTCGAGCAGTGGGCGACGTCGAGGTCGGCGGGGCCCCAGGAGGTCTCGACCCAGTCGACGACCCCGCTGACGCGCAGCCCCGGGCCGTCACCCGTGAACAGTACGTTCCCGGGGTGGAAGTCCCGGTGCAGGAAGCAGCCCTCGTACGGCGGCGGGTCACGGCGGATGACGTCCACGGCCCGCTCCCACAGGGCACCCGCCGGGGTGCGCACGCGCTCCGGGGACGTCCACGCCTGGTAGGGGCGCGGCCGCTCGTCCGGTACGACCCGGTGGATCCGGGCGAGCAGGCCCGCCAGCAGGTCCAGGCGCCGGTCGAGGTCCTCCTCGTCCACCCGCACCCGGCCGGGGAGCGCGGACATCAGCAGGGACGGGTGATCGCACTGCTCGGCCGTCGCGTCGACGGCGAGAAGCGCGGGGGCCGGGATGCCGTCCTGTCCGGCGAGCAGCGTCAGCACGGACGCCTCGCGGGTCAGCAGGCCGGGAGCGTGGTGCCGGAAGAAGGGTTTCACGAAGGAGCGCAGGACCAGGCCGGTGCCGTCGTCGAGGGTGAGGCCGCGCACCTGCGAGCTCCAGCCGCCGGCCAGGAAGCGGGTGCCGGTGATCGTGCGGGCCTGAGGGAGCTGCTTGGCCAGCCAGCTCCGGGTGGCCGTCCAGCCGCGGTCGTCGAGGCCGGTCAGGAGCGCGGTGACGAACTCCCGCCGGGCGTCGGCGTGGTCGCGGAACCACAGACCCAACTGATGGCTTGCGTCGGGGAGTTCGAACCGCGTGTACTGGGACCGGGCGGTCAGCGCGTCCTGCACGGCCTCGGTCACCTCCGGCGGGATCACCGCGTCCGTGCCCGGCACCGCGAGCACCGCCCGGCCCTCGAACGCCCGCAGCACGCCGAGCGCGGGCGCCGCACGCCAGCTGCCGGGGGTGCGGATGATCTCGCTGAACCGGCCGTTCCCCGTCCCGAACGGCTCATCCCATGCCTCGGCCGCGTACACGGCGGGCGCACACAGCCCCAGCGCCGTGACCCGGCGCCCGTAGTGCCGGGCGAGATCGGCCACCGTCTGGCCGCTCATGCTGAACCCGACCAGCACCAGCGGACCACCGGCGGGCACCTGAGCGTCGATCACGCCGACCGCCTGCTCGAACCGGCGCCGCAGACTCAACTCCCGCAGCGCGCCCGTGCTGTCGCCGTGGCCCGAGAAGTCGAAGGCGATGCCGCGGCAGCCGCGGGCGGTGAACTCCGCCAGCAACGGCAGCAGCCGCTCCTTGCTGCCTTTGCCGGCACCGTGCAGCAGAACGACGGTGACCCGGCCCGGATCGTCGTCGCCACCGCCGTACACCCCGCTGAGCCGCTCACCGCCGTGTTCGTACGTGAAGATCCCCTCACTCATACGGTCATTCACTCATGTCACTTGGACACCGCGGGTGGAAAAGCAGATGCACGTCGTGTGACCGGATCCCTACGCTCGGACAGAACCCGAACCCAACCCGAAGCCGAACCCACGCCAACGGAGGAGGTCCGTGATGGGCACCATCGTCCTCTCCGGGACCGCCGTCCTGGTGGTCCTAGGATTCGAAAACCACATCTGGTGGCTCGCCGCCGTCGCCCTGCTCTCCCTCTACGTGCGGTACGGCCGGGACGCGACCTCGACGTCCTCGTCGGCCGGGGCGGCCCCGTCCGGGGCGGCGCCCACGACGTACCGGGCGTACCGCGAGCGCCGTGACCAGCAGGCCAGGTGGGAGCGCCGCTACCGTCGCGAGCGCCCCTTCGAGGCCCGCCGTCAGGAGCGGGAGAAGAGCAGGTAGTCCGCCCCGGTCACAGGCCGGGCGCTCCCCACACGGGGAACCAGCGGCCGAGGTCCTGCTCCATGCGCAGGTCGTCGCCGAGCGCCGCCTTCACCCGCAGTTCGAGTGCGTTGTCGCGCCGCTGCCCCTCACCGGGCAGCGGCGCGAACGGGTAGAAGGTGCCCCTCTTGTAGAGGTAGACCAGCGCCAGCCGCCGTCCGCCCTCGCCCTGGAAACCGGCCAGTGAGCACAGCAGTTGCGGGCCGAATCCGTTGACCTCCATGGAGGCGTTCACCGCGTGCAGGTCGTTGACCAGGAGCGGCAGCTGGTCGGGGGCGCGGTGCGAGACCAGCCAGGAGTAGCCGTAGTCGTCCTGCCGCAGCTGGACCGGGGGCCCGTCGCGGTCGGCGTCCGCGTCCAGCAGGGCCTGGACCTCGCGGTGGGTCTGCTCGAACGCCGCGCCCTCGACCGTCGCGAAGCACACCGCCCCGTGCCCGGTCGGGGTGAAGCCGGTCGCGGCCTGAAGGGCCACGGCCGCCGAGGGCAGTGCGAAGAGCCGGTCGAGGTCGGGCGCCACCGGCCTCGTACGGCCGAGCAGGATGTCCAGCAGCCCCATGCTCACGCCTTTCCGGGGGTCGCCGCCTCACCCAGCTCGGCGGAGATCCGGCCCAGTTGGTCGAGCCGCTGTTCCAGGCTCGGGTGGGTCGAGAAGAGGTTCGCGAGGCCGGGCTCGGCACCGAGCGCCGGGGTGAAGTAGAAGGCGTTGAAGGCCTGGGCCGTGCGCAGGTCCTTCGTCGGGATCCGGGCGATGTCGCCGGTGACCTTGGTGAGCGCCGACGCCAGTGCCGAGGGCCGGCCGGTGAGCAGCGCGGCCGCCCGGTCCGCCGCCAGCTCGCGGTAGCGGGACAGGGCCCGGATCAGCAGGAAGCTCAGCGCGTACACGGCCGCCGACACTCCCAGTACGGCGGCGAAGACGACGGCGGTGTTCTGGTCCCGCCGCCCCCCGCCGAACAGCTGGGAGTAGAAGGCGAACCGCACGATCAGCCCCGCGATCACACCGAGGAAGGACGCGATCGTGATCACGGCGACGTCCTTGTGCGCGACGTGCGACAGCTCGTGCGCGAGCACGCCCTCCAGCTCCGCCGGCTCCAGCCGCCGCAGCAGGCCGGTCGTCACACAGACGACGGCGTTGTCGGGGTTCCGGCCGGTCGCGAACGCGTTCGGCATGTCCATCTCCGACACGGCGACCACCGGCCTCGGCATGTCCGCGATCGCGCACAGCCGGTCGACCACCGCGTGCAGCTCCGGATACTCCTCACGCTCCACGACCCGCCCGCGCATCGCGAACAGCGCGATCCGGTCGGAGAACCAGTACTGCGCGCCGAGCACCCCCGCCGCCACGACGACGACCAGGATCCAGGACTTCAGCAACACGATCAACGCGGCGACGAAGGCCACGTACACAAGCCCGAGCAGGAACAGCGTGACCGCCATCCGCACGGTCAGACGCCGGTCACTCCGGAAACGGCTCTGCATCTGCATCACCCCGCAGTCAGGCAATCGCCCCACTGCCAGTGTGCACCCGGCCACTCCCATGAACGGGCCTTGATCGGCCCTAGGGGCAGCAAAGACCGGTCTAGTACGGCGCCCGGAAGTTGATGTACCCGAGCAGCACGATCACCGCCGCCACACAGCCGAGCACCACGGCCGTCGATATCCACGACGACCGGCGGCCGGAGCCCACGTGTTCCGGGTCGGCGCGGAACGGGACCGGTCCGGGCGGGTTGTCCTTCCAGCGCGCCGCGAGCATCCGGGCCCGCGCGGAGGGCTCCTTGTGCTCGGCGCTGTCCGCCCATCTGAGGTCGAACTCCCGCTCGTTCTCGTCCTGTTCGGGCATCCCCGTTACCTTTCTCGAACAACAGTGTCAGGACCAATATCCCGCGTCCGTGCCCGCTCTGTGAAGCGCGTTCCCAACGCGGCGGGGCCGCCCCCCTGCTGGGAGGCGGCCCCGAAGCGCTGGTGAGGCGCGTCGATCACACGTCGAAGTAGAGCTCGAACTCGTGCGGGTGCGGACGCAGCTGCAGCGGAGCGATCTCGTTCGCGCGCTTGTAGTCGATCCACGTCTCGATCAGGTCCGGCGTGAAGACGTCGCCCTGGAGGAGGAACTCGTGGTCGGCCTCAAGGGAGTCGAGGACGGCCGGGAGGG
This sequence comes from Streptomyces sp. S.PNR 29, assembly GCF_030386795.1. Taxonomy (GTDB): domain Bacteria; phylum Actinomycetota; class Actinomycetes; order Streptomycetales; family Streptomycetaceae; genus Streptomyces. The sequence goes on from NZ_JANUQM010000002.1 coordinate 378,043, forward strand.
AGGTCGGGACCTGCGGGACGCCCGCGTGCTCCTCGGGAGCCAGCTCGTACAGGTCCTTGTCGATCGGCTCGGCCGGCTCGATCTTGTTCTTGATGCCGTCCAGGCCCGCCAGCAGCAGGGCGGAGAACGCCAGGTACGGGTTGCCGGAGGAGTCGGGCGCGCGGAACTCGACGCGCTTGGCCTTCGGGTTCGAGCCCGTGATCGGGATACGCATGGCCGCGGAGCGGTTGCGCTGCGAGTAGACGAGGTTCACCGGGGCCTCGAAGCCCGGCACCAGACGGTGGTACGAGTTCACCGTCGGGTTGGTGAAGGCCAGCAGCGACGGGGCGTGCTTGAGGATGCCGCCGATGTAGTAGCGGGCGGTGTCCGACAGGCCCGCGTAACCGGCCTCGTCGTAGAACAGCGGGTCGCCGTTGTTCCACAGCGACTGGTGGACGTGCATGCCCGAGCCGTTGTCGCCGAAGATCGGCTTCGGCATGAAGGTCGCGGTCTTGCCGTTGCGCCAGGCGACGTTCTTCACGATGTACTTGAAGAGCTGGAGGTCGTCGGCGGCGGCGAGCAGCGTGTTGAACTTGTAGTTGATCTCCGCCTGGCCGGCGGTGCCCACCTCGTGGTGCTGGCGCTCGACCTTCAGGCCGGCCCGGTTCAGCTCCAGGGTGATCTCGGCGCGCAGGTCGGCGAAGTGGTCGACCGGCGGGACCGGGAAGTAGCCGCCCTTGTAGCGGACCTTGTAACCACGGTTGTCCTCCAGGGCGCCGGTGTTCCAGGCGCCGGCCTCGGAGTCGATGTGGTAGAAGGACTCGTTCGCGCTGGTCGCGAAGCGGACGCTGTCGAAGACGTAGAACTCGGCCTCGGGGCCGAAGTACGCGGTGTCCGCGATGCCGGTGGAGGCGAGGTAGGCCTCGGCCTTCTTGGCCACGTTCCGCGGGTCACGGGAGTACTGCTCGCCGGTGATCGGGTCGTGGATGAAGAAGTTGATGTTCAGCGTCTTGTCCCGGCGGAACGGGTCGACCCGGGCGGTCGACAGGTCCGCGCGCAGCGCCATGTCGGACTCGTGAATGGCCTGGAAACCACGGATCGAGGATCCGTCGAAGGCGAGCTCGTCGTCCGGGTCGAACGCCTCAGCAGGCACCGTGAAGTGCTGCATCACGCCCGGGAGGTCGCAGAAGCGGACGTCGATGAACTTGACGTCCTCGTCCGCGATGAACTTCTTGGCCTCGTCGGCGTTCTGGAACATCCAGCTCCTCCTACTCCCGACCATCCCGCCGGGGTGGTAGTTCGTTCGTGCGGCCAGTGCGGTGGCACACGCTGACCCCGACCCTAGGGACGGCTGATTTCTCGGGCGTGACCCATTTGTTTCGCAGAAGTTAACCGGCCCAGATCCCACAGTAGTCCGCGACGGCTCGTACGCACCCCTCCGTCGGGCGGGCATATGCGGGCGCAGTACCGTGGACGGGTGGACAACAGGCAAGCAATCGGATCGTGGCTCTCCGGGCCCCGCGCGGCCATGGAAGAGGCCGGTGCCGACTTCGGATACCGGGGTCAGCAGCTCGGTCTGCCCGAGGAGGGGCCGGGCTCGATCGCCCGCCCCGGCCGCCGGCTCGGCGCCCTCGCCGTGGACTGGGGCCTGAGCCTCTTGATCGCATACGGCCTGATCACGCACAGCTATAACGACGCGGCCCAGACCTGGGCGCCGCTCATCCTCTTCGCGCTGATCGTCCTCACGGTCGGCACGGTCGGTTTCACCCCGGGCAAGCGCCTGTTCGGTCTCAGGGTGGTCGCTCTGGACACCGGCCAGGTCAACCCGCTGCGCGCCCTGCTGCGCACGGTCCTGCTCTTCCTCGCCATTCCGCCCCTGATCTGGGACCGCGACGGCCGGGGCCTGCACGACCGGCTGGCGCGCACGGTGGAGGTGCGGATCTAGGTTCTGGCCTGGTTACGACATGCTCGCCCCACGCCGGGGTCCCCATCCGTTCTCAGGCAGATGCCGACATTTCCTGGGGAGCAACAGGGCTGCGGGGCGTCCGGCGAGGACGGTCGGTGCGCCAGGTGGCGACCAGAGCCGCGGCCAGCAGCAGTTCGGCGATGTCGCCACCGTAGTACATGATCTCCGCGCCTCCCTTGACCTCGCTGATGGGCGCGTGGATGTCGACCCAGAAACCGCCGTACATCAGCTGTGAGATCACCGCGTGCGCCGCGATTGCGACACCGAGACAGACGAGCCGGGCGCGAACGCCCGGCCGGGAGGGGGCGGGGTCGGGGCCGGCGATGGCGTGGGCGAACAGCCATCCCGACAGCAGGAAGTGCGCGTGCAGCAGCCAATGGGCCGCCGGGCTGCCCGTGGTCGCGTTGTACAGGGGGGTGAAGTAGAGCACCGCGAGGCTGCCCGTGGACAGCATGAGCGCGACCCAGGGATGGGCGATCACACGTGCGGCCGGGCTGTGCAGCACGGCGGTCAGCTGCCGTCCCCGGGCCGCGGGCAGCGTACGCAGCAGGAGGGTGACGGGGGCGGCCAGGACCAGCGCGAGCGGTGCGTACATGCCGATGAGCATGTGCTGGACCATGTGACCGCGGAAGTCCTCATGGGCCAGGGGGGCCACGGGCGGCAGCAGCGCCATGCCGAGCAGAAGAGTCCCGGTCAGGAACCATGTCGTCCGCCGGCGGCTCCAGCCCAGGGCCGGGTTGCGGCGGCGTGCCCGGTGTGCCAGCAGCAGGTAGGCGCCGACGGCGGCCGACAGGGCGAGCGCCGGCAGCAGCGCCTCCAGGGCCCCGCCGCCGGCCGTGTGCTCGTGTGCGGGCATGTCGTGGTTCATCAGGGGCGCCGGCTCTCACGCCGACCGGTCAGGGCATCGGGGTCGAAGGGCCGGCCGCCGCGTTGGAGCAGGTAGCCACCGGCGACCAGCAGGGCGCCCAGGACGAGGAAGCCGATGTCCCACCAGACCTGGCCGTCCCCGGCGTAGACGTGGTGGATGCCGAGGATGTGGTGGTCCAGGACGCCCTCGACGAGGTTGAACAGGCCCCAGCCGACGAGCATCCAGCCCCACAGCACTCGGGAGGTCCATACCCGGAGCCGGCTGTGCGTGACCCGCGAGTACAGGACGGCCAGTCCCAGCAGCACCGAGAGCCAGCAGACGGTGTGGAAGACGCCGTCCCACACGGTGTTCATCTCCAGACCGGAGACCGTGTCGGGGTTGTAGTAACGCACACCGATGTGGTCCTCGTTGGTGCTGCTGAGCATGTGGTGCCACTGCAGCAGCTGGTGCAGCAGGATGCCGTCGGCGAACCCGCCCATCCCTACCCCGAGCACGATGCCCGGCAACTGGATACTCGCCGGTTGTGAGGTGCCGGCCCGGGCCTCGCCCGTCGTGGTGGCCATCGCTCGTCTCCGCTCCTGCGCCCTGGGTGCACCGGGAATGCTCAAGAGCAGGTTCCCTGCCCGGTGGCGCTCACCCCGCGTCCATGTCCTCCATCCAGCCCCGTCACGCTCTCAGACCACGACTCGACCTGTACATGAGGATTCTTGCCACAAGGGGGCCTGTGCATGGATTCAGGCCGCTACGGCACCAGGCTGGTACGAGAGAGGGGGCGACCGGAGTGACCGGTCGCCCCCTCTTCCGTACGCGGGGAATCAGCGGGCCTTCGGGCCGCCCTTCGGCAGCCGCATCCCCTTCGGCATCGGGCCCTTCGGCAGAGGCATGTTGCTCATCAGGTCGCCCATGGCGCGCAGCCGGTCGTTGGTCGCCGTCACCTGCGGGCCGGTCAGGACGCGCGGCAGCTTCAGCATGGTGGTGCGCAGCTTCTTCAGCTCGACCTGGCCCTCGCCGGTGCCGACGATCAGGTCGTGCACCGGGACGTCCGCGACGATGCGGTTCATCTTCTTCTTCTCGGCGGCGAGCAGCGACTTCACCCGGTTCGGGTTGCCCTCGGCGACCAGCACGATGCCGGCCTTGCCGACCGCGCGGTGCACCACGTCCTGGCTGCGGTTCATCGCCACCGCGGGGGTCGTCGTCCAGCCCCGGCCGACGTTGTCGAGCACGGCCGCGGCGGCGCCCGGCTGGCCCTCCATCTGCCCGAAGGCGGCCCGCTCGGCGCGGCGCCCGAAGACGATCGCCGTCGCGAGGAAGGCGAGCAGCAGGCCCAGGATGCCGAGATAGATGGGGTGACCGATCAAGAAACCGATCGCGAGGAAGACACCGAAGGTGACGATTCCGACTGCCGCGAGCACAAGGCCGATCTTCTTGTCGGCCTTGCGGGTCATCTTGTAGGTCAGGGCGATCTGCTTCAGTCGCCCGGGGTTCGCAGCGTCCGCTGCGGTTTCCTTCCTCGCCATGCCACGAAGTCTACGTGGCCCCCGAGGCGCGGACGACGGCAGTGTCCGGCGGAAGGCTCGGGGCCGGGTCAGGGGCGGGCGGACAGGCGCTGCTCCAGGACGCGCTGCGCCTCGACGCGGTCCTTGGCGCGGCGGCGGTCCTCCAGGACGGAGGTCCAGGCGTTGCGGCGGGCGGTGCGCTGGCCGCTGCTCAGGAGCAGCGACTCGACGGCGCGCAGTGCGGTGGTGAACGACGGGATGGCGGTGGCGCGGACGGGCGCGGCCTGCATCGTGGAGGTCCCCCCTCGATATGGCTGTTGTACGTGGCGTGAGTCCAGAGTCACTGATTGGTGTTACCAGGACGTGACCGACCGGTCAAACACCCATGAAGCCTCGATTCCGCTGCCGGAAAAGCCGACGCGGCCCTGACACATGCCCTCATCTGCGAGGACGGTCAGGACCGCGTCATATCGGTCACTACCGGCGAGTAGGTTCTTGTGCGCGAATTCACACGCTTGTCCCCGCCGGTCAGGGGAACGGGCGGGTGGCCGCGGGTCAGCCGGCCTGGGCGGCCACGTACGTTTCGCCCCGCTGCGGAGCGGCTGAATGGCGCTGTTCGATGGCCATCTGATAGAGCCGCCCGGCGCGGTAGGAGGACCGCACCAGCGGGCCGGACATGACGCCGGAGAAGCCGATCTGCTCGGCCTCGTCCTTCAGCTCCACGAACTCCTGCGGCTTGACCCAGCGCTCCACGGGGTGGTGGCGCACGGACGGACGCAGGTACTGCGTGATGGTCACCAGCTCGCAGCCGGCGTCGTGCAGCTGCTTGAGCGCCTCGCTGACCTCCTCGCGGGTCTCGCCCATGCCGAGGATGAGGTTGGACTTGGTGACCAGGCCGTAGTCGCGGGCGGCGGTGATGACCTTCAGGGAGCGGTCGTAGCGGAAGCCGGGGCGGATCCGCTTGAAGATCCGGGGGACGGTCTCGACGTTGTGCGCGAAGACCTCGGGACGGGAGGAGAAGACCTCCTCCAGCTGCTCCGGGACCGCGTTGAAGTCGGGGGCGAGCAGTTCGACCTTGGTCCGGCCGGCCTCGCGGTCGGCCGTCTGCGCGTGGATCTGGCGGACCGTCTCCGCGTACAGCCAGGCGCCGCCGTCCTCCAGGTCGTCGCGGGCGACGCCGGTGATGGTGGCGTAGTTCAGGTCCATGGTGACCACGGACTCGCCGACCCGGCGGGGCTCGTCGCGGTCGAGTGCCTCGGGCTTGCCGGTGTCGATCTGGCAGAAGTCGCAGCGACGGGTGCACTGGTCGCCGCCGATGAGGAAGGTCGCCTCGCGGTCCTCCCAGCACTCGTAGATGTTGGGGCAGCCGGCTTCCTGGCAGACCGTGTGCAGGCCCTCGCTCTTGACGAGGTTCTGCATCTTCGTGTACTCGGGACCCATTTTCGCCCGGGTCTTGATCCACTCGGGCTTGCGCTCGATGGGGGTCTGGCTGTTGCGGACCTCCAGGCGCAGCATCTTGCGTCCGTCGGGTGCGACTGCGGACACGTCGGCTCCCTAGCTTCGATTCTTCGGCGTACACCAGGGTACGCCCGTGGGTTCTCGGCCTCCGATGTGGGCAACCTTCGGCTTTCGGGCGGGCATTCCCGCGTGCGGGGGGGGGGGCGGGGAGTTTCTCGCCCCCGCCGCCCCTACCCGTCCCATCCCGGGGCGCCGCCCCGGACCCCGGAGGGCTGAGCCCGTGGGGCTTGCCTGGGCTGTGCCCTGGGGCCATTGCCTTCGGGCCTTCGCCGGGGCTTGCCCCTGGACCCCGCTGTGGCCGTGCCCCGGGCCCCCGCTGGGGCCGCGCCCCCGAACCCCCGAACCCCCGCTGGGGCCGCGCCCTCGCCAGGCACCGCGCGCGACCCCAGGCCTCCGGTTCGGGCTGAACCTGGTCTCGTCCTCAGACGCCGGACGGGCTGAGGTCGTCGGTGCGGTGCTCGCCGGTCTCGCGTGGCTTGAGCTCCGCGTTCTCCAGTACGTCCCGCAGGTGCCGTTCCGCCACCGGCAGGACCTCCTCGATCGTCACGTCGCGGCCCAGTTCGTGTGCGAGGGAGGTCACGCCCGCGTCACGGATGCCACAGGGGATGATCTTGTCGAAGTTGGAGGTGTCCGGGTTCACGTTCAGGGCGAAGCCGTGCATGGTGACGCCCTTGGCGACCCTGATGCCCATGGCGCAGATCTTGCGGTCCTCGCGGCGCTGGCCGGCGTTGGAGGGGGCGTACTCGGGGCCGTTGAGGCGGGGGTCGAACTCCTCGTCGGTCAGCCGCGGGTCGAAGTCCAGGGCGAGTCCGCCCAGGGCGGGCCGCTGCTCCACCGGGTCGCCCAGGACCCAGACGCCGGCCCGGCCCTCCACACGGCTGGTCTCGACGCCGAACTCCGCGCAGACCCGGATCATCGCCTCTTCGAGGCGGCGCAGGTGCGCCACCACGTCCACCGGGCGCGGCAGCTTCTGGATCGGGTAGCCCACCAGCTGCCCCGGACCGTGCCAGGTGATCTTGCCGCCGCGGTCCACGTCGACGACCGGCGTGCCGTCGAGGGGCCGCTCGTCGTCCGCCGTGCGCCGGCCGGCCGTGTACACCGGCGGGTGTTCCAGCATCAGCACGGTGTCGGGAACCTCGTCGGCGAACCGCGCCGCGTGCACCCGGCGCTGCTCCTCCCACGCCTCCTGGTACTCGACCATCTGAGCGCCGAATCCCATGCGGACGAACCGCAGCTCACTCACGGCAAGCGCCTCCCTGGACGTCGTAAGGCACATAGCGTGCCCACGCCACTGTACGTCCGGTCGATGCCCGTCAGTCGTCCGGCCGACCCTGTCAGCCAGATGGCCGATCCTCACACGATCGGATGAATGCCATACGAAATATGCGATCGGCCGCTTACTCTCCGCTACATTCGCGCCGTCCACGCGGCCATAAGGGCTGCTCACAGGCAATCCCGGCACGTCAACGCCCGGAAGGCAGGAGACCGCACCGCAGATGACGGAACGACCCGCGCAGCGCACCCCCAACCGCCAGCTCGCCGCGCTCATCGCAGAAGCCGGGTTCTCCAACGCGGGTCTCGCCCGTCGCGTCGACCAGCTCGGGCTCGAACACGGGCTGGATCTCAGATACGACAAGACATCCGTCACCCGATGGCTGCGCGGCCAGCAGCCGCGCGGGACCACCCCAGCCCTGATCGCCGAGGTCTTCACCCGGCGCCTCGGCCGCCGTCTCACCGCCCAGGACCTGGGCCTGGACGCCTGTGCCCCGGTCTATGCGGGGCTGGAGTTCGCGGCCACCCCCGAGGAGGCCATCGACATCGTCAGCGGGCTGTGGCGCAAGGACTCCGGCAGCCACGCCGAGCTGCGCAAGATCGCCTTCACCCCGGCCGGCCTCGTCGTGCCCAGCCGGGACTGGCTGATCGGCCGCGCCGACGAGAAGGTCGCCCGCGGCGAGGCGCCCGCCCGCGTCCCGGCGCAGGGCCGCCCCCCGACCCCCAGGCTCCCGGTGCCGCCGGAGCAGGCGGGAGCCTCGCCCCGCCGGCGCGGTCAGGCCGAACGCGGCCCCGGCCAGAGGGTCACCGCCGGAGACATCGCCGCCCTGCGCTCGGTCGGCGAGCTGTTCCGCACCCTCGACGACGCCTACGGCGGCGGCCACGCCCGTCAGGCCCTCGTGCGCTATCTGGAACACGAGCTGGAGCCCATGCTGCGCGGCACCTACGGCGAGCAGACCGGCCGCCGCCTGTTCGCGGCCGCCGCCGACCTGACCCGGCTCGCGGGCTGGACGTCGTACGACATCGCCGCGCACGGTCTCGCCCAGCGCTACTTCGTGCAGGCACTGAGGCTCGCGCAGGCCGCAGGGGACCGGGCCTACGGGGCGTATGTGCTGGTCACCATGAGCCGGCAGGCCGTCTACCTCGGCCATGGCCGGGAGGCCGTGCAGCTCGCGCGGGTGGCGCAGCAGGGTGTGGGCGGCTCCGCGCCGCCCATCGTGCAGGCGCTGCTGCACGCGGCCGAGGCGCGCGGACACGGTGTGCTCGGCGAGGTGCGGGCCTGCACGGCCGCGCTGGTGCGGGCCGAGCGCGCCCTGGAGAACGCCCGGCCCGGGGACGAGGTGCCGCACTGGGCGCGGTGCTTCGACGAGGCGCAGCTCGCCGACGAGTTCGGGCACTGCCACCGGGACCTGCAGCAGTTCCGCGCCGCCGCCCAGCACGCCGAGCGCTCCCTGCAACTGCGCGCGCCCTCCTACGCCCGCAGCCGCCTGTTCTGCCGGGTCGTCCTCGCCACCGCCCGCCTCGGCCTCGGCGAACTCGACCAGGCCTGCCAGCTGGGCGCCGAGGCGGCCGGGCAGGCGGCCGAGATGCGGTCGGTGCGGGCGGTGGAGTACGTCAGGGACTTCGAACGCAGGCTGGAGCCGTACAAGGACGCGGCACCGGTACGGGGTTACCGGGACAAGGTCGCCGCCCTCGGCTAGGCCGCCCGTGCCGTCGGCAGGGGGTCCGCCGTGTGCATCGGGCGGTCGGCGCCCAGGTCCGCCAGGATCGCCGCCGACGCCCGGTGCCCCGAGTGCAGGGCCCCCTGGACGGTACTGGTGTCGCGGTGGTCGCCGCACACGTACAGACCGGCGAGCAGCCGTACCGGCCGGCGCAGGTCGTGCGGCGGCCGCATCGCGGGCACGGCCTCGGCGGTGTGGTGCACGGCCAGCGTCTCCCAGCGCGCGGTGGACGTGCCGTACAGGCGGGACAGATGGATGCGTACGGCGGTGTCGACGTCGGGCGGGGGCGGGCCGAGCACCGTCGAGGAGACGAGGCTCCGGCCCGCGGGCGCGCGGGACGGGTCCACCTGGCTGACGACCGCCGTGTGCGCGACCGGGCCGCCGCGGTCCGCGTCGAGCAGCAGGGACGCGCCGGTGGCCACCGGCGGCTCGTCCGCCGTGTGATGGAGCACGGTCACCGGGTGGAAGTCCGGGACGCGCAGCCCGGGCAGCAGCTCGGCGGCGGCCCGGGCGTCGGTCGCCAGCAGCACGGCACGGCAGCGGATCTCGCCGTGCTCGGCGGTCGTCACCGAGGTCGTGGACACGGAGGTGACCCGCACACCGGTCCGTACGGTGCCCGGCGGCAGCGTCCGCGCCAGCAGCTCCGGCAGGACCTCCGCGCCGCCCTCCGGCAGACACAGCCGCCCGCTCGCGAAGGCCCGCAGCGCGAGATCCGCGCACCGGCTGGACGTGGTCAGGTCCGGGTCGCACAGCAGCGCGGCCAGCAGCGGACGCAGGAAGCCGTCGATCGTCCGGGCGGGCAGGCCACGCGCCACGAGGGCCTCGGCGGCGGGCACCTCCGGACGGGCCAGCAGCCGGTCGACGGGCGTCCCCGCGAGCCGGGTCAGCGCCGCGCCGAGCCGGGCCTGGTCGACGGCCGTGCCCAGCGGGGCGCCCGCCCGGCTCCTGGGGACCGGCACCGGCCTCCGGGACGTCCGGGGGGTGGGCGCGGCCAAAGCGCGCACCGCGTGGAGTGCGCCCCGGGCACGCCCCGTGCTCGTCAGGGCGCCCGCGCGGTGATGGCGTCCGTCGCTGTGCAACAGGACCCCGGGCGCGAAGGGGCGCAGCACCAGCCTGTCCAGGCCGGGGGTGCGCCGTAGGTCGGGATACGCCGTGGACAGCAGCTGTCCGATTCTGTCGAGCCGGAAGCCGTCGACCTTCTCCGTCGCCATCCGGCCCCCCACCCCATGGGCGGCCTCCAGGACCGTGGTCGTCACTCCTGCGCTGGTCAGCCGGTGCGCCGCCGAGAGTCCGGCGATTCCGGCTCCCACGACGACGACGTCCGCCTGGTACGTGGGCTCCAACACGTGCCCTCCTCGAAGTTGCGCGGGCGCTGGAGACGTCATGCCCCCAACCGGCTCCAGGGATGCCCGAGTCCGGCACGAGGGTAGGGGGCTGATCGGTCAGAGGGAGTCGCGCATCGACAGGGCACGGTCGCACGACGGTCGCATACGGACCTTCAGGGCCGCAAAGCCGCCCTGATCGCGTCGTCGATCCCCGGGAAGGCGAACGCGAATCCCGACTCCAGCAGCCGTGCCGGCAGCACCCGCGCGCTGCCCAGCACCTCCCCGGCCATCTCGCCGAGCACGGCCCGCAGCACCGGCGCGGGCACCGCGAACGGCGTCGGCCGGTGCAGTACGCGGCCCATCGCCTCGGTGATCTCACGGTTCGTCAGCGGCTGCGGGGCGGTGAGGTTGAACGGCCCGGACAGGTCGTCACGGTCGAGGAGATGCCGGATCGCGGCCACCTCGTCGTGCAGCGCGACGAACGACCAGTACTGCCGCCCGTCGCCCATCCGTCCGCCGAGTCCCGCCCGGAAGAGCGGGAACAGCCGCCCCCAGGCCCCGCCCTCGCGGGACACCACCAGCCCGGTGCGGGTGAACACGGTCCGTACGCCGGCCTCCCGGGCGGGTGCCGCGGCCGCCTCCCACTCCACGCACAGCCGGGGCAGGAAGCCCTCACCCGGGGGCGCGCTCTCGTCGACGGGCCGGTCCCCGGTCTCCCCGTAGATGCCGATCGCGCTGCCGTTCACGAAGACCCTCGGCCGCTTCTCCAGCGCGGCGACGGCCTCGGCGAGCGCCGCCGTGCCGAGGACGCGGCCGGCACGGATCCGCGCCTTGTACGCCTCGGTCCAGCGGCGGTTGCCGACCCCGGCCCCCGCCAGGTTGACCACCGCGTCGCACCCGGCCAGCCCGGCCGCGTCCACGTGCTTCCGCTCGGGGTCCCACCGGACCTCGTCCGCCGTCCGGGGCGCACGGCGCACCAGGCGCACCACCTCGTGCCCGTCGGCGGTCAGGGACCGCACCAGTGCGCTGCCGATGAGACCGGACGCGCCGGCCACCGCGATGCGGGAACGTTCCATGCGCCCATCCTGCCGCGTACCGGCCGGAAAACTCCGGACCGGGTGTCGTACCCGCGTCGTACAGTGATCGTCATGCCGGTTCCGTACATACGTCAGGCCAGGTCCGAGGACGAGGAGGCGCTGCGGCGGCTCGACCGGGACACCTGGTCGTACCTGCACGCGGTCACGCCTCCGCCACGACCGGAGGACCCCTTCTTCAGGGACCGTGCGGGCCCGCTCGACCATCTGGTCGCCGAACTCGCCGGCCGCCTCGTGGGCTACGTCCGCCTCGGCTTCCCCACGGAGCTCGCCTCCAACGCGCATGTACGGCAGATCCGTGGTCTCGCCGTCGCCGACGAGGCGCGCGGCAGGGGCGTCGGCCGCGCCCTGGTCCGTGCCGCCGTCGACGAGGCTCGGGAGCGGGGCGCCCGCCGTATCACCCTGCGCGTCCTCGGCCACAACACGGCGGCCCGCAAGCTCTACGAGTCCGAGGGTTTCGTCGTCGAGGGCGTCCAGCCGGAGGAGTTCTGCCTCGACGGTACGTACGTCGACGACGTGCTGATGGGCCAGTCCCTGGTCTGAGGGACCTACGAGTCCGAGGGACCTACGACGTCACCAGATCCCCCGTGTCCACCGGCGTCGTCGCGTCCGCCGCGCGTGCGGCGTCGGAGGCGACCTCCGCGGCCGTCAGGACGTAGCCGGTCTCGGCGTCCGAGGTGGAGCGGGCGAAGACCACGCCGTACACCCGGCCGTCGGTGGTCAGCAGCGGGCCACCGGAGTTGCCGGGGCGGACGGTGGAGCGGATCGAGTAGATCTCGCGGGTGACGACCTCGTCGTTGTAGATGTTCTGGCCGTTCGCCCGCACCCGGTTCGCCACCGTCGCCGCCTGCAGGTTCAGGTCGCCGTCCTCCGGATAGCCCGCGACCACCGCCGAGTCGCCGCGCTCGGCGCCGTCGTCGAAGCGCAGAACGGGGGCGCGCAGTTCGGGGACGTACAGCACGGCCACGTCCTTGTCGGGGTCGAACAGCACCACCCGAGCCTCGTACGAGCGTCCCACCCCGCCGATCCTGACGGTCGGCTCGTCGATGCCGGCCACCACATGGGCGTTGGTCATCACGTGCTGCGGGGCGTAGACGAAGCCGGAGCCCTCGCGGCCCTGGGTGCCGGCGACGCCCTCGATCTTCACCGTGCTGAGCTTGGCGGCGTTGGTGGCGGCCGGTGTGACGCTGTCGCCGGAGGGGCGGGCGACCCGGGCGGTCGACTCGTTCTCGAACGGGTTGAAGACCTGCGGGAAGCCGGCCTGGGTCAGCGCCGACGTGGCCCGCGAGAACCACGCGGGGGTGGTGTCCGGCATGGCCTGCTGCACCGCGCCGAGCAGCCGGGAGTCCCGGATCGCCGATGTCAGCAGCGGCGAGGAGGACGCGGCCAGGACGCTCGCCGCCACCCACGCCACGATCAGCACCGCCACCGAGTTGGCCACCGCCCCGCCGACCCCGTCGACCACCCGCAGCGGTCCCCGGTCCAGCTCCCGGCGCAGTCTGAGGGCCAGCCGCCCCGCCAGCTCGTGGCCCACCACCGCCGGGAGCAGCACCGTGAACACGGCCGTCACCGTCGCCGCCGTCGTCCCCGGCTCCACCAGGTTCATCATCCAGGGCAGGACCCACACGCCCACGACCGCACCGCCCACGAAACCGGCGAACGAGACGCAGCCGGCCACCAGCCCGCGGCGGTAGCCGGACGCCGCGTAGGCCAGTACCGCCAGCGCCAACAGGATGTCGAGCAGGTCCACACAAGCCGCCTTTCTCTCGGACCCTTAGTACGTGGGGGACGGGCCCGGTGATCAGCTACGTCGGCGTGGCGGCCGAAAACCGGCCACACGCGCGCATGCATCCGGAAAAACGTCATGGACCAGGACGATGGTTCCACCGGGTGGCACAGCACACATCGCGGGCGGACCGGATCGGGCGGACAGTGGGACCATGCGTGTCTTCCGAGGGCGGCGGGGGAGACGGGAACGGCGCGGGGGCCGCCTGCCCGGCGCCGCCCTGGTGCTGCTCGGCTGCCTGCCCGGCCTCGCCGCCGCCGTCGCGCTGGTGCTGTGCGCGCACGGCGTCGAACGCACGGTCGCGACGCAGGCCCGGTCCACCGCGGTCCGCTCCGACCCCCGGCACCTCGCCGCCAGACCGCACATCGTGCCCAGGTCCTCCTGGCTGGGCGCCGCCGCCCGCCGGCAGCCGCTCCCGCGCTACGACGACACGGTCGCCGCCGTCTTCGTCCACCACACCGACTCGCCCAACAGCTACGACTGCGCCGACACGCCCCGCATCATCCGCGCCCTGTACATGGGCCAGACCGGCGCCCGCGACTGGGACGACATCGGCTACAACTTCCTCGTCGACCGCTGCGGCACCATCTACGAGGGCCGGGCCGGCGGCGTCGACCGCCCCGTCACCGGCGCCCACACCCAGGGCTTCAACCACCGCACCACCGGCATCGCAGCCCTGGGCACCTTCACCGCGGGCGTGCCCGTGCCGCGCGAGCTGACCGAGGCGATCGCCGCACTGGCCGCCTGGAAACTCGGCCTGTCCGACACCGATCCGCGCGCACAGGTCCGCCTGGTCTCCAGCAACGACCGCAGCCGGTACGCGGCCGGCACCGCCGCCACCATGCCCGCCGTCGCGGGCCACGACGACGCCTTCATGACGAGCTGCCCCGGCGCGTCCCTGAGCGCCCGCCTCCCCGAGATCAGACAGCGTGCGGCCGGGCTGCAGGGCAGGACGCCGGCAGAAGCGGGCTAGGCCCTGCGACGCCGGGATGATCCAAACGACAGGGCCTAGGTGTGCCGCTCGGGGGCCCAGGTGCACAGGAACGTCACAGCGGGAGCGCAGGGTCCTCAGATCCCCGCGTCCTACGGTTCCGGCAGAAGCCGACCGGAGGTGGGGATCATGAGGAACAGCAGTCCTGCGCAGCGCACGAAGACCGGCACCTGGGCGGAGACGGCCGGCCGTCCCTGGACGGCGCTGTGCGCGGCCCTGGCCGTCGTCCTGGGGCCGGCCGCGGTCACCGCGTCCGCCCTCGACCAGGCCAACGCGGCGCCGATGCACCACGCGGTGCAGGCGGACCAGACGCAGGCGTACATCCCGTCGGACACGAGCCGCAGGCGGACGGCGGCCTGAGAGGTCAGCCGCCGAACCGCTCCCACAGCCGGGGAAACCGCTCGGCGAGCGCCCGCCGGTCCTCGAAGTCGATCGGGGTGCCCTCCGGTTCCGGGGGCGCGGGCGGGATGCCCAGGTCGGGGGCGACCGTGCCGGTGAGCTGCTCGTAGGCCTCGTCGGCCGCGTAGCCGAGCTCCTCGCCGTCGCCGTCGAGCTCCTCGTCGAACGTGTCCAGCAGGCCGGCGAGCGCGTCGGGGTCGTGCACGGCGCCCTCGTACACCTCGCGGCCCTGGCCGATCAGCCAGCACCGGAAGAAGTCGAAGGCGTCGTCGCTCGCCCCGTCCAGCAGCACCCAGGCGGCGCCCCACAGCTCCCAGGTGTACGCGCGGTTGTAGCGGGCCTCGAAGTGACGGGCGAAGTCCAGGACCATCTCCGGGTCCAGCCGCAGCAGTCGCTCCACGAGCAGGTCGGCCTGCTCCTCCGGGTCGCCGTCGGCGGCTTCCCGGGTGGCGTCGATCAGCTCCCAGAACTCCGTCTCGTCCATCACGGGTCAAGCATCGGCCCTGGGCGGATGGGACGCACGTGGAGCAGTGCGGATCGTTATGTCCCCGGCAGGGATCCGTACAGCCCGGCGAGCCGCCGCGCGTCAGCCGCGAACCGGGCCCGGAGCTCCTCGGGTGCCAGCACCTCGACCTCGGGCCCGAGTCCCGTGAGCTGGGCGTGGGCGACCTCCTCGGACTCCACCGGGAGGGTCAGCGTCACCCACCCGTCGTCATCCGGCGCGCCCGCGGCCGCCAGCGCCTCCCGCGCGGACTGCGGACCGAGGGCGTACGGCAGCCGCCGCACGCCCTCCTCCGACAGCCGCACCCTGACCTCGGCGCGCAGGATCGACCGCGCGAACTGCTCGGCCCGCTCCTCCCAGAAGGCGTGCAGATCGAACTCCTCGGAGCGTTCGAAGCGCTCCTGGCCGGGCTCCACCGCCGTGAACCGGTCGATCCGGTACACCCGGAACGCCCCGTTGCCCGCCACCCGCGCGCACAGGTACCAGACGCCGGCCTTCAGCACCAGCCCGTACGGCTCCAGCTCCCGGTCGACCTCCTCCGCACCGCGCCGGTAGCGCGCGGTGATCCGCCGGTCGTCCCACACCGCGTCCGCGACCGCCGGCAGCAGCTCGGGCGTCTCGGGCTCCCTGAACCAGTTCGGCGCGTCCAGGTGGAACCGCTGGGCCGCCGTACGGGAGGCGTCGCGGAGGGAGGGCAGGAGAGCGGCGGACACCTTCAGCCGCGCCGCGGAGGCCGCGTCCTGAAGCCCCATCTCGCGCAGCGCCCCCGGCACGCCGGACAGGAACAGCGCCTCGGCCTCGCTGCGGTGCAGCCCGGTCAGCCGCGTCCGGTATCCGCCGATCAGCCGGTACCCGCCGGCCCGCCCCCGGTCCGCGTACACCGGAACCCCGGCCTCGCTCAGCGCCTGCGCGTCCCGGGTCACCGTCCGCTCCGACACCTCCAGCTCCCGGGCGAGTTCGGCGGCGGTCATGGAGGGCCGGGACTGGAGCAGCAGCACCATTCTGATCAGCCGGGCAGCGCGCATGCAGCAATCATGCAGGAGGCCCCCACCGAAGCGGGGGCCTGCCGGCGATGGGGCCTTACAGGCCGTACTTCTCGCGCGCTTCCTTCACCGCCGTCGCCTTGACCTCGCCGCGCTTGGCGAGCTGGGCCAGGGCCGCGACCACGATGGACTCGGCGTCGACGCCGAAGTGGCGGCGGGCGGCCTCGCGGGTGTCCGACAGGCCGAAGCCGTCGGCGCCGAGCGAGGACCAGTCCTGGTCGACCCACTGCGCGATCTGGTCCGGGACCTGACGCATGTAGTCGGACACCGCCAGCACCGGGCCCTCGGCACCCTGGAGCGCCTGGCGGACGTACGGCACCCGCTCCTCGCCCCGCAGCAGCGCCGCGTCGGCCTCCAGGGCGTCCCGGCGCAGCTCGCTCCAGGACGTCGCCGACCACACGTCCGCCGCCACGCCCCACTCCTCGGCGAGCAGCGCCTGGGCCTTCAGCGCCCAGTGGATCGCCGTACCGGAGCCCAGCAACTGGATCCGGGGGGCGTTGGCCGGCACGGTCACGCCCGCCGACTCCGCCGTGTTGAAGCGGTACAGGCCCTTGACGATGCCCTCGTCGACGCCGTCGGCGGACGGCTTCGCGGGCTGCGGCAGCGGCTCGTTGTAGACGGTGAGGTAGTAGAAGACGTTCTGGTCCTCGCCCGGGGCCGCCTCGCCGTACATACGGCGCAGGCCGTCGCGGACGATCACCGCGATCTCGTACGCGAACGCCGGGTCGTAGGTCAGCGCGGCCGGGTTGGTCGCGGCGATCACGGGGGAGTGGCCGTCGGCGTGCTGCAGACCCTCGCCGGTCAGGGTGGTCCGGCCCGCCGTCGCGCCGATCAGGAAGCCACGGCCGAGCTGGTCGCCGAGCTGCCACATCTGGTCGGCCGTGCGCTGCCAGCCGAACATCGAGTAGAAGATGTAGAACGGGATCATCGGCTCGCCGTGCGTCGCGTACGACGTCGACGCGGCGATGAAGTCGGCCATCGAACCCGCCTCGGTGATCCCCTCGTTGAGGATCTGACCGCTGACGGCCTCCTTGTAGTACATCAGCTGGTCGCGGTCGACCGGCTCGTACGTCTGGCCCTTGGGGGAGTAGATGCCGAGGGACGGGAACAGCGACTCCATGCCGAAGGTGCGCGCCTCGTCGGGGACGATCGGCACCCAGCGCTTGCCGGTCTCCTTGTCGCGGACCAGGTCCTTGACCAGGCGGACGAACGCCATGGTGGTGGCGACGTTCTGCGAGCCGGAGCCCTTGTCGAAGGCCGCGAACGCCTTCTCGGCGGGCGCCGGCAGCGGGGCCACCGGGTGGACGCGGCGGGCCGGGGCGGGGCCGCCGAGGGCGGCGCGGCGCTCCTGGAGGTAGCGGACCTCGGGGGAGTCGGCGCCCGGGTGGGCGTAGGGGACGACCCCGTCCACGAACCGGCTGTCCGGGATGGGCAGTTCAAGCAGGTCACGCATCGCCTTGAACTCGTCCACCGTCAGCTTCTTCATCTGGTGGTTGGCGTTCTTCGACGCGAAGCCCTCGCCGAGGGTGTGGCCCTTGACGGTCTGCGCCAGGATCACGGTCGGCGCGCCCTTGTGCTCCACGGCGGCCTTGTACGCGGCGTACACCTTGCGTGGCTCGTGACCGCCACGGGAGAGGTGGAAACAGTCGAGGATCTTGTCGTCGCTCAGCAGCTTCGCCATGTCCACCAGCGCCGGGTCGGCGCCGAAGAAGTCCTGGCGGATGTAGGCGGCGTCACGGGTCTGGTACGTCTGGATCTGCGCGTCCGGCACCTGGCGCAGGCGGCGTACGAGCGCGCCGGTGGTGTCGAGCTGGAACAGCTCGTCCCAGGCGGAGCCCCAGAGCGTCTTGATCACGTTCCAGCCGGCGCCGCGGAACTGGGCCTCCAGCTCCTGCACGATCTTGAAGTTGGCGCGGACCGGTCCGTCGAGGCGCTGCAGGTTGCAGTTGATGACGAAGGTGAGGTTGTCCAGCTCCTCGCGGGCGGCGAGCGCGAGGGCCGCCGTCGACTCGGGCTCGTCCATCTCGCCGTCGCCGAGGAAGGCCCAGACGTGCGAGCCGGAGGTGTCCTTGATCCCGCGGTTGGCGAGGTAGCGGTTGAACCGCGCCTGGTAGATGGCGGAGAGCGGGCCCAGACCCATGGAGACGGTGGGGAACTCCCACAGCCAGGGCAGGCGGCGCGGGTGCGGGTACGACGGGAGGCCCTCGCCGCCGGCCTCGCGGCGGAAGTTGTCGAGGTGCGTCTCGTTCAGCCGGCCGTCGAGGAAGGCGCGGGCGTAGATACCGGGGGAGGCGTGGCCCTGGATGTAGAGCTGGTCGCCCGAACCGTCGGTCTCCTTGCCTTTGAAGAAGTGGTTGAAGCCGGTCTCGTACAGCCAGGCCGCGGAGGCGAAGGTGGCGATGTGGCCGCCGACGCCGTACTTGCTGCCGCGGGTGACCATCGCGGCCGCGTTCCAGCGGTTCCACGCGGTGATCCGCTGCTCCATCGCCTCGTCACCGGGCACGGCCGGCTCGGCGGCGGTGGGGATGGTGTTGACGTAGTCGGTCTCCAGCAGCTTCGGCAGCGGGACGCCGGTCCCCTCGGCGCGCTCCAGCGTGCGGCGCATCAGGTATGCGGCACGGTGCGGCCCGGCCGCTTCGGCGACCGCGTCCAGGGAGGCCTGCCATTCGGCGGTCTCCTCCGGGTCCCGGTCCGGGAGCTGGTCGAGCTCGCTCGGCTGGATGGCGTTGGGGTCGGTCATGTCGCCGCCTTCCTCAGTCGAAGGGGTTCCCTCATCGGTAAGGGTTCGGGGGTGCCCTTGGTCTTTGGCAGGACAGGGCGTGAGGCTTTGGCGCGGAGTCGTTGTGCGGCTCCGCCGCGTGGCCCGTCGGCGACTGTAACTCCCTGATCGATGATCGATCAAAGGGTTGAAGCCCAAAATCTCTTGGTACCGAGAAATTGGCATGGCGTGCCGTGGATCCGGGCACGCGGTGCCGCTTTTTACCTGCTCACCTGAGCTGCGGCGGGCTAACGTGCGCGCCTGCCGGGATGGTCCTGGAGTGCGGCACGCAGGTGGGGGCGGACGGTCGGCCGTCCGCCGTCCGGCCCCACCCGCGTGCGCGACGCGGACGCGTCATCCTGTGACCGTCTGCCCGGGCACGGCGGGATCCGGCCGGATGGAGGGCTCTTCGGCGGACTGCCGGCTCTGCTCCCTCTCCCGCTCGCCGCGTTCCCGTGCGGCCTGCTCCCGGGTGATCACCTCGGTGGCGGCACCGACGGTGACCGCGACCGGCCACGCCAGGGCTCCGGCCGCGGCCATGCCGCCGAGGATCCCGTAGAAGGCCAGCTTGCGGGGTGAGGGGAGCAGGCCCATGACCGCGCCGGTGGCGCCCTGGGTGCTCCGGAACATGTCGCCCGGTGTCACATAGGGGATGGGCACCCGGGGATGCGCGGTGTGCAGGTGCACCACCTTGCCGCCCCTGGCTTCCTCCCGGCCGCGCGCCTCCTCGGCCGAGGGGGCGGTCCGGGGCGTCTCGTCCTGGATCGGCTCTTGCCGCATCTGTGGGGAAGTCATCTCCGTCCTCCCGTGGTGGGGAGCGTGAGTGGAAGAAGTCCCCCCTCCTCCTACCTTCCTGCCCGAAACGCCAACAAGCCACCTAAATCGGTAAAAGCAGTCAGGATCGATGGGGCGGTACGCGTCAGGCAGGCTCCTGGGCGCGTTCGTCGGTGGCGCGTGGAGCGCAGCCCAGTACGTGCTCCTTCACCAGGCGGCCGATGTCCGGATCCCGCCGCTTGAACGCCTCCACCAGCGCCTCGTGCTCCTCCGCGTACGACTGCTGCGCCGTACCCAGCCACCGGATCGACAGCGCCGTGAACACCTCGATGCCCAGCCCCTCCCAGGTGTGCAGCAGCACGCTGTTCCCGGCGGCGCGCACCATCTCCCGGTGGAAGGCCACGGTGTGCCGCACCTGCGCCTCACCGTCGGCCATGCGGTCCGCCTCGTACAGCGCCGCGACCTCGGGCTCCAGCGCCGAGGTGTCCCCGGCCAGCCGCTGCGCCGCCAGCTCGGCGGCGATCTGCTCCAGACCGGCCCGGACCGGGTAGATCTCCTCCAGGTCCATGGCGGTGAGATTCCTGACCCGCACACCCTTGTTCGGCGCGGATTCGATCAGTCGCAGCGCCTCCAGCTCCCGCAGGGCCTCCCGTACGGGCGTCTGGCTGACCTCCAGCTCCACGGCGATCCGCCGCTCCACGATCCGCTCGCCCGGCTGCCAGCGCCCGCTGATGATCCCTTCCAGGATGTGCACGCGGATCTGTTCGCGCAGCGAGTGGACGACGGGCGCGGTCATGAGGGCTCCTTAGGGAGGGGCCCAGTGGCCCCCTGAGGGCGTTTGACGTTTAGACAATAAGGCCGGTTCGCTCCGCGGGAGGGGCGCGTGGGGGCGCTTTGGTGCAGGTGAGACGAGACTTACACGTTGACCGCGGCGCCCTGCCCAAAGGTTGATGCCCTTGCCCGGAGCTTCCGGGCAAGGGCATCAGTGCGTTGCAGCGGATCAGCGATTACAGCCCGAGCTCGACCTCGAACTCGCCCGCCTCCAGGATCGCCTTGACCGCCGTCAGGTAACGGGCCGCGTCGGCGCCGTCCACCAGGCGGTGGTCGTAGGAGAGGGTCAGGTACGTCATGTCGCGGACGCCGATGACCGTGCCCTCCTCGGTCTCGATCACGGCCGGGCGCTTGACCGTGGCACCGATGCCGAGGATCGCCACCTGGCCCGGCGGCACGATGATCGTGTCGAACAGCGCGCCACGCGACCCGGTGTTGGAGATGGTGAAGGTCGCGCCGGACAGCTCGTCCGGGGTGATCTTGCTGGCGCGGACCTTGCCCGCCAGGTCGGCCGTGGCCTTGGAGATGCCGGCGATGTTGAGGTCACCGGCGTTCTTGATGACCGGGGTCATCAGGCCCTTCTCGGAGTCCACCGCGATACCGATGTTCTCGGTGTCGAAGTAGGTGATGGTCCCCTCGGCCTCGTTGATCTTGGCGTTGATGACCGGGTGGGCCTTCAGCGCCTGCGCGGCCGCCTTGACGAAGAACGGCATCGGGGAGAGCTTGACGCCCTCACGGGCCTGGAAGGAGGCCTTGGCCCGCTCGCGCAGCTTCATCAGGCGGGTGACGTCGACCTCGACGACCGAGGACAGCTGGGCCTGCTCGTGCAGGGCCTTGACCATGTTGTCGCCGATGACCTTGCGGATGCGCGGCATCTTGACGGTCTGGCCGCGCAGCGGCGACGCCTCCAGCACCGGGGCCTTCTTCGCGGCCGACGGGGCGGCGGCGGCCGGAGCCGGGGCAGCGGCGGCGGCCTTCGCGGCCTCGGCGGCGGCGAGGACGTCCTGCTTGCGGATGCGGCCGCCGACACCGGTGCCGGTGACGGTGGACAGGTCGACGCCGTTCTCGGCGGCGAGCTTGCGCACCAGCGGGGTGACGTAGGCGCCCTCGTCGGTCGGCTTGGCGGCGGCCGGAGCGGCGGCGGCCGGAGCCGGAGCCGGGGTCGGCGCGGGCGCCGGAGCGGCAGGGGCCGGCTCGGGAGCCGGGGTGACCTGCTGCTGCGGGGCCGGAGCCGTGGGCGCCTGCGGAGCCGGAGCCGGAGCCGGAGCCGGAGTCGGCGCGGGCGCCGGAGCCGCGGGAGCCGGAGCCGGAGCGGCCGGGGCCTCGGCGGCGGGGGCCGGAGCCGGAGCGGCCGGGGCCTCGGCGGCGGCCGGAGCGGCACCCGGGGCGCCGATGACGGCCAGCTTGGCGCCGACCTCGGCGGTCTCGTCCTCGCCGACGGTGATCTCCAGCAGCACACCGGAGGTGGGCGCCGGGATCTCGGTGTCGACCTTGTCGGTGGAGACCTCGAGCAGCGGCTCGTCGGCCTCGACGCTGTCGCCGACCGACTTCAGCCAGCGGGTGACGGTGCCCTCGGTGACGGACTCGCCGAGCGCGGGCAGCACCACGTCCGTGCCCTCGGCGGTGCCGGCGCCGGCGGCGGCCTCGGCGGTCGGGGCCGGAGCGGGGGCGGCCTGCTCGGTGGACGGGGCGGCCGGGGCCGGGGCCTCGGCGGCGGGGGCCGGA
Source organism: Streptomyces sp. S.PNR 29 (assembly GCF_030386795.1). GTDB lineage: Bacteria > Actinomycetota > Actinomycetes > Streptomycetales > Streptomycetaceae > Streptomyces. The sequence goes on from NZ_JANUQM010000002.1 coordinate 400,091, forward strand.
GCCGGGGCGGCCTCGGCGGCGGGCGCCGGGGCGGCAGCCGGGGCGCCGGTGCCGTCGTCGATCACGGCCAGCTCGGCGCCGACCTCGACCGTCTCGTCCTCGGCGACCTTGATGGAGGAAAGCACACCGGCCGCGGGGGCCGGGATCTCGGTGTCGACCTTGTCGGTGGAGACCTCGAGCAGCGGCTCGTCGGCCTCGACGCGCTCCCCCTCGGCCTTCAGCCAGCGGGTGACAGTGCCCTCGGTGACGCTCTCGCCGAGCGCCGGAAGGGTTACGGAAACCGCCATGGTTTCGGTTGCTCCTTACAAAGTGCGGAAGTCTGTGTCGTCGCGCCCGAGGGCTGTTCAGTCGTGCGAGTGCAGCGGCTTGCCCGCCAGCGCCAGGTGGGCCTCGCCGAGCGCCTCGTTCTGCGTCGGGTGGGCGTGGACGAGCTGGGCGACCTCGGCCGGCAGCGCTTCCCAGTTGTAGATCAGCTGGGCCTCGCCGACCTGCTCGCCCATGCGGTCGCCGACCATGTGGACGCCGACCACGGCACCGTCCTTGACCTGGACGAGCTTGATCTCGCCCGCGGTCTTCAGGATCTTGCTCTTGCCGTTGCCCGCGAGGTTGTACTTCAGAGCGACGACCTTGTCCGCGCCGTAGATCTCCTTGGCCTTGGCCTCGGTGATGCCGACGGAGGCGACCTCCGGGTGGCAGTACGTCACGCGCGGCACGCCGTCGTAGTCGATCGGAACGGTCTTCAGACCGGCCAGGCGCTCCGCCACCAGGATGCCCTCGGCGAAACCGACGTGCGCGAGCTGGAGGGTGGGGACGAGGTCACCGACGGCGGAGATGGTCGGGATGTTCGTCCGCATGTACTCGTCGACGAGGACGTAGCCGCGGTCCATGGCGACCCCGACCTCCTCGTAGCCCAGGCCCTGCGAGACCGGGCCGCGGCCGACGGCGACGAGGAGGACCTCGGCCTCGAACTCCTTGCCGTCGGCGAGGGTGACCTTGACACCGTCCTGGGTGTACTCGGCCTTCTGGAAGAAGGTGCCCAGGTTGAACTTGATGCCGCGCTTGCGGAACGCGCGCTCAAGAAGCTTCGAGGAGTTCTCGTCCTCGACCGGGACGAGGTGCTTCAGACCTTCGATGATCGTGATGTCGGCACCGAAGGACTTCCACGCGGAGGCGAACTCCACGCCGATGACACCGCCGCCGAGGACGATCGCGGACTTCGGCACGCGGTCCAGCACGAGGGCGTGGTCCGAGGAGATGATCCGGTTGCCGTCGATCTCCAGGCCCGGCAGCGACTTCGGCACGGAACCGGTCGCGAGCAGGATGTGACGGCCCTGGATCCGCTGGCCGTTGACGTCGACCGAGGTGGCCGAGGACAGCCGGCCCTCACCCTCGATGTAGGTCACCTTGCGGGAGGCGATGAGCCCCTGCAGGCCCTTGTACAGGCCCGAGATGACCTCGTCCTTGTACTTGTGGACGGCCGGTACGTCGATGCCCTCGAAGCTGGCCTTCACGCCGAACTGCTCGCTCTCGCGGGCCTGGTCGGCGATCTCACCCGCGTGCAGCAGGGCCTTGGTGGGGATGCATCCTCGGTGCAGGCAGGTGCCGCCGACCTTGTCCTTCTCGATCAGGGCGACGTCCAGGCCCAGCTGCGCCCCGCGCAGGGCCGCGGCGTAACCACCGCTACCACCGCCGAGGATCACTAGGTCGAAAACGGTGCTGGCGTCGTTCGCCACGTCACGTCCTCCATGCATGTGCGCCGTACGCCGGTCTTCACTGACCGGCAGGCGGCTGGTGTCCGGCCGCTCTTTCTTCGGCCCTTGGTGGGGCCCTGTCCTGCCGAGCCCATCTTTGCACTTGTCGGAGGCGGAAGAGACGCGGGGCCGGGGTGTGAGACGCCCCACGTCTGCGACGGACAGGGGGCACAGCCGACTTGAAACCAGCGCCCACGTCGACTGCGGCCAACCCGAAGGGGCGCGGGGAACTGCGCGACCAGCACCCCACGCCCCCGCGGCCGCCGCACAACCGGACGGCCCGAGCCCCTAGGCGAACGTCACCCCAGATCCCCCGCCGCCGTCAGCTCGGCGAGCCGCACCAGCGTCCGCACCGCGGTCCCGGTACCACCCTTGGGCGTGTACCCGAAGGGGCCCCCTTCGTTGAACGCCGGCCCCGCGATGTCCAGGTGGGCCCAGGTGATGCCCTCACCCACGAACTCCTTGAGGAACAGGCCGGCGACCAGCCCGCCGCCCATCCGCTCACCCATGTTCGCGATGTCGGCGACGGCCGAGTCCATCCCCTTGCGCAGATGCTCGGGCAGCGGCATCGGCCACGCGGCCTCGCCGACCTCCTCCGCGGCCTCGTGCACCGCGGAGCGGAACGCGTCGTCGTTGGCCATGATCCCGAACGTCCGGCTGCCCAGCGCCAGCATCATCGCGCCGGTCAGGGTCGCCACGTCCACGATCGCGTCCGGCTTCTCCGCGGACGCGGCCCACAGGGCGTCGGCCAGCACCAGCCGGCCCTCGGCGTCGGTGTTGAGCACCTCCACCGTCTTGCCGCTGTACATGCGCAGCACGTCACCGGGGCGCGTCGCCGACCCGGACGGCATGTTCTCGGCGAGCGCCAGCCAGCCGGTGACGTTCACCTCCAGGCCGATGCGCGCGGCGGCGACCACGGCCGCGAAAACCGCCGCCGCGCCGCTCATGTCGCACTTCATCGTCTCGTTGTGCCCGGCCGGCTTCAGCGAGATGCCGCCCGAGTCGTAGGTGATGCCCTTGCCGACGAAGGCGAGGTGCTTCTTCGCCTTGGAGTGGGTGTACGACAGCTTCACCAGGCGGGGTGCCGACGCCGAACCGGAGCCGACGCCGAGGATGCCGCCGTAGCCGCCCTTGACGAGCGCCTTCTCGTCCAGCACCTGGATCTTGATGCCGTGTTCCTTGGCCGCGGTCTGCGCGATCGCGGCGAACGCCTCGGGGTTGAGGTCGTTCGGCGGCATGTTGATCAGGTCCCGGGCGCGGTTGAGCTCCTCGCAGACGGCGACGGCACGCTCGACGGCCGCCTTGTACGCCTTGTCGCGCGGCTTGCCGCCGAGCAGGGCGGCCTCGGCCAGCGGGGCCTTGCCGTTCTTCGCCTTCGGGTCCTTGTTGTTGTCCTTGTACGAGTCGAAGGTGTAGGCGCCGAGCAGCACGCCCTCGCCGATCGCGCCGGCGTCGGCGGCGTCCGTGAGCGGCAGGGCGAAGGCGGCCTTCTTGGACCCGGCGAGGGCACGGGCGGCCACGCCGGCGGCCTTGCGCAGCGCCTCCGCGTCGAACCCGGAGTCCTTCTCGGGCTGCGCGCCCAGGCCCACCGCCACCACGAGCGGCGCCTTGAATCCGGACGGCGCGGGCAGCTTCGTCACCTCGCCCTCGGTACCGGAGGCGCCGAGGGTCTCCAGGACGCCGGCCAGCTTGCCGTCGTACGCCTTGTCCACGGCCTCGGCGCCCGGTGCGACGACCGGCCCCTTGGAGCCCTTGGCGACCCCGATCACGATCGCGTCGGCCCGCAGGCCGGGCGCCGCGGCGGTGCTGAGAGTGAGAGCAGTCACGGTGGTGAATTCTCGCTTCCGATGTGAAGTTGCTGTGGCCGAAACGGGTGGGTCGACCGGGCCCGACAGCCGACCCCAGGCGCGACCTGGGAGTGCGGCGGCGACCGGGGCCTTCACCCTGTCGGCGAACACCCGTGACGAGCCTACGCTCAGCCCAGGGCCAGCACGACGAGCGCGGTGGTCGCCGCCGTCTCCGCGAGGGCACCGAACACGTCACCGGTGACTCCGCCGAAGCGGCGCGTGCAGCGGCGCAGGAGGAGTTCGGCGGCGGCGACGGAGAGGACGACCGCGAGGGCGGTCCGCACGAGGCCGTACGGCCCGAGGAGCGCCGACAGGGCAGCCGCCGCCCCGGCCACGGCGAGGGCGGCCCCCACCGCGCCCGGTACCGGCACCGCACCGGCGACCGCGGCCCCCAGCCCCTCCGGGCGGGCGGCCGGTATCCCCGACCGGGCGGCCAGGGTGAGGGCGAGCCGGGCGACGGTCGCCGCGACGACGGCGGCGAGCGCTCCCCGGGCCCAGGAGCCGTCGTACGCCCGCGCCAGCGCCGCCACCTGCGCCAGCAGCACGAGGACCAGCGTGAGTACGCCGAACGGTCCGATGTCCGACTGCTTCATGATCCGCAGTGCGTCCTCGGCGGGCTTCCCGCTGCCGAGTCCGTCCGCGGTGTCGGCCAGCCCGTCGAGGTGCAGACCGCGGGTGAGGACGGCGGGTACGGCGGCGGTGGCGACGGCGGCGAGCAGTGGGCCCGAGCCGAGGAACAGCAGCAGGAGTCCGGCGGCGGCGGCACCGGTGCCGACCACCAGCCCGGCCAGCGGCGCGCAGAGCATGCCGGCGCGGGCGGCCGGACGGTCCCAGCGGGTCACCCCGACCGGGAGCACGGTGAGGGTGCCGAAGGCGAAACGGAGGCCGTCGGGCCATGGAGTCCTGGACACCGGCGCAGACTACCCGCGTCTCCAGTGGATAAAGTTCCCATATGGGAGATTGGTGGCAAAGGAACATCGTGGAACCGGGCAAGCTGCCGCTGCTCCTTGCTCTGGCCGCCTTTGTTCTGACGTTCCTGATCACGCGGCTCATCACACGGATGATCCGGGCGGGCAAGGGTCCCTTCCGCAACGTCCAGACCGGTGAGCTCCACATTCACCACGTGGTACCCGGGGTGGTCCTCACGATCATCGGCGGTTTCGGCGTGGTCGCCAGCGGCGCGGAGGGCTGGGGATCGAGACTGTGCGCGGTCCTGTTCGGCATGGGGGCGGGGCTCGTGCTGGACGAGTTCGCGCTGATCCTGCACCTCGACGACGTCTACTGGAGCGAGGCCGGGCGCAAGAGCGTGGAGGTCGTGGTGCTCACGGCGGCCCTGGTCGGCCTGGTCCTCATCGGATTCTCGCCGTTCGGCGTCAACGACGTCTCCGAGGGCGAGGAGCAGGGGCGCGCCGGCGTCCTGCTGAGCGTCACGGGGAACTTCCTCGTCGCGCTCATCGCCCTGAGCAAGGGCAAGACCCGTACCGCGATCTTCGGCGTGATCATTCCCCTCATCGCCCTGGTCGGGGCGGTCCGCCTGGCCCGCCCCGGCTCTCCCTGGGCCAGGCGCTTCTACGGCCGCCGCCCGCGGGCCCGCGCCAAGGCGCGTCTGCGTGCGTATCACCACGACCGCCGCTGGGCCCGCCCCAGCCGCGTCCTCCAGGACTGGATCGGCGGCAAACCGGACGAACCGACCCGGGCCCTCGAACGCCACTGACGCGACGAGGGCCCGCGGGACCGACCCGCCGCCAGCGCCGGCCCTCGCCGCCGGCGGTCTGCCGGCGCGGGCCCTTGCCGTTGGCGGTCCGTCGGCCCGGTCTCAGGGGCGGCGGTTTGTCGGTGTCGACTGTCACCGTCGGCGGTCTGTTGGCGCGGGCCCTTGCCGTCGGTGGTCTGTCGGTGCCGGTCCTAAGGGCGGCGGTTTGTCGGTGTCGGTCCGCAGCGTCGGCGGTTTGTCGGTGCCGACTGTCACCGTCGGCGTCTGTCGGTGCCGGTCCCCAGGGCCTGTCGGTGCCGGACTCTTTCGCCGCGCCGGCCCTCTGCCGCGCCGGTGCAGTCCGGCGGTGCCGAACCGGCCGGACCGGCTACTCCTCCGCCGGGTCGCCGGAAACCGCCGGTGCCTCCGACTCCTTCGGCTTCTCCGGCAGCTCGGCGGCCAGCGCCGCCGCGGCCTGTACCAGCGGCAGCGCCAGCAACGCCCCCGCGCCCTCCCCGACGGTCACCCCCTGTGACAGCAGCGGCTCCAGCGCCATGCGGTCGAGCGCCTTGGCCTGCCCCGGCTCCCCGCTGTCGTGCGCGGCGAGCCACCAGTCCGGCGCGCGGAACGCGATCCGCTGACCCACCAGCGCGCAGGCGGCCGTCACGACCCCGTCGAGGATCACCGGCATCTTCCGCACCGCGCTCTGCAGCAGAAAGCCGGTGATCGCGGCGAGGTCGGCGCCGCCCACCGTCGCCAGCAGCTGCAGCTGGTCCCCGAGCACCGGCCGGGCCCGGCGCAGGGCGTCCCGGATCGCCGCGCACTTGCGCATCCAGGCCAGATCGTCGATCGCCAGCCCGCCCCGCCCGGTGACGACGGACGCGTCGGTTCCGCACAGCGCCGCGACCAGCACCCCTGCCGCCGTCGTCCCGCCCACGCTCACATCGCCGAGCACCACCAGATCCGTACCGGAGTCGGCCTCCTCGTCGGCCACCGCGACCCCGGTGAGGAAGGCGGTCGCCGCCTCCTCCAGGGTCAGCGCGTCCTCGACGTCGATGCGCCCGCTGCCGCGCCGCACCCGGTGCCGTGCGACGTCGGCGGGCAGCGTCTCCGGGTCGCAGTCCAGCCCCAGATCGACGATCCGCACCGGCACGTCCAGCCGCCGGGCGAGCACCGACACGGGCCGCCCGCCCTCCAGTACCTCCCGCACCAACTGCCCGGCGCTGCCCGCGGGCCGCGCCGAGACGCCCAGTTCGGCGACCCCGTGGTCACCGGCGAACAGAACCACCCGCGGCCGTTCGATCGGCCGCACCGGCACTGCGGACTGCGCCGCCGCCAGCCACTCACCCAGGTCGTCGAGGCGGCCCAGCGATCCGGGCGGCACGATCTGACGCTCCCGGCGCGCCTCGGCGTCGCGGCGCACCCCGCCGTCGGGGCGCTCGATCAGATCGGTGAAGTCGTCGAGATTAAGCGAGCTCATTCGCCGAACAGTACCGGCCCTGATCGAACACGACCGCGCCCTGTCGTCACCACGCGCGCGTGACGTCGTTGCACCCAAGATCCCTATCCCATACGTTCCGTTTTGCAGCAGATTGTCGTACGTCCTTTCCTGCTCGCCCCACTCGGCCTCACTCGCTCGGGAGCCGCCCATGTCCGCACCCCCAGCGCCCCGCGCCCGGCAGACGACCGCCCGTCGCCGTGCCGCCTACCTCGCCTACCTCGCCGAGGGCACCGACCGCTTCCAGGAGCCGCCCCGTGAGGACTGCCCCTGGTGCGGCTCGCAGCGCCTGCGCACCCGGCTGCGCGCCGGGGACCTGCGGCTGCACAAACCGGGCCGGTTCCTCCTCGCCGAGTGCCGGGACTGCGTCCACACCTTCCAGAACCCCCGGCTGACCGCGGAAGGCGTGACCTTCTACCACCGGGACCTCGACGAGGGGCGCCTCGCCGGTGTCGTCGCCCGCACCGGCGTCCGCCGCGGACACCGCTCCGCCGCCCGCGCGATGCTGCGCTTCACCGAGCCGGAGAGCTGGCTGGACGTGGGCACGGGCCACGCCCGCTTCCCGCAGCGGGCGCGGGAGTTCTTCCCGTACACCGCCTTCGACGGTCTGGACACCACCTGGCGCGTCCAGCGGGCCCAGGCGGCGGGACGGGTCGAGGAGGCGTACATCGGCCACCTCACGGACCCCCACATCAGGGCCCGCCTGCGCGCCCGCTACGACGTCGTCAGCATGCTCCAGCACCTGCACCACACCCCGGACCCCCGCGAGGAACTCCGCGCCGCCCTCGACGTCCTCCGCCCCGGCGGCCACCTCCTCGTCGAACTCCCCGACCCGCGTTCGGTGTTCGCCCTCCTGCTCGGCAAGTGGTGGCTGCCGTACGACCAGCCGCGCCACCTGCACCTGCCGCCGCCGGCCAACCTCCGCGCCGAACTGGAGGCCCGGGGCTGCACGGTCCTCGCCGTCGACCGCCGCACCGCGCACGTCCCGTACGACCTGGCGGGCGCCTTCGCCCTGGCCCTCTCCCACGCCCTGCCCGCCCCGGACACCCCCTGGCGTGCCATCCCGCCGACCCGGCTCCAGCGCGGCCTGCGGGCCACCCTGCTGGCGGCCGGCCTCCCCCTGGTGGCCGCGGCCTGGACGGCGGACCACGCCCTGGCCCCCCTCCTGCGCCACACGCCCTTCGCGAACGCCTACCGCCTCATCGCCCGCAAGGGAGCGTCAGCCGCGTAGCACCAGCGCCTGACCCGCCACCACCAGCACCACGTGCTCGCACTCGTCCGCGAACGCAGCGTTCAGCCGTCCGAGTTCGTCCCGGTACCGCCGTCCCGAGGCCGTGGCCGGCACGATGCCCGACCCCACCTCGTTCGACACGGCGACCACGGTGCGCCGCGTGCCGCGCACCGCCTGAGCCAGCTCCCGCACCCGGTCCCTGAGCGCCCGCTCCCCGCCACCGGCCCACTCCGCGTCGTCCCACGCGCCGACGGAGTCCATCGCGTCCGTCAGCCACAACGACAGGCAGTCGATGAGCAGCGGCGGCCCGTCGTCCTTCAGCAACGGCACCAGGTCGCACGTCTCGGCGGTCCGCCACGACCCCGGCCGCCGCTCCTGGTGCGCCGCGACCCGCGACGCCCACTCGGTGTCCCCGTTACGGGACCCACCGGTCGCGACGTACAGCACCTCGGGGAAGGCCTCCAGCCGCCGCTCGGCCTCCACCGACTTCCCCGACCGTGCCCCGCCCAGCACCAGCGTCCGCCGCGGCACGTCCGGTACGTCCTCGTAGGCGCCCACCTCCAGCGTCGTCCCGTCCGGCACCGCCCGCGCCCCCGCCGCGGCGAGCCGCCGCCGCAGCTCCGCGCCCGGCGGCACGTCGTGGTCGAGGTGAACGGCGACGACGTCGGTGGTCGGCCCCACCGCTCCCACCGCGCGGAGCCTCGCCAGCGCGTCCGGCCGCCCCACGACGTCCGCGAGGACCATGTCGTACGCCTCGGCGGGCGCCTGCAGCCCGGCCGGCGCTCCGCCCGGCGGCAGATACAGCAGCCGCTGCCCGTCCGGGCCCGTCACCGCGTACCCGGTGCCGGGCGCGTCCATCGCCACCGCCCGCACCCGATGCCCCGTCAGCAGCGCCAGCTCACGCCCGTCCGGGACCCGCCCGGGCTGCGGCAGCCCCGCCGGCACCTCCACCGCAGGCCCGTCCTGCGGATGCGACAGCAGCACCTGCCGTACGCCACCCAGGGAACGTCCCGCCCGTGCCGCCGCGAACGCCGCGCCGGGCGTCAGGTCGAGCAGCAGCGCCCCGTCCACGAGCAGCGCGGTGGCCGCCCGCGCGTCCACGCCGAGCGCCGCCGCACAGGTCGCGCAGGGACAGGAGGGGCGGGGGAGTCCTTCGGGGGTACCGGTGCCGAGCAGTGTCAGTTCCACGGACCCGATTTTCGCTTGTCGGCGTGGCTCTTGCCCGTCCGGCTAGGCTCTGGACAGGAGCCGGACCAAGATCCGGCTTCTGCTCTGCATGTGCTCACATCTTGGAGGCGTACATGGCGGCATGGACGTGGCGGTTCGAGACGGCCGACGGGACGGAGGTCCAGCCCGCGGTGCAGCCCGAGGACTTCACCACGCAGGGGGATGCCGAGTCGTGGATCGGGGAGCACTGGAAGGCTCTGCAGGAAGGCGGCACGGACCAGGTGCGGCTGTTCGAGGACTCCACGGAGATCTACGGCCCGATGAGCCTGCACGCGGACCAGGCGTGAACCGGGGGCGGGGGCCTCGCTGCCCCCGCCCTACTGCTCACCCAGCGTCACATCCACCGTCCGCTTGTCGCCGTTGCGCGTGAACGTCACCGTCGTCCTGTCGCCCGGCTTCTGGGCCGCCAGCGCTCCGGCGAGGGAGGTGATGGTGGTGATGTCCGTGTCACCCAGCTTCGTGATGACGTCCCCGGGCTCGATGCCCGCCTTGTCGGCCGCGCCACCCCTCATCACCTCGACGACGGCGACCCCGGCGGACTGGTAGGAGTCGTTCACGACCGTGCGGCCGGTGATGCCGAGCGCCGCCCGGCCCGAGTCGGTGACCCTGCCGTCGCGGACGATCTGGTCCGCGATCGTCTTCACCGTCGACGCCGGGATCGCGAACCCGATGCCGGGCGCGGCGTCGTCCCCGAGGCCGGGATCGGTCGCGGCGAGCGTCGGGATGCCGATGACCTGCCCGTCGAGGTTCACCAGGGCGCCGCCGCTGTTGCCGGGGTTGATGGCCGCCGAGGTCTGCACCATGTTGGCGAGTGTCGCGCCCGTACCGCCGTCGCCGGTGCTCTCGGTGACGGTCCGTCCGGTCGCCGAGACGATGCCCTGCGTCACGCTGGAGGACAGACCGAGCGGCGAGCCCATGGCGAGGACGATCTGCCCGACCTCCACCTTCGTGGAGTCCCCGAACCGGGCGCCCTTCAGCCCGTCCGGCGCTTTGTCCAGCTTGATGACGGCGAGGTCCTGCTGAGGATAGGAGGAGACGAGCGTCGCGGTGAGGGCGTCCTCGCTGTTGGCGGTCGTCACCCGGAAGGTCCGCTCGTCGCCGACGACGTGCGCGTTGGTGACGATGTGCCCCTCGCCGTCGTACACCACCCCCGAGCCGAGATCGCCGCGGCCCCGGATCTGCACGACCGACGGCAGGACGTCCCTGATCACCCGCTTGTAGTCGCTCTCCAGGTCGCTGTCCTGCATCGGCACCGCGGCCGCCCGCCGGGTCGTGCTCTCCCCCTCGCCCGCGGAGCCGGAGCCGGTGCACCCGGTGACGAGGGCGGCGAAACAGACGAGCGCGGCGAGCAGCCGTGGGGCACGGGTGCGGGAAGCGTCCATGCCCAGAGTGTCACCGCGGGGCGCCCGCCCGGCCCCCGGTGCACGCCCGAACGGGCTTCGGCCCCGTACTCCGCGCAGGTCCGGGTTCTCGGTGGCGGTGTCCGTGGAGACGGGCATGCGGTGCCGGGTGCTGGGGAGGCGGCGGCCGGTGGCGCAGGGGGCCCTGGTGCACGCCCGGACGGGTTTCCGCAGCCGGCGCGGCGCGGCTGCTCGACCTTCCCGGCCACCGCAGCGCCGGGCAGGTCGCAACACACAGCGAAGGGGGGCGGCCGGTGGTGCAGGGGGCCTGGCCCCGGTGAGTGCCCGTACGGGCTTCAGCCCCGCACGCCGCACAGGTGCAGCAGCGCCGCCACCCCGCGATACGGGTCCGTGCGCCCGGCCCGCTCCTCCACCGCCAGCAGTGTCTCCACGTCGGCCGGGATCTCCGCCCCGTCCGCCGCCGTGTCCGTGAAGACCCGCACGCCGTACCAGGTGTGCAGCGGCGCCCCGATCCCCGCGAGCGTGGCCGTCAGCGTGGCCAGCCGGTCGGCCCGTACATCGAGCCCCAGCCGGTTGCGGTAGGCGGTGGTGTCGAAGGCCGCCAGCGCCCCGGCCCAGTCGCCGGACAGGCCCGGCCGCATGGCGAGGGCGTCGCCGTTGCGGACCAGCAGCGACAGCAGCCCGCCCTGGGCGAGCATCCGCGCCAGCCCCGCCAGCAGCGGGTCCGGCTCCTCGACGTACATGAGCACGCCGTGGCACAGCACCACGTCGAAGCTGCCCGGCAGGAAGTGCACGCCGGTGTCCCGGCCGTCCCCCTCGACGATCCGCATCCGCTCCCGGATGCCCTCCGGCTCACCGGCGAGCGCCTCGCGGGCGGCGGCGATCATCTTCGGGTCCCGTTCCACCCCGGTGACCTTGTGTCCCGCCCGGGCCAGCCGCAGCGCCTGCGTACCCTGCCCCATGCCGACGTCGAGCACCCGCAGACGCTGCCCGACCGGGAACCGCCCGGCTATCTGCTCCTCCAGCTGGCGGGCCACCAGCTCCTGCCGTACGACGTCACGCAGCCCGCCCGTCCTGCTGAGCCAGGCGTCCGCCGCACCCCCGGAAAACGGCGTCGTGGTCAGGGCCGCTCTCCGCGCTTGACCTGCGGCTTCGGCAGCCGGAGCCGACGCATCTGGAGCGAGCGCATCAGCGCGTAGGCGATCGCGCCCCGCTTGTTGTCACTGGGGAAGCGCTCGTTGAGCCGCTTCTTCAGCCGGAACGCGGTGACGAACGAGTCGAGCACGATCAGCACGATCACGACGAGCCACAGCAGCAGCGCGATGTTCTGCAGCGCGGCCACCCGGACCATGCTCAGCACGAGGATGACCACGGCCATGGGCAGGAAGAACTCCGCGATGTTGAACCGCGAGTCGATGAAGTCGCGCGCGAACTTGCGGACCGGGCCCTTGTCGCGGGCCGGCAGATACCGCTCGTCACCACCCGCCAGCGCCTGACGCTGCCGGTCCAGCGCGGCACGGCGCTCCTCGCGCTGCCGCTTGGCGGCCTCCTTGCGCGTCATCGACGTGTTGGCGACGCTGCGGCGCTGGGACTGGGCCTCACTGCGCTTGGGCGTGGGCCGGCCCTTAGGGGCCTGCGGGTCGCGGGGCTGCTTGGAGAAGTTCACCGGCGCCTTGTCGGCGGCCGGGGCCTTCTCTTCCTTGGCACGGCTACGGAACACAAAACCCAAGGGTAAGCGCTTGACGGGCATGGGCCCCAGCCCCGCGGGGAACGATCCGGCAACACCAGTCGTCTGTAAAGGGACAGAGGGGACGTTGCGTACGTCTTCCGGGTCCACGTCCGGGCACCTCTCCGGACGCCCCGGGGACCACCTACTCCCTACGCCGGAGCGGAAGGCCGCGCAGTCGTCCTTGGGGATGAGCCCATCCGTCCCCGAACAGTGCGGTAATGGAAGCAGGGCCCGTACTGTGGGTTCTGTCGCAGGAGCTGGAGCTGGAGTCCGTCAGAAGGGGGCGCGCGAAGCCCATGAGCGGTGTCATGAAGCGTATGGGGATGATCTTCCGCGCGAAGGCGAACAAGGCCCTTGACCGGGCCGAGGACCCGCGCGAGACCCTCGATTACTCGTACCAGAAGCAGCTGGAGCTGCTCCAGAAGGTCCGCCGCGGCGTCGCGGACGTGGCCACGTCGCGCAAGCGCCTGGAACTCCAGCTCAACCAGCTGCAGCAGCAGTCCACCAAGCTGGAGGACCAGGGCCGCAAGGCGCTCGCGCTGGGCCGGGAGGACCTCGCCCGTGAGGCGCTGTCGCGCAAGGCCGCGCTCCAGCAGCAGGTGACCGACCTGGAGACCCAGCACGCCACGCTCCAGGGCGAGGAGGAGAAGCTCACCCTGGCGGCCCAGCGACTCCAGGCCAAGGTCGACGCCTTCCGCACCAAGAAGGAGACGATCAAGGCCACGTACACGGCGGCGCAGGCCCAGACCCGGATCGGCGAGGCCTTCTCCGGCATCTCCGAGGAGATGGGCGACGTCGGCCTGGCCATCCAGCGCGCCGAGGACAAGACCGCCCAGCTCCAGGCCAGGGCCGGCGCGATCGACGAACTCCTCGCCTCCGGCGCCCTCGACGACCCCTCCGGCATGCACAAGGACGACATCCAGGCCGAGCTGGACCGGCTCTCCGGTGGTACGGATGTAGAGCTGGAGCTGCAGCGCATGAAGGCGGAACTGGCCGGCGGCACGACCGGCGGGCAGCAGGCCATCGAAGGTGGCACGAACCAGCCGCAGTCCCAGCAGCAGCCGCAGGACACCCCACGCTTCGACAAGCAGTAGGGCCCACGCCTAGGAGGGCGGCATGATCGTACGGATCATGGGGGAGGGGCAGGTGACGCTGGACGACGTCCACCTCACCGAACTGAACAAGCTGGACGACGAACTCCTGGCCGAGATGGAGAACGGAGACGGCCCCGGCTTCCGCCGCACCCTTCAGGCCCTCCTGACCAAGGTCCGCGACCTGGGCGAACCGCTCCCCGACGACTCCCTCGCACCATCGGAACTGATCCTGCCGGCACCGGACGCCACGCTGGAGGACGTACGGCAGCTGCTGAGCGACGACGGCCTGATCCCGGGCGGCACACCGTAGCGGACACCCCGTGGCGGCGGGCCGCGTCCGCCGCCCCGCACGGCCCCCGCGCCGGGCCCCCGACGGCCCGACACCCGGCCCGGCTACCGTAAACCCCCGTGAGCACACTGGAGCGCGCCCGAGGCCGCCTGCGAGCACACCCCTCGGCGATGGACGCGGCGCTGGCGGCGGGCGTACTGGCGTGCATGGTCGCCGGGTCGTTCGCCGACCCGCACGGCCCCGAGGGCGTCACCTGGGGCGTGCGGACCCCCGACTCGCTCAGCCTGCTCCTGATGACCCTCGGCGCCGCGGCGCTCGTCTTCCGCCGCCGCGCCCCCATGACGGTCCTCGCCCTCACCGGCACCGTCTCCCTCATCGAGTCCGTCACCGGCGACCCCCGCGCCCCCGTCGCCATGTCCGCCGTCATCGCCCTCTACACCGTCGCCTCCACCACCGACCGTCCCACCACCTGGCGCGTCGGCCTGCTCACCATGACCGTGCTCACCGGCGCCGCCATGCTCGCCGGCCCCCTGCCCTGGTACGCCCAGGAGAACCTCGGCATCTTCGCCTGGACCGGCATCGGCGCCACCGCGGGCGACGCCGTCCGCAGCCGCCGTGCCTTCATCCAGGCCATCCGCGAGCGGGCCGAGCGTGCCGAGCGCACCCGCGAGGAGGAGGCCCGCCGCCGCGTCGCCGAGGAACGCCTCCGCATAGCCCGCGACCTGCACGACGTCGTCGCCCACCACATCGCCCTGGTCAACGTGCAGGCGGGAGTCGCCGCGCACGTCATGGACAAGCGGCCCGACCAGGCCAAGCAGGCCCTCGCCCATGTACGGGAGGCCAGCCGCTCGGCGCTCGACGAACTCCGCGCCACCGTCGGGCTGCTCCGCCAGTCCGACGACCCCGAGGCCCCCACCGAACCCGCCCCGGGTCTCGACCGCCTCGACGAACTCGTCGGCACCTTCCGCAGCGCCGGCCTCCACGTCGAGGTCGCCCGCGCCGACCAGGGCACCACCCTCCCCGCCGCCGTGGACCTGGCCGCCTACCGCATCATCCAGGAGGCCCTCACCAACGTGCAGAAGCATGCCGGTACCGAGGCGAAGGCGGAGGTCAGCGTGGTACGCGTCGGACCGGACATCGAGGTCACCGTCCTCGACAACGGCACCGGCGAGGACCACGACCCCGGCTCCGGCGGCGGACACGGGCTGCTCGGGATGCGGGAGCGCGTCGCCGCCCTGCGCGGCACCCTCACCACCGGTCCCCGCTACGGCGGCGGCTTCCGCGTCCATGCGATCCTGCCGGTCGACAACCGCACACGCCCCGACGAGGACCCCGCATGACGATCCGTGTCCTGCTCGCCGACGACCAGGCGCTGCTGCGCAGCGCCTTCCGTGTGCTGGTCGACTCCGAGCCCGACATGGAGGTGGTCGGCGAGGCCTCCGACGGCGCCGAGGCGGTGCGGCTGGCCAAGGAGCAGCGGGCCGACGTCGTGCTCATGGACATCCGGATGCCGGGGACCGACGGCCTCGCCGCGACCCGCATGATCGGCGCCGACCCCGACCTGGCCCAGGTCCGGGTGGTCATCCTGACCACCTTCGAGGTCGACGACTACGTCGTGCAGTCGCTGCGCGCCGGCGCGTCCGGCTTCCTCGGCAAGGGCTCCGAGCCCGAGGAACTGCTCAGCGCCATCCGGGTCGCGGCCGGCGGGGAGGCGCTGCTGTCCCCGGCGGCCACCAAGGGCCTGATCGCCCGCTTCCTCGCCCAGGAGGGCACCGCCGACGAGGACCGCGACCCCGCCCGCGCCGAGCGGCTCGGCGCGCTGACCGTGCGGGAGCGAGAGGTGCTGGTGCAGGTCGCCGGCGGGCTCTCCAACGACGAGATCGCCGAGCGTCTGGAGGTCAGCCCGCTCACGGTCAAGACACACGTCAACCGGGCCATGGCCAAGCTGGGCGCCCGGGACCGGGCACAGCTCGTGGTGATCGCGTACGAATCGGGTCTGGTCCGTCCGAGGGTGGAGTGAGCTCCACCCCCCGTACTGCGCCCGGAGTATGTGCCGTGTGAGGAAATGGACTTGAGGCCTACAAGTGCGGCGCTCTCCATGGCTCAGGGTGTAAGTGCGGGCGCTCACATGTGCTTCACAAGAGCGCAAGAAGTCCGAACGCCTGCTTCCGCTTCTGCCGCTCACAGAAGAGAGACCCTTCATCCATGTCCTGGCTGTCCCGATTCAGCCTCGCACAGCGGGCCCTTGTAGGGCTGATGTCCCTCATCGCGTTATTCTTCGGCGCGATTGCGATACCCCAGCTGAAACAGCAACTCCTGCCCACCATCGAACTCCCGATGGTGTCGGTGCTGGCGCCCTACCAGGGCGCGTCCCCCGACGTCGTCGAGAAGCAGGTCGTCGAGCCCATCGAGGACAGCCTGGAGGCCGTCGACAACATCACGGGCGTCACCTCCACGGCGAGCGAGGGCAATGCCGTGATCATGGCGTCCTTCGACTACGGCAACGACACCCAGCAGCTCGTCGCCGACGTCCAGCAGGCCGTCAACCGGGCCCGCGTCCAGCTTCCGGACGACGTGGACCCGCAGGTCATCGCCGGTTCGACGGACGACATCCCGACCGTCGTCCTCGCCGTCACCTCGGACAGGGACCAGCAGGCCCTGGCCGATCAGCTCCACAAGACGGTCGTACCGGACCTGGAGGACATCGACGGCGTCGGCCAGGTCACCGTCGACGGTGTACGGGACCTCCAGGTCACCGTCACCCCCGACGACGCCGAGCTGGCCAGGGCGGGTCTGACCGCGCAGGCCCTCACCCAGGCCCTGCAGGCGGGCGGCGCGACGGTCCCGGCGGGCTCCTTCGACGAGGACGGCGCCAACCGCACCGTCCAGGTGGGCGGCGGCTTCACCTCGGTGAAGCAGATCCAGGACCTGATGGTCACGGGCGAGCCCGGCAAGGGCAAGCCGGTCCGTCTCGGTGACGTGGCGACCGTGAAGCAGGAGGAGGCCAGGGCCGACTCCATCACGCGCACCGACGGCAAGCCCAGTCTCGCCGTCATGGTCACCATGGACCGCGACGGCAGCGCGGTCGCGATCTCCGACGCCGTCCAGGACAGGCTTCCCGAACTGCGGGAGGACCTCGGATCCGGCGCCACGCTCACCGTCGTCAGCGACCAGGGCCCGGCGGTGTCGAAGTCCATCGAGGGACTGACGACCGAGGGCGCGCTCGGCCTGGTCTTCGCCGTCCTCGTCATCCTGGTGTTCCTGGCGTCGATCCGCTCGACGCTGGTGACGGCGGTGAGCATCCCCCTGTCGGTGGTCCTGGCCCTGATCGTCCTGTGGACCCGGGACCTGTCGCTGAACATGCTGACGCTGGGCGCGCTGACCATCGCCATCGGCCGCGTCGTCGACGACTCGATCGTGGTCCTGGAGAACATCAAGCGGCACCTCGGCTACGGCGAGGAGCGCCAGGAGGCCATCCTGAAGGCGGTCCGCGAGGTGGCGGGCGCGGTGACGTCCTCGACCCTCACCACGGTCGCGGTCTTCCTCCCGATCGGCCTGGTCGGCGGCATGGTGGGCGAGCTGTTCGGCGCCTTCAGCCTGACGGTGACGGCCGCGCTGCTGGCCTCACTGCTCGTCTCGCTGACGGTCGTACCGGTCCTGTCGTACTGGTTCCTGCGCGCCCCGAAGGGCACCCCCGAGGACGCGGAGGAGGCCCGCCGCCTGGCGGAGGAGAAGGAGGCGAAGAGCCGCCTGCAGCGCGCCTACGTCCCGGTCCTGCGGTTCGCCACACGCCGCCGCCTGACGAGCGTGGCGCTCGCGGTCGTCGTCCTCATCGGCACGTTCGGCATGGCGCCCCTGCTGAAGACCAACTTCTTCGACCAGGGCGAGCAGGAAGTCCTCACCGTCAAACAGGAGTTGAAGCCGGGCACCAGCCTGGCGGCGACGGACGAGCAGGCGAAGAAGGTCGAGAAGCTGCTGTCCGCCACCAAGGGCGTCAAGGACTACCAGGTGACGATCGGCTCGTCCGGCTTCATGGCGGCCTTCGGCGGCGGCACGGACACCAACCAGGCCTCGTACCAGGTGATGCTGGAGGACTCGGCGTCGTCCGAGGACACGCGGAACCGCATCGAGAAGGGGCTGGCCGGGCTCAAGGGCATCGGCACCACCCAGGTCGCGGCCGGTGACGGCTTCGGCAACCAGGACCTGAGCGTGGTGGTGAAGGCCGCCGACGCGGACGTCCTGCGCAAGGCGTCGGAGGAGGTCCGCAGGACGGTGGCCGGGCTGGACGACGTCACGGACGTCACCAGCGACCTGGCGCAGAGCGTGCCGCGCATCTCCGTGAAGGCCAACGCGAAGGCCGCGGCGGCCGGTTTCGACGACCAGACGCTGGGCGCGGCCGTGACCCAGGCGGTACGGGGCACCCCCGCGGCCAAGGCGGTCCTGGACGACACCGAACGCGATGTCGTGATCAAGTCGGCGAAGCCGGCGCAGACCCTGGAGCAGCTGAAGGCGCTTCGTCTCGGCCCGGTGAAGCTCGGCGACATCGCCACGGTGAAGCTGGTGGACGGACCGGTGTCGATGACCCGCATCGACGGTCAGCGCGCCGCCACCATCACGGCGAAGCCGACCGGTGACAACACGGGCGCGGTGAGCGCGGACCTGACGTCGAAGCTGGGCGCGCTGAAGCTCCCGGCGGGCGCGACGGCGGAGATCGGCGGTGTCTCGCAGGACCAGGACGAGGCCTTCGCGAACCTGGGACTGGCCATGCTGGCGGCCATCGCGATCGTCTTCATGCTGCTGGTCGGCACGTTCCGTTCGCTGGCCCAGCCGCTCATCCTGCTGGTGTCGATCCCGTTCGCGGCGACCGGCGCGATCGGCCTGCTGGTGGCGACGGACACGCCGATGGGCGTCCCGGCGATGATCGGCATGCTGATGCTGATCGGCATCGTGGTGACCAACGCGATCGTGCTCATCGACCTCATCAACCAGTACCGGAAGCAGGGGTACGGGGTGGTCGAGGCCGTGGTGGAAGGCGGCCGTCACCGCCTGCGCCCCATCCTGATGACGGCCCTGGCAACGATCTTCGCCCTGCTCCCGATGGCCCTGGGCATCACCGGCGAGGGCGGCTTCATCGCCCAGCCGCTGGCGGTCGTCGTGATCGGCGGCCTGGTCACGTCGACGCTGCTGACGCTGCTGCTCGTACCGACGCTGTACGCGATGCTCGAACTCCGCAAGGAGCGGCGGGCGAAGAAGCGGGCGGCGAAGAGGGAGGCGAAGGCGGAGAAGGCGTTGGAGCCGGCGGGGGCGTGACGCCGGTCTGACGGTGCGCCGAAAAGGACGGCCGGGCCTCGTACGGAGAGTACGGGCCCGGCCGTTCGGCCTATGTACGGGGCTGGGTGAGGGCCTGGATGAGGCGCAGCCAGGGGGCGGGGTCCTGGCCGGGGCGGGTGCTGAGGGCGGCGAGTTCGGAGACCAGGCGGGTGCGGGTGTCCGGGTCCGCTCGGGCGGCCGCCGCCGACAGGTCGTCGGGGGTGAGGTCGTCGGGCTTGCCGGCGAGGACGAGCGCGGCCTGGTGGTGGGTGAGGGAGGCCGGTTGGTCGTCGAAGGCCGTGTGCTCGATGGCCGAGGCGTACGCCAGGGCTCGGGCGTCGCCCTCGGTGAGGGCCCGTTGGACGTACCGCTGGAGGGCGTCTCGGTCCTGGACGCGCTGGTACGCGGTGTCGATGTCTTCCGTGCGGGCCATGTGGAGGAGGCCGATGTGGGCGGTGATCTCGGGCGCGCGGGGGTCGTCCGCCGCGAGGACGTCCTCGGCGGCCTCGTCGGCGATGAGCCGGGGGTGCTCGGCCAGGAAGCATCGTGAGGTTTCCCAGTCCTCGCATTCCAGCCAGGTGGTGAGCTGGTCGTGAAGGATCAGCTCACGGAAGACCGGGTCCGCGCCTTCGGAGAGGATCTGCCGCCTCAGTGCCAGATGGTCCTCCGCGACGGGTGTGACCAGGGCGTATTCGCTCAGGGCGGTGGCGGTGTCCTCGGCGCCGAGACGATCGGCGTGCTGTGACCAGAACGCCTGGCTTTCTTCCCAGGTGCCGGTCGCCATCCAGGCAGCCGCCAGTTCCAGGACCTCGTCCGAGAGCGACAGCCAGTCCGGAACGGGTGTGCCGAGGGTCTCTTGGTACATCTGGTCCACCAACTGGCGGTTGCCGGACGCGGCGCGGACGAAGGAACGAAGCCTGCGCCGTGCACGGAGCGCGATGTCGTCCGGGGCGTCCGGAGGCCCGTCATGGAGCAGGACGACGAGCTCCCGCAGACCTGCGCGTCCGGACTCGGGGCTGGGCACTGCGAGTCGGAAAGCGGCTCGTTCGTAGGTGATGGCCCGCGCGGCGGCCGGGTCGGTCGGGGCGATGCTGTCGGCCGCGTCCGAGAAGACCTGGACGGCTGCTGCTTCGCTGCCTGTGGCCACCAGATGCCGGGCGAGGTTGTTGACGCAGGTCACGAGGTGGGGGAGGTGTGCGGCCGGGTTGGTCCGGGTGAGGTCGCCGCGGATGCGGACGGCTTCCCGGCCGGGCTTCAGTGCACCGAGCAGGTCTCCGGTCTCGGCCAGGCGGTTGGCGAGGTTGTTGAGGTAACCGGCCAGGTGGGGGAGGTGGGCGGCGGGGTTGGTCCGCGCGAGGTCGCGGCGGATGCGGACCGCTTTCCGTGCGGGTTCCAGGGCGTCCTGGGGCCTGCCGGCGACCGCCAGACAGTTGGCCAGCGTGTTGAGAGAACTGGCGAGATGAGGGAGGTGGGCGGCGGGGCTGGTCCTGGTGAGTCGGGTGTAGATGCGGACGGCTTCCTGAGCGGGTTCGTCGGCGCCTTGCCGGTCTCCGGCTTCCGCGAGGAGGTTGGCGAGGTTGTTCAGCGAGCCGGCCAGGTGGGGGAGGTGGGCGGCGGGGTTGGTCCGCGCGAGGTCGCGGCGGATGCGGACGGCTTCCCGGGCGGGTTCGAGGGCGGCCTGCCGGTATCCGGCGTCCGCCAGGCGGATGGTGAGGGTGGTGAGGGAGCCGGCCAGTTCGGGGAGGTGGGCGGCGAGGTCGGCGCGCGTGAGGTCGCGGCGGATGCGGACGGTTTCGTACGCGGCTTGCAGAGCGTCGTCGTACCTGCCCATGTCCGCCAGGCGGTTGGCGAGGGTGTTGAGGGAGCCGGCCAGGTGGGGGAGGTGGGCGGCGGGGTTGGTCCGCGCGAGGTCGCGGCGGATGCGGACGGCTTCGTGAGCCGCTTCGAGACCCCCTTGCCGGTCACCGGTCTCCGCCAGGCGGATGGCGAGGTTGTTGAGGGAGCCGGCGAGTTCGGGGAGGTGGGCGGCGGGGTTGGTCCGGGTGAGCTCGCGGCGGATGCGGACGGCTTCGTGGGCGGGTTCGAGGGCGTCCTGGGGTCTGCCGATGCCCGCCAGCCGGTTGGCGAGGGTGGTCAGGGAGCTGGCGAGCTGGGGGAGGTGGGCGGCGGGGCTGGTCCTGGTGAGTCGGGTGTAGATGCGGACGGCTTCCTGAGCGGGTTCGAGCGCGCCCTGGGGGTCCCCGGCCTCCGCGAGTTGGCCGGCGAGGGTGTTGAGGGAGCCGGCCAGGTAGGGGAGGTGGGCGGCGGGGTTGGTCCGCGTGAGGTCGCGGCGGATGCGGACGGCTTCGTGAGCCGCTTCGAGGCCGCCCTGTCGGTCGCCCGAGTTCGCCAGAGCGATGGCGAGGTTGTTGAGGGAGCTGGCGAGCTGGGGGAGGTGGGCGGCGGGGTTGGTCCGGGTGAGTTCGCGGTTGATGTGGACGGCTTCCTGGGCGGGTTCCAGGGCGCCTTGCCGGTCACCGGAGTCCGTGAGGTGGCCGGCGAGGTTGGTCAGCGACTGGGCGAGGTTGGGGAGGTGGGCGGTGGGGTTGGCCCGGGCGAGTTCGCGGCTGATGTGGACGGCTTCCTGGGCGGGCTCCAGGGCACTTTGCCGGTCACCGGCCTGCGCCAGGTGGCTGGCGAGGTTGCTGAGGAAGGTGGCGAGGTTGGGGAGGTGGGCGGTGGGGTTGGTCCGGGCGAGTTCCCGGTTGATGCGGACGGCTTCCTGGGCGGGCTCCAGGGCACCTTGCCGCTCACCGGTCTCCGCCAGAACGATGGCGAGAGCGCCGAGGCACGTGGCGACGTCGGGGAGATAACGGACGGGATCGGAGTCGTTGAGCTCCGCGTAGATGGCAGCCGCTTCGCGAGCGGATGCCAACGCGGCCTCCCGGTTCCCGTTCGCCCTCAGGGCGAGCGTGGACTCGTACAACGCCGTACCGAGATGCGGCAGCGCGTTGCCCCTGTCCCACTCGACGAGCCCCCGCAACAGCCGGATGCCCGGCTCACCGGCCCAACCGGCGTGATGCGCGAGGCTCCTGCGCACATACGGATCGACCCCCTCCCAGTCCCCCGCCTCGGCCTGCCGCCTGAGCAGGCCCGCGACGACCTCCAGCACGACCATTCCCGCGGCCTCACCCCCCGGCCCCTCCCGCCCCCGCAAATACGACACGAACTCCCGGTGATACAGCCGGTACACCGCCTGGGACCCACCCCCGTCCTCCACCACGTACCGTCCGTACGCCGACAGCACCCAGTCCACATCCCCCTCGTCATAAGCCATTCCGGCATCAGGCCCACGCAGAGCCGACGCCACCGCCTCCCACACCCCACCCGCCGGCATGCCCCTCCCCGCCGCCCAGGCGAGCGCCGTGAGCAGATCCCGTGCCGCCGACGGCAGTTCGGTACCGTCGTCGCGCACGCGCACCGGCCCGGACCGCAGGTCCTCCTCGAACGCTGCCTCCACGGACTCCGGCAGCCCGGCGAGCAACTCCGCGCCGCTGACCGCCCCCTCGCGGAGCCGTGAGATGAGGGACCCGGTCACCAACCGGGCGAACAGAAAGCCCCCGTCCGCCTCGGTGGCCCGCGCCGCCAGTGCCTCGGCGATCTCGGCGATCTGTGTACCGTCGACGTCCGCCGCCTCGCACCGCCGCCGCACATACCCGGCGATGTCCTCCCGGGTGTCCGGCTCCTCCTCCAGGTCCACGGTGACGGCACCGGCACCGACGTAACGGTTCAGGGCCTGCGGCAGTGTCTCCCCGTCGGCCAACTGATTGCGGAACGGCCGCTCCCGTGACCCGACCAGCACCGGAACCATCCGGCTCAGCGGGAAGACCAGCTCCTCGATCACGCCCTGTGTGTGCTCGGCGGGCACCTCGTCCAGACCGTCCAGGACCACGACCGGCGGCGACGGCAGTTCCCGCAGCTCGGCCCGGAAGGCGTCCACGCTCTTCGGCTCGTCCAGCCGCAGCTGACCGGCCAGCTCGACGGCGGCCTGCAGCGCGTTCAGGCCCCGCAGATGCACCGCGGCGAACGTCCGGGGATCCCGTACCCCCGGGTCCGGGTCACCCTCCCGCAGCGCCCCCTGCCGTTCCGTCTCCGCCCGCTGGCCGGGATCCACCAGCGTCGCGATCCGCCCCAGCACCGCCGACTTGCCACAGCCGGCCGGCCCGGTGACGAGGAACAGTCCAGGAGCCGCCGCCCCCATCCACGCGATGATCTCTTCGAGCACCCGCCGCCGCCCGGTGAAGAACCACCCCTCCTCCCGGTGCCCCACTCCCCGCGCCGCGAGCACCAGATGCTCCACCAGCGCGGCCCGCGCCCCGGGCTCGGACCGAGGGTTGGGAAACCTCGGGCGTTCCTCGTGGCCGACGGTGACCTGTTCCGGCTGCTGGCTCTCCTCGTCCCACCGTGTCCATACGGCGGCCAGCAACTCACCTCCGGTGACCGACTCGTTCCGCACGCTCCACGCCGAGTGGTACTCGTCGCTGCGCGGCCCCTCGGCCAGGACTCCGGCCACGGACGCGAGCAGCGGACCGTACCCCTCCGACAGCTCTCCCGCCCGGCAACTGGCCATCACCCCCACCCACTTGGACCGGTCGTCCGGCAGCGAGGTGTCCTTGAGGTGGTCCAGCGCCGTCCGTACGCTCCCACTCAGACCGGCCCCCGCGTGGCAGGCGTCGACGAAGACGAGCGTCTGGTCGGCGCCGGAGGCCAGCGCCAGTTCGACGAGGTCCGCCGCCGTGACGCCCAGCTTCCGCAGCCGCCGCTTCCGTACGTGCGGGTCCTGGCCCGTGAGCTCCAGGTCGTGCAGCGCGAGGCGGAGGTCCTCCCCGTCCAGCACCCCGTGCCCGGACCACAGGATCAGCGCCGGCCCGTGGTTTCCGGCCTGACGCCACCAGGTGCTCCACTCCTCGGCCTCCCGCTCGAAGACGGCCAGGTCCGGCTCCTCGGTCTCCCCGACCACCCGCACGGCGAAGCCCAGCGTCCGCAATCGCCCCGCGATTCCCGCCATCTGGGCCCTGGCCCCCACCAGCCGCGGAAACCTCCCCACGTCCTCGTACGACTCGCACACCACGCACAACGCCGTCGCGGCGAACCCGTCGGCTTCCGGCACCTCACCCACCCCCGGAGCCCCCCTCACCCTCCACCACCAGCACCAACGCCGTCACCGTCGCCTCCGGCGGGTATCCCGCACCGACCTCCAGCCGACGCACCCCCGCAGTGAGCCCGGCGACCGTCCCGGTGTACCGGCCGTCACCCCTGTTGCGGAGCCGGCGCACCCCGTCCGCGCCGTCCACCCGCACCCCCACCGCCAGCTCCTCGTACCCGGGCACCTCCCGCGGGACCGACACCTCGACCGCGCACGGCTCACCCTCGGCCACGACCTCCGGCACCCGCACCCCGAGCGGCGCCCCGCCCTGCGGCCCCCGGTGCACGCGTGGCTCCGGCGTGAGCCACCCCCACAGGGCGTGCCGCACGGCCGCGTTGTTCTGCAGCGAGCCGTGCTGCTCCCACGGGGTGTACGCGGGCCGCCGCACCCCGGGTACGTGGGCGCTGGACAGACACGGCACCCGGCCGTCACCGCCCTCGTCCTCGCCCTCGATGGTGAGCAGCGGCGCCAGCCGTCCGTCCCCGCCGGTCTCCGCGGTGGTCGGCGTCGGTTGGAGGACCCCGCTCACCGGCAGGTACTCCACTGCGTACGCCGCCCCCGTACGCGATCGACGTAACCCGGAGTGGAATGCCGCCGCGTCCTTCAGCAGTTCCTCGTCCACCCCCGGCAGGCCGGTGACCTCACGCGCGTACCGCAGCGAGGCCGCCCCTGCCAGGCACGCGTAGTCAGGGGTCAGCTGGTGCAGCGAAGGCAGGCTGCGCGCGAAGGACGACAGGTCCACGCGGACCAGACGGCCCAGTCCCCGCCGCAGCTCGTTCAGCCGCAGCCCGTTCACCAGATACAGCAGCGCGTCCAGCGAGCCCCGGTACGGCGTCCCCAGCGTGATGACGCGCCGCGTGATCTCGGCGCCGCCGCCCTGCTCGACGTACTGCCGGGCCACCAGCCCGCCCATGGAGTGGCACAGGAAGACGACCTTGGCGTCCGCCCGGCCGGGGGCCGACTCCCGCCACCGGCCGAGTTCCTCCGCCACCCGCTCGCCGAGCCTCGCGGCGTTGTAGCGGCAGGACAGGCGCCAGTCGTAGGCGAAAGCGATGAGATTGGCCGAGGCGCGGAGGGTGAAGTGCCGCTCCAGCCAGTCCAGCAGGTCGGTGTAGCCCTCGACGATCGGGGACAGTCCCGGCAGACCGTGCACGTCACGCATGACCCCGACGGGCCGTACGCCGTCCCCGGGGTGGCCGTCCAGCAGCCCGGCCGGGAGGGTCAGCGCCTTGACGGATCCCCCGAACGTCCTGATCCCCCGTAACAGAGCCCCACCCGACGGTCCCCACACCTCACGGCCGTGCGCGTCCGCCAGCCGGCTGCCCATGATCCCGGGAACCACGACCACGAGATCGTCGACCCGGCCACGCTGCGTTGCCAATCCCGCCCCCGAGCATGCACGTGCTGTGAGGAGACCAGGGTAGTGACGAAGGGACGAAAAGATGCCCCTTCCGGTGAGGAAGGGGCATCACCGCGACGGCACCGCTTACGGCAGCGCCAGCATCCGCTCCAGCGCCAGCTTCGCGAACGCCTCCGTCTCCTTGTCCACCTCGATGCGGTTGACGAGGTTGCCCTCGGCGAGGGACTCCAGGGCCCAGACGAGGTGCGGCAGGTCGATGCGGTTCATCGTCGAGCAGAAGCACACCGTGCGGTCGAGGAAGACGATCTCCTTGCCCTCGGGCGCGAAACGGTTCGCCAGCCGGCGGACCAGGTTCAGCTCCGTGCCGATGGCCCACTTGGAGCCGGCGGGAGCGGCCTCCAGGGCCTTGATGATGTACTCCGTCGAGCCGACGTAGTCCGCCGCCGCCACGACCTCGTGCCGGCACTCGGGGTGGACCAGGACGTTCACGCCGGGGATCCGCTCGCGCACGTCGTTCACCGAGTCGAGGCTGAAGCGGCCGTGCACCGAGCAGTGGCCGCGCCACAGGATCATCTTGGCGGCGCGCAGCTCGTCCGCCGTCAGGCCGCCGTTCGGCTTGTGCGGGTTGTAGACGACACAGTCGTCCAGGGACATGCCCATGTCGCGGACGGCCGTGTTGCGGCCGAGGTGCTGGTCCGGCAGGAACAGCACCTTCTCACCCTGCTCGAAGGCCCAGTCCAGCGCCCGCCTGGCGTTCGACGAGGTGCAGATCGTGCCGCCGTGCTTGCCCGTGAACGCCTTGATGTCGGCGGACGAGTTCATGTACGACACCGGCACGACCTGCTCGGCTATGCCGGCCTCGGTCAGCACGTCCCAGCACTCGGCGACCTGCTCGGCCGTCGCCATGTCGGCCATCGAGCAGCCGGCGGCCAGGTCCGGCAGCACGACCTTCTGGTCGTCGGACGTCAGGATGTCCGCGGACTCGGCCATGAAGTGCACACCGCAGAACACGATGTACTCCGCCTGCGGACGCGCGGCCGCGTCCCGGGCCAGCTTGAACGAGTCACCCGTGACGTCGGCGAACTGGATGACCTCGTCGCGCTGGTAGTGATGGCCGAGCACGAAGACCTTGTCCCCGAGCTTCTCCTTGGCCGCGCGGGCGCGCTCGACCAGGTCCGGGTCGGAGGGCGAGGGCAGGTCGCCGGGGCACTCGACACCGCGCTCGCTCTTCGGGTCGGCCTCACGACCGAGGAGCAGCAGGGCGAGGGGAGTCGGCGTTACGTCGAGCTCCTGGGTCTGGGCGGTGGTCACGACACGCACCCTTTCTGTTCTGCGGCTCGCCGGGGCCGGTCCGGAGAACCGGGCCGGTCCCGGCGGGACAAGCGGGACACCGTTTCGACTTTTCGTCGAATTGACGCTATCTATCATAACCGGTTCACGTCACTTTGACGATGCCCATTGTGTCGATGTGACGTGAATCCCGGCGCCGAGGGGGGAACCCGGCGCCCGGGTCGCTGTCCGCTTTCCGGCGCATGTGCGAGCATGAGGAAGAAGCCAAGGAGAAAGTCACGGGCTCGCCCCGGAATGAATCCGCGGCCCCGTCGGTTGCAACCGTCGGCAAGCAGTCTCCGTACAACCCGGGAGAGATGTAGATGTCCGTATCGGACGAGACCACCACCGTCACCGACGGCATCATCCTGACCGACGCCGCCGCGGCCAAGGTCAAGGCCCTGCTCGACCAGGAAGGCCGTGACGACCTCGCCCTGCGCGTCGCCGTCCAGCCCGGCGGCTGCTCCGGCCTGCGCTACCAGCTCTTCTTCGACGAGCGGTCCCTCGACGGTGACGTGGAGAAGGACTTCGGCGGCGTCAAGGTCGTCACCGACCGGATGAGCGCCCCGTACCTGGGCGGCGCGACCATCGACTTCGTGGACACGATCGAGAAGCAGGGCTTCACGATCGACAACCCGAACGCGACGGGCTCCTGCGCCTGCGGCGACTCCTTCAGCTGAGCCGCGGCACAGCAGTAGCCGCGACACAAGCGGTGACACAGAAGGCGGCGGTCCCTCCGACGGGACCGCCGCCTTCGTGTTCCCCGCGAGCCGTCAACGGGCCCCGGACGGCGCCGGCAGCCGCGCTCCCGGCTTCTCCAGCGGAACGGCCTTGCCGTCCGAGCCGACCACCTTCCGGTCGCCGAGCGGCTCGTCCAGCCGCACGGTCCGGTGGTACTCCTTGGCGATCAGGATGCAGACCTTGTCCGGCCACGGGGTCTCGGTCACCGTGACGGTCACCTCGTCCTCGCTCTCGCTCGCCTTCGCCTCGTAGTCGGCGCACACCCCGCCGGTGAACGCCACGGTCAGCTCCGTGCCCTCGGCCGTGTAGCCGTCCACCTCGACATCACGCGTGGCCGGTGCCGACGTCGGCTGGTCGCCCGGCCCGCTCGGCCGCGGGCTGGGCTGCGCCGGCTCCGTGGACGGCGTGGAGGACGTCAGGTACTTGGGGTCGATCGCCGGGTACGTCACCGTGTACGAGTCCTTCGCGCCCTCGGCCCGTACCTCGAACAGCCAGGACGGCACCAGCGTCTGCCGTGCGTCCACGAAGTGCGAGGCCAGCCCGAACACCGCGTTCTCGACCGTGACGGTCTCCTGCTTTCCCGCGGCCGACCCCGAGGACGACCCGCACGGCTCCTCCAGGCGGTCCTTCAGCGGTACGGGACTGGCACAGCCGCCGATGCCCATCCGGGGGTCGGCCGCCGGTGCCGCGTTCATCAGCTCCAGCGTCTTCTCCGCGTCCAGTACGGGGTACGTGTCCCCCTTCACCGGCGCCTTCAGCTGGCCGCTCCCGCCGACGACCTCGCCCTCCGCGCCGACGATCACCCCGGTCGTCCAGCCGTACGTGGGCAGCCCGCCGACCTCGGGGTCGACGTTCACGATCCGCTGGGCACCCATCACCTGGCTCGCGTCGCGCTTCGCGTCATCCTGACCCACCGCCTTCAGCACCGGCGCGGCCGCCTTCTTGGCGGCGTCCTCGCTCACCGGCTCGCCGGACGGGTCGGCGGGCGTCTGCGGGCACACGGTGGTGCCCTTGCAGTTGTCGGTGCCGGGGACGTACCGGTGGAAGGTCCAGTTCCCGGGCGCCTGCCGGTTCACCTGCAGGGTCGGCCCCGCACCGTCCTTCGTCGCCCCGACCGTCCAGGTCTGGCCCTGGGCCACCGGGGTCCCGTCGACGGCGAGCGCCTTCGCCAGCCGGGCCACCTCCGCCTTGGTGACCTGGCCCGTCGCCCGGTACACGGGCGCCGAGCCGGGGCCGTCCGGGAGGGGGGCACTCGCCTTGTAGGTGGCGCCGTACGGGTTGGGCTCGCCGGGCGCGATGCCGTTCGTGCCGCCTTCCGAAGGGGCGGAGTAGCCGTCGAGGGCGAGCGGCGGGGGAGTGTCACCGCCAGGGGCCCCGGACGACGTACCGCCGTCGGAACCGCCGGAGGCACTGGCGGCGAGGTACGCCCCACCGCCCCCGACCAGCAGCACGGCAGCCGCGACGGAGGCGGCGACCAACGGCGCCCGCCGCCGGTGCGGCCGCCCGGGCTCCTCGGCGGAGCCCGGCGCCGGCCCCCACTCGGGGCTACGGACTTCGGCGCCGGGCTGCTGGGCGTGCCGGACTTCGGTTTCGGGACCGGCGCCGGGCTCCTTCGCGCCGCTCGCGTCGGCCGAGGCCGTGGCGTCGCTCGCGGTGCCGGGTTCCTTCGTGCTGCTCGTGTCGGCGGCAGCCTCCCCCGCGTTCACGTCCGGGGAAGCCTCCGCCCCGCTCTCGTCGGCATCGGCATCGGCCTCGGCGGCAGGGGCGGCTCCGGCCTCTCCCTCCGCCTCCCTGCCGGGAGCGTCGGCATCGGCCCCGCCGGCAGGCGAAGCACCGGCCCTGTCCTCCTGCTCCGCGCCGGAGGCCTCCGCGGCGTCGGGAGCCTCGGTGCCGGCGGTCCCCGTCTCGGTCACGGCGTCCCGCTCCTCGGCGGAGCCGGCGGCGCCGGACTCGGCCGGGGCGTCGTCGTTGTCGGGTCGCTCGGTGTTCACCGCATCGCTCCTTCGGCTGCACAGCTGTCCCTGATGACCCGTACCCGGCAGAAGCAGGGCGCTGGGGGGTCGTATTCCGCCTCCCCTTTACGGGGGACAGCGATGGGACGCAGCGGGGGAGCACCCGGTTCCCCGAGAGACTCCGTTCCGGCCGCCGGCCGACGTCAGTCGCCGTAGTCCGACATCGCCTCCAGCATCCGGGCCGACGCCGGCGGCACGGTCACGCCGTGAATGAGTGACGGGGAGACCGGAAGGGAAGAGATCCGGTCGGGAACGGCCCAGTGCGGCACCATCCGGGCGCAGTCGCCGCGCAGCGACGCCAGGTCGTCCTCCAGGTCGGCCGGGGCGGGCGCAGGGGCGTTGAGGTTCGTCATAGCGGAACCGTAGGCACGTCGGAGCCGGCGAAGAAAGATCTACTATCGGGTAGTTTTCCCCGGTTCAGAGGCACTGGCCGACCGGGTAGCGTGAACTGTCAACCAGCCTCCCCACAGGCTGTCAACCCGCCTCCTTCAGGAGAGAGTCCACGTCGTGCGCATCGCAGTCACCGGCTCCATCGCCACCGACCACCTCATGACGTTCCCCGGCCGCTTCGCCGACCAGTTCGTGGCGGACCAGCTGCACACGGTCTCGCTGTCCTTCCTGGTCGACAAGCTCGACGTACGCCGGGGTGGTGTCGGCGCGAACATCGCCTTCGGCATGGGCCAGCTCGGTACCCGGCCCATCCTGGTCGGCGCCGCGGGTGCCGACTTCGACGAGTACCGCGCCTGGCTGGACCGGCACGGCGTCGACACCGAGTCGGTGCGCATCTCCGAGACGCTGCACACCGCCCGTTTCGTCTGCACGACCGACGCCGACCACAACCAGATCGGCTCCTTCTACACCGGCGCCATGAGCGAGGCCCGCCTCATCGAGCTGAAGACCGTCGCCGACCGCGTCGACGGCCTCGACCTGGTCCTCATCGGCGCCGACGACCCGGAGGCGATGCTCCGGCACACCGAGGAGTGCCGCTCCCGGTCCATCCCGTTCGCTGCCGACTTCTCCCAGCAGATCGCCCGCATGAACGGCGAGGAGATCCGGATACTGCTGGACGGGGCGACGTACCTCTTCTCCAACGAGTACGAGAAGGGCCTCATCGAGTCCAAGACCGGCTGGAGCGACGCCGAGATCCTCTCCCGGGTCGGCCATCGCGTGACCACCCTCGGCGCGCGGGGCGTGCGCATCGAACGGGTCGGCGAGGACCCCGTCGAGGTCGGCTGCCCGGAGGAGGAGCGCAAGGCCGACCCCACCGGCGTCGGCGACGCCTTCCGCGCCGGCTTCCTCTCCGGCCTCGCCTGGGGCGTCTCCCTGGAACGCGCCGCCCAGGTCGGCTGCATGCTCGCCACGCTGGTCATCGAAACGGTCGGCACCCAGGAGTACCAGCTGCGCCGGGCCCACTTCATGGAGCGCTTCACCAAGGCCTACGGCGACGAGGCCGCCGCCGAGGTCCAGGTGCACCTCGGCTGAACGACAGGCCCTAGGAGAGCCGGCGGACCAGATAGGCGGTGCCCCGGTCCGCCGGCTCCTCTCCCACGTACTCCTGTCGCCGCATCTCGCACCAGGCCGGGATGTCCAGCCGCGCCGCCTCGTCGTCCGCCAGTACGCGGACGATGCCGCCCACCGGCACGTCCCCGATGACCTTCGCCAGCTCGATCACCGGGATCGGGCAGCGCCTGCCGACCGCGTCCACGACCAGGGCGTCGTCCCGCACGACCGACTCGGACCCCGGCGCCCCCAGTTTCTCCCGCACCGCCGCCACCGCCTCCGGCAGCACCTCCAGGAACCGGTCGACGTCCTCCGCCGCCGTCCCGGGCGGCAGCGAGACCCGTACGTTGCCCTCACTCAGCACACCCATCGCCTTCAGGACATGGCTGGGTGTCAGGGTGCTGCTGGTACAGGACGATCCGGAGGAAACGGAGAAACCGGACCGGTCCAGCTCGTGCAGCAGGGTCTCCCCGTCGACATAGAGACACGAGAAGGTGACGACGCCCGGCAGCCGGCGCGTCGGGTGGCCCACCACCTCGACGTCCGGCACCAGGTGCGGCACCCGCGCCCGGATCCGCTCCGTCAGCTCCCGCAGCCGTACCGCCTCCTCGGCGGCCTCGGCCCGCACCGCCCGCAGCGAGGCCGCCGCCGCCACGATCGCAGGGATGTTCTCGAAGCCGGCCGCCCGGCCGGACTCCCGCTCGTCCACCGGCCCTTGCGGCGCGAACCGCACCCCCTTGCGGACGACGAGCAGCCCGACACCCGACGGTCCGCCCCATTTGTGGGCACTCGCCGTCAGCAGCGACCAGCCGTCCTCCACCGGCCCCCAGCCCAGCGACTGGGCCGCGTCCACCAGCAGCGGCACGCCCGCCGCCCGGCATCCCTCGGCCACGGCCGCCACCGGCTGCTCGGTGCCCACCTCATGGTTGGCCGACTGCAGACAGGCCAGGGCGGTGTCCGGACGCAAAGCCTCCGTGTATGCCGACGGATCCACCACGCCCGCGCGGTCCACGCCCACCTGCGTGACCGTCCCGCCGTCCGCCTCGTGCACCTCGGCCGCGTGCAGCACCGAGGAGTGTTCGACCGCAGACACGATCAGGTGGCGTCCGACCCGTCGGCGACCGGCCAGCGCACCCGCGATCCCGGAGTGCACAGCCCGGGTCCCGGACGACGTGAACACCAGTTCGTCCGCCCGGCATCCGACCGCCTCGGCAGCCGCCTCCCGTGCCGCGTCGAGAAGCATGCGCGCCCGCCGGCCCTCCCGGTACAGCCGCGAGGGATCGGCCCATCCCTCATCGAGCGAAGCCGCCAGAGCCTGACGGGCAACGGGATGAAGGGGAGCGGTGGAAGCTGCATCGAAGTAGGACACACAGCAACGCTAATCGCCCCGAAGGGGCGCGGGGAACTGCGCGCTCGACCACAAACGACCCGCACTCGCCACACAAGCCGCACCACCCGAGTTATTAGGCGCCCGGAGTGACCCGCAGCGCGTACGGCACCCTCCCCGCGAACCGCCGGACGGCGTCCAGTAGGGTTTGGTCCGCATAAACATCAAACCCCTGCCCGACGCAGGGCGGCGACCGACCAGCGAGAAGGCCGCAGCCAACAAGCGCGGGCGAGACTCTCGGGAAGGCGCTACGTGAGTCCCAACGGCTCCGACCGCTCGCCGCGGCGCCCGATGCGGCGGAAGCTGCTGCAGGCACTGACCGCGGGCCTGGTCCTGGCGACCGCAACCGGTTGCACATACAAGGACTTCCCCCGCCTTGGTATGCCCACCCCGACCACGGAAGAGGCTCCGCGGATCCTCTCCCTGTGGCAGGGGTCCTGGGCTGCCGCGCTCGCCGTGGGCGTGCTGGTGTGGGGCCTGATCCTGTGGAGTGCTTTCTTCCACCGGCGCAGCCGCACCAAGGTCGAGGTTCCTCCGCAGACCCGGTACAACATGCCCATCGAGGCGCTGTACACGGTCGTCCCGCTCATCATCGTCTCGGTGCTCTTCTACTTCACCGCCCGCGACGAGTCAGAGCTGCTCAGCCTCAAGAAGAAGCCCGACGTCACGGTCAACGTGGTCGGCTTCCAGTGGAGCTGGTGCTTCAACTACGTCGAGCCCGTCGCGGGTTCCTCCGGTGACGCCAAGACCTCCAAGGACCTGGACGCGATTCCGAACCGGTTCAAGGAGGCCTTCCCGGCGAACGCCGGCGGCGTCTACGACTGCGGCACCCCCGGTACGCGGAACCCGCAGAACGGCAACCCCGGCCCGACCCTCTGGCTCCCCAAGGGCAAGACGGTCCGCTTCGTCCTCACCTCGCGGGACGTCATCCACTCCTTCTGGGTGCTGCCGTTCCTGATGAAGCAGGACGTCATCCCGGGCCACACCAACGCCTTCGAGGTGACCCCCAACCAGGAGGGCACCTTCCGTGGCAAGTGCGCCGAGCTGTGCGGCGTCGACCACTCCCGGATGCTGTTCAACGTGAAGGTCGTCTCCCCTGAGCGGTACGAGCAGCACCTCAAGGACCTCGTGAAGGAAGGGCAGACCGGTTACGTTCCCGCCGGCATCGCGCAGACGAGCCACGAGAAGAACCGGGAGACGAACAACCTGTGAGTATCGTCAACGAACCCCAGGGCGCCGCGGCAGGGTCCCACTACCAGGACGAACTGCCGGTCCGGCGCCAGAACCGCGGCGGTCTCGTGGTCAAGTGGCTCACGACCACGGACCACAAGACGATCGGCACGCTGTATCTGGCCACCTCGTTCGCGTTCTTCGTCATCGGCGGCGTCATGGCGCTGTTCATGCGCGCCGAGCTGGCCCGTCCGGGCCTGCAGATCATGTCGAACGAGCAGTTCAACCAGGCGTTCACGATGCACGGCACGATCATGCTGCTGATGTTCGCGACGCCGCTGTTCGCCGGCTTCGCGAACTGGATCATGCCGCTGCAGATCGGCGCGCCGGACGTGGCCTTCCCCCGGCTGAACATGTTCGCCTACTGGCTGTACCTGTTCGGCTCGCTCATCGCGGTCGCCGGCTTCCTCACCCCGCAGGGTGCGGCCGACTTCGGCTGGTTCGCCTACGCCCCGCTGTCGGACGCGGTCCACAGCCCGGGCATCGGCGGCGACATGTGGATCATGGGTCTGGCCTTCTCCGGCTTCGGCACCATCCTCGGCTCGGTCAACTTCATCACCACGATCATCTGCATGCGCGCACCGGGCATGACCATGTTCCGCATGCCGATCTTCACCTGGAACGTGCTGCTGACCGGTGTCCTGGTCCTGCTCGCCTTCCCGGTGCTGGCGGCGGCGCTGTTCGCGCTGGAGGCGGACCGCAAGTTCGGTGCCCATGTCTTCGACCCGGCCAACGGCGGGTCGCTGCTGTGGCAGCACCTGTTCTGGTTCTTCGGTCACCCCGAGGTGTACATCATCGCGCTGCCGTTCTTCGGCATCATCTCCGAGGTGATCCCGGTCTTCTCGCGTAAGCCGATGTTCGGTTACTCGGGTCTGATCGGCGCGACGATCGCGATCGCGGGTCTGTCGGTGACGGTGTGGGCGCATCACATGTACGTCACCGGCGGCGTGCTGCTGCCGTTCTTCTCCTTCATGACCTTCCTGATCGCGGTTCCGACCGGTGTGAAGTTCTTCAACTGGATCGGCACCATGTGGAAGGGCTCGCTGTCCTTCGAGACGCCGATGCTGTGGGCCACCGGCTTCCTGATCACCTTCACGTTCGGTGGTCTGACCGGTGTCATCCTGGCCTCGCCGCCGATGGACTTCCATGTCTCCGACTCGTACTTCGTGGTGGCCCACTTCCACTACGTGGTGTTCGGCACCGTCGTCTTCGCGATGTTCTCCGGCTTCCACTTCTGGTGGCCGAAGTGGACCGGCAAGATGCTCGACGAGCGCCTCGGCAAGATCACCTTCTGGACGCTGTTCATCGGCTTCCACGGCACCTTCCTGGTCCAGCACTGGCTGGGTGCCGAGGGCATGCCGCGCCGGTACGCGGACTACCTCGCGGCCGACGGCTTCACCGCCCTGAACACGATCTCGACGATCAGCTCGTTCCTGCTCGGCATGTCGATCCTGCCGTTCTTCTACAACGTCTGGAAGACGGCCAAGTACGGCAAGCCGGTCGGCGTCGACGACCCGTGGGGCTACGGCCGCTCGCTGGAGTGGGCGACCTCCTGCCCGCC
Organism: Streptomyces sp. S.PNR 29; assembly: GCF_030386795.1. Classification (GTDB taxonomy): domain Bacteria; phylum Actinomycetota; class Actinomycetes; order Streptomycetales; family Streptomycetaceae; genus Streptomyces. Next base: position 435,426 of record NZ_JANUQM010000002.1, read on the forward strand.
GCCGCGGCACAACTTCCTCACCCTGCCGCGGATCCGCAGCGAATCCCCGGCGTTCGACCTGCACCACCCCGAGATCGCCGCGCTCGACCAGCTTGAGAACGTCGGACACGGTGACAAGGCCCTCGCTGGGGGCAAGGAGGCCGGCAAGTGAAGATCCAGGGCAAGATGTTCATGTGGCTGAGCGTCTTCGTCCTCGCCATGGCGGTCGTCTATGGCGTGTGGTCGAAGGAGCCGGCCGGTACCACGGCCCTCTTCCTGGCCTTCGGCCTGTGCATCATGATCGGCTTCTACCTGGGCTTCACCGCCCGGCGGGTCGACGTGGGTGCCCAGGACAACAAGGAGGCGGACGTCGCGGACGACGCCGGCGAGGTCGGGTTCTTCAGCCCGCACAGCTGGCAGCCGCTCTTCCTGGCCATCGGTGGCGCGTTCGCCTTCCTGTCCATCGCCATCGGCTGGTGGCTGCTGTACTTCTCGGCACCGCTGATCATGGTCGGCCTCTGGGGCTGGGTCTTCGAGTACTACCGCGGTGAGAACCGCACCCAGTAACACAGGTTGAGCGTTCCAGGAGCCCGGACACTCCGTGAGGGGGGTCCGGGCTCCTTCGTATGCCGTACTGCGACTCACCCGTATGGGTCACTCGGCGTGCCAGCGTTGACGACTCTCCGTAGCGTGATGCCATGAGCCACACTCCGCAGACCCGTACCGTCGTAGGCTGCACGTTGCTGGTGATCGCCCTCGGCGTGGGCGTGACCGGCTGCGGCGGCGACGACCATCCGCTCGCGGCCGAGCCCTACGACGCGGCGGACCAGGTCTCCTTCAACGGCCCCACGGGCGCCGGTCAGAAGGCCGATCCGGACAAGCCCCTGGAGGTCGTCGCCGAGGGCTCCGACGGGCGTATCACGGACGTCACGGCCGTGGACGCGACAGGCCGCTACGTCGCCGGAGAGCTCTCCGCCGACGGCAGCCGCTGGCACAGCACCTCACCACTCGCCGCCGACGCCCGCTACACCGTCCGCGTGAGCACCGAGAACGAGGACGGGGCGCCCGGCCGCAAGGTCCTCACCTTCGTCACCGGCCGGCCCGTCACCACCAAGCGCCTGAACGTCACCTTCGGACCCAAGGCGGGCACGTACGGCGTCGGCCAGCCCGTCACGGCCGAACTGAGCGAGCCCATCAAGGACAGGGCCCAGCGTGCCGTCGTCGAGCGCGCCCTCAAGGTCGACTCCACGCCCGCGACGGAGGGCGCCTGGCACTGGGTGGACGACAAGAAGCTCCACTACCGACCCAAGGAGTACTGGCCCGCCCACGCCACCGTCCAGGCCCACAGCAACCTGAGCGGCATCAAGATCGGCGACCGGTTCTGGGGCGGCACGGCCAAGCCCCTGAAGATCAGCACCGGCGACCAGGTCATCGCCGTCACCGACGCCGCCGCGCACACGATGAAGTTCTACAAGAACGGCGAGGAGATCAAGACCATCCCGGTCACCACCGGCAAGCCCGGCTTCGAGACCCGCAACGGCGTCAAGGTCGTCCTCGGCAAGGAACGCTACGTACGGATGCGCAGCAGCACCGTCGGCATCGCCGAGGGCTCCTCGGAGTCGTACGACCTGCCCGTCTACTTCGCGACCCGCGTCACCTGGAGCGGCGAGTACGTCCACGCCGCCCCCTGGTCCGTGGGCTCCCAGGGCTCGGCCAACGTCAGCCACGGCTGCACCGGCATGAGCACCGACAACGCCCAGTGGTTCTTCGACAACGTCCGCGAGGGCGACATCGTCCAGGTCGTCAACTCCGGCGGCGCCACGATGGACCCGTTCGGCAACGGCTTCGGCGACTGGAACCTCGACTGGACGAAGTGGCGCGAGGGCAGCGCCCTCACGGCAGGCGCGCCGCAGGGCCCCAGCCCGGCGGACGGTGCCAGGCTGAGACCCCAGAGCTTCTGAGGAGCCGCTCCTAGGCGCTCTGAAGCTTCCGCTGCCGCAGCAGGGCGGCCAAGGCGCCCGCGAACTCCACCGGCTCCACAGGCAACGTCACCGCCGCGTCCGCCCGGCTCCACGTGGCCAGCCACGCATCCTGAGGCCGACCGATGAGCAACAGCACCGGAGGACAGTTGAAGATCTCGTCCTTGATCTGCCGGCACACCCCCATGCCCCCCATGGGCACGGCCTCGCCGTCCAGGACGCAGACGTCGATGCCGCCCTTGTCCAGCTCCCTGACGACGGCGGCCGGAGTCGCGCACTCCACGAACTCGACCACGGGCGAGTCCGGAGCCGGCCGGCGCCCGGTCGCGAGCCGCACCTGCTCGCGGGTGTTGGAGTCGTCGCTGTAGACCAGCACCGTGGCGGTCGGCTGCATGCTTCCTCCGAGACGTCGGCGTCCTGCGGACAGGCACGGACAAGAGCCCGTGGGGCGGATGCTACCCCCTGGAACACCACGTCAACAGCGATCCGGAAGGGGCAGACACTCCGAACGGCACCCCCCGGAGTGAGGGCGGGATAAGCGACCGACATAATGTCGGTCGTGGCGACAGCAACGACAGTAGAAACCGGGCACGCGCACCCGTCGGTCAATCGGCCGAACCTCACCAGCGTCGGAACCATCATCTGGCTGAGTTCCGAGCTGATGTTCTTCGCGGCCCTCTTCGCGATGTACTTCACCCTGCGATCGGTGACGGGGCCCGAGTTCTGGAGTGAGAAGGCCTCGGCCTTGAACTTCCCGTTCTCGGCGACGAACACCACGATCCTGGTGCTCTCCTCCCTCACCTGCCAGCTCGGTGTGTTCGCCGCCGAGCGCGGTGACGTGAAGAAGCTCCGGGGCTGGTTCATCGTCACCTTCATCATGGGTGCGATCTTCATCGGCGGTCAGGTCTTCGAGTACACCGAGCTGGTCAAGCACGAGGGCCTGTCGCTCTCGTCCGACCCGTACGGCTCGGTCTTCTACCTGACCACCGGCTTCCACGGCCTGCACGTGACGGGCGGTCTCATCGCCTTCCTGCTGGTCCTCGGCCGTACCTATGCGGCCCGGAGGTTCACTCACGAGCAGGCGACGGCCGCCATCGTCGTGTCCTACTACTGGCACTTCGTCGATGTCGTCTGGATCGGCCTCTTCGCCACGATCTACATGATCAAGTAGTCGCGGACCGCTCCCGCGCACATCTCAGAAGCATCGACGCAGAAGATCCTGACACCGGGGTAATCCGTGAAAAAGCTCTCCGCACGACGACGCCACCCGCTGGCGGCACTCGTCGTCCTACTCCTCGCGCTGGTATTCAGCGGGGGGCTGTACGCCGTGTTCGCGCCCACCAAGGAGGCGCAGGCCGACACAACCGCCCAGTCCCTCACCATCGAGGAGGGCAAGAAGCTCTACTCGGTCGGCTGCGCCAGCTGCCACGGCACCGGCGGTCAGGGCACCACTGACGGGCCGAGCCTGGTGGGCGTGGGCGCCGCGGCCGTCGACTTCCAGGTGGGCACCGGCCGTATGCCGGCGCAGCAGCCGGGCGCGCAGGTCCCGCGGAAGAAGAACATCTACTCCCAGGCGGAGATCGACCAGCTCGCCGCCTACATCGCGTCGCTGGGCGCCGGTCCGTCCGTCCCGACGAAGGACCAGTTCAGCCCGGAGGGAGCGGACATCGCCAAGGGCGGTGACCTGTTCCGCACCAACTGCGCGCAGTGCCACAACTTCACCGGCAAGGGCGGCGCGCTGACGCACGGCAAGTACGCGCCGAGCCTCGAGGGCGTCGACCCGAAGCACATCTACGAGGCCATGCAGACCGGCCCGCAGAACATGCCCTCCTTCCCCGACACCACGCTGTCGGAGCAGAACAAGAAGGACATCATCGCGTACCTGAACGCGGTCAACGGCGACGAGTCCGAGAGCCCCGGTGGACTGGAGCTGGGCGGACTGGGTCCGGTCAGTGAGGGTCTGTTCGGCTGGATCTTCGGTCTGGGCGGACTGATCGTCGTCGCAGTGTGGGTCGCCGCTCGGACCGCAAAGGCCAAGAAGTCATGAGTAGCCAAGACATTCCAGAAGAGAACCTGCCCGCTGAGCGGGACGAGCACGGAGCGGCAGAGGTCGCGGACGAGAAGAACCCGTTCGCCGACCCGGGTCTGCCGCCCCACGAGCACCGGATCCAGGACATCGACGAGCGGGCCGCCAAGCGGTCCGAGCGCACGGTCGCCCTGCTGTTCACGGTCTCGATGCTGGCCACCATCGGCTTCATCGCCGCGTTCGTGGCGATCCCGGTCGACAAGTCGGTCTACATCTTCCCCCTCGGCCACATCAGCGCGCTGAACTTCACGCTCGGCGTGACGCTCGGCATCGCGCTGTTCACCATCGGCGCGGGCGCGGTCCACTGGGCCCGCACCCTGATGTCCGACGTGGAGATCGCCGACGACCGGCACGCCATCGAGGCCTCCCCCGAGGTCAAGGCCAAGGTCATGGCGGACTTCCGGCAGGGCGCCAAGGAGTCCGCGCTCGGCCGCCGCAAGCTGATCCGCAACACGATGCTGGGCGCGCTCACCATGGTGCCGCTCTCCGGCGTGGTGCTGCTGCGTGACCTGGGCCCGCTGCCCGAGACCAAGCTCCGCCACACGCTGTGGTCCAAGGGCAAGCTGCTCGTCAACATGAACACGGACGAGCCGCTGCGGCCGGAGGACGTGGCCGTCGGCTCGCTGACCTTCGCCAAGCCCGAGGGCCTGGAGGAGCACGACCACGGGTTCCAGAACGAGATCGCCAAGGCGGCCCTGATGATCGTCCGGATCCAGCCGGACGACATCAAGGACAAGCGCGAGCTCGAGTGGTCGCACGACGGCATCGTGGCGTACTCGAAGATCTGCACCCACGTCGGTTGCCCGATCTCCCTGTACGAGCAGCAGACGCACCACGTGCTGTGCCCCTGCCACCAGTCCACCTTCGACCTCTCCGACGGTGCCCGGGTGATCTTCGGTCCCGCCGGTCACGCCCTCCCGCAGCTGCGTATCGGCGTGAACGACGAGGGCTACCTCGAAGCGCTCGGCGACTTCGAAGAGCCCGTCGGTCCTGCATTCTGGGAGCGCGGATGAGCACCAACGACAGCACACAGTCCCGCGCTCGCGGGAAGGCACCGGCCGGCGAGCGCGTCGCCGACTGGGCGGACGGTCGGCTCGGGATCTACTCCCTGGCCAAGACCAACATGCGCAAGATCTTCCCGGACCACTGGTCCTTCATGCTGGGCGAGATCTGCCTCTACAGCTTCCTCATCATCATCCTCACGGGTGTGTACCTGACGCTGTTCTTCCACCCGTCGATGAACGAGGTGGAGTACCACGGCAGTTACGTCCCGCTGCAGGGCCAGCTGATGAGCGAGGCCTACAAGTCGACGCTGGACATCAGCTTCGACGTCCGCGGCGGTCTGCTCATCCGGCAGATCCACCACTGGGCGGCGATCATCTTCCTCGCCGGCATGTTCGTGCACATGATGCGCGTCTTCTTCACCGGCGCCTTCCGCAAGCCGCGTGAGATCAACTGGCTGTTCGGCTTCCTGCTGTTCGTCCTGGGCATGTTCACCGGCTTCACCGGCTACTCGCTCCCGGACGACCTGCTCTCCGGCACCGGTGTCCGCTTCACCCAGGGCGCGATCCTGTCCGTGCCGATCGTCGGTACGTACATCTCGATGTTCCTGTTCGGCGGGGAGTTCCCCGGCGACGACTTCGTGGCCCGGTTCTACTCGATCCACATCCTGCTGCTGCCGGGCATCATGCTCGGTCTGGTGGTCGGCCACCTGATCCTGGTCTTCTACCACAAGCACACGCAGTTCGCGGGTCCCGGACGGACCAACAAGAACGTCGTCGGCATGCCGCTGCTGCCGGTGTACATGGCCAAGGCCGGAGGCTTCTTCTTCCTGGTCTTCGGCTTCATCGCCGCCCTCGCCGGCATCGCGTCCGTCAACCCGATCTGGGCGATGGGCCCCTACCGCCCCGACCATGTCTCCACAGGCGCCCAGCCCGACTGGTACATGGGCTTCGCCGAGGGCCTGGTCCGGGCCATGCCCGGCTGGGAGATCAACTTCTGGGGTCACACGCTCGTCCTGGGCGTGTTCATCCCGCTGGTGCTCTTCGGGCTCTTCCTCGGCGTGATCGCGCTCTACCCGTTCATCGAGTCCTGGGTGACCGGGGACAAGCGCGAGCACCACATCCTGGACCGGCCGCGCAACGCCCCGACCCGGACCGCCTTCGGCGTCGCCTGGGTCACCGGCTACATGATCATGCTGATCGGTGGTGGCAACGACATCATCGCCACCCACTTCCATCTGTCGATCAACGCGGTCACCTGGTTCGTCCGTATCGGGTTCTTCGCCGGCCCCGTCATCGCGTTCGTCATCACCAAGCGGATCTGCCTCGGCCTGCAGCGCCGGGACAAGGAGAAGGTGCTGCACGGCCGCGAGTCGGGCATCATCAAGCGCCTGCCGCACGGTGAGTTCATCGAGGTCCACGAGCCGCTCAGCCAGGAGCAGATGTACACGCTCACCGCGCACGAGCAGTACGTGCCGGCCGAGATCGGCCCGACGGTCGACGAGAACGGCGTCGAGCGCAAGGTGAAGGGCTCCGAGAAGCTGCGCGTCAAGCTCAGCAAGGCGTACTACGGCGAGGACGCCCAGATCCCGAAGCCGACCGTCGAGGAGTACAGGGAGATCACCAGCGGCCACGGCCACCACTGATCGCCACTGTCGTCACACACCACGGCGAAGGGCCCCGTCCGGTCTGCGGACGGGGCCCTTCGCCGTGTCCTGGCCTGGATAGGCTGGGGCAACAGCTTGTCAGGTGCCTACGACGACCCAGGAGCGGCTTATGAGCGCTGTGATCCCCGCTGGAGGCGACACCGCGGCGGGCCGTTCCTGGCCCGCGGTGCTGAACGGTCTGCTGGACGGCCGGGACCTGTCCGCGGACGACACCGCCTGGGCGATGGGCCGGATCATGAGCGGCGAGGCGACCGATGCGCAGATCGCCGGGTTCGCGGTGGCGCTCAGAGCCAAGGGCGAGACCGTGGAGGAGATCTCCGGCTGTGTGCGGGCGCTGTACGAGCACGCCAACGTGATCGAGGTGCCGGGGCCGACGGTGGACATCGTCGGCACGGGCGGCGACGGGGCGAAGACGGTGAACATCTCCACGATGTCGTCGATCGTCGTCGCCGGCACGGGCGCGAGGGTCGTGAAGCACGGCAACCGGGCCGCGTCGTCCGCGTCGGGAGCCTCGGACGTCCTGGAGAAGCTCGGCGTCAACCTGGAACTGACACCGCAGCGGGTCGCCGAGGTCGCCGACGAGGCCGGCATCACCTTCTGCTTCGCGGTGAAGTTCCATCCGGCGCTGCGCCATGTGGCGGCGGCGCGGGGGCAGTTGGGTGTCCGGACGGTCTTCAACTTCCTCGGCCCGCTCGCCAACCCGGCGAAGGTCAAGGCGCAGGCGGTCGGCGTCGCCGATCCGCGGATGGCGCCCATCATGGCGGGCGTCTTCGCCGAGCGCGGCTGCTCCTCGCTGGTGTTCCGCGGTGACGACGGCCTCGACGAGCTGACGACCACCGCCACCTCCCGGGTGTGGGTCGTCCGCGACGGCAAGGTGACGGAGGAGAGCTTCGATCCGCGGGACGTCGGTCTGGAGCTGGTGCCGGTGGAGGCCCTGCGGGGCGCCGACGCCACCTACAACGCCGAGGTCGCGCGCCGCCTGCTGGACGGCGAGACGGGCCCGGTACGGGACGCCGTACTGCTGAACTCGGCGGCGGCGCTGGTGGCGCTGGAGCCCGGCGACGGGCCCTTGGCGGACCAGGTCCGCGCCGGTATGGAGAAGGCGGCGGAGTCGATCGACTCGGGGGCGGCGAAGCGGACGCTGGACCGCTGGGTCGCCGCGAGCAACGCCTGAGCCCATGTGAGGTGACGCGAGGCGCAGTCCAGGATGCGGACTGCGCCTTGCGCGTCGAAGATCGTGTGGCAAGATGCTGACCAGGTCATGAGTGACAGTCATCAGGCCCCGGCCGGCTGTCCGGCAACCCTCCGTCCGTGGCGGGGTGCCCCGGGTGAAGACCAGGCCGTAGGCAGCGAGGTCTACGGCAAGCGCGGACCCCTCACGAAACCAGGGGTCCTGGTCGTCGAGGAGCCTTCCGTGAACAAGCGAATGCGCTAGGGCCTGTCGCGCCCGTCTCCGCATCCCCTTTTCCCTTCCCGCGTTTTCCCTTCCCGCGCTGAGCCTGCCTTGTGCCGCTCGCGTGGTGAATCCGCCTGCTTTCCACGGGAGTTCACCCATGTCCGTCTCCACCGCTGCCGTCGCCCAGTCCGTTTGTGCCCCTCTGCCCGTTCTGGGACGAGATGTCACCGTCCCGCTCGTCACCGGCGGGGAGGTCACCTACGCCGCGCTCGACTACGCCGCCAGCGCCCCGGCCCTGCAGCGCGTGTGGGACGACGTGGCGGCGTACGCGCCGTACTACGGCAGTGTGCACCGCGGTGCCGGATACCTCTCGCAGCTGTCCACCGACCTGTTCGAGAACGCCCGGAAGACCGTCGCGGAGTTCCTCGGCTGCCGGGCCGACGACCAGGTGGTGTTCACCCGGTCCACCACCGACTCCCTCAACCTGCTCGCCGCGGCGCTCCCGGCCGACTGCCAGGTCTTCGTCTTCGAGACCGAGCACCACGCCTCGCTGCTGCCCTGGCGCGGCGCCCACGTCACCTACCTCGACGCCCCCGGCAGTCCCCGCCAGGCCGTGGAGACGCTGGAGCGCGCCCTCGCCGACCGCGCCGTGCCGATCGAGGGGGGCCACGGCCCGGCCCTCGTCTGCGTCACCGGCGCCTCCAACGTCACCGGCGAGCTGTGGCCGATCCGCGAACTGGCCGCCGCCGCCCACGCACACGGCGCCCGGATCGTGCTGGACGCCGCCCAGCTCGCCCCGCACCACCCGGTGTCGGTGCGGGACCTCGACGTCGACTGGGTCGCCTTCTCCGGGCACAAGCTGTACGCCCCGTTCGGCTCCGGCGTCCTCGCCGGCCGGGCCGACTGGCTGCGCGAGGCCGAGCCGTACCTCGCGGGCGGCGGGGCCAGCCGCAAGGTCACCCGGCGCACGGACGGCGGCGTGGACGTGGAGTGGCACGACACCGCCGCCCGTCACGAGGCCGGGTCGCCCAACGTCATCGGCGCCTACGCCATCGCCTCCGCCTGCAAGGCCCTCACCGAGGCCGGGTTCGACACGCTGGTCGCCCGGGAGCAGTACCTGATCGAGAAGGTCCGCGCGGGCCTCGCCGAGGTCCCCGAGGTCAGGGTCCTCTCCCTCTTCGGGGACGACGCCCCGCGGGTCGGCGTGATCTCCTTCGTCGTCGAGGGCTGGAACAGCTCGCACTTCGCCGCCGCCCTGTCCGCCGAGTACGGCATCGGCGTCCGCGACGGCCTGTTCTGCGCCCACCCGCTGGTCCGCACCCTGCTCGGCAGCGACCCGGGGACCCAGGGCGAGTGCGGCTCCCCGGAGGCCGCGCCCGGTGAGAAGTCCCTCAACGCCATCCGCGTCAGCTTCGGCGCGGGGACCCCCGACGAACACGTCGAGCGCTTCGTCAACGCCGTGGAGGAGCTGGTGCGGAACGGCGCGAAGTGGCGATACCGCACGGAGGACGGCCGCTGCGTCCCGGCGGTGGGCTGACCGGCCCCAGGGGCGCGGGAACTGCGCGACCAGCCACAGCGGAGCGGCAGTCGCACACGCTCCGCGCCCCGCAGACGATCAGGCGTCGATCACGAGTCCAGCCCGATGGCAAAAGCGGCCTCAAGGTCATGCTGCGAGTACGTGCGGAACGCCACGTGCGTGTCCGTCGCCTCCACCCCCGGGATCTTGCTGATCCGGCCCGGGATGACCTCCGCCAGGTCCTCGTGCTGCTTCACCCGCACCATGGCGATCAGGTCGTAGGTGCCGGTGACGGAGAAGACCTCGCTGACGCTCTCCAGCGCGGCGATCCGCTCCGCGATCTCGGGGATCCGGTCCACGCTGGTCTTGATGAGGACGATCGCGGTGATCACGGCTGTTTCTCTCCCTCGGGGGCCGTCGCTGGGGCGGGGTTCACTCTAGTCGCAGGGCCGAACCGCACCCAGGCGAAGACGAAGCCCAGCCCGAAACCCACCAGGTGGGCCAGGTACGCCACCCCGGGGCCCTCGCCGGCCCGCCCGGCCGCCAGCCACTGCAGGGCCGCCCAGAACGGCAGCACGATCCAGGCCGGGAAGCGCAGCGGCAGGAAGAACAGGAACGGCAGGAGACTGGTCACCCGGGCGCGGGGGAACAGGTACAGGAACGCCCCGAGGATCGCCGAGATCGCCCCCGAGGCGCCGACCAGCGACTGCTCGGAGCCGGCGTTGGCGGCCGCGTAGCCCAGCAGGGCCAGGTAGCCGCAGCCGACGTAGAACAAGGTGAACTGGATCCGGCCCATGCGCTCCTCGGTCATCGCCCCGAAGACGTAGAGGAACAGCATGTTGCCGAGCAGATGCACCCAGCTGCCGTGGACGAAGAGGGCCGTGCCGGGGGTGAGAGCGGCACGGGGGGAGTCCTCGAACAGTTCTGCGGGGATCACGCCCCAGTGCCGGAAGTAGGCCCGCTGCGCGGCGAGCAGCGCGTCGCCGGAGCCGTACGCCGGGCCGAGGCCCGCCGCCGGGCCGATCACGAAGATCAGGCAGCACAGGGCGATCAGCGAGTACGTCACCGGCGCCGACGAGCCCCGGACCGTGCTGACCGTCCTGCCGACCGCCGTGCTCCAGTTGCGGATCATGAACACAGAGCATGACGTAACCGGGCGCATGCGCACAGACCGCCTCGCCGCCATGGACGGACGGGCGGCGAGGACCCGCCAGGCCGTAGGGTTACGAGCCACAAGCACCGGGGAAGCCGGTGCATCACCGACACTGGAAGAAAGCGAACAGTCACGATGACGGTTCCTCTGCCGACCGCCACGACGCGGTGGCGCTGCACTCTCTGTGGCAACCTCACCCGCTTCGACGTGACCCGCTCGTCGAAGGTCGTCGAGTACGTGCACCTCGATCTCGCCGGAGAGCCGACGGTGGAGGAGCGCGAGGTGCTCAGTGAGACGATCGAGTCGGTGCGGTGCCGCTGGTGCAACGCCGTGGACCAGGTGGAACTCGTGGACAGGCCGGGCGCCGGCTCCTGACGGGAGCGGGCCCCGCACAGGCATTGGGGTGTGACGGATGGTGGAGACCGCAGGCGGGGGGCCGGGCGACGGCGCCGCTGAGGTGCTCGACCGTCCGCTGCCCGACGGCGTGCGCCGCAGGGTCGTGCAGATCGTGTCCGACGGCTTCGGCGGGCTGACCGTCGCCGAACTGCCCACCCAGCTGCGGCAGTACGCCCGCTTCGCCCCGAACCGCCGCGCCAAGTTCGCGGGCAACGCGATGGCCGCGGCGCTGGAGACCGACCCGCTGTTCCGGCAGCGCATCGGCGAGAAGCTCAGAGAGGCCCAGCCGGAACTGGCCGGCGCCCTCGACTCCGGCTCCCCGCCCCCGGCCGCGGACCCGCTCGACGTGGCGGCCGCGGCCTATGTTCTGCGGCCGACCGGCTGGGTGAAGCTGGTGGCCGCGGCCGGCGAGGAGGCCCAGCGCGCGGACGCCGAGCGCGCCGACGAGGAGAACCGGGCCGAGCTGGAGCGGCTGCGCACCGAGCTGGCCCAGGCCCGGGAGCACACCAAGGCCGAGACCGAGCGGCTGCGCACCGAGCTGGAATCGGCCAGGAAGGAAGCGGAATCGCTGCACCGGAAGCTGCGGGCCGCCCTCAGTGACGTCAAGCGCGGCGAGGCCGCCCTGCGGAAGGTGCAGGGCGAGATCGAGGCCGTCCGCGCCGAGGGGCAGGCCCAGGTGTCCGCCGCCGAGAGCGAGGCCCGGCGGCTGCGGGCGCGGCTCGGCGAGACGGAGGCCGCCCTGGAGGCCGCGCGCAGGGCGGCGCGGGAGGGGCGCAGCGTCGAGGACATGCGCGTACGGCTGCTGCTGGACACCCTGCTGGACGCGACGCAGGGCCTGCGGCGGGAGCTCGCGCTGCCGCCGGTGTCGGTGCGGCCCGCGGAGACCGTGGACGCCGTCGAGCCCGGGCGGATGACGCCGAAGGACATCGCCGCACGGGCGTTGTCCGAAAACGACCCCGCCATCCTCGACCAGCTCCTGGCACTGCCGCAGGCCCATCTGGTGGTCGACGGCTACAACGTCACCAAGACCGGCTATCCGCAGATGCCGCTGGAGAAGCAGCGCCTGCGGCTGCTCGGTCAGCTCTCGCAGCTCGCCGCGCAGACGAACGCCGAGGTCACCTGTGTCTTCGACGGGGCGGAGCTGGCCGCTCCGGTGCTGCTCGCGCCGCCGCGCGGGGTGCGGGTGCTGTTCTCCAAACCGGGCGTCACCGCCGACGAGTTGATCCGCCAGCTGGTGCGCGCCGAGCCGCCCGGCAGGCCGGTCATCGTCGCCTCCACCGACCGCGAGGTGGCCGACGGGGTGGCCCGCGCCGGCGCCCGGCCGGTGGCGTCGGCGGTGCTGCTGAAGCGGCTCTCCAAGGCTTAGCGAGTCCGAGCGGCAAGGCAGGGGCGAATTGCCCGGATTGACGGGATCCTCGCACAACATTGAGTCAAACCTGCCTCACGGCACGTGAGTCCCGTGTAAAGAATGTGCTCACGGAGGGAGATTTTGCAGCTGAGGATTTGATCTGATCACAGAGAGGTCACTAGGGTCCTGCTCCGAACCTCCGCTCGGGTGTTCGCTCATAAGGGGTGAGTGACGGCGGAGGGGACCGCCCACCGGTGTGTTCGGTAGGCGGCTGGAGGAAGAAGGAGCTCGCCTCCGTGGCGTCCCACCGTCGTCCCAAGCAGCCGAGCCGTGCACGTGTGACCGTGCTGACCACCGCGGCCGCCGCTGCCGTCGCCCTGGGTTCCCAGGCCGCCAACGCGGCACCGGCCGCGAAGCCGAGCAAGGACGAGGTCAAGGCCAAGGTCGACAAGCTCTACGAAGAGGCGGAGCAGGCCACCGAGAAGTACAACGGGGCCAAGGAGAAGCAGGAGAAGCTCCAGAAGGAGATCTCCACCATCCAGGACAACGTCGCCCGCGGCCAGGAGGAGCTCAACGAGCTGCGCGACGGCCTCGGTTCGATGGCCAGCGCCCAGTACCGCTCCGGCGGCATCGACCCCTCCCTTCAGCTGTTCCTCTCCTCGGACCCGGACGACTACCTCGACAAGGCGTCCACGCTCGACCAGTTGAGCGGCCAGCAGGTCGAGGCGCTGAAGAAGATCCAGGAGAAGCAGCGCGAACTCGCCCAGGAGCGCGCCGAGGCGGCCGAGAAGCTCAAGGACCTCGCCTCCACCCGCACCGAACTGGGCAAGAAGAAGAAGGAAGTCCAGGGCAAGCTCGCCGCCGCGCAGAAGCTGCTCAACAGCCTCACCGCCCAGGAGAAGGCCGCCCTCGCCGCCGAGCAGGCCCGTGCCAGCCGCGACAGCGAGCGCGACGCCCTCGGCTCCTCCTCGGCCTCCTCCGGCCGCGCCGCCGCGGCCTACGCCGCCGCCCAGAGCAAGCTCGGCTCGCCCTACGTCTACGGCGCCACCGGCCCGTCCTCCTTCGACTGCTCGGGCCTGACCTCGTGGGCGTACGCCCAGGCCGGCGTCCAGATCCCGCGCACCTCCGAGGCGCAGGCCCAGATCGGCACGAAGATCTACTCGGTCAGCCAGCTCAAGGTCGGCGACCTGGTCTTCTTCTTCAACGACCTGCACCACGTGGGCCTGTACGCGGGCAACGGCCAGATCATCCACGCCCCGCGCACCGGCACGGTCGTCCGCTACGAGTCGATGGACACCATCGGCGGCCCGTTCATGTTCGGCGTCCGCGTCTGACGCCACCCCGCCGGGAACCCTCCAGGATCGGTTGCCCCGTACCGCCCGAACGGGCGAATTGCGAGGACGCACACTGACCCCACGCCCCGCCGATGACCTGTGTTCAGCGGCGGGGCGCCCTTTTGTGCGGATACCGACGTCTTTGGCCGGAACGCAGTCACGCGGCTACTGTCTGCCGCGTTTCCCCCGGTGCCGCGCCCCGGCGCCGGGGGAGTCGTCCGTGTCCGCCAGCGGAAGGAGTGCGGCTTCCCGTGGGGTCCCATCGCCGCCTTGCACCGTCCGGGTTCGACCGGGGCGCCAGCGTCGCGGTCACCGTCCTGTCGATAACGGCCGCCGCCCTGGGCGTCGTACCGGCCCTGGCCGCGCCGCACGACGACACACGGGCCGAAGTGGACCGCCTCTACGAGGAGGCAGAGAAGGCGACCGAGGCCTACAACAGGGCCGACGAGCGCGCCGACGCGCTGCGCGAGCAGGTGGGCACCGCACAGGACGGCATCGCCCGCCGGCAGGAACGCATCAACACCCTGCGGGAGGCGCTCGGTTCACTCGCCGGCGCCCAGTACCGCTCCGGCGGACTCGACCCCACCCTCGCGCTGCTGTTCGCCGACGACCCGGAGGACTACCTCGACAAGGCCTCCGTCCTCGACCGGATCAGCGCCCACCAGGCCGACGCACTGCGGGACCTGCAGAGAGCCATGAGGGACCTCGCCCAGGACCGCGAGGAGGCCGCGGGCAAGCTCTCCGAACTCAACAGGAGCCGCAAGGAGGTCGCCGCCCACAGGAAGAGCGTGGAGCGGAAACTCGCCAAGGCCCGCCGGCTGCTCAACTCCCTGCCGGAAGCCGAGCGCGCCGCCTACGACCGCGCCTCCCGCTCCGGCCGCACCGGCATGCCCGGCTTCGGGGGCGCCGTCCCCGCCTCGGACCGCGCGGCCGCGGCCGTCGCCGCCGCCCGCTCCGCGCTCGGCAGGCCCTACGTCTGGGGCGCCAACGGGCCCGGCGGGTTCGACTGTTCGGGCCTGATGCAGTGGTCGTACGCGCAGGCCGGGGTCGCCATCCCCCGCACCTCGCAGGCCCAGCGGTACGCCGGCCGGCAGATCCCGCTCTCCCAGGCACAGCCCGGCGACCTGGTCACCTACCGCGGCGACGCCAGCCATGTCGCGATGTACATGGGCAACGGCCAGGTCATCCACGCCCCCTACCCCGGCGCACCCGTGCGCTACGACCCGGTCGGGATGATGCCGGGAGCGACGGTCACCAGGGTCTGACGCGCGCGCCGGGTCCGCCCGTACGATCGGGACCGTGGCTGGACGCGGGCGGGTGTCGGAATGCGGAGTCGTGGCGCTCGTGCTGCTGCTCGTCGCGCTGGTGGCCTGCGGTGGACGGCCGGCCGCCGACTCCGCGCGGACCGATGTGCAGCGGGTGCTGGACCGGCGGGCGGGCGCCGTTCTCGACCGCGACCGGGCGGCGTTCGAGCGGACCGGCGCGCTGAGCTGGTTCGAGAACCTGCGCGCGGTGCCGCTCGCCGCCTGGTCGTACCGCCTGACCGACCTGCACCGCACCGGCGACCACGCCACCGCCGACGCCGAACTGCGCTACCGCGTCCGGGGGTACGACCGGGCCCCGGTCAGCGCCGACCGCACGCTGAGCCTGAGCCGGGACGCGGACGGGCGGTGGTCCGTCGACTCCGACCGGCCCGCCGCGAAGTCCGCCCAGCAGCTGTGGGACCAGGGCGAGGTGGTCGTCGTGCGCGGCGCGCACGGCATCGTCCTCGGGGTCGGGCAGTCGGGCCAGGCGCTGCACCGCTACGCGGACCTGGCGGACCGGGCGGTGCCGGCCGTGTCGCAGGCGTGGGGCACGGACTGGAGCCGGCGCGTCGTGGTGCTCGTCCCGAGGTCGCTGGAGGGCATGGCGGGGCTGCTCGGCTCGCCCGCCTCCTCCTACCGCGGGATCGCCGCCGTCACCACCGGCGAGGTGGGCGGACGGGCACCGGCCGACCGGATCGTCGTCAACCCCGACGCGTACGGCATGCTCGGCGCCCTGGGCCGGCAGGTCGTCCTCACCCACGAGACCACCCACGTCGCCACCCGCGCCCACACCGGCCCCGCCACCCCGCTGTGGCTGTCCGAGGGCTACGCCGACTGGGTCGGCTACCGCGGCACCGGACGCACCCCGTCCCAGGCCGCGCCGGAGCTGTCCGGCTCGGTGGGCGAGGGCCGGGTGCCCCGGGCGCTGCCGGAGGACAAGGACTTCGGCTTCGCCAGGGACGCGACCGCGCTGGCCGAGGCCTACGAGGGCGGCTGGATGGCGTGCCGGATGATCGCCGACCGGTGGGGCGATGCGCGGCTGGGGGAGTTCTACCGGGCCGTGGGCGAGCACAAGGAGAGGGCGGGAGCGGTGCGGGACGCGATGCGGCGGGTGCTCGGGACGACGCCGGAGGCCTTCACCGAGCAGTGGCGCGCCTACCTGCGGGCCCGGCTGGGCTGAGTCACCCGCTGTCGTCCAGCCGGTCGCTCTTTTCCAGCCGGTCGCTCGCTTCCAGCCCGTCGCTCTTTTCCAGTTGGCCGATGGCCTCCGTCAGCCACGCTCGCTCCGCCTCGCCCGTCGCCCGCGCCACCCGCAGCATGCCCTGCCGGAACAGGTCCTCCGCCTCCTCCGCCCGCACCGGAGCACCGTCCGCGTAGAAGAAGCTGGAGGGCGTCTGGAGGAACTCCAGGCGGCGGCGCAGCACGGCAGCCTGATCCCCCCGGTCGGGGAGGTGGCGCAGGAACGCCAGCACGGTGTTGAAGCGGACCTGGTCGGTGATCTCGGCCTGTTTGGGGTGCCGCAGCCGTTCCAGCAGGTCCTCACGGCCGGCGTCGGTGAGCGACAGCACGCGCCGCGGAGCCGCGCTCGCGCCCGGCTCCGAGTGCTGGTCGAGCTTGCCCGCCGCGAGGAGACGGGTGATCGCCGGGTAGAGCGCCCCGTCGCTGACCGGGCGGACATGACCGGTGAGCGCCTTGATGCGCTCCTTCAACTCGTAACCGTGCAACGGCTCTTCGGCCAGGAAGCCCAGGATCGACAGCTCCAGCATGCGGACCGGTTCCTCCTTGCGGGGGTGCTCTCCGCATGCTACCTCTTGTCGAGCTACCTCGAAACGAGGTACCCGATGAGGAGGTTGTGGTGAACGCCCACCGTCAGCAGCTCATAGCCCTTGCCCGCCCCGTCTACTTCTCGCTCCTGGCCTCCGTCGCCGCCGGGATCATCAACACCGTCTGGGTCTCCCGGCTGGGCGGCCCGGCCGTGGCCGCCGTGGCCGTCGCGACCAACACCGAGAACGTGCTGCTCGGCGTCGCCCTGGTCTTCGGCTCCGGTACGACGGTGCTGGTCGCACACGCCAGGGGCGCCCGGGATCCGGGGGCCGTACGGGCCGCCGTGCGCGGCGGCTGGGCGGTGTTCGCCCTGGTCACGCCGGTGGTCGTGGTCGGCGGAGTGCTGCTGCGCGAACCGCTGGCCCGGCTGGTGCTCGGCGGGGACGACGGTGCGGCGCTGCCGCTCGCAGCCGCCTACTTCGCGATCTCCATGCCGGGCATGGCCGTCTTCTTCGCCCAGAATCTCGTCGACGGGATCCTCAAGGGCGCCGGCGACACCAGGACGCCGATGCGGCTCGCCCTGCTGACGGGCGGGCTGATCCTGGTCTGCGACCCGTTCCTCATCGACCGCTACGGCGTGCGGGGCGCCGCCGCCTCCACCGTGCTGTGCCGGTGCGTGGCCCTGGCGGCGGGTCTCGTGGCGCTGCGGCGCAACGCGCTGCTGCGGACGGCCACCCGGGCACGTCCTGCCGAACCGGTCGGCGCCGCACTGCGGCGCACCCTGCGCACCGGGCTGCCCATGTCCGCCGACTTCACCGTGCGGCAGGCCGGCGCGCTGGCCCTCGTGGCGATCGTGGCGCGGCTCGGGGTGACGGCGGTAGCCGCGTACGCGATCGCCTACAAGGTCATGTACGTCGCCACCATGGCCTTCTACGCCGTGCGGCAGGCCGCCTCGATCCACACGGCGCACACGCGCGGCGCGGGGCGGGACGAGCGGCGCGTGATCGGGCGGCAGGCGCTGATCGTGTCCGGGACTGTGGCGCTCGCGGCGGCTGTGCTGCTCGGTGTCGCGGCTCCCTGGCTGCCGGCCGTCTTCGGCGCGGGGCCCGGTGTCGGCCACGACTGTGTGCTGTTCCTGCGCGGCGTCGGGCCCTACCTGCTGCTGATGAGCTGCTTCATCGCGCTCGGCGGGGTCTTCGAGGGCAGCGGGGGAGCGCCGGCCGTGCTGCGTGTGACGGTCCTCGGCACCGCGGTCCAGCTGCCGCTCGCGTACGGGCTGTCAGGGCTCGGCCTGCCGGGGGTCTGCCTGGCGCTGGCGCTGGCCATGGCAGTGCAGTGCGGGGCGCTGCTCGTGCTCTTCCGGCGGGCCCGGCGTCACGAGGACACCGGGGTCTCGCTGGTGAGGGCCTCCGCCTGAGGGGGCATGGTGCGCGGGGCCGTCCTGCCGGGTACCGTCGCGCGCCACAGTGCGCGGGCCGCGATGAGCGTGGCGGCCACCAGCAGGCCGTTGCGGACGAACAGGAGGGTGACGCCGAGCCCGTCGCTCGCGATCACGTTGCCGAAATAGACCGGGAACTCCAGCACCGTCGCGAAGCACGCCACCAGGACCAGTGCGACGGGCCGGCGCATCCGGCTCTCCCGGAAGCACAGGCAGACCG
This sequence comes from Streptomyces sp. S.PNR 29, assembly GCF_030386795.1. GTDB lineage: Bacteria > Actinomycetota > Actinomycetes > Streptomycetales > Streptomycetaceae > Streptomyces. The sequence continues at coordinate 454,007 of NZ_JANUQM010000002.1, forward strand.
CCGCCAGGCCGACCAGCCACACCATGTACTGGGGGCTGATCACCCGGCTGGTGACCGTGAACATCAGCACCGCCACCAACGCCGTGTCCGCGGCCGTGTGCACCTCGAAACGGGTGGCCATCAGACGCCACACCAGCAGCCAGCCGAAGACCATCCCCGTCAGGGCGAGGGCTGCCGTGCTCACCACGTCCACGTGCGGGCCGAGGAACTCGACCGAGCCGTAGTTGAGCAGCACCTGGCCGTTCCAGCCGTGGTGCCGGGCCACGTGGAAGACGAGGGAGCCCAGCGACTCCACCTCGGTGCCCCGGTCGCGCTGGAAGGTCAGGAAGGCGAACGCGCCGGGCATGGCGAGGGCGAACAGCGCCGCCACCACCACGCCGGTCACCGCCGCCGCGATCCAGCTGGTGCGCCTGCGGACGCCGACCAGCAGCAGCACCGGCCACACCTTCAGCAGCGCCCCGAAGCCCGCCAGCGCCCCCATCACCCGGGGGTGCCGGGCGCCCGCGAGCAGCGCGGCCACCGCCACCGCGGTGACCATCACGTCGTAGCGCGCGTACACCGTCGGCCCGAGCAGCGGGACGCCGGCCACCCACACCCAGGCCCCGCGCAGCGTGGCGCCCGGGCGCCGGCCCGCGTACAGCAGCAGGGCGAGGGTGGCCAGGTCGGCGACGCAGGCGAGGACGAAGAAGGCCGTCGTGTAGTCGAGGAACGGCAGCAGGCCGGGGGAGAGGATCGCCAGGGCGGCGGCGGGCGGGTACTGCCAGGTGACGTCGTCGAGCGGGAACGTTCCGGTGCGCAGCACCTCGTACCAGCCCTGGTAGATCACGGAGACGTCGCTGGTGACGTCCGGGCCCGGGAAGACGTACACCTTGAGCACGAACAGCAGCAGCATCAGCCGTGTCGCGCCCCAGACCCCCAGCGGCAATGCCAGAGACCACCTCGCGCCCGTCGTCTTCACGTGATCCCTGCCCGTCCGCGTGCCGTCTTGATGGGGCCATGATGTCCCGAACGGCTGTGTGCGTGCCATAAGCAACGCGTTCGGTAGGGTCGGCGGCGATGCACAAGACCCTCGTCGTGACGAACGACTTCCCGCCCCGGCCCGGCGGTATCCAGGCGTTCCTGCACAACATGGCGCTGCGCCTCGACCCCGAGCGGCTGGTCGTCTACGCCTCCACCTGGAAGCGGAGCCCGGAGGGCGTCGAGGCGACGGCCGCCTTCGACGCCGAGCAGCCCTTCACCGTCGTACGGGACCGTACGACGATGCTGCTGCCGACGCCGCAGGCGACCCGGCGGGCCGTCGGGCTGCTGCGGGAGCACGGGTGCACGTCGGTGTGGTTCGGAGCGGCGGCGCCGCTCGGGCTGATGGCGCCGGCGCTGCGGAGGGCGGGCGCCCAGCGGATCGTGGCCACGACCCACGGCCACGAGGCCGGGTGGGCCCAGCTGCCCGCCGCCCGGCAGCTGCTGCGCCGGATCGGTGAGGCGACGGACACCATCACCTACCTCGGCGAGTACACGCGCTCGCGGATCGCGGCCGCGCTGACGCCCGAGGCGGCTTCGCGGATGGTGCAGCTGCCGCCCGGGGTGGACGAGAAGACCTTCCATCCGGGGTCGGGCGGCGACGAGATCCGCGCCCGGCTGGGGCTCACCGACCGGCCGGTGGTCGTGTGCGTCTCGCGGCTGGTGCGGCGCAAGGGGCAGGACACGTTGATCCGGGCCATGCCCCGGATCCTGGCGGCCCACCCCGAGACCGTGCTGCTGATCGTCGGCGGCGGGCCGTACGAGAAGGACCTGCGCACCCTCGCGCACGACACCGGCGTCGCCGGCTCCGTCCGCTTCACGGGCGCGGTGCCCTGGTCCGAGCTGCCCGCCCACTACGGCGCCGGGGACGTCTTCGCCATGCCCTGCCGGACCCGGCGGGGCGGGCTGGACGTCGAGGGGCTCGGGATCGTGTACCTGGAGGCCTCCGCGACCGGGCTGCCCGTCGTCGCCGGAGACTCGGGCGGCGCCCCCGACGCGGTGCTGGACGGCGAGACCGGCTGGGTGGTGCGGGGCGGCTCCGCCGAGGAGACGGCCGACCGCGTCGCCACCCTGCTCGGTGACCCCGAACTGCGCCGGCGCATGGGCGAGCGGGGCCGGGAGTGGGTCGAGGAGAGGTGGCGCTGGGATCTGCTGGCGGAGAAGCTGAAGACGTTGCTCTGACCGTGCGGCGGGGCTGGGCGGAACGGAAAAATCCGCACATGCTGCGGCCATGGCAGCGAACCTGATACAGCGTCAGCTGACGAGACGTCACATCCTGGGGATGATCTCCCTCCAGACGGCCGCCGCGGCCGGCCTCACCCGCATAGGCCTCACTTCCGCGCACGCCGTCGAGCCCGAAGCCGTCGACCACGCCCCGGCCGTCGTCGTCGGCTCGGGCTACGGCGGCGCGGTCGCCGCCCTCCGCCTCGGCCAGGCCGGCATCCGCACGCTCGTGATCGAGATGGGGCGGCTGTGGAACACACCCGGCTCCGACGGCAGGGTCTTCTGCTCCACCCGCACCCCGGACGAGCGGTCCATGTGGTTCCGCACCCGCACCGAGGCGCCGCTCGGCACCTTCCTGTGGCTGGACGTCGTCAACCAGGACATCAGCCGCTACCCGGGGGTCCTGGACCGCGTGCACTTCGGTGACATGTCGGTGTACGTCGGCCGGGGCGTCGGCGGCGGCTCCCTGGTCAACGGCGGCATGGCGGTCACCCCGCTCCGCTCCTACTTCGCCGAGCAGTTCCCCTCCGTCGACGCCGACGAGATGTACGGCACGTACTTCCCGCGCGCCCGCGCCATGCTCGGCGTCAACTCCGTCGACCCGGCCTGGTTCGAGTCGACGGAGTGGTACCGCTTCACCCGCGTCTCCCGCAAACACGCCCAGAACACCGGCCTGAAGACCACCTTCGTGCCGAACGTCTACGACTTCGGCCACATGCAGCGCGAGGCGGCCGGCACGGCGACGAAGTCCGCGCTCGCGGGTGAGGTGATCTACGGCAACAACCAGGGCAAGCGCAGCCTCGACAAGACGTACCTCGCCGCGGCGCTCGGCACCGGCAACGTGACCATCCACACGCTGGAACGGGTGAGGGCGATCAGGCGGGCGGGCGACGGCAGCTATGTCCTGACCGCCGACCGCATCGACATCACCGGCCGGGTGGTGGAGACCAAGGAGTACGGCTGCACGTACCTCTTCCTCGGCGGCGGCAGCGTCGGCACCAGCGAACTCCTCGTCCGCGCCCGGGAGACGGGCACGCTGCCCGACCTCGACGCGAGTGTGGGCACCGGCTGGGGCACCAACGGCAACGTGATGCTCGGGCGGGCCAACCACCTGTGGGACACGGTCGGGGCGAACCAGTCCACCATGCCGGTCATGGGCATCGACGACTGGGCCAACACCGCCAACCCCGTCTTCGCCGAGATCGCCCCGCTGCCGACGGGCCTGGAGCACTGGGTCAGCCTCTATCTGGCGATCACCAAGAACCCGGAGCGGGCCGCGTTCTCCTACGACGCCGCGTCGGGTTCCGTGCGGCTCGGGTGGACCGCGGCCCAGAGCGCGGTGTCGGTGAGCATGGCCAGGAAGCTGTTCGACCGGATCAACGCGGCGAACTCGACGATCTACCGCTACGACCTGTTCGGCTCCCGCAGCAAGGCCTTCGCCGACGACTTCACCTACCACCCGCTCGGCGGCTGCGTGCTGGGCAGGGCCACGGACGGCTACGGCCGGGTCAAGGGGTATCCGAAGCTGTACGTGACCGACGGCTCGCTGGTGCCCGGCTCGATCGGGGTGAACCCGTTCGTGACCATCACCGCGCTCGCCGAACGGACGATGGCGCGGGTCCTCGCCGAGGACACCGCGCCATGAACCCGCCTGCGGGTGACTACTTCTGGTAGATCGCCTCGATCTCGTGCGCGTAGTCCTTCGCCACCACGTTCCGCTTCAGCTTCAGCGACGGCGTCAGGTGGCCCGAATCCTCCGTGAACTGGGAGGACAGAATGCGGAACTTCCGCACCGATTCCGCCTTCGACACCGCGGCGTTGCCGTCGTCGACCGCGGCCTGGATCGCCGCGAGCAGATCCGGGTCCTCGCACAGCGACGCCGCGGTGGAACCCGCCGGCTTGCCGTGGTCCGCGCACCAACGGCCCAGGAACTCCTCGTCGATGGTGATCAGCGCGCCCACGAACGGCCGCCCGTCGCCGACCACCATGCACTCCGCGACCAGCGCGTGCGCCCGGATGCGGTCCTCGATCACGGCCGGGGCGACGTTCTTGCCGCCCGCCGTGACGATGATCTCCTTCTTGCGGCCGGTGATCCTCAGATAGCCGTCCTCGTCGAGGGTGCCGATGTCACCGGTGTGGAACCAGCCGTCGGCCAGCGCCTCCGCGGTCGCGGCCTCGTTGTTCCAGTAGCCCTTGAACAGGTGCTCGCCGTGCAGCAGCACCTCACCGTCGTCGGCGATACGGATCACCGAGCCGGGCAGCGGCTGGCCGACCGTGCCGATCTTCTGCCGGTCCCAGGGGTTGAACGCGGTGGCCGCGCAGGACTCCGTCAGGCCGTAGCCCTCCAGGACCGTGAAGCCGATACCCCGGAAGAAGTGGCCGAGGCGCTCACCGAGCGGAGCGCCGCCGGAGATGGCGTACTCGCCACGGCCGCCGAGGACCGCGCGCAGCTTGCTGTAGACCAGCTTGTCGAACGCCTTGTGTTTGATCTTCAGGCCGAGGGACGGGCCCGACGGGGTGTCCAGCGCCTTGCTGTAGGCGATCGCCGTGTCCGCCGCCTTGTCGAAGATCTTGCCCTTGCCGTCCGCCTGCGCCTTGGCGCGCGCCGAGTTGTAGACCTTCTCGAAGACGCGCGGCACGCCGAGGATCAGCGTCGGGCGGAACGAGGCCAGCTCGTCGGTGAGGTTCTTGATGTCGGGGACGGTGCCCAGCTTGATCGGCGCCATCATCGGCGCGACCTGCACCAGACGCCCGAAGACGTGCGCGAGCGGCAGGAAGAGGAGTACGGAGCACTCGCCGGTGCGGAACAGCGGGCGCAGGCGCTCCACGATGTTCCCGCACTCGGCGAAGAAGCTGCGGTGGCTGAGGACACAGCCCTTGGGGCGCCCGGTGGTGCCGGAGGTGTAGACGATCGTCGCCGGGTCGTCGGCCTTCGCGATCGAGCTGCGCTCCTCGACCGTCTGGTCGCTGATGTCCTGGCCGAGGCGGCCCAGTTCCTCCACCCCGCCGGCCTCGATCTGCCAGACGTGCTTGAGGGCGGGCAGCCGGTCACGCACCGACTCGACGGCGGCCGCGTGGTTGTCCAGCTCCACGACGCAGGCCGTGGCGCCCGAGTCGCTGAGGATCCACTGCACCTGCTCCGGCGAACTGGTCTCGTACACCGGCACGGTCACCGCGCCGGCGCTCCAGATCGCGAAGTCCAGCAGCGTCCACTCGTAGCGGGTGCGGGACATCAGACCGACCCGGTCGCCCGGCTGGATGCCCGCGGCGATGAGGCCCTTGGCGGCGGCGTGCACCTCGGCGAGGAAGGCCGTGGCGGTCACGTCCTGCCAGGCGCCGCCCACCTTGCGGGCGATGACGGCGACGTCAGGGTGCTGCGCGGCGTTTCTGCGGACGATGTCGGTCAGATTGCCGTCCGCAGGGACCTCGTACAAAGCCGGAAGGCTGAACTCGCGCAAGACTGCTGCTCCTCATAGGGCGCCGGCGCCACGACGTTGTGCGATGCGACGGTGCGGTCCAAGGCTCGGGCGGGTGCTCGGGGATTCACATGTTGAAATCCAGAGCACGACTGGACTGCCCGGACGTTACCCGCCGGTATGGCTTCTTCGACAGGGGGCACCGGCGAGATGTTCGCTGCGTCACACAGAGGGTATTCACGTGGGGTGTTCCTTCGCGCACAGTAGTCCACTCATTAACTGACTGGCCAGTAACCGCCGGTACGGCCGCCACTGTTCACAAGGGGTGCGCTCGACCTACCCTTGATCGTCATGGCACCCACACCGGCCGGAAACACAAGGACACGCGTTCATGTGGTCAGCGACGTGCACGGCAACGCCCGTGACCTCGCCAGAGCCGGCGACGGCGCGGACGCCCTGATCTGCCTGGGTGACCTCGTCCTCTTCCTCGACTACGCCGACCACTCGCGCGGCATCTTCCCCGACCTGTTCGGCGTCGAGAACGCCGACCGCATCGTCGCGCTGCGCACCGCCCGCCGCTTCGAGGAGGCACGGGAGTTCGGGAGGCGGCTGTGGGCGGGCGTCGAGGGCGACCGGGCCGCCGTGATCGAGCGAGCGGTGCGCAAGCAGTACGCCGAGATGTTCGCCGCGTTCCCCACACCGACGTACGCGACCTACGGGAATGTCGACATGCCGCCCCTGTGGTCCGAGTACGCCGGGCCGGGCACGACGGTGCTGGACGGAGAGCGGGTGGAGATCGGCGGCCGCGTCTTCGGTTTCGTCGGCGGGGGACTCCGCACGCCGATGCGCACGCCGTACGAGATCAGCGACGAGGAGTACGCCGCGAAGCTGGAGGCGGTGGGCGAGGTCGACGTGCTGTGCACACACATCCCGCCGGAGGTGCCGGAGCTGGTCTACGACACGGTGGCGCGGCGCTTCGAGCGGGGCAGCCGGGCGCTGCTGGACGCGATCTGCCGCACCCGGCCCCGGTACGCGCTGTTCGGGCACGTCCACCAGCCGCTGGTACGGCGGATGCGGATCGGGGCGACCGAATGCGTGAACGTGGGGCACTTCGCCGGCACCGGCAAGCCGTGGGCGCTGGAGTGGTGAGGGGCGGTGGGGGCCGGGGGAGTGGCGAGACGGCGGCCGGCGCCCGTCGGGTGGTGCGGCTCCACCGCGGGTGAGGCGCCATCGGACGGCGTGGCGAGAGAGCGCAGGTAGCGGTGACGTCGGTCCGGGCGGTGCGCGGTAGCCTTCACGCTGCACGGACGTGCGCACGACGATCTCTTACCGGCCCGCATCTGGAGGAGCCACGGCGATGGCGGAACACACCAGCTCGAGCATCACGATCGAGGCGGCACCGGCCGACGTGATGGGGGTGATCGCCGACTTCGCCCGCTACCCGGACTGGACCGGCGAGGTGAAGGAGGCCGAGGTCCTCAAGACCGACAAGCAGGGCCGCGCCGAGCAGGTCCGGCTCGTCATGGACGCCGGCGCCATCAAGGACGACCAGGTCCTGGCCTACACCTGGGCCGGCGAGCACGAGGTGTCCTGGACCCTGGTGAAGTCCCAGATGCTGCGGTCGCTGGACGGCTCGTACATCCTGAAGCCGGCCGCGGCCGGGGCCACCGAGGTGACGTACCGGCTGACGGTGGACGTGAAGATCCCGATGCTGGGGATGATCAAGCGGAAGGCCGAGAAGGTCATCATCGACCGTGCTCTGGCCGGGCTGAAGAAGCGGGTGGAGACGGGCGGGCAGTAGCCCCGCCGCCAGGGGCGGTGCGCACGGGTACCGTTCACCCTCATGCGCACCATCCTGATCACGGGCCCGGGCGGCAGCGGGCGTACCACCGTCGCGGCCGCCACCGCGCTGACCGCTGCCAGGGAGGGCACTCGGACCCTCGTCCTGAGCGCCGACCGCGACGACACCCTGGGCGCGGTGCTGGGGGCGGCCACGGGCCCGGCCCCCGTGTCCGTCGCGCCGAACCTCACCGCCTGGCGCCCCGACGCGGCCGACGGCTTCCGGGACGACCTCGCCGCCCTCCAGGAACGCGCCTCCGCAGCCCTCGACCTCCTCGGCGCCTCCCGCCTGGACCCCGAGGAGCTCACCCCCCTCCCCGGCGCCGAGGAACTCGCCCTGCTGCGCGCCCTGCGGGACGCCGCCCTCGCCGAGGCCCACGACCTCCTCGTCGTCGACCTCCCGCCCACCCGGCACGCGCTCGCCCTGCTCTCCCTGCCCGAGGAGCTGCGCCGCTACCTGCGCCGTCTGCTCCCGCCCGAGCGGCAGGCGGCCCGCGCCCTGCGTCCCGTGCTGGGGCGGCTCGCCGGTGTCCCCATGCCCGCCGAGTGGCTGTACGAGACGGCCGCCCGCTGGGACCTCGAACTCGCCGCCGTGGCTGCCGTGGTCGCCGACCGCGGCACCGCCGTACGGCTGGTCGCCGAGCCCGGCCCGGCCGGCGCCGACGCCGTGCGCACCGCCGGCCTCGGCCTCGCCCTGCACCGCCTGCCCCTGGAGCAGGTGATCGCCAACCGCGTGTTCCCCGACTCCGCGGCCGACAGCTGGCTCGCCGCTCCCGTCGCCCAGCAGCGCAAGACGCTGGAGGAGTGGCAGGGGACGTACGACACGAGGCGCCTGGCGCATCTCGGGCGTGACCCGCGCGGCTGTGACGACCTCACCGAGCTCGCCGCACCCGGTGCCGATGAGCCCGTTCCCCCGGTCGAGTGGCCCGTCACCGACCGGCTCGCCGAGGACGGTGTGCTCGTCTGGCAGATCCCGCTGCCCGGCGCCGTACGCGACCAACTGGATCTCATCCGGCGCGGCGACGAACTCCTCATCGCGGCAGGACCGTTCCGCCGTGTCGTCCCGCTCCCGTCCGCCCTGCGCCGCTGCACCGTCGACGGGGCCGCGCTGCGGGAGGGGGAGCTGCGCATCCGGTTCGCCCCCGACCCGGACCTGTGGCCGCGGACCCCGTGAACCGCCTGCGCGCGTTCGGGTAACGTCGTAGAGACGAGCCGTAGTCAGGAGTCCGTCATGAGCGAAGAGCTCCCTCCGTCCGATGCCGGCGAGCGTGAGGCGAGTGACCAGGCGCGGACGAGCGACGCCGACGCCTGGGCGACAGCGTGTGCCGAGGACCTCGCGGCGGAGCAGGCCCGCCGCCGCGCCCAGTACGGGCCCCCGCCGGGGTCGGCGGCCGAGGAGCTGAAGAAGTTCGTCGACGCCGTCGCGGACAAGCTGTCCGGACTGCAGTCCCCGCTGTTCGGGGCGGTCGCCGGACCGGCCGCCCAGCAGGTGGTGCGGCAGGTCGTCCAGCAGGCCAAGGCCGCCGTGGAACCCGTCATCGAGCGCAACCCGGACGTCTTCGATCACCTCGCCGCGGCCGGCAGCGAGCTGCTCGCCGCCTACCGCTCGGCCGTCCAGGCCCAGGAGAAGCGCTGGACCGGCCGCGACGACGACCTGCGCGACCTCGACGAGCGCCGTGACCCGGGCGAGGGCACCGGCCCCGGCGAGCGCATCGACCTGGACTGAGCGCCCCGGGACATCCCCTCACCTCGCCGGGCCCGTCCGCCGGGCGGACGACGGAACCCCTACGGCAGGGCCTCGGGTACCGTTGGCCGTAGCGGGGCTCGACCGAAACTGAGGGATTCATGGGACTCACCATCGGCGTCGACATCGGCGGCACGAAGATCGCGGCCGGCGTGGTCGACGAGGAAGGCAACATCCTCTCGACCTTCAAGGTGCCGACCCCCACCACGCCCGAGGCCATCGTGGACGCCATCGCCTCGGCGGTGGAGGGTGCGCGCGCGGGACACGAGATCGTCGGCGTGGGCATCGGCGCCGCCGGCTATGTCAACCGCCAGCGCTCCACGGTCTACTTCGCGCCCAACATCGACTGGCGCCAGGAACCGCTGAAGGAGAAGGTCGAGGCCCGCGTGGGCCTCCCGGTCGTCGTCGAGAACGACGCCAACGCCGCGGCGTGGGGCGAGTACAAGTTCGGTGCCGGCAAGGGTCACCGCAACGTCATCTGTATCACGCTCGGCACCGGCCTCGGCGGTGGCATCATCATCGGCAACAAGCTGCGCCGCGGGCACTTCGGCGTGGCCGCCGAGTTCGGCCACATCCGCATGGTGCCGGACGGCCTGCTCTGCGGCTGCGGCTCGCAGGGCTGCTGGGAGCAGTACGCGTCGGGCCGGGCGCTGGTGAGATACGCCAAGCAGCGCGCCAACGCCACCCCCGAGAACGCCGAGATCCTGCTCGGCCTCGGCGACGGCACCCCCGACGGCATCGAGGGCAAGCACATCTCCATGGCCGCCCGCCAGGGTGACCCGGTCGCCGTCGACTCCTACCGCGAGCTGGCCCGCTGGGTCGGCGCCGGCCTCGCCGACCTCGCCTCCCTCTTCGACCCGTCCGCCTTCATCGTCGGCGGCGGCCTCTCCGACGAGGGCGAGCTGGTCCTGGAGCCGATCCGCAAGTCGTACAAGCGCTGGCTGGTCGGCGGCAACTGGCGCCCGGTGGCCGACGTCCTCGCCGCCCAGCTCGGCAACAAGGCCGGCCTGGTGGGCGCGGCGGACCTGGCCAGGGAACCCGATCCGATCATGTAACGGTCGCTGTGACCGACCTCAAGGGGCGCGGGGAACTGCGCGACAAGCCACGACGAACCCGTCAGTCGCAAACGCACCTCGCGCCCCGAGCTGTCAGGCGCTCAAGACCCCGCCCACGGCGTAAATTGACCGCATGGCAACGTCCCTCCCGCCGCTCCCCAACTCCCGCACCGAAAACGACGGTTCAGTCGTCATCCGCGTCCTCGGCTACAACATCCGCTCGATGCGCGACGACACCACCGCCCTCGCCCGAGTCATCCGCGCCTGCGCTCCCGACCTGGTCCTCGTCCAGGAGGCTCCGCGCTTCTTCCGCTGGCGCAAGAAGCTCGCCCGCCTGGCCCGCGCCAGCGACCTCGTGATCCTCACCGGCGGTGCCACGGCCGCCGGCCCGGCCATCCTCTGCTCGCTCCGGGCGACCGTCGAGCGAACCGAGGACGTGCTGCTGCCGCTCACCCCAGGACTGCACCGACGCGGCTTCGCGACAGCGGTCGTACGGTTCGGCGGCACCCGCCTCGGGGTTCTCAGCTGCCACCTGAGCCTGCAGAAGGACGAGCGGTACGAGCAGGGCGGCATGCTGCTGGACCGGCTCGCCGGGATGGGCGTGGAGCACGCGGTCGCGGGCGGCGATCTCAACGACCGGCCCGACGGGCGCACCTTCCGGCGGCTCGCCGACGGGCTGCAGGACTGCTGGTCGGTCGCGCCCTGGGGCGGCGAGTACACCTCGACACCGACCGACCCCCATCAGCGTATCGACGCGATCTTCGCGACCCGGGGCGTCGAGGTGCTGGGCTGCGGTGTGCCGATCGGGCATCCGGGGGTGACGGAGACGGACCTGAGGGCGGCCACGGACCACCTTCCGGTGCTGGCCGCCCTCAGGATCCCGGCGTCGTAGGCGAGGCTCAGACCACCGCGCCCCGGCCGGGGTCGTCGTCGTCCTCGTCGCCCGGTTTCATCCGCGCCACCAGCGTGGCGAACCCGCCGAGGAAGCCGCCGATGCCGAGCGTGGCCAGCCACCACGTCATGTCCCAGCCGAGCAGTACCGCCAGCAGGAGCAGGACCGGTCCGCCGATCACCGCCAGCCAGGCGAACTTGGCGGTCGTGTCCGCGGTCGGCAGCGGCGGCGGCTCCGGCGGGACGAAGTGGCCCTCGTCGTCCTCCCCGAAGTCGTCGTCGGAGGGCTCGGGGGTCGTGTAGTCGCGCGGGCCGACGCCGGGAGCGAAGGAGACCGAGCTGCCGAGAGCCCCGGCCGCGGCGGGCTTGTCGTCCTCGGGGGTGTGCTCGGCGTCGTGGTTGTTGCCGGAGTCGTTATGACCGGGGTCGTTCTTGTCGGAGTCGTTATGACCGGAGTCGTCCTGACCGGAGTCGTTCTTGCCGGAGTCGTTCTTGCCGGACTCCAGCAGGGCGAGGTCCTCGATCGACTTGAACGGCTTGGTGCCCGGCGGGTCCGGTGGCTCCTCACCGTACCCGGCGACGATCGCCGCCCAGGCGGCCTCCTCGTCGAACGGGACGCCCTTCTCGTCCGGCTCGCGGTCCTCGCGGTCGGAGTCGTGCTCAGCCACCTGCGGTCGTCCCTTCCTCGCTCACACCGGTCTGCTTGCCGAAAGCGGGCGCGAGCCGGGTGATGAACGCGAGGCTCTCCTCGAAGATCCGGTCCGCGTCATAGTCCAACGTCGCCACGTGGTAGCTCTGTTCCAGCAGGATCTCCGTGACGTCCGTCGACGAGACCCGGCTGAGGACTCGGGCCGAGTCGGCCGGTGGCACCACGTGGTCCTGCGGGCTGCGCAGGAGCAGCAGCGGCTGAGTGACCTGCGGCAGCTCGCGGTCGACGACGCGGAAGAAGGCACGCAGGGAGTGCGCCGCGTGCAGCGGCACCCGGTCGTACCCCAGCTCCTTGCTCGACGGATCGGCGATGTCGCTGGCGATGCCCCGTGTCGTACGGACGAGGTGGCGGGCCACCGGGAGGGCGTACGCGGACAGGCCGTGCACCTTGTTGGCCGGGTTGACGACCACGACGCCGTCGACCGCGGCCCCGTGCTTCGCCGCCAGCCGCAGGGCCAGGGCGCCGCCCATGGACAGACCGGCCACGAACACACGCGTGCAGTGTCCGCGCAGGGCGCCCAGCTCGCGGTCCACCTCCGCGTACCAGTCCTGCCAGCCGGTGAGCTGCATGTCCTCCCAGCGCGTGCCGTGCCCGGGCAGCAGCGGCAGGGCGACGGTCAGGCCGCGCTCGGCGAGGTACTCCGCCCAGGGGCGCAGCGACTGGGGCGAACCGGTGAAGCCGTGGCAGAGGAGGACGCCGACCTCCCCGCCCTCGTGGCGGAACGGCTCGGCTCCGGGGAGGACCGGCACGTTTCGGTCTCCTGTTCGTGAAAGGTGCTGATGCTCGTGAAGGTGCTGGTGCTCGTAAAAGTGCTGATGCTCGTGAAAGTCTGAAGGGACTGGCACATCGTTTCGCAGGTACCTCACCGTACGCGACGGCACTGACACCGACCAGGGCCGTCGGGTCCTTTGACAGCGCTCCGGGTTAAGGTCTGATCTACAGACACAGGAGGCACTCGGTTGTTGTACGGCGCGATGAAGGTCACCGTCGGGGGTCCGCTGAAGCTCGCCTTCAGGCCCTGGGTGGAGGGCCTGGAGAACGTTCCCGCCGAGGGCCCCGCGATTCTGGCGAGCAATCACCTGTCGTTCTCCGACTCGTTCTTCCTGCCGGCCGTCCTCGACCGCAAGGTGACCTTCATCGCCAAGGCCGAGTACTTCACCACGCCGGGCGTCAAGGGCCGGCTGACCGCCGCGTTCTTCAAGGGGGTCGGCCAGCTGCCGGTGGACCGCTCCGGTGCGCGCGGCGCGGGCGAGGCGGCGATCAAGAGCGGCATCGAGGTGCTGGAGCGCGGCGAGCTGTTCGGCATCTATCCCGAGGGCACACGCTCGCCCGACGGCCGTCTCTACCGCGGCAAGCCGGGCGGCCTCGCGCGCGTGGCACTCGCCACCGGCGCACCCGTCATCCCGGTGGCCATGATCGACACCGAGAAGATCCAGCCGCCGGGGAAGATCGTCCCCAAGCTGATGCGGCCGGGCATCCGCATCGGCAAGCCCCTGGACTTCAGCCGCTACCAGGGCATGGAGCACGACCGCTTCGTACTCCGCGCGGTGACCGACGAGGTCATGTACGAGATCATGAAGCTCTCCGGCCAGGAGTACGTCGACATGTACGCGACCGCCATGAAGCGGCAGCTCGCGGAGGCGGCGAAGGCCGAGAAGGAGGAGGCGAAGGCGGCGAAGGCCGCGCTCGCGCAGGCGGAGAAGGAACAGGCCGAGAAGGAAAAGGCGGCCAAGGAACAGGCGGCGAAGGAACAGAGCGACTAGGAGCCGACCGGGTTCCGGGGGTTCCGGGGGGTCCGGGGCGGGATGTCAAACGGGGGTGGGTCATGGCCAAGCGCGAGAGAGTCATGAGGATGTCGGTCGAGCAGCCGCTGTGGCGTGCGCTCACCGCCTACCGGGTGCTCACCATGCTGTACGCCATCGGCCTCTTCATCACCGCGTACGACGAGTACACCCGCCCCTCGGTCGCCATCGGCTACTACGCCGTGCTGTTCGTCTGGACCCTCGCCACCCTGCGCAAGGTCGCGAACGCGGAGAGCTGCACCAAGCGGTTCCTCGCCGCCGACCTCACCATCGCACTCGCCGGCATCCTGCTCACCCTGGTGGCCGACACGCCCGAGCGCATCCAGGAGGGCGGCCCCACGCTGCCGTCGATATGGACGGCCGGCTCCGTGCTGGCCTTCGCCGTCAAGGGCGGCTGGCGCTGGGCGGCCCTCGCCTCCACCCTCGTCGCCGCCGCCAACCTGGTCGAACGCGGCGCTCCCGCGCGGGACACCGTCCACAACGTCATCCTCGTCTGGGTCGCGTCCATCGCCATCGGGTACGTCGTCGAGGTCGCCCGCGCCTCCGAGCGCACCCTCGCCCGCGCCCTGGAGATCGAGGCGGCGACCCGGGAGCGGGAGCGGCTCGCCCGGGACATCCACGACAGCGTGCTGCAGGTGCTGGCCATGGTGCAGCGGCGCGGCGCCGTCATCGGCGGCGAGGCGGCCGAGCTGGGCCGGATGGCGGGCGAGCAGGAGGTGGCGCTGCGCACCCTGGTCTCCGGCGGGCTCACGCGCGTCTCCCGGGTGTCGGAGGACGCCGCCGCCGGAGCCCTCGTACGGGCCGTCGAGGAACCCGACGGTGACGCAGCCGCCGATCTGCGCGCGCTGCTCGCCCCGTACGCCGGTGCGCGGGTCAGCCTCGCCGAGCCCGGCGCGCCCGTGCTGCTGGGCCCGGTCGCCGCGCGGGAGGTGGCCGCCGCCGTGGGCGCCGCCCTGGACAACGTACGCAAGCACGCGGGGGAGCACGCGCGCGCGTGGATCCTGGTCGAGGACGAGCCGGACGAGGTGATCGTCACCGTACGGGACGACGGGCCCGGCATCCCCGAGGGGCGTCTGGCGCAGGCCGAGGGCGAGGGGCGGCTCGGCGTGGCCCTGTCGATCCGGGGGCGGCTGCGCGACCTCGGCGGCAGCGCGGAGCTGGTCTCGGTGCCGGGGCAGGGCACGGAGGTCGAGCTGAAGGTACCGAAGGACGACAGCAGGTCACGGGGGAAGGCGGAACAGCGATGACGGACAGCAGCGACGGGGCGCCGGGCACGATCAGGGTCATGGTGGTCGACGACCACCCCATGTGGCGCGACGCCGTCGCCCGCGACCTGACCGAGTCCGGCTTCGACGTGGTCGCCACCGCCGGGGACGGCGACCAGGCCGTGCGCCGCGCCAAGGCCGCCGCGCCCGACGTCCTCGTGCTCGACCTGAACCTGCCCGCCAAGCCCGGCGTCCAGGTCTGCAAGGAGGTCGTCGCCGCCAACCCGGCGCTGCGCGTCCTGGTGCTGTCCGCGAGCGGTGAGCACGCCGACGTCCTGGAGGCCGTGAAGTCGGGTGCGACCGGCTACCTGCTGAAATCGGCCTCTACGGAGGAGTTGCTGGACGCAGTGCGCCGCACCGCCGTCGGCGACCCGGTGTTCACCCCGGGCCTGGCCGGGCTGGTCCTCGGCGAGTACCGCCGCCTCGCCTCCGAACCGGCCCCCGCCCCGGACGCCGACGAGCCCAAGGCGCCGCGCCTGACCGAGCGGGAGACCGAGGTGCTGCGCCTGGTCGCCAAGGGCCTGAGCTACAAGCAGATCGCCGAACGCCTCGTCATCTCCCACCGCACGGTGCAGAACCACGTCCAGAACACCCTCGGCAAGCTCCAGCTGCACAACCGGGTGGAGCTGGTGCGGTACGCGATAGAGCGCGGACTCGACGACGAGGGATGACGGCGCCGCGTAGGCCAACCGCCTGATATTCCACCGGAATTGCCCTTCCGGGCCATGCCCGAGTGACGTAGGTCACCATTAGCGTTCCTGCTACGGCACACGTACGGCACACGGCAACCGCGGCGAAGGGACATTTCCATGCGGGTCGGAGTACTGACCGGAGGCGGCGACTGCCCCGGGCTCAACGCCGTCATCCGGGCCATCGTCCGCAAGGGCGTGCAGGAGTACGGCTATGACTTCACCGGCTTCCGGGACGGCTGGCGGGGTCCCCTCGAAGGCGACACGGTCCGCCTCGACATCCCCGCCGTACGCGGCATCCTGCCTCGCGGCGGCACCATCCTCGGCTCCTCGCGGACCAACCCGCTGAAGCAGGAGGACGGCATCCGCCGTATCAAGGACAACCTCGCCGAGCTGGACGTCGAGGCGCTGATCGCGATCGGCGGCGAGGACACCCTGGGCGTCGCCACCCGCCTCGCGGTGGACTACGGCGTGCCGTGCGTCGGCGTGCCGAAGACGATAGACAACGACCTGTCCGCCACGGACTACACCTTCGGCTTCGACACCGCCGTCGGCATCGCCACGGAGGCGATCGACCGGCTGCACACCACGGCCGAGTCGCACATGCGCGTCCTGGTCGTCGAGGTGATGGGCCGGCACGCCGGCTGGATCGCACTCCACTCGGGCCTGGCCGGCGGCGCGAACGTCATCCTCATCCCCGAGCAGCGCTTCGACGTCGAGCAGGTGTGCGACTGGGTGACGTCCCGCTTCCGGGCGTCGTACGCGCCGATCGTCGTCGTGGCCGAGGGCGCCATGCCGAAGGACGGCGACATGGTGCTGAAGGACCAGTCGCTGGACTCCTTCGGGCACGTGCGGCTGTCCGGCGTGGGCGAGTGGCTGGCCAAGGAGATCGAGAAACGCACGGGCAAGGAGGCCCGCACCACGGTCCTCGGCCACGTCCAGCGCGGCGGCACCCCCAGTGCCTTCGACCGCTGGCTCGCCACCCGCTTCGGCCTGCACGCCATCGACTGCGTCCGCGACGGCGACTTCGGCACGATGGTCGCCCTGCGCGGCACGGACATCGTCCGCGTCCCGATCTCCGAGGCCACGTCGAGGCTGAAGACGGTGGACCCGAAGCTGTACGAGGAGGTCGGGGTCTTCTTCGGCTGACGCCCACTGCCTTGCGGGCGCCGCCACTCGTCCGCGTGGCGGCGCCCGTCACCCCGGCGTCCGTACCCCTCCCGCTACTGCTCCGGCACCGTGCTCGTGCCGCGCAGCTGACCGACCAGCTCCCGCACGATGAACGCACCGTTCAACGTCAGCACCGACTCCGGATGGAACTGCACCGAGCCGAACCCCGGCCCGCGCAGCGCGTGCACCTCGCCGTTCGCGGCGCGGCTCACCTCGACGCCGTGCGCGGCCAGCTCCGTGCGGGCCTCGTCGTCGCAGTGCGCCACGAAGCTGTTGTAGAAGCCGACGGTCTCCCGCCGCCCGAACAGGTCGATCTCCGTCTGCGCACCCTGGTACGGGACCTCCTTCCGGACGATGTCCAGCCCCAGCTCGGCCGCGATCAGCTCGTGGCCCAGGCACACGCCGAGAACACCGTGCCGGTGCTCCCGGATGATCTCGGCGGTCAGGGCGCGCAGGAACCGCATCTTGGAGTCGGCCACGTCCGATGGGTCGCCCGGCCCGGGACCGAGGACGACCGGCCCCTCGTGCGCGAGCACCGCCTCCCGCAGCCCCGGCTCGTCGTACCGCCGGACGGTGACCGTCAGCCCGGAGGACCGCAGCACATGCGCGAGCATCGCCGTGAACGTGTCCTCCCCGTCGACCACCAGGGCGTGCCCGGCGAGCTCGTCCGACCCCTCCTGCATCCGCAGCCAGAAGGGCGCGAGCGAGGCCCGGCGCCCGTCCAGCGCCGCCCGCACCCGCGGGTCGTCGGCCAGCTGCGGCCGTACGGCCTCCTCGCGCGGCCGCCCCGGGCGCACCCCCAGCGCCGCCAGCACCCCGGCCGCCTTCGCGTGCGTCTCCGCGACCTCGCTCGCCGGGTCCGAACCCCGCACGAGCGTGGCGCCGACCGGCACCCGCAGCCGCCCGTCCGCGTCGAGGTCGGCGGTGCGGATGAGGATGGGGGAGTCGAGGGTCTGGGCCCCGCCCGCGTCCCGCCCGATCAGCGCGAGCGCCCCCGCGTAGTAGCCGCGTCCCCCGACCTCGTGCCTCTCGATCACCCGGCAGGCGTTCTGCACGGGCGAGCCGGTGACGGTCGCCGCGAACATCGTCTCCTTCAGCACCTCGCGCACGTCCAGCGAGGACTTCCCGCGCAGCTCGTACTCGGTGTGCGCGAGATGCGCCATCTCCTTCAGCCGCGGCCCGACGACCACCCCGCCCATGTCGCCGACCGTGCACATCATCTTGAGTTCCTCGTCGACGACCATCGACAGCTCCTCGATCTCCTTGCCGTCGGCGAGGAAGCCGAGCAGGTGCTCGGGGGTCGGCCCCTCGGCCGGATAGCGGTACGTCCCGCTGATCGGGTTCATGACGACGGTCCCGCCGGACATCCGCACATGCACCTCGGGGCTGGCGCCGACCAGCGTCCGGTCCCCGGTGTGCACGACGAACGTCCAGTACGCCCCCCGCTCGCCCTCCAGCAGCCGCCGGAACAGTGCCAGCGCGTCGGCCCGTCCGAACCCCGGGATGCCGCCCTGGTACGTCCGCCGGATCACGAAGTTCGCGCCCTCGCCGCGCCCGATCTCCTCCCGCAGCACGCGCCCGACGATCTCGGCGTACTCCTCGTCGGCCACGTCGAAGCCGCCGCCCTCGACCCGCACCTGGTGCGCCGGGAGCTGGGCGAGGGCGTCGGCGAGCGGCAGGGTGTACGTCTCCTCGGGGGTCAGTGCCAGCAGCGGTGTGCCGTCGTCGCGGACGTCGAACCCGCGTTCGCGGATCTGGCGGAAGGGGACGAGCGCCAGGCACTCGTCGGGCAGGTCGGCCAGGCGGTCGTGCCCGGCGACCGGGCCGAGCAGCACCTCGACCAGGTCGTGGTCATGGCCGGGGGTGCGGCGGCGGAGCAGGGCGAACGGGCGGGGGTCGGCCAGCAGGTCGAGCAGAGCCATGGTCCGTGTCCTCTCGGTGGTCTGGAAGAGAGGGACGGGCCCGGTCGCGGAAACACGAAGGCCGCCCCTCGGGCGGCCTTCGCGAAGTCTTGCGTACGCGCAGTCAGTGGGCCGCCGGACGAGCGGTCCACCACCAGGTCTGGATCGAATGCGCGAACATACGCGGGACCCTACCGCATGGCCCCGGCTGTCCAAGTGTGCAAGACCACACCCGTCTCACCAGTCGAGCTGAGCGAAAATCACTCGACACGACCCCGTAATGTTTAGGGCGTGACCGTGAACGCTAAGACCAGCCCCAGCGCTGGCAACACCTGGCGAAACCTGCCCGCGGCGCAGCAGCCCGAGTACCCCGACGCCGAGGCTCTGCGCGCAGTGATCGCGGACCTCGAGTCGTATCCGCCGCTCGTCTTCGCGGGCGAGTGCGACCAGCTGCGCGCCCGGATGGCGGCCGTCGCCAAGGGAGAGGCGTTCCTTCTCCAGGGCGGCGACTGCGCCGAGGCCTTCGACGCGGTGTCCGCCGACCAGATCCGCAACAAGCTCAAGACGCTGCTCCAGATGGGCGCCGTGCTGACGTACGCGGCCTCGGTGCCGGTCGTGAAGGTCGGCCGCATCGCCGGCCAGTACTCCAAGCCGCGCTCCAAGCCGACCGAGACCCGTGACGGTGTGACCCTGCCGACGTACCGGGGCGACTCGGTCAACGGCTTCGAGTTCTCCGAGGCGGCCCGTGTCCCGGACCCCGAGCGGCTCAAGCGGATGTACCACGCCTCGGCCTCCACGCTGAACCTGGTGCGTGCCTTCACCACCGGCGGCTACGCCGACCTGCGTCAGGTGCACGCCTGGAACCAGGACTTCGTGAAGTCGTCCCCGTCCGGTCAGCGCTACGAGCAGCTGGCGCGCGAGATCGACAACGCGCTGAACTTCATGCACGCCTGCGGGGCCGACCCGGAGGAGTTCAAGACCGTCGAGTTCTACTCCTCGCACGAGGCGCTGCTGCTCGACTACGAGTCGGCGCTGACCAGGGTGGATTCCCGCACCGGGCAGCTGTACGACGTCTCCGCGCACATGGTGTGGATCGGTGAGCGCACCCGGCAGCTGGACCACGCGCACATCGAGTTCGCCTCGAAGATCCGCAACCCGATCGGCATCAAGCTCGGTCCGACGACGACGGCCGAGGAGGCGCTGCAGTACATCGAGCGCCTCGACCCGGAGCGCGAGCCTGGCAGGCTGACCTTCATCGTCCGCATGGGCGCCGACAAGATCCGCGACAAGCTCCCCGAGCTGGTCGAGAAGGTCACGGCGTCGGGCGCGGTGGTGGCCTGGGTGACCGACCCGATGCACGGCAACACCTTCGAGGCGGCCTCCGGCCACAAGACGCGCCGTTTCGACGACGTGCTGGACGAGGTCAAGGGCTTCTTCGAGGTCCACAAGGCGCTCGGCACCCATCCGGGCGGCATCCACGTGGAGCTGACCGGTGACGACGTCACCGAGTGCGTGGGCGGCGGCGACGAGATCTTCGTCGACGATCTGCACCAGCGCTACGAGACGGCCTGCGACCCCCGCCTGAACCGCAGCCAGTCGCTCGACCTGGCGTTCCTCGTGGCGGAGATGTACCGGGACCAGTAGTGGTCCGCCCCTGACAGGGGCGTGCACTGGGGCGCGGATCACATGCGATCCGCGCCCCCTCGCTCTTTTGTGGCCTGCCCGAGGAGGGTAAGGTTAGGTTTGCCTCACCGAGCAGTCGGGGCGGCAGCACTGATCGATCCCGCCGGGAGGTGAACCGCGTGTACGTCTGCAGTTGCTTCGGGATCACCGAGCAGCAGGTCAAGCAGCACGCGGAGAAGGGTGCCTGCACCCCGCGCCAGATAGCGTCGGCCTGCAAGGCGGGCACGGACTGCGGGTCGTGCGTACGCCGGATCCAGGCGATCCTGGGCAGGGGCGCGTGCCCGCGCAGGGAACTCGTGGACCAGGGCCGACCGGTGCTCGCGGACCTGACCGAGGCACCCGGGCTGGACGAGGCGGCCTAGCTCTCCGGCTGCTCGATCAGCTGGGCGATGTAGAGCGCCTCGCCGAGCTTCTCGACCAGTTCCAGCTGGGTGTCGAGGTAGTCGATGTGGTGCTCCTCGTCCGCGAGGATCGACTCGAAGATGTTGGCGGACGTGATGTCGCCCTTCTCCCGCATCACCTTGATGCCGCGCCGCAGCCGGTCGATGGCCTCGACCTCGATCTGCCGGTCGGCCTCGAACATCTCCTTGACGGTCTGACCCACCCGCACGTGGAACAGCCGCTGGTAGTTCGGCAGCCCCTCCAGGAACAGGATCCGGTCGGTCAGCACCTCCGCGTGCTTCATCTCGTCGAACGACTCGGCCCGCGTGTACTTGGCGAGTTTGGTCCAGCCGAAGTTCTCCTGCATCTTCGCGTGCAGGAAGTACTGGTTGATCGCGGTCAGCTCGGCCGTCAGTTGCTCGTTGAGGAATTCGATGACCTCGGGGTCGCCCTGCATGGCAGAGGCTCCTTCCGCGCGGGAACTGGCTGGTGCGCCGCATGATTCCACCGGCATCGAAGATCGTCCAGTAAGTCTTCACTTAGTAAGTAAGTGCATGCTTAGTCCAATTTGCCCTAATTGGAGCAGCCCCGCGTCCGGGGCATCCCCCGAGGTCTGTCAGGATGGAGTCATGGGTCAGCCGTCGGAACGCGAACCGGGAGAGCGCGCTTCAGGAGCAGCGGCGCAGCCCGAGCTTCCGCCGGGACAGCGAGTGCAGCGGGGCTGGCCCGTCACGCACTACGGGCCGGTCCCGAAGTTCCGGCCCGAGCGCTGGGAGTTCCGGGTCTTCGGAGCCACCGCCGACGGCGAGAAGCGCTGCTGGACCCACGAGGAGTTCACGGCCCTGCCGTACACCACCGTCGTGGCCGATCTGCACTGCGTCACGAAGTTCAGCATGCTCGGCGCCGAATGGGGCGGCATTCCCGCCCGTACGATCCTGGAGATCGCCCCGCCCGCACCCGCCGTCACCCATGTCATGGTGTGGGCCGAGTACGGCTTCAGCTCCAACCTCCGGCTCTCCGACTTCGCCTCCGAGCACACCCTGTTCGCCACCCACAAGGACGGCGAACTCCTCACCGCCGAGCACGGCTTCCCGCTGCGTCTGATCGTCCCCCACCTGTACGCCTGGAAGGGCCCCAAGTGGGTCCGCGGCATCGAGTACATGACCGCCGACCGCCGCGGCTTCTGGGAGGAACGCGGCTACCACAACATCGGCGATCCGTGGAAGGAGCAGCGGTACTCCTACCAGGAGGAGCCGGGGGAGGGGCCGGAGCTCTGACCCGGCGTCCCCGCGGTCAGCCGTCCCTCAGCTTCTTCAGCCGCTCCACGTCGGCCGCGTGTCCCTCCTTGCCGCCCGGCGTCTCGATGATCAGGGGTACGCCCTCGGTGGCGGGGTGGGTCATCAGCGCCCGGAACGGATCCTCGCCGATGTGGCCGGCGCCGATGTTCTCGTGGCGGTCCTTGTGGGCGCCGACCACGTCCTTGGAGTCGTTGGCGTGGATCAGCTTCAGCCGGCCCTCGCCGACGGTGTCCACCAGCAGGTCCAGCGTCTGGTGCATGCCGCTCGGCCCGGTCAGGTCGTGGCCGGCGGCGAAGACATGGCAGGTGTCCAGGCACACGCCCAGCTTCGGGTGGGCGTCCAGCGCCTCGAAGTACGGGCCGAAGTCCCAGGTCCGTGAGCAGAGCGAGGCCCCCTGCCCGGCGGTCGACTCCAGCAGCAGGTACGGGTCGTCGTCGTGGGTGAGCTCGTCCAGCAGCGGCAGCAGATGCTCCCGTACCTGCTTCAGCGCCACCGACCGCTCCCGGCCGCCGGTCGCGCTGCCGGTGTGCACCACCACACCGAGCGCCCCGATCTCCCGGCCGCGCCTGAGCGAGTGCCGCAGCGACTCCACGGACCGCTCGACGGTCGCCTCCGTGTGCGAGCCGAAGTTGATCAGATACGGGGCATGGACGTACGCCGGGATCCCCTCGGTCGCGCAGGCCGCGCGGAACGCCTCGTCCTGCCGCGGGTTGCCGGCCGGCGTGGCCCAGCCGCGCGGGTTGGCGACGAAGACCTGCACCGTCTCGGCCTTCAGATCACGGGCGTACGACAGGCCGACGGAGTGCAGACCCCCGGCCACGGGGACGTGGCCGCCGACGGGGTTGCGGGAGGCACCGGATTGCTCGCTGTTCACCCGTTCAGGGTGTCATGCGCCCGGACGCGTCCCGTCAGCGGATCTTGATCGTGATCGTCGATCCCTTCGGGGCGGTCTCGCCGCCCTCCACGGACTGGCCCTTGACGGTGTCGCCGAACAGTCCGAGCAGACCGCGGTCCTCCTTGACCTGGAAGCCGGCCGCCTCCAGCTCCCGCCTGGCGTCGTCGACACCGTCGCCGACCACGTCCGGGACCTCCACCATCGGCGGCCCCTTGGACAGCGTCAGCGTCACCGTGTCACCCTCGGCGACCTGGCGGCCACCCGTCGGCGACTGCCGGGCCACCTGGCCCTTGTCGAACTCCGAGGAGGTGACCTGCCCGGCGGCGACCCTCACCTTCAGGCCGGCCTCCTCCAGGGCGGCCTGAGCGTCCACCAGGTCCTCGCCCCGGACGTCGGGCACGTCGACCGGGCTGCCCTTGCTGACGGTGAGCGCGACCGCCGAGCCCGCGCGCACCTTGGTGTCCGCCGCGGGGGTGGTGGAGATCACGAAGCCCTTGGGGACGTTCGCGCTGAACGCCCGGGTGACCATGCCCGGCTCCAGGCCGTCCTGCTTCAGCACGGTCCGCGCCTTGTCCAGCCGGTAGCCCTTCAGGTCGGGCAGCTTCACGGTCTGCGGACCGTCGGAGATGGTGAGCGTCACCGAGTCGTTGTCGCGGATGCGGCTGCCCGGCTTCGGGTCGGTGCTGATGACCGTGCCCCGCCGCACGGTGTCGCTGTAGGCGTGCTCGACCTCGCCGACCTCCAGCCCGGCCTCCTCCAGCCGGTCCTTGGCCTGCGCCTCCGTCTTGGCCAGCAGCGGCGGCACCCGGGTGAACTGGCCGGAGTTGATGTACCAGACGCCCGCTCCGACGCCGAGCACGAGCAGCACGGCGACGACGATCGCCAACGGCCCGCGCCGGACGCCCGACCGGCGCCGCGGGGGCGGCGGCGGGGTCTGCAGCCGGCTGGTGCGGTGGAAACCGGCCTCCTGCTCGTCCTCGTCGACCGGCAGCGGCCGCGAGGGGGTTCCCCCCGCGCGAGCGAAGCCGAGTGTGGGGGAGGTCAGCGCGCGCGGGATCACGCTCGTACGGTCCTCGGCGTTGTCGTGCTCCGCGGCGAGGGCCTGCGGCGGCATCGCGTCCAGCTGGTCCGCGCTGAGCGTGCCGCGGGCCTCGCGGAGCTGCGCGAGCAGCGCCACCGCGTCGTGCGGACGGATGTCGGGGGTGCGCGCGGTGGCCGAGGCGACCAGCTCGTCCAGTTCGTACGGCAGACCCGGCACGGCGGCCGAGGGCGGCGGCACGTCCTCGTGGAGGTGCTTGTACAGCACCACGGCGGGGGAGTCCCCGTCGTGCGGCTTGTCGCCCGTCAGCATCTCGTACAGGACGACACCGCACGCGTACACGTCGACCCGCGGGTCGGCCGTGCCGTTCTCTATCTGCTCCGGCGCGAGGTAGGAGACGGTGCCGAGCACGGACCCGGAGGTGTTGGTGACCGTGTCCACGGCCCTGACGAGGCCGAAGTCGGCGACCTTGACCCTTCCGTCGTCCCCTATCAGGACGTTCTCCGGCTTCATGTCCCGGTGCACGAACCCGGCGCGGTGCGCGGCGCCGAGCGCGGCCAGGACCGGCTCCAGGATGTCCAGCGCGGCCCGCGGCTGCAGCGCCCCGCGCTCGCGCAGCACGTCACGCAGGGTGCAGCCGGCCACGTACTCCATGGCGAGGTAGACATACGCCCCGTCGGCCCCCTGGTCGAATACCTGTACGACATTGGGGTGGGCGAGCCGGGCCACCGACTTGGCCTCGCGGATGAACCGCTCGACGAAGGAGACGTCGGTGGCGAGCGTCGGATGCATCACCTTGAGCGCGAGGACGCGGTCCAGGCGGGTGTCCACGGCCCGGTAGACCGTGGCCATCCCGCCGACCGCGATCCGCGCGTCGACGCGATACCGGCCGTCGAGCAACTGCCCGACCAGAGGGTCCTGAAGGGTCGTGTCCACGCAGGCGAGTGTACGAGCCGCCGCTGACAGCCCGGCCGTTCGGCCGGAAACGGGGCGGGACTGCAGCGGACCTGTGACGGTTGCGATTCCGGTGCCGCTACTGGAAGGCGGGGCGCTCGGGATCCAGTCGGGCCAGGCCCTCCGTGGGCGAGGACGCCTCGGCGAAGTGACGGCGCGGGATCCGCCCCGCCAGCCGGGCCAGCCGCCCCGCCTCCACCGCGTGCTTCATGGCCTGAGCCATCAGCTCCGGCTCCTGCGCCCGCGTCACCGCCGAGGCGAGCATCACACCGGCGCAGCCCAGCTCCATCGCCAGCGCCGCGTCCGAGGCCGTACCGGCCCCGGCGTCCAGGATCACCGGCACGCGCGCGTGCTCCACGATCAGCTGGAAGTTGTGCGGGTTGCGGATGCCGAGCCCGGACCCGATCGGCGACCCCAGCGGCATGATCGCGGCACAGCCGACGTCCTGGAGCCTGCGCGCCAGCACCGGGTCGTCGTTGGTGTACGGCAGCACCGTGAACCCGTCGTCGACCAGCGTCTCCGCCGCTTCCAGCAGCTCGATCGGGTCGGGCAGCAGGGTCCGCTCGTCGGCGATGACCTCCAGCTTGATCAGGTCGGTACCGAGCGCCTCCCGTGCCAGCCGCGCGGTCAGCACCGCCTCACCCGCCGTGAAACAGCCGGCCGTGTTCGGCAGGACGCGGATGCCGAGCTTCTCCAGCACCGACAGGACCGAGCCGTGCACCGAGGGGTTGACGCGCCGCATCGCGACCGTCGTCAGCTCGGTCCCGGAGGCCACGAGCGCCCGCTCCAGCACCTCCAGGCTGGGCGCTCCGCCGGTACCCATGATCAGGCGGGACGTGAAGGACGTACCGCCGAGGACAAACGGATCGTCGGCCATGGTTCAGCCTCCTTGGACGGCGGTGAGGACTTCCACGCGGTCTCCGTCGTGGAGGACGGTGGACGACCACTGCGCGCGCGGGACGACGGTTTCGTTGAGGGCGGCGGCCACTCCGGAGGGCGCCTCGGTGAGCGTCCTCACGAGGGCGTCCAGGGCCGTGCCGGGAGCCACCTCGCGCGGCTCCCCGTTGACGGAGACGGAGACGGGACTGGTCATGCGGGCTGCTCCGTGAGTGCGGCGGCGGTGCTGAAGCGCTTGGGCGTGAAGGGGCGGGCCTCCTCGGGGAGTTCACCCGTGGTCAGGACGTGCGCCATGGCGTCCCCGGTGACCGGCGTGAGCAGCACGCCGTTGCGGTAGTGCCCGGTGGCCAGCAGCAGTCCCGCCAG
Source organism: Streptomyces sp. S.PNR 29 (assembly GCF_030386795.1). Taxonomy (GTDB): domain Bacteria; phylum Actinomycetota; class Actinomycetes; order Streptomycetales; family Streptomycetaceae; genus Streptomyces. The sequence goes on from NZ_JANUQM010000002.1 coordinate 480,242, forward strand.
CTCGGCGGGGCCGAGCAGCGGCGCGTTGTCCGGGGAACCGGGACGCAGCCCCGCGCGCGTCTCCGTCAGCGGCAGCTCCGTGATGCCGGGCACCAGCTCGTGCGCGTCGCGCAGCAGCTCGTACACCCCGCCCGCCGTGACCGTCGTGTCCCAGCCCAGTTCCTCAGTGGTCGCCCCGATGACGAGTTCCCCGCTCTCCCGCGGCACCAGGTACACGTGACTGCCCCGCACCACGGCCCGCACCGTCCGGCTGAGCAGCGGCGGCTGCCCCTCCGGCATGGTCAGCCGCACCACCTGCCCCTTCACGGGCCGCACGGGCGGCAGGACGTCGTCCGGGACACCCGCGAGCCGCCCGCTGAGGCTGCCCGCGGCCAGCACCACCTGCCCGGCGCCCAGCGCGGTGCCGTCGGCGGTGACGACGCCCGCGGCCCGGTCCCGTACGACGGTGAGCCGGTCGGCCCACACCCGGTGGAAGATCACGCCCGCCCGCTCGCACGCGACCACGAGCGCCCGGGCCAGCCGCCGGGGGTCGACCTGGTGGTCGTCGTTCACCCGCAGCCCCCCGCGCACGCCCGGCGCGAGCATCGGCTCCAGGCGCCGGCACTCACGCCCGGACAACCACTCGGAGTCCAGACCGGACTGCCGTTGCAGCGTGTGCAGTTCCCGCAGGTGGGCGCGGTCGTCGGCGTCCAGCGCGACGGCGAGCGTGCCGGAGCGGCGGTAGCCGAGATCGTGGCCGGTGAGGTCGGTGAGCTCCGCCGCGAAGTCCGGATAGCGGCGGGCCGAGGCGAGGTTCAGGGCGAGCAGAGTCTGCTCGCCGTAGTGCAGCTCCGTGACGGCGGCCAGCATCCCGGCCGCCACCTGAGCGGCCCCGCCGCCCGGTTCCGGGTCCACCACGGCCGTGGCGAACCCGCGTTGCGCGGCCCGCCACGCGGTGACCAGACCGATGATCCCGCCCCCGATGACCAGGACGTCTGACGTGTCGGACGTACGCGACATGGGCGTCCAGCCCCTCCCTTCGCCGGCATGACCCGGATCAGGTTCGTACGGTCGGAGGCCGCGAGCCTCCCTCTCAGCCCGGTGCGTCCGGGCTCCCGCGAGTGCTTTACCTCGGCCACCCTAGCCCGCAGGACTCCGAACGGGTAAGGGAGCCTCCGCCGGTGGGCCGGCGTTGTGGAGCAGGTCACTGAGCCGAAACGCTGACTGACAATCTGTCAGTTGTCTATGGTGATCAGGTGAGCGAGCAGAGCCAGGAAGAAGGCGCGGCACAGCGGCGGCGCGTGGTGGTCGTGGGTGCCGGCATGGCCGGCGTGCAGACCGCCGTCGCGCTGCGGGAGCAGGGCTTCACCGGCACCGTGACGCTCATCGGCGCGGAGCCCCACCAGCCGTACGACCGGCCCCCGCTGTCCAAGGCCGTCCTGCTCGGCAAGGCCGAGGGTTCCGCCTTCGACGTCGACTTCGAGGCGCTCGGCATCGAACTCCACCTGGGCCGCGAGGTGCTGGGCGTGCGCCCGGGCGACCATGAGCTGGACACGACCGCCGGGCCCGTGCCGTACGACGTCCTGGTCGTCGCGACCGGCGCCGAGCCGATCCGGCTGCCGGGCGCGGAGGGCGTCCCCGGCGTGCATCTGCTGCGCACCCTGGACGACGCCGAGCGGCTGCGCCCGGTGCTCGCCCGGCAGCACGACATCGTGGTCGTCGGCGCGGGCTGGATCGGCGCCGAGTTCACCACGGCGGCCCGCGAGGCGGGCTGCGCGGTGACCGTCGTCGAGGCCGCCGACCGGCCGCTCGCGGGCGCGCTGCCCGCCGAGGTGGCCGCTCCGATGGCCGCCTGGTACGCCGACGCCGGCGCCGTTCTGCGCACGCACGCGCGCGTGCAGCGCGTCGAGCCCGGCGTGGTGATCCTCGACGACGGCTCGCGGCTGCCCGCCGACGCGGTCGTCGTCGGCATCGGCGCACGGCCCGCCACGGCCTGGCTCGCCGGCTCCGGGATCGAGCTCGGCCTGTACGGCGAGGTCGTGGCCGACGACCGTCTGCGCACCTCCGCGCCGGACGTGTACGCGGTCGGCGACTGCGCCTCCTTCCCCTCCGGGCGGTACGGCCGGCGCCTGCTGGTCCACCACTGGGACAACGCCCTGCAGGGGCCGCGCACGGTCGCCGCCGACATCATCGGCGAGGCCCCGGCGGTCTACGACCCGGTGCCGTACTTCTGGTCCGAGCAGTTCGGCCGCTTCGTGCAGTACGCCGGCCACCACGCGTCCGCCGACACCACCGTGTGGCGCGGTGACCCGTCCGGCCCCGCCTGGACGGTCTGCTGGCTGCGCGAGAACCGCCTGGTCGCCCTGCTCGCGGTGGGCCGCCCCCGCGACCTGGCCCAGGGCAGACGCCTGATCGAGGCGGGCACACCGATGGATCCCCAGCTGCTGGCGGACCCGGCGAGACCGCTGAAGGCGGCGACGGCTTAGTTGTCCTTAGCCCATCGGCGCAGGTGGGACCGGCTCCGACTTCCGACTGTCAGTGCGGGATGGCAGGCTAGTTTTCGTGACCGAGATTGACGCGAAGATCGATGCTCTCGTCCCCGCCTGGCTCACCCTGCCCGACATCGCCGAAATGCTCGGCGTCGAGGTGACACGGGTGCGGCAGCTGGTCAAGGAGGGCCAGCTCATCGCCGTACGCCGTGGTGAGAACCGCGCGCTCCACGTCCCCGCGGATTTCATCGACGGGGACAAGGTCGTCAAGGGCCTGTCCGGAACCCTGACGCTCCTGCGGGACGACGGCTTTACGGTCGAAGAGATGCTGGAGTGGCTCTTCACCCCCGACCCCTCCCTGCCCGGAACCCCCGCGCAGGCGCTGCGCGAGAATCGCGGCACGGAAGTGAAGCGCCGCGCACAGGCGCTCGCCGTCTGACCCGACATACCGCCCGGCGTACGGGCCGCGGCCGTCCGGAGCCACGGCCCCGGAGGAGTGCGGCCCGTACGCCACCGAGAAGACCGACAACGGGGGGACCCGCATGTCCGACACCGCAGCCCGCGCCCGGCTCGCCGACGCCCGGCTCTACCTGTGCACGGACGCACGCAGGCGGCAGGGCGACCTGCCCGAGTTCCTGGACGCCGTCCTGGCCGGTGGCGTCGACATCGTGCAGCTGCGGGACAAGGGCATGGAGGCGGCGGAGGAACTGGAGCACCTGCGGGTCTTCGCCGACGCCTGCGCCCGGCACGGCAAGCTCCTCGCGGTCAACGACCGCGCGGACGTCGCCCACGCCGCCCGCTCCGCCGTCCTGCACCTCGGCCAGGGTGACCTCCCGGTCCCCGCGGCCCGTGCCATCCTCGGCGACGACGTCCTGATAGGCCGCTCCACGCACGCCGAGGCGGAGGCCGCCGCGGCCGCCGTCCAGGAAGGCGTGGACTACTTCTGCACCGGCCCGTGCTGGCCCACACCCACCAAGCCGGGCCGCCACGCCCCGGGCCTCGGCCTGGTCCGTCACACCGCCTCCCTGGGCACCGACCGCCCCTGGTTCGCCATCGGCGGCATCGACCTCGGCAACCTCGACGAGGTCCTCGACGCGGGCGCCCGCCGGGTCGTCGTCGTACGGGCCATCACCGAGGCGGACGACCCGGGCGCGGCGGCGGCCGAGTTCGCGAAGCGGCTGCGGCAGGTGTAGGGACGCCACTTTGCCCCGGCTTTGTCCAAGGGGTGGACAACAAGTCGACAATTCGGTCAAATGTCCTGCCTCCGGTTGGGGGACCGACGCCCCCTGACTAACCTGCCCGTATGGCCCTCGGAACCGCATCCACCAGGACTGATCGCGCACGCACCGTCCGTGACATGCTCGCGACCGGCAAGACGACGTACTCGTTCGAGTTCTGGGCTCCGAAGACGGAGAAGGGCGAGCGGAACCTGTGGAACGCGCTCCGCAGGGTCGAGGCCGTGGCCCCCAGCTTCGTCTCCGTGACGTACGGGGCGGGAGGTTCCACGCGCGCGGGCACGGTGAAGGCGACCGAGCAGATCGCCGCCGACACCACGCTCACCCCGGTCGCCCACCTGACGGCGGTCAACCACTCCATCGCCGAGCTGCGCAACATCATCGGCCAGTACGCCGACGCCGGGATCCGCAACATGCTCGCCGTGCGCGGTGACCCGCCGGGCGATCCGATGGGCGAGTGGATCCCGCACCCGCAGGGCCTGACCTACGCCGCCGAACTGGTCAGTCTCATCAAGGAGTCCGGGGACTTCTGCGTGGGCGTGGCGGCCTTCCCGGAGATGCACCCGCGCTCCAGCGACTGGGACACCGACGTGACGCACTTCGTCGACAAGTGCCGGGCCGGCGCCGACTACGCGATCACACAGATGTTCTTCCACCCCGACTCGTACCTGCGTCTGCGTGACAAGGTCGCCGCGGCCGGCTGCGAGACCCCGGTCATTCCCGAGGTCATGCCGGTGACCAGTGTGAAGATGCTGGAACGTTTGCCGAAGCTCAGCAACGCCGCGTTCCCGTCCGCCCTGAAAGAGCGCATCCTCACAGCCAAAGACGATCCGGCGGCTGTACGCTCGATCGGGATCGAATTCGCCACCGAGTTCTGTGCGCGGCTGCTGTCCGAGGGAGTGCCCGGACTGCACTTCATCACGCTCAACAACTCCACGGCGACGCTGGAAATCTACGAAAACCTGGGTCTGCACCACCCGCCGCAGGCCTAGACCGGCCGCGGTGGCGTACGACACACTGCGTAGCGGCCACCTGGGAGAGGGGCGTACATGGGCTGGACGGTCCTCTACATCGCGTTCGGCGTCGTCGCGCTGTGGCTGCTCGGTGAGGTGCTGCTGCAGTACAAGGCGCGCCTGCGCTGGCGGCTGCTCGCCTTCGCCGGCTTCCTCGGCGTCGTCGTCGGTGTGCTGATCCCGTCCGTCGTCGTCATCGGAGTGGGCGCGGCCGCGTTTGCGGTCGGCCAGACCTACGTCACGCTCTCCTTCCGCCGCGGCTTCTCGGCCGGCTGGGCGATGTCCGCACCGGGCCTGGGCGGACTGGGCGGCAGCAAGCGCCGCCGCGGTGAGCGGGGCCGGCAGGAGCCCACCCTGGAGGTCTCCGGCCTCGAAGCGGCCGACGGCGGCTACGGCGGCGGTGGCTACGCCGACGGCCCCGACCAGCGCCGGGACAGCGTCGGCTACGACGACGACTACGACCGCGACGACGTCTTCGCGTCCGGGCGTCCGGACACGCCCACGGCCGCCGAGGCCACGACCGTGTACGAGCCGCAGCCCCTGCCGGAGGACACCGGCTCCTACGGCGTGTACGGCGACTCCGGGTACGCCTCCGACCCGTCGCACGCGACCGGGGGCCAGGACCACTACGCGACGGCCGCGCAGGGCGCCGACCAGGCCTACGCCTACGACGGATACGCCGGCTACGACCAGCAGAGCTACGGCTACGGCACGACCGGCCAGCAGCAGTACGCCGGCTACACCGACCCGTACCTCGGCACCCAGGGCTACGGCGGAGGCGGGTACGACACCGGCTACGGCGACCAGCCGAGTTACGGCCAGCAGGGCTACGGCCAGGACCCGTACGCCACCGGCACCTCCTACGGCGCCGAGACCCCGCCCGGCGGCTTGTGGGTCCCGCAGCAGCGCAGCACCGACGACCCGTACGGCGGTGAGCTGCCGGCGGAGCAGCAGTACCCGTACCAGGGCGACGGACAGACGCAGGGGCACGGCTTCGACGAGCAGTACCGCTTCTGACCCCTGCGCGTCCCCTTCAGCGCGGGGCGCTCACTGGGAGCCCCGGAACTCCGGCCCCTCCACGATCAGCCCGGCGACCAGCGCGCCCGACATGCCGGCGTGCGGGAGGCCGCCGCCCGGGTGGGACCAGCCGCCGACGGTGAACAGGCCGCCGGTGTGGGTGCTGTTCGACGGGTGCAGGTGCCGTCCGCCTGCCGCGGCCAGCGCCGGGGCAGGCAGCGCACCGCCCTCGGCGCCGGTCGCCTCGGCGATGTCGGCCGGGGTGCGCACCTCGTGCCAGACCAGGCGGTCACGCAGGTCCGGTATCGCACGCTCGGCGACGGTGATCAGGTTCTCGGCGTGCCCTTCCCAGTCACCCCGGCGCCCCTGGCCGGGCTGCGCGGGCACCACCGCGGTGAGCGTCACCGCCTCGTGGCCGGTGTCCGGGACCAGCTCGGGGTCGTCGGGCCGCAGGACGGTGACCGTGGGACGCGCGGCCATGCCCGCTCCGGCACCGAACAAGGCGTCCAGCTCCGCCTCCCGCTGCTCCGCGTGCACCACCGTGCGATGCGCCGTGCTCTGCGGGCGGCTGCCCCGCAGGGCGAGCAGCACGGTCAGGCGGCTCGCCGCCCCGCGCTGGGGCGGGACCTCGCCGGCGCCGCGTACCGCAGCCCCCCGGAGGAAGCCGTCCAGCACGCCGGGGGCGACACCGGCGACCACGAAGTCGGCCTCCGCCACGGTCCCGTCCAGCAGCTCCACCCCCGCTGCCCGGCCGTCCTTCTCGACGACCCCGGTGACCTCGGCACCGAAATGGAACTCGACTTTCCGGGCCACGCAGCGCTCGTACACCGCGCGTGCCAGCTCGCGCAGGCCGCCGCGCACGTACCAGATGCCGAAGGCGTGCTCCATGTACGGCAGCACGGCGGCGCTCGCCGGGGTGATGCGCGGATCCAGGCCGTACGCGAGGGCGTGGCTGTCCAGGAGGGCGGTCAGGCGGGGATCCCTCAGCTCCCAGGCACCGACCTCGGCGAGCGTGCCGGCCCGGCGGGTGCGCAGCAGGCGCTTGTGGGGGACCGCCGGATAGGGCTCGCGCTCGGCCAGCACCTGCCAGTTCGGCCACAGCGGCTCCTCCAGCAGCGGGCGGCGCGTACGGTCCCAGGCCTCGCGGGCCCGCACCAGGAAGTCGCCCCAGCGTCGCCCGGTGCCCGGGCCGAGCGCCTCGTCGAGGGCCGCGACGACGCCCGCCCGGGAGGCGTTCGGCAGCGCGACCTCGGTGCCGTCCGCGAAGACATGCCGCGACGACGGATCGACCTGGACCAGCTCGACGCACTCCTCCAGCGGTTCCCTGCCCGTCTTGACGAACAGGTCGCGGTAGACCGCGGGCAGCGGCAGCAGACCGGGGCCGGTGTCGAAGGCGAAGCCGTCCCGCTCGAAGCGGCGCACCGCTCCGCCGTACGTCTCCGTCCGCTCGTACACCGCCACCCGGTGGCCCGCGACGGCCAGCCGGGCGGCGGCCGCCAGCGCGCCCATCCCGGCGCCGATCACCGCAATCCGTGCCATGCCAGGGACTTTATCGGCCGCCACCGACAATCCCGCGTCCGAGGGCCCCTGACCTGCGGCGCAGACCCGCTGGTGCGGTCCGGGGCGACGCCGGGGGAGTACGGACACGGACGCGAGGGTGACCAAGCCGCGCACCGGCGTGCTGGGGGCGAGTGCGCACGGCTGAGTATCCGTACCTAGTCGGTGAGTTGAGTACGCGCGCGGATGGGGCCCGACCTGCGTGAACGAGAGAGTGGAGACCACGGAGAGGGGCACGGCTCCGGCACCGGCGACACGGGGCGCCGGAACGGCGCCGGGCCCGCGATCCGCTCCTTCCGCCGACCTGGGTCGGCGGGAGCGAGGCACGGGGGATCCCGGGGGATGACCGAACGGGGGTCCGACGGGGGAACGTACGGGGGAGCACGGGGGAGTACGGGGGAGCAAGAGGAAGCGCCGGTCCGGCCGGTGGCCCGCGGGGGACGCGGCCACTTCGGACCGGCGCTTTCGTATGCGCCGCCCTAGGGCCGGCCGCTCACCCGTCCCTGAAGCAGCCGGGACAGCGCCGCGTGCACGTCGTCCAGGGAGCGTTCCGGCTGGAAGGACTTCCAGTCCAGCGCGGCCACCAGGACCATGCCGACCAGCGCGGACGCGGTCAGCGGGACATCGATCTCCTCGCTGAACTCGCCGTTCGCCACACCCTCGCGCAGCACGTCCTCGACCACCGCCACGGCCTGCTGCCGGACCACCATCAGTGTGTTCTGCCAGGCCCGGTTGGTGCGCCACAGCTCCGCCACGTACAGCTGGGTGAAGGCCGGGTAGCGGTCGATGAAGACGAGCCCCGCGCGGATCATCGCGTCCAGGGCGTCGACCTTGCCGCGGCCATCCCGAGCCGTCCGGTCGGCCGCCTCCTGGAGGGAGGCGGTCAGGAGTCCGACACCGTGCCGCAGCAGCTCCTCGAAGAGGACGGACTTGCTGGCGAAGTTGTAGTAGACCGTGCCCTTCGCGACCCCGGCCCGCTCGGCGATCTCGTCCACCGTGGTGGCGGAGAACCCCTGCTCGGCGATGAGCGTGACGGCCGCCTCGTAGAGCTTCTGCCGGGTGGCCTCGCGGCGGGTGCGGCCGCCGGAGGTGACGCTGCTGCTTTCCATGGCCCTGATTGTCACAGGAACCCTCCCCCCTGAGGTCACCGAACGGCTCACAGGCTCAGCTCGGGGTGCAGGCGGTCCAGCGTCCACACCTGGCGGCGGCGGGCCGAGAGCGCGGTCAGCGCGACGGCGGCCGCGGTGAACGCCACCAGCACCACGCACGCGTGCCACACCGGCTGGAGGCCGCCGCCCGTGATGAGCCTCCTGAGGGCCTCGACGACATAGCTCATCGGCAGGAAGGGGTGCAGCGCGTTGAAGAACCCCGGGCTGGTCTGCACGGGGTACGTGCCGCCCGCGGAGGTCAGCTGCAGCATCAGCAGTGCGAGGACGAGGATCCGGCCCGCCGCCCCGAAGCGCGCGTTCAGCCACTGCACGAGGGCCGCGAAGCACGCCGTCACCAGGAACAGGAAGCCCACCGTGCCGGCCGCCCGGGCCATCTGCAGGCCCACCGCCCAGTGCAGCACCGACATCAGGGCCACCGTCTGCAGCGCCCCGATCGCCACCACCGGCAGCCAGCCGGCCAGCGCGATCCGCCAGGCCGAGGCACCCGCCGCGAGTGCCCGCCGGTTCATCGGCGGGATCAGCATGTACGCCACCATCGCACCCACCCACAGGGAGAGCGGAATGAAGTACGGGGCGAAGCCGGTGCCGTAGTTGGGCGCCTTGTGCAGGTCCTTGGAGACGAGCTGGACCGGGTCCGCCATGACCCCGGTGCGCCGGTCGCGGTCCTGCTTGTCGTAGTCGGGGATCTGGCCGGCGCCGTCGTGCAGCCCGCCCGCGAGCTTTCCGGAGCCGTCGACCAGCTTGTACATGCCGCCGTTCAGGTCGTCGGCGCCCGTCCTGAGCTTGCCGACACCCTCGTCCAGGTCCTCCGCACCGGTCTTGGCCGTTCCCAGTCCCGAGTGCAGCCTCCTGGCACCGGCGGCGACCTTCCCGGCCCCCTCGTTCAGCTTGTTGATCCGGGTGACGGCGTCGTCGAGGTCCTCGGACAGGTGCGGTGCGCGGTCGGCGAGCGCCTGGGCCTGCCCCTGGAGGGTGGCGAGGTTCTTGTCGAGCTTCTTCAGGTCGCCGTCCTGGTCGGCGATCAGCGTGTTGAGGTCGTCGGCGATCGTCGCGACGTCCGCGGCCGCGTCCCTGGCCTTCTTCAGGTCGGAACAGGCGGCGTCGGGCAGCACCGGGTTCTCGCAGCGCGCCTTGTAGACGCCGTCGAGGGTGTCGGAGGCCGCGTGGGCGCCCTTGGCGGCGGCCGGTGCCCGCTCCACCAGGGTGTCGAGGTGGGCGCGGATCGCCTTCGCCGAGTCGGCGACCAGCTGGGCGGTGTCCCCGATGGTCTGCTCGTTGTCCTTCAGGAAGGGGCCCGCCTTCTCGTGGATCCCGTTGACCTTGTCCGCGAGGGTCTGCGTGCCGTCCGCGACCTGTTTCGAGCCGTCCTCCAGGGCGCCCGCGCCCTTGTCGAGCCTCTTCAGTCCCGTGGACAGCTTGCCGCTGCCGTCCTCGGCGTCCTTGAGCCCGTCGGCGAGGTCCTTGGAGCCCTTCTCCGCCTTCCCGATGCCGCCCTTGAGGCGGTCGGCGCCCTTCGCGGCCTTCACCGTCTCGCCGTGGATGTCGGAGAACGAGATGAAGATCCGGTCCAGGAAGGAGCGCGACGCCTTCGTGGACGCCGCCTGCCGCACCTCGCCGAACACCGAACGCGAGATCTGCCCGACGATGTAGTTGTTCGCGTCGTTCGTCCGGACCTGGAGGGCACCGGTCTCCGGGGAGTCGCCCGCGCTGGAGGCGATGCGCCTGCTGAAGTCGGCGGGCATGGTCAGCGACAGGTAGTACGTGCCGTCCTCGACCCCCTCGCGGGCCTCGGCCGCGCTGACCTCGTGCCAGTCGAAGACCTTGCTGTCGCGCAGCCCCTCGGCGAGGTCGTCGCCCGCCGTGAGCCTCTTGCCGTCGGCGGTCGCCCCCTTGTCGTCGTTCACCAGGGCCACCGGTATACGGTCCAGCCGGCCGTACGGGTCCCAGAAGGACCACAGGTACAGGGCGCCGTACAGCAGGGGCAGCACCAGCAGCGCGACCAGGGCGGCCCGCGGCAGCTTCCCGCGCCCGAAGCGCCTCAGCTCAAGAGCGGCCAGTTTCGGCGAGCGCATCGGCCTTCTCCTTTCCGTCGCTCTGCCGCGTGGACACCGTGACGGCGCCTTCGGGGGCCTCGCTGCACACCGCCACCACCGTCGTGCCGGCCTCGGCGAGGGACCTGAGCAGCGCCCAGACCTCGCCCCGTTCGGCGTCCGACAGCTTGAGGTCGGTGTCGTCCACGCCGAGCAGCGAGGGACGGCCGATGAGGGCCAGGGCGACGGACAGACGCAGCGCCTCCAGGCGCTCCAGGTCGCGTACGGCGGTACGGGCACCCTTGGGCAGGGCCGTCAGGTCGAGGCCGGTGGCGTCCAGCGCGGAGTCGATCCGCAGCCGGGCCTCGGCCGTCCGCTCGCTGCGCGGTCGCAGCAGGCCGCGCAGCGAGTCGCCGAAACGCCGTTGCAGCAGCGCCCGTTCGCGCAGATGCTCGCCGACGGTCAGGGCCGGGTCGAGGTCGGTGACGCCCGGAACGTGCGCGAGAGCGCTGACGCGACGCACCGCCGACAACTGCTTCGGCAGTCCGGCCCCGCCCACGGTGGCCGTGCCCTCCGTGGCCTTCATCCGCCCCGTGAGCGCGAGCAGCAGACACGTCCGGCCGGACCCGGACGGCCCCTCGACCGCGATCAACGAGCCGGGCTCCGCGTCGAAGGCGACCCCGCGGAACGCCCACCCGCGTGGCCCCTTCAGCCCGAAGCCCTCGGCGCTGACACCTACTCCTCCCACCGATCCCCCTGCATCTGAGCATTGATTTGAACTGACTGGTCAGTGCAAAAACTACTCCGAACCTTCGATCGAAGCAAAAGCCCAGGTCAGGACGGATTGTCAGTGCCATACCTCACGATGGGCACATACGGCACCCGTGCCGTCACAGAGACGACAGGAGGATCGTCATGGCCAACTCGTCCGCAGCAGCCGCCCGCCGGCGCCGCGCCACCGGCCCTGCACCCTCACTGACCGGCCCGGCGAGCGACGTACACCCCGTGCTCCGCCGGGCCACGGCCCCGCCCGCCGCCCTCGACCTCCTCGCCCAGGCCCGCGCCGGACTGGACGAGGCCGCGGTGCTGGACACACCCAACGAGCGCTACGCGACGGCCCACCTCGCCGCCCTGCGTACCGCCGCCGCCGTGCTCGCCGCGCGAGGGCGCCCGGAGACCACGCCCCGGGCCCGGGCCCGCATCAGGAGCGCCTGGGAAGTGCTACCCGAGATCGCGCCCGAGCTCTCCGAGTGGAGCGCGCTGTTCGCCGCGGGCGCCCGGCGCCGCGCCCGGGCCGAGGCGGGCATCCAGGGCGCGGCCGGCAGCCGGGACGCCGACGACCTGATACGGGACGTGTCGATGTTCCTGCGCATCGTGGAGCGGATGCTGGTCCTCCAGCCGGTCCTCCCCCAGCCACGCCCGGACACGGACCGGCCGGAGGGGCCGGACCCGGACCGCGAGATGCCGGACGCGGGCTGAGCGGCACCGAGGGGGCGGCACCGCAGTGACCAGGTGCGGCGCCGGAGGCAATAGGGTGGAGGGCGCCTGAAGTCTTCCCCACCCCGCACCCCGGGCCGGGGGAGGCGCCCCGTTCGCTCCGCCGTGCAACAGGCGGTGCCGTGCCGAGGAGTCAACAGCCGTGTCGGACCCTGCCCGCCCCCGCGCCGCCCTCCGTACCGCTGTGGTCTGGGAGGTCCTCCAGGACGCCTTGGAGCGCCGGGTCAAGGCCACCGGGCGACAGGCGCTGGACGTCCTCGACACCGGAGGCGGCAGCGGCAACTTCGCGGTGCCCGCAGCCCGCCTCGGGCACCGCGTCACCGTCGTCGACCCCAGCCCCAACGCGCTGTTCGCCCTTGAGCGCCGCACGGCCGAGGCCGGCGTCGCCGACCGCGTGCAGGGCGTCCAGGGGGACGCCCACGGCCTCTTCGACGTGGTCGAGCGCGGCGGCTATGACGTCGTGCTGTGCCATGGCGTCCTGGAGTACGTGGACGACCCGGCCGAGGGCGTCCGCAACGCGGTGGCCGCACTGCGCCCCGAGGGCGTCCTCAGCCTGCTCGCCGCCGGCCTCGGCGGCGCCGTGCTCGCACGGGCCCTCGCCGGTCACTTCAAGGAGGCCAAGCAGGCCCTCGACGACCCGAACGGACGCTGGGGCGAGGGTGATCCCATGCCACGCCGCTTCACCGCCGAGCAGCTGACCGGACTGGTCGAGGCGGCCGGCCTGAGGGTCGGCGCCGTGCACGGAGTCCGGGTCTTCGCCGACCTCGTCCCGGGTGTGCTCGTGGACACCGAGCCGGGAGCGCTGGAGGCACTGCTGAAGCTGGAGGAGGCCGCGGCCGAGCTTCCGGCCTTCCAGTCCGTGGCCACGCAGCTTCATGTGCTCGGTGAGACAGAAAGGGCTGCCGAGGCCTGAGTCGCCTTGTGTGTCGCGCCGCTGATCAGCGCCGGGGCCGCAGATGGAGTACGCCACAGGCCCCCCGAACGGGGGCATGGCGCCGTATGATCGAGGTAGACCACCCGGCATGACGGGTCGGCGGCTGGGGAATGGAAGTCTCAGCGAGCCGGTGCGAGCATGGCGGATTCCGGTTGGCCAATTGGCGTAGAGGGGCGGGTTTCACGGGGGCGATTCCCTGCCTATCCTGAAGGGACCCCCCGGGTCGCCCCGGCGACTGCACGATGAGGAGGACTCCGTGCCGCTCTCGGAGCACGAGCAGCGCATGCTCGAGCAGATGGAGCGAGCGCTGTACGCCGAAGATCCCAAGTTCGCGTCGGCGCTTGAGGGAAGCGGGCTGCGTACGTACACCCGGCGGCGGGTCTACCAGGCGGTCGCGGGCTTCCTCGTAGGTATTGCGCTCCTCATGGCCGGTATGGTCGCCAAACAGGTCTGGCTCAGCGTGGTGGGCTTCCTTGTCATGCTGGGCTGCGCGGTTCTCGCCGTCACCGGCTGGCGCAAGGCTCCCAAGCCGGGCGAACAGCCCTCCGGCGCCCCGCACGCCCGCCGTCAGGGACGGCAGCGGCGCTCCATGATGGACCGTATCGAGGAGCGCTGGCAGCGGCGGCGCGACGAACAGGGCCATTAGCTCGGCGAGCGCAGCTCACCAGGACAAATGAAGACATGTATGAGGGGGTGACCACCCTGCACCTGCAGGCGGTCACCCCCTCACACATGCCCGGACACATTCCCGGAGGTCCCGCACGGCGACGCCCGGGGGGAGCGGCGCCGCGAGCCCCGGCGACTCCGTTTCACACCCCCGACGGCGTGCATACGGGCCCGCGGCAGCGGACCTCCCCCCCCCGGATCCCCTAGCAGGATGCTGCCCGTCGTACGGCCCGGCCCAGCTTCCAGGCGGCTCTCAGCCCTGTTGACGGGATGGCTTGCGCAGAGTCGGTCGTGCGGCCAGGGCGCGGTCTGTGAGGCTGGTCCACCAGGCCGATACCGCCCACGCCGCGCGTACGGTCGAACGCGGGGCGAACTGCGCGCGCAGTCTCGTGCCGCGGCTCGCTGTCGTGCGTAGCGCGGCGGTCACCCGGTGGACATCGTCCGCGAGACCCGCCGTCGGGCGTGGCCGCGGCGCGTAGAGGACCTGCTCCACCGCGTCCGCCACACGGTGCACCGAAGCCGCGGCGGCCGGATCGAGATTGCCGAGCCGGACGATCCGTGCCGCCGCCTTGCGTGGCGTCTGCGACTCGTCCGGCGCGATCCCGAAGTCCCACGCCGTGTCGGTCAGCTCCTGCCAGACCGCGAGGGTGTGCGGCACCGCGTCCGCCTCGCCGCGGCCGTGCGCCCCCAGCCGTACCGTCCGCATGCGCAGCCGCCACAGCATGGGCGCCAGCGGGAGCGCCAGCGCGGCGAGCCCGCCCAGCACCCAGGCCAGGATCACGTACCACTTCGGGCCGTCGTCGTCCGTGGGCAGCGCCGCCTGCGGGGACTCGCTCGCGCAACCGTCCAGCTTCTTCTGCTCCACCGTGCAGCTCTCGCTCGCCGAGGGCGCCGTGGACGGTGCCTGGGAGGTCTCCTCGGTCGGGCGGGACGCGTCCGGCAGTGAGCTGCCGGGCGTTTCCGTCAGGGTGTACGACGGGATCGAGCCGCGGGTCGGGGTCGGCTCGAAGCGGGTCCAGCCCGCGCCCTCGAAGTACAGCTCCGGCCAGGCGTGCGCGTCCCGCAGCCCCACCGACACCGAGCCGTCAGCCTGCGGGGAGCCCGGTGCGAAGCCGACCGCGACCCGGGCGGGTATGCCCAGGGACCGGGCCATCGCCGCCATCGCGAACGAGAAGTGCACGCAGAAGCCCTGCTTGTCCTTCAGGAAGCGGGCGATCGCCTGGGAGCCGCTGCCGACCTGCACCTGCGTGTCGTACTCGAAGCCGCCCGTCACGGCGAAGTAGTCCTGGAGCTTGACCGCCTGGTCGTAGGGGTTCGTCGCGCCCGCGGTCACCTGGCGGGCCGTGCGGGCCACCACCGCCGGCAGTGAGTCCGGCAGCTTGGTGTACTCGCGCTTCAGGGCCGCCGGCGGCGGCGCCGCCGTGGCCAGCTGCTGCGCCGTCGGCTGTATGTCGAGGCTCTTCACCTGGTACGTCAGACCGCGCGTGTTCTGGCCGTGGTCGCCGACCAGGGTCATGCCCACGGGTTCGTAGCGCCAGTTGCCGCTGATCGTCACGCCGCTCGGCGGGTACGGCATCGGCAGCCAGTCCTGGGCGTACCAGCTCGCGGCCGAGACCGTGGTGTCGATCTCCGTGCGCTTGACGTCCGGGCCGAGGCCCATCGGTGTCGGGAACCGCCCGTCCGGCACCGAGGTGATGCTCCGCTTGGACGGCTTCCAGGTGGTGCCGTCGAAATCGTCCAGGGACACGATCCGCAGGTACAGGTCCGAGAGGTCGTTGGTCTCGGTCCTGAGGGACAGGACCTGGCGGTCCTCGTCCACGTTCAGACTGTCGCGCAGTGACACCAGCGGGTTCACTGCGGAGATCGTGCCGCCGCCCCCCGTGCCGGCGCCCACGCCGGTCCCGGCGCCGTCCAGCAGACCGCCGTTCATCGAGGGCAGCGCCAGCGGCACCACCAGGGCTATGCCCAGGGCGACCACGCCGATGCGCCGCCCGGTGCGGACCGGGGCCACCGCACCGGTCGGCTCACCGCTCGGGCCGCGTGGCGCCCCGCCGAACACCCGGCCCCACTGGGAGAGCCGGTCCCGCCCCTCGGCCAGCAGCAGCGTCAGATAGCCGGCCGCCGCGACCAGGAACCACAGCCAGTCGGCGCCGCCGTCGGACAGCCCCGCGGCCACCGAGTACAGCGCGAGCAGCGGCAACCCGGCCGGGGCGGCGCTGCGGAAGGTCACCGCGAGCGTGTCCACCAGCAGCCCGATCACCAGGACGCCGCCGACCAGCATCAGGCGTATGCCCCCGGACGACAGCGGCGCCGGGATCGCGTACCGCGCGATGTCGTCCGCGCCCTGCCGCAGCAGGTCGGCGAAGTGGCTCAGCGCGTCCGGCCCCGGTATCAGCCCGGCGAAGGCCTGCTCGCGGGCGAAGGTCAGGGTCAGCAGCACCAGCGTGACCAGGGCCTGCGCGACCACGGTCAGCGGCCGGGGCAGCGGCACCCGCCGGGCCGCCATGCCGACACCGGACTGCACCGCCAGCAGGAAGGCCGCCTGCAGGATCCAGGTGGCCGGGTCGACCAGGGGCAGCAGCGCACAGGCCGACATCAGCGTGGCCGCCCAGGCGCACAGCGCCAGTCGTGCCCGCCCGCTCATGACGCACCCTCCCCACTGCTCGCCGCGGCGACACCGGTGCGCTCCCGGTCCGCCTGGCGCCACACGTCCTCCAAGGAGGCCCCGCGCGGCACGCTCACGGCAGTCCAGCCCGCCTCGCGCAGCATCCGCAGCCGCTCCCCGTCCCCCACCAACGCGCCGGGGGCATCGGTGGGTTCCCGCAGCCACGTGTCGCTGTCCAGCAGGAAGGCGACCGCGGCCCCGCTGCGCTGCCGCATCCGGGCGGCCACCGTGGCCTGCTCCTCGTCGAGGTCGCCGAGGAAGGCCACCAGCAGTCCCTCGCTCCCGCCGCGCAGCACGTCGTAGGCCCGGGACAGGCCCGCGCCGTCGGAGTGGTCGATCACCGCGAGGGTGTCCATCATCAGCCCGGCCGCGTCCGCCGTCTCCTGGCTGGCGCCCGAGAACCCGTCCGCGCCCTCGCCGGGCACCGAGCTGCCGGTGTCCGTGAGCAGCCGTACCGAGAAGCCCCGTTCGAGCATGTGCACCAGCACGGAGGCCGCGCCCGACACCGCCCACTCGAAGGCCGAGTCGGGGCCCGCGCCCTCGAAGGCGATGCCCCGGGTGTCGAGGAGCACCGTGCAGCGGGCGCGCTGCGGCTGCTCCTCGCGGCGCACCATCAGCTCGCCGTAGCGCGCGGTGGAGCGCCAGTGCACGCGGCGCAGGTCGTCGCCGTAGCGGTACCCGCGCGGGATCACGTCGTCCTCGCCGGCCAGCGCCAGCGAGCGCTGCCGCCCGTCGCCGTACCCCTTCGCCTCACCGCTCAGCCGCACCGGCGGCAGCGCCTGCACCCGCGGGATCACCGTCAGGGTGTCGTACGTCGAGAAGGACCGGGTCAGCTCGCACATGCCGAACGGGTCGGTCAGACGCAACTGCAGCGGTCCCAGCGGATAGCGGCCGCGCAGGTCGGAGCGCACCCGGTAGGACACCTCGCGGCGCCCGCCCGCCTCGACCCGGTCCAGCACGAAACGGGGACGCGGGCCGAGCACGTACGGCACCCGGTCCTGGAGCATCAGCAGGCCGGTGGGCAGGCGTGAGACGTTCTCGATCCGCAGATGGACCCGGGCCTCGCCGCCGGCCGGCACGCGCGCGGGGGAGAGCCGGCGGCTGCCCGCGACCCGGTAGCGGGTGCGGTACAGCACGGTCGCGCACACCAGCGGCAGTACCGTCAGCAGCAGGCCGACGCGGAGCAGGTCGCTCTGGCCGAGGACGTAGGCGCAGACGGCGGCCGCCACGCCGGCGGCCAGGAAGGAGCGTCCGCGGGTGGTCAGACCGGTCAGGGCGGTGCGGATGCCACTCCTGTCGCCCCGGTCGCTCTCCGCCTGACCGGTCCCCGCGGTGCTCATCACAGGCTCCGCGGCGGCTGCTGCGGGTACGCGGGCGTCCCGCGGCCCAGGCCGCCGAGGCCGCTCTGCTGCTGGGGCGCCGCCGGGACCGGGGTGCGCTGCAGGATCTCCTGGACGACCTGCTCCGCCGTACGGCGGTTCAGCTGGGCCTGGGCGGTGGGCAGCAGGCGGTGGGCGAGCACGGCCACGGCGAGGGCCTGCACGTCGTCCGGCAGCGCGTACTCCCGGCCGTTCAGGGCGGCGGCCGCCTTCGCCGCGCGCAGCAGGTGCAATGTGGCGCGCGGGGAGGCACCGAGTCTCAGGTCCGGGTGGGTGCGCGTGGCGGCGACCAGGTCCACGGCGTAGCGCCGGACCGTTTCGGCGACGTGGACGCCGCGGACGGCCTCGACCAGCTTCACGATCTCGTGCGCGTGCGCCACCGGCTGCAGGTCCTCCAGCGGGTTCACCCCGCCGTGGATGTCGAGCATCTCCAGCTCGGCCTCCGGGCTCGGGTAGCCGATGGAGACGCGGGCCATGAAGCGGTCGCGCTGGGCCTCCGGCAGCGGGTAGGTGCCCTCCATCTCCACCGGGTTCTGCGTCGCCACCACCATGAAGGGGCTGGGCAGCTCGTAGCTCTTGCCGTCGATGGTGACCTGCCGCTCCTCCATCGACTCCAGCAGCGCGGACTGGGTCTTCGGCGAGGAGCGGTTGATCTCGTCGCCGATCACCACCTGCGCGAAGATGGCGCCCGGCTTGAACTCGAAGTCCCGGCGCTGCTGGTCCCAGATGGACACGCCGGTGATGTCGGACGGCAGCAGGTCGGGCGTGAACTGGATGCGCCGCACCGAACAGTCGATGGATCTGGCCAGCGCCTTGGCCAGCATGGTCTTGCCGACTCCGGGAACGTCCTCGATCAGCAGGTGTCCCTCGGCGAGCAGCACGGTCAGCGAGAGCCGTACGACCTCGGGCTTGCCCTCGATCACGCCTTCCACCGAACCCCGCACGCGCTCGACCACGGCGGTCAGATCAGTGAGGCTCGCTCGATCGTCATAGGTCGTCACCCGGCCCTCCTCGGCCCTTCCCCACGCTCTCAAAGAACAGGGGATACCCCAATTTCCTGGACCGATGCTCAGAAGCTGCGGACCGGCCCACCCCGAAACACGGGCACCACGCGGGAATGGTTCCGCGTGACACCACACCCCGCATTCTTGCTGCCGTTACCGATTCGTGTCACTCGCCTGTGGACAACTGGCCGTGACATGTCGGGTCTTACGGACGTTCATACGTCCCGGCGGCGGGATGTGCTCAGGGTGGGAAGCCAGGTCAGGCGGGGGCGACCTCGCGCAGCAGGCCCGTCTTCACGTCGAACACGAATCCGCGCACGTCGTCGGTGTGCAACAGGAACGGGGAGGTGCGCACGCGCTGCATGGACTGCCGCACGTCCTGATCGACGTCCTGGAAGGACTCCACCGCCCACGCCGGGCGCTGGCCGACCTCCAGTTCCAGCTCGGTGCGGAAGTCCTCGGTGAGGGACTCCAGGCCGCAGCCGGTGTGGTGGATCAGGACGATGCTGCGCGTCCCCAGCTTGCGCTGGCTGATGGTGAGGGAGCGGATCACGTCGTCGGTGACGACGCCGCCCGCGTTACGGATGGTGTGACAGTCGCCGAGCTCCAGGCCGAGTGCGGCATGCAGGTCCAGACGGGCGTCCATGCAGGCCACGACGGCGACACGCAGCACGGGGCGGGCGTCCATGCCGGGATCGGTGAACGCGGCGGCGTACCGTGCGTTGGCGTCGACGAGACGGTCGGTGACGGTGCCGCCTCCTATGGCGGCCTCGGGGCCGGTGGGAACCGATGCAGAAGTCGTCATAGCCATGACGGTACTGGTCACGCGCTGTCCGGGCGCGCTGTGAGAGGGGACAAAGAACACCATCCAGCGTTGTTGTGAACTAACCCACAGGGATGGTGTGAGCTGGTCCAGGGCTCATCCTTGCGAGTGGTTCTCAGGGAAGCGCCGCCCCGGGCGCCCCGGGGCCGCGACGCGCAGGCCGGTTGATTGACCGGGAGACGCCGTGGACTAAAGTGACGCGAAGCGGGAGGCTCGGCTCTCCCTGCTGTACTGCATTCCCCCGGAGACCTGGGCGACGTTCCGGAGATCTCCCCGCGTGCGCGGCGCGTACGTACGGCTCGGCCTCCTCCCGCTCCCGGTCGGCTGACGCTTCCGGCGCCGGCAGGCCTCCTGCTTCCCAGGCGGGCGGGGACCCGGTGGTGCGTGACGTCGCGCCGGACCTGAGAGGGCCCCTTGAGCCAGAGTCGACACGTCCCGGTGATGCTCCAGCGGTGCCTGGACCTGCTGGCGCCCGCCCTGGAGCGGCCGGACGCCGTGGTCGTCGACTGCACCCTCGGCCTCGGCGGGCACAGCGAGGCGCTGCTCGGCCGGTTCCCCGAGGTCCGGCTCATCGGCCTCGACCGCGACAAGGAGGCGCTGCGCCTGTCCGGCGAGCGGCTCGCCCCGTACGGCGAGCGCGCCACGCTGGTGCACGCCGTGTACGACGAGCTGCCCGAGGTACTGCAACGGCTGCGCATCGCGCGCGTGCAGGGCGTCCTGTTCGACCTCGGCGTCTCCTCCATGCAGCTCGACGAGGCCGACCGCGGCTTCGCCTACGCCCAGGACGCCCCGCTCGACATGCGCATGGACCAGACGACCGGCATCAGCGCCGCGGAGGTCCTCAACACCTACCCGGCGGGCGAGCTCGTCCGGATCCTGCGCGCCTACGGCGAGGAGAAGCAGGCCAAGCGGATCGTGGCCGCGATCGTGCGCGAGCGCGAGAAGGAGCCGTTCAGCAACAGCGCCCGGCTCGTGGAGCTGATCCGCGACGCGCTGCCGCAGGCCGCCAAGCGCACCGGCGGCAACCCGGCCAAGCGCACCTTCCAGGCCCTGCGCATCGAGGTCAACGGCGAGCTCTCCGTCCTGGAGCGGGCGATCCCGGCCGCCGTGAAGGCGCTCGGCGTGGGCGGGCGGATCGCCGTGCTGTCGTACCACTCCCTGGAGGACCGGCTGGTCAAGCAGGTCTTCGCGGCGGGCGCCGCCAGCACCGCACCCCCCGGACTGCCGGTCGTCCCCGAGCGCTACGAGCCCCGGCTCAAGCTGCTCACGCGCGGTGCCGAACTTCCCACCGAGGAGGAGATCGCCGAGAACCGGCGGGCGGCACCGGCGCGGCTGCGCGGGGCCCAGCGCATCAGGGAGGACGTCGAGTGACGTCGAGCGAGGTCCGTGAAGGGGAGGGTGCGTGAGCAGGAAGCCCGAACTGAAGGGGAGGGCGGCCCGGCTGGCCCAGCTCTTCCCCACGGGCCGGGGCCAGGCGGCCCGTACCCCGTTCGTCCTCCTCGTCGTCCTCCTCCTCGGCGGCGGCCTCATCGGGCTCCTCGTACTGAACTCGGCCCTGAGCGAAGGGGCCTTCAAACTCGACGACCTGCAACAGGAGACGAAGAACCTCACCGACGAGGAACAGGCCCTCCAGCGGGACGTCGACGCCTACTCCGCCCCGGAGGCCCTGCAGCGGCGCGCCCGCGAGCTCGGCATGGTGCCCGGGGGGGACCCCGCCTTCCTGAACCCGGACGGCACCGTCAGGGGCGTCCCGAGCCCTGCCTCCGTCGCCCGCGTCCCGCTCGTCCTCGCCCCGGAGGCACTCACCGCGTCCCGTCCCCGCGCGACGTCCACCAGCATCCCCGCCACGACCCCGACCCCCGGCAGGTGACGGAAGTGTCCGACAGGGAACCGCCGCGCCGCCGCGTGCCCGGACCCGCCAGGCCCGCCCGCCCCGGCAGCGGGCGGCGGCCCGGCCCCGGCGCCCGCCCGGCCCGCCGCCCGGGCCCGCCCCGCCAGGCGGCACCCCGCCACATCCGGCTGGGCAGCCCCCGCCCCCGCCTGCGCCTGGTCGGCCTCGCGCTGACCCTGGTGCTGGTCGCCTTCGTGGTACGGCTGCTCCAGGTGCAGGCCATCGACGCGAGCACGTACGCCGCCAAGGCCGAGCAGAACCGGTACGTCGTCCACACCCTGGCCGCCGAGCGCGGCCGGATCACCGACCGCAACGGCGTGGCGCTCGCCAGCAGCGTGGACGCCTACGACATCACGGCCGACCCCACGATGTTCACCCGCGAGCAGCTGAAGGTCGGCGACGGGCCCGAGCAGGCCGCGGCGCTGCTCGGGCCGATCCTCGGCGAGAGCCAGGACGAGCTGGTGAAGAAGCTGCGGCCGGCGAACAAGGAACTGCGCTACGTCCGGCTCGCCCGCAGCCAGACCCCGCAGGTCTGGAACCAGATCAAGGACCTGAAGAGCGCGCTCGCCAAGAAATCGGAGACGGACAAGTCCACCGCCAACGTCCTCGCGGGCGTCTTCGCCGACCCCAGCAGCAAGCGCGTGTACCCGAACGGCGACCTCGCCGCCGGGATACTGGGCTGGGTCAACGCCACCGGCAAGGGCGGCGGCGGCATCGAGCAGCAGCTGAACAGCGTGCTGGCGGGCGAGGACGGTGAGATCCGCTACGCCCAGTCCGGTGGCCGTCAGGTCCCGACCGTGGGCTCCACCGAGAAGCCCGCCGTGCCCGGCAGCGACGTCGAGCTGACCATCGACCGTGACATCCAGTGGGCCGCGCAGAACGCGATCAGCGAGCAGGTGAAGAAGTCGAAGGCGGACCGCGGCTATGTGATCGTCCAGGACACCCGGACCGGTCAGATCCTCGCCATGGCCAACTCGCCCGGATTCGACCCCAACGACCTGTCGGACGCGAAGCCCGAGGCGCTCGGCAACGCGGCCGTCCAGGACGCCTTCGAGCCCGGCTCCACCGCCAAGGTGATGTCGATGGCCGCCGTGCTGGAGGAGGACGTCGCCACGCCGCTGACGCACGTCGTCGTGCCCAACCGGCTGCACCGCGGCGACCGGCTCTTCAAGGACGACGTCGACCACCCGACCTGGTACCTCACGCTCAACGGCGTGCTCGCCAAGTCCAGCAACATCGGCACCATCCTCGCCACCGGCCAGCTCGGCAAGAACCAGAAGCAGGCCAACCAGGCCCTCTACTCGTACCTGCGCAAGTTCGGCCTCGGCAGCTACACCGGACTCGGTTTCCCGGGCGAGACCAAGGGCATCCTCGCGCCGCCCGGCAAGTGGTCGACCTCGCAGCAGTACACGATCCCTTTCGGCCAGGGTGTGTCCATCAACGCGATGCAGGCGGCGTCCGTCTACTCGACCATCGCCAACGGCGGCGTACGCGTCGAACCGACGCTCGTCCGCGGCACCAAGGGAGCCGACGGACGCTTCACGCCCACCAAGAAGCCCAAGAAGACCAGGGTCATCAGTGCGAAGACGGCGAAGACCCTCGCCCAGATGCTGGAGTCCGTCGTGGACGACGAGGAGGGCACCGGCACCAAGGCGCGCATCCCGGGCTACCGGGTCGCGGGCAAGACGGGCACGGCCAACCGCGTGGATCCGGCCACCGGCAAGTACCGCGGTTACACCTCGTCGTTCGCCGGGTTCGCGCCCGCCGACAAGCCCCGCCTCACGGTGTACTGCGCCATCCAGAACGCGACCGAGGGCAGCTACTTCGGCGGCCAGATCTGCGGACCGGTCTACAAGCAGGTCATGGAGTTCGCCCTGAAGACCCTCCAGGTTCCCCCGACCGGAGCGAAGGCCGCCAGGCTTCCGGTCACCTTCAAGCCCTGATCAGCCACCGAGCCACCAGGAACCACCCGTGACAACGATCACCCCCGATTCCGGGAACCAGCGCGAGCCCCGCCCCTCACTTCGCCCGGAAGCGGGTGCGCCCGGTACGCTCACCGCCGTGCGACACGCTGATCAGTCCCAAACCACCCAGAAGGGCCATCCCGTGACATATCCGGGGCCGCCCAGGCCGGTGCAGGTCTCCGCCACACCCCTCGCGGAGCTCGCCGATCAGCTGGGTGCCACCGCGCCGGAGAGCACCGCCGAGGTCAGGGGCATCACCCATGACTCTCGTGCCGTCCGCCCCGGCGACCTGTACGCCGCCCTGCCCGGTGCCCGCCTCCATGGCGCGGACTTCGTCGCCCAGGCCGCCGGCCTCGGCGCCGCCGCCGTACTGACCGACCCGACGGGCGCCGAGCGTGCCGCCGCGACGGGCCTGCCGGTCCTGGTGGTGGACGACCCGCGCGCGCGGATGGGCGAGCTGGCCGCCACGATCTACGGCCACCCGGGCCGCGACCTGCTCCAGATCGGCATCACCGGCACCTCCGGCAAGACCACCACCGCCTACCTCGTCGAGGGCGGTCTCAAGACGGTGCGTTCCACCGGCCTGATCGGGACGGTGGAGATGCGCATCGGCGACGAGCGGATCAAGTCCGAGCGCACCACCCCCGAAGCGACCGACCTCCAGGCCCTGTTCGCCGTCATGCGGGAGCGCGGCGTCGAGGCGGTCGCGATGGAGGTCTCCAGCCACGCCCTCGTCCTCGGCCGCGTCGACGGCTGCGTCTTCGACGTGGCCGTCTTCAGCAACCTCAGCCCGGAACACATGGAGTTCCACTCCGACATGGAGGACTACTTCCAGGCCAAGGCACAGCTGTTCACGCCGAAACGGAGCCGGCTCGGCGTGGTCAACGTCGACGACGAGTACGGTCGCCGGCTCGCCAAGGAAGCCACCGTGCCGGTGGTCACGTACTCCGCCGAGGGCCACCCGGACGCCGACTGGCGCGCCGAGGAGGTCCGGGTGGGCCAGCTGGACTCGACCTTCACCGTGCTCGGCCCCAAGGGCGAGCGGATCGACGCCAAGTCGCCGCTGCCGGGCCCCTTCAACGTGGCGAACACCCTCGCCGCCATCGTCGGCCTCGCCGTCGCCGGCCTCGACCCGCAGGCCGCCGCCGACGGCATCGCCGCCGTACCGGGCGTGCCGGGACGGCTGGAGCGCGTGGACGCCGGGCAGCCGTACCTCGCGGTGGTCGACTACGCCCACAAGACGGACGCGGTCGAGTCGGTCCTCAAGGCGCTCCGCAAGGTCACCGAGGGCAGGCTGCACGTCGTGCTCGGCTGCGGCGGCGACCGCGACACGACCAAGCGGGGCCCGATGGGCGCCGCCGCGGCCCGGCTCGCCGACACCGCCGTACTGACCTCCGACAACCCCCGCTCCGAGGACCCCCTCGCGATCCTCGCCACCATGCTCCAGGGCGCGGCGTCCGTGCCCGCCCACGAGCGCGGCGAGGTCCAGGTCTTCGAGGACCGGGCCGCCGCCATCGCCGCCGCCGTCGCCCGTGCGCAGCCCGGCGACACCGTGCTGGTCGCGGGCAAGGGCCACGAGCAGGGCCAGGACATCGCCGGGGTGGTCCGTCCCTTCGACGACCGCCAGGTGCTTCGCGAAGCTATCCAGAACACCCAGGGATGAAAATCCAGAAGACCCAGGGGATGAACTTGTGATCGCCCTCTCTCTCGCCGAGATCGCAGAAGTCGTCGGCGGGCAGACGCACGACATACCGGATCCGTCGGTCCAGGTCACCGGACCGGTCGTCCGGGACTCCCGTGAGGTGGAGCCCGGCAGCCTCTTCGTCGCCTTCGTCGGCGAGCGCGTGGACGGCCACGACTTCGCGCAGGCGGTCGTGGAGGCGGGTGCGGTGGCCGTGCTCGGCACACGCCCGGTCGGCGCGCCCGCGATCGTCGTGGACGACGTCCAGGCGGCCCTCGGCGCCCTCGCCCGGCATGTCGTACGGCGCCTCGGCGCCACCCTCGTGGCCCTCACCGGCTCGGCGGGCAAGACCAGCACCAAGGACCTCATCGCGCAGGTGCTCCAGCGCAAGGCGCCGACGGTGTTCACGCCGGGTTCGCTCAACAACGAGATCGGGCTGCCGCTCACCGCTCTCAGCGCCACCGACGAAACCCGGTTCCTGGTGCTGGAGATGGGCGCCCGCGGCATCGGCCACATCCGCTACCTCACCGAACTGACGCCCCCGAAGATCGGCCTCGTGCTCAACGTAGGCTCCGCCCACATCGGCGAGTTCGGCGGGCGCGAGCAGATCGCGCAGGCCAAGGGCGAACTCGTGGAGGCCCTGCCGTCGTCGGACGAGGGCGGGACCGCGATCCTCAACGCGGACGACCCTTACGTACGCGCCATGGCCTCCCGTACGAAGGCGAAGGTGATCCTTTTCGGAGAGTCCGGCGAAGCGGACGTACGCGCCGAGAACGTGCGACTCACGGACAACGGACAGCCCTCCTTCAGGCTTCACACACCCTCCGGTGCAAGCGATGTGACCATGCGCCTGTACGGTGAGCACCACGTGTCGAACGCGCTCGCCGCGGCCGCCGTCGCCCACGAGCTGGGCATGTCCGCAGACGAGATCGCCGTGGCGCTCTCCGAGGCGGGCTCCCTCTCCCGCTGGCGGATGGAGGTCACCGAGCGCCCGGACGGCGTGACGGTCGTCAACGACGCCTACAACGCGAACCCCGAGTCCATGCGGGCCGCCCTGCGCGCCCTCGTGGCCATGGGCAAGGGGCGCAGGACGTGGGCGGTGCTCGGCAAGATGGCCGAGCTCGGGGACGAGGCGCTCGCCGAGCACGACGCGGTCGGACGGCTCGCCGTCCGGCTCAACGTCAGCAAGCTCGTCGCGGTCGGGGGCAGGGAAGCCGCCTGGCTGCAACTGGGCGCATATAACGAGGGTTCGTGGGGTGAGGAGTCGGTGCACGTGTCCGACGCACAGGCGGCGGTCGACCTGTTGCGCAGCGAGTTGCGCCCAGGGGACGTCGTGCTCGTGAAGGCGTCCCGATCGGTCGGTCTGGAGAGCGTGGCGCAGGCGCTGCTCGAGACCGGTGCCGAGGGTGAGGTTGCCGCCCGATGATGAAGCAGATCCTGTTCGCAGGTGTCATTGGCCTTTTCCTGACCCTGATCGGCACTCCGCTGCTGATCAAGCTGCTGGCCCGCAAGGGCTACGGCCAGTACATCCGCGACGACGGCCCGCGGGAGCACGCCAGCAAGCGCGGTACCCCGACCATGGGCGGTATCGCCTTCATCCTGGCGACGATCGCCGCGTACTTCCTGTCGAAGCTGATCACCGGCTACCCGCCGACCTACTCGGGTCTGCTCGTGCTCGGCCTGATGTTCGGCATGGGCCTGGTCGGCTTCCTCGACGACTACATCAAGATCGTCAAGCGGCGTTCGCTGGGCCTGCGGGCCAAGGCGAAGATGGCCGGCCAGCTGATCGGCGGCATCGCCTTCGCGGTGCTCTCGCTGCAGTTCGCCGACGCCCGCGGTAACACCCCGGCCTCCACGAAGCTGTCGTTCATCACCGACTTCGGCTGGACGATCGGCCCGGTGCTGTTCGTGGTCTGGGCGCTGTTCATGATCCTCGCGATGTCGAACGGTGTGAACCTGACCGACGGTCTGGACGGTCTGGCCACCGGCGCCTCCGTGCTCGTCTTCGGCGCCTACACCTTCATCGGCGTCTGGCAGTTCCAGGAGTCCTGCGCCAACGCGGGCACCCTGACCAACCCCAACGCCTGCTACGAGGTGCGTGACCCGCTCGACCTCGCCGTGGTGTCCTCCGCGCTGATGGGCGCCTGCCTCGGCTTCCTGTGGTGGAACACCTCACCGGCCAAGATCTTCATGGGCGACACCGGTTCGCTCGCGCTGGGCGGTGTGCTCGCGGGCCTCGCGATCTGCTCCCGCACCGAGCTGCTGCTCGCCATCCTCGGCGGCCTGTTCGTGCTGATCACCATGTCCGTGGTGATCCAGGTCGGCTCCTTCCGCCTGACCGGGAAACGCGTGTTCCGGATGGCGCCACTCCAGCACCACTTCGAACTCAAGGGCTGGTCCGAGGTCCTTGTGGTGGTCCGCTTCTGGATCATCCAGGGCATTTGTGTGATTGTCGGACTGGGCCTCTTCTATGCGGGATGGGCAGCGGACAAGTGACCAACTGGCAGGGCAAGCACGTCACCGTCGCCGGACTCGGCGTCTCCGGCGTCCCGGCGGCCAAGGTGCTGCACGGCCTCGGCGCGCGGGTCACCGTCGTCAACGACGGCGACGACGAGCGGGCGCGGGCGCAGGCCGCGGAACTGGAGGCCCTCGGGGTCACCGTGCGCCTGGGCGACGGCGACACCCTGCCCGAGGGCACCGAGCTGATCGTCACCGCGCCCGGCTGGAAGCCGGACAAGCCGTTGTTCGCGGCGGCTCACACAGCCGGTGTGCCCGTCTGGGGCGACGTCGAGCTGGCCTGGCGGCTGCGCGGCCCGGACGCGCCGCCCTGGCTGGCCGTCACCGGCACCAACGGCAAGACCACGACCGTCCAGATGCTCGCCTCCATCCTCAAGGCGGCGGGCCTGCGCACGGCGGCCGTCGGCAACATCGGCGTCTCCCTGCTGGACGCGGTGCTCGGCGAGGAGCAGTACGACGTCCTCGCCGTGGAGCTGTCCAGCTACCAGCTCCACTGGGCGCCCTCCCTGCGCGCCCACTCGGCCGCGGTGCTGAACCTCGCCCCCGACCACCTCGACTGGCACGGCTCCATGGAGGCCTACGCCGCCGACAAGGGCCGTATCTACGAGGGCAATCGGGTCGCCTGCGTCTACAACGTCGCCGACAAGGCCACCGAGGACCTGGTGCGCGAGGCCGACGTCGAGGAGGGCTGCCGGGCCATCGGCTTCACCCTCGGCACCCCGGCACCCTCGCAACTCGGCGTCGTGGAGGGCCTCCTGGTCGACCGCGCCTTCGTCGAGAACCGGCAGAAGAACGCGCAGGAACTCGCCGAGGTCTCCGACGTCAACCCGCCGGCTCCGCACAACATCGCCAACGCCCTTGCCGCGGCCGCCCTCGCCCGCGCCTTCGGGGTGCCCGCCAGGGCCGTACGGGACGGCCTGAGGGCCTTCAGGCCGGACGCCCACCGCATCGCGCACGTCGCCGACGTGGGCGGGGTGACGTACATCGACGACTCCAAGGCCACCAACACCCACGCCGCGGAAGCGTCCTTGGCGGCCTACGAGTCGATCGTGTGGATCGCCGGCGGTCTCGCGAAGGGTGCCACCTTCGACGAGCTCGTCGCGGGAGCGGCGAAGCGGCTTCGCGGCGTCGTCCTCCTCGGCGCCGACCGCGCCCTGATCCGCGAAGCCCTCTCGCGACACGCCCCCGAGGTACCCGTCGTCGACCTCGACCGGACCGACACTGGGGCGATGCGTGCGGCGGTTCAGGAGGCGCGAAGGCTCGCTCAGGCCGGCGACACGGTGCTGCTGGCTCCGGCGTGCGCCTCCATGGACATGTTCGCCAACTACAACAAGCGCGGGGAAGCTTTCGCGGACGCCGTTCGTGAGCTCGGCTCCGTGGACGGCTGACCCGGGTCTGCCTGCCTGGCGGTGCCGGGCGAACCTGGGAGGGACGCGTGACACGGATGTGCCTGGGGGGTCGTGGGTGGCTTTCCGCAGCCGTACGGCAGGGCCCGCCGCCGGTGGGGACCTCCGGCGGGACGTACTCCCACGGCCTGGCGGGGTGAGCGGAGCGATGCCCAGCAGCCGCACCGGCCGCCCCCCAATCCCGCGTGCCCCCAAGCGCCCCGCCCCCTCCGTGGCCCCGCGCGAGAACCCGGTCCTCGGGCTGTACACGCGCGCACGGAAAGCCTGGGACCGGCCGCTGACCGCCTACTACCTGATCTTCGGTGGCTCCCTGCTGATCACCGTGCTCGGCCTGGTGATGGTCTACTCGGCCTCCCAGATCACGGCGCTGCAGCTGTCGCTGCCGGGGTCGTACTTCTTCCGCAAGCAGTTCCTGGCGGCCGTGATCGGCGCCGGGCTGCTCTTCCTGGCCTCCCGCATGCCGGTGAAACTGCACCGGGCGCTGGCCTACCCGATCCTCGCCGGCGCCGTCTTCCTGATGGCCCTGGTGCAGATTCCGGGGATAGGGGTGGCGGTCAACGGCAACCAGAACTGGATCTCCCTCGGCGGCTCCTTCCAGATCCAGCCCAGTGAGTTCGGCAAGCTCGCCCTCGTGCTGTGGGGTGCCGACCTGCTCGCCCGCAAGCAGGACAAGAAGCTGCTGACCCAGTGGAAGCACATGCTGGTGCCGCTCGTGCCCGTCGCCTTCATGCTGCTCGGGCTGATCATGCTCGGCGGCGACATGGGGACGGCGATCATCCTGACGGCGATCCTGTTCGGCCTGCTGTGGCTGGCGGGAGCGCCCACGCGGCTGTTCGCCGGGGTGCTGTCGATCGCCGCCCTGCTCGGACTGATCCTGATCAAGACCAGTCCGAACCGCATGGCCCGCCTGCAGTGCCTCGGCGCCACCGAACCCCAGTCGGGACCGGTCGACTGCTGGCAGGCCGTGCACGGGATCTACGCGCTCGCCTCCGGCGGACTGTTCGGGTCGGGCCTCGGTGCGAGTGTGGAAAAATGGGGCCAACTCCCCGAAGCCCACACCGACTTCATCTTCGCCGTCACCGGTGAGGAACTGGGCCTGGCGGGGACGCTGTCGGTGCTGGCCCTCTTCGCGGCTCTAGGCTATGCGGGTATCCGCGTGGCCGGACGCACGGAGGACCCCTTCGTGAGGTATGCCGCGGGAGGCGTGACCACCTGGATCACGGCCCAGGCCGTGATCAACATCGGTGCGGTGCTCGGTCTGCTGCCGATCGCCGGAGTCCCCCTCCCGCTGTTCTCCTACGGAGGGTCCGCCCTGCTGCCGACCATGTTCGCCATCGGGCTGCTGATCGCCTTCGCGCGTGACGAGCCCGCTGCGCGGGCGGCGCTTGCGATGCGGCAACCTCGCTTTGGTAGAAAGCGGGGGGCTGGGGGTTCTGCGTCCAATCGCAGTCCCCGGAGATGGAACACGATGCGACGGCGCGCCTCGGCGGCGCGCACGTCCGGAGAGCGGTGAATTTCGGTGCATGTCGTCCTCGCCGGTGGAGGGACCGCCGGCCACATCGAGCCCGCGCTCGCCCTCGCGGACGCCCTGCGCAGGCAGGACCCGTCGGTGGGAATCACGGCCCTGGGTACGGAACGCGGACTGGAGACCCGGCTCGTGCCCGAGCGCGGCTACGAGCTCGCGCTGATCCCCGCGGTGCCGCTGCCGCGCAAGCCCACCCCCGAGCTGATCACCGTCCCGGGCCGGCTGCGCGGCACGATCAAGGCGACCGAGCAGATCCTGGAGCGCACCAGGGCGGACGTGGTGGTCGGCTTCGGCGGCTACGTCGCCCTGCCCGGCTACCTCGCGGCCAAGCGGCTCGGCGTCCCGATCGTCATCCACGAGGCCAACGCCCGCCCCGGACTGGCCAACAAGATCGGCTCGCGGTACGCCAGCCAGGTCGCCGTCTCCACGCCGGACAGCAAGCTGCGTGGCGCCCGCTACATCGGCATCCCGCTGCGCCGCTCCATCGCCACCCTCGACCGGGCCGCCGTGCGCCCCGAGGCCCGCGCCCTGTTCGGCCTCGACCCCAACCTGCCCACCCTGCTGGTCTCCGGCGGCTCGCAGGGTGCCCGCCGCCTCAACGAGGTGGTCCAGCAGGTCGCCCCCTGGCTCCAGCAGGCCGGGATCCAGATCCTGCACGCGGTCGGTCCGAAGAACGAACTGCCGCAGGTGCACCAGATGCCGGGAATGCCCCCGTACATCCCGGTAAGTTACCTGGACCGGATGGACCTCGCGTACGCCGCGGCGGACATGATGCTCTGCCGCGCGGGCGCGATGACCGTCGCCGAACTCTCCGCCGTCGGACTCCCGGCCGCCTACGTCCCGCTGCCCATCGGCAACGGCGAACAGCGGCTCAACGCCCAGCCGGTGGTCAAGGCCGGCGGCGGCCTGCTGGTCGACGACGCGGACCTCACCCCCGAGTGGGTGCAGCAGAACGTCCTGCCCGTGCTCGCCGACCCGCACCGGTTGTACGAGATGTCCCGCGCCGCCGGTGAGTTCGGCCGCCGGGACGCCGACGACCTGCTCGTCGGCATGGTGTACGAGGCGATCGCCGCCCACCGTGCACACCGGTAGGAACCGAATTTCCAGGTAGGCGGAAGGCAGGGAGCGTGGCCGGACCGACCACCGCCGAGCGCGGTGAACGCCAGCAGGAGTCGTCCGGCCCGCCGCCCGTACGGCGGCTGCGGGTGAGGCGCCTTCGTGTGATCGTCATCCTGGCCCTCGCCCTCGTCTTCCTCGGCATCCCGACGCTCTGGCTGTTCTACGGCTCGAACTGGCTGCGTGCGGAACGCGTGACCGTCTCCGGCACTCGCGTCCTGACGCCCGCTCAGGTGCGCGAGGCCGCCGACGTGCCCCTCGGAGAGCCGCTGATTTCCGTCGACACCGAGGGGATCGAGGCACGACTGCGCCGGAAATTGCCCCGAATTGACGCGGTTGACGTGGTCCGTTCCTGGCCTCATGGAATCGGGCTGAAAGTGACCGAGCGGACTCCGGTTCTGATTGTCCAAAAGGGCGGAAAGTTCGTGGAAGTGGACGACGAGGGCGTCCGTTTCGCTACGGTTTCCCGAGCCCCGAAGGGCGTGCCGGTACTTGAGTTGACGACGTCTCGGTCCGGTTCGGCCGCCGCCAGCCTGCGGCGCTTCGGCGAAGGCCGGCTGGTGCGCGAGGCGGTGCGGGTCGCCGGGCGGATTCCGGACGCGGTCGCGCGTGACACACGGGTCGTCAAGGTCCGTTCCTACGACGACATCTCGCTGGAGTTGAGCGGTGGCCGGACCGTGGTGTGGGGGAGCAGCGAGAAGAGCGGACAGAAGGCCCGCGCGCTGACCGCGCTGATGAAAGCCGCGCAGGGTGCGCGGCACTTCGACGTCAGCGTTCCCACGGCCCCCGCGTCAGCGGGGAGTTGACGCACATCAGCGCAGGCCAGCACCCTGGTTGGGCAGCGCTACGGCTGATCACATAGGGTGAAAAGAAAAACGGGAGGTTCGGCGTGTTCGTTGAACGTGCGCCACTTGTCGACTTAGTGTCCTGTTCAGAAGACTCCAGGGAACAGACACACTGGTAACCCTAAACTTCAACGTTAGGGTTCGGGTCGGCGAAACGGACCGTCCCATTCGGCATCAGTCGTCGGATCGCGGCAAGGCCGCGAGGCGGCGACACGTAACTCGAGGCGAGAGGCCTTCGACGTGGCAGCACCGCAGAACTACCTCGCAGTCATCAAAGTCATCGGTGTCGGCGGCGGTGGTGTCAATGCCATCAACCGGATGATCGAGGTCGGTCTCAAGGGCGTCGAGTTCATCGCCATCAACACCGACGCGCAAGCTCTGTTGATGAGCGACGCCGACGTCAAGCTGGACGTCGGCCGCGAACTCACCCGCGGACTCGGCGCCGGAGCCAACCCGGCCGTGGGCCGCAAGGCCGCCGAGGACCACCGCGAGGAGATCGAGGAGGTCCTCAAGGGGGCCGACATGGTCTTCGTGACAGCCGGTGAAGGCGGCGGCACCGGCACCGGCGGCGCGCCCGTCGTGGCCAACATCGCACGCTCGCTGGGTGCCCTCACCATCGGTGTGGTCACGCGCCCGTTCACCTTCGAGGGACGGCGCCGCGCCAACCAGGCCGAGGACGGCATCGCCGAGCTCCGCGACGAGGTCGACACCCTCATCGTCATTCCGAACGACCGGCTGCTGTCCATCTCGGACCGCCAGGTATCGGTGCTCGACGCCTTCAAGTCGGCCGACCAGGTCCTCCTCTCCGGTGTCCAGGGCATCACCGACCTCATCACCACCCCCGGCCTCATCAACCTCGACTTCGCCGACGTCAAGTCGGTCATGTCCGAGGCCGGCTCGGCCCTGATGGGTATCGGCTCGGCACGCGGCGACGACCGCGCGGTGGCCGCGGCCGAGATGGCGATCTCCTCGCCGCTGCTGGAGGCGTCCATCGACGGCGCCCGGGGCGTGCTGCTCTCCATCTCCGGCGGCTCCGACCTCGGCCTGTTCGAGATCAATGAGGCCGCCCAGCTGGTGAGCGAGGCCGCCCACCCCGAGGCCAACATCATCTTCGGCGCGGTGATCGACGACGCCCTCGGCGACGAGGTCCGGGTCACCGTGATCGCGGCCGGCTTCGACGGGGGCCAGCCGCCCGCCAAGCGGGACAACGTCCTGGGCTCGTCCTCGGCCAAGCGCGAGGAGCCCACTCCGGTACGGCAGCCCGAGAGCCGTCCGTCCTTCGGCTCGCTCGGCAGCGTCAAGCCCAAGGAGGAGCCCGAGCCCGCTCCCGAGCCGGTGAACGACCTGCCGCCGGTCGCCCCGCCGCCGGTGCCGCCGTCCCGGGCCTACTCGGACAGCGCGGCGGAGGAACTGGACGTGCCGGACTTCCTTAAGTGATGCTCCTGACGTGATAGCACAGCGCGACATCGTGAACGGCGCGCACTTCGCCTTCACCGACCGGTGGGGCGGGGTGAGCGCCGTTCCGTACGAGGAGCTCAATCTCGGCGGGGCGGTCGGTGACGACCCCGAGGCCGTGCGGACCAACCGCGAGCTGGCCGCCAAGTCCCTGGGGCTCGACCCGGCCCGGGTGGTCTGGATGAACCAGGTGCACGGGGCCGACGTGGCGGTGGTGGACGCGCCCTGGGGCGAGCGTCCGGTGCCGGAGGTCGACGCGCTCGTCACGGCGGAGCGGGGTCTCGCCCTCGCGGTGCTCACCGCCGACTGCACGCCCCTCTTGCTCGCCGACCCCGTCGCGGGGATCGCCGCCGCGGCCCACGCGGGCCGGCCGGGCATGGTGGCCGGCGTCGTCCCCGCCGCCGTACGGGCCATGATCCGACTCGGCGCCGAGCCCGGGCGGATCGTCGCCCGCACCGGACCCGCCGTCTGCGGGCGGTGCTATGAGGTGCCGGAGGCGATGCGCGCCGAGGTGGCCGCCGTGGAGCCGGCGGCGTACGCCGAGACGAGCTGGGGTACTCCGGCGGTCGATGTGAGCGCCGGGGTGCACGCGCAGCTTGAGCGCCTCGGGGTGCGCGACCGGGCGCAGTCGCCGGTGTGCACGCTGGAATCGGGCGACCACTTCTCGTACCGCCGCGACCGCGCCACCGGGCGGCTCGCGGGATATGTCTGGCTGGACTGATGGGCATGACGGACCGCAAGGACGAACTCGCCGCGAATCTGGCGAAGGTGGAGGAGCGCATCGCCGCCGCGTGCGCGGCCGCGGGGCGCCCGCGCGAGGAAGTGACCCTGATCGTGGTCACCAAGACCTATCCCGCCAGTGACGTGCGGATGCTCGCGGAACTCGGTGTGCGCCATGTCGCCGAGAACCGTGACCAGGACGCGGCACCGAAGGCGGCGGCATGTGCGGATCTGCCCCTTACTTGGCACTTTGTTGGTCAACTCCAGACCAACAAAGTGCGATCGGTGGTCGGTTACGCGGATCTCGTGCAGTCCGTCGATCGTTCCAAGCTCGTCACGGTTCTCTCGAAGGAGGCCGTGCGGGCCGGGCGTGAGGTGGGATGTCTCATCCAGGTCGCGCTCGACGCGGACGAGAGCGGACGAGGGGAGCGGGGAGGTGTAGGACCCGAGGGAATCGAAGAGTTGGCCGACCTCATCGACGGGGCTCCGGGACTGCGGCTCGGTGGACTGATGACCGTCGCTCCGCTCACCGGGGAGTACGCGGGGCGTCAACGGGCGGCGTTCGAGCGGCTCGTGGATTTGTCGTCCGACCTGCGCCGGGCGCATCCGGCTGCGAACATGGTCTCGGCAGGGATGAGCGCGGATCTCGAACAGGCCGTGGCCGCCGGAGCGACACATGTACGCGTCGGCACCGCGGTACTCGGAGTCCGCGCCAGGCTCGGGTAACGTCGCCAAGAAGTCGGACCACAGCAGAAAATATGGTCATTACCGTCGAAAGGCGGACATAAGGGCCACGTGGATCGCGGGCACTTGGCAGTCGTCAGTCGATCCACCACAGAGCGGAGGACTCAGAGCATGGCCGGCGCGATGCGCAAGATGGCGGTCTACCTCGGCCTCGTGGAGGACGATGGGTACGACGGCCGGGGGTTCGACCCCGATGACGACTTCGAGCCCGAACTGGACCCGGAGCCCGAGCGGGACCATCGACGGCATGAGCCGTCCCTGCAGTCACACGGCTCACACCAGTCCCAAAGGGACGAAGAGGTGAGAGTCGTGCAGCCGCCCGCGCCCCGTGAACCGGTGCCCCGCTCCGCTTCGCTTCCCGCGGAATCCGGACGCCCGGCGCGCATCGCGCCCGTGGCATCCATCACACAAGAACGCGCAAGTCTGGAGAAGAGCGCACCGGTCATCATGCCCAAGGTCGTGTCGGAACGAGAGCCCTACCGAATCACTACGCTTCACCCCCGGACCTACAACGAGGCCCGTACCATCGGGGAACACTTCCGTGAAGGCACCCCGGTGATCATGAATTTGACTGAGATGGATGACACAGATGCGAAGCGACTTGTCGACTTTGCGGCTGGTTTGGTGTTTGGTCTTCACGGCAGTATCGAGCGGGTGACGCAGAAGGTGTTCCTGTTGTCGCCTGCTAACGTCGATGTCACGGCGGAGGACAAGGCCCGCATCGCAGAGGGCGGGTTCTTCAACCAGAGCTGAGACGCACCACCGGAAACAGCAGTACCGAACAGGGCACATGGGGAGAGGTAAGCACAGGTCATGAGCGTGGTCCTGGATGTCGTCTACATCGCGCTGATGTGCTTCCTCATCGTGCTCATCTTCCGGCTGGTCATGGATTACGTCTTCCAGTTCGCCCGCTCGTGGCAACCCGGCAAGGCGATGGTGGTCGTTCTCGAGGCCACCTACACTGTCACCGATCCACCGTTGAAGCTCTTGCGGCGGGTCATCCCGCCGCTGCGTCTCGGGGGCGTGGCGCTCGACCTGTCCTTCTTCGTACTGATGATCATCGTCTACATCCTGATCTCGATCGTGAGCCGGCTGTGAGCGATGAGAGAGACACGGGCTTGCCGAATGCCGACGACTACGTTGAGGTGAAGAGATGCCGTTGACCCCCGAGGACGTGCGGAACAAGCAGTTCACGACCGTCCGCCTCCGAGAAGGCTATGACGAGGACGAGGTCGATGCCTTCCTCGACGAGGTCGAAGCCGAACTGACCCGCCTGCTCCGCGAGAACGAGGACCTGCGCGCCAAGCTGGCCGCGGCCACGCGCGCTGCTGCCCAGAACCAGCAGAACATGCGCAAGCCTCCGGAGCAGCAGGACCAGCAGCAGGGCATGCCTCAGCAGGGCATGCGAGGTCCCGGCGCTCCGGTGCCCGCCGGCATATCGGGCCCGCCGCAGCAGCAGATGGGTGGCCCCATGGGTGGCCCGCCCCAGCTGCCCAGCGGTGCTCCGCAGCTGCCCGCCGGTCCCGGCGGTCAGGGTGGCCCGCAGGGCCCCGGTCCGATGGGCCAGGGTCCTGGTCCGATGGGTCAGGGTCCGATGCAGGGCCAGATGGGTCCCGGCCCGATGGGCGGACCCATGGGCGGTCCCGGCCTTCCCGGCCAGGGTGGCGGCCCCGGCGGCGACAGCGCCGCCCGTGTCCTCTCGCTGGCCCAGCAGACCGCCGACCAGGCGATCGCCGAGGCCCGCTCCGAGGCGAACAAGATCGTCGGCGAGGCCCGTTCGCGTGCCGAGGGTCTTGAGCGTGACGCCCGTGCCAAGGCCGACGCCCTGGAGCGGGACGCGCAGGAGAAGCACCGCGTGGCCATGGGCTCCCTGGAGTCCGCCCGCGCCACGCTGGAGCGCAAGGTCGAGGACCTGCGCGGCTTCGAACGCGAGTACCGGACGCGGCTGAAGTCGTACCTGGAGTCGCAGCTGCGTCAGCTGGAGACCCAGGCCGACGACTCGCTCGCCCCGCCGCGCACGCCCGCGACGGCTTCCCTCCCGCCGTCCCCGGCGCCTTCCATGGCTCCGGCCGGCGCGAGTGCCCCGTCGTACGGCGGCAACCAGACGATGGGTGGCGGCCCTTCGCCGTCCGGACCGTCCTACGGCGGTCAGCAGCAGATGTCGCCGGCGATGACCCAGCCGATGGCGCCGGTCCGCCCGCAGGGCCCGTCGCCCATGGGGCAGGCTCCCTCGCCCATGCGTGGGTTCCTCATCGACGAGGACGACAACTGACAGGTTGTAGTACGGCGTAGGAATCGGCAGCGTTCAGGGCGGGGCTCCGGATTTTGGTCCGGGGCCCCGCCCTTCGCTGTGTGGTGCGGCGTGCCCGGCGCTGCGATGGCCGGGCAGGTCGAGCAGCCGCGCCGCGCCGGCTGCGGGAAGACGAGCGGGCCGCCGCAGGAGCGCGGGGTACGTTGCTCGCAGCGCTGGGGCGCGTAGCGCAGCTGGTCGTCGCGCCTCGACATCATCTGGGGCGACGCCGGTTCGAATCCGGCCCGCCCCGGCGTGTCAGCGACCGAAGGCCCGGCCCCCAGGATTCGCCCTGAGGGGTCGGGCCTTCGGCGTACGCCGTCGCCGTTACGCCTTGCGCAGGCGGAACGTGAGCGACAGGCCCTCGTCCGTGAACGGGGTGCCGTAGGTGTCGTCGGCCTCGCCCTCGGCGAAGTCCGTGGCCAGGACCTCGTCGGCGATCAGGGTCGCGTGGTCGGTCAGGGCCGCCACCGTCGCCGGATCGGTGGCCGTCCAGCGCAGGGCGATGCGGTCGGCGACGTCGAGACCGCTGTTCTTGCGGGCCTCCTGGATCAGGCGGATGGCGTCGCGGGCCAGGCCGGCGCGGCGGAGCTCCTCCGTGATCTCCAGGTCGAGGGCGACCGTCGCGCCCGAGTCCGAGGCGACCGACCAGCCCTCGCGGGGGGTCTCCGTGATGATCACCTCGTCCGGGGCCAGGGTGATCGTCTCACCGTCGACCTCCACCGACGCCGTGCCCTCGCGCAGCGCCAGGGACAGGGCGGCGGCGTCCGTGTTCGCGATCGCCTTCGCCACGTCCTGGACGCGCTTGCCGAACCGCTTGCCCAGCGCCCGGAAGTTGGCCTTCGCCGTGGTGTCGACCAGCGAACCGCCGACCTCGGAGAGGGACGCCAGGGACGTGACGTTCAGCTCCTCCGTGATCTGCGTGTGCAGCTCGGGGGAGAGAGCGTCGAAGCCCGCCGCCGCGACCAGGGCGCGGGACAGCGGCTGACGCGTCTTGACGCCCGACTCCGCGCGCGTGGCGCGACCCAGCTCCACCAGCCGGCGCACCAGCACCATCTGCTTCGACAGTTCCGGGTCGATGGCGGCGAGGTCCGCCTCCGGCCAGGAGGAGAGGTGCACCGACTCCGGGGCGCCCGGGGTCACCGGCACGACCAGGTCCTGCCAGACCCGCTCGGTGATGAACGGGGTGATCGGCGCCATCAGCTTGGTGACCGTCTCCAGGACCTCGTGCAGGGTGCGCAGCGCGGCCTTGTCGCCCTGCCAGAAGCGGCGCCGGGAGCGGCGTACGTACCAGTTGGACAGGTCGTCGACGAACGCGGACAGCAGCTTGCCGGCGCGCTGGGTGTCGTAGCCCTCCAGGGACTGGGTGACCTGGTCGGTCAGCGCGTGCAGTTCCGACAGCAGCCAGCGGTCCAGGAGCGGGCGGTCCGCCGGGGCCGGGTCGGCCTCGGACGGGGCCCAGCCGGACGTACGGGCGTACAGGGCCTGGAAGGCGACCGTGTTCCAGTACGTGAGGAGCGTCTTGCGGACGACCTCCTGGATGGTGCCGTGGCCGACCCGGCGGGCCGCCCACGGGGAGCCGCCGGCCGCCATGAACCAGCGGACGGCGTCCGCGCCGTGCTGGTCCATCAGCGGGATGGGCTGCAGGATGTTGCCCAGGTGCTTGGACATCTTGCGGCCGTCCTCGGCCAGGATGTGGCCGAGGCAGACGACGTTCTCGTACGACGTCTTGTCGAAGACGAGCGTGCCGACGGCCATCAGCGTGTAGAACCAGCCGCGGGTCTGGTCGATGGCCTCGCAGATGAACTGCGCCGGGTAGCGGGCCTCGAACAGCTCCTTGTTCTTGTACGGGTAGCCCCACTGCGCGAACGGCATCGAGCCCGAGTCGTACCAGGCGTCGATGACCTCCGGCACGCGCGTGGCCGTCTTCCGGCACTGCGGGCAGGCGAAGGTGACCTCGTCGATGTACGGGCGGTGCGGGTCGAGGCCCGACTGGTCGGTGCCGGTCAGCTCGCTCAGCTCGGTCAGGGAGCCGACGCAGGTGAGGTGGTCGTCCTCGCAGCGCCAGATCGGCAGCGGGGTGCCCCAGTAGCGGTTGCGGGACAGCGCCCAGTCGATGTTGTTGTTCAGCCAGTCGCCGTACCGGCCGTGCTTGACCGTCTCGGGGAACCAGTTGGTGTTCTCGTTCTCCGCGAGGAGGCGGTCCTTGATCGCCGTGGTGCGGATGTACCAGGACGGCTGCGCGTAGTAGAGGAGCGCGGTGTGGCAGCGCCAGCAGTGCGGGTAGCTGTGCTCGTACGGGATGTGCTTGAAGAGCAGTCCGCGGGCGCCGAGGTCCTCGGTGAGCTTCTCGTCCGCCTTCTTGAAGAAGACGCCTCCGACCAGCGGGACGTCCTCGGCGAAGGTGCCGTCCGGGCGGACGGGGTTCA
Source organism: Streptomyces sp. S.PNR 29 (assembly GCF_030386795.1). GTDB lineage: Bacteria > Actinomycetota > Actinomycetes > Streptomycetales > Streptomycetaceae > Streptomyces. The sequence goes on from NZ_JANUQM010000002.1 coordinate 520,282, forward strand.
CGACGGGCAGGCCGTAGGCACGGCAGACCTTGAGGTCGTCCTCACCGAAGGCGGGGGACTGGTGGACCAGACCCGTACCGTCCTCGGTGGTGACGTACTCGGCGTTCACGACGAAGTGCGTGCCGCCCTCGGTCTCCGGGAACTCCACGAGCTCGAACGGGCGCTGGTACGTCCAGCGCTCCATCTCGGCACCCGTGAAGGTCTGGCCGGTGGGCTCCCAGCCCTCGCCGAGGGCCTTGGCGACGAGCGGCTCGGCGACGACGAGCTTCTCCTCGCCGTTGGTGGCGACGACGTAGGTGACCTCGGGGTGCGCGGCGACCGCGGTGTTGGAGACCAGCGTCCAGGGCGTGGTCGTCCACACCAGGAGCGCCGCCTCGCCGGCGAGCGGGCCGGAGGTGAGCGGGAAGCGGACGTACACGGAGGGGTCGACGACCGTCTCGTAGCCCTGGGCCAGCTCGTGGTCCGACAGGCCCGTGCCGCAGCGCGGGCACCAGGGGGCGACGCGGTGGTCCTGGACCAGCAGGTCCTTCTTGAAGATCTCCTTCAGCGACCACCAGACGGACTCGATGTACTCGGGCTCCATGGTGACGTACGCCTCGTCCAGGTCGACCCAGTAGCCCATGCGGGTCGTCAGCTCGGAGAAGGCGTCGGTGTGGCGGAGCACGGACTCGCGGCACTTGGCGTTGAACTCGGCGATGCCGTACGCCTCGATGTCCTTCTTGCCGCTGAAGCCGAGCTCCTTCTCCACCGCCAGCTCCACCGGGAGACCGTGGCAGTCCCAGCCGGCCTTGCGGGCCACGTGGTAGCCGCGCATGGTGCGGAAGCGGGGGAAGACGTCCTTGAAGACACGCGCCTCGATGTGGTGGGCGCCCGGCATGCCGTTGGCGGTGGGCGGGCCCTCGTAGAACACCCACTCGGGGCGGCCCTCGGACTGCTCCAGGCTCTTGGCGAAGATCTTCTGCTCGCGCCAGAAGTCGAGCACCGCGTGCTCGAGCGCGGGCAGGTCGACCTGGGCGGGCACCTGGCGGTACGTCGGCGTTGTCATCAGCGAGCTTCCTCCGGCGGACTTGCTGCCTTCCGTCCGGAGGGACGAGAGCCATGTCTTTCCCTGCGCCGCCTTCGGCGCGCTCCCGCGGTACCACCCTCCTTGGCCCGCCGACGCCCGGTGTGCGCCGGTGAGCCCCCTCATTGGGGTCGCGATGCCGGTTCTACTCGCCCCCGCTCTCGGGCCGGGGCTTTCTTCCGGCGGCTCCGGGGTGATCTTCACGTCGCGCTCGCCCCCGGGCTCACACCGTCCCCGGGTCGCTCTGGGCTGCCTACGCCGCTACTCGTCCCCATCCACGCTTTTCGCTCCGCCCAGTGTACGGCGCCGCGCCGACAGCGGCCGACCGGTTTTCGGGCCCCGGGGACCGGCAGTTCCGTATGGCGTGACATGACCCGAATGGTGCGGTACGCGTATTCGCATCCTGGGACGTGCGGTCCGGCGGCATACCCGGCGGGGAGCTGGGCACAACGCATGCAGGTCGCCGCGCGGCATCCGCGAGGCGGGCGAATCGGGCGGTGTGCCCCGTTGCCGCGGGACTCAAGTCGATTTATCGTCCCAGCACGATTCGCGAGCAAGATCACAATATGTGAAGGGGCCGCGACCATGGTGGCGAAGAAGACCGCCGTCCAGCAGCCGGCGTCCGGCAGATTCGCCGACGCCGCAGGCGGTGCGCTCGCCTCCGGCGGTGCCGCGGCCTCCGGCGGTGCGGCCAAGGGTGCGGGTGGGAAGGAGAGTGCGCAGGGAGCCGCCGCCAGGGGGAAGGGAACGGAAGGGGCGGCCGAGGCGGCGGCCGGGAAGGCGGTCGCGGACAGCAGGGTCAGGGGGAAGGGGGAGGTCGGAAAGGCGGCCACGGTGAAGGCGGGTACGACGGCCCCAGCGGTCAGGAAGGCGACCGCGTCGGGCGCGGGCGTCGAGGAGACGGTGAGGAAGAGGGCGGAAGCGGGCAGGGCGACCGCCGTGAAGGCGACTGCCGGGAAGACGGTTGCCACGGAGACGGCTGCCGGGAAGGCGGCTGCCAGGAAGACGACCGGCACGGAGTCGGCCGCCACTGAGGCGACTGCCAGGAAGACCGCTGTCAAGAAGTCGGCTGCCGGGAAGGGGGCTGCCGGGAAGGCGGCTGACGCGGAGGCGGCCGCTGTGAAGGGTGGCGCCCAGCAGGGTCGCGCCCAGCAGGGTCGCGCCCAGCAGGGCGGTGCCAAGCAGGGCGGTGCCAGGAAGACCGCCGGCAAGAGGGCGGCGGCTTCCACGGCGGCTTCTTCCAGGAAGGCGGTTGAGGAGGGGGTCCCCGAGGGAACGTTGGTTCCACCGACGGCGACCGGCAAGAGGGCGGTGGCGGAGAAGGCAGGCGACAAGAAGGCAGCGGGCCAGAAGGCAGGGGGCCAGAAGGCAGGGATCAAGAAGGCGGCGGACCAGGCGCCCGCGGTCCAGGCCACCTCGGCCCGGAAGGCAGCGGCGGGGGAGACCGTGGCCGAAGAAACTCCGGCCACGAAGGCCGCCGGCACGAAGGCCGCCGGCACGAAGGCCGCCGGCACGAAGGCCGCCGGTACGAAGGCCGCCGCCAAGAAGGCCGGCGAGAAGGCGGTGGCCAAGAGGGCCGCCAAGAAGGCCACGAAACAGGCGGCCGCCAAGACGGGGGCCACCAAGAAGGCGGCCACCAAGCCGGAGGCCACCAAGACGGATGTGAGCAGGACGGTGGCCACCAAGAAGGCGGCCGCCAAGAAGGCCACGAAGGAGGTCGCCACCAAGAGCCCGGTGGTCGAGAAGTCGGCCACGAAGAAGCCGGCCGCCAAGAAGGCGGTGGCGAAGAGGGGCGCCGGTTCCGAGGGAGCCGTCGAGGTGGGTGGTGCGGTGGAGGACACCGGCGGGAAGGGCGCGGGCAGGAAGAGCGGTACCAGGACCCGCGCGGTCAGGAAGAGCACGGCCAAGAAGGTGGGCGCGGCGCAGGCCGCGGAGCAGACGGGAGCCACGACAGTGGTTGCGAAGAAGACTCCTGGCACGGCCACGGCGGCGCAGACCGCCGTTCCGAAGGCACGGCTCGCCGCGGCGGAGCCGGGTGAGCTCGCGGTGCGCCCCGGCGAGGACCCCTGGACCCCGGAAGAGGTCGAGGAGGCCCGCGGCGAGCTGCAGTCCGAGGAGACACGGCTGCGGGAGGAGATCACGTCGTCGGAGCGGTCGCTGGCCGGTCTGATGCGGGACTCCGGGGACGGCGCGGGCGACGACCAGGCCGACACCGGCACCAAGAACATCACGCGCGAGCACGAGATGGCGCTCGCCGCCAACGCGCGCGAGATGCTCATCCAGACGGAACGCGCCCTGGAACGCCTCGACGCGGGCACCTACGGCCTGTGCGAAAACTGCGGCAACCCCATCGGCAAGGCCCGCATGCAGGCCTTCCCGAGGGCCACCCTGTGCGTGGAGTGCAAGCAGAAGCAGGAACGCCGGTACTGATCACCTCGGTCCCATCAGGCGTGCCGTACCCTCGTCCTCAGTCAGGTACCTAGGCTGAGGGACTCACGTGGCAGAGGCGGAGCGCATCATCGGTACGCCGGACACCCCGGACGCGGCGCGGAACGGGCAGCACCCCGAGGAGGGCGCGGCCCAGCGGCCCCGGGGCAAGCGCCGGATCGCCGTCCTGTTCGCGGTGGCCGCCTTCGCGTACGCTCTCGACCTGGTCAGCAAGATGATCGTGGTCGCCAAGCTGGAGCACCACCCGCCGATCGAGATCGTCGGCGACTGGCTGAGGTTCGAGGCGATCCGCAACGCGGGAGCGGCCTTCGGCTTCGGTGAGGCCTTCACCGTGATCTTCACGGTGATCGCGGCGGTCGTGATCGTGGTGATCGCCCGCCTCGCGCGCAAGCTCTACAGCCTGCCCTGGGCGATCGCGCTGGGCCTGCTGCTCGGCGGGGCGCTCGGCAACCTCACCGACCGGATCTTCCGCTCGCCCGGCGTCTTCGAGGGCGCGGTCGTGGACTTCATCGCGCCCAAGCACTTCGCGGTCTTCAACCTCGCCGACTCGGCGATCGTGTGCGGCGGCATCCTGATCGTGCTGCTGTCCTTCAAGGGCCTCGACCCGGACGGCACCGTTCACAAGGACTGAGCCGGCGGGGAGTTGTCCACAGGCTCCGTACGGGGCTGTCGGACCCGTCCGGCATACTCGACGGGTGAGCACGATTCCCGAGATCCGTACCCTGCCCGTGCCCGACGGCCTGGAGGGCGAGCGCGTCGACGCCGCCATCTCCCGCATGTTCGGCTTCTCCCGCACCAAGGCGGCCGAACTCGCCGCAGCGGGGAAGGTCACGGTGGACGGGTCGGTGGTCGGCAAGTCCGAGCGCGTGCGCGGCGGTGCCTGGCTCGAGGTGGAGATGCCGCAGGCGCCCGCACCGGTGCAGGTGGTCGCCGAGCCGGTCGAGGGCATGGAGATCGTGCACGACGACGACGACGTGGTCGTGATCGTCAAGCCCGTCGGTGTGGCCGCGCACCCCTCGCCCGGCTGGACCGGACCGACGGTCATCGGCGGCCTGGCCGCGGCCGGCTACCGCATCTCGACCTCCGGCGCCGCCGAGCGCCAGGGCATCGTCCACCGCCTCGACGTCGGCACGTCCGGGCTGATGGTGGTGGCCAAGTCGGAGTACGCGTACACCTCCCTCAAGCGCCAGTTCAAGGAGCGCACGGTCGACAAGCGCTACCACACGCTCGTCCAGGGCCACCCCGACCCGACCAGCGGCACCATCGACGCGCCGATCGGCCGCCACCCGAACCACGACTACAAGTGGGCGGTCACGGCCGAGGGCAAGCCGTCCGTCACGCACTACGACCTCATCGAGGCCTTCCGCGCGGCCTCGCTGCTCGACGTGAAGCTGGAGACCGGCCGCACCCACCAGATCCGCGTCCACATGGCCGCCCACCGCCACCCCTGCGTCGGCGACCTGACGTACGGCGCCGACCCGACCCTCGCCAAGCGCCTCGGCCTGGCCCGCCAGTGGCTGCACGCCGTACGCCTCGGCTTCGAGCACCCCGGCGACGGGCAGTGGGTGGAGTTCGCGTGCGACTACCCGGAGGACCTGCAGAAGGCCCTGGACCAGGTGCGGGAGGAGACCTACGCATGAGCGTTCCGTCGTACGTGGTGCGCGTCGCCGAGGACCCCGCCGACCGCGAGGCGTGCTTCGCGGTGCGCAAGGATGTCTTCGTCGCCGAGCAGGGGGTCCCGGAGGACCTGGAGTACGACGCGTACGACGCCGACGCCGTGCACGTCCTGGCGGTCCGGGAGGACGGCGTGCCGCTCGGCACCGGGCGGCTGCTGTACGGTGCGGCGGCCGCGGCGAAGACCGCCGGTGACCCGTCGGCGGGGTCGCTCGGGCGGCTCGCCGTGACCAGGGCCGCCCGCGGACGGGGCGTCGGGGCCGCGCTGGTGCGCGCCATCGAGGACGCGGCACGCGCGCGTGGTCTCCGGGCGGTCGACCTGCACGCGCAGACGCATGCGCTGGAGTTCTACGAGCGGCTCGGCTACGAGGTGTACGGGGCCGAGTTCCCGGAAGCGGGGATACCGCACCGGGCGATGCGGAAGGTTCTGTAGCGGCCGGTGTCTTCGGGGCAGGTGAGGGAAGAGGGACATGGCAGGCCTGAGGCCTGCTGTGTGAACGTCCCGACCCGGAGCGCTGACCGTGGATCAGTTGGCCCTGCTGTTCATGTTGTTGCTCGGGGCCCTGGTGAGTGTCCCGATCGGGGACCGGCTGGGGCTGCCGGCGCCGGTGCTGATGACGATCCTCGGGATCGTCCTGGCGCTGCTCGACTTCGTGCCCAACGTCAACGTTCCACCTGACCTCATCCTGCCCCTGCTGCTGCCGCCGTTGCTGTACGCGGCGGTGCGGCGGACGTCCTGGCGGCAGTTCGCGGCCAACAAGAGGCCGATCTTCCTGCTGGCGGTCGCGCTGGTGTTCGTCACCATGGTGTCCGTCGCCGCCGTGGCGCACGCCATCGTGCCGGGGCTGCCGGTCGCCGCCGCCCTGGCGCTCGGGGCGCTGGTCGCGCCGCCCGACCCGGTCGCCGCTACCGCCGTCGCCGGGCAGCTCGGCCTGCCGCGGCGGCTGGTGTCCATCCTGGAGGGCGAGGGGCTGTTCAACGACGTGACGGCCATCGTCCTGTACCACGTGGCGATCGCCGCCGCGGTCAGCGGCACCTTCTCGCCGTGGAAGGCGGGACTGGACCTGGTGCTGTCCGCCGTCGTCGCCGTCGCGGCCGGGGTCGCGCTCGGCTGGGGCGCCAACAAGGTGCTGGACCTGCTGGAGGACGCGACCCTGCAGGTCGGGCTGACGCTGCTGGTGCCGTACGCCTCATACGTCCTGGCCGAGGAACTGCACGGCTCCGGCGTGCTCGCCGTCCTCACCACGGCGCTGTTCCTCGCCGAGTACGCCACCGACCCCGACGACGTGATGACACGGCTCGCCGGGCACACCTTCTGGAACGTCGTCGACACGCTCGTCACCGGAGTCGCGTTCGGGCTGATCGGGCTGGAACTGCACAACGCCATCCGGACGGCGTCCGGGCGGTGGGGCGAGTTGCTCGGCTGGGCGGCGGCGGTCGTGGGCGTGGTCGTCCTCGTACGGCTGCTGTGGCTGCTGCCCGCGACCTGGCTGACCCAGCGGCTGCACGCGCAACGGGACCGTGACGAGGACATCCCGATGAGCTGGCGGGAGACCGTCGTCATGTGGTGGTCCGGGATGCGCGGGGTCGCGTCGGTGGCGTTGGCGCTGGCGATTCCGCTGGAGACGGACGACGGCGGGTCCTTCCCCGGCCGGGACGAGATGGTGTTCATCGCCTTCGGAGTGATCATGGCGACCCTGGTGCTCCAGGGGCTCACCCTGCCGTGGCTGGTGAGGCGGCTCGATGTGCAGGCCGACACCGAGCGCGAGAAGGCGTTCGAGAAGGAGCTGGCCGTGCGGGCGGCCAAGGCGGCGAAGCGGAGGCTGCGGGAGATCGAGGCGGCCGAGGACCTGCCGGAGGAACTGTCCGAGCAGATGCTGCGCAGGGCCTTCGACATCGGCGTGCGGATCAGCCCCGAGATCGGGGACGACGAACGGCGGGAGGCGCACCAGCACCGGGTGGGGCGGCTGAAGCGGATCCGGCGCATCCAGGGCGAGATGCTGAGCGCGGCACGGCACGAGGTGCTGGCGGCGCGCAGCGAGGCGGGGGCTGACCCGGAGATCGTGGACCGGGTGCTGCGCCATCTCGACGTGCGCAGTATGCGGTGATACCTCCGCAGCCGTCCCAGGACGTCGTAGGGTCTGATCATGACTCGCAACGTCGTGATCAGTGGTGGTGGTACGGGAATCGGGCTGGCCGCGGCACACGCGTTCGCCGGGGACGGGGATCGCGTGCTGCTGGTCGGGCGACGGGCCGAGGTGCTGGAAGAGGCCGGTGTGCCCGGAGCCCTCACCTACGCGGCGGACCTCAGCAGGCCGCGCAGCGTCCGCGGTCTTGAGCGGTTCGTGGCCGCCGAGTTCGGCACCGTGGACGTGCTGATCCACAGTGCCGGAGGCGCCGGATACCTGGAACCCAAGGTGGACAGCGAGGAGCCGCTCGATGTGGTCCTGCACGACTGGACCCTCAACTTCGGGCTCAACACCCTCACCGCCGTGCTGCTCACCGAGGCCCTGAAGGACCGGCTCGCGGACCCCGGCGGGCGGGTGCTGTTCCTCAGCTCCATCGCCGCCTACCGGGGGACGGGCAGAGGGGCGTACGCGGCGTCCAAGGCCGCGCTGCATCCGTACGCCCATGCGCTGGCGCGGCAGTTGGGGCCGCGTGGCGTCACCGTGAACGTGGTCGCGCCGGGTTACATCGAGGACACCGAGTTCTTCGGGGACGCGATGACCGAGGAACGGCGGGCCCAGCGCATCGCCGAGACCCTGGACGGGCGGGCCGGGACGCCCGGGGACGTCGCCGCCACCCTGCACTGGCTCGCCTCCCACGCGGCCGGCCACATCACCTCGCAGATCATCCAGGTCAACGGCGGCGCCGAACGCGGCCACTGACCGCCGTCAGCGCTCCGGCCGGGACGCCCCGTGGTAACGGCGCTGGCCGGGCACGCCGTCCGGTGAGATGCGGGCGCCGTCACGGCTCGGCGGCAGGACCGCGTCAGCCGTGTTGACGCGGGGCAGGGCGTAGGGGTGCTCGTCGGCGAGCCAGCGGATCATCTGCTCGCGGACCTTGACCCGTACCGTCCACAGGTCGTCCGCGTCCTTCGCCGTGACCAGGGCCCGCACCTGCATGGTGTTCGGGGTGGTGTCGGTGACGTCCAGGCCGTAGGCGCGGCCGTCCCAGGCGGGGCACTCGCGCAGGATGTCGCGGAGCTTCTCGCGCATTGTCTCCACCGGCGCCGTGTGGTCCACGTGCCAGAAGACGATGCCGGTCATCTGCGGGGTGCCGCGCGACCAGTTCTCGAACGGCTTGGACGTGAAGTACGACACGGGCATCGTGATCCGGCGCTCGTCCCAGGTGCGCACGGTCAGGAAGGTCAGGGTGATCTCCTCGACCGTGCCCCACTCGCCGTCCACCACCACCGTGTCGCCGATGCGCACCATGTCGCCGAAGGCGATCTGCAGCCCGGCGAACAGGTTGCTGAGCGTGGACTGGGCGGCGACACCGGCGACGATGCCGAGGATGCCGGCCGAGGCCAGCAGTGAGGCGCCCGCCGCGCGGAACGCCGGGAAGGTCAGCAGCATCGCCGCGACGGCCACCACGCCGACGATCGCGGAGACCACCCGCATGATCAGCGTCACCTGGGTGCGTACCCGGCGGACCCGGGCGGCGTCCCGGTGGGCGCGGGCATAGCGGGTGTACGTCGTCTCGACCACCGCGGCGGCGATCCGGATCACCAGCCAGGCCGCCGATCCGATCAGCACCAGCGTCAGCGTCCGGCCGATGCCGGCCTGGTGGCTCTCCAGCAGCCGCGCCTGGTCGTACGACCCTCTCAGCAGCGCCGCGCACAGCACCAACTGGTAGGGGATGCGGCCACGGCGCAGCAGACCCCACAGCGGGGTCTCGTGGTGCCGTTCGTCGGCCTTGCGCAGCAGGAGGTCGGTGGCCCAGCCGATCACCAGCGTGATCACGACCGAGCCGCCGACCACGATCAGCGGGCGAATCACGTCGTCCATGCCTCCGAACCTAACCGGCCCGACAAGGGCATGAACATGTGACTTCGCGGACGTTCCGGGTACTGCCACGATCCTGCGTTGTCATACCCGGCTGGCACCATGGCCTCATGAACATCATGCTCTTTCACTCGACCCATGGCCTCAGGCCCGCGGTGCGCCAGGCCGCGGACCGGCTGCGTGACGCCGGGCACCAGGTGTGGACGCCGGACCTCTTTCAGGGACGGACGTTCGACACGGTCGAGGAGGGCATGGCCCACCAGGACGAGATCGGCAAGGACGAGCTGCTGAAGCGGGCCGTCCTGGCCGCCGCACCCTACTCGGAGCGGGGGCTGGTGTACGCCGGGTTCTCGCTCGGCGCCTCCATCGCGCAGACCCTCGCCCTCGGCGACGACAAGGCGCGCGGGCTGCTCCTGCTGCACGGCACCTCGGACCTCGCCCCGGACGTCTCCGTGGACGACCTGCCCGTCCAGCTGCACGTCGCCGAGCCGGACCCGTTCGAGACGGACGACTGGCTCAGCGCCTGGTATCTGCAGATGGGCCGCGCCGGCGCCGACGTCGAGGTCTACAGATACGCCGGGGCCGGCCACCTGTACACCGACCCCGACCTGCCGGACTACGACGAGGAGGCCGCCGAGGCCACCTGGCGGGTGGCGCTCGGCTTCCTGGAGTCGCTTCAGACCGGGTCGTAGGTGCGCTCGACCTTCTGGGTTCCGCTGCGCGTGCGGTAGGAACGGGCCCAGGTGGAGGTCGCGTCGCGCCGCGTGCGGTCGGACAGGACGTAGTAGTCCATCTGCGCGCGGTCGGCGGTGAGGTCCAGCACGCCGTAACCGTGGCGGTCGGTGTCGACCCAGTGGACGTGCCGGTTGGCGGCGCGGATCACCGGCGCGGCGACCGCGGAGACCGTGCCCTCGGGGACCTTCACGATGTCGTCGAGGTTGTCGGACGTCACCGAGGTGACGACGAACTCCGTGGCGGCCGAGGCGGACAGCGGGTAGGTCCCCGCGTCGTACGGCACGTCGTTGGCCCAGGCCATGTGGATGTCGCCGGTCAGGAACACCGTGTTGCGGATCGCGTGGGCGCGCAGATGGGCCAGCAGCTCGCGGCGGTCGTCGGTATAGCCGTCCCACTGGTCGGTGTTGAGGGCGAGGCCCTCCTGCGGCAGCCCGAGCAGCTTGGCCAGCGGCCTCAGCAGATCGGCGGAGAGCGATCCGATCGCGAACGGCGAGATCATCACCGAGTTGCCGACCAGCCGCCAGGTGGTGTCGGACGCCTTCAGTCCGGCCTTCAGCCAGTCGAGCTGGGCACGGCCGGTGATCGTACGGTTCGGGTCGTCGACCGAGCCGTTGCCGACGGAGACCTGCTGCGAGCGGAAGGAGCGCAGGTCGAGCAGCGAGAGGTCGGCGAGCTTGCCGAAGCGCAGGCGGCGGTAGGTGGTGCCCGCGACCGCCGGGCGCACCGGCATCCACTCGAAGTAGGCCTGCTTGGCGGCGGCCTGGCGGGCGGACCAGGTGCCTTCCGTGCCCTCGGTGTGGTTCTCGGCGCCGCCGGACCAGGCGTCGTTGGCCATTTCGTGGTCGTCCCAGATCGCGATCACCGGGGCTGCCGCGTGAAGGGCTTGCAGGTCCGGGTCGGTCTTGTAACGGCCGTGCCGGGTGCGGTAGTCGGCGAGGGTGAGGATCTCGTGGGTGGGCGCGTGCGGTCGGACGACGGTGCCGCGCGTGCCGTACTGGCCGGTGCCGTACTCGTAGATGTAGTCGCCCAGGTGCAGCCAGGCGTCCAGGTCGCCGCGGGCCGCGAGATGGCGGTACGCGGCGAAGTAGCCGCCCTCCCAGTTGGCGCAGGAGACCACGCCGAAGCGCAGGCCCGTGACGGCCGCGTCGGTCGCGGGGGCGGTACGGGTGCGGGCGACGGGGGAGTCGGTGCCGCCGGCGGAGAAGCGGAACCAGTAGTCGGTGGCGGGTTCCAGGCCGCGGATGTCCGCCTTGACGGTGTGGTCGGAGGCTGCCGTCGCGGTGACCGAGCCCTTGGCGACGATGGTGGTGAACGCCCTGTCCTTGGCGACGATCCAGCCGACCTCGGTGTCCGGACCGGCTCCGGAGCCGGGTATGGCCTCGGGGGTCGGCGTCACACGGGTCCACAGCAGGATGCCGTCGGGCAGCGGATCGCCGGATGCCACTCCGTGCAGGAAGGCGGGGGCGTCGGCGGCGGCGCGGGCGGGCAGCGCGGCGGTGAGCGGGCCGGCCAGGGCGGCGGTGGCGGCCGCGGCCTTGACGACCGTACGGCGGCGCGGCTGGGGCGAGTTGGCTTCGTGGGCGCTCTCGGATGATCTGAGTCTACGAGTCACGGCCGATCAGGTTACTGATCGGTACAGGCGAAGAGCGGGCGAACCGGCAAAAGTTCGCCCGCTCTTCCCCTCGCGGTCGGCTCAGCCCTTCAGAGCCGGTTCGATGACCGAGTTGAAGTCCTCCACCGTCATGGGCGGGTTCCCGCCGGAGGCGGTGAGCGTCTTGCCGTCCATCTTCAGGGTCGGGGTGCCCTGCACGCCGCTGTCGTCGAACTTGGCCGACATCTCCAGCGCCCACTTGTCGTAGGTGCCGTTCTTCACGGCGTTCTGGAACTCCTTGTTGTTCTTCAGGGCCGATACGGTGTTGGCCACCTTGATCAGGTAGGCGTCGTCCTTGAACTTGTCGTCGGACTCCTCGGGGTGCCACTTCGCCGAGTACAGCGCGTACTTGTACTCCAGGAAGGCCTCGGGGCCGACGTTCAGCGCGGCGCCCAGGGCGCTGAGGGCGTTCTTGGAGCCCTCACCGTTGTCGCTCTTGTCGATGAACGTGGCGCCGATGTACTGGATCTTGAACTTTCCGTCCTCGATGTCCTTCTCGACGGTCTTGCCGACGGTCTGCTCGAACTGGGCGCAGACCGGGCAGCGCGGGTCCTCGTACAGCTCCAGGGTCTTCTTGGCGCTCGACTTGCCGATGACGACGGTCGTGCCGTTCTTGCCGCTGGTGTTGGCGGGCTTCACGAGCTTGTCGTCCTTCGCGGCCTCCCACGCGGAGGGCTTGTTGGCCTGCATGACCGCGTAGCCGATGCCGCCGGCTATGGCCAGGACGCCGACGATGGAACAGGCGACGATGATCTGGCGCTTGACCTTGGCGCGCTTGGCCTCGCGCTCGCGCTCCTGGCGCAGGCGCTCACGGGCCGCCGTCTTCGCCGACTGGCTGTTCCGCTTGCTCATGTTGGTGATCTCCATGGGGGACGCGCACACGTCGTGTGCGGGGTGGGTAAGGGGGACTGCTGGTGCTCAGGTGCTTGCCGGTCGGATGAGAGCGGCCGAGCACGGCGGTCCACGCCGTCCCAGGGAGTACGCGAGGATCCGGTCGCGTGCGGTGGTCGTACGGTGGCCGGCGCGCGGCAGGGGGCGCGCGGGGCCCGGCCGGCGGACCGTCACCGCCGCGACCGCCAGCAGCAGCGGCCGGAACGTGGTCGCGGCCACCGCCCGCAGCAGCTGGGCCAGCGCCCGCTCGCCGCGGCGCAGCCAGGCGGCGGCGAGGAGGCCGACGCCGATGTGCGCCCCGAGCAGCAGCCAGGCCGTGGCCGGTTCGGCGTGGGCGAGCAGGGCCGCGAGCCGCTCCCCGCCGGTGCCGGTGCCGGTCACCTGGGCCAGCGGTGCGCCCACGCTGGTGCCGTCGCCGCACAGCACGTCGAAGCCGACGGAGCGCAGCGGGCCGGCGACCGGGCCGCCCGCCCTGCCGTAGCAGACGTGCTGGCCGGTGGTGAAGACCGTGTCGGCGGCCAGCTCCAGCGGGATCAGCAGGGCGGCGATCCGCCCGAAGCTCCGCTCCCGGCCCGCCAGGCAGTACGCGAGGAGGAACACGGCGGCGGCGATCGCGGCCACCGTGTTCAGCGGCAGCGGGACCCCGGACAGCAGGACGTGCGACGCGGTGCTGAGCGTCACGACGAGTGCCGTGAACAGCGCCGCGCGTACGGCTCTGAGCTGGGTCCCGGATATGTCCATAGCGAGAGAAGAGTCTGGCACGCGGTCCTGTAAGGGACCCTTAAAGGGTCCCGGTGAATGCCCTTTCCGTCACAGACCCGGAATCCGCCCGTTGCGGAACAGGTCCACGAAGATCTGGTGGTCGGTACGCGCGCGTGCGCCGTAGCTGTGCGCGAAGTCGACCAGCAGCGGTGCGAAGCCGTCCTCGTCGGCCGCGATCGCCGCGTCGATGGCCCGCTCCGTGGAGAACGGCACCAGGGACTCGCCGGACTGGTCGTCCGCCGCCGAGTGCATCGTGGCCGTGGCCCGGCCCAGGTCGGCGACGACCTCGGCGATCTCCTCCGGGTCGTCGATGTCGCCCCAGTCGAGGTCCACCGCGTACGGCGAGATCTCGGCGACCAGCTGGCCCGCGCCGTCCAGCTCGGTCCAGCCCAGCCACGGGTCGGCGTGCGCCTGCAGGGCGCGCTGGGAGATCACCGTGCGGTGGCCCTCGTGCTGGAAGTAGTCGCGGATCGCCTGGTCCGTGATGTGCCGGGAGACGGCCGGGGTCTGGGCCTGCTTGATGTAGATCACCACGTCGTTCTCCAGCGCGTCGCTGTGGCCCTCCAGCAGGATGTTGTACGACGGCAGACCCGCGGACCCGATGCCGATGCCGCGGCGGCCGACGACGTCCTTCACGCGGTAGGAGTCCGGGCGGGTCAGGGAGGTCTCCGGCAGCGTCTCCAGGTAGCCGTCGAAGGCCGCGAGCACCTTGTAGCGGGTGGCCGCGTCCAGCTCGATGGAGCCGCCGCCGGGCGCGAAGCGGCGCTCGAAGTCGCGGATCTCCGTCATCGAGTCCAGCAGCCCGAAGCGGGTCAGCGAGCGGGCGTCACGCAGGGCGTCCAGGAGCGGGCCCTGGGCCGTGTCCAGGGTGAAGGGCGGCACCTCGTCGCTCTTGGCGCCGGTCGCCAGGGCGTGGATCCGCTCCCGGTACGCGCCCGCGTACACCTGCACCAGCTCGGTGATCTGGGCGTCGCTGAGCGCCTTCGCGTACCCGATCAGCGCCACGGAGGCGGCGAAGCGCTTGAGGTCCCAGGTGAAGGGGCCGACGTAGGCCTCGTCGAAGTCGTTGACGTTGAAGATCAGGCGGCCGGTCGCGTCCATGTAGGTGCCGAAGTTCTCCGCGTGCAGGTCGCCGTGGATCCACACGCGGGAGGTCCGGTCGTCCAGGAACGGTCCGCCCCGCTTGTCCGCCTCCAGGTCGTGGTAGAAGAGGCATGCCGTGCCCCGGTAGAACGCGAAGGCCGAGGCCGCCATCTTCCGGAACTTCACGCGGAACGCTGCCGGGTCGGCGGCCAGGAGCTCGCCGAAGGCGGTGTCGAAGACGGCGAGGATCTCCTCGCCGCGGTGCTCGTCGTTGAGCTGCGGGACCGACATCGCTGGGTGCCTCCTGGTGCATGACATGGGTGACGGCGCTTCGTCACATCCAACGGGCGAAGGTACGCGGGAGTGCCCGTGACCCTCGGATGAAGGTACGCGGGTCGGCCCCCGGAGTGTCAGTGCCGAGGCATAGACTTCGACGCTGTCTCAAAGACTGCAGCAGTCTTCCGGACAGCTCGCCGACGTACGTTTGCCTTGGAGGCCCGAGCCGTGTCAAAGCCGCCGTTCACGCACCTGCACGTCCACACCCAGTACTCGCTGCTGGACGGTGCCGCGCGGCTGAAGGACATGTTCAACGCGTGCAACGAGATGGGCATGACGCACATCGCCATGTCCGACCACGGCAACCTCCACGGGGCGTATGACTTCTTCCACTCCGCGAAGAAGGCCGGAATCACCCCGATCATCGGGATCGAGGCGTATGTCGCGCCCGAGTCGCGGCGCAACAAGCGCAAGATCCAGTGGGGCCAGCCGCACCAGAAGCGGGACGACGTCTCCGGTTCCGGTGGTTACACCCACAAGACGATGTGGGCGGTGAACAAGACCGGCCTGCACAACCTCTTCCGGTTGTCCTCCGACGCGTACGCGGAGGGCTGGCTCCAGAAGTGGCCCCGGATGGACAAGGAGACCATCGCCCAGTGGTCCGAGGGGATCGTCGCCTCCACCGGCTGCCCCTCCGGGGAGGTGCAGACCCGGCTGCGTCTCGGCCAGTTCGATGAGGCGCTGAAGGCCGCCGCCGACT
This sequence comes from Streptomyces sp. S.PNR 29, assembly GCF_030386795.1. Taxonomy (GTDB): domain Bacteria; phylum Actinomycetota; class Actinomycetes; order Streptomycetales; family Streptomycetaceae; genus Streptomyces. Next base: position 535,632 of record NZ_JANUQM010000002.1, read on the forward strand.
ACCAGGACATCTTCGGCAAGGACCGCTACTTCCTGGAGCTGATGGACCACGGCATCGAGATCGAGCACCGGGTCCGCGACGGCCTGCTGGAGATCGGCAGGAAGCTGGGCATCCCCCCGCTGGTCACCAACGACTCGCACTACACGTACTCGCACGAGGCGGGCGCGCATGACGCCCTGCTGTGCATCCAGACCGGCAAGAACCTCTCCGACCCCGACCGCTTCAAGTTCGACGGCACCGGCTACTACCTGAAGTCCACCGAGGAGATGTACGCCATCGACTCCTCGGACGCCTGGCAGGAGGGCTGCGCCAACACCCGGCTGATCGCCGAGATGGTCGACACCACGGGCATGTTCGAGAAGCGCGACCTCATGCCCAGGTTCGACATCCCCGAGGGCTACACCGAGGTCACCTGGTTCAAGGAGGAGGTCCGCCGCGGCATGGAGCGCCGCTTCCCCGGCGGCATCCCCGAGGACCGGCAGAAGCAGGTCGAGTACGAGATGGACGTCATCATCCAGATGGGGTTCCCGGGCTACTTCCTCGTGGTCGCCGACTTCATCATGTGGGCCAAGAACAACGGCATCGCCGTCGGCCCCGGCCGAGGCTCCGCGGCCGGTTCGATCGTCGCCTACGCCCTCGGCATCACCGACCTCGACCCGATCCCGCACGGCCTGATCTTCGAGCGGTTCCTCAACCCCGAGCGCGTCTCCATGCCCGATGTCGACATCGACTTCGACGAGCGCCGGCGCGTCGAGGTGATCCGGTACGTGACGGAGAAGTACGGCGCCGACAAGGTCGCCATGATCGGCACGTACGGCACCATCAAGGCCAAGAACGCGATCAAGGACTCCGCGCGCGTGCTGGGCTACCCGTACGCGATGGGCGACCGCATCACCAAGGCCATGCCCGCCGACGTCCTCGGCAAGGGCATCCCGCTGTCCGGCATCACCGACCCGACCCACCCCCGCTACTCGGAGGCGGGCGAGGTCCGGGCGATGTACGAGAACGAGCCGGACGTGAAGAAGGTCATCGACACCGCACGCGGCGTGGAGGGCCTGGTGCGGCAGATGGGCGTGCACGCGGCCGGCGTGATCATGTCCAGCGAGACCATCACCGACCACGTCCCGGTCTGGGTGAGGCACACCGACGGCGTGACCATCACGCAGTGGGACTACCCGAGCTGTGAGTCGCTCGGCCTGCTGAAGATGGACTTCCTGGGCCTGCGCAACCTCACGATCATGGACGACGCCGTCAAGATGGTGAAGGCCAACAAGGGGATCGATCTCAGTCTCCTGGACCTCCCGCTCGACGACCCCAAGACCTTCGAACTCCTCCAGCGCGGCGAGACCCTCGGCGTCTTCCAGTTCGACGGCGGCCCCATGCGCTCGCTGCTGCGGCTGATGAAGCCGGACAACTTCGAAGACATCTCCGCCGTGTCGGCCCTGTACCGCCCGGGCCCGATGGGCATGAACTCCCACACCAACTACGCCCTGCGCAAGAACGGGCAGCAGGAGATCACGCCCATCCACCCCGAGCTGGAGGAGCCGCTCAAGGAGGTCCTGGACGTCACCTACGGCCTGATCGTCTACCAGGAGCAGGTGCAGAAGGCCGCCCAGATCATCGCCGGCTACTCGCTCGGCGAGGCCGACATCCTCCGCCGTGTGATGGGCAAGAAGAAGCCGGAGGAGCTGGAGAAGAACTTCGTCATCTTCCAGGCCGGTGCCCGTAAGAACGGCTACAGCGACGAAGCCATCCAGGCACTCTGGGACGTGCTGGTCCCCTTCGCCGGCTACGCCTTCAACAAGGCGCACTCGGCCGCGTACGGACTGGTCTCCTACTGGACCGCGTACCTGAAGGCGAACCACCCCGCCGAGTACATGGCCGCCCTGCTGACCTCGGTCAAGGACGACAAGGACAAGTCGGCCGTCTACCTCAACGAGTGCCGCCGCATGGGCATCCGGGTGCTCCCCCCGAACGTCAACGAGTCCGAGTCGAACTTCGCCGCACAGGGCGACGACGTGATCCTCTTCGGCCTCTCCGCCGTCCGCAACGTGGGCACGAACGTCGTCGAATCGATCATCAGGTGCCGCAAGGCCAAGGGGAAGTACGTCTCCTTCCCGGACTACCTCGACAAGGTCGATGCCGTGGTCTGCAACAAGCGCACCACCGAATCGCTGATCAAGGCCGGTGCCTTCGACTCGATGGGCCACACCCGCAAGGGCCTGACCGCCCAGTACGAGCCGATGATCGACAACGTGGTCGCGGTCAAGCGCAAGGAGGCCGAGGGCCAGTTCGACCTCTTCGGCGGCATGGGCGAGGAGCAGAGCAGCGAACCGGGCTTCGGGCTCGACGTGGAGTTCTCCACCGAGGAGTGGGACAAGACCTATCTGCTCGCCCAGGAGCGGGAGATGCTCGGTCTGTACGTCTCCGACCACCCGCTGTTCGGCCTGGAGCACATCCTGTCCGACAAGGCCGACGCGGGCATCTCCCAGCTGACCGGCGGTGAGCACGCGGACGGCGCGGTCGTCACCATCGGCGGCATCATCTCCGGCCTGCAGCGCAAGATGACCAAGCAGGGCAACGCCTGGGCCATCGCCACGGTCGAGGACCTCGCGGGTTCGATCGAGTGCATGTTCTTCCCGGCCACGTACCAGCTTGTGTCGACCCAACTCGTCGAGGACGCGGTGGTGTTCGTCAAGGGCCGCCTCGACAAGCGTGAGGACGTGCCGCGGCTGGTCGCGATGGAGTTGCAGGTCCCCGACCTGTCGAACGCGGGCACCAACGCGCCCGTGATCGTCACCATCCCGGCCACGAGGGTCACCCCGCCGCTGGTCAGCCGCCTCGGCGAGATCCTCACGCACCACAAGGGCGAGAGCGAGGTCCGCATCAAGCTGCAGGGCCCGACCAAGACGACGGTGCTCCGCCTGGACCGGCACCGGGTGAAGCCGGACCCCGCACTCTTCGGCGATCTGAAGGTCCTGCTGGGCCCGTCCTGTCTGGCGGGCTGAGCAACTGACGTGCGTGAGGGGCGCATCCGGCACGGGATGCGCCCCTCGGTCATGCGGGCATCAGTGCTGACGGTCAGTTGTGACCGAAGCGCTTCTGACGCTTCCGGGCGACATCGCTGGGCGTCATCTGCGGGGCACGCTGCTCGTCCTGCGGCTCCAGCGCGGACGTCCGGGCCGTCTGCGGGGCGCGTTCGGCCTGCGGCCGCTTACGATCACGGTTCTTGTTCTTGGCCATGGTGATCTGCCTCCTGTGGGGGATCTAGGGGCCAGGGCCGGGACCAGATTCACATAGCCCGATAAAGAACGCATGTTGGATAATTACCGTCTGTAACAGGCCTCGTCGGGCGGCGATGCCCCGAAACGCCACGCCGAAGATCGAGTTCGGGCCGTTAACCCTCGCGCCGTCGGGCAGACTCGAAGAAAGCCCGAAGTAAACCTCCTCGGAAGAGGGTGAGTCGCGTGGACCGCTGCATCGTCCTGGTGGACGCCGGGTATCTGCTGGGGGCCGCCGCCAGCCTGCTTGCCGGGGAGCCCTCACGGTCCCGCATCACCGTGGACCACGCCGCCCTCATCCAGGGGCTGCGCGAGCGCGCCGAGTCCGACACACAGCAGCCACTGCTGCGCATCTACTGGTTCGACGGCGCCCCCGACCGCGTCCCGCAACCCGAGCACCGCCGGCTGCGCGTGATGCCCCGGGTCACCGTCCGGCTCGGCGCACTGACCCGCAGCGACGGCCGCTGGGCCCAGAAGGGCGTGGACGCCGCCATGCACGCCGAGCTGACCGAGCTGGCCCGCAACCGCGCCTGCTCCGACGTCGTCCTCGTCACCGGCGACGGCGACCTGCTGCCGGGCATGATGGCCGCCAAGGAGCACGGCGTCGCCGTCCACCTGTGGGCCGTGCAGGCCGCCGACGGCGACTACAACCAGTCCGAGGACCTGGTCGCCGAGGCCGACGAACGGCGCGTCCTGGACCGTACGTGGATCACCAAGGCCGTCCACGCCAAGGAACTCACCGGCGTGTGCGCGCCGCCGCCCGTGCCCCGGCCCGAGATCGCCGCGATCCTCTCCGCGCCGTTGCCCGAGTCCGCCCTCGCGGCGGCGGAGCGGCCCGCCGAGGAGCCGCCGCACCCGGCTGCGGCCACCGCCGCGCGCAACGGCGCCGAGGAGCGCGTGGCCGGCTCCAGGGCCGTCCCCACACCCAAGGACCTGGCCGCCCTGCGCGCCCCCGGCACCCAGCCCGCACAGCACCCCGCGACCGCCACGCTGCGCTGGTCCTCCGACAAGGGCTGGGTCGACCGGCCCCCCGCCGAGCCCCCGGAGGCCGCCTCGATGCCGACGCTCGCCCAGCTCACCACGGCCGAGCAGCGGTGGGCCGACCGCGAGGAGGACATCACGACGGTCGGCGGGGACCCGTACGAGGTGGGGCAGGTCTTCGCCCGCCGGTGGGTGGAACGGCTCGGCGACCAGAGCCACCTGCAGCGGCTGTCGGGCATGTACCCCCGCATCCCGCACCGCATCGACGGCGAGCTGCTGCGGTACGCGGCCCGGTTCGGGCTGCTCGCCCACAAGGACGACCAGATCGACGAACACGACCGGTACGCCATCCGGGCGGGGTTCTGGCGCGAGATCGACGTGCGGACGAACAAGGAGCCCAAGGAGCTCAAGGAGCACGCGCCCCCGGCCGAGTGAGATCTTTACCGGCGGATTTCCCGTTGTGGACCGACCCGAGAACGGCCGAGCGCTCCCGACCCCGTAGGCTCGTCCCTTGTGAGTACGCGCGCGGCACAGACATCTCGGCACGGTGGGGATGCCGTGTGCGTGGTGCGCGGACTGACCAAGACCTACCCGGCGGTACGCGGCCGGCGCGGCGCCCCCGGAACACCCGCGGTGCGGGCCACCGACGACGTACGGCTGGACATCCGGCGCGGGGAGATCTTCGGGCTGCTCGGGCCGAACGGCGCCGGCAAGTCCACCCTCGTACGGCAGCTGACCGGGCTGATGCGGCCCGACGGCGGCAGCGTGGAGATCCTCGGGCACGACATCGTGCGGCACCCTGAGCGAGCCGCGCGGATCCTCGCCTACCTCGGACAGGAGTCGACCGCCCTGGACGAGCTGACGGTGTCCCTCGCCGCCGAGACCACGGGGCGGCTGCGCGGCCTGGACGCCCGGCAGGCGCGCGCCGAGCGGGACGCCGTCCTCGACGAGCTGGGCCTCACGCCGATCGCCGGGCGGCCGCTGAAGAAACTGTCCGGAGGCCAGCGGCGCCTCGCCTGCTTCGCCGCCGCGCTGGTGGGGGAGCGGCCGCTGCTCGTCCTCGACGAGCCGACCACCGGGATGGACCCCGTGGCACGACGGGCCGTGTGGTCCGCCGTCGACCGGCGGCGCGCCGAGCGGGGCACCACCGTGCTGCTGGTCACCCACAACGTCATCGAGGCCGAGACCGTCCTCGACCGGGTCGCCGTCCTCGACCGGGGGCGGGTGATCGCCTGCGACACGCCCGCCGGGCTGAAGGAGAAGGTCGCCGGGGAGGTCAGGGTCGACCTGGTGTGGCGCGAGGCGGCTCCGCTGCACGTGCCCGAGGTGGCCGCGCTGCGGGACCGGGTCGTGGAGGCCGGGCGGTGCTGGACACTGCGGCTCGCGCCGGACGAGGCCCGTGCGGTCGTCGCCACCGTCACCGGCGGGGCCGCCTTCGCCGCGCTGGACGACTTCACGCTGGCCACGCCGAGCCTGGAGGACGTGTACCTGGCGCTGGGCGGGGCCGTGCAGCAGGGGCTGGTGAAGGCGTGAACGGACTGGAAGTGAGCACTCTGGCACTGCGCACCCCGGCCTTGAGAACGCAGGCCGTCGGATCCGTACGGAACAGGGCCGGAGCGAAGAGGAGGGGCGCGAGGTGAGCGTCGTACCCGCAGATGTCCTGCCGGGCCGTGCCCTGGCCGCCGAGAAGGCCGCCGCAGGCCCGGCCGAGCTCGGGCCGCGGGCGCGGCTGTGGCCGTCGCTGGTGGCCGTGTACCGGGCTCAGCTGTCCCGGGCGCGGGTCGCGCGGATCCCGTTGCTGTTCGTGGCGACCTTCCAGTCGGTCGGGATCATGGTCCTGATGCGGGGGGTCGTGGACGGCGGGGGTGAGGCGCAGGCGGTGGTCGCCGGGGCGTCGGTCCTGGTGGTCGCCTTCGTGGCGCTGAACCTGCTCGCGCAGTACTTCGGACAACTGCGGGCGAGTGGCGGGCTCGACCACTACGCGACGCTGCCGGTGCCGCCGGCGGCGGTGGTGCTCGGGGCGGCGGGGGCGTACGCCTCCTTCACCGTGCCGGGGACCGTGGTGACGGCGGCGTTCGGGTGTGTGCTGTTCGGATTGCCGCTGGCGCATCTGTGGGTGCTGGTGGCGGTGATTCCGCTTGCGGGTGCGGCGTTGTCGGGGCTGGGGGCGGCGCTGGGACTGCTCGCGCCGCGGCCGGAACTGGCCACGTTGCTCGGGCAGCTGGGCATGTCGGCGGCGCTGCTGCTGGGGGTGCTGCCGGCCGACCGGATGCCGGAGGTGGTGCGTCTCGCGCGGGATCTGCTGCCGTCGACGTACGGCGTGGAGGCCTTCGCACGGACCTTCGGGGAGCACCCCGACTGGGCCTTCGTGGTCGGTGACCTCGCCGTGTGCGGGGCGGTCGGGGTCGTGTCGCTGGCCGTGGCCACCTGGGCGTACCGTCGGGCGGCCGTACGGTGACGGGCGGGCAGTCGTCCGGTGACGCGCCGCAGGGGCGGGCCTGGCACGATGGCAGGGTGACCGCACCTCTGACACCGCCTCCGCCACCGCATGAACGTTCGTCTCACCAGGGCTGGGAGGGGCCGCCGCCGGTCGGTGCCGATGCCAGTGCCGATGCTGTGGGAAGCGCGTACGGACAGGACGGCCCCGGGATGAAGACCGAAGTGCGGGAGGCCGCCGTGGTCACGGTGGCGGTGGCGCTCTGCGGGCTGCTGCTGGGGGTGCTGTGGTGGTGGCTTGCGCCGCGTGTGCCGCTGGTCGGTGACGTGGTGGACAAGAACTGGGTCGTCTACCTCAAGGAGACCGAGGGCGAGCAGGCGGTGGGCGTCGATGGCACGTTCACGCTGCTGGCGCTGGCCTTCGGGCTGGTGAGCGCGGTCGTCGTCTTTCTGCTGCGGCGGCGTGGGGGTGTGCCGCTGGTGGTGGCGCTCGGGGTCGGGGGGCTGCTCGGGTCGCTGCTGGCGTGGCGGGTCGGGGTGTGGCTCGGGCCCGCCCAGGACGTGATCGCTCACGCGAAGTCGGTGGGCAAGGGGGTTACGTTCTCGGCGCCGCTGAAGCTTGGTGCGAAGGGTGCGTTGCTGGCCTGGTCGCTGTCCGCGCTGATCGTCCACCTCGGCTTGACGGCCCTGTTCGGGCCCCGGGACCCGGATCCTTATGAGCACGCGTCGTACGGCCAGGACGGGCCGTACGGGGGGCAGAGCGGCCCGTACGAGGGGTCTTCGGCGGCGTAGGACCCCGGCGCCGCGCCACCCTCCCGACGAGCCCACCTCGCCCCCGCCGCCCCTGCCCCACCCCCCAGGGGCTGCGCCTCTCGGACCCCGCCAGGGGTTGCGTCCTGGGACCCCGCCCCGTCTGGGACCGCGCCCTCGCCACCTGGCCGCGCTCTGTGTGGCGTCGATCGGCGTCGTGGTTGCCGGATGAAGGGCGTGGGCGCCTTCGTCGGGGGGTCAGGTGCGGCCGATGGGGGCGATGGTTGCGGTGGTGAGGGTGGTCAGGTCGGTGGGGGAGAGTTCGACCTCCAGGCCTCGGCGGCCGGCCGAGACGCAGATCGTTGCGTGGCGGGAGGCCGATGCGTCCAGCACGGTGGGGAGTTTCTTGCGCTGCCCCAGGGGAGAGATGCCGCCGCGGACGTACCCCGTCGTGCGCTCCGCGAGGGCCGGGTCGGCCATCGTCGCGCGTTTGCCGCCGACCGCCGCTGCCAGGGCCTTGAGGTCCAGTTGGCCCGCCACCGGGACCACCGCCACGGTCAGTTTGCCGTCCACGTCCGCCACGAGTGTCTTGAAGACCCGGTCCGGAGACACGCCCATCGCCTCGGCCGCCTCCTCGCCGTAGGAGGGGTGGGAGGGATCGTGGTCGTAGGAGTGGACCGTGTACGCGACGCCCGCCGCCGTGAGCGCCACCGTCGCGGGCGTGCCCCCCGGCTGCTGTTGTTTCTTCGCCTTCTTCGCCATGTCGCCCCGTACGTTCCGTTGGGTTGTGCTCAGTTGAGACTCGTCGGGCCGCGTGTCAGGTCCGACGCCGGCAACGACGGCAGCGTACGGATGATGGCCGTCTCGGCGCGAAGGAGTTTCAGCTCGTCGCGGAGGCGGGAGGCCGTGTCCGGGGCCTGGAGCAGACGCTGCTTGGTGGGCGTGTCCAGCATCATCGCGGCGGCGACCAGGTAGGAGACGACGCCCGGTTCGTCCGGCAGTTCCGCGCCGGACGCCAACGACCGCTCCCGCGCTCCCGCCAGACGCTTCTGGTACTGACGGAAGGACCGCAGCACCCCCTCGGCCAGCGCCCCCGCCTCGTCACCGGGCTCCTCGGTCAGCATCTCCAACTCGGCCGTCAGGAACGGCCCGGAAGCGTCGACCGAGAGCAGCCGTACCCGGGTCGTCCCGGTCGCCAGCACCTCGAAGGTGCCGTCGGCCCGCTCCCGGATCGTCGCCGCGTCCGCCACGCAGCCCACCTTGTGGAAGGCCTTGACCGGGTCGGGGCCGAAGCCGGCCGCGGGGCCCCGCTGGGGCACCGCCGTCGGGTCGGGCATGCCGGGGGAGCTGGGCGCCACCTCGTGGCCGTCACGGATCGCCACGACGGCGAACCGGCGAGGCTCGTCCTCGGGGGCCTTCAGCAACTCGCGCATCATGGCGCGATAGCGCTCCTCGAACACATTGAGCGGGAGCACCAGCCCCGGGAACAGCACCGAGTTCAGGGGGAAGAGGGGGAGCCGGACGGTGGTCACGACGCAGAAGCCTAATGGTCGCCGGTGCCGACGCGCCCCCCGCGCTCACTTCGTGGATGACTCCACGGCTGCCCGGCCGCTGCCGCCCGGATGCTGTCGCGGACCTGCAGGTAGTGTCCGAGCGGGTCGTCCGACACCTGGTCCCAGGGGAAGGACGTGGCGTACGGGCCGGTCAGACGCAGCTGCTCCGAGGCGTCCGCCCAGCGCTCCAGGCGGACCAGGACGAAGATGAGCAGGTTCCGCATCCTGGCCGGCCAGGGGTCGGCCGAAGGGAGCGAGGGGGACAGCGCGATCGCCCGGTCGGCGGCCGCGTCCAGACGCTCCCGCGGCACCTCGGGTCCGCAGCCGTCGGTGAGGTAGCCGAACGCCGCCCGCAGCGGAAGCGCCTGCACCAGTGCGCCGGCCGGCGCGTCCTGCGCGGCCCGGTCGGCGAAGTCGAAGCACTCGTGGTGCGAACCGTGCCAGTACACGGCCAGATAGCGCAGAGCCGCGACATGGCAGCCGTAGTGGTGCGGGGCGCGGCGGACCGCCGCCTCCCACAGCTCCTCGAAGTACTGGTGACCTGCGTCGGCGCCGCGCGCGCGGTCCAGGGCGAGCCGCCACGGCACCGGGTCGCGGTCCTCGCCCCGCGCGGCGGCCGTGATCAGAGGGCTCACCTCGCGCAGCGCTTCGGCCCGGGCCGGTGACTGCCAGGCGCGGTCCACCGCCAGCTGGGCCCCGACCAGCAGCGCGTCGGGATCGTGCGGAGCGTCGGCCCGCCAGGCGTCGAGCCACTCGGAGCGGGAGCGCGCGAAGGCGGCCAGCCTTCTCACATACCGGTCGCGTCGCTCCCACTCGCCTCCCGCGCGGGTGGCGGACAGCAGCTCGGCGGCCGGTTGGTGGTCACCGCGCGCGGCCGCGACCAGCACGGGACCCAGCCGTGCGTCGGGCGCGTCGAGGAACACCTCGTCGTCGGCGCGGGGCTCAGCGACACGGTGGGGGGCGGTCCTTGTCATCCGGGTCGTGCGGATGAACGGGAGCTGCAGAGCCATGGTGCCGACCATTGAAAGACCGCAGGTCACACAGGCGCCAGCCTGTTCACAGAACTCACGGAAAGTTGTACACGCCGTGGTCAAGGCAGGGTAAAAAAGTGACCAGTGTTCAATAACTGGCACACCACCAGTATCACTAGTTGCGCCGCAGCAACCGGGTCGCCCCCGCCGCCACCGTCGTCGCCAGGACCCAGCCCAGCAGGATCATCGCCGCCGCCAGCCACTGCCAGCCGCCGCGCAGCTGCCAGAAGCCGACCTGGCCGAGGTCGATGACCGGCAGTAACAGGTCGAGGGCGAAGAGGGCGGGGTTCCAGTCCGGATGCTCGCCGCTCTTGAGGGGCGGATGGCTGGCGTGCGCGAAGGCCACCGACCCTGCCGCCCACAGCACCGCCATCCACACCGCGGCCCGGCCCGGCCGGTACCCGTAGGCGACCGTCCAGTCCTGGGCGTATCCCCAGAGCTTGGCGGCGAACGGCAGGCTCTCGCGGCGCCGGCGCTGCTTGGCGAGCAGCACCTCCCGGGCGTCCTCGTCCTCGCCGCCGGCCCGCAGCACGGCGGCCAGCCGCTCGTACGGCTCCGGGTTGTACTCGGCGGTCGCCGCGGCCACCCAGTCCAGCCGTTCGGCCAGCGGGAACGGGCCGCGCGGCACGAGGTTCTCGTAGGTGAAGCCGCCCATGTGCAGCCGTCCCGGGCCCGGCCAGGCGTCCGACCGGTCCATCAGGTTGACGATCCGCGCGCCGGACATCACCACCCGGCCCCGCGCCGGACGCTCCCCCAGGAACCGCAGCTCCGGTGTCTGCACCCGGCGCAGCGACAGCTCCTGGTCGTCGGTGAAGGTGAACCGGGCCCGCTCGAAGTCGACCGCGTCCCCGAACCGCCCGTCGTCCAGCCGCATCCCGCCCGTGCACTCGAACCGCTGGATCCGCGTTCCCTGCGCGGGGGTCATGCCGCTCATCGCCTGGGCGCCGACACCCGCCGGCGTCAGGTACAGGCTGCGCTCCACGGTCAGCTGCGGGGCGTTCAGCGCCAGCCGCGCGCAGGGGTTGGCCAGCCGGGCACCGCGCAGGCTCAGCGAGACACCGATCTTGGCGCTGCGCAGGCTCATCTCGCCGTGCGACTCCAGCAGTTCCGCCTGCAGGTCCTGCCCGACCGTCATGCCGTCCCCGGCGATGGAGCGGCCGCTGCGGTCCCGGTGCACGATCGCCTGGTTGAGCAGCAGATCCGTGCCGATCTGCGCGTCGGTCAGCCGGATGCCATGGTGGAAGCGGCAGCGCGGCAGATGCAGGTCGCCCTCGGTGTGCACCCGGGCCGCCTCAAGGCGCGGCACCGAGCAGTCCACCATCCGTACGGTCGTGAAGTGGGCCTCCGGCAGCAGCACGTCCCGCTCGAAGCGGCAGCCCCGCAGTTCGACGTACGGCACCACCGTGCCGCCCGCGAGATCCAGGGTGCCGTTGATCTGCACGCCGACGAGCTTCAGCGAGGACACCCGGCCCGCGAGCGCGGGCGGCCCGTCGAGCAGCAGCCAGCACACGATCCGGGCCCGCACGGACCGTTCGGATCCCCAGGGATGCCCGCCGTGCGGATCGTCGACGACGGCGTCCCCGCTGCTCAGGTCGTACACGCTGCCGTTTCGGAAGGCCTGCCACATGCCGGCCTCCGCCGCGGTCAGGTCGTCCGGCAGGTCCCCGGCGCGCAGTCCGGCCCCTTCGGTCACAGTTCTTCCGTCCCCCTTTGCTGTCTCACGTGGCGTCCGCCTCGGTGTCCGCTTGCTTCACGTGGGATCACACACTGCTTCACGTGGGATCACACACGTTTCGTACAACCGTTCATGCCCGCTGTGTGACGCGCCGAACGCGGAACGTGAAGCGGATCTTCCGCGGATCTTCCGAGCCGCGGCCGGGAGCCGTATCAGACACTGATACGCGCGGACGGCGCCGGACGGGGGTCTGAGAGAATTGGTTCCGTGATCTCCCGAATCGATCTGCGCGGCGACGCCCTTCCCGAGGGCCCCGCCCTGCGCGACCTGCTGCCCCGAGCCGACTTCGACGTTCAGGCCGCCCTGGAGAAGGTGCGTCCGATCTGCGAGGCCGTGCATCATCGGGGCGACGCGGCGCTGATCGACTTCGCCGAGAAGTTCGACGGCGTGCGGCTGGAATCCGTACGAGTCCCGGCGCGGGCGCTCACCGACGCCCTGGAGGGGCTGGACCCGGCCGTGCGCGCGGCCCTGGAGGAGTCCATCCGCCGCGCCCGGCTCGTCCACCGCGAACAGCGCCGTACGACCCACACCACGCAGGTCGTGCCCGGCGGCTCGGTCACCGAGAAGTGGGTGCCGGTGGAGCGCGTGGGGCTCTACGCCCCCGGTGGCCGGTCGGTCTACCCGTCCTCCGTGGTGATGAACGTCGTGCCCGCCCAGGAGGCCGGCGTCGAGTCCATCGCCCTCGCCTCGCCCGCCCAGGCGGAGTTCGGCGGGCTGCCGCACCCGACGATCCTCGCCGCCTGCGCCCTGCTCGGTGTCGACGAGGTGTACGCGGCCGGCGGCGCCACCGCCGTCGCGATGTTCGCGTACGGCACCGAGTCCTGCCCGCCCGCCAACATGGTCACCGGCCCCGGCAACATCTGGGTCGCCGCCGCCAAGCGCTACTTCACCGGCAAGATCGGCATCGACGCCGAGGCCGGCCCGACCGAGATCGCGATCCTGGCCGACGAGACCGCCGACCCGGTGCACGTGGCGTCGGACCTGATCAGCCAGGCCGAGCACGACCCACTGGCGGCGGCCGTGCTGGTCACCGACTCCGTCGAGCTCGCGGACGCCGTCGAGAAGGAGCTTCAGCCGCAGGTCGCGGCCACCAAGCACATCGAGGACCGGATCGTCCCGGCGCTGGGCGGCAAGCAGTCCGCGATCGTCCTCGTCGACGGCATCGACGAGGGCCTGCGGGTGGTCGACGCGTACGGCGCCGAGCACCTGGAGATCCAGACGGCGGACGCCGCCGCCGTGGCCGACCGGGTGAAGAACGCCGGTGCGATCTTCATCGGCCCCTGGGCGCCCGTGTCGCTCGGCGACTACGCCGCCGGCTCCAACCACGTCCTGCCCACCGGCGGCTGCGCCTGCCACTCCTCCGGCCTGTCCGTCCAGTCCTTCCTGCGCGGCATCCACATCGTCGACTACACGAAGGACGCGCTGGCCGAGGTCGCGCACCACGTGGTGACGCTGGCGGAGGCGGAGGACCTGCCCGCGCACGGCGCGGCGATCAAGGCCCGTTTCGGCGGAGCCGAACAATGGACGCGCGACTGGAAGGTTCCCGAGGGCAAGTGACCGGTATCGACGATCTTCCCGTACGGGACGAGCTGCGCGGCAAGTCCCCCTACGGCGCACCCCAGCTGGACGTCCCCGTACGGCTGAACACCAACGAGAACCCCTACCCGCTGCCCGAGCCGCTGGTCGAGCGGATCACCGAGCGGGTCCGGGAGGCGGCCCGCGGCCTCAACCGCTACCCGGACCGGGACGCGGTGGAGCTGCGCACCAGGCTCGCCGAGTACCTGACGAAGACCGCGGAGTACGAGGTCGGCCCGGCCAACGTCTGGGCCGCCAACGGCTCCAACGAGGTCATCCAGCAGCTGCTGCAGACCTTCGGCGGGCCGGGCCGGACCGCGATCGGCTTCGAGCCGTCGTACTCGATGCACGGCCTCATCGCGCGCGGCACCGGCACGGGCTGGATCTCCGGCCCCCGGCACGAGGACTTCACGATCGACGTCCCGGCCGCCGTGCGGGCCATCGCCGAGGACCGGCCGGACGTCGTCTTCATCACCACCCCCAACAACCCCACCGGCAACGCGGTCCCGCCCGAGACGGTCCTCGCCCTGTACGAGGCCGCGCAGGCGGCGAAGCCGTCGATGGTGGTGGTGGACGAGGCGTACATCGAGTTCAGCCACGGCGACTCGCTGCTGCCGCTGCTCGAAGGACGGCCGAACCTCGTCATCTCCCGCACCATGTCGAAGGCGTTCGGCGCGGCGGGCCTGCGCCTCGGCTACCTCGCCGCGCACCCGGCCGTCGTCGACGCCGTCCAGCTCGTACGGCTGCCGTACCACCTGTCGGCCGTCACCCAGGCGACCGCCCTGGCCGCCCTCGAACACACCGACACGCTGCTGAAGTACGTCGAGCAGCTGAAGGCCGAGCGGGACCGGCTGGTCACCGAGCTGCGCGCGATCGGTTACGAGGTGACCGAGTCCGACGCCAACTTCGTACAGTTCGGACGGTTCGAGGACTCCCACCTGGTGTGGCGGAAGATCCTCGACCGGGGCGTCCTGGTCCGGGACAACGGCGTACCGGGGTGGCTGCGGGTCACCGCCGGAACCCCCGAAGAGAACGACGCGTTCCTCGACGCGGTCCGTGAGTTGAAGAAGGAGCAGAACACATGAGCCGCGTTGGACGCGTGGACCGGACGACCAAGGAGACGTCCGTCGTCGTCGAGATCGACCTCGACGGCACCGGCAAGACGGACATCTCCACCGGGGTCGGCTTCTACGACCACATGCTCGACCAGCTCGGCCGGCACGGTCTGTTCGACCTGACCGTGAAGACCGAGGGCGACCTGCACATCGACTCGCACCACACCATCGAGGACACCGCCCTCGCGCTCGGGGCCGCCTTCAAGCAGGCCCTCGGCGACAAGGTGGGGATCTACCGCTTCGGCAACTGCACGGTCCCGCTGGACGAGTCCCTCGCCCAGGTCACCGTCGACCTGTCCGGCCGCCCGTACCTCGTGCACACCGAGCCCGAGAAGATGGCGCCGATGATCGGCGAGTACGACACCACGATGACCCGGCACATCCTGGAGTCCTTCGTCGCCCAGGCCCAGATCGCGCTGCACGTGCACGTGCCGTACGGGCGCAACGCGCACCACATCGTGGAGTGCCAGTTCAAGGCGCTGGCACGGGCCCTGCGGTACGCCTCCGAGCGCGACCCGCGCGCCGCGGGCATCCTGCCCTCCACGAAGGGCGCGCTGTGAACAGCACCTCGACCATCCTGATCGTCGTCGGCCTCTTCCTCGTCGGCGGGATCATCTCCTTCGTCAAGCAGCAGATGCCGAAGGGCCTCATCGTGCTGCTCTCGATCGGCGCCGCGATGTGTCTCCTCGCGGGCGTCCTGAGGCTGGAGGTGTGGAATTGAGCAGCCGCAAGAACGTCGTCGTCTTCGACTACGGCTTCGGAAACGTCCGCTCCGCCGAGCGGGCCCTCGCGCGCGCGGGAGCCGACGTCGAGATCACCCGTGACTTCGACAGGGCCATGGACGCCGACGGGCTGCTGGTCCCGGGCGTCGGCGCCTTCGCCTCCTGCATGAAGGGCCTGAAGGAGGCACGCGGCGACTGGATCATCGACCGCCGGCTCTCCGGCGGGCGCCCGGTGATGGGCATCTGCGTCGGCATGCAGATCCTCTTCGCGCGCGGCATCGAGCACGGCGTTCAGACCGAGGGCCTCGAAGAGTGGCCCGGCTCGGTCGAGCCGCTGCAGGCCGACATCGTGCCCCACATGGGCTGGAACACCGTCGAGGCCCCGGCCGACTCGCAGCTGTTCGCCGGCCTGGACGCGGACGCCCGCTTCTACTTCGTGCACTCCTACGCCGTCCACGACTGGTCGCTGGAGACCCACAACCCGACCATCGCCGCCCCCAAGGTGACCTGGTCCACGCACGGCAAGCCCTTCGTGGCGGCCGTCGAGAACGGTGCCCTGTGGGCCACGCAGTTCCACCCCGAGAAGTCCGGCGACGCCGGAGCCCAGCTCCTCACCAACTGGATCGAGACCCTGTAGAGATGAGCAAGCTCGAACTCCTCCCCGCCGTCGACGTCCGCGACGGCCAGGCCGTCCGCCTCGTGCACGGCGAGTCCGGCACCGAGACCTCCTACGGCTCCCCGCTCGAGGCCGCTCTCGCCTGGCAGCGGTCGGGCGCCGAGTGGCTGCACCTGGTCGACCTGGACGCCGCGTTCGGCACCGGCGACAACCGGGAGCTGATCGCCGAGGTCGCGAGGGCGATGGACATCAAGGTGGAGCTGTCCGGCGGCATCCGCGACGACGCCTCGCTGGCGGCGGCCCTGGCCACCGGCTGCACCCGCGTGAACCTGGGCACGGCCGCCCTGGAGACGCCCGAATGGGTCGCCAAGGTCATCGCCGAGCACGGCGACAAGATCGCGGTCGGTCTCGACGTACGCGGCACCACCCTGCGCGGCCGCGGCTGGACCCGCGACGGCGGTGACCTCTACGAGACGCTGGAGCGCCTCAACAAGGAGGGCTGCGCGCGGTACGTGGTGACGGACATCGCCAAGGACGGCACCCTCCAGGGCCCGAACCTGGAGCTGCTGAAGAACGTCTGCGCCGCGACCGACCGCCCGGTGGTCGCCTCCGGCGGCGTGTCGTCCCTGGACGACCTCCGTGCCATCGCGGACCTGGTCCCCCTCGGTGTCGAGGGGGCCATCGTAGGGAAGGCGCTGTACGCGAAGGCGTTCACCCTGGAAGAGGCCTTGGAGGCTGTGTCGTCATGAGCGATGCCGTACGGCGCGTGCAGAGCGGAAGTCCCTGGGAAGAGAGTTTCGGTTTCGCGCGCGCCGTGGCGGCGGGCGATCAGGTGCTGGTGGCCGGCACGACGTCCTTCAAGGGCAGCGTGCTGTACGGGGAGGGCGACCCCTACGAACAGGCCAAGGTGGCCTTCACCAGCGCCATCGAGGCGATCGGCGAGTTCGGGCTCGGTATCGGGTCCGTGGTCCGTACGCGGATGTACCTGGCACACACGCGGGACCTCGACGAGGTGGGCCGTGCCCACAAGGAATTGTTCGACTCGGTGCGCCCGGTCGCGACCTTCCTGGTGGTGGAGGGCTTCGTCGACCCGCGTGTGCTGGTGTCGGTGGAACTAGAGGCATACAGAGGAGCCGTGGATTCATGACCCTGGCGGTCCGAGTCATCCCCTGCCTGGACGTGGACAACGGCCGGGTCGTCAAGGGCGTCAACTTCCAGAACCTGCGCGACGCCGGTGACCCCGTCGAGATGGCCAAGGTGTACGACGCCGAGGGCGCCGACGAGCTGACGTTCCTGGACATCACCGCCTCGTCCGGCAACCGCGAGACGACCTACGACGTGGTGCGGCGCACCGCCGAGCAGGTGTTCATCCCGCTGACCGTCGGCGGTGGCGTGCGCACCGCCGAGGACGTGGACAAGCTGCTGCGGGCGGGCGCCGACAAGGTCGGCGTGAACACGGCCGCGATCGCCCGTCCGGAGCTCATCCGGGAGATCGCGGAGCGCTTCGGCCGTCAGGTGCTGGTGCTGTCGGTCGACGCCCGCCGGACGGAGAGCGGGTCCTTCGAGGTCACCACGCACGGCGGCCGCAAGGGCACCGGAATCGACGCGGTCGAATGGGCGCACCGGGCGGCCGAGCTGGGCGCGGGCGAGATCCTGCTGAACTCCATGGACGCCGACGGCACCAAGGACGGCTACGACCTGGAGATGATCGCGGCGGTCCGCAAGCACGTGACCGTCCCGGTGATCGCCTCCGGCGGTGCCGGCAAGCTCGCCGACTTCCCGCCGGCCATCGCGGCGGGCGCGGACGCGGTGCTCGCGGCGTCCGTCTTCCACTTCGGGGATCTGAGGATCGGCGAGGTGAAGCAGACGCTGAGGGAGGCGGGCCACCCCGTCAGGTGACCCTGCTCCGTGAGCCCCGGTCCTCCGGCACGGCCCGCCCGCCGGTCGGCGCGGCGGCAGACCGCTGGGGAACCGGGCCGGTCTTCGCTGCCTGCGCCGCCCTGTGCGCCGACCCGCTCCGCCACGCCGAACCTCCGCGCTGACCGCGGCCCATGGGCGTGCCGGCCGCAGCGGCTCCCCACCGTGTCGCGCACGGACCCGGAGCCGGACCCTGTCTTTTGGATCAGGCCGGCCGTGAGGGACCGTGCACTAGATGCCGAGCTGTTTCGTCTCGTGCAGCCGGGCGATCGCCTCCTTGTCGCCGTCCAGCTCCACCTGGGCGGCGCTCTGCCGGCCGTACAGGAACAGCAGCAGTTCCGACGGCTCGCCGGTCACCGTCACCACGGGCGTGCCCCGGTGGGCGACCGCCGTCTGGCCGTTCGGCCGGCGCAGCACCAGGCCCGTCGGCGCGCCACGGCCCATCAGACGGGCGCTGCGCTCCAGGCGGGACCACAGGGCGTCCTGGAAAACCGGGTCGAGCTCGCGCGGCGACCAGTCGGGCTGCGCGCGCCGGATGTCCTCGGAGTGGACGTAGAACTCCACCGTGTTCGACATCTCCTCGACCGGCTTGAGCGAGAACGGCGAGAAGCGCGGCGGGCCCGTACGGATCAGCTGGATCAGCTCCTCGTACGGCTTGTCGGCGAACTCCGCCATCACCCGTTCCAGGCGCGGCGCGAGCTGCTTGATCAGTATGCCGCCGGCGGCGTCGGGGCGGCGCTCGCGCACCACCACGTGCGCGGCGAGGTCGCGGGTCGTCCAGCCCTCGCACAAGGTGGGGGCGTTGGGACCCGCGGTCTCCAACAGATCGGCGAGGAGAAGTCGTTCACGCTTGGCGAAGGTCGACATGGAGTCAGCCTACGACCGGGTAGCGGGTCCGCACAGTGGACACTCCACCGGGTCCGTCAGTGGCGCGCGGCACAATGGTCGGCATGACCAGCACGTCCCCCCGGCGGCCCAGCCGGCTCGACCCGGAGATCGCCGCGCGGCTCAAGCGCAGCCCCGACGGCCTCCTCCCCGCCATCGCCCAGCAGTACGACACCGGTGAGGTGCTGATGCTCGGCTGGATGGACGACGAGGCGCTGCACCGCACGCTCACCACCGGCCGCTGCACGTACTGGTCGCGCAGCCGCCAGGAGTACTGGGTCAAGGGCGACACCTCCGGCCACTTCCAGTGGGTGAAGTCCGTCGCCCTGGACTGCGACGCCGACACCGTGCTGGTCAAGGTCGACCAGGTCGGCGCCGCCTGCCACACCGGCGCCCGCACCTGCTTCGACGCCGACGTACTGCTGAAGGACGCCGACGACGCCGGCTCCGGCGCCGCGGCCCGGGATCAGTAAGGTCGCCGCCATGGACCTAGAGACCTTCCGCAAGCTCGCCGGCGACCGCCGCGTCATCCCGGTCACCCGCAAGCTCCTCGCCGACGGCGACACCCCGGTCGCGCTCTACCGCAAGCTCGCCGCCGAACGCCCCGGCACGTTCCTGCTGGAGTCCGCGGAGAACGGACGCACCGCGTACCAATGGTCTCGGTACTCCTTCGTGGGCGTCCGCAGCGCGGCCACCCTGACCGAGCGCGACGGGCAGACCCACTGGCTCGGTACCCCACCCGTCGGCGTCCCCGTCGAGGGCGACCCGCTGGCCGCCCTGCGCGCCACCATCGAGGCCCTGCACACCCCCCGTGACCTCGCCCACGACCTCGCCCTGCCGCCCTTCACCGGCGGCATGGTCGGCTACCTCGGTTACGACATCGTGCGCCGCCTGGAGAAGATCGGCCCCGGCGAGCGGGACGACAGCAATCCGACCAGCGTGCCCGAGCTGACCATGCTGCTGACCAGCGACCTGGCCGTCATGGACCACTGGGAGGGCTCCGTCCTGCTGATCGCCAACGCGATCAACCACAACGACCTCGACACCGGAGTCGACGAGGCCTACGCCGACGCGATCGCCCGCCTCGACGCCATGGAGGCCGACCTGTCGCGCGCGGTCGCCCAGCCCCCGGCCGTCCTGCCGCCCTCCGAACTCCCCGAGTACACCGCCCTGTGGGGCGGCCCCGACTTCCAGGAGGCCGTCGAGGACATCAAGGAGCGCATCCGCGCGGGCGAGGCCTTCCAGGTCGTCCCCTCCCAGCGCTTCGAAACGCCGTGCACGGCGAGCGCGCTGGACGTCTACCGCGTCCTCAGGGCGACCAACCCGTCCCCGTACATGTACCTGTTCCGCTTCGACGGCTTCGACGTGGTCGGCTCGTCCCCCGAGGCGCTGGTCAAGGTCGAGGACGGGCAGGCCATGGTCCACCCCATCGCCGGCACCCGGTGGCGCGGGGACACCCCGCAGGAGGACCAGGCCCTCGCCGACGAACTGCTCGCCGACCCCAAGGAGCGCGCCGAGCACCTCATGCTCGTCGACCTGGGCCGCAACGACCTCGGGCGCGTGTGCGAACCCGGCACGGTCGAGGTCGTCGACTTCATGTCCATCGAGCGGTACTCGCACGTCATGCACATCGTCTCGACGGTCACCGGCCGGGTCGCGCCCGGCCGTACCGCCTTCGACGTGCTGACGGCCTGCTTCCCGGCCGGCACGCTCTCCGGCGCCCCCAAGCCCCGCGCGATGCAGATCATCGACGAACTGGAGCCGTCCCGGCGCGGTCT
The DNA here is from genome assembly GCF_030386795.1 of Streptomyces sp. S.PNR 29. Classification (GTDB taxonomy): domain Bacteria; phylum Actinomycetota; class Actinomycetes; order Streptomycetales; family Streptomycetaceae; genus Streptomyces. The sequence continues at coordinate 556,007 of NZ_JANUQM010000002.1, forward strand.
GTACGGCGGCTGCGTCGGCTACCTCGACTTCGCAGGCGACTCCGACACGGCGATCGCCATCCGCACCGCCCTGCTGCGGGACAGCACCGCGTACGTCCAGGCCGGCGCCGGTATCGTCGCCGACTCCGACCCGGTCGCCGAGGACACCGAGTGCCGCAACAAGGCGGCGGCTGTGCTGCGGGCGGTACACACCGCGAACCGGCTGGGGAAGTAGGGCGCTTCTCACGCGGCCCCGGGTGCGGGTTCGCCCGGGCTTCAGGCGATAGTGGAGTACGTGACTGCTGTACCTCACCCCCGTTCCGAAGCCGCAGGACCCGCCCGGGCCGGCCGTATGAGCCTCGCCGTCGCGCTGCCGGCCGGTGCGCTCGGCGCGGCCGTGGCACTGCTGGCCAGCCGGCAGCGCTGGTCGGAGGGCACCGCGACGGTGGCCGGCGGTGCCTTCCCCCTGACCGCCAAGGGCAGCGACGTCACGGGCGTTCCCGCGGCGCTCGCCATAGTGGGCCTGGCCGCGCTCGTCGCCGTCTTCGCCGTCCGCCGCGTCGGGCGGCTCGCGGTCGCCGCACTGCTCGCGCTGTGCGGCGCCGGCACCATCGCCGCGGCCCTGCTCGGCGCCTCCGACAGCTCCGCGCTCGACGAGAAGGCCGCGCAGGCCGCCGGTGACACCTCGGCCACCGTGGACGCCCTCAGCCACACCGCCTGGCCGTACGTCGCGGCCGTCGGCGGCGCCCTGATCCTCCTCGCCGGACTCCTCGCCCTGCGCTACGGCAGTCTCTGGCCCGCGATGTCCGGCCGCTACGAACGCGCCGGTGCCCCCCGCCCCCGCAGGGCCGCCGCACCCGACCCCGACCGCCCCGAGGAGCTCTGGAAGGCCCTGGACCGGGGCGAGGACCCGACCGGGGCGTAATCCGGGATCCGGGAAGCGTCCCTGTCCTCACCGAGGCCCGCGCGGACGACCCCCGTCCACGCGCGCGTGGAACCGCCGACCACCCGCTCACGTACGCCCGCGACAACCCGCTTATGTACGCCCGCGCGGGGAACCCGGCAACGGCACGCGTGTGCACCCGTCCCGACCGAGCGTGAGCGTCCCGCACCCCCGCTCACGACGCGCGCACACGTGCGGGACAATGGGCGAGAGCGTCCAGCTCAGACACGCACAGAGCAACGAGGAGCAAGAAATGGCGGGCAGCAGCCACGGTCACACCCCGGCCGCCTGGACCGGTGTCACTATCGCCTTCATCGGTTTCTGCATCGCGGGCGCGTTCACGGTGATGGCCCAGCCGGTCGGCTTCTGGGCCGGTATCGCGGTCACGCTCCTCGGCGGCGTCGTCGGCGGCATCATGAGCGCGATGGGCCTCGGCCAGCCGAAGGGCACCCACCCGGTGCACCAGGTCGCGGACCAGGCCGACAAGCGGCAGCCGGCGAGCGTCGAGAGCTGATCGCCGCACGGCGGCGCGTACGACTGCGTGGAGGGGCGGCCGGCACAGCGGTGCCGGAACCGCCCCTCACGCGCGCGTGCGGCCGGTGCGGGGCACAATGCGGGACGTGAACGCCGACAGCCGGAACCCGACGCCGAGCAACGCCCCGACGGCGCTGGGCCGCCTCGCCGTCCCCGCCGGGGTGCTCGCGGTCGTCGCCGGGGCCTTCGCGTACGTGGGGGCCGTCGACCCCAACGAGCCCGGCCACTACCCCGTCTGCCCGCTGCTGCGGTACACCGGCCTCTACTGCCCCGGCTGCGGCGGTCTGCGCAGCGCGCACGCCTTCGTCCACGGCGACTTCCTCACGGCGCTGCACGACAACGCGGCGGCCGTCGTCGGCTATCTGGCCTTCGCCGTGCTGTGGACCGTCTGGGTGGTCGGGGCGGCACGCGGACGCCCCCTGCGGTTCGACGTCGGACCGGTGCCCCTGTGGACGGCCGGGGCGTTGCTGCTGGTCTTCACCGTTGTCCGGAACCTGCCGTTCGGTGGCTGGCTCCATCCTTGATCAACTGGCGGATGTCCAGGTAGTGGGACCGGCGTCAACCGGATGCGGGGCCTTCGCCCGCCTCCGGATACCATCTCAGTGACCATAGGTTTTCTTGCTGAGTTCTTGCCGTCTGGAAGGGGGCCGCTCGCGTGAGTGTGCTCGACGAGATCATCGACGGAGTCCGTGCCGACCTCGCGGAGCGGCAGGCACGCGTCAGCCTCGACGAGCTCAAGGAGCGCGCGGCCAAGGCTCCCGCCGCCAAGGACGGGCTGGCCGCGCTGAAGGGCGACGGCGTCAAGGTGATCTGCGAGGTCAAGCGGTCCAGCCCGTCCAAGGGCGCGCTGGCCGCGATCGCCGACCCGGCCGGCCTCGCCGCCGACTACGAGGCGGGCGGCGCGGCCGTCATCTCCGTCCTCACCGAACAGCGCCGCTTCGGCGGCTCCCTCGCCGACCTTGAGGCGGTCCGCGCGCGCGTGGACATCCCGGTGCTGCGCAAGGACTTCATCGTCACCTCGTACCAGCTGTGGGAGGCCCGGGCGTACGGCGCCGACCTCGCCCTGCTGATCGTCGCCGCCCTCGACCAGCCCGCGCTGGAGTCCCTGATCGAGCGCGCCGTCTCCATCGGCCTCACGCCGCTCGTGGAGGTGCACGACGAGGACGAGGTCGAGCGCGCGGTGGACGCGGGCGCCAAGGTCATCGGTGTCAACGCGCGCAACCTGAAGACGCTGGAGGTCGACCGCGGCACGTTCGAGCGCGTCGCGCCGGAGATCCCCGCGGGCATCCTCAAGGTCGCCGAGTCCGGCGTCCGCGGCCCGCACGACCTCATCGCCTACGCCAACGCCGGCGCCGACGCGGTCCTGGTCGGCGAGTCCCTCGTCACCGGCAAGGACCCGAAGACGGCGGTATCCGACCTGGTGGCGGCGGGCGCGCATCCCGCATTGCGGCACGGGCGCGGCTGATCACCCGGTAGGCTGAGCGGCGATGACCCTCCCGATCACCCTGGCGACCCGGGACCCGTACGCCCGCCTGGCGCGTGGCTGCCGGCCCCGAGGCTGCCGCGCGCCCGCACGCCGGGTGCACGGCCGCCGGGTGCGGTACGTCATCGGTGACGAGCCGGGACAGGTCAACGGACGGCGATGGCAGCGCGCCCTTTAGGGGCGCGGGACTCTGTTTGATCAGCGGCTACCGCCGCGCGGGCGCGACCGGCCACACTCGGCCGGCGGCCGACGAACAAGCCCCGCCCCCCACGGCGATCAGTGTCTTTTCCACACTCACCGTGAGGTTTCCGCATGCCCAGCGAGTTCTTCATCCCCGACCCGGAGGGTCAGATCCCCAGCGCCGAGGGCTACTTCGGCGCATTCGGCGGCAAGTTCATCCCGGAGGCCCTCGTCGCCGCCGTCGACGAGGTGGCCGTCGAGTACGACAAGGCCAAGCACGACCCCGAGTTCGCCCGAGAGCTCGACGACCTGCTGGTGAACTACACCGGCCGCCCGTCGGCGCTCACCGAGGTCCCTCGTTTCGCCGCGGAGGCGGGCGGCGCCCGCGTCTTCCTCAAGCGCGAGGACCTCAACCACACCGGCTCCCACAAGATCAACAACGTGCTCGGTCAGGCCCTCCTCACCAAGAGGATGGGCAAGACCCGCGTCATCGCGGAGACCGGCGCCGGCCAGCACGGCGTCGCCACCGCCACCGCCTGCGCGCTGTTCGGCCTTGAGTGCACCATCTACATGGGTGAGATCGACACCGAGCGCCAGGCCCTCAACGTGGCCCGGATGCGCATGCTCGGTGCCGAGGTCATCGCCGTGAAGTCCGGCAGCCGCACCCTGAAGGACGCGATCAACGAGGCCTTCCGCGACTGGGTGGCCAACGTCGATCACACCCACTACCTGTTCGGCACGGTCGCCGGGCCGCACCCCTTCCCGGCCATGGTCCGCGACTTCCACCGCGTCATCGGCGTCGAGGCCCGCCGCCAGCTCCTGGAGCGCGCCGGACGCCTTCCCGACGCCGCCATCGCCTGCGTCGGCGGCGGCTCCAACGCCATCGGCCTCTTCCACGCCTTCATCCCGGACGCCTCGGTGCGCCTGATCGGCTGTGAGCCCGCGGGGCACGGCGTCGAGACCGGCGAGCACGCGGCGACCCTGACCGCGGGCGAGCCCGGCATCCTGCACGGCTCCCGGTCGTACGTCCTGCAGGACGACGAAGGCCAGATCACCGAGCCGTACTCGATCTCGGCCGGCCTGGACTACCCCGGCATCGGCCCCGAGCACTCCTACCTCAAGGACTCCGGCCGCGGCGAGTACCGCGCGATCACCGACGACGCGGCCATGCAGGCGCTGCGTCTGCTGTCGCGGACCGAGGGGATCATCCCGGCCATCGAGAGCGCCCACGCGCTGGCCGGTGCCCTGGAGGTCGGCCGGGAGCTGGGCAAGGACGGGCTGATCGTCGTCAACCTGTCCGGCCGCGGTGACAAGGACATGGACACGGCCGCCCGTTACTTCGGCCTGTACGACACCGACGCCGAGGTCGCCGCCGACGAGGCCGGCGACACCGCCGAGATCGAGGGGGACGCCAAGTGAGCGGGAACGTACAGCTGCTGACCGACACCCTCGCCGGCGCGAAGGCCGAGGGCCGCTCCGCCCTCATCGCCTACCTTCCGGCCGGGTTCCCGACCGTGGACGGCGGCATCGAGGCGATCAAGGCCGTCCTCGACGGCGGCGCGGACGTCGTCGAGGTCGGTCTGCCGCACAGCGACCCGGTCCTCGACGGCCCGGTCATCCAGACCGCCGACGACATCGCCCTGCGCGGCGGCGTCAGGATCGCGGACGTCATGCGGACGGTCCGGGAGGCCTACGAGGCCACCGGCAAGCCGATCCTCGTCATGACGTACTGGAACCCGATCGACCGCTACGGCGTCGAGCGCTTCACCGCCGAACTCGCCGAGGCGGGCGGTGCCGGATGCATCCTGCCCGACCTGCCGGTGCAGGAGTCGGCCCTGTGGCGCGAGCACGCCGAGAAGCACGGGCTCGCCACGGTCTTCGTGGTCGCGCCCAGCAGCAAGGACGAGCGGCTCGCCCAGATCACCGCGGCGGGCAGCGGCTTCGTCTACGCCGCCTCCCTCATGGGCGTCACCGGCACCCGCGAGACGGTCAGCTCGCAGGCCCAGGACCTGGTGGAACGCACCCGGGCCAGCGGCACGGACCTGCCGGTCTGCGTCGGGCTCGGCGTCTCCAACGCCGTGCAGGCCGCCGAGGTCGCCGGGTTCGCCGACGGCGTGATCGTCGGCTCGGCGTTCGTCAAGCGGATGCTGGACGCCCCGGACCACGCGGCCGGAGTCGAGGCCGTCCGCGCGCTCGCGGGCGACCTGGCGAAGGGCGTACGCGGCGAGGCGTAAGAAGCCGACGCAGCCGACGTAACAAACCGGGTAGTCGTACGGGTCCCTCGTACGGGTGGACCTGGAACCGGGGAGGCGCGGTGCGCCTCCCCGGTTCGTTCTGCGGGGTGTGAGCGAGAAGAACCATGAGGGAAAGCGCACCGCCCGGGAGCGGCTGGCGGTCGAGCGCGAGAAGCAGAAGGCCGCGGAGAAGCGCCGGCGCGCGCTGATCGTGGGCGTCGGCGTGGTCTGCGCCCTGGGGCTCGCGGCGGTGATCGGCGTGGTCGCCGCGAACGCGGGCAAGGACGACGAGGCGTCGGGCCCGGTGGTGGCGCCCTCGGGTGCGCAGGGCAAGGACAGCCTCGCGATCCCGGCCGGCCAGGAGAGCGCCAAGTCCCGGCTCACCATCTGGGAGGACTTCCGCTGCCCGGCCTGCAAGGCCTTCGAGCAGGCGTACCGCCCCGTGATCCACGAGCTGACGAACGCCGGTCAGCTCCAGGTCGAGTACCACCTGGCGACCATCATCGACGGCAACATGGGCGGCACCGGCTCCCGCAACTCGGCCAACGCCGCGGCCTGCGCCCAGGACGCCGGAAAGTTCACGCCGTACCACGACGTGCTGTACGACAACCAGCCGCCGGAGACCGACGACGCCTTCGCCCGGAACAGCAAGCTGATCGAGCTGGCGGGCAAGGTCGACGGCCTCGACACCCCCGCGTTCCGCAAGTGCGTCGAGGACGGCACGCACAACAGCTGGGTCGACAAGTCCGCCGCGGCCTTCCGCAACGGCGGCTTCAGCGGTACGCCCACGGTGCTGCTCGACGGCAAGAACATCTACCAGGACCGGACGATGACGCCGGCGAAGCTGAAGAAGATGGTGCAGGAAGCCGCCAAGCAGTGAGGGAGGCCGCGGCCGTTCACACCTGCCCGTTATGGACCCGTAGCCGGGCTGCCTGCCGCGGGTCCGGTCCGGCAGGGTAGCGTCGACCCTGCCATGGAACTTGCCTACATTCCCAGCCCGTCGCGCGGGGTGCTGTACCTCGGCCCCATTCCGCTGCGCGGCTACGCGTTCTGCATCATCATCGGCGTCTTCGTGGCCGTCTGGCTCGGCAACAAGCGCTGGGTCGCCCGCGGCGGGCGGGCCGGCACGGTGGCCGACATCGCGGTCTGGGCCGTCCCCTTCGGTCTGATCGGCGGCCGTCTCTACCACGTGATCACGGACTACGAGCTGTACTTCAGCGAGGGCCGTGACTGGGTGGACGCCTTCAAGATCTGGGAGGGCGGTCTCGGCATCTGGGGTGCGATCGCGCTCGGCGCGCTGGGCGCCTGGATCGGCTGCCGGCGCCGGGGCATCCCGATGCCCGCGTACGCCGACGCCGTCGCCCCCGGCATCGCCTTCGCGCAGGCCATCGGGCGCTGGGGCAACTGGTTCAACCAGGAGCTGTACGGCAAGCCCACCGACCTGCCCTGGGCGCTGAAGATCACCTCGTCGGCGGACGGGCGGGTGCCGGGCACGTACCACCCGACGTTCCTGTACGAGTCGCTGTGGTGCATCGGCGTCGCACTCCTCGTCATCTGGGCCGACCGCCGCTTCAAGCTGGGGCACGGGCGGGCGTTCGCGCTGTATGTCGCCGCGTACTGCACGGGCCGCGGCTGGATCGAGTACATGCGCATCGACGACGCCCACCACATCCTCGGCGTGCGGCTGAACGTCTGGACCGCGATCCTCGTGTTCCTGCTCGCGGTGACGTACATCGTGGTGTCGGCGAAGAAGCGGCCGGGCCGGGAAGCCGTTGTGGAGCCGGCGGCAGTCGACGACGACGCCTCAGGCGGTGAGAGCGAGAACACGGCCAATGCGGAGGGCGCGGACGCCGCGGACGCCGCGGACTCCGCGGACTCCGAAGACTCCGAAGATGACGCCGAGGACGACGCGAAGGACGGGGCCGGGTCGGCGAAGAAGACGTGACGACGGCCGGTTGAGCCGGGACGAGGGCGCCCTCTGCGGGCGCCCTCGTCGCGTTCGCGGCGGTCAGCCGCGGCGGGCCAGTGCCAGTGTCCGGTGCGCCTCCGCCACCGCTGCCGCGTCGATGAACCTCCCGTCCGGGAGGGCTTGGGCGCCCGCCTCCGTTGCCGCTGCCCTGATGACGGTCCCGGCCTCGTGCAGTTCCTCCTCGGTCGGCAGGTAGGCCCGCTCGATGACCGGGAGCTGGCGGGGGTGGATGGCGGCGCGGCCCCGGAAGCCCAGGGCGCGGCCATGGGCGCAGGATGCCGCCAGGCCCTCCAGATCGCGGACGTGCGGATGGACGGACTGTGGCGGCGGGGGCAGGCCCGCCGCTCGCGCGGCGACGATCACGCGGGAGCGGGACCAGTCGAGTCCCGGGTCGTCCCGAAGGCCCAGGTCGGCGCGGAGGTCCGCCTCGCCGAGGGCGATGCCGTGCAGGGCGGGGTGGGCGGAGGCGATCGCGTGGGCGTGTTCGACGGCCAGGGCTGTTTCCAGAAGGGCGTAGAGCGGGAGCGCGCCTCCGTCGGCGAGGGCGGTGCGTTCGGCGACGCGGATGATCTGCTCGGGCGCGGTCACCTTGGGGAGGCGGAGTCCGGACAGGCCCGGCAGAGCGGCGACCGCCCGGAGGTCCGCCGCCGCGAGCGGGCCGTCCAGGGCGTTGATGCGGACGTGGACCGGGACCGGCTGCGGCTCGGAGAGCAGCTCGGCGGTGGCCGCGCGGGCGTACTCCTTGCGGTCCGGGGCTACCGCGTCCTCCAGGTCGATCAGGACGATGTCCGCGCCTGAGGCCAGGGCCCGGGCGACGGTCCGGGGGCGGTCTCCGGGGGCGTACAGCCAGGTCAGGGGGATCACAGGGCGCCCTCTTCGCGCAGGGCGGCCAGCTCGGCCGGGGTCAGGCCCAGCTCGCTGAGGACCTCCCCCGTGTCCGCGCCGTGCGGGCGGCCCGCCCAGCGGATCGAGCCGGGGGTGGAGGAGAGGCGGAAGAGGACGTTCTGCATGCGCAGGGGGCCCAGTTCCGGGTCGTCGACGGTGGTGATGGTGCCGAGGGCCTGGTACTGCGGGTCCGCCATCACGTCCCGTACGTCCTGGACCGGGGCCACCGCGGCCTCCGCCTTCTCGAAGGCGGCGAGGACGTCGTCGCGGGTCCGGCGGGCGATCCAGGTGCCCACCGCCTGGTCCAGGACGTCCGCGTGACGGGCCCGGCCGGCGCCCGTCGCGAACCAGGGCTCGTCGATCAGCTCCGGTCGGCCCACCAGGCGCAGCACGCGCTCGGCGACCGACTGCGCCGAGGTGGAGACGGCGATCCAGGTGCCGTCGGCGGTGCGGTAGGTGTTGCGCGGGGCGTTGTTCTGGGAGCGGTTGCCGGTCCGCGGCTGGACGTGGCCGAGCTGGTCGTACCAGAGCGGCTGGGGGCCCAGCACGGTCAGGATCGGCTCGATGATCGCCATGTCGACCACCTGGCCCTCGCCGGTGCGCTCGCGGGCGGCGAGGGCCGTCATCACCGCGTACGCCGTCGCCAGCGCCGCGATGGAGTCGGCGAGGCCGAACGGCGGGAGCGTCGGGGGCGCGTCCGGCTCGCCGGTCATCGCGGCGAAGCCGCTCATCGCCTCGGCGAGGGTGCCGAAGCCGGGCCGGCGGGCGTAGGGGCCGAACTGGCCGAAGGCGGTGACCCGGGTGAGGACCAGGCGGGGGTTGGCGGCGGACAGTTCCTCCCAGCCCAGGTCCCACTTCTCCAGGGTTCCGGGGCGGAAGTTCTCGATGACGACGTCGGCGGTCGCGGCGAGGCGGAGGAGCGTGCTGCGGCCGCCCGGCTTGGACAGGTCGAGGGTGATGGTGCGTTTGTTGCGGCCGAGGAGTTTCCACCACAGGCCCACGCCGTCCTTCGACGGGCCGTGGCCGCGGGAGGGGTCCGGTTTCGTGGGGTGCTCGACCTTGACGACCTCGGCGCCGAAGTCGCCGAGCATCGTGGCGGCGAGGGGGCCCGCGAAGAGGGTGGCGAGGTCGAGGACGCGCAGGCCGGTGAGAGGAGGCTGGGGGGTCATGGGCGGGTGGCCTCCCGGTGGGTGAGGTGGGCCAGGGTGTCGAAGCCGGTGCCGCCGAAGTCGCCGACGGAGGTGGACAGGCGGTTCTTGAGGGGCGCCGTCCAGCGGTCGGGGAGGGCGGCGGGGGTGCCGGCGAGGAGCGCGGCGATGCTGCCTGCCGTGGCGCCGTTGGAATCCGTGTCCCAACCTCCCGAGACGGCACGGCAGATGGAGCCGGTGAAGTCGCCGTCCGCGTGCGTGAGGGCGGCGGCGATCAGGGCGGTGTTGGGGACGGCGTGGACCCAGTGGTGATCGGCGTACGCGGTGTGGAGTTCGTCGACGACCGTGTCGAAGTCGCCGTGGGTCCGCGCGAGTTGGACGGCGTGACGGACGGCTCGGGCGAGGCGGGAGCCGGGTGGGACGACGGTGAGACCGGTGCGGAGGCAGGCGTGGATGTCGTGCGTGCCGGTGGCGGCCGTGGCGATGGTGGCGGCCGCGAACATCGCGGCGTAGACGCCGTTGGCGGTGTGGGTGAGGGTGGCGTCCCGGTGGGCCTGCTCGGCGGCGGCTGCCGGGTCGCCGGGGTTGGTCCAGCCGTGCACGTCGGCGCGGATCAGGGCGCCGATCCACTCGCGGAACGGGTTGCGGTGACGGGCGGTGTGCGGGGGCTCCAGGCCGGTGAGGAGGTTGCGGTAGGCGACGCGTTCGGCGGTGAACGTACGGCCCGCGGGGAGTTCGTCGAGCCAGACCCGGGCCACGTCGGTGGTGGTGAAGGCCTTGCCGTGGCGGCCGAGGAGAAGGAGGTTGAGGAGGGGGTAGTCGAGGTCGTCGTCCTCGGGCATGCCGTCGATGTTCTCGGCGAGCGAGGTCGGCGCGGAGCGGCGGTTCCAGGGGTATCGGGCGGTGAGTTCCCCGGGGACCCCTCGGGCTGTGAAGTATGTGGTCAGGGGCCGGTTGCCGGTTGCCTCGGCGAGGGCGCGGATGCCTTCGAGGGGCAGCTTCTCCACGGGTTTGCCGAGGAGACAGCCGACGGCGCGGCCCAGCCAGGCGGCCTCCAGGCGGGGAGGGGTCACGGCTGGGGAAGCCGCCCGGGCGGCAGGACCGTCTGCGGGCCGCGTGGGCCAGGCCGGACAGCCGGCCTTGATCTTCGCGAGATCCGTCGGCTCGCTGTCCGCCAACGTGCTCGGCAGATCCCCCAGTTCGTCCAGCAGGTCCTCCGCCAGCAGCCGCAGATAGCGCGACACCGGTTGCGGGGACGCGCCCGCTCTGAGGGGAGCATCCGGACCACCCGCCGCCGCCCACCTCGCCACGATCGCCGACGGTTCGCGGCCGTCCTGCGCCGCCTGGCGCAGCTCGTGGCCGATCAGATCCTCGGGCTGGACCCACGTCAGTCGGAGCATCTCGGGCCTCCCATCTCGGCGAACGCCGCCTCATGGGAGCGGCGTCGGTGTACGTCCCGGTCGAAGATCTCCCGGGTGACCTCGGTGAGCGTGGCCGCCGGGTGCCACAGGTCCAGGCGGCTGGCCTCCGCCACCGACTTCGCCCAGTCCTCCGGGACGGGTGAGCCCAGGGCCCCGGCCAGGGCGCCCGCCATCGTGGCGATGGAGTCGCAGTCGCGGCCGTAGTTCACCGCGCCCAGCACCGCTTGGCGGTAGTCGCCGCCGGCGACGACCAGCATGCCGAGGGCGACGGGGAGTTCCTCGATCGCGTGCAGACGGGACGGACGGCGTGCGTCCAGGGAGGGAGACCGGTAGTCGGGGCCGACGGTGTCGTACGGGGCCACCGCCTTGCGGAGCGGCTCCAGCGCCGACTCGAAGTCCGTGTGGCGGGACGCCGCCTCGCAGACCTGCTCGACCGCCGCCCGGGTGCCGTCCTTCGCCAGGGACAGGCAGACCGAGACGACCGAGTCCGGTGTCGCACCGGGCGAGCACGCCGCCGCCACCGCCGCCGCGAGGACGCCCGCCGCCTCACGGCCGTACGACGACTGATGGGCGCCCGCGATGTCGAGCGCCTCGGCGTAGGCGCCCGCCGGGTTGGCCGCGTTGACCAGGCCGACCGGGGCCATGTACATCGCGGCACCGCAGTTGACGATGTTGCCGGTACCGGCCTCCCGCGGGTCGACGTGGCCGTAGTGGAGCCGTGCCGCCAGCCATTTCTCCGCGAGGAAGAGACGGTGCAGGGGGAGCGCCTCGGCCTGGAGTTCCGGGATCCAGCGCGGGGTCGTCATCAGGTCGGGGACCAGGTGCTCGGCGATCGCGTAGGCGTCGAGGTGGTCGCGGACCGTCGCGTACACCCGTACCAGCGCATGCGTCATCAACGTGTCGTCGGTGACGTGGCCGTCGCCCTTGTGGTACGGGGCGATGGGACGGGCGGTGCGCCAGGCGTCGCCGTTCCAGGGGCCGACGATGCCGTGGACGCGGCCGCCGTGGCGTTCGAGGATCTGCTCGGGGGTGTAGCCCTCGACGGGGCCGCCGAGTGCGTCGCCGACGGCCGCGCCCACCAGGGCGCCGGTGATCCGCTCCTCCAGGCCCGCTTCATCTGTTTTGGGTGCCATGGCCCGAATCATCCTCCTGGCTGGGGCGGTTGTGCGGCTTCCAGGAGCTCGGCGAGTTCCACCAGGTCCGTACCGGTGAGCCGGGGGAGTACACAGCCGGAGAGGGTGCGGCAGGCGTCCCGCCAGGAGGCGGGGATCGCCGCCCCGCCGCCCAGCGCGCCGGTCAGCGCGCCCGCCAGCGCCGGGGCGGAGTCGGCGACGCGGGACAGGCAGGCCGCCGCCGGTACGGCCTCGGAGATACGGCCGCCTGCCGCGATGGCGAGAGCCAGGGCCACCGGGACCGTCTCGGCGGCGGCGATGCCGTAGCTGTAGACGTGGTCGACGATCTGGTGCTCCAGGTGGGGGACCAGGGCGAAGGCGCTGTCCGCGTCCTGTGCGAGGCGCAGTGCCTGGCGGGCGTTGCGGCCGATCTCCGTCTCCTCGGGGAGTTCGGCGAGCGCGGCCGTCACGCAGGCCGTGGTGTCCGCGCCGGACAGGGCGAGTGCCAGGGCCGCCGCCATGGCGCGGGCGCCGTGCACGCCGTCGCCGTCCTGGGTGTAGCGGGCGTCGAACTCGGCGAGGTCGGCGGCGCGTCGGGGGTCGCCCGGGTGGGCCACGGCCAGGACGCAGGCCCGTACGCAGGCCGCGTCGTCGAAGTAGTGCGGGTTGTCGTGGCCGGTGGCGGGCGGGCGCAGGCCGGCGGCGAGATTGCCGAGGCCGGCCCGGACGGAGATGCGGGCGCGCAGGGGGAGTACGGCGGACTCGACCTCGGGGGCGCGGTCCGCCGCCGCGGCGACCTCGCCGGCCACGGCGTTCCAGGTGAGGTCGATCGCGGCTCGGGTACGGCGTTCCCGGCTCAGGTCGGCGAGGGTGCTGTCGTCGCCGGCCCGCAGGACGGCCTCCGCCGCGAAGGCCGCCCACTCGGCGTCGTCGGAGGGGCCGAGGCGGAGGGGTTCGGGGGGTTGGTTGAGGGCGATGGGGACGGGGAGGGTGGTCGTCGCGTTCTGCTCGGCGAAGGTGTCGAGCTCGCGGGTGAGGCGGCGGGTCCACTCCGGCATGCGGGCGGCGCGGTGGCGGGCGGCGGGCCAGCCGGCGGCGTCGCCCGCGGCCAGGCCCAGGAGGAGGCCGACGGTTCGCTGTGCGGCCTCGGCCTCGGCTTCGCCTTCGGCCGGGTTGTTCCCACCGGCACCACCCGTGCGGCTTTCGTCGCCGGGTGCGGGTGGCCCCGGTGGGGCGTCCCCGCCGCCGGCGACCGCGGGTGCGTTCGGCTCCGCCGTGGTCGGTGGTGTTCCGGTGGTCGTTGGCGTTGTGGTGGTCGTTGGCGTTGTGGTGGCCGTTGGGTTCGCCGTGGGCGTCGGATGCGCCATGGCCGCTGGTTCGGCGGCTGTTGGCTTCGTCGTGGTCGTTGATGTTGCCGTGGCTGTTGGCTTCACGGTGGTCGTGGGTTTTGCGGGGGGCGTTGGCGTTGCGGGGGTCGTCGGATGCGCCGGGGCTGTCGGTTCTGCGGTGGCTGTCGACTTCGCCGTACTCGTCGGCTGATCGGTGGTCGTCGGCTTCGCCGTACTCGTGGGCCCGGCCGTGGCCGTGGGCCCGGCCGTGTCGGGGGTCATCGGGGTGCCTCCGGCTCCTCGGGCGCTGCCAGGGTGTAGGCGCTCCGGGACGGTCGGGGCGTGAGGAGGTCCGCCACGTCCAGGACGTGGTGTCCGGCCATCGCCGGCAGGCAGCTTCCGCGGGCCGGGCCGATCGCCGCCGCCCACTGCGCCGGGATGGCGGCGACTCCCCGTGTCGCGCCGGCCAGGGCGCCGGCCACCGCTGCCGTGGTGTCGGCGTCGCGGCCCATGTTGACGGCCGTGAGGACCGCGTCCTCGAAGTCGCCGTCGGCCGCCGCGTAGGCGCCGAAGGCCAGGGCCACGGCCTCGGGGGCCAGGTCGGTCCAGGGGTAGCCGCCGATGACCACCGCGGAACGGACGGCGCGTTCGCCGCGGTGGGCCGCGGTGACGGCCCGGCGCAGGGAGCGGGCCGTCCAGGAATCGTCCGGGACGACGGCCAGGGCCGAGGCCACCACCGCGACGGCCGGCGCCCCCGCCATCGCCGCCGCGACGCCCGCCGCCACCGCCTGGCCGCCGTAGATGCCTTCGCCGTCGTGGCTGACCGAGCCGTCGATCGCCGCCAGCCGGGCCGCTTCGGCGGGGCGGCCCGCCGCGAACACACCATGGGGCGCCGAACGCATGGCCAGGCCGTCGCTCCAGGCGTGGCGGTGCTGGGCGGAGATCGGGGCGGCCAGACCCCGGCGCAGGTTCTCCAGTGTGCCGCGCTCGCTGAAGCCCGCGCCCCGGAAGCGACCCTCGTCGCGGTCGGCGATCCACTCGTGCCAGGCGGCCTCCACGTGTGCCGGGGTGAGCGCGGAGCCGTGCCGGGCCAGCAGGAGGCCGGAGAAGATCGCGTACTCCGTGTCGTCCGTCCCCCAGGGCTGCTCGGCGACGAAGCCCGTGATACGGCCCCATCGCGCCCGGATCTCGGAGGGCTTCAGGTTCTCGGCCGGGGCCCCGAGGGCGTCCCCGACGGCCAGTCCGAGCAGCGCGCCGCGTGCCCGCTCGCGGAGTTCTGCCGCGTCACCGGGCGCCGGGACCGAGGGGATGCAGGCGGTCGATGCCATACGCGGCCTCTCCTCTCAGCAGAGCCCTTTGCGGAACTGTCCCCGATGCGGTGTGCACCGCAGCCTCACCGGCCCCCGCATCACCCGGTCGACATATGTGCAGCCCTCTGAGCGGATGAGCATCGGAGGGCAAAAGCGCAGGTAAGCCCAGCCTTTCCTTGCTGGCGGGCGTGCAATTTACGACGTACTTTGGGTGTTGTCGAAAAGTAGATCTCGTCCAAATCCTTCGAAGAGTCATCGAAGAAGCGTTCAGGGGGGCTGGTATGGCCATCATCGAGACCGAGGCGGCGCTGCACGAGGCGCACCGGGACAACCACACGCACCGGGATGTGAACGGCGGCTGGCTGCGCCCCGCCGTCTTCGGCGCGATGGACGGCCTGGTCTCCAACCTCGCCCTGATGACCGGTGTCGCGGGCGGGGCGGTCAGTCAGCACGCGATCGTGCTGAGCGGACTCGCGGGCCTGGCCGCCGGCGCCTTCTCCATGGCCGCCGGCGAGTACACGTCGGTTGCCTCGCAGCGCGAGCTCGTCGAGGCCGAGCTGGACGTGGAGCGGCGGGAGCTGACGAAGCACCCGAAGGACGAGGAGGCCGAGCTGGCGGCGCTGTACGAGGCCCGGGGGGTCGAGCCGAAGCTGGCCCGCGAAGTCGCCCGGCAGCTGTCGCGCGACCCCGAGCAGGCCCTGGAGATACACGCCCGCGAGGAGCTGGGCATCGACCCCGGCGACCTCCCGTCACCGATCGTCGCGGCCGTGTCCTCCTTCGGCTCCTTCGCGCTCGGCGCCCTGCTGCCCGTCCTGCCCTATCTGCTGGGGGCGAGCACCCTGTGGCCGGCGGTGCTGCTCGCGCTCGCCGGGCTCTTCCTGTGCGGTGCGGTGGTGGCCAAGGTGACGGCGCGGACCTGGTGGTTCAGCGGGCTGCGGCAGCTCGCCCTCGGGGGCGCCGCGGCCGGTGTGACGTACGCCCTGGGCACTTTGTTCGGAACCGCCGTAGGATAGGTCGGCTCGAACTTATGCGTTGGGCCGCATAAGTAGCCGTTACTCGCTGGTTTCGAATGCTTAACCACGGGGCATGAGCCGTAAGCGCTGTGGGCAACGAGGCCTGCGGCGTGCCCGCCGGGGTGGGCGACGACGCTCCCCCCGCCTTCGGGCTGACGGACATCGATCCGATCGATCTTGTCGACGTCGGTCCCCCAATAGCTTCCACCGCTGGGTGAGGTACCCCCGCCCCGACCCCGCGGTGTCCGCATGTTGGAACGGAATATCCCGGTTCCCGAGAACCGCTCCATCATGTAACCTGCACGAAATTTTGCACTCACGCAGAGGGCCAGCGTCGTCCCTCGGCACCTGCATATGCCACATGACGACGACGGGAGAGCCGATGCGTACGCCGCGCCAGCCGTCCCAGCACTCCGCGAATGGCCAGAACTGGTCGTTCATGGATGCTCGCCCTGCTGCGCAGGGTATGTACGACCCCCGCAACGAGCATGACGCGTGCGGCGTCGGCTTTGTCGCGACCCTCACCGGCGAGGCGTCCCACACCCTGGTCGAACAGGCACTCACCGTTCTGCGCAACCTTGAGCACCGCGGTGCCACCGGCTCCGAGCCCGACTCGGGCGACGGCGCGGGTCTGCTGTCGCAGGTGCCCGACGCCTTCTTCCGCGAGGTGGCCGGATTCGAGCTGCCCGCGGCCGGCGCGTACGCCGTCGGCATCGCCTTCCTGCCGGAGGACTCCGCCACCGACGCCGCCGCGCAGATCGAGACGATCGCGGCGGAGGAGGGCCTGACCGTCCTGGGCTGGCGCGAGGTTCCCGTCGCCCCCCAGCTGCTGGGTGCCACCGCCCGGTCGACGATGCCCGTCTTCCGCCAGATCTTCGTGTCCGACGGCGCTGCAGTGCCTTCGACGGGCATCGAGCTCGACCGCAAGGCCTTCGTGCTGCGCAAGCGCGCCGAGCGCGAGGCCGGCGTGTACTTCCCGTCGCTGTCCGCGCGGACGATCGTCTACAAGGGCATGCTGACCACCGGCCAGCTGGAGCCGTTCTTCCCGGACCTGTCCGACCGCCGCTTCGCCTCCGCGATCGCGCTCGTGCACTCCCGGTTCTCCACGAACACCTTCCCGAGCTGGCCGCTCGCCCACCCGTACCGCTTCGTCGCGCACAACGGCGAGATCAACACGGTCATGGGCAACCGCAACTGGATGCGGGCGCGTGAGTCGCAGCTGGTCTCGGACCTGTTCGGGTCCGACGAGAAGACCCTCGACCGCATCTTCCCGATCTGCACCCCGGACGCCTCCGACTCGGCCTCCTTCGACGAGGTGCTGGAGCTGCTGCACCTGGGCGGCCGTTCGCTGCCGCACTCCGTGCTGATGATGATCCCGGAGGCGTGGGAGAACCACGACTCCATGGACCCGGCCCGGCGCGCCTTCTACCAGTACCACTCCACGATGATGGAGCCCTGGGACGGCCCGGCCTGCGTCTGCTTCACCGACGGCACCCAGGTCGGCGCCGTGCTGGACCGCAACGGCCTGCGCCCCGGCCGCTACTGGGTCACCGACGACGGCCTCGTCGTCCTCGGCTCCGAGGTCGGCGTCCTCGACATCGACCCGGCCAAGGTCGTCCGCAAGGGCCGCCTGCAGCCCGGCCGTATGTTCCTCGTCGACACCGCCGAGCACCGCATCATCGAGGACGACGAGATCAAGGCGCAGCTCGCCGCCGAGCACCCCTACGGCGAGTGGCTGGAGGCCGGCGAGATCGAGCTGGGCGACCTGCCCGAGCGCGAGCACATCGTGCACACCCATGCCTCGGTCACCCGCCGCCAGCAGACCTTCGGCTACACCGAGGAGGAGCTGCGCGTCATCCTGGCACCGATGGCCAAGACCGGCGCCGAGCCGATCGGCTCGATGGGCACCGACTCCCCGATCGCGGCCCTCTCCGAGCGCCCGCGCCTGCTCTTCGACTACTTCACCCAGCTGTTCGCACAGGTCACCAACCCGCCGCTGGACGCGATCCGCGAGGAACTGGTCACCTCCCTGCGCTCCTCGCTGGGCCCGCAGGGCAACCTGCTGGAGCCGACCGCCGCGTCCTGCCGCAGCGTCGTGCTGCCCTTCCCGGTGATCGACAACGACGAGCTGGCCAAGCTCATCCACATCAACGCCGACGGCGACATGCCCGGCTTCAAGGCCGCGACCCTCTCCGGCCTGTACCGGGTGCACGGCGGCGGCGAGGCCCTGGCCGCGCGCATCGACGAGATCTGCGCCGAGGCCGACGCCGCCATAGACAACGGCGCCCGCCTGATCGTCCTGTCGGACCGCCACTCGGACGCCGAGCACGCGCCGATCCCGTCGCTGCTGCTCACCGCGGCCGTCCACCACCACCTCATCCGCACCAAGCAGCGCACCCAGGTGGGCCTGCTGGTCGAGGCCGGCGACGTCCGCGAGGTCCACCACGTCGCCCTGCTCATCGGCTACGGCGCGGCGGCCGTCAACCCGTACCTGGCCATGGAGTCCGTCGAGGACCTGGTCCGCGCGGGGACGTTCCTGCCGGGCGGCGAGCCCGAGCAGGCCATCAAGAACCTGATCAAGGCGCTCGGCAAGGGTGTCCTGAAGGTCATGTCCAAGATGGGCATCTCGACCGTCGCCTCCTACCGCGGCGCCCAGGTCTTCGAGGCCGTCGGTCTCGACGAGACCTTCGTCGACAAGTACTTCAACGGCACGGCCACCAAGATCGGCGGCGTCGGCATCGACGTCATAGCCAAGGAGGTCGCCGCCCGCCACGCCAAGGCGTACCCCGCCTCCGGCATCGCCCCGGCGCACCGCGCGCTGGAGATCGGCGGCGAGTACCAGTGGCGCCGCGAGGGCGAGCCGCACCTGTTCGACCCGGAGA
Source organism: Streptomyces sp. S.PNR 29 (assembly GCF_030386795.1). Lineage (GTDB taxonomy): Bacteria > Actinomycetota > Actinomycetes > Streptomycetales > Streptomycetaceae > Streptomyces. The sequence goes on from NZ_JANUQM010000002.1 coordinate 574,428, forward strand.
CGGTCTTCCGCCTCCAGCACTCCACGCGCACCGGCCGCTACGACATCTTCAAGCAGTACACCGCGCGCGTGAACGAGCAGTCCGAGCGCCTGATGACGCTCCGCGGGCTCTTCGGGTTCAAGAGCGACCGGAAGCCGATCCCGATCGAGGAGGTCGAGCCGGCCTCCGAGATCGTGAAGCGCTTCTCCACCGGCGCCATGTCCTACGGCTCCATCTCCAAGGAAGCCCACGAGACGCTCGCCATCGCCATGAACCAGCTGGGCGGCAAGTCCAACACCGGTGAGGGCGGCGAGGACCCGGAGCGCCTGTACGACCCGGCGCGCCGGTCGTCCATCAAGCAGGTCGCCTCCGGCCGCTTCGGTGTGACGTCCGAGTACCTGGTCAACTCCGACGACATCCAGATCAAGATGGCCCAGGGCGCCAAGCCCGGCGAGGGCGGCCAGCTGCCCGGCCACAAGGTGTACCCGTGGGTGGCGAAGACCCGGCACTCGACGCCGGGCGTGGGCCTCATCTCCCCGCCGCCGCACCACGACATCTACTCCATCGAGGACCTGGCCCAGCTGATCCACGACCTGAAGAACGCGAACCCGCAGGCGCGGATCCACGTCAAGCTGGTCTCCGAGGTCGGCGTCGGCACGGTCGCCGCGGGTGTGTCGAAGGCGCACGCGGACGTGGTGCTCATCTCCGGCCACGACGGCGGTACGGGTGCCTCCCCGCTGACGTCCCTGAAGCACGCGGGCGGCCCCTGGGAGCTCGGTCTCGCCGAGACCCAGCAGACGCTGCTGCTCAACGGCCTGCGCGACCGGATCGTCGTGCAGACCGACGGCCAGCTGAAGACCGGCCGTGACGTGGTCATCGCCGCGCTGCTCGGCGCCGAGGAGTTCGGTTTCGCGACCGCGCCGCTCGTCGTCTCCGGCTGCGTCATGATGCGCGTCTGCCACCTGGACACCTGCCCGGTCGGTATCGCCACGCAGAACCCGACCCTGCGCGAGCGGTTCACCGGCAAGGCCGAGTACGTCGTGAACTTCTTCCAGTACATCGCCGAAGAGGTCCGCGAACTCCTCGCCGAGCTGGGCTTCCGCTCCATCGAGGAGGCCGTCGGTCACGCCGAGGCCCTCGACGTCACCCGCGCGGTGAACCACTGGAAGGCGCAGGGCCTGGACCTGGAGCCGCTGTTCCACGTGCCCGAGCTGCCCGAGGGCGCGGTCCGCCACCAGGTCATCGCCCAGGACCACGGCCTGGAGAAGGCGCTCGACAACGAGCTCATCAAGCTCGCCGCCGACGCCCTGGCCGCCTCCGACGCCACCGAGGCCCAGCCGGTGCGCGCCCAGGTCCAGATCCGCAACATCAACCGCACGGTCGGCACCATGCTCGGCCACGAGGTGACGAAGAAGTTCGGTGGCGCGGGCCTGCCCGACGACACCATCGACATCACCTTCACCGGCTCCGCCGGCCAGTCCTTCGGCGCCTTCCTCCCGCGCGGTGTCACGCTGCGCCTGGAGGGCGACGCCAACGACTACGTCGGCAAGGGCCTCTCCGGCGGCCGGATCGTCGTCCGCCCGGACCGCGCGGCCGACCACCTCGCCGAGTACAGCGTCATCGCGGGCAACACCCTCGCGTACGGCGCGACCGGCGGCGAGATGTTCCTGCGCGGCAAGGTCGGCGAGCGGTTCTGCGTCCGCAACTCCGGCGCGACGGTCGTCTCCGAGGGCGTGGGCGACCACGGCTGCGAGTACATGACCGGCGGTCACGCGGTCGTCCTCGGCGAGACCGGGCGCAACTTCGCGGCCGGTATGTCCGGCGGCATCGCGTACGTCATCGACCTCGACCGCGACAACGTCAACGTCGGCAACCTCGACGCGATCGAGGCCCTGGACGACACGGACAAGCAGTGGCTGCAGGACGTGGTCCGCCGCCACCAGGAGGAGACCGGCTCCACGGTCGCCGAGAAGCTCCTGGCGGAGTGGGACACCGCGGTCGAACGCTTCAGCAAGATCATTCCCAGCACGTACAAGGCAGTGCTCGCCGCCAAGGACGCCGCCGAGCGAGCCGGTCTCTCCGAGTCCGAGACGCACGAGAAGATGATGGAGGCGGCGATCAATGGCTGACCCGAAGGGCTTTTTGAACCACGGCCGTGAGGTCGCCAAGTCCCGTCCGGTCGAGGAGCGCGTCAAGGACTGGAACGAGGTCTACGTCCCCGGCTCCCTGCTCCCGATCATCTCCAAGCAGGCGTCGCGCTGCATGGACTGCGGCATCCCGTTCTGCCACAACGGCTGCCCGCTGGGGAACCTGATCCCCGAGTGGAACGACTACGCCTACCGCGAGGACTGGGCGGCTGCCTCGGAGCGCCTGCACGCGACGAACAACTTCCCGGAGTTCACCGGCCGTCTGTGCCCCGCTCCGTGCGAGTCGGCGTGTGTGCTCGGCATCAACCAGCCGCCGGTCACCATCAAGAACGTCGAGGTCTCGATCATCGACAAGGCGTGGGAGACCGGTGACGTCGCCCCGCAGGTGCCCGAGCGTCTGTCCGGCAAGACGGTCGCGGTCATCGGCTCGGGCCCGGCGGGCCTGGCCGCCGCGCAGCAGCTGACCCGGGCCGGCCACACGGTCGCCGTCTACGAGCGCGCGGACCGCATCGGAGGCCTCCTCCGCTACGGCATCCCCGAGTTCAAGATGGAGAAGCGGCACATCAACCGCCGTATCGAGCAGATGCGCGCGGAGGGCACCCGCTTCCGCACCGGCATCGAGATCGGCCGCGACCTGAAGGCGACGGACCTGCGCAAGCGGTACGACGCGGTGGTCCTGGCCGTCGGCGCGACGACGGCCCGCGACCTCCCGGTCCCCGGCCGCGAGCTCAAGGGCATCTACCAGGCCATGGAGTACCTGCCGCTGGCCAACAAGGTGCAGGAGGGCGACTTCGTGGCGCCCCCGATCTCGGCCGAGGGCAAGCACGTCGTGGTCATCGGCGGTGGCGACACCGGCGCCGACTGCGTGGGCACCGCCCACCGCCAGGGCGCGGCCTCGGTGACGCAGCTGGAGATCATGCCCCGTCCGAACGACGAGCGGCACCCGACGAACCAGCCCTGGCCGACCTTCCCGATGCTGTACAAGGTCACCTCGGCGCACGAGGAGGGCGGCGAGCGGGTCTACTCGGTCTCGACGACCCACTTCGAGGGCGACGAGGACGGCAACGTCCAGTGGCTGCACCTCACCGAGGTGGAGTTCATCGACGGCAAGCTGACGCCGAAGCCGGGCACGGAGCGCAAGATCCCCGCCCAGCTGGTCACCCTCGCCATGGGCTTCACCGGCACCGACCGCGAGAACGGCCTGGTCGAGCAGTTCGGCCTGGAGCTCGACCAGCGGGGCAACATCGCCCGCGACGCCGACTTCCAGACCAACGTCCCGGGCGTGTTCGTCGCCGGCGACGCCGGCCGCGGCCAGTCGCTCATCGTGTGGGCCATCGCGGAGGGCCGCTCGGCGGCACGCGGGGTGGACCGCTACCTCACCGGCGCGAGCGACCTGCCCGCCCCGATCCGCCCGACGGACCGTGCCCTGACGGTCTGACGGCTTCACCGGTGACCTGACGGTCACTCGACAAACGTCCCGTACAACGGCGTACGGAACACAAACGGCGCCTGCCCCCCTTGTCCCCGACCGGACGAACGGGCAGGCGCCGTTGCTCGTGCCCGGCTACTTGCCCGGACAGACCCAGGTGACGATGACGGCGGCGGCGACGGCCAGCACCCCGAGGAGCGCCAGCCAGCGGGCCCACTCCACCAGCCGCCAGACCGTCCTCGTCCGTTCCTTCTCGTACCGCAGCAGCCTGCCCGCCTCCAGCAGGATCTCCTCACCGGGCCGCCCGTGCACGGCGACGACACCCAGCCAGGAGGCGGCGATCAGGGCGAGGAACCCCGTGATCAGCAGCCCGATCACCGTCCAGCGCGGGGCGTCGCCCAGCTTGCTCAGGTTCTCCTGCCCCTTCAGCACGAAGACCGCGGTGAGCAGGCCGGTGAGCGTGGCGAGGAAGTTGCGGTAGCCCTCGGCCTGACGCAGCGCGCCCTGCAACTGCCGCTCGGGCGACGACATCTCGCGCACCCGGCGGTCGGCGTCGCGCAGTTGCTGCGGGGTGAAGTTCACGACGCCGGACCGTTCGCCGTGGCCTGCGGCGGCGCGATGGCGAGCAGGGCCCCGCAGCCGAACTGCTCACCGGCGGGCCGTCCCATGTGCAGCGTCTCGCACCGGCAGTGCGTGTGGTACGGCTCCTGGCCCGGCTCCGCACGGCGGCCGCGGAACCCGCCCTTGGCCAGCACAGGCTGCCCGAACGTCCAGGACCGGGTCATCAGGCAACCGCACACCGGGCAGCGTCCGGTGGCCGCGTACGTCACCTCTCCGCCGGCCTCGGTGCGCGTCCACTGGAAGGTGAGCGGGGCCGGATGGGAAGCGCCGTCGTGGTACGGGATCGCGGTCACGCGGGAGTGTCCTCTCGGTCGGGTTCGTCCGGCAGCCGGAGGCCGAACAGACGACGGTAGGTGCACAGCAGCTCACGGACCTGGGCTTCGGTGAGGTCGGTCTCCTCGGCGCAGAGCACGATGTGGTCGGGATCGACCGGACCGTCCAGCGCCGGGGCGCGGCCGGTCAGCTGCTCGGTGAGGACGACCACGTCCTGCCAGCCCGGAACGACGCAGGCCTCCTCGGCGTTCGGCTCGTCCACGGTCACCTCCAGCCCGAGGCACCGGAAGGGCGCGTAGCGCTCGTACACCTCACCGAGGGTCCGGCCGAAGCGGCCGGCCACGAGGACGAGTTCCAGGGGGCCGAGGAGGCCGGGGCCGAGCAGACCGGCTTCGAAGGCGGCCATGTCGAAGGGGTCAGGGGCGAAGTTCTCCAGCTTCTCGGCGTCGGGACCGGTGAAGTCGCCTGGGGGTGCGGGGGCGCCGAGAACGGTGAAGCGGGCCAGGTGGCGGACGGACGGGCCCAAGGGGGCCTTGGCATTGCGGCAACGTTGCAGGACGTGATGGATGCTCAGCTCGTCGCGGAAGGACGAGGCTCCGTTCAGGGGGTGTTTGACGACAAGCACACTGTCGCCCGCTTCGAAACGAAGGCTTCGGGCCTCCTCGTCCGTGACTTTCGCGATGGCGGTCAGGGGGAGGTGTCGCTGTGCCTTCTCCAGCAGATCCAACTGCTCACCGACCGTGCGGGACGTCGTGAACGCCATGGGCAGCACAAGGCCCTGGTCATCGAGGGCGGCCGCGCCTGCGTGCAGGAGCATGCTGAGGGGACTGCCGGCGATGGCCTCGCGGACCACCGCCTCCTGGTCGATGTCGGTACGCAGCAAGCCGCACACATGGAGGACACGCAGTGTCTCAGGCAGTTCCGCTGCCGTCCCGACGATATGCGGCCCGCGCGACGTGACCGCCGACACCAGTGCCCAGGGCCCGAGCGGCAGCCGCTCAGAGGGCAGCAGGGTCTCGCTGACCCACCTCGGCACGACGAAGTCGGCGGCCTCGGACGGCACCGTGGGCGCTTCTACCCCCGTGGCGGACGTGATGTCGTTGATGCGCTTGGCGACCTCGCCCAGCGGCGTCCGAAGCCTCTCCGAGATTTCGAACAGCTGGGTCATGGAGAGCCTGCCGCGCAACGGAAAGTCGCTGTACTTCGTCGAGAGGAGATGCTGTTCGGAGGCCTTGAGCGGCCCGTGTTCCAGTGTCGCTGCGGTGGGCTCCGGGGAGAACGAGAAACCGAGCGGTGCCAAGTGCCGGACCAGGCGGACCAGTTCGTCGATCGGAAACGACGGGCCCGAACGGTCCAGCAGGTCGACGGGCGCCACGGTACCGGGCAGCCAGCGGACACCGATGGTCCAGTTGGTGGACACACGCAACCCCCTGCCCGCCAGCCGCGATGCCTCGGCCGAGGCACGTTCCGCCGCGAGTTCCGTGGGCAGCTCGGGCGGTTCCGGCAGTCCGGGGTCGAGGACACGCAGCCGTTGCAGCCGTGCCGACAGCTCTCCGTAGGTGAGGCCATGGCGGCGGGACAGCAGCATCATGGGCGCGTGCGCCGCGGGACTCTCCTCGCCCGACGAGTACCGAACGCTCCGGTAGAGGGTGTACAGAAGCACGTCGGCCTGGTCGGGTTGCAGGTCGTCCAGGCGGCGGATGTCATCCGCGGCGGGCACGTGCATGCCCGTGATCGCGTACCTGCGCAGCGCCCGCACCGATGCGCGCAGCGGGACGCGGTTCATCGCCGCAGCACGCAGAGCCGTGATCCAGCCCCGTGCCTCGATCGGTTCGTCGAGGAACAGCAGTGCGTCCAGCGGCTCGGGGTCCGGATACTTCCTGGGACGGAACACGAGCCCGCGCAGGTCGGTCAGCGAAAGCCGGGTCTTCTGCCAGGCACGGACCAGCATGGACTCGTACTGGCGGTTGTTCCCCAGTGAGAACGACCGTTGGTTCGGCCGCAGCAGTGCCCGGTCGACGGGCAGGCACCCCGCCTCGGCGAGCATCAGCCGCTCCAGCACCAGAGCTCGGTCACCCGGGCCGCTCTCCAGCACAGCCGTCGTGCTCCCCGGCAACGCCCCCAGCACCGCCACCGCCAGCCGCGGAGCCTCGTGGGACAGCTCCCACAGCCAGCGCAGTGGGACCTCCGGCCAGTGGACCACGCCCTCCGGCACGCCGGCCAGCAACTCGCGCATGACCAGCTCTTCGTCGTAACTGATCATCTCGTTGCGGTCGACGCTCGGTTCGGGTGCGTGCCGCTCACGGAGGTTGAACACCCGGCCGTAGACAGCAGGCGCGTTCCTGACGACGACACCGTCCAGCAGCAGCTGCCCCCTGCCCTGCACCAGCCAGGCGTCCCGCCCCGCCTGTACGGGCTCGCCGACCCACGGTCCGTCGGCCGTCAGCGTGTGCGGCGTCCAGGTCGCGCTCCGCACGATCCGCTCGGCAACCTCCCTGTCCCGCTCCTGCGCGGTCACCTCGTAGTCACTCACCCACAGGATCGACCGCAGGGACTCCACGAGCGAGGGCTGCTTCTCCCCGTGGGCCGCGAGATACAGCCGCACCCGCGTCCCGCCGAGTTCCGGGGCGTCGGCCGTGTCACTGACCCGCAGCAGGCCGGAGCCGGACTGGATGTCCGCGCGCAGGGGCTGTTCCGCGGCGGGCAGCCCGTGGCGGTCCACCGGGCGGGTCCAGACCACCACCTCGTCGGCGAGCATGAAGTACGAGAACACACCGATGCCGAAACGGGAGTTCATCCCGATGTCCGGGATCCCGGCGCGCCGCCAGTTGCGCCGCTCCTGGACGAACTCGGGATCCTGCTCGTAGCGCTTGCCCGCCCGCGCGAACATCGACGTGAGCTTGGCACGCGTCATGCCCGTGCCGTTGTCCTCGCACTCGATGTAGGGCCGCCCGTCGGAGTCCCAGCCCTGGCTGAAGGAGATCCGCGGGGTCCAGTTGGCGCGGGACGCGCAGCCCGTCTGGATGGCGCCGTACTGCCGTCGCATCTGGCGGTAGCGGCACGCGTCGAGGGCGTTCTGGTAGAGCTCGCGGACGGCCAGCATGCGGTCGCCGTACAACTGGGTGCCCATGAGCAGCGGCCGGATCTCGTCCTCGGCGAGCCGGAACCGCTCCAGCGGCTGCCGGTAACGCTGGTTCTGGGGTGTCAGGTTCTCTGCCGTGACCCGGTCGGGCAGCCCCTTGAGGAGCGGCGGCGGACCTGCCGAGGTCCACTCACGGCGGACGGCCCGGACGGTGGCGTCCGCATGGCCGACCAACTCCTCGACCGCCGCGTGCAGGGCCGGGTGGGGGCAGCTGAACCGCACGTCGAGGCCGTGGGTGGTGGCGGTGCGGCCGTCCGTCGGGGCGTAGTCGAAGTCGTACGCGAGCGCCGTCACCACGTCCTGCGGGCGCAGCGGGTCGTGGGCACCGAGGTGGTCGACGAGCACACTCGACAGGCGGCGCGGATCGACGGCGAGCAGGGCGGCGGTCCACAGCAGCCGGGCGAGCCACGGTGCGCGCCAGGTGTTCCCGCGCACCGGTTGGCGCAGATTCCAGCGGTCGCCCCGCCCCGGAACGTTGACCCGTGGGCCGTTGTCGGTGCCGCCCGGGTTCACCGTGACATGGCCGACCACCTGGCGCACCTGGTCGTCGACCTCGCACCGGGCCTCTTCGGTGCGGGGCCCGGCGGTCGAGTCCTCGGCGGCCGCGACGACGGAGTCGACCGCCCTGGCGACGATCGCGTCCACGGCGGGGTACGCCCCGTCGCGCTCCCACAGCGCGTCCCAGTCGGCGATGAAGCGGTGCCGCAGCCAGTGGTCGGTCGGCGGCGTGCGCCGCGTCGTCCAGTCCGCGGGCCCGGAGCGTCCCGGCGGTGCGCTGCACCTGGGAGTGGGCACGGCAGACGTCCTGGGCGGCGCTGCGCACCTGCTGCCCGTGCGGGTCGCCGTCCTCGTCCGCCACCGGCGCGCCGAGGTGGAGGGGCTGGTGGACCCGCAGGTCCTGCAGGGCCACGGCGACCATGCCCTCGTGCACGAAGGGACCCGCGAGCAGGCAGGCCGTCTCGGCCGGGGACAGCCGGTCGCCGGGCGGCAGCTCGGCGCGGCGCACGAGGTCGCCGAGGCGGTGCACGACACGCTCGGGGTACGCCGGGTCGTGCCAGGGGTCGTCCTGGTGGGCTCCGGCGCCCGCGCAACTGTCGACCACGTAGCGGATCAGCTCGCCGAGCCGCTGTTTCACCCGCTCGTGCACCGCCGGGCTGCCGGAGGTGTGGGACCACAGCTCACAGGCCCTGACCGCGTCGGTCCAGCGAAGGGTGTCCTCGGAGCCCTCGCAGACCGTGATCTCGCCGGTCCGGTCCTGGAGGCGGAAGGGCACGCTCACATCAGGGGTCTGCGGGACGATCGGCAGGTTTCCGGCCAGCCGGCGCATCGCCTGGGCGGTGTACTCCACGATGTCCGCGAAGGTGTTCGGCGGGCTGTTCGGCTTGAGCGCCTCCGCCAGGGCCCGGGAGAACAGGCTGCCCTCCGCCGGGTCGGCGTAGGAGCGCAGGCCGGGGCCGCAGCTGTACAGCCACAGCGCGTCGACCTCGTCGGAGACCCACCAGTCCTGGGGCCTGGCCGGTCCGGGCTCGTCCCCCTTGGCCCGGCAGGTGTCGAGGCAGACCACAGCGGTCACACCGGGGCGCAGCCCGCGCAGCAGCATCCCGGGGTTGGCCTCGACGAGCAGATGGGTGAGCAGGCCCTGTGTGCCGTCGTCGCGGAGCTCGCCCGGCTGGGCGTCGGACGGCAGCAGGTAGTCGCGTCCGCCCACGGACTCCCCGTGGCACGACACGTAGACGAAGGCCGTGTCCCCGGGCCGGCACGACGCGTAGAAGGTGTAGAGCGCTCCCAGCAGCGGGGCGAAGCCGTTCTCGTCGAGGCGGGCGGTGACGTCGTAACCGGACTGCCTGAGTGCCGAACCGACCAGTTCGACGTCCTTCGGGGCGCAGTCGAGACGGGGATACCGTTCGGCGAGGTCCCGGTTACCGCGCAGATGGGGCGTGTCCGTGATGCCGATCAGCAGAGCACGCCGACGTCCCGCCGTAGTGCGTGCGTTACCAGCGGAACCCAAGCCAAGCCCCCCGAACCGTTCCGTGCCACGAGGCACATCATCTCAGAAGAGAGGTGAGCCGTAACGAGGCTGACGGAGGTTCAGGAGACCCGGTACGTGTCCCCGTACACCGCCCACACCAACGGCGTTCGAAGCTTCAGGTTCCCGTCGTACAGGAACCGCCGCTGAGCCGTGTCGATGCGGGTCGTGTCGATGTCGGCGCGCCCGGACCGCATCGCCTTGCGGCGGATGTCGAGGAAGATGTCCAGGTACGCCTTCTCGCTGCCGCCCTCGGCCGGGGTGTTCGCTTCCCTCATCGCGCGGTCGCGCAGGCCGTAGAAGCCGTCCGCCTTGGTGCCGGGGCCGTGGAAGACCATCGCGTCGTAGTAGACGAACTGGCCCAGTGTGCCGAGGCCGTCGAGCTTGGCGAGGCGGACCGCCGGGTCGAAGTAGACGCGGTCGCGTTCGGCGTCCTGCGCCTCGCGGAAGGCCGGGACCTCGGCCTCCGCCTTCCAGGCCGCCGTGAAGCCGGGGTCCAGGCCCTCGTGGGAGTCGGTGCCGTCGACCTTGCGCAGAGCGGGGAGGTACCTGGCGAGGCCGTTGCCGGGGTGCGCCTCGGTGTAGCGCTCGACCAGGGTGAGCAGGTCGTGCGTACCGGTGCAGAAGCCGATGATGCCGGCCGTGTAGCCCTGGCCGTCGCCGATGTCCTCGATGTAGCCGTAGGCGCTGCGCCAGTCCAGGGTGGAGTTCTCGGCGCTGGCCACGATCTGCTGGGCCAGCTCCTTCTTCTCCGGGGCCGCCAGACCCGGCGGCAGACCCGCGATCACCGCGTCGTCCGCCGCCCGCTCCCGCTCCGCCCGGTCCTTGGCCTCCTGCCGGGCCGACTGGGCGGCGGACGCCGGCGGCCTGGCCGGGCTGTCGGCGGGGTCCGAGGGCGCGAGGAAGTACACCGCCGCCGTGGCGACGACGGGGACGGCCGCGAACAGCAGCAGCCCGGCACGCCTCACTGGGAGACACCTCCGCCCGTCAGCTCCGTCACTTTCCCCACCACCAGCACCGTCATCAACACCAGCAACCCGACGCTCGCCGCCGTCTGCACCATCATCCGCCGCCGGTCACGCGGCGCGTAGGCATACGCCAGGGTCAGCGCACCGCCCGCCAGCAGTCCGCCCAGGTGGCCCTGCCAGGAGGTGAGGCTCGCGGAGAGCAGGAGCCACAGGAGCAGGAAGGCCATGAAGCGGTTGACGGGCGCCATGTCGGCGCCGATGCGCCGGGCGAGGACGTAGTAGGCGGCGCCCAGGCCGAAGATCGCGCCCGAGGCGCCGACCGAGGTGGTCTCGGGGGCGGCCAGGAGCAGCACGAACACGGAACCGCCGAGCGTCGACAGCAAGTAGAGGGCGAGGAAGCGGACGCGGCCGAGCATGGGCTCCACAGCGCGGCCGAGCTGCCACAGCGCGGCCATGTTCATCGCGATGTGGAGGATGCCGAAGGTGCCCTCCGTGGGCGCCAGATGCAGGAAGCCGCCGGTGATCAGCCGGTACCACTCCCCGGCGACGACCCCCTCGGCGTGGAAGTCCCCCAGGTAGGCCCCCCTGGTAGACGTAGTAGCCGCCGTCCGGGCCGACCAGCCGGGCGCCGAGCATCGCGAACCGGTCCACGATCTGCGGGCGCACCAACTCGCCCAGGTAGACGAGGACATTGAGGGCGATCAGCGCGTACGTCACCACGGGCGTCGCCGAGATCCGGCCGCCGACGACCGTACGGGCCTGCCGTACCGACCGCGCCCCCTCCTTCACGCACTCGGGGCACTGGTGGCCCACGGCCGCCTCACGCATGCAGTCGGGGCAGATGTACCGGTCGCAGCGGGTGCAGCGGACGTGGCACTCGACCTTGGGATGGCGGTAGCACGTGGTGACGGTGGACTCGGAATCCACAGCCGGCTCCTTGGAGGGGGACGGGGACAGGTGGTGAGCCGGTGGGGACGGCGGCGAACAAAATAGCGAACCCCGCGAACGTCCGGGGACGCAGGGAGGGGTGGACCCGCTGTGCCGTACTCTCTGGCCAGTTCTGCCGCACCCGGGGGAGTCCGAATGGCCGCGATCAGTCTGCGCAAGGTGGAGGAGACCGCGCCCGCGCTGGTCAGCCTGTACAAGAGCGCCGGGGCGTCGCTGACCCGGCACGGGCTGGACGGGCTGCGGGCCGCGGTCTACCTGGTCGTCGACCACTCCGGCTCCATGAGGCCGTACTACCGGGACGGCACCGTGCAGGCGCTCGCCGACCGGGTGCTCGGGCTGGCCGCGCACCTCGACGACGACGGGAGCGTGCCGGTGGTGTTCTTCTCCACGGACGTCGACGCCGTCACCGAGATCTCCCTCGCCGACCACCGGGGGCGGATCGAGCGGATCGTGTCCGGGCTCGGGCACATGGGCCGCACCAGCTACCACCTGGCCATGGACGCCGTCATCGACCACTACCTCGACAGCGGGGCGACGGACCCGGCCTTCGTCGTGTTCCAGACCGACGGCGGGCCCAGCAGCAGGCCCGCGGCGGAACGCTATGTGTGCAAGGCTGCGAGACTCCCGCTCTTCTGGCAGTTCATCGGCTTCGGAGATCCGGCGAGCCGGCAGTTCGACTTCCTGCGGCGGCTCGACGAGCTGAGGGTGCCGGCGAAGCGGGTCGTCGACAACGCCGGATTCTTCCCCGCGGGCGTGGATCCGCGGCAGCTGTCCGACGCCGAGTTGTACGACCGTCTGATGCACGAGTTCCCGAAGTGGCTGGTGGCAGCGCGTGCGCAGGGAATCGTGCGCCCCTCCTGACCGTCCGCTCACTCGTCCGCTCGCACCACTCGCACGGCCGCGCACCCCGTGTCAGCCTGAAGAGTGACCCGACGGGGAGGCGACGACGTATGGACGGCGCGCGATCGCGGCACGAGACGACGTTCACCGCCACAAGAGGGGCTCCCGCCGGCAAGGGCGAACGACTGGCCGGCTGGGCCGACGGGCGGCTGGGGCTCTTCGCGCTGGCCAAGGCCAACATGCGCAAGGTCTTCCCGGACCACTGGTCGTTCATGCTGGGGGAGATCGCCCTCTACAGCTTCGTCGTCCTGATCCTCACCGGCGTCTACCTCACCCTGTTCTTCGAGCCGAGCAGCGTGGAGGTCGTGTACCGCGGCTCCTACGAAGAGCTCAACGGCGTGGTGATGACCAGGGCTTACGAGTCCACCCTCGACATCAGCTTCGATGTGCGCGGCGGGCTGCTGATCCGGCAGATCCACCACTGGGCGGCGCTGGTCTTCGTCGCCGCCATGTTCGTGCACATGATGCGGGTGTTCTTCACCGGCGCCTTCCGCAAGCCGCGTGAGATCAACTGGGTGTTCGGCTGGACGCTGCTGATGCTCGGCATCATCACCGGCCTGACCGGCTACTCGCTCCCCGACGACCTGCTGTCCGGCACCGGCCTGCGCTTCGCCCACGGCGCGATCCTCTCGATCCCGATCGTCGGGACCTACCTGGCCTTCTTCCTCTTCGGCGGGGAGTACCCCGGCGACGACATCATCTCGCGCCTTTTCCCGGTCCATGTGCTGCTGCTGCCCGGGATCATGCTGGGCCTGGTGGTCGTGCACCTGATCCTGGTCTTCTACCACAAGCACACGCAGTATCCCGGGCCGGGCCGGGACAACCGGTCGGTGGTCGGCATGCCCTTCCTGCCGGTCTACATGGCCAAGGCGGGCGGCTTCTTCTTCCTCGTCTTCGGTGTGCTGGCGATCCTGGGCGGCATCGCCCAGATCAACCCCGTGTGGGCCTTCGGCCCCTACCGAGCCGACCTCGTCACCACCGGCGCCCAGCCCGACTGGTACCTCGGCTTCTCGGAGGGGCTGATCCGGGTGATGCCGGGATGGGAGATCAACCTCTGGGGCCACACGCTGGTGCTCGGCGTGTTCATCCCCTTCGCGCTGTTCCCGCTGGTCATGCTCGCCATCGGCGTCTATCCCTTCATCGAGGCGTGGGTCACCGGCGACAAACGCGAGCACCACATCCTGGACCGGCCGCGCAACGCGCCCGTGCGCACGGGGCTCGGCGTGGCCTGGCTGAGCCTGTACGGGGTGCTGCTGATCGGCGGCGGCAACGACATCGTGGCCACACATCTGCACCTGTCCATCAACGTCATCACGTGGTTCGTGCGGATCGCCGTCTTCGTCGTGCCGGTCCTCGCCTTCGGCGTCACCGTGCGGATCTGTCACGGCCTGCAGCGCCGCGACCGCGACAAGGTGCTGCACGGCAGGGAGACCGGCACCATCAAGCGGCTGCCGAACGGCGAGTACACCGAGACCCACGCGCCTCTGTCCCAGGCTGATCTGTTCACCCTCACCCAGCACGAGCAGAACCCGCCGTACGAGATCGGGCCCCTCGTCGACGCGGGCGGTGTCCGCCGCCGGGTCAAGCGGTCCCAGCGGCTGCGCGCCCGGCTGGCGAAGGCGATGTACGGGCCGGACGCGCAGGTCCCCAAGCCGACCGTGGAGGAGTACCGGCAGGTCACGAGCGGGGAGCAGCACTGAGCCGGGCGGCCGCGCCGAGGACGGCGGCCCGGCAGTCGCCCGGGCTGCCCCAGGCCGTGCGCAGGGCGCGGGCCTTGGTCAGCCACAGGGACAGGTCGCACTCCGCCGTGTAGCCGATCGCGCCGTGCAACTGCAGGGCGGTACGGGCGGTGGTGTACGCGGCCTCGCACGCGGTGACCTTGGCGGCGGCCACGTCGGCGGGGTGCAGGGTGAGCGCCGCGCCGAGGACCAGGGGACGGGCGAACTCCAGGGCGATCTTCGCGTCGGCCAGCCGGTGCTTGACGGCCTGGAACGAGCCTATGGGCGCGCCGAACTGGGTCCGCTGCCCGACATACGCGACCGTCCTGTCGAGGAGCGCGAGGCCGACACCGAGGGCTTGGGCGGCGGTGGCCAGACGGGCCCAGGTCAGGGCGCGTTCCAGGGGCGGCTCCGACGGGGGCGCGGTCCCGTCGGTGGTGCAGGGGTGTTCCCCGGCCGGCCGCCAGGGGAGTGTCTCCCCTCCCGGGGTGAGCGGGGTGAGCCGGCGGGCCGGGTCCAGTGACGGGTGGACGGGGCCGTGGCCCGGGGCGAGGCGCAGGCCGTCCGGGGCCGGCACGAGGCGCGTGGTCGCCGCGTCGCCGTCCAGGGCGTACCCGCTCTGCCACGCCACTGTCGCCATCGCCTCGCCCGAGGCCAGCGGCGGCAGCAGCCGCCCGGCGGCGCCGGAGCCGGAGAGCAGGGCCGCCGCCGCGACCGTCTCCACCAAGGGGCCGGGCACCACATGCCGGCCCAACTCGAAGAAGGCGACGACGAGTTCGACCGGGCGCGGCCCGAGCCCCGCGTACTCCTCCGGGACCGCGAGCGCGAACACGCCCGCCTCGGCGATACGGGACCACAGCGCGCGGCCGCTCGCATGGTCGCCGCGGCTCCACTCCCGTACCACCGACGGTGTGCCGGCGGCCGTCAGCATCGCGTCCAGGGAAGCGGCGAAGGCACGCTGTTCGGCGTCGAGGAGGAACCGCATCACCGGCGTCCCTTCGGCAGGCCGAGCAGGCGCTCGGCGATGATGTCGCGCTGGATCTCGTTCGTGCCCGCGTAGAGGGGGCCGGCGAGGGAGAAGACGTACCGCTCGGCCCAGTCGGTGTCCGCCCGCTCTCCCGCCTCGCCCAGCAGGTCGAGGGCCGTCTCGTGCAGCGCGATGTCGTACTCGGACCAGAAGACCTTGTTCAGGCTGGACTCCGGGCCGACCCGGTCGCCGTCCAGGAAGCGGGAGGCGGCCGCGTAGGTGAAGAGCTGGTAGGCGCGGGCGCCGATGAGGGCGTCGGCCACGCGGTCGTGCGCGGACCACGGGCTGCCCTGGGCCTGCCAGAGCCGCAGCAGCCGTTCGGCCGCGGCGAGGAAGCGGCCGGGGGAGCGGAGCATCAGCCCGCGCTCGTTGCCCGCCGTCGACATCGCGATCCGCCAGCCCTGGCCGGGCTCGCCGATCACGTCCTCGTCGGGCACGAACACCCCGTCCAGGAACAGCTCGGCGAAGGCGGGCCTGCCGTCGAGGCGCGCGATGGGGCGCACCGTGACGCCGGGCGCCCGAAGGCCGAACATCAGGTAGGTCAGCCCCTGGTGCGGTCGCGGCACGTCCGGGTCGCTGCGGAACAGGCCGAAGGCACGGTCGGCGAAGGCGGCCCGCGACGACCACGTCTTCTGGCCGTTCAAACGCCAGCCGCCGTCCACGCGGACGGCCCTCGCTCTCAGCGACGCCAGATCCGAGCCCGCCTCCGGCTCCGACCACGCCTGCGCCCAGATCACCGCACCGGACGCCATGGGCGGCAGCACCCGTGCCCGCTGCTCCTCGGTCCCGAAGTCGAAGAGGGTCGGTGCGAGCAGATGGATGCCGTTCTGGCTCACCCGGCCCGGCGCGCCCGCCGCGTAGTACTCCTCCTCGAAGATCAGCCACCGCAGGAGATCGCAGTCCCGCCCGCCGTACGCGGCCGGCCAGTTCACCACCGACCAGCGGTCCGCGGCGAGTTCCGCCTCCCACGCGCGGTGCGCCGCGAAGCCCTCCTCGGTCTCCAGGGAGGGCAGCGGATCGGCGGGCACATGCGCGACGAGCCAGGCGCGGGCCTCGGCGCGGAACGCCTCCTCCGCCTTGGTGAAGCCGAGATCCATGGGCTTCCGTCCTTCTGCCGTCCCTCTGCCGTCTTTCCGGCACGCTTCCCTAACAAGTGTTTGGTAGGTTAGCTTGGCCCTATGACAGACGTCGAGAGTCCGGCCTATGTGCCCGGGCACGGGCTGCTGGAGGGACGCACCGCCGTCATCACGGCAGCGGCGGGCGCGGGGATCGGCGGGGCGACCGCGCGGCGCTTCCTGGAAGAGGGCGCGCGGGTGCTGATCAGCGACGTGCACGGACGGCGGCTGAAGGAGTACGAGGCCGAACTGGGGCGGGAGTTCCCGGGCGCGGTGGCCGCGGTCGCCTGCGATGTCACCGACGAAGCACAGGTGCGGACCCTGTTCGAGACGGCCGTACGCGAGCATGGCCGGCTGGACATCGTGGTCAACAACGCCGGACTCGGCGGCACGTCGGCCCTGGTGGACATGACGGACGAGCAGTGGTCCCGCGTCCTGGACGTGACGTTGAACGGCACCTTCCGGTGCACGCGGGCGGCCCTGCGGGCCTATCGGGCGCTGGGGCAGGGCGGCGTCGTCGTCAACAACGCCTCCGTCGTCGGCTGGCGCGCCCAGGCCGGGCAGGCCCACTACGCCGCCGCGAAGGCGGGGGTGATGGCGCTGACCCGGTGCGCCGCGCTGGAGGCGGCCGAGTACGGAGTGCGGGTCAACGCGGTGTCACCGAGCCTCGCCCCGCATCCGCACCTGGCGAAGGTGACGTCGGCCGGGCTGCTGGAGGAGCTGACCGCGCGCGAGGCCTTCGGGCGGGGCGCCGAGCCCTGGGAGGTGGCCAACGTGATCGTGTTCCTGGCGTCGCGTTACTCCTCGTACCTGACCGGAGAGGTCGTCTCCGTCAGCAGTCAGCATCCCTAGGACCACAATGGACACGTGCCGACCAAGAAGAAGCCCCAGGTGACCGCCACCAACAAGCCCGCCGCAGCCGCCGCTCCGGCGCGCCGCCGCGAACTCCTCGACACCGCCGCGGAGGTCTTCGCCGAGCAGGGCTACAACGCCACCACCGTCCGGAAGATCGCGGACCACGCGGGCATGCTCGCGGGCAGCCTCTACTACCACTTCGACTCCAAGGAATCGATGCTGGAGGAGATCCTCCGCACCTTCCTCGACGAGCTGTGGGGCGGCTACGACGCCGTCCTGGGCGCCGACCTGGGCCCGCGCGAGACGCTTCAGGCGCTGGTCACCGAGTCGTTCCGGGAGATCGACCGGCACCGGGCGGCCGTCGCGATCTATCAGAAGGAATCCCGGCAGCTGATGGTGCAGGAGCGGTTCGCGTTTCTCGCCGAGTCGCAGCGCAGGTTCGAGAAGGCGTGGCTGTCCACGCTGGAGCGCGGGGTCGCCGAGCGGGTCTTCCGGGCCGACCTCGACGTGCGGCTCACCTACCGGTTCGTGCGGGACACGGTGTGGGTGGCCGCCTCCTGGTACCGGCCCGGGGGACAGCACAGCCCGGAGGAGATCGCCCGGCAGTACCTGTCGATGGTCCTGGACGGAATCGCCGTACGCACCTGACCACTGGGGAGTCGCCATGGCCGAGGCCTACATCGTCGAAGCGGTCCGTACGCCCGTCGGGCGGCGCGGGGGAGGGCTGAGCGGGGTCCACCCGGCCGACCTCGGCGCCCATGTGCTGACGGCGCTCGTGGAGCGCTCCGGCATCGACCCGGCGGCCGTCGAGGACGTCGTCTTCGGCTGCCTGGACGCGGTCGGGCCGCAGGCCGGGGACATCGCGCGGACCTGCTGGCTGGCGGCCGGGCTGCCCGAGGAGGTGCCGGGGGTGACGGTGGACCGGCAGTGCGGTTCCTCGCAGCAGGCCGTGCACTTCGCGGCACAGGCCGTCAAGTCCGGCACGCAGGACCTGGTGGTCGCGGGCGGCGTGCAGAACATGTCGCAGATCCCCATCGCCTTCGCCTCCCGGCAGGCGGCCCTGCCGCTGGGCCTGACCGAGGGCCCCTTCGCGGGCAGCGAGGGCTGGCGGGCGCGGTACGGGCAGCAGCCGGTGAACCAGTTCGCCGGCGCCGAGATGATCGCCGCCAAGTGGGGGATCAGCAGGCAGGCGCAGGAGGAGTTCGCCCTGCGGTCGCACGCGCGCGCGGTGCGGGCCATCGACGAGGGACGCTTCGCGCGGGAGACCGTGCCCTACGAGGACGTCACGGTCGACGAGGGGCCGCGGCGGGACACCTCACCGGAGAAGATGGCCGCGCTGAAGCCGGTCCTCGACGGCGGCACCATCACCGCCGCCTGCTCCTCGCAGGTCTCCGACGGCGCGGCGGCGATGCTGCTCGCCTCCGAGCGGGCCGTACGGGCGCACGGGCTGACGCCACGCGCGCGCGTGCACCACCTCTCCGTGCGCGGCGAGGACCCCATCCGCATGCTGACGGCCCCCATCCCGGCCACCGCGCACGCCCTGAAGAAGACCGGCCTGTCCCTCGGCGACATCGACCTCGTCGAGATCAACGAGGCCTTCGCGCCGGTCGTCCTGGCCTGGCTGAAGGAGACCGGCGCCGACCCGGACAGGGTCAACGTCAACGGCGGCGCCATCGCCCTCGGCCACCCCCTGGGCGCCACCGGCGTCAAGCTGATGACGACCCTGCTGCACGAACTGGAGCGCACCGGCGGCCGGTTCGGCCTGCAGACGATGTGCGAGGGCGGGGGGCAGGCCAACGTGACGATCATCGAGAGGCTGTGAGACTCACCGAGGGGCGGCGGTGAGCCTCTCCCGTGTCCCGTCCGCCTCCTTCATGATCCGCTCCACCAGCTCCGCGCACGACGGCAGGTCGTCGATCACCCCGGCGACCTGCCCGGACGCCATCACCCCCAGATCCGTCCGCCCGTCCACCATCGACGCCTTCAGCAGCATCGGTGTGTTCGCGGCCAGCAGGACCTGGCTCCAGGTCAGGTCCTTGCCGTGCCTGAGTGCCCGTCCGTCGCTCAGCATCCGGCGCCAGGAGGTACCGGACAGCTGCCGGAAGCCCGCCGCCCTCCGCACCGCCCGCGCCAGGGCCCTGAGGCGGCCGGAGCGCTCCAGCGACTCGACCAGTTCCGTACGCAGCATGCGGTGCGGCAGCCCGTCCACCGCCGTCGTCACCGTCACGTCCTTCACCGTCGCCGCCAGATACCGTGCCTTCACCGCGTCCGGCACCGTCGAGTCCGAGGTCAGCAGGAAACGCGTGCCCATGGCGATGCCCGCCGCCCCGTACGCCAGCGCGGCGACCAGGCCCCGCCCGTCGAAGAAGCCGCCCGCCGCCACCACCGGGATCCGCACCGCGTCCACCACCTGCGGCAGCAACACCGTCGTCGCCACCTCACCGGTGTGCCCGCCGCCCTCCGCGCCCTGCACGATCACCGCGTCCGCGCCCCAGGCCGCGACCTTCTCGGCATGGCGCCGCGCCCCGACGGTCGGGACGACGACCACGCCCGCCTCCTTCAGCTCCGCTACCAGCCCGGGGGAGGGGGCGAGGGCGAAGGAGGCGACCCGGACGCCCTCCTCGATGACGATCCGCACCCGGTCGGCGGCGTCCGAGGCGTCGGCGCGCAGATTCACCCCGAACGGCGCGTCCGTACGGGACCGCACCTCCCGTATCGCCTCCCGCAGCCGGTCCGGCGTCATGGTCGCGGAGGCCAGGATGCCCAGCGCACCGGCGTTCGCCGTCGCCGAGACCAGGCGCGGACCGGCCACCCAGCCCATGCCGGTCTGCACGATCGGATGCCGGATGCCGACCAGCCGGGTGAACGCGGTCTCCATCAGTGCCCGACCTCCCCGGCCCGGCTGTCGCCCGGATCGAGGACCTCGCGGATCAGCCGCAGCTCGGCCTGCGTCGGCTCGCGCGTGAAGGGCACCTCGTCCGGCACGGTGAGGGCGAACCCGGTGGCTTCCGTGACCTGCTCCACCGTGACGCCCGGGTGCAGCGAGGCCAGCCGCATCGAGCGGTCGGGGGTGGCGAAGTCGAAGACGCCGAGGTCGGAGACGACACGCGGGATGCGGTGGTGACGGGCGTCGGCCGCGTGGTCGTACCCGACGCCGCACACCATGTCGACCTGCTCCACGAACACCCGGCGGGAGTGCCGTGGGATCCAGTAGCTGGTCGGGTTGTTGAGTGTGTTGACCGGCGCTCCCCGCACCCCGAGCAGCTGCCGGGTGGGCCTCGCCCAGTCGCCGATGCAGGAGATGTTCTGGTTGCCGTACCGGTCGATCTGGCTCGCGCCCATCATCACGTGCCGGCGGCCGCCGGCGACCAGGGCGAGGTGCTGCCGGTAGGGCAGCCAGCCCTCGACCGTGCCGTCGTCGCCCACCAGCATCGCCTCCCCGTCGGTCAGCAGCAGCTCCGGCGAGAAGGTGCGCCGGGCGAGGCGGGCCCCGAGGGAGGGGATCAGGCCCATCGGGCTCGCCAGGATCTCACCGGCGTCGCGCCAGGCCTCGGCGCAGGCGATCACGCAGTACTCGGCGCGGGTGACGCCCTTCACCTCGCCTCCCGCACAGCCGACTGGTACGCCTGCTCGTCACCGCCGAGGAACCGCGCCGCGAACTCGGGCCAGCCAGTGGTCGCGTACGTCCTCTGGAACGCTTCGTCCCGGCCGTAGTCGGGCGCGCAGGACGTGAAGTGCGCGCCGTTCGGTGCCTCGATGACACCCGTCACCGTGTGGCGCTTGATCAGCAGCGTCTGCGGCGCCGCCTCCTCGGTCAACTCGGCCGTGTCCACGATCCGCTCGCAGGAGACGTAAGCGGTGTCGGCCGCCGCGCAGAACAGGTCGTCGAAGTACGGGTCCGGACCCAGGTACTGCCCGTTGCCCCGCCGATCGGCGCGGTTGACGTGCACCAGGGCCGCGTCCAGGCGCAGCGCGGGCATCGCCACGAACGTCTCCCCGTCCTCGTACGGCGAGGTCACCGTGCGCAGCCCCGGGTTGACCCGCATCACGTCCGAGCCGATCCCGGCCCGCACGGGCAGGAACGGCAGCCGGTTCGCGGCCGCGTGCAGCCCCCACAGGAACATCGCCTCGTCGATCTCGGTCAGCTCGAAGGCGGCGTGCTCGCGGGCCGTGCGGTAGTGCGGTTCCAGCGGGATCGAGTCGAGGGTGACGAAGGCCGTGACCAGTTTCCGGATCCGTCCGGCCGCCGCGAGCATGCCGACGTCCGGGCCGCCGCACGAGACGACGGTGAGATCGGTGATCGGGGACCGGAGCAGCGCTCTGACCAGGGCCATCGGTTTGCGGCGCGAACCCCAGCCGCCGATGCCGACCGTCATCCCGCCGCGCAGCCGTGAGACGGCCTCGTCGGCGGTCATCGTCTTGTCACTCACCTAGGTGCCCTCCTTGCCGAAGGTGGCGCGGACGCGGTCGGCCACGCCGCTCGCGCCCGCCTCGTAGGTGAAGCCCTGTTCGAAGCGGTAGCTGCGGCGCACGTCGACCGGGTCGATGCCGTTGATCGCGGCCTTGGCCAGCCGCAGCAGCTGTCCGTCCTTCGCCGCGATCTCCCGGGCCAACTCCAGGGCAGCCGCCCGCAGTTCGGCGCGCGGCACCACCCGCCACACCGAACCGTGCCCGTGCAGCTCGGCCGCGCTCGCCGTGCGCGCGGTGTAGTACAGGGCGCGCATCAGGTGCTGCGGGACCAGCCGGGCCAGGTGGGTGGCCGCGCCCAGCGCTCCCCGGTCCAGCTCCGGCAGCCCGAACACCGCGTCCTCGCTCGCCACGATCGCGTCCGCGTTGCCCACCAGCCCGATGCCGCCGCCCAGACAGAAGCCCTGCACCGCCGCCACGACCGGGACCTCGCACTCGTACACCGCCGCGAAGGCCTCCGCACAGCCGCGGTTGGCGCCGAGCAGGGCGCTCGCCCCGTCCGCCTGGATCTCCTTGATGTCCACGCCCGCATTGAAGCCCCGCCCCTCGGCGGCCAGCACCACACACCGCACCCCGGTGTCACGGCCCGCCCCGCGCACCGCGTCGGCGAGGGCGAACCAGCCGCGCACCGGCAGGGCGTTCACCGGCGGGAAGTCAACGGTGATGACGGAAATCCCCTTTTCGGGGGACAAGGTGGAGACACCCATGGCCCGCATCGGCTACCTTTCCACCAAACGTTTGTTAGGTGGAAGGTAGCAGCGAATGGAGCTGGACGGGAAGGTCGCCGTCGTCACCGGCGGCACGCGCGGCGTCGGCGCCGGCATCGCGCGTGCCTTCGTGGAGGCGGGCGCCGAGGTCGTGGTCTGTGCCCGCCGGCCGCCTCAGGTCCCGGTGCCGAAGACCGAGTTCGTGCCGCTCGACGTCCGCGACGGCGACGCCGTGCGGCGCTTCTTCACCGCCCTGCCCCGGCTGGACGTCCTGGTCAACAACGCGGGCGGCGCCCCCCACCGCCTCCTCGCACAGGCCGACACCGAGCGGCACGTACGCGTCCTGGAGCTCAACCTCGTCGCCCCGCTGACCGTGTCCCTCGCCGCCTACGACCACCTCAGACGCGCCAAGGGCTCCATCGTGATGATCGGCAGCGTCAGCGGCAGCCGCCCCTCGCCCGGCACCGCCGCCTACGGCGCGGCCAAGGCGGGCCTGGAGAGCCTCGCCCGGTCGATGGCCGTCGAATGGGCGCCGGACGTCCGCGTCAACACCCTCGTCGTCGGCATGGTCCGCACCGAGCTGTCCCACCTCCACTACGGCGACGAGGCCGGCATCGCCGCCGTCTCCCGCACCGTCCCGCTCGGCCGCCTCGCCGAGCCGTCCGACGTCGGCGCGGCGGCGGTGTTCCTCGCCTCCGACGCCGCCGCCTACATCAGCGGGGCCGGCCTGCTCGTCCACGGGGGCGGGGAGCGGCCGGCGTTCCTGGACGCGGCAACCGCACAAGGAGCGGTGACATGAGCGGAATCTGCGACGGACGGGTCGTCGTCGTCACCGGCGCGGGCCGCGGACTCGGCCGCGCCCACGCGCTCGCGTTCGCCGCCGAGGGCGCCCGGCTCGTCGTCAACGACCTCGGCGTCGGCCTCGACGGCACCCCCGCCGCCGACAGCCCCGCCGGCCAGGTGGCCGAGGAGATCCGCGCGGCCGGCGGCCAGGCCGTCGCCCACGGCGGCGACATCGCCACCACCGAGGGCGCCGCCTCCCTGATCCACACCGCCCTGGAGACGTACGGCCGCCTCGACACCCTCGTCAACAACGCCGGGTTCCTGCGCGACCGGATGCTGGTCAACCTCGACGAGGACGACTGGGACGCCGTCGTACGCGTCCACCTCAAGGGCCACTTCCTGCCCCTCAGACACGCCGCAGCACACTGGCGCGCCGAGGCCAAGGCGGGCCGTACCCCCGTCGCCCGCATCGTCAACACCAGCAGCGGAGCCGGCCTCCTGGGCTCCGTCGGGCAGGGCAACTACAGCGCCGCGAAGGCCGGGATCATCGGCCTCACCCTGGTCGCGGCGGCCGAACTGGGCCGCTACGGCATCCAGGTCAACGCCATCGCACCCGCCGCCCGCACCCGGATGACGCAGCACACCTTCGCCGACACCATGACGGCCCCCGCATCCGGCTTCGACGCCATGTCCCCGGACAACGTCTCCCCACTGGTGGTCTGGCTGGGCTCCGCCGCGAGCGCCGGCGTCACGGGCCGGGTCTTCGAAACCGAGGGCGGCCGCATCACGGTCATGGAGGGCTGGAGAGCAGGGCCCACCGCCGACAAGGGGGCGCGATGGACACCGGCCGAGGCAGGGGAGACGGCACGGAGGCTGCTGGGGGAGGCGCAAGCGCCGGGAGCCGTTTATGGAGCGTAGGGGCCGGGGGACGTTCATGGAGCGTAGAGCAGGACATTTCCAGCTCGTCCGGCGTTCGGGGATCAACCTACGTGTCACACTCCAGCACCGTCCGGCACAGCGCACACCGCGCCCGTACCCTCCCCCGCACCGGCACCCTGATCCGCTGATGACAGGTCGGGCAAGGGAACGACACCCGAAGCGGGCCGTGCCCGTCGGGAGTGAACGAGTACGGCACGCCCGACAGGGCGGCGGGGGCGTGATCGGTCTGGGCATGGCGGCGGTCCCGCGCATAGCGGCGCCGCCCCGCCCAGCCCGCCGCCGTCAGCGGAGGCTGCTGCTCGTCCAGACGGGCCCGCGCCCTGCCCTTGACGTACGCCGTGTAGGCCTGCGGACTGGTGAACCACACCGACGGATCCTCGCCGAACAGCACCGCCCGCTTCGCCAGGACGTAACCGAACTCCTCCGGCGTGAGATACCCCAGCTTCTGCGACGACGCCCCGTCCTCCCGGTACGCGTCCAGCAGCAGCCACCCCGCCCCCAGATACGTCGCCGCCGTGTCCGTCAGGATCTCGTTGTCGCGGGTGCCCTGGAAGGACAGGCCGAGACGATGCAGATACACGTGCATCACCTCATGGGCGAGGGCCGCGCCGATGTCCCGCCGATGCGTACGGAACCGGTCGTTCAGCTCCACGAAGTACTCGGGACCGGCCGCCAGTTCGACGTTCGCCGCATGCCGCATCTCACGGAAGCTGACGATCAGCCGCGCATCCGGCAGGCGGTAGTGCCGCACCAGCTCACGGGCCACCCGCTGCGCCCCCAGATA
This sequence comes from Streptomyces sp. S.PNR 29, assembly GCF_030386795.1. Lineage (GTDB taxonomy): Bacteria > Actinomycetota > Actinomycetes > Streptomycetales > Streptomycetaceae > Streptomyces. The sequence goes on from NZ_JANUQM010000002.1 coordinate 599,256, forward strand.
CAGATCATCGGTATCGCAGAACGCCACGTCGGCAGGGGCCACACTCGCCGAGAACGTCTGGATCGTGTCGCACGACAGCCGTCGGTACAGCGCGGTGATGGCCGCCCGCACCGTCTCCAGATGTGGGAAGCCGTGCTCGACCGGACCGCCGTTCGCCACGCCTGAACCCCCACGACGCCTGAACCCGACTCCCACTCTACGGGCATCTGGGCGGATTTTCCCTGATGGGGATGGACGATCGAACACGCCCGCCCCGTAGGCTGAACCCCCATGACCACCAGCAACACCGGTACCGGTGACGTCGACCCCGCCGTCCGCGAGGAGCTCGCCCGGCTGCGGGACAGCATCGACAACATCGACGCGGCCGTCGTCCACATGCTCGCCGAGCGCTTCAAGTGCACCCAGCAGGTCGGCCACCTCAAGGCCCGCCACCGGCTGCCGCCCGCCGACCCGGCCCGCGAGGCGAAGCAGATCGCCCGCCTGCGCGCCCTCGCGGAGAGCGCCAAACTCGACCCCGCGTTCGCCGAGAAATTCCTCAACTTCATCATCGGCGAGGTGATCCGCCACCACGAACGCATCGCGGAGGACGCCGTGCACGGCACGGCCCCCACCCCCAACTGAAGCGACGCGGAGGCGTGCACAGGGCATGCCGGGCACTGTGTACGCCTCGCCAGCAGGCGAGCACTCTCCGGTACCGGCCCACGCGCGCGTGCCCCCGCAGCACCACACCCGCCGAGCAGGCAGCGCAGGCGCAGCACCGGACATAGGCCGCGTACCGATCCGCCTCTGTGCGCTGCCGACACCATCAGGCAGCATGTCCTGCATGTCCGTACTGACGCGCGACGAAGCGCAGCTCCGAGCCCGGCTCCTCGACGTCCACCACTACGCGATCGCACTCGATCTGACAGTCGGGGACGAGACCTTCGACTCCCGCACCGTCATCCGGTTCACCGTCCGCGGGGACCAGGACGCCACGGACACCTTCGTCGAGGTCAAGCCCGCCCAGCTGCGCTCCGCCACCCTCGACGGACAGCCCCTCGACCCCGAAACCCTCGACGAGAACCGGCTGCCGCTGAAGAACCTCACCCCCGGCGAACACGAACTGCGCGTCGACGCCGCCATGCGCTACTCCCGCACCGGCGAGGGCATGCACCGCTTCACCGACCCCACCGACGGCGAAACCTACGTCTACACCCAGCTGTTCATGGACGACGTCCAGCGCGTCTTCCCCGCCTTCGACCAGCCCGACCTCAAGGCCGTCTTCGACCTCACCGTCAAGGCCCCCCAAGGCTGGACCGTCCTCGCCAACGGCATCACCGAACACACCGACGGCGTATGGAAGGCGGCCACCACCCCGCTGATCTCCACCTACCTCGTCGCCGTCGCCGCCGGCCCCTGGCACTCCGTGCGCACCGAACACCGAGGCCTGCCCTTCGGCATCCACTGCCGCCGCTCGCTGGCCCCCTACCTCGACGCCGACGCCGACGAGATCCTCGACGTCACCCGCGGCTGCTTCGACCGCTACCACGAGAAGTTCGAGGAGCCCTACCCCTTCGACTCCTACGACCAGGCGTTCGTCCCCGAGTTCAACGCCGGCGCCATGGAGAACCCCGGCCTCGTCACCTTCCGCGACGAGTTCGTCTACCGCTCCGCCGTCACCGACACCGAACGCCAGACCCGCGCCATGGTCATCGCCCACGAGATGGCCCACATGTGGTTCGGCGACCTCGTCACCCTCAAGTGGTGGGACGACATCTGGCTGAACGAGTCCTTCGCCGAGTACATGGGCTACCAGACCACCGCCGAAGCCACCCGCTTCACCGACACCTGGACCGACTTCGGCGTCTCCCGCAAAGCCTGGGGCTACGACGCCGACCAGCGCCCCTCCACCCACCCCGTCGCACCCGAAGCCGTCCCCGACACCGCCTCCGCACTGCTGAACTTCGACGGCATCTCCTACGCCAAGGGCGCCTCCGCCCTACGGCAACTGGTGACCTGGCTCGGCGAGAAGGACTTCCTCGCCGGCATCAACACCCACTTCGCCCGCCACAAGTTCGCCAACGCCACCCTCGCCGACTTCATCGACTCCCTCGCCGCCGCCACCGAACGCGACGTCCACGCCTGGGCCGACAGCTGGCTGCGCACCACCGGCGTCGACACCCTCACCCCCCACGTCACCCCCGCAGAAGGCGGCACCTGCACCCTCACCGTCGCCCACACCGGCAGCCGCCCCCACCGCATCGCCGCCGGCGTGTACGACCAGGACCTCACCGACGAAGGCCGCCTCACCCTGCGCACCCGCCTCGACCTCGACATCCCCGCCACCGACCCCCTGCCCATCGGCAAGCGCCCCGCCCTGCTCCTCCTCAACGACGGCGACCTCACCTACGCCAAGGTCCGCTTCGACCCCGCCTCCTTCGAAGCCGTCCGCACCAGCCTGTCCGGCCTGCCCGAGCCGCTCACCCGCGCCGTCGTCTGGAACGCCCTCAGGGACGCCGTACGCGACGGCGAACTGGCGCCCACCGCCCACCTGGAAACCGCCCGCGCCCACCTCCCGCACGAAACCGACCTCGCCCTCGTCCAGGGCGTCCTCGCCTTCGCCACCACCCAGATCGCCGACCGCTACGTCACCCCCGAACAGCGGCCCGCCGCCCTCGCCACCCTCTCCGCCCTGTGCCGCGACCTCATCCGCCGCACCGAGGACGGCGACCACCCCGGGCTCCGTCTGATCGCCGTACGCCACTTCATCGACGTCGCCGCCCACCCCGACACCATCGCCGCCTGGCTCGCCGACGGCACCGTCCCCGGCGGCCCCGAACTCGACCCCGAACTGCGCTGGCGCATCATGGCCCGCCTCGCCGTCCTCGGCGCCACCGACGAAACCGCCATCGCCGCCGAACTCGACCGCGACCCCAGCGCCACCGGCCAGGAAGGCGCCGCCCGCTGCCGCGCCGCCCTGCCCGACCCGGACGCGAAAGCCAAGGCCTGGGAGGCGATGTTCGCCCGCGACGACCTCTCCAACTACCTCTTCAACGCCACCGCCCAAGGCTTCTGGCAGCCCGAACAGGCCGACCTCGTACAGGACTACGTGCCCCGCTACTACCAGGACGCCGTCGCCCTGGCCGCCCGCCGCGGCCCCGCCATCGGCGAAGCCGCCGGCCGCTACGCCTTCCCCGCCCACGCCGTCGACACCGACACCCTGCGCCTCGGCGAGGAATGCCTCCGCGACGCCGACCCCCTCCCCGCCCTGCGCCGCAAGCTCGTCGACCAACTCGACGACCTCGCACGGGCGTTGCGGATCAGGGAGGCGTAGGTCCCAAGACGTAGGCGGCCACTGGTACCTGACGACGATGCGGCACGCTGATCGTCCTTCCTAGGCTCGGGGAGCCCAAGGACGATCAGCCCCGCTCCCAGGAGGACACCCGTGATCGCAGTGACCGGCCCCACCGGCAACGTCGGCCGCGCCCTCGTCGCACGTCTCACAGCCGCAGGTCACCCCGTACGAGCCCTCACCCGCGACCCGGGACGCGCCCAGCTGCCCGCCGGAGCGGAAGCCGTACGGCTCCGGCTCGACGAACCCGAAGCCCTGTTCAAGGGCACGACCCAACTGTTCCTCTACATCCAGGCCGGCGGCGACCAGACCCCCGCACTCCTCGAAGCGGCCCGCGCCGCCGGAGTACGGCACGTCGTGCTGCTGTCCTCCGGAATCATCGGCTCAGGCGCCGACGAGACCCACCCCATCCACGTCATGCACGCCACCGCCGAACAGCACATCCGCGACAGCGGCCTCACCTGGACCTTCCTGCGCCCGAACGCCTTCGCCGCCAACGCCCTGCAGTGGGCCCCGCAGATACGCTCCGGCAACACCGTCCGCGGCGTCTTCGCCGACGGACAGTCCGCCCCCATCCACGAGGACGACATCGCCGCCGTCGCCGAACGCGCCCTCCTCGACGACGGCCACGAGGGCGCCGTCCACCGCCTCACCGGGCCCGAGGCCACCACCAACGCCGAACAGGTCACCGCCATCGGGCAGGCCATCGGCCGCGACCTGCGCTTCACCGAAGTCTCACCCGACGAGGCGGGCCCCGAACTCTTCCCGCACGTCCCGCCGCACATGGTCCAGACCCTGCTGAAGACCTTCGCCGCGACCGTCGGCGTCGCCCCGGAGATCACCACCACCGTCGAGCAGATCACCGGCAACCCGGCCCGCCCGTTCACCCAATGGGCGAGGGACCACGCCGACGACTTCCGGGGCTGAACCGGGGCCGAACCGGGGCTGAACCGAAGGTGAGACAGGGCCGGGCCGAAGGCTGAGCCGGAGCCACCAAGCCCGCCCTTACCCCCTTTCGGGTCTGATCACCGGACTTTCAGGGCGCGAGCAGGCATCCCTCTACAAGCTGGAACCCTCCCCAGCGGACCCCCCTGCCCCGCGCCCAGGAGGCCCCATGCCCAGCCCACCGCCCCTCGCCTCAGGCCCCCAAGGCCCCCACGCCCTCAGACCGTTGCTGCACACCGTGCTCGACGCACTGCACACCGGCACCCATTCCCGCGGCGGCCCACTCCCCACCGGCGGACCCCAAGCCGTCACCGCACGCGTACGCGACGCCGTCGGGGACGTCCTGCCCGACCAGGGCGACCCCGACGCCCTCCGCGCGCTCGTCCACGCCCTCGCCGAAGGCGCCGCCGACCCCGCACACCCCCTGTGCGCCGCCCACCTGCACTGCCCGCCCCTCGCCGTAGCCACCGCCGCCGACCTCGCCGCCGGCGCCCTCAACCCCTCCCTCGACTCCTGGGACCAGGCCCCGGCGGCATCCGCACTCGAAACACTCGTCACCAGAACCCTCGCCGCCGAGATCTACGGCCGCGCACAGACCGGCACACCACCCGCCGGCCCCCCGACGCCGGCGGCGGACGCCCTCGTCACCACCGGCGGCACCGAGTCCAACCAACTCGCCCTGCTCCTCGCCCGCGAGACACACGGCGGGCACATCCAGCTGGTGTGCGGCGCCAACGCACACCACTCCCTGCCCCGCGCCGCCTGGCTGCTCGGCCTGCCCGACCCCGTCATCGTGCCCGCCCCCGCCGGCACCCTCGACCCCGCCGCCCTCGACGAAGCCCTCACCACCCTCCCCGGCCCCCTCCTCGTCGCCGCCACCGCCGGCACCACCGACGCCGGACTCATCGACCCACTGCCCGACATCGCCGCCCTGTGCGCCGCCCACCGCGCCCGACTCCACATCGACGCCGCCTACGGCGGAGGCCTCCTCTTCAGCGACCGCCACCGCCACCGGCTCACCGGGCTCACAGCCGCCCACACCGTCACCCTCGACCTGCACAAACTCGGCTGGCAGCCCATCGCCGCAAGCCTCCTCGCCGTCAAACACCCCCACGACCTCAGGGCCCTGCACCAACACGCCGACTACCTCAGCGCCGACGACGACACCGACGCCGGCCTCCCCCACCTCCTCGGCCGCTCCCTGCGCACCACCCGCCGCCCCGACATCCTCAAGATCGCCGTCACCCTCAAGACCCTCGGCCGCACCGGCCTAGGCGCCCTCGTCGACCAGGTCTGCGACCACGCCCACACACTCGCAACCCTCATCGACGACCACCCCGCCTTCGAACTCCACGACCGGCCCACCATCAGCACGGTCCTCTTCCGGCCCACCGGCGTCACCGACGAAACCGTCGCCGCCGTACGCAGAACACTCCTCACCGACGGCCGCGCCGTCCTCGGCCGCGCCCGACTCGACGGCCGTCTCTGGCTCAAAGCCACCCTCCTCAACCCCCACACCCGGCCCGACGACCTGACCGGGCTGCTGAAACTCGTGGAAGGAACCACCCACCGATGACCAACCCCCCACCCCACGAGCCCGACGCACCCCGCGACCTCGTCGGCATCGGTATCGGACCCTTCAACCTCTCCCTCGCCGCACTCGCCGACCCCCTCACCGCACTCGACACCGCCTTCTACGAACAGCGCCCCACCTTCGCCTGGCACCCCGGCCTGCTCATCGACGGCACCACCATCCAGGTCCCCTTCCTCGCCGACCTGGTCACCCTCGCCGACCCCGCCAGCCCCTGGACCTTCCTCAACTACCTCAAAACCCGCGAACGCCTCTTCCCCTTCTACATCGCCGAACGCTTCCACATCCAACGCGCCGAATACGACGCCTACTGCCGCTGGGTCGCCGACAACCTCCCCGGACTCCACTTCGGCCACCAGGTCGACGCCGTCCGCTGGAACCCCGAACGCGACCTCTTCGAAGTCGACCACACCCGACTCGCCCCCGACGGAGAAGCCGAAGCCCTCGGCCGCACCTACACCAGGAACGTCGTCCTGGGGATCGGCACCGAACCCCACATCCCCGACCCCCTCAAACCCCTCGTCGAAGCCCCCGGCGTCCCCGTCATCCACGCCACCGACTACCTCCGGCACCGCGACACCATCCTCACCGCCGACCACATCACCGTCGTCGGCACCGGACAGTCCGGCGCCGAGATCTTCCTCGACCTGCTCCGCCACCGCCCCGCCGGCCGGGAAAAACTCCACTGGCTCGGCCGCACCCAAGCCTTCGCGCCCATGGAGTACTCCAAGCTCGGCCTCGAACACTTCACCCCCGACCACACCCGCTACTTCCACGCCCTCGCCGAACCCGTCCGCGACCGCCTCGTCACCTCACAGTGGCAACTCCACAAAGGCATCGACGCCCACACCATCGCCGCCATCCACGACGAGCTCTACCGCCGCACCCTCCACGGCGGCTGGCCCACCGCCACCCTCACCCCCGGCGTCCACGTACGCACCGCCGGCCGCGTCGCCACCACCAAAGTCGAACTCCACCTCGAACACACCCAGCAGAACACCCGCTCCCGCCTCACCACCGACGCCGTCGTCCTCGCCACCGGCTACCGCGAACGCCCCCTCGACCGCATCCTCGCCGGCCTCGACCCCTACCTCCGCCGCGACAACAACGAACGCCCCCGCGTCGACGAACACTTCCGCCTCGAACTCGACCCCGCCATCACCGCATCCGGCCACCACGTCTACGTCCAGAACGCCGAAACCCACACCCACGGCATCGGCACCCCCGACCTCGGCCTCGCGGCCTGGCGCAGCGCCACCATCCTCAACACCATCACCGGCAAAGAGCCCTACCCACTCCCCACCCGCACCGCCTTCACCACCTTCGGCCTCGAACCACCCCAGCCACAGATCCCGCCCACCCGTCGGCCGAAAACCCTGACACCCCTGGCAGACGGGATCTGAAGCCTCCCCGAAACCGATCAGAACACCGGCGTGCCCTCCCGCGTCAGCCTCCAGCCCACCGACGCGAAGTCCTTCGGATCCAGCACACCCTTCGCGGTCACCCACTCCGCGATCCGCGTACGGATCTCCGTCGACTCCGACCACAGCTCCTTCGCCGACGCCACATGCGGGAACGCACCCCCACCGTTCGCCCGGTAGTTGTTCACCGCCAGCACGAACTCCCGCGCATCGTCCAGCAAGGCCCCGTCATAGGCGAGATTCCTGATCCGCGACCCGGCCGGCTGGGCGATGTCGATGTCGTACGTCAACCCCGACACATAGTCGTAGTTGTAGTCCGGACGGCCACCCGCATTCGTCAACTTCTCCACGTCGACCGCCGCACCGGCCGCCGTCTGCACGAAATACTCCGCCGAATACTCCAGATACGCCCGCAGCTGCGCACCCGTCATCAGCTTCGCCACCAGCGTGTTGTCGTACACGTACAGGCTCGACAGATCCCGGATCGTCACCTCACCCGCCGGAATCTCCGACGTACGGGAGAACGGCGACCCCTGCGCGATCACCGGCAGCGACGCGTACTCCGTCCCCGCCAGCGCCGCCCTGACCACATCCTCCTGAACCCTCGTGATCAGATCGATGATCGGCGCGTCCTTGTACCGCGCCTCCACCGTCGTCAGCGTCTCCGTAGCCGTACCGACCACCTGGTTGACATACGCCACGACGATGTCGTGATCGTCCTTCAGCAGCTTGGTGATCCTCGGATCGTCGGCCACCGCGTTCGAGTTCCGCACCGACGCCTTCACCGACTCGACCGACCAGCGGCCCTTCTCGAAGACCAGCTCGACATCGAACAAGGACAGCCGCTCCGCATAGGCCAGCGGCTCGGACAGCACCACGGTCCGGCCGGTCTTCTCATTCGTGACCAGCAGCTCCGGGATCTCCACATGCGCGTGCCCCACCAGAATCGCGTCGATCCCCGGCACCTGCCGCGCGACATTGGCGGCCGCATTCTCGACGTACGGCAGCTGGTCACCGTACGACGACGTCCCCGACGACCCCGAATGCGCCGACACGACCACCACGTCCGCACCCATCGACCGCAGCTTCGGCACCCACTTCGCCGCCTGCTCCTCTAGCCCGGGGAACGTCAACTTCCCCTGCACATACGCCTTGTCCCAGATCGCGATCCCTGGATTCGTCAGACCGAGAACCGCCACCCTGACCGGCGGGGCGCCCTTCACATGGAACTTCTTGAAGAAGTACGGCGGGAACGCCGGCCTCAGCGTCTTCGCGTCCAGCGCGTTCGCACCCAGCAGCGGAAAGTCGCACTGCTCCTCGAACTTCCGCAGCGTCTCGATGCCGTAGTTGAACTCGTGGTTCCCGAGCGCCACCGCGTCGTACCCGATCGCGTTCATCGCCGCCGCCATCGGATGCACCGGACCACCCTCGGCGGTGATCGGATCCACCTTCGCGTAGTAGTACGTCAGCGGCGTCCCCTGGATCGTGTCACCGGCGTCCAGCAGCAGCGTGTTGTGGCGGCCCTTCTCCTCACGCACCTGGTTCACCAGCGTCGACACCCGGGCCAGCCCCTGCGCGTTGCCCGCCTTGTCGGTGTACTCCGCGTCCTTGAAGTAGTCCCAGTTGAAGATGTGCCCGTGCAGATCGGTCGTGCCCATCACGGTCAGGGAGTACCGCTTCGGTCGCCTCCCGGACCCCCCAGCCTCCGCAGCCTCGGCCGCCGGAGCCGCCGCCGTACCGGCCAACGCCACCCCGGCCGACGTCACAGCGGACTTCTTCAGGAACTTCCGGCGGTTCAAGGGCATGTCTGGTTCTCCTCGGGAAAGCCAAGAACGATCAACGCTGCGATCAACGACGAGGTCAACAACGCGCGTAGATTCTGACCCGGACATGCCGACCGGGAACAGACCCCACAGGTTTCGATCTGATGACCTACCAAACCCCCAACCAGGAAAGACATGACAGAGTGGGGCGTATGGCCTCCTCCCCCCTCGACGAACCCCAACCCGCCGTCCCCTACGGCACCCCCGACGCCCCCCGCATCGCCGTCCGCGGCGAAGCCCGCCTCGAAGTCGACCCCGAAATCGCCCGCATCGGCATCACCGTCACCGCCCGCGGCCGCGACCGCCGCACCGCCCTCGACGACCTCACCCGCCGCAACACCACCGTCCTCGACCTCGTCAAGTCCTACGGCGACGCAGTGGAACGCCTCGAAACCGGCGCCTTCTCCATCACCCCCGAGCTCAAACACGGCCGCGGCGAACGCATCCGCACCTACCACGGCACCGTCCACATCACCGCCGAACTCACCGACTTCACCGCCCTGGGCGAACTCACCACCCGACTCGCCGACCTGGAACTCACCCGAGTCGACGGCCCATGGTGGGCCCTCCGCCCCGACTCACCCGCCCACCGCCGCGCCCGCCAACAAGCGGTACGAGAAGCCGTCCAACGAGCACGGGAGTACGCCGAAGCCCTCGGCACCTCACTCTCGGCACTGGTCGAACTCGCCGACATCGGAGCGGAAGGCGCGCCACCGGCCTACCCGCAAGCCCCCGGCGGCCGCATGCGCGCCATGTCCCACGCTGCCGAAGACACGACAGCAGCACCCCTGGACCTCGAACCCCAGCGCCAACGCGTCTCCGCCCGCATCAACGCGCGGTTCACGATGGTGCCGCCCCAGCTCTAGGGAACCGCGGGGACCGCCGTGCATAAATGCGTCCAGAAATTCGAAAAGAAACCCGCCGAATGCTCATCGGAGCACCCCGCCGCACAATTCAACACTTGTCGATAACCCTTCACCAAAAGTCCGGTGAGTAGTCATGCACCACCAATTCGCTACCCACCGGTAAGCCATAGGGTCATCCTCATGCGCCGAGCAAAAATCGTCTGCACCCTGGGACCCGCCACCGACTCGTACGACCAGATCAAGGCACTGGTCGACGCCGGAATGGACGTAGCCCGCTTCAACCTCAGCCACGGCAGTTACGCCGACCACGAGGAGCGCTACCACCACGTCCGCAAGGCATCCGACGAGACCGGCCGCAGCGTAGGAATCCTCGCCGACCTTCAGGGCCCGAAGATCCGACTCGGCCGCTTCGCCGAAGGACCCGTACTCCTTGAACGCGGCGACACCTTCACCATCACCGTCGAGGACGGCGTCGAAGGCGACCGCCAGACCTGCGGCACCACCTACGAGGGCCTCGCCGAGGACGTCACCCCCGGCGAACGCATCCTCGTCGACGACGGCAAGGTCTGCCTCCAGGTCACCGAGGTCGACGGCCCCCGCGTCCACACGAAGGTCGTCGAGGGAGGCATGATCTCCGACCACAAGGGCCTGAACCTGCCCGGAGTCGCCGTCTCCGTCCCGGCCCTCTCGAAGAAGGACGAGGAAGACCTCCGCTGGGCCCTGCGCACCGGCTTCGACGTCATCGCGCTGTCCTTCGTGCGCAGCGGCCGCGACATCAAGGACGTCCACCGGATCATGGACGAGGAGGGCCGCCGCCTCCCCGTCATCGCCAAGGTCGAGAAACCGCAGGCGGTCGAGGCCATCGACGACATCGTCGCCGCCTTCGACGGCATCATGGTCGCCCGCGGCGACCTCGGCGTGGAGATGCCCCTGGAACAGGTCCCGATCGTCCAGAAGCGCGCCATCAAACTGGCCCGGCGCAACGCCAAGCCGGTGATCGTGGCGACGCAGATGCTCGACTCGATGATCGACAACTCCCGTCCGACCAGGGCCGAGGCGAGCGATGTCGCCAACGCGGTCATCGACGGCACGGACGCGGTGATGCTGTCCGGCGAGACGAGCGTCGGCAAGTACGCGGTGGAGACGGTACGGACGATGGCCCGCATCGTCGAGGCGGCGGAGGAGGACATCCTCGCCAAGGGCCTCCCGCCGCTGACCGAACGCAACAAGCCCCGCACCCAGGGCGGCGCGGTGGCGCGGGCGGCGGCGGAGATCGGCGACTTCCTCGGCGCCAAGTTCCTGGTCGCCTTCACCCAGTCGGGCGACACGGCCCGCCGCCTGTCCCGCTACCGCTCGCCGATCCCGCTCCTGGCGTTCACCCCGGAGCCGGCGACGCGGTCGCAGCTGAACCTGACGTGGGGTGTGGAGACGTTCCTCGGTCCGGGCGTCGACTCGACGGACGCGATGGTCGACCAGGTGGACGAACTGCTGCTGAAGTACGGCCGCTGCCGCAAGGGCGACATCGTGGTCATCACGGCGGGGTCGCCACCCGGGGTGTCGGGGGCGACCAACATGGTGCGGGTGCATCACATCGGGGAGGACGACAGCCCGAAGTAGCGGTGGCTGCGGGCCCCTCTTGAGGAGGGGCCCTTTTCCGTGGTCAGTGTTTGGGGCCTACGTGGAGGTCCATGAGAGCTACGGAGGCTTTGCGGGCGATGGAGATGTTGAACGGGTCGGCGCCGCGGGCGAGCGTGGTCCACTCGACGCCGACCTTGTCGAGGGCGCCGGTGAAGAGTCGTCGGATGTCGTCCGACTTGTTGGTGAAGAAGTACCGCGGGTACTCGTAGCGCTTGCGCTCACCGCCGACCAGGCGAGTGGTCCAGTTGGTGATGCGGCATCCGTCGGAATGGATGAGGCCTCGGATGAACCCCCATGGATGGGCATCGACGAGTTCCTGCTGCCAGGGCTCAAGGACAATGGCGCGCTCGTGCTTCTTGCCGGGGCCGTGCTGGGGGAAGAGGCAGTGCAAGTGTTTCGAATAGACCTTCACGTTGCGGCAGCCGGTTTTGCGGACACGGCAGACGGAGTTCTGAGGGAAGACCGCGCGCATGGCGTCTTCGCAATCGTCCATGAGCCCGGGCCACGATTCGGTGCAGCTGATCATGAGGTTGGGCACGCGGTGCTGGGAGTAGTGGCTGATGTGGCCGTCGCCGAGATAGAGGCCGAGCAAGTAGGCATAAGCAGGCTCGTCGAGCTTCCGCCCGTGGCACCGGGGGCACTCCGGGTCGTGTCTGCCGGGGCACTCGCCGCGTTTGGCCCGATCCACGTGCTTCCAGTAGCCGACCGTCCCCAGAGGAACGTTGAGCCTCCGGGCTACGTCTGCGTTCTTCGCGCCACCGCGGAGGAGGGTGAGTGCCTTCTGTCGAACCTCAGTGCCATGAAAGTGCATGCGGCCACTCTGTGCCACTGATCGTGACCCAGTGCAGCAAAAAGCGGAGGATCACGCGAACGTGATCCTCCGCTTACTTGGAGTGCCGGGTGCGGGACTCGAACCCGCACGTCCTCTCGGACAGATGTGTTTGAGACATCAGCGTCTGCCTGTTCCGCCAACCCGGCGACAGCACTGATCGGAGTGTACCCGGTGACCGGTACCGACTTCAGCTAGGTACGCTGCTTGGGAGCAGTACCGGCCTGCCCCGTAACAAGGAGCCCACGTGACCGCCCCCGAGTCGCCCCAGCCCGCAGACGTGCCCGAAGACGACAAGTCGCACGTGCCTCCGCTGACGACCCGTGTCGTCATCGCCGAGGACGAGGCCCTGATCCGGCTCGATCTGAAAGAGATGCTGGAGGAGGAGGGGTACACCGTCGTGGGCGAGGCCGGTGACGGTGAGCAGGCCGTGGAGCTGGCCCGCGAGCACCAGCCGGACCTGGTGATCCTGGACGTGAAGATGCCGAAGCTCGACGGCATCTCGGCGGCCGAGAAGATCGCCGAGGAGCGCATCGCGCCGGTGCTGATGCTGACGGCGTTCTCGCAGCGCGACCTCGTCGAGCGTGCGAGGGACGCCGGTGCCATGGCGTATCTGGTGAAGCCGTTCAGCAAGAGTGACGTCGTCCCGGCGATCGAGATGGCCGTCTCCCGCTTCACGGAGCTGAAGGAGCTGGAGAAGGAGATCGCGGATCTCACCCAGCGGCTGGAGACCCGGAAGCTGGTGGACCGGGCGAAGTCGATCCTGCAGACGGAGTACGGGCTGACGGAGCCGGCGGCGTTCCGGTGGATTCAGAAGACGTCGATGGATCGCCGGATGTCGATGCAGCAGGTCGCGGAGGCGGTCATTCAGGACGCCGAGGAGAAGAAGGCCAACAAGGGCTGAGCGACTGAGACGAGGCCCGCGTCCCCGGCCGGGGACGCGGGCCTCGCGCTGTACGGACGCAGGACTCAGTCCTCGCCGAGGTACGCCTTCCGTACGGACTCGTCGTGCAGCAGGTCCTGCCCGGTCCCGGAGAGGACGATGTTGCCGATCTCCATGACGTGTCCCTGGTCGGCGAGCGAGAGCGCGGCCTGGGCGTTCTGCTCGACGAGCAGGATCGTGGTGCCCTGGGACTTGAGCTCGGCGATGGTCGCCATGATCTTCTGCATCATGATCGGGGAGAGGCCCATGGAGGGTTCGTCGAGCATGAGCAGCTTGGGCTGGGACATGAGGGCGCGTCCCATGGCGAGCATCTGCTGCTCACCGCCGGACAGCGTTCCCGCCGCCTGCTTGCGGCGCTCTCCCAGGATGGGGAAGAGGTCGTAGGCCCGTTGGATGTCCTTCTCGATGCCGGCCTTGTCCTTGCGGAGGAACGCTCCGAGCTGGAGGTTCTCGGCGATGGTGAGGCGGGGGAAGATGTGCCGGCCCTCGGGGGAGTGGGCGAGGCCGAGGGCGACGATCTTGTGGGCGGCGACCCCGTTCAGCGGCTTGCCGTCGAAGACGATCTTCCCTGACGTCGGCTTCAGCAGTCCGGACAGGGTGCGCAGTGTGGTGGTCTTGCCGGCGCCGTTGGTGCCGATGAGGGTGACGACCTGGCCGGCTTCCACGCTGAAGGAGATGCCTTTGACGGCTTCGATCTTGCCGTAGGCGACCCGGAGGTCTTCGACCTCGAGCAGTGCGGTCACTGGGCTTCTCCCTTGGTGCTGCTGGCGGTGCTCTGTGCCGCGTCGGCGGCTGCTTCGGCGGCTTCGACCTCGGCGGCTTCCGCTTCGCCGGGGTCGCCTTCGAAGGGTTCGCCGAGGTACGCGGCGATGACGCGTTCGTCGGCCTGTACGACGTCGGAGGTGCCTTCGACGAGTTTTTCGCCCTGGACGAGGACGGCGACGCGGTCGCTGAGGTTGAAGACGAAGCGCATGTCGTGCTCGATGAGGAGGACGGCGATGCCCTTGTCGCGGATGGCGAAGACCAGCTCCTCCGTCGCCCGCGTCTCCTGGGGGTTCATGCCGGCCGTCGGCTCGTCCAGCAGCAGCAGTCCGGGCTCGCTCGCCAGTGCTCGCGCGATCTCCAGTTTGCGCTGTTCGCCGTAGGGGAGGTTGCGGGCCAGGTGGTCCCGCTTGTGGGCGAGGCCGATGAACTCCAGGAGTTCCATGGCCCGTTCTTCGCTCGCCTTTTCGGCCTTCTTGAAGCCGGGGCCGCGCAGGAGCGCCGACCACAGGCCTTCCTTGGTCCGGGTGTGGCGGCCGACGAGGACGTTCTCCAGCACGGTCATGTTGGCGAAGAGCCGGATGTTCTGGAACGTTCGGGCGATGCCCGCCTTGGTCACCAGGTGGGGTTTGGGCGGCAGAACGGTGCCCTTGTAGGAGACGGTGCCCTCGGTCGGGACGTACAGCCCGGTCAGGCAGTTGAAGAAGGTCGTCTTGCCTGCGCCGTTGGGGCCGATCAGCCCGACGATCTCGCCGGCGTTGACGGTGAAGTCGACCGAGCGGACGGCGGTGAGGCCGCCGAAGCGCATGGTGACGTTGCGGGCTTCGAGTACTGGTGTGGTCATGGTGCTCACGCCCCCGTCTTGGTGACGGCCGGTGTGTCGGTCAGCGTCGTTTGTTCTGGTACGTCGAGTTGGCCGGTCTCGTGGAATTCGAGCTGGCGGCGGCGGTTGGCGATGATGCCCTCGGGACGGAAGCGCATCAGCAGGATGAGGGCGATGCCGAACGCGAGCAGCGACTTGTCCTGGAGGAAGACGAGCTTCTCGGGGAGCAGGTAGAGCAGCGCCGCGCCGAGGAGCGGGCCGGCGACGGTGCCCATGCCGCCGAGGACGACCGCGGCGAGCAGGAACGCGGAGTTGGGCGGGGTCGATCCGGCGAACTGGTACGGGGTGGGGACGACGCTGTAGGTGACGTGGGCGCTGACGGTGCCGGCGAGGCCGGCGAGGGCGGCGCCGAGGGCGAAGGCGATGAGTTTGACGTTGAAGCCGTTGATGCCCATGGCGGTGGCGGCGGTTTCGTCTTCGCGGATGGCGATCCAGGAGCGGCCGATGCGGGAGTCGGCGGCGCGGGTGTAGACCAGGACCACGATCGCCATGATGAGGACCATCAGCAGGTAGTAGTTGGCGAAGCGGCCGAGGGTGAATCCGGCGATGTCGTGGGATTCCCCGAAGTTGAAGCCGAAGAAGTTCAGGTCGGGGATGGCGGCGATGCCGTTGGGGCCGTTGGTGACGTCGGGGCCGGATTCGCCGTCCATGTTGTTGACGGCGATGCGGAAGATCTCTCCGAAGCCGAGGGTGACGATGGCGAGGTAGTCGCCGCGCAGTCGCAGGGTGGGGGCGCCGATGAGGACGCCGAAGACCAGGGAGGCGGCGGCGCCGGCGAGGGCGGAGGCCCAGAAGGGGAACTGGACGCCGGAGACGGTGGAGAACTCGGAGCCGGAGACGAGGGCGGCGGTGTAGGCGCCGACGCCGAGGAAGGCGACGTATCCGAGGTCGAGGAGTCCGGCGAGGCCGACGACGATGTTGAGGCCGAGGGCGACGGTTCCGAAGATCAGGACGTTGACGCCGATGTTGGCGTAGTGGTCGTTGGTCTGGGTGAAGGGGAAGATGATGGCGGCGGCGAAGCCCATGGCGAGGGTGAAGCTGCGGTTGCCGGCGACCAGGTGGGAGAACCGGTCGAGGAGGCCGGCGGTGTGCAGGGCCCAGACGGCGAAGACGACGACGATGAGGTAGCCGACGAAGAGTTGGCCGTATTCGGTGTCGATGCCGTAGGTGAAGACGCCGAGGCCGACGAGGGTGACGGCGGTGATGATGGCCCGCTGGAGCCAGCCGGCGGTGGGCTCGGGTGCGGGGACGCGGTCGGGTTTGGCGATGTATGCCTTGAGGGCTTCCTTGGTGTTCTCGGCTCCGCTGTTCTCCTGTGGGAGGGCGAAGGCGCCGAGGACGGGCAGGAGGGAGGCGAGGGCGGCGATCCAGCCGCCGGGTTCGAGGTTGACGAGCCCGCCGAGTTCGACGCTGATGGCGATGATGGTGAACCAGGTGACGCCGAAGCCGCCGAGGGCGTTGAGGGCGAGGGGGGCGTTGTTGCGGGCGGGCAGGAGCCAGCCGAGGCCGCGGACGCCGTAGGAGGCGAGGGCGAACAGGGCGGTGAGGACTCCGGCGGTGAAGGTGAGCCACTGCAGGCCGCCGGGGTAGCCGTAGACGGTGAGGTCGCCGGGGAATTCGGCGGTCCAGGTCCAGGCGAGGAAGGCGGAGGCTGCGGTGGCGATGCCGCCGGTCAGGAGCAGGGCGCGGGCGGCTGCGGCGGGCAGCGGGATGAGGCCCTTGGGGGCGGGCGCGGGTGCGGGCTGCGCCGCGGGGGTCTTCTTGGTCGTCTCGGTCATGGTGATCACGCCCTGTCCGCGACGCGCTCGCCGAGCAGGCCCTGGGGCCTGAACAGGAGCACGAGGATGAGGAGGCAGAAGGCCCAGACGTTGGCCCAGCTCTGGCCGCCGAGCTGATCCATGCCGGGGATCTCGTCGATGTAGGCGGAGGCGAGGGTTTCGGCGATGCCGAGGACGATGCCGCCGAGCATGGCGCCGTAGATGTTGCCGATGCCGCCGAGGACGGCTGCGGTGAAGGCCTTGAGGCCCATGAGGAAGCCCATGCGGTAGTCGACGTTGCCGTACTTGAGGCCGTAGGCGACGGCGGCGACGGCGGCGAAGAAGCCGCCGATGGCGAAGGCGATGACGATGATGCGGTTGGTGTCGATGCCCATGAGCTGTGCGGTGTCGGGGTCCTGCGCGGTGGCCTGCATGGCGCGGCCGGTGCGGCTGCGGCGGACGAAGAGCGCGAGGGCGGTCATGCAGACGATCGCGGCGAGGATGAGGAAGATGTCGGCGTCCTTGATGGTGATGGAGCCGAGGTCGTGGGTGGCGTCGAGGCCGGGGAAGGCGCGGGCCTTGTCGGCGCCGGGGTAGAAGTTGCGCACGACCTCCTGGAGGGCGAGGGAGAGGCCGATGGCGGTGATGAGGGGGGCGAGCCGTGGTGCTTGTCGCAGTGGCCGGTAGGCGAATCGTTCCGCTCCTACGGCGACGAGGATGGCGACGATGCCGCCGCCGACCAGCATCAGCGGGACGGCTACGGCCATCGAGGTGCCGTCGGGCAGGACGTAGAAGTAGACCGTGAGTGCGCCGAAGGCGCCGGTCATGAAGATCTCGCCGTGGGCGAAGTTGATGAGCTGGACGATGCCGTACACCATCGTGTAGCCGATGGCGATCAGCCCGTACATCGAGCCTAGGAGCAGCCCGTTGGCCAGCTGCTGCGGCAGGGTGTTCACCGCATGGCCTCCATGTCGCTGGTGGTCGTGTGCGCTTCTCGCGTGCGGTGTCTGGTGGGCACGGTCGAAGCGCGCGGTCTGGTGTGCACGGTCATGTGCGGGGGTCCGGGTGTGAGAACGGGCCGCGCGGTCGGGGTCCTCCTTCCGCGCGGCCCGTGGTGCGCCGTTGTGGGGGCCGGATCAGCCGAGGTCGGCGGTGCCGGTGTCGACTGCCTTCCAGGCGCCCTTCTCGACCTGGTAGACCGTCAGCTGCTTGTTGGTGGTGTCGCCGTACTGGTCGAAGGAGACCTTGCCGGTGATGCCTTCGAAGTCGGACTTCTGGACGGCGTCGACGATCTTGGAGCGCAGGTCCTTGACGTCGGTGGGCAGCTTGCCGCCGTTGGCGTCCTTGACTGCCTTGACGGCCTTGATGATGGCGGTCGCGGCGTCGTAGGAGTAGGCGCCGTAGGCGCCGTAGTCGCCCTTGTAGCCCTTGTCCTTGTAGGTCTGGATGAACTGCTTGGCGGCGGGCAGGGTGTCGGCGGGGACACCGATGGCCGTGGCGAGGTCGCCCTCGGAGGCCTTGCCGGCGGTCTCGATGTAGGTGGAGGCGAACATGCCGTCGCCGCCGAAGAGCGGGATCTTGACGCCGTTGTCCTTGAGCTGCTTGGTGATCAGCGAGGACTCGTCGTACTGGCCGCCGTAGTAGAGCAGGTCGGCGCCGGAGTTCTTGATCTTGGTGACGAGGGAGCCGAAGTCCTTGTCGCCGGTGTTGACGTGGTCGGTCGCGACGACCTTGCCGCCGAGCTTCTTGAACTGCTCGTTGAAGATCTTCGCCAGGCCCGCGCCGTAGGTCTGCTTGTCGTCGACGACGAAGGCCTTCTTCTTCTTGAGGCCGTTGTAGGCGTACTGGGCGGCGAAGCTGCCCTGCAGTTCGTCGGTGGTGGCGGTGCGGAAGTACGTCTTGTACGGCCGCTTCTTGTCCGTCTGCCAGTTCTTGCCCTGGGTCAGCTCGGGGGCGGTGTTCGAGGGGGAGATCTGGACCATGTTGGCGGAGGCGAACACCTGCTGCATGGTCTGGGCGACGCCGGAGTTGAGCGGGCCGACGGCGCCGACGACGGTGTCGTCGCCGGTCAGGCTGGTGGCGTTGGACTGGCCGGTGGCCGGCTGCGCCTTGTCGTCCAGGGCCTTGAGCTTGAACTTCACGCCGGGGACCCAGTTGTTCTTGTTGGCGTCGTCGACGGCGATCTGGGCGCCGTACTGGATGCCGAGGCCGGTGGTGGAGTTCTCACCGGACAGGGGGGCGTCGACGCCGATGGTCAGGGTGGTGCCGTCCCCGCCGTCTCCGCTCTTGTCACCGCTGTCGTCTCGGGAGCCGCAGGCGGTGAGTGTCAGAGCTCCGGTCGCAAGAACGGAGGTAAGGATCACCAGGGAACGCTGTCGCACAATCAGTCCTTTCCGCAGGCACGTCGGCCCCGGTGGAGATCGACGGGTGCCGCGCTGGTACCGAACTCCCGATGGAGCGGTGACTGGCCGTGACTCTAAGCCCGGTCTGCGGGCGGCGGCAGCGGCGCGAGCTGGCTTGTGACGTTCTTGTTATGACGTGATGGAGGGCGCGCTGAGGCGAAGGGGCCTCTCGGCCGGTTTGGCTGAATTTATCCGTGGTCCGCATCGTGAGAACCCGCACTTCCGCTTGGCCGTGGCCCTGGTCCGGGGCTTGCGGCGCGGCAGGCGCCGTGAAGGAGGCCGGAAATCACCCCGGGGTGGGGTGGCGCGGGAGAGGGAACCGCGGTGCCGCATTGCGCATGTGTTACGGAGCGTTACGCCAAGAAAGGGCAGGTCCGCATTCAGGGATGGATCGGAACAGTCGGAAATGGCTGTCTTCATGGTGGTTTTCCGACTTGGTCCGACTCGTGCGCTGTGTGCCGGTTCGGATGACGGGACCCGCCGCCCGGTGGTGGGCGGCGGGTCCGGTCGTCGGGCGGTGGCGCGGGCCTATGGGAGGTTCACGAAAGGCGAGAGGAAGGCGCGGGCGCCGGGGGTGTCGAGGCGGTACGTCACGTTGGTCGCGTAGCAGGGGGTGTCGCCGGTGATGGTGGTGGCGGCCAGGACGTTCCTGCCGCCGATCACCGCGAAGTTGGGGCCGCCGGAGTCGCCGTAGCATGCGCCGCCGTTGCCCTGGGGGGCGGTCATGGCCAGGCGGACCCAGGAGTCGTTGAGGGCGTCGAAGGTGACGGGCGCCTTCATGCGGACGCCGCCGCCGGGGTGGGTCTGGCCGCCGGGCCCGTTGGCGGCCTCCTGGGTGCCGTATCCGGCGACGAGCCAGTCGGTGGCGTTCAGGCCTTGCGGGCCGAGTTTGCCGAGCTGGTTCGCGGTGGGGAGGGTAGCCGGGGTGAAGCTCCAGCGGGCCTTGACCTTGGCTGCGGGCAGTTCGATCACGGCGATGTCGTGGGTGTCGGAGGCGGGGCCCGGGTAGCCGGGGTGGGTGTGGGCGGTGCCCTGGACGGCGACGGCGTTCGCCTGCGCGGCCGGGTCGCCCGGGTACTTCTTCGCGGCGGCGTCGAGTCCCGCCTGCACGTCCTGGTCGAGCGAGACGTAGAACCGCACGTTGTCGGGCCAGTCGGTGGTGCAGTGCGCGGCGGTCAGGAAGGTGTCCGCGTCGATCATGGTGCCGGAGCAGACCCAGTCGACCCGGTCCGGGGTCGCGGGGTTGTCGTCGTTGTCCCAGGTGGCCACGAGCGCGCCGACCTCGGTGCGTTCGGGCGCGGGTGTCGCGTTGTACGAGTTGATCGCGGAGGACGGCAGTGCGGTGGTGAGCACGGCCGCGCAGGCTGCGGCGGTGACGGCGAAGACGCGTGGGACGGTCAAGAGAAACCCTTCTACGGGTGGGACGGGCGTTCTCCTGTGGGGGGTTGAGCAGCGTCAGTGAAGCGCGCGGGGGCGGCCGCGACAAGAGCGCGCCCGCCCCGCCAGGGTTTTCCCTACGTCCTCGGCGCGGCCGGTCCTCGGTGCGCGTGGTGCTCGGCGTCCCTGCTCAGTTCGCCTCGCGGATGTGCTCCGCGTCGCCGGGCTTCGCGTCGCGCAGCAGGCAGGTCAGCCTTGCGGTGCACACGCGTCTGCCCGCCTCGTCGCTGATCGTTATCTCGTACGTCGCCATGGTGCGGCCCCGGTGCACGGGTGTGGCCACACCGGTGACGAGTCCGGAGCGGACCCCGCGGTGGTGGGTGCAGTTGAGGTCGACGCCGACGGCGATCTTGGAGCTGCCGCCGTGCAGCATCGAGCCGACCGAGCCGAGCGTCTCGGCCAGTACGGCGGAGGCCCCGCCGTGCAGCAGGCCGTACGGCTGGGTGTTGCCCTCCACCGGCATGGTCCCGACGACGCGCTCCGCCGAGGCCTCCGTGATCTGTACGCCCATGCGGGTCCCGAGGTGGCCCGCGGAGAACAGAGCCGGCAGGTCGACGCCGAGTGAGGCGTACTCGTCGATGACCTCTTGCGGGAACGTCACATGTTGCTGTTCGCCCATGGGGCCCGGCTCCGTTCGTCGTGGTCGGTGCGGCTGCCTGTTGGCTGAGCAAACGCTCAGTCGGTTGCCGATTGTTCCAGACGTACGACGACCGACTTGCTGGCCGGGGTGTTGCTGGTGTCCGCGGTGGCGTCCAGCGGGACCAGCACGTTGGTCTCCGGGTAGTAGGCGGCGGCGCAGCCGCGGGCCGTCGGGTAGTGCACGACCCGGAAGCCGGGCGCCCTGCGCTCCACGCCGTCCTTCCACTCGCTGACCAGGTCGACGTAGGCCCCGTCCTCGACCTTGAGCTCTCGTGCGTCCTCGGGGTTGACGAGCACGACCCGGCGGCCGTTCTTGATGCCGCGGTAGCGGTCGTCGAGGCCGTAGATCGTGGTGTTGTACTGGTCGTGCGAGCGCAGCGTCTGCAGCAGCAGCCGCCCCTCGGGCAGCTCGGGGTACTCCACGGGCGCGGCGGTGAAGTTGGCCTTGCCGGTGGCCGTCGGGAAGCGGCGCTCGTCGCGCGGGGCGTGGGGGAGCGTGAAGCCGCCGGGACGGGCGACGCGCGCGTTGAAGTCCTCGAAGCCGGGGATCACACGCGCGATGCGGTCACGGATCGTGGCGTAGTCCTTCTCGAACTCCTCCCACGGCACCTTGCTGTCCTCGCCCAGCACGCGGCGTGCCAGGCGGCACACGATGGCCGGTTCGGACAGCAGGTGCGGGCTCGCGGGCTCCAGGCGGCCACGGGAGGCGTGCACCATGCCCATGGAGTCCTCGACGGTGACGAACTGCTCGCCGCTGCCCTGCAGGTCCCGCTCGGTGCGTCCGAGGGTGGGCAGGATCAGGGCACGCGCGCCCGTGACGGTGTGCGAACGGTTGAGCTTGGTCGACACGTGCACGGTCAGCCGGGCGCGCCGCATGGCCGCCTCGGTGACCTCGGTGTCGGGGGAGGCGGAGACGAAGTTGCCGCCCATGGCGAAGAAGACCTTCGCCTCGCCGTCGCGCAGCGCGCGGATGGCCCGTACGACGTCGTAGCCGTGCTCGCGCGGGGGCGCGAAGCCGAACTCCTTCTCCAGGGCGTCCAGGAAGGCGGGCGCGGGCCGTTCGAAGATGCCCATGGTGCGGTCGCCCTGCACGTTGGAATGGCCGCGGACCGGGCACACGCCCGCGCCCGGGCGGCCGATGTTGCCGCGCAGCAGGAGGAAGTTGACCACCTCGCGGATGGTCGGGACGGAGTGCTTGTGCTGGGTGAGACCCATCGCCCAGCACACGATGGTCCGCTCTGAGGCGAGGATCATACGGAGGGCTGCGTCGATGTCCTCCTTGGTCAGGCCGGTCGCCCTGAGCGTCTCGTCCCAGTCGGCGGCGCGGGCGGCGTCGGCGAACTCCCGGTACCCGTGGGTGTGGTCGCGGACGAAGGTCTCGTCGACCGCACCCCTGTCGATGATCAGCTTGTTGAGGAGGCGGAAGAGGGCCTGGTCGCCGCCGATGCGGATCTGCAGGAACAGGTCGGTGAGCGCGGCGCCCCTGAGCATGCCCTGCGGGGTCTGCGGGTTCTTGAAGCGCTCCAGGCCCGCCTCGGGCAGCGGGTTGACGCTGATGATCCTCGCACCGTTCGCCTTGGCCTTCTCCAGGGCGGACAGCATGCGCGGGTGGTTCGTCCCCGGGTTCTGGCCGGCGACGATGATCAGGTCGGCCTTGTAGAGGTCTTCCAGCAGGACGCTGCCCTTGCCGATGCCGATCGTCTCCGACAGGGCCGAACCGGACGACTCGTGGCACATGTTGGAGCAGTCGGGCAGGTTGTTGGTGCCGAGCTCGCGCGCGAACAGCTGGTAGAGGAAGGCGGCCTCGTTGCTGGTGCGCCCGGAGGTGTAGAAGACGGCCTCGTCGGGGGAGCCGAGGCCGGCGATCTCCTCGGCGATGATGTCGAAGGCGCGCTCCCAGGTGACCGGCTCGTAGTGCGCCGCCCCTTCGGGGAGGTACACGGGGTGGGTGAGGCGGCCCTGCTGCCCGAGCCAGTAGCCGCTGCGGGCGGCGAGGTCGGCGACGGAGTGCGCGGTGAAGAACTCGGGGGTGACCCGGCGCAGGGTGGCTTCCTCGGCCACCGCCTTCGCGCCGTTCTCGCAGAACTCCGCCTTGTGCCGGTGCTCCGGCTCCGGCCAGGCGCAGCCCGGGCAGTCGAAGCCGTCCTTCTGGTTGACGGACAGCAGGGTCAGGGCGGTGCGCTTCACGCCCATCTGCTGCTGAGCGATCTTCAGGGTGTGCCCGATGGCCGGCAGCCCGGCCGCCGCGTGCTTCGGCCCCGCGACATGCGGTGCGTCCTGCACCGGATCACCTTTGGGCGGCTTGGTGGCCATCGCGCACTCTCCTTCACGGACACAGGTGAGGTACGTCTCCGATCCTCGCACGTGGCAGTGACACCCATCGCTGCGGAGGCGCCCGAACCGACCGGGACCCCCGAGTGTCAGTGGCCCGTGGCAGGATCGGGGGCGTGGCAGAAACAGCATCGAAGAAGACCGAGAACACCCCCGGCGGCGACCGGCCCCGCCTGATGCTCATGGACGGGCACTCGCTGGCCTACCGCGCGTTCTTCGCGCTGCCCGCGGAGAACTTCACGACCGCGACGGGCCAGCCGACGAACGCGATCTACGGCTTCGCGTCGATGCTGGCGAACACGCTGCGCGACGAGGCGCCGACGCACTTCGCGGTGGCGTTCGACGTCTCCCGCAAGACCTGGCGCTCCGAGGAGTTCACGGAGTACAAGGCGAACCGCTCCAAGACCCCGGACGAGTTCAAGGGCCAGGTCGAGCTGATCTGCGAGCTCCTCGACGCGATGCACGTCTCCCGCTTCGCCGTCGAGGGGTACGAGGCGGACGACGTCATCGCCACCCTCGCCACCCAGGCCGAGGCCGAGGGCTTCGAGGTGCTGATCGTCACCGGCGACCGGGACTCCTTCCAGCTGGTCAGCGAGCACACCACGGTGCTGTATCCCACGAAGGGCGTCTCCGAACTGACCCGGTTCACCCCGGAGAAGGTCGTCGAGAAGTACGGGTTGACGCCCGCGCAGTACCCCGACTTCGCGGCCCTGCGCGGCGACCCGTCCGACAACCTGCCGGGCATCCCCGGCGTCGGCGAGAAGACGGCCGCGAAGTGGATCAACCAGTTCGGGTCGTTCGCGGAGCTGGTGGAGCGCGTCGACGAGGTCAAGGGCAAGGCCGGGCAGAACCTCCGCGACCACCTGGAGGCGGTCAAGCTGAACCGCCGGCTCACCGAGCTGGAGCGTCAGGTGGAGCTGCCCAAGGCGGTCCCCGACCTGCAGCGCACCGCGTACGACCGCAAGGCCGTCGCGATGGTCCTGGACACCCTGGAGATCCGCAACCCCTCCCTGCGCGAGCGGCTCTTCGCCGTCGACCCCGGCGCCGAGGAGGCCGAGTCCACGCCGATCACCACGGACGGCGTGGAACTGGACGGCACGGTACTCGGCACCGGCGAGCTGGCCGGCTGGCTCACCGAGCACGGCACGGAGGTCCTCGGCGTCGCCACGGTCGACGCCTGGGCGCTCGGCACCGGCTCGGTCGCCGAGGTCGCGCTCGCCGCACCCGGGGGAGCGGCCGCCTGGTTCGACCCCTCCCAGCTGGACGAGGCCGACGAGACGGCGTTCGCCGCCTGGCTGGCCGACGCCGGCCGCCCCAAGGTCTTCCACAACGCCAAGGGCGCGATGCGCGTCTTCGCCGAGCACGGCTGGAGCGTCGAGGGCGTGCGCATGGACACCGCGCTCGCCGCCTACCTGGTCAAGCCGGGCCGCCGCTCCTTCGACCTGGACGCCCTGTCCCTGGAGTACCTGCACCGCGAGCTGGCCCCCGCCGCCACGGCCGACGGCCAGCTCGCCTTCGGCACCGACGAAGGTGCCGAGGCCGAGGCGCTGATGGTGCAGGCCCGCGCGGTCCTCGACCTGGGCGAGGCCTTCGAGAGCCGCCTCGCGGACGTCGGCGCCGCGGACCTGCTGCGCGACATGGAGCTGCCCACCTCCGCGCTGCTGGCCCGCATGGAGCGGCACGGCATCGCGGCCGACCGCGCCCACCTGGAAGCCATGGAGCAGATGTTCGCGGGCGCGGTGCAGCAGGCGGTGAAGGAGGCGCACGCGGCGGCCGGGCACGAGTTCAACCTGGGCTCGCCCAAGCAGCTTCAGGAGGTCCTCTTCGGCGAGCTGGGCCTGCCCAAGACCAAGAAGACCAAGACCGGCTACACCACCGACGCCGACGCCCTGGCGTGGCTGGCGACCCAGACCGACAACGAACTGCCGGTGATCATGCTCCGGCACCGCGAGCAGGCGAAGCTGCGCGTCACCGTCGAGGGTCTGATCAAGACGATCGCCGCGGACGGCCGCATCCACACCACGTTCAACCAGACGGTCGCCGCGACCGGCCGTCTGTCGTCCACGGACCCGAACCTGCAGAACATCCCGGTCCGCACCGACGAGGGCCGCGCGATCCGCCGCGGCTTCGTCGTCGGCGAGGGCTTCGAGTCCCTGATGACGGCCGACTACAGCCAGATCGAACTGCGCGTGATGGCCCACCTCTCCGAGGACGCGGGCCTGATCGAGGCGTTCACCTCCGGCGAGGACCTGCACACCACGGCGGCCGCGCAGGTGTTCTCGGTGGAGCCGGCCGCGGTCGACGCCGAGATGCGCCGCAAGATCAAGGCCATGTCGTACGGCCTGGCGTACGGACTGTCGGCCTTCGGCCTCTCCCAGCAGCTGAACATCGAGGCGGCCGAGGCCCGCGCCCTGATGGACGCCTACTTCGAGCGCTTCGGCGGCGTCCGGGACTATCTGCGCCGGGCCGTCGACGAGGCCCGGGCGACGGGCTACACGGCGACCCTGTTCGGCCGCCGCCGCTACCTGCCCGACCTCAACAGCGACAACCGTCAGCGCCGCGAGGCGGCCGAGCGGATGGCCCTCAACGCGCCCATCCAGGGCACCGCGGCGGACATCGTCAAGATCGCCATGCTCAAGGTGGACAGCGCCCTGCGCGAGGCCGGCCTCAAGTCCCGCATGCTCCTCCAGGTCCACGACGAAATCGTCCTGGAGATCGCCCCCGGTGAGCGCGCGGCGGCAGAGGAACTCGTCCGCCACGAAATGGCACACGCCGTCGACCTCAGGGTGCCCCTGGGCGTCTCGGTCGGCGCCGGTCCGGACTGGGAGTCGGCAGCGCACTAGCCTCCGGCGGTTTCCGCGTGCGGGGCAGCAGCGGCGGGGCGGTAGTTCCGGGCAGCCCGGCGACCCCGCCCCGCGGCGGCGAGCGGCAGCTGCCGCAGCGCTGGTGGAGGCCGTCGTCTCCGACGGGGGCGCGAACAACCGGCCGGCACGTGGAACGGTCGGCATCGCATCCCCGCAGTGACGACGAGCAACCACCACGGGCGCGGCCGGGCTCCGTCGCCCGCGAGGCACTGGCGGGAGATGCCGGTCCCCTCTGCACCCCGGGAGGCCGGTCCGGGAGGTGGGTCGCGCCTCCCACCCCGGCCGACAGAACCCGCCTCCACGCCCGCCGCCGGCGAGGCGCTGGCGGAGATGCCGGTCCCCTCTGCACACCGGGAGGCCGGTCCGGGAAGTGGGTCGCGTCTCCCACCCCGGCCGACAGAACCCGCGTCCACGCCCGTAGCCGGGTTCCGTGGCCCGCAAGGCGCTGCGGAGACGCGATCCCCCTGCACCCGGGCGACCGGGCCCAGAGACGGGCTGCGCCTTCCGTCCCGGCCCGCAGAACCCACCCCACGCCCGCAGCGCCCGTCACCCGCGTGGCCCCCGCGAGACAGCCCTCGCCCCCGGCGCCCCTGAAGATGCGGGCATGGGTATACGCCTGCTCCACCACCGGGCGGCACCAGCGCAGCCCAGCGCCGACGGACCCGCCGGCGTGCCGCTCCCGCCGGTCCCGGCCTTCGCGCTCGGCGCGAGCACCGCCCGCGTCCCCGCCACCCTCGCGACAGCGCTGCACCACACCGCGGCGGACCTGCGCCGCCGGCTCGCCCGCCGCGACAAGACCGCCGTACGCACCCCCGAGACGCCCGCCTGGCGGCTGCCGGCCGACCTGGCCCGCGGCTACCTCGCGCTCACGCTCGCGCTGCTCCCGTGGTCACGCCCGGCGCGCACCGTCACCGTGTTCGTCGCGGCCCCCGCCCCCGTCAGCGCGCGACCGGACGGCTCGGCTCCCTGCCGACGTCTCCCCGGCCTTCAGGGACCGGAGCCGGACGGCACACCCTGACCCCCACGGCGTACACCAGCAGCCCCGGGACAAGTCCCGCGCCCGCCCCGAAGCACACCGTCGGAATCAGCTCCCAGGGCTTGGCGGTCGCGCCCCAGTACTCCCACCACCGCGACGCCCGCTGTACCGCCCCGGCCAGCGCACAGCCGCCGAGCAGCACGGCGGCCCACCACCGGTCCCGTACCGACAGCACCGCGACCCCCACCGGCTCGGCCGCCAGGGCCGCGGGCGTCCGCCGCAGCGCACACGCCACGAACACGGCGATCACGACCGCGGCCACCGCGGAGCCGCCGTACTGCAGGTACCAGTACAGCGGTGAGCCCGCCACCTCGCGGCCCAGGACGGGAAACAGCCGCATGCCCCACCGGTCGAGGTGCGTGAACGCGTCCCACACCACGTGCGTCAGCGCGCCCAGCGCCGCCGAGACGTACCACCGCCCCACCAAGGACGGCCGCACGCGCGCGCGTGGCGCCCCGCACCGCAGCAGGGCGGCCGCCCGTCCCTGCCGGGCCCGCGGCAGCAGCGCCACCAGCGGCTCGCGCACCAGCAGCCACAGTCCCACCAGCGCCCAGGCCACGAGCACATCGACGGTGAACACGCCCACGAAGGAGTGCGTGACCTCTCCGAACTCCATCGCCCCGGACACGACACTTGCCGCGTAGTAGGTCATGTCGGGCGAGAAGGAACCCGCCACGAGTACGGCCGGCACCAACTGCCCCCGCCCGGTCCCGTCGGTGCGCACGGCAGGCAGCACAGCTGCCGCATGGCTCAGGGTGAACGGCAACTCGGCTCCTTGCGACGGACGTTGGCCGGGCGGCCCGCCCGGTGATCACATCCCTCCAGTATGAGCGACGGCGGAGCGGCGAATCCGAACATGGCCAACTGGTGAAAATCGGGCAGGAACAGGTGCCCGAGCCAAGGAAGTTGTCGTAGGGTCGCCTGGATCACCGTGCCGGTGTCCCGGTCGAACAAGTGAACATAGCGCTCAAACGTGCCGCGAGGGCAACCAGTGGCACGGGTCGATCGTCACAACAGAGCGAGCACAACAGACAGGGAAGGGCGCCCGGGCGTCCACGGGAGGGGTTCACTTTATGGCGGCGCAATTCGGCAGGAGGCTGCGCAAGGGGGCGGCAACCACCGCCGTGGCCGCGGCCGCGGTCGCGGCCCTGTCCGCCTCTCAGGCTCCGGGGGTGACGGTCGACGGCCATGACAGACAGTCCGCCGCCGACACCACACCCTCACCCGAGGCCAACGCCGACGGCAGCGCGACCGGCAACTCGCCGTACTACACCGACCTGCCACCGCTCAACACCCCCAGCCCCGCACCGACCACAGGCACCCCCGGCCCGTCGACGGGCACGACCGAGGCGGGCATCCCGGCCACCGTCCTCGACGCCTACAAGAAGGCCGCGGCGGCGCTCGGCGAGTCCAAGCCGGGCTGCAACCTGCCCTGGGAACTCCTCGCCGCCATCGGAAAGGTGGAGTCGGGTCAGGCCCGCGGCGGCCGCGTCAACGCCGAGGGCACCACCCTGAGCCCGATCCTCGGCCCGCAGCTCGACGGCAACGGCTTCGCGCTCATCAAGGACACCGACAACGGCGCCTACGACGGCAACAGCGCGTACGACCAGGCCGTCGGCCCCATGCAGTTCATCCCGTCCACCTGGGAGTGGGCGGGCCGCGACGGCAACGGCGACGGCAAGGAGGACCCCAACAACATCTACGACGCCGCGCTCGCGGCCGGCCACTACCTGTGCCGCAACGGCTGGGACCTGTCCGTCCAGGGCGACCTGAACCGCGCGATCCTCAGCTACAACAACTCGCAGGACTACCTGAACACGGTCCTGTCGTGGCTGGAGTACTACCGCAAGGGCACCCACGAGATCCCCGACGGCACGGGCACGATCCCCGAGGGCCGCAGCGACGACGACACCGAGAAGGCCAACCCCAAGCCGTCGCCCACGCCACCGAAGAACACCACCCCGCCCAGGGACAAGCCCGGCACCCCGGGCGGCTCCGACCCGAGCACGCCCAGCACCCCGAGCAAGCCGCCGTCCCCGTCCCCCACCCCCACCGACACGGTGCACCACCTGGAGGACGCCGGCACGGCGAAGCTCACCGCGATGGCGGGCGACGCGTTCACCCGGAAGATCAGCACCCGCGCCGAGACCGAGACCGGCAAGGCCGTCGCCAAGGTCAGGATCCGCTTCACCATCATCGGCGACACCGACACCACCTTCACCGGCGGCGAGGACGTCGCCACGGTCGTCACCAACAGCTCCGGCGTGGCCGTCGCGCCCACGCTGCAGGCGGGGGAGAAGACGGGCGCCTTCACCGTCCGCGCCACCGTCGTCGGCCGCACCGTCCGCGGCCTCGACTACACCGCCACCGTCACCGAGCGCGCCGCCGACACCCTCACCCGCACCAGCGACACCACCCTGACCTGCACGCCGGGCGGCGAGTTCGCGGAGCAGGTCGAGGTGAAGGCGACGTACCAGGGCGCCGTGGCGGACCGGGTCGCCGCCACGGCCACGCTCATCAAGTCGGTGCTGGATCCGACGGAGAACGACAAGGGCCCCTACTTCAAGGACGCCGACGGCAAGCCCGTCCGTACCCTGAAGGGCCTGGAGACCGACGCCAAGGGACTGCTGAAGCTGCCGACCCTGTACGCGGACGACACCACCGGCACGTTCATGCTCCGCATCACCACCGCGGGCGGCGCGACGCTCAACGTCCCGCTGACCGTGCAGGCGGCCGAGTCGTCCCCCAGCCCGTCGGACAGCAGCAGCCCGTCGGCCGGCACCAGCCCGTCGCCGAGCCCCAGCGCCTAGCCACGACCGGGCACACAGGGCGCCCCTCCGCTTTTCCGCGGCGGGGCGCCCTCGTCTGTGTGCAACGTGTTCTCATCTCGCCCGCCCGTTGCTACCGTGCCCGGACCTGACGATGTATCAGTTCCGCTGGGTTCCGTCCGCCGGGAGGCCCGCATGCGTGCCCTGATCGCCGCCGCGACCGGTCTCGCCCTCGCGTTCGCCCTGGTCCTCACCCTCACCGCCCTGGGCACCCCGTCGGGCGGAACATCCCCCGAGCCGCTGCTGACGACGGTGCCCGCACACCCGTAACCGCCCGCAAGGGAGGCCGAGATGCGCCGCAAGGCCAGCCTGGTCCTGCTCGCCTTCGCCGTGTTCTGCGCGGCACTGTCCCCGCTGCTGCGCTGGTACGCCTTCCCACGCCTGGCCAAGATCCCGGCCAACCAGTACCAGGACATGGTCCTGGAGGCCGAGGACGCCACCCTCCTCGACTACGGCACGATGAAGGCCCGGAAGGTCCCCAAGGTCAGCATCGTGCAGACCCTCAAGGGCAACGTGGATGCCTCCGAGCGGATCGAGAGGACAACGGGCCGGGACGTGGTGGTGTGGGACGGCCTGTCCTACGCCCAGGGCCCCGACGGACAGATGGTCTCCAAGATCCCCGAGCGCTACATCTTCGACGCGCACACCCAGGAACCCGTCCACGCCACCGGCGAGATGGTCGACGGCGACCCGGTGAAACGAGAAGGCCTGGAGTTCAAGTGGCCGTTCCTGACGGAGAAACGGGACTACGAGTACTTCGACGCACAGGCGCGCGTGACCGCCCCCATCCACTACAAGGGCACACGGAACTTCCGCGGCGTCGAGGTCTACTACTTCGAACAGACCATCCCCTGGACGAAGGTGAAGTTCCCCAAGACCCTGCCCGTCGAGGGCATCACCCCCGAAGCGCTCGCCGAGACCGGCACCACCCGCTGGTACACCACCGTCCGCACGTTCTGGGTCGAACCCCTGACCGGCGCCCCCGTCTACGGCGAGGAGATCCACCAGGAGGAACTGCGCGGCGGCACCCTGCTCGGCGGCCGCGACAAGGTGACGGCGTTCGCCGGCCACGTGAAGATGCGCGAGGACTACATCAGCCACACGGTCGACCTGGTGAAGTCCCAGCGTCTGCAGATCCTGCTCATGACGTCGTACCTGCCCTGGGGCCTGCTGTTCCTCGCCGCCCTGCTCCTGGCCCTCTCCCTCTGCCTGGAGGCCCGCGGCCGCCGCCCCGGCGACCCGTCGACCGCGCGGGACACGGATCCGGAGCCGGTCACCGCCTGAGCCGCGCGTTGGTGTGCCGCGTCGGCTCGGCCGTGGCGGGATCCTCCGGCCACGGATGCTTCGGATACCGCCCGCGCAGCTCCGCCCGCACGGCCCGGTAGCCCTCTCGCCAGAAGGAGGCCAGATCGGAGGTGACGGCGGCGGGCCGCCCGGCCGGCGACAGCAGGTGCACGAGCACGGGAACCCCGGCCACCTCGGGCGACCGCTGCAACCCGAACATCTCCTGCAGCTTCACCGCGAGAACCGGCCGCTCCGGATCGGTGTAGTCGATCCGGATCCTGGACCCACTCGGTACGGTGATCCGCTCCGGAGCCAGCTCGTCGAGCCGCACCGCCTCCCCGGAGGCCCAGGGCAACAGCCGCGCGAGCGCCTCCCCGGCGTCGATGCGCGCGAGGTCGGCGCGTCGCCGGGCCCGGCTCAGCTCCGGCTCCAGCCACTCCTCCACGCGCGCGTGCAGCGCCTCGTCGGAGACGTCGGGCCAGGGCTCACCCCGGTGCAGCCGCAGAAAGGCCAGCCGCCGCCGCAGCACACCGGCCTCCGCCGACCACCGCAGCAGCCCGAACCCTTCCCGCCGCAGCCCTTCGCGCAGCGCCTCGCGTACGAGCACCGGATCGGCCTCCTTCAACGGACGCACCGCCAGCTCCACGGCCCCCAGCCGCTCGACCCGCCGCGCCACGACGTCCCCGTCACCCCAGTGGACCTCGTCCCGCTCCTCCAGCAGCGCCCCCGCCGCGAGCCGCGCGATCCCCTCGTCGACGGCCGCACCCAGCCGCACACGCGCGTGCCCCCTGCCGACGGGCCGGTCGGCCACGGCGACGGCGATCCAGGAAGCCCCCCGCAGCCCCGTCCCTTCACCGGCCTCGGCGCGCGTCCCCGACACCATGAGATACGAGCCGCCGTCGGCCTTCGCGACCCGCTCGGGGAAGGCGAGGGCGGCGACGAGCCCGGCGACACCGTCCGCACCGCCGTCCGCCCACGCACCACCGGCGGGCGGCCCGGCAGGCTCCTCCACCACCGCCCGCAACCGCCGCACCTCGGCACGCCACCGCCCGCTGTAGGCGTCGCCCCCACGCCGCGCAGCCCGCACCGCGGACGCCAGGTCGTCCCCGTACTCCCGCGGCGCCTCTTCACTGAGCAGCGCCACAACCTCCGCCGCCCGCTCGACCCCCACCAACGGCACCGCGTCCAGCAACGCCCGCCCCAGCCGAGGGTGCACCCCCAGCCGCGACAGACGCTGCCCCCGCTCCGTGGCCCGGCCGGCCCGGTCCACCGCCCCCACGGCCGCCAGCACCGACCGCGCCGCCGCCATCGCCCCGCCCGGCGGCGGATCCAGCAACGCCAGCCCCGACGCCTCCGGATCCCCCCAGCAGGCCGCCTGCAGGGCGAACGCCGTCAGATCGGCCACCTTGATCTCCGGCGACGGGAAACGCGGCAGCCGAACGTCCTCGGCCTCCGTCCAGCAGCGGTACACCACACCCGGCGCCTCACGCCCGGCCCGCCCCGCACGCTGCCGCGCCGCAGCCTGCGAGGCCCGTACCGTCGTCAGCGCGCTCAGCCCACGCGCATGGTCCACCCGCGGCTCCCGCGCCAGCCCCGCGTCCACGACCACCCGCACGCCCGGCACCGTCAAGGACGACTCCGCCACAGAGGTCGCCAGCACCACCCGGCGCCGCTCCCCAGGCGCCAGCACCGCGTCCTGCACGGCCGCCGGCGCCCGCCCGTGCACCTGGAGCACATCCACGTCACCCAGGTCCCCGAGCTGCCCCGCCACCCGCGCGATCTCACCCACACCCGGCAGAAAACACAGCACGTCCCCCTCACGCTCGGCCAGCGCCCGCCGCACCACCGACGCCACATGCGCCAGGAGCGCCGGATCGACCCACATGCCGTGCGGCGGCCGCACAGGACGCGCCGGGGGCGCCCAGACCACCCCGACCGGGTACGAGACGCCCTCCGCCGCCACCACCGGCGCTCCGCCCAGCAGCCGCGCCCAGCCCTCCGCGTCCGTCGTCGCCGACGCGGCGACCAGACGCAGCTCCGGCCGCAGCGCCTGCCGTACGTCCCACAGGAACGCCGCCGCCGTGTCCGCGTCCAGATGCCGCTCATGGCACTCGTCGAGCACCACCACGTCGACCCCGGCCAGCTCCTGATCCCGCTGCAGCCGCTGCAGCAGCACACCCGTCGTGACGACCTCCACGCGCGCGCGGCGCCCCACGACCCGCTCCCCGCGCACGGTGTACCCGACGCTTGAGCCGACCCTCTCACCGAGCAGCCACGCCATCCGCCGCGCCGCCGCCCGCGCCGCGATACGCCGCGGCTCCGCCACGACCACCCGCCGCGCGGACCCCTGACCCAGCAGCCCCGCCAGGGCCAGAGGCACCAGGGTCGTCTTGCCGGTGCCGGGCGGCGCGACGAGAACGGCGGTGCCGTGCCCCTCCAGGGCATCGCTCAGGGCAGGCAGGGCACCGCGTACGGGCAGGGCGTCCAGGGCGTCGTAACGGATCACGCCCTCAGTGTCGTACGCCCGGGAGAACGACCATCACGCGCGCGTGCGTCAGTCCCGCTCGCACACGAAGATCGCCGTCCCCGGGATGAGGTTGCCCCGCAGCGGCGACCAGCCGCCCCACTCGGAGGTGTTCCAGGCCGGCCACTCCGGCTCCACCAGGTCCACCAGCCGGAAGCCCGACGCCACCACGTCCCGCACCCGGTCACCGAGCGTCCTGTGGTGCTCGACGTACACCGCGCGACCGTCCTCGGCCTGCTCGACGTACGGCGTGCGGTCGAAGTAGGAGGCCGACACGCTCAGCCCCTCCGGCCCCGGCTCGTCCGGGAACGCCCACCGGATCGGATGGGTCACCGAGAAGACGAGACGGCCCCCGGGGCGCAGCACCCGGTGCACCTCGCGCAGCACCAGCCGAGGATCGGCCACGAACGGCAACGCTCCGTACGCCGAGCACGCCACGTCGAAGGAGCCGTCCGCGAAGGGCAGCGCACCCGCGTCGGCGCACACCAGGGGGAACGACCCGCCGATGCGCAGCGCGTGCTGCAACTGCCGGTGCGAGATGTCCAGGGCCACCGGGCGGGCGCCCTGGCCGGCCAGCCAGCGGGAGCACTGCGCCGCGCCCGCGCCGATCTCCAGGACGTCCTTGCCCTTCAGCTCCTCCGGCGGGCCGAGCAGCTCGGCCTCCACCTCGTCCAGGCCCTCCGGGCCCCAGACGAAACGGTCGTCGCCGAGGAACGTGCCGTGCTCGATCTGGTACTCGTCCGCGTTGCGGTCCCACCAGCCCCGGTTGGCCCGGGCGCTCTCCGTGACATCCGCGTCACGCCGGGTGGCCTCCGGCTCGGACGCTGCGGGCTCTTGGATGATCGGCTCCCTCGTCGTAATCTTCCGTCCGACCCGTCCGGCGGCGTCGCGAAAGGGGTGCCGCGCGGCCTGCGTGGCCTCGAAGGACAGGTTGTGTGCCGGTTATGCGGCAATCCGCCCCGGGTGGGCGGCTTCGCGCATTGACCCTGCCCGGCTGCCCCCGTATGCTACAAGTTGCGCTGCGGGCCTGCGCACCTCAGACGTAGCAGGCTGCGCTCGCATCTGTTGTATGTCCCCTCGGTTGTCGAGGCGCCATCACCAGTACTGGTGGGGCGCTTCCTTGGCTGTCCGGCTTCTGCAGAGCGAAACGGGCTCCAGCGTGAGCAGTACCTACGACTTCAATGTCCGTACCGGAGCCCTTTTCCACATGACGAGCAGCACCGAGACCACCGCCACCACCCCGCAGGTAGCGGTCAACGACATCGGTAACGAGGAAGCGTTCCTCGCAGCGATCGACGAGACGATCAAGTACTTCAACGACGGCGACATCGTCGACGGCGTCATCGTGAAGGTCGACCGGGACGAGGTCCTGCTCGACATCGGTTACAAGACCGAAGGTGTCATCCCGAGCCGCGAGCTCTCGATCAAGCACGACGTCGA
Organism: Streptomyces sp. S.PNR 29; assembly: GCF_030386795.1. Classification (GTDB taxonomy): domain Bacteria; phylum Actinomycetota; class Actinomycetes; order Streptomycetales; family Streptomycetaceae; genus Streptomyces. The sequence goes on from NZ_JANUQM010000002.1 coordinate 634,830, forward strand.
CCCGAACGAGGTCGTCGCCGTCGGCGACGAGATCGAGGCCCTGGTCCTCCAGAAGGAGGACAAGGAAGGCCGCCTGATCCTCTCGAAGAAGCGCGCCCAGTACGAGCGTGCCTGGGGCACCATCGAGAAGATCAAGGAAGAGGACGGCATCGTCACCGGTACCGTCATCGAGGTCGTCAAGGGTGGTCTCATCCTCGACATCGGCCTCCGTGGCTTCCTTCCCGCCTCCCTGGTCGAGATGCGCCGCGTCCGCGACCTCCAGCCCTACGTGGGCAAGGAGCTCGAGGCGAAGATCATCGAGCTGGACAAGAACCGCAACAACGTGGTCCTGTCCCGCCGTGCCTGGCTGGAGCAGACCCAGTCCGAGGTCCGCCAGACCTTCCTCACCACCCTCCAGAAGGGTCAGGTGCGGTCCGGTGTGGTCTCCTCGATCGTCAACTTCGGTGCCTTCGTGGACCTGGGTGGCGTCGACGGTCTGGTCCACGTCTCCGAGCTGTCCTGGAAGCACATCGACCACCCCTCCGAGGTCGTCGAGGTCGGCCAGGAGGTCACCGTCGAGGTCCTCGACGTCGACATGGACCGCGAGCGTGTCTCCCTGTCGCTGAAGGCGACCCAGGAAGACCCGTGGCAGCAGTTCGCCCGCACCCACCAGATCGGCCAGGTCGTGCCCGGCAAGGTCACGAAGCTGGTTCCGTTCGGTGCGTTCGTCCGCGTCGACGAGGGCATCGAGGGTCTGGTCCACATCTCCGAGCTGGCCGAGCGCCACGTGGAGATCCCGGAGCAGGTCGTCCAGGTCAACGACGAGATCTTCGTCAAGGTCATCGACATCGACCTCGAGCGCCGTCGCATCAGCCTCTCGCTGAAGCAGGCCAACGAGTCCTTCGGTGCCGACCCGTCCGCGGTCGAGTTCGACCCGACCCTGTACGGCATGGCCGCGTCCTACGACGACCAGGGCAACTACATCTACCCCGAGGGCTTCGACCCGGAGACCAACGACTGGCTGCCGGGCTACGAGAAGCAGCGCGAGGAGTGGGAGCGCCAGTACGCCGAGGCGCAGGCCCGCTTCGAGCAGCACCAGGCGCAGGTCATCAAGTCCCGCGAGGCGGACGCCCAGGCCGCTGCCGAGGGTGGCGAGGCCGCCGCTCCGGCCGCGTCCGGCGGTTCGTACTCCTCCGAGGGCGGCGACAACTCCGGCGCCCTGGCGTCGGACGAGGCGCTGGCCGCACTGCGCGAGAAGCTGGCGGGTGGGCAGAGCTGACGCCCACTGATCAGTAGCTCCTGACTGGAGGGGCCGTACCTTTCGGGGTGCGGCCCCTTCGGCGTGCTCGACGAGCGCCGTCAAGATCACGACTCACGTCCTCGGGGGGAATGCCCACGCCCGTATGGTCGTTGTGCAGTACGGACACAAGGAGGAGCGGTCACAGTGCTTGATCCGCAGGGTTTGTACGCATGGGAGCCGAAGGGCCTGGCCGTCGTCGACATGGCGCTCACCCAGGAGTCGGCCGGCCTTGTCATGCTCTACCACTTCGACGGATACATCGACGCGGGCGAGACCGGCGACCAGATCGTCGACCGGCTGCTCGACTCGTTGCCCCACCAGGTCGTCGCGCGCTTCGACCACGACCGGCTCGTGGACTACCGCGCCCGCCGCCCGCTGCTGACCTTCCAGCGCGACCGCTGGACGGACTACGAGGAGCCCGCCATCGAGGTACGGCTCGTCCAGGACGCCACCGGAGCACCCTTCCTGCTGCTGTCCGGCCCCGAGCCGGACGTGGAGTGGGAGCGCTTCGCCGCGGCCGTCCAGCAGATCGTCGAGCGGCTCGGCGTCCGCCTGTCCGTGAACTTCCACGGCATCCCCATGGGCGTCCCCCACACCCGCCCCGTCGGCCTCACCCCGCACGGCAACCGCACCGACCTCGTCCCCGGCCACCGCAGCCCCTTCGAGGAGGCGCAGGTGCCCGGCAGCACCGAGGCCCTCGTCGAGTACCGCCTCATGCAGGCCGGGCACGAGGTCCTCGGCGTCGCCGCGCACGTGCCGCACTACATCGCCCGCTCCCCGTACCCGGACGCGGCACTGACCGTCCTGGAGGCCATCACGGCGGCCACCGGACTGGTCCTGCCCGGCATCGCACACTCCCTGCGCACGGACGCACACCGCACGCAGACGGAGATCGAGCGGCAGATCCGGGAGGGCGACGACGAACTCACCGCGCTCGTCCAGGGCCTGGAGCACCAGTACGACGCCGCAGCGGGCGCCGAGACCCGCGGCAACATGCTCGCCGAGCCCGTCGACATCCCGTCGGCGGACGAGATCGGGCAGGAGTTCGAACGGTTCCTGGCGGAGCGAGAGGGAGACAACTAGGCCCTGTCGTTTGGCTCAGGCCGGCTGCAGTCACGGCGCCTTCCCGCCGACCCGAGCGGGGCCTGGTGCGTGCAGCCCCTCACGGAGCGGCGCCCGGTGCCGCGAGAGTGCGTGCCGGGCGCCGCGACGGGGCGAACGTCGCCTGCCGCTGGCACCAGCGCCGGTCCGGCCTCCCGCCGGGTCCGTGTCACGGACAGGCCCTAAGCTTCCGCTCATGCTGAAGGTAGGCCTGACCGGCGGGATCGGCGCCGGCAAGAGCGAGGTGTCACGGCTGCTCGTCGAGTGCGGAGCCGTACTGATCGACGCCGACCGCATCGCACGCGAAGTCGTCGCGCCGGGCACCCCCGGCCTCGCCGCGGTCGTCGAGGCCTTCGGTGAGGAGATACTCGCCGAGGACGGCACCCTGAACCGGCCCGCGCTGGGCTCGATCGTCTTCGCCGACCCGGAAAAGCTGGCCGTCCTCAACTCGATCGTCCACCCCCTGGTGGGCGCCCGCTCCCGCGAGCTCGAAGAGGCGGCCGCCGAGGACGCCGTCGTCGTCCACGACGTCCCCCTCCTCACCGAGAACGGCCTGGCCCCGCTGTACGACGTCGTGGTCGTCGTCGACGCTCCCCCCACCACCCAGCTCGACCGGCTGGTACGGCTGCGCGGCATGACCGAGCAGGACGCACGCGCGCGCATGGCCGCCCAGGCGACGCGCGAGCAGCGCCTGAAGATCGCGGACATCGTCATCGACAACGACGTACCCCTGGAGCGGCTGGAGCAGCGCGTCAAGGAAGTGTGGGCCGAGCTCCACCGCAGGGCACACGCGTCCCAGCAGCCACCTGCGGAATAGCGATACCCCTCAGGGCGTTGAACCCCTCCAGCGAGGGAAGGACTCTGCCGTGCCCGAGACCAGCGGTTCCACCGGACGCACTCCGGAGACGCACGTCATCGACTTCCGTGCCGCCGAGCAACTGCTCGCCGCACGGGACCCGCGGGGCGCGGTGAAGCTGCTCGACGGAGTCATCGCCGCGCACCCGGAGAACACCGCCGCGCGACTGCTGCGCGCGCGAGCCTTCTTCGCAGCCGCACAATTGAGGCCCGCCGAGCTGGAGTTCACCATCGTCCTGGAACGCGAGCCGGACAACGCCTTCGCGCACTTCGCACTCGCCCGCACCTACGAACGCCAGGGACGCCCCGACCAGGCCAGGCGCCACTTCCGGCTGGCAGCGGCCCTCGACCCCAACCCGCAGTACCTGCAGCGAGCACGCTTCGACTCATGAAGGCCGGCCCACCCTACGGGCGGACGTCCGGCGGCCGGTACGGCGGGACGTCCGGGCCCGGCTGGTAGTGCGGGCCCTGCCGGATATGCCTGACGATCACGGCCAGGTCGACGGTGATCACCAGCCACAGCACTCCACAGGCAGCCGCCCACCCGGGGCGCCCGACGAGCGCGAACACCGTCGTTCCCACGATCGCCCAGACCGCTCCCCAGATGCTCAGCCACAGACGTGCCCGCAGCGCACTGCGTGCGGTGACCGGCTCACTGCCCGTACGCATCATGACCACCACTCCTGCTTGCAACGTACTCTTCGAGCGGACGCGTACCAAAGCGGTCACTGAAGCGGTCGAGCCAAGGGGGAACACCGAGCCGTGCTGCCGGACACCGACGAACTGCCCGAGATCCTGCTCGACCTCGCGGTACCCCACGAGGACATCAACGACATGGTCGCACTACGGCGGACGCTCGTCTCGGACGCCGGGACCATGCGGCTTCTGAAGGAATGCGTCGAGGAGTTGCTGCGGGACATCGGGGAGATCGGCAGAGAGGTCCGGCTCGACGAGCGCCTCACCGAGGCTCCGGCGGCGCTGGGACCCTACTTCCCCGCGTACGTGTTCGTCGCCGCACTGCCGCACACGCGCGCCTACCACCGCGAGCGCGGCATCCCCGCCGATGTCACCCGGCGCACCCTCGCCGACCTGGGACGGAACATCGCGGCTCACCGCCGGCGGACGGGTGGGGCAGGAATGAAGACGCCGCGATGGCTCACCCTCCACTTCCGCGGGGAGCTGTACCAGCTGGGGCGACTGCAGTTCCAGCGGGCACGGCTCGGGCAGCGCACGGGGCAGGGCATCGCCGCGGCCGGACTGGACGTGGCCCCGGGCACGCCGTGCCTGAACCTGCACATCCCCGACTGCAGCGGACCACTGTCACCGGCTGCCTGCGACCGGTCCCTCACGCTGGCCCGGGAGTTCTTCGTCCGGCACTTTCCCGAGGAGCGGCAACGCGTCGCGACGTGCCACTCCTGGCTGCTCGACCGCCAGCTCAGGCGATACCTGCCCGAGCACTCCAACATCCTCCGGTTCCAGGAACGCTTCCGGACGGCCCACGAGGACACCGAGCCCGCCGACACCGAACCGATCCGGTTCGTGTTCGGCGACCCCGACCTGCCGGTGGAAAGCCTGCCGCGGCGCACCTCGGTGGAACGTGCCGTGGGGGACCATCTGCGGGCGGGCGGCCACTGGTACATCGGGCACGGCTGGTTTCCACTGTGACCCGCGATCCGTCGCTCGTCACTCGGTCGGGTGAACCCGCCTCCCGCGGGAACGGGCGTGCGGGCCGGGCCCGTTGAACGGGCATGGAGATGAAGATGCGAGCGGGATACCACGGGACGGGGCCCGGGCCGATCACCCCGGACGGCTGCGCGGTCGAGCTCTACTCACGCCTGCCCGTCGCAGCCGAGCCGGACATCATCGCCGCGGCCGTGCCCGCGGGCGCGCACATCCTGGAACTCGGCAGCGGCGTGGGACGGGTGACTCACGCGCTGCTGGACCGGGGATTCAGGGTGACGGCTGTGGACGAGTCCGCCGAGATGCTCAAGCGCGTCCGGGGGACACGGACGATATGCAGCCCCATCGAGGACCTCGACCTGGACGAGAGGTTCGACGTCGTGATGCTCGCGTCGTTCCTCGTGCACGCCGGGGACGCCAACGTGCGGCGGGGTCTGCTACGCACCTGCGTACGGCATGTCGCGGAGGGCGGCTGCGTCCTCATCCAGCGGGAGGGCGAGGACTACCACACCAACCTGCCCCGTGAGCGGGTCGACCCCAGCGGCTTCACCGTGCGGATCGTGTCGGCGGAGCCGGTCGGCGACGGGGTCAACTCGGTGTACGCCGAGTACGAGTTCCCGGACGCGACCTGGACACAGACGTTCCTGGCGCGGCCGCTGACGAAGGAGCAGTTCGAGGAGGCGCTGGGGGAGGCGGGTCTGAGGGTGGACCGGTATCTGACGGAGGACCGGACATGGGTGAGGGCGGTTCCGGTGGCTTGAGCGGGTTCGTTCGGAACAGCAGGTCGTAGCACGCCATGGAGAAATCCGGCTGGGAAGCGATGAGTTCGTGGGCGAGGGGCGGTCTCCCTCTGTGACAGCACCACGGACCGCTTCCCCAAGGAGACCTCCATGTCCGAGACCACCGCTTCCGCCACCTCCACCACCTCCGCTCCGTCCGCCAGCCGGCGAGCCGCCCGGATCGCCCTGCGCGTGCTGCAGGTGCTGCTCGCGCTCGTCTTCGGGATCGCGAGTGCCCTGCCCAAGCTGATCGCGCACTCGTCGGCGGTCGAGTCGTTCGACAAGATCGGCTGGGGCAGCACGGGGATGTACATCATCGGCGTGCTCGAACTGGCCGGGGCGGTTGCGCTCCTGACACCGGTGCTGCAGTCGGTGGCGGCGGTCGCGCTGAGCGCGTTGATGGTGGGCGCGTTCGTCGTCCAGCTCGCCGTCTTCGACGGGCAGTACGCGGCGACGCCGCTCATCCTGATGGTGCCGCTCCTCCTCATCGCCTGGGCGCGGCGGGGGAACAACGCGGAGCTGCTGCGGCTGGTGCGACGACGGGGCTGATGGGGGCGAGCTGTTGGTCGGGCCGCCGGTCATGTGGCCTGTCGGGGAGGGAGGGAGGAGGGGGAGGGGGAGGGGGAGGGGGGAGGCCCCCTCACGGCCTCGGTTTTCCGAACGCTCCGCCCGGCCCGCCCGGCCCTCCCAACCCCCGAAGGCGTTCGATTTCGCGCCGGTCCCGCTTGGTCGGGCGGCCCGTGCCGCGGTCGCGGATGCCGATGGGGGCGACGGCCTCGCGGGGCGGGGGAGGGGGAGAGTTGTCGATGTAGCACTGGGCCGCGACCGGGGCGCCGACCCGCTTACGGATCAGCCGTTTGACGACGACCACCCGTTCCCGGCCCTCATGGCGCAGGCGCACCTCGTCGCCCACGCGTACGGAGTGGGCGGGCTTCACACGCTCGCCGTTCACGCGGACATGGCCGCCCCGGCAGGCGGTCGCGCCGATGGAGCGCGTCTTGACCAGACGTACGGCCCAGATCCAGCTGTCGATGCGGACGTTCTCGCCGTTCTTGGGACCGGCTGCCTCGGCGGCGGCCACCGCGGCGGCGATCTTCGGGTCCTCGCCCTTCGGTTCCTCGGCCTTCGGGCCGGCGGCCTTCGAGTCCGAGCCCTTCGGGCCCTCGGCCTTGGCGTCGGCGGACCTCCGGTCAGCGGCCCCGACGTCGGCCGCCCCGGCGTTCTCGTTGTCGCCCCTGTACGCGTCACGCTCGGAAGCCATGCCCCTGACCTTAGAGTCTTTTGCGCGGCACCGTTGCCACAGCACCGTGTTCACGGTCCGCCGGATTCATTTCTACCGCCGCTCTGCCGAGTCAACGTCGACGGAGACCTTTTCGGCCCCGATCCGCCGCATGCGTTCAGTGCCCCATTCTCCCAGGGAAGCCAGGGCGGCGTTGAGTGAGACACCATGCTCCGTCAGGGAGTACTCGACCTTCGGAGGCACCTCGCGGTACACCTCGCGATGCACGAGCCCGTCTTCTTCCATCTCCCGCAGATGCTGAACCAGCATCTTCTCGCTGACGCCGGGCAGACCGCGTCGAAGCTCGGCGAACCGGCGCGTGCCGTAGTGGTGCAGTTCCCAGAGGATCAGTGACTTCCACTTGCCGGCGACCACGTCCATCGCCGCGTCGATGCCGCAGAAGTAAGGCCCACGTCGTGCCGACGGTGCCATCCCGCCCCCCTTCGAGCCGTATCTACCACCGTACTTACCAGAAGGTGAGTACCTCACTAATTAGTCCGTACTGGTCAACCCTAACGGCAGCGGAGAGGATCAGGTCGAACGAAGTGCCGGCAAAGGCGGGCTGACAAGGACGAGGGGGAGCCCACACATGACAACCGACCACAGCGCCCAGGTGAGTGTTCTCGGGCTGGGGGCGATGGGAAGCGCCCTGGCAGCTGCCTTGGTGAAGGCCGGGTACACGACAACGGTCTGGAACCGCTCACCGGGAAAGGCGGACGACCTCGTTGCGCAGGGCGCGCAGGCGGCTGCCACAGCGGGCGACGCGGTCCGTGCCGGACAGCTGGTGATCGCATGCCTGCTGGACCACGCGTCGGTCCATGAGGTGCTCGATCCGCTCTCCCCTGAGCTGGCCGGGCGGACCTTGATCAACGTCACCACGACGACACCGGCTCAGTCACGGGAGACGGCCGCCTGGGCCGCCCGTGCCGGGGTGGCCTATCTGGACGGCGGCATCATGGCCGTACCGCACATGATCGGTCAGCCCGGGGCGTCGGTCCTCTACAGCGGATCGGCGGACGTCTTCCGTCAGTACGAGCCGCTGCTCGATCTTTGGGGAACCAGTACCTACTTCGGCGAGGATGCGGGGCTGGCGGCGCTGCACGACCTCGCGCTCCTCGCGGGCATGTACGTGATGTTCGCCGGATTCCTGCACGGGGCCGCCATGGTGGCGCCGGCCGGTGTGACGGCGGGCGAGTTCGCTGCGATGGCCGCACCTTGGCTGACCGCCATGACCGGCGCCTTCCAGGGGTTCGCCGCGGTCATCGACGGCGGGGACTACACCGTTGCGGGGCAGCAGAGCCTCGCGTTCTCCGACCTCGGTGACCTACTGGCCGCCAGTTCCGACCAGGGCATCAGCACTGAGGTGGTCGACATGGTCCAGCGGCTCATACGACGCCAGGTCGACGCGGGCCGTGGAGCGGAAGGCTTCGCCCGCATCATCGAGAGCATCAGGCAGCCGGGCTGAGGGGCCTGATCGCGGTGGCCCTACCGTGGAGGCATGGAGAGCAGCAGCCTCGCCGGGCTCGATCAGCGGATCGCGGACTGCCGGGCCTGTCCGCGGCTGGTCGGCTGGCGTGAGGAGGTCGCCCGTACCAAGCGTGCCGCCTTCGCCGACTGGGCGTACTGGGGCCGGCCGGTGCCGGGGTTCGGGCCGTCGGACGCGCGACTGCTGATCGTGGGGCTCGCGCCGGCGGCTCACGGCGGGAACCGCACGGGCCGGATGTTCACCGGCGACCGCTCCGGGGACGTCCTGTACCGGGCGCTGTACGACGTGGGCCTCGCGTCACAGCCCACCTCGGTGTCCGCCGGCGACGGTCTGGAGCTGCGCGGCGTGCGCGTCACGGCGCCGGTGCACTGCGCCCCGCCCGCCAACAAGCCCACTCCCGAGGAGCGGGACACCTGCCGGCCGTGGCTCGTCCAGGAGCTGAGGCTGCTGCGGCCGACGCTGCGGACCGTGGTCGTGCTCGGCGCCTTCGGCTGGCAGGCCGCGCTGCCCGCGCTCGCCGAGGCGGGATGGAAGATACCGAGGCCGCGGCCCGCCTTCGCGCACGGGGCGCGGGTCTCGCTCGACGGCCTCGACCTCTTCGGATGCTTCCACGTCAGCCAGCGCAACACGTTCACCGGCAGGCTCACGCCCGAGATGCTCCGGGAGGTGCTGCGCACGGCGGCGGAGGCGGCGGGGCTGCCCACGGGGCCCGCCGGTGCCACGGGAAAATGAGGCGACCGTGCGGCGGTACGGACGTACCGTGCCCGGATGGGCCTGTATCCGCAGATCGAACCGTACGACCACGGAATGCTCGACGTCGGTGACGGCAACCGCGTGTACTGGGAGGTCTGCGGGAACCCGCGCGGCAAGCCGGCGGTGGTACTGCACGGCGGGCCCGGGTCCGGCTGCACCCCGTACTTCCGGCGGCTCTTCGACCCGGCCGCGTACCGGATCGTGCTGCTCGACCAGCGTGGCTGTGGACTGTCGACACCGCTCGCGAGCGCGTACGACACCGACATGAGCGTCAACACGACCGCTCATGTCATCGCCGACCTGGAGCTGCTGCGAGCGCACCTGGGGATCGAGCGGTGGCTGGTGTGGGGCGTGTCGTGGGGGTCGGTGCTGGGGCTGCGGTACGCGCAGACGCATCCCGGTGTCGTGTCCGAACTGGTGCTGACGGGGGTCGCGACCGGCTCGAACGCGGAGGTGGCCCTGCTGACCAGGGGGCTGGGGAAGATCTTTCCGGAGGCCTTCGAGCGGTTCCTCGCCGCACTGCCGGAGGGCGAGCGCGACGGGAACCCGGCCGCCGCGTACAACCGGCTGCTGGAGTCGCCCGACCCCGAGGTGCGGGCGCGGGCGGCGCGTGCCTGGACGGACTGGGAGACGGCGACCATCCCCGCGCCGCCACGGTCGGTGAAGCGTTTCGAGGACCCCGTCTTCCGTATGGGCTTCGCGCGCATGGTCACGCACTACTTCGGCAACGACCACTTCATGGGCGAGGGCAACGACGAGGGCGTCGTCCTGCGCGACGCGTACCTGCTCAAGGACATCCCCGGCACCCTGGTCCAGGGCAGCCTCGACTTCGGCAACCTGCTCGGCATCGTCTGGCGGCTGCATCACGCCTGGCCCGGCAGCGAACTGGTCGTCGTCGATGAGGTCGGGCACGACGCGGGGGCGCCCGGAGTGGGCGAGGCGCTGGTGGCGGCGACGGACAAGTACGCCGTTCGCCGACGCGGTTCCTCGTCCTAGCGGTCCTCGCCGGAACTGTCCTCGCCGAACAACTGCCGTACCGTCGAGCGGTAGTTGGTCTGCACGTGGGCCAGCGCGTGCGCGCGGGCGCGCTCCGGATCGCCTGAGGCGATCGCCTCGTACAACTCGCGGTGTTCTATGAGGAGTTGGGGCCACTCCTCGTTCCGTCGGGTCATCCAGCGCAGGCGGCCGGCGACCGGTTCCAGGGCGGCTGTCAGCAGCGTGTTGCCGGACATCGCCACGATGCGGTCGTGGAGGCGGCTGTTGATGTCGGTGATCGCCTCGGCGTCCCCTGCCTCGGTCGCGGTGGCTGCGAGGTCGAGGAGTTCTTCGACCTCGGCCAGGCCCTGGGGGGTCGCGCGGGCCGCGGCGAGTCCGGCCGCGTAGACCTCCAGCGCTTCGCGCAGTTCGAAGAGTTCCTTGACGTCGGTCGGGGTGAGCCGGCGGACGACCGCGCGGCGCGGCGTCTCGAAGTGGACGAACCCCTCGGCGACCAGCGCGCGGATCGCCTCGCGGACCGGGACCCGGGAGACCCCGTAACGGTCGGCCAGGTCTCGCTCGACCAATCGGTCGCCCGGGCGGAGGCGGCCCGCGATGATCTCCTGCCGCAGCTCGGCCAGGACGCGTTCACGCACTGCTCCGAGGGGTTCGATCTTCGTCATGGAAGCCATCTTCGCCGACCCGGCGCGCGTTTTACGAAGCGTTAACAGCAGCGATATCTGTCCGAACGCTTGACGGGAGGACCATGTCGGCAGTTTGGTATACCAAACGGCTGCCGCCCCCCGTCCCCCTGTTCGTGGAGGCCCCGTGTCCCTCGCCGACCGTGCCGAAGCCACCGGCACACCAGCGTTCGTCCCCGATCCCCGGCTCACCAACGAAGACCTCGCGCCCGCCCGCAAGCGCAACTGGAAGGTCTTCGACCTCTTCGCCATGTGGATGTCCGACGTCCACAACCTCGGCAACTACACCTTCGCCGCCGGACTGCTCTTCCTCGGCATGAACGTCTGGCAGATCTTCACCTCCCTGCTCGTGGGATTCGTGATCATCTACATCGGCATGAACTGGATGGGGAAGGTCGGGCAGCGCCACGGTGTGCCCTTCCCGGTCGTCAGCCGCATCGCCTTCGGTGTGTGGGGCGCCAACATCCCGGCGCTGATCAGGGCCGTCATCGCCATCATGTGGTACGGCATCCAGACCTACCTCGCCTCCGTCGCCGTCAACGTGATGCTGCTGGCGGCCTTCCCGGACCTGAAGTCCTGGACGCACAGCTCCTTCCTGGGCCTGGACGCGCTCGGCTGGGTGTCCTTCATCGCCCTGTGGGTGATCCAGGCGCTGATCATCAGCCGGGGCATGGAGTCGGTGCGCAAGTTCCAGGACTTCTGCGGTCCGGCCATCTGGCTGGTGATGATCGCGCTCGCCGTCTGGATTCTCGCCAAGGCGGGCTGGACCATCTCGCTCACCTCCACCCCGCACCCCGTCTCCGTCGGAGAGCAGTGGCGCCAGTGGTTCGGCGCGATCGGCCTCGTCCTCGCCACCTACGGCACGCTGATGCTCAACTTCTGCGACTTCTCCCGCTTCGCGCCCGACTACAAGACGGTCAGGCGGGGCAACTTCTGGGGTCTGCCGGTCAACTCCACGGCCTTCGTGATCGTGTCGGTCGTCGTGACGGCCGGCGCCTTCGAGGTGTTCGGCAAGGAGATCACCGACCCCGCCTACCTGGTCGCGGAGATCGGCAACACGTGGGTGCTGGTGCTGGGCGCGCTGACGTTCGCCATCGCCACCATGGGCGTCAACATCGTCGCCAACTTCGTCTCGCCGGCCTACGACCTGGCCAACGTCTGGCCGCAGAAGATCACCTTCAAGGTCGGCGGCATGATCAGCACGGTCGCGGCGCTGGTCGTCACCCCCTGGAACCTCTTCTCCAACCCCACGGTCGTCAACTACTTCCTGGGCGGTCTCGGCGCCTTCCTCGGCCCGCTGTTCGGCGTGATCATGGTCGACTACTACTGGATCAAGCGGGGCCGTATCGACGTCGACCAGCTCTTCAACGCCGATCCCGGCTCCCGCTACTACTACCGCAAGGGCGTCAACCCCAAGGCGCTGTGGGCGTTCCTGCCGTCGGCGGCGGTCGCGGCGGTGCTCGCGCTGGTGAAGACGTTCAGCGACGTGGCGCCGTACTCGTGGTTCATCGGAACGGCCCTGGCGGCCGGGCTGTACCTGGTCCTGTGCCGGAGTGAGCGCAGGGCTCCCGAGCCCGCGGAGGTATGAGCGGAGTGCGGATCGTCGTCACCAACTGCAACACCACGCAGGAGATGACCGAGGAGATCGTACGAGGTGCCCGGGCCGCCGCAGGTCCGGGCACCACCGTGATCGGGCTGACCCCGGCCTGGGGGCCCCAGTCGGCGGAGGGCTGGCTCGACAGTTATCTGTCGGCCGCGGCGGTCATCGACACGCTGCGGACGTACGACGGTCCGGCGTACGACGCGGTCGTCATGGCCGGCTTCGGGGAGCACGGGCGGGAGGGCGTACGGGAACTGGTGGACGTGCCGGTCGTCGACATCACCGAGGCCGCCGCGCATCTGGCCTGCCTGCTGGGGCGGCGGTACGGCGTCGTCACCACCCTGGAGCGGTCGTGCGGGCAGATCGAGGACAGTCTGGAGACGGCCGGGGTCGGGCGGAACTGCGCCGCCGTGGTCGGCACGGGCCTGAACGTGCTGGACCTCGCTGACGGTGAGCGGACCGAGGCCGCGTTCCTGGTGGCCGCCGAGCGGGCGTGCGCGGCCGGGGCGGAGGTGCTTGTGCTGGGGTGCGCAGGCATGACGGGGTTGCAGCGAGCCGTGGGGGACAAGCTGGGGCTGCCGGTCGTGGACGGGGTGGCCGCGGCGGTGAAGCTGGCGGAGTCGCTGGTGGGGCTGGGGCTGACCACGAGCAAGGTGGGGAGTTACGCCGAGCCGTTGCCCAAGCGGCGGGTGTGGGGACCACCCGTGGGGTGACCGGGACGCCAGAGGTACCGGACGTCCGGCTCGCGCTCCTCGTTCCCGCTGCCGTCCGTCCACTCGACGGCGACGAAACCGTGCCGCTCGTAGAAGCGGTGGGCGGGCTTGTTGACCTGGAAGGTCCACAGGCTCAGCGCGTGCGGCCGGCGCTGCTTGGCGAGCGCGACGAACCGGTCGCCGAGTCCATGGCCGCGCCACTCGGGGGCGAGGTAGAGCTGCGACAACTCCCCCTCATCGAGCACCATCACCCCGATGACGCCGTCGCCCGCCGTCTCGGCGACCCACGTCTCGCGCAGCGGCACCAGTACGTCCCGGAAGTACGCCCGCACCTCGTCATCGGAGCGGGGCCGCACGACGGCCGGCAGCGCGGCGGCGAAGGAACGCAGCCAGACATCGGCCGAGGCGGCGGCGTCCTGACCGGCCGCCCGGCGAAGCCGGACCGTCGGCTCGGGACTCACGGGCGCTCTTGCTGTGGTGCCGCCGGTACGACGGCCGTCGCCGTGATCTCCACCAGCTGGCCGGTGTACCCGAGGCACGCCACCCCGATCAGCGTCGACGCATGCGGGCCGACGCTGAGCCCGGAGCCCTCGACGACGTCCCAGACGGCCGACAGCACCGCCGTTTCGCCGCTCACGACATACACGTCGGTCGACACCACATGCGCCAGGTCGCTGCCCACCGCCCGCAGCTGCTCCGTCAGATTCGCGATCACCTGCTCGGCCTGCCGCACCGGATCCCCCTCTCCGACCAGCTTCCCCTCGGCGTCCAGCGGCACGGACCCGGCGAGGAAGGCGAGCTTCGTCCCGGCCTCCACGACCGAGGCATGCGAGTAGGTGGGCGGCGGAAAGAGACCGGGCACGGTGACGCGCTGGATCACGGGGGCTCCTGGGGCAGGCAAGGGTCAACCTGCCGATCATCGGTTCCGGCCGCCGGCGTCCGCATCCGATTTTCCACGGTGCTCCGAAGGCGAGGGGCTTGACTCCGTGCGTTCCGCCAGGCGTTCGTACACACACAGGAGAAGCTCCAGCCGCGGCTGAACAGCGACTGCTTCAGTGCCGGGCGAACTGGACGCGGGTCGCCTGGACGGCGTCCGGGCGTACGGCGATGCCGTTGACGGTCAGCTGCTCTCCGTAGATGTCGGTGAGCCTGAGAGGGCCGCCGCAGCCGGTGCCGTCCTCGGAGAGGAAGTAGTTGTATTCGGTACGGGTGAGCTGCCGCCAGCCGCCGCCGGTGCTGACCTCCAGCCGGGCCAGCGGGTTGCGGTGGCCGAGCGCCTGGATGCCGCACCAGTGGGTGCTGGAGCCGGTCTTGTAGCGGATCGAGACCGTGTCGGACGTGCTGGGGCTCAACAGGCTCCAGGTGACCGGGATCCGGCCGGCGGAGAGGGCCGCGATCTTCGCGAAGGCCTGCTTGCTGAGGTCCACGTGCCCGGGTGCGCATTCGGGGCACTCGTTGGTGATCCGCACCGTGACGGAGGCGCCGTTCGCCGCGCGGACCTGTATGTACGCCCCGCACGCTTGGGCCGTCTCGTAGTCCGTGTGGTTCATCGCCGCGACCATCAGGTCGGGGCTCGGGCCGTACAGGCAGGCACCGTCGCCGTCCGCGGCGTCGTAGTGGGTGGCGACTCCGCTGTACGTGACACCGGGCTTGATCCGCCCCGCCAGAGACGCCGTGCCGGACGCCGGCCGCGAGGTGGACGCGGGGGTGCGGGCGGGCGAGGGCCACGCCCCCGATGTGGTGGGGGTCTTGGTCGGCTTCGGGGTGGTCTTGGTGGGCGTCGCGGTCGCAGACGCCGTGGACTGCTTCGGCCTCGTCGGCTTCGGCGCCGAGTGCGACACGCTCGGCCGGGTGCTCGCGACGGGCGTGGCGGCGGCTTGCACCGTCCGGGGCTCGCCGTCGGGACGGAGCACCATCACCAACGCTATGAGGATTCCCGCGGATGCCACGGCGACTGCGGAGAGGAGGGCCCTGCGTCGTCTGGGGACGGGGCGGCGGTGGGATGAGGATGCCACGGGTGAGTCCTTTGCGTCCTTCGGATCCGTACGTGGGTACGCGAGAACACGCGCTTCCGACTCACCAGTGGTCGCAGGGGCCGCAAAGGTTGCCGGGAATTCAGCGGCGGGGCGTTCGCGGTGAGAGGAGCATGGTGGATCGGAAGGCCCCTTCACCTTGATCGAGACCCGGAAAGGGCAGAGGATCGCGTACGTGGAGGCGTACAAGGACAGCCGTCAGCGCCCTCGTCGAGAAGTTGCTGGAGAGAGATGAACGTCGAAGAGCCCGGACAGTCCGTGCCGAGTCGGCTTGGTTCAGAAGCAGTTACCGCACGGGTTCGGGTGGCGAGTGCGTAGCAGTCGCCGCTGGCCCTGACGCAGTGCACGTCCGCGACCCGAAGGACACAGCCCGGCCCGCGCGGACCATACGGTCCGGGTCCTGGGCTGCGTTTGTGCGGTTCGCGGCGCTTTGACAGGGCAGAGCCCTCATCAGGTCAGTGCCTGACGGGGCTCTCCGACCGGTTGGAGCCCACACCATGCCTTCCCTCACCGACCCCGCCTTCCTCGACACCACCGCCGACCGCCTCGCCGCCCTCCCCACCGTCCGGGCCGTCGCCCTCGGCGGCTCCCGTGCCCAGGGCACCCACGGCCCCGGCAGCGACTGGGACCTGGCCGTCTACTACCGCGGGCCCTTCGACCCCGCCGACCTCCGGGCCCTCGGGTGGGAGGGCGAGGTCTCCGAGGTCGGCGGTTGGGGTGGAGGTGTGTTCAACGGGGGCGGGTGGCTGACGATCGACGGGCGACGGGTCGACGTGCACTACCGCGACCTCGAAGTGGTCGAGCACGAGCTCGCGCAGGCCGAGCAGGGACGCTTCCGGATCGAGCCACTGATGTTCCACCTGGCGGGCATCCCGACCTACCTGATCGTCGCCGAACTCGCCATCAACGAGGTGCTGCGGGGCGAACTGCCTCGCCCCGCCTATCCGGAGGCGCTGCGCAGGACCGCCCCCGAGCGCTGGTACGGCATGGCCACCGCGACCCTCGCCTACGCAAAGGCCGGCCACGCCCCGAAGGGCGCCCTCACCCAGGTGGCCGGCGCGATCGCGCTCGCCGCGACGCAGACGGCGCACGCGGTGCTGGCGGCGCGCGGGGAGTGGGTCACCAACGACAAGGGGCTTGTCGAGAGGGCCGGGCTGCGCGAAGTCGACGGCATCGTCGGGAAGCTCGCGCCGGATCCGGATGCTCTCGCCCAGTCCGTGGCGGAGGCGGAAGCGCTGTGCGGGCGAGCCGTTAAGGCCGCCCGGCGAGGCGCGGTCACCGAGTGATTGCGTTCATAAAGAACACACCCCTCCAGCCGATCGTCACCTCCCGGAAACACGGCCGTTCCATCGCCCCGGGGAACGCCGCCTACCGTGGAGACCTCACACCCCACAGCCCGGCCACCGTCGCCCGAAGGCTCACCCCTGCCCTCGACGAGACGACAGGAGCCCCGTGTCCCGCCCCGCCGCCCTGCACCTTCCGCCCTGGCTCGCCCACGCACTCCGTGCCCAGCGTGGGCCGGTGCCCTGGAGTGCGGTGACGCGGGGGGCGCTGGCGGCCGGGCCACTGCTGCTGGCCTCCGTGCTCGCCGGCCGCACCTCCCTCGGCGTCGTCGCCGCGATCGCCGCCATGCTCGCCGGGATCAACGACCGGCCGGGCAGCCGGCGGGCGTCGGTGAAGCGGATCGGGGTGCCCGCGCTGGCGGGGGCGGCAGGGATGTTCGTCGGCACGTATGCGGGGGAGCACACCGGAGCCGTACCGCTGACGCTGCTCCTCACGGGTCTCGGGCTCGTCGCCGGTGGCGTCAGTGCCGTCGGGCCCGTCGCCTCCGCAGCCGGTACGCAGCTCCTCGTGGCCGCGGCCGTCGGGGCCGGGATGCCGTTGCCCGAGGCCGGGTGGGCGCGTGCCCTGGTCTTCCTCACCGGGGCGGGGTGGCTGCTCGGGCTGCGGCTGGTGCTGCCCACGCCCGGGGCCATCGCCGGGGACTTCCGGTTCGACGGGGAGCGGGACGCCGTCGCCGACGTGTACGACGCCATCGCCACGCTGCTCGACGCGGCCGGTACGGAGCAGGCCATCGCCCGGCGTGCCGCGCTGACCGCCGCCCTGGATCACGCGCAGGACGCGCTCACCGGGCCCCGGCTGCGGCGGTACGCCAGCTCCGCGGCCGAGCGGCGGCTGCACACGCAGTACGCCGCGGCGCTGCCGCTCGCCGAGGCCGCGACCGCGCTCGCCTGGGCGGGGGACCCCCTGCCCGCGCGCGCGTCCGAAGGCCCCCGGCGCCTGGCAGCGGCCGTACGCGGCAACACCCCTACCGGGCCGCTGCCCGCGCCCATGCGCTCGGCGCCCGCCCTGCGCGCCCTCGACGACGCCCTCCTGCACGCCGCCGAAGCCTTCGACCGGGCCGAGGGAGGGGCCAAGGGAGGGACCAAGGGAGGCGGCGACCTGCACACGCGCCGGCGTTCGGTGAGGGACCGGGTCCGTACCGTCCTCGGCGACGGCGGGCGGGAGTACGGGCTGCGCGTCGCCCTCTGCTTCGGGGTGAGCGTCGCCGTCTCCCAGGCGCTGCACCACACCCACTGGTACGGGCAGCACGAGCACTGGTACTGGCTGCCCGCCACCGCCGTCTTCCTCGTCAAGCCCGACCTCGGGCCGCTCGCCTCCCGCGTGCTGAACCGCGCGGCCGGGACGGTTCTGGGGGCGCTCGTCTTCGCCGGGTTCGCCGCCGTGCTGCCCCGGCCGGAGGGGCTCATCGCGCTGGTGGCCCTCAGCGGGGCGCTCATCCCCGTCGCCACGCGGCACTTCGCCGCCCAGACCGCCGTCGTCACCGTCCTCGTCCTCGCCCTGGTGATGGTCGGGGGTGAGCCGCAGGCCTCCGCCAGCCGGATCGGCGAGACGCTGCTGGCCTGCGCGATCGTGCTGGGCGCCGGACATCTGCCGATGCCGGGGCATCGGGGCGGGGGCGTGCGCGCCCGGCTCGCGGCGGCGAGCGGCGCTGCCCAGGCGTACCTGGCGCACGTGCTGAGCGAGTCCGACGACCGCGCCACCCGTTGGACCCTGCGCCGTGAGGCCTACCGGAGGCTCGCCGAGGCCCGTGCCGCGATCGCCCTCGCCTCCGCCGAACTCCCCGCGCTCGCCCGGCACACGGAGGGCGCGGACGAGATCGCCGCCACGCTCGAACGGCTCGTCGACACCATCACCGCGTGCGCCGTGCACCTCGACGACACCGGCCGGCTCTCGCCCCGGCACACCGAGCAGCTCGCCCAGCTGCGCGACGAACTCACCAAGCGGCGCGACCGCGCGGAACTGCGACTGCCCGAGCTGCCGCTCGCCGGGTAGTGCCGGGCGCGGAGCATTGTGCGGTTCGGCCCACGTGGTACGGCGACCGCGTCGTACGTTGACGTGATGACCGACCTTCCCGGAACCGACCTTCCCGGAACCGGCCTTCCCGCAACCGCGGCTCCCGCCGACCTCGTCATCACCGGATGCACCGTCCTCGTGCACGACGGTGACGAGCGGATCGGGTTCGAGGAGGACGCGGCCGTCGTCGTACGGAACGGGGTCGTCGAGTCCGTGACGACCGCCGCCGCGGCCGGCGATCTCGCCGCCGCCGAACGCGTCGAGGCGCGCGGGCAGGTCGCCCTGCCCGGGCTGATCAACTGCCACACCCACGCGCCGATGGTCGCGCTGCGCGGTCTCGCCGAGGACCTGCCCACCGAGGAGTGGTTCAACGACGTCGTCTGGCCCGTCGAGTCCAACCTCAGCGAGCGGGACGTCGAGTTGGGGGCCCGGCTGGCCTGTGCCGAGATGATCCGCGGGGGCGTGACCTGCTTCGCGGACCACTACTTCGCCATGGACGCGGTCGCAGCCGTCGTCGCCGAGTGCGGGTTGCGGGCCCACCTGGGGGAGGCCTACTTCTCCTCGCAGGGGCCGCGAGGCCGGGAGACCTCACTTGAGTTCGCCCTACGGCACCGGGGTGGCGCGGGTGGCCGCATCACCACCGCTCTCGCCCCGCACGCCCCCTACACCGTGGACGACGACGACCTCACCGCCACCGCGGACCTCGCCCGCGAGCACGGTCTGCCCGTGCACATCCACGCCGCCGAGAACCGCGACCAGACCGACACCAGTCTCGCCCGGCACGGCGTCACGCCGATCGAGGTCCTGCGGCGCACCGGCATCCTCGACACGGACGTACTCATCGCGCACGGCACCGGCATCGTCGACCGCGACCTGCCCGTCCTCGCGCGCGCGGGAGGACGTACGGCCGTGGCCACCGCGCCCCGCGGCTACCTCAAGTTCGCCTGGCCCACCACCACCCCCGTCCGCGCCCTGCGCGACCTCGGCATCCCCGTCGGACTCGCCACGGACGGCGCCGCCTCCAACAACTCCCTGGACGTGTGGGAGTCGATGGCGCTGACCTCCCTCATCCAGAAGTCCACCGAGGGCGACCCGCGGTGGCTGACCTCCCGGCAGGCCTTGCACCACGCCACACTGCAGAGCGCCCGCGCGGTCGGGCTCGGTGACGTCGTCGGCAGTATCGCGCCGGGCCGACGGGCCGACATCGTGCTGGTCGACCTCACCGGCCCGCACACCCAGCCCGTCCACGACCTCGCCGCCACCCTGGTGCACAGCGCCCGCTCCGCCGACGTCCGCACGACGATCGTCGACGGGCGGGTCCTCATGCGCGACCGGGAACTGCTCACGCTGGACGTGCCCGCGGTGGTCCGGGAGCTGGGGGAGCGGCTGCCGGCGCTCGTGGACCGCAGCCACGGCCGGCGTATCCAGGAATACGACACGTGAGCACGGACTCCTGCCTCAGAGGCGTGCGTCGGCTACTGAGGCGGCTGCGATGAGGTGGGTTCACGCGACATGACGAAGGGCGCCGGAGTGACGACACAGCGTGAGCGAACCGGGCGATAAGCTGAGACGCTCCTCACACTTACGGGTGAACAAATGTCAACTACGTCTCAGTACCGTCACTACACGAGGCGTTCACCCCATGGTTGGCGTTTAACTCTACGAGGACAGCGCTACATGGAGGTGCAGGGTGAACGGGCGAACGGTGCTCGCGAGCTTTCCCGCAGGTGGGCCGCGCGGGTCGTGGCCGGCGGAGGAGTTCGCGCAGGCGCGGCGTCTGGAGGGCCTGCCCGCCGAGGTTGTCATGGACCTCGCGACGGACATGTTCCTGGTGATCGTGCGGAGCGACGCTCCCGGTGACGCCGTCGCCTGAGCCGTCGCCGGGGAGGGCCCGGCATGCGGTTCAGCCCGCCTTGGGGGCGGGCACCTTCGTGAACTGGTCCGCTTGGAGGGAGTACAGCTCCGCGTAGACGCCACCGGTGGCGAGGAGCTCGTCGGGGGTTCCGGACTCCACGAGCCGTCCCTGGTCGAGGACGTGCACCAGGTCCGCGTGGCGCACGGACGCCAGACGGTGCGTGATGAGGATGACGGTCTGGCCGCTGTCGGCCAGGGCGCGGATCTTCTCGAAGACCTCCAGCTCGGCCCGGGCGTCCAGGGCCGCCGTCGGCTCGTCGACGATGAGGATGCGCCCGCGCCGGTACGCGGCGCGGGCGATGCCGAGCCGTTGCCACTGGCCGCCGGACAGCTCGTGCCCGCCGCTGAAGTTGCGGGCGAGCAGCGTGTCCAGGCCCCGCGGCAGGTCCGCCACCACGTCCGTGGCGCCGGCCTCGGCGATCGCGCCGGCCAGACGCGCCTCGTCCATGGGTGCCGAGGAGCGGCCGATCGCGACGTTCACACGGGCCGTGAACGGCCACCGTTTGAAGTCCTGCGCCACCATCGCGATGCGGTCGGCGAGCTCCCGCCGGTCCGCGGTCGCCGCGTCGACGCCGTCCCACAGGATGCTGCCCCGGTCCGGGGTGTACAGCCCCGCGAGCAGCTTGACCAGGGTCGTCTTGCCGGAGCCGTTCTCGCCGACGAGCGCCACGATCCGGCCGAGCGGCAGGCTGAGGGTGACGTCGTCGAGGGCGGGACGGGCGGAGTCGCCCGGGTAACGGAACGTGACGTTCTGGAAGCGGATCTCCTTCGGTTCCTCGGGCAGCGGCTTCCCGCCGACGGGGATCGCCCGCTCGGCCGCCTCGGTGTACAGCCGCTGCAGATCGCCGACGAACAGGGCCTCCTCGTGCAGCGCGTTGACCTCCACGACGAGCGTGTCCAGGCTCTGCGAGCCCGTGCGGATCGCGATCACGGCCGTCCCCGCCACCGACAGCGCCATCGCGCCCGCCAGCAGCAGCCCGCCGAGCGTGGCGTACGTCGCCACCGTCGCCAGGCCCGTCCACGCCGCCGCGAACAGGCCCGTACGGGCCGCCAGCCGGGCCAGCCGCGCCTGCTCCGCCTCCGCCGTCTCCGACATGGCGCGGAAGTGCCGCAGCAGGAACGCGCCCACCCCGTGGACGCGGATCTCGGGGGCCGCCTCCGGCTCGATGAGCAGGTTGCCGAGCAGCCGCCCCGCGCGCGCGTGCTGCACCCAGGCGTGGAAGGACTCGTAACGCCGCCGTGCGACGGTCAGCGCGCTCCACGCGCTCGGCAGCGTCATCGTCACCAGCAGCGGGAGCAGCGCCGGGTGCAGCACGGTCAGCACGCCGGCCGCCGCGACCAGCGAGATCATCGCGTTGATCACACGCGTCCCGTACATGATCATCCGGCGGGCCGAGGCGGCGCCGTACTGGGCCGTGTCCAGCAGCTTGTGGAAGGCGTGGTCCTCGATCGCGGCCAGTTCCACGGCCGCCGCCCGCTCCAGGTACAGCTCCGTCGCCACCCGCTCCACCTTGGGCTCCAGACGCCCGGTGGCGTACGTCGTCGCCGCCCGCAGCCGCGCCGCGACCAGCATCACGGCAGCCACGGTGACCAGCGCGGGGACGGCTCCGCGCAGCCGGTCCTCGATCGGACCGCCCGCCATCAGCCGGCCCAGCACGCTGTTGACCGCGAGCAGACTCACCGCCTGCGCCACACCCCGGCCCGCCTCCGCGGCCAGCACGGTGCGCGCGGCGCGTCTGTCGGCCTGCCGGGCGAGCCGCAGGCTGGACGCCAGCAGGGACGGCAGCCGGGTGATCATGGCCCGGAAGTTCAGTTCCAGGAACGCGTCGGCGTGCTGGTTCCAGCCCATGTCGTAGCGCAGCGGCCCCCCGAACAACAGCCGCTCCGACTCCGACGTCTCCGGCGCGCCCGGCTTCTTCCCCACCGTCGACCTCCCCCGATCGTGGACGAACGGCCACTATCGCGGCGGCGGACCTCCCCGGGGCAGGGCGCAGTGCGGGGAGGCGGAAGCGCGCGGGCGCACGCCGGAGGAGGGGGGCGAGAGGCGCCGCGGAAGTGGGCGCGCGGGTGGGGGAGAGGTGCGATGGGGGCGCGTGAACCGACCGAGAGCCGCCGTGAGGGGGCGCGCGCTGCGCGCGGGGGCTTGTTGGCTGGCAGTGCGCTCTGGATCGGGGGGGCGTCGTCAGCCGAACGTGCGCTCCGCCCGACAGACGCCCCGGTCGGCACCAGTGCGCCCTCCCGGCAGGCCCCTACGCGCTGACCGCCCGCGACCACCCCGGCGCAGTCCCCGTCACCCGGCACAGGGCCAGGTAGAGCGGGATCGGCGGGGTGTAGGGGACGGTGCCGTCGGGGCGGTGGATCAGGGCCGGGACACCTGGGGCGTCCGGGACGATCGCGCCGGTGGTGTAGTGGGCGGGCGCGGGCCACTCAAGGGCGTAGTCGGAGTCGGACGGAACGATCCACCACCAGTGCGCCTCGTCGGCGTAGACGCATCCCACGCGCGGCAGCCGGGGCAGCAGCAGCGGGCCGAAGCGGGCGGGTACCGCCACCGCGTCGCAGCCCAGCGGGGCCGTCATGCCGTCCGGCACGGGCAGCCGGAGCGGCGTCGCCGGCGTGTGCCGTCCGCGCTGGAGGCGGACCAGGGTGTCCAGACTGAGGACCCGGGCGCCGGACGCGGCCCTCACACCCTCCCCCGATCGCGGCTCGGCTCGCTCGGGGGGACCCCCACGGCCGCCGTTCCGTGCCGCGCTTCCGTCTCGTCGCGGTCGTCCGTGCCGCCGGACTGGCCCGGCTTCGGGCGGGCGCCCCAGCCCAGGTCGTCGTGGGGCGCGCACGGGTCGCGGGGAGCGTCGGTCTCGCGCGGCAGCTCGGCCCAGACGAGCAGTCCGGGACCGTGCTCCTGGGCACCCCAGGCATGGCACAGCGCGTCGACGAGCAGCAGTCCCCTCCCGTGCTCCTCCTCGGGCCGCTGACGGGCCGAGGTCTGCGGCTGGCCGGGTGAGCAGCCCTCGTCGCGCACGGCTATGCGCACCAGGTCGTCACTGTCGTGCACCTCACACACTATGTGGCGGCTCGCCGTGTGCACGATCGCGTTGGTGACCAGCTCAGAGACCACCAGGGCCGCGGTGTCGCAGGTGTCCTCGCACACCGACCAGCCGGTCAGCCGGGCCCGCGTCAGGTGCCTGGCCTGGGCGGGAGAGCCCGGATGAGCGGCCAGCTCGAAGCGGAACCGGCGCTCGGCAGCGGGCCCGGAGGGATGGGCTGCCGTGGTGGCACCGAGGCCGCGGCGGCCTGCGGCGGCGTCTGTTCCTAAGGGCGCGGGCGGAATCACGCTTGCCACTATCGCCGTGCAGTGAACACTTGGCAAGTGTCACTCTGAAAATTGCAGAGTGCTGTGTGACGCGGTGAGGGGCCGTGGCACACTGCTCGCAACAGCACGTCGAGCGGCGCCAGTTGAGATCGCCGAAGGTCCGACCGGATTTTCGAAAAGATCTTCGAATGGCGCCGCCGGGCTGTCAGCATTCTTTCGCGGTGGGCCCGTCGACTTCCCGTCGGCCCGTCAGAAGCCCTGTGGAGGTGGGAGCGTGAGCGAACCGCGGTCCGCGCCGACGGTCGGTCAGGTCGTCCTCGGCCGACGCCTGCTGGACCTGCGGGAGCGCGCCGGGCTCAAGCGGGAGGAGGCCGCCCGTATCCTCCGCGTCGCCCCCGCCACGGTCCGCCGCATGGAGATGGCCGAGGTCGCCC
Organism: Streptomyces sp. S.PNR 29; assembly: GCF_030386795.1. Classification (GTDB taxonomy): domain Bacteria; phylum Actinomycetota; class Actinomycetes; order Streptomycetales; family Streptomycetaceae; genus Streptomyces. The sequence goes on from NZ_JANUQM010000002.1 coordinate 659,079, forward strand.
TCAAAATCCCGTACCTCCAGCTTCTCCTGAAGGCCTACGGCGTCTCCGACCAGGAGGCCGACTCCTTCGTGCAGCTGGCCGAGGAGGCCAACAAGCCCGGCTGGTGGCAGCGGTTCCACGACATCCTGCCGAACTGGTTCTCCATGTACGTCAGCCTGGAGGGCGCGGCCAGCCTCATCCGCAGTTACGACCCGCATTTCGTCCCCGGGCTGCTGCAGACCGAGGAATACGCGCGCGGCGTGCTGGAGTCGGGTGCCATCGGCCAGGCCCGGCCCGAGGACATCGAGCGCCATGTCGCGCTGCGCATGCGGCGTCAGGAACTGCTCACCCGCGAGGACGCGCCCAGGCTGTGGGTCGTGATGGAGGAGACCGCGCTGCGCCGCCCCGTCGGCGGTCCGGAGGTGATGCGTGCCCAGATCGACAGACTGCTCGACGCCACGAAGCTGCCCAACGTGACCTTGCAGGTCGCCCCCTTCGCGGGCGGTCCGCACCCCGGCACCTACGGGCCCTTCGTGCTGTTCCGATTCGCCATGCCGGAACTCCCGGACATGGTCTACAGCGAGTACCTGACCGGCGCCGTCTACCTCGACGCGCGCGCCGAGGTGGCGACTCACCTCGAGGTCATGGACCGCATGGCGGCGCAGGCCGCTACGGCACATCGCACGAAGGAGATCCTCCGGGATCTCCGCAAGGAGCTGTGAATGGATCGCATCAAGCCGCGCAAACAGGTCTACAACGGCATGCCCGCGCGTGACTTGGGCAGCGAAGGCTGGCACAAGCCGTGGAGCGGCGGCAACGGCGGGAACTGCCTGGAGGCGATGAAGCTCGCCGACGGCCGGATCGCCGTTCGCCAGTCCACCGACCCGGACGGTCCGGCCCTGATCTACACCACCGACGAGATGACGGCCTTCATCGAGGGAGCGAAGGCCGGGGAGGCGGACTTCCTGCTGTCCTGACGCGATTGCATCTTCTCTGGCTCACTCACTGTCTTGAGTTCGACCTCTTGCGCTCGACTTCCTTATTCATGGTGCTTATTCATGGTGCTGAATTGATCACCCCTCGTGTCTTACGGAGTGCCTCATGACCGGGCAGGACCCCACATCGGCCGTCGGGATCGACACGAGCCGGCCGCATCCCGCGCGGATGTACGACTGGTATCTCGGCGGAAAGGACAACTACCCGGTCGACGAGGAGATGGGCCGGCAGATGCTGGCCCTCGACCCGCGAGTGCCGGTGATGGCGCGCGTCAACCGTGCGTTCATGCACCGGGCCACGCGCTGGCTGACCGAGAACGGAGTACGGCAGTTCCTGGACATCGGCACCGGCATCCCGACCGAACCCAACCTCCACCAGGTCGCCCAGCGGATCGCGCCCGAGGCGCGCGTCGTCTACTGCGACAACGACCCCGTCGTGCTGGCCCACGCGGCCGCCCTGCTGCGCGGCACGGACGAAGGGGTGACCGAGTACCTGCAGGCCGACGCGCGGGACCCGAAGGCCATCATCGAGGGCGCGCGGAAGGTCCTGGACTTCACCCGTCCGGTGGCCCTCTCGCTCATCGCGCTGCTGCACTTCGTCTCCGACGAGGACGGCGCGCACGAGCTGGTCCGCCGGCTGCTCGGCGAGCTGCCCTCCGGCAGCTACCTGGTGGTGACCCACGCGACGGCCGACTTCACCCCCGAGGAGTCGAAGGCCGCCACCGAGAAGCTCAGGGCCGCGGGCGTCACCCTGGCCCTGCGTTCCCGCGAGGAGTTCACCCGGTTCTTCGACGGCCTCGATCTCGTCGAACCCGGTGTCGAGGTGCCCCACCTGTGGCACCCCGAGCTGGGCGAACCCGTCCCCGGGCAGGACGACGGGGTGATCCCGGGGTACGGGGCGGTGGGGCGCAAGCCGTAACCTCCCGCACGTCGTGGGCCCTACGGCTCTGTGCAGTCACAGGGCCCCGCGCGTTCTCCCGCCCCTTGCCCGTTCGTTCCGCTCCTCGCGCCCTCTCCCGCCCCTTCAGGGCGTCACAGCCACGACCACATCCGCCGAGGCGCGTCCACCAGCCGGCTGATCGCCTCCACGGCGAACGGCGGCTGCTGTGCCCGGTCCCGGGCGAGGTTCAGCCCGTAGTAGATCTGCTCGATCGACGGCGGCCCGACCGCGAGGTTGCGCCGCACCGCCGCCCTGGACGACTCCTCGCCGGTCCGCACCAGGTAGGCGGCCGCCATCGTGCCCGTACGGCCGACACCCGCGCCGCAGTGCACGAACACCGGGCCGTGCGCCCCCTTGACCACGTCGAGGAAGTGCCGCACCTGCTCCGGCCTCGGCGTCTGCCCGTCCCGGATGGGCATGCGGACGACGTTCAGCCCGGCCTTCTTGGGCGAGTCGAGCTGGGCCGCGCTCAGGTCCTCGGCGCGCAGATCGACGACCGTGGTGAAGCCCAGGCGCGCCAGCTCCCGGTATCCGGCGGGGGAGGGGGCGGCGCCGCGCCACAGGTGCCGGTCGGTGTCCACCGGCTGGAAGTGATGAATGCCACGCACGGCATGGGCCCCTGCGGGCGGCGGAGTCTCCTCACGTACCCAGTACGACGCGGCCATGATGCCCAGTGCGCCGGTGGCCCACAGGGCGAGATAACCGAGGATCACGCCGACGACGATCCGGCGGATACGGCGTGTGAGCCGGCCTTTCGGCAGAACAGGTCGAGGGAGGTACGCGGAGATGACAGCCACGGGCAAGCCAGGGGGGTTAGGAGACGAGGACGCGTTCGAATGGTAACCCGTCCGCAGATGTCCTGTTTGTCCGTGTACGTGCGACGAGGGGTGCGGCCGGGTCAGTCGTCGTCCGGGTCGGCGTCCCCGATGCCGACCATCGTGAGGTGGGCACGGTCGAGGGTGGAGTCCTCCAGGCAGCCGCGCAGCCGCAAGCGGTCGTGGTCGGTGAGCGCGGGCCGTACGACCCCGGCGAACAGGTCGTCGCCCAGGTCACCGAGGGTGGCGTGGGTCAGCGGCACGGAGGTCGAGTCCCGGCACCGCTCCCAGATCTGCCGCGCGGCCAGGGACCGGCGTTCCTCCGTCAGGCCGGGGCCGCGCATGTCGAGCCGGACGATCAGGGAGGTCGCCGCGCTGCCGTCGCCGCTCTCCTTCCGGGTCTGGGTGAGGTCGGCGATCCCGACGACGAGCGCGCCGAGCAGGGCCGCGACGACGCCTCCGACGGCGACCAGGCGCGCGGTGCGGCCCGGCGGACGCGGTGCGCCCGGCGGCGGGAGGTCGTCCAGGTCACGGTCGGCCGCCGGGTCGGGCGCGGCGAGCACGGCCAGCCGTCCCGCGAGCCGCCGCTCGGCCGGGCCGGACACGGACGCCGCGATCCGCTGCACCAGCCAGGCGAGCCCGGACAGCAGCACACCGGTGACCATGAGGACCGGCACGAAGACGTACGTCCGGTCCGCCGTGTCCTCCAGCCAGCGGAACCGGGCCCGGTCGTTCTCCTCCGGCGTCCGCCGCAGCCCGGCCGGCACGTCGTCCTGCCGCGCCGCCGGCTCCCGCTGCCGCCGGTCGGTGTCGCGCAGCCGTGTCTCGATCCGCGCCAGCCTGCCGAGCAGCACGATGCCGAGCAGCAGTACCTCGACGACCAGCAGCAGCACCCCGCACAGCAGGGCCCGCTGCCACTGCCACCGGTACAGGTAGACGACGAAGTACGTCCCGGCCCCGGCGGCGGCCAGGCCGCCGAACACGTACGCGATCCGCCTCATGGCGCGTCCCCCCGCTGTACTTGGCCGGTGCTGCCGTCGAGGGTGAGGCGGGTGCCGGGCGGGAAGCGGCGTACGGCGTTCGTGGCGCCGACCACCGCGGGCACCCCGCACTCGCGGGCCAGCACGGCGAGGTGGGACAGGGGGCTGCCGGTCTGCGCGACGAGTCCGGTCAGGCCGGGCAGCAGCGGGGCGAGCGCCGGATCGAGGGTGCGCACGACGAGCACCGCGTCGGCGGGCCGGTGGCCCGTGCCGTCCCAGGCGATGCCGACCGCACGCCCGCCGGACACGCCGCGCGCACCGTCGCGCGTACGACCGGTCCGCTCGGCGACGACGACACCGCCGTCCGCGAGCCGGAAGGCGTCCGGCAACGGCGGCGACGCGACAGCCGGCACCCGCTCGTCGAGGCCGGCGGGCAGCGCACCGCCGCCCAGCACGGCGAGCAGCTCCGGCCAGCGCAGCATCCCGGCCCGCTGGGCATCGACCCCATGCCGCCGGGCCGCCTCCCGCACCAGCCGTACCTGCAGCTCGTGCACCCAGCGGATGCGGAGACGGAGTGCTTCGCGGGGCGGGAGGGCGGGGGCGGGGAAGACATGTGGGGCGACCACGACCGTGGCCGCCGTGCCGTGGTCGGACGCTCCGGCGGAGGCCGGGCGACCGTGTCCCTGAGGCGTCGGTGTGCCCGGGGGAGGGGTGGTTGTCGGGCCGTGGTGCGTGGTGGTTGCCGGCCCGTGGTGCGTGGTGGTTGCCGGCCCGTGGTGCGCGGTGGCGGTCTCCTGGTCTGGCCCGGTGGTCGTCGGCGCCTGCTCCGGTTCGGCAGCCATCCGCCCCCGGTCCGCTCCGGTGCCCGCGGGACCCGGCGCAAGGTTCTGCGGCAGTCGTCCCCGGCCGCGCAGGCTCGGTGCGGTGAGGGCGAGGATCAGCGGGGCGTCGGCCACGGCGCGCTCGTCGGGCACGCCCCGGGCGCGGGCCTGAGCCAGCGCGGTCAGGGCCGCGCCTGCCGCCGTGCGGCCCTGAGGCGGTTCAGGCAGGAGGGAGCCGGCGAGGGACTCCTGGGCGTGCAGGGAGACCAGGGCGGTGCGGGTCCAGCGGAGCGTGGCGGCGAGGTCGGAGCCGGAGAGCCGGGCGGGCGGCGGGATCTCCGCCAGACGGCGGTCGATGTCCGCAGTGAGGTCCCTCGCCAGGCCCGGCAGTGCCGCGGTGAGACGGCCCAGCCGCCAGGACGCGGCGAGACGGCGCGCCGCCGGCGCCGGATTGAGCAGTGCGAGCCACCGGTGACTCGGCGGTACGGCACCGAGAAGGCGCAGATCGGCGGCCGGCCGCCCGCCGACGGTAGTGATCACCGGCACCGTCCGCAGCAGCCGGCGCGGCGCGCTGCCCCCGATGTCGAGCACGGCGGCGAGGCCCCGGGCCATGGGCGCCACCCACAGGTCCTCCTCCAGCGGCTGCAGCTGCTCCGGCAGGGTCTCCGCGACCGGGCCGGGCCCGAGCAGCCGTGCCCCGCGCGGCGGCCGCGCCGCCATCGCCGTGATCGGGCGGCTCTGGAACAGCCACAGCCGCCCCTCCGCGTCGAACCCGAACTCGATGTCCTGTGGCCCGCCGAACACCCTGCGGACGCGTCGCGCGAGCCGCGCCAGCCGCAACAGTTCGGCGCGGCCCAGCAGGCCGTCGGGCTCCGGCGGTTCCGTGCGCAGCAGCCGCCCGGACCTGCCCAGCCAGTAGCTGGTTCCGGCCTGGGCGCCGCTGACCAGGCTGTCCGGCCCGCCGTGGACCGCGCTGACCAGCATCCGGTCGGCGCGCCCCTCGACCGGGTCGGCACCGAACATCACCCCGCCGGCACGCGCCGCCAGCATCGGCTGCACGAGCACCGCCATGGGCGCCGTGGACCCGTCGGGCCGGTGCGCCGAGTCGAGCACGGCGTGCACGGCCGTACGGAAGTCCTGCCAGCCGCGCACGTCGAGCACGGACACGAACCGGCCCGCCAGCGACGACTCCTCCGTGTCCTCCTGCGGCGAGGAGGACCGTACGACCAGCGGACGGGTGCCGCCGTCGGAGAGCTCCTGCCAGGCCTGCCGCAGAGCCGTCGAGCCGTCGCCCGCGCGGTCGGGGCGGCCCCGACGGGGCACGGCCGCGTCGGCGCTTCCTTGAGGGATCACGAACCCGGGGAGCACCGGCAGCCCGGCACGGGCCGCGCGGGCCAGGTTCGCCGCCTTGGACCCCGCGAGCCGGGGCAGTACGGCGGCGGGCTGGTCCAGCGGGACGGCGGCCGGGCCATGCGTCCCGACCGGGCGGGAGGCCGCGTCCCGGGGCCCTCGTCCGTCTCGTGCGCCTTCTCCGCGACGTTCGTCGAGCGTCGTCATCAGCACCCTCCAGGACCGGCCGCCAACAGGGGGGACGCGCGGGGCTTGCCCTGCGCCTGACGGCGGAACGAAGGATGGGGGCGGGCCGCTGCCGACCCGGGCTCCGGGTACGACGGCGGCGCACCTCCTTGTTCAATGGTCCCACCCATGGCGTGTTCCGCGACCGGCGGAAGCCGCTTTCGGGCCGGTCGCGCAACGAATTCCCGACCGGGTACGACGGCGCGGCGGGCGGCACCGCCACGGGCGGTACGGCGTGGCCCGCACGGGCGCGGAAGCCGGTGCGGTGGCGCTCGTGCCGGGACACGCACCGGCGGTGCCCTCGGGCGTGGTGCCGCGGCGTGCCGCCCGGCGCGGCGGGGCGCGGCCGGCAGCGGAGCCGCACGGCTCACCCCGGCGGCAGCACCCCGCACAGCGCCTCCAGCGCCGCCCCGTACGCGTGCTCCGAGGGCGTCGCGTACCCGACGACGAGCCCGTCACGGGCTGCCATGTCCGTCTCCGGGTGCCGGAACCCGGCGAGCCCGTCCAGGGCGATGCCCTGCCAGGCGGCGGCCTTGACGGTGGACGGTTCGGTGCCCGGCGGCAGCGACAGCACCGCGTGCAGCCCGGCCGCGACCCCGGTGACCCCGACGTGTGGCGCGTGCGCGGCGAGCGCCTCGACGAGGCGGTCCCGGCGGCTCCGGTACCGCTGCCGCATCCGCCGCACATGACGGTCGTACGATCCGCAGGCCAGGAAGTCGGCGAGGCTCAGCTGGTCGAGGACGCTCGCCCATGCCTCGCGGTCGCCCTTGGCCGCGAGCACCCCGTCGACGTACTGCCCGGGCAGCACCATCCAGCCCAGCCGCACCGCCGGCGACAGGCTCTTGCTGACCGAACCGATGAAGATCACCCGCTCGGGGTCCAGCCCCTGCAGCGCGCCGACGGGCTTGCGGTCGTAGCGGAACTCCCCGTCGTAGTCGTCCTCCACAACCACCCCGCCACGCGCGCGTGCCCAGTCGACCACGGCGGCCCGGCGCTCCGGGTGCAGCGGACCGCCGGTCGGGAACTGGTGTGCGGGCGTGAGCAGCACGGCCCGTTCCCGCGCCAGCCGGTCGACGCGGGCGCCGTGATCGTCCAGGGGGAGCGGCACGGTCCGTACCCCGGTGGTGGCGAGGAGTTCCCGGTGGAAGCCCAGCCCGTACGCCTCCACGGCCAGCGGACCCCGCAGCACTCCCGCACCGAACAGCAGCCGCAGCGCGTGCGCGAAGCCGGAGCAGATCACGATCCGGCCCGGCTCGGTGCGTACGCCACGCGCGCGTGCCAGGTACTCGGTGAGCGCCTCCCGCAGCTCGATGCGGCCCGCAGGGGCACCGGGGCCGAACACCTCGTTCGGCGCCTGCTGAAGGGCCCGCCGGTAGGAGGCGAGCCACGCCGCGCGCGGGAACGCCGACGCGTCCGGGGTGCCCTGCCGCAGGTCGTGCCGTGGCCCACGCGCGCGTGGAGGCGCCTTTCGCGGCACGCGTGCGATGTGTCGCAGCGGCTGCGTCCGCTCGGCAACGCGCGTACCGGAGCCTTGGCGGGCGGTGAGCCAGCCCTCCGCGACGAGCTCCGCGTACGCGTCGGCGACCGTGTTGCGGGCGACCCCGAGGTCGGCGGCGAGCGAGCGGTACGGCGGCAGCCGCGTGCCGGGAGCGAGCCGCCCGCTGCGCACGGCCTCGCGCAGCGCGCGGATCAGCGCGGCTCGCCGCCCGCCCGGCCCGGACAGCTCCAGATGCAGGTCGGCGCCGACCCGCTCCGCGGAATTGACCCACGATGTCGCCATGGAAATGCACCCTACAACCGGTCTTTCCGGCCCGTAGGTTGAAGGACATGACGACGAACACGACTGTGACCACCGGTACTTCGGCCTCTCCCCGTGGGGTGGCCGCCGCACTGGCCGAACGCAACCGCCTCGACTTCGCCAAGGCCGCCCCCAAGGTCTTCCGCGCCATCGTCGGCTTCGACGCCGCCGCCCGCGAGGGCCTCGACCCGGCCCTCGTCGAGCTGATCCAGATCCGCGCCTCGCACCTCAACCACTGCGCGTACTGCCTTCACATGCACACCAACGACGCCCGCAAGGCCGGCGAGAGCGAGGACCGGCTGCACATGGTCGCCGTGTGGCGGGAGGCCCGGCACTTCTTCACCGAGAGGGAACAGGCGGCCCTCGCCCTCACGGAGGCGGTCACCCTGGTCGCCGACGACGGCGTCCCGGACGACGTCTACGCCGAGGCCGCGGCCCACTTCGACGAGCAGGAACTGGCGCACGTCCTGGCCCTGATCTTCACCATCAACACCTGGAACCGGCTGGCCCTGTCGACGGGGAAGGTGGCGGGCACGGACGAGCGACGCTAGGCCTGTCAGGTCCTGGTTCCCGGCTAGACCGTCATCGGCCGGTCGTACGGTCCTATCGGTGCCGGCAGCCGCGTGGCACCGCCGGACAGATAACGGTCGACGGCCGCCGCCACGGCCCTCCCCTCGGCGATCGCCCACACGATGAGGGACTGCCCGCGGGCGGCGTCCCCCGCGGCGAACACGCCGGGCACGTTCGTGGCGAACCCGGCGTCCCGCGCGACCGTGCCGCGCGGCGTAAGCCCCAGCCCCAGCTGGTCGACGAGTCCGTCCTCCCGGTCGGGCCCCGAGAAGCCGAGGGCGAGCAGCACGAGGTCGGTGGGCAGCGTCCGGCCGGTGCCCAGCAGCGGGCGGCGCAGCGAGTCCACCTCGACCAGGTGAAGCTCCTGGACGTGGCCCTCGGCGTCGCCGGTGAAGCGGAGCGTGGACGCCGCGAACAGCCGCGCGTCCGCGTCCGCCGCCGGCGCGGTCCGCAGATCGCGCGCCTCCTCGTGCGCGGCCGACAGCCGGTAGAGCCGTGGATACGTCGGCCAGGGATCGGTGTCCTCGTCGCGTTCCGTGCCCGCCTGGGCGTAGATGTCCAGCTGGGTCACGGACGCGGCCCCTTCCCGCACCGCCGTGCCCAGGCAGTCCGCGCCCGTGTCACCGCCGCCGACGATGACGACATGCTTCCCGGCGGCGGACAGCGGGGAGCTCTCCAGGTCGCCCTCGCAGACCCGGTTGGCCAGCGGCAGGTACTCCATCGCCTGATGGATCCCGGCCAACTCCCGCCCCGGCACGTCCAGTTCCCGCCAGGCGGTCGCTCCCGTGGCGATCACGACGGCGTCGTAGCGGGCCCGCAGCTCCTCGGCGCCGATGTCCCGCCCGACCGCCGTCGACGTACGGAACTTCGTCCCCTCGGCCCGCATCTGCTCGATCCGCCGCTCCAGATGGTGCTTCTCCATCTTGAACTCGGGGATGCCGTACCGCATCAGCCCGCCGATCCGGTCGTCCTTCTCGTACACGGCGACCGTGTGTCCGGCGCGGGTCAGCTGCTGTGCCGCGGCGAGTCCGGTCGGCCCCGACCCGATCACCGCGACCGTCCGCCCGGACAGCCGTTCCGGCGGGCGTGGCGGCGTGAAGCCCTCCTGCCAGGCCCTGTCGGCGATGGCGCACTCGACGTTCTTGATGGTGACCGCGGGCTGGTTGATGGCGAGCACACAGCCCGCCTCGCACGGCGCCGGGCACAACCGGCCCGTGAACTCGGGGAAGTTGTTCGTGGCGTGCAGCCGGTCGCTCGCCGCCCGCCAGTCGTCGCGGGAGACCAGGTCGTTCCACTCGGGGATCAGGTTGCCGAGCGGGCAGGCTTCATGGCAGAAGGGGATGCCGCAGTCCATGCAGCGGTCGGCCTGCTTGTTGATGATGGGCAGCAGCGCTCCCGGGACATACACCTCGTTCCAGTCCCGGACGCGCTCCTCGACGGGCCTGCGAGGCCAGTCCTGGCGCGGGGTGGTCATGAAACCCTTGGGATCGCCCATGGCCGTCTTTCCTTGCGTACGCGTGCGTGGGGCAGGCCGTGCGTCGTCGGGCGGCACTCTCCCGGCCACGATACGTCCAGCGGCCCCTCAGGCAGAGACCCGGACAGCGCTTTCTCGCAGGTTGGGACAGGGTGTGACGCTTGTGCGGATTCGGCGTGCGGCCTTACGTGAGAGCCAGTACGTACGCCACCGCCGCCGCGGCCGAGGCGACCGCGCGGGCGTGGTTCCACATGGTCCACTCGCGGACGTAGGCGGGCCAGTACGACGCCGCCTCCGGCGTGCCGGGGTCCAGGCGGAGCAGGACGTCGTTGCGCGGCACGTTGGCGACCATGGTCAGCCCGAACGACCCGAACAGATACAGCCCGCTGCCCACCAGCAGCTCGACCGTGCCCTGCTCCGGCCACAGCACGAACGTCACCACAGCGATCACCGCGCACAGCACCGCCGTCCCGGCGAACACGACCATGAACGCCGGCATCACCGCGGCCACATTGATCGCGTTCATCGCGGCGACGCCCTGGGCGGGCGGCAGCGCGGCGAGCCCTCGCATGACGAAGGTCGAGAAGGCGCAGAAGACCCCGGCCACCAGACCGGTCCCGAGCACACCCAGCACCGTCAGTACGAAGTACGGCCCATCGATCATGTCAACGTCTCCCGCCCGTCGAGCCGAGATCCTGCCCGGCGCCGCCCGTCACCACAAGTGAAATCCTGTACGACCACGGTGACCGTGGCTCTTGCCTCTCCCTTGGCCCTCTCAGCCCGCCTCCCTGCCCACCCCCTCCGCCCGCCATCCCCGCAGCACCGTCTGCACCATCGCCGCGATCCGCCGCCGCGCCTCGTGGCGGGGCACCCCGCTCATCAGCAGCTGGTCGTACGGCGTGTCCAGATGCCGTACGGACGCCACGACCGCCGATGTCACCGCCCCCTCGGTGAGTGCCCGCCCCGCCGCGCTGCGGCCGACCCGCCCGCTGCCCCGCACGGAGGCGTGGGCGGCGATCGCCTGCGCCCGGTCGGCCGGGCAGCCGGGGAACAGCCGCCGGATCTCCGTCGCGAACGCGTCGGTGAACCGCAGGTCCTCCGCCGCCCGCCGCCGCGCGTCCCGCACCCGGCGTCGCCGCCGTGCCTCGGCGTCCGCCAGGCACCGCTGCTCGGCCCGGGCGAGCGCCGCCTCCTCGACCAGCACGCCCTGCCGCTCGTACCGGCCCCGGCGCCGGTTGAACCGCACCACCACCGCCGACAGGGCGCTCTCCTCCCGTGACCTGCGCGTCAGCGCGGTGTCGCCGCGTGGCAGGAACACCAGATGCCCGAGGTCGGCACAGTCGAGACACCGTGGCGTGCCGTCTTCGACGACGAGCAGCGGCAGTGGCCCGCCCCGGCACTCCGCGCAGTGCCGCCGCTTGAGCGGCTGGACGACGACAGGTCCGGTGCCCGACGGGGAGGATGCGGGAGCTGCCATGAACGGTTCATTCCCCTGGCGGGGGCGCACCCCACTCATCCCCGCTCGGTCACCGCTTCGGCCCCCGGCCCGCGCTGCCCGACCCCGAGCTCCGGCGCCCGCGGACGGTTCCGCGTCGGCGTCCGGATCTCGTCGAGCACCGCCACGGCCCGGTCCGTGTACGACAGGCCAGGTGCCCGTCGGGCACCCGCTCGCCGCCGAGGCGGTACCGCCCGTACCGCCGCCCGGCGTTCTGACCGGTGGCTGACGCATCATGGGCCCTGTGCGACTCGAAGCGATCACCTGGGACCGGCTCGGCGACCTGCTCGCAGAGCGCCTGCTCGACCTGGAGCCGGCCGACGGCAGTCCCTGGGCGCGCATCGCCTTCGACGGCGCTCCCGCCGCACGCCCGGGCGACCTGGCCGAGCGTGTCAGTGAGGCACTGCGCATACACGGCCGCCCCTCGCTCGTCGTGGGCACGGACGGCTTCCTGCGGCCCGCCTCCCTCCGCCTGGAGTACGGCCGCCAGGACGTCGAGGCGTACTACAGCGGTTGGTACGACACCGGCGCACTCTGGCGCGAGGTCTTCGGCCCCCTCGAACCCGGCGGCGACGGACGCGTGCTGCCCGACCTGTGGGATCCGGTCACCGACCGCGCCACCCGAAGCGCCTACGTCCACCTCCCGCCCGGCGGCGTCCTCCTCCTGCACGGTCCCTTCCTCCTGCGCCACTGGTTCCCCTTCGACCTCAGCGTTCACGTGCTCCTCTCCTCGGCCGCACTGCGCCGCCGCACTCCTGAGGACGAGCACTGGACCCTCCCTGCCTTCGAGCGCTACGAGCAGGAGACCGACCCGGCCCGAACCGCCGGCGTCCTGGTGCGGGCCGACGACCCGCGTCATCCGGCGTGGAACGGCTGACCCCGGAGAAATGTCAAAGCCCTTTTATATGCGCGTGCATGTAACTAGCCTGTAGCCATGATGACCTCCTCGACCTCCGAGACCTCCGCGACGTCCTCCACGTCCCCCGCGTCCCCCACGTCTCCCTCCGTCTCCTTCGACGACACGGTTCGCGCCCTCCTCGACGGCAAGAACTTCGCCAGCGTCGCCACCCTCGGCCCCGACGGCTCCCCCCAGAACTCGGTCGTCTGGATCAAGCGCGAGGGCGACACCGTGGTCTTCTCCTCCACCGACGGGCGTCAGAAGGTGCGCAACCTCCGCCGTGACCCCCGCATCAGCCTGTCGGTCTTCGACCTCGCCAATCCCTACACCTCGGTCGAGATCCGCGGCACCGCCGAGATCCTCCCGGACGAGGGCAAGCGACTCCCGTACGAGCTCGCGCACAAGTACCTCGGCATCGACCCGCCCGCCGAGAAGGACGACGAGGTCCGCGTGATCATCCGCGTCGTGCCGCGGAAGATCGTGGGTTTCTCCGCCTGAACCTCCCGGGCGCCCCGCCGCCGGGAGCCCCGGGTGCATGGGCCGGGCGCCGCGGCGAGAATGTAGGCGCCGGGACCAGCGGTGCGTCCCGCGCCGCGTCGGCCGTCCGGCAGCCGGGAGGTACGACATGACCACCGCCCGAGACATCATGCACCGTGGCGTCCAGTGGATCCCCGCCCACGAAACCCTCGACCGCGCCGCCCAGCTGATGCACGAGCTGGGTGTGGGGGCCCTGCCCATCAGTGACCGGAACGAACGGCTCTGCGGCATCCTCACCGACCGCGACATCGTCGTGGGCTGCGTGGCCATGGGACACGACCCGTCCAAGGTCACCGCGGGCGACATGGCCAAGGGCACACCGCGCTGGATCGACGCGGACGCCGATGTCGGCGACGTACTCCACGAGATGCAGGAGCACCAGATCCGCCGGCTCCCCGTCATCGACAACAAGCGCCTGGTCGGCATGATCAGCGAGTCCGACCTTGCCCGGCACCTGACGGAGGACCAGATCGCGACCTGGGCGGAGAGCGTCTACGCCAGGAGCACGACCCGCTGACCCGGTCCGGCCCGCATGCGTGCCTCAGAGCCAGCCGTTGCGCCGGAAGCCCCGGTACAGCGCCAGGCAGGCGACGGATATGACGCCGATGACCATGCCGTAGCCGTACCGCCAGTGCAGCTCCGGCATGTGGTCGAAGTTCATCCCGTACACCCCGCACACCATCGTCGGAACGGCGACTATCGCGGCCCAGGCCGTGATCTTCCGCATGTCCTCGTTCTGCGCCACCGTGACCTGGGCGAGGTGTGCCTGCAGGATCGAGTTGAGCAGCTCGTCGAACGCTGCGATCTGCTCCGTGGCCCGCAGCAGGTGGTCGCGGACGTCGCGGAAGTAGGCCTGTATCTCGGGGTCCACCACCCGGATCGGCCGGGTGGCCAGATCCTCCAGCGGACGGCCCAGGGGCACCACTGCCCGCTTCAGTTCGAGGAGCTCTCGCTTGAGCTGGTAGATGCGGCCCGGGTCGGCCCGCGCGCCGGCCTCCGCGAACACGTCCGTCTCCACCTGGTCGATGTCCGCCTGCACCGAGTCGATGACGGTCAGATAGTCGTCGACCACATGGTCCGCGATCGCGTGCAGCACCGCGGACGGCCCCTTGGCGAGCTGCTGGGGATCGGACTCCAGCTCCTCGCGCAGCGGGCCCAGCGAGCCGTGCCGTCCGTGCCGCACCGTGATCACGAAGTCCTGGCCGACGAACACCATGATCTCGCCGGTGTTCACCACCTCGCTCGTGGCCGTGAGTTCCTCGTGCTCGACGTAGCAGACGGTCTTGAACACCGCGAAGAGCGTCTCGCCGTACCGCTCCAGCTTCGGGCGCTGGTGGGCCTCGATCGCGTCCTCGACCGCCAGTGGGTGCAGGTCGAAGAGATCGGCGATGCCCGCGAACTCCTGGTCGGTCGGCTCGTGCAGACCGAGCCAGACGAAACCGTCACCTCGCTTGCGCACCCGCTCCACGGCGTCGACCAGATCACCGTCCGCCGGGGCGCGAACGCCCTCCCGGTAGGTCACGCAGTTCACCACCGAGGAACCCAGCGGGGAGCGGGCAGGGTGACTCAGGTCGACCCGCGGTCGCCGCCGGGCCAGCCGAGCCACCTTGCGGAGGCCACCGACCGTGCCGAGGCTCGTGACCTTCCGCAGATTCCCTGCCATGGACATCCTGGATCTCCTTGCGTGGACCCCTTCGCAGCACCGCGCTCCTGCGCCTTGGCGCGCCAGTCTGCCAGGTCGGCGTGAGCAGCGGGTAAGCCTGTGGAAACGGAAGATTCCGCTTTGTTCCCGCCTGTGGACGGACGGTCCTGCCCCTCGCCGGACAGGAGATCCGGGGTCGCGACGCCCAGACCCGGGCCGACGGGCCCGCCCGGCGCCGAGCCACGGCCGCTGCGCAGCGACCGCCGCCGACGGCTCCGCGCACCGGAGCGTCGACCCCTCGCGATAAGCGGGGCAACTGGGATGATCGCGGCATGACGCGAACCGACGGGTATCTCCTCGACAACCGGCAGACCGAGGCGGCAGAACGCTTCGACGCCTTCGCCGACCTGTTCGACCCCACGACGTTCCGGCACCTCACGGCCCTCGGCGTCGGACCCGGCTGGCGCTGCTGGGAGGTCGGGGCCGGCGGCACCTCCGTGGTCTCCTGGCTGGCCAAGAAGGTCGGCCGGACCGGACGGGTCGTCGCCACCGACATCGACACCTCACGGGTCGTCCCTGCCGCCCGTCCGCCGGTCGAGGTACGCGTGCACGACGTGGGCGCGCACGAACCGCCGGGGGAGGACTTCGACCTGGTGCACGCCCGCCTCGTCCTCGTCCATGTGCCCGACCGGGAGCGGGCGTTGCGGTCGATGGTCACATCCCTGCGCCCCGGCGGACGCATCCTGGTCGAGGACGCCGATCCCGCACTGCAGCCCCTGTCCTGCCCCGACCAGCACGGCCCCGAGCAGCAACTGGCGAACCGGCTGCGGAACGGCTTCCGCCAACTGCTCGCCGACCGCGGGGCCGACCTCGCCTTCGGCCGCAGACTCCCCCGTCTGCTGCGCGATGCCGGCCTGAGCCGGGTGCAGGCCGACGCCTACTTCCCGCTCACCTCGCCCGCCTGCGCTGCCCTGGAGTTGGCCACGATCCGCCAGATCCGCGACCAACTCGTCACCGCGGGACTCGCCACGGACCAGGAGATCGACCGGCACCTGGCCAACGTCGCGTCCGGGTCCCTGGACCTCACGACGGCTCCGATGATCTCGGCGTGGGGACGCAAAGCGTAGGACGCGTACCGGTCTCGACCGGTCGCCGTCAGCCTGGTCTGCCGCCCACCCGTTGCACCGCCAGCGCTCCGGCCCGGCAGCCCTGCGCCGCCGCCTCCTCGGGTTCGGCGCCCGCGAGCAGGGAGGCGAGGAACGCGCCCGTGAAGGCGTCGCCGGCGCCCGTGGTGTCCCGGGGCGTCACCCGGGCGGCGGGAACGCGGGCGCACACGATGCCGGACCGGGCCACCAGCGCACCCTCCGCCCCCTGCTTGGCGACCACGAGCGGGACATGCCGGCTCAGCTCGGCCGCCGCGTCCGCCGCGTCCGGCAGCCCCGTCAGCAGGCAGGCCTCGTCACGGCTGGGCAGCAGGACGTCCAGCCCGTCGGCGAGGGACAGGAAACGGCCGACGCCCAACTCCGCGAGGAAGCCCGCCGACGCCGGATCGAGGCTCACCGGCACTCCACGCGCGCGTGCCGCCTGCAGGGCGACCGCCACCAGCGCGCGGCTCGGTTCGGAGAACAGGAGGTAGCCGGACAGGTGCAGCCACGCCACACCGTCGAGCAGCGTGTCGGACCAGTCACCGGGTTCCAGCCGCAGTGACGCGCCGCTGTCCGTGAGGAACGTCCGCTCGGCCGAGGCGCCCGTGTCGACCAGGCAGATCACCGTCCCGGTCGGCGCCTCGGGATCGACGACAAGGAAGGGGCGTACCCCGCAGGCGGCCAGGTCCCGCTCGTGCCGGCCCGCCGCGTCCGCGCCCACCCGCCCGAGCAGCCGCACCTCCGGGCAACCCCGATGGGCGGCCCAGCAGGCCACGTTGGCGCCGGCGCCGCCCGGCAGCGTCCGGATCACGGCAGCCGTGTCGGTGCCCGTGGCGAGCGGCCCGCGGTGCCGGGCCACGACGTCCGTGACGACGTCCCCCACGACCAGCAGCGCGCCGCCCGGCCCCACCTCACGCCCCGGTCCAGGCCGCCGCGATCCGCCCCGCCAGCCGTACGTTGCCGCGCACCGCCGCGAGATTGGCGCTCAGCGAGGCCCCGTCGGTGTGCCGTACCAGGTAGTCGAGCAGGAACGGCGTGACCGCCTGGCCGGAGATCCCCTCCGCCTCGCACGCGTGCAGCGCGTCGGCGAGCACGCGCGCGTGCAGCCCGGGATCCAGCTGCTCCTCCTCGGGGACCGGATTGGCGACGATCAGCGCCGATGCGGGCACACCGAGCGCGTCCTGCGCCCGCATGACCCCCGCCACCTGCTCCGGGGTGTCCAGCGTCCAGTCCACCGGATGTCCCGAGTCGGACAGATAGAAGCCGGGAAAGCGGTCCGTGCCGTATCCGGCCACCGCGACACCCAGCGTCTCCAGACGCTGCAGGGTCGCCGGCACGTCCAGAATCGACTTCACGCCCGCGCACACCACCGTGATCCGGGTGCGCGCCAGCAGGCCCAGGTCGGCCGACTCGTCCTGCGTCACCGTCCACTCCCGGTGCACCCCGCCCAGCCCACCGGTCGCGAACACACGCACCCCGGCCAGGGCCGCCAGCAGCGCGGTCGCCGACACCGTGGTCGCCCCGCTCGCCCCGGAGGCCACCGCGAGCGGCAGGTCGCGATGGCCCAGCTTGCGGATGCCGTCCTCGTTGGCGACCCGCTCCAATTGCTCCTTGTCCAGGCCGACATGCGGCCGCCCCTCCAGCACGGCGATCGTCGCCGGCACGGCTCCCTCCTGCCGTACCGTCTGCTCCAACTCCAGTGCCACCTGCAGATTCCGCGGACGCGGCAGCCCGTGCGCGATGATCGTGGACTCCAGGGCCACCACGGGGCGACGCGCGTCGACCGCCTCCCGCACCTCTTGCGACACCACCAGCACCACGCGCCTGCCTCCTGTCTGTCGGCTCTCCCTCATCTCTGGCGGGCGGCGCACCCGGTCAAACCCTTGCGGCCCGTGGGGGATGGCATGAGCCTGGGGGACATGACGGACAACACGCCACGTCTCGACCACGTCGTCCTCTGGGTGCGCGACCCGCTCGCCTCGGCCGACTTCTACGAGAAGGCGGTCGGGATGGAGCCCCTGCGCGTCACCGAGTTCGCCGCGGGGACCGTCTCCTTCCCCTCCGTGCGCCTCAACGACGAGACCATCTTCGACCTCGCACCGCTCACCCTCGCGGAGCACATGACCATGGTCCCCGGCGCCGCCGACAGCGCGGGCCATCCCGTGAACCACGTCTGCCTGTCCCTGTCGGCGGACGCCTTCCAGACGCTGCGCAGCCGCCTGGAAGAACGGTCGGTCCCCGTCTCGGACTACCTGTACGACTCCTACGGCGCCCGTGGCCTGGCCAGGCGCAGCTTCTACTTCCGCGACCCGGACGGCAACGTCTTCGAGGCCCGCCACTACGAGTAGCCAGGGCACCGGGCTCCCAGAGCCGTCGCCTCCGCATCCGAGCCCGGGGCATGCGTGTGCGAAACCCCCAGGACACGCATGCCCCGAACTCTCAGAACAACGGCTCGGGCAGCACGCCCTCCAGCGCGAGCAGCTTCCGCTTGGTCTCCAGGCCGCCCCCGAACCCGCCGATCCCGCCGCCGCTCTCGACGACCCGGTGGCAGGGGACGACGACCGGCAGCGGGTTGGAGCCCATCGCCGTCCCCACGGCCTGCGCGGCGCCGGGCTGGCCGACCCGCCCGGCGAGATCGCCGTAGCCGACGACCGTGCCGTACGGAACACCCGCGGCCAGTTCCCGCAGCACCTCACGGTTGAAGCCCGTGATCAGCGACCAGTCCAGCGGCAGGTCGAAGTCGTGCCGCTCACCCGCGAAGTACGCCTGGACCTGCCGTATCGCCTCGGCCAGCAGCGGGGAGCCGGGCGCCTCGACGGGCCGCGTGCCCAGCCGGGACGCGAGGTGGTCGAGCGCCCTGTCACGCACCTCGTCCGTGGCGTGGAACACGACGTTGACCAGGCCCTCGCGGGTCGCGGCCAGCAGCAGTGGGCCGATGCCGGTGCCGACAACGGTCCACACGACCTGCTGCTCGTACTGCCCATGGCTGCTCATGCGCCCACCGTACGACCTGCCACTGACAACGCCCGGACGGCGAACCCCGGCCACTCCCCGGCCCGGCGGGGTCATTCCTCGCGCAGCGCGTCCCGCACCACGTCGGGCCGGTTGGTGATGATGCCGTCGACGCCGTACCCGGCGACCCGCCGGGCGGCGTCCGCGTCGTCGACGGTCCAGGTGAGGACCTGCAACGGCCTGCCGTGCGGCCCCTTGAACGCGTGGACGGTGGAGACATAACCCAGCGAGAGGGAGCGGTACGACGGATTGATCTGGTCGGCGAAGCGCGCGTAAGCGGGCAGGTCCGCCACGGACGGCGTACCGAGGAAACCGGTCCTGACGGCCGGCTTCAGGTCGTGCACGGTCCGCAGGCTGTCCGCGCTGAAGCTCTGCACGATCAGCCGGCTCGCCACATGCCGCCGGTCGAGCCACCCCTCGTTGCCGAGAACCTTCAACGCCTGCTGCTCGATGCCGGGGTACAGCTCGGGATTCTTGATCTCCAGGAGCAGCTTCTGGTGATGGTGCTCCACACGCTCCACGTACTGCTTCAACGCCGGCACGCGCGCGCCCGCGAAGGCGGGACCGAACCAGCTCCCCGCGTCCAGCCGCGCGATCTCGGCGGCCGTGAAGTCCTTCACCTTCCAGGGCGCCCGGCCGGGAAAGACCTCCTCGACATCCGTGGTGCGCTGCAGGTTGTCGTCGTGCAGGACGACGAGCTCGCCGTCCTTGGTGCGCTGTACATCGTTCTCCACCCAGCGGATGCCCAGCTCGGCCGCCTTGTCGACGGCCGCCAGGGTGTTCTCGGGCGCGTACCCCGAGGCGCCGCGGTGCGCGATGATCCAGGGCTGCTCACCGCTGTCGACGGCCTGGACGGGTGAGGTGGGAAGCAGGAGCGTGGCGGTTCCAAGGAGCGCGGTGGCCGTGGCCGCAACTGCGCGCGCATGCATGCGTACTCCTCGCGTCGAGCTATCACGGACAGCTCAACTGTGACAGCAGAGAGTCAACGACAGAGGGGTACAGGATGGCCACACAATGAATGGAGTTGCCCAAGCGTGCTCACTCGGGCCGCACAACTGGGGCAAGGCCGTGATTCTTTGCCGGAAAGTCGTTCGACCATTCCGGTGGGAGTCATACTCTGCCTCAACCCCGACCGCTCGTGCGGTCCTGGGAGGGGGCGCACATCAGGGAAATCCACGACGCACGAGGGCGGAAGGGCAGCCGCGCATGCAAGGCACGGTCGACGGATTCAGCTACGGACTCGTCACACCGCTGGTGGCCTACCTCATGGCCTGCCTCGGCGGGGCCCTCGGCCTGCGCTGCACCACCAGGTCCATGCTGGTCGCCCAGTCCTGGCGCCCCGGATGGCTCGCCCTCGGCTCGGCGGCGATCGGCTCCGGCATATGGACCATGCACTTCATCGCGATGATGGGGTTCACGGTCAGGGGCACGCCGATCCACTACGACAAGCCGATGACGTTCGCGAGTCTGGCCGTCGCCATCGTCATGGTGGGCATCGGGATCTTCATCGTCGGCTACCGGGGCGCCAGGGGAACAGCCCTGTTCACCGGAGGAACCATCACAGGCCTGGGCATCGCCTCGATGCACTACCTGGGCATGGCCAGCATGCGCCTCGACGGAAAACTCGAATACAACACGCTCACCGTCGCCGCGTCCGTCGCCATAGGCATGGCCGCCGCCACCGCGGCCCTGTGGGCGGCCGGGCAGATCAGGGGCTTCCTGTGGAGCGTGGGCGCGAGTCTCGTCATGGGACTCGCCGTCAGCGGCATGCACTACACCGGCATGGCCGCCCTCACGGTCCACCTGCACGGCACGGCCGAGCCCTCGTCGGGCGAATCGCCCGCCGCCCTGCTCGCGCCCATGCTGATCGGCCCGCTCGCCTTCCTGCTCCTCGCCGGCGTCGTGGTGCTGTTCGACCCGATGATGGTCATGGGCAAACCCACCTGGACCCCCACCGAGCACAAACCGGGCATCCCGGCCCACACCATCGCCCACCACCCGTCCCACGGGCCTCAGCTCCGCACCCGCCGGAGCCTCGGGCACCACTCCCGCACCCCGCAGAACCGCTGATCAGACCCGGTTGTCAGTGGGGGGTCGTACCGTGGATTCCATGCGGCCCGTTTCCCACATCGAACGCACGGTGGCGCCCTTCGAGGTCGTCAGCCCCTACCAGCCGAGCGGCGACCAGCCGCAGGCCATCGCCGAGCTCGCCCGGCGCATCGACGCCGGTGAGAAGGACGTCGTGCTGCTCGGCGCGACCGGCACCGGCAAGTCCGCGACCACCGCGTGGATGATCGAGAAGCTCCAGCGCCCCACCCTCGTGATGGCGCCGAACAAGACGCTGGCCGCCCAGCTGGCGAACGAGTTCCGCGAGCTGCTGCCGAACAACGCCGTCGAGTACTTCGTCTCGTACTACGACTACTACCAGCCCGAGGCGTACGTCCCGCAGTCGGACACCTACATCGAGAAGGACTCCTCGATCAACGAGGAGGTCGAACGCCTGCGTCACTCGGCGACCAACTCGCTGCTCACCCGCCGCGATGTCGTCGTGGTCGCCTCGGTCTCCTGCATCTACGGCCTCGGTACTCCGCAGGAGTACGTCGACCGCATGGTCACCCTCAAGGTCGGCGAGGAGATCGACCGGGACGAGCTGCTGCGGCGCTTCGTGGACATCCAGTACACGCGCAACGACATGGCGTTCACCCGCGGCACCTTCCGGGTCCGCGGCGACACCATCGAGATCTTCCCGGTCTACGAAGAACTCGCCGTCCGCATCGAGATGTTCGGCGACGAGATCGAGGCCCTCTCCACCCTCCACCCCGTCACCGGGGAGATCCTCAGCGACGACCAGCAGCTGTACATCTTCCCGGCCTCCCACTACGTCGCGGGCCCCGAGCGCATGGAACGGGCCGTCAACGACATCGAGAAGGAGCTGGGCGAGCGCCTGGCCGAGCTGGAGAAGCAGGGCAAGCTCCTGGAGGCCCAGCGTCTGAGGATGCGGACGACGTACGACATCGAGATGCTCCGCCAGATCGGCACCTGCTCCGGCGTGGAGAACTACTCGATGCACTTCGACGGCCGCTCGCCCGGCTCCCCGCCGAACACCCTGCTCGACTACTTCCCGGACGACTTCCTCCTCGTCATCGACGAGTCGCACGTCACCGTCCCGCAGATCGGCGCCATGTACGAGGGCGACGCCTCCCGCAAGCGCACCCTGGTCGACCACGGCTTCCGGCTGCCGTCCGCCCTGGACAACCGCCCCCTCAAGTGGGAGGAGTTCCAGGAGCGCATCGGGCAGACCGTCTACCTGTCGGCGACCCCGGGGCCTTACGAGCTCTCCCGCGCGGACGGAGCCGTCGAGCAGATCATCCGCCCCACCGGTCTCGTCGACCCGGAGGTCGTCGTCAAGCCCACCGAGGGCCAGATCGACGACCTGGTGCACGAGATCCGGGCGCGCGTCGAGAAGGACGAGCGTGTCCTCGTCACCACCCTCACCAAGAAGATGGCCGAGGACCTCACCGACTACTTCCTGGAACTCGGCATCCAGGTGCGCTATCTGCACAGCGACGTCGACACCCTGCGCCGTGTCGAGCTGCTGCGTGAGCTGCGCTCCGGCGAGTTCGACGTCCTGGTCGGCATCAACCTCCTGAGGGAGGGCCTCGACCTGCCCGAGGTGTCCCTGGTGGCGATCCTCGACGCGGACAAGGAGGGCTTCCTGCGCTCCGGCACCTCCCTGATCCAGACCATCGGCCGCGCGGCGCGCAATGTCTCCGGTCAGGTCCACATGTACGCCGACAAGATCACCCCGGCGATGGAGAAGGCCATCGAGGAGACCAACCGCCGCCGCGAGAAGCAGATCGCGTACAACAAGGCCAACGGCATCGACCCCCAGCCCCTCCGCAAGAAGATCAACGACATCGTGGCGCAGATCGCCCGCGAGGACATCGACACGGAGCAACTGCTCGGCTCCGGCTACCGCAAGTCGAAGGACGGCAAGGGCGCCAAGGCTCCCGTGCCCGCCCTCGGCGGCAAGGCGCCCAAGGCGGCCAAGGGCACCAAGCCCGCCAAGGGCAAGGCGGCGGAGACGGTTCCCACCGACCGTCCCGCGGCCGAACTCGCCGAGCAGATCGAGGAACTCACCGCCCGCATGCGGGCCGCCGCGGCGGACCTCCAGTTCGAGATCGCGGCCCGACTGCGCGACGAGGTCTCGGAGATGAAGAAGGAACTGCGCCAGATGCAGGAGGCGGGCCTGTCCTGACGGGCCCGCGCGGGCGCCGGTCCACCGGGACCGGCGCCGCCCATCCGTCCCGGTAACCCCGCCGGGCACGCGCTGTGTTGCAAGACCGACACAAAGTGCGGGCCTGGGTGCGTCACTGTCAGTACCCCTGCGTAGTGTTCAGGTCAACCGCGGGCTCCGCGGCAACAGGGGACAGCTTGAGAGGGGAATCAGCGCGTGACCGTCAACATGACCAAGGGTCAGGCCATCAGTCTGCAGAAGAACGACGGCGGCAGCCTGACCGCGGTGCGCATGGGTCTCGGCTGGCAGGCGGCTCCCCGGCGCGGCCTGTTCGGCTCGCGTACCCGGGAGATCGACCTGGACGCCTCCGCCGTCCTGTTCGCGGACAAGCAGCCGGTCGACGTCGTCTTCTTCCGTCACCTGGTGAGCGACGACGGCTCGGTGCGCCACACCGGTGACAACCTCGTCGGCGGTGTCGGCCAGGGCGACGACGAGGCGATCCTCGTGGACCTGGCGCGCGTGCCGGTCCACATCGACCAGATCGTCTTCACCGTCAACTCCTTCACGGGCCAGACCTTCCAGGAGGTGCAGAACGCGTTCTGCCGCCTGGTCGACGAGACCAACGGCCAGGAGCTCGCCCGCTACACGCTGGCCGGCGGCGGCGCCTACACGGCCCAGATCATGGCGAAGGTCCACCGGTCGGGCCCGGGCTGGACGATGACCGCCCTCGGCAGCCCGGCCAACGGGCGCACATTCCAGGACCTCATGCCGGCGATCCTGCCGGTCCTGTAAGGCGGACCGGCCCGCGCTCCCGCAAGACGTCGCCGCGAGCGGCACACGACACACACGAGTGACACAGGGGGACTGAGGCGATGACGGCCGAGCTGGTGCGGGGGCAGAACCACCCGCTCTCCCAGGCCCGTCTCGAGATCCGGGTCTCGGCCGGCACGCCGATCGTGACCGCAGCCACGCTCGGCGACGAGAACGGGAAGGTGCACGGCGTCGAGTGGGTGGCCCACCCGGGCTCACCTGTGCTGCCGGGCCTGGAGGTCTCCCGGCAGGCCGCCGCCGACCATCGCCTCGCGGTGGACCTGGACGCCGTGCCGGACGCCGTGCACCGCGTCAACGTGCTGCTCGCCCTGCCCGCCGCCGACGGGGGAGGCCCGGTCCGCTTCGGTGCCGTCGCCGCCCCCTTCGTCGCCGTCACCGGACTCGACGGCGCGGAGGTCGTCAGTTACACGATCACCGGCCTGGACACCGAGGCCGCCGTCGTCGCCCTGGAGCTCTACCGGCGGCAGGGCGCCTGGAAGGTGCGCGCCGTCGGTCAGGGGTACGCCGGCGGCCTCGCCGAGCTCTTCACCGACCAGGCTCTGCCCCAGGCCCGCGACCTGGCGGACAGCATCAACGACGCGGTGGCGCGCGGCCTGGCCCGCTCGGTGCCGCCGCCCCCGCCCCACACGGACGGCGACCGTTCCCGGCAGGCGGCCGCGCCGGCGCTCGGCCCGGACTCCAGCGGCGCCGCGCCCCAAGGCGCCCCGGGCCCCGTACCGCCGGTCCCTCCGTACGACCCGCAGCACGGCCCCCAGTCGCCCGGACAGCCCGCGCCGCAGTCGCCGTATCCGGGCGGTGCCGGGACGGGCGACTCCTCCGCCGTCACCCCGACGTCCGCGCCCACGGCCGGCGGCCCGGTCAACTACAGCCACCCCGGCCGCCAGACCGCCGCCCCGCCCCCGCCTCCGCCGACCGCGCCCCCGGCCCGGCCCGGACAGCCCGCACGGCCTGTCGCGGGCGACGCGACCGGCTGGTCCATGGACGAGCGGCTCTACAACCAGGTGTGGGGCATGTTCGAGGACCTGGCCCGCACCACGGCCGCCTACCGCAGCGCCGTCGACTTCGCCGACTCGCGCATGGAGAAGGAGCTCGACCAGGTCCTGTCCGACCCGCGCAGCCGGATCGGCGGACAGGGCGACGCGGCGCGCGAGGCAGCCCGCGCCCGGCGCACCCAGCTCGTCGCGCAGGCCAAAGAGGCGCTCGACCGGGACCTCGCCCAGCTCGTCGCCGAGTCCGAGGTGGTCGAGCCCGCGCTGCCCCTGGCGTACGCGCGCTGGGACAACCCTGTGTGGCAGGGCTACCGGGTGCCGATGGAGATACCCATGGCCCTGCGCCTGGGCGATCTCCATCTGCCCGAGGCCGCACAGATACGCATCCCGATGCTGGTCCGGCTGCCGCTGGAGCGCGGGCTGTGGATCGACAGCGGGCGTGCCGGATCGCTCGACGGCTCCTTCGCCGACTCGCACGAACTGCGGCGCCTCGCACTGGACACGGCGGTGGCGCACGCGGCCCGGCTGCTCGCCGTCTACCCGGCGGGCGAGTTCACCGTGCACGTCATCGACCCGGCCGGCTCGGGGGCACAGGCGCTGGCGCCGCTCGTGCAGACCGGTGTGCTCGCGGCTCCGCCCGCCCTCGGCGCCGCGGGCGTGGCGGATGTGCTGGCCCGGCTCACCCAGCGCGTCGACCTGGTGCAGATGGCGGTGCGCGGCGGTGCGGCCGACTCGCTGCCGCCCGGCCTCGACACCTCCGAGCAGCTGCTGATCGTCAACGACTTCCCGCACGGCTTCGACGACCGGGCCGTGAACCAGCTCCGCTACCTCGCCGACGAGGGCCCCGCCGTCGGCGTCCACCTGATGATGGTGGCCGACCGCGAGGAGTCCGCCGGCTACGGACCGTTGCTCGACCCGCTGTGGCGTTCGCTGCTGCGACTGACTCCGGTGCCGGACGACCACCTCGCCGATCCGTGGGTCGGGCATGCCTGGACGTACGAGCCCTCGCTCGTGCCGCCCGGCAGCCAGGTGCTCCAGCAGGTGCTGTCCCAGGTCGCCGCCGCCCGCCGTACGTGGAACCGCTGACCTCCGCCAGTACCAAGCATTCGTAAAGTCACCAAGCATCGGTAAAGCGCCACTGACCTGCACACTTGGCTCTTCCTTTGCCAAGCTCTTTACCTTTCCTTGGTGATTGGGGTACTGTTCTTCTCACGGAGGGGAGTACTCCCTGTCTGTTAGCGGCGTGCCCGTCAGTACGGATCCGTTCGGGTCCCGGGGCGTCGGCCTGCGGCTTCAGAGGCGCGCGATGCGCGGAAGCCCTGGTGGAAGAGACCTCCGGTTGTGACGACGACCTGTTTGCCGTGACGTACTGCCGGAGGCACTGTGGATGTTTCCCTGAACCTGTGGGTTCTCACCATCGTGGGCCTGTGTGCCCTGATCGCGGTCGATTTCTTCATCGGCCGCAAGCCCCATGACGTGTCGATCAAGGAAGCGGGGATCTGGACGGTCGTCTGGATCGCCCTGGCCGGTCTGTTCGGGCTCGGCCTGTTCGTCTTCGGCGGCGGCCAGCCCGCCGGCGAGTTCTTCGCGGGCTTCATCACCGAGAAGTCGCTCAGCGTGGACAACCTGTTCGTCTTCGTCCTGATCATGGCGAAGTTCGCGGTGCCCTCGCAGTACCAGCAGCGAGTGCTGCTCATCGGCGTACTGATAGCCCTGGTCCTGCGTGCCGTCTTCATCGCCGCGGGTGCCGCGATCATCGCCAGCTTCTCCTGGGTCTTCTACCTCTTCGGTGCCTTCCTGATCTGGACCGCCTGGAAGCTGATCGTGGAGGCCCGGGCAGAGGAGGAGGACGAGGAGTACGAGGAGAACAAGCTGCTCAAGGCCGCCGAGCGCCGCTTCGGCGTGGCCGACCGCTACCACGGCACCAAGCTGTGGATCCAGCAGAACGGCAAGCGCGTCATGACGCCGATGCTCGTCGTGATGCTCGCCATCGGCACCACCGACGTCCTCTTCGCGCTGGACTCGATCCCCGCGATCTTCGGTCTGACGCAGGACCCGTACATCGTGTTCACGGCCAACGCCTTCGCGCTGATGGGTCTGAGGCAGCTGTACTTCCTCATCGGGGGTCTGCTGAGGAAGCTGGTCCACCTGAGCTACGGCCTGTCGATCATCCTCGGCTTCATCGGCGTCAAGCTGGTGCTGCACGCGCTGCACGAGTCCGGGGTGCACGTCCCCGAGATCAGCATCCCCGTCTCGCTCGGCGTCATCTGCTCGGTCCTGATCGTCACCACGATCACCAGCCTGCGGGCCTCCCGGAAGCAGGCGGCCGAGGCGGCGCACGGGCAGAGCGAGGGTGCTGCGAAGGACCGCATCGACGTCTGACCACGTCGGGCGGAGACACAACGACCCCCGGGGGCGGTGCGCGGCGCAGTGCCGGTCACCGCTCCCTGGCGGTCGGTTCGTCGATGGCCGGCATCGATCTGACCATCCCGCCATCGCCCTGGCGTTCGTCTGAGCGTCATCCCGAAGCCGGCTCCGCCGCCGCCAGCGGCACCGGACGCGTCTCCGGCAGCAGCGCGAAGCACCCCAGACTGAGCAACGCGATCCCCGTCAGATACGCGCCCACACCCCAGGGCACCCGCCCGCCCTGCTCGGCAAGCGCCGTCGCCACGATCGGGGTGAGCGCACCACCGACAACTCCGCCGAGGTTGTAGCCGACGGCGGCGCCCGTGCAGCGCACCCGGGGCTCGTACAACTCCGGCAGATAGGCGGCGATCACCGCGAACATCGTGATGAAGGCGATCATCGCCCCCAGGAACCCGAGAAACATCAACAGCGGCGCGCCCGTCGCCAGCAGCGCGACCATCGGGAACATCCACAGGGCGGCGGCCCCGCACCCCGCCAGGCACATCGGCCGCCGCCCGTAACGGTCGCCGAACAGCGCCGCCAGTGGCGTCAGCGCGCCCTTCACCACCACCGCGGCCATGATGCAGACCAGCATCACACTGCGGCTCACCCCGAGCCGCTCCGTCGCGTAGGCCAGGGACCAGGTCGTCACGGTGTAGAAGATCGCGTACCCCACCGCGAGCGCCCCGGCGGTCAGCAGGACGAGCCGCCAGTGATCGCGCACGACCTCGGCCAGCGGCACACGCGCGTGGTCGTCGATTTCCAGGAAACTTGGGCTCTCCACCAGCGATGAACGCAGCCACAGCCCCACCACGGCCAGCACGCCCGCCATCCAGAACGGCACCCGCCACCCCCACTGCGCGAACTGCGCGTCGGACAGCGTCGCCGACAGCGCCAGCATCACACCGTTGGCGAGCAGGAAGCCCAGCGCGGGTCCCACCTGCGGAAAACTCGACCACAACGCGCGCCGTTCGGCGGGCGCGTGCTCCGCGGTCAGCAGCACGGCCCCGCCCCACTCCCCGCCGAGCCCCAGCCCCTGCAGGAAACGCAGCACGACGAGCAGCAGGGGAGCGGCCACACCGATCGTCCCGTACGTCGGCAGGCAGCCGACCGCCACCGTCGCCGAGCCCGTCAGCAACAGGGACGCGACGAGGACCGGCCGCCGCCCGCGCCGGTCCCCGATATGCCCGAAGAGCACCGAGCCCAGCGGCCGCGCCACGAAACCGACCCCGAACGCCGCGAAGGCGGCCAGTGTCCCCGCCAGGGGCGAGAACGTCGGGAAGAACAGCGGTCCCAGGACCAGCGCCGCCGCGGTCCCGTAGACGAAGAAGTCGTAGAACTCGATGGCCGTCCCGGTGAGCGAGGCGGCCGCGAGCCGCAGCATGGAGGGCGTCCTTACAGTGCGTACGTCGTGCATGCCGCGTCAACTACCCACGGTGATCGCGGGTTACGGGGGCGCGCGGAGGCAGTCGGTCCGTCAGTACGTGACGGTGATGCGCCGTGCGGGACCGTCGACATGCACCGTGCCCCCGTAGGGGAGGACCAGTTGGGGATCGGTGTGCCCGAAGTCCACGTCGAAGACGATCGTGGTGTCCGGAGCGTACATCCGCATGGCGCGCAGCACGGCCTCGCGCTGTTCCATCGCGTAACGGGCGCCCGCCTCGGGGCTGTTGGGGCGTTCGAAGGACCACGTCTTCGGGCGGGCCATCAACAGGGCGGAGAAACGCTGGAGGAGGCCGCGCTCGCCCATGTTCCGCAGCGTGCGATGAACATCGCCGCCCGCACGGACTCGGCGGTCAGACATGTCCATGAGGTCAGGGCTCGGCGTGCCGTCGGCACACCGTGATAAACCGGGTCTGAGCAGCGGTCCTCGACGGGCCGCCCGACCTCGAACGGACCGGAGGAACCGTGCCCCGCACCCTGGCCAACGCCCCGATCATGATCCTCAACGGCCCCAACCTGAACCTGCTCGGCCAGCGCCAGCCGGAGATCTACGGCTCCGACACGCTCGCCGATGTCCAGGCCCTGTGCGCCAAGGCGGCGGCCGCACACGGCGGCCTGGTGGACTTCCGTCAGTCCAACCACGAGGGTGAGCTGGTGGACTGGATCCACGAGGCGCGGCTGAACCACTGCGGGATCGTGATCAACCCGGGCGCCTACTCGCACACCTCCGTCGCCATCCTGGATGCGCTCAACACCTGCGACGGTCTTCCTGTGGTGGAGGTGCACATCTCCAACATCCACAAGCGGGAGTCGTTCCGGCACCACTCCTATGTCTCGCTGCGTGCCGACGGGGTCATCGCGGGGTGCGGGGTGCAGGGGTATGTGTTCGGCGTGGAGCGGGTCGCGGCGCTGGCCGGGGCGGGTACGGCGGACGCGTAAGCCCCGACCGCCTGATGCGCGGTCCTTACCACCGCGCCTCAAGGCTCCTCAAAGCCGCCTCGCCTCCACGATCCGCCGCAGGAAGCGCCGCGTGCGCTCCTGCTGAGGGTCGCCGAAGACCTGCTCCGCGGTGCCGCGTTCCAGCACCACCCCTCCGTCCAGAAAACAGACCTGGTCGGCGACCTCGCGGGCGAAGCCCATCTCGTGCGTGGCCAGCACCATGGTCATGCCCTCGTCCTTCAGGTCGCGGACGACGGTGAGGACCTCCCCGACGAGCTCCGGGTCGAGGGCGGCGGTGATCTCGTCGAGCAGCAGCAGCCGGGGACGTACGGCCAGGGCGCGGACGATCGCGACCCGCTGCTGCTGGCCGCCGCTCAGCCGGTCCGGGTACTCGCCCGCCTTGCCGCCGAGGCCCAGCCGTTCCAGCAGCTCACGGGCGCGCTCCTCGGCCTCCGCGCGGGAGACGCCGTGCACCCGCCGCGGGGCGAGGGTGATGTTGTCCAGGACCGTCATGTGGGGGAAGAGGTTGTACGCCTGGAAGACCACGCCGATACGGCGCCGTACGGCGTCCTGGTCGGCGCGCGGGTCGGTGATCTCCTCGCCGTCCAGCCAGATCGCACCGTCGTCGATCTCCTCCAGCAGGTTCGCGCACCGCAGCAGCGTGGACTTGCCGGAGCCGGAGGCGCCGATCAGCGCGGTCACCGTGTGCGGGGCCACCTCCAGGTCGACGTCCCGCAGCACGACCGAGCCGCCGAAGGTCTTGCGGACGGACTCCATCCGCAGCACCGGAGCGTCGTTCATGCCGTTCCCCCCTGCGCCCGCTGACGGTCCATCCGAGCCGTCACCCAGTCCGTGAAGCGGGTCATCGGGATGGTCAGCGCGACGAAGACCAGCCCCGCGACGATGTACGGCGTGTAGTTGAGGCTGCGGCCGACGATGATGTCGGCGGCCCGCACGGCGTCCACCGCGCCCCCGATCGACACCAGCCCGGTGTCCTTCTGCAGCGACACCAGGTCGTTCAGCAGCGGCGGCACCTGGCGCCGCACGGCCTGCGGCAGCACCACGTACCGCAACGCCTGCCGGTTGGTGAGGCCGAGCGAGCGGGCCGCGGCGCGCTGCGAGGGGTGGACGGACTCGA
The DNA here is from genome assembly GCF_030386795.1 of Streptomyces sp. S.PNR 29. GTDB lineage: Bacteria > Actinomycetota > Actinomycetes > Streptomycetales > Streptomycetaceae > Streptomyces. The sequence continues at coordinate 689,738 of NZ_JANUQM010000002.1, forward strand.
TGCCGGCGCGGAACACCTCGGCCACGTACGCCGAGTACGTCAGGGTGAGGGCCGTGCCGCCCAGCAGGACGGGGTCGACCGTGACGCCCTGCAGCCGCAGCGCCGGGACGCCCAGGACCACGATCATCAGGTTGATGATCAGCGGCAGCCCGCGGAAGAAGTCCGTGTACGCGGCGGCCAGCACCCTCAGCGGGAAGAACACCGGCCCACGCAGCGTGCGGGCGACGGCGATGAGCATGCCGAGGACCAGTACCGCGGCGCCGCAGACCAGCAGCAGCCGGACGTTGAGCCACAGCCCTTCCAGCACCTTGGGGAACGCCTCGCGCGCGTAACCCCAGTCGAAGAACGTCTCCTTGGTGCGCGGCCAGCCCGGCGCGTTGACGACGACCAGGTACAGGGCCGCACCGGTGACGAGGGTCGACAACGCCGCGATCGCCGTGGCGCGGCGGGCACGGGCACGCTTGTAGCGCTCGCGTTCGATCCGCCGCTCCGAGGGGACGTACCCGTCGCCCCCACCGGACACGCCACCGGTGTCGTCCGCTTCCCGGCCGGACTCGTCCTTCGTGACCGTCACTTGAGCACCGGTGCGTCGACGGCGTCCGACAGCCACTGCTGCTCGGTCTTCGCGAGCGTGCCGTCCTTGCGCAGGGCGTCCACGGCCCGCGACACGCAGGAGGTGAGTGCGCTGCCCTTGTCGAGCACCAGGCCGAACTGCTCCGGCGTACCGCCCTGGTTCTGGAACTGGCCGACGATCGTCGCGTCCGTCACCTCGGCCGCGGTGATGTAGAAGGCGGTCGGCAGGTCGGTGACGATGGCGTCCACCTGGCCGTTCTTCAGCGCGGACTTGGCCTGGTCGTTCTTGGCGTACACGGCCGCCGCCTGCTTCGGCTTCACCACGTCGTTGATGTAGTCGAGGCTGGTGGTGCCGACCTGGGCGCCCAGCTTGACGTCTTTCAGGGCCGCGATGCTCTTCGCCTTCGCGGCCTTGGAGTTCTTCAGCGCGATGACGGCCTGACGGACGTCGTAGTAGCCGGACGAGAAATCGACGGCCTTCCTGCGCTCGGCGCTGATGGACACCTGGTTGATGTCGAAGTCGAAGGTCTTCTCTCCGGGCGCGAAAGCCTTGTTGAAGGGCACGCTCTGCCATACCACGGCACTCCTGTCGTAGCCGAGCTGCTTCGCCACGGCGTACGCGACCGCCGACTCGTAGCCCTTGCCGTTGGACGGGTCGTCGTCCTTGAACCACGGCTCGTACGCGGGCTCGTCGGTCGCGATCGTCAGCTTGCCCGAGGTCTTGGTGGCCAACTTGCCCTTGGCACAGCTGGTTCCGGCGGAGCCGGTCGGGTTGGCCGCCGACTCCTCCGGCTGCGGAGCACAGCCGACGGCGGTGGCGAGCAGGGCTACGGTGGCGGCGGCCACGGCACGGCGCAGAGCGCGAGGCGCAGGATGCATGGCGGGAGATTGACAGCCCACCATCCCGTCTGTCGAGGTCACAGCGGTAAAAGTCCGCATACTGGGAACGGGTGTTGCGTTCTTGTGAACGCTGCCCGCGGCCAGTGCGCCGGGCGCGTGCCGGGGCCGCCGGCCGAGGGCGGGGATCGAGGGACCGGCGGCCCATCCGCCCAGGAGCCGTCATCCTGTGCGGGGCTGCTTCCAGTTGACCGCGCCATCGGACGCGCCGGGAGCGCGCGTACGGTGTCGGCGCGTGCGAAAGGTTCACACGGGGCGCGTGCGCGGAGTCTGCGCGGGGCGCGCGTGCACTGCTTTGGCGCCCTGTGTGCGGCGTGCGCCGGAGCGCACACCGAGTGGGCGCGACTCCGTGCCGGAACTCACCAGCCCCGGGCGTGCCACTCCGGCAGGTGGGGTCGCTCCGCGCCCAGCGTGGTGTCGTTGCCGTGCCCCGGGTAGACCCAGGTCTCGTCCGGGAGGACGTCGAAGATCTTCGTCTCGACGTCGTGGATCAGACTGGCGAACGCCTCCGGGTCCTTACGGGTGTTGCCCACACCTCCCGGGAACAGGCAGTCCCCCGTGAACACATGGGGATGACCGTGCGGGTCGTCGTAGACGAGGGCGATGGAGCCGGGCGTGTGCCCCACGAGATGGCGCGCGGTGAGCTCCACGTGCCCCACCCGGACGGTGTCGCCGTCGTCGATCAGCACGTCGGTCGGCACGGGGATGCCCTCGGCGTCGTGCCGGCCCGCGTACGTGCGGGCGCCGGTGGCCGCCACGACCTCGGCGAGCGCCTGCCAGTGGTCGGGGTGCCGGTGCGTGGTGACGACGGACGCGATGCCGTCGTCGCCGATCATGCCGAGGAGTGTGTGCGCGTCGTTCGCGGCGTCGATCAGCAGCTGCTCGTCGGTGGCCCGGCAGCGCAGCAGATAGGCGTTGTTGTCCATCGGACCGACAGCGATCTTGCTGATCATCAGGTCCTTGAGCTCGTGCACGTCGGCGGGCCCGCCGACGTGCACCTCTCCGCTGTACGTCATGGCGGCCAGCCTATAGCGATCGGCCCCGCCGGGGGCGCCGCCGCTACAGGGGAGGAAGCGCGGGCAGCGAGCCGCCCTCCACCGCCAGGCCGGACCCGTCGCGGCGCCCGGCCAGCCAGCCGAGCAGGTCGGCCAGGCTCCCCGTCACCGTGATCCCGGGCTCTCCCGCCTCCCGACCCGTGGCCCACGCGCGCGTGCCGTTCGTCAGCCGCGTGGGCGGCACGTCGTGGTGCCCGGTGAACCGGTCGGTGAGGAAGCCGATCTCCCGCTCCACGAACTCCGCCGGGAGGTCCTCCAACTCGTAGCCGATCCCGAGGTCCACATGGTGCAGCTCGACCTCGATCCACCGCCGGAACGGCACCCGGGACGCCGAGTCGACGACTCCGTTGCGCAGCTCCACCGTGCGCGACCAGTCCTGGGGCGCGGCCCCGGCCCTCTGGAAGCGGTCCGCGCTCTCGCGCACGTCGGTGATCTGCACGTCGAGGGGGCGCGGCGCGTCCCGCTCGATGTCGGCGTCGCGGGCCTCGCCGGAGGCGTACATGGGGCGCCCTTCGAGGACGTTCACGAGGGCGTCCGCGTTGCGGGCCAGGTGCGCGAGGATGTGGCCGCGGGTCCAGCCGGGGAGTCGTGACGGCTCGGTCACGGACGCGTTGTCCAGCTCGCCGACTGCGGTGAGCAGCCGATCGGTCGCGTCGCGTACAGACGCCAGGTCATGTGCGTGATCACTCATGCTGCTGACATTAGCCCGGCCACACCTTTGGGTGAAGGTCGTGAACGAGTGCCGTAAATCGAATGCACGTGCTATAGGGTCGAGAGCGGCGTCGGGCATGCTGGATGGCCGGGGATTGTTATGCAACCCGGGAATCCGACCGGCGTTGTCAGTGGCTCCCCCTAGTCTGAGAAAGCACGGGGGCCCCGCCCCTGTCACTTCTCTCAAGAAAGGTGCGGACCGGCGTGGCCGACCGTCTCATCGTCCGTGGCGCGCGCGAGCACAACCTGAAAAACGTCTCGCTCGACCTGCCAAGGGACTCGCTCATCGTCTTCACGGGCCTGTCCGGCTCGGGCAAGTCCTCCCTGGCCTTCGACACCATCTTCGCCGAGGGCCAGCGGCGCTACGTGGAGTCGCTCTCCTCGTACGCCCGGCAGTTCCTCGGCCAGATGGACAAGCCGGACGTCGACTTCATCGAGGGCCTCTCGCCCGCGGTCTCCATCGACCAGAAGTCGACCTCCCGCAACCCGCGCTCGACGGTCGGCACGATCACCGAGGTCTACGACTACCTCCGCCTGCTCTTCGCGCGCATCGGCAAGCCGCACTGCCCCGAGTGCGGCCGCCCCATCTCGCGCCAGTCGCCGCAGGCCATCGTCGACAAGGTCCTGGAGCTGCCGGAGGGAAGCCGCTTCCAGGTGCTGTCGCCGCTGGTGCGTGAGCGCAAGGGAGAGTTCGTCGACCTCTTCGCCGACCTCCAGACCAAGGGCTACTCCCGCGCACGGGTGGACGGCGAGACGATCCAGCTCTCCAGCCCGCCCACGCTGAAGAAGCAGGAGAAGCACACCATCGAGGTGGTCGTCGACCGCCTCACGGTGAAGGACTCCGCCAAGCGCCGCCTCACCGACTCCGTGGAGACCGCCCTCGGTCTGTCCGGCGGCATGGTCGTGCTGGACTTCGTCGACCTCCCCGAGGACGACCCCGAGCGCGAGCGCATGTACTCGGAGCACCTGTACTGCCCGTACGACGACCTCTCCTTCGAGGAACTGGAGCCCCGCTCCTTCTCCTTCAACTCACCCTTCGGCGCCTGCCCCGACTGCACGGGCATCGGTACGCGCATGGAGGTCGACCCCGAGCTGATCGTCCCGGACCCGGACAAGACCCTCGACGAGGGCGCCATCCACCCCTGGTCCCACGGTCACACCAAGGACTACTTCGGCCGCCTGATCGGAGCCCTCGCCGACGCACTGGGCTTCCGGACCGACATCCCCTTCGCCGGGCTTCCGCAACGTGCCAAGAAGGCCCTGCTCCACGGCCACAAGACCCAGGTCGAGGTCCGCTACCGCAACCGGTACGGACGCGAGCGCCGGTACACCACGGCCTTCGAGGGCGCCGTCCCCTTCGTCAAGCGCCGGCACAGCGAGGCCGAGAGCGACGCCAGCCGCGAGCGCTTCGAGGGCTACATGCGCGAAGTGCCGTGCCCCACCTGTGAGGGCACCCGCCTGAAGCCGATCGTCCTCGCGGTCACGATCATGGAGAAGTCGATCGCCGAGGTCTCCGCGATGTCCATCAGCGACTGCGCGGACTTCCTGGGCGAGCTGAAGCTCAACGCCCGCGACAAGAAGATCGCCGAGCGCGTGCTGAAGGAGGTCAACGAGCGGCTGCGGTTCCTGGTCGACGTCGGCCTGGACTACCTCTCGCTCAACCGCGCGGCCGGCACGCTCTCCGGCGGCGAGGCCCAGCGGATCCGCCTGGCCACCCAGATCGGCTCCGGACTCGTCGGCGTGCTGTACGTCCTCGACGAGCCGTCCATCGGCCTGCACCAGCGCGACAACCACCGGCTGATCGAGACCCTGGTCCGGCTGCGCGACATGGGCAACACGCTCATCGTCGTGGAGCACGACGAGGACACCATCAAGACCGCCGACTGGGTCGTCGACATCGGCCCCGGCGCCGGCGAGCACGGCGGCAAGGTCGTGCACAGCGGCTCCCTGAAGGAACTCCTCGCCAACGAGGAGTCGCAGACCGGGCAGTACCTGGCCGGCAAGAAGGCCATCCCGGTGCCCGACATCCGGCGGCCCCTCGACCCGTCCCGGCAGCTCACGGTGCACGGCGCCCGCGAGAACAACCTCAAGGACATCGACGTGTCCTTCCCGCTGGGCGTGTTCACGGCCGTCACGGGCGTCTCCGGCTCCGGCAAGTCGACGCTGGTCAACGACATCCTGTACACGCACCTGGCCCGCGAGCTGAATGGCGCCCGCACCGTTCCGGGGCGGCACACGCGCGTGGACGGCGACGACCTCGTCGACAAGGTCGTGCACGTCGACCAGTCGCCCATCGGCCGCACCCCGCGCTCCAACCCGGCGACGTACACCGGCGTCTTCGACCACATCCGCAAGCTGTTCGCCGAGACCACCGAGGCGAAGGTCCGGGGCTACATGCCGGGCCGGTTCTCCTTCAACGTCAAGGGCGGCCGCTGCGAGAACTGCGCGGGTGACGGCACGATCAAGATCGAGATGAACTTCCTCCCGGACGTGTACGTCCCGTGCGAGGTCTGCCACGGCGCCCGCTACAACCGGGAGACCCTGGAGGTCCACTACAAGGGCAAGTCCATCTCCGAGGTCCTGAACATGCCCATCGAAGAGGCCATGCACTTCTTCGAGGCGGTTCCGGCGATCTCCCGCCACCTCAAGACGCTCAACGACGTCGGCCTCGGATACGTCCGCCTCGGCCAGTCCGCGACCACCCTCTCCGGCGGTGAGGCCCAGCGCGTCAAGCTCGCCAGCGAGCTGCAGAAGCGCTCCACCGGCCGCACCGTCTACGTCCTGGACGAGCCGACCACCGGTTTGCACTTCGAGGACATCAGCAAGCTGCTGGCGGTCCTGTCCGGCCTGGTCGACAAGGGCAACACGGTCATCGTCATCGAGCACAACCTCGATGTGATCAAGACCGCCGACTGGATCGTCGACATGGGACCGGAGGGCGGCGCCGGCGGTGGCCTGGTCGTCGCCGAGGGCACGCCCGAGCAGGTTGCCGGTGTCCCCACCAGCCACACCGGCAAGTTCCTGCGGGAGATCCTCGGCGCCGACCGGATCAGCGACGCGACCTCGGTGAAGGCCGCGGGCGGCACGACGGCCCGGAAGACGGTCGCGGCCAGGTCGACGGCGAAGAAGACGGCGACGGCCAGGACCGCCAACAACACGGCCACTAAGAAGGCGGCCGGAGCCACCAAGAAGGCACCCGCCAAGAAGGCGACGCGCACCCGCAAGGCCTGAGGCGTCCCAGCCGGGCCGCCCGGCACCGGAACAACACGGCGCCCCGTGGGATCTCCCACGGGGCGCCGCGCTGTACGACCGGGCGGATCAGCCGTCCTTCGGCCGAGCACGGTCCACGGTCACAGGTCGCCCAGTTCGGAGGCGTACGGCGGCTCGGCACCCGCACGGGAGCAGGTGATCGCCGCCGCCCGGGCCGCGAACCGCAGCAGCCGCGTCCAGCCGTCGGCACCCAGACCCGAGAGCGCCTGTGGAGACAGCGCGTCCCGCGCGGACAGACCGTGCAGCAGGGCCGCGTTGACCGTGTCGCCGGCACCGATCGTGTCCACGACGTCGACCTTCTCGCCGGGCACGGAGTACTCGGCGCCGTCCCGGGTGAAGGCGGTCAGCCCGTCACCACCGCGGGTGATCACGACGGCCGACGGACCGGCGGCCAGCCACTCGTGCGGCGTGCCGCCCAGCCAACGGGCGTCCTCCTCGGAGAGCTTGAGCAGGGACACCGACGGCAGCCAGCTCTTGAAGCGGGCCCGGTAGGCGTCCGCGTCGGGGATCAGCCCCGGCCGGATGTTCGGGTCCAGCGCGGTGAACACGCCCTGCGCGGCCGCCGTCCGCATCAGCTCCTCGTAGGCGCTCGCCCCCGGCTCCAGGACCAGCGAGCAGGTCCCGAAGGACACCGCCCGCGTCGCGGCGGGAAGCCGCGCGGGGGCCGTGAACAGCCGGTCGGCGGTGCCCTCGACGTAGAACGAGTAGGCGGCCGAGCCGCCCGCGTCGATCGTGGCGACCGCGAGGGTGGTGGGCTCCGGGCCGCGCTGCACTCCCGAGACGTCCACACCCGCGCCGCGCAGCCCGTCGAGCAGGGCCTCCCCGAAGGCGTCGTACGACGTGCGGGAGCAGAAGGCGGTGGGGGAGCCGAGGCGGCCGAGGGCCACGGCCGTGTTGTACGGGCCGCCGCCCAGCGCCGGCTGGAGACCAGCGAGGGCACCCGTGCCCTGCGGTACCAGATCGATCAGGGCCTCACCGGCGACGACGATCACGAGGTGTTTCCTTTCTCGGACTGCTCGGGCGGTTCCGCGCAGCCGCACGAGGTGCGGTGGACGAAGGCGCACGGGAGCCGCAGGGTTCGGGCGGGCCGGTCCGGTGAGGCGAGACGATCCAGCAGAACCCGGACCGCCTGGGCGCCGATCTCCCTGCTGGGCTGGGACACGGCGGTGAGCCGGGGCGAGAACAGGTCCGCCCAGGCGAAGTCGTCGAAGCAGCACAGCGCGATGTCGCCCGGCACCGACAGACCGCGGTCGCGCAGGGCGCGCAGCGCGCCGATGGTCATGGTGTTGTTGGCGGTGACCAGCGCGGTGGGCGGCGCGGCGAGGGACAGCAGCGCCGCGGTGGCCCGTTCGCCGCCGGCCGACTCGGAGTCGCCGTGCACCAGGAGCCGATCGTCGTACGGCAGCCCGGCGGCCGCGAGGCCGTGCCGGTAACCGGTGATCCGCTCGCTGGTGGTGCTGAGCCCCGGCCGGCCCGCGACCAGGCCGATACGGCGGTGGCCGAGCCCGGCGAGATGCGTGACCAACCGGGCCGTCGGCTCGGCGCTCTCGGCGCACACCTGGTCGAAGCTCGGGGCATCGACCAGCCGGTCGAGGAACACGGTCGGCACCTCGTGGCGTCCGAGGTAGGCGAGGAGCCCGCGCGGATCGGGGGAGGGAGCGACGATCATGCCGTCCACGCGGCGCTCGTGCAGCAGCTGGACGACCTTGCGCTCGTGCTCGGGGTCGTCGTGCGGGTCGGCGATGAGCAGGCTGTAGCCGTGCTCCAGGGCACCGGCCTCGACGCCTTGCAGGATCTCCGTGAAATACGGGTTGCTGATCGCCGACACCGCGAGCCCGATGGACCGGGTGCGGGACGTCACCAGGGAACGGGCGAGGGAGTTGGGGGTGTAACCGAGCTCCTCGACGGCGTCCAGGACCGCCTGGCGGGTGTGCGGCAGCACCGGCCGGGTGTCGTTCAGTACGTGCGAGACGGTCGCCACGGAGACGCCGGCGCTCCGTGCGACGTCGGCCATCGTCGCCATGGCCGGAAACGTATCCCATTCGGCGACGGACGTAAACGCTTGCGCAAGCGTTTACGTCCCCGGCGTCCGCTGGTAGCGCTCCCTGATCGCCTCGCGGACGGGGGCGGCGCGACCGCTGGAGCGGACCCGTGCCCTCACTCCCAGTCCCATCCGATCCCCACGATCCCCGACCGCGCCCGCGGTTCGACCAGGTGCACCGAGTGGTGCAGCCCGCTGAGCGCCAGTTCCTGGCGGCCGCTGCGGGGCGCCGCGGCCGAATGCTGTGTGAACCGGTGGCACCGCACCGGCAGAGCCGTCGCCGCGAACCGCACCTGGAGGGCGTACTGCCCGCCCGCCGAGCCGAACCCGCGGAGGTACTCGCGCGAGACGCCGGCCGTGCCGTCCTCGACGCCGTAGCGGAACAGGAACGTGTCTCCGGACCGCAGGCGCGTGTCGAAGAGCAGCTCCGCCACGAGCACGCCGGTGTCGTGGTGCCGACGGACTCGCCCGGTACGACAGTTCTCCAGGGCGTGCACCGCCATGCGCTCCGGCACACACCCCGGGTCGCCGTGATGGACGGCCACGAAGCGGTCGACGCCGTTCCGGTGGGCCCGCACGATGTGGTGCGACTCGCGTCCGGCCAGCTCCCGCCGCGCCCCGATCCGGACCCGCTCGTGGTGCCCCAGGGTGTGCAGCCCGCCGTCCGGCGGAGAGTCCAGCTCGGCCAGCAGCTGTTCCAGGACGCCCGAGGCCTCGACGAGCGCCCGGTAGGAGCGGGTCGCGGACCGCTGCTCGCGCGACCGGTCCTCGGTCTCGGCGAGCAGCCGGATGAGCGACTCGTCCGGCAGCTGGAGGATCTCCTCCAGGGCCCGTACGGCCCGCAGCGACTCCGGGCGCTGGGGGCGCCGGGCGCCCTGCTGCCAGTAGCTCAGACTGGTGACGCCCACCTTCACTCCGTAGCGCGACAGATGGTGCTGCACGCGCTGCAGCGGCAGTCCGCGAGCGGCGATCGCGGCGCGCAGGGCCACGTGGAAGGGGCCGCCGCGCAGGGCCGAGTCCAGTTCCGCGACGGCTGTCTCCGCGTGCTGAGGGGCGTGCGGCATGCAGGAGCCTTTCTGTGAAGGATCACAACGGCTGGTCAGACCGATCGCGCGGGTCCACCGGGGCCACACCCCGTTTCGGCGCAGGGGCGTCTTCACATCCGTACGCCGTCGTTCAGGGCCCCGAGTTCCCCCGCATTGAAGCGTGTTGACCAAGTCCCGACAACACCTGATGCCCGACCGTGACGCACTCCTGGCCGAGACGGCACCGGTCGGCACGCCGCCCCGGCGGCGTGATCCACAGGCGCGGCGGACCGTTGTCCACAGGCCCGCCGGACTGTCAGCACTCGCCAGTAGGGTGTGAGTCATGGCCGACCCCTCCAGCTACCGCCCCAAGCCGGGACAGATCCCGGACTCCCCCGGGGTGTACAGGTTCCGTGACGAGCACCGCCGGGTGATCTACGTCGGAAAGGCCAAGAGCCTGCGCCAGCGCCTGGCCAACTACTTCCAGGACCTGGCGAACCTTCACCCCCGCACGCGCACCATGGTCACCACCGCCGCGTCCGTGGAATGGACGGTGGTGTCCACGGAGGTCGAGGCGCTGCAGCTGGAGTACTCCTGGATCAAGGAGTTCGACCCCCGGTTCAACGTCAAGTACCGCGACGACAAGAGCTACCCCTACCTCGCGGTGACGATGAACGAGGAGTTCCCCCGCGTCCAGGTGATGCGCGGCCACAAGAAGAAGGGCGTCAGGTATTTCGGGCCGTACGCGCACGCGTGGGCCATCCGGGACACGGTCGACCTGCTGCTCCGCGTCTTCCCGGTGCGCACCTGCTCGGCCGGCGTCTTCAAGAACGCCGCCCGCACCGGCCGCCCCTGCCTGCTCGGCTACATCGGCAAGTGCTCCGCGCCCTGCGTGGGGCGCGTCTCCGCCGAGGAACACGGGGCACTGGCCGAGGAGTTCTGCGACTTCATGGCCGGCCGCACGGGCACGTACCTGCGCCGCCTGGAGAAGCAGATGACCGAGGCGGCCGAGGAGATGGAGTACGAGCGGGCGGCCCGCCTGCGCGACGACATCGAGGCCCTGAAGAAGGCCATGGAGAAGAACGCGGTCGTGCTCGCGGACGCGACCGACGCCGACCTGATCGCGGTCGCCGAGGACGAGCTGGAGGCGGCCGTACAGATCTTCCACGTCCGCGGCGGACGCGTCCGCGGCCAGCGCGGCTGGGTCACCGACAAGGTCGAGGAGATCACCACCGGCGCCCTCGTCGAGCACGCCCTCCAGCAGCTGTACGGCGAGGAGAAGGGGGACGCGGTCCCCAAGGAGGTCCTCGTACCGGCCCTGCCCGAGCCGGTCGAGCCGGTCCAGGACTGGCTGACCGAGCGCCGCGGGTCGGGCGTCTCCCTGCGCATACCGCAGCGCGGAGACAAGAAGGCGCTCATGGAGACCGTGCAGCGCAACGCCCAGCAGGCGCTCGCCCTGCACAAGACCAAGCGCGCCTCCGACCTGACCACGCGCTCGCGTGCCCTGGAGGAGATCGCCGAGGCCCTCGACCTGGACAGCGCCCCGCTCCGGATCGAGTGCTACGACATCTCCCACCTGCAGGGCGACGACGTGGTGGCCTCCATGGTCGTCTTCGAGGACGGGCTGCAGCGCAAGAGCGAGTACCGCCGCTTCCAGATCAAGGGCTTCAGCGGGCAGGACGACGTCCGCTCCATGCACGAGGTGATCACCCGCCGCTTCCGCCGCTACCTCGCCGAGAAGGAGCGGACCGGCGAGTGGGCGGACGAGGAAGGGCCCGACGACCTCAAGGACGACGACGGCCGCCCCAAGCGGTTCGCGTACCCGCCCCAGCTCGTCGTGGTCGACGGCGGCCGTCCCCAGGTGGCCGCCGCCAAGAAGGCCCTGGACGAGCTGGGCATCGACGACATCGCCGTGTGCGGCCTCGCCAAGCGCCTGGAGGAGGTCTGGGTGCCCGGCGAGGACGACCCGGTGGTCCTGCCCCGCACCAGCGAGGGCCTCTACCTGCTGCAGCGCGTCCGTGACGAGGCCCACCGCTTCGCGATCACCTACCAGCGCACCAAGCGCGCCAAGCGCTTCCGGTCCAGCCCCCTGGACGACGTGCCCGGCCTCGGCGAGACCCGCAAACAGGCGCTGATCAAACACTTCGGTTCGGTGAAGAAGCTGCGATCCGCGACAATCGACCAGATCCGTGAGGTACCCGGCATAGGTCGCAAGACGGCCGAGACGATCGTCGCGGCCCTCGCCCAGGCGGCTCCGGCCGCGCCCGCCGTGAACACGGCGACTGGAGAGATCATGGAAGACGAGGACGGGGCACCCGAGACGACGGCGGGTTCCCCGGGGGAGCCCGTGTCCGCGGGCGCCCCGGACGAACGACGGGGGCAGGAGAGATGACGGAGCACGACACACAGCCCACAGCGGAGCGAGAACACGCCCACAGGGAAACCGGCAAGGATCCCGCAGAGCACGACGCGCACCACGACAACGGAGCACAGGTGAGTACGGGCAAGGAAACAGCCGGGGTCCCCGACGCGGCCATCCCCGAGCTGGTGATCATCTCCGGCATGTCCGGAGCCGGCCGCTCGACGGCGGCCAAGTGTCTGGAGGATCTGGGCTGGTTCGTCGTCGACAACCTGCCGCCCGCGCTGATCCCCACCATGGTGGAGCTCGGCGCCCGCTCGCAGGGCAACGTGGCCAGGATCGCGGTCGTCGTGGACGTCCGCGGCCGCCGCTTCTTCGACAACCTGCGCGAGTCCCTCGCCGACCTCGACACCCGGGGCGTCACACGGCGGATCGTCTTCCTGGAATCCTCCGACGACGCTCTGGTGCGCCGCTTCGAGTCGGTGCGCCGCCCGCACCCCCTCCAGGGCGACGGCCGGATCGTCGACGGCATCGCCGCCGAACGGCAACTGCTGCGCGAGCTGCGCGGCGACGCCGACCTGGTGATCGACACCTCCAGCCTCAACGTGCACGAGCTGCGCGCCAAGATGGATGCCCAGTTCGCCGGCGAGGAGGAGCCGGAGCTGAGGGCCACCGTCATGTCCTTCGGCTTCAAGTACGGCCTCCCGGTCGACGCGGACCTGGTGGCGGACATGCGGTTCCTGCCCAACCCGCACTGGGTCCCGGAGCTGCGCCCGTTCACCGGCCTCAACGAGGAGGTGGCGACGTACATCTTCAACCAGCCCGGTGCAAAGGAGTTCCTCGACCGGTACGCCGAGCTCCTGCAGCTCGTTGCCGCAGGCTACCGTCGTGAGGGCAAGCGTTATGTGACCATCGCCGTCGGCTGCACCGGCGGCAAGCACCGCTCCGTCGCCATGTCGGAGAAGCTCGCCGCCCGGCTCGCGGCCGAGGGTGTGGAGACGGTGGTCGTACACCGGGACATGGGACGGGAATGACAGGACGTACTCCGCGGCTGAGCAGGCTGCGCCGGGTGGTTCCGGAGGGGCGCGGCGGCCGGCCCGCCGAGGCCCGCGGCGGCAGGCCCCGCCGCCGGGGCGCCCAGCCCAAGGTCGTCGCCCTCGGCGGCGGCATGGGCCTGTCCGCCTCGCTCGCCGCGCTGCGCCGGATCACCGGCGCGCTCACCGCCGTCGTCACCGTGGCCGACGACGGCGGCTCCAGCGGCCGGCTCCGCGACGAGCTGGGCGTACTGCCGCCCGGCGACCTGCGCAAGGCGCTGGCCGCGCTGTGCGGCGACGACGAATGGGGCCAGACCTGGGCCCGCGTCATCCAGCACCGCTTCCAGTCCCAGGGCGAACTGCACGAGCACGCGGTCGGCAACCTGCTGATCGTCGCCCTGTGGGAGCAGCTCGGCGACCACGTCCAGGCCCTCGACCTGGTCGGCAAGCTCCTGGGCGCCCAGGGCAGGGTGCTGCCCATGTCCGCCGTGCCCCTGGAGCTCCAGGCCCTGGTCAGGGGCCACGACCCGGACCGGCCCGACGAGGTGGACACCGTACGGGGGCAGGCGACCGTGGCCCTGACCCCCGGCGAGGTGCAGTCCGTGCACCTGGTGCCGAGGGACCCACCCGCCGTCCCCGAGGCGGTCGAGGCCGTCCTGGACGCGGACTGGGTGGTGCTCGGCCCCGGCTCCTGGTTCTCCTCGGTCATCCCGCACCTGCTGGTGCCCGAGCTCCTGGACGCCCTCCAGGAGACGAAGGCACGCCGGGTACTCTCCCTGAACCTCGCCCCGCAGCCCGGAGAAACCGAGGGCTTCTCCCCGCAGCGTCATTTGGAGGTTTTGGGACGACACGCCCCTAAACTCGCCCTGGACGTGGTGCTGGCCGACGAGGCCGCCGTGCCCGACCGCGCCTCGCTGACCGACGCCGCCAAGCGGTTCGGCGCCGCGGTCGAGCTGGCGCCGGTGGCCCGGCCCGACGGCACCCCGAGGCACGACCCGGAGCTGCTGGCAGCCGCGTACGACCGTATTTTTCGGATGCATGGAAGGATCGGCCCATGGCGATGACGCCAGCGGTGAAGGACGAGATCTCCCGGCTCCCCGTCACCCGGACCTGCTGCAGAAAGGCGGAGGTCTCCGCCATCCTGCGGTTCGCCGGCGGCCTTCACCTGGTCAGCGGGCGCATCGTGATCGAGGCGGAGCTGGACACGGCGATGGCGGCCCGCCGCCTCAAGCGGGACATCCTGGAGATCTTCGGGCACAGTTCCGAGCTGATCGTGATGGCGCCCGGCGGGCTGCGCCGCGGTTCGCGCTACGTCGTGCGGGTGGTCGCCGGCGGCGACCAGCTGGCGCGGCAGACCGGGCTGGTGGACGGCCGTGGCCGCCCGATCCGCGGACTGCCCCCGCAGGTGGTCTCCGGCGCCACCTGTGACGCCGAGGCGGCCTGGCGCGGCGCCTTCCTGGCGCACGGCTCGCTCACCGAGCCCGGCCGCTCCTCCTCCCTGGAGGTGACCTGCCCCGGTCCCGAGGCCGCGCTCGCCCTGGTCGGCGCCGCCCGCCGGCTGTCGATCGGCGCGAAGGCGCGCGAGGTGCGGGGCGTGGACCGGGTCGTCGTCCGCGACGGCGACGCGATCGGCGCCCTGCTCACCCGGCTGGGCGCCCACGAGTCCGTGCTCGCCTGGGAGGAGCGCCGGATGCGCCGCGAGGTCCGCGCCACGGCGAACCGTCTCGCCAACTTCGACGACGCCAACCTGCGCCGCTCGGCCCGCGCCGCCGTCGCCGCCGGCGCCCGCGTGCAGCGCGCCCTGGAGATCCTCGGCGACGACGTCCCCGAGCACCTCGCGGCGGCCGGCCGGCTGCGCATGGAGCACAAGCAGGCCTCCCTGGAGGAGCTGGGCGCCCTCGCCGACCCGCCGCTGACCAAGGACGCCGTCGCCGGCCGCATCCGCCGCCTGCTCGCCATGGCCGACAAGCGCGCCGCCGACCTGGGCGTCCCGGGCACCGAAGCCAACCTCACCGAGGAGCTGGCCGACAACCTCGCGGGCTGACCGGACCGCCTCACAGGCCGTCACCACACCGTCTCACGGGCCATCAGAACGCCGGTGACGACGCCCACTCGGGTGATCGTCACCGGCGTCCGCGTGTCGTTGAGGCACCCTTGACTCGATCATGAACTGTCATGAGCCTGGCACCTGTTCGCTGCTGTGGCGAACCCACGCAAGGGGGGTTCATGAGACGAAGAGCGAGATCGATCCTCGCTGTCGGCGCGCTCCTGATCGGCGGAGCGAGCCTCGCACCCATCGCCCAGGCGCAACCCGGTCGTTCAGCGGCCTTGGACACCGACGAGGTCAAGGTCTTCCGCGCCGAGGTCACCAAGAAGCAGGTACCCCTGCTGCTGGCCGCCGGACAGGACGGCCACGAACTCGGTGAGCAGGTGCCCGAGAAGGGAAAGGCCACCGTCGAGGTCTATCTGACCGAACGACAGGCCGAGAAGCTCAAGAAGCAGGGCGTCGGCCTCACCGAGCACGACATCTCCACCAAGGCCGAGGCGCGCGTCAAGAAGGCGGCCGACGGCGTCTTCCGCCCGTACAGCGGAAAGGGCGGCCTGAAGGAGGAGATCGTCAGGACGGGCCAGGCCCACCCCGACCTCACCAAGGTCGTCTCCATCGGCAAGACGGTCAACGGCCAGGACATCCTCGCCCTGAAGCTGACCAAGGGCGCGAAGAAGTCCAAGGACGGCTCCAAGCCCGCCGTGCTGTACATGTCCAACCAGCACGCGCGCGAGTGGATCACGCCGGAGATGACGAGAAGGCTGCTCCACTACTACGTGGACCGCTACAAGACGGACAAGCGCATCAAGAGGATCGTCGACTCGACCGAGCTGTGGTTCGTCCTGTCGGCCAACCCCGACGGCTACGACTACACCTTCCAGAGCGACGACAACCGCCTGTGGCGGAAGAACCTCCGTGACGTCAACGGCGACGGCGTCATCGGTACCGGTGACGGTGTCGACCTCAACCGCAACTTCGCCTACAAGTGGGGCTACGACGACGAGGGCTCGTCCCCCAACCCCACCAGCCAGACCTACCGCGGCGCGAGTCCGGGCTCCGAGCCGGAGACCAAGGCGCTGGACGCCTTCGAGAAGCGGATCGGCTTCACGTACGGCATCAACTACCACTCCGCCGCCGAACTCCTGCTCTACGGGGTCGGCTGGCAGGTGGCCACCGAGACACCGGACGACGTCCTCTACAAGGCGCTCGCCGGTACGCCGGACAACTCCGCGATCCCCGGCTACCACCCGCAGCTGTCCTCCGAGCTGTACACCACCAACGGCGAGGCGGACGGGCACGCGGCAAACGTCAACGGCATGGCGATGTTCACACCCGAGATGTCGACCTGCCAGACCGCCTCGGACGTCGACCCGGACGACGCGTGGAAGGCGGCCGACTGCCGGTCGATCTTCACCTTCCCGGACGACGAGAAGCTGATCCAGCAGGAGTTCGTCAAGAACATCCCGTTCGCGCTCTCCGTCGCCGAGACCGCCTCCCACCCCGACCGGCCGTCCTCGGCGGTCGGCCTGAGCGCCGCCGACTTCACCCCGGCGCCGTTCTCCACGTCGTACTCCCGCGGCGCCGACCAGGAGGTCTCGGTCGTCGTACGCAAGTCCGTCCGCGACAAGGAGCTCAAGTACCGTGTGAACGGCGGCCGCGTCGAGGACGTGGCCCTCAGGCCCTGGAAGGGCGGCGAGACGTACGGCGGCGAGGACAACCTCCGCTTCGACGAGTACCGGGCCAAGGTCGACGAAGGCGACCCGGGCGACAAGGTCGAGGTGTGGTTCACCGGCGAGACGAAGAGCGGCAGGAAGCTCTCCAGCGAGCACTTCACCTACACCGTGGCCGAGCGCCCCAGGGCGAACACGCTCGTGGTCGCCGAGGAGGGCACGAGCGCCACGCAGGCGCAGAAGTACGTGGACGCGCTCAAGGCGAACGGCCGCAAGGCGATCGTGTGGGACGTGGCGACCCAGGGCGCGCCGGACGCGCTCGGCGTGCTCGGCCATTTCGGCACCGTCGTCCACTACACCGGCGCGAGCGCGCCGGGCGTCAGGACGCAGCTCGAACTGCGCGCCTTCCTCAACGAGGGCGGCAAGCTGATCGAGGCCGGCGAGCTGGCGGGCGGCGACGTCGATCTCGGCGACGGCACTCCGTCCGACGACTTCAGCCAGTACTACCTGGGCGCCTACACCCGGACGTCGACCCCGGGGGCCACCGGCTTCACCGGCTCCGGCAAGCTCGGCGGCTTCACGGGCACGCTCGGTGAGGCGTCCGGCAACGCGCTGGACAAGGCGGGGACGTACAGCGTCACCTCCGACGAGCTGCCCACCGCCACGTACCCGCAGTTCGCGAGCGCGGGCGCGGGCCGGTTCGCGGGGACCGTCAGCCCGTACGGTCCGTACGCGGGCTCCTACATGGCCGCCGCCGTCCACACCGACGACGCCTACAAGCGCCTCACCCGCACCGTCGATCTCACCGGGGTCAGCGCGGCCGACCGGCCCGCGCTGCGGACGCGGCTGCTGTGGGACACCGAGCGCGGCTACGACCACGCGCTGGTCGAGGCGCACACCGCCGGGGCCGACGACTGGACCACGCTCCCGGAGGCCGGCGGCGCCACCGGCACCGCCGTACCGACGGAGTGCGAGGGCGGCTTCTACCTCGGCGAGCACCCCTGGCTGAAGCGCTACCTCACCGCGGCGCCCGGCGGCTGCACCGCGACCGGTACGACCGGGAAGTGGAACAGCCTCACCGGCGCCTCCGGCGGCTGGCGGCAGGTGAGCTTCGACCTGAGCGCGTACGCCGGCAGGACGGTCGAGGTCTCGATCAGCTACGTCACCGACCCGGGCACCGGTGGCCACGGCGTCCTCGCCGACGAGGCCGCGCTTGTCGTCGGCGGCGCGGCGAAGGAGACCGAGGGCTTCGAGACGTCGCTGGGTGCCTGGAAGGTGGCCGGCCCGCCCGCGGGCAGCCCGGCCGTCCTCAAGGACTGGACGCGCACCGGAGCGCTGTTCCAGACCTACGGAGCCGTCACCACCGACGACACCGTGCTGCTGGGCTTCGGCCTGGAGCACCTCCCGTCGGCGGGCGATCGGGCGGCTCTGGTGAAGAAGGCACTGAGCGCCCTGAACGGGTGACGTCCTTGGTCACCATGGACTGACTCTCCGTAGCGCGATCGAGTGATCGGGTCGTGTCGGTCCGGGCGGTCCGTACCCCTACTGGCGGGTACGGACCGCCGTGCCGTGTATGGGGCGTGCTCGATGTCACTGCCGGCGCCCGAGGGAGGTAGGGTCGGGGGTGGTCGGGGACATCCCATACAGCTCGCCGGCATCTAGAGCCGGCGTACCAACGAGGAGATCGGTTCGTGACGATCCGCGTAGGCATCAACGGCTTTGGCCGCATCGGTCGTAACTACTTCCGCGCGCTGCTGGAGCAGGGTGCAGACATCGAGATCGTGGCTGTCAACGACCTGGGTGACACCGCGACCACCGCTCACCTGCTGAAGTACGACACCATCCTGGGCCGCCTGAAGCAGGAGGTCTCGCACACCGCCGACACGATCACCGTCGACGGCAAGACCATCAAGGTCCTCTCCGAGCGCAACCCCGCCGACATCCCGTGGGGTGAGCTGGGCGTCGACATCGTGATCGAGTCGACCGGCATCTTCACCAAGAAGGAAGACGCCGGCAAGCACCTCGCCGGTGGCGCCAAGAAGGTCCTCATCTCGGCTCCGGCCAAGGACGAGGACATCACCATCGTCATGGGCGTCAACCACGACAAGTACGACCCGGCGAACCACCACGTCATCTCCAACGCCTCCTGCACCACCAACTGTGTGGCGCCCATGGCGAAGGTCCTCGACGAGAACTTCGGCATCGTCAAGGGCCTGATGACGACGGTGCACGCGTACACGAACGACCAGCGCATCCTGGACTTCCCGCACAAGGACCTGCGCCGCGCCCGTGCCGCCGCCGAGAACATCATTCCGACCACCACCGGTGCCGCCAAGGCCACCGCCCTGGTCCTGCCGCAGCTCAAGGGCAAGCTGGACGGCATCGCCATGCGCGTGCCGGTCCCGACCGGCTCGGTCACCGACCTGGTCGTCGAGCTCGGCCGCGAGGTCACCAAGGACGAGGTCAACGCCGCCTTCCAGAAGGCCGCCGAGGGCGAGCTGAAGGGTCTCCTCGACTACACCGAGGACCCGATCGTCTCCTCCGACATCGTGAACGCCCCGGCGTCCTGCACCTTCGACTCCTCCCTGACCATGGTCCAGGAGGGCAAGAACGTGAAGGTCATCGGCTGGTACGACAACGAGTGGGGCTACTCCAACCGCCTCGTCGACCTGACGGTCTTCGTCGGCAACCAGCTCTGATCGACTTCAGCAGGCACTTCGGTGTGAGAGCAGGGCTCGGGCGGTGCGCGGACGCACCGTCCGAGCCCTGACTCACGTACAGATCAGCCCTCACCTGATCGATCACGAGCGAACACGAGCGATCAAGCCTCCTCAGGAGCCCCCTCATGAAGACGATCGACGAACTCCTCTCCGAAGGCGTCGCGGGCAAGCGCGTCTTCGTCCGCGCCGACCTCAACGTGCCGCTCGACGGCACCACCATCACCGACGACGGCCGCATCCGCGCCGTGCTGCCCACCGTCAAGGCCCTCGCCGACGCGGGCGCGCGCGTGGTCGTCGCCTCCCACCTGGGCCGCCCCAAGGGCGCGCCGGACCCGGTCTTCTCCCTCGCCCCCGCCGCCTCGCGCCTCGGCGAACTCCTCGGCAGCCCGGTGGCGTTCGCCACCGACACGGTCGGCGAGTCCGCCACGTCCACCGTCACCGGCCTCGACGACGGCCAGGTCGCGGTCATCGAGAACCTGCGCTTCAACCCGGGCGAGACCAGCAAGGACGACGCCGACCGCGCCGCCTTCGCCGACCAGCTCGCCGCCCTGGCCGACATCTACGTGGGCGACGGCTTCGGCGCGGTGCACCGGAGGCACGCCTCGGTCTTCGACCTGCCCAAGCGCCTGCCGCACTACGCCGGCTACCTGATCGCCACCGAGGTCGGCGTCCTGAAGAAGCTCACCGAGGACGTCCAGCGCCCCTACGTCGTCGCCCTGGGCGGCGCCAAGGTGTCCGACAAGCTCGCCGTCATCGACCAGCTGCTCGGCAAGGCCGACCGGCTCCTCATCGGCGGCGGCATGGCGTACACCTTCCTCAAGGCCAAGGGCTACGAGATCGGCAAGTCCCTCCTGCAGGAGGACCAGATCCCGGCCGTCCAGGAGTACATCGAGCGCGCCGAGAAGACCGGCGTCGAGCTGGTCCTGCCGATCGACACGCTGGTCTCCACCGGCTTCCCGGACCTGAAGGCCAAGGCCCCCACCCACCCCACGACCGTCGCCGCGGACGCCATCCCCGCCGACCAGGAGGGTCTGGACATCGGTCCTGAGACCCGCAAGCTGTACGCCTCGAAGCTCGCCGACGCGGCCACCGTCTTCTGGAACGGCCCGATGGGCGTCTTCGAACACCCCGACTACGCCGAGGGCACCAAGGCGGTCGCCCAGGCCCTCGTCGAGTCCAAGGGCTTCACCGTGGTCGGCGGCGGCGACTCCGCCGCGGCCGTGCGCACCCTGGGCTTCGACGAGACGGCATTCGGCCACATCTCGACCGGAGGTGGCGCCTCCCTCGAATACCTTGAGGGCAAGACGCTCCCCGGCCTCGCCGCACTGGAGGACTGACCCAGATGAGCACGCGCACGCCGCTGATGGCGGGCAACTGGAAGATGAACCTCAACCACCTGGAGGCCATCGCCCACGTCCAGAAGCTCGCCTTCGCCCTCGCCGACAAGGACTACGAGGCCGTCGAGGTCGCCGTCCTTCCGCCCTTCACCGACCTGCGCTCCGTGCAGACCCTGGTCGACGGCGACAAGCTCCGGATCAAGTACGGCGCCCAGGACATCTCGGCCCACGACGGCGGTGCCTACACCGGCGAGATCTCGGGCCCGATGCTGGCCAAGCTGAAGTGCACGTACGTGGTGATCGGCCACTCCGAGCGCCGCCAGTACCACAACGAGACCGACGAACTGGTGAACGCCAAGGTCAAGGCCGCCTACAAGCACGGCCTGACCCCGATCCTGTGCGTCGGCGAGGAGCTGGACGTCCGCGAGGCCGGCAACGCCGTCCCGCACACGCTCGCCCAGGTCGAGGGCGGTCTGAAGGATCTCCCGGCCGAGCAGGCCGAGACCATCGTGATCGCCTATGAGCCCGTCTGGGCCATCGGCACCGGCAAGGTCTGCGGGGCCGAGGACGCCCAGGAGGTCTGCGCTGCCATCCGCGGCAAGATCGCCGAGTTGTACTCGCATGACGCCGCCGGCATGGTCCGCATCCAGTACGGCGGTTCGGTCAAGTCCGGCAACGTCGCCGAGATCATGGCCCAGCCCGACATCGACGGCGCCCTGGTCGGCGGCGCCTCGCTGGACGCGGACGAGTTCGTCAAGATCGTGCGGTTCCGCGACCAGTGAGTATGCGGTAGGCGCGATCCGTCGTACCCTTGCGGGGTCCAGCACTGTCTGCTGGGCCCCGTCGTCCATCCGAATCCGAGGAAGTTGGTCCAGCCGTGGTTTTGGGGTTCTCGATCGCCCTGATCGTCTTCAGCCTGCTGCTGATGCTGCTGGTGCTGATGCACAAGGGGAAGGGCGGCGGCCTCTCCGACATGTTCGGTGGCGGCATGCAGTCGTCCGTCGGCGGCTCCTCCGTCGCCGAGCGCAACCTCGACCGGATCACCGTGGTGATCGGTCTGCTGTGGTTCGCGTGCATTGTCGTGCTCGGCATCCTGATGAAGGTGAACAACTGATCAGTGCCGCACACGCGGTGCGCACTTCCGCACGTAAGGCCCCATGTCCGGTGCGCGTTCCTGAGCGCGGCCTATCATGGGGCTTGCGTCTAGATGTGGGGGCTGTAACTCCAATCACTGGACGCGCGTTGGGCCTTACGTAGACTGAGGCGCTCGCAGCGAAGCGAAACGCCGACTCGCTTCGGTGCACCATCACGCAGGGAGTTACGACCGTGGCAAGTGGCAACGCGATCCGAGGAAGCCGGGTCGGGGCGGGGCCGATGGGCGAGGCCGAGCGTGGCGAGTCCGCGCCGCGTCTGCGCGTCTCCTTCTGGTGCTCCAACGGGCACGAGACCCAGCCGAGCTTCGCCAGCGACGCGCAGGTCCCCGACACCTGGGACTGCCCCCGTTGCGGCTTTCCGGCCGGCCAGGACCGGGACAACCCGCCGGACCCGCCGCGCACCGAGCCCTACAAGACGCACCTGGCGTATGTGCGGGAGCGCCGCAGCGACGCGGACGGCGAGGCGATCCTCGCCGAGGCGCTCGCCAAACTGCGGGGCGAGATCTAGGAGTTGAGACCGGCCGGGCATCGAAAGGTGCCTGGCCGGAGCTGTTTCGCGGCTCCGCGCACGGGTCTGCGCACGACGACTCCGGGACCGATTGTCAGTGGTGCCCTCTACGGTTTGTGCATCGGTTCGGACGGCCGAATCGTGAGGGGGGAGTCATGGCGACGGTCGAGGTGGCGGGAGTGCGTGCGCCCGCGTGGCGTGGCGGGTTCGGGCGGCTGTGGAGCGCCGCCGTGCTCTCCGGTTTCGGTGATGCGCTGCGGACGGCCGCGCTGCCCCTGCTGGCCGCGTCGCTGACCGACGAGCCGCTGCTCATCGCGTCCGTCGCCGCCTGCGGCTACCTGCCGTGGATCGTCTTCGGGCTGCTCGGCGGAGCCGTCGCCGACCGCGTGGACCAGCGGCGCGCGATGTGGGCAGTGGACGCGGTACGCGGCCTGCTGGTCGCGGGCTTCGCGGTGGCCGTCGAGCTGGGGCACGCCTCGATCTCCCTGCTGATCGCGCTGGCCTTCGCCCTCACCACCCTGCAGACGCTCTTCGACAACGCCGCGACGGCGTTGCTGCCCGCCCTGGTGGATTCCGACACGCTCGACAGCGCGAACGCGCGCCTGATGACCGGCCAGCGCATCGCCGGTGGTCTGCTGGGCGGGCCGGCCGTGCCGCTGCTGCTGGCGGCGGGGGCCGCCGTGCCGTTCGCCACCGACGCCGTCACCTTCCTGGTGGCCGCCGCGCTGGTGGCCTCGCTGCGCGTCGCCGTGCCCGAGCGGAAGCCGAGGCCGTCGGGCTGCACCCTGCGCCGGGAGATCGCGGACGGACTGCGCGCCCTCGGCCGCGACCGGGTGCTGCGCGGCCTGTGCGCCGCCACGGCGCTGTGCAACATCGGCATGGGCGCCCTCATCGCCACCCTCGTCGTCCTGGTGACCGGCTGGCTGGACGCGGGCAACGCCGGATACGCGGCGGCCGCGACCGCGTACACGGTCGGCAGCCTGGCCGGGGGAGTGGTCAATCGCCGGCTCGCCGCCCGCACCGGGCGGATGCGCGCGGTCCTGCTCGCCGGGTGCACGCAGATCTGCGCGCTCGTCGTCATCGGCTCGGTACGCAGCCTGACCGCGCTGGTGGCAGCCATGGCCGTGTTCGGCTTCATGGGCATGGTGTGGAACGTCAACCAGACGACGCTGATGCAGGAGCGCAGCCCCGCCGGGATGCTGGGCCGGGTCAGCTCGGCCTTCCGCACGCTCGCGGTGGCCGGAGCGCCCCTCGGCGCCCTGCTGGGCGGCGCCGTCGCCACGGCCTGGGGACCGAACACCCCCGCACTGCTCGCGGCGGCCTTCTTCGTCCTGTCCGTCACCGCGCTGATACCGGCGCGCAAGCCGGACGTACCTGTTGTTGCGCCGGACGACGACAGGACGGCGGATCACCTCACCCGCTGATCAATTAGGTTGGGACCGGCAGCGGGGCAGTGAACGCAGCAGGACAGCTGCGACAGCTGGGACAGGTAGGAAAGAGGGCTGAAGTCCGACATGAACGCAGACGGCCGTACCAGACTCAACCAGACGCCCGAGTGGACCGCGCTGGCCAAGCACCGTGAGGAACTCGGCGAGGTGCAGCTGCGCGAGCTGTTCGCCGCCGACCCCGGCCGCGGCTCCGGCCACCGGCTGCAGGTCGGCGACCTGTACGTCGACTACTCCAAGCACCTCGTCACCGACGAGACCCTGCGGTTGCTGCGGGAACTGGCCGCCGCCACCGATGTGTTCGGCCTGAGGGACGCCATGTTCCGCGGCGAGAAGATCAACACGACCGAGCACCGGGCCGTGCTGCACACCGCGCTCAGGGCGCCGCGCGACGCGGTGATCGAGGTCGACGGGGAGAACGTCGTGCCGGCGGTGCACGCCGTGCTCGACAAGATGGCCGACTTCGCGGGGCGGGTCCGCTCCGGCGCGTGGACCGGCCACACCGGCAAGCGGATCAGGAATGTCGTCAACGTCGGCATCGGCGGCTCCGACCTCGGCCCGGCCATGGCGTACGAGGTGCTGCGCAGCTACACCGACCGCGATCTGACAGTCCGCTTCGTCTCCAACGTCGACGGCGCCGACCTGCACGAGGCCACCCGCGATCTGGACGCCGCGGAGACGCTGTTCATCGTCGCCTCCAAGACGTTCACCACCATCGAGACGGTCACGAACGCCACCTCGGCCCGCAACTGGCTGCTGCGGGAGCTGAACGCCGGGCAGGAGGCCGTAGCCAAGCACTTCGTGGCGCTGTCGACGAACGCCGAGAAGGTCGCGGAGTTCGGCATCGACACGGCCAACATGTTCGAGTTCTGGGACTGGGTCGGCGGCCGCTACTCCTACGACTCCGCCATCGGTCTGTCCCTGATGATCGCCATCGGCCCGGACCGGTTCCGGGAGATGCTCGACGGGTTCAGGATCGTCGACGAGCACTTCAGGACCGCGCCCGCCGAGTCCAACGTGCCGTTGCTGCTGGGTCTGTTGGGCATCTGGTACGGCAACTTCCACGGCGCCCAGTCGCACGCCGTGCTGCCCTACAGCCACTACCTGTCCAAGTTCACCGCCTATCTGCAGCAGCTGGACATGGAGTCCAACGGCAAGTACGTCGACCGGGACGGCCGTGCGGTGGAGTGGGAGACCGGGCCGGTGGTGTGGGGCACGCCGGGCACCAACGGGCAGCACGCGTACTACCAACTCATCCACCAGGGAACGAAGTTGATCCCGGCGGACTTCATCGGTTTCGCCGAGCCGGTGGCCGAGCTGAGCGACGAGCTGAAGGCACAGCATGACCTGCTGATGGCCAACTTCTTCGCCCAGACGCAGGCGCTGGCCTTCGGCAAGACGCCGGACGAGGTGCGTGCGGAGGGGGTGCCGGAGGAGCTGGTGCCGCACAAGACGTTCCAGGGCAACCACCCGACGACCACGATCCTGGCGCGCGAGCTGACGCCGTCCGTGCTCGGTCAGCTCGTCGCCCTCTACGAGCACAAGGTGTTCGTGCAGGGCGCGATCTGGAACATCGACTCCTTCGACCAGTGGGGCGTGGAGCTCGGCAAGGTCCTCGCCAAGCGCGTCGAACCCGCCCTCACCGAGGGGGCGGAAGTCGCGGGCCTCGACGCGTCGACGCAGGCCCTGGTCGCCACCTACCGGGAGCTGCGCGGCCGGCGCTGAGCGCGGGGACGGGAAGCGGGCGGTGCGTGACCGGCCGCTTCCCGTAGACTCCCTCGCGATCATGGACACGATCACTCGGGGGAGTGCAAGGTGACTAGTCCACGGCCCAGTTGGACCGGCGGCACGCTGACCGCGCGGACCTTTCTGAAGCCCCATCGTGTGGCGCGTGCGGTGTTCCATCCGACGTGGATCCCGGGCTCGCTCGACCCGACGGTGGACGTGCTCAAGCGCGTGCGGGTCATCGCCGGGGCGGTCGCGGCCCTCGGTGTCTACACCTACGTCGAAGGCGGTTTCGCGTTCGAGGAGATGCTGGACAACGCGGCGACCGCCTCCGTCGTCCTGCTGTTCCTCACTCCGGTCACGGTCGGCGTGATGCTCTACGTCTGGCAACGCTCGGGCGGCGGTACCGCGCGGCAGCTGCGCGAGCCGCTCGTCGCCTCGCTCAAGCTGCTGCTGCTGTTCGTCGGTTCGGTCGTCGCGACGGTCCTGGCCTTCGGGCTGTCGCAGGAGATGGGCACGCTGGTGCGGGTGCTGGTCGGGCTCGCCGGTCTCTGGGCGGTCTGCTTCGTGGGTGCCGGCGCCTTCTTCGTCTCCGGCAACTTTTTCGGCACCGCCGCAGTGCACCGCTGCCTGCCGCCGCTGCTCGCCGCGGTCACCAGCTGGCTGATGGCCCTCTTCGACCTCGTGACGGGCGACCTGCACGGCCTCGGCCTCACGCTGGGGATCGTCTTCATCCTGGGGGCCCCGCTCACGGTCACCGGGATAGCGCTGCTGGAGATGAGGCGGCTGAAGCGGCACTACGGCATCCGGCTGCTCGCCCACCCGGCCACCCTGCCGCGCATCACACCGCCGCCCCCGCCGATGCCTCCGGCGACGCCGCCGTACGTGCCGGCACCGGGGCAGCCCTACGGCAACCCGTACGGCAACCCGTACGGTGTCCCACCCCAGGGCGGCCCCTACGGCCACCCGTACGCACCACCCGGCTCCGGAAACCCGTACGCGCCCCAGCCGCCGTACCACCCGCAGGGCCCCTACGGTCCCTACGGCGGCTGACACGCGGGACGGTGCGGTCAGGCGACCGCGCTCAGGGTGTCCGCGAGCCGGCGGCGTGCCGCACGGCCCGCCGGCAGGGCGGCGAGTGCTGCCGCGCCCAGCACGGCGGCCGTGCCGAGCAGCAGCAGAAGGACGGCGGACGGGCCCTGGGCGATGCCGGCGCCGATGCCGTTCGACCTGCCCTGGGCGTCGATCAGCCAGTGGGCGAGCGGCAGCCCCAGGGCCATGGCGACGAGCACGGCCGCCAGCGCCGTACAGCCGGTGGCCGTGACCGTGATGGCCGTGATCTGCCGTGGGGACAGGCCGATGGCCTTCAGCGCCAGCAGGTCCCGTTCGGACTCGCGGACCGTACCGCCGATCGCGGTCAGCAGTTCGATGAGCCCGATGAGGGCGAGCACGGCGATCAGGCCGAGGACCACTCCCCGGAGCGGCGAGAGCCCGTCGGCCGGGTTCGTGACCGTGTGCACGTCCAGATGACCGCCTCCGGCCGTCGCCAGGCGGTCGGCGACCTCGTGCGGGTCGGCGCCGGGAGCCAGCCGCAGCTGGTAGAGGGTCGGGCGGAGCTGCGGGTCGTTCTCGCGGAGGGTGTCGAGGGAGGTGGAGATGACCCGGCCGGCGTTCTCCGGTTCGATGCTGCGGCCCACGATGTGCAGGATCTGCGGCTGGTCGCCGATGGTCATCCGCACCCAGTCGCCGACGTGCACGTCCAGCAGGTCCAGCAGCCCCTGCCCGGCCACCGCCTCGTCCGGCCCGTCGGCGGTGCGGCCCTCGGCGAGGGCGTACGGGTAGGGATCCTCACGGGTGCCGAGGCCGCGCAGAGCGATGGTGGCGGTCTGGCCCGGGACCAGGGCGGCCACCTCGACGCCCGGGTAGGCGGCGGCGACCTGCGGATCGCGCTCCAGCAGGGTACGGGCCGCCCGGTCGCTCAGACCGGTGTCCGCGCGGACGGCGAGCGCGGCCGGGAGGCCGACCTGCTCGGGCCTGCTGTGGAAGCGGTCGATGGTGGTCCACGCGCTCATCGCCACCACGATCAGCAGCAGCGGCAGTGCGAGCCGCGCGACCGTGGCCAGTGAGCGGGGGCGGCGGGTGAACGCCCTGTGCCAGCCCAGGACCAGCGCGGGCGGCACCCGCACCCCGAGCGCCCGGCGTGCCACCCCCGACAGCCGCCCGCCCAGCGGCGCCGCCGGCCGCGGCACCGGCACCGGAGACACCCGCCCCGCCCGCCACGCCGCGAGCCCGGTGGTCGCCCCGATGAACAGCACCGCGCCCACCGGCACCGCGAACAGCGCCACGGTGTGCCCGGGCAGCCCCTGCCACACGCCGACCGCGTCCCCGAGCCGCCCCGGGATGCGGCCGCCCAGTACCTGGGTGAGCGCGGCGGCGGCCACCGCGCCGAGGAGCGCGTAGGCGAGGTGCTGGAGCAGGAACACGCGGACGACCTGGCCGGGGGTGAAGCCGATCGCCTTCAGCACCGAGATGTCCCGCAGATGGCCGCGGATACGGGTGCCGATCGCCCCGTGCACGGCGAACCCGGCGGCGACCAGCGCACCCAGCCCGAACAGGCCCAGCACCTGGCCGAGCAGCCGGTTGTCGCCCTGTGCCTCGGCGCGTGCCTGCTGCCAGGTCGAGACCTCGCCGATCGCGCCCGCGCCCAGCACGGTCACCGCGCGCTGGACGGCGTAGTCCGTGTCCCCGGGGTCGGTCAGCCGCAGCCCGATCACCTGAGCGTCCGGGGCGCGCACGGCGGACGGCAGCGCCCACACCAGCCCCGGCTGCTCACCCGGCCGGTAGCGTGGCTCGGCGCTGTCGGCGACGCCCAGGACGGTCAGCCTGCGTGCGGTGCCGGGCAGGGTGAGCTTGTCGCCGGGCTCGGCCAGCAGGGCGCGGGCCAGACGGCTCTCCAGGACCACGCCGTCGGGTGTCGCCGGGTCCAGCCAGCGCCCGGAGGTGAGCAGCGGACGGCCCACGGAGGGCCGCTGCGTGGTGCCGCGCAGTTCCACGGAGGCGCGGGTGCCCCGTGAGGCGACGGTGGCGGAGGCGGTGGGGTAGGGGCCCGCGACGGAGTCGACGCCCTCCAGCGTGGTCAGCTTCCCGGTGTCGGTGGAGGGGGCGGTGTGCAGCCACACGTGGGCGCCGTGGGACTGGGTGAAGACGCGTTGCCAGGGGTTGGTCGCGTACCCGAAGAGCGCGGTGGCCAGCAGCAGCGACACGACGATGCCCGCGGTGGCGAGGACGAGGAACAGCGCCTCGCCGCGGTGCGTCCGCAGATCGGAGTGCGCCCAGCGCAGGGTGGCTCGCACGGGCGTCAGCCCCTCGGTACGCGACGGTCGTACATCCGCATGTCAGTCCTTGAGCTCCAGCACACCGGACGTTCCGGAGCGGCGCGACGGTGTGCCGCCGTCCAGCTCCGCGTCGTCCACGATCCGCCCGTCGAAGAAGCTGATCACCCGGTCCGCCGCGCTGGCCAGCCGCGCGTCATGGGTGACCAGCAGGATCGTCTGGCCGCGCTGGTGGAAGCGGGACAGCAGCCGCATCACCTCGCGGGTGCCCTTGCTGTCCAGGCTGCCCGCGGGCTCGTCGGCCAGCAGCAGCGGCGGATGGTTGACCAGGGCCCGGGCCAGCGCGACCCGCTGCTGCTCACCGCCGGACAGCTCGCCCGGCATGCTGCGCTCCTTGCCCGCGAGCCCCAGTTCCGCCAGCAGCTCCTCCCGCTCGGCGCGCGCCCGCTTCGGCGGCACCCCGGCGAGCAGGGCGGGCAGCTCGACGTTGTCGGCGACGGACAGGTTCGACACCAGGTTGAAGAACTGGAAGACGATCCCGATGCGCTTGCGCCGCTCCACGGCCCAGCGCGCCTCGCTGTAGGCGTCCGTGCACTCACCGTCCAGCCAGATGCTGCCGGCGTCCGGCCGCTGGAGCCCGCCGAGCAGGTGCAGCAGAGTCGACTTGCCCGCACCGGACGGCCCGGTGATCGCCACGAACTCACCCGGCGTCACCCGCAGATCGACCCCGCGCACGGCATGGGCGGGTGCGCCCTCGCCGTGGTGCGTCTTCACCAGCCCCTCGGCGCGCAGCACAGGAGCGGGACGGTCGTCGCTCACTCCAGCTCCTCCAGCTCTTCCTGGCACCGCTCCAGCCAGTCGAGGTCGGCCTGCAGGTGCAGCATCGCGCCCTCGATCAGCAGGTGGGCGATGCGGTTGTCCCGGTCTTCGGCGGCGGCCAGTTTCGACAGTTGACGCATGGTGTTCAGGTACTGGCGCCGCTGCTTGTTGATGAGGGCGATCTGGTCGGCGAGACCGGTCTGCGGGGCGAGCGCCAGCTTCATGAAGAACTCGTCCCGCACCCGAGGCTCGTCCTCGGGCTCCTCGAACCAGGCGCGCAGCGCCTGACGCCCGGCGTCGGTGAGGTGGTAGACCTTCTTGTTGGGCCGGCTCGACTGCTCGACGTCCTCGCCCTCGATCAGTCCGGACTTCTCGAGGCGGCCGAGGGTCACATAGATCTGGCCGACGTTCGGCTGAGGGTACGCGGAGCCCAGCAGTTGCTCAAGGTCCTGCTTGAGCTCGTAGCCGTGGGCCGGGCCACGGGCGAGCAGGGCCAGGAGGGGCAGCCGCACTCGTGCTCTCCTCCTCGCATCCTTGTAATGTGCCGCAGGCCCTAGTATCGCCCATACCTAACAGGTATACATGGCCTCTGACTCCGGGCAAGGGTGCCCGGTGCCGGTGTACAGGGAGGAACCTATGCGGTGGATACGCGCCGCCGGTAGGGGCCTTCTCGTCCTCGTCGTGGTCATGACCGGGTACGTCGCCTCGGGCGCGCAGGCCGGCGAGGGCTCCCCGGACGACCGCGGCCCGCTCACGCTCGCCACCGCCGGAGACCTCACCGGCTATCTCGGCCCCCTCCTGGAGGGCTGGAACCGCACGCATCCCGGCGAGAAGGTCACCCTCGTCGAGCTCCCGGACTCCGCCGACGAGACCCACGCGCAGATGGTCACCGACCTGCGCGGCGGCGACCGCAGCCGCTTCGACGTCCTCAACATCGACGTCAACTGGACGTCGGAGTTCGCCGCAGCGGGCTGGATACGGCCACTCCCGCGCGACCGCTTCCCCCTGAGGACCTTCCTCCCACCGGTCGTCGACACCGCGACCTACGGCGGGCAGCTGTACGCCGTCCCGTACGTCACCAACGCCGGCCTGCTCCTCTATCGCAAGGACGTCCTGGCCGAGGAGGGCGTCCCGCCGCCGCGCACCTGGGCCGAGCTGGAGCGGCAGGCCAGGACCATCGCGCCGAAGTACGGACTGGACGGCTACGCAGGCCAGTTCCTCCCCTACGAGGGCCTCACCGTCAACGCGGCCGAGGCCGTCTACTCGGCGGGCGGCACGATCCTCGGCGACGAGGGCGAACGCGTCACCGTGGACTCGGCGGCGGCCCGCGAGGGCATCGGGTTCCTCACCCGCGGCGTGCGCGAGGGCTGGATCCCCAAAGAGGCGCTGACGTACAAGGAGGAGGAGTCCAAGCAGGCCTTCCAGGACGGCCGGCTGCTCTTCCTGCGCAACTGGCCGTACGCGTACGTCGTCGCCTCCGCCCCGGGCTCCGAGGTCGCCGGCAAGATCGGTGCCGTACCGCTGCCGGGGCCGGACGGGCCGGGGACGAGCGTCCTCGGCGGCTCCAACCTGGCCGTCACCACACACGCGCGGCATCCCGACTCGGCCGCGCGCCTGATCGCGTACCTGACCAGTGAGCGTGTCCAGCGCCAGGTCCTCACGCGCGGCGCGCTGCCGCCCGTACGCGCCGACCTCTACGAGGACCCCGGGCTCATCCGCAGGTTCCCGTATCTGCCGACGCTGCGCGAGAGCGTGCTCTCCGCCGCTCCGCGCCCCAAGAGTCCGCGCTACGACCAGGTCAGCCTGGCGGTGCAGGCGGTCGTGCACGACGCGATGACCGGGCAGCAGACGCCCGGGGCGGCGGTGCGGCGGCTGGCGAGGGAGCTCGCGGCCGTTTCCGGCAGCTAGCTAGTTACCTGTTAGGTAACGCGAACGTCTCACCTTTCTTCAGAATGCCCGGTTAAGTCCGTATTTGGTGCCTCAACTCAGCAGTAGCTTCTGTTCTTTTCGTTGACACCCTCGCGAGACGCCTACATAACATGCATGCATGCTGAGTAAGTACCGCTGGTGGCGCGACGCCGTGATCTACCAGGTTTACGTCCGCAGCTTCCTGGACAGCACCGGCGACGGCATCGGCGATCTCGCAGGGGTCCGGGCCGGGCTGCCGTACCTCAAGAAGCTCGGCGTCGACGGGATCTGGCTGAGCCCCTTCTATCCCTCGCCGCAGCACGACCACGGGTACGACGTGGCCGACTACTGCGACGTCGACCCGCTCTTCGGGGACCTCGCCGAGTTCGACCTGCTGGTCACGGCCGCCCGGCGGCTCGGCATCAAGGTGCTGCTGGACATCGTCCCGAACCACTGCTCCAGCGAGCACCCGTGGTTCCGCGAGGCACTCGCGGAAGGCCCCGGCAGCCCGGCCCGCGCCCGCTTCCACTTCGCCGACGGCCGCGGCCCCGACGGCTCCGAGCCGCCCAACAACTGGCACTCCATGTTCGGTGGCCCGGCCTGGACCCGAGTGACGGAAGCGGACGGGCGACCCGGCCAGTGGTACCTGCACATGTTCGCGCCCGAACAGCCCGACTGGAACTGGCGCAACCCCGAGATCGGCGCCGAGTTCGACCGGATCCTCCGCTTCTGGCTGGACCGGGGCATCGACGGCTTCCGTATCGACGTCGCCGCCGGCCTCTACAAGCACCCCGAGCTGCCCGACTCGGACGACCCCGAGGCCGACGCCCGCACCCGCGACTCGGTCAACCCGCTCGCCTGGAACCAGCCCGAGGTGCACGACGTGTGGCGCCGCTGGCGGGCGATCTGCGAGGAGTACGCCGCCCGCGACGGCCGCGAGCGCCTGCTGGTCGGCGAGGTCTCCGTGCCCACCGCCCGCGAGCACGCCCTGTACGTCCGCCCGGACGAGCTCCACCAGGCCTTCTTCTTCGACCTGCTCGGTGCCCCCTGGGACCCGGACGCCTTCCGCAAGGTCATCTCCGAGGCGATGCAGGACATAGCCGGGACGGGCTCCACGGTCACCTGGGTCCTCAACAACCACGACCAGGTCCGCACCGTCACCCGCTACGGCGAACCCGCCCCCGCGGGCAGCGGCCTGGGCGCCGCCCGTGCCCGCGCCGCCGCGCTGCTGATGCTGGCGCTGCCCGGAGCCGCGTACATCTACCAGGGCGAGGAGCTGGGCCTGCCCGAGGTCGTCGACCTGCCCGACGACGTGCTCACCGACCCGATCTTCCACCGCACCGGCAGCCGGGCCCGCATCCGCGACGGCTGCCGGGTGCCGCTGCCGTGGTCGGGGCAGGCCTCCCCCTTCGGCTTCACCTCCGGCGCGGAGGGGGCCAAGCCGTGGCTGCCGCAGCCGGAGTACTTCGCCAAGTACGCCACCGACCGGGCCCTCGCCGACACCCGCTCCTTCTGGCACCTGTACCGCGACGGCCTGCAACTCCGGTCCGCCTTGCCGCAGTTGGGCGAGGGCACGCTGCGCTGGCTCGACACCCCGCCCGGCGTCCTGGCCTTCGTCCGCGGCGACGACCTGGTCTGCGCCGTCAACTTCGGCACGGCACCCACGCCCGCGCCGGTCTCCGGCACCCCGCTGCTCGCCAGCGGCCCCTGCCCTGCAGGGGTGCTGCCCGGCTCGACGGCGGCCTGGTGGATCAGCGACAGCTGACCCCCAGCGACGTCAACTCACACCCGATGAAGGGACATCAATGATGATGCGACGACGTACCACCCTCCTCACCGGCTGCACCGCCCTCGCCCTGGCGCTCGGCGCGACCGCCTGTGGCGGCGGGCCCGTCACGGCCGGCGGCGGCGACAAGGCGCTCAGCGGCCAGACGGTCACCGTGGCCGGCGTCTGGTCCGGCACCGAGCAGAAGAACTTCCAGAAGGTGCTGGACGCCTTCACCGAGAAGACCGGCGCCAAGACGCAGTTCGTCTCCACCGGCGACAACGTCTCCACCGTCGTCGGCAGCAAGATCGAGGGCGGCAACGCCCCCGACGTCGTGATGGTCCCGCAGGTCGGCGTGCTCAAGCAGTTCGCGCAGAAGGGCTGGCTCAAGCCGCTGTCGAAGAAGACCCGGCAGTCCGTGGACGCCAACTACGCGGACGTCTGGAAGGACTACGGCAGCGTCGACGGCACCCTGTACGGCCTGTACTTCAAGGCCGCCCACAAGTCGACCGTCTGGTACAGCCCCGACGCCCTCGCCCAGGCCGGCGTCAAGCCGCCGAAGACGTACGACGAGATGCTGAAGGCCGGGCAGACCGTCTCCGACTCCGGTCTCGCCGCCTTCTCGGTCGCCGGGCAGGACGGCTGGACGCTCACCGACTGGTTCGAGAACGTCTACCTCTCCCAGGCCGGACCGGAGAAGTACGACGCCCTCGCCGCCCACAAGCTGAAGTGGACCGACGCGAGCGTGGTCGAGGCGCTCACCACGCTCGGCAAGCTCTTCAAGGACAAGCAACTCGTCGCGGGCGGTCAGAAGGAGGCCCTGAACACCGACTTCCCGGGCTCGGTGGAGAAGGTGTTCGGTCCGAAGCCCGAGGCCGGCATGGTGTACGAGGGCGACTTCGTCGCCGGGGTCGCCAAGGACCAGTTCGGGAAGACGATCGGCGAGGACGCGAACTTCTTCCCCTTCCCGGCGGTCGGCGGCGGCGAGGCGCCGGTCGTCAGCGGCGGTGACGCGGCCGCCGTCCTGAAGGACGGCAAGAACCAGAAGGCCGCCCAGGCGCTCCTGGAGTATCTGGCGACGCCCGAGGCCGCGGCCGTGTGGGCCGAGGCGGGCGGCTTCCTGTCCCCGAACAAGAAGCTCGACCTCGCCTCCTACGGCGACGACGTCACCCGCGCGACCGCCAAGTCCCTCATCGCGGCCGGCGACTCGGTCCGCTTCGACATGTCCGACCAGGCTCCCGCGGCCTTCGGCGGCACCAAGGGCACGGGCGAGTGGAAGCTCCTGCAGGACTTCCTGCGCGACCCGTCCGACCCGAAGGGCACCGCGGCCGAGCTGGAGGCCGCCGCGGCCAAGGCGTACCAGGGCTGACCATGACCTCGACCTTGGTGAAAGAGACGGGCCGTCCGGGCCCCTCGCCCGCCGCCGGTCCCGCGCCTGTCAGGCGCACCCGGCGGCGGGGGCCGGCCGTCGCCCTGCTGTTCGTGCTGCCCGCGCTGCTCCTGCTGGGCGCGCTCGTCGTCTACCCCGTGCTGTTCTCGATCGGCCGCAGCTTCTTCGACGCCTCCGGCACCCGTTTCGTGGGCGGCGAGAACTACGCCGAGATGTTCCGCGACCCGGCCACGCTCACGGCCGTCCGCAACACGGCCATCTGGGTCGTCGTCGCACCGACGCTGCTGACCGGCCTCGGACTGATCCTCGCCGTCCTGGTGGAGAAGGTCCGCTGGGCCACCGCCTTCAAACTGCTGCTCTTCATGCCGATGGCGGTCTCCTTCCTCGCCGCGGGCATCATCTTCCGGCTCGCCTACGACGAGGACCCGGACAAAGGCGTGCTGAACGCCGCCGTCGTCTCCGTCCACGACGCCTTCAAGGGCACGTCGTCGTACCCGACGGCCCGGGCACGTGACGGGCAGGGGCTGACCAAGGCGGCGGACGGCTCGTACCGGACGAGTACGGGGGTCTCGCCCGGGGACACGGTGGCGCTCGGCCTCGTCGGCGTACAGCCGAACGACCTGCCCGGCGCCGCCGAACCCGCGTACGCGGCGGCGGGGCGGAAGGCGGCCTCCGGTGAGCTGCGCGGAGTGGTGTACCTGGACTTCACGCCCGGCGGGGGAGGGAAACAGGGCGAGGTCGACCGGCGGGAGAGCGGGCTGCCCGAGATGAAGGTCGAGGTGGTGCGCGACGGCAGGACGGTCGCCACGACGACCACCGCGTCCGACGGCTCCTTCCGCTTCGGAGGGCTGGACGCCGGCTCGTACGCGGTCCGGCTCCCCGCCTCGAACTTCGCCCCGCCCTACGAGGGCGTCTCCTGGCTCGGGCCGACGCTCGTCACGCCGGCGATCATCGGGGCGTACCTGTGGATCTGGACCGGGTTCGCGATGGTGCTGATCGGTGCCGGGCTGTCGACGCTGCCACGGGACGCGCTGGAGGCGGCGCGGATGGACGGCGCGAACGAGTGGCAGATCTTCCGCCGGATCACGGTCCCGCTGCTCGCCCCGGTGCTGACCGTCGTCTTCGTCACCCTCGTGATCAACGTGATGAAGGTCTTCGACCTCGTCTACATCATCGCGCCCGGCCCCGTGCAGGAGGACGCGACCGTGCTCGCGACCCAGATGTGGCTGGTGTCGTTCGGCGGTGGCAACAACCAGGGGCTGGGCAGTGCGCTCGGTGTGCTGCTCCTGCTGCTGGTGGTCCCCGCGATGGTCTTCAACGTCCGCCGTTTCCGAAGGAGTCAGCGATGAACGCCGTCAGGCGAGGACTGGGCAACGGGGTCGTCCAGGCCTTCCTCGTGGTCGTCGGGCTGGTGTGGATGACCCCGCTGGCCGGGCTGTTCCTGTCGTCGCTGCGGTCCGCCGAGGACACGGCGAAGGGCGGCTGGTGGACGGTGTTCGCCGGCCCCGGGCAGCTGTCCTTCGACAACTACTCGGCGCTGCTGAAGAACGCGGGCATCACCCAGGCGTTCTGGAACACGGTGCTGATCTCGGTCCCGGCCACCGCGCTGGTCGTCGTCATCGCGGCACTCGCCGGTTACGCGTTCGCGTGGCTGGACTTCCCCGGCCGGGAGACCATCTTCCTGGTCGTCGTGGCGCTGCTCGTGGTCCCGGTGCAGATCGGGCTGCTGCCGGTCGCCAAACTCTTCGGCCAGCTCGGGCTGTTCGGCACGATCCCGGGCGTCGTCCTCTTCCACGTGGCCTACGGGCTGCCGTTCGCGGTGTTCCTGCTGCGGAACTACTTCGCCGAGATGCCGAAGGAGATGCTGGAGGCCGCGCGCATGGACGGCGGCAGCGAATGGCGGATCTTCACCCGGCTCGTGCTGCCCGTGGGACGGCCGGCCATCGCCAGCCTCGCCATCTTCCAGTTCCTGTGGGTGTGGAACGACATGCTGGTCGCGCTGCTCTTCGCGGACAGCTCCGCACAGCCGCTGACCGTGGAACTCCAGTCGCAGATACGGCAGTTCGGCAGCAACATCGACGTGCTGGCACCGGGCGCGTTCGTGTCGCTGGTGGTGCCGGTGGTGGTGTTCTTCGCGTTCCAGCGGCACTTCGTGCAGGGCGTGATGGCGGGGTCGGTGAAATAGCGGTACGCCTCGGGCCCCCGCTTCACATCACGAAGCGGGGGCCCGAGTACGTTCACGCCGACGCCGCTGGATACAGCGACCTCGGCAGCTGCGAGGCCGCCGCCGCGTCCAGCAGCCACAGGGTGCGGGCGCGGCCGTACGCCCCCGCCGCCGGGGCCTGGATCTCGCCCGCACCCGACAGGCCGATCGCCGCGGCCTCCGCCTTGTCCTCGCCGGCGGCCAGCAGCCAGACCTCCCGGGCGGCGCGGATCGCCGGCAACGTCAGCGTCACGCGCGTCGGCGGCGGCTTGGGCGCGCCGTGCACCCCGACCACCGTACGGTCGGTCTCGCGGACCGCCGGCAGCTCCGGGAACAGGGACGCCACATGCGTGTCCGGGCCGACGCCCAGCATCAGCACGTCGAAGGTGGGAACCGCACCGTGGTTCTCGGGACCGGCGGCACGGGCCAGTTCCTCCGCGTACGCGGCCGCCGCCGCGTCGACGTCCGTGCCGTACGGGCCGTCCGACGCGGGCATCGCGTGCACGCGCTTCGGGTCCAGCGGCACCGCGTCGAGCAGCGCCTCCCGGGCCTGGGTGACGTTGCGCTCCGGGTCGCCCTCCGGCAGGAACCGCTCGTCGCCCCACCACAGGTCCAGGCGGCCCCAGTCGATCGCGTCCCGGGCCGGTGCGGCGGCCAGCGCGGCCAGCAGGCCGTTGCCGTTGCGGCCGCCGGTCAGCACCACGGACGCCGAACCCGTCGAGGTCTGCGCGTCCACGATCTTCGTGATCAGCCGGGCCGCCGCGGCCTGCGCCATCAGCTCCTTGTCGCGGTGCACGACCAGTTGGGGAGTGCTCACTTCGCCGCCGCCCTCTTCACCGGTTCCTTCGCCGTCGCCTGCTCCGCGGGTGCTTTCGCAGCGGTTTCCACGGGAGCGGGGAGCGCGAGGGGTCCGTCCCCTTTGTCTCCTTCATCTCCTTTGGCCGGCTCGGCGGCCGGAGCCGCCGGAGCCTGCGGAGACGACGGCGACTTCAGCCGGTCCACCCCGTACCGCAGCGCCGACGCGTAGGTGTCGTCCGGGTCCAGCCGCCGCAGCTCCTCCGCGATCAGCTCGGCCGTCTCGCGCCGCTTGAGCGCCACCGCACGGTCCGGCTGGCCCTCGATGGACAGGGTCGCGAGGGATCCGTCCGCGCGGTCCAG
The DNA here is from genome assembly GCF_030386795.1 of Streptomyces sp. S.PNR 29. Lineage (GTDB taxonomy): Bacteria > Actinomycetota > Actinomycetes > Streptomycetales > Streptomycetaceae > Streptomyces. The sequence continues at coordinate 727,884 of NZ_JANUQM010000002.1, forward strand.
CACGATCGGGCCGCAGTCCGTGTCCATGCGGACCGCCGTGAGGCCCGGGCCGCCCGACAGCGAGCGCTTCACGGGGACGTCCAGCCGGTCCGCCAGCCACATCGCCAGCAGCTCGCAGCTCGGGTTGAACTCCTCGCCCTCCACCTCGACGGCCCGCACCTCGCAGGCGACCTGGTCCAGCGCCGCCGCCAGCATCGAACGCCAGGGGGTGATACGGGTCCAGGACAGGTCGGTGTCGCCAGGAGCGTAGGCCTTGGCGCGTTCCGCCAGGTCCCGCACCGGCTGCTCGGACGCGTAGGTGTCGGTCACCCGGCGCTGGGCCAGCGAGCCGAGCGCGTCTCCCGCCGGGTCGAGCGGCGCGTTCACCGGCCACCACACCACCACCGGCGCGTCCGGCAGCAGCAGGGGCAGGACCACCGACTGGGCGTGGTCGACGATCTCGCCGTACAGCCGCAGCACCACCGTCTCTCCGGTGCCCGCGTCCGCGCCGAGGCGCACCTCGGCGTCCAGCCGGGACTGCGTACGGTCCCGGGGGGAGCGCGAGACACGCTTGATGACCACGAGCGTGCGCGAGGGATGCTCGTGCGCGGCGTCGCTCGCGGCCTTCAAGGCGTCGTAGGCGTTCTCCTCGTCCGTCACGATGACCAGCGTGAGCACCATGCCGACGGCCGGCGTGCCGATGGCCCGCCGCCCCTGCACGAGCGCCTTGTTGATCTTGCTGGCCGTGGTGTCCGTGAGGTCTATCTTCATGGCCGGCGCCAGCTCCGTCCGTCTCGCTTCAGCATGTCGTCCGCCTCGACGGGTCCCCACGTACCGGCCGGATACTGGGCGGGCTTGCCGTTCTTGTCCCAGTACTCCTCGATCGGGTCGAGGATCTTCCAGGACAGCTCGACCTCCTCGGTGCGCGGGAAGAGGTTCGAGTCGCCGAGCAGCACGTCCAGGATCAGCCGCTCGTACGCCTCCGGGCTGGACTCCGTGAACGACTCGCCGTAGGCGAAGTCCATCGACACGTCCCGGATCTCCATCGACGTGCCCGGCACCTTCGAGCCGAAGCGGACCGTGACGCCCTCGTCGGGCTGGACCCGGATGACGATCGCGTTCTGGCCCAGCTCCTCCGTCGACGTCGTGTCGAACGGGGAGTGCGGGGCGCGCTGGAAGACGACCGCGATCTCCGTGACGCGACGGCCGAGCCGCTTGCCGGTGCGCAGATAGAAGGGGACGCCCGCCCAGCGGCGGTTGTCGACCTCCAGCTTGATCGCGGCGTAGGTGTCGGTCTTCGAGGACGGGCTGATGCCCTCCTCGTCGAGGTAACCGACCGCCTTCGCACCGCCCTGCCAGCCCGCCGCGTACTGGGCGCGCACGGTGTCGCGGCCCAGGTCCTTCGGCAGCCGGACCGCGCCGAGCACCTTGGTCTTCTCGGCGGCCAGCGCGTCCGCGTCGAAGGAGGAGGGCTCCTCCATCGCGGTCAGCGCCATCAGCTGCAGCAGGTGGTTCTGGATGACGTCCCGGGCGGCGCCGATGCCGTCGTAGTATCCCGCCCGGCCGCCGATGCCGATGTCCTCGGCCATCGTGATCTGCACATGGTCGACGTACGACCGGTTCCAGATCGGCTCGAACAGCTGGTTGGCGAAGCGCAGGGCCAGGATGTTCTGGACGGTCTCCTTGCCCAGGTAGTGGTCGATGCGGAAGACCTGGTCCGGGGCGAAGACCTCGTGCACGACCTTGTTCAGCTCCTCGGCCGACTTCAGGTCGTGGCCGAACGGCTTCTCGATGACCGCGCGCCGCCAGGAGCCGTCCTTCTGGTCGGCCAGGCCGTGCTTCTTCAGCTGCTGGATGACCACCGGGAAGGAACGCGGCGGCACGGACAGGTAGAAGGCGAAGTTGCCGCCCGTGCCCTGCGCCTTGTCCAGCTCCTCTATGGTGGCGCGCAGCCGCTCGAACGCGTCGTCGTCGTCGAAGGTGCCCTGGACGAAGCGCATCCCCTGGATGAGCTGCTGCCAGACCTCCTCGCGGAACGGCGTACGGGCGTGCTCCTTGACCGCGTCGTGTACCTCCTGCGCGAAGTCCTCGTGATCCCACTCGCGCCGGGCGAAGCCGACGAGCGAGAAGCCCGGCGGCAGCAGCCCCCGGTTGGCGAGGTCGTACACCGCGGGCATGAGCTTCTTGCGCGACAGGTCGCCCGTGACACCGAAGATGACCAGGCCCGACGGCCCCGCGATACGCGGGAGCCGTCGGTCTGCGGGGTCACGCAGCGGGTTGCTGCTCGACAAGGTCTCAGCCCTCCGAGGGGGCGAGGCGCTCCAGCTCCGCCTCGGTCGACTTCAGCAGGTCGTTCCAGGACGCCTCGAACTTCTCGACGCCCTCGTCCTCCAGCAGCTGGACCACCTCGTTGTACGGGATGCCGAGCTTCTCGACCGCGTCGAGGTCGGCGCGGGCCTGCTCGTAGGTGCCGGCGACGGTGTTGCCGGTGATCTGCCCGTGGTCCTCGGTGGCGAACAGGGTCGCCTCCGGCATGGTGTTCACCGTGTTCGGCGCCACCAGCTCGTCGACGTACAGGGTGTCCTTGTACGCCTTGTCCTTCACACCGGTCGACGCCCACAGCGGACGCTGCTTGTTGGCGCCCGCCTTCTCCAGCGCGTTCCAGCGGTCGGAGGAGAAGACCTCCTCGTACGCCTGGTAGGCGAGACGGGCGTTGGCGATGGCGGCCTTGCCGCGCAGCGCCTTGGCCTCGGGCGTGCCGAGCGCGTCGATCCGCTTGTCGATCTCGGTGTCCACACGGGACACGAAGAAGGACGCCACGGAGTGGATCTGGGAGAGGTCCAGGCCCTTCTCCTTCGCCTTCTCCAGCCCGGAGAGGTACGCGTCCATGACCTTGCGGTAGCGCTCCAGCGAGAAGATCAGCGTGACGTTGACGCTGATGCCGTTGCCGATCGTCTCGGCGATCGCCGGCAGGCCCGCCTCGGTGGCCGGGATCTTGATCAGCGTGTTCGGCCGGTCCACCAGCCAGGCCAGCTGCTTCGCCTCGGCGACCGTCGCCTTGGTGTTGTGCGCCAGGCGCGGGTCGACCTCGATGGAGACCCGGCCGTCCTTTCCGCCGGTGGCGTCGTAGACCGGGCGCAGGATGTCGGCGGCGTCCCGGACGTCCGCCGTGGTGATCATGCGGATGGCCTCTTCGACGGTCACCTTGCGGGCGGCGAGGTCCGACAGCTGCTGGTCGTAGCCGTCGCCCTCGGAGATCGCCTTCTGGAAGATCGTCGGGTTGGTGGTGACGCCCACGACGTGCTGCTGGTCGATCAGCTCGGCGAGGTTGCCGGACGTGATCCGCTTGCGCGACAGGTCGTCCAGCCAGATCGCGACGCCTTCCTCGGAGAGGCGCTTCAGTGCGTCTGTCATGGAAAATGCATCTCCTACGTGTCGTGTATGAGCGTCAGCGCTGGGCTGCGGCGATCGATTCCCGAGCCTTGGCGGCCACGTTCTCCGCAGTGAAACCGAACTCGCGGAAGAGCACCTTGCCGTCGGCGGAAGCGCCGAAGTGCTCCAGGGAAACGATGCGGCCGGCGTCCCCCACGTACTTGTGCCAGGTCAGACCCACCCCGGCCTCGACCGCGACCCGGGCCTTCACGGACGGCGGCAGGACGCTGTCCCGGTACCCCTGGTCCTGCTCCTCGAACCACTCCACGGACGGCATGGACACCACCCGTGTGGGCACGCCGGCGCCCTGGAGCTGCTCGCGCGCCTCGACGGCGACGTGCACCTCGGAACCGGTCGCGATCAGGATGACCTCCGGTTCGCCACCCTCCGCGTCGAAGAGTACGTAACCGCCCTTCGCCGCGTCCTCGTTGGGCTCGTACGTCGGCACGCCCTGACGGGTCAGCGCCAGACCGTGCGGGGTGCCCTTGCCGAACTCCTTGGTGTACCGCTTGAGGATCTCCCGCCAGGCGATCGCGGTCTCGTTGGCATCGGCCGGGCGCACGATGTTCAGGCCCGGGATCGCGCGCAGCGAGGCGAGGTGCTCGATGGGCTGGTGGGTCGGGCCGTCCTCACCCAGACCGATGGAGTCGTGCGTCCACACGTAGGTGACCGGCAGGTGCATCAGCGCCGACAGCCGTACCGCGTTGCGCATGTAGTCGGAGAAGACCAGGAACGTGCCGCCGTAGACACGGGTGTTGCCGTGCAGCGCGATGCCGTTCATCTCCGCGGCCATCGCGTGCTCGCGGATGCCGAAGTGGATGGTGCGGCCGTAGGGGTCCGCCTCGGGCAGCGGGTTGTCCGCCGGGAGGAACGACGACGTCTTGTCGATGGTGGTGTTGTTGGAGCCGGCCAGGTCGGCCGAGCCGCCCCACAGCTCGGGGATGACCGCACCCAGCGCCTGGAGCACCTTGCCGGACGCGGCACGCGTGGCGACGCCCTTGCCCGCCTCGAAGACCGGGATCTTCTCCTCCCAGCCGGTGGGCAGCTCGCCCTTGGCGATCCGGTCGAAGTCGGTGGCGCGCTCGGTGTTGTTGTCCCGCCACTGCTGGAAGGCCTTCTCCCACACGGCACGGGCCGCCTGGCCCCGCTCCACCGCCTTGCGGGTGTGGGCGATGACCTCGTCGGCCACCTCGAAGTGCTTCTCGGGGTCGAAGCCCAGGACGCGCTTGGTGGCCGCGACCTCGTCATCGCCGAGGGCCGAGCCGTGCGCGGCCTCGGTGTTCTGCGCGTTCGGGGCGGGCCAGGCGATGATCGAACGCATCGCGATGAACGACGGCCGGTCCGTGACCGCCTTGGCCTCCTGGATCGCGGCGTAGATCGCCTGCGGGTCCAGGTCGCCGTTCTCCTGCGGCTCCACGCGCTGCACGTGCCAGCCGTAGGCCTCGTAGCGCTTGACCGTGTCCTCGGAGACAGCCGTCTCGGTGTCGCCCTCGATCGAGATGTGGTTGTCGTCCCACAGCAGGATCAGGTTGCCGAGCTTCTGGTGCCCGGCCAGCGAGGAGGCCTCGGCGGAGATGCCCTCCTGCAGGCAGCCGTCACCGGCGATGCAGTAGATGAAGTGGTCGAAGGGGGACTCGCCCTCGGGGGCCTCCGGGTCGAACAGGCCCCGCTCGTAGCGGGCGGCCATCGCCATGCCCACCGCGTTCGCGACACCCTGCCCGAGCGGGCCGGTCGTCGTCTCGACGCCCTTGGTGTGGCCGTACTCCGGGTGACCGGGGGTCTTCGACCCCCACGTCCGGAACGACTTCAGATCCTCCAGCTCCAGACCGAAGCCGGCCAGGTACAGCTGGGTGTAGAGGGTCAGGGACGAATGGCCCGCGGACAGCACGAAACGATCGCGCCCGACCCAGTCGGGGTCCGCCGGGTCGTGCCGCATCACCTTCTGGAAGAGGGTGTAGGCGGCGGGCGCCAGGCTCATCGCCGTACCAGGATGGCCGTTGCCGACCTTCTGTACGGCATCGGCGGCCAGGACACGGGCAGTGTCCACGGCCCGCTGGTCCAGCTCGGTCCACTCGAGGTCTGTGGTGGTCGGCTTGGTGCTCACCCTGAGTCAGGGCTCCTCTCCACATGTCGGATGCCGGTATACGTGGGCCGCACACCGGCTGCCGGCGTTCTCGGCGTCGGCCGGCCGCTGTCGAGCCTACCCCCGGAGGACCCCCGTCCTTTCGAGCCATTCCAGACTCCGGGACTCCCGGGGATCCGCCTCCCGACCAGCGTGTACCGCGTACGTCAAGTGAATACGGAGCCACTCATCCGAGTGCTCAATCGAGCTTCGGTACGCCCGTTGTACGAGACCGCCGTCGCGCCCGTATATACCGGGGCCCCGCCCTCCAACACGACCCCACCCCCGCGAATGTCGGGATATGGGCAACGTCTACAGTGGCGTGGTACGCGCGAGCCTTTACCGCTGCTTCACACGGGGAGGCTCGCTGGGATGTCTCTGTAGGGGTGTGCGTGACGGCCGTTGAATCCCGTCCAGCGGGGGTGCTCGGGACGAGCCAGAGCCCGGCCCACCGGCCGTTCGGGGCCCGTGTCAAGGCGTTCGTGGCATTGACCAAGCCGCGGATCATCGAGCTGCTGCTGATCACCACTGTCCCGGTGATGTTCCTCGCCGAGCAGGGTGTGCCGGACCTGAAGCTGGTGCTGCTGACCTGCGTCGGCGGCTACCTCTCCGCGGGCGGCGCCAACGCGCTGAACATGTACATCGACCGCGACATCGACGCGCTCATGGACCGCACCTCGCAGCGCCCGCTGGTCACCGGCATGGTCAGCCCCCGCGAGTGCCTCGCCTTCGGCATCACGCTGGCGGTCGTCTCGACGCTGCTGTTCGGCCTCGCCGTCAACTGGCTGTCGGCCTGGCTGTCCCTCGGGGCGCTCCTCTTCTACGTCGTCGTCTACACGATGATCCTCAAGCGCCGTACCTCGCAGAACATCGTGTGGGGCGGCATCGCGGGCTGCATGCCGGTGCTGATCGGCTGGTCGGCGGTGACGAACTCGCTGTCGTGGGCGCCGGTGATCCTCTTCATGGTCATCTTCTTCTGGACGCCGCCGCACTACTGGCCGCTGTCGATGAAGGTGAGGGACGACTACGCGCGCGTGGGCGTGCCGATGCTGCCGGTCATCGCCGGCAACAAGGCGGTCGCCAAGCAGATCGTGATCTACAGCTGGGTGATGGTCGCGGTCTCGCTGCTGCTGACCCCGCTCGGCTACACCGGCTGGTTCTACACGCTGGTCGCGCTGGCCGCGGGCGGCTGGTGGCTGTGGGAGGCGCACGCCCTGCAGAACCGGGCGAAGGCCGAGGTGACCGGCGCGAAGCTGAAGGAGATGCGGCTGTTCCACTGGTCCATCACCTATGTGTCGCTGCTGTTCGTGGCGGTGGCGGTGGACCCCTTCCTCCGATAACGGTTCCTCCGGTAACGGGTTGTCACGGGCGGGGTGCGTGGTCAAGGCCACGCACCCCGCCCGTCGCCGTTTGATCTACCCGTCGGTAGCATCCTGACCATGGCAGACACGCAGCAGGTTGACGCGAAGGCCGAGCGCAAGGTGACCCGGCTCGCCAAGCAGATCACGGCCTTCTCCAAGGCACATGGCGGAGCCGAGGGCCAGGTCGCCTACCTCGGCGAACGCGGCGCCCGTATCGTCCTCGTCGGCGAGGACGGCGGCTGGGGCGACCTGGTCGCGCCGAGCTACGAGATCGCCGAGAAGGCGGTGGAGAAGTCCGGGATCACCGTCCACGAGGCCTTCGACGGCGAGTTCGCGGCAAAGGTGAGGACCGGGCCGTACGAGTGGACGCGCATGGCCGGGATCCAGGTGGGCGGGCCGAGCAACACCTGACGGCGGGTTCACCCGTTAGGACCGGTAGGGACCGTAAGGAGGACACGGTCCTGGGACGCGGTCCAGTGACGGGGAGCCCGGATGATCGAAACGCCGTCCCTCGTGGACCAGTACTGCCACGGTGTACTGAGAACGGAACTGGGCCTCGGCACCTTCGAGGCCCAGCTGGCCCGCACCGAGGGCCCGCCCGCGCCGGGCACGACGCTCTTCGACACGCAGACCGGGTTCGCGGTACGCCGCTGGTGCCCGCCGTTGCTCGGCCTGGAGCCACACTGCTCGCCGGCCCGCTATCTCGCCCGGCGCCGGGAACTCGGCATCCTGGAGGCGGGCCGCAGGCTGCTGCGCGGCAGCGGCATCACGACGTACCTCGTCGACACGGGCCTGCCCGGCGACCTCACCGGACCGGCCGAGATGGCCTCCACCGGGGACGCCGTCGCCCACGAGATCGTCCGCCTGGAACTGCTGGCCGAGCAGGTCGCCGACACCTCCGGCACCGTCGAGTCCCTCCTCGCCAACCTCGCCGAGGCCGTGCACACCGCCGCCGCGCACGCCGTGGCCTTCACCTCGGTCGCGGGCGTACGGCACGGGCTGGCGCTCGCCCCGGAACCGCCGGAGCCGGGCGAGGTGCGCGGGGCCGCCGGCCGCTGGCTCGCCGGACGCGAAGTCGGCGGGGAGCTGAGCGACCCGGTGCTGCTCAGGCACCTGCTGTGGATCGCCGTCGCCTCGGGCCGGCCGCTGCAGCTGCACGCGGGGCTGGGCGAGCCGGGCCTGCGCATCGACCGTACGGACCCGGTGCTGCTGACGGACTTCGTCCGGGCCACGGCCGGCCTCGGCACCGACCTCGTCCTGCTGCACGGCTACCCGTACCACCGCCACGCCGCCCACCTCGCCGGCGTCTTCCCGCACGTGTACACCGACTCCGGCGCCGCCCTGGTCCGCACCGGCGCCCGGGCCGCGACCGTCCTCGCGGAGATCCTGGAGCTGGCCCCCTTCGGCAAGATCCTCTTCTCCAGTGGGGCCCAAGGGCTGCCCGAGCTGCACGTGGTGGGGGCGCGGCTGTTCCGCGAGGCCCTGAGCCGGGTGCTCGGCACCTGGGTCGCCGAGGGGGCGTGGTCGCTGACGGACGCCCAGCGGGTGGCCGGGATGATCGCGTCGGAGAACGCGCGACGGGTCTACGGGCTGAAGTGAGCCGGGTCAGGCCTTCGTCAGCGTCGCCTCGGCCGCCTGGCCCGGCACGTCCACCGTCACGTACGGACGTTCCCGCAGGGACAGCAGCACGCGCATGACAGCGATCCACATCACGGCCGAACCCAGCATGTGCAGGCCCACCAGGACCTCGGGAAGGTTCGTGAAGTACTGGACATAACCCAGCACTCCCTGCGCGAGCAGGATCAGGAACAGGTCGCGGGTCCGGCTCAGCGGACCGCGCGGCGCGTCCACCGCCTTGAGGACGAACCACAGCGCGAACGTCAGCGTCACCACGATCCAGGCCAGCACGGCGTGGACCTTGGCCACCGTCTCCCAGTCGACCGGCATCCGCTCGACCTCGCTGGAGTCGCCCGCGTGCGGGCCCGCACCGGTGACCACCGTGCCGACCAGGATCAGCAGCACGGAGGCGGCCACCAGGAACCACACCAGCTGCTGCACGGCCTTCCCGACCAGCGGGCGCGGCTCCCCGTCGCCCTCACGGGCGCGCTGCCACATCACCACGGCGACCGCGATGAGCGCCGAGGTGGCCACGAAGTGGGCGGCGACCGTGTACGGGTTGAGGCCGACCAGCACGACGATGCCGCCGAGCACGGCGTTGCTCATCACGATCCAGAACTGTGTCCAGCCCAGCCGGGTCAGGCTGCGCCGGTACGGCTTCTCGGAGCGCGCGGCGATGATCGCCCAGCCGACGGCGGCGCACAGCACGTACGTCAGCATGCGGTTGCCGAACTCGATCGCGCCGTGGAAGCCCATCGCGCTGGTGGCGGTGAGGGAGTCGGCGGTGCACTTGGGCCAGGTCGGGCAGCCCAGGCCGGAGCCCGTCAGCCGTACGGCACCGCCGGTGACCACGATGACCACCGACATGACGAGCGCGGAGAGGGCCGCCCGCTGGACCGTCCGGGGGGCCGGGGTCCAGCGTTCGGCGATGAAGGCGAGGGGGTTGCGCACGGCGGCTGCGGCGTCCGCGCGGGTCACGTTTGGCACGCGGTCCATCGTAAGCCGACGCTTGTGCACGCTTTCACGAGGGGCCATGGAGCCTCACTCCCAGCGGAAGAACGTCCCGGCCGCGGCCAGCCCCACGACCGCCCACCCCGCGAGAATCCCCAGGTCGCCCCACGGTATCCCCGCCCCGTGCAGCAGTACGTCCCGCAGTCCGTCCGACAGCGCGGAGATCGGCAGCAGGCCCAGCACGCTCTGCGCCGCGTCCGGGAACCTGTCCAACGGGACGATCACACCGCCGCCGACGAGCAGCAGGATGAAGACCAGGTTGGCCGCGGCCAGCGTCGCCTCCGCCTTCAGCGTGCCCGCCATGAGCAGGCCGAGCCCGGAGAACGCCGCCGTACCGAGGACCAGCAGCAGGAGTACGGCGAAGGGGTTGCCGTGCGGCGACCAGCCCAGCGCGAAGGCGATCACCGTCAGGAGGACGACCTGGAGTACCTCGGTGACCAGCACGGACACCGTCTTCGCGGTCATCAGCCCCCAGCGGGGGAGCGGGGAGGAGGCGAGCCGCTTCAGGACCCCGTACCGGCGCTCGAAGCCGGTGGCGATGGCCTGCCCGGTGAACGCCGTCGACATCACGGCGAGCGCGAGGATGCCGGGAGCGAGGAAGTCCACCGCCTCCCCGGCGCCGGTGTCCACGATGTCCACGGTGCTGAACAGCACCAGCAGCAGCGTGGGGATCACGACGGTCAGCAGCAGCTGCTCGCCGTTGCGCAGCAGCATCTTCGTTTCGAGCGCGGCCTGGGCGGCGATCATGCGGGGCAGGGGCGCGGCACCCGGCCGCGGTGCGTAGGTGCCGGTGGTCACGAGCGCAGCTCCTTGCCGGTGAGCTCCAAGAACACGTCTTCGAGGGTGTGCCGCTCGACGGAGATCTTGTCCGGCATCACCCCGTGCTGCGCGCACCAGGACGTCACCGTCGCGAGCAGCTGTGGGTTGACCTTGCCGACGACCCGGTACGAGCCCGGCGTCAGTTCGGCCGCCGAGCAGTCGGCGGGCAGGGCCTTCAGCAGCGACCCCACGTCCAGGCCGGGCCGGCCGCTGAAGCGCAGGGTGTTCTCGGCGCCGCCGCGGCACAGGTCCTCCGGGGAGCCCTGGGCGATGACCCGGCCGGCGTCGATGATCGCGACGTCGTCGGCGAGCTGCTCGGCCTCGTCCATGTAGTGGGTGGTGAGGATGACGGAGACACCGTCGGCGCGCAGGTCGCGTACCAGGTCCCAGGTGGCGCGGCGGGCCTGCGGGTCGAGGCCGGCGGTGGGCTCGTCCAGGAACACCAGCTCCGGGCGGCCGACGACGGCCATGGCCAGCGCAAGCCGCTGCTGCTGGCCGCCGGAGAGACGGCGGTACGTGGTGCGGCCGCAGCCGCCGAGCCCGAGGCGCTCGATGAGGGCGTCCACGTCCAGCGGGTGGGCGTGCAGCCTGGCGACGTGCCGCAGCATCTCGTCGGCCCGCGCGCCGGAGTAGACGCCGCCCGACTGCAGCATCACGCCGATGCGGGGCCGCAGCTCAGCGGACTGTCTCACCGGGTCGAGGCCCAGGACGCGCACCGTGCCGGAGTCCGGCTTCCGGTACCCCTCGCAGGTCTCGACCGTGGTCGTCTTGCCCGCCCCGTTGGGGCCGAGCACGGCGGTGACTCCCGCCCGGGCCACCAGGTCGAGCCCGTCCACCGCGGTCTTCGTGCCGTACCGCTTCACCAGGGCCTGGACCTGGACCACGGGCTCACTTCGCATGGGTCCAGAGTCTAGGTACGCGGGCGAGGGCTCAGACGGGCGGGTGCAGGAACTCCTCCTCACGGGGCCGGTGCAACGCCAGCCACCGCTCCGCGTAGGCCACCGCGTCCGCCACGGGGAACAGCCGCGCATCGGCCGCGCCCGCCTTTCCCCGTACGACGGGACGGTCCCGCTCGAAGTCGTGCCCCAGTTCGTCGAACCGCTCCGGGCTGACCGCCACCTCGGTCACGGTTTCCCATCCCGCCGGTCCGGGCCGCCCCACCTTCACCAGCGGGGACGGTATCCGGTACTCGGCCAGGTGGAAGCTCGTGCAGGAGTCGTAGCCCGCGCCGAGCAGGAGGACCCGGGCGCCCAGCCGCTCCAGCTTCGCGAGCGGGCTCCGCTCGCCCAGCCGGCAGTCGGTCGCGTGCCCTTCGATCACCTCCGCCGCGCGCGGGCCGACGGCCGCGAACGACGTCTGCGGATGCGCGCTGCGCAGCGCGCCGGGCCAGGTGCGCACGGTCTCGGGGATCACGCCGACCCCGCGGGTGGGTGTGATCAGCGGGTCGTAGGCGGGCATGGTGGCCCGGATCGTCTCCCACCACTCCTCGGGCACCGGCGGATTGCTCCACAGCGCCGGGTCGGACAGGTCGCCCGACTGGGTGGGGACGACCAGGGTGCCGTCCGGGCCGAGCGCGTCGAGCAGTGCCTGGACGACCGCGACGGCGCCTCCGTTGACCCAGCCGAGGGAACTGAGCGAGCTGTGCGCCAGGAGGACCTCGCCGGGCCTGACGCCCAGGGTGCGCAGTTGCTCGCAGAGTGTGCGGCGCGTGACGAGCGGGCCGGTCGGGAGCGGTGTGGGCATGGTGGGGGAGTGTCCCGTAAGCGGTGGCCGCATGCCACCGGTTTGATCGATCAAAGATCGTTCCCGCAGGTCAGGTTAGGTGTGCCTAAGTGACGTAGGGCACCACCCGTCGGGCCGGACGCGGCTTGCCCGCTTTCCGGGAATTACGCAACAATGGCGTTGTGAAAAACGTCGGCCACGCTCAGGAAGAGCTCGCGACCGGGGAGCGCTCGACGCGCAACCGGGTCGCGCGGTCCATCCTGGATCACGGGCCGTCCACCGTCGCCGAACTCGCCGACCGCCTCGGCCTCACCCAGGCGGCCGTGCGCCGGCACCTCGACGCCCTGGCGGGCGACGGTGTCGTGGAGGCACGGGAGCGGCGGGTCTACGGTGCGCGCACGCGCGGCCGGCCGGCCAAGGTGTTCGCCCTGACCGACTGCGGACGCGACGCCTTCGACCAGTCGTACGACAAGCTCGCCGTGGACGCCCTGCGCTGGATCGCCCAGCAGGAGGGCGGAGAGCAGGCGGTCGCCGCCTTCGCCCGCGCCCGGATCGCCGCGCAGGCGGGCTCGTACCGCAAGGCCGTCGAGGCCGCGGACCCGGACCAGCGGACCGAAGCGCTGGCCAAGGCCCTCAGTGTGGACGGGTACGCTGCTACGGCGCGTAGCGCCCCGGTCGGCGAACAGCTCTGCCAGCACCACTGCCCGGTCGCCCACGTCGCCGAGCAGTTCCCGCAGCTGTGCGAGGCCGAGACGGAATTTTTCGCCGAGCTCCTCGGTACGCATGTGCAGCGACTGGCGACCATCGCGCACGGCGACGGCGTCTGCACGACGTTCATCCCCAAGATTTCCCACAACGCATCTGCAAGCACGGCCGGGAGGAACCCCGCATGACTCTCCCCACGGAGACTGCCCACCCTGAGCTGGAGGGCCTGGGCAAGTACGAATACGGCTGGGCCGACTCCGACGAGGCCGGTGCCGCTGCGAAGCGCGGTCTGAACGAGGACGTCGTCCGCGACATCTCCGGCAAGAAGTCCGAGCCGGAGTGGATGACGAAGCTGCGCCTCAAGGGCCTGCGGCTCTTCGAGAAGAAGCCCATGCCGAACTGGGGCTCGGACCTGTCGGGCATCGACTTCGACAACATCAAGTACTTCGTGCGCTCCACGGAGAAGCAGGCGGAGTCCTGGGAGGACCTGCCCGAGGACATCAAGAACACGTACGACAAGCTCGGCATCCCGGAGGCGGAGAAGCAGCGCCTCGTCGCCGGTGTCGCCGCGCAGTACGAGTCGGAGGTCGTCTACCACCAGATCCGTGAGGACCTGGAGGAGCAGGGCGTCATCTTCCTCGACACCGACACCGCGCTGAAGGAGCACCCGGAGCTCTTCAAGGAGTACTTCGGGACCGTCATCCCGGCCGGTGACAACAAGTTCGCCGCGCTGAACACCGCCGTGTGGTCCGGCGGCTCCTTCATCTACGTCCCGCCGGGCGTGCACGTCGAGATCCCGCTCCAGGCCTACTTCCGCATCAACACGGAGAACATGGGCCAGTTCGAGCGGACCCTGATCATCGTCGACGAGGGTGCCTACGTGCACTACGTCGAGGGCTGCACCGCTCCGATCTACAAGAGCGACTCGCTGCACTCCGCGGTCGTCGAGATCATCGTCAAGAAGAACGCCCGCTGCCGCTACACGACCATCCAGAACTGGTCGAACAACGTCTACAACCTGGTCACCAAGCGCGCCGTCGCCTACGAGGGCGCGACCATGGAGTGGATCGACGGCAACATCGGCTCCAAGGTGACGATGAAGTACCCGGCCGTCTACCTGATGGGCGAGCACGCCAAGGGCGAGACCCTGTCGATCGCCTTCGCGGGCGAGGGTCAGCACCAGGACGCCGGCGCCAAGATGGTCCACATGGCCCCGAACACGTCCTCCAACATCGTGTCCAAGTCGGTGGCGCGCGGCGGCGGCCGTACCTCCTACCGCGGTCTGATCGAGATCGGCGAGGGCGCTCCGGGTGCGAAGTCCAACGTGCTCTGTGACGCTCTGCTCGTCGACACGATCTCCCGCTCCGACACGTACCCGTACGTGGACGTCCGCGAGGACGACGTCTCCATGGGCCACGAGGCGACCGTCTCCAAGGTCTCCGAGGACCAGCTCTTCTACCTGATGAGCCGCGGTCTGAGCGAGGACGAGGCGATGGCGATGATCGTGCGCGGCTTCGTCGAGCCGATCGCCAAGGAACTGCCGATGGAGTACGCGCTGGAACTCAACCGGCTGATCGAGCTGCAGATGGAGGGCGCGGTCGGCTAACACCGGCCGAGGGCGGCCGCCGCGCCGCCCGCCGTCCCCGTCAGCCCCCTTACGTCAACGAAAGCGAGCACTACGACAGCCATGGCTGAGGCTCAGAACATCCCGGTGGGCAGCACCACCGCCGGCTCGATCGCGGTGGCCGCCGAGTCGACCGTCGCCACGCGTATGAGCGCGCCGCCCTCTTTCGACGTGGCGGACTTCCCGGTCCCGCACGGCCGTGAGGAGGAGTGGCGGTTCACGCCGCTGGAGCGGCTGCGCGGCCTGCACGACGGCACCGCGGTCGCCACCGGCGACGGTGTGAAGGTCGACGTACAGGCCCCCGAGGGCGTCACCGTCGAGACCGTCGGCCGCGACGACGCGCGGCTCGGCAAGGCGGGCACCCCGGTGGACCGTGTCGCGGCCCAGGCGTACTCCGCCTTCGAGAAGGCCTCGGTCGTGACCGTCCCGAAGGAGACCGTCCTCACCGAGCCGATCCGCATCGCCGTGCACGGCGAGGGCGGGGTCGCCTACGGCCACCAGGTCATCGAGCTGGGCGCCTTCGCCGAGGCCGTCGTCGTCATCGACCACACCGGTGACGCGGTGCTCGCCGCGGGCGTCGACTACCTCCTGGGCGACGGCGCCAAGCTGACCGTCGTCTCCGTCCAGGACTGGGACGACAAGGCCGTGCACACCGCCCAGCACAACGCGCTGGTCGGCCGGGACGCCAGCTTCAAGTCGGTCGTCGTCACCTTCGGCGGCGACGTCGTACGGCTCCACCCGCGCGTGACGTACGCGGGTACCGGCGGCGAGGCCGAGCTGTTCGGCCTGTACTTCACCGACGCCGGCCAGCACCAGGAGCACCGGCTCTTCGTCGACCACAACACCCCGCACTGCAAGTCGAACGTCGTCTACAAGGGCGCGCTCCAGGGCGACGACGCGCACGCGGTGTGGATCGGCGACGTGCTCATCGAGGCCAAGGCCGAGGGCACGGACACCTACGAGATGAACCGCAACCTGGTTCTGACCGACGGCGCCCGTGTCGACTCGGTCCCGAACCTGGAGATCGAGACCGGTGAGATCGTCGGCGCCGGCCACGCCTCCGCGACCGGCCGCTTCGACGACGAGCAGCTCTTCTACCTGATGGCCCGCGGCATCCCGGAGTACGAGGCCCGCCGTCTGGTGGTCCGCGGCTTCTTCGCCGAGCTGGTCCAGCAGATCGGCGTCCCGGACATCGAGGAGCGCCTGATCGCCAAGATCGAGGAGGAGCTGGAGGCGTCGGTCGCATGAGCCGCGCATTCGTACGCGTCTGCGGACTGGGCGAGCTGGAGGAGGACACCCCGAAGCGGGTGGAGCTCGACGGCACGCCGCTGTCCATCGTGCAGACGGAAGGCGAGGTGTTCGCGATCCACGACATCTGCTCGCACGCCAACGTCTCGCTGTCGGAGGGCGAGGTGGACGACTGCCACATCGAGTGCTGGCTGCACGGCTCGCGCTTCGACCTCCGCTCCGGCAAGCCCGACGCCCTCCCCGCGACGCGCCCCGTCCCCGTATACCCCGTAAAGATCGAAGGGGACGACGTGCTCGTCTCCCTCACCCAGGAGTCCTGAGGCACCCATGGCAACGCTTGAAATCCGAGACCTGCACGTCACCGTCGAGGCCGACAACGCCACGAAGGAGATCCTCAAGGGCGTCGACCTCACCGTGAAGCAGGGCGAGACGCACGCCATCATGGGCCCCAACGGCTCGGGCAAGTCGACCCTCGCCTACTCCCTCGCGGGTCACCCGAAGTACACGATCACCAGTGGCACCGTCACCCTCGACGGCGAGGACGTCCTGGAGATGTCCGTCGACGAGCGCGCCCGCGCCGGTCTGTTCCTGGCGATGCAGTACCCGGTCGAGGTCCCCGGCGTCTCGGTCTCCAACTTCCTGCGCACCTCCGCCACCGCCATCCGCGGCGAGGCCCCGAAGCTGCGCACCTGGGTGAAGGAGGTCAAGGAGGCCATGGAGCGCCTCAACATGGACCCCTCCTTCGCCGAGCGCAACGTCAACGAGGGCTTCTCCGGCGGTGAGAAGAAGCGCCACGAGATCCTCCAGCTGGAGCTGCTCAAGCCGAAGGTCGCGATCCTCGACGAGACCGACTCGGGTCTGGACGTCGACGCGCTCCGGGTCGTGTCCGAGGGCGTCAACCGCGTCCGCGAGACCGGCGAGGTCGGCACCCTGCTGATCACGCACTACACGCGCATCCTGCGCTACATCAAGCCCGACCACGTCCACGTCTTCTCGGCCGGCCGCATCGTCGAGTCCGGCGGCGCCGAGCTCGCCGACAAGCTGGAGGAAGAGGGCTACGAGGCATACACGAAGGGTGGCGTATCCGCGTGACACAGCTGCCGGGCCTCCTCGACACCGAGGCGCTCCGCAAGGACTTCCCGATCCTGGACCGCGTCGTCCACGACGGAAAGAAGCTCGTCTATCTCGACAACGCGGCGACCTCGCAGACCCCGCGCCAGGTCATCGACGTGCTCGACGAGTACTACGAGCAGCACAACGCCAACGTCCACCGTGGCGTGCACGTCCTCGCCGAGGAGGCCACGGCGCTGTACGAGGGCGCGCGTGACAAGGTCGCCGCGTTCATCAACGCGCCGAGCCGCGACGAGGTGATCTTCACCAAGAACGCCTCCGAGTCGCTCAACCTCGTGGCGAACATGCTGGGCTGGGCCGACGAGCCCTACCGCGTGGACTCCGAGACCGAGATCGTCATCACGGAGATGGAGCACCACTCCAACATCGTGCCGTGGCAGCTGCTGGCGCAGCGCACGGGCGCGAAGCTGAAGTGGTTCGGCCTGACCGACGACGGCCGTCTCGACCTGTCGAACATCGAGGAGATCATCACGGAGAAGACGAAGATCGTCTCCTTCGTGCTGGTGTCCAACATCCTCGGCACGCTCAACCCGGTCGAGGCGATAGTCCGCCGGGCGCAGGAGGTCGGCGCGCTGGTCTGCGTCGACGCCTCCCAGGCGGCGCCGCACATGCCGCTGGACGTGCAGGCCCTGCAGGCCGACTTCGTGGCCTTCACCGGCCACAAGATGTGCGGCCCGACCGGCATCGGCGTGCTCTGGGGCCGCCAGGAGCTGCTGGAGGACCTGCCTCCGTTCCTCGGCGGCGGCGAGATGATCGAGACGGTGTCGATGCACTCGTCGACGTACGCTCCCGCCCCGCACAAGTTCGAGGCGGGCACCCCGCCGATCGCGCAGGCGGTCGGACTGGGCGCGGCGATCGACTACCTCGACTCGATCGGCATGGACCGGATCCTCGCCCACGAGCACGCGCTCACCGACTACGCGGTGAAGCGGCTGGCGGACGTCCCCGACCTGCGCATCATCGGCCCGACCACGGCCGAGGACCGGGGCGCGGCGATCTCCTTCACGCTCGGTGACATCCACCCGCACGACGTGGGCCAGGTCCTTGACGAGCAGGGCATCGCCGTCCGGGTCGGTCACCACTGCGCCCGCCCGGTCTGCCTGCGGTACGGAATTCCTGCGACCACGCGAGCGTCGTTCTATCTGTACTCCACGCCGGCGGAGATCGACGCGCTGGTCGACGGCCTGGAGCACGTACGGAACTTCTTCGGCTGACGGGACGAGCGATCGCATGAAGCTGGACTCCATGTACCAGGAAGTCATCCTGGACCACTACAAGAACCCGCACGGGCGGGGCTTGCGGGATGGCGACGCCGAGGTGCACCACGTGAACCCGACGTGCGGCGACGAGATCACCCTGCGTGTGAAGTACGACGGCACGAAGATCGAGGACGTCTCCTACGAGGGCCAGGGCTGCTCCATCAGCCAGGCCTCGGCCTCCGTGCTGAACGAACTCCTCGTCGGCAAGGACCTGGCCGACGCGCGGAAGATCCAGGAGACCTTCCTGGAGCTGATGCAGTCCAAGGGCAGGATCGAGCCCGACGACGCGATGGAGGACATCCTGGAGGACGCGGTGGCGTTCGCCGGGGTGTCCAAGTACCCGGCCCGGGTCAAGTGCGCCCTGTTGAGCTGGATGGCCTGGAAGGACGCGACGGCCCAGGTGCTGGGCGGAGCCGACGCCGAAAGGAAGACGGCATGAGCGACACCGTGGAGATGAAGCCGGTCTCGGAGGAGGAGCTCCGCGAGGCCCTGATGGACGTCGTCGACCCCGAGCTGGGCATCGACGTCGTCAACCTCGGCCTGATCTACGGCATCCACATCGACGACGAGGCGAACGTCGCCACCGTCGACATGACCCTGACCTCGGCGGCCTGCCCGCTGACGGACGTCATCGAGGACCAGGCCAAGTCCGCCACGGACGGCCTCGTCAAGGAACTCCGCATCAACTGGGTCTGGATGCCGCCGTGGGGCCCCGACAAGATCACGGACGACGGCCGCGAGCAGCTGCGGGCGCTCGGGTTCAACGTCTGACACCCACCGGCCGGTATGAACGGCGACGTCCCTCGGGGGCGTCGCCGTTTCTCGTACCCTCCCCTTGAGGACGACTCAGGCCAGCCCGTCCACCAGCTGGAACGCCGAGTCCGCGAGGTAGAGGCCGGAGTGCTGGTACGGGTCGAGGCGGAGCTGGAAGTTCTGGTGGCGCAGGAAGCGGCCGGGGTAGTTCACCGACTCCAGCATCACCGCCCCGGAGTGGGGTGCGGCACGGGGGCAGAACGTGGCGTCGCGGCGGAAGACGGACGAGTCGTCGTCGTGTTCCGCGCGCAGCACGAAGGAGCGGTGGCGGAGGTAGGCGCCGTCGGCCGTGGCGAACGAGTAGCAGGAGGCGTCGGACAGGCCCTTGACCAGGGTGAAGGTGGCGTCCTGCCGGGCCTGGTCGGAGCCGGCCGGGTCGAGCCTGACGTAACCGCCGCTCACATGCCAGTAGCGGTCCGGGTAGTTGACCGAGCGGACCGACTTGTGGACGGCCTCGGGCTTCGGCTTCTTGGCGGAACTCTCCTTCGGTGCGGGGGCCTTCGACGGCTTGGCGGAGGGCGAGGCCTTGTGGGTGGGCCGGCCGGAGGAGGGTGCCGCCGTGGTGGGCCGGGCCGACGGAGCGTGGGGCTTCGCGGTGGGCGTGGCCGAGTCGGTGGCGAAGAAGATCAGGCCGGGTACCGTCGTGGCGGACTTGGGTTCCGGTACCGGCGGTGACGCCTTGTCAGTGGGCGTGCGCGTGACCAGGAGCGCGGTCGTGCACGCCGCGACCGTGGCCAGGGCCAGAGCGCCGGCCAGCCAGAGCCGCCGGGTTCCGGGTATGTGGGAGGTGTCGGGAGCCCAGCCGTTCTCCCATGGCTGGGAGGGAGTGGGCCGGGGGTCCTTCTCTGGCATGCGCTGTTCCTTCGGCGGCGCGCGCGTGGCTACGGCCAACGGCTGCCGCTGGTGTTGTGAGGGTTCGGTAAAGAGTGGTGACACAGTAGTAGACGAGGTGACTTACCAGTAGCTGTTTGGGTCAGCGGTTTCCACATTGCGATCTCGCCGGGTCAACCGTCCTCTGCTGGCGGCGCTCGGGCATCAGCTGCCCCTCCAGGCGGGCAAGGGCTACAGCTTCTCCGTCGGCCTCGACCCGGCGCCCCGGCACACCCTGTACTTCGGTGAGCGCCGGGCCGTGGCCTCACCGATACCACGCGCATCGGCGGGACGATGGAGCTGAGCGGCAACAACAACCGCCTCGACTGGCGCCGCGTCGTCGCCGTCGCCCTCGCGACCCGGCACTACCTGGGCCGCTGATTCGACGACCCGGACGACCTGGTGGGCCTGACCGGCTCGCCGAGTACGTCCGCACGGGCCGCCGCCCGGGGTCCCTCGCGCCCTTCGGCTTCGACCGGCTGGGCGGCTGAACCGGCGGTGCGCACGGCCGTACGGGCCGGGACGCAGGTGTGCACGGCCGTACGGGCCGGAACGCGGGTGTGTACAGGTGTACACATCGATGTGTACACTCGTACATATGGGATACCTGCTGCTCGCCGGAGCCATCGCCGCCGAGGTGGCCGGGACGACCGCCATGAAGTACAGCGACGGGTTCAGCAGGCTGTGGCCGTCGCTGCTGACCCTCCTCGGCTACCTCCTGTCCTTCGCACTGCTGGCGCAGACGCTGAAGACCCTCTCGGTCGGCACGGCCTACGCGATCTGGGCCGGCGTCGGCACCGCGGCCATCGCCACGATCGGGATCATGTTCCTGGGGGAGGGGGTGACCGTCGCCAAGGCCGTCGGCATCGCGCTGATCATCGTCGGTGTGGTGGTGCTCAACCTGGGAGGAGCGCACTGATGCCCCGGCGCTACGACCCCGAGCGGCGGCAGCGGATCATCGACGCGGCGATCCGGGTCGTGGGGGAGAAGGGGCTCGCCGGGCTGAGCCACCGCTCCGTCGCGGCCGAGGCCGATGTGCCGCTCGGCTCCACGACGTACCACTTCAAGACCCTCGACGAGCTGATGGTCGCCGCGCTGCGGCAGGCCAACGAGGGCTTCGCCAAGGTGGTCGCCTCGCGCGGCGGCCTGGAGGACCCGCGCACCGACCTGGCCGCGGAACTGGCCGGCTGGATGGGGGAGTGGCTCGCGGGGGAGCGCACCGGGGTCGAGCTGGAGTACGAGCTCTACCTCGCCGCCCTGCGCCGCCCCGCCCTGCGTCCGGTGGCCGCCGAGTGGGCGCGGGACCTGGCCGACCGGCTCGCCCGGCGCACGGACCCGGTCACGGCACGGGCGCTGGTCGCGCTGATGGACGGCATCTGTCTGCAGGTGCTGCTGACGGACGTGCCGTACGACGAGGCCTACGCGCGGGAGGTGCTGGCCCGGGTCATCCCCGAGCGCTGAGCCGGCGGACCGTCGCCAGCGCCGCGTCCACGCTTCCCGTGACGTCGGTGACCGGGAACTGCACATCCCGGACGACCCGTTCGCGGTCGACGACCAGCGTCAGCCGTTTGAGCCGGCTCACGCCCGCCGCCCGGAACGTCGGCAGCCGGAGCGCGGCGATCAGGGACAGCCCGGCGTCGGAGAGCAGGGGGAAGCCGAGCCGCTCCTGCTCGGCGAAGGCGCGCTGCTCGTCGGGGCGTTGGGTCGAGACCCCGTGCACGGTGGCGCCCGCGGCGGTGAACTCGGCGAGCCGGTCCCGGTAGGTGCAGGACTCCAGGGTGCAGCCGGGGGCGCCGGGGATGTCCGCCCAGCCCGGCGGACAGGCGTCGGCGCGGGCGAAGGCGCCGGGGAAGCAGTACAGGACCGTGTACGGCGTGTCCGGCGCGACCGGGTCGCGCGGTTCCCCCTCGTGGTCGGGCAGGTACAGCTCGGGGATCCGGGCGCCCGGCAGTTCGTGGACCCGCCGGGCCTCCGTGGAGGCCTCCGCCGCCGTGGCCGTCGTGCTCCCGTCGCCCAGGATCCAGGCGTCACCCCAGTCCTGGAGCGCCACCAGGACGGGGAGCAGCGCCCGGCCGCGCGGAGTGAGGCGGTACTCGTGGCGCACGGGGCGCTCCTGATACGGCACGCGCGTGAGCACCTCCGCCTCGACGAGCAGGCGCAGCCGCTCCGTCAGCACCTTCCGGGACAGGCCCAGTTCGCGCTGCAGCTCGTCGAAGCGGTGCACTCCGCGGGCGGTGTCCCGCACGATCAGCAGGGTCCACCAGTCGCCGACGACGTCCAGGGCCTGTGCGATGGCGCAGGTGGAATCCTCCAGGCTCGTCCTGCGGGCCATGACCCTCGTCCCTTCGTTCACCTCGACCGCCGTCGGTTCCGTCGGCCGTTGACCCGAGGCTGTCATGCTGACATAGTCAGTTCCCAAAATGAACTCACTGGACGGGGGGAACGGGTGGGAGCGCTGAGGGACGTGCCGCGTACGGTGTGGCTGCTGGCCTGCGGCACTTTCGTGAACAGCGCCGTGAGCGTCGGCTTCGCCTACCTGTTCCTCTACCTGACCGGCCAGCGCGGGCTGGGCGCGGGCGAGGCGGGCCTGATCAGCGGCGTCGGGGGAGTCGGGCTGGTCGCGGGGAACTTCACCGGCGGCTGGTTCGGGGACCGGTTCGGGCACCGGCGCGTGCTGCTGACGGCCGCCGCCGCGGCGGGGGCGCTGCTGGCGGCCGTGCCCGTGCTGCCGACGCTCGCGCTGTACGCCGTACTGCCGCTCGCGGAGTACGCCGCCGGCGTGCAGCGCGCCGCGAACTCCGCGCTCGTCGCGGTCGTCGTGCCCGAGGGGGCGCGGCGGCAGGCGTTCGCCCTGGTGCGTACGGCGGGCAACGGCGGGTTCGCCGTCGGGCCCGTACTCGGCGCGCTGGTCGCCACACGGCTGTCGTACGACTGGCTGTACGTCGCCGAAGGGCTCGGTGGCCTCGGCTTCGCCTGCTGGACCGCCCGGGTGGTTCCGGCACGGGGAGCCGGCCGGACGAAGCCGGGCCGGGGTGGTGTGTGGCCGGCGCTGCGGGCGCGCCCGGCGGTGCTGGTGCTGCTGGCGGCGATCCTGGTCGTCGACGTCGTCTACCGTCAGCAGTACTCGACGTTCCCCGTCTTCCTCGCAGGCCACGGGCTCGGCGTGGGCGTGTACGGGGCGCTGCTCGCGGTCAACGGCGCTGTGTGCCTGTGCCTGGAGCTGCCCGCCGCGCTCGCCCTGCGCCGCCGGTCGCCGCTGCACATCGTCGGCACCGGGCTGCTGCTGGTCGGCGCGGGGTACGGGGTGCTGCTGCTCGGGGCGGGCCTCGGGACGGCCGTCGCGATGATGGTGCTGCTGACCCTGGGCGAGCTGCTCTACAAGACGACCGCCACCGCGTACGTCGCCGATCAGGCGCCGGAGCATGTCCTCGGGCGTTTTCAGTCGCTGTACTCCGGCGTGTCCATCAGCGGGATGGTGCTGGCGGCGCCGCTCGGCGGGGCGGTGTACGAGGCGGCGCCGGGCGTGTTGTGGCCGGTCTGCGCGGGTCTGGCGGCGGCAGCCGGGGGTGCTGTGCTGGTGAGCGGGCGGTGGAGGCGGTCCGGGACCGGCGTGGCGCAGGGTGCCGTGCCCCTGACCGGGCCTCGCCCGGAGGTCACCACCGCCGCGCCCCGCGCCGACGGGTGACCGTCGGTCCCGCCCGCCACGTGAGACACCCCGGCACCGGTTCGCCTCCCCGGCCCCCCGCCGGTTAGGTTGCCGTCATGACCGACACGACTGCTCCCAGCACCACCGGCGCCGTTGCCGCCGGCCTCGCCACGATCGCCGCTGACGGCACCGTCCTCGACACCTGGTTCCCCGCGCCCGAGCTGGTCGCCGAACCCGGCCCGTCCGGCACCGAGCGGCTGTCCGCCGAGCGTGCCGCGGAGCTGCTCGGCGGAGGGGCGACCGCGGCGATCGGGCCGGACGCCCGCCGGGGCGTCGAGGTCGTCGCGGTCCGCACGGTCATCGCCTCCCTCGACGAGAAGCCGATCGACGCCCACGACGTCTACCTGCGTCTGCACCTGCTCTCGCACCGGCTCGTCAAGCCGCACGGCCAGAGCCTGGACGGCATGTTCGGGTTCCTCGCCAACGTCGCCTGGACCTCCCTCGGCCCGGTCGCCGTCGACGACATCGAGAAGGTCCGGCTGAACGCGCGTGCCGAGGGGCTGCACCTCCAGGTGACCTCGATCGACAAGTTCCCGCGCATGACGGACTACGTCGTCCCGAAGGGCGTCCGCATCGCCGACGCCGACCGGGTGCGGCTCGGTGCGCACCTCGCCGCGGGCACCACCGTCATGCACGAGGGCTTCGTCAACTTCAACGCGGGCACGCTCGGCACGTCGATGGTCGAGGGCCGTATCTCCGCGGGTGTCGTGGTCGGTGACGGCTCCGACATCGGCGGCGGCGCGTCGACCATGGGCACGCTGTCCGGCGGCGGCAACGTGATCATCTCCATCGGCGAGCGGTGCCTGGTCGGCGCCGAGGCGGGCGTCGGCATCGCGCTCGGCGACGAGTGCGTCGTCGAGGCCGGCCTCTACATCACCGCCGGCACCCGCGTCACCATGCCCGACGGCCAGATCGTCAAGGCCCGTGAGCTGTCCGGCGCGTCCAACATCCTCTTCCGCCGCAACTCCGTCACGGGCACCGTCGAGGCGCGGCCGAACAACGCGGTGTGGGGCGGGCTGAACGAGATCCTGCACAGCCACAACTGATCATGGGTGGCCGTGAGCTGCGGCCGCGTTGTCGATCGACGTCCAGTCCGCTGTCGAGCGGTCGGTAGCTGTCGGCGTTGGTCGTCGTCGAGCGCCCTTCCACGGCCCAGGACGGCCGGGGAGGGCGCTCGTGCGTGAGCACCGCTTCAGGAGAGCGGCTGGAGGATCTTCCGGCTGAACTGCGGTTTCGTCGGCCGAGGCTGCGGGCGAGTACTCGGGCACGGGCTTCGGCCGTCAGCCGCAGGTCGTGCCTGGGCGGGGATCAGCCGACCGGATGCAGTCATTGAGGGTGGGAAAGGACACCGGTGGACCCGCTGCCGCGCGAACCGCGCCCAGGCTGACGCTGTCCACGTCCAGGGCGGCGACTACTGGGTGGGGGAGTACGTAGAACTCCCACTGAGCCGTGTCGAGTGGGTTGTAGACGGCGTGTTCACGGGCGGTCTGGACGGCGAAAACGTAGACGTCGGCGTTGTACGACTTTTCCTCTGAGTAACCGTCATCAGGTGACCACGTGCGAGCGCGGAGCCCACTGAAGCGGATTGGGGACGGTGTCCGTTGCTCCCAGGCCTGTAGGTAGGCGCCGGCCTTGACTTCGATGCGCAGTCCGTCGTCGGTCTCGACATCGTGGCTTGCCCATTCCACACGGGGCTTGTGGGAGCCGACCGCCTGGTGGACCAGGAATTCGGCGAACAGGCCGCGTGTGTTGTTCATACGGAGGTCTGGCATGGCGAAACGCCAGAAGTCGACCACGGTTGCGTCCGGGACGCCCACGATTGACTCGTCGCCGCGGAGCGGGGGCATGGGCCGCGGCGTCAAAGGCAGACGGGCAGGCTGCTTCATGGGGCGCAGTCTGCCAGCGAGGCGTGGGCGCTTGCACATCTGCTGCCGGCAGTCCTTGCCCGGGCAACGTCGGCGAGCGGCCCTACCACTTCCGCCACTTGTCCGTGAGCTGGTACCGGCCCAGCCCGTGGCGCGCGGTCAGGGCGACGACATCGACGCCGTGCTCCGCACTCGGGATCCAGGGTGCCGGCGGCAAGCTCCTCGGCTTCCTCGGCTATGCCGAGCCGCCAGCTCGTAGTCGGTCTCTCAGCCATGGGTGGACCGTACAGCTCGGGACTGACAGCGATGGGGGGTGCAGGCACCGTGCGATCTTGCGGCAGATCTCTTCCGGCGATCTACTGGCGCTGTGGATTCGGGCTTAGCGGCAGTGATCGGCGCGGCAGTGGGCGCCGTCGGTGGACTCGGCGCGAGTTGGTTCACGATTCTTGGGCAACGTCATCAGCAACGCGCGGAGCGTGACCGCTGGCGCGATGACATGCGCCGGCAGGCGTATACGTCGATGTTGGACTGTTGTGAGCGGCTTTCGGCCGGCTGGTGGCTGGCTGGTGACGCCCTTCGCAGCAAGAGCAGTGACGAGGCGCTGCGGGAGGAACGCTACCTTCGGGCGCATGAACTGTGGACCGAGTTCAATGCCGCTGTGGCTGCCGTCTCCGTCGCCGGGCCCCGGGAGGTGACTCGTGCGGCGGAGCCGCTGATGGATGCCGTCTATGAGCTGGACGCGGCGGGGACCGATTGGTGGGATGTCCTGCGAAGCGGACGTCAACGTGGTCTGACGAAGTGGGAAAACAGATTCGATGCCGCCATGGTGGCGATTCAAGCTCCCAGGGCAGCATTTCGACAGGCTGTCCGGGAAGCGCTTGACACCGATTAGTGCGCGGCGGCCCCGGTGGGCACGTACGGATGACCGGGCGTGACCTCGCGATGGTTCCAGCAGATGAGCAGGTGGACGCAGAGTCCGATCAGAAGCCGAACCGACGAGACGAGGGGCTGGGGCATGAGGAACGTGAGGGTGAGGGCCGTGGCGCGGTGGCTGGCCGGGGTGGGTGCCGCCGCCCTGGTCTGCTGGCTGCCGGCGGGCACGGCGCACGCCGACGAGACCAACACCGGCTCGCACAACGGTCCCCGGATCGGGCTGGTCAACATGGGCCAGGTCGACGACCCGATGGAGGATGTGCTGGAGCACACGCTGCTGTTCGGCGACGGCTATCGCTGGGGGTGATCCCACGGCTGATCCACGGCTGATCCACCTGATCCCGGGCTGATCCCGGGCTGCATTCTCCCGCCGAGGGCCGGGGCCCGTACCGCGCAGGACGCGGTACGGGCCCCGGTCGTTCACCGGATCGATGGTTTCTTCGGCCGGGGTGGCATAGCGGGGCGTCGGCGCGCGCGTCACAAGAGGCACAGGGGCAGGGCACAGGGTCCGCCCCGGGGGAAGAGAAGGTGACGATGGATGCCGAGGCACAGGAGAGCTTCCGGGACTTCGTGGCGAACCGGTCGTCCGCACTGCTGAAGACGGCGGTCCTGCTGAGCGGCGGTGACCGGCACGCGGGTGAGGATCTGCTGCAGAACGCGCTGATCAAGGCGGCCGGCCGCTGGCACCGCATCGACGAGCCCGAGGCGTACGTCCGGCAGATCCTGTACCGGCAGCAGGTCAGCCGCTGGCGGCTGAAGTGGCCGAGGCGCGAGCTGAGCGTCGCCGAGCCGCCGGAGACCGGCACCGATCCGGACGGCTCGGCCGCGGCCGAGCTGCGCCTGGTGATGCGCGGCGCCCTGGCCCGGCTGACGGCGCGGCAGCGCACCGTGCTGGTGCTGCGCTACTACGAGGACCTGCCCGAGGCCGAGGTGGCCCGCATCCTCGGCTGCTCCGTCGGCACCGTACGGTCCACCACCCACCGCTCGCTCGCCCGGCTGCGCGCCCTCGCGCCCGAGCTGGCCGCACTCGGCCCGGCGGACGCCGGGCAGCAGCGGCCGCCCCGTGACTACTCAACCGTGGAGGTGCGTTCGTGAACGTCGAGGAACTCGTGCGGGACGCGCTGCGCGACCAGGCCGGCGAACAGGGACCTGCGGTACCGGGCTTCGCCGACCGGGTGCTGGTGGCCCGCCGGCGCCGCCGCACCCGCAGGTTCGCGTCCGTGGCCGCCGCCACCGCCGCGGTGGTGGCGGTCGCCGTGGCGGTGCCGGTGCTGGACTCCGGCAAGGACGACGTACGCCCCGCCGGCGTGCTGGAGCGGCAGGACATCCACGCCCACCCGGACCAGACGCCGCCGCGTGACCTGATCGCGGCCGGGAAGTCGGCGCTGGCCGCGTACTACACCACCGAGACCGTCGAGCGGCCGGGCAAGGAGGGCGTCTCCGTCCGCACCTACTGGCTCCTCGACCCGAGGACCGGCAGGTACGAGAAGGACGACCGGTGGTCGTTCGTCGCCGTCGCGCCCGGTCTGCGTACCGCCGCCGTCCTGGAGCGGGAGCTGCCCACCAAGCGGATCGGCCTGCTCGACCTCACGACGGGGGAGGTCGAGCAGTGGATCCCGGTCGAGCACGGGGTGGGCGGGCTCGCCTACTCGCGCGACGGGAGCAGGCTCGTCGCGACGACGTACGACGAGAATCCCGATCTGCTGGAGAAGCTGACCGGGGCCGACGGCGCGGCGAAGGACACCTCCGGCCAGGAGACGGGGCTCTGGGCATGGCGGTTCGGCGACCCCAGCCGGACCGGCTTCTACGTCGTCGACCTGGCCTCCGGCAAGAGCTCCTGGAGCCCGGTCGAGCGCCGACGCGACATCAACGCCCGCCAGGACTTCGCCTTCAGCCGGGACGGCAGGACGGTGTACGCGCAGGTCATCGGCGGCCGGGACGGCCTGCAGCAGTTCTACGACCTCGCGGGCGACGAGGTCGCCGCGCCGGCGCACGAGCGGTACCTTCGGTCGACCGTCAGCGCGCGGCTGTCTCCGAGCGGCCGGCTCGCCGCGCTCGGCCTGGCGGCCGAGACCAAGGACAAGTCATGGTCGAAGATCGTCGACCCGCGCACCGGCAAGGAGATCACCAAGGTGCGTGGGGCGGAACTCCTCGCCTGGGCGGACGACAGGCGGCTCATCGCCTGGGAGCGGGCCTCCGGCTCGGAGTTCTACCGGCCCCGGCTGGTGCTGGTCACCATCGGCAGCGACAAGGTCGTACCGCTCAGCGGCGTGCGTGAGCCCAACGAGACACCCGACCGGCAGGAGTGGCAGCCCCTCTTCGCCGAGCGCTGACCCGCAAGGCGTCCTCAGGGGCCGGTGGCGACCAGTCGCTCGTACGCCGCCCGCAACCCGTCGGCCGTCTCCCGGCCGGCGGGTCGCAGCGGTGCGCGGACCGGGCCCGCGGGCAGGCCGAGGGTGTTGAGGAGGGCCTTGGCGGTGACGGTTCCGGGGAGGCCCGACGCCATCATCAGCTCGGTGAGTTCACTGGTCTGCCGCTGCAGCCGCGCCGCCTCGGCCGTGCGGCCCGCGTCGAACGCGTCCAGGACGGCGCGGAAGTGATACGGCGTCACGTTCGCCACCGTGCCGATGTAGCCGGCGCCGCCGATCGCGTACAGCGCCAGGACGTACTCGTCGCAGCCCGTGTAGTACGCCAAGTCCGTCTGGGCCAGGACCCTTTGGGTGCCCAGCAGGTCGTAGGCGCAGTCCTTGACGGCCACGATGCGAGGGTGGTCCGCGAGCCGGATCATCGTCTTCGGCTCGATGCGGGTGCCCGTGCGGCCCGGGATGTCGTACAGCACCAGGGGGAGTCCCGAGGCGTCCGCGACGTCCCGGAAGTGGGCTTCCAGCGCGTCCTGCGGGGGTCTGTTGTAGTACGGCGTGACCACCAACAGGCCATTGGCGCCCGCCTTTTCGGCCGCCTGCGCCAGTTCGACGGTGTGCCGGGTGTCGAACGTGCCCACTCCGGCCACGATCGAGGCGCGGTCGCCGACCGCCTCTCTCACGGCCGTGATGAGCGCGGACTTCTCGGCGTCGGTCGTGGTGGGCGACTCGCCCGTCGTGCCGGACAGGACCAGGCCGTCACAGCCCTGCGCCACCAGCCGGTCGGCGAGCTGCTGCGCGCCGTCGAGGTCGAGAGCGCCGTCCTCGGTGAAAGGGGTGATCATGGCGCAGAGGGCGCGGCCGAAGGGTGGGGTGGCGGAGCCTGGTGTGGTCATGGGGGTAGTGTCGGCGGTCAGATTGTGAAGCTCCACTTAATTTTTCTACGAGGTATCGCTAAGAGATGCTGTGAAATGAGTGGTGCGGAGGGGGGACGCGAAGGCCTGTCTGATTCGCCCAGGCTCTATGTGCAGAGCGGGCCTTCATGGGTCACCATGGTGTTTCACGTCCTGTTCCATGGTCATGGGAGGCGTCATGAAGCTCGGCAAGGCACTCGCCACCGGAGTCGCGGAAGAGCGGCCGCAGACACACGAGGAAGTCGTCCCGGTGACTGACGAGGTTCCGGTGGCCGAGGAGGTCCAGGAGCCCACGGCGCCCGTGCCCGCAGAGGTGCCGGCCGCCCGATGAGGCTGCGGCTTCCGGAGGAACGCCCTGCGGAGCCGCCGACCGGATACAAGATCGCCCACCCTGTGCTGTCGCAGGACGGCACGCAGGGCGGGTTCACCGGTGTGTCGCTCGGCGGTGCGCTGCCGTACGGAGTCCTGGCCGACGCGTCCTGCGTCTACGGCCTGCGGCACCGGCCGCCGCACCGCCGCTGCGACTGCGGCTTCCACTGCGTGCACGACCGTACGGCGGCCGAGGCGCTGCTGTGCACGGCCGAGCATCGGACGGCCGTACTGCTGGAGGTCCTGGTGCTCGGCCGCTACATCCGCTTCGAGCGCGGCTTCCGGTACGCCCGCCAGCGGGTCCGGACGGTCACCGTCGGGCCCTGCTCGTGCGGCGGGGGCGCGGTGGCGCTGGCCGACGCGGGGTGGGGCAGACCCGGGTGGCGTGCGCTGGTGCCCTCCTGCGCGGGCTGTGTGCGGGGGCGTACGTCTGTGTCGCTCGGTGGGTTCGCCGGGGTGGCGGGGGGCGGGCTGCGGGTGGTCGCGCGTCCGGGTGGGGGTGCGGGTGCGGGTGAAGGTGTGGTGGTGCCGGCGGGGCTGGCGGGGGGTGAAGGGCTCGGGGTTCCCGAACTGGTCGCCGAGGCGGCGCTGTTGCAGGCTCGGCTCGACTGGTTCCAGACCCAGCTGGCGCGGCTCGGTGAGCGTGGGGGCGGGGCCGGGACGCCGGGGCAATGAGGGTGGACGTCAGGGGGTAGCGCAGGTCGGTCCGGGTACTCGGGGGTTCTGAACCGAGAGGAGGCGGAACACCGTGACCGGGACGATCGAACACAAGCCTGTGCACGATGGGCACCACTCCGTGGGCGAACTCGTCGGTCAGGCCACCGAACAGCTCTCCCGGCTGGTACGCCAGGAAGTGGCGCTCGCCAAGGAGGAGCTGGCGGAGAAGGGACGGCGCGCCGGACGTGGCGGTGGGTTGCTCGGCGCCGCGGGCGCCGTGGCCTACGCCGGTTTTCTCGCGCTGGCCGGTACGGCCGCCGCCGCGCTCTCGCTGGCGCTGCCCGTATGGGCCTCCGCGCTCATCGTGGCGGCGGTGCTGTTCGTGATCGCGGGGGTGCTGGCCGTGACCGGCCGCAAGCAGCTGCGCCGCGCCACACCGCCGACGCCGGAGGAGGCCATCGGCAGCGTCAGGGCCGACGTCGAGGAGATCAGGGGAAGGGCACACCGATGACGGATGACGCGATGCGTGGCGCCAAGGGGCCGGATGAGCTGCGGCGGCAGATCGAGCAGACGCGCAGCGAACTCGGCGACACCGTGGAGGAGCTGGCGGGGAAGGCGGATGTGAAGGGCCGCGCCAAGGCTCGGGCCGCCGACCTCAGGGACCGGGCCGGGGCGATGACGGTACAACTGCGCAGCAGTGCCGCCCAGGCCGGTCACACCGTCCAGGACAGGGCGAAGGGGGCGGGTCATGCCGTGGAGCACGGCGTGACGGGGTCTGTGCGTACGGCGGTCCAGGCAGGGGTGCGGCATCCGCGTCCGGTGCTGGTGGCCGGGGCGGCGGCGGGAGCGGTGGTTGCCGCGATGGGGGTGCTGCGGCGGCGGCAGCATCGTCGTCGTCATGGGTATGTGTGGGGGTGGCGTCTGCATCGCTGACGCGTGCGGGTGTGCGGGGGTGCGCGTTGCGCCTACGGGCGGAGGCCTACGGGCGGAGGTTGTGGGTCGGGGCCGTGGGGTGCCGCCGCCCGGCCGAACGGTCAGTGCCCCCGCGCCGCCCTCCACCTCGGAGGCCACTTGCGCGTGTCCCTGGGCTCCACGTACGGCTCCTCCGTCGGTGAACCTCCGGAGGTGATCGCCCGCTCGCGGGCCAGCTCCGCGTCGAACTCCAGGCCCAGCAGGATCGCGAGGTTGCTCAGCCACAGCCACACGAGGAAGACGATGGCACCGGCGAGGGTGCCGTACGTCTTGTTGTAGGTGCCGAAGTTGGCCGCGTAGACGGCGAACCCGCCGGACGCGGCCAGCCAGACGAGGGTGGCGAGGACGCTGCCGGGGGAGATCCAGCGGAAGCCGCGGCCACGGACGTTGGGGGCGGCCCAGTACAGCAGGCCGATCATCATGATGACGAGGACCAGCAGGACCGGCCATTTCGCGATGCCCCAGAGGGCGATCGCCGCGTCACCGAGGCCGATCGCCGTGCCCGCCCGTTCGGCCAGCGGGCCGGTGAAGACGACGATCAGGGCGCTCGCGGCCAGCATCAGCATCAGGCTCACCGTGAGTGCCAGGCGCAGCGGCGTGAGCTTCCAGACCGGGCGTCCCTCCGGGAGGTCGTACACCGCGTTCGAGGTGCGGATGAACGCGGCGACGTAGCCGGAGGCCGACCACAGCGCGGCCAGCAGGCCGATGATCGCCAGTACGCCGCTGGTGCCGCCGGTGTCGCCGAGCTGGATCACCGCGTCGCGCAGGATGTCGCGGGCGGGGCCCGGTGCCAAGTCCCCCATGTTGTCGAGGATCTTGTCCGTGGCGCTCTGTCCCACCACGCCCAGCAGGGACACCAGCAGCAGGAGCGCCGGGAACAGGGACAGGACGCCGTAGTACGTCAACGCGGCGGCGCGGTCGGAGAGTTCGTCGTCCAGGAGTTCCTTGAAAGTGCGCCGCGCCACCGCCCGCCAGGAGGCGGCCGGCAATCGGCCCGGGCCGTCCTTCTCGTCCATGACCAGGCGGGTCTCCCCAATTGCGCACCGCAATCCCCTACTTGACCTGAATCTTGGTTGAGGTTGAAGGGTGGGTGGTGCAGGAGTTCTCGCAGGGACTTGTGGAGGGTGAGATGACGCGGCGTACCGATGTCCATCCGGAGTTGATCCGGCCGGAGGCCGGCTTGACCTTGTTCAGTACCTGGCGGGTCGGCACCCCTGAGCGGCAGCGCGAGGCGGTCGACGCCATCGCCGCCACCTGGGAGCGCGGGCCCTGGCCCGTCCGGGGTGGGCTGGGGTACTACGTCTATGCCGGGCATGACGGGACGACGCTGCTGCATCACTCCCAGTGGCGGAGGGCGGAGGACTTCGAGGGGTATGTGAAGACGCAACGGCAGGAGCGCGTCGACGAGATCGACACCGCCGTGCCGGGGATCGAACGGGTGAGGCTCGACCGCTACCGGCGGTACCGCAGTCACGAGCGTGCCGTGGGGGACACGCGGGTGCCGGGGCTGATCGTGACCGTGCGGATCGACTTCGAGGAGGGGGCGTCCGGGCGGCGGCGTGAGTGGGTCGACCTGGTCCTCGCCGCCCTGGCCGCGGATCCGGAGGGGCACCGTGGGCTCGTGTCGGCGCACTTCCACCTGAGCGACGACGGGACCCACGTCCTGAACTACGCCGAGTGGGAGAGTGCCGAGGCCTATGACGAGGCCCTGGCTCTGCCGGGTGGGGAGGAGTGGGAGCGCGTGCGGACGTATCCCGCGGTGGAGGGGGTGACCGGGCAGCGGTACTCGTACGCCCTGGGACTGGTTCCCGACTGACGGGAGACCGGGGAGGGCCGCCTGACGGGTGTGTCCGGGCGGCCCTGGCGGCTGGACTACGGCTCGAAGCGCAGGACCTGCGGGTCGTGGTCGCTGATCTGGTCGTGGAACTCCGCGTTGACGTGCACGCTGTCGTACGAGAAGTCGCAGCCGCGCCGGATCGACGGGCTGACCAGGATCTGGTCGAGGACCTGGCTGTTGCCCTGGTAGTCGTAGGTGTACCGCTCGCTCTTCGGCAGCGACTTGATCGCCGACCACAGCTCGCCGTCACCTTCGAGGATCTTCGCGGTCTCGGAGAACTCGAAGTCGTTGATGTCGCCGAGGGCGATGACGTCCGCGTTCTTCTGCGCGTCGAGGATGTCCTTGACGAAGGCGTGCACCGCCGTCGCCTGCTGGTGGCGCTGGACCTCCGAGCTGCGCGCCGGCGGCTGGTACTGGGAGGTCAGGCCCTGGTCGCCGCCCTTGGAGTTGAAGTGGTTGGCGATGACGAAGACCGTGCGGCCGCGGAAGACGAACTCGCCCGCGAGTGGCTTGCGGCTGTTCGTCCAGGCCGGGTCAGTGGGGTCGACGCGGCCGGGGGAGACGGTCAGCTGTGCCGTGCCGCGGACCTTGGTCACGCCTGTGGCGGTGGTCGCGTCGCCGCCCGCGCGGTCGGTGAAGGACACCCGCTCGGGGTTGAACAGGAACACCTGGCGGATGTTGCCGCCCGGCTCGCCGCCGTCGGCGTCGTCCGCGGGGTCGATGGAGCGCCAGTCGTACCTGGGGCCGCCGGCCGCGACGATCGCGTCGATCAGCTCGGTCACCGTCCGGTCGGCGGCGACCGTACCGTCGTTGGTCGCGCCGTTGTTGTCCTGGATCTCCTCCAGGGACACGATGTCGGGCGACTTCAGGTTGTTCACGATCGCGGCGGCGTGCGCCGGGAAGGTGGTGTCGGAGGGGTCGAGGTTCTCGACGTTGTACGTCGCCACCGCCAGCTCGCCGCGCGACTGCTTGCGGGTCGTCTCGCGCTGTACTCCGCCGCTCTTGAGGGTGCCCATCTCGTTGGCGACGAGGGTGTAGCCGCCGAACTGGTTGTAGTCCAGCGGGCCGACGGTGGTGCCGGTGAGGGTGTCGCCCACGTTCGCGGACGGGAAGTCGGCGGCCTTGCCCAGGGACTGGATCTGCAGGCGGCCGGTGTTCTGGGAGTCGTAGGAGCCGTAGACCGTGCCGCCGCGGCGGTTGGCGTGCTCGCGCGGCTTCACCGTGACCCACAGCTCGGTGTACGGGTCGGTGGCGCCGACCACGCGCGCGTCGGCGACCCGGACGTTCATGCCCTCCAGGGACTCGTAGTGGTCCAGGGCGTACGTCGCGGGCTTGAGCGGCAGCGCGTTGATCGAGCCGTTCGCCGTCGTGTCGCCGGCGGGGGCGTAGACGTCGGGTACCGAGCGTGCGTCCACGACCGTCGGGGCCGGGACCGCGTTGCCGCCGGAGACGACGGTGACCGTGGGGCGGGTGATCTCGGTCAGGGACTGGTTGCCGGAGGAGGTGCCGCCGGGGACGAACTCCGAGACCGTGCCGGAGACGGTGACCGCGTCGCCGACGGCGACCTTCGGGGTGGAGCCGGTGAAGACGAAGACGCCCTCGCTGGTGGCCGGGTCGGCATCCGGCTCAGGGTCCTGGATCCAGAAGCCTCTGGAGGAGCCGTAGGTGCGCACGCCGGTGACGATTCCGGTCACGTCCGTGACCTGCTTGCCGGCGTACGGCGATATGCGGGTGCTGCCCTGGATGTCATGGATGCGCACGGAGTCGGCGTGCGCGGGCGAGGTGAGGACGACGGTGGACGCCGCGGAACAGACGGCGGCGACGGTGAGCGCGGCGAGACGCGCGGACGACTTGCTCGGCAACGGTATTCCCTCCGGGGACATGACAGAGCGCCGGGACGAGGGCGGAGCGTGGAGCGGGGTGACGCGCGTAGTGCGGTGAACAGTTGTCCCCCCGATTTCTACGCGCGTCAATCTCCTGCCTGCTCAGGCCACTTGTCAAGGTTTCAGCCATGTACGGTTCCCTACCGGGAGATGAACCGGGCGGCATGGGTGGAAACCCGTCTAG
This sequence comes from Streptomyces sp. S.PNR 29, assembly GCF_030386795.1. Classification (GTDB taxonomy): domain Bacteria; phylum Actinomycetota; class Actinomycetes; order Streptomycetales; family Streptomycetaceae; genus Streptomyces. The sequence continues at coordinate 763,277 of NZ_JANUQM010000002.1, forward strand.
GCTGAGCGACTGAGTCGTACGACATGTCCTAGGAGAACCCGCAGATGTCAGACAGCTCCACCCTGCCGCCCGTACGGCTGCACCCCGAAGCGGAGCTGGCCCGCGACGCGCTGTCCACGCCGTTGCTCTCCCGCGCCGCCCGGCTCGCCCGCTGGGCCGGGCCGGACACCCGCGTCGACGCCGGGGGCGGGCTCGTCGACGAGCAGCTGCCCGCGGCGGCCGAGGTGCTCGGGCTGAGCGGGGACGATGCCGCCGCCCACGCCAGCGAGGCCTGGCGGGTCGCCGTGGACACCGGGCTCGTCGAGGTCGTCGACGAGGAGGAGGGCACCGTCGCCGCGGGCGAGGACCTGGCGCTGCTCACCGGCGGTTCGCCGCAGGACGTGCTCGGCGTGTGGCTCGGCGCCCTGGAGACGGTGCTCGCCGACGCGAGCGTGCCCGACCTCGACGGACTGGCCGAGGCGGTGGAAGCGGGCGGTGAGATCGACTTCTCCTCGCTGGGCTGGGACCCGGAGGCGGAGGCCGAGTTCCTCGACAGCGTGCTCGGCAGCCTGTACCTGCTCACCGTCAGCGAGGACGGTCCCGGCGACACCCCGGTGCCGCTGCCCGCGCTGGCCGCCTCAGTGATCGCGCCCAGCGACATGGAGGAGCCCACGAACGACATACTGGAGCAGGTGTCCGACGCCATGATGCGGCTGGACGACCAGTTCCGGCTGCTGGAGCCGGCGGGGCTCGTGGAGTACCAGCCCGTCGACGAGGCCCTCATGGCCGACGCGGAGGAAGAGCCCGCGGCGCCGGTCGACGACACCGACGTCTCCCGCTACGGCATGGTGCGGCTGACGCCGCTCGGCCTGTACGGGCTGCGGGCCCGGCTGCTGGAGGCCGGGTTCGAGGCACCGGCGGTCGGGGACCTCGCCGACAAGGGCGCCGACGCGCTGCTCGACGGCACGGCCGCGTTCCCGCCGGGGGCGGCACATGCCGAGACCGAGCAGTGGCTCGCCCGCCGCCCGCCCCTCACCGCCGCACGGGAGCTGCTGTCCGCGGCACGCGGCTCGGACGCCGGTGCGCCACTGCGGCGGCTGCGCTGCCAGCAGGCGCTGTCGCTGGTCGGCGGGGAGGCGGAGCCGGCGCTGCGGGAGGTCCTCGACGACGCCGAGCTGGGCGGGCTGGCCCGGGTGTGGCTGACCGAGCACGGGGCGCGTGACGTGCCCGCGCCGTCCGAGGCGATGATCTTCTGGCTGACCATCGACACGGTCGCCGCACAGCTCGCCGCCGAGGGCAACTCCGACGAACTGACGGCCCTGGTGCAGGGGCTGGCACAGCAGCACAGCGGCTTCTTCACCGCCGCCTGGCGGGTCGACCACCCGGCCACCGCGGAGGTGCTGGAGGCGATGGGACGGCTGCATCCGGACAAGCGGATCGCCAAGGAGGCGCGCAAGGCGGCGTTCAAGGCGCGGTCACAGCAAGGCGGTTGACCGGAGCGCCCGGCCCCACGGCGGCACAGCCCGCCTCGCCGGCCGCACGGTGGGGGCAGGCTCCGTCGGTGGCCTGTGGCCTGTGGCCTGTGGCCTGGCGGTCTGCGGCCTGTGGCTCGGCGGTCTGCGGCTTGCGGCCGGTGGTCTGTGGCCCGGTGGCCTGTGGCCTGGCGGCCGGGTGGTGTGCCGGCTGGGCGGGCTGGCGGCGGCCCGGGGGCGTACCGGCCGGTGGCCTGGTGGCCCGGTGTCGTGGGGCTGCGGTCGCTTCGTGTGCGGGTGTCGTGGTGAGCCAGGCGTCGGAGCGTGACCGGCGGTCCCGTGGGGGCGGCGCCGTCGCGACGTGCGTCGGATCCTGGCGCGTCGTCGGGTGTTCAACCGCCGTTCAGCCCTGGGCGGGACGGTGTCGCCGACCGAGGTCCGCCACCCTCCACGGCATCCACCGTCACAGGAGACACCATGTCGCTCACCCGCAGGGACTTCGCCAGACGATCCGCGATCACCGGTGCCGGTGTCGCGCTGGCGGGGAGTGTCGGCGCCCTCGCCTCCGCCCCGGGCGCCCTCGCGTCCACCGACACCGAGAGCGCCGGTGAGGAGTCGGCGGACGCGTACGGCGGGGTCGGCTACGGACCGCTGGTGCCCGACCCGGAGGGCATCCTCGCGCTGCCCGCCGGATTCACGTACCGGATCATCACCTACAGCGGCAGGACCACCCTGGAGTCCGGCGAGTTCACCCCGTCCAACCACGACGGCACCGCCACCTTCGACGGCCCCCGCGGCACCACCCTGCTGGTCAACAACCACGAGCTGAAGGGCCCGCGCGCCAACTGGAAATACCCGGTGCCGCTCATCCAGGGCCTGGTCTACGACCCCGCCGCCTCCGGTGGCTGCACCGTCGTCGAGGTGCGCCCCGACGGACACGTCGCCGAGTGGGTGGGCATCGCGGGCACCTCCACCAACTGCGCGGGCGGCCGCACCCCCTGGGACACCTGGCTGACCTGCGAGGAGAACTCCGACAAGGCCGGCGTCAACGGCATGACCAAGGACCACGGCTATGTCTTCGAGGTCGACCCCCTCGACCGGCGCGCCAACCGCGACCCCAAGCCGCTGAAGTTCTTCGGCCGCTACGACCACGAGGCCGTCGTCATCGACCCCAAGCGCGGTCACGCCTACCTCACCGAGGACGCCGCGGGCCCCAACGGCCTCTTCTACCGCTGGACCCCGCCCAAGGGATTCGAGTACGGCCGCGGCAAGTTCCGCACCCTCGCCGACGACGCCGGCATCCTCCAGGCACCCAAGTGCTACGACTCCGGCGGCAAGTTCGTCGACGACCTCTCCCGCGCCACCAAGACCGGCACGGTGTACGGCGTCGACTGGGTCGACGTACCCGACCGCGACGCGCGGACCACGCCGGTGCGCAAGCAGTTCACCGACGGCCAGGTCACCCGGGCCCGCAAGCTGGAGGGCATGTGGTGGGGCGACGGCGGCGCCTACATCGTCTCCTCGTACGCCCGTGAGGAGAGCCCCGTCCAGCACGACGGCCAGGTCTGGTTCTACGACCCCATGCGCCGCACGCTCACCCTCAAGGTCCTCCTCGGCGTCAACCCCGACCCGTCGGCGGACGGCGCCTTCGACGGCCCGGACAACATCACCGTCTCCCCGTACGGCGGCCTCGTCATCGCCGAGGACGGCGAGGGCGTCCAGCACCTGTTCGGCGCCACCGACAGCGGCCGCACGTACCCCATCGCCCGCAACGAGCTGAACATCGGCACCGAGGAGGAGCCCGAGTACAGCGAGTTCACCGGCGTCACCTTCTCGCCCGACGGCAGGACCCTGTACGCCAACATCCAGACGCCCGGCATCATGCTCGCCATCACGGGGCCCTGGAAGCGCCAGAATCGGTAATTAATTCGCTCGCTGATCCCGCGGTACGCCTCTTAGAGTGATGCACGTCCAGGTGCGAAGGCAGGACCTACTTCCACTCATAATGGGGCGGCCGCGGGTTCGAATCCCGCCACCGGTACCACGAACCGGTGTAGCTCAGAGGCAGAGCACCTTGTCGGTTCCGCCGGCCTCGATCTCTGGACACCACAACTTCATGCACCTCCCGGTGCGCGGGCTGCGGCTACTTCTTCTCTCACAAGAATCCCACGCCGCGGCCGACTTGATCTCGGGAGGCGCAGTTCTCGGTGGGTGCCCGGTGCGCAGGCAGCGGATACTTCAGGGACCGAATCAGAAATGGTGCGGGTTCGAATCCCGTCATCGGCTCCGGGCCGATGTGGCGGAAATGGAAGACGCGTTCGGTGGTGCTCCGTCGCCGATCCCTGATCTCGGGCACCCTCCTTTTGCTGCGCCTCCCTCCGTAACCGACAAAGAATTCGGGGGAATTCACCATGGCGCGATTCAACACCAAGGCCGCCAAGGCGGGGCCCACCTCCCGGGTGACGTCCACGGGGCGTGTGCTCCGTACGTACGAGGGCGGCCGGGGCCGTGAGCGCGACGCGCGCTCCGAGCTCTTCCTGCTCGCGGTCTCCCACTTCGTCTCGCAGCAGACGTTCTACGAGGCCGGCGCCGACCGCGACGACCGCTTCACCCGGCTCGTGCGCGAGCTCGCCGTGACGGACCCGGCGTGGACCGCGGGCCTGCTCGGCTGGCTGCGCGGCGAGGGCAACCTCCGCACCGCCTCGGTCGTGGGCGCCGCCGAGTACGTGAAGGCACGGCTGGACGCGGGCGCGACGGACGGCCCGGCCAACCGGCAGGTCATCGCCTCCGTGCTCCAGCGACCCGACGAGCCCGGCGAGCTGCTGGCGTACTGGACCTCGGTGCACGGCCGCGCCGTCCCCAAGCCGGTCAAGCGGGGCATCGCCGACGCCGTACGGCGCCTCTACAGCGGCAAGGCGCTGCTGAAGTACGACACGGCGTCGAAGGGCTACCGCTTCGGCGACATCCTCAACCTGGTGCACGCGGCGCCGGACGCGGACAAGCCGTGGCAGGGCGAGCTGTTCAAGTACGCGCTCGACCGCCGGCACAACCCGGACACCGCGCTGCCGCCCGCCTCGAACCGTGTGCTCACCGCGCACCGCGAGCTGATGGCCCTCCCCGTCGCCGAACGGCGGGCGGTCGTCACCGCGCCCGACGGCGCCGAGCGGCTCGCGGCGGCCGGGATCACCTGGGAGATGCTGGCGGGCTGGCTGCAGGGGCCGATGGACAAGGCGGCCTGGGAGGCCGTCATCCCGTCCATGGGCGCCATGGCGCTCGTCCGCAACCTGCGGAACTTCGACGAGGCCGGGGTGTCCGACGAGGTGGCGGAGCAGGTCGCCGCACGGATCAGCGACCCGGCCGAGGTGGCGCGCTCCCGGCAGTTCCCGTTCCGGTACCTCGCCGCGTACCAGTACGCGCCGTCGCTGCGCTGGTCGTACGCGCTGGAGCGGGCCCTCGGCCACTCGCTGGCGAACGTGCCCGCGCTGCCCGGCCGGACACTGGTGCTCGTGGACCGCTCGGGGTCGATGTTCTACTCGCGGATGTCCGACCGCTCGCAGCTCACCCGGGCCGACGCGGCGGCGGTCTTCGGTACGGCGCTCGCGCTGCGGGCGGCGGACGCCGATCTCGTCGAGTTCGGCACCAGCAGCGACCGCGTGAAGTTCCGCAGGGGCGAGTCGGTGCTGAAGATCCTGGACCGCTTCGGCGACCTGGGAGGCACGGACACGACCGAGGCGGTGCGCCGGCACTACAAGAAGCACGACCGGGTGCTGATCGTCACCGACGAGCAGTACGCGTACAGCCGGCACGGCGACCCGACCGAGCAGGTTCCGCCGCACGTGCCGGTCTACACCTGGAACCTCGCCGGGTACCGGGCGGGCCACGGCCCGTCGGGGAAGGGGAACCGGCACACCTTCGGCGGCCTCTCGGACGCCGCGTTCCGGATGGTTCCGCTGCTGGAGGCGGCACGGGACGCCGACTGGCCCTGGGCTGCCTGAGCGGGACGAGGCCCGCGCCTTCGGGTGCGGGCCTTGTCCGGCCCCTGGCTGACATCTAACATTTCAGCGCGTGGAGGCCATCCGACCCGTGCGCCGCACCCTGCTCAGGGACCGCGCCTACGAGGTGATCCGGGACGCCATCGTCACCGGGGAGATCGAACCCGGCGCGGTGGTGCGCGACGCCGACCTCGCCGAGCGGCTCGGGCTGTCCCGGGCGCCGGTGCGCGAGGCGTTCTCACGGCTCGTCGACGAGGGGCTGCTGGAGAGCAAGCCGCAGAGCTACACACGGGTCACTCCGGTCGTGGCCTCCGACGTCAGGGACGCCGCCGCCGTGGTCGGTGCCATGCACGAGCTGGTCGCACGGGTCGCCGTGCCCCGGCTGTTCGCGGCGGACATCGAGGCGATGCGCACGGCCAACGAGCGGTTCGCGACCGCCGTCCGGGCCGGCGACGTGGACGCCGCCCTGCACGCCGACGACGACCTGCACGACGTCCTCGTCCGGGTCAGCGGCAACCGCGCCGCCGCCGCGACGATCGCCCGCTACACCCCGCTCATCCGCCGCCTGGAACGGCGGCGCTTCGGCGAGGGCGGCAGCTGCCGTTCGGCGGGGCTGCACGAGCGGCTGATCGAAGCCTGTGCGGCCGGTGACGTGGGCGAGGCGGTCCGCGTGACGGCGGAGATCTGGCGGGGGCTCGAAGAGCAGGCCGACTAGACCCGACCCCGGGAGGACGCATGTCCCTTTCCTCGTACGAGCGTTACCCGCTGCTGTTCGGTCCCTCGCCCGTGCACGCGCTGCCGCGCCTGACCGAACACCTGGGCGGCGCCTCCCTGTGGGCCAAGCGGGAGGACTGCAACTCCGGCATCGCGTACGGCGGGAACAAGACCCGCAAGCTGGAGTACCTGGTCGCCGACGCGCTCGCCCAGGGCTGCGACACGCTCGTCTCGATCGGCGGGGTGCAGTCCAACCACACCCGCCAGGTCGCCGCCGTGGCCGCCCACGCCGGGCTGAAGTGCGTGCTGGTGCAGGAGAGCTGGGTGGACTGGCCCGATGCCGTGTACGACAAGGTCGGCAACATCCTGATCAGCCGCCTCGCGGGGGCCGACGTACGGCTGGTGAAGGCCGGGTTCGGCATCGGCTTCAAGGAGAGCTGGGAGCAGGCGCTGAGGGAGGTCGAGGAGGCGGGCGGCAAGCCGTACGCCATCCCGGCCGGAGCCTCCGACCATCCGCTCGGCGGCCTCGGTTTCGCGCGCTGGGCGTACGAAGTGGCCGAGCAGGAGCGGGAGTCGGACGTCTTCTTCGACACCGTGATCGTCTGCTCGGTGACCGGGTCGACCCAGGCCGGCATGGTCGCCGGCTTCCGTGCACTTGAGGAGGCGGGTGGGCGGCCGCGACGGGTCATCGGCATCGATGCCTCCGCGAACCCCGCCCGCACTCGGGAGCAGATCGCGCGGATCGCCCACCGCACCGGGCGATGCATAGGTGTGCAGGGCGAGTTGACGGAGGCGGACGTCGAACTGGACGAGCGGTACCACGCGGGCACGTACGGCATCCCCGACGAGACGACACTGGACGCGATGCGGCTCGCGGCGCGGACGGAGGGCATGGTCACCGACCCCGTGTACGAGGGGAAGTCGATGGCCGGGCTGATCGACCTGGTGTCCCGGGGCGAGATCGGGCGGGACTCGACGGTGCTCTACGCCCACCTCGGCGGGCAGCCCGCGCTCAACGGGTACAGCGCGCTGTTCTAGGCCCTGCGACGCCGGGATGATTCAAACGACAGGGCCTGGGTGGCAGGTCCCGGCCGTGGGCTCTCCCCGAGGGTGTCGGATACGATGCGGAGAGGGCCCCCGGTTTGCAAGGAGTGGCGGGATGACGCAGCCCAGGCCCATGCGTGCGGACGCTCGGCGCAACTATGAGCGGTTGCTGAAGGCGGCGGCGGAGGCCTTCGCCGAGCATGGGGAGAACGCCTCGCTGGACGACATCGCGAAGCGGGCGGGGGTCGGGTCCGGCACGCTCTACCGGCATTTCCCCACGCGTCAGGCGCTGTTGGAGGCCGCGTACGTCGACCGGATCGAGGCGATCGCGGCTCGCGCCGACGTCCTGGCGGCCGGGTTGCCGCCGGGTGAGGCGCTGGTGGAGTGGCTGAACGAGCTCAGCGCCGGGATGATCCAGGTGCGCGGCCTGAAGGCGTTGCTGGGGTCGGCCGTCACGGACGGCCGCACTGCCGTGGTCACCGCCTGCGGCGAGTCGATGAGGGGCGCGGCGGCAAGGCTGGCGACGGCGGCGCAGGAGGAGGGGACGCTGCGCAGGGACGTCGAGCCGGTCGACGTCCTGCGGCTGGCGCACGGGGTGGCGACGGCGTCGGAGTTGGCGGATGCGGAGGGGAAGTGCATCCGGCGGTATCTGTCGCTGCTGATGGAGGGGTTGCGGCCGGGGCCGGAGGGCTGAAGGCCGGGCGCCCCCTGAACGAGGGCGCCCACGACGTCGTACGAGCCCTCGCTCAGAGCGCCTGAGCCGCCGGCTTGACCATGCCCCGTACCGTACGGGACTTCACGAAGTCGCCCATGGCCGTCATCTCCCACTCCCCGGAGAACTGCCGGATCAGCTTCGCCATCATCACGCCCGTCTGCGGCTCGGCGTTGGTGAGGTCGAAACGGACGAGTTCCTCGCCGGTCGCGGCGTCCAGGAGGCGGCAGTAGGCCTTGGCGACCTCGGTGAACTTCTGGCCGGAGAAGGAGTTGACCGTGAAGACGAGCCCGGTCACGTCCTGCGGAAGACGGCCGAGGTCCACGGTGATCACCTCGTCGTCGCCCCCGCCCTCGCCGGTGAGGTTGTCGCCGGAGTGGCGGATCGCGCCGTTGACGATCTGGAGCTTGCCGAAGTAGCAGCTGTCGATGTGGTTGCGCTGCGGGCCGTAGGCGATGACCGACGCGTCGAGGTCGATGTCCTTGCCGCGGTACGCCGGCTCCCAGCCGAGGCCCATCTGGACCTGGGAGAGGAGGGGGCGGCCGCCCTTGACGAGGGAGACGGTCTGGTTCTTCTGGAGGCTGACCCGGCCCTTGTCGAGGTTGATCTTCCCGGTGCCCGGGGCGGTGGCCGGTGCCGGGGGTGCGGCGGGCGGGGCCGGCGGAGTCACCGGCGGCTGCGTGGCGGCGGGCGGAGGGGCGACCGGCTGCGGCGGGGCCGTCGGCTGGGGCGGGGCGGCAGCCGGTTCCTCGACCGTGACGCCGAAGTCGGTGGCGATGCCGGCGAGGCCGTTGGCGTACCCCTGGCCGACGGCGCGGGCCTTCCACTGGCCGTTGCGCAGATAGATCTCCACGACCACCAGTGCCGTCTCGGTGCCGAGTTGCGGGGGCGTGAAGGTGGCGAGGACGGAGGTGTCGTCGGCGTTGCGGATGGTGGCCGTCGGTTCGATGCCCTGGAACGTCTGGCCCGGGGCGTCGGGGCTGGCGGTGACGACGATCTTCTCGATGCCCGGAGGGACGGCGGTGGTGTCGACCGTGATGGCGTCCGGGGCGGTGCCGCCGCCGGAGCGGTAGGTCACGCCGGGGCCGCTCGGCTGGTTGTAGAAGATGAAGTCGTCGTCCGAGCGCACCTTGCCGTCGGCGGTGAGCAGCAGGCCCGATACGTCGAGCCGCACCGGGGCGGCGACGTCCACCGTCACGCGCGCGGCGGAGAGAGGGATGTTCGAGCCGGGGGTCATAGCTGTCATGCCGGGTGAACGATCCACACCGCTTTACCGTTCCCTTACCGACCTCATTCGGCCGGTGCCGAGGTGTACTCGCCCCCGCCGCCCCTACCCGTCCCAACCCGGGGCACAGCCCCGGACCCCCACCGGGGGGGCTTCGCCCCCAGACCCCACCACGGGCGCAGCCCCTGGACTCCGCCGGGGGCTCCGCCCCCCAGGGGATCGCTACGGTACGACGACGATCTTGCGGCCCACCCCCGCCGCGAACTGCTCCAGCGCCTGCGGGTACCGCTCCAGCGGGATCCGGTCGCTGATGAAGGTCCCCGGATCCAGCACACCGTTCGCGAACAGCTCGGCCGCGCGTTCGAAGCTGTGCAGGACCGCCATCGAACCGGTGATGGTGATCTCCTGGTTGTAGATGCGGTACGGATCGATCGTGACCCGCGTCGCGTAGTCGGCGACTCCGAACTGGAGGAACGTGCCGGCCTTCGCCACCCGCCCCAGGCCGTCCTGGATCGCCGCCGCGTTCCCCGTCGCGTCGACCACGACGTCCCAGCCCTGCGGGCGGTCCAGTTCGTCCGGGTTCGCGGCCGAGGCGGAGACGCCCAGTTGCCGGGCCGTCTCCAGGCGGGACGGGTTGACGTCCACCACGTCCACGCTCGCCGCCCCCGTCCGCTTGGCCAGCTCCAGCATCATCAGGCCCATCGTCCCGGAGCCGTAGATCAGGACATGGGCCCCCAGGCGGGAACGCAGCACGTCGTAGCCCCGTACCGCGCACGACAACGGCTCCACCAGCGCCGCGTCCTGCGTACGGACGTGTTCGGGCAGCCGTACGCAGTTCGCGACCGGCGCCACCGCGTACCGCGCCGCGCCGCCCGCCGTCGTCACCCCGATCGCCGCCCACCGCTCGCAGAGGTTGTTGTGGCCCGTGCGGCAGTACCGGCATTCGTGGCAGTACAGGGACGGGTCCACGGCCACCCTGTCGCCGACCGACAGTTCCGTGACCCGCGTGCCCACCCCGACCACCTCGCCCGCGAACTCGTGCCCCGGCACGATGGGCAGCTCGGGCGCGAACTCACCCTGCAGGATGTGCAGATCCGTGCCGCACAGCCCGCAGGCCGCCACTTCGACGACGACCTCGCGCGGCCCCGGCGTCGGGTCCGGGACCTCCGTGACGACAGCCTTGCCCACGGACTCGATGACGGCGGCCTTCATTTCACGGCTCCCAACGACAGGCCCTGGACCAGTTTGTCCTGGGCGGCGAACCCCGCGGCGAGCACCGGCAGGGAGATGACGAGCGAAGCGGCGCACACCTTCGCCAGGAACAGGCCCTGGCTGGTGATGAAGCCGGTCAGGAAGACGGGGGCGGTCTCGGCGACCACGCCGGTGAGCACCCGGGCGAACAGCAGCTCGTTCCAGCTGAAGATGAAGCAGATCAGGGCGGTCGCCGCGATGCCCGGCAGGGCGATGGGGGCCACCACCCGCCACAGGATCGTCGGCAGCCTCGCGCCGTCGATCTGCGCCGCCTCGATGATCGCGGTCGGCACTTCGGAGAGGAAGGACTGCATCATCCACACCGCGATCGGCAGGTTCATGGCCGTGTAGAGGATGACCAGGGCCCAGACGTTGTCCAGCAGACCGGTGTTCTTCGCGAACAGGTAGATCGGCAGCAGGCCGGCCACCAGCGGCAGCATCTTGGTGGACAGGAAGAAGAACAGGACGTCGGTCCACTTCTTCACCGGCCTGATGCTGAGCGCGTACGCGGCGGGCAGCGCGAGGCACAGCGTCAGCAGCGTGGAGACCACCGACGCCGTCGTCGAGTTGATCAGGGCGGGCCAGGGGCCGGCACCGCCGCCCGCGCCGAAGAACGCGCGGTAGCTGTCCAGGGTGAGGGAGGCGGCGAGGGATGGGGGGTTGGTCGCCGCGTCCGCCTCGGAGTGGAAGGAGGTCAGCACCATCCAGAGGATGGGCAGCACGAACAGGAGGCCGGCCAGCCACGCGGTGATCCCCAGGGCGGCACCCTGGACCCGGCCGCGGGGCCGGGGCCGTCGCGCGGTGGCGGTGGTGAGGGCGGTCATCAGCGGGACACCTCCGCGCGGAACAGGGACGACACCACGCGCAGGGCGAAGGTCGCGAGGACGAGCGAGCCGATGACGACGATGACGCCGGCCGCCGAGGCGAGGCCGTTCTCATGCGCCTGGTAGAAGGTCTGGTAGATGGTGTACGGCAGGTTCGCGGTGCCCAGTCCGCCGGAGGTGATGGTGTACACCGCGTCGAAGTTCTGCACGATGTAGATCGAGCCCAGCAGCACGCTGAGTTCGAGGTAGCGGCGCATGTGCGGCAGGGTGATGTGGAGGAACACCTGCCAGTCGTTCGCGCCGTCCATCCGGGCCGCCTCGATCAGTTGCGGGTCGCGGCTCTGCAGTCCGGCGAGCAGGATCAGCGTCATGAACGGGGTCCACTGCCAGATCAGGGACGCCTCGACCGCTGTCAGCGGCATCTCGGAGATCCAGTCCGGCTGGGCCGCCCCGTCCCCTCCGATCCAGTGCAGGACGCCGTTGAACAAGCCGTACTCGGGGTTGAACAGCACGTGTTTCCACAGCAGCGCGGCCGCGATCGGCACCAGCAGGAACGGGGCGATGAGCATCGTGCGCACGGCGGCCCGGCCACGGAACCTCCGGTCCAGCAGGAGCGCCAGCACCAGACCCAGCACCAGGCTCACGAGCACGACCGTGACGGTCAGCAGGACCGTCGTCCACACCGACTTGCGCAGTTCGGGCGTGCTGAGCACCTCCGAGTAGTTGGCGAAGCCGGCGAAGTGACGGTCGTCCGGGTACAGCGCGTTCCAGTCGAAGAACGAGATCACCAGGGTGGCGACGAAGGGCAGCTGCGTCACGAGGATCATGAAGATCAGCGCGGGCAGCAGGGGGGCGCGGGTGGCCCACGCGCGCAGACGGTCCGGCCGCCGGACCGCCGGCCGCGGGGGAGCGGTGGCGGCCCGGGTGGGGGGAGTCGTGACGGTCATGATCCCTGGTACTTCTTTCCGACGGCCTCGGCGAGCTTCTGCGACTTGCTCAGGGCGCTGTCCACGGACTCCCGGCCGGCGATCGCGGCGCTGATCTCCTGGGAGACCTTGGTGCCCAGGTCGGTGAACTCCGGGATGCCGACGAACTGGATGCCGGGCGCGGGCCGGGGCTGCACGCCCGGGTCCTCGGGCCTGGCGTTCGCGATGGCGTCCCGGGTGACGTCCGCGAAGGCGGCCGCCTCCTTGCGGTACTGCGGGATGTCATAGGTCGACGCGCGCTTGCCGGCCGGCACGTTGGCCCAGCCGATCTTCTCGCCGACGAGCTTCTCGTAGTCCTTGCCGGAGGCCCAGGAGATGAACTTCCAGGCGTTCCCGGCGTTCTTGGACGCCTTCTGGATGCCCCAGGCCCAGGTGTAGAGCCAGCCGGAGCCGTCGGTCTTCTCGACCGGGGCCGGCACGTAGCCGATCTTGCCCTTGACCGGGGAGCCGGAGGCCTCCAGGGAGCCGGCGCCGGCCGTGGCGTCGTACCACATGGCCGTCTTGCCCTGGGTCATGTTGTTCAGGCACTCGGCGTAGCCGGACTGCGCGGCGCCGGACTCTCCGTGCTTGCGGACCAGGTCGACGTAGAACCGCGTGGCCTCCTTGAACTCCTTGGAGTCCAGTCGGGCCTTCCAGTCCTTGTCGAACCAGGTGCCGCCGAAGGTGTTGACGACCGTGGTCAGCGGTGCCATGACCTCGCCCCAGCCGGGCAGGCCGCGCAGGCAGATGCCCTTCATGCCGGGCTCGGCCTTGTCCACCTCGGCGGCGAGGTCTGCGACCTGCTGCCAGGTGGGCTTGTCGGGCATGGTCAGGCCCGCCTTCTCGAAGACGTCCTTGCGGTACATCAGGAAGGAGGACTCGCCGTAGAAGGGTTCGCCGTAGAGCTTGCCGTCCTCCGCGGTGAGGGCCTGCGTCATCGGCTTGAGGATGTCGTCCTGGTCGAAGGCGGTGTCGCTCTTGACGTACGAGTCCAGGGAGTGGAGCCAGCCGTTCTCGGCGTAGATCGGGATCTCGTAGTTGCTGAGCGTGGCGACGTCGTACTGGCCCGCCTGGTTGGCGAAGTCCTGGCTGATCTTGTCCCTGACGTCGTTCTCCGGCAGGACGGTGAAGTTCACCTTGATGCCGGTCTCCTTGGTGAAGTGGGCGGCGGTGAGCTTCTGCAGCTCCACCATCTGCGGGTTGTTCACCATCAGGACGTTGATGGAGTCGCCGCCGGTGGATCCGGACCCGCCGGCGCCCGAGCAGGCGGCGAGCAGTGGGGTGATCAGCGTTCCTGCGGCGGCCACGGCGATCAGGGTGCGTGGCGCCCGTCGGCTCCGGCTCTGGGTTCTCATGTGATGCTCCTGAACATACATATGGGGGCAAAGGGGGCTTCGGTGGGTGTGCGGTGCCCTGAAGGGTGAGGGCGGGGTTCTGGAAGTCGGTGCCCGGTGGTCGGCTCGGCCGTCAGACGCGGATGACCTGCGGCCCCAAGAGGGAGTAGCGATGGGCCTCGGCCGCGGGGAACAGGGTGCTGGTGACGATCGCCTCCAGGGCGCCGACCTCCGCGAAGCGGCAGAAGCTGACGGCTCCGAACTTCGTGTGGACGCCTGCGAAGACCGTGCGCCGAGCGGATCGGATGGCCTGGGACTTGACCTCGCTGACGGCCGGGTCGGGGGTGGTGAGGCCGTGTTCGCGGGAGATGCCGTTGGCGCCGATGAACGCCAGGTCGATGACGAAGCCGGCGAGCATCTTCGTGGTCCAGTGGTCGACCGTCGCCAGGGTGCCGGAGCGGACCCGTCCGCCGAGCAGCAGGACGGAGGCGTTCTCGGCCTCGGCGAGGGCGCCGGCGACCGGCAGGGAGGCGGTGACGACGGTCAGCGGCCGGTCCAGGGGCAGCGCTTCGGCGATGAGCTGCGGGGTGAAGCCCTCGTCGACGAAGACCGTCTCGGCGTCCCCGAGCAGCTCGGCCGCGGCGGCCGCGATCCGGCGCTTCTCGGGGACGTGGCTGGTGGCGCGGAAGGAGAGCGTCGTCTCGAAGCCGGCGCTCTCCACGGGGTAGGCGCCGCCGTGGGTGCGCCGGAGCAGGCCGTGGTCCTCCAGGACGCGCAGGTCCCGCCGCACGGTCTCCTTGGCCACGCCCAGGTCGGTGGCGAGCGCGGTGACGTCGACCGAGCCGGTGGCACGCGCGACGCGCACGATCTCACGCTGGCGTTCCTCGGCGGTCCTCGCCGTCTTTGCCGTGGTCATCGTCGACACCCGCTTCCGTGCTGTGCTGCCGGCTCGGTCGCCTCCGGGGGCGGTCGGGCCGGAGATGCCCGTTCGGACCCGGTGCGGCCCGTGGAGGAAGTTCTACAGCGGGGGTGCGGCACTGACCAGGTCTGTTGCGGAGTCGATGCTGCCCGTTTATGCCCGTTCGCCTCGGCTGGTGCCCGTCGCGGACCTGCGTGGCTGCGGGCCGGGGCGTGAGATCGGGCAGCGCGGATGCCCGAATGCGGGAGCGGGCGGGCCCGTTTGCTGCCCGCCCGCTCCCGCGAACGCTTCTTTTCCGCCGTGTGGCCGGATCAGTACGGCCAGATCGGCGGGTCGGTCACGAAGTGGCCGCCCAGGCAGGCGTGCGCCGGGTTGCCGGGGTCCAGCTCTCCCTGTTCGGCGATGAGCTTCTCGGCGTACGGCTCGGAGTCGTCCCTCGGCTCGTAACCGAGCGCCCGCGCGGTGGTGAGGTCCCACCACAGGCGCGTGTTGGCGGAGGAGCCGTAGACGACGGTGTGTCCGACGTTCTCGGCGGTCAGGGCCGCGTGGAAGAGGCGGGCGCCGTCGGCGGGGCTCATCCACACCGAGAGCATGCGCACGCTGGTCGGCTCGGGGAAGCAGGAGCCGATGCGGACGGAGACGGTCTGAAGGCCGTGCTTGTCCCAGTAGAACTGGGCGAGGTCCTCGCCGAAGGACTTGGACAGGCCGTAGAAGGTGTCCGGGCGGCGCGGGGTGTCGACGGGGATGAGCGGGTCGTCGCCCTGGGGCCGCGGGGTGTAGCCGACGGCGTGGTTGGAGGAGGCGAAGACGATACGGCCGATCCCCTCCTCGCGGGCGGCCTCGTAGAGGTTGTAGGTGCCCTCGATGTTCGCCTTGAGGATCTTGTCGAAGGGGGCTTCCAGGGAGATGCCCGCAAGGTGGATGATCGCGTCGACGCCCCGGACCGCCTCGCGCACGGCCTCCCTGTCGGCGAGGTCCGCGACGATCGCGTCCGGCTCACCGTCGATCGGGCGCAGGTCGAGCAGGCGCAGCTCGTAGCCGTAGGAGGGGAGCAGGTCCCGCATCAGGGTGCCGAGCCCGCCGGCGGCGCCGGTGAGCAGAACGGTGCGGGGAGCGGGCATCCTCGGGTCTCCTTGATGTCCGGTTGTGGTCCGGTTGTGGTCCGGTGACGTCCGGTCGAAGTCCGGCCTGGGATCGGCTGTCGTGCGTATGTACGTACGACATTCACATGCGTGGACACGCTAAGGGTGGTGCCCAGCCCCGTCAAGTGTGCCGCGACGTCGCCAAACGCGCTGCTGTGTTGCGGGTTTGCGCGCTTGACCCGCGTTGATACGTCCCCATAGCGTGGTGACGTTCAGAAATGTAGACGTGGATCATAAACATGCACCGGGAGAGCCCGTGACGTCAGCCCCCCTCGCCGCCCGGCTCAGCGCCCCCAGCGGGCCGCTGTTCTTCCCCGTCACCGCCTACGGCTCCGACGGCGCCGTCGACCTCGACGCGTACCGCACGCACGTGCGCCGCGGGGTCGAGGCAGGGGCCGCCGCCGTCTTCGCCTGCTGCGGCACCGGGGAGTTCCACGCGCTGACGCCCGAGGAGTTCGAGGCCTGCGTCCGGGTGGCCGTCGAGGCGGCCGAGGGGCGGGTGCCGGTCGTCGCGGGCGCCGGCTACGGGACCGCGCTCGCGGTGCGCTACGCCCGCCTCGCCGAGGCGGCCGGGGCGGACGGGCTGCTCGCCCTGCCGCCGTACCTGGTGATCGCCGGGCAGGAGGGGCTGCTGCGGCACTACAGGGAGGTGGCCGCGGCGACCGGGCTGCCCGTCGTCGTCTACCAGCGCGACAACGCCGTGTTCACGCCGGAGACCGTGGTCGAGCTGGCCCGCACCGACGGGATCATCGGCCTCAAGGACGGGCTCGGCGACCTCGACCTCCTGCAGCGCATCGTCAGCGCCGTCCGCACCGAGGTCCCCGGCGACTTCCTCTACTTCAACGGGCTGCCGACGGCCGAGCAGACCCAGCTCGCCTACCGCGGCATCGGCGTCACGCTGTACTCCTCCGCGGTCTTCTGCTTCGCCCCGGAGATCGCCCTCGCCTTCCACTCGGCGCTCGGCTCCGGCGACGAGGAGACCGTGCGCCGCCTGCTGGACGGCTTCTACCGGCCGTTCGTCGAACTGCGCGCCCAGGGCCGCGGCTACGCCGTCTCCCTGGTCAAGGCCGGCGTACGGCTGCGCGGGCTGGACGTGGGGGAGGTCCGGCCGCCGCTGCACGAGCCGGGCGAGGATCATGTCAAGCAGCTCGCGCAGCTGATCGAGCGCGGGTACGCGCTGCTTGAGGAGGGCATGTGAAGGCGTCGGCGTTCGTCTACCCCTGGGACGTCAACGGGGATCCGCGAGCCGCGGAGTTCATCGCGGGCATCGGCGTGCGGCAGGCGACGCTCGCCGCCGCCTACCACTCCACGCGCGCGCTGACGCCCCGCCACCCGAGCCACCGCGTCGTCACCGCCGAGCACGCGGCCGTGCTCTACCCGGCCGGCGACCGCTGGGAGGGCCGGGAGCTGCGCCCGTACGCGGCCGGTGACTGGGCACCCGGCGACGCCTTCGGCGAGGCCGCCGCCGCACTCACGGACGCGGGCCTCGAAGTGCACACCTGGGTCGTGCTCGCACACAACTCCCGCCTGGGCGCCGAGCATCCGGACACCTCGGTCGTCAACGCCTACGGCGACCGCTACCCCTGGGCGCCGTGCATCGCACAGCCCGCCACGCGCGCGTACCTGGTGGACCTCGCCGCCGAGGCGGCGGTACGGCCCGGGGCGCGCGGTACGGAGCTGGAGTCCCTCGGCTGGTACGGGCTGCAGCACCTGCACGCCCACGACAAGACCGGCGGGGTCGGTCTCGGCGACGCCGGGCAGTACCTGATGGCCCTGTGCTTCTGCCCGGCCTGCCGGGAGGGCTACGGCAGCAAGGGCCTGGACG
Source organism: Streptomyces sp. S.PNR 29 (assembly GCF_030386795.1). Lineage (GTDB taxonomy): Bacteria > Actinomycetota > Actinomycetes > Streptomycetales > Streptomycetaceae > Streptomyces. The sequence goes on from NZ_JANUQM010000002.1 coordinate 780,675, forward strand.
CCGACGAGCTGGCGGACGCCGTACGGACCGCGCTGGAGCCGGTGTGGCAGGGAGCGCCCTCCGATGGCGGCTGGGCGGGCGTGGAGAAGCTGCTCGGTGAGACGACGGCGAACGCCACACGCGCGTGGCGGGACGAGACCGCCCGTACGCTCCAGGAGACGGCGGTCCGTGCCGTCCGGGACGCCGCGCCCGACGGCTTCCAGGTGCTGCTGCACGCCGACCCGGTGTCGTACCACTGCGGCGCCAACCCCGGCGTCGACCCGGCGCACATCCTGTCCGTCGCGGACGGCGTGGTCGTGCCCTGCGCGGGCGGTCCCGGCCTGCTGACCCCCTTCGCGCAGCAGCGCCCTGACGGTGCCGTCATCGCCGCCAACTTCACCGTGGTCTCCGGCATGGGGGGCAGCCCCGGCACGCTCGCGGCGGACATCACCGAGGCCCGGCGGCTCGGCGCGACGGAAGTGCGGCTGTATCACGCCGGGTTGGCGTCGGACGGTGACCTGGAGACGGTGCGCTCGGCGCTCGCCGGGCTCTGACGCAGGACCGCCGCCGTCACCAGCAGCGCGAGACCCAGGGCCAGCAGGGTCGGCCGGAGGTCGGCCAGTTCGACCAGCGCGGCCCCGGCGCTCAGCCCGATCACGTTCGGCGTGAACAGCAGGGTGTTCGCGGTGGCGGCGGTACGGCCGAGCAGCGCGTCCGGCGTCTCGTGCTGCACGGCGGTCAGCGCGGCGATCAGCACGCAGGGCAGCCCGGCGCCGATCGCCGCGCTGCCCGCCAGGGCCGCCGGGTCGGCCGGGACCGCCCGCAGACCCACCCCGACGGCCGTGAGGCCGATGCCGCAGGCCGCGAAGTGGTGGCGGCCGAGCCGGCGCAGGGCGGTTCCGGAGAGCAGCCCGACCGCCACCGAACCGGCGCCCTGCACGGCGGCGAGCACGCCCGCGTAGGCGGGCGAGTGGCCGAGGCCGCCTACGACGGCGTACACCATCGCGCCGTTGAGCCCCGCGAACAGCATGGTGGCGCCGCCCGCCACGACCAGGGGGCGCAGCCGGGGGTGTGCCCACAGGTGGCGGGCGCCCTCCGCCGTCCGCGCGTGCCAGCCGGCGGCGGGCGGCTCGGGCCTGCTCTCGCGGACGCGGAGGCAGGCGTACAAGCCGGTGGCGAGGACGAAGCTGATCGCGTCGAGGAGGGCGACGACCGGGCCGCCGTACACCGAGTACAGGCCCGCTCCGGCCAGCGGGGCGAGGAGCTTCATGCCCTCGGTGGCCGTCATGCGCAGCCCGTTGAAGTCGCCGAGCAGGTGCTTGTCGACGGCGGCGGCGACGAGTGCCGACTCGGCGGCGTCATGGACGATGCCCGCCGCGCCGTACACGAACAGCACCGCGAACACGATCCACACGCGGTCCGGGGAGTCGACGGCGAAAAGGGTGAGCAGCAGGGCGGCCAGGAGCAGGTTCGTGCCGATGAGCAGCGGTTTGCGGCGGACCCGGTCGGCGAGCGTGCCCAGGGCCGGGCCGGCCGGGGCCGAGGCCCACATGGCCAGCACGCACAGGGCGGCCAGCCCGTCCGAGCCGGTGAGGTCCTTCACCCACACGCCGGACGCGAGCCAGAGCGCGGAGGTGCCGAAGCCGGAGACCACCACTCCGGCGAGATACGGACCGGCGTTGCGGTCACGCAGCACACGCACCACTGTCCAGGTCGTCGTTTGCGTCGTCATACCTGGTCATCGTGGGGCTAAGGCCCCTGCTCGGTGATCGGGCAGGTGCCTTGGGGGAGAGGCGGGCGGGCGATGAGTTCCGGGGCCGGCATCGGTCTACCTCCCGAGAAACCGATCGGGTGAGGAGCAGCGATGACCGACACGACCTTCGACTTCGGACCGCAGGCATTGATCCTGGCACGCCTGGCGGAGGGCGTGACCGACGAGCAACTGCCGGACGAGACCCCGTGCCCCGGCTGTGCGGTGCGCAACATGCTGGGACACCTCCACGGTCTGGCCGTCGCCTTCCGGGACGCCGCGCGCAAGGACCTGGGCGCCACCACCGGCACCGCCCCGGACGCCGCCGCCTGCGAGATCGGCCCCGGCTGGCGCGAGGAGCTGCCCAAGGCCCTCGGTGAACTCGCCGACGCCTGGCGCGACCCGTCCGCGTGGACCGGCATGACCCGCGCGGGCGGCATCGACCTCCCCGGCGCGGTCGCCGCAGCCGTGGCGGCCGACGAACTGGTGATCCACGGCTGGGACCTCGCCCGAGCCACCGGTCAGCCCTACGAGCCCGATCCGGCCGCACTGCGGGTGTCGTACGACTTGCTCGCCGCAGCCGCCGCCGAACAGGACCGCGGCGGCGGCATCTTCGGCCCCGTCGTACCGGTCCCGGACGACGCGCCCCTCCTGGACCGGGCCGTCGGGTTGAGCGGACGGGACCCGGGCTGGACACGGAAGGGGTAGGTCCAGGAGAAACGGATACGGACCGCTCGTCAGTGTCTGGACGACCGGCTCCGGCACCCGGAATTCCACCTGCCCGGGTGATCCGGCGGCACGTAGCCTCCCCGCATGCCTCTCACGCTCACCGTCCTCGGCACCGCCTCCCCCCACCCCCGGCCCGGCCGCCCCTGCTCCGGCTACCTGCTGAGGGACGGTGGCGCCGAGAGGTGGGTGGACGCCGGTCCCGGCACCTTCGCGAAGTTGCAGCGGCACACCGACCCGGCGCGGCTCAGCGCGATCTGGATCTCGCACCTGCACGCCGACCTCCCCCAGTCTCGGCTTCGCTCGACCGGGCGGTGCCCCCATCGCCGACCTGTTGTCCGCGGTCTACGGGCACGCGTACGGAGGGCTCACTCCGCCCGCGCCCGTTCCCGTCTACGCGCCGGGTGACGGTGCTCAGCGGCTCGCCGGGTTCTCCGGGCGCCCGGACGCCGGTTTTCTGAACGGAATCCTCGACTTCAGGGCACTGCACGACGGGCACACCGCCCGCCACGGCGACCTGCTCCTCACCGCCCACGCCGTCACGCACGACGTCGAGGCCTACGCGCTGCGGGCCGAAAGCGGAGGGCGGGTGCTGGCGTACTCCGGGGACAGCGGGCCGTGCGGCGGCCTCACCGAGGCCGCCCGGAACGCCGACCTGTTCCTCTGCGAGGCCGACATCGACGCGCATCGCGAAGGCGAACAGGTCCATCTCACGCCCGAGGACGCCGGCGCCTGCGCGCGGGCGGCGCGAGCACGGCAGCTGCTCATCACCCACGTCGGCCCCGCACTCACCGCCGAGGCGGCCACCGTCCGGGCCGCCGGGGCCTTCGGCGGGCCCACCGCCACCGCCCGCGAAGGGGACATCCAGCGCATCTGAGACATCTCTCGCCCATCCGCACCCTCCGGGGCCTATCCGCCGGTCACCCCGACTTCTTTTGCCGGAAGCGTTGACGAAACACAGAGCCGCTCCTACCTTCAACGGGTCGTACTTCGTACGTCATATATGAGACGCGATACGCGAGATCCGATACGCGATCGACCGTGATGTGATCGACGAGATCCGAGAGGCGCGCATGACCTCTGTGCCCACGCCGATCCCCTCCCGCACGCAGTACGTGCTGGAGGAGATCAAACGCCGCATCCTCACCGGGCAGTTGACGCCGGGCCAGGCCCTGGTCGAGACCGAGCTCGCCGCACAGTTCGGGGTGTCGAAGACCCCGGTGCGCGAGGCGCTCAAGACCCTGGCCGGCACCGGGCTGGTCGTGATGAGCCAGTACAAGGGCGTGACCGTGCGCATGGTGGACGCGGACATGGCGCGCGAGGTCTACGACGTGCGGCTGCTCCTCGAACCCGAGGCACTCAAGCGTGCCGTCAGACGCGGCGCCTCCCTGGACGCCGCGCAGAACGCGCTGACGCGGGCCGACGAGGCCACCGACACCGCCGAGCGCTCCCTGGCCAACCGCGAGTTCCACCGCGCCCTGTACCTGCCGTGCGGCAACCCGCTGCTCGGCCGGATGCTCGACGAGGTCCGCGACCAGGCGGCCCTCGTCTCCGCCGTCGCCTGGGCCGCCTCCCCCTCCTGGGAGCGGGAGGCCGGCGAGCACCGGGAGATCCTGCGCCTCGCCCTCGCGGGCGACGCGGACGGCGCGGCGAGCGCCCTCCACGCGCACATCGCGTCGTTCGTCGAGCGGGCCTTTCCCGAAGCGGGGTCCGAGGCCCAGGGAGAGGACGGTCAGGCATGACAACGACGTTCGAGACCCAGCGGGCGGCCCTGGCCGACGTGGTGGCCATCCCGGTGACACCCTTCGCCGAGGACGGCTCCGTCGAGCAGGGCACCTACCGGGCCCTGTTGCGTCGTCTGCTCGACGGTGGCATCACGACCCTCACCCCCAACGGCAACACCGGCGAGTTCTACGCCCTCACCCCCGAAGAACGCCGTCTCGTCACCGAGCTGACCATCGACGAGGCCGGCGACCGTGCGGCGATCCTCGTCGGCGTCGGCCATGACGTGCCCACCGCCGCCGCCTCCGCCCGCCACGCCCGCGAACTCGGCGCGCAGATGGTGATGGTCCACCAGCCCGTCCACCCCTATGTCTCCCAGGCCGGCTGGGTCGACTACCACCGCGCCATCGCCGAGGCCGTGCCCGAGCTGGGCGTCGTCCCGTACATCCGCAACGCGCAGCTGGCCGGCGCCCGCCTCGCCGAACTCGCCGACTCCTGCCCCAACGTCATCGGTGTGAAGTACGCCGTCCCGGACGCCGCCAGGTTCGCCGCCTTCGCCCGCGACGCCGGCCTCGACCGGTTCGTGTGGGTGGCCGGACTCGCCGAGCCGTACGCCCCCTCCTACTTCTCGGCCGGTGCCACCGGCTTCACGTCCGGACTCGTGAACGTCGCCCCGGCCGTCTCCCGGAACATGATCGACGCCCTGCGCGCCGGCGACTACCCGGCCGCCATGAAGGTCTGGGAGCAGATCCGCCGCTTCGAGGAACTGCGCGCCGCGAACGGCTCCGCCAACAACGTCACCGTCGTCAAGGAGGCCCTCGCCTCCCTCGGGCTCTGCCGCCGCGAGGTCCGCCCGCCGAGCAAGCCGCTGCCCGAGAACGAGCGCGCCGAGGTCGCCGCCATCGCCGCCGGGTGGTCCATATGACCGACATGACCGAACGGAAGCGGCCCGAAGACCTCAGAAGCCACCAGTGGTACGGCACCGACGGCCTGCGCTCCTTCAGCCACCGCGCCCGCACCCGCCAGCTCGGCTACCTGCCCGAGGAACACCTCGGCAAGCCGGTCATCGCGATCCTCAACACCTGGTCCGACATCAACCCCTGCCATGTGCACCTGCGCGACCGCGCGCAGGCCGTGAAGCGCGGGGTGTGGCAGGCGGGCGGCTTCCCGCTGGAGTTCCCGGTCTCCACGCTCAGCGAGACCTTCCAGAAGCCGACCCCGATGCTCTACCGCAACATGCTCGCGATGGAGACCGAGGAGCTGCTGCGGTCGTACCCCGTCGACGGGGCCGTGCTGATGGGCGGCTGCGACAAGTCCACGCCCGCCCTGCTCATGGGCGCCGCGAGTGTCGACCTGCCGGCCGTCTTCGTACCGGCCGGGCCCATGCTGCCGGGCCACTGGCGCAACGAGGTCCTCGGCTCCGGCACCGACATGTGGAAGTACTGGGACGACAAGCGGGCCGGCCTCATCGGCGACTGCGAGATGCAGGAACTGGAGAGCGGCCTCGCCCGCTCGCCCGGCCACTGCATGACGATGGGTACGGCGTCCACGCTGACCGCCGCCGCCGAGGCCCTCGGCGTCACGGTTCCGGGCGCCTCCAGCATCCCGGCCGTCGACTCGGGCCACGACCGGATGGCCGCCAAGGCCGGCATGGCGATCGTCGAGCTGGTCCACCGGGACCGGAAGCTCTCCCACATCCTCACCCCCGAGGCCTTCGAGGACGCGGTCACCACCGTCCTGGGCCTCGGCGGCTCCACCAACGCCGTGATCCACCTGATCGCCATGGCGGGCCGCGCGGGCGTCCGGCTCACCCTGGACGACTTCGACCGCATCGCGCGCACGGTGCCGGTGCTGGCCAACGTCCGTCCCGGCGGACAGAGGTACCTGATGGAGGACTTCCACTTCGCGGGCGGTCTGCCCGGGTTCCTCTCCCGGATCCCGGACCTGCTCCACCTGGAGCGGCCCACCGTCTCCTGCGACACGATGCGCGAGCAGATCGACGGCGCGCAGGTGCACGACGACGACGTGATCCGCCCCCGGGACAACCCGGTCGCGAGCGAGGGCGGGGTCGCCGTGCTGCGCGGCAACCTCTGCCCCGACGGGGCGGTCATCAAGCACATCGCCGCCGAGCCGCACCTGCTCAAGCACACCGGTCCCGCGGTCGTCTTCGACGACTACAGGACCATGCAGCGAACCATCAACGACCCGTCCCTGGGCATCACCGCCGACAGCGTGCTGGTGCTGCGCAACGCCGGGCCCAAGGGCGGGCCGGGCATGCCGGAGTACGGGATGCTGCCCATCCCCGACCACCTGCTCAAGCAGGGCGTACGGGACATGGTGCGGATCTCCGACGCGCGTATGAGCGGCACGAGCTACGGCGCGTGCGTGCTGCACGTGGCACCCGAGTCGTACATCGGCGGCCCGCTCGCCCTGGTCCGCACCGGCGACAGCATCACCCTCGACGTCGAGGCCCGCACCCTCCACCTCCACGTGGACGACGAGGAGCTCCAGCGGCGCAGGGCCGAGTGGACGCCGCCGCCCGTCCGGTACGAGCGCGGCTACGGCGCGCTCTACAACGAACAGATCACCCAGGCCGACACCGGCTGCGACTTCGAGTTCCTGGCCCGCCCGGGCAAGGTCGCGGACCCGTACGCGGGCTGACCCTCCGTACCACCGCCCCACCCGGTCACCGCACCACGCCCGTCGAGAAAGCGCTTCACCCGCACGCGAACGCACGACCGAGCACGACCGAGCACGACGAAGCACGACGAAGCACGACGTACTGAGAACGGAGAACAGTCATGGCCCAAGCCGCAGCCGTGGCGAAACCGCCCGCGCCACCCCAGCGGCGCCGTGCCTCCGCCACGCCGCGCAGGCTGCCGTACCTGCTGATCGCGCCGGCGGCCCTGCTGATGCTGGGCTTCATCGCCTACCCGGTCATCAGCGTCTTCTACTACAGCCTGCAGAACTACAACCCCACCAAGCCGTGGCGGAACGGCTACGCGGGCTTCGACAACTTCGTCCAGATCTTCACCAAGGACCCGCAGTTCTGGGACACGCTGGTCTTCAGCGCCAAGTGGGTCTTCGTCGAGGTCGGGCTGCAGCTGCTGTTCGGGCTCGCGCTGGCCCTCATCGTCAACCAGACTTTCGTGGGCCGGGCGGTGGGACGCGCGCTGGTCTTCTCCCCGTGGGCCGTCTCCGGCGTGCTGACCTCCGCGATCTGGGTGCTGCTCTACAACTCCCAGACCGGCATCAGCCGCTACCTCGCGGACATGGGCATCGGCGACTACGGCACCAGCTGGCTGTCGGACACCTCCACCGTGTTCCCGGCGGCGATCGTCGCCGACCTGTGGCGCGGCGTCCCCTTCTTCGCGATCCTCATCCTCGCCGACCTCCAGTCCGTCTCGAAGGACCTGTACGAGGCCGCCGAGGTCGACGGGGCGAGCCGGCTGAAGCAGTTCTGGCACATCACGCTGCCGCACCTGAAGGACGCGATCATCCTGTCCACGCTGCTGCGCGCGGTGTGGGAGTTCAACAACGTCGACCTGCTCTACACGCTGACCGGCGGCGGACCGGCCGGGGAGACGACGACCCTCCCGCTGTACATCGCCAACACCAGCGTCGAGTCCCACAACTTCGGCTACGCGTCGGCCCTGACCACGGTCGCGTTCGTGATTCTGCTCTTCTGCTCGATCGTCTATCTGCGGCTGAGCAAGTTCGGAGGCGAGAACAAGTGAGCATCAAGGAGGCCACCAAGGTCGAGCCCGCGCCCGTGCGCGCCGCCCCCGAACCGCGGCGGCCGGCGAAGAAGCGCCGCCCCGCCTGGGACGAGGTCCCCCGCTGGCAGATCTACCTGCCGCTCGGCGTCTACCTGATCTTCACGCTCATCCCGTTCTACTGGATCCTGCTGTTCGCCCTGCGCCCGGCCGGCTCCACCTCGCTCGTGCCCTGGCCGATCACCTCCGACCACTTCGAGAAGGTGTGGACGGAGCGGCAGTTCGGCACCTACTTCGGCAACAGCGTGCTGGTCGGCGTCGCCACCCTGCTGATGACGACGATCGTCGCGCTGGCCGGCGGCTACGCCCTCGCCCGGTTCGACTTCAAGATCAAGCGGGCCTTCATGCTCGGCCTGCTGTGCTCCCAGTTCGTGCCGGGCGCCCTGCTCCTGGTCCCGCTGTTCGAGATCTTCGCCGAGCTGCAGATGATCAACTCCCTCGGCAGCGTCATCATCGCCGAGACGGTCTTCCAGCTGCCGCTGTCGATGATCCTGATCAGCAACTTCATCAAGAACGTGCCGTACTCCCTGGAGGAGGCGGCCTGGGTCGACGGCTGCAATCGCATGACGGCCTTCCGCATCATCGTCCTGCCGCTGCTGCGACCGGGTCTGATCGCCGTCGGCTCCTTCGCCTTCGTGCACTCCTGGAACCACTTCCTGTTCGCCCTGATGTTCCTCAACAACCAGGAGAAGCAGACCATCCCGGTCGGCCTGAACACCCTGATGAGCGCGGACAGCGTCGACCTGGGCGCACTGGCGGCGGGTGGCATCATCGCCGCCGTGCCCGTGGTGATCGTCTTCGCCTTCATCCAGAAGTGGCTGATCACCGGCTTCAGCGCGGGGGCGGTGAAGGGATGAGAGTACGTCACATCGCCGTCATCGTCGGCCTGTTGGGACTGCTGTGCGTGCCCGCGCACGCCGATGCCCGGGACATCAGCCGCGACACCCTTCCCGCGAACGACGGCTGGGCCTCTGACGGCGCAGGCACCACCGGAGGCGCCGCGGCCGACGACGCCCATGTCTTCACGGTGACCGACCGGGCCGGGCTGGTCCGCGCCCTCGACGGCGGCAGCGACACCCCGAAGATCATCAAGATCGCCGGGACCATCGACGCCGGCACCGACGACGACGGCGACCACCTGGACTGCGCCGACTACGCCACCGGCGGCTACAGCCTGAAGAAGTACCTGGCCGCCTACGATCCCCGCACCTGGGGCTCCGCCAGGCCCAGCGGGCCGCAGGAGGAGGCCCGTCAGGCCTCGGCGGCGAAGCAGGCGGAGCGGATCGTGCTGCCCGTCGGCTCCCGCACCACCATCGTCGGCCTCGGCGACAGAGCCGTCCTGAAGGGCGCGAGCCTCCAGATCAAGGACGCGGACAACGTCATCGTCCGCAACCTGGAGCTCCGCGACGCCTACGACTGCTTCCCCGTCTGGCAGCCCAACACCGGCGGCCTCGGCGACTGGAAGACGGCGTACGACACCCTCTGGCTGCGCGGCGCCACCCACGTCTGGATCGACCACGTCACCGCCTCCGACAAGGGCCACCCCGACGCCAAGGAACCCACCTACTTCGCCCGCAACTACCTGCGCCACGACGGCCTGCTCGACATCACCAACGGTTCCGACCTGGTCACCGTCTCCTGGAGCCGGTTCGCCGAGCACGACAAGGCGATCCTCATCGGCAACGCGGACACGGCCACCGGCGACCGCGGCAAGCTGAGGGTCACCCTGCACCACAACGAGTTCTCCTCGGTCGTCCAGCGCGCACCGCGCGTCCGCTTCGGCCAGGTGCACCTCTACAACAACCGGTACGTGATCCCCGAGGACGCCACCGACTACCGCTACTCCCTCGGCGTCTCCACCGAATCGGCGATCTACGCCGAGAACAACGCCTTCACCGCACCCGGCCACGTCGAGGTCGCCGACCTGGTCAAGAGCTGGAACGGCAGCGCCCTGCACCAGTCCGGCACCCTCTTCAACGGCTACCCGGTCGACCTGCTCGCCATCCACAACGCCTACAACTCGGGCAGCGAGCGCGACCTGACCGCCGACGTCGGCTGGGTACCCACCCGGCACACAGCGATCGACAGCGCCGCTCAGGCCGATCGAGAGGTGGCTCGCGGCGCAGGCGCGGGGAGGATCCCATGAGCGAACCACTGTCCCTCGTCCTCGCGGGCGCCCGCGGCCACGGCCGCTGGCACATGAACAACATCCGCCGGCTCCAGGACAAGGGCCTCGTCCGGCTCGCGGGCATCTGCGAGCTGACCCCCCTGACGGAGGACGAGCTCGACGGCCTGGGCGCCCCCGAGCAGTCCCCCGACTTCGGTGCCCTGCTGGACTCCACCGGCGCGCGGATCGCCGTGATCTGCACGCCGATCCCGACCCACACCGACCTGGCGCTGACCGCCGCCCGCAGGGGCGTGCACCTCCTGCTGGAGAAGCCGCCCGCTCCCTCGTACGCCGAGTACCGGCGGATGGCCGACGGTGTCGCCGAGGCCGGCGTCGCCTGCCAGATCGGGTTCCAGTCGCTGGGCTCGCACGCCCTGCCCGCGATCCGTGAGCTGGTCGCCGAGGGCGCGATCGGCGAGCTGGTGGGGCTCGGCGGGGCCGGCGCCTGGGTACGCGACGAGGCCTACTTCCGGCGCGCGCCCTGGGCGGGCAAGCGGCGGCTGAACGGTGCCGACGTGATCGACGGGGCACTGACCAACCCCCTCGCGCACGCCGTCGCCACCGCACTCGCCCTCGGCGGCAGCACCCGCGCCGAGGACGTCACCGGCATCGAGACCGAGCTGCTGCACGCCAACGACATCGAGTCCGACGACACCTCCTGCGTCCGGATCACCACCGCGCAGGGCCACCCGGTCACCGTCGCCGCGACCCTGTGCGCCGAGCGGGCCGACGAACCGTACGTCCTCGTGCACGGCAGCCGCGGCCGGATCACCTTCTGGTACAAGCAGGACCGCGTCCTGCTCCAGCGCGCCGACCACGGCCCCGAGGAGTACGAGTACGGCCGCACCGACCTGCTGGAGAACCTCGTCGACCACCTGACCACCGGGGCCGGCCTCCTCGTCACCCCGGACGGGACGGGCGCCTTCATGCAGGTCGTGGAGGCGATCCGCCAGGCCCCCGACCCGGCCGCGCTGCCGGACACCGCCTGGCACCGGATCCCCGGCGAGAACCGCCGGGTCGTCCCCGGCATCGACGGACTCGTCGCGGCCGCCGCCGACACCCTCTCCCTCTACTCCGAGCTGGGCGCCCCCTGGGCGCTCCCCGCACAGCACCTGCCGAAGGAGGTGAGCGCCCGGTGACGGGAAACGACACCGTGGTGCTGCGCGTGGCGGGCCGACCGGTCGGCCGGTACGTCACCCGCCCCGAGCTGCCCGCCCGGCACTCCCCGCGCCCGTACCTGCACCCCGTCACCACCCTGGCCGGCACGGCGGTGACCGAGCTCAGCCCCGCCGACCACACACACCACCTCGGCGTCGGTGTCGCCGTTCCCGACGTCGAGGGGCACAACTTCTGGGGCGGACGCACCTTCGTCCGCGACCAGGGCCCGACCGAGCTGGACAACCACGGCGCCCAGCGGCACGTCTCCTTCCAGTTACGCGACCCCGACGGCTTCGTGGAGGAGCTGCGCTGGGTGGCGTCCGGAGCCGAGCTGCTGCGCGAGCGCCGTACGGTCGCGGCCACGGAGCTGACCGGCGCCGCCTGGGCGCTGGACTTCACCTTCTCCCTGACCAACGTCACGCCGGAGACGCTGTCGATCGGCAGCCCCGCCACCAACGGGCGCCCCGGCGCGGCCTACGGCGGGTTCTTCTGGCGGGCCCGCAAGGAGTCCGCCGCACCGGAGGTCTTCACGGCCGACCGCGAGGGGGAGGCCGAGGTCCACGGCCGCCCCGCCGGCTGGCTCGCCCTCGCCGGCAGCACCTGGACCCTGGTCTTCGCCGGGGCCACCGAACAGACCCGACGGGACCCGTGGTTCGTGCGCGCCGAGGAGTACCCGGGGGTCGGTTCCTCGCTGGCGTACGACGAGCGGCTGCCGATCCCGCCGGGGGAGACGGTCGTCCGCCGGGTGGTCACCGTCGTCGCCGACGGCCGCCTGGACCGGGACGCGGCCGCGGCCCTCGTACGGAAGGCGGTGAGCCCGTGACCGCCGAAACGTATACGAACCCCATCCTGAACGCCGACTGGTCCGACCCGGACGTGGTCCGCGTCGGCGACGACTTCTACCTGACCGCCTCCAGCTTCGGCCGCGCGCCCGGCCTGCCGTTGCTCCACTCCCGCGACCTGGTGAACTGGACCCTGGTCGGCCACGCCCTCGAACGCCTGGAACCGGCTGAGGAGTTCGTCACGCCCCGGCACGACTGCGGCGTCTGGGCCCCTTCGCTGAGGCATCACGACGACCGCTTCTGGATCTTCTGGGGCGACCCCGACCAGGGCATCTTCCAGGTCAACGCCCCTGAGATCAGGGGACCTTGGACCCGTCCGCACCTTCTGAAGGAGGGCAAGGGCCTGATCGACCCCTGCCCCCTGTGGGACGAGGAGACCGGCGAGGCCTACCTCGTCCACGCCTGGGCCAAGTCCCGCTCCGGCATCAAGAACCGGCTCACCGGTCACCGCATGCACCCCGACGGCACCGAGCTGCTCGACGAGGGCAAGATGATCGTCGACGGTGACCGCATCCCCGGCTGGTTCACCCTCGAAGGACCCAAGCTCTACCGGCACGACGGCTGGTTCTGGATCTTCGCCCCCGCCGGGGGAGTGGAGACCGGCTGGCAGGGCGCCTTCCGCTCGCGCGGCTTCTTCGGGCCGTACGAGGAGAAGGTCGTCCTGGAACAGAAGGACACCGACGTCAACGGGCCGCACCAGGGCGGCTGGGTGCGCACCCCGTCCGGCGAGGACTGGTTCCTGCACTTCCAGCAGCGCGGCGCCTACGGCCGGGTCGTCCACCTCCAGCCGATGCGCTGGGGTGCGGACGGGTGGCCGGTGCTCGGCGACGACGGCGCCCCCGTCGCCGTACACCGGCGGCCCGGCCTGCCGCCTCAGCCGACCGCCGCGCCCGCCACCGACGACGACTTCCCCGGCGGACGCTTCGGCCGCCAGTGGCAGTGGACCGCCAACCCGCAGGACGGCTGGGCCACCCAGCACTCCGGGGACGGACTGCGGCTGGCCTGCGTCCGCTCGGCCACCGCGCACGACCTGCGCACACTGCCGAACGTGCTCACCCAGCGGCTGCCCGGCACCCCCTGCGCCGTCGAGGTGGAGCTACGGCTGGACAGCGAGGAGCCGGGAGCGCGGGCCGGGCTCGCGGTGCTCGGCGACGCGTTCGGTTGGATCGGGCTCCAGCGGGGCGCGGACGGGACCGTGCACCTGGTGCACCGGTTCGCGGAGGCGGTCGCGGAGAGGGAACGGGACGCCGACCATCCGCGGCTCGCCCCCGAGGGACGGGCACGGCTGCGGATCGAGATCGGCGCCGGGGCGCGCTGTCGCTTCTCCTACGACGTCGGGGAGGGCTCCCGCCCCTCCGGTCAGGTCTTCGCCGCCACCCCCTGGCGCTGGGTCGGCGCCCTGCTCGGCCTGTTCGCCCTCGCGCCCGCCGGTCAGGGGCACGCCGGCGCGGCGACCTTCACACAGTTCAGAGTCACACCCGCATAACTCACCCGTACGCCTGTTGGGAGCCGCAATGACGCACCTCCATGGCAAGCGCTTGCCGAGATCGGGGCACGGCAAGGTCGTGGCCACCGTGATCGGCCTGGTCGCCGCGCTGGGCCTCGGGGCGATCGGGGAGGCCAGTGCCTTACCCGCTGCTCGGACAGCACCGGCCGCGGAGCGCTGGACCGACCAGCCGCACGGCTTCGCCTCCCTCGCCGGCGGCACCACCGGCGGCGCGGGAGGCAAGGTCGTCACCGTCACCGACCAGGCCTCGCTGGCCAAGTACGCGGCGGCCGAGGAGCCGTACGTCATCCGGGTGGCGGGCTCGATTCCCGTGGCACCCTTCGGCTCGGACATCGTGGTCGGCTCCGACAAGACGATCATCGGCGTCGGCGACACCGGCGAGATCGTCCACGGCGAGCTGCATCTGGGCCCCGGCACGAGAAACGTCATCATCCGCAACCTGACGATCCGTGACTCCTATGTCGAGGGCGACTGGGACGGCAAGACCACCGACTTCGACGCGATCCAGATGGACTCCGTGGACCACGTCTGGATCGACCACAACCGCTTCACGCACATGGGCGACGGGCTGCTCGACATCCGCAAGGACAGCCAGTACGTCACCGTCTCCCACAACCGGTTCAGCAACCACAACAAGGCGCTCGGGATCGGCTGGACCAGCAACGTCCGGACGCAGATCACCATCGACCACAACTGGTTCACCGGCACCAAGCAGCGCAACCCCTCGGCGGACAACTGCGCCTACGCGCACCTGTACAACAACTACCTCTCGGCGCAGGTGTCCGACGGCGACCCGGTGTGGACGTACGGGAACTGGTCGCGGGGCAGGACCAGAATGGTCATCGAGAACAGCTACTACGACGGTGTCCAGCATCCCTACCAGGCAGACGCCACAGCGGAGTTGGTGCAGCGCGGGTCGATCCTGAAGAACACGACGGGGCGGCACGACGCGTGGGGCGCCGCCTTCGAGCCGCGGGAGTTCTACGCCTACCGGCTGGATCCGGCGGCGGCCGTGCCGGCGCTGGTGAAGCGGTTCTCCGGGCCGCAGAAGCGGATCGGTGACTCCGTGGTGCTGCACGTCCCGGGTGCCTACCCGACCGTCCAGGCCGCGGTGGACGCCGTGCCCGACGGCAACGACGTGCCCGTGACCATCGCCGTCGCGCCCGGCACCTACCGGGAGAAGGTGTTCATCCCCGCGAGCAAGCCGAAGATCGTGCTGCGGGGGACTGGACACGACCGGTCCGACACCGTCATCGTCTACGACACGCCCGCCGAGTACGGCGGCTCCACCGGGAGCGCGACCGTACGGATCGCCGCGAACGACGTCACGGCGCGCAACCTCACCTTCAGCAACGACTTCGACGAGGCCGCGCACGAGCTGAAGGGCGAGCAGGCGCTGGCGATGAAGACGACCGGCGACCGGATCGTCTTCGAGGACACCGCCTTCCTGGGCAACCAGGACACCCTGATGACCGACAGTCCCAAGCTGACCACCATCAGCCGGGTCTACATCCGCGACTCGTACATCGAGGGCGATGTCGACTTCATCTACGGGCGGGCGACGACGGTGATCGAGGGTTCCGTCATCCGCGCGCTCAGCCGGGGTTCGGCCACGAACAACGGCTACATCACCGCCGCTTCGACCTGGACCGGGAATCCGTACGGCTTCCTGATCACACGGTCGAAGGTGGTGAGTGACGCGCCCGCGGACTCCTTCCACCTCGGGCGTCCCTGGCACCCGGGCGGCGAACCGGCGGCGGTCGCCCAGGTGCTGATCCGGGACACGGAGCTGCCCGCCGCGATCAAGTCCTCGCCCTGGACCGACATGAGCGGCTTCTCCTGGAAGGACGCTCGGCTCACCGAGTACCGCAACTACGGCCCGGGCGCGACGGTCACCGCCGACCGTCCGCAGATGAGCGACGAGGACGCCCGCGCCCACACCGTCGCCGCCTACCTCAAGGGCACGGACGACTGGGCACCCCACGCCCGCCACTGACCCCCCACAACGTCACATCTCCGTTGGATCCAGAAGCAGAAGAGAGCCGACCAATGAAGATCAGCAATCGCACCGAAAGCACAGGCAGGCGCCGGACGTCGGCCGCCGTCGCCCTGGGGGCCGTGCTCGCGCTGACCGCCACCGCCTGCGGTGACGACGGCAGCGGGGCGGGCGGCGACAAGGGCTCCGAGGGCAGCGGCAAGGGCAAGATCGTCTTCTGGGACAACAATGGCGGTGTCCGCACGGACATCTGGAAGGAGGTCATCGCCGACTTCGAGAAGGCGAACCCGGACATCAAGGTCGACTACGTCGGGATCGCCTCCACCGAGTACCAGTCCAAGGTCGACACCGCCATCCAGGGCGGCGGCCTGCCGGACGTCGGCGGCGTCGGCGCCGCGATGCTCGCCGGGTTCGCCGCGCAGAACGCGCTGGAGCCGCTGGACGACCGGCTCGGCAAGTCCTCGCTGAACGGCAAGCTCAACAAGGACATGGTCGAGTCCCTGAAGGCCGCCGGCGGCGGCGACGGCACGCTGTACTCGATCCCGACCTCCGCGAACAACGGCGTCCTGTACTACCGCACCGACCTGTTCAAGAAGGCGGGGCTGGACGAGCCGACGACCTGGGACACGTTCTTCAAGGCCGCGGACAGGCTCACGAACAAGGGCAAGAACGAGTTCGGCTACACCATCCGTGGCGGTGCCGGCTCCATCGCCCAGGCCCTGGACGCGATGTACGGGCAGTCCGGCATCACGTCGTTCTGGGACGGGGACAAGACGACGGTCAACGACCCGAAGAACGTGGCCGCCCTGGAGAAGTACGTGGGGCTGTACAAGAAGGCCACTCCGGCCGCCGACCTGAACAACGACTTCACCAAGATGGTCGCCCAGTGGGACGCCGGCAAGATCGGGATGCTGAACCACAACCTGGGCTCCTACCAGGATCACGTGAAGGCGCTCGGCGTCGACAAGTTCCGGGGTATTCCGCAGCCGATCGGGCCCGGTGGGAAGCGGGTGCAGGTCTCCAACCCGGTCGACGGGATCGGTCTCTTCAAGAGCTCGAAGAACAAGGAGGCCGCCTGGAAGTTCATCGAGTTCGCGCTCTCGCACGAGGAGAACTCGAAGTTCAACGAGTCGGCGGGACAGGTGCCGGCGAACACGGAGGCGGCGAAGGACGCGTGGATTTCGAAGGCCGAGCCCACGAAGCTGGCCGCCGACGCGTTGAGCGACGGTTCCACGACGATTGTGCAGCTGCCGTACTACCTGCCGGACTGGAACACCATTTCCAAGGCGGACAACGAGCCGAACTTCCAGAAGGTGCTGCTCGGGAAGATGAAGGCCAAGGAATTCCTGGACACGCTGGCCGATCAGCTGAATGAGGCTCAGGCCGAGTGGAAGCAGCAGCAGGGCTAAGAGCCCGGTCCTGTATGCCGGTGGCCGGCTGCGGGTCGTCTGTGGCCGGTCGCGCAGTTCCCCGCGCCCCCTCGGGGGCGCGGGGGTCACCCCCGATCGGAAAGGCACCCTTCGTGTCTCTTACGCGAAGACAAGTCAGTTACGCGGCCCTCGCCGCCCTCCCTCTCGCCCTCTCCGCCACCGGCACCGCACAAGCCGGCGGTCGCCGCTCCCGCACCCTCTACATCGCCGGCGATTCCACCGCCGCCCAGAAGTACGCCGACGCAGCCCCGGAAACCGGGTGGGGCATGGCATTCCCGTTCTTCCTGCACGATGACCGGCCCGTCGCCAATCACGCGGTGAACGGGCGGAGTTCCAAGAGCTTCGTCGACGAAGGGCGTCTCGACGTCATTCTCGGGGAGATCAAGCCGGGGGACTTCCTTCTCATCCAGTTCGGGCACAACGACGAGAAGGCGAACGACCCGGCCCGTTACACCGAGCCCTGGACGACGTACCAGGACTATCTGCGCCGGTACATCGACGGCGCCCGTGCCCGTGGGGCGCGGCCCGTGCTGGCCACGTCGGTGGAGCGGCGGAGGTTCGACGCGGAGGGCAAGGCGTTGCCGAGCCACGGTGAGTACCCGGCGGCGATGCGGGCGCTGGCCGAGGAGGAGCGCGTGGCGTTGCTCGACGTCCAGGCGCTGTCGATCGCGCTGTGGCAGCAGCTCGGGGTCGAGGAGACGAAGAAGTACTTCAACTGGACCGCGACGGAGCAGGACAACACGCACTTCAACCCGCCCGGCGCGATCGCCGTGGCGCGGCTCGTCGTGCGGGAGCTGCTGCGCACGCGGGTGCTGGCGCCCCGGGACGTGCGCCGGCTGGACGCGCAGATCCCCGAGTCCTGGATCACCTGGCCGGAGGCCGCCGCGTAACACCCCCCGATCCTGAAGAAGGAGAGCCGCACAATGAGAGCACAGAAATGGCATGGGCATGCCATAGTGAGGGCGGTCGCCGTCGTCGGCTGCGCCGCCCTCGCGCTGTCCGTGACGGGCACCAGCGCCCAGGCGGGCCCCCGTGACCTCACCCGTCAGACGCTGGCCGCGAACGACGGCTGGGGCTCCTACGGCACCGGCACCACGGGCGGTGCCGCGGCCGACGCCGAGCACGTGTACACCGTCACCACCTGGGCGGAGTTCAAGGCCGCCCTGGCCGCAGGCGGGAGCGCCCCCAAGATCATCAAGGTGAAGGGGACGATCGACGCCGTCTCCGAGGGCTGCGAGGCCTTCGCCGCGCCGGGGTACGACTTCTCCGCCTACCTGGAGAAGTACGCACCCGAGAAGTGGGGCCTGGAGGAGGACCTGAGCGGTGAGCCCGCCGACAGTCCCGAGGGGCTGCGGCGCGTCTCCGCCGCCAACCAGGACAAGGCCATCAAGGCCAATGTCCCCGCCAACACCACCATCATCGGGATCGGCAGGAACGCCGGATTCAAGGGCGCCAGCCTGCAGATCAAGGGCGTCGACAACGTCATCATCCGGAACCTGAGCTTCGAGAGCCCGGTCGACTGCTTCCCGCAGTGGGACCCCACCGACGGCTCCAAGGGCAACTGGAACTCCGAGTACGACACCGCCGTCGTCTACGGGTCCACCCATGTCTGGCTGGACCACAACACCTTCACCGACGGCAGCCACCCCGACAGTGCGGCACCCACGTACTTCGGCATGCTGTACCAGCAGCACGACGGCGAGCTGGACGTCGTCCGCGGCTCCAACTACGTCACCGCCTCCTGGAACGTCTTCACCGAGCACGACAAGACGATCCTGATCGGCAACAGCGACAGCGAGTCCACCGCCGCCGGCGACCGGGGCAAGCTGAAGGTGACCTTCCACCACAACCTGTTCTCGAACCTGGTCGAGCGCGCGCCCCGGGTCCGCTTCGGGCAGGTCGACTCCTACAACAACCACTTCGTCGCCGACGACTCCTACGTCTACAGCTTCGGCATCGGCAAGGAGTCCCAGCTCGTCGCGGAGCACAACGCCTTCACGCTGCCGGACGGGATCAGCCCGGCGAAGGTGCTGAAGAAGTGGAACGAGGCGCCCGTCACCGCCGCCGGCAACCGCGTCAACGGCAAGGCCGTCGACCTGATCGCCGTGCACAACGCGGAGATCCCCGGCGAGATCCTCCAGTCGGGCGCGGGCTGGACCCCGACCCTGCGCACCGAGGTCGACCCGGCCAAGGCGGTCCCCGGGATCGTCGACCACTGCGCCGGCGCCGGCCGCCTGCGCTGACGCTCCCGAACCGGGCCGGGGCGCACCCACCGCCCCGGCCCGCCCTCCCCTTCACACGAGCCGCACCGCGAAGGAGCAGCCGCATGCCCTCGCATCCCCACCTCCCCCTCTCCCGCCGGGGTTTCCTCACCGTGAGCCTCGGCGCGGGCGCAGCGCTCGGCCTCGCGTCGGGCCCCGCACGGGCCGCCGCCCGGCCCCGCCCGTTCGGCCGGTACGGTTCCCCGGCCGCCCGCCTCACCCCCAAGACCCTGTACGTCGATCCGCACGGCCGCGGCGACCACACCTCCGTCCGGGCCGCCGTGGCCGCCGCCACCGGCAGCGGCTGGACCCTGGTCATCGCACCGGGCACCTACCGCGAGACGGTCGCCGTCGACGTCACCCGGACCGAGGCGACCTGGATCGGCGCCTCCGAGAACCCCCGTGACGTCGTGATCGTGTACGACAACGCGGCCGGCACCCCCAAACCCGGCGGCGGCACCTACGGCACCACCGGGTCCGCCACCACGACCGTGCAGGCCGACGGCTTCACCGCCCGCTGGATCACCTTCGCCAACGACTGGCTGCGCGCCGACCACCCCGACATCACCGGCACGCAGGCCGTCGCCATCAAGGTGCAGGGCGACCGGTCCGCGTTCCACCACTGCCGGTTCCTCGGCCACCAGGACACCCTGTACGCCGACTCCATGGCGCTGACCGCCTTCGCCCGCCAGTACTACTCCCACTGCTATGCCGAGGGCGACGTCGACTTCGTCTTCGGCCGGGCGACGGCGGTGTACGAGCACTGCCACTTCCGGACCCTGAACCGCACCGACCTCACGGCCGCCCCGTACGGCTTCGTCTTCGCCCCCTCCACGGCGGCCGCCAACCCGCGCGGCTACCTGGTGAGCAGGTGCCGCGTGACGAGCGAGGCCCCCGACGCCTCCTACAAGCTGGCCCGCCCCTGGGTGCCCAGCTCCGACACCACCGCCCGCCCCATGCTCACCGTCCGGGACACCGTGCTGGGCGCCGGCATCGACGCGGTCGCGCCCTACACCAACATGTCGGCCTCCTTCCCCTGGCAGTCGATGCGGTTCGCCGAGTACCGCAACACCGGCCCCGGTGCCGCCGTCACCGTCCCCGAGAACCGGCCCCAGCTCACCGCCGAGCAGGCCGCGTCGGTGACCCGCGAGACCTGCCTCGGCGACTGGCAGCCCTGGAAGGAGGCGTGCTGACATGCGCAGGCGCACCCTCCTGACGGGCATCGCCGGCGGCCTGGTCGCCGCCGGCACCACCCCGGCCTTCGCCCACGCCCGCCGCGTCCTGCACGTCCGCCCCGGCGACTCCGTCCAGGCGGCCGTGGACGCGGTGGACGGACCCGGCTGGACGATCGTCGTGCACCCGGGGACGTATCGCGAGGTGGTGAAAGTCCCCGCGGACAAGGCCGAGTTGACGCTGCGTGGCGCCACCCGCGACCCGCGTGACGCCGTCATCGTGTACGACAACGCCAACGGCACCCCGAAGCCCGACGGCTCCGGAACCTACGGCACGGCGGGCTCCGCCACCTTCACCTCGGCGGCCCCGGGACTGACGGTCCGCGACCTCACCCTCGCCAACGACTGGCTGCGCGCCGACCATCCGGACATCACCGGCACCCAGGCGGTCGCCGCGTACGTGACGGGGGACCGGTCCTCCTTCGAGAACGTGCGCTTCCTGGCCCACCAGGACACCCTCTTCGCCGACACGAGCGCGCTCGACGCCTTCGACCGGCAGTACTACCGCCGCTGCCACATCGAGGGCGACGTCGACTTCGTCTTCGGGCGGGCGACGGCGGTCTTCGAGCAGTGCCACTTCCACACCCTGCGACGGGACGTGGACTTCACCCCCAAGGGCATGGTCTTCGCCCCGTCCACCGCCCGCGCCAACCCGCACGGCATCCTCGCCGTCCGCTGCCGCATCACCTCCGGCGCCGAGGACGCGGCGTACAAGCTGGCCCGGCCCTGGGTTCCGTCGTACGAGACGACCGCCCGGCCGTCCCTCGTGGTCCGCGAGACCCGGATCGGGCCCGGCATCGACGCGGTGACGCCGTACACCAACATGCGGGACGCCCACCCCTGGCAGACCATGCGGTTCCGGGAGTACCGCAACACCGGCCCGGGGGCGGTGATCACCGTTCCGGACAACCGGCCCCAGCTCACGGCCGCCGAAGCCGCGTCGCACACCAAGGAGGCCTACCTCGGTGACTGGAGGCCCTGTGCGTAGTGCCGTCACGGCTCTCCTGGCGTGCGCGGTCCTGCTCGGGGCGGCGGCGCCGGCCTCCGCCGCCGGGCGGGACCCGGTCGGCTGGGCCTCCGCGCAGGACGGTTCGCTGCTCGGCGAGCAGGACTACGCGCCCGGCTACGACCTCGCCCGGTACATGTCGTGCTTCGGCGCGGACGGCGCCGTCTGGTCCGACCCCCGGTACGACTACTGCAAGCAGCGGCGTCAGCTCCGCCAGACCGGGTCGGGGAAGGAGAAGGCGCAGATCCAGCTGACCGTGCCCAGCAACACCACGCTCGTCGGCGTCGGCGGCGACGAGCGGCTCCTCGGGGTCTTCCTGACCGTCAACACGGGCACGAACATCATCGTGCGCGACCTCCGTCTGGAGGCGCCCGTCGACCACTTCACCAGCTGGTCGCCGGACGACGGCACGCGTGGCAGCTGGAACGCCCGCTTCGGCGCGATGACCGTGATCACGGGCAAGCACGTCCGGGTCGACCAATGCACCTTCACCGACGGCCGCTTCCCGGACCGCGACGCACCCCTCGGCTTCCATGGCGAACACGTCCAGCGGCACGACGGACTGGTGGACATCGAGGACGGCTCCGACTTCATCACCGTCTCCGACTCCCGCTTCACCGACCACGACAAGGCGATCCTCGTCGGCTCCGGCGACGGGCGCGGCGACCGGGACCGCGGGCACCTCAAGGTGACTTTCGTCCGCAACCTCTTCAGCGACATCGTGCAACGCGGGCCGCGCGTCCGCTTCGGGCAGGTGCCCGTCGTCAACAACGTCTACCGGGGCCGGAACACCTTGTACGCGCTCGGCGTGGGGGTGGAGTCCGCGATCTTCTCCGAGCGCAACGTGTTCCGCTACCCGGGCGGCGGTCCGTCCCTGGCGGTCGCGGCCCACGGCGGTGAGCACTTCCGTGACACCGGCTCCTGGGTCAACGGCCGGCCCGCCGGCCTCGACGCGGTGGCGAGCGACCTCGGCCTGACCGGCGACGTCGGCTGGCACCCCGCCGACGTCTGCACATACCGGACTCCGACCTCCTCGTCGGCAGTCGAGCGGTACGTCCTGCGCCACGCCGGCGCCGGGAGGCCGCATGCCTGAGCCAGTGGGCCGCCGGACGTTCGTGACGTCAGCCGCGGCGGCGGCACTCCTCGCAGGGGCCACGGGTGCCGCCGATGCCGCGGATCCCGTGGGCGGCAACCTCCCCGGCTTCCACCCGGCGCTCAAGGACGAGCTGACCTTCCCGCTCGCCTGGGGCACCTCACCCATCCGCGACTTCGGGACCTGGCGGCGCGCCGCCAGGGCGAAGGTCGAGGAGCACCTGCTCGTCGGGCGGCAGGACGCGACACCGTACGCGCCCGAGTTCACCGACGGCCCCCAGGGCGACGGCTACCGGCGGCAGTTGGTGACCGTCTCCCTCACCCGCTACGACCGCGTCCGCGGCGCCCTGCTCATCCCGCACGGCACCGGACCCTTCCCGGCCGTCCTGCTCCTGCACGACCACGGGGCGAAGTTCGACATCGGGAAGGAGAAACTGATCCGGCCCTGGTACGACGACACACGGCTCGCCTCCGCGCAGACCTGGGCGGAGAAGTACTTCAGCGGGCGGTCCGTCGGCGACGAACTGGCCCGGCGCGGCTATGTCGTGCTGTGCCTGGACGCCCTCGGCTGGGGCGACCGCGGGCCCGTCACCTACGACCAGCAACAGGCGCTGGCCGCCAACTTCTACAACCTCGGCTCCTCACTCGCCGGACTCATGGCCCGCGAGGACGCCCGCGCCGCCGGATTCCTGGCCGGCCTCGACCAGGTGGACGCACGCCGGGTCGCGGCCGTCGGGTTCTCCATGGGCGCCTACCGCGCCTGGCAGACCGCCGCCCTCAGCGACCACATCGCCGCCACGGCGAGCGCCTGCTGGATGACCGGGCTGAAGGACATGATGGTGCCCGGCAACAACACGCTGCGCGGGCAGTCGGCGTACTACATGCTCCACCCCGGGCTCGCCCGGCACCTCGACATCCCCGACGTGGCGAGCATCGCCGCCCCCGGACCGATGCTGTTCCTCGACGGCGAGCAGGATCCGCTGTTCACCGCCGAGGGCGTCCGGGTGGCCTACGCCAAGCTGCGCGCCGTCTGGCGCTCCCGCCACGCAGAGGAGCGGCTCCGTACCGAGATCTGGCCGGGGCTCGGCCATGTCTTCACGGACCGCATGCAGGACGCCGTCTTCGCATGGCTCGACGCCGTCCTGTGAACCGTCCCCCTCCCCGACCGTCATTCCGAACGCCCCTCCCCGAACGCAGAGAGGATCCCCCCACCTCATGAGCCGCATCAGGAGTTCCCTCACCGCTCTCGCCGTGGTGACCGCCGGCGCCGGCCTCGCCGTCCTGCCCACCCAGGCCCAGGCCGCGACCGTGGTGGTCAGCAACTCCACCGACCTGTCCAACGCGATCAAGAACGCCACCGCCGGCACCGTCATCCAGGTGCGCGGCGGCACCTACTACCCGACGGCCACCTTGCAGTCCACGGCCAACGGCAGCTCGTCGTCCCCCATCACGCTCACCGCGTACGGCTCGGAGACCGTGAAGATCGACGGGTCGAACCTGCCCGACGGCGCCTGGATCCTCAAGCTGACCGCCGACTACTGGAACGTCTCCAACATCACCTTCCAGAACTCCCCGGACAGCGCGGTCGTCTGCCAGTCCTGCACCGGGACGAACTGGAACAACATCAAGACCATCAACGGCGGCGACTCCGGGTTCACGCTCACCGGCGACGGCACGGTCAACAACACCGTGAAGAACATCGACAGCTACGGCCACTACGACCCCGCCAACCACGGGGAGAACGCGGACGGCATCGCCGTGAAGTTCGGCTCGGGCACGGGCAATCTCATCACCGGCGCCCGGCTCTACAACAACTCCGACGACGGGCTCGACTTCTGGTCGTTCTCCTCGCCGGTCACCGTCGAGCACACCTGGGCCTTCGGCAACGGCAAGAACCGCTGGGGCGACTCCGCCTTCGCGGGCGACGGCAACGGCTACAAGCTGGGCGGCGACGGCGAGGTCGTCGCGCACGTCGTCAACAACTCGGCCGCCTGGGGCAACGCGGGCAACGGCTTCACCGAGAACAGCAACAAGGGCGCCATCGTCATCAACCGGACGACCGCCTACGCCAACGCCAAGTGGGGCTACTACTTCGCCACGGGCGCGGCCCGGCTCGGCAAGAACCTCGCCGTGAGCAACGGCAGCGGCCTGGTCAGCAAGGGCTCCTCGGTGGTGTCCTCCGGGAACAACTGGGACTCCGGGATCGCGACACCCGCCTTCCGGTCCACCGACGCGTCGAGCACCTACAACGCCCGCCAGTCGAACGGCGCGCTGCCCGTGACCACGTTCCTGACCACGGGCAGCACCACCATCGGCGCGACGATGGACTGAGTCATCGCCGCACGGGCTTGATCCCCTCCAGCGTCGGCACCACCGGCTCGATCGTCCCGTCGGCCGCGAACTCCATGCGGTCGATCGTCGTCTCGCGGTGCATGCCGTCACCGCCCGGCTTCCCGGGGCCGTTCAGGGCGAACCGGTGGTAGACGATGTACCAGTCGTCGGTGCCGGGGGTGTTCACCACGGAGTGGTGGCCGGTGCCGAGGATGCCGTACTCGGGACGCTTGGACAGGATCGTCCCCTTCTTGGTCCACGGGCCGAGCGGGGACGGTCCTGTCGCGTAGGCCACGTGGTAGTTCTCGCTGCGGGTGTCGTCCTCGGACCACATGAAGTAGTACGTGCCGTTCCGCTTGATCACAAAGGATCCCTCGCGGAAGTTGTCCGGGGTGATGTCCCGCACCTTGGACGCGTCGAACGACACCATGTCGTCGTTCAGCGGCACGACATAGCCGTGCCCGTTGCCCCAGTACAGGTACGCCTGCCCGTCGTCGTCCGTGAAGACCGCCGGGTCGATCATCTGGCCCTTCAGCGACCCGCCCTTGGCGACGAGGGGCTTGCCGAGGGCGTCCTTGAAGGGGCCGGCGGGGGAGTCGGCCACGGCCACGCCGATCTGCTGCTCGGCGCAGAAGTAGAAGTAGTACCTGCCGTCGCGCTCGGCGATCGCGGGCGCCCACGCGTACTTGTCGGCCCAGGCGACATCCGGCCCGAGGTCCAGAATGACGCCGTGGTCCTTCCAGTGGACCAGGTCCTTCGACGAGTACGCCTTGAACTTCGTGCCGCTCCAGCCCTGGAAGCCGTCCGTGGTCGGGTAGATCCAGTACTCGCCGTTCAGGTAGTGGACGTCCGGGTCGGCGTTGAGGCCGGGCAGGATCGGGCTGCGGGTGCGGACCGCCTCGACGGTCCAGGTGCGCTTCGTGCCGTCGGCGGCCGTCACGGTGTACGTCTGCGGCGTGCGGAAGTCGCGGCGCGTGCCCGACCTCGGGCTCACCGTCGCGCCCTCACCGACCCACAGCCTCGGGGCGAGGTTCCTCAGGTCCGCGTCCGGCCGCATCGGCAGGACGACCTTCGAGGCGCCCTCGGTGACGATCGCGTACCCCTTCTGGTCCTCGGCCGTCGCGTCCACGACGGACGCCGGGGTCGAGGCATACGCGGCGAGCAGCCGGTCGTACTCCTTCTGCGTCACCGGCAGGACCGTGCCGTGGCGCGGGCTCGCGGGCAGCTGGTAGTTCGTGGACGGGGTCCACTTGCCCGAGTCGAGGTCGGTGGTCTCGAAGGGGACGTAGCCGCGGCCGCCGTACTCGTCGATGAACAGGTACCACTTCTTCTCGGTGTTCGACTTGAAGACCGTCGGGCCCTCACCGCGGTCCATCGCACCGCTGCCGATGCAGTCCGCGACGAAGTCGTACGTGGTGGAGGTCAGGTCCGTCGACTTCTCCCCGGTGACGAACTTGGCGCAGGGCGAGCTGGAGGTCGGGTCCCGCTCGTCCTTGGTGTAGCGGTAGTAGGTGTCCTTGTACTTGACGACCGTCGAGTCGATGACCGAGTAGCCCGGGTCGTTCCAGACCTTCGGCTCGCTGAAGGTGCGGAAGTCCTTCGTGGTCGCGTACAGCATCTTGTTGTACGTGTTCCCGGTGTGGTCGGGGTCGTCGTCGGCGTACAGCTTCGACGCCCAGAAGACGACGTACTCGCCGAGCGAGTCGTCCCAGTAGGCCTCCGGCGCCCAGGTGTTGCCCGCGTTGTCCGGGGCGACCTTCACCAGGCGCTGGTCGGTCCAGTGGACCAGGTCGGTGGACTCCCAGACCATGATCGACTTGCTGCCGTGCCGCTGGACGTGGTCCCAGCTGCCGCTGCTGTTCCTGTACATCCTGAGGTCGGTGGCGATCAGGTAGAACTTGTCGCCCTCGGGGGACCGGATGACGAACGGGTCGCGCAGCCCCTTCTCGCCGATCGTGGAGGTCAGGACCGGCTTGCCGGCGTTCAGCTCCCGCCAGTGCAGCGGGTCGTTGCCGCGGCTGAGGGCGTAGCGGATCTGCTCGCCGTCGGCGGTGCCCTCGCCCGTGAAGTAGGCGAAGAGGTAGCCGGCGTACTTGGGCTGTTTCACGGGGGGTGCTCCGGACTGTGCGGTACTGGGTGGTGCGGCGAGCAGGGAGAGAAGGAGGGCGAGGAACGGGACCAGGAGCGTGCGGGCGGTGCGGCGTCTCGGACGGCTCATGGGGCTTCCTGTGGGAGTGTGGGGGGTTCTGTTTGGTGGGGTGCCCTCGGAGTCTCACCAGCGGGGGACAGGGCGTCAACAGGTGAGCGGGGGGCGAGCGGGACCGAAAGTTTTCGGGGATTTTCACGGGTCGCGGGCAACCCTTTCCGGACACGGCGGCGACCGGATTGACGAAACGGGCCGGGGCGGGCCCCTCCGGCCCGTTTCGTCCCGGACCCCTAGGAAAGGAACGCTCCGTGCGTCACAGCACCGGACGCCACCGCAGGACGCGCACCATCTCCATCGCCGCCGCGGTGGCCTGCGCCGCGGGGGCGGGCGGCGTCTACCTCGGCCTCACGGACGACGGCGCCCAGGCCGCCTCCACGACGGTCACCGTCTCCACCACCGCCCAGCTCCAGTCGGCCGTCAAGAACGCCACCGCCGGTACCGTCATCCAGGTCCGCGGCGGCACCTACTACCCGACGGCCACCCTCAAGTCCACGGCCGGCGGCACCGGTTCGGCCCGCATCACGCTGCGGGCCCACGGCAGCGAGAAGGTGCGGATCGACGGCTCGAAGCTGCCCGCCGGCTCCTGGCTCGCCGCGATCCACGGCAGCTACTGGACCGTCCAGAACCTCACCTTCCAGAACTCCCCGGCGCAGGGCCTCGTCGCCACCTCCTCCACCGGCGGAATCTTCAGGAACCTGGTCACCGCGAACAACGGCGACTCCGGCTTCACCCTGCGCGGCGACAACACCAGCAACAACCTCGTGCAGAACCTGGACAGTTACGGCAACTACGACTCCGCCGGGCACGGCCAGAACGCCGACGGCATCGCCATCAAGTTCGGCTCCGGCTCCGGCAACAAGGTGACGGGGGCGCGGCTGTTCAACAACTCGGACGACGGCCTCGACCTGTGGCAGTTCTCCTCGCCGGTCACCATCGAGCACTCCTGGGCCTACGGCAACGGCAGGAACCGCTGGAACGACTCCGCTTTCGAGGGCAACGGCAACGGCTTCAAACTGGGCGGCGGTGGCGCCTCGGTCGCGCACGTCGTCAACAACAACGCGGCCTGGGGCAACACGTTGCACGGTTTCACGGAGAACGCCAACACCGGTGCGATCGCCGTGAACCGCAACACCGCGTACGGCAACACGGAGGCCGGGTTCTACTTCGCGACCGGCAAGGCACGGCTCGGCAGGAACCTCGCCGTGGGCAACAAGGGGGGCCCGGTGAACAAGGGCTCCTCGGTGGTCTCCGCCCGCAACAACTGGGACAGCGGGATCGCTACGCCGCCCTTCAGGTCGACGGACGCCACGAGCGCGTATGCCTCACGGCGGGCGAGCGGGGCGCTGCCGGTGACGGCGTTCTTGTCCACGGGTTCTTCGACGATCGGTTCCACCATGGACTGACGGTCGTTCTCGGGCTGCGGGTCGTTCGTGGCCGGTAGTTCCCCGCGCCCCTCAGGTGGGCGAACGCCCCCGCCGGTCGTCACCGGCGGGGGCGTTCTGCGGCCGGCTGAGTGGGGGCTCAGTCCGGCGCGTGCCGACCTGAAGGGGGGCTTCAGGCCGGCAGACCAGGGGTGCTCACTGGTAGCTGATGTCGGACGCGGCGAACTTGCAGGTCGTGCCGTCCGGGCCGGGCGGCGTCAGTTCCTTGGGCTCCTTGCCGGTGTTGTTGCCCTCGAAGCGGACGCACGTCTTGATCTTCTTCTTGCTGTCGCCGTGGATGCGGATCTTCGACAGCGTGGCGGTGTCGCCGTAGTTCTGGTTGACCCCGACGATCGCGTTCATCGGCGCGGTCACGTCGATGTCGCTGAGCACGATCGTGCGCTTGTACTGCGTCTTGCAGTTGCCGCAGGAGCGCACCAGCTTGCCGGAGTTCTGCACCTGGAAGCCGGTCACGGTGAGCTTGCCGGCGCCGTTGAACTGCAGCACCTTGTCGTCGGCGTTCTTGGCGCCGCCGCCGATCACCTTGTACGTGGCCGACGACGACTTGCCCTTGAAGCTGGCCGCGTCCTCGCCGACGTCCAGCCACCACACGTTCTGCAGCGTGCAGGAACCCTTGCAGTGGACGCCGTCCGCGGCCGGGGTGCCGATGATGACGTTCTTCAGGACCGCGCCGTCCGCCAGCTCGAAGATCGGGCCCTGGTCCTCGTCCTGACCGGAGGTGCCGAGGGCGCCGGTGCCGTAGAACTTCTTCATCCCGCCGTCGTACTCGCCCTTGACCGGGATCGTCGACGAGACGGGCTTGCTACCGGTGTCCTTGGGCCAGGCCGTCGCGGCGCCGGCCGTGGACAGCATCGCCGTGGTGACGATGGCCGCACCCGTGATGCCGAAGGCAGCGGTCCCGGCGATCACCGCCCGCCTCTTGGTGACTCGGCGGCGGTGTCGGACGCGCTGTTCAGCTCGTGCAGTCATGCCCATTCCTTGCGTGGGGAGCGGATACTTGCGTGTCCTGGTCGCCCCCGGTGAAGGAAGGGTTGCCGCCCCTCCAGGATTTTCTTACGAGTCGCCCTCACCGGCCGTGCTCTCGCCGTCGTCGTCCCGGACAGCGAAGTCGCCCCCCACCGACAACTCCTCGGAACCCGCGGCGGCCGTCGCCGTGTAGCGGTCCTTCCCGGCGTCCCGGCCGCCGCGCTCATGGTCGTACTGCCCCGCGAAGACCCACTCGCCCTGGGGGACCGAACGGCCCTCCTTGAGCACCCAGGTGTAGACGAGGAAGCCGTCCTGCTCGCCGACCGTGAGGGTGAAGTCGTCCTCGGGCAGCGACCGCCAGGCGCCCGTCGAGGAGACGCCGCCGGTCTGCGCCACCTCCAGCCGCACGGTGAGCGCGGTCAGTCGCTCCTCGGTCTTGAGGGTGACGTTGCTCTGCGCCCAGAAGTCGTTGCTGTGCGGGTCGACCGATCCGTCCGACCACAGCGGGCCGTCCTCGACGCCGGCGGGCGGTCGCGGGCCGGCGGAAGCGGACGGCGTCCGGGACGGGGGAGGCGTGCCGGGGTCCCGGGTCTCCGGCGCCGTGCTCGGCTCCGGGTCCACCGGCGGGACCGGCGCGCGGCTCGTCGCCTCCGGCGACGGTGTGGGCGTCTGGGTGGCCGCCACCGACCGTTGCGGTGGAGCGTCGTCCTTCACCGCGGAGGCGACCGCGTAACCGCCGACCGCGAGCACACCCGCCACCGCGG
The DNA here is from genome assembly GCF_030386795.1 of Streptomyces sp. S.PNR 29. GTDB lineage: Bacteria > Actinomycetota > Actinomycetes > Streptomycetales > Streptomycetaceae > Streptomyces. Next base: position 811,028 of record NZ_JANUQM010000002.1, read on the forward strand.
CGGTCGCGCTCACCACCCGGGCCCACCCCCACACGGGCGGACGCGTCGCCCGGTGATCGGAGCGGCCCTGGCCGGCCATGCCGCGCTCGACACGGGCCAGGATGTGCGCCCGGTCGGGCTCGTGCGCCGCGGCCGCCTCGTGCAGCCGGGCGCGCAGCTCCTCGTGCACGTCCCGCTGCATGGTCATCTGTCCCTTCCTGAGGAGGCCTCACCGGTGCGCTCCCCCAAGCTCTCAACCGCGTTCGAAGAGGGAGGCGCCCCCAACACCGCGTGCACCTTCTGCGGGGCTCCCCGTGTGCCCAGCAACCGCTGCAGTTCGGCCATTCCCTTCGATGTCTGGCTCTTTACCGTACCGACCGATACGCCGAGGGCGAGCGCGGTGTCCTTCTCCGAGAGGTCGAAGGCGTGCCGCAGCACCACGCAGGCCCGTTTGCGGAACGGCAGCCTGCGCAGCGCCTCCTGTACGTCGACCACGCCCGCCACGTCCGGGTTCTCCGTCTTCTCCTCGCGCTGCGACCAGAACAGGGCGATCCGCCGGCGCTCGCGCACCGCGCTGCGGATGCGGGTGCGGGCCAGGTTGGCGACGACGCCGCGCGCGTACGCCGCCGGATGGTCGGCCGCGCGCACCCGGTCCCAGCGGTGCCACAGCGCCAATAACGCGTCCGCCGCCAGGTCGTCGGCGGTGTCCGGTTCGCCCGTCAGCAGGTGGGCCAGACGGGAGAGTTCGGCGTAGTGGCGCTCGAAGAAGGCGTGGAACTCCACGGAGGCGGCGTCGTCGACGACTGTGCCCACGGGCGACCTCTCCTCGCAGCGGCTTACGCGGCACCCGGCGGAACGGGTGCCTGTGTGTCATATGTATGACATGTGATCGTTCCGGGGTGCCCCCGGCGAGATCCGGAAGCGTAGCAGTGATCGATCGCTTGGTTCGTACGGGGCTTCGAACGCCGTATGGTCGGTCGACCCTCGATTCCGTAACACGGAGAAAACCTGAATGCGGTTCAGCGAGGGAACAATCCAGCCAGCATCCGCACACCGATCATCAGGCAACAAGGAGCAGCAGCCATGTCCGAAGCGCAGAAGGTGACAGACCGGCCGGGCGCCGTACCGCCCCCGGTGAACAGCGTCGACCGGTTCTTCAGGATCTCCGAGCGGGGGTCCACCTTCGGCCGGGAGATACGCGGCGGATTCGCCACCTTCTTCACGATGGCCTACATCCTTGTCCTGAATCCCATCATCCTCGGCAGCGCGAAGGACAAGTTCGGTCACCAGTTGGATGCGGTCCAACTCACCACGGCCACCGCTCTCGTGGCGGCGGTCATGACGATCATCATGGGCCTGGGCGGCAATCTGCCGCTGGCGCTCGCCGCCGGTCTCGGGCTGAACGCCGTCGTCGCCTTCCAGATCGCCCCGCTGATGAGCTGGGACGACGCGATGGGCCTGATCGTTCTCGAAGGCCTGCTGATCTGCGTACTGGTGGTGACCGGGCTGCGCGAGGCCGTGATGCACGCCATCCCGCAACCGCTCAAGCAGGCGATCAGCGTCGGCATCGGTCTGTTCATCGCCTTCATCGGCTTCGTCGACGCCGGGTTCGTCAGCCGCATCCCGGACGCGGCGAACACCACCGTGCCGGTGCAGCTGGGTGGCTCCGGCACGCTCACCGGGTGGCCGATCCTCGTCTTCTGCCTCGGCGTTCTGCTGACGATCGGCCTGCTCGCCCGGAAGGTCAAGGGCGCCATCCTGATCAGCATCGTCACCATGACGCTGGTGGCGATCGTCATCAACTCCGTCGCCGACATCAAGACCTGGGGTCTGACCACACCCGCGTGGCCCGACAAGCTGGTCGACGCCCCCGACTTCGGGCTGATCGGTCACTTCAGCCTGTTCGGCGCGTTCGGCGAGGCCAGTGTCATCACCGTGGTCCTGCTGGTCTTCACCCTGATCCTGTCCGACTTCTTCGACACCATGGGCACGGTCGTCGGCATCAGCGCCGAGGCCGGGCTCCTGGACGAGCAGGGCAAGGTCCCGAACCTCGGCCGGGTGCTGCTGATCGACGGTGCCGCCGCGGTCGCCGGCGGCGCGGCCTCCGCCTCCTCCGCGACCTCCTACATCGAGTCGGCGGCCGGCGTCGGCGAGGGATCGCGCACCGGCTTCTCCAACCTGGTCACGGGTGGTCTCTTCGGACTGGCCCTGTTCCTCACGCCATTGCTCACCATCGTCCCGCTCCAGGCGGCCGCCCCGGCCCTCGTCGCCGTCGGCTTCCTGATGATGACCCAGGTCAAGCACATCGACTGGGACCGGTACGACATCGCCATCCCGGCGTTCCTGACCATCGCCGTGATGCCGTTCACGTACTCCATCACCAACGGCATCGGCGCCGGCTTCCTCGCCTACGTCCTGATCAAGACGGTCCTCGGCAAGGCGAAGGAGGTCCACTGGCTGCTGTGGGGGACCTCGGTGCTGTTCCTGGTGTACTTCGCGATCGACCCGATCGAGCAGGTCCTGGGTGTGAAGTAGGCCCTCGGGCGGCAAAGCCCCGGGTGTGAAGGACGACGGGCCGCCCCCGGGGGGAGGGGGCGGCCCGTAGGGTCAGACGCTTCTCGGACGGCGGAGGTTCAGTCCTTCAGCGCGGCTTCCATCATCGCCTTGGCGACCGGCGCCGCCAGGCCGTTGCCGCTGACCTCCGAGCGGGCCGCGTTCGACTGCTCGACCATGACCGCCACGGCGACCTCCTTGCCGCCCGCCTTGGCATAGGACGTGAACCAGGCGTACGGCACCTGGCTGTTGTTCTCGCCGTGCTGGGCCGTACCCGTCTTGCCGCCCACGGTCGCACCCGGGATCCGCGCGTTCGTGCCCGTGCCCTTGTCGACGACCGTCTGCATCGCCGACTGAAGCTGTCCGGCGGTCGAGGAGCTGACGATCTCCTTCGTCTCCGCGCTGTCGTCGTAGTCCTCCAGCACATCGCCGCCGCTGTCGGTGATCTGCGACACCATATGCGGCGAGACCAGCTTGCCGCCGTTGGCTATGGCCGCCGACACCATGGCCATCTGCAGCGGTGTCGCCGTCACGTCGAACTGGCCGATGCCCGTCAGGGCCGTCTGGGCCTCGTCCATGTCCGACGGGTACAGGCTCGTGTAGGCCCGCACCGGCACGTCCTGCTCGTCGTTGTTGAAGCCGAACTTGTCGGCCATCGCCTTCACCTTGTCCTCGCCGAGCTGGACGGCCATCTTGGCGAAGACGTTGTTGCAGGAGTACTGCAGCGCGGTGCGGATCGTGGCGTTGGTGCAGGGGGCGTCGGGGTTCTCGTTCGACAGGTCGCGGGTGGTGCCCGGCAGCCGATAGGGGTCCGGGCTGTCGGTCTTCTCGTCCACCGACGAGTACAGACCGTCCTCCAGCGCGGTCGCCGCCACCACCAGCTTGAACGTCGAGCCCGGCGGCAGCGGCTGCCGCAGCGCGCGGTTGGTCAGCGGCTTCTCCGGGTCCTTGGTGAGCTTCGTCCAGGCCGTCCCGGCCGTGTTGGCGTCGGTCAGCGACGTCGGGTCGTACGACGGCGTCGACACCACCCCGAGGAGCCTGCCCGTCTTCGGGTCGATCGCGACGGCCGCGCCCTTCTTGTCGCCGAGAGCCTCGTACGCCGCCTTCTGCACGTCCGGGTCGATCGTCGTGACCACGTTGCCCGGCTCGGCCCGCTGGTTGGTGACCGTGTCCATCACCGTCTTCAGGCGGGTGTCCGTGCCGTCGAGGAGGGCCTGGTAGATGCCCTCCAGCTGCGTCGGCGCGTAGGCCTGTGAGGCGTAGCCCGTCACCGCCGCGTACAGCGGGCCGTCCGTGTACGTGCGCTTGTACTTGAGGTCGCTGTCCTCCGTCTGTGCCGAGCCGGTGATCGACTTGCCGGCCACGATGATGTTCCCGAGCGGCTCCGAGTAGGTCTCGATGGCGTTGCGCCGGTTGTCCTTGTCGTCCGCGAGTGCCTGGCCGTCGTAGAACTGCACCCAGGTCGCTCTGACCAGCAGAGCGAGCGTCAGGAGCAGCGCGAAGACCGATGCGCGCCTGATCGTCTTGTTCATCCCGTTCAGCTAGACGAACCAGCCGGATCGAAACGTTCCCTTCCGCCCCTTTTTCTCATCCGGCGTTCATGAAACCGGCCTCGTAGGCCGCGATCACCGCCTGCGTACGGTCCCGGGTGCCGGTCTTGGCCAGCACCGACGCCACATGCGTCTTCACCGTGGCGGGGCCGACCTCCATACGGCGGGCGATCTCGGCGTTGGTCAGTCCGTCCGCCATGTGCCGCAGCACCTCGCTCTCCCGTTCCGTGAGCTTCGCCACCCAGCCGGGAGGCGTGCGCCGCGCGCGCGTGTGCTCGGCCGCGAGCGTGCGCACGGCCGACGGGAACAGCAGGGTGTCGCTGCGCGCCACGAGCCGTACCGCCTGGACGAGCGTGTCGGCGTCCGCCCGCTTCAGCAGGAACCCGGCGGCTCCGGCGCGCAGGGCGTCGTAGACGTAGGAGTCGTTCTCGAAGGTGGTCACGACGACGATCCGGGGCGGATCGCCGACCGTGGCGAGGATCTGCTCGGTGGCGCGGATGCCGTCGATCTCCGGCATACGGACGTCCATGAGGACGACGTCGGGTCTCCGGTCCCGCACGACGGACACGGCCTCGGCCCCGGTCGCCGCTTCGCCGACGACCTCCAGGTCCTCTTCGGCGGAGAGGATCGCGCGCAGGGCGGTGCGGACCATGCGCTCGTCGTCGGCGAGGACGACGCGGATCGGTGGGCGGGTCATGCGGGTCCCTTCAACGGCTACGTGTCAGGAGCCCAAGGTTTCCAGTGCGTTGAGGAACCGCGCTCTCGGGGGCGCGGTAGGGAGCGCCACGGTGTCGACGGGCGGGGGCGGCGTGCGGGGACGGACCGTCATGGGGGCCCTGCGGTCCGGGATTTCGTACGTAGTTCGATCCTTCGTTCAGTGGTGAAAATAGGGCCACGCACGCCGAGCGTCAACATGTTTGCCGAAAAGGTGATTGCGCGCCGTGACCAGCGGCCCCTCGCCGCCGCCCGCCGCCCCGCGTTACCCAAACGTGATGGCCCGCTTCTGGCGCTACCTCTTGACCGGCGGGAACAGTGGGCGCTCATATGACCTCCGCATTCATTGACCACTTCAGGGGGTAGGGCCGTGGCACATCCGGCGCAAAGCAGCATCTCCCTGGCGCGCAGCGGGGGTCGGGTTCTCCTGTGCCCCGGAGCCGGAGTACTTCGCCCCTCCGCTGAACACGGTTCGCCAGGACCTTGAGTCCGTCCCGCTCGCCGGCCCGGCGGGCTCCGACCACCTCTGACGGCACCGCCCACGCATGTTCAGTATTTCGAACGTTGGCCGGTCCATAGAACGACATCGCTTGCACGGTTCCCGACGGGACGTCAGAACCGAGCTCACGCAACCGCGTCCCGTGCCCGGGCCGGCTCTACGAAGGAGAAGAAGCATGCTCAACAGAAGGAACTTCCTCACCGCGGCGGTCGGTGTGGCGGCTGCGACCGGACTCACGGCCTGCGCCAAGAAGGACGACGGCGCGTCCAGCTCCTCGGCCGGCGGCAGCAAGGCGATCACCCTCGGTTTCTCCCAGGTCGGCTCGGAGAGCGGCTGGCGGACCGCCAACAGCGACTCGGTGAAGTCGGCCGCGAAGGAGGCGGGCTACACCCTCAAGTTCTCCGACGCCCAGCAGAAGCAGGAGAACCAGATCTCCGCCATCCGCAGCTACATCGCGCAGAAGGTCGACGTCATCGCCTTCTCGCCGGTCGTCGTCACCGGCTGGGACGCGGTGCTCAAGGAGGCCAAGGCCCAGAAGATCCCGGTGGTCCTCACCGACCGCTCCGTGGAGACGTCCGACCCGTCCCTGTACGTGACCCTGGTCGGCTCCGACTTCACGGACGAGGGCCGGCGCGCCGCCCGCATGCTGGAGAAGGTTCTGCAGAAGGCCGGCCACAAGGGCCCCGTGAAGATCGCGCAGTTGGAGGGCACCACCGGTGCCGCCCCGGCGATCGAGCGCGCCAAGGGCTTCAAGGAGGTCATGGACGCGGAGCACAAGGACGACTGGAAGATCGTCATCAGCCAGACCGGCGACTTCACCCGCGCCGGCGGCAAGCAGGTCATGGCGGCCTTCCTGCAGTCCAACCCGGACATCAACGTGCTCTTCGCGCACAACGACGACATGGCCATCGGCGCCATCCAGTCCATCGAGGCGGCCGGCAAGAAGCCCGGCAAGGACATCCTCATCGTCTCGATCGACGGTGTGAAGGACGGCTTCGTCGCCATGTCCCAGGGCAAGATCAACGGCATCGTCGAGTGCAACCCGCTGCTCGGCCCCCAGCTGATGGAGGTCGTGAAGAAGGTCCACAACGGCGAGAAGGTCGAGCGGTGGATCAAGACCAAGGAGAGCGACTTCACGCAGGACCAGGCCAAGGACGCGCTCCCCACCCGCAAGTACTGACCGACCGCACCCGCCGGCAGGGAGCCTCCGGCCGACCGAGACCCCTCGGTCGAGAGGCTCCCTGCGGACCTGAACCATTTCATGAGGAGCGCTGCCATGGCAGAGCCGCGGCCCGTCCTGGAGATGACGGGCGTAATCAAGGAGTTTCCGGGGGTAAGGGCTCTGTCGGGCGTCGACTTCCGGCTCTTCCCGGGCGAGATCCACGCCCTGATGGGCGAGAACGGCGCCGGAAAGTCGACGCTGATCAAGGTACTGACGGGCGTCTACTCGCTGGACGGCGGCACGATCACCCTCGACGGCGAGTCCGTACGGTTCGGCAGCCCGCTGCAGGCGCAGCAGGCCGGCATCAGCACGGTCTACCAGGAGGTCAACCTCTGCCCCAACCTGTCGGTGGCGGAGAACATCTTCATCGGGCGTGAACCCACCCGCGCGGGCCGTATCCAGTGGAAGCGGATGCGTGCGGAGGCGGCGGAGCTGGTCGACCGGCTCGGGCTCGACATCGACGTCACCGCGCCGCTGTCCTCGTACCCGCTGGCCGTGCAGCAACTGGTCGCGATCGTACGGTCGGTGGGCACCGGGGACCGGGGCAGCGAGGGATCCGGCACCAAGGTGCTGGTCCTCGACGAGCCGACCTCCAGCCTCGACCGCGAAGAGGTCCTCGAACTCTTCCGTCTGATGCGGCAGTTGAGGGACGAGGGCGTCGCGATCCTGTTCGTGTCGCACTTCCTGGACCAGATCTACGAGGTCTGCGACCGGATGACCATCCTGCGCAACGGCACGCTGGTCGGCGAGCACATGGTCCGCGACCTCGACCAGGTCGGCCTGATCGAGCTGATGATCGGCAAGGCCCTGGACCAGCTGGAGGAGCTGCACGAGCACCAGATGCACTCCGACGTCGGCGAGACGCTGGTCAGGGCCGAGGGGCTCGGCCGCAGCGGCGGGATCGCCCCCTTCGACCTGGAGATCAAGAAGGGTGAGGTGCTCGGACTCGCCGGCCTGCTGGGATCCGGCCGCACCGAGCTCGCCCGCCTGCTCTTCGGCGCCGACCAGCCGGACAGCGGCAAGGTGTCCATCGGCGGCAAGCCGGTCCCCATGCACGCCCCGAACGACGCCATCGGCGCCGGGGTCGCGTTCTGCTCGGAGAACCGCAAGACCGAGGGGCTGGTCCCCGACCTGACCGTGCGCGAGAACATCATCCTCGCCCTCCAGGCGGCCCGCGGCTGGACCCGGCCCATACCGGCCTCCCAGCGCGACGAACTCGTCGCCAAGTACATCAAGGCGCTGGACATCCGCCCCGCCGACCCGGAGGCCCGGGTAGGGCAGCTCAGCGGCGGCAACCAGCAGAAGGTACTGCTCGCCCGCTGGCTGATCACCCAGCCGAAGCTGCTGATCCTGGACGAGCCGACGCGCGGCATCGACATCGGCGCGAAGGCGGAGATCCAGAAGCTGGTGGTGTCCCTCTCCGAGGACGGCATGTCCGTGCTGTACATCGCGGCCGAACTGGAGGAGGTGCTCCGGCTCAGCCACACCATCGGAGTGCTGCGCGACCGCCGGCTGGTGGCGCGGCTCACCAACGGGCCCGAGATCACCACCAGCAAGATCCTCGAGACCATCGCGAGCGGAGAACACCAGTGACCACCACTTCCCGATGGCGAGCAGTGACGCGCCACCACCTGTTCTGGCCGGTCGCGGTCCTGGTCGTCCTGTTGCTCGTCAACGTCCCCTTCACGCCCGGCTTCTTCTCGATCCGGATGGCGGACGGCCACCTCTACGGCAGCCTCGTCTCCATCGTGCTGTTCGGCTCACCGCTGATCCTGGTGGCGGTGGGCATGACCCTGGTCATCGCGACCGGCGGCATCGACCTCTCCGTCGGCGCCGTGGTCGCCATCACCGGGGCCCTGTCGTGCTGGTACATCAGCGACCAGGCCGACCAGAACGCCGTGTCCGGGGTGCTCGTCGCCGTGGGGCTGGGGCTGCTCGCCGCGGTCGTCTGCGGCCTGTGGAACGGCTTCCTGGTCGCCAAGAGGGGCATCCAGCCGATCATCGCCACGCTGATCATCATGGTCGCCGGGCGCGGTGTCGCCCAGCTGATCACCGACGGCCAGATCATCACCGTCAACAGCGACCCGTACAAGCTGATCGGTGGCGGCTACTGGCTGACGCTGCCCTTCTCCATCTTCGTGGTGGCCGCGGTCGTGGCCGTCACCGTGGCGCTGACCCGGCGCACGGCACTCGGCCTGCTGGTCGAGTCGGTCGGCGGAAACGCCGAGGCCAGCCGCCTGGTGGGCATCAGGTCCACGCGCATCAAGGTCATGGTCTACGTCTTCTGCGCGCTGTGCGCGGGCATCGCGGGGCTGATGATCAGCTCCAACACCTCGGCCGCGGACGGCAACAACGCCGGTCTGTGGATCGAGCTGGACGCGATCCTCGCCGTGGTGATCGGCGGCACATCGCTGCTCGGCGGCCGGTTCTCCATCGGCGGCACGGTGATCGGAGCCCTCGTCATCCAGACCCTGACCACCACGATCTACACCATCGGCGTGCCGACCCAGACCAACCTGGTCTTCAAGGCCGCTGTCGTCATCGTCGTCTGCCTGCTGCAGTCCCCGAAGTTCCGGGCCAAGGTCTTCGGCGCGAAGGGCCTGAAGGGTCCGCGCCGGGACGCCGCCCCGGCGGAGCCCGCTCCGGCGGCCGACGCCGCCCCGAAGATGGAGGTGTCGCAGTGAGCGCGACCACCCAGACCCCCAAGGCAGCGCGGAGCGGCACCGCCTCCCGTGCCACGCGCGTGCTCGGCGACAGGCGTCTGCCCGTCCTGGTCACGGCCGCCCTGTTCATCGCCATGTACCTCGGCGGCCTCAGCCGGTACCAGAACTACGGGTTCGCCGAACCCCAGGTGTTCCTCAACCTGTTCATCGACAACGGCTATCTGCTGGTGGCCGCCATCGGTGCCACCTTCGTCATCATGTCCGGTGGCATCGACCTGTCCGTGGGCTCGCTGATCGGCTTCACCACCATGTTCACGGCGTGGCTGGTGGAACGCCAGGGGCTGCCGCTGGTGCTGGTGGTCCCCCTCGCGCTGGGCGTGGGCGCCTTCGGCGGCTTCCTGATGGGCTATGTGATCCACAACTTCGAGATCCAGCCGTTCATCGTCACCCTCGCCGGGCTCTTCCTCTTCCGCGGACTGTGCCTGGTCATCAGCAAGGAGTCGATCTCCATCAGCGACTCCTCGGTGAGCAGCCTCGCCCAGACGCGGGTGTCGCTGGGCCTGGGCGACCTCTCGATCGGCGCCGTCGTGGCCCTGGTCGTCCTCGGCGTCGCCTGCTACGTGCTCCACTACACCCGCTTCGGACGCCGCGTGTACGCCATCGGCGGCAACGAGCAGTCGGCTCTGCTCATGGGTCTTCCGCTGGGCGGCACGAAGATCGCCGTGTACACGGTGAGCGGCTTCTGCTCGGCCCTGGCCGGTCTGCTGTTCATGCTGTACATCCAGTCGGGCGACCCGCTGCACGCCGTCGGCATGGAACTCGACGCCATCGCCGCGGTGGTCATCGGCGGCACCCTGCTGACCGGCGGTTCCGGTTATGTGCTGGGCACACTCTTCGGTGTGCTGGTGCTCGGCCTGATCAAGAGCATCATCACGTTCGAGGGCACGCTCAGCTCCTGGTGGACGAAGATCGCCACCGGTGTGCTGCTGTGCGCCTTCATCCTGATCCAGCGCACCATGACGTCCCGCCAGAAGACCTGACAGCGGGGGCCGTGACCGGCGGCGCTGCTCCGTCGTGCGAGCCCGGCCACTACCGTCCCGGGTGAGTGACGGGCAGCCGTACGCGCAGCCGCCACGTGCCCTCCACGGCACCGGCCTCCGCGGTGCCGCCCAGCAGCCGGGCCCGGTCCGCGATACCGCGCAGGCCGTGGCCGCCGCCGGGGCGGGAGCCGATGGCGGTGCCGAGGGGATTGTCGACGGTGATCTCCAGGTGCTGGTCGGCGACCTCGATCCGCAGCGCGACCGAGACGCGGTCACCGGCGTGCTTGAGGGCGTTGCTCAGCCCTTCCTGCACGATGCGGTAGGCCTCGCGGGAGAGCCGCGGCGGCAGGGCTTGAGGGGACGTTCTGATGTCGGCCGTCACCTGGAGCCCGCCCGCGCGGGTGCGCCGCAGCAGGCCGTCGAGGTCGGCGGCGAGCGTGGGCGCCGGAGCTGTGCCGGGGGCGTCGCCGTCCCGCAGCACGCCCAGCACGGCGTCGAGTTCGCCGACCGTACGCCGGGTGGTGTCCTCGATGGCGGCGAGGGCCTCCCGGACGAACTCCGGGTCGCTGTCGAGGACCCGGCGTGCCGCGCTCGCCTGGAGCGTGACCGCGCTCAGGGCGTGACCGACGGAGTCGTGCAGCTCGCGGGCGAGCCGGTTGCGTACGGCGAGGTCGGCGGCGCGCGCCTCGGCGGCCGCGAGCCGGTCCTCGGGGCTCGGGCCGAGCAGCGCCGGCGCCCAGCGGGCGAGCAGGGCGCCGCAGCCGGCCGCGCACGCGGCGAGCGCGACGAGGCAGGCCACGCCCACGACCGGCGCGAGCGCCAACGCCCAGGCGTGGCCGAAGACTTCGGGCAGCCCCAGCCGACTGCCCCACAGGCCCGCGAACGGCAGCACGATCAGCACCACCGCGAACGGCGGCACCGCGAGCGACATCCCGGCGATGATCCCGCCGCACCCCAGATGCAGCGTGAACCAGGCCGCCGTACGCCCCTTCTCGCCCCGCGTCCGGGCGGGCCCGTAGGCGAGCCGGTCCGCGTCGACACCGCACAGCCACCGCACGACCCCCGCCTCCAGGGGCCGGGTCAGCGGGAACAGGGAGGTGACGGCGGCGAGCGGCAACCCGGCAGCGAACGCGGCCAGTTGGAGGGGGAAGGACCCGAAGACGTTGGTGGCGCCGGTCGCCGGGCCGATGACGACCTCGCCGGCGAACACATACGGCATGGCGAGCGCACCGCCGAGGATCAGATGGATCCAGCGGCGGCGCGCCCGCCGGCCGAACAGGAGGCGGGCGAACGCTCTCACGCCGATGGCCGGCGCACGGACCGGGCCGCCCCGGCCGACCGTTCCGCGAACGAGTACGCCACGACGGTGCTGACGAGGATGCCGACGATCATCTGGCCAGCGTAGGCGACGTTCATCAGCTGTGTCGGACGGCCGGCGATGTCGCCCCCGCCGCCGAGCGAGGCCAGCGACAGCCAGCCGCCCCAGCAGGTCACGGCACCGGAGCCGACCCAGGCCAGGGCGAGCGGCACCGCGACGGGCAGGGCACGTCCGCGGCGGAAGGCGAGCAGGCAGCCGCCGGTGACGGCCGCGGCGAGGAAGAGGACGAACAGGGCCTCCAGGACGTCACCGCCGGCCCGCGGGACGTGGACGCCGAGGGGGAACAGGGCGAGTACGGCGGCGGCCACGGCGGTGAACCGCTGTGCCGCGCCGACCGTACCGACGGGCAGCTCCCACACCCGCCCGCGCCACAGATACCCCCAGCGGTCGCGGGCGTAGAGCACGAAGAGCGCGCCCAGGGCGAGTCCTTGGACGATGAACCCGGTGTACACGACGGTGAACACCCAGTCGTGGAGGAAGGGTTCGTCCCCGGTGCGCGGGGAGTCCCCGGAGCCGCCACCGCCGAGCATCCTCCCCAGCAGCTGCAGCGGAAACCCCGCCATGATCGGCGCGAGCAGCCCGGTGGCGACCCACATCGGGAACGCCGGCAGCCACGCGGGCATCCGCAGCCCCCGCGGCCGGGTCAGCACCAGGGCCAGCACGATCACGGCGCTGTCCAGCAGCACGGTGAGCCCGTTGACGACGACCGTGGTCGCCCGGTGCTCCAGCAGCGGGCTGCCCTCCGGGATGCCGACGTGACTGCCGGCGATCCAGGCGGCCTTGAGGGCGAGGTAGGGCACGCACGAGACGACGGCGGCGGTCCGCAGGAGGCGGCGCGCCCGGCTGAGACCGGCATGGAGTGCGGCCGGGGTGGCGAGTGACTGCGTCATGCGTCCACCCTGGCGCGCCGGCGGCCGGGGCACCTCCTGCGCGGCGACGATCCGCCTCCGCCGGACGGGGGAGGGGCCTCAGCCCTCCAGCGTCAGCACGACCTCGTCGATCTCCGCGCCCCGGGCGTTGGCGTAGCCCGTGGCTGTCGCGGTGAGCCGGAAGCCGCACTTCCGGAGCACCCGGATCGACCCCTCGTTGTCCGCGGCCGCACGCGCGTACAGCGGGCGTTCCGGCACCTCGGTCAGCAAGCCGCGCAGGGCCGCCGTCGCCACGCCCTGCCCCCAGTACGCCCGGTCCACCCAGTAGGTGACCTCGCGCTCGCCCGGCTCCCCGTACACCGCCGCGCTGCCGACCACGTCACCGTCGGCCAGGATCGTCCGTGCGACGGCGTCCGAGGACCGGATCCTCTTCCACTGGGCGTCGAAGGCGTCCCGGTCGGCCGGGTCCTCGGGGACGAAGGCCGCCATGTACTGGGACTCGGGGTCGTTCATCTGCCGGTAGAAGACAGGCAGGTCGCTGTCGTGCACCTCACGAAGCGCCACTCGCATCGATCAAAGCCTCCGGGTCGCCAGGGTCAGTCGGTCCCGCGCGTCGAACAGCGCGTCCTTCACCATCTGCTCGTGGGCCGGCGTCAGCCGCGCCACCGGCACCGAGCAGCTGATCGCGTCCCGGGCCGGTGTGCGGTAGGGGATCGCCACGCCGAAGCAGCGCAGCCCCAGCGTGTTCTCCTCGCGGTCCACGGCGAAGCCCTGCTCCCGCACCTGGTGCAGCTCCTCGATGAGCTTCTCCCGGTCGGTGATCGTGTTCTCGGTGAGCGCGGGCAGCGTCTCCGGCAGCATCTTGCGGACCTGCTCGTCGGAGTACGTGCTCAGCAGCGCCTTGCCGAGTGACGTGGAGTGCGCGGGGAGGCGGCGGCCGACCCGTGTGAAGGGGCGCAGATAGTGCTGCGACTGGCGGGTGGCCAGGTAGACGACGTTCGTGCCGTCCAGGCGGGCGAGGTGAATGGTCTCCGTCGTGTCGTCGGAGAGCCGGTCCAGCGTGGGCCGGGCCACGGCGACCACCTCGTCGCCGTCGATGTACGACGTACCGACCAGCAGCGCCCGTACGCCGATGCCGTACCGTGTGCCCGTCGCGTCCGTCTCCACCCAGCCGAGCTCGACCAGCGTGCGCAGCAGCATGTAGAGGCTGGATTTCGGATAGCCGACGGCCTCCTGGACCGCCGCGAGGGAGTGCATACCGGGCCGGCCTGCGAAGTACTCCAGCAGCTCAACGGTCCGCACCGCGGACTTGACCTGCGCCCCACCGCCTGTCTCGCCTGCCGCCATCGCCCATGACCCCTTCGTTCGACGCGAACCTGGAGATATAGTCTCCGACAGCATATTCATCATCAGAGACAGTGTTCAGCATATCGAACGTCCCTGGTGAGTCCGTACGTACTGCGGCATTGCATGCGGCATCAAACGTGGAGGGACCCGCGGTGGCAGCAGCACCAGTCTGGAGTGTCGACCCCCGTACCGGGAAGCAGCGTGAACAGGTTGCGGTGGAGGCCACAGCCCAGGAGGTGGACGCCGCCGTCCGTGCCGCGCGGGCCGCGCAGGGCGCCCTCGCCGACCGCGGCGTCCGTTCCGCCTTCCTGCGCTCCGCCGCCGACGAGCTCCAGGCGGCCAAGGACTGGCTCGTCGAGACCGCCGACGCCGAGACCGCGCTCGGCCCGGTCCGGCTCACCGGTGAGCTCGCCCGCACCTGCTACCAGCTGCGGGCCTTCGCCGACATCGTCGACGAGGGCGCCTTCCTCGACGTCGTCATCAACCACCCCGACGACACCGCGACCCCGCCGATCCCGGACCTGCGCCGCTACAAGGTGCCCCTCGGAGTCGTCGCCGTCTACTCGGCCTCGAACTTCCCCTTCGCCTTCTCGGTCGCCGGCGGCGACACCGCCAGCGCTCTCGCGGCCGGCTGCCCCGTCGTCGTCAAGGCCCACCCCGACCACCCGGCCCTGTCCGAGCTGGTCGCCAAGGTGCTGCGCCGGGCCGCCGCCCGGCACGACATCCCCGAGGGCGTCCTCGGCCTGGTCCACGGCTTCGAGGCCGGTATCGAGCTGATCAAGCACCCGCTGGTCTCCGCGGCCGGCTTCACCGGCTCGATCCGCGGTGGCCGTGCCCTGTTCGACGCGGCGGCCGCCCGTCCGGTCCCGATCCCCTTCCACGGCGAGCTGGGCTCCCTGAACCCCGTCGTCGTCACCGAGGCCGCCGCCGCCGAGCGGGCCGAGACGATCGGCGCCGGGCTGGCCGGTTCGATGACGCTCGGCGTCGGCCAGTTCTGCGTGAAGCCGGGCCTCGTGCTCGCCCCGTCCGGCGACGCGGGCGACCGCCTGCTGAAGTCCCTGACCGACGCCGTCAGCGACACCGAGGCCGGGGTCCTCCTCGACCACCGCATGCGCGACAACTTCATCGCCGGTGTCGCCGAGCGCGTCGAGCTGCCCGACGTGGAGTCCCCGGTGACACCGGGCGCGGGCAGTGAGCACACCGTCAGCGCCGGATTCCTGACCGTGCCGGCGAGCCGGCTGGCCCAGGAGGGCGAGCACGACCTGCTCCTGGAGGAGTGCTTCGGGCCGGTCACCGTGGTGGCCCGCTACGAGGACGAGGCCGAGGTGCGGGCCGTGCTGTCCCGGCTGCCGGGCAACCTCACGGCGACGGTTCAGCTCTCCTCGGACGAGGCGGCCGGCGAGGGCCGGGGTGCGGAACTCGTGCAGGCGCTGACGCCGCTGGCCGGTCGCGTGCTCGTGAACGGCTGGCCGACCGGCGTCGCGGTCGCCCCGGCCCAGCACCACGGTGGCCCGTACCCCGCCACGACCTCGACGTCCACCTCGGTCGGCGGCACGGCGATCGAGCGGTGGCTGCGGCCCGTGGTGTACCAGAGCACGCCGGAGGCGCTGCTTCCCGCGGAACTCCGGGACGACAACCCGCTGGGGCTGCCCCGCCGTTTCAACGGGCGTCTTGAGCGCTGAGCTCCGACGCGGACGAACACCACACGGAGACAAGGGAAACCGGGAGACTTTGGTCATGGACATGAAACTCCCCGAACTCCCGTTTCCCCTCCGCAGCTACGGCCCGGACGGGCACTGGTCCTACGAGGACGGCGTCCTCACCGGCTGGGCGGGCCCTCGGCAGGACCGGTTCGTCCCGCCCACCGGTGAGGCGCTGGACCCCGCCTCCGACGCGCCGCGGCTGCTGGGGGCGCCCGAAGGGGACTTCCAGCTGATCGCCCGGGTCACCGTCGGATTCGCCGGGGCCTTCGACGCCGGGGTCCTCTACGTCCATGTCGGCGAGCGGGCCTGGGCCAAGCTCTGCCTGGAGTACTCCCCGGCCGTGCCCACCGTCTGCACGGTGGTCACCCGGGGACACTCCGACGACGCCAACTCCTTCACGGTAGACGGCAGTTCGGTCTGGCTGCGGGTGAGCCGCACCGGCCGTGCCTTCGCCTTCCACGCCTCCCGCGACGGCGAGCGCTGGACCTTCGTGCGCCTCTTCACCCTCGGGGAGGAGAAGGAGAGCGGGGCCGCCCTGGTCGGCTTCATGACCCAGTCGCCCATGGGGGAGGGCTGCGTGGTCACGTACGACCACATCGAGTTCCGGCCGGACTGGCCGAAGGATCTGAGGGACGGCAGCTGAGGGTCAGGCCACGGTCCGGCGGAGCCTCGCGGTCGCGGTGGCCGTGGCCGCGAACAGCGCGGCGCTGATCGCCAGGCACATCCGCATACCGGCCTCGAACCCGTCGGCGACCAGCGATCCGAACACGGCGATCCCCAGCCCGCCGGCCACCTGCCGCGCCGCGTTGAGCACGCCCGCCGCCAGCCCCGCCCGCTCGGCCGGCACCGCGTCCATCATCGCGGCCGTCAGCGGCGGGACCGTCAGGGCGCAGCCGACGGCCATCGGTACGAGGAGGGCGGCCACGGCATCCGGCGACGTTCCGCCGTCGACGTACAGCAGCCCCAGCAGCCCGGCCGCGGCGAGCACCTGCCCGGCCAGCATCGGCAGCCGAGGTCCGTACCGCCCCGCCAGCTTGCCCGACACGAGGTTGGTGACGCCGATCAGCCCGCTCATCGGCAGGAACACCAAGCCGGCGTACAGCGCCGAGCGCCCCTGCACCTGCTGGAAGAAGAGGGAGAAGAGGAACACCACGCCGTAGAAGGCCACGCTGCACGCCGCCCCCGCCGCGACCGCGACGGACACGTTCCGGCTGCGGAAGAGACCGAGGGGGACCACCGGGTGCGCCTGCCGTGCCTCGATCCGGAGGAACAGCGCCGCCGCCACGACCGCGACCGCCGATGCCACGAGGCCGGTCGTGCCGCCCTCGATCACCGCGAACGTCAGCGCCGTGAGGGCGACGATCGCCGTCAGCTGCCCGGGCAGGTCCAGCGGGGCCGGGCGCCGCTGCGAGCGCGGGGCCCGTACCAGCAGCGCGAGCGCCACCGCCCCGACCGGCAGGTTGATGAAGAAGATGCCCCGCCAGTCCCAGGCCGTCGTCAGCGCGCCGCCCGCCACCGGACCCAGCGCCACCGCCACCGAGCCGCCCGCCGCCCACGCGGCCACCGCGCGCGCCCGGCGGGCGGGATCCGCGTACGCCTGCCGCACCAGCGCCAGCGAGGCCGGCAGCACCACGGCGGCCGCGACCCCCTGCACCACCCGTGCGCCGATCAGCGCCGGGAGGTTCGGGGCCAGCCCGCAGGCCGCCGAGGCGAGCGTGAACACCGTGATGCCGAGGGCGTACGCGCGGCTCGCCCCGGCCCGGTCCGAGAAGGCGCCCGTGGACAGCATCAGCGCGGCGAAGGCGAGCGTGTAGGCGTCCACCACCCACTGCAGGCCGGACATCCCGCCGCCGAGCGAGCCGCCGATCGCGGGCAGGGCCACGTTCACGACGGACGCGTCGAGGGTGATCAGCGCGAAGCCGAGCAGGGCGGCGGTGAGGGTGAGCGCGGGGGAGGGGCTCTTGGGTACCGATGCCCCGCCGATTCCGGCGAGTTGGTCGTCTCGCGTCAGGTGATTCGTCGACATGCGTCCATGCTGCGGATCGTCTGCCGCGTACAGTAGTGGCTCGAATGCCATGCATCCGGAGGTTCTGGCCATGCTGAGCAAGCCGAGGAAGCGGACACCGCACCGCGTCGCCGTCGTCGCGCCCTCGCCCGTGTCGATGTTCAACCTCGCCATCCCCGAGCTGCTCTTCGCGAAGGTCGAGGTCGGCGGCGCCCCCGGCTACGAGGTCACCGTCTGCACCCCGGAGCCCGGCCCGGTCGCCACGACCGGCGGCCTGGACCTCCACGTGGGCCGCGGACTGGACGTCCTGGATGGCGCCGACACCGTGCTCGTCGCGGGCACCGGCGAGCGGTACGCGCCGGATCCGCGCACCGTCGCCGCCGTACGCGCGGCGGCCGCCGCCGGCCGCCGTATCGCCTCCATCTGCAGCGGCGCCTTCGTGCTGGCCGAGGCGGGCCTGCTGGACGGCCGCAGCGCCACGACGTACTGGGAGCTGGCGGAGGAGCTGCGGGACCGCTACCCGGCGCTCGACCTGCAAGGTGACGTGCTGTACGTGCAGGACGGCCAGGTGCTGACCTCCTCCGGCTACGCCGCCGGTATCGACATGTGCCTGCACATGATCCGCACCGACTACGGTGCCGCCGTCGCCAACCAGGTCGCCCGGCTCGCCCTCGTCGCGCCCGTACGGCCGGGCGGCCAGACCCAGTTCACCCAGACCCCGCTGCCGCCCGAGCGCGGCACCGCCTGCGCCGACACCCGCGGCTGGGCCATGCGCAACCTCGACAAGCCCCTCACCCTCACCGACCTGGCCCGGCACGCGGGCGTCAGCGTCCGCACCCTCACCCGCCGCTTCCACGCCGAGAGCGGGGTCAGCCCCCTGCAGTGGCTGCTGCACCAGCGCATCGAGCGCGCCAAGGAACTCCTGGAGACCACCGGCCTCCCCATGGACCAGGTCGCCCGCGCCAGCGGACTCGGCACCGCCGACTCCCTGCGCGCCCACCTGGTCCGCCGCACCGGCCTCACCCCCAGCGCCTACCGCGCCCAGTTCACCCGCCTCGCAAGCGGGGCGGCCCCCGGCGCGTCCTCCCTCGCGTGATCGACGAACGCGTGACCGGCAACCGAGTGATCCGCGCCGCTCTGCCCGCCGAGGAGGAGACCATCGCCGCCCTGCACGCGCGGGCCCGGGCGACGTACTGCCCGGACGGCCTCCCCGACGACGGCACCGACTGGCTCGCCGCCTGGAGCATGGCCATCGCGCGGCCGGACGGGCACGTGCCGTGCGTCGTCGATCGGGGCCGCATCATCGGCCGTGGCGGGCCGACGGCAGGCGGACGGCCGTCCTCGACGTGCATGTGGACAACCGGCGGGCGCAGGCCTTCTACGCCCGGCAGGGCTGGGTCCCGGGCCCCGAGCACCCGCCCGCCGAGGAGGACCACCACCGGCGGGAATGAAGCCGACCGCTTGAATGTTCACGTACCAGCCGGAGAGAGTCTCCGTGCCCGTACGACCTGGAGAAGAGCCGTGACCCTGCGCGTCGAGATCTGGTCCGACATCGCATGTCCCTGGTGCTACGTGGGCAAGGCCCGCTTCGAGAAGGCGCTCGCCGCCTTCCCGCACCGCGACCAGGTCGAGGTGGTGCACCGGTCGTTCGAGCTGGACCCGGGCCGCGCCAAGGACGACATCCAGCCGGTCGTCGCGATGCTCACGAAGAAGTACGGCATGAGCGAGGCGCAGGCCGAGGCCGGTGAGGACAACCTGGGCGCCCAGGCCGCCGCCGAGGGCCTCGCGTACCGCACCCGGGGCCGTGACCACGGCAGCACCTTCGACATGCACCGCCTGCTCCACTTCGCCAAGGAGCAGGGGAGGCAGGAGGAGCTGCTCGACCTGCTGTACGCGGCGAACTTCGCCGAGGAGCGCTCCGTCTTCAACGACGACGAGCGGCTCGTGGAGCTGGCCGCCGCCGCCGGACTCGACGCGGACCGCGCCCGCAAGGTGCTCGGCGACCCGGCCGCGTACGCCGACGAGGTGCGCGCCGACGAGCGCGAGGCCGCGCAGCTCGGCGCCCGGGGCGTGCCCTTCTTCGTCCTCGACCGGACCTACGGCGTCTCCGGTGCCCAGCCCACCGAGGTCTTCGCGCAGGCGCTGAGCCAGGCGTGGGGCGAACGGTCGCCGCTGACACTGATCCAGGACGGTGACGCGGACGCGTGCGGACCGGACGGGTGCGCGGTGCCGCAGCGCTGAGCGGATGCGCAGGTCAGGGGCGATATATAAGCGCTCCTTCGCGTATCGACGTAGAAATGCGCAATGGACGGGGAGGTCTCCGGGCCTCAGAGTGGACCCATGGAGACCTTCGAGACCCTCGTCCGTGCCGAGTTCGCCCCGAAGAACACCTATCTGAACACCGCGAGCAAGGGGCTTCTCCCCGCTCGCACCGTGGACGCCGTGCGTGCCGCCCTGGAGCGGGCCGCCGCCGGGCAGCACACCGACATGTTCGCGGACGTCGAGGCGGCCCGGGCCTCCTTCGCCCGCCTGACCGGGGTGCCCGTCAGCAGGGTGGCGGCCGGCGCCTCGGTCGCCGTGTACAGCGGGCTGATCGCCGCGTCCCTGCCCGAGGGCGCCGAAGTCATCACCGCCGAGGGCGACTTCAGCTCCGTGGTGAACCCCTTCCACGTCCGCGGCGACCTCAAGGTGCGCGCCGTGCCGCTGGAGCGGATCGCCGAGTCGGTGCGGCCCGGCACCGCGCTGGTCGCCGTCAGCGCCGCCCAGTCGGCCGACGGCCGGATCGCCGACCTGCCCGCGATCCGCGCGGCGGCGCGCGAGCACGGCGCGCGTACCTACGTCGACGCCTCCCAGGCCGCCGGCTGGCTGGACCTGGACGCGGGCGTGTACGACTACACCGCCGCCGTCGCCTACAAGTGGCTCCTGTCCCCGCACGGGGTGGCCTTCCTGACCGTCCCCGAGGACTTCGGCGGGCTCACCCCGCTGTTCGCCGGCTGGGTGTCCGGGGAGCGTCCCTGGGACGCCTGCTACGGCCCCGTCGAGGAACTCGCCCACTCCGCACGGCGGTTCGACGAGAGCCCCGCCCTCTTCGGCTACGCCGGCGCCCGCCACTCCCTGGCCCTGCTGGAGGAGCTCGGCGTCGACGCCGTACGCGCCCATGACCTCGCCCTTGCCGACCGCTTCCGCGCGGGGCTCGCGGAGCTCGGCCACACACCCGTGTCCGCACCCGGCTCGGCGATCGTCTCCGTGCCCGGACTCGGCGACCGTCAGCCCGAGTTGAGCAGGGCCGGGATCGAGCTGTCCGACCGCGCGGGCAATCTGCGGGCGGCCTTCCACCTCTACAACACCCCGGCCGACGTCGACCGACTGCTGGACGTGCTGTCCGGCTGACCACACGACCGGGCGGGGCCTCCTGTCCCACACAAGGAGGCCCCGCCCGGTCTGATGTCACGCGATCACTTCACCGGAGTGAAGTCCCGCGCCCCGATGCTGCATTCTCCGGGGGCCGAGCCCCGGACCCCCGGCCGGGATCGGTTCACCGGACGGGAGTGAAGTCCCGCGCCCCGATGCTGCATTCTCCGGGGGCCGACCCCCGGACCCCCGGCCGGGATCGGTTCACCGGACGGGAGTGAAGTCCCGCGCCCCGATGAACTCCGGCCGCCGCACCGGCGCCGCGAACGGCTCCACCGCCGTGTTCTCCACGCTGTTGAACACGATGAACACGTTGCTGCGCGGGAACGGCGTGATGTTGTCGCCCGAGCCGTGCATGCAGTTGCAGTCGAACCAGGTCGCCGAACCGGCCTTGCCGGTGAACAGCTTGATGCCGTACGCGGAGGCCATCTTGGTCAGCGCCTCGTCGGACGGCGTGCCCGCGTCCTGCATCTGCAGCGACTTCTTGTAGTTGTCCTTCGGCGTGGCCCCCGCACACCCGAGGAACGTCTTGTGCGACCCCGGCATGATCATGAGTCCGCCGTTGGTGTCGTAGTTCTCGGTGAGCGCGATGGACACGGATACCGTCCGCATCCGGGGCAGCCCGTCCTCGGCGTGCCAGGTCTCGAAGTCCGAGTGCCAGTAGAAGCCACTGGCACCGAAGCCCGGCTTGACGTTGATCCGCGACTGGTGGACGTACACGTCCGAGCCGAGGATCTGGCGCGCCCGTCCGACGACCCGCTCGTCGCGCACGAGGTTCGCGAAGACCTCACTGATCTTGTGGATCTCGAAGACGGACCGGATCTCCTTGGACTGCGGCTCGACGATCGACCGCTCGTCGGCCCGGATCGCCGGGTCGGTGACCAGCCGGTTCAGCTCCTGCTGGTAGACGGCGACCTCGTCCTCGGTGATGAGCTCGTCGATGGCGAGGAAGCCGTCGCGCTCGAACGCCCCGAGGTCGGCGGGCTCGATCGGCCCGGGCGCGTCGGGAGCGCCCCAGACGACCGGGTCCTGACGCGGGATCGACACCTCGGTGGTGCCGCGGCTGGGGTACAGGTCGGTGACGGTCGTGGTCGTCACGGTGATCTCACACCTCCTCGGTGAGCAGCGGATAGACGCCGTTCTCGTCGTGGTCCTCCCGGCCGGTCACGGGCGGGTTGAACACGCAGATGCAGCGGAAGTCCTTCTTGATCCGCAGCGTGTGCCTCTCGTGTCCGTCCAGGAGGTACATGGTCCCGGGCGTGATGGTGTGCGTCTGCCCGGTCTCGTGGTCGGTCAGCTCGGCCTCGCCCTCCACGCAGACGACGGCCTCGATGTGGTTCGCGTACCACATCGACGTCTCCGTACCGGCGTACAGGATCGTCTCGTGCAGGGAGAAGCCGACCTTCTCCCGGGCCAGGACGATGCGTTTGCTCTCCCACGTCCCGGACGCGGATTTCACGTGCCGGTCGGTGCCTTCGATGTCCTTGAACGAACGGACAATCACGGTGCTGCGATGCCTCCTAGGTGGGTGTGATCACGCGGTTTCGCGCACGGCGCGGGCGAGGGTCTTCAGCCCCTCGTCCAGCTCCTCGGGTGTGATGGTGAGCGCCGGCAGCAGCTTGACGACCTCGCTCTCGGGGCCCGACGTCTCCACGAGCAGGCCGAGTTCGAAGGCGCGCCGTGCGACTCGCCCCGCCCGGTCCTTGTCGTGGAACTCCATGCCCCAGACGAGCCCGCGGCCCCGGTACTCCGCCACATCGGCCTGGTTCTCCTCGGCGATGGCGGCCAGCGCCTGCTCGACCTGCTCGCCGCGCTTGCGGGTCTGCTTCTCCATGGCCGACCCGTCGGTCCAGTAGGTCTCCAGAGCGGCGGTCGCGGTGACGAAGGCCGGGTTGTTGCCGCGGAAGGTGCCGTTGTGCTCACCCGGCTCCCAGATGTCCAGCTCGGGCTTGAACAGGCACAGCGACATCGGCAGTCCGTAGCCGCTGATCGACTTGGACACGGTGACGATGTCCGGCGCGATCCCGGCCTCCTCGAAGGAGAAGAAGGCGCCGGTGCGGCCGCAGCCCATCTGGATGTCGTCGACGATCAGCAGCATGTCCTGCCGGTGGCACAGGTCCTGCAGGGCGCGCAGCCACTCGGCGCGGGCGACGTTGATGCCGCCCTCACCCTGGACCGTCTCGACGATCACGGCGGCGGGCTTGTTGAGGCCGGAGCCCTGGTCCTCGAGGATCCGCTCGAACCACAGGAAGTCCGGGACCTGGCCGTCGAAGTAGTTGTCGAACGGCATGGGCGTGCCGTGCACCAGCGGGATTCCGGCGCCGGCCCGCTTGAAGGCGTTGCCGGTCACAGCGAGCGAACCCAGCGACATCCCGTGGAACGCGTTGGTGAACGACACGATGGCCTCACGCCCCTTCACCTTCCGCGCCAGCTTCAGCGCGGACTCCACGGCGTTCGTACCGGTCGGCCCGGGGAACATGACCTTGTACGGCAGGTCACGCGGGCGCAGGACGAGGTTCTGGAAGGACTCCAGGAAGGCGCGCTTGGCCGTCGTCGACATGTCGAGGCCGTGCGTGACGCCGTCCCGCTCCAGGTAGTCGATCAGCGCCCGTTTCAGGACGGGGTTGTTGTGCCCGTAGTTCAGCGACCCCGCTCCGGCGAAGAAGTCCAGGTACTCGTGGCCGTCCTCGTCGTACATGCGGCTGCCCTGCGCGCGGTCGAAGACGGTGGGCCAGCCGCGGCAGTAGCTGCGCACCTCGGACTCCAGGGTTTCGAAGACGCTGAGGTCGGGCTGGGTGATGGTCACGACGAATCGCTCCTCGGTGCGTGGGGGGAGGTTCAGGGGGAGTCGGGGGGAAGTTCAGAGGGAGAGGGGACCGATGCGGTAGAGGACCTCGGGGTCGTGCGGCCCGTCGGGGAACAGGCCCGCGTCGAACAGCACCTCGCGCTCCAGGCGGGCACCGCGCCGCTCGGCGAACGAGGTGAACAAGCGCTCGGAGGCGGTGTTGCCCGGCGCGATCGTGGTCTCCAGGGTGGTCACGGCGTGCTCGGCGACCGCCCGCGCGACCAGCCCGTCGAGCAGGGAGGCGGCGAGCCCGCGTCCCCGGTGCGCCTCGTCCACCGCCACCTGCCAGACGAGCAGGGTGCCGGGGCGGTCCGGCCGTATGTAGCCGGTCATGAAGCCGACCGGCTCACCGCGCTCGTCGCGCGCGACGGCCGATGTGGCGGCGAAGTCGCGGCACCACAGCAGATAGCTGTACGACGAGTTCAGGTCGAGGGTCTTCGAGTCTCTCGCTATCCGCCACAGCGCGGCTCCGTCCGCCACCGTCGGGCGGTCGATTTGCAGGTCTGCTTGTGCGGCAGTCATGCGAATTGAATTTACCGAGGGAAATTCAAAAATGCATCGCCGGATGGGGTTACGTACGAGCGGCTCATGTGTTATCACGCGGGCGCGTGGGTCCGCGCGAGAAGACGGAGCTACGCTGCGGTTTGTCCGGAAATTACCGGGCGAAACGATTCGGATGTGTAACGCGTCACAACCGTGTAACCCTCACAAGACCTGCCCGAATTGCGCCGCCCGGCGTTCGCAGAATCTTTGCGTTTAGGTCTGCGAAAAGCGGGCAGAAGAATACGGGAAGCTGATCTGAAATGAATTAAAGAATGGTGCGGAATTCAGGCCCCGGTCACCCCGTCGATACGCTCTCGCAGGATATCCGCGTGCCCGTTGTGGCGCGCGTACTCCTCGATCATGTGAATGAGCACCCAGCGCACACTGACCTCCACACCCGCCATCGGACCGTCGGCGATCCGCCCGGTGTCGTCCAGCGACCGCCCGGCGCACAGCTCCTGCCCGCGCGCGATCTCCCGCCGCCAGACCGCGAGCGCCTCGTCGAGGCCCCGCCCGGGGTCGAGCGCGTACCCGGTCTCCTCCTCGAAGACCGGCGGTACGTCGAGCCCGCCGACCACCCGCTGGAACCAGTTCCGTTCGACCTCGGCGAGGTGCTGCACCAGCCCGAGCAGGGTCAGCGACGAGGGCTCGGCGGGCGCGAGCCGGACCTGCGCGTCGTCCAGCCCGGCGCACTTCAGCGCGAGCGTGGCCCGGTGGAACGCGAGCCAGCTTTCGAGCATCGCACGCTCGTCACCCGTCATGAGGGGGATGGGGCGGCCGTCGGGGAGAGTCTGCGGGGTGTCGGTGGTCATGTCGGAAGCATCGCACGGGGCAGTGACAACGGCCGTGGAAAAGGGGCCCGTTGGGCGCGTCGCCCCGCCGGCCGGCTACCGCCAGGCAGACTCCACGGCCCTCAGCGCCCCCTGCACGTCCACGTCCAGTCCCTGCTCGCCCAGCGCGGAGCCCAGCGCCCCGAGGCACGCCCGCACGGCGGAGCGCGTCGCGTCGACCCCGTAGTGGTTGACCCGGATCATCTCCTTGGCCAGCGCACCCCCGCCCGCGGCCAGCGGCAACGAGGGGTCCGCCGCCAGGGCCCGGGCCACCAGCTCCGACGCCACGACTCCCGAGGGCACCCGGAGCGTCGTGGCGACCGGTGCCGCCTCGGAGGCCTCGTGCACATACGGCTCAAGCCCTCCGCCGAGCGCGCGGACCCCGGCCCTCGTGGCGGCCGCGGCCGCAGCGTGCCGCGCCATCACCGCGTCCAGCCCGTCGGCCTCGATCCGCTCCACACACGCCTCCAGCGCCAGCATCTCCAGCTGCGCCGGCGCGTGCAGCAGCGCCGTGCGCCCGCCGTCGATCCACCGCTCCTTCCAGTCCAGGAGCGACAGATACGACCGGCGCGGCGCCCTCGGGTTCGCCGCCATCCGCGCCCACGCCCGCTCGCTCACCGACACCGCCGACACCCCGGCGGGCCCGCCCATCGCCTTCTGCGCCCCGATCACGCACAGGTCCACGCCCCACGCGTCGGGCAGCACCGGCTCGGCGGCTATGGAGGCCACGGCGTCCAGGTAGAACAGCGCGCCGTGCTCCCGTATCACCTCGCCGATCTCCGCGACGGGATTGGTGTTCCCGGTCGCCGCCTCGGCGTGCACCAGCGACACGAAGTCGATCTCCGGGTGCTCGGCGAAGGCCTGGCGTACCCGGTCGGCCGTCACCGCCGTGTGGAAGGGCACCGGCAGGTCGATCACCGTCGCCCCGCAGTCCCGCAGCCAGTTCCCGAAGGTCTGTCCGTACGGCCCCGTGATGACGTTCAGCGCCGTCGTCCCCGGCCCGGACGCGGAGCGGATCGCGCCCTCCAGGGGCAGCAGCGCCTCGCCCTGCATGATCACGACGTCCTGTTCGGTGCCGAGCAGCCGCGCCACCCGGTCCTCGATGGAGGCGAAACGGTCGGCGCTCAGCGGGGCCAGGTCCAGGAAGGGGTGGGTCACGGCGATGCTCTCTTCGCTCACGGGGGTGGTTTCCGGTCGCTGTGGGCAGACGAAGTCGAGGGTAGCCGGACCCCCTTGACCCCCTCCGACCGGCGGTTTCTTAGGTCGGGCCGCACTGTTGCCATCGGTTTGGTTTGGGATACTCAAACTTTTCCTTATAATCGGAACCCATCATTCCCTGACAGGAGGCCCCAGTGATCACGCTCCTCGGGCGCCGAGCGCGCGTTTTGGCCGCCACGACCGCGACGGCTGGGCTGGTGCTCGTGGCCGGCTGCACCTCCACCGACGGCGGCGGCAGCGGTTCGAAGACGGCCGCGGGCGGCGTGGAGCTCGTCAAGGCGGGCCAACTCACCACCTGCACCCACCTGCCGTATCCGCCCTTCCAGTCGGAGGTCGACGGCAAGGTGCAGGGCTTCGACGTGTCGCTGATCGACCTGGTCGCCAAGGACCTGGGCGTGAAGCAGGACATCCTCGACACGCCGTTCGAGAACTTCAAGACCGGTGCGTTCCTCAACTCCGGCGAGTGCGACCTCGCCGCGGCCGGCATGACCATCACCGAGGAACGCAAGAAGAACGTCGACTTCTCCGACCCGTACTTCAACGCCACCCAGGCGGTGCTGGTCGGCAAGAAGAGCGGCATCGGCTCCTTCGCCGACCTGAAGGGCAGGAAGCTCGGCGCCCAGGCGCAGACGACCGGCGAGGACTACGCCAAGAGCAAGGGCCTCGACCCGGTCTCCTTCGAGTCCTCCGACGCCGTCCTCAACGGCCTGCGCACCGGCCAGGTCCAGGCCGTGGTCATCGACTACCCGGTCGTCCAGGGCTGGCTGAAGGACAAGGCCAACGCCGGTGCCTTCAAGGTCGTCGACAACCTCGACACCGGTGAGCAGTACGGTTTCACGGTGAAGAAGGGCAACACCAAGCTCCTCGCCGCCATCAACAAGGCGATCAAGGACGCCGAGGCCGACGGCACGTACAAGAAGCTGTACGAGAAGTGGATCGGCCCGTACGACGAGTCCGCGGCATCGCCCGCCGCCTCATGACCGACACAGCCACGACCGAGGTCCAGCCGAAGAAGAAGGGCATGACCCGGCGTCAGAAGCGCGGCGTGTCGCGCGGCGTCCAGTACGCCGTCTTCGTCGCGGCCGTGATCGCCTTCGCGGTCTCGGCCGACTGGGGGCGACTGCAGAACCAGTTCGCGCAGGCGGACATCGCGGAGCGGATGTTCCCGGACGTCATCACGCTGGCGCTGAAGAACACCGTGCTCTACACCGTGTCCGGCTTCGCCGTCGGCCTGGCCCTCGGCATGGTGATCGCGCTGATGCGGCTGTCGTCCGTCGGCCCGTACCGCTGGCTCGCCGGGATCTACATCGAGATCTTCCGCGGCCTGCCCGCCCTGCTGATCTTCATCTTCATCGGTGTCGCCGTGCCGCTGGCCTTCCCCGGCACCGAGATCATCGGCGGGACGTACGGCAAGGTCGCCCTCGCGCTCGGCCTGGTGGCCGCCGCGTACATGGCGGAGACGATCCGCGCCGGCATCCAGGCCGTCCCCAAGGGGCAGATGGAGGCGGCCCGCTCGCTGGGCTTCTCCCCGGCCCGCGCGATGGTCTCGATCATCATCCCGCAGGCGTTCCGGATCATCCTCCCGCCGCTCACCAACGAACTGGTCCTGCTCTTCAAGGACTCCTCGCTGGTGCTGTTCCTCGGGGTGACACTGCAGGAGCGGGAACTGTCCAAGTACGGCCGTGACCTGGCCAGCCAGACCGCCAACTCCACGCCGATCCTGGTCGCCGGCCTGTGCTACCTGCTGGTCACGATCCCGCTCGGCTTCGTCGTTCGCCGTATGGAGGCGAAGGCCCAGGAGGCCGTGAAATGAGCCGTCCGGAGATCGAAGTACGCGACCTGCACAAGTCCTTCGGGGACAACGAGGTGCTGCGCGGCATCGACCTGGAGATCCGCCGGGGCGAGGTCGTCTGTGTCATCGGCCCGTCCGGCTCCGGCAAGTCGACCCTGCTCAGGTGCGTGAACCTGCTGGAGGAACCCACCAGGGGCCAGGTCTTCGCCGGCGGCACCGAACTGACCGACCCGGACGTCGACATCGACGCCGTACGCCGTCGGATCGGCATGGTCTTCCAGCAGTTCAACCTGTTCCCGCACCTGACGGTGACCGAGAACCTCACGCTGCCGCAGCGCCGGGTGCTGCGCCGGGACAAGGCGACGGCCGCGCGGGTCGCCGCCGAGAACCTGGCGCGGGTCGGCCTGTCCGAGAAGGCGGACGCCTACCCGTCCTCCCTCTCCGGCGGCCAGCAGCAGCGCGTCGCCATCGCCCGGGCGCTCGCCATGGGCCCCGAGGTGATGCTGTTCGACGAGCCGACCTCGGCGCTCGACCCGGAGCTGGTGGGCGATGTCCTCGCGGTCATGCGCATGCTCGCCCAGGAGGGCATGACCATGATGGTCGTCACCCATGAGATGACCTTCGCCCGCGAGGTCGCCGACCGGGTCGTCTTCATGGACGGCGGCGTGATCGTCGAGGACGGCACCCCCGAGCAGGTCATCGGCAACCCCCGCCACGACCGTACCCGCCACTTCCTCTCCCGCCTCCTCGACCCGGCGATGGCCGAGGTGGAGGAGGCGCCGGACCGGATGGGCCAGGCCACCGACTAGGGTCTTGCGCGGCGACCGACGGAGACGCGGCAGATGCGCGTGCCAGGGCCCGCGACGCCGAGCTGATCCGGATGAAACGCCCTGGTGCCGGGGCACTAGGGTGCGGTACATGAGCGATCGCGCGGTGCTGCACGTGAAGGGCCGGGTGCTGGTCGGACCCGACGAGGTCCGCGACGAGCTGTGGGTCGTCGACGGCCGGATCTCCTATGACCGTCCCGTCGGCGTCCGTGACGTCCGCACGGTGGAGGGCTGGGCCCTGCCCGGGCTCGTCGACGCCCACTGCCACGTGGGCCTCGGCGCGCACGGCCCGGTCGACCAGGACGTCGCCGAGAAGCAGGCGCTGACCGACCGCGAGGCCGGCACCCTGCTGATCCGCGACGCGGGCTCGCCCTCCGACACCCGCTGGATCGACGACCGCGAGGACCTCCCGAAGATCATCCGCGCGGGCCGGCACATCGCCCGCACCCGCCGCTACATCCGCGGCTACGCCCACGAGATCGAGCCGGAGGACCTGGTCGCCTACGTCGCCCAGGAGGCCCGCCGGGGCGACGGCTGGGTCAAGCTGGTCGGCGACTGGATCGACCGCGAGGTGGGCGACCTGTCGGCCTGCTGGCCGCGGGACGCGGTCGAGGCGGCCATAGCTCAGGCCCACCGCCTGGGCGCGCGCGTGACCGCCCACTGTTTCGCCGAGGACTCGCTCCGCGACCTGGTGGAGTCCGGCATCGACTGCATCGAACACGCCACGGGCCTCACGGAGGACCTGATCCCGCTCTTCGCGGAGCGCGGGGTGGCGATCGTCCCGACCCTGGTCAACATCGCCACCTTCCCCAAGCTCGCCTTCGGCGGCGAGACGAAGTACCCCCGCTGGGCGGACCATATGCGCCGGCTGCACGCCACGCGCTACGACACCGTCCGCTCCGCCTACGACGCCGGCATCCCGGTGTACGTCGGCACGGACGCCGGCGGCACCCTGCCCCACGGCCTCGTGGCGGCCGAGGTCGCGGAACTGGTCACGGCGGGCATCCCGCCGGTCGAGGCCCTCTCGGCGACGACCTGGGCGGCCCGGAAGTGGCTCGGCCGTCCCGGGCTGGACGAGGGCGCGGCGGCGGACCTCGTCGTCTACGAGGCGGACCCGCGTGCGGACGTCCGGGTACTGGCGGCACCGCGCCGCGTGGTGGTCAACGGACGGATCGTCGACTAGGCCGTGTCCGCAAAGTCCCTCCTGCCCCGCGACGCCTGGCACGCTCCCCCAAGCTCTTCGAGCAGGGGGGACCCCCAGAGCACGCACCAGACGCCGCAGGGCCCGCCCTCCGGGCGGACGGAGGGACTTTGCGGACACGACCTAGGACTTCAACCCGCCCCTCACCACCGTCCGCACCCCCGCCGAGGAACTCGGCCGCGCCGCCGTACGCATCGCCCTGCGCGACCCCGAGCACGCCGCCGGCACCCACCACCTGCTCGGCACCCACATCGTCGTACGGCGTAGCGGCGCCCCGCCCCCGGCGATCACCTGAGACGGAGGACCCACCCCCGTATGACCGCGCCGCATGTGTCGCCGACCAACGGACCGACGCACCTGCCGCACCTTCCCGGCAGCGCCGACCCGCGGACCCCGTACTCCGGGGCGAGCGCGGAGGCCGGCACCGACGGCACCGTGGAGATCCGCTTCCCGGACGGCACCCGGGAGCGCGTCCTCAGCGGCCCGCCCGAGTCACCGCCCGCTCCAGAGCCTGGAGGAACGCGTTGACGGTCGCCCGGTCCCGCACCGCCAGCCGCAGCCACTCCTCGCCCAGCCCCGGGAACGTGTCCCCGCGCCGCACCGCGTAGCCGAGGTCGCGCAGATGGCGGCGCACGGCGGCGGCACGGGGCAGGCGCAGAAGGACGAAGGGGCCCTCGGCGGGCCCGACGACCCGCAGCCCGTGGGAGGCGAACTGTGCGAGCCCGGCGACGAGATGGGCCCGGTCCGCGGCGACGCGGTGCGCCGCCCGGTCCGCCTCCGCCAGCGCGCGCGGGGACACGCACGCCTGCGCCGCCGCGAGCGCCGGCGTGGACACCGGCCACAGCGGCTGGGCCCGCTCCAGGTCCGCGATCGTCTCCGGCGCCGCCAGCACATAGCCGATGCGCAGCCCGGCCAGCCCCCACGTCTTGGTGAGGCTGCGCAGCACGACGAGCCCCGGCACGTCCGTCCGCCCGGCCAGCGCCTCCCGCTCGCCCGGGACGGCGTCCATGAAGGCCTCGTCCACCACCAGCGTCCGCCCGGGACGGGCGAGCCCCGCGACAGCGGCGGCCGGGTGCAGCACCGATGTCGGGTTCGTCGGGTTGCCGATCACCACCAGGTCGGCGTCCTCGGGCACCACCGCCGCATCCAGCCGGAAGCCGTCCTCCTCGCGCAGCAGGACCCGGTCGACCGTGTGCCCCGCGTCCCGCAGCGCCGCCTCCGGCTCCGTGAACTGCGGGTGCACCACGACCGGCCGGCGCACCTTCAGGGCACGCGCCAGCAGCACGAACGCCTCGGCGGCCCCGGCGGTCAGCAGCACCCGCTCCGCCGGCAGCCCGTGCCGCGCCGCCACCGCCGCCCGCGCGGCCCGCCCGTCCGGGTAGGCGGCGAGTTCGTCGAGCGACCCGGCGATGTGCTCCCGCAGCCAGGCCGGGGGCGTGTCCGCGCGCACGTTCACGGCCAGGTCGACCAGCGCCGAGCCGTCGTCACGGACCTCGGCGTCGCCGTGGTGCCGCAGATCGTGCCCGCCGGACTCAGTGCGCATGGGTGTGGGCGTGCCCGTGGCCGTGGTGGTGCCCGTGGTGATGGTGACCGTCGTCGTCCGGGTGGAAGTGCGGCTGCTGCGGGAGCCCCACCTTGTCCTCGAAGCCGGGCAGCGCGACGCGGTACACGCACGAGTCGCAGTTCATCCGCAGGTCACCCTTGAGGGCCTCCTCGTACCGCTCCATCACCAGGTCCAGCAGCTCCGGCTCCGGGCCGATGACGTCCGCGGACCGCACCTCGACCTCCGGGTGCGCCTCCGCCCAGCCCTCCGCCTGCTGTCGCACCCGGTCCGGCAGGATCCCGGTGAACAGGAAGTACGGCAGGACCACGATCCTCTTGGCGCCCAGCCGTACGCACCGGTCGAGGCCGCCCGGCACGTCCGGCGCCGCCAGCGACACGAACGCCGTCTCCACGCCCGCGTAACCGCGCCCCTCCCACAGCAGCCGCGCCGCCTTGAACACCTCCGCGTTGGCGTCCGGGTCGGTCGACCCGCGCCCCACCAGCAGCACGGTCACGTCGGACCGGTCGGAGGGGGTGCGGGCCGTGCCGCCGAGGGCCTCGTCGAGCCGCCGGTCCAGGACCGACAGCAGCGCCGGGTGCGGGCCCAGCGGACGGCCGTACGTGTACGAGATGCCGGGGTGGCGTTCCTTCTCGCGGGCCAGCGCCGCCGGGATGTCCCCCTTGGCGTGCCCGGCGGACACCAGCATCAGCGGCACGGCGGCGAACTGCCGTACGCCCTGCTCCACCAGCTCGGTGACCGCCTCGCCCAGCGGCGGCGGGGACAGCTCGATGAAGCCGCCGGCGACGGGCAGGCCGGGGTTGCGGCGCCCCAGCTCCCGCACGAAGTCGCGGAACGCCTCGGCTCCGGCGTCGTCACGGGTGCCGTGGCCGGCGATGAGCAGGGCGGGCGGGGTGGTCACGATGTCTCCTCGGACGAAAGGGGGTGGTACAGCAGGGCGTTGAGCGCGGCGGCGGCGACCGCCGACCCGCCCTTCTCGGACACGTTGCTCACGGCGGGCAGCCCGCTCTCGCGCAGCGCGGCCTTGGACTCGGCCGCCCCGACGAAGCCGACCGGCAGCCCGATGACGAGCGCGGGCGAGGCGTCCAGGGTCAGCAGCTCCTCCAGGGCGGTCGGC
This sequence comes from Streptomyces sp. S.PNR 29, assembly GCF_030386795.1. Taxonomy (GTDB): domain Bacteria; phylum Actinomycetota; class Actinomycetes; order Streptomycetales; family Streptomycetaceae; genus Streptomyces. Next base: position 843,895 of record NZ_JANUQM010000002.1, read on the forward strand.
GCGCAGCCGATCACCCAGAGCGCGCCGGGCCCGGCCTCCTCGTACGCCAGCCGCATCGCGTGCGCCGACCGCGTCAGCCCGGGACCGGCGGTGGCGTCCTTCAGACGGCAGACGGTCTCCCGCCGGGTGATCCCGGCGGCCACCATCTCGACGTCCACGACCACGGGCGCCCCGCCGTGCAGCGCGGCATGCGCCTTCGCCAGCTCGCCCTCGTCCATGACGAGGTCGTCGGCGTAGGCGAGGTCGGCGGAGGAGTGGATGACCCGCTCCACGACCGCCCGGGTCAGCGGCGGGAAGCGCGAGGTGTCGAGCCGGGCGCGCAGCCGCCGGAACGACTCCTGCTCGATGGGGTGCACGACGCGGTTCACCGGGCCTCCTCCTGGTTCGTCTGCCAGCGGTAGCCGCGCGGCGTCACCATGCGTCCCGCGATCCGCCGGGTCGCCGTGTTGCCCACGGTCACGACCGTCATCATGTCGACCGTCGCCGGGTCCAGCGCGGCCAGGGTCGTCAGCCGGCTCGACTCGTCCGGTCGCGACGCGTTCCGCACGACCCCGACCGGCGTCGCCGGCGCCCGGTGCTCGGCGAGGATCGCCAAAGCCTTCGGCAGCTGCCAGTCCCGGCCCCGGCTGCGCGGGTTGTAGAAGGTCACCACGATGTCCGCCTCGGCCGCCGCCCGCACCCGCCGCTCGATGACCTCCCACGGTGTGTGCAGGTCGGACAGGCTGATCGACACGTGGTCGTGGCCGAGCGGCGCCCCGAGGATCGCGGCGGCCGCCAGCGCGGCGGTGACCCCGGGCACCCCGATCACGTCGATGTCGTCGGATGCCTCGGCGAGCGCGGGCGACGCCATGGCGTACACGCCCGCGTCCCCGCTCCCGATCAGCGCGACCGCCTGCCCCTTCCGGGCCTCCTCGACGGCCGTGCGCGCCCGCTCCTCCTCGGCGCCCAGCCCCGACTCCAGGATCCGGGTGCCGGGCCGCAGCAGGTCGCGGATCTGGTCGACGTACTGGTCCAGCCCGACGAGCACACGGGCCCGCCGGAGTTCGGCCTTCGCGCGCGGCGTGAGCAGGTCCCGGGCACCCGGCCCGAGCCCCACCACCGCGAGCCGCCCGCGCCCGGGCCGCCGTACGACGGCACAGGTCGCCATCGCGGGGCTCGCGGCCGACTTCCGCTTGGGGACCAGGAGTTCACCGCCGCGTATGAGGGCGGCGGCCTCCGCGACGGAGGGGGTGCCGACGGCGGCGAGCGGCGCGTCGGAGGGGTTCGGGACGTCGACCTCGGCCAACTCCTCGGCGGAGTGGGTGACGAGGGGGACGCCGAGGCGCGCGGCCGCTCCGACGATGCCGGGTTCGCCGGCCTTGGCGTCGACGGTGGCCAGCTCGGCGACGGACTTCGGGGAGAGGCCGGCGTCGCGCAACGAGCCTTCGACCAGTGCGAGCACTTCGCCGGCCGGGGCGCCCTTGGAGGCGCCGACGCCCACGACCAGGGAGGGCGGCCGCAGCACGACCTCCCGCTCGGCGGCATCGACCAGACGGTCCGTCAGGCGAATCACGTACGGTCCCTCGTCGGTGACGGGGAGCGGGGGCAGCGGCCACGGCACCTCGGCGCGCAGAGCCACGGGTTCGCCGTCGAGCAGCGCCCGCGACACCCCGGCGACATCGCCCTCCACCGGGAGGCCGAGGGTGTCGAGACCCGGCAGCCCGACGGCGTCCGTCGCCGTCGTCACCACGGGCTCCGCCCCCAGCACCTCCCCGACCTCGTACGCGAGCGCGTTGGCGCCGCCGCCGTGCCCGCCCACCAGCGACACGGCGAACCGCCCGCCCTCGTCGACGCACACCACACCCGGGTCGGTCCGCTTGTCCCCCAGCAGCGGCGCCACCAGCCGCACCACCGCACCCGTGGCCAGGAAGCACACGAGCTGCTCGCACTCCGCGAACGCGGCCCGCACGGCGTCCCCGACGGGACCGTCGTACACGCGCGTGCGGTCCGGCCACGCCGCGGCCAGCCGGTCCCGCGCCGCCGCGCCCGCCGCGGTGGCGGAAATGAGGCCGATCACTGGGCAACTCCTTCGGTACGGGCCGTGGTCCTCACACCCCACAGCAGAAATACGGGATTGGTGGCCGCGAGCCGGGTCACGTCCCCCGGCAGCGGCGCCAGCCGCGACGCGTGCAACAGCACCCCGTCGCAGGTGAACCCGGCACTCATGAGCGCTTCGCGCGCCGCCGGCACCCGGTCGAGCGCGGCCATGGCGACGACCACGGTCCGCCGGGCGCGCTGCGCACACGCGCCGATGACGGCGGGCAGCTCGCGTCCCCCGCCGCCGACGAACACGGCGTCGGGATCGTCGAGACCGGCCAGCACGGCCGGTGCCGTCCCGTGCACCGCATGGACGTCGACGCCGTGCGCGGCGGCGTTGGCGCGGATCCGCTCGACGCCGTCCGGGGTCTTCTCGACCGCGGTGACGGCGGCGCCCAGGCGCGCGCACTCCACGGCCACGGACCCGGAGCCCGCGCCGACGTCCCAGACCAGGTCGCCCGGCCGGGGACCGAGCCGGGCCAGCGCCAGCGCCCGCACCTCGAACTTGGTGATCATCGAGTCGCGGTGGACGAACTCCGCCTCCTCCAGGGCCCACCCCGCGGGCCTCCCGGACGGTCCCGCGACCGTCCGCACGGGCCCGAGCGCCCGCTCCTCGTCCAGGCACAGCACCACGCTCACCGCCGCCCCCCAGTCCCGGCCGGCGGCCTCGGCGGGCGTCACCCGATCCACGCGCTCGTGCGCGGAACCCAGCGCGGAGGCGACGACCAGGACACGAGAGCGGTCCTTGAGCGCGGCCCCGAGCTCCGCCGGCCCGGCCCCCGGCCCCGTCAGCACGGCGACCTTCGGATGCGCCCGGCACACGTTCACCGCCGTCCGCTGCTCCCGCCCGTGCGCGCTGACCACCACCGCGTCGTCCCACGGCAGCCCGACGCGCGCGAAGGCGGCGGCGACGGAGGAGACCCCGGCCCGGACGTCGAGCCGTCCGGACCCGAACCGCTCGGCCAGCGCCCGCACGATCCCGAAGAACCCGGGGTCACCGGAGGCCAGCACGACCACCGGCCGTTCCTTCTCCACGTACTCCTCGATGGTGTCGAGGGCGGGCGCCAGCGCCCCGAGGACGACCCGCTCCGCCCCCTCGGGCAGCCGTACGGCGTCCAGATGCCGCCGCCCGCCGACGACGAGCTCCGCACCGGCGAGGACGTCCTCGGGGACGGACGCCCCCGTCCCCGTACCGACCACCCTGATCATGTGCTCGCACCCCGCTCGCGCAGGGCCTTGCGGGCCTCGGGGTCGGCCTTGCGGTAGCCGTGGAAGTGACCGGGGTGGTACAGGTGCGAGCGGGTGCCGTGCGCGTCGAGGGCCGGGCCGACCAGGAACAGCGTGTGCTTCCAGAGCTTGTGTTCCTTGACCGTCTCCTCCAGCGTGCCGATCGTGCACTTCACGACCAGCTCCTCCGGCCAGGTCGCCTGGTAGGCGACGACGACGGGAGTGGTCGTGGGATAGCCGCCCTCCAGCAGCTCCCGCACCAGCTGCCCGCTGCGGGCCGCGGACAGGAACACCGCCATGGTCGTGCCGTGCTTGGCGAACTCCCGCACTTCCTCCCCGGGCGGCATCGGCGTCTTGCCGCCGCCCAGCCGGGTGAGCACGACGGACTGCGCGATCTCGGGGATCGTCAGCTCCCGCCGCGCGAGCGCGGCCACCGCGGAGAAGGACGAGACGCCGGGGACGACCTCGGTCTCGACGCCGATCGCGTGACACCGGTCGAGCTGCTCCTGCGTGCCACCCCACAGGGCGGGGTCGCCGGAGTGGATACGGGCCACACGCAGCCCCTCCGCGTGCGCCCGCTCGTACACGGCCACGACGTCCTCCAGCGACATCGTCGCCGAGTCCAGGATCTCCGCGTCCTCGCGCGCGTGCTGGAGGACCTCCGCCTGGACCAGGCTGGCCGCCCAGATCACGACGTCGGCCTCGGCGATGGCGCGCGCGGCACGGAACGTCAGCAGGTCGGCGGCGCCGGGGCCGGCACCGACGAAGGTCACCTTGCCGGTGGGGGCATCGGCCATGGGAATCGGTCCTCTCACTTCACATACTTACTGCGGTTGTTGCCGTCGGACGTGCGTGAACGCGGGCCGATCGGATAGCAAGGGCGCATGGCGGTCTTCGTCGCGCTCGGCGCGTTCCTCATGACGCTGGCCGGCGGCTGGACGGCACTGCGCGTGACGGACCGCCGCCACCTGGTGCTGGGCCTGGCCGGTGGCCTGATGCTGGGCGTGGTCGGCCTGGACCTGCTTCCGGAGGCCCTGGAGGCGGCGGGCACCGAGGTGTTCGGGGTGCCGGCCGCGCTGCTGCTGTTCGTGGCCGGCTTCCTGCTGGCCCATCTGGTGGAACGCCTGCTGGCCACCCGCCAGGCCGCGCACGGCGCCGGGGAACGTGACGGCCGCGTCCCCCAGGTGGGCCTGACGGCGGCCGCCGCGATGGTCGGCCACAGCGCCATGGACGGCGTGGCGATCGGCGCGGCCTTCCAGGTCGGCGGCGGCATGGGCGTGGCGGTCGCGCTGGCCGTGATCGCCCACGACTTCGCGGACGGTTTCAACACGTACACGATCACGCACCTGTACGGGAACGCCCGCCGCCGCGCGGTCACGATGCTGGTCGCGGACGCCGTGGCGCCCGTGGCGGGCGCTGCCTCGACGGCCTTCGTGACGATCCCGGAGACGCTGCTCGGCTGCTACCTCGGCCTGTTCGGCGGCGCCCTGCTCTACCTCGCCGCCGCCGAGATCCTGCCCGAGGCCCACCACGAGCACCCGGCACACTCGACGCTGCTGTGCACGGTCGCCGGGGTGGCGTTCATCTGGGTGGTGGTCGGCATCGCGGGCTGACGCCGCTCTCGACGCCCTCACAGCTTGCCGCCCCGCCCGCCCTCGCGCCGCGCGGGCGCGATCAGCGTCGACAGGTACGGCAGGGGAGCGCCGTCGAGTTCGGCGGCCGACCGGATCGACTCGGTCTCCAGCCCCAGCGCCGACCCCCACACGGCGTCGCCGAGCCGCCCCGTCTCGCGCAGCGCCTCGGCGACCTCCCGGGCCTGCCGGCCGAACTTGTAGGCGACGACGGTCCCGGGCCCGCCGAGGGCGTCCTTGAGCACGGCGGCCCCCGCGGTGACGGGCACGAGCGTCAACGGCTCGGTCCCCTCCGTCAGCACCGCCCCCGACCGAGCCGCCAGATCCTGCATGGCGGTGATCCCCGGCACGGTCTCCACCACGATCCCCGGAACCAGCTCGGCGACGGTCTGCGCGAGATAGGTGAACGTCGAGTACACATTGGGGTCGCCGATGGTCGCGAAGGCGACGCTGCCGTACTGCTTCAGCAGCTCGGCCACCCGTTCCCCGGCCGCGTCCCAGGCGGCCTCGCGCCGCGCCCGGTCGCTGCGCTCGTTGAGCGCGAACACGACCCGTACGACCTTCTCCTCGGGCACGTAGTGCAACACGGTCGCCTCGGCCCGCCCCCGCTCGCCGGTGTCCATGACGGGCACGACGACGACAGCCGCCGCCCGCAGGGCGTTGACCCCCTTGACGGTCACCAGCTCCGGATCACCGGGCCCCACCCCGACTCCGACCAGCCTGCTGCTCATGACGTCCGGCACCTCTCCACGAACCGACGGGCGACACCGGGCTCGGACGCCCAGTGCGTGTGCAGATAACTCGCGTGCACACCGCGTTGTACGAAACCTTCGACCCGCCGCCGGGGAGCCCGCAGCCCCCAGGCGGGAACGGCTCCGGCCCCGGGCTCGACCACGGTCCGATGAAACTCGTGCCCCCGCATCCGCGTCCCCGCCGCGGCGAGCGCACTGTCGCTCACGGCAACGGCGTCCCGGTACCCGAGGGTGAGCCGCTCGGACATCCGGGCCGTCGCGTCCAGCACCCCGCACATGGGCCGCCCGTCCAGCTCCCGGCACAGGTAGAGCAGCCCGGCACATTCGGCGGCGACCGGAGCACCGCTCTCCGCGAGGGCGGCGACGGCCTTGCGCAGGGGTTCGTTGGCGGACAGCTCAGCGGCGTACACCTCGGGGAACCCGCCGCCGATGACCAACCCCGCGGTACCGTCCGGCAGTTGCTCGTCCCGAAGGGGATCGAAGGTGACGACATCGGCCCCGGCGGCGGTGAGCAGTTCGGCGTGCTCGGCGTAGGAGAAGGTGAACGCCTCTCCGCCGGCAACAGCGACAACCAGCCCGTCCGGCGTTTGAGGACGAGGCCGTTCAGGCCGAACCGGGGGTCCGGGGGCAGGGCCCCCGGGGCCGGGAACGGGAAGGGGCGGCGGGGGCGAAGAAGCCAAGGCCTCAGCCGCATCCCAAGCCGCACAGGACAACACACCCGCACCCCGCGCCAGCGCCACCAACCCATCAAGATCGCATCCGGCGCTCACCTGCGCCGCCATCGCGGCAACCGCCTCCACAGCCGCGGACCGCCGTTCGGCAACCGGCACCAGCCCCAGATGCCGCGACGGCGCGTCCACCTGAGCCACCCGCCGCAGCACCCCCAACACGGGCACCCCGGCCGAGTCCAACGCCTCCCGCAGCAACTCCTCGTGCCGGTCCGACGCGACCTTGTTCAGAATCACGCCCCCGACGCGTACCTCCGGATCCCACGACGCGAACCCGTGCACCAGCGCCGCCACCGACCGGGACTGCGACGACGCGTCCACCACGAGGACGACGGGCGCCCGCAGCAGCTTGGCGACATGAGCGGTGGACGCCAGTTCGCCCTCCCCGGCGGCCCCGTCGTACAGCCCCATCACCCCCTCGACGACGGCGATGTCACACCCCCGGGCCCCGTGCAGGAACAGCGGCCCGACCAGTTCCGGCCCGCACAGGTACGCGTCGAGGTTCCGCCCCACCCGCCCGGTGGCGAGCGCGTGGTACCCGGGGTCGATGTAGTCCGGCCCGACCTTGTGCGGGGACACGGCGAGCCCCCGCGCGGCGAACGCGGCCATCAGCCCCGTGGCAACGGTGGTCTTGCCGCTGCCCGAAGAAGGCGCGGCGATGACCAGCCGGGGGACGGACGAGGACATCACCACTCGATGCCCCTCTGCCCCTTCTGCCCGGCGTCCATGGGGTGCTTGACCTTGGACATGTCGGTCACGAGGTCGGCGAAGTCCACGAGCTTCCCGGGCGCGTTCCGCCCGGTGATCACCACATGCTGGGTGCCGGGCCGGTTCCGCAGGACGTCCACGACCTCATCGGTGTCCACCCACCCCCAGTGCATGGGGTACGCGAACTCGTCGAGCACGTACAGCCGGTACGTCTCGGCCGCCAGGTCCCTCTTGACCTGCTCCCAGCCCTCCCGGGCCTTCTGCTCGTTGTCCATCTGCTGATCGCGCTGCACCCACGACCAGCCCTCGCCCATCTTGTGCCAGTCGACGGTGCCGCCCTCCCCGGAGGCGCCGAGCACCCGCAGCGCGTTCTCCTCGCCGACCTTCCACTTCGCCGACTTGACGAACTGGAACACCCCGATCGGCCACCCCTGGTTCCAGGCGCGCAGGGCGAGCCCGAAGGCGGCCGTCGACTTGCCCTTCCCGATGCCGGTGTGCACGACCACCAGCGGGCGGTTGCGGCGCTGACGCGTGGTCAGTCCGTCGTCCGGCACCACACTCGGCTGTCCCTGAGGCATTACGCGGCCCTCCTCTGTGCGTCCTTCACCAGTCCGGCGATGCTGTCCGCCCGCAGCTCGTCCAACGTCACCGCCGTACCGCCGAGCTCACCCGCGAGCTGCCCGGCCAGTCCCAGCCGCACGGGCCCCGACTCGCAGTCGACGACCACGGAGGCGATCCCGTCGGCGGCGAACAGCCGGGCCGCACGCGAAGCCAGCGCGACCGGCTCGGGCCCACCGGTGGCCCGCCCGTCCGTCACCACGACGACCAGCGCCCGCCGCGCCGGATCCCGCAGCCGCTCCACGCGCAGCATCTCGTGCGCCTTCAGCAGCCCGGCGGCGAGCGGAGTCCGCCCGCCGGTGGGCAGCGACTCCAGCCGGGCCGCCGCCGCGTCCACGGACGACGTGGGCGGCAGCGCCACCTCCGCGCCCGCCCCCCGGAACGTCACCAGCCCCACCTTGTCCCGCCGCTGATAGGCGTCCAGCAGCAGCGACAGCACGGCCCCCTTCACGGCGCCCATCCGCTGCCGCGCCGCCATGGACCCGGAGGCGTCGACCACGAACAGCACGAGGTTGCCCTCACGCCCCTCGCGCTTCGCCTGCCGCAGATCGTCCCGGCGTACGACCAGCCCCGGCCCCGACCGTCCCCGCGCCCGCTGATGCGGCGCCGCCGCCCGCACGGTCGCCGACAGGTGCAGCTTGGTGAGCGCCCCCTGCGGTCGCCGGGCCCCGGTCGTCCGCCCGTGCTCGGTCCGCGCCCGGGACCGCCGCCCGGCGGCCCCCTCGCCGATGCCGGGCACGCTCAGCACCTTCGTCCGGAAGGGCTCGGAGGCCCGAGCCGCGGACTGCTCGGACGAGCCCGAAGCCTGCGGCTCCCCGCCCTCGCCGGCCTCGGGACGCGCACCGGTGTCACCGCCCTGCGGCCCCTCCGAGGGCGACTGCCCGCCGCCCCCGCCGGGCCCGTCCGGACCGGGATCGTCGTCGTCGGGGGAGTCCCCGAACTCCTCCAGCGTCTCGTCGAGCTTGTCCTCGTCGAGCCCCGGCGCGTCGAAGGGATTGCGCCGCCGCCGGTGCGGCAGCGCGAGCAGCGCCGCCTGCCGTACGTCCTCGGCGAGCACCTCGGTCCGCCCCGCCCACGCGGCCAGGGCCGTGGCCGTACGCGCCATCACGATGTCGGCCCGCATGCCGTCCACCTCGAAGGCGGCACAGGTCGCCGCGATCTGCCTGAGCGCCCCGTCACCCAGCCGCACCGACGGCAACAGCTCCCGCGCGGTGACGATCCGCGCCCGTACGGCGGCCTCCTCGTCGGCCCACCGCGCGGCGAACCCGGCCGGGTCGTCGTCGTAGGCGAGCCGCCGCCGCACGACCTCCACGCGCTGGTCGGGCTCCCGGGAGGCGGCGACCTCGACGGTCAGCCCGAACCGGTCCAGCAGCTGCGGCCGCAGTTCGCCCTCCTCGGGGTTCATGGTCCCGACGAGCAGGAAACGCGCCGCGTGCCGTACGGAGACGCCCTCGCGCTCCACGTACGACGCGCCCATCGCGGCCGCGTCCAGCAGCAGGTCGACGAGGTGGTCGTGGAGGAGATTGACCTCGTCGACGTACAGGATCCCGCGGTGCGCGTCGGCCAGCAGGCCCGGCTCGAACGCCTTCACGCCCTCCGCCAGGGCACGCTCGATGTCCAGCGCGCCCACGAGCCGGTCCTCGGAGGCGCCGACGGGGAGCTCGACCATGCGGGCCGGACGCCCGACGCCACCGCCGCTCTCGTGCGGTCCGTCCGGGCAGGCGGGGTCGGGGGAGGCCGGGTCGCAGGAGAACCGGCACCCGGGGACGACGTCCACCTCCGGCAGCAGCGCCGACAGCGCGCGTACGGCCGTGCTCTTCGCGGTCCCCTTTTCTCCCCGTACCAAGACACCGCCCACCGCGGGGCTTACCGCGTTCAGGAGCAGCGCCAAGCGGAGGTCGTCCTGTCCGACGAGGGCACTGAAGGGATAGGGCGTGCTCACGCGGTGATCACTCCTTCGGGGAATTCATGGCGGAACGCCTCGCAGCCGAGTCGCGACCTCGTCATGGTCGAAGCCTGCTCCCCGCCGACGCGGGGGTGGTCCGACGTACTCCGCGCTGAGTCGCTCGTACATCCGGTGCTCCCCGCCGACGCGGGGGTGACGAGGAAGATCATGCATCCCCCTCCAGATCGCCCTCGAGTTCGAGGTAGGTCGCCCGGAGCCGGTCCAGGGTCTCCTGGTCCGGCTCCGCCCAGAGCCCTCGGTCAGCCGCTTCCAGCAGGCGCTCGGTGATGCCCCTCAGCGCCCACGGGTTCGACTGCTTCATGAACTCCCGGTTCTCGGGGGCGAAGACGTACTCGCCGGCCAGCTTCTCGTACATCCAGTCGTCCACGACCCCGGCCGTGGCGTCGTACCCGAACAGGTAGTCGACGGTGGCCGCCATCTCGAAGGCACCCTTGTAGCCGTGCCGCCGCATCGCCGCCATCCAGCGCGGGTTGACCACCCGGGCACGGAAGACGCGGTGCGTCTCCTCACCCAGAGTCCGGGTCTTCACCTGGTCCGGCGTCGCCGAATCCCCGACGTACGCCTCGGGGCTCGCGCCCGTCAGGTGCCGCACCATGGCGACCATGCCGCCGTGGTACTGGAAATAGTCGTCGGCGTCCGCGATGTCGTGCTCCCGCGTGTCGACGTTCTTCGCCGCGACGGCGATCCGCCGAAACGCCGTCTCCATGTCCCCGCGCGCCGCCCGCCCGTCGAGCCCTCGCCCGTAGGCGTAGCCGCCCCACACGGCGTACACCTCGGCCAGATCCGCGTCGCTTCTCCAGTTCCGCGCATCGATCAACGGCAGCAACCCGGCCCCGTACGCCCCCGGCTTGGACCCGAAGATGCGAGCCGTCGCCCGCCGCCGGTCGCCGTGCCCGGCGGTGTCCTCGTCGGCGTGCGCCTTCACGAAGTTGCGGTCGGCGGGCTCGTCCAGCTCGGCCACCGCCCGTACCGCGTCGTCGATCAGCCCGACGACGTGCGGGAACGCGTCCCGGAAGAAGCCGGAGATACGGACCGTGACGTCGATGCGCGGCCTGCCCAGCTCCTCCAGGCCGACGACCTCGAAGCCCGTCACGCGCCGCGAGGCGTCGTCCCACACCGGACGGCAGCCCAGCAGCGCCAGGATCTCGGCGATGTCGTCGCCCTGGGTACGCATCGCGGAGGTGCCCCACACCGTGAGGCCCACCGACTTCGGGTACTCGCCGGTGTCCTGGAGGTACCGCTGGACGAGGGAGTCCGCCAGCGACTGACCGACCTCCCAGCTCAGCCTCGACGGAATGGCCTTGGGGTCGACCGAGTAGAAGTTCCGTCCGGTCGGCAGCACGTTGACCAGTCCGCGCGTCGGCGAACCGGACGGCCCCGCCGGGACGTAACCACCGTCGAGGGCCTTGAGGATGTGGCCGATCTCGTCGGTGGTCCTCGCCAGACGCGGTACGACCTCCTCGCAGGCGAACTCCAGCACGGCGACGGCGTCGGGGAGTTCGGTGCCGAGGACCTCACGGACCAGGGCCGGGGCCGCCGCGACGTCCCACGCCCGGGATTCCATGCCCTCCGCGATCCGCCGGCACAGCTGCTCCAGCAGGTCGATCGCGTCGGCCGCGGTACGCGCCGGGCCTTCGACGAGATCCGTCAGCTCCACCGGCACCTTCACCGGGGCGCCCGGCTCGGCGAGCAACTCCTTCTCGACCAGCCCGAAATGGGCCGCCAGGCAGGCTCGCAGGCCCGGCAGGGCGTTGGCCTGCCCGCCCCACACCTGCGAGGCACGCAGCACGGCCAGCACCAGGTTGACGCGCGGCTCACCGACCGGACCGCCGCCCAGGATGTGCAGGCCGTCCCGGATCTGCACGTCCTTGATCTCGCAGAGGTAGCCGTCGATGTGCATGACGAACTCGTCGAACTCGTCGTCGTCCGGCTGCTCGTCCACGTGCAGGTCGTGGTGCAGCTCGGCCGCCTTGACGAGGGTCCAGATCTGCGCCCGCACGGCCGGTGCCTTCGCCGGGTCCAGGTCGGAGACGAGCGCGTACTCGTCGAGCAGCTGCTCCAGCTTGGCCAGGTCGCCGTACGTGTCGGCGCGCGCCATCGGCGGCACCAGGTGGTCGACGACGGTGGCGTGGCCGCGGCGCTTGGCCTGGGTGCCCTCGCCGGGGTCGTTGACGATGAACGGGTAGATCAGCGGCAGGTCGCCGAGCACGGCGTCCGGAGCGCAACCACCGCTGAGACCGAGCCCCTTGCCCGGCAGCCACTCCATCGTGCCGTGCTTGCCCATGTGGACGATCGCGTCGGCGCCGAAGCTGTTCTCCAGCCACCTGTAGGCCGCCATGTAGTGGTGGGAGGGCGGCATGTCCGGGTCGTGGTAGATCGCGATGGGGTTCTCGCCGAAGCCGCGCGGCGGCTGGATCATCACGACGACGTTCCCGAACTGGAGCGAGGCCAGCACGATGTCGTCCCCGTCGACGTACAACGAGCCCGGCGGCTCGCCCCACGCGTCCACCATGGCCTGGCGCAGCTCCGGGTCGAGCTTGTCGAACCATGCCTCGTAGTCCGCGAGCGGCACCCGCGCGGGCGCGGCGGCCAGCTGCTCCTCCGTCAGCCACTCGACGTCGTGGCCGCCCGCCTCGATGAGCCGGTGGATCAGCTCGTCGCCGTTGTCGGGGTGCCCCTGGACCAGGTATCCGGCGTCCCTGAGGGCGTCCAGCACGCGCACCGCCGACGCCGGCGTGTCGAGGCCCACCGCGTTGCCGACGCGCGAGTGCTTGGTCGGGTACGCCGTGAAGACGAGCGCGACCTTCTTGTCCTCGTTGCGCTTGTGCTTCAGTCGCGCGTGCCGTACGGCGATCCCGGCGACCCGCGCGGCCCGCTCCGGGTCGGCGACGTACACGGGCACGTCGGCGCCCTTCTCGACGACCTGCTCCTTGAAGGAGAACGGCACGGTGATCAGGCGCCCGTCGAACTCCGGGATCGCGACCTGCATCGCCGCGTCCATGGGGGAGAGGGCGGCGTCGGACTCGTCCCAGGCGGCTCGCGTCGAGGTGAGGCACAGTCCCTGCAGCACGGGAATGTTCAGTTCGGCGAGCGCCCCGATGTCCCAGGACTCCTCGTCCCCGCCCGCCGACGCCTGCGAGGCGTGTGTGCCGCCGGCGGCGAGGACGGTGGCGACCAGTGCGTCGGCCCGGCCGAGGATCTCGTACAGCCCGGCGTCGGCGCCGCGCAGCGAACCGCAGTACACCGCAAGGGCGTTGGCGCCGCGCGCCTCGATCGCGTCGCACAGCGTGTCCACGAAGGCGGTGTTGCCGCTCAGCTCGTGGGCACGGTAGAAGAGCACGCCGACGGTGGGCCGGCCCTCGACGTACGGACGCTCGCCGTGAACGCCGTACTCCGGCATCTTCCGCGGCTCGGCGAACCCCTCACCCGTGAGCAGCACGGTGTCCGACAGGAACCGCGCCAGCTCGGTGAGGTTGGCCGGGCCGCCCTCCACGAGGTACCTGAGGGCCTCCGCCACGACCCCGGCCGGCACGGACGACTCGGCCATCAGCTCCGCGTCCGGCACGGCCTCCCCGCCGAGCAGCACGGTCGGGATGCCCGAGGCTTTCAGCGCGGCGAGCCCGTCCTCCCAGGCGCGCTTGCCGCCCAGCAGCCGTACCACGGCGATGTCCGCGCCCTCGACCAGTGCGGGCAGCTCCTCGGCGACGTCCACCCGGGTCGGGTTGCCGATCCGGTACGAGGCGCCGGAGGCCCGGGCGGCCAGCAGATCCGTGTCGGCGGTCGACAACAACAACACTGTGCTCATGCGGGCGCTCCCGGTGGAATGAAAGGCAGTCCTTGCGGCGCGCCCGACTCGATGAGCCGCCACAGCGCGTCCGTGTCCGCGTGCTGTTCGATCAGGTCGCCGAGCCGGTCGAGCTGCTCCTCGCGCAGCGCGGCGAACGAGGTGTCGGCGGCCGGTACGAAACGGCGGCCCGCGGCGGCCGCCACCTCGCGCAGGAAGGCCCGCCGGAAGCCGTCCGACTCCAGCGAGCCGTGCCAGTGCGTGCCCCAGGTCTGGCCGACCCGGCAGCCGTCCAGGAAGGGCTCACCGCCTGCGACATCGGCGACCCCGTGATGGATCTCGTACCCCTCGACCCGCTCACCGAGGGCTTCCCCCACCGGCCGGGTGAGGGTCTTCTCGCGGGCGAACCGCACCCGCAACGGCAGGATCCCGAGTCCGTCGACGTGCCCGCGGCGGCTCTCGACCTCGTCCTCGATGTGCTCGCCGAGGATCTGGAAGCCACCGCAGATGCCGAGGACGGGCTTGTGTTCAGCGGCCCTCAGGGCGATGGCGTCCGCGAGCCCGCGCTCCCGCAGCCACTCCAGCGCCCGGACCGTCCCCCGGGTCCCCGGGATCACCACCAGGTCGGCGTCGGCCAGTTCCTCCGGCCGGTCCACGAACCGCACCACGACACCCGGCTCGGCGGCCAGCGCGTCCACGTCGGTGAAGTTGGACATCAGGGGGATCGCGCAGACGGCGACACGGAGCACGTCGTCGCCGACGGGCGGTGCGACGACCGACTCCCGTACGGCACCGCGCAGCGACACCCTGAGCCCGTCCTCCTCGTCGATGCCGAGGCCGTGCCGGTAAGGGAGGACGCCGTACGTCTGCCGTCCGGTGAGCCCGTGGAGCATGTCGAGCCCGGGTTCGAGCAGCGAGACGTCCCCGCGGAACTTGTTCACGAGGAACCCGGCGACGAACGCCTGGTCCTCGGGCGACAGCAGGGCGACCGTCCCGAAGAAGGAGGCGAAGACCCCGCCGCGGTCGATGTCGCCGACGACCAGGACCGGGAGCCCGGCATTGCGGGCGATCCCCATGTTCACGATGTCGGTCCGCCGCAGATTGATCTCGGCGGGAGAACCGGCCCCCTCACAGATCACCGCGTCATACGTGCCCCGCAACTCGGCCAGACACTCCAGCACCGTCCCGAGCAGCTTCTGCTGCCGCCCACCGTGGTAGCCGCGCGCGCTCAGCTCGCCCACCGGCTTCCCGAGGAGCACCACCTGACTGCTCTGCTCGCCGCCCGGCTTGAGCAGCACGGGGTTCATCAGCGCGGTCGGCTCGATGCGGCACGCCTGTGCCTGCATGGCCTGCGCCCGCCCGATCTCGGCCCCCTCGCGCGTCACGAAGGAGTTGAGCGACATGTTCTGCGCCTTGAAGGGGGCGACCTTCACCCCCTGCCGCACCAGCCACCGGCAGATACCGGCGGTGACGACGCTCTTGCCGGCGTCGGAGGTGGTGCCGGCGACGAGGAGACCACCGCTCATGATGTACGCCCCCTTGAAAGACCCTTGACGATGCGCCGCCCGGCGACACCGGCGCCGAGCGCGAGCAGGCCGACGCGCCGGGAGAGCCGTACGGCCCGCTCGATGTCGCCGACCCGGACGGCACGGCCGTCCCGGTTGAGGAGGGGCCGGTGCTCCACCCGCCCGCCGTACGAGAGTGTCCCGCCCAGCCGGACGCCCAGGGCACCCGCGAACGACGCCTCCACGGGCCCGGCGTTGGGGCTCGGGTGCTTCGCGGCGTCCGCTCGCCAGGCCCGTACCGCCCCCCGGGGGCTGTCGCCCGCGACGGCGGCGAGGGCGGCGGTCAGCCGGGCGCCCGGCCATCCGGCGAGGTCGTCGAGCCGGGCCGAAGCCCAGCCGAAGCGGAGGTACTTGGGTGACTTGTGGCCGACCATGGCGTCGAGGGTGTTCACGGCCCGGAATCCGAGCAGCCCCGGCACCCCGGCCAGCGACCCCCACACCAGGGCCCCCACCACCGCGTCGGAGGTGTTCTCGGCGACGGACTCGACCACGGCCCGGGCGATCCCGTCGGCGTCCAGCGCCTGCGGATCCCGCCCGCACAGGTGCGGCAGCCGCGCCCGGGCGGCCTCGATGTCCCCCGCCTGAAGGGCCCGCCCGATGGTCCTGGCCTCGCGCGCGAGGGAGGTCCCCCCGACGACGGACCAGGTGGCAGCGGCGGTCAGCGCGACGGAGGCGGTGGGGGAGCGGCGTACGGCGCGGGCGGCGGCTGCTCCGAGGGCGACGGCGCCGCCGGCGCACACGACGGCGTGCAGGGCGCCCCAGCCCCGGTGGTTCCGCCACAACGCCCGCTCCACGGCACCGGCGGCCCGCCCGAACGCGGCGACCGGATGCCCGCGGCGTGGATCGCCGAGGAGCAGGTCACCGAGGAGGCCGGCGGCGGCGCCGTACGCGAAGACGCGTTCGGCCCGCATCGGCTCAGCCGGCCGTGGGGTCGGGCAGAGCGTCGCTGATGAACCACGATCGGCAGCCGCGCATGGCGATATGTCCTCACTCAGGGTGTCCACGCCCTGGTTCGACGAGACCGGCGGTGAGAGTTCCTGGCTCCCGGGGCTGTGCGCCCCGGTGACAGTGGCGGGACCGCGCCGGACTCTCACCGGCTTCCTCTCCTGCCGCCGTACTGGCCACGGCAGTCCACCACGGGTGTGGAAGGGCCGTCAACTTGCTGTTGACCTGCGGTGGAGGAGTGTGCTGAGGCCCACACACGTGTGTGGGGTGCGGGACGGAAGGCCGTCCCGCACCCCAGGGGTGCCGCGAGGGTCGTCGCTCAGGCGACGATCAGATAGATCCCGTACGCCACCGCCGCCGCGCACGCCGCGAAGCACACGTACGCGCCGGTGACCGCGAGGGCCGCGCTGCCGCCCTGCGCGGCGGCCCGCTCCTGACGGGAGAGGCCCGCGACGCCGAGGGTGAACAGGCCCACCAGGGCCACGGTGACCACGAGGCTGACCCCGAAGACGGAGCCGAGAGCCGCCCAGTCGATCTTCATGCTGCTTCTCTTCCTTCGATGCCGGGTGGGCCGGGATCAGACGGTGGTGGGGGCCGACGGGGCCTTCGAGTCGGTGGCCTGGGCCGGGATCGCGCCCGTCAGGTCCTCGGCCACCGTGCCCACCGGGGGCGGGGTCACGGCGGCGATCGCCGTGGTCACCACGCCGGCCGGCTCCTCGGGCTCGTTGACGTTGGTGTGATCGACGACCTCGCGCCGGGAGATCTTCCAGATGGCGGCGCTGGAGGCGATCAGGAAGACCGCGACGAGCGCCGTGCCCCAGTCGCCGAGGCCGGTCACGTACTCGGCGAGCGCGCCGACCAGGGCCGCGGCCGGCAGGGTCAGGCCCCAGGCGACGAACATCCGGGTGGCCGTCGACCAGCGCACCACCCCGCCCTTGCGGCCGAGGCCCGCGCCCATCACCGAGCCGGAGACCGAGTGGGTGGTGGAGAGGGAGAAGCCGAGGTGGGAGGAGGCCAGGATGACCGTGGCCGCGCTGGTCTGGGCGGCGAAGCCCTGCTGCGGCTGAAGCTCCGTCAGGCCCTTGCCCATGGTGCGGATGATGCGCCAGCCGCCGAGGTAGGTGCCGAGCGCGATCGCGAGGCCCGCGGACAGGATGACCCACATGGGCGGGTCGGAGTCCGGGGCGAGGGAGCCGCCGGCGATCAGGGCGAGGGTGATGATGCCCATCGTCTTCTGCGCGTCGTTCGTGCCGTGGGCGAGGGAGACCAGGCCCGCGGAGGCGATCTGGCCGGCGCGGTAGCCCTTCTCGGACGTCCTGCCGTCGGCCTTCCGGCCGAGGGCGTACGTCAGCCGCGTGGCGAACATCGCCGCGATACCGGCCACGATCGGGGCGGCGACCGCCGGGATCAGCACCTTGGTCACGAGCGCGTCGCCGTGCACGGCGCCGACGCCCGCCGAGGCGATGGTGGCGCCTATCAGACCGCCCATGAGGGCGTGCGAGGAGCTGGAGGGGAGCCCGACCAGCCAGGTCAGCAGGTTCCAGAGGATCGCGCCGACCAAGGCGGCGAAGATGACCTCGGGACGGATGCCGGTCTCGTCGACGAGACCCTTGGAGATGGTGTTGGCGACCTCCACGGACAGGAAGGCGCCGACAAGGTTGAGGACGGCGGACATGGCGACCGCGACCTTGGGCCTCAGGGCGCCCGTGGAAATGGTCGTGGCCATCGCGTTCGCGGTGTCGTGGAAACCGTTCGTGAAATCGAACGCGAGTGCGGTCACCACCACAATCGCGAGGATCAGCGAGAAGCTTTCCATTTACCCAGGCAATCGTTCGAAGTCATTGGTCGGTTGACCGTAGGCAACCCGGGTGAACAGCAGATGAACTGGGATGGGCCTCGGGGTGACCTTAAGAGGGGGCCGGCGCTCCGCTGTGCCCGGCGGGCTCCACCGTTGTGGTGCGGGGTGTATCCCGTGTCTTCCGGGTTGTATGCGATGCCGAGCGCGGGCGGCTGCGTCCCCCGGAGACGAGCGCCGCCACGGACACCGCGAGGACGCGGCTGCGGCGGGGCACGGTATGTGACCATGGGCCGTGGGCCGTCCCTGGCAGGATCGCGGCACGGCCGTGCAGCGGTGGGACCAGCGGGGCGTAGGGATGCCCGGGAGGAGGCACAGGACGTGGCGGAGCCGCGGGGGAGGCGTGTGCGCGAGGAGGAGGCGCACGCATGGCAGGAGCTCGTGACGACGGCCCGCCGGACCGTCTCGGACGGACTCGTCGTCGGCACCTCCGGCAACGTCTCGGTCCGCGTGGGGGACACGGTCCTGGTCACGCCGTCGGGAGTCCCCTACGACCGGCTCACGCCGGACGACGTCACCGGAGTCGGCCTCGACGGCCGGCAGGTCCTCGGCACGCTCGTCCCGACCAGCGAACTGCCCATGCACCTCGCCGTGTACCGCACCACCGGCGCCCGTGCCGTCGTCCACACCCACGCCGTGCACGCGACGGCCGTCTCGACGCTGGTCCGCGAGCTCCCGCTGATCCACTACATGGCCGCCGCGCTCGGCGGCCCCGTCCGGGTCGCCCCGTACGCGACGTACGGCACCGACGAGTTGGCCGAGAACATGCTCCACGCCCTCGCCGACCGCTCCGGCTGCCTCCTCCAGAACCACGGCACCATCACCTACGGCGCGTCGCTGGACCAGGCCTACGACCGCACCGCCCAGCTGGAGTGGATGTGCCGCCTGTGGCTGACGGCCTCCTCGGTCCCGGGCCGCACACCGTCGCTGCTGTCGGAAGCACAGCTGGCGGAGGTGGGGGAGCGGCTGCGCGGGTACGGACAGAAGGGCTGAGGCCGGTTCCCGCTCGGCCCTGTGCGGCTGACGCGGATCGCCACCCCGATGCCGCACCTCGGCGCTCCCCGGCGGTTCCACCACTGGCCGGGGGAAGGATCGGCCGGGACACTGGACCCGTGCGCACTGTCAAAGCGACGGCCGCCGCCGTCACCGTGGCCCTGGCGGCCGGCGCAGCGAGCGTCGCCGCCGGCCGGCTCGCCAGCGACGCCGCGCTCAAGGCGTCCCCCGGCCGGCCCCTGCCCACCGAACCCCGGCTCACCGTGCACGGCACGGCGGCGGGGCAGATCACGCTCACCCGCGACCTGGCCGCCCTGCGCCCCGGCCGGTACGGCCTCGCCGGCGACGGCTCCCACGCGGTCGTCGGCCCCGTCCTGCCCTCCGCAGCGCACTCCGCCGACACCGTCGTGCGCCGCCTGGAACGCGTCACCCACGGCACCTTCGAGTCCGGCGACAAGGCCTGGTTCACCCCGAACGTGCACGTGGGCACCCCGAGCGCCGCCCTCGGCCTGGACCACACCGATGTCGGCATCCCCGGCGAACTCGGCACCCTCCCGGCCTGGTTCGTGCCCGGAGCCCGCGACACCTGGGTGATCGCGGTCCACGGACTCGGCACCACCAGGGAACACGCCATGAACATCATGGGGTTCCTCAACCGCCACCACTTCCCGGTCCTCGCCCTCGCCTACCGAGGCGACCCCGGCGCACCCCGCTCACCGGACGGACTGGGCCACCTCGGCGAGACCGAGTGGCGCGACCTGGACGCGGCGCTCCACTACGCCGTACGCAACGGCGCCGAGCAGGTCGTCCTGCACGGCTGGTCCACCGGCGCCACGATGGCGCTGCGCGCCGCCGCCCACTCGGGGCTGCGCGACCGCGTCTCCGGGCTGGTCCTGGACTCCCCCGTCCTCAGCTGGGAGACGACCCTGCGTGCCCTCGCCGCGGCCCGCCACACACCGGGGGTACTGCTCCCGCTCGCGGTCCGCGCCGCGCAGGGCCGCACCGGGCTGCGCGCCGACCGCCTGGCCGGCGGCGCCGGGCCCGGCAGGCTCACGGTCCCGACCCTGATCGTCCACGGCCCCGACGACACGGTGGCCCCCTGGCAGCACTCCCGCCGTCTCGCGGACGCCCGCCCCGACCTGGTCGCCCTCCACACGGTGACCAAGGCCCCGCACGCCGCCATGTGGAACGCCGACCCCGACGGCTACGAAGAGGCCCTGCGCCGTTTCCTGACGCCGCTCATGTGACGCCGGCCCGCACGAGCGGGGGCGCCAGGTGGCGGTCATTCCGTTTAACTCCGTACCGCTGTCCTGTTTCCGTCCCCCGGCCTCCCGCGGGGCTCCGCGTTGGCCCTCCCTGTCGCCCGCGGTGACATTCCGTTTGGGTTTTCGGACCGTCAACCGCAAGACTGCACCCGTGACGTCCCGTATCCCGCGCGACTCCAGGCTTCGACTCGTCCGCCCACGACCCCTGGCCGCCGCCCCCAGAGCCGTGAACCAGCGCCGCCCGCGCCGTGCCGCCCCGCGCCCTCCGGAGGGCACACCGGCGCCGTCGGAGCTGGCGAGAATGGCGCGTTCCGGTCTGGCCGGCGCGGCCCGCGTCGCCCGCTGGGCCGACGCCGCCCTGGGCCCGGGACGTGCGAGCGCGACCTCCGACGGCACGGCCACCCTCTCCGACGCGACCGCCGAACGGGCGGCGCGGGAGTTGGGCCTGACAGCGGCTCAGGTCCGGGCCGAATGGGACACCGCCCGCCTCGCCGGTCTCGTCGAGGTGCACGGCGACAGCGCCCGCCCCGGCTGGCGGCTGCGCGCCTGGGACCGCGACGACAGCGCCGTCCTGCGCGGCTGGGTCGCCCTCTTCGACGCCTGGTCGCTCGCCTACCCGGAGCCCACGGAACATGAGCCCGCCGCCGTCGCCGAGGTCGTCTCGGCCATGCCGCAGGTGCTCTCCTTCCTCCAGCTGTCCGCCGGGCCCGTCCCCGTCGAACAGCTCCTCGACCTCCTGGAGCAGCGCGTCACCGAACTGCGCACCGAACGCTGCGAGATCCCCTACGGACCGCAGCCCGAGCCCGTCGAGGCGCCGCAGCCCGCGGACACCCCGCTCGCCCCGCTCCTCGACTGGGCCCTGCGCGCCCTCGCCTCCGTCGGCGCCCTCACCTACGGCGACGGACAGGCCACGCTCACCCCGCTCGGCAGCTGGGCCGTCTGGGTCAAACTGGAGCAGATCTGCGTCGCCGCGCAGAGCCCCGCCGGGAACATCGAGGTCTCCGCCGAGGAGATGCTGCGCGGCTGCGCCCAGCTCCGCCCGAACGCGGCCCGCGCCGAATACCGCGCCTGGCTCGCCGCCCGCCCCGTCGGCAGCGCCGTCACCGAACTGCTCGGCGCCGCCCGCGGCGAGGACGCCCTGCTGCGCGGCCTCGCCTTCGAGGCGCTGCGTGTGGTCGGCGCCCCCGCCGAGCCCGACGTCCGCGCCGTGGCCGAGGAGCCGACGCTCAGGCCGTACGCCCTGCTGTGGCTGGCCGAGCACGACGGGGTCGACCCGGAGGACGCCCACGAGGTCCTCACCCGGGAGGAGGCCACCTGGCTGTGGGTCGACACCGCCGCCGCCGTCGCCGACCACGGCGAGGCCCCGATGCTGGTGCGGCACCTGGAGTCCGCGCTGCAGCCGACCATCCCGCAACTGCTCGACGAGGTGCGTGCGGTCGGGCATCCCCGTACCGTGCAGGTCCTGGTGGCGCTGGCCGCCGCGCACCCCGACCCGGCCCTCGCCAAGGCCGTGCGCAGGGCCGCCTTCCAGGTGCACACCGGGGGGAGCTGAGCGGCCGGCGTCAGGTCCGTATCTCGGGGCAGTACGTGCCGAAGCTCCAGATGTTGCCCTCGACGTCCCGGGCCATGTAGTCCCGCGAGCCGTAGTCCTGGTCCGTCGGGGGCATCAGGATCTCCGCGCCGTGCTCCACGGCGTTGCGGTGGTGCGCGTCGACGTCGTCCACGACGACGTACACGCCCGTCGGGCCCGCGCCCTTCATCACCTCGTCGTAGCGGCTGCCGGTGCCCTTGGAGCCGACCATCACCGCGCCGTTGCCCTGGACCAGCTCGGCGTGCAGCACCGAGCCGTCCTCGCCCTCGTACACCGACAGCTCCCTGAAGCCGAGGGCCTGAGTGAGCTGCCTGATCCCCGCCTTCGCGTCCGTGTACAGCACCGTCGGGTAGATGCTCGGACGCGCGCCGCCCGTGACTGCCATGCCGATCACTCCCTTGTGAACCGGTACCTGACGAAAAATCCGGACGTCGCTCAGTCTCGCACCCACCGCCGACAACGACCCGGCGAGACGAACCGAACACCCGAACACAGAAAAAGTGGTTGCACGGCCCCGCTAGACTGGCCTCCATGGCCATTCTCCTCGCGCATTAGACGGCGGGAACGTCCTCAGCCGCCCATCCCGCCACCCACCCCGCTCTGGAGTCTGTCCGTGATCTCCGCCTCCGGCATCGAGCTGCGCGCCGGTGCCCGCGTCCTCATCGAGTCCGCCACCTTCCGTGTCGCCAAGGGCGACCGCATCGGTTTGGTCGGTCGCAACGGCGCAGGCAAGACCACCCTCACCAAGGTCCTCGCAGGCGAGGGCATCCCCGCCGCCGGCACGGTCACCCGCTCCGGCGAGGTCGGCTACCTCCCGCAGGACCCCCGCACCGGTGACCTCGACGTCCTCGCCCGCGACCGCATCCTCTCCGCACGCGGCCTCGACGTACTGATCCGCAAGATGCGCGAGAACGAGCAGCGCATCGCCAACGGCAAGGGCGCCACCCGCGAGAAGGCCCTCAAGCAGTACGAGCGGCAGGAGACGGAGTTCCTCACCAAGGGCGGCTACTCCGCCGAGGCCGAGGCCGCCACCATCGCCGCCGCGCTCAACCTGCCCGACCGGGTGCTCGGCCAGCCCCTGCACACCCTCTCCGGCGGTCAGCGCCGCCGTATCGAGCTGGCCCGGATCCTGTTCTCGGACGCGGACACCCTGCTGCTCGACGAGCCGACCAACCACCTCGACGCCGACTCGATCATCTGGCTGCGCGACTACCTGAAGACCTACCGCGGCGGCTTCATCGTCATCAGCCACGACGTCGACCTGGTCGAGACGGTCGTCAACAAGGTGTTCTACCTGGACGCCAACCGTGCCCAGATCGACATCTACAACATGGGCTGGAAGCTCTACCAGCAGCAGCGCGAGGCCGACGAGAAGCGCCGCAAGCGGGAGCGGGCCAACGCCGAGAAGAAGGCCGCCGCGCTCAACGCCCAGGCCGACAAGATGCGCGCCAAGGCCACCAAGACGGTCGCCGCCCAGAACATGGCCCGGCGGGCCGACAAGCTGCTGGCCGGGCTGGAGGCCGTCCGCCAGTCCGACAAGGTCGCCAAGCTGCGCTTCCCGGAGCCCGCGCCCTGCGGCAAGACCCCGCTGATGGCGGAGGGCCTGTCCAAGTCGTACGGCTCCCTGGAGATCTTCACCGACGTCGACCTGGCCATCGACAAGGGCTCCCGGGTCGTCATCCTCGGCCTCAACGGCGCCGGAAAGACCACCCTGCTGCGGCTGCTCGCGGGCGTCGAACAGCCCGACACCGGCATGGTCGTGCCCGGCCACGGCCTCAAGCTCGGCTATTACGCCCAGGAGCACGAGACCCTCGACCCCGACCGCACGGTCCTGGAGAACATGCGCTCCGCCGCGCCCGACATGGACCTCGTCGAGGTCCGCAAGGTGCTCGGTTCGTTCCTGTTCTCCGGCGACGACGTCGACAAGCCGGCCGGTGTCCTCTCCGGAGGCGAGAAGACCCGCCTGGCCCTCGCCACCCTCGTGGTGTCCTCGGCGAACGTGCTGCTCCTCGACGAGCCGACCAACAACCTCGACCCGGCCAGCCGTGAGGAGATCCTCGGCGCGCTGCGCACCTACAAGGGCGCGGTCGTCCTCGTCACGCACGACGAGGGCGCGGTCGAGGCGCTCCAGCCGGAGCGGATCATCCTGCTCCCGGACGGGGTCGAGGACCTGTGGGGCGCGGACTACGCGGATCTCGTCGCCCTGGCCTGAGCGGTCAGCACCGGTTGATCGAAGATGTGATCCACCGCGGATGGATCATTCAGCCGATCTGTGATCCATCATCTGTGTGAGATCTCCTCGTACCGAGGTGTGTCCTACATCCATGTCACGGCCGAGCCCTCGCTCACCGAGGTCTCGGCCGTCGCGCCTTTCTGACCAGGCCTTTCGTGAAACAACCCGTTCGGCCGTACGGACACGACCGGATGGAATTGCACATTCCGCTTGTGGGGACGCGCTCCCGTCGTCAAAACCTTCTCTCACGGACCTTGCCGAATGGGTGGCCATGAAGCCCCGGAGGGGTGATCATGAGGAGACCAGAGCGCACTTCCCATGAGGAGGCACGGGTGGCCGAGACTCTGAAGAAGGGCAGCCGGGTGACCGGCGCCGCGCGCGACAAGCTCGCGGCAGACCTGAAGAAGAAGTACGACGCCGGTGCGAGCATCCGGGCGTTGGCCGAGGAGACCGGCCGCTCGTATGGCTTCGTGCACCGCATGCTCAGTGAGTCGGGCGTCACGCTCCGAGGGCGTGGCGGGGCGACCCGGGGCAAGAAGGCCGCATCGGCCTGATCCCCCCGGGTGGCCCCACGGCTTCGATGGTGGCCACCCGGTCGGTCGGTTGATCGGCCGGGTGGTTACTGTGCAGTCACTTAACCCCTGCCGTCCAACGGCGTGCAGCCGTCGCACGGCAGGGATGATGACCGCACGCATCGGAGGCGCCCCATGGCTTCGCCCGCTCACGATCTGGATCCCGTACTCGACAAGGACGGCGTACGGCTCACCGTCGACGACGCGATCGCCACGGTGACGCTGACCAATCCGGCCAAACGCAACGCGCAGAGCCCCGCTCTGTGGCGGGCGCTCACGGAGGCCGGGCGGTCGCTGCCGGGTTCCGTCCGGGTCGTGGTGCTGCGGGCCGAGGGCAAGTCCTTCTCCGCCGGGCTCGACCGGCAGGCGTTCACGCCCGAGGGCTTCGACGGTGAGCCATCGTTCATCGACCTCGCGCGGGGCGATGACGCCGAGCTGGACGCGACCATCGCCGAGTACCAGGAGGCGTTCACCTGGTGGCGGCGCAGCGACATCCTGTCGATCGCCGCCGTGCAGGGGCACGCCATCGGGGCGGGCTTCCAGCTGGCCCTCGCCTGTGACCTGCGCGTCGTCGCGGACGACGTGCAGTTCGCCATGCGCGAGACCAGCCTGGGGCTCGTTCCGGACCTGACCGGCACACATCCGCTGGTGGGGCTGGTCGGCTACGCCCGCGCGCTGGAGATCTGCGTGACCGGGCGCTTCGTCACGGCCGAGGAGGCCGTGAGCACCGGCCTGGCCAACCTCGCCGTGCCGTCGGAGCAGCTCGACGGTGCCGTGGGCGACCTGGCGTCGGCGATCCTGGCCGCGCCGCGCGACGCGGTGATCGAGACCAAGGCCCTGGTGCGCGGAGCGCTGGACCGGGACTACGAGGCCCAGCGCGTCGCCGAGCGGGCCGCCCAGGCACGTCGGCTGCGGGACCTGGCCGGACTCGGTGAATGAGGCCGGTCCCTCTTTCCGGTTCCGCCGCGCGGGCTGCTGAGGTGCGCGGGCTGTGGCAGGTCAGTCGACCGCGCTGATCAGGACCGCCACGGTCGGATGGTCCGTCAGGGCCTCCGACACCGCTGCGCGGACCTCCCGGGCCACCTCCACGGCTCGGCGGTCCGCGTTCACCGCCAGTTCCACCTGCACGTGCCGGTGGGGCAGCGCTGTCGCGTCCGGCAGCTCCCTGATGTGGACCGGGTGGCCCAGCGTGGCCGTCAGCCGGGTGACGCCCGCGACCGCGAGCGCGGCGGTGGCCGCACGGATCTCGTCCGTGCCCTTCGCCTCCGCGGCCGACGGCGGCTCCGGCACGCGTTGGGACGAGGGCTCCGTCTCCTCGTCGAGCAGGGCCGTCACCCGCAGGTCCACGTCCGTCACCGTCAGGCCGAGTCGTTCCACCGCGGCGGTCGCCAGGGCGGACCGCAGGCGGGAGGCCGTCGTCGGAAGCGGCTCGGAGGCCGTGGCCGCGAGGTCGGCCGTCATCCGCAGCGGGCCCGGGGGCAGGGCGCTCGGCGGGGGCAGTACGGCGGGCTCGTCAGCGCTCTCCGGGTCGGCCAGCCCGATGCGCAGCGCGTCGAGGCGCACGCCGCGCGCGTCCAGTGCCGCGCGCCGCAGCACCGCCTCGGCCGCCCGCTCGGTGATCCACGCGCCGTCGCGCGGACCGCCCAGGGGGAGGAGTCTGCCGAGCCCGAGCTGCTGCCGTACCGCTTGCGTCCACCGTTCCGTCGTCGTCATTCCTCCAGCCTGCCGTATCCCTGGCGCGCAATGGCGCAACCCGGCTTAACGTGGTCAAAGGGGCGTATACCGGAAGGGACGTACGGCCATGACCGAGATGACGAACCGGCCGAGGGCCACAGAGGAGAAGGACGAGGCCCGCAGGGCGCAGGCGGCCCGGCGCGGTGGCGGCGACCCCGCCACGCGTGGACGGACCACCATCGCCGACGGCGTCGTGGAGAAGATCGCCGGGCTGGCCGCGCGTGACGTGGTCGGCGTACACGCCATGGGCAGCGGTCTGTCGCGGACCTTCGGGGCCGTGCGCGACCGTGTGCCGGGTGGCCAGAAGTCGGTGACGCGCGGCGTGAGCGCCGAGGTCGGCGAGCGGCAGACCGCGCTCGACCTGGAGATCGTCATCGACTACGGCGTGTCGATCGAGGACGTGGCGGGTGGAGTCCGCGAGAACGTGATCACGGCCGTCGAGCGGATGACCGGGCTTGAGGTCGTGGAGGTCAACATCGCGGTGAGCGATGTGAAGCTGCCGGAGGAAGAGGAAGAGGAACCGGAGCGCCGGATCCAGTGACCAGCAGGGGACCGGACATTCGACAGGTGACGAGCTGGCGGGCTGACGAGCTGAGGAGCGCACCATGAACATGGCCGTGTTCGGCATGATCGCCGGAATGGCGCTGGGCTTCGCCGGGTACTTCGGCGGATTCGGCGCCTTCCTGGTGGTGGCGGCCCTGGGTGCCGTCGGTTTCGTCGTCGGCCGGTTCGTGGAGGGGGACTGGGAGCTCGGCGACTTCTTCCACACCCGTGAGAACCGGCGGCGGTGACCGACGTGAGCAGTGGGGCCGACGAGCTCCGGAAACCGTCGGTCACCGTCCCGCCGGGCGAGCGCGGTGCCACGAGGATCGCCGACCGCGTGGTCGCGAAGGTCGCCACGCAGGCGGCGCGCGAGGCACTCGGCACGCTGCCCAGGGGCGCCGCGCCCCCGCACGCCGACGTGGTCGTGCACCACGACGTGGCCCACGTCCACGTCCACCTGGAACTCGGCTACCCGACCGACGTCGGAGCCCGCTGCGCACAGGTGCGCCGCCACGTCACCGACCGGGTGAGCGCGTTGGTGGGAATGGCGGTGCCCGAGGTCGCCGTCCGGGTGGAGCGGCTGCACCTGGCACCGGAGTACGGCGCGGCACAGCGGAGGACGCGATGAGCGAGCCCCAGGGCTCCGAGGGCACCACCCGGCGACTGCCGGTCATCGAGAAGGACGCCGGCACCGAGCCGACGCCCCCGCCCGAGCCGGACCGCGGCAGGAGCGGCACCCGGCGCTTCTGGTCGGCACGCCGTGTCCCCGCGGGCATCGTCGCGCTGCTGCTCTTCGTGGTCGCCGGTGCCTTCCTGTACGACGTCGCCGCCGTGCGCGCCGGCCGGAACGCCCTGGCCTGGCGCCGGGAACTGGCCCAGCAGCTCGCCGAGCGGCACCTCGACGACACCTGGGTGCTCGTCGGGGCGGCCGTCGCCGCCGCTCTCGGCCTCTGGCTGATCGCGCTGGCCGTGACGCCCGGCCTGCGGGGGGTCCTGCCGATGCGGCGCACCCACCCCGACGTACGCGCCGGACTGCACCGGAAGACCGCCGCGGTCGTGCTGCGCGACCGGGCCATGGAGGTCCCCGGCGTGCAGTCGGCGCACGTGCGGATGCGCCGCGCGAAGGCCCGCGTCCGCGCCGTCTCGCACTTCCGCGAGCTGGACGACGTACGCACAGATCTGGACACCGTGCTCACCGAGGCGGTGCAGGGGCTGGGGCTCGACCGGCCGCCCGCGCTGTCGGTGCGCGTGGCGCGTCCCGGACGGAAGGGGTGACAGCGGTGCTCAGGGCCGTCAACCGGGTGCTGATCGGGATCGTGGGGCTGGTCCTCCTCGTCCTCGGCGGCTCCGTCCTCGCCATCGGTCTCGGGGCACCGGCGCCCTCCTGGTGGATCCACCACGGGAAGCACGACGTGCTGCTCAACGACGCCGAGCGGACCCGTTGGCGGGACGCCGACTGGTGGTGGCCGACCGTCATCGCGGTGCTCGCCGTCCTCGTGCTGCTCGCCCTGTGGTGGCTGACCGCGGTGCTGCGCCGGCGCCGGCTCAGCGAGGTGCTCGTCGACACCCGCGACGGGGACGGCGCGGTGCTGCGCGGCCGGGCTCTGGAGGGCGCCCTCGCCCAGGAGGCGGGCGGGCTGGGCGGCGTCGAACGCGCCCAGGTCCACCTCACCGGCCGACGCGACGCGCCCCGCGCCCGCGTACGGCTCATGCTGGAACCGCACGTGGACCCCGGCACCGCGCTGCACGACCTGCACACCCGGGCGCTGACCCACGCCCGCGACTCGGCGGGCCTGCCGGCCCTGCCCGCGGAGGTCCAGCTGCGGGGCGCCAAGCACCGGCCGGAAAGGGTCGGCTGAACCTCAGAACCCGTGCCGGACCCCACCATCCACCGGCACCATGACCCCCGTCAGATACGAGGCGGCCGGAGACAGCAGAAACGCGGCCGCACGTCCGAACTCCTCCGGCGTCCCGTACCGCCGCAGCGGAATCCGGGACTCGGCCGCCGCCCGCGTCGCCTCCGGGTCCGCGGACAATCCGTCCAGCTCCCGCACGCGATCGGTGTCGATGCGCCCCGGCAGCAGCCCCACCACCCGTATGCCACGCGGCCCCAGCTCGTCCGCCAGCGACTTGGCGAACCCGGCGAGCCCCGGCCGCAGCCCGTTGGAGATGGTCAGCCCCGGAATCGGCTCGTGCACCGACCCCGACAGCACGAAGCCGATGACCCCGCCCTCCTCCAGCTCGGCGGCCGCCGCGCGGGCGAGCCGCACGGCACCGAGGAACACCGACTCGAACGCCGCCTGCCACTGCTCGTCGGAGTTGTCGGCCACGAACCCCGGCGGCGGCCCGCCCACGCTGACGAGGACGCCGTCGAAACGGCCGAAGCGCTCACGCGCGGCCGTGATCAGCCGGGTGGCCGCCGACGGATCGGCGTTGTCGACGGCCACGCCGAGCGCGTTCGTACCCAGTTCGGCGGCGGCGTCAGCGACGCGTTTCTCGTCCCGTCCCGTGACGACCACCTTCGCTCCGTCGGCCACCAGCTCGCGCGCGGACGCGTTGCCCAGGCCGCGGGTGGCCCCGGTGACGACGTACACCCGGTCCTTCAGTCCAAGATCCATGGCCCCTATCCTGCCCCCTCGCCCCCGAACAGGGCGAGGGCGGTGTTCACCAGGCCGATGTGGCTGAACGCCTGCGGGAAGTTGCCGAGCTGGCGCCCGGCGACCGGGTCGTACTCCTCCGAGAGCAGTCCCACGTCGTTGGCGAGGCCCACCAGCCGTTCGAACAGCTCGCGGGCCTCCTGGGTCCGGCCCGTCATGTGCAGCGCGTCCGCGAGCCAGAACGAGCACACCAGGAAGGTGCCCTCGCCGCCAGGCAGCCCGTCGACGGTCGTGTCCCCGGTGCTGTAGCGGCGCAGCAGGCCCTCGTGGTCCAGCTCCTTGCGGACCGCGTCGATCGTTCCCATCACGCGCGGGTCGTCGGGCGGCAGGAAGCCCACGCGCGGGATGAGCAGCAGCGCCGCGTCCAGCTCGCGCGAGCCGTAGGACTGTGTGAAGGTGTTCCGCTCCGGGTCGTAGCCCCGTTCGCACACCTCGCGGTGCACCTCCTCGCGCAGCTCCCGCCAGGCCTCCGCGTCGCCCTCCAGCCGGGGGTACCGCTCCAGCGTGTGCACGGCCCGGTCGGCGGCCACCCACACCATGACCTTGGAGTGCACGAACTGCCGGCGACCGCCCCGCACCTCCCACAGCCCCTCGTCCGGCTGCCGCCACGCCGTCCGCAGGAATGTCAGCAGGGCCCGCTCCAGCGACCACATGTGCGGCTTCGGCGTCAGCCCCGCCTTCCGGGCCAGCGACAGGGAGTCCATGACCTCGCCGTACACGTCCAGCTGGAGCTGGTTCACGGCCCCGTTGCCGATCCGCACGGGCGCCGAGCCGGCGAAGCCGGACAGCCACGGCAGCTCGAACTCCGGCAGCCGGCGCTCGCCCGCCACGCCGTACATGATCTGCAGGTCCGCCGGGTCGCCCGCGACCGCGCGCACCAGCCAGTTCCGCCAGGCCTCGGCCTCCTCCAGGTATCCGGCCGACAGCAGCGCGCCCAGGGTGAGCGTGGAGTCGCGCAGCCAGCAGTAGCGGTAGTCCCAGTTGCGTACGCCGCCCGGCTCCTCCGGGAGCGAGGTGGTGGGGGCGGCCACGATGCCGCCGGTGGGCGCGTAGGTGAGGGCCTTGAGGGTGATCAGGGAGCGGACGACGGCGTCCCGGTACGGGCCGTCGTAGCGGCAGTGGGACGCCCACTCCCGCCAGTCCACCACGCTGTGGTCCAGCGTCACGTACGGGTCGATGAGCGGTGGGCGCGGCTGGTGCGAAGGGTGCCAGGTGAGGACGAATGCGACCTTCTGGCCCTGGGCGACGGTGAACTCGGAGTGGGTGCCCAAGTCCTGCCCCCAGGTGCGCACCGGGGGCTCGCTGCGCAGCCACACCGCGTCCGGGCCCGCGACGGCCACCCGGTGCCCGTCGGCCCTGCGCATCCACGGCACGATCGAGCCGTAGTCGAAGCGCAGCCGGAGCGTGCTGCGCATGGTGACCTTGCCCGCGAGTCCTTCCACGACGCGTACGAGGTCGGGGGCGCGGTCGCGCTGGGGCATCAGGTCGGTGACGCGTACCGCGCCCTGGCCGGTCTCCCACTCGGTGTCGAGGACGAGGGTGTCGCGGCGATAGGCGCGCCGGGTGCAGCGCTCCGCCCCCTTGGGGGCGATACGCCAGTGACCGTTGTCCTCGTCGCCGAGCAGCCTGGCGAAGCAGGCGCCCGAGTCGAAACGGGGCAGGCACAGCCAGTCCACGGAGCCGTCCGTGCCGACCAGGCCCGCCGTCTGTTCGTCGCCGATCAGTGCGTAGTCCTCGATGCGGGGGTGCACGGGCTCCGGGTTCCCTCAGGGCCCGGGAGGCAACCAGGGCCGGTCCGGGCTCACCCGGCCGTACCCGAGAAGATCACCCCCGGGTCCGCCGGGGCCTGGTTGAGCACCCACAGGCCGATCAGCGTGGCCAGCGCGAACACGACGGTGATCAGCACGGCGAGCACGAGCCGGCGCCGGCGTTCGCGGCGCAGCCACTCGCCCCGCGCCGTGCGGTAGGCGTCGGGTGCGGCCCGCACTCCGTCCGCGAGCGCGGCGAGGGCCTCGCTCAGCTCCCGTTCCGTGCGGTCCGGTCCGGTGCCACGCGACCAAGTCGCATCTCGATGGGTCATCGCCGGGCCTCCATCACCTGGGTCAGAGCGGCGATGCCGCGTGCCGTGTGCGTCTTGACGGAACCGCACGAGATCCCCATCGCGGCGGCGATCTCGCTCTCCTTCAACCCGAGCCAGTGCCGCAGCACCAGCGCCTCCCGCTGCCGGGCCGGCAGCTGCTGGAGCGCGTCGATCAGCACCCGCTGGTCGTCGCGGAGCAGCGCGGTGCTCTCGGCGGACGCGACCGTCTCGTCCTGCGGGCCCGGGGGGTTCTCCGCGTGCCTGCGGGCGACCTGGAGGTGCCGTATCCGCATCCGTGTGAGGTTGCAGACGGTGGAGCGCAGGTACGCCTCCGCGGCCTTCGAGTCCCGCAGGCGCCGCCATTTTCGGTAGATCTGGTAGTACGCCTCGGCCACCACGTTCTCCGGATCGTCCGCGCCGAGCAGCACGGCCAGGCGCAGCATCGAGGAGTAGTGCAGCTCGAAGAGACGGGCGAGGCCGACCTCGCGCTCCAGGTCGGCCGGGTCGCCCACCGCGAGGGACTCGGGGGCGGGCCCCGGTGGTCTCGGCGGGACGGTCGGGGCGTTCTGTCTGCGTCTCACGGGTGGTTCGCTCCCGTCTCGGGGCGCCGCCTGACGGTCAGGCGGGACGGTAGGCCGGTGGCGTCGGCGCCGCGCGGGACGCCGAGACGTTCGAGGGCCGCGGTGCCGGTCACGGCGACGGCCAGGTTCAGCAGCAGGGCCGCGAGCCCGGCGTAGACCCCCAGCGGCCCGAAACCCAGGGGCACGATGGGGGAGAACCCTTCGCGCACGACCATGAAGGTTCCGGCGACCATGCCCACACCCCATCCGGCGAGCAGTGCCCGCGGGTGCAGCCGCCCGGTGAACAGCCCGACGGCGACGGCCGGGAAGACCTGCAGGATCCACACCCCGCCCAGCAGCTGGAGGTTGATGGCGTCCTGGTCGCGCAGCCCGAACACGAACGCCACCGCCCCCACCTTCGCCGTCAGCGACACCACCTTGGCGACGCGCACCTGGCGCTTGGGCGTGGCCGTCGGATGGACGTACTCGACGTACACGTTCCGTACGAAGCCGGTGGCGGCGGCGATCGACATCACGGCGGCGGGGACCAGCGCGCCCACGGTGATCGCGGCGAACACCAGCCCGGCCGGCGGTCCCGGCATCAGCCGGTCGACCAGCATCGGCACGGCCGCCTCGGCGCTGCCCTCGGGGGCCCGCACCCCCGTGGCCAGGGCCGCGATGCCGAGGAATCCGAAGAGGGCGAGCAGCCCGGTCCAGGCGGGCAGCGCCACGGAGACCTTGCGCAGGGTGCGGGGGCCGTCGGCGGCGAAACCGGCGGTGAGCACGTGCGGGTACATCAGCAGGGCCAGCGCGGAGCCGAGGGCGAGCGTGGCATAGGCGGGTTGCTGCTCGGGGGCCAGGAGCAGCGGGGAGTGGGCCACGTCCGTCCCGCCCAGCCGCCGGGCCGCGCCCTCGAAGACCGGGCCGGGGCCGCCGAGCCGCTGCAGGACCAGCCAGCACACGGCGGTCAGCGACACGAACACCGCCACCGCCTTCAGCGCCGAGATGACCGCGGGAGCGCGCAGCCCGTGCCGGTAGGTGGCCACCGCCAGCCCCGCGAACAGCGCCACCATCACCAGGTCGCCGGCCGCGCCCCGCGGATAGACGCCTCCGGCGGTCAGCACCGCCCGTATCCCGAGCAGTTGCAGCGCCAGGTACGGCATCGTCGCGAGGATCCCGGTCAGCGCGACCACCAGCGCCAGCGGCGGCGAGCCGTACCGTCCCCGCACGAAGTCGGCGGCGGTGACGTAACCGTGCCGGCGGGCCACCGTCCACAGGCGGCTCAGCAGCACGAAGGCGAGCGGCCAGACGATCACGGTGTACGGCACGGCGAAGAAGGCGGGAGCGCCGTTGCCGTACGCCAGGCCGGGCACGGCGGTGAAGGTGTACGCGGTGAAGATCGTGCCGCCGAGCAGCAGCCAGGTCCACACCGGGCCGAGGCCGCGGTCGGCCAGCGCCCAGCCCTCCAGGGACGGCAGCCGGTCGCTCGGGCGCAGCCGCCGCGCGGTGACGGCGAGCAGCGACGCCCCGCCGATCACGGCGAGGAACGTCGTGGTCATGGCGCCGTCGGCCATGGGTCACCGTCCTTGGTGTGCCTGTGCCCTCGACCATTGGTTGCGCGGATGGCCGGATCGGAGGACAGAAAACCGGCGGGAAATCATCTGGAAATTCGCTGTCAACCGCTCCCGGCGGGTGGGCAACTCTTGCACAGACCGACAGCGAGCGGGAGCCCACGGGCGTCGCGACCGCCCGGCCGCGGGTCTGCCCGAGCTACCGGATCCCTTTCACCCCACCCCTGTCACCCCGCCGTTCGAGCGAGGAGCCGCCATGTCCGTATCAGCCATGCCCGAAACCGGCCTCCCGGCGCCGGAAAAACCCCGAATGTCACCGAAGTCCGTCGTGCTGTGGACCGCCGTCTCCCTGCTCGGCGCCGTCGCCTGGGGAGTCCTCGCGCTGGCCCGGGGCGAGCGGATCTCCGCGGTCTGGCTGGTGATCGCCGCGCTCGGCTCGTACGCCATCGCCTACCGCTTCTACGCCCGCTTCGTCGCCCGCCGTGTGCTGAAGCCGGACGACCGCCGGGCCACCCCCGCCGAGCGCCTGGAGGACGGTGTCGACTTCCACCCCACCGACCGCCGGGTACTCCTCGGTCACCATTTCGCCGCGATCGCCGGTGCCGGACCGCTGGTGGGGCCGGTGCTCGCGGCCCAGATGGGCTACCTGCCGGGCACCTTGTGGATCGTGACCGGGGTGATCTTCGCCGGGGCCGTACAGGACATGGTCGTGCTGTTCCTGTCCATGCGGCGGGACGGCAGGTCACTCGGGCAGATGGCCCGCGACGAGATCGGCCGCGCGGGCGGGGCCGCCGCCCTGATCGCCGTCTTCGCCATCATGATCATCCTGCTGGGTGTGCTGGCCCTGGTGGTCGTGAACGCCCTCGCGCACTCCCCGTGGGGCACGTTCTCCGTCGCGATGACCATTCCCATCGCCCTGTTCATGGGCTTCTGGCTGCACCGCATCCGCCCGGGCCGGGTCGTCGAGACCAGCCTGATCGGCGTGGCGCTGCTGCTGCTCGCCATCGCCGGCGGCAGCTGGATCCAGAACTCCTCGCTCGCCGGGACCTTCACCCTCAGCCCGGCGACCCTGGTCTTCTGCCTGGTCGGCTACGGCTTCGTCGCCTCCGTCCTGCCCGTGTGGATGCTGCTCGCGCCGCGCGACTACCTGTCCACCTTCATGAAGATCGGCACGATCGCGCTGCTCGCGGTCGGCGTGGTCGTGGCCGCCCCGGTGATGCGGGCGGACGCGGTGAGCGACTTCGCCTCCTCGGGCGCCGGGCCGGTCTTCGCGGGATCGCTGTTCCCCTTCCTGTTCATCACCATCGCGTGCGGCGCGCTGTCCGGCTTCCACGCCCTGGTCTCCTCCGGCACCACACCGAAGCTGATCCAGAAGGAGTCCCAGGTCCGGATGATCGGCTACGGGGCCATGCTGATGGAGTCCTTCGTCGCGATCATGGCGCTGATCGCCGCGGCGACCCTGGAACCGGGTCTGTACTACGCGATGAACGCCCCCGCGGGCCTGCTCGGTACGACCGCCGAGTCGGCGTCCCACGCGGTGGCGGGCCTGGGCTTCACCATCACCCCCGACCAGCTCACCCAGGCCGCGAAAGCGGTGGAGGAACAGACCCTGATCGCCCGCTCCGGCGGTGCCCCGACGCTGGCCGTCGGCATGTCGGAGATCTTCTCCGGCGTCTTCGGCGGTACGGCCATGAAGGCCTTCTGGTACCACTTCGCGATCATGTTCGAGGCGCTGTTCATCCTGACCACGGTGGACGCCGGCACCCGCGTGGGCCGCTTCATGCTCCAGGACATGCTCGGCAACGTGTTCAGGCCGCTCGGCCGGGTCACCTGGAAGCCCGGCATCTGGCTGTGCAGCGCCCTCGTCGTGGCGGCCTGGGGCTACTTCCTCTACACCGGCGCCACCGACCCCCTCGGCGGCATCAACCAGCTCTTCCCGCTCTTCGGCATCGCCAACCAGCTCCTCGCCGCGATCGCCCTGGCGCTCTGCACGACCGTCCTCGTCAAGTCCGGGCGGCTGCGCTGGGCCTGGGTCACCGGCGTCCCCCTGGCCTGGGTGGTCGCGGTCACCTTCACCGCCGGCTGGCAGAAGATCTTCTCCGCGGACCCCAAGGTCGGCTTCTTCGCCCAGCGGGCACGCTACGCCGACGCCCTCGACGCCGGCCAGGTCCTGCCGCCCGCCAAGAACCTCGACGACATGCACACCGTCGTCACCAACTCCACGGTGGACGGCGTCCTCATCGCCCTCTTCCTGGTGCTGGTCGCCGTGGTGATCGTCAACGCGGCGGTGGTCTGCGTACGGGCCGTACGGTCGCCGGGGGTGCTGCCGACCACGGAGGCGCCGTACACCGAGTCCCGCATCGACGTGGCCGGAGCGCGGGCGTGAGGGCCGTGCGGTGGGTGCGGGCCCTGCGCTGGTACGTGGGTGAGCTCACCGAGGTGCTGCGGATGCTGCACAGGGACGAACGTCCGCGGAACCGCTGTTGCTGACGGGGCCGCGGGGGCGTCACACCGTCGCCGGTTCCGCCTCCGCGGACTCCTCCTCGGCCGCCGCCCCGGCCCGTTCCCGGGCCTCGCGGCGGGCCAGGACGAACCAGCCGACCGGGACGGCCGCGGCGAACAGCCACCACTGGACGGCGTACGCGTAGTTAAGGGCGGCGTCCTCGCTGCCGGGCTCCCCGAGCAGCTCCGGGGTGCCGCCCTTCGGCTCGGGCGCCGTCTGCACGACGTAGCCGCCGAGCACCGTGGCGCCGAGGCGCCGCGCCTCCTGCTCACTGTTGATCAGCATGATCTGGCGGTCCGGCAGCCCCTTGAGGTCCTTGATACCGCTCGCCGCGGTCGTCTCGTCGGGCATCAGCCGGCCGGTGACGGTGATCTCGCCCTTCGGCGGCGCCGGAACCTCCGGGAACGCGGTCTGGCTCGGGCCGCCGGGGATCCAGCCCCGGTTGACCAGGAGGACCTTGCCGTCGTCGAGCACGAACGGGGTCAGGATGTGGTAGCCGACCTCGTCGTCGGCATTGGTGCGGCGGCGGACGACCACCTCGTCGGCGGTGTCGAAGTGCCCCTTCGCGGTCACGCTGCGGTACCGGTCATGGGTGGTGACCGTGTGTCCGGGGGAGGTCAGCTTCTCCACGGGCACCGGCCTCGCGGCCAGCGCGTCGGAGACCAGCTGGTTCCTGGCGGTGCGCAGCTCGTAGCGGTGCATCTGCCAGATGCCCAGCCTGATCATCGTGGGGATGAGGAGGAGGGCGACCAGCGTGAGGATCACCCACTGCCGGGACAACAGGAAGCGGTACACCCCACGACGGTACAACTCGGTCGTGGGGTGGATTCAGGCGGGTGCGTGCTTTCCACCCTGCCGCGGGGACGTGCTCACACCTTGTCGACGATGCCCGCCTTTCCCTCCGCGCGGGCGCAGTGGGCACCGCAGTACCACTGGCCCCCGACCTCGACACCCTGGCCGATGATCTGCACACGACAGTGCTCGCAGATCGGTGCCATGCGATGGATCGCGCAGGCGAAGCAGTCGAAGACGTGCACCGCGCCCTGCGCGTGCACCTCGAAGGTCATTCCGTAATGATTTCCGCATACCTCACATGTCGCCATGCGCCACAGGGTGAGCCGTCACCGCGGGGCGGGCGAGCGGGCGGCAGGCGAGTCGCGCGCCAATCACCCGTACGTACGGGTCCGACGGGGCAGGTGCGTACGGATCATCCGTCCGCCGGTTCCACATCGCGCAGCAGCTGTCCGAACGCCGCCTCGTCCACGATGGGCGTGCCGTACTGCCGGGCCTTGGCCACCTTCGACGTGCCGGAGTCCGGATCGTTGGTGACGAGCAGGCTGGTCAGCCGGGACAGGCTGGTCGCGACATGCAGCCCGGCCTCGGTCGCGCGGTCCTCCAGCAGGTCCCGGTCGACGGACGTGTCCCCGGAGAAGGCGACCCGCATGCCCTGCTTGAGGCGTTTGCCCTCTTCGTACCGTCCTGGGTTGGGATAGGGACATGCCGGCCTCTTCCGGGAGGGGCGCCAACTGCCGGTCCGGTAACCGCCGTAACCCGCCTGCTGTCCGATCAGGGGCGCGGGCCGGTCCGACCACTCGGTCAGCGGACGGCACTCGTGCAGCGGGAGCCGTACGCCGCCCGCCGCCGCGGCGAGCAGACTCGGCCGGAACGCCTCCGCCAGCACGCGCGCGTCGTCCAGCGCATGGTGCGCCCGCCGCTGGACGACGCCGAAGTGTGCGGCCAGCGACTCCAGCTTGTGGTTGGGCAGCGGCAGGTCCAGCTCCTTGGAGAGCGCGATGGTGCACAGTCGCTGCCGCACCGGCGCCTCGCGCTTCGCGCGCGCGTACTCCCGGGCGATCATCTGCCAGTCGAAGACGGCGTTGTGGGCGACCAGCACCCGGCCCCGGAGCCGGGCCGTGAACTCCTCCTCGATGTCCTGGAACACGGGCGCCCCTTCGAGCACCTCGCTCGTCAGGCCGTGGATCCACACCGGGCCCGGGTCGCGCTCCGGGTTGACCAGCGTGTACCAGTGGTCCTCCACCTCGCCGCGCGCGTCCAGCCGGTACACGGCTGCGGAGATGATCCGGTCGTCCCGGGCCAGGCCGGTGGTCTCCACGTCAACGACCGCGTACCCCTGCGGATACGCGGCCGGCCACGTCGTGGAGGAGGACGCTGCGGTCGTGCGGTCTTCGAGCATGGTCCCTGAGGATACGGGCCATGACTGACACTCCTGTCCGTCAGGTGCCCCGCCTCGTCCGTCTGTTCGAGGGCCGGGAACCGGCGGTCCTTCAACTCCGGTACAGCTGCCGGGGGCTGGCGTTCACCACCTGATCGGCACCGGACTGCGGCCGCGCGCGTCAGGCCCACCGCGCGGGAGACGTCCCCCACGGCACCGGCGGGCGCGCCCAGTCGACCGGGCCACCCGCGAAGGACACCGGAGGCAGGGCGTACCGCAGCCGTCCGAGGGGGCTGTCCCGCTCGGCGAGCCAGGGCTCCGGCCCGTCGTACGCCGCCTCCTCGGCCACCCCCGGCCGGATGCCGTCCCTCAGCCAGGCCGCCGTCCGCGCCAGCGACAGTCCCACGAACCGGCTGCCCCCCTCGTACGACTGCTCGGTCAGCGCCCGCAGCACGCCCGCCGCCAGCAAGTACCCCGTGCCGTGGTCCAGGGCCTGCGCGGGCAGCGCGCCCGGCCGGTCCGGCGTGCCCTCGACCGCCGCGATGCCCGTGGCGACCTGCACCAGGCTGTCGAAGCCGCGCCGCCCGGCCCACGGCCCGTACGCCCCCCACGCCGACAGCTGCGCCACCACCAGCCCCGGCCGTCGCTCGGCCAGTGCCTCGGGGGTGAGCCCGAACCGGTCCAGTGCGCCCGGCCGGTACCCGGTGACGACGACGTCCGCCGCCGCGAGCAGTTCCTCGAAGAGGCCCCGGTCGGCGGTCAGGTCCAGCCTCGCCGACCGCTTCCCGAAGCCCGTGTCGGCGTGCTGGTCCGGCAGTTCGGGCAGCCGCGGGGCGTCCACGCGCAGCACGTCCGCGCCGAGCAGGGCGAGCGTACGGGTGGCGACCGGGCCCGCGATGACCCGGGTCAGGTCCAGGACGCGCACCCCGGCGGCGGGCAGCAGGGGCGAGCCGTCGAGCGGCGGGAGCACGCGCGCGCGGGCCGCGTCCAGCCGCTCCCGCTCGACCAGCGGACGCCGGGCCACCGCGGCGCCCTGCCCGTGCGCCGCCCACTCCTGCGGCGTGCGCAGCGCGACGGCGAGGCCCCCGGACGCGTACACGGCCTCCTCGACCTCCAGGGCGCGCCGTTCGGCGAGCGCCGACTCCACCGCGGCCACGTCCTCGGGCATTCCCAGGGCGCCCAGCAGCCGCTCCCGGTGGTGGGGATAGTTGGCGTGCGTCCGCACCCACCCGTCCGCCGTCCGCCAGAACCGCGACAGCGGCGCGAACGTCACCGGCGCCCGCCCGTCGAGCAGCAGATGCCGCTCACTGACGAAGGCCGTGGCGACGGCCCCGTCGTCCACCCGCACCGCGGGCACCTGCCCCGCTCCGGAGCGCCGTGCCCCCAGCTCCGCCGCGGCCAGCGCACACGCTCCGGCACAGGCCCGCGCCAGCTCCCGTACCGGAAGCCGCGCTCGGAGAGCACCCTCCCGCACCACGGCCGACACCCGCGCGAGAAGGGCGGAGTCGCCGCCCAGTGCGGACCAAGCAGTATTGAGTGCCGTCATGACTGCACTATCCATCATGACTGCACTATGCAGTGTTGACTCAATCAATGTGAGAGGCGGCCGACCACCACAGGCGCACTTCCTTGCGCACATCCGTGGGGCGCAGCTCCCACCCCTGGGCGAGGGCGACCTCGGCGACGTACCGGCCGCCCACACCGCGGTAGTCGCGCAGGGGTATCTCGCACTCCATGGGCGGCCGCGCCTTCTTCGGAGCGTGCGGGGCCGAAGCACGCGCGGTCCAGCGGGCGACCACCTTGTCGACGCGGGCCTTGTAGTAGCCGGTGTCGCCCTCGTGGCGCAGCTCCGGCCAGGTGACGCACCAGGAGGCCAGGCTGGCGATGCCCTTCAGCGTGCCGTCCGCGAACCTCACGTAGCCGCGTCCGAAGCCGTCGCTGACGGCCGCGATCGCGTCGGCGAACAGGCCCACGACGAAGAACACGGCCGCGACGGCCAGCCACACCGCGCTCAGCACCGGGACGAACACCAGGGTCGCGACGAAGCGCAGGGCCAACTGCCCGCGGGGCCGGACCGGTTCGGGCGTCCAGGTCGCTGGATCCTCGTACACACGCATGACAGAGATCTTGCCGTACGGACGAAGCGGGCCGGGCGAGTGCCTCCGCCCGGCCCGCTTCCCGCACGCGTGGTGCCTACTTGGTCACCGCGTCCAGTGCGTCCGCGATGCCCCAGCCGTAGAAGCCGTTGCGGTTCTTCGGCCCCTCGCACACCGCGTCGGCCTTGCCGTCGCCGTCGATGTCGTACGGCTTCGTGCACGGCGTGGCGTCGGCCTCCGCGTACAGCAGGGCCTTCACCACGGCCGGGGTGGCCTTCGGGTGCGTCGACTTGATCAGGGCGGCGACGGCCGCGACATGCGGCGAGGCCATCGACGTACCGGCCATGTAGCCCCACTTGCCGCCGGGCAGCGTGCCCAGGATCAGGCCGCTGGTCGCCGGGGCCTCCGGCTTCTGGTAGCTCGTGGAGTCACCGCCGGGTGCGGCGATGTCGACGACGCCCAGACCGTAGTTGGAGAAGGACGACTTCAGGCCCTTCGCGCCGGTCGCCGCGACCGTCACGACACCCGGCAGCTGGGTCGGGATGTCCAGGCACTTCGACGGGTCGACCACCCGCTCCCCGGGCGTGGAGTCGTTCGGGGAGGACGGGTCGGTGATCTCGTCGGCCGCGAGGTCGTAGTTCTCGTTGCCGGCCGCCGCGACGTTCACCACGCCCTTCTTCTCCGCGTACCGTGAGGCCCGGGTGACGGCGTCCACGAGCGCCCTCTGGTCCGGGTCGTCGGCGCAGTTGAAGTACCACGGGTCGGTGTAGTAGCTGTTGTTGGTGACGTCGACGCCGTGCTCGGCCGCCCACATGAAACCGCAGACCACGGCCTCCGTGTAGAAGAAGCCGTCCGGGTTGGACACCTTGATGCCGGCCACCTTCACACCGGGCGCGACGCCCGTCATGCCGACGCCGTTCTTGGCCGCCGCTATCTCACCCGCCACGTGCGTGCCGTGCGGGCTCTCGGACGAGCTCGGCCGCCAGGCGCCGTCGGCGGTGTCCGGCTTGCCCGACACGCAGTTGACCGACGCGGCCCGGTCGAAGTTCGGCGCGATGTCGGGGTGGGTGTCGTCGACGCCGGTGTCGATCACGCCGACCGTCACCTTGCTGCTGCCCAGCGACACCTTGTGCGCCTTGTCCGCCTTGATGGCGGGCAGATCCCACTGCTGGGGCTCCAGCGGATCCTGCCCGTCGGCGGCCTGGGCCTTGGCGTCGGCGACCTCCTTCGCGCTGAGCACCTTCGGGGTGCCGAGGTCCGCCGTCGACTGCGCGGGCAGCGGCGCGGTGCGGGTGGCGCCCGCCGAGTCCACGCCGCGCACCTTGCGGATGGTCTTCGCGAAGTCGGGGTCGGCCGAGTGGACGACGATGACGCCTATTCGGTCGTAGGACGTCACGACCGTGCCACCGGCCTTGGTTATCGCCTTCTTCACGGCGGCCGAAGTGCCCTGGCCGGGGCGGACGTTGACCACGTAGCTGAGCGAGGCCGCGTCCTTCGTGTCCTTCGTCCCCACCGATGAGAGGACGTCGTTCACCGTGCCGGTGACCTTGGAAACGGTGCCGGGTGTGTCGGCCGCGGAGGCCGTTGCACCGGGCAGGAACGTCAGGGCCGTCGTCAGGGCCATCCCGAGCGGGATGGCGGTGGCGCGGCGGTAGCGCGGGTGAGGCGCTGTCATGTGTGAGTGTCTCCAGTTCGTTCGTTCTGGGGCCGAAGTCCCGGGTGGCGCAGGCTACTTCACCGCACGCAGGGCGTTGACGATGCCGAACCCGTAGAAGCCGTTGACCCGCTTGCCGCCCTCGCACACCGCGTCCTGCGTGCCGTCGCCGTCCTGGTCGTACGACTCGGGGCAGCCCGGGTTGTCCGCCTGCGCCTTCAGCAGCGTCTGCAGCTGGTCCGGGGTCGCCCACGGGTGCTTCGACTTCAGCAGCGCGGCGACGCCCGCCGCGTGCGGCGAGGCCATCGACGTGCCCTGCAGGAAGCCGTACTCGCCGTTCGGCATGGTGGACAGGATGCGGCCGTTCTTCGACGGCGTGTCCGGGATCTGGTAGAGCCGGTCACCGCCCGGCGCGGCGATGTCGACGACGCCCTTGCCGTACGAGGAGTAGTACGACTTGAGGTTCTGCACGCCCGTCGCGCTCACCGTGACGACCCCCGGCAACTGGGTCGGCACGTCGAAGCACTCGTGCGGGTCGATGGTGCGCTCGACCGGTGTGGAGTCGTCGGGGCTGGTGTCGTCGACGATGGCGTCCGAGTCCAGGTCGTGGTTCGAGTTGCCCGCCGACGCGAGGTTGAGGGTCCCCTTCTTCTGGGCGTACAGCTGCGCCCTGTTGACCGCATCGACGATGGCCCGCTGGTCCGGATCGTCCATGCAGTTGTACAGCCACGGATCAACGTAGTAGCTGTTGTTCGTGATCTCCACACCGTGGTCGGCTGCGAACACGAAGGCGCACACGACGCTCTCCGGGTAGAAGAGGCCGTTGTCCGGGTCGCTCACCTTGATGCCGGACACCTTGACGCCCGGGGCGACACCGGCGACGCCGATGCCGTTGCGCGCGGCGGCGATCTCACCGGCCACGTGCGTGCCGTGGTAGTCCTCGGCGGTGTACGGACGCCAGGCGCCCTCACTGGTGTCCGCCTTGCCGCCCACACAGTTGGCGGACTGGGAGGCGGAGAAGTTCGGGGCGAGGTCCGGATGGGTGTCGTCGACGCCGGTGTCGATCACGGCGACGGTCACCTTGCGGCTGCCGGGGTTGATCTGGGCGGCCTTGTCGGCGCCGATCGCGCGCAGGTCCCACTGGTCCGCCTCAAGCGGCTCGCTGTCGCCCGCGGCGGCCGAGGCGTTCGCCGTCTTCGCGGCCTGCTCCTCGGAGAGCATCTGGACCGCGCCCTCGTCGGTCGTCCCCGCGGCGGTCAGCGGCGTGGTGCGCGTGGCGCCCGCCGACTGGACTCCGCGCGCGGTGCGTATCTGCTTGCCGAAGTCCGGATTCGCCGAGTGGACGACGATCACGCCGATCTTGTCGTACGTGACGACCACGGTGCCGCCGGCGGCGTCGATCGCCTTCTTCACCGACGCGATCGTGCCGTGGTCCGCCTTGGTGTTGACGACGTACGCCAGGTTCGGCGCGTCCGCGGCCTGGGCCGAGGCCTCCGCGCGCGGGGCGGCCGACGCGGCCGCCGGAAGGAAGCCGAGCGAGGCGGTCAGCGACAGCACGACGGGTACGGCGAGGGCGAGCCGACGTCTGGAGCGCAGATGGGCCATGGGATCTCCACATCATCCGGAAAAGAAACCGGCCCGAGACACATGTGTGGTGCTCGGGCAGGTACATGACGGGTGGTGCAGGGCGAAGTTATCCTCCGAAGTCGCTGGCCAGCAATGACTTACCGGAAGCGACTTCGGAAATCAGTCCGAGGAGTTGAACCGGTCCTCGCGCGCCGCCGTGACGTTGAACAGGGAGCCCGAGCACGATCGTGCCCCTGTCGGATCACGCCGGGGACGCCTACTATCGCCACCCGGCTCTTGTGATCCACGTCACTGTGAGGTCCAAGCCGTTCATGTCCGTCGTACGAGGAGACTCCGTGGCCACCGACGCACCGCCCCCCTCGAAAGAGCAACACCGACTCCCCTCCGCCGAGGAGTTCTCCGAGGTTCAGCAGAGCGCGGAGTTCGATGAACTGCGCCGCTCCTTCCGCTCCTTCGCCTTCCCGCTGACCGTCGCCTTCGTCGCCTGGTACCTGCTGTACGTGCTGCTCTCGAACTACGCGGGCGGCTTCATGGGCACCAAGGTGTTCGGCAACATCAACGTCGCCCTGGTCCTGGGCCTCGCCCAGTTCCTCACCACGTTCCTCATCGCCTGGTGGTACGCGCGGCACGCCGCCGCCAAGCTCGACCCCAAGGCCGAGGCCATCAAGTCCCGGATGGAGGGCGCAGAATGAGCGCCGCGCAGACCCTTTCCGCGCAGACCGTGCTGGCCGCAGGGGAGGCCAGCGAGCACCGGCCGCTGATCATCAGCCTGTTCGGGGTGTTCGTCGTCGCGACCCTCG
The DNA here is from genome assembly GCF_030386795.1 of Streptomyces sp. S.PNR 29. GTDB lineage: Bacteria > Actinomycetota > Actinomycetes > Streptomycetales > Streptomycetaceae > Streptomyces. Next base: position 888,362 of record NZ_JANUQM010000002.1, read on the forward strand.
TCATCACGATCTGGGCCGGCCGCCAGACCAAGGACGCCTCCGACTTCTACGCGGGCGGACGGCAGTTCACCGGTTTCCAGAACGGCCTCGCCGTCTCCGGCGACTACATGTCCGCCGCGTCCTTCCTCGGCATCGCGGGCGCCATCGCCCTGTTCGGCTACGACGGCTTCCTCTACTCCATCGGCTTCCTGGTCGCCTGGCTCGTCGCCCTGCTGCTGGTCGCCGAGCCGCTGCGCAACTCCGGCCGCTACACGATGGGTGACGTCCTCGCCTACCGGATGCGGCAGCGCCCGGTCCGTACGGCGGCCGGTACGTCCACCATCGTGGTGTCGATCTTCTACCTGCTGGCCCAGATGGCGGGCGCGGGCGTCCTCGTCTCACTGCTGCTCGGCATCACCAGCGACGCGGGCAAGATCGGCATCGTCGCGCTGGTCGGCGTCCTGATGATCGTCTACGTCAGCATCGGCGGCATGAAGGGCACCACCTGGGTGCAGATGGTCAAGGCGGTCCTGCTGATCGCCGGCGCGCTGCTGCTGACCTTCCTGGTCCTGCTGAAGTTCAACTTCAACATCTCCGACCTGCTGGGCACCGCCGCCGACAACAGCGGCAAGGGCGCCGCCTTCCTGGAGCCCGGCCTGAAGTACGGCGTCTCCGGCACCACCAAGCTGGACTTCATCTCCCTCGGCATCGCCCTGGTCCTGGGCACCGCCGGCCTGCCGCACATCCTGATCCGCTTCTACACGGTCCCGACCGCCCAGGCGGCCCGTAAGTCGGTCATCTGGGCGATCGGCCTGATCGGCGCCTTCTACCTGATGACCCTCGCCCTCGGCTTCGGCGCCGCCGCGCTGATCAAGCCGGACGAGATCATCGCCTCCAACAAGGCCGGCAACACCGCCGCCCCGCTGCTCGCCCTGCACCTGGGCGGCGTCGACTCCAACTGGGGTGCGATCCTGCTGGCCACCATCTCGGCGGTCGCCTTCGCCACGATCCTCGCGGTCGTCGCCGGCCTGACCCTGGCCTCCTCCTCGTCGTTCGCCCACGACATCTACGCGAACGTCATCAAGAAGGGCAAGGCCACCGAGAAGGAGGAACTGGGCGCGGCCCGCTGGGCGACCGTCGGCATCGGCGCCGTCTCCATCGTCCTGGGCGCCCTCGCCCGCGACCTGAACGTCGCCGGTCTGGTCGCCCTGGCCTTCGCGGTCGCCGCCTCCGCCAACCTGCCGACGATCCTCTACAGCCTCTTCTGGAAGCGGTTCACCACCCAGGGTGCCCTGTGGTCGATCTACGGCGGCCTGGTCGCGGCGGTCGGCCTGGTGCTGTTCTCGCCGGTCGTCTCCGGCAAGCCGACGTCGATGTTCCCGGACGTCGACTTCCACTGGTTCCCGCTGGAGAACCCCGGCATCATCTCGATCCCGGTGGGCTTCCTGCTGGGCTGGCTCGGCACCATCCTGTCCAAGGAGGAGCCGGACACGGCGAAGTACGCGGAGCTGGAGGTCCGGTCCCTGACCGGCACCGGCGCCCACTGAGCCGCTCCCTCACGCGGCCGCGCCGCAGGACCCCCGAAGGTCCCTGCGACGCGGCCGCGCCGTGTCCCGGCGCAGCCGATCCCCGGGAACCGGACCCCGTGATTGTCAGTGGTGTCGCGTAGGCTCGCAGATGTCGGAAGATATGTGATCCGTGACGAGGGAGGGGGCCCACGTGCTCATCGACACCTACGGCCGAGTGGCCACCGACCTGAGGGTCTCGCTGACCGACCGGTGCAACCTGCGCTGCACCTACTGCATGCCCGAAGAGGGCCTGCAGTGGCTCGCCAAGCCCGACCTGCTCACGGACGACGAGATCGTCCGCCTGATCGACATCGCGGTCACCTCCCTCGGCATCGAGGAGGTCCGGTTCACCGGCGGCGAGCCCCTGCTGCGCCCCGGCCTGGTCGGCATCGTCGAGCGTGTCGCGGCCCTCGATCCGCGCCCTCAGACGTCCCTCACCACCAACGGCATCGGCCTGAAGCGCACGGCGTCGGCCCTGAAGGCGGCGGGCCTGGACCGGGTCAACGTCTCCCTGGACACGCTCCGCCCGGACGTCTTCAAGACCCTCACCCGCCGAGACCGTCACAAGGACGTCATCGAGGGCCTGCACGCCGCCCGCGACGCGGGCCTGACCCCGGTCAAGGTGAACACCGTCCTGATGCCGGGACTGAACGAGGACGAGGCCCCGGACCTGCTGGCCTGGGCCGTCGAGCACGACTACGAACTGCGCTTCATCGAGCAGATGCCCCTGGACGCCCAGCACGGCTGGAAGCGTGACGGCATGATCACCGCCGGCGACATCCTGGCCTCCCTCCGCACCCGCTTCGAGCTCACCCCCGAGGGTTCCGACGAGCGCGGCTCGGCCCCCGCCGAGCGCTGGATCGTCGACGGCGGCCCGCACCGCGTCGGCGTCATCGCCTCCGTCACTCGCCCGTTCTGCGCGGCCTGCGACCGCACCCGCCTCACCGCCGACGGCCAGATACGCACATGCCTCTTCGCCCGCGAGGAGACCGACCTGCGCGCCGCCCTGCGCTCCGGCGCCCCCGACGAGGAGATCGCCCGCATCTGGCGCCTGGCCATGTGGGGCAAGAAGGCGGGCGCGGGCCTGGACGACCCGTCGTTCGTCCAGCCGGACCGGCCGATGTCGGCGATCGGCGGATAAGCGACCCCGGCGGCCAGGTCCCCTGAGCGACACCGAAGGGCCCGACTCGGGAGGCACCCCGAGCCGGACCCTCCGATGCCTACTGCATGAACTGCCCCACGGCGGCGACGATCGCCACGATCAGCCCTGCCGCCGACAGGCAGACCTGCCATCTCTCCGCATCGGTCCACCGCCGCTTCCGAGGCTGCGCGTCGCTGTGGTCACTCACTGAAGCCCCCTTCGCTCCTCCAGCAGGTCCGTCGAGGGCCGTCAGTGTGTCAGGGCGAGTCGTCGCCCAGGCACCGGAACAACACGATCGATCTGAGCTTTTCTTGAGCTTGGCAGCAGGCGCGAGTCCGTCGGGAAGACGGCGACAGCTCTAGGCGCCCTCGGGCGCCTCCCACTCCTCGAACCTGACGACGTCCTTCAGGAAACCTCGCACTCCGAGGAACTGCGACAGATGCTCCCGGTGCTCCTCGCACGCCAGCCATGTCTTGCGGCGGTCCGGTGTGTGGATCTTCGGATTGTTCCAGGCGAGCACCCACACAGCAGGGGCGCGGCAGCCCTTGGCGGAACAGATCGGTGTATCAGGGTCAGGGACGATCACATGCCGACCCTAACCCGATCAGCGCACAAAAAGGCGACGCCGAGCAGCCACGGGGGGAGCTGCCCGGCGTCGGTCCGTCGCTCCGACGGGGGATGCGGAGCGCGTACGAAGTATGTCACGGGTAACCCGTCGCCCGGCACCGGAACAACATGATTGATCTGAGCTTTTCTTGAGCTTGGTGCGAAACTGACACCTGTCCCGGCCGGCCGGTCGAGGTCACGACCGGTCGTGCGGCTCGCTGCGCACACCCGACGCCGAGTCGGTCACCACGTCTTCCGGGACGGATTCCGCGTTCGTCCCGTCCTTCGCCGGCGGCGCGATCATCGGTCGCGTCGGCACCATCACGAACGTCGACGGCAGCGACGGCGCGTTCTCCCGCCCGGCGTTGGCGATCACCACCGCGATATAGGGCAGGACCGCTCCGAGTACGAGCGCCACGATCGCGACGTGCCGTTCCACATTCCACAGCGTCGCCGCGAGGATCACCGACACCGTACGGATCGTCATCGAGATGACGTACCGGCGCTGCCGCCCGCGCACGTCCTCCTGGAGGCCCGCCCGGGCCCCGGTGATCCGGAACACCTGGGCGTTGCCGCCGCCATGCTGCTTCCGCATCACATTCCACCATCCGCCCGCATCGGACTCTCCCCGCCCCGTACCAGGTCCGCGGCCGCTCCCAGAACCGGTCCCGGACAGCTCCCACGTTACGCCGCACCTGCGCCGCCCACGAGACCGGGGCCCCTCGCGCCTGCGTGGACGGCGTGCGCTTTGCCGTGTAAGAGAGCACCCGGCATGCGCCGTACCGCGTACGGGTCGAGACTGGCCGTAGTGCTCACCTCGCGCCGTAGGAGGAGGCAGCCATGGGCTGGTTGTGGGCGATCATCGTGGGATTCGTACTGGGCCTGCTTGCCAAGGCGATCATTCCGGGCAAGCAACACATCCCTCTGTGGCTGACCACCATCCTGGGCATGCTCGGCGCCGTCGGCGGCAACGCCATCGCACGGTGGGCCGGCGTGGACGCGACAGCGGGTATCGACTGGTGGCGGCACGTCTTCCAGCTCGCGGCCGCCATCGCCCTCGTCGTACTCGGCGACAGGGCGTACACAGCGGTCCAGAGCCGCAGAAGGAGAGCGTGAGGCCCCGCGCCCCCTGGCGCGGCGAACTGCGTGACCGGCCCGGACGGCCGAAAACCGCGACGGCGCGAGACCTCGTGCGGCTCTCCCAGCGGTGCGCTCAGGCCCCGGTGACCTCCACCGCGGCCAGGTTCTTCTTGCCGCGGCGCAGCACCAGCCAGCGACCGTGCAGCAGGTCCTCCTTGGCGGGGACCGCGTCCTCGGCGGGCACCTTGACGTTGTTCACGTAGGCGCCGCCCTCCTTGACGGTGCGGCGCGCGGCCGACTTGCTGGCCACCAGGCCGACCTCGGCGAACAGGTCCACGACCGGACCGAGCTCGGCGACCTGGATGTGCGGCACCTCCGCGAGGGCCGCGGCCAGCGTCCTGTCGTCCAGCTCCGCCAGGTCGCCCTGGCCGAAGAGGGCCTTGGACGCGGCGATCACGGCCGCCGTCTGCTCGGCGCCGTGCACCAGCGTCGTCAGCTCCTCGGCCAGCGCACGCTGCGCCGCGCGGGCCTGCGGACGCTCCTCGGTCTGCTTCTCCAGCTCCTCCAGCTCCTCGCGGGACTTGAAGGACAGGATGCGCATGTACTTCGAGATGTCCCGGTCGTCCACGTTCAGCCAGAACTGGTAGAACGCGTACGGCGTCGTCATCTCCGGATCGAGCCAGACGGCGCCGCCCTCGGTCTTGCCGAACTTGGTGCCGTCCGCCTTGGTCATCAGCGGCGTCGCCATGGCGTGCACGCCGGCGCCCGGCTCCAGCCGGTGGATCAGGTCGAGCCCGGCCGTGAGGTTGCCCCACTGGTCGCTGCCGCCCTGCTGGAGTGTGCAGCCGTACCTCCGGTACAGCTGCAGGAAGTCCATGCCCTGGAGGATCTGGTAGCTGAACTCCGTGTAGCTGATGCCCTCGGAGGACTCCAGGCGCCGGGCCACGGAGTCCTTCGTCAGCATCTTGTTGACGCGGAAGTGCTTGCCGATGTCCCGCAGGAACTCGATCGCGGAGAGGCCCTCGGTCCAGTCGAGGTTGTTGACCATGACGGCCGCGTTCTCGCCCTCGAAGGACAGGAACGGCTCGATCTGGCGGCGCAGCTTGTCGACCCAGCCGGCGACCGTCTCCGGGTCGTTCAGCGTGCGCTCCGCGGTCGGGCGCGGGTCGCCGATCAGACCCGTGGCGCCGCCCACCAGCGCCAGCGGCCGGTGGCCGGCCTGCTGGAGCCGGCGCACGGTGAGCACCTGCACCAGGTGCCCCACGTGCAGCGACGGCGCCGTCGGATCGAAACCGCAATAGAACGTGACGGGACCGTCCGCGAGCGCCTTGCGCAAAGCGTCCTCGTCAGTGGACAGGGCGAACAGCCCGCGCCACTTCAGCTCGTCGACGATGTCCGTCACGGTTCTCGTGTCTCCTTGATGATCTTCGGTCAGTCGGGTGACAGCCGACTACGAGGTTATACGCCCTGACTGACAGAGCTCATATTGAAGTCCGGCACGCGCACCGCGGGCATCGCGGCCCTGGTGAACCAGTCGCTCCACTCCCTGGGCAGCGTCCGCTCCGTACGCCCGGCCTCGGTCGCCCGGCCCAGCAGGTCCACCGGCGACTCGTTGAACCGGAAGTTGTTCACCTCCCCGGTCACCTCGCCGTTCTCGACCAGGTAGACGCCGTCCCTGGTCAGTCCCGTCAGCAGCAGCGTGGCCGGGTCCACCTCGCGGATGTACCAGAGACAGGTCAGCAGCAGCCCGCGCTCGGTGTTCGCCACCATCTCGTCCAGGGAGCCGTCCGACCCGCCGTCCAGGATGAGGTTGCCGATCACCGGGGCCACCGGCAGCCCGGTCAGGCCCGCGCTGTGCCGGGTGGTCGTCAGGTGCTTCAGCTCGCCCTCGCGGATCCAGTCGGTGCCCTGGATCGGCAGCCCGTTGTCGAACACCGACTGGTCACCCCCCGAGGAGTGCGCGATCAGGAAGGGCGCGGTCTCCAGTCCCGGCTCGTTCGGGTCGCTGCGCAGGGTCAGCGGCAGATCGGTCAGCCGCTCGCCGACGCGCGTGCCGCCGCCCGGCTTGGAGAACACCGTCCGGCCCTCGGCCGCGTCCCGGCCCGACGCCGACCACAGCTGGTAGATCAGCAGGTCGGCGACGGCGGTCGGCGGCAGCAGCGTCTCATAGCGCCCCGCGGGCAGCTCGACGCGCCGCTCGGCCCAGCCGAGCCGTACGGCGAGCTCGGCGTCGAGCGCCGCCGGGTCGACGTCCTTGAAGTCCCGTGTGGACTGTCCGGTCCAGGCCGACCGCGTACGGTCCGGCGACTTGGCGTTCAGCTCCAGCGTCCCGGTGGGCTGGTCGTACCGCAGGCGCAGCCCCGTCGACGTACCCAGGTAGGTCGACACGAGCTCGTGGTTGGCGAAGCCGTACAGCTCGCGGCCGCCCGCCCGCGCGCGTGCGAACGCCTCGCCCAGCGCCGGCGCGAAGTCGGCGAACACGGCGGACGAGGTCTCGGCGGGCGCGTCCGTGAAGTCGGGCGACACCGGTACGCCCGTGACCAGCGGCTGCGCGTCCTCCGCGGGACCCGCGCCGCGCGCGGCGGCCTCGGCGGCCCGCACCAGCGGCTCCAGTTCGTCGACGGTCACGGCGGACCGCGACACCACACCGGAGGCCGTGCCCTCCTTGCCGTCGACCGTGGCGACGACGGTGAGCGTGCGCCCGCGCGTGACGCCGTTCGTGGTGAGCGCGTTGCCCGCCCAGCGCAGGTTGGCGGTCGAGTGCTCGTCCGCGATGACGACACAGCCGTCGGCGGTGGACAGTTCGAGAGCCCGCTCGACGATCTCGTGCGGCTTGCTGGTACGCGCGCTCATCGACCGGCCTCCTGGGTGGTGTTCAGAATGTTGACGCCCTTGAAGAGGGCCGAGGGGCAGCCGTGCGAGACCGAAGCGACCTGGCCCGGCTGGGCCTTGCCGCAGTTGAAGGCACCGCCCAGGACGTACGTCTGCGGACCGCCGACGGCGGCCATGGACCCCCAGAAGTCGGTGGTCGTCGCCTGGTAGGCCACGTCCCGCAGCTGCCCGGCGAGCCGCCCGTTCTCGATCCTGAAGAACCGCTGCCCGGTGAACTGGAAGTTGTAGCGCTGCATGTCGATCGACCAGGACCGGTCCCCGACGACGTAGATCCCCCGGTCCACGCCCCCGATCAGATCCTCGGTCGACAACCCGGCGGGGTCCGGCTGGAGCGACACGTTGGCCATGCGCTGCACCGGCACATGGGCGGGGGAGTCGGCGTACGCGCACCCGTTGGACCGCTCGAACCCGGTCAGCCGCGCGATGCGCCGGTCCAGCTGGTAGCCCACCAGCGTTCCGTCCTTGACCAGGTCCCAGGACTGGGCCGCCACGCCCTCGTCGTCGTAGCCGATGGTCGCCAGTCCGTGCTCGGCGGTGCGGTCGCCCGTGACGTTCATCAGCTCCGAGCCGTACCGCAGCTTGCCGAGCTGGTCGAAGGTGGCGAAGGAGGTGCCGGCGTAGGCGGCCTCGTAGCCGAGCGCGCGGTCCAGCTCGGTGGCGTGCCCGATGGACTCGTGGATGGTCAGCCACAGATTGGACGGGTCGATGACCAGGTCGTACGGCCCCGGCTCGACGCTCGGCGCCCGCATCTTCTCGGCGAGCAGCTCCGGGAGCTGCGCCAGCTCGGCGTCCCAGTCCCAGCCGGTGCCGGTCAGGTACTCCCAGCCGCGCCCGACGGGCGGGGCGATGGTGCGCATGGAGTCGAACTCGCCGCTCGACTCGTCGACCGACACGGCGGTGAACACCGGATGCAGCCGCACCCGCTGCTGCGTGGTCACGGTCCCGGCCGTGTCGGCGTAGAACTTGTTCTCATGGACGGTGAGCAGCGAGGCGTCCACGTGGTCGACCCCGGCGGACGCCAGCAGCCGCGTGCTCCACTCGGCCAGCAGCCCGGCCTTCTCCTCGTCGGGCACGGTGAACGGATCGATCTCGTACGAGGAGATCCACGTCTTGTCGGCGTGCACGGGCTCGTCGGCCAGCTCCACGCGCTCCTCCGACCCGGCCGCCTTGATCACCTGGGCGGACAGTTTCGCCATCGCCACCGCCTGCGAGGCGACCTTGGCGGCGGCGTCGAGGGACAGGTCCACCCCCGACGCGAACCCCCATGTACCGCCGTGCACCACGCGCACCGCGTACCCGAGGTCGGTGGTGTCCGAGGATCCGGCGGGCTTGGCGTCCCGGAACCGCCAGGACGCGCCCCGCACCCGCTCCAACCGGAAGTCCGCGTGCTCGGCACCGAGCGCACGCGCGCGTGCCAGCGCGGCGTCGGCCAGGGCGCGTAGGGGTAGTGCCGTGAAGGCTTCGTCGATGCTATGAGGCACGGAGGTCTCCCTGCTGTCGTGGCCTGTGGACCACGATCATGTCGCGCGGGCGGGCCCGTGGACCACACCTTTCCTTTGGCATCCCTCCGGCATCCCTCCGGCGCCGCTCCGGCGCCGAAGGCTTCTGTAGGGATCCGACAGTGAGTCCCGTGAGCCACTGTGGGCGCCCGATTGCCCGCGGGCGCTTTCGGCCCGATAGGTTTTCGAGGAAGCCACCTGTCGTCGCCGCCTGCCATCCAGGTGCTGGGGCGGGTACTCACACCGCTATCGAAAGGGTGATCCGTTGAGCCGCTCGGTTCTCGTCACCGGAGGCAACCGGGGCATCGGCCTCGCCATCGCCCGCGCGTTCGCCGACGCCGGCGACAAGGTCGCCATCACATACCGCTCGGGCGAGCCGCCGGCCGCCCTGGCGGAACTGGGCTGCCTCGCCGTCAAGTGCGACATCACCGACAACGAGCAGGTGGAGCAGGCCTACAAGGAGATCGAGGACGCGCACGGTCCCGTCGAGGTCCTCGTCGCCAACGCCGGCATCACCAAGGACCAGCTCCTGATGCGTATGTCCGAGGAGGACTTCACGTCCGTCCTCGACACCAACCTCACCGGCACCTTCCGCGTCGTCAAGCGCGCCAACCGCGGGATGCTGCGCGCCAAGAAGGGCCGCGTGGTGCTGATCTCCTCCGTCGTCGGGCTGTACGGCTCGCCGGGGCAGGCGAACTACGCCGCCTCCAAGGCCGCCCTCGTCGGCTTCGCGCGTTCCCTCGCCCGTGAGCTGGGCTCGCGCAACATCACCTTCAACGTCGTCGCGCCCGGCTTCGTCGACACCGACATGACCAAGGTGCTCACCGACGAACAGCGCGCGAACATCGTGTCGCAGGTGCCGCTCGGCCGGTACGCGCAGCCGGAGGAGGTCGCCGCGACGGTGCGGTTCCTCACCTCGGACGACGCCTCGTACATCACTGGAGCCGTCATCCCCGTAGACGGCGGACTGGGAATGGGTCACTGATCACCATGAGCGGAATTCTCGAGGGCAAGCGCGTCCTGATCACCGGTGTGCTGATGGAGTCCTCCATCGCCTTCCACACCGCCAAGCTGGCCCAGGAGCAGGGCGCCGAGATCATCCTGACCGCGTTCCCGCGGCCCACGCTGACCGAGCGCATCGCCAAGAAGCTGCCGAAGCCGACCAAGGTCATCGAGCTCGACGTCACCAACGACGAGCACCTCGGGCGCCTGGCCGACATCGTCGGCGAGGAGCTCGGCGGCCTCGACGGCGTCGTCCACTCCATCGGCTTCGCCCCTCAGGACGCGCTCGGCGGCAACTTCCTCAACACGCCGTTCGAGTCGGTCGCCACCGCCATGCACGTCTCGGCGTACTCCCTGAAGTCGCTGACCATGGCCTGCCTGCCGCTGATGCAGAACGGCGGCTCGGTCGTCGGCCTCACCTTCGACGCCCAGTTCGCCTGGCCGCAGTACGACTGGATGGGCCCGGCCAAGGCCGCCCTGGAGGCCACCAACCGCTACATGGCGCGCGACCTGGGCAAGCAGAACATCCGCTGCAACCTCATCTCCGCGGGCCCCATCGGCTCCATGGCCGCCAAGTCCATCCCGGGCTTCGGTGAGCTGGCCTCCGTGTGGGACTCCCGCTCCCCGCTGGAGTGGGACCTCAAGGACCCCGAGCCGGCCGGCCGCGGTGTCGTCGCCCTGCTGAGCGACTGGTTCCCGAAGACCACCGGCGAGATCATCCACGTGGACGGCGGTCTGCACGCCATCGGCGCGTGATCGCCGCCGGTCCGGCCGACTGACGAGGGCTCGCATCCTGCCGGGTGCGGGCCCTTGGCGCATCACTCGTTCGGCTCACCCGGCCGGGCGGGGGAGTGCGGCGACCGGGCACTCTGGAGTGGGCGTCCCCCCACGCGTTTCCCTCCCCAGCACGGCCGAGGAGGTCCCCTTGTGTACCTGTCTCGCAGCCTGGCCTCAGCGACCTTCGCCGTCGCCCTCGTGATGTCCGTGCCGTACCAGGCGATGCCCCACGCGCGCGTGCCCGCCGGAAAGACCGGGCCGCGGCCGGCGGAGCTCTTCGGCGCCACGTGCTGGATCCGGACCACCGGCTCCCAGGTGACCGCCTACTGCCACAACCCCTATCCGGACACCGACCGCGTGCGTCTGCACATCGAGTGCGCCCGCTGGTGGGACATCGACAGCGACGGCTCCCCGGTGGACGCCGAGCCCGCGCAGACCGTGCGGCTGACCGGGCGCTGCTGGAAGGAGGTCGGCTCGGTGTGGGTCAGCCACCGGAAGGCGAGCTGAACCGGCCGGGACGGCACGCCAGGGGATAGCCCGCCGCCTCCCTCGCCGCCGTCTCGGCGTCGCCCGCGCGGATCGCGTCGACCAGCCGGGTGTGCTCCATGTACGTCTCCGGCGTCAGCTCCCCGCCGACGTCGTCGCGCAGCCAGTCCCGCAGGACCTCGCCCAGGTCCGCGTACATCGCCGACATCACGTCGTTGTGGGACGCGGCCACGACGGCCAGGTGGAAGGTCGAGTCCGCCGTCACGAACGCCTCCGCGTCCCCCGACTCCCAGGCCTCCTCCCGGCGCAGCAGCAGCGCGTCGAGCTGCTTGAGGTCCTTCTCCGTGCGCCGCTCGGCGGCCAGCTTGGCGGCGGCCGACTCCAGCGTGGAGCGGAGCTCGGCGATGTGCCGGGGGTCGGCGTCCGCGAAACGGCGGTGCATCACACCCGCCAGCTCACTGGTCGCCACCACGTAGGTGCCGGAGCCCTGGCGGATGTCCAGCAGGCCGTTGTGGGCCAGCGCGCGGACGGCCTCGCGGACCGTGTTGCGGGCGACGCCGAGTTGCTCGACCAGCTCGGGCTCGGTCGGGATACGGGAGCCGACCGGCCACTCGCCCGAGGCGATCTGGTGCCGCAGCGCGGCGATGACCTGCTCGGAGAGCGCCGAACGGCGGGCATGGCTCAGAGGCATGGCACACCTTCGCACGGAGACTGCGGCAGCCGACAGCCGAGGCCGTCGCTCCAGACTCGACCACCAATCATCCTATGATTCTATGATGGGCCCCATGGCTAGCGAGGAAACCCGGACGCTCGCGTCCACGACCGCACCGAACTCGTCCGCCCACGAGACCCGGAACTCCGGGGAACCCGCCACGCGCGCGTGGGCCGTGCGCCTGCTCGTCGTCGGCATCGTGCTGTCCGCCCTGAACCTCCGCCCCGCCATCACCAGCCTCGGCGCGCTCCTTGAGGAGGTCCGCGACGGGCTCGGCATGAGCGGCAGCGTGGCCGGACTGCTCACCTCCGTGCCCCCGCTCTGCTTCGCCGTCTTCGGTGTCACCGCCCCGCGGCTCGCCCGCCGCTTCGGGGCCGGCGCGGTGGTCTGCGCCGGCATGGTCGCCATCGCCACGGGCCTGCTCATACGCCCGTACACCGGCGGCACGGCGGGCTTCCTGGCCGCCAGTGCCCTCGCGCTCATGGGCATCGCGGTCAGCAACGTGCTGATGCCCGTCATCGTCAAGCGCTGGTTCCCCGACCGTGTCGGTTCCATGACCGGCCTGTACTCGATGGCCCTCGCCCTCGGCACCTCGCTCGCGGCCGCCGTGACGGTGCCCCTGACCGACGCGCTGGGCGGCGGCTGGCAGCCCGGCCTCGCGGTGTGGGCGGCCCTCGCGGCGGCTGCCGTGGTGCCGTGGATTCCGTTCGTACGGGACCGGGCGGCGGGGCCCGCCGAGCCGTCGACCGTGACTCCCGCGCGCGAGGAGCCGCCCGCGCTGCGGATCACCCGGAGCCGTACGGCCTGGGCGCTCGCCGTCTTCTTCGGCCTCCAGGCCACCGCCGCCTACATCACCATGGGCTGGATGGCGCAGATCTTCCGGGACGCGGGCGTGCCCGCGGGCACGGCCGGGCTGCTGCTCGCCGTCACCATGGTGATGGGCGTACCGCTGGCCTTCGTCATCCCGCGCCTCGCCACCCGGCTGCCCCACCAGGGCCCGATCGTCCTCGCACTCGGCGTCTGCGGCCTCGCAGGCTACGCGGGCCTGTACTTCGCGCCGGCCGGCGGCGCCTGGGCCTGGGCCGTGCTGCTCGGCGTCTCCAACTGCGCCTTCCCGCTCGCCCTCACCATGGTGGGGATGCGGGCCCGGACGGGCGCGGGCGTGGCCCAGCTGTCGGCCTTCGCCCAGAGCGCCGGCTACCTGATCTCCATCCCGGGGCCCCTCCTGGTGGGCGTGCTCTACCAGCACAGCGGCGGGTGGGGCCTGCCGATCGCGCTCATGACCGGTCTGATGATCCCGCAGATGCTGGTGGGTGTCCTGGCGGGGCGCGACCGGACCGTGGAGGACGAGGCGGCCCGCTGACACCCGGGACCCGGCGGAGCCCCCACGGGCGAGGGGTGCGAGACTTGCCGTATGCCACCAGTGCTCGATCCGAACCCTCAGCACAGCCAGAAGAAGATGCTGCTCGTCTTCGGCACGTTCTTCGCGATCTTCATCATCATCGGCGTCATCGCCTCGATCGCCTCACCGTGACCACGCCCCCGCAGGGGTCGAGGTGGGGCTGGCCCCCCATCCCCTAGGGGGTGTCCGCAAAGTCGCGCCTGCCCCGCGACGCCCGGCACGCTCCCCCAAGCTCTTCGAGCAGGGGGGACCCCCACTCGCCGCACCGGGCGAACCCCCGAGTACGACCAGTACGCGGGCATTCGCCCGGCACTCCCCCAAGCTCTTCGAGCAGGGGGTACCCCCAGAGCACGCACCGGACGCCGCAGGGCCCGCCCTCCGGGCGAACGACGCGACTTTACGGACACCCCCTAGGGGGTGAGGGTCAGGGTCAAGTGGGTGGATCACCGGATGGGCCGGGGCCCCCGGGTTCCGTACCTTCGAGTCGTGGCCGCGAGAGGCGGACACGGGGACCACGGACCACTCGAAGACCCGCGGAGGCAGCATGTCGGCCCGTACGCACACCCGGCCCCACCCGGCGCCCCGGGGCGGCGTCGACATCCGGCTGCCCTGGTGGGCCCTCGCCCTGCCCGCGCTCGCCTTCATCACGCTGCTGACGCTGATACTCAACCCGTCCCACGCGCAGGCGACCGCGGGCGACCCCGCGATCACCCACCTCTTCGAGCGGGTGCAACAGCTGGCCGCACGCTAGGAGGGGACGTCCGATGCCTCTTTCATCGGTGAAGCCGCATGTCAACTCCCTGCGCTCGATGGCCTGTTTCATGCGAAGCTGGGTTCCATGAGCGTCGCAGAACCCCGCAGGATTGTCCTCTTCCGGCATGCGAAAGCCGACTGGCCACAGGTGACCGACCACGAGCGACCGCTCGCTGAGCGGGGCCGCAAGGACGCCACAGAGGCCGGACGCAGGCTGGCCGACACCGGCATCCCCTTCGATCTGGCCCTGTGCTCCACCGCGACCCGGACCCGGGAGACCTGGAAGCTGGCCGTCCACGAGTTCCCACAGCGGCCGAAAACCGTCTACGAGGAGCGGATCTACGAGGCCTCGCCCGGCGAGCTGATCGCCGTGCTCAACGAGACCGCGGACGACGCGCAGAACGTCCTCCTCGTCGGCCACAACCCCGGCGTGCACGGCCTCGCCGACATCCTGGCCGGCTCCGCCGAGGGCGACGCCCGCGACAGAATGGCCCGCCGCGGCTTCCCGGCCGCCGCCTTCGCCGTCCTGTCCTTCTCCGGCTCCTGGAAGACCCTGGAACCCGGCGTGGGCACACTGCTCGACTACTGGGCGCCGTCCGACTGACCCGACCGTGCGAAAGGGGCCCGGCACCGCGCAGGTGCCGGGCCCCTTTCGCACGGAGAGCGCCGGGCGGGACTCACTGCTGGTCGAGCGTGTCCGCCGCCTCGACCTCCTCGCGGGTGATGCCCAGCAGATACAGGACCGTGTCCAGGAACGGCACGTTCACCGCCGTGTGCGCCGCCTCGCGCACCACCGGCTTGGCGTTGAAGGCGACCCCGAGACCCGCCGCGTTCAGCATGTCCAGGTCGTTGGCGCCGTCACCGATCGCCACGGTCTGCGACAGCGGCACGCCCGCCTCCGCGGCGAACCGGCGCAGCAGCCGCGCCTTGCCCGCCCGGTCCACGATCTCGCCGGTGACCCGGCCCGTCAGCTTCCCGTCGACGATCTCCAGCGTGTTCGCTTGCGCGAAGTCGAGGCCGAGCCGTTCCCTGAGATCATCGGTGACCTGCGTGAACCCACCTGAGACGACACCGACCTGGTAACCGAGCCGCTTCAGCGTACGGATCAGGGTGCGCGCACCGGGCGTCAGCCGCACCTCGCTGCGCACCTTCTCCACCACCGAGGCGTCCAGCCCCTCCAGCAGCGCCACGCGCGCGTGCAGCGACTGCTCGAAGTCCAGCTCCCCCCGCATGGCCGCCGCCGTCACCTCGGCGACCTTGTCCTCGCAGCCGGCGTGCGCCGCGAAGAGCTCGATCACCTCGTCCTGGATGAGCGTGGAGTCCACGTCCATCACGACCAGACGCTGCGCCCGCCGGTGCAGCCCGGCCGCGACGACCGCGACGTCCACACCGAGCGCCGCCGCGTCCGTCACCAGGGCGGTGCGCAGGGGCTCGGTCTCCACGCCGGACACCGCGAACTCGACCGCCGTGACCGGGTACTTGGCCAGCCGGAAGATCCGGTCGATGTTGCCGCCGACCTTGGTGATCTTGGAGGCGATCGATGCCGTCGCCTCAGCGGTGAGCGGGTGGCCGAGCACGGTGACCAGGGAGCGGCCGAGCCCTCGGGGCAGGTTGTCGCCGATGCCGGAGATGATCTCCGCCTGCATCCTCATCGACTCCGCCCAGCTGTGGACGGTCGCCCGCAGCTCGCCCTCCAGCCCGCGGGGCGGCTCGGTCACGAGCGCGCACAGCACCATCCGGCCACGGGTGACGACCTGCTCGATGTCGACCACGTCGACGGAGTAGGCGGCGAGGGTCTCGAAGAGGCCGGCCGTGATGCCCGGCCTGTCCTTGCCGAAAATCTTGACGAGGAGAGTGGGGACCTCGGAGGTCTGCAATGCGCTCATGGTATTCCCACGTTATCCGGCACCCCGTTCGTTCCGCCCCCGAGGTCCGTCCAGCGGACACGGAACAGTGGGTGTCGCGCTGGTGGCGCGCGCCTTACGTTTCCCCGCGGCCGGGCGGGTGCGGCGGTGCCGGCCCGCACGGTCGGGCGCACTCCGCCGACCGGGGGACCGGCGCTGCATTGCGCCGGTCTGCCCGTTTCGCGTTCGCCGCGGCGCCGGGAACCGCTTACTGCGACTGGGCCGAGGTGGAGGGCGGGAGGCCGCAGGCCGGATCGCATGCCCAGAGCTCGGTCGGCTCTGCCAGTACGCCTTCACCGGTCCAGAACGTGCCGAGCCTCCGGGCATGGCCCAGGGGTGCGCGGCATATCGCGCAGTGGGCTCCCCTGATCTGTGCATCAGTGAGGTGGGCGAGGTCCGGCTGCTCCGCGGCGGACCGGCCCGGACGCAGCCCCAGGGCGATCTCCACGGCGCGGCGCAGTTCACCCGAGTGCGTGTGGAGCCGCCTCGTGCGAGGGGAGATCAGCCAGTAGGGGCCCGGGGGCTGCTGCCGGTGCGGTGGGGGCAGTGCGATGTGGCTGGCCGAGCTGAGCGCCACAGCCGGGGGCAGGTTCCAGGCGGTGGCTGAGCCGGGCCGGACCAGAAAGTAGAGGCTGCGGTTCCCGGGGGAGACGGCGACGGCGCCCGGTTTGCCGGTCAGTGAACTCAGTGCGGCCGCGCCGAGTACCCGCGGCAGCTTGACCGCGTCCCAGGCCTTGCCTGCCGCGGCGATACACGTTCCGTCGGCGCTGGGAACGCCGACGCTCACGTCAGCGGACATGAGGTGAACCGGCTCCATGGACGAGCATGTCGGGGCCCGGACTCTGCGTGCGGACCGCATCCGGCGGCCGCCCGGTGCCTGCCGCAAGCCATGGTGCTCTCACTGACGAGTCCCTCCCTCTTCGGCCGCTTCCGATCCTGAGGCACCCGGAGCCAAAGTGTCAATGATTATGAACGATCGTGGCGTAGTTGGATGCGTGCCATTACGATCTCTGAAAGACCCCCATGGCCAGAGGCACCCTCCGACGCAAGCCTCAGCAAGCCCGTCCAGTCCCGCCGGCCCAGCCACGGAGAGCACAGGTGAACGAACCCGCCGACGAGACGGCCAAGGGAGACGCGTCTCGCCCCGCAGATTCCGCGGCCTCGCAGGAGGAACTCGCGGAACTGCTCCGGGAACTCCGCACTCTCGAACAGGGCATGCCGCTCACGGTCCGCGACAAGTTCGCAGATGTTCTCGACCCGCAGAGGCTCAGCTACGAAACGGGCATCGAGCCCGCCGAGCGGGTCACCGCGCTGCTCAACGGCGCCGAACCGGCCGGCGACCAGGACGGCGAACGATGGCTCAAGCGCCTTGTCTTCCTGCGCAGCACGCGCACGAAGACGAGACTGCGGCGCAGCCGCGGACCGAGGCCCTACTTCCTCTCCGAGATCGCTCGCGGCGTTGAGAAGCAGGGCGGAACGATCAGCAAGGCGACTCTCAGCTACATCTTCAACGAAGGCCGCCGGCCGAGCCCGGAGAACCTCGCCTGCATTGAACGCTTCTTCGGCGTCCTGCCGGGTTTCTGCTCCTACACCGAGAGCGAAGCCCTGGTCGTGCGTCTGCGCCCCATCGTCCAGCAGCTGCGCATCCTCACCAAGGTGGCGGACGCAGCCGCCCACGGTGTCACCAAAGTCGCGGCACGCAGCACGGAGGACCTCAGTCGCGACCCGGACGCGATGACCGACATCCTGACCGCTCTCCTGGACGCCGGCGTGTTGAACACGGACCCGGACAGTCGACGCCACACCGGCGACTGACACTCCCGAGTGCCTGACTGCGGAGAGGGCAGGCGCAGGGCCATCCCCCGAATACGGTGGCCCTGCGCCCGGTCTGGGGCTACCGCGAATCAACCATCGTGTATTCCTGGGCGATCACCTGCGGCTTGCCTTGCTCAGGCAGCACGGCCATCGCCTGTCCCTGGTATTCGTCCGTGATCACGGGCCGTCGCTTCGCGTTGTAGACCGCCTCCGTTTTGCCCGGGATGATCACGCCGCCGTGCATGTACTGCTTGTGCAGGAACTCGGCGTTGAACGCGAAGGGGAAGACGGAGAGCACACCGCCGTCGGCCAGGCGCAGCGCGTAGGTTTTCGGATGCGCGGGCTTTGCGGAGAAATAGTTCAACGTGCGCCAGCTGCCGTCCTCACCCTTGTTGCGCTCGCGGTGGTCCTTGACGGACTCCTTGGTGACCTCCGTGGTGGCCAGCTGCCGCCCTTCCTTCTTCCCTCCCGTCTCCAGCAGATCCGCAAGGGCCGGGCCGAGCCGGTCCGGCGCGAGTGCCCCGACCTTCTGTGATGTGTCGACGGGGGTGGCGAAACCACGCTGGTCGACGGCGATGTCGGGTATGGGTTCGTCTTCCGCGTACACAGCGGCCACCAGCTTGTAGGCGCCACCGATCCTGTCGAAGACCAGCATCGATTCGTCCTTGGTGCCTCCTGTCGAGGCGGCCTTGACCGCGAACCACGTTGCGCTGCCCGAGCGCGGCAGGTAGTACGTGCGGTTCGTGTAGTGGAACGGTGAGGCGTACCTCTGCTGCTCCTTCTGCGACATGGTCGCCCACTGTTCGTAGTCGGCCCGGCTCTGCTCGTTGAGCTGCCCTCCCTCGACCGTGGCCAGCAACTTCTCGTCCCGGGCCTTGTTGGCACGGTTGTTGATCCGCTCGTAGGTGTCGACGAGCTTCTGGGCCGTCTGCTTCGACACCACGGTCTGCGGTGCGGAACTCGCTTCTGTGGGGGGACTGCCGGCCGCACTGCTGTCCGCATCGCAGGCGGTCAGCGTGATCACCATGGTGACACCGGCGGCGATCACCATCGGGTGGCGCAGGCGCGCGGCCCGAGTCGGAGGTCGGGACATGGAGTGGTGTTCCTCCTCATGGAACAAAGTGCACTTGGCCTGCCGCGCTGCCAGTGGGGGGGGCGGCAGGTGCATGAGTGGCGGAGGCCGACCCTGGATGGCGGCCTCCGCCTCGCTCACAGCGGCTTTCTCAGGAGCGCGGCAGGAGGGAGAGTCCCTGATCGGACGAGCGTTGCCGAGCCCGGTCCTCGACACGGCGCAAGCCACGGCGCGTCTGCGACAGAGCGCGGGCGAGGTCGGCTATCACCCTTCGCACCTCCTCGCGCTCCGCGATCACTCCGTCCGCGGACGGGCGCCATTCACCGTCCGACGCGTACCGGTCGCAGGTCTCGGTGCATCTGGCCAATAAGTCGGTCATCAGGCGGCGAAGGTCGGTGAGCTCATCCTCCGAGTAGGGCCCGTCACTCAGCTCAGCCACGGATGTCACCGTGAGGGCCGACTGCCGACGCGTCCCTCCGTGGACCCCAGCCCAGATCATGGGTGGCGGCACTGCTCTGCTGCATCTTGCTCCTCCAATGCCGCGGTGCCGCGCCCGAGGGATGGCCAAGAGGCTGTGAGGCGGCGATCCGCCGCGAAGGGCCATGGTGTGGGCTTCCGCGCAGCCCAGCAGGCGAGCCCGCACGCACAGGTGCGATCATCGGTCGGCTCCGATCCTGCTGGATCCCGAACCAAAGTGTCAATAATTGTGAACGATGCTGCCCTGCCGGATCCCGGTCTGTGATCGGGATCCGGCAGGAAGCGGCGACGTCAAGGGTGGATCGCCTCCTGCCGCGGTTGCACCGTCATCCGCAGCGTCCGAGGGCGCACGGTGGCCCGCGCCACCGGGCGAACCGGCTTCGTGTCCGTGACGGCGAGTCGCACCGTGCGGACGATCGTCGCGATCGCGGTGATCAACTCGGTGAGGGCGAACCGGTCCCCGATGCACTGATGCTTGCCGGCGCCGAACGGGAGGAACGCGTCGGAGGGAGCCGGCTGTTCGCTCTCCACCCACCGGTCGGGGTCGAAGGTGAGGGGGTCGGGGAAGAGGCGGGGGTCGCGATGGAGCGCGTGCTGGCAGTACGCCAGTTCGGTGCCTGCGGGCAGGGTCCACTGCCCCAGCCGCGTCTCGGTGATGGTGCGGCGGGTGACGAGCCATCCGGTGTGGTGCAGCCGCAGCACTTCGTCGATGACGCGCCGCAGGTAAGGGAGCCGGCCGACGTCCTGGAAGGCCACGGGCCGTTCGCCGAGCACCTCGTCGAGTTCCGCCAGGACGCGGGCCTCGACGTCGGGATGGCGGGCGAGTTCGTACAGCAGCCAGGACAGCACCGAGGCGGTGGTCTCCGTGCCGGCGACGGCGAGGGTGAGAATCTCGGAGCATATCTGGTGCCCGGTCAGCGGCTGTCCCGTCTCCTCGTCCCGGGCACGCAGCAGCAGGGAGAGCATGTCACCGGTGTCGTGTCCGGAGGCCTGCAACCGCTCGACGGCGCGGTGGATGGTGGCACGTACGGCGTCCCGCGCCCGGTCGAAGCGGCGGTTGAAGGGCAGGGGCAGTCTCTCGGTCCAGTCGGGCAGCATGATGCGGGCACCGACGCCGTTCATCACCACCGACAGGTCCTCCCGCAGCCGACGGAAGGTGGCGTCGTCGAGACTGCCGCAGAACACGGTTCTGGCGAGCATGTCCAGGCTGAGCCCGACCATCGCTTCGCGAACGTCGATGACCTGGCCGGGCTTCCATCTGCCGACGGTGGCAGTGACCTCGTCGCGCATGATGTCGACGTAGCGGGCGATCTCGCCTCGAGCGAAGGCGGGTTGGAGCTGGCGGCGTTTGCGGACGTGGTTCTTGCCGGCGGCGGTGACCACGGAGTCGCCGAGCAACTGGCCCATCTTCTCGAAGAAGCGGCCCTTGTCGAGACTCGGGCCGAGGTCGACGAGCATGGTGCGGATGAGTTCGGGGTCCTGAACGATGATGGTGCGGGTGCCGGGCTGCAGCGTGATTTCCACGAGTTCGCCGTAGGCGCGGCGGAGCGAGGCGATGAAACCGAGGTTGTCGCGCATGAGCGGTATCGCGTGACCCAGGAACGGCATCGACCCTGCCGCCCTGGGTATGGGGGGAGGCGCTACGTGCGTCATGGGGGCTCCCTTCGAGCCGATCGCATGCGCCATATGGCTTCCCTGCCTCTTCCCGTGCGCAATCCTTGACCGGCGGGTGGCGTGTGCCACGGACAGCCATCGGGCACCGGGAGCCGGGACCGGCTGATTCATGCCACGCGATCGAGGGCGGCGAGGGCCTCCTCCACCAGGGGGTCGTCCAAGTGCCGGGCGATGCCGACCTGGCGGGCGCGCTCATGCTTCGGCGCCGTGGTGCTTCGAGGCGTGTGGGCGGAGGCGTCCGGGGTGGGCAGTCCCAACTGAGCGGCGGCGTCGTGGCGTTGCCGTGCGTACCGGATCTGGGCAGCGGCCTTCAGCGAGGCCACGTCGATCCCGTCCTTGCCGGAGGAGCCGCCATCGGTCTCATCGCGGTCGGAGCGGGACTCGACGAGCGCGTCGACGGTCTGGGCGACAGCCGGACTCATCCAGGGGGTGAGCCGGTAGGTGCCGTCGAGGATCTCGGCGAGGATGTCCACCAGGGCGTAGCGGTTCCACCAGGTCGACCGCGGCCACTCGGTGCTGCCGGTGACGGTCTGCCACAGCGGAATCAGAGTGTCGTGGTCGGCGCGTTCGGTTGCTCGGGCAGCGAGCGCGGGCTTGGCCAGGCCGTAGCTCGCGAGCAAGGCGCTGCTGCTGCTGGCCATGGAGCCCACAGCGGCCAGGAAGTCGAGGGCGTGGTACCCCTGCGAGGCGGCGAGGACGGCTGTGGCGGTGCACCCGACGTAGCCGAGATCCAGCCCGACGGCGAACTGGAACAGGCGCAGGCTGTCCTGAAGCTCGGGCCGCCCGGGCAGCGCGATGACGCCGTCGGGGCCACGGCACTGGCGCACGGTGGCGACGACACCGGTGACCAGCGCGGCGAGATACACCATCTGCATGGCGCAGGCGGCGGGCACATGGGCGTAGGACGTGGCGAAGGACAGCGGGAAGGCGGGGCCGGACAGGTCAGCCAGCCAGAACAACATGGTCATCGAAGCGATCGCCAGCCCGTACACCGGCACCCACAGGACGACCGATCGCCGCAGCGCCTCCGGGGCACGCCGTCGGGGATGCCAGAGCAGGGTCAGTGCGTGGGCGTGTCCGACGCAGACCAGGATCGCGATGTTCACGACCAGCGAGGGCAGGCTGGGGGAGCCGACCGCGGTGCCGGCCATGCGGTAGACGGCCGGGGCGGACAGCAGATACACCACCGAGGCCCACAACAGTACGGAAGCGGTGATGCGCAGCGTCGCGTCGCGGTCGGCTCGCGAGGCGGCCGCCTTGGCCGTACCGACGGCGAAGCACACGGCGAAGATCAGCAAGTTGGCTGCGGTGAGGGCGGGTTCCAGCATCGGCCCTCAGATGCCGATCCGGCGGTGGTCGAGCGAGGAGGTGATGGATCCGGTGCCGTCGGCATCCTCCCCGAGGGCCAGCATCTGCAGCATCTGCCGGGCGAACACTTCGGCTGGGTCGAGGCGGTGATTGTGCTCGCCGCGCATTCTCACCTGCCGTCGCTCGGCGAGGACGGCCTGAACCAGCTCCGGCGGCAGCGCGTCCAGCACATCCGTGAGGTTGTCCAGGTCGAACACGGAGTGGTCGCCGAAGACCGACGCCGCCTCTTTCGGCTGCCGTATGCCGCAGCGCTCCAGTGGCCCGGTGATGCAGCGGCGCCACAGGCGCGTCCACAGTCCCGGATCCGGTAAGTCCTCGATCAGGTGCCAGAGTTCGTGCAGCGTGATCAACACGCGGTGCAGGGGATCGGCAGCCTCGTTGACGACGATGATGCTTGCGTCGTCTGTGCAGCAGCACAAGCCCGTCGTCGTCCGCGGCAGCGGTACGACGGTGACCTTGACGGTCTGCCCGCGCAGGGCCTCGATCCGTTCGACCATCGCCTGCAGGCCCTCATCGGGGCGCAGGCCGAGTCTCTTGGCGACACGGACCGCACGCCGACGGGCCCACCACAGCCGCACCGCATGCGCGAGACTGTGCCCGCCGAGGGGAGGGTGGGCAGCCGCGGCCGTATGGTCAGAGACGGCGAAGGGCACGTCCATAGCGGATCAGCAGGCCTCGGACTGGGCGACGGACGGCACTGACGTGCCAGTGCCGCGAGTGTAGTGATGCCCCCGGAGGTCCGCTGCCGGAGCCGCGCTGCTCCTCGTCGGCCGGTCCACGCTCCCTGATCCCCTCGTAGCAGGCCGTGTACGCATGGTCTGCCGACGGAGATTACCAGCGTCCGTTTCCGTGAGAGCGAGCGCGCCCGAAGCTGGCCTGTACTCTTCGCCCGCCTCAGTCTGGCCATCGTCAACTACCCGACAACCGCCCGTACTTCGGGTTCGTTGACCGACTCGGCTGTGGTGCACCAGGATCTCCACTCAGACACAGGCACAAAGCCTGTCCTGACCTTTCCAGGCACATCCGGCAGCCGCCGTGGTGCCTCTGACCAGGAAACGGTGTGATGACCCACCCCGACGACGGCGCGCTTCCCTTACCGCCCGCCTGCCCGGCCCACCCCCACCGCGTACGGCTGACCGGCGAGGACATGAACGGTACCCTGGCCGGCCTGTACGAGCAGTGGCGCAAGGAGCACGGGCCGGTCGTACCCGTCGAGCTGGACGGTGCCGTGCCGGCCTATCTCGTGATCGGACACCGCACGCTCCAGGAGGTCTGCGCCGACGAGACGCTCTTCACTCCTGACTCCCGTGAGTGGAGCGACCTCAGGGAAGGCAGAGTCGCGGCGGACTGGCCGCTGCTGCCACAGGTCATCTACCAGGAGGGCTCGACCCGGTTCCTGAGCGGGGCCGAGCACCGGCGGCTGCGGGGCATCCTGACCTCCGGGCTCAACCAGTTCGAGGCGTCCGCGGCCCGCCGCTACACCGAGTGGGTGGCCGGTCGGCTGATTGACCGGTTCGCCGCGAGCGGGCATGCCGACATCGTCGCTGACTACGCAGCTCCGCTGCCTCTTTTGGTCATGCTCCGCCTGCTCGGGTTACCGCATGAGACGGGGGAACAGCTTCTGCCCGCCATCTTCCGTCTCCTGGAGGGCGGGCAGGACGCCCATGACGCCAACGCCGAGATCATGGACATCCTCGGCCGTCTCGTGGCGCAACGACGCGCCAGGCCGGAACGGGACCTTGCCTCCTGGCTGATCCACGGGCCGGTCGAGCCGGGGCCGTCCCTGACCGACGCCGAGGTGCGCGCCCTGGCCTGGCTGACGGTGATGGCCGGGGCCGGGGGAACGACCGGTTGGATCGCCAACTCCATGGAGCGCCTGGTCTCCGACGACGCCCTCCACTCGCTGTTGCTCGCGGGCAGAACGACTGTCTCCGAGATCATGAACGACACCCACTGGAGCAATCCGGCGGTCCACAACGTGCTGGGCCGCTTCCCCCTGGAGGACGTACGACTGGGCGGATGCGCCATCCCGCGTGGCGCCCTGCTGATCCTGGGTCTGGCCGGCGCCAACGCCGACCCACTCGTCCACACCGACGACAGCAAGCACACCCTCACCAACGAGGCCCACTTCGCATTCGGCGCGGGCCCGCACGAGTGCCCCACGGCCGCACAGCGACTCGCCCGGGTGATCGGGCAGACAGCGGTCGAGCGCCTCTCGGCCCGCTGCCGCAGTCTCCGTCTCCAGGACGACGCGTCCGTGCAGCACGGCGGATCCATCATCGTGCGGCAACTGACCAGCCTGCGCGTCAGGTTCACCGCCGGTACGCAGGACACCGCACACCCGGCAACGTCCGACACGGCCCTCGGAGACACGTCACGCAGCTCGCACTACTTGTTCCCGCCCCGGATGCTCACCCAGCTGACGGCACAGGCCGCCCGCTGACCGACGCTCGTCGGACGGCGGACGACACGCCTGGGCCCGGCACACCGCGTGCGGCGTGCCGGGCCCAGGCCGAGAGGTGCTACGCCAGGCGCCGCTCGCGCGCGGTGACGTAGACCGGCAGACGTGCGGGGGCATTGCTCGACAGGGACGGCACCCGCTCCACCGCGTCCAACGGCTCGGCCGCGGTGAGAATCAAGCGTTCGAAGAGCGCCTTCAGTGCGATCCGGGCCTCAAGGCGGGCCAGCGGCGCTCCCAGGCAGTGGTGGACGCCATGACCGAAGGCACGGTGCTGGTGGGCGTCGGCCCGGTCCGGGACGAAGGCGTGAGGGTCCTGGAAGACGCTGTCATCACGTCCGATGGCGGCGGTGTAGATCATGACCGGTTGGCCTGCGCGGATGGTCACGCCCTCGATCGTCACGTCGACGGCCGCGTACAGGAACATGGTGGTGGCGGCCGGAGCATCGAGACGCAGTGCCTCCTCGACCACCCCCGGCCAGGGATCATGGCCGAGGCCGGCGTTCAGCACCCGGGCCAGCCGGTCGGGGTGCTGGAGCAGCCGCTGGCAGGCGTTGGACAGGAGATTCTGCGTGGTTTCATGGCCCGCGATCAGCATCAGAAACAGCGTCCCGGCCAGCTCCTCGGCGGTGATGCCGCCGCTGTCGAACTCGGCGATCAGAGCCGTGGTGAGGTCATCACCGGGCTGTGCACGCTTGAGGTCGATCAACTGCGCCATGGTGCCGAAGATGGACGCCTGCGCGCCGAGGCGTTCCTCGGCCGGTGTCGTGCTGCTCAGCAGCAGGCGGGCGTCTGCGGCCAACTGGCGGCGCATGGTCGCGTCGTCGACCCCGTACAACTCGCAGATCACCGTCACCGGCAGCTGGAAGGCGTACGTTTGCCGTAAGTCCACCACCGTGCCGGGCTCGGTCTCGGCGATCCCCTTGAGCAGTTCGTCGGCGATCTCCTCGATACGCGGGCGCAGGGCCTCGACACGCCGTGGGGTGAAGGCCCGCTGGATCGGCCGGCGCAGCCGGGTGTGGTCGGTGTCGTCCATGACGAGCATCGTCGGCGCCGTGAGGATCTGCAGCAGCGGCCAGGTCTCCGGTATGGCGCCGGTGCGGTAGGCCTCCCAGTACTTGGGGTTCTTGCGCATGTCCGGGTGGGTGAGCAGCTGGTCGGCAACGTCCCGCCGGGTTACTGCCCAAGCCACCACCGGATCAGGGAGCGCCACCGGGACGATCGGCCGTCCGAGCCGGTGGAGAGCCGCCCCCTCGCCGGGGAAGTCCCTCCCGAGGGGGTCGAGCCGGTAGAGCGGTCTGGCGAGGTCCAGCTCGTGCGGGGCGGGGATGTCGTGGGCGAACCGGGGCTCAGTGACTGCCATGCAGGGCCTCCGAAGGCAGGTGGGACATGAGCCCGGTGTACGGGCTCGGATGCGGTGAAGGTGACGTGCAGGGCAGTCGGAGCCCGCACGAAGGCCTGCCGCAGTACGGCGCCCTTCGGCCTCTCCCAACTGCCGGAACTGCTCGATGAGTTGATCAGCGTACGCTGCGTGAGTGCCCGCATCGGAGCATCCCGCCGCAGCTGGTGATACGCACGATCTTCCTGGCCGATCCTGCTGCAGCGTCTGTCAAAGTGTCAACGATTGTGAACGAAACGACGCTCGGTAGGGCCGTGCCGGCGGCTGGGACGAGTCGAGCGAGGAACGTGGACTCGTGCGGTCACCGCTCTCGTTCGGGGGGCGCCTGCGAGCCGTCGGACCGCCGAGCCTCGCCGGGCGGCCGCGCGTCCTCCGGCAGCCGCGGATAGGGATTGGTAGCGGGATTCGGCGGCCGGTAAGGAACGTTCGGCGCATACGGCCCGGACTCCGCCGTGTACGCCGTGCACGAAGAAGACCCGGCTCCGTCGGCATGCCCGCCACCCCGGAGATCACCACCCCCAGCCCCCGCCACCCCGTCCCCCCGCGCCAACACCAACGCCAACGGCGACGCCCGCCGCCCCGCGGCCCCGGTCGCCCAGGCCAGCAGCGCGCCCGCGGTCCCTGCGCCCGCGCCCCACACGGCGCCGAGGAGCAGGGCCCTGCCGAGGTGCCCGTGGAGGTCGACGCCGGCGCCGAAGGCGTCGAAGCCGAGTACGGACAGTGAGGCGTTCACGGACACTTCCGCCGGCCGGCCCAGCAGCGGCAGGGTCAGCGCCGTCGCGACCCCGAGCCGCAGCGCGCACCGGGCGGCGAAGCCGAGCGCACCAGCATCCCGTACGAGGCCATCACGTCCGCCCGCACCCACCGGCGTCCGCAACCCCACCAAAACCCCCGCCAACAGCATCGTCGTCGCAGCCGCCACTCCCAGCAGCCACACGTGCCCGTCCAGTTCCGCCAACCGCCCCAGCGTCACGTTCTGGTCGGTCCCCACCCTCAGCAGATCGTCCATCGGATCCGGCAACAACCTCGCCAGTTCACCTGTCGCCCGCCCGTCCCACGGCACGAACAGACCGAGGGACATGCCCAGCCAGGCCCCGTTCGGCGCACCCAGCAGCGCCGCCCCCGCGATCCGCCGGGGATGGTCGTCGCCGATCGCCGCGTACGCCGCCGCAGCGAACCCGGCCGCCGCCGCCAGCAGCAGCACGGTGACGAGGGCGGACACGGCCGGCCGTACCACCCGGTGCACGGCTTCCCCACCGCGCGGCAGGGGAGTGTGGCGGGAGGCCAGGAGGGCGATCACCAGCACGCCCGCCGACCAGCCGAGCCCTCCCAGCAACGTCGGCGCGGTGTCCACCGTGAAGCCGACCGACGCCTCGGCGTCGATGAGGTCGCCGATCTGGTCGGGCAGCAGGTCACCGATGCCCCCGACGCCGCCGATCCCCGGGATCCCGGCCCCGCCGTCACCTACGCCGCCGCCGGGCAGGTCGTCGAGCCCCAGCGAGCCCCCGTCGATCGTGATGACGTCGTGCCCCGCCCAGGCCAGCCCGCCCAGCATCGCCACGAACAGCGCGACCACCGCGCCCGCGCGCGCGAGGAGTTCGGTGGACGCGACCGCAACTCCCGTCGCCCGCAAGGACCGTAGGAAGAAGTACGACAGCAGCACCGCACCGACCAGGCTCACGCCCAGTGGCGTGATCTCGATGGCGCTGCTCGCCTCCGCGCCCGCCAGGCCGAATACGGACGCATCACCGGACGGGGTGACCGAACCACCCGCCCCCAGCGCCACCACCGCCGCCGTCATCGGCCCCAACGAGCCCGCCGCGTCGGCCTGAAGCAGATGCAGCCCCAGCGCCGCCGTGCCCGCCATGCCGATCAACGCCCAGCTCACCGAGGCGATCGCGGACACCAGGACGTCCGTCCACGGCACCCTCGCGCCGTGCTCCGCCCTCTCGACGCTCGTGGACGCGCTCATGGCAGACCCCCCGATCCGCGGCGCGGCGCGGCCGCCGCACATGTCCCGCTCGCCTGGATCACCACTCTCCGGGGCGTTTTCCACCCCGTCAACGGAACCGTTGCAAAAGGGTCAACGCACCCCGTCCAGGCGTGCGTACGCGGCCTTCACAAGGCCCGACTTTCGGTCAGAGGGCCGAGCCTGAAATAGTTCCACCCGATGTTCGACATCCCTAGACTCCCCATGTCGGGGGTAACTCGGGGGACAACTCAGTGGGGCATGGAGTGCCGGAACTCGTACTGGAATCTAACGGACGGACCTGGACGCTCGATCCGTCCAGGACCTACACCCTCGGACGCGATCCGCAGGGAGACATCGTCTTCGACGACGCCAGGGTCTCCTGGCGACACGCCACGATCAGCTTCAACGGCCGCAGTTGGGTCGTCGAGGACCATGGCAGCACCAACGGCACCTTCGTGCAGGGCCAGCGGATCCATCAGGTGGAGATCGGTGCCGGCTCGGCCGTGCACCTGGGCAACGCGACCGACGGGCCGCGCCTGAACCTGTCCGGCACCGCGGCCGCCGTCGCGCAGCCCCAGCAGCAGCCGTACGCCGCCCAGGCCACCGGCCCCGGATGGGCCCAGCAGGCTCCGCAGCAGGCACCCGCCCAGCAGGTCCCGCAGGCCGACTGGCAGCAGCCGCAGCAGGCCGCGCCGCACATCCCGCAGCAGCAGGGCGCCGGTGGTGTCGCGGGGGCGCCGCCGGTGTACGGGGACCGCAGCCCGACCACGTTCCACCAGTTCTCGCTCGGCCGCGTGATGCGCATCGGCCGTTCGCTGGAGAACGACCTGGTCGTCTCCGACCTCCAGGTCTCCCGTCACCACGCAGAGTTCCACTCGACGCCCGACGGCCGTATGGAGATCCGCGACCTCGGCTCGCACAACGGCACGTACGTCAACGGCCAGCCGATCCCCAAGGGCGGCACGCAACTGCTCGGCCCGTCCGACGTCGTCGGCGTGGGCCACTCGACGTTCCGTATCGTCGGCGACCGCCTCGAGGAGTTCGTCGACACCGGTGAGGTGTCCTTCTCCGCCCGTCACCTGACCGTCACCGTCGACGGCGGCAAGCAGATCCTGAAGGACGTCTCCTTCGGCGTCCCGGAGAAGTCGCTCATCGCGGTCATCGGCCCCTCCGGCTCGGGCAAGTCCACGCTGCTGAAGGCCCTCACGGGTTACCGGCCCGCCGACCAGGGCGAAGTCCTCTACGACAACCGGAACCTGTACAAGCAGTTCGCCGAGCTGCGCCAGCGCATCGGCCTGGTCCCGCAGGACGACATCCTGCACAAGGAACTGACCGTCAAGAAGGCCCTCAAGTACGCGGCCAAGCTGCGCTTCCCCGCCGACACCACGGCCGCCGAACGCGAGGCCCGCATCGACGAGGTGCTGCGCGAGCTGAAGCTGGACATCCACAAGGAGAAGAAGGTCACCTCCCTCTCCGGCGGCCAGCGCAAGCGTGTCTCCGTGGCCCTGGAGCTGCTCACCAAGCCATCGCTGATCTTCCTGGACGAGCCGACCTCCGGCCTCGACCCGGGCATGGACCGCGACGTCATGCAGCTGCTGCGCGGCCTCGCCGACGACGGCCGTACGGTCCTCGTCGTCACCCACTCCGTGGCCGAGCTGGCACTGTGCGACAAGCTGCTCGTGATGGCACCGGGCGGCGCGGTGGCCTACTTCGGTCCGCCGGAGGAGGCGCTCAACTTCTTCGGCTACGACACCTGGGCCGACGTCTTCTCCGCCTTCGAGAACTACCGCGACTACGACTGGTCGGGCCGTTGGAAGGGCTCGCAGCACTACCAGATGTATGCTGCGGACATCGACGCCGTCGCACCGCAGTCCGTACAGGTCCCGCCGATGCAGGCGATGAGGCCGCCGAAGCCGCAGGGCTGGATGTCGCAGTTCGGCACCCTGGTGCGCCGCTACATCTCGGTGATCGTCTCCGACCGGGGCTTCCTCGCCCTGATGGTGATCCTGCCGGCGGTGCTCGGAGCGGTGAGCCTGCTCATCAACCCCGACAAGGGCCTGCTGCCCAACCCGCCCAACCCGACGGGCCGCATCATCCCGAACGGCACGGCCACCACGGTCCTGCTGATCCTCGCGGTCGGTGCCTGCTTCGCCGGTGCCGCGAACTCCGTCCGTGAGCTGATCAAGGAACGGGTCATCTACGAGCGGGAGCGCGCGACCGGCCTGTCGCGGTCCGCGTACCTGATGTCCAAGGTGTTCGTGCTCGGCCTGATCACCGTGCTGCAGGGCCTGATGGTCGGTGTCATCGGCTTCGCCAGCCGGGAGATCCCCGAGGAGGGCCTGGTCCTCGGCAGCGCCACGCTCATCGAGCTCTCCCTGCCGATCATGGCGCTGGGCTTCACCTCGATGATGTTCGGCCTGATCATCTCCTCGCTCGTGAAGACGGCGGAGAAGACCATGCCGCTGCTGGTCATGTTCGCGATCATCCAGGTCGTGTTCACCGGCTGCCTGTTCACCCTGCACGGCTCGATCGGCGTCAACGAGTTCTCGTACCTGATGCCCTCGCGCTGGGCGGTGGCCGCCGCGGGCGCCACGCTGGACTTCAACAAGATCAGCCCGCCCGAGACGCCCGGTGACACCGACCCGCTGTGGGACCACACCGTCGGTGCCTGGGGCATGGACATGGCCGCGCTGATCGCCCTCGGTGTCGTCTGCGGCTTCTTCGTGGCCCGCTTCCTGCGCCGCCACGAGCCGGAGGTCATGCGCAAGTAGTCGCCCCGGTACGCCCCGAAGGGCGGCGCCCTGTCAGGAGGGCGCCGCCCTTCGGCGTCTTCGGAGCTCGCGAGAAGAGGTCCGCGCCGACCTCAGTACGCGCTGTTGACGTTGTCCATGGACCCGTACCGGTCGGCCGCGTAGTTGCAGGCGGCGGTGATGTTGGCGACCGGGTCGTAGATGTCCCAGGACGTGCCGGGGACGTGGTAGGTCTTGAAGGTCGGCGGGATGACCTGCAGCAGACCCTTCGACGGGATGCCGTTGATGGCGTTGATGTCCCAGTTGTTGATGGCCTTCGGGTTACCCGAGGACTCCCGCAGGATGTTGCGCTTGATGCCGTCGTAGGAGCCCGGGATGCCGTGCTTCTTCATGATGTCGAGCGACTCACGGATCCAGCCGTCGAGGTTGTTGGGGTAGACCTTCTTGACCGCGGCGCGCTTGGCGGCCCGGCTGGCGGCCTCCTTGGCCTCGCGCGCGGCCGCGGCCTTCTTGGCGGCTGCCTCGGCGGCCTTCTTCGCGGCGGCCTTCTTGGCGGCGGCCGCGGCCTCGGCCTTCTGCTTGGCCTCGATCTGCTCGGCCTTCAGGCTGGCGCCGGCGAGCTGGTCGGTCACGCTGGCCTTGACGTCCTTGATCTGCTCGGTGCTGTACGCCACCTGAGCCACCTGGGGGGCCGCCTGGGGCGTGGTCGTCTGCGCCTCACTCGGCACCGCGGAGATGCCGACGGCGGCGGCACCGAGTGCGGCCGCACCGGCTACGGCGATCTTGTGGGTACGGGGCAGGGCAAGACTGCGGCCACGGAAATTGAAGTTCTTGGGCATGCGAAATGGACCTCTTCGAATAGCGCGGAGGTCGCTCTCGTCCGACGTGGGACGCGGGTCTTTCCCGCACAAACGCCGCGGGCGGAAACCCGCGGCGCTGAGCGACGTGAGCAATTCTTAGCGGCCGCAAAATGCCCAGGCAAAGGTGTGACGTACGATCCTGGGTAGTGGATCAGGGAAGTACAAAACGGGGCAGACCGGACTGTCTGCCCCGCTCAAAACGGACTCTTTATCTCCTATCGCCCGTCGTACGTGACGTGCGTCCTATGCGCGGGCTCACATCGAGCTCACAAAGGCCTCACATGCAGTTGCTGGAGCAATGCGCTGTGTGAGGGGTTTCCTCCGGGAGGATGAGGTGCACGTCACCGAATTCGTGCCACAGATAGAGGCCCCGCAGCGCCTCCTCGTAGCCACGGTCGATCGCCTCCCGTCCCGCAATTCCCTCCAGCATCAGCAGATGCGAGGCCGCCGGTTCGTGCAGCCCGGTCAGCAGCCCGTCCACCACCCGCACCCCACGCTCGGGAGTGACCACCAGATCGGTCCACCCCGCACGCGCGCGTACGACCCCGTCGGCGCCGGCCGCCGACTCCACGGCCCGCACGGCTGTCGTGCCGACCGCCACCACCCGCCCGCCCCCCGCCTTGACAGCGTTGATCAACCGCGCCGACGCCTCCGGCACGGCGAACCGCTCCGGATACGGCGGCTCGTGCGCCTCCGTCGAGGCCACCCCGGTGTGCAGCGTGACCGGCGCGAACCACACCCCCCGGCTCACCAGCTCGACCACGAGGCGCGCGGTGAAGGGCCGCGCCGCACTCGGCATCTCCGCACTGCCCGACCCGTCGGCCGACGGCATCGCGAACACCGTCTGGTACACGGACAGCGGCTGGTCCCGCTCCGTATAGGCGTAGCGAATGGGCCGCCCGTGCTCCCGCAGCATCCCGAGGACCCCCGGACCCGCCACCCGCGCCCACCACAGCCGCGCATGGCGAGCACGCAGCGGCTCCTCCAGAACCAGCCGCACACCCCCGGGCAACCGCACCTCCATCCCCGCGGGCCCACCCGCACGCGCGCGCGTGGTGCCCTTCCCGTCGGGGTCCCGCAGCTCGACGGCCCACCGCCCGTCGTCCCCGCGCGTGGAGAAGTGCACCACCACGGGCGCGTGCCCTGTCCGCCCGTCCACGGCGGCGGCCAGCGTCGGCGACGTGTTCACGACGAGCAGGTCCCCGGCCCGCAGCAGCCGCGGAAGCTCCACGAACGCGTGATGCGACACCCCGGTGCCCCGCGACACGAGCAGCCGCACGGCATCCCGGTCCAGCCCGGCACCCCGCTGCTCGACCGGCACCCGGGCCGACAGCTCCTCGGGCACGTGCAGCGTCAGCGTCATCGCCGCCCCTCCAGCAGCGCCGGCGCCCCGTAGCGACCGCTCGCCGGCCGCTCGTCCAGCAGGCGCAGGAAGGCCGGCACCACCTCGGCCGGATCCGGTCGCGGATCGTCGTCGTCCGGTACGGCCGCCGTATACAGGTCCGTCGCCAGGTCACCGGGATCCACCGCCCACACCCGCAGGCCCGGCTCCTCCACGCCGAGCACCGCCGCGAGGTGATCGAGGGCCGCCTTCGACGCGCCGTAGCCGCCCCACGTCTCATAGGCCTCGGCGGCAGCGTCCGAGCTGACCGCGATCACCGCGCCCGCCTCCGCCGCCCGCAGCAGCGGCAGCGCCTCCTGCACCAGGCCCAGCGCCGCCACCACGTTCACCTCCAGCGCCCGCCGCAGCCCCTCCAGGGTCAGCTCCTCCAGCCGTACGAGCGGCTCGGCGCCCAACGCGCTGGCGTTGCTCACCAGCAGGTCGACGCCGCCGAACCGCCACGCCGCCTCCACCAGCCGGGCCCGGTGCCCGGCGTCCGTGACGTCCCCAGGGAGCGCCGTCACGCGCGTGCCGTACGCCTCCAGCCCCGCCGCCGTCTCCTGGAGCACTCCGGCCGTCCTGGCGTCGAGCACCAGGTCCCAGCCCCGTGCGGCCAGCGCTTCGGCGAGCGCCCGCCCCAGCCCCTTGGAAGCCCCCGTGATGATCGCTACCGGCATGACACCCGTCCCCTCGTCGTCCATGCGTCCTGATCCGCGTGCCCTCAACGTAGGAACCGGGCCACCCCGGCCGCCTCGGCCACCGGCCGCAAGCCGGCGGGGCCCTTCGCCCTAGGGCCACCGGCCCAGGCGGCGGCCGTCACCGGACCGATCTGCGCTGTCACATCCCGCCGGTACGGTGAAGGCATGAGTCACGGCCCTCGATCCGGCCTCGCCGCGGTGAGCTCCGCGCTGCTGGCCATGAGCAGACACCTGGAGGTGCGCGACGTCCTGAAGACGATCGTCGCCTCAGCCCGCGAGCTGCTGGACGCGCAGTACGCCGCGCTGGGCGTCCCGGACGACCACGGGGGCTTCGCCCAGTTCGTGGTCGACGGCGTCAGCGAGGAGCAGTGGCGGGCCATCGGCCCCCTGCCGCGCCAGCACGGCATCCTCGCCGCGATGCTGCACGAGGCCAAGGCCGAGCGCCTCGCCGACGTCCGCAAGGACCCCCGCTTCGAGGGCTGGCCGTCCGCCCATCCGGACCTCGTGGACTTCCTGGGCCTGCCCATCCGGGACGGCGACGAGGTCATCGGAGCCCTGTTCCTGGCCAACAAGAACTGCCCGAAACCAGAGGGCAGTTGCGGCTTCACAGCGGAGGACGAGGAACTCCTCTCCATCCTCGCCCAGCACGCCGCCATCGCGCTCACCAACGCCCGCCTGTACGAACGCAGCCGCGAACTGACCATCGCCGAGGAACGCTCCCGCCTCGCCCACGAACTGCACGACGCGGTCAGCCAGAAGCTCTTCTCCCTGCGCCTGACCGCCCAGGCCGCCGCCGCCCTCGTGGACCGCGACCCCTCCCGCGCCAAGGGCGAGCTCCAGCAGGTGGCCGCACTCGCCGCGGAAGCCGCCGACGAACTGCGCGCCGCCGTCGTCGAGTTGCGTCCAGCGGCCCTCGACGAGGACGGCCTCGCCGCCACCCTCCGCACCCAGATCCAGGTCCTCGACCGCGCCCACAGCGCGCGTGTGACCTTCGCCGGCCGCGGCGTGAAGGCCCTGCCCGCCGCCCAGGAGGAGGCCGTGCTCCGCGTCGCCCAGGAAGCCCTGCACAACGCCCTGCGGCACTCCGCGGCGGAGCATGTCGACGTGACCCTGGACCGGCGCGGCACCGGCGCCGTCCTGCGGGTCACGGACGACGGCTGCGGTTTCGACCCGCAGGCGATACGCCGCGCGGGACGCCACCTGGGCCTGGTCTCCATGCGGGACCGCGCGAGCGGAGCCGGCGGCACGCTGACCGTGCAATCGGCGCCCGGCAAGGGCACCACGATCGAGATGGAGGTTCCCGGTGGCTGACCCGATCAAGGTGCTGCTCGTCGACGACCACCAGGTGGTCCGCCGCGGCCTGCGCACGTTCCTGGAAGTGCAGGACGACATCGAGGTCGTGGGCGAGGCGGCGGACGGCGCCGAAGGAGTGGAGCAGGCCGAGAAGTTGGCGCCGGACGTCATCCTGATGGACGTCAAGATGCCGGGCATGGACGGCGTCGAGGCGCTGCGCCGGCTCCGCGAACTGGAGAACCCCGCGCGCGTGCTGGTCGTCACCAGCTTCACCGAGCAGCGCACGGTCGTCCCGGCCCTGCGCGCGGGCGCCGCGGGCTACGTCTACAAGGACGTGGATCCCGACGCGCTGGCCGGCGCCATCCGCTCCGTCCACGCCGGTCACATCCTGCTCCAGCCGGAGGTCGCGGACGCCCTGCTGTCCCAGGAGGAGTCCAACTCCGGCCAGGGCAGAGGGCCCTCGCTCACGGAGCGGGAGCGCGAGGTGCTGGGTCTGATAGCGGACGGCCGCTCCAACCGGGAGATCGCCCGCGCGCTGGTGCTCTCCGAGAAAACGGTGAAGACCCACGTGTCGAACATCCTGATGAAGCTCGACCTGGCGGATCGGACCCAGGCGGCCCTGTGGGCCGTACGCCACGGCCTGACCACCTGATACGACCGGGACACGGACACCGCGCGGCAACTCGGAGGGTTCCCTTCCGGACTGAGATTCATACCGTCGTGGGAATGTCCCCCACATGGCGCATCCTCCGCCGCTCCCGGCCGTTCTCCAGTGCGTGCTGCGGCGACTGCCGCGGCAATCGCAAGGAGGGCTTGGAAAGTGAAGAAGCTGAAGAAGGTCGCGGCCGTGACGATGGTGGCCGGTGGCCTGCTCGCCGCCGGTGCCGGTGCGGCCTCCGCCACCGACGGTGCGCACGCCGGCGGTCAGGCCGTGGGCTCCCCGGGCGTGCTCTCGGGCAACCTCGTCCAGGTCCCGGTCGACGTCCCGGTCAATGTCTCCGGCAACAGCGTCAACGTCATCGGCGCGCTGAACCCCGCCTTCGGCAACACGGCCGTCAACCACTGACCTCCGTCGCGGAGCCGGTGGTGACCACCGGCCTCCCGGCCCAGCCCGGGAGGCCGGTCAGGCACCCATGACGGCGGTCCGGCAGGGGGATCCGGGGGCGGAGCCCGCAGGGACGCTCACCTCGACGACGGCCACAAGACCACCGACCCTCACCGCACCCCTCGCTCCCGCTCCTCCACAACGGCGTTGTACGCCGCGACCTGCGCCCGCCGAGCCGTCCGCTCCACCGGCCGCAACGCAGCCACCCGAGCCGCCATCTCGGACGCGCTCACCGCACCCCCGTTCCCGGCCTCGTGCGCCACCGCGATCAGCATCCCCACCCGCTGAGCCAGCTCCAGCACCCGCACCGCCCGCGGCGGATACCCGGGCGCCAGCACCTCCCGCCCCCGCTCGGCCCGCGCCCGGTACGCATCGATCGCCGCCTCCGCCACCGGCCCCGAGCCGGCCACGTCCAGCCGCGTCAGCGTCTCGGTCGCCTCCCGCAGCGCCTGGGCCAGCTCCCGCTCCGCCTCCCCGAGCGACGGCACATCGGCAGGCGGCGCCTCCCGCACCGGCAGGCAGTGCCAGACGACCTCGACATGCACATCACCCTCGGGTCCGGCCTCGTACACCTCCGGAACCAGCCCGAGCGCGGCGCCATGACAGACCACCGCCTCCTCCGCGTCCAGCGCCCGCGCGTTGAACTCCGGAGGTCCGCTCAGCCCCAGCGGATGCCCCGGCGCGGGCAGCGCGACCCGCAGCCCGGTCACCCCCAGCGCCCGCAGCCGGCCCAGCGCCAGCGTGAGACCGACCGGCGCCGACTCGCCCGGCAGCCCCTCCACCCGGTGCACCGCGTCCTCCCCGACGATCAGGAGCACGGCGTCATCCGGAGAGACAAGTCCGGCAAGAAGGGCATTTCCCCAAGCGGCAAGGCGTCCTGAGCGCGGTTCCGAGAGCATGCCCCCACCCTAGGACCGGACCGATGGAATGCCCGGGCCCACCCGTGGCGTAGATTTCCTTGAGGGCTGCGCCCACCGGCGCGGCGGACCGAGCCACAGGCGTACGCGACAGCCGAGACCGGCCACACTGCAAGGGGAGACAACGCGCTCATGAGCGATGTTCTGGAGCTTCAGGACGTATCCGTGGTCCGTGAGGGCCGGGCTCTGGTGGACCAGGTCTCCTGGTCGGTCAAGGAGGGCGAGCGCTGGGTCATCCTCGGCCCCAACGGGGCCGGCAAGACCACCCTCCTCAATGTCGCGTCCAGCTACCTCTTCCCCAGCAAGGGCACCGCCACCATCCTCGGCGAGACCCTCGGCAAGCCCGGCACCGACGTCTTCGACCTGCGCCCGCGCATCGGCATGGCCGGCCTCGCCATGGCCGACAAGCTCCCCAAGCGCCAGACCGTCCTGGAGACCGTCCTCACCGCCGCGTACGGCATGACGGCCACCTGGCAGGAGGACTACGAGGAGATCGACGAGCTGCGTGCCCGCGCCTTCCTCGACCGCCTCGGCATGTCCGAGTACCTCGACCGCAAGTTCGGCACCCTCTCCGAGGGCGAGCGCAAGCGCACCCTCATCGCCCGCGCCCTGATGACCGACCCCGAACTGCTCCTCCTCGACGAGCCGGCCGCCGGTCTCGACCTCGGCGGACGCGAGGACCTCGTACGCCGTCTCGGCCGCCTCGCCCGCGACCCGATCGCCCCCTCGATGCTCATGGTCACCCACCATGTCGAGGAGATCGCCCCCGGCTTCACCCACGTCCTCATGATCCGCCAGGGCAAGGTCCTCGCCGCCGGCCCGCTGGAGCTCGAACTCACCTCCCGCAACCTCAGCCTCTGCTTCGGCCTCCCGCTCGTCGTCGAACAGGTCGGCGACCGCTGGACCGCACAGGGCCTGCCGCTGTCCTGAACCCGCGTGCGCTGTCAAAACCCCGCGTAATAAGGCCGATCAACTGATCGGCGCCCTGTCGGCGACAGGGCCCACGGTCCTACCATGGCGATGTGGACATCGACGCATGGCTGTGGTGGCTGATCGGCGCGGCGGCACTAGGCATCGGACTGGTGATCACCGCGATGCCCGAACTGGGCATGCTGGCGGTGGGCGCCGTCGCCGCGGCACTGGTCTCCGGGATCTTCGGCGGCGGTGCCGTCGCCCAGGTCGCGGTGTTCGCAGTCGTCTCGACCGCCCTCATCGTCGTGGTGCGGCCCATCGCGAACAGACATCGCGCACAGCGGCCTCAATTCGCCACCGGAGTGGACGCGTTGAAGGGCAAACAGGCCGTCGTTCTGGAGCGCGTCGACGCCTCCGGTGGCCGGATCAAGCTTGCCGGAGAGGTCTGGTCGGCGCGCGCCCTCGACACTGGACACGCTTACGAAGTAGGCGAGGAAGTGGACGTCGTGGACATCGAGGGAGCCACGGCGATCGTCATGTGACCTCGTACGACGTAACTGGGCGGAACCCCTCGCGAGGACCACGACGGTCTGTCAGACTCGACCAGCAAGATCTTCAACAACCATAAGATCTGCCGAGGCGCCGAGGCGGAGAAGGGTACGGGGAACCGACGATGGAACCGGTCATCATCGTC
This sequence comes from Streptomyces sp. S.PNR 29, assembly GCF_030386795.1. GTDB lineage: Bacteria > Actinomycetota > Actinomycetes > Streptomycetales > Streptomycetaceae > Streptomyces. Next base: position 927,008 of record NZ_JANUQM010000002.1, read on the forward strand.
TTGATCATCCTGGTGGTGTTGGTCTTCATCGCCCTGATCAAGACCATCCAAGTCATCCCACAGGCCAGCGCCGCCATCGTCGAGCGCTTCGGCCGCTACACGCGGACGCTGAACGCGGGCCTCAACATCGTGGTCCCGTTCATCGACACCATCCGCAACCGCATCGACCTGCGCGAACAGGTCGTCCCGTTCCCTCCGCAGCCGGTGATCACCCAGGACAACCTGGTCGTCAACATCGACACCGTCATCTACTACCAGGTGACCGACGCGAGGGCCGCCACGTACGAGGTCGCCAGCTACATCCAGGCGATCGAGCAGCTCACCGTCACCACGCTCCGCAACATCATCGGCGGCATGGACCTGGAGCGCACCCTGACCTCCCGCGAGGAGATCAACGCCGCCCTGCGCGGTGTCCTCGACGAGGCCACCGGCAAGTGGGGCATCCGCGTCAACCGCGTCGAACTCAAGGCGATCGAACCGCCCACCTCCATCCAGGACTCGATGGAGAAGCAGATGCGCGCCGACCGCGACAAGCGGGCCGCGATCCTCCAGGCCGAGGGTGTCCGCCAGTCCGAGATCCTGCGCGCCGAAGGTGAGAAGCAGTCCCAGATCCTGCGCGCCGAGGGTGAGGCCAAGGCCGCGGCCCTGCGCGCCGAGGGCGAGGCCCAGGCCGTCCGTACGGTCTTCGAGGCGATCCACGCCGGCGACCCGGACCAGAAGCTGCTCTCCTACCAGTACCTGCAGATGCTCCCGAAGATCGCCGAGGGCGACGCCAACAAGCTCTGGATCGTCCCCAGCGAAATCGGCGACGCCCTCAAGGGCCTGTCCGGCGCGGTGGGCAACTTCGGCTCCATGGGCGGCGGTTCATCCAACGGCGGCCCTTCCGGAAACGGGGGCACGGACCGCCGGGAAAAGCCGTCGATCGACTGAGGCGATCCAGAAAACGCACGTTCCCCGCACCCACCCAAGGGGCGCGGGGAACTGCGCGACCAGCCACAGACAACCCTCGGCCGACAACCCACCAGAAGCCCTACGGCGAATCGTCAGGCAGCGTCCAGCGCCAGCCAATCCGGCAGCGCCGCAAGGTCCTCCTGCCCCAGCGCCAGCAACATCGCATCAGCCGGCGTGGGCTCGAACGGCTGCCGCAGCAACGGCATCCCCGCCTCCTCCGGAGTCCGGTTCGCCTTCCGGTGATTGTCCTCCGCGCACGAGGCCACCGTGTTCAGCCAGGTGTCCCCGCCACCCTGCGACCGCGGCACCACATGGTCCACGGTCGTCGCCCGCCTGCCGCAGTACGCACACCGGTGCCGGTCCCGTACCAGCACGCCCCGCCTCGACCACGGAGCTTGTCTTCGGAAGGGCACCCGTACGTACTTGCAGAGCCGGATGACCCGGGGCGCCGGTATGTCGACCGCGGCTCCACGCATCCGCAGTTCGGGGTGGGTCTGCTCGACGACGGCCTTGTCCTGCAGCACCAGCACGACGGCTCGGTTCAGCGTCACCGTCGACAGCGGCTCGAAGCTCGCGTTGAGTACCAGCGTGTCCCGCATACCAGCCCACCTCCCGTGTGCCCCGGCCCACCCTTTGGCGGGCTGGGATCAACTCTGGCCGGGCACGCCGAGATGGACAACGCAATATCTGCTGCTCCCGCGAGGGGTGACCCCCGCGACCCCCGGCAACAAAAATGCCCGCCTCTGATCAATTCCAAGACCAGAGGCGGGCAAACGTTCCGTGAACGCCGGGATCCGTCAGCTTTCGGCGGGCACCTCGTACTCACCGATCAGCTGTGCGCGCGCCAGCGTGTGGAAACGCAGGTTGAAACCGACGACAGCCGGGGTGGCGTCCGCGTCCGGACCCAGCTTCTCCTGGTCCACGGCGTACACCGTGAACACATAACGGTGCGGCCCGTCCCCGGGAGGCGGCGCGGCACCACCGAAGTCCTTGGTGCCGTAGTCGTTGCGCGCCTGGACCGCGCCCTCCGGCAGCCCCTTGAACTCGCCGCTGCCCGCACCCACCGGCAGCTCGGTCACCGAGGCCGGGATGTCGAACACCACCCAGTGCCAGAACCCGCTCCCCGTGGGGGCGTCCGGGTCGTAGCAGGTCACGGCGAAGCTCTTGGTCTCCGGCGGGAAGCCCTCCCACCGCAGATGCGGCGAGGTGTTACCGGCCGCGTAGACCTGAGCGTCCTTGAGCGTCGCACCTTCCTGGACGTCCTCACTCGTGACCGTGAAGGACGGCACGGGCGGATGGAAGTCGTGGGGGAGCGGCCGCCTCTTGAGCTCGGTCACCTCAGTACCTCCTGATCGGTTCTGGAGTCAGTGGTTCCGAGCCTAGAACCAGTTGCGCTTGCTGCCGACCTCGGACAGCCACTGGTTCACGTACGCCACCCAGTCCGTCCCCTGGTAGTCGTGCAGGCCCACCTGGAACGACCGGAAGGTGTCGCTGCCCTCGCTGAACAGACCCGGCTTCTTGTCCATCTCCAGCACGACGTCCATCGCGTGCTCGTCGGCCACGAAGCTCAACTCGACCTGGTTCAGACCACGGTACTGCTGCGGCGGGAAGAACTCGATCTCCTGGTAGAACGGCAGCTTCTGCCGCGTACCCCGGATGTGGCCCCTCTCCATGTCCGCGTTCTTGAACCGGAAGCCCAGCTGGATGAACGCGTCCAGGATCGCCTTCTGCGCCGGCAGCGGGTGCACGTTGATCGGGTCCAGGTCACCGGAGTCCACGGCGCGGGCGATCTCCAGCTCCGTGGTCACCCCGATGTGCATCCCGCGCAGCGCCTGTCCGTCGATCATCGTGATCGGCGTCTCCCACGGGATCTCCAGCCCGAAGGGCACCGCGTGCACGGCGTTCGCCTGCAGCTCGAAGGCGCCGCCCAGGCGCAGCTTCGTGAACTCGATGTCCTGCTTGTACTCCTGGTCGCCGCCTTCCACCTCGACCTTGGCCTGCAGCCCGACCGACAGCCCCTCGATCTGCTGGTTGACGGACCCGCCCTGGATCCGCACCTCACCCTGGACGACACCGCCCGGGACGACGTTGACCTCGTTCAGCACCGTCTCGACCGAGGCCCCGCCGGCTCCCAGACTCGCGAGCAGCTTCTTGAACGCCATGCCTCATCCTCTCCAGACGCCCCCGTGGGGCCTTGCCTGCCCTGATCCCTTGATCCATACAAACGCGATCCGGCCGTGGCCGGTTCCGTGCCCTCACCCTGACAAGGCGCACGCCCCCTGACCACCCGCCGCACTCACCCGTCTGCACTACCCTCGGACGGCATGATCGCGACCCCCGACCGTACGCCCCTTCCCAGGGAGTTCTTCGACCGGCCTGTCCTCGACGTGGCCCCCGACCTCCTGGGCCGCATCCTCGTACGCACCACCCCGGACGGTCCGATCGCCGTGCGCCTCACGGAGGTCGAGGCCTACGACGGCCCGAACGACCCCGGCTCCCACGCCTACCGTGGCCGCACCCCCCGCAACGACGTGATGTTCGGTCCGCCCGGACACGTGTACGTCTACTTCACCTACGGGATGTGGTTCTGCATGAACCTGGTGTGCGGTCCGGAGGGAAGGGCGAGCGCGGTCCTGCTCCGCGCGGGCGAGGTCATCGAGGGCGCCGAACTGGCCCGCACACGGCGCCTCTCGGCCCGTAACGACAAGGAACTGGCCAAAGGCCCGGCCCGCCTGGCCACGGCCCTGGACGTGAACCGAGCCCTGGACGGCACCGACGCGTGTGCCACCGGAGACACGCCCCTGCGTATCCAGACGGGCACCCCCGTACCCTCCGACCTGGTACGCAATGGCCCGCGCACCGGTGTGGCCGGGGAAGGCGGCGTCCATCCCTGGCGCTTCTGGATCGCCGACGACCCGACGGTGAGCCCGTACCGCGCGCACGTCCCGAGGCGCCGCCGAAGTTGACGTGCCCTCGCAAGGTGCGTAATGTATCCCGAGCCGCTTGAGCCGGTATGGCGATTGCCAGCAGCCGGAAGCGGCCAACCCACTACCTACGATGACCCTCAACGGGGGCGAATTCGGCGTGCCCGCATGCCCGAATTTCGCACTCACGGACTCGATTATGAGTTGCCGGGGGAATCGGTTAACGTAGTGAATGTCGAAAGACCGACGGGCGAAAGCCCCGGGGCTACGGCAAATCCCGCCGACAGGGAATCAGGCCCGAAAGGATCTGATAGAGTCGGAAACACCGAAGGGAAGCGCCCGGAGGAAAGCCCGAGAGGGTGAGTACAAAGGAAGCGACCGTTCCTTGAGAACTCAACAGCGTGCCAAAAGTCAACGCCAGATATGTTGATACCCCGTCCATCCGGTTCGGATGGTCGAGGTTCCTTTGAAATAACACAGCGAGGACGCTGTGAACGGTCGGGCTTATTCCGCTCGACTGTTCCGCTCTCGTGGTGTTCAACCGGCTGTATTAATTTACTGGCCGAGTAAACATTCACGGAGAGTTTGATCCTGGCTCAGGACGAACGCTGGCGGCGTGCTTAACACATGCAAGTCGAACGATGAACCACTTCGGTGGGGATTA